>NZ_CANMNK010000028.1 GCF_947499265.1 uncultured Roseobacter sp. | reverse complement strand
TCTACTATTCTTTCCCCTGCACTGTACCCCCCAATCCCCCCTTTTCTTTTAAAATTGTGGATGAATACTGCCATTTGTCTCAAGATCTAGTTACGCCAAGCTTAAAAAAGCACCGACTCGGTGCCACTTTTTCAAGTTGATAACGGACTAGCCTTATTTTAACTTGCTATTTCTAGCTCTAAAACAGTCGCAGCCGGTGTTTCGTGCTTTTCTTTCGTTCTATCAAGAAGGCTCAAATCGATCG
>NZ_CANMNK010000027.1 GCF_947499265.1 uncultured Roseobacter sp. | reverse complement strand
ATGTGCTTCGCGCCTCGCCCGTCAAGAAGCTGCAATTTCGCCTCCTGCCAAGACTCAATGTTACCGCCACAATCGATCCCTTTCGAGGCAGAATGCCTGAGTTCGGTAACATGGTAGCCGGGTGAAATCTCACCATCTTTGGTTTCGAAAACCAAAGGAAGTGCAGGGTCTTGGAGCTGAAGGTCATTCAAGAGACCAGAAAGTGTTTTCACAGCGAAGCCTTTCATTTCAATGATTCTTGAAATATGTATCGGGTAGAAAGCAATATTTCAAGAGGTATTGAAATATGATTGCAGAAGAAGCTGCCGTTTTGTTTGGCGTTCTTTCAAATGCAGACCGCTTAAGCGTCATCCGGGCCTTGGTTGAGGTGGGACCGGACGGCATGAGCGCTGGTGACATTGCGCGTCAGATCGGAGCCAGCCCATCAAGAGCTTCGTTCCACCTGAACGCACTTTCAGAAGCTGGTTTTCTGACAAAAGAGCGGCAGTCGCGGAGCCAGAACTATCGCATAGATTTCAACAAAATCGGTCAGCTTATCACCTTTTTGATGGATGATTGCTGCAAAGGAAACGCCGAATTGCGCAATTGCTGCTCAATGCGGGCAGGATAACCTGACACCTCTGAAATTCAAA
>NZ_CANMNK010000026.1 GCF_947499265.1 uncultured Roseobacter sp. | reverse complement strand
ATCATCGAGGATGGTGCTGAGGTAGAACCAACCCCAGCCGATGACCTTCAGATAGGTGAAGTCGGTCTGCCACAGCTCGTTCGGACGCGTGGTCTTGTCTTTGAACTCATCAGCCGTCGACAGAACCACATAGGCCGGACTGGTGATCAGGTCGTAGGACTTGAGGATGCGATAGACCGAAGCCTCTGACACGAAGTACTTTTCCGTGTCAGTGAACTGCACGGCCAACTCACGCGGCGACAGATCACTTTCCCTCAAGGCCAGGTCTTTGATCTTCTCGCGTACCGGCTCCGGAATGCTGTTCCAGACCCGTGACGGCTTGGGGCTGCGATCCTCAAGCGCCTCCGGGCCGCCCGACAGATACCGGTCGTACCAACGATAGAAAGTGGTACTCGGGATGCCCAGCTTGTCCAACGTGCGATTTGTCGGGAGATGCGATCTTTCAACGAGGCGAATGATCTCCAGTTTCTCGGATGCCGCCCTCTCGGCAGATTTGGCTTAGCCAAATCGCCTGCCGGGTAATAGATACCTCATGCGCTGTCGTCCCCCTCCGCGATCATGCTTTTTTGAGCAGCCGCAGGTCCAGGGCCTGTTCAGCGACGACCCCTTTCAAATCACGGGATTCCCGCCGCAGGTCTTTGACTTCAGTCGACGTCGCTGCACGAGCCGTGTCGCTCGCAAGGCGCTTCTTTCCAGCCTCAAGGAACTCCTTGGACCAGCTGTAGTACAGGCTCTGGGCAATGCCTTCACGGCGGCACAGCTCCGAGATGCTGTCCTCGCCTTTTAGGCCGTTCAGCACAATCCGGATCTTCTCCTCGGCTGAATATTGTTTGCGCCCCTCTCATTGATACTGCGTATCAACGGCCGGGCAGTGGTGCGCGCGGCGGATGTCATTCACGACCTTCTCACCATGGCTCCGCTTGGTCCCGGGTTTCTGTCTCATCTCCACGCCTTGGTGGTTACGATGTGCCAGAAACCCTCTCTTATCAAATTAGCCTAAACTGTCCCATTGGTGCTGACGTTAG
>NZ_CANMNK010000025.1 GCF_947499265.1 uncultured Roseobacter sp. | reverse complement strand
TTATGATGAGAACGCGAGCTGCGGTTGCGGTTGCTGCGGGGGAGCCTTTGCAGGTGATGGAGGTGAACCTTGAGGGGCCGCGCGCGGGTGAGGTTCTGGTGGAGATCAAGGCGACAGGCCTGTGTCACACCGATGAATTCACCCGCTCGGGCGATGACCCTGAGGGCATCTTCCCCGCGATCCTGGGCCATGAGGGTGCGGGCGTTGTCATCGAGGTGGGCGAGGGGGTCACCAGCCTGGAAGTGGGTGACCATGTGATCCCGCTCTACACGCCGGAATGCCGCGAATGCGAATACTGCCTGAACCCGAAAACGAACCTCTGCCAGAAGGTCCGCAGCACCCAAGGACAGGGGCTGCTGCCCGATGGCTCGACGCGGTTTTCGATGCTCGATGGCACGCCGATCCACCACTACATGGGCTGCTCGACCTTCGCCAATCACACGGTGGTGCCGGAGATCGCGCTGGCCAAAGTCCGCAAGGACGCGCCTTTTGACAAGATCTGCTACATCGGCTGCGGCGTGACCACGGGCATCGGTGCGGTGATCAACACGGCCAAGGTTGAGATCGGGTCCAGGGCGGTGGTTTTTGGTCTGGGCGGCATCGGTCTCAACGTGATCCAGGGGCTGAAACTGGCCGGCGCGGATCAGATCGTGGGCGTGGATCTCAATGACGACAAGGTCGAGATGGGCACGCATTTCGGCATGACCGATTTCGTGAACCCTTCGAAAGTCGAGGGCGATATGGTCGCGCATCTGGTGGAGCTGACGGGCGGCGGGGCGGATTATACCTTTGATGCGACGGGCAATGTGAACGTGATGCGCACGGCGCTGGAATGCGCGCATAAGGGCTGGGGCGAGAGCATCATCATCGGGGTGGCGCCCGCGGGGGCCGAGATTTCCACGCGGCCGTTCCAGCTGGTGACGGGCCGGGTCTGGCGCGGCACGGCGTTTGGGGGTGCCAAGGGGCGCACGGATGTGCCGAAGATCGTGGACTGGTACATGGACGGCAAGATCGAGATCGACCCGATGATCACGCATAAGCTGACACTGGACGAGATCAACCACGGGTTCGAGCTGATGCATGAGGGCAAGTCGATCAGGGCTGTGGTGGAGTTTT
>NZ_CANMNK010000024.1 GCF_947499265.1 uncultured Roseobacter sp. | reverse complement strand
CTGGACCTGTCGCGTTTTAGTGCCGCCCCAAGTGCTCGTTTAGGCCACTTTTCGTTCGAAGGCGACCGGGCTTTTCCAGCCTAATGCTGAGTGGCGCCTGCGCGGATTGTAAAAGCCGTTGATGTACTCAAAGATCGCAATTTCGGCCTCCCGTCGTGTCTGCCAGGACCTGCGCCAGATCAGCTCTGCCTTGATAGTTTTGAAAAAGGTTTCGACAGCAGAGTTATCATAGCAATTGCCCTTACCACTCATTGATACCTTGAACCCATGCTGGCGCAGCAGCTTCTGATAATCGTGAGAGCAATACTGACTTCCGCGATCCGTATGATGGATGCAGCCTTTGGGTGGCTGCCGCAGTGCCACGGCCATCTTCAACGCCCGGATCGCCAGGTCACGCTTCATACGATTGCTGACGGCCCAGCCGATCACACGCCGAGAATGCAGGTCCAAAATGACGGCCAAGTACAGCCAGCCTTCGCGGGTCCAAACGTAGCTGATGTCGCCCGCCCACTTCTGGTTCGGTTGTGCGGCATGGAAGTCCCGGTTCAGCAGGTTCGGCGCGATGTTGAAAGCGTGGTTGCTGTCGGTCGTGACCTTGTATTTCTTCGATCGTTCAACCCGTATGCCATTCTCACGCATCAACCGACCGACGCGACGGTGCCCGACGTTCAAGCCAAGCTCTTTCAGCTCTTCGGTCATTCTTGGCCTGCCATAGCTGCCCAAGCTGAGACGTGATTGTTCTTTGATATGCGCAAGAACGACCATGTCGGTTCGCTGCCTTTGACTGGCCGGTCGGCTGCGATAGGCACGCAAGCCTCGTTCGCTGACATCCAGAACCTGGCAAAGGCGGGTGATCGGGAAGTCGCAGCCATGCTCTTCGATGAACCGGAGCCTCATGGCTTTTGGCTCGCGAAGAAGGCTGTGGCCTTTTTTAGAATGTCCCTCTCCTCCTTGAGAATGCGGTTCTCGCGTCGAAGCCGCTCATTCTCACGGGCAAGATCGAGGTCCTTGTCAGACACAACCTCGGTGTCGCGATGCGCCGTAACCCATTTGTTCAGCGTCGAAAGGCCAACACCCAAGTCAGACGCCACCTGCTTTCGTGTCAGTCCGCTGGTTAGCGCAATCCGCACCGCATCAGCCCGGAATTCGTCTGTCCGTTTCAGTCCCATAATTCGTCTCCTTTGCTGCAATAAATGCTATCAAAGGAGCGGCATCAAACCGCGACAGGTCCA
>NZ_CANMNK010000023.1 GCF_947499265.1 uncultured Roseobacter sp. | reverse complement strand
TGTCTAGCCCCCTGATCCTGGGCCACAAATTTGGGCTTTCTCTAAAATGGTTTCTGGGACGGGTGGACGCATGTTGAGTGCCTGATGCGGTCGGGTGTGATTGTACTGCCTGAGCCAGTGGTTGATGACGATCTGGGCCTGCTCGGTCGTCGTGAACCACTCCGCATTGAGAACCTCTCGACGCAGCGTCCCGTTGAACCGCTCATTGTAGCCGTTCTCCCAGGGCGATCCGGGATAGATACGGATCGGCTCGATGCCAACGCGCCGAAGCCAGCCCAGCAGTGCTTCGGCCGCGAACTCGGGTCCATTGTCAGATCGAATGTACTCTGGTGAACCGTGCCTCAGGAGGAGTGGATAGAGAGCTTCGAGGACGTCGTTGGCTCCCATCTTGGTGCGCACCGTCACCGCCAATGCCTGCCGGGTGAACTCATCAAGAACCGTCAGCATCTTGAAGCTCCGTCCATTGCTGAGCTTGTCGTGGACGACGTCGATGGCCCAGACATGGTTCGGATGGGTTGGCCTCAAGCGGATGATCGAACTGTCCTTGTAATAGAGCCGTTTGCGTTTCTTGTGCCGCTGTGGAAGCTGCAATCCTTCCTCTCGCCAGAGCTGCTCGACCTTCTTGTGGTTCACTCGCCAGCCTTCAACGTGAAGAAGCTCGTCGTCCATTGGTTGCTCGAACCAATGGCGCAACCAGGACGACCCTTGCGATAGCCATAACGGCCGTACTGCTTCGCCAGCCGGATGATCGTCAATCGCAGCGCGTCGTCATCTCTCGGTATCGCTCGATATTGCAGGGAGCTCCGCGCGAGGCCAATTACCCGACACGTCCGTCGCTCTGACGTCGCGAGCTTCTGGCGTGTATGAATGGCGGCCTGAGGGAGCTCCGCTGTGGTCAGGCGCGGGGCTTTAGGTGGTTCAGGCTTTCCTTGAGGATGAGCTTGTCCAGTTCGAGCTCCGCGACGATCTTCTTCGGCCGGGCGTTTTCTTTCTCCAGCTTCTTCATCTCAGACAGCTGCGACCGTCCCATGCCGCCGAAGCGCTTCCGCCAGTTATAGTACGTCGCATCGCTGATCCCGACGCTTCGACAAGCGGATGCCACGTCAACGCCGGCTGTCAGCTTAAGTTCGATCTCACGCAGCAGCTTCAGCACGTCTTCGTCTGAATGTCGCTTCCTCGCCATGTCCCGTACCCCTCTCGCGGCCAATGTAATGGCTCAGTTCTAGGGGGGAAGGACA
>NZ_CANMNK010000022.1 GCF_947499265.1 uncultured Roseobacter sp. | reverse complement strand
GAACATATCTGCGGTGATGCCCGCGTACCAGCCTTCGGATTCCTCGTAGGTCGCGCGGCGTATGGCGGCGCTTTCGCCGACCGCCGAGATGAACCCGTCGACCTTGGCGATCTTTTCCGCCGTCGCCTCGTAGGTTGCACCCACTTTCACGCCGTCATTGGCGTCGATCAGGGACCAGCAGGTGTTGGAATATTTCGCCGGGAACACCTTCGATCCGGTCAGCGCGCCGCGCACCGCATTGGCGCAGACCTTGGCCTGTGAGTTCGCGGAAAACCCGGATTTCGGCATGTCGCCCTGCTGCGACGCATCGCCCAGCACATGGACGTCCGGGTCCGCCTTGGTCGACATATCCGCAGCATTCACAGGCGCCCAATTGCCCTCCGTCACGCCGGCGATCTCCGCAATCCGGCCCGCCTTCATCGCGGGAATGACGTTGCAGGCATCAACCTGCGTCTCTTCGCCATCGATGCTCACCGTCATGGCCGCAGGGTCCACCGACACCGCGCCGCCCCCGAAATCCTCGCCGATCCAGTCGATCATGCCGGGGTAATGTTTCGCCCAGCCCTCCTCGAACAAGGACATCTTGGAAAACTTCGGCTTGGGGTCCGCCACGATGATCTTGGCGGTGGGGTTGGTCGCTTTCAGCACATGCGCCACCATCGATACGCGTTCGTATGGTCCGGGCGGGCAGCGGAACGGATTGGGCGGGGCCACCATCGCAAAGGTCCCCCCGTCCGGCATCGCCGCCACCTGCGCTTTCAGCAATTCCGTCTGCGAGCCCGCCTTGTAGGCATGCGGCATGGCGTTCTGTGCGGCCAGCGACCAGCCCTCGACCGCGCCGTCGACAAAATCGATGCCGGGGCTCAGGATCAGCTTGTCATAGGGCAGCGTCGCGCCGCCTGCGAGCGTCACGATCCTGCTGTCGCGGTCCACGTCCACGGCCCAGTCATGCACCACGTTGATCCCGTATCTGGCCGCCAGCGTGCCGTAGGTATGGCCAATGTCGTCGATCTCCTTCAGACCGCCGAGGTAGAGGTTCGAGAAGAAACAGGAAAAATAGGTGCGCGATGGCTCGATCAGCGTGACGTCAATGCCGCCGTCGCTGTCTTTGGCGATGTAGCGCGCCGCCGTGGCCCCCCCGGCCCCGCCGCCGATCACCACAACCCGCGGCCGGCCATGCCCCTCCGCCAAAACATGCGGCGCAGACAGCGCAGCCGCCCCAGTGCCCAGAAAAATGCGTCGGTTCA
>NZ_CANMNK010000021.1 GCF_947499265.1 uncultured Roseobacter sp. | reverse complement strand
AAGGGAGTTTTTGAGATGTCTCGGATTGAGATGGTTGTGAATGGGGTTTCGGCGTCTGGTGATGTTGAGGGTCGGACGTTGTTGTCGTCGTTTTTGCGCGATGAGCTGCAACTTACGGGGACGCATGTGGGGTGTGATACCTCGCAGTGCGGGGCCTGTGTTGTGCATGTGGACGGTGTGGCGGTGAAGGCCTGTACGATGCTGGCGGCGGAGGCTGCGGGGGCCGAGGTCACCACGATCGAGGGGATGGCCAATGCGGATGGGTCGCTGAATGTGATCCAGCAGGCGTTCCAGGATCATCACGGGCTGCAGTGCGGGTTCTGCACGCCGGGCATGGTGATGTCGGCAGCAGCACTCCTGAAGGAGACCCCCAAGCCCAGCGAGGCGGAGGTGCGGGACTATCTGGAGGGCAATATCTGCCGCTGCACCGGGTATCATAATATCGTCAAGGCGATCATGGCGGCCAGTGGCCAGGACGTGGCCGCGGTGGCTGCGGAATAATCAACACGGGCGTGACAGGGGGGGCTGAAGCCCACCCTCCGACAGATCGCGCCGACGTAAGGTGAGCCTTGGGCCACCGTTTGACAGGGAGGAATGACATGCCAAAAGATGGAGGCATCGGCGCCAGCTCAAAGCGCCGCGAGGACGTCCGGTTTTTGACCGGGGCGGGGAATTACACGGACGACATCAACATCCGGGGACAGGCGCATGTGTTCTTTCTGCGCTCTGACGTGGCGCATGGGACGATCACGTCCATCGACACGTCGGCGGCGGCAGCCATGGCCGGGGTGGTGAAGATCTTCACCGGCGCGGACTTCGAGGCGGTGGGCGGCATGCCCTGCGGCTGGCAGGTGACCGACAAGCATGGCGAACCGATGCAGGAGCCGCGCCACCCGATCCTGGCACATGGCAAGGTGCGGCATGTGGGCGAGCCGATTGCCGCCGTGGTCGCCGAGACGCTGGAGCAGGCGCGCGATGCCGCGGAGGCCATCGAGGTGGACATTGCCGAGTTGCCGGCTGTGGTCGACATGAAGGCGGCTGTGGCCAGTGATGATGTCAAGGTGCATGACGATCTGACCTCGAACCTCTGTTATGACTGGGGCTTTGTGGAGGAGAACAAGGCGGCCACGGATGAGGCCTTTGAGGCGGCTGCGCATGTGACCACGCTGGAGCTGGTGAACAATCGGCTGGTCGCGAACCCGATGGAGCCGCGCGTGGCGGTGGGGGATTATGCCCGCGGCACGCAGGACCACACGCTTTATACCACCAGCCAGAACCCGCATGTGATCCGCCTGCTGATGGGCGCGTTTGTGCTGGGCATTCCGGAGCATAAACTGCGGGTGGTCGCTCCTGATGTGGGCGGTGGCTTTGGCACCAAGATCTTCCACTATCAGGAAGAGGCCTTTGTGACCTTCGCGGCCAAGGCCTGTAATCGCCCGGTCAAATGGACGTCGAGCCGGTCGGAGGCCTTCATGTCGGATGCGCATGGCCGTGACCATGTGACCAAGATCGAGCTGGCGCTGGATGGGGAGAATAACTTCACCGCGCTCCGCACCGAGACCTTCGCCAATATGGGGGCGTATTTGAGCACCTTCGCGCCCTCGATCCCGACCTGGCTGCACGGCACGCTGATGGCGGGGAATTACAAAACGCCGCTGATTTATGTGAATGTGAAGGCGGTCTTCACCAACACCGTGCCGGTGGACGCCTATCGCGGCGCGGGCCGGCCCGAGGCCACCTTCCAGCTGGAGCGGGTGATCGACCAGGCGGCGCGCGAGCTGGGGGTCGACCCGGTCGAGCTGCGGCGGCAGAACTTCATCACCGAGTTCCCCTATGCCACGCCGGTGGCGGTGGAATATGACACCGGGGATTACCACGCGACCATGGACAAGGTGCTGGAGCTGTCGGACCGCGATGGGTTCGCCGCACGGCGCGCCGAGAGCGAGGCCCGCGGCAAGCTGCGCGGCTTCGGCATCAACTGCTTTATCGAGGCCTGCGGCATCGCACCCAGCAACCTCGTGGGCCAGTTGGGCGCGCGCGCAGGGCTTTATGAAAGCGCCACGGTGCGGGTCAATGCCACGGGCGGTCTGGTGGTGATGACCGGCTCGCATTCTCACGGGCAGGGGCATGAGACCTCCTTTGCCCAGGTGGTGGCTGACATGATCGGGATCGATGAGAATATGGTCGAGGTCGTGCATGGCGATACCGCCAATACGCCGATGGGCATGGGCACCTATGGCTCGCGCTCGATCGCGGTGGGCGGGTCTGCCATGGTGCGCGCGACCGAGAAGATCATCGCCAAGGCGAAGAAGATCGCCAGCCACCTGTTGGAGGCCTCTGAAGAGGACATCGAGCTCAAGGATGGGGCGTTCTCGGTGGCGGGCACGGATAAATCCGTGGCCTGGGGCGATGTGACGCTGGCCGCTTACGTGCCGCATAACTATCCGCTCGAAGACATCGAGCCGGGGCTGGAGGAGACGGCGTTTTACGATCCCAGCAACTTCACCTATCCGGCGGGGGCCTATACCTGCGAGGTGGAGGTCGATCCGGCCACAGGCGAGGTCAGCATTGAGCGCTTTGCCTCTGCGGATGATTTTGGCAATGTGATCAACCCGATGATCGTGGAAGGCCAGGTGCATGGCGGGATCGCGCAGGGGATCGGTCAGGCGCTGCTGGAGAACTGTTCCTATGACGAGAATGGCCAGCTTTTGTCAGCCTCCTACATGGACTACGCGATGCCACGGGCAGATAATCTGCCGCAGATGGATCATTATGTGGTCGATCATTCCTGCCAGACGCCCTGCACGCATAACCCGCTGGGGGTCAAGGGCTGTGGTGAGGCCGGGGCCATCGGCTCGCCGCCCACGGTGATCAATGCGGTCATCGATGCGCTGCAGTCGGGCGGTCATGACGTGGCGCATCTGGATATGCCAGCCACACCGGCCCGCGTTTGGGCGGCGATGCAGAAGTGATGGGTTCGGGGTGTGATGTCAGCCGTCGTCCGGGGCTCCGCCCCGTTCGGCCTCAAACTGTCCACTGGACAGTTTGCCGCTAACGCGGACCGGCCTCATGCCCCGGGATATTTGACGCCAGAAGAAGGTGAGATGCGCCTTTTGAACTGGCGGATGGAAAGGATGAAGCGATGTATAATTTTGATGTGGAGACTCCCGGCACGGTGGCGGATGCCGCCGCTGCCATGGGGCGTGAGGATGCGCAGGCGCTAGGCGGGGGGCAGACGCTCATTCCGACGCTGAAGCAGCGGTTGGCGAGCCCATCCGTGCTGGTGAGCCTGCGCGGGATCACCGAGATGCAGGGCGTATGCACCGGCGATGACGGGCAACTGTGCATCGGCGGGGCGACCACCCATGCCACGGTGGCCGCAGAGGCGGGGGCGTACCCCGGTCTGGCGGCGCTGGCCAGTCACATTGGCGATCCGGCGGTGCGTAACCGTGGCACCATTGGCGGCTCGTTGGCCAACAACGATCCCTCGGCCTGTTATCCGGCGGCCGTGCTGGGCTCAGGCGCCACAGTGGTGACCAACACGCGCGAGATCGCAGCGGATGACTACTTCCAGGGCATGTTCACCACGGCGCTGGAGGAAGGTGAGATCATCACCGAGGTGCGCTTCCCGGTGCCGCAAGCCTCGAATTATCAGAAGTTTGTGCAGCCCGCCTCGCGCTTTGCGCTGGTCGGTGTCTTTGTGGCGAAGTTCGCAGAGGGCGTGCGGGTGGCGATCACCGGGGCCTCGAACGACGGCGTCTTCCGCTGGTCCGAGGCCGAAGCGGCGCTGTCGTCGAACTTCTCGGCCACAGCGCTGGATGGGCTTGTGCTCTCCGGGGACGACATGATCAACGACCTGCACGGCACAGGCCAATACCGCGCCCACCTCGCCGCCGTCATGACAAAACGCGCCACAGAGGCCGCGGCCTGAAACACACACCCCCGCCCCGCCGCTTCGCGCGGGGCAGGGGCCGGGGGGCTAGAGGGTGAT
>NZ_CANMNK010000020.1 GCF_947499265.1 uncultured Roseobacter sp. | reverse complement strand
GTCCGACCCTCAACATCACCAGACGCCGAAACCCCATTCACAACCATCTCAATCCGAGACATCTCAAAAACTCCCTTCAAGTTCCTGCAGTTCACCCGCCCGAAAGACGTTTGAACCAACCCTTTTTCTGTTCACCTGTTTCGGCATCCGCCTCCGCGAATTCCTCGGGCGCGCCAACCGCGTTCTGAAAATTGTCAAAAAACTGATCTGCCATCTTCTTGGCAAACCCATCGATGATCCGGCTGCCCAACTGGGCCAGCTTGCCACCCACCTTGGCCTCTACGTCATAGTGCAGCACGGTTTGATGCGCGTCGGCCTCCAGCCTGACATCGGCACCACCCCTGGCAAAACCCGCGGCACCGCCTTTGCCTTCGCCCGAGATTTTCAGGCTTTCCGGCTCCACCATATCGCTCAGCGTCACGCCGCCCTTGAAGGTCGCCTTTACCGGTCCGACCTTCTGAACCACAACGGCCTCGAACCCCTCGCTCGGCGAGCCTGTCATCTCCTGGCAGCCCGGCACGCATTCTTTCAAAACCTCCGGGCTCAGCAAGGCCGCCCAGACGGTCGCCACATCGGCGTTGATTGTTCGACTGTCACTCAGTTGCATTGCGACTCCTCCTGAATTTTTCAGGACCATAGCAACGCCAGTTTACCCGGCCTATGCGACCATCCGAGTAGGACAAAGGTCGCATTTACCTTTCCGGCGGCTGAAACGTCAGACCGTAGTCTGCGTAAATCTGCGGAATGCGGCCATCTTCGATGGCATATCGGATTGCATCGTCCACGGAATAGGACAAGGGACGGTAGCGGAAATTCACCGCAACGCCCAACGTCCAACGGCTGACCGCAAAGCCCGCCAGGGGCGGTTGGTGAATGCCGACACTCTCATCTGCGCCATGCTCCAGCTGTGCCAGCGGGCCCATCGCCGCCATCGTCTGGCCGTCACGCAGGGCGGTCATCGCCGCTTGCATATCGGCAAATCGGCTGACCTTGCCCGCCAGTTGCCCGCCTGCGAATGACGATAGGTAGAAATCAGAAATCGAATCGTTTTCGACCGCAACCGGGTCAAACCGGAAATAGGCCGGCACCGGTTTTTCTTCCGGATAGCTGGCTTTGTCATAGGCGATGGCGATGGATTCAGCCGCATATTGGCCGGTGAACACCACCTGCTCGACCCGGCACTTGAACGCCGAATCATAGGGGATGCGCATCATCACATTCGCAATCTGGCCGCCGATCAGAGCGCCCTTCCAGATGTTGTTACGCAAGTCCGCATCGAGATTTTCTGCCGCTGCCACGAAATTGAACCGCGCCTCGACCCCCAGATCTTCGGCGATGATGCGGGCGATTTCGATATCCACGCCGCGCGGCTTGCCACCCTCGTCCCAGCTATAGGGCGGGTAGTCTTCATAGACGGCAAAGAGCATGTGGCCGCGGTCCTGGATCACGTCCAGTTCCTGCCCGACGATATCGCGGCTGGCGTTTTGAGGGCGGACCTGCGGGACATGGTCCGCACAAGGGTCTGCCGCCAGCGCGGGCGCCGGCAGCAGCAGGGAGAAAATCAAAATGATGTGGTGCGGGATCTGTAAGCGCATCAATTATTGGGCCGCAGACAATCCGATGGTCAGGGTTTCGGCCGCAGATTTGTACCGCGCTTGCGTACCATCGATCAGATTGGCGGCGCGAAAGGCCACCGAATCCGCAACCGGCGCGCCGGAGAGGGTCTCGATGGATCCGGCAATCTCGCTAAGCCGGGATTTCAGCGCGTCGGGGTCCGCCCCTTCGGCGCCTTCTGCATACATTTGCAACTGATCGCGCATCGCTTTCAACTCGTCGGCGTATTCTGCCATCGCATCGCCGTCTGGGCGGGTCTCGATGTAGGTGCGAATGGCCCAGGCCGCGTCCTGACCCAGCAGATCGCCAAAGGCGGGCATCTTGGTGATACCGTTCTGCGTGTACCCGGTGCGGAAACGTTCCATATACCACTCATCGCCATACTCTTCGGCTTCGAGGAACCGCAGATCAGGCGCCAGACCGCCAGAGACGACCTCCAGCCCGTGACAGCGCGCGCAATTCTGATTGTACCCCGATGCCCCGATCTCCACAGCCCGGAGCCAAACCTCTTCGCCCACTGTTTCCGCCCGATAGGGGTTTTCGATCAACCACTCGGTGCCCGTTTCGGGCAAGCCACTGGTATCAACCGCCTGCGGTTTTACGTCACCATGTGCGGAAACCAACGTCGCGGCGGCGAACAGCAGTGCTGCGGCATAGCCAGCGGTCTTGAACGGATGTGTCATTTCTCTCCTCCCGGGATCGAATGTAGGATTTTCATCTGTTGTAGTCAGGCGCTCCCACAAAGGATATTGGACTTTGGTTGGGTGCGACGCAGGGGACTAAAGTCCTATTCAAACACCCCATGTGCATCCTTACCCTCGGTAGTGGAGGAGGTGTCACATGCATCGATGGATGACCGTTTTGTGCGCGATGTGCTGTGCTGTGACAGCGACGGCTGAGGTGACGCTGAACGCCAATTATCTGCATGTCGAAGTTTCTCTGCCGCCAACGCTGTCCAATCTGGATCCGGTGCCCGAAGACATTGGCCTTGCGGGCGCGCTGACCGGTCTCAAGGACAATCAGACCACCGGGCGGTTTCTGGATCAGAAGTACGATCTGGTCGAAACCTATGTGCCGGAAGGGGACGACCCCATTGCCATGGCCAAAGAGCTGCTGAGCGCCAGCCCCTACCTGATCCTGAGCGCGCCTGCGACCGTGCAAACCGCCATCGCCGATCTGCCCGAGGCGGAGGGCGCGCTGATCTTCAATACCTCGACGGGCGATCTATCATTGCGCGATGCCGACTGCCGCGCAAATCTCTTTCACACCCTGCCATCAGATGCGATGCGCACGGATGCGCTGGCGCAGGTCTTTGTCCAAAAACGGTGGACCGATCTGGTCATGATCACCGGCACGCACCCGCAAGATGTGACCTATGCGCAGTCCATGCGCCGGTCGCTCACCAAATTCGGGTTGGCGCTTTCGGGCGAAAAGGAATGGGCGTTCGACGCAGACATGCGGCGCAATGCATCGCAGGAAGTCCCGCTTTTTACACAGGACTTCGGCGACTATGACGCGATGATCCTCGCCGATGAGGTGCACGACTTCGGGCGCTATGTTCTCTATAATACCTGGGAAGCGCGCCCCGTTACCGGGTCGGAAGGGCTGTCGGCGGTTACCTGGTCGCCGGTGATCGAACAATGGGGGGCCGCACAACTGCAATCGCGCTTTGAAAAAGCCCATGACCGGCAGATGACGTCGCAGGACTATGCCGCCTGGGCCGCGATGCGCACGCTGGGCGAGGCGGTGACCCGCACAAACGCCGTCGATCCCGAGGCACTGCGCGCCTACATCCTGTCAGACGCGTTTGAGCTTGCCGGGTTCAAGGGGCGTCCCCTGACATACCGCGCCTGGAACGGTCAGCTGCGCCAGCCCATCGCCATCGTGCACCCGCGCGCCTTGGTGGCGCAGGCGCCACTGGACGGGTTCCTGCATCAGGTCAACGAATTGGATTCACTCGGGCTCGACCAACCCGAAAGCACATGCGAGGCATTTCAATGATCCGAACAACGCTTGCCGCTCTCTTGCTGACCACCACCGCCCATGCGGGCGAGATCTGGGTCACCAACGAAAAGGACGATACCGTCTCGGTCATCTCGACCGAAACGCTGGAGGTGATCAAGACCTACGAGACCGGGGAACGCCCGCGTGGCATCACCTTCTCCAAGGATTTCAGCCTGCTCTACATCTGTGCCTCCGACAGCAACGCCGTGCAGGTGATGGACCCCAACAGCGGGGAGATCCTGCATGATCTGCCCTCGGGCGAGGACCCGGAGCAATTCGTGCTGCACCCGGACGACCGCCATCTTTACATCGCCAATGAGGATGACGCGATCACCACCGTCGTGGATACCGAAACGCGCAAGGTCGTGGCGCAAATTGACGTAGGCATAGAACCTGAGGGCATGGCGGTGTCACCCGATGGCAAGATTGCCATCACCACCTCCGAGACCACCAACATGGCACATTGGATCGACACCGAAACACAAGAGCTTTTCGCCAATACGCTGGTCGACAGCCGCCCCCGTCACGCGGAATTTCTAAGGGACGGCAGCGAGATGTGGGTCAGCTCCGAAATCGGCGGCACGCTGACGATCTTCGACACGGCCACCCAGGCCGAGAAAGCCAAGATCAGTTTTGAGGTGCAGGGCGTGCATCCTGATCGTGTGCAACCCGTGGGCTTTGAATTCACCGAAGAGGATACCCACGCCTTCGTGGCGCTTGGCCCGTCAAACCACGTGGCCGTCGTGAATGCGGAAACCTACGAGGTAGAGGATTACATCCTTGTTGGCCGCCGCGTCTGGCACATGGATTTCAACGAAGACCGCTCGCTCTTGTTCACCACCAACGGTGTGTCGGGCGATGTGACCGTGATCGACGTGGCCAAACGCGAGGCCATCAAATCGATCAAGGTCGGCCGCTTCCCCTGGGGCGCTGCTTTCCGTCCAACGAACTGAACCCTTGCACCAAAGAGTTCCATTCGTCGACTGGCCGCCCTTGTCCTTTGCCTCGCAATCGTACCCGTTTTCGCCGATGCTCATAGCCTGGGTGCCGCCGGTCTGCTGTCGGGGAAGAACCGAGAAAACCAGGCCCGGATCATCCCGTCGACCGGGGAGCCGATTCGACGAGGTGTGAGATGGAAATCGGGTTCGTTGTGGTCAAACCCGGCAGTTGTTTCAAAAAGGTCTCCGACATCACTGGCGACACACAGCGCGTCAACATCACCATCGAATGACCGGATGGGCGGTTATTCACCGGAGCGATCACTGCCTGACACGCTCTGCAATCCTGCGTTTTGTCAAAGCGCCAACTCACGTGGTATAGAGCTTTCATGAAACCCATCTATTTTATCCTAATGGCGGGACTTGCAACGCCGGTCTGGGCGGAGAGCGAAGATCCCGCCCAATTCGGGACAACCAACCCCGACGAGATGACCTGGCAGAACTTTCGCCAGCGCGCCGACGCGGGCGAGACGGATATGGTTCTGTGTTCCATGGGCTACATGATGACCAAATCCGGGGATCATGACACCGCGCGGCTGCTGTTTGAGAACTGCGCCAATGCTGGCTACACCGGTGCGATGACCTGGATGAGCCAGCTCGACAACAACGGATTGGGGGGCGACTACGATCCTGACGCCGCCGCCGAATGGGACCGTCGGGCGGCTGCGGCTGGCGACCCCGTGGGCAAATTCAACTATGGGCTCGACCTGATGCGCGGACACGGCGTGGCGCAGGACGAAGCCCTGGGGCGGCAATATGTCGACGAGGCCGCGCAAAACGGGCTTGCCATCGCCAAGCGGTTACAGGGCGCGGGATATGATCTCGATGAGGTCACACCGGACGCGGATGCCGCCAAATACGGACCGTTTTTCTAGCCCCTCACTCGATGATCAGGTGCGGCAGCCAATGGCTGTCCGGATCGCTTTCATGCAAATCGCCCGCTTTCAAAGGCCGCAGATCACCCGCATCGGGTGGCGCGGCGAGCGTGTTCATATCCATTTCGTAAAGCGTGCCGGTAAAACTGCCGTCCGTTTCAACCAGGTTGTAGTAAACACCATTCCACATGTTGATCCCGTATTCTGTCGCCCCTTTCCACAGGAACAGGAAGTCATATTCCAGATCGGTCAGATCGCCCGAGATATTGCGCGCAATCTCATAGGGGTACGGCACGTGGCACCAATGTTTGGCGGGACCTTCGAGGCACTTGAAGGGCCGCATGGACAGGAAGTGATCGGTGAAAACCGGGGCATTCATACTCACCGCATAGGACCCGTCCATGGCGATCATCAGCGTTGCAATCTGCACCCGCGTGCCGTCCTGTGCTTCGAGATACACGCGGCGTTCTTCTGCGCCAACCGCTGCAGCCGACAAACAAGCCATTAAGATCAAAGCATATTTCAAATCTGCGCCCTCCCATCCTGCAAAAACACTCCACACCCCAACGCCGCGGCATGGCCATACGACCATTGGCCAATACCTAGATGCAGCCATTGATTGAATAATCATGCCAACCGGTCCCGAGTCCCATGGGCATGAGACCTGTTGCCAAAGCTTTAGGGAGGAAACCCATGAAAAGGTTCGCGATTGCAGTAACGGCTGCGCTTCTCACCACAACGTCGCTTCAGGCGGAAGTGACCGAGGAGATGCTTCTCAACGATACCGCATCCACAGGGGATGTTCTGACAAACGGGATGGGGCGGCATCTGCAGCGCTATTCACCCCTCGATATTCTGAACAAGGACAACGTGAAGAACCTGGTTCCGGCCTGGGCCTTTTCGCTGGGCGGCGAAAAGCAGCGTGGTCAGGAAACCCAGCCCATCGTGCATGATGGCGTAATGTATATCACCGGGTCTTACTCTCGCATGTATGCGATCGATGTGAAAACCGGCAAGGAAATCTGGCAGTACGACGCGCGCCTGCCCGAGGGCATCCTGCCCTGCTGTGACGTGGTGAACCGCGGCGCGGCGATCTATGGCGAAAACATCTATTTCGGCACGCTGGACGCACGCATCGTCGCACTGAACCAGAAAACCGGCGATGTGGTCTGGAACAAGAAGATCGCAGATTACAAAGCAGGTTATAGCTACACGGCCGCGCCGCTGATCGTGGATGGTCTGGTGATCACGGGCAATTCGGGTGGTGAATTCGGCATTGTTGGCGAGGTTCAGGCCCGCGACGCGGAATCAGGCGATCTGGTCTGGACCCGTCCGGTGATCGAAGGCCACATGGGCACGCTCAATGGCGAAGAAAGCACCATGACTGGCACGCTCAATGCCACATGGCCGGGCGATATGTGGAAGACCGGGGGCGGCGCCACGTGGCTTGGTGGCTCCTATGACGCGGACACCAACACCTTGGTCTTCGGCACCGGCAACCCGGCCCCGTGGAACAGCCACCTGCGCGATGCAGGCACACCGACCGAAGGCAACAAGGGCGACAACCTCTATGCCGCCTCCCGTCTCGGCATCGATCCCGCAACGGGCGAGATCAAGTGGCACTTCCAGACCACACCGCGCGAAGGCTGGGACTATGACGGTGTGAACGAGGTCGTGGCTTACACCGACCGTGCAGGCAATGACCGCTTTGCAACGGCGGACCGCAACGGCTTCTTCTACGTTCTGAACCGCGAGGACGGCGCTTTTGTCTCGGCAACGCCCTTCGTCAAGGACATCAGCTGGGCCGAAGGCATCGACGACACGGGCCGCCCGATCTTTGTCGAAGCCAACCGCCCGGGCGACCCGGCGGCCTCTGCGGATGGCAAGAAAGGCGAAGTTGTCTTTGCCTCCCCGTCTTTCCTCGGCGGCAAGAACTGGATGCCAATGTCGCATTCGCCCAAGACCGGCCTCTTCTATGTACCTTCCAACGAATGGGGCATGGACATCTGGAACGAGCCGATTTCCTACAAGAAAGGCGCGGCCTATCTCGGGTCCGGCTTCACCATCAAGCCGAACTACGATGACCACATCGGCAGCCTGAAGGCAATCGACCCCGACACCGGGGAATTGAAGTGGGAATACAAGGATGAAGCGCCGCTTTGGGGCGGTGTGATGACCACCGCGGGGGGCCTTGTCTTCACCGGCACGCCGGGTGGCGAGTTCAAAGCCTTTGACGACGAAACCGGTGAGCAGTTGTGGTCCTTCCAGACCGGCTCCGGCATTGTCGGCCAGCCCATCACCTGGGAGCAGGACGGCGAGCAATATGTGACCGTGATCTCCGGTTGGGGCGGTGCGGTTCCGCTCTGGGGTGGTGAAGTGGCCAAGAAAGTCAGCTATCTGAACCAGGGTGGCCTGCTGTGGACGTTCCGTCTGCCGCGCCAGCTTGCCGCCAACTGACCGGACCGGTTGCTGAAAATTCGGGCGCATCCCACATCGGGGTGCGCCTTTTTCTATGAGACTTTTTGCCAAGTAGTTTTTCCGGGAGTTCGGCGCTAGCCTGAAGCCATGAACACACAAGACGCCTCCCTCAACACGCAAGCCAAAACGCCTGGTGGCTGGGCCCTGGTGGTGGATGATCATCCGCTGTTTTGTGATGCGCTGGAGCTGACCTTGAAATCGGTTGCCGAGTTTTCGCAGATCACAACGGCAGACAGCATGGAGCATGCCCTGGAAAAGATCGACGGCCAGAGCGCGCCGGATCTGATCCTGCTGGATTTGAACCTGCCGGATGTCAGTGGCCTGGACGGGCTCATCCGCCTGAAACGCGCGGCGGATAAAACACCGGTCATCATCGTCTCCTCCATGACGGACAACGCGATCATCAGTGGCGCCATCGAGGCCGGTGCCTCGGGATTTGTGCCCAAACACAGCCACCGTTCGGTGTTCAAGGAGGCGCTGGATCACATCGCAACCGGTGAGGTTTTTACCCCCGCCGGATTTGTCGAAGGCGAGACTTCGGATCAGGAAAGCAAGGCCTTGTCACGCCTGTCGTCCCTGACCAATCAGCAGGCGCGCATTCTTGAGCTGATCTGCGAAGGCAAACTGAATAAGCAGATCGCCTTTGACCTCTCCATCGCGGAGACCACCGTCAAGGCGCATGTGACCGCGATCATGCGGAAACTGGGCGTGCAAAGCCGCACGCAAGCCGTTCTGGTGGCCCAGGACGCCAAGTTCGCAAATGTCTTGCCAACTTCTTCCTAGGCGTTTTATCCTCCACGTCAGGGAGAATTACAGACATGAACGCCGACGCTGGCTTTGCGGATGCCGCCAATTCGGTGCAGCCTGACGGGAGTTGTGCATTAAGGACCGCCCAGGTGTGCTGGTCCAATACCTCACCCGTGGCCGCACTTTATGACGAACTCGGCGCCGGGCCGTTCAGCTTTATCGCAATCATGGCCACGCCGAGCGCCGATTTCCCCGGTGTGGTGGCTGAGGCCCAGCGGATCTACCCTGACACAGATATCGTTGCCTGCACCACGGCGGGCGAGATCACGGGGGCGGGCTACGACGAAGGCACAATCGTCGCAATCGCCTTTCCAGCCGATGATTTTGCCTCCTGCTCGATCATGATCGAAGGGGTGGATGATCTCGATGCTCAGTCTGTCGTCGATCAGATCACGCTGGAGCGGATCGAGCTGCAGCAACGGTCCTCCACCTTCCCAAACAGCTTTGCCTTTCTGGTCGTCGATGGCCTGTCACTGAGCGAAGACACCCTCAGCGCCACCATTGCACCCGCGCTTGGTGACACACCGATCTTTGGCGGTTCTGCCGGTGATGGTACCGATTTCCAGCAGACACTTGTGGGTCTGAACGGACGGGTCGCGGAAAATGCCGCCGTGTTGACGCTCGTGCGCACACGTTTGCGCACGAAGGTCTTCAGCCTTGATCATCTGGTACCGACGGGCCAGCAGATGGTCGTGACGGATGCGGACCCGGCCCGGCGTATCGTCAAGGCCATCAACGCCGAACCCGCCGCGCGGGAATATGCGCGTATCGTCGGCAAGGACCCCGAACAACTGGACCGGTTTACCTTTGCCGCCCATCCTGTGGTCGTGCGGATCGGCGATGCGCATCACGTTCGCGCCATTCAGCAGGTGACCGAGAACGGTGAGATGGTGTTCTTTTCCGCCGTGGATGAGGGCATGGTGCTGACCGTCGCGCGCCCTCAGAATATGGTCACCCATCTGCAGGAAAAGCTGCAGGAGCTTTCCACCGACGGCGCCCCCAGCGACATCATCGGCTGTGACTGCATTTTGCGCCGGATCGAGGCCGAACAATCCCAGATCGTGCGCGCCATGTCGGAAGTGCTCTCCGAGCATAACGTCATTGGTTTTTCCACCTACGGCGAGCAGATCGGCCCCTTGCATGTCAACCACACCATGAGCGGGGTCGCTTTCTATCCCGCGGACGAAGGCGATACGCCGCATGTCGCTGATTAACCCTGCCGATACGGTCGAGCAGCAGAACCAAAAGCTGCTGGTGATCGCGCAATCGCTCATGCGCCGGGTCGAGCAGAAAAGCGAAGAATCCGGCCTCGCCTATCGCCAGTTCGAACGCGCCGCACTGCTGGAAAACCAGGTGCGCGAACGGACCCGTGATCTGGAACGCACATTGGACCTGCTGCAGGATTCCAATGCGCGTCTCGAAGTGGCCCGCGCGGAGACCGAAACCGCCCGCTCAAATCTGGCGGAAGCCATTGAAACCATCGACGAGGGCTTTGCGCTTTTTGACACCGACGACAGGCTCGTGCTCTTCAACAGCCGGTTTTGCCAGGACCTGCTGGATATCGTGCCGGACCTAAGCGGGGGTCTGCCGTTTGAGGATTATGTCTCGCTTGTCTCCGAGAGCCGGTTTCTGTCCCTGCCCGACGACCAGACCCCGGAAGACTGGGCCAAAAAGCGCCTTGATCACCACCGCGATCAGCATGTGGTGTTCAATGTCAGCCTGCTACGGGACCGCTGGCTGCAGGTCAGTGAACACCGCACCTCTCGCGGCGGCACGGTGATCCTGCAAACAGACGTCTCCGACATTATCCAGTTGGAACGGCAGGAACGCGACAAGCTGCGCGACCAACAGGCCCGGATCCTGCAGGCCACGCTGGACCACCTTAATCAGGGTGTTTGTATCTTTGACCGGAACCGCACGCTTGTTGGTTGGAACAGCAAGATGGACGGCTTCTTGGATCTGCCCAAGCCGCGTGTGACGCAAGGAATGGATTTCGCCTATCTGATCGACCGGCTGCGCGATCAACTGGTTTTCAACGAGGGGTTCGATGCCGAGCGTCTGCGCCGGTGGGCCAATCGCGCGTCCGGACGCACGCCGATTGCGTTTGAAATCCGTCACGGTGACGGCCGCATCTACAGCGTTTTTGCGCAAGAGATGCCCGACTATGGTTTCGTGATCAGCTTTACCGATGTCACCGCTGAACGCGAAGCGGCCCGCGCCCTCTTTGAGATGAACGAGCAGCTTGAACGGCGGGTGCGGGATCGCACGCAGGAACTTGGGGTCGCCCTGGCCGAGGCCGAGCGTGCCAATGCCTCCAAATCCCGTTTTGTTGCCGCGGCCAGCCACGACCTGTTGCAACCGCTGTCCGCTGCGAAACTCTTTGTCTCCTCACTGGCTGACAAGGTCACCACCGGTGACGCGCAGGCGGTGATCGGCAAGACGGAAAAGGCCCTGAACGGCGCACAGCAGATCATCGAGGCGCTGCTCGACATCTCCAAACTCGACGCCGGCAAGGCCATTTTCAAGAAACAGGCCATTCGTCTGTCGGACATCCTGGCCCCCTTGCGCGACGAACTGGCCGCCACGGCTGCCGCCAAGGGGATCACCCTCAATATTCTGGACAGCTCGCTCACAGTGCGCAGCGATCCCGCCTATCTGCGCCGCATTGTGCAAAACCTGCTGTCCAACGCCGTGCGCTATACCGATCAGGGGCGCGTTCTTTTAGGCGTACGCCGCAGCGGCACCAACGCCAGGATCGAGGTTTGGGACACAGGGCGCGGCATTGCCGAAGAAGATCAGGAGCAGATTTTCCAGGAATTCAGCCGTCTGAATCCAGACACTACCGATGGCGGCCTGGGTCTTGGCCTCGCCATTGTGGAACGCGCCTGCAACGGATTGGGGCACGAGTTGGGCCTCTGGTCGAAACCGGGCAGTGGCAGCTGTTTTTCCCTGAATGTGCCCATCGACACCGATGCCCTGCCGCGGGTGGCGGGCCCTGCGGGTTCACACAGCACCGCACCTCAAAACCTCAATGGGCTGCTTGTCTTGTTGGTTGAAAACGACCCGGCGCTGGCCAGCGCGCTGTCGCTGGTGGTCGAAGACATGGGCGGTGAGGTTATCCATGCACATTCCGCCGACGAAGCGCTTAGTCTGATGCATGAGATACAACTCATTCCGGACGCGTTTTTATTTGACTATCAGTTGGGTAACGGGCGAACCGGCACAGAGCTTTATCAGCAGATCACAGAGACCTACGGCCCCGTTTCCGCCGCGATTGTATCCGCGGACCGCACGCGCGAATTACGGCAGATCTGCAAGGGCCTGGGGCTACCGCTCATGCCCAAACCCGTGGACCGGGACCGTCTGTGGGCTCACCTCGCCCAGAGATCCAGAGAGTTGAACGCAACCTGACTGCCGCGCGATGATGATCTAAAGATAAACTATTTCGAAGGTGACGCGTGGGTCCGGATCATAACCAGATCGCACCCTTTCTGAATCAGTTCGCTACACGGAAAACTGGTCGACATAGATCTTTGGTCCACCACCTCTCAGACTCAAGCAGCGATTGGAAACGAGCCGGGCAATGTTTTCACGTAGCGGTCCCAGGTCAACGTAAAGCTGACATAAAAAACAAACGAATAACTCGACCGCATCGCGTGTTTTCTTCGTAAGGCAGCCCAAACGGCTGTCTGACACAACAGGAGGACAACCATGTTTCATGCATTCAAATATGCGCTCATCGGATTTTTCGTTTTCGGTTTAGCGACGACGTCTTTGGCGGACGGCCACGCAACGACATCCTGGTCGTTGGACGGCGCCTCATCAAAAATCGCCTTCGGATCAATTAAGAAGGACACCGTCGGCGAGGTGCACAGTTTCGAGGACCTGACCGGTACTGTCGCACCAGATGGGTCCGCAACGATAGAAATTGCGCTTGGGTCCGTCGAAACCAACATCGACATTCGCAACGAGCGCATGATCGAATATGTCTTCAAAAACGCACCCGCAGCGACCCTGAACGCTCAGATCGACATGGCTGCAGTCTCCGGCTTGTCGGTCGGAGAAACGACTGTGATTGATGTCGAGGGGGTGTTGAGTTTCGTCGGTGCCGCCGTGGACATTGAGGCCGAGATGTTTGTGGCGCGCCTGTCGGACACATCGGTCATGGTCACCACAAATGACATGTTGTTTCTGAGCGCCGAAGATGCCGGTATCGAAGCGGGCATCACAAAACTGATGGAACTCGCGGATTTGCCAGGGATCACGCGCACCGCGCCGATCACATTGAGGTTGATCTTCAACGCAGAGGAACAGAAAGCAGAGGCGGCACCAGCCGCCCCTGCCACAACCGTCGCACTTGATGTGCTCGGCGATGCCGAGGCTGGCAAAAAAGTCTTTCGCAAATGCAAAGCGTGCCACAACGTCAAAGCAGGTAAGAATGGTGCAGGCCCATCGCTGCACGCTGTTTTCGGCCGCCAAGCAGGTCAGATGGACGGGTTCAAGTTTTCAGAAGCGATGGCGACATCGGAAATCACCTGGGCTCCGGACACCATGGCGGCGTTTCTAGCCAAGCCAAAGGCCTACGTAAAAGGCACATCCATGGCCTTTGCAGGCCTGAGGAAGGAAGAAGACGCAGTGAACGTCATTGCCTATCTGATGGATGCGACGTCTGAGTAAAAAATTAGTATGAATGTAACGGAATCTGCTTGAACTCCCTTTTCCACGGACTTAGAAGCATCAAACGTTAATTGGCGCGGGATGGAGCAGCCCGGTAGCTCGTCAGGCTCATAACCTGAAGGTCGTAGGTTCAAATCCTACTCCCGCAACCAGCTTTACCTACTACCTCATGAGCAGCTTGCTCATTGAGGCCGTAGGGAGCTAGCGTCAATAATTTGATATCCGCAACATCAATGGAAAGTGGCGCATAGGCAGCGTACCGCCTTTCCGATATCGCAAGTATACCTGCCAGATCCCCTTCGAGATTGACCACTAACCGCGTCTTGCTAGCGTCCGGTTTCAGAATGATTCTGTCGATAAGACCACGGATCAATCCTGCCACCTCCTCGCTGTGGCCCGGTTCATTGAGTGTTTTGATCAGCTTCTGAACCTCGCGGGCGTACATATCGGCCGTCGCCGGATGAAGGATCGGCTCCGGTGCGATTTCGCATGCCAATTCGCGCTTAAGGATTTCTATGCGGGTTGAGATGCGCTGTGCATCGTCGCGGACCATCTTGTCCTTCCCCCCTAGAACTGAGCCATTACATTGGCCGCGAGAGGGGTACGGGACATGGCGAGGAAGCGACATTCAG
>NZ_CANMNK010000019.1 GCF_947499265.1 uncultured Roseobacter sp. | reverse complement strand
GCCAGAATTGAAGCACGTCTCATTGAGAGTCGAGTTTGGAAACGACAACACAGACCTGTGCCTCATGTCGCTGGAAAGTCCTAAGCATCGCGGTGATCGCGTCGTGATTGGGCTTGGCAATACGCGCGCCGTCTGCAAACCGGCTGAAAAAGCCTGGCGAGGAGTCAGTGGATCAGGTCAGTGTTGTGGCAGCGAAGAAGTATCAGCGAAACCATCCTCTTGTTGCTCTACATCCAAGGTGCCGGAAGGTGTCAGTTCGTGCTGCGCATAGCAACGTAAATCGGCAAAGCTGACATTCTTTGGAAATTTGACGACGAACGCTTTGTCCGCTGAAGGTGAGTTCGC
Source organism: uncultured Roseobacter sp. (assembly GCF_947499265.1). Lineage (GTDB taxonomy): Bacteria > Pseudomonadota > Alphaproteobacteria > Rhodobacterales > Rhodobacteraceae > Roseobacter. Next base: position 19,544 of record NZ_CANMNK010000019.1, on the reverse strand, counting down.
ACGCCACGCGATGTCGCACTTGCAGCGAATGGCGGCTAAGCGGGCTGCGACCGCAGCATCCCGTGGGTAGGCTGAGAGTCTGCAATGGGCCGTCAGCAAAGGTGCTCTAGGTCAAAGTCCTGAAGATGCTGTGCTTGCTCCGATGGCGGCGAAGAGCCCAGAGTCACTGATGCTGCGACGTAAATGAATGGCGGCTTTCTACGACTAGACACGAACGTAACGCTACCTGCTTATCTCGCGAAGAAACTCGTCTACTTGGTCTTCCCAGAGGCTCGGCATTGTGATCACCCTGTGCCCGTTTCCATAGCCTGGTAGTTTTACAATATGTAGCTCACTTTGAGCTCCGCGTGCTGTCAGTTCAGCTAAGTTGGCCTTGGAATGCTCGATGCTGTAAAAGCGGTCCTCTTCTCCGTAGACCGACAAAACCAGACCATCAAAAGAACCTATGCGGTTGAACAGTGTCGGATTGATTGACGGGTCACCTTTTTTGCCAGTCCATCCGCCGACAAAGTTGATCACGCCAGCAACTTCCGTTGGCATACTCCCCGCTTGCATGATCGCGACAACCCCACCCCGCGATATCCCGCCAACAAGAATTGCGCCTTGGTCTAGGTCGAGTCGCTTTCTCAATGCGGCAAGGGCCGCGTTCGCATCTGTCAACGCCCGCTCCGCTCCCGGCAGGGAAAGCGCCGCCTCGGGCGAATATCCTTTAGAACGATCTAGCGCGAAACCCTCGTCGTATTGCCCATCTGAAAGGCCACGCCCACGTCGATAAGGAAAAACGACAAACCAACCGTGTTCGTTCAACATGTCGGCAAGCCAATCGCTGGTCCAAATCAGATCAAAGTCGCTTGGGCGTGTACCAGAACCTGTTGAGCCATGATGGATCAACGCAACCGGAAATGGCCCTTCACCCGGCGGTGGATAGGTAACAACATTGAGCCGAATGGGTTTCCCTTCCTCGATCAGGTCCGTCTGAAGGTATTCCTGCTGGCCAATGGAAAACCAATCCTCGTCCGGCAAGGCCAACACATCCTTCAGGTTCTGGCGTTCCAGAACGGCAAAACCCTTGTCCGCATCGAATACACCCCGGACCCTGCCAGTTGCTGACATCCGGTAGTGTGCCGGGAAACCATCATCGGCAAAGATCAAATCATCGCCTTCTATTTTTGCCTGACGTCTGAACCAGCGTCCCGCACCATTCAAGTCGCTACCAACGGCATAGATGACGTCTGCGAATCCGTCGTCATTCACTTGCTCTATAATGAGGATATGGTTCCGCCATCCGTCCCACTGTCCGACCCAAGTTCCGGCAAATTTCGAATGAACCTCTTCCGCCTCAATAGCGTCGTTAGGCAATGGGACGTTGCCGACAAATACCGACTCTTGTGCGTAGGCACTACTGGACAGAATGAACAATAGGGCGACGATCCGCATGAGTTTTTTCAGCATTTGCAAGAATCACGTGTGCTATACACGCCCCCTATTTGCTGTTGGCCAGATGCAGGGAGTTTTAGCACACCCTATGACGTAAGCTCTAGACCATGGGTCTGTGGATTTACGAAAGCAGTCCTAGGAGCAGACGCAGTGAAAGTCGGCAAAGTCCGCATCCAGAACTTTGCCGACCTGCAAGCCAATCATCTCGTTCAGGGCGCGCAGGGTGCGGAGATCACCGACGGCAGAGACCTCACGATTATTCTGACAGGGGTGAACATCGCCGACCTTGACGAGAACAGTTTCATCTTCTGAAGGGCAATTTTTCCGCGATCTCTGCACCGGCGAGGGCCGGACTGTTTCCTCCAGGTGCAGATCGTCCGGTCCGGCGGCGGGCGGCGTAAAACGGCCAATACAACGCTTCCGGGGCGGCAATACAACGGTCGTGACAACGCTCACAACAACGCTCCTCGCCGATACAGCACCGCAAGGCGGGTCCGCCCACTGATATCTCGCATGCGCAAAGCGGGCCGGTGATTGGTCCGCCAGATTGAAAGAAAAGGATCAGATAGCACAAAACCCATTGAACAAGACGCGCAGCCATTCCCGCGCAGAATTGTCCGGGTGCCGGATTTCACGAAAGGCACCGGATGTCTCTTTTTCTACTTTCAGCTGAACTGGAACCCTCACAGCCGTGCGGGCCGATTCTGACGATGACACACAACGCCATACAGGAAACTCAGATATGAAAAGACTTCTCTCCCTCACCGCCGCCGCGCTCGTTGCCGCCTCCACAGCGCAGGCTGCCCTGATCGCCAATATCTCGGGCACCCCCGGCAGCGGACAAACCACATGGACCTTCAGCGGGACAACGATTGCTGGCAGAGGTGCCTTTTTTCAAGATGGCAATTTGAACCAAGCCAACGTATGGACTGACCTCGGTGACTACACCTCTGTGGAGTTTTTCAATAATGTGAATGTCTCGGGGGATGCCGCGCTAACCATCGACGGGGAAACCCGGCGGATCGATCTGGCGGCCATCGATGATGATGGCGACTTTGATGACTGGGGCATCGGCGTGGATGGTGCGGATATCTTCGTGTTCGGAGCCGGATCCGAGGTCAGCTGGACGGGCAGCCTGACGGTTTTCGGCATCGACCTCAACGATCTGAACAACAGCGGTCTGCCGATTACGTTCTTGACCTCAAGCTTTGGCTTGGTTGGCGAGGGCACGCTGGATCTCGAGCTAACCATCGCGGCAGATGAAATCTCTGCCGTGCCGCTGCCGGCCGGTGGCGTGCTGTTGCTGTCCGGTCTGGCCGGGGTCGCCGCGCTGCGCCGCCGCAAGAAATCCATCACCTGATTTACGGGCGCAAAAGGCACCGGCTCTAAGGTCGCTTCAGAGACCTTTTTGCCGGATGCTGCGCAAGGTTCGGGTGTCCGTTTTTTCAACATATTAATTGACGCCGCCAGCTGGAAAGCGTGCAGTTTTTTCGTGACGACTCTCGCGCAAAATCGTAGTTACGTTCGCCTCATTGGCGCATTGGATGCAACCAACCTTGCAGACAGAATCGCCAGTGTTGCGTTTCCGTGGCTCGCAACGCTTCTCACCCGGGATCCCTTTCTGATCGGCCTGGTCGCTTTCGCTGGGCGTCTACCGTGACTTCTGCTGTCCGTACCAGCCGGTGTGATCACTGACCGTTCGGATCGGCGCAACCTGATTGTGCCGCTGATCTGTTTCGTGTCCTGCTTACTCTTGGTGTGATCGGACTCATTCTTACCTTACCGAGCAACATCGAAGTGCAATCAGAGTTCGACAAACGGACGGCAGCAACATTCGCAAACCGGCCCTGCTGCCAATAACAATTTCTGGCAGACCTATTTGATACACATCTGGCGAAAAGTGGAATTGACAATGAAGAAACCCAAATGGTCGCTCTTCTTGCCGACATCCTCTCTGTATGAATGCGATATGAGCTTCGCGTTCTGGCGTCTTTCGAACCGATGCCCCACTGGATCGGGACAGGCTCATATTTGCTCACAATTTAACCTGCCAGCGACGGCCTGACCGCTGAGCTGAGTTTTCTCGCCGATTCGTAGAGCAGCGGTCGAAAACACGCAGTTTTTTCTGCCATGCGCATGCCGGACCTTTTGGCTGAAAATACAACGCTTTTGGTAGGTCGTTACAACGCCATTGGTGGGCAAATACAACGGTCGTTACAACGCTTGTCAGGCCGGTCGACGCGTATGTGTGGCTGGCAAAAGCACGCATGAGGTTGGGCCTGTTTTCGGCAAACCAAGGCATGGGCGCACACCATTTCAGAATGAAAGAGTTTAAAGATGTTTGAGACACCCCAATCCGTTTTTGACGAAGCGACCCTGTCCGGCAATGCGCAGGCGCCCAAGATCATCACGCTGACAAACGGCAACATGGTGGTGGCCTACGCGGTCCCGTCCGGTGATTTTTTCAGGATCAAGGGGCAGCTTCTCGACCCGCTTGGCCAGCCGATCAGTGACGAATTTACCTTCGATTTCGAAGGCCACCGATCCCAGGAACCCAATTTCGATATGACTGAAACCCCGGATGGTCGTCTGAACATTATCACTGAGGTCAAAGAGTTCCGTTTTTTGGATTTCGAAATTGCCACGATGATGTCGATGAACGTCGCCTTTGACGGCAACGGAAACCCAGATGTAATCGACAGGAGAATTCACTTCGACGATAACGACAACTCGATTTTCGATTTTGATCGGGACGATTCGACCAACCCAACGGTGACCATCGGGCCGGACGGATCTGCGAGTATCTTCTATATCAAGAAAGACAAGTCTGAGAATTTTGAGGTGTTCGAGACCAATCGCACGGGGGCTCGAGATGACGGGATCAAGGCGTTCCGAGGAAATGAGAACGCCGAGGTGCGCGCCGATACGCTGGAAAACGGCAATATCATCCTGATCCTGGACCGCGATGGAAAAGGTAACGGCGGCGAAATCAACTACCGTATCCTTCGAGAAAACAATTCGACCGTTAACATCGGGGAAACGGGTGATCGTAACGCCAAGACCTACGATTCGACGGTCACAGCGCTAAAGGGTGGCGGCTTCGTCATCGCGTGGACCGAGGACGATGGGTTTGACATCGACGTGCAGTTCCAGCTTTTGAACGCGTCAGGACAAACGCAGGGTGGTACGGTCAACGTGGGCAATTCTGGCGACGGTGCGCGCGACAACAACAACGAACCTTCGATTGTCCCGTTGCTCGATGGCGGCTTCATCGTGTTCTACGACAAGGATGCCGGGAACATAGGCGTTTTCGGTCAGCGCTATGATGCGTCCGGCGATACGGTTGGCGAGATTTTTGAGGTCACGGACGACAACGGAGCCAATATTGACGCCACGCTGACGGAGGATGGACGGATCGCGGTCACATGGCAGGACGTCAACACGAACAACGTGAATGTCACGATCATCTCCGTGGATGCGACAAATGGCGATGATGTGCTTGATGGAACGAATGGTGACGACGTGATGCGCGGCCTGGCGGGCGACGACGTGCTGCGCGGGGGAGGCGGCGACGACGAGATCCGCGGCGATGGCGGCGATGACGTGATCATCGGTGGAAAAGGCGACGACCGGCTCTTTGGTGGCACTGGATCGGATATTTTTGTTTTCGAAGACGGTGATGGCGATGATGACGTTGTGGGGTTTAACGCAACCAACGATGCGGAAAAAATCGATCTGACCGGTGTTTCTAACATCGAGGATTTCGCGGATCTGTGCGACAACCATATGCGGCAGGACGGCAGCGATGTGGTGATCGACACCGGCAGCGGCCAGATCACACTGCATTCGGTCAATATCGAAGACCTCGACGAGGCGGATTTTATCCTTTCCTTTAACGCGATCCGCGGAACCGAAGGCGACGACACACTGACGGGTACCGATGGCGCTGACGCGATCCGCGGTCTGGCCGGTGATGATGTGATCAATGGCGGTAAGGGCGACGACCTCATGCGTGGCGGCCTTGGATCTGATGAATTTACGTTCAAGGACGGGGATGGCGTTGATGAGATCAGGCGTTTTGATGCGACCGATAATGGCGAAAAGATTGATCTGACCGGCGTTTCAGCAATCACGGATTTCACCGATCTGGTTCAGAACCGCATGACGCAGGTCGGTGATGATGTCGTGGTTGATCTTGGGGATGGGAATTCTGTTAAACTGACGGGCGTCGATATCGACGATCTGGATGCTGCGGACTTCCGATTGCGTTTTGCCACCATCAACGGCACCGAGCGCGACGAGACACTGACCGGAACGGAAAACTCCGATGTCATCCGTGGCAAGGCCGGGGACGATGTGATCATTGGCGGCAAGGGCGACGATGTCCTGTTCGGTGGCACAGGATCGGACACATTCGCTTTTGCTGACGGCGACGGTAATGACGAGATCAGGGGCTTTAACGCGACCGACGACGCCGAGAGGATTGACCTTAGTGGTATCGCAGGTCTCACCAAGTTCAACGTGCTTCTAAGTGATCACATGCGGCAAGTGGGCGACGATGTGGTCATCGATTTCGACTCAGGAGATACGATTACCCTTCGCGCCGTTCAATTGGGCGACCTCGGGCTGGACGATTTCGTGTTCAGGGCCCAGACGATCGACGGGACCCGGGCCGACGACCTGCTTGTCGGCGGCGATGGTGATGACAAGATCAACGGGTTTGCCGGCGATGACGAGATCTATGGCGGTGGTGGAAACGACATAATACGCGGGGGATCGCACTACGACACCATCCACGCCGGTGCCGGTGACGACCAGGTTTGGGGGGACGAAGGCCGGGATACCGTGTTTCTTGGCGACGGCAACGATGTCTTCTGGGATGCCGAGCAGGACGGTCGCCATGCTCACGATACAGTCTTCGGCGGTGCAGGTAATGATACGTTCCACGGCGCAGGCGGAAACGATGTTTTTGACGGCGGTAAGGGCGATGATCTTTTCTTCGCGGGGGCTGGTGACGAGACGTTCGTGTTTGCGGACGGGTTCGGCAACGACACGATCGTTGGTTTCGGGGCCGATGATGTTATCGATCTATCAGCAGTGTCTTCCATCGAAAACTCGAGCGATCTGACCGCTGATCACTTGCGGCAGGATGGTGAAAACCTGATCATCGATGATTTGGCGGGCAATACAATCACCTTGGAAGGTATAAACATTCTGGATTTGAGTGGGGACAACTTCTTGTTTTGATCGCGCGTGAACTGACGCGCCGCTTGTCCCAAACGGTGTTCAGGCGGTGCGTTGCCATCGGATGAACGGCCAGGCAACGCACCCCATTCTTCGGGGTCAAGCGGAACCCGTCCCGGAACACTTCCATCAAACAAAACTGATACGGATATTGTCGTGCCCTATACCCTATTTGTCTTCATTGCCATCGCTGTAGCGTTTCGCCTCGCCGCCCTTGCAATCTCCATCCGGAACGAAAAGCGGATGCTGCAAAGTGACGCAATCGAACATCATGCCGCAACATCCCTGATCCTGACGATCGCCCATATCGGTTTCTACGTCGCCGCCATCGCCGAAGGACTGTGGCGCGATTCTCCAATTTCTGCGATTTCTGTAGTTGGTCTGATCCTCTACGGTCTCGCGATGTGCGCGCTTGTCTGGGTGATCTGCACCTTGGGCAGATTCTGGACGATCAAAGTGATCATAGCGAAGGACCATCAGCTGATATCCAATCGGATTTTCGACAGGATTCGGCATCCAAACTACTATCTGAACATCATTCCAGAACTCATTGGATTCACACTGGCCTTACAGGCATTTGGCGTCTTGTTATTCGGATTACCTCTCTATGTTGCTGTTCTTTCACTGCGCATCCGACAAGAGGAAAAAGTAATGCGGAGCCATTTCCATAAGTATGGATCAGTAGGGCGCAGCCTTGGCGCGTCATGACCACCCGTTGCTCTCAAAATGTCTACAAAACTCATTTTTATTAGGTTGGCCAAAATGGAAAGGGATACGCTTGCGTCACCAGCTAAGACGACCTTTTGTAGCGTGTGAAATTCGACATGAAGGAGGTAGCCGTTTTCCCGAAGCGCCGTTGCCGCCATCGGGTTTAAGGTCTGTTTTGTCCGCACCTTTCTAATTCGCGATGCTCGAGATTTCGCCAGCGCAGCGAATGGCCGCAAAGCGGGCTGCAACCGCAGAATCTTCACTGGGCGGTGAACGGCAGGATTGGGCCGTTAGCAGAGGTGCTCTAGGTCAAAGTCCTGAAGATGCTGCGCTTGCTCCGATGGCGGCGAAGAGCCCATTGCGGAAGTGTCAAATTTTTGCTGCGCGTGCTCGCCGCGAAAGAATTTCTGCGCATGCAAGATCTTCGGCGCAGCTACGCGGCGGTGAAACCGGCCTTTCATTCGGGCTGCTGTTAGGTCTGGAGCAAAAACTCACGGGTGGCAGGTCGGATGCAATCAGGTTTGCGAGTAGCATTCCTACATCAGCGCGGTGCTGATGCTTGGATTCGGAGGGCGGCAAGGAGGACAAATTATGCCTAGAGTCCAACTTCCTGCTGTCACCCCGAAACGTAACGCCTGGAACAAGGGGCGGATTATCGGCCAGAAACGACCGTTGCTGCCAAAACAGGTTTGGGCAATCCGAGCGCGACTCGAGTTGGCCAACAACCTTCGTGATCTGGCGCTATTTAACGTTGCCATCGACAGCAAACTACGTGGTTGTGATCTGGTCAGGCTCTCAGTGGTCGATCTGGTCAAAGAGGATCGCGTCCGAGAACGGGTTTCGGTGATTCAGTGCAAAACCAAGCGGCCTGTTCAGTTTGAACTGACGGAAAACACAAGGGAAACTGTCCTGGCTTGGGTCAAATCACCCGAGATGTTGGCTTGCTCGTTTATGTTTCCCAGCCGCTTCCACGATCGCCCGCACATTTCAACCCGTCAGTATGGCCGGTTGGTGCACGATTGGGTGTCGGCGATTGGTTTGGAACCGAGTGGATACGGAACGCATTCGCTTCGCCGAACCAAAGCTGCTGAGATCTACCGGAAAACAGGTAACCTGCGCGCGGTTCAGCTCTTGCTAAGACATACAAAGGTCGACAGCACGGTGCGCTACTTGGGGGTCGAACTCGAAGATGCGCTGAGTATCGCCGAAAATATTGACCTTTAGGCATTGGGCGAGCGGCTGATGCCGCTCGCCTTTACGGGCCGACCCGCTGCAAGCATCAGGTTTGACGTAAAATGACCAGCGCCGCCAAAATCTATTTGACGTCCGGTCGCCTTAACCATCCCGGCCAGATCAAGTCGGGTGAATTGGCTGCCAGCTCCAAGTGGGCAATCACTCAGACGGCCAACCCTTTTAGCTCAAGTAGCGATACGGATGGCGGCGCAAAGCTCGGGGTGAAGAATCCAGTTCCCCGGCTTCTCTTCCTGTCCGGAATCACCGCAAAATCCAATCAGCGCAACTCCATCCAAACTCGTTGAAGGCACCTTGAAACCTGACTCTGAAGACAAATATCCAGCAATAATTCGACCCGCGCTTGCTAGAGCCTTTCTTGCCGAGATAGTGGATTTGTAGCTGCCTGCATTCGCGACCCTCTCCTCTGTCAACCCATCTGCTTCCGCCAGCGACAACGCCATCATCATGGCGCGCTGCGGTTTTGTCAGGTCTACAGTGTTGAGCGCTTCAACGTATTCGTCGGATGTTGGTACTTGTGCACCTGTGCTTGGATCTGTCCTGCGATCCTCGCTCCTGCGGGTTTCACGCGCATCAATGACGCAGTGCAAAGCGGCGATCGCGGCTTCTTCGGTCTTACCGGTTGCCTCGGCAATCAAACCACGCGCTTTCGTCGGCGGCTTTGGGAATGCCCGGGCCGTGTATACGCCCGCCACACAACCGGACTTGATCTGATATCGGCAATATTCGCCCATGCGGATCGCCATAGGGGCTTCCTTCTCGGTGTACTTGGCCTTCGATTTCTTCGACATAGCCTTGAAGACGCCACGTCCCGCATCTGATCTGTTTGGCGCTGTGTAGTCTGACATCGGCTGGTCTCCTGAGGATGGCAAGTCGCAGCGCCAGTTCGGCGGTTACCGATCCGGGCAATGGAACTGCTGCGTTAGTCGGTGGAAGAAAACTAAAAAACAAGTGGCCGTCGGGCGATAGGGCGCTCCAAAGGAGCGCCCACCTTGCAAAGATCAGGCAAGCGCGATGTTGGTTGCGCTTTCACGGCCGTCGCGGTCGGCCTCGACGTCGAAGGTCACCTTCTGATCGTCGTTCAGGCTGGTCATCCCTGACTTCTCGAGTGCGGAGATGTGCAAGAACACGTCTTTCCCACCTGTCTCAGGGGCAATAAAGCCAAATCCTTTGGTGGTGTTGAACCATTTCACTGTGCCATTGGCCATGTGAATTTTCCTTGTTTTATCGCTGCCCGCAATATGCGGCAGCCCGGCTTCTCACGACAGTGTCGAGCGCTGTGAGCCGGTATAGGAAAACAGAGGGTCGAATGGAGGTCAGTAGCCCTTTAAAGGTGGTGGCTGCCGGGGAGGATTACAAGGTGCACTCAGTGCTTTCGCCAATGTTCCCTTTGCCAAGAGAGCATTGATCCACTATGTATCACAAGTTGCTGGATACCCTGGCAGCCAGAAAAGGAAAGCCAGAATGTCGTTCAACGACTTGGCAAAGAAAGAGGCCGCCGAAAAAAAGGCCTCGCAAGAAAAAGATACGAAGACACAAGCCGCAATCGAACGAACCTCAGATTCAAATTCAGAATCGGCCGATCCGTAAACGGGTTGACCGACGCGACTGAGAATATGGGCTTCGCTCATTTCCAGCGTAACAGGGTCGGCGCTAAGTGCGTTGCGAAAGGTTCCCGCCAACGATGATCTCATTGATCAGTTTGGCGGTTTCCATATGAAGTTTTCGTTCGGTTTCTGGACCTTGGGCATTCTCGTGGGTCGCTGCCGCATCCCGAAGAATTCCCAGAATCTCGCCTTCCGGCAGCAGCTTGCGATCTTGCAGGGCAAGTAGGAGGGCCTCGCAAATGGAGAAGGCGGCCATCCCTGAAGGGTCTCGTTGATCTGACATTGGGGACAATCCTCTTCCTTTCTTGCCACGCAACCGGGCGAGGTCGTGATAGTATTGACGAACATCTCAATAATTTAGGTAGTCCGTACTGATCGAAAGCAGTCGCAGCGCCGATTTCTTACGGGAGTATGCGCGGTTCGGGAGGGACCGGTAATGAACATCAAAGCCAGCCCACTTACCCAAAAGCTCTCTGCGTTTGTTGCTCTTTCGGAGACGGAACTGGTCGTTCTGGAGCGCTTGCATCAGCGGAGGAAGTCTTTCTCTTCAGGGCGAGACTTGGTTCACCAGGGTCAATTGGAACAGGCTGCTTACATCCTGGCGGCAGGTTGGGTCGTTTCTTACAAGATCCAGGCTGACGGGTCGCGGCAGATCGTTGATTTCCAGATACCGGGGGACTTTTTGGGGCTGCGCAGCGTCCTGTTGCACACATCCGATCATGGGATCGAACCAATCGTCGATATCGAGGCGGCGGAGGTTCTGGTGAGCGATCTTCTGCAAGCCTTCGCAGAGACACCACGGCTGGCTACGGCTATTCTCTGGGCCGTGTCGCGCGACGAAGCGATGGTTGTCGAGCATCTTGTTGGGCTCGGGCGGCGCGATGCGGATGCGCGCATGGCGCATTTTCTGCTGGAGCTTGGCGTGAGACTGTCACTCGTCGGATTAGGGAGCAGGGAAGGCTACGCCTGTCCGCTCACACAGTATCATCTGGCAGATGCGTTGGGGTTAAGTGCCATCCACGTCAACCGCGTCCTTCGTAAGCTCCGCGAACGCGGACTCGTCACGTTTCAGGGCGGGCTGGTCACCTTCGATGACTACGAGGGGCTGGTTGCATTGGCGGATTTCGATCCGGCCTATCTTGATCAGTCGCGGCCTCTTTTGCCGTGAAAAAGCCGCCCTAAGTTTGGGCGGCCCTGTCGTCTCTTCAAAGGCATACCGACATTACATCAGTGCGCGGCTCGCTTGCTTGAGCTCGTTGTGGGCCTCTTCGTCGTTTTCGGCTTCATGGGCCTTTTCAGCGGCCTGATAGTGCTTCAGCGCTGCGGCCTTCTTGGGGCCTTCGGGTGCCTTGTCCCAGGCAGCCTTGACGGAAGCCATGTGTTTCACGGTCTGGTTTTCCTCAGTTTGGTTTTCTTCACTCATGGAATTGTCCTTTCCTGGACGGTCCGAAAATAAGAGGCGCAGAATTCATACAGTTCTTTGGAGGAACTGCATGTGCCCCGCGCCTCTGAGCTACTCGGAAAAAACCACCATGACATTCGGTGGACAGGATCACCTATCCGGATTCTCTGCGTCTAAGCACTGACGTAGGTTAGCCCGCCTGAGCCAGATAGTAGACCCACGTTAGAACCGCGACTCCAACGAGGGCCATCATTGTCCAGGAGATTGATATTTTTGGAGAATTGTTGGTGCCTGCTTCGAGCGATTTCGAAACGCGAAGCGGCGCGCGCTTTGGCAGCAATGAAATCAGCTTTGCTGCTCTGCCCTCGCTTGCCAGAGCCAGCGCCGGAATGTCGGTAATCGCTTCAAAATGCGTAGTCAATCGTACTTTCGCGTCCTCCCGGCCCAGACCAGCAAGCTCACGCGCTTCGGTCCAAGGCTCGAGGTCAAGGCGCGCAAGCGCTGACAAGACCGTGACGGCTGCACCAGTTTTGTCCTCGCCCAATTCCGCGAAGAGGAAGGCATCGTAGTCGCTGCCATCCGGATGAAGGACGTCTGAGGCGGACATGGATTTCCTTTCGGCGTGCGGTGGATGCGAAGACTTGCACGCAGGTGTCTGGAGCCGCGCGACGGCTTTGCCTCTCACCTTGACAGCCAAGAAACCGACTGGGGCTAACCTCGATCAGCATCACACACCGAAAGTTCGGATAGTGTCTATTCAACCGCCTTGCTGCGACGACGCGGGCCATAATGGCGGCTGCGGAAAGTTCAACATTCTGTTCAATGGAGACCTGGGATGCTCACGCGTTCGACCAGATCAATGGTGACGTTTTCCAACGACTTCATGATTGGCGACAGCCAGCGACAGTTTCCGGCCGGAACGTATGAAATCCTTGTCGAGGAAGAGCTTCTACAAGGCATAAGTTTCGAGGCTTACCGGCGCACCGCAACATATCTGATGGTCCAAGGGCGCGGGAGCAATGCGGGTCAAACGACGATGCAAGTGATCACACAGGAGGATCTGGAACATGCCATCGCATGTGATCGGGCCTTCTCCGAAACCACCAATGACAGCGAAGCGGCGCTTTCTCCGCAGGAGGGCACGACATGACCACACCCGAATGGCTGAAACCCGGCATTTACGGCGCGCTCCTTGGCGTGGCGTTCGTCGGCATCGTTGGATTTTCCTGGGGCGGATGGATGACCGGAGGCGGCGCGGAGGAGATGGCCAATAAGATGGTGCAGGAAGAAGTGATCGCGGCGCTTGTGCCCTTCTGCCTCGACATGTCCCGCGCCGACAATGAACGCATGGCAAAGCTCGCAACAATCCGCGAGGCGTCCTCGTTCAAGCGGCGCGATGCTGTCATGGAAACAGGCTGGGCGACGATGCCCGGATCGGATGGCCCGAACCGAGATCTGGCGCAGGCATGCATCGAAGGTCTCGAGCTTGATGCATCGTAGTAGCTTCCAACTGTCGCCTGTTTCGTCAAAAGGCATCGCAGGCGTGCTTGCAATGGTATCGTTCCACTCTGCAATGGCTTCCGCGGAACTCCTCGCGCTCGCATTCGTCACGCTCATCGCAATCGGATCGCCGTCTTTCGCCCAATCTCAGTCTGCCCCGATGCCCGTCAATGCGCAGCCCAAAAGCTATGGCGACGGATGGGAGTGTGATCGTGGGTACCGGCGTGACGGCGATGCCTGCCTTGCCATCATCGTTCCGGAGAACGCTTATGCGACGAACCGAACCTATGGCGCAGGTTGGGAGTGCCTGCACGGGTTCCAGGAGATCAATGAAGCGACCTGTCTTGAGGTCGTCGTGCCCGATGGCGGATATCTCGACCCGTCGGGCAAGAGCTGGAGCTGCTTTCGTCGGTACATGAAGGTCGACGACCTCTGCCTGGAGATCGATTTACCCCCAAATGCTTATCTTGCAGACAACACATATGGGTCTGCTTGGCAATGTAACCGGGGGTACGAAATTGACGGCGACACATGCATTGCCATTGCCGTTCCCGAGAATGCCTTTCTGAACGGAGCCGGATACGGGCAGCCATGGACATGTGAGCGGGGTTACTTCGAACGCGATGACATCTGTGAGGCCGTTGTCGTTCCGGAGAATGCCTATTTCGACGATGCAAACTATGGCCCAGGCTGGAAGTGCAATCGCGGCTTTGCAGAGTCTGACGATGGCTGCACTGAGATTGACCTCCCTGAGAATGCGCATCTCGACAGATCGGGAAACCGGTGGGAGTGCCATAGGAATTTCCAGCGCTCGCAAGGGCGTTGCATCCTGAACGACTAGCGCCCGCAATCTAAATTGAAACGCGGCTACCGGCCAGAACGCCTTGTGTGTTCCGACCCGGAAGAACCCGCTTGGCAAAGGAATAATCATGGACTCTGGCAATCCAGAAAAACCGACGACAAGGCTGTCAACGATGGGGCCGCAAGCCCCACCCGATGTGCCCTCAACCCGCCGAACTCCTGCCAAAAAGGCTGAAACAAAAGGGGTGCCCACAGCGGTTGTCTATTGTGAGGGGAACTTCGGGCAGGTCGATGGAAAGACCGCAAACGGGCTTGTTCGTCACAGCCAAGCCTACCGCATTCTTTCGGTCATAGACCGCAGACTTAAGGGGCTCGATAGCGGGCAGGTGCTGGACAAAGTGAGTAACGACATCCCCATTGTCGAAGACCTCGAGGCTGCGGTTACGCTAGAGGCGCATATCCCCGATACTTTGATCTATGGGATGGCCCCCTCTACGGGCAAGATGTCACCTGCAGATCGAGAGATCATACTGGATGCAATCGCACTCGGCATGAACATCGTCAGTGGTCTGCACGAATACCTCGGTGATGATCCCGAGATCTCGAGCGCCGCTGACGCGGCCAACGTGACGATCCGAGATATCCGCAAACCCCGACCAAGCAAAGACATGCGCCTGTTTGACGGAAGCGTGTCCGAGGTGAAAGCCATCCGCATCGCCGTGCTGGGAACGGATTGTGCAATTGGCAAGCGGACGACAGCGACCGTTCTGGCCAAGGCATTGAACGCGGTTGGGATCAAGACAGTTCTCGTCGGCACCGGCCAGACTGGGCTCATGCAGGGCGCAAAATTTGGGATCGCGATGGATGCTGTGCCACCACAGTTTTGCTGCGGGGAACTTGAACGCGTGATTGTCGCGGCTTCCGAGGGCGAAGACCCGGACGTCATCCTGATCGAAGGACAGGGGGCGCTCAGCCATCCAGCCTTTTGCACATCGGCGTTCATTTTGCGCGGCAGCCAGCCGCAAGCCGTCGTTCTTCAGCATGCGCCCAAGCGTGCCCATCGCTGCGACTTTCCGACCATGCCGATGCCCGAGCCGAAAAGCGAAATCGCCCTCATCGAAGCTTTTGCTGACACAAGGGTGATTGGTATCACAATCAATCACGAGGCGATGACGGACGCCGAGGTCGATCGTGCGATTGACAGTCTTTCAAGGGATCTTGGCGTTCCGGTGACGGACGCGCTGACTCGGCCGGAAGTGCACCTCAGCGACATGGTCCTGGCCGCCTTTCCGCAGTTGCGGCCCGTGCCTCTCGCGGCCGCGGAATGACCTCGCCGCGAGTGGAAATCAATCTGGGCAAGATCCAGGCCAACGCGCGATATCTCGTCCGACGTCTTGGCGCTCGTCGAATCTCGGTCACCGGTGTGACCAAGGCAGTGTGTGGGCATCCTGACGTAGCCGAGGCAATGTTGGAAGGTGGCGTTACCGGTCTTGCAGACGCACGCATCAAAAACGTCGTTCGGATGCGGCAGGCGGGGATCACTTGCCCAATTTCAATGATCCGCGCACCGCTGCTGAGCGAGATGGAAGACGTCATCAATTCTTGTGACACGAGCTACAACACAGAGATGGCCACGATCCTGAAGCTGGGCGCAGCCGCGAATAAACAAGGTACGTCGCACGGTGTCATCCTGATGGTCGAAATGGGAGATATGCGCGAAGGCGTCATGCCCGAGGATCTTGAACACGCCGCCGCTCGGGTCATCGCAACGCCCGGTGTTGCTCTCGAAGGCATTGCTGCAAATTTTGCCTGCATGGGCAACGTGGCGCCAACAAGCGATGACATAGCCAGGCTCTCGGGCCTGGCCGACCAAGTCGAAGGCGCCTGCGGACCTGTTGTAGATCTTGTGTCAGGAGGTGGCTCGGCCAATTTGCCATGGGCGCTTGGCGAAGTTTCAACCGGGCGGGTCGACAACCTGCGTCTGGGTGAGGCGATCCTTCTAGGCACGGACCCCGTGACAGGGCATCCAATCACTGGCCTTCATACGGATGCCTTTACCCTTTTTGCCGAAGTGATCGAAACAAGCCGCAAACCAAGCCCGGTGCCGACCATGTCAATTGCTCCGGAGCTTGGGATGCTCAATTTGGTTCGAAATGATGACCTCCGAGCCCGAACCATCCTTGCTGTCGGGCAGCAGGACACCGACGCAGGCGGTCTTATGTTTCCCCCGGGAACGGCGTTTATTGGCGCGACCAGCGACCACACCGTTGTCGACTCAGCCAAAGCCGCTGTGCCCGTTGGCTCCGAGATGAAAATGGGCATGAACTACAGCGCCCTTATGCGGGCGATGAGCGCCCCAGATGTCGCCAAGATTGTTCATGGCAAGCAAAAGATGAACGGAAGTGCAAAGGACCGCGAGGCCCACCCCTTCCTGACCTTGGTATGACGTCCACAATGGTCGTCGGCGGGGCCTATGAAGATCATACCCCGCCGACTAGTCCCACACCGCGCCATGGTAAAAGGGCCGGTCAATACACATATACCGATAAGCCGCACTCGAGAACTCGTGCCTGATCGAGGCCCGGAAATTCCAGCGGAAAACCCAAAAAGGATGAAGAGCATGTCTTTCAAAGACCTGACCACCAAAGCTGCCGCCATACTGAAAGCCAAACCTACGGAACCGTCGAAAAAAGAATCGGCACTCAAGGCGCCGGACGCTGCTGCGAAACCGGGTTCTCCGGGTCCGAAGAAGACCTGAAGCATGCACCGGAAAGGGCTGGTTTTGCTCGATGTCATGGAAAACTGTTCAATTGAAAGGATCAAACGCAATGGACGACCAAAGAGCGAAAACCATTGCGGTTTTTGACCGGCCTTTCAAACTTCCCGGCTTGGACGAAACGCTTCCCGCCGGAGAGTATGATATCGAGACAGAATTCGCCTCACCACCTGATCACAAGGACCCTCAGGCCTGGAAGGCCTCCGTCGTGGTCCATCTGCATCCACGCCTGTCCCATCCGGGATTAACGCGGAGCCTGACTGTGTCGCTTCTCGATCTTGACCGCGCCCGTGCGAGAGACAAACTGTCCGGCAAGGACCTGTCACAGGTCTTTCTCGAAGAAATGCTGTCCGATCCGATGGTGCAACTCGTCATGCAGGCAGACGGGGTGTCCGAGGCTCAAATCCGCCATCTCTACTCGGGAACGCGGACGAGACAGACAGACAAGGATGTCCTCGATACCTAGACAGAAACCGGAACCGAACTGGAGCCTTCGCGGGACGGTTTGGACATTCAAGACGCCGAGAATGAAGGGATGCCGTGCCGATCACGCACTTCAAGCGTTTCCGTATGATGTCGGACACGCAATTTCAGGGATCAAATGAACGCGAGGATCTGATGCAAGCAAAAGTCGACGACATCCTGATGGATCACCCCAGCCGCGCGCTTGGCGATGTGCCGAAGCTGCGGTTCTGCTTGCGTTGTAATGCTTCGTTTTGGAGCGAAGGGTTCGGCCAGCGCATCTGTGCAAGATGCAAAGGCACGACAGCATGGCGCGCGGCAGTGCCCGAAGGCGTCAGCAAAGGTCGGTCTCGCTCCGGCGGTCAGTCGACTTAGATCTGCTGCGTGCCGACGATCACGATCGCACACACGACCATCTATCGCTATCGCATGGCCGTGATCCTTGGACCGCACAGGCTGATGTTGCGTCCTCGTGAAACGCGGGACCTTACATTGACGACCTTCGACCTTGAAATCGCTCCGACCGCCCGCATCGACTGGTCCCACGATGTCGCCGGAAACGCTATTGCCATCGCCAACTTTGATGTCACAACAGACACGCTTTCGATACGGTCCCATACGACCGTTGTCCTCGAGGCACCTGACTGGCCTGTCTTCCCGATTGCGGGTTCTGCGACGTCCTACCCGTTCCTTTACTCCGCCGAAGACTGGACAGATCTCGGGGCGCTTGCTGCGCCACAATACCAAGACGACACCGGGCGCTTGTCAAACTGGGTCGAGCAATTCGTTATGCGACGACCAACGGATACGCTGTCGCTCCTGAAGGACGTGAGTAATGGCACCACAGCGCAGATCAAATATGAGATCCGCGAAAGCGAAGGCACGCAAGGACCACTCGAAACCCTCGACCGAGGTTACGGGTCGTGTCGTGACTTTGCCGTCCTCTATGCCGAGGCTATCCGAACGCTGGGTTTCGGGGCACGTCTGGTGTCCGGCTATCTTTATGACCCCAGTGATGACCGGCTCGGATCTGCTGGCTCGGGCTCTACGCATGCATGGGTCGAAGTCTTCGTTCCCGGGGCTGGCTGGATCCCGTTCGACCCAACGAACATGTCGGTGGGGTCGGCCAATCTGATTCCGGTGGCCGTTGCGCGGAACATATCACAGGTCGCTCCGGTTGCCGGAAGCTACCATGGAGAAGATACCGATCTTCTCGCTATGGAGGTGGTTGTCCGTGTTGAAGATCAATGACTTCACCGATGTAGGCGGAATCCACAAATCTCCGCGCAGTCCAGTTGGAAGTTCACAACGTGTTTCGCTGTATGTCGTGCAACTCCTCGGACTAATCTGGGACAGTGCGGGCACAGAGCGCATCCGCGGATATCTACTGGCGACACACGCACGTGTAGTCGTTGGTCGAAACTCTGTTTGAGCGTGCCGACTAGCCTTACTCAGCTTTCGTCCTGGCTACCGTATCACGCGGCGTTCGGGCGGTTTTTCTGGGTGTCTCAATTGGCAAGCCAAAGGACCGCTTCGGCGAAATTGGCTGCAATGCAGCGAAACGCATGTCGCAGATGCGAATGGTTTCTGCGTCAGCGAAAGCTGCACCTGCACAAGTCCGCTTTGTCCGCACCAGAGACATTGCCCTGCTTTACTTGAAGGTCGGCTTTAGCTGTCCGTCGTCAGGTTTTTTGGAACAGGTGGCCGCCCAATCTAAGAGAGGGTCTGGTTCATTTGGTTCATGTGATTATCCGGCGGATTTGCAGTGAAGCAAGCGCCGGGTTTCGAGTGTCTTCCGTTTGATCCTTTCCATTGACCGGCAGTTGATAGCGCAGCAATCAATGAGAGGGACGTTGTTTTAAGATGGTTTGCCCACGCCCGAAGTAGACATCTGCGGGGGTGAGGTTTTGCAGGCTCTCGTGATAGCGTTGGTGGTTGTAGTGATCGACAAAGGCGTCGATCTGCTGCGTGAGATCGCCAGGCAGGTAGTAGTTTTCCAGCAGGATGCGGTTCTTCAGGGTCTGGTGCCAGCGCTCGATCTTGCCCTGAGTTTGCGGGTGATATGGTGCGCCCCGGACATGGTCCATCTGTTGATCTTCCAGCCAATCGGCCAGTTCTCCAGAGATGTAACTGGCGCCATTGTCCGATAGCGGGCGTGGCTTATGAACGACAGCCGCCTGATCGCAACCCGAAGCCTGCAGCGCCAGATCGAGCGTGTCGGTCACATCCTCGGCTCTCATCGTCGTGCAGAGCTTCCAGGCGATGATGTAGCGGCTGTAATCATCGAGGATGGTGCTGAGGTAGAACCAACCCCAGCCGATGACCTTCAGATAGGTGAAGTCGGTCTGCCACAGCT
>NZ_CANMNK010000018.1 GCF_947499265.1 uncultured Roseobacter sp. | reverse complement strand
CGCCTTGGTGGTTACGATGTGCCAGAAACCCTCTCTTATCAAATTAGCCTAAACTGTCCCATTGGTGCTGACGTTAGGCAATTATACTCCGTCCCCTTAAAAACCCGTATTCTCTCTCCACAGCCGGAACGCACCTTCGCCACCTTCCATGATCTATTTTTTAGCTTCGCGAGCGTCCTCGATCTCGATTGCCCCGACCCCTTTGACGGTGCCGCGCGATTCGTTTCCTGTGGTTCTATAGCCAAACCACGCCACCAGCTCAGCGTAACCGTTTACGACGAGGTTGGCGTTGTGGCTTACGAACACGATCTGGCGGAGGCGTTTCGCGTCCCAGAGCTGATTAACGATCTCCGACATGACAGGATTGTCCAAGTTCTCCTCCGGCTGATCGATGATCAGGGGCGGCCCCGGTTGATTGAGCAAGGTTTTTAGGAGAGCGGTGGCTTGTTGCCCCGCTGAGGCGTTCTTGAATGGAATGTACTCATCCTCGCGAGCGCGGAACTCATAAACCGGTGCAGATTCTATCGGCGTGAGGGCCAGTGTCAGCCAATCATCAGGCGACAAATGGCTGGTGATAGCCGCCGTCAGTGTACCCGCCTAGACAAGGCATCTCGATATATCTTTCAGCCTGACCCTTTCGTAGAAGCAAATGCTCTCCCTCCCCCGATACATTTGGTAGGATGATATAGCGGTCATTGAGATACTCGTGTTCATCGAGCTTGCGCTTCAACTCGGTGAATGTGGTGATCGCTGCCAATCGAGTTGGATCACCGGCCATTGCCGCTGATGGATCGATTTGTGTGATCTCCAAGGCATTCAGCGCTAGCGAAAACATGTCATTTGGAAAATCCGCGCCAAAGATGTCAATGGCTTGGCAGGTACGCCGAGCTTAAGTTCGATGCCCGGAAACACAATCAAGCGCTGTTGTGGCAGAAGTGCTGTTCCGACTGGTCCGGGCGCATCCAAAGCCGCCTTTCGCATGAAGGGTAAGAACGTCATGCAATGATGGTCAGTGATCGCGACGGTAGAAATGCACGCAACCATCCATAAAAAACCTCATCATATAGACAGTGTCGTCATTATGCAGAAGGCATTGGCAGAGCACCAATCTACAAAACAACGTAAAGGACATTTTTGGTATCAGAGTTTTGATCTCTAAATCACGGTATGAATGACGCGTGATTTGCGCATAAGCTCTTGTATGTTGCCTGCCCCCCAATCCCATCAACCCCGACATTCCTACCCGGCGCAACATTTATCAAAGTAAGCTCAGAGCCGCCCTCGGATGCGGCGCGGCATCTATTAGCCTCGCCTTCGCCCTCTCATCGAGGACGGGCCGAGCTGGTGTTGGACAACATGCATCGTCGCTGCGGTGCAGCCCGCCAGAGGAGAAATTCACCGCATCAAGCTCTTGGCATGCGTCCGCCAGTTTCCGAAACCTCTTAGAGAAACCTCTGATCAGTGGCCCAGACGCACGGGGCTAGACACCTCGATGGTTGCAAAATTAATTTCGAATCACTATCAATTTGACATGCTCAATGGATTGCAGACACCCGACCGGATCGCAGAACTACTTATTCACCTCGGGCGCGCAGCTCGGAGCGAGGATGCGGGATCCGAACTAACCGCCGCGCAATGGACATGCCTGCGCTTCTTCGCACGCGCCAATGTCAGCACCCGCACGCCTTCGGCTTTCGCCAGCTTTCAGGCGACGACCCGGGGTACGGCCTCGCAGATCATCAAGTCGCTGGAACGGAAGAGTTTGGTCACGCGGACCAAATCCGTCCAGGATCGCCGCAGCGTGTTCTTCGACCTCACGGACCAAGGAAATGCGATGCTTGCGCAGGATCCGCTGCGCGACCTGATCGGTGTGATTGATGGTCTTGGCAGCGCGGAGCGCAATCGTTTTTTGACGACCTTGTCCCGACTGGCATCGGTGCTGGCGATGCGTCGGGATGTTCCCGCCTTCGGCACCTGCCAAGATTGCAGTCATTTCGGTGTGTCCGGTGGTGCGGCCTATTGCGCCTGCATGGCGGCAGAGCTGGCGGTGGAGGACATCGTCAAGCTCTGCGCGAGCCATACCCCGACCCGGTCGGGTGAAGAGCAAGGAGCATCGGCATGACGTATGCTGAGACTGCCGCAGGATTGCGCATGATCGCCATCAGCAGCGGAAAAGGCGGTGTGGGCAAATCCACGGTCACTGCGAACATCGCTGTGGCGCTGGCCGATGCCGGGTTCTCCGTCGGCGTCGTGGACGCCGATATCTATGGCCCCTCGATCCCCGGGATGTTGGGAATAGCATCCGGAAAACCCGCCATGTCACCGGACCAGAAGGTTATCCCCGCCAAAGCGCATGGCGTGAAGGTCATTTCGATGGCCATGCTAAGCGATGACGACGCTCCCGCGATCCTGCGCGGACCGATGGTGACGAAGTATCTGCAGATGTTCGTGCGGCAGGTGGAGTGGGGCACGCTGGACGTGCTGCTTTTGGACCTGCCTCCGGGCACTGGCGACATTCAACTGACGCTGGCGCAGGCCTTTCCATTGTCAGGTGCGGTGGTGGTCAGCACACCACAGGACGTGAGCCTCAAGATCGCGCGCCGGGGCTTGCGCATGATGGAGCAGGTCAGCGTTCCGATCCTCGGCGTGATCGAAAACATGAGCGGCTTCACCTGCCCGAGCTGTGGAACGGTGACGAACATCTTTCACCAGGGTGGTGGAGAGGCCATCGCGAGGGATCTGGATGTGCCCTTTCTCGGCAAGGTGCCGCTCGACCCGAATGTAGTCGATTGCAGCGACGAAGGTCAGCCCCTCGTCCGCGCTGCCTCTGGCAGCCCGGCAGCCGAATCGTATCGACGCATCGCGAGCGCCCTGGTGCAGACAGAAGATGATACGGCGGGGATCGCCACACCCTTCGCCTGGTCACTTGTTGAGGACTCCGGCCAGCCTGCTCCGGGCCTGGTCGCGACGGACAGTCCTGCCGAACGCCTGGTCGCGCTCGATCATGATGCCGCGGGCCTGATCCTGGGCTGGGCGGACGGAACCGAGCAGCGCCTCGCCGATCGCGACCTGCGTCTTGCCTGCCAATGCGCGCAGTGTCGCGACGAGATGACGAGCGCGCGGCTCCTCGACCCGGAGAGCGTGCCGCTCGATTTACAGCTCACGCGGATCTGGAGCGTCGGAAACTACGCGCTCGGCATGGCCTTCAGCGACGGTCACGCCACCGGCATCTACACGTTCAAGGCGCTCAGCACGATGACCGGGACGGAGCTGGAAGATGTCTGACACAACCGCCCACCGCCGCATCCGGGCGCAGACCTCGGCCAACGATGCCAGCGTCGTCGCATTCGTTCTGGACGACCCGATTCAGGCAAACGGCTCGACCCGTTTCGATGCGGCCGACGACGCGCCCCTGGCCCGCGCGCTGTTCGCAGTGCCAGGCGTCTGCCGGGTGGAGGTGAGCGGCCCGACGGTCTGGGTGAAAAAAAGCACCGATAAAGACTGGGCGGATCTCAAACCCGCCATCGCCGCGGCAATCCGACGTGTGCTTGACGAAACCGGCCGCCCGCTCGGGTGCGACCGAGCCCGCGAGAAAATAGACCCTGACGCCAAGCTCCTCGAGGCGGTGAAGACTTTGCTGGACCAGCAGGTCAATCCCTCTGTCGCCGCCCATGGTGGCCACATCTCAGTGGACCGGGTTCGGGAAAGCACGGTCTATCTGCGGATGTCCGGCGGCTGCCAAGGCTGCGCGGCCTCCTCGGCCACATTGCGGCAAGGGGTGGAGAAGATGCTTCGCGCAGCCTTGCCCGGCATTGGGAACATCGTGGACGTCACCGACCATGCGTCGGGACGCAATCCGTTCTATGCGGGTAGCGGCGGTTCATCGCCGATCCTGAACCGGCCGATCCCCGCGGATGTCATCGGATGGGAGGACGGACAGATTGTGGTGGACCCCGACTACCTGGCGCCACGTCTGGGCCTCACACCGGAAGCATTGCGTGACGGGTTGCACAGCGGGGATGTCGTCGGCGTGACCGAAACCGGCGAAGGCGCGGATGAGGGCAAGATCCGGGTCGTGCTGCGCTGCAGAGACCGGGCCTGGGCGGCTGAACTCGATGCCACCGGCGCCGCCCGCGAAATCCCGCCCCCGCGTCTGATAGCAGCGGCGGCAGGCGAAGAGCAGGACCTGTCCGACCGGGTGCGCGCCCATCTGGAGGGGCTTGCCAAAGATCAGACGCTGATATCCTACGGTGCCTTGGCAGGCGCACTAAACCTGCTGAAGCCGGGTTCGATCGCGAAGGTGACACGTGCGTTGGAAACCACGATGCGGGACGACGCTGCCGCGGACCGCCCCTTCATCGCTGCCCGGGCTGTCAGCCGCGGGCACGGGAACTTGCCAGGCAAGGGCTTCTTCGACCTCGCGCGCACCCTGTCCCGGGGACCGCAGGCCGGTGAGAGTGAACCCGAATTCCACATCAGGGAGCTCCGTCGCCTGAACGAGACGATCATCATGAAGTAGTCGGTGGACGCTTTCCAAATGCACGCCCATCTCTACACTGCAAGAGTTGGCAGCGGCAGAGCAAACTGTTGCTGCCAAGACGCAGTGTCTCTTCTCACAATCGCGCCCATGGTCGATGTACCTGTCTCGGTTTCGTCTATCAGACCGCTGTCGCAGTTTTGTGTTAAAAGGATAGACCTCTCATGGCAGACGTCATTGAACATGTCTTTCAGCTCATGTTCGGCGCATCCGAATTTGCAGCAGTTGTGTTTGTAACCCTCCTCAGCGCTAACTCGATTTTGGCGAAGGAAAAGACTGAATACTATTCGAAGCTTCTAAGGCCAACTTTGTGTCTGCAAAACAGTTTTTGTACATCGTTGACATCTTCTATGGGCCGGGGCGACCTTCAAAAGCTTTCATTCATACGGTCATCTACATCACTGCCATCGGGTTAATTGGCGCAATCTTTCAGTATGTGGTTTGGGTTGAAGGCTTTGGAAAGCAACTGCGTGAGGATGATTTTGCACGCTTGGCATTTGCTCGCCAAGTCTTAACCACGGGGGTTCCCATGGTTCCGTTCACAAACCTTGTTGCTGGAATGGTGTATGCGGTGGTCCGCAATACGGGTGGTGGGCGGGTGACGGGCCTCCAGTACTTTATGCTCGACCTGATCGTTCGTTTCGTTGTTTTCGCAGCGTCGATGGCTGGAGCAAACTACGTTGCGGCTGTCGCATTTGGATTTTTCGATGGGGACGTGGAAAGGGCACTCGGTGCCGACTGGCCCACTCTAGCTATTGCCTTCTGCTTTGGTAACTTGACTTCGGCATTCATTCTCGCGGCGCTGCTCGGCGACGTGCCGATATTTACGTCTGCGGCCGTTGATTTGTCCGAAAGATTTTCGGTGATCCGACATATCTTGCGGAACATGTTTTCCCATCTGCCCTTGTCCGATAAACCCGTTTTGATAACGAGCGTGGCATTCGCGATCTTGGCATATTTGGTCTTTCAGTTTGGTGCATACACAATCGCCATTTTAAACACTCAATATCCAAATGGAGCCCTAAGTGTCGCCAACTGCCGAAGCCGGTCGTTTGACGTGCGCGCAGCACTCTGAAAAAAGGACTCTCTGCCGACATCGGATTATGCGCAGCATCGCGCTGCCTGCTTTAACATCGTTTCGATGCGCGCGGCCCTTCCAGAACATTCATCGGGTATGCGCCGGCTGATTACGCAGCGACGTCTCAAAAGCAGAAATTGGCCATGATATGCGCGTCGCGGAAGCCGATCAAACTTTGACAGCGAAACCGGCTTCTCGGGGAACGCCGATGGTCAATCGCCCAGTGTCTTCCCGAGGATGGCGTCGTAGTGATGGCAAGCGACGCTGCGATTGTCGTGGATTGGCTCCATGACAGGGTGCACCTTTTTACAGCTCTCCGTTGCATAAGGGCAGCGTGGGTGAAAATAGCAGCCCGTTGGAGGGGCCAATGGGGATGGCACCTCGCCCTCGATAGTCTCGAACTGCACAAGCTCGTCTGCATCCAGCACCAGCTTGGGGACGCTGCCAAAAAGCGCTTCGGTGTAGGGATGGACCGGGTTGCCGAAAACCTCGCTCACTGGTCCCAACTCCACGATGCGGCCCAGATACATCACCGCGACACGGTCGCTGACGTGCTGGATCACGGAGAGGTCATGGCTGATGAAGACTGACGTGAGCGCCAGATCGCGGGTCAATTCGAGAAACAGGTTGATGATCTGGGCCTGGATGGAGACATCCAGTGACGCGACCGGTTCATCACAGATCAACACATCAGGCTGCATGGCGAGGGCGCGGGCAATCGCGATACGCTGCCGCTGGCCACCGGAAAACTGATGTGGGTAGCGCTCGACCCAAGTGGGATCAAGGCCCACGCGTTCGAACCAGTCTGCTACATACCGGCGCGCGGTCGCCTTGGTTGTCAGGCCATGGGCGATCGGGCCTTCTGCGACGGTGTGGCCGACTTTCATGCGGGGATCGAGGCTGGCAAAGGGATCCTGGAACACGGTTTGCACGCGGGTCGTCGCTTTGGTGCCATCCGTCATCACGGGGGCGCCATCGATGGTGACCGTGCCGCTTGTCGGGGGCAGTATCCCGGCGATGGCGCGTCCCAGGGTGGACTTGCCACAGCCGGATTCTCCCACCAGGCCCAAAGTCTCTCCCTTGCGCACGGACAGCGTTACATCCGAGACCGCACGGACCGCCCGGGTTTCGACGTTCCCCCCCAGTTTTGCCGCGATCCTTTCGCCCAAGGTCAGCTTGGGGCCAAAGACGCGGGTGACGTCGGTGATTTCGACAAAGGCGCTCATGCAGGCTCCTTGGCGGTTTGACCAAGGGGATGAAAGCATCGCCACTGCCGATCACCCTGCTGCGTCATGTCCGGGTCAGTGGTGCATTGCCTTGACGCATGCGTGCAACGCGGCGCAAAGGGGCAGCCTTGAGGTAGGGACAGCAAAGAGGGTGTGCTGCCCGCGATCTGGTTCAGGGGTGCGCCCGGTTTTGCCATGGCGGGAAGCGAGGCAATCAGCCCGGCCGTGTAGGGG
Source organism: uncultured Roseobacter sp. (assembly GCF_947499265.1). Taxonomy (GTDB): domain Bacteria; phylum Pseudomonadota; class Alphaproteobacteria; order Rhodobacterales; family Rhodobacteraceae; genus Roseobacter. The sequence goes on along the minus strand of NZ_CANMNK010000018.1, from coordinate 19,267 downwards.
TGATGCGGGTCTCTCAGCAACCTCGCAGTTGGACCTGCCTCAACGATCCGGCCCGCGTACATCACGGCCAGCTTGCTGGCGAGGCTGGAGACAACGGCAAGGTCATGGCTGATCCAAACCATCGCCGTGCCGGTCTCACGCGCGAGGTCGCGCATCTGCGCGAGAATCTGCGCCTGAATGGAGACATCAAGCGCCGTGGTCGGTTCGTCCGCGACAAGCACTGAGGGGCGATGCAAAAGGGCGATTGCGATTGCCACGCGTTGCCGCATGCCACCCGAAAACTCGTGCGGATAGGCGCGAAGGCGGGCAGCGGCAGAGGGGATGCCGACCTGCGTCAGCAGCTCAGTCGCGCGCGCTTGTGCTGCGCGGGGGCTGACGCGCTCGTGCGCATCTATCGCCAGCTTTATCTGTTGCCCGATTGTCAGCATCGGGTTCAGCGTCGCAATCGGATCCTGGAAGATCATCGAAATCTCACGACCACGCCGGGCGCGCAGCTCTGCCTCGCTCAGTGTGGTCAGCTCCACCCCATTCAGCGTAATGGAGCCCTCGACAATCCGGCCCGGCGCGTCGACCAGCCCGAGCAAGGAGAAACCTGTGACGGTCTTGCCGGAACCGCTTTCACCGACCAACCCCATGATCTCGCCCCGCGCCAGATCGAAAGACACACCGTTCACGGCTTTGAGTACACCAGCACGGGTGAAGAAATGGGTGCTCAGGTCTCTGACGCTCAGGACAGGATCGCTCATTTCCGCAGCCTCGGATTGAACTGATCGCGCACCTGGTCTCCAACGACGTTGATGGCGACGATGAGGATGATCAGCGCGACACCGGGGTAGACAGAGATCCAGTAGCGTCCGCTCATCATATAAGGAAAGCCGTTTGAGATCAGCATGCCCAGGGAGGGTTCGGTGACTGGCAGTCCGAGGCCCAGGAAGCTGAGTGTCGCCTCAAGCGAAATGGAATTGGCGATCTGGACCGTCGCCACCACGATCAGAGGCGGGGTGCAATTGGGCAGCAGATGCCGCCAGACCACCAGCCGGCCGCTCAGGGGCGTGGCCAGCGCGGCCTCGATATAGTCCTTGCCCCGTTCAGCCTTGGCAGCGCCATAGGCGGTACGGGCAAAATAGGCGTATTGCGCCGCAACCAGCGCACCGACCAGCTGCGCCTTGCCTTGGCCCAAAAGCGCCACCATGACCAGCGCCAGCAGGATCGCGGGAAACGACAACTGCAGATCGACAAGGCGCATAATCAGTGCCTCGATCCGCCCGCCTAGATAGGCAGCCGTGATTCCCAGGGCCGTGCCGATGGTGAGAGATACGAACCCCGCGGCAAGGCCGATCTGAATGGAAATACGCAAGCCGTAAAAAATCGCAGACAACAGATCGCGCCCTTGTGGATCCGTGCCCAGCAGATGGGTATAGCCGCCCGATCCGACAAAACCCGGCGGACGGCGGCTGTCCATCAGGGACAAGTTCGCCAGATCATAGGGGTTCTGCGGCGAGACGACGGAGGCAAAGAGCGCCAGCAGGATCATCGCGATCACGACCGCAAGAGCGAACACCGCAACCGTGTTCTCGCGAAACTCTGTCCAGAAACGGCGCAGGGGCGTGCTGGCATCGCTCATGTCGCTGCTCCGTGACGCACGCGGGGGTCGATCAGGGCAAAGACCAGATCAATCACAAAATTGATGGTCACAAACAGGAAAGCGACCAGGATCAGATACGCGACCATCACAGGACGATCGAGTACGGCAATGCTGTCGATGATCAGCTTGCCGACGCCGGGCCAGGAAAATATCGTTTCTGTCACAACCGCAAAAGCAAGCGTCGAGCCAAGCTCCAACCCGAAAACGGTGATGATCGGGATAGAGATCAGTTTCAACAAATGCCGCCGCAGGATCGTCCCCTCGGACAGGCCTGCCGCGCGCGCGAATTTAACGGTGTCGGTCAACATGATTTCCCGCGTGCCAGCGCGGGCAAGCCGGATCATCATCGCCAGTTTGAACAGCGCCAGATTGATTGCGGGGAGCACGATGTGCGAAAGCCCATCCAGCGTTGGGAAAGACCACGCTACGCCCCAGATCTCGACAGTGTTGCCGCGCCCGCCCGCTGGCAACCAGCCCAGGTTGACTGCAAAGAACAGGATCAGGATCAACCCGACCCAAAACGACGGCACCGAAAAGCCAAGCACGGAGACAGCCATGATGGTCTTGGACACCCAGCTGTCGGGGCGATAGCCCGCGTAAATACCCAGGCTGACGCCAAGCACCGTGGCCGAGATGACAGAGATCAGAACCAGCTCAAGCGTTGCTGGCAAGCGTCCGCCGATCAGTTCCAGAACCGGGATGTTATAGACAAACGACCGTCCCAGATCGCCCTGCAGCAGGTTTCCCATGAAGATGAGGTATTGTTCGTAGAGGGGCCGGTCGAGTCCAAGACGCTGGATCGTCTGTTCCCGGATTTCCTGGGTCGCCTCCGGCGGGATCACGATGTCGACCGGGTTGCCGATTGCATAGATGCCACCAAAGACGATCACCGACATCGCGGCCATGACCAGCACGGCCTGTAGAAAACGTTGAATGATGAAACCGAGCATCAGCTTTCCCGTTAGGCAAACCAAAGGCCGGGCGGCGCATCAGCCGCCCGGCCTTGTTGCATCATGAGGCTATCAGGATGCCGGTTTGATAAAGAACGCAAGCGTGTCCTCGTCAAAGCGCGGTTCGAATTCGAGCATGCCTGCCTTGGCGCCCCACACGGTCTGAAGCTGCACGAGAGAGATGTAGGCCTTGTCCGCCATCACCTTTTCCATCGCGTCTTCATAGGTCGCGCGGCGTTCATCAGGATCCATCATCTTGGCACCGGTTTGCAGCAGCGTGTCGACCTCGTCGTTCTCATATTCGATGCGGTTGAATGCCCCGAGCTTCACATCCGGATTGTTGGAATGTGCAAGACCGCCAAGTGTATAGGAGGCTTCCCCCGTCAGCGTGCCCCAGCCGTTCATGAACATTGAATACTCAAGCCGCGCCTGCGCCGGGAAATACACCGTTTTCGAGATCGCGTTCACGTTGGTCTTGACGCCCACTTGCGTCAGCATTTGGCCCAGACCCTGACAGATCGCGCCATCCCCTGGCAGGCGATCCGCTGTGCAGTACAAGTCAACCTCAAAGCCCTCGGGATACCCAGCATCCGCGAGCAATTGCTTGGCCTTGGCCGGATCATAGGCTGGCATGGGAATGTCTTCGCTCGACCCGAAGAAACCGGGCGGCATCATCTGGTTGGCAGGCTTGCCCAGACCTTCCAGAACAATATCGACCATCGTCTGGCGATCAATCGCGTGATCAATGGCTTGCCGCACTTTCAGATCGCGGAAAGGATTTGCATCCAGATCGGACCCGTCGATGGCACGCACCAGCGGTGTGTCTTCGCGCTGATCCAGTTGCAGGTTCATGATGTAGACACTGTCGCCTTTGATCGCATCGATATCGGCGTCACGTTCAAGGGCGAGGTAGTCGACAGAGGAGACGTAGTTGATCACGTCAACCTGGCCCGCTTTCAAGGCGGCAAGGCGCGAACTGTCGTTGGGAATTTCCTTGCGGATCACGGTTTCCCATGCCCCCTTGCCGCGCCAGTAGTCGTCGTTGCGCTCCAGCACCAGATCGCCCTTGGGCTCCCAACTGACGAACTTGTAGGGTCCTGTCCCAATTGTCGCAGCGCCGGAGTTGAACCCTTCGGCAGCTGTCTCAGGCGTTGAATAGTCCGCCGCGGCCTCGGATGAGACAATGAACAGGCGGATGAAATCATTTGGCAGTGTCGCCGCCTGACCGTCCGTGTTGATGTGGATCGTATGAGAGTCGATGATATCGACGCTTGCCACACGACGCACATAGATCGTTGTGGTTGTCGGGCCGGTGACAACGGGGATACGCTCGATCGAGAATTTCACATCCTCGGCGTCAAAATCGGACCCGTCGTGAAACTTGACCCCTTCGCGCAGTTTGAATTCCCATGTGTCTTCGTCAACGGGCGTCCAACTGGTTGCAAGGCCAGGTTCGATCTGTAGGTCGGTGCCGGACCAGACCAACGTGTCAAAGATGTGCTTGGCCGCCTCCGCGTGAGGCCCGAGCGCTGAAAAATGTGGGTCCATTGATTCAGGTCCGCCGCGCACACCCATCGTCAGACTTTGCGCCGTGGCAGCGCCCGTAACAGTCAGCCCGAGCGCAAAGGCCAGAGCGCCAAGAAGTTTCCGGTGTTTCATGAATTTCCCTTCCCGTTGGTGAAGGAGGTTTTCCCCCGTCCGATCTTTGATGAAATCCCAGTTCCATTTGGAACTTGCTATCGCAGAATGTGCGGAGATATGGTGTCAGTCAAGTTCATTTTGGAACTCACGCTGCACAGCCGGGGAAAAGGAAGCACATGTCAGGCCCGCAGATCACCCAGGATCAAGAACCACCCAGAACGGCAACGGAGGCCAGTGTCGATATGTTGCAGGCCAAACTCTGGGGTAACCCTTGCCCGTTTACGTTTCGGATCAACTATCTGGCCTTGCTGTATAACACGCCGCTTTATGACTGGATTCAAAGTGCCTATGGGCTGAAGCGACCGGAGTATGTGGTTTTGTATTCGCTGGCCCTCGTAGACGGTGGTAGCGCCCGCGACATCTCGCGTACATCCGGCTTTCCCAAGAACACGCTGAGCCGCGCCATCAAGCGGCTGGAGCTGATGGGGCTGATCGAGGCGCGCGGCAAGGTACCGGGCGGTGGACGGCGGCAGGCGCTGCGGTTGTCCGAAAAGGGTTGGTCGATGATCAATGAAACCCGACCCGTCTTTGAAGCGCAGGAAAACCGCATGTTGGAAGTTCTGTCCGACGGGGAGCGCCAGATGTTGTCGGAACTAATGTCAAAGGTCGTGATCGCAGCGCAGGACTGGGCGGGTGACCTTCCGCCCCGCGACATGCTGGATGCACTAGCAGACAAGGAAAGGATGCGGCAATGAACGTCGCCGAAATGAACTGGCGCGACATTGAGGCGGCAGCGGCGCGCGATCCGCGCTGCATTCTGCCGATTGGCTCGACCGAACAGCACGCACAGCTTTCAGTTTGCGTGGATATGATCCTGGCCGAGAAAGTTGCGGCAGATGCGGCGGACCCTCTGGGCATTCCGGTGTTTCCAGTGATGCCATTTGGGCTGGCCCCCTATTTCACTGCCTATCCCGGCACCATCTCTCTGCGGGTCGAAACGCTGCTGGCGGTGGTGCGGGATGTTGTGGCCTCCGTGCGGCGCTCGGGGTTTCGACAGGTTCTGATCGTGAACGGTCATGGGGGTAACAACCCCGTGGGCGCATTGGCGCAGGAGCTGATGGCGGATTATCCCGAGATGTCGATCAAGTTTCACAATTGGTGGAACGCGCCGCAGACCTGGGCGAAAATCCAGTCGATTGATGCGACCGGTTCGCACGCCAACTGGATGGAGAACTTCCCCTGGACGCGACTGGCGCATGCACCCGCGCCGGAAGGAGAAAAACCCAGCGTGGATATGGCGATGATGCGCGCCTCTTCCCCTGCTCAGGCACGTAGCTTGCTGGGTGACGGCTCCTTTGGCGGCCCTTGGCAGCGCGGCGAGGAAGACATGCAAGCGATCTGGGACGTCGGCGTGTCCGAGACCCGCGCAGCCCTTGAAGGGCCATGGCCCGCTCCTCAACATGGCTGAGCCGATCCTGATATGGGGCGCGGGTGCCATTGGCGGCATCCTGGGGGCCTATTGGGCGCGAGCGGGCGTGCCGGTGCAGATGGTTGATATTGTTGTCGAACATGCCGAGGCCTGCAGCGCAGAGGGCCTCACCATCACGGGGCCGGTCGAGGAATTCCGCCAGGTTGTGCCTTGTGTGACGCCGGATCGTCTCAGCGGCACTTATGGACGGATTGTCCTTGCCGTCAAAGCCCAGGCGACACCGCAGGCAATGGCGCAGCTTTTGCCGCATCTGGCCCCGGACGGCTTTGTTCTCTCGGCGCAGAATGGGTTGAACGAACGGGTGATTGCCGATCTGGCGGGTGCCGAGCGCACGATGGGGGCCTTTGTGAACTATGGCGCGGATTGGATCGGCCCGGGCCGTATCCTCTTCGGGAACCGTGGTGCGGTGGTCGTGGGCGAGATTGATGGGTCCATGCGCGAACGCACGCACGAGATGCATGCGCTTTTGCAGATGTTTGAGCCCGATGCCGTGCTGACCGAAGACATCTGGGCCTATCTCTGGGGCAAGCTTGGCTATGGCGCGATGTTGTTTGCCACCGCCTTGACACCCGACAGCATGACGGTGAATTTCGCTGATCCCGCCAGGGGTCCGGCGCTGATGGGGCTGGCCCGCGAAGTGATGCGCACGGCGGTGGCTGAGGGCGTCAACCCCAAGCCCTTCAACGGGTTTGATCCTGCGGCCTTTCTCCCCGGCGCCAGCGACGCAGCCGCCTTGCAGAGCCTTGCTGATCTGGCGGAATTCAACGCCAAGACAGCCAAGACCCATACCGGCATCTACCGCGATCTGGCGGTTCGCAAACGCAAGACAGAGGTTGACCCTCAGGTGGGCGCTGTGGCCGAGATCGCGGCTGGGCACAATGTTCAAGCCCCAATGCTCAATAGGCTGGTCGACCTGATCCACGACATTGAGGAAGGCCGCCGCGAGATGTCGCAAGAGACGTTTCACGAATTGACCAAGGTGATCGGATGACGGCGCGCGTCGCCTTGGTGACCGGCGTGGTCGGTGGCATTGGCGCGGCCATTGCGGCGCGGCTTGCAGGGGATGGGGCAAGGGTTGCCGTCAGCGACCTGCCCGGCGATGCCTTGCAGGAGGCGGCCAACCGTTTGGGCCTGCCCGCCTTTGCCGCAGACCTTGGCGATCCAGCTTCCGTCAGTGACATGCACGCTCAATTGGTTGCAGATCACGGCGCGCCGGATATTCTGGTCAACGCCGCAGGCGGTGTGCGCGGCCAGGTCGGTACCCCGTTGGAGGACGTCAAACCTGACCCGTGGCACCAGATTTTTGCCGCCAATGTGGATGCGTCCTTGTACCTTTCCCAAGCGCTCGTCCCAGCGATGAAGCAATCTGGTTGGGGCCGCATTGTCACCATCAGCTCCGGTGCCGGACTCAGGCCCAGCCTGACGGGCATTCACGCCTACACGGCGGCAAAACACGCCTTGATCGGCTTGACGAAACAGTTGAGCCTGGAACTGGCCCCGCATGGCATCACGGTCAATTCGATTGCGCCAGGATTTGTGCTGTCAAACCCCGCCACGCAGCGGCAGTGGGAGGCTTATGGGCCAAAGGGCCAGGCCGAGCTTGTTCATCGCATTCACACACGCCGGTTAGGCCAGCCTGAGGATATCGCGGCCGCCGCCGCTTTTCTGACCTCTGAGGAGGCCAGTTGGATCACCGCACAAATCCTTAGCGTTGATGGTGGCATCACCTGAATGAGGAACCATATGAGTGACCCCGTTATTGCCCATGCCCTCGCGCACCAGCACGATCTTGTCGACGGATTGAAAGCGCTTGTTGCCTGTCCCTCCGTCGGGGCAGACCCTGCCATGGCACAGGGCATGGAAGATGCGCGCCAGTTGATTGAAGCCCGCCTTGATGCGATGGGCTTTGAGAACCGCCAGCGCCTCACGCCTGCGGACGGCAGCGGCCAGCCGTCGCTCTTTGCAGAACGTCTGGACGCACCCGGCGCACCGACTATCCTTGTCTACGCCCATTATGACGTGCAGCCACCTGACCCCTTGGACAAGTGGGAAAGCCCTCCCTTCGATGTGACCGAACGCGCTGGCAGGCTTTATGGGCGGGGCATATCGGACGACAAGGCACCGATGTTGATCGCGCTCGACGCTCTGGCGGCATTTATCGCGGTGGAAGGTCGGTTGCCGATCAATGTGAAACTGCTGATTGAAGGGGAAGAGGAAACCGGTTCGCCCTCATTGCCCGGTATATTGGAGACGCACCGCACGCTGCTGACTGCCGACGCCGTACTCTCCGCAGATGGCGCTCGCTGGCGGCTTGATCTGGTGGCGCTGAATGTCGGCTCGCGCGGGAACGCGGGGTTTGAGTTGCGGGTCCAGACGGCATCCCAAGACCTGCATTCGGGGCGGTTTGGCGGGATTGTCGCCAACCCGTTGCATGTTCTCGCTCAGCTTGTGGCGAGCCTGCATGACAAAGCGGGCCATATCGCAGCACCCGGTTTTTATGATGGCGTGGCAGAGCCGACAAATACAGAGCGCGTCGAGATCGCGGCGATCCCTCATGATGAAAAGGCCGCTTTCGAAGCCATTGGCGCGCAGCCTGTCGGCGAGGAAGGGTTTTCCACGCTGGAGCGGCTTTGGATGCGTCCCACAGTGGATGTGAACGGAATGTGGGGCGGCTATACCGGCGCGGGCTCAAAAACCGTGATCCCAAACGAAGCCTTTGCCAAGCTGACCATGCGGCTGGTCCCGGGTCAGGACCCCCAGACCGCGAAGGAGGCGGTGATCGCCCACCTCAAGGCGCAGCTTCCGACCTACGCGTCGCTCGAAATCAGCGGGGATCGGGGTCAAGGCGGGGCCTATGCGGTGCCGAACAATCATCCGTTGCTCGGCGCTGCCGTAGCTGCCCTTGAACACACAACCGGAGAAACGCCGCTCAAGGTGCGCATTGGTGCATCCCTGCCGCTCACCGAAATCGTGTCACGCGTACTGGGGCTGGATACAGTGATGTTTTCCTTTGCCCTGTCGGACGAGAATTTCCACGCGCCGAACGAGTTTTTTCGCCTGTCGTCCATCAGCGAGGGGCTGGCGGCCTGGGTGCAGATCCTGCGCGAGATCGCATTGATCCCGCCAGATCGCTTTGCGCCGTTTCGGCCAAGATGAACGGGCAAGCCGTGATCGACAATCGCTACGGTGCGATCCTGCTGGTCGCGGCGGCTGCAGTCTTCACCGCTGATGTGGGCGTGTTGCGGTTCGTCTCGTCCGATGTGCCCTTTGCGCAGATCGTCTTCTTTCGCTCCCTCAGCCAGCTGGTCATCGTTGCGGCGTGGATCGCCGCGACACGACCGGCGCGCTTTGTCTCGCCGCGTTGGCCACGGCTTGTTCTGCGTGGACTGACCAGTCTGGTATGCTGGTGGCTCTACTATGCCAGCTTCCAGATGCTGGATCTTGCGCTGGCCTCTGTCCTGACCTTCACCACATCGCTTTTCGTTGTTTCACTGGCCCCCTTCGTTTTTGGCGAACAGATCGGCCTCTCGCGTGGGCTGAGCGCGGTTCTGGGCTTTGTCGGTGTCGTCATTGCCAGCGAGGTCAGCGGGGTAAATGTCGAGCCAGGCGTTATCTACGGTCTGGGCTCCGCCTTCGTGGCGGCCTTGCTGATTTTTCAGAACCGCGCGCTGGCCCGTTCCGAACATACTGCGACGATCATGTTCTGGATTGGACTGGTGGCGAGCTTGGGAACGTTCCCTATGGCCGCCGCTGGCCTGTCTGACATTGCCTATGATGATTTCCTGCTTCTGATCACGGCGGGAACGCTCGCCACACTCGGCATGCTTCTGACGGTTGAAGCCTATCGGTTTGGTGAAGTCTCCGCACTCGCGTCATTTCCGTACTTGCGCATTCTCTTCGCACTGGCCGTTGGCTACGTTTTCTTTGCCGAAACGGCCTCCTGGCGGGAGATATCTGGCGCGATCATCGTTGTGGCCTGCGGCATGTATGCCGGCAGCAAGGAAAGAGCGGCACTGCGATGACACGCGACGCTTCGAAAGGGATGAACACCATGGGGAAGACACTGCACGCGAGCCCAGAGACCTGTGCATGGGGTTATTTTGATACCAGCCTGCCACCGGTGCTGGAGATAGAGAGCGGCGATACCGTCACGATAGAAACGGTTTCGGGCGGGCCTGATCAGATCCCGCAGCAAGGCACGGGTTTCGACCTTCCGCCTGAACTGCTCGACATTCACGCAAGAGCTGAACGACAGCTACCGGGGCATATTCTGACCGGGCCCGTCGCGGTTGCAGGCGCAAGACCGGGCGATGTGCTTGAAGTCGAAATTCTGGATGTCCAGCTACGGCAGAACTGGGGCTGGAACATCATTCGTCCACTTGCCGGAACGCTGCCTGATGATTTCCAGAATTCCCGGCTCGAAATCATTCCGCTTGATCTGCAGGCCATGCGAGCCCGACTGTCCTGGGGGCTTGAACTGCCCCTGCATCCGTTCTTTGGCGTCATGGGGGTGGCGCCGCCGCCGAACTGGGGACGCATCTCGACGATCCAGCCGCGCGCCCATGGCGGCAATCTCGACAACAAGGAACTTGGCGCAGGCGCAACCCTGTATCTGCCTGTCTTCACCGAAGGTGCGCTGTTCTCCTGCGGGGACGGGCATGCCGCGCAGGGCGATGGTGAAGTCTGCGTCACCGCGATAGAAACAGCGCTGATCGGAACCTTCCGATTGACCACACGCTCGGATTTCACGCTGACGTACCCCCGCGCCAAAACGCCGACGCATCTGATCACGATGGGCATGCACGAGGACCTGGACCGCTGCGTCGAAATGGCCTTGCGCGACATGATCCGCTGGATCGTTCAGCGCACAGGAATCTCCCGTGAAGATGCCTATATGCTATGTTCTCTGGCGGGAGACTTGCGGATCACGCAAACGGTTAATGGAAATAAGGGCGTGCACATGATGATCGAGGCCGGAATGCTGCCCCTCAATGCTGCGACGACCTGAGGCTTGCTTGACGATGCGTAAATCTGAAGCATTTATTAGTTGGGTTACGCTTTTTCGGCGCCTGGTCTGCAAAAGAAATGCACAGCGCCGATACACTGCTGTTAGTTTTTTGTTTAGCTACATTTTCCTGTCCCCAGTAAGAGCCATTGCCGGTTTGCGGGACAAGCTTGAATCTCGGGGGGCCAGCTGTTTTGGGTACTATCTCACTCGCTGACATCGAAGGCGCAGAGCGGCTTTTGGGCCTTGCTTATACTGCCACTGAACGGGCGCAGATGCTGGACAATCTGGAGGGCCAGCGCGACCTGGCTGTCGCGCGTAGAGGTCTGGCACTGGACAACAGCACACCAATGGCCAGCCGGTTTGATCCGCGGCTGCCGGGATTTGCCATGCCGCACGGGGCCGATGCGCTCCGCTTCTCGGACGTGACGCGCAAACTGCCCGATAACGACGAAGACATCGCGTTCGCACCTCTCACGGACCTGTCCCATTGGGTACGCAGCAAGCAGATTACATCACTGGCGCTGACAGAACTCTACCTTGAGCGTATTGCCAGCCTGAACCCGAAGCTTGAATGTTTCGCCACCGTCACGGACGAACTGGCACGTGCCGAAGCGACCGCGATGGACAGTCTTTTGGCCGCTGGCGTCTGGCTTGGTCCGTTACATGGCATCCCCTACGGGCTGAAAGATCTCTTTGACACCAAAGGCGTCACCACGGGCTGGGGGGCTGAACCTTTTCAGGACCGCGTGCCCGAAACAGACGCAGTCGTGACGAAAAAGCTGCGCGCGGCGGGCGCGGTGCTGCTGGGAAAAACAACGCTTGGGGCGCTGGCCTACAATGACCTGTGGTACGGCGGCTGGACACGCAATCCATGGAACCTGAACGAAGGATCAAGCGGGTCGAGCGCGGGATCCGCATCCGCGACAGCCGCAGGTCTGTGCGGGTTCTCGATCGGGACAGAGACACTTGGCTCCATCACCTCGCCGTCGCAACGCTGCGGCACGACCGGGCTGCGCCCAACTTTTGGGCGCGTCAGCCGAACAGGCGCAATGGCATTGTGCTGGTCGCTGGACAAGGTGGGTCCGATCTGTCGCCATGTCGAAGACACCGCAATGGTGCTTGCGGTAATCAATGGCGGCGACACGACCGACCGCGGGTCCATCGCCGCGCCGTTTCAGTTTGATGCACAGGCATCCATTGAGGGGATGACCCTTGGTTACCTGCCCGAGGCGTTTGAAGAAGGTGCCACCGACATCGACCGTGCCGCGCTTGAAACAGCAAAGGATCTTGGCATCACGGTCAAGGAAGTGACACTCGAAGAGCTGCCGTATCCATCACTCATGACAGTTGTTTACGCCGAAGCGGCGGCAGCATTCGAGGCGCTGACGCTGGAGGATACCGACGACACGCTGCGCTGGCAGGATGACGGTGCATGGCCAAACACTTTCCGCAAGGCACGGTTCCTCTCAGCCGTTGATCTGGTCCAGACCGACAGGCTGCGGTATCGGGTGATGCAGGCCCTGGGTGAGATGATGAGCGGTGTCGATGCGCTGATCGGTCCCTTCTCAACTGGGCCGATGCTGGTTGCTTCGAACTTCACCGGCCACCCCTGTCTGCATCTTCGGGCCGGGTTTGAAGATATTGCCAGCCGTACGGCCGCCTCACTGGGCGCGGGCAAACTTGCCACCGGCGAAGCGGAAGGAGAGACAACATTTACCGTTCCCCAAGGCATCTCGCTCTGGGGTCAATTGTTTGACGAGGGACCGTTGTTGTCCCTTGGCATGGCATTAGAGCAGAAGTTGGGTGTGGCAGATCACCGCCCGACATTCCCAGGCTAAGACCAAGAATTGATCCGCCTCAGGCGGGCGTCTCAAGACTTTGTTCAACACGCAATTCTCGCAAGGAGATGAAGAATGAAACGCAGGGACTTTCTGTCAAACACCACCGCTCTTTTGGGCGCCACGCTGTTCTCCGGAGCGGCCCCTATGATCGCATCGGCGCAAACGACGCCTGTGACCGGTGGTACCTTGATCTGGGGCCATTCAGAGACGACGCAAAACCTGGACATGCATCAGACCGGCACCGCCTCTACGGGTCGCGTGCTGCAGAATGTGCACAACTCCATTGTCACCGTCGACAAGGACTTCAATGTCATCCCCATGCTGGCTGAAAGCTTTGATCAAAGTGACGATGGCTCGGTTTACACGTTCAAGTTGCGCGCTGGTGTGAAATTTCACAATGGCGCCGAAATGACTTCCGAGGATGTGAAGTATTCTTTTGAACGCTGTGCAAACCCAGACACGGGTGCCGTGAACTTCGAGGTCTTCAATGCGGTCGACTCCATCGAAACGCCTGATCCGCTGACGGTGGTGGTGAAACTGAATACGGTCAATGCGCCGTTCCTGTCGCGCCTTGCCGAAAATGGTGCGGGCGTCATCATGCCGATGGGCAGCGGCGATGTTCAGGGCGAAACCCCGATCGGCGCCGGCCCCTTCAGATTTGTGCGCCGCGAATTCGGCAACGAAGTGGAACTGGAAAGATTTGATGATTATTGGGATGGCCCAGCCTACCTCGACAAGGTCATCGCCCGCGAAATCCCCGAACCCACGGTGCGCCTGACAGGTCTGCGCACGGGTGAGTTGCATATGATCAATGACATCCCGGCCGACCGGATGGCAGAGATCGAAGGCGCTGGCGAGTTGCAGGTCGTCAAGTGGTTCCCGCTGAATTGGGATTTCGTCAATCTCAATCACACGTTCGAGCCGTTTCAGGATGCCCGCGTGCGCAAAGCTTTCGATCTGATCATCGACAAGGAGGTTTTGCTGGAGGGCGCGCTTTGGGGCCAGGGAGCCACGACGGCTTCGCCAAGCTATCCGACCTCTGCCAGCTACAACAGCGATCTGAGCCAGCGTGCGCAGGACATTGCGGGCGCGCGCGCCCTGCTGGACGAGGCGGGCTATCCCGAGGGCAGCCTTGATATCGTGTTCAAAGCCACGACGAACTATCCCTACCACATCGAAAGTGCTCAGATCCTAGTGGAATGGTTCCGTATGGCTGGCGTGAACCTGAGCATCGAACAGCTGACATGGGCAGACTGGCTGTCACAATGCTGGGTCGACAAGGACTATCAGATGACCATGATGAACTTCTTCACATTGTGGGAGCCTGATTTCCTCTACTACAGCCTGTTCAACTCGACCGGTGCCTTCAATTATCGGGGGATCAACGACCCGGAGATCGACAAGCTGACAGAAGAGGCGCGGATCACCGTTGATCCCGCCGCGAGGGCCGATGTCTACAAGGCCGTGCAGCAGCGGGTCTTTGATGAAACCCACGATATCTTCCTGTGGTTCCGCAATGGAACGATCGGGGCGCAACCGGATGTGGGTGGCCTCGATACGATTGTGCATCCCAACGGGTCGAACCTGAACTTCCACAAGGTCTGGCTGAACGCCTGATCCCCTTGGCCCGGGCCACGCGTCCGGGCCAATCCGCATTTTCAGAAAGCGTGCATGGCCTATATCCTCAATAGATTTCTGTCAGTCCTTCTGACGCTCTTCCTGATTTCGGTCATTACTTTTGCCGTCACCAATATTCTGCCTGGTGACGTGGCGATGATGATCATGGGCACGCAATCCAACCCTGAAGCGCTTGCAGGCCTGCGCGAAACTCTGGGCCTGAATGACCCGCTTTTGGTGCAATACGGACGCTGGATCGGAGGGGTGCTGACCGGGGACTGGGGACAATCGCTGGTCTTCAAAGAGGCAATTGGCCCACTGATCGCGCAAAAGGTTGTCGCAAGCAGCCTGATCGTGGTGATGTCGATGGCCATTGCACTGATCGCGGCCATTCCGCTGGGGGTCTGGGCCGCTGTTCACCGCGACCGCTGGCAAGACAGCACATCAAGCACCGCCGCTCTGGTGGGGGTTAGCCTGCCAGACTTCTTCTGGGGCATCATGCTGATCCTGCTTTTCGCGCGTGCGCTGGGATGGTTGCCCTCCAGCGGTTTCGTGCATCCGGCGGATGATTTTCTGGGGGCAATCCGCCACGCCTTCCTGCCCTCGCTGGCGCTCGGCCTTGGGCTGATGGCACATCTGACGCGCATGACACGGGCCACCATGATCGGCATTCTCGGGCAGGAATTTATCAGGGTCGCCCGCGCAAAGGGTCTGACGGAGCGTGAAGTGGTTTGGGGCTACGGTTTGCGCAATGCCATCGGTCCGGTGCTGACAGTTGCGGGCCTGCAGATTGGCTACCTTTTCGGGTCGATCATCGTGATCGAAAGCCTGTTCAATTTCACCGGTATGGGCTGGTTGACCTATCAGGCACTTCTGAACCGTGACATTCCGCTGATCCAAAGCACCGTCTTTGTCATCGCCGCCGTGGTCATGCTGACCAACTTCTTCGTCGATCTGCTTTATATGGCCATCGACCCGCGGATACGTCTGTCCTGATGCGCCGATTTTTCAAGGGCAAAGGACTGGTTGGAACCTTCATCGTGATCGCGGTACTGTTGGTTGCTTTGCTGGCCCCTTTGGTCATTCCCGACAGCTACGCCACCCAGATGAATATGCGTGCTCGGCTGTCCGGGCCAACATGGGATCATCTCTTTGGCACGGATCAACTGGGGCGTGACCTCTTCTACCGGGTTGTTTTGGGCGCGCAAACCTCGATCATGATCGCCGGAGCAGCCGTGCTGATGAGCATCGTGATCGGGCTACCGCTTGGCATCATCTCCGGCTACTTCGGCGGCGTCATTGATAACGTGCTGATGCGGCTTGTCGACACGTTGCTCAGCTTTCCCGCCCTTCTGCTCGCCCTAACGATCAGCGCCGTTCTGGGCCCAAACCTGACCAACACGATCATCGCCATCGGGATTGCCTTTACACCCTTTCTGGCGCGGATCATTCGGGGCGAGGCACTGCGCGTCACCCAAATGCCGTACGTTGAAGCGGCCCGTGCCGCTGGCACAACCGACGCATGGATGATCGTGCGCCACATCCTGCCCAACATCATGCCGGCGATCATTGTTCAGGGCACGATCAGCCTGGCCTTCGCCATTCTGGCCGAAGCGGGGCTGTCCTTTCTTGGCCTCGGAACACAGCCGCCCAATGCAAGCTGGGGCCTGATGATCCAGGCCAGCCGCGATTACCTTGATGTGGCGCCCTGGACCGCACTTGTGCCCGGTGCCGCCGTGGCTTTGACCGTGCTGGGGCTGAACCTTTTTGGCGACACCCTGCGCGACGTGCTGGACCCGAGGACCGAGACATGACCCCCATTGTGAGCATCGACAAACTGCGGGTGACCTTTGGATCGGGCGCGGGCACCGTCGAAGCCGTCAAGGATGTCAGCTTTGACATTGCATCCGGCGAGACGTTCTGTGTCGTGGGCGAAAGCGGCTCGGGCAAATCGGTCACCTCGCTGTCTTTAATGAGACTGGTGGAGTTTGGCGGGGGGCAGATCATGGACGGACGCCTGACGCTCCACCGCGAGACAGGACCGCTCGACATTGCCGCAGCGGACGGCGACACGATGCGGGACGTGCGCGGGGACGAGATCGGGATGATATTCCAGGAGCCGATGACCTCGCTGAACCCTGTTTTCACGATCGAACGGCAACTGACGGATGGTTTGCGCGTACATCGCGGCATCAGCGGTCCGGCGGCGCGTGACCGCGCGTTAGAACTGCTCAAGGAGGTCCGCATCCCGGAGCCGGAACAGCGCCTGCAACAATATCCACACGAACTGTCGGGCGGTATGCGACAGCGCGTTGTCATCGCCATTGCCATGGCTTGCCGCCCCCGCATGTTGATCGCGGACGAACCCACAACGGCGCTGGACGTCACTATTCAGGCCGAGATCCTGGCGCTCATCAATCGGCTGAAACGTGAAACGGGTATGGCGGTCATGTTCATCACCCACGACATGGCCGTGGTGGCCCAAATCGCTGATCGCGTTGTGGTCATGTATCGCGGTGAAGTGGTGGAGGAAGGGCCCGTTGATCAGATCTTTTCCGATCCGCAGGCGGCATACACCAAAGCCTTGCTGGCCGCCGTGCCCCGTCTGGGAGAGATGCGTGGCAAACCGGCACCGGAACCCTTGCGGTTGGTGGGGGATACCTCTGAACCCAAACCACTGCTGCCTAAGGAGGATCCGGAACCGCTTTTGCAAGTGAAGAACCTCACCACTTACTTCCCGGTCAAAGGCGGCCCAATGCGCCGTCATGTGGCAAATGTGCATGCGGTCGAAGATGTATCATTCACGCTCAACAAGGGCGAAACGCTGTCACTTGTTGGTGAATCCGGCTGCGGCAAATCCAGCTGTGGGCGATCCATCCTCCGCCTGGTGGAACCGACCTCAGGCACCGTAATCCTGGATCACCAGAATGTCCTTGATGCCAACCACCGCGATCTGCGTCGTCTGCGCAGGCAAATGCAGATGATCTTTCAGGACCCGTTCGCCTCGCTCAATCCCTATATGCGCCTGGCTGCGCAGGTTGCCGAGCCCCTCAAAAACTTTGGTCTCGCCTCCGGCACGGAACTGACTGAAAAGGTCGCCGCATTGTTTGATCGGGTGGAGCTGTCACGCGACTATATGCGCCGCTTCCCGCATGAACTGTCCGGCGGCCAGCGCCAGCGGATCGCAATTGCAAGAGCCTTGGCTGTGTCCCCCAAGCTGATCATCGCAGATGAGGCGGTCTCCGCCCTCGACGTCTCTGTTCAGGCTCAGGTGCTGAACTTGATGATGGAGTTGCAGGCCGATCTTGGGTTGTCATTTCTGTTCATCAGCCACGACATGGCCGTGGTGGAGCGTGTTAGCCATCATCTCGCCGTGATGTATCTGGGCCGGATTGTCGAGATCGGACCGCGCGCCGCCATATTCGAGGATCCCCGGCACCCCTACACCAAAGCCTTGATGCGCGCAGTCCCGATTGCCGATCCATCGCGCCGCAAACTGGAGGATGATCTGAAATTCAAACCCATTCCGTCGCCCATCCATCCTTTGACCTTTACTCCCGATCCCTCACAGTACGAAGAGATCACGCCAGTACACAAAGTCCTGCGCGTTTCCTAAAGTCTCGGAACCGCATCGCGCGGCTGCGTTTTCCAGACCATTGTGCTTGATCTTGCCAAGCATCAGATGCCCAGTATCCGAAGTTCCTTTCGGATCAGATCAATGTCCGTTCAACACGTTAGTGCCTGGCCTCAGTGCGCCTGCAGCGCGCGGCAGCTTCCCGCCGTTTCTCAAGAAAAACAGAGAGTTGTGTGCGTAAACATTAAACGGGCAAACGCAACACACAGACCCGTCATCGTGCAAAGTCAGTAGCAAGCTCTACATCATCCCAATGCTTGTTTAACGGCAGTGCTGCCGCTCGGTTGGCAATCTGCATTTAACTAAATAGTCTGTAGCCCCAAAACATCCACTCCAACATTGACCGAGTTTCTGGCATCCTGCCAGTTCTCGTGCACATGACCAAAGAACTGCAGAGCACCACGACATGCATGGTTCCAAGTTATCATTGGATAGTGACACAAGGTATTGAGCTGGTTCTGGGGGCCATCGCGCACCTCAGCAAAGTGGCCTATTGAGTTCCAAGGCAATTGGAGTGTCACCTCGCTATCATGATTCCCAGTTACCAGATGCTTTTCGGCTCCAGGGAGTTTATCGAACACGCCATTTACAAAGTCTCGATCCTTGGCTCTGGGTCCGAATGCGAAGTCGCCAGGCATCCAAAGCTGGTCCTCGGGGCCGACAACCTTCCACAGGTTTTCAAGAAGTGCGTCGCCCATTTGCGCCACTGAAGAAAATGGGCGCTGGCAGAAGCGTGGGACATTCTCATACCCAAAATGAGTGTCGGCTGTGTACCAAATTGCCATTAAGAAATCAGTCGATGCTAAGCTTGGAAAGCCCGGGTTCTTCCGGTGTTTAATAGAGGACCAGCAACTTCGGTAAGATCAGGTCTAGCGGTAGCTAAGTTTCGGTCCACTCCCCACTTTCGGCGTTGATACTGAGATCATAGTCATCTCGTTTGTTAGAACTGACCAGTATCTCACGACCGTTCAAAAAGTCCCAAAAGCGCCGCGGGTTCGGGTAGTCGGCATTCTCTGGGTGAAAATCTATCCCTGAACACTTTGACAGTATGGTTGGCAATGCTTCCATAAACACGTCCCAACGCCGCTGCCTCTCCTGTGATTTCAGCCGCTTGGCTTCGCGTGAAATGGAACCAGCGGCAGCCTTCAGCGCAAATACTGGGGCAAACCTGCTCTCGAAATCATTTTGAGTCATAAGCTTCCCCCCAAGAACTGGTGCTGATTGCGGGGTTTTACGTTTACCAAATTTCGCTGTTTTTTGTTCCCGAAACTGCCGCAAACAGAGCCTTATCGGAGCGTCAGCCGAGAGGACAGCTAGGCAAACAATTCC
Source organism: uncultured Roseobacter sp. (assembly GCF_947499265.1). Lineage (GTDB taxonomy): Bacteria > Pseudomonadota > Alphaproteobacteria > Rhodobacterales > Rhodobacteraceae > Roseobacter. Next base: position 113 of record NZ_CANMNK010000018.1, on the reverse strand, counting down.
GCTCATTCACAGTATACTCCATAGACGAAATCGTAGTGGACCTGTCGCGGTTTGATGCCGCTCCTTTGATAGCATTTATTGCAGCAAAGGAGACGAATTATGGGACTGAAACG
>NZ_CANMNK010000017.1 GCF_947499265.1 uncultured Roseobacter sp. | reverse complement strand
TTGCTGCAAAGGAAACGCCGAATTGCGCAATTGCTGCTCAATGCGGGCAGGATAACCTGACACCTCTGAAATTCAAAAAGGAGCCATTCGACACGGTCGCAGCATTGGTCACTTTGGGCTCGAAGCAGTCATCCGAGCGTTTTGGTCGGTTGTCGGCAGCCACCCCGAAGCGGACGTTGGTTTGCGGTGCTCGTTGGCAGCTCAGCGGACTTAGCTGACTGTTGTCCCCTAAATGACCCGTAGACCCGGACGGTTGAACGCCGGATCAGCCCAGAACTCGGTCTGCGCATAGCGCTCAAACAGATCAGGGGGCAGAAGCGGATCACGGGTGCGCGGTGCCACCGCACCTCCGACCGTATGCAGGCCGGGCGTGCCCATGCGGCGGTCGAATTCCGTCATATCATCGCACGGCGCGATATTGTCGGGGTCATGACCGATGAAATACGGCTCGTCGATGAAATCGTAAACTGCGCGCAGCGCAGCGATGGGATCAGCCACCAGCGTCTCGTAACGCAACAACATCAACTTGTCCGAATGCGCCCCATAAACTGCTTCGCGCAGCGCATTGAGCGCATAACCGACCATTCCGTTCAAACCCGCCAGCCCTTCGACACGGCTGTAAATCGTGCCACCCGTCTCGAAGTTGAAAATGCCGGACAGATCAAAGGCATTGCGCTGGATCAGCGACTCCACACTGTCGAGCACCCATGCCGGGTTGCGCACGCAACAGACGACGCGGGCGTCCGGATACATCTGGGCCAACGCAGACATCTTGGTGGTCCACATCCGGTTGGTGTCAAAGGTGATGCTGTCGGGTCGGGCATCCGCGTAATACGCGTCAAATACGCCGTGCAGCAGCTTGCGGCGCATTTCGGTGTCGATGAACAGCCCGTATTCCTTGTTCATCGCGGTTTCGCGCAGCATGGCGTTGAACAGAGGCCCGACCGGGCTCGACATACCCGCGGACATCTTGGGGTTTTGCCGTAGGAGCGCGGACAGCAGCGTTGATCCCGCACGCGGCAGGCCCGAGATAAAGTGAAGCTTTCCTTGCATGGGCGCACCTGTTCTTTGTCAAAAATCAGGCCCCGCAGACTGCCTTGTCCACGGGGCCATAAATTCGGTGTTCCAAGGGATCAGGCCGCGCGCTTGCGCCGCCGCATGACCATGAACCCGCCAAGAGCTGAGCCGAACAAGACCATGCCACCGGGCAAAGGTACCTGAGACGGGGCCGCTGGCAGCAAATCGAGGGTGACAAACGCGCCATTGGTGGCACCGCCTGCGGTGAACATCGAATTCATGAAGCCACCCGACAGATAGGAAGAGCCGCCGCCACCTGGACTAATAGCCCCGCCTCTGGCACCCGTGAACCCACCTCCGCCGCCGCCGCTAAATAATCCCGCCGCTCCGCCGCCGCCAAAGCCGCCGTTTGCGGCACCGATGCCGCCCGCAGCACCGTTGTTGACGCCTTTTCCATCAATTCCAAATCCATGGCCCTGCCCATCTGACAGCAGGCCTCCACCGCTGCCGCCGCTAAAATTGCCAAAAGCAATAGAAAGTCCTCCCTTGCCGCTGCCACCGATGCTCGCGCCGCCCGCGCCACCGCCGCCGTGATTGTAACCGCCACCACCACCACCGGCGATCGCCGTCTCTGTGCCGGATCGGAACATGCTAAGGCCGCCACCCCCGCCGTTACCTCTATACGTTCCACCAGTCCCACCGACCAGAACCTCAAACGAACCCCCCGCTGTCAGGGCGATATCGCCTAATACATAGCCGCCCGTGCCGCCAGACGCGCCACCGCTGGCGCCGCCAAGGGTCACGCGGTAGGTGCCGGTTGTGTCGATGGTCCCGGTCTCAATCCCGCCGGTATAGGTGAAGGTCAAGGTCGCGGCAAGCGCCGGTGCTGCCACGGTCAGCGCAATCACGGACGCCCCTGCGAGCAGGGCTTTTTTGAGGGATTTCATATAAATTCTCCTTAAGTAATCTGGGGTCGCTTTACAAACTTTCAGAACCCTAGTCGGGGCGCTCCTCTGGTCGGATGGTTGACGCCAGGACGCAAGAGTGTGTTCTGCAAGAACATGCCCCAATTAAGCAAAGGCAATATAGCTTGATTGTCAAGATAATTGTTAAACTTGAAACTTGATCATCACTTAGTGGCCAGGTTATCGACGAGGATGTCGTTAGTCTGTAAATGATGTTCAGGGATGTCGGTCAGCGGGCGAACTAGCGGATGATCTGTCTTACTTGCGCAGCCAGCAAGGGCGAAGAACGGAGGTTAAATGTCGGAAAGAGAGACGGATTACATGCCGGAAATCATGATGGACATTCGTAGGTTGTATGAGAGTTTGCAAAAATTTGACATGATTGCCGCCGACGCGCTTGGCCTCAACTTGACTGATCTGCGCGGGGTCAACATTCTGGGTGACGGCCCCTTGACGCCAAAGGAGATCGGCCAGAGGCTTGGACTGACAAGCGGGTCGGTCACCACTTTGATTGATCGGCTGGAACGAGTGAACGCGGTGGATCGGCAGCCTGTAAACGATCGTCGATCAATTCATGTGGTCCTGAAACCAGAGTTTTATGACCGCGCGCGCGACGTGTACCGGCATCTCGGCGAGTCAATAGCAAACGAGATGAAAAACGCGGGCCTCCTTGAGGACCGCTCCACAAGACGCATGTCGGCAACTCTCCTGTCGGGTGTTGAAAGGGCGGTTACAAACCTCCGCGGCGGAGATCATACTTCGAGCCGTGAAAAACACTAAAACGCTCTAGGGAGTTTCCGAAGCAGGCATTCGTGCATGTCGTCGCATCTAGCAAAGTGGGCTCACAGCAGACATTGGCTCCTAATATTTTATCTTCCGCTGTCGGCAACGCGGACGAAGATGCCAATTGCGTAAGAGTGGCTATCCGACAGCGGACTCTAAAGCAACCTGAAGTCACTCAAGATCTCGGCTGTCGACTACTTTACACATGAACAAGCTGCTGCTGCAAAACAGGTTTTCGCCACAAGATCCACAACAAGTTCTAACTTGGTTTTTTTCGAGTTTTATGCGACCGCTACTCCTACCGGCGTCGCTTCCGAAGTGCACAAGCAAGCCACGTGTCAGACAGGATATTCAAGACGGATTGCCATGAAACCCGATTTACAGACTTCATTCAACAAACTCAGAGAAATACGAGATTGCTGGAAGGCGCTGAACCGTCCGAATGAAGAGATTAGTGGTTTCGATTTCGATGATGTCAGTATGGCAATAAATGAGACGCAAGCGTTAGAGTTATTGCGTGGAAAACAACTTGAGGAATATGCAGAATCTCTAATTGAAAGGGTCACACCACCGCCCATCGATCACGAGGAACCTCCTTATTCGGCTCTTGTAGTGCACTTTCACCTAAGCGCAGCAGAGAAAGCGCTTAAGACGTTTCTCCCACGGGCACCAGACACTATCACGCTTGACGCAAATGAGCATGCCCATGAGATCCAACAGCTTCGTGAGTACATAGAGGAAATGAACCAAACTATTCCTCTTCTCGAGCAGCAAGCGTCCGAGATGAAAAAACAAGTGACTGAAGTGAAAGACATTGTTTCGGCGGACCAAAAGGCTTCTCAAGGCATCAACGGGATTCAGCTTGGCCTGTTCGGTGTTACTGCATCAGTTGGAAACATCAAATCGGCTTTGTCCTCCGCATCAAGATCTCTGTCTTTTCCAAGCGATCCGGGAGTCATCTCAAAAGTCGAATCAAAAATCAAGTCAGTACTGGACTGGGCACAGAACGCATATAGGAGGGTATTGGGTGCAAATCCTACTAAAGAAAGTGTGACGCTAGCGGTTACCATAAATCGCCTTGGCAGGAAAGCCGCGCAGGCGCTAACGGTCGCGAAGCAAATAATAATCTCAAACCTAAGACGACGGAACGAAGTTAGTACCAAGAAAATTATGGGCTCATTTTCGGTAAGGGATTATGCTGTCGAGTTTGAAATCGGGGGAAAAGATCTTGAGTACATTGACCGCCTGCTCGAATCATCTGAGGAAGCTGGGTTCGACCATAAAACGTTCTTTGAGCGGCATATCAATACTGAGACTTCAAGTGGATACCCACGAGATGTATTGCAAACGGTTATCTTTAACAGCTTTTTCCTCAAGCGTGAGATGTCGCGTATCGAACCGAAGTTTTTCCCTCGCAATACTGAATACAATAAACGCGCGTGTCAGAACATCCTGAAATCGGTAATGGTGCTTCGTAAGCGGGTTGATGACGAGAACTACATTGGCCCAATAACCCCGCTAGAGGCGCTACACCATCTAGGATATCTGATACCTGAAAGAGATAGGACGGGCCCCTAACAATAGCGCGAGGTCCGACGTTTGTGCAAAATCAATCTAAATCGAATGATCTCAGCGAGCTCTTCCGACGTCCAGATTCCCATTGCGTTCCTGAATCCCTTTTCTCTTAAAGGACAAGAAAAGGGGCCATTCGCTGCAACGCAGAACACTGGAAATGTTGGGCTCACAGCAGACTTCCGACGGTTTCGGTCGGTTGACGGAACCAGCCCGAGACCGACATTGGATTTGCACACCACAGGTCGGGATCGCGGGTAAAGCCGCCTTTCGCTGCAGGCGTATCCAACTCCGCGTTCGTTTTCGCAAGGAGCTTAGCGCGGTAAGCGTGGCAATCTGGATGCTCACGAAAGTGTCAGCTATTCCCACTTGACCTTCCACTTGCTGGAAGCCGCATGAAGGGTAAAATATGGAAATTTCGACATGCGAGCGGTACAGGTTTTGGTCTTTCTTATCGGCGTGGCGGCTCTTGCCTACTGGTTTCTGGTCGAGCCTGAGCCGCAAGCCTCTCAAGTCCCGCGTGAACCCGACCCGGCAATTGCTCAGATCATCGTTCCAGAAAAGCTGTCGGCGAACGCGCAGGTTGGAAAAACAGCATTTGAAGCAGCTTGCGCATCATGTCATGGCGTGAACGCTGTTGGCCAAGTGGATGCGGCTCCCCCATTGGTGCACGTCATCTATGAACCGTCGCATCATGGTGACGAGGCTTTCCAGCGGGCTGTGACAAACGGCGTTCGTGGCCACCATTGGCCTTTTGGAAACATGCCACCAATTGAAGGTTTGACGCGCGGTGATGCTCAGATGATCATCGCTTACATTCGTGAGATGCAACGCGCCAACGGCATCAATTAATCGGGACATTTGATACGATGGTGAAATCCAACATTATTCTCTGCATAGCCTTACTATTCGCCGGAGCTGCCTTTGCTCACTCTGGCGTGAAAAATGCCGCTGTTAAGGCGCGGATGGACGCGATGAGCGGGATCGGGGCAGAGATGAAAGTCATTGGTCAGATGGCCAAAGGCGTGACGCAGTTTGATCAAAACGCAGCGCGTGCGGCTGCCGCTGCTATAGCGAAACATGCGGCTCAAACACCGGCTTTGTTCGAAGCAAAAGAAGACGACCCTAAATCTGAAGCCAAAGCTGAGATTTGGGCAAACTTTGAAGACTTCAAGCAGAAGTCGTTGGAGCTGGAAAACACCGCTCTTGGTCTATCCACGAGTATTACCAATAAAGCTGACCTTGCAATCGCGATGAAGTCTCTTGGTGCAAGCTGTCAGTCTTGTCACAAATCGTATCGAGAGTAGGGACAGAAAATGGATCGCCGAACGTTTCTTTTAAGCACTGGAGCTGTTCTTGCTCTCCCACATGCGGGATTAGCGAGCCCGTCTGTGCTGCGTGCGGAGCCGGTGAAGGCACAAATCCTGCCCGAAGGAGATGGCACGACGGACATGCTTGGGTTCAATGGTTCAACTCCGGGCCCAGAGCTTCGTGTGCGCCAAGGTGAAACGCTGACGGTGCGGTTCGACAACCAAACCTCTGAAGGGTCGTCACTGCATTGGCATGGCATCCGCTTAGACAATGCGATGGACGGTGTGCCTGGCATGACCCAACCTTTGGTCCAGCCCGGGGAAAGCTTTGACTACAGCTTTACGACACCGGACGCTGGCACCTTCTGGTATCACTCTCACAACCGGTCATGGGAACAGGTTTCCAAGGGGCTGTACGGCCCACTTATTGTTGAAGAAGTCAATCCGCCTCGGGTCGATCACGACATCACCGTCATGCTGGATGATTGGCGGATAGAAGAAACCGGCGCGCTGATGGGTGGCTTTGGCAATATGCACGACTTCGCCCATGCCGGACGAATGGGCAATTACGCCAAAATCCTTCCTTCACAAGACAGCGTTCGCATAGGCGACCGGATCAGGTTGAGACTTATCAATTCAGCAACTGCGCGTGTTTTTCCCGTTCGTTTCGAAGGACTCTCAGGACAGGTGGTTGCGCTGGACGGCATGCCACTTGCAACGCCGCGTCCCATAGAGGATTTCGAAATAGCACCTGCGCAACGCGTTGACCTTATCGGTGATGTCACCAGCGCAATCAAATTTCTATTTATCCTGCGCGATGACATTTACGAAATGGGCAGCCTGAAAATCGAAGGTGAAAATCTCACGCCCGCCAATACGCCCATTGAGGCGTTGCCAGCGCCTAATGTTTTGCAGCCAAAGGAAACCCCCGACCAATCATTGAGCTTAAAGATGGAAGGCGGTGCCATGGGTGGTCAGCACGCGGGCGACGATGTTTGGGCCTTCAATGGCGTGTCTGGGTTTAAAGATGCACCGTTTGCCAGCTTCAAACGTGGCGAGACCGCCCACTTCGAACTGATCAACGACACCCGTTTTGCACACGGCATTCATCTTCACGGGCACCATTTCTACGAGTTGAACCAAGATGGATCGGTTGGCGATTTGCGTGATACATCGTTGGTCCAGCGCGGTGCGTCTCAAAAGATTTCCGTGGTTTTCGACAATCCAGGCAAATGGCTGTTGCACTGTCATATGCTGGGCCATCAGGCATCCGGAATGAAAACTTGGGTAGAGGTGCTATGAAGTTTGTGCTGACGACTATCATGGTTTTTGCCACGGGTTTTGCATACGCCGCCCATGAGTTAAATGACCGGGACTTGGAAAGTGGCAAAGCGCTCTACGCAGAGCACTGCGCTTCGTGCCATGGAGCAAGCCTCGAAGGTCAGCCCAATTGGCAGATCGCGAATGAAGATGGGGTTCTGCCCGCGCCGCCTCATAACGAGCGTGGTCACACGTGGCACCATGATAACGCGCTTCTGTTTCAATATACGAAACTGGGAGGAAAAGAGGCTTTGGCAGCTCGGGGCGTGAACGATTTCAACAGCGGGATGCCGGGATTTGATGAATCATTGAGCGATGATGAGATTTGGAACATCCTGGGGTTTATTCGATCAACATGGCCCGCGCGTATCCAGGAAATTCAGGCGGTACGAAATCCTCCGCACAACTAGGATCGCCTGCTTGCCAACTCTCGATAAAGAGCTTCCGGGCTAACCGACAGCTCATGTGCCACAGATTGCCACTCTCCCTTTTCTGGCAAAGGCCCGTACTCGGCCAGCCAAGCATCAAGTCGATCAGCGACGGCGCGCAACGAGCGAATTTCTGCACGCATGCGCGTAATCTGCACCGTGCGCGCTAAGTGGGCAGCCCATTCTTCTGCTAGATCAACGTTGGATCGAAGAGCATCGCGAAACTGAGCGCGGGGCATCGCAGCTATTGTGGATCGTTTCAATGCCAAACAATCGCAATGATAGGCGTCGGCGTAGGCTGAAGCTTCTGCTAGCACTTCGTTGTCGGTTGCACGTTGTAAGTACGCTTGGCCTCCAGACGGAAGCGTGCGAACCAACGCTGCACTTCCTTGCCGAACATAAAATATGTGTGCGACCGGATCGCCAGTTCTGAAAACGGTTTCTCTCGCATCGAAGTGACGATCAGAAGCTTGAAGGAAAAGCGAAATTATCTGAGATGACATGATAAAGATCATATGAAGATGGAATTGGTTGCGCCAGATAAGATGCAACCAACGGAGATATTCATGAAAATCTGGTACATCATCTTTGCAGGGCTCATTTTCGGCGCACCAGTTGCAGCAGAAACCAAAAACCAGCCCTACAAAGGCTTTGACGCACGCGATATCAGCAGCCTTTCAGAAGCAGACATTGAAGCCCTCCAAAGTGGCGCGGGTTGGGGCTTGGCACTACCTGCCGAGTTGAATGGTTATCCGGGCCCCGCTCACGTGCTGGAGTTGAGCGAAGAGCTGGGCTTGAACGAGCGACAAATGGCAAGCGTACGAACGATTTTTGAGGGAATGAAAGAAGACGCAATTGCCAAAGGAAAAGAACTGATCGAAGCCGAGAGGAGGCTAGATGAGGGGTTCAAGTCGGGCAATTTAACAGCAATTACGTTGACTGACTTGATTGCCAAAACAGAGACGGCGCGCGCTGAATTGCGCTTTGTTCACCTCTCGCGCCACTTAAAAACCATTGAGATTTTGAACGACGGGCAAATTTCTGGGTATGCGATACTGCGTGGATATGGCTCAGACCTTTGCGAAGTAGTCCCCGAAGGTCACGATGGTGAAATGTGGCGAAGACACAATGCGTGTGATTGATAGTTTCGAAGCAGGCACTCGCCGCACAAAAGAAAATCGGTAGCTTTGGGCTCCTACCGGACTTCAGATGCGCCGCGGCATCCATACTTTTTGGCGTCCTGACAGTCCTGACAACCGTCACCGACGGCTCTTTGCTGCCGTTGACCAAAACTCTTCATCGCTGCGGCGCGGCCCGTCAAACCGGACTTTAGCTGCGAGTGCAAATTCCGACGCTGGTCGAACTTACAGATCGCGGACAAAGCCCCAATTCACTGCATCGGCGTGAAGGTCTGCTTTGGACAATTTAACTTAAAGGACGGATTTCCAAAGCGTTAGTGAACCGGCCAAGCCAACGACTATTGGAAACGTGGCCACGGCAATTGATCGCGCGTTGACCCATACTCGATGGCTACGATTAATCGTTAATAAATTTGTTGTTTCATGGTGTAATTCTCTTGAATCCCCCGCTGCATCGATACGCTGATGCCTATCATTCATTCTAAGCTGGAAAATCGCGTCTTGTTTTGCAGAAAACACAGGTTCGAAGAAATCTGAATACTGCCAAAAACCATGCTTTGTAGGGGTTTCCAGCCAACGGCCATGTTCATCCAAAACGAACTGACGATCTAGTTCCTTAGTAAGTAGATCAAACTTTTGGGAAAGGTTTTCCAGTAGGTCGCCAACTTGATCGCGGCATTCGTTAAATGTCTTTTGATTGAAACCAAGATTTGAATAAAATTTCTCAGCTTGCTTCACGTCTTTGATCTGGGCCGTCCAATAGCTCCGACGCCTTTTGCTGTCGTCAGAATATTGCCCATCAACGAAGTAGGTGGCATCCGCGTCAAGGATTTTCTTTTCTGCCAAATCGTCAAATTCGAAATTGAAGAGCGTTAGGGCATAATGCTCAGCAAGGAAATCCATTCGGTACGCTATCGCAAGTCGCTCGGTAGTGCGCACAAAATGATCACCCATGACATTGGCAACCCCTTGCGCTTTCCAGTCGAGAGCGGATGCGATGACCAGTATCAAGCATACAATGCCGGTGAACATGGCGAGCAGAACTTTGTTTGATTGAGTAAGTTCGATGGCGATGCCCAGTCCTGCAGGCTCAACTGCGTTTTCGGACACTATGCCGGCTGATATCGCTAGAGACAGCAGCCCAAGGGCGACCGTAACACCGCGAAGTGTTCCGACATGACCCGATACCGCGCGCTCTTCGCGGGCTTCCATTGTCGCAATCAAAGCTTCGCGCGGCTTTGTTAGGTCCGGCCATTTTCCGCGACCCGCAGCTACAAGTGGAAAACTACCCACAATTCGCTGCTTCAGTTCCTTGTGCAGTGCGCGGCGCTCAACCTTGCCCGCATAATACTTAAGCCGCCTATCCGAGGCAGCTGTGTGGCCCAATGATTGGTCAGCCATTTGAAAAGCTCCTTCAGTAGTGTCGAATTGTTACTGATAACTTGGAGCCGATCAAGCTTCGTCCCTAGAGCAGTCGTCTGTACATGGCGCAGCATTGGTGAATACGGGCTCTCTGCCGCCGTCGGAGCGGCCGCAGCATCTTGTTCTTACGTCCGGATCGCGCCGATGAGGACGGCCCTAACCAGCCGTTCATCGAGAGATACGTTGCCGCATTGCAGCTTCCCCGAAGCGGACGTTGATCGATTGCGCAGCATTTCCAACATTGGCGTACACTCATCGGACAAAACGAACTCGTGCAAGCGCAGCTTCAATTGCTGCCACGCGACCTCACTTGCTCCGGGTTCGGCGCGTTTACACCTATCAATCGCCGCCACCTCGGCGCTTCGCAACGTCTGACAGACCCCGGGCCAGCAGGTCGAATACGATCCGGATACGGCGGCTGGTCTGTAACTCCCGATGGGTGACCAGCCAGATTGGAAACTCAAGCGAAGGGAAATCCGGCAAGACCTTCTCTATGCCAGGTTCAGCCTCGCCCAACATTTCGGGCTGCATCGAGACGCCATAGCCCGCTTTCACCAATTCCCATGCGACGACACCGCTCTCGCTCGACATCACGAAGCTCTCTGCGCGAACGGGCACGCCCATGTTGTGCAGTGGGGCCATAAGCCGCTCGGGGTCGGCGTTGCCGACGAAATCGAGAGCGGCCACATCGCGCGGTGTATGCGGGCGGCCCGCACGATCGAGATAGTCGGTCGCGGCATAGAGAGTGGCGCGAAAGTCGCCCAAGTGCCGTGCGATCAGGTCAGGCTGATCCGGGCGGACGTGGCGTATCGCGATGTCCGCCTCGCGCTGCGTCAAATTCTGCATCTCGCTCGACGCAAGAATGCGGACGCAGATGCCTGGCGCCATCTGTCGCAACGGCTTGAGCACGCCCGGCAGGATTGCTGCTGACAAGAGGTCCGTTCCCGTGACCGTGACCTCGCCGGTGACATCCTGAGATTTCCCGTCGGCCACCATCGAGATGAGCGTCGCAGCCTCGCCCATCGTGCGCATGTGATCAATCAGGTCGCGCCCCGCTTCCGTCAAGGTGAGACCACGGACACTGCGTTCTACCAGCGTGACACCAAGTGCCTCCTCCAACGCACCTATCTGCCGTCCTATCGTCGGTTGCGTTGTCTTCAGCACGCGCGCCGCGCCACTGAACGAACCCTCCTCTGCTGTCGCGAGGAAGGCGCGCACTTGGTTCCAATCGAAGGAGACGGCCTGCCAGTTCATACATGAGCGTATAGCAGGTGGACGAATTTAGGCAATCGACCTTTCATGAGCGCATGGATGATACCGACCGCGAAACGAGATCAGCCCGGTCTCAGCAATCGAAAGCGACACAATGTACTCCGCAGTTTCTTCTGACTGGCGCATTCGCGCTGCTTCAAACCCGAAGTGCAACACACAAAGGAAACCGACATGACTGCCCAAGCCTTCTGGGACCGGCATGCGCCCAAGTACGCCAAAAAGCCCATCGCCGATGTCACTGCCTACGAAGAAAAGCTAAGGTGCGTGATGGTGCTTCTTCGGCCGACCGATCACGTTCTTGAAATTGGCTGCGGGACAGGCGGAACGGCGAATAAGATCGCGCCTGTCGTCGCTCATGTGACCGCAACCGACTTCTCTGCCGAGATGATCCGGATCGCCCGGTCACGATCAGGCGGAGATGCCGCGAGAACACCAGAATTTATTCAGGCGGAGGCGGCGCAACACATTCCTGGCCAACCGTTCGAGGTCATTTGCGCGTTCAGCCTGCTTCACCTGGTGGATGACATACCCACCGTGCTGGATGCAGCATTCCACCAAATGAAACGCGGCGGTCACTTCATATCAAAGACGGTTTGTCTGAAGGATGCGCCGCGCTGGACGCGAGCCATGGTTCGCGTGCTCATGGCCGTGCGGATCGCGCCTAATGTGATCATCTTGAGTCGCGCTGAATTGACCCGGCACCTGATCCAGGCCGGGTTCGAAATCGAGCAAACGCGGTACTTCGGAAAGGACCGACTGAGCCCCTTTATCGTCGCGCGCAAGCCCGCCTGAGGCAGACCAACACCTTATACTGAGAGACCGAAGCATGCACTTCATCAGCCGTCGCGAATGGGCGTTCCTTGCCCTCGTGTTCCTCTACTCTTTCATCCCGGCAGTCGTCGGGCTGGTCCGGCTTCCGGAACTTCTCTGCGCTCCGGCGATCATCCCGCCGAACCCGCGTGCGGTGATCGATCCCCTCCCGATCACATTGCATATCCTTGGCAGTTCAATTTTCTGCCTTGTAGGGGCTGTGCAGTTCCTGCCGAGCCTGAGGCGCTACCGCCCCGCCCTGCACAGGACCCTCGGGCGGGTCGTGGCGGCAGCGGGATGCATCAGCGCGCTCAGCGGTCTCTGGATGACCGTGGCCTATGCATTTCCCGACGCCCTGCAGGGACCACTGCTTTACGTGGCAAGGGTCACGCTCAGCCTCGCGATGGTCGCCCTTATCGCATGGGCGATCGTCGCAATCCGGTCGCAAAAAGTCGCTGCGCACCGCGCCGCGATGCTGCGCGCCTATGCCATCGCCCAAGGGGCCTCAACACAGACCGCGCTCTTTCTGGTCGCAATGGCCCTCATTGACACCGAACTGCTGGGATTTTGGCGAGACCTCCTGTTGGTTGGGGCGTGGGCCATCAACCTTGCGGTTGCGGAACTCCTGATCCGCCGCGCCTTTGCGGCGCGCACATCCGGTGCCGTGATCTGAACCCGACCGTGCTCCCGGCCAGGTACCAGAAAACTCCTGAAACACAGAAAGAAGGCACCGAAATGAGACGGCTCGATCCCCGTATTTTTCTGTCGGCCCTGTGGCTGTTCATACTGCTCAACATCATCTTTCGCGACATTCACCAGTTTGTCCTCGCGTCCCATATCGAGATGCTTCTGACAGGCCATTACAACGGCATCGAGATCACCGAAGGGCTGATGCTTCTGGGCGGTTTCCTCATCCAGATCCCAATTGCGATGGTGCTCTGCTCGCTCCTGCTAACCCGCAGGATCGGTCGCCCTTTCACTTTCCTTGCGGCGATCGTCACGACGGGTACGCCCTTTTCCTCGCCCCCCACCGACATGGATGACGCCTTTCACCTCGTCATCGAGATCGTGGCTCTAATGGCAATTCTCTGGACCGCATGGATGTGGCCCGAGCACGAACACACCGCGCCGCAATCCGACGCAAGTTCTTCGTAAAAAAAATGTGTGCGCACCGCGAACACTATGAATGAGTAATAGGACCAAAGAGATGTTGGCAGAAACGCCTATAAGCGATGCGGTTGATCTTTATGACAAACTTGCACCTCGCTATGACAAACTTCATCATCGCTGGCTACGTCATGCAGGCGGTGAGGCGCAGGCCGCCCTGGAAGGCCTGGTGCGTGCACTCGCGACGCCGAATTCGAAGTTTTTGGATGCTGGGTGCGGCACCGGCAATCTGGCACGTGCATTGATTGCCGAGGGGATGCCCCCGAATTTGATGACCCTTCTCGACCCTTCCGCGGCCATGCTGGCGCGCTGCGCCGACATTCCTGTGCCAAAGATACAAGGACGGTTGGAGTCCTTGCCGTTTGAGAATGGCACCTTCGATCTTGTGACCTGTGCTTGGGTTTTGGAAACCGTCCCCGATCCCTATCTGGCTTTGACAGAGCTTTGCAGGGTTGTTCGAGCCGGCGGCGCGCTTTGTCTCGCGTTTTGCGCGGATGAGCCTGCCCGTGGCCTTGCCGACAGCCTAATGCGCCAGGCGCTTTTGTTTCGCGGGACAGGCCGGTTTATGTCCCGCTCCCGATTGATGCAGGCAATCGAGCGTTTCGAAAACTTCGAAGTGCGGGCAGTTCCGAGCCACGGTCCGGCCTCGACCTTACTTGCAAGGCGGTCTGGCGCAGCAACCCAGCGTCTTGGTAGCCGAGCGTAGTGTTGAAAATGACGCCCACAGAATCACGGAGAGCAAGCATGATCGGATATTTTACCCTCGGAACCGACAACTTCGAGGCCGCGCTGAAATTCTACGACGCCTTGTTTTCGAGTGTGGGCGCAAACCGCCTTTGGAAACACGGCGATATGGCCGCATGGGGGCGCTCGCGGACCGAACCTGCGTTATGCCTTGCTCGTCCATTCAATGGGGAACCGGCAAACGTTGAAAGGGGGGTGATGGTCGCTTTGAAAATGACCAACAGAGAAGCCGTCGATACGCTTCACGCCAAGTGCCTCGAACTTGGCGGAACAGATGAGGGACCCCCCGGCCCACGCGGAGATCGTGGTTTCTACGGGGGGTATTTCCGGGATTTGGATGGCAACAAGCTGAATGCGTATGTCCCAGCGTGACAGTAGGCAAAGAGTTAGCTGTTGAAATATCGCGTTCAGCGGACAATGAGCGACGAGCACATCGAAAGACGCCGCAATGAGATCTGAAATAAAATTCGTCCGATTGTCGGAAATCGACCCAGGAGAAATCTTGGCGCACATGTCCGACCCTCGTTTGGCCGAGCATATGCCGCTTCTGAAATTGACTTGGAATGCCGAGACAGTGGCGCGGTTTGTCGCCAAAAAGGAAGAATGTTGGCGCCGTGATGGACTTGGACATTGGGCATTTTTGTCCGATGACCGATATGTCGGCTGGGGTGGATTTCAAAGAGAAGGAGCCGAGTGGGATTTCGGACTTGTCTTGCGGCCCGACACGTTTGGCCTCGGGCCACGCATCTCGCGAAGGTCAATCGATTTCGCGATTTCCGATGAACGCATCCCGTATGTAACATTCCTTTTGCCAACATCTCGCACGCACCTGCGGGCGCTCGACAGACTTGGTGCGTGGCAGGTTGGCAAAGTCGATTATGACGGGGCAACCTTCCTCAAATTTCAACTTGCGACAGAATGACAGCATCGTCCGATTTCTGGCACGTCGCCAGCTTCAGAATGTGTCGTAGCTCGCGGCCCAAAGCTGCCCTTCACCCAACTCTTTCGACGCTGCGGTGCGGCCCACCAAAGCCGCCGTTCGCTGCGAGCGCAAAGTCTGAAGAGGTGAGAGCTCACATATCGCGGGACGAAGCGCTCCTTCGCTGCGGCTGCGCCAAGGTCGACTTCGGATTTTTATGCAGCAGGCTATCAACAGGAAGACATTGCGAGCCAACCGACGTCGTTTCTTGCCCCTCGCTCACAGTCCTCGAGGCTCCCATAGTAGCCGGACATTTCTGGGCACGACCAGTAACCCCCATCCGGGTAGTAGAGTAGCTCGTCGTCTTCGACCGGTATCCACACATTCTCATAGTAGCGGAAGAATTTTCGATCAGGACTTACTCGTATATCGACTGAACGTGTGTCGTCGTCGTTTCGCAACGTCTTCTCTAAGGCCCAAATACTCATCTAATTGGCGTAACATTCCTGAAACAGGTCAACAAGAAGCCAACATTCACACAGTTTGCAGCATCAGTCATTTTGGACTCTCTGCCGCCATCCGGGCAATCGCCGCCCTATTTTGACTGTCGCAAATTATGCCAGCAATCACAGCCCATACCTGCCTTTGATCTGTAGGCAGTGATGCTGCGGTGCGGCCCGTCATAGCGGATGGGGTGGATAGCTCCTGCTCCACCCGGCGTCGCAATGCGCCATACTGCAGTTGTCTATCACTGCCAGGAAAGGAGCTACCCAATGCAAGTTACAACAGTCGGCATCGATTTGGCCAAACATGTTTTTCAGGTCCACGGGATTGCTAAGGATGGGGAGGTTGTTTTCAATCGAGCTATCCGACGTGCGCAACTCATGCAGTTCTTCACCAATCTAGAGCCCTGTCTGATCGGCATGGAGGCATGTGGGTCCAGTCATTATTGGGCGCGGGAACTGACCAAGCTTGGGCACGATGTTCGCTTGATCCCAGCTAATTATGTGAAGCCCTACGTCAAACGAGGCAAATCCGACGCCAATGATGCCGAAACCATCTGCGAAGCAGTGACGTGCCCAACGATGCGGTTCGTTGCACCCAAGTCCGAAGAACAGCAAGCCGTTTTATTCCTGCATCGTGCGCGTGATTTGATCGTCAGACAGCGAACGCAACTGAGCAACATGCTTCGTAGCTTGCTCGCCGAGTTTGGTGTCATTATTCCTCAAGGAACTGGAGCCGCGGTCAAATACGCCAAAGATATTCTGGAAGGAGAGAAACCCGCCCTTCCACAGATCGCAATAGATGTCCTGAGACAGCTCAGCCACCAACTTGTTGCGATGCATCTGAGGTTCCGTTGGTACGAGATGCGCATGCGGCTGCATTCAAAATTGGACAAACGCGTCATGTTGTTGCGCACAATTCCTGGTGTCGGTCCTGTGACCGCTTCAGCCATCGTAGCCACGGTTGGTGATGCGACGCAGTTTAAGAATGGCCGACAATTTGCAGCCTGGTTAGGTCTCACGCCTCTGAACTTATCCAGCGGCGGAAAAGAACGATTAGGACGGATCACAAAGATGGGTGACCGTTACATTCGACGTCTTTTGGTGACCGGCATGACAGCGCGATTGCGGCAAATGAAAGTGAACCCTGACCGCGTCGATCATGGGCCATTGGCCTTCTTGAGCGCAAGCCTGCTCGACTCGCGACCGTCGCAATAGCGAACAAGACCGCACGAATAGTCTGGGCGGTGCTGACCAGGAACGACTACTATCGGCCTCACACAGCCCAAAAATAAGGAAAAGGAACACCTGAGACAGCAAGACCTTTGAAATGATGGCGCACAGTCAGCCCGCCAACCAAGACACCCCGTCGAATGTCTGGGACACTCTGTTGTCCGGTAAGCCGTTTGGGACTTGGTCGCGGAAACCATCCACTGTCCGTCAGGGCATTGCGCAGCAATGTCCCGAGAGGGAGGGCCAGCGGCTACGAGTGCCGCGCAAACAGGCCCCTCTCGGCAGATTTGCGTTGCAAATCGCCTGTCGGGCAATGGGAACACACGTCTGCTTCTGACCAGTGCGAAATTACTTCAAAAATGTCTTGCTATGCAGGAGCTATCCACACAGGACATTTGGTTTGGGAGCGGACTGATCCCTTGGCTGTAGGAGCCGACCTTAGCGTTGGAGGGTTCAATGTCTGTTATCAAAATGCTCAACCGAAAATCATATTTAGGTCAGATTTATCGAATATGCAGTTTTCTTGTGCAGGAACATTACGGTGATTTTCAAAAATGGACGTCAAAATCGAGCTCTCGGACCCAATTGGGATGATCAAACAGGGGTTGGAAAGATTGGCGGATGCTAAGCGTACAGCCTATCTTGATCGCTTGGAACTCTTATCACGATTTGAAAAACGCGCGGCTTGGACGGACAAAGCCTGGACCTATTGGGACTTTGAAGCTGCCTCCGAAGAACTTGCCTATCTCAAAACGCAAAACCTTTCGATGCGGCAAGTTGATCAACGCTGCAAAGACTGGATCGCAAAAGATAAAGCAACAAAACCCCCGTTGGTACAGCTGATCGAGACTGGCAACGCCGAAGGCATGACGAACAAGGTCCGCGACCTCATCGAAGCTGGAGAGGACCCCAACGCATTTTCTCTCCTCAAAGAAACGCCGTTGGATTTCGCGCGCTATTCTGGGTATCGCGATGTCTTCGACGTCCTGATTGAACTTGGAGCCGAGGGCGAAAAAGCCGGATTCAGCAAATTGCATCATGTCGTGCGCTATGGCGATGTGCCTGCGGTCGTGGCGCTAATCGACACCTTTGATATCCTTTGGTGGCGTCTTGATGCCAATTCGGTCCTGCACGAGGCGGTTCTGGCCGAGAAGCCCGATGTGTTGACCGCCCTGCTTGATCACTTGGTGACGCAGGGACGGATTCAAGAGGAGCACGTGAGAGATTGCTGCGGCATGGCCGCGTCTTTGGGGGATCCCGCAATGTTGCATCCGTTTTTGGAGCACGGAGTGCAGCCTGATGACGCGCTCGACGCAACGTTGGAAAAATTTGATACGCAAACCCTAAAATTGCTCCTGAAGCAGGGGGCGGATGTCCATCAGATCACGGATGTCCTCATGTACCATAACCAGCCTCTGAGCGTGAAAGACGCACACGGGCAACCTGCGATAACCGAGTATATCAGAACGCTTCTGGATGCGGGCTGGAGCGTCGATGACGTCGATGAATTCGAGCGGGAGCAAATCCGCTTTGTTACCGAAGCGTATATGATCCCCCAGCAGGACACGACAGCACCCGGTTATCTGGACCCAGCCAGCCACTGTGCAGGTAACGCAAATCCAGAAGAACGCACGCTGCCCTACTATCTCGAAATGCTGCGCACCGGAGAAAGCTCTTTTGCTGCGCGAAAACGCCTTCCGGATCTGCCCTACGCGGCCTGGACAACAGACAGGTTTGGGCAATCGACGACGCGCCTGCCAGATGGGCGTTGGGTTCAGATTGGTGGTGAGCACGAAGATTCCTATGACAGTGACTTCGTGATTTTCAGCGATGTCGTGGTGCTCGGGCCAAGCGGAGATGCGCGGATATTCTTCTATCCCGCGTCGATTTTCCCCCCAACCGATTTCCACTCTGCCACGTTGATTGGTGACGCGATCTGGATCATTGGGGGGCTTGGCTACATGGGGGACAGGAAAGACGACATTACACCTGTATTCCGGCTTAACCTGCAGGATTTTAGTATTTCTAGCGTCGAGACCACCGGTGACGCCCCGGGCTGGATCAGTCGCCATACTGCAGAGCTGGTTGGTTCGGTTATTAATGTGTCAGGCGGCAGCATCTCGTCTCGAGGTCAATACCGAGATTATCAAGGAGCCTACTCGTTTGATGTAGAAACGTGCGAATGGAAGCAGCTGAATTAAAAGGAACAGCTCATCGGTCAAAGTTGCTAAAATCACCATCTATCGCCTACTTGTTGTTGCCAAACATCGGGCCAAACACGCATCGACAAATGAGATGTGAGCCTCACTCGCGTCCAAGTTACACGCAACACTGCCCAAATATTGATTTCAATGTTGTTTAGGCCGAACATGTTGGCCCCCCAACATCGCCTTCTCGATGACTAACTTTGGTCCCAGTGTCACCAATACAATGGCTGATCATCGCTCAGCGGAACGACATCATGCGCTACATCTTTTGTCTTATCTTTTTGTTCGTAGGGTCCACCATTGCCAGCGCGGAATTGCCAAGCCGCGACGAAATCAAGGATCTCATCTGGTCAGGTGAACACACCCAAGCGCGCAAGGTTATCGAAGCATGGGTATTGGAATACGAGTCCAAAAATGCCACAGCGGATGAGGTTCGAGACATCTTTATCGGCCTGTCCCGAAGTCACCCAAAGACCCAAAAGTTCGTTCAGCGATGGATGGATGAAGAGCCGAGCAACCCACTGCCACAAATCGCGCGCGCTTGGGCGTTGTGGAATGCTTCCGGAATTTTGGGACGTGGTGGTTCCAAAAGATCGGTCAGCCTCGCTTGGGATCTTTACTATAACGCGCGCGATCTTGCGGCTCGGGCTTACATGACAAAACCGAACCTCATTCCGGCCTCTGACGCTGTAATCCGGGGTTTGGCGAGCGGTCCAGGTGTTTTGCACCGTCATGATGAAGTACGTCGGATTCTCAGAGCAGATCCAAATTGGGGATCAGTCCAAAGATACGTGAATTCGTTTTTGAATGAGAGTATGGCATACGAAGATTTCCTCCATATCTGCGGGACTTTATCATCCTATTTCCCAGATGAGATGTACCAAGACACAGTTCATCGCTGCATCATGACAGCGAGCGCCGATTGGACGTTTGCATGGCTCAATGAATACGGGAAGCAGTTTTTTCGACAGCATGTGAATGAAGATACGACGCTGACCAGCGCCTATGTCTTTGCGACAAAGGTGGATCTCACGCGTGCGCATGCCGACGATATCCTTTGGGCGCATCACGTTGTTCTCGACACTGCATTTGATCAGTTTCGCCTACATAAACTTCGTACGGTAGCAACGAAACTCGCCCAATCCCCAGTTCTACGCGCGTTGAACCTCAACACCCATTCGCAGTTTTTGTTGAAGCGCCAAAAGAGGGCGCAAAATCTACTAGACGACGACCCGTTCAACGAAGCTTTACTGGATTTCGTAGAAGAAGCCACTGAATTGACCCTGTCACACCAACGCGCGGACGCCTGTGGGCGCGCCGTTGGCGAAAATGGATGCGATCTGACCTTTGAAGAGCAGCAAGACTTCTTTGCGAATAAACGCGAACACCGCGGTGCAATTCTATTGGCCCGTCTGCGGTCCAACCCTTGGGCACCTGAACACTGGAGCAATCTGTCAGACCACCTTTACAGCGACCCCGTGTCTCTGTTTGACGGCGATTTGGCCCTACAAAATGCGGCCGCGCTTTCTGACGACCCCTTGAATTATGTCAATCAAATCCTCGCGCGCAAAGTTGTGCAGTTTTCTGCACTTCAAGACATTGAATACAACCTCAATCAAGCGCAACCGGAGTACATCGATCAGCTCCGATCGACGGATGTCGTCAGCCAAATCCACTGCCCCTTCTTGCGTGCTTACAAGTATCGCGCTGCTCTATGTCAGTTATCGGAACAGAAAGGATGCTCACCCTACGACGCAGAAGACGAGGCAATGATTGGGATGTGGGACATCATGCGCACACTCGCCGCAAAAGAGCCGGCATGTCAGTCTGTACTCGCGTCGTCCGGCGATGATCTTGCCTATCCGGTGCGTGCTTACGAAGACGCGTTCAGCTACGGATATGGAAAGGGCTTAGAGCCTTCCCAACCATAAGCTCGGCTAACAATGCTTAGTAAGCCATTTGAAAGAGCTTCCAAATTTTTCAAGAACGGCCCTGAGCTGACCTTAGACCTTAACTCGGGTTTCTGCGATGCGGCCCGCCAAACCGGACATTTGCTGCGATTGCAAAAACACAATTCGAAAGCCTACCGTCGGAAAGATAAGTGCAATTAGGCATCGTTTGAGCTGTCGCGTTTACAGCAACTAGGTGTCGACCAGTTCGGCTATCTTTTTTGCAACCTCAACCATTGGCTCTTCGGCCGTGCTTAGGCCAGCCCTAGAAGCAAGCAACAAGCTGACCTGCTCAAGCTCTTCATAAGTTGTTCCATGAACAACCGGAACCAATCGCTCCCGTCTCAAAAGCGCGGAAAGTTCCTTGTCAGCTACACCTTCTGCAGGCAGGCGACGCAACATGGCTGGCGTCACCAAAACGATTCCAATACGTGAGTTCACCAGTCCTTTGTCGATGGCGCGCATCATAGGCACGCCTAGGCCAAGATCTTTCTCGCTGAACCACACTCGAACGCCACGTGCTTCCAACAGGTCATGCAATTCTTTAGCAGAGCCCTGCCGATCATCCCAAGCGTGGCAGAGGAACACGTCTCGAAGGTCGGGCTGGGCGGCTGAGAGTTTTTCTACGTTTTCTCTGACAGGTGTAAGTGCCTAAACTTGTTCCGGCGTGTACCACACACCTGAACTGGCTCCGGACCAACGCGGCTTCTTGGAACGCCGCCCCGAGCTGCCGCTCCGACCGCTATTCCTCACGTTGGACAAGTATGACGGCGACGTGCTTGACGAGTAGCCGCTATAACCACTGCTGTACCCGCCGTAGGTACGGGAGCCTCCGTAGCGGTGTCTGCATGCCGGACAATTGGCGGCCGCCGCTGCAGACTTGTGGCCTCTTACCGGTGCTGTACATCTAGCCATGCATTCTCCATTCCATCAAAAATACTTGCCATCTCGCGTACACCCACTACCATCGGCGCTTGCGAGCCGAAGCCTTGGCCCTTCTCGGCGTCTTATTCGACTTGCGCTTGTTTGCGCTAGTTTGAAGAGCTTGAAGATTCCGCCGCGCATCCGAGCCACCTTTTGACCTCGGCCAGATGTGATCAACCTGCCAACCCATAGGGCTTTCTCTGTTATAGGCCGGTTTGTAGATGACATTGCCTTGCGCGTCTCGCCTATAAAGGTTTGGATTCTTCCCTCTGATGCGGCGCGCTTTCTCCCAGACATGCTGAGCTTTGGGGTTCGTGGAATAGGGCATAGTGACCTCCTGTTGTTAAGCCGCGGATTTTCGTGGGTGAACATGGGAGCCAGAGGGTGTGACCTCGATGTCAAACCCTTCGGTAATCATGGATTTTACCTGCTCGGTGTGAGAGATCAGACCTACAGACCTCTTGTCATTGGTCAGCTCGTAAAGGGTCTCAAGCGCGGTGTTCAAAGTGTCTTCGTCTAGGGTGCCGAAGCCCTCGTCGATGAAAATTGCATCCAGTTTGATGCCGCCGCTGTTTTGCTGAACCACATCGGAGAGACCGAGAGCGAGGGCAAGTGAGGCCTGAAACCCTTCGCCACCGGACAGCGTCTTGGTCGGACGCGACTTTTCCGTGTTGGCGTCGAAGACTGCGATATCCAGCCCACGCTTTTGCCGCCCGCCAATAGCATTGTCTGGGCGAAGTAGCTGGTACCTTCCACCCGTCATGGGCCCAAGCCTTTGATTGGCGGCTACCAGAACCTCGTCGAACATCGCTGCGATGGCGAAATCGGGGAGCCGAACCTTCCGATCGTTGTTGCCGTTGACCAGGTCCGAGAGCCCACCGACTGGGCCGTATTTCGCCTCGAGGGCAGAAATGTGGGTGGAGAGTACTTGCACCTTAAGCTGCGTCTCGAGCTTCGCCTCCAGATCGCGTTTTCTACGTGTCAGGGTCTGCTGACTACTTTCCAGCTTCGACTGCGCGGAGTCTTTGGCGGCCCCCAGTGCCTCAATGTCTGGGGAGCTTTTGTCGCCGATCTCTTTTGCCAATCTCTCAAGCTGTGCTTTGTTGGCCGCTACGCGCTGGTTGTACGCGTTGATTTGCTCCTCGAGCAACTCGCACTGCGGGACGTCAGTCTTTGCAAACTCAAAACTGGTCTCATCCAGTCCGGCCGCGCTAAGCCGCTCGGCAAATTCAGCCTTGGCGTTAGAGAACGCCAGCTCCGTTCGGTCTGCACTTGCTCCAGCGCCTGTGACCCCTTCCTCGGCGCTGCTCAGTGCGATCGCAGCCGTCTTTTCGTCGTTCACGGCCTTGTCATGGGCAGCAACCAGTTCGTCCCGTTTGACAACAGCAGCCCGCAGCGCTTTTTCCAAACCGTCTGCCTGTCGCCAATTTTCGGGCACCTCTCGAAGAATGGTCTCGTAGGAAGTATTTGCTCGCGTCTCAGCGTCCCGGGCCTCCAAGAGTTCTTTACGTGTCCGCTCATAGCGAGAGTTTGCCTGCTCGATGGACACTTCAGCCGCGGCAATCTTGTCTTCGAGATCGACAAATCTGGTGTCCGATTCCAATGCGGCTTTCTTACCACGTGCTTCCGCCAGGGCGGGATCAAGGCTCTGTCGGTCCCGCTCTGGGCGATCGAGGGCGTCGAGTTCTGACTGTTTTTCAGTGAGCGAGGACTTCGCCGCAGCAAGTGCCGTCCTTGCTTCCACCTCATCACGCTCCGCTGCACGAAGGTCTTTTGTCGCCTTTTCGAATTGGTCGTGACGACCTTGTCGCTCGGGATCGCCAGTTGCCGGGTCGGGGTGATCCCGCGAACCACAGGCGGGACAGGGTACGCCTGGAAGCAGCTTCCTGGCCACGTGAAGGGCCTGTATGTCGGTCAGATCCTTTTCGGCGCGTTCCAATGCGACCTTGCAGGCATCAAGATGACCGCTCCGCTCTTTATGCTCATTCTCCAACCGTTCAACTTCGCCCGCCTGCTGATCGCGTCGGGACTTGGCAATCTCGAACCGAGACAGTGCCTCGGCCTCGCGCTCCAGCGTAGACAGAACGCTTCCTGCTGCGTGAACCGCGCGCACATGGGCCGGTTGCTCCTTCTGGAGTTTGCGCAGTGCCGCAAGAGCTTGGTCAGCATCCTTCCACTTGCCTTCTACCGCCTCCTGTTCCTCAGCCGCCGATTTGGTCTTCGCTTTCGCTGCCTCCAGGACCGCAAACAGATTGCGGGCTTGGCCGAGCGTCTTTTCGAAGCGCTCCAGCTCTTGCACATGTGCATGAGCGGCGTCACGATCTTCCTTCTGTCGCTCAGTCCGACCTAGCGCCTCCTTGGCTGAAGCGAATGCTGACCGGGCGGACGTCAGAACGTCTTTCGCTGTTGCGTGACGGGTTTGAGAGGCTTTGGCATTCTCACCCGCAGATCGCATCGTAGCTTCGGCGACCAATACAGTCTGTGCAGCACGGGCCTTGGTCAGCCGAGACTTGCTTTGCTTGATCGTTTCGGCATCGGAGAGGAGAGTGGACTCATCATGTTTGGCCAAAGCCCGCGCCGCGAGCTTTTCAGCCAGCCCCTCCCCCGCGGACAGGGCCTTCTGGCATACTGCCAACGCCTCTATTTCAGATTTCATGGTCCCTTCGAGGGTCGCGATTTCCTCGCTTATTGTGCGGATCACCTCTCCCAAGTCTTCCTCGGTCTGATCGCCCAGATGCGTTTCGCGGCGGACGCGTTCCTCGCTGATTTCACGGTACAGTGCCGTCGCATCACGTTTGATGCGTTCGACAAAACCCTCATAGAGGCGAACATCGAACAGGCGCTTGAGGATTGGCGAGCGCTCGTCGTTTGTCGCCGTCAGGATCTTTCGAAAGTCTCCTTGGGGCAGCAAGACGATCTGACGAAACTGTGCAGCGTTGTAGCCGAGAAGCGTCTCGATCTCAGCATCGACCTTGTTGACCTGTTTCTCGGCGATCACTTCGCCATCCTTGCCGTCAGCGATCTCTTCCAGCGACATACCGGTCGCCCGGAACAGGTATGCCTGGTGCGGTTCGGTCGTTGTACCCGATCCACGGCGAGCCGCCCTCTCTTGTTTCGGGATGCGTCTCACGACGTAGCGTTCGTTTCCAAGATCGAAGACGAGCTCGACCTCCGTGATATCCGTCGCATGGGCATGGTGGCACACCATGTCCTCGGCCGAACGCTCGGCTCCCGACGACTGTCCGAACAGTGCGAAAGAGATACCGTCAAAAATCGTCGTCTTGCCGGCGCCGGTCTCCCCGTAGATGCCGAAAATTCCCGCGTCGAGGGCGGCGGTAAAGTCGACGACCTCGGTTCCAGCATAGGGACCGAACGCAGTCATCTTCAATCGGATCGGCCTCATGACATGTCCTCCAGCGCCGGTCGGTCGAGAACGGTCTTGACAACTTCCGTCTCTCTCTCGGTGACGTCTTCACCGCGGACGTAAGTCAGGAACTCACCAATGACGCCGACTGGATCGTCGAGTTTTGACAGTGCACGCCCGGCGCTACTCATCACGAGGTCCTGCTTTCTTTCTCGCAGAGTCTGTAGGATGTTCGGGTAGTGTGGTCTGAGCTGGGCAGCGGGCTCGATCAATGCGCCCTCATCCAAGAGGATCGCCCGGATGTAGTCCTCGCTTGGGTTGGCTTTGGCGTCTGCAACAAGTTCGTCTAGGAGCCCCCTCACCTCGCGAACCGGTCTCAGGGGTTTGAAGACCACAGCCCGTAGATCGACCACCTGACCGCTTCCATCGAGATCGAAGACGGTCATCGACTTCGTCGTACCAGCCTCGTCGAAACCGAACGCCAGAGGAGAGCCACTGTAACGGATTGTATTTGCACCCGCCGTTTGCGGGCGATGGAGGTGACCGAGAGCCACGTAATGCGCGCCGTCGAAATTGCCGGCAGACACGGTCTCGACAGTTCCAACAGAAAGCCGACGCTCACTCTCCGTCGGCTGGCAGTTCGTCACGAACGCATGAGCCACGACGATCCAGCGAGCTCCCTCAGGCACGTGCGCCTTTGCCGCTTCTATCTGTGCCCGCAGCACATCCTCCGGCGATCGGATGCCCTCTATGTCAAAGGCACGCCTCGCAGCGTAAATCTCGCCATAGGGAAGCGCCGAGATTGCAACCTTGCCATGACTGTCCTCGAGGATCAGCGGAACTTCGTTCCGCTGGATCGGCCCACGGACGAGAATGCGACGGCGATCAAAAAGCTTGGACGCCGTACCGAGCCGCTGCCCCGAGTCATGGTTGCCCGCAATCACGACTATCGCCGCTTCGGTCTCCTCGTGGACACGCTCCAGGAAGTCGCTGTAGAGCTTCATCGCAGCCTCGGATGGGGACGCTTTGTCGTAGACGTCGCCCGCGATCAGCAAAACATCCACTGCCTCGTCGACCACCGTCCGGAACACCTGCTCGAGAACGTGCGCATGGTCTTCGTGTAAGGAAACGCCCCTCAGGGTCTTTCCCAGATGCCAGTCTGCAGTGTGAAGAACTTTCATTTCGACACCATTAATTTTTATACGTATATTTTTAAGATGGACATAGCGAAAGAGTCAAGATAGTTTTCGGCATGGCCTTTGACGACCTAAAACACGCGCAGAAGGAGCGGCTGGAGTACCTCGACCGCCTGCTCTTTTGGGACGGGACGGCAACACGCGGATCGCTCATTGAGCGCTTTAGAATCTCGAACCCGCAGGCCGCGCTGGATTTTAGAACTTATTTGCAGACCGCCAATCCCGAGGCGCTGAAGTATGACGCCTCAACGAAGAAGTACCAAACGACAAAGCAATTCTCGCGGCTTACCGGGCAGGCCACGACGGACGAACTCGAAGAGTTGCTGCTCGGAAAGAAGCGTCCTGTCTACGACGTATTACCAGACCTTCAGCGAACGCAGAACGTTCGTGCTTTTCGGCCGCTCTATCGCGCTTTGCTTGCTGGCGAGGCGATCAAGATCGTTTATCAATCTATGCGCGAGCCGGAGCCGGAGGTTCGGTGGATTGCACCGCTCCGTTTTGCGTCAGACGGCGTACGTATTCACTTGCGAGCGTGGTGCTATACCCGACGGGGTTTTCGCGACTTTATCCCGTCTCGGATCGATCCGTCCCAGTCCTTCGACCAACGCCGCACTGCAGATGACGTGCCGCGGGATGATGATTGGTTCACTTGGGCCGTCCTTCAGTTGCGGCCGCACCACAACCTGGCACCTGATCAGAAACGGGTCGTTCGGATCGAATTCGGATTCGAGGGCGAAAGCCTTGAGGTCCGCGTCCGCAAAGCGCTTGAGTTCTACACGAAACGTCGTTGGGGCCTCGACCACGAAAACCCGAGACTCGAATGTGTCGATCGCAGGTACATTGCGATGTCCGAGGAGGAGATCGATGAGAGTTGACATGACCCGCGTCGACTCAGATGTGAACATGGACAGGTTCTATTCCGTCCAACTGACACAGAGCCTCTTCGGCGAGGTCGGTATCGAACGGCAATGGGGTCGACGCCAAACTCGCGGACGGTGCAGGCTCGACTGGTACGTAGACGAGCGAGAGGCTAAATCTGCGTTTTCGGACCTCGTCAAAACGAAGCTTTCGAGGGGTTATTTCGTGAAGTCTGGCGAAGCAATTTGACGGATTTCAGACCATAGAAACCATCTGATCAACGAGACTTTTTGCAACAACATGGAAGCAATGCCGTGCAATCAAAGAGTTTTTCTTCGGGAATCTAGGCCCGTTATCGGCAAGCAATCCTCTTGCAATGCCAGTGAAGGATGGAACAGCTGCCTTTTTTCTATTGCGTTACCGCTACGGTGGAGCTTCCTTGAGCTAATTCGTACTGGATCGCGCAACTTGCACCAGGTAACTCTTCGCATTTCTATGAAGTAGAAGCAGCTTCGCCATGACCAATGGCTCGGATTCCATTGTATAGGTCGTGAAGGTGCATAGGTGACATGTCCAAGATAGGCTCAAACATGAAGGAATTCATGTGAATATTCTCAGGCGTCATTAGCAGGACCTGCTCCATCAACTTACTGGCCAGCGGAGAATCATGATCACGACGGAACCTTCTAATGAGCTTGCTTGTCTGATTTCCGCTTAGTCCGCCTACAAACTCCGGATCTTGTATCTGATCAATGATGAACTGTTCAGTTGCTAGGCGAATACCCATGGAAAGAATTACCTTATCCAACAAGGAAACTTCGTCCAACGAAGCGTTAGTAATCGCATCGCACATGTTTCCAATTTCATTAAGCACACTTGCATCACTCTCGAAGCAAGTGGCCATCATATCATCAGAGAGCACGCGATCAAAAATTCCGCGGAGGTCACGGAATGTAACAGCGTCGGAGTTGGCTTTCACGTGCAGTAAATCCGTCAACCGGTTGTATGTATCGTGATCCCCGCTGTACTCAGCAAGGTTTCTTACGAAGGGAATACAACCAACCATCGACTTCGGATTGTCCAAGGTTGTAGTCCACGCTCCTATGGGATTCTCTCCCATGGAGTCTGACTGTAACCGTATTGCATTGTTGACACGGCCTGCGATCAGTTTGTTCGGATTGTAAACGCCCAATCGACCTTTAACCGTACGGTAGAAGTCAAAATTGTGGGTAAGGACAACAAGTCGAAAATGCTCGACTGTCTTGATATCACGTAGATATTCGATGATCGCGTATTTGTTCTTGTAGTCAAACGAGTCAGCGATATCGTCGACAATCAACAAAGTTTCCTGTTCCGCCTGCATCAACGCCTGAACTTCGAAAATAATGTTCAGAATGTATAGGGCTCGGCGCTCGCCGTTGCTCAATACTTGGGACAGGTCTTCGGAGGCAATGCGACGGTTTGGGTCTCCATCCTGATCTTTGAACACAAATTCGATCTGCGGACCTTCGATTCCAAGCACGGCATCAGCCTTATTTTGCACTGATACTTTGAATGGCACCCAGAACCGTTCGTTGAACTGATCGATAACAGCTTCCCAACGGGTCAATTCAGCTTCAGCCTTCCCAACAATTACTTTTAGCTTTTCCTGGCTCGCATCATATTCGTGTAGCAGCGCTGAATACTCAGACTTCATTGTCGTCAAGTAGGCAATCCAAACCCGCCTCCGAAGTGCGTTCATGTCCTGAAGCTCAGGGACCAGATACGGGTGCTCCAACAAGTGATCTCGAAAATCGCGAAGTGCTTTCGTATTAAGCTTACCGTCCACCTTGGCGAACATTTCTCCGAGCGTTGGGTCGCTTAAAATCCGCTCCTTCTCACTGGAAATTTGACCGGCCTGGACCTGTCGCGTTTTAGTGCCGCCCCAAGTGCTCGTTTAGGCCACTTTTCGTTCGAAGGCGACCGGGCTTTTCC
>NZ_CANMNK010000016.1 GCF_947499265.1 uncultured Roseobacter sp. | reverse complement strand
CCGGCCATGCCCCTCCGCCAAAACATGCGGCGCAGACAGCGCAGCCGCCCCAGTGCCCAGAAAAATGCGTCGGTTCAAAGTCATTGTGATCCCTCCCAAAAGATCAGCCTCATTCGAGGTCTTCAAAATAGGTGGCAAGGGCTGCGATCTCCGCATCGCTCAACCGACCCGCCAGCATCTCCATCACGTTGTGCCGCCGCGCCCCGCAGCGGTACGCCTGCACCGCAGCCACAAAGTCATCCGCGCCCCAACCGGTAATGGACGGAATACCTTCGGCGCCGCCATCCACGCGGTGACACGTCAAGCATTCACCAGCAAGATAGGCCCCATAGGCGGCGTCTCCGGGGGTGGCAATCGGTTCTGAACAGGCCGCGTCTGCCGCCGCGGTCGCCGATGCCACCAGGCCCGCAACCATTGCCCCACACCAGAGTGCACGAAAACTCCCCCGCCACATGGGACACATTATCACGCAAAATCCACGCCCGTCACAGCGCCACTTTCGTCTGCGTCGCAGGCCTTGGATCACGTCACGGCGATGCTTTTTTGCGCTGTATAGATGGCCCCGTCATCATCGTACCATGCGAAACTGAAGACCCCCGACCGGGGCACGCGCGCCTTGAATTCAAAAAACGGGTTGGTGGCAATGCCCGGATGCAGCGTCGCATCGACAACCGTTTCCCCATCGAAATCGCAGGTGAACCGGTGAATGATCGACCGTGGGATCGTCTGACCGGCCTCATCGAAACGCTGCCCGCTCTCCATCCGGTGAGTGATCAGCGTCTTGATCGTGATGACCTCCCCTGCCCTGGCCACCTTGGGCAGTTTGACGCGCGATTTCACACCAGTTGCCATCAATTACCCTCCTCAGGCGCCACAGCCGCCGACGACAACATCGACAAACTGCGCGGCACTCAGCACCGTCCCATCTGGCATCCGCGCCAGCGCCATGACCTCTTGCGTGCGGGCCAGACGGATGCGGGTGGAAAACTGCTGCTCCACCGCCATCGGCCCAAAACGGACCATGGCGACGGGCGGTACGGGGTTTTCCGGGGCGATGATCATCAGGGCTCTCGCGCCCTCCGCCGCAACCTCGACCGGCACCTTGTAGCCGTCTTCCGCCACCGCATCGAGCGTCAGGATCACCCCGCCGGGTGTGATCTGCGCCCCTTGCGCAAAAGCCGCGATGGCCTCTTCCGCCGTGATCTCCTGCGCCACCAGATCGCCTGGAAACCCAAGCGCCAGCAGGGCGGCGGACCCCGAAACCAATGTCTCGCGTCGTGTGACCGGCATGGTCGTACCTCCGAACGGAACGTGGCAAAGCTACGCGATCGCCCTAAAATCCCGCAATGACATGTTTGTGATGGCCCGGCGCGATTTATGCATCTAAGACCAAAGGCTATGTCGCGCCGCTTGTCGCGCCATGGCTTTCGGGGCAAGCTGCCATCCAGGATTTCAGCGTTGTGGGGAGCAGGCGTGACCGGGAATATCCAGACAGGACGGCGGCTATGACCGGGGGGCTGCGCGTCACCGATCTCAGCTTCGACTATGGCCCCAAGAAAGCGCTGGATCGTGTCTCGCTCGCCGTGCCGCCGGGTCAGTTTTGTGCACTGCTGGGGCCCAACGGCGCGGGCAAATCGACCCTGGTGTCGCTGCTGACCCGCTTGCTGGTGGCACCAACGGGCGATATTCATGTGGCCGGTCACGATCTGCGCACGGCCCCGCGCAAGGCGTTGGCCGAACTGGGGGTGGTGTTTCAGCAGCCGACGCTCGACCTGAACCTGACGGTGCGGCAGAACCTGAGCTATTTCGGCGCGCTGCACGGCCTGCCCCGCGGTGAAATGCCAGGCCGGATCGACGCAGCGCTTGACCGTCTGGACATGCGCGCCCGGGGGGATGAGAAGGCCCGCGCCCTGAATGGCGGGCACCGCCGCCGGATGGAACTGGCGCGCGCGCTGCTGCATGAGCCATCGGTGCTGTTGCTGGACGAACCCACGGTCGGGCTCGATGCCGCCGCACGGGCTGCGATCACCGACCACGTGCATGACCTTGCCCAACAGGGGCTTTGCGTGCTCTGGACGACGCATCTGACGGACGAAGTGCGCGATGATGATGCGCTGCTGGTCCTGCACCGCGGGCAGATCATCGACGCAGGCGTCACCGGCGACATCCGTGGCGCGCAAACACTGTCGGATTGGTTTCTGACCCGCACCGGAGCCCCCGCATGAGCGGGTTCTGGGGCGTCACCCGCGCCATCGTCGGGCGCGAATTCCTACGCTTCATCCATCAGCGCGAACGCTTTATCGCGGCCCTTGTGCGGCCCCTCGTCTGGCTGTTGATCTTTGCGGCGGGCTTCCGGGCGGCCCTGGGTCTGTCGATTATCCCGCCCTATCAGACCTATATCACCTACGAGACCTACATCGTGCCCGGTCTCTGCGCGATGGTGCTGCTCTTCAACGGCATGCAAAGCTCGCTCAGCCTGGTCTATGACCGCGAGATGGGCTCGATGCGGCTCCTGCTCACCAGCCCCTACCCGCGCTGGTGGCTGCTCTTTTGCAGGCTCTTTGGATCCACCGCAATCTCGATCCTGCAGGTCTACGCGTTTCTGGCCATCGCCGCCCTGTTCGGGATCACGCTGCCCGCCCTGGGCTATATCGCGGTGCTACCGGGGCTGATCCTGGGGGGGCTGATGCTGGGCGCGCTCGGGCTGGTTCTGTCGAGCTTCATCTCGCAGCTGGAAAACTTCGCGGGCGTGATGAACTTCGTCATCTTCCCGATGTTTTTCCTGTCTTCCGCGCTCTATCCGTTGTGGAAAATGGCGGAAAGCTCGCCGCTCCTGCGCGACATCTGCGCCTTCAACCCCTTCACCCATG
This sequence comes from uncultured Roseobacter sp., assembly GCF_947499265.1. Lineage (GTDB taxonomy): Bacteria > Pseudomonadota > Alphaproteobacteria > Rhodobacterales > Rhodobacteraceae > Roseobacter. The sequence goes on along the minus strand of NZ_CANMNK010000016.1, from coordinate 40,799 downwards.
TGGTGGAGTTGATCCGCTTCCTGCTTTACCTGCAGCTCAACTTTCACGCCCTCGCCTGGGTTGTGCTGAGCACGCTTGTCCTCAGTCTGTTGGCCGTCTGGGGCTATGATCCCGCGCGCGGGCTGATGAAGCGCAAGGGGTGAGCGCGTGGCCTTAGGTATCCCGCTCCGCAAAAGACACGGTGCGGCAGCGCCAGCTCTTGATCTGCTGATTGGGGTGGTTCGCCGTCCATTTGGCCAGCTCAGGCTGCGCGCCCATCAGGCATTGCATCGGCGAGACATCCGTAAAGACAAGACTGCGCTCGCGACATTCATCCGGTGCCGTAGACAGGCACGCGACAAACAAAAGTTCGATCATGGGTCAGGGTTTCCTGTTTTTTGTTTCTGCTCGTACGCACGCTCTGGACATATACTAAAGTCGGTAAATTTCTTCTTAACTTTCCCTTCTGGCACTATTTTGAGCCCTAAAAGCAGGAAATTCCGGCAATTTTCGGCAAATTTGCCTCTTTTTGCGGTCATGGGCGAATGACGGCTGCCGCCCCCAAACCCGCGTTGTCCCTAAAGCTGCGGCTTGCCGTGGGCGCGGCGCTTTTGGGCGCAGGCACGGTTTTGACAGCGCTCATTCTCTCCTTCGGCCTCAACGAGGTCGCGCGCAGGCTCGACACCGCCCTGGCCTCCGAGATCCGCATGGCACGCTATTCCAGCCTGTCCACCCAGGCCTCCACCTTTCTGGTGGTCGCGACCGAAGCCGTGCAGATCGGCCAGCCGCGAGATGTCCGCGCGGACCGCATTGCACCCGTCACCGACCAGATGCGCCGCACGTTTGTGCAGTTGCATAAGGACGTGGCCGAGGCGGTCAATGCCGCAGAGGCGCTGGGGCTGGACGAGCAATCCCGCTACGGCACCCAATCGCTGGGCGTTGCGCGGATGCAGGCCATGCTGGAGGACACCGAGCAGGGCCTGATCTCCGACATCGAAGACCCTGAGCGCCTGCGCGCCTACCTCGACCGGTTTGCTTCCAGTTTCGATCAGCTGCTTAGCCAAGCGGTGAACACCGAAGTGCTGTTTCGCAACAACATCCTCTCTGGCATCGACACCCTGCGCCAGCGGCTGACACTGATCGCGCTGAGCATCGCGGCGGCGACCCTGCTGGCGGTCACGGCCTTTTATTTTGGCCTGATCCGCCCGCAATTCCGGCGGCTGGATGATCTGCACCGCGCGGCGCATCAGATCGGCGAGGGGGATTTTTCCGTCAGCCTGCCGGTGACGCGGGCGGATGAGATCGGTCGGCTCTCTGCCGAAACCAACCGCATGGCCGCCGCCCTGCTGGCCCGGCAGAAAGAGGTCCGGATGGAATGGGGCCGCCTCAACAACACCATCGCACAGCGCACCGAAGAGCTGCGCACGGCCAATGCCGCGCTGGCCGAAATCGACGACAAACGCCGCCGGTTCTTTGCCGACATCAGCCACGAACTGCGCACCCCCCTGACCGTGATCCTGATGGAAGCGCAGATCGGCAGGAAGGAAGGCGACCCCGAGGCAAGCGCGGCCTTTGCCACCATCGAGGCCCGGGCGGAACGGCTGAACCGCCGGATCGACGATCTGCTGCGGCTGGCGCGCTCCGACACGGGCGAGCTGGCGCTGGATCCGCAAACCGTCGCGCTGCCGGAGCTCATGCAGGCGGTGCAGGGCGAGATTCAGGCGGAAATCGACAGTGCGGGTATGGAACTGGAGATCGTAGGGATGCCCGACATCCCCCTGCACTGCGATCCCAACTGGGTGCGGCAGGTGATCGTCAGCCTGATCCGCAACGCCATCCGCCATACCCGCGCGGGCAAACACCTGCGGATCACGCCGATTGTGGCGAAAACCTACGCCGGTGTCAGCGTCACCGACAATGGCCCCGGCATCACGCCGCAGGATCAGACGAAAATCTTTGATCGTTTCGTGCAGGGCAGCTCAGCCACCGCCAACCAGGGCTTTGGCGTGGGTCTGGCGCTGGCCCAATGGGTGGTCGAGGCGCAGCAAGGCGAGATCAACCTGATCAGCCCCCTGCCCCGCGACGCGGCCATCGGCACCGCACCCGGGACCAAAATCTCGGTTCGCCTTCCGCGCGGGACTGCTTAATCTGACGCCATGAGCAAACTTCTCATCATCGACGACGATCCCGAGATCACCTCGGCGCTGGCCCGCGGTCTGGCGCTGCATGGCTATGAGACCGAAACCGAAAACCGCGCCGACCGCGCGCTGGAACGGTTGCAGACCGGCACCCATGTGGGCGCGATTGTTGATGTCATGCTGGGGGCCGACAGCGGCATCGATCTGGTGCGCACGGCCCGTGCCGCCGGGGCCACCCTGCCGATCCTGATGCTCTCCGCCCTCTCGGAGGTCGAGCACCGCACCGCCGGGCTGGAGGCCGGGGCGGATGACTATGTGGTCAAACCCTTCAGCTTCGATGAACTGGTGGCGCGCCTGCGGGTGCAGGAGCACCGCGCCAGCGCGCAGCGCCCGCAGCCCGCCCGCCTGTCCCGCACCGCGCGCACCCTGCAGAACGCAACAGACAGCGTTGCCCTGACCGAGCGTGAATGCGCCCTGCTGGAGCTGCTGATGCGCCATCTGGACGCGCCTGTACCGCGCATCGAGATCTACGAGACCCTCTGGTCCAGCGACGGGGCCGGTAACGAAAATGTGGTCGATGTCTACATCGGATATCTGCGCAAAAAGCTCGCGACCTCCGATTTCGGCATGGAAATCAAAACCTTGCGCAATCAGGGGTTTTGTCTGACCGGTCTGATGCCCGCCGTAGATGACGCGTGATATAGACCAAAGTCTTATGATTTCTTATAAATTAAGAGTCGCTCATCACGCCAAGCTCTGCCACCCTAGCGCTGTAGTTTACTACGCATTTTTGGAGGAGACGACCATGGCTTGGACCAAACCAATCATCCGCGAAATCGAATGCGGCATGGAAATCAACATGTACGGACCGGACAGCGACGAAGAGCGCGAAGTCCTGTTCTGATCAATTTGCGCGCGGGCGGCCTATATGTCATTCCGCGCGCAAATCCTTGGGGCCGCCGCCGGTGGTGGACTGCCTCAGTGGAATTGCGGCTGTAACAACTGCAACCTGGCGCGCTCCGGCGCGATACCATCACAGACCCAATCCTCCCTGGCTGTTACGGCCAATGGTTCCGCATGGGCCATTCTGAACGCGTCTCCTGATATTCGGCACCAGTTGTCGCAATCCCGGTCTCTCCACCCTACAGGATTGCGGCAACTTCCGCTCCGCTCGGTGCTGGTGACCAATGGTGACATCGACCATGTTGCGGGGCTGCTCACTTTACGCGAAATGCAGCCCTTCACGCTCTTTGCCACCGCCGGCATCCACGAGGTGCTGGCCCAGAACCCGATGTTCGACGCGCTCAACAGCGCCGTGGTGGCCCGCGAAACCATCGCGCTCGACACACCCTTTGAATTGGCCCCGGGTCTGACCGCCACCCTCTTTGCTGTGCCCGGGAAGGTACCGCTCTATCTGGAGGGGGAGCAGGTGCAGACCGATCTGATCGGCGATCAGACCGTGGGCGTGAAGCTGGCGACCACGGGCAAAACCGCCTTCTATATCCCCGGCTGTGCGCTGCTCAACGATGATCTGCGCGCGCGGCTGACGGGCGCGGATCTGCTGTTGTTCGACGGCACCCTGTGGCAGGATGACGAAATGGTACAGGCCGGTTTGGGGCAAAAGACCGGCAAACGCATGGGGCATATGTCCATGAGCGGGCCGGACGGCTCTCTGGCCGCTTTCGACGGGCTGGACATCGCCCGGAAGGTCTATGTGCATATGAACAACACCAACCCGGTGCTGCGCCCGGCATCGGCTGAAAAGGCGCAAGCCGAAGCCGCCGGATGGATCATCGGACAGGACGGAATGGAGATCACGTAAATGACCCAAAGCCGAGACGCCTTCGAAGCACGCCTGCGCCAGATCGGCGCCGAACGCTACCACGATCTGCACCCGTTCCACGATCTGCTGCACGGCGGCGGCTGCGCACCCAATCAGGTACGCGCCTGGGTGATCAACCGGTATTATTACCAGCATTCGATCCCGATGAAGGACGCCGCCTTCATGTCCCGCGTCGAGGACCCGGCACTGCGCCGCGCCTGGCGGTCCCGGATCGAGGATCACGACGGCACCGAGCAAAACGAGGGCGGCATCCGCCGCTGGCTGCGGCTGGCCGAAGCCGTGGGGCTCGATCCCGATTACGTCTCAAGTTGCCGCGGCGTGCTGCCCGCCACAAAATTTGCGGTGGATGCCTATGTCCGCTTTGTGCGCGAAAAAACCCTGCTGGAAGCGGTCGCCGCCTCGCTCACGGAACTCTTTGCGCCCAAGATCCACGCCAACCGCATTCAGGGGCTGCTGCAGAACTACGACTTTGCCGATGACAGCTCGCTGAGCTACTTCAAGAACCGCCTGAAAGAAGCCCCCAAGGATGTGGCCTTTGGTCTTGCCTGGGTGCTCGACCATGCGGATACGGCCGAGAAACAGGAGGCCGCCGCGCAAGCGCTGATCTTCAAGACCGATGTGCTCTGGTCGCAGCTCGATGCGCTCTGGGGCGCCTATGTCGATCCTGCCCGTATCCCGCCCGGCGCCTGGACCCCGGATGAGGGTCTGTTGCTGCAAAAGGCGTCCTGACATGCTGGCCACCGATATCCCCGCCCTGCCCCGCGGCGTGCGCCTGCACCACGACAAGGTCCGCGACACCTGGGTGCTGCTGGCGCCTGAACGGGCGATCACCCTTGATCCGGTCGGCCACGCGATCCTGACGGAAGTCGACGGCACCCGCAGCTTTGGCGAGATCACCGGTACCCTCGCGGAACGCTACAATGCGCCCATCGACCAGATCCAAAAAGACAGCTCAGGCTTTCTCGACGCGCTGCGCAATCGCCGGTTTCTGGACGTCGCCCCGTGACCGTCCCGCACCCCATCGCGATGCTGGCGGAACTGACCTACCGCTGCCCGCTGTCCTGCCCCTATTGCTCCAACCCGGTGGAAATGACCCGTCAGGAGGCAGAGCTGGACACCGACACCTGGGCGCGGGTGTTTCGCGAAGCCGCGGATCTGGGTGTTCTACAACTGCACCTCTCCGGCGGTGAACCCGCCTCGCGCCGCGATCTGACCGATCTGGTCACCGCCGCACGGGAGGCCGGGCTTTATACCAACCTCATCACCTCGGGCATCGGGCTGACAGAAAAACGGCTGGCCGCACTGGATGCGGCAGGGCTTGATCACGTGCAGCTCTCACTGCAGGGCACCAACCCGGAAATGGCGGATGAGATCGGCGGCTACAAGGGTGGCTTCAAACGCAAGATGCAGGTGGCGGAATGGATCGGCAAGATCGGCTTCCCGCTGACGCTCAACGCGGTGCTGCACCGGCGCAACCTGCACCAGCTGCCCCGCGCGCTGGAGATGGCGCAGGAAATGGGCGCGCGCCGGATCGAGGTCGCCACCGTGCAGTTCCATGGCTGGGCGCTGAAAAACCGCGATGCCCTGATGCCAACCCGCGAACAGGCCCGCGAGGCCACTCAGATCGTCACAGAGGCCCGTACAAGGCTCAAAGGGCGGCTGGTGATCGACTATGTGCCCGCAGACTACCACGAGGACTACCCCAAGCGCTGTATGGGCGGCTGGGGCACCTCCGGCCTCAATGTGATCCCCGACGGCACCGTGCTGCCCTGCCACGCGGCGCAATCGATCCCGCATCTGAGCTTTGAGCGGGTGCAGGACCGGTCGCTCAGCGACATCTGGTACCAGGGCGCGGCCTTCAACGCCTACCGCGGCACCGACTGGATGGCGGAGCCCTGCCAGAGCTGCGAACGCAAAACGGTGGATTTCGGCGGTTGCCGCTGTCAGGCCATGGCGATTGTCGGCGATGCGGCGGCCACGGACCCCGTCTGCATCAAATCTCCGCACCACGGCGCGCTCCAGGCCCAGGCCGACACCCACGCCGCCCAAGGTGACGCCCCGCTGATCTATCGCGAAATGCCCGGCAAACAGGCAGAACCCGCGGAATAGATCCGCCGCGTCTGGCGCGTGCCTGGTGCTGAGGGCGCGATGTCATGGATTGCTCAACCGGCGGCTCCCGATCTCACTTTGCTGTCCGGGCCAATCCGCCCGCCAAAAGCGCGGCGATGACAATAAAGGCGGTTGCGCCGACCCATGCGATGGGCAGCGAATAGCCCTCCGCGAGGCCCCCAACCAACATCAGACCAAGCGCAGCCCCGAACTGTTGCACGAGTGAGCGTAGCGACAACAAAGTAGATCTCTGATGATTTTCGACACAGGAATGTAGAATACTGCTGGCCGGTGTTTCGATCACACCAAAGATGACAGAATAAAGGATGAAGACACCAACGAAACCCAGGATGCTGCCCTGAAGCGCCATTGCGATCTGCAGGGTCGCAAGACACGCAAGGGCCACCGAGAGCGTAACGGCATCTCGACGTCTGAACATCCGATTGACCCGGGGCGACAGGGCCGCGCCAAACGCCATCGAGAAGAAATAGGTCGCCGTCAGCGCGCCAATCGCCGTATTGGCGTAACCTTCGCTCAGCATGGCCTTGACGTGGGTCGGCCACAGCACTTCGACCGGGTTCGTCGCCATCAGGAGGAGCGCCAGCGCCATCAGCAGGCGCGACAGCGTGCGATCTGTCCATGCGAGGAGACCCGCCTCTCTGATCACGGTCGGAACCTTTAGGAAGCCCTGCCTGAGTGCCTCGGGGTTCAGCGGACGCGGCGTCTCTGTGATGGCAGCCAGGGTGTAGAAAAACACCACCGACATCACGATGAGGCTTGCGAGGTATGAGGTATCGTAAATGCTGAACCCAAACCGGATCGCAACGACGCCGAAGACATCGGGCAAGAGACCCCCGCAAATGGCACCAAACGCCAGGCCCATGGCATTGGCCCATTGCGCTTTTGCAAGCGCGGGTTGGATATCTACATCTGGCGCCACGGTCCTGAATCGCTCGACAAACCATGCGTCCAGTGTTCCCGAGCGCAAAGCCCGACCAAACCCGGTAAAGGCAAACGACAGCGCCAGAATGTTGAAATCGCTCGACGACAGAAACAGGACGAACGAGATCAGGCTGGCCACAACCGCAGAGAGGAAGACGGGCTTGCGTCCGATGTTGTCCGCCAGCCCGCCAAACGGCAATTCCATCGCAATGGTTGTGGCTGAGTAGACCGCGAACAGCAGCGAAATCTGAAAGAGATCCATGCCTCGATCAACCAGGGCCAGGGCCACAACCGCCACGGCCAGGCCCATGGCAAATCGGTCCAGGAACTGATGTATCTGGAAGACCCGGATGTGCCGCTGAGCGACATCGGTCAGCTGATGAAAGGAGAATTCAATGTCAGCAGGCATATGCGCAGTCTTGGCATCCGGGGCGGTGAATGCAATAGCCGCGCCCGCACGCCAATATCCTGCGTCAGGAAAGCGGCCCCCGCGCGGGGCCTTTCACATCAGCCCCTTGATGCCCGGCAGACGCCGCCGCAACACTCTGGCCCCGGTACCTTCAGTACATCGCCGTGTTGAGTGTGATGGAAACGGGCGCGCCCGCCTCGGCCTTTGCACTGCCGCGGGCAAGCAGCCAGCCGTCGTCGCGCTCGAGTCGCGCCACAACCTGCAGGGTTGGCGAAGCCACCGCACGGGCAGGCACGGCCAGGGCAAACGCGATCTTCTCCGACCCGCCATCGCTTTTGACGCGCGTTTTCATGTCGCTGAAATACCCTTTCTCCTGAACGGATGGGTCCTCCAGAGAAATCTCGATCTGGCCCTTCGGGATGACCTTGCCTCCTTCGAATTCGACAGCACCGCGCATATCTCCTGATTGCGCCGATGCCCCTCCGGCGGTCATAGCGACCACCGCCGATCCTGCCGCGACAAAGAGGGTCCGGCGATTGATGGCGGACTTCATTGCAAAATCTCCCTGATCATTGCTGTTCTCATGTAATCACGCCCTTGCGCAGATGGCATGGACCGGGGCGAGGCGCCGGAACAGCGCCCCACCCACGTCGCCTCAGATGACAACAAAATCGTCCGCGGACAGATCCAGATTGGCGCTCAGCTGCGCAAACTGGATCGCCTCACCATCACCGGTGCCATCGGCATCATAGGACAACGCCCCGTTGCCGGTGTCATAGATGATGCGGTCATCACTGTCACGGCTGGTCCCCGTCGCACTCCCGTGGAACGCACCGAACGAAAGCACGCCCTCGTCACCCACATCTTCGAAGATGAGATTGTCCAGAAGGATCACATCCTCGCTGACCTGGAAATCCTCGATGGTGTCGATGTTGCCGTCTCCCAGCGCGGTCGAGAACCGGAAGGAATCCTCCCCCTCTCCGCCAATGAGCGTATCGGCCTCCTGCCCGCCATCCAGCAGGTCGCTGCCTCTGCCACCGCGCAGCGTATCAGAGCCCGCCTCCCCCGGTTCTGCAGGTGCCGGTGGGAAGTCCACCGAGACGTTCAGCGTATAGGTCGACCCCTCGGGCACCACTTCCGTCCAGCCGCCTTCTTCGGACTCTGCCGTCCAGCTGCCCTGCAGGATGTAATAGGTCCCTGTCTCCTCCACGACAAAAACCGTGCTTGAATCCCGATTGCTTGTTGAGCCGGGATCGCCGCCGCCATCATCGTTTTCGGTGACGACATCGCCATTGCTGTCCAGCAGCCGGACCCAGCTGTCATGCACGTTCGGATCGGCAATGCCATCAATATCGATGGACAGGATGGTGCCCGCGGCCAGATCGATGCTGTAATAGCCGCCTTGGCCGTTTCCGGTGGCGTTGACGGTCGTATGCAGGACAGTCGTCGAATCGAAGATGTTGGGATCTTCTTCCAGAGAGAAGTTGTCGGAAATGTCGAAGGCCGTCGCGATGGAGTTATTCGTCGCATCCGCTCCCAGCGTGGCATAGCCGGTACCCATTCCCGGTGTTGGCAGTGCATCACCCTGATAGGCGAAATCGCCCAGCAGCGTGTCATCCCCGCGACCGCCGCGCAGCACATCGTCGCCGCCCTGTCCCGTCAGCACATTGGCGGCAGAATCGCCCTGCAGCCGGTCGTCAAAGCCCGATCCGGAGAGGTTCTCGATCGAGACATAGGTGTCACCCTCGGATGTGTCGCGGCGCAGGCTGAGCCGGACCCCGCTGGTCGCATCGGAGTAATCCGCCGTGTCACTGCCGGCCCCGCCGTTCAACAGATCTTCGCCGCCGCCACCGGTCAGCGTGTCATCCCCTGCCCCGCCCGAAAGCGCGTTGATCTGGTAATCGCCGATCAGGCGGTCATCGTGGAAAGAGCCCACGACGTTTTCGAGATCGACGAGGATGTCGTGCCGGATGGTCGTGCCGCGGCCCACGATCTGCACCGGCCCGTCTGCGTCACCGCCCGTGGCCGTGCCATTGACAAGGTCGACCGTCACACCGCTGGAGCTGCCCCGGTAGACAACCGTATCATTGCCTTCGCCGCCATCCATATAGTCCTGACCCGCGCCCCCGATGATCGTGTCATCGCCGCCTTCGCCATAGAGGATGTCGCCATCTCTGCCGCCATCCAATATGTCATCGCCGTCGCGGCCGTTGAACACATCGCCGCCGCCCTGACCAATAAAGTGGTTCGCTGCGGAGGTGCCGATGAACCGGTCGATGCGGTCATCAGACCCGATCAGGTTCTCGATGTCGTAGAAGGTATCGCCCGAGGCGGTGCCACCGCTGGCGACATTTGTCTCAAGATTGACAAGCAGCTGGAACGGGCTCTCGCGGCTGTAGTCAACCGTGTCAACACCGTCACCGCCCCGGAAGACATCGACACCGGCCTGACCGCTCATCATATCGTCGCCGTCCCCGCCATCGAGAAGATCATCGCCCTGACCACCGAGGAGGGTGTCGTTCCCGTCCCCGCCATAAAGCGAGTCGTTGCCATCGTCGCTTTCGGTCTGGTCTTCGAGGTCTTCAATGTCGATGGTGTTGTTGACATCGCGGCTGGCGAGCGAGTCGCGGCCCCCGATGAGCGTGTCATCGCCACCCATACCAAAGATCGTGTCGTCACCGCTGCCGCCGTCGAGCGTTTCAGCGCTGTCATCGCCAAAGATGATGCTGGTCCGGGTGTTGTCACCCGGACTGGACGCGGTTTCACCGCCAGTGTCTTCTGGCTGGTCCGCCGCCGCTACCTGGTCCGCTGTGCCGTCGGCGTAGATGATGTTTTCGACATTAGCGATTTCGCCGACGTCAATGTCTCGGGACATCACGATGACCGTATCGTTGCCGCCATCCGCTTCCTCGTGCACGATGTCGTCAATGGAATCGACGAAATAGGTGTCATCGCCATCATTCCCCGCCATCCGGTCAGCGCCGCCACGGCCATCCAGCACATTGTCGCCGTCATTCCCGATCAGAATGTCGTCATAGCTGCTGCCGATGCCATTCTCGATGTAATACTCGGTCTCATCGGCGTTGTGCCCGGCAAAGATCGACACGTTGTTGTTGTGCCCGTTGACGCTGGAAAACTGCCCGGCGCGCAGATCCAGGATCGTGCCTGCGGTGGAGCCGGAAAAGTCGACGGTATCGGTGCCGCCGGTATCGTGGATCACGAACCCGATGTCGCGCTGCATGCCCGATGAGGTGAGCTCATAGCCATATTTCGAGCTGTTGAACCCGTAGACGTCGTCACCGGTATTCAGGTCGATGGTCTGATAGGTCCGCTCCCCATCATCGTCCACTGTGGAGAAATAGTTGCGAATGACCGCTTCGATATCCCCCATCAGCGGCGTCGAGGCCGACCAGCGGCTGTCTTCGCCAACATCGATCCCATCGAAGTAGGACATGACGCTGTATTGCTGACGGTCATAGATCCAGGTCGCATTGTTCAGGTAGTTGATCTGCACCCCGCCAGGACCGCTATAGTTGTAGAGCCCGGGGTGGTTCAGACCGAACTCATGACCCAATTCATGGATGAAGGTATCGAACACATAGCCGCCGATGTCCGTCAGGTTGGGCTCGGTGTCGTGGAACCGCTGGCCAACGCTGATGTACCGGTTGCTGGAAAAGGCGCTGCCATCGCTCTGCTCACCAATTTCCGGGCTGACAATCTGCATCCAGTCCGTGTCCTCATCGTATGGCGCATCATCGACGACCTCGAACTGGAAGGGCGCGACAGAGGCCCACATCTCCAGGGCGCCGATCACGGATGCCTTGTAATCTGGATGGTCGTTGAGCTCCTCGACATTGATCCGCATCGTTTCACCCGCGATCTCTGGCGTCAGGTCGCGCTGGAGAGCCCCCAGATAGTCGAGATAGGCTTCGTAATCCTCACTTTTACCGAATGGGTTGTCCGGCGTCTGATCGTTGACCCACCATGGCGCGCTGGCGTCGTCGGTCTCAATTTGCGCGTCGCCCGACGCCGGAAGGGACCCGTCATCTGAGCCCGAAAGCATCGCTTCGGGACCGTTGGCGGCGTCCGGGGTTCCGGCAGAACCGCCCGAGGCAACGGAATCCGGGTCATTCCCTTCGTCGAGCGCCGCCAGATCAGGCGTCGTCTCTTGCAGAGCTATTGCCTCATCCAAGTTCGCCTGAAATCCAGCCTTTTGAAACCCGATCTTTCCAAAAGACGTTTCTTGCTCGGGGCCGTACCCCATTTCACACATGATGCACATGTTCAGATCATCCTTTCTTAACGATGCCAGAGGCGTAAATTCAAGTCGTCGGGGTCAGGCTGCGGATCCGCGGGCCGACGTCATCGAGGAAGGCCTCGCAACCCTCGTTTTTGCCAAATGGATTGTCTGGCGTCTGATCGTTAACCCACCTTTGGGTGGTCGTTTGTTTTGTGGATGGCATCGTTAGAGACTCCCTATCGGACAACCGCAAATCATCACGGCTGTGCATGTTGGATGATGCCAATTTTCAACTGGCATCTTGTTGCTTGAGTGCGGAAAAAAACGAGTGCTGACTGAAATATTTCAACACCTTCATCAAAAAAGATGTGGTGCGTTAATATGGCTAAGATTCTGCCCGTACGTCTTTTTTTTAGATTTACCTATTGAATTCAACCAGAAATAGAAATCGTCAAACTATCGGCGAAATTTGGCTTGGTCGCAGGGACCTCTGTGCAGAACTTGGGCGGCCCATCGCAGCGCCCGGGCACCCCGCAGGACGGCTCAGATGCTGCAGGAACCGGCCAAGGGCGACGCCTCTTCGGGGGTATCGATGCGCGACACGCTTGACGTTTCCATCCGCTTTGCGGACCCTGCGCCCGAGCGCATCATGGGAGATTGCGAATGCCCGCGGCACTACTGTCCAGAAACCGGAACTACCGCCTCTTGTTCAGCGCCGGCGCGCTGACAAATCTGGGCGATGGGCTGATCGTCCTTGCCCTGCCCTGGCTCGCCACTTTGATGACGCAAAACCCGCTTGCGATTGGTGCCGTGGCTGCTGCCGGGCGCCTGCCGTGGCTGTTTTTCGCCATTCCCGCCGGGGTGATCATAGACCGGGCCGACCACCGGAAGCTGATCGCGCGGGCGGATCTTCTGCGCGCTGTGATTGTATTCACCATTCTCATGCTGGCGCTGAACGACCAGGTGCCCGGTGCTGTGTGGCTTCTGGCCGGGCTGGCCTTTCTCCTCGGCTCTGCCGAGGTCCTGCGGGACAATGCGGCCCAGACAATTCTACCCTCCATCGTCGATCCCGACGATCTGGAGGCGGCGAACGGGCAACTCTGGAGCACCGAACAGCTGACAGGCCAATTCATTGGGCCACCGCTCGCGGGCATTCTGATTGCCGCTGGCATTGGCATCCCCTTTGGGCTCGATGTGGCGTTGCTGGTGCTGGCGGCGGGTCTTGTCTGGCTCATCACCCTGCAACCGCAATTACGGGTTCAGACCAGTTTCCGCGAGGCGCTGCTGCAAGGCATCGCCTTCATGCGCGGTGATCGGTTGCTGTTGCGCCTGGCCGTCGTCCTGGGGGTGGCCAATTTCCTGGCAACCGCGACGCTCACCGTTCAAGTGCTCTTTGCCCAAGAGGTTCTGGGGCTTTCGGCGGCGGAATATGGCTTTATTCTTTCGGTGGCCGCCGTGGGGGCGATCACCGGCAGCCTGCTTGCCCCCCAGATCACGAAAGTGCTTGGGATACAGCTCTGCCTCTACCTGTCGGTTGCCACATGGGGTGCCGGGTACGTCCTGATCGGGATCAGCACAAGCAGCCTTGTCATGGCGCTCTCGCTCTTCGCGGTGATGGCCGCCGCGATGCTGTGGAACGTGATCACCGTCTCCTGGCGGCAACGGCGCATCCCTTCCGATCTTCTGGGGCGGGTGAACAGCATCTATCGCTTCTTCGGATGGGGTTCGATGCCGCTTGGCGCGCTCGCCGGGGGGTTTGCCGTATCGGTCCTTCAGGACGATCTCGGGCGTGATATGGCTATTCGCGCGCCATTTGTGCTTGCAGGTCTGAGCTGCTTCGGGTTGCTGGTTTACGCGATTTTCAAATTGCGTTTGGACTAAAGCGTTTCGCGCTGTTGGAAACGGGACTGGCATGGGCACGCGAAGGGTTCCTGCGCAGGCGCTTGCAGCGCTATGGGGCACACGCTGATATCGGGCGGTTGGATATCAACGTTATGCCACGCGGCCGATCACACGTGATAGGGTGGCGCCCTCACTCCTTATCGAACAGATACTGCAAATGCTCCAGCGCCCGTTCCAGCAGGGCGCGGTCGACCCCCCTGCCCTTCAGGCGGATCAGATAGCCCTGGCTGTCGCTGCCGTATTGCAGGGTTACGCCGCTTGACAGGTGCACCGTATCCCGCCCTTCCCACCCAATCTTGGGGGCCTTTTTCTTGGGTCTGCCGCCTTTTTTGGGATCACTTCCGGTGACCTCAAAGGCCTCGATGACCGGCTCCATGGACGCCCATTCCTCCTCCGCTGAGGCCGGTTGCGCCAGCGCCAGAGCATCGCGCAATTTGATCTCCGCGCCATTGCGCAGGGCTGTGGACAGGCGCAGGCCATCACGTTCCTTGAGGTTTTCGGGAAATTCGAGCATATCGCCAAGTTCTTCAAAAATAACGGAAAACGAGCGTATCTTTGAACGTTTTGCCTTGCTGGCCATGGCAAAAAGCTGGGCCACCGCCTCTTCGGTGCTGGCAAAGGCGCCCTGCTGCGCTGCGACGACCGCGATGCGCCCCCGTTCGTAATGCGACAGGTTGGTGCGGATTTCATTTTCCTCCACCATCGCGGCAAAGCTGCCGCCCAAGGCGTCAGGGTCACGAACCAGCGCCTTGATGGTCTTGTACTTGGCATCGCCCGTCAGCGCGCCCAGTTCGCGCACCGCCCAGAGGCGGCGATACCCCGACAGCAGCCCATAGGCCTGCCCCTCGCCGGAGCGCTCAAAAACCTCCACCGGCAGGCGCAAGCCATGTGCCGCGATGGAGGCTTTGAGCTCATCCATATCCGCGGGGTCTATGACCGTCCGATCGCGGACCATCGCGTCGGCCTGAATGTCTTCCAGCGGGATGTTCAGGATCAGCCGCCCCTGCCCTTCGGCCTCGCGCAGGCGGTCCGCATCCGCTGTGTTCTGGGCCTGCGTGGCGCGGGTTTCGGGGTCCGCCATTTCCTGGCTGCGCGCGCTCTCGGCAGAAACCTGTGAAATTGGGGCTAAGGCTGCGTTCGGTCGGTTAAGGGTTTCGCGGCGAAACTCCTCTTCGATCCGATTGAGATCATCCGCGCTCGGGGCGCTGACTTTTCTACGCTTCGCCATGTTTTGCCTCCTGCTCATCTTTCCACCACGCGCCGACGATCAACTCCTTGACCTCCGCCCAGGTGCGGTCAAAGGCCTCGCGGCCCCGCACATATGTGTCCCGGTTAAAGTCCCTGTAGTCGGCCTCATAGATACCGTTGACCTGCTCACCGGCCTGTCCGACCATGGCGGTCATATCCTGCCGGAAAGTGGTCATCAGGTCACCGAAATAGGCTTGGATCACATTGGCCAGATCCGTCTGCTGTGCCGCATCAAACCGGGTGATCAACGTCCGCACGGCGTCCCACTCGAATTTGACATCCGGCAGCCCGGCGTGGCGGCGTTGCGCGTTTTCGCCGTCCTCGATGCTGGCGAATGTCGAGTAGAGCATATCGAAGAACCGCCCGGTGGAATCGAACTCCAGAAAGGACGCGCCCAACGGGACGATCAGGATATCCGCGGCGGCCAGCGCATTGATCGTGAGATACCCCAACGCGGGCGGTGTATCGAGCAGCACGATGTCGTAGTCCTGCAGAATGCCACTGTCGTCCAACCCGTTGGTCAGCGCATCCCAGAGCGGCCAACCACGGCTCTGCATCCGCCATACCGGCACCTGAAACTCGGCCCAGTAGAGGTTCAGCTGCGCCCCGATCAAATCAATGTTGGACCAATGCGTGGTCTGGATCAAGTTTCGCGGCGAAACCTCAAGCGCCTCGGTGAGGGTTTCGTCCAGCGGGATCGGAGCGTCACCGCGCGCGGTGCGGACCTTGTTCTCACCACTGATGTGCTGGGCGTAGTCACGCGCGAGGATTGGAAAGGCGGTCTGCCACTCATCCTGCACCTGACCGCCCATAATGCTCGTCATCGAGCCTTGGCTGTCGAGATCGATCACCAGCACGCGGTAACCATCCAGCGCGGCACTCATGGCCAGATGCGCGCAGGTGGAGGTCTTGCCGACGCCGCCCTTGAAGTTCGCGACGGCAATCACCTTGGCGTCCAGTCCTTCGGGACGGTAGGGGCGATACTCCCGGTGAGCAGCACCTTCCTCGGCGAAGTGATCGCGAAGCGTCATGACCTCCTCAAGCGAGAACCACTTGGAATTTCCCTCACCGGTGCCTTGGGGCAGGGTGGGATCGTTCTTCAAAACCCGGCGAAAATGCGCGGGGGCGACGGGGATCAGATAACGACAGACCTCCCATGTCGAGAAGCGCCGCAACCGCTTGTTGCCGTCCGGGGCATGTCCGCTCTTGGCCAACTCATCGCGACCACGGGCGGCGAAAGCCGCCGCTTTCGCGAATCGCGCGGTATGGATAGGCTCCACGAGACGGCCCGCAGCCTGTTCAGGATCGATGCCGAAATACGGGGGGAGGGGGTCTTTTCCAAAAGATGTCATGCTGAACTGCCGATGTGAGCGTTTTTTTCTAACTTTCCAAAAACTATCACACATGAAACGGCAAAAGTGAAACCCTGTCGTGGAAAACGGGCAATATCAGCGGGCTGGGTTTGAAAATCTTTAGAGTCTTTAATGACTTTGGTTTAGAATAGTCTAAATTTATCAAAGAACTAGAGCATCATGGGCGCCTGAATACAGGACCAAAGGTACCCTGATCCGGGATTTCAAGGACCCCGGCACAGGCGGAAAGGTACCGATTCGCGGGATTTAGGGCCTATTGCGTACAATAGAGACTATTGATGCGGGTATCGGGTAAAATGCATCCCGTATTTGGGTTCCTTAGCCGTTGAGCGGAAACCTCACGGCCCGGCATCTCAGCGACACAAAAGGTATCCAGTCCCGGATTGAATTTAGGTGCCTTTGAGGCTAAGGTATCGGTCAGGGATCCTCAGAGGTCCGGCCAAAAAGGCGTGAGCAGGATGGAAGATATTCCAAAGGAAAAACTGACGGGGTCGCTCCGACGGGGCGCCGTCAAAAAGCATGTGGCCGCGATCCACGTGTCAGGCAAGCTGACGTTGCTGCAACGCAAGCTGAGCAACGTGCTGTTGCTGAACGCCTATGACACGCTGACCCAGGCGGCTTCGTTCCAGATGGATGCGCGCACGCTCTGCCTGATGGTGGGGTATAACTCCAATGATTTCGATACGCTGAAAGCGTCGCTGCGCGGGCTCGCCGAAACGGTGGCGGAATGGGATATGCTGGACGAGGCGGGTCAGCAGGAATGGGGCGTGTCCAGCCTGCTGAGCTATGCCAAGCTCAAGGGCGGGGTCTGCGAATACGCCTATTCCCCGGCGTTGGCCGAAAAGCTGGCTGACCCGAAGGTGTTTGCGCTGATCAACCTCAACATCCAGCGCCGCTTCACCAGCGGGCATGCGCTGGCGCTCTATGAAAACTGCTACCGGTTTCACCGCACGGGCAGCACCGGGTGGTGGTCGCTGGAAACCTTCCGGCGCTTGATGGGCGTCGAGGAGAGCGCCTATTACGAGGTCTACAAACACCTCAACGCCAAGATCATCAAACCGGCGGTCGCCGAGGTGAACCGCACCAGCAACATCGTGATCACGCCGGAGGTGCGCAAGCGGGGCAGGGCGGTCACCGACATTCGGTTTCTGATCAAGCAGAACCCGCAATTGGCGATCCTTGACCTGGATGACGGCGAGGGGCTGCGGCGCGCGCCGGTCTATGACCGGTTGCGGGCGATGGGGGTCAGTGACCGTCTGGCGCGTCAATGGATGCTGGAACATGGCGAGACACTTGTGGGCGAGAAGCTGGATTACGTCGCGGCGCAGTCCGGGGTGAAAAGCCCGGCGCGCTATCTGGCGGCGGCGCTGCGGGATGATTATGCGGAGACCCCGAAAGAGCCGGTGCCACCGGCCACCAGCGCGCGGGCGCAGCGATTGGGGCGGGTGCGGGATCTGGCGGCCAGCCGGACGCCGACACAGCGGGATGCGGACAAGCGGCTGTTTCTGGCCCGCATCGAGGACCTGGCGGCCCGAGCGGATTTTGAGCGGCACGGCTGGATGTCGGCGCTGAATGCGCAGGCCGTCTTTGCTTTCTGGGAGGAAATCATGCCCGGGGCATTTGAAGAACTGTGAGACGGTGGGTAAAAACTGCCTTGTTAGAGACTGTTTTGCTGCAATATACTGAGTACGCATGAATATGCGCATGCTTGACGCGCATGATTTTCTCTCTTATATTTGCGCATAGAGGAGATGCCCATGCCTGCAGCCCATCGCAAACCTACAAACCTATCCCTTGATACGTCGCTGTTGCGCGAGGCGCGCGCGTTGAAGGTGAACCTGTCGCGCGCGGCGGAAGAGGGCGTGCGTGCCGCCGTTGCCGAGGCCCGCGCGGCGGTCTGGCAGGCGGAGAATGCTGCGGCGCTGGAAAGCTCCAACACCTATGTCGAGACCCACGGCCTGCCGTTGACCCGGTATCGGCAGTTCTAAATGCCGCGCCATGATGTCTACCGCAACCCGGATGGGCCGGGATATCTGCTGGATCTGCAAAGCGACCTTCTGTCGGAATTGAACACGCGGGTCGTGGCACCCTTGATGCCCGCGGAGGCCGCCCCTAAGCCCGCCGCATGGTTGAACCCGACCTTCGAGGTTGAGGCGGAAAGGGTGGTGATGGTCACGCAGTTCATGGCTGCCGTACCGCGTGCGATGCTGGGGGCGCCTGTTGCCAGCCTGGAGGCGCAGCACGAGGCGATCACCCGGGCCGTCGACATGGTGATGCAGGGGTTTTAGAGGCCGCCCGGGGCCTTCAACAGACCCTCGCGCCGCAGCAGATCCCTTTCCTTGTCGGCCAGAAAGCGGCTCTGTGCAATGCGAGTGCGCCGGTCGGCCCGCAGGCCACCCTGCCCGGTGGTTTCCAGAAACGCGGCGGCGAGTCCTTGCAGGGCAGGGATGCGGGTGCTCGCATCGACCAGGATTTCGATGATCGCACAGATGGTCATGACCTCATCGGCGGTGCCGCGCAGGCGGATGAAATCGCGTGAAATGGCCTCGGAAATTTCCAGATAGCCCAGCAGCAGGGCGCTGACGGTGTGCCGGTCGGTGGATCCGTTCGGGCTTTTCAGGCTGGCGGTGGCGCGCAGGCGGGTGACCCGCAGCGTGTCCCGGTCAAAGCGGACGGTGACGCGGTCGTCATCCAGCACCATGCGGGAGACTTGTGTGCCGGCGAGTTTGCGGATGGCCTGGGCGCGGTGCGGTTCGGCCTCTTGCAGGGCGGCGTAGAGCGCGATGATCCAGTCGCGCAGGTGGCGGGGGTCACTCGACATATTCAAACACCCCCGATCCCCTGGCGCGCAGCATCCGGTGGTCCAGCGTGGCGACCAGATGGCAGCGCCCGGCCAATTCGTTGATGAAGCCCGCACCGGGGCGCATCGGGTCACTGAGCAGCAGCTGCGCGGCGGTGTCGGTTTCGAAGGTGAGCTCAAAACGGGCGAGGCGGCTGTCAGCGCGCAGGGTGACGGTGCGGGGCAGGTCGGGCGCGCGGCGGTCGGGGTGGATGGCGGCCAGCGCCCCGGGCAGGCGGCGGGCCGTGCGGGTCGGCGCCGCGTCATAGGTGAGGTCGATCTGATCGGGTGTGAAGCCGTAGACGCGGGTGCCGTGGATCAGAAAGACATGTGGCGGCTGGCGGCTGTGGTGCGCCTTGTCGGTGCCGCGGGCGGCGACGATGGTGATGTCCTCGCTCAACACCCAGGCGCCCCATTCCCAGGCGACATCCTCGCCCCAGAACCAGCGGCCCCAGTTGTGGTCGTGGTAGCCGCGCGCATGGGTCAGGTCGATATCCTCGCCGTCGATCCTGAGGGTGCCGGAGAGGGCGAGGGCGGGGATGGCGCTCCATCCGATCCAGCCGCTGCCGAAGGCTGCCGTCAGGTCCAGGCTCGCGGTGGACAGCAGGGGGCGGGCGATGAGGTCGGCGATGAGCCCGTCCCCGGGCCGGGCGACGCGGGCGTGCAGCGCTGTGCCGTCGCGGGTGACGGCCATCGAGACGGTGGAGAGAAAGAGCGCCTGGGTGTCGACTTTGCTGTCCGAGAGGGAGGCGATCTCGATCCCGCCGATCCAGTCGCCGTCCTGTGTGCTGGCCAGCGCCACCCCCACGGCGCGGGCGCGTTTGTCCCAGGGGGGCCCGTGCAGC
The DNA here is from genome assembly GCF_947499265.1 of uncultured Roseobacter sp. Classification (GTDB taxonomy): domain Bacteria; phylum Pseudomonadota; class Alphaproteobacteria; order Rhodobacterales; family Rhodobacteraceae; genus Roseobacter. Next base: position 20,932 of record NZ_CANMNK010000016.1, on the reverse strand, counting down.
GACAGGTTGATCAGCACCACCCGTCCGCTGTCGGGCAGGAAGACGTTGAGGTGAAACCAGTCCTTATAGGCCGCCGCCGTCGGATCGCTGAGCACCGGCGGGCGCAGCGCATCGAACCGGCTCACCGCAGGATCGGGCCGCTGTGCACCGCGTCCCCGGGCTCGATCGCGTCGCGGTCGGGCGCGCTGCGGGCCAGGGCCTCCACCGATTGCACGATCTCGCGGGAGTGGATCCACAGCCCCATCAGCGTGTCGATGAAGGTGATCGGGACGGGCACGGTGCCGCTGCGGTGCACCTTGTTTTCCAGCGGGGCAGGGACGTTGTCGATGGTCTCGGCCAGATCGTCGGCCAGTAGCAGCGCCAGATCGTTGCGGATGTGATCCAGGACGGGGGCGGCGGGCATGCCTTCGGTCCAGCCGGTGACGCGAAGGGCGCTCCAGAGCAGTTCGCCATTGTCCTTCACGGCACTGGCCTCCAGCGCGCGGCGGATGCGCGCGCCCTCGGCGGTCTTGGAAATCTCACGCCCGGCCTCGGCCAGCCCGGCGAGGGTGGAGCCGATGACGCTAACGCCTGAGGTATAATGCAGCGTGATCAGACGGCTGGCCAGCGAGGCAAAGAGGCTTGCGGTGGTGCGGCCCGCGTCCTCGGGCGGATCGACGAGGCGAATGTTTGCGCTATTGGGCATGGTCGTTCTCCTCAGCTGGATTTGGCAGGTTTACGGGCGGCGGGTTTTTTGGCGGGCGCCTTTTTCGCCGCCGTGGCGGTTTTGCTCTTTGCCGTGGCGGCCTTTGATTTTGCAGCGGCCGCAGAGGCCTTTTTCTTGGCGGCAGGGGTCGCGCGCGTGGTTTTGGTCACCGTGACCTCCAGCGGCACCACCCCGTCGCTGCAGCCGTAGATCAACACAGCACCCCGGAAAACACCCACTGGCATCTCTGCAGGGGCATCCAGCACCAAAGCGAATTCCATGACCTCATCGGTTGCGAGAAGCGCCGTGGGGGGTGAAAACGCGGTCTGGGCAAACCATGTGGCCCCGGTATCCGACACCAGCGGCGTGATCATGGGTGTGACCATCGAATGCACCCGCTGGCGGTTTTCCACGGTCACCGTCGCCTTGGCCTGCGCGCCGGGGCGCATTTTCAGCTCAATCGTCGCCCCCTCCACCTGCTGCACCACGGTGCCCGGCGTGACCGGCCCGACAATGCCCTGCAACTGCCGCAGATACTGCATCGTGGCCTGGCTGAGGCTCTGCTGAAACGCGCTTTGCAGCTTCATCAGCTCTTCGAACGGGCTGGGTGGGGCGCTCCCGTGGTCGTGGTCATGTGGCATGTCGGTCCCTCTTATTTCAGTCTTGCAATCACGTATTTCAGCACTTCGCGCAGGAATTGCCGGTGGCGGGTTTCGGGCATGAAGGCGAGCCCCTCCGCTTCGAACTTCAGCGCCCGGTTGATGAAATCCTGTGCCAACTCCCGCCCGTGCTGGATCGAGCCCTGCTCATGCATCGCCTGCAGCAGCCAGCGCACCTCATCGGGTTCCTTGTCGGCGCGGGGCAGGGTCAGCAGCCGGATCGCCCGCGCCCGCTGGCGTTTGGGGGCGGTGCGCAGGAAATGCAGCAGCATCACCGTGCGTTTGCCCTCATAAAGGTCACCGCTGATTTCCTTGCCGTAGAGCACCTCATCGGCGGTGAGATTCAAAAGATCATCCTGCACCTGAAAGCCTATCCCTGCGAGATAGCCCAGCTCCATCACATCGATCAGCGCCTCTTCGAGGTCGGCGACCATGGCGGGGCCGGAGCCTGCCACAACCCCCAGCCGCAGGGGCGCGATCATCGTGTACCAACAGGTCTTTTTGTAGGCCATGCGCAGGTAATCTTCGGTCTCCAGATCAAACTGCGCGTTGTGGATCCAATCCAGTTCAATGGCCTGGCCTTCGACGGATTCGCGGCTGAGCCGCTCGAAATCCTTGAGGATCCGCATCGCCTTGCGCACGCCCAGCTGGTCGACATTGTCCAAGAGCAGCGACAGGCAAAAGACAAAGGTCGCATCACCGGTGTTGATCGCAATCGGCACCCCGTGGCGGCGAAAGAGCGTCTCATCCCCGCGCCGGAAATCCGAGATGTCCTCGATGTCGTCATGCACCAGCGCGCCGTTGTGGAAAAGCTCGATGGCGGTGGCGGTGTTTTCGGCCTGCGCCTGCGTCCCGCCCATGCCCTGACAGGCGGCATAGACCAGCGCGGGCCGCAGGCCTTTGCCGACGCGAAAGGGATAGTCGCTGATCTGGTCGTAAAGCACATTCATCCCCGTTTCGCGGCGCGCATCGAAAAAGCGGGTCATCGCCTTTTCGGTCCGGGTCCTTGCGGTCTTGAGGGCCTCTTCGATGAGGGCCCGGTCGTAGGCGGTCTCGTTCAAACCGGCTTCTGCGCGCAGGCGATGCCGAAACCGGGCACAAGGTCGATCCAGCCGGTGTTTTCAAAGCCTGCCGCCTCGAAAAGCGCCATGAATTGCTCGGGCGTGTGAAATCCGATCCAGCCGGGATCGGCCCAGAGCGCGAGGCCGGAGGAGCGTTTGACGAACCACTCGGGGCCTGCGTCGATCACCGTGTAATAGCCGCCGGGGCGCAGGGCGCGGAAGATCTCGGCTGTAGCGGCGGGCGGGTCGGGGTAGTGGTGGTGCGCAAGGCAGGAATAGACCAGATCAAACCGACCCGTGAAGACCTCTGGCAGATCGCCCACGTCGGATTGGAAAAAGGCGGTGTGGTCAAAGGCCTTGGCGCGGGCGGCGGCATGGGCGGCGTTGACCATGCCCGCGGCCAGATCGATGCCCACCGCTTCGCCCTGCGGCACCATCTGCGACAAGCGACAGAGCTCACGCCCCGCACCGCAGCCTGCATCGAGCAAGCGGAAATCCGGTTTGATCCAGGCGGAGAGTTCCTCCACGGCGGCATTCATGATCGGGGTGGAGAAGGGGCGCACATAGGCGTCGTAGATCTCGCCCATACGGTCGAACTCCGAGACCAGCGCGTCATTCTCCGTGGCCCGGCCCAGCAGCACGGGGCGGGGGTATTTCTTCGAGAAATGCGGGCCGAGGCCTTTGCGGTCCAGCGGTTTTGGCAGGGTGCCCAGCGTGGTGCGTTCGATGAGCCCGGCATTGCGGCCCTGTTCATAGGGTTTCATCACCAGTGCGGAATAAAGGTGCATGGCCTGCACCAGCACGCCCTCGGCCATGATGCCGCCCGGCGCGCTCATGGTGTTTTTGCTTTCGCCTTGGCGGCAGGGGGCAGGCGGCGCAAGACCACGGGGATGTCACGGTCACCGAAGGGGCGGATGCTGACGGTGCCGTGCAGATCTTGGTCAAGTTTCATCTTGCCCGTTGGTTTGCCCTTGAGGGTGAAAACCACGTCTTCACCTTTGCCGACCATGCGGCCTGTGGGTTCGGCCTTGACGCCCGCTGCCTTGAGGTTTTCGGAAAGTTCCGGATCGGCGGCGACCTCCTGACCGGTGCTGTTGGTCACGGCAAAGCTGGCGGTGGCGACCTTGCCGGCAGGGGCCGCGAGGATCAGCGGTTGGATCGCGGGGGCGGCGGGTTGCGGCGGGGCGGGTTTGGCGGGTGTGTCCTGGGCAACCCCCTGTTCCGCCAGACCCTGCAGGGCCTTGAGGTAGTCCTTGGTGACGTCAAAGAGGCCGGAGTAATACTTCATGTTCAGGCGCATGGCCTGGCCGATAATGTCTTTCAATTGTGTATTCGACATGGGTCAGCCGTCACTCTTGCCCGCGGTGCCGGGGCGCGTGGATTTGCCGTAGCACGGTCGCACGCAGTAGAAGTGATCGTACCAGTGATGTTCATAGTCCGGCTGGTCGAAGACTTCGACATGGTGGCAGCAGGGGCGCTCAGACTTGCCGACCTCCACGGTCCAGCGCAGGTAGTGGCTGTTGCAACCGACCACCCAGATCAGCGCCTCGAAATCCGCGCAATGCACGGTGTCATCCAGCCGGGTGTCGAATTCCGCGCGCACGGTGCGGCGTTCTTTCGGGCCCAGCGTGAAGCTGTTGGGCGAGAGTGTGATGCGCCCGGCATCCGGCCCGGCGGCGGCAAGGGTGAAATTGCGTGGGCGGAAATCGGTGTTGGTGATGCGGATTTCCATGATGCCGGTGCTGCCTGCGCAGAGCTTGCAGTGATATTCGCCAAGGTCCTTGGGCATCCAGCAGGGTTCGGGGATGTCGCAGCAATTGGACGATTGTCCCGTGTTCAGCGAGGACAGGAACCGCTGCGCCGTGTCCGCCAGCCCGTCGATGATGTCGCCGGTCAGGTCCATCTGGCGCGCCATCACGTCGGACATGCTGTCCACGGTATCGCGCATGTCCTTGGAAAGGCTCTTTCGCTGTTTCATCTGCTGTCCCCCTTGTGGTTCGGATGGCTCAGGGTCAGGCGGACCGTGAGCCGCAGGTTCTGCTTCATCACGACAACGGCGTGAAAGGCGCGACCCTCGCCCAGTTGCGTATCCGCGTTCAGCGGGTCGGGCAGGACGACGTCGCCACTGGCCTTGCAGTGCTGCCCGGCGCCCAACGGGCCCTTGATCTCCGGCGTCAGCCGAAACCGCATCAGCCCCAGGTACGACCGGCGCAGGCCCAGGATGAAATCGCCGAAGATGTCGAGCGGCGCCTCGGCCTCCGAGCCATAGGCGGCGGCAAAGGCACCGGCCAGCCCGTCGGAGGCAAAGAGCCCGGCAACACCGCCCGTCGGCACCTCCAGCGCCACGTTGCCGGTGTTCTTCACCACGAAATCCAAAGTCACCCGGTCACCGGGCCGCCCGGTAACGTGTACAGACGACGGCGACAGGCGCAGCTTTGCGCGCGCGGGCACATCCACCACGACGGGGTATTCGCCCTCTTCGGTCACCAGCGTGGCCTTATGCGTGCCGGGCGGAGCGGTGGTCCCGAGACGGGTCGCGATCCGCGTTTGCCCTTTGCGGGGCAGCAGCCGCGCCTTCACGTCCGCCCCAAGCTCTTTCTTCAGCGCGCCGGAGAGTTTCAGGACACCGGATTGCGGCCGCGCGACCTGGAAGGGCGCAATCCCTTGCCCTTTGCGCAGCTGGATGCCCTCCTTGAGATCAGCCATTGTCGTCTACGAGGTCAATGCGGTTGGCGCTGCCAGCGATTTCCCGCGCATTGGTCGTGCTGCCCACCGGGCCGCAGATTTCACAAGGGTTGGGCTTGTAATCCTCGGTGATGACCTGCGCCTCGCCGCAAAGATTGATGCAGAGCAATTCGTTGCCCAGCAGGGACAGACCCACTTTGAAATTGGCCGGCAAATGCGCCCGGATCGCTGGAATTTCCTTGATCCGCAGCGACAGATCGACGGGATCGAGCCCAAGCTGCACTTTCGGAATTTCGGTTACCCCGATCCTGATCTCGGGCAACTCGCGCACCCTGAGCTCGATGGTCGGTAACTCACGCACACGGATGTCGCTGTCTAGGGACAGATCCCCGTCAATCGTTGCGCCGCCACTGAGGTTGAGATCTATTTCATAGTCGTCAGGAATATCTACGCCCATGGTATTCTCCTTCTTGGGTCGGGCCGAGATCTTGACGTTAGGTTAACAGAAATTGGAGATTCGGCGAAGTGGGCGTGCAAAACACCACCACAGAGACGGTTCTGAACAGGGATATTTGGCAAATGCATGGACGATTTTACCTGCCCGCCCTAGTTTCGTGCCTGAGGAGGTTCCGGCATATGCGTCGTCTGATCTTGGGGGTATTTCTTGCGCTCTTTGCCATAACGCCGGTGGCGGCGGACCGGGTTGCCTATATCGATCTGGCGCGGCGCGGCTGGAATTATGAATTGCGCACGACCATGCTCGGGCGTGATCTGTCGATCCCGGTGCATATAAACGGGCGTGATCTGGCGGGGGCGAGCCTGTGCATCGTCGGTGAACGCCCGCACCCGAATTCGCTGGAAATCATCAATGCGTTTCGCGATCTGGCGGCTCATGTTTTCGGCAAGCCGCTGACCATGCGCTATGCCGGGCAGGACGCCAATGGCTGCGGCTCCGGGCGCACGGTGATCCTGCGGCTCTACTCCGGGCATCCCCCCAATCAGGCCCTATCGGCGGATTTACGCTGGATGAACAGCGTCTATCAATTGGGCCTGCCCGCGCAGGGGTATTATGCTGCGACCTCTCCGGCGATGGCGCAAACCTTTTTCGGCAGGCGCGGGCAGGGGACCCATATCATGGTCAAACAGCCCGGCCTGAAGCATCTGGGCGTGTTGGAGCGGTCGTTTTACACCTCCATTCTGGTGGAGGAACTGTTCCAGTCTTTCACCTTCGGCATGGACATTCTGCTCTTTGACCGCTCGGCGGTGTTTCAGTCGAAACTGCAGGAGACGCCGCTGAACCTGCAGCGGCTGTCTTGGGAATCGCGTGATTTCATGCGGGCCTTGCTGAAATCCAATCCCGGCGGGCTCTGCGCCTTTGACGTCTTCATGATGCACGCGGTGGCCGAAGCGCCGGTGGATCAGACCATTGAACCCGGTTTCATCGACTACATCGACAGCGCCTATGATACCCTGCTGGCGCAGGCGGCGGAAACCATGGGCGATGCCCGGTTTGCCGCCATCGTCGCGCCGGGATGTCAGCGCGCCCCAATCTGAAGGTAATACTTTCGGTGGTATTTGCGCAGCGGGTCCGCAGGGGTACCGTGACGGGCAAAAGGCCGCGCGATCGCGGCTGGGAGGAGCTATGGATACGAGACCGGAGCCTGCGAAATCGGGCGTGGCGGCGCTGTCGTCCTATTTGGCGAACGGTCTTGTCGGGCATGAGGTTCTGATTGAACGCCTGCTGGTGGCTCTGCTGGCCGATGGGCATCTGCTGGTCGAAGGGCCGCCGGGGCTGGCCAAGACGCGCGCGGTCAAATGGCTGTCGGATGCGGTGGAGGGCAGCTTTGCCCGCATCCAATGCACCCCGGACCTGATGCCCTCGGACCTGACCGGCACGCCGGTGTACAAGCCGCAGGACGGCAGTTTCGAGTTTGTGCCGGGGCCGGTCTTCAACAATCTGGTGCTGGTCGATGAGATCAACCGTGCGCCGCCCAAGGTGCAATCGGCGCTGCTCGAAGCGATGGCCGAGCATCAGGTCACCGCGGGCAATGACACCCATGCCTTGCCCGATCCGTTTCTGGTGGTGGCCACGCAGAACCCGATTGAACACGACGGGACCTTTCCGCTGCCCGAAGCACAGTTGGACCGGTTTTTGCTGCATGTGGTGCTGGAACTTCCGGGGTTGGAGACCGAGCGGAAAATCCTCGATTTGGTGGAGGCCGAGACACAGGGTGGGGCGCCCGAGGTGCAGGCGCTGACGCTGGAAGAGCTGGCAGCGGCGCGGGCGGCGGTGCGGGCGGTGCATCTGGCGCCGGAGCTGCGCGATTACATCGTGCGGCTGGTGCTGGCGACGCGGGAGGGGCCGCAGGCGGTGGATATCGAACATGCGGTATCGCCGCGCGGATCGCTGGCGCTGGCGGCCGCCGCCCGCGCGCGGGCCTTTCTGCAGGGCCGCGATTATGCGATGCCCGAGGATGTGGCCGCCCTGGCAGGCGATGCGCTGGCGCACCGGATGGTGCTGAGCTGGCGCGCGGTGGCCGATGGGCGCAGGCCGCGCGATGTGGTGGCGGATGTGTTGAACGCCACGCCGCCCTTATGAGCGAGGCGCTGCAGGCCCCGGGTGTTGCCCTGCGCTCCGATGCCCTGATTGCCCTGCGCCGTGTCGCCCTGACCGCGGAGGCCGCGCCGGTGCTGGCCGCCTTGCCCGGCGGCTTTGCCACCCGGCGCAAGGGCCATGGGCTGGAGGTCGCGGACATGCGCGAATATGTGGCCGGGGATGACATCCGGCATCTGGATCGCGGCACCACGGCGCGGACGGGGCGGTTGCATGTGCGCCAGTTTCAGGAGGAGCGTGACCGGGTCAGCTTGCTGGTGGCCGATTTCCGGCCTGCGATGTTCTGGGGGATGCGCCGGGCCTTTCGCTCGGTGGCTGTCGCGGAGGCGCTGACGCTCATCGGCTGGAACGTGGTGGAGAGCGGCGGGCGCGTGGGCGTGCTGGCACTGACGGCGGGGGAGCCGGTGATCGTGCCGCCGCGGGGGCGGGCCCGCGGGATGCTCGATGTGATCGGCGGCATGGTGCAGGCGCATGAGGCGGGGCTGGTGGCGATGGTCGCGGGGCAGGGGACGGACGACCCGGCGCTGGATCAGGCGCTGTCGCGGGCGGATCGGTTGGTGCCCTCGGGGGCTGAGCTGATCATCGGGTCGGGGTTTGACGTGCCGGGGGCCGGATTGGCGGACCGGCTTGATGCGCTGGCGCGGCGGCGGATGCCCCGGCTGGTGCTGGTGACGGATGCGCAGATTGCGCGGATGCCGCAGGGGCGCTATCCGATCCGCATGGCGGATGGGCGCCGTGTGCGGTTGACGCTGGGCGGGGGTGCGGCGGCTGCCGAGGACCCGGTGCGGCAGATCGCGGGCCGCGCAGCGCTGGTGCTGGATGCCGGCGAAACCGTGGAGCAGATGGCGCGGCGCATCGTGGCGGCGTTTCCGGCGGAGCGCGCAGCATGACGGATCGGGCGATCAGCGAAACGGCGATGCTGACCAGCCTGCAGGACATCCAGCTGCCTGCGGAAGCTGCGGGGGGGATGGCGGCGGATCTGGCGGTGGCCATTGGTCTGGCGAGCCTGGCCGCCCTGCTGGTCGCGGGTGTGCTGCGCGCGTTGAGCCTGAAACGGCGGCCAATGCCGGAAAAGACCCTGAAAACCCGGCTTGCCGAGGTGCAAAAGCTGCCCGATGCCGAGCGGCGCGTTGCGCTGTTGCATCTGATGCGCGGTCTGGCCCCGGAACGGTATGCGGAGATCAAAGGCGCGATTTACCAGCCCGGGGGCGGGGTCGATCTGGCGACGCTGGAGGCGGAGGTGGGCGCGCGTGTTTGAGCTGGCCGATCCATGGATTTTGCTGGCACTGCCGTTGCCGCTGCTGGCCATGCGCCTGCTGGGGCCGGCGCAGATGGCGGGCGGGGCGATCAAGGTGCCCGACCGCATTGGCGGCGCGCTGCTGGCCGCAGGCCGGGGGCGGGCCGGGGTCACGGGCCTGCAGATGCGGCAAGGCCTCCTCTGGGCGATCTGGGCGCTGATGCTGCTGGCGGTCTCCGGCCCACGCGATCTGGCGCCGGTTTCCGCCCTGAAAGTGACCGGGCGCGATCTGGCCATTGTTCTGGATCTTTCGGGCTCCATGGTGCGGGATGACTTCCATCTGGATGATCGTCAGATCACCCGGCTCGAAGCGGTCACTACGGTGGGCGCCGATTTTGCGCGGCGGCGCGGCGGCGACCGGGTTGCGCTGATCGTCTTTGGCTCGGAAGCCTATTACGCCTCGCCCTTCACCTTTGACGTCGAAGCCATCGCCCGGCGGATCGAAGGTGCCACCATCGGCATCTCGGGCCGCGCCACCAACATCTCCGACGGGCTCGGGCTCGCGGTCAAACGCATGGCCGAGAGCGCGGCGGCCTCCCGCGTTGTTATCCTGCTGTCGGATGGGGTCAATAACGCAGGCGCCACAAACCCGCGCGGGGTGGCCGAGCTGGCCGCCGGGATGGGCATCCGGGTGCATACCATCGCGCTGGGTCCCAAGGACCTGAGCACTGCGGAACTGGGCGAACGCGGGGTGGTGGATGCCGCGACACTGCGCGCGATCTCCGACATCTCGGGGGGCGAGAGTTTCCGGGTCAGAACCACCGACGATCTGGCCGCCGTGGCGCAAGCGCTGGACCAGCTCGAAGCAACAGACAGCGACGGATTGGCGGCGGAGGTCTTTCGGGACTACTGGATGTGGCCCGCGACCTTCGCGGTCTGCCTCAGCCTCTGGCTGGGCTGGCGGGAGCTTACATGAGCCTCGCGGACCTCACCCTCCTGCGGCCTCTGTGGTTGCTGGCGCTGCCCGTGCTCGCGGGGGTGGGCTGGTGGCTCTATACCCGACGCGGTGGTCTTGGCGACTGGCAAAGGGCCACGGACCCGGCGCTCCTGCGGGCGATGGCGGCTTTGGGGCGGGTCGACAACAGCGCCAGCCGAGCGCCGCTGCTGGCCATGCTGGCGGCTGTGGCGGTGACCCTTCTGGGTCTGGCGGGCCCGGCGATCGAGCGGCGCGACACGCTGTCCTTTCGCAACCTCGATGGCGTGCTCTTTGTCATCGATGCCTCCGCCAGCGTGACCGAAGATGCCCGCTGGCCGCAGATGCTGACCATGGGGCGGTTCGGTCTGGCCTCGCTGGGCACCCGCCCCGGCGGGCTGATTGTCTTTGCCGGGGATGCCTATGTTGCCACGGATATGACGCTGGACCACCTACAGCTGGGGCAGACCCTGTCCCTGATCGATGCCAAGACCGTGCCTGACCCCGGATCACGCCCGGAACGGGCTTTGCGCATGGCCGTTGATCTCTTGGCAGATGCCGAGGTTGTGGCCGGGGATGTGATCCTGCTGAGCGATGGCGAGGGCCTGGGCGCGGCCTCGTTGCAGGCTGCCAGCGCGATTGCGGCACAGGGCGCGCGGCTGTCGCTGGTGTCGCTGAACGCACCGCATCCGGCCTTTGAGACCCACGCGGCGGCAGGCGACGGCAGAGTCTTTACGCTGGAGCAGACCGATGCGCTTGCGGACTGGCTGTCAGAGGCCGCGCGCACCCGGCTGGAGGCGCAGGACCACCCACTGCTCTTCTGGAAGGACATGGGGCGCTACCTGTTGATCCTGGCGCTTTTTCCGCTGCTTTTGCTGTTTCGCAGGCAGGCGGCATGAAGGCGCTGGCGCTCATATCCATGTTCGCGCTGGCGGCAGCGCTGATCCTCGGCGGGTCGGCCCCTTTTGGCCGCGCCCTGATGGCAGTCGGTTTGCCGGGGCTGGCGGTGCCCTTTTTTGACACGCCCGACTGGCAGGGGGCCGCGCACTATCGCGCCGGGCAATTTGACGATGCTGCGGCGCGTTTTGCGCAGGCGCGGGACCATTACAACCTCGGCAACGCCGAAGCCTTCCGGGGTCACCATGCCGCCGCCCTCGAAGCCTTCGATCTGGCCCATGCGCGGGGTCACCCGGATGCGCAGGCGAATTTCGACGTGGTGGCGGCCTATTACGCCGGGCTGGGCATCGACCCTGACGCGTTGGGGCTGCTGCCGGAGCGCAAGGAGGGGCCGACCGAGGAAAGCTTTGTCGCGCGGGGTGATGCGCGCGCCGCCGGGACGGGAAGCGAAGTGACCAACAACAATACCATGCTGGGGCTGGCCGAATTGCGAAGCCGGGGTCAGTTTAGCGTGCGGCGCATTTTCGATGATAAATTCATGGTGGCGGACGCCAGATGGCTGGAACAGCTCAGCGATGTGCCGGGGGACTACATGGCCGCCCGGATTGCGCAGGAACACAAGCGGCGGGTGAAGCTGGGGCTGTCCCCACCCAAGGCGGAGGATCCGCGATGAGGCTGCTGTTGTGCATCCTCCTGCTGCTGGGGCCGACGATTTTGCAGGCGCAGACCAAGGCGGTCTTGCCATCTGAGCTGAAGCTCTGGGTCGAGGTGGAGGAGACCGAGCATACCCCGCTGGCCCGGGAAATGGTGCTCATCACCATCAAGGGGATCTACCGGCGGCACATCACCCGCGAACAGCTGGTGCAGCCGGATTTCGACGGGTTCAGCTGGACGCAACTAGGGGATGACACCTGGCGCGAAGAACGGTTGAACGGCGAGAAGGTCAAGACCTTCAGCCGGCGCATGGCGGTCTATCCGGACCGGCCGGGCACGCTGACCATTGGCGCGTTTACCCATAATCTGACCCTGACGGATGAGCGGGATGATTGGTTTGAGCATCCGGTGAGCTCTGAGCCTGTGACCCTCGAGGTGGCCCCGGCCCCTGCGGGGTCGACATGGTGGTTCCCGGTGAAGCAGCTGCGCATTTCGGACCAATGGTCCAACGCACCCGATCAGCTGGTGCCGGGCGAGGGGGTCTTGCGGGTGGTGCGGATCGAGGCGCTGGGGGTGACGCCCGAAATGATCCCGCCAATGCCGGAATTGAAATCCCCTTCGGCGATGATCTTTGCCCATCCCGACAAGCGGTTTGTCGAGCTGTCGCCCGGGGGGCCGCAGACTTATGCCTTCTGGCGCTGGACCATCCGGCCCAGCAACGACACCTCGACCATCGTGGAGCCGCTGAGTTTCGACTATTACGACACGGTCAACCGGGTGATGCGGACGGTTACCATCTCTGCACAGCGCCTGGCCTATGGGTCGGCGGTGCCGGAGGAACAGCCCGCGTCGTTGGTTTTAAGCCGCCCCGAACCCGCGCGCCTGCCGGGGTGGCCGATGGCGGCTTTGGCAGGTCTGGTGGGGCTTTTGGGTGTCGGGTATGCGCTGTCCGGGCGGCGGCTGGCGGGGCTGAAGGCGCTGGAGCGATTTGGGCCCTTTGACCCGCTCGCCAGACGGATGCGCCAGGCGGCGCGTGCAGGCCAGGTGCAGCAGTTGCGCCGGGCGGCGGCGGCGATCCTGCGGCGGGACGGGCCGTCTGAGGGGCGCGCCAGGCTGCTCAGACACTTGGACAAATCGATCTTCGATCCGGGGGCCACGCCCGGGTCGCTCGCGACATTCACCCGCGCGTTTTTGCGGCAAATGTGATTCCGCATGCTGACCCCTGCGACGGAGAGAAGATGCAACATAATGCGAAAATGGCCCCTCAAGAGGGGCTCTAAACCCGTGAGTTTGCTGAATATGACCGGATTTGGGGGGATTCACCGGGTAGCAGTTGAAAATGCAAGCTTTGCGAGTACGATCATGCGCGGGAGGATTTTTTAATGGAACACGTACGTGCGCCAATTGATCAGGATTCGGTTTCGAGGATTTTGATCGTCGACGATCACCCGCTGTATAACGACGCCTTGGAATCGGCTCTGGAGCTGGTTTTTGCCGAGTGCGATATTCGCAAGGCCAGCAATCTGAGCGATGCCCTGGCCGAAGCCAAAACCGGGTTCGATCCGGAATTGGTGATGTTCGACCTGAAGCTGCCGGATGTGATCGGGATTTCGGGGTTTGTCAGCCTGCGCCAGCAGTTGCCGGATGCAAAGATCCTGGTCATCTCGTCGCTGGCGTCCTTTGACCTTGTGCAATCGCTGCTGAAGGAGGGGGCCTGCGGGTTCTTGCCCAAGGATACCTCTGCCCGGGCGCTGCGATCGGTGCTGGCCGAGATCACCAATGGCCGGACCTATGTGCCCAAGGAATACCAGACGCCGGGCAACTGCGATGCGCAGGCTGTGGAATTCGACCACCCCAAGCTGGCCGATCTGACACCGCAGCAGCAACGCATCATGAAGCTGATCTGTTGCGGGAAACCCAACAAGCAGATCGCCTATGAGCTGTCACTGGCCGAAGCGACCGTGAAGGCGCATATCACCGCCTTGTTGCGGCGCCTCGGGGTGAGCAATCGCACCCAGGCCGTGGTGATGGTCGAGGGGGCCATGGCCGCGCAACGGGCGGCGGAACCGGAAGCGCGCGCGTTCCTCAAGCATTAGGAGGGCGCGGCATGCTCGACGCGCGCGCGAAACCAACCTGCATCGCGGTGGCGCTCTCCCGTGCCGTGGGTGAAGAGGCCGCGGCCCGCAACGCGGCAACACAGATCGACCGCGACGAGACCTGTTTCGTGCTCGCCTTTGTGCCCGGCGATCTGGACGGCGCCATCATTGCGGAGACGCTGGAGGAGAACCTCGGCGGTGTGCCGGTCTTTGGCTGCTCCACCGCTGGTCAGATCACCACAGAGGGCTATGAGACCGACGCGCTGCTGCTGCTGGCCTTTCCGAAAACGCATTTTCGCTGCTCTTCGGTGCTGTTGGAGCCGCTGAAACCACTCTCCACCACCACAATCGCAACTGCGGCACAACGGCATGAGCAGAAGTTTCAGCACACGGCGGGCTGGCATCGGCTGGGCCTGATCTTTACAGATGGTCTGTCGAAACAGGAAGACGTTCTGATCTCGACACTTGAAACTGTGCTGGGGGATCTGCCGGTTTTTGGCGGCTCTGCGGGCGACGGGCTGCGGTTTGAACAGACCTATGTTTTGCACAAGGGCAAGACCCACCACAATGCGGCGCTTCTGCTCCTGCTGGAAACGGACTTGCCCTTCCAGGGCGTGGGGTTTGACCACTTTCTGCCTGCTGACAGCCAGATCATCATCACCGATGCCGATCCCGAGGAACGCAAGGTATTCGAGATCAACGGTGCGCCAGCCGCTGCCGAATACGCGCGGCTGGTGGGCTGCGCGGTGGAGGATCTTTCACCGCAGATCTTTGCCGAAAACCCGATGCTGATCGAATATAAGGACAGCCACTACGTGCGGGCCATTTCGGATGCGGATGCAGACGGCGCACTGTCCTTTCTCGCCGCGATCGATGATGGGTTGATTATGACGCTTGGGCAGGGGCAGGAGATCATCGAAACGCTGCAAACCGGGCTGAACATCAGGGACGACAAGGGCCGTAACCCGGATTTCATCCTCGGGTTCGACTGCGTATTGCGCAAGCTTGAGATCGAACAGAAACAACTGGGCCGCGCGGTCTCGGACGTGTTGGGGGCGGCGCGGGTCTTTGGCTTCAACACCTACGGCGAGCAGCATTGCGGCGTGCACATGAACCAGACCCTTGTCGGGGTGGCCTTCTTTGGACCGGATCAAAGGAAGTTCTTTTGAGCATGATCGACCCGAACGACCCGCCCCAGGTGCAGGTCGAAAAGCAGGCCAAGATCATCAATGCGCTGATCCGCCGGGCCAGCCGTCAAAAGGATGTGGGGCCCTCGGCCTACCGCGCCTTTCAATCCGCCATTGATCTGCAGCAAAAGGTGGCGGCCCAGACACTGGAGCTGGAGAGCGCGCGCTATGAACGGGAACGGACCCGCAAAACGCTCGCCGAAGCCCTGGCGTCGATGGAGGAGGGGCTGGCGCTTTTTTCCGATGGCGCGCTGAACATCTGTAACGACCTTTTCAAAGGCCTGCTGCCGGATATTTCGGAAAAAATCGTGCCGGGGCTGACGCTGGCGGAATGTTTCGACCTGATGGCGGGCAGCGATTATCTGGTGTCCACCGATCGCACATTGCCCAATCTAAGGCGCGCGCTGGAGAGCGGTCAGCACGCGGGATCCGTGGTGTCGCTGGTCGCGGAGGTGGCGCGGGACCGCTGGTATCAGATGAGCGCGCAGCAGACCTCGCCGGAAAACACGGTGCTGCTGCTGACCGAGATCACCGCGTTGGTGCGGCACAACCGGCGGGAAAAAGAGCATCTGATCGACCGGCAGGCGGACTACCTGCAGGCGGTGTTCCAGAACATGACCGCAGGGGTTTGCACCTTCTCTGCTGCTGGCGAAGTCATGATGCAAAACGGGCGGTTTCGCGATATCCTTGGCGTGCCACTGACGGTTTTGCAACCGGGCACACCCTTGCAGGAATTGCTGGATTTCATGCGCGCCCGGGCCCTGATCACCGAGGATGCACCGCTGCGGGTTGATGCCTGGCGTGAGGAACTCAAGAAGAAAGGCTCGCTCACCACCCGGGTGTCCCATGGTGCCGACCGGGTGCTGGATGTGCAGGCCAACGTGCTGCCGGACGGTGGGTTTCTGGTCGAACTGAAAGACGTCACACTGGAAACCCGGTCCACGGAAGTGCTGGAAAACCGGGTGATGGAGCGCACCGCGGAGCTGACACGCGCCAACGCCAGCCTGACCGAGCAATATGAGGAAAAGGCGCGCGTCGAAGAAGAATTGCGGGTGGCCAAGGAACGCGCCGAGGCGGCGGTGTCCTCTAAGACCCGGTTTCTGGCGGCGGCCAGCCACGATCTGTTGCAGCCGATCAATGCTGCGAAACTGCTGATCTCCTCGCTGCAGGAAACCACCCGCGAGACGCGCTTCAGCCCGATGGTCGATCGGTTGGAAGGGGCCTTTGCCTCCGCTGAATATCTGCTGCATTCGTTGCTGGATATCTCGCGTCTGGAAAGCGCGGATCCGGACACGGTTTCGGCCACTGATGTCAGCCTTCAAGGGCTGATGGAAGGGGTCAGGGCGGATCAGAGCCTGTTGGCGGCGCAGAAATCCGTGCGGCTCGACGTGGTGCCCTGCACCCTGGTGGTGCATTCCGACCCGGTCTATTTGCTGCGGTCGATCCAGAACCTGGTGGTCAATGCGATCCAATATACCGATCCCGGGGGGCGCGTTCTGCTGGGGTGTCGCCGCAAGGGCGCCAAGGTTGTGCTGGAGGTCTGGGACACCGGCATTGGCATCTCGGCCAGGGATCAGCTGCGGATTTTCGACGAATTCACGCGGGCGGAGAATGTGCCCATCGGGTCGGGTGTGGGGCTGGGGCTGTCGGTGGTGGACCGCGCCTGCCGCCTGCTGGATCACGCGCTGGCGGTGCGCTCGAAGCCCGGCCGCGGATCGGTTTTCAGCATCGAGATGGATGTTGTCGATCCTGAGACGGCGCAGCCGGTACCGCAGGGTCCGGTCGAGGACACCTTCGACGGCACGCTGGAATACATCGTCATGGTGATCGAGAACGATGCCGATGTGCTTTATGGCGCAACGCAATGGCTGGAGCTGCGCGGGGCCAGCGTGTTGCCCGCGCGGTCGACCAAAGAGGCACTGGCGCATATCACCGATCTGGGCATGCCGCCCGATATCATTCTGGCGGATTATCAGCTGGATGGCACGGACACCGGCGTTCAGGCGACACAGGACATTCGTGCGGCCACCGGCGCCCAGGTGCCCGCGATCCTGATCACCGCGGATCGCAGCGAGACTGTGCGGCGGCTGGGCCTGCAGAACGATATGTCCGTGCTGACCAAACCGGCGGAGCTGTCACGGCTGCGGCCACTGATCGATTGGAAAATTCGCGGTCATTCAGAGGCGGCGGACACAGACAAAAGTCGGAGGTGACAGCCATGGGCCGTGCCCGCACACTCAAGCCCGGGAGGACGCCATAATGATCAGATTTTCAGCCCTTGGACTGGTGGCAGTATTCTGCGCTGGTGTGGCGATGGCCGCGCCGCTGGCAGGCGACAAGACATATGACATGCTGTTCAAGAACGGCACGCTGGATCAGATCGATCGCGGTGCCGAACTGGTCTACCGACGCGAGGTCAGCAATGCGCTGAAACCGGATACGGCCACGCGAGACACGGGCGATGTTGCCTTGAGTTTCCGCGAGGGGGAGGCGGCGCTGGCGCTGCTGGAATTCCGGCAGGATGGCAAGCACCGCGCCCTGGGCAGTTTCCCCGCGAGTGTTGGCAATCCGATGATCATGTATTTCTATGAAACGGTTGTGCGGGATATGGCCGAGAGTGCGGGTGGCAGCCCGTTTTATATCCGCAACCGGGTCAAGGACGCCTTGGTGCAGGCCTCGGACATCGTGCAGGGTGAGGCCGTGGTGGAGGGCAAGACCGTGACCACCCAGACCATCCGCATGTATCCATTTGCCGGTGATCCCAACCATGACAAGATGCAGGGGTTCGGCGATCTGGAGTTGCGCGTGACCATGTCCGAGGAAGTGCCGGGCTGGTATATGAGCCTGGTGGCCGAGGCCTCTGCAGGGCAGGTCTACCGGTCCGAATTGTCCTTTCACCGGCTCGACGGTGCGCCATGAAACGGCTTGCGGTTGCTCTGAGCGTTCTGCTGGCGGTGCCCGGTATCGTGTCGGCGCAATCGGTTGCCGAGCAGTTGAACGACTACCCCACGGCGGCGCGGGCCGACTATGTGTTCGCCTGTATGGTCACCAACGGGCAGACCCGCGAAATGCTGGACCGCTGCGCCTGTTCCATTGACGAGATCGCGTCGATCCTGCCCTATGAGCAGTATCTGGAGGCTGAAACCGTCCTGTCGATGCGGCGGGTCGGGGGTGAGCGCATGTCGTTTTTCCAAAGTGCAGCGATGGCCGAGAACCTGGTGGCTGATCTGCGGCGTGCGCAGGCTGAGGCTGAAATCATCTGTTTCTGATTACGTAAAAAAGCGCTGCGGGAGCATTTCCGGCAGCGCTTTTGCATTGGTTCTGATCGTCTTTTATCCGCTGACGGATTTCGGCAGCTCGCTCTCAAAGCTGTTGCCATCCGTATCGGTCGCCTTGACCGTCAGCGACGTTGATCCGTTATCGTTATAGCCAAAGCGGAACACCGGATTTTCCGAGATTGAAATGCCCCCGTCCATGGTAAAGAGCAGTTCATCGCCCTGCCAGACCTCAAGGTGGTCGATGAAATGCGCCGGAATGAACAGCTGCGTGATCTGATCGCGCTGCAGCCCGGAGTAATTCGGATGGCGGATCATGATCTGGGCTTCGCGCCGCGGGGTTGAGACCAAGGCGCCCTCGTCAAAGCTGCGCAGTTTCATCTTGCCCATGCTGGCCAGCGCCACTTCCGGATCCTTGGTGGCCGGGGCGGAACAGCCGCCCGACGCTTTTACATAGCGCCCCGTCATGTGGAACCCGTCCGGCGTTTCGGCAATGACACGGACGTTGGAATACTGGTTCACCCGCACGCGCAATTCGAAATCCAGTACGCCCATGGCCGGGGAAAACCCGAAGACGGCGGCAACCGGCGCGGGGTTTTCATCTACCACCACGGTGGCGGCGGTGATGCTCTTGGAGGGGTCGGTCTGCTTGAGAACCACGGGAACGGTGGCGGCATCATGGGCGCGGTAGGGTGCTTCAATCGACAGTAGCCCCTCGGCAGAGGCGATCTCGGCCTCGCCGATCACGTCGCCGCGCAGATCGTTCCAGGTCTCGCTTTCGGTCAGCGGATTTTTCACGGAATCCGCCGCCCAGGCGGGCCCCGCAATCAGCGCCGCAAGGGCTGCGGCGTGCACAAATCTCATAGCCATGCCTGTCTCCTCCTGCACGGAATTTGCGACGTTATGCCACAATTACAGGCAAAAAGACACATATACCTAAGGCTGATTGGACCTCACGTTTTCGTGTGGAATGGTGCCGCCGAAAGGAACTGCCATGTTCGAAGCCGTGATTGCCCTCTGCGTGAGCCTGACGGAAGGGCCCTGCCGCGACCACCTTTTGCCCGGATATGAAGCGCAAACGCAGGCCGCTTGCATCGCTGCATTGGCGGCCAAAACCCCCGATCTGGATGTCTTTAAGGATGTGCAGCAGCAGGGCGCGCCGCGCTGCGAACCGGTTGGCTCTGCGCTGGCCGTTACCGAGGTTGCCCCCGGTGTTTTTGTGCACATGGGCGCGATCGAAGAACCGGATGCAATCAATCTGGGCGATATCACAAACCTCGGGTTCGTGATTGGCGAGACTGGCGTTGCGGTCATCGACACTGGTTCGGCGCGCTGGATGGGTGAGGCGCTCTGGCGCGCGATCCGAGCGCAGACGGACAAACCCGTCACCCACGCGATCATCACCCATATGCATCCTGATCACGCCCTGGGCGCAGGACCCTTTGCCGAAGTCGGGGCTGAAATCGTCGGGCATGCCAATCTGTCGCGCGCGCTGTCAGACCGTCAGGCGAACTATCTGGAAAGCCTCAACCGTCTTGTCGGTGTCGGCGCGATGCTGGGCACGCGGACCGTTTCCGTGGACATGGCAATTGAAACCATGGGCGAAATCGATCTGGGGGATCGGGTGCTGCAGCTGCGCGCCTGGCCGATGGCCCATACGGGGACCGACGTGACGGTGATGGATGCGACGACCGGCACCCTCTTTGCCGGGGATCTGATTTTCCACCGGCACACGCCCGCTCTCGATGGCAAGCTGACCGGGTGGCGCGGGGTTCTGGCAGAGCTGGAAGCGCTGGAGGTGCAAAGGGTCGTGCCTGGGCATGGCGGCCCGGCACTGGACTGGCCGGAGGGGGTGCAGGACATGTCGCGCTATCTTCAGGTGCTCGAAACGGACACAAGGGCCGCCATCGATGCGGGCCAACGGTTGGGGGAGGCCGTGGAGGTGATTGCCAAAAGCGAAGCGCCGCATTGGCAGCTCTTTGACGCCTATAACCCGCGCAATGCCACGGTCGCTTTCACCGAGCTGGAGTGGGAATAGCGGCGGCTACCCCTGATCCTGAACCGCTTGCTGCAGCATCTGGGCGATGCTGAACAACCGCCGCTCCAGCAGGGTTGGCGTTTCACAAAGATAGCTGATGTTGCGCTGCCGGTCGGTGTAGATCACCTGATCCCAGTCGAGCTGTTCCTCCAGCAGGTCCACGCGATCAAAATCCGGCTCCGAATTGGCGAGAATGGTGTCCATTTCCGCGCGGGCCAGATCGATCTTGTCCGCCAAGGCGATCTGGCTGAGGGAGAAATCTCCAATACCCGTGATGATTCGCGTCCGGCGTTTGGAAAGCGTGTCGAAAACGCTGGCAAAGACCATCCCAAGCGCTTCGGCATCCCCATTGTATGTTTCGGCAAATGTATCGATACGGGGTTGCAGGCTGTCCAGCTCAACCCGGCGCAGGGACAGGTATCCGGCCAGATCCGCGATATCGGCGCGCAGCGCATCACTGGCGGGTTCGGCATCGGGATCAACCGGATTGGGCCACATCAGCCCTAGGGATAGTGTTTCCACCTTGCGTTGCACACAGGGCCATGTGGGGTCCGAGAAGTCAGCCGCCTGTGCTGGCAGCGCCAAACCCGTCAGAGCAGCCAAGATTGCAAGGGTTTTGAGTTTCGTCATGCGGTCTCTCCATGCTGCCCATCAACTATGCGCCAAGCATGTGTCGGCTGTCTACCGGACCCAATACCCACCATTGTCTTAATTGTTCTGAGCCTTGGGCGGGGCTCTACTCCTTTCTAACGAGACCACACCCCAAAAGAGCCAGTGGTCCTAGGAGGAATATTTTATGATGAGAACGCGAGCTGCGGTTGCGGTTGCTGCGGGGGAGCCTTTGCAGGTGATGGAGGTGAACCTTGAGGGG
>NZ_CANMNK010000015.1 GCF_947499265.1 uncultured Roseobacter sp. | reverse complement strand
GCTGACACTGGACGAGATCAACCACGGGTTCGAGCTGATGCATGAGGGCAAGTCGATCAGGGCTGTGGTGGAGTTTTGAGCTGATATGGAGCTGGTCTCGGAAAACAGAAGTTTCGGCGGGAGCCAGAAGGTTTTCAAACACCCCTCCAATACCTGCGGGTGCGAGATGACATTTGCGGCCTACCTGCCCCCCCAGGCCGAGGTCGGTCCGGTGCCGGTGTTGTGGTATCTGAGTGGTCTGACCTGCACCCATGAAAACGCGATGACCAAGGGCGGGTTTCAGGAACACGCGGCCGAACACGGGCTGGCGGTGATCTTTCCCGACACCTCGCCGCGCGGCACCGGCGTGAGTGATGATGAGGCCTATGATCTGGGGCAGGGGGCGGGGTTCTATGTGAATGCCACGCGGAACCCGTGGAAAACCCACTATCGCATGTACGACTATATCGTCAGCGAATTGCGGTCGATTGTCATGGACAATCTGCCGGTGCAGGACCGTCACGGCATCACCGGCCATTCGATGGGCGGGCACGGGGCGATCACCATCGCCATCCGTAACGCCGGGCTCTTTGACTCGCTGTCGGCCTTTGCGCCGATTGCCAACCCCACCAAATCCGACTGGGGCCGCAAACAGCTGAGCGCCTATCTGGGCGATGATGAAAGCAGCTGGGCGGAACACGATGCGACGCTGCTGCTGCAGGAACATGGCTGGAAAGGCGATCTGCTGGTCGATCAGGGCTCGGGGGATCAATTCCTCGATCTGCTGAAGCCCGAGGCGCTGGCGGATATGATGGCACGCCGTCGGCAGCCCGGGCAGGTGCGGATGCAGGAGGGATATGACCACTCATATTTCTTCGTGAACAGCTTTGCGCGGGATCACGTCAGATGGCACGCCGCCCGATTGCATTGATGGCACACGACCCAGGTTCAACCCAAGGAAGGTAGAAAATGTTGAAGAAGTTTTTGGTAGCAACCCCATTGATGATGCTTCCCGCGGCGCTGTTCGCGGATGGTCATGTCACCGGAGATGCTGCGGCGGGCGAAAAGGTGTTCCGCAAGTGCAAGGCCTGCCATGCGGTGGGCGAAGGCGCTGAAAACAAGGTGGGTCCGGCGCTGAACGGTGTGGTCGACCGCGCCGTGGCCTCGGTTGAAGGGTTTTCCTATTCGGACGTTCTGGTGGGCCTGCGCGACGCGGGCACGACCTGGACGCCGGAGGAACTGGCGGCCTTTCTCGAAAAGCCACGGAACTACGCCAAGGGCACCAAGATGTCCTTTGCCGGTCTGCGCAAGGAGGACGACCGGGCAAACGTAATCGCATATCTTGCGACCTTCGCTGCTGAAGGCTCGTAAGACCAAGAATTTCCTGCTCAGCCGAGGGAGAGACCGGCCGCGCAGGGAAAACCTGATGCCAAGCCCGACCCGGGCCTGCGTGTCATTCTCGCGGCAATTCCGCCGCATACCAGGGAGGTACTTTGATGAAAAAGCTCAAGCTTTTCACGTCTGGGATCGCTCTTTGCGCCGCCAGTATGGCCTTTGCAAACGACGATCTCATAGCCCAGATGGACAACGCCAGCCAATGGGCGATCCAGACCGGCGACTACAAGAACCAGCGCTATTCCGCGCTTGACCAGATCAATGCGGAAAACGTCGGTGATCTGCAGGTTGCCTGGACGTTCTCGACCGGCGTTCTGCGCGGCCATGAAGGCTCGCCACTGGTGATCGGCGACACGATGTACGTGCACACGCCGTTCCCGAACATCGTCTACGCGCTCGATCTGGCCAATGAAGGCAAGATCATCTGGAAGTATGAGCCCAAGCAGGATCCGGACGTCATTCCGGTGATGTGCTGTGACACCGTCAACCGCGGTGTGGCTTATGCGGATGGCAAGATCTTCCTGCATCAGGCCGATACCAAGGTTGTCGCGTTGAACGCGGAAACCGGCGCGGTCGAATGGGAAGCGCAAAACGGCGATCCGGCCATCGGAGAGACCAACACGGCCACCGTGCTGCCGGTCAAGGACAAGATCATTGTCGGCATCTCGGGCGGTGAGTTTGGTGTGCGCGGTCACACGACGGCCTATGACATGGCCACCGGCGAGCAAGTCTGGCGCGCCTATTCCATGGGCCCTGACAGCGACATCCTCGTTGATCCCGAAAACACCACGCATCTGGGCAAACCAGTGGGGACGGACTCAGGCACCAATACCTGGGAAGGCGACCAGTGGATGATCGGGGGCGGCACCACCTGGGGCTGGTATTCGGCCGATATGGACGAAAACCTGTTCTACTATGGCACCGGTAACCCATCGACCTGGAACCCGGCACAGCGCCCGGGCGACAACCGTTGGTCCATGACGCTGATGGCGCGTGACATCGACACCGGTGTGGCCAAATGGTTCTACCAGATGACCCCGCATGACGAGTGGGATTATGACGGTGTGAACGAAAACATCCTGACCGAGCAGATGATCGACGGGGAAGAGCGCAAGCTGCTGACCCACTTTGATCGGAACGGTCTGGGGTACACACTGGACCGCGTGACCGGCGAACTGCTGGTTGCTGAAAAGTTCGATCCGGTTGTGAACTGGACCACGGGTGTGGACATGGACCCAGCCTCTGACACCTACGGGCGTCCGGCGGTTGTGGCGCAATACTCCACAGCGCAAAACGGTGAAGACGTCAACTCCACCGGCATCTGCCCGGCGGCTCTGGGTACGAAAGACCAGCAGCCAGCGGCCTATTCACCCAAAACGGAAATGTTCTATGTGCCGACAAACCACGTCTGCATGGACTATGAACCCTTCCGGGTGAGCTACACCGCAGGTCAGCCTTACGTGGGTGCGACCCTGTCGATGTATCCGGCGCCTGACAGCCATGGTGGCATGGGCAACTTCATCGCCTGGGATAACATCAATGGCGAAATCAAATGGTCCATCCCCGAGAAGTTCTCGGTCTGGTCCGGTGCTCTGGCCACGGCGGGCGATGTGGTGTTCTACGGCACGCTCGAAGGTCACCTGAAAGCGGTGAGCGCGGAAACCGGGGAGGAGCTCTATCGCTTCAAAACACCCTCGGGCATCATCGGTAACGTGATGACCTACGAATCCGCGGGCAAGCAATATGTCGGCATCCTGTCGGGTGTTGGCGGCTGGGCCGGGATCGGTCTTGCGGCTGGTCTGACAAATCCAAACGACGGCCTCGGGGCTGTTGGCGGATATGCAGCGCTCAGCGACTATACCGCGCTGGGGGGTCAGCTGACCGTCTTCGCTCTGCCGAACTGATCACGCTTTCGGTGATCTGAAAAAAGCTGGCGCGGCCCCGCGGGTCGCGCCAGCATCTGGACACAAGGGAGTGAACATGAGAACAGCAGCACGTCTTTTCGCAATTGGCCTGATGGCAGGATTTCCAATCGCAGCATCAGCCGACAATCTTGCGGTGTCCTACACAGAAGATGGGCGCTATTTTACAGATGACGATATTCCGACATTCAATGTGGCTGAAGATGGCACCGTAGACTGGCTGACGTTCAATGGTTTCCGGCGCTACCATGCCGAATGCCATGTGTGTCATGGTCCCGAGGGCGAAGGATCGACCTATGCGCCCGCGCTCAAGGCATCCGCCATCGACATGGATTACTATGAATTCGTCGATGTCGTCGTGAACGGCCGCAAACGTGTGGGTGCATCCGAGAATTCGGTCATGCCCGGCTTTGGCGACAACCGCAATGTCATGTGCTATCTCGACGATATCTATGTCTACCTCAAGGCACGGGGTGCCGAGGTGGTTCCCCGCGGACGCCCGGCCAAGAAAGAGGCCAAATCCGACGTAATCCGAGAGGATGAAGATGCCTGCATGGGCTGAGAATTTACGACACCTGGCTGTAACCCTCTTCCTGGGTTTCTCCCTCGCGGGATCTGCAGGTGCACAGACATCTGACCTGGTATCCAACAATGCCTTGCGTGTCTGTGCGGATCCCGCGAACTATCCAATGTCCGCCAAGGACGAGACCGGTTTTGAAAACAAGCTCGCGGAGCTTGTGGGCGCCAAACTGGAACTGCCGGTGCAATATACCTGGTATCCGATGGCCACTGGGTTCATCCGCAACACGCTGCGCGCCAAGCAATGCGATGTGGTGATGGGCTATGCGCAGGGCCATGAGCTGGTGTTGAACACCAATCACTATTTCACCTCCGTCTATACCCTGATCGTGCCGAAAGATAGCGATCTGGCGGCGGTGCAGTCGCTTGCGGACCCGGCGCTGGAAGGACAGCGGATTGGCATTATCGCGGGCACACCACCTGCGGCCCATCTGGCGCGCCACGGTCTGATTGGCAAATCCAAAGGGTATAATCTGGTGGTGGACCGCCGACATGAAAGCCCCGCAATCGACATGCTGAACGATCTGGGGTCGGGTGAGATCGACGCGGCGGTGCTCTGGGGGCCATTGGGGGGGCCGCTGGTGAAAACCGAATATGCCGATTTCAAGGTGATCCCCCTGATCAAGGAGGAATTGCCGCCGCGTCTGTTTTACCGCATCACCATGGGGGTGCGCATTGGCGAGAAGGTCTGGCAACGCAAGCTGAATTCGCTGATCCGGCGCAATCAGGATGAGATCAACGCCTTGCTGGCTGACGCGGGGGTGCCGCTGGTCACCGATCTTGGCACCGAGGTGATGGAGATTTCCAATTGATCCGAGGCCTGCTCGCGGCGGCGCTCATCGTGCTGCCGCTGGCGAGCTGGGGGCAAACGGTTCCTGAACCTGCCGATTATCGCATGGATCACTACCGAAACCCGGTGCCCGCGACGCTGGCCGGGGCGACAGTGGTTGGGCCTGAGGGCGCGCATGCGCTGTGGACTGAGGGCAAGGCGGGTTTCATCGACGTGCTGCCCCAACCGCCGAAACCCGCCAACCTGCCCGAGGGCACAATCTGGCGCGACAAGCCGCGCAACTCCATCCCCGGTGCGATCTGGCTGCCGAATGTGGGCTATGGCGCCATCGCGGACGTGACCGCTGAGTACTTTCGCGTGGGCCTTGAGAAGGTCACGCAGGGCGATGCGTCCCATCCGATTGTCATCTTCTGTCTGGAAGACTGCTGGATGAGTTGGAACGCCGCCAAACGCGCCCTCGAATGGGGCTATACGAATGTCTATTGGCTGCCCGAAGGCACCGATGGCTGGCAGCTGTGGGACTACCCGCTGGAACGCGTCACGCCCGAGGACGGCCAGCCCCAGACCAACTGACACCGCAGTTCAGAACCCGGCAAGGTCCTTGTGCACATGGCTGACTGCGCCACTGGTGTCTGTCATGGTGACATCGACCGAGCGTGTGCTCTGCGGCACGGCCAACCCGAGGCGGGGGTTTTCAGAGAGCGAAATCGACCCGGTCAGATCGACAAAGCCCGCGCCATCGAGATCAATCTCGACGTTCTCCACATAGCGCATCGGGATGAACAGCAGCGAGATCTGGTCCATTTGCATGCCCGAGTGCGAGGGGTGCGAGATGTCCACGTCCATGCGGCTGAGGCGGGAGGCGAGGCTGGTGAGCTTGCCCCCCTGCACGGTGCCCGCGACATCGATGTTCATCTGCCCAAGCGTCGCCAGCGCGATCTCCGGATCCGTGCCGGGAGGCGCGGCGCAGGCCCCCTGACCGGAGGTTTTCACGAAGGTCTCCGAGACAAACAGCCTGCCATCGGAGGTTTCGGCGACCACATGCATCGGCGTCGGGCCGTTCACCCGCATCGTGATGTCAAAATAGAACCCGGGCTGCGGCGTTTCGAGGTCAAACACGGCGGACACCGGCATCGGGTTTTCATCCAGCACCACGGTTACCTTAGCAATCTGCGCACCGGGCGGGGCCTTGATCTGGGCGGCCAGATCGGTGCGCGCGTCGTCGTAGGTGCGGTAGGGGGCGTCGATGGCGATGATGCCCTCGCCGCTCAGCATCGCGCGCTCGCCGTAGAGCTGTTCTTTGACCGAGTCCCAGGCCTCGTTGCTTGCCAGCGCCGGCAGGGCGGTGCAGCACAGGAAAGCTGCGGTTAATCCAAGGTGTTTCATTCGCTGTCTTCCAGAATAAACGCACCAAAGGCGCGCGGGCCGTCGCAGGTCTCTATCTCATCTACCATAGAAAGCGTCTCTGCGTTGAAAATTGTGACGGTATTATCGAACCAGTTGGCCACAAGGATGTGGCGGCCATCGCTGCTGGTGTAGATGCCTTCGGGGTATTCGCCGGTCTCGAGCTTGCCCATCGGTTCAAGTGTCTTGAGGTCGATGACGCTCACGGTGTCCTCATATTGGTTGGTGACAAAGGCGCGGCCCTGGGCGAAGGCAACGCCGTAAGGTCGTTCGCCCACCGGTACCGTTGCTGCGACCGCGCCGCTCTCCACATGGATCACCGTCACGTCATTGCTGCCGACATTGCCGACAAAGAGCCGACCATCGGGGCTAAAGCGCAGGCCAAAGGGACGGATGCCCACGTCAATCCGGGCGCGCAGGTCCAGCGTGGCCGCGTCGAAAATGGACACTTGATCGGCGTCACGATCTGCGGAGGCGACAAAACGACCGTCATCCGAAAGCGCAAGCCCGGCGGGGGCCGCGCCAACGGAAAGCTCTTTGAGCACGGACAGTTTCTGGTCGTCCAACATCCAGATCCGCGCGTTGTACCAATCGGACACAAACACCTGCCCGCGGGCCACATCATGAGCGATGCCGATGGGGCCACCGTCCAATTGGACGTGGGTCAGCACGCCGCCCGTTGCCGGGTCGTGTTTGCGCAGGGTCTTGCTGTCTGGGGCAACCGTGAACACCGCACCATGGGACGCGGCGACGCCCGCCGGTTTGCCGGGCACCGACCAACGCGCAATCTCCGCGCCTGCGTCAATGTCCAGCACACTGACACCATCGCCGTTCTGGCAGGTCACATAGGCCAGATCCCCCGCCGCAAGGGGTGTTGCGGCAAGGGTCAGCGCGAGGCTGAGATCAAGAACCGGGGGCACCAAATGTCGCCGTCAGCGCATCCAGCCCGGCCTGATACACGCCCGTGACAGCGGCAATGGCGGCGGCGTCATTCAGCTCTTCAGGTGGGTCGTTGTTCGGGTATCCGCGATAGAATGCGCCGCGCCACTCGATGATTGATCCGCCCGCGTCGCGGGGTTTCACCGTCAGATGCGAAGAGTAATTGGTGACCGGCAGCACTTCGACCGCCACCTCGGTGATCCGGTAGGAATAACTCATCTTCTCGTCGCTGAACTTATAGAGGATTTCGGAGATGGTCGGACCATCCGCAGCGCCCAGGGTCAGCACCCGTGTCGCGTCGATCTCATTACCGTTTTCACCGGTTGTCTCATGCACCGCCGGGTGCCAGGACATGTCCTGAAAGTTTCCAATGGCGGCCCAAACCTCTGCGGGATCGGCGGCCACCTCGGTCGTCAGTGTCACCTTTTGCCGGGTGGGACCATGCGCCATCACCACGCCCGGCAGAACCGTTGCAGCCAAGCAAACCCCTAAGAATGCACGTTTTTTCATTATTTCTCCTTCACGAAAAATCTGTTTTTCAGGATGTAGCGCATGCCGCGCTGCCAGCTTTCGTCGGTGTTGCCGCGGATGTCGACAACGCCGCCCTTGACCATCTCACCACTGTCGGCGGCCCGCAGTTGCAGGTTGATTGCAAGGATCAGGTCAGAGACTTTCTGCACCTCACCCACCAGCGAATAATCCGCGCCAAGCTGTGTGGCGATGCGCGTGTCACAGCCGTAGCATTTCGCGAGATTGACCACCCGGTCGATCTCTTTGCGGGCGGGCTCGATGTCGACCAGAACGTATCCTTCCTGCGTGAACCGATCAGTCACCATCGCCTCCAGCATCGCCAGCCGGTCAAGCTCTGCGGGGTCCTGACCAAGCGTGCTGGTCTGCAAGGAGGTGTCCAGCATGGTCATGCCGAAAAATGCCACACGCTCCTGCGCGTGAACAGCACTGGCTGCCAGCAAAGCAAACAAGATCAGTCGCATATGCCCGTTCTTAAAAAATAAGAATCGTGCTTTATCGTGCGGCTGCTAGGCTCATATTCACAACCCGGCCAAAAGTATCGGTTCACCTGATCGTATCGGCTGGGAACAAAAGGGAGGCCCGGCACACTACCCGGGTAAGGGAGGTTCACGTGCGTTTTTGGCACGCGTCGCTTTTGGCGGCCATTTCCAGTGTGATGACGGCCGGATCAGCCTTGGCCATTGATGTCAAAGCGGCTGTTTTGCGCATCGATTACCCCACGCTATTGCCGATCAGCCGCTATGATCTGCCCCCCGCCGATCTTGGCTTTGCCGGGGCTGCTCTGGCAGATGAAGACAATGGCACCACGGGTGGTTTTCTGGGGCATACCTATGAGACCACAACCGTCGCTGTGTCCCCCGAAGAGGCCGATGCAGCGATGGCGCAGATCCTGGCGGATGGGATCAAGCTTGTCGTCATTCTGTCCCGCACAGAGGATTTGCTGCGGTTGACCGATCAGGCGGCGGCGGCGGGTGCCCTGGTCTTCAATGCGCGCGCAGCGGATAATGCGCTGCGGGATGATGCCTGCCGTGGCAACTTGCTGCACACGGCACCCTCACACGGGATGATGGCCGATGCGGTCGCGCAATTTGCCGTTTGGAAAAAGTGGACGGATTGGTTCCTGATCTCCGGCTCTAACCCGCAGGACATCGCCCTGGCCGAGGCCTACCGCAAGGCGGCGCGTAAGTTCGGCGCCGAGATCGTCGAGGAGCGTTCGTTCGAAGACACCGGCGGCTCCCGGCGGACGGATTCCGGCCATGTGCTGGTGCAACGCCAATTGCCCGC
Source organism: uncultured Roseobacter sp. (assembly GCF_947499265.1). GTDB lineage: Bacteria > Pseudomonadota > Alphaproteobacteria > Rhodobacterales > Rhodobacteraceae > Roseobacter. The sequence continues at coordinate 37,330 of NZ_CANMNK010000015.1, read as the reverse complement.
CTTTACCCAAGAGGCCGAAGAGCATGACGTGGTGATTGCCGCCGATGAAACAGATTATTTTGCGCGATACCTCAGCTATCACCTCTGGACCCCGCGCCCGGTGATGGGGTCGGGCGGGCTGGTGCCCACCACCTTTCACGGCGCGCATGAAGCTTACGGGGCCACGCAATATCAGACCCGGTTTGAGGAACTGACCGGTCGTTATGCCAAGCCCGAAGACTATAACGTCTGGTTGGCGCTGCGCGTGGTGGGGGAGGCCGTCACGCGCGCCAATACGGCGGCGCCAGACGGGGTACGGGACTATGCGATTTCGGATGAATTTGAGCTCGCGGCCTTCAAAGGGCAGAAGGTCACCTTCCGGAATTGGAACGGGCAGCTGCGCCAGCCAGTCCTACTCTATGACGGCACGATCACCGTGAGCGTCAGCCCGCAGGACGGGTTCCTACACCAGACATCGCCGCTCGATACCATGGGGCTTGATCGTCCTGAATCCAGCTGCACCGCCTTTGAATAAGGGGAGATATACGATGAAGTCCTTTTTACTCTCAACCGCGCTGATCGCTCTGATCGCTGCCCCGGCCTATGCCGGCAAGGCGTTTATCTCCAACGAGCGCGGCAACACGATCACCGTGCTGAACACCGAGACCTGGGAGGTAGAAACCGAGTTCTTCGCAGGCAACCGCCCGCGCGGGATCACCGCCAGCCCGGATGGTAAGGTCATCTATGTCTGTGCCTCGGACGACAATCTGGTGCGGGTCTTCGATGCAAAAACCTATGAAGAGCTGCCCAGTCTGCCCTCCGGCCCGGACCCGGAGTTGTTCATTCTGGAGCCTTCGGGCAAGCGTCTCTATATCGCCAATGAGGACGACAACCTGGTGACGGTGACCGACACCGAAACCCGCACGATCCTGGCCGAGGTCCCTGTGGGCGTGGAGCCGGAAGGCATGGGGATGAGCCCGGATGCGAAATTCGTGGTCAACACCTCCGAGACCACCAATATGGCGCATTTCATCTCCACCGAAGATTACAAGATCAAACACAATATCCTGGTCGATCAGCGCCCGCGCTATGCGCATTACACGGCGGACGGCAAGCGCCTCTTTGTGACCTCCGAGATCGGCGGCACCGTGACCGTGATGGACATCGCAGAGGATGGTGCGCCGACGGTTGTGGGCAAGATCTCCTTTGAGGTGGCCGGGGTGCAGCCCGAGTGGCTGCAACCGGTGGGCGCGCGGGTGACCTCGGATGGCAAACGGCTGTTCGTCGCGCTTGGGCCTGCGAACCGGGTGGCCGTTGTTGATGCACAAAGCCTGGAGGTGCTGGACTACATCCTCGTGGGCCAACGGGTCTGGCAGCTGGACTTCACGCCCGACGAGCAGTTCCTACTAACGACCAATGGTAATTCCAACGACATCACTGTTATCGATGTGGCCAAGGAAAAGGCGATCAAGTCCGTTCAGGTCGGCCAGCAGCCCTGGGGCGTGGTGACCATTGAATGACCGAGATCAGCGAAACAGGGAGAGTAAAGACATGAAGAAACTTTTGATGGCCGCGGCCTTGGTCCTGATGGGTGGGCCTACGCTGGCTGCACCGCTCTGCGATGACCTTGGCTTTGCCGGTCTGCTGGCCAAATGCAACCGGGGTGAGGATATCCCACTAACCCTTGCGTCCGGGCAACCGCTGGGCGAGGACGTGACCCTGGAGTCGGGTGCCTACTACACGCTGGTTGTCACCGCTGATGGTTCGGCGGAACTGGCGATAGAAGGGGCAAGCTTCTTCCGCTCGATCTGGATGAACGAGATCGTCATCAACAAGATCGAAATCCGCCCGATGGCCATCGACAGTATCGAGTTTGACAAGGCGGGTGTGGTCGAGATGTCGTTCATCGCCATCAAGCCCGGCCGCCATGTGCTGCGCATTCCCGGATCCACCGGCGAAACCCAATCCATCACCATTTCGATTCAATGAACCAAGGAGCTAAATCTATGAAACACCTGTTTGTCCTTGCTGCTGCAACCCTGATTTCCGCGCCGGCTTTTGCCGATGGGCATCTGGATGCGGAAACCATTGAAAAGATCGAAGCCATGCTCGCTTCCATCGAATGTCAGATGGATCCAGATGACATCGAGGTTGAAGACGATGGCTATGATCTGGACGATGTGATCTGCAAAGGTGGCAATCAGTTTGACATCAAGCTCGACAAGGACCTCAATGAGGTGAGCCGACGCGCGGAGTGATCCGCGCCATGCGAGAGGAATGACCATGCGTTTGATCCATGTCCTGTCAGCGCTCTGTCTGGCGTTATCAGGTCCTGCATTTGCTGAGGAGCCGCCCACGATCCGGGCGGCGGTGCTGAAAATCGGCACCGTCAACTGGGAGCTGGCCACGATCACCGAAAACGGGCTCGACCGGGCCAATGACTTCGTGCTTGATGTGCAGCCCTATGCGGATAATGGCGCCACCCGGATCGCGGTGGAGGGTGGCGAGGCCGACATGGCCGTGGCCGATTGGATCTGGGTGGCGCGCCAGCGGGCAGCGGGCAAGGATTACGTCTTCATTCCCTATTCACGTGCAGTTGGCGGCGTGGTTGTGCCGGAGGAAAGCACAGCGCAAACCCTTGAGGATTTGAAGGGCGGCAAGATCGGGATTGCCGGTGGCCCGCTCGACAAATCCTGGCTGATCCTGCGCGCCTATGCGCAGCAGCAATACGGCATGGACCTCAAGGCGGATACCGAGCAGGTCTATGGCGCGCCGCCGCTGATCTTCAAATCGGCCATGGGCGATGAATACGCGGGCGCGATCAATTTCTGGCATTTTCTGGCGAAGAACAAAGCGGCGGGCATGCGCGAGCTGATCTCGGTCGAGACGGCGGGGCAGGCGTTGGGACTCGATACAGATACGCCGCTTTTGGGCTACTATATGAAAGAGAGCTTCCTGGCAGACCACCCCGGTCTGGCGCAGGCATTCTTTGAGGCCAGCCGCGCGGCCAAGGACAAGCTCGCCACCTCCGATGTCGCTTGGGAAGCGGTGCGTCCGCTTATGAATGTGCGATCGGATGCGCAGTTCGACCAGCTTAAATCCGACTGGATTGCCGGGATCCCCGCGCGGGGCCCGGTGAATGCGGCAGCGGCGGAAAAGATGCTGGTGCTGATGCGCGACCTGGGCGGTCCTGAACTGGTGGGCGAGGCCACATCGCTGCCCGATGGTCTTTTCGCCGATGTGAAATAGCCGCCGCCAGATGCAGGCTGCGCGGCTCATCCCGTTTCTGTCGCTGGCCGGGTTGCTTTTGCTCTGGGTGGTCGCCGCCATCCTTACCGACGACGCGCAAATCCTGCCGACGCCCTGGACGTTGGTGCCGCTTTTCAATCAGGAACTGGTATCGGGGGAATTACTGACCCATCTCGGGGCCACCATCATCCGAGTGATTTGGGCCTTTGCGCTGGCCATGACCCTTGGGACGGCATTGGGGCTGGTGATGGGGCGATCGGCGCGGGTCAACAGCTGGCTCGATCCCTGGCTGGTCATTTTCCTGAACCTGCCCGCGCTGGTGCTGATCGTGCTGTGCTATCTGTGGATCGGCCTGACGGAGGCCGCCGCGATCATCGCCGTGACCCTGAACAAGGTGCCCAATGTTGCGGTGGTCATCCGCGAAGGGGCGCGGGCGCTTGACCCGGATCTGGACGCCATGGCGCGGGTCTACCGGATGTCCTGGCTCACCCGGATGCGGCATGTGGTGTTCCCGCAGCTCGCCCCGTTCATTGCTGGCGCGGCGCGCTCCGGCGTCGCAGTGATTTGGAAAATCGTGCTGGTGGTTGAATTTCTGGGCCGGTCTTCGGGGATCGGGTTTCAGATCCACCTCTATTTCCAGCTCTTCGATGTGGCGATGGTGCTGGTCTATGCCTTCTCCTTCATCTGCGTGATGCTGTTGGTGGAATGGCTGATCCTGCAACCCTTCGAGCGCAGCACAAGACGGTGGCGCACCGCATGATCCGCGCCGACATCAAATCAAAAAGCTTTAACGGAACACCGGTGCTGGGCAGGGTGGCTTTTGAGATCGCACCGGGGGAAACCCTGGCACTGGTTGGCCCCTCAGGGATCGGCAAGTCGACATTGCTGCGCATCCTCGCCGGGATTGACGCGGATTTTGAAGGGTCCGTCGAACGCCCCGATGCGCTGGCCTTTGTGTTTCAGGAGCCAACGCTTTTGCCGTGGCGGTCGGTTCTGAAGAATCTCTTGCTGCCGCACCCGGATCTGACTCAGGATCAGGCGCGAGATATGCTGGTCCGCGTTGGGCTGGAGGGCAAAGAGGGGCTTTTCCCCGGCCAGCTTTCGCTGGGACAGCAACGGCGGTTGTCGCTGGCCCGCGCTTTTGCACAGGCGCCTGCGCTTTTGATCATGGATGAACCCTTTGTGTCACTTGACTCCGAGACGGCCGAAGTGATGCTGCGCCTGACGGAAAGCCTGATTGCCGATCACCGTCCGGCCACGCTCTTTGTGACCCATGACACGCGCGAGGCTGACCGGCTTGCGGATCGGACCCTGACGTTGCGCAGCCACCCCGGGGGGGCGGTCATCGACTGATTTCATTAACCTGAAAACGCTGGCAGCAGATCGTCGGCAATGCGGTTCAGCGTGGTTTCGATATCCGCATTATTATACCGCAGATTTAGCGCCACATGGTTCATGCCAAGGCCTTCCATCTCTTGCAGATAGTCCAGCAAGAAGGTCGTTCCCGCCTGAAACCCCAGACTGATCGGGCGGGTCGGCGCGCCCGCTTTTTCCATGACATCGACATAGAGCGATTGGACCACAGGTTTGTCGGTGCCCCCCACATCCGCGATACGCTGCCGGTACTCGGCGATCATCCGGGCCTGCACCGCCGCATTGCGCGGGTATGTGATCCAACCATCCCCGTTTGCAGCGCTCCATTCCTGCGTTTGCTGACTGCCCCCGGTGATCAGCATCGGAAATCGCCCGGAGACGGGTTTCGGCAGCATGTCCATATGCCCGTTCAGCTTGCCTTGAGCGCCTTCGAATTGTGGAAAGCTGTCGAAGGTGGCGCGGATATACGCCATGCTGTCCCGGAACCGCGCGCCGCGCTCGGGATAGTCCATGTTGAGCGCGGGATATTCTTCGGGCCGGTCACCCGAGGCCACCCCCAGCAAGACCCGCCCGCCGGACAGCGCATCAACCGAGGCCGCTGCCTTTGCCACATGGGCGGGATGGCGCAGCGGTAGGATCACACTGGCAACGCCGAGGCCGATCCGGTCGGTCTGCGCCGCCAGCGCACCCAGATAGACAAAGGGGTCGAAGATTTGCCCGACATCCCCGAAAGAGGGCACATTGAAGGGGACATCCCGCAGCCAGAGCGCGGAAAACCCCAGGGCCTCTGCCAGTTTGGCGCGCTCGATATGCCGCTCCAGGGTCGGAAGCTCTTCGACCTGATAGGCTTCGAGGGGCATCACCAGCCCGATGCTGAGGCGCCCCGGCGTGAAGGTCGCGTTATACGCGCGGTTGATCGGCGCAAATGTCGGGGGGTTTTTATTCAGCATGGTCTGGTCCTTTGCGGGCATCTGCCGACACATAGCGCATCACGGCGCGGGCTTCGATCTCTTTACGATGGATCTTGGTGGGCTAGTTTTGAGTTGCGCAAGCGGGGCGTCTATTTTTGCGACGCTACCGTTTGATGAACCAGGTTATCGCGTTCTCGTAGCCCGCAGAACGCAGTAGCGCGCCCTTCGATGGCCATGCCGCCGGGCAGATCACCAAAGCGGCTGCATCACCACGGACCTCCCGCGCTGCCTCTGCGGCCTGCAGCATTGCACGCGCAGAATGGCCCGCACCCGCCAGCGTATCGGGATCTTCGAAATCCGCGTGATAGAAGTCATCAATGATCCCGATCCGGCCGATGTCGTGGGGCGTTGGGAAGTGCAGAGGCGTCGCGGGCTGCGAGATGGCATAGCCCTCAAAAACACCTTCGGTTTCTGAGACAAACATATCGCGGTCATCCAGTGTGAGGCTGCGTGTCATCCAATTGCCAAACCGCGCATCCGCTTCTGCATGCGGTTTCCAGAATGTATTGATTGTGTGCAAATTCCGCCTGTGATCGGCGCTTGCGGCCACGATTGCAGGAATGTCCTTTTCTGTAGCTCTTCGGACACCGTCAAATGGCTTGTCTTTAGCAAGTCCGACCTTGGCGAAATAGAGCGTTAAGGGCTCGTAGCTTTGGGATGTATAGGTCGTCTCCAAGGCCCCGCCCGGAACGGAGGACGTAAGCAGGATTTGCGCGCCCGCTGCAATCAGGTCTGCTTCAGCCGCTTTGATGAGGTCCGCGCGCGTCCCCTCCGGCGCGTTTTCCACGACAAAGCAATCTTCCATGATCAATCCCGGCGGGCCGAACTCGCCCGCGTAGATCGGCGGCACGGGCAAAAGTATCGTATGGGTCACACCGACGACGTCACCATCACTCTCCGCCAGAAGCCATTGTTGACGGAAGGGCGGGTGGTCATCCTCCATCGCGCGCTTGAGGGTGGATCGCGTTTTCTGATGCGCGTTCGCGTCCAGCGGCCAAAGCCTTTGGTTTCCGGCATACCGCTGTTCGGCGTCCTGAATGAGCAGGTCAGCGACCATCTCAAGGTCTGATATTTCTGCGGGACGGATGCTGACGGTCATGCGTACTCCTCATGCACTGGTTTCCCAGTGATCATATATGGCTTTGACCATGGTTCAGAAAGTAGCGTGGCGATAACATGCTGGCCCGGTCTGGAGCGGACATCTGAGGGCAGGCATGGCCCTAGAGGGCAAAAAAGGTTCCGAAGAACCTAATGCGGTATGACCATCGCGGGGGCGAGAACCGCGGCAACAGATTTCTCAATATCCGCCGCAAGTTCGTCCTCTGGCATTCCCGCGCGCGCACGAAACACAAGACCCTGGCGCAGGTCAAAGAGCAGTTTTGCCTGATCTTTGGACGGGAAATCCGAGGGCAGGGTGCCGCGGGTTTTTTCCACGTCGAAACGTGCCGCGATGCGGGTGTCTGTAGCCGCAATCGCATCGCGCAGCAGCTTTGCCGTACCTTCGACATGACCCGCACTGGTGGAGACGCAAGACGCGAGGAAACATCCCTTGGCACCGCTTTGATGGTGGGTTGAGTAGTCAATCACCGCCTCAAGAAAGGCTTTTACGGCTTCCTTGATGTCTGCCTCTCGTTCCAGTGCAACCAATGGTTCGCAGGCGTCGTCGTTTGCGTAGCGCGCGATGGCCTCAAGATATAACCCGTGTTTGTCGCCAAATTCAGCGTAGAGGCTCGGGCTGTTGATGCCCATGGCGTCGGTAAGCTGCTTCATCGATGCCCCTTCGTAGCCCTTGCGCCAAAACACCCCGATGGCCCCGAGCAGCGCCTCTTCGCGATTGAACTTCTTGGGCCTGCCAACTTTTTTTGTGTCGTTCATTACAAAACTCTTGATCTTTGCTTTCCAATATATTTTATAACGATCAATACAAAACAGCAAGGATGCTCTGATGACAGCTCAAAAACTTCCCGCAGGATCGCAATTTCCCGACATCGTCGTTGCTCAGCTGGGTGGGGACAGGCTCACGCTTGGCGCGCCTGCGGAGGGTCGAGATTGGCAACTGGTCGTAGTCTATCGCGGCAAACATTGTCCAATGTGTACAAGCTACCTCACGGAGCTGAACGCGCTGTTGCCTGAGTACCATGCGCTTGGTGTCGATGTGGTGGCCGTCTCCGCGGACCCCGAAGACAAGGCGCAGGACCAGATCGCGCTGGTAACGCCCGACTTTCCGGTTGGCTATGATCTGAGCATCGGTCAGATGCATGCGCTGGGGCTTTATGTCTCCGAACCGCGCTCCGCGCCGGAGACCGACCGGCCCTTCGCCGAACCCGGTATTTTTGTTGTGAACGCGGAGGGCCGGGTGCAGGTCACGGATATCTCAAACGCGCCCTTTGCCCGGCCGGATCTCAAAACACTACTGGGCGGTCTGCGCTTCATCCGCAATCCGGATAACAACTATCCGATCCGGGGCACTTTGCATGCAGCTTAGCGCTTTTCTGACCACACCCTTGCCCGCATGGTCAAGCGACACGCATCCTCAAAAGGAACACACTGAAATGACACCCGAAAGCGCCGAGGTTCAACAGGTTCGCAAGGCCATCGATGACCTCATTCAGACCGCGACATCCTATGACGTGGAGGTCCTGGACCGCATCTATCATGACAGGTTGCACGTCGTGATGATCGACAATGATCACAATTTGAACACTGCTGATAAGGCCGCGTTCAAAGGCCTGTTCGCGTCAAAACGCGACGCCGGCGATCCGCCGATGAACACCTGGGCAAAATATCACAGCATCGATGTGAATGAGGATACCGCCCATGTGCTTTTGTCGCGCAAGAATGATCTCAGCGGGGTCGATATGGACCTGACGCTCAGCATTGATCTGATTTTCGAAGACGACCGTTGGCAGGTGACGCGCGAAGTGATTTTCCTGCGCCCCGACGGCACCTGAACCCGCATTCCCCGTCCAAAACCCAATCTCTTCTGAAAGGACAAGACCATGCGCTTGCTCTCCTCTTTGTCGGGCTTTGCCTTTGCGGCCCTGATGTCCCTGCCTGCTGCCGCCACCGAACCCCTGGATCTGCAGCAGGAATTCACCGCATACAACGAGCGCTACAATGAAATCATCGCGACCTATGATCTCGAAGCTTTCATCGACCTTTACGATGACGCGCCGCTTTGGATTGCACCGGATAAAGAGCCGGTTGCAGGTCTCGATGTGCCACGCGGGACCTTCGGTTTCATCATCGAAAACGAAGGCAGGCTGACCCATAGTTTTGATGAGCTGATCGTATCAGACGACGGGACACAGGCCGTGATGATCGGCCGCTATGAGGCTGATATCGAGAAGGTCGGCGTAAAGGCGCAAGGCACCTATCTATTCGTTCTCGAACGCGATGGTGAAGCTTGGAACATTGTCGTCGACATGTTCAACCAGCACGCGGCTGATGGAGGGTCCTAGGACGCGCCGCGCGCATTCGCGGGTGGAGAGGTCGGGGTTATCCTCGACCACCCCAACCTCGGGTTCGCGACGACGACCCGTCAGGATATGCCTTTGGCCACTTTCTCCAGGTATTCTTCTTCTGTGATCGTGCCGCCTTCCTGTGCTGCTTTGCCCTGATCGTCTGGATGCAAGAAGGGCTGGATCGGATCGATCCGTTTCCAGGCGGGGTAGGGCTGCTTGCCGTCGGCATCCGGCACGTAGGGTGAGCTCTCAACCCGCGTGTGCTTGTGGATATAACGGGCGCAATTCTGAAACACGACATCCACCGCCACGTCGACAACCATGTTGCTGCCGGGGAATTGCGCAATCATATCCGCATCGCGGCTGAGTTTGGCCGTGCCTTGCACGCGGATGCGCCAGGGGGTGACCATATCCATGAACAGCATACCGATCTTGGCGGCCTCGTCGATATTGCCCATGGACAGCCACATGCCGTTCCCATCGTAATTGGGAAAGATCAGGCGATTGGACGACAGCACTTTGACAAACCCCACTTCACCGCCCTTATAGGAAACGGTTGGCTCGCCTTTGCCATTTACCGTTGACAGAAAGAAGTAGTCGCGGCTGCTGATATACTCGGTGTGGATCTCTTCCAATTCATCGCGCACGATGGCGTGCACCACCACTTCTGACAAGCCTTCGTGCTTGCCCTCTTTCTGCAGGGCGCGCTGGGACTTCGTATAGAATGCATCGGGTGTTGGCATGCTGCCCTCCGGATTGTGCAAAAGACCCCACGCGGCACGGGGTCAGGGGGTGCGTTTATTCCGCCGCCGAAGCGATTTCGACCACATCGGCCTCCGCAGCGGCGCCTTCTGCCGCCTCCATCGCCAGCCCTGCTGTCTCATCGAAGGCCATAACCGGACGCTGTGGTTTGCTGTTGAGCATCAAACGCGTGACATCAGGGCGCGAATAATGGCCCGCAGGGTCTGCCGCCGCCTTGGCATATGCGATCATGCTGAGATCGATATCAGCCATGACCAACCCCTCTTCGGTATCCGCCAAATCCGCGCCAATGGATTGACCATCGGGCGCGTAGATGCGGGTGTATCCGCCACCCACCGGGCACAGCGCCTCTTTCTGGGGGTCGCCTTCGCACAGGATGTCCTGCTGCTCCTTACTGACCAGCGCGCAGGCGGCAATCACGAAACAACCGCCCTCCACCGCATAGAGCATTGAGGCAGCATTATTCACCTGATGGCCAAGCGCATATGCACCACCCTCATAAAGCTTGAGGTTGGGCCAGGCGGCGCAGTGAATTTGTTCGTCCTGCGCATACATCGCATATTTCGACAGCGGCTGCAGATGTTCCCAGCACGACAGCTGCCCGATCCGCCCGATGGCGGTGTCCTTCACCACAAGGTCAGAGCCGTCGCCCTCACCAAAAACGGTCCGTTCCACATGGGTGGGCTTGAGCTTGCGGCGGCGTTTGATCAACTCCCCGGTCTCGTCGTAATGCCATTGCGCGATGTATAGGCTGCCACCCGCCCGCTCCGACAGGCCGAGCGACACCTGGATACTATTGTCCCGCGCGGCTTTGGCGATGGCCTTGTCATGGACATCACCGGCCTCGATGGAATTCTCAAAGTAACGCCCCACAAACTGCATTTGCCAAGCAACGGGGCCGAGCCAGATATGGTTTGGGTACCCCGGCAGCCAGGTCTCGGGAAAAACCACGAGCTTTGCACCCTTTTGGGCGGCTTCTTCGATGAAGGCGACCGCGCGGGTGATACCAGCGGCAACATCCAGGAACGATGGCGCGGCCTGAACCGCGGCAACTTTGAATTGTGACATGTTTTACCTCCTTGTTTTTAAGGCAGCAGCCTGCACGTGAGGTGCACATGCGTCTTTTGATTTTGGGCGGAAAAACTTGTTTTTTTGGGCATTGCGGGCCAAACAAGAGGGTGAGGATTTCACAAATTGGATATGCAAACCCGCTATGACACCGAAGAGGTAGACGCCCGGGATCGGTTCTCGTTCTGGCGTGATGCGATGTGCGACAGCTATGTGCAGCTGGGATGTGAGACCGACAACCGTCAGAACTTCAGGGGGTTGATCGACATCTCCCGGCATTCTGCGCTGTCGATCTCGCGGGTCTCGGGACTGGCGCATAGAGTGGAACGGCGCAAGCGCGACATCAACGCGTCCACCGATTCTTACTTTCTGCTCAGTTTGCAGACCGACAAGACATCGCGGATCACGCAGTTTGGCAATGCTGCCCTTTTGCGCGCAGGTGATATGGCGCTTTATTCCAGCACCGATCCATATGCGCTCGATCTGGCGGAGAATTTCAGCCAGACCGTTGTACAGCTCTCGGCTGACAAGCTTTTGGACCGTCTGCCCAATGCGCGGGTGCTGACCGCCCGCCGGATCGATGGAACGCAGGGTCTGGGCAAGCTGGTGCGCCAGAATATTCTGGCCTTTGCGGAGCATCTGAATTCTGAGAACACGACCCAGCAGGAGCTGGTTCAGGAGACGCTGATCGATCTGATCGCCACCGGGCTTGCCGCTGAAAGCCAGGCCGCGGTGGAACTTTCCTCACCGGAGCAGCACGTGCTTTTGCGCGCAAAGGCGATGATCAGTGATAATCTGTCCAACCCCGATCTGAACCGTGATCTGGTCGCACGCGCAATCGGGATGTCGGTGCGCCGCCTGAACAGTATTTTCGCCAAGGAAGGCACATCAATCGCTGGTTTCATCAGGCAAAAGCGTCTTGATGGGGTCGCGCGTGACCTGAGCGACCCGCGCTATGATGCGCAATCCATCAGCGAGATCGCGTTTCGCTATGGTTTCTCCAATTTGCAAAGCTTCTCAACGCAGTTTCGCAAGCATTTTGATCGAAGCCCGAGAGCATTCAGAACAAAGGTTTAGCCCTGTCGCGATTTTTGCGCCACCGCGTTGTCCGGTCAAAACCGGTGGATTACACCAAGCCCGATGCCATAGCTGCTATCCCTTCCAACCAGCGGGCTGTCCCGGATTTCCTGGCTGAGCAGCGAATATTCGAAACCGCCGGTCAGTGACGTTTTCTCCGAGAGTGGCATTGTGATCGACACACTCAGAAATGGCTCAATCGTGCTGCCCGCATCATAGGCGGCGCGGTTTGCATTTGCTTCGGCAGCGGCAACACCGATCAGGAAATTGCTCAGCTTGGCGTCGCGGTACCGTGCGCCGATGCCTGCATCGATGGTGAAGGGATCGGTTTGGACAACGGCGCCGATCTTTGTCTCGATCTGGTAGCCCTCATGCTCGGACGAGATATCGTGCAGTGCTGTGCCAGACAGATAAAATCTGTCGAATGAATATGAGATGGTACCGCCGACATCGATGGCAGTGCCACGATCCAGCCCTGCGAAGATCGGGTTGTCATCAGGAAAATCCGGTGACGCGCCGGGTGCCACGACCAGCGCCACCTTGAAGGCGTCGCTTTGATAGGCCCGGTAGGTTATTCCCTCAAACCCGATGCTCAGGCGGCCTGTGCTGTAGGAGAGATAGGGAGCGCCGCTGAGTTTGCCGCCCTCACCCTCATAGATGTCGCGTGAATAGCCCAAGAGGGCGCCAGCGACCCACTGACCATTTGCCTGCGGGCCGTCCGCGAATGCTGATGTGGGCGCAAGGATTGCGAGCGTGCAAAGCGCGCCGACGGTTTGGTTCGATGTCATGATACGCGTTCCTGAGAATTGCCTGATTGTCAGGACGCTTTGAACGATCCGGACCGCCGCGTCGTCTCTCTGTGTGTGGGAGGACCTTTGGCGGTCGCGCGCCGCATGAAGACACAGAGGTATATCCAACGCTGCCCGGCCCTCATTGCGCGAAAATGTGCTTTCCTGACGGGAAAGACACTCTTTTCAACCCGCTTGTCTTGTCGCGCTTGGGCAGGCGCCGGTATGACCGGGCGACGCATTTGGTCAGGTGGAGCAGGGTTCGGGTAATGACAGAGGCAGAGGTTTTCATGCTCGGGTCGGCGGCCTTCCTGCTTGGCCTGTCGCTGATCTGTGCAAACCTGCTGCTTCTGCGCAAGACACACAGGCGGGTTTACCTGCCCCTCGCTCTGTTCTTTGTGGCGGAAGCGCTGAACTGCTGTTTGACCATTTTCAGTGCCGCCAACGGTCCGGAGACCGCGCCCGTACTCGTCAAGCTGGCCAATGCAATCACGGTTCCGATCGCCATGACACAAGCGCCGCTGTTTTGGCTTTATGTCCGCGCTTTGACCTCTGAGGATGATGAAGAGAGGGTGCGCTACAAGATGCTGCACCTGTTGCCGTTTTTTGCGGCCACGGTTTTTGTGTGGCTCTATCTGAACTTGCCGATGGCGCTGATCGAAGGGGCGGGCATCGACATAATCACACCCTGGATCCAGTTTTTGATTCTCAGCGTCTATGCCGTGCTTGTCCTGTTCTATGTGCAGGTCGCGACCTATCTCGTCATCACGATCCGGCTGCTGGTCACCTACAATTCCCGTCTCAAAGACCTCTTCGCCAGCACCGAAAGCCGCGAGCTGAACTGGGTCTGGTGGATCGCGCTCGTCGGCGCCGCGTTCTGGGTTTTCAACGTGGCCGTGCTGCTGTTGAAATTGGTTGGGTTGTGGGATTGGGCCACCCCCGCGATCAATCCTGAAGTTGTCAATCAGGTGATCAGCGGCAGCCTCATATGGGTGATCGCGCTTTGGGGGCTGCGTCAGAACCCGGGTCTGCTCCGCGAGATCGATGAAAGCGACCACGCCGAATTACAGGCGTCCAAAGAGACCGCGAAATACAAGAACTCCGCGCTTACGTCGGATCACGCAAAGCGCATCGCTGCAAAAATTGAAAGGGCGATGATGCGGGATCTTCTCTATCGCGACCCCAATTTATCGCTCTGGGACTTGGCCAAGCACATCGGTGCCACCTCCAACTACGTGTCACAGACGCTAAACGAGACGCTGGGCGAGAGCTTTTTCGACTACGTCAATCGCTGGCGCATCAAGGATGCTGTGCAGCAAATGGATACATCTGATGAGACCGTTCTGGTGCTGGCCTATGATGTCGGGTTCAATTCGCGTTCGTCCTTTTACAAGGCCTTCAGGCGCGAAACCGGCATGACGCCCTCGCAGTTCCGGCGGCACCCGACGCGCAGCACAGGCGCCAGCGGGTCCGCAGAAATCCATGACTTCTCACCGCGCAGACCCGTCGTGCATGAGTAGGCGAGGTGGTCGCTCCGCTGCGCGCGTTGTTCCTCCGGCGGCGGCTATTGGGACAAGCCACATCTTTCTTGAACGTAAAAGTCCACGTTCTCAAGTGTTTCAAACGGGGCAATCTCGCTTGCGACGGTCAATAGTTCCGCGACTGAACCGTTCGGAACGGCACATAGATTATCGTCCCCGGAAAACCATTTCTCGTCCAGAATATCCAACCACAAATCCCAGGCCTGCGGGTTGTCGGGGGCATCATTTACCCACAGCTTTGCGCCTGCCAATGCTTCGTCGAGACTTTGATCTGTTGCGTAGTAATGAACGAGAAACAGATCATCCGGTGCCAGGTTTCTTGCGACCTCAAAACTCTCTTCGGCTTCGATTGATTTATCCGCCGCGAGCAGGGCCCGGCCCAGCTCGCCCCAGGCGTAGGGATCCAGTTTATCCATTTTGGCCGCGGCCTGGTGGAGCTCTACCGCCGCGTCGTAATCACCCAGATCCTCCAGGGTCCGTGCCTGTGCTGTACGGATAAAACCATAGTCAGGAGCAAGGGTCCCGGCCTCCGCAAGGACGTCAAGCGCCTGCTCCTGCATCTCAGTATCCCCGAGGATGAAACCCTTTTCCGAGAGGGCCTGACCCTGCAAAAGGAGAGATTGGGCTCTGATCGCCTCGTGATTTTCGCCGCTGCGGGACCAAAAACGCTGTTGGCTGCGCACGTCGTCCCCGATCCAGATCGCTTCTTCACTGCGCGCAATTGCCTTGTCGTATTCCTGTTCATCCATCGCGACGCGACCCAGCAGCGTTGCGGCTTCTTCTGCGTTTTTCCCGCGCTTCAGCAAAAGCTCCGTGGAGATCCTGGTCGTATCCGCCTGCCAGTTTTCGGACTTGTTGAAATAGAAATACCGGGCAGCAACGAGCGGGTCTATCTCCTGCTCCAATAGGCGCAGGGCGGTGTCGTGGAAATAATCCTCCATCGTGCGGCCATCCATCGGCCCATCGGTGATGATGCGTGTGCCGTCACCCGAAAAGATCCGTATCCTCAAGGCCATTTCATCGTGGGTGCAGGCGCTGGCCAGACAGACGAATTCTCCGGCGATGCGCGTCTGCGGCAGATTGAAAAGCGACCGCAAGACACGGGTGATCCGCTGCAACGACAAACCCGAGCCGGGCTCGACAACATCAAGCTGGCGCGACGCGGTCTGGATGCGGACGTTCTTTTTTCGGTCCCCGGTGAAGGTTCTGATGTCTTCGATGGCATCCCAGAGCATGTTTGATGTCACAAGGCCTGAATACCCCTGCTTGCTCAAGGCCTCCGTCACCCCGATTTCTTCCAGAACGACCGGTGCACGGGTCAAATCCCGAACCGCGACGACAAGCACCGCGATCACGGCAAGCACCGCGAAACTGCTCAACAGCGCGGACCGCAGAAAGACCAGTTCATTCAGGAGCCGTTCCTTGCGGGAGGGTCGGTTGGCCGTCTCAGGGCGCGTTGTCTTTCCAGAGGATGTTTCGGTGTCTTCAGTTGGCATTGCAAAGTCCTGAGATTCGGTGGTCGCCAGCAATTCTTACATGGGTTGCAAGATTTCCTATGGGTTTTCTCCCTTCCACACGAACGCAGCACGGTATTATGCGGTGTTCGCATCGCCAGAGGCCAGCGTATTCAGGGCGCGGTTTTTGAAATTGCGTCAGACCCACATTGCGCTGCCCGCGCACGCCTTGCCCGCCCGCTATTTACCGTATTTCAGCCAGTTGGCATGTTCGGGGTCCGGCAGCAGCTCACACAGGCGCGCCTCAAATTGATCAACCTCTTCATCGCTCAACTGACCTTGCCATTTTCGAGCGCCCCCGCTGTCAAAAAAGGCGGCATCCTTGTGCCAGAAGCCTTTGCCGCCTTCGGGTGCAAATGTGCCCGCATCCGCGCGCATTGCGCCGATGTCAGTGGCCTTGGTCACCGCGTCAATCAGCGCATCATCATGGTCGATTTCAAGGGCCCTTGCGAGCCGCGCAACAGTACCGCGATGATCCGCGACCATATTCGCATAGTGCAGCAGGGTCAGATTGGTCTGATGCGGTCGATTGAGCGTGCGCAGGTAGTGATAGACAAGCGTTACCAGATAATCCCGATCAATGTTTTCAATGTCATAGGCGCCATTCAGATAATACGTCAGCGCCTCTGGCACCGGACCACATAGATCAGGGTTGTCGACCCCTTTCATGTTCATCACGTGTTTTCGGATCGACAGGAATACGTCCAATGGATGCCGATAGACAGCCACCAGATGCACCCCATGCCAAATGGGAAACCCGTCAGAAGGCGTGTGCGTTTTGATCGCGCGACGACCGGACGGGCTGATGGGCGTTGGCGTGCCCGGATCGGCATCCCCCAATGCGGAATCGAGCCAGGGCGACAGCGCCGATATCCGGTCGGGCAATTCCGCCCTGCCATAGAGCAGCATCTTGACAATCGCCTGCGTCCAGGTGGTGCCGCATTTTGCCGGCGTACAGATGATGATGTCGCCTTCGTTTGGCTGCCACGCGCCCCACCGCTCAGGCCGGGTCAGGGTGCCTCTATATTCGACCTCTGCCTTATGAAGCTGCCGCGCATTTTTCGGCATTGCAGCCTCCGGTCCATCCCAATTGGGAAGAGATTAAGCAGCGCATTGCGCGAAAGTCAAAGCGCAGGAATCATATGACTTGCTGCGTTCATGGGTGGGAAAACTAAGGCTAGGCCGTCTCCCGATGGGCCGCCAGAATCTCGGCGATCAACAGATCAATGTCAGCCCGATCGGTGGCGTGTTTGATCACGGACACGCGGATGATCTGCCGCCCGCGCCAGACACCATGGCTGGGGTAAACTTTACCATTCTCCTGTACGCGCTGCAGAACTTGTGAAGTGATCTCATCGCTCTCGCAGGCAATCGCGACCTGGTTAGAAACAACCTCGTTCAGTATTTCGAAGCCCGGTTTGGCAGAAAGTGTCTCGGCCAGATAACTCGCCAGTGCACAATGGCGTGAAATCATTGCGCGGACTCCGGAGGCGCCAAGATGTTTCAGGATCGCATAGCTCGGGACCCCACGGGCACGGCGGCTTAGCTCCAGGGTGGAATCGCTGGGTTCCCATGTTTCGCCAAGTTCCGGCAAATAGGCCCCGCGCGCCGTCATCGCCCTCAGCAGCGCGGCCCTGTCCCGCACGATGCAAAGACCGGCGTCATAGGGGGCATTCAGCCATTTGTGCAGATCTACCGCCCAACTGTCGGCAGCGTTGACCCCTGAAAGCCGGTCCTGCAGTTCCGGTACCGCATGGACCCAAAGACCAAAGGCGCCGTCCACATGCGCCCACCCGCCCGTTTGCTGGATCATCGGGATCGCTTGTGCAAACGGATCGAAGGCGCCGGTGTTGATTTGTCCGGCTTGCAAAATCACAAGCGGCGGGTGCGCACACTCCGCAAGTGCTGCCTCCAACGCGTCCAGTCGGATACGGCCCTGATCATCCGTTTCAAGTCGCTTCGCCCGACCAACGCCCAGCCCCGCATACCGCAAACTGGCCATGGGCGCCGAATGTGCGTCGGCGCCGATCAGAACGGGGATTTCAGGCGCGCCAAAAAGACCGTTTTCTTCGACAGGCCACCCTTGCCGGGCAAGCAGGGCATCACGTGCTGCAATAATGCATTGCGTATTGGCCACCGTGGCGCCCGAAACGATCCCCACACCGCACGCCGCTGGCAATCGCAGCAGATCGAGGCTCCAGCGGCAAACCGTTTGTTCGATCAGCGCCACGGACGGGCTTTCCCAGGAGGACGCCGCGTTCTGACCCCAGGCGGTCACGAGAAAATCGGCAGCTGCGCCCACAGGCATGGAGCCACCGCAGACATACCCAAAGAATCGCGGCGACGTGTGCGGATGGATGCCGTCGGCTGCATCATGCACAAGCTGTTCGATCACCGAATGCGCCTCTTCGCCGGTTTCGGGCAGGGAGTGCTCAAAGCGGTCGGCCATCTCTGCAGGCCGCATATGCGGTTTTGCAGGCTGATCGGCGAGGCGGGCGCGATAGGCGATGGCGTGATCTGCGGCGATCTGCATCGCGCGACGGCTATCCGCGTCAAGCGGTAAAATCTCCGCGCTTTCAAACGGACCCGACGGCGCTTTTGTCATTTCCGACGCGATGGGGCGCTTGCCCCTCCAGATACCCGCTTTGCGTCCGCGGGCGCGTTCCAAGCCCGTGAAGCTTCTTGAAAATTCATATAATACCCCTTGGCCAAATATTATCTCGCAGCCTAAACAGCATTTTCCGGGAGCGTCGAGTGCTGAACGCCAGGGCACTGAAGCACAGCCGCCTAAAATAGTTACTGACTTCCTCAAATTGAAAAAGGACCAGCTACAGATAGCGGGGATTGGTCATGCAAAAGTAGACGATTAAAGTAGACGATTGAGGATGGTCAAGAACTAGAATCAACGTACCAAATGTCACCAATCATTCGATGATTTTCAGTTGCCAAGAGCTGCCCTTGGGCGACCCATCTTCCCCACGCGAGCATCAACCGTCGGTGCCGTATTTTTAAAAGTTAGTGAGGGCAGTTAACGGGCTGGTTAAGCACGATCCAACCGAACCGCAGCCCATCGCATCAAAATATGCTAGTCATAGGTTCTGAATTTCGGAAGCTCATGACATGACCCCTACGAGACACCTTTTTGTCAGCCTTTTGGTTGTTTCGATGGCCAGCGCAGCAACTGCGCAAACTGCCGTAGAACCTCCGCGCTTCAATGGCAGCCGTACCACCGCCTCTTCGGAAGCCGCCAGTGTGCCATCCGATGCCCAAGGCGCAGCTGGCCAGCAGGGTAGATTGCCCACCAATGCCCTGATCGGCGCCGCAATGCTCGAAGCCGCACGTGAAAAAGGTCGCTATTTCGTAGAAGAGCGCAGATCGGAGACGGCTGAAGCAGGGGACGACTGAGAGGCCAACGCCGTCTCAACTGGAACGGCCCCAACCGGGCGCGACAGACAGCTAGGTTTTCTACCCTTCAATCGTTCCACTTTTCTTTAAAAAAGTTGGCACGTTGTCGTGGTTTAACCGTTCCTAATCGTTTGGGTGCCATAGGGGTGCGGAACCATGTAGGCCCTACACGTGATACCTGCTCAGATATTCAATCAAATCAATGACAAGTGCACCGAAGGCCTCGCACTTGCTCTGGCATCGAATGATGACGGAGCGGTCATGGAATTTCAGTGGTGCAACAAAGCTTTCACCAAAATCATCGGCTATGAAGCCGCCGAGGTCGTGGGGCAACGTGGAACCATCCTGGTCGGCCCGGATCTGGAGCAGGGCATTCACCTGTACATCATTGAAAAACTGATGAATTGGGAGAATTTTTCGACCAAGGCGCTGAATAATCGCAAGAATGGCGAAGTCTATTGGCAGCGGATGAGCTGGGTACACCTATCCGATCCCGACACGGGAAATCGCTGGTGGCTCTGCTCAATCGTCGAACTGGAGCAGGGGAGCGCCGAGCCTGCCAAACGCGCGATGAAAGATCCCGCGATATCAGATCAGGAAAGCTATGCGCGGGTCGTCGAGAAAGTCCACCGCTTGGAGAAAGAGAACACGCGGCTGCACCAACTTGCAAAGTCGGTGGCCAAGGATGCGAACGAGGACGCACTGACCGGCCTGTCAAACCGGCGGCACTTCGAGGTCGAGCTGAAGACCTGGATTGAGAACCTGAAGCAACACGGCACGGAATTTGCCGTGCTCTATATCGACCTGGACCGCTTCAAATTCGTGAACGACACGCTTGGCCATGATGCAGGAGACCAGCTGCTGGTTTCCGTCGCCAAAATGCTGCGGGATCTGACCGATGCATCTGATCTGGTCGCGCGTCTTGGCGGTGACGAATTCGTCATTTTGAGGCCGCTCGGCAAGAGCGCCCTTAACTTAAGCAATCTTGCCGACGAGATCGTTCAAAGGATGCAGGTGCCCTTCACATGCGACGGTAAATCGACCGCCTGCAGTGCGAGTGTCGGGGTGGCAATTGCCAATGCGAATATGAAAGATCCAGAACAGGTCGTCGCGGATTCCGATGCGGCGCTATATCACGCAAAATCGCAAGGAAAGGGTCGGTGGTCATTCTTTACCGAAGAGATGCACGCCAATTCCATTGCAACGAAGCAATTGGCCTCGGACCTCTTGCTTGCATGCGAAAGGCGTGAGTTCATCCCGTACTTTCACCCCTTGATTGATGCGGCAACCGGAAGAATTGCCTGCGCCGAGATGCTGGTCAGGTGGTCCACTCCGAACAAGGGCATTCTCGCGCCAGCGGAGTTTCTCGATACCGCGGCAAACATGGGGATCCTCAAGAGAATTGATGAGATCGTCTTTGCCAGCCTAAATGGGGCTTTGTACCATTTTGATGAAACAGGTGTCGACCTTCCCCGCGTTGCGGTGAATGTCTCCGCGGCGCGGTTGGCCGATCCGACCTTCATCCATGACATCAAGAGCTCCGGCATCAACCCGGCAAGACTGACGGTCGAAATTCTTGAGTCGGTTTATCTCGATCGCATGGGTGACGTGGTGCGGTGGACCATCGATGAGCTTGATGAGCTTGGTGTAACGGTCGCCATCGACGACTTTGGAACGGGGCATGCTTCGGTGCGGGGACTGCTGGAAATCAGACCGGCGATCCTGAAGATTGATCGCCAATTCATCCAACCTGTTGTCGCGGATGCAAGCGTCAGGCCGCTGGTCGCATCAATCATCGGCATCGGGAAGAGCCTCGGCATGCGCGTGGTGGCTGAAGGTGTCGAATCCGAAGAGCACGCGCGGATCGTGAGCGAGATGGGTTGCGATTATCTGCAAGGCTTCTATTTCGGAAAACCGATGAGTGAGGAAGATCTGCGCAACAAGCTCATTGAAACAGGGGGCAAGTTTTGGTCCCGTGGGCCGTGTGCTGGAGACAGGGTGCGCGGGGTCGGGCGCGCAGTTTGACGTTTCACCCGATATTAAACACGTGGTGAAACGAAGCTTTTCGACTACAGCAGGTCGTTTTCATTCATCGCACCCTATATTCTGACATCCTCTCGCGAAGAGCTCAGAGGAGTTCTGATAACTGACCGGGATCACGTCTAAGCATGATATTGCGGGTGAGCCGGGCGACCGCGTGTCAATACCGGTTCAGGCGATGGCCGCAACGGCGGGTACTCGTGCCAATTTTAGCGTGCCCGGCGTCCATTGTCGCACATCCGTACGGGCAACCGCATCCCGCATCGTTTTCATCCGTCGTCGCCGCTCTGCCTCGGGCATTTCAAGGGCGCTGACCAGTGTCAGGTCCATCGCGCGGTTTGAGAACGGGTTCGTCAGCACCGCGTCTGCCAATTCGACAGCGGCACCGGCAAATTCAGACAGGACAAGTACGCCATCGCCGTCAAAGCGTGAGGCAATGAATTCTTTGGCGACGAGGTTCATGCCATCCGCCAGCGGCGTAATCCATGCCACGTCTGCCGCCTGATAATAGGAGATCAGTTGCGTGAACGGGATCGCCCGTGAGATTAAGGTAACGGGCTGCCATTCCAATGTGCCGAAGCGACCATTGATCCGCCCTGCGATCTGTTCAATCTCGCTTTGGATTTCTTCATAGACAGCCATGTTGCGGTTTGCCGCCACCGACACATGCACAAGCCTGATCTGACCCCGCAGGTCGGCATTATATTCCAGCACGCGTTCAAAACTGGACAGCTGTTCGATGCCGCCTTTGGTGTAATCCGTCCGACCCACCGAAAGGATCATTTTGACATCTTCGGTTTCCTTGCGGATTTCATGTGTTTGCGCTGCGGTTTCGTCTGATCGTGCGACATCATCGATATAGCCGGTATCGACACCGACCGGGGTGACACTCACGGCCACATCGTGACCCTCATAACTTAGCTTATCCGTCCAGCTGCGTTCCGTCAGAGCCGTGCCTTCGAATATCCATTTGTCCGGCACCTGCCGGCGCGATGTGACGTCCACATCAAAAAGGCTGCGCACCACCGATACGAAGTTGCCCGCATACCGTGGGATATGAAAACCGATGTCATCGCAGGCCAAAAGGCTTTTGATAATCTCCCTGCGCCAAGGCAGCATGTTGAAGATGTCAGCAGACGGAAAGGGCGTGTGATGGAAAAACGCGATGCGTACATCTGGCCGAAGCTCGCGCAAGTAGCCCGGCACAAGCCATAAATTGTAGTCATGGACCCACACCAATGCGCCATCGGCAGCTTCATCCGCAGCGGCCAGGGCAAAGCTGCGGTTTACGGCCTGAAAATTCGCCCAGTCAACGGGATCATAATTGTAACGTTCCTTGAACCCATGCAGAATCGGCCAAAAGGCTTCCTTCGACGTGACGTGATAAAATTCGCGCACCTGATCCTCTGACAGGGCCAGACGTGAAACCGTATATGTGCCGTAGTCGTCATCCACCTCAATCCGCTGCTCAAAGCCGGGGTTTTCGGGATCGTCGGCCAGCTTCCACGCGATCCATGCCCCATGATCAACTTTACCAAAAAAGCTTTTCAGTGTCGGCACGATGCCGTTTGGGCTTTTGTTTTCGCGCAGAACGATTTCGCCGTTTTCCTCGACCTCTTCGTAGGGTTGGCGGTGATAGACGATGACCATCTCTGATGACATGCTATGCCCCTTCAGGTGTTCTGAAAAGCTTGTGGTGCAAGATCGCTTCGGCAATACCGGCAGCGCCCTCGGCCTCCGCAGCGTAGACAGTGTCGATGTCTGTGACGGCGGCGATCAAGGCGGGTTCTGATCCGCCAACCGCAACAGCGGGCAAACCCGTCTCCAACATCGACAGGTCGTTCAGCGTGTCACCGGCCACCAACACGCGCTCCTTCGCGATCCCTAAGTGATCCATCAGGCGTAACAGCGACGGCCCCTTGCTGACACCTTTCGGCAGTACATCAAAAAATCTGTTGTCCGAAATGATGGCATCAAGGCCCAAAGCCTCGATCTTGTCTACGGCGGCAGGGTCAAAGCGCGCGGGATCCATGTCATAGCTCAGCCTGTAGCGGAACAGCGTGGATTGCAGCGTAAGACCCGGCATGCCGTTCAGCGCGAATTGTGCCTGTGGTCCGGCATCGGCCCATGCGCTTGCAATATGTTCTTCAAGTGTTTGGATAGGGGTGACATGCTGCTTGTCGTCCATCACGGCAATGGTCGTGCCTACATCGCCGATGACATAATCAGGCTGTGGCACGCCTTGGCTGCGCACCAAATCGTGAATAAACCCCGGATCACGGCCCGTGACGAAGATCAGACCGATGGCCCGCCGGTGCTGTTCAATCCAGTCATAGAGCCCCTTGCGCTGGTCAGCGGAGCCACCCAGAAACGTGCCATCCAGATCGGTGGCAAGAACCATGGTTTTTTTGGAAATATCTGACACGTCGAAGGTTGCGTGGCGGGTCATGAGATCCTTTCTGCGAGTGTTGCAATATCTTGATCGGTTGCAGGGTGGTCAAAAGACAGGTCCATCGTGCGCGGCTCCGCCTCAATCGGGCGGGCCCAGAGGCTGGCAAAGGCCGTACCCAATTCCGCCCCTTCATGCAGGATTGCCCGGACAGTTTCACAAATCGGCATGGCGACATTCAGGCTGCGGGCCAGGTCGGTGACGGATTTCGCATTCATTTCGCCCTCCACCACGACCGGTTTGCCCTCAAAGCAATCCGCGCGGGCACGCCCCTGTCCCAATTGTTGCCCCAACGCCATGTTGCGGGAGGTCGGGCTCGCGCAGGTCAGCGCCAGATCGCCAATCCCGGACAAACCCGTGACCGTTTCGCGGCGCCCGCCCAGGGCGACAGCGAGTGCTTTCATTTCATCAAGACCGCGCGTGATCAGAGCGGCGCGGGTATTTTCGGCAAAGCCTGCACCCGTCATCAGGCCGCAGGCAATTGCGATGATGTTCTTCACCGCGCCGCCAATTTCGACCCCTACCAAATCATCTGAGACATACGCCCGGAAACTTTCTGTCGTCAGCGACACGGCAAGACGCACGGCCGGGCTCTCATGTGGCTTGAGCCGATCCGAATAAGTGAACGGGAAAGCCACGGTCGCTGCAGTTGGATGCCCCATGGCCGTCTCAAGCGCAAAAGTCGGGCCAGACACGCAGCCCACGGGATGATCGCCCAGCTCCTCTTCGGTGACCTGTGTCATCAAGAGGCCGGTTTCGGGTTCAATGCCTTTGGCGCAAACAGCGATGGGCGTGCCTTTTGGCACATGCGCGGCGACCTGCCGTGCGACATTGCGCACACTGCGAGAGGGCACAACAATCAGCACCGCCTCAGAACGTTCCAGCGCAAAGGCCATATCCTTCACCCCAAAGAGGCCTTTGGGCAGTGTGACGCCTGGCAGAAACCTTTGTGTCGTCGCATTGCTGTTGATCTCATCGATCACAACCGGGTCGCGACCGTAGATCATGGTTTTACACCCCGCTTGCGCCAACGTGACGGCCAGCGCCGTGCCCCATGATCCCGCACCGATCACAGCGACACGGGAATAAGGGCGG
Source organism: uncultured Roseobacter sp. (assembly GCF_947499265.1). Classification (GTDB taxonomy): domain Bacteria; phylum Pseudomonadota; class Alphaproteobacteria; order Rhodobacterales; family Rhodobacteraceae; genus Roseobacter. The sequence goes on along the minus strand of NZ_CANMNK010000015.1, from coordinate 12,554 downwards.
ACTTTATGAGAGATCGGAGAACCTGAGACAGGGCTGTGTTTCATGAAATAGATCCTTGGGAAAACAAAGACGTCGCGCCAGCAGGGCCGTGCGGCGCGTAAGGAAAGCTGAAAATGAAGAGCTTACGTTTTGTCCATGCCCTTAAAACTGTGATCGCACCGCCAGAAGTCAATGCTGCGGGAGCGAAGGATGCACCGAGGCAGTTTCGAAAACCCAAGATTCACTGTATTTGCACCAGCGTTGGGCATATCGATGAGATTATGATCAATTTAAAAACCCAAAAGCGACATATAGCATGTCGTTTTTAGATCTTTTCTGCAACTGCATCATGAGCTTCTATGGCGGCGCTTCCGACCTCAATCGTCCTGACTGGCAAAGATACAGCATATTTTACCTTCGCCCCCAAACCACTGGTAATCGTTCTTATGTAAATAAATCCGTCGGCCTTGGAGACTATCGTTCCGCCACTTTGCGACAAGCGGCTGGCTCGATCCCAATCTACCGGTTTCCCGCATCGCGCTGAACGGTCGCTCTTGAGAGGTCGAGGACCGATCACTGCGCAGCGTCCGCGTAAGCAAAACCGCCCTAAGTCTCTTATTAGTATGATTTTCCTTTCTATATACGAAAATTCTGCCTTCTTGTGTAATCATACTGATTTTCTAGATTGCCTTGGAATGCGCGGCGACTGAACAGAGTTCTGCTCTCCCCGCGATCTTCTGGATTTCAATAGAAAGAGGTCAATCATGTTACTTACTGGAAAGAACGCGCTGGTTTTCGGCGCTGGTGGCTATTTGGGACAGAGCATCGCGAAAAGGTTTGAGCAGGACGGGGCGACAGTCTTTAGCTCCTCACGCCGGGCAAGAGCCGATCAACCGACGCTAGCGGTCGTCGACGCAACAGATGAAAACGCAGTTGACGCATACATTGACCAGATCGCGGATGAGACCGGATCAATTGATATCGTGGTCAACATGTCAGGTGTCGAACCTCGGCGCTACGACCATGGGAAACCGGCCAGTGACGTGACCTTGAAACAATTCCTGGCTCCGCTCTCTGTCGACACCGCCGCACAGTTCATTACCGCAAAATCTGCATTTCGCCACATGGCGAAACAGGAAAGCGGTGTGATCATTCTGAACACATCAACCTTGGCCAAGGTTGGCGCGCCCTGGGCGCCAGCATTAACCGCCTCTCATGCGGCGACAGAAGGACTGATGCGCTCGCTTGCGCATGAATACGGGCCAGCCGGTGTACGCGTTCTTGGCGTGCGGTCTGAGGCCATGCCGGGCTCGCCCACGATCGACTACACATTCTCGACCATGGGCGCGAATATGGGAATGAGCTTTGCGGAGATGAAAGATTTCATCGAGCAAAACAAGACGGCGCTCAAGAAGCTGCCCACAGCCAAGGATACTGCGGCTGTCTTTGCATTCGCTGCGTCTGATATGGCCGCGTTCATGGCGGGCACGATGCTGAACAACTCAGCCGGTCATATCGTCGATTAGGGGCGCGGGCGCGCGGCTCTACCCGTCTGCCCGGAGCCACCAATTGTGCATCGCGTGAAACATCTCCTGAAGGTCCAGCGCGCGCTGCGTGGCGGTGTATTCCACCTTTGGCGGGACTTCGGCGTAGACTTTGCGTGTCACCAGCCCGTCACTCTCTAGCGCTCTCAACTGATTGGTCAGCATCGTCTGGGTGACACCGGGGATCATACGCCTGAGTTCGTTGAACCGTTTGGTGCCTTTGAAAATCAGGATTTGCAGAATGATGAGCTTCCACTTGCCACCGATCAGCTTGGCAATATCGGGCATTGGGCACAGATCAGCCAATTCAGGATGTTGTTCAAGCGCCTCGGCTTCGGATTTGGTCGCCATTTCCGGACCTTTCAATCATGGTATCATTTTCAGCACTATACTTGAAAATTCTGCCTTCTTGCAATGGCATACTGTTTTTGATCTCTGGTGATAGCTGATCGCGAAAGCATCGCAATCTAACACTTCCCGAGGATATCAAATGACAAAACCGCAAATACTGGCCTTTGCCGGCGCTTTCCTGATCACAGCCTGCCTTGCAGTCTTTTGGCACGTTGTCCTTTTCGAACAGCAATTCCTCCGCCTGGGTGTTTTTAGCCGCATGGACGACCCGCTTTACCTCTATGGGGTGAGTGCCTGGGTGTTGGAGTCCCTGGCAATCGTGCTGATTTACTTCCGTACGGACTGGCGGAATGCAGCGTGGCTGGACGCGCTGAAGGTCGCCTGGCTGATGGGCGTGTTCACCGCGGCCTCCGCCCTCTTCGGTATCGCAGCGAAAGTCAGGATCGATGACCTCATGCTTTGGTTCTTGCTGACGGGCGGATTCATCGCTTTGCATACAACGCTCTTGGGGCTCTGGTTAGGCCTTGTTTCAAAGAGAGCGAAATACGCCTAAAAGACGACATGTAACGGGACCGATCCGTTGCATGTCTTTTGCATGCGCCACGTCGGTCAAACGATTGCAAACACATGCTGCTGTGGCGCCCCTATCCAGGACGGAACGAAGGTGAAATGACCAAAGAAACCAATGTTCTGATCATCGGAACCGGTGGGACCATCTCGTGCCTGGCAGCCGATCGCTTCGACTTTCTTGATTATCCCGTTGCCGGAACGCGGCTCTCCCCCCGGGAATTGCTGGATACGCTTTCGATCACACCGTCTGACATCACGCTCCGGACTTCCGGGTTTGAACCTGTTTCCAGCACGGAACTTGGCCCCGAATTCTGGTGGTCGCTGCGCGCTGAGATATCGGCAGCAATCGAGGCCAACCAAAACCTGTCCGGCATTGTGGTTACGCATGGTACCGCCACGCTGGAAGAAAGCGCCTTTGCCCTGGACGTCTTGCTTGGCACCGATGTGCCCATTGTCTTTACCGGATCACAGCGACCGGCCAATGCCATCTCTTCCGATGCGGCTCACAATCTTTGGGGCGCCCTGAGGGTTGCATCCTCCCCGAAGGCGCGGGGTCGCGGCGTCCTGGTTGTGATGAACGGCGAAATTCATGCAGCAGCAGACGTTACCAAAAGCTCAAACTTCGCGCTCGATGCTTTTGAGTCCCCAAATTCCGGACCGCTTGGCACCATTGAGGGTACCTCGGTCTCATTTCGAACCCATCCTCAGTTGCGCAGTCCGTCGCTGGCTTGGCGCAGACCCAAGGACTGGCCCCGCGTAGATGTTGTGGCCAGCTATGCCGGGGCGGACGGCACACATATTGATGCATCTGTCGCGGCCGGAGCAAAGGGTATCGTCGTCGCGGGGCTTGCACCAGGATACGCGACACCTGATCAGCGACGCGCGCTACGCGAGGCGCATATGCAGGGTGTTGTCGCGGTTATGTCCTCGCGTGCATCTGCGGGCTCAACGGTTTGTCTCAGGCAAAATGGCTTGGCGGAGCTCATTGGTGCGCGGAGATTGTCGCCTCAGAAAGCACGCATTCTGCTTTCAATTGCACTTATGCAAACTGCCGACATCGAAGAAATCGACAACCTATTCGCGCAGTTCTCATAGCCGGGGGGTGTTGAGTGTCAGCGATGCAGCCTGACGTAAACTCAGCGACCTAACCCATGAAGCCTCATAGCAAGAAAGATCGTTTCAAGAGCCAGCCGTAGGCCAGATGTTAAGTCCCCGCGATGAGCACCTTTTGCAGGGCACAGGCCGCCGTGCGATGCGTGAAAGCCGCCCGGTAGGTTGCGTCCTGATAGAGATCCAGAAAGGCCTGGCGATTTGGATACGCGCCGATGGCGACAAGATCCCAATCCTCATCTTCGCCGATCAGCGATGCCTCAAAAGGCGCGACAAGCAGGAACGCTCCACCAACACGTTTCATCGTTGGAATGCTCACAGCGGCATATGCGTCGAACGCCTCACTACCCGACACATGCGCTCCCCTGTCCTTATAGTCTGCCTCTTCACGGAACTTGAAAAAATTGATCAAAGTGATCGCTTGACCCGGCGCACGATGCAGTATCCGCGCCCATTGTTCGGGGCGTGGGACAGCCCCGTTTGAACCATCGCCATACCATTCGACAAGCTGCTTCTGGAGTGTTTCGGTATTCATCGCGCTTTCTCCGCTCTTGGGACGCCCTGGATCCGCCGGTGTGTGCCTTGTGCCAATCTCACACATGCGGCTTGCCGGTCCCGGTATCGAGATAAGCTTTGAGGCTATCCACAAAGAACATGTCCCAGCCCGCTTCGCAGATATCGAAACACAGCAGATCGGGCGTCAGGCCATCGTGCACAAAATGAATTTCGGTGCCGCCAACGGTCTCATCTATGTCCCAGATCGCACGTGTTCCAAGCCATTCGGTCTCGATCTCTTTTGGTTGCCCTTCATGGAGGTGCAGCGCCTCAACGCATTCCAGTTCAACACGATTTGGTTCAAGAGACGTCGCCTTGAACTTCCAATAGCCTAGCTTCCCGCTAAAACCGAATTTGGCAACATCTCCGGGCTTTTCGAATGTGCCAGCGTCGCTGGTCCACCACTGCGTGAATCCCGTCGTCAGCGCAGCATATGCTTCTGATCTGCTGGCGGTTGTCCTTATGGTTCTTTCATAGTTTTTTTGGGCCATTGTGTTTCCTTCTCTCGATGTCATTCAGTCCAGTGCGGTGGCACTGTCTTGGAGTAGCCCGGCAAGGCCGTGATGCGGTCGCGCCAACGGGCGATCTTCGGAAAGTCCAGATCGAAATCACCGAAGCCCAAGTCAGACATTGATGCAGGTTTGGTTTCTATTGCGCGCATAACCCGCCCAATTTCCGGAAAGGCGACGGCGTCAGCGGCACTTGGGGCGCCTCCACACAGGAAGGCGCTCTCGGATAGGCTTTGTTCCAGCTCGCTCAGCTCAGTCTTCAGAAGCGAAGACGCTGGCTCAATCGCGGGTTCGTTTCCCCCCGGTGCCTTTGGCGCACCGTCAGATCCGTTAAACACCGGAAACACGACCTGACTTGTGGCTTTCAAAAGATAGTCACTGTACCTTGCGGCATGTATCCAAGTGGCGCTGATCTTTGCTGGCGTTTGGCCAAAAAGGGGGCGTGTGGGGTACTGCTCATCCAACCAGCCAAGGATCGATAGCGACTCGCGCCGATAGATGCCGCCATATTCCAGAACCGGTACTTTCCCATGAGGGTTCATCTGCAAGAACGGATCCTGCTGATGTTCTTTGTCCGATCCGCTGAGGTACACCACCTCGTAGTCGAGCCCCTTGAAGGCAAGCCCCAGCAGGACCCGCCAGCCCATCGGTGAGCCGCTGATATTGTACACTGTGATGGTCATTGGGATACTCCCCGGTCCAAAGACTGGCCCGCCGGCTCCCAACCCATCCCGATTGTCCCACCTGTAGTAGGTGCGGTTTTGTCCGTCAGTTTGCCCATGTCGAAGATCCAATTCGTCCAGAAATCGTTGTGTTGAAAACCGAAATAAGTCAGGCAGTATTCTTCGGCAAGAAGGCAGAATTTTTGGGAATAGTATGAATTTTGATACTGCTCCGGCGCGTCTCACCAGATACGAAATTACGTACTATCTTCAGACATTCTGCCTTCTTGCGCGGGCAACTCCGGTGGCTAAACCTTCTGAAACAGAAGGAGAAACCGATGACGCTCACACTCACAACAATCAGCGGATCACCACGTGGATGGCGCGTTCTGTTGGGGCTTGCCTTCAAACGGCTGACCACTGAGATCAAGGAACTAAAGCTGTCCGAGAACGAGCATAAGACCGAGCCCTTTATCTCGCTCAACCCGCGCGGGACAGTTCCCGTTATGGAAAGCGACGGCACGGTGCTGCGCGATTCAATGGCTATTTTGGCATGGCTGGATCGAAAGTTCCCGGAGCATCCATTGTTCGGATCAACGGATCAGGAAGCCGCCGAGATATGGCAAACAACCATGGAGTGCCGACAATATCTGCGTCAAGCGGCGGCAGATTTCCTGACGCCGGTGTTTTTCGGCGGGGCGTCGCTGGATGACAAAAACACACCCAAATGGGAAAGTTTAACATCTGCCGCTGAAACGATGCAGTCCGAGATGACGCTGCTTGACAGCAAACTCAGTGATGGACGTTTGTTTCTGGCTGGAACGAAGCCTTCAGCCGCAGATGCCGTGTCCTGGCCAGAAGTCAGGCTCGTACAGCGCGCTTCAGAAACGAAACCGGACCTCATGGCAGAACTGGGGTTTGCCGAGCTTGCAAATACGCTTGACCATCTGGGGGCTTGGAAACAGCGTGTGTTCGACTGCCCAGGCGTTGAAGCTACGATGCCTGGGCACTGGTGACCTGTCACGCCTAGGTGAATCTCTAACAGCGTCTCCGGACCCTACCCCTCCAATCTGATTTCTTCTGTTGACCTCGGCAATTTGATCTGAAATATAGCCACATGGCTATTAGTTATCACGAACCACTCGACCGCACGTTTCATGCCCTGGGCGACGGCACGCGTCGCCAAATCGTGGCTTTGCTTGCAACTCAGGGATCCTGCTCTGCATCCGAGCTCCAAAAACCTTTTGCCGTGGCGCAACCCACCATCTCGAAGCATTTGAAGGTTCTTGAAAGCGCCGGGCTTGTGAAACGTGAGATTGACGGGCGTGTGCATCGGTTCCGTCTGGAAACCGGGCCGCTGAATGATGCCAGTGGCTGGATCGAACGACACAAGGCCTTCTGGGAAGCCACTCTGTCGCGGCTCGATGATTTTGTGACCACCCTCGAAACACCGGAGGACAACACGTGACGGCAATCTTGCATTCCACGACCGTGCGACGTCTCATTCATGCCAAACGTGATTGGGTTTTCCACGCTTTCACAAGAGCCGAAGCGCTGGAGCAATGGTTCTCGCCCAGTCCGGAAATTACCTTGGACGTTCTGCAATTCGATTTCCGCGCAGGCGGTCAGTATCGATTTCGCTACGCCATGACGGATGGATCAAACCCCGTACTTGGCGGGCATTTTGAGTGTATTGACCCGCCGTCTCTGCTCTCCTTTACCTGGATCTGGGAGGAGCCTGACCCTCATGCAGGCATTCCCACCAGGGTGCGCGTTGAATTTCACGAGGACGGGTCCTCTACCGACGTCATCCTGACCCATTCCCAAATACCCGCACAGGAGATTGCAGACCGCCACGCAGCTGGCTGGGAAGCGACGCTCGACCGATTGGAGGACCTGGCGAAATGAAACTTTACGACGCAATGTCTGCAAATACCAAACGCGTGCGCATCTTTATTGCAGAGAAGGAAATTGAGCTCCCAAAAGTCACCTTGGAACTGGGGAAAGACACGCGCACATCCGATTTTCGCAAGATCAACCCCTTGGGTGAAGTGCCTGCACTGGAGTTGGACGACGGCACCGTGATCACTGAAAGCCTGGCGGTCTGCCGCTACTTGGAAGCAGCCTTTCCTGATCGACCCCTCATGGGTGTCTCGGCCACAGATCAAGGCCGCATCGCGACCTGGAGTGAGCGGATCCATAGCCAATTGTTCATGACCTATGGGCTGATGGCGCGCCATTCGCTCCCCCTTTTCGCGGATGTACTGGAACAGGTTCCAGCGTTTGCAGATGCGATGCGACGGGCGATACCAGAGAAATGGAGGCTGTTGGAAAGTGCGATGGCTGAAGACACCGACTTCATTGTCGGAGATCAATTCAGCTTTGCGGACGTCGAAGGCATGACGGTGCTCACCATGGCGGATGCGTTTGATCTGGGCATCCCGAAGACATGTCGTCGGATGCTCAGATGGGCCGATGCCATGCATGATCGCCCGAGTCTGCAGGCATGACCATCGGCCAACTTCCGGTCACCTCATCGCTCGCGGGCGGGTTGCTGATCCTATTGGTGGCACTCAGCGCGCTGGTAACCGAACGGCGCGCCCGGTTGGGGGGCATTCAGTTCGGGGATGCTAACGATCAGGCGCTGCGTGCGCGGATCAGAGCCCATGCCAATCTTATCGAGAGTGCGCCGATGGTCCTGATCGGGCTGGCCCTCATGGAACTAGCAGATGCGCCAGACACCATGCTATGGGCCTTTGCCGGGGTCTTCCTTGTGGGACGCCTTTTGCATGCCGCACGCATGTATATCGGCAACCCCTTCATCGGCCTGTTTTCCATCATTTCGCAGCACGTAATCTGCCTTTGGGCCGGAGCGTGGCTGCTCTACCACTTTCTGATCCACCCCATGTCAGGAGCCTTACCATGACAGCTTCCCTCAGCGTTGAACGACAAGAGACACTCAAAGCTTTCTATCACGGTGCGACGGTCAAAGATGCTGCTCAAATCCGCGCCGCGTTGACAGATGATTTCACGTTTGATGGTCCAATCGGGTCACATGACAACCCCGAAACCTTCGTGCAATCACTGCTGGACTTCGATGGTTCGGTGACCGCCTCAAAAATTATTGCCGAAGGGGACAGCCTGGTTCACACTTACATACTGGACATCGGCATAAAAATTCCGATGTGCGACGTCATCGAATTTCGCGGAAACAAGTTGGCCTCTATGGTGCTTTACACGGACTCCAAGCTGTTTGATCCGAACTCAAGACATTAGAGGAGCACGACTGGTGAAACAGGTGATTGCCATCAACGCGACACGCAACATGCCGACCGGCAACCCTGAAGCGCAGAGCGCACTGGCTTCAGTCACAGCCATGCAACCTGAAAACCGTTTGGGGAATGAACTTAAGTTTGAAACAGGAGTGTGCAGTGTTCTTTGAATCGATTTTACCGGTCGCCCTGGCCTTTTTGGTCGTCACAGCCTCCCCCGGCCCGGCCATCATCGCGGTGTCTCTGGTCACCCTGCAACGGGGTCGCAAAGATGGCCTGTTGTTTGGATTGGGCCTTGCCGTCGGGCTTGGCTTTTGGGGGTTGATCGCGGCGACGGGCCTGGGCGTGTTGCTGCAAAGCTCCGCTCAGGCGTTGATCGCCCTGAAAATCATTGGCGGGCTCTATTTGCTTTGGTTGGCGTGGCAGTCCCTTCGCTCTTCAATGAACCCGCGTCAAACAGCGGTAAAGCTCTCCTCCAAAGGGCGTTGGTTGTGGAAAGGATTACTGCTTAACCTGTCCAACCCAAAAGCGGTTTTTGCCTGGATGGCGGCGCTTTCCATGGGGCTGGGGAACGATGCCAGCGGCGCGCTTATCGCGATCTCCACAACCCTTTGCATCGCGATCGGCCTGCTGACCTACGGTCTCTATGCGCTGGCCTTTTCGCTGCCGGGCATCATGCAAGGGTATCGACGCCTTCGCAGATCGGTCGATGCCGTTGTGGCGGGTCTTTTTGCGGTTGCAGGCTTGGGCCTGATCCGGTCCGCGGTATCCCGATGACCACTTCAACGCCGCGCAACACCGCCGAGAAAACAGAGCGACAGAAGATGGAGGCCGGTGACTGGTACACCTGTCTTGATGATGAGCTTGAGCAGTTGCGCGCGACCGCCCGCGCGGCGGTGCATGAACACAATGTCCTGCATCCAGACAAACGCGGCGCCATCGGCCCGAGGCTTGCCAGACTGATAGATGCACCGCAAGCCATCATTGAGGCACCGTTTCATTGCGCCTATGGCATCAACATACGATTGGGCCAGGATGTGTTTCTGAATGCGGGATGCACGATCCTGGATTGCGCCACCGTGACCATCGAGGACCAATGCCAACTCGGGCCCAATGTTCAGATCTACTGCGCCGAACACCATAAGGACCCGGTCAAGCGCAGCGTCGAAGGGTTGGAACTGGCAAAGCCGGTTCACATCGGAAAACGCGTTTGGATCGGCGGAAATGCGGTCATCCTCCCAGGTGTTCGCATCGGGGATGGCGCGGTCATTGGCGCAGGCAGCGTTGTCACCAAGGATGTCACGGCAGGGCAGATTGTCGTAGGCAACCCTGCACGCCCGATCAAGGGACAGGTTTGACTCTGGGGAATTGGGCGACCGCTGGTTTGGCTATAAGAAAGTAACACGACCATGATCAGACCATATCGACCAAACGACACCGATCAGTTGGTGTCCGTTTGGCAAAAGGCCAACGCCCATTCACATCCGTTTCTTCAGGAGGTGTTCGTTGCAAAAGTCGCACAAGACATGCGTGACATTTACCTGCCAAATGCTGAAACCTGGGTTCTTTTGCAAGAAATGACGCCGATTGGCTTTATCGCCCTTATTGGCAATGAAATTGGCGGGCTGTTTCTGGATCCCGCCTTTCACGGACGCGGGCACGGTAGGGCGCTGACCGATCATGCGGTTTTGCTGCATGGGCCGCTCAGCGTCGAAGTCTTCGCGAAAAACGATATCGGGCGGCGTTTCTATGACCGCTACGGCTTTGTCGAAACAGAACGCTATCTGCATGAGCCGTCCGGCGAAGTGACGCTCAAGATGGCAATCCCAGCTTGAAGAATGGGTACTGCAAGGTACGGATTCGCGCTTGCCACCCCACTCAAAGGTGATCGATGACCGAAACCATTGCATGTATCGCTGGTCCGTATCTGTTTCTAACGGGACTCGGATTTCTGATCTCGAACGGGTTTTACCGCCAGATGATTGCTGGTCAGACCGGGGCTGATCCAATCTTGCTCAACCTTTCTGGCGCGGCGCATTTCGTTGTGGGCGCAACCATATTGGCCAATCATTTCCTGTGGTCCACGACGGCTGAAATCGCGGTTTCGCTCACAGGAAGTGCCGCCGCGATCAAAGGCGCCGGTCTGATCGTCCTGCCCGAAGTGATGGCGCAGCGGTCCCCTCAGATGGGAAAGCGCGGCGCGCAAGCGACCGGAATCCTCTTCATTGCCGTTGGATCATATCTTATCTCGGTTGGATTTCTGTGAGCTTGCATGGCGACCGTGCTCCAATTTTCGGGCCACTGGGTCAGCTGTAATGGCATGAACACCCACAGGTATTCGGCAACACAAGCTAGATCACGGCCAGACGCCCGACGATCGGCCAGGTTACCTTTTGCTGGCCTTCCGGTTCTGTCCAAAGCAAGCCCAGATCGCGTATGAGTTTATCCACGATATCGCCCCTGCCCGCTTTCAGTGCGCGGCGGGATGCCGACCAGGTGCAAATGTAAGCAATCAAATTGGCAAGCGACCAGTTTCGACTAATCGAAAGATCCGGAAGCCATAACTCTTCGAAGGGGAAATCAAGCGATCTGTAGCCGTCTTCAACGTGTTGACGGCCTTCGGGCCAATACTGGTGAACGTCCTGCCAATAGAATTGCTGGAAACGCGTCCCAATTTCTCCGTCCAAGACCGGCACACCATAGGAGATCAGGGCCAGAACAGCACGCGGTTTCGCCACACGTCGAACCTCTCGGTAAAAGGCATCTAGATCGAACCAGTGTGCAGCTTGCGCGGCTGTGATCAGATCAACCGAATTGGCTTCAATACCAATTCGCTCTGCCGGATCTGCACGATATGTAACTGACGGATGTCGTGCGGCAGATTGCAGCTGGGTCTCGCTCGGATCGGTTGCGGTAACCTTGTCAAATCGCGCCGACAGCAACGTCGAGAGTTGACCGTTGCCGCACCCGACATCCAGGGCATGAGTTGTCTCGGAGCACCACTTCGCCAGCGCATCCACGAGCGCTGGCGGGTAGCTTGGCCGACTGGATGCATAAGACGCACCACCTGAAAGAAAGTGATTGTTTGCAAGGCCCAGATGCTGACCTGCCTGTTTCATGTATCTGTGTCCGATTGCATCCGGGCCAGGCGCTCCGCGAAGCCATCCCGTTCCAATGCCTGAACAGCATTTTCCAATATCAAGCGCAGCGGCGCGCCGATCTCCGCTTCCAGGTCAGAAGTAGCAGCGAGGCGAAGTTCCCATTGCGCGGCCAACCGCGACTGCAAGGCGCTTCCTTCCGGCGTAAGTGCAACGGCGCGAGACCGACTATCATCCGTGGAAACGCGCTTTATCAGGCCGTCTTGTTCCATGAGCTTGATCGTTTGGCTGACCGCGCCTTGCGTGATTCTCATGCGCCCACATAGGTCAGTGACTGACATGGCCTCGCCCTCGAGTGCACGCATAATTGGTGTGTATCGCGGTCGATAAGACAAACCCGCGTTGCGATACGCATCTTGCGACCCCCTGTCGAGTAAGTCGGTTAAATGGCGGAGCAGCTCGCCTAAGCCTGTATTTTTTGTCTGGGTCATTTTTTTGCAAATACATTAGCGCTAATATATATACAAGTGAAAGCACACCCTAGGCCTAAATCAACCCGCCTTAACGGTCTTTGTCTCCGCCTACATGTTTGCTCTTATAGGCCGACATTTATTGGCCTGAACGTACGATCATCGATCTTGCGGAGTTTGCAAAGCGGGCCTGGCTCATGTCACCACACCATTCCGTCACGGCGTGCGGCGACACCCGAACCACAGCTTTGAAGACAACGTCAAAAGACTGCGGGGAGCGAGGTCTTCAACTAAAGCCGTATCGCAAGCTTGCTCCCTGACATCTGGTTGCGGCACCGGCTATGCGTCTCGCTCTCCGAACATATCTGCGGTGATGCCCGCGTACCAGCCTTCGGATTCCTCGTAGGTCGCGCGGCGTATGGCGGCGCTTTCGC
>NZ_CANMNK010000014.1 GCF_947499265.1 uncultured Roseobacter sp. | reverse complement strand
TCAGCAGTCTCAGCAGTCTCAGCAGTCTCAGCAGTCTCAGCAGTCTCAGCAGTCTCAGCAGTCTCAGCAGTCTCAGCTTTGAAATCGCGTTTCTCTACTTTGCGCAAGGTGGAAAAACCATTAGCCTTACCGCCGCTTTGCAGATGGTTGAGCGCCGCAATCGCAACGTCTTCGCTATGTCCTGCGGCAACCAGCAGCCGGATCCATAGATCAGCATCACTCTCTGGCGCATCATGGCCATCGTAAGAATGAATCGGCGGCTTCTCCGCCGGATCAATACCGACCGGCTCCGCGTTTGCAACGTTTGCGGGATGTTCCAAGCGCGACGCGTGTGGCCAGGTAGCAACTTGATCTCTCGGCGACGCATCATCGCTTGAATCAAGCGGAGGTACTTCTTGCTTCGCCGCCACCGCTTTCTGCTGCGCGGCGGCCTTGTCCTTGGCATTGGGATTGGGATTGGGATTGGGATTGGGAAATGCTGACCCAAGCTCCGCTGCTTGCCAAGCGTCGGGGTTCTGGATCTGACGGTCAGAGGAAACCTCGTGCACCTTAGTAAGCTCATGCACCTCAGCAAGAATGCGGGCTGTAAGGTGAGAAGCGATTGACCCGGCACGAGCACCTGCCTGTGTGTGTCCGGAGCGCATCAACAACTCCTTGATGACAGCCTCAAGACGCTTTGCAACTGCGCCAAGCTGACCGACCCGATCGACCAGAAGCTGCGCAAGATCGCTGCTTTCCTCATTGAAGTAGGTTTTTCTGGTGACCTCCGCGCCAGTCAATGATGGGTGTTCGGACAAACCCTCGTTTGACAGCAAGAAACCCGCTTCCGGAGCTTCATTGCCTGGTTCACTTCGCTTGGTTTGCGAAACTTCACGATCATCATCCGTTTCTACTGCCGAATTCGCTTCGACAAAACCAGTAGAGGACACACTATGGTCTGCCCCAAAACGCCCCGTGGTTCCCGATTGCCCCAACCGGTTGTGAACACCATCCTCAGCCTGATCTACGGTTGCTGTTGGGTACGCGCGGATCGGCCCGCCGGCCGTCCCGGAGAGTGTTGCGACCTGCGCAGGACCATGATCCGAAAGGAATTCCCGAAATGCTGCAAGCGTTTCTTCGTCCAGGGACCCAATGGCGGTCCTGATATGCGCATGCAGCGCCGTCTCGGTCAGCCCGCCGGATTTTGACGAGGGCGTCATGGCGCGGATGGCGCGGGTCACTGCCATGCGTTGGGCCTGATCTGAAACCCCTTGCAACCTCTGCTGCATCTGAAACAGCACCGCGGAAAATGCCACGGAAACAGTTTGTTTGAGGGGGCGTGTATGGTCGGGTTCTGCTTGCGGAATGGGATCAACCCGCAGGCCGGATTGGCCAGCCGTCTGATGGGTTTCAGACAATATAAGGGGCAGGGTCCCTGGGGCCTCCGAAGGCACAGCATCCTCATCTGGCCAGTGCAAATAGGGGTCCAAGGCCGCCCTGAGCCTTTCCGCAAAGACACGGCGCACATCTGTCCAGTCTGGATTTTCCGGCCAAGTGCCCAGGTCGATTTCCAACATCTCGACCCGCGCAACAACTCCGTCGAGTGAAGGCTCTGTCAGAACGGCCTCAAGGGTGGTGAGCAAATGCAATCTGGTCTGAGACAAAACCGCATCCGGCGTCGCGAGTGGCCCGGTTCCTGAGGCGACATTGAAGTCAATGGCCATGGTGCCGATGGCGTGCACGGGTCCTGCCCCATGGGGTTCTCTGAGGGGGTTGGCACTCATCGCGACAACTTCCGATCACTCAGGAAAGCGCGCAGGCTGCGTTTGGCCTCAACATCGCCGGCCAGATATTGGCGGTGCAAATCTTCGAATTGCACCATTTCCTGATGCTCAAGCCAAAGTGGTTCAATCAGCAGGTGCGCCGGTGAAAGCGCATGGATCAGACCCTCTACATAGGACCGATAGGTTGGCTGCGTGGTGCGCGCGGTCCACCCTGTCAAGACAAGGGTGGCCGTGTTCGGCGCAAAATCGACCCCGGCGGTGCGCAGCAGAATATCCTCGACCAGATAGGCCCCTTCCGCAAACATGTGCTGCCGCTTCCAACTGGCGCGGAGACGCTGGGTGAATGTGGCGGCATCCGCGTGTGTCTCAAATGCTGCGCAGGTAAAAAGATGCGTGGCATGCCCGCCGTCAAAGAAAACGCCAAAGGTTCCATCCGCTTTTTCGGACACCACAAAGCAGCTCGGCGAGGCCGCGCGCACAAACAGATCCGAAGGGCATGACGCATCAGAAATCCAGGGGCTGGCCTCCCGCAGCGCATCTATGGACAGAGGGTCGGCAGATATGCTGCGCGGGATCAGCATGTCAAAAGGATTGGCAGGCAGCTTGAGTTCACTACGGGGAAAATCCGGCGCCACACCCGCAGACCCATCTGCGCCGGATGGCGAGATATCCTGACCGGCCCGCGCCAGACCCTCGCCGTTGCCGCGTTTCAGATCGGCAAGGAGCCTGAATTTCTCCAGGAAAGTGCCAGGCTTTCCGCCTTCCGGACCGGCCCCCCGCCCCCGGTTCAGGCGGGGCAGGGCATCCAGGAAATCAAGTCGCCAGCGGATGCCGAACGACCCCCGCTCCGCCGCCGTGCGATAGGTATGAAGACCCGCATGCAAGGTTTTGGGCATTTCTTCACCCTGATGGGCGATCAGGAAGTCCAGCAATGCAACGCGTTCACGCTGCACCGCAGGGTCAGCGGTGTTTTCTCGCGTGGATCTTGTCAGGAAGCTCGGCAGATCCCGCAGGGTCACGGACATGTCTTTCAGATGCGCGTTGATCGCGGCACGGTATCGCTCAAGCAGTTGCGCCTCTGGCGATTTTCGCGCCTCGGCCTGGTAGACATTTGGCAAAAGCGCATCGACCGGCGCAGTCTCAAAACTCCGGCGCTGACCCGGCGATGGCGGTGCCCAATCCGCGGCTTCAAGATGGTGCTGCGCCTTCGCAATATGATCTGCGGAGACACGCACAAATTCTTCGAGGATTTGATTGGCGTCCAAGGTCAGAGGAACGCCATTCAGTGTCAGCACAAGATCGATATCAGAAGAAATCTCCGGAACCGTCAGATCAAGGTAGTGCACACCCGCGGTCTCTTCGGCTTGCGGTGACGTCGGCTTTTGCCGGGCAAGCGACATATCGGTGATGTCCGACACACCAGGGATCGCCCGCAAATCGGTCAGGTGGTTTTCCAGGTTCGGCACCTTGCCGTCCTGATCCGAGGGCGCATGCAGATAGGTTTGCGGATGGTCATAAACCGTCTGCCGCGTCGCGCCCGCGGCAATTTCGGTGCCAACAGCCTGCCCGCGCAGGATCGCCGATATATGGTAGTAAATCTCCGCCGCCACGCGCTCGGGGATTGCGGTGCCGGTGATTTCCACGATACCCGAAAGCTGCGCGGGTGCGCGCTCGGCAACATGCAGATTGTTGAGATCACAGCCCAGCGGCCGACGCGCCCGGAAGGCCCGGGTGACATCTTCGAGCACCTGCCTTGTAATCGTTTTCGCATCCGTTCCCGGCGCGCCCGGTGCCGGTATGATCACCGCATCAAGCAACCCGACTTGCGGGCCGCGCGAGATCAGAACGCGCGCCGCACCCACCACCTCAGCAAGCTCGGCAGCGAGATCCAAAAGCGTGACCGGATCGCCCGGAAGCGTCTCTGCGGGAAGGAATAGAGACAGTTCATCAAATCGAATGGCGCCCTTGGCGTTGGTCAGCAGGTCCGGTGTTGTGTGGGTTGCCTGAAAGGACACTTCGGTCAGCGCATAACACGTCTGCTCCAGCAAAGTGACGCCGGGATCATGAATATTGTAGTCCGTCCAGATGTTGCCGGATGCCGCCTGCGCGTGACCGATCGCCGTCCGACTCAGCGTATCAAAATCAATGGGTGCAGGCGGCTCCAGCGTCATAGCAACCCCTCATCCCGGTCCGCATTGCCGCGAGAGCCTTCCATGAGGGAATCAAACCACAACCGCGTGAGGTAGTAGCGGATGTTTTTGCCAACACCGTAATTCGCATTTGAGCGCAGTTGCAGTTTGAAATGGTGTCGTTCCTGCGTGGCCACCCACCGGAGTTTCAACCGGTCTGCGTAACTGCCATAGACAGCGGTTTGCGACCGGATGCGGCGGCGCCCGAACAACCAGTTGAGGATTGGATTGCGCGGATGAAAGGCATTCATCGCAATGGCATGCAGCATTGCGTAGTGGCCCGCGTTCACCTCGGCACCCGCACCCGCCATGACTTCAAAGGCCTGGCAGCCCGTCATCGACGCAGTGATGTCATGCCATTTGCCATCCGCCGGGATGTGCGCGATGTCGGGCGAGGGCATGCCGACCCGTCCGGCCATCCGGGCAACCCCGTTGATGTCCAGCCGCCATGCCGGATTTTCATTGTCAAACCCCGCGCGCCCATCCCGCGTCAGACTGAAACCCTGCGCCTTTGTCTGAGGGGTGCGGTTGTCCAGTTGGTTGGCCTGCGCCCCGAGATGCGGTTTGAAATGCAGCGCGCCAGGCGCCTGCCCGGAGGTCGTTGGCCCATGTTCGATTGTCCAGGACGGCGTCGGCGTGCTGAGCCCTTGATAGAGGCTCATGACGCGCAGGGATGTGCCCACGGAATTCAGGTTGAGACCGTCGATCGGGGTCTTGGAATACCCATCCTCGACCATATTCACATTGCTGTCGATCAGATCGCGGTAGTGCTCTGCCGTTGGCAAAGCCCCTTCGCGAAAAAAAGATTTGAGCGTCGTTCGGTCTTGTTTTGTCACGAATTCGTCCTTTGGCTCACAATGAGCATGTCGCCAATGGACAGCCTGCCAATCCCGCTTTGGGTGGGTCGGTCGTCCTGTGGCGTGAGTAGCGGTGTCAATGCGTGATCTGCGGCGGATAGCGGCAGGCTCCAGGGATGCGCTGGAGTGATCCAAGGGCCGTGCGGGCCGCGCGTATCGGATTGCGCCGTATCCAGCAGGACGTGGCGCCCGGTATCATCCGCGGCCAGATGCAAGACGGAAAAATCGTTGATCCGGCGCACATAGTCCAGCGCGTTGATATGCGCACGCAGCAGCTTGACATTGAGCGACCAGCCAAACCGTTTCATCGGCTCTGGCGCTGTCCAGACCGAAAGATACCGGTTCAAATGTGTCTTGAGCCGTTGCGCCATCGCGCCATCATCACGGTAGTGATCGAATGCAAGACTGGCGCGCACGTGCAAACGCTCGAAGCTGGGGTTCACCACATCATATTCCGCGAATTCCGGGCCGAGCGCTTCCAGGTGATCTTGAATGCGTTGCAGGGTGCCCACGTCAAAAACCTGCGGCGATGCCGGTGCATCTGCGGTCAGAACAGGCGGCTTGCGCACGGCAACCACGGTCACCCGACCTGGCGCGGGTTGCGGTGATCGGCGGTCCAGATGCGGCAGGCATTTCACCATCCAAACTTCGGGAAAGGCATCGAGCACGAGCCGCTCGACATCCCAGGGTGTGACACCTCTTTTGCGGTGGCGCAGACGCTCTCCGACCCGCGCGGTGAAATCCCGCGCCGTTTCAGGCGGGCGCACCGCGCCAAAGATCGGAATTTCAGTGGGCGCACCGATGCCCACCTGGGGCGGCTCAAACGTCCAGCTCCGCGGCTCATAGCCATTGCTGAGGCTATCATCCCTGCGCACCACCCAAACGCCATTGGATTCGATTGAGGTGACATTTGGAAAGGCGCTGAGATCGGGCTTTGTCGCCACAGCCGCGAGCCAGACCCCGGTGCCCGGCATTTCCGGTGTCTCACGCACTGCGTCCTCAGGCAGGTTGATCGCAATCAGACCGGAGCGCATCAGGCCCGCCGTGCTGTCGGACGAAATCGCCGTCGCAGGCAGGGGCGTCCAGCCGGAAGGGGTCAGATAGTACCAGGCAATCGGATTGGGTGCAGGCACACGGCGCAGATGCCCGCTGTCTGCGACATTCAACAACAGCGTCACCGGGCCAGTGGCGTCAGGGCCGGAAATCTGCAGGAAAAGATGCCCGTACCCAAGCCGTGGAGGGAAGAGCGTGACGTGACGCAATGCGCGCTTGGGAAAAACCTCGACCTGACCAAACGGGCCAACCTGAACGACTTTCTCGCCAATCCGGGCGGTTTGCGGTGCGTTGACTTCGATCTTCGCATGCGCTGTGTAAGAGAGCGAAATCTTGGCAATGCGCGGCACGAAAGGGGCGGGCGGCACGGGTCGGGGCGGCAGGATGGGCTGCGGCAAAACACGTGGCCGCATCGCCTTGACCAAGGCCATTGGGTATTCATCTGCCAGAAACCCATTTGCCGTGTCACTCAACGTCAGGCGCACCATGCCCGAGGGGACGTTTTGGCGTGCACTGAAATCCTGCGGCCCAAGCGTCCGATTTGCGGGCGCGGAAGGCGCGTGCAGTTCTCCCTCGAAGGTCCAGCGCTTCTTCATCTCGCCCAAATCGGAACGTTCGAACATGGGCGTGGTTTCGGGCCCCAGTGCTTTCCACCCCTCGCCGCTGAGGAATTCAAGCGCCAGTTTCGGATCCGGGACCTCTTTTGTGTTGGCGTAGTTTTCGTAGTGACCTTCGAAACCGCCAATGGGATCGGGCGTTTCCGCCCACTCAATCTCGATGCCCACATCCGTCACTGGTTTTGAGGCCATTTCAGCCGACCCGACCCAGAAAGAGGCCCCATCCTTGGGCCGTGCCCCGAAGGGCATGAACAACTGATCCGTCACAACCGGAGCGTCATCCGAAAACGCAACAAGCTGTTTCGTCCCGACCGCTTTGACACGCATATCAAAGTTCTTGATCTGGTAGCGTTCAAAGAAAGACACCGGGCAGATCCGCGCGTTCGCGGCGTATCGTATGGACAGGATTGGCGCGGCTTCATCTGGCGGCGCGACAATCGGGGCCACAGTGTCGTTCAGTTTGAGTTTGAGCGTCAGGCCCCCTTCGCTCTTGTGAACATTGGACAGAACCTGCGTCACGGTCGCCTGTACCGGGCCATCTTTGGTGCTGAGGGTAATGGCAAAGGCATCGCTCAGCAGTTTTTCAAAAACGTCCTCCGGACCCAGCACAAAGGACCCGTCCGGCTCCGTCTCGAAGGCCTCGAAAATCATGGAAGGGTGTGTCGGGCCATCGGCCTCGGTGGCTGACTGGCCGCTCAGATCCGCGCGACACACATCGATTTTGGCACGCAGGGCGGTCCAGTAACGCCCCGTGGGAAAGGGCTGGTTTTCAATCAGGCTGAGCGTCACAATCCGGCCCAGCAGCACGCGCAACGGCTCCACCCCAAGCGCATGATGCGCCAAAACCTCGTAGACAAGCGACAGGGACAGGGTGACGCGCCGTTCTGCCGCCAGGGCCTGTGTTTTGCGCGCGATCCTTTCGATGCTGAGGTCGAGATCGAACGGGCTGAAGGCCTGCACCAACTCGGGATCTTCGCGCAGGGCCAGCACCAGATCCGGATCAAGTGGCCCGTCCCCTCGGATGTCGGACAACGTTTTGGGCCGGTGATCCGATTGTGCGGGCAGGGCGCTGCGCCGCGTCATATTGATCGAGACTTCGATCCAGCGTTCCCCCTCGGCCAGCGCCAGGATCGGCGAGGCAACGTCGAGGCCCAAGGTGACGGGTGCGCTGGTCTGTGGTGAAAAGACAGGGGTGCAGTCGGTACGCGACCCCGGCGCATATTCTTCGGCACGCACACCTGTTATGCCATTCAAAGCGGCATTGAGTGAGACAAGTGGATCCATATCATAGCTGAGCACGGCGGTTCGGGACAGGGTCGCCGAGCTCACCGCCACGGTCGCCTCTGTTTCAAAGCTCTGGACCATACCGGCATCGGTACGCGCCTGCAGCGGCGCGCCTTTTTCAAGAACCGCGGATCTTCGGTTGAGGGGCAAGTGCAGCAGGACGCGTTCGCGCGATGCGGCTTCTGGCTCCTGTCCAATCACCGCGCGATAGTAATATTGCGTGAACCGGTCCAGAAAGTCGTTGATCTGCGCGTCCACCAGCTTTGACGTGCTCAGTTCAGCGATGAGCAACCCTAGGGTCGGGTCCATGTTGCCTGACGCAATACGCGCATCGAAGGCCGTTTTTGCGACGGGTTGCAAGGTGACAACCGTATTGCGCAACAGCGCATGGGTTCCGCGCATCCCGGTCTCGATGGCACGGGCCTTGTGCAGCGCGTCCCGGTTGTCTTCGAGCGCCCGCGCCGCAATCCCCCAGCTTTGCACAGCGGCAAGAACATCCTTTGACTTGCTGCGCGACAGACCGTTCAACCGGGGCGTCAAATCAGCCTCTGCATCGATTTGATTGATCTGCTTGGAGAAAAGCGACAGGTGGCTGGCTTTGATCCGAATGAGCCAGTCCCTCAGGCGGCGCGACAAGGTGCCGATTTGCTGAAGCGCCGCATCGGGGTCTTCCTCAAGCGCCACATCGAAACGGCGCGCGGCATCCTCGGCATGAAACGAAATCAGCTCGGCCAGAACATAGGCAGGTTCGGCCAGAAACAACCGCGCCCAGGGTCCGATATCGGCAGCGCTGCGCATATACGCGTCCTGCGCACCCAGGTGTGTCCCAGCAGCGCAGAATGCTTCAGCCAAGCGCAACGGGCGCAAATTCAGGGGGCGGTCTTCCAGCGGTTGCGGCAGCCGTTCGCCTTCGAGTGCACCGGGGGTTACCTTGATGTTTTTCCAGTCTTTAAGCACAACAACCGCGGAATTAGGAGCATGTAGTCAGGTCGGAGGTCATTGCCCACCAAGCGGAGGCATCTGTTAATAACGTATTCGGCAACCTAAATTCCCCCGAAAGTAGAGTGCAGCAACCATTGGTTTGGCGCAAGACAAAGGTTCCCGCCTAGGGCGAATTATCCGACAGGAATACGGCTGAAAGTGTCCCTACGTCACTCTCAATCGAAAAAATGCCTCCAAAGGCCTCTGGTGGGGCCGGACGATCCTGATTGGCGAATTGCATCGACTCGAAATTCGACCGCGCGGGAACGACAGAACGCCCGGTGATGAACGGGCTGATTTTGCGGCCCTCTTCGGTCACCACCTTGATGTTGCCCTGACCGCTGCTGACCACGCGGGTGCCGCAAACGCCAAGATTGGCCCAGGTCAGGCTCTCAAAGGGAAGGGCGTTGCCGTCGGTTGTCTCCAGCGCTGAAATGGTGAAAAGCGCCCGGCCAGAGCCATAGCCGATATCGGCGTTGAACCGGCCTTGTGCGGCTGAGGATTCCACGGTGCCGTCTTCGAGAAAGAGGTTCAGAGACAGTTGGACGGGACCGCTATAAAGCGCCCGGCCCGTGGTCGGAATTTCGAAACCCGCCGCACTTGTCCCCACAACAAGAGGACCTGCATAATCGATGCGCTCTGCCCGGTAGGTCATATCGTAAACGGCAGGCAGCGTGTCGGATTTAGGGAACCCCGCCCGGGGCGTGATCGTGCTGCGCCGAGACCCGCTAAAGCCACCCTCGCTGAGCTGTGACAAACGCCGGATTTTGCTGTCGTCAAAATTCAGATTGCGCGGCAGCCCGCTGTTGCGCGGCACACCGGTGATCGAAAACATGTCATAGCCTTCGGTGACCGTGACTTGACGCAGATAGGCACCAATCAGGCGCTTGCCTTCAAGTTTGGTCACTTCACAGGGCACAATTGGCGCCAAGCCCAACCGTTCACCGACTGCGCTGGATTTGAAGGCATCAATCGGCCCGCAACTGGTCAGCGCCAAAGCAGTGGTCGTGAGGACGAGACAAGAACGTCGCCCGCATCTTTTTATAATGTTAATTATGTTGCTTAAGCCTGCCACGATCCGGATTACTCCACCGGGATCGGCAAATCGGAAACCAGCGTGCCTTCTCGGATATAATACGGAAAAACCATATTGTGACGGGTGTTGGTCTGGTTGACGGTATATCCAAGCTCGACCCGCAGAACCCCGTTGGCCCAATCACTGGGCACGACCGACACCGACTTCAGCGTGATGCGCGGTTCAAAAAACAAGATGGCATGGGTGATGGCAACGCGGATGGCCGCCTGGGTTTCACCGTTCATTGGCTCAAAGACAAGGTCGTGTAATTTGCACCCATAGGTCGGATGCATGACCCTTTCCCCCGGGCGGGTTTCCATCAGAATGCGCAGGCTCTCAACAATGTCCTCTTCGGCCTGGGAGAGATAGGCCTGCCCGGTGTGGCCATCAAACCGAGGCGGGAAAGACCAGCCGCGCCCTAAAAAGGAAGGATCGTTCTGCGCCATCTCAGCCTCCGATCAATACTGTTGGGGCGCCAAGGACAATGGCACCGCCATGAGAGGTTGTATCGCCCATGCGGGCAGCAGGTTTGCCACCGATCATGACTGTGGCCGACCCCTTGGCGATGGTCGAAGGCGGCCCGACGCAGGTGCAATTGTCGCCCACAACCGCCGCGGGCAAGCTCACGATCAACACGGTAGCCTCACCGGGTCCGATGATCGGCCCACCCACATGCGGCACGACACCCGTCACCATCGGGCAGGTCTGCATATCGGTCAGTCTGGCGGCGGGTGGCATGGCAAGTCCTCCTAGTTGATCATCACGATGGCGCCCTTGACCACCGTTTGCCCGCTTGCGGACAATTCTGCCCCGGCATTGCCGGAGGCGGTCAGCTGCGTATTGGCCGTCAAAGACACATTCATCCCCTCGGCGGTCGCATCGCCCGTTGCCTGAAGGGCGATGTTTCCCGTGGCCTTCAGGGTGATATCTCCGGGACTGTCCAGGGTGATGCCCGCACTGGCCATTTCCATGGAATTGCCGTTGCTGTCCGTGATCGTCACGGTTTGCCCGTCGTCATCCAGCACGACGCTATGCCCGCCTGGTGTCTCCAGCGTCAGGATCTTCTTCTCATCCTCGAATTCAATCTTGATCAGCGATTTGCTGACAATGGCCTTGTAGGTGTTGGGATCATCCGGCGCATAGGGTTGTGCATTCGTGCCATTGTGCAGTGACCCCAGAATGACCGGCGCATTGGGATCCGCGTTCAAAAAGGCGACAACAACCTCGTCATCCACTTCGGGCATGAACTGAATGCCTGCATCTGCCGTCGAATAGGGGGCTGCATACCGCGCCCAGACCAGCGTATCCTTCTCTCCAAACATCGGCAGGTTGATCTGTACACGCAACCGGCTGTCTGGGTCTTCGGTGATCTTGACGACCTTCCCGATCTGCAAACCGTGGATGGGCGTGGTCAACCCCGCGGCATCTGCCCCTCCCAGATCGGAAGTGTCGGAGCGCCAATCCCCCGGCAACCCCAGCGTGACTTCCGTGCGCCACTCACCGTCTTCGATAGTGTTCTCGACAGCGGACACATAGGCCTTGCCACCAAAACGATCACCCACCCCGGTGAGCTCAAGAACCGTGTCTGGCAAGGGCAGTGCACTGCCGATAAAGCTGCACCGCCCCTGCAAGGCCGACAAAGAGGATCGCAGGGTCCGTGCGGACGCCATAACGCCGATATCCGCTGCATCAATTATATCGGGGACCGCGAAATGATGCTCCTGCGCGCCAATCACATCGGCAAGCGCCGTGCTGGTCAGATTGCCCCAGTTTTGCGTCGGCAGCGCATCACCATCTTTTGAGACCGTCTCCTGCGCACTATCGTCCCAGGACGTGCCGGAAGCGGCCCCCAACAAATGCCCGGTATCGGCGGCAACATCAAAGTCAATGATGTCTACCCCCAGGGTCAGGGTCAAAACCGCCGACCCGCTATCATCCGGTTCCTTGGCAGTGACCGTGCCCGACTCTGCAAGCAGGATGAACCCATTGCGATCCGCCAGCGCGCGCAGGAAATCCCAATCTGTCGTGTTGTTTTGCAACTGATCCCGCGCGCTGGTCGAGGTCGCGCTGACGTCCGCAGTCAGCCCGGCATCCGATATGATCTGGGACATTGCGTCACTGTCTTTCTGGGCCATGAACTGCGCGGTTTTCTCGATCACGTTCAACGCAGCGGCCTTGTCACGGCAGGTCAGGATCATGCGCGGCGGATGCGGATTGCGAATGCGCATCCGCTTGCCGTAGATCACGCCCTTGAAGATCTCCCCGGGGGTGCCTGAACCGTAATAGGCCGAAATCTCGATTTCCTTGCCGAGGTCAAAACCCGTGCTGTCGATGGCGTCGAACTCATTTGTCGCGATGGACCCGGTCTCGATGGTCACGATAGCCTCAGGGATACGCCCGACTTTCTTGAAAACCTTCACCGAAGCAACCATCAGGGAATCTGCAATTGCGGTACCATCCACCTTGATCGTGACTCCAACGGGACCGTCGGCATTCGCTGTCGGGCTATCGGCCATGATTTACCTCACTGGCGGGAAGCGCAAAAGCGTATTAGGCGCCAGCGTCCGGAAATTGTCGAGATTATTCAAGCGCGCCACTTCCATGTAGCGCGAGGCATCGCTGTAAATCTTCTGGCACAGAAGCGGCAGTGTATCGCCTTCGCGCACGCGCACCACATGGGTCATGTCCGGCGAAGATCGGCCCGCTTCGCGCGCTTCCTGCGCCTCCGTTACGGCCTCGACAAATGACAGGGTGACCTTGGCCCGAAGCGCCGCACCCTCCGGATGAAACAAGGTGTAGTCGACGGACATGCTCGTCAGACGCCCAAAGAAAGCCTCCAGCCCCTCGCCCCAGACAACCTTGACCGGATTGGGCTCATGCGTGTCCCCATCGTAATCATAGGCAATGTCGCGCAGTTTCACGATCTGATCGGCAACCGTGGTCTCGCGCGTGCTCTCCACCACACCGGTGCCATCCAGGGTGATGGAGAAATCCAGTTTCTCCGGTTCGGTACTGGAAAACTTGGTGATTGCCGCGGATTTGCCGATTGCACCAGCGCCCCCTGCCGGCGACGCCCCGGAGTATTTCAGACCCAGTTTGTGGGTATATTTTTCGGGGTTGATGGTCGCTTCAAAGGCGTTGTCATCGCCGGATTGCTCCTCGATCTGATCATTGTTGATCTTGCAGCGAATGATCTTGAGCTTGGCCACCGATTACCTTTCCTGCGCGCGGCGGTGTGCTTCTTCGATCATGTCGCGCATCTCATCGATCATCGTCCGACGCATCAGCATCAGCTGTTCTTCGAGCTCCTGCGGGCTCACTCCCCCCTGCCCCGCGCTCTGACCAAATGTG
Organism: uncultured Roseobacter sp.; assembly: GCF_947499265.1. Lineage (GTDB taxonomy): Bacteria > Pseudomonadota > Alphaproteobacteria > Rhodobacterales > Rhodobacteraceae > Roseobacter. Next base: position 44,039 of record NZ_CANMNK010000014.1, on the reverse strand, counting down.
CCGCGCACCACAAGACTGCCAATTTCCACCGCCATTACATCATCCTCTTGATCGTCGTGTAGGACAGCTCGATTGTTTCAATCGCCAGTTCGTTTTTCATGGCGTCCAGATTGCTCACCGTCCACTTGATCGGATAGGCATTCCCAATCGACCAGCTTGTCACGGGGATCTGGTTTTCGCTCAAGAGCGACACAACCATATCCTTCGGCACGATGGCATCGGAGAAATCGCCCTCAAGTGTGGATTTGCACCATTGCACCAGGCCACTGGCCATCGTTGTCACCGCCCGTTTGAGCACGAGATTGGGGTGTTTCACCGATTTGGGCAGCTGGTGGACAAAGCGATTTTCACCCCCCTCCACCAGCGGTTCCAGATCAATGGAACTCTCCAGTCCGGACACCTCCTGAAACGCCATATCGGGCACCGGTGGGATCAATCCCACAAAGGACACCACGAAATGAAACGCGACGGGAGGGTCCATCAATTGCATGAGATTACGCGTTCTCTATGACGAACCCTTCATGCGCGATCTCGATGCTCTCCACCGCGACCTCATTGCCCTCAGCCTTCAGGTCGGTGCCCGTCACCTTGACCGGGAAGGCATTTTGCACCTTCCAGACCATCGTCGGAGCCTGCGCTTCATCCAGCAAGGAGATCGTCAGCGCCTTGCGGGTGATCGTGTTCATCTTGATCTCCGCAAACCAGTCCCAAATGGCGTTGTCCTTGACGAACACACCTTTCTTCATGGTGATATTACCGGTTTTCAGCATGCCGGGCATTTTGATCGTGGAAAACACCGGGTTGTTGCCCGCCCGGTATTCCAGCGGCTGGGTTTCGATATCGAGGCCGGAAACCTCCTGAAACGCCAGCTCCGTATCATCCCACTTTACCTGAAAGTGGAACTTTGGAAGCGGCCAAACCGCCTGTGTCTGGGCGGAACCATCATCTGCCATATTCTTCGTCCTTTATGATATGTCGTGTCTTACGATTTCTGCATTTGCTGCATGAAGGTCACTTCGATGAATTCCGCAGGGCGCGTCACCGCGACCAACACGGTGATCCGCAAAATCCCCTCCAGAATATCGACCGGCGTCATGGTTTCGCCAAGCCCCACATGCACGCTGAAGGCGTCCGTGGGCACAGCGCCCGCGAGACCGCCCGCTTTCCAGACCGACGTGAGGAAGTTCTCGATCATCGAGCGCATGGTCACCCAGGTCTGTGCCGTATTGGGCTCAAAAACATAAGCTTTGGAGGCCAGCCGGATTGATTCCTCGATCATGATCATCGTGCGGCGCACGTTGATGTAACGCCAATCCAGGCTGTTGCCATCCAGCGTCCGCGCGCCCCAGACAAGGGTCCCCTCCCCCACAAACGGCCGGATCGCGTTGATCGATTTGCCGGTGGTGGAAACGTTGAGGTTTTCCTGTTCCTCGTGGTTGATGTTGACCTTGGGGCCCACGACCGAATTCACCGACACATTGGCCGGCGCTTTCCAGACACCGCGATTGGCATCGACCGCGGTGTAAATCCCGGCCATGGCAGCCGCGGGCGGCATCCCGTTCATATAGGCGGTGATCTCATTCATCACATCCGTATAGAGTGGCACCGTGGCGCGCAGCGTCTTGTCGATCGTCGCAGCCGATGGATTGTCGAAAACCGGGCCTGTGACCGGCCCGTCCATCAGAACCCGCAGCAAAGCAGGCGCGGTCTCCGCCCCGTCACCATCGACAATCGTGTAGCTTGCGACGGCTTCGGGGCCTGCAAACTCAGGATCAGGCTTGAAGGTCACCTTACCCGCCTTGCCGACCGTCCAGTCACCGACACCTTTCTGGGACTTTGCCTTGCCCTCGGCATCGTCGGAGTCCATGAGCTTCACGGTTGCCTTATCCGCACCGGGGTGATCCGCGGGTACGTCGATTTCAACGGCGGTCCCCGCCTCCACGGCATCGGGATCAAGCAGCCCACCAACGACTTCGACGTCGATGGTCTTGGCATCTGTCGCGATCCCGTTCTTGTCAGTGACGATCAGGTCGAACTTGCCCTTGGCTCCGGCGGTCGCCGTGTGCACGAAAGACACCTTGCCCGCTTTCAAATCCGCCTGGGTAAAGCTTGTCGCATCCGCGCCGTCGACTTTAAGCGCACCGGCCATGTCATCAGTGCCGCCGTCCAGCTGATAAATCAGATCTTCATCGCCGGTGTCATCATCCTCGGACACAACATCCTTTTCGGTCACCGCCACCGTGCCGCCGCGCGTCACGGACAGCGTGAAGTCACCAGCCAGAACCGGCGCGCCGACGCGGTCGATCTCGGGCGAGATTTCAGGGTCACGCTTGACGCTGCGCTTCATCAGCCCGATGAGCATCTTGCGGCTTTTGGGATCGATGTTTTCAAAGTTGAAATCACGCGACTGGAAAATCGAGGTGTCGAGCCACGGATAGTAGGCCGTGCCAAAGTCCAGATCGTTGATCCCGATGTCATTGCGGAACGTCGCAACCGGGTTGCCCAGAGGATCGGCCTGCGCCAGATGCCCGCCTGAGATGTCGAGGATCGCAAAGCGGTTCTTCATATCCGATCCGCAGTGTTTCAGCATCGCCTGCTGCACTTTGACCGCATTCTGCCTCACCATCCGCGTGGTTTCCGGAATGACCACCATCGTGGGCTCCGGTTCTTTTTTCAGCAGGGCAATCCCGGCCATGATCTTATTGGCGTCGATCTCGTCATCAGCATAGGTGCCGACGGAAACGATGTAGCACGGCCCGCCCCCATTTTGGAAAAAGAGCCGCATCGCCCCATAAAGCGCATAGGCCTTGTTGGTCTGCTTGAGCTCGTATTCTTCCTGACCCTGTGGGCCCTGGGTGGTGAATTTCGCACGCGGCAGGGCAGCGGGCTTCGCGGCACCTTCCGGTGACAGGGGCGAGACGTCATCGAATTCCGCCCAGGGTACAATTTCGAACTTAGGGTCAGGCGCATAGCCGAAATAGCTGTGGAACTCCGACATGGACGTGATCCGCCACGGCGTGTTCGACAAGGAAACGTTACCGTTTACCGCTTTCTCGGTGTAACCGATAAAGGCCGGAACGGCGGTTGCGACCTGCACAACCGAATTGGGGAATGCGTTTTTCTCAACGATGTAAACGCCCGGCGTCTTCATGGCCATCTTCAGCTCTCCTTCACCATAGTGAGACGTAAATGTCTGATTGCAGGCGCGCAGCGCCGCCCTGCTCTTCTTCGATCGGTTTGAACGAAATCCCCGCTGCGGGAAGGACTGGTACAAGTGTTTCGGGCCCGAACGCACTGGGCCGCTGTAATGTGAATTTCTGATCCGGGCGGGCGCGGGCTGGCACCGGCACATCCGAGCGGATGACAAAAGCCTGCTGACCATTGGGCAGGATCACCTGGCCCTGCGCGGAAAAGGAAACATGTGCCTTGGGGTCAACGACCTCGAGGTCTTCGATGTTTTGCCCACCGGTCACATGATAGGCCCAGAGTGCTTCGACGGCTTCAAACGACAGATCGAAGGATCGCGCCGCATCAGGGGCCATCGCAAAATTAAGACGGACAAGCCGCTCTGCACGGTGCTGAGGCAACTTGTCCTGGGCCTCATCCGGATCCAGGGTCAGCGCCTCTTTGTCGAGGCTCAGATCGAACATCAGGACATTGCGCCAGTCAGCACCCTTGGTGACCACAAACACATCCGGCGTCTGCGTCAGCACGTCCAGCGACAGTGTGTCGGGATGGGCCTCGGCATCATCTGCCAGAACCTGAACGGTGTTGCCACGCTGGCGGATCAACAGCCCCGCCTTGTCAAAAGCTGGCGCATCGGCGGGCCTGACTTGCAACGGAATGGCATCCGATCCGTAATATTCATGTGCCAGCGACAGGGTAAGGATTGATCGGTAGGCCATCAGGATGCCTCCCCGCCCTGCCCGGCCGATTGCCCGGGTCTGGTGATCAGCGGCACAACTTCGGAGACAACGCCCGCGTCGATCATCACAGAGCGCATCTTGAACATCACCGACGGCACGTAGCGCCCGCCCAGATTGCCCCACATCTGGCCCATTTCTTCAACGCGAAGATTGGAGATGTCGAGGCTCAACTGGCTCAGACCCTGCGGCATGTCCGGCGTATTGCGCGGTGTCATTACCGGGTTGGCCTGAAAATAGGTCAGCGCCGCGGAGATCAGTTTGAGCCCCTCGGCATAGGTTTCCGCGTCATAGGCGGAGGCCAGCATGAAGTAGATATCGAGATGGATCGCCTGCGCCTGCATCACCTGCACCGAGCCGCGACTGGCCCCGGTGCGCGGCGTTGCATCCTGAGCGATGTTGGTCAGAAACAGGACCAGCCGGTTGCGCGCATCCGCAGCCGGTTTACCTTCGGCATCGGTCAGCGGCGACAGGCTCACCAGATCATCCTGCACGCCGTAGCGCGCCGCCAAATGGCTATTGAGGCGTTGCGCCACAAGTCCCAAGGCAAGATCGATCACAAGCCTGTCGTTCCCATCGCAATGGTCTTGATGAATGTGCCAGGTCCAGAAATTCCGACCGACATCGACAGCCCCCAAAACAGTTTCCGTAACGGCAGCGTAGACATGCTGCCGCAGAAATCAACTCATGAGTGAACAATCTTTTGGCGATCACTATTCGTCAAGACCAACTTAAGAGCGAATGATGCTTTTGCTGATGCTGGTCACGATCAATCCTGTCGTGATGAACCAGAGCGCCACATACATATATGTGGTGAGCAGAAACAGCGGGCTGTTGCCGCTGGCAATCACGATATTGGCGCGCCCGACGATCTCATCCGCACCAATCACCGAGGCAGTTGCGGAGGCCATTATGATGATCAGGAAATACTGCACCCAGGCCACGATGAAGGTCTCGCGCGCGCCATGCACACCCGCAGACTTCTGTCGAAAATATCCCACCGTCTGGTCGGAGGCGAAGCCGATCACCGGAAATGTCAAAGCAAGTGTGGCTTTGAGCCAAAGCGGCAATTTGTAGATCGCCTCCCCGATCTCCACCTCCGAGGGCAACATGAAGGCCATGTAGAACATCAACACAAAGCTGGGCACATTGCGGCAGACATCCGTGGCCAGACGGGCCGGTTTGCCAATAAACCCACCCCGCGCGCGTAAGCTGCCAATCGCGAGACCCACGGTCGTGCCAAAGGTCATGGACAGCGCCGAGATCAGCAAGTTCATCGCGAACCCGCCGGCCAGATAAGGGGTGCGGTCGATCAGAACATCGATCATTCGCTCAACCCCTGCACGGTCGACCGCGACGCGGGCGCGCGCAGCAACACGCGCCGGACCCGCTGGAACAGCCAGAGCACGGACATGACGAAGAGAAAATAGAGCACCAGCAGCCCGTTCATCAGCACGGAAGCATTGCCGCCTTCGGTGATGATCAGGTTCACCGTTGCAATCAGCTCGGTCAGGGCGATGGCACTGGCCATGCCTGCCGCTTTGACAATGTTCACGCAGGTGGAGACCAACCCGTCATAGGACCGGATCAGAGCCTTTGGCAAAGCATGTATGAGGTCAAGCTCGGGGTGCGCCGCGCGCTCCTGCTGCAGACCGTGGGTGATCAGCACCGCATTGGTGGCACCTGCGTAGAAGGAAAAGATCAGCGCCGCCGTCACAAAGGCGCCGGGCGTGACGTGACCGGCATTGCTCATCAGCCCGCCGAGACCGAAAAAGACAATATAGAGCTGCAGGATCGGCGGCGTCATCCGCGCCAGGGTTATGACCGCCAGAACCGGGGCGCGGAAAAGGCGCCCCAGCAGCGCAGCCTGTGACAGGCCTGCGTTGATCAGACCCAGCGTGATGCCGATCAAGAGCGCCCCTAAAATCGCGCAGAGGCTCAGCGCCAGTGTCATGCCAAGTCCGCGGGTCAGCCGCGTGCGGTCGTATGCATCGAACAACACGGACAAATCCCAACCCGTCGCGTTTTGGATCGCTTCGGCCCATGCCGGCACATCAACCGGCGGCGCGCCGGTGCGCAGCACATCCGTGGTGACACAGGTCGCCGTGTAGTCGCCGGTCTCGGGATCACGGGCGCAGTAAAACCCGTCCTCCCCGCTCCGCGCCCATATTTCCTGCGCGGTCGCCAGATAGGGGTTTGGCAAAAGACCCCATTTATCCTGCAGTTCCAGGAATTTACCCTGCGCATGCCATTCGGCCATCAGGTCAGATAGGAACAGACCCCAATCCGCAGTTTCCTCACCTTGCGCCACAGCAATCGCCCAAGGGGTGGCCAGAATCGATGGCAATTTGACGGTAAAGTTCGCATCGGCCTCTTCCGCTGCCAGGCTGACAAGGGCGACATCATCAAAGGCCCAGCCCACACAGGCGTCCTGACGCAAGGCCAGCAAGGCATCGCGTGAGCTTGGGTAGTATTGCGCCGACACAAGGTAAGTGTCATCCAGAATGCGGTTGAAATATGCCCCCTGCACGAGGCACACGGGACGTCCGCGCAGCTGCCCCCAATCGGTATAGGGATGATCGCTGCGCCCATAGAGCGCAACACCGCTGGCGTAGTAGTTGGGTTGGATCAGCCCCGCTTGTCCCCTGCGCTCCGCCGTATCGCCCATGGTCGCGATCACCAGATCGATCTGCCCCTGATTGACGCGGCCCAACCGGTTGTTGGAGGTTACCGGCACAAGATCCAGCGCCACGCCGAGCCGCGCCGCAATCGCACGGGCCATGTCGGGCTCGAACCCGACGATCCTGCCGTTGGACGGATCACGATACCCCATCGGAGGATAGTCATCCTTGACCCCGACAATCAGGGTGCCGCGCCGCAATATGTGATCCAGACGTCCCTGCGGGTTCTCTGGCATCTCTGCCCGGCGTTCTATGGCTGGCGTTTCAGCGGTTTGCGGCAGGACCGGTCCAGCGAGCAGCATCAGCCCCAACAGGCACAGCCGCAGCAGACAGGTCACGCGGGCACCGCCAGCGCAATGATGCCATACCCCCAGCGGGCCGGGCAGAACGGCGTCAGGACGCTGTCGACCCAGCGTGCAAGCGCGTTGTTCAGCAGCCAGCTCTCCGGCAAAACGCTCTCTGCTTTCAGACTGCGCAACTCGAAACCCGCCGCCGCCAACTCGCGACACAGGCGTGCGGGATCGAACAGCTGATAGGGCAAGACCACATGGGTGCCGTCCATGCGGCGTTCGTAATGTATCGCGCCACCTGCATCTGGACCGGCGACGCGCTGCTCAGCGAAGAAGCGGCGGGCCATGTTAGGCACTGATATCAGCAGGCGCCCGCTATCTGATTTCAGGGCACGATGCATCTGACGCAACGCATCATGGCGCACCTGCGCATCCTCGATATGTCCGAGCACCCCGAAAAGGCAGAGCACCACGTCCGCCTCCCCTACCCTTTCGATGTAGTCCTGCAACGCGTCCGGCGCCGGGCCCAAAATCGCCAGATCATCCCACCCGATCTCTGCCGCACGCTCTTTCAGGAGCGCGATGGCGGCCGGGCTGATGTCAAACCCTGCGGCCTGTGCCACCTTGCCCTGCAGACGCAACAGATACCTGCCGCTGCCACAGCCGAAATCCACCAGATGGGTAGACGGCGATACGATATCGCAAATGCGCTGCCAGGTCGTTTTGTTCGGGCTGGGATACCGACGATCATAATGACCAGACGTGAAATATGCGTGGTACGACGAAGCGATGTCTTTACGGTCAGGAGCCATATCTGCATCCTCCTGGTCACGCATCAGTTCGGGGCCACGGTGCCAACGCCCAGATAGGCCTCAACCCGTTTGCGCCATTTGGGGTCGCGCATGAGCTCGATCATGGCTTTGTCGATGCCGCGGCGCAAATCACTTCGATCACGCGAAACGCCCCACCCATAGGGTTCGTTTCGGTAGACCTTTGAATCCACGGATATCCTGTCCAGATATTGATCGGTCCGCGACAAATAGGTCAGCGCCACCCAGTCCCCCAACACGGCCTCTACCTCGCCGCGGTCCAGAGCATCCACAGCCTCAGACCAGGACTGGTAGACAAGGCATGTGTCACTCTCATCGGCCGCAGTCGGCACGCTACACAAGGAGTGCGTCGTGTTTTCTTCGGTTTCGGGATATTGCGCGATCAAAAAGGCCTGAGCGGTCGACCCTTCTAGCGTGGCAATGCGCTTTTCCGGCAGCCGCTCAGCCGGTGTGACGTCCAATCCGCCGATGGACCCCACAAAAGCCGTGGTCAGCACACCCAATATGGTCGCGGAAAGCACGGTGCCCAGAAGCGCCATGAGAATTTCCAGCAGTCGGCCCCAGCGGGTCCGGAATTGGTCGGACAGTCCTTTGAGACCGATTGTGCGGACCAAGGCCTCAACCATGCTGTCGAACCAATGCCCAAGTCCGGTGTCGATCTCCTCCCCCGAGCCGCCCGCACGCAACGCCGCCCGGATCAACACAGCAAGCACGAGATTGATCGCCAGGAACACCAGAATTGCCCGAATGACCCCTGGTTGCGAAATGGTCTGCAGGATCACACCAGTGGCTTCGCTGAAATCAATCGCGCTGGTGGAGCGATGCGCCAGCGTGAGACCGGATTGCAGGTATTGTTGTGAGAAATCAAACCCCTGCATGCGTTCCGCTGTAATGGTCAGGGGGGAGATGACCACATCCACTGCGCCGCTCTCCAGGGCGCGCAGATGATCATCGATGCTGTTACATAGAATGATGTCGCTTTTGGCCATCAACCCGTTTGAGGTCAATTCATGCTCGATCGAGGTCCAGATATCGACGGAAAACCCTTCATCAAGCCCGCTTGGGCTGCGTGAGGTAAAGGGTTCGGCATTGCGGATGGCAACCACCACGTCGGCGCTGGCGTCTGGCGCCTGGCAGGACGCTGATGCACCCTGTGGAACAAGGATTGCCGGGATCAAAACAAACAATGCGATGCAGGCAGGCATCGGCAACAGACAGGATAGAAGCTTAAGAAGGTACTTTGGCATTGCGTGGGTGCGGTCCGTGAAAGCGTCAGGTTTTCGTACAGCGCCTAGTCACGCTCTAACGCATTTCCCTCTTGCATCGCGCGCGCGCCCATCACATCCGCCTCGCGTTCCAGCCCGGCATCATCGTTCAGGGCCTGACCTGCAACCTGACCATTGGGTTGCACCCGCCCCTGCGCCTGTTGCGCCACATGCCAGGCTTCATGCGGCAGGTGGGTTTCCTGACCGGGCCCGAGGTGAATCGCCTGACCCTGCGCATAGGCATGCGCCTGCAACTGCGCCGGTCGTGAAGAATTGTAGTGCACCTGAACGCCGCTCATGTCGACGCCGGATAGCTGTTCAACCCCGCTTTGAAGCGAAGCCGGCAAACCCTGGGACGATCCATCACCAGCTTTCAACTGCACGGGGTCGGCGGCCAAGGATCCGTTCTTGGCTTTGCCTTGCAGCATTTCCTCGTCTTCCATGCGTTGAACAGGCTCTGCCGCGCGCTGAAGTGACTTGAGATTTTGCGGGTGACGGCTGGCATCCGCGTGCTGTTGCAGGTTCTCAAGAGGGGAACCCGCCACCGACCGGCTTGCCGGTTGGGCCGCATTCCGGGGTTTCTGAGCCCGATCCGAAGCAAAAATATGAGCCATAATGTATCCCTTTTGAATACAACCGTAGCACGAAAATTATGCCATCGTCACCCGTCATGTGAAAAAGTTGATCACACCGATCTGCATATAGGCTTTTACGGTGCGCTATGATTCAAATTGGATCTGATCAATCGGCCCCAATTCCGCTTCCACGACACCCGCAAGCAGGCGAATGTGATGTGTCTCTATATAGCGCTGAACAAACATGCTGGGGGCTTTCAAGCGGAGCACCCCCTTTTCGAAATGGACAAAGCGCAGTCTTGTGAACCATGCCTCAAAGAGGTTGGGATGCTCCCGGGCCAGATTTGCCATCGCATTCTGCCAGGTGCCGGGTGTGGGATTTGGTACGCGATCAGGTTCGGTTGGTCGCACATAGGTCTGCAACTGAACAACCTTGACCTCCTCTTCGCCATATCTTTGGCGCATACGATGATCAAAATCAGGCCCTACCAAAGACCATGAGGGTTCTGAAAGCGCCGCGATCTGTCTGAAATTGAGGCTGTAGGCCCCTACCCTGCCCCGCACGCCGCTGCGTTTGCAGATCAGCAGGTTGCTTTGCGTCAACCGCTTCATCTCGCGTTTAACAGTGCGCTCATTGACCGACCACATGCGCGCTATGTCACGCTGTCCAACCGAAAGCTCATTTGTACGCCAATTGTAGCGCGCCGTGATCAATGCGATCAAACGCATCAATGAGGTCTGCAGTGTCTGCGACCCATTCAGCCCGGCAACGGACAAGGCCGTAAGCACATCATATTTCAGGGGCCCGGCTTCCGGTCCCGTCAGTTTTTGCGGTTCCATTTTGAATTTCTGCCCACTGCTTCTACGATCCTGTTCGCCTCGAATGTCGATCTCTCTGGACCGATTCCATTCACGGCTTAAGAAACGCTGAAATCCCGTATTTTGTCAACAGGACGCGAAAAACGGGACAATCCGGCAAAAACCAAAAAATATCAATTTCAAAGGGTATATTGGTTAAGGGTGACATTCGTGCTGTCACCAAATCGTGCCCCTCGTGACACCATATATCAGCAAATCAATCTCTGGCTGTCACCAAATATTTCGTAAGATGCGGCAATCTACTGGTTCGGCGGGAAAATTCGGGATTTTGAGAAATCGTAAATTCCTTTTGCTCAAATCATGAAATCCCGTTATTCATCGAACAACTCCAAAAAACACGAGCAGCGCCATGAGAGACTTCAACGACCTTCTGACAATGAATGAACGCAGCCTGGCTCAGCAAGCTGCGGTGCGCAGGGCGACCTTTTCACCAGGTGAGGTGAAAGAGCTTCGACCCTTCTCGATCTGGGAGATCAGTCAGTTCATGTTCGATGTGCCGGCAGATACGCTGCGCAAGAAGCTGGCGGAAGACCCTTCCCTGCCGCAGGGTTTGACAGAAGAAGATGGCCGACAGCGCTGGTTTTCTTTGCAGGAGATCAATGAGCTGCGCCGCAGGGTGCGTTTTAGGGGGCGAGACTTGTTACCGGAGCGGCCCAAAGGGCGTGCGATGCGGGTTGCGGTTTCGAACTTCAAGGGCGGCGTCGGCAAGACTGTTGTGGCACAGCATCTCGCCAATGCCGCAGCACTCGACGGCTACCGCGTGCTGTGCGTCGATTTCGACCCACAGGCCACCCTCACCCACTCGATGGGGATAACCGAGGTCAAGGAGTGGAATACGGTTTGGGGCATCATGTGCCGAGATCTCTGCCGCGAAGCGGATCGGATCATGGAGGGATATGACGATCCGGATGATTGCCCCTACCCGTCCTCTGATGAGTTGCCGGATGATGTGCGGTCGATTGGTGCGCAACGGTTTCAGGATTTCATTCAACCGACGTGCTGGCCGACCATCGACATTATCCCGTCCTGCGCCAATGCGGCCTTTGTTGAATTTGCCAGTGCACAATACCGGTCGCTGCATAAAGCATGGAGCTTTTTTGGCTGTGTCTCGCGCTACCTCGATGAGCTGCCGGACGATCAATATGACATCATCATTTTCGACTGTCCGCCAGCGATCGGCTATCAGTCCCTGAATGCGGCCTTTGCCGCGGACATCCTCTATATTCCGTCGGGCCCCGGATATTGGGAATATGACAGCACAACCAGCTATCTGGGACAGCTTGGCGATGCGATGGCGGACATCTCGGAGGGTTTCGCGTCGCTGGCGGCAGACGCAGGCATCACCCTGCCAAAGCAGTTCAGCGATATTCGGTTGCTGATGACCCGCTACGAGGGCGCGAACCCGTTGCACCTGGCGATGATGGATGCGTTCCAGAATGTATTCGGCGCGGATGTCTGCGCCAACCCCATTGAAATGACGCGCGCGGTGGAGCAATCCGGCCGGTTCCAGATGTCCGTCTACGAGCAGGATTATCGTCAGATGACGCGGGAAACCTGGAAGCGCGCGCGGCAGAGTTTTGATCGGGCCTACGCAGAATTTCGCACAACCGTGCTTGCGGCCTGGAAACACAATGGAACCCGAAAGGAGGCCGCAGAATGAGCAGTAAAAATAAATTCGGCTTCGAACCCCTTGATGCAAAGCCCACCGGGGCCCGTCGCGAGCGTTCGCCGGGGCCTATGGGGGCTGCGGTACGAGATGTGGCTGAAAGCCTGCAGGAGACGACGGAGGCCAAAGTGGCACTGCGCCGCCAAAATGCGGAGGACGCTAAAGCTTTTCGAGCGGCGCAAGAGGAGGGCAGGGTGCTCGTTCAGCTGGCGCTCAGTGACATTGCGACCGATGATTTGCCGCGGGACCGCTTGGAGCTTGAAGCCGTTGCTGCCTCGGATGAAATGGAAGAGTTGAAAGCGTCGATACGCGAGCGCGGGCAGAAGGAGCCGGTCGAGGTCTATCCGGGGCCTGATGGTCGCTACCAGCTGAAAAAGGGCTGGCGACGGTTCACGGCGCTGTCGCAGTTGTTGAGCGAAACGGGGGAGCAAGATTTCGCGACAATCGTCGCGCGGGTAGAGCCGGGCCAATCGGATCGCATTTCGCGCTATGTGGATATGGTCGAAGAAAACGTTGTGCGCGAGGATCTGACCTTTGCCGAGATGGCCCAGGTGGCGATCACGGCCGCGCAGGACGATGGGATCGACGAAGCGGATCCAGCACAATTGGTCAATCGTCTCTATGGGGCGCTGCACAAGACAAAGCGATCTTACATTCGGAACTTCGTCTTTCTGCTCACCACTTTGGGCGATAGCTTGAAGTGGCCCAAGGCCGTCGCGCGGAACCTTGGCGTTGACGTGGCGCGGGTGATCGGCAGTGAAGAGAAAGCTGCGGAGCTTAGAGCGCAATTGGCAGAGTGCAGCACGCCCGAAGCGCAGAGCCGGGTTCTGTCGGGTTTTCTGGAGAGCGAGAAGAGGGTGCGGGCGGCTACGCCCAAGACGGTTCCCGCGAAACAGAAGTTCGAATTCTTCGTTGGTAAGACCAAGGTGACCGCTCGTCAGGGGGAGTGCCGTCTGGTGAGCGAGCGCGATTTTGCGACCATCCCCAAAGATCGCCTCGAAGACGCTGTGCGGGCTTTCGAAGAAGCGCTCGGCCTGGGCGTGACGGCGCGGTAAAGCGTTGGGTTACCCGTGGGTAACCGGAGAATTCATGCTGGGTACAGTGCGGTTACCCACAGGTAGCTAAGCTAAAGCGGAATAAAATATAAATAAAAACAATATGTTAAGATCATCCTGTCTGATTGAATACCGCGCGCGACCCACTTCAGGATGCTCCGAGGTGCAACGGCGAAAAAGGCGATGGCCCAAACGGGCGCATCATCTTTTCAAAGCGGGTATCCCGCCGCAGGAATGCCAGAGACGGTTCCTGTCGTGCCCATCTGACATTGCGAAAGCCACCATCGATCACCTCTTCCAGCCGGTCCAGCGGGGCGCTGACTTTCCCAGCCAAGCCGAGTGTTGCAACATTGTAATAGGCGACGCGGCCACCACCTTCTTCGTGGCTGACAAGCGTTTCGGTGCAGCGGCCAGCACGTGCCAATAAAGAGTCTACAATATTTTGCGCGCGCTGTTCTGCTGGGTCGTCCAGATCGACCTCCGCCGGTCGCGAAAGCCCATTATTGGCCGCTTCAATACTACCCACAAAGTCGCCAGTCGCAGCGCGTGCGCCCGCTTCCAGGTAATGCGGGCGATAATCGTTTGGTCGTAACGTCGCTGCGACCTTAGCAACACGCGCAGCGCGCGCCCTGACTGCCGCAAGGCCCGGCGTAATTCAGCTATGGGGCCGGTGAGCGTCTCGTCGCGAACGCAGACATCCGGGCAGATTTGCGTGATCAGATCCTCAGGCGAAACGGGCCCGGGTGCCGTCGGCGTAAGGGTGATCATCAAGGCGGTGGCACGGATAGAATTGGTCTTCATAAAGGCGTCTCCTATGGTCGAGGTTTGAAAACGGTCCTTTTGGGGTAAGGGGAGCCAATGGCTGAAAGATACCTTGCCCGCAACGCTGTCACCCCGAATTTTAGCCCCCTGTTCCGACGCAGAACAAACGGCACCATTTCGGGAAACACGGTCTTACAAGAATCGGTTGCCAATGTTGTAAAGAGGAGCCGGTTTGGCATGGGGGCTTGATGCGCGCGCCCGTTTGACCACACCGAGCAGTGAGAGGTGACCGCGTGATTGAAATCCGAAAAGCCACGCCTGCCGATGCCGACGCATTCTATCGGATATCGCTTGAAACGGGTCATCTTGGCGGCGATGCAACCCATCTTTATGCTGATCCGAAGATGATGGGCCATATTTACTCCGCGCCCTATCTGCGATTCGAGCCGGATCTGGCATTTGTCGTGGGGCGAGAGAAAGAGGTTGCTGGCTTCTGCGTCGGAACGGCAGATACCTCGCGTTTCGAGACGCTGCTCGAAGCTGAATGGTGGCCGTCACTGCGTGCGCAGTATCCCAAGCCCGATCAAGCCCTTCGGGCCACCTGGTCGGCGGATGCGCGGCGCAGTCATATGATCCATGTACCGGAAACAGCGCCTGCGGAGGTTGCGGCACGGTTTCCCGCGCATATTCATCTCAATCTGCTCCCTGTGCTGCAGGGGCAAGGGATTGGTCGCCCGTTGCTGCAGCACTGGGTGGACGTTGCCACGCAGTTTGGGGTCACCGCCGTTCATATCGGTGCCAACGCCAAAAACCCGCGTGCACTCCGGTTTTGGCGCAGCCAGAGCTTCGATGAAGTACCCTGCCCGCTTTCCCGAACGGTCTGGATGGGGCGTAACTTGTCTTAGGCGGGCGGCAGCGGACCTCTTGAAGCTACTCGCTCTCTCGGCGGGGCAGGGGATTCCGATAGTGTTTCAATTACGCATAACTATGCTAGCCTTAGACAAGGAACCAACCGTGTTCGCTGATGGGACCCTTTCACAAGACTGGAGCGCAAACGCATGACCGACAGGCTGAATGCAGTATTGGAAAAGATCGATGCGGCGAATGCAAAAGACCCGGATGGGGCCAGTCTGATCTATGGTCAAAGGATGAGCGCGGAGCTTGCGCGGCTGTTTGGGACAGATGTTTCGGAGGTGTTGCAGATTGCGGCGCGGGGGCAGCATATCGAGCGGTGGTTGTCCAAACGCAGAGACTATCCAGAAGGGCGGGCGGGTTATTTGCAATGGCGTCGCGATCTTGGGCGTGCACATGGCGAAAGGCTGGCAGGTCTGATGGCGGATGCCGGTTATGGCGCTGAGGACTGCGCGCGCGTGGGTGTTTTACTGCGAAAGGAAGGCATCAAGAGGGATGCCGAGGTGCAGGCGTTGGAGGACACCATCTGCATGGTGTTCATGAAATGGTATTTTGCCGATTTTTCCAAAAAACACGCGGATGAAAAAGTGCTTGGCATTGTCACGAAAACGGCCCGCAAGATGTCCGCTGATATGCGGGCCCGTGTCCTGCAGGAATTCGATCTGCCGGGCGACTATGTCGAAGCCTTGAAGGCTGCCTAATGGCGATGCGCGCCCACCATTCAAGGCGAGTTATCCAATGGCGATCAGGTGGTTATCAAATGCCAGCGGGTGCTGGGCAAGGGGGGTTGTGCTGCCGGCATCAATCCGTTGCACACCGCCCAAACCATCCGTCGCCAGCGCGTCCTGGTCTGCGCGGGCAATGCCACATATGTCCGCCCGGCGCAAAATTTTTGACGTTTCTCTTTTTAAATCAATAACCTGCGCCACGCCGCCCCGGGGAAAGGTTATGCCTATCTGGTCTTCTCCCACGGTGGCAATGCTGCCCGCATATCCATCCAGCCCGTGTAGAAACCCGCTGTCCATTTCGAGCAGCTGAAGCCCGACGCCCGGTGTGTAGAGGCCAACAATCGACGGGGAGTCATAGACATCGCCCTGCCATTGAAACGCACAGGCGACGCGCCCATCGTTGAATCCGGCGATGTGGCGCAAGGAGTTCTGATGCAAGGAGGCGGACAACTCTGCGGCTTCCAAAATCTCTCCCTCCGTGCTCATAAGCGTTAGGTTCGGTTGCATCGTGTCGAGATTGAGCTTCTCCCGACCGGTGTCAGGGTGGGTGCGGATGCCGCCGTTGGCGATGGCAAGGGTGTCGGTCCCGGGCAATCGGATGATCTCATGCGGCCCGATGCCGTTTGACGACAGCTCACCCAGTCGTCGGTATCCGTTGGATGCATCCCAGAGGCCAATGCGCCCGGCGCCGGTTTCGATCTCGTTTTCGGTTGTGTAGAGCCTGCGTCCATCTCGGGAAAACGCGCCATGACCGTAAAAATGTCGGCCTTCGGGGGCGTGAAGCTTTTGCAAGACAGCGCCCTCTGAGCACTCCAGCACCAGGGCGAAGGTACCGGGGCGGCGGGCAAATGCGACAGCCTCGGCCCGTTCCGGGTGGGCCGCGGCGGCATGCCCTCGGCCCGGAAGTGGTCGTGTGAAGGCTATCTCGCCATCGCTGCGCAACCCCACAAGGTGGTAGCTGCCATCCTTCTTTCGTGCGGCACTCAGATGTGTTGGCGCCCCGGCTGCTGCCCAGCTGGTCGTCGGAAAAGTGGCTGCTGCCGCCGTTGCCTGCATAAAGCTGCGCCGCGTCTGCATCTTAGTCCCCGTCCAGCGCGTTAAAACCAGCGCTGATGCCAAGGGCGGCCCCGATATCATCCGCGATCAACACCTGAAGATCGCGGATATTGCGTTGCAACACTTCGATCTTGAACCGTTCAGCAGGCACAGCGACCCCTGCAAAGGAGGGATCCTCGAGAGCTTGCACCCGGTCAATGGCCGCTGTGAAGGCGCTGTTAACCTCGGGCAGGGGGGCTTCGGAAAAGGCGTTTGTCATCTCTTGCAGGGCTTCCAGGCTCAGCACCACATGTCTGGCGCTGCGTCCCGAGCGTCGCGCTTCCGCCCGATTTGGGCGCGGTCGGTCGAACGTGCCCAGCGGTCTGCCTAGCCGCTGATCGTGCATAAATTCCAGAGCCGTCGACAGCGAGGTATAGACCGCGCGATCCGCATCTCCGGGGCTGAGATAGGTGGTGTTGCCTGCCGCGCCGGGGGTGACAAAGATTTCACCGAAATCACCTTGCCAGTCGGCGGACAGGTCGCGCGCGGCTTGTGCAATATGCCCTGCAATCGCCTGCGTGTAGGCACACACATAATCGGCATTTGCCTGCGGCTCGGTGAGCAGGCGCTCAAGTGCAGAAAACCCCTGCGCCGCGACCGAGACCTGGGCAAAGGCTTCCGCGTCCGCAACCACCGGGTCCACTTCGGCGATGAGCCGGGTCATCGCTTTGCCAGTGCGGTCCTTCGGATCCGGCCAGAAGGAAAGGGACAAGGCGATGCCGTGCGCCTCAATCGGTCCAAACTGGATGTGGCTGACGCCGATCCAGGCGTCATACGCCGCATGATACGCGGGCATAACCGCGGCTGCTGTGCAATCTGTTTCCGCCGAAGCCTCCAATGCCCCCGCCGCTTCGGCAAACGCCGCATATCGGGGCAGGATGTGGTTATCGCGCACCGCGATCAAATCGGCAAAAGCGGGGCTACCAAGGATGAGGGCGCAGCAAAATGTGACACTACGAAGGGTCATAGGCTCTCCAGAAAGCGGATGAGGGCGTCGCGGTCTGCTTTGGGCATCTCGACGACACGTGATTTAGCTGCTTCCGCCTCGCCACCATGCCAGAGGATGGCTTCCAGCAGGTTGCGGGCGCGCCCGTCGTGCAGAAAATAGGTGTGTCCGGACACTTGTTGCGTCATGCCGATGCCCCAAAGTGGCGGTGTGCGCCATTCCTGACCGGTGGCGCGGGCTTCGGGGCGATTGTCTGCCAGGCCCGGACCCATGTCATGCAGCAGCATATCGGTGTAGGGCCAGATCAGCTGAAAACTTTGCTCCGGTTGCCCGTCCAGCCGGTGGGTGACGTGTTTGGGGGTGTGACAGGAGATGCATCCCGTCTCATAGAAGACCTGCTTGCCCTGCAAAACCTGTGGATCATCCACGTCGCGGCGCGCGGGTACCGCCAGATTGGACGAATAGAACGATACCAGTTCCAGGCCAACGTCGGAAATTTCTGCGTCGTTGTGGGCAGGCGTATTGCCGTCAGGTGCGGTACGGCACTTGGATTGCTTTTGCGAGCAGTCCCCGTAGCCCGTTGGGTGTAAGGTGGACGAAATGCCAATGTCGCCATGAAAGGCACCCGCTGATTGTTCCCAAACGCTGGGCATGCCCGCTTTTACCCCGAAGCGGCCAAGCATCGGCTGGTCATAAACCGTGGACCAGACGATGTTCGCGCGCCCGGAAATCCCGTCGCCATCCGCATCCTGCGGGTCTGCCCGTGCAAGGATTTCCGCCGCTGAAATCGCGTCCAGTAGGCCAAGCCCGATCATTTGCGGCGCGACGCGGGCACTGGTCATTATCTCGGGATGCAGCGGGCCGTAGCCGAGATCCGTAAGCTGCAGAACAGGCTGGCGCAGTGATGCTGTTTCGCCCTCCGACAACTCGATGGGCATCTCGGTATAGCGGATGTTGATCTGTGCCTCGGCGGGGTGTCCGGCAATGCCGAAATCCTGTATCTGGCCGCCATAGACGGGGTCGGGTGCGCTCGAAATATAGTCTTCGATCTCGGCGATGGCTGATGCGTCAGCCGGAACCGAGATCCGCACCAGCATGGAGGTTGCGGTATCCTGCGGGTTCTCGGGCGGATGGCCGCGCCCGTCCTTCAAATGGCACCTTTGACAGGACCGCGCGTTATAGAGCGGGCCCAATCCATCAGATGCAAGGGTGGAGGAGGGCGACGACACCCAAAGCTTCTTGAAGAGACCATTGCCGACCTTGAAATCCAGTTCCCGTTCAAAAGAGATGTTGCCCGACGGCTGGCTGAAGGCATTCGAGTTGGTGGTGGGGCGCACGGTTGCGGCACCCGCGGCATTCGCTTCGAACTGTTCTGCCTGGGTGAAATCCTCGGTCGGCGCGATGATGGACTGGATGCGGGCGCGTTCCTCATCGGTGCGGGGGATGACGTCGAGGTGCAGGTCCTGCAGGTCGGTCGCCCAGGCGGGTGATACCAGGATCGCTGCGCCAAATAGACAAAATGCCCGCACGTTTTGTTTATGAATCATTGCGCTCTCCGATATACCCTATAACTATACTCAGGAATTATCATTGGCGAGTCCCCCACCCGTCACAATCGAAAAAAGAGCTGCGACATGATGCCCATCACGCAACAGACCCCCGCTTCGGTATTTCCTGCTGAGCAGAAGGGTACGCCGC
The DNA here is from genome assembly GCF_947499265.1 of uncultured Roseobacter sp. Taxonomy (GTDB): domain Bacteria; phylum Pseudomonadota; class Alphaproteobacteria; order Rhodobacterales; family Rhodobacteraceae; genus Roseobacter. The sequence goes on along the minus strand of NZ_CANMNK010000014.1, from coordinate 24,734 downwards.
CGGTCCTGGATATCAGCGCGCGCGAGGTTCTGACCCATTTGCGGATGACCGCGCTGGGGTGCAGGGCAGCGGCCCGAACGGACCTTTTCGAGGCCTGTGCGCTGTTGTCATTGGACGGCGAGGACGCCAAGCGCACGTTTGTTGCCACGCTTGTCAAATGCCTTGGGTCGGCGCTGAACAAATCCGTTGTCTGGTATCGGCCGGGTGTGGCGGAATTATCATTCGACGAGGCCTGGCTCATGCAGTGTTTGCGGGCGATCAGCACCGCCGATGCCACCAGCCTGACCTTTTTGTTGCGGTCCCGCGTCGCAGCGCATGATCGGCGTTACATCGGATTTTTGCTGGCGCGTATTTCCGAGCAATTCACTCCGAATTAGAATAATTCTAAAAAAGGCTTGGCAAGCCGTGATCAGGCACTATGTTTCGGTCACAGCCAGCCAGCACTTCGCCAGCCAGCCGACATCCAATAGATCGAGGGAGAGCGCAGATGACGCAGACTGCAGCCGCATTGACACCAGATGCTAAAACACAAATTGCCGACGCTTTGAACCAGTCCGTTGCCGAAACCGCAGTGACGACGATGCTGGCACAAAATTTTCATTGGAACGTAAAGGGCATGGCATTTGGCCCGCTGCACGATCTCTTCCAGAAAATCTATGAAGACCATTTTGTCGCGCAGGATGATCTTGCGGAGCGTGTTCGGGCCATTGACGCACACGCCGAAGGCACGCTGGCGGGTATGCTCAAGCGCTCAAAGATCAAAGAACACGATGGTCACGCCAGTGATCAGGAAATGATCCGCATGATGATGGACGCGCAGGTCACGCTGGCCAGCACGCTCGCCGGTGCCGGTGAGCTGGCGGCCTCCCATGGCGACACGCTGACCGAAGATCTGTGTATTGCGCGCGGACAGGAGCATGAGAAATTTGCCTGGTTCCTGCGGGCACATCTGAGCTAGACGCCGGTCCCAGACCGATAAAGATCGCGGTTAGAGAATATCCTCTGCCGCGATTTTTCGTTTCGTCAGCTTTTTGCGGTAAGCTTTCTGCCAATGCTTGAATGCGCCCAGCTGGTCCTGTTGCGCCGTCAACATCTGCACAAATGCGGTGCGGTGGCTGTCTTTCTTCAACGCTTTGAACATGGATTTCTGCGTTTTGGTCATGGAACACCCGATGCAATGGCCCTGACGTTTGTATTTGCACACGTCAATACAGGGGCTGGGCGTCTTGGGCATGAGATGAACCTTGCTGCTGCAGATGCTGGCGGGGGACAGTCATTTGATCGTTAAACACGCGCCGGTCGAAGCGATCAGAGACCGGCGCGTGGCACCACCCAAATAGGTGGTTTGCGCAGAGATTTAAGGGGAGAAGAACACCCTGCGCAAAACCGTTATTGGAAAACGGCGTTGGGATCATCCAGGCTGTCGGACCCTTCGAAGGCAATCTGATCGACCCCAAGGGCCGCAACGGCCCGCTCAATGGAACGGGTCTGATCCACCAGAGCATCGACGGCCCCCATGATCAGCGCCTCGCCTTTTTCATTGCCGCGCTCCAGCATCATATCGTAGGCAAAACCGGCTTCTGCTGCGGTCTTCATCTGCGACATTTCCAACATGGTCGCGTCCAGTTTCGCGCGCAATTCGGCGTCGACGGCGCTGTCTGCTTCGGCAACAAGCGCGGCCAGCGAGGGACCCGACACCACGGTGCCATCAATCGCCGTATAGCTGCCCAGATAGACGTTGCGAATGCCAAGCGCGTCGTAGAAATGGCTGTTGTGGGTGTTGTCGGAGAAGCAATCGTGCTCTTCTTCGGGATCGTTCAGCAGAACGCCGAGCTTCATGCGCTCGCCTGCCTGCTCACCGTAGCTGAGCGAACCCATGCCCGTCAGGATCGTGGAAATCCCGGCAGTTTCGTCTGCGATGAGTTGGGCGCGGGCTTCGCCGCCGTCCTGCCATTGCGTGACCATCCATTCAAGGTCCGAAACCAGAAGATCCGTGGCCGCTTTCAGATAGTCGCCGCGGCGGTCGCAGTTCCCGCCGGTGCAGGCATCGCCCATGGCATAGTCTGTCCAGGGACGCGCACCCGCGCCTGCGCCGTGGCCGTTCAGATCCTGACCCCAGAGCAGAAATTCGATGGCGTGATAGCCGGTCGCCACATTGCTTTCGACCTCATCGGCTTCGTGCAGCTCACCTTCGAGCAGGGCAGGGGTGATCTCGCCCGCATCCACCGTTTCGCCGGACAATGTAAAGCTGGGATTGGCGATCACGTTCAGCACGGCATATTCGTTTTCATCCGTGGCGCCGCCATAGGAGGCATCCACATAATCGATCAGGCCCTCGTCGAGCGGCCAGGCGTTCACCTTGCCTTCCCAATCGTCGACAATCGCGTTGCCAAAACGGTAGACCTCGGTCTGTTGATAGGGCACGCGGGCGCTGATCCAGGCCTGTTTTGCGGTCTGGAGCGCCTCGGCGGAAGGCGCCTCGACCAGCGCGGTCACTGCAGATTGCAAGGCCTGCGCCGTTGTCAGGCTGTCGCTGTATTTGGCCAGCGCAATGTTGGCGTAATTGTCCAGCACCGCGGCCTTGTCCGCATAGGCCGGGCTGGCGATGACCGCAACGGTGCCCAGGATGGCTGATAGTCTGAATTTCATGGTTGGCTTTCCTCTAGATTGAATTCGGGTCAGTGAAGCCGGACGACATTTGTCGCGTCACCGGGTTTTTTGTGTTTCGCGGCGGACCGGCTGATGCGGCGTGTGACGGTGCCCACCTGTGCGGCAAGCAGCGCAACATGTTCGGCATGTGCGGGCAAAACCACGAGGCCCGCCAGCATCGCGGCGTCCCCCAGATCTCCCTCGCTGGCGGCGCCTACGATGTGCAGGAAAACGCCTTCATCAGCGCCGAGGCAGTCGCAGTCCACGCAATGATGCACCAACGGTCTGCGTGCGTTGCGCGACAGCAGGGTGATCAGATCGCCGAACACCCGAATTTCCTGCGCCGCCATCTCCGAGGACAGATGCGACGCGTAGTCACGCCATACCGCTGCCTGGCCGGAGGGCCCGGCGCACCACAGCCGCAATTCGCGGACCAGCAAGGCTTCCCAAGGGCATAGGGTGGACAGGCTGCCAATGGTGACCCCGCCCCGTTTGTTCAGTTCCGGCGTCATTTTGTGAGGATCAGCTTGCCGGCGCGGGTGATGCGCAGGAAATAGGTCTGACCATCCAGAACGAGGCGGGCCTGCGTGCCTTTGCCAACGATTTCACGTGCGTTGTAGGCAGGCAGGTTTTCCGTTTCCGGGGTGGTCTGGATGGCTTTGGGCGGGGTTTGTGTCAAGGCCATCATAGTCCTCGGCCCAACCGGTCAAAGACATGTTCAAGCGCGATCTCTGTCTCCACGAGACCCATCATTGCGGCTTGCATTATCTCTCTCCGGCAGCAGGCGTTTCGTTTCTGGTCATCTGTTTTCTTGTTCTTCGTCATCTTTGCCTCCGGGTTTTGGCGTGTTCCGGGCTGCCCCTTGTTGGGTGGCTGGGAAGACAGAATGGGCTTGGTCTTCTGGATGTTTCGGTTCGTGTGCGCGTTGGGCGGATGTTCAGTCCCAGCCAACGTCGATGAATATTTTCTGGGCCTCTGGCACATTCTTTGCGACTTTCGACAGATCCGCCGTGTCCGCTTTGAAAAGGCCAAGTTTCGCCACCGAAGCGCTGATGGCGACACCGGGCACGGCGGGGTATTCGTCATTGCCGGCGGAGAAATACTGCTGCGCCTGATCGCTGGTCAGATATTCCATGAACAGGATGGCGTTGTCCCGATTCGGCGCGTGTTTGGCCACGCCACCGCCCGACAGGTTGACATGCGCGCCCTCGGCGTTTTGTGCGGGAAAGACCCAGCCGATTTTATCGATGTCACTGGACAGATCGCTGACGTCTTTGCGCAGCGCCCGCGCAAAGTAATATGTGTTGGAGATCGAGATATCGCACTCCCCCGAGACCAGACCGCGCAGCTGATCGGTATCGCCGCCCTGCGGCGTGCGTGCGAAATTATCGACAACGCCCTGCGCCCAGGACTTCGCCGCTTCCACACCGAAGTTTTCGATCACGGCAGCCAACAGCGTTTGCGAATAAACATTGGTGGATGATCGATGGCACACCTGCCCGGCGTACTTGGGATCTGCCAGATCGACGTAGGACATCGGCGGCTCCGCCACGTCGGCTTTGTCGTAAAAGATGATGCGGGCACGTTGCGAGAACCCGAACCACTGATTGTCTTCGTCTTGCAGATTGGCAGGGACGCGGGTTTCCAGAACTGCGCTGTCAATCTGTTGCAGAACGCCCGCAGTCTTGGCGCGTTCGAGCCGCGACGTATCGACGGTCAGAAGGACATCCGCCGGGCTATTGACGCCTTCGGCCTCCATCCGTGCGATCAATTCGTCGGCTTTGCCTTCGATGCGGTTGATTGTGATCCCGGTCGCTTCGGTGAAGTCTGAGTACAACCGCTCATCCGTGTCGTAATGCCGTGAGGAATAGAGGTTCAACTCCCCGGTGGCGGCGGCAATTGTTGGTCCACATGCCAGGGCGATCGCGGCCAGCGATGCGGCAATGACCCGGGAGGTACGTGGCATGAAAGCCCCCTTAGAATTGGTTACTAAAATAGTCAGATACTTTTCGCGGCAGAAAATCAAGCTTCCTGAGTATTTTTGTCGGAAAATTTTCCAGACCGGAAGATTTTCGCTCGATATCTGGACCTGATCTGCTGCGTGAGGGGCTGTGCGTCGAATATCGCGGCGCCGCAGCAATGTGCGAGGGGCGGTTTTCAGGCGTCACCGCCACTGCGGCGAATCGTCAAATTGGCTGGTGGTCAACGTGCGCCTTGGTTTGGCTGAGAGGCGTCTGGCCTAGACGACCCCCTGCAGCCATTCAACAAGATGCGCCACCTGTGGTTTCGTCGGGCTTTCCTCGGGCCAGACCAGATAGTAGTGCCCGGCCGTCAGGGTGGGTGTGCCCCAGGCAGACACAAGCCTGCCGCGCCCAATCTCTGCCTGTGCGAGATAATCAGGAAGCAAGGCAATGCCCATGCCATGGATCGCCGCCTGTGCAATGGTCGAAAACTGGTCGATCAGCATGCCCGGCAGGCTGCCGGTGTCCACGCCCTGCGCGCGAAACCAATCCTCCCAGGCATTTGGCCGTGTTGCGAGATGGAGCAGGGGGTACTGCGCCAAATCCGCGGGGCCAAGGGGTTTCGCATTCAGATACCCCGGCGCACAGACCGGCAGAACATGCTCATCGGCAAGGGGGAGATAGTTCACGCCGCGCCAGTCGCGCGCACCGTAATGCAGTGCTGCGTCAAGCCGTTCCTGTGCAAAGTCGAAGGGCACCAGGCGGGTCGACAGATTGACCGTTACTTCGGGATGATCGACTGCGAAGGATTTCAGGCGTGGGGCCAGCCAATGCACCCCAAATGCGGGTAGGATCGCCAGGTTGAGGCTGCCACCCGAGGGGTTGGCGCGCAGGGTGAGCGTGCTTTGTGATAGATCGCCGAGGATGATCCGTACCCTTTCGCAGTAGTCCCGCGCGGCGGGCGTCAGTTTCAGCCGTGCACCCTCCCGCGTGACAAGACGCATGCCGATCTGGCCCTCCAGCACCTTGATCTGACGGCTGACGGCGCTGTGTGTTAGCGACATTTCTTCTGCGGCCGCTGTCGCACTTCCCAGCCGGTCAACGGCTTCCAACGCCAGAAGTGACGGGATCGATGGCAAAAGGCGTCGCGGGCCAAACATGTGAGATTCCCTCCAACAAATGTGCGTGGATATCGATAACATCCGCCTGAAAAACATGCCATTGTCCGGGAAACCCGACAAATCAGATGTGATCAGAATGAAAAGTATCTCCCAAACACTTGCGCTGGTGCGCAGTCAATGCGCCCGTCGCACGCGTTGAAGGTGTTCTGATGGACCGCGCCGCAATTGTTCACGAAAACTTCCTCAGACGCGTTGCTGCGGGTGATTTGCCGACAGGTCAGCGCGCGGCGGGGCCACTGCCCTCTGAAACTGCTGTTGCGATTTTTCGGGCGGGATGCCTGAGCCGCGCGCTCGATATGCAATCGCGCAAGATGCAAAAGGCGGGCGAGGGGTTCTACACCATTGGCTCTTCCGGGCATGAAGGGATGGCAGCTGTGGCGGCTGCGCTGCGTCCGACAGATATGGCATTTTTGCACTACCGGGATGCGGCGTTTCAGATTGCGCGGGCAGGGCAGGTGCCCGGACAGTCGCCCGCCTGGGACATGCTGCTGAGCTTTGCGGCCTCCTCCGAGGATCCGATATCGGGTGGGCGCCACAAGGTTCTTGGATCAAAGCCGCTGATGATCCCGCCGCAAACATCGACAATCGCCTCGCATTTACCAAAGGCCGTCGGCAGCGCCTATGCCATCGGAGCCGCGCGCAGACATCGGCCCGAACATCAGCAGCTTGCGCCCGATAGCCTGGTGCTCTGCTCATTCGGGGATGCCTCGGCCAATCATTCAACGGCGCAGGGTGCGTTTAACACCGCCTCCTGGACGTCCTATCAAAATGCCCCTTTGCCCTTGCTGTTTGTCTGTGAAGACAACGGGATTGGGATTTCGGTCAAGACCCCGAAAGGGTGGATCGCGTCCAGTTTCGCAAACCGCCCGGGGTTGCGGTATTTTTATTGCGATGGGCTGGATGTTTACCACACGTTCCGGGTGGCGTCTGAGGCGGCGCAGTACGTCCGCACCCAGCGTAAGCCGGCATTCCTGCATGTCCGGACCGTGCGGCTCTATGGTCATGCGGGTGCCGATGTGCCGACAACCTATCTCAGCCGGGATGAAGTTGAGGCTGACGAGGCCAACGATCCACTGCTGCACGCGGTGCGGTTGTTGCAGGAGAACGGGGCGCTGACAGGGACAGTGGCGCTCGAGATCTACAAGGACACCTGTGCGCGTGTTGAACGCATCGCGGCAGAAGTGATCACACGCCCGAAGTTGCAGACGGCCAGCGATGTAATGGCCTCGCTGATCCCGCCCAAACGGGCCTGCCGTCCGACAAATGGGCCGACGCCTGAGGCGCGCGCCGCAGCGTTTGGCGGTGACCTCAAAGCGATGCAGGAGCCGCAAATCATGTCGCGCCTGATCAACTGGGCCCTGACCGATCTGATGCTGACCCATCCCGAAGTCGTCCTGCTGGGCGAAGACGTGGGGCGCAAAGGCGGCGTTTACGGGGTGACGCAAAAGCTCCTCTCCCGGTTTGGTCCGGACCGCGCCATCGATACCTTGCTGGACGAGCAATCCATTCTGGGCCTTGGCATCGGCATGGCTCAGAACGGGTTTCTGCCAATCCCGGAGATTCAGTTTCTGGCCTATCTGCATAATGCTGAGGATCAGCTGCGAGGCGAAGCGGCCACCTTGCCGTTTTTCTCGAACGGGCAATTCACCAACCCGATGGTGGTGCGGATTGCGGGTCTGGGCTACCAGAAAGGCTTTGGCGGTCACTTTCACAATGACAATTCGGTCGCCGTTCTGCGCGACATCCCCGGCCTGATTCTGGCCTGTCCCTCGCATGGGGCAGATGCGGCAAGGATGCTGCGTGAATGCGTGCGACTGGCCCGCGAAGAGCAGCGCGTGGTGGTATTTCTGGAGCCCATTGCGCTTTATCCCATGCGTGATCTGCAAGCGGCTGGAGACGGGGCGTGGATGCAGCTTTATCCGCCGCAAGATGAACGCATCGCCCTTGGGGAGGTTGGTGTGACAGGCGACGGACCACTGGCCATCATCAGCTTTGGCAATGGGCATCTGCTGTCCAGACAGGCGCAAGCGGTACTGGATCAGGATGGGATTGATACGCGGGTGATTGACCTGCGGTGGCTGTCCCCCTTGCCGGAGGAGGCGCTGCTGGCAGCATTGAAAGGCTGCTCGCATGCGTTGATCGTGGATGAAACCCGCAGAACGGGGGGGGTGTCTGAAGCGCTGATGGCTTTGCTGAGCGAGCGTACGGAAATGCCCCATGCCCGTCTGGCGGCAGAAGACAGCTTCATTGCAACCGGACCTGCCTATGCGGCGACAATGCCGTCCTCGGACAGCATCATCGCGGCGGCGCACGCGCTTTGGGAGGGCGCGCAATGACAACAGCTGTGGTGATCTGCCCGGGTCGCGGGACCTATAACAAGGCCGAACTTGGCTACCTCGGACAGCATTTCCCGGATGCGGACATGCTGGCCGGTTTTGATGTGCTGCGTGAAAACGCGGGGCAAACGACGTTGACGGAACTGGACAGCGCGCCGCGCTATTCGAGCGCCCGGCACAGCCGTGGCGACAATGCATCCGGGTTGATTTATGCCGCCACGCTTGGCGATTTCCTGTCAATCGACCGGGACCGGATCGAGATTGTTGCGGTTACTGGCAACTCCATGGGGTGGTATTCCGCTCTGGCTTGCGCTGGGGCGGTGTCGGCGAACACTGGCTTCAATCTAGCCAATACCATGGGCACATTGATGCAGGCGGCGATGATCGGTGGGCAATTGATCTATCCCTTTGTTGGTGAGGATTGGCGCGCCGATCCTGCGCGCAAGGCAGATCTGATGGCGCAGGTGCATGAGATCAACGCACAAGCGGACCATGTTCTTGCCCTGTCCATTGATCTGGGTGGGATGCTGGTTCTGGCCGGAAACGCGGCGGGGCTTTCCGCCTTCGAAGCTGCAGTGCCCCGCACGCAGGATCGCTTTCCGATGCGTTTGCCCAACCACGCGGCGTTCCACACAGGTTTGCAGTCCGACGTCGCAAAACAGGGCAGGGATCAGATCGACGTCACCGGTTTTGGACAACCGGCCATACCCATGATCGACGGGCGCGGTGCCATCTGGTGGCCGGGGGCCACCAATACCGGGGCGCTTTGGGACTACACGCTGGGGCATCAGGTGACCGAAAGCTATGATTTCACCCGCGCGGTCTCAGTGGCTGCCCGTGAATTTGCGCCGGACCTCTTTATCATCACAGGACCGGGATCAACGCTTGGCGGCGCTGTTGCACAGTCTCTGATTCTCGCGGAGTGGCGCGGCATGCGCAGCAAGCAGGATTTTCAGAAACGACAGAAACAGGTGCCGCTGCTTGCCTCCATGGGGATGGAAAGCCAGCGGAGTTCGGTCATTTAAGGTGGGTAGCGTGAGCGCACAGACGCTTGGGGCATTAACTGGACATTTGTAATTTAGGTGCCATATATAGAGAAGGTAGCATTTTGCCACCTCTTGGATGGAGGAACCACAATGGCCCAGTCAGTGAAGCTTGCCGATGATGTGATGCGGTATGTGCGCAAAGAATCCAGCCTGCAAAGCCGGTCTGTGGCCGGGCAGATTACCCATTGGATCAACATCGGTCGCGCGATCGAGCAATCACCGGCCTTTGACTACGCGCATGTCAGCGCCGCGTTGGAGGCCGCGCTGTCCCCGGATGATCTGACTGCTGAAGAGCAGGAGGTCTGGTTTGCGCAATTTGCCGAGGACATGGCAGAACCCGGCGATGCGGAACATGCGTTTTTTGCAAACCGCAAACAGCTCGGTCGTGGCGTCGGTATGACAGATGCGGGTGAGCTGGTGCATCAGGCATCCGCCGCCAAAGAGTGACCCCAAACAAGCGACCCACTCTGGTGATGCTTGCCGGACCAAATGGCGCGGGCAAATCGACTCTTTTCGAGACGCGCGTGCAACCGGGTTTTGCAGCGCCATTCATCAATGCCGATGAAATTCATCGCAATGAATTGCAGCAGGACGATCTGGATGCCGCCTACAAAGCGGCCCGATTGGCGGCGGAACGGCGGGATAAACTGCTCAAAGCGGGCAAGAGCTTCGCCACGGAATCTGTCTTTTCGCACCCTTCCAAACTGGAACTGATCCAGCAGGCAAAGGCGCTTGGCTACCGGATCATGCTGTTTCATGTGGGCGTCGCACATCCTGATTTGTCTGTGGCGCGTGTCACCGAGCGGGTCAGGGAAGGCGGTCATGCCGTACCGGAGGAGAAGATCAGGGGACGATACGATCGCAACGGGCCACTGATCCGCCAGGCGGTGCTGTTAAGCGATGTGGGCCATGTATTTGACAATTCAGCCCTGAACGAACCACCAAAACGGGTGCTGTCGTTCAAAAACGGTCAGGTGTCTTTTGTCTTGAGCCACGTACCGCGATGGGTGCACGACATCTATGCCAAAGATCTGACGCACTAGACATGTGCTTTAGCTGCTGAACACCCCGACATCAGATTATTGTTGACAGATACCAGCTTGGGCATCGTTAATCGGCGTAGCATAAAAAGACTGATTGCATGACAAACAGCGCCGCCAAAACAGTTTTTGTTTACGCACCGATGATGCGTCGGGTCACGGGGTGTGATCTCGTCGCAAGTTAGGGCGGGTTGAACGCCGATCCCCCCTGAACGTACTCCGGACCATCCCACATGACATTTCTTGCGCCCTTGCGGCTTGCCATCGATATTGGTGGTACCTTCACCGACACCGTGCTGGTTGACGCGGCGGATGCGGTCATCGCTTCGACCAAAACACTGACCACGCATGACAATCCGGCAGAAGGTGCCCTCCTTGGCGCAACGCGGGCGTTGGCGGACGCCACTGCAAGCATGACGGACATCATAGGGTTCATCCACGGCACCACCCTGGCCACCAATGCGCTGATCGAAAAGCGTGGGGCGCGGGTTGCGACGATTACGACCGAAGGATTTCGCGACATCCTCGAAATTGGCTACGAACGGCGCTACAGCCAATATGATATCAATTTGCAAAAGACCGATTTCCTGGTGCCCCGGGATCGCGCGTTGACGGTGCGCGAACGCATGTCCGCCTCGGGAGAGGTTTTGATCGCCCTGGACGAGGCCAGCATCGCGGATCTGATCGCCAAGCTGGATGACTGCAAGGCCGAAGCGGTGGCAATCTGCTTGATGCATGCTTATGCAAACCCCGCGCATGAGCAGCGGTTGCGGCGCCTTTTACAGGATGTGCGCCCGGATCTGCGGATATCCATCAGTTCCGAGGTCAGCCCCGAAGCGCGGGAGTTTGACCGGCTCTGCACCACTGTGGCCAATGCCTATATCCAGCCGCTGATGGCCCGTTACCTTGACGCCTTTGCCTCTGCGTTCAAATCAAAAGGGCTGCGGTGCCCGATCCTGATGATTACGGCGGGGGGTGGCATGACCACATTGCACACGGCAGGCCAGTTCCCGATCCGGCTGGTTGAAAGCGGTCCTGCAGGTGGCGCGATCCTGGCGGCCCGGATTGCCAGGGAAAACAATCTTGGCGCGGTGCTGTCATTTGATATGGGCGGCACGACGGCCAAGCTGTGCCTGATCGATGATGCGACGCCGCAAACCTCCCGGCAGTTCGAAATTGGTCGGGCGGCCCGGTTCATCAAGGGATCCGGCATGCCGGTACGCATCCCCGTGATTGACATGATCGAGATCGGCGCTGGCGGCGGATCCATTGCCGCAGTGGACCGGCTGGGGCGTTTGACGGTCGGACCCAAAAGCGCCGGATCAGAACCTGGACCGGTGGCTTTTGGTCGGGGTGGGGGTGATCCGACCGTTACAGATGCGGATGTGGTCCTCGGCTATATTCAGCCGGAAAATTTTGCCGAAGGTCAGTTTGCAATCGAAACGGCGGCAGCGGAGGAGGTGCTTCTGACAACACTTGGCATGCCGCTGGGTCTGGATGCTTGCGGCGCGGCGGATGGGGTGAGCCGTATAGTCGATGAAAGCATGGCCAGTGCCGCGCGCACTCATGCGGTGGAATCCGGTAAGGTGTTGAGCCAGCGCACGATGATCGCCTTTGGTGGTAACGGGCCGCTGCATGCATGTCGCGTGGCCCGCAGCGCCGGGGTGTCACGGGTTCTGATCCCGGCCAACCCCAGTGTCGGCTCCGCGTTGGGGTTTCTGTTTGCGCCTGTGTCCTTCGAGATCGTGCGCAGCCGCTACGCGTTATTGGCAGAAATGGACATTGCGGCGATCAACAGGTTGCTGGGGGACATGTGCCGTGAAGCCCTTGCAGTGGTGCGTCAGGGTGACGCCGAAGCACCAATCACCACCCGCAGATCAGCCTACATGCGCTATCACGGGCAGGGGCATGAGATCGAAATCGCGCTGCCGGATCGCGCGATCTCAGCGGAAGATCTGAAATCGCTGACTGCTGCGTTTGAAACCGCCTATTCCGCTCAGTTTTCCCGGCCCGTGCCCGGTATGAACATCGAGATTCTGAATTGGTCGGTGCATCTTTCGACACCCATGCGGCCCTTGTCCGAAATCACGGCGCAACCCCGCTTGCGACATATCCAGCCGACCCGGACAAAGCGCATCTTCTGCGACGTCAGCGGGGTTTTTCGCGAAGCGGCTTTTGTGCCGCGAGAGGTGCTCAGACCGGGTGACCATCTGTCCGGGCCCGCGCTGATCGCAGAGCCGCAAACAACCACATTTGTGGGTGCGGATTTCACCCTGGACGTGGACATGCGCGGCACCCTCATTCTGACCCGGGAGACCCAAAGTGACTGATATCTCGCCCGCCCACCTACAAGTGATGTGGAACCGCCTGGTGGCCGTTGTCGAAGAACAGGCGCAGACCCTGATCCGCGCGGCATTTTCGCCGATTGTGCGGGAATGCGGTGATATTTCGGCTGGTATCTTCGACGCCCGCGGCGAGATGCTTGCGCAGGCCGTCACCGGCACCCCGGGGCATATCAACACGATGGCGGAGGCGGTGAAACACCTGCGCGCGCGCTTCCCGGCGGAGACCATGAAACCCGGTGACATCTACATGACGAACGATCCCTGGTTGGCGTCGGGGCACCTGAACGACTTTTTGCTGATGATGCCGGTGTTCCGGCAAGGGCATGTGGTTGGCTATACGTCATGCACCTCACATCTGGTGGATTTGGGAGGGCTCGGGATGGGCCCTGAAGGCTCAGATGTCTACGATGAGGGTCTGTTGATCCCGCCCTGCAAACTGGTGGATCAGGGTACCGTCAACACCTTGTTGATGGACATCGTGCAGGCCAATTCACGCGAACCCATCGCCAACGAGGGCGATATCTATGCGCTTATCGCCTGTTGTGAAGCGGGTGCGGCCCGGCTGGCGGCGATGATGAATGAATTCGATCTCAGCGATCTTGATCGCCTGTCACACTATATCATTGAAACCTCCCGACGGGGGACGCTGGATGCCATCAGCCAGGTTCCGGAGGGGCGATACATCAATGAAATGACGATGGATGGCTATGATGTCCCCCTAACCCTGCGTGCGACGCTGACCGTGCGCAAGGACGGCCTGCATCTGGATTTCGCCGGGACATCGCCCTGTTCATCCAAAGGCATCAATGTGCCGCTGAACTATGCTGCGGCCTATTCGGTATTTGCGATGCGCTGTATCATCGGGCCGGATATTCCAAACAACGCAGGATCATTGGCCCCCTTCGTGGTGACCGGGCCGCCGGGATGCATTCTGAACGCAGAGCATCCCGCGCCGGTAGCGATGCGCCATACGCTGGGCCAAATGACACCTGACCTTGTGCTGGGGTGTTTGCATCAGGCCTTGCCCGATCTGATCCCCGCCGAAGGGGCTTCCTGCATGTATGATTTGCCAATGCGTCACACGGCTGACGCGGCGCGTGATGGTGGGCGCAGATTTGCCATTGAACTGGTGCACAACGGGGGTACGGGCGCGCGCCCGACCTCAGACGGGCTGTCGGCGACCGCGTTTCCCTCTGGCGTCTTCGGCAGCCAGGTCGAAATCGCCGAAGCCGTTGCGCCCATCACCATCTGGAGGCGCGAGTTACGTCCCGACTCAGGCGGTGCCGGTCAATATCGGGGGGGTCTGGGTCAGGTGATCGAATTGTCCTCCGCAATCGATCAGCCCTTTCTGGTCTTCCTATCCGTCGAACGTCTTGAAAACCCGGCGGCGGGGCGACAGGGCGGGCGATCCGGCGCACCGGGGCGTATCCGCGTCAGCGGTCGTGTGGATGACATTCCGGGCAAATGCGAGCTGCGGGTTGATGCTGGGGAACGATTGATCTTCGAGACGCCGGGTGGCGGGGGTTTTGGCGATCCTGCGCAGCGCGACCGGGCGGCGATACAATCTGATGTGAAGTGTGGCGTTGTCACACCGGGGGCCGCGCAAGCGCTCTACGGGGTCAGGACATGATCCGCGCGGTAAAATCCGTGGCGGACATGCCCGCCTATGCGCTTGCCGACGTCGGCAGCAGCACCGCGATCTCACTAGCGCAAAACGAATGCGCTTTCGCTCCCAGCCCGACAGCGATTGATGCAGGAACGCAGGCTCTGCGTGACGGACCACTTTACCCCGACCCGGATTGGGGGGACCTGTGCCGCACCATTGCAGAGGTGCACGCAGTCCCGCCTGAGCAGGTTCTCTGTGGCGCGGGATCGATGGAATTGATCGGATGTGTCATTCGCGCCTTCGCCGGACCAGGGGATGAGGTTCTCGGATCGCAATATGGCTATCTCTTTGCGGCCACCGCCGCGCAACAGGCTAGCGCAACATATATTGCAGCTGCGGAAACGGATTTCACCGTTTCGGTTGACCATATGCTGGAAAAAGTCACGGCCAGAACGCGTGTCGTTTTCATTTGCAACCCCGGCAATCCCACGGGGACGCGGATCGCCAATGCGGAAATTTCCCGGTTGCGCGATGGCTTGCCCGACACGGTGCTGTTGGTGGTGGATCAGGCCTACGGTGAATTTGACGATCAGGACCCGCGCGAGGTCTTTGCGCTGGTAGCGCGCGGGAATACCATTGTGATCCGCAGCTTTTCCAAGGCCTACGGTTTAGCATCTGCCCGTGTTGGCTGGGGGCTGTTTCCCGGCACAATCGCCCTAGAGGTGCGCAAACTCCTGAACCCGAACAACGTCCCGCGTGTCAGCCAACAGATGGCCGCGGCAGCGATGCGCGATCAGGCGCATATGCGCGGGATCGTGAGCCGGACCGCGCAAATTCGGGATGGTTTTTCCGAGCAGCTGCGGCAGGCCGGATTGACCGTTCCAGAGAGCCATACGAATTTCGTGCTGATCGCCTATGCCACTGCCGAGCGCGCCACCCGGGCGGATACCCTCCTGCGTGCCGAAGGATATGTTCTGCGCGCGATGGGTGGATACGGTCTTGGGTCTTGTTTGCGCGTCACGATCGGAACGCAGGATGTGATGGCGACCGTTGCCGATATTCTGGTGCGGGAGGCCACGGATGAAAAGTGATCGCACCGGGCCAAAAATCGGGGTGCTTGTGCCCTTTACCAACTGCAATCTGGAGCCGGATATGATGGCGCTGTGCCCGCCCGGCTGCACCGTGCATTTCGAACGAATGGGGGGGTACGACATCAATGAAATACCCGGTTCCGATCAGATGGCTGGGCTCGGCGCTTCCGATATTTCGGAAAACCTGCGCTTGATTTCCGGTGTCCGCCCGGCGGCGGTGCTCTATGGCTGCACCTCGGCGACGCTGACACACGGGCGTACCTTTGATCGCGAACTTGCGACACGGATCGCGGAGCTCTCCGGTGCGCTGTCCTTTACAGCTGCGGGGTCGCTGATCATCGCGCTGAACGCTCTGGCCATCACGCGGGTTGGTTTTGCATCGCCCTACGTCGGCGACATCAACGATCAGGCGATTGCATTTTTGGCTCAAGAGGGCGTCGACGTTGTTCAGCGTGTCGATATCGGGCGCGATCTTGGAAACTACGGGCAGGGTGCGCTGACACCCTCGGAGGTCTATGACCTTGCCCTGCAGGCAGATCACCCACAGGCGCAGGCGATTGTTCTCTCCTGCACCGATATGCGGTCGGTTGAGGCAATTGCACGGATCGAAGCAAGGCTCGCCAAGCCGGTGGTCACTTCCAACCAGGCGATGATCTTCGCGATCACGCAGGCGTTGGACCTGCCTTGTCATTCTAACGCGCCGGGGCGGCTGTTTGATCGTCTGTAAAGGACGCTAAGCGCGTGGCGCAGGCTCAATACCCGCGTACGGGATCAACGATGTTCAATAGCGGTGTGCCGCGCCGGTATCTCGTCAGGTTGTCGCAAAACATGCGCACCGACTTCAGATCCCAGCCGTCATACACGGAGGCACAATGCGGGGTTACGATGACATTCGGCATCTCCCAGAACGGGCTGTCCTCGGGCAATGGTTCTGTTTCGAATACATCCAGGGCCGCTCCTTTGAGCGCGTTTTTCTGAAGCGCCTGCGCCAGTGCCTTCTGATCGACAACGCCCCCGCGGGATACATCTATCAGAACCGCGTTGCGTTTCATCATCTTGATCGCTGTGGCGTCAATCATGCCAAGGGTGCTGTCCAGTAGCGGCACGCACACCGCAATAAAATCCGCTTGCGGCCAAAGATCTGGCAGATCTGCCATGCCCTGCACCACATCAACGTGGTCGAGCGGCGCGGGGCGTGCACGCACCCCTAAAACCCTCAGCCCGAGGGCTTTGCACCGCTGCGCAATAGCCTGCCCGGTCCTTCCCAAACCAACGATGAGAATGGTTTTGCCTGCAATGGGTTCAACCTTTCCAGCGCTCCAATGGCGTTCCTTTTGCGCGCGCTTGAACCCCGGTAGGTCCAGTGAGAAATGCAGCATCGCGCCTAGCGTGTATTCGGCCATCATATCCGCCGCGACCCCCCCTGCATTGGTCACGGTCAGCCGTTTGCTGTCCCATGTGCCCAGATGATCCGTGCCCGACCCCCCAACAGACAACCAGCGGATCGTCGCGCTGTTCACAGTGGCGTCGCGGGGAAAGCCAGGCGTGCCGGCAAAGCGCACGGAATAGACCACCTCGGCAGCATTATCCGCAATCATCTGCGGCAAAGCGGCGTATGAATCGCAGGTATGGATCTCCAGATCAGGATGCGCGGCGGTGGCGATCTGCAATGCCGGGTCCGGATTTTCCGTGTGCAGAATAACAACGGGCGCGCTGCTCATAAGGTAGTCCTATCGTCAATTGTTGCCGCGATCCTGGCGGAAAAGGCCCAGCTTCTCTTGCGCGGCCCTGTCCGAGTAGGAGAAAATTACCGTCTCTTCATCGGCTTCATGCCTGATCCAGTGCCACGAGGGCGCAACGAAGATGTCCTTTGGACCCCATTCATAGGTCTTGTCACCGATGGTGCTGCGCCCGGTCCCTTCGACAACAGTGAAGACGGTTGCATCCGTGGCGCGATAGGCCGCCGTTTGGAATGCCTTCGGCAGAAGCTGCAGGAAGGTTGCCATCGTCAGCATCGCATACCCACCATCAAGCGGGTTCACATAGCGCATTTTCAACCCGTGGCAGGGATCCCAATCCGCTTGCTCTTTCATCTTTTCCAAAGCTGCCCGAGAGCGTTCGTAAGGATAGTTGAAGAGTGGTGAGGCCGCGGATTTTGTCTCGAAGTCGACCGGCAGCATATTAGCTCCAAATCGCGCCAGACTGTCACCCGTTTCCCGCGTTACCGGTTGTGCCTCTGCCTCGAACCCTTCCGCAAAAGACGCATCGAAAAAGGACACCAGCGGAATGTCCAACCCATCGAGCCAGATCATCGGTTCATGCGTTTCGTTTCCGTGATCATGCCATGCATTGGGCGGCGTGATGACAAAATCGCCGTACCGCATCTCGGTCCGCTCTCCGTTGACGGCGGTATGCGCGCCGGACCCATCCAGCACGAACCGCAATGCCGTCTGGCTGTGACGATGTGCTGGCGCAACCTCCCCCGGCATGACCAGTTGCAGCCCAGCATAAAGCGATGTGGTAATCTTTGAGGTCCCGCGCAGCCCGGGGTTTTCGAGGATCAGAACGCGCCGCCCCGCCTCCTTGGCGCTGATCAGGCCACCTGCTTCCAGTAAATGCGCTTTCGCATCGGCGAACCTCCAGAGATGCGGATGGCAATCGCTCTTGGGCTCCGGGGTGATGATGCTCGACATGACTTCCCAGAGCGGGGTGAAGGCTTCCTTGTCGATCTTCTCATAAAACGCGAGGCGTTCAGGCGTGATTGCGGGTTTTTCTGTCAGCGACATGCGGCTCTCCAGCGGTTCGAAACATCCGGACACCATCAGGCTAGCAGATTTTCGATGACACGCGAGCGTGGCATTGCCCGCCAGGGATTGCGCGCTGCTAGGCCACTAAAGCTAGGGTTTGGGACCGTTGCGGGCACGTTGGATGAAATTGAACAACAGCGTGAGCAAAAGCAGAAGGATCAGCGCAATCAGGAAGACCTGGGGCCAGACCGCCTTATGGTCACAGACGGTCAGGATGACCAGCATCGCCAGAATACCCGCCACCCCAATGCGCACAAACCCCAGACGGAACGCGATCTTATCCACCAATCCGCTGTAGAAGGACCGCCATGTGAGCAAGGCAACCACCGCAAAAACGGCCATCGTGACCAACGCGATATAGGCGCGTCTTGGGCAGGACCAGGTGCAGACCTGATCAAAGGTGCCTTGTATGATCGCCAGTTCCGCGGGCAGGGTCGGCGCGTTCCATTCAGACGCGATGATCTCGGCCAGTCTGGGCGTTTCAGGCGCATCAACCAGCGGGACAGGCCAGAAACCGATGCCTGCAAAGTTATCCTGAAAATAAACCACGTCATCGACAAACTGGCTGAAGGCCTCTTTGTTCGGATCTGGGTCCTGATCGTCAAGCGGGCGTTGTTTCACGAATTCATGCGCGGCAGGGGGCAGAACCGGGATGATGCTGCGCAACACGGTGGACCGTTCCGTGCCGCGAAAATCGCCGTGGTCCATGCGCGCGCGCAGGTTCTTTTTGGTCTCCGTGGTGGGCCGTTCAAGGAAAACGAGGATCTTGTTGACCGTCTTCTCGCCATCTTCGCCGGCAATCAGCAATTCGCGCAGATCGTTCATCAGCGCTTCGCTCGGGGAGACATCGATCAGGGAGAAGTCGAAAGCGACGTTCACGGACTGACCGCGCTGGCTGACTTCATTCTGCACCTGCTCAATGATGCTGATCATTTTGCTGGCGTTTACATCGTCATTGGGCCGACCGGAATAATCCTCGAAAATCAGGGTGACGCCATCCGGTTGCATCGTGTCAAAAAGCGTCGGGATTGCATCCCTGATGCCATTGAGTGAGTGGTCGCGAAACCGCTCGATGGGCTCCGATTGATCCACAATGCGCTCGATTGCATAAGACAACTCGCGCTCCGACCACTCCGCCCAGTTGCGCAGATCAAAGGCGAGATCGACTTCGGCGCGGTGCCGGTGTGCGCTGTTGATGAAGTCGCGCTTCATCTTCACCCAATGCGTCACATTTTTCAGCTGCAGGTTCCGGTCGCCCGCGGCAGCATCCGGAAACTCGAAATTGAATTCCAAGCCGTAGAATGCCACCCGACTGATCAGCCCGAAATCGATGGGGGCAGGGGCGGGCGGCACCTCCTCGCTTTCAGCGGGAGCATCTGCAAGGGGAGAGAACCAGAAGGGGTAAAAGCCGTAGACATTGCTGTTGCCGGGCAGGTTCCGCTCAGGCATGCAATTGCAGTTCGGAATGGCAAAATCGCCCGTCAGACGCGGATCCGCGGTGTTTTCGATCCGTGTCGTGGCCAGGGCCACAGTCCGGGCCGCCAGTTCCTTGGAAAGTGGCGCATCTTCGGTCTGGCCGGTCGCAGGCGGGATGGTATCGAGTGCTGCGCGAAAAAGCCTTTCGGTCGGATAGGTTATGCCCAAGAGGGTTTGCATGCGCGCTTCGAGATTTACCGCCGTGGCATCGCCCGCGGCGCGAATGACGTCGGGCAGCGCGACGATCCCGTCTAGCAAATCCTGTGTGAGCTGCCAGTCACTGCTGATCGCCGCATCGATCAGCGCCATGTCGCGGGCCACGATTTCATTGACCTGATCGGGCACAAGCGGGCGCAGCAGTTCGCGGACATCCGCTTTCAGCAGTTCCACATTTGTCCCAACGATGAAGGGACCGTCATAGATGGCCTGGGCAAAGACCTCGTTGGTCAGCGTCTGCAAGGCGGCGGTTACACTGGCATCGGTGATCCCAAGCAGCGGCGGCAATTCAAGTGGTTCGAAGTTCTCCGGATCGACGCGTGCCACATCCAGCGTATCCGTCACCTCCTCCGCCGCACCGCTGAGCAAATCTGCCGCGGCCTCGATCTGCGCGTTCAATGCGTCGGTCAGCGCATTGGACAGGTTCACCTCAAGCCCGGCGATCAGATCATCGCGATTGGCCACCTTGACGCCGGTGAGGGGCGCCAGAATGGGGGCGCTATCGATCAGATCTGGGTTCAGCTGGAACCCGGCGACCCGCTCCGGATCAAGCTGATACCTGAGGCCCAACTGTTCAGGGCTCAACACAAGCTGGCTGATCCTATCCAGCCCGCAGAGGTCCAGCGCATCCTTGAGCAGATCGCGGATCGCCGTGTTGAGCAGATCTGCATTGGTAAAGCTTTGTTCGGCGAGGGGCGCCAGCAATCCGGCGATGTCCACGGTCTGCACCAGAAGATCCAGTTGCGGCTGATCGAAGCTGAAAAAGGTCTGAGTGCTGGGCTGAGATACCACCGTGCAGGATGGCGGATCTTCCGCGACACCGGCCACCGCGTCAGGGGTTTTCACCGTCTCAAATTCCTGCAACAGAGACAAAACCGTGTGCTCTGTGCCCGCCAAGAGGAACAAGCGCCGCTGCAAATCCTTGGCCATCCACCGCGCAAAAGCCGGGTCTTGCAGATCCTCCAACGCGCCGGGGAAGGCGGCCTCCAACCGCCCAAAGGCCTCCAGCGCATCGACAAAATTTGTCCCCGCGCCCGTAACAGGAATGACCTGACAAAGCTCCTCTGGTGTCTCGTCCAACCCCAGAATGTCAAAGGCCACCTGTGCATCATCGGTCAGCGCAACATCCGCAAGACCGGTACAGGAAACGTTCAGGCTTGGCCGCAACACCACTGCCGTCATGGCAGGCGTGCCTGCAAGGCGCAGGAGCGTCAGATCGGGGGTCTCGGCCGGTGTCAGCGAGACGAAATTATCAACCGCCGTCAAGCGTCCGCGCCAAAGCGGCGCATAGGAGGTCAAATCACCAAATTCGACGGCCAGTTTCACCGTTTCAGCAGCGCCGTTTTCCGTCGTCAAACCGGGTATCTCGGCGCACAGTCGGGCCAGACCACCCCTGGTGTAGCTTCCCCAGGTACTATCGGTCAGCAAGGGGTTGGCGTCCTGCAGCGACGTTGCCAACCCCCGCTGCATCGTTGCAAAAAGCGTGACCTGATCCGCATCTTTCAGGGTCTCAGGCAAAACCGTTCGGGTCTTGATGTCGAACAGATCGGTGGCGGAGAGGGAACTGAACAAGGCCTGGCAAAAGCTCTGGTCGCTCTCCTGCTCCTGCGCGCTTGCTCCCATCGGGAGCAGGCTGATCAAAAGGGCAAAGACAGCCAACAGCCTTTGGATCAACGGGGTCATGCTGTACGTCCTTCTTTGCGCATTTCGCTTGTGATTGCGTTGCGGATATCCTTGGCGGAAACCGTCGCTGACTTGCGCCGCAAGGCGGATATCGCTGCGTGCCGCACCACATTGGTGATTGATCCGCCAACCAGCGCATGTTCCTGCGCAATCTTGTCCACATCCACGTCGTCGGCCAGGGGAACGCGTGCGAGCAGCCCTGACCAGATCTTGTGACGCTGCTCCGGATCCGGTCTGGTGAACCCCAGAGCCATCTGAAAGCGCCGGAAAAACGCATCATCGATATTGCCACGCAGGTTGGTTGCAAGGATCACAAGGCTGCGACAATCCTCGATCCTTTGCAGCAGATAGGAGACTTCCTGATTGGCATATCGGTCGTTGGAAGAGGTCGTCGCGGTACGGTTTCCAAAAAGCGCGTCAGCCTCGTCGAAAAACAGGATCCATTCGCGTTCCGCCGCCATGTCAAAGACAAGCCCGAGGTTTTTCTCGGTCTCGCCGATGTATTTGGAGACAACCATCGACAAGTCGATGCGGTAGACGTCCAACCCGGTGCGTTTGCCCAAAAGCGACGCGGTCAGGGTTTTGCCGGTGCCGGGCGGACCATAGAAAAGCGCCTTGAAGCCATCCCCCAATTGACGCGACAGGCCCCAGTCACCCAAAATCTGCTCCCTGTTCTCCAACCAGGCGATGATGTGGCCCAGGTTGTGTTGCAGATCACGGGGCAGGGCGAGATCGTCCCACTCCAGCCCGGTCTTGAGCCGTTTGGCGGGAAAGCTTGGGGAAAAATCAGGTTTTGGGGCGGATCCTTCGCACAGGGCGACAACGCGGTGCACCGGAAGATGGAGCGTGGCCGAAAAAACCGTGGTGGAGGTGGTGCCAAGATCAAGCCCCGCCGCCTGTCGCAAGGGGTTATCGACATCAAAATAATGCATCGCATGAATGCGTTGTGTCGGGTCCGACCCGGCCACCAGAAACAGGGCCGTTTCTGCCGTGGGGTGGAAGGCATTTTCATTGATGATGCCCCCGAACTGCGAAAACACGCGATCAATGGGCGTGTTTTTGACAAAAAAGGGATCAAGAATGGAGGAATGCACATGTGGCGCGATCGCCAGCGCCAATATCAACCGCGCCTCCAGAGATAGCTTTGCGCGTTTGATCAGCTGCGCCAACGCCGATGCGGGCGGCAAATCGGGCGGGGACTGCAATGCGAATTCAGTCTCTGTTCCGGCGAAAAAATGCTTCAGCCGACCATCGATCACCTGCGCCAGCCATGACAGCTCCGCGCTGATGGCCCGGGCGTGATCTGTCACCTGTGCGGCGTCAGGCAAGCGGTGTACCTGGGCGTCAGCCATCTTGCTCCCTCCAATTCACGGTGCAGGGCTCAGGCATCCAGGGCAGGGCAACTGTCCCAAAGCTCCATGGCAACTGATCAAGCAACATATCAAACGGGCCACGTTCAACACGCAGCACCCAAGAGGCTTCCTGCGCGCGCAGCGTCGCGTTGCGCCGGATAAACGCCTCCCGCAACCCGTCTGGTGACGTCTGCCCCAGCGCACCCCAACGCTCAATCACCGAGGCAAGCAGGCTGTTGATCAAAGCCAGGTCAGGCGGTTCCGCCACCTTGCCTGTTGGCGCCGCCCAGTTTTGCGGCAGACCCAAAAGCAGTTTCTCAACAGGATCGGTGGGCTGATCTTCGACGGCTTGCGGATCGCCAATCAACTGCAGCGCGCGTCTGGCGATGGGCACATGCTGCTTTGGAAGCCGTCGTTTGGAATCCAAGAGGTCCAGACGTTCGAATAGAAGCGGCAGGAACGGGTGGAATAAAACCAGACCGCCGCGCTGTGAAAGGTAGCTTAGTCCGGGTTCTGTCGAAACGGGCTTTACAGGGTCTGTAACGTTGGATTCGCTGCCACTTTTTGCTCTGTCGCGCTTTGCGTTCACAAGAAGGGCTTCCACCGTAGACAGCGCTCTGTGTCGCAAGGCTGGAGAATACGTACCATCCGCGTAGCTCAACCGTACTGCGACCTGCCGCAACGCCTTGCGCAAATTGCGCGTGTCTGGAAACAGGACACTCAATCGCTGCGCCAAGAACGCCTCAAACGTATCGTCAGGGCCGCGCGGGGCGGTCACCAGAGCCATAATCGCCTGTGCGTATGCGCGCTCCATTTCAGAATGAGACGGGTGAATGTGGCTTTCGGATCTAGCGCCCCTTGAGGTGTCTTCGACTGCGGTGTCATGGGCTGTCTCCGCCCCATCTAGAGCCTTCGCATCCGGGGTATGGGTCGGAGAAGACATCCCGCTGCCCGGCAATTCCTGCTCAGGATCCAACGTGCGCGGCTCTGTTTCTGAACCCGAAAGGGGACTGGGGTCCTCCCCGTCTTGTTCGAAGGACAAGTCGGGTTTCGCAAGTGGTGCGCTTTGGGGTTCAGAGTCCGAAGCGGTCGCTTCGCGGTTTGTCTTAGGGTCAGCTTGCTGCGCGGCGGGCCGATTTTCCGCATCATCCGCAGTCCCCAGCGCGTCGCCCTTCGGTGCCAGGTTTTGATCGCTTAGAGGCCCAATGGATGGTTCAGACATCGGCGAAGCCTCTTCGGTTTCGCTGCCCGTGCGATGCGGTGTTGCGACGCTTGACGGTGAGTACCCGAATGAGGCTTCCGGCGCCCCCACATCAGCCCTTGGCAAGGCTTGCCAAACCAAATCGAACAATGCGCGCCAGTGAAGGCCACTTTCTGCGTCGAGACCATCCGCGACAGCCTTGAGTGTCGGCGCGACGGCACGCAGAGCCGAGGCACCCACAGATTGGTTAGGTGGAACAGTATCTCCTGGATTGAGATCGCGCGTTGCGATGGTTCGCCGATCATCGCGGGCTGTATCCTCTGATGCCCCTCGCGCCATAGACTGGGTGTCGTCGCCATAAGCCTCCGGGTGTTCCAAATCTCCCGATTTGCCTAAACTGGGGCTCGTTTCATTCAGAGCTGTGGGGGCCTCTTCTGATCCGGAGTGATCCAAAGTTTTGCGCGGCGCACTGTCTAAAGATCCGTCACCCTTGCCGTCGCCTGGCTTGCCGGGCCGGGGGCCAGCGCCATCACCGGCCAGCCTTGTATCTTCCGCCGTTGGCGCAGTCGGTTCAGGCGTATCGACCACTGGGTTGCGTGGTCGCGTTTCGGCCAAGGATGGCGAGTTTTCGGAGCGTGTTTTTGAGTTTGTGTGGGAGGCTGTCCGATCAGCAGTCTCAGCAGTCTCAGCAGTCTCAGCAGTCTCAGCAGTCTCAGCAGTCTCAGCAGTCTCAGCAGTCTCAGC
>NZ_CANMNK010000013.1 GCF_947499265.1 uncultured Roseobacter sp. | reverse complement strand
CAGGAGCAGGAGCAGGAGCAGGAGCAGGAGCAGGAGCAGGAGCAGGAGCAGGAGCAGGAGCAGGAGCAGGAGCAGGATTGGCCGCTGGCGCTGGAACAAGTTCAGGCGCGGGAACGGGCACCGAAACCGGGCCGACTGCGGGAGCCGGGGCATCGGCTGGCGCAACTGCGGGTGCAAGTGCCGGGACGGGGGCGGCAGGGGGTGCAGGTGGCAGACTCTGTGGTCCAGCATCGGGTCCGGGGCCCGGCCCGCCCGGCGGTGCGACAGCGGCAGCAGCCCCCGGACCCTGCTGTGGCGCAGGCGCGCCGTACAGGAAGGCCCCGGCCTGATCGCCCGCGCGGACCGCCTTTGCCCCGGCAATCCCAAGACCTGTGACACTTGCCGCCGTTTTCCCAACCCCTGCCGCCATTTCAGCGCCACTGGCCATGGTCCCGATGCCATCGACGATGCCCGCACCCGCCGAGAACCCGGCCGTGACCGCCTCAACCGTATGCGCCAGCGCTGACAAGCCTTTGAGCCCCTTTACAAAAATCGCGGTTTTCCACCCGCCCTTACCGTCGAGCAGATCTGCCAAAGCGGTCGCGAGTGATCGGACGAGTTTGGCAATTGCGAAGATCATCGACGGAATTTTGTAAAAAGACGTCGGATCGGCCATCAAGGCACCAACGCCGGCGACGATGGCCTCGATCGTGCGTATGGTATCAATCGCCGCGAGCCGTAGCCCCTTGGGTGCGTTTTCGCGGTACATCAACGCGCCGCGGCCGAATTTTAGCGCCCCAACGATCAATGCGAGGATCGACGGGACAACCAATGGAATGGCGCCGAACCCGGCGCCCGCCACCAGCCCCGCAATCCCTGCGATTATTGTCAGGCTGGCTTCGGCCATGACGAGACCGGCCTTCATTTTCTGGGTCAGCGGAATTTTCAGGCGCTGTGCCACCGACCCAGCATTGTTCCAACGGGCGACGGTGCTCCGGTTCCCTTGATGCATGACGCCGTGGGGGCCGAACCCGGCTTGCAAGGAGCCTTGCCACTTGTGGTAGTCTTTGCGCGACATTTGCGTAACGGTCGCGCCCATCTGATCTGCAAATCCTGAAGGGCAGGGGGTGTTGGGGACGCCGATCAGTGCCGGATATTGTACCCGTCCGCTGGGCGCGTTCTGCCGTTGCAGGGGCGTCGAACTGCGCCAGGCCATCGGTTTTATCTGGTGAGATTGCAGCTGCGATACCGGCTGGCTATTCCCAACCTGCGGCGCGATCCCCTCCGGTGAATTTCCTGGCGTGGCGACCCGGTGCATCATCTGGGGAAGCGGCAGCATCGCGGGACCTGAATTCGCCACCTGTTGCAGGTCATGCATCCGTTGAACTGCTGGGTCCCTGCCTGCTTTGGCCTGCAGCGCCTTCAAATTCGGGGTGCCCGCGCCTGCAGCCTTTTGCAGTTGGTGCAACTGATGTGTCGCCGGGTTACTGCTCAGCGCATGCTGCAAGCCTCTCAAACCTGCGGTTTGCTGGGTTTCATGCGCTGCCCTTTCGGGGTCAAGCTCGAGTTGTTCGGTCTGCGAAGCCTTTGCTGAAGCTTTGTTTTTACCGCCATGCGCATGTGCCGGAGTGGCATATTCAGCCAAGGCAATTCCCTTTCAGGTTGAATTCCGGAATCGTTGGAAACAGAGCTTAGACAAAACGAGCCACAAGTCATGCAAAATGCGCGGGCTTGTCGTCGATAGGAGCGCCAGATCGCATTCATGCGTGACCTCTGCAGCACAATTCAGCGGAGGGTGTTGCTCTTGGCAAAACCGATGAAAAGTTTCAGTTGTCTGGCCGCTTAGGGTTGCCTGGGTCCCGGGCCTCCTGCACCGCCAGACGAAGATCGTCCTGCAAATCGGCGATAGTCTGTTCCCGCTTTGCCTTGTCGCTGAGGCGCAAAATATAGGAGGGATGATAGGTGATCAAAACCGCGCTGCCCAACCGTCCGCGTTCGACCGTGCCGCGCCGGTTTGAGATATTTGCCTCCGATCCGGTCAGGGCTTTGGCCGCGACAGCCCCCATGGCAAGGACAAGCCTGGGAGAAACCAGCTTGAGCTCGGCATCCAGCCACCAAGCACAATGCTCAATTTCGGATACATTAGGACGTTGGTGGATCCGGCGCTTCCCGCGCGGCACAAATTTGAAATGCTTGACCGCATTGGTGATGTAGACAGTGTTGCGGTCAAGACCTGCGCGCTTTGCAACCTCATCAAAGACCTGGCCTGCCGGACCCACGAAGGGTTTGCCGCGTAGGTCCTCCTGATCGCCTGGCTGTTCACCTACAATCACCAGATCGGCATTTGTCGGGCCTTCGCCCGGCACCGCTTGCGTGGCGGTTGCATGCAGGGGGCACCGGGTGCAAGTGTGGACGGCTGCGGGCAGATCGCTGATCGGGCCGCCCCAGGACGACAGATTGCGGCGCTGCATCGCTTGCACCTGCGCCATCCGCGCAGGCGGCAAGGTTGGCGCGGCTTGAGCCATCGCGCGGGCGCGGGCCGGGGCGGTCGAGATCAGTTCGGGGATCGATTCGGCCTCGGGCATGTTTTTCCAGTATTTCTTTGGCATCTCGGATTGCATCGCCTGTACCTTGAGCCGCGCGGGATTGAATATATTGCGGAAATACGTGACCCACAGGTCTTCATGTGCATCATCGGGCAGGTCAGGCTTGGGGCGATCCGTGTCGAACCTCAATGCGCCCCCTTCACAGAAAACCGAGACATCCGGCGTCAGAATGCGCCAGTCCATATCGCCAAATCGGCGTTGGAAAAATCGCGCTGTCGGCTCAACCGTGTGGTGTGTCGGCTCGAACCATGCAGCAAATGACCGGCGTGGTGCAGCCGGATCACCGATTTCGCGGAACCGCACGAAGGCCTTCATCTTGTGCTGACAACGGTGCACATTCTTCTCCATGGCGCGCAATTTCGCCATCGCCGGGTCGCCACGATCACCGATGAGCAAGGGCTGCGACTGCAACCGCCAAAGCATGTGGTAGAGGCGCGAAAACCGCTGCGGGTCGTTGTGCCAGACAACGCTGTTGGCGAGGCTGACGAAGCTGCGATGCACACGGATTTCCGAAGGCTGGATCGGTGCGGGCGTCTCATCAAAGAGCCCGCGCGCCATCGCGTCATCGCCCCATGTGACATGCTCGGGCGGCGTGCCTCTGGACAGCAATCCGCGTGCGGCGTCCCGCCAGGCGGCTGCGGCCCCGATTCTGGGCACGGTCATGTGCTGCGTCATAGCAGGGAAAGTTGCTCAGGCGGCGGCGCAAATCGCGCCCGCAGATCAGCGCTATCCGTCAGTTTCGAGGGGCTCCACCCGCCCGCCGTGACAAAGGCGCGCGCCTTTTTCATTAATGCGCCCATGCGCAGGAGGTCCTCGTAGCGCAGGTGCCGGTGGCGACGTGTGGTCAGGATACGGTTGACCGTTTTGACACCAAAGCCCGGGATGCGCAGCAACATGTCTTTGTCAGCGGTGTTCACATCCATCGGGAACAGGCCGCGGTGCTGCAGCGCCCAGGCCAGTTTCGGGTCGATCTGTAGATCAAGATTGCCGTCCGGCGTCGCCGAAGTGATCTCGTCTAGCGCGAACCCATAGAACCTGAGCAACCAATCGGCCTGATACAGCCGGTGTTCCCTCAGCAAGGGCGGGCTGATCAATGGCAGCTTGTCCGAACTGTCAGGGATGGGCGAGAAGGCAGAGTAATAGACACGTTTGAGCCGGTAGCTGGCATAAAGCCGTGTGGATTGCCGCAAAACCATCGTGTCGTTTGATCCGTCTGCCCCAATGATCATCTGGGTAGACTGGCCCGCTGGCGCGAAACGCGGGGGTCGCTTACCGGTGTGGGAGCGGTCCTTTGCACTGTCTTTGAGGACCCGAACATTTGCCATTGCCTGGCGAATTTGCTGCGGACTCTTTTCCGGCGCAAAGCGTGTGACCGAGGTATCCGTCGGCAATTCAACGTTGATCGACAGCCGGTCGGCCAGAAGGCCTGCCTCCTCAATGAGCTCCGGCGCTGCGTCGGGGATGGTTTTGAGATGAATGTATCCGCGAAAATTCTCTTGTCGACGCAGTTTGCGCGCGATCTGCACCATGTCCGACATCGTGGCATCGGGTGATCGGATGATGCCGGAGGACAAGAACAGACCTTCGATATAGTTGCGACGGTAAAAGTCGATGGTCAGCCTGACGATTTCATCCACCGAAAACCGGGCGCGTGGCACATTCGAGGACACGCGGTTCACACAGTAGCTGCAATCGTAGATGCAGAAATTCGTCATGAGAATTTTCAGCAGGCTGATGCAGCGACCGTCGGGGGCGTAGGCGTGGCAAATGCCGCTGCCTTCGTTTGATCCCAGACCTTTTCCATCGCGGGAATCGCGCCGGGACGATCCGGAAGATGCGCAAGAAGCATCGTATTTCGCCGCATCGCTCAGGATTGCGAGCTTGGATTTCAGGGAGAGCTGCGCCATTCGTTCACTTTATGTTCTCATTTGAGGTGAGGCAATATGTAAATTCGATTGCAGCACGGGCGACACCTGAAATGGCATATGTCTGGTAAAGCAATCCGGCGGTTCAGCCGTCCTCCCAAATGAAAAAAGAGGAGCAGTATTGCCCCTCTTTTCCAATGCACGCCGGTATGAACAGATTATTTTGGCAGCAACACGGTGTCCACAACGTGGATGACACCGTTGGACTGGTTCACATCCGCGATGGTCACCCGACCTGCATTGCCGCTTTCGTCATAGACGTAGAGCACACCGGATTTGACCTGCGCCGAGAGCGCGTCGCCCGAGAGCGTGTCGAGGTGAAAGAAACCATCGGCACTGGCGCGTGCCTTGGACATCAGTTCCCGGCCCGACAGCTTCCCGGCAATCACATGCGCGGTCAGAACTTTCGTCAAGGTGCCCTTGTTTTCGGGTTTCAGCAGGGCTTCCACGGTCCCGTCGGGCAGTGCCGCAAAAGCGTCATTGACGGGTGCAAAGATTGTGAACGGGCCTTCGCCCATGAGCGCGTCGACAAGGCCCGCTGCTTTGACGGCCGCAACAAGGGTGGTGTGATCTGCTGAATTCACGGCGTTTTCGACAATGTTCTTGTCGGTGAACATCGGCGCGCCGCCAACATCCGGATTGGCCGCAAAGGTGACGGTGCCCAACATGAGGGCGGCGACGGTCGAAGAGAGTCTGAGCGTTTGGATCATCTGATTTCCTTTCGTTTCTGATCACTCCCTCGCTGCATGAGGGATTGCTCAAGAGACGGGTGGTCACCCCGGAAAGTTTCAAAGTCCCGAAATCGATCCACGCCGAAACCTTAGGCGGTTGTATTGCGTACCTCAGGGCAATCAACAAGGCGGGCAGAACATGCATAGCAACAGCAAAAGCAACCGGTGGATCAAACGGCAAACGCGCATCACGCGGGTGACCCATTGGGCCTGGGCGCTGTCGATGTTTTTCCTCCTGGGGTCTGGACTGCAGATATTCAACGCGCATCCAACGCTTTACATCGGCGACCAATCGGGGTTTGGCTTTGACAATTCCGTGCTTGCGCTTGGGTCGGGGGCGCGGGCCTTTCCGGCATGGGCAACCCTCCCAAGCGGTGTGGATCTGGCGACAGGGCGGATCATCCACTTTTTCTTTGCCTGGGTTCTCGTGGGCAGCCTGTTTCTGTGGCTCTTAGGGGCGCTTTTGTCGGGGCATCTCATCTGTGATCTCATCCCGCACAAAGGGGATTTGCGGGATTTCAAACAGGATGTGCGCGTGCACTTGCGCCTGCGACTGCCGCATCGGCGGCACTACGGCCCCTTGCAAAAGTTCAGCTATGGTCTGGTGCTCTTCATATTGTTTCCGCTGATCGTGGCCACGGGGCTTGCCATGTCACCGGGCATCAACGCCGCAGTCCCATGGCTGTCGGAGGTACTGGGGGGGCGTCAGACCGCGCGCACCCTTCATTTCTGCGCCGCCTTCGGATTTCTGGCGTTTTTCATCGTGCATGTTGCGATGGTGCTTTTGGCGGGGCCGGTGAACGAGATGCGATCCATGATCACCGGTTGGTACCATCTGGATGAGGGTGAGTGAGATGGCAGGCGCATTGATCACCCGCCGCCGCGCCCTGCGCATGACAGGATCGGGCCTTGGCGCGATGGCCCTTGGCGGATGCAACATCCTTGATGGGTTGAGCGATCTTGATCATCCGCTGCGTGCCTATATGGAACGCGCAAATGTGCTGACGATGGCAGCGCAACGCGGACTGCTGGACCGGGACGCCTTGGCGCAGGAATTCCAACTTGCCGACATTCGTCAGCCGCAGCGGCCCAATGGCGTTACCAACCCGCAGGACGCGGACTACCTCAAGCACCTCAATGCAGAATTCGAGACCTACAGGTTGGAGGTTTCCGGGCAGGTTGCACGCCCGCTGTCGCTGTCTCTGCGAGCACTTTCCGCGATGCCCGCGCGCAGTCAAATCACGCGTCACGATTGTGTGGAAGGATGGAGCTGCATCGCCCAATGGACCGGCGTGCCACTCTCGACCGTGCTTGAGCGGGCGGGTGTGCTGCCCGGTGCCAAATACGTGCTGTTCCACTGTTTTGATACGATTGAGCGGAGCTTGTCGGGGGGCGTCAAATACTACGAGACCATCGACCTGGTGGATGCGATGCACCCGCAAACCATTCTGGCATACGGCATGAACGGTTCGGCACTTCCGGTGCCAAATGGCGCGCCTTTGCGGCTGCGGGTGGAGCGCCAGTTGGGCTATAAAATGGCCAAATACATCCGCGCCATCGAGGTGGTCGACAGTTTTGAGACCTTTGGGCGCGGGCGGGGCGGATATTGGGAAGATCGCGGATATGAATGGTACGCAGGTATTTGAGCGCGCATTCCGTTACGTCAGGTGCATCCGTCTTACCTGCTGGCCCGTCCTTTCCTGATACACGGGAAACCCTCAATCATGACGCGAAGCGATGACCCTCAGTTCTCAAATTCTATCCTCTCTGCGCAAGCGGTACGACATTGGAGACGCAAGACCGCGCGAAAGGGATAT
The DNA here is from genome assembly GCF_947499265.1 of uncultured Roseobacter sp. Lineage (GTDB taxonomy): Bacteria > Pseudomonadota > Alphaproteobacteria > Rhodobacterales > Rhodobacteraceae > Roseobacter. The sequence continues at coordinate 57,909 of NZ_CANMNK010000013.1, read as the reverse complement.
GCGTCTTCTTGCGCCACTGTCTGAATCGCTTGATGTGGCGCGCCCGGGGCAGGGGCTGCTGGATGACATCGAAGCGGAGCTGGACAACGATAAGGATGCCAGCAGGCCCCCCAGAGCGCGGCATCATGGGCTGACACGGATGATCCTGGTTTTTGCGGCGGGCGCCCTTGCCGCAACAGTTTCCACGCTGGGCATGGTGGCGACCCAAGACGCGGGACAGCAGATTATTGTCCGCCCGGCACCGGGTGATGCGTGGTTGCCACTGGGCGCGGTGTCATTTGAACGGGCGGCGTTGCGAAGTTTTGTCGCCGAAAAATGCCAGGACAACTCTCACCTTGGCATCGTCCTAAGCGGTTATCAGCAAAAGGAAAAACTGATCGCGCCCGAAGACGATGCGGAGATTTCAGGCACCTCGCTGATGGCATCTGAAGAAAAAATTCTGATGCGCTGCAACTTTTGAGCCTGGGTCTCCGTCCTTGCTAGGTGCCAACAGAATGGGGAGACTGCCGTGGGAGTGACCAGACTGGTGCCCGCATCGGAATCGGAAAAGAGCGAAACCAAGCCTATGGCCGCGACGGAACAATGCCGACAACTGGCACAATTGCTTGCCGCCTGCGCGGAGGGTGACAGGGCAGCCTTTCGCCGGTTTTACGATCTGAGTGCGCGATACGTTTTCGGGGTGATCCTCGCCATCATGCGGGATCATGATCTCGCCAAGGAAGTGGCACAGGAAGCCTTTGTCCGCATGTGGAAAAGGTCACATCAGTACCGGCCCGAAAGCGGCAACCCGCTGTCGTGGATCGGCACCATCGCCCGCAACTGCGCGATTGACCGGCTGCGATCAGAACGCACCCGTGGTTTTGTTGAATTTACCGATGATGTGCCGGAGTTCTCCAATCTTGATGACCCGGCAAGCCATACGCTCGACAGCCTGGTGATCCGCCGTCTTCTTGCGGACCTGCGCCCCGATCATCGCAAAGCGCTGATGCTTTGCTATTTTCAGGGTTACACATATATCGAACTGGCGAGTGTGATGGACATACCCGTTGGCACGGCAAAAAGCTGGGTACGACGCGGATTAGCCGCTTTGCGTGAGGCAATGGAATGACACAGGACACCGACAACATAATGCGTTCACTGGATAAAATGGTAAGCAACCTCAACACGATCCCGGCCATTCCGGGCACGATGCCTCAGTTTGGCGGTGAAACGGATGAGCTGCTGACGCAGATGGCACCCGTGGCCCAATCGCTGCCCGGTGCGGAGCCGCCGGATGATCTTTTCGCGGCGATTGAAGCCGAGCTGGATGCGGAACCTTTACAGCCCACGCAGGTCCAAAGAGCAGATGAGGGGACGTGGGAGCAACGGTCGGAATTCGTCTGGAAAAAGATCCTGACCCAGGATCCGGACACGGGCAGATGCATGTATCTCTTGCGCTGTTTGCCGGGTGCGCGGATCAAGCCGCATGTCCATGATCGGGCTGAGCATCTCTTTATCATCGAGGGCGAATTCTGGATGAACGACAAGCTTTACACCGCAGGGGATGCCCAGTGTTCATTGCCGGGCACCGAGCATCATGAGATTACCATGCCCAATGGCTGCCTCGTTCTTGTGAGCGCCTAGGTAAAGGTTTGAACGCACCACTGCAGCAGAAAGCTGGCCGAAAGCCACGGGCCAAAGGCCAGCTTTTGACGTTTCAGGATCAGCGCATAGCTGAGCGCCGACAGGGCGGAGAGGGCGACCAGCCCGGGTAGCGCCGCCCACCCCAGCCAGGCCCCTGCCGCTGCGAGCAGTTTGGCGTCCCCCAGGCCCAGGCCATCGACGCCTGTGCGGCGGAAATAGACCTCTCCGAGGCCTGCAAAGACGGCGAACCCTATCGTCAGTCCAATGAGCTGTGATATTGGCCAGCCGCCCGTGGTCACCGCGGCGATCCCAAGTCCTGAGAGCACCAGCAGGCCATTGGCCAGGTCGGGAATGCGCAGATGGGAAATGTCCCAAAGGCTGATCCAGCCAAGGATCACCATCAGCCATAAGGTGGCGATGACCTGCACCGCATCAGGTGACGCAATCATAGCATTCTCTCCCGAAAACAACCCTGTCTATCAAGCAATACGAGGCGCCCTCGGTATTTGTTGCAGCGGCTGAAACTAATTCTCGGAAGCGCCCGTTTTAGTGAATACAGCTTGAACAATCCCGCAGCGGAGACCCCGCGACAGGACCGAAACCGCTGTCGCGCAGAGCCCAGGCAAAAGATGCATCTTTTGCCAACGGAGAAGCTTTGCGTGAAACAAAACGTGAGGAAAAACCATGAAGACCCAACGACCCCTTGCCATGAGCAGTCTGCTTGCCGCGGCGCTGATGGCGGCCGCAGCCCCTGTGACGGCCTCGTCGCACCGCGAAGCCCCTGCGATCACCGAACACCCCAAGGTGGATGGCACCGATTTCTACATCTTCCGCAGCTATGAACCCGGCCGCGAGGACTACGTAACCTTTTTGGCCAACTATCAGCCCCTGCAGGTGAACTACGGAGGCCCAAGCTATTATACGATGGATGCGGATGCGCTTTATGAGATCCACATCGACAACGACGGCGATGCCATCGAAGATCTGACCTTCCAGTTCGAATTTGACAATCAGCTGGCTAATGGCGGCGCTGGTATCGGGCTCGATATCAACGGCGAACAGGTTGCCATTCCGCTGAAATATGCGGGTAAAATCTTGCCCAACGACCAGTCGTTGCTGAACGAATCTGAAAGCTATGGTGTTACACTGGTCCGCGGGGACCGGCGGAGTGGCACGCGCAGCGTGGTGACCCGCGCTGGCTCAGCAAGCGCATCCTTCACAAAACCGCTGGATCACGTCGGCCTGAACACGCTGCCGGACTATGATGCTTATGCAGATCAATACATCTACGACATCGATGTGCCGGGCTGTGAAACACCCGGTCGGGTTTTTGTCGGTCAGCGTGCGGATGGTTTTGCGCTGAACCTCGGCGAGGTTTTTGACCTCATCAATCTGGTCCCCATCGAGGGGGACAGCGCCCCCGGCGCGGGTGATGGCGGCGGTCAGGACGGCGGCATCACGCAGAGCCGCGACAACGATGATGTCTTTGGCAAGGTCAACGTCTCCACGATTGCGCTAGAGATGCCGATTTCCTGCCTGACATCGGGTGATGAAACGGTGATCGGGGGCTGGACCACGTCGAGCCTGGCGCAGGCCGAGTTGGAAGATGCGACACCGGGCTATGAGGCCACCTCCAAGATCGGTGGCGCCTGGGTGCAGCAGTCGCGGATTTCCACGCCGTTGGTGAACGAGATTGTCATTGGTATCCCGGACAAGGATCGCTTCAACGGCTCCGAGCCCATCGACGATGTCGATCTGGCCACCTATGTCACCAATCCGACGTTTCCGGCACTTGTCGATATTCTCTTTCGCACGCCACTTGGCGCGGCCGATGACATCGCGCCGTCCAATTTCCCCCGCCAGGACCTTGTCACAACTTACCTGACCGGCTTTCCGGGGCTCAATCAGCCGGCGAATGTGCAGCAGGGTGAAATGCTGCGTCTGAATACGGCCATTGCGCCCACGCCGCGCGCAGAACAGCACACGCTGGGTGTCGTTGGTGAGGATCTGGCCGGTTTCCCGAACGGCCGTCGTCCGGGGGATGACATCATCGACGTGTCGTTGCGCGTTGCAATGGGGGCACTCTGCCACCCCGTCCCGCTTGGCGCGGAACTGGGTGTTGACGGTGCGGTTGAGGATGATGCCAGCGATCTGATCAATCTGGGGCTTTGCGCGGAAGGGGATGCGCCCGTGGGGACCGTCGCCTTTACCGACGGCGCGCCGATTGCGGCAACAGAGTTGCAGAACCGCTTTCCCTATCTGAACGCGCCGATCCCCGGATCGCCCAATTGATCCGCTGCATGGAAAGGATAAACACATGACGATTTTCTCTTTTCGCACCGGATGCCTCATCCTCGTCGCGGTTGGCCTTGTGGCCTGCGTCGACGGGGAAGGCGCGAGCGGCGAGGCTGGCGTTGCGTCAGCAGTTGCCGCGTTTGGCAGCGATTTCCAGATGGCGTTCAATCAGGGGCGCAACGATACGCCGATCGATGTCGATCTCGTGACCCTGACTCTGGACCGTACGGCAGAACCGTTCGAATTCTGATCTGTCTGTAGAACAGACTGTAAGCACAGGGCGTCGCCGGAAACCTCCGGCGGCGCTTCTTTGTGTCCGGCATCAATGTCGCGGCATATCGATGACCAGCTCGCTTTCCGGATCACGTATCACTCTGCGTTTGTAGGAAAGATCCACCGTGCCCACCGCAGCGCGCACCTCGATATCGTAGCTGTCCGACCGCCACCCGGCGAGCGCAGGCTGCACAACCCCCAGGTCAGAGAGATCCTTGCCAGTCAGATAGCCTTGGGCCGTGCGCCGCGCGCTCAGGTTGCGTGCCACAATCGGATTTGCAAAAACCGCCTCCAGCACAGGTTCCGACGCGGTGTTCAGGTTGATCAACTGACCCGCTGGCAGCGCGGCGACGTAGGGGGAAAGATCTTCCACAAACCGGTCACTTATGCCATGCGCGCGCAGTTTTGCCACAGAGACCAACGGCCCCTCGCGGGCGATGACGTCGGTGATTTGCGGAGCAAGTTCAGCCGGCAGTTCCAAAGCCGTCAGCAACGCAGAAAATACCCGCTGTTGCGCAATGGCACTGCGGCTCAGGCTGTTGAGATTGAAACGCGCCTGTGCATCATCGATGGACACCGAATAGCCGCCGAAATCATAGGTAACCTGCTCCTGCGCGACCCGCGCCCACGCCTCCTGCAGGTGATCGCTTTCCGGGGCCGCGCGCAGATCCCGCGCCAACGCGGTGCGCAACGATGCTACGCCGCCCTTGGCAAGGGCAAAGGCCTGCGCCCGATCCGACGCCTTTTGCGTTTCGGATATTGCCTTCTCCTGTGACAGCAGCATGGTCTGAACCAGGGCTGCGGAGATCGCCATGACCAGCAAGACATTGACCAGCGCAACACCTTGATCCTGGCGCCGCGTCATTCAGGCAACGGGAGGTTTTGCGCAAGCCGGACCAGCTTGCGAATGGCCGCGGAACGCGCGCCATTAGGATAGAGGGTCATTTCGACGCCGGGTGCGATGGCAGCAGCGCTGTCTTCAGATAAGGTGCGCCAGGAGGCCGATGCGGGCAGGGGCAGTATCTGTTGTGCAACTGCAGGCATGCCTGGGCGCTCGATCCTACGGACCAGGCCCTCTTGTTGTGATTGATAGATTACCTGACTTTCTGCCGTCGTCAGCTTGACCCAACCCTCGCCGAGCGAAAGGCCCGGTTGCGCTCGAAGGACATCTGCTTCGAAAATCCGGAACGCGCGGTCGAGATCGGAATGTTCTTCCAACCGGCCACCGGTTTGGCGGTCGGTGCGCAGAATTGTGTCGAGCACGGTAAAACTGGCCAGACCGATCATGGAAAACACAGAAAGCGCCACAAGCATTTCGATCAACGTGACGCCAGCTTGGAGGTCGCGGTCGGTCATGCGACTTTGCTGACCCGCCCGTCCCTGAGCTGGAGAATGGCAAGCTGGCGCGCGCAGGTTCGATCTTTGCGAAACGAGCATTGACCAAGCAGGCCCTCGCGCGGGGGCATGCCGGTCATTTGCACCCGTCCGTTCCGGTCTCTGGGGAGGCTGTTGGCGAACATGACCGCATCCACCGCAAGGCCTGACAGAATGCCCATCTCCTCCCCCAGCTGGCTTTGGTAGCTGGAGGACAGGCTATTGAAAAGCCGCGGATCCGGTCCGGCAAACCGCAGTGTTTTCAGGGGGGCCAAGTCACCTGTCGGGACATCCGCCCACTGCAGCGATCCGATAACGCCCAGGCCAGCCTGTTCAGCGATCTGCGCCGCGCGCCTGCTTTTGGCATCGGCCGATGGCAGATAGAGGCTGTCTGGCAATTGGCCGCCCCCTGCCTCTTTCAGCCGTTCCAGCAAACCCTCAGGTGCTGCCATTGGGACCGGCGGCATCAGTTTCAGGCGGTGGGTCTTTGCGGCGGCCGCCAGTGCAGTTGCAGATTGTGCGCCAAAGTCGCCACCAGGCTGCATCAGTGCGATGGAATCCCAGCTGTTTTTCTTGGCAAACCCCGCTGCGGCGATTGCGGAGTGCGCAGGGGTGACGCCAAAGACCCATGCCCCGGTGGCGGCCAGGCGGTCGTCATTGGACAGTGAGACCACCTGCGCTTTGGGGGGCGATGCCATCACCGCCGCGGTGTGATCTGAAAACAGCGGCCCTATAACGACTTCTGCGCCTTCGCCCTCCGCCCGGTCTGCTGCTGCAACGGCACCCTTCGGGGTTGGCCCGGTGTCGAAAATTTCAACACGTTGCGGCAGCCCTCTGCTGTCCTCGACGAGCCACACTGCTTTGGCCATCGTTTGGCCCAGGTCGGTTTTTGGACCCGAGAGTGGCAGCAACAGCGCGGTGCGGGCAGGTTGGATGGTTGGTGCGCCCCGGGGGGCGGTTGTCTGCGCACAGGCAGCCAGTGCTGGCATGGCCCCCAATGCCGTGAGGCGCGACAAGAACCGGCGACGAGAATAAGAGGCGTGCATTGCGTGATATCCTTCTGAGGTTTCAGGGGGTATTCAACCAACGAGATTGTTGAGATTTACGATCGGCAGCAGGATCGCGAGCACAAGCAGCATTACGATACCGCCCATGACCAGCAGGACCAGCGGCTCGACCAGACCCATCAGGGCTTTCACAATCGCGTTGAGCGACTGCGCACTGTCGTCGGCGTAACGGGACAGGGTGCGCGGCAAGGTCCCGCCCGCCTCGCCGCTTGCAACCATCGTAATCATCATTGCGGAGAAAACACGGTGACCAGCCATGGCCTGCGACAGAGCCGCACCATCCCGCACGGCATTGGCCACCTCGCGGACGATGTCCCGATATGCGATGTTGCCAACGGTGCCACTGGCGGCTTCAAGCGCGTCATTCAGTGTCACACCGCTCTGCGTAAGGGTCGCGAGCGTGCCGGCAAACTGCGTTGCAGCGATTTGCCGGTTCAATTGCGTTTTCAGCAGAAAACGGTGCCATTCCATACGAAATTTTGGCAGGCGCATCATTTGCCAGACTGTGACGGAGGCGGCCGCGAGCGTGAGGGCGATCCAGGGCCACCACACCTGGATGCCTTCGCTCAGGGCGATCAACCCACGTGTCAGGCCCGGCAATTCGGCGCCACGGCTCGCAAAAACCCGCACGATATCGGGCACAACAAAAACCAGCAGCGCCGTGACCACCGCGAGCGACACAAGCGCAAGGATTGCCGGGTAGATAAGCGCAAGCTGCACACTGCCCTGGTTTTTTGATCTCGTCTCCACGTGATCCGCCAGATGGGCCATGACTGCGCCCAGTCGTCCGGCACGTTCGCCAGCACGCACGGACGAGGTGTAGAACGTGTCGAAGGATTTCGAGTGCTGCTCAAGTGCGGCGGCCACGCTCTGACCTTGCAGGATGTTTTCGTGCAGACTGCGGACGATCCGGGCGGTGCGGGCCCCGGATTGATAGGCGACCGCCGTCAGCGCGTCTTCGATGCGCACGCTGCTTTCGAGTAGGGTGGCCATCTGACGGGTCAACGCGGCCAATTCTCTGGATGACAGGGATTTCCTGGCGGGCAGGGAAAATGTCACCTTCGGACCCGCTGCTCTAAGCTCCACCGGTAGAAGTCGCTGCGCGCGCAGGGCCTGTGTCGCGGCCTGCGCGCTGGCGGCCTCGATTTTTCCGCGCTGGGTGCGGCCGTTTTCCGTCGCTGCGACGTAGTGAAAGAACGGCATCCTCAGGCCTCGCCCTCATATGTGACGCGCAGCACTTCCTGCGGGGTGGTCAGACCGGCACGGATCTTTTCCAAACCGTCGTCGATCAGGCCTTTTGACTGTTTGCGCGAGATCCCTTGGATCTCGGCCTCGGACAGCCCATCGGTGATTGCACGTTCCAAAACCGCACTGCCTTCGACCACTTCGTAGAGCGCAACCCGTCCGCGATAGCCGGTTTGCCCACAGGCCATGCATCCGTCGCCACACTGCACGGTTGCCTCCGGTGAAATGCCCAGTGAGGCCGCTTCGAAGGCGCTGATCGGGACAGGCACGGCGCATTCCGCGCAAGTTCGGCGCACTAGGCGTTGCGCAATAAGCCCGCGGATCATCGGGGCCAGTAGAAACGGCTGCACGCCCAGATCGACCAGCCTTGCGATGCTGCCCAACGCGGTGTTGGTGTGCAGCGTGGACAGCACCAAATGACCTGTCATTGCGCTTTCCACAGCGATGCGCGCGGTTTCACCATCACGAATTTCACCGACCATGATCACGTCGGGGTCCTGCCGCAGAATGGCGCGCAAGCCACGTGCGAAGGTCAGATCGGTGGCGGCGTTCACCTGCATCTGACCCACCCCGGCGAGGGCGTATTCAATCGGGTCCTCGATGGTCATGATGTTGCGCTGACGGTCATTGAGCGCATCCAGCGCGGCATAGAGCGTGGTGGTTTTGCCCGATCCCGTCGGACCGGTGACAAGGATAATACCATCCGGTCGCTTCAGCATTCTTTTGAAAGCGGCCTCTGCCTCTGTACCCATCCCGAGGCTGGACACCCCGGCACGGGTTTGACCCCGATCAAGCAGGCGCAGGACCACCCGTTCGCCGTATTGCGCGGGCAAGGTCGAAATGCGCATATCCAGTTCGTATTCGCCGACGCGCAGGGACACGCGCCCATCCTGGGGAACACGTTTTTCGGATATGTCGAGCTTGCCCATCACCTTGATCCGGCTGGACAGCAAGGGGGCCAGCGCGCGCGATGGCTCCAACACGTCGCGCATGACGCCATCGACCCGAAATCGCACGACGAGACGTTTTTCCTCGACCTCGACATGTACGTCTGATGCATTTTCACGGATGGCTTCCAGCAGCAGCGCATTGATCAAGCGCACAACAGGCGCATCGTTGCGCTGGTCCAACAAGTCATCGACCGCCGCGGCACTATCTGCCAACTCCGCCAGATTTGTCCCGCCAAAATCGGCCTCCGCCGCGGCGCCCGCAGCCTCATGTGCATTGTCGCGGTACTGGGTTTCGATATGGTCCGCGAGGATGGTTGCGGAGACCTTGCGCAAGCTCAGTAACTTCGCCTGATGCCGCTGTGCTTCAACAAAGGCCGTCAGCGGTGTGTCGTTGGTCACCAGACAGGTCTCGCCGTCCTCCAGGACAAGCAAGTTATGGTCGCGTGCAAATGCGTAGGGAAGCCGCGCAGTCATTGATCTGTTTCCACCGTAATTTGTGTGGCTACGATTCCGGGTGTGGTGCGGCGTCCGATCTCTACGGATGCGATGCGCAGACCTTCCTGCTCGGTCAGGGCGGCCATCCATCCGATCACCGCGCTGTAGGGGGCGTCGTCCAGCGTGATGGACATCGCGTTTTCGGATGGGTCCAAACGGCGGATGGTCAGATCGGCGGCCTTGGCCCGCTGCGTAATGATGGTCTGCAGAGGTTGGCGTGCGACAGGGCGGGTTTGTTCACCAACGGAGGTGACAAGCAGATCCGCAATCGCATCGGCCTTGCGAATTTCGGTGAGGCTTGCCGCTCTCGCGGTCATCATTGGCATTACGATCAACACCCATGCTGCAGACACCACCGTCAGCAGCATGGCCAGGCCAAGCAGGCCTTTTTCGCGATTGGTCAGGTCTCGCATCACGATGCGGCCCTGATCTGAAGCAATACTTCTGCGCCGCTTTCCGTCGCGGTTGCCGTACCGCTGGTGACGCGCAATCCAGCATCGATCAGGGCTGCTTCGGCGGCCTGCAGTGCCCCGAATTCACTGCCCTGTACGAGCAGCGTCAAAACCCCCTCGCGCGCACCGTATCGCAATTCCCGAAAGGTGATCTGATCGGCCTGAGGTTTCAGCGCCGCGGAGGCATGGGTCAGAGTTGCCATGAATCGATCCTGTTGTTTGGGGGTGCTTTTGTTGACCAGCTGCGCAGTGATCAGGCGCAGCGGCTGATCTGGCGCAAGACCGGGGGCGCGCTGGGCGAGCCTGTCTGACACATCCGCGATGCGCTGCTCTGCGATGTTGGACAATGCCCGTGCATCTGCAGCGAGTAGGGAGATCTGGCCAAAAACACCGAGGATCAGAGCAGCGGCGGCAAATCGCAAAAACCGGCGTGGCCCTTTTTTGCGGTGTCGAAACCGGCCATGTCGCAGGTCCAATTGCAAATCCTGCGGGTCGGGCGGCGGTGGGTTTGCAGAGATATCCGCTGCTTCCACGCCATCCGGTAGCGCCTGCGTTAGGGAAAAGAGCTCAGGTTTATCGGCTAGGGTCCAGCACGTCGCAAAAACATCGGCACGGCACACGAACCCGGTGCCATCAGAGGCGCGGACGTAAATCACATTCCCCGCGCGCCAGAGGTTCCAGGCAGGGCGTTTTGCATCTGGTCGCGGGATACCCAGAATGTCGGGCAGGGCAACACCAGCTTGCTCGGGATCGACCGCCACCTGCGCCAGCGCGGTTTCGTCGCAGACAGCCACGAGGTAATGATCGTCACCGATCAGCGGGCCCAGAACACACTGTGATGTGACTGGTGCCTCGCACAGCTGATCCACCAATGCGAACCTCAGCGCTTTCATGCGCTGTCGATGGGTGTTGACCGGCAGAGACACGCAAAAAAGGCTGACATTTGCGCTTGGCACCACAATGGGGGCGGCAAGATGGGCAGCTGTGGCAGCTTGCACCAACCTGTCTTTCAGAGCGGTGCAGACAGCCGGAGCAACGGGGGGCTGAGGATACGGGACGAGGGCGCGTGATGGGGCAATCGCACCCCTATCAGTGATTTCAGCGCAGCCACCATCTTCTTGTGTAAACATTTGTTTTTCCACAATAAAAAGTCTTTTCAGCACGATTTTTTGTGCCTATGTACTCAGATTTACGAGACTCAGAAGGAAAAGGTTTCATGACACAACTTAGCTGCAAACATCTCCCCACCCGCTCTGGCAATGCAGGCGTAACCCTGATCGAAATGATGGTGGTGCTGGTAATGATCTCGGTTGTTGCCGCGATCATTGTGCCCAATGTGATCGGTCGACCGGACGAGGCGCGCGCCAGCGTTGCCCAGACAGATTTGCGTTCGATCGCAAGCGCGCTGGAGCTCTATCGGCTGGACAACCAGACCTATCCGACCACCACACAAGGGCTGGCCGCCTTGGTTGAGGCGCCCATCAGCCCGCCCCTCCCGCGCAACTGGGTGCAGGGGGGCTACCTGACAAGCCTGCCGCAGGATCCTTGGGGAAACGCGTATGTCTATCAATCGCCGGGCACCGTGGGCGCGTTTGACCTCATGTCGCTGGGATCTGATGGCGCGGCTGGCGGGGACGGACCTGCCTCGGACATTGCCTTGGGCGATCGGCAGGCTACGGGGCTGTCGCAATGAGGCACCGGGCGGGCGATGCCGGTGTGACGCTCATCGAGATGTTGGTGGTCCTTGTCGTGATTGGCATCATGGCCAGCACAGTTGCGATGTCGTTTCGCCCAAAGACCTCCGGCACAGCGCCGGAGGTGACCGCGCTTAAGCTGGTTGCGGATCTGCGTCTTGCCGTGCAGTTCGCGATTGACCATCAGCGCGGCTTTGGCGTGAAGGCGGGGCCGGAGGGATATAGTTTCTGGACCATCGGTGCGGGTGGTTGGGAGCCTCATGCTGATCCGTCTCTGCGTCGATTGAAACCTTTTCCGGACACCATGCGTATCTCGGTGCAGGACCACGAAGACATGGTCTTTGCCGTGTCACGGTATCTGGTGCCCGCAGGCAGCACACCCTGGCAGGTAACATTGAGGCAGGGGCCTTTTGCGCATCAGGTGACCTTTGACGGGGTCACCGCGCAATGGGTTCAGACAGGCGGAGACTAGACAGGATGCAAAGGGTTCAAGACGCGGGATTTACCCTCATCGAAGCGCTTGTAGCTCTTGGCATCCTGTCGACTGCCACTGTTTTCCTGCTTGTCGCGACACAGACCCATGTGGCGCGCGTCGGACAGATCGCGGATCGCAGAACGGCGCTCTGGGTCGCGGAGAACCGGCTGGTCGAACTGGAATTGGGCATGACTGAATTGCCCGCCGAAGTCACCGCACTGGGGGGGCTCTGGGCCGTGACAACAGACAGGTCCGCGACCGCAGACCCTGATTTGGCGCGGGTCGATATCCGGGTTGCGCGCGCAAATGGGCTGTCCGATGCCGTGCTGGCCTTGCTCACCGGCTTTGTCGACGTCCGAAAGGCGAATGGCACATGAAATTCGACATCTGGCATCTGGCGCAACTGGGGCTGGCGGGAGCCTTGATCACCTCGTTCACATGGCAGGCGCCGGCCGTGGTCCGGCATTCTTTCGGCATCTTCATTGAGGAGAAAACAGCCGTGGCAGAGGTGCATCGCGCGGATGCACCCGTGGAAACACTGGATCTCTCCGCAGTGCTTGCACTGGCACCTTTTGGACGTCCCGCCGTTGCGCAGATTGCCAAACCCGGGGCGTCGACCAAAACATTGCCGGATTTGGAGCTGAAGGGCATTCTTTCAGCGGCGAATGCCGAGGCTTCGGTTGCCTTGATCGCTGTCGCAGGTCTACAGGGTCTCTACGCAGAAGGGCAAGCGATCTCGGAGTACCTAAGCGTTGCGACGCTGGCCGCCGATCACGTCGTGGTGCAGACAGGAAAGGGGCAGGTCATCCTGCGTTTTGACGAGGCACCCGCCCGCGGCACCGAAACCTCTGACAAAAGCGCGACCGCTACGTCGATAAACGACCGGTTGCGCGCCGCTGTTGTTGTACCAGACCGAAAACCGCAGGTCGATGCGCCGGAAACCACGTCTGACTACATCGCCTATTGGCGGCGGAAGATTCGCAAAAACCCCGAGGCCGTGCTCGAAGACCTTGGGCTTGAGCCTGCGGACGAGGGCTACCGCATTGCGCAAAAACACAATCCCGGCGTGCGACTGGCTGGCCTGCGCGCAGGCGATTTGGTGCGCAGCGTCAACGGCAAAGCCGTCGGAAACCCGGATGAGGATCGCCAGGCCTATGACGAAATTGCCGCCGCTGGTCAGGCGCGTCTGGAGGTGCAGCGCGGCGACAAGCTTCTCACATTTTCATTTCCGCTCAGGTGACCGCGATGCGCCTCATCAAATCAACGATTTTCGCCGCACTGCTGATGGCGTCGCCGCTGCAGGCACAAACAGCGGCAGAAGAATTCGTCATCAATCTGCGTGACACCGAGATCACAGTATTGGCAGAACAGGTGGCAAAGATCAGTGGTCGAACGCTGATCGTTCATCCGGACCTGCGGGGGGAGATCAGCGTCGTATCGGCGGAGCCGCTGGATGCAGAAGGCGCCTGGGAGCTTTTCCAGTCCATTCTGCGGGTTCGCGGATTTCAGGCCGTGCAAAGCGGCGCAATCTGGCAGGTGCTGCCGCTGGAGACCGCCCGCACGGCGTCGCGGGTCAACGGAGCTCAAAAGCCGGGAAGTCAGGATTTTGTGACGCGTCTTGTGACGTTGAAACGACTGCCCGCCGCTGAGGCCGTTCGCGTGCTGCGCCCGCTGGTCGCGGCCTCGGGGTCCATCGAGGCGCTGGAAGACCCCAATGCGGTGCTGATCACCGATACCTTCGAAAGCACCGCGCGGATCATGCAACTGGTTGCCGATCTGGATCAGGAGGATACGCGGCAGTCTCGTGTTTTGCGGTTTCAACACACCCAGGCTGCGATCATTGGTGCTGCAATTGCCGAGGTCCTGGGGCCTGACCCGACCGGGGCGCGCCTGTCGGTTGACCCGGTGTCGAATACGCTGCTGGTGCGCGGCACCGCCGAAGACCTTGCGGAAATAGGGGATCTCGCGCGCTCGATGGACATTCCGCCAGAGGAGAACCCCCAGGTTGCCCTGAACACCGAAGTGATCCGCTTGCGGTTTGGCGAGGCGACGCAGGTGGCGGAACTCGTCCGGGCGACGCTGGCCGGATCGGCGGGTCTGACCAACCCTGTTGCAGAAAGCCTTGAAACCGCGAGCCTGCAAAGCACCGTCGCCAGCGAAGACACGCCAGAGGTTTCAGTGCAGGCCTCGACCGAGCTGAATGCGGTTGTGGTCCGTGGAACGGCGGCGCAGATCCGCGAAGTTGTGGCCCTCGTCGGGCGATTGGATCAACGTCGGGCACAAGTCCTGATCGAAGCCGCCATTGTAGAGGTTTCGGGTGATGTGGCACAGCGGCTGAGCGCGCAGCTTGGCTTTGGCGATCTGGCGCCACCGGGTGGGTTGGCGGCGACATCGTTCAGCAACGGTGGTGTTTCTCTTGGCTCCGTACTTGCCGCCATCGGTGTGCCAAACGCCTCGCTGGCGCCACCGGGCGGTTCATTCAGCATCGGCAACGACAATTTCGGACTTTTGCTTCAGGCGTTGAATCAGACCAGCAAGGCCAACCTGCTGTCGACGCCATCCCTCACCACGCTGGACAATCAGGCCGCCTCCATCGTGGTGGGTCAGAATGTCCCGTTTCGAACCGGGTCTTTTGCGACCGATGGCAACACGGTACAGCCTTTCACGACGATCGAGCGGCGTGATGTTGGCATCACCATGAACGTATTGCCACGGGTCAATGCAGGCGATGTGGTACGTCTGGACATCAGCCAGGAGGTCTCCTCGCTGGTCAACGCCAACCTGGAGGGTGCGGCCGACCTGATCACCAATCGACGATCCATTCAAACGAGCGTTCTGGCGGATGATGGCGCGACCATCGTGCTGGGCGGATTGATCACGCGAGACGATCTGGAAAGCCTGCAAAAAGTGCCGGGGGCAGGGGACATTCCGATTTTGGGCAATCTTTTCAAATCACGCAGCACCACCCGGAACCGACGGACACTTTTCGTCTTCTTGAAGCCCACAATCCTGAGATCCGCGCCGGATATTCGCAAAACCTACGACGCACGCCTCAAGGCGCTAAGTGGTGCGCGGGCAGAACAAAGGGGCAAGGCAAAAGTCACCCGCGCGCCGGTGCGACTGGAAATTGGAGGGCTCTATTGATGAAAAATACGATTGCAACCGATGGGCAGGTACAGGCATTTTCTGAGACGCAGATCGGGGAAGACCTGTCAGACCTGATTTGCCGCGTGGCGCTGCGAGACCGCGTCGCGTTTGATGCATTATATCAGTTGACGTCTCGCAAGCTCTTCGGGGTCGCCCTGCGGATGCTGAAAGACCCCGGTGAAGCTGAGGACGCGATACAGGATATCTACGTACGTATCTGGCAAAAGGCGGATCATTTTCGTCCCGGGCAGGCGCAACCGATGTCTTGGTTGATCGCGATTGCGCGCAACCTGTCCATTGACCGTCTGAGGCGGCGCAAACCTCCGGCGGTGCCGATCACGGATGCCAGCGATGTGGCTGATCCCGCACCGGGACCCGAAGCGATGACAGCACAATCGATGCAGCGACAGCAACTGGATCGGTGTCTGGACAAGTTAAGCCCGCGCAAGGCCGAAGCTGTGACATCTGCCTACGTCGAGGGATACAGCTATCAGGAATTGGCCGACAGGTTTCAGATGCCTTTGAATACCGTGCGGACCTGGCTGCGCCGCAGTCTTTTGTCATTGCGTGAGTGTCTGAAGGAGAATTCGCTGTGACGGATACTGAAACACAACACGCGGAGGCCGCAGAATATGTCATCGGCCTGATGTCAGACGCGGAGCGGAAAGCATTTGTGGATAAACTGAATGGATCGCCAGAGCTGGCGCGGATTGTCGTGGAATGGGAGGACAGGCTTGCGCCGTTTGACGCGGCGTATCATCCCGAAACGCCACCAACGAGGGTGAAAGACGCAATTGATATGCGGTTGTTCGGCCAGGAAAAGGTCCGTAAAACATGGTGGCGCGGCATATCGATCTGGTCTGGTGCGGTGGCGGCCGCTGCGATCATAGCGGTTTTTGTCGGCTTTGGATTTCCCCCGGACGCGCCTGAATATGTCGCCCGCCTGGATGCCGTGGAAACGGGATACGCTTTTGAAGCGACCTTTGATCAAGATGATCGGGGGTTGACTGTGACCGTTTTGGAAGCGCGCGCGCCGACAGATCGCGATTTTGAGGTCTGGGCCATCGGCGAGACCGGCGTGCCGGTTTCTCTTGGCGTTCTCCCGCCAAACGGCCAGATTGAAGTGCAGGGCAATGTTCTGATTTCAGAAGGCGTAACCCTGGCCATCAGCCTTGAACCGCCGGGCGGGTCCCCGACCGGTGCGCCAACGGGGCCAGTGCTATCTGCGGGTGTTTTCAAGGATGTTTAGGGTGATGAGCCTGGCGCTGCTGTGTCTCATGTCTCAGGTTGCCAATGCGCATGAGTATTGGCTTGAGCCGGATGCGTTCGCGCTCGATCCACAAGCGGCACTTTCTGTAACCGTGCGCATCGGCGAAAATCTTGAGGGTCGCTCGTACCCGTTTGATCCGCGCGCCTATCGATACGCTGTGTGGTCCGGTCCCGAGGGCCGGGCGGATTTGAACGGGCAATCCGTTCGCGGCAGTTTGCAGAAGCTGCAAGCTTTCGGTACGGGGTTGCACAGTCTGACGGTCTCATCTTTTGAGCAATCCCTGACGTATCCCTCCCAAGACAAGCTGTTGCAGTTTTTGAAATCGGTTGGGCAGGAGGCCCTTCTGACCTCGCCTGCTGCGAAAACCCTGCCCGCCGCGCAAATCACCGAGAACTATCGCCGGTCTTCCAAGTTATTGGTTCACTTCGGGACCATGCGCGGTGCGGATAGGCGCGTGGGATCGGATCAGGAATGGGTCGCGGTGGAAGACGGATTTATCCTGCATGATCGTCACGGCGTGATCGCAAACCACCCTGTGCAGATTTATTGCCGCTCCCCAAAGGGCGCGTCTGCAGTGGTTCGGCAGGAGGTGACAACAGATGGGCAGGGAAAGATCTTTCTCCCGCTGCCCCCTGCATCGCAGTGCTTGCTGAACGCGGTCATCATTGAACTTGAGGGGGCTTACAGCGACCTCGAAAGCGATTGGGTATCGCTTTATTTCCAAACGGAAGAGCGCTGAAGCTGATCTTCAGGCTTCCGGGTGACCGACTTGCCGGGTAGGAGTGAATCGATTATCATAACCAAATGGTTATGGATTCGAGACAGCTTGATCTCGTCTTTGGGGCGCTCTCCGATGCAACGCGGCGTGGTATTCTGGCGCAGCTCTTGGAGGGGGACGCGAATGTCGCGCAACTGTCTCGACCCTATGACATGTCGCAGCCGGCGATCACCAAGCACCTGAAGGTTCTTGAGGCGGCAGGGTTGGTGCAGCGGTGGAAGATTGGCCGCGAAACCCATGTGCGCGCCCGATCCGATGCAGCGGAACAGGCGGCGGCCTGGATCACACAGTATACTATGTTCTGGAAACAGCATTTTGACGCAGTAGACGAAATTCTGGCCGAAAAACGGAGTAGGAAAGATGACCCTTAAGACTTCATTCGAAAATGGCGTTCTCACGATCTCGCGTCTTTATGAAATGCCCCAAGCGGATGTGTTTGCCGCTTGGGTCGAAGCGGGGCAGACACAGGAATGGTGGGGCTGCGAAAACACCACGCATGTCAAATCGGAGATCGAGGCGAAGGTGGGCGGTAAGTATGAGCACGCGATGACAATCACTGGCGCGGGGCTTTACCCGATCCTGGGGAAATTCACTGCTTTTGAACCGCCAGCACGGCTTGCTTACGAAATGCCGGGGATGTCAGAGGGCGAGACCATGCAGGTGGACGTGGAGTTTATCCCGCGTGGCGACGGGACCGAGGTGAAGTTGACCCAGTCTGTTCTGCCCAGCGAGCTCAGCAAAGTCATCCAGGCGGGCTGGAGCGCCTCCTTTGAGAGGCTGGCGCGATACTTTGACGGTGAAAGGCGCGCGGCTTAGCAGGGCACCTTTGGGCTCCGCCGGAGCCTCGTTGAGATCCAAAAGATGCGCGCGACCAGCCCGGGCGGGCTCGGCTTAAACCCGCCAGTCACATAATCGTTTCGAAAGTCTGCTTAGGGTGCTGGGTGGTAGCAAGCTATACCTCGACGATGAAGATTTATCGGGTTCATCACCCTTGGGAGGACTAAGCATGAGGCATATCGCTCTGATAACGGCCATGATCGCATCAGCGGTTGCAACACCACTTACGGCGCAGAACAGGATCGATGGGCAATCGACCGATGCACCGGAACTGGCGGCCTATGGCGATCTGCCTGTCGGCGTGCGTCAGATCGAGTTGCTGAACAAGGACCAGATCGACATTCTGTCCGTTGATCCTGCGGGCGACGGGTCAGATGAATTGCCGCGATATGACCGGCCCTTGACGGTGGAAATGTGGTACCCTGCGGCCGAAGGGGCGACGGGCGATACGTCCTTTAACACTTTTCTGCGAGATGGGACCACGGAAGTAACCCTCGAAGGTCGCGCAATGCGTGATGCGGCACCAGCGGAAAGCACAGATCCGTTCCCATTGCTGCTGATGAGCCATGGATATCCCGGCAATCGGTTTTTGATGTCGCATCTGGCTGAAAACCTCGCCTCCAAGGGGTATGTCGTCGCATCCATCGATCATACCGATTCAACCTACCGCACGCAGGCGGCGTTCGGATCGACCTTGGTGAACCGATCTCTGGATCAGCTGTTCGTACTGGAGCAGATGGCGCAGATGAACGATGATAAAACCTCCGACCTGGCCGGGCTTATTGACGCAAATAACACTGGTCTGCTGGGGTATTCGATGGGCGGCTATGGTGCGATTGTCACTGCGGGCGGCGGCGTGACCGAAACCTCGGTCGCCTATCCCTGGGGCGGGCCGCAAGGGACGCTGGGCATCCATCAGGCGGGCAGCGAAACGCATGAAGCGCTCCCTGACCCGCGGATCAAGACAGCCATCGCCATCGGCCCCTGGGGCATGAACACTGGCTTCTGGGACGCCGAAGGGTTGGCGGGCATTGAGATTCCGATGCTGTTTATTGCCGGATCGGAGGACGCCACCTCCCTCTATGAGGACGGCGTGCGCAAGATCTGGGAGGGCGCAACCAGCGTGGACCGTGCCCTGCTGACGTTCGACGGTGGCGGTCACAATACGGTCGCCCCCATCCCCGCGCCGGAAGAGAGTTTCTATTTCAATGACAGATTGGGGTTCAACGTGTCCGAACACTATATGGATGCGGTTTGGGACTCGGTATTCATGAACAATGTTGGCCAGCACTTCGTAACTTCCTGGCTGGATGTTGAGCTGAAAGGCGAAACCGAAAAAAGCGCGTATCTCGATCTACTGGACATCGGGGGCGAGGGCGTCTGGTCTGTGAATGAGGATGGGACCCTCCGGGAAGATCACACCTATTGGAAAGGCTTCGGCGAAGGCACCGCGGAGGGATTGCGGTACGAGGTCTTGGCCGCGTCACCAACGCCGGTTCCCTTGCCTGCATCGGCTTGGTTGCTTGGGCTGGCACTCAGCGGGCTCGGTGCGATGCGGCGCAGACGCGCTACGAAAACCTGAGCAAGTTTGCTTTGCCAGGGGGTGGCCCGTAAGCTTGCCGAATTGGCTAAGTTGCGCTTCAGAGAACGATCAGTACACCTGTCCCGAAGGTCACGCTCTCAAGCGGTCCCGCCACAATTGCTCTGACCCGAGCAGAGGGCTGGTGAGCGGCAAAGGCGCGGTCCGCCACAGAGGGTTGAAAGAAGTCCACCAAACTTACCCGTATCGATCCCAACGCTGCGACCGGCGAATGCCTGGGGCGCGCGTTGGAGGTCTCTGCGATCTGATCTCGTCGTGACAGCTGATCGTGCAACCAGTCAGGGGAGCCGTTGTAGGTCATCGAAGACAAATCCATTGGCGCGGGCGAGAAAGACGGGAGATTTGTTGTCGGCGTTTGTAACATATAGCCCGCGCCGGGCGCTCTTGTAGGCGATGGGGCGCGATGACGGCATCCGATGGGCCCGCCAATCCTGGTCAGGTTGGTCGACCAGACTGGCCAGAAAATGCAGCCCCTCATAGGTGGACTGGCCGAGGGCGTTCAGCATGGGCGCGCGCTCCTGATGCAGGCTGTGGTATTTCTCTCGAAACTCCGCATTTCCTGGCGTATCCAGACCGGCAAAATACGACGCCGAAGAAAAGAGCCGATGCAGGTTCTGTTCGCCGCTGGCCAGCAGACCGTTTTCCTCGATGGCGCAGGACAGGCGAAACGTGGTCAAGTGCAGCTTCATGGCGCCAAAGATGCGGTTAAACGCAACCGCGTCCTGACCCACCAGGGAAATCAGAACCGCATCGGCACCCGATTTGCCGATTGTCTCCACCGCATCTGCAATCCTTTTGGAGTTGAAGGGCAGGTAGCTCTCGAAAACCAGCTCACGATGGTGGCGGCGCAGCTGTATCTTGGCGTAGGCATGCGAGACACGCGGCCAAATGTAATCATTGCCGATCAGCGCCCATTTCTTCAGCTTAAACCGGCGGCTCATATATCCGATGGCCGGGCCCAACTGCCGGGCGGGCATGTCGCCGATTGTAAAAACGCCCGGAGAGGCTTCGCCGCCTTCGTAAAGCGGAGTGTATATGAACGGTATTCTGCCCCGGACGGTCCCGATGATCTTTTGCCGCACCGCGCTGATGTGCATGCCCACGATCGCGTCGATCCGACCTTGCGAAATCAGATCATCGATCAGGGTCTCGACGGGTGTTTCCGCTTCCACGGCTGCATCGATTACCACGACCTCGACCGGACACCCGGCGATGCCTGTGCTGGCGTTGAGCTCGTTCAGCGCCACCTCAGCGCTGGCAATGCAGGACGGTGCCCACATGCCCGCCGCCCCGCACATCGGGATCAGCAGCGCGACACGGTAGGGCTGATCCGCGTGTGCATTTGATCGCGCACCCGGCATGCCATACGGAAAAGAGGTCGTGTCCTCACTTCGCCAAAGATGTATGTGCGTCGAAGCCATCGATCCGTTTTCTTTGCTAGTTTTAATTCAAAGACGGTGGTACTTGGTGTCCGCAACGTCAACTTTGTTACCATTGAACTGTCGGTCGTCGGATGTCAGAGCCTCAAAAAACAGTAGATTCGTATATTTCTTATGCACTTGCTGCGGCCCATCGAAAGCTTCACATCGAATTGAGCCAGAATCTCAAGGCGCTGAACGTGCAGGTTGAAACCTGGCGCGTGCTGCAGTCATTGCGTGCCTCGCAGGGTATCACAATGCGGGAGCTGGCTGAAATTGTTTTGATGAACCCGCCGACGCTGACCAAACTGGTGGACCGGATGGTGGCGGACGGGTTGGTACAGCGGCAGCTGGCCGCAGAGGATCAAAGACGTGTGCATTTGGCGCTGACCGATCTGGGCGTCACACTCGCTGACAAGATCGCACTCCACGTCGAAGCGCAAAACGACCGGATCATCGAGACAATCGGATTGGAAAAAGCGCAGCTCCTGCGAGAGGCGTTGGATACGCTTACGTAGGGTTGGGCGCCTGATGTGATCGCGTTCGTCACCGGTGTCATAGACAGGTTGATCCAGCCCGATCAGGATACCGTCGGTGCCGCTCTCTGTTAAGCCCCGGACCGTGATGCCTTCGACGCCACTCACGTACCTGCGCCAGCCGCGCCTTTCACAAGCACCGGTGCCTCGCCAAAGCCACGATGCTCATCCGCCGCGCGCCAGTCTTCCTTGGCCGCCAGTAGGCTTTGTGCATCGGTGACCTTCTTCGCTGTGATCAGCTTTTCCAGAGCGCTGAGCCAGTGTTTGTAGTAGGTGTCGCCCAGATCGGGATCGCCCGCCGCCTGCGCCAGCTTGATCTCTTCCGACAGTGTTTCGCACCAATCTGACCAGGCAAAGACACCGCGTTTGTGCAAGTCCACCGTCATGGCAAAGGCCTTGGCTTCCCATGGCGCATTAAAAACGGGCCCGCCCTCGTCATGGGGCAGGTGCGGCGTGCGTTTGAGGTCGGAGCCTTTGATCTGATCGTTCATGGCGCGGGCCTCATGTAGTCATCGAACATGTCGATGTAGAGATACATATTCTCTGCATGGTCCTCGCCCCAAAGCTCCCGAAACGAGAACTTCACCGAATAGACATGTTGCGCCTTGTGCCCCAGCCCATGCGCGCCGGTATCGGGAAAGGCGAAAACACCATGGTCCCGCTCCACGATCCCCTTTTTGCCGCGGACGTAGCGGGGCAGGCGGGTATGGGTCACCGGGTTGATGTTCTTCATCTCCACGGCATCACCGATGCTGAACTTCGGCGCGACATCCTCATCCAGCCGAGCTGAGGCGCCAGTGGCAATCAGGCCCGGCACGATGTCTGGTGTCAATGTGGGCATCAGGCGTCCTCCATCGCGATGTGCTTCTTGCGGGCGTCCAGCTCTTCCTGCGTGATGACCCCCTTTTCCGTCAGCAGCGTTTCCAGCGAGGCCAGCCAGTGCTCGTAATAGCTGGTCTCCAGATAATGCGCCGGACCCATGCGCTCGATGGCATGGCGAAACTCATCCACGTTGTAATGCCCGCCCGCGAAACAGGAGACAAAAAGACCGAACATCCGCCGTTCCCAATCGTCTTTGAAACGGGGCTCGTCTTTGGTCGGATTGATCGGGCCAAGACCGTCCATGCCACCCAGATCGTGTATGCCGTTCATGGGGTTGTCCTTTCTATCGGGTTACGGCGTTCAGTGCGCCGCCAGTACATCGGTGCCGATCATCGCATCGCGGGTGACGATCTCGGCCAGTTGTTCTTCGGACATGCCATCGGTGCCATCCGGCCGCTTCGGCAGCACCAGATAGCGCAGTTCTGCATTGCTGTCCCAGACGCGGATTTCGGTCTCTTCCGGCAGGCTGACACCGAACTCATCCAGCACCCCGCGGGGATCTTTGACCACCTTCGCGCGGTAGGGGGCGGCCTTGTACCAGACCGGCGGCAGGCCCAAGGTCGGCCACGGGTAGCAGGAGCATAATGTACAGACGACGATGTTGTGCACGTCCTCGGTATTCTCGACCACCACCATGTCCTCGCCCTGCACACCGGAGAAGCCCAGCTCACTGATCGCTGCGGTGGTATCGCTCAGCAAGCGCTCCTTATAGGCCGGGTCGCTCCACGCCTTGGCGACGACGCGGGCGCCGTTGCGCGGGCCGATCTTGGTCTCATAGGTCTCGACAATCAGGTCGATCGCCTCGGGGTCGATCAACTCCTTCTCAGTGAGGATGGACTCCAGAGCCTTTACGCGCAATTCCACATCCGACAGCGGCTTGTTGTGCGGGTGAGGGTGGTCATGAGGCATCGTCTTTTCTCCTTGTCATGCGGATGGTCCAGTGCCTTGCCGGTCCCCGTTTGCGATTGGCGATGCTGTCGTCCAACCGGTGTCGTTCGGGCGGATCCGGTGCCCACCATCCGGCAGACAAAACGGGATCGGAACTGACATGGCAACTGATTAAATATCGGGCACTTTTTCGGTGTGCAGCGAAAAATCACAAATTTTCTGTCCGCGATCTGTTGCAGCTGAGTATTTCAAAGGTTAACCAAAATTAAGTTTCCAATTCAACTAATTTCATTTAATAGTTGTTTCTGGACAGCGGGAGTGCATGAGGCAGAGGCGCGCGACAAGATGCGACTGTTTCATTTTATTTAGTTAAGTCAGAGTATTACGCGTCAAATGCTTATCATTTGGACGCAGCGAAAACGGATTGAGCCGCCAAAGACGCATGTCTGGGCGGCGCTGAAAGAATGGGAGCCATTAGGATGATAGACCGTCCGGAAGCCTCAGATGTCCGCGCAGCGGGAGCCGAGCTGGGTCTGGCGCTGAGTGCTGAGGATAGCGCCTCTTTTCTGGGCCTGATGGGGGGGCTTTTTGAGGCTTACGATCTCGTGGATGAGATGGAAAGCCCGCTGCCGCCGGTGACATATGAGCGGTCGCCAGGTGTCAGACCCGATCCTGCCGACAATCCGTTCAACGCCTGGGTCGTCAAAACTGAGATCAAAGGCGCGCCTGGTGGCAAGCTTTCGGGTAAGACCGTGGCCATCAAGGACAATGTGAACGTTGCCGGCGTGACCATGGAAAACGGCTCCACAATCCTCGAGGGGTACGTGCCCGAAACCGATGCGACCATTGTCACCCGCCTGCTGGAGGCCGGTGCGGATATTCACGGCAAGGCGGTCTGCGAATACTATTGCGCGTCTGGCGGCAGCCACACCTCGGCCAGCGGGCCGGTGGAAAACCCGGTCGTGCCTGGCCACAACGCGGGCGGTTCCTCCTCGGGCTCGGCAGCGCTGGTTGCCGCGGGAATCGTAGATATGGCGACGGGAGGTGACCAAGGTGGGTCAATCCGTATTCCCGCGTCTTTCTGCGGCGTTGTGGGGCTGAAACCAACCCATGGTCTCGTCCCTTATACCGGCATCTTCCCGGTCGAACTGACCGTCGATCACGCAGGACCAATCACCCGGACCGTGGCCGATAATGCGCTGATGCTGGAGGTCATGGCAGGCCCGGATGGGCTTGATCCACGCCAGACCGGCGCGCCCAGCCAAGCCTATTCCGAAGGCATGGGGATGCCCGCGCGCGGCCTGAAGGTCGGGGTGGTTTCCGAAGGTTTCGGTCACCCGGGTGGCGAGGCGGAAGTTGATGCCCGCATTCACGAGGTGGCCGAGCGGCTTGGGACGCAGGGTGCCGAGGTTGAAGAGGTCTCCATACCGCTGCACGCGGCAGGGGCTGCCATCTGGACACCGATTTTCCTCGAAGGTGCGACAGAGCTGATGATGCGTCAGAACGCCTATGGCACCAACATGAAAGGG
The DNA here is from genome assembly GCF_947499265.1 of uncultured Roseobacter sp. Lineage (GTDB taxonomy): Bacteria > Pseudomonadota > Alphaproteobacteria > Rhodobacterales > Rhodobacteraceae > Roseobacter. Next base: position 33,081 of record NZ_CANMNK010000013.1, on the reverse strand, counting down.
GTGTTTCTGGAAAGCCTGCTGGAGAAGCAATCGCGGTGGAAAGCGCGGGCCAATGAGATGTCGGAGACGCTGAAGTTGGGGCTTTTGATGGGGCACTACATGTCGTCGCGCCACAAGGGGCGCTACTACGGCAAGGCCCAGAACCTCAATCGGCTGCTGACTGCGGCCTATGACGATCTGCTTGCCAAATGCGATGTGCTGCTGATGCCGACAACGCCAATGGCGACGCACCCGCTGCCCGGCCCGGAGGCCAGTCGTGAGACGATTGTCGAGCGCGCCTTTGCAATGATCCCGAACACCGCGCCCTCCTGCGCCACAGGGCACCCGAGTATTTCCGTTCCTGCGGGCACCACCGATGACGGGCGGCCCATCGGTGCGATGTTCATCGGGCGCAAGCTGGAGGAAAAAACGCTCTACCGGGCCGCTGCTGCGGTCGAACAGCTCTCCTTTCAAAAAATGACGGCGGAGTGACACCGCCGCTGAAACGGTCCTGCGCCAACGGGTCTGCTCCCGGCGCAGGGCGGACGATCCATCACAGAACAGTCTCAGCAGACCAAGAGACGCCGACCAACAAAAGGGAAACGTAGATGACACTCTCACGCCGTAAATTTATCCGGAATTCTGCCGCTGGTGGGGTCGCGCTCGCAGCGCCTTCGCTCATCGGCAGCATGGCGCGGGCGCAGGATGGCCCCATCAAACTGGGCAGCCTGCACGATCTGGCCGGGCCGCTGGCGGCCACCGGCGAGCCCATGGTCTATGCCATCATGCTGGCGGTTGAGGAGATCAATGCCGCAGGCGGATTGCTGGGGCGTGAGGTCGAGCTGATCAACTATGACACGCAATCCAACATCCAGCTATACTCGCAATTCGCGCAGCAGCTTGCGGTACGCGACAAGGTCGATGTGATCCACGGCGGCATTACCTCCGCCTCGCGCGAAGCGATCCGTCCGATCTTCAGCCGGTTCCGGACCCTCTACTTCTACAACACGCTTTATGAGGGCGGCGTCTGCGACCGCAACACGTTCAACACTGGCACGACCCCCGCCCAGACGGTGGAAAAACTGGTGCCTTACGCGATGAACCTCTGGGGCAAGAAAGCCTACATCATCGCGGCGGACTACAATTATGGCCAGATCACCGCGAAGTGGATGCGCAAATACGTCGAAGACCATGGCGGCGAGGTGCTCTCAACCGATTTCTTCCCGCTCGACGTGACCAACTTCGGACCGTCGATCTCGCGGATCCAGGCGGCCGGACCGGACCTGCTCTTGTCGGCGATGGTCGGCGGCAACCACACCGCGTTCTATCGTCAGTGGGCTGCTGCGGGACTGAAGGATGAGATTCCCATTGCCTCTACGACCTTCGGTTTGGTGAACGAGCCCGCGACACTGGAAGCGTCCGAAAGCAAGGGTGTGCTGGGCAGTTACGGCTATTTCGAAGAGCTGCAGACACCGGCAAGCCAGGCCTTCGTCACAGCGATCAAAGACCGGCATGGCGCACAGACGCCCTATGTCAGTGAACTGGCGGCGGCGAGCTATGAGGGCGTGCACCTCTGGGCCGAAGGGGTCAAAATGGCGGGCTCGGTCGACCGGATGGCAGTGATCGAAGCACTGGAAACGGGGCTCTCGTTCGACGGGCCGAGCGGCAAGGTGGTGGTGGATCCCAAGACCCACCACGTGACGCGGAATACCTTCCTCGCCGAAGTTGAAAACAGCCAGTGGAACGTGCTGGAGACCTTTGAGCAACAGGAGCCGTTGGATACTGCGGCAGTCTGCGATCTCGAAGCGAATCCGAACGACACCACCCACTACATCATCGATATCTGAGGGGCGGGCTATGGACATCGCCATCATCGTCGGGCTCGACGTCATCAGTGGCATTGCCTCCTTGGTGCTGATCAGCGCTGGTCTTGCGGTGATCTTTGGCATGATGAAAATCATCAATCTCGCGCATGGGGAATTCCTCATGCTCGGGGCCTATGCCACGGTGCTGTCGGTCTCGGCGGGGGTGAACATCTGGTTTGCGATGCTGGTCATCGCGCCGGTTTTCGTCGGGCTTGTCGGTGTGATCGTCGAGCGATGCCTGATCCAGTTTCTCTATGGCCGACTGGTGGATACGATGCTGGCGACATGGGGTCTCAGTCTTGTGATCGTCGGCGGCACGACGATGATTTTTGGTAATACGATCGTGGGGGTGTCCTCACCCTTGGGCGGTTTCCAGGTCGGGGCCTATCAATCGAGCCTCTACACGCCGTTTCTGGCGCTTATGGCCATCCTGCTGATGACCGCTGTCTGGGCCGTCATGCGCTATACCCGAGCTGGTCTCATCGCCCGCGCGGTGATGCAGAACCCCGATATGGCGGCGACGCTGGGGGTCAATCCGGCCCGGATCTATATGGCCACTTTCGGCGCCGGGGCGGCGATGTCGGGGCTTGCGGGCGGTCTTCTTGCCCCGGTCGCAGGCGTGGTCCCGACCATGGGGGCCGCCTATATCGCCAAGGCCTTCATCACCGTTGTCGGCGGCGGTACCTCGATCCTCTGGGGGTTGATCTCGGCCTCTGGCCTTTTCGGCTTCATCAACCAGATCGCGGCCTTCCTGACCACACCGGTCTTTGGCGAGGTGATCCTGTTCATCGCTGCTGTGATCCTGATCCGGATGTTGCCCACCGGCATTTCAGGCCGATTTTTCAAAGGACGTTTGTGATGCATCTTCTCAACGGCATGATCGGGGCACTTGTCGGATCCGCGGTGGCTGCGGCCTTCATCCTCACCGCGCCGCTCTACGTCGATCTTTTCCAGATCATGCAGCTAACCGTCTTTGCGGCCATGGCCGTCCTGGCGCTCAGCCTCGGGTTCATCTGGGGCTACGGCGGCATCCTCTGCTTTGGTCAGACATCTTTTTTTGGTCTAGGCGCCTACGCGTACGCGGTCTCGGCGATCAATTTCGGCGACAGCACGCCTGCGATTCTACTGGCCATTCTGGTGCCTGTGATCTTTGCGGCGCTTCTGGGCTATTTCATGATCTACGGTGGGATCAGTGACGTCTATCTAGGGGTGATCACCCTCACGGTCTCATTGATCCTGTTTAATCTGGTTAATTCCACGGCGGGCGATTTCTACAAGATCGGGGATGCGCGGCTTGGCGGATTCAACGGCATGCCGGGGGTGCCGACCTTCAACCTGCCGGGCAACCCGGGCTACATCCTCACGCCGGAGCAGGCCTGGATGGTCACGGGCATCGCGCTGATCCTGGTCTATCTGGGGCTGCGTCTGCTGATCGCCAGCTCCTTTGGCCGCATCATCATCGCCATCCGTGAAAACGAGACCCGGGCGGCGCTGCTGGGCTATGACCCACGCATCTACAAACTCATCACCTTCATGATCGGCGGGGCCATCGCCGGGTTTGCTGGTGCGCTCTACGTGAATTGGGGTGCCTTCGTCAGCCCCACGATCTTTGCTCTCGGCCTCTCCGCGCAGATCATCATCTGGGTCATCATCGGCGGACGCGGTACGTTGATCGGACCGGTCATCGGCTGTTTGCTGCTGCAATGGATGGTCACCGAGATCGGCGCGCAACAGGCGCTGGATGCCAATTTCATCCTTGGGGCGATCCTGATCGTCTTTGTATTGCTTGTGCCCAAGGGCATCGCGCCGACCCTGCGCGATCTGGTGATGTTGCGCTTGGGGCAAGAAAAAACGGCCCCGCCCGAGGTCAGCGTGAAGGTGAAGACATGAGCGCGCCGTTGTTGCAAACCAGCGGTCTCACAATCCGCTTTGGCGGGGTCACCGCGGTCGATGGGGTGGATTTCACCCTCAAGGAATCCGAGCTGCGCTGCCTGATCGGGCCGAATGGCGCGGGCAAGTCCACCTTCTTCAAACTTCTCACCGGTCAATTGCATCCGTCAGAAGGGCATGTGCACCTACGCGGTCAGGATATTTCCGGCGCCCGCCCACATGAAATCGCGCGTCAGGGCGTGGGGATCAAGACCCAGGTGCCCAATGTCTTCAACGCGCTGAGCGTGCAGGAAAACCTGTGGATTGCCGCACGTCACAAACATACGCCGGGATTTGCCACCGAGCTGACGGAGAAGATCCTGACCCAACTGCACCTAACCGGGATCGCGACCAAAGAGGTTGGCCAACTCGCGCACGGGCAGCGGCAATGGGTGGAGATCGGGACCGTTCTGGCTGGCGAGCCGGAGCTGATCCTGCTGGATGAACCAGCAGCCGGCATGACCCACGAGGAGGTGGAGCGGACAGCCGAGCTGATCCTGGAGATCAACAAGTCGCGCGCGCTGATCGTGGTCGAGCATGACATGCAATTCATCAAGATGATCGCCAGGACGGTGACGGTGCTGCATCAGGGAGCGGTGCTGATCGAAGATGACGTGGCGCGCGTGCTCGAAGACGCTCGCGTGCGCGATGTCTATCTGGGCAAGGGGCTGGCGGCATGATTTTGGACGTCGACGCGCTCAGGTCCGGCTATGGCCGCATTCCGATCCTCGCAGGTGTGACGCTGAATGTCGCTGAGGGTGAGTTCCTCGGCATTCTGGGCCACAACGGCATGGGCAAGACCACGCTGATGAACACGCTGATGGGCCATTTGCCTGCGACGGGCGGGACGGTCCGGTTCAACGGACAGGACATCACGGGGCTGCCGCCGCACAAACGCGCCTTGGCAGGGCTGGGGCTGGTGCCGCAGGGGCGGCAGATCTTCCCAGACCTCAGCGTGCACGAAAACCTGCGCATGGGCATGGCGGGCAGTTCGGAGGAAGACCCCGCTCTGCTCGATGACATCCTGAGCCTTTTTCCGCGCCTGCAGCGGCTGCTCGACCGGCGAGGCGGCGCGCTGTCAGGCGGAGAACAGCAGCTGCTGGCACTCGCCCGGTGTCTTTGCGCCCGGCCAAAACTGATGCTGCTCGATGAGCCGACGGAGGGCATTCAGCCCTCAATCCTGGAGGAGATCGTGGAGACGCTGAAAACGCTGCGCAGCCGCGGGCTGTCGCTGGTGCTGGTGGAGCAAAACCTCGATTTCATCGCCGCCTTGTCCGGCCGCGTGCTGATCATCCAGAAAGGCGCGATCACCGGCGAGCTTATGCCACACGACCTCAAGAACCCGGAAACCGTTGCCGAATTCGTCGGGATGACAACGGCCTGAGCATCTGATCCGGCGGTGCACCAGCCGCCATGACGACCCGAAACTGACCCAGAGGAGACAATCCATGACCATCACGAGACCCACAGTTGAAAAGGTTCTAGAGATAGCGGAGGGGCTGGGGATGACCCTGACGCGGGCCGAGGCGGAGGAGTATCACACGCTGATGCAGCCCAACCTGGATGCCTATGATGTTGTTGATGCCGAGCCTGATTTCACGCCGCCCGTGGCCTATCCTCGGACTTCCGGCTATGCGCCATCCGCCGCCGAAAACCCCTTCGGCGCCTGGGCCCGCAGGGTCGAGGTGAAGGGCGCGGCGGACGGCAAGCTCAAGGGCAAGACGGTCGCGCTCAAGGACAATGTGGCGCTGGCGGGCGTACCGATGACGAACGGCGCCTCGACACTCGAAGGCTTCGTGCCGGTGGCGGATGCGACCATTGTGACGCGGATGTTGGACGAAGGTGCCACCATCGAAGGCAAGGCCGTTTGCGAATATTTCTGCCTTTCGGGGGGCAGCCACACCTCGAAACCCTCCATGGTGCATAATCCGCGCAAGATGGGGTATTCTGCGGGCGGTTCCTCCTCGGGCAGCGCGGCCTTAGTCGCGGCGGGCGAGGTCGATATGGCCATCGGCGGTGATCAGGGCGGCTCCATCCGAATGCCCGCGTCCTACTGCGGGATTGCGGGCATGAAGCCGACCCACGGGCTTGTACCCTATACCGGCGTCATGCCCATCGAGAGTACGATCGATCACACCGGCCCGATGACCATGTCCGTTGCTGACAATGCGCTGATGCTTGAAGTGCTGGCGGGCGCGGACGGGCTGGACCCGCGCCAATACGCGCCGAAGGTCGACAGCTACACCGACGCGCTGGATCGCGGCGTGGCGGGCATGAAAATCGGCGTGTTGAAGGAAGGGTTTGTCGCGGGCAACATGATGCCGGGCGTGGCAGATGCGGTGAAGGAGGCGGCCGAGACCTATCGCGGATTGGGTGCCACGGTCGAAGAAATCTCGATCCCCGAGCATCTGCTGGCCGCTGCCGTCTGGGGCCCGATTGCGATCGAAGGGCTGCAGTGGCAGATGATGCAGGGCAACGGCATGGGAATGAATTGGAAAGGCGCCTATGACGTTGGTCTGATGGACTTCCATGCCGGTTGGCGCGGCAAGGCGGATGACCTCTCCGAGAGCCTGAAGATCTGCATGCTGATCGGTCAATACGGGATCGATCATTACAACGGGCGCTACTATGCCAAGGCGCAGAACCTGTCGCGCAAGGTCAAAGCGGCTTATGATGCGGTCTTTGCCGACTACGATCTGTTGTTGATGCCAACCCTGCCGATCACCGCGTCCAAACTGCCGGAACCGGGCGCGCCCATCTCCGAAGTGATCGCCCGCGCCTTTGAGATGATCGCGAATACCTCGCAGTTTGATGTGACGGGACATCCGTCGATGTCGATCCCCTGCGGTGAGGTCGATGGTCTGCCAGTGGGCCTGATGCTGACGGGTGCGGATTACACCGAAAGCACGATCTATGCCGCGGCCGCGGCCTTTGAGGCGACAGTGGACTGGACGGGGACGGTGGCCAAACCCGCTTCGGCGTCGCCCGAATTGACGCCCGCACAATAAGGCAAACGCCCCGGGCCGATCAGCGTTGCGATTGGCCCGGGGCAGAACCTGCAGAGAAGACCTTATGATCACCATCACGGCCATCATCCGCGCCAAATCAGGTCAGGAAGCCGCCTTGCGCCGCGCACTTCTGGAGGTGGCAGACCACGTCGCCGCTCATGAGCCTGAGACGCTCGGGTTTCATGTCTCGCAAAGCCTTGATGACCCAGCTGTTTTCACGACCTATGAGCGGTTTGCCACGAAGGCGGCCAAGGATGTCCATAACGCATCAGACGCTGTCGCCCGGTTCTTTGCGCAAGCTGAGGTGCTGATCGAGGGCGAGGCGATCCTGCATACCTGCCAGGAGGTCACCGCCGGTGGATGATTTTGCCGAGCGTTGCGTGCAAGAGGCGCACCGGCTTCATGTTGTGTTGCAAGACTGGCTGCGCGGCACGCTGCCACGCACCGCTGAAGGTTTCGCGCCCTTTGCCGACGCGCTGGCCGATCCGTGCCGGGTGGTCAGCCCGCTCGGGACGATTACGGAACGCGCCGAATTGCTCACGGAGTTCGAGGCCATACATGGCGTACTTGCTGCGCAGGGCAATGCCTTTGTGATCCGCGTCGAAAATGCGCTGGTGCTGCGCCAATGGGGCGACCATGCACTGGTGAGTTACGAGGAGAGGCATGATCTGGGCGATGAAAGCTCGGCCAGGCTTTCCACCGCGCTCTACACTGCCGATGAAAATGCACCGCTTGGCGTCGCTTGGTCGCATATTCATGAGACATGGCTGCCCGGGCGCGCACCGGTAGCGGGTGAGCGTTTTCCCGTGGAGGTGGCGTGAATGCGGGCACCCGATTGCGCTGCGATCATGGGGAGGCCTTCTTCGCAGCAGATGAAATGGACGACGGCACAACGATCAATCAAGGGAGGCTGACATATGGACTGGCTCGATCACTCACTCATGGGCAAAAAGGGCGTGGCGGCTGGTGTCGCAGGGGCGGCACACAGCTTAACCATCGAGGATCAGAAGACGTTTCACTATGTTTACGGACCCTACGCCGATCCCGTGCTGGAGGTTGATCCCGGTGCGGTTGTCACGGTGGAGACCCACGACGCCTTTGAGGGCAAGATCCTCAGCGCGGCGGACAAACCGTCAGAAATCCTGCAATTCCCGTTTCTCAATCCGCAATCAGGCCCGATCCACGTGCGCGGGGCGGAAAAGGGTGACGCGCTCGCGGTACGGATCATTTCTGTCAGCCCGCGGGGGCCGCAGCCTGTCGGCACCACCTGTCTGATCCCGGAATTTGGCGGTCTTGTCTCAACCGGTCAGACCGCGATGTTGAACGCGCCCTTGCCCGAAATCGTCAAGAAAGTGGTGGTTGATGAGGCGGGCGTGCATTGGTCTGATACGCTGACGTTGCCCTATGAACCCTTTATCGGCACCATCGGCACGGCACCTGAGATCGAGGCGATCTCCTCGCTGCAGCCCGACTACTACGGCGGCAACATGGACCTGCCGGATGTCGCACCGGGCGCGATCATCTACCTGCCGGTGAACACGCCTGGCGGCTATCTATACGTGGGCGACTGCCACGCCATTCAAGGCGATGGAGAGCTTTGCGGTGTCGCGCTGGAAATCCCCGCAACGGTTGTGCTGCAGATCGACCTGATCAAAGGCCATGGCAATGCCTGGCCGCAGTTGGAGACGGAAGAGGCGATGATGTTCATCGGCAGTGCCCGCCCACTGGAGGACGCCGCGCGCATCGCGTATCGCGAGCTGGTCCGCTGGGTCGCGGCTGAAACCGGCCAATCGGAGGAGGAGGCCTATATGCTGCTGACCATGTGCGGCAAGGTCCGGTTGGGCAATATGGTTGATCCGAAATACTCGGTCGGGGCCTCCATTCTGAAACGCTATCTGGTTTGAATGAGGAAAAATCATGGATTTGGGATTGAAGGGACTGAATGTCCTCATCACCGGTGGCAGCAAGGGGATCGGGCAGCGCTGTGCCGATTTGATGGCGCGCGAGGGCGCCAATGTGGCGATCTGCGCGCGCAAGGCAGAGGAGGTTGACGCCGTGGTGGCAGGGTTGAAGGCTCATGGCACCACCTGTTTTGGTGCGGCGGTGGATGTGGCCGACAAGGGCGCGTTGGAAGCCTGGGTGTCCGAAAGCGCCGACGCCCTGGGTGGGATCGATATCGTGATCGCAAATGTCTCCGCCCTGGCGGTGGCTGATGACGAGGCCGCGTGGCAAGCGGGCTTCGAGACGGACATGATGCATTCGGTGCGGCTGGTGAATGCCGCGATGCCCTGGCTGGAAAAATCCGATCATGCGGCGATTACGCTGATCTCCTCCGTCTCTGGCCGCGAGATCGATTTCACCGGTCCGGCCTACGGCGCGTTCAAGGGCGCGTTGGTGCATTATGCGCAAGGGCTGGCCTACAAGCTGGCGGGGCATGGCATTCGGGCCAATACCGTCTCCCCCGGCAACACCTATTTTCCCGGCGGTATCTGGGCGCAGATCGAAGAGGGTAATCCGGAGCTATTCGCCGAGGCCATGTCACTGAACCCCACCGGCCGCATGGGCACGCCGGAGGAGATCGCCGCCGGCGTCGCCTTTCTCTCGGCCCCTTGTTCAAGCTTTACGACCGGAACGAACCTCGTGATCGACGGCGCGCTGACCAAAGGCGTGCAGCTGTGATGCGCGCGCACTGATTTACGGCGGTTCAGTAGCTCTGGGGTGGTTCAGACCCTGTTCCTTTCCGGGTCAATTGATGACGGCGGTGTGTTTGATCAAACCTTTGATTTTGAGCCCGGGATTGACACACTTGACCTGTCGCTTTGGGAATTAACACCTATGAACGGTTGAGCGAGCAAGGCTTGTAGGGCGACTTGACTGTGTCATGCGGTGACAATTCGCTAGTTATCCATGGCCCTAATACTGCCGATATGGCAAATTTCCAGCAAGATGACTTTGTGTTTGCCAAGGAACAAGATGGTTGTTCGAGCATGAGGATGTCAGTTGAAGCCCGGCAGATAAATCCCAAGAAATGTAAAGTGACCCACAAAAAGAGATCGCTATCGAGCTAATTTGAGTGGCTCCATTGGACTGTCGCCTTGAGCCCGAAGCGTTCCGGAAATCAGAGGTGGCATACGGGCACGCTCACCCGTTTCGGTGAGCATTGTTTGACTTACTTAACTGCTTGAAGTAAATTATTTTTTCCTCATCACCCTAGGCAATGGAGAACGAATTCCGAGTGGTTTCACAACACCTTCAATCATCATCTGAGAAAGCCCATGTCACACCTCTGTGGCTGTTCGTGCTGGCCGCCGTCGTGCCGCTTTTCGTGATCATCATTCTCGCCAACCAATCGGTTGAGATGCGCGGCCAAGCATTCCGCGACACCTACTCAGCCGTTAGAAGAATGAGAACCGGACAATTCCCGCCCTACCTGGGCATCGTATCAAACCTAGGGATCGTCATTTGGTGCGCCGCCTGGGCCGTCACGGGTTTTATTTCTCTCGTTATGTTTCACAAGCGCGCAATTAGGCTTGGTCTGTTCCTGCTGTCTCAGAGTGTGATCACCGGCATTTTGGTGGCCGATGATCTCTTGTTGATGCATGAGATGGTCTACCCTCGTTTCGGGATAGATGAGGTCGTTATCTTTGCTGTTTACATCTGCCTCGTTGGCCTTTGGGTCGGAACTTTTCGCGCTGTTATTTCATTCATCGGCGCTGGTCTGCTTATTCTGTCGGGGTTGGGATTTGCCTGCAGCATCGTCGGCGATATGCTCGAAGGCACGCAATTCCATGTGCCGATGATGGATGGCTCGGGGAAGCTTTTCGGCATCTTCTTTTGGACGGTATTCGCATTGCGTGGATGCTGGGTGCTGTTGGAAGCAGACAGAACCCCATTCTTTGCTGTCGCGACACAAAAGTGATGCTTTGACGGGCTGAAAGCGCGGTGCGCTTTGTGACGCCGCGCTTTCCACGATATGCGCATTGAAGCGATTGAAGTGCATGGTCAGATTTTGATCGAAGTCTAATCGGTCGGCTAGGTAGCAACAATATGTCTACGGCCGTCAGCATTGAGAAAGTAACTTTTGCAGCTTTCCACAAATTGCTCGACGATCCGACGTGGGTTGGATTTGTCGTAGCCCAATGAGAGAGTGAGGGGTGGCAGCGGGTCGGTGATCGGTCGTGCAACAAGCTGGTCACCTGCATAGCTCACATCTGTTGAGGGCAACATGTTTAGCACGGCCACGCCATGGCCCGCGCCAACCAAACTGCGCACCATTTCTGTTGAGTTTGCGTATGCAATCGTTTCCGGCGCATTTTCAGCTACGCCAAAGAGCTGTCGATAATAGTCCACAGCGAACGGGCGATTGAGAACGATCAAGTTCGACTTTGCCAGCTCTCTCAGGCTTACCGATATCTTTTGGGAAAGTGGATGGTCTGCTGGCACGAGGCAATATGCAGGTGCTTCGATCAATACATCATACTCGATTTGCGGCAATGCGCCGTCTGAGACAAACAGGATTGCGTCGTATTCGCCCGCCAATTGGCCTTCCTGTGCACGGTTATTGTCACATTCTTCCAAATGAATGGTTGTCTGAAAATGCGACTGCGTAAGGGACAGCAGGATTTCTGGCAAAAATGCGGGCGCAACGGGTGCGTAATACCCGATCCGAAGATCTCCCTTCAGGGCATTTTTCAATTCTGATCCTTCGGTCAAAACTGCGTCATATTCTTCAAGAAGGCGGGCGAACTTACGTTCCATCACTTTGCCGCTTGCCGTTACCGTAATCCCGCGAGAGCGGAACCGGTTGAGCAGCTTGAGTTGGAACTGCTCCTCAATCTGATCAACGGCAGCCGAAACTGCAGAAGCCGCAATGTTCAACTCAGCCGCCGCCTGCGCAATGCTGCCATGTGCCACGACAGCGTTGAAATATCGCATGCTACGTAGGGAAACCGTCATAATACCTCTGAAAATCAGATGTTATTCATCATTTCATTCTGTTTGCCGCATGAACTGAAATCCGTCAATCTTTGCCCTGTAAATCAAAGCGAGATGCGAATGTCCGAGGAACAGTTGAAAGGGTGGAACCATCTGCCCGAATTACCGCTCAAGGTCTCGCCCGTGTTTGTCTGGCCGCCCAAGCCGGTCGAAATCGCAACTTGGTTCTGGAATTCCTGGTTTTTGATCTCTGAGCGGTTGATTATCGTCGGGATTGCCGTTGCCTGTTACTTGTGGTTCCAGCCGTCACTCGAAACCACCAAAACGTTCGAAATTGGCTGGATTACACAGATTTACGTGCGGAACTTTCTGCTGACGCTTCTGGTCGCGGGATCATTGCATCTTTGGTTCTACACATACTCCGCGCAAGGCAAACAGCTGAAGTATGACCCCCGGCCGCTTATGGTGAGTGGGCGGCAATTTACGCTGGGGGGGCAGGTGCGGGACAACATGTTCTGGACGCTTGGCACCGGGGTGATTGTCTGGACTGTCTATGAGTCCGTCTTGTTCTGGGCCCTCGCCAATGGGCATATCTCGATGATCAGCTGGGACGCCAATCCCTTTTGGTTTGTGGCAATTTTTTTCTTTATACCGGTGTGGGAAAGCTTTTACTTCTACATCATTCACCGCGCGATCCACATTCCGTTCCTGTATAAACACGTTCACTATCTGCATCACCGCAACATCAACGTGGGACCATGGTCGGGGATGTCACAACACCCGATTGAGCAGATGATTTTTCTCGGTTCGGTATTCATCCATCTATTGATCGGGGCTCACCCGCTGCATATCATCTTCCATCTGCAGTATTACTTCCTGACGGCCATCACGACCCATACGGGCTTTCAGGGTTTGCTGGTGAACGACAAAAACCGCCTCGCGCTTGGCACCTTCCATCACCAAATGCATCATCGCTATTTCGAATGTAACTATGGCAGCCTTGAGATCCCTTGGGACAAGTGGTTCGGGTCGTTCCATGACGGCACGATCCAGGCCAATGAGAAAATGCAGGAACGCCGCAAGAGGATCATGGGTAAATGAGCGTCATGGACCTGCGGGTGCATCTGGTTGCAAGTGTCCGTAGTATAATTGATCAGGCCTAATCCGCGGCTGCTGTGCTTGCTGGAAAATTGAATCAACAGGCGTTGAAGCCCTGGTTCTGGCTCGATCAGTCTGAGGTAAAACTCCACATTTCCGGACTACCCACTAACCACGATCAGATCGCAAAGCGTAGTGGTGCTGGGAAAAGATGTCATTTTGCTATGATGCGTAGCAGCAGCCGTCCGGTGGCCGAGGACAGGCTATCTCGCGGCGTTCCGGTACCGAATTGCTGAACAAACACCTAAAATGCCAGATCTTTCTGATGCCTGATTTCCCGCATCGCGACACCAATTTTGATATCACTTAGGGTTTCGGCGCTGGCGTCACTCAGTCGTTCGGGGTGACGCGTGATATCTGCATTCTGATAGGCATCGAACCCCAGCCCAGTTTGTTGAGCGAGTTCTGAAACAGAAACCTGAAAGAGCCGAAATGGGTCAAAATCGAGGCTTTCGATGTCGTTCAATAAATCGCTTTGCGACAGGATAAAGCACGCTGACCGAAGAGCCTCATCCGTGCCGCGGTAGGCGATCAGCTTCCAGAAGCTGCGGGGGATCAGGGCATTGCGGTAGCTGGGATCGTCATCATCGAACAAGGGTCCCGCCAGAACAGAAATGCGGATGTCCTGAACATCGGCTTCTTCCAGTATCAGATCTTCAAGGCGTCCCCAAATGCCGCCCCGTCCGGATTGGTTAAAGCTCTCGTGCTGTGGCGCGATGTTCGTGAAACAAAAGGATTCCCGATTGGCCCGCTTCGCGTCTTCGATCTCTCCCCAGGCCAGATCGGCGCGGCGTGCGATGTGCCCGCGATCAAGTTTGTTGTCCGCATAAAGTGTGTCATCGAGCTGGTATTTCGCTTCAATACGATCATCCAGCCGAAAACCATGGCGCCCAAGTTGCACTTTCCGCGCGCCATCGGTGTTCCAGGCAACAAACCGTGCCAGTCGGCGGGCGGCACTCAGGCAGACCGAAAAATGCATGTAGGGGATCGTCTGTCCTTTTCCGAAATTCACGGCATCGCGTTTCAGCGCAAGCGACAGTTCCGGCATCGGCGCGGGAAGCCCCAGAAAGTCCGCGTCGTAGCCGAGGGTGTCCTCCTGAGGCAGCGCGTGATCCTTTGACGATTGCGCGTTCGCTGGGACCAGCGTGAAGCCAAGCTTGCTCTGAACCGAGGCCGGATAGCAGGCCAGCGCATGCTCATCGGGACTGGCGTCGCCCTCTCCGGCGAAATGCAACCCCGCGAAGATATCCGTCGCTTTTTCCTCTTCAGAGATGATCCAGACTGCGCCGGAATCTCCGCCCATGCTTATTTCACCGTCAGCGGCGGGAAGATCGGGGTTCGGTCCGATCTCAAAACAGCCAATATTCTGAGCGCCAACGGCATCTCCGAAATCAATCTGAACGATCACATCCGTCCGCCGAACGATGCCATATGTCGTCTCGGTGGTGCGTCCCGTCTTTACAACGGTATCGCCCAGATCGACATCGGCCATTTGTGTAAGGACGGTATCAAGACCGTAGACCGTGCGTTCAAAGTCGCGCTCTGCGATCCGGGCAAGCGCGCAATCCCCGGCGACCCCCAAATGGCTGCGCAACAGCGTGCCGCAGGTGTTGCCTTCGGTGTTGTTGTCATCGAAGGGGCCGGGTTGAACTATCTTGTCGCCGATCTGGCCGGTCTCACCATGCAAAACATGCCAGTTTGACAGGATGCAGGCTGCGCCGCTGGCCGCGTCGAACACGATCGCCCCCAGCGTCCCCGCCGTTCCATCGGGATGACTGACACTGGCCCCCGGCACCAAGGGATCGAGCCGCGATTTGAGCACAGATTCAGGGCCACGCTTGACGATACTGTAGGCCGGTTTGAAGCTGCGCTGCACGACGTCGGTCGGAACAGACCGCCCGTTTGTATCGATCCGTTCGGGAAGCGCCTTTGACCCCAGGTTCTCCAATGCGGACACGCCAAGCTTTTCGCGCACGGTGAAAACAACGCTGATCTCCCCGTCACCATTCTTGCGCCCGATGCCAATCGACGTGACATTTGGGTCCCTCAGATATGCGGTGCCCCGGGTCCGGATAAAGCGGCGCAGATCGCGCATCAGCTTGAGGTCTTCCGGTTCTTGTGACTTCGCAGATTTCTTGGCCATGTCGGGTCCTCCGGTGTAACGACGCCTGATCAGACAGAGATCAGGGTCTTTCGAGGTTGGTTTCTGTAATGAGCGATTTTGCGATCTGACCCAGTTCGCGATTTGGGACGGACCCATTCTTCTGAGCGGCGCGCATGACGTGCTGGTAGAGCAGTTGTCGGTCCACATTCGCGGGGTGCAGGTTCATCCTGTCGAGTTGATCCAGAATGCCGGCAATGCCGCTATGTCGCCCGATGACGATCTCTGCACGACGGCCGATTGTTTCTGGGGAGAACACATCCTGCATGATCTCTGCCGGAATGGATTGGTGGATCCCGGTTTCGACCAGAAAACTGATATCGCCGACCAGGGGTTTGTTCGGCGAAAACTGCATCCCGGTATGTTCCTTGAACGCCTGCACGACCTCGGCCATCATCTGTGTTTTGCAGCCATTGGCGAACCGCGGATCGTCGGCTTCAAAATAGGCGGCATAGGCCAGGAGCTGCTCCAGAGCAGTATTGCCGCCGCCATCGCCGGTATTGCCGATGGTTACCTCGGCCTGGGTCGCACCCGCCCTGATCCCGGTAATCGAGTTTGCGAGGCTCAGCCCCAGCAGGTTATGGCAATGAACGCCCAGCGTCGTACCGGGGGGCAAGGCAGCCTTGATGCGGCCAACCAACTTGGCAAACCCATTGGGCTCCATGGTGCTGAGCGTGTCGGCAACCACAATGTTCGTGGCCCCCGCGTAGGCGGCTGACGCACTCAGATCCATGAGAAAAGACGGATCGCGGTTTCCGGCGCAAATCAGATAGTATTGCGCTTCCGGAAAGTAGCTGCGCGCTTCGCTCATCAGATCACAAGAGCGATCAATCGTCTTGCTGTAGGCGCGACCAGCCCAACCTGCGGACGATGACAGAAGATCGAAAGGCCGTGCGGATGTCGCGATCCGAGATCGATGCTCTGCCCCTTTCAGGGCCTCAAAGGCGCGTTTGATGTCCTTCTTGATCGGTCGGGACAGAACGCTGAGTTTGACGGTGTCTGTCCGATCAGCGATCTGCATGACACCGTCCATGTCCACCGCGCTGGCGGCGGGAAACCCGGCATCGATCACATCAACGCCGAGCTGTTCGAGCAAAACGGCAAGGTCCCCTTTCTGCCGGGCCGTAAAGTGGAGGAAGGCCTGCTGCTCACCATCCCTCAAGGTCGTCTCGAAAATCTCCATGTTGTCACCTTCTTTCCTTTCTGCTGCATCAAGGCGCTTCAGAACCCGTGGCCGCGCGAAGGTTGCGGCAATGGCGGCGGTCGCAGACCCGAAGGCCACGGTGTCGCTATCCGTGGACGGACCAAGATCAATTCGTGATCATGGCTTCGTCGATATGCCTGAGAGATAAGGAGAACACGGGCGCGCAACAGGGGTAGAATTTTCCCTTAATGCAGAGTTCATTGACTGTTCATTTTGAGCTTATGAACACGTCATGCCACCAGAAAAAATTTGCCGATGCGTTGTAAAATAGGCGTTAACTGGCTGCCGGGCGGGCGCTGCATTCGCTCAAGAACATCGTTGGAGACTGCTTTAATGAACAGAGGTTTTCAGGATGTCGGCGAACCTGCGCTATCAAAGCTGAGCCAGCAGTGTTTCACCTTCCTCAAGCAGAAGCTTGGTTATGTGCTTTCGATCCTTGAAGCGCCGCGAAATATGGATGTGACGCAGAAGCGATATGGTTCTGAACACCCTGATACGGTGTTGGCAAAGGTCTGGCCCGGTGCTTTGATACCCGCGCAGGAAAGCCGCCTCCAACCTCTTGGACGCGTCTGATGATCCGGTGGTCCGCATCGCATATTCGGTTAGATGGGCAAGGAAATTGCCGACATCGATGGCAGGGTCACCCAGTGCCACAAGATCGAGGTCGACAACCCAGACCTGATCCACATCTACAATGACCTGATCGGGATAGAAGTCCCGATGGATACAGGTGAGATCTTGATTGGGGAGGGCGTCCAGTAGCACCTCGGCCTGTGTCACCAGCGCTTGCAGCCGCGGTCGCCAGCGGGGCATTGCTTCACCGGCCTTGCCAAGCGCGGCGGTCAAAACGTCCAGTTCCTGCGCCTGAGTCCAACGCCGGGTGGGCAGGACACCGCACCCATGCAGATGCCCCAGGGCGGCGCCGGTCCGAACGAAGGGATCTGTTTGAGGATCGTCCTGCAGATCACGCAGGCATGTGCCCGGCACCTCTTCCATAAACCACATGTTCCAGTCGTTGGGCAGATCGATCACGCGGGGCACGCCAACCGGCCCGTGTCCGTCCAGACCCGCGGTCCGGAAAGCGGTATGCAGGGCTGGAGTCTGCGCACCTTGGCCCCGACTGCGCATCTTGCCCAGGAGCGTTTGGGTTGTGTCATCACCCGTCTGACATTCATATCGGACCATCGCGCGCTTGCCGGGTTTGTGCCGGTAAAGCGTCGGTGGTGCTGTCAGGATGAGGCCCGCTTGCTGCTTGAGCAGCGCTCCGGCAGCGTCTCTGTCGAGCGCATCCGCCAGATGCGGGAGAGCTGGATCGGTGAGCGATATCAGAGGCTTGGCGAGCCGGGCCTCGATGTCATTCATCAACGCGCAAACCTGCCCTTGCCACCCAAGCGTCTGCGTCCGAAAGGGCTCGGTCAGCAGCAAGGCGAGATGGCAGATGTGCTGGAGCGGGTAGCTTGCGGGGAGCAGGCGCTGTTCTTGGTACCCCTCCAGAAAGGCCGCCCTCAGGGCCTTCGCGGTGTTGCCATCACACAGCCCGGCCAGTTCCTGCATATCCAGCCGCGCCAGAAAACTGCCAATGTCGCGGCCCTGATCCCCGGTGGCGGCCCTGTCCCAATCGATGATGCTGACACCGTTCGCACCATGCACAATCTGATCGGCGCTGAAATCGCCGTGGATGAGCCCGCTTGTTGTTGGCTGTTTCAAAAGCGCTTTTGTCAATTTCCATGCGAGCACGCTCAGGCGGCTGGCATGGTGCGGCAGAATCTTTGACAGGTCTGCCGTCACATCTTTGAGGGCACGTATCTCCGAAGATCTGGGCAAATCTGGCAGCTTGAGCGATGTGAGATGGTGTTTGGCAAGCAGCTGTCCTGCCTTCCTGTAAAGTGCAGGGTCAGCCTTACCATTTGTCAGGCAAAGAGCGGCCCCCGGAATCCAGTCGCAAGCCACAGCACCACGCTTGGGGTCGGTCGCGATGACCTTTGGACCGCCCAGCATCATCGCTGCTTCCGCCCCGCGCTTGGCGGCATCAAAGGCACCGAGGGATTGAATTTTCAGGATCGCCTGCCGCCCGCTGGCATGATCGACGACCTGCGCCACAAGGCGGCGGTTCGGCTTGTACCGCAGGATGTTCAGCTTTGGCGCTGTAAACGATGGATCCATGATTTTTGTCAGGACCTTGGCGCTTCTGTCCGGGTCCAGAAGTTTCGCTAGTGTTTTGAGTTTCCGGTCGCGCTGGGGCGGAATGAAGGCCACACAAATGTCGTCCAGCAAAGCGACCGGCCAGGGACCAGAGCGCCAATGCTTTCGCCCTTTGATCTCTTGAAAACGGTCTTCTGGATAGGCCTTGGCGCAGAGCCATGACTCCTCTCCGCGCGCGTCCGTGACGCACAGCCCCGCGACACAGCTGACACCGGGTTTGTATCGCAGATAGGTGCGCGTGACCTTGGCAGCACCTAACTCTCGCGCCAGTGCCGCCTCATCCAGCAACAGCTGAAGGCCCGGCAGAGATTCGTCGTCTCGGGCGAGCTCAAAGCTACTCGGCTGCAAGGACATGGCCATCTCCGCTCAACTGGTTCCAGAGTTTTGCATAAGGTCCGTTTTGCTGGATCAGATCGGCATGGGTGCCGTCTTCGGCGATATCGCCCCCATCAAGGCACAGCACCCGGTCTGCCTTGGTCGCCAACCGCAGATCGTGGGTGATCAGCAGCGTCGTGCGATCCTTTGCCAACCGCCAGATCGCCTGCGACACGGCGGCCTCGTTGGTGTTGTCCAGACCGACCGTTGGTTCATCCAGGATCAGGATGGGGCTTGTCCGCAGGCAGGCACGGGCCAGCGCGATGCGCTGCCGCTGGCCGGCCGACAGTGAACCGCCGCGTTCGGTCAGTTCGGTGTCATAACCCTGCGGCAGAGCCATGATGAAGTCATGTGCGTTGGCCAGCCGGGCAGCCGCCATAATGGCGCCCTCGTCAACCTGCCGTCCGGCCCCTAGCATCAGATTATCCCGCACACTGGCGCGAAACAGCAACGTCTCTTGCGGCACGAAGCTGATCTGGCGCCGCAGGCTCGCAAGCTTCAGATTGCGCAGATCGGTGCCATCGATGGCGATTTCCCCGCGCGTGGGATCGTAAAGGCGCAGCAACAGGCTGACGAACGTGGATTTGCCCGCGCCAGACGCGCCGGTGATCACAACGCTCTGGCCCGGCTCAATCACGGTCGAGACGTTGTTCAAGACGGGTGCGGCATCGGCCTCATAGCCAAAGGTCAGGTTCGTCAGGGTGATCCGCCCGTCGGTGATCGTCGCCGGTTTCGCGTCTGCCTTGCTGGCAATGGTGACGGGGGCGTCCAGCAATTCGATCACCCGTTCACCGCCCGCCGTGGCCTTGGCCAGTCGGGCGGCGTATTTGGCGTAGTCTCGCACCGGTCGGAACATGTTTTTCAGATAGGTGATGAAGACCAGCAGATCGCCGGGGGTCATCCGAGCGTCCAGCACGAACAGCGTGCCGAAATACAGGATCAGCGCGGTTGAAACCGCGACAAGCACATCAACCAGACGTTCCAGACCCGCGGCCAGCCGCTTGGCCTTGACGCCTTCTTTCATGCTCTTTTCGTTATCACCCGCGAAATCGTCCGCGACCTCCTCCTCGATCCCCAGCGCCTGCACGGTGCGCATGGCGGTCATCATCTCGGCGGCAGTGGCGGCCATTTCACCCTGGTTGCGGCGCTGTTTGCGGCTGACGGTCTGAATCTTCTTGCCCATGCGCAGCGAACTGAGCCACAGCAACGGCAGTGGTAGCAGAGCGATCAGGGTCAATTCCCAGTTGATGACCAGCATGACGCTGACCATGCCGAAGAGGATCAGCGTATTCACCGCCAGGGGCAGCGCTGCGGTCACAGCCGTTTCTTTCAGGATGCCAACATCGCTGATCAGGCGCATGGTCACATCGCCGGTTTTCGACTTTGCATGGAAGGCCATGGGCAAGGACAGCAAGTGTCGAAACAGGTCCCCGCGTACACGTGTGAGCACCCGGTTGCCGGCAAGCGCGAAGGCGATGGTGGCGGTGTATTCGCATAGAGCTCTAAGCGCGATGATCCCGACAAGGGCGATGGCGCAGCCCAGCAGTAGTGTTTGCAACGGCAGTCCATCCACAAAGGCGATCCCAGATCCCGCCGTCCCGTCGCCAACCTGCACCACCTGGTCGATCACAAATTTCAGCGGCCAGGGCTCCAGCAGCTTTGCGAGAACGGACGCGACAAGGGCAGCGCTGCCCCCGGCCACCAACCCGCGATGGCGCCGCAAATAAGGTGCCATTCGGATCAGGACGCGGCGCAGTCCCGGCAGGGTCTTGCGCAACGAGGTCTGGCGATGGCCGCGTTTGGCCATCAGGCGGCTCCGTCCATGCGTGCTGGCGCAAGACCTGCCCGCAGCAAAACGCGGTCTGCCACATCATCCCATGTCTGCGTGGCCAGAACGCGGGCGCGCGCCGTGTGTCCCATCGCCCGGACCATTCCAGGATCGTTGGCCAATTTGGCCAGTGCCGCGGCGAGAGCCTCCGCGTCGTCGGGCGGCACGCTGAGGCCGGTTTTACCCTCTTCAATCGCATCCGGCAAAGTGCCCACCCGGCTGACCACGGACGGCAGGCCCGCTGCCATATATTCGTAGAGCTTCAGGGGGGAGAAATAGAAAGGATCGCTGCCACGATAGGTGGCAAGCCCCACATGCATCCGGGCCAACCAAGAGGGCACCTGCTCCGCCGGAACAGCGCCTGTAAAATGCACCGCGTCAATGACGCCTGCCGCGTCCGCCTGAACCGTCAGCCTGCGCCGTTCCGGGCCATCACCAACGATCAACAGTTTGGCCGTGGGCATGGTTTGCCGAAGGATTGCGAAGGCGTGGATGATCAGGGACACATCATGCCAGGGTTTGAGCGTTCCCAGAAAGCCCACGCAAAACGCGTCGGCAAACTTGGCCGGGTCGGGAAACCGCGCGGGGTTCACCGCGTTCGGCTCAACCGTGACCCGGTCGGCTGGTGTGCCCATATCTCTTGCGTAGTCTGCGACCTGTGGGCTGACGGCGACGACCTGTTTGGCCGCAGCAAATGCCCGGCACGCCAAAAACAGCGCGTCATCGATCCGCTCAAGCGAACGGTGTCGCGATTGTTCGTCAATCAGCGGCGCATTCACCTCAAGAACGGACGGAATGTGCTGTTTGCGGGCATAGTCCATCGCGGCATGCGCGAAGAGCGCATGACGTTCATAGATCAGATCGAACGGTCCTTGCGCCTCAAGGGTTTGCGCAACATCGCGGTTCAGCGCGATTTGGTCGCGCGCGCGCGCGTCGGCGTCGCCCTTGAGCACTGGCGGCAGCGAGTGCTGTCGGGCTGCTGTCAGATCTTGTGGTGGGACACCCTCCATACGCGGGGAAAACAGCGTGACTTCTGCCCCTTTGGCCAAAAAGGCGCGCACCATTTCCTGCAGGTGAACAGAGGCACCCTTGCACCCGAACACAGGAATGCCCGGATCAGTTGAGACATATGCAATCCGCATCATGCCGCCCCTTTGACCGTGCTTTGCGACGCAATCGCCTTGTCAAATACATCCCGTAGGCGCGCCGCACTTTGCACAATGTCGAATTCCGCTTCGATCAGGGCGCGCGCTCTGGTGGACACGCTGGACCTGAGCGCACGATCATGGGTCATACGGGACAGCGCATCGGCGAGCGCGCTTGGGTCACCCTCCGGCACGCACAGACCTGTTTTCTCGTCGCGCACAAGCTCGGGGATACCTGTGACTGCGGTTGCCACACAGGGCGTGCCAAGTGCCATCGCCTCAAGCAGGACCGTGGGCAGCCCGTCACGGTTGCCATCGCGCCCCACGACGCAGGGGCAGGCGATCACGGCCGCATCCTGCATCGCAGCGATCACCTGCGGCTGCGGCATGGGCCCCGTCATGGTGACCGCGTCCGACAGGTTGCTGGCCGCTATCTGTGCACGCAGGTTCGCCTCTTCTTCCCCCGCGCCGATGATGGTGCAATGCGGGGACTCTCCGCGCTCACGCATCAGGGAAATGGCCTCCAGCAAGATGTGAAAGCCCTTCTTTTCCACCAGCCGCCCGACGGCCAATATGCCGGTATCGGCGGGTTTCGGCGGAGCATAGCCAAAGCGCGTCAGATCGATGCCATTATAGATGCGGCGCACGTTATCGGCATGGTAGGTCCTGCGCAGATGGTCGAGGTTGTATTCCGATACCGTCACAACAGTGGCCGCGTCCCGAAGCTTGAGGTCCAGCCGCGTCGGGTCGTCATATTCGTGATAGATATCCTTGGCATGCGCCGTGAAACTATAGGTGATCCCGGCGATGGCACCCGCGATCCGGGCGACGGTGGTAGCAGCTGTGCCGAAGTGCGCGTGCAAATGGGTGATCCCCCTTTCCTTGCAGGCCAGTGCCAGAATGATGGCCTGGGCGATATCATTTGCCTCTGCATGCTCCATACTGCTTAGGGGCATGACGCTATGGGGAAATTCCGCCTCGACCGCACGGATCAGGCTCCAGAATTCTTGCGGATGCCGCAGCTTGGTCGGGATATGGGTCACAGGGGCGCGGACGCGGGAAATCTGGTCCTGAAAATGGGTTTCCGCGACCGCGCGCAGGGCAAATACCTCAAGGGACAGGCCCGCCGCCTCATGAGCAAGGATTTCATTCACCACGAAGGTTTCGGAAAAGCGTGGATATCGTTTGCAGACATAGGCAATTTTTTTGCCGGAAAGAGAGGGATGTAGCATCTGTTTTCTTTCTAATGACTATGCGGCGAGCGGACCCGACTGGGCCTTTGCCGGGGTGAGCGCCTGCGTGGCGAAATCCTTGAAACGGGAGAGACCGTCCAGATCAAGACGGCCCGCGACAGCACCCGCTGCGGTCTCGCGGGCCATCCAGCGGGTCAGGGCGGCAGGGGTCAGATCGTCGGGGGCGATCATGTCGATCAGACCGCGCGCGGCGAGCGGTTCGGCCCGCAGGATCTGTTCGCGTCGCGGGGCGACACGTGGCACAATCAAGGCTGGGCGTCTCAGCGACAGGACCTCGCAAATGGTATTATAGCCACCCATCGCGATGATCCGCGCGGCGTTCTGCATCAGGCCCATCGGTTCGGACAAGAAGTCGACAACACTCACCTCTGGGTGCGATTTGGCCAGTTGTGCAATGTCTGCACGGCTTTGGGCATCCAGCTGGGTTCCGGTGATCAGGATGCCCCGATGCCCGTCTGGCAGACGCGCCTGAAGGAAAGCCCTGCAGAGGGGAACACCGTCACGCCCCCCGCCAACGGTGCAGAGCACATAAGGCCGATCATCGTCGCCAATCACCTGGCGCTGGGACGCCTCCGCCTGCGCCGCGACGGGCGCAATGTCGCGCTGCAGATATCCGGTGAACCGGGCCTTGGCGCTGATCAGATCGCCAAGCTGATATTCGTCGATCAGATTGTAGAAGTTTGGGTCGCCATAGATCCAGATGTCAGAATAATAGGCTGAGATCGCCTCGAAATTGCACTGCCGTAACCATTGGCGACGCACCTTGTCGCGCGTATCAATGACATCGCGCAGACCCAGAACGACACGCGCATCCGTTTTACGGGCGAGCCAGGACAGAGTTGGCTCCAACTCCCCCTGCGCGCCCCGCGGGACATTGTCGACGATTATCAGATCCGGGCGGAACCCTTTGACAGCGGCATGGATCATCCGGGCCCGCATATCGGCCAAATGGCGCAGATCGATAGACAGCTTGCGCGACCGGTAGCTGCCATCGCTCTGCTTGGCGTAGGCGGGCAGGGTGATCAGATCGACGCCATCTGGAATATCAAACGCCCCTGCCTCATGCATGCCGGCGATCAGTAGGACATCTGGGGGACATGGCAGCGACTTCAGAGCGCGGGCCAGCAAAAGGTTACGGCGCAAATGACCGAAGCCGAGGGTGTCATGAGAATACAAAGCGACGCGGGGGGCGCTGTTCGCAGGGCGCGGGCTCAATTGGTCAAGCGAGGTGTCATGTATCATCATCCGATCGCTCCTTCTGACGGCGCCGCACAATGCGGGTGCCCTTCCTGAAGAAGTTAAAGGTCGATGTCTGCGGGTGTCATAAAACTGTGATTAAAGTGTCATGAAGCGTTTGTGAAAATTAGATGACAGCGGGTGATTATCTGATTTCCCCCGACGAATTGAGTTGCCAGCCGCTTTCTGCAATCCGCTGGTTTGGCGCGCGATGAACACTATCCTGCCACCCATTTACAAGCTTCCGATCCGTTATGGAATGAAGCAGAAGCTCTTACTGCGCACGCACGATAACCGGAAGATATTGGATCTCGACCGCTGGATTTAGGAGAGCGCGTCAGAAACCGACTGCGGACAACCCCAGGCCGATTAGAATTGGCCCAGCGACCGAGCAACGGATGATCGCACCTTCGTACGAGCACTTCTGGGTACTTATTCTTGAGCCAGAACCAATGATCGAAGGGCCTTCGAATGACCTGAAAGTAGAAGGTATTCAAGCCGAGCAGCTTTGCAATGGGTTGGGCGTCTTTAGCAGGCTGTGCGCGACGACCGGGAGGGCGAAATCCCGAGACCTGATTTTTGCACAGCAAGCGCCACATCCTTCGTCATGGGGTCGCAAGAAAGCAGATTTACCAAACAGGCGCTCGAACGGTTTAAGAGTGCGCGCTTCAAAGCAACCGACGCCTATGACCGGATGGGCATGCGCCTTGGAGGATCGACCCGGCCCCGCCCCGCAGGGAGGATGGGACCTCTGACACACTCGGTCCGGTTGTTCCTGCCATCTTCAGGATCCGCGATGTAAACCTGTCGCCGTTTGCTGCCGGTGCTCAATTCGATACGACCAAGGACTTGCTCTCCGACGACTGAAAACCGAGCTCTACTTTCCTGCGGACAAAAACACGCAGCTACTCGAGGGGAGTGATGGATTGATCACCCCTCCGCTGGTTGCACGGCCCGCTGATAGAGATGCCATGTTGTGTGGCCAAGAATCGGCAGGGTGAAGATCAGGCCCAGAAACGCCGGAGCCAGCGACAACAGCATGGTGACCGAGATGATCGCCGCCCAGGTGAGCATCACCACGGGGTTTTCCGTGACGACGCGAACAGATGTTATCATGGCAGAAACGAAATTGGTTTCCCGATCGAGCAACAGGGGCATGGCGACGACGGTCACCGAGAACAGTACAGCCGACAGGAGTGCGCCGACGCAGGCGCCAATGGCAAGGAAGGTCCAGCCCTGTGGTGTGAAGAACACGGTGTTCAAAAATCCATCGAAATCAGAGAAGGATGAATCCTGCAGGACGATCACCAGTACGGTTCGGAACTGATACACCCACACCCAAAAAATGAACAGCGTGACAAAGGCCATCCAGCCCATTTCGCGCTTGCGTTGATTGGCCATGACGGTGAGGATTTCAGGCCAGCCGAAACTTTCTCCCCTCTGCAACCGACGGGACATTTCATAAAGCCCGGCGGCGGCGAAGGGTGCTACCAGCGGAAAGCCGACGACGGCGGGAATGATCATCCAGATCTTTTCGAGCCAGACCAGGCACCAAACAAACAGGATTCCGAAAATCGCATAGAACAGGCCGAAGAAGCCGCTCATGAAGGGGCGCGCCAGAAAGTCCGAAAATCCGGCCTTCAGCGACGCGGTGATATCATGCGCGGTCACCTTATTGACCTTGGGCATGGCTCCCTGCGGCGGCGTCAGATTTTCCGGTGGTTTGGAACCTGCGGTCTTGGACATCATGACACACTCCTCCCAAAGCATGGCACCGCGATGGTCCGTTTGCCAAAGACCCAGCGGTGAAACAGACATCCCTCCTACGCATACAAGTTTGCATCAGGTGAGGCATAAGGGCAAGGGCGGAGTATGGCAGCTAAGTCCAGCATTGCATGAGTTCGACCAGTTCTAACCTTTGCGACTGCAGCGAATGGTTGGTTTGACGGAGCACCTCAGCGACAGTTGCGTCAGGCGAACGGTAGGAAGCCGACGTTCAATTCCGATAATTTACAAGCCACCAAAGAAGCTCCCATTCCGCACCGCAAAAACTTGCCCACTTGAAAAGCTAGGCGCTCATAGGCATGCCTGAGTCCAATCCAATCACGTTAAAGTCTTGCAGTCTTTCCAAATGGGGTCGCCGTGTAGGGCAAACAGCGGAAACGTAAATGCTCAGATTTCTAATTCATGTCTTACAACCACCGTCCCGCGATGAATGGAAGACGTCTTGGCAAGGCATAGCTGTGGGCGGCGCTTTCGCACTACTATTGCTCGCTGGTACATTGGCTGAAGAAGAATCTAGATCCTTCGTCTGGTACGCAATTGACGGTCTTTTTCTCTATTTGATCACCTTCTTGGGCGTTATCGCTAATCGTATCGCACGTAGCGAAAGAAAAAAATGAGCAACTTGTAGAGGTACAGCTTGGCTCGAAAGCAGTCATTGGCTCCTATTCTTTCAAATCCCATCCCTGTGATTTGCAGTGTCACTCTGAGGCTCTCATTGCCGCCTCACGGCCTCGAAACCCTTCTGGCAAGACATTGTTTTTGCTCTTTAATTTAACTTGCCCTTCTTGCTGATAGCCTCATAACTGATTGTCGCATGCGGTTTTTCCAATGCTGCGACCTAATGTTTCAGGCGGCGTGGATGTCTGCTATTCGGCGTTGTAGAGCGTCAAATGCGTTTACTAAATGAGTCGATTGAAAACGGCTTGGCGTTCCTCACCTTTGATATCGCGCAATGCGTAAAGCGTAATTGTACTGCTTACACCTTTGTTCCGTAGGCCGACGACATAGCTTAACAATTCTTCCTTATCCCACCGCATAAGGTCTCGCAGGCACCAGCCTACGCCAGTCTGTACCAGATGTTCCCGGTCGTTGATCAGAGAGTCACAGTTCGCCAGCGCCACATCCTTGTACAATCTTGACTTGGCAACCTTGCGGGTGAAGATGACGACACTTGCCCGTCGTAGCCAGGGATCATTGTCGTTGTTCCAAGATCTCAGCAGGTTAATCAGTTCAGCATCATGGGCCTGCAGAATCAGCCTCAGAAGTGACCCGGTATACGCATCGATCTTGCTCCACCCATGAAGACCTCTGATCAATTCTTCTAAAAGACCAAATTGGTTGGGTGAAAAATAGTCCGACACCTGTTCAAGCAACGCCAGTGCGACAGTCTTTTGTTCGCCGTATCCGGAGCAGATAAGACGCTTGGCCAACTCAATCTTCTGTTCTACGTCCAAAAGTGCAAAGTCAGTTTTGAGATCAGTTATTTCCCGCTTCATTTCCGGGGCTCTGACGCCATATCCGAGGTAACGTGGGTCAGGCTCGTTGGCATCCGCAGCGTAAGGCGAAGCTTCACCTAAAGCGCTAAGCCTAGAAGCTATGATGTGATGCAGCTCATCAATGACCGGGTCGCGCTCCAGCTTCTCCATGGGAAAATACTATACTGGACATTTGCGTCCAGCAAGCAAACGGCGGGAAAGTTCGCCTTCTTCATGGTCATCATCGCCGCTTTCATCGGGACGCAGGATTTGGGGGCAGGAGTTGTAACGCACGCTGGCCGGAACGGACCTAGGCAAGAACTTCGTGCTGGGAATTTGTGTCTCGCTGATGGCTTTGACATTCGACCTGACGATCCTGAAGTGGGCATCGGATCGCAAGAAAGCTCTGGGGTTGGGCGATTAGAAGTGTGAGTTGTGTGATTCGGCTAGTAAGCGATGGCACGTAAGAATTACTGGCTTTTGCGCTTGCAGATGGTGCAACTGCCTATGAACCGCGTCGTGTTTGGCGAAGGCTGATTGGTTTAGACTGCAGGCGAGTATCAAATTGGCGTATTTTGCCTTATGTATTCTGGGCTTACCTTGTTGAAAAACCCTGACGACGGACATGATCAAATACGTTTCAAACGATGCTTGAATAGCACTTGTCTCGAGTTGCACCAAACACGCCGTCGACCACGCCATTCTTAAACCAAACAAGTACATACCAACTCCCAACTTCCCCAAGGTTGGCGGGAAAGGACCGTTTCTGGGCAGAACACAATACAGTCCCAGAACTCTGAGTTACTTTTGTGCTGCAAATGCAAATGTCGGCATTAACGGTCCAAAGTCGACCTTGAGCACAGTCCTCAAATTCTACACGTGCAGCCCGCGTTGTCGACATTAGCTGCGCGCGCGCAATCTTGATGTCGTCTGGAAGCCGCACCATGGGACGGAGCGGCCGGTCGCTACGGCCAGGCAATGGTCCGCTTTGTCAATCGCAATCGGCGTTGGTGCTGACCCCCAAGAGGCATCCAATATTGGAGCTTTCGCAAAATTGATCCAGTCCAAGGCGACCAAAGTCACGAAAAAGGTGAGAAGGCAGAGCGCAAGAGCCTGATTGCACCAGAAATGGTTGATCACGGATTCGTTACCGCTTGGCTGAAACTTTTCTGGTGCTGCATTCGATACTTGGTTGATCCGGAAAGAACATTTGTTCGGATTGTCCGGGTCGATTGTAAACAAGAGGATATTAGTTATGACTGAAGCATTTATTCCACCGCGGCGCATCAATCCCAGTGAAATTACCGTCCTAGAGGAGCGGCGCGCGACGAACCCGACCGATCCATCCCCGTCCGATTTTGCCTCCCGAGTCGCCATGGCCGATGCGGCGGGACTCTTGGCACAGGTGCGTATGCTTGCGGAACTCGAGCCCGATCTGATCGAGAGCGATCCGCAGATGGCTCTACTCGCCAAAATGAAGGCCGAGGACCTGCAATACGTTTCCCAAGACATCAAGGAAATCGCCCCTGCAATGCGCGAATCCTTCAACGCCTTCGCAGTGAACTGGCCGGAGCTTCCAGCCTATTGGCCGCCAAGTTTCGTTTCGTTGTTCTCTGAACTCTACACGGATGCACTGCACATCTCAGGGCTGACGATTCCGTGGAGGTCGACCGTGAACACCATTGTAACGCCCGATCGGCGAGGCCTGACATGGATCGAGGACCGTGACTATTCTGCTCATGTGTTCTTCGTAATTGAGGCTCGGCTTCCGGGAATGGAAGAACCCTTCGCCCAACTGATCCGGCGGCAAAACGCCGGGGCTGTGAAGCTCTATAGCGATGGGCAAGACTATACATTTACACGGGTCAACGGTGAATTCCCGGGCAAGTTGGACCCAATCCTGCATTCCGACCGGCATAAGTCTTTTCCAAAAGAGGTCGCGAAAGGCACCTTCCACCGCTTCACGCATATTGCCGGGTACGATCCACTGGCGGTGGCAAAATCCGGAGAAGTTCTGTCAAAGGATGAAATCAAGGCGCAACGCCAGCAATATGTCAACGATGATGATCGCTCAAAGGGTCTGAAGACCCTGGCCCTGTTGGGCAATCACATCCATGAGGATCTGCGCTACTATCTGGTCGATGCCTTTCTTGTCCTTGAGCCAATACCGGCGGGCGCGACGAAAACACCGTTCGTGAGCCGCGTCGCCATGTCTCAGATCGAGAATAAGGCCAAGGCGTTAGCAGGAAAGTTGGCGGATACAGTGCTTAAGAATCTGCTCGGTCCGGTGGGTGGCGCTGCCTCGGCGCTGGGGAAGGCGTTCATCAATGAATTGACCAAGGAATTGAAGGCAAACGACGCCCCGGTCTCCAGCATTTTGACGATCCCACTCAATCAACGTGGTTTGAATGGCAAGGCGGTCAGTACAAACGAGACCGAGATTCCGATCGAGAATGAGACCCCACACTCAAAGTTCGACTCTCCCATCGGCACAACTCCCGAGCTCTGGGCCTACGGGTCCGGCAGGAACGATGTGGTGTTTGAACAGGATGAGTCGAGTTTGATTGCGATCGGTGCCCTCAAGCGTGCTCAGAAGAAGATGGAGACGCATTTCGATATATGTCCGTCCGTGCGGCTGATGATCAGGCGAGGTAAGTTGGAGGGGTCCACTCCGAAATAGCTGATCGCAGCGGCACTGAGTGTCGCATACATCAGTGATGGGAATTCTCCTGCTATTCTTTCTGGGCCTTGGGCTGCATGTTCAGTTCCGATTGAAACAGGGGCAACCGTTCTGTCTGGAGAATTGGTTGTTATAGTTTTCAGCAATGCCCGTTTCGGGAACCGAAGCGGGCATTGCTTGCAAGATTAGAGGCCACCGCCTGATATGAGTTCCCGCCATGATCAGTGAGGAGTGAAGTAGACATCGGAAGGAGGTAGATCGATCTGATAAGAACGGTTGGGACGCAGGTTCGTCTGCCAACCCCGCAATTGATATTGGAGACGATCCGCCACCGAAAACCATCGTGAGACGCGAGCCCCGCGACCATCTTGATCGGATTTTGCGCATCTAACGGGCTCGGCCCAAACCGGACACCTGCCAATATGCTACTCGCCGCAGCGCTGCTTCTCCATAGCGGACTTTGATCATGCGCTTAAGCAGCAAAGAAAAATGGAGCCCGGCAATCCATGGCCGGGCTCCTATGACTTTCGCTGTAGGAATTACTTGATCGCCAGAATGTCAAAGTTTCTCACATTGGCGACGACTCCGTCTTCCCATCCCCCTTTGACCAGGTCAGAGGCCTGCGCCTTCAGAAGACCTGCGACCTCACCGGCGAAGTGGGTTTCGCGGCCTGAGTTGTCGGCGAAGATGTCGTAGATTGCGAAGTTGTTTTCGTCGATCTGAAGGGCCACCCAGAACAAGGTCTTCGGTTCTGTTTCAGCGACAATTGGACCTGCTGCGGTCAACAGCGCTGCCAATTCGCCAGCTTTGCCTGGCGCGGCCTCGATAGAGATATATGTGGCTGTGGTCGCGCTGTAGAGATCAACCGGTGCCTTCGCCGACAGCACGTTCGAGGTGTTGATGTTGGCGACAACGCCCGCGTCCCAGCCTCCAGCGACAAGAGCGTCGGCGTTCTCGTTCAGCGCATCTGCGACAACGCCTGAGAAGTGCGTGTTGCGTGCCCCTTCATCTACAAAGACGTCGAAGATGGCCAGCGTGTCGTTGTCTTGCAGGGCGAACCAAAGTTCGGTTCCTGGCTCGGTTTCTTTCACCAAGGGGGCCGCACTAACAAGAAACTCGGCGAAAGCTTCGATTTGCCCATCTGCGGCCGGCATGGCGATGTAACTTGCCGTGTAGTTGTCCATGACGTTTTCCTGTGCGTGAGAAGTTGTTGTTGTTGCGATCAACGCGATTGCGGTCAGTCTGCTAAGGATTTGCGTTTTCATTGGTCGTCTCCTGGCTTTGAGTTCTTCCGAGCTTGTTTCGATGCGCTCTTTTCCCACGACCAATGTCTTCATCTCCAATCCCGAGATTCTATTTTACGATAGCCAGAAGCTATGGTTAGAAGTGGGCTTTAGAGGGTGAAGCGTGAAAGGGTGTGAAAAATGGAGATGAACCAGGTTCGCTATTTCCTTGCGGTTTGCGAACACCGGAACTTCACGCATGCTGCGAGTGCGTCCAACGTGTCGCAACCGTCGCTCACGACTGCGATAAAGAAACTTGAGGTTGAACTTGGCGGTGCGTTGTTCATTCGGGATCGCGCAGGTTGTCGCCTCACTCCGCTGGGTCAGCTTGTAAAACCGCGGTTGGAAAGGGTTCAGTCAGAAACGCGCGAGGCCAAGGCCGAAGCCGTGAGACACACAAGACTGGAGCGTGTTCCCATAGGCATCGGCGTTGGAGAAACGATAGGTAACAGCAAGATCGCGGCTGCGGTGGAAAGGTTTCGGGTACGTCTGCCGCAGGCGGAGATCGAATTGATTGTCGGCACGACTGACGACCTGCTCGCACAGCTTCGCGAGGGCCAATTGGATGTCGTTGTGGTCGCGGCAGTCGTAAGTCCGGAACTATATAGAATAGACCATCTCTATAGTGAGGAATACCGGGTGGTGGTCGAGAAAGGTCATGATCTAAGCAAATTAAGCGCCGTAACTCTTGGCGATCTGGCGAAAACAACAATGTTGGATCGACCAAACTGCGAGATGCGGGACACTCTTCATTCGACCTGTTCTGACCTCGGACATTCGCTTTACGCCTCCTATCGCTCCAACCGTGTCGATTGGCTTATTGATTTGGCACGCCAAGGCTCTGGTGCCGTCATACTACCTGAAACAGCGATCCCAGCCGATGCTGCGCTGAAGACTATGCCGATCAAAGACATGGACATTCAAAGAGATGTCGTAGCGCTCAGATACCGACATCAATCGGGGCGACCAGAAACTAGTGAACTCGTGAAAGAGATGTCGCGAGGTTAGCCGGCCCCAACCGGACATTGATCGACTCTCGGCAATGCTGCTGCCGAAGCCCGCATTGCCGACATTCGCCGCAACCGCAAGATCAGGTGGTGAGCAAATTCACACAATGCGGGACAAAGCATGGGTAATCGGGCTGACCAGGTTGATGGGTCAGGTTCTTGATATGGTTGCAGAGGTTTCTGCAATTTGAGGAGAACGAAATGGATTACTATGTTGGTTTGTGCGTGTCACTTCGGTCGGTCGCAGCTTGCGCCATAGACGCGAATGGCAAGCGCATCTTCGAGCGGTCTGTGGCGTGTGAGAAAGAGGATATTCAGGCCTGTCTGCGCGATGTGCCGCTTGGGCGGTGTCTCGTGGGATTTGAGTCTGGTGCCATGAAACAGCACCTTTTCTTTGGGCTCAAGAAAGCTGGTTTCGATGTCGTTTGCAAGGAAGCGCGCCAGGTGAATGCCGCGCTGTCGGCGATGCGCAACAAGACCGACAAGACAGACGCCTGTGTCCTTCCCCCCTAGAACTGAGCCATTACATTGGCCGCGAGAGGGGTACGGGACATGGCGAGGAAGCGACATTCA
>NZ_CANMNK010000012.1 GCF_947499265.1 uncultured Roseobacter sp. | reverse complement strand
ATGCGAGGCGACCACCCAGAGGGCCAGATAGGTTCTAAAAAGACCGAACATGAAAAGAATAAAGCTCTTTAATAAGGTTAAATATCGATGTTTTCCTAGTGTTTTTGCAAATAAGCGTCCACGTCAAACCGGGGGCAGCAAATGAAACGCATCCGGAACAGGGTGTGCCCCTAGCCCAGCAACCCCTCGGGTGGGGTGTAGTCAAAGTGTTTGATCTCATGGGCAAAGATCCGGCGCACCACCGCATCGGAGGCTGCCGAGAGCTTCTCGGGGTTTTCCGCGCGGGTATGGGTCTTGGCGCGTGGCAGCTCCACGCTGGCGATCACCTCAGGCGCCACGCCCGCGCGGCCCAGGGCGGTGGCCAGATTGCCCGACAGATCAGAGAAGTCGAAGACATCATCGACGATGACCCTGTTCTGCAGCGTATAGCGGTCCCAGTCGGTGGGGTATTTCTGATCCACCGTGCGCCCGGCCATCTTGCCGCAGACAAAGGTGTTGAGATCCACTGGCGCGTCGTTCAGCCGGTTATACCAGAAATAAAACGACACCATCTTGTCCCAGGGGTTCCGCTCGAAACAGAAGGTGTAATAGCTGTCCCAGATCTCCGCCCCGATCCGCGCCTTGATCGAGGCCGCGCGCATGTGGCTGTAATAGCGGTGCCGCTGCAGCCGGTCGCGGATCACCCGCGCCACGGCGGCGGGGCGCATGTCCAGCCGGATCTCGTTCAGGGGATTGAAGGTGCCTTCGTAGTTGCGCGCATGGGCCTCCAGCACATCATCGCGCCCAATGCGACCGCGTTCCGGCACATCGGAGGATAAAATATCATCAGGCCCGCAGATTTTCGCCAGCGCAACTTCCATGGAGGTGCCCGCAACCTTACGGTTTTTGACAAAAATGAACTTGTGCTTATGCGATACGATCATGACAACACTTCCGACTGACGAACAACACCTGAACGGTTTTGGGGCCCACGGGACCCCGCGCGGGAAAAGTCAGCAGCCCAAAAACCCTTGCCGCCTTATGGTTCAAAGACCACTACATGCCAAGGCCCGGATCCGGGAAAGAAAAATGCGCCTGCCCGCAGACCCCAAACCGATTTACGCCTGTTTTTCGCCTGCATTTGATGCGATGTTCCGCACGGGCGCATTCCCGTCCATTCCGCACCGACCTAGCACGGGACACGCGCCGCAATGAAACATCTGCTCGTCATTTCCTCGGCGCCGGCACAGGTGACGCCAGAGGGCGTGGTGCTCGACAAGAAGTTTCTCGAAGGCATGCGGTCTTATTGCGCGGGGTGGGACGGCCAAGTCCATTGTATCCTGCAGAAAACCGGCACGGTGCCCTTCGGCACCACGGTTGATCCTGAAAACCTGCCTTTTGAGCTGCAGATGCCCGATGCGGCGGCGCGGCTGAGCCCGGAGCGGTTGGCGCAGTATGACGTGATCCTCTGCAGCGGCGACAATCACCGGTATTTCTATCTGGCGGATCTCTGCCAAACCCTGCCGGTCAGGCTCTATTACATCATCGAATATATTCTGGAGACGCGGCTGCAGATCATCCAGCTCGATGCACGGCTGTCCCCCCTGCGCAAGCTCAAGGGGGTGCTCTGGACCCTGCGCCAGGAGCGCCGCCGCCGCCGCGCCTTTCGCCGCGCAGACGGGTTGCAGGCCAATGGCTACCCGGCGGATGCGGCCTATCGCGGGATCAATGCCAATACGGTGCGTTATCTCGACAACCGGGTGCGGCGGGCGGATATGGCGACGGCCGACGAGATGGCGGCACGGCGCGCGCATCTGGCGGCGCAGGGCCCGCTGCGGCTCATTCATTCCGGGCGCCTAGAGCGGATGAAGGGCAGCCATGATCTCATTCCGATTGCCCGCCGTCTGCGCGACCGGGGCGTGGATTTCCGGCTCGACATCTTCGGGACCGGCAGTCTGGAGGAGGAGATCCGCACCGGCATCGGCGCGGCCGGGCTGCAGGACCATGTGCATCTGCACGGCACGGTGGATTTTCAAAGCGAACTGGTGCCCTTCACCCGGACCCAAAGCGATATTTTCCTCAGCTGTCATCGCCAGTCCGATCCCTCCTGCACCTATCTGGAAGCTTTGGGCTGTGGCGTGGCGGTCGCAGGCTATGCCAACCGGATGTGGCAGGCGTTGCAAGAACAATCCGGCGCAGGCTGGGTCGCGCCCCTGGGCAAACCGGAGGCGCTGGCCGATGTGATTGCCGTCGCCGCAGCGGACCGGGCGGATGTAAGCGCCCGCTGCGAGGCCGCCCTCGCCTTCGCGCAAAACCACAGTTTTGAGACGGAATTCAACCGGCGCATTGCACACTTGGCGGGCACCTCCTCGAAAGGCGATGCCAGTGCCGCATGATCCGGTCCTTCTGCACGTCGGCTACATCAAGACGGCCACGACGTTTCTGCAGAACCAGGTCTTTGCCGGGCCGGACGAGGGGTTGGAGCTGGCCGCCGGGCCGCAGACCCGGGCACAGATGGTGCAGGAGATTCTGCTGGGCGATGATTACGCCTTCGATGCGGAGGCCACCCGGACCCATCTCGAAGCCCTGACCGCGGATGTGCGGGCGCGGGGCAATCTGCCGGTCTGGTCCGAGGAAATGCTGCTCGGCAACCCGCCCGCGCGCCGCTATGACGGCTTTGCCAATGCGCGCAAGCTGCAGCTGGTCTACCCAAACGCCAAGGTGCTGATCACCATCCGCCGCCAGCCCGCCATCGCGCTCTCGATCTACCGCGAATATGTGCTGGGCGGCGGCGCCCTACCTCTGCGCGGGGTGATTGGCAGCGGCGACGAGCCGCTCTCCTATACGCCGATCCTGCGCCCGGAGTTCCTGTTCTTTGACCGGGCCATTCGTCACTACATCGGGCTTTTTGGCGCGGAAAACCTGCTGGTGCTGCCGCAGGAGATGCTGAGCGCCGACCCTGCGGCCTATTTCGCAGCACTTTCCCAATTCACCGGCTGTACCATCGCCCATGACCGGCCCCGCACCCGCGAACATGTGGGGGAAGGGTTCAGCGCGCTGGCCCTGCGGCGGCTGAGCAACCGGTTCATCGTCAAGGATCCGACGCGGCGGGGACGGCAGGGGATCGATCATCTGACCGACCGGGTGATCCGCAGGCTCGATGGGGTGCTGGGCGGCAATGCCAAGCGGCGCGGCGCCCATGAAGCGCAGATCGCCGCGCGGTATGCCGGGCTTTTTGCCCAGAGCAACCGTGCAACCGCCGATCTGACCGGGCTGGCGCTCGATGCTCTGGGCTATGAGACCTGACTACCCGGTGATGGCCCGTTTGAGACGCCCCGCGACCCGGCGCAGAGACTGTAATGATCCCATGACCTGATACTGCCATTTCAGGCGCGGCTGCAGCGTCGGGCGCCCCGCCAGACCGAAATCGCGCAGGAACTGCCCAGGTGCGGTCACCGCCGTGACCTTGTGCCAGTGGATCTCCCCCGCCTTGGGCCCGTCGTGATTGCCATGCCCGCAGCCCTTGGCCACCAGCGCTTCGGTCACGCGGGTGAAGTTGAAATGATCCTTCTGGCGCACGTGACGGCCCAGCACCCGGATCAACCCGCTTTGATCGTCGCGCAGCGGATCGGTGGCCGCGACCACCAGATCGACGAAGCCCTTGTCCAATACGCCCTGATCATCGGCCAGCTGATCAGGTGTCAGCGCGGCCAGCGCGGGCTGAAACGCCGCGATGCGATCCTTGAGGGTGCTGGCGCGAAACACCCGGCAGGAGCCGCAGGTATCGTTGAAAGTGTTGACCTTCAGCGCCGCCTCCAGCTGGAACCCGGTGGGGGCTGGGCGCAGGGCCGCGTGATAACCGCCCGCCAGCAGGAACCCGTCGTCGGCCAGCTCCTGCCCTTGCAGATGCGCCAGCAGATCGCGGTGCACGAAATCATCGCCATCCATCAGCATGATCCA
Organism: uncultured Roseobacter sp.; assembly: GCF_947499265.1. Classification (GTDB taxonomy): domain Bacteria; phylum Pseudomonadota; class Alphaproteobacteria; order Rhodobacterales; family Rhodobacteraceae; genus Roseobacter. Next base: position 90,384 of record NZ_CANMNK010000012.1, on the reverse strand, counting down.
GTCCGGCGCAGGCTCCATAAGCGCGACCCAGGTGCCCAGCACGTATTTCATGCCCTTGTCGATCTGCACATGATTACGGCCCGCGGCAAAGCCGGAATGCTCCGGGATCACCAGAAACGTGACATGATCCGCGAAGTCACCTACCCAGTCCGGCGCCTGATGACAGACCACCACCACATGGGGGCGGGGCCCGTGCTGTGCCGTGAGGCTGGTGAGGGTCTCGCGCAGGATCATCTCGACCACGGCATAATTCTCGACCTTTGCGCCCTCGGGGTGGACCAGCGGCAGCACAAAGGTGATGCCCTGGGCATCGGTCGGGGAGAAAGACGTCATGAAGAGGTCCCTTCTGTCGCTTGAATTTCCGTGACCAGCCTTTGGGCCGCATCGGTCCAGGTATAGGAATGCGCGGTCTGATAGGCCGCATCCGACATTGCCCGCCAGGCCTCCGGGGTCATCTGCGCGACTTCGGCGATCTTTGTGGCAAAAGCCTCCGGGTCCGCTGCCAACAGATCACCGTTGGTGCCATCGATCAGATCGGCCGCAGCGCCCGCGCGGGTGGCCAGCACCGGGGTGCGGCAGGCCATGGCCTCCAGCAGCGGCAGGCCAAAACCTTCGTGGTCACTGGTAAAGAGCCAGAGATCACAGGCGGCATAGAGTTTCGGGATCTCCGCCTGTGGCGGCGATTGATGGTAGTCCACCCAATCGGGCAGGCCGAACTCCTCCGCAGGCCAGCCACGCCCAAAGGCCACCACCCGCAGATCGGGGACAAGGCGCTTTGCCGCCAGCACCGCCGCCAGCGCCAGATCGACGCGTTTGCGCGGATGCGCGTGGTAGAGAAACCCGACCTTAAGCGGGGTGTTCCGGGCGCGGGGGGGGGCGTCGAACTGTTTGGTATCCACCGCATTGGGAATGACGGTGATGTCCGAGACCCCGTGGTTTTCTCTTACACAGTCTCTGATATAGCCCGAGACCGCGATTTTATGCAGCGGCAGCGTGTAAGAGGTCGCGACATCCTCGGCGGGCAGGTTGCCGAAGGTCTCGTAATCCTGCAGCAGGTAGAATTTCTTACCCTTTGTGCTGGGCAGCTGCGCCACGCTTTCGGCGGTTTCCCACCAGGTGGCAATCACCGCATCGCCATCGGGCACATCGCGGGGGGTCACCGGGCGGAACCGGTCCAGCACCACGTGCCGATCCCCCAGAAAATCCAGAAACGGCGTGGTCCGGTCTTCGCGCGCCCGGGCCCGTGCCTTGCCGGTGATCCTGTTGACCAGCGTGCGCAGCGGCGATGTCTTCACCCGCAGGGGGCGCGAGATTACGGTGACCTCATGGCCCGCCTGCGTCAGTTCCCGCGCATAGGTGGCAATCACGCGGATGCCGCCCGACAGGGAGGCAAAGGGCAGAATAAAACTGATGCGCATGAAAAGGCCCCGTCTGTTCGGTCCTGCGTTCGATACGAATATGGGGTCACGGACACAAGGTGCGAGTTCGGCAAGCGGGGTCGCTTTTGCACCGGATGCCCGCAAGATATGCGTCCGGAAGGCTGTGCTGCATTCTTTATGCACCCCGCACCAGGGCCGCAGTTGAACAATGGCCAATATGGGTTAAACAGGCAGCGGAATTCAGGCGGCACGGACCGCAAAGGAGAGCATGCGCGATGACTGATGTCCGGGGGAGACCCTTTCGCTGGGCCATCCTTGGAACCGGGTCCGTGGCGCGCAAATTCGTGCTGGACCTGCGCCAGTTGGGAGCAGAGGCCGAAGCGCATATCGTGGCCTCGCGCACCCCGGCCAATGCACAAAGTTTCGCCAGCAGCCTTGGGGTCGCCCATGTGGCGCAAAGCTACGCGGAGGCCGCATCGGCGGATGTCGATGCCCTCTATATTGCCACCCCGCCTGCACAGCATGAAGAGCACGCAATGCTGGGGATCGCGGCGGGCAAGGCGGTTCTGGTGGAAAAACCCTTTGCGCGCGATGCCGCCGCCGCAGAGCGGATCATGCAGGCGGCGCGCGCGGCAGGTGTCTTCTGCATGGAGGCGATGTGGACCCGGTTTCAGCCCCTGCCCGGGCAGATCCGCGACAGGATCGCAGCGGGTGATCTGGGAGACATCCGCGGATTCGACGGATCGTTCATGGCCGCCAATGCCCCTGATCCCACCTCCAGCCTCTTCGATCCCGCCCGCGGCGGCGGCGCGCTCATGGACCGCGGGGTCTATCCGCTGTCGCTGGCGCGCTACTGGCTGGGGCCCGTGACAGACGCCCACGCCACGGCACGGATCGGCGACACCGGCGTGGATGAGGACTGCACGCTGATGTTGCGGCACGCAAGTGGTGCGCTCTCCACCCTACGCGCCAGCCTGCGCGCGGGCGGCCTCGACGGGGCTGCGATCTACGGCACGAAAGCGACACTGCGGATCGCCGGCCCGGCCTATCGCCCCACAGGGGCTGTGCTCTATCGCACGCATGTCGGGCCCGCGGTCACCGGCCCGAAAGGGCCACGGCGGCTCGAGGGGCTGCGCGAGAGCGCCATGGGTCTGCGGCTGTCGCGAGGACTGGCGGCGCTGCGGCTGCGTGGAGAGCGCCTCGGCGCCCCGTTCTCCGGCAACGGCTATCACTACCAGGCCCGCGCCGTGATGCAGGCGGTGGCCGCAGGGCGCACCGAGGATCCACGCATGAGCCTTGCCGAAAGCGTTGAGATCATGGCGATGATCGACACCGCCCGTGCGGGCTGGTCCGGCGAGGGCACCTCATGAAGATCGGCGTCATCGGATGTGGCTATGTGTTCGATCACTATATGACCACCCTGCCCCAGCATCCCGGCCTGCAGATCGCCGGCGTGGCGGATCGCAACATGGACCGCGCCCGGCAGGTGGGGGATTATTACGGTCTGCAGGTCTATGAGGATGCCAGTGCCCTGCTGGCGGATGATGCGGTGGGCATCGTGGCCAATTTCACCTCGATTGAATCGCATGGGGCGGTCACACGGGCCGCACTTGAGGCGGGCAAGCACGTCTATTCCGAAAAGCCCTTTGTTACCGATATGGGTGAGGCGCAGGCCTTGGCCGATCTGGCCCATGAGAAAGGGCTGCGGCTCTCATGCGCACCCTCGAATGCGCTCAGCCCGACGGTTCAGACCCTGTGGAAAGCGGTGGAGGACGGCGCGGTTGGCGACGTGCGCATGGTCTATGCGGAGTTTGACGACAACCCGGTCTACCTGCTGGCGCCGGAGACCTGGCGCTCGCGCTCCGGTGCGCCTTGGCCTTACTTACATGAATACGAGATGGGCTGCACCTGGGAGCATGTGGGCTATCACCTGACCTGGATGTGCGCGATCTTTGGGCCCGTGCGCGCGGTCACCGCCTTTTCCAAAGCCACCCTGCCCGACAAGACGGATGAGCCGCTCAATCCCGCGGGCACGCCGGATTTCTCCATCGCAGCGCTGGATTTCGAAAGCGGGGTGGTGGGGCGCATCACCTGCTCGATTGCCGCGCCCACCGACCACCGGATGCGGATCATCGGCAATAAGGGCGTGGTCAGCGCCGATACCTATCGCGACTATCACTGTCCGGTCTATCTGGAAGGCTTCACCCCCTTTACGCTAAAGGCGCGCAATGCCCGCAGCATCCGTAACAATTCCCTGTTGCAGAGCCTGTTTTCCGTGGGCGGGCGCCGCGTGCCGCTAGCCGAAAGCCCGGCCCCGGGATCGACCCGCATTGCGCGTGAGACGGGATCGCCCTTCTCGCCGAAGGACTGGCTGAAACGCCTGCGCCGGGCGCAGCTGGGCCAGCAGGACAAATGCATCGGGCTGGCGGAACTGGTGGAGGCCATTGCCATGGATCGCGCGCATTTCCCCGCGCCCGATTTCACCCTGCATCTGACCGAACTAACGCTGGCCATTCAGAGCGCGGGCCCGGACGGGGCCAGACAGACGTTGAAAACCCGCTTTGATCCCCTGCCCCTGCCCACCCGCACCAAGGCTGCAGGCCCCGATTACACCGCCTGGACCAGACCCGCCCCGATGACCCGCGCCCTGCAGGGCGTGCTGTCCAAACTGCGCACCCTGAAATAGCCCCGGAGCCTCATGTCTTCGCCGTCGAAACTCCCCCGCATTGCCTATCTGACCGGTCAATATCCGGAGGTTTCGCTGACCTTCATCCTGCGCGAGGTCGAGGCGTTGCGCGATCTGGGCGCCGAAGTGCTGACCTGCTCGATCCGCCGCACCCCGCCCGAACAGCACCCCGGCCCCGCCGAAAAAGACGCCGCCGCGACCACGTTTCATGTGCTGGAGGTCGCACGCAACCCCCTGCGATTGCTGGCGGCGCAGGCCTATCTGTTCACCCGTCCGGGGCGTTACTTTGCCACGCTGATGCTGGCGCTGCGCAGCGGCGCGCCGGGGATCAAGGCGCGCCTCTACCAGCTGATTTTCTTCATCGAGGCCACGATCCTCGCCCGGCATCTCGAAGCGGAAAAGGTCACCCATCTGCACAATCACTTCGTCTTTGGCAGTGCCACGGTGGCGATGCTGACCTCGGAGCTCACGGGTATTCCCTACAGCTTCACCCTGCACGGGCCTGCGGACCTCTTTGAACCCACCCGCTGGCGGCTGGACGCCAAGACCGCCCGAGCGAAATTCGTCTCTACCATTAGCCATTTTGCCCGCAGCCAGCTGATGTTTTTCTCCGATCCCGCCTATTGGGACAAGATCCGCATCATCCATTGCGGGGTGACGCCCGCGCTTTATGAAGAAGCTGCCGGTCCCGCCCTGCCGCCCCGGGAGCCGGATGAGATCCGGTTGCTCTTTGTGGGCCGGCTGGCCCCGGTCAAAGGGTTGCGGGTGCTGCTGGCCGCCCTGGCGGAGCTTTCCGATCTGCCAAACCTGCGGCTGGTGCTGGTGGGCGACGGACCAGACCGCGCCCGGCTCGAGGCCGCCGCCGCGCCCTTGGGGGATCGCGTCACCTTCACCGGCTATTTGTCACAGACGGAAGTGGCCCAAGCGCTGCAGGCTTGCGATATCTTCGTATTGCCCAGCTTTGCCGAAGGCGTGCCGGTGGTGCTGATGGAAGCATTGGCCAGCGAAAAGCCGGTGATCGCCACCCAGGTGGCGGGCGTGGGTGAGCTGGTCGAAGAGGGCAAAAGCGGTTTTCTGGTCCCGCCGGGTGATGCCGACACGCTGGCTGATCGCATCCGCACATTGGTGGGTGACCCCGAGCTGCGCGCCGCCATGGGGCAACATGGGCGGGCAAAGGTCGTGACTGATTTCGACATCCGCACCGAGGCCGCGCGCCTTGCGACCCTTTTTGCGGGTGCCGCGGGCGAGGATCTCCGCCCGGCCCCCTACGCGCGCGACGGGGACAGATGACGTGAAACGCCTTGTGCAGTCTCTGATCTCGGGCGGAGATCTGAAATCCCGATCACTCCGGGGCACGATGCTGACGATGCTGTCCTTTGGCGGCACCAACGCGCTGCGGCTGGCCTCCAACCTCATTCTGACCCGCATTCTCTTTCCCGAAGCCTTCGGGATGATGGCGCTGGTGCAGGTTTTCATCACCGGGCTGCGGATGTTTTCCGACACCGGCATCCGCACCTCGATCATGCAGAACCCGCGCGGCGATGACCCGGATTTTCTCAACACCGCCTGGACGCTGCAGATCATCCGCGGGGTGATCCTGTGGCTTATGACCTGCGCCATCGCCCTGCCGGTGGCCAACCTTTATGATGAGCCGATGCTGGCGCAGCTCCTGCCGGTGGTGGGGCTGGGCACGCTGATCGCGGGGTTCACCACCACCAATGTCGCCACCGCAGGTCGACACATGCACCTGGGCCGCACCACCGCCATCGATCTCGGCACCCAGGCCTTCGGCGTTGTCGCCATGGTGTTGCTGGCGCTCTGGCTGGAATCGGTCTGGGCGCTGGTTTTCGGCAGCTTGATCGGCTCCGTGGTCACGGTCATCGTGCAGGGGCTGGTGATGCCGGGCATCCGCAACCGGCTGCGCTGGGACAGATCGGCGGTCAGCGATCTTTTTCATTTCGGCAAGTTCATCTTTCTCAGCACCGCCGTCACCTTCATGATTTCCCAGGGCGACAAGGCCATCCTGGGCGGCTACATCTCGCTGGCGGAACTGGGGGTCTATAACATCGGCTATTTCCTGGGGTCTCTGCCGCTGGTGCTGATGGGGGTGATCAACGGGCGCATCGTTTTCCCGCTCTACCGGCTCAAACCCATCGCGGAGAGCCCGGAAAACCGCCGCAAAGTCTTCAAGGCGCGGCGCATGGTGATGGCAGGGGGGCTGCTGCTCACGGCGGTGTTCGGCTATGGCGGCATCGCTCTCATCGATCTGATGTATGATGATCGCTATGCGCTGGCCGGGCCGGTGGTGGTGCTCCTGAGCCTGACGATGGTGCCGCAGCTGGTGATCAAGACCTATGGCGCGGTACTGCTGGCAGCGGGCGATTCCAAAAACTTCTTCACGCTGAACTGTTCCACAGCCGTCTTGCAGACCGTGCTGATGTTTGCGGGCGCCACCTGGTTCGGCATCTTCGGGGTCATGTTGGCCCCCCCCATTGCCATCTTGCTGACCAACCCGCTGCGCATCTATTACGTGCGCAAATATAATGCCTGGGATGCCAAGGCGGATGGCTTCTTCATGACCGCCGGGTTCATCGTCAACGGTCTCGCGTGCTGGCTGCATTGGGATGAGATCATCAAGCTGATGGGCTGAGCCCTTTATCAGGCTCTATTTATACTCGATCAGGCGGCTTTTCTGGCCGGTCAGCCGTTTCAACCCATATTCCAGCACGCCCAGAGCTTCGGGGATATTGCCCAGCGTCAGGAAAAACGCGCGCGGCCCATCGATGCCGCGCCGCATCAGGCGCAGGATTTTCAGCGGCCAGAGCAGTGTGAGCAATAACGCCAGAGGTGTGATGAAAAGACCGATCAACACGATAAGCGGCAGGCCTGCGCCCCAGATCAGCGCGCGCCGGGTCTGGGCCACGTTATGGCGTTCCGGCGCGGCCCCATGCAATGCGACCCCCTCGGCAAAGGCGTGCCCGGCCCGGCGGGTGCGTTTCCACCACTGGCCAAACCGGGTCAGCGCGGCGTCATGCCAGGTCATCTCCGCATCAAGCCGCCAGATTTTCCAGCCCGCCTGGCGCAGGCGCACGCAGAGCTCCGGTTCCTCGCCCGCAATGAGGTCAGGGTTGTAGCGGCCCACTGCCTCGACAGCGGCCACCCGCATCAGCGCATCGCCACCGCAGGAGCGGGCCGCACCCACGCCCGTGTCCCATTCGTGATCCGTCAGCCGGTTATAAAGCGAGGCTTCGGGAAACCGTTCGCGCCTGCGACCGCAGACCACCGCCACCTCCGGGTGCGCGTCGAGAAAATCCAGCGCCTGTGCCATCCAGCCATCGCGCATTTCGCAATCGCCATCGATGAACTGCACCAGATCCGGGGGGGCCTCCCGCTCCAGCAGGGCGGCAAGCCCAGCGTTGCGGGCGCGCGCAGCGGTAAAGGGGTGATCGGTATCGAGGAGCACCACCTCGGCCCCGGCCTCCTCTGCGGCGGCCACCGAGCCGTCGTCCGAGCCGGAATCCACATAGATGATCGGCGCGGCCTGCCCCTTCAGCGCCGCCAGACAGCGGATGAGCCGCGCGCCCTCGTTGCGCCCGATGACCACCGCCCCGGCCCGCGAGACCGTCATTGCGGCACGAACCCGTAGGCCAGCGACAGCGCGGGATGATCCGGAAACAACGCCGCCAAGGCAGCGCGATCCGGGGCAAACCGCTGTTCCAACTCCCGGCGCAGGCTTTGCGGCAGTTCAGGACGGTCGCCGTGGGTGCGGGCCTTGCGGATCTTTGCCCGCAGGCCCGCTGGTACCAGGTTGCGCCGCAACGCCCGCGCCACCGGGTTGGCCACCAGCAGGCGGTGCAGCGGCAGACGTCGAAACCGCTCGGATGAGACATTCTGCGCGCCCAACCCATGGTCCCAAATGAGCGGGGTGGTGCTGCCGATATGTGGCCCTATGCGGGACAAAACACCATCCGGATCGCGTGTCAGCTCTTCGAGACTGGTCAGCAGGATCGCGTCGAGCCCAAAGCGCGCGATGAAAGGCGCCAGCTGCATCGGATACTGGCTATAGGCCACAAGTTCGGGGTGGTCGGCAAAGGCGGCAACCGGATCGTCGCCCATCCGCCCCTCGCTCCATTCGTGGATATAGTGCGAGACCGCGCGCGCCACCGGATCGCGGATCACATAGATCAGCTTGGGCGCAGACACCATGTCAGCCAGCCGCGTCACGGTCTGCGGATAGGTGGGCAGCTTGGTGTAATGGGTGCTGGCCTCGCCCTTGATATCCCCCGGGGCGGCAGCGTCAAAGAGCGTCTGATACCAGCCAGTGCCTTTGGCAAAGACATCGTCATCGGAGAAATAATTGGGCTCCTTCGGCGTGGTCATGAAGATGCCCGCCTGAGCGGCCAACTGCGCCTGCAGCGTCGTGGTCCCTGATTTCATCGCCCCGATGATCAGAAAATCCGGCCCCTGCCCCGCTGTCATCACATCTCCCATGGGGCGTAGCGCGGGCCCAGCGGGTTGCCGGCGTTGATCCAGATATCGCGCCCCTCAGAGGCGGCCATCGGCGCCACGCGCTTGCCCACCAGCCGGGTCAGGTGCTTGATGCTGCGGCCTGCATACCACAGCAGATTGGCCGCGATCAGGCCACTGCGCCCATGCGCCTGATAGAGAAACCGCGTGCGCGAGCTGTAGAAATAGCGCGGCAGGCGCGCACGTTCCTTGGCCAGCGTCTTGACCGGGCCGGAGCCGCCGCGGAAATGCACCGCAACCGCTTGCGGCACATGCGCCACGCGCCAGCCCGCCCGATGCGCGCGCAGGCAATATTCGACGTCTTCGTAATAGAGGAAATACCCCTCATCCATGGGACCAAGCGCGCGCACCATCTCGCCGCGCAGCAGGATGCAGGCAAAGCTGGCCCATTCGATCTGCGCCGGATCAGGATCGGGCCCAAGCGAGACCTCATGGGTCTTGAATATCCGGGTGACGAAACCGGTGCGGGCACTGCGGATGAATTCGCTCAAAGGACCCGGAAAGCGAAAGCAGCTGTCCTGCACCCCGCCGTCGTCATATTCGATACGTGGCGCGAAGAACCCCGCCTGGGGATCTGCCTTCGCCGCCGTCAGGATATTGCCCAGAAAGCCGGGCCGCAAAACCGCATCGGAATTGAGCACCAGATAGAAATCCGCCTCGGCGGCGGCGATGCCCTGATTGTGGCCACCTGAAAAGCCGGAGTTTGTCTCGGATAGAACCAGGCTGACGGGCGTGCCGTCGGGCTGCGCCGCGATCCAGTCGGCAATCATCTCGGCAGAGCCATCGCCCGAGAGGTTGTCGACAACAACCACATGGCCGTTGATATCCCCCATATCCGCCAGCACCGAGGCCACGCATTGCAGGGTCAGATCCGCGGTGCGGAAGTTGATGATAGACACAACGATGTCGTAGGGCATGTCAGCTTTCCGAGCCTCTGGACGTGCGGCGGTTCGAGGACCCGCGGGCGTATCCCGATTTTCCCCTCAGCGGTGTCACATTCGGGGGGGGCCGGTGTTTCTCCGGGCGGGGCCTGCTGTATTGCCGGATCCGTTCAAAGACCTGTGCGACAGGTTGTGACGTTGTGCGCGAATGCAGCACCGCCTCCTGTTCCAGCCGCCCCAGCAGCGCGCCGGCAATCAGCCAGGTGATATTTGTCAGCCCCGCATTCGGAATGAGATCGACCAGATTGCCCGCCAAAATCAGACAGAGCGCCGAGGTGGCCCGGGAGATCTCGTATTTTTGTCGTCGCAACATCATCAGCACGATGGGGATGGTCAGCAGGCCAAAGCGACTGAGGTATCCAAACCACCCCTCCCCGCCGATGCTGATGGTCCAGCGGCCATCGGTGGTGCTGACGTCCCGGCCGCGGGAATCGTAGACCCGGAAGCGGCCCCAGCCGCCCCAGCCAAAGAGCGGCCGGTCATTGGCCTTCTCCAGCAGGATATCCTCGTTGTTGAAACGGAATTGCAGCGAATTCGCCCGCTGCGGATTGATCTTCTCGATCACCTGAACCACCTGATCGGTGGGGACCAGCCCACTGCCGCGCAGCATCGGATAAAGCAGCACGGTGATGGCAATGATGGCCGCCACCAGCACCTGCATCCGCGCCGTGAAAATCAAAATCACCGGCGCCAGAAAAGTGACGATGATCAGGGAGGTCATGCTCTTTGACAAAAGCAGGGCCAGGGCGATCCAGATGATCATGGCCCAGAGCCTGGGTTTCTTCTCTGGCGCGGAGACCCGCATATAGGCAATGGCCGCCATCAGCGCGCAGGCCATGAAGATGCTCAACCAGAGCCCGTGCCGGATAAAGACCAGCGGCCGGAACCCGTCACCGCGAATGTTCTGGCGCCAGGAGGCAGGGTAGTACCCGTAGACGATATTGTTCAGCTGCGGCGACATCCGCACCTCGTAAAGCACCAGGAAGGCATAGGCGAACCCGGCGAGGGCCAGCACCATCAGCAGGTCCTTGTGGGCGTCATCCGTAGCCAGGCATTTGCGGGCCACGAGCAAAGGCAGCAAGGTGATGACCAGCGTCATCAGGTTGGAAAAAATATCGTAGGTGCGCAGCCCGGGGATCGCGAGCGAGCCATAAACCAGCCTGTCGCCATTTGTCACCACGGTCATCACCGTGCTCAGGGCCAGGCAGAAAAACAGCAACCGTCCCGCGGGATGGCGCGGCAGCCAGCCGGTCAGCACCGGCGAGGCGGCCACCTGTTGCCCCCGGGTGCCGGAGACAGCGTCGCGCGACACCCGCAGCAGCACAAAGAGCGTCACCGCAAGGACGGGTATGGAATGTTTGTCGAACTGCGGCAGCAGCGGCAGGTCCAGCCGCGGGCCGAAGGGCAGCAGCAGATAGCCCGCAATGATCGACCAGCAGATGGCCAAAGGCAGGCTCAGCCGTTTGAACAGGATCAGGGCGACAATCGGCCAGCAGTAGATCACCAGATGGGGGGGCAACATCGCGTCAGACCTGCAAAAGCTGGCGCGCCGTCAGGCGGGCACAGGGGCCGGGTGGCGTTTTATGACAGATATTGCACATCATCAGACAGGTTTCTGACCTCCCTTGAGCCGGATTCTGAGGGACCGGTGTAACAGGCGGGGCAGGATGGCGATGCAGGCGCCGTAACGGCGCGCCAGACGCCGCGGGTTCGAGGCCAGACGCCAGAGCCATTCTGCCGCCAGCGCCCGCACCAGCCGGGGCGCGCGGACCTGCTGGCCGGAAATGAAATCGAGCCCCGCCCCGATGGAGACAAACCCCATCTGCGGCAACTGCTGCGCGGCATGGGCGGCAAAGATCTCCTGTTTTGGCGCCCCCAGCGCCAGAAAACACAAGCCCGCCCCGGAGGCGGCAAGCGCTTCGATATGTTCTTCGGCCTCAGGGCCTGTCGGATCGAACCCCATTTGCGGGGCGATCCGGGCGGCCACCTGCAGGTCCGGATAGCGCCTGCGCAGAGACTGTGCCGCGGCTTCCAGCGAGCTTTCGGTCGATCCCAAAAGGGCAATGGGCACCGCGCAGCGCGCCGCAATCCCGGCCAGCGGATCGACCAGTTCGGAGCCGGGCACCAGCGACACCTGCTGGCCTGCGATCCGCGAAAACCAGACAATCGGATTGCCGTCCGCGGTCACATGGGTCTGACGCTGATAGGCTTTGCGAAAGCTGGGCAGGCTGCGCAGCTTGGTGACATGATCGAGGTTGAGCGTGGCCACGCTGAAGCCCTGCGCCGCCCGCAACCGCGCTTCCAGATCGGTCAAAAGGACGTCGCGCGCCTCGACGTTCACCACCACGGCATCCTCCTGGCACATATCGGACCAACGCATCATTACTCTTTCACCTCATCCGGGTCAGGCCGCTAAACCATTACCCTACCCGGTAATCTACAAAAAAATGTGTCCAAATCGGGGATCTGGCCACAGACGGTAAAAAATCCGCCGATCATCGTCCTTCGCCTGCAAAATACGCAATAAGCGGCAGCGCAGCAATGGTACCGCGCGGTGCATATCAGCAATGGTAACGAATTTATAACACTTTGCCCTCTCCGGAAGGGGGCACCCATGCAGAACGGTGATTTTCTGACAGCAACAGAAGCGGTTTCATCCGCTGATGCCCGGCGCCACCACGGCGCTGGCGGCATGCCTCATGCAGAAAGCACCCTCCCCGTTTCCCCAATCAGATCAAGTTCACCACCGATACTCCGGGCGGCGCACATGCAACCGGACACCAGAAAGGACATCTCCCATGGCTGATAAATTCTCCAGTTTCTCAGAAGGTCTCAACAGTCCGCCAGCTTGCCTGGACGCCGTCATACCCGATGACAATACCGATCTGGCCTTTGCCAGCCGGAGCCTCAATGTCGCCACCGCAGGGAACGTGCGGGTCACCACCACCAATGATGACACCCAGACGCTCTATATCGCGGCGGGCATCGCCTTTCCGGTGCGGGCCAAGCGCATCCATGCGACCGGCACTGACGCCACTGGCATCGTGGCGATGTACTGATGATCGGGGTTGGCATCGCCCTCGGCCAAGGGGCTTCGCAGGCAGGCGGCATGATCAGCGCAGGGCCGCCGCGCCCTACTCCTGCCATCACCGTTGCGACCGGAGGGCTCGTGCCGGCCGTATCGCGGCTTTATGAAGGTCAGTCCACAGCAGACATGGTGGGCTATGCCACGATGATCTCCGCGGCGAACTTCTCCTCCAACATCGGCCCTATCGCCAGTGTGGATGTCACCTTTCTGGGCAGCGCCACCGCAGCAGATGCCCCGCTGGCGGAAGGTGAAACAGCCGGGTTTTCCCTGCTGGTCACCGACAGCGACGGCAATAGCCAGACCTTCAGCAGCGGCCTCACAACGGTTGAGTATCTCTACCGCGATGTGACGACGGCGACCAATGAGCTGGGGCTGGACATCAACGATCTGGTCGACGATGCCGTCAACATCACCTTCACCCTGTCGGGGTTCACCGGGGATAACATCCATTACAACGATGATTACACGTTTACTGCAGGCTACCTGCGGGCAACGAACCCGATCACCGGCACCCAGAAGATCAATTTCGACGGGCTGGCGGCGGATCTGGAAGAAGCGGATGTGCTGCGCGCAAACGAGGGGCTCTGGGTCTCTGACACCGGCGCGCTGACCCTGACCCATCAGTTCATGCGCGACGGGGTTGCCATTGCCGGGGCAACCGGCCCGACACATGCAATTACTGCAGCAGACATCGGCACGGCTCTCACGCTGCAGGTCACGGCGGATGACGGGGTAAACCCGACCGTCACGACCACCTCCGGCGCCACCCAAATTCCGGCGTCCGGACTGTCTCATGACTTTCTGGGCAGCGCCTATAACGGCAGCGGCGATGCCTCCAATACTTTTGATTTCAGCGGTTCCGGCATTCAGCCCGGCGACACGCTCTACATTGGCTGCCTGGCCCAGCACACCAACAATGCCCGACAGATCAACGGCGTGCGCCTGAATGGCGGGCCGCTGGTCGCACCACGCGATGAAACCGCCAATGACGCGGCCACAAGCACCAATGTCTGTGCCTGCTGGTGTGAACTGACGGCCCCGGCCTCCCCCACCATGACCATTGCACTGGAAAGCAATGTTGCCCCCGCCCGCAGTATGCTCGCGGTCTACCGCGTGCCCGGGGCCACCACGGTGACAGACCATGCCGCCGTGAACGACACCGACAGCGACACCGTGAGCAGCACCATCAGCACCGCCGCAGGTGACGTCATCCTGGCCGTGGCCACGGATAAGGACGGGGCCCCGGCCTCCTGGACGGGTGTGAGCGGCAATACCAATCGGGGCGGCGACCGCTTCGAGGCAGGCTCCCAAGCGGTCACGGCAACGGATGCCAATTACACGGTGGCCTATGTCGCCACCACAAGCAGCGACAGCGTTCTGGCAGCCCTCAACCTCAGCGGAGCATAAAAAATGGGTATTATCCTGAAATTACCTGCTGCGCTGAAGGGCACAAATGTCACCTTCACGCGGCCCAACGGGGTCACACGGGTTCTCAACAATTATGCCATTGTGAACTCGACCATCACCGTGGCCAGCGGTGGGGTGACCCCGGCGCTCTCGCCGCTCGTGGCCGGGCAATCCGTCAGCGACATCGCAAATTTCGCGACCATCATGAATCCGGCCAACTATGCGACGGATTTCCCCGGCGGCACCATCACCCGTGTCGAGGCGCTGGTGATCGTCGGGATCAGCCCGCCGGGGGCCTATACCGCGGACACCCCGCTGCAGGCGGATGATATTGTCGAGCTGGTGATCCGCGTGACGGACAGCAACGGCACGGTCACCGATTTTGACACGGTCGATACCGTCGTGCAGTCCGCCACTGCGGGATATTCGGTCACCATCACCGCCGGGCGCTATGCGCGGGTGACCATCTCTCCGGGCTATATCGGCGTCACAATCGCACTCGAGATCACCGGGGCCGGGATTTATGATGGCGTCTATGCCGATCTGCCGGTGACCGCCTTTGCCGATGGCGCAGCCCCCTATATCTTCCCCGGCACTTCGCAGATCGTCCTGCCCGCCACGCGCTCAGACGCCAGCGAATTGGTCGCCGGCGATGTGCTGACCATCTACCCCGGTCTGGTGGCCACCGAGAACGAGGATACCGTGCTGACCTCCTCGGTGAAGGCCGATGGGATCGAGATCGCCTCGCACACCGGGATCGACCCCTTCGATGTGATCCTGACCCCCTCCCAGAACGGCAAGACCATCACCCTGGATGTCACCGCAGATGACGGGGTCAACCTGCCGATGATCAGCACCACAACCACCATTGCCGTGCCCATCCCGGTCTCGGCCGGGCCGCTGTCGCTCAACCTGATCGACACGGTCACCGTGCCCACGCTTGCCAGCGGGAGCACGCTGACCGTGGCGGCGATTGATTTATCGGCGGTGCCGCAGGACGACTATGTGCATGCCTTCATGATGATCCGGACCTCGCCAGCCCTGGCCCCGATCGTCGGGATGTCGGTCGACGGGGTGCCCGCGACGCTGCTGGAGAAATCCCGGGATCTGGTCAGCACCCGGGTCGAGGTCGCCGCCTTCCGCTTTCAGCGCGGCGCCAACGCCACGCCCGACATCGTGCTCGCCTTCGAGGACAATGCCGATGTCGACAATTGCCAGCTCAAGATCTGCCATATCGAAAACTATCTCGGTGAATTCACCACCGCCTCCGATGAGGCGCAGACCGATCAGACCCTCGATCTCAGCCTTGGCGTTCCCGATGCCGGCATGGTCATTGCCGCGGCGGCAAATGAAAGCGGTAACCTCTCGGGCACCTTCACCGGGGCGACCCGGCTGACGGCGGCCGACAGCACCTTCCGGGGCGACGGGGGGTTCATGCTTGGCACCTACCTGTCGACCGCGATCGAAAGCCCCCGGACGGTCACCTTCACCTCTGCCTCCTCAAGTGTCCACAACGCGGCTGTTGCAGTCTGCGTCTATTAAGGAAACTTCATGTCAGCTGTTATCAAAGGATTCCCCGTGGGGTCTGCCCCCACGATTGGTGCACTCACGGTCAAAGATTATGCCACCCCGCCGGACGGTGCCGAAGACCTCCTGACCCTGCGCCAGAACACGGTGGCCCTGCCGGATAATCCTGAAAGTTTCGAAATCACCTCTGCCCCCCCTCTCGGGCACTACCATGTGCGCTCCGATGGCCTGCTGGGGGTCGATCTGACGGATGTGCAGACCGCGGATGAACTGACGCTGGAATATAACGACACCACCGGCGGCGGCTCTGTCCCCAAGACGTTCCTGTTCAAGCCGCAACAGGGCAAGGAACGCTTTGGCTGGGGCAAGGGGCGGCATTACATGCTGCCCAAGGACGCCCAGGACAAGGTGATCTGGGAACCGGTACCGATCAACCGCCGGGACATGCATGTCTCCACCTCCGGTCTGAGCATTGCCGATATCGAAGCGCGCGAAGGCGAAAACATGACCGCGCAGGAGCTGAAGGATCAGGTTGCTGCGGTCGGCACGGATATTCCGCAGGCCAATGGGGTGCTGAAATACGGCGAAATCCCCGAGCTTGCCATTCAGGAAGAGCCCGCCAAACTGGTCTGGCGGATCCTGGCGGAGCAGGAAGGGGCCGGGTGCTGGCAACTGCTCTTCAAGGCGGGAGAACGCTTCACCGCCTGGAGCGGCGGCGGCGGGCGTGAAATGCGCGGCCTGAGCCCCATTCACCCGATGCGGATCGGCACCTATGGCGGCGATGAAGTCGCCACCCTGACCAACCTGCCGTCTTACGACAACTGCATCATCCAGGGTAAATTCCGCATCCTCAGCCCGGTGAAGGAACCGGGCAAGCAGTTCTATCTCTTTGAAGATATCGATTTTGCCCGCCAGCCTGCCTTTGTCACCGGCAAGCTGACGCAGAAATTCGTCACCGGGCGGCGCTACACCTGCTATGACATCTATCCCCGCACACCGGATCCGAACAACAAGAACCCGGCGATCTGGGACGTGAAAGCGCCCCATGAGGTCGGCACCTACCTGTCGGGCTTCAACGGGGTGCTGATCGAGGACAGCTTTCAGGACCTGATCGGCTGGGCCCCCGATTATGACTACGCCGCCGACATCACCAAACCCTACCCGGTCAACCAGTTCTCGCATTGCCTCTATATCGACGGCGGCAATGCCGACATCACCGTGCGGCGCTCGGGCTACAGCCGCGGGTCGCTGACCGTCTATCAGATGCGCTCGGGCGGGCTCTGGTACGATAACTTCTCGATGGGCTCCAACCAGCAGATGTCGGTGGGCCCGGGCAAGAACGGCGATGACATCAAGGGGTATAACGGCAACCACGCCTATTTCCTGGACAGCACCTTCACCTGGGCCGGGGCCAAGCGTGAAGACATCGACTATATGAACGCCTCTTTGGGCATCCGCAGCCAGTCCTGGCATATTTCCCTGCGCAACTGCCTGCTCATGCATAAAGGAGAGCCGCCGGTCTTTGCGGTGGACCGGGCCTGGCCCTCGGTGCAGCCGGATGGCGCCTATAACTTCAACGGCGGTTCGATGTTCCTCAACGATCTGCTGGTCTACAAATGGACGGACAACCCCGATGAAAACATCGACGGGCTGGATACGGCCACCCTCGATGCCACCACGATCGAGGCCTATAACGACCAGTGGAAATCGGTCACCGGATCGCACCGCAACGATCTGATTGCCAACCTGCGCGCATTGGATGAGCCCTGGGTGCAGGCGATGGACATCAATGCCTGGTTCCTGGCGCAGACCGACCGCGCCAAACCGACCCGCACGGATGCCCAGACCATGGTGTTCGAGCCCTTCTTTACCGGGGAAACACCGGGCACCCGCTGGGACATTCGCCTCGACTGGTCCACCTTCACCCTGCCCGGCATCGTGCCCGGCGACAGCGTGGACCTCAACGGCTATCACGTGAACAATTTCGACACGCCGGATCATCCGCTGGTGGATCTGTCCCTGGGCGGCGGCGCGCTGACCCATTGCGGCGGCAGGCTCGATCTGACCGGCGACATTCTGGATGGCGGCGAGATCACCCTCGATGGCGCAGGCCAGTTTTTCATGGAGGGCGGCGCGGTACACTTCGGCGTGGATATGAACGTCGGCATGGGCGCACGCCTGGCCAATACCGGGGCGCTCACCTTCAATGGTGATCTGCGCGCCTCCGGCACCTCCGAGGTGCTGTTTGGTCTCGATGCGGGGGACACATTCGAAATGAACGGCGATCTGATCCTGAGCGGTCAGGTGCGTGTCGGCTTCGACGGCACCGGCGGGACTGCGTCTTTGACGCTTGGCGCCGGGGCCATCACCACCTTCGAACATGTGTACCGCATGCGGGTGACCCGCGATGACGGAGAATTTGCCAAGGGCAGCGGCGAACCCTTTCTGGGGGACACCGTGACCGGTCTGACCTCTGGCTTCACCGGCGTGATCGAGCATATCGAGACGCTGAGCGATGACGACGAGATGTATTTCCACATCCGCCCCCTCTCCGGCGTGCCCGTCAATGACGAGGTGATCGAGGGGATGCGCTGGTTTGGCCGCCCGCTGGGGTTCAACAGCGCCACGAACCGCTCCAACATCGCCAAGATCATTTCCGCGCCCAAGATCATCCTGCCGAAGATCCGGAGCTTCACCTCCGGCCTGCACGGTCTGGCCGCTCCGGGCATTGCCACAAACGTGACCCTGGGCGGGACGCTGGTGGTGGATGACAGCGCCCTGCCCCCCGGCACCTATACGCTGATCGAGGCCGATACGATCACCGGCGCCTTTGCCAGCCAGCCCACCAATGTGGCGGTGACCGGCACCACGGTGCGGTTGATCGTGAATTAAGGCGCAATCGGGGTTGCCCTAGAAGCTGTAGTCCAACAGGGCCACATCCCGCGCATAAAGCTCCGCCACCGTCTGGCGCGCGCGGGCGCTATAGGCCTCGCGGTAGGGCAGATGCTGTGACGGGCGCGCTTTGACAGGCGCGCCCGCCTCCAATCCCAACCGGGCGCGCAGCCGGGCCATATCGTCTTCCATCGTCTCGAACCGGCCCAGGAAATCCATCGCATGGGTCCGCGCGCCCGGCATGCAGATCCAATGGCTCTGCGGCCTGAAGTGGTCGTAATAGAGGATCTGCCGACACGCCCTGGGATCTTCGAGCTTGCGCACGAAGCCGTCGAAATCACCGGTATCGGCCAGAAACTGGCGGGCAAACTGATTGTCGCGAAAGGTCGTGCCGGTGCCCTGGCTGAGATAGGAATAGGCCGAGAGCAGCCGGTCCCAGGGGTTGCGCACGAAAGCGAATTTGAAAAACGCAGCCGTGCGTTTCATGTCGTAAGCGGCGTATTCGGCAATGCGGCGATGCCCGCCCGCCGCCTTGGCAGAGCCGTAGACCTCCACCTTGATGCTGGAGCCTGCAGCCTTGGGCACATGGATGAAAATCGCCTCCCGCGCACAGATCGACGGCAGAAAGGGGGATTTGCCCGCCGCCACCCGCGGCAGCACATGCTGCAACAACGCGGGCGGCAGGGTGCCCAGAATAATGTCTTTCGCTCTGGCGTTGATCATCCCGTGCTGTGCGTCCTCTGGTCTGCGGTCCCCACCGCAGTTCTTTTACGCAGATTGCTGCGGGGCAGCAAACCCCGGATATGGTTTTGCGCCGCCCATATTGCCGCCCGCCCCTGCCTGCCGCTATAGGGGAGGCGGGGGCAGGCGCAACGAGGATACGACCGCAGGCATGACCGATATCATTTCGCGCACGCTGACCCACCCGCCCGTGGATACGCGTTATATCGCCGGTCTGTGGCATCCCGCCCGCGTCTCGCCGCGCGGGTTCTGGACAGAACTGCGGGTGCTGGGGGCCAGCCTGATCAAACCGGCCAACCGGGATGTGCATAAATTCCTGATCATCGGGCGCGCGCGGTCGGGCTCCACCCTGCTGACCCGGCTGCTGAATGACCACCCGCAGGTGCATTGCGGGCGCGAGATCCTGTCGCGCCGGGTGCTCTTTCCGCAGCGCTTTCTCAACCGGCTGGCGCATAAGACCCCGCAGGCGGCCTACGGCGCCAAGCTGCTCTCCTACCAGATGATCCAGGTGCAGCGGTTCCGCGATCCCGTGGGGTTTCTGCAGGGGCTTGCGGACAGCGGTTTTCGCTTCATCCATCTGGAGCGCGACACCTTTGCCCAGACCTTCTCGCTCGACATCGCCCAGACCCGGCGCATCTACCACCAGCGCGACGAAACCGCCGCAGGCCAGCGCAACCCCGGCTGGGAGCATGGTGAAAAAATCGCACAGGCCGCCGCCCCGGTGCAGCTGGATCTGGATGATTTCATCGCCCGGCTGAAATGGAGCGCTCTGCTGCTGGAGTATGAACGCCATTGCCTGCGCGGGTTTGACCATATGACCGTGTCTTACGAGGCCGACCTGCAGGACCAATCCGCGCATCAGCCGCTGGCCGACCGGGTGTTTGACTGGATCGGCGTGCCCCCGGCCCCGACCCCGGTCGCAGGCGGCATGAAGAAAATCCTGCCCACCGACCCGCGCGAGATGATCACCAATTACGAAGCCCTGGCCGACAGGCTGCACCGCGAGGGGCTGTCAGACCTGCTGCCCGCGCGCCCTTCATGAGACAGGACAGACCGTGAGCACACCCCACCCTGTAAGCGACCCCGCTCCGATCGGCTATATGGTGCCGGAATTCCCGGCCCAGACCCATGCGTTTTTCTGGCGCGAGATGGGCGCCATCGAAGAGGCGGGCGTGCCGGTCACGCTGCTCTCAACCCGGCGCCCGCCCGCCGGGGCGTGCCCGCATGCCTTTGCCGAGGCGGCACGCAACCGCACGCGGTACCTCTTTCCGCCCGACATGGGAGCCGCACTTGCATTGCTGGCACGGCACCCTGGGCGGCTGCTGGCGATGGTGCGCTATATTCTGGGCCTGCACGAAACCCCGCTGGCGACCCGTCTGAAATTCCTGGCGCTGATCCCCTCGGCCGCCGATCTGGCAGCGCTTTGCGCAGAAAAGGGCATCGTCCATGTGCATATTCATTCCTGCGCCAATGCCGCGCATCTGGGGGCGATGGCGCATATCCTCACCGGGTTGACCTACAGCCTGACCCTGCATGGCGATCT
The DNA here is from genome assembly GCF_947499265.1 of uncultured Roseobacter sp. Taxonomy (GTDB): domain Bacteria; phylum Pseudomonadota; class Alphaproteobacteria; order Rhodobacterales; family Rhodobacteraceae; genus Roseobacter. The sequence continues at coordinate 69,653 of NZ_CANMNK010000012.1, read as the reverse complement.
GCCGGTCTATGGCACCGATCACAAAGCCAAGATGGCCCGCGCCACATTTGTCAGCGCCGTGACCGCGCCCTTGCAACGCTCTCTGCGCGACGAGATCAGCGAAACGCAGCCCTATCCGGTGATCTGGATGGGCGTGGATACGGAGACGTTCAAACCCGACCCGGCACAGCGCAAGACCCGGCCCGAGGACCGTTTTGAAGTGGTGACCGTGGCCCGGCTCAACAATATGAAAGGGCACCGGTATTTCCTGCGCGCCATGGCGGAGCTGCGCGCAGAGGGCATCGATGTGCATTACCGCATCGCCGGAGACGGCCCCGAACAGGCCGCAATAGAGACGGAAATCGCCAAACTGGGCCTGGGCGATCACGTCACCCTGCTGGGGTCGGTCGATGAAGCGGTGGTGCTGGAGCTGTTGCAATCCTCGGACGCGCTGGCGCTCACCAGCATCAACAAAGGCGAAGCCGCCCCGGTGGCGGTGATGGAGGCAATGTCCTGCGGGGTGCCGCCCATTTGTTCGATCATCGGCGGCACCGGCGATATGATCACCGATGGGCAGGATGGCTTTCTGGTGCCGCAAAAGGATGTGGCGGCGATTACCCAGGCCGCGCGCCGCCTCGCCACCGATCCGGGCCTCCGCGCCACGATGGGCCAGGCTGCGCGCCAAACGGCGCAAGCCAAGTTCGACCACCGCCGCAACGCACTGGCGCTGTATGAGGAAATCCGCAAGACCGCAGGCTAATGCCTAGCGCTTCTTGCCCAGAATATAGCGGCGGGTCAGCCCCCAGCGCTCCGACAGCCGGTGCAACACCACCGGCAGGGCAATACCGCAGACAATACTGGTCAGGAAAATCGGGGTCACCGCAGTGATGCCAAACGCCTGCAGCGCGTCGCGCGCGCCCGCCGTGCCAAAGACATGGTAGAGATAGATGGTGAAAGCATAGGGCCCCAGCGCCTCGAACCGGGCCACCCGCGGCAGGGTGAGCATGGCCAGCATGCAGACCGCCAGCCCCATCGCGAGGCTTTGCACGTCATAGCGTTGCAACGACAGCTCGCCACTGGCGCGCAGCAACGAAAGGTTGGTGGCCGTGGCGACAATCACCACCAGCACCGACAGGCCAATCAGCCAGGGGGCTGCCTGCGCGATCCGGGGCAGATGCCGGATGAACACCACCCCCAGCAGGAAGAAGGGCAGCAGGTAGATCGCCGCATTGATCGACATCACATTGCTCGGAATGAACCCGGCAAAGAGATAGGGGACCACGGAAAGCACCAGCAAAACAGCCGTAAACCGCCCGCGTAGAGCCATATCCAGCGCGCCGAAAAACACGAAGATCAGCAGGATCGCCTGCAAAAACCAGTAATGCGCGTAGGGAAAGAAATAGACCTGCCAGAAATCCGCCCAGGTGCGGGCGGAGCCCGACCCCAAAAGGCCCGCCATGATCATCATCAGGGTCGCCGCGATGGCCCCGGGGATATAGAGACGGCGGAATTTGCCGGTGATGAAACTGCCGTAATCCCCCAGCGCAATGGGCCGCAGCCCGTAGACGTAGCCCGCGATGAAGGCAAAAAACGGCATGCGCAGATCGATCAGGAAATCCGCAAAGAGCCGCAAAGGATGCGGGTAATCCAGCTCCAGCCCGCTCATCGGCCCCGACCCGATGGCGTGATAGGCCACCAGCAGGAACACCGCGACCGCCCGCATGGTCTCCAGCGGATAGTCACGGGCAGCGGCGGTGGGCGGGGCGTCTGTGCGGAAAACCATCGGCGCGCGCTCAGGCGGAACCGGACGCAGCAGGCTCTGCGTCAATCTCGGCACAAAGCGCCTCGAAGGCCGCTTCATCGACAATCTCTTTCCAGGTCAGCTTGCTGACCGGGGTGCCGCTCTCCAGCATCTCGTGCAGGCGGGCCACCGGGATGGTGCCGCGCAGCGCTTCCATCATGAAGAAGGTCGGCGTCGAGGGCATCGCCGGGGACTGCCGCCAGAGGGCCAGCGCCTGGCGGTGCCGTTTGATCTGCCACTGGAACATATAGGACAGCGAGAAATAGAGATCCGGCACATAGGTGAGGGATTTGACGAAGGGCGCGTAGCCCTGCTCCCAGAGGGTCGGCAGCAGGTGATCCCGCTCGGAGACCAGAAACCACGAGGCAAACCAGCGCCCGGCCCCGGGGCTGCGGAAGACGAAAAACCCGGTGACCAGCAGCGGCGGCAGCCAGTCGTCCAGCGGGCGGTGACAATAGACGGTGGCATCCGTCCAGACGCCGCCATGGGTCCGCATCAGCCGCATCCGCAGCAGGTTGGCAAAGAACCGCGGCGGCAGCCCGTCGTGGTAATCGGACATGTCGAGATGCTCGGAGACGTTCTGCGCATCCAGCACCCGCACCTCCCAGCCGGGGTTCATCTGCCGCCAGCGCGCAATGCAGCGGCGCACCACGAAAGGGGCCTCGGCCTCGCCCTGTTGCCAGTAGATCCAGATGATCTTCGGAATATCCGCCTTGTGAAACGGTGCCAGGGCGCGGCGCACCGCCTCGGCCCCGCCCGCCCGGTCGGCGATGAACGCACGGCGGTCCAGCGTGCCTTGCCGACGGGCGTAAAGCTCATAGCGCGGGTTCTTCGGCACCTCGTTCAGCAGCCAGCGCGCATAAAGACGACTGCGTTTCAGCCGCGTGCGCAACCAGGAGATCACCGGTCGTTTGGGTTTATGCCCCTGCGTGCTCACAAATCCCACTCCGCGAAGGTCAGACCGGTCAGCCGTTCCAGCTCCGGGATCTGGGCGGCAAAACGGGTGCGCAGCAGGGCGCGGGTCTCGTCCTGCATCGGCGGCGGGATATGTGCCGTGGGGGCCGGGCTGCGACGCACGGCCTGACGGCGCAGCATCTCGCGCAGCGGGGTGGGCACGGCCTGGCGCAGCGCCCAGAGCGGGCCTGCCCGTTTGCGCATGCCGTCCAGCGTGACCGTCTCTTCGAGCGCATTAAAATGCGCTTTAGAGACGTTTCTGGTCACGGAAGCCTCTTCAAAGACCGCATCGGCCAGCGGTGCCAGCCCCAGGAAATCCGTGACCTGACGCACCACCCCGGCCCGGTCGGTTACGAAATCCTCGAACTTCAGAAACAGGAAGCGGTCCGCGTCGAAATGCGCGCGATAGGCCGCGATCTGCTGCACGTATTCGCTGCCCGCCAGACACAGTTCCGGCACATCGGGCAAATGCGCATTGGCCGTTGAGAACGCCTTTTCGCGGGGGGCGGCCGTGCTGTGCGGCTCGGGCAGAACGAATTCTTCGAAGCTGCGATGCACCGCCCGGTCGCCGGTCACGTTCTGGTAGTTCTTGAGGATCTGCACGTAGTAGGAATAGGCGCGGGCCACCGGGTCGCGCATCACATAGATCAGCTTGGCCTGCGGCAGGTGTTCTTTCATCCGCGCCGCCGTCTGGCCGAAAAGCGGGCTCAGCGAATAGATCGTCGAAGCCTCCCCCACGGTCTGATCCGCGCGCGCCTCGGCAAAGCCCGCAGCGTAGGCCTCAACCCCTGCCGCATAGCGGTCATCACGGGCGAAGAATTCCGGCTCCTTGACCCGCGGCATGAAGATATCCGGGTGCCGGTCCAAAAGCGCATGCAGGCTGGTGGTGCCGGCCTTGGCCGCGCCGATGACCACAAAATCAGGCAACCTCATGAGGGGCCTCCCGCAACCATCTGCGCGCTATTGGCCTGAAACAGGCCCGCATTTTCCGCATCAATCTCGGCCACCGCGCGGGCCTTGCCCACTCGCAGCGCCCGGCGCTGATAGGCGCGGATGAAGGCGCGCAGCTCGGCATCCTCATACTGCCGCTCCCCGCGCAGCCAGGCGCCCAGATAGCCCTGCAGCATCGCCAGACCGCCCAGCACGAAGGGCCGCTCGCGCATGCGAAAGACACAGGTGGCCAGATAAAACAGCGGATCGGACCCCATGAAATACTGCCCGAACCCGTGTCGGCGGCGCCCGGTATAGATCGAGGTCTGGCTCGACCCCATGGGCCGCAGATGTTCAAAGCGCAGCTCCGGATCATCCCAGCTGACCGCGATCCAGCCCATCGACCGCGCCTTGTGGCAATCGATGGCGTCCCACATCACCTCATGCACATAGCCGCCAATGGCGTCGAAACAGGCCTGCCGGTAGAATTTGGTCATGCCCACGGACATCTCGTCGCCGCGCCGCTCCGAGATCAGCTGGCCGCCCTCGCGCACATAAGGTTTGCCCGAACAGGTGCCGATGCGCGGGTTTTCCTGCATCCGCTGCATCAGGATCTCGAAATACCGCGGCGGCAGATCGAGATCGAGGTCGAGCTTGCAGGAATAGGCAAAATCGCCCGGATCGATGGTGGCATAGCCCGCGTAAAACGCCTCGATCACACCGGGGCCCACCGCCCGGTGCCCGCGGTCCGGTTTCTGCACGATCCGGATCCAGTCATGGCGCGCGGCATACTCGGCCAGAATCTGCGGGGTCTCGTCGGTGGAGCCGTCATCGACAATCACCCAGGCCGCGGGCGTCACTGTCTGGGCCACCACACTGTCGAGCGTGCGGCGCATATAGGCTGCCTCATTCCGGCACGGCGAAATCAGCACATAGGACTGAGGGTCGGCGGAGGCATTCATGTTCTGAAAAACTTTCACGGGTCAACTTACCTGTCGGCTTGTAAAGCCGGTCCGCGCGAAAAGAAACAGGTTGAGTGCCTAGAATCGCCGAGAAGTCAAAGATGCGCGCAAAAATGCATCCCCGCAGGGCAAGCTGCATATCTGCCCCGCAAACACAGGTTTATCAATTGATCGATGCGGCAAAATTTGCCAAAAGCGACCCTGTATTTGTTTAAGGTTTTGCGCGCTGATGAGTTTGAAATACCGCCCGGAAATTGATGGTCTGCGCACAATCGCGGTGGGGGCGGTGCTGATCTACCACGCCAAGTTCCCGTTCTTTTCCGGTGCGGTGCTGCCTGCGGGCTATCTGGGGGTCGATGTCTTCTTTGTCATCTCGGGGTTTCTCATCACCTCGCTGATCCTGCAGGAATGGGACCGGACAGGGCGGTTTTCGATCCTGAATTTCTATGAACGCCGGGCGCGCCGCCTGCTGCCTGCGCTTTTTGCGGTCATCTTCGCGACGCTACCCGTCGCCTGGGTCGTGCTCATGCCCAGCGAAATGGAGGAGTTCGTCCGCTCGCTGATCGCCTCGGTGTTCTTTCTGTCCAATATGTTCTGGCATTTCGAGGCGGCGGTCTATGGCGCAGCCCCCGGCGCGCTGAAACCCTTCCTGCACACCTGGTCGCTGGCGGTGGAGGAGCAGTTCTACATCTTCTTTCCGCTGATCTATATCCTTTTGCTGCGCCACGCGGCGGCGCGGATCATCCCCATCGGGCTCGCGGCGATCCTCATAGGGCTGATCGTGTCGGAGATCACCACGCGGGCGGATCAGTCGCTGTCGTTCTACTGGGTCATCAGTCGGCTCTGGGAGCTCATGGCCGGGGCGGTTCTGGCGCATTTTCTGACCCGCCATCCGGGGGCCGGGCATACGGCGACACGCTGTAGGCGGCTGCCTGCGCTAGGTCTGGCGCTCATTGTGCTGCCGATGTTTGTCAGCGGGCTGAACCGCTATCACCCCGGGCTGGCGACGATTCCGGCTGTGTTAGGCACTGTTTTGATCATCTGGTTTGGCGGCCAGCAAAGGGATGTGGTCACCCGGTTGCTCTCCAGCAAGGCCTTTGTCGGGATCGGGCTGATCTCCTATTCGCTCTATCTGTGGCACTATCCGATCATGGCCTTTGGCCGGCTGATCGACCATGACCCCGGCCTCCTTGACCGCCTGATCTGGCTGGCGCTGTCCTTTGCGCTGGCCATCCTGTCCTACCGGGTGATTGAGCGGCCGTTCCGCACACCCGGCGCGGTCTCGCGCAAGGGCCTTGTCGGCAGCATTTCCCTGACCACTGCGCTGGTCGTGGGCTTCACCACCGTGATGCTGGTGCAGGACGGGCGCCGCGAACGCTTCCCCGATCTGATCGCGCTTTATGGTCCTGCGGAGTTCGACAAGGCGCGCCTGCGCGAGGAGGCCTGGCAGGTGCTGGCCGATTATGCGGCGGAATACGGGATGGGCCCCTCCGGGCCCCGCGCCCCCTCGCAATTCGAAGCCGAGGTGCTGTGGTACGACATGGACCAACCGGGACGAAAGGTTCTGGTGCTGGGCAATTCGCTGGCCAAGGACATGTTCGACACCTTCCACCTGAATACCGAGCTCTTCCCGGACATCCAGTTTTCACGCTTCGGCATGAAGGCCTCGCTCGACAACCACCTCATTGACGGGCTGCTGGCCTCGCCGAATTTTCAGGCCTCCGACACGGTGCTGCTGGCCTTTGCCTATACCAACCGCTCCGTGCGCCGGATGCCCAACCTGCTCGACCGCTTGTTGCCCACCGGCAAGCAGATCGTGCTGCTGCTCAATTCCCCGTCTTTTGCGGATATCGGCAGGCTGCCGGTCTTTGACTGGTACATCCGCACGCATCAGGGCATCCCCTCCGTAGAAGACCTCAATGCCTTTGCCTACACCCAGCTTGATACCACAGTGGACGGGCGCACCGACCTGGGGCTGCTGAAAGTGGCAGAGGACTACGATCTCCCGGTGCTGCGGCGGTATGATTATGTCTGTGATGATGAGACCAGGACCTGCGATATGATCACCGACGACGGGCGCAAGATCTTCTATGACTACCACCATTATTCCAAGGCCGGGGCCAAGCATTTCGGGGCAAAGATCGCCCGGACCGGCTGGCTGCAACTGCCGCCCCTGAAGGTCAGCCCATGACCTGTGGCAAGGGCCCGCCTGCCAGCACCGCATCATAGACCCGGCGTACCTGGGCCGCCTTGGCCTCCCAGGTGAAGCGTGCCTGCACATCGGCTTGGGCCGCCGCCGCCAACCCCGGCAGGGGCGACGGATCCGACACGATCTGCTGCAGCACAGCGCCAAAGCGGGCAATGATCTCCGCGCGGCTGCCAATAGGCACCTTGTACCCGGTCTGCGCGCGCACCAATTCGCCCGGGCCCGCGTAATCCACGATCACCGGCACCACCCCCAGCGCCATCGCTTCCAGCACCACGCCGCCGCCGAACTCGCGGATCGAGGGGAAGGTCAGCAGATTGGCCTCTACCGCAACGCTCTGCACATCCTCATGCGCCATCATGCCATGGAAGGTGACGGCAGGCGCGATCTCCAGCCGGGCGGCCAGCGCCTCAAGGTCCGGGCGCATCGGACCATCGCCAATGATGTCGAGAACCAGCTGACCGGACCGCAACAGGGGGGCGGCCGCCTCCAACAGCATGTCAGGGCCCTTATAGGGGACCAGACGCCCGATAAAACAGGCTCTAAGCGGGCTATTTAGGCTCTGTTTTGCGCTGAGATTGAATCGCGCGGGATCAATCGCATTCTCCGGCAGCCAGACGGTCTTGTCGCGGTGCCGTGCGGGGATTTCGCCCTGCGTGTGGCGCGATCCGGTGAGGATGGCATGCGCTGCCTGCAACGTGCGCCCGCGGCCCGGCACCAGTTTGTAAGCGCTGCGCACATAAGACAGCCATTCGCGTTCCCGCCGCCGTTCCGCATCAAACCCCGCCGGCCAGGGCACCCCGCCATTGAGCGGACCGAGGATAAAGGGTACCCGCGCACGAGCACAACGCAGGGCAATCGGCGAATGGATGGTCGGGCTCAGCGGCGTGACCCGGTGCACCAGATCATACTCCCGCCCCACCAGCGCGGGGCCGAACTGCTGCCAGACCAGATGTTCGAAATAGGGGTAAGACACCGCAGCTATCGCGGTGGTCATGGTCCAGCCCTTGCCGGTGCCCATGCGCAGCAGCTCCGCCAGCTTGTGCAGCGGCCGGGCGACGGCTTCGGAATCAATCGCGGTGAAATCGCGGCCCTCTTCCAGGCCTGCGCGCAGAATGGCATCGCGGTTGCGGATCTGGGTGACGATATGCACATCCGCCACCGCCCGCAGCGCATGGGCCATGGACCAGCCGACCAGGGGCACGCTGACCCATTCAGGGTTGGCAGCTTCGGCAATGACCAACACGCGGGGCCGGGTGTGTGGGCGGGGCTGCGCGTTCGGGGTAGGTTGCGTCACAATTTTCCCATCTGACATTTATGTGATCCCTGCAGACCCCATAGTGCGGAAAATATCTTCTATAAAGGGCCGTTGTAAGGTATGTCAGGTGCAAATAAATCGATGACCGCCTTAATTCTCTCGCAGACGTTTCCTATAGCCAACGATAGTATTTAGTAAAAAGGGTTGATCCGATGTCGATGACGCAAGATACAGCGCCACCCGTCGCCGTTTTCTTCAGTTGGGGTATGTTCTGGCTCGCCGTTGCCTTCATTGGTGCCGGTGTTTTCTTTATTGACGGGCTCGATGCCCTGCTGACCGCCTGGCAGCTGCCCGAATACAGCCACGGCCCCCTGATCCCGATCCTGTCCGGCCTGCTGTTCCTGCGTCAGCTCAAGGAATACCCGATCGATCCCGGCCCGAAACGCGACCGCTGGGTCGGTGTGATGGTCCTCTTGGGCGCGCTGGTGGTGGGCACCATGGGCAAGCTGGCCAATATCTCTGACATCGTTGCCTATGCCACGATCCTGTGGATCGGCGGTCTGCTGCTGATCAGTTTCGGCTGGAAGACGGGCAAGCATTTCTGGCCCCCCGTCCTGCACCTTGTCTACATGCTGCCGCTGCCCGGCGTGCTCTATTACAAGCTCTCGACCTTCCTGCAGTTCGTCTCTTCCGAATTGGGCGTGTGGTTCTTGCAGCTGATGTCCGTGCCGGTGTTCCTTGATGGCAATATCATCGATCTGGGCACGCTCAAGCTGCATGTGGCCGAGGCCTGCTCGGGCCTGCGCTACCTCTTCCCGATCCTCAGCTTCTCCTACATCTTTGCGGTGCTCTATAAGGGTCCGATGTGGCACAAGGCCGTGCTGCTGATCTCTGCCGCCCCCATCACCGTGCTGATGAACTCCGTGCGCATCGCCATCGGCGGGCTCCTGGTGCAGGAGTTTGGCGTCGAATGGCTCGAAGGCTTCACCCATTTCTTCGAAGGCTGGGTGATCTTCCTCGCCTGTATCCTGCTGCTCTTCGCCCTGGCGCGCATCATGCTGTTCCTGAACCCACAGAAGATGGGCCTGGTGGATGCGCTGGATCTCGATACCGACGGTCTGGTACCGCAGATGCTGCGGGTGCGCTATGTGCGCGCCTCCACCGCCCTGATCGTCTCCGCCTCGGCCATGGTGCTGGCCTCCGGCATCTGGGCCGCCATCCCGGAGCGGGACGTGCTGCGCGCGGACCGTGACAGCTTTGCCCTCTTCCCCCGCCAGATGGGCGAGTGGAAGCAGATCGGCATCCGCGACATACTGGACCCCAAGGTGGTGCGCGAGCTGAAAGCCGATGACTACCACTCGGTGAATTTCGCCAAGGGCAATGAGCCGACGGTCGGGTTCTTCTCGGCCTGGTACAAGGACCAGAGCCAGGGCGGCGTGCATTCGCCCGAGATCTGCCTGCCGGGCTCCGGCTGGGAGATTGCCTGGCTGGAACGGGTCGACGTGGCGCAGGAACTGAACCACGCAGGCGCGTTCGAGATCAACCGCGCGATCATCCAGAAGGGCGAGACCCGGATGATGGTCTATTACTGGTTCGAACAGAAAGGCCGCAAGGTCGCCTGGGATTTCGCCGCCAAGATGTATCTGGTGCTCGACGGGATCACCACGGGGCGCAAGGACGGGGCCATGGTGCGCCTGACCACGCTAATTGCCGATGGTGAGACGGACGCGGATGCCGCGGCACGCCTGAATGAGATGATGCAGGAAGTGGTCCCGGCCCTGCCCCGCTTCATCCCCGGCGCCTGACAGGCGTCCGGGCCCGACAGGCACCGCCTCCGGGATCAGGACGGATCCTCCGCGCAGCACCGCATGGCGGCTCAAAGCCCGAAGTGTCAGGTGCTGCGTGTGTGATACATGTCTGCAGTCTGGATTGCCAAATTTGACAGGGATGTCTGCAACACAGTATCGACATGGCCAATCGCCTTCATCGTAAGGATCGCCGACAATGCCCGGAACGAAGTTTGAGACATGCTGAAAGGAACCTGCCACTGCGGCGAAGCTGGCTGGACTCTCGAAACGGTGCCAAAGTCGGTCACAGCCTGCAATTGCACAATCTGTCGGCGTTACGGCGCCCTCTGGGCCTACGGGTACGATGGCTTTGACATTCAAACCACCGGGCAGACAAATACGTATCAGCGTCGCGACAGCGGGGATATCAATTTCCACTTCTGTGCCATTTGCGGGTGTGTGACGCATTTCATTGTTTGTTCCGAAGACGAAAACGGGCGCAAGCGGGCCGCCGTGAATGTTCGGATGTCTGACCCCGCACCAATCAGCGCGCTTCCAATCCGTCACTTCGAGGGGCGCGAGAGCTTTAAGGAACTTCCAGGTGATGGCCGCATGGTAAAAGACATGTGGTTTTGACCCATCGCAGATGAAAGGCCGCTGGGTTCCGCAGAGCGGAGACCACCCTGCTCTGACGTGTCAGACCGGGTAGTCGAAAACCTCGAAATCCTCTTGGTACATCTGCGCGATCTTTGGCTGTAACGTCTTGCGCAGCTTGGCCTTTTTCGCCTTGTTGTCCACCTTGGTCTTGTTGCGATGCGGCAGACTGCGGCGTTCACCGAAGATCTGCTCTGACAGGTCCGCCATCGCCTCGCCCATCTCTTCGAACCGCAGGATGTGATCGACCAGCAGCTTGCCGTCAGCGTCCATCACATAGCGGGTCTGGGGCATCATGTGCCGCGCGGTATCGGAGAAATCATCCGGGTAGGTGCGCTTGAGGAACCGCGCCGCACTGGGGGTTTTCCAGAACGGCGTCTTCTGAAAGCGGTAGAGATATTCGGAGATGATCCGGTCGTAAGGGTTCCGCACCACGGCGAACTTGAGGTAGCTGTCGAATTGCTCCTGCGTCACATGCCCCTTGCTGACGTATTCATCGGCATAGAGATGCGCCATCCGGCGTGGCCCCACCTTCGGGTCCTGATTGGGGCGCAGCAGCAAGGGCGCGCGGTCTTCCCAGCTCAGCCCCAGATCGTCCAGAAACATATGTTCGACACTTTGCCCGCCGGTCTTGGGGATATGGACAAAAATCACCTTGTGCTGATGCGAAATCACGGGCGCTACATTCCTACGCGGTTGGGACGGGGCAACAGCGTTTGTCTGAAGGATTTGCCTGCGGGAAACAAGGGCCGTGGCGTGGGAACCCCGCAATGAAAAAGGGCTGCCCGAAGAGCAGCCCTTTTCTTTGTCAGTTACAGTCGCCTGAAGAGTTTAGGCGTCTGCTTTTTTCTTACGACGGCGTGCAACGAATGCACCGCCACCCATGACGCTGGCGAGCAGCAGGCCTGCTGCTGGAACCGGCACAGGAGCCAACTCAACGTCGAAGTCGATGTTGTCTGTTGCTGCAGCAGCTGTCCATGAGAAGGTCAGAGTGAAGATTTCACCTGGCTGGAAATTCGCTGGACCGAAGTGGAACTCTGCTGTGGGCGAACCACCGTCAGTTGCCACAACAACGCCGTTGAATGTGATGACCAGATTTTCGACAGTTGTCGACCGGCGCACAGTACCGATGCCTTCAACGGAACGTGCTGGGTTGACTTCAAAATCAAAAGAAACGGACATCGGACCAGTGTCCAGATCCGCGATGTTTGAGGAACCCACGACGCCGGTACCACCGATCACGTTTGTTCCGACATCGGAGAAATCGCCCGATACCGTTGCAGCTGAAGCTGCGAATGGCAAAGACACGGCAAGGACGCCGGCTGCCAAAATTGTTTTGATATTCATATTCAGAATCCTCATTACGAAGTTAATCTCACGTTAATAAACCATATTCCTGCCTAATTTGGCCAGCCTTTTTGCGGATTTCCGCTCAGATTTATTAAAATACTTGGGATACCCCACAATTTAAAGTTGAATATCCGGCGGTCAGACCGACAGAACCGGTCTAAAAACGCTTTTGTCCCCTTTATGAAAACAATCTTTCCCATCACAGCAGATTCGCAGAATCATCTGTCAAGGGACTATTTCAACTCCAGGTTGGATACCCATTCCAGAAACACTTTCTGCGGTGTCCGCAGCCGTTTCGCTCCGGTCCGGCGCCAGTGTGCGCGCCATTCCGCCTCCAGCGCGTAGACATCCGCCCCAGGCCTCAGGGCGCGGGCGGCCTCCAGCGCTTCGGGCGGCAGGATGGGGTCACTGCCCGGCTCGATCACCTCTGCGCGCGGCGTGACCGAGATGACATCGCCCGGCTCTTCCACCAGCAGGTAATCGGGCAGCGTGTCGGCGCGGATGATCTCCCGCAGCATGGCGCGGAACACCCGGCGCGGGCTGGTGGAGCCGGATTTCTTCAGCAGCGTTTCAACCGAGACCCGCCATTCGGGCTGTTTGCCGCAATGTTTGCGCGCCAGCTCGTAAAGCCGCCGCTCCAGCGGTTTGCGCAGACTGAAATAGGCGCGGTTGAGCGTCAGCACCGATTTCGACAGCACTGCGTTATACAGCCATTCCGACAGGCGCACCGTAACGCTGACCATGCGCCCCGCCCGGGTCTTGCGCACGATCTCCCAGCTTTCGATCAGGCCAAAGCCGGTCGTCACCAGCGTCGGGTCGCCCTTGGGCCCGGTGGCGATGTTGGTGGTGATGCGGGTGCCGGCCAGCCGCTCGAAGGCATCGCGCAAACGCCGGTAGCTGTCCCCGGAGGTTTCGCGCCCCGTGGCCTGCAGCAGATCATGCGCCGTCAGCGTCAGCGTGCGCGAGGTGGGCTTGCCCGCATTGATCGCCGCCATCAGCTGGCTGATGCAGAAGATCAGGATGTCCGCATCGAAGATTGTCGCGCGCCCCTTCACGCTGGGGGTCACGGTGATCTCCGCGTCATTGTGGGTGTAGTTCAGGATCCGCCGGTCGGGCCGGGTAGAGAGCGAAAAGATGGGATGTTCCATGCTGGCCAGATCATGTTTCGGACTGACCCCGAAAAAGTCGCAGACAAAAAAATCACGTGTCTGCTGGGGGAGCGCCCCCTGCCCTGCCGTCCTGCTCATCCGACTGTCCTGCTCTTCTGCTCAATGGCGCGTTTTGCGCCCCGCGATCCCATTTTCGGGATTCGTCGTTTCATTGACACCCACCCTAGTTATCCACAGGCGCTGCGTCCAGAGCGGGCATCGGGGGATCGGAGTCATCTGAACGATGGATCGGAGTCACTTTATCGGGGGATCAGAGTCACCCCCCTTTGCAAAAACCCGCGCAACCCCGTTGTTTTTATGGCCCAGCAAAGACAAGGCTTGTCCCGTAACTCTTAAATAACCCATACATAACAAAAAAAGATCAAAGGATCCTGTCAAAATAGCTGATCCGCCCTGCAGAGCCCTTGTTTTTACTGAGAAAAGAAGAAGGGTGTATCGATTTCCTTTGCATGTGACAGCTTTCATGGTACTTTCATGAAAACATATAACATATGCGAGGCATCTCATGAGCAGTGATCTCCCGCCCCCTTATTTCAACATCTCTCCGGATGCGGCTTTTGCGCAGCTGGATGCCCCCACCGATACCAGTGGGTTTGCCCAGATCGCGCAGGCCTGTCAGCAGGGGCGCTCCGATCTCGCCGGGCGCGGCATGGACGATACCGGGCGCAAGCAGCTGCGGCGGTTTTCAACCTGGGAGATCACCAAATATCTGATCCCCGTGGCCCCCGCCCATTTCCGCCGGGTGCTGCGTCAGAACCCCGATCTGCCGCAGGGCCGCTCCGAGACTGAGGGCGGGGCGAAATGGTTCACGCTCGAAGAGGTGCTGCGGCTGCGCGCACATTTCGGGGCGGAAGGCTCCAAGGCCAAGGACTATATCCCCTACCGCCCCAAGGGGCAGCCTGCGAAAATCGTGGCGGTGGCGAATTTCAAGGGCGGGGTCGGCAAGACCTCGACTTGCGCGCATCTGGCGATGTCAGCGGCGCTGGATGGCTACCGGGTGCTGATGGTGGATCTGGACAGCCAGGGCTCGATGACCTCGATCTTTGGCGGGCAGGTGGCCGATGAATGGGCCACCGTCTTTCCGCTGCTGGCGCGGCATTACGGGCAGACCCTGCAGGCGGACAATCAGCGCCGTCTCGACCGCGGTGAGGCCCCCCTGCCCCTTGATGACACGCTCTCGGAGGCGATGGGGGTGAAAACCGCGGATGTGATCCAGAATACCCACTGGCCCAACATCGATCTCATTGGCGCGCAGCTCAATCTTTATTGGTCGGAGTTCCAGATCCCCGTTTGGCGCATGCAGAGCCGCGGCTGGAAGCTCTGGGACGCCCTGGGGGACATTCTGGCCGCCGACGGGGTGCTGGATGATTACGATCTGGTGTTCCTCGATACGCCCCCTGCCCTGGGGTACCTCACGATCAACGGGCTCTCGGCGGCGGACATCCTGCTGGTGCCTCTGGGCGCATCGTTTCTGGAGTTCGACAGCACCGGGCGGTTCTTTGACATGCTGCATTCCACCTTCCAGTCGATCGAGAGCAGCGAAAACACCGCTGCACGCGCCCTGGGGCGGCCAGAGATGGCCTTTGAGTGGGATGCGGTGCGCGCGGTCATCACCCGCTATGACGGCGCGCAGCAGGCCGAAATGGCCGGTCTCATCCAGGCTTATCTCGGGCGGACCATCTCGCCTTACCGGCAGGATTTCACCGCGCTGATCGGACAGGCGGGCGAAAGCGTGAATGGCATCTACGAGGCCGACTACCGCGATTTCAACCGGGAGACCTACGTGCGGGGGCGCGCGACCTTCGATGAGACCTATGCCGCCTTCAAGACGCTGCTGCTGGGCATCTGGCGGCGTGATGAACAGGCCGCAGCACAGGCGGCGGAATGATGGTGCGCGCGCCTCGTTTGCAAAATTCTGACCCGATGGCGGCGATACCGGCCGCTGCACTCGCAAAGGACACCCCATGGCCAAACGCAAAAGACTGACCCCCGCGCCCGGTCTGACAGCCCCCACAGAGACTGTTACGCCCGCATTAGAGACCAAATCAGCTTTTCCCAGCTACCCCATGGGCGTCGCCCCCAAGCCGGTGTCGCGCGCGCCCATTGCCCAGGTGGCTGGCGATGCCGCGGCGCAATCCGCACTCGATGCGCTGGCCGATGAGATGCGCGAAGCCCGCACGCAGGGCCGTCTGGTGCAATCGCTGCCGCTGGAGGCGATTTCCGAACGCCACATGGTGCGCGACCGCATGGTCAGCGACCCGCAGGAGATGGCGAGCCTGAAGGCCAGCCTCGCGGCCCGTGGCCAACAGACGCCGATTGAGGTGGTGGAGCTGGGGCAGGGGTCCTACGGGCTGATCTCGGGCTGGCGGCGGCTGCATGCGCTGCGGGCGTTGCTGGAGGAGACCAATGATCCGCGCTTTGCAATCATCGAGGCGCTGATCAAACCCATCGACACGGTGTCCGACGGTTATGTGGCGATGGTCGAGGAAAACGAGATCCGCACCAACCTGTCCTTCTACGAGCGCGCGCATCTGGCCTGCGAGGCGGTGCGGCTGGGGGTTTACCCGACGCCCGCCCGCGCGATCCAGACACTTTTTGCCAATGCTGCCCCGGCCAAACGCTCCAAGATCGGCTCTTTCGTGCGGCTGCATGAGGCGCTTGGCGATGTGCTGCGGTTCCCCACGGCGATCCCGGAACGACTGGGGCTGGCGCTGGTGGCCGCCACAGAGGCGGAGAGCGGCTTTGCAGCGCGTCTGAAGGGGGCACTGCGCAAGACCCCTCCGGAGAGTGCCGAGGCCGAGCGTGCGGCGCTGGAGCGGGCGCTGCGCAAGACCCCGGCCAGATCCGCCACGCCGGAGGTGGTGCCCGGCGTCCAGTTGGAGGCGCGCAAAGGGCGGCTGGTGCTCACGGGGCAGGGGGTCACGGAGGACCTGCGCCGCGATCTGGAGGCCTGGCTGGCGCAGCGCTGAGGTTTCGCACGCGAAAAGAAATCGGCCAACATGCTGATAACAAAGAAAAACGCCCCTCTCGAAATGGAGGGGCGTTTTTTATTCAGGTCTGCGGTTTCCGCTGTGAGGCGCAATATATCGCGCGTTATCAGGCGTTTAGCGGAAAACCTTTCGCGTGCGAAAAGAGATCAGACGTCGATCATATCCGGATCATCCGGAATATCCGCCGGCAGATCCTCGGGGTAGATGCCATGCCCGTTTGTCAGGGCATCCCAGAGATCGTCATTGGCCTGCGCATCATTGGCATCGCCCTTGGTGTAGACGCGCTGCGATCCTGATCCGACCCCGGCCTCGCCAAGGTTGAGCAGAACCTGATCGGTTTCATAATCCACGATGATGCTCGCATCCTGCTTGGCACCAAGTCCGGTGATGTTGATGTCCCCAAAGGCCCCGATGAGTTCATCCACGCTGATCAAAGTGGATTCCGTGCCGCCCGCAAGATGCGTGACATCCAGATCAAGCGTCGCATCCCCGAGGTTGATCCCGGACTGGATGCCTTTGCCGTCCGAGAAATGACCGCTGTAGAACTCGCGGATCTGGCCAATCTCGCCGTCTTCGGCGGTGAAGCTCAGCGTGGCGTCATCCGCCATCAGCAGCACCCCGGTGCCGTTTTCCGCACCGTCAAAGCCGACCTTGGTGTCGCCGCCGACGATCTCGATGCGGCTGTCGTCGTTCAGAACGAAATCCGCACCATCGCTGGCCAGAATGACCTGGGCGTTATCCGTCACTGTCAGCTCGGTATTGCCGGTAAAGAGGCCGGTATTGGCAAAGCGACCGCCATCCGCATTGATGCTCAGCAGGTCCTGATCTGTATAGCCGTCGGTCCAGAACTGGCCCGCACGGTCGATGTTGAGATCCGCACCGGCGTCGCCCACCCGCAGATCGCCTTCGATCTCAAGGTAGCCATGGGTGACAAAGAGCTTGCCGCCCTCGCCGAAGTCGAGATCCTCGATCCGGTTGGTGCCGCCGTAATAGACCCAGTTGCCCGCCAGATCGACGCTGTCGCCGTCCTGGGTGCCGGGCAGGTCCTCGGTGGACCAGTTGAGCCGGTTGTCCCAGCGCACGCCATCGCCCAGCTCATCGGGGATGAACCGCAGGGTTTCGGCCTCCGAGCGCAGGGCGGTCTGCAGGCCGAACCCGGTCTGGAAGAACTGGATAATCAGGTCGGCATCGACCACATCATCCAGGCTGCCATCGGCTTGCCCGCGCAGGTAATCCGCCAGATCGCCGATGGTGGCCGTGTCCTTGCCCAAAAGGTTGGCAGTGAAGTTCTGAATGGTGGTTTCATCCAGAATATCGGTGTTCAGCCCATCGATGTTGGAATTGTTCTGCTCGAAGCGCTGCGCATGATCTGTCTTGCCCGCCCAGTTGTAGACAATGGTATCGTCGTAGAACACCTTGCTGTCATGATGGTGCAGCGGGTTCTGGGTGAGCCCCTTGCCGTCCAGCCCGTTGGGGTCGTTGGGATCCGCCAGATGGGTCACGATGTTGTCCATCAGCGTTGTCAGCTGGGTCTTGTTGACCACCCCCTGGGTCCGGGCCCCGGTGCCTTCGGAGGTCGTCTTATGCGCGCCGGAGGTGATCAGGTTGTCGGTGAAGAGCGAGTAGTTCCCCGCATCCGAATAGCCGCCACCGGCCAGCAGGATGCCGCTGTTGTTGTCAAGGAACACATTGTCCTCGATGACCCCGCCGGGGCGCATCTGCACACCCGTTGCCGCGCCGCGCATGACGATGTTGTCGCGGAAGGTGACATCGCGGTTGGCAGAGGCGAAATAGACATTGTGGCTGAACATGCTGGGCGGCTGCGGCGCATCCCCGTCCAGATTGTAGTCGTAGCCGTCTTCCCAGCCGTTGTGGTCAAAGAAGTTGTTCTCGAAGAGCGCGCCATCGACGCGGGCCATGTAGATGCCGCTTTCACGGTCCGCATGCGGCGACCAAGTGTCGCCCTTGCGGGGGTCTTCGTTCCACACATCGATGATCTGCGAGTTGCGCATGGTGAAGCCGTCGATGCCCTGGATGTTGACCTCGGTTTCCGAGAAATGCAGGTCATCAAAGAGCACGTCCTGGCCCACGAGCATGGCCGCACCACCGCGGATGTCGAGGCCCTGGATGACGATGTGATCCACACCTTCCTTGGTGGAGCTCAACCGGTCGTAGATGATGGGCCGGTCGCCTTCGCCGTAGCTGCCGATATAGGTCGGGTTCAGCTCGGATTCGCCCTCTGTCATGATCCGTATGTCGTTGTATTCATACCCTTTTTCAAAGAGCAGCCAGTTGGATGTCGGATCTTTTATCGAATTCTTCGTGCTCCAGCCGCTGTTGGCCCGCCAGGCAAGGTCCGCCGCATCCTCGGCCAGCGCCATGTCTTCGGTGGCGCCGTATTCGGTGTTGTGGCGGAAGAAGTTCTGGTTGATCTTGCTAACGTCCTTGCCTTCAAGGGCGGCGATATCGGCAAGGGTCAGGGCATCGTCGTCGCCGGAAACATAGACCTTGCGGTGGTTCTCACCGTGCTCCACGACGATGTTGTCGTCTTCGTCGGTCTCCAGCATGTAGAAATCGCCCAGACCCCAGCCCGCCTTTTGCAGGCCCTCTGTCACGTCCAGATTGGCGGTATGGGCGCTGGTGCTGCCATCGTCATGGGTGATCTCAAACTCGAACGACAGATCATCGGTGCTCTTGGTGCCGGTCAGGACCACGGCCAGGGTATTGTCGGGGTTGACCGTGACATTGCCGTACTCGGGGCCCGAGATCATCCGCACCGAGGCGACATCATCATCGGGCAGTTCCAGCGTTGCCACACGGCCCTGCATGACCGTGGCCGTGAAATCGTCAGACAGCGCGGTGCTGATGGTGACATCGGAATTCGGCGTTCCGGGCGTCTGAACCGGTGTCGGCGTGGGCGTCGGGGTGGGTGTCGGGGTGGGAACGACATCATCAGGGGAGGGGGCGGGGGCTGCAACCGGTGTGGGGGCCGGTACGGGCGGATCCACAACGACGACATCGTCATCGACCGGGTCCGGCGCGTCCGGATTTGCCGGGGCCGCGACAGCGTCGGGATCGGGTGTGTCCGGCGTCGCGGGGGCCGCAACGGCATCAGGATCCGGCGCGTCCGGATTGACGGGTGCGGCCAGGGCGTCGGGGTTTGGTACCGATTTAGGGGCGGGGGACGCGTCGGGGTTTGGGGATGCGTCAGCAGAGAGAACCTCTTCTCCGTCTGCATCCTTGGAGGCACCGGCCATGCCGGCAAACGACAGGCTGCCGAGCAGCCCAAACAACAGGCCCAGCATTCTAATGGTCCCCCGAAAGGACCGTGGTTTTCGCTGAGATGATAAACTCTGACTCATTAACTCTCTCATGGCCGCAGTAGGCCATTGCACCGGTAAAAATTGAAGTCATTGTTTGCTTCCGTCCGTAACATTAACGATAGGTTAACGGTCCATGACCGTGCTTTATGGTGCATTGTGGAAAACGCTGTGGTTGAAGGCTGCTCATTTTATGGCAGGAATGTGGTTGAAGACCTGTTTCCAATTCATGCTTGTCGTTGGCTTTTTCAAATTGCCTATCGGTAGAACCCCTCAAATCCAACCATAGCTGGCTCTGAGGGGCGGGAATTCACTCATAAGTAGGCAGGATTCCACCGATGACGCCGGGGTAGGAAAATTAACATTTGGGGCGTGACGTTGGGTAAAGCATGCAAACATCATGGCACCGATCGTTTCGGGTTCGGAAACCATAATGGTTTAAGGCGTTAACTATTTTTATTTTTGCCACTTGCGGGTGGTTCCCGCATTGGGTTTCACGACTGTGTGATGGGCAAAAAACCCCGGCAAGCCCGCATTATGGCATAAAGATGGTCTGCAGGATGCGGCCAGTGAGGCCCGATCTGGGCAATAGGGCGCGCATCCGGCAACAATCAGTCGGGGGAATCGCCCTGATTTTCCGCCACAATGCTGCGGGGATCGACCAGCAGGGCGGCCACCCAACCGGCCAGAAACCCGCCCAGATGGGTCTGCCAGGCCAGCAAACCATCCATCAGCCACCACAGGATCAGGTTCAGCGCCAGCAGCCCGGTGACCGCGCGCCCGACGGGCCAGAGCCGCCGCGCCGCGCTGAACCGGTCCACGTAATTCCAGGCCAGAACGCCGCCCGCCAGCCCGAAGAGCCCGCCCGAGGCGCCCACCATCGGGCTGGTGGTCTTGGCCAGCAGCCCGAACCCCAGCGCGCCGCCCAGCACCGCAGCGGTATAGAGAAAGACGAAGCCAAAGGTGCCGACCCGGTCCAGCACCACGCGCCCCAGGCTGTAGAGGGTGAGCATATTGACCGCGAGGTGCACCGGCCCGCTGTGCAAAAAGGAGTAGGTGACAAACATCGTATAGGGCTGCAGCGGGTAGTTCGGGGTCCAGCGCCCCAGGAGCCCGGGCCAGAAGCCGAAGAATTCATAGACCGTCTGGCGCACGCGCCCCACGGGCAGCAGGCCAATGTCGCCCAGGCTCAGCGTGGTCTCGATCAGGGTGCAGATCACGATCACCACCACAATCGCCCATTGCTGCCGCAGGGCGGTGGCGAGGGGAGAGGGGAGGGGCGGCTGGGGGGTCGTCATCGGGTTGGGCTCGCTCTGCCTGCCTCCGCCGCGCAGGGGGGTCCTTTGAGCGCCAGGCCTTGGTCACATATAGGGATCAAGGTCTGAAACTGAAGGCTTTTTCCAAGCTGACAAAGAGGGTGTTCGAGTTCCGGTCTTCCCGATCGTTCCGCTGGTTCGTGGAATACTCATAGCCCGATACCAGGCTCCAGTCATCGCCCACGGCCCGGCGATAGCTGAGGCTGGCGCGCAGGGAGGTTGTATCTTCGTCATTATCGGCCAGCACGTTCTCATCGGCAAAGCGGAAGCTGGCGCTCATGCTAGAGATTTCGTTGAGCTCGCGCGAGTAGCTGACAGAGAGCCGGGTCCGGATGGTTTCATTGTCGTCATTGTCGACGGTGGAGGCCTGTGACAGATCGAGGCTGATCCGGCTGACATTGTTGATGTCCAGGTTGAGACCGGCGCTGATCAGGGGCTCAATGGAGAAGCCTTCGACCTTGGCCAGGCCGAAGCCGATGGAGGCGGTGCCGCGGGGCAGGTCGTAGCTGCGGTTGGCGCGGGCATCGACTTCATTGCCGTTGATCGTCTCGCGGCTGGAAATGTCGAAATCATAGGTGCCGTTGGGCCGGTCATGGGAGAGGCCGAAGCGGTAGCCGGGGCCGCTGTTGTCCGTCCGGGTGGTGGATTCGTTATTGAAATAGGAAATCCCGGCAGAGAGGGTGGTGACCGCCGATATGTCGTAGGTGCCGCCCACATCGAAGGAGGTGCGGGTGCGGTCATTGGCGCCGACCCCGTCCTGATCCTGCTCGCGCCAGCGGGCGGTGGCATTGAGGCTGGCCACAGGCGACAGCCGGAACGAACTGCTGGCGGTCAGCCCGTTTGTGGTGCTGTCGCGCAGATCGGGATCGGTGGTGCCGGTAAAACGGGAATCCGAAAAGAAGTGGTTCAGATCGAAGGTGACGGGCCCTTGCCGGTTCAGGCTGAGTGCGCTGCGCAACGAGAAGATTTCCCGCCGGCCATCGTCGGAGATGATGAATTCATTGCTCAGATCGTCGAAAAAGACCGAATCCTCGACATCCCGGCGTACGTAGGAGGCATCAAAGCTCAGCCCGGCATTGCGGGTCTGCAGGTCGTAATTCAGGTTCAGATCGGGGTCTTCAAACTCGGTCTCGGACCGGCTGAAGTTGTAGACAAAGTCGGTCCCGGTATTGAACGACAGGGCCTGGTTCTGGTTTTCCGACAGCAGGCCAAAGCCCAGACGCGTGACGGAGCGGAACCCTTCGTTCTCGTTGTTGCTAAACCCCTGACGCTGAACGTTTTCCAGGCGTTCCGAGATGGTGAAGGAGGCACTGATCCCTTCCTCGGCCCGCAACAGCCCACCGGCCCCCACCAGGGGGAGCGCGACAGGGACGATCACGATCGCCGCGGCCAGCGTCGCCTTACCCGATTGCAATGATTTCCGCCCCACCTGTCTGGTTCCTATTCGAACAGCCTGCGTTCTGGGACCAGAATGACATCCCCGTCCTGCAGGATGATATTCCGGTTGAATTCGGCCCCGTCAGACAGGGCGCGGTAGTTGATGGTGATGATGCTGGGGGTGCCGGTCACCGGATCGGTGCGGCGCAGCTGGATGCGTTTGGTGGCGGCAAAACGGGAAAACCCGCCGCTTTGGGCAATCGCCTGCAGGAAGGTGGTGCCAGCGGCCATCGGGCGCAGGCCGTCGCCGTTCACTTCGCCGATGAAATAGACGTTGATCGCGTCAGGCCCGACCGCGGTCTCGCCCACACGGGGGATGGAGACCGAATTCACCGAGACAAATACCGTCGGGCTGGTGGCGAAATTGGGGGCAATGCCCGCGGCAATGTTCTGTTGCACCTGGGCGGCGGTGCGCCCGCCGGCCTGTACGGTGCCGGCAAAGGGGAAGTTGACCGTGCCATCGGGCAAAACCAGCAAGGAGCGGTTCAGCGAGGTGTCTTCAAGCACTTCAATGGCGAGCGTGTCCCCGGGCTGAATACGATAGACGTTTTGCGCGCTGGCGGATGTTGCTGCCAGCATCAGGCCCCACAGGGCGAAGATAAGATATTTCATACCGTGCCTCGGTTATTTTGGCGCATGACCAAACGTCATGCCTGCTTGGCCGCATTATTGCGTCAATTTTCCCGCCGCGCAAAGCCCAAGCAAGGCAGTTGGCGGCAAGCTGTTGCGCGGTTGTGCTTCTAAGGTCACTCAAAAGGGGCAGGCGGGCGGTAAAGCGCCGGCCAGGCCGGGTCCTGGTGCGGAATGTCCTGCATTTCTGACCCCCTGGCAGCAATGCGCGGACTTAGCTGTCGTTCAATTCGCTACTTCAAAGTCGGCTTTCGAAAACGCGCCTCGCATCTGAGGATGCGAAGGCCAAAACCCTTAAGCACTCTCTGACACAGCTTTGGGCCCCATGAGCCGTTCAAGTCGATCCGAAACATCATCTTCTTTTGATTGCGCCATCTTGGTGCGCCCAAGCATCAAACCTGTGCAGATGAAATACCAACGAAAGAACCATGGGGCGATGATTGCCAAAGCTCCTATTCCTAGAACCATGTTTACAATTGCCCCCAAAACCCCCGCTTTCTCTAGCAGGACGACGGACAAGATGCCAAACGGGATCATTGGCAAGAAGAGCCAAACCCATAGAGTTCCGAATGCGAATAGGGCGAATAAAGGTACTCTTCGAGCCGCCTTAAGCGTCCAGGCTTCATGCCGAGTAAACTGCAGTTTTATCCAATGGAAGAACCTCTCAAAATGAGATGCTTTATGATTTTCAGGTACGCTCAATTCCATCACCCAAACACGGCCGCTTTGTAAAGACACTGAGATAGCAGACATTTGTCCCAAGTGCAGCATCGGTAGCTCTGGGCTCTTTCGAGACCCTTGGCGGCATCTGGATTTGGAATAGCACGGGTCAAACACCTGACGCGCAGGGGAGCATCCGAGCTTTCATGCTCGGAGTGTTTCGCGGCCCTGCCTGTTGGTTGGCCGCGAACATAGTCGAAATGCCTTAATTGTCGCTGGAGGCCTCCAGCTCGGCAATTTTTGCGCGGATTTCATCGACAAGCTCGGCAGAGCCCAGCGGTCCCACCCGTTCGATGGCCTTGCGCATCTGCGCCAGCGCTTCGTCCTTGCGGCCCAGCTCCTTGTAGACCCGGCCGAGGTGGTATTGCACGGTGGCATCCTCGGGCAGACCGGCCGCGGCGGGTTCCAGATACTCCAGCGCGCCTTCGGTGTCGCCATTGCGGAACAGGATCCAGCCATAGGTGTCCATCAGCGCCGGCACTTCGGTGCCCTGCAGACGCCGCGCAATCAGCGTGGCGCGCTCCAGGCTTTCGGGGTCGGAGCGGAAGGTGGCCAGCAGGCTGGCGAGGTTATTAGCGACAATCACCGAGGCTGAGTTCTGCTCATAAAGCTGCGAATAGATCTCGATGGCGCCGTCGATGTCGCTCTGCTCCTGCAGATAGGACGCCTTGGCCCAGAGCAGGTTGCCCGACTGTGGGTTGGCGGCGATGCCGTCATTCAGCGTTTTCAGCACATCGTCACTGGCATCATCGATCATCTGCATCTTGGCCAGCTGCAGCCAGGCCAGATCGGCTCCCGGGGCTGCGGCCACCACGGCGGCCATGGTTTCCTTGGCGCCGCTGATGTCGCCGGTGGCGGCTTCGGTCAGGCCGAGGAAATAGGCGTAGGACAGATTGTCAGGGTTGTTGGCCACAAGCTCCTGCGCCAGATCGCGCGCGGCTTCGGGCTCGTTGTTCTGCAGCCGGGCCTGGATCAGCGCGATATCGGCGCCGCCGACCTGCTCTGGCGACGCAGCCAGCGCTTCGAGATAGGACATCACCGCATCAGCCCCGTCTTCGCGGCCCAGCAGGGCCACTTCGAGCCGTCTGGCCTGTGCCATCGCTTCGGGTGTCGCGATGTCTTCCAGCGCGTCGATCACCTGCCGCAGACGACCGCTATCCTTTTGTTCCAGATAGATATTTCCCAAAAGGGTCAGGACTTCGGTATTGGCTGACTGCAGGCGCAGCGAATCCAGCAGGGTGGCTTCTGCTGCTGTCAGCCGGTCTTCGGCGGCCAGGGCGGTGGCATAGCGCAGCGCCTCTTCGGGGGCATTGCCGGAGGCGTCATTGGCCAGCGACAAAAAGTCGAGCATCAGGGCCTTGTCGCCGGTGCGCTGATAGGCCTCTGCCATGATGGTCATGGCCTCCGAGTCCTCGGGGCTTTCAGCCAGGGCGGCGCGCATGGCGTTGATGGCACCTTCGGTGTCGTCATCCTCGACCATCCAGCGGGCCTGCATTTTCAGCGCGCCGACAACAGAGGGGTTATCGGTCAGGATCTGTTCGACCAGCCGCCGGGCGCCCACCTCATTGCCATTGGTGGCCAGCATGGTGGCCAGGGTCACCTTGATGGTGTCCATCTGTTCGGTGTCGGCATCTTCGGGGGCGTTGTCGACAATCCTCTGCATCTCGGCCAGGGCTACGTCGCGTTGCCCGTTGTCGAATTTCAGCGAGGCGTTGAGCGCGCGCAGATCCAGCGCATCGGGGTTGGCGGCCACGGCATTTTCCAGCTCGGTGGCGGCCTCGGCGCGTTTGTCGGTGGCCAGCAGGAACTGGATCAGGGTGACAAAGCTGCTGGTGTCGCCCGCGGGGGCGGCGGCGGCCTGGTCGCGCAGGAAGCTTTCGGCCTCATCACCCTTGTCGCGGCTGATCAGGAAGCGCAGCAGGTTGGACTGGTGCCGGTCTTCATCGGGGAAAGTCGCCACCATGCGGCGCAATTCGTCCTCGACCGCATCCTCATCGTTCAATGTGCCCAGGAGCCTGATCTTGGCGAAATAGAGGTCCACATCTTCCGGCGTGGCCTGAATGGATTTCTCGATCTGCGCCAGGGCCGCGTCATAGCGTTCGCTGACGGTGTAGCCGTCGATCAGGATCTGCCGCAGGATTTCATTGTCTGGGAACTCCGCCTCCAGCGCCTCGGCTTCGGCCAGCAGGCTCTGGCGCGCGGCCCGGTCTTCGGCCAGGGCCGCGTCGCGGTAGCGCGAGGCCAGATCCAGCAGCCGCACATTGGCGTCGTCGGAGGCCAGTCGGATCGCCTCACCGGTGTGGCGCTCAAACGCGTCCCAGTTCTTGATCATGAAGGCCATCTCACCCAGCTTGACCTGAGCTTCGAGGTTGTTGGGGTCCTGTTCCGCCACCCGCAGGTAGTTCCGGAACGCCGGCCGCAGGCTGCCGTCCTCATAGTTCAGACGGGCCAGTTCGAGCCGTGCATCGATGTGGGTTGCTTCTTGTTGAAGGGCATTGCGGAATTCGATCCGAGCGCGGGCTTCATCGCCTTCGGCCATCAGTTCGAGGCCACGCTGGTAGTGCCCTTCGGCACGTTCCGCATCCGATTCGCAGGCGATCAGCGCCATGCAGAGGGTCATAGAAAGGGTAAATTTCTTGAGCAACACGGGGTGGATACCTTCATTTTACAATAAACTGAGCCTGTCTAGCAGGCAAAAGGCCTCTGGTGCCAGTATTCATAACATGATCGTTAACAAACACTGAGGCCATTTTATGGAATTTACGACAGGGGGCTGACGCGGAAAAGAGCGTGGCAATTGCCACACTCTTCCCAGGAAATTATCAGCCGTATTCTGGCTTAGTAGCCGGTGCCGCGCAGCACGACGACAACCGTCTGCAACAGCACCTTGATGTCATTTTTCAGCGACATGGTGCGTTCATAGACAGCGTCGTATTTCGCCCGGTCACAGAAATGGCAGGCGTTGCGGTCCGAGATCTGCCACAGGCCGGTGATCCCGGGGCGCAGACGGTAATAGCTCTGACCCGGGTAGAGCGATTGCTGGGACAGCATCATCGGGCGCGGGCCGACCAGCGACATCGAGCCCATGAGCACGTTGATCAGCTGCGGCAGCTCATCCAGCGACGTCTTGCGCAGGAAGCGTCCGATCCAGGTGACCCGGATATCATTCTTGAGCTTCTGCGTGGCATCCCATTCCGCCTTCAGCGCGGGATCCTTGCTCAGGTGGTTCTGCAACAGCGCATCGGCATTATGCACCATGGTGCGCATCTTGATGATGCGGAAAGCCTTGCCGTTCCGGCCAACGCGTAATTGCGTATAGAACGGGGCGCGCCCGTCCAGAGACACGAGCAGGGCCATCAGTGCGATCACGGGGACAACGACCACGGCGCTCAGCGCGACGAGGGTGACATCCACAAGACGCTTGAGGCCGCTGTCATAAGACAGGGGGGGCCGGGGCGTGGTCGTAATCTGTGGATAAGCAGCGGTTGTGGACCCCAACTTCATCTTCAACTGGGTGTCCGAGGTATCAAATGGCATCAAAAACTCCGATATATTGTCGGTACTTGGTTACACACGCGTGAAGCTCTGCAGCTTCGGGAATAGTCGTCGTTGGGCTCCTCAATACCTGAACCCTGTGTCACTTTAACGAAAATTTAGTAAAATGCTAGGCATCCCGCCGCTCACTGCTGCCGGAATAGGCGGAATTTGCACTTTTGACGTGCAGTCGCTGCATTGCGTGGCAAAAAAATATGACAGCTTGCAATCAAGGCGTGTATTTCGAATCAACAATACGGGTTTTTTTCGGGGCATTGTCTGGCGAATTTGGGCATTTCGCTCGAATCAACGCCGTTTGGGGCGGCCCTGCCCGATGAGAGGCAGCGACGAGGTGTATTCCCTATTGATGCCTCAATTCCTATATAGTCTGTTGTAAGCGCATCGATTTCGAGACAGACTCTGATCGTTGACGTAAGGGTTTTGTGCCGATACCGCTCGCGGTGTGTGGTTGTGTGTTGAAAAGTGGGATGTTTGAATGGCACGGGTGCAGGAAACCAACGCGCGGGTTGTCGGCGGACAGAACGAGAGCAGATTCTGAGATGACGGCAGCACTTTATACGTCTTTCTTTGGATTTTCGGAGCGGCCTTTCACGCTGCTGCCCGATCCTGATTTCCTGTTCTGGTCCGACAGTCACAAGCGCGCCTATTCCGTGCTGGAATACGGGATTGCGACACGGGCGCCGCTGACCCTGGTGACCGGCGAGATCGGCGCGGGCAAGACTACCCTGATCCAGCAGCTGCTGAGCGTGCTCGATGAAGACGTCACCATCGGGCTGATTTCCAATGCCCAGGGGGGCCGGGGTGAACTGCTGCGCTGGGTGCTTTACGCGTTGGGGATCGATGCGGGCGCGCAGGACGATTACATCACGCTCTTCAAGCGGTTCCAGGATTTCGTCATCGATGAATACAGCGATGGCCGCCATGTGGTGCTGGTCATCGACGAGGCGCAGAACCTCAGCATCGAGGCGCTCGAAGAGCTGCGCATGCTGACCAATATCAATTCCAACAAAGATGAGCTGTTGCAGCTTATTCTGGTGGGGCAGCCGGAACTGCGTGATATCGTGGCCAGCCCCTCGCTGATGCAGTTCGCCCAGCGGGTGACGGCGACCTATCACCTGAAACCGCTGAGCCTGCCGCAGACCAAGGAATACATCCGGCACCGCCTGATCCATGTGGGCGGCACCGGCACCGAGTTTTCGATCTATGCGATCAAGTGCATTTACGAGGAAAGCGGTGGCGTGCCCCGTCTGATCAACAAGCTGTGTGACCTGGCGCTGGTCTATGCGGCCAGCAGCGAAGACAGTGTTGTGGGGATCAATGTGATGCGGGAGCTGGTGGCGGATGGGCTGTTCATCAAGACCAGAGAGCATGACCATGGTGTCTACGTTCTGGAAAACCGTATCGACGAACCATTGAGCAAGGTGGCGGAATGATCCCGGATCTGAGATTTTATTTGCGGCTGTTGTCGCGCCGGTTCCCGGCGATGGCCTTTCTGATCGTGCTGGCCAGCTGTGTGGGGCTGGTGATGGCGCTGCGGCTGCCGACGACCTATTCGACCAGTGCGACGTTGCTGGTGGAATCCGCGCAGATCCCCGACGAGATGATCCGCTCGACCATCAATGTCGAGGCCGCCGAGCAGCTGGAGGTCATTCAGCGCCGGCTGATGACCCGCGCCAACCTGATCCAGGTGGCGCGCGACAACAATGTCTTTCCCAACCAGCGCCGCATGAACCCCGATGACGTGGTGTCCGAGATGCGCCGCAAGACCAAGGTGCGCCGCGCCAGTGGCCGCAACCGCGCCACGGTCATGACCATCAGTTTCGAGGGCCGCAGCCCGCAGGTCGTGGCCGCGGTGGTCAGCCAATATGTCACCATCGTGCTGGCCGCCAACAGCGATTTCCGGGAAGAGCGGACCGCCGGGACGCTGGATTTCTTCGAACAGGAAGTGGCCGCCCTGTCGGCCAGCCTGGATGAGCAGAGCGCCAAGATCGTGGCCTTCAAGAATGAGAACGTCGATGCGCTGCCGGAAAATCTGGAATTCCGGATGGGGCGGCGCGCGACCCTGCAGGACCGGATTTCCCGGATCCGGCGTGACATCGAAGCGATCGAGGCGCAAAAAATCAATATTCAGCGGGTTTACGAAAACACCGGGACGCTGACCGACAGCCGCCGCGTGAAACTGTCGCCGGAGGCGGCGCGGCTCAAACGGCTGCAGGGGGAATTGCGGGTGGCGCTGAGCGTCTATTCGGAAACCAACCCGAAGGTGAAGATCCTGCGCAATCAGATCGAGACCCTCACCGCCCAGATGCGCGCAGCCGGGGAGGCCATCGCCGAAGAGGGCGGTAGCCCGCTGGACGCGGTTCTGGAGGAGATGGACGGTGAAATTGCCGAGCTGGAGCTGCAGATCGAGGAAGCCAAGGCCGAGTTGGAAGAGTTGGCCGATGGGATTGCGCGCACCCCGGCGAACCGGATTTTGCTGGAGGCGATGGAGCGCGAACGCCGCAGCCTGCAGGGGCTTTATGGCGGTGCCGCTCAGCGGTTGTCGCAGGCGCGTCTGGGTGAGCGGGTAGAGGTTTCTGCCCGCGGCGAACGCATCACCGTGCTGGAGCCTGCCACCGTGCCCAATACCCCGTCGGGGCCGAACCGCGCGGCGATCATGTCATCGGGCGTGGCCGCGGGCATGGGGCTGGCGGGGGGGCTGTTCGTGCTGCTGGAACTGCTCAACCTGTCGATCCGCCGCCCCACCGACATCACCAAGGTGCTTGGCATCACGCCGCTGGCCACCCTGCCGCGGTTTGAATCGCAAGCCGACCGCCGCCGCCGCCGGACCCTGCAGCTGCTGACCCTGGCGGCGGTAATTGTGGCCGTGCCAACCTCGCTGTGGCTGGTGGATACCTATTACATGCCCCTTGATGTGCTCTTCGAGAAAGTCAGAGAACGTCTCTTCTGATGTGATGAAACCCCTGCGGATCCTTTTGGACAGCCGTTCTTGTGACATAAGCCAGGAGACTGGAATCGATGGAAAAACTGCAAAAAGCGCTTAGCAAGGCCCGCCGCGACCGGGGCGGTGCCTCTGCCGGCACCCCGCGCCGCCGCACGCCAAAGACCCTGTCGCCTGCGGCCCCGGCGCTGATCCGGCCGTTCCCGCCGGTCTGGGACGATCTGCAGCCGATCGAGCCCAATCCCGACACCCTGACCGCGCATCGGGTGATCACCCTCAATGCGCAGGCCGAGGCCAATCCTTTCGACATTCTGCGCACCAAGATTTTCCTGTTGATGCGGCAGAACGGCTGGACGCGCCTGGGGATCACCTCACCGGACAAAGGCTGTGGCAAGACCACGATCAGCTGTAACCTGGCGGTGGGTTTCAGCCGCCAGCAGGAAGTGCGCTCCATGCTCTTTGATCTGGATTTCAGACGCCCCGGGATCGCGTCGATCTTTGAACACCGTCCCGAGCATGATGTGCGCGCGCTGCTCACCGGAGAGGTCAGCGCCGCGGAGCAGATGGTCCGGTTGCGCACCAATGTGGCGATTTCCATGTCCAAGAACCCGGTGAGCGACCCGACACAGATCCTGCTGTCGCAGAAGGCGGTCTCGGTGATGGATGACATTCAGAAAGAATTCGAGCCGGACATCATGATCTATGATCTGCCGCCGATGCTGGTGACGGATGATGCGCGGGCGGTGCTGAAAAACGTGGATTGCGCGCTGATCATTTCGCGCGCCGAGCACACCAAGGTGTCGCAGTTGGATGTCTGCGAACGCGAAGTGGCCGAACATACCAACGTGCTGGGAGTGGTGCTGAACAGCTGTCGCCATCTGGAGTCTACCGAAGAATATTATGGGGATTACGCCTGAGGTCTCTGGCAATTTTCCCCATCGCGCGCCAATAAAGTGGCCATGACAGATTCACCCGCCCGCAAAGTACTCGTGACCGGCTCTGCCGGTTTCATCGGATTCCACCTCAGTACGCTGCTGCTGGAGCAGGGCTTCAGGGTGCATGGCTTTGACGGCATGACCGATTACTATGATGTGCGCCTGAAAGAGCGGCGCCATCAGATGCTGCTGCAGAACGAGGCCTTCAGCGCCACCACCGCCATGCTGGAAGAGGCCGATGTCTTTGCCGCGATGGCGGCGGAGTTCGAGCCGGATGTGATCGTGCATCTGGCCGGTCAGGCGGGGGTGCGGTATTCCCTGGAAAACCCGCGCGCCTATATCGACAGCAACGTGGTGGGCACCTTCAACGTGATGGAGGCGGCGCGCACCCATCAGGTCAAACATCTGCTGATGGCCTCGACCTCCTCGGTCTACGGCGCCAATGAAGAGATGCCCTTTGCCGAGACCGACAAGGCCGACACGCCGATGACGATCTATGCGGCCACGAAAAAGGCCAATGAGGCGATGGGCCATTCCTATGCCCATCTTTACGATCTGCCCACCACCATGTTCCGCTTCTTCACGGTCTACGGGCCCTGGGGCCGGCCCGATATGGCGCTTTTCAAATTCACCGATGCGATCCTCAAGGACCGGCCCATCGACATCTACAACAACGGCGAGATGTTTCGCGATTTCACCTATGTCACCGATCTGGTGCGGGGCATCCGGTTGCTGATCGATGCGGTGCCGGCGCTGCCCGGGGCGGAGGCTGTGGCGGTGCCCGGCGACAACCTCAGCCCGGTGGCGCCTTTCCGGGTGGTGAACATCGGCAATTCCGACAAGGTGCGGCTGCTGGATTTCGTGGATGAGATCGAGCGCTGCCTGGGGCGCGAGGCCATCCGCAATTACATGCCGATGCAGATGGGCGATGTGCCCGCCACCTGGGCCAATGCCGATTTGCTGAAAAACCTCACAGGCTACAAGCCGCAGACGGATTTCCGCGACGGGATCGCGCAATTCGTGGCGTGGTTCCGCGACTATTACGACACCTGAAAAGGGCAGGGGCCATGCTGAAAGTTGAGGACGCGAAGATCGGCGTGATCGGTCTGGGCTATGTGGGGCTGCCGCTGGCGGTGGCCTTCGGGGCCCGCCACCCGGTGGTGGGGTTCGACATCAGTGCCGATCGGATTGCGGCCCTGAAGCGGGGCAAAGACACCACGTTAGAGACGGATCCGGCGGAACTGGCGGCGGCGGCGCATTTGTCCTTTACCTCGGATCTGGCGGATCTGGCCGCGTGCAATGTCTATATCGTGACCGTGCCGACACCGGTGGATGGGGTGAAACGCCCCGACCTCGGCCCGCTCATCGCCGCTTCGGAAACCGTGGGGCAGGTCATCGGGGCAGGGGATGTGGTGATCTATGAAAGCACCGTCTATCCCGGCGCCACGGAGGACGACTGCATTCCCATTGTCGAACGGCTGTCGGGCCTGACGGTCAACAGGGATTTCTTTGCCGGCTATTCGCCCGAACGCATCAACCCCGGGGATCGCGCCCACCGGCTGGCCGATATTCGCAAGGTCACTGCCGGCTCTACCCCGGCGGCGGCGGCTTTCATCGATGCGCTTTACGGGCGCATCATCACGGCAGGCACCCATCTGGCCCCTACGATCAAGGTGGCCGAGGCCGCCAAGGTCATCGAGAACACCCAGCGGGATGTGAACATCGCGCTGATCAACGAGTTGGCGATGATTTTCGAACGCATGGGCCTCGATACGCTGGATGTGCTGGAAGCGGCGGGCACCAAGTGGAATTTCCAGCCCTTCCGCCCCGGTCTGGTGGGCGGGCACTGCATTGGCGTCGATCCCTATTACCTGACGCATAAGGCGCAGATGCTGGGCTATGACCCGCAGATGGTGCTGGCCGGGCGCCGCATCAACGACGGCATGGGCGCGTGGATGGCGAGGCTGCTGATCCGCGCGATGATCGACCGCGATCTGAAGATCAAGGGCGCGCGGGTGCTGGTGCTGGGGCTGGCCTTCAAGGAGGACGTGCCCGATCTGCGCAACACCCGTGTGGTGGATATCGTGACGGAACTGGCGGATTTCGGTGTGGATGTCGATGTGCATGACCCGATGGTGGACCCGGGTGAGGCGCGCGCGCAGCTCGGGCTAGAGGTGGTTGAGCCGCAGGAAGGCGCCTATGACGCGGTGGTGCTGGCCGTGCCCCATGCGACGCTCCGGTCAGGGGGGGTGGCGGCGCTGCTGCCGTTGATGGCGGGGCAGCCGTTGATTTTGGATGTTAAAGGTGTGTTGCCGCGCGACCCGGATATCCTGCGGGTCTGACCTTTCAGGAGGCCTTGTCCGAGTGTTGCGGGCCCACGGCGTATTGGGCGAGGGCGGCATATAGCTTGTCGGCCTGTGCCAGCAGCGCGGGGTCAAAGACATCGCGGTCCGTGACATCCGGCGTGTTGCGGAAATAGCTGGCGAAATCGACTTCTCCGGTCTCGATCCCCAACCCCTTGCAAAGCGCCTGCATGGTCGCATCGGGCGTCTGGCGCAGGTCGTCCTGGGCCAGGATATGGCATTGCGCCACATGGGCCTGCACCTGGACAAAGGCGGCAATCCAATAGGCCAGCCAGTAATCCGGGGTGCGCGGGTCGTAAGCGCCGGGATCGAAGCCGTCAAACCCGATGGGCCTGTGCAGCTGACCAAATTCCAGATGGCCGATGTCGCGCATATAGCGGCGCACGAAATCATCCTCTGCCTGCAGGGTCAGGAAATTCTCATGCTGGCGCAGCAATGAGGCCGCGTGGGCGGCGGGGTTGCGCAGCAGCACCACGATGCCGCAATCGGGGAACATCTCCGGCAGCAGCTGCAACCGCGCGATATTGGCGTTGTTCTTGGACAGGTATCGCCCGCGCCCGCCGCCGCGCAGCACCGCCATCTTGCGGAACATTTTGCGAAACACGCCCGCGGCCTCGGCCTTGGCATCCTCTGGCGTCCAGAGGGGGATGCGGTCACTTTTGTACTTGCCCGGCCAGTAGAGCATCCAGAAGATCTCATCAAAGGCCTCGGGGCTGTCGAGATCGATGCTGAGCCCGTCGCCATGGGCGCGCTTTTGCCGCGCGACCTCGCGTTTGAGCGGCGCGCTGAGGCGGCTCCAGAGCAGCGGCGCTGTGGCAAAGGGCATGTCGCGGTAGGTATGGGTGACCATGCCCGGCAGATCGTGCAGCGCGTTGAGCACCGCGGTGGTGCCGCCCCGCGCCAGCGAGGTCACCAGCACCGGGGGCTGATCCGCGACGCCTTTGATCTTGCGCCCCAGAAACATGTCTTCGAGCCGGATGGCGAATTTCTGGATGCCGGGCCCGGAAAAGGCCAGCATGTGCAGGAACCGATCCCCGCTGCCATAGCCGGTCTGCGGTTTATCCGGATCTTTGCGCTTGAACAGCCAGACCAGCACGATCAGCGCCACGCTGACCCCGATGATGTAATCAAGCCGCAGCATCAGATCGAAGACGGCGGCAGAGGGGGCGAGCCCGGCGAATTCCGCCAGATAGATCGGCAGGGCGGCGGCTGCGAGACAGGCCACGAGCCGCCAGGCGATGGCGCCGCTGCCCACGATCAGGGCGATGCCCGCCTTGCGCACAGCCGCTTCCTTCTCGTCATCCGAGAGGCCGCTGTCCAGCATGGCGGAAAGCCCGGTATTGGCCTGGGCGATAGCGCGCTGCGCCGCCCCGACGATGCCCGTGCCGTAAATCCCGGCCGCGAACCCGAAGACGGCGACCAGGGAGACCAGAAATGCGGTCATTCGTTCTCGGTGCCGGGGGCGGGTTCAGCCCCGTCACGTTTTTTGCGCATCATCCGCTTGATCGGGTACCACAGGAAGCCGACCACAAGCAGCAGGATGCCGCCGATGATCGCGATCAGGATGCCGATGGCACCCAGACCCGCCCCAGGGCCGATATAGGCAAAGGCCGGGGTGGCCATGCAGAAGGCGGTCAGGAAAAAGGCAAGAAATCTCATTGGGGTACCCTTTCAATAAT
The DNA here is from genome assembly GCF_947499265.1 of uncultured Roseobacter sp. GTDB lineage: Bacteria > Pseudomonadota > Alphaproteobacteria > Rhodobacterales > Rhodobacteraceae > Roseobacter. Next base: position 34,717 of record NZ_CANMNK010000012.1, on the reverse strand, counting down.
CAATTACATGTGGCTGCACGTGTCTCGAAGAATGCAGCATCCATATCCGCTGGCAGCAGCTTTGTCATGAAGATCCGGCCGTTTATCTCCTCCGAGATCCTGTTGCTGTAGCGCCAGGCCAGTTGTCCGTCCGGCAGATATTCGAGCGCGCGGCCCTCACCGCTGGAGGTCACCAGGATATTGCCGTTGGGCAGGCGCTGGTGCACGCCCATGATGTTGGTGAAGAACCCGTCCGGGCCCTCCCCGTTCAGCGCCACGCTGGCCTCCCCGGTGCGCGCATTGACCTCCACCACCCGGCTGGCGGGCGGGATCGGTTCGGTGGAGGGCGTCAGATTGCGGTTGTCGAAGATGGAGATGCGGTCGCCGGGCATGAAATCGGGGTCGTGATGGCGCAGAACCTGCCCGGTAGAGACGAATTTCATCTCCAGCGTGTCGGGATCGAAGACCGCGATGGTGTTGATGTTGCGCAGGGAGACCATGATGTCGCCGGGGTCAAAAACGCTCGACGCCATGCCTTCGGGGAAGATGTCCACATCGTTGAGGTGCAGCGTGTCGCCGCGCACCACGGTGCGGCCATTGGACAGGGTCGACATGAACAAGAGCCCCTCGAGCCCGTTGCGCAGGAAGACATCGATCATCGAGATTTCGCGCAGCACCTCGCCGTCATCCGACACTTCCTGCAATGTCCAGGAGCGCAGCGGGGCGGCGTGGTTCTGGTATCCGGTCGGACCCTGCTGCACGTAGCGTTCGGCGGCCACCCAGGTGGCGCCCTGATCGGAATAATGCACGGCGTGATGTCCGAGGTTGTCGAGCTTCCAGGAGACCGCGCCGCAGACATCCATGCGGAAGGAGCTCAGATGTTCGAAATTCGCCACGATGCTGGCATCCGGCAGGATATCGACCCCATGCAGATACATGCCACTGTCGCCCTTGGGGCGCCGGTCTTCGGGGAAATTGCCTGTGCTGCCCGGCCAGACCTCTGACCACACAGGCCGCCATTCGTGGATCGTCTGCCCGCTTCTGTCGATGATCCGCACGGCGGTATCGCGGTCCTGCACGATTTCCGCGACCATCAGCAGCCCCGGCGCGAGGCGATCCGGCAGCAGCGATTCAACGGGGGTGTCGTAGCGGACGTTGCTGGCCACGAGGATCTGATCGCTGGGCGCCAGCAGCTCCTTGATCTGTTCTGTGGCGCTTCTGATTTGCGGCATCGGGAAGAGACGATGTTTTTGCGCCATAACGCCGTAGGTAAAGGCGAGGCCGAGCACGACAACCACCGCGCAAATGCGGAAAATCAGCAAAGAGGCATCTGGTTTGCGGGTCATTTGGGGGAATCAGTTTCTGTTAACGAAAAGCTCTTGGCTTGCGGACCATAAGATGGGCGTATTGTAACAAGCCAGCCCTGCGGCGAGAAAAAACCCGCTTGTGGTAAACTGTCGCTGATTGTTGAGCACTTACGGTCGCGAAATCCGCTTATCTGCCTCTCATGATGCAGTTCAAAGACTGAAATGGACGCTGGCAGGAGAGGCCAAATACCCGCGATTTTGGTCCAAAGGGGGCGAGACCCTGTGCCGCCATCAAAGCGGAATTATTAGAAGTCAGCGTGATTTATTTGCATAACTATCCTTATCTAGTCTCGTTTCATGTAGCTGCAGAGGCCAAATATCACCTGCAAGCAAAGCAGAAGTGTCACTCTCGTCTGCAATGAGAACAGACAGCGAGAGCAGATATGACATGGGTGACGATGAGCGAGAGGGATTTGAAGCGCATTGAGTTTCTGGCGCAGTTGCGATGGATCAGCGGAGCCTTGCGGCAGTGGTCCTTTACAGGCCCAATGATCCCCCCTACGTAAGGGACCTCATGGGATCCGGGCACTGTCACGATGATCGATAGTTTTCAAACAAACGTTAACAGCGAAAAAAGCGAAATGCTCAAACGGCTTTTGCGTGAAAACCTGCGCTCTCAATCTTTGAGCTATGGTGTGGCGATTGTTGCCATGATCGTGATTGCGGTTACGACGGCACTCACTGCCTGGATTATGAAAGATATCATTGATTCCATGGTGCAATCAGGCGACCGCAATAAAGTTTTTGCCATTGCCGGTGCTGTTGCCCTGATCTTCACGGTGAAGGGCCTTGCAGGCTACGTGCAGGTCGTTGCGCTGAGCCGCGCAGGCAACCGGATTGTCGCCGATCAACAACGCAGGCTTTATGATCGTCTGCTCGAACATGGTGTGGCGTTTTTCAATACGCTCGATACCTCCAACATCCTGATGCGGGTCACTGCTTCAGCACATGCTGCGCGTACTGTAATTGATACTCTGATCACGGGATTTGTGCGCGATCTACTCACGTTGATCGGACTGATTATCGTCATGATATATCAGCAGCCAACCCTGTCGTTCTTTTCGCTGATTTTCGGGCCACTTGCGATCCTCGGCGTGCGTCAGATCCTCAAACGGGTGCAAGGTATTGTTGAGGCTAATATGGTCTCTGCCGCTGAGATCATCAGGGTGCTACAGGAAACCTCAACGGGCATCCGCGTGGTTAAAGCTTTTGCTTTGGAAAAGCATATGGCCGCTCGGATGAACACGGCCGTTACGACTGTCGAAAGCCGTTCGAATGCGATGGCGCGCCTCTCCGGAGCTACCAGCCCGCTAATGGAGACGCTTTCAGGCTTTGCGATTGCCTCCGTCGTGGCTTTGAGCACAGTCAGTATCTTCGGTGATGCTGCGACATCTCCGGGTGAGTTGATGTCATTTGTGACGGCACTTTTGATGGCCTATGACCCGGCAAAACGGCTTGCCCGAATGCGTGTTGGGATTCAGGCGGGCCTCGTTGGTGTCGGATTGATGTATCAGATCCTGGATACTCCGATTGCGGTGAGTGAAGAGGCCGATGCGCGCGATCTGCCGGAAGGTCCGGGCAAAATTATCTTTAACAAAGTCAGCTTCAATTATGAGGATAACAAATCCCTGTTGCGCAATCTTGACGTGACCTTCGAGGCGGGCAAGACGACAGCGCTGGTGGGGCCGTCCGGTGGCGGGAAATCCACGATTATCAACCTGATCCTGCGCCTTTACGATCCCGTACAGGGGCAAATCGAGATCGATGGCTTTGATCTCCGGCAGGCCACCTTTGCCTCCCTGCGGGACAAGATAGCTTTTGTGGGTCAGGAAACCTTTCTGTTTGCAGGTTCGCTCAAGCAGAACATTGCAATGGGTCGGGCGAATGCCACAAACGACGAGATCATCGCGGCGGCCAAGGCCGCTAATGCACATGACTTCATTCAGGGCATGCCGCAGCAATATGACAGTGATGTGGGCGAAAATGGTGGCAACCTGTCGGGCGGTCAACGCCAACGTATTGCAATCGCCCGCGCGATCCTGCGCGACAGTCCCATTCTTATCATGGATGAGGCAACAAGTGCGCTCGATTCAGAATCCGAATTCCTTGTGAATGAAGCGCTGCAGAAGCTGTCCAAGGGGCGTACCACGATTGTGATCGCTCATAGGCTGTCTACCATTCTGAATGCAGATAAGATCGTTGTGATCAAGGACGGCGAAGTTGCGGAACAAGGCACGCAAGGCGAGCTGCTTTCGCAAAATGGCTTGTTCCAGACACTTTACGACAGGCAGTTTAGCTCCGGACCAGCCACTCTGGGCTGAGATCAGGCTGTGCCCAGAAATATCCTGTTCTGAAGTCGGGATGTGATCTGCGATGCGCAGCATGGTATCAGGCGCAAGCGCGATTTTACAAAGAGCCGGTAAAGCTGCGGACAATCACTTTGAAAGCTGAAGGTCGTTTGCTTCCATCAATGCTTCATCTGCGGCAGGTTCTGACAACGCTCCAAGCAGTAAAGAAGATATCTTGGCTGCATCTTGATCCAACCAAAGCGGTGATTTCTTTAGGAACGGAAACCCGAGAAACAAAACCGAATAGTAAGCAAGGGCATAGGCAGTCCCCTGTCGCGCAGCCACCATCAGAACGAAGTTTACCAAGTCAGTACGACTAAGCTTATCGATCGACAGAATGACGTTCGCCTTCGCCTTTTTAAGGCGTGAATCATCCAAGACGATCACGTGCCGTGCAACGTCTCGCAATTCCGGATCACTCAATTTGCCCAAGCATTCAGCAAGACGGTGCACGCCAAGCGTCTCTGCGTGCGAATACCCTCGCCGTAAGATCCATGCGGTCAAACCAATTTCGCCCCGCCGCACTGTGCGCTTCTTTTTGTTGGTGAGGGGAAAAGATGCCCAAAACTCGATGAATTTCGGGTCCTGTACAATTTTTTGACCAAGGCTTAACGCAAACGAGCAGTAGTGAAAGTTCTTGTGATCAGTTCGATAGTCAAAGCTCAATTCACGGAAGTGGTCGGGGTCAACACGGGGTATCCCATAGTTTGAAACAGCGCCGGCAAACTCAACGCCAAGGTCATCAACGTCAGCCAACCAGTCCGTTTTGGAACTGACGGGAAACCAAACAGAGTCGTTGAGTAGAACCAACTGCTTGATTGCTGCCACATCATTACGCATCGACAGAATGCCGTCACGATACCCTCCGAAATCGTATCCATAATTCGGGCGTTCGATGTACATGTGGCACTTTGGAAGAACCGCAACTTTTTGTCCTGGATTCAAAGGTAAATTTGACACCACCGTCACTGCGAAACCCTTGGAAGCCAGATAGTCGAGGGTTCTGAAGTGCCCAGGCTGTAGCCCGTTTTTTGGGAAAATTAGATATACCGCCCGTTTGTCCGTTGTGTCCTGCAGACCAGACAAGATCGTTTTTTTGTGCGCTAAAAAGCGATCATAATAGAAGGTACCAAAGAGGAAGTTTGTGGTGTCCGTTGGCCACTCTAACAAGTGGTTTCCCAAACGCTTCAGCTCCCGTCGGATTTTCCACCATTGCGGCATACCCCAAACTCCTAAAACACTTTCCGACCAGGCCCCAATCGTGGGTTATTTCGTTCTCTTGTGAGTTGAACGAGTACTGTTTGCAAGAGCAAGGCGACCGAAAGGGCGGGCCAGAAAACTTTGGCGGTGCGCAATCTTGCGTCGAGCCTCTGCAGATAGCGTAAAACAGAGCCGCTTTGCCAAATATCAACAGCTATTGGCAACTTGAGCTTGTCGATGGCAGCTCCTATTAGGGTCCATACCTACACCTACCGGTTGATCCGCGCTGCGATCAGAAAGGAACCTTTCGTGTCTCTGAAAAAACGTATCACCGCGATGTTTGCGCCCGAGCCGGCACCCGAACCAGCCCCTGCAAAAAACACTGAGCTTTTCGCTCTCTTCGAGTTTGGTGACGGTGGTGAGTTCGACTACGAGGCCTACAGAGCAGCTCAAGTCACCAAAGCACAATCTGATACGGGTGACGTCTGGGCGGATCCCAAAACGTTAGATGTGATCGCTGATTATGCGCGCGCGAAGATCCCAAACCTGTCGTTCTTACTGTGCCACGGAAGCAAAGCAGGTATGGAATCCAGACATTTGGCTGAACGGCTTGGCTGCGAAGGAATAGGGACTGACATATCGCCACCGCAAGCCGCACAAGGTGTTGTGGAATGGGACTTCCACGAGAAAAATGACGAATGGAAAGGACGTGCGTCCCTTGTCTATACAAACGCGCTTGATCACGCGTATGATCCCAAAAAAGCGATTGATGCTTGGGTGGACCAGCTTGCACCCGAGGGTTTGATCTTTATCGAACATACGATGCTGCACGCGCCCGAAGGCTCCAGCGCGTCCGATCCGTTCGGGGCTCATCCACTGATCATGCCTTACCTGATCCTCGATTGGGGCCAAGGCAAATATTGTGTCCGTGATGTGATTAAGCCCGAACACAAGAAACCACATTGGAAGCCAGTAGAAGGTGAAAGGCCAGACACCGACTTGGATATCTGGGTTTTTGTGATAGCTCGCAACGCCTAACACGAGCAAAGCGACGCTCTTTGCTTTATTTTTAAGGCTTGGCAGACGTCCTGAGCTTCGGTTGCAAATACTCTTTTGCCTCTTCGAGAGCTTCCTTCGAAGCAGGCGTTTTCAGCCGCTCAAGAATACTTAAGGAAATCCGCGAGGCCTCTGGATGCAGCCAAAGCGGTGATTTTTTTAAGAAAGGGAATTTCTCTTCGATCACGGTAAATTCGGGGAGCGCATATCCAGTTCCCTGACGGGTAACGCCAGTCAGAATGAATGAAATTAGCTCTTCTCGGCTAAGTGTCTCAAGTACAGGAAGGAGCTGTTTCTTGAGCTTGCTCAGTTGGATGTCCTCAGGGATCATCAGGTTGGTAGCAACCTGCAACAGCCTTTCTGTATCCAGATCAGCGAGCTTCGCGTGCAGGTTTGTAACATTGAGCGTGCTGGCGTGGGAGTAACCCTTGCGAAGCGCCCAGGCCGATAAGCCTAATTCACCGCGCCGAATTGTCTTCCTTTTGTCATTTGACAGTGGAAACCACTTCCAGAACCTCAAGAAAGAGCGATCCCGTAACACGTTCGAACTGAACGCCAGTGCGAAGGAGCAGTAATGAAAGCCTTTCCGCTCAGTTCTGTAGTCAAACTCAAGATCCCGGAATTTTTCCGCCGGTTGGCTATCGATGCCATAATTTGACACTGCGCCGACCATATCACGGTCAAGCTGGTCCACTTGATCTAGCCAATCGATGTCATCCGTGATGGGAAACCATACAGAGTCATTCAGCAAAATCAGCTGGTCCATCTCTGCCAACCGGGCTTGATAGGCCAGAATACCGTCGCGATAACCACCAAAATCATAGCCAAAATTGGGTCGCTGAATCAAACGCTCGCAATGGTGAAGTAGCATTTCTCGGTCTTCAGGACTGATCGGTGCGTTGCAGACAACTGTAACGCTCCGACCTTTGTCAATGAGGTACCTCAGAGTACGCACGTGCGACTTTAGAACACCAAATTGGGGAAATATCAGGTAAATCGCGGATTTCGAGGACGGCATCTGCTGGCCATCAAATATCTGTCTGTCCCTTGACAGAATGTAATCATAATACCGCGCTGCTAAAAAAACTTCGTATATGACAACAGGAATATGTCCGATCTGTCGTCCCAGGCGATTGAGTTCCCGCTTTATTTTCCACCACTTTGCCACGGGGATTTTCCGCTCTTACGTTGCTTGTTTCCAAATATCCGCCAGTTCGCGAACAAGCACATATCTGATTCAACCGACGTTTATCCGGTTCGCTCTACAATCAACAGTAGGTAGCAAATCAAAAGTGGATTTCTGCCAACGCAAGACCGCAGTTGCTTGGCCGTTGTGCCCTCACCCAGCAGGTTTGAGCGGATTTGGGTTTTTGGTTGGCGCCGCAATGCCCATCCACTAGTACTTAAGGTAGAAGCGGCCCAGAATACACATGTAACGGGTGAACTTCAGTCAATGATATAAGTTCGAGCAGCAAGCAAAATCACCCTATGTTGACCCCCGACACTTCGACTGCGTCTAATCTGTGGTCCCGTTTCCAAGGCATTCTTCAGCCGGAGTTGGGTTATGTGCTTGTGACCCTTTTGGCATTCAGTGCTTTCAACGCGCAATTTCTATCCCTGAAAGAACTCGGGGTTGTTTGGCTATGTGGCGCGACCCCGTTCGCGGTTGCATTGTGCCTGATCGCTCCCGGCCCACGTAGCACGTCGGTGATCACATCTGTTCGAATAGTGGCTTGTACGATCGCTGTCGTTATGGCGCTGTACTCAGCTGTTGCAACGATCACCTACCCGGCAAAAGTGAACGCTGACTTTGACCTGGCGTTGTTGCTGGTGTTTCTGAGCGTGCCCGTCAGCCTGGTTTCAGCCGTCGTCAGTTTCTGGCGTCCTGCTTTTGTTTTCGTCCCGTCTGTACTGGTGCTCCAGCAAAAGGCCATCGCCTCAACCATGTTTGGGTTCGAAATTTCATTCACTGACTACATTCCAGTGCTCGAAATGGGTGTTTTTCTTGGACTTGCTCTGATGTTGCTCGGCCCGGGATTGGTTCAGCGGCTTGGCCCGCTGTCGCGGATGTTGCGGAACTGCGATCTTGAATATGCGATGGTCCTGGCATTCATGGCTGCGGTGAGTGCACATTTTTCCAACTACTTCTACTCTGGTTTGCAGAAAGTTATTCTCGAGGGCGGGCCCTTCCTTTGGGTCCTCCACAATCCGACACATATTCTTGGCGCAAACGCTTATTTATCCGGATTCCTACCGACAGGGACGAACGCAGAGCTTTCCGCTTTCGCTTTGTATAGCTTGGAAATCTTCAGGCCTGTTTTGAACGCAACAATTTTGGTTGGGCAGTTAGGCGCGCTTGTTTTTGTTGCGCGTCGCAGCATGCTGATCGCAGCGACGCTCTTTTACGACATCACACATGTTGCGATCTTTTTTGCTAGCGGGATCATGTTTTGGAAGTGGGTTGCCCTCAACACGGCACTTGTCGCCGCAATGCGTCATCTGCCAAAAATGGCAGAGCGCCGGACTGCGGTGATCATGTCTTGCACGATCGTACTGTTGGCACCAGAAGCGTTCAACATTGTTCGGCTGGGGTGGTACGATACCCCCGCTCTGACCCGCACCGAAGTTATCGCTGTGACCAAAGATGGTAACGAATACGAAGTGCCTTCGAATTTCTTTGGTTCGTACTCCGTTACCGCAGCTCAGCACCGCCTGGGGCGAACTGCCACAGAGCATTTCCCAACTGTGACATTGGGGACCACGCAGCAAGAAGACATCTTTCACCAGGCTCATTCGGACTGCACATTTCCCGAAACCCCTTCCACTCCCTTCCAGCGGGACAAAGCGTGGATCACCAATCTGGTTCAAACGACACACACGTATGCCGCACAGCAAGCGTCTGACGATGGCCTGTATCGTTACGATCTGTTTCCACACCACATTTGGTCGAATCCGTGGATGTTTAAAGACTTCGCAAAGGTTGATCCAAACACCATCGATTTCTACATCTATCGAACTATATCTAGCTGCATAGCGCTTGACCGTGGGATGCCACTTGAGGACGTGCGCTTTGTGAGTGAATTCAAGGTCCCTGCTGTCACGCTCGATTGACAAACAAAGAGTAAAACTGGACATGACACAAGGTATTCAAATTGTGTACGACGGAGATTGTCCGTTTTGTTCGCAATACGTAACAATGACCCATTTACGCCAGGCTGTTGGCCCGGTCGAGTTGATCGATGCCCGTTCGGAACATCCATTGGTGCAGGAGGTAAAAGCACTGAATGTAGATCTGAACGAAGGTATGCTGGCGCGTTATGGCGGGCGTGACTACTTTGGCGCAGATTGTATGAATTTGCTGGCACTTCTGTCGAACAGAGAGACCGTTGGCGGGCGCGCGATCAGTTGGGTCTTCTCCAACGAAAAAATTGCCCGTGCCCTGTATCCACTTCTGCGGACCGGTCGGAATGCAACACTGCGCCTGATGGGCCGTGCAAAGATTACCTAGAGAATAGTGATATTTGAGTGACAACACCGTGCTTACTCGCTAGGCATGGGCGAAATTTAGCTCTGGGCGACGACGCGCAAAATAGAATGCAAAAAACCTCGATCGCTGTGTATTCATGTTTCTTCGGTGACCCAGAACCCTACAATGTCGGGTCGTTGGGCAATGGCCAAGGTTACGATCGAATTCTGTTCACAGATCGTAAAGACATACAGCCTGACGGAGTTGAAATCCGGCATCGCTCGGCAGTTGCACTCGGACCAATGTTTGAATCGCGCCGGGCAAAGATACTACCGCATCGTGAATTGCCCGAATATGACTGGGCGATATATGTCGACAACCGCGCGTCTTTGCAGTGCGCGCCGGCAGATCTGATCCAGAAATTAGGCGGAGATAAAGCAAAGCCTGGTCGCTATGTGTTTCGCCACCTTGATCGTGAAATGGTACGAGACGAACTGGATGAATGTTTTCGCATGGGCCATTTGAGCGAGGACCAGTGGTCAGCCCTGGATGACCTTTTTACGCGGGCGAAGCTCTCGAACGATCTCAAGCTGACGCATAATGCGATCCTGATTTACAAGGCCGGAGACAGCGCAACGGAGAAAATGTCAGAACTCTGGTTCGATCTGTTTCTTCACTACAGCAAACGCGATCAGCTCACGATGCAAGTGGCCGAACACCTGACAGGAAGCCCTGCAATTCGCATGGACGGCAAGCTGGGCGATATTGCTGAATGGCCGGTCTATTGGCCAGAGCAACGGGCAGACAGCATGCAAGTCTTACCCGTGGAAAACCCATACCCAAAATACTCGCTGGCCAGGCTAAAATTTGATCGTATGCAGCAACGCAAGCAAGATGCAATTGCTGCAAGGCGCTCTCGCAGAACGTGAGAGATTGAATATTGCCGATCCAACGGCCATAGCAACCAAGAGGCAGTGCGCCTCACAAATCAGAGGGGTGTGGTATGTGTGGATTGCTGGCAGTGCTTGGCCTTCCCAAGGGAAGTAAAATTTCCCGAAATCATATCGAAGTTGCGCGCGATATCATGGCGAAACGGGGTCCCGATGCCGCCTCTTTGATCGAAATTGATGCGCCCAACGACAAAACCCATTTTCTGGCACACCGCCGCCTGTCGATTCAGGATCTGAGCGCGCAGGCGCAGCAACCGATGACCTCTGCCTCGGGGTTATGCTCCATCGTGTATAACGGTGAAGTTTATAACACCAAAGCGCTCCGCGACGCCTTGGAAGGTCATGGTATCAAATGCCGTACAACATCTGATACAGAGCTGATCCTTGAGGGCTATGAGCTCTGGGGATCCTCCGTTGTCGAAAAACTGAACGGTATGTTTGCGTTCCTGATCTGGGATAAGCGTTCCAACACGGCTTTTCTTGCCAGAGATCGCGTGGGCATAAAGCCGCTTTATGTTGCGCGCACACCCGGAGGGTTGGCATGCGCATCCGATTTGCGTGCCTTGCGCGCGCTCGGATTTGGCACAGAAATAAATAAAGAGGCTCAGGCGCAATACCTGATGCTTGGGTACGTACCTGCTCCCAATTCCATTTGGGAAGGCATCGAAAAAGTGGACGCCGGAACGACCCTGACATGGTCTCAGGATGGTACTGTCGCGGAACACACATATTGGTCGGCACCTGAAGACACCGACTATGAAAGTAGCAAGCCACCGCTCAGCGATCTGATCGATACCGTGGTCGAAGAGCATCTCTTGTCAGATGTGCCCGTCGGTTTGTTCCTTTCCGGTGGGATGGATTCCAGCATCGTGGCGGCTTCGGTTGCAAATCTTGGCTCCGAACAGGCCAAGAATATGACAGCCTTGACCATCGCCTACCCAGGTAACGCGGCATCAGATGAAGCGCCGGTCGCTCAAAGAACCGCTGACATGCTGAACTTGGATTTCAAGGTACTGTCGCTCAACTCAGCATCTGATCACAGCTATGAAAAATCCGTTGCCGCGTTGGATGAGCCCCTGGCATATAATGCTGTTGTCAGCCAATCAGCGATTTCAGAACTTGCCGCACAATCTGGCCTCAAAGTGGTTTTATCTGGCGACGGTGGAGACGAAGTTTTTGGCGGCTATCGCTGGCACGAATTTGCGCGAGCCAGTGATTTCACGCTGACACCACAACGTGGTTTTAAAAATTGGCTGAAACGCCTGAAGGGCAAAAATCGGATCGCGCTTCATGAAGCTGCGCTTGGAGATGCAACGCGGAAATTATCGGACATGTCCCTGCACGCCTTTCGCGTGTTTCCGGCCCTGCGTCCTGACCATGTAGCACAATTAATGAACGGGATGTCCAAATCCTTATGTGAGGATCTTCTGACTTCGACGCTCGGGCGATACGATGCACCCGGTTTGCCATGGAAAAGGCGCATGCAACGCGTTGATCTCTACACCTTCTGTCAAGACGTTGTACTGCCGAAAGTAGACCGTGCAGGGATGGCGTATAGTGTCGAGGCGCGCCCTCCGATGCTGGATCACCGCATCATTGAATGGGGCCTGTCGCATCCTGAAACAGATGATTTTGATGCACACCCCAAGAATGTCCTGCGCAAGATCGTGCGTGATCGTGGTTTGGGGTTTCTCCTGGATGAACCCAAGCGCGGCTTTAGCCTGAAACTAGGCACCGGACCGGATCCAGATTCCGTCGTTGAGAGCATTGACCGAAGTCGTGAAGCTTTGGGAATTTCCAGCAATTGGCGCAATACTCTGCATGACAAGACCGAACTGTTATCGATCAAGATGGACACCATGTATTTCCTGTCACTTTGGGAACAATCTCTCAATCACGACCCATTGGTAGTCACATGATGCATCCACTTGAACACCTTGATGACCTGGACCTGGTGTCAAACCGACAACCCGATCCCGAAGCCTTGACCCTCTGCGCAATCGGCCGCAATGAGATGTATTTCCTTCCCAGTTTTTTGGAACACTATCGCAAGCTTGGCATTGAGCAATTTGCGATCTTGAATGACCGTTCTGATGACGGAACAAAGGAATATCTGCTGGCGCAGCCGGACGTGGTTTTGTTCGAAAGCAAATACACCTACGGGGACACTGTAGATCTGCCGGAAGATCTTGTCGCGAGAATTCCAAACCAGCGCATCTTGTATGTCTGGCGCACTGCTTTGTTTAACAGGTTTGCCAAGGGGAAGTGGGCTGTCCAACTTGACCTGGATGAATTCATCCACTTGCCACAAGGTTATACATTTCAGGATGTTGGTCGCAAATTGGATGCTGCCGGTGCCCGCGTGGCGTATGGGCTCATGTTGGATGTGTATCCTAAGAATATCTCTGTTTTGTCATCTCAATCTAAGGACAAGGAAGTTGATCCAGGGGCGGATTGGTATTTTGACGGGGAACCCCACCTAAAACTGCAGGAAAATCAGCCCCCAAGCGTCGTGCATCCCGGCGCCCGCGCACGGTTGTTCAAGACTTATGGCACGACGCGGTTGTATGAGAGTCTTGGTTTCCCCGTGCCTCAGTACAAAAACTGGCGCCGCCGAATGCGTGCGACACGGTTTGGCACGAAAATCCCCGCATATAACGTCATGCAAAAGCCAGTTATGGCGCATTGGCCAGATGGTGCATTTTTCACCAACTCTCATGATACCAATGTGCCCGCAACACCCCACCTTTTGATGCCATTTCAACATTACCGTTTTACAGGATCCCTCTACGCCAAAATCGAGATGGCCATCCGGGAAAATTCCTACAGCGCCGGTTCGAGAGACCATCATCTGCTGTCAGATTTGCTGACCCAGATGCAAAAACGAAATGGTTCGTTTTGCTACCGCAAATCTCAGCGGGTAACGGGATACGAAGGTTTTGAAAAAGCGGGTGTTGCGTTCGGGTTATGAACCCCTGCCCTAGTGCCAGGTCAAATCAATGACTGGGCTCTTGATCTTCTCTGCACGCGCTTTCAGTGCAGCCACACGCGGTTCATGCCCTGGTATCTTGGTTTCATGCGTTTCTGCAAAGATGTATTTTATTCGCGAAAGCAGGTCAGCATCGTCAAAGAGTTTTTCAAACAAATCGACCTCCGCGCCTTCAATATCAACCTTTAGAACACCTATATTCTGATCCAAGTCTCGAAGAAACTTGAGAACATCGACTTGCGGAACCTCGAAGGAATCCTCGTGAGAGATGTTATATTTGTTCGAAACTACAGAGCTGGACTGAGAATTCATGATCGGGTCGTCTGCAAATTCAGGGTGGCGATATAGATTCACGCTGCCTTCGCACGTACCGGCCGCGGCTTCCACAATTTCCACGTTATCCAAATGCGCTGTATTCTTTCGCAGCTGTTCCAATGCCCAGGGATCTGGCTCAAACGCATATACCTTTTGAGCGCGCCGTGCCAGAAGTTGGGAGTACTCACCAATATTGGCACCCAAGTCGATTGAAACCATGCCAGCTGTAAAATCCAAGGCGTCAAGGAAACGCCAAGACGTACCATGCAGTTCATATTTTTCGGTATAGCGGCGACCAATTTTACCCGGTAAATGACGCAATGTTCGGTATTTTTTTCGTTTCCAGTCACTCATCGTTTGGCCACCTCAAATGCTCCAAATCGCGCCATACGTGCTCATACGTTGGTTGCTACGTGGGTTCAACTCCTCCTGTGAAGCAAAACCCGCAGCTGAATGTCTGATTGAGATAATGCTTTTCTGCTGGTGCTTGTGCAGGACAACAGTTGAAATCGGCATCGAGTTCTAATTTCGCGACAGCCTGCGTCGCGTTCGGCGTTGTCTATTCCGTTCTCGGAGCCTTGCAAGCCTGTCCTCTCCAAGAAGCATAGCCCCGATTTGTTGGCGTAGCGTCCCCCGCGCCTTTGATCGTTCAAAATAGCCCGGCGTTCTGCCCGAGCGAACCTGATCAAAGGCAAGCGGGCCAAGCCCTCGATCAATTTGTTTCATCAGCGCGTCGCGTCGCTGATAATACTCATCTTCAGCAACACCCGCAGTGGAGGTCTTGCGCAAGTGTACGAAATACTCGTGTGCGTGCGTTTCTGTGACGTCAATGACCTCAAGATCCAGCAATCCAAGCTGTGCCAAGTCTCTTACCATTAACTCAAAAGTTGCCCCGAATGAGACGGTGCAGTGGACGTCTACATAAACAGGATCTGGCTGCAATTGTTCCGAATACAAATCAAATGCCTTGCCCATGCGCCGGTCCACAACAAAAAGGCCAGGGTCGCTCAACTGCAGCGAGCAGGAGTTATGCTGTCCTTCAGAGTCCTGATAGGTCGATTTATTCAATACATAATCAAAGATTGTGTCGGGATCTGGAGCATCGATGTCCTGTCGATACGCGCGCATCCAGTCAGACAGTCTGGTCGGAAAGCGAAAATGATCAAAACAAGCGCGGTAATCAGGTATCGCCATGGAAACAATGCCGCCCTCAGGCAGCACATCAGCACATCCTTGGAGAAATTTTATAGGGTTTGGCAGGTGTTCGAAATTGTGAGACGAGACGATGTAGTGGATATCGTCATCGATTTGGGCAGCTTTGAGCAAATCTGCTAAACTGCTGGCGTCCCCAACGATGTCGACGTCTTCAATTTCATCGATCCGTTCGTTTGGAATGTGATCCGAGGTTTTGGCGCGCTCTCTCAGCTCTGCCGTTGTTGATATGTCCAGGACAAGCACGTTGTATCCATCGGATTTCGGAACCGCAGGATTGAAGAAAGGCGCAATTTCAATCCCCTGTTTATGGCGGTCTACATATCTCGTCAGTTCCTGCAGTCTGCTGGATTTCTTGTTCAAGGCAATTTCCCATTATTGCTGAGACTAGTTTAATGGTTGCGGACCAAATCCAACAACTGACGACGCAAATTGCTCTCTGCTGTGCCGCGGGTGCGTTCCAACAGGCAGCGATCAGAGGAGAACATGATCAAACCTTCATTGTCAAAAAAGGGTCTTGAGCGGATACAAACTCCGTAAACTAGAGGCGCTCTAGCACAATGCTAACGAGACTAAAACAAGTGGATAGCGAGATTTTGGTCTGTCTCAATGGCTTTTGTTCAGCACAGTCCTGAGGTTTGTCAGCGCCCGCGCCAGTAGGGCCGCTGCCGCTTCAGTGTCTTTTGTCTCGATATAGAGCCTGAGTTCCGGGGCGTTGCCCGAGGGGCGGACGTGGATCACGTCGCCGTCTGTCAGGATCATGCGCAGCCCGTCCGTCAGGTCCAGGCGCTCTTCTTCCTTGTTCAAGGGTGCTAGAAATGCAACCCGCGCAGCGGGGTCTTGCTGCCACCGGTCCAAGAGTACGCGGCTTTTGGCCTGTTCGACGTTCTGCAAGCGGTCGGCGACGGTCACCACGGGGGGTTCCTGGGCCACGCGGGCGGCGATGCCCCCGTCCCGGCCTGCATATAGCACCATCAGGAGCGGCAGCGTGCAGTCACGGGTGACGAGCGGCGCCAGCGACCCCGCCGGGCCCATTGCTTCGAACCCCAGCAGAAAACCGCCATTGGCCTCATATCCCACGACCCGGCCGCCGCCCTGCATCGCCGCAATCACATAAGGAGAGCCGATCTGCGTCAGCCGCACATCCTTGAAGCCTTTCATCGTGACCCCGCTGTTGGACGAGATCGGCGTGGCCACGACCTCTGCTTGCAGCGCTTCTGCGGTGATCTGGCCCAGAATATCGCCCGGGATCACGCGCCCGGTTTCATCAGCCAGCAGCGGGCGGTCTGAATCGCCATCCGTGGAAACCAGTGCGTGCAACCCGTGCTCCGCCACCCAGGTCTTGATCTGGTCGCGCACGGCTGGATCCACCGCTTCGGTGTCCACGGGGATGAAGCTATCGGAGCGGCCCAGCTCGATCACTTCGGCGCCGAGCTCTGTCAGAATGTGGCCCAGCACGTCGCGCCCCACGGCGCTATGGGCATAAAGCCCGATGCGCTGACCGGCGAGCGCGCCCGGCCCAAAGGCATCGGTGAACCGGGTGATATAGCGGTCATTGGCGCTTGCATCCGTTTCCAGCGGGCCGAGGGGGCCATCCGGTACGGGCCTGTCCAGATGGGAGAGGATCGCGGCCTCATTGGCCTTGCTGATCTCGCCCGAGCGGACATAGAACTTCAGCCCGTTGCGATCCGCCGGAATATGGCTGCCGGTGACCATCACCGCGCCGCCGCCCGCGGCCTGTGCGGCCAGCGCCAGCGCGGGGGTGGGCACCGCGCCACAGTCAATCACGCGGACACCCACGGTACGGGCGGCCTCAATCACATCCTGCGCAATACGGGGGGAAGAGGGGCGCAGATCGCGCCCGACGCAGAGCACGCCGCCCGTATCACAGGCGGCCAGGAAGGCCTGCACATGGGCGGTGATCAGCGCCGGGGTCATGGCTGTCACCAGCCCCCGCAACCCGCTTGTGCCGAATTTCACGGACATGCGCTGCCCTCCGCTGCAAATGCGCCTGTTAGAGACTGCTCAGATAGGTGCCGTAGTCGTTCTTGGCATATTTCTGTGCCTCGCGCTTGAGGTCTTCGCGGCTGATCCAGCCCAGCTCGAAAGCGATCTCTTCGGGGCTGCCGATCTGCTGGCCCTGGCGTTTTTCGATGGTGCGCACGAAATTACCCGCATCCAGCAGGCTGCCGTGGGTGCCGGTATCGAGCCAGGCATAGCCGCGGCCCATGCGCTGCACGGTCAGGGTTTCCTCGGCCAGGTACATCTCCAGCAGGGTGGTGATCTCCACCTCGCCGCGGGCCGACGGTTTCACGCTGCGCGCCTTGGCCGGCGCCGTGCCATCGACGAAATAGAGACCCGTCACCGCGTGGTTCGAGGGCGGCACTTTTGGTTTCTCGATGATGCCGCGCACGATGCCGTCGCCATCGAAATCCACCACGCCGTAGCGTTCCGGATCGGCCACCTGATAGCCGAACACAGTGGCCCCTTGCGGTTGCGCATCGGCGGCGGCCATCAGCGCGGGCAGGCCCTGACCAAAGAAGATGTTATCGCCCAACACCAGCGCCGAGGGCGCGCCGTCTAGGAAATCCTCCGCCAGAATGAAGGCCTGCGCCAGCCCGTCCGGCGAAGGCTGCACGATATAGGTGAGCGTGATGCCCCATTGCGACCCATCCCCCAGCATGCGCTGGAACTGCGCCTGATCCTCGGGTGTGGTGATCATCGCAATCTCGCGGATATTCGCCAGCATCAGCACCGAGAGCGGGTAATAGATCATCGGCTTGTCGTAGATCGGCAGGAGCTGCTTGGAGACCCCCAGCGTGATCGGATAGAGCCGTGTGCCCGAGCCGCCCGCCAGAATGATGCCTTTGCGCGATGTCATGGAAATCTCCTTGTTAGGCTCTTTTCAGATCCGCTAGAACCGCGGCCAGTCCGGCGCGCCAGTCCGGTTGCGGGATGCCGAAGGTGGCAGCCGTTGTGCTGCAGTCGAGCCTGGAATTCAACGGGCGTGTTGCCGGGGTGGGATAGTCCGCCGTCGGGATGTCGGTTACGTCCACCGTGAGATCCGCTTGCGCAAAGATTTCGCGTGCGAAATCGGCCCAGCTCACGTCCGGTGCGCCGCTGAAATGATAGGTGCCGGTTTTGGTCGCGTCTTCTTTCAGCGCCTGTGCCATGGTCATGCAGGCGGCGGCGATATCGCGCGCTGGCGTCGGCCCGCCGATCTGGTCCCCCACGATGCTCAGGCTGTCACGCTCTGCGCCGAGGCGCAGCATGGTCTTGGCAAAGTTGTTGCCATGGGCGGAAAACACCCAGGAGGTGCGTAGGATCGCATGTCTGCCCCCTGCCCCGGTCACGCCGCGCTCACCGCCAAGCTTGCTTTGCCCATAAACGCCCAGAGGACCGGTTTCATTCTCCGGCTGCCACGGCGCCGTACCGCCGCCCGCAAAGACGTAATCGGTGGAGATCTGCACAAACGGCAGGTCGCGCGCGGCAGCGGCAGCCGCCATCGCCGTGGGCGCCATGGCGTTCACGATCATCGCGGTGTCGCGGTCGTCCTCGGCCTTGTCGACAGCGGTGTAGGCGGCGGCGTTGATCACCGCATCTGCGTCGGTTTCGGCAATGATCGCTTCGCAAGTCCCGGGATCGGTCAGATCCGCCTGATCACGGCCCAGACAGGTGACCCCGTCAAAGCGCGCCAGTTCCGTGGCCACCTGCCCGGTCTTGCCAAAGACGAGCACCTTCATGCTTTCACACCCAATCGGTCGCCAACACCTGCGCGGGTCTGCAAGGCGCGCCACCAGTGCTCATTGTCGAGATACCATTGCACGGTTTTCTCCAGACCTTCCTCCAGCGTCACCGAAGGTCGCCAGCCCAGCTCCGTAGCAATCCGGGTGGGATCGATCGCATAGCGCAGATCATGGCCCGGGCGGTCGGTCACAAAACGGATCTGGTCTTCATAGGGACTGTTTTTGGGGCGTTTCTCTTCGAGAATGCGGCAGATCATCCGCACGATATCGATGTTTTTCGCCTCATTCTCACCGCCGATATTATAGCTGCGCCCCAGAGCGCCTTTTTCCAGCACGGTCAGCAGCGCATCGGCGTGGTCCTCGACATAAAGCCAGTCGCGCACGTTCTCGCCCGCGCCGTAGACCGGGATGTCCTTGCCCGCCAGCGCGTTCAGGATCACCACAGGGATCAGCTTTTCGGGGAAGTGATAAGGCCCGTAGTTGTTGGAGCAATTCGTCATCACCACCGGCAATCCGTAGGTTTCGGCCCAGGCACGCACCAGATGGTCAGAGGCTGCCTTGGAGGCGGAATAGGGCGAGCGCGGATCGTAAGGCGTGGTTTCGGTGAACTGCCCGGTTGCGCCGAGCGAGCCAAACACTTCATCGGTGGAGATGTGATGGAAGCGGAACCCTTCCGGCTTGCCCTGCGCGGTCCAGAAACTGCGCGCCGCTTCCAGCAGCTGATAGGTGCCGGTGATGTTGGTTTCGATGAAATCGCCCGGCCCGTCGATGGACCGGTCCACATGGGATTCCGCGGCCAGATGCATCACCGCATCGGGTTTATGGACGGCAAATATCCGGTCCAGGGCAGCACGGTCGCGGATATCGGCCTGCTCAAAGGCATAGGCCGGGTTGTCCGCGACAGAAGCCACATTTTCCAGACAGGCGGCATAGGTCAGCGCATCGAGGTTCACGACCTCATACCCGCGCGCGATGGCCTGACGCACCACGGCAGACCCGATGAAGCCCGCCCCTCCGGTCACAAGCAGTTTCATGGGGCTATCCTTCATAAACAAAAGGGCTGTCGAAATCCGCCAATCCGGGAGCGGCGGCGTCTTTTTGCGACAAAACAGGCTCTAAATCGCCCAAACCCCAGTCAATGCCGATCTGCGGGCAATCAAATCGCACGGCACCGTCACACTCGGGCGCATAGTAATCGGAGCACTTATAGATGATTTCGGTCTCGGGCACCCGGGTGGCGAACCCGTGCAGGAA
Source organism: uncultured Roseobacter sp. (assembly GCF_947499265.1). Lineage (GTDB taxonomy): Bacteria > Pseudomonadota > Alphaproteobacteria > Rhodobacterales > Rhodobacteraceae > Roseobacter. Next base: position 14,835 of record NZ_CANMNK010000012.1, on the reverse strand, counting down.
CCCGGTGGGCACCAGCAGTTGCTTGCCGTTTTCAAAGCTCAATTCTGCGCCAAACCACTGACCATAGGTGGGAGAGCCGCGCCGGATATCGACCACCACGTCAATGAAAGCGCCGCGCCCACAGCGCACCAGTTTGGCCTGCGCATGGGGCGGCGATTGGAAATGCAATCCGCGCACGGTGCCCGCCTGCATCGACAGGGAGTGGTTGTCCTGCACCCAGTCGATGTCGAGGCCCTGTTCGGCCATCTGGCGCTTGCTCCAGCTTTCGCTGAAAAAACCGCGCGCATCGCCGAACCGTTTGGGCGTCAGGACAAAAACACCGCTCAACTTTGTCTTCTCGATCTGCAAAACCGGCACCCTTACACAACTGCGGCCAGGGTCCAATTATCAAGCAGTCCGGCGGCTGTCACCCACAAACCCCGCAAAAGTACCCCCGGGACAAGCTGCCGGTGTTGACAGGTCCAGACACTTGCCGCATCACGCAAACGGATCTGTGCTGCAGGAGACGAGTAAATGAAGATTGCGATGATTGGCACCGGATATGTGGGCCTTGTGTCAGGGGTTTGTTTCTCTGATTTCGGACATGAAGTTGTCTGCGTGGACAAGGATCCTGCCAAGCTGGCCAAGCTGAATGCGGGCGAAGTGCCGATCTACGAGCCCGGGCTCGACGACCTGATGGCCAAGAATGTGGCTGCGGGGCGTCTGTCCTTCTCCGGCGATCTGTCGGTTGCGGTGGATGGTGCGGATGCGGTGTTCATCGCGGTGGGCACGCCAACGCGGCGCGGCGACGGCCATGCGGATCTCACTTACGTGATGGCGGCGGCCACGGAGATTGCCCAGGCGCTCACCGGCTATGCGGTGGTGGTGACGAAATCCACCGTGCCTGTGGGCACCAACCGCAAAGTGGCCGAGACCATTGCCGCGGCCAATCCACAGGCCGATTTCGACGTGGCCTCGAACCCCGAATTCCTGCGTGAAGGGGCGGCGATCGACGATTTCATGCGTCCGGACCGGATTGTGGTGGGGGTCGAGAGCGAACGCGCCGCAGAGGTCATGCAGGCGATCTACCGGCCCCTCTACCTGCGCGATTTTCCGATCATGACCACCGATCTGGAAAGTGCCGAGATGATCAAATACGCCGCCAATGCGTTTCTGGCGACCAAGATCACCTTCATCAACGAGATCGCAAGCCTGTGCGAACGCACCGGCGCGGATGTGAAGATGGTCTCCAAGGGCATGGGCATGGACGGGCGCATCGGCAATAAATTCCTGCACGCAGGCCCCGGCTATGGCGGCAGCTGTTTTCCCAAGGACACCTCTGCTCTTGCTCGGATCGGACAGGACTACGCGGTACCGATGCAATTGACCGAGACGGTGATCAAGGTCAACGAAGAGGTCAAACGCCGCATGGTAGAGAAGGTTTTCGACCTCTGCGGCGGCTCGGTCAACGGCAAGACCGTGGCGGTGCTGGGGGTGACCTTCAAGCCCAACACCGACGACATGCGCGACGCGCCGTCGCTGACCATCGTCCCCACACTTGTGGGCAATGGGGCCAAGGTGCGGGTGGTGGACCCGCAGGGGTTCCGCGAGGGCGAAGCGCTGTTGCCGGGGGTTGTCTGGACAGAAGATGTCTATGAGGCGACCAAGGATGCGGATGCGGTGGTGCTGCTGACCGAATGGAATGAGTTCCGCGCGCTCGATCTGGCGCGGATCGCAGAGGATATGACCACGCCGGTGATGGCCGATCTGCGCAATATCTATTCCCCCGACGATGCCAAGGCCGCAGGGTTTACCGCCTATACCTCGATCGGGCGGTCGGATTATCAGCTCGCATCCGACTGACAGCGCTGCCGCTTACGGGCAGGACCATTCCGCGCGTGTGAAATATGTGCGCGGATACATCCGGGCTTCGGTCACCTCCGCCACCCGGTCCGCATCATAGCGGTTGAGGTATTCCCAGGTGATCTTCCCCGCCGCGTTGGTTTCAAAGATACGCCCGGCTTCGAATTCGGTCACCAGATAGCCGCCTTCGGGGGTGATCTCGTGTTTGCCGCGCACCACGGTCCCGAAGGTCTCGCCCGCGCGCGTGCCGTAGACAACGATATTGGTGCCCGCCGCGGGATCGGTTTTGATAATATTGCTGACCAGCGGTGCCTTGGGGTCGACCTTGTCGCTGCTGCCGCCAAGCGTGCTGGTGCGGTAGGTGTTGTTGTTGAACACGGTCAGCGTGCCGTCGGCATTGAACTCAGGGTCATGCTGCCGGCGCCAGGGGCCGGTCTGGTGCCATTTCACCCGCCAGGAATTGGGGTCGACCATCAGGACGAGATTGTATTTCCGCAGCGACAGAACCAGGTCCCCCGCATCGAAACCGACAAAGGCATCGGCGATGTTGCTCGGTAGTTCCCCGATCTTGTTGAGATGAACAAGTTCGCGGTCCCAGGTCTTGTTGCTCATGATGGACTCGCCCGTCGCCGTCATGAGAGGTTCAAGCCCGTTTTCGAACAGCAGCGCGCTGACGGATTTCTCCAGCAGAATTTCGCCGTCTTCGGAGACTTTCAGAATCAGATCATCTTCGACCATTCCCCTGCCGCGCATGCGCATGAGATGTGGAAACAGCGTGTCGCGCGCCTTTGGCCGCAGAAAGCTCCGGCCCGGGATCCAATATCCGCCGCTTTCGGCGGTTTCCACCGAATGATGCGTCGGGTGATCAAGGGTCCAGAGCACATCGCCGCAGGGCGACAGCTTCACGCTGCCGCTATATTCATAGTTGAACACAACCGACCCATCCGGATTGACGAGCGCGCCATGGAGGTCGACATTCCAGTCGCTTTGCGGCGGCTGCGGCAGAAACGACGGATCGGGGAAATGCTCTGAAAACCGCACCGGCCATCTGGCCACAACCGTGCCGTCGCGCTGCATCAGGCGCATCTCATTGCCGCCGTCGAAAAAGCCCGACACAAAGATCAGCATGCCGTCGTCCGGTCGGGTATTCGTGATGACCCCGCTGCCCTGATGCCGGGCGGGCTGCAGGAAATGAACCGGGTCATCACCGCGTTCGGTCAGCAGCGTATCGGCCGTGTTCCTCAGATCGCGCAGCGCAAGGAAGGCGGCGTTTTCCCGCTGCCCTGAATAAGCCCCGAAGATGAAGGCGGCCCCGACCAGCAGGACCACACATGAGAAGGCGAAGATCAGTTTCTCGGGGTTTTTGAACATAGATTCTGCTGGTCCTTCTGGACGTGTGATCTTCCTGGGCGCGATATGTCGGGGATGTGGGGCTGATTGGAAAACTGTCCAGATCAGCTGCGGTCATAAATATCCTCGTAGCGCACGATGTCGTCCTCCCCCAGATAGGCGCCGGTCTGCACTTCGATCAGATACATTGGCACCTGCCCGGGGTTGGCCATGCGGTGCACGGCGCCCAGCGGGATATAGACGGATTGGTTTTCGGTCAGCAGCTGTTCGTTTTCCCCCACGGTGACCTTGGCGGTGCCCGCGACCACGATCCAGTGCTCGGACCGGTGCACGTGGCTTTGCAGGGACAGCACCCCGCCCGGTTTGACCATGATGCGTTTGACCTGAAAGCGGGATCCGAGGCAGAGCGTCTCGTACCAACCCCAGGGCCGGTAGAAGCGCGGATAATCGGTGGCCTGTTCGACTTTCGCCGCTTTCAGCAGGGTGACCGCGTTTTTGACCTGCTGCGAGGCGTTCATATCGGCCACCAGCACCGCATCGCGCATGGCCACGGCGACGATGTTCTTCAGCCCCACGCCCACCAGATGCAGATTGTCATCCTCCGAGCGCAGGAAGGTGTTTTCGCACTCCAGCGCTGTGGTCGGCCCCTGTTGCACGAGGCCCGCGTCATCAGGATCCGAAGCGGCCCAGAGCGCATCCCAGCTGCCCAGATCGGACCAGCCGCTGCTCAAAGGCACGGCCATGACGTTTTCGGCCTGCTCCATCACTGCGTAATCGATGGAATCGGCGCGCACCGCGGCAAAGGCCTCTTCTCCCAGCCGCATGAAGCCCAGATCCTCCGCCCCGGTCTCGATGGCCGCGCGGCAGGGCGCGATCATATCCGGTGCATGGGCCTCAAAAGCGGCGATGATGTCGCGCACGCGCCACAGGAAAAGCCCGGCATTCCACAGGTGCCGCCCGCTGGCCATGAAGGCCTGTGCCGTCTCTGCATTGGGTTTTTCGGTGAAACTGGCAAGCTTGACCGGCGTGTCGCCTGCGGCTGTCTCCGCCAGTTCAAGGTAGCCATAGGCTGTTTCCGGCCGGTCGGGCGTGATGCCGAAGGTCACCAGATGGCCCTCAGCGGCGGCTTTTGCCCCCGCCTGAATGGCCGCATGGAAGGCGTCGATCCCGCTCATGATGTGATCGGAGGGCGCGACCAGCATCATCGCCTCGGGGTCCGCCTCCAGCAGCAGCGCGGCACAGAGGATGGCGGGCGCGGTATTGCGCAGGGCCGGCTCGATCACCACGCGGGCGTCTGTCAGGCCAATGTCGGCGCATTGCTCCATCGCGATGAACCGGAAATCGGCGTTGGTCATGATCAATGGTGCGGCGAAATCGGGCCCGCTCAGGCGCTTGCAGGTGGTCTGAAACAGCGTGTCTTCGCCGATCAGGTTGCTGAACTGCTTGGGAAAGGCTTTGCGCGAGGAGGGCCACAGACGTGTTCCGGAGCCCCCACAAAGAATAACCGGATGTATCACACGCGTCTCCCTGCACCTTGGATCTGTGGCTTGCACTCCTCATGCACATACTCCGACGACATGCAGGCGACAATAAGGTCTGACGCGCCAAAAGCATGATCCTGCCCCGCCTCTGCATGCGGGCCGGATCGGGCGCAGGGAATTGATGCGAAAATATCACAGCAAAAAGACGCCTGAAATCGTGCTGCAACTGCAAACAGATTGCATGCTGGTGGGAAAAACCCTGATGGTATAGGGGGAAACCGGGCGGTGACGTTGTCCATTCAGGGGTAAAAAATGTGCATCTCTGCGCTGCAGCGTCATAAAGCCGTGCGTTCCCGGGTATTAATGTTGTAACGCATAACGATAGTCGCAAGTTGGTCAAATGAAGCTTATTATCCAAATCCCCTGCCTCAATGAGGAAGAAACCCTGCCTGCGGTCCTGCGGGACCTGCCCACCACAATCCCCGGCATCGATATCATCGAAACCCAGATCATCGACGATGGGTCGACCGATCATACGGTCGCTGTCGCGCAAGAACTTGGGGTCACCTATATCGTGCGCAACAAGACCAACAAGGGATTGGCGCGCAGTTTCCAGAAGGGCATCGAACATGCGCTGCTGCGGGGCGCCGATATCATCGTCAACACCGATGGCGACAACCAGTATGACGGTAATTCCATCCCCGATCTGGTGAAGCCGATCGTGGAGGACCGCGCCGATATCGTGCTGGGCGACCGCGATACCGCCAGCAATATGGAATTCTCCGCGCTCAAGCGGCGCCTGCAGGCGGTGGGCAGCTCGGTGGTGCAGCGCATGGCGGGCATCGAGGTCACGGATGCGGTCTCGGGGTTTCGCGCCTATTCCCGCGAGGCGGCGTTTTCGATCAACGTGATGACCACCTTCAGCTACACCACGGAGACGCTGATCCACGCGGGCCAGATGGGCCTGACAATTGTCTCGGTGCCGGTGGGCACCAACAGCAAGACCCGGCCGTCGCGGCTCTTCAGCTCGATGTCCTCCTTCATCAAGAAGCAGGCGCTGACGATTCTGCGCAGCTATGTGATGTACCGCTCGCTCAATGCGTTCTCCACCCTGGGGGCGGTCATGATCGTGATCGGGATCGTGCCGATCATCCGGTTCCTGTATTTCTATTTCATCGGCGAAGGCGGCGGCAACATTCAGTCGTTGATCCTCGGCAGCATGTTCCTGCTGGCGGGGTATCTGACGCTGGTGCTGGCCCTGCTCAGCGATACCATCGCTACCAACCGTCGCCTCATCGAGGCCACGCTGCGCCGGGTCCGCCACCTGGAGATCGATCAGCAGATGGCGCTGTCAGACGCCGCAGAACCCCCCTTCGTTGAAGCGCCGCAGAAGAAGACCGCCAGTGCTGGAAGAAAGTAATATACTGCCCTCCGAAAGGGTGTCCCCAACAACCCTGGTGGCTGTGATGATCGCCGTTGTGAGCACCCTCGTCTATCTGCTCCTCGCGCTCGACATTATGATGCCGTGGAAAGACACGCCCTATTGGGGCATGGACATCTATAATTACCAGGCGATCGGTATTCTGAACGGCACGTTGGAGATGCCGGTACGGATCATCGGCTACGAAGGCCATTATGCGCCCGACGGCACGGCGGTTTCCTATCACGGGATCGCCCCGATCCTGACCCGGCTGATCGTGGCGCCTTTCATGGATCTCAACAACCCGGCGATCTCGGGGGCGTCGATCTGGTTCTGGTGCACGCTGGGCGCGGTCTTCTATCATCTGTCCTTTCATCAGGTCGCGGCCCGCTACTGGCCCGAGGAATCGTTCAATCGGATGGTCTGGTTCGGGGTGCTCTCGTTCATGGTCTGGGTCACCGCGCCCACGCTGTTGATGGTGGTGGCGGTCCCCTTCTATCATGAGCCCATCGCGCTGAGCTATGCGATGGCGGCGATCTGCGTCTTTTGCATGGTGCGCTATCACTTCTTCGATGCCCCGCTGTCCAAAATCCTGATTCCGATGGGGATCTGTGCGGCGATGACCGTACATGCACGGCCCAACCTCGCTCTGGGCTTGCTGCTGGGGACGGGATTTCTCTGCCTTGTGGCGCTTATCGGGCGGGACCGGATGAAGATGCTGATTCCCATCGCGGTGTCCGGCACCATCATGGTGGGCTCGCTGGCCGGCTTCATGGTGCTCAACAGTGTCAAGTTCGGCAGCGCTGGCAAGGTGCATGGCACCTATGAGGACACCGGGGTGCAATATGGCCCGGTTTTTTGGGGCTTTGAGGAGCGTGACAGCCCGCGGGCCAGCGCCTTCATCGAACACGGGCGGTTCAACGCCAAACGCATCCTGCCCAATCTGGCGATGTATACCTTTGCTCCGCCACGGCGGGTGCTGAAAAGCAAGGCGCCCTACCGCAAGGCCCTGATTGCCTACCGCAAGGTCACCACACCCATGCTCGGCTTCATCCGGATCTACATGCCGACAGCAGGCGCCTTCTACCTCTGGACCGGCTGGTTTGCGCTGGTGCTTTTGGGTTTCAGGCGCACAGGCATTTTCACACCGGGGGGCGTGGCGCTCCTGGGGACCACAGCCGTCCCGGCGGTGGTGACGCTTAGCTACGGCACGATCAGCCTGCGATATTCCTTTGACATGTGGCCCTTTCTGATGGCGCTGGCGATCTTTTCGCTGCCGGCGGCCTGTCGCAGCCTGATGGACAAGAGCACCCCCAGAAAGTTTTTCCTGCTCGGATGCGCCGCATTGGTCTTTGGGCTCTACATAAGCCTGATTTCCGCGCGCACCTATAATAACGGATATCAGCGAACCTTCGGGCAGGTCTGGACCTATGAGGAATGCGCCGAGCGCGTTGCCGAGAAGGGCCTGCCTTCAGAGCGGCTTGCTACGATATGTGCGCTGTGACCGGCACCTGGGCATCCTCGTGGGGATGCCGCTGATGCAAACCTCAGAGACGGCAAAATCCCGCAGCAGCGGGGTTGTGAAATGGATCGGGCGGGCGCTGACGCTGGCCGCCCTGGCCTTCATCGCCTGGGAGGTGCGCCGGCAATGGCCCGCGCTGAGCCAGTGGCAGCCCACCGCGCTCGATCTGACGCGAACCCTGGTGCAGTCGATGCTCTATGGCGCCTCGCTCTATATGCTGGCGGGCAACTGGCAGATCATCCTCGACAAGCTCAGCGGTGGGGCCATGCCGGTGCGGCTGGGGCTCTTTTCCTACACCAGCACGCAAATCGCCAAATATATCCCCGGCAATGTCGCCCATCTGATCGGGCGCTATCTGGTGCTGCGCGGCAAGGGGCTGAGCGATAAGGCGCTGGGGCTGGCCACGCTGATGGAGCTTTTGTCCATGCCGCTGGCCGCCGTGCTGACCGCCTCGCTCTTTGTTACCCTGATGCCGCTGGATCCGGCGATCTGGTTTGCGCCGCTGGCCAATTTTGCCGCCCCCTTCGTGCTGGGCGCGGGCGTTCTGGCGGGGCTTGCCGTTTTCGTGATCCCCGCGCACCTGCCCTGGATCTCCCACGGGCGCCGGCTCTGCCTGGTGGTGCTGATTGCCTGCCTCTTCATGGGTATTCTCGGGCTCAATCTCTGGGCAATCCTCTATTTCATGATCCCCAACCCCTCCTTTGCGGTGATCCCCGCCACCATCATCGCCTGGCTGGTGGGCTATCTCACCCCGGGCTCACCCGGCGGCATCGGCACGCGCGAGGCGACGATCCTGTTGCTGCTGGAAGGGGTGGCGCCGGACAGCACCCTGCTGCTGTCTGTCCTGATTTTCCGCATCGTCACCGTGAGCGGTGATTTCTTCTGTTACGTCTCAGGACAAGTGCTTTTACGCCCAACCGCTGCGTGAAGCAGCAAATCCCGCCGACGATCGGCGGATCGTCACGCGACTGCCACAATAATTTTGAAAGACCCGGTAAAGCGTTGTATCTCCCCCCTGCCGCTGCGTAGTGCGGCGTTATTTGAATGTTGAAGGTCATGTTACAGGACACAGTGGAACATCACCCGATGCTTGCGGTCGATCTGGATGGCACATTGCTGCGCTCTGATATGCTGCATGAAAGCTTCTGGTCGGCCTTTAGCCGCGACTGGCGCACGCCCTTTGCCGCCGTCAAAAACCTCTCTGAGGGGCGCGCGGCGCTGAAAAGCCATCTGGCTGAGGCCGCCGATATCGATGTGACCACCCTGCCCTATGACACGGGCGTCATCGACTATGTCCGCGCCTGGCGCGACAAGGGGGGCAAGGCCGCGCTGGTCACCGCCAGCAATCAGGATCTGGCGGACCGTATCGCGGCGCATCTGGATATTTTCGACGCGGTGCATGGCTCGGATGCGGCGCATAATCTCAAAGGGCCGAACAAGGCCGCCTTCCTCACAGAGACCTTCGGGCCGCGCGGCTATGCCTATATGGGCGACACGGATGCCGACCTGCCGGTCTGGAAAGGGGCTGCGCGGGCGATCACCGTCAACGCGCCGCCCGCTTTGCAAAAACAGGTCGATGCGATGGACGGCGAGGTGGAGCATCTCAGCACGGTCACCGCCTCGGCCAAACCCTACATCAAGGCGCTGCGCCCGCATCAATGGCTCAAGAACGTGCTGGTGTTTCTGCCGATGCTGGCGGGTCATCAACTGGGCGCGATAACCTTTTTACAAAGCATCCTGGCCTTCATCATCTTCTCTGTTGTGGCCTCCAGCGTCTATGTGCTGAACGACCTGCTCGATCTCAAGGCCGACCGGGCGCATCCGCGCAAATGCCTGCGCCCCTTTGCCGCCGGGACCATCCCGATTGCCCATGGCGGGCTGATGTTCGCCGCGCTGATCACGCTGGGCGCGGTGCTGTCGCTCTTTCTCAACCCCACGTTCCTGGGGATCATGGTGGTCTATTACATCACCACCACCGCCTATTCGCTGACGCTCAAGCGCCGGGTGATCATCGACATCTGCACGCTGGCAGGGCTTTATACCCTGCGCATCATCGCCGGGGGGGCGGCCACTGGTATTCAGCTGTCGATGTGGCTGCTGGCCTTTTCGATCTTCTTTTTCTTCTCGCTGGCCACGGTCAAGCGGCAGGCGGAGCTGGTGGACAGTGCCGCCAGCGGCAAGCTGAGCGCCTCGGGGCGCGGCTATCATGTCGATGATCTGCCGATGGTGTCGATGATGGGCATCGCCTCGGGCTATGTCTCGGTGCTGGTGATGGCGCTTTACGTGCAGTCGCCGGACGTGATGCAGCTCTATTCCAGCCCGATTGCCCTCAGCGGCATCTGCTGCATCCTGCTCTACTGGCTGTCGCGGATGGTGATGCTGACCCACCGCGGCTATATGCATGACGACCCGGTGGTCTTTGCCGCCAAGGACCGGATCAGCCAGGTCTGCGTGGTCGTCATGGCCGGGTGCGCCATCGGCGGGGCCCTGCTGTGAGCCTGCAAACGCTGGTTCTGCGCTATGCCGCCTTTGCGGTCATCGCCACCATTGCCAATTTGGGCGTGCAGCGCGTGGTGCTGGCCTGGGATGCCTCCGCCCTTGGCTTTGCGCTCGCCGTTTTTGCCGGAACGCTGGTGGGGCTGGTGATCAAATACGCGCTCGACAAGCGCTGGATCTTTGCCGACACCTCCACCGGGCTGAAGGCGCATGGTCAGAAATTCACCCTCTATACCGTCATGGGCGTGATCACGACCGCGATCTTCTGGGGCACCGAAACCGCCTTCTGGCTGATCTGGGAAACAGACCTCATGCGCGAGACCGGCGCGGTGCTGGGGCTCGCGGTGGGCTATATCGTCAAATACAAGCTCGACCGCCGCTTTGTCTTCACCGATACGCATCTGGGGACCGCCGCATGAAGCTGTCGGGCTGGGGGCGCTACCCTGTGCATACCACGGCACTTTGCAGGCCACGCACGCCGGAGGCCCTGCAGGCGGAACTCGCCGACGGGCCGGTGATCGCCCGCGGCAACGGGCGGGCCTATGGCGACAGCGCCGTGGCCCAGGGACGCACGGTGCAGATGCGCCACTTCAGCCATATGATCTCGTTCGATGACGCAACAGGCGTGCTGGTGGCCGAGGCGGGTGTGCTGCTGGGCGATGTCATCACCGCCTTTCTGTCGCGCGGCTGGTTTCCCCCCGTCACGCCGGGCACCAAATTCGTGACCCTGGGGGGCATGATTGCGGCCGATGTGCACGGCAAGAACCACCACAAGGACGGCAGTTTCGGCAGCTTTGTCGACTGGATCGAGCTGATGGGCCCGGACGGCGTGATCAAACGCTGCTCCCCGCGCCGCAACAAAGAGCTTTTTGAATGGACCCTCGGCGGCATGGGGCTGACGGGTGTGATCCTGCGCGCCGCGATCCGGCTGCGCCCGGTGGAAAGCGCCTGGATTCGCCAGACCACCCGAGCGCTGCCCAATCTCGAGGCGGCGATCGAGGCTTTTGAGGCCGCAGATGAGGCCACCTATTCCGTCGCCTGGATTGACTGTCTGAGCAAGGGCGATCAGCTGGGCCGCTCGCTCTTGATGCTGGGTGAACATGCGGCGGGCGATGATCTGAAAAAGAGCCGCAAGAAGCGCCCCTTCGAGGTGCCTGTAAAATCCAAACGCACCATCCCCTTTGACGCACCGGGCCTCGCGCTCAACCGGTTCACCGTGCGGGCCTTTAACAGGCTCTATTACTGGAACGGCACGCGCAAGGCGGGCACCACGCTGGTGGATTGGGACAGTTATTTCTACCCGCTCGATGCGATCCTGGGCTGGAACCGGATCTATGGCCGCCGCGGCTTCATGCAGTTTCAATGCGCGCTGCCGCTGGAGACATCCGCGGAGGGTCTCAAGGCGCTGCTGGAGGCGACATCCGCCGCCGGCGCCGGGTCGTTTCTGGCCGTGCTGAAACGGTTCGGGGCGCAGGAGAGCCGTTTTTCCTTCCCGATGGCGGGCTATACGCTGGCGCTGGATTTCCCGGTCAACCGCACCACGCTGCAGCTGATGGAGCGGCTTGATGCGATCACGCTGGCGCATCAGGGGCGGTTTTACCTCGCCAAGGACAGCCGCATGAGTGCGCAGACCCTGCGCAGCTCCGACACTCGGGTTTCCGATTTCGAAGCGATGCGCGCCGCAGGCGGGCTGCCCGCGCGGTTTCACTCCAAACAATCTGAAAGGCTATCCCTATGAGCAAAGGCGCTGTTCTGATCCTCGGGGCCACCTCCGACATTGGCCTTGCCGTGGCGCATCGCTTTGCCGGTCTGGGCCATCCGGTCCAGTTGGCCGCGCGCGATGCCGCAGGGTTGGAGGCCACCAGGACCGATATGGCCCTGCGCCATAACGTCGAGGTCACGACCCATGCGTTTGACGCGCTGGCGCTGGAAAGCCACGCGGGCTTCATCGATGCGCTGCCGGAGCTGCCGCGCATCGCCGTCTGCGCCGTGGGCCTGATGGGCGAGCAGTCCGAGAACGAGGCCGATATGGAACGGGCGGTGCGCGTCATGCGCTCCAACTACGAAGGCCCGGCCAGCATCTTTGGCCATCTGGCCAATCGCTTTGCTGCCCGCGGCTCGGGCGCGCTGGTGGGCATCAGTTCGGTCGCGGGGCTGCGTGGGCGTGCGACCAATTATATCTATGGCTCGGCCAAGGCGGGGTTCACCGCCTATCTGTCGGGCCTGCGCAACCGGCTGGCAGGCGAAGGCGTGCATGTGCTGACCGTGCTGCCGGGCTTTGTCGCCACCCGCATGACCGAAGACCTGGAGCTGCCCGAAAAACTGACCGCCGAACCGGAGGAAGTCGCGGATGCGATCGAGGCCGCCCTGCGCAAGGGCCGCAACATCATCTATGTGCGCAAGATCTGGTGGGGGATCATGACGATCATCTGCAATATCCCGGAACGGATCTTCAAAGGCATGAAGATATGAGCGACAGCATGGCCCTTCCCCGGGAGAGCCGGTTGGAAAGATATATCTGGCTGCTGGCCTTCGCCATTGCCGCCCTCAGCCTGCTCATGGGCTTCTGGTATCACTACAATGCCTATCTGGCGGGCGGGCACCCGTTCATCCAGGGCGACTGGCTGATCAATTCGATCAACGGACCGGTCAGGCGCGGGCCTCTGGGCTCCGTGATCATCCACATCGGGGACTGGACGGGGCTGGGTCCGCTCACGGTGACAGTGATCCTGCAGCTGAGCCTGATGATTGTCATGACGCTGCCGGTGCTGCTGGCGTTCTGGCGGCTGCGCATCCCGGCCTATGCGCTGCTGCTGACCTCCCCGGGGTTCTTTATCGTGTTCTGGGCCTCCAGCCCAACGGGCAGCCTGCGCAAGGAAATGATCGGGCTGGCCAGCATCTGCGTGCTGCTGCTGATCCCGCTGTTGCCAAAGGCCTTTCGGGGGCTGGTGGTGGCATTTTCCCTGCTGCTCTTTGCCATTGCCTGCATCGGGCATGAGGTAAACACCTTTATGGCTCCGGTTCTGGCCGCCCTTTTCGTGATCACCCTGCGCCCCGATCTGCGCTCGCGGGTGCTCTGGGCGGCGGCGGCGGTGTTCTTCGCTCTCACCGCGGCGGCCCTCCTCTATGCGATGAGCCAGGCGCAGATCAGCGACCGGGCCGCTGTCTGCGATCCGCTGTTGGAGCGCGGTCTGGGCAGTAACATCTGCAGCGGCTCCATCCGCTGGCTGACCTATGATAGCGCCCATGCGCGTGCCGAGCTGATCCGGCGCCTGACCGCCCCCGGTGCCGCGCTGAGTTTTGCCGTTGCGGCCACGCTGGTGGTGGCGCCGCTGGTCTATCTGGTGTCGCTGCATGACCGGGCGCGGCTGCTTTATGGCGTGCTGGCGGCCTGCCTGCTGCCGGTGCTGCCGCTGTTTTTTGTGGCTCACGACTGGGGGCGCTGGCTCTGCATCTACATCACCCTCTTCACGGTGGTGATCTTTGCGCTGGCGCTGCAGGGGCGCATCAGGATGGTCCGACCGGTCAACCCTGTGGTGCTGCTGACCTTTGTCTGCCTGAGCTTTGTGTGGTCGCCCCACCATATCCTCGGCCTGCAGCTCGGCGGGATCGTGAAACGCATCCTGACGTAAGCCGCCTGCAGCTTCAGGCCTGATCCAGACCGGGTGCCGCCCGCCGCCGTTTGGCGGCCGTGCGCAGCTGTTCCACCGGCGCATCGACATATCTGCGCAACACCAGGCTAAGCCCGGCGCAGATCAGAACCGCCAGGACAAAGACAATGCCCCCCTCCAGCGTGGTGTTGGGGCGGGCCACGCCGACAATATAATGCGCCGCAATCAACGCCGCCGTCCAATGGGCGATATAGATGTGATAGCTGAAATCGCCGATGAAGCGGTCCGCTGGGCTGTCGAACCGCTGGCTGGGTTTGGCCAGCCAGCCCACGGCCACGGCATTCAGCGCCATATTCACATAGAACATGCCCGAGGCGGGGTAATCGATCCCCTGTTGGCGCAGCCAGGAGGCAATGGCGGGCAGCAGCGCAAAGAGCGGGATGAACAGCAGATAGGTCAGCCGAATGTCCGGGCTGCGCTGCTCAAACCAGAACCGGTAGTGATAGATCAGCCCACCGATGGAAAACGGCAAGGCCCCTGCCACGATAAAGGCGTATCGGGTGCCATAGCGCAGCTCCAGCGCAATGGTGGTGATGTGATAGCCCAGGCTGAGGATGAACACGGCCCAGGTCAGGTGGCGCCAGCGAAAGAGCCCCAGACCGATGAGCGCGTAATAAAACAGCTCGATCGTCAGCGCCCATGTGGCGGGGGCCAGCCGGGGCTGGACGCTCAGCGGGATCCAGCTGGCAAAGATCATGGTGATGTTCTGCAGCCATTCCGCCGCGGTTGTGGGCAGGAAGATCGCGGGGCGGTAGGTGCTTGTGACCTCTTCTCCGAGGATCAGCACCACCCCCACGGTCAGGATCAGCACCACCCAATAGGAGGGGAAGAGCCGCAGGATCCGGTTCAGTGCAAAGGTGGCCGTGCCCTGCGGCGAATAGCCGTAAACGCCGTTCATCACCAGTGCCATCAGGTAACCCGACAGGATGAAAAACCCATGCACCGCGTAATGGCCGACAAAGGGCAGAGCAATGATATGCGAGGCGACCACCCAGAGGGCCAGATAGGTTCTAAAAAGACCGAACATGAAAAGAATAAAGCTCTTTAATAAGG
>NZ_CANMNK010000011.1 GCF_947499265.1 uncultured Roseobacter sp. | reverse complement strand
CCAGAGCCAGAGCCAGAGCCAGAGCCAGAGCCAGAGCCAGAGCCAGAGCCAGAGCCAGAGCCAGAGCCAGAGCCAGAAGTGCTGGACGCGGCTGATGCGCCGCCCGCGCCGACAGAAACAACCGATGAGGAGCGCGTGTCATTGCCGCGCAGCCCGGTGCCGGTCGCTCAGGCGCTTGTCGACGACGAGGCCGAGGCGACACCTGAAAAACCCGGTATCCTTGGCCGCTTGCTGGGGCGGTCGAGTGCAAAATCCGTTGTCCGCAGGACCCTGGACGATGAAATGCTGGAGCAACTGGAGGAACTGTTGATCACCGCCGATATGGGCGTCGATACCGCGCTCAGGGTGGTCGCGAACATGGCGGAGGGTCGGCTGGGACGCAAACTGTCGGTTCAGGAGATCAAGGAACTGATGTCCGCAGAAATCGCCCGCATCATGGATCCGGTTGCCAAACCCCTGCCGCTTTATCCGCGCACGCCGCAGGTGGTGCTGGTCGTCGGCGTGAACGGCTCCGGTAAAACCACAACCATCGGTAAACTGGCCAGCCAGTTCCGCGCAGCGGGCAAGAAGGTCGTGATCGCTGCAGGCGATACCTTCCGCGCCGCCGCCGTTGAACAATTGCAGGTCTGGGGGGAGCGTGCTGGCGTGCCGGTCCTGACAGCGCCTGAAGGCTCCGACCCTGCGAGCCTCGCCTTTGATGCGATGACCCAGGCGCAGGCAGATGAGGCGGACCTGCTGTTGATCGATACCGCGGGGCGTCTGCAAAACCGCTCCGATCTGATGGAAGAGCTTGCCAAGATCGTGCGCGTGATCCGCAAGAAGGACGAAAGTGCGCCGCATAACACCCTGCTGGTGCTCGACGCGACAACAGGTCAGAACGCGCTCAATCAGGTCAAGGTGTTTCGCGATATCTCGGACGTGTCGGGGCTGGTCATGACCAAGCTGGATGGCACCGCAAAGGGGGGCGTGCTGGTCGCTCTTGCGGATAAATTCGGCCTGCCGATCCACGCCATTGGCGTCGGTGAGCAAATCGACGATCTGGATGCCTTTGACCCCGAAGAATTTGCCGATGCCTTGATGGGGCTTGAGCGCGGATGATTTCCAGCGCGGCCCGGATGGCAGATGAAACACGCTGCGCACGCCAGTGACCGAATGGCTTGTTTCCATCGAAGGCACGCCAACCGGGCACCAACTGGCCCTGTTTCTCGCCGTGATGGCAGCATTTTTGCATGCAGTCTTTGGGGCACTGCAAAAAGGGCGTCATGATCCGTGGCTGACGCGCGGTGCCATTGACTTTTGCTACATGGCGATGGCCATGCCCTTCGTATTCTTTGTGGTGCCCTTTCCGGAACCACATATGTGGCCGATCTTTGCCTCGGTCTGGCTGATCCACGTGGTCTACAAGCTGCTGCAGGCCTGGGCCTATACCAAAGGTGCTTATACGGTGGTCTACCCGGTCGTGCGCGGGACGGGGCCGCTGTTTACGGTCATCGGTGCCTATCTGATCTTTGATGAAACCTTTACCGGCACGCAATGGATTGGCATCGCCGTCCTGCTTGCGGGCATCTTTGGTCTGGCGATCTACAACATGATCTTTCTGGTGTCAGAACGCGACACGCTGAATGCGGCCCTGGGCCTGGCCGTGCTCACGGGGCTCTTTGTGGCACTTTACACCACCTATGACGCCTACGGCATCCGGGCCACGGCCAATCCTTTCACCTTTCTGGCGTGGTTTTTCATGATCGATGGGTTTTTCATGCCGCTCGTGGCGGGCGCGCGCTGGTTGCGGATGCCGAACCGTCCGACCTTGGGGCCGCTGATGATGCGCGGGTTTGTGGGTGGGCTGGTGGCACCGTTTAGTTTTGGCGCGGTGATGATGGCCACCCGACTCGATAAAGTGGGGGAGGCCGCAGTGCTGCGCGAAACCTCCACCGTTTTCGCCGCCATTATCGGCTGGCTGTTTCTGAAAGAAACCGTAGGACCGCGACGCATTGCATTGATGGCATTGATTGCGCTGGGCGCTGTGATAGTTGAAATGGGCGGATAGGAAAGAGAATGTCAGACGTGAAACCGATCAACCCGATTGTAAAACAGGTGCTCGAACTGGGCCCGACGATCCTGTTTTTCCTGATCTATTTGCGGATCAAGGAAGATACTTTTGTCATCGGTGGCACCGAATACACCGGCTTCATCGTGGCCGCCCTTGTTTTTGTCCCGATCCTGCTGGTGGCCATGGGTATCCTGTGGCGCCTGACCGGGCAGCTCAGCCGGATGCAGGTGTTCACTGCCTTTATGGTGATTTTCTTCGGGGGCCTGACGGCCTGGTTCAACGACGAGCGGTTTTTCAAGATGAAGACCAGCATCGTCTATGGCCTTTTTGCTGTGCTGCTCGGCATTGGGCTGATGCGCGGGCAATCCTACCTCGCCTATGTGATGAACGAGATGATGCCGATGCGCGAAGAGGGATGGATGATCTTGACCCGCAGGCTCTGCGCCGCCTTCGCCGGGCTTGCCGTCGCCAATGAGATCGTCTGGCGCACCATGTCGACCGATGCCTGGGTCAAGATCGAAACCTTTGGGTTCCCTGTGGCCCTGATGGCGTTCCTGATGTGGCAGTTTACGGCGCTGCAGCCCTATCTAATCACCGATGAGACCGACAGCGACACCTAGCAGGTTTTGCCTTTAACTTGAGATCTGCGTCAGGTTTGGAGCGAAACGCTTTAATTCTTTGGCACGGTTTCCAACGCATCGATCATCGGCTTTGGGATATTATCGACCCGCACCGCGTCGCGCCCCATCGAATGCGCAACCTTATGCGCCAGATCCGCAGAGATCGCCGCCTCCAGGGCCAGTTTGAAACGCGTGTTCCGGGCACATTTCCGGCGCAAATCGTCAAAGCGCCATTCCAGTACCTCGGCACCTTCCTCAAGCCAGGCCGAGGCGGAGCTGGGCGCGCCGATCAGAAAGGCGATCTCTCCTAAAAAGAGGTTTGGTGCCAGGATGAAGGCCTGATCGCCCTTGCGCACCAGGGTCGAGCCGCTGATCACATAATAGAGCTTCTCTCCTGCTTCTCCTTCGACGGTAACCTGTCGGTCATCGGTGACGGTGGAGCGCTTTGCAAGTTTCATCAGCGCGCGAAAATCCCCCGGCGGCAGGTTTGGGAAATCAAAATATATGTCCGCATGGGCGGCTGGAATGGCCAGCCTGGAATTCCGCGCGATCAGGCTGGTCAGACCGCCGACATTGGCCAAACCGATCAGCAGGCTGACGTAAATCGCTTCCCAAAGCGGGTGCTCGGCGATGGTGGAATAGTAGATCAGGTAGACGCCGGTGCCGCCCAGAATGAACAGGCGCAGAATGATCTGGTTGGTGATCGCAAGACCGGCGACGTAGAATGCACCCGCAAGATAAACCAGATTTGCCGGAGTAAAAACGCCTTCGAACATTCGGACTTACTACCCAAAAGAAATTATTCGCAAATTTTTGACGAAAAAAACGTGTTATGCAAAGAAAATCGAGACGTAGAGTATTAAAACTGCTGAGAGTGTCGTGACACCTCAGGCCTTTTTGAAGAGTTGGTCCTGCGCATCCTTGTCTTTTCGAAAGTCTGCGCGCTTTTCCGCATGTAACGCGCGCCCTGCCTGAACACCCGGGCGCGCAGCCATCGTTTCCAACCAACGCGCCATATTGGGCTTGTCGTCCAGCGTCTGTTGCTGCCCTTCCCAAAGGGAGGCCCAGCCCCAGATCGACATATCCGCAATCGAATAGAAATCACCCGCGACGTATTCGTTCTCGGCCAATCGCCGGTCCAACACCCCGTAAAGCCGCGCGGTCTCCGCCCGGTAGCGATCCTTGGCGTAGGGGATATCGTTGGGTGGCTCCATGAAGGGGGCGTATTTCAGGAAGTGGTGCGCTTGCCCCGCCATCGGGCCAAGCCCGCCCATTTGCCACATCAACCATTCGCTGACTGCGATCTGTTCCCGCTCGGTTGTGCCGCCAAACCTTCCGGTTTTCCGCGCGAGGTATTGCAGGATTGCGCCGGATTCGAAGATTGAGACCGGCGCGTTGTCCGGTCCGTCATGATCCACAATGGCTGGCATGCGATTGTTGGGCGCAATTTTGAGAAACTCAGGCGCGAATTGGTCCCCGGCGCCGATATTGATCAGATGGGTCTGGTAGGGCAGCGCCATTTCTTCCAGCGCAATGGAGATTTTCCAGCCATTGGGCGTGGGCCAGAAATAGAGATCAATAGGCGTGCTCATTGTCTTTCCTTTGCGCTGAGGTTGCCGTCATGATGCGGTTTTTCAACTTCAGGGCAAGGGGGGTGATGGGCAGGGTGATCGCTGGCCCAAGGCTATAGGCTGGTCTTGGCAAAGGTACTTTGAACCGTGACCAGCGTGGGGCCGCGTGCCCCGGTAAAATATCCGCCAGATAGGCCTGCGGCAGGCTTTCAGGGTCGCGCAGCAGCCGGGCATAGAGCGCCATCACGCCGGGGCGGGTGTAGGTCGACCAATGGCAAACGCGGCGCTCCGGAGGGGCAACAGGCAATCCCAATTGCGCCAGAGCCCTCAGGGTCGCATCGCAATCCAATTGCAGGTTGATGGCATTCGGGGCGTCGATCCCCTGGCCAATCGCGCGGTCGCGCAGTTCCGGGGCGGCCACCATGTGTTCAAAGGCGAGATCAAAGAGATCATTTTCCCGGCTGGTCACATTGAAAACTTCGGTGGTTGTGCCCGCCGGTGTTCGCAACATGTCCTGCGCCTTGCTGGCAAAGCTCGCACCGGTCAGAAGCACGATCCGGCCAAGATCATGCGGACCCAGATGCCCCAGCGCCGACAGCGCGATTTCCGATCCCAGAGAATGTGCGATCACGTGAACCGGGCGGTGTGGCGCATTTTTGCGCAGGCGCGTGACCAGCGACGCCAGTTCCCTGCCCAGTTGTGCAGCCCGGCGATGCGCCTGCCACAGAGCGCCCCGCGCATACCAGCCAAAAGCGATGCCCAACCCTGCCTGCGAAGGCGTGTCGGAGAAGCCTAGCCGCTCAGGCCAGCTCGTGGTGTCGCGATTAAATATTTTCTTGTGGGGGCAATGGGTTGGATCGTTCGGATCATATTTATACCCGTGGATCATAATGATGATCGGGCCGGCGCCGCCCTGTTGATCGCTGAGCGCGCGATCCGTCGTCGTCGAGGTGCCATGCATCTGCAACCCATCAGAGGTCGCATTGATCCTGAGCAATGGCATTCTGCGCCCCTTCTACAAGATATTGTGGTTGCGATATCTCAAAGACATACGACAGCGGCATGAAATTAGTGTTACAGCACCGTGACGGTGTTGACCTGCAACAGCCTTTGTCTTAACCGGATGCCCGTGGCGATTTGTTACCGGATTGCGGGCCACGTTAAACATTCCGCTAAAAGGTCACCGATGAGGAAACCCCGTCGCGTTGACCGCGTCTGGGGTTTTTTTGTGCCCATTCGGGCTGGAGAGTGAGAAGAATGACACGTGATCTGAAACCGCGCACCAAGGCCATCCATGCCGGGACGCGTCGCAGCCAATACGGTGAAGTTTCCGAGGCTATTTTCCTGACACAGGGCTTCGTCTATGAAACGGCGGAGGACGCCGAGGCCCGGTTTATCGAGGCGGGACCAGACGAATTCATCTACGCACGCTACGGCAACCCGACGGTGGCGATGTTCGAGGAGCGGATTGCGGCTCTTGAGGGGGCAGAGGACGCATTCGCCACGGCCTCCGGCATGGCGGCGGTCTCCGGGGCGCTGACCTCCATGCTCAAGGCGGGCGATCACGTGGTCTCTGCCCGGGCGCTGTTTGGCTCCTGCCTCTATGTGCTTGAGGAGGTGCTGACGCGCTACGGTGTTGAAGTGACATTCGTCGATGGCACCGATCTGGCCGCCTGGGAGGCTGCCATTCGCGATGACACCGCGGCGGTTTTTTTCGAATCCATTTCCAACCCGACGCTGCAGGTGATCGACATCGTGGCGGTGTCGCAACTTGCCCACGCCAAGGGTGCTAAGGTATTGGTAGATAATGTTTTTGCGACACCCGTCTGGTCGAATGCTCTGGCGCAAGGCGCCGATGTGGTGATCTATTCCGCCACCAAGCATATCGATGGTCAGGGCCGCGCGCTGGGCGGTGTCATTCTCGGGACGCGCGATTTTATCCGCAAGACCGTGGAGCCTTACATGAAGCACACGGGTGGCTCGATGAGCCCCTTCACGGCCTGGGTGATGCTGAAAGGGTTGGAGACGCTGGATCTGCGCGTGCGCGCACAAACCGCCAATGCCACAGCCATCGCCGAGGCGCTGCAGAACCACCCCAAGCTGGCACAAGTGATTTACCCCGGGCATGTCAATCACCCACAGAACGCGCTGGTGCAACGCCAGATGGGTGAGGGCGGGACCGTGTTGTCCGTGGACCTCAAAGGCGGGAAGGCGGCCGCCTTCCGGTTCCTCAACGCCATTGAGGTTGGCGTGATCTCCAACAATCTGGGGGACGCAAAAACCATCATGACGCATCCGGCCACGACCACGCATCAACGTTTGCCGCAGGATCAAAAGGATGCGCTCGGCATCACCGATGGCCTGGTGCGGATCAGTGTCGGCATTGAGGATGCCGTTGATCTGGTGGAGGATATTTTGCAGGCGCTGGATCACGCTTGACAAAAATGACGCCGCGCGCTGTTTTTTCCCCTTGTCAGCTTTTTGCACCCAATACTGATCCTGATGGAGCAGCTTGACGTATCTGTGAGGAGAGTTGGTCAGAGGGCGACCACGCCCTATCTGTTAAACGTACGACGTCATGAGGGACATAGCGATGAACATCCACACACCCATCCTTGATGCAACACCAGATCGGGAAGAGGCTGAAGCGGCCCTGGCGCTTTTGCGAAACTGGGCGAAAGGCGCCACTACGACGGAAATCCTGGAATTGGACCCGTCCGTTGCCCGTTTGGTTCCTGGCAGCGATGCGGTGAGCTATCCGGCGTTTTCGCGCGAATACCCGGACGGATTTGAGACGGATGAAGGTTATAAAAGTACCCTCCCGGATTTGCAGAATGGTCCATCCAGCCTGATCCGCGGCGCGAAACAACAGATACAGCACGTGGGCATTTCAAACTTTCGCCTGCCGATCCGGTTCCGGACCCGCGACAATGGCGATTTGACGTTGGAGACATCGGTAACCGGTTCTGTCAGCCTGGAGGCGGACAAGAAGGGCATCAACATGTCCCGCATCATGCGGTCGTTCTACAAACATGCCGAGGCGACATTCAGCTTTGGTGTTATCGAAGCGGCGCTGGATGACTACATCACTGACCTTGAAAGTTTTGACGCGCGCATTCAGATGCGATTCAGCTTTCCAATGAAAGTGGACAGCCTGCGGTCGGGACTGTCGGGATATCAGTATTACGATATCGCGCTGGAATTGGTTGAACAGGGCGGTGTGCGCAAGAAAATCATGCACCTTGACTATGTCTACTCCTCAACATGCCCCTGCTCGCTGGAGCTGTCGGAACACGCGCGCGCAACACGCAGTCAGCTGGCCACACCCCATTCGCAGCGATCAGTCGCGCGGGTGTCTGTGGAGATTGACAATGATGCCGGATGTCTGTGGTTCGAGGACCTGATCGAGGCCTGCCGCCGGGCAGTGCCGACCGAAACGCAGGTGATGGTGAAGCGCGAAGACGAGCAGGCCTTTGCAGAACTGAACGCCGCAAACCCGATTTTTGTTGAGGATGCAGCACGTCTTTTCTGCGAGCAGCTGCAGGCGGATGTGCGGATCGGTGATTTTCGGATCATCGCCAGCCATCAGGAAAGCCTGCACAGCCACGATGCGGTCAGCGTGTTGCTGGAAGGGGAGACCTTCGCGTCGGAAAGTCTGGACCCGAAACTGTTCAACACGCTGTTCCACGTCGGTTAACCTCCCACAGCTTCGCAGCTTCGAACGCGCCCCGTTGCAGGGCGCGTTTTTTCTGCGCTGCCGCAGAAGGCGATAGCGGCTATGCAGATGTTGCAATTCTCATACGTGGCACAATCGCCTATATAGAAAAGCACGGGAGGAGATTTAAAAATACGTAAGGATCTCCAATGGCTTATCACTCCACTCATATCGACAGCGGCCTGGGTCGTTCCCTGCATACCGTGTTCGGCGCGCTGCGCAGCTTCTTTGCATCGATCGGCACTGCATTGATGGTATCGAGCAGCTATAATGCGCGGGCTCAGATGGTTCAGGCGCTTCAAGCCAAATCTGACGCAGAGCTTGCAGCACTGAACATCAAGCGCGAAGAAATCGTTCACCACGTTTTCCGCGACCTCTATTACGTTTGATCGCCTCCGGGTGAGCGCACCCGCTTGACACCGGCGCGGCGCGCGGCCAACCCTGCGCGCATGTTGGACCTGCGCCCTGTTGGATACGTGATTGGCCTGCTGGTGGCCGTGCTGGGGGTGGCGATGCTGCTGCCCATGCTGGTCGATATTGCAGAAGGGCGCGGCCATTGGCCGGTGTTCATTCAATCCGCTCTGATTACCATCCTGTCCGGCGGCCTGATTGCCTTGGCCTGCGCCAACGGCGTCAAGGAAGGCCTGACCATTCAGCAGACCTTCCTGCTGACCACCGGGGTCTGGGTCGCCCTGCCGTTGTTCGGTGCCTTGCCGTTCATGTTCGGCGATACGGAAGCCCGTTTTGTCGATGCGTTTTTTGAGGCCATGTCCGGGCTGACCACAACCGGGTCAACGGTATTCTCGGGGCTTCAGGATCTGCCCAAGGGGCTGCTGCTCTGGCGCGGCATTCTGCAATGGCTGGGCGGCATCGGTATCATTGTTGTCGCAATGGTATTTTTGCCAGAACTCCGGGTGGGGGGAATGCAGATCTTCCGCTCCGAAGGCTTCGACACAATGGGAAAAATCCTGCCCCGCGCGGGGCAGATTGCCAGTCAGATCTCCAGCATCTATCTGGGGCTGACGATGGTCTGTGCACTGAGCTATCTGGCACTCGGCATGAACGCATTTGACGCCACCGTACATGCCTTGACGACCATATCCACGGGCGGTTTTGCGAATTACGACGAGTCTTTTGGCGCTTTCAAAGGCAACATCGAGATCGCCGCCACCCTCTTCATGATCCTCGCCGCCTTGCCCTTTGTGCGTTATGTGCAATTGATCAACGGGCAGCATCAGCCGCTTTGGCGCGACAGTCAGGTACGGGTTTTCGTCCTCACCCTTCTGGCCATCGTCGTGATCATGTCGGTCGCTTTGGTCCAGATTTTTCCGCTGGAATGGGGCCGGTCGATCCGCGAAGCCCTGTTCAACGTCACCTCGATCATGACCGGCACCGGCTACGCCTCGGCAGACTACATGCAATGGGGCCCGATGCTGATCTCCATGTTCTTTTTCATCGGCCTGATCGGCGGCTGTGCGGGCTCGACCACCTGTTCCATCAAGATCTTCCGTTACCAATTGCTCTTTGCCTCGATCAAGATGCAGCTGCGCCGGATCAGGTCCCCGAATGGGGTCTTTGTGGTGCGTTACGACCGGCGTCCCGTCAGTGAAGACGTGCTAAGTTCGGTGATTTCATTCTTCATGTTTTTCATTGTGACCCTCGGCCTGATGGCGGTTGCGCTCAGCCTGACCGGATTGGATTTCATCACCTCGCTTTCCGGCGCTGCGACCGCACTTTCCAACGTGGGGCCGGGGCTTGGTGCGGAAATTGGACCCGCGGGCAACTTTTCCGGTCTCAACGACACGGCAAAATGGCTCCTCTCTGCCGGCATGCTGTTGGGCCGGCTCGAACTCTTGGCGGTCTACGCCATCCTCACCGTGAAATTTTGGAGAGATTAAGATGCGAAGACCCCTAGGCGCGCAGATATCGCATATGTTGAAAGACAAGGGCGTCGACGTGATCTTTGGCATTCCCGGCGTGCACAATCAGGAAATGTACCGCGGGATCGAGGAAGCAGGGATCCGGCACGTGCTGGCCCGCCACGAGCAGGGCGCGGGTTTCATGGCAGATGGATACGCGCGCGCGACCGGCAAACCGGGGGTGGCCTATGTGATCACCGGTCCGGGGCTGTGCAACATCATGACGCCGATGGGACAGGCCTATTCGGATTCGGTGCCGATGCTGGTGATGTCCTCTTGTCTGGATGAAATTGCCGCGGTCAAAGGCCAGCTCCATCAGATGAAAGATCAGCGCGCCGCAGCCGATACTGTTTGTGATTGGTCAGAAGAGGCCCGCTCGGCAACGGCGGCCTACGGGTTGGTCAATCGCGCCTTTACCGAGTTTCAGACGCAAAGCCCCTTGCCCAAGTACATTCAGGTGCCCATTGCGCAGCTGGAAGCACTGGCTGATCCCGCCCCTCAGGTCGAAAATACCGTCCGCCGGATGGGTGCGGACGCGGTTGATGTCGCTTCGGCTGTGGACAAATTGAAACAGGCGAGGCGGCCGCTCTTTGTGTTGGGAGGTGGGGCTATGGGCGCCACGCCACACGCGCGGGTGGTCTTGGCGAAGCTGGCAGCGGCCTCTTACGTTACCTATGCGGGCAGCGGCATCCCCGGTCTACAGGATCCGCTTAGTTTCGGGTCGATGTTGGGCACGACATCCTGCGTGGAGGAGTTGCGAAAGGCGGATCTGGTGATCTGCGTCGGCACTGATCTTGCGGAAGTGGACCACTACCGCAGCGAGTTGGGGCATCAGGCGCCAGCCATTCACGTCAATCTGGATCCGGCTGTTTTGAGCCGGGCACGTGCGGGCGATGACAAACATTTGGCCGATGCCACCGCATGGTTTGCCGCCGTGGAGGTGGCATTGGACGGGCATCAGGCCGCAACGGATTGGCAGGTTCGGGAGGTGTCGGATGCCCGTGCGCGTGGCCGTGCAGAGGTGGACGCGATGTACCCGGGCATTGGCGAGGTCTGCGATGCGCTGCGCAATGCCGTGCCCGCCGATACGATGATCTATTCGGATATGACGCAAATCGCTTATACCGCTAAAATCATCTGGGACATGGATCGGCCTGGCCACTGGCATCACCCAACGGGCTTTGGCACGCTTGGGTATGCGACGCCTGCGGCCATTGGCGGTGCCGTGGCACGCCCCGGTCAGCCCACGATGGCGATCATCGGAGATTACGGATTTCATTATACCATGCAGGAATTGGGCGTCGCCGTCGAATTGGACCTTAGCCTGCCGATCATCCTGTGGGACAACGGCAAGCTAAAGGAAATCGAAGACAGTATGGTTCGCGCACAAATCGCGCCCAATGCGGTGATCGCGCGTAACCCGGATTTCTGCAAACTGGCGGAAGCCTTTGGCGCAAAAGCTGTCGCGCCCAAAAGTCTTGCGGCATTGCAGAACGCCGTGACAACTGCCTTTGTATCAAAAGGCCCGACGTTGATTTACATCACGCCGGACCTCACTCGTTAACCGCAGGTCACTGGTAATCCGAATAGGCACGCTGAATAAGGCGCGCCGCGCATTTCGAATGTGCGGTGTTCACGATGAGGTACCAGACGGTCTCGCCCGGGCGACCCGCGCGAGAGTATTGGCAGTTGTCAGGTGACGTCCACCATTGGCCACGATAGTTATTTGGCGGCAGCATTGGCGACGTATATTCGACCAACGATAGTTTTGCCTTGCCAGAATTGAAACCTTCGGCGGCAGCCGGCAGCGCGAGCGCTGTCCCAAGGGCCAGCGCCATAAAGTGTTTAAGCATCCCACTCACTCCATGTTCGTACCGAAGTACGATGCGCCCCCACGCAAGCAGAAGATGGCAGTTGGGGATTAACGCATCGCAAACGGCTGGGGTGAGTAGGCCGATTCTTTAGGGCGAATTTGAGACGGTTTTGTGCTTATTCCCAGCAACTGACCAATACGGTCATCGCCAGAGCCCGTTGGGTAATGTCCTCTGGGGCAAGCTGATCGGTGCCAATGCCGCTGTCCGGAACCAGGCCCGCGTTCTCCATCACCTGGGTGATGGCGGAGCCCGCCAGCGCAAAGGTGACCTCCTTTGGCAGGCGCCGTTCGCCGCCACCGCGCGGCAGCAACATGCCAAGCACATGGCCGTTGTCGTCAAAGACCGGCCCACCGGCGTCCCCCGGCAGGCTGCTGAGTGCCAGGCGGCTCAGATCCGGTTCACCCTGGAGCCCGCGAACATCCGACAGGGTGCCAAATGTCATGGTGGGTGCATCCAGAATGCCCTCATAGGAATAGCCTGCCACGGCGATGTCAGATTGCAGCCGTGGCGGCACCGGGCTGAAACGCGCGCTTTGTTGCGGGGCCAGGCTTTGCGAGGGTTTCAGGATCGCGATCCCAAGCTCGGGATCCAGCGTATCCAGTTCCGCTTCGAATTCCTCGTCCAATGTAATGCGCGTACAACTTTGCACCGCATCGGATGTGGTGACCACCGACCCTGCGCCATCCACGAAAAACCCGGACCGTGAGACGCGCGGCGTGCGGATCTGCAACCCGGCGACCAAATCGACTTGCTGCTGCGCGATGCCTTCTGAGGGGTCCAGCACGCCGGGCAATCGCAGGAAGCTGTCCTGCATTTCCGCCAGAACCCGTGTGCGGCGCTCTTCGTCACCCGCAGGCCAAATCAATGTGAAGCCCTTGATCTGACCTGCTTCAAGGCTGGCACGTGTCTCGCTGACAATCTCGGCATTGCGGCCCGTCAAGGTAAAGCTGGTGCGTGACAGGCTGCGCTCCCCTTCCAGCGGCACGATCTCCAGGGTCTGCATGATCTGATAGAGGCTGGCCAGCGTATTGGTATCGCCTTCCTGGCTGATCAGCAGAACGCGGGCTGCGCTGCCATCCGTCGCGTTGAACCGCGCAAAGGGCGCCTCATAGCCGTCCAGCGCCACCTTGGCCGTGGGCATTTTCACTTCGATGCCGGTTTTGGTGTCAGCGACAGGTCGTAAATCCAGCCCCTCAAGCACGGCGTTGTAGCTTTGGAAAAGTGCCGCGCGTTGTTGTGTCGTCAAAACCCCGGTGGCTTCAAATCCATTGGCCGCTTGCCAGGCCGACATCGAATTGCGTGTCCCGCGTCCGAACGCACCATCAATTGTCGAGGTGTAGAAACCGGCCCATTGCAGAGCCGTCTGAATGTCGCGCCGCTCTTCTGCTGAAAGGTTGCGCTCGTTGCGGCGTGCCTCCGCGGGCGTCTCATCGGGCGCGGCGATGGGCTCTGATGGCAGCGTAGGCTGCTCCGGCACAACGAGCGCCGCGGTACTATCTGGCGTATCATCCGGCAGGGTGATCGTTTCCTGCGGCGTTGGCTGCACGGTCAGCGCACCCCGCCGCAGAAGATCGGCACCGGTTGGAAAGAACTGGCGCCCCAGGTTCGCACTGAAGGCAATATAGCTGTCGCGCGGGATCAGCCCGTCGTTTCGGTAGACCCGCAACAGCTGTTCCGCATCGGCAGCCGTATAAGGGCCCAGAACGATCCCGTACCACCCGCTGCCCAGCGAAAACCCGTTCACATCCGAAAGGGTGCGGGCGTAATCCTGCGCCCGTCTCAGACCGTCTTGAAGGTTCGGCTGTGCCTCGATCTGGACCCAGACAACCTGATCGGAAGACTGAGCCCGCGCAAGCTGCGCAACACTGGCAAAAAGAGCCACAAAAACCACAAATAACCGCACCATTTCTATGCCAACCCCGGACCGTTTCAAATCCGGCTCAATTAATCAGGAATTGCGCGTGTTGGCCATATGGCATTGGCCTGATTTATCGCGTTACCTGCAATTGACGCTTCCAGCACACACACGTAGGTAAGGCGCGCAAGACCAGCCGAGGCCGCCTTCCATGTCCGATACCGACCAAACGCCGAAATCGTTTCAGGAGATTATCCTGAGGCTCCAGACCTATTGGGCGCGCAAGGGGTGCGCGATTTTGCAGCCCTATGACATGGAAGTTGGCGCAGGGACTTTTCACCCGGCAACGACGCTGCGCTCGCTGGGCACGCAACCCTGGGCCGCCGCCTATGTCCAGCCCTCGCGTCGTCCGACCGATGGGCGCTACGGCGAAAACCCCAACCGCTTGCAGCATTACTACCAGTTTCAGGTGCTGATCAAACCCAGCCCGCCGGATTTGCAGGAGCTTTATCTGGGCTCGCTCGCCGCCATCGGCGTGGATATGGCACTGCATGATATCCGATTTGTCGAGGACGACTGGGAAAGCCCCACGCTCGGGGCCTGGGGGCTGGGCTGGGAGGTCTGGTGCGACGGGATGGAAGTCAGCCAGTTCACCTATTTCCAACAGGTGGGCGGGCACGACTGTCACCCGGTGTCGGGCGAGCTGACCTATGGGCTGGAACGGCTGGCGATGTACATCCTGGGGGTTGATCACGTGATGGACATGCCTTTTAACGACCCGCAAACGCCTATTGCACTGACCTATGGCGACATCTTCAAACAGACCGAAGAAGAATATGCGCGCTGGAATTTCGACACCGCCGATACCGCCGTGCTGCTGCGCCATTTTGACGAGGCTGAAACGCACTGTCGTGAGATCCTCGATGCCCCGCACGACGACCCGAAAACCGGCAAACGCATCATCATGGTGCATCCCGCTTATGATCAGTGCATCAAAGCGAGCCATATCTTTAATTTGCTCGACGCGCGGGGCGTGATTTCCGTCACCGAACGGCAGGCCTATATCGGCCGGGTGCGGGCGCTGGCGAAAACCTGCGCGGATGCTTTCGTGCAGACCGCGGCGGGCGGCTGGCAATCGGATGACGCTGCATGAATGGCAAGATCGTTGGGAGCGTCATTTTGATCTCCGCCCTGATTGCGGGTGCGGCGCTCTATTACCTGCAAATCTACGGCTATTATGAGGATGCAACGGCAGAGCTGCCTGAAGTGCGCCTGGTGTCCCTGACCTCAGACCAGCCCGAACCCATTCTCGCGGAGCGTATTCAGGCGATTGACGCCGACAGTTCGCCCATCAGGTTCCGCGCCTGTTTCGAGACGCCGTCAAGCCTTGCCATGCTCACAGAAACCTACGTCGGTCTCGAATTCGCCACGCCGCGCAATGCGCCGGGGTGGTTCGACTGTTTCGATGCGGCCGCCATCGCGGATGATCTTGCCACAGGTCGCGCCCTGCCATTCCTGGGACAGAAAAACGTGGCCTTCGGCGTCGACCGCATTGTCGTGATCACCGAAGACGGGCGCGGCTACATCTGGCACGAGCTCAACGATTGTGGCGAAAAAGCCTATGACGGAACGATTGTGGGCGAAGAATGCCCGGGACGGGATGAAAACTAATGCCGGATCTGTTGATTGAACTCTTTTCCGAGGAAATCCCCGCGCGCATGCAGCGTCGTGCGGCGGAAGATCTCAAGAAACTGGTCACGGGTGGCATGGTGGAGGCGGGTCTGACCTATGCGTCGGCTGCCGAGTTTTCCACGCCGCGCCGCCTGACCTTGACGGTTGAGGGCGTGTTGGCTGCAAGCCCGACCACCGTCGAAGAGCGCAAAGGACCGCGTGCGGACGCGCCCGAAAAGGCCATCGAAGGGTTTTTGCGCGGCGCCGGATTGACCCGTGCGCAGCTCGAAGAACGTGATACCCCCAAAGGGCCGGTGCTCTTTGCCAAGATCGAAAAACCGGGCCGCCCGGCGGCGGACATCGTCGCGGAAGTGCTTGAGGCTGCGATCCGGAATTTCCCCTGGCCCAAATCGATGCGCTGGGGGGCGGGCACCCTGCGATGGGTGCGTCCCGTGCACGCCATTCTGTGCATTTTGAGCGATGAAGCCGGTGCCGAGATCGTGCCCATGGAGATCGATGGCATCGCCTCCGGTGATACCACGGCGGGGCACCGTTTCCTTGCCGCGGAGCGTTTCACGGTGTCCTCCTTCGATGACTATACAGCCAAGCTCAAACGCGCGCATGTGGTGCTCGACCCCAAAGAACGGGCTGAGGCGATCTGGCACGATGCGACCAATATGGCCTTTGCCAATGGTCTGGAGGTGGTCGAGGATGCGGGCCTGCTGGCCGAGGTTGCCGGTCTTGTGGAATGGCCCGTCGTCTTGATGGGGCGGATCGGGGAGGATTTCCTCGGACTGCCTCCCGAAGTGCTGCAAACCTCGATGAAAGAGCATCAGAAGTTTTTCTCCGTGCGCAACCCCAAGACGGGCCGTATTGAGCGGTTCATCACCGTGGCGAATACCGAAACCGCGGACAATGGTGCCACCATCCTCGCGGGCAATGAAAAGGTGCTCTCTGCCCGCCTGGCCGATGCCAAATTCTTCTGGGACAATGATCTGCGCGTCGCGCAAAATGACATGGGCGTCTGGCTGAAAGCGCTTGAGAATGTGACGTTTCACAACAAATTGGGCACTCAGGCGGAGCTGATTGAGCGTATCGCCGCGCTATCGCGCGAGCTGGCACCCTTGGTTGGGGCCGATCCCGATGAAGCGGAAGAGGCTGCGCGTCTGGCCAAGGCCGATCTCAGTTCGGAAATGGTCTATGAGTTTCCCGAGTTGCAGGGGCTCATGGGGCGCTACTACATCAAGGCCGCGGGTCATTCGGAGGCGATTGCGGCCGCCGCGCAGGAACACTACGCCCCGCTCGGTCCGTCCGATGATGTGCCGACCGCGCCAGTCTCGGTGGCCGTCGCTTTGGCGGAGAAGATCGACAAGCTGACCGGTTTCTGGCTGTGGCGCGAGTTCCCAACCGGTTCCAAAGATCCATTTGCCTTACGTCGAGCAGCGCTGGGAACTTTGCGTCTGATTTTAGACAATGCTCTTTCATTGTCGCTTGAAAACATCTTATTCGACGCACTGCCTACTCATATTGGCCGGATGTTTCGGATGAAAGACTTTTCCGAACTCGATGAATTAGTCCGCCAGTCCGTAGACCCGGACGTTTACGAGGCATTGGCTCATCTTAGAGAGGAACGAGAAGAGAGTTTTGTCGAAGCCTTAGAACTTGATAACCCTACGGAAAGTTCGCCTCATGTTCTTTTAGGACGTCAAGTATCTGCTCATCTCATGGCATTCATCCATGATCGTCTCAAAGTCTATCTGCGCGAGCAGGGTGTCCGCCACGATATCATCGACGCCTGCATCGCGATGGAGGGTAATGACGACTTAACTCTGCTGGTCAAGCGGGCGCGGGCCTTGTCGGACACGCTCAAAACCGAAGATGGTGAAAACCTCATCCAGGGCTTCAAACGCGCCAACAACATCCTGACCCAGGCCGAAGCGGCGGATGGGGTTGAGTATTCCTACGGCGGCGAAGTGAAATACGCCGAGACGGACGAGGAACGTGCGCTTTTTGCAGCGCTCGACGCGGCGGAGGCAAAGATCACACCAGCCATGGCAGCCCTCGACTTCGCCACGGCCATGTCGGCAATGGCAGCATTACGCGGGCCGATTGATGCGTTTTTCGAGACCGTGAAGATCAACGCGGACAATGCCACCGTGCGGCGCAACCGTCTGAACCTGCTGAGCCAGATCACGCGGCTCTGTTCCTCCGTTGCCGATCTGACGCGGATTGAAGGGTAAAACGGGCCTGACCCGGCGGTTTTTCTAAGCCTTGTCAGCGCGGGTTAACACCTTATGCTGCGCCCAAACAATTTAGGTGCCGCAGTGCAGAATAATCCGAACACCACGCTGGTGACGCCCCAAGCGCCGATCTCGACCAACACCCATGGTGGTCGGGCCAAGTGCTTGCAGCGGTTGGTGCGTCTGGACCTGCCGGTGCCGCGCACGGTTGCCCTGTCATTTGCCGCGGTGCAGCGCATTGCAAATGGCGAGTTGCCCGATATTCCAGCGATCGTGTCGCAGTTTCCGGACGGCGCACTGCTCTGCGTGCGTCCCTCCTCCGAGGACCCCGATTGGGGCGGGCCGGGCGCAGTGCTCAACATTGGTATGAACGATGCCCGGTTTGACACGCTGAAAGAACGCCTGGGCCAGGATGCGGCGCGGGCGATCTACACGCGGTTCGTGCAGTCCTATGCGGTGGATGTGGCGCGTCTCGATCCGGATGTTTTCGAGGACGTGAACGGCGAAGGGTATGAAGGCTTGTCCGAAGCTCTGCGGGCCTATGAAACCGAGTTGGAGGAGCCCTTCCCGGCGGATCCATCAGAGCAACTGGCCGCCGTCCTGAAGTCGATGGCCCGCGCGTGGGACGGCACCTCGGCACGGCTGCTCCGGCAGGCCAAGGGCGCGCCTGCGGATGCGGGTCTGGGTCTTGTCGTGCAGGAAATGGCGCTGGGGTTGGGGCGGGGGCAGTGTGGCTCGGGCGTGTTGCAACTGGTCGACAGCGACACCGGGTTGCCCCAGATCACCGGACGATACCTGAGCCAAAGCCAAGGGCGGGACGCGCTCGAAGGTGATGCCGCGGCGCTCTATCTGGGCCGTGATCCTCGCGGGCCTTCCTTGGAGGAACTGGCGCCCGAAGCATTCCAGGCGCTGAAAAGCCACGCAGCACTCATGCGGGTCAAGCTGCGCGAAGAGATGCAGGTGGAATTTGCCATTGAAAACGGTGCTTTGCACATTCTCGACGGCGTGCGGGTGGCACGCTCCAGTCAGGCATCGGTCCGGATTGCGGTGCAGCTGGCCGAAGACAAAATCATTCCCCGTGCAGAAGCTTTGATGCGCGTCCAGCCGCGCACGCTCTCGGAATTGCTGCACCGACAGGTCGATCCGGGCGCCCGGCGTGACGTGATCGGATGCGGGATCGCGGCCAGCCCCGGGGCTGCAACCGGTCAGATCGTCTTTACCGCTGCCGAGGCCCAAGCCAGTGCGGCGCGGGGGGACCCTTGCATTCTTGTACGGCGGGAAACCTCGCCGGAGGACATCCGGGGCATGCACGCCGCCCAGGCGGTTCTGACCGAACGCGGTGGCATCACCAGTCATGCGGCGGTCATCGGTCGTGGCATTGGGTTGCCCTGCGTTGTGGGCGCGTCGGATATGCGGTTCAACCGCAGCAAAAAGCAACTGGTTACCAAAGATGGCCGCGTTTTCAGCGCGGGCGAAGTGATCACGGTTGATGGCACGCGCGGTGAAGTCCTGGCGGGCGCGCCGAAGATGCGTGAAGCCGCACTGGATCAGAGTTTCCAGAAGCTGATGGATTGGTCCACCGAGTTTTGCGACATCGGCATCCGCGCCAATGCCGACACGCCCGCAGACGCGCAGACCGCGCGCAATTTCAACGCACAAGGCATCGGGCTTTGCCGTACCGAGCATATGTTCTTTGAACCCGGGCGTCTGACCGTCATGCGCGAGATGATCTTTGCGGAAACCTCCCAGGACCGACGCGCCGTTCTGGAACGATTGCTGCCGATGCAGCGCACCGATTTCACGCAGTTGTTCCGGATCATGGAGGGGCAACCGGTTTGCATTCGGCTCTTCGATCCGCCGCTGCATGAATTCCTGCCCACGGACCGCGCGGGTCAGCGAGAACTGGCCGAGGCGCTAGATCTGCCTTTGTCTGATGTGACCCGGCGGATTGAGGCGATGTCTGAGTACAATCCGATGCTGGGCCTGCGCGGTGTGCGGCTGGGTGTGACGGTGCCGGAAATCTACGAGATGCAGGCCCGCGCGATTTTTGAGGCGACGATCGACGCCAGTGCAAAAGGCGCACCGGTTGTGCCCGAGATCATGATCCCTCTGGTTTCCGCGCGGCGTGAAGTAGAGCTTGTGAAGACATCCATTGATGCGGTGGCCGCTGCCGTGCGCACGGAATGGGACAAGGATTTTGACTACCGGTTGGGCGTCATGGTCGAGACCCCGCGCGCCGCCTTGCGGGCGGCTGATATCGCGCCGCATTGTGCTTTTCTGAGTTTTGGCACCAATGACCTGACCCAGATGGCTTACGGATTGTCGCGCGATGATGCGGGGCGGTTCATGTCGGATTATGTCCAGCAGGGTGTTTTCCCCGAGGACCCGTTTCATGTGTTGGATACCGACGGTGTGGGTGAGTTGCTGAAACTTGGGGCAGAAAGAGGGCGGTCGGCGCAAAAAGATGTGACGCTGTCCATTTGTGGTGAACATGGGGGTAACCCCGAATCAATCGCCTTTTGCCGAGACGCAGGATTTGATTATGTTTCCTGTTCTCCCTTCCGGGTACCGGTGGCGCGACTAGCTGCCGCACAGCTTGCGATATCAAGCAAGATAAAGTAGTTTTTTCAAAAACAAACACAACATATTGTGGTTTCTAGGATGCCGTGTTGAGCGGTTGCACGCCGATGTTAACCAAGAGATCCGGCGTAAACTTTACGTCAACCATTATTATAGGTAGAGCACGGCGATTGGAAAGACCTGGGGGACGCAGTCGTGCGTGTTATCTGCAAAGCGATTTTATCGTTATCAATAGGGTTGTTTTTGGGCTTTTTTGTGGCCGATCCAAGTTTCGCCCGGCAGGGCGACAACCTGACCAAAGACACCGAATCGGACCTTGAACAGGTCACGGTGCGCCGTATGCAAGAGACGGCACTGGCCTCGAAGGCCAAGGTGGAATTGGAGTTTTCAAAATCATGGATCGATGCGCAGCCATCCGCCGCGGGCGGCGATGAATGGCGCTGCCTGGCAGAAGCGCTTTACTTCGAAGCACGGGGCGAAACTGTCAAAGGTCAGTTTGCCGTCGCCGAAGTCATTCTCAACCGCGTTGAATCCGATCGTTTTCCGGCGTCTGCCTGTGGCGTGATCCATCAGGGTACCGGCAAAAAATACCAGTGTCAGTTCACCTATACATGTGACGGTCATAAGGAAGTCATCGGAGAGCCGCGCGCATTCGAACGCGTTTCCAAGGTCGCCCGGGCGGCGCTGGATGGTGATGCGCCTGCGCTGACCGAAGGGGCGACGCACTATCACACAACGGCCGTGAAGCCGCGCTGGAGCAAGGTCTACACCAAGACAGCTGCGATCGGGGATCACATCTTTTACCGTCACACTTGGCAGACAGCGGGCAAGTGACGCATTCAGGTCTTGGCGCGCCGTTCTGAAGGCTGTTAAAGGGCTTCAGTCGCCTAAGATGGCGGCTGCCCGACACCAACAGAAAGCCTGTCTCATGAGCTCCGAAATCAGACTTGCCTTTGCGCACCCTGCCGAACGGTCCGAGGCAACCGCGGGCACGGGGCCATTGGACCGGATTTCCCTGCGCGATCACATCGTTGAAATTGAGATCGGCGCCTTTCAGGCGGAACGCGGTGTGACGCAGCGCATCTGCTTTAACGTTGTTGTTGAAGTGCAACCCCTGACGGGTCCCATCGACGATGATGTCGACCGCATTCTCAGCTACGACAAGGTGACCGAGGCGATTGCCTTTGAGCTTTCGGATGAGCGGTTGAACCTGCTGGAAACCCTGGCGGAACGGGTGGCGGAACGTATCCTGCTGGAACCACAGGCCATGCGCGCTTTTGTGCGGATCGAGAAACTGGATCGTGGTCCCGGCGCGTTGGGGGTCGAGATCGTGCGGGCACGGGGACAGCTCGCCCCCGTCCGCCCCGAAGAAGAGCCTGCTCCGCAGCCTGAATTAATCTATCTGAGCAACGACGCAATCGCGTCACCACATCTCAAGGGGTGGATTGATCAGTTGGAGGCATTCGGCAAGCCACTGATTTTCTGTGTAGGGGCGTCAGATACGCCTGCGCCCCAGACGCATCATAAGATGGCGCAACGTCGAATTGACCTGCTGGCCATCGAGCAAAACGCCTGGGTGCTGGCATCGAAAGATGACCGATGCGTTGTGGTCGACACCCGCACGGAGCTCGACTGGGCCATGAAAAACGGGCAGTCCTGCGTCTGGGCCCCGTCCAAGATTGTGCTGGATGCGGTCGACGGCCCATCGGCGCAGCCGCGCGATGCCATAGCCCTGGCCGCCTGGTTTGCGGCCACGTTTGAGGCCAGCGAGATGCTGGTCATCGGCGCCGATTTACCGCAGTCCGCATCGGTGCCGTTGCGTGCGATGTCGGTTGAGGGCGCAAGTCTCTGAGAGATGGCTGAATACTTCCGTCCTATCGTTCAAACGGATATTGCGTGCTCCTCTGAAGCGCTGCGCCTTGCAGGCGGCTGGGGGTGGTTTTCCCAGGTCGAAGTCTTGTCCCGAACGCGTCCCCCCCGGATCATTGCCGCGTGTGATCTGGACGGGGCCGATTTGGCGCCACTGATCGCGCCGCGGCCCCCAATCGCTGGTATAACGATGGACAGACCGCGCGTTATGGGCATTCTGAACGTCACGCCGGACAGTTTTTCGGATGGCGGTCAGCATAATTCGGTCACGAAAGCGCTGGCCGGTGCGCGTGGGATGCAGGACGCGGACATCCTCGACATCGGCGGTGAATCGACGCGTCCGGGCGCGGCCTTTGTTCCCGAGAAGGAAGAGATTGAGCGCACCGTTCCCGTCATTGCAGCGCTTCGCGAGGGTGGTGTTGCCCAAAAGATCTCCATCGATACCCGTAAAACCGCGGTGGCTGCGGCGGCGCTGCAGGCGGGCGCAAATCTGGTCAATGATGTCTCCGGCTTCACCTTTGATCCAGCACTTGCGGACCACTGTGCCGCGCAAACTGTGCCGGTCTGCGTGATGCATGCGCAGGGCGATCCAGCCACGATGCAGCAGGATCCTCAGTACGACGACGTGCTGCTGGATGTCTACGATTTCCTGTCCGCGCAAATTGAGATGCTCGGCGCGCGGGGCATTCCCAAAACGCGGATCATCGCAGACCCCGGGATCGGCTTTGGCAAGACATTACAGCACAACCTAAGCCTGCTGGCCCGGTTGTCGCTGTTTCATGGGTTGGGGGTGCCGATCCTGTTGGGCGCATCGCGCAAGCGGTTCATCGGCACGATCGGTCAGGCCGAAGCGGCACAGGACCGTATGCCGGGGTCTCTGGCGGTGGCGCTCGCGGCGTTGAAACATGGGACACAAATCGTGCGCGTTCATGACGTGCCTGAAACGGTTCAGGCCATTGCACTCTGGCGCGCGGCCATGGCAGGTTGCGCGGATGGATAAGCTTTTTGGAACAGACGGCGTGCGCGGCACCGCCAACGCACACCCCATGACCGCCGAAATGGCGCTGCGCAT
Source organism: uncultured Roseobacter sp. (assembly GCF_947499265.1). Taxonomy (GTDB): domain Bacteria; phylum Pseudomonadota; class Alphaproteobacteria; order Rhodobacterales; family Rhodobacteraceae; genus Roseobacter. Next base: position 84,706 of record NZ_CANMNK010000011.1, on the reverse strand, counting down.
TGGTGCGGCGGTGGGCCGCTATTTCAGCCGCGACCGCTCCAGCGTGCACCGTGTGGTGATCGGCAAGGATACCCGTCTGTCGGGCTATATGTTCGAGAACGCATTGACCGCCGGGCTGACGTCAACGGGTATGAATGTGCTGCTTCTGGGGCCTGTGCCTACGCCTGCTGTGGGCCTTTTGACACGCTCCATGCGGGCCGATCTGGGCGTGATGATTTCTGCCAGCCACAATCCGGCGGTGGACAATGGCATCAAGTTTTTTGGCCCCGACGGCTACAAGCTTTCCGATCAGATGGAAGCGGAAATCGAAGCGCTGATCAACGATGGCGTGGCGCCGATTGAGGCGGAAAACATCGGCCGCGCCAAACGGATCGACGATGGTCGGTTTCGGTATATCGAGCGGGTCAAATCCTCGTTCCCGCGACAGATGCGGCTGGATGGGCTGAAGGTGGTTGTCGATTGCGCGAACGGGGCAGCCTACCGCGTAGCGCCGGAGGCGCTCTGGGAGCTGGGCGCCACGGTGATTCCGGTTGGCGTGGCACCAAACGGGCACAATATCAACGATGCCTGCGGGTCCACACATCCCGAAATGGCCGCAGAGACCGTGGTGTCGCACGGCGCGGATGTCGGCATTTGTCTGGATGGCGATGCGGATCGTGTCATTCTGCTCGATCAGAACGGCAAGGTCGGCGATGGCGACCAGTTCATGGCCCTGATGGCCGCGCGATGGGCGGCTGAGGAGCGGCTGGAAAACAACGCGCTGGTCGCGACGGTGATGTCGAACCTCGGGCTGGAACACTTCCTCGCGGGACAGGGGGTGCGGCTTGAACGTACGGCTGTGGGGGACCGCTACGTTGTTGAACGGATGCGGTCAGGCGGATTTAACCTTGGCGGTGAACAGTCCGGGCATATCGTGATGTCGGACTACGCCACAACGGGTGATGGCCTCATGGCCGGCCTGCAGTTTCTTGCGGAAATGGTGCGGTCTGGAAAACCCGCCAGTGAGTTGCTGCATAACTTCGATCCCGTGCCGCAACTGCTCAAGAATGTGCGCTTTGCGGCGGGACAGACACCTCTCGAAGAAGCTCGCGTCAAAAAAGCCATTGCGCAGGCCGAAGCCGATTTGGCGGGAAGCGGGCGTTTGTTGATCCGCAAATCGGGTACAGAACCTTTGGTGCGCGTGATGGCGGAGCACGAGGACGCAGCCCTGATGGAACGCGCGGTCGACAGCGTTGTCGAGGCCGTAGCGGATGCTGTGAGCTCTTAGCCCTTGCCGAAGAGGCGGCGCAACGCGCCGTATTGGCTCAGCCCAACCCCTGCAAGGATCAGAACCAGAGCCCACATGAGCGACGGCGGTAGCGGTTCGCCCAACAGCGCCGCGCCCAGCACAACCGACCATATCGGCACCTGATAATTGGTCAGGGACATGAAAACGGGCCCGGCGCTGCGGACCACCTGAACCCGCAAGAGGTTTGCCGCAGCTGTTGGGATCAACCCCAGGATGGCCACAACCACCAGCGTTTTTGTGTCAGGCAGCGGCGGGGGGCCTTCCACGATGAGCGCGATTGGGATGACCAGAACCGCGCCGATCAAAAGCAGCACGGTCGACAGACCAATGGTGTTCACAGGCGGCAATCGACGCATCAGGATCGAGGATATGGCGTAGCACGAGGCCGCGCCAATGCAGGCCAGCCGCCCCGCGGGTTCCATGGAAGCACCTGATGTTTCAAAGGCTTGAGCGCCGATCAGGACGCAAACGCCGATGAAGCCGATGATGAAGCCTGCGCCTTTGCGGGGGGTCAGGCGTTCCCCGGGCACCAGAAAATGCGCCAGCGGCAGCACGATCAGGGCCACAGCGGCCATGGACACCCCCGCAAAGCCAGAGGTCACGAATTGCTGGCCCCAGGCGAGCAACATGAAGGGCACGGCGGAGCTCAAGGCGCCGATCACCATGGCAGCTCGCCAGTCTGCGCGCGAGGCCGGGGCCTCAAACAGGCGAAACCCCAACATCGCCCAGATCGCGGTCATCAGCACGGCGGCAAACCCAATTCGCCCCGCTGCCAGCCAGAAAGGGGTGAGGCCCTCAAGTGCGATCTCTGTGACCAGAAATGTGCCGCCCCAGGTGAACCCCAGGATGCCGACCATCAGCCAGCTTTTGAGTGTGATCTCAGGGGCGTTGGTCATAGGTGTCTTTCAAAGAAAACGGGGCGGTCACCGCCGCCCCGTTCATAATAGTGCGTTTGGAACCGAGAATGGTTCGATCCGGATCGAAGGATCAGTTCTTGGCCTTGTCGACCATTTTGCCCGCGGAAATCCAGGGCATCATGCCGCGCAGGGTTTCGCCGGTGGCTTCGATCTGGTGCTCGTCGTTGATGCGACGCGTGCCTTTGAAGAAGGGCTGACCCACAGCGTTTTCCTGCATGAAGTCACGTACAAATTTGCCGGTCTGGATGTCGGTCAGGATCGCTTTCATCCGGGCCTTGGTCTCGTCATAGGGCAGCACCCGCGGACCGGAAACATATTCACCGTATTCCGCCGTGTTGGAGATCGAGTAGTTCATGTTGGCGATGCCACCTTCGTAGATCAGATCCACGATCAGCTTCACCTCGTGCAGACACTCGAAATAGGCCATTTCGGGCGCGTAGCCCGCCTCGACCAGTGTCTCAAAGCCCATGCGGATCAGTTCCACGAGGCCACCGCAGAGCACGGCCTGTTCCCCGAAGAGGTCGGTTTCGCACTCTTCGCGGAAGTTGGTCTCAATGATGCCGGAGCGGCCACCGCCGATGGCGGAGCAATAGGAGAGACCGATTTCCAACGCCTTGCCGGAGCTGTCCTTGTCCACCGCAACCAGGCAGGGCACGCCGCCGCCTTTGGTGTATTCACCGCGCACGGTGTGGCCAGGGCCTTTGGGGGCCATCATCACGACGTCGATGCCTTCTTTGGGCTCGATCAGGCCGAAGTGCACGTTCAGACCGTGGGCAAAGGCAATGGCGGCACCCTCGCGGATGTTGTCGTGCACGTATTTCTTGTAGGTTTCGGCCTGCAATTCGTCGGGCATGGTGAACATGATCAGATCCGCCCAGGCCGCCGCTTCGGCGATGCCCATGACCGTCAGGCCCTCGCCTTCGGCTTTCGCAGCCGATGGCGAGCCCTCGCGCAGCGCGACAACGAGGTTCTTGGCGCCGCTGTCGCGCAGGTTCAGCGCATGGGCGTGCCCTTGGCTGCCATAGCCCAGAATGGCCACTTTCATGTCTTTGATCAGGTTAACATCGCAGTCGCGATCATAATAAACGCGCATTTTGGCGGTCCTTTGAGTGAGTGAAAAACTGCGACCAAATTACGGGGTCTTCCGATGATTGCCATCACCAGATACAAGAGATATGGCTGGAACTATCGAAAAACTATTCGCTGAAATAAGAATAAGTAAAAAAATCATGCTTGACGACTTTGACCGCCGCGTGTTGCGGCATTGGCAATCTGATCCAAGCCTGAGCCCGGCTGAACTGGCTGAGCGTTGCGCCAGCACGTCGGGCAAGGTCGCGCGGCGCATCACCCGAATGCAGGAAACGGGCATCATCGAAGGCATATGCGCGGTCATCGACTGGGCCGCACTGGGCTATTCGGTCGAGGTTTCGCTGCGGGTGACGCTGGATAAAACGCAGCCACGCGCCTTTGACGACTTTATTGCGGCCGCGCGCGATGTGCCGGAGGTGACGGAGATACAGACCTTTCTGGGGCGGGTCGATGTGCGGTTGAACATCATCGCGCGCGACATGCCCCACTATCAGGACATCTATCGACGTCGCATTCTGACGCTGCCCCACATCGCGGACATCGAGGCGCTGATGCAGATCGCGCAGATCAAGGCGGAAGAGGCTTTGCCGCTATGATTGATCTGGACGACATAGACCGGGCCTTGCTGCGGGCCTTGGCGCGGGATGCCACCCAAAGTGCCGGGACCCTGGGGCGGCATCTCGGCCTGTCGCAACCCGCGACTTGGCGGCGAATGCGCAAGCTGGAAGGCGCAGGCGTTCTGAAGGGGCGTCACTTGCGTCTGAACGCCGAAGCGCTCGGGTTTGGGGTGACGGTTTTTCTGGGCGTGAAACTGGCGACCAAGGGACGCGTCAGCCTGGAGGATTTCGAGCGCGCGGTCAGCGCCATCCCCGAAGTGCAGCGCGTCGAGCATGTGTTGGGGCTCTATGACTACCGGTTGCGTGTGGTGGCGCGGGATTTGCCGGATTTTGAACGGGTCCTGCGCCGTCGGATCATGACTTTGCCCGGTGTTGGAGAGGTCGAGGCGAATGTTTTGCTGAGCGAAGAGCGCCGTACCGGCCCGATTGGCTAAGGTCGGCGTCAGAGGTTTCCGATAGGTGCCCCCGTTCCGAGGCGGACCCTCGGTGTATACATAAGTAGACTTTGCCAAGCCCGATGCGACCGGTTACGCCTATCCCGAACTCAGGGAGGTATGATCATGCCAGCATTGCTCGACACCGTTGATCCAACGGGACTGGAAGAATTTTCGGTCGTTTTCACCGATCGGTCTTTGAATTCGATGAGCGCCGCGTTTCAGCAGGTCATGAACGATTTGTCGTCGATGCTGAAAGAGGTCTACGCAGCGGATGCGGTCGCCATCATCCCGGGCGGCGGCACCTATGCTATGGAAGCGGTGGCGCGGCAATTTGCGCGCGGTGCGGAGGTCCTGGTGGTCCGCAATGGGTGGTTTTCATACCGCTGGAGCCAGATTTTCGAGACCGGCGGGCTGACGGCAAACACAAGTGTTTTGAAAGCACGCCAGACCGGCAATGCGACGCCATCGCCCTTTGCTCCGGCACCAATTGACGAGGTGATCGCGGCCATTGCCGAGCAGAAACCCGATATGGTTTTCGCCCCACACGTGGAAACCAGCGCTGGCGTGATCCTGCCCGATGACTACATCGCGGCCATGGCAAAAGCCGCCCATGATGTGGGCGCGTTGATGGTGCTGGATTGCATCGCATCGGGCTGCGCCTGGGTTGATATGCGCGCCCTCGGCGTCGACGTGTTGATCTCCGCGCCGCAAAAAGGCTGGTCGGCCTCCCCATCCGCAGGGCTCGTGATGATGTCGGAGCGCGCCGAGGCGCGCTTGGCGGAGACACAGTCGGACAGTTTTGCAATTGATCTTGGCAAGTGGCACAGCATCATGCAGGCCTACGAAAATGGTGGCCATGCCTATCATGCGACCATGCCGACGGATGCGTTGCGTGCTTTCCGGGATACGATGTTTGAGACCAGAAATTATGGTTTTGAGCGTCTGAAGGAAGCGCAATGGCGGTTGGGTGATGCGGTGCGCGCCATGCTGGCCGCCAAGGGTGTCGTTTCCGTTGCCGCCGAAGGTTACGGCGCCCCGGGTGTGGTGGTGAGCTACACCGGCGATCCGGACATTCAGAACGGCAAGAAATTCGCCGCCGAAGGCATGCAGATTGCCGCCGGTGTCCCGCTGCAATGTGATGAACCTGCGGATTTCAGGACGTTCCGGTTAGGGCTTTTCGGGTTGGACAAGCTCTATGACGTCGATGGCACCGTGGGGCGTTTGCAACGGGTGATCGATCAGGTCCTGTAAGGCACCTTACTTCACGCCAAGGCCCATTTGCATCAGCGTCTTGCGCACGGGCGCCATGGAGTAGAGCGCATTGAGGCCTGCAGCACGGGCATCGCGCAACATCGGGGTGCTGACTTGACTGGCGCGGTTCAGGATATCAATGCCCTGAACCCGCAGGGAAATATCGCTGTAGCGCGCCTTGTGATAGGCATCGAGCATGCGGCGATCTCCGATCTCATCGGGGCGCTCTTGTGCCAGTGACAGCAGGGTGGCGGTATCGGCCAGGCTCATGTTCAACCCCTGCGCCCCGATGGGGGGGACCACATGCGCCGCCTCCGCAATCAACGCAAGACGCTCACCCGACAACCGCGCGGCCTGTTGGCTGATGATGGGCCAGATGGTGCGCTGCGACGCAAGCTTGAGGGGTCCAAAGAGGTGACAGCTGCGGGCTGACATTTCCGCTTCGAATTCCTCGACATCCATCGCCATCCGGGATTGCGACGAGGGCCCATCGTCCATCCAGACAATCGCCGAGGAGGGCAATCCATTGTGATCCGGCAGCGGAACCAGCGTGAAAGGGCCCCCCGTCCTGTGAATTTCGGTGGAGACGTTTTCATGCGGGATGGGATGGGTGACGGCGAAAGCCAGCGCCTTTTGCCCATAGCGTTTGGTATGGACCTCAATACCCGCCGCCTGACGCATGGGTGACCCACGACCGTCTGCCGCGATCACCAGCCGGGTGCGTATTTTTGACCCGTCGCTGAGACCGACGCGGGCCTCGCGTTCACGGGTGAACAGTGAGGTTGTACTGGTGCCGGGTCGAAAATCCACGTTTGGCAATTGGTCCAGCCGGGCCAGGATTTCGCGGCGCAACAGCCAGTTTGGAAAGTTCCAGCCAAAGGGCAGATCCGACACATCCGCCGCATTGAAGTCACGGGTCACGCGCGGCTCCGCAATCTCGCCGCCAGCATCGACGATCCGCATGATTTGTAAGGGCGACGCGTGCGGCAGCAGCCTGTCCCAAAGACCCGCCGTCTCCAGAACATGGCGCGCGGGCTGCAGCATGGCGGTGGAGCGCATGTCTGCGCCTTGATGATCCCGGTCCGTGATGGGGGGCGTCGGGTCGACGCAGATGACGTCAAAACCTGCTGTCCCGAACAACGCCGCCGCAGTCAGCCCGGCGATACCGCCGCCTGAGATCAAAATATCACAAGTGTTGTCTGACATCCTGCCTCCATGCCCCATCCTCAGAGTTAAGCAAATCCGGCGGTAAAGGCCAGCGACACTACCCTTTGGTGATCAAAAGCAGGATCACAAAAATAACCGGCACTAGGGCCAGCGCAGGCAAATAAAGCCCCGGCAATCCAAATGTCAGCGCCGCACTCATCCAAAGGCTGAAAAACCCGATCAATGCAAACCACACATTGTTCTTGTCGCCGAACATCAGGTCGCGCGCGACCCACCCCAGAACCGGGATTTTAAAAAACATACGTTGCCAGAAAGGCAGCGCGCGTGTGTCGGCGGCAATTGTCATTATCAGGTCCCTCAATCGTCTGGTTGCATGACAGATAGGGGTGAACGAGGCCTTTCACAGAGGCCGGATTGTCGCAGGGTATCAGAGAAGAGCGCTTAAAAACTGACTTAAATCGTCGGTGTGAAAGTGGATATGCGCACCGGATCCGCGTGTTTCAGCCACATGCACCGTGCGCATTCCCATATCATGTGGAACTTTCAGGTTTCGGGCATCATCCTCGAACATCGCCGCGGTTTCGGGGGCAAGCCCATCCTTGCGGAACACGGTATCGAATGCCGCATGATCCGGTTTCGGCAGGAAATCGGCATGCTCCACGCCATAGATGGCGTCAAAAAGGCCTCCAAGCCCGCGCGCTTCCAAGACCCGTTCGGCGTAAGGCGCGCAGCCATTGGTATAAACGATGCGGCGCCCGGGCAGCTGCCTGATCTGCGACGCCAGAACCGGATCGGGGGCCAGGCTGTCCATCGGGATATCGTGCACATCCGTCAGATAGGGGCCCGGGTCGACATCATGCTCGCGCATCAGCCCGGCCAGGGTGGTGCCATGGGTGGCCCAATAATGTTTGCGCAGCCGGTCGGCCTCCGCGTGATCCACGTTCAAGGCCGCCATGACATAGGCAGTCATGCGCACCTCGATCAGGTCAAATAGCCGCGCCGAGGGCGGATAAAGCGTGTGATCAAGGTCAAAGACCCAGGCGCTGACATCGGAAAAGGCATCTTTTGGCATGGCGCATACCTAGGCCGCGCGATGCGCGCAGGCAAGAGCACAGGGTTGCACGACCGCGGATTGCCTCGTTAAGGTATCGAACCGGTATGGCAGAAGGCGGGGGCGATGGGGTTGCAAAAACCACAACAGACAGACGCGTATTCAATGATTCTGGATGCGATTGATCTGGGCGTCTATCGCCCCGGTGACCGGCTTGTCGAAAGCGAGCTGGCCGAACGTTTTGGGGTGTCGCGCACGCCCATTCGCGAGGCGCTGCAACGCCTGGAAACACAGTCGCTTCTGGCGCGGGACGGGCGCAGTTTGATCGTGGCCTCATTGGATCACAATCAGATGGCTGAGCTATACGTGGTGCGGCGCGAGCTGGAGGGCTTGGCTGCGCGTCTTGCTGCGCAGCACGCGACCGATGAAGAGATCCGCATTCTGCGGGAGATGGTGGAGGCCGATAATGCGCTCACCGATGATCCCGCGGCTCTTTCCCGCGCGAACCGGCGGTTCCACAAGCAGGTGCATCTGGCCTCCCATAACCGCTATCTGGTGCAGCAGCTGGATCTGGTGCACCGCACCATGGCGCTGATGGCCACTACATCGCTCGCGGCCCAAGGTCGCGGTGAAATTGCGCAGGCCGAACATGACGCCATCGTCACCGCGATCGAGCATAAGGATTCGGACGCTGCGGATCAGGCGCTGCGCGAGCATATTTCCGTGGCCTTCATGACGCGCCTCAAACAGGACGCGGCACGGCGCGAAGAGGAGAGCTAGGTCACATCTGTCTGGGTCGAGACGCCGTGCTGGGTTTTGTCCCAAAAGAACGGGGCTTGGACCATTTCCCAAAGCGCCTTGTAGCTGGCCAGCGCGCCCAGCGTGAAATAGAACATCATCGTCGGCACGTAACCGATCAGGTGCCGATGCGCCCGACCGGAGACCGCGTAGATGCCCATCGTGAGGCTGAGAAGTTCTGAAAAGACAAAAAAGCCAGCCAACGCCCAAACGACCTGACTGCCCAATGTGACCTCAACAGGATGTGTGAAACCAGCGATCGTGAGCCAAAAGGACCACAGCAGTGGGGCTGCGGCAAATTGCGAGAAGGTTGCAAGGAAAATGGTCTGCAGGCCCAGGAAGCGTTTGAGCCCCAAGTCCCGGAGCAGCTGTCTGGGGTGTCGCATGTGCACGAAATACGTGATCATGAACCCTTTGAGCCAGCGTGAGCGCTGCCGCACCCAGGGCCATGCGCGACTTGTGGCCTCTTCATGGGTGACCGTCGGCAGCAGTTCCGTCACATAGCCATGGCGCGCCAACCTGACACCCAGATCGGCGTCTTCGGTGACGTTATGCGCGTCCCATCCCCCCAGTTTCTCCAGCCCATCGCGGCGAAAGAACAGCGTCGTGCCGCCCAAAGGCAGCACCAGACCCAGCTTGGCGATCCCCGGCAGGATCACCCGCCACCATGTGGCGTATTCGATGGTGAAACATCGAGACAGCCAGTTGGTGCGGGAGTTATAATAGTCCAGCACCCCTTGCAGGCAGACGACGTTTTGCGGCGCTTCGTTGAAACGTGTGACCACGCGTTCGATCTGATCTGCTTCGGGCCAGTCTTCCGCGTCCCAGACGCCGATGATGCTGCCGCGACAGAAATCGAGCGCGTAATTCAGAGCGCGCGGCTTGGTTGTCAAATCCCCCGCGCCGGGAACCTCGATCACGCTCATCCAATCGGGCAGCTCGGTGCGCGCGATGGTTTCGCGGGTCATCGTGTCGCCTTCCTCCAGCACGAGCACTACGTTGAGCAAGGATTTGGGGTATGTCAGCCCGCTCAGCCGGGCGATCAACTGCCCCGCGATCTCCTTTTCCTTGAGTAGGGGCACAAGGATCGAGACCCGTGGCAGCCGGAACTTGGCCGTCCCCAGATCATAGTTGATGCGGCGTGGTGGCGGTTTGTGGGCCAATTGCGCCGCAAAGGCGGCCGCCTTCATGCCGGTGGTCATCAGCAAGGTCAGGACCGCCCAGAGCACTCCAAGGGTGAAGGTCCAGGCGGGCGCCAGGATACAGGCCACCAGCAGGCAGCCGCAGAGCGCAGCCGCCCAGCGGAGCCGATGCTGCCCGGCGCTGGCCCAACTGCGACAGCTTTCCGCCGAAGGCACACGGGTGGCGGCCTTTTGCGCCAATTCATCCCCGTAGAGACGACTGAGATGTGATTGGATCTGCAATTCGTCAACGATCACCGGGAAAAGCGACAACCCGCGCCGTTTCATTGTCTGGCAAAGCGCTGCGAAATCCGCAGGGCTGCTGGTGGCGACGAGGATCCGCAACCCGTCCCGCTTCCACGGCACAACCCCGTGGCGCAGGCAGACATCGGCGGGCAGGCAGGCGGCCATCTTGGGTTCGGGTGGGTCGAGGTCCAGATCGGCGTCTTGTGCATGGCATTGCGCGGCCAGGGCGCCCAGCACATCGCGCTTGGCAAGCAGACCCTCAGACACCATGATCTCACCCAGCGGCGCATCAATATGGCCTTGGATCTTCAGCGCGTGATCAAGATCGGTATGCGCGATCTTGCCCCGATCCACCAGCATACGGCCGATCGGTTCATATGTGATCGCGGGCGCTGTCAGATCCGGTTCCGGCACCGGGTCAGGCAGCACCAGCCGCAGGTTGTTCATCGTCGCGTGCCTTGCATAAACTCAACGGTGGCACGCTGTCAGAACAGGGTTAATGATCTGTTAAGTTAACACTTTTCAACCTAAAGGCGCATTGCGCGGTTCAGGCGGCGCGTGCAGCCATGGCTTCGGCGAAACGCTCAAACAGGTAGTAGCTGTCTTGCGGTCCCGGACTGGCTTCGGGATGGTGTTGAACCGACCAGACAGGGCGCCCATCAACCCGAATGCCGCAATTCGACCCGTCAAAAAGCGAGGTATGCGTTTCAAGCACGCCGGAAGGCAGCGTCTGAGCATCGACTGCAAAGCCGTGGTTCATCGAGGTGATTTCGACCTTGCCGGTGTCATGATCCTTGACCGGATGGTTGGCACCATGGTGCCCGTGGTTCATCTTGATCGTCTGGGCGCCCAAGGCCAGCGCCAGCATCTGGTGCCCGAGGCAAATCCCGAAAACCGGCAGATCCGTGTCCGACAAGACCTGCTGGATCATTGGCACAGCATAGGTGCCAGTCGCCGCCGGGTCACCGGGCCCGTTTGAGAGAAAAACCCCATCCGGGTTGTGTGCCATCACATCGTCATAACTCGCCGTGGCAGGCAGAACGGTCACATCACATCCGGCACTTGCAAGGCAGCGTAGGATATTGCGTTTCGCGCCGTAATCAATGGCCACGACCTTGTGTTTGGGATCGGTCTGCGGCGTATAGCCATCCGGCCAGGCCCACCGCATTTCGTTCCAGTGATAGGACTGTGCACAGGTGACTTCGCGGGCCAGATCAAGCCCCTCCAACCCGCTGAATGCACGTGCGGCTGCAACAAGCGCTTCGACGTCGAAATTGCCTTCCGGATCATGGGCAAGCGCCACATGCGGCGCGCCGGATTGCCGGATCGCACGGGTCAGGCGGCGTGTATCGACGCCGCCCAAGGCAATGCGTCCGCGCGAGCTGAGCCAGGCATCCAGATCCTGCACCGCGCGCCAGTTCGAGGGATCGGTCGGCATCCACTTGACGATCATGCCCTCGGCAACGGGATCGCCGGTTTCATCGTCCTCGGGGTTCACGCCGACATTGCCGATGTGCGGGAAGGTGAAGGTCACGATCTGCCCGGCATAGGAAGGGTCGGTCATGATCTCCTGATACCCTGACATGGCGGTGTTGAAGCACAGCTCCGCGACGGTTTGGCCGGTGGCACCAAACCCGCTCCCGTAAAAGAGGGTCCCGTCAGCAAGCGCCAGACAAGCGGTTGGGCGGTCGGACGCAGGCGGCTGCATGGGCGATCCTTTCGGGCAGGGGCGGCAGTGAAATCTGACGGAAACTAGACGCGCGTCTGAGGGGGGTCAAGGCCCATTTCTGGACATATTCCCGGTATTCTGACACAGGATGACGCAGCGGATTGTGTTGCGGCGGCCTGTTGCATTGGATAAGGTCCAAGGCTCGAAGATGCCTTGCCGCAGTTATTTGCGGTTAATCATTGAAGGATGCCTTGCGATGGAATTGCGCGAAAAAGTCTCTGTTTCACTGAAACAGGCCATGAAAGACAAGGCCGCCGATCGGCTCTCCACTCTGCGCCTGATCAATGCGGCGATCAAGGACAAAGATATTGCAGCCCGGGCCGAGGGCAACGAGGATGGTGTGCCCAATGCCGAGGTTCTTGCGATCCTGAGCAAAATGTCAAAGCAGCGGCTTGAAAGTGCGCGTGCCTATGAAGAGGGCGGGCGTCTTGATCTTGCGGAGCGGGAAAAGACTGAAATCGAAGTGATTGAGGAATTCCTGCCGCGGCAGCTGTCGGAAGCTGAAACCGAAAAAGCGGTGGCCGAAGCGGTGGCCGAGGTTGGGGCCGATAGCATTCGCGACATGGGCAAGGTCATGGCCATTCTGAAATCCAAATACGCAGGACAGATCGACTTTGGGGCCGTTGGCCCGAAGGTCAAAGCGCGGTTGAGCTGATTTCGACATTCGGCTGCGGTCGGTGAGGGAATGCCGATGCCCAAAGCGCCACCCGACACGCGTTTGTGGGGATACGATGGCCCGCTGACGGCCCTGCGCGGCGGCCATCGCAACAGCGCCTTCCGAACGGCCGTTGGCCATCACCCTGCCTTGGTTTTCAAATCGAGCAGGCGCAGCGCTGAGAGCCTGTTGTGGCTTGAACCAGTTCAGGCAGCGGCCCGCGAGGCTGGGTTTCAGGTGCCCAAACATGTACGAAGCCGACGTGGGCATATTCTGGAAAACGGGTGGACCTGTGAGCCCTTTATCGATGGCGCCGAATTTACGGCAGATCGGATGCCGGAAGTCGCGCGGAGGCTTAAACGCTTTCACGAAGCGAGCACCGGCATTGAGCAGCGTCCCGGGTTCGCCTCCTCCCTCGAACTGACAACGGTGCAGCAGGGGGGTGATGTCGACCTCTCGGTGATGCCGACGGGCCTTTTGGAGCAGTTGCGTGGCGCCTGGGCCGGGATGCCGGACGGTGATCGGGGGGTCATTCACGGAGACATTGGCACTGGCAATCTGATCCTGACCCCAAGCGGCCAGCCTGCATTGATCGATTGGGATGAGGCGCGTGTCGATTTGCGGATATTCGATACAGCGCAAGTTGTTAGCGACCCACCCGGTAATGACATTCAGCGCGGCTTGACGGCCTGGGAAATCGCCTGTTGCTGGAAGCTGGAACCGAAGCGCGCGCGATCCCTTGCGGCCCGGCATTTCGGGTGCGATTTCTAACGCCGCCAGGCGATCTGCAGCTCATCATAGAGCGACACCCGTTCATCTTCGCTCAGGAACGCCCCGATTTCGACCTCGCGGCCTTTGCCTTTCAGGGTGACGTAATGGGGCACGGGCCCATCTGTTTCGTATTTGGTGATCGTCGTCCAATAGCGGTTGCAATCCCATTCCTGCACTTCGCCCGTTGGGTCCTGCCGCACAAGCCGCGCGTCTTCTTCATCAAGCGTCAGCACTTCGGTGATCTGGCGCGCGCGGTGATTGCGCTGTAGCGCGTAGTAGATGCCCCAGACAGCTGCCAGCAAAAAGGGCAACAGGCCCCAGAGGATGGGTGAACCGAGCAAGGGCAGGGTGGGGATGCAGATCAGTGTGAAGGTGGCCAGAACAAAGGCTGCCATACCTCGGGCGGGCAGCGAGTTATGCGGCCAGAGCTTGAGGGTTTGCGGGCTATCGCCGGGGTCCGATGTCCACTGATAGGGCATGAAATGAGTTTACCGAGGCGTCGCGTGCGAAGCAATGCGACAGGTAGCCTTGCCTAGGCGAGACGACGGGGAAGCCCTGATTTATGGCAGACCCGCTTGCCATACCGTGTCGGGATCACGCCCGCCTATGAGGTCGAGCGCTTATAGAAAAAGCCCGCCGCGCGGCGCAGGGCCTGCCGCGGCGGTCAGTCAGCCATGATGCCGAATGGAACCGAGGATCACACCGAAGACAGAACGGCGTGCCAGGGCATCACGAACCTCTTAGTAGTCGCTGGTAAAGGCGCGCTGCTCGCCATAGACATTTGTGGTGCCTGTCGAGGCACCATTGGCAAACTCGGCGCGGTAGGTCTTCAGCAGGCCACGCGTGCCGTCGGGGGTTGCGGCAATCTGGCGGAAGGTCTGATCGCCACCCGCCTGGGCGCGGTTATGGGACCGCAGCAGCAACTCCTTTTCAAAGGACGTCAGGTGCCCACTGGGCTCGTAGCCCATGTAGCTTTGATACTCCGAGATCGCCGAACGGGTCTGACCGCCCAGCTGCCCGTCTACGGTGCCTGCGTTGAAACCAAAGTAATTCAGCGAAGCCTGAATCTCGCGGCCTTCCTGCGTAGCCGGGATCGCGGCGCGGTAGGTGCGTTTCTGTGTGGTGGCCTGGCGTTGTGTAGGCGCTGTGAAGATCGACTGTTGATTGGCGCGGTTGCGGGTCACGTTTTTCTGGATCTGGGAGCCCACGACCCCGCCGATCAGGGCACCAGCGATGAAATCCTTGCCGTCGGCGGCCACCCGGGCAGCAGGGGCAAATGCAATGGCTGCGGCAAGCGCGGTAGAGGTGATGCGTGTCGAGAACATATGTCTCTCCTTTCCTGTCATTGGAACGGAAACGCATCATGCGCGCAGGCTGTTCCGTCACGCGCACTCACGAATCTTCACACGGCCGTTCCGGCGGAGAGGCGCTGCAATCGGGTAGGGGGATCGGCAAAAAAAGGCCCTGATCGGGGATCAGGGCCTTTTGAGCGTGTCTTGGCTGAGCGGGATCAGTGCGCGTGCTTGTTGTCCCAGTCTTCCTGCTTTGGCAGCTGCTCGAACGTGTGTTCGGGCGGCGGCGACGGCAGGGTCCATTCCAGCGTATCCGCGTATTCGTTCCAGGGGTTATTCTCGGTCACTTTCTTGCCGGCGCGCAGGGCGTAAAACATTACGCCGAAGAAGAACAGGAAGGACGCGAAGCTGATGAAGGCACCGACGCTTGACCACCAGTTCCAGTAGGCAAATGCATCCGGGTAGTCGATGTAGCGCCGCGGCATGCCCTGACGGCCCAGGAAGTGCTGTGGGAAGAAGGTCAGGTTGGCCCCGATGAAGAACGCCCAGAAGTGCAGCTTGCCCGCCCATTCAGGGTACATGCGTCCAGTCATCTTGGGGAAGTAGAAGTAGATCCCTGCGAAGATGGCGAAGACGGCCCCGAGCGACATCACGTAGTGGAAGTGCGCCACCACGTAGTAGGTGTCGTGGTAGTAGCGGTCCACGGCGGCCTGCGACAGAACGATACCGGTCACACCGCCCACGGTGAAGAGGAAGAGGAAGCCGAAGGCCCAGAGCATCGGTGTTTCGAAGGTCACCGACCCGCCCCACATGGTGGCGATCCAGCTGAAGATTTTCACACCCGTCGGCACCGCGATAACCATCGTGGCCAGCATGAAGTAGGCCTGCTGGTTAAGCGACATGCCCACGGTGTACATGTGGTGCGCCCAGACCACGAAGCCCAGGGCGCCGATGGCAATCAGGGCCCAGACCATCGGCAGGTAGCCGAAGATCGGCTTGCGCGCGAAGGTCGCGATGACGTGGCTGATGATGCCGAAGCCGGGCAGGATCACGATGTAGACCTCGGGGTGGCCGAAGAACCACAGGATGTGCTGGTAGAGCACCGGATCGCCGCCGCCCGCGGGATCAAAGAAGGTGAAGCCGAAGTTGCGGTCCATCAGCAGCATGGTGATGGCACCCGCCAGAACCGGCAGGGACAGCAGGATCAACCAGCTTGTGACGAAGATCGACCAGGAGAATAGCGGCACCTTGAAGAGCGTCATGCCGGGCGCGCGCATGTTCAGGAAGGTGGTGATCATGTTGATCGCCCCCAGGATCGAGGAGGCGCCGGAGACGTGCACCGCGAAGATCGCGAGGTCCATCGAGAAGCCACCCTCAAGCGTCGAGAGCGGCGGGTAGAGCACCCAGCCCACGCCCGAGCCCGACTGGTCATTGCCGCCCGGTGCGAGCACCGAGCAGATCGCCAGCGAGGTGCCTGCGACGTAGAGCCAGAACGACAGGTTGTTCATGCGCGGGAATGCCATATCGGGCGCGCCGATCTGCAAGGGCATGAAATAGTTGCCAAATCCGCCGAAGAGCGCGGGGATCACGACAAAGAACATCATCAGAATGCCGTGGCCGGTGATCAGCACGTTCCACAAATGCCCATTGGGGGTGCAAGCCTCGCCTGACGAGAACAGACGTGCCCCTTCCATGCACATATATTGAACGCCTGGATCCATCAGCTCCAGCCGCATGTAGACGGTGAAGGCGACCGAGATGAAGCCGGCGAGGGCCGACGTGATCAGGTACAGAATACCGATATCTTTGTGGTTTGTGGACATGAACCAACGGGTGAAAAACCCGCGTTCATCATGGTGTTCGTGGCCGTGGATGGCTGCGTCTGCCATGCTCTTGCCTCCTGCTTAAGTAGTTAAATGGCGCGCAACGGTTCCCATGCCACGCGCCAGAGTCCTACTTGTTTTAGAGAGAGTTGTTGACAGGAGCAATGATCGTATTTGTCACAGTCCCAGAAATTTCCTGGCGGAATGCACCAATGAGGCTCAAAACACGCATAGATTGAATATTTTTACGCTCAATTCAAATCATCATGGCGCTCATTTACGCACGCTTAATGTTACTAAGGCACTTTCCTGCGCAGGTGTCGACGACTTCTCGTCATGGGTTAATGAGGTAAAAAGATCCGAAATGCAGGTGGTGCAACCGCAAAATATTCAGGCGACATCTGCGGTGGTGGACGAAAGCAGCATTGCGTTCTGGACACGGATGGCGGAGCTGGTGCCGGGCATCATATACATTTTCAACCATGCAACGATGTCCAATGAATACGCCAATTGCACGATTGCCGATCTTTTGGGGTATTCACCGGAAGAGGTCTGTTCGTTGGGGGAGACGTTGCTCCCCACGATCATCCATGAGGACGATCAGGATGCATTGTTCGACTATCTGAAATCCTTACAGGCGCTGCCCATAGGGACCGAAACAACCTTTGAGTACCGTGTCAAATCCAAGCAGGGCAATGAGCTTTGGTTGCGCAGCATCGATAGCATCTTTGAGACTTCGGATGACGGGGCGGTCCTGCGCCACATCGGCATCGCCGTCGACATCACCGCGCAGAAAGAGAACGAGGCGCGACTGATTGAGGTGAACGAATCGCTGGAGGCCCGGGTCGAAGCGCGCACGGAGACGCTGGAGGTTCTCAACAGCGAATTGGGCGTCTGCATGGCGCGGCGCACAGCGGAGTTAAACGACGTCAATCGAGATCTCAAGGACCTGACATATGTGGCGACACATGATCTGAAAGTCCCCATCAACAATATGATCTGCCTCACCCATATGCTGTCCGAGGCAGAGGGAGAATTGCCGCCAGAACATGCGGAAACACTGAGCTGGATGCGCGATGCCTGTCACCAGGCTGGGGAGAAGCTGGATGCGCTGATTTGTGTGGCGCAAGCGCACTCCGGGACATTTGGAGTGTTCGAGGAGGTTGACCTTAAGAGCGTCACGGAGCGTGCGCTGGTCAATCTGCATTTCCAGATGATGAAAGCGAACGCTGTGGTTTCCTGCGATTTTGACGTGCAAACCGTTTGGTTTGTACCCCGCGAGATGGAGAACATCCTGCAATCGATGATCGGGAATGCCATCAAATATCGTGCGCCTGAGCGCCGTCCCCGTGTCAAAGTGCAGTCTCGACAGCTTGAAAATGGGGTGGAGGTTTCGATCACTGACAACGGGTCCGGCGTGGATCTGCCGCGCGATCAGGACAAGGTTTTCGGTCTCTTTAAACGCGCGCACAGCACACCGGACGGTGCTGGCGTTTCCCTTTATTCCATCCGCCGGGTGCTGGATCGCGTGGGGGGCAGCCTTCATGCCTCCAGTAAGGTCGGAAAGGGTAGCTGTTTCTCATTTCAATTGCCAAACAAGCCGGAGCGCCTGTGACGACGACACTTGCATCCCTTGGGACGGTGCTCCTTGTCGATGACGACAAGGTTACCAATCTCATGCATCAGCGTATATTGGACCGCTCTGGTCTGGTCGACTCCATTGATGTCGCAACGGATGGCTTGGCCGCACTGGAATATCTCGAGGCACGCGTGAATGACAACAAGCCTATGCCTGAATTGATCCTGCTGGACATCAACATGCCGCGCCTGAACGGGTTCGAGTTTCTGGAGAGATATGCCAAGCTGCCCGTACCATTTCGGAGTTCAAGCACCCTGATTATCATGCTGTCCACATCAGTGCTGCGCGAGGACATGGAGCGTGCGCATAGGGATCCGCATGTCTACCGCTTCATCACCAAGCCGATCGACAAGAGCGACGTGCAAACGATTATTCATGAATACCATGAGCTCGTCGGCAGTTAAGCGTCTTTAAAGGGCTGGTTCAGATTGGTCTGCGATGTGACGGGTTCATCGCCGAACACATCGGCAAATTGCGCGCGGAGTGCAAGATCCACGTCCGCCAGACCAACAGGCAGGCCCAGATCCACGAGACTGGTCACCCCGTGCTCTTTGATCCCGCAAGGAACAATGCCGGTAAAGTGGCTCAGGTCAGGCTCAACATTGATCGAAACACCATGGAAGCTGACCCATTTTCGCAATCGGATGCCGATCGCCGCAATTTTGTCTTCGGGCATCTGCCCATCCCTATTGCTCTCTTTATCAGGCCGCTCGACCCAAACTCCGACACGCCCTTCCCGGACCACACCTTTGACGTTGAACTGATCCAGCGTTCCAATCACCCAACGTTCCAGTTGCTGTACGAATTTCCGCACGTCGCGTCCACGTGCGCCGACATCCAGCAGGACATAGGCAACCCGCTGACCGGGGCCATGATAGGTGTACTGACCGCCGCGGCGCGTGGGAAAGACAGGAAAGCGCTCGGGATCTATCAAATCATCCGATTTTGCGCTGGTGCCCGCGGAATAGAGGGGGGGATGCTCGACCAGCCAAATGCATTCTGATGCCGAGCCGTGTGCAATGGCATCGGCGCGCGTCTCCATCCAACGCTCCGCCGTGCGATAGTCGGTCAGCCCGTCCGATACAATCCATTCCACCATTGGGATGCCCTAACGCACTGTGGACCGGGCCGCAAAGCCAATTCAGGCCGCCGCCGTCTCGTCCTGCACTTTGCGCAAGACGTCTGCGTAGGTCTCTGCACCCTGCGCGCCGGTCAAAAGGTATTTACCGCTGAAAATCACCGAAGGCACCCCGGATATCCCCCGCGACGTCCAGAACTTCTGCTTGTCGCGCACCGATTGCGCATATGCGCCAGATGAAAGAACGTCGGTCGCGTCCGACGCATTCAAGCCAACGCTACGCGCCACTTGAACCAAAACGCCGTCATCCGAAACATCCAGCTCGTCGGTAAAATGTGCCGCGAAGAGTGCCAGTTTGAGCGCGTGTTGTTTACCTTCTGTCTCTGCCCAATCCAGCAACTGATGCGCGCGGAAAGTGTTTACGATTCTACTGCGATCTGAAAAATTGAATTCAAACCCCAGATCCGCTCCCAGATGCTGCAAGCGCGCGCGTGTTTCCTCGGATTGGGCGGGGGTCGAACCATATTTTTCCGCAATGTGCTCGGCAAGGTTTTGCCCGTCTTGTGGCATCCCCGGGTTGAGTTCAAAGGGGTGCCAGCGCAAATCGAAATTCAATCCGGTCGCGGTCAGCGCCTTCTCCAACTGCTTGTATCCGATAACGCACCAAGGACACATCACGTCTGAAACGATATCGATTTGCATAGTATCGAGAGTTTCAGAAGGGGATTTCATGGTGTGCTCCATCGGCATCAGCTTGATCGAAGGTCGGTTGCCTGAGGCCAAAATACAAGAGGAAAGAGGTAGCTTCTCTTTGGTTATGCCTTCAGAGGCGTGCCTGATCCCTGGGGGCCTAGTTCCCTCTGTGGCTACGCGTGACACATCATGGTGTTTTCATAAAATGGCTCTTCACAAGGTTGCCAGAGCAGGTTAAAGACGCTGGACGTTCCCAAGCGTGCGGATGTGGCGGAATGGTAGACGCGCAGCGTTGAGGTCGCTGTGGGGTAACACCCGTGGAAGTTCGAGTCTTCTCATCCGCACCATTTTACACAGAGGGTTTTTGAGGTCACCTAACACCTTGAAAGGTAAGGATGTTTTGGGTGTTCGATAACCTTCTTTTCGATCATATGTGAGCGGCTCTGACAGAGCCAATCTGAGCACCGTTTTCTTCATTGTGAGATCGCCAAAAGACCATATTTTCCAAGGGTTTGACAGGAATTTCATTGCAAGTTCGAAGCAGTGTTCGAAACGCCCAGCGGGCGGCACAGTTTTTGAGAGCTTTTCTGCGATAAGAAGCTTCTGGCGTTCCAGTGAGTCAATCTTCTTTTCATAGGCAGAGATCACGGCATCGCTGGTGGCATCAACAATACGTTGCAGCAAGGTGTCAGATTGCTTGGCGATCTTATCTTGTTCAGCTCTGAGCGATTTTTGATCAGCGACGGCGTTGGTCAAACGTGCATCCCACAGATCTATGAACATCGCGTTCGCAACTTTGGACAAACTCTCTGTTGGTTGCAGACCTTGCAAGATGCTTTCAAAACCCTCTTCGATCTTCGCGCGCGGTACAGATTTACGGTATGACTCGCACCCCTTTGTGTCGCAGAGATAATAGGCATAACGTTTGCGCGCGCCTTTTGACCAGCAGGAAGTCATCGGATTGTTGCAATCAGCGCAGTTTACGAACCCGCGCATTGGGAAGTCGCTGGCAATGTCTTTTCGAAACGGCGTCAGTTTGCGCCCGTTCTTGCGGTCCTGAATTCTCTGCCAGGTTTGTAGATCAATCAAACCTTCATGATACCCCTTGCGCAAAGAGATGTTCCAATTCGGTGCTTCCACATATCCGGCATAAATCGGACGGCTCAGCAGCTCGCTGACGCGTTGCATCCGGATTTCCCCGTTTGGCAGGCATTTTGGGTAATCCGGCTGTTTCTCAAGGAACCTTTTCACTTCGGCAAGTGACGTAAAACGCCCGGCGGCATATCCTTCCAGCGCCTCCTGTATGATCGACGCATAGGGTTCATCTCTGACCAGAATGTTCCCGTGCCCGGAGACACGACTGTATTTGTAGCCAATCGGTGCCTTGAAGCACCAATAGCCCGCCAAAGTCCGCGCGTGCATGCGGTTGCGCGTCTGCTCGCCGTTTTTCTCGCGCTGATGTTGTGCCACAGACGCAAGTAAGTTCTCGACAAGAATACTGTCAGAGTCCTCACCGAACTCAATTGAGGGGCTTTCAAGCGTGCCGCCAGCAGAACTGATCTCAGAGCGCAGCGTGAGGTGGGCTTCTAAACCGCGAGCAAGGCGGCTGATATCATCAATGAGAACCACAGGGCTCAGATTTCGATTTTTTTTGATCCAGGCAAGCATGGCGTCCATGCCGGGACGGGCTGCGAACGAGCCTGACATATCATCAGTGAAGACTTCCGCGACCGTATAGCCCTTATGTTTGGCAAACTCGCGGCAGCGGGTTTCCTGTGAACTGAGACCTGATCCCTCAACCGTTTGTTTAATCGAGGACACACGTCCATACACGACAGCAATGCGTTCCGTTAAATTATCAGGTTTTTGTTTTGTCTTCATGGACGGACTCCTTCGTGTTCTTCGCATCAACGGCGGCGGACGCACTTTCAAATTTTGAGGCTAGGAATGTTTCCAACACTACCACATCCGGTTCTGATCCAAAGGTGGGATCGTCCGGATGGCTGAGTTTTCCACAGGCAAGGTCTGTGTCATGCAGCTCAAACCCCAGATCGACAAAGGCGATCACGATCGTCCACAGTGCCTCAATAAACTCGCGCTTTTGATCCTCGCTCAAGCCCGGATCATCAATCATCGCCTGATACTTGGCGACATCGATCTTGAGTGCGCGGTGCGCACCATGTTTGGACGTTAGATCATCAGGCATTTCTGACCTCCTTTCTCTGCGGCCAACAAAAAAGCGAACCTCGCGCCAATGGCGCGAACAGTCCGCTTGTCATCTATACTCAGTATACCACAACCACTAGAACATTTACAGAACATCATGTGCTGCGCCGCATAAACATTGGATATTCTCCATTGATTAGAACAAGTTGCACTTCATCTTCTCGTCGCAAAAACTGCTGCAATTCATCAGGTAGAAGCATTGGCGTGCGGTGCTTTTGCGTGTTCCAGCTCTCTGTTGTGGATGTGCTGGAGCCGGTAGAAACGTTGTCAGCCAAGAGCCCCAGTGGACCTGTCAGGATGGCGGCTTCACCTCTGCCGGACATCGCACTTTGCATCTGTGCCTGGGCGCTTGGATCATTGGTTGAATGACCTGACGCCGTCGAGATGTTGTGCGTGGTTTGAACGACCTCGCACTCACCAAGCTTCTTGGAGAAGTAGTCAAGGGTGGTTTGGTCGTTATTACCAAACGCCTGAATGCATCCGGCATTGCCTATGAATGTTTCCCAGCCGTCGCGGTAATGCCGCTTGAGTTGCGTCAAATCCTGGATAACGATCATCATCTTCAGTCCAAAACCCGCCGCATAGCCCGCCGCTTGCTCGATTAAGGTCATGTGACCAAGCACAGGGAACTCTTCGAGCATCGCCAGCACTGGATGACCTGATGCGGGTTGTCCTTCGATTGCGTATATGCGTTCCAGCATCATTGAGATCATGAGGCGCAAGAAGCGTCCACAATCGTGCATGCGTTGCGGCGGCAGGCACAGATAGAGCGTCACACCCTTTGGATCGGTCTTCAGAGCATCCAAATCAAAGCTGGAAGAAGCAAAAAGACGCCGCATCGGACGGCGCTCAAGAAACTCCATTGATCGGCGCGCGGTCGATAGGACAGAGCCGCGTTCGCGATCTCCCATGGAGAGCAGCGCTTCCGCCGCTCCAACAATCACCCCGTCGAAGGCATCCGTGCGCTTCATCAAACCGAGAAGATATTCAAACGGCGTTGGATCATCTTTTTGAGGTGGTCCGCTGCGATCCCGCGCCATCTCTAAGGGCGCGCCACACATAAGATATTCATAGACGCTGACCAGATTGCGCGTCGCACGGCCTTTGTGAGTCGCCGCCACAAACAGGATGAGCCCCTTGATCAGGATGCGGGCACTATCATCAAAATGCTCATTCTCTGCATTGGTGCGGACAATCAGGGCGTCGGCAATGCTTGCCGCGACATCTATTCCCAGGTCATCCTCACCACGGATCAGATCAATCGCATTCCATGTCGCCATTTGTTCTTGGGGCAATCGTGATGTCCCGTACGGGTCCATCACAAAAGTTGTCTGACCGAGTCCGCCTTCAGACACCGGCTTGCCGCGATGTGCCGCTGTCTTGGCCGCCAACTCACCTTTCGGGTCCGTGACAATGACGCTGCCCGGATAGCGCAACAAGTTGGGGATCAGGATTGTGCTGGTTTTCCCGGCGCGGTTTCCGGCAACAATCAAATGGTGGCGATCATCGCGAAAGCCGATGTCCATCTGATCTGTTTCTGCCAGATCATCAATACGCTCCTGCAGGACGTCAATCTCTAGCGAGCGTTGATGCGCATCGCGCGCTGTGTCTGCCGCAATATCCTCTTGTTTCGCGCGGAGCTGTTCGATTTCGCGCACCGCGTCCGGTGACGCCACTGGCAACGTGCCGAGCAGGATATCACCATCCTTATAGGCCAATGCTGTAATTTCATCTGGTGTTGCGAAACGACTTGTTGCGAGGGGGCTCTCCCCCTCGCATCTGTCTGTGCCGCGAGGCAGATCGCGGTAACCGGTCACAGGGACGGGTCCATGTCCAAAGACCTGCCACAATAGCGGCATTCTGCCTTGATCGTTTCAAAGCGGTCCGCATCACCGCCGCCTTCTGCTTCATCACGAACAACTGCCGATGCGGCGTCTACGGTCGTTGTCTTTTCGCCAGCGTCTTCAAAGGCAGGTGCTGCTGATTGATCAGGCGACAACCGCCCCTCAGGAACATGTTGCTTGGCAACAGATGTCCCCGAAGATGTAACAGGATGGCGTTTGGAAGTATCGCTCATGGCATCTACCGGTAGATCAACTCAGAATTTTTAATCTGCGCCAGCGCACTCTGATAATGCGCATCCGCCGCCCGCATGCACGCGGCCCCCATCATCGGGTCGAAGACATTGGTAAGAGAACACAGCCCCTTCCACGTTGCATATTCCGCCTGCAGGTCCGCCATCTTCTGGGCGATTGCCTGCTGCTGAGCGAGCTCTAGCTCCTTGCGGTTCACCTCATCAAAGAGCGCCCCGTGAAACTGCGCCGCCGCATCCCCCGCCAGTTTGAAGGGCTTGAGATGGTCCGGCATGATCATCTGCCCGGCAACGGCAATCGCAGCGACCCACAAAATCAAACGATTGCGATCCAGCGGGCGGCGTACCGGCTCATAGCGCGGTTCCATCCGTTCCAGCACCGGCGGCTTAGGCTTCGACGGCACCCGAGGCGCGGGCAACTGATCGGTGTCTTTCTTACGCTTACTCATGGCGATCTCCTTTGGTTTTGGGGGATGAGGTACGACGCTGCCGCTTAGGCACAGGCGGCTTGGTCTCATCGTGTTCCAGACGCGCCCGCAAATCAGTGAAGGTGTAAAACCACAGCGTGATCGGCAGGATCAGCTCAATCACAGCAACCAACAGAGCGATGGGCAAGAAATGACCAATATATCCCAGCGTGTCCGACACACCGGTTGGCGATGGGAAGACAGGCGGCTCTTCAACTGCGCTTGTCTCAGGCTGCACTGTTGATGCGATCTGTGCGCCATAGGACGCAAGCAAGCGGTCTTGCGGTGTGGAACGCCCTTCCTGCAGAAGTTGCGACACAAAGCCCGAAACAAGACCCAGCGGTGCCGCCTGTTCCCATGCGTTCAGCGCTGGAGCGGTTTCACGCGCGATCTGCTCCGCTTGCAAGCGGCGCTCTGTCTCTGAAAGCGATCCATCAGCAATAGTGTCGCGCAATGCGCTTTGAAGTCCGGCAAGTTGGGCGGCGACAACGTTTTCATTGTCCTGACCCGCAGCGAGCTGGGCTCGAACAGCGCGCGCATTACCAAGAACGCCGGAGAGTTGGCGAAAGACATCACCCTCTCCGCCATTGCCAATACCACTGACACAGCTTGAAACCCGCTCGCACTGCACTTTGACAGCCAGATCATCAATCATGGCATTCAGTGCCGGCGCGGCGCTTGCTGCATCTTGTGCCGCGCGTGACCGCTCAGCAACCCACACCTCTTGCGCGGTTGAATACTCATGAATGCGAAGACGATCCGTCTCCCCAATCACAAAGCCCGCATAGGTCGCTGTGAAAAACCCGCCGCCAAGCAACAGAACCGATGTGACACTGACAATGCCTGCGCTCAGTGAGCCAATCGCCGCCTGCAGCGCCCCTTTCTCGATGGCAAAGCGATTGATCGCAAACAGCGTAAATGTCCCGCTGGCCCCAATGATCACACACTTTGCGTGATCCAAAGCACCGTCCGCACCGATCAAGTCCGGCAAAGCCATCGTCAGCATCGCACCAGACCCCGCCGCACTCACCGGCAACAATACCTTCGACAAGGGCGGAAGGGGTTTCTTCTTGAGGCGTTTCAGTTGAGAATGTTGCTGGGATTTACTACGATTCATCGGTCTGATCTCCATTGAACTATCCACGTTCCACTTCGAGGAAGGCGCACGTTTTGCCCGATGAAACCCCACCTGGCGGCAAAAAGAAGCGCTCAGGCCTAAGCACTGCTGAGGAACTCAGCGGCGCAAACATTCTCCGGTTTCGAAAAATTCAAGAAAGAAGCAGTGGTGACAGAACCCGCAAGGCAAACACCGACGCGCGCCTGCCTTATTTTCCGGAACAGTACAAACGAGCAATGATGGAAGTTCTAATCGAGTATCGTGACTTTCTCGATGCGGACGCAAAATCACGCGGAACCCGGAGAAATATAGGATGGCATCGAATGGCATCACATATTCTGCGTACACTTAGTGACGAGAACTCAAACGATCCCAAGAAACTCAAATCGCTTAGTAATTCATTTCACGCTCACGAGAATGGCACTGCCGTAATAGCGGACAGGGCATTCGTTTATGTTGACAAGTTCTTGAGGTCACTCGACGGAACAGCCGAGTACGACAGGATACGTTCCAAACTTGGCAAGGCGAAACGCACCTATCTTCGCGATGCATTTTTTGAAATGTTTGGTCGGCGCAACGCAAAAGACGCTTACGAAGTCGCTTACCAGCATCTCCAAAGCAGGTTCTTCCTATACGAGTCGACGAACTCGGCGACGCCCATTACAACCGTAATCGGGTTTGATTTTCAAGATGAACGTGTCTTTGATGTTACCCTGCTCTCGTTCCTCGGACGACTAGACGACCACGCTGCTCGCGACAGCGCACGCGGCGTTTTCGTTTCATATGGCTTTGGTGTAGTAGAGAATGGTGAGGACAAGTTGCATATTGACGATACTGTCCCCGCAAACGAAACACCTAACAGGGTTAGTGTGCTGGCAACATTTGTTTGCTCGTCTGTCTTTGACACTGGGATCGGTTTTTCGGGCATAACTGCAGCAACGGTATATGCTACAGAGCTTTTTGATTGGCAGCAAAAACGAATTTTCCAAGAGATTACCTTGGTGAAAGCACCTCTTCCTGAACAAAGAGCATTTGTGAGTATTAGCGAAAATGCGATCCATGAACACCGCGAGGAAAACTTGTTATTGTATGGTTTTTTAAAGGAGCTGGGAGATCAAGGGCCTCAATTTGGATCGAGCTTTTCGCTAGTACAGCGCCGGGACCATATAGCCTATCTATTCGATTTAAAAGAAAAATTTGACGGGGCTATATAAAATGTCTAAAAATAACAACGTAGTGAGTAAAAAGTATTCTAGCGCGGCAGAACCTCCAGCAGATTTATTTGTTGCTGCAATTTTCGACGACGTCGCACTAATGGAAAAGGCCCTATCCCAAGGAAAATCAATAAACTCGATTCACCCGAAGACACAAAAAACTCCAGCGCACTTGGCGGCAAGCTGGGGTTCACTTCAATTTATCATTCGAGCCGCACAGCTTCCAGATTTTGACCCCACAATTTTTGACGACAATGGACATACCGCATATTCCTATGCAGCATTGCGCAAGGATACCGAGATTAAGGGAATTCTTGGTCCACTTATGGATCGTGTTCAGGTGCTGCCGGAGCTGGACTAAGAACGACTCTTTGGTAAGCCTCTTTACCTATTTCATACCAACTTCCGACGGAGAGCAATCTTCACTCAAAGGTGCAACGGCAGATACGACGCTGGCTCAAAATCACGGACAATATGCGACGCCAGCGTCGCTGCAACACCGTCCAGCCACACGATCATCCCGAGGGTGAATTCGGCATAATACGTTGAGGAGGCTTCTTCCCAGCGGGCACAGGCGTTGATTTCAGGCTCGTCCGTCATTTGAAAATGAAGCGTACTGATATGCGAGAAGTCGAATGTCTTCTTAAGATCATCGGACAGTAACTCAATGTCTATGAGCAAACCGCGACGCGGACTAGTAAGCCAAGTATAGTTCGGGCTTTGTAGTTTTTTTCTATGCTACAAAGCCCCCAATTAACACCACCAAACAATCACCAGCACATGCATCGCGCTTAGAGTATATTCTCATGTTATGGCTCTCACAGATTCGTTTTAGAGACTATGAACGATCTCCTCTTTTCCCACAAAGAGACCAGCGTTATCCCAATCAAAGTCAGCCTGTGCGCCGCACCTAAGATAAAAATCGTCACCTGGGCGTAAGTAAAACCCACTTTTTTCTTCTTCTAAAGCGTTGCATTCAAAGCTTAAAACACCACGCAAATCCGCTTCGAGTAGAAGACACAGTTCAGCAATTCCAACCTGATCACCCGCACATGGATTGAGCCTTTTAATTCTGCGCGCAGTATCTCGGACCAGCGCTATATGATGGTCAAGAAAACGATCAGGCTTGTTCGAAAGCATCTTGCAAATTGTAAAGCAGCTGATTTTTAAGCTATTAATTATCGACAAAACGACCAGCTTATAACGACTCTCGACTTCCAAATACCTTCCAAAATCATCTCCATTAATCTGGTAGTACTCTGACAGCTCGCTCCAACTACCCCATCTTGGGTGCTCATTTTCGACTCCAGCATAGTTGAAGTCTTGTTCAATATATTTTGTAATAATTACTTTCATTCAATCTGCTTTCCAATTCAGGTCGGCATCGTAGGTACCATCGCGATCGTCCTTACCGAAGTGTTCGGGAGATTTAGCACGTTTCCATACCCCACCTTTATGACCATCTGAATCGTAACTATAGTACACGTTTTTCTTCGCTCTGAAAATTTCTTCGCCTCTAAATTTTTTGCCAGTTCTTTCCCAATTCATTTCACTAGCCGCATCGCTAATCCAATCACCTTTCTTTATTGTCGGAGGATGTTTGGCTAGCTCATAAAATCGGCGGCGGTCGTGACTTGCGTAAACTATTTTTCCATTATTCCCTTTGTAAGTTTGGTGACCATGTGAGGTAAACGCTCTGATTTGCTTTTTGAAATCTTCGGGCAATTGATCCCAACAATCGTTGTGAACCCATATTGACCTATGGTTTGCTCCGCCCGAAACATAGAACGTATGAAACTTATCAACTGTCAAATTGAACGCTGCAAGGTTCTCTCCCTGAACCGAAACAGCCACAACCTCATCCCAAGTCTCGTCGCTCGATAGAAGCAATGTGCCAGAGGGTAGGTCGGCGGCCTTGATCCAAGCCCCATCTAAGGCATACTCAGGACTAGTGGCTTGACCGACAAGCAGAGGCGTGGATATCTCGTCAGGTACGCGCCCAAAAAAGGGATGAACGCGGTTACTGACAATGGTCTGCGTCTGACCCGTGTCAGGGTCGAAGATGCTGACATAAACCGTTTCATCATACTCATTGGAGTAATGCGCAAGGACGTCTTTCCAGCCTGTTTCGCCTGTATATTCGTCCCTTGACCAGACGCGGTGTTCGCCGACGCGGATGTCGCGGATTGGAATCATACCGACATCGGTGAGCACAAGCGTATCGCCGTGAAATGAACATGGAGGGCGCAGTGATGCTACCGTCTCTCGCTTGGGTCTTGGCTTGAACGGTTTGGCGACAACAACGTTACGGGCAGCTTGATTGTTCGCGGTCGGCTTGGGAAGCGCCGCTAGGCGCTGCCGCATCAGCGCGCGCGAGAAGGCTATTGTTCGTAGGGCAATTTTGTTTTGGCTCTTTTTTCTTTTTTCCCGTTCTTGCCTTGCGCGGATAGCTTGCTGCTGCTGGAGGCGTTTTGCTTCATCTCTTTTTATCTTTTCGAGCGCTTCTCTCTGACGAAGTCGCGCCGCTTCACGAAGTTTGCGGGCATTATCCCTCTGCAGCCGTTGTTGCCGTTTGGCCTCGTCACGTCTTCTCTGTTCGTCAGCACGTTGGCGTTCTCGCTGAATTTGCCGGGCGCGTTCCTGACTGCGCAACGTATCCCGATAGATCTGATTGTTCCGGAAGTTATTCAAGGAGGATTGGGCAAGCGCCTCACCTCCGTCAAAGCCCTCCGGCCCCGGCAACCAAATCAGAAAAGCTAAGGCTATGACCAAAAATGGTTTCATTGCACAAATTCCTTTTGGCAGAAAGAACGACTAAAAATCATCAGCACACACCAAATCCGGAGAGACCATATTCATCGCAATCTCGTATTTTCCTTCACGCTTTAAGTCGCGGACAAGTGCTAGTAACTCAGGTTCGGTCGATTCCTTCAGCATGAAGTCATCGCCCAAATCTGCGGACGAGATGCTGTAAAGATCGAGCCCTATGTCCTCGAAATAAAGTATGGCCGCCAAGTCGGTAACGTCGCCGACGGTTGCATCAAAGGTCTTGCCTCTTTCATCAAAATCCTCAGCCAAAGAATGATAGAAGCGCATGATTTTCAAAGCAAAGTCCGGTGTTTGAGGAATGACTTCGGCGTTTTGCACATGCCAATACGGTTGCAGACACTCGGGGTAGTCTTTTTTGAATTCAGTATCTTCACGACGGCAAATAGCGCGCGCGTCGTTTCTGATCGTATCGTTAATACGATCCCATACATTGCATTTGGTCGCGTCCAACATGCAAACGATGCTTGCCATCGTCATGACAAAGGTATTCATCTCAGTCTCAAACAGCTTGTTTTCCCGCACCTGCACAAAAATCTCGTTAGTACAGCTATCAACCGAGAAACTTGTCTTTCTCAAATGACCTTCTGAGATTGGCACAATCGGCAGGTTCGATGGATTGACGAAAATATGCGAGAGATCAGGCGTATCGGGGTAAAATACACCCTCGCTCAAGCGCTTGGTTGCGGGCGGAAATCCGGCAGCTGCTGACATCTTGAGAAGCTCGTGCTCTGTCCGCTTGTCTTTGAGTTCAGACAAATAATACGCTGCTGGTGCGTAACCTGCTGCGTGCGCTGCTTCCAATTGAAGCTCTGCATCCTCTTCAAAGCCTTCGATAAAGCTCAAAACTCGACCAAGCTGGAAGGATGTGCGTGCTAGATCAGGTGCTGCATCTAGAGCCGCAATGCAAGCCTCTAACGCATCCTCAAATTGCAGTTCATCGTCGGGAACTCCGACGACATGTGCTGGGCGAGAGTTGTCATCAGGATGCGCTGCGTACCCATCACATACCTCAACTAGTTGCTTTGCGACCGCGAGTTCCTCAGCCTCTATTATCCTCAGCTGCTTTATGTGATCTTTCATGAACAGCACGGCTTCTCTGGCTGGCTCGAATCCTTGATTTTCCGCACGTTCGTAAAGTGCTAATGCAGCTTCAACGTCCTGTTCAAGATCGCCCAGATATGCCAGTGAGGACACACTTCCCAACTGCACTGCTTGTTCGAAGAATACGTCAGCCTCTTCAAAGTCGGAGAGGACGAGGCTTAGCCTCCCCATAGCTAGCTTGATCAGGGGATCGCCTGGACGCCTCTCTGCAGCGTTTGCGCACCTCGACAAGGATGCAAAAGCGCTTCCTACGCCTGGCGTCTCAAGTGCGATCTCTAGGTCTGGAGGAAGGTTTGGTTCGTCTGGATCGACATTTCGCAGACAATACAAATATTCGTCTTTCTGGCGTTTGAGTTCAGCCAGTTCTGCATCAAGTCTCTCCTGTTCTTTCCTCCTAAGCTCTTCCTGCCTTTGCTCTTCTACAGCTCGTATTTTCCGTTCTGTGACCGCTTTGCGCAGTTGTATAAGCGCAGCCTTATGGTCCTGCACGGCAAGCGGCCAAAGCGCGTTTTCAAAAGACTCGTAACGGTGTGAAAGGCGTCCCAACTCTATATCACCAATTGTTTCGGGATCAGCATTCTGCAACTCTTGCATGAGAGCGGGTGCCTCATCTTCCGCGCGACTAATGGCGTCCAATGCCGACATGAACATCAGGCTGTGCGTTCCTTGACGACCATTAGCCTCTGCGTTCCGTTGACGGAGGAAATCAAGGAGCGCTCGCTGCTCAGTAAGTTCTTCGGGCATGTCGCCCAGTTCGTTTTCTAGGCATGCTTTGATAATCACCAGCCGATCTTGGAACGACGGGATCGTGGACTGAATGAGGCTCTCAATAACAGCGTAGTTAGGCTGTTTGAACAGACCGATGAAAGGCTGTACCTCTCCGCGCAAACGGTGAAACCGCTCAATCTGAATTTCGTAATCGGGCGTCCCGGTATGCTCAGCACGATACGATTCTTGCCACGCTAGGAATGCAACGCAGTCTGCGGGCTTTGGTTTTGGTGGTTCTACGACGGGGACGCCGTTAACCGTTGGAGATGTCAATGCTTCCAGATCACTTCCGCGAATGGCTTCTGGAGTATATCTCGGTTCTTTTTCAACCACTGCGCCGCTTCCCGCGAGGCTCATCAACCTTGCTTCCGCATCAGACGACAGCTTACCGTTCGGCGTGAGTCCTTCCGCCTTCTGAAAGCAGCGGATGGCAGTCTTCAGTTTCAACGTTGCTTGACCATCTATCGGCCCGTCATAACAGCCGATGTCAGACAGCGCCTGCTGAACTTGTGTCGTATCTGCGTGGGCACTGAGCGGTGATACAGCTAGCAATAGAAAGACTGCGGCTCCGCACGCGTAGTTAAATTGCCTTTCTAAAAACATTGGCCCACCCTACGTAAAGCCTCAAGAATTTCCGGCATCATGCCGTCTCGGAATCTTCTTGTTAAACGCTAGCATCGCATCGGCAAATTTGTCGAAAAAATTTTGCAGTGCGGGATAAGGAAAATCTGCCCTGTTCGAACTTTATCCTTTTAGGCCTGTTCAAGCAGCAATCATCACAATAACGCGACGCGCAAGATGTGTGTTGTACTACAACACATCTTGGCAAGGGGACCCGCTGCGCGTCCCCGTTGCATCCCTCCGGCATTGGCTTTTCCTGGGCATCAAGCCCAACCATAGCCATTAGATCGTATCGCCGATCAACCACTCGCGGGAGACTTCGCTCTCCCTGCACCCATCGATCAAAGGGCGTTCCTGCCCTTGTGAAATCCTGACCATTTCATGGAGACCAGAAAGGGAGCATTCACGCTACCCTTGCCTTGGA
Source organism: uncultured Roseobacter sp. (assembly GCF_947499265.1). Lineage (GTDB taxonomy): Bacteria > Pseudomonadota > Alphaproteobacteria > Rhodobacterales > Rhodobacteraceae > Roseobacter. The sequence continues at coordinate 52,125 of NZ_CANMNK010000011.1, read as the reverse complement.
GCCATCCCATCGAGCAGGGGCCTTCGTGCCCCTTGCATCCCTGACCATCCCTGCGCGGTTTGGATACCGCCATCTTGCCGAAGATGGATCACTCCCAGGGGCCTATCGCCGCCCCTGACACCCAGCTCGAAAGGGAGACTTCGCTCTCCCCTGCACCCCATGTCATGGAGACGACTTCATCAAGACCAAGGGGCAGTCCGCCCCTTGTAACCGCGGCCACCTGAGTGCTAGAACACTCGCCCTTCACGGCCTCAAATGCAACTTGCTCTGTGGATAAGTCGAAAATCATTTTGTTTGTCGATGCAACTAAAAGGTGTGCCTGCTAGGATAGTGAAAACTACAACAAACCGAGGCGGGCGAAAACTGTATGAGAATGCATTTACCAGAATTGAGCCGGGCGAATCGCAGGTATGCACTATTGCATCGATGGTGTTTCTGAAGTGTCTCTTTTCTGTGTTGCAATTGGTTCGAGGCTGTCCAAACTCATAGGAGGAAGAAATTGAGCCAGAGTACGATTCATAATCCAGATCGGTACATGGTCGATCTCCGGCAAATCCTCTCTCAAGGAAAAAAGCGCATCGGACTTTTCCTTGGTGCTGGTTGTCCCGTTTCGATCCGCGTCAATAATCAGGGGAAGCTGGATGAGGAAGGCGATCCACTAATTCCAGATGTGGCCCGTCTGACCAAAGCGGTGGTAAATGACCTGGAGGCAGCTGATCGTGCTGTGGTTGACCTACTTTTGCCAGAACTAGGAGAAAACCCGAACATCGAAACGATCCTTACGCGTGTTCGTAGGCTTTCACAGGCGATTGGAGCTGCTCAAATTCATGGGCTTGACGGCCCTGGCTACGAGACGCTTGCTCAGAAAATTTGCGAGAAAATTGGGGGTATCGTAGCCGCCGGACTGCCAGACGAAGCGAACCCCTTCACGGAGCTTGTCTCTTGGATTGGTGGTACAAACAGGGATCATCCCATCGAGATTTTCACACCAAACTACGATCTACTTCTTGAAGAGGCCTTCGAGCGCTCGAAGTTGCCGTATTTTGATGGTTTTACCGGTGCTCACAGGCCTTTTTTTGACCCCACTAGCATTCGTGACGGTGAACTGCCTGCACGCTGGTCACGGGTGTGGAAGATTCACGGATCGCTCGGTTGGGACATACAAGATGATGCTATCGTTCGCACCGGCAGCCGTGACGCGACCGAGCTCATTTATCCAGATCACCTAAAATACGACCAAATTGCACGCCAGCCGTTCTCCTCTCTATTCGAGAGGCTGCGAGCATTCTTGACGACACCAGACAGCCTTCTGCTTTGCTCCGGCTTTTCATTCTTTGACGCCCATATCACTTCCGTCATCGACGAAGCCCTTGCAGCAAACACGCACACAGCAGTGATTGCCTTTCAGTTCGGAGATATCGATACTGCAAGCCCTGCATGCAAAGTTGCACTAAGGCGACCAAACCTGAGCGTTTATACAAGGGACGGCGCTGTAATCCATGGCGTTCCAGGAAAGTGGCAGCCTGGTCAGCCTCCCTCCGAGGAGTGGGTTTCGATACGTCGAACATTCTGGCAATCGGGTACGGCGGGGGCCGCTGGAGCCTTTTTGCTTGGCGACTTCGCGAAGTTTGCGCGCTTCCTAGGTCTTTCCCAAGCCTCGGAATTTGGCACGATGGCTAAGGAACCGGACGTTTCGCAAGAAGATTACGACGTCCCAGCTTCCACTGATGCCGACGTCGAAGGAGATGCTGGTGCTGAGCAATGATCCCACCTTCCTAGGCACTGTGGCTTCCGTATCCGGATCAGCTGTAAGTGTGCATCTTGCGCAATCAGTTGCGTCTGGTTTATCCATTATTGAAGGGCGTACCTACAAGATTGGGCAGGTAGGCAGTTTTGTTCGCATCCCGCAAGGTTACCAGGATTTGTTCGGCGTGGTCTCCGAAGTCGGAGCCAAGGCTGCCCCGGACATTGCCGCAAGCATTGATGGAGACACCGGTCGCTGGATGCAGGTCCAACTCGTAGGGGAAGCAGTTGGCGGTGTCTTCGAGCGAGGCGTGAGTCAGTATCCCAATATCGGTGATACGGTGCACATAGTCACTGAGACCAATCTGGGCCGCATTTATGGATCAAACACGTTCGGCAAAGTAGTGATCGGATCACTTTCAAGTGCCGAAAGTATTCCGGCAATGATCGATCTCAACGAATTAATTACAAGACACTCCGCAGTCTTGGGCTCCACAGGGGCGGGCAAATCGACGACGGTAGCGAGCCTGCTTCGCTCGATAGCTGCTGGCACCGGCGACGACGGTAGCTATCCAAGTTCACGAATACTCATGCTCGATATCCACGGTGAGTATGCTGCTGCATTTGGTGACATTGCGACAGTCTTCTCCGTCGATCCCAACCCGGATCAGGAGCGACTATGTATTCCCTATTGGGCACTCGATACTGGGGAGTTATTGGATTTCTTGACCGGCGGCGTCGATGGCGCTCGCGAAATGGCATTCACAGACAAGATTTTCTCGTTGAAAGTTGCAAGCCATCAACTTGCCGGCTTCCCGGGCGTTGAAGAAGCTTCCATCACGGTCGACACTCCGCTTCCATTCAGTCTGAAACAGTTGTGGTATGACTTAATCGATTTTGAGATTACAACCTTTCAAGGTCCAAATCGAGATCAACCAACGCAGCAAAATCCGGGCAACGCCGCGACACTGACCGCTCCTACCTATCTTCCTCATGCAATGGGCGCACAAGGGCCATTTTTGAATGCGCAAGCCCATGGCATTCGACGTCAACTAAATCTCCTTCGGTCTCGCCTCTTGGATAGACGATACGACTTTCTATTGCATCCCGGGCCCTGGGAACCCGACCTGGATGGTTCTGTTCAGGCTGATCTTGATGCACTACTCGCAGGTTGGATCGGCGGATCGAACCCAATCACCGTTTTGGACCTGTCCGGCGTACCAAGCATAGTAGTGGAGCGGTTGGTAGGTTCCATACTTAAGATCATTTACGAATCCCTTTTCTGGAGCCGCGAAAAGTCGGAAGGTGGCATAGCGCGGCCACTGCTTGTTGTCCTAGAAGAAGCGCACCGCTATCTCGCCTCCGAAAAGGACAATCTGGCGCTTGAGACTGTCCGGAAAATCGCCAAAGAAGGCCGTAAATACGGAGTTGGCTCAATGGTGATTAGCCAACGCCCCTCAGAAGTAGATGAGACCGTTCTCTCACAGTGCGGTACTTACTTTACCTTGAGATTGTCAAATCCGAACGACCGGCAGCGTGTGCAAGGAACGCTTCCGGATGGACTTGTTGGTCTTCTCGAAGTCTTGCCAGTTTTGCGGACGGGTGAAGCGATAGTCATGGGCGAGGCGGCAAAGCTGCCAATGCGTTGCCGGATTACGCTGCCCGCCGAAGAACACAGGCCTCGAAGCAGTGATCCAAAGGTTGTTCAGGCTTGGTCATTGCCAAGGAGAAATGAGGGCTATGACCGAGTGGTGGCGTCGTGGAGAGCGCAAAAACCGCGCGCTGTCGCCCAAACCGTCAACATCGAGCGCGAGGGTGTTACGGACGAGTCACAAGAAGATTAGAAAGGACATTATTCATGGAAAGATATTCAGTCGCTTCCTCCAACATTGCTTCTATTGGATATGATCCAGGAACGGAAACCCTTGAAGTAGAATTTCTCAACAGTTCGATTTACCAATATTTCAATGTGCCCGAGAATATGTACGAGCAGCTGATGGCAGAACCATCAAAGGGCCGTTTTCTAAATACCTATATAAAGAACGCCTACCCATATTCTCGCGTAGGTTAACTCTCAAGTTTTTCGTACATCTCTAAGTATCGGCAAAATGCATTTGCAAGCTGCATTTGTCTCGGGGTCTTGCACTCTGCCTCGAAAATGTCCGGCGATGCGATCAGGATTGCTGCGCATTGAGCGCGCGAAATTGCAACGTTGAAGCGATTAGCACTGTACAGAAACTCCATGCCACGCGGTGCGTCAGCATGACTTGATGTGGCCATTGAATATATGGCTATCGGTGCCTCTTGCCCTTGGAATTTGTCCACGGTTCCGACCCGTGCTTGCGGCAAACGCTGCTGAATCTCAAATACCTGCGCATTGTAGGGCGTGATGATGAGAATGTCGTCGAGGGTGAGTTCATGGGGCTCTCCATCGCGATCAGTCCAGCTCGGGCTACTGGACAGGATGTCACTGACGAGCTGTGCAGTGACTTCTGCCTCCTCGATGGAGAAGCTCTTATTGCCAGTTTGTGGCACAGACAAGTAGCGCAGTCCGCTTCCCTTGATCGTCCCTTCTGAGACGATCTTTTGCCGCGCACAGTCTGTTTTGGAGCGCAGCTTGTCGTCATAGAAGAGTTCTGAATTGAAGGCGCAAATGTCAGGGTGCAGACGCCAGGTCTGTTCGAGGAACAACCCGCGATCTGCGCTGATTGTGTGATCATCGCCAAGGATATGCTGAAGAGATGAGGCGTCCGTTCCATCGGGATGTGAGCCTTGGCTTGGCTGATCGAGTTGCTGAGGATCACCGAGCAGGATCAGCGTTCGCGCGGCTTGAGAAACCGCGACCACATTGGCGAGCGACATCTGTGCGGCTTCATCGACAACCAAAACATCCAGTGTGTCCTGCGCATCTGCTCGCGCCCACAAAAAGCTTGTTCCGCCCGCAACCTGACAAGCTCCAGAGCTAAACGAGCCAAAGACTTCGGCGTTGTCCTTGGTGAAGACCAGCCTGTCCTCATCATCAGCATTCTCCGAGAGCTTTTGAAGGCAGGTCAGGTTAACGCCCATTTCATGCGATGCCTTCACCACGCCGTCGATGAGGTTGCGAATGACCTTGTGAGAATTCGCAGTGATCCCGACCTTGAGGCCGCGTTCAACAAGGCGGCAGATCATCCGAGCGCCTATAAATGTCTTGCCCGTTCCGGGCGGCCCTTGGATCGGCAGTACGCCGCCATCAATGGCATCCGCTATGCGCAGTGCCGCTGTGAGCGTGTCTTCGTTGTCCTGCCTAATTGGCTGACCGCCAATGCGGGGGCGTTCTCTTAGGAGCAGCGCGCGGGCTGCGAGATACGGGCCTTCTCCCTCAATGCCGTGATCGGCCACATATTCTGCAATCCGAAAGATCGCATTGGCTTGTTCTTTCCCGGGAAAGTTATCGAAGGCGTAGACAGCGTCAGGATGCAGCTCTGCCGTCTTCTTCGATTTCTTGATGTCTACCGTTCGCGCATCGGCATTGATCTCGACAATGCTACCGAATGGCTCACCCCCAGCGGACCGAAGCTTTTCTCCGCCGCGCAAGTCGGTGTCCTGCTGCACAAACTGATACCGATCTGTCGGGATCCCTGTCTTGGTGTGATCGACAGTCTCAACATAGGTCAGGAAAGCGAGCGCTGGGCGCTCATCCAAGAGCTCTTCTGCGGTGAGTTCTCTCAGGCGGAAGAATTCCCACCACGTCGATTTTTCTTCGCGCCAATGCCATTCCAGAAGATAAGCCAGCAGCCATCGCGCCTGCTCTTCGTCCGTGCGCGCTTCGATATCGACAGGGACATCTTTCGTTAGGCGCTCGATGAGGTCGAGTATGGCAAGCTGGCGCTCGCTGAGTTCTTCTTGTTCCTGATCGTCTTTCAGCGGAGGGCGTGGCACCTCGATGCCCTGATCGATCAGGCCTTGTCGTTGTCCTTCAAGCCAGTTTTGGAGGGCGGCGGTGGAGGCGCAGTCATCGAGATTATAGCCTTGCACCGTGGCTTTATCGTCATCGCTGATGGACTCGATATCGCCGAGCTCCAATCCGGCTTGCAAACTCTTGAGGGCAAGGTTGGCATCGGAAAGCTCCGTTGATCTTTCGAAGCCATAGATCGGTTCCAGCTTCTTGATGGAGTAGCTTTCTACGCCTGCACGCGTAGCATTGCGAACAACAGAAAGCAGATCGACGAAGAGTTCTGCGCGCAAGAAATTATCGATTTCATTCTCACGGCTGGCATAGCGCCCCATCAAGCGCTTGAGCACAGCGGTCTCGTAGGGCGCAAAATGATAGATATGGAGGTCGGGATAGGTCTTGCGTCGTTCGACGACGAAATCAACGAAACGCTCGAAGATGGCCTTCTCCCCGTCTCGGTCAAAAGCCCAGTCAGCCGTATAGTCCCAGTTCCCGTCCGCGTCGCGGTATGTGTAGCCGAACAGATATTCGATGCCGTGTTCACCGACAAATGCATCGCTCTCGATATCAAAGAAGATATCGCCTTCGGACGGCTCGGGGAGGATGCAGAGTCCTGTTTCCGGGGCGACGGGCAGAAGTTCGAATTTGAGCTCGCCAGCATTCCGGGACTCGATTTGGATGCGCGCTTGCTCTCGAATTTTCTCAAATGACTGAGCCGATCCGCGCTGGGGTTTCCACGGTAGGGGTAAGGCCATCGCAGCGAGGGCAGTGGCGGTGGTTATACCGTTCTCTTGAAGCTCTGTTGTCTGGTTTTTGCTGATATTGGCCACAAGGCAAAGATGATCGTCTTCGCGGCGCTTGGCTACGCAGCGTTCGCGCCATCGACAGATATCGCAATGCTCTTTTGGTTCGGGATAATGCGCAGGAGGCGCGTCCTCCAACGTCGCCTCCTCGATGGCCGATTTTACCTTCCGAAAATAGGCTGCATAGTCAACATATCGGAATTGTTGCGGTTCAAAGTTCGACCACGGCGCAACGACATAGATAAATTCAGGGGCAATACCCTGCGCCTGATCAAGAAGATCGGCGTAGAGGCATAGCTGAAGAACGGAACCCGCCTTGGTCTCGCGGGCGAGCTTGGTGTCAATGATCTCATAGGACCAGCCCCCTAGATCACTGGGCTTTTCGACACGGCGAAGGATGTCCGCGCGGCCTGACCAGCGATTGTGACGTAGCGCAGCCTGGATGATCACATCCGCGCCTTGTGCCATCGCATCATTGGTTTGGGTGACGGCGTCATCGGTGATGTCCTTGCCATCGATTGTTATACTGGAGAGGCCCTGATCGGATAAATGCTGCACGAATTCCTGTTCGTGACGATGTCCGCGCTCACGTAGTATCTCCAGCAATGGGTCCCAAACTTTGGGCTTTTGAAGCGTGCCGGAAACGACGTTCAGATCGAGTTCCGTGAGATGATTGCAATTTAAGTGACCAACAAGATCGGAGGCGCTTAACTGTATGACATCAAAAATCTTTTTCATTTTCAAACCATAGCAATTAGTGACTTTGGCGTCCATTAACTTCGAGAGAGTTTGGGCGCACCCTTGCGGGTCAGGCTGTCGTAAACCGAGCCCGCAGACGGTCTCGGCCCTGCGGCTTCCATCCCTTGCGCGACTTAGGTCAGCCCTGAGGGGCTGACGTTCTTCTTCTTTGTTTGGGGGCCTGCAGCCCCTTCGTCGTCAAGACCAAACCCCCGGCTTTGGCCTTGGGCGTCTCCGGCGGTCTCCCCAACCTTCCTCTCTTCATTTCTCTTCGTTCGTGCAGGCCGGGCGATCCCCCTCCGCCGGAGACGGTCTGTGACGATCTCCCCCCGCTCATTGGCGCGGACCTAGTCCGGTTGCATGCGCAACCGACTAGACAAGGGAAAGGAAAAGACCAATGAAACAAGATGTTTATCAAAAAGTGACTGACAAGATTATTGCCGATCTGGAGAAAGGGGAGCTCACATGGCTGAAGCCATGGAGCGCCGGAAACACGGTCGGGCGAATTGTCAGGCCGCTGCGTCATAACGGGCTGCCCTATAACGGGATCAATGTGTTGATGCTGTGGGGTGCTGCGACAGAGGCGGGATATCTCTCCCCGTACTGGATGACCTTCAGGCAGGCGAAGGAACTCGGCGCACATGTGCGCAAGGGCGAAAAAGGCAATCTGGTCGTCTATTCCAACACCATCACCAAGACAGAAGAGCAGGATAACGGCGAGGAAGAGGAGCGGAAAATTCCCTTCATGAAGGGATACTCCGTCTTCAACGTCGAGCAAATCGAGGGACTGCCTGAGCATTACTACACCAAGCCCGAGCCGGTGATTGATCCGTCGGAGCGCTACGAACACGCAGACGCTTTCTTCTCCGCAACTGGTGCCGATATCCGTCACGGTGGGAACAGCGCGCATTATTCAGGAGGCACAGATCATGTGCAGATGCCGGTCTTTGAGAGCTTCCGTAGCCCCGAGGCCTACTATGCAACCCTAGCCCATGAGCTGACCCACTGGACAAAACATAAGAACCGACTGGATCGGGATTTCGGGCGTAAGACGTGGGGCGATGAAGGCTATGCCCGCGAGGAGCTGGTTGCAGAGCTGGGCGCGGCGTTTCTATGTGCTGATCTGTCCCTGACGCCGGAGCCGGGCGAAGATCATGCCGCCTATATTCAAAGCTGGCTGAAGGTGCTGAGAGACGACAAGCGCGCAATCTTTGCGGCTGCCGCGCATGCGCAGCGCGCGGCGGATTTCCTGCACGGTCTGCAGCCGGTTGTCGAGGCAGATGAATCCCAAGCAGAAGGAGTTGCCGCGTAAGCGGCGGCTCCCCCTCAGGAGGGCATCAACATGGAACAGCACAACATCACGTGGCGCGGGGTCGAGATCGAGATCACGTTCACGCCGCAGAAATTCGGGGAGGCCGAACACATCGAGCTACGCACCGAGGTTAAGCTTGCTCTTCCTGTTACTGAGACAGGCTATCGCTCGAACTTCCTGCCCATTGGCACTGTCGCCGCACATGGCGGCGCGGTCGCGTTTGTCACAGCATGGCTGGAAGAGGGAGCCAAGGCGAAGGGCTGGAGCGGTGCGCAGCTAAGCCTTTTCTAAATATAGTAAAATTTGCGTCCGCCTCTGGCGGACGCTTCATCTCTTGAATTGACAGAAGGGTATCATATTTGATAACATGAGTGATGAGTTGGACGATCACGTTTTACAGTGAGAAGGTTGAGAAGGAGACGTTGGCGCTGCCGCCGGGCATTCTGGCAAACTTCCTCCGGATCACCGAGCTGATTGAGGAATTTGGCCCCGATCTTGGCCGCCCGCATACTGCGCCGCTCGGCAAAGGACTTTTTGAAATCCGCGCCAAGGGGCAGGAAGGTATCGCAAGGTCGATCTTTTGCACGGTGAAAGGTCAGGAGATCGTCATTCTGCTCAGCGCGATCAAGAAGAACAACACTTTGCCGAAGCGACAGATGGAGACGGCACGCAAACGAATGAAGGAGATACAGGACAATGACTAAGAGACCGACACTGAAAGACATGCGCGCCAAGGCGCTGAAAGACCCGGCTGTCAAAGAGGCCTATGACCAGCTTGTCCCTTCCTTTGAGATGAAGCGGCAAATGATCGCCATGCGCAAAGCGGCGGGGGTGACGCAAGAACAAATGGCTGAGAAACTTGGCACCAAGCGCAGCAACATCTCGCGGCTTGAGAGTCTGAACTCCGATGTATCGCCGCGCCTGTCTACCATTCAGGATTATGCGCGCGCCCTCGGTCATTCGCTGCGCGTGACGTTTGAGCCTGCGCGGACGCGCTAAATTTTCACATCGGAGGCAGGATGGAATAATGGCCAACCCTTGGGGTTCATACAAACAAGTGATTATTGAAACCTATTCTGGCTTGAAGCCAGGAAAGTCAACGCGTATCCACGCGCGTCCAATTGCGGGCCAACCATATCCTGAAGACTGGGATGTTGAGTGCTCAAGAAAAATGCGGAAAGACTTCCCGGTTGGCACGCGGTTTCGGATTTATGCCAAAGAGACAAATCGTGAAGGCGGGAAGCCATTCCTATACACGCATTATTCATGGCCGTTCGAGGTCGTCGAAGACTAGCAGGGTTTCTGGACCTCAAATCGACGGATACGGGCCAGTTTGTGTGCTCGGTATGTTGCGCCGACGCAGAATCATCTCGATCCGGTTGAGGGCCTGTAGAAGGTCAAAGCGCTCTACGTCTAAGTGGTTATCAGATGCAAGCGCGTCAAGAAACTCGCTGCGTAGCGCTTTCAAAGCCTCGTCAGACATGCCTTCAAGAGCGCGAAGATTAAATTTCAGGGACATATTGGCCTCCGTACTTGCCAGTAGACCCGGACCATCCGGGCCTTTCCGGCAACGGCAGAGGCACTGCGGTAGAAGACAAAACACCGCTTGCGGGCGGAACGCATGTGGAGAAGGGCCTGCCCCTTGTTTTTGATCCTTCTTGCTCTGTGCGAATGACGGATTGTCTTTAGAAAGGTCTCGGGGACCGGAGCTCAGCAAACTCGGAGGCATTTAGCTTCTGATTATTGGATCGTCTCGTTTCTGGCGTGTTCTGACATCCCGCTTTGATCGGGTGTGGCGTTTCTTGATCGACTGCCTTGTTCCTGAGCGCACGCAGACGCCCGTCAATGTCCTGCCCGCACCATCTTGCTTTGCCTGTGACTGCGCCAGACCGTGTTGAACCTGACCGACGTCCTTATTCGTCCGCTCTTTTGGGAACGGCATGAAACGCTAACCCAACCAAAGGAGATAAGATCATGGCACACAAAACCGAAACCACTACCAACCAGCAGCCTGCAAACGCGCCCGACTTTCTGGCCTGGCATGTATCCGAGAAGGGCGAGAAATCCTACTGGAGCAAGGTCGGAGCCGCATGGCAGCATAAGGACGGGGCAGGCTATACCCTGCAACTGGAGACGCTACCCATCGGCAGTCGGATTGTCTTGCGCCAACCGCTCGATAATGCCGAGACACAGGCCAAATGATCGAAGGGCGCACATCGCGCCCTTCTTTCTTATTCAGATTTCGAAGTCTCTGTCGCGCTGATGATCCTGATTGGCAGCGTTCTGATCCCGCTCTGAAGACAGGTCTATATCTTGCTGATCGTCTTGGGGTTGATCATGATCACTCCCAAGATCGAGATAAGAGGCGATATCCTCGCGCAGCGCAGCCATTTCTGCGGCATGCTTTTCTTTTAGGCTTTCGAGTTGTTCTTGCAGCGAGCGGCGCTCGTCCAACTGCTCTTGGCGTTGCTTTTCCCGTTCCTGATCATCGCGCTTGATGGCTTCAAAGGCCTCTTTTTCGTTTTCCTTACTGATTTGGCGAGACTTACCGGTGAGCCAATCCCAGATTCCACCAAAACCACTGCGGAAACGGCTTGCCCGCTCTTTTGTCTCTTCTGCCCAGCGTTCGGCTTGTTGTTTGATCAAGCCTTCGCGCGCAGCACAATGGCGTTCCTTGATCTGGGCTTTCTTAAGGGCGACTGTGTTCTCCTTTGCTTGAAGCGCTGTCTCGGCATCGCCGATATACCGCTGGATCAAGCCGGTCATGCGCTGTGAGATCAGGGTCTTGGTCTGCTCGACGCTGACAAGCGATTTGGGATCGCCGAGCTTGGCCTGAAGGTCTTTCGTCTTTTGACCGCTCCAGCGGGACAGAGCATAGACCTCGCCGCGATAGTCCATCGCGACAAACCCGCGCCGATCCCCCTTGGCCAGATAGAACCCTCGCTCTTCCAGCGCTTTCTGGAACGATGCGCGGTTGTCCGACCGCGCCCAGCACTCCTGGAACATCGCTTTCAGTTCTTTAGGGTCCTGTTTTGCCCGTTTGGCTTGTTGCCATTCTTCCCGGCTGAAGGTCATGGGATCGCGCGCCGATTTGTCCCGAAAACCTTCCGGCAGTGTCCAGCCATGTTCAAGGAATAGGTCCTTCGAGATATCCTTCAGTTTCATTTTGAAGTGCGGCAGGTTGATCGCTTTCATCTCTTCCACATCGATCCGCGACCAGACGACGTGGGCATGACGGCGACCCTCTTTCTCATGAAAGACAATGGCTCGCGCTTGATCCTGAAGACCGAGCTTGTGTTCCACCTGTTCTATGGCGGATTCGAAGTCTGCGATTGGGACACTCTCGCCGATGGGCGGATTGAGACTGAGCGAGAATAGCATTTGCTGGCAACGCGTACCTTTTGAGATCGCGACAACCTCTTGCAGGGCGTTTGAGAGCGACTTGTCCGAAGCGAAGCCACGCAGCTCAAAGACCTCGACATGCTCATTCTCTTCGGCATTCAGCAGATGACGCGCCAGTTGCATGGCACCACCACGTTGAGAGCCTTTCAATATCATGATGGCCCCTCCGCATCCGGAAATCCGAGCGCTTTCATCAGATCAGTGCGCATGTTGCGAATATCGCGGCAGGCCTGTCCGAGCTCTTCTTCGAGTTCGGGCGTCACCGGCAATGCGCCCAAATGTGCAGCTTTTGCGATTTGGTTGAGATTGCTGGAGAGACGCGACGCGCCAAGCGCACCCAAAACGCGTGCCAGTTCTGTATGATCCTTGACCGGATTTTTGCCTCTTGTGCGGCGCTGTGTGAGTTCTCCTTCAAATAGCTTCTGGCGGATGTACGCCCCAAGAGGCATTCCTGCTGCAGCCTTCTTAAGCCTTGCCCGCTCTTCAAACGTAAATCGGATCGAAAAGGGTGGTGGTGTCGTCTTCTTTTGCAGTGCAGCTTGCTGCGTTGCAGCCAGCATTTCCGGCGTCAGACGGAGTGTATCCTGCGTTGCAATATCCTTGAATTCCGTCATGGCCCAACCTCCGGACCATCAGAAAACCCAAGTATATCAATATGTTTTAGCTGTGCTTCCCATTCTGAGAGAGTTTCGAAGAGTTCGTCAGGGGTGTTCGAGGTTTCGCCGCTTTGGCGCACCAATCAACCTCTAATCAGAATAGTCGGTTGAGCCTTACCGATTTGTGCCAATCGTCGGCTCCTTCTTCTATAGATCTTTATAATCAATCAGTTTGATGTCCATCTGATCAATTTGCCGCTTTAGCTCCGGGTCGGTCAGTGTCTCAAGGCATGTCACCCTGTCTTCATGAACGTCCTCGTAACCGCGATGCCCAGTGGCCGCGAGCTCGGCGGTGTCGACTGCGGGATGATCAATGAAGATGTATGTTCCTGGCGAAAGCGCTTTCAATTGCTTGATGAAGGCAGTGGTGCGGAGTTTGGTGTCACGAGGAAAATCGGGATACCCTTTGATCCGGGTGAGGCCGCGCCCGAGTGGATCATTGATAAGTCCGTAGTCTTTGCAGAGATCCGCCACCATTTCGCCGACCCTTGGGTCAAAATCAGAAAAATGGCTTAGCATATGTGAGCTGATGTGCGTTGCCTGCGGGAACAGTTTGAGACCCAATTCGATTTGCGCCCTGAATTCATCAACGATCTCGTCGAATAGCCATGCGCTTTCCAGCAAGCAGGGACGATCGTCATCAGGTCTTGGAAGAAGCAGGGGAAGGAAATTGCCGCTCTGATCTACAAGGCTGTTGGCTTGCGTGAGCGGTCTCCATTTCACCTTGTCCCACTCGCTGGTCAGCGTGAGGTGGATGCCAATGTCGATGTCCCGGTGCTGGTTGAACAGTTGGGCGGCATGCGCGACCCAGGCGCCGGGCATCATTACCTCGACACTACGGGCGATGCCTTCTTTGCAAGCCCGCAGGCACCCCTCGTTGGAGGCCCAACTGGATCCTGCATCATCCGCGCGGACAAGCAGCCTGATTGATGAGGACATTCTTCGGGCTCCGTCGTTTGCCAATACCTAACCATACCCTCAGCGCTCCGTCAGGTTGAGATTTTGCCATGAAATGTCGCAGGCCCCGGGGCAGAGCTTTGGGCTTTGCGCGTGCCCGTGGCGCTTCTGCGAAGCTCAGTGAACATCCATGTTCTTTGTTGCAAGCAATCCTGCAGCGCCGATCATCATGCCGCCGGAGATGCGATTGAGCAGTCTGGCATTCTGACGCAGCTTGCCGAGCGCCCGTTCAGCACCGGCACCCCAAACCACCAGTAGAACGCCGTCTATGATCAGGTAGGTGCTGCCCAAAATCAAAAGCTGCGGCCAAATCGGCAGCAATGGATCAATGAATTGCGGGAAGAGGGCGGCAAAGAACAAAACCGCCTTTGGATTGGATGCTGAGGTTGCAAACCCCTGAAAGAACAGGCGTCGGGCGGAGGTTCTGCTTGTGCCGTCCCGTTCGAGTGACAGTGGCGCGGCGCGCAGCGTTTTGATTCCGATGTAGACCAAATATGCGACGCCCAGCCATTTGATGACATTCATTGTCGTGGCAGAATTGGAAATGAGCACGGCGAGGCCGAAACCAGCCGCCATCATTTGCAGAGAGTTCGCCGTCAAATCGCCGGCAATGGTGGCAGTACTTCTCTTCCAGCCGTGTCGCAGGCTGTTTGAAATCATCAGAACCTGACTTGGCCCCGGCGGGGTCGCAAAAAAGATCGCCACCACGGCCAAGTAGGCCAAATATATGTCCAAGGTCATGTGTTCCGGGTCCTTTCCGAAGGGGTATTAACCTCTGTGTCGTCGCTGCGCACCAACCGCCCGCAGCTCTCGCGCAGCTTCAAGCTGATGGAGCAGTTCACCCGGCGTTTCTCCTCTCCGCCTTCAATGACGGAACTGGCGAGTTCTTGACCTGCCAAATGCCCGATTTCCTTTGCCGGTAGCCTTACGGTGGTTAGCGCTGGATGCATGTCTTCCGATCCCTTGAAGTCACCAATGCCAATGACCGAGACGTCCTCCGGCACCCGCAAACCAACGCTTTGTGCGGCATAAATCGCACCAACGGCGAGCACATCGTTACCACATAAAAGTGCGGTTGGTCTGTTCTGACTGTCAAGGATACGTGCCGCGCGTTTCTTGGCCTCGGAAAGGCTGTAGGTGCTCTCCACCACCCAGTTTTTTGGTGGATCGATGCCCGCTGATTGCAGCTTGGCATACACCCCGGCGTGGCGCCCCGCGGCCCGGTCGTTGTCGGTCAATGGCGGGAACATCAGCCCGATCGCGTGATGGCCGTGATCCAGCAGGCATTGCGCGGCCAACTCGCCTGCCTTGATGTTATCCGCGCCGACACAGGAAAACCGCGAGGTCGCATCATAGCTCCAGATTGAAATTGCCGGGGTCTGGCTGCTTTCCAGCAAATGGTAGGTTTCCTCCGAGTGATCCTGGCCGATAAGCGCGACGCCATCGACACGGTGCTCCAGAAATTTACGCACCGCCGCGTATTCCTTTTCCAGATCATAGCCATGCGGCGCCACAAGCATGGAAAAGCCGTGATCCTCCACAGACCGCGCAAAGGCCTCCACCAATTCTGAGAAGATCGCGTGGTCAATCGTCGGGACAATCAAGCCGATGGTCCCACTGCGAATGCCGTGCATGGTCTGTGCTGCGCGATTGCGGATATAGCCAAGTTTGCGCACCGCCCGGTCAATCTTTTTTCGAGTCGTCGGTTTGACTTTTTCCGGATGATTGAAGCTCCGGGAGACCGTGGTGATCGATACTTTTGCCGCCTTTGCAACGGCGAAAATATCGACTTTAAATTTATTATTATCAGACATTTACGGGGCATCCGGATGAAAAAAATGAAAACATTTGCAATACTATTTTCATTCTTTACCCTAAAACGTCAAATGAATTCAGGCCGGGGGAGAGGCGCGTGGAGTTCATCTTTTATTTTGGCGATGTGTTCACGCCGGTGAGCTTTGCCCTGCTGCTGGTGGGGACCATCGGCGGGCTGATCCTGGGGGCCACGCCGGGCCTGTCGCCAACAATGGCCGTAGCGCTGCTCATTCCCTTCACCTTCCAGCTTGAGGCGGCGCAAGGGCTGATCCTGCTGGGCGCTGCTTATACCTCGACCGTGGCGGGCGGGGCGGTTTCAGCGATCTTGCTCAAGATCCCCGGTGCGCCCGCCAATATTGCAACCACTCTCGACGGGCATACGATGGCGCAGAAAGGGCAGGGTGCAAAAGCCCTGCAGCTATCGTTTCTGTCTTCTGCCGTGGGGGGCATTTTCGGGGTGTTGTTACTGATTTTCCTGACACCCGTGCTCGCGCAATGGGCGCTGGCCTTTGGTCCGAGCCATCTGTTCTGGCTGGCCATCCTGGGAGTGACGGTGATCGGATCGCTGGATTCCAGATCGGTCGTCAAAGGGCTGCTGTCGGGGTGCATTGGTCTGTGGTTGGCGACCATCGGGTTTGACGATATCATGGGGGCGCAGCGGTTCATCTTTCATCCCTCTCTGGGCGGTGGCATCAACATCATCGCGGCCCTGATCGGATTGTTCGCGATCCCGCAGGTGATCACCATGTTCGCGCGGGGTCGTCGCAACGACGCGGCAGAGGTCATCAAGGTTGAAAAGCACCCTATCGGCGGCGCTATACGCGAGCTCTTTCGCAACAACCGCGCAATGGGGATCGGCACGGTCACGGGGTCTATTATCGGTCTCATTCCGGGCGTCGGCGGGCAGATCGCCGGGCTTGTCGCCTATGATCAATCCAAGAAGTTCAGCCCTCAACGCGATAAATTCGGCACCGGCCATCCCGAAGGTCTGGTGGCTGCGGAATCGGCGAATAACGCCATGGTCGGCCCGTCGCTTGTGCCGTTGCTGACGCTCTCCATCCCCGGCTCACCAACGGCGGCGGTTTTGCTGGGGGGTTTGCTGATCCACGGGATTTTTCCTGGCACGGATCTGTTCGACAACCACCCGGATGTGGCCTGGACCTTCATCAATTCCATGCTGATCGGCCAAATCCTGATGTGCATCTTCGGGCTCTATGTGGCGGGGTTGGCCGCTCGGATCGCCATGGTGCCGCAAAGCGTCATGGCGGCGGTAGTGCTCGGTCTTGCGGTTTTTGGCAGCTATTCGGTGCAATCCAGCATGGGCGATGTCTATGTCATGGCGAGCCTTGGGGTGATGATGTATTTCCTTGAACGGTTCGGATTTTCTGCGGCCCCTCTGGTTTTGGGCCTGATCCTGGGGCCTATCGCGGAATCCAACTTCATCCAGGGCAGCATGATCGCTAACGCCACCGACGGTATGGCCCCCTACTTCCTGGGTGGTGGTTTGAACATTTTCCTGATTGCGGTGGTCATCGCGTCGATCCTGTATTCCGGCTACTTGGAACTGCGCTCGCGCCGCTACACCTCCAAAGAGGAGATCATGGCATGAGCGATCTGACCCTGCCCCGCCTGCAGCACATCATCGGCTCCGGGACCGTCGCGGCGGTGGGGATCTGGGTGACCTACGTCAGCTACACGCAACAGCCCTCCGAGGCGTTCCTGTTTCCGCGGCTGATTGCGACGGTCTTTGTGGTGCTGGCGGCCTGGACCTTTTTCAAGGCCTGCATGGGCTGGACAAAGGTGGGCAACGGCATCTCGGTGGCGCAAATGACCAATCTTGCGCCAGGTCTGGTGGTGGCAATGGTCTACATCTTCTGGATGGCCAAGGGGCTTGGGTTCTATACCGCCACCACAATCGCCTTTTTCGTTCTGTTGAGCCTCTACGATCCTGCGCCGCATCGCGCGCTGCAATCATGGCTCAAACGCATCATCATCACGGCGTGCTTCATCGCCGTTATGTACGGTCTCTTCGCGCTTTTGCTGAAGGTTTTCACACCGCGAGAGATCATGTTCTGAACCGCAAATAGCGGCAGAGTAATCCTAGGGAGGAAGAAACATGAAAAAACTACTCGCAGGTGCCGCCATGGCACTGATGGGCCTGACCACAACAGCCAGCGCTGATGGTCATGCCAATTACCCCGAACGCCCGATCATGATGATGGTCAGCTATGGCGCGGGTGGGGCGACCGATTTTCAGGCGCGTATCGTGACGATGACCGCCGGCAACGAAGATGCGCTTGGCATGCCGATTGCTATTCTGAACAAACCGGGTGCCGGCGGGCGCGTCGGGTGGAACTGGCTGGCGTCCCAGGCCGAGGCAGACGGTTACACGCTGGGGGCCTACAACATCCCGCATTTCATCGCCCAGTCGATCAAGGGCGGTGTGGAATACAGCGCGGACTCCTTTGAACCCATTGCAAACTGGGGCGCCGATCCCGCCGTGCTGGTCGTCGGCAAAGACAGTGACTTCAACACGCTGCAGGATGTGGTCGATTTCGCCACGGCCAACCCCGGCAAACTGACCACCTCGGGGGCGGGGCTCTTTGTCGGGCACCATATTGCCGCGCTGCAGATGGAGAAAGCGGGCGGCATGAAGCTGGCGTATATCCCGACCAAAGGCGGCGGTGCTGCGGCCATGAAAGCGGTGATTGCGGGTGAGGTGATGGCCGGGATCAACAACCTGTCGGACGCCTTCCGGGCGCGCGAGGCGGGGAATGTCAAAATCCTTGCCGTGGCCGATCTGGAGCGTAACGAGTTCCTGCCGGACGTGCCGACCATGATGGAAAGCGGCCTTGATGTGGATAACTCTTCGGTCAACTTCCGGGGCGTCATGGTGCCCAAGGGTACACCGCAGGGCATCATCGACAAGCTGGCGGAAACCGTGCCAACCATGTTTGAAAACAGCCGGGTTGCCGGAAAGATGAAAGCGGGTGGATCGCCGATGCACATCATGACGCGGGACGAGGTTCTGGCGATGTGGGCCGCGCGGGAAGAAACCCTGAAAGAGTTGCTCGCCGGGCTCTGACCACAACGCCCCACGCTCGATTAGCGTGGGGCCTCAACATCACAAAGGACTTCCATAATGAACGTGTCAAACGATCTGTCAGAGGTTAATCTCATCCTCTCTCGCGCGCGTGTTGCGCAGGCGGAGTATGAGAAAAACGGATCGCAGGACCGCTATGACCGGGCGGCGCAAGCCGCCGCCTGGGCCATTATGGAGCCCTCGCGCAACAGGCATCTGGCCGAGCTGGCAGTGAAAACGACCGGGCTTGGGAATGTGCCAGACAAGATTACGAAAAATCATCGCAAGACCCTGGGTCTGATGCGCGACATTGCGGCGGTCAAAACCTTTGGGATCATCCGCGATGATGCGCAGACGGGGATCACCGAGATCGCCCGGCCCATGGGGGTGATCGGCGCTGTTGTCCCTTCGACCAATCCGGCGGCGACGCCAGCGAATAACATCATCAACGCTCTGAAATGCGGCAATGCGATTGTGTTGTCGCCCTCGCCCAAGGGGGTGCCATCCTGCGAAACCCTGCTGCAATTCATCCATGCCGAGTTTGACAAGATCGGCGAGACCCACGACCTGGTGCAGATGGTGCCCGGCACCGGCAGCAAGGAGAAGACCCAGCGCCTGTTGGAAATCAGTGATCTGATCGTCGTGACCGGATCGCAGAATAACGTCAGGCGCGCCTATACGTCGGGCACGCCAGCGCTGGCCGTGGGGGCGGGCAACGTCACCGTCATCGTGGATGAAACCTGCGATCTGGATGCTGCCGCGCAGAAGATTACAGCCTCCAAGACCTTCGACAACGCGACATCCTGTTCGTCCGAAAACGCCCTTGTGGTGGTCGATGCGGTCTATGATGCGTTCGTGGCGGCGCTGGCCCGCACCGGGGGCGCGCTGGTCACGGATGAGGCCGCGATTGTGGCCAAGCTCTGGCCTGACGGGCATCTTAATCGAGCGGTGATCGCGCAGGACGCGGACAAGATGATCGACGCTCTGGGACTGGAAGGCACGGTTCCTGCCGATACCGAATTTCTGGCCGTGGAGACCAGCGGCATCGGGCCGGATCACCCCCTCTCGGGCGAGAAACTCTCCCGGGTTGCCGCGCTTTACCGGGCACAGGATTTCGACGATGCGGCACAAATTGCGTCGCAAATCCTGGCGTATCAAGGGGCCGGGCATTCGGTTGGATTGCATTCGACCGATCCTGATCGCGCGATTGCTCTGGGTAATGCGATCCCGACCTGCCGGGTGATCGTCAACCAGGCGCATTGCTTTGCCACCGGCGGCGCTTTCAACAATGGCATGCCTTTTTCGCTCTCCATGGGCTGCGGTTCCTGGGGCGGGAATTCCATCGATGACAACGTGCATTGGAAACACTTTCTGCAAACCACCAAGATCATCCGCGAAATCCCACCGGTGGAGCCCAAGGTGGAGGATATCTTTGCGACATATTGGCAGGCTGCGGGAAAATGAAACTGCGCAGAGAAAGCCCGCCGTCAGGTACCGTGCGGGACTGGATCGATGCCCGCGCTGAAGCGGAGGGCATGGCCTACGTCTTTACGGATGGCACGCCGCCGCTGACATGGGGGGACCTGCGCGATGAAGCACGGCGGATTGCATTTTCCCTGACGGTGCGGGGGGCGGCAAAGGGCGATAGCGTTGCGATCCTCCAGCCGAATGGCCGCGAAGGTGTGCTGGCGTTTTTCGGCGCGGTTTATGGCGGCTTCCGCGCGACGCTGATCAACCTGGCAGCGGGCAGGGACGCAATTTCCTATGCCTTGACCCATTGCGAAGCGTCCCTTGCATTGGTGCACGACAACGTGGCGGATGTTTTTGCCGAAGCACGGTCTGACGGGTTGGCACGCCTTGAAATGCCGAACGAGGTCGCGGGGATTGAATTGCATGACGTCACCCCTGCAGATCATGCGTTGCTGATGTATACCTCCGGCACCACGGGCCGCCCCAAAGGTGTTGTGCATACCCAATCGAGCCTGCTGGCAGGTGGGTGGACCACGGCGATCGCCCATGACCTCACCCCCTCGGACCGCGCGCTTTGTGTGCTGCCGATGTGTCATATCAACGGCCTGTGCGTAACGATGATGGCGCCGCTGGTCTCTGGTGGGTCGGTTGCAATGGCGCCGAAGTTTTCGGCCAGTCAGTTCTGGACCCAGCTGCGCGACACGCAGGCCACCTGGTTTTCCGTTGTCCCGACCATCATTTCGCATTTGCTGCATGGGCAGGCGGACCCGGATGTGCAAACCAAGGCGCGGTTGCGGTTTGGTCGGTCAGCCTCGTCGGCGCTGGCGCCGGATGTCCAGCGCGCGTTTGAGACGCGATTTGCGGTCCCCATTGTCGAGACCATGGGATTGACCGAAACGGCGGCGCAAATCCTGTCCAACCCCTTGCCGCCGGGGGTGCGAAAAATCGGATCGCCCGGCATCACCTATGGCAATGAGGTTGAAATCCTTGATGCCGACTTGCGCCCGTGTCCAATCGGCACCGAAGGCGAGATCGCCGTGCGGGGGCCGAACGTGATGCTGGAATATCTCAAGAACCCCGAGGCCACCGAAGGCACCTTTGCGGGCGATTGGCTGCGCACTGGCGATCTGGGCTGCAAGGATGAAGACGGCTACCTGTTTGTGACCGGACGGCTGAAGGAATTGATCATCAAGGGGGGTGAAAACATCGCCCCGCGCGAGATCGACGAGGCGCTGTATTCGCATCGTGATGTGATCGAGGCTGCTGCCTTTGCCCGGCCCTGCAAGACCTATGGGGAAAGGGTTGAAGCGGCCGTGCGTGTCAGGGAGGGGTCCGGGCTGACAGGTGAACGCCTGGTGGGGATTTGCGTCGAAAAACTTGGCGCGTTCAAGGCGCCTGACAAAATCCACTTTCTGCCTGAGTTGCCGAAGGGCCCGTCAGGCAAAATCCAGCGCCTGAAATTGCTGGATCTGACGTAGCAGCCGTTTGCGATTTGACGACAGCAGG
This sequence comes from uncultured Roseobacter sp., assembly GCF_947499265.1. GTDB lineage: Bacteria > Pseudomonadota > Alphaproteobacteria > Rhodobacterales > Rhodobacteraceae > Roseobacter. The sequence goes on along the minus strand of NZ_CANMNK010000011.1, from coordinate 30,707 downwards.
TGCAGAGTGGCGTCAGATCGAGCGGGGTGCCCATGACGCCAATTCTATATTCCTTTCGTCGCTGTCCCTATGCCATGCGTGCACGGCTGGCTCTGGCCATCAGCGGCGTGGGTGTGGAGCTGCGCGAAATCCTTTTGCGTGACAAGCCGCAAGCCTTTCTTGATGCCTCGCCAAGTGCCACCGTGCCCTGTCTGGTCACCCCGGATGGGGTGATTGATGAAAGCCTCGACATCATGATCTGGGCGCTAAAGCAGAGTGATCCGGAGGGGTGGTTGGACATGCCGCAGGCCGGGGCAGATTGGATCAGCCGCGCAGACGGTCCGTTCAAAGAGGCGCTGGATCAGACAAAATACGCGACGCGCTATCCGGAGGTTGACCCCAAGGCGGCGCGTGCGCGGGCCTGCGAATTTCTCAATGATCTCAATGACCAGATTGAAGCCTCGATTTTCGAGCGCCCTGCGCTGGCCGATTACGCCATTCTGCCCTTCGTGCGCCAGTTTGCCTTTATCGACAAGGATTGGTTTGATGCGCAGGATTGGCCAAGGCTGCAGAATTGGTTGGCGCGCTTTCTGGCGTCTGAACGGTTTGCGGCCATCATGATGAAATATGACACATGGCAGGACGGCGATCCCGCGATCCGGTTTCCCTAGCTGCGACTGTCAGTGGTCAACCAGAAAATCCGAAACCAACGTGTTAAAGAGCATCGGTTTTTCCAGGTGCACCGCGTGTGCGCATCCGGGCACGACGGCAAGCTGCGCATCGGGTATGCCTTGCCACAGCTTTTCCGTTTGGCTCCAAGGGTATGTTCGGTCGCCGTCCCCCCACAATACAAGCGTCTCGGAGCGGATCGCGCCAAGTGCCTCAGCCCCGGACCAATTTTGCATCGCATCCAGCCCCGCATCAAATGCGGCGGCGGCCGTTTGCTCTGCGATCCGGGCGCAGGCCTCGTATTCGGGCGCCGTCTCGCTGTCCAAAAACCAGGTTGCGGAAATACGCCTGGCCGTGGGTTTGACCCCGTCCTGGGCCGCGCGCTCCTTGCTCTGCGTGATGGTTTCAAAGCGGCCTGGCAAAATGCCGATGGCACCGGTGCTGTAAAGGATCAACCGGTCAATGCGATCCGGCGCCTGATGGGCCATCTGCTGCACGATCATGCCGCCCATGGAATGGCCCATCAGGTGAAACCGTGTCACGCCAAGACTGTTGAGGTGCGCGATGACCCAGTCTGCAAACCCCGGAATGCTGTCGATGGCGCGCGCGCTGTTGTTTTCGCCAAACCCCGGCAAATTAACCGCAACCAGCGCACGGTTTTGCCCCAGAGCGGCCCGTTGAAGATCCCATTGCGCGCTCCCACCCATGAAACCATGGACGAGAACGAGCGGTGTCACTTGCGCTGACCCTGCACAATGCGATCCAGGATCATGGCGCAGAAGAGGATGGCGAACCCGGCAAGGATACCCTGGCCGACATTGGCATATTGCAGCGCTTCCAGCACATCCTCGCCAAGGCCTTTCGCCCCGATCAGAGAGGCCACAACCACCATTGCCAGCGAGAGCATGATCGTCTGGTTGATCCCGGCTCGGATCGAGGGGCTGGCCAGCGGCAGATCTACGCGCGTCAGCAGATACCACTTGTTGGCCCCAAAGGAGATCGCCGCCTCGCGCACGCTTTCAGGCACCCCGCGCAACCCCAGCACCGTCAGCCGGACCACGGGGGTGCCGCCGAAGATCATGGTGGTCACAACAGCGGCCGGTTTGCCGGTGCCGAAAAACGCGATGACGGGGATCATGAAGACAAAGGCCGGCATCGTTTGCATGAAATCCATAATCGGCTGGATGAAGGAATAAAACCGGGGTCTGCGCGCGCAGAACATCCCCAACGGAATGCCGATCAGGATCGACAAACATGCCGCGGTGCCCAGCAGGGCCAGGGTTGTCATCGCCTTTTCCCAGAAGCCCAGCAGACCCATGTAGGACAGGAACGCCGCTGACCAGATGGCCATACGGATGCCCGCCGTCAACCAGGTCAACAGGATGATGAGGCTTGCCACGACGATCCAGGGTGTGCTGACGAATATCAGCTCCAGCGCATCCAGAATGACGCGGATGCCATAGGTGATGAAGTCAAAGAGCGCCTCGCCATTCGCCACGCAGAAGGCAAAGAACGCCTCCACCCAGGCGATGCTGCTCAGGCGGTATTCGGGATTGGTCGGGAACTCGCTCAGCAGGGTAAAACGACCGGGCAGGCTGTAGTGCAGCATCGCGGCGAGCACGATCAATATCATGAAAATGGCGCTGAACACGATGTGTTGCACCGGCAGCCCCGAGCGAATGGAGCGATCCGAAAGCCACTCTGAGAACCGCGCTTCCAATGCCCAATTGGCAACCGTCGCCTGCGCCAGTTTCGCCACGATCAGAATGCCCAGACCGGTCAGTGCGATCGAGACGCCCTGTTCCGCCAAGGCATCGGCCTCGGCACGGATGCCGCCGATCGCCCCCTGCAGGGACTCAACCGTGCGTTGGTAGACATCCACCTTGTCGGATCCGCTTTCGATGGCGGCAGCCAGCTGTTGTTGCCGCAGCTCCAGCGTGCCTTCGATGGAAGCGATACGCGCTCGCGCGTCGGCAGCCAGATCGCCAAAAAGCCCGCGCGCGATCTGCACAAAGGCCAGCGCCTCGATGATCAGAAACGGCAGCGCCCAGGACCATAGCCCACGCGCGCCAAACCAGATCGGTCCAAAGAGCCCCGCCATGGCGTTGAAGGTGGCGGTGAATTTCGCACTGGCCCCGATCTTGTCGAACTGCGCGATATAGTAGTCCGGGTTCGTGCGCACGAAGGTTTCAATGTTTTCCTTGCGTTCGGCGGCATAGGCGCGGGCCACTTCCGTGTCCGTCGCTTCAAGCGGGTTTTGCGTTGCGTCTTTCATGACATTTCCGTCCCTTCGACAACAGTGCGCAGGATATCGGCGCGTGAAATGACACCGATGTCCTTGCCCTGATCCTCCACCAGGATCGGGCTGTCGTGGTCAATTGCGAGGTTGATGAGGGTGCTGAGTGTTTCGCTCTCATTCACGCGCGGGGCGTCCGCGGCAATGGGCCCCGAAGTTTTTATGTAGGCGTCGACATTCTGCATGACCGCGTGAGCACGCACGACCTTCAGCCGCGATATGCCCGCCACGAAATCGGCGACGTAATCATCCGCCGGATGCATCACGATTTCTTCTGCCGTGCCGGTCTGAACTAGGCGCCCATCGCGCATGATGGCGATGCGGTCTCCGATGCGGACGGCCTCATCCAGATCGTGGGTGATGAAGATCGTGGTCTTTTTCAGGATCTGCGACAGGCGGATGAACTCATCCTGCAATTGCCGTCGGATCAGTGGGTCGAGCGCGCTGAAGGGTTCATCCATCAGCAACACATCCGGGTTCGCCGCCAGCGCGCGCGCCAGCCCCACCCGTTGTTGCATCCCGCCTGACAACTCATGCGCGAATTTGGAGCCCCAGGCCCCCAGTTCCACAATGTCCAGAATGGCGGCGGCCTGCCGCATACGCTCATTCTTGCTGATCTGCCGGATTTCCAACGGCATCGCCACATTGTCGAGCACAGAGCGGTGCGGCATCAGCGCAAAGTTCTGAAAGACCATGCCGATCTTGCGGTTGCGGAAAGACTGTAATTCGTTCGGGCCAAGCCCCATCACATCCGTTCCCTCGATCAGGATCTGACCGGCGGTGGGTTCCAGCAGCCGGTTGAAATGGCGCACCAAGGTGGATTTGCCGCTGCCCGACAACCCCATGATGCAGAAGATTTCGCCGCGGTTGACCGAGAGGCTCACATCCGCCACGCCGACGACCGAGTTGTGCTGCGCGAGCACTTGGGCCTTGTTCAGGCCTTCCTCGCGGATCGCGCGCAACGCGGCTTGGGGGTGCGCGCCGAAGATTTTCCAGACATTGGAGATCTCAATAACGGTGTCATCGCTCATGGCGGTCCATCCATTGGCTGAGGTGTGTATGGGGACCGGGCGCCAGTGATCAGCGCCCGGTCAGATAAATCGCGTTAAGTGCGATCAGAGGCCAAGCCATGCATCGACGCGGTCGGGGTTTGCCTCAACCCACTCGCGCGCGACATCTGCCGGGTCACGTCCGTTGCCGCTGATTTCAAAAGCGAAATTGCTGACGTCGTCCGCAGTCAGCGAGAAACGCTCGAAGAATTCGGCAATGGCTGGCGAGCGATCCGCCAGTGAATTCGACCAGGCAATCTGGACTTCTTTCAGGGCATCCTTGGAAGCCACCTTGGATTTCTCATACCAATCGGCATCATCCGAAGGTTGGATCATCACATATTTGGCGGGGTCAAATGCGGGTTCGCTCAGCATTTCCACGTCGAACTGATACCAGATCGCGTGTGGCTTGTAGCAATAGAACGCATAGCCTTCGCCCTTGGCGATGGAATCCTTCACGCGCGCTGTCTTGACGCTTTCCTCCGCACGGATGGGTTCAACGAAATCAAGCAGCCCATAGTCGCGCACTTTCACTTCGTTCACATTGGCAGAGGCCCAGCCGGGCGCGCCGATCCACATTTCGCCTTTGCCGTTGCCATCGCTGTCCATCATCGCTGCGACGTCCGGACGGCCCAGATCGGCGATATCCGTAATGCTGTTGGCTTCGGCAAAGTCCTGAGACACGCAGAAACCCTGATTGCCCTCATAGGGATTGGACGACAGGGTAACGGTGCCCGCTTCATCCACATATTTCTTGGTGAAGCTTTCCTGATTGGGCAGCCAGACATCCGGGTGCACGTCGATGTCGCCCTTGCCCTGATCCATCGCCTGGAAAATTGTCGCGTTGTTGCCAGGCACCATTTCCGCAGTGCCGCCGATGCGCATTTCCACGACGGCGGCCAGCAGATGGGCGATGGCCTGAGCGCCTGTCCAGGATGGGACGCCGATCTTGACTTCTTCGGCAGCAAAAGCGGGCGCGCCCATGAGCGTGATAGCCGTTGTTGCCGATATGAGTGTCTTTTTCACTGACATTTAGGTCTCCTTGTTGGTGTTTTTTGTATTTTTGTTAGTCGGTGTAGCCGGGCAAGTCGAAGGTGTCGGGATAGCCGAACAGCGCCGCACTGCCGCCAGTATGCAAGAAAACGACGTTTTCCATATGTCCAAAATGGCCTTTGCGAATGAGATCAATAAGGCCATCCAGCCCTTTTCCCGAGTAAACTGGATCGAAAAGCAGCCCCTCGGTTTGGGCAAGCAGCTTGACTGCGCGTTTCATACCCTCCGTCGGTATGCCGTAACCGGGGCCGACGTAATCGCAATTGGCGCGTACTGCGGCGCGGTCGATTTGCAACCCGGTACCCAGGTAATCTGCTGTATGTTGGGCAAGATCATAGACCATTTGCTCCTGCTTGTCTTGCGGTGCCCGCACGCCAATACCCAAGAGGTGGATGTCGCTGCGGATTGCCGCAAGGCCGGTGACCAGGCCCGCCTGCGTGCCGGAGCTGCCTGTTGCATGGACCAGCCCGTCGATTTTCAGGCCGATGTTTGCGGCTTGCTCGGCAAGCTCGCGCGCACAATTGACATAGCCCAAGGCGCCGATGGGGTTGGAGCCCCCACCCGGAATGACATAAGGCGTATGCCCGTTTGACAGAAGCTCTTCTGCAAGACCCTGCATCTCGGCGTTCATGTCCGTGCCACCGGCGCGTTTGGACACGGTGGCGCCATGCAGACGGTCCATCAGGACATTGCCGTTCAGGATGTAGCTTGGGTCGTTGGATCCGGTGCGGTCCTCAAGAAGGATATGGCAGCTCATCCCCAGTTTCGCCGCAGCGGCCGCCGTTTGGCGGGCGTGATTTGACTGGGTCGCGCCCTGGGTGATGATGGTGTCCGCCCCTTGCGCCTGCGCATCGGCCATCAGGTATTCAAGCTTGCGGGTCTTGTTCCCGCCCGAGGACAGACCGGTGCAATCGTCACGCTTGACCCAGAGACGCGGGCCGCCAAGGGCTTCGCTCAAACGGTCCATCGGTTCCAGCGGTGTCGGCAAATGGCCAAGCCGGACCTTGGGAAACCGCGCCAGCGCAATGGAGAGGTCCTTGCACAGGCTGGCCATCAGTTCCGCACTCTGTTCGTCACGAACCTCTGTCATCAAATTATTTTCTGTCACGATACCGCCATCCTCCACATGATTCAGACAAAGCTTGCCAAATACTGAAGCTTAAAAATAATGCTTTCTGATTGGTCTGCTCATACATATTGTATGGGTGAGGGAGGTGATGCGATGGACCTGAACTGGTTGGACGACGTTCTGGTGCTGCTGGAAGAAGGCAACATGAGCCGCGCAGCATCGCGGCGGCACATCACACAGCCCGCATTTTCGAGGCGCATTCGCGGTTTTGAAGGGTGGCTGGGCACGGATGTCTTGCAGCGCGGCGCCAATTCGGTCGACATCAGCCCGGCCCTGCGCGCCAACGAGGTCGAGATCCGCGCCCTTGCCGCCAGAATCCGCGATCTGCGCAGCAAGATTGCGCATTTCGATCCCGCAGGCTCGACCGTATCGCTGGCGGCGCAGCACGCGCCTGTCTTCTCGACCTTTCCGGATATGGCGGTGCACGCGAAACGGCGGTTCCCGGCCTTGAGATTTCGGTTGAGACCGGGAAACCTGCGTGATTGTGTGACCATGTTTCTGCGCGGCGATGCCAATATGCTGCTCTGCTACGAATCCGAGAGTGCCGGGCCCTTGCCCTTCGGCGATAGCATTCGGCGGGTGATTTGGGGTAATGATTATCTGATCCCGGTTGTTGGCGGCGCGTTGCGATATGCCGTCAAGCACGACGGCACGCTGGCGGCCAATACCCCGGCTATCGTTTACCCCGAAAACAGCTATTTCGGCGAGGTTTTGAACAAATCGGAACGGGCTTTTGCCACGCAGGCGCTGTCGGAGAACCCATTTTGCGAAACTGCGTTTTCCAGTGGGATCAAGGAGTTGGTTCTGAATGGTATGGGGGTGGGATGGCTGCCGTTTTCGATGTTGTACAAGGAAGTCGAAAGCGGCGAAGTGATTTCGCTGGCCAACCATCTGGGAAAAGAGCAGCTGAAGATTGCGCTTTATGCGGATGTTCGGGACGAGATTGCCGTCTCGTTGCTGGATGTCTGGAATGCAGCACATCGCTGACCGGCGGCCGTTGCCTTCACCCAAAAAGCCAGATCTACACGCCTGACCGTTGCGGGAGTTAAGAGCAGACCACCTCGATCAGCGATGGCCCATCACTGTCAAGCCCCGCCTGCAGCGCTGCCGCAAAGGCCTCTGCCGTTTCCGGCCGTGTGGCGGGCACACCATGGCCCCGCGCCAGCGAGACCCAATCAAGCGTTGGGTTTTCCACATCAAACATGGCCTGTGCATTTTGCCCATAGGTTTCCACCCCTACGTTCGTGAGCTCATTGCGCAGGATCTGGTAGCCACGATTGGCAAAAACCACCACGGTCACGTCGAGTCCCTCGCGCGCCTTGGTCCAGAGCGATTGCAGCGTATACATCGCCGACCCGTCGCCGGTCAGCGCAATGACCTTCCGGTCCGGGCAGGCGATGGCGGCACCGGTGGCGCAGGGCAGGCAAAGACCAATCGCACCGCCTGTGCCGCTGAGCACGTCATGCGGGCGCGCTGTCGCCGTGGGGGGCATGACCTTGAAGCCGGAGGTCACGGATTCGTTGCACACAATTGCGTTTTCAGGAATCAGCGCCGCCAGAACCTGGCCGACCTTCTCCAGTGTGAGTTGCCCCGCAGGCAGGGCGGGCAGATCCAGTTCGTAGGTTTCTGGAGCGGTGCTGTCCGACACGCCCACCGCGTCGGCGAGGGCTTGCAACGTCCAGCCAATGTCCATTGTCGGGGTGCAGAGGTCCGCAAGGATACATTCTGCAGGCTCCGGCACGCTGGGCTTGCCGGGGTAGGCGAAGAAGGCGACGGGACGGTTGGTGCCGACCAGTGTGATTGAGGACGTTCCCACAAGCTGCGCCACTTTCGGGTCGACCGGGTAAACCAGTTGATCGATTTTCGCGGTGCCCGCCCCTTTGGAAATGCGCGGGATCAGGGTGTCGACCATCAACCGGCACCCGGTTTTCTCGGCAATCCGGCCCGCAAGCTGTCGCAATGTGCCAAAGAGCGCTGGGCCGCCAATCATAAGCGCCGCGGCATTGGTGCGCAAACGCTGCGCTGCTGCCTCAATGTCTGCCTCGGACGGGCGGTATAACGTCTGTGGCGGCAAGCTCTCTGCCGGGCCCTTCGCCGGATCCCACGCCGTATTTGCGGGCAGAACCAGGGTTGCGATCTGGCCATTCATTGCGCGGGCAGCCCGGAGCGCCTCAGCCCCATCCTGCGCCACGCTTCCCGCATCCGGGGAGACGCGCGTCCAGTGGCTGATGGCTTGGCTGATGCCAATAATGTCCCCTTTGAGCGGGCTTTCATATCGCAGATGATGGGTGGCGTGATCGCCCACGATGTTGAGCACGCCGGACCCCGCCTTGCGCGCGTTGTGAAGATTGGCAAAAGCGTTGCCAAACCCCGGCGCAAGGTGCAGCAGCGTGCCCGCCACATCGCGCTTCATCCGGAAATAACCGTCCGCCGCACCCGTCGTGCCGCCTTCGAAGAGGCACAAAACGCAGTTCATTTCTGGATGTGTGTCCAAAGCGGCAACAAAGTGCATCTCGGAGGTGCCGGGGTTTGCAAATACGGTGTCGATGCCGTTTTGCAGAAGTGTTTTGACGAGTGATTCCGCGCCGTTCATACCTGCCCCCGATATCTGCATGTCGGGGCACCCTAGGTGAGTTTCCGCAGGGGCGTAAGCGGTTTTGTCAGCCGGTGACCAGGGGGGTCAGCCTTTGCAGATGAGGGATTACAGGGCGAGGTCCTGAATGAGCGCCTCTTTGGAATAATCTGCCTTTGCGCTGCGCCGCTTCACCCGGCCACGTTCCAGAATGATGAAGTGATCCCCCAGCGCATAGGCGAAATCGGCGTTCTGTTCGACAAGAACAATCGCCATCTGCCGGTCGGCGCGCAGTTGGCGCAGGGCATCCCCGATCTGTTCGATGACATTGGGCTGGATGCCTTCGGTAGGCTCGTCCAGCAAAAGCACCCTGGGCCGCATGATCAGCGCGCGCGCGATGGCCAATTGCTGTTGTTGTCCGCCGGACAAATCCCCACCCCGGCGTGCCTGCATGTCGCGCAGCACCGGGAATAAATCGAACACGGTATCCGGCACTTCGTGCTCTGCCTTTGGCAGGCAGGCGAAACCGGTCTGCAGGTTTTCCAGAACGGACATCATCGGGAAAACTTCCCGCCCCTGCGGCACATAGGCAATGCCAGCCCGCGCAGCGATCACCGCCGGGATTTTCTCCCAGGTATCATCGCCAATGGAAATCGTACCGCTGGAGGCGGCGTGCCGACCGGCGATGGCTTTGAGCAGGCTGGTTTTGCCCACCCCGTTGTTGCCCATCAGCGCGGTGATTTCACCGCGCGGCGCTTCAAGGGAGATATCATACAGGATCTGGCTCTGCCTGTAGTGCAGTTCGAGGGCGTCTACCTTAAGCATGACCGCGCCCCAGATAGACATCGATCACGGTCTGGTTGGATGTAACATGATCAAGACTACCCTCGGCCAGAACCGCGCCCTCGTGCAGCACCGTGACCTTGCAATCGAGACGCCGCACAAACTCCATGTCATGTTCGACCACCACAACGGCGCGTGTTTCCGCCGCTCGCTTGAGAATATCGGTGGTTTTCTCGCGCTCTTCGACCGTCATGCCCGCGGCGGGTTCGTCCACCAGGAGCAGGCGCGGATCCTGGGCCAGCAACATGCCGATCTCCAGCCATTGTTTTTGCCCGTGGCTCAGCTCGCCAGCCACGCGGGTGAGACTGTTCAGCAGGCCGATTTCCTCGGCAATCTTTTCGATCCGTTCCGCGTTCTGCGCCGTTTTGCGATGCATCAGCACGGCAAAGGGGTCACGTGGGGTTTTCAGCGCCATTGCCAGGTTCTGTCGCACCGTCTGCGCCTCAAAAACCGTGGGTTTCTGAAATTTGCGTCCGATCCCTTCCATCGCGATCTTGCTTTCGGACAGCCCCAGCAGAGAGATGTTGCGCTCCCCCCAGATCACATGGCCCTCATCCGGCCGCGTCTTGCCGGTCACGATGTCCATGAAGGTGGTCTTGCCCGCGCCATTGGGGCCGATGATTGCGCGCAATTCCGCCTCGGCAAAATTGATCGACAGATTATTGATGGCGCGAAACCCGTCGAAGGTGACCGTGACCCCTGACACTTCCAGCAGCATGCTCATGACGGTTTCCTCACCAGATAGTCAAAGAGCCCGCCGATCCCTTTCGGGAAGAAGAGCGTCACCGCAACAAAGGAAAGACCCAGGAGCACCAGCCACCAGTCCGTCCATTGAATGGTGTAGAATCCAAGGTTGATGTCCGGCGCGCCGCCCCCGGTGAACCAGCTGGAGAGCAGGGAGACAAAGGCCGCGCCGATGACTGCACCATAGAGCCGCCCGCGCCCGCCTATGGCGACCCAGACCGCAAGGTAGATGGAGGTGATGGGAGCGATCTCACCCGGATTGATGATGCCTGCCTGCGGATAGTAAAGCGCGCCAGCAATGCCGGAAATGATGGCGGTGATGGTGAATATGAAGAGCTTGTAGCTTTCCACATGGTAGCCGAGGAAGCGCACGCGCGCCTCATTATCGCGGATGCCTTTCACAACGCTGCCCATCTTGCCGGAGATCACCCAGGCGAAAAAGACATAGCCCAAGCCCAGGGCGAGGGCGGAGACCAGAAAGAAGACGATGGAAATCGTCGCTTGCGGGGTCGCTTCAAATCCGGGGATGTTTTGCAGACCCGAGAGCCCGTTGTTGCCGCGCAGCCCGCTGTCGTTCTGGAAGAGATAGAGCGACAGCGCCAAGGTCATTGCCTGCGTGAGGATCGACAGGTAAACGCCGGTGACGCGCGAGCGGAATGCCAGCCAGCCAAAGACCAGCGCCAGCAGCCCGGGGATCAGAACCACCATGGCGAGCTGCAAGAAGAGGTTGTCGGCAAAGGCCCAGATCAGCGGGAAGTCGGAGCTGCCGACAACGCCGAAAATCTGATTGCCGATGGCGTCGGAGATTTCCTGCGGGGTGGGCGGGATCACCTGACCTGACAGGCTTTCCAGCACGATGCCTTCGGTACGGGCGTACATCAGCCACATGCCGACCGCGTAGCCACCAATGCCGAAGAAGGCAAAATGCCCCAACGACAGGATCCCGCAATAGCCCCAGACCACATCCATCGCGATGGCGATGAGGCACAGGCAGAGCGTTTTGCCCAGCGTTTTGACAAAGGAGGTGGAAATGAGCCCCACACCCGTGGCCTCCGAGAGCAGCGTGACGGCAAGCGTGAAGAGGCCGAGGGCAGCGAGAAACCACAGGACGGAAGGGTTTTGGGCGATGAAGGATTTGTTCATGGGTCAGTCCGCCGCCGCACGGCCCTTGGGGGCGACGATGCCCTTTGGCCGGAATTGGATGAAAAGGATGATAAAAAGGATCATGTAGGTCTGTGCCGCCAGCGTATTTGACGGGTTCAGCCATTCGATGCCCTTTTGCAGAAAGCCGATCATGGAGGCACCTGCGAGTGTGCCCCAGACGTTGCCGACCCCACCCACGACCACGGTCATGAAGCTTTGCACGATGTATTCGGATCCCATCTCGGAGGTGACCTTAGCGTAAAGCCCGATGGCGACGCCAGCGATCCCGGCGATGCCGGAGCCAAGGCCGAAGGTCAGCATGTTGATGCGGTCGGGGTTGATCCCCATCGAGGCCGCCATGCCGGGGTTTTGCGTCACCGCGCGTACTTCCAGACCCAGCCGCGTGCGTTTCAGCACGAAAAGGATCAGGGCCAGGAAGATCAGCGCCAGCACGAAGATGGCGATGCGGATGTAGCTGATCTGGATCACATCGGACATGACCCAGGCGCCATCAAGCCAGTCGGGCGACGTGAGCGGGCGCGCCTGCGTGCCAAAGATGTTCTTGGCCAATTGCTGCAACGCGATGGAGATGCCGAAGGTGGCGAGCAATGTTTCCAGCGGGCGGTGGTATAGATGGCGAATGACCAGCCGCTCCATCGTGACACCGGCGCCGAAGGTTACGGCGAAGGCCAGCGGCAGAGCGATCAGGATGGAGATCGTGTAGTCCGGCACGAAGAGCTGTACCACATAGCCCGTATAGGCGCCCATCATGATGAATTCGCCATGCGCCATGTTGATCACGCCCATCACGCCGAAGGTGATGGCCAGACCGATGGCGGCGAGGAAATAGATTGAGGCCAGCGACAGCCCGTCCAGCGCCAGGTCGGCGGTCTGGGCGATGGCAACACGTTGTTCCACCGACGCCAAAGCGGTCGCGGCCGCATCCGTGATCGCCGGATCCTCCTCATCATAGAGCTCGTAAAAGACATATGCGCCGACCGTGTATTCACGGGTGTCCTCTGTGACCAGGGGCGGCGCGAGACCCTCGCGGGCCAGCGCGGCATAGGCACGATAGCGCGCGGTTTCGCTGTTCAGCTGTGCCAGTGGCACGCCACCCACCGTGCCCCCGTCGATATTGGCCTCAAGCACCGCGCGGATCATCGCGGGTGTTGTTTCCGCCGGGGCAAGCCCTGCTTCGACCAGTTGCGGGTAAAACGCATCTGGCGCCTGCGATGGGTCGAGAATCCGTGCAAGATTGCCCTCTGGTTCAGATGCCGAAACGCCGGATTTCACGGTTAGGATCTGGTTCAGCACGCTGCGCGCCTCGACGCTGGTGTCTGTGGACAGGCTTTCGATGGCGGCAATGCGATCCTGCGGGGTTTCTCCGAAACGGGCGGTCAGAAAATTCGCAAGCTGGGTCTTGCGCGCTTTCAATGCGGGATCGGGTTCGTCCTCGATGGAGGCAACCAAAGGCGCGAGCTGGGCTGCATCCGGACGCCGTGCAATCGAGATAACCGCGGCCTCGCGGCGTGTCAGATCCGGGTCTGAGAGTTGGAATTGCACCAATGCAGTGCCAATCACACGGCGCACCCCGCCGTTGGGTTTCAACTGCTTGAACGTGGATTTGGGGGCCGATGTCTCCCCCCCGGTGTCTATGTCCTGCAGCTTCAGATCATCGCCGTCTGCGGTGGCAATGAAAAAGACACCGTCCTCGCGTTGCCAGACGTTTTTTGCGGACCATTTCTCAAGAAACACAGGCACTTGCGGCAGTCCGGAGGCCACAAGATCCTCAAGCACGACGCTGACGCTTCTACGCGAGGGTTTGGCGACCTCATCTGCATGCACCTGCAGGATCTGCTGTAGTTCCTGCGCATGGCCGGAGAAAGCGCTGCCACAACACAAGGCAATGGCGATGAGGATGCGGCGCATAGGTCAGTCTTCCGGCAGGGTATTTCGTGGGGTCAGGGGGCCGCCTTTCACAGGCAGCCCCGCAGGACTTCTTAGTAGTTGGAGGTCAACTGGACGCAGGTCTTGGTCTCGATATTATACATACCGCAGCCAAGGTCTTTCCAATCAGACGTCAGCACTTTCGAGGCCGGCAGGAAGTCGGTCCAGGCATCACCGGGGACTTCCTTGGTTTGCGAGATGATGTCGAACTGACCATCTGCGGTGATCTCACCGATCAAGACAGGTTTGGCGAGGTGATGGTTCGGCAGCATCACCGCCGTGCCCCCGGTCAGGTTGGGGAATTCCTGGCCATACATGGCCGTCCGTACCGCATCGACCTCGGTTGTGCCTGCGCTCGTGACCGCGTTCACCCACATGTTGAAGCCGATGTAGTGGGCTTCCATCGGGTCATTGGTCACACGCTCTTCTCCAGCGAAATCCTTCCAGGCGGAGATAAACTCGGCATTTGCATCCGTTTCCGCGGACTGGAAGTAATTCCAGGCGGCAAGGTGGCCCACAAGGTTTGAGGTGTCGAGGCCTGAAAGCTCTTCCTCACCCACGGAGAAGGCAACCACCGGGATGTCATCCGCCGATACGCCTGCGGCGGCCAATTCCTTGTAGAACCCGATGTTGGCGTCGCCGTTGATGGTGGAGATCACACCAACCTGTTTGCCGTCCTCACCCAGAGCCACCACGTCGGCCACGATTGTCGCCCAGTCAGAGTGGCCAAAGGGCGTGTAGTTGACGAAGATGTCGTCGGTGGCAATGCCGTTATCCTGCAGATATTGCTCCAGAATATTGTTGGTCGTGCGTGGATAAACGTAATCCGTGCCCAGAAGAGCAAACTTTTCAACCCCAAGCTCTTCGAGGAAGTAATCCACCGCGGGGATCGCCTGCTGGTTGGGGGCCGCGCCTGTGTAGAAAACATTCTTGGAGCTTTCTTCACCCTCATATTGCACGGGATAGAAAAGCAGACCGTTCAGTTCTTCGATCACCGGCAACACGGATTTACGGCTGACGCTTGTCCAATTGCCAAAAATCACGTCGACCTCGTGCACGGTCAGAAGCTCACGGGCTTTTTCCGCAAAAAGCGGCCAGTCGGAGGCGGGATCAACCACAACGGCTTCGATTTCGCAGCCCAGAACGCCGCCGGCTGCGTTTTGCTTCTCGATGAGCATCAGCATGGTGTCTTTGAGCGTGGTTTCGGAAATTGCCATCGTCCCCGAAAGGGAGTGCAGCACGCCCACCTTGATCGGGTCTGCGCATTCGGCAAACGCCATGGTGGTGGTGCCCATCAAAGTGGCAGCAATGAGAGCAGTTTGTTTCAGCTTTTGAGCCATAGATTTATCGTCCCTGTTGTCGCTGCGGGAAGGTCGAAAGCCGCTGGCAGCGCTTCCTTCAACGGCCCAACAGGTGTAGTCAGGACCCGCAACAGTGATGTTGTAGTCGCGTGGAGGGAGGTATCTGCCAGGATAGCCCACCACGCGGCGTCTCTGCCCCGGAGGGCACGAGATACTTCGGCGTATGTGTTGTCGATATGCCAGCCGCCTGCGGATTTTGGCGCCATAATCAGATTGGGTTGATTGTCGGGTGATTGAAAAAGCGGCAGTCGCTCAAAAATTAGCCGATTTGAGTCTGGCGCATTATGTTAAAGCTTCGGACGAGCGCTGCATCCCAGGTAGTCACGGCCCGGTTTTGAAGTGGCGCAGATCCAGGCTGGCCACTCTGTAAAACGCATCGCAGCTCCAAAAAGGGCTGGGTGTCTTGCTGACATCGATGGCAAGTGGATCAGCCTCAGCTCTTGCTGAAGGTTGCCAGCAGGGATCGGCGTGCCTGAAACCTTTCCGGCAAGACAACGGCGCGATTGGCTGCAAATCTGCCAGTGTAAGGCCCGTTAAAGAGCACGCGGGTGTCTTCATACCGGTCCAGTTGCAGGTTTCGTGCAAAACTGTGGCCCAACCCGGCCACGCGGTAGCCTGGTGCGGCCGCAACAGGGTCCAGATACCCTTCGATGGAAAGCTGTGCCAAAGCACCGGCCGCGCCGACGAAACGGTTCGCCGTCAGGCTTTCTGCAACAAACCGCGCCTGCGTCGGCTCAAACCTACCGATGGCTGCGGCGAACGACCCATCGACAAGGCCGCTCATGCCGGGCCCCCGCATATTGACCGGCCCGATGCGGACCCGGCCAAAAGAGACCTGCACATCGCCTGAAATCAGATCGCGCGGGGACCGGGTGCGCGACACTCTGCTGGCGATCACCATGCGACCGTGCCACAGGCCGGAGACCGCAACCCGGTCACCGACACCGATATCCGCGGCTGGGCTTTCCAGGCGACAGGTGACGCCGTTGACGACCAATTCCAATCCGTCCAGTGATTGCGCGCTGACCCGCCCGACAAGGGGGTGGGTGACGTGCACCCTCTTGGCGAGGAGCGCTTCCGGAGGACCCGCAGCCTCGATGGTCATGCTATCGCCGATCTTCAGCTCGCTTTCGCTGATCTGGCCAAACCCATCCGAAAAACGGGTGGATCCGTCAGTTTGCAGCAGATTGCCGCTGACAATCAGGCTGCCAAAGTCTGTTAGAATGCCAACAATGCCGGTGCCGCCAATCCCACCTTCCACGTCGCGTTCCGTCGATTGCGGCCATACAACATGCGGGAACAGGACCGTGGAAAGACCAGCCACCAAAGCAGTGCGGCGCGACAGTTTACTGGTCGTCATCGGATTGTATCCCTTTTTCAACGGTGTCTTCGTCTTCCTGGTAAAAGAAAACGCCAAATCTGAAACGATGGGTGGCGGTGCCTGATTTGACGTCCTCGGACTGACGCGCGGCGGCAAGCGTGTTGATCTGTTTTAGAGCGTCCAGCCCAAGATCGCGGGCCGCTTTTTCAATTTCAGCAACAGAGTGCGCGGAGAGACTATTGTAGAAAACAGCGCGTTCCATGTGGGGCGACGTGTCGGACAGAAGGTTGTCCACACCCGCCTGCATATGATCGCCCAGATTGTGCCCGAAGAAATGCAGCTTCTGGTCGGTGCCCGATGTGCCCACCAGCCCCTCCAGCTCCAACCGGACCTGATCTTCCCGGATCGAAACGATCTCCTGTCTGAGCAATTCGTCGAGTACGGTGCGCGGGCGTATGTCACGGCTCACCGATTGCACCAGCGCCTCAAAGCTGGGCGATTGATCTCCGAAGCGCGGCAAAACCACTGGTTCTCCGCCCGCCCGGTAAATGGGGTCGGACAACCAGCGCCCAATCACCGTGGACAAGGTGGAGATCTTGCGACGGGCGCTGACGTCTTCGGCGGGATCACGATTGCGGAACTCTTTCACATCGCGCCGATGCACCCCGGTCATCACCGTCACCCGACTGTCCGTGGCGTCATCCTTCAACTCATCGACGGCCACATCCACGTAGGTTTGTTTGACGAGTGTGTAAAGCGCCGGAGCGGTCACGCCTTTCGCAATCAGCGCACGCACCAAGGGCTTCAGAATACGCCGCAGCGCTTGGTCGAGAAATCCTGAATTTGGGGTCTGATCGGGCGTTTGCATGCCGTAACATGAGTGCCTGTGTGAAAAGATTCCACAAAAAAGTTGCCTTCCGGGAGTTTTGCGACAGATAGCCACATATTGATGTGTGAAATATGCACACGAAATACCAAAGGAGGACCTTTCTCATGAAAATTCGCAATCTGCTCAAAGCGTCGGTTGTTGCCGCAGCGCTCGCTGTATCGGGGTGTGCATCCATCGCACCCAGCGATCCGGATATTGTTGAAGTTGCGCAATCCGCGGGTTCATTTAACACGCTGGTAGCAGCTGTCAGTGCGGCTGATCTTGTGGATACGCTCAAGAGCGATGGTCCTTTCACCGTCTTCGCGCCCACGGATGAGGCTTTCGCAGCGCTTCCGGAAGGTACCGTCGAGACATTGCTGAAGCCTGAAAACAAGGACCAGCTGACGGCCATCCTGACCTACCACGTGATCCCCGGTAAGGTCATGGCGGCAGACCTCGCGGGCAAACGCCTGAGCGTGGCAACCGTGAACGGTGCAGAGGTCCATGTGGACGGCCGCAATGGCGTTAAGGTCGAGCAGGCAAACGTCATCAGTGCTGACGTCGAAGCCTCTAACGGCGTGATCCACGTCATCGACAGCGTTTTGCTGCCCTAAATTGCTTTTGCGAGGGCCCGACAAGGGCGTTTTTGCGTGCCTGTGGCCTTCGCAATCCGAAAGCAATGTTACGCGGCGAGATGTCCGCGCAAGAAGTCAATCATGACCCGCACCTTGCTCGGCAGATAGGTGCGACTTGGATAAAGAAGCCAGGCCGCCGTATCGAAATCGGTGGCGGTGCAGCGGACATCCGGGAAGACATCGGTCAACCGACCTGACCGCAGATCGTCTTGCACCAGCCAGTCTGCGAGCAAGGCAATCCCCATCCCGCAGCGGGTCGCATCGCGCAACGCCAAGGCATTTGAAAACAGAGACTTGCCGGAAATCGGGACATCCACGCGGGTGCCGCCAACCCTTTCGAAATGCCAATGATCCTGAAATCCCGGCAAGGCAAAGCGCAGGCATTCATGATCTTTCAGAACGGATGGCGGGCCCGCAACGGGATGACGCGCCAGATAGGCCGGGCTTGCGACAACTTTGTATGTGGTCTTCATCAAGCGGGAGGAGATGAGATCACCCTTCGGCGCCGGCGCGAGGCGGACCGCAAGATCAATGCCGTGCTCGATCAGGTCAAGATTGGCATCGCTGCTGTTCAGATCGACGGTGATATCCGGATAGAGATCGCGGAAGGCCGGGAGCAGCGGCACAATCAGTTCACAGGAAAAGGCGACGGAGGCTGTCATCTTCAGAACGCCCTTGGGGTGGCGGCGATGGCCCAATGCCGCTTCCTTTGCCGCGGCCATTTCGTCGAGCAATGGTGCCAGTTTCTGCAGGTAGATGTGCCCTTCTTCCGTCACGGTCAGTCGGCGTGTTGTGCGTTGAAAAAGGCGGATGCCCAGTTCGGCCTCCACGTTGGCCACCACCCGCGACACAGAGGATGGATCGGCAGACATGGTTCTGGCTGCCCCGGCAAAACTGCCGTGGGTCTCTACAAGTAAGACGGTTTTGAGTGAGGTGATATCCATTCGTGCGCTTTTCTCATGAATGTATGGATTGTCCAACCCTTTTTCTCGTTTTCAGCGGTAATTAGAACTGTTTTGCCGAGACACGGCAGCTTGGTCGGGAAGCCTGAACGCCTTGTGATCTCAACAGGCAGGACAAGATACCACTAACCGACAGCTGACGCGCTCAACGGGCTATGAAAAGGGAAGTAAAACAATGAACTATGTCGAAAACAAAACACTTGTCATAACGGGCGCAAGCCGTGGCATTGGCGCCGCGATCGCACGCTACACCGCCGCGATGGGCGCGCGTGTCGTTCTGAGTGCGCGGTCAGAGGCGGCCGTCACCGAGATCGCAAATGAGATCACCGCAGCAGGGGGGCAGGCAACAGCCTTGGCATGTGATGTGAGCGATTGTGACCAGGTATCAGCGCTGATGGATCACGCCATTCAGGTCTTTGGTTCCATCGACGTCCTAGTGAACAATGCTGGTGTGATCGAGCCGATCGCGCGCCTCATCGATAGCGATCCTGACGCATGGGGCCGAATCGCAGACGTGAACTACAAAGGCGTGTACCACGGCCTGCGCGCCGCCATTCCGCATATGATCGGGCAGGGCGGCGGGACGATCATCAACATCTCTTCCGGGGCGGCAACCAGCGCGCTTGAGGGGTGGAGCCACTACTGTTCTAGCAAGGCTGCCGTTTTTTCGCTTACGCGCTGCGCGGACAAGGAATACCGGGATCAGGGCGTATGTGTCCTTGGGCTCAGTCCCGGCACAGTGGCAACCGACATGCAGGCTGCGATCAAGAACTCCGGGCTAAACCCGGTCAGCCAGCTGGATCCGTCGGCGCATATCCCGCCCGAATGGGTCGCAAAGACCGTGCATCACCTATGCGGCCCAGCGGGCATGACATTCGCCGGGACGGATTTCTCGCTCAAATCCCGTGACGCGAAGGTGCAGGTGGGATTGCCGGTCTCATGACGTTCATTAATTCAAGTGAAACTGTTTTTTGTGACAACGAATATCGTGTAACATTGAGTGGGGCTGACGGATGTCAGCGTAATTTGTTTAAGTGAGTTGGAGGGTGCGGTGAAACGTCGTGAGTTTTTAGTAGGTGCGGGATGCGGTGTCGTATTGTTGGACATGAACGAGGCGGAGGCCTCGATCGCACCGGAGTTGCCGGACTACAATATGCCGGAAGAGTTCCTGCCGCGTGAGGTCAGGATCAAGAATGATTTCGCACCGTTCGAAATCCACGTGGATCCCGGTCAATACGGGTTGTATTGGATTTTGCCGGACAAGAAGGCGATCCGCTACGCGGTGGGCATCGGCAGAACCAACCTCTATGAGGCGGGCGAATTTTACGTTGGTGCAAAGAAGGAATGGCCAAGCTGGACGCCGACGCCTGAGATGATTGAGCGTGATCCCGCAAGCTACGCGCAATTTGCAGATGGATTGCCGGGAGGGTTAAACAATCCGCTTGGGTCGCGGGGCTTGTACCTTTTTCAACCGGGCAAGGGGGATACCTTCTTGCGCATCCACGGCACAAACGATCCAAAGACCATAGGCAGACGCGTATCCAATGGCTGTGCGAGACTGATCAATGATCAGATGATCGACCTTTATGATCGCGTTCCGATGCAGACACGTGTGGTGTTGCACCCAATCCTGACCAGTTGAATTGGCAGGTTGCCCGATCCCTTGGGAGCGGGTGATCCCGGGTTTCGATTGTGTTACATTGGATTGCATGATTATCAGGCGTTAGGCGGCTGCGATTTGCACCGCCCTGTGCCTGAGGGTCCGGCGTGAACACATCTGAAGGTGACAGCCCACGAGGTTTCGGCTTTGCCGTATCAGCCTATTTTTTGTGGGGCTTCCTGCCCATCTACATGAAAGTGATGGCGCATATACCACCCCTTGAGGTGCTGGCGCATCGCATTGTCTGGTCGATCCCCATCGCGGCGATGGTGTTGTGGGCCTTGGGTCGCACGGGTGATCTCAGGGCGGCCCTGCGATCCTGGCCAACCCTACGCATGGGGCTTGTGACGGCGACGCTGATATCGGTGAATTGGGCGATATACATTTGGGCCATCGTCTCGGGGCATGCGCTCGATGCGGCGCTGGGCTACTACATCAATCCGCTCTTCAGCGTGTTTCTCGGCGCGGTTCTTTTGGGAGAGAAACTGAACAAGACCAAATGGTTCGCCATTTGCCTCGCTGCTGCGGCTGTGGTGATCCTGACCATCGAGACTGGCAGACTGCCCATTGTTGCGGTCGCTTTGACCGTCTCCTGGGGGTTTTACGCTTATTTCAAGAAATCGCTCCCGGTTGGCCCCAATCAGGGGTTTCTGCTCGAAGTGCTGTTGCTGGCGCCCCCCGCTATTGGCTATGTTCTGTTTCTCGCCCTGCGTGGCAATGGTCATTTTATTGCAGGCCATGCCGCGGATACCGGATTGTTGCTGGGCTGTGGGGTGGTGACGGCGGTGCCGCTCATGCTCTATGCCAATGGTGCCAAACTGCTCCGGCTGTCGACAATCGGCATGTTGCAATACATCGCGCCAACGATGATTTTCCTGATCGCTGTTTTCGTGTTCGGAGAACCCTTCGGACAGGCCCGAATGATCGCTTTCCCGATGATTTGGCTGGCCTTGATTTTCTATTCTGCGTCGCTGCTGAGCGAGGCGCGCGCGGCGCGATCCGCATCCCCTGCGCGTTGACGCCCGCGATGGCATGTCGTGGACCGACCAAAATACATGTCGCTACCCCAACGACCGCAAGAGTGCGAGCGAAGGTGTGCCGGTAACCGTCTGCCCGCGGCTTGCCTGATAGGCCTCGATGGCTTTGCGCGTATTTGGCCCGATCACACCATCGGTACCTTGCGTGTCAAAGCCGCGGGCGGTCAGCCCGCGCTGCAAGGCGACACGGTCATCTTTTGTCATCCCGTTTTCGTCAGGGGGGAAGCTGGAAACAAGCGGTCCCGCGCCGCCAATCCGGTCGGCGAGATGACCCACCCCGATCGCATAGGCATCGGAGTTGTTGTACCGTTTGATTGCGCGGAAATTGCTGGTGACTGCGAACCTTGGACCGCCGGGTTGTGGTTGCAGGATGCTGCCCGCCGGTGCGTTGTTGCCGACCTCACCTCCCCATTTCAAACCGCGTGTCCAACCGTTTCGTGCGAGATATGCCGCGGCTGAGGCCAGCGCATCGCTCGGATCATCGGACCAGATGTCGCGGCGCCCATCGCCGGTGAAGTCGACCGCAAATGCCTGATAGGATGTGGGAATGAACTGCGTGTGGCCCATCGCGCCAGCCCAGCTGCCGACCAGGCGGTCTGCCGTGGTGTCGCCGCTTTGCAGGATTTTCAAGGCTGCAACCAACTGTTTTTCGAAAAATGCGCCGCGACGGCCATCATAGGCGAGCGTCGATGTTGCGGAGATGACGGGGACATTGCCGCGACGGTCACCGTAAAAGCTTTCCAATCCCCAGATTGCAGCGATGATTGTCGCGTCGACACCGTATGTGCTTTCCAAAGCGTTCAGGGTTGCCCTGTGATTTGAGAAAGCCGCGCGGCCCTTTGCAACTCTTTCTTCTGACACGGCAATGGCCAGGTAGTCCTCCAGGCTGCGTTTGAATTCGGTTTGATTGCGGTCTCTTCTGACCACGCCGGGCAAATAGCCTGTGCCCCGGAAACCGTTTGTAAGGGTGGTCTCGGTCAGCCCCTGCGCGCCCGCGCGGCTGCGAAATCCTGCCACCCAGGCATCATAGTCGGCATTGGCAACGGGTCTGAGATCATCAGGCAGGCCCGCCGTCGCGCGCGGTGTGGTGACGGTGGGGCCGTTCACTGTCGTGCAGCCCGCGAAACCCAAAGCCAGGGTTCCAAGTCCAAAGTGCCGTCTGGTCAAGGTCATACTGCTTCGATCCCGCTGTGGCGTTTGGCCAACGATAGCGGATCGTATCTTGCCATCAATGCAAAACCAAACCTCTGCGGGGTCATTCTGCTGTTTCTTGCCAAGGGCCCGTTTCACGCATCGTGGCCTTCTGGCCTGCGGATCGCCGCCGCGGTCGCGGCATCGCCCCAAACCAACCGCTTTCTTCTGCCTCAGCCTTGCCCCGGCGACCTTCCGAAGGTGCAAGAAATCTCTTCGCTGTGCGATTCTCCGCTTGGTTCAAAGGATCATTGCGGCGGAATTAGGAACGCCTGATCTGGCCGGTGGGCCAATTCTTGACAGGTTGCAGGCGAGCTTATTGGGTGCAGGGAAGATGCAATTTTCCCTTCGTCCGTTTTGAGTAAAGTCATGCATTCATTTTCTGATTGGAGCCACCTGCACGGTATTTATGCCGCGACATTAGAAGACATTATCGCTGCCTTCCGATCCGGCGCAGTTTCAACCCAACCATACACCCCTTCCGAAATTACCAGCCGCAGAGGCGATGGGCCCAGTCTCGCAAAGCAGAATGAATGCTACGAGAAGCT
This sequence comes from uncultured Roseobacter sp., assembly GCF_947499265.1. GTDB lineage: Bacteria > Pseudomonadota > Alphaproteobacteria > Rhodobacterales > Rhodobacteraceae > Roseobacter. Next base: position 7,700 of record NZ_CANMNK010000011.1, on the reverse strand, counting down.
TGTAATCCCAGCTTTTTTGTCGGCATTCGGCAACTCCGCTACCATCTTGGCCGCGTTGAATTCTATCCGGTTCACCGGCTTCGATGAGGAAGATGGGAAGGTTCCCTACACGCTCGATTGCGGGAAAGGTGACGCCCCACGCATTGTGATGAGTTGGTGGGGTCGTCCGGCAGATCTCATATGTCTCGCCCATGAGACGGCGCACGCCCTGCAGATCATCCTGTCAGATCATGAAAGAATGACCCCGCTGGCGCGGGAGACCTGTGCCTTTCTCGGCGAGCTTCTGGTCATTGAACATGCGCGGCGACACCACCCATCGCTATTTGCGCTTTTGCATGATGTCTGGCGCGCTGAAAGTCGGCGCTATCTTGGTGCCGATCTCGACACCCTGGCAGCGGCTGTGGCGGACCCCACGACGCCATATCACTATCGGCAAAACTATCCGTTCGCACGGCTTGCGGCGGTGCATCTGTTTCGACGCCGGAAGCCCGGGCAATTGCATGCTCTTTTCGCAAGCGGGGACGGTGCGATGCCGCATTTGCCGCTTGAGGCAATGGCCAACCGGGCGGGCGACATCGCAAACTACCTGCCGCCGATGCCGGCCCCTGATCCGGAACGCCCCTCAATGGAGGCGTATCGCAGTCTTGGCGCTATGGTGCTTTTGGACATTGACCGTTTGCAGGGGCCGTCTGAAAAGAGGATTGAAGCCTATTACGGTGAGTTGCTCAAACATCTGCAAGACCAGACAGCCTATGTTGCGCTTAACAGTGACGACAGGCCGGTTGGATATGCAACCTGGGCCAACCGGCCGGGTGACGGTGCGGTGACGCTCACCCGCCAATCCGCCCCATTTGGCGATCATCTGATGGTGCAAAAGAGTTTGGAGCGGTATCTGGGGCAGTCCGGCCGCGTCGCCGCCCATCACGCGAAAAGCGCGCAGCAGGCGCAGATCGCATGGTAGGGATCGACCACTACGCCAGCGCGGGATTTGCACTCGAGCTGCTGGCACAATCTGACTACCACCGAGAGTTTGCGCTGGGCGATTATTACCGCGCAGAGATATTGCCCGCGCTCTTATGCAGTCAGACACGGTTTTACCTCACCGACGAAGGGGTCCCGACGGCGATGGTGACCTGGGCGTGGTTGTCAGAAACGGTCGAGCGTGAGGTTCATGCCAGTGGTCGGGCGTTGCGGGACAAGGAATGGCAGTCTGGTGATCGGTTGTTTTTTAACGATTGGATCACCCCCTATGACAACATTCGCGACGTCCTGCACGATATGACGCACAACGTCTTTCCCAATGAGGTTGCGACCAGCCTGCGCCGAAACCCGGACGGTTCCGTGCGGCGCGTCAACCGCTGGACAGGGGTAAACCTGAGAAAGGTCAAAGAGGAGGTCAGGGTATGAACGTGGCCTATCCCGCCGCGCAGTTTGACAGCGACATCGCGGCCATTGCGGGCTTTGCCGATCTGCTACGCACCGGTTTTGAGAATCCTGAGGGCATAGTCGGCACGATCCTCTTTTCCATCCCGGAGTATCCGGATCAGCGTTTTATTGTGCGCTGCACGGATGAATTGCTGATCGAGCGTGATGATCTTGAGCGCGCTACAGACACGCAGGTGATCATCCCGGTGGCCACGATCCACCGGATTTTCAACGAGTTCAAGGTCCTCGACTGGCGCGATCCCGCAATCATCGGCACCATCACCTTTACCGGTAATCTGGCTTTGGCCAATCATCTGGCTAAGTCCTGCATCCGCCCGAGCAACTGGACAATGGCGCGGTTCCGCAAGGCCGCACGGATCCATGCTGCAAAAGGATATCGGCACCTGACCGAGGTCGATTATCTGCATCAACCTACTCAGCGGCAGATTCTCGAAGTGATGGAAGAGAGTCGTCCGGTCATTGTCACCGGGCTTGAACCGACACCACCCTGCGAGGACTGGAGCATCGACAGGCTGGCGGATTGTTATCGCGACGCGGTGGTGCGGGTGCGTTCGGCCACGCAGCGCCAGACGATGGCGGAATTTGTGGCAGAACTGAAAGCCTTCGAGGCCAACCCCTATGACGAGATGATCGAAGGTTTCGTCAAGCCCTATACCGAAGGCGCCAATCTGCCTGAAGAGATGTTTGATAACTTCGGTCCGCTCTTTTTTGACCCCGAGGATTTCGCCCCGCCGCAGCTCTGGCTCGGGTCGGTGCCGACCCATATTCCGACGTCCAGCCTGCACCGCGATCCGTTGACCGGGTTTTTGCAGCAGGTCATTGGACGCAAGCGGCTTGAGCTCTATTCGGCGGATCAGGCGGAACTGCTCTATCCGATGAAAAGCTACAACAATTACCAGCCCTGCTGGTTCAAACCCGATGCTCCGAATTACGAGATTTTCCCTAAGGCACAGGTGGCAAACAGCCTGTCGGTGACGCTCAACCCCGGGGAACTTCTGGTGCAACCCGCGGGGTGGTTTCATCAGGTCTATGCGGTGGACAGTCCGAATATGTCGGTCAGCTATTTCTGGCGCTACTGAGCGTCAAACCAGGTTTCGGCCCTTCCGTGTGGGAGGGGCGAAAGAGGGTGAAGGGTTCTGATACAACCCCTCACCCGATCAGCCGCCGGGTGGAAAACCCGGCAGACGTAACAGCGATCCGGATATCACATTCCGGCCGCGAATGTAAGGAAGACACGAAAATGTTAAGCATTTACAAGACGTCATTTCACGATCTGAACAGCACCGTCAGCTTTGGTGGCGGCGGTGGTGGCGGTGGCGGGGGCGGCGGCAATGATGGCATGGCCGCGATCACCAGCAAGATGGACAGCGACTATTCCACAACAAGCCGCAGCGACGTGAGTGACTGGAGTGAGATGGATGTCCGCACACATGCCGCGGGCAACGTCGGCTACCGCGGCAGTAACTACGCGCAATCCGTTGGGGCATGCACCGGCTGCCACCAAGGACGCTATGATGCGATCGGCGGCAGCAACCACACCTATAACCCCGACTGATTGGATCTGATCATTGTTCGCACCCCGCGCATTCTGTGTGCGGGGTGTGGTTTTGTCGGACACATCCGACTTTTGCTTCTAACGCTTCAGGCTTCGTGATGAGAAACCGGTTTTTACTTGCAGCAGTGCCCGTCGTCGCATTTTTCTGTTTCGCGCTCTTTGCGCATTCTCAGGAAAGGCGGGACGTGGCGCGTGACTTTGCCACGCTCGTGCAAACCTATGAGCGCGCGGGCGAAGCGCCTCTCTCCCGGCGTTGGTACGGCAATGAGACATTCTGTGTTTTCAATCTTCAAAGTGGGATGGACAGCGCTGGCATGCTGGCAGAGATGCTGGACAGTCTGAATGGCGCCTTTGGGAGCAATTTCAAGGTTGTCAGTGTGTCAGATCATCAGGCTTGTCCGGATATCACATCGTTTTACGTGCTGTTTGGTGGCGCTGTCGAAACTGAAACCTTCATTACAGTTCTGGAAGATATCAGTGGCAGCACCCCGCCGTTGTCAGACCATGATCTCCAAGGCGTGATGGGCTTTGCGCTGACCATTGCGGGTACAAGGAAGCGGGAATTCATCTATGTCGATGACACCGTTCCCCCAATTGCCAGCAATGCCGCGCCCTTCAAATCGATCCTGATCGAAGAAGTGTTCCAGGCCATCACCGGGCTTGCGGATTTCGACGCCACCGAGATTTTCTCCGTTCTGGGTGAGAACCTCCATGTCGCATCGTATGAGGATTGGTTCGACGAGAACCCACGCGGGTTCTGCCTGCTGGATTTGTATCTGCTTGAGATGCAGATCGGTCAAACCGTGGGGCAATTCAGTCAGGGCAAGGCGCCTCTGGAGTGGCTGAACAAATACGCCGACAAATTGCATGCCAAGATCGCTGACATTCGGCCGCAAATGGCGATCTTTGTGGATGAGCGGTGCATCGATTGAGCACCGCTTTTGGCTTCTGGGCTCGCAGGCATCCTGAGCACGCTTTGTCGGATAGGGCGCGCGCACGGCTGGCCGCCCGCAACCCCGGCGTGATTTTCAAGAAGCGTTTCCAAAGGATGTAGCGACAAGATGCGCAGTTTGCCCGGTTCAGATCTCGCTGACTTGCACAGCCCAGCCTTTGCGCAGGCACGTGCAACGCCGGGTCTTGTGACACCATGAAGAGCGACCGGGAAAACGCCGGTGAAATCCCACTCTCGTGGTTTGGCAAGACGCTTTGGAAATTCACACCGCTTTACATCGAACTGGTCTTTCTGGCGATTTGCCTGCGTCTGATCGGGCTTGTCGAGCCGTTCATCTTTCAGGTTATCATCGACAGGATTCTGCCGTTTGAGCGTGAGGCGTCGCTGATGGTGGTCGTCGCCATTTTTGTCGCTGTCAGCCTGTTCCAGCTGGGCTTCGAAATCCTCTCTGAACTGCTGGGGATGCTCACGGCGAACCGCGTTACACGCGAGTTTGGTGCGCGCATTTTCGAGCATCTTTTCAAACTGCCATTCAATCACTTTCGCAAGTGGTCGGTCGGGGAGACCATCGCCAGGATCAGCGAGACCGACACCATCCGCGCCTTTCTGGTGGGCACGACCACCGGCGTTTTCCTCGATCTGCTTTTCGTGTTTGTCTACATTGCCGTCCTGCTGACGTTGTCGGGTCCTTTGACGTTGATCATCCTGGCGGCCTTGCCCGTCCAGATCCTGATCTATGTGGGCTTCGGCCCGTTTTTGCGCCGCAGACTTCGGGCGCAATTTGATGCGGGCGCCGCGCATCAGACCCAGATGGTCGAAAACATCTCCGGCATTGCTTCGGTCAAGGCGCTCAGCGCTGAGGCGAAAATGCTGGACCGGCTGGACCAGACCCTCCATGCAAATCTGAACGCGAGCTACCGGGTGGGGCTGCTGAATATCTGGAATGACAAACTGCTGTTCATTGTCGAGAAGGCCATCACCATCAGCATCATTTACTTCGGTGCTCAATTTGTTTTTGCAGGTGAAATGACCCTGGGCGAGTTGATCGCCTTTCACTTACTGGCGGCGAAGGTCACCGGCCCGATTGAAAACTTTTCGAGCCTTTGGGAAAGCTGGCAGAACATTCGCGTCTCACGGCAACGTCTGGGCGATGTGGTCAACACACCGATGGAACCTTTCAATACGCTGCCGAAACTGCCGCCCCGGCTCGAGGGTCGTCTTGCATTCAAATCCGTCGATTTTGCCTATCTGCCCTCGATACCCATCCTGCAGGGCTTCAGTTTCGAGGCGGCCCCTCACACACTCACGCTTGTCGTCGGGCCTTCGGGTATCGGTAAATCCACCTTCGGCAGGCTGGCGTCGGGGATCGACGTTCCCGACCAGGGTGAGGTTGTTCTGGGGGGAGAGAATATTACGCAATATGAGCCCCACAGTGTGCGCACCAACATCGCCTATGTGCCGCAGGAACCCTATCTTTTCTCTGGTACGCTGCGTGAAAACCTGACGCTGGGGGCGTCGGCGGCCACCGACGAGATGCTGGCGCGCGCCCTGCGTATCTCCGCGGCTGAAGCCTTGCTGGAGCAATTGCCGCAGGGCTTGGAGACGCAAGTTGGTGAGCGCGGCTCCGCGCTTTCAGGGGGGCAAAGGCAACGTATCGCCATCGCGTCCTCTTTGGTGCGCAACCCCAAGGTGATTATCCTCGACGAACCGACAAGTGCGCTTGACGGTGCGGCGCAAAAACGGATGGCGGCAGAGCTTCACAAGCTCAAGCAGGAGGCGACCGTGATCATCATCACGCATAACCCCGACATCTTCGAAAGTCCGGATCAGGTCGTTGACTTCGAGGCTCTGAAATGACCGCTTATCCCGAGACCATAAAAGTCACGTCGCCGACCCTGCATGCGACGATCCTCTTCACGATCACCGTTTTTGCGGCAATGCTGGTGATGTCCTTTGTCTTCACCGTGGAGGTTGTGGCGCGCGGGCAGGGGCGTATTGTTCCGGTCAGCCGGGTTCAGGTCGTGCAACCGGAATTTGCAGGGAAAATCATCGCAATCAAGGTGCAAAACGGCATGTCGGTCAGCCAGGGCGACGTGCTGATCGAACTTGATCCGACCGATGCCATCGCCGAGCTGGGCACCGTCAGCGCCGAGCAGGCGCGGCTTGAGATCGAGACCGCCCGTATTGATGCGCTTGTGTCGGTTTTGAACGCGGATCCGAAGGCGTCGAATGTGTCAGACCGGGCGCTTGCATCCTACAATGTTCCACCCGCCCTTGTCGGGCAGGCTTTCGCTGTTGAGCAGCGCATCTTGCTTTTGGCAGAGGTCAACGACCTGCAAGCTTCGCTGGCCCAGATCGCCGCCCGCGAGGATGCCAATCGTCGATCCGAGGATGTGACCCATGCCAATATTGCGCGCGTCACGGCGGCTCTCGATATCCAGCGGGAGAGGTTGGAAATTGCGGAGAAGCTGTTGCAGCAGGGAACAACCAGTCGCGCCAGTTTTCTCGATGCGCAACAGGCCTTTACCGAATTGGAGCGGGAACGCGATGTGTATTTCCGCGAGCTTGAACAAAAGGTGGCCGTGCGTGCGGAACTGGACAGCGAAGCAAGAAGCATCATCACGGATCGACGCCGATCGCTGCTTGACCGGCAAGCGGAAATCGATGCGCGATTGGCGACCCTCGCGGAGGAAGATCGCACGGCGCGCCGACGCGTCAGCGCCGCGACATTGACGGCACCCGCATCGGGCGTTGTAGACCAGTTGACGGTTTTCACGGTGGGTGGCGTGGCCGAAGCCAGCGCGGAATTGCTGCGGATCGTGCCAACGGATGTCGAGGTTGAGATTGAAGGGACATTTCCCAATCAGGACATCGGCTTCATGCAAATCGGGCAGCAGGCCAATATCCGCCTCGATGCTTACCCGTCGGAGCGGTTTGGCCCTGTGCGCGGAACGGTTTCGGACATTGCGGCGGATTCGACGGAAGTCGCTGAGGGGGAGTGGGGGTTTGTCGTCCGGGTGACGCCGGACAAGGCCTTCATCGAGACCAGCAGTGATCGCTTTCTGCTGCGTCCAGGCATGACCGCGACCATCGACGTGACGACGGACAAACGGCGCATTATCAGCTATTTCTTTGCGCCCATCGTGCGGACCATTCAAAATGCCATGGGCGAGAGGTGAAGGGTGCCCGACCATATGGGCATCCTGCTCCGACATTTGCTAAAACGCTGGCGGTTCTGATGCCGGACGCCTGGTCACCGCGATAGATCAAGCGATGTAGCTTGGTGCCGGACCTCTCTCGGCTTTTACGCGGACATCCTCGTCAAATTCTCCGTTGATTGCCATTTCATAGACCGCCGCGTAACTCCAACCGTACATCTCGGCGAGCATTTGGCCATGCGCGATCTGCTCGGCATATTTCCGTTCGTTTTCTGCTCTTTTTGCCGGGGTTTCTTTTGCCGCCACTTGTTTGTCGACTTCTGGCGCTCCCGCAACGGGGGCGCCGGCTACCTCTGGAATTTGTTGCGATTCTTCGCGTGCGACAGCAGCTGGCGGTGCAGCCGCCGCGATATCCTTTGCGTTTGATGCAACCGGTGCGACCCCTTCAGGAGCAGGAGCAGGAGCAGGAGCAGGAGCAGGAGCAGGAGCAGGAGCAGGAGCAGGAGCAGGAGCAGGAGCAGGAGCAGGAGCAGGAGCAGGAGCAGGAGCAGGAGCAGGAGCAGGAGCAGGAGCAGGAGCAGGAGCAGGA
>NZ_CANMNK010000010.1 GCF_947499265.1 uncultured Roseobacter sp. | reverse complement strand
GGCAATGGCACAGGCGTGGCCTTGCCCGAGCGCGGCGAGGTGTTGGAGATCGGCAAGGGCCGGATCATTCGCGAAGGAGAGGGCGATGTCGCTCTGCTATCGCTCGGCACCCTTCTGGGGGAATGCGAGGCCGCCGCGACGATGCTGGCGGGTGAAGGCATCAATGCCACCATCGCCGATGCACGTTTTGCCAAACCGCTGGACATGGCACTCATCACGCAGCTTGCGGAAACCCACAGCGCGGTGATCACGGTCGAACAGGGGGCCAGAGGCGGGTTCGGCGCGTCGGTGCTGCAGGAAATGGCGGCCCATGGATTGCTGGATCACGGCTGCCGGGTGCGGACACTGTGCCTGCCGGACCGGTTCGTTGATCAGGCAGCGCCGGTGGAGATGTATCGCGACGCCGGTGTCGACGCCGAAGGGATCGTCGCGATGGTTCTGGGTGCCCTGCAACAGGACCGCAAAGTCATTGATTTCCACAGCGCGCGGAGCGTGCGCGACTGACGCCGCGCTTCAGATGTCGTGCTGCAAGGCGAAGTCGCGTATGTGCTGGGCGACCTTTTCAGGGGCCTCCCAATGCACAGCGTGCCCACTGCCGGAAATGACCCGATGTTCAATACCGCTCAAGGCGTCTTTGGCGGCTTTAAAGGGAATGAGCAGGTCGTCCTCCGCCAGAAGCGCCAGCGTTGGGACATCCGGCTCAGTTTGAAACGGGGCAGGGGCTGCGCTCAGAACGGCTTCCAGTTGATGCGCCATCGCCTCCACGGATTGCGGGTGCGGATAGGCCAGTGCCTGTGCCACGGCCGCATCGATCGCGCCGGGAACTTCATAGGTTTGTGGCGCAAAAATCCATGGGAAAAATACGCGGAGCCAGGCGTCGGGCGGTGCGTCAGACCGGCGGATGGCGATCAGGGTTCGGAAGAGCTCGACATTGCGGCGCAGGTTGAGCGGGGCCGAGGCCAGCATGGTGTAGCTGGCCACGCGTGTCGGCGCCATTCTGGTCAAAACCCAGCCGATGTTGCCGCCCAGCGAATGACCCAGCACATGGACTTTCGAATGCCCGAGGTGATCCAGCAAAGCCAGGGCATCCTGTGCCCAGATCGTAGGGGAGGCGGGCGCATCAGCGGGGGTTGTGCGCCCCGTGGTGCGGTTGTCTGGGCGAATGAGCGTGAAATCTGCGCCGAGAAAAGGCAGCAGCGGTTCCCAGCTCGCGCTGTCTGACAACATACCTGCGAGCATCAAAAGCGGCGGGCCGGTGCCGGAAACCTCGTAGTGCAGAGAAACGTCGGGCAGAGCGAGGTCAGGCATTCTGGCTCCGCCAGCTGGGCAGCAAATCGCTGGGGTCCGGGGTCGCCTCATAGATCGCGCGGGCAATCGCGCGGGTCAGGCAGAGTGCCGCAGCATGGCCGATCAGACCCGGATTGCCGTCCGGCGCGGTGCCGGTGGAGAGGGCAAAGACCAGATCACCGTCACCGGGACTATGCGCGGGCACACAGGCGCGCGCGATGCCGTCATGGGCGGTGACCGCGACCCGGTGGCACTGCGCTTTGCTCAGCCGGGCATCCGTGGCGACAATGGCGATGGTTGTATTCGATTGATCGGAGACCAGCGCGCGTTTTCGGCTGGTCAGGTCGCGCCCTTGCCCGGTGGCAGGATCAGGCCCCAATCCGCCGAATTCGGCGTCAATTTCAAAGGGTGCGGCGTGGAAGTACCGGTCGCCCGGGGTGGTGACGGACCCCATGGGATTGGCCGCCGCCAGCGCGCCCACCATTGTGCCATCCTCCAGTTGTAGCGATGCCGAGCCAAGCCCGCCTTTCAGCATCGCCGAAAGCGCCCCCGTACCTGCGCCCGCCGTGCCCAGATCGAAGGTTGTGCTCGCGGCCTCAAAGGCCGATCGACCTAGGGCACGATAAGGATTTTCGGTCCAGTTTTTGTCGCCGCCGCTCAGAAGGTCAAAGAGGATCGCACCGGGCACAATCGGGACAATTGCGGGTCCAACCCTGTACCCGCGCTGCCTTGCGCGTAGAGCATCTACGACGCCGGAGCAAGCGTCGAGACCAAAGGCCGACCCGCCCGCCAGCACCAGCGCGTCCACTTCCGAGACGGTCTTGTCGGGGGCCAATAAATCGGTTTCGCGGGTGCCTGGCGCCCCCCCCATGACGTGCACCGAGGCCACAAATGGTGTGTCCGCTGTCAGCACCGTGCAACCGGATTTCAGACGATCATCCTGTGCGTTACCGACTTTGATTCCAGGGACATCGGTGATCAGGTTGCGCGGGCCTGGCGTCATGAGAGGCAGGCGTCTGGCCACAAGAGACTTATGCCTCCGGCGGGGATATTTCGGGCCAGAAGAAGCATCTTAGATGCGTGGTTTTGGGGCGGCCGTGGCGGGATCGCCGGTGTTGGGCTCGCCCTTGGGTTCGATCAGCAGAACCTTGCATTCGGTGACCGCGCGCGGACGGTGAGTGACCCCCTTAGGCACGATGAAGAGTTCACCGGCGGCGACAGGGTGAGAGCGATCTTCGATATCCATGATCATGTCGCCCTCCAGCACGAGAAAAAAATCATCGGTCTCTTCGTGCAGGTGGAACGGAAATTCGCCCTGAAAGCGGACAACCATCACCTCATTGTCGTTGTAGTCAGCGATCACATGCGGATCCCAGTGGCTGGTGAACTGCCCGAGCTTTTCCGCCAGATTGATCGTCTTCATATACAGCGCCCTCCGTCGATTTCCATCGCCACCCCGGTGATCATGGAAGCCTCATCCGAGCACAGAAAGCAAGCGGCATTGCCCATGTCCTGCGGCGTTGAAAACCGGCCCAAGGGGATGGTGGCGAGGAATTTGGCGCGCATCTCTGGCGTGTCCTCGCCCATGAAGGATTTCAGCAGCGGGGTTTCGCCCGCCACCGGGTTCAGGGCGTTGACGCGGATGCCCGTGGGCGCCAGTTCAACCGCCATCGCTTTGGTCGCGGTGATCATCCAGCCTTTGGAGGCGTTGTACCAATTGAGGCGGGGGCGGGGGGAGACACCGGCGGTGGAGGCGATGTTCAGAATGCACCCGGCGCCGCGGCTTTTCATATGCGGCACCAAGGCGCGGGCGGTCAGATAGACCGATTTCATGTTCACGGCCATAACCCGGTCGAAATCGTCTTCTGTCACCTCTTCCAAAGCTTGCGGCAAATGCGTGATGCCGGCGTTGTTCACAAGGATATCCACGTGGGTCCAGGCCTCGATGGCCGCCCGAGCCATGGCAGAAACGGAGGCGCCGTCGGCCACGTCCACCGCGCAGGCCAGGGCATGATCGCCCATCTGATCGGCCAGATCCTGAGCGGCAGAGTGATTGATGTCCGCGATCATCACGCGCGCGCCTTCGGAGGTGAATTTGCGCACGATACCCGCCCCGAAACCCGACGCGCCACCTGTTACAATGGCGGTTTTTCCTGTCAGTCGCATCTCGGTCTCTCCCTACAGCTGGTGTTTCAGAACCCACCGGTTGTGCCCGTCACTCTCCGGCGTTGCCGGGGCGTATCGATGGGGCACAAAGCCTTCACGCGTCCAAAACGTCACGGCACGGGGGTTGGCCTCCAAAACCGATAGTTTCAGCATGGTCGCCCCCGCCCTGCGGGCTCTCTTCCTGAGCAAGTGTAGCACAGCGCGTCCGGTACCGCGCCCGCGAAACGCAGGATCCAGCAGCATCAGCCCAATCCACCAGTCGGTGGGCAGCTCGTATCCTTCAGCGACGCAGACCATGCCCAGCATCGCCGTCTCTTGCATCACGGCAAAGGCATAGAGATTGTCCGTGGTCAGCCCCGGGGGTACCGCTTCGAAAAACTCGTTGATGTAGTCCATGTCCGGCGCCCGGCCAATTTCCAGCGTCACGTAATCCGCCGCCCGCTCTGCGAGGTCGAGCGCATCTTCGGCATGATCGGCCTTGTTGATCGGCTTCAGCGTGATCTCAGTCATGGGGTGCTTGCCTTTGCAGGATCGACACATCTGGCAACGTTGGGGCCGCTGCGATCAGCTTTTTCGTATAGGGATGTTGAGGGTTGGTAAATATCTGTTCCGTATTGCCTTCTTCGACGATCTCGCCAGCTTGCATCACCATGACCCGGTCGGTCACGGAGCGTACGACACTGAGGTCGTGGGAAACAAAGAGATAGGTCAGCCCATAGGCGCGGCAGAGGTCTGCCAGCAGGTCGAGAATTTGCGCCCGAACAGAGACGTCGAGCGCGGAAACGGCTTCGTCAAACAGGATGAGTTCGGGGCGGATGATCAAGGCGCGCGCAATGGCGATGCGTTGACGCTGGCCGCCGGAAAACTCGTGGATGTAACGGGTGGCGTCCTCGGGTTTCAGCCCGACCGCGGTAAGGGCCTCGGCGATGGCCGTTTTGCGCGGGGCCCCCTGTGGCGGATCGCTCAGCAAGTGGAAAGGTTCGGTGATCAGGCGCGCGACCCGGTGGCGCGGGTTGAAACTGCCGAAAGGGTCCTGAAACACCACCTGCATGCGGCGCCGCACCTCAAGGTTGGGGCGACCCTGGGTTGTGACCGGCGCGCCGCCCAGCGTGATGGTGCCGGATTGCGGCTCTTCCAACCCCAGGATGGCGCGGGTCAGCGTGGATTTTCCACAGCCGCTTTCGCCGACAAGCCCGAGCCGTTCGCCCCGCATGAGCGTGAAGGAGACCCCCTTTACGGCATCGAAGTGTCCGGGGGCCGCAAAGAGTTTGCGCCGGGGCAGCCGGTAGCTGCGGTGCAGGTCTGCCACCTGCAACAACGGCTGCGGTGCGGGTGCGGCGGGCAGATCGACCCGGTGCGTGGAGGCCTCAAACAGCATGCGCGTATAGGGATGGCGCATATGGGCCAGCAGATCAGCCGTCGGCCCGGTTTCGACCACTTCGCCATGGCGCATGACGGCGATCCGGTCCGCCATATCCGCGACAACGGCGAGGTCATGGGTGATCATCACCAGCCCCATGCGGAAATCGGCCACCAACCCTTTGAGCAGGTCAAGGATTTGCGCCTGTGTCGTGACGTCGAGCGCGGTGGTCGGCTCATCCGCAATCAGCATTTTGGGACGCAGAGCGATGGCCATGGCGATCACCACGCGCTGGCGCTGCCCGCCGGAGAGTTCATGCGGATATCGGCTGAGCGGAAAGCGGTCGGGCGGCAGGCCGACGCGGGTGAGCACTTCCGTCGCCCGGGTTTCGGCCTCGGCCTGCGAGGTATTGGTGTGGATGCGGATGGTTTCGGCCACTTGCCGCCCGATGGTGTGTACTGGATTGAGCGCGGTCATTGGTTCCTGAAAGATCATTCCAATGTCGTTGCCACGAAGGTCGCACATCTCGGCCTCTGGCAGGGTGGTCAGCTCTGTCCCGGCCAGCGTGATTTCGCCGCTGGTTTCTGCGCCACGAGGCAACAGCTGCATGATCGCCAGTGCCGTCATCGATTTCCCGGAGCCGCTCTCGCCGGTGATTGCCAGGATTTCGCCGGGGGCCACGGAGAGGGTGACATCCTTGAGAATGGGCATCGCATGGATGTTGAGCGACAGGTTCCGGATCTCCAGCAGGCTCACGTGCGCACCCGTTGCAACCGGGGATCAAGCGCATCGCGCAACCCGTCGCCCAGCAGGTTCAGCCCCAGCACGATCAGGATGATCGCAAGGCCGGGGAAAATGGCCAGATGCGGGGCAAATCCCACCATGGTCTGCGCATCCGCCAGCATCCGCCCCAGCGACGGGGTGGGGGGCTGCACGCCCAACCCCACAAAAGAAAGTGCTGCCTCTACCTGAATGCCCAACGCAAATTGAATGGTGCCCTGCACGATCAGCAGGTTCAGAACATTGGGCAGGATGTGTTCGACGGAAATATGGGCGCGGCTTTTGCCCGCCACACGGGCGGCGAGGATGAATTCCCGCTCCCATAGGGGCAGCGCGCCGCCACGGGTCACGCGCGCAAAGACGGGGATGTTGAAGATGCCAAAGGCGATGATGGCATTGACGGCCGAGGGGCCAAAGACGGCCGTGATCAGAATGGCCATGACCAGCAGCGGAAAGGCAAAGACGATGTCATTGCCGCGCATGATGAACTCATCGAGCCAGCTGCCCTTGTGCACTGCGGCGGCCAGCCCAAGGGGAACGCCAAAGCTCAGCCCGACGACCAGAGCCACAAGCGCCACGCCGATCGAGGTGCGCGCGCCGACCATGATCATGCTGAAAATATCGCGCCCCAGATGATCGGTGCCGAGGACATGGGCCCCCCCCGGCGTTTGCAGCTTGTCGGGGATGTTGAGCGCGGTGTGATCGAAGGGGGTCCAGATCAGCGAGAGCAGCGCCAGCGCGATGAACACAGCGGACAGGAGGGCCCCAAGGATCAGCGTCTTGCTCATGTCCGCGCCCTTAGACGCGGGTCCACCGCCGCATAGGCAAGATCGACCAGAAAGTTGATCACGATGACACCAAAGACCACCAGCATCACCACGGATTCCACGACGATCAGGTCGCGCGCGGAGATGGACTGGAAAATCAACCGCCCCAGGCCCGGCAGGTAAAAGACCTGCTCGATGATGATGGTGCCGGCGAAGAGGAAAGAAAATTGCAAACCGATGATGGTGAGCACGGGGATCAGCGCATTGCGCAGCCCGTGCCGCCAGAGCGTCTGGCGCGCGGTGAGGCCTTTGGCTCGGGCGGTGCGCATGAAATCCTCGCCCAGCACGTCCAGCAGCGCGGAACGCATCACCCGCGTGAGGATCGCGGCCTGCGGCAGGGCAAGGGCGATGGCAGGCAGGGTCAGGGATTTGAGCGCGGCAAAGCCCCCCTCATCCCAGCCCGGAAAACCACCCGCTGAGAACCAGCGCAGCTGGATTGCAAAGATCAGCACCAGCATCATCGCAAACCAGAAATTGGGGACCGCAACGCCCAGCTGCGTGGCCCCGGTGACGCCCAGGTCCCCCGCGCGGCCGCGGCGGGACGCGGCATAGAGACCTGCGGGAAAGGCGATGACAACCGAGAGGGTCAGCGCATAAAGCGCCAGGGGGATCGAGACGCCAATGCGCGCCGCCACCATTTCGGTCACCGGCGTGCGGTAGGTGTAGGAGGTGCCAAAATCCCCCGTCAGCATGCCGGTGACCCAGGTAAAATATCGCTGGATCTTGGGCACATCCAGACCCAGTTCCGCCCGCAGCGCGGCCAGTGTTTCGGGCTGTGCGTTGATCCCCAGCATGAAGGACGCCGGATCGCCCGGGGCGATCTCGATCACGGTAAAAATGATCAGCGACGCAACAGCGAGGCTGAGAACAAGAGAAGCGAGGCGTTTGAGCACATAGCGCAGCATTGCGGCGAGGTTAGGCGGTGGGTCTGGCATGGTCCAGAGGGGTTGTTGCGGCGGGCCAATGGTCTAGGTCTGGTGCCATGGACAAGCCACGCTTTATCGGCGCGGAAATTTTCCGCCATTCCAGCTATGGGCGCTGGCATCCGTTGCGGGTGCCGCGGGTGAGTACGGTCATGGATTTGTCGCGTGCCATGGGGTGGCTGCCTTCAGCGCAGTTCATCACCGCGCCACGCGCCAAGCCGAAGGCGCTGACGGCGTGGCATACCCCCGACTACATCGCCGCCCTGCAACGGGTCGAGGTCGCGCAGACCGTGATCGCCGAAGACACCGCGCGGCATCATCTGGGATCGGTCACAAACCCCGTCTATCCGGAGATTTTCCGCCGCCCGGCCACTGCGGCGGGTGGGTCGCTGCTGGCCGGGGAATTGCTGCGCGAGGGTGGGGTGATCTACAACCCCCCCGGCGGCACGCATCACGGGATGCCAGATCGCGCCAACGGATTTTGCTATCTGAACGATCCGGTGCTGGCCATGCTCAGCCTGCGCCGCAATGGGGTCCGGCGCATCGCCTATGTGGATATTGACGCGCACCATTGCGACGGCGTGGCTGTCGGCTTCCACGGTGACCCGGAGTGCCTGATGATCTCGGTGCATGAAGAAGGGCTGTGGCCGCGCACTGGACCGATTGAGGATGATGCCGGTGGTGCGGCGGTGAACCTGCCAGTGCCCCGGGGGTTGAATGACAGCGAGATGGCGTTCATCCGTGAGGCGCTGATTGTCCCGAAGGTGACCGGGTTTCGACCAGACGCCATCGTATTGCTTTGTGGTGCGGATGGTGTGGAGGAGGACCCGCTGGCGCACCTCAGCCTGTCCAACAACGCGCATTGGGCGGTGCTGCGTGCGCTGATGGGTGTGGCCCCGCGGTTGTTGGTGCTGGGCGGGGGCGGGTACAACCCGTGGTCGGTTGGGCGGCTCTGGACCGGTGTTTGGGCCACCCTCAACGGGTTTGATATTCCAGACCGTCTGCCGGGCGCGGCGGAGGCCGTCTTGCGCGCCTTGACCTTTGAGGGCAACCGGCGGGGCAAGAACCCGCCCGAGCATTGGTTCACGACCCTGCGCGATGCGCCGCGTGACGGGCCCGTGCGGGATGTGATCAAGGACCGCGTGCAGCTTCTGGCGAGCCGTAGCGCAGCGGTGGGCCGCATTACATCGCAGGCACACTGGTGATGGGCAAAAAGAAAACCGACGCCGGTTGGCATCGGTTTCCTTGAAACGGGCGGTTCCTCTCGCTCGGCAGCTTGTGGTTTCGCCCGGCTCTGCCCGAAAGATTTGAGGGATCAGACGGGCATGTTGTCGAACAGGTCTTCGATGGCTTCTTCTTTGAGCGTGGTGTTAAGGCGTCGCATACGGGCGGGAACGGTTTCGCCGCGCGCTTTGAGTGTTGCGATCACACGATCAAATTGAGGTTGTAGCGCCAAACGCTCTTTCTGGCAGGCGTCTTCGATTTGTTTCTCCAGTTGGATGGCGCGCTCTGTGAGGTCAGTCAAGGCAGGCTCCTTTCAGGCTTTTTAGCATATGGTAAAAGGTGCAGCATCGTATGGTGCGGAGTCGATCCGCATCATCATGTTACCCGCTTAGGTAGAAATTTTGCAAGCCATTTTGCTCAAAAAATGGGCAGGGTCGTTTGAGTGGGCACATGGGAGAAGGCTGTGACCCACTCAAAACCCCCAGGGTGTTTGGGATGTTCTCGGAAGTGGTTCTGATAAGATGGTACACAGGGTGCGTCATTGCTGAAATGACCCGTTTCCGGTCACGTTGCCGCAGTGTCGGTCGAAATCTCGGGTATTCTGGTACAAATGCAGACGCCCGGTGCGGGCGCCTGCCTGTTTGATCACTCGCTCCAGCTGACGCCGGTGAGGTCGGTGGCCTGGGTTGGAGCATTGGCCCAAAGACCCTGCAAATCCGCCTTGGCGACCGAAAGCTGGGCCAGTTGGAAGAGATATCCGTTCACGTAATCATCCGCGATCATCTGTTGGGCATCACCCATCATTTGTGCCCGCATCTCCGGGTCCGTGGTGCTGTTCAGTTTTGTGATCAGCGCCTGGAAATCCGGGTTGTCGTATTGAAAGTAATAGTCCGGATTGGCGTAGATGCCGATATCCATCGGTTCGGTGTGGCTGACAATCGTAAGCCCAAAGTCTTTGCCCCGAAAGACCGATTCCAGCCATTGTGCCCATTCGACATTGGTGATGGTGGCGGTGATGCCGACCTCGGCCAGTTGTGCTGCGATGATCTCGCCGCCACGACGGGCATAGGAAGGCGGCGGAAGGTAGAGCGTGGTTTCAAACCCATCGGCCAGACCGGCTTCGGCGAGCAGTGCTTTGGATTTCTCCGGGTCGTAGTTCGACTGGCCGGTCAGGTCTTTGTAGGCGGGGTTATGCGGTGCGAAGTGGGTGCCGATGGGCGTCCCATATCCGAACATCGCGCCGTCGATGATGGCCTGCCGGTCAATCGCGTGGGCCACGGCCTGGCGGACCAGTGGATTGTCGAAAGGCGGCATCTTGTTGTTGGTCGACAGGATGGTTTCACCCTCGGTCGAGCCGACGATCACCTGGAACCGTGGATCGGCTTCGAACTGTGGCAGATTTTCCGGGGCCGGGAAGGCATAGAAGTAATCCACGTCCTCGGCCATCACCGCCGCAAAGGCCGCCGTGGGGTCAGAGATGAACTTGAAGGTTGCGGCTTCCAGGGCGGCGGGCGTGCCCCAGTAGTCCGCATTGCGGGTCAGCTCGATGCGGTCGGATTGCACCCATTCCACGAATTTGAACGCGCCGGTGCCGATGGGCATTTGTTTGATATTTTCGATGCTCTCGGGGGCGACGATCACTGCATCCCCCCAAGCGAGGTTGAAGAGCATATTGCCGTTGGGCTCGGAGAGGGTGAGCTTGACCGTCAGCGGGTCCACAACCTCCACGGAGGCGATGGCGGCATAAAGCGCCTTTTGCGCATTGGCGCTGTCTTCCGCAAGGATCCGATCAAGGGAGAATTTCACATCCTCCGCGTCCATGGTGGTGCCGTCGTGGAAGGTCACGCCTTCCTGCAGAGAGAAGGTATAGGTCAACCCGTCATCGCTGATTTCCCAGCTTTTGGCGAGACCGGGCACGATGGAGCCATCGGCCATGAAGCGGGTCAGGCCTTCGAAAACATTGGAGTAGAGCACCGTGTCGATGGCGCCAGCCGCCGCGGAGGTCGGATCGAGGTGCGGCGGTTCCAGCTGCACGGCGACGGTGATGTCCGATTTGGCCTGTGCCGTGCCGATGCTTGCCGCGAGGGCCAGCAGGCTTGTGGCCGCCAGTCGGGTGACGAAATGTTTCATGAAAAGGCTCCCTTGTTTCAGTCGTTTTTGGCCAGCATCAGCGATTGCAGGGCCGCGCCCATGACCTTGGCGCTGTCTATCATATCATCAATGCCGACGTATTCATCCGGTTTATGCGCAAGTTCCAGAATGCCCGGACCATAGGCGATGCAGTTCTTCAATTTGCCAATACGGTCAATGTGTTTCTGGTCATAGGTCCCCGGTGACGCCACGTATTGCGGCGGCTGGCCGATCACGTCTTCGATGGCACGGGCAACCGTTTGTACGACGGGGGCATCCTGGTCGGTCATGGAGGGCAACACTGAGTTCAGTTCCGTCAGCTCATAGTCGAAATCGGCGCGAGTGGATTTCAGCCCCTCCAGCAGGGCGGTGACCTCATCGCGGACCTGATCCAGCGGCTCTTCCATCAAGAAGCGTCGGTCGATCACGATCCGGCAGGCGTCCGGGACGCAATGCGCGGGCAGACCGGTGAAATCGTCATCCTGTTCCGGTTGGCCGCCGTGGATGGAATTGATGTTCATCGTGGAGTGCCGCGCACCTTCCGGCACGACCGGCATATCAGTGCGCCGGGCGGCCATGGCAGGAAAGAGCTTGTCCTCGAATTCTGTCAGCACGGCGCCCATATGGCGCACCGCACAATCGCCCAGAAAGGGCATGGAGCCATGCGCGATCTCGCCCTTGGTTTCGATCTCCGCCCACCAGCCGCCGCGGTGGCCGAGGCAAATGCGGTCCTTGTTCAGCGGTTCAGGGATGATCACGTGCTGCACGCGGTCCGGGTTGAAAAACCCCTGTTCGGCCAGATAGGCGACGCCGCCGTAGCCGCCCGATTCCTCATCCGCCGTGCCGGAGATTTCGATGGCGCCGAGGAAGTCGGGGTGCGTTTCGATGAAGGTTTCCGCTGCGATGATGGAGGCCGCGAGCCCGCCTTTCATGTCGCAGGCCCCGCGCCCGTAGATCTTGCCGTCTTTCACCTCTCCGCCGAAGGGATCCGTGGTCCAGCCGCGCCCGACTTCGACCACATCCGTGTGGCTGTTGAAATGCACGCAGTCACCCGGGCCGCGTCCCTCACGCCGTGCGATGATGTTCCAGCGTGGGTATTTTTCGCTGTCACCGGGCGTGCCCTTGGCGCGGATCAGCTGCGTTTCAAATCCATGGCGGCGCAGGCGCTTGTCGAGGTAATCGCAGATGTCGCGATAGTTTTCGCCCGGCGGGTTCAGGGTCGGGATGCGGATCAGATCACGGGTCAGTGCGATCAGGTCGTCGCGTTTGGCGTCTATGGCGATTTGCAGGGGTGTGGTCATGGCGCTAGTTTTGAGGGTGTTGGATGGAATGGCAAGGCCGTGTGTGGTGGCGCGCGTTGCGCAATGGATATTTTTGGCCAGAAGAAATCAGGCGGCGGCGATTTCCTTCATGGCGGCGAGGAACACGCTGACCTCTTCGACACTATTATAGTGACACAATGAGACCCGCACGGCGCTGTCCAATCCCAGCGGGTTCAGAATATTGCCAGAGTAGTGATCGGCCTTGCGGACATGGGTGCGGATGCCCCGGGCGTTGAGGTGTGCAACGATGTCGGCGGCGGGCAGGTCTTGCAGTGCGAAACAGACCAGACCTTCGCGCGCGGGATTGTCCATGCCGCCGAGGATCGTGATGCCGGGCAGCTCGGCCAATCCGGGCAAGTTGCCGGTGCCATGCAACATGGTTTCGGTCAGCGCCTGTTCGTGGGCGTGGATGACGGCCCCCGCTGCTTCGATCCGGGCGCGGGGGTCGGTGCTGTCGCTTCGCTGGTGTCCCAGCCAGTCGAGATAAGCCACAACATCGGAAAAGGTCGCATAGGCACCGGTATCGCGCGTGCCCATTTCCCAATTGTCCGCAGGCCCGTTGATCAGCTGTTCCAGCGGTAGGGCGGTCATCCGATCCGAGACCCAGGCGACGCCATAGCCATGGCGGGAGAAGACCTTGTAGGGCGACACCACATAGCCATCGATGTCATAGGCGCGGATGTCGATGTGGCCGTGGCTGGCATGTTGGATGCCATCGACAATGATGTAGGCCTCTGGTGCTTTCTGTCGGATGGTCGCGGCGATGGCCGCCACATCGTTGGCAATCCCGGTAACAGGGGAGGTGTGCAGGATGGTCGCGACCCGGACCTCTGGCCTCATATGCGCGGCGTAAGCCTCCGCACTGACGGATCCTGAGGCATCATCATGCGGCACGGAGATGTATGCTTCGTTTGCTGCTTTCGCCCAATGAGTGGCGGCGGAGCGCGACGCGGGATGTTCCACCGTCGAGCCGATGACAGCACCGCCCGGTGCGGCCCCCATCACGGCGGTGCGGATCAGACGGAACGTCAGCTCCGTGCCGCTTTCACCGACAAAAAACTGACCGTCTTTGGGGTTGAAAAACGTGGCCATGTCCTGCTTGGCGCGATTGATCAGGTCAACCAGGGCATGTGCTGCGGGGTTGTCGCGACCCTGATTGTCCGGAATGGCGGCAAACGTTGCGGAGGTTTCTACCACTGAATTCAATGTCAGCGCGCCGCCTGCGTTTTCGAAAAAGATGCGCGGGCCTTGAAACGGACAGCTGTCGACATGGGCGAAACGGGCGCGCACGTCGGACATCAGGTCGGGCGAAAAGGCGGGCATGAGGAATTCCGATCTGCAAATGGTGTCGGAACCCATTCAGGCGCAACGGGGTTGAGTGTCAAGCAGCTCTGGAAAGGGATGCGCGACTTGGAGGACCAATGAATAAAACGACTGCAATTGACGAAGAGCAACAGGAAGAAGCCTCCGTGCAGGAGGCCACAGCCCTTGCACCCAAACTGATTTACGAAGTCATCCGCCGCGAAGGTGAAGAGGAAATGGCACGGCCAAACCGGTCGCTGGTCTGGTCCGGCATTGCCGCCGGCGTGATGATCAGCCTGTCGGTTTTGGGCGAGGCGGTCTTTCGCACCTATCTGCCGGACACGCCGAGCCGGTTTCTGATCGAGAACCTGGGCTATTCGCTGGGGTTTCTGGCGGTGATCATGGGCCGCATGCAGCTTTTCACGGAAAACACGATTACCACGGTCCTGCCGGTGATGGTGGAGCGGAGCTGGGGGATCTTCGCATCGATGCTGCGGCTCTGGACCATTGTGATGTCGGCCAATGTGGTTGGCGCTTTCGCCGTCGCCGCCCTTTTCGTATTCACCCCGGCGATCGCGCCTGATGTGATGGTATCTGTGGTCGAGCTTTCGCATCACGCCACCGGCATGGGGGCCTACGCGTCCTTCTGGCGCGCGATCCCTGCAGGTGTCATCGTGGCGCTGATTGTGTGGATGCTGCCGCAGGCGGAAAGTGCCAAGTTCTTTTTGATCCTGACATTTACCTGGCTCATCGCCGCGGGTGATTTCACCCATATCGTTGCGGGATCGGTGGAAATGGCGGTTCTGCTCTGGATGGGAGACATCACGGCGGCGACGGCAGTTGGTGGTTTTTTCCTGCCCGTGCTGGCCGGCAATATCATTGGCGGTACCGCGATCTTTGCGCTGATGGCCTGGGGGCAGGTTCGGGACGAATTGCCCGCAAACGGAGATTAAATCGGAACCCTGCGCCGCGTCGGCGCGTTGGGGTGTCGAGTTCAAGAAAAGGAGAAAAAGATGTTTGAATATGCTGGAATTGGCGGGTTGATCGTTCTCGCCCTGAACATTTGGGCTATCGTGTCGATTGTAGGATCTGGTACAACCAATGGGAGCAAAGTTCTCTGGATTCTGCTGGTTCTGATCCTGCCGATCATCGGATTTGTCATCTGGTTTGTCGCAGGACCAAAATCGGCCCGCGCATCGGTGTAGGATGGCAACACGACCACGTTTAAACAGTAAAACGGCCCGGGCAGCGGTCTTTGCTGCAGGGCGCCGGATTTCGAGTAACAACCTCGGCCTGATCGCGGCCGGGGTTGCTTTTTATTCCATGCTATCGGTTTTTCCCGCGCTGGCCGCCCTGATCGCCATCCTCAGCCTGGTCGCGAACCCCTCGGTTGTCATCGTGCAGCTCGAAGAAATTCGCGGGCTGATGCCGGATGCCGTCTACGATATTCTCAACGCACAGATTGTGGGGCTGGTCAGCACCAGTTCCGGCACGCTGGGGTGGGCCGGTCTGGTGTCGCTGGGCGTCGCACTCTGGTCGGCGCGCGCCGGGGTAGGGGCCATGATGCATGGTCTGAACCTTGTCTATGACAGACAGGGGCGCACCAGTTTCAAGCATTATCTGCGCGCGCTGCTCCTCACCGTTTGCCTTCTGGGCGTGGGCGTTGTGTCCTTGCTGACCATCGTGGTGACACCCATTGTGCTGTCGTTCTTCCCCTTGGGCGCATTTGCCTCCTGGGCGCTCGAACTGCTGCGCTGGCTGGTGGCGATTGTCGTGGTGTTTGCCGGGATCGGTCTGCTTTACCGTTTTGGGCCCAACCGCAAGGGCATCAAAATCGGCTGGCTGACACCCGGTGCGATGATGGCTGGCAGCTCATGGGCGGCGATGTCCATCGCCTTTTCCTACTACGTGGCGCATTTTGGCAATTACAACGAAGTCTATGGTTCTATAGGCGCGGTTATCGCGATGCTGATCTGGCTGTGGATCAGCAGTTTTCTCGTGCTCTTAGGGGCCGCATTGAACGCGGAGATCGAGAAACGACGCCCTGCAACGGTGCCGGACGACGTGCCCGAACAGCCTGACGAAACCTCGAGTGTCGAAGCCGCCGAATAGCTGCGGCGGACTGTCACGGCCCGCGTAAATCGGGAACCTTGTCAGAGCCGATTTGTTTTTCCTGTGCTACATGAAACAGGAGAAGTATTATGACAAATGCGTTGAACGTTGTTCCCGAAACCACTGAAATCAGCACCGGCGTACGGGATGCAGAAGCCATGGCCAAAGGGTTGGAAAACGCGCTTGCGGATACCTACCGGCTGCTGTTCAAAACGCATGCCATACATTGGAACGTTGAAGGGCCGCTGTTTTATTCGGTGCACAATCTGACCGAAGCTCAATATGAAAACCTGTTCGAGGCGGCAGATGATATTGCCGAACGTATCCGCGCCCTGGGACAGCTGGCCCCGGCAACGCTTTCTTCGATTGTTGCAAACTCGGTTGTGCAGGATGAAGAAACGCCGCCCTCTGCGGGAGAGATGTGCGAAGAGCTCGCTGCTGATAACGAACGTGTGGCGCACCGGTTGCACGCGTTGATCAAGATCGCGGGTGATCACGGGGACCCGGTGACCGAAGATCTGGCGACCGAACGCGCCGCGTTCCATGAAAAAGCGGCCTGGATGCTTCGCTCCATCGCCAAAAGCTAGAGACCATCTCGGTTTAAAAAAGCCCCGCTACCGCAGCGGGGCTTTTCATTGGATTGCTCTGCTTTCCGGCACAGACGGTCAAAACCGTCCTTTCAGGCTGGCGTTGCCTTTACGCTTTCAGCGTTTCGGTCGAGGAGAAGAACATCGCCTGGCTGACAGCCGAAATCACCTGATCTTCGGTATAGGGTTTCGAGATCAGGAAGGCAGGCTCATGTTTGTCACCGGTCAACAGGCGTTCGGGGAAGGCGGTGATGAAGATCACCGGCCGTTCGCCCAGATTGGTCATCAGATCATTTACCGCATCAATACCAGACGAGTTATCCGCCAGTTGAATATCCGCAAGGATCAGATCCGGCACGTCCGCCGCGCCCAGTGCCACGGCTTCGTCCCGCGTTCTGGCAACGCCGGTGACCCGGTGCCCCATATCGGAAACGATGCTTTCGATATCCATGGCGATGATCGCTTCATCCTCGATGATCATCACCGAACCGGCCACCGCATCGGCCATTTCGCGTCGCGCGATCTGCACCAGCTCTTCGGCTTCGGATTGGTCAATGCCGATGATGGTGGCGATCTCACTAAAACTGAATCCTTCGACACTGTGCAGCAGGAGCGCTTCGCGGCTGTTGGCGGTCAACCGCGCCAGATGTTTTTGCGCCCGGGCTTTCAGCCCGCTTTCGCCATCATCAACCGGGGCGCCCGCACTGGACCAAATGCCATAGAGCACCCGGAAAACCCCGGTCTTCACCGACACACCATCAAGCACCGAACGGTCCGTGAGAATGGCCTCCAACGCCGCGGCGGCGAACCGGTCGCCGCTGCTCTGGCTGCCGGTCATGGCGCGGGCGAAACGGCGCAGGTAGGGTAGGGCGTCACCGAGGTCTTCACTGATGTCCGGGGTCACAGAGCCGTCCGACATAAGAAATCTTCCTTTTTTCACTTTTCTTGGAACCAAACGCGTATTCATGTGTTTGGTTCCGACGCAGGTGGGATATTTTTAACCTTCTCGGGGAATTATCGGCAGTATGGCTCAGTCAAGTGCAAACAGGAAACGCGAAAGCGTGATCGACGAAAATTTGAAGCGCGTCTACGAGGAAGCGCTGGATGAAGGTATCCCGGATCGCTTCAAGGATTTGCTGGACGCGCTCAAGCAACAGGACCAGACCAAGGGCACCCGCAAATGAGCGGTGCAGACCCCCGCGACGAGCTGGTTGAACACCTGCCAGCCATGCGTGCCTTCGCCATCAGCCTGACCCGGAACGGGGCAACAGCAGATGATATGGTGCAGGATACATTGGTCAAAGCCTGGACAAACATCGACAAATTTCAGTCCGGTACAAACATGCGTGCCTGGCTTTTTACCATCCTGCGGAACACTTATTATTCATCGCGGCGCAAAGCCAATCGCGAGGTGGCCGATATTGATGGGGCACATACCGAAGCCCTCGCCGAAAAGCCTGCCCATGACGGCCGCCTGCAGATGACGGATTTCCGCGATGCCTTTGCGCAGTTGAGCGATGAGCAGCGCGAGGCGCTTTTGCTGGTTGGCGCATCTGGTTTCTCCTACGAAGAGGCCGCTGATATGTGCGGCGTGGCTGTCGGCACCATCAAGAGCCGGACAAACCGCGCGCGGCAGAAATTGGCGGAACTGATGCACATTGACGATGATGAAGCGCTGGAAATGACAGATGACGCCACGATGTCGGTGCTGACCGCGGCCAAGGCGGCGTCCTTCTAACGATGACCGGCGGCTTTCTGGACGGCGATGTCTTTCGGGGTCTCGCCTTCCGCATCCTGGTTTTCCTGTCTTTGGCATTGCTGCCGTTTGGCCTGATCGCGGTGGTGCAGACCCGGGAGATCGCGCGCCAGGCTGAGGCGAATGCAGATTTGTCCTTGCTGGGATTGACCGAACAGGCGTCCGGAGCAGAGCGGACAGTCATTCAGGAAGGCTTCGGTGTTGCAGAGGCGTTGAGTTCAATCGTGCGCCTGTTTGCGGATGATCCGGAAGCCTGCGTCTCTTTTCTGCGCGCCTATCAGGAGGCGTCGGAACGGTATTCGCTGATCGGCAATCTGCCCGCCGATGGCGTGATGACCTGTTCATCCGAAGGCGGCATCTACGATTTCAGCGCCTATCCGGATTTCGATGTGGCGCTGGAAAAGCGGGAACGTTCGGTGATCATCAGCCGTACGGGCCCGATCAGCCTGGAGCCGGTGCTGGTGATCCTGCATCCACATTTTGAGGACGATGTCTTCACCGGGTTCACGACGCTCTCCGTGCCGCTGACCGAATTGCATGAAATGCCGGATCCGCCGTCGAACATCAAACCGCATGATGTTGTTACCTTCAATGAAGCGGGTGAGGTGCTGACGTCAGACCGGGCGCGGCTGGTCACCCTGTCTGATCTGCCGCAAAACCGCAGCCTGAAGACGCTTATTGGTGAAAAGACCGCCGTGTTCGAGGATGTGAATACCGAAGGCGACGCCCGCATTTATGCGGTTGTGCCGATTGTGCCTGGTGTCGTCTACGCGATCAGTATCTGGCGGCAGGAAGAAGTGCTCGCGGGGGTGCGCGGGAGCGATACACTCAGCATATTTCTGCCGATCCTGATGTGGCTCGCCAGTCTAGTGGTGGCTTTCTGGGCGATCAACCGTCTTGCCATCCGTCACATTCGAAAGCTTGGTCGGCAGATGCGCATTTTCGCCTATAACAGGTCGATGCCGCGCTCCACTTTGGGGCCAGGGGTGACGCGCGAATTTGTCGATATTCAAAAGGCTTTCATTGGTATGGCGGATTCGATCATTCGCGATGAGGCCTCTCTGGAGGACTCGCTGCGTGAAAAGAATATTCTGCTGAAAGAGGTCCACCATCGGGTCAAAAACAATTTGCAGCTGATCTCTTCGATCATGAACATGCAGATCCGACGCGCGCCGACGAAAGAGTCGCAGCTGGTGCTCCGCAGGTTGCAGGAACGCATCCTGAGCCTCGCAACCGTCCACAAGAATCTCTATCAAAGTCAAGGGCTTGAACGTGTGGACGCCGGTGCGCTGGTCGAGGAAATCGTGGGCCAGTTGCTTGTGGTGGGCCTGCCCGCCGGATCCGCGGTCAAGGTGGAACAATCCTATGTGCCGGTGCAACTGGACACTGATGATGCCGCGCCGCTGACATTGCTTGTCTCAGAGGCGGTGACCAACGCCATGAAATACATCGGCTCGCCCAATGCGCAAAACCCTGCGCGTCTGAACATATCATTAACCCAACCCGGTCCGGCCGAGGCCGTTTTCACCATCAGCAACACATTCAGCGATGAGCCAACCGCCGAAGGCACGGGCCTTGGTATGCAGTTGATCAATGCCTTTGCACGGCAATTGAATGCGCAGGTCGACGCGAAGATAAGCGGCGACATGCATCACCTGACGCTGACCTTTCCGGTGCCGCATCGTGTGAAAGTTGTGCAAGACTACTGACGCGGCGGAACCATCTGCGGTTTTGAGCGTTAATCCTCGGAACGCAAGAGAAAGGAGCCCGATATGTCGACCGACTTGTTCATCTTTGGGCTTTCCATTCTGACACTGGTGGCAGTGATCGTCCTTCTTGTGACACGAGAGGGTGAGAGCAAATCTGGCGATGATAACGACAAATCTGCCTGATCATTGACCCTACTGTTGGCCGATAAGGTAAATACGAGTATAACGTTTCTGCCTGGACTGCCGCTCACACGGAGCGGATGGAAGCCAATGATACAAAACCCCGTCTGCTGATCGCAGTCGGGGTTTTTCGTTCAGAAGCTCGGGGGGCTGCAGGCGCTGATGATTTCGCATTCCACATCGCTGGTATTGCGAAACCGGTGGGGCAGGCGACTGTTGAACAGGTATCCATCCCCGGGGCCCAAGGTGCCGACCTCATCATCGACGGTAATCTCGATCGTGCCCCGAATGATCACGCCCGCCTCTTCCGCGTCATGGCTGAGCAGCTCCGGCCCCGTGTCCGCACCCGGGGCATAGCGTTCATGCAATATCTGCAGCGCATGGTCCTGGGCATTGCCCAATTGGCGCAGCGACAGGAGCTGCGACGCACCTTCGGAAACCTCTGGCGGTGCGATCTCGGTGAATTCTGTTGCGGTATAGAAGTATTTGCTTTGCGAGGTTTCCTCTATCGTCGCAAAAAACTCCGCCATGGACACCTGGATCGCGTCCAGCAGGCTTTTGAGAGAGGCCACCGAGGGGCTGGTTTTGTTCTGTTCGATCAGCGAAATCGTGCCATTGGTCAGCCCCGCACGGGTGGCCAGCTCCCGCTGAGATAATCCACGCTTTTTGCGTATTGCGCGCAGTCTGTGTCCGATATCCAAAGGGTCGTTTCCTGATCTGACGTGTGAGCTATTGGTTTCACTGGCGTTTTTAGACAGCAGGTTGCAGCAAGTCACACTCTTTTTGTGACGGGCTTTTGTGGCGGGGCCAGAGGTTGCATAAAGGTGGCGGTTGAATCGCGATTGACAATTAAATTAAACGGGGTATCGAGATATTAAACATCACCTCACCCATTCATCAAAGGAATGAGCATATGGCCTCCACTGTCAAAGCGCCCCCCGCAAAATCCGCGGCCAAAAAGCCCTGCAAGACCCGCACGGCCAAAGCATCGAAGATTGCGGTCGTCTCCACGACACCTGAAGAGCAGACCAACGCCGCCTTGCTTGCCCGTCGTGAGGCCGCCGTGCCCCGTGGCGTCGCCTCTGCCGCGCCGGTATTTGCGGATGTCGCCGAAAACGCCGAGCTCTGGGATGTGGAAGGCAAACGCTACATCGATTTTGCCGGGGGCATCGCGGTTCTGAACACCGGCCACCGTCATCCCGCCGTGATCGCGGCGGCCAAGGCGCAGGAAGACAAATTCACGCATACCTCCTTTCAGGTTGTGCCCTACGAATCCTATGTTGCATTGGCGGAAAAGCTGAACACACTGGCGCCGGGGGATCATGCCAAGAAATCCCTGCTGGTGACAACCGGGGCGGAAGCCGTTGAGAACGCTGTGAAAATCGCGCGTGCCGCAACCGGGCGCCCCGGCGTGATTGCCTTCACCGGAGGGTATCATGGTCGCACCCTGCTGACGCTCGGCATGACCGGCAAGATCAGCCCTTATAAAAAGGACGTGGGGCCTTTCCCCTCGGATATCTTCCGGGCGCCGTTTCCGTCCGTACGCGATGGCATCACCGTCGAGGATGCGTTGACCGGGCTGCAAAACCTGTTCCTGACCGATGCGCAACCGGACCGGATTGCCGCGATCATCATCGAGCCTGTGTTGGGCGAGGGTGGCTATACACCCGTTCCCTTCGAGATGATGCGCGCCCTGCGCGACATTTGCGATCAGCACGGTATTTTGCTGATCTCCGATGAAATCCAGGCGGGCTTTGGACGCACCGGCACCTGGTTCGCGGTTGAGCATTCCGGCGTTGTGCCGGACCTGATCACGGTCGCGAAATCCATGGCGGGTGGCTATCCGATTGCCGGTGTCATCGGGCGCGCGGATGTGATGGACGCGATGGCCCCCGGTGGTTTGGGCGGCACCTATGGCGGCAATCCAGTGGCCTGCGCTGCTGCCCTCGCAGCCATCGAGGCCATTGAAAGTGAAGGGTTGCTGGCCCGTTCCATGGAGCTTGGCGCGCAGTTCCGCACACGTTTTGCAGAGATTGGCGCCCGTGTGGCCCCCTACCGGATGTGGGACATCCGGGGCCTGGGCGCGATGCTGGCCGTTGAATTCGTAACGGATTTCGACACCGCCACACCGGATGCCGGTCTCGTCAAATCCATATGCGAGCATGCGCTCAAACGCGGGTTGATCCTGCTGGGATGTGGGATGCACGGCAATGCGCTGCGGATCATGGTGCCGTTGACGGCCTCCGACGCGATCATCGACGAAGGTCTGGCGATCTTTGAAGCCGCACTTGCGGAGGCGCTGGCGGCGCAAACCGCCTGAACCGATACATAATCTGTTAAAAAAAGGGCATCCATCCGGGTGCCCCTTTTTTATTGTGGCGGCGCAAAACTCGCGGCATCCGCCCGCGCCCAGCGTTTGTGATAATCCGCGCCAACCTCGGTCTTTTTGGTCAACAGGAAGCCTTCGGGGAGGTAGGGGAACGCCTCGCTGCCTTCCGCCATTTCCTTGTCGCCCAAGCGGACCATCAGGTGCTGCGGCATGAAATCCCCCGGGTGAGCAAGCCCCGCCGCCCCGGTGATTTCGCCCAACGCCTTCAGCGTGTTGTCATGGAACCGCGCAACCCGTTCGCTTTTCGATGTTACATCCAGCGCCCGTGATCTGATGGGATCCTGCGTTGCCACCCCGACAGGGCAGTGGTTGGTGTGGCACGCCTGCGCCTGAATGCAGCCGATGGCAAACATGAACCCGCGGGCCGAGTTGCACCAATCCGCGCCCAATGCAAGCGCCCGCGCGATGTCAAAGGCGGAGACGACTTTGCCTGCCGCGCCGATCTTGACCTGATCACGAATGCCTGCACCGCGCAGGGTGTTGTGCACAAAGGTCAATCCTTCGACCATCGGCATGCCGATGTGGTTAGAGAACTCCACCGGAGCGGCACCGGTACCGCCCTCCGTACCATCCACCACGATGAAATCGGGGATGATCTTTGTCTCCAGCATGGCCTTGACCATGCACATGAATTCGCGCCGGTGACCGATACAGAGCTTGAACCCAACCGGCTTGCCGCCCGACAACTCGCGCAACTGGCCGATGAATTGCATCATTTCGATGGGGGTCGAAAACGCGGAATGCGCGGCAGGGGAGACACAGTCCTTGCCCATCGGTACGCCGCGCGCCTCAGCAATCTCGGGGCTGATCTTGGAGGCGGGCAACATCCCGCCATGCCCAGGCTTTGCCCCTTGCGACAGCTTCAGTTCAATCATCTTGATCTGGTCCAGGGCCGCCGTTTCCCTGAATTTGTCGGGATCAAAACTGCCATCCTCCGCCCGGCACCCGAAGTAGCCCGAAGCCACTTGATAAATCAGGTCGCCGCCGCCGTTCTTGTGGTATCGGCTGACGGAACCTTCGCCGGTGTCATGGGCGAAACCGCCGATTTTGGCCCCGGTGTTCAGCGCCTCAATGGCATTCCCGGACAGTGACCCAAAACTCATGGCGGAAATGTTGTAAAGCGACGCGTCGTAGGGCTGTTTGCAGGCGTCGCCACCGATCTTGACCCTGAAATCGGTGTCTTCGATCTCGATCGGGGCCACAGAATGCGTCACCCAGGCATAGCCGGCATCATAGACCCGCAACCTTGTGCCAAAGGGCCGCTTGTCTTCCTGACCCTTGGCCCGTTGATACACAAGACTTCTGGCGTCTCGCGAAAACGGTTCCTCATCCTGATCGGATTCGATCAGGTATTGGCGAATTTCCGGGCGGATGCCTTCGAAGAGAAAGCGCATATGCCCCAGAACGGGGTAGTTCCGGAGAATAGAGTGATGTTCCTGGCGTACGTCGTGCAGCCCCAGCAGGGAGAGGCCCGCGAAGAATGCAAAGGGGATCAGCATCCAACCGGTCCAGATCAGCGCGGCAATCAGACAGACAAAACTGAGTAGGACAGCGCCTGCAAAAGTTGCATAGCGTGTCATGGAGCCAAGGTCGGGCATGAGTGGATCCTATTTGAATGGGCGGTGGTGCGGTGAATGGTCCTGCGGCAATCGCGATAAATTAAACGTTTTGAGATGTTCTTTCATTGTGAAGTTTTGTGCAAGCTTCGCTTTATGTGCCGCTTGCGCGGCCAAGTTACAGCATAGTGCTTGAACAACTCAGAAAAGCGACTTACGCTTCTGATACATTGGTTGCGCGATAGATATCAAAGTGAAAAACCCGCACGTTAATCGGGAACGCGCGATCAGGAGAGGATTAGGGAGGCTCTCGAAAGCTGCGCCTGCGCGCGCGGATTTCCTGTGTCGATCTGTCCGTGAATGTCTGGGGAGATGCACTGAGGTGTTTAAAATAATGTTCATACCCCAAAACGGTTCTGTCATCTGAGATGACAGGCTGCAGCGCTTCAGGGAAATGCCCCTACGGAATAGCGCCAGAATCCCGGATGTATCTCATTCGGCTGTTTCAACCTTGCTGGGAAGGGCGTAAGGCAGTGCGGCGCGAAGCAGTTTTTGGGTCAGATCGGCCCACTTCGTCGCGACGGAGTATTTTACGATGACCCCATTCGCAATCGCCGGCGTGCAAATGTATGTAAACGCCCTGCATTCCAATGTGGAAGGGATGATCCACCGGCTGGACGTGTTGATGGCACGGTTCCCGTGGACACAGATGGTGCTGTTTTCCGAGCTTGCCCCCTACGGCCCGCTCGACAAGTTTGCGCAGGCGCCGCAGAACGAGGCGCTGGACACCTTTTGCGAAGCGGCCCGCAAGCACCGTGTCTGGCTGATCCCGGGGTCTATGTTCCTGCGCGATCCCGAAACAGGGCTGGTGTTCAACACCTCCGTCGTGATCAACCCCGAGGGCGAGATCATCAAGCGCTATGCCAAGATGTTCCCGTTCCGGCCTTATGAGACGGGCATCGCGGCGGGCACCGATTTCTGCGTCTTCGACGTGCCGGATGTGGGCCGTTTTGGCCTGTCGATCTGCTATGATATCTGGTTCCCGGAAACGACCCGTCAGTTGACGGCGCAGGGCGTCGAGGTGCTGTTGCACCCGGTCTTGACGGGGACAACGGACCGCGATGCGGAGCTGGCGATTGCCCGTGCGACCGCCGCCCAATTCCAGTGTTATGTCTTTGATGTCAACGGTTTGGGTGCCGGTGGTGTCGGCAAATCCCTTGTCGTGGACCCCTCGGCGCATGTGCTGCACCAATCCGCGGGTCAGGAAGACATGTTCCCCATCGAGGTTGACCTCTCAACGGTGCGCCGCCAGCGCGAAACCGGGATGAAGGGTCTGGGACAGGTGCTGAAAAGCTTCCGGGACCGGTCGGTCGATTTTTCCGTTTATGACAGAAACAGTGGAACGGACTCCTATCTGAAAACGCTGGGCCCTCTGGAAATCCCGCAGCAAGGGACGCGGGCGGGCCTTCATGTGGATGTGCCAGCGGAGAAAGTGCAGGAAACACCTGCGTACAAGGGAACGACCTTTGATACACTTTCCGGTACTGCAACAGCGCATAAAACGCCGGGTACCGACAGGGCTCTCTCGGTGGAGCCAACATCTCAACCCCTGAAAGAAGAAACGCAGGGGAGCGAAAAACAATCTAGCGGGTAGATTGCCGGGTCTGTTCGGGCGGTCACCCCCGCCCTGCATTTGGTGGTTTCCCGCGCAGCGGAGAACGACTGATGCATGCGATGAACGACTATTCTTCTGCCATTCAACTGCGCTCAGACAGATGGAGCGCCCTGCGTGAAGCAACGGCCGCCCTGACGCGTGATCCGAAACCGAAACAGGTTGCGACACTGCGCACCAAGATCGAGCAACTCTTTGAATCCCTTGCGGTGATCGAGCCCTATTGGGCGTTTCCCGGCATGTCGGCGTTCGATCATATGCGGCGGCAATTTGACCACAATTCCTTTGATGATCTCGCTTTTGCCGTCGGGCGTGTGACCCGCGCGCTGACAACCGGCGCATACCGGCGGCGCCACATTCCGTTGGAGCGCGACAGCATCGATCAGGAAGAACATGACGACGAGGCGATGCTGCCGCCGGAGGCGCGGGCGCTGGCGAAACCCTATTTCGAGGTGCTGATCGTCGATAACGTCAATGAGCATCAGGAGCGGTGGCTGCGCAATAATGTGACGCGCATGCGCCGCTCGGAGGACGCCTTTGTCTATGAGGCGCTGGTGGTGCCCAGCCTGGAAGATGCGCTGGTGGCGGTACTTTTCAATCACAACATTCAGGCGATTGTGGTGCGCCCCGGTCTGGTGCTGAAATCGAAAATGGACCAGCAGATCGTGGCGCGGTACCTGAACCGTGCAGGCGGGCAGGAAGAAATCGACAACATGCTCCCTGAGAATTACGGGCCGGAGCTCTGCCGCCTGATCGCCAAGGTGCG
Source organism: uncultured Roseobacter sp. (assembly GCF_947499265.1). Taxonomy (GTDB): domain Bacteria; phylum Pseudomonadota; class Alphaproteobacteria; order Rhodobacterales; family Rhodobacteraceae; genus Roseobacter. The sequence continues at coordinate 108,077 of NZ_CANMNK010000010.1, read as the reverse complement.
TCCCGAGCTGGATGCCTATCTGGTCACGGAACGCTCGGTGGAGGAGATTGCTGGGCTCGATCTGGGGATTTGTCGACGGGTCTTCTACAATCAGGAAGACTTCATGGAGCTGCACCTGAACATCCTGCGCGGGGTTCAGGCACGCAACAAGACACCGTTTTTCACCGCTCTCACCGAGTATTCCAAACAGCCCACGGGGGTGTTCCATGCGATGCCGATCAGCCGTGGGAAATCGATCTCCCGCTCGCATTGGATCCAGGACATGGGCGCGTTCTACGGCCCCAATATTTTCCTGGCCGAGACCTCGGCGACCTCGGGGGGCCTCGACAGCCTGCTGGAGCCGCATGGCCCGATTAAGGAAGCGCAGGAGTTGGCCTCCCGCGCTTTTGGCTCAAAACAGACGTTTTTCGCGACAAATGGCACCTCGACCTGCAATAAGATCGTCGTGCAAGCCCTTGTTCGGCCTGGAGATATCGTGCTGGTCGATCGGGATTGTCATAAGTCGCATCACTACGGCATGGTGCTGGCCGGCGCGCAGGTCTGCTACCTTGATAGCTACCCGCTGAATGAATATTCCATGTACGGCGCGGTTCCGCTGCGCGAGATCAAGCATCAGCTTTTGAAACTGAAAGCCGAGGGCAAGCTCGACCGGGTCCGCATGTTGCTGTTGACCAACTGCACCTTTGACGGGCTGGTTTATAATGTCGAGAGGGTGATGGAGGAATGCCTGGCGATCAAGCCGGATCTCGTTTTCCTGTGGGATGAAGCCTGGTTCGCCTTTGCGCGGTTCAACCCGACCTATCGGCAGCGCACAGCGATGGCAGCGGCGCAGAACCTGCGTCACAAATTCCGCACCGACACGCATGAGCGTCTCTACGAGGCGCAGCAATCCATGTTGGAAGGCTGCGACGATGAAAAACTCTTGGACACAAGGTTAATCGCGCCGCCCAACGCGCGCATACGGGCCTATGCCACGCAATCGACGCATAAGACGCTGACCTCGCTGCGGCAAGGGTCGATGATCCATGTCAGCGATCAGGACTTCAAAGGCGAAGTCGAGCAGGCTTTTCACGAAGCCTATATGACGCATACCTCGACCTCGCCCAATTATCAGATCATCGCGTCGCTCGATGTCGGCCGTCGGCAGGTTGAGCTGGAAGGCTATGAATTCGTGCAGCGCCAGATTGAGGCCGCCATGTCGATGCGGCGCGCAATCATGACACATCCGCTGCTGAAAAAGTATTTCAAGGTTTTGACGGCGGGTGACATGATCCCGGATTTCCACCGTCAATCCGGCGTGACCAGCTATTATGATGCGGAGCAGGGCTGGACCGATATGTGGGATTGCTGGGAGCAGGACGATTTCGTGCTCGATGCGACCCGTGTGACGCTCTGTGTTGGCGGTACCGGTTGGGATGGCGATACCTTCAAGACCGATATCCTCATGGATAAATACGGCATCCAGATCAACAAGACGTCGCGCAATACCGTGCTCTTCATGACCAACATCGGGACAACCCGGTCGTCTGTGGCCTATCTGATCGAAGTGCTGGTTGAGATTGCCAAATCGCTGGATGAACGGCTCGATGATGCCAGCCGGATGGAGCGTTTGTCGTTTGATCGACGCATTCAGAACCTGATGGAAGACTTGCCGCCTTTGCCCGATTTCAGCCGGTTCCACGATGCGTTCCGGCAATGCGACGTGACGGGCGAAGGGGATATCCGCTCCGCCTTCTTTCTCGCTTATGACGAGGAGAAATGCGACTACCTCGACATCAACGGATCGCTTGGCGCGGCGCTGGAGGCAGGCGAGGAGGTCGTTTCCGCCAGTTTCATCATCCCCTATCCGCCGGGTTTTCCGATCCTGGTGCCCGGTCAGGTGGTCAGCAAGGAAATTCTCGCTTTCATGCTGGCGCTCGATGTGAGCGAAATCCACGGCTACCGGCCCGATCTGGGCCTGCGGGTTTTCACCCAGGAAGCTCTGCAAGCGCTTGTCGATGCAAAAACCGATACAAAACTGGCCCCTGCGGCCGAATAAAACCAACAGAGAGGACATAAGACATGGCTGCTACGGTTCTTAAGAACATCTCGGAGATCCGCCGCTATTTCCACCGCAACGAGGACCCGGTCTATTTCATCTCGGCCACGAATTTCAATCTGTTGGGGCTGGACGAATGGGTGAAGAATTTCAAATACATCTGCTACATTGATTGCTACGGCGGCAAGCACCCGAATGTGTTCTGCCCCTCCGAGCAGCCGCATGCGGAATTCCAGTCCATCGAGGACATCAACAACTACCTGCTGCAGCACAAGGAGGTGATTGATTTCATCAAGCGGCGCGGCGGCAAGCCGAAATTCGTCTTCCTGATGTTCGATGCGGAGACGGAGCGGTTGTCGAAGGAGTTGGGGGCGGATGTCTGGTTCCCCAAGGCCAAGCTGCGCACCAAGATGGACAACAAGATCGAAACAGTACGGATTGGCAACAAGGCGGGTGTGCCGTCGGTGCCGAATGTTCTGGCGGAAGTGAAAGACTATGAAGACCTGAAGAAGACCTGCGAAAAGGCCAAGATCGGGCATGATCTGGTGCTGCAATCGGCCTTTGGCGATTCCGGGCACACGACGTTCTTCATCAAGTCCGAGGCCGATTTCCGGCGGCATGAGCATGAAATCGTCGGCGAGGGTGAGATCAAGATCATGAAGCGGATCGATTGCCGCGGATCAGCCATTGAGGCCTGCGCCACCAAGGAAGGCACCATCGTTGGCCCGCTGATGACGGAATTGGTGGGTTTCAAGGAGCTGACACCCTATCGCGGCGGCTGGTGTGGCAATGAAATCCTCTCCACCGCCTTCCCGCCGAAGGTGCGTCAGAAGGCGCGGGATCTGACCTTCAAATTCGGCGAGCAACTGCGCAAGGAAGGCTATCGCGGGTATTTCGAGCTGGATTTCCTGATCGACAAGAAGACCGGCGATTTGTGGCTGGGCGAGTTGAACCCGCGCATCACGGGCGCGTCCTCCATGACCAACCACGCGGCCTTTGCCCATGCGGATGCGCCGCTTTTCCTGTTCCACCTGCTGGAATTCTCGAAAAAGAAATTCAACCTGGATGTGGATGAGCTGAATGCCCGCTGGGCCGACAGCGCGAATATCGACAGCTGGTCGCAGATGGTGATCAAACATACCGATGATAGTGTGGACATCTGCACCGGCAGCCCGGAGACCGGCATCTACAAGATGCTGGAGGATGGTCGCGTGGTCTATGACCGTTTCGATTATCACCGTCGGGCGGTGGAAAGCGAGAACGAAGCGTTTTTCCTGCGCATTCTGCAACCGGGTGATTATCGCTATGAGGGGGCAGACATCGGCATTCTGGTCACGCGGGGCCGGTCGATGACAAAGAATTTCCGGTTGAATGAACGGGCGAAAAAGTGGATCCACGGGATCAAGCAAACTGTGACGGCAAAACCGCTGCCCACCGCGACGGCTTTGGCTGATCCGGCGTTCAAAATCCTCTGAACCGAAAGGACCGCGCACCCCATGTTATGGCGCGCCGTAAGTGAAGAAACGCCCGGGCCGAAATGGTCCGGGCTTTTCGCCGAATACTGGCCAGATTATAAACGCTGGTGGTTGAAGGAGGGTGAGACCGCGCGCCCGACCTATGCGGAATCTCACCGTGCACTCAAGCGGCACATGCCGGAAATCGTACCGCTCTACGAAGAGCTCTGCGAATTGGCGGGCGGCGGCGATCTGGCTGCGCGGTTCCTGTCATTCTACTGCCCGCCGCCCTATCTGGCGGGGTGCAGCCAGGCGATCTGGACCGGCAAACAGCCGGTAATGGTGCGCAATTATGACTACAATCCCAATGCCTTCGACAGTCTTGTGCTGCACAGCAATTGGCAGGGGCGTCGGGTAATGGGCACCTCAGACGGGCTCTGGGGGCTGGTCGATGGGGTGAATGACGCAGGCCTCAGCATTTCACTGACGTTCGGCGGCAGACGGGTGGTGGGCGACGGGTTCGGCGTGCCCCTGATCCTGCGTTACGTGCTGCAGACCTGCAATACGGCCGAAGAAGCTGGCGATGTGCTGGCGCGGGTGCCGACGCATATGAGCTACAACGTGACCGTGCTGGATAAAAAACGTCGCTATCTGACCGCGATGATGGCGCCGGACCGGCCTGCCTTGATCACCCATGCGGCGGTGGCCACCAATCATCAGGAAAATGTGGAATGGGTCAGCCATGCGCGGTTCACGGCAACGGTGGAACGCGAAAGATTTTTATTACAAAGGCTTACACTGCACCGTGATCCCGAAGAGAAGTTCATCAGTGCCTTTCTCAAACCGCCGCTTTACTCGACCGCGTTCAACGCGGGCTTCGGGACACTCTATACGGCTGTTTACCGCCCGCGACGGTTGGAGATGGAGTTGCGTTGGCCGGGGACGGTCTGGCCGCTGTCGATGAAAGCCTTTGAAGAAGGCGGTCGGCAGATTCTGATCCCGGGCGCTGCCTGAATTCTAAGCACCGTTAAATTTTTCCCAATAGTATCAATAACATTCCCGTTTAGATTGCAGAAGGGGCTTGCCAAATGCAGCCCCGTCCCAAAGATTGGCACCAGAAAAAAACAGGGGAGATCACCATGAAAATTACGACCTCACTTTTGTCCGTCGCCCTGCTGCTGTCGAGTACGGCACTGGCCAGCGCAGAGACGCTGCGTTGGGCGCGCGCGGGCGATTCACTGACACTTGATCCACATGCTCAAAACGAAGGGCCGACCTCGACGCTGGCCCATCAGATCATGGAACCGCTCGTTCACCGCGATCACGCGGGCACGATTGTGCCAGCGCTGGCCACCGAATGGGCACCGTCCGAAGACGACCCGAACGTCTGGACTTTCACGCTGCGCGAAGGCGTCACGTTCCATGACGGCTCAGCCTTTGACAGCTCTGACGTCAAATTCAGCCTCGAACGCGCGATGACGGAAGATTCCGACTACAAGGAACTGCTTGCTTCTGTTGCGGAAGTGCGTGCGCCGGACGCCTACACCATCGAGATCGTGACCAATGGTCCGAACCCGATCATGCCCAACAACCTGACCAACATGTTCATCATGGACAAGGACTGGGCCGAGGCGAACAACGCTGTCAAAGTTCAGGACTATGAGGGCGGCGAAGATACTTTTGCTGCCAAAAATGCCAACGGCACAGGGCCTTACAGGGTGGTCAGCCGCGAGCCGGATGTGAAAACCGTGCTGGCGCTGAACGAAAACTACTGGGGCATCGGTGAATTTCCGCTGGAAGTGACCGAGATCATCTACACGCCAATCCAGAACGCAGCGACCCGTGTCGCGGCACTGCTGTCGGGCGAGGTGGATTTCATCCAGGACGTGCCGGTACAGGATCTGGGCCGGGTGGCAGAAACCGATGGTCTGGATGTACGCACGGCACCGCAGAACCGTGTCATCTTCTTTGGCATGAACGTGGGCGACGAAGACCTCGCCAATGACAGCGTCGATGGTGCAAATCCGCTGGCGGATGTGCGCGTGCGCGAAGCCATGAACCTTGCGATCAACCGTGATGCCATCCAGCAAGTGGTGATGCGCGGGCAGTCCGCGCCTGCGGGCATGATCGCGCCGCCCTTCGTGAACGGCTGGGATGAGACGATGGATGCGTCTTCCACGACCGATCTCGATAAGGCCAAGACCTTGATGGGCGAGGCTGGCTATGGCGATGGCTTCTCGATCCAGCTCGACTGCCCGAATGACCGCTACATCAACGATGAAGCGATCTGTCAGGCGGCTGTTGGTATGTTGGCGCAAATCGGCGTCACCGTGAACCTTGACGCCAAGCCCAAGGCGCAGCACTTCCCGTTGCTGAGCAATCTGGAGACGGATTTCTACATGCTGGGCTGGGGTGTGCCGACCTACGATTCCGAATACATCTTCAACTTCCTCGTACATGGTCGTGACGACAAATACGGATCGTGGAATGCAACGCGCTACACCAACGATGATCTGAACGCGAAAATCCAAAGCCTCGCCTCCAACACCGACCTGGAAGCGCGGGATGCGGATATCGCGGCGATCTGGCAGGTCGTTCAGGATGAAAAACTGTACATTCCGATCCACCACCAGGTGCTGAACTGGGGCATGAAATCCAATGTCGACACAGTTGTCGAGGCGGAAGATTCCCCGAAAATCAAGTACTTCAAGCTGAACTAAGAGACACGCGCCCGATCCAGGGGCGCGATCTCTCCAAAACCATGGCGCAGGCTCGCGTGGCCTGCGCCGCCCCGCTTTTCTGACACAATATCGCAAAGGGTCCTGTCATGCTCCGCTCTGTTCGAATTGCCGCTGCTGCTCTCGCACTTGCTTCTGTCGCCAATGCCGAAGAATTCACCTGGGCAGAGACGACGGACCCTCAGACCATGGACCCGCATGCGGTAAACTCCGCGCCGGTACTGGGGTTTCTGAACAACGTCTACGAAGGTCTGGTCCGGCGCGGCAAGGACATGAGTATCGAGCCCGCGCTGGCGACGGCCTGGGAACCCATCGGTGCCGGTGAGGGCTGGCGCTTCACCCTGCGGGAAGGGGTCACCTTCCACGATGGCAGCACATTTGACGCGCAGGACGTACTTTTTTCCTACGAACGGGCCTCTGACGAAGGCTCCGATACCCGCAGCTGGTTTGCGCCTGTGTCCGAAGTGCGGGTGGTGGACGATTATACCGTCGACATTCTGACCAGCGCGCCAAATCCGATCTTTCCCGACAGCATCGCGAATTGGATGATCCTCGATTCCGGCTGGGCGGAGGCCAACAATGCGGTGCGGCCCGACAAGGACAACGGCAATTACGCCACGCTGAACACAAATGGCACGGGCGCTTTCAAGGTGGTCGCGCGCGAGCCCGGTCTGCGCACCGTTCTGGAGCCCTTTGACGGTTGGTGGGACGAGGCGACGCATAATGTGACGCGTGCGGAACTGACGCCGATCCAGAACCCGGCGACAGCCGTTGCCGCGCTGCTCTCAGGGGATGTGGATTTCATCAATCCGGTGCCCATTCAGGATACGGCGCGACTGGCCTCGAACGCAAAGGTCAAGGTCATCCAGGGAATCGAGGCGCGGGTGATCATGCTGGGGTTTCCGCATGAGGCCGAGGCGCTGAAGTATTCGGGTGAAACCTCTGATGCCAATCCTTTTGCCGATGTGCGGGTCCGTCAGGCCGTGGCCCATGCGGTCAACGTGCCTGCGATCCTGCAAACGATCATGCGCGGCAACGCAGAAGAGGTGAGCCAATTGGTCAGCCCGGCGATGCGTGGCTATAGCGCGTCGATGGCAGAGCGTCCCGCCTACGATCCGGAAAAGGCGCGCGCATTGCTCGCAGAAGCGGGGTATGCCGACGGGTTCTCGCTGGGTCTGAAATGCCCCAACGACCGCTATCTGAATGACGAGGCCGTGTGTCAGGCGGTCACCGGCATGTTGGCGCAGGTCGGCATCAAGGCGACGCTGGACGCAATGCCGGTGCAGAATTACTGGCCTGAATTGCGGGCTGACAACTATGACATGTACCTCTTGGGCTGGTCGCCCGGCACCTTCGATGCAGAGCACCCGATCCGCTTCCTGGCCAGCACACCCAATGAGGAAAAGAAGCTGGGGTCGTGGAACTTTGGCGGGTTTTCCAACGCGCGAATTGACGAGTTGTTGCCGATGATCCAATCAGAGATCGATGACAGCAAACGTCAGGCCATGCTGGACGAAAGCACCAAGATCCTTCAGGATGAGGTCGCTTATGTGCCGCTCTACGTGCAGCCCCTGGTCTGGGGGACGCAAGCGAACATCGACCTGACGCAACGCCCGGACAACTTCTTCATCCTGCGGTGGGTTACCGTCAATTGAAACCTGCAGGCCCTGACCTTGACCTGAGCCGCAACGGGACACAAAAGAACCTATGCTAGCCTACGTCATCCAACGCGTGTTTCAGTCGGCCATCGTTTTGCTGGTTGTGGGCCTTGTTGCGTTCTCCATGTTTCGATTTGTGGGTGATCCGGTCGACAATATGCTGGGGCAGGAGCGCACGCAGGCTGACATCGAACGGCTGCGCTCCCAGCTTGGGCTCGATCAACCCTTTGCCGTGCAGTATTTCAAATTCCTGCAGGGTGCGGCACAGGGCAATTTCGGGGTCAGCTATCGGCAGGGCCGTCCGGTCTCTGACATCCTGATCGAACGCGCGCCCGCGACGCTGGAGCTGGCTGCGGTTTCGGGGTTTCTTGCGATCAGCATCGGTATCGCGTTGGGGGTTTTTACCGCGATCAGGCGCAACGGCTTTGCTGCCAATGCGATCATGTCCGTGTCACTGATCGGGGTATCCCTGCCGACGTTTCTGATCGGGATATTGCTGATCTACCTCTTCTCGGTGGAGCTGGGCTGGCTGCCCAGTTTCGGCCGCGGGGACACGGTGATGCTGGGGGGATGGTCCACCGGATTTCTGACGGAGTCCGGGCTAAAAGCGCTTATTTTACCGTCCATTACGCTGGGACTTTACCAGATGACTTTAATTATGCGGCTGGTACGTTCAGAGATGCTTGAAGTGCTGCGGCAGGACTACATCCGCTTTGCCCGGGCCCGGGGATTGCGCGAACGCGCGGTAAACTTTCGGCACGCGCTGAAAAACACGCTGGTGCCGGTCATTACGGTCACCGGATTGCAGCTTGGGTCGATCATCGCCTTCGCGATCATCACTGAAACCGTCTTTCAGTGGCCTGGTGTGGGCCTCTTGTTCATCAACGCCATCCAGTTTGTCGATATTCCGGTGATGGCGGCCTACCTGATGTTGATCTCTGTCATGTTTGTGGGCATCAATCTCATCGTCGACCTGCTCTATTTTGCTATTGATCCGCGCTTGCGTGTGGACAGAACGGCGGCGCACTGATGGCGGATACCTCCTTGAACACCCCCGCCAAACCGCAGGAACGCTCCCGTCTGCGCGTCGCGCTTGAAAGCGATTTTGCCTATCAGTTTAAGAAATCGCCGGTTGCGATCGTATCCGCGCTGGTGGTGTTCTTTATGGTGTTCTGCGCTGTCTTTGCCCCGCTGATTGCACCCTACAACCCTTTTGACCCGGGCTCGCTCAACCTGATGAATGGGTTCTCCAGGCCGATGGAGCCGAATGCCTTCACCGGCGATGTCTTCTGGTTGGGGACCGATGATCAGGGGCGCGATGTCTTCTCCACCATCCTCTACGGCATGCGCATATCGCTCTTTGTGGGGGCGGCGGCGGTGCTCTTTGCCATGGTGCTGGGTGTCACGCTTGGGCTGCTCGCCGGATATCTCGGCGGCTGGACCGAGACCATCATCATGCGGGTCGCCGATGTGCAGCTGACCTTCCCCGCGATCCTCGTGGCCATGCTGATTTTTGGCGTGGCCAAGGGGATCACGCCGGTCGAATACCGCGACCAAATGGCGATTTGGGTCTTGATCATCGCCATCGGCCTCAGCGATTGGGTGCAGTTTGCCCGTGTTGTGCGAGGGGCGACGCTGGTCGAGAAGAATAAGGAATACGTACAGGCCGCGCGGCTGATCGGGCGGGGGTCCGGTGCGATCATGTTGCGCCATATCCTGCCAAATGTGCTCTCCCCGGTGCTGGTGATTGCGACGATCTCGCTGGCGCTGGCAATCATCGCCGAAGCAACGCTCAGTTTCTTGGGCGTCGGCGCGCCGCCGACACAACCCAGCCTCGGCACGCTGATCCGGATCGGGCAGGGGTTCCTCTTCTCCGGCGAATGGTGGATCCTACTCTTCCCCGCGGTGACGCTTCTGGCGCTTGCCCTCTCCGTCAATCTTCTGGGCGATTGGTTGCGCGATGCCCTTAACCCGCGCCTCAGATAAAGGTGGACCACATGCGTATTCTCACATTTCTCATCACGGTGTTTCTGGCTTCAAGTGTTCTGGCAGAAGACGCGGAACGCCTCGAAGCCGCTGAAGCCTATGTAAACAGCAAGGGTCAACAGGGCCTGATGGATGACATGCTGTCACCAGAAGGGGTTATGGCGCAGATGGGCCTGATCGGCGGCAGCCTTCCGGCTGACAAGCAGGCAACAGTGGCAAAAATTGTATCCGAGGAACTCGCCAGCATCCGCCCGGCGATGGAGAGCGCGATCATTTCCGGCATGGCAGAAACCTTCACCCTGGCAGAGATCAAAGCGTTGGCGGCATTTTATTCCTCCGAGGAGGGAGCATCGGCGATGAAAAAGATGAACCCCTTCATGGCTCAGACAATGCAGAGCATCGGCCCCGCCTTTCAGCAGATGCAAGCAAATCTGGCGCGACGTGTCCAAGCAGAATTGAGCGAGTAAGTATGAGTGCGGCGGTTCTGTCCATCCGTGACCTGACGGTCGAAATCCCCACACGCCACGGTATCTTGCGCCCGGTAAACGGGGTGAGCTACGACATTGCGGCGGGCGAGGTTTTGGGCGTTGTCGGCGAATCTGGCGCCGGAAAATCCATGGCCGGCAATGCGGTCATCGGGCTCTTGAGCCCTCCTGCGCATATTGCCAAAGGCGAGATCTGGGTTGGTGGCACGCGAGTGGATCAATTGGTCGGCGAAGACATGCGCCGATTGCGGGGCAAAGAGATTGGCATGGTCTTTCAGGACCCGCTGACCTCACTCAACCCGCTGCTCCGGATCGGGGATCAATTGACCGAAACCATGCTGGCTCATCTCGATATCTCGCGGGCTGAGGCCGAAAAACGGGCGGTTGCAGCGCTCGAAGAGGTGGGTATTCCCGGTGCTGCCGAACGGGTGGGCAGCTTTCCACACGAGTTTTCCGGCGGTATGCGCCAGCGCGTTGTGATTGCCCTGGCTCTCTGTGCCGAGCCCTCGCTGATCATCGCGGATGAGCCGACCACGGCGCTTGATGTTTCGGTGCAGGCGCAGATCATCGCGCTTTTGAAAAAGCTCTGCCGGGAACGGGGCACGGCGGTGATGCTGATCACCCACGACATGGGCGTGATTGCCGAGGCCGCCGACCGCGTCGCCGTAATGTACGCAGGGCAATTGGCCGAACTGGGGCCGGTGCGCGATGTGCTGACCGCCCCGCATCACCCCTATACCGACGGGCTGATGGGCTCCACCCCGCTGGCCTCGCGCGGGAAGGACCGGTTGCACCAGATCCCCGGGGCGATGCCACGTCTCGATGCGCTGCCCGAGGGATGCGCCTTTCACCCGCGCTGCCCCTGCGCACAGGATCGATGCCGGGCGTCGCCCGGACCCCGCATTGAAGACGGGGCAGGGCGCGTGGCCTGCTGGTTCCCGATGGTACGAGAGGCGGTGGCCTGATGGCGCTGGTCGATATTCGCAACCTGACCCGCATCTTTGATGTCTCTAAACCCTGGCTGAACCGCGTGGTCGAGCGGCGCGAGAAAGCCTATCTGACGGCTGTTTCGGACGTCAGTTTCGAGATCGCGGAGCGCACAGTCTATGCGCTGGTCGGTGAAAGCGGGTCGGGCAAATCCACCATTGGCAAGATGCTGGTGGGCCTGCTGGGCCCGTCCAAGGGGGCCGTCGAAATCCGCGGCACCGATCTGGCGCGCGAAACGGATGCTGCCAAGGTGGATGCGGTGCGGCGCGACATCCAGATGATCTTTCAGGACCCCTTCGCCTCGCTCAACCCGCGCTGGCGGGTGCGGGATATCATCGTCGAACCGGTTGCCGCGCGGGGTGGTGATACTGAAGGCATGGCTGAGCGTTTGCTGGAACAAGTTGGGCTGTCAGCGCGGGACGCGGGCAAGTTCCCGCATGAGTTTTCGGGCGGGCAACGCCAGCGCATCTGTATTGCGCGGGCGCTGGCCTCGGAACCCAAACTGATTGTCTGTGATGAGCCGACCTCGGCGCTGGATGTGTCGGTGCAGGCGCAGGTGCTGAACCTGATGAGCGACCTCAAGGATGAGTTTGGTCTCACCTATCTGTTCATCAGCCACGACCTGACCGTTGTGCAGCATATGGCCGACCGCATCGGTGTGCTCTATCTGGGCCGTTTGGTGGAGGAGGCCGGGCCGGACGCGCTTTTTGACGATCCCAAACACCCTTATACGCAGATGCTGCTCGCCGCCGCACCGCAACTGGGCAATTTCGGACGGGAGGTGCCACCCCCCACGGGCGAAATCCCCGATCCCATCAATCCGCCAACCGGCTGCGCCTATCACCCAAGGTGCCCGCTGGCCGCAGATATCTGCAGCCAGACCCGCCCGGAAATGCGCGATCTGCGTGGGGCGCGGGTGGCCTGTCACATGGCAGAATGAGTGGACCGCTTACAACACTGAAGGTCATTGAGTTTTCGGGGCTTGGCCCTGCGCCGCTGGCGGGCCAGTTGCTGGCCGATCTGGGCGCGGATGTGATCACCGTTGATCGCGCCTCGGCCCCTGCGGATCCCACGGACATCAACCGGCGGGGCAAGCGCAGCGTGGCGCTGAACCTCAAATCAGAGGATGGTCTCGCTGCGGCCAAGGCGCTGATTGCCCGTGCGGATATTCTGATCGAAGGGTTTCGACCAGGTGTGATGGAGCGATTGGGCCTTGGCCCTGAGGCATGTCCGGACACTCTGATCTATGGGCGCATGACGGGGTGGGGGCAAACCGGTCCCTGGTCGGACACCGCGGGGCACGACATCAATTATCTGGCGATGACCGGTGCCTTGCACGCCATTGGTCCCGCAGATCATCCACCGGTCGCACCGCTCAATCTGGTGGCGGACTTTGGCGGTGGGTCGATGTTCCTGCTCTTTGGCCTGCTGGCTGCGGTGATTGAGCGTGGGGTTTCGGGTAAGGGTCAGGTTGTCGATGCCGCCATGGTCGATGGCGTTCCGGCAATGATGGGCCTGCTGCACGGGATGATGGCGCAGGGCAAATGGACCACAAACCGCGAAGCCAACTGGCTGGATGGCGGCGCGCCTTTTTACCGATGTTACGAATGTGCGGATGGAAAATACATCTCCGTCGGCGCGCTGGAACCGCAATTCTTTGCTGAACTGATCCGACGGGCGGAAATCCCGCATGAAGGCGGTGCCGCCCAAAATGACGCCACCCGCTGGCCCGCGGATCGCGCGCAATTCGCGACGGTCTTCAAGACTAGAACCCGTGATGAGTGGGCGACCCTGTTTGAGGGTTCCGATGCCTGTGTCGCCCCGGTTCTGGACTTCACCGAAGCGCCCCAGCATCTCCAGAACGCAGATCGAGGGGTTTTCTACCAGGAAAACAGTGTCACACAGGCCCGCCCGGCGCCGCGGTTCAGTCGCAGCGCGCCGGATCGCCCGGACCCGCCAAGAGCTGTCGGCGCGGATACCGACGCGATTTTGCAAGGTTTGGGATATGATGCGGCGCAATTGGCCAGGATGCGCGATGCAGGAGCCATCACATGACCGTGCTGATTGCTGGGGCCGGGATCGCCGGGTTGTCGCTGGGTCTGACCTTGCATCAGATTGGCGTGCCATTTCAGATTTTTGAGGCCGTGCGCAGCCTGCGCCCCATGGGCGTCGGGATCAATCTGCAGCCCAACGCGGTGCGCGAACTTTTTGACCTTGGGCTTGAAAGTGACCTGCGAGAGATCGGCATTTCCACGCAGTCGGTGGGGTTTTACACCAAAACGGGGCGTGAGATCTGGACCGAACCGCGCGGCACCGCAGCGGGCTATCACTGGCCGCAAATCTCCGTGCATCGCGGGCATCTGCAGATGCTGTTGTTTGATACGCTGTGCCGTCGCGCGGGTGCGGCCTCTATCGTCACGGAGTGCCGCGCAACCGGGTTTTCAAACGATGCTCAGAAGGCTGATTTGCTGCTCAACGGGCCGGATGGACCAGAGGTGAAAACCGGTAGCCTGATCATTGCCGCGGATGGGATTCACTCGGCCCTGCGTCAGCAGATGTACCCAGACGAAGGATCACCCATCTGGGGCGGCGCGATCCTGTGGCGCGGGACGACACAGGCGCCACCGTTTCTGGGTGGCGCTGATATGGTCCTCGCCGGGCATGATACGCAACGGCTTGTGGCCTATCCGATCACGGCGCCCGATCCCGCAACAGGTGAGGCGACACTCAACTGGATTGCTGAGCGCCGCGTTGACCCTGCGCAGGGCTGGCGCAAGGAGGATTGGAACCGCCGCGCATCGCTTGATGATTTTCTGCCTGACTTTGAAGACTGGCGGTTTGACTGGCTGGATGTGCCCGCGCTTATGCGCGCGGCGACAGCGGTTTTTGAATACCCGATGGTGGATCGCGACCCGGTGCCCAACTGGACACAAGGCCGCGTCACGCTCATGGGGGATGCCGCGCATCCGACCTATCCGGTTGGCTCCAACGGGGCGAGCCAGGCCATCGTTGACGCGCGCATGCTTGGGGCGGCAGTGCAGACACACGGCCTAACCCCGGACGCGTTAGAGGCCTATGAGGCGATCGTGCGACCGCGCACAACCGGCGTGACGCTTGCCAACCGCGGCAGCGGTCCAGACGCCATTTTGCAGGTGGTCGAGGACCGGTGCAGCGGCGTGTTCGACGATATCGAAACCGTAATGCCGCGCGCGGAACTTGCAGCACATGCCACGAAATACAAAAAGCTGGCGGGCTTCGACGTGGAAGCGCTGAATGCGCAGCCCGCTCTGATCGGGCCGGTTTGAGCTTCGAGACTGGTCAAATGCCCAAGCCTCTTTCATAGTCCGCCAAACTCGGGGGGAGGAGCGAAGATGACGCGCGTTGCTGTGGTGACAGGGGCTGCCGGCGGGTTGGGTCGCGCCATTGTGGATCGGTTGATCGCAGATGGGCTGCATGTGATTGGGTTTGATATCGATGCGCGCGGCCTGTCGGAAATGGCATGCGCGGGCTTTGAGGGGCAGATTGTCGATCTGACCAAACCTGCTGCCATTTCAAGTACTTTTACTGATATCCATACGGCGCACGGCGGGATCGACGCTCTGGTCAATAATGCGGGCACCTGTTTGATGTCCGATTTTCCGAATATCCCGGCAGATGAGTTTGAGCGCCAGATGGCGTTGAATTTCACCGGGGCGTTCCATTGTTGTCAGGAGGCCGTGCGCCTGATGACCGGGCGCGCAGGCGTGCGCAAGATCGTCAATATCTCCTCCAACGGCGCCTATAATTTCGACGCTTTTGATCCACCGCATTATCGGGCCTCCAAGGCTGCTCTCGACACATTGACCAAGGATCTTGCGCGCCGCTATGCCACCGAAAAGATCGCGGTGAATTCCATTGCGCCCGCGATGACCGAAACGCCCCTCTTCAACGTGGTGAGTGACGAGGTCCTGGCCAATGCCATCGCGCAGATGCCGCACGGCCGGGCGATGCAACCCTCAGAGATTGCAGCATGGGTCGGGTTCCTGATCTCACCCGCGGGCGACATCAGCAGCGGCAATGTGATCATTCTCAACCAGGGGCGCGATGTGCGCTAATCGTACCACGCCGGGGCCTTGCGCAGGGTCGGCCATTGCTCAGGCGAATGGCCAAAGATCACCTTGGCCTTCTGTTCCGCCGCCATTTCCATCAGCCGTGCGCCGTTTTCGATCGCGCGCGTTTCGTCCCAGGACCCTGCGAATTTCTCGTCAATCTCCGCCGCGCGGCTGATCGCATCCGAAGTCAGCAAAACAGCGCCCGTTTCCGGCAAGCTTACCATGAAGGCCAATTGCCCCGGTGCGTGACCGGGCACAAGGAACACGTGAAATCCCGCGCCGATCTCGATGTCACCGTGTATTTCAATATAGTTCCGGTCCGGCCAGTCCAGGGGTTGCTTTCCTGACCAGTAGAGCGGGCGGGGCAGGGCGCGTTCCGCCGCTGCGATCAAAATGGGGGTGTTGGGAAACCCGTCCATGAAACCAACGTGGTCAATATGCGTATGGCTTTGGATCATCAGGTCGATGTCTGAGGTCGACAGGCCCAGCAGCGCCAGCTGCGCAGGCGCCAGATTTTGATGGGTGAGAGAGAGCACCCGACCGAAACTGCCCAGATCATCCTCTGCGGTCGCCGCCTCGGCATCATCGGCATATTTTGCGGGAAACCCGGTGTCGATCAGGACGTTTTCGCCTGCATCTGTCTGGATGAGAAATCCACATATTCCAATGATCCGCCCATTGGCATGCACTTGAAACAACCCGTAATCCAGCACCGCCAGCCGGCGGGGGCGACCTTTCAGAAGGGGTTGCATATTGCGGGCCTCACCTTTCTTGTTGGGGAAACTAGACGAGGCCGGGGCTATGAAAGTCAAGATACATACCTTGTTTCAATACCTTCTGGAAACGACCGAGGCAGATCCCGAAGCCATCGTCGGATTTTCACTGTCGCAATCGCCAAAACTGGGCGACTTTCTGGATGATCTTGATCCGGAGCTATCCCTCGATTGGAACAATCGCGATTTTCGCGGGCTGCCGGAACTGCGCGGGCATGTGCTGGCGCAGGCCGGACTGGAAGGTATCTGCACCGCGCAGGATGTGTTGATCACGGCGGGGGCCGCTGAGGCGAATTATCTGGCGATCATACAATTGCTGCAGCCCGGAGACGAGATCGTGGTCGAAACCCCCGGCTGGCCGCAGGCGGAGGTTCTGGCGCGCGCCGTGGGGGCGAAGATCGTCAAAGTCACCCGGCATGAAGCAGACGCCTGGCGGCTGCCGTTGGATATGCTGGCGGATGCGGTAACCCCGCGCACACGGATGATTTTCCTGAGCAATCCCAACAACCCCACGGGTCAGTTGCTGGACCGCGCGGATCTGGAGGAGATCGTGCGCATCGCCGACCAGGTTGGCGCGTGGTTGCTGGTGGATGAGGTCTACGCAGGCCTGGAATGGCTGGACCCACGCGCGCCGTCGGTCGCCGGGCTCTATGCACGCGGCATCACGACCGGTTCTGTCTCCAAGGCCCTTGGGCTGCAGGGCCTGCGCACTGGTTGGCTGATCTGTTCGGATGCGGACATGGTAATGGATGCCGTTATCCTGCGGGAGAATGCATCGGAGATCATGAACATCATGGGCGAGGTCATTGCCGAGATCGCGTTGCGCCCGGAACGCCTTGCGCCTGCGATGCAGGACGCGCGCAGGGCCGGGGCGGCAAACCTGGCGCGCATGAACGCATGGCTCGACACCCAACCCGGCCTGTCCTGGGTCCCGCCGCAGGCGGGGTTGATCGGGCTTGGTCGCCTGCCTGCGGGGGTCGCCAGCGACAGGTTTGCAAAACGGTTGCTGGCCCCGCCTTATCGCACATTTCTATTGCCGGGCAGCGCCTACGGCCAACCCAACCACATTCGGCTCGGCGTTGGCGGCGGGGCGGAGGTTAGTCTGGAGAAGGGCCTGTCGCGGCTTGCAGAGGCGCTTGCAGATTGGCCCGCCTGAGGGCTAGCGTAAGCCGTTCACTGCCACATAGCGAGCGAGATCCAGAATGATCTGTCCGCGCGCCGCGGCAATGGCCTGTGGACCACCGGTTGGATCAAAGGGGACGGCGAGGCTGAAAAGCCCGGATCGTTCCCGCCCGTTTTCCACGGCGACGAAGTATTGACCATTGGTCCGGAATTGACCGTCTTCCCCCGCAATCAGGCTTTCGAAACGCAGCTCCAATCGGGCATCGGCAAAGGTTTCAAACGGCCAGGGCTCGGAGGCAACGCGGGCGCCGGTAAGACGCGACAGATGGCGCGACAACTCAAGCGCCACGGCACGCTCAGGGGTATCCGCCCATAGCAGGCCGCCATCACTGATCACCCTGCCATCTGCACCCTGTTGGGCGATTTCGTCTGAGGCGGCGTAGGCGGGCAGTGAAATCTTGCGGATTTCAACAGATCGAAAAGCAATCCGCTGTTGATCGGCGATCTGGGGGGCGGGGATGACGTAGCGATCCGGCGCGGCGGCGCAGGCGGTCAGGGCCAAAGTGCCCAAAACGATCCAGATGGGTGTGGGTAAGGTCATGCTATCGCCCCCTGAGAAGTGCACTTGGATTGCGCTCCAGCAAGCGCGCAAGGGCGGTCAAGGCATCCGCCGCCTGCGAGATATCGCGCAGCGCCGCGCGGGCATCGCGACTGATCACATCGCCCTGATTATAGCCTTCGATGGTGCGGCTCGCCTGGTCAAAGACTTCGGTGATCCGTTCCACCAGCGCGGGCAAATCCTGGCTGGACAGGGCAACGGCATCCGCGGCTTCGCGGGCGGAATCGAGGGTGGCGTTGACATTGCGCACCGCCCCGCCTTCGCGTAATTCGGTCAGCGTCGCGTTCAGCTCGTCCAGCGCTGCCCCCAGCGAGGCGGGCAATTCCTGCGCCGCAGGCGTGCCCAGGATCGCATCCGCCGAGGCCAGCAGGTCGGTGAGCTGCGTGGTCAGGTCTTCCAGCGGCATCGCTTCGGCCTTGGCGGCAACGCTGCTGAGATTATCAATCAGCTCCGGCACCCCGGCGACCGAAGCGGAGACAGATGTAGCGGCATTGGTGGTCGCATCGATGGCCGCCACGATGCGGTCCACAGCCTGACCGTTTTCGATCTGGCCCAGCAATGTTTCCACTCGTGTCAGTGCTGCGTTGATCGTGACGGGTATATCCTTGACCTCCTGCGAGCTTACGATCCCGCGTAAGTCACCCAGCAAGGCCCGGACCTCCTGCGGGGTTTCACGCAAATCCTCGCTTGTCATGAAGGCCTGCGCACTTTGTAAAAATCCGATGGCGCTGTTGAGCAATTCTTCGATGGGCAGGCTGTTGATGCGGGTGAAAACGCCCTCCACAGTTGCTGCGGCATCGGCGATTTCGCTCGCGGTGGTGGGCAGCGTGGCAATCTCATCCGGGCGCATGATGATTTGAGCGGGTGGCGCGCCTTCGACCTGAACAAGTTCCACTTTGAGCCCGCCCGTCAAAAGGCTGGCTGAGGCAAGCCGTGCCCGCAGTCCTTCCTGCACGCGCGCGTTGAGAAAATCGAGTGCCGCCTCCGGGCTGGCATCGCCTTGCAGGCCCAGCCGTGCGGGCTGAATGCCGATCACCACGTCAAGACGCACCCGGCTGTCGCCGAAGGTCTCTGCATCGACAATGCCAGAAAGGCTCTGCACCGACCCAATGCGCAGCCCGCTGAATTCAACAGGCGCGCCGATCGCCAGCCCGGAGATATTCTCGTCGAAGATAACCCGCAGTTCGATCAACTCGACTTCGGAAGCATTGAAGACGCTGTTCCGGGCACTGACCTCATCGCCGTAGACTTCGAAGACCGCGCCATCGGTGATCGGACGCCCGCCCGAGACAAAGGTATCAAAGCTCAACCCACCGCCGATGAGCGTGGCCAGAGAGGAGAAATCGACCTCGGCACCGGTCGGCCCGATGGAGACGCTGAACCCCGATGTATCCCAGAACCGGGTGGCCGCGGTGATCAGGCGCCCGTGCGGTTCGTAGATAATCGCCTCTGCAATGGCAAAGCTGCCCTCCCGCGAGATGCGCGCCGGGCCCACGCGGCCCACTTCAATACCGCGATACAGGATCGGGCTGTTGTCGGTCAGTGATCCGCCGGGCGTTGTGCGCAAGGCAATCTGCAACCCTTCCTGGCCGGGGCGGAACAGCGGCGCGGTTTGCAGCCCCTTGAAGTTGGTGCGGATGGGGCCGATCTGGCTGTCCCAGGAGCCTTCGATGAAGATGCCGCTGATCACCGTATCAAGGCCAGATACGCCCTGCACGGAGAGTTCCGGGCGCACCACCCAGAACGACGCTCCGGCGTCCACAAATTCCGCGACCTCTTTCTCCAGCCGCACCTGTGCTACAACCCCGTCCAAACCTTCGGCAAAGGCGAGCCTCTCGACCACGCCGACCTTGACGTCGCGAAACCGCAATTCGGTCTGGCCTGCGGCGATGCCCGCGCCATTTTCAAACTCGATGGAGATCAGCGGCCCCCGGTCATTGTAGGACTGCCATGCGACCACCAGCGCGATCATCAGGGCAAAGACCGGAATCAGCCAGACAATGGATGCCCGCCCAAAGAGGGATTCGCGCGCCGGATCGATGGGCACCGGCTCAGGGGTGTTCGTCATTATTCACTTGTCCTTCACCCTGCTGCTGCGCGTCCCAGATCATGCGACTGTCAAAGGCCTGTGCGGAAAGCATAGTGAAAATCACGGACAGAGCAAAAAAAAGACTGGCTGGACCGGGGTTAATGGCCACCAGAACATTGAGTTGCACCAATGATGACAGGATCGCAACAACAAATATGTCGATCATGGACCACCTGCCGATGTATTCCACGACCTCATACAGCAACTGTCGCTGGTTCTTTGAAACACTTGACGGGCGCGCAACCGAGACCGACAGAAATGCGATGGCAAGAAATTTCGCGATCGGGATCATCACGCTGGCGATCAGGATGATGATGGCAACGCCAATGCTGCCATATTCGATGAGCTCGATGGCGCCGCCCACAATGGTGTCCTGCTGGACGCTGAAAAACGTGCGCGTTTGCAGCATGGGGTAGAGATTGGCCGGAATGTAGCACATCAGCCCCACGACCCAGAGCGCCCAGACCCGCTGCAGGCTCTTGATGTCACGCTGGACCAATCGATGCCCGCAGCGGTCGCAGAATTCCACCTCCTGCGGCCAGACCTGCATGCAGCGTGTGCAGGCCACAACACCCATCTCCTTTGCGCTTATGACTTCTTTGGGTTGCTGAGCGCGTTCCATACCGACCACCTGCACAAAAAGTTATCCTGCACCACCACCAAAACCACCAGAATCGCGAAAAGCCAAAAGGCAGGGCCCAGGCTGACATCGGCCAACGAACTGATTTTGACTAGCGCCACCGCGCAGCCAATCGCGAATATTTCCGCCATGGACCAGGGGCGCAGGGCCTCGGCGAGGCGAAAAGCCAGCGCGGCCCCGGGGGCAGGGGGCTTGTCCATTACGATGGGGACCAACACGTAGAGCGACAGTAAAACACGCGCCAGCGGGACGAAAATGATCAGCGCCGCCGTTGCGAGGGAGAGGATCACCAACGGGCCGTCGCTGAAGGCCAAGGCTGCGTCCAACACCGACACCGAGTTATGCGCCCCAGCGACAGAGATCGACAGGAAAGGGAAAATGGCTGCTGCCGTGATCAGGATCACAATCGCAACCGACAGGGCGATGATCTGCAGGCCCGCTTTGCGGCGCGGCATGATCAACACGGTATCACAGCGATGACAGACCGCGCGCTCGCCATGACCGGGGCGGGCCAGAGTGTAGACCGCATCGCAATGCGGACAGACGATCAGATCGTCGCGGGGTTGGGCGCGCATCGGCATGGCCGTAACCTAGCGCGTTTCAGGCGCGGCTAAAATGGCCGTGTTCAACATCGCTCTATTGTGCCCACGGCCCATGCTGATCGCTTTTGCCATCGTCGAGCCGCACAAACCCGTGCAGGCCGAAGTAATCACGCTGGCCCTGAATCATATTCGCCGTGCCCCGCTTGGTCCGCATGGCGTCAAAATACGCGAGGCCGGAGCCTAACGCCGGTGCGGGCAACCCATGCAATGCGGCCTGCGCGACAACTTGCCGGAGCGCGCCATGGGTGGTTTTCATCTGATCCGCAAAATAGGGCGCAAACATCAGGTTCTGCTCGGGATCGTCGGTGAGTGCATCCGCCATGTCGTTGAGCATATCGGACCGGATGATGCAGCCCTCACGCCAGACCCGCGCGATATCGGGCAGGGGCAGGGCCCAGCCAAAGGCCTCGGAGGCGGCGGAAATCATCGCAAAACCCTGCGCGTAGCAGAGGATCTTCCCGGCGATCAGCGCTTGTTCCAAAGTATCTATTGTCAGCGCATCCTCGCCGAGCGGCTTGGGGGCCGCGCCGAACAGGTCTTCGCCAAAGGCACGGGTCTCCCGGCGGGACGAGAGATTTCGCGCCACAACCGCGGCCTCGATGGCCGGAACCGGGGAGGCAAGATGCTGCGCTTCGACCACGGTCCAGCGTCCGGTCCCTTTTTGGCCAGCCGAATCCATGATTACATCCAGCAGTGGGCCGCCCGTTGCTGCGTCTTGGGCTGCTGCGACCTTCCCGGAGATTTCCACGAGATACGAGCGTAGCGGCCCATCATTCCAGGCGTCAAATACCTTTGCCACCGCAGGTGCGTCATAGCCCATCCCGTCACGCAGAATGCCGTAGACCTCGGCGATCATCTGCATGTCGGCGTATTCAATCCCGTTGTGCACCGCCTTGACGAAGTGGCCTGCGCCCTCTTCACCCATCCATGTCGCGCAAGGCGTGCCGTCGTATTTCGCGCTGATGGCGTCGAGAATATGCGCCACCCGGTCCCAATAGTCGCGTTTACCGCCGCCCATGATCGACGGGCCGTGCCGCGCGCCTTCTTCGCCGCCCGAAACGCCGATGCCCAGAAACGGGCCCGTCGCCTCGCGCGCGCGGCGGTTGGTGTCGTGGAAATTGGCGTTGCCCGCATCGATGATCAGATCGTCCGGGCCAAGCAAGGGCCTTAACGCTTCAATTTGCGCATCAACGATGTCGCCCGCTGGCACCATCAGGATGATCGCGCGCGGTTCCTTGATGGCCTGAACAAAATCCTCAAGGCTGTCTGTTGGGGTGATGCGAGGAGCCAGATCACCCGCAGCGCCATGGAAATCCCGCGTCACCTGCGTGGTGCGGTTCCACACCGCGATGTCGAAACCCTTCTCCGCGATGTTCAGCGCCAGTGCCGCACCCATGGTGCCAAGACCGATCAGGCCGATCTCGCTGCTCATGGAAACTGCACGCCGCTGCGGTTCAGGGTCACACGGTAGATGCTGGTGGTTGCGGTGATGTAGAGCTCATGTTTCGCCCGCCCGCCAAAACAGATGTTTGAAACCAGTTCAGGCACAAGAATTTTCCCCAATAATCGCCCATCCGGCGCGATACAGTGCACGCCATCCGCAGCCGATGACCACAGATTGCCGTCGGTATCAACGCGTATCCCGTCTGCGGCACCCGGATCGATGGTGTGAAAATGCCTGCCGTTCTGAACCGCATTGCCGGTGACATCATAGACCCTGATGTGCTGCGCATCATCCGAAAACATCCGCCCCGTGTCGGCCACATAGAGCAGACTTTCGTCCGGCGAAAACGCCAGCCCGTTGGGGCAATTCATATCATCGACTACTACGTCCAGCGCACCCGTTTCCGGATCGGCCCGGTAGACGACACAGGGATTTTCCTGTTGCCCTGTAAACCCTTCGTAGTTGGTCATGATGCCGTAGTGCGGATCGCTGAACCAGATCGACCCGTCGGATTTCACCACAACGTCGTTCGGGGAGTTGAGCGGTTTGCCGTCAAAGCTGTCTGCGATCACCGTAATGCTGCCGTCCAGTTCCGTGCGGGTGACCCGGCGTGTGCCGTGCTCGCAGGACACCAGGCGCCCCGCATTGTCGCGCGTGTGGCCATTGGCATAGTCGGACGGCGCACGGTAGGTGGTGATGCCCGCCTCCGGCGTCCAGCGCAGGATGCGGTTGTTCGGAATGTCCGAGAACAATAGGCAACCGGCATCGCCGAACCACACCGGCCCCTCAACCCAGTCGAAGCCGGTCGCCAGTTGTTTCACCGGCGCATTGCCCAACACGTATTGCCCAAAAACCGGGTCGTGTACTTCAAAGAATGACACTGCCGCGCCTCCTCATTTTGTCAGCCAAACGATAGCACCTGTGTGCCAAATCGAAAGGTCCGTTTGTCTCTGTTAAAATCCGCAGCAATCACCCGAAGGCAATCTGTGCCTTCATGGCTTGCGTGCGGTCGGCGGCCAGCTCAAAGGCCGCAACCGCATCCGCAAGATCAAGGGTTTGGGTGATCAGTGGTTTCACGTCGATCAACCCTTTGCGCATCAACTCGACGCCAGTGAAAAACTCCTCATGGAACCGAAAAGACCCTCGCAATTGCAGCTCTTTGGCGGTGATCGCCTGAACCGGCACCTGCATATCCCCGCCAAGGCCCAGTTGCACGATGGTCCCGCGCGGGCGCAGTGCGGCAATGCCCGAGGCGAGGGCAGGGGCGACGCCGGTGCATTCAAAGAGCACGTCAAAGGTGCCTTTGTCCGCTTCGTATTCTTTCAGCGCTTCGGGCTCTTTGCCGGAGTTGATCACCCGATCCGCACCGTTTTCGGCGGCCATTTTCAGGGTGAAATCCGTCAGATCCGTTGCCACGATTTCCGCAGCACCCGCGCGGCGCGCGGCCAGGATGCATAAAAGCCCGATGGGGCCGCAGCCGGTCACCAGAACGCGTTTGCCCAAAAGCTCCCCCGCCTGCCGCGCGCCATGCAGGCAAACGGCCAGCGGTTCCGCCATCGCCGCTTCGCCAGCTGAAAGCCCATCCGCAGGCGCGCATTGGGCCTGATCCGCCACCAGCACCTGACGAAACGCGCCCTGAATATGCGGGAAGGGCATGGCAGAGCCGTAAAAACGCATGTTCAGGCAATGATTGAGTTTGCCTTCATGGCAATAAGCACAAGCGTGGCAGGGGCGTGAGGGTGACACGGCGACAAGCTGGCCAAGTTTCAATCCGGAAACCCCATCCCCCAGGGCGGTGATATGCCCGGATACCTCATGGCCCAGGATCATCGGCTCTTTCAGACGAATAGTACCGATGCCGCCATGCTGATAATAATGCAGGTCCGAGCCACAGATCCCGCCGGTCGCAATCGCGACCTGTACCTCACCCGGACCGGGCGTTTCCTCCGGCGTGTCTTCGATCCGCAGATCACGGGGGGCGTGGATCACCAGCGATTTCATCAGGTCTTCTCCCTGGCCGCGCTTCGGCGGCCTTCAGTTTGCTTGACTTCTTACGTTACCGGTAACATAACGAGCTTCGGAATTGACGTCGAGCGCAAAGAGAGACCCCTATGAGCCTTAAATTATTTGACCTCACCGGGCGGCGTGCCCTGATCACCGGTTCCTCGCAGGGCATCGGCTTTGCGCTGGCAAAGGGCCTGCAGGCCGCAGGCGCCGAAGTGGTGCTGAATGGGCGGGATAGGGGCAAGCTTGATGCTGCCGCGGCGCAATTCGAGGGTACCACCCATGTGCTGCCATTTGATGCCACCGATCACGACGCTGTCCGCAGCGCCGTGGATGGCTTTGAAGCGGAAACGGGCGCGATCGACATCCTCGTCAACAACGCCGGCATGCAGCATCGCACGCCGCTCGAAGATTTCCCGGCGGATGCCTTTGAACGGCTGATGCAGACCAATATCGCCAGCGTCTTTCACGTTGGACAAGCCTGCGCACGGCACATGATCGGCCGCGGGCAGGGCAAGATCATCAACATCGCGTCCGTACAAACCGCACTCGCTCGGCCCGGGATCGCCCCCTATACGATGACCAAGGGGGCGGTGGCCAACCTGACCAAAGGGATGGCCACGGATTGGGCGAAGCACGGGTTGCAGTGTAACGGTCTGGCTCCGGGATATTTCGATACGCCCTTGAATGCAGCACTTGTCGCCGATCCGGAATTCTCCGCCTGGCTGGAAAAACGCACGCCCGCCGGACGCTGGGGCAAGGTCGACGAATTGGTCGGGACCTGTATTTTCCTGGCATCTGACGCGTCATCCTTCGTGAATGGCACGACCGTCTTTGTCGATGGCGGGATCACGGCCTCGCTTTAAACCGCCCAGCTTTCCGTTGGGGCACACGCCGCCGAAAGTCAGCAGCTTGTCCTATGTCAAAGACGCCATGGCGCGCGGCGGTAAAGTCGCGCCCATGAAGAATGATCAACTCAGAGCCTTGGGCTTTTTTGACGCCCGGATACCTCGATACACGAGCTATCCCCCTGCCACCGTCTTCACCAAGGATGTGGGCGCCGGTTTCCAGACGCAATGCCTCAGCGCGCTGGACCCGGATGTGCCGGTGTCCATCTATGTGCATATCCCGTTTTGCGAACGGCTCTGCTGGTTTTGCGCCTGCCGGACCCAAGGCACCCAGACGCTTGGCCCGGTCGAGCGATACCTGGACGTTGTGAAAGCGGAATTGGCGCTGCTGCGCGAAACGCTGCCCAAAGGCGCCAGGATGGGCAGGTTGCACTGGGGCGGCGGCACCCCCACCATTTTACAGCCTGAGTGGATTCATCAACTGGCGGAAGACATCAGGGGCGTCATTCCCGCTGACGATGATTTCGAGTTTTCGGTGGAAATCGATCCGACGATGGTCGACGCGGATAAGATCGCGGCACTTTCGGAGGTTGGCATGACCCGCGCCAGTATCGGCATTCAGGACTTTGCCGAAGATGTGCAGCAGGCCATTGGACGCCAGCAAAGTTTCGAGCAGACGCGCGATTGCGTCGATATGCTGCGCGATGCAGGTATTCATTCGCTGAACGCGGATCTGGTCTACGGGCTGCCCTTTCAGACGCTTGCAAAAATCGACGCCTCCATCAACAAAACGCTACAGCTGGACCCGGACCGTATCGCGCTTTTTGGCTACGCGCATGTGCCGCATATGTCCAAGCGCCAGAATCTGATCAAGGACGCCTCGCTGCCCGATGATGAAACCCGTCACGCGCTGTCGGAACTGGCCGCATCGAAGTTTCAGGGCGCGGGGATGGAAGCGATTGGGATCGATCACTTCGCAAAACCGGATGACCGTCTGGCCATATCGGCCCGTACCGGAGATCTAAGGCGTAATTTCCAAGGCTATACCGAGGACAGTTGTCAGACCCTGATCGGCATCGGGGCGTCGTCGATTTCGCGTTTCGAGCAGGGGTATGTGCAAAACGCCTCTGCCACCGCCGCCTATATTCAGCGGATCCAGGAGGGGACGTTGGCCGGGTTCCGTGGGCATGAGCATTCACCGGATGACATCATGCGCGCGCGCCTTGTCGAGATGATCATGTGCAATTTCAAAGCGGATCTGGCAGAGCTGCGCGATACCTTTGGCACGCTGACGGAAACGCTCGATACCGATCACGACGCGGTATGTGAAAGGTTCGGCGACCTTATCGCGCGCACGCCAGGGCAGCTTGCCTTACGCTCGGACGGTCGACACCTGGCACGTCTGGTGGCCAATATGTACGACCACAGCAAGGTGGCATTGGGCATGTATTCCAAAGCGTCTTAGCGCCTCGGGCCTTATTCCGGCCAAAATGACCTTTGTTGACTCAGGTCAAGTTAAAGTGACGGCAGAAGTGTAAACTAAACCTGACAGTATCAGGAGGTATGTCAGATGCGTATTCTATTCGTCCATCCAAACTACCGTTCCGGCGGGGCAGAGATTGCCGGCACCTGGCCGCCTGCCTGGGTCGCCTATCTGACGGGACACCTCCGACAAGCGGGCTTCGATGATGTGCATTTCATTGATGCGATGACGGATAACAAAACCGACGCGGATCTCGCGCAGGAAATGGAAGCGTTGAAGCCGGATGTGGTTGGGGTCACCGCCATCACCCCTTCCATCTACAAGGCCGAAGATGTGTTGAAAATCGCCTCCCAGGTCGTCCCCGATGCTGTCCGGGTGATGGGCGGCGTGCATGCTACTTTCATGTACAAGCAAGTTTTGTCCGAAGCGCCCTGGATCGACGTGATCGTCCGGGGGGAGGGCGAGGAGATCTGCACCGAACTGATGCTGGCCATCGAAGACGGACGCTGGCCCGCGGAGCGGCGCAAGATCAAGGGCCTCGCCTTTGTCGATCAGGAGGAGATCGTTGCAACTCAGGCGGCCTCCACGGTCAAGGATCTGGAAAAGATCAAACCCGACTGGACCGTTCTGGAATGGTCAAAATACATCTACATCCCGTTGGGCACCCGCGTCGCAATCCCAAATCTGGCGCGCGGATGTCCCTTTACCTGCTCCTTCTGCAGCCAATGGAAATTTTGGCGCGATTACCGGGTAAGAGATCCCAAACATGTGGTCGATGAGATCGAAGACCTCGTGGACAACCACGATGTCGGGTTTTTCATTCTGGCCGACGAGGAACCCACCATCAACAAGAAGAAATTCATCGCCTTCTGCGAGGAGTTGATCGCACGCGACCTGCCGAAACGGGTCAAATGGGGCATCAATACGCGGGTGACGGACATCTACCGCGACAAGGACCTGCTCAAATTCTACCGCAAAGCCGGGTTGGTGCACGTCAGCCTGGGCACTGAGGCTGCGGCGCAGATGAAGCTGGACGTGTTCAACAAGGAAACCAAGGTCGAAGAGAACAAGACCGCAATCAAACTGCTGCGCGACGCCGATATTCTGGTGGAGGCGCAGTTCATCGTCGGGCTGGACAATGAAACGCCCGAAACGCTGGAAGAAACCTACAAGATGGCCTGGGACTGGCAGCCCGATCTGGCAAATTGGTCGATGTATACGCCCTGGCCTTTCACGCCGCTGTTTCAGGAACTCAAGGATCAGGTCGAGATCTACGACTTCAGCAAATACAATTTTGTCACCCCGATCATGAAGCCCGCCCAGATGGAACGCGGCGAATTGCTGGACGGGGTGATGAACAATTACCGCCGGTTTTATTCGAAAAAGGCACTGTTTCACTACCCATGGCGCGGCACGGGTTTCCGACGGCGTTATCTTCTGGGGTGTCTCTATGCCTTTCTCAAAGCGGGATACAAACGCACATTCTATGATCTCGGCAAAGCAGGTTACTGGGGCCCGCAGACCAAATCCAAGGTGGATTTCCATTTTGACGAAACCCGGGAACTGGCAGAAGCGCAACTGGATGATTGGGAGGCCGCTGCGGATCGTGCCGCCCAGGCGGCCGAGCGGCGCGAAGCGGTGCGCGCGCAGATGAAGGAGCGGTCCGCCGCCCGTGCCTGCGGTGGCAGCACCGAACAAATGGGGGATGCCTGAGGATGGCGCCGACCAGACCGGTTTGATCGGTCCAAACGCAATACTGCAGCTGCTGCCTGTCGTTGAGGAATATGGCGGCAGGCGCCGGGTGACGGAATTGATGGCCAATGCCGGTCTGGCAGAGGCACCCGACGGCAAGAGCATGATACCTGAGCGGGACGCCGCACGCTTGCACCGTCAGCTACGCTGTGAAGAGCCCGGCGCGGCCATCAGACTGTCAAAAATCGCCGGGCAAAGGACCGCAGCCTATATCTTGAAACACCGCATTCCGCGACCGGCGCACGTGGTGCTCAAAGCCTTGCCTGCCAGCCTTGCAGCCTACATCCTTGCGCGCGCAATTGCGCAGCATGCCTGGACCTTTGCCGGATCAGGGCGCTTTCGGGCACTCACGCCCTGGCATTTTCAAATCGAGAACAACCCTCTGATCCGTGGAGAGACGCACCGCGACGTGACGTGCCACTGGCATGCCGCCGTGTTCGAGCACCTTTACCGCGCGTTGGTCCACCGGCGCTGCCGTGCGGTTGAGACGAAATGTGGCTGTCAGGGTCATGCCGGCTGCGAATTCGAAATCCGGCTGGTTCGATCTTGAGGTGGCACGCCCCGCGCTCAAATGAGTTGGGGAGCGCCTTAGCGCAGTCTTGCCTGCAAGAGCTGCAATGCAGTGTCGAAGAGCGCCGGGTCTTCCTCCGCCCGCGCCGTCAGCTGCGCCCCTTCGAGCAAGGGCAATGCGGCAGATGCTTCAGCGGTGGGCGTGACGACATCGCCAATCGTGCCATCCATCCGACCCGTTTCAAACACGGTTTCCAGCCAGTTGATCATCATCAAACGAAAGCGGCGGATCTGGTCGATGACCTCCGGCGGCAGGCTCTCGCGACTGGTTGAAAATGACACGCAGAGGCACAGGCTTTTGCCGCCATTCAGCGCAGCGCGGTAGCGATCGATCAATGCGCGCAGCCGCCCGGCCCCTGTCGGGACGGTTTCATCGATCTGGGCGGAGGCGCGTTCAAGGTCTTCAGAATACCGCTGCATCAGCGCGACAGACAGGGCCGCCTTCGTCGGGAAGTGGTGATGAATGCTTGCTTTGCGGATGCCAACGTCCTGCGCCAGGTCGGCATAGCTGAAGCCGTCGAAACCGCGCGTGCGTGCGGCCCGTTCTGCGGAATCCAGAAGTGCGGTTTTTGTATCAGTCACCATGGTTTGGCCCATTCTTCAGTTGTCGAGCGTGCTTAATACGTTTTCGGCGGCTTCCAAAGCCCCTTCGAGGTAGCCGCCGAATTGCGGCGCCACTTCGGTACCGGCGAGGTGAAGCTTGCCGTCCCATACCCCCACCATGCTTTGCGGCATGGCATAGGTTGGATGCGCATATATCGGTTTCCGGTCAGAAGCGGACGCGGTGTGCGGATCAATCGCCCAGTCTTTGATGTAAAGGGCAACCGGGTTTTCTGCCGCTGCACCAAAGAGGCGGCCCAGTTGCGATACCAGATGCTGGCGCAGGATCGTTTCCTCCCCACGATTTTCAGGCGGCACACCGATGAAACCAAACAATGCATAGGGTCCGCCATGGGCAGGCGAGGCATCGTGAACTTCGACCATCGGCCCAAACCGGCTCATCGCGTCCCCTGATAATCCGGCCTCGCGCCAAAATGGCCTGTCATATATCGCAATCGCTTTCGCCTGACCTGCCATCCAGGTCGGCACAGATTTGAGCGCATGAAGGGCGTCCGCGGACAGGGCGGGTGTATAACCGATTTCGGCGGCCAGACGTGGGGGGAGGGCGAGCACAAGCTGATTAGCGGCAAATGTTTCCCCGCCCTCGGTTACTGCGGTCACACCCTTCGCGGTCAGTGCAAGCTCCGTCGCATGAGCATTCAAGCGCAGGCGCGCAGCGGGAAGCCTGTCGACAAGCCCCTGAGTGAGCGCGCCAAGCCCGTCCTTGAGACGCCAGGATCCTTGCATCGACGCAAAGCCACGGTCGCGCTGAACTCGTCCGTTTTCATCCTCGAAGATCAGGGCACCGTCAGAGAATTGGTCAAATTTTTCCAAACCCAAACGCTCTGTCAGCGCCAATAGGCGTGGCTGGCCTGGCCAGAACCATGCAGGCCCCATGTCAAAACCAACACCGTCATGATGTTCTGTCTTGATGCGCCCGCCAAAACGCGCGCGCGCCTCCAGGAGCAGACAGTCCTGACCCCGCGCCTCCAGCATCTCGGCGATTGCAAGACCAGACAGGCCGCCCCCGATGATCAGAGTTCGCATCTGGTCAAACCTCTAGCGTAAAATTCCGTAAAAAGGAGCCGACACTGGTTAGCCCCTTTTTGGCAGCAAGTCAGTGGGCTTTCCCGTGGCCCATCACACGGCAGGTGGCTTAGCGTATGGCAAATGACCTGTTTTGATCCAGACTTTCGCACCTTGGCCCCCGGCAACGGCAGACAGCGTTGCGCCTTCCGGCAAGCGCAGCCATGCGCCTTTGCCAAGCGTATCGCCGCTCTCCACCACGGACCCGGCGATCACCAACATTTCGATGCCGCCTGCATCCGCACTTTCAAGTGTCGCACCGGCATCGATGTGGCTGTAGGTCACCGTCTCGCGTTCGTCGCGGTGCAGCTCGGCGGTCGCAACACCGTTCACAGGAGCCGACAGCTCTTCCGCCATATTCTTGCGAAATTGGGTGCGATCTTCCATGTCGAACTGCCATAGCTTCACGAAGATTGTGCAGCCCGGTTCCGACCCTGGCGTATGCGAGGTCGTTGGCGGATTTCGCACATAAGTGCCTTCGGGGAAGTCGCCATGTTCGTCCTGGAACACGCCATCCAAGACGATGAACTCTTCGCCGCCCGTATGGGTATGCGCGGAAAACTTGCTGTTCGGTGCATAGCGCACGATGGTGGTTGCGCGGGCAACTTCACCGCCGATACGGTCCAGCATGCGCCGGTCCACACCGGGCATCGGTGACGCATTCCAGTCAAGCTGATCGGAGTGAACAACCACACGTTCGTTAAAATTCGCATTCAGTTCCATTTGTCGTCCTTTCGACGTGAGTGGAAGTGTCGTTTACCCGGCGATACTGGGGCGGGCGGCGACTTTTTCGCGCCAAGCGATCAGGTTGGACAGGCTTGCAGGGATTTCTACCTTGGCAAGATCGGCAAACGCCAGTCCTGCAAAGGCCGTGATATCGGCAATCGAGAAGGCATTCCCTGCAAGATATTCATTGTCGGCCAGAACCTCATCCAGATAGGTCATGGTTTCGCCCGCCACTTCCTTCTGTTTGCTGCCCCATTCGGCGCATTGGTAGGTTTCAAGATCAGGCCCCAGTCCCGGTGTTGCATGGTGAAAGTAGGTACCAACGGCATTCAGCAAGCCGTTCTCAGCACGCAAATTCATCATGGAAATCTGCGCCCGTTCCTTTGGTGTTTCCCCGGTCAGCGAAGCGCCTTCGAAATGGCGGTCAATATATTCTGTAATTGCTGTGCATTGGGAAATATGGCTCCCATCCGCCAGCTCAAGGCATGGAACAACCGCATCAGGGTTTTTGGCTTTGAATGCGTCGGTGCGATGCTCACCGCCCATAACGTCAACCGGGACAAATTCCACTTTGTCCATTGCACCTTTTTCCGCCAGCGCGATGCGCACCCGCGCCGGGTTCGGGAAGCCTTCGACGTCATAGATTTTCATGGGAACGTTCTCCAGTAGTGGTTTCAATAAATAGCTACCTACTATTAGGTAGGAAAATGGTCAAGAAAATTTTTCGCGGCTTTCGACATCGCTGATTTGTGAATTTGATATTGGCAAAAGACACCCGCAACACGGCGATTGGCAGAAGGCTGGGACTGTTATCAACGCAATGGATACGAATGCTAATGAGAGAACTCACCGGACCGAACAGATCGATACAACAATACGCCTTTTAAAATATTTTACATAATGCGAATTATAACTTTTGTGCTACAACGTGCTTTGTTGTGCGCGGCGGGCGCTTAACAGCCGCCTGCCCAGAACCAAACGCGTGACCAGCATGCCAACAATCAATGCTGCGACGAAGAGGACCACACTTGCGTCAAACGTCCCCAATGCAGGTAAAGCACCCCCTGGGCAAAAACCGGCAATCCCCCAGCCGATACCGAACAGACCCGCACCCAAAATCAGCCGTGGATCAAGTGCATGCTGCTTGGGCATCTCAAATCTCGGCTCGAATACGGGCGCCGGCCGTTTCAGCACAATCTGATAGCCGAGAAAAGTGACACACACAGCGCCGCCCATGACAAATGCGAGGCTGGGGTCCCATGTACCGGCGACATCAAAGAAGTTCAGAACCTTGGCCGGGTTCGCCATGCCCGATAGAGCAATCCCGGTCCCAAAGAGAACGCCAATCAGAAATGTCAGAAAGTTGCGCATGTGCTACGCCCCCAATATGTGCCGCACCACATAGACCGTGATGCCAGTGGTCAGCATGAAGGTTCCGGTCGCAGCCATGGATCTGGGTGACAGACGCGCCAATCCACAGACACCATGCCCCGAGGTGCACCCACTTCCCAGTGTCACGCCGACGCCCACGATAAACCCGCCCAGCATCAGCGGGCCGGTGGGTACCTGCACGTTTATCTCTGGCAGCTGTCCGACGATGGCAAAATAAACCCAAGGGCCGCACAGCATACCGACCAGCAACATCACCCGCCAAAGCCAATCATCAAGGTTGTTCGGCAGAAGCGCCCCGGCAAGGATGCCTGTTGCGCCCATGATCCGACCGCGCAGCCACATCAGCAGCACCGCGGCCAGGCCAATCATCAACCCACCGCTGAGCGACAAGAATGGTGTAAACGACGTCTCCATCCCTCAGAGCTTGCAGGTTGAGATGCCAAGCAACCGGTAAAGCGGGCAGAACCGGAAAAAGGCAGTTGCGACAAAGACAACACCAGCCGCCATACTGACATAGGCCAGAATGCTGCTGGACCAGATGGCGGGTACGTTGAGCAAGGGCGCTATGAAAAGCGCCAGCCCGAGGATTACGCGGGCGGCACGATCCAGATTTCCCAAATTTG
Source organism: uncultured Roseobacter sp. (assembly GCF_947499265.1). Taxonomy (GTDB): domain Bacteria; phylum Pseudomonadota; class Alphaproteobacteria; order Rhodobacterales; family Rhodobacteraceae; genus Roseobacter. Next base: position 74,267 of record NZ_CANMNK010000010.1, on the reverse strand, counting down.
CAGTCATTTCGATCTCCATCACTGATTGCTTTTGACCACCATGCGCCTCTGGTCGGGGTGTGTCGGTGATAAAGTCACACGGCGGATGCATCAGGGTGTTTGGGCAAGACGTCCAAGCGCGACCGCGTCCAGCAGTTCAATGACACCGCGGCCTAGGCCAAGCCAGCCCCGGCGCTCGAACTCTTTGAGTTGGCGCGAGATCACCTCCCGCGCTGTCCCCAATTCAATGGCCAGCTGTTGGTGCGTGAGATGCAATGTGTTTTTTGCGCCCTTCAGCTCCAGCAGCTTTTGCGCAACGCGAATGTCCAGTCGCTTGAAGGCAATCTCTTCGATCACCAGAAAGAGATCGGTAATCCGCTTGGAATAGGCCTCGAACACAAAGGCGCGGAAGTCTTTGGACACCGCCATCAACTCATCGAAGGCGTCGCGTGGGATCAGGATGGCCTCAACATCGGTTTCCGCGATCCCTTCAGCGGAATAATCCTCGAAAGCGAGAAGACAGGCCGTCGTCAGCACGCAGCTTTCCCCGGCATGCACGCGATATAGGACGATCTCCCGCCCCGCTTCCGACAACTGCTGAACCCGCACCGTCCCGGACATCAGCAACAGCAGGTTTTCAGCAGGATTACCGGGCCCAAAAATCACCGTGCCCTGTTTCAACTGGATGGCCTGTGCCCGTTTATCCAAAAGGCGCGAGACATCCTCGGATATTCCCGCAAGCCCGGGAAAACTCGCTCTCCATGATGGTACTGTCAGCATCTGCCTTGTCCATTTTCCGGTTCTGATACGCCTGTTTTCACGCTGCGTGTTTGACATTTATCAACATATACGCGGCGCAGCCTGCCAGAAGTACCCTAATCTCACTGGAGGACTTCGCATGGATCAAGACCTGCCCAAAACCGGTGTCGTTTTCTATTCACGATCCGGACATACCAAACGTATTGCATCCAAGCTGGCACAGGCGCTACACAGCGATCTGCTGGAGATCGGGGCGCCAGCCTATGCAAATGGCGTTTTCGGCTACATGCGGGCAGGGTTCGACAGCCTGATGCAAAACCACCGTTTAGCACCTCAGGCGTTCACGTCTCTTGCCGGGTTTGATCGGATCATCCTGTGCGGGCCGGTTTGGACGTCCTTTCCCGCGACACCGCTCCGGGCGCTGCTCAAAGGCGACATCGACCTGCCCGACACTGTCGCGCTTTTCCTGACCAACGCCGCACATTCACCCCCTGCCAAGGCCTATGCGGCCGGATCAAAGGATTTGGGCCGCAGCTTTGCAGCGACCGCCTGTGTTGCGAATTCTCTGGAGGATACCGAACAGGAAGGCCGAATTATCGAACGGTTTTTGAAAGATCTGGCAGAGGTCCAAACTTCCTCAGTCGCGAATTGAGATCGATCAATCGCCGCACATCGCCATCCTGTAGCACGCAAAAAGCAGGAGACATGCGTGCCCGAGATCATTTTCAGAACCGAAAACATCACTAAGGTTTATGACACCGGCGAGGTGAAGGTCTATGCGCTGGATGGCGTCAGCCTTGAGCTCTACAAAAGTGAGCTGGCGGTCCTGCTCGGCCCCTCGGGCAGTGGCAAATCCACGCTGCTTAACATCCTGGGCGGTCTCGATCATGCGACGGATGGCCGGGTCTGGTTTGCGGACACGGAACTGACCGATATGTCCGATCGTGGTCTTACCAGATACCGCCGCGATCACGTGGGGTTTGTCTTTCAGTTCTACAATCTGGTCCCCAGCCTGACCGCCCGCGAAAACGTGCAACTGGTCACGGATGTGGCCCCTGATCCGATGCCCGCCGCCGAAGCCCTGGACCTTGTGGGCCTGGGTAAACGCATGGACCACTTCCCCTCCGAGATGTCGGGTGGCGAACAGCAACGCGTGGCCATTGCGCGTGCCATCGCCAAGCGCCCGCAGATATTGTTGTGCGATGAACCTACCGGCGCGCTGGACAGCACCACCGGCGTTCAGGTGCTGGAGGTTTTGCGCGACATCAACGAGCGGTTCGCCACCACAACGGTTGTTATCACCCATAACGCCGAAATCCAGCGCATGGCGCACCGGGTGATCTTTTTCCAGGACGGCAAGATCAGCGAAACCCGGGTCAACACCGAACGTCTTGCGCCCTCCGAGATTGCGTGGTGACCGGCGGTGCAGGCAATCGACAAGAAACTGCTGCGTGATTTCAAACGCTTGTGGATACAGGCGGTTGCCATCGCTTTGGTTCTGGCCTGCGGCGTCGCGATCCTGCTGACCTCTGTGGGGATGTACACAGCCTTGTCAGAGACGCGCACGGCCTACTACGAACGCAACAGGTTTGCGGATGTCTTTGTGCATGCCACCCGCGCGCCACTTTCACTGCTTTCGGAAATTACGCGCATTGACGGCGTGCTGAGCGTCGAAGCGCGGGTGGCGGGCTATGCAATTCTGGACATTCCGGAGCAAACCAAGATCGCGGTAGGACGGATCCTGTCTTACCCGGAAAACGCCGATCCGGTCCTGAATGTGCCGCTGCTGGTTCAAGGAAGGTTTCCCGATCCCGTGGTCACCGGCGAGGTTGTGGTGAATGCGCCCTTTGCGCAGGCCAACGGCTTTCAGCTTGGTGACCGCTTCAGTGCCAATCTCAAGGGTCAGAAACGCGAGCTGACCATCGTCGGCACGGCGCTGTCGCCAGAGTTTGTCTATACCATCGGGCCCGGTGCCCTGATGCCGGACAATGACTCCTTCGGGATCATCTGGATGTCTGAACGCGCCGCCGCCGCCGCATTCGACATGGAGGGCGCCTTCAATGACGTGGCCATCGCCTTGGCCGTCGGCACGTCCGCCGAGCCCGTGATGGATGCTCTCGACGATCTGCTCGAACCCTACGGCGGGCTGGGTGCCTATGACCGCACCACCCATCAATCCGACGCGTTTCTTGATGCCGAAATCAACCAGTTGAAGGGGATGGCGGCCATCCTCCCGCCGATCTTCTTTGGCATTTCCGGGTTCTTGGTCAGCATGGTGATGAGCCGGATCATTGCGCTGGAACGCAGCGAAATCGGTCTGCTGAAGGCCATAGGCTACTCCAAGACAGAAGTTTGTCTGCACTACCTCATGCTGGCGGGCCTGATCGCAGTGGTCGGCGTCATTCTGGGCTGGATCGCGGGCACGGCGCTGGCCCGTACGACCGCCTTGCAATACGCGGAATTCTTCAATTTCCCCTTCGTGATTTTTCGCGTGTCTTACTGGGTCTATGCCGCCGCTGGTCTGGCCGGATTGGCCACCACATGCCTTGGGGCTGCCCAGGCCGCCCTCAAAGCGGCAAAGCTCGCGCCCGCAATTGCGATGCAGCCCCCTGCCCCGCCACGGTTCAAACGGTCCCTGATCGATGAGGCGATGGTCAGCTTGCGCCTGACCCAGCCAACGATCATGATCCTACGCAGCCTGCTGCGATGGCCCCTGCGCAGCTTTCTGACGTCGCTGGGGCTGGCGCTGGCGGTTGCCTCGGTCATCGCCTCCATCTTTATCAATGACGCTCTGGATGAGATCGTTGACCTGGCCTTCTATCAGACCAACCGGCAGGACGCGATGTTGATCTTCGACGAGGATCTGCCCGAAGCGACCCTGGAAGATATACGCAGGCTGCCCGGCGTACTGCAGGCCGAAAGCCAGCAATTCCATACGGCTGTGCTGCGTCATGGGCACCGGTCAAAACGCCTGGCCGTCGAAGCCCGCCGCCCCGGCACCGATCTCAGTCGTGTGCTGGATGCAGAAGGACAACCCATTGCGGCGCCCCCGGGTGGCATTCTGCTCTCCGAACGGCTGGCCAAACAGCTCAACGTGCAAAGCGGCGATACCATCGACGCGGAATTTCTCAGCGGTCGACGTGGCACCTATCCGCTGCTGGTCACCGGGCTGGTGGAGCAGCATTTTGGCCTAGGGGCCTACATGGATCTGGAATTCCTCAACGCCCTCTTTCGCCAGGCGCCACGCATCTCGACCGCGAACATGACCCTGGACGACCGATACACTGCGGCATTGCACCGGGAAATCAAGGAGATACCTGGCATCACCGGGATCATCGAAATGAATGAAAACCGCCGGTCGTTTGAAGAAACGGTCGACCGGAACGTCACGGTGATGAATTCGATCTACATCGCCATCGCCGTGCTGATCACAATTGGCGTCACCTACAACGCCGCCCGTATTCAGCTTTCAGAGCGCGCGCGCGAGCTTGCCAGCCTGCGCATCCTTGGGTTTGACCGTGGCGAGGTTTCCTACATCCTTGTCGGTGAGATGATGCTGATCGCCCTTATGGCGCAGCCCGTTGGCTGGCTGATTGGCGCATGGATCGCCAACGCCATGACAAACGCCTTTACCAGCGACCTTTACGCGATCCCGCTGGTGCTGAAACCCGACACATTTGCGCTCGGCAGCCTCGTCGTGCTCTGCGCCGCCTTTGCCTCGGCGATGATCGTGCGCCGCCGCTTGGATCGATTGAACCTCGTCGCTGTCATGAAGACACGGGAATGAACCATGGCCTATTCTACACGTACCACCCTTCTGCTTGGATTTGGCGTCGCTGTTGTCGCCGGGCTGGCCTATGTCAGTTTTCGCGAAGACCCCGTTCCGGTCGATCTGGCAGAGGTCACGCGCGGCCCGCTTGAGATCACCATCAATGCGGATGGCGAAACCGAGGTGCGCGATCTTTACGAGGTGGCCTCCCCCATCGCGGGCACTGCGCTGCGGTCTCCGGTGGAGGTGGGCGATGCCGTCCGCGCAGGCGAGACGGTTGTTGCCGTCGTTCAACCCTCCTCCTCTGCGCTCTTGGATACGCGCTCGCGGCTGCAGGCCGAGGCGGCATTGCAGGAGGCCCTCGCCTCACGCCACGTGGCACAGGCCGATCTGAAACAGGCGGAGGAGACCAAACGATTTGCCCAATCCCAGTTTGACCGCACCAAGGCACTCGTGGCCCGCGGTGTGTCCTCAATCACCCAGTTAGAAGACAACAGCCAAAGGCTCGCCGTCGCAATTGCAACCGTTGACGCGGCGCAGGCGCGCATCGACATGGCTGAAGGGGTGATCGGACGCGCCAGAGCGAGCCTTCTGGACCCCGAAGCCACGGCAAGCGCGCGATCAAACTGTTGTATTGAGCTGACGTCACCGGCGGACGGGGTCATTCTCTCCGTCTCTGCCATGAGCGAACGCCCGGTTACCATCGGTGCGCCGCTGGTCAGCATAGGGGATCCGGATGACCTGGAACTTGTCGCCGACATCCTGTCGAACGATGCCGTCCGGCTGGAACCGGGTGCGCTGGCTTATGTGGAACGCTGGGGCGGGCCCAATGTCTTGCAGGCCAAACTTGATAGAATTGAGCCCAAGGCGCGCACCAAGGTTTCCGCTCTGGGCATCGAGGAACAGCGCGTGGACGCCTATTTCACACTGACAAGCCCGCAGGAGGAGCGGTCCAATCTCGGCGATGGGTTCTCGGTTTTCCTCCGGATTGTCGAGTGGCACGCAGAGGAGGTTTTGCAGGTGCCGCTCAGCGCCGTGTTCCGGGATGGCACAGCGTGGGCGGTCTTTGTCGCGCGCGATGGCATTGCCGAAATGCGCAACGTCACGCTTGGGCGCCGCAATGGGCAGATGACCGAGGTGCAGGCCGGTCTGGAACCGGGCGAGCGTGTGGTGACCCACCCCAGCGACGCGATTTCCGCCGGTGTCAGCCTTATTGAAAGATCAAAGTTATGAGCGGAACAGAAACCAAAAAGCGCGGCCTTGATCCGCGGTGGCATGCGGCCTTGGGTCAATGGACGGGAGGGCTCTCGCCCGCGGCCCTGGCGACGGCCTACCTCGATTGGTCTTTGCATCTGCTGGCCTCCCCCGACAAACAGACAGAATTGCTCAAGTTGGGCCTGACAAATTCTCCTGACCTTGATCCCGCAACGGACCCGCGTTTCGCCGATCCCGCCTGGGCTACCTATCCCTATAACCTCTTTGCTCAAGCAAGCATGGCGGCGCAAAACTGGTGCGACGCGGCCACAACCAACATGCCCGGGGTGGATCCCAAACATGCCCAGATCGTCAATTTCGCAATGCGGCAATGGATCGACATGTGGTCGCCGGCAAACTTTCTGGCCACAAATCCGCAGGTACAGCAGCGCACGCGTGAGGAGCTGGGCCAAAACCTGATCCGTGGCGCGCGGTATTGGATCGAAGACTTCAACCGGTTGATATCGAAGTCACCGCGCCGCGCGAGCACCTTCTGCGTCGGCGAAGACCTCGCCACCACGCCGGGCGATGTCATCATGCGCAACGAATTGATGGAGCTGATCCGGTACCGCCCGACGACCGCGCAGGTGCACCCCGAACCGATCCTGATCGTGCCTGCCTGGATCATGAAATACTATATTCTGGACCTGACCGCCCAAAGGTCATTGGTGGCCTATTTGCGCGATCAGGGCTTTGAGGTCTTCATCATGTCGTGGAAAAACCCGGATGATACAGACGCCGCGCTTTCCATGCAGGACTATGTCGATATTGGTGTCCGGGCGGCCATGGCCCGGATCAAATCCCTCGGCGCGGAACATATTCATGCGGTCGGCTACTGCCTTGGCGGCAGCTTGTTGTCGATCGTGGCCGCGGCGATGGCACGCGATGGCGACACCACCCTGCGCACCGTCAACTTGCTGGCGTCACAGGTGGATTTCTCTGATCCCGGCGAGCTTGGTCTTTTCGTCAACGAAAGCCAGGTCGCCTTCCTGGAGGATATGATGGCCATGCGTGGCTATCTCAAAGCGGACCAGATGGCGGGGGCGTTCCAGCTCTTGCGCTCCAACGACCTGATCTGGAGCCGCGTCATCCGGCACTACCTTTTGGGCGAACGCACGGCGGACAACCCGCTGATGGCGTGGAACGCCGACGCCACCCGCATGCCTGCCAGGATGCATTCGGAATACCTGCGGCACCTGTTCTTGAAAAACGACCTCGCAAAGGGGCGGTTTCAGGTCGATGGATCCTCTGTCGCGCTGACGGATATCCGCTGTCCGATCTACTGCGTCGCGACGGAAACCGATCATGTCTCCCCCTGGACATCGGTCTACAAGCTGTCACTGCTGACCGATACGGATGTCACCTTCGTGTTGACCAACGGCGGGCACAACGGCGGCATTCTGTCAGAGCCCGGCCATGCCGGCAGGCATTTCCGGTGCGGCCACAAGACAGAGGGGGATACCCACATCACGGCACAAGACTGGTTTGACCGGCAAACACCGCAGGACGGCTCCTGGTGGACCCATTGGAGCGACTGGTTGAAAAGCAAAAGTGGCGATCCGAAAGACCACCACCCGTCGCTTGTGCAAACCTTGGACGCAGCGCCGGGGCGCTACGTCTTTGGCTAGGATTTCTTCTTTTCGCCGTTGGCCTCGGGCGCAAAGGCCTTTGTGCTCATCTCGACCAGCTTGCCGGTTTCGGCCTGATACTGATCGATTGCTTTCTGGATGAACTCACCCTGAATGTGCTGAAGCTCGCCAACGTTCTTGCAATGCAGCATCTTGTGCTGTGTCTTCACATCTTCCTTGATCCGCTCGGCAATAAAGCCAGCTACTTCCGCACCCATTTCACCCATCGCTTCCATCCAGGCAGTGCTCATGCCAACCATATTGCCGAAGCCAGCTTCCTGAAGCTGCGCCAGCGCGCCAAATGGGGCTGCGTCCTTTGTCGATGTCTGCGTCTCGGATTTGTTCGCCATGTCTCATCCTTTGCTATCTGGGATATGCGTCAAGTATAGGCTGAATTTCTCCAACTCTCTTTGACATTGCTCAATATCGAACCGCGCCGGGGCGGGATACCAGAGCCAGTGTTTTCTGCTGGAGGTTCGTTTTGTCTGACATCACCCAAGCAGCCGGGCTGACCCAGGATCAGGTCCTGGCAGCGCGCCAAATCTCCGGATGGAACGAATTGCCCGCCGCGGCAAGCATCGGCCCCTTCCGGGTCTTCTTGCGGCAGTTTTCCAGTTTCCTCGTGGTCATTTTGATCGTCGCGGCGGCAGTGGCGCTCGCCTTGGGAGAAAGAATTGACGCCGCAACCATTGGCCTCGTTGTCCTGCTCAACGCGATCCTGGGGTTTGTGCAGGAATGGAAGGCGGAAACCGCCCTGACCTCCCTGCGCAAGCTGCTGTCCCCACAGGCCATGGTCGTGCGGGACGGTCAGGAACAACTGATCCCGGCACGAGAGATCGTGCCCGGCGACATCCTTGTTCTGTCCCCCGGGGCGCGCGTGGCCGCAGATGCCGCGCTAATCCGTATTTCTGACCTGACGGTCGATGAAAGCATTCTGACCGGTGAATCGATGCCGGTGACAAAGTCACTGGCGGAGGAGGCTAGCATCGTTTTTGCAGGCACATCCGTAACCGCCGGCCGTGCTGAAGCGCGTGTGACCACGACAGGTGCCGGCACCGAATTCGGGCGCATTGCGCACCTGACGGGCTCGGTGGGGACCAAAACCACCAATCTCCAGAACAAGCTGGGCCATCTGGCGCGCCAGCTGGGCCTTGCCGCTCTTCTGGTGGCTGCCGCCGTGGCCGGGCTTGGCATCGCGCTTGGCCGCGAACTGGTCGAAATGGTCATGACGGGGCTGTCGCTGTCGGTGGCAATGGTCCCCGAGGGCCTGCCTGCCGTTGTCACCATCACGCTCGCTCTGGGCGCCACCGCCATGGTGCGCCAGAACGCCCTGGCGCGACGGTTGCAGGCGGTGGAAACGCTGGGCGCGGCCTCGGTCATCTGTACCGACAAGACCGGCACCTTGACGGAAAACAAGATGACGGCCACGCAGATCTGGACCATCGACCGGACCTATGATGTCACCGGCACAGGCTACGATCCCGCGGGTCATATCGAAACAGGGGGCGAAAGGCTGCGCGCGACGGACGATCCCGTTTTGGGCATGCTCCTGCAGACCGGGCTCACCTGCAGCCACGCCCGTCTCAATCAAACCGGGACCACCTGGACGATGGTTGGGGAGCCCACCGAGGGTGCGCTGATCACACTGGCCTATAAGGGCTGGTGTGCGCTGCCCCACGAGCGTGGCGTGATCGCTGAAATTCCGTTCAGCAGTGCGCGCAAACGCATGAGCGTGCTCTACCAATCGCCCACAGGTACGGCGGTGCTGACCAAAGGCGCGCCAGAACAGATACTGGAAATCTGCAGCGACATCATCACTCACGATGGTGCGCGCGCCATGCAAGAAGCGGATCAGGACGCCATCACGCAGGCCTATGCCGATATGGCCAGTCGCGGGCTGCGCGTCATCGCCCTCGCGCGCCGCGATGCACCCGATCAGCAACTGACCGAAAGCAACCTGACCTTCCTGGGTCTGGTCGGTCTGATCGACCCGCCCCGCGCGGAAGTCCGGGACGCGATTGCCGCGGCAAAGTCGGCGGGAATTCACATCACCATGATCACCGGGGACAGCCCGATTACAGCCAGCGCCATTGCGGATCAGCTGTCGCTCAAGGTCACGCAACACCTCACTGGTGCGGAACTGGATGCGCTTGATGACAAGGTCCTGCGCGACATTTTGCGCGGCGATGTGCTTTTTGCCCGCACCAAGCCGGAGCAGAAGATGCGGATCGTCGCGGCGCTCCAGTCCGAACAGCAGATCGTTGCCATGACCGGTGACGGGGTCAATGATGCCCCTGCCCTCAAGCAAGCCGATATCGGTGTCTCGATGGGGATCAGGGGCACCGACGTGGCCCGCGATGCCTCTGATCTTGTGCTGCTGGATGACAATTTCGCCACCATCGTGCGCGCCATCGGCGAAGGTCGGCGACAGTTTTCCAACGTCCAGAAGTTCGTCCGATACCTGTTGTCATCCAACGCCGGTGAGGTCATCGCCCTGGTGGTCAACATCGCCATTGGCGGCCCCCTGGTCTTTCTTGCAACGCAAATCCTGTGGATGAACCTGGTCACGGACGGCGTCACCGCAGTGGCGCTGGGTCTTGAGAAAGCCGAACCCGATCAGATGCAGCAGCCACCGCGGGACAAGCACACCGCGATCCTTGGTTTGAGCGGCGTGGCCACCATCATCCTGCTTGGGCTTTATACCGGTCTGTCCAGTTTGTGGATATTCTTTCACCTGCTGGATCAGGGGGTGGAACTGGCCCGCACCACGGCCTTCACCGCGATGGTTGTTTTCGAGAAAATCAGTGTCTTTGCCTTCCGGTCCATACGTCTGAGCTGTTGGCGCATCGGCTGGTTCAGCAATCCATTTCTCTTGGCCGCCCTGGCACTGACCCTTGGCGCGCAGATCGTAGCGGTCTACTGGCCACCCCTGCAGGTCCTATTGCGCACGGTCCCCATCGGCGCGGCGGAATGGCAGTGGATCGCCATTTTTGCCCTGCCGATACTGGTTGTCCCCGAAGCGCTGAAACTATTGTTCGCGCGGGGTCAGCGCACATAATAATAGGCGGCCATACTGGCTAGAAATGTGAGCAGAACGAGGATTGAATCAAGGCCGACGAACCCCAGTTTCGGCTTGCGGCGCACGATCAGTCCAATGAGGTAGATCGCGGTAACGGCGATGCCGAAGGACAACGCCAGACTGACCATCGGTGGTGTCCCCTGCAGGATCGGACCCGCGCGGAACAGAATGTCGGCGGGGAAAACCAGTACCAGCATGATCAGATTGCTGCCGAAGATATTTGAAATCGCCATGGTATAGGCCCCGATCCGCACCGCCGTGATGCTGGTGGTCAGCTCTGGCAATGAGGTGGCCGCCGCCAAAAGTGTGACGCCCACAAACCCGGTGCCCAACCCCGATTGATCCGCAATGCGCTGTGCAAAGACGACGATCAGTAGGCCAAACAGCAAAATCGCGGCGCAAGCGGCGAGGGATTGCCAAATCAAGGAAGCATTCCCGGACTCCGCCAGACCGGAAGGCGCTGGAAAGGGCAATGGGTCGGGATCCGGTAAATCCACCGGCACCCAATCGCTGCTGGCGTCATAGCGGCGCAACAGCCAGATCGCCGCAACATAAAGCAATGCGATCAGACAGCTGCCCAACCCGACGCCCCACAGCACGAAGGTCTCGCCCAGATTGACGATGATCAGGGCCACGGAGAGCAAGAACACCAATAAGGTGGCCTCCAAAGCGTGATTGGCTTTGCGTGGATAATTGGTGATGGCCCCGCGCGCCCAGAAATCCGACATGGCCAGAATGGCGGTCTGTAGTGCGATGCCGCCGAAGAGGTTGTTCAGCACCAGATCTCTGGACTGCTGTATGGCCGCACTCAACGTCGTCGCCACCTCCGGCAAAGACGTGGCCAGTGACAGCACCAACAACCCCATCAACGATTTGGCCATTTTGAAGCGGTCCGCCAGATCATCGACCAGATAGGCAAGGCGCGCCCCTGAGAACCAGACAATGGCGGCGCAAAAGGCAAAACAGAAAATACTCTGGGTCAGGGTGGTGGCCGGGATGTGCATACTTGGTGCCTAAATCCGGAAGGTGAACTGGCAGGAACAATGGGTATTAGGTGGCGGTGCGCGGGGGTCCGATCTCAGGCCACTGACAAGCAGGCACATTTCGCCAGGCGATTGATTTTCTGCGTGGTACTGCCAAGGATCAGGCTGGAAATACCGCTTAACCCGCGCCTGCCGGTGACGATCAGATCGGCACCAATCTCATCCGCGTGCAGCAGGATTTCGGTTGCTGCGTCGCCGTGTGGCATGTGTGTCTGAACAGATTTGCACCCGATATCCGACGCAATTTTCAAACCCTCATCCAGTATCTGCTGCCCTGCCTTTTCAATCTCTGCAAAATTCGGATGCGACACCGCCGCGTGATACCCCGCAACCTCGCCGACGATGAAGGCTGCGGATTCAGCATGCGGCACGTGGATCAATGTCACATTGCCCGCATAGTGCTTTGCCAGATCACAGGCAATTTGCGCCGCCTTTTTGGCTTTCTCCGAACCGTCGAGACCGACGATGATTTGTCTGAACATTCAGTCACTTCCTTTCGCGGAATTTGCCGGGGCGGCGTTAGACAACGATGATCTCCCCAAGATGCGTTTCGACGACATCCAGGGGCAGTGCTGACAGGTCCTTGGCAATCTCACCGATCACTCTGGCGCGAACCCGATGATCGAGACTGCTGCGCATCAACCCCATCATCCGAGGCCCGGCAACAATGACCAGCCGGTCGAACTTCTTGGCCGTGAACGCTTTTGACAGCTTTTCAGATACGGTTTGTGCGAACCTCTTGTCAGCGTGAATTTGCGGATCGCTTTGTTCCACCGCCGAGATACCCGGCCCCGCGCTGCTGTGCCCGACACCCGCCCTATCGCGCGGCACCGTCGCCGGCTCAGCCAGCCAATTCATGCCGTTCAGATCCACCAGCCCTTTGCCGGGGCCGCGGTTTTCAAGCGCACGCGCAGCCCGTGCGTTGGCCAGAACAACCCATGTCACCACTGGCTTCATCACTGTCTCCCAAACACCTCTCACAGCACTTTTTTGCAGATCGAAGGCAGAGATCTTTGACGAATATCAATTGAGGCTTGCGCCGATCGATAACCATTTGGCAGGCTCGCGTTTGGGAAATGAGTGATTATGGACAGCAAAGCTCAAGACAGCGCCCTTTTACACGCCATCCTGGAGGCGGCGGTTGATGCCATGATCATCTCGGATGACGCCGGTATCATCGTGCGGGTCAATCCAGCGGCGTGTCGGCTTTTCCAGTATGAGGCCTCCGAACTCATTGGCCAAAGCGTCAACATCCTGATGCCACAGGCGCTCGCCTCACTGCACGACGATTTCATGGCGCATTATCTGGACACCGGCGAAAAGCGCATCATCGGTGTCGGGCGGGATGTCGAGGGTCAGCGCAAGGATAAATCGGTCTTCCCGCTGCACATCTCGGTTGGGTCAGCGGAGGTTGAGGGCAAGCAGAGGTTCATCGGCATTCTGCACGATCTGACCTATCGCTCGGCCACCCAGGATGCCCTGGCCAGATCCCAGCGGTTGGATGCCATCGGCCAGATGACCGGCGGCATCGCCCATGATTTCAACAATCTGCTGACGGTCGTTATTGGCAACCTGGAATTGCTGGAAATGCGCGGGGCAAACGACCGGCAGGCCTCGCTGATCCGGGACGCACTGGAGTCGGCGCAACTGGGGGCGGATCTGACCGAACGGTTAATGATTTTTGCACGGCGCAGCAACCTCAAACCGATCAAGGCGGACCTGCGGGAGCTTTGCGAAGATACGCTGTCGATCCTGAAACGGACGCTCGGAGCCACCTACCGCATCAAAACCGACTTTGCCAAGGAACTGAACGCCGTGATGATCGACCCGGTGCAGCTCCAATCCGCGCTGATGAACCTGGCCTTGAACGCTCGGGACGCCATGGGAGCAAAGGGCGAATTGCTGGTGTCAGTTGCCAACGTCACCATCGATGACACCTATATGGCGCAGGAAACCGACATCCAACACGGCAACTACGTCAGGCTGTCGGTGAGCGATGATGGGGCGGGCATGACCGTCGAGGCGCAAAAAAGAGCGTTTGAACCCTTTTTCACGACCAAGGCTGCCAGCGGCGGCACCGGGCTTGGGCTGGCCATGGTCTACGGGTTTGTCCGGCAATCCGGAGGCCATATCACGCTTTATAGCGAGCTTGGCCATGGCACCAGTTTCGGCCTCTATTTCCCGGCGCTTTCCAACACCAAGACCGAAAAAGATGGGCAGGAGGCGGCGGAACGAGACGACGCGCTATCCCCGCGCGGCCGCGGCGAGACCGTATTGGTCGTCGAAGACAATCCGAAAGTGCGCAAATTGTCGGTGGAGCGCATTCGCGATCTGGGGTTTGAAACAGCCGAAGCCAGCAATGGCGATGAAGCCTACCGGATGCTGAAAAACGGGATGCGCGCGGATGTTCTGTTCTCGGATCTGGTCATGCCAGGCACATTGAACGGATACGATCTTGCCGCCAAAGTGAATGCGGAATTCCCCAAGCTCAAGGTATTGCTGACCTCAGGCTATGCCAGCGATGTGGTCACAGACGCCATGGCGCACGGGCGGATTTATGACATCCTGCATAAGCCCTATCGTCAGACCGATTTGGCGATCAGGCTTCAAGCGCTTTTGGCCGGCGGATCGGATGGCTGAACGGTCTGCACGTCGCAGGCAAATGTATAGCCCACGCCGCGGACGGTTTTGATCAGTTTGGGATCGGAAGGGTCACGTTCGATCTTCTTGCGCAGACGGGCGACCTGATTGTCGATTGTGCGGTCCAACGGGCTCCACTCCGCACCGCCGGTCAGATCCATCAACTGGTCCCGCGACAGCACCCGCTTGGGACGGTGCAAAAACACCGACAAGAGTTTGAAATCGCCGCTGGTCAAACGACAATCCAGACCCTTTCGGTCGAGCACTTCAAGGCGGTCTGGAAAGGCCGTCATGCCATCAAACCGAAAGTGCGCGCCACCCTCCGCGTCCTGGGCCCCGGGCGCATGCGCGTCCTGACGTGCCGTTGATTTATCCCCTGCCCGGCGCAAAACACTTCTGATCCGCGCAATCACTTCGCGGACGTGAAACGGCTTGGTGATGTAGTCATCTGCCCCGACTTCAAGACCGACGACGCGGTCTATCACGTCGCCCTTGCCGGTCAGCATGATGATCGAAATATCCGAGATGCGCCGAATTTCCTTGGCCAGTTCGAGACCATTCTCAGAGCCCAGATGAATGTCAAGCGTGATCAGATCGATTCGCGTCGATTTGATCGTCTCCAGCACATCCACGGCGGAATCCGCCTCAAGCACAGAATACCCTTCGTCTTCCATCACGTTGCGCAAAAGAGTTCTGATTTTGGTGTCGTCTTCAACGACGAGGATTGTTTGATCTGTCATTACAGGCGTCTCCGGCTCCGGTCGAGCCGCCCTCTATTCACAACAATTTCATGCGCATGTTCAATGCCAGATCGTGCTTCATACAAAATGATACAAAACCGTGCAGACACAGAGTAAGTTAAATTACACAGCCTGTCCAAGTTGCCCGCTCAGTCATTAGGGGCATAGACGGATGTACGTGACGATTCCAACTCAACCATCCGCAAATGCCGACGTCACCCCGCTCCGAAATGCCCATACAATTCCCGCTGAGGCGCGCCTGAAAGCCGGTTCATACCTCTATTTCGAGGGCGACAGCGTGGTGTGGCTCTATCAGGTCATTACCGGCGTCCTGCGTCTCACACGGATGCTGGAAGACGGTCGCCGTCAGGTCATTTCGTTCGGGTACCCCGGCGATATCGTTGGATTTCCCTCCGATGGTCTGCATCACACCGATTGCGACGTGCTGGTCACCGCGCGCCTGCAGCCATACCGCCGATCCAACCTGGAATGCGGTGATGGCGATCCGGAGTTGCATCAGAAACTGCTGCAGGCCGCATTGCGCGAAATCAGCGCCATGCAAGACCACTTCATGATGCTGGGGCGCAAATCAGCGATTGAAAAGGTTGCCTCTTTCATATGTGTTCTGTCGGACCGTGTTGGCCGGGACTGCGGTGCATACCGACATGTCGAGCTGCCCATGAGTCGCACCGACATTGCCGATTTCCTGGGTCTGACAACGGAGACGGTCAGCCGCACATTCACCCAGTTGCGCAAAAGCAAGATCATCGCAATCGACAACATCCACACGGTCATCATCTTGCGACCCACCGCATTGCTCGCGTTGTCGCTTGGAGATCGCGAGTAGCGGACCCACCTTTGAAATAGGAGAACCGCGCGCATGAGGCTGGACGCATCATGGGTCGAGGATTCGCTGGCTGATTGATCGGTATCAATGCCGCCCAGACAACGGTTTGCTAGGACATCGACGACACAAATCCGTGTCGGGTTTTCAGAAAGGAGACTTGTGATGTCACGCCAATTCCTGCCCGAGCTGCGCTCTGACGCGGACGGGTCCTCCCTCTTTCCTTCTTTCCAAAAGGAAGTGAACCGCCTGTTTGACCAGTTTCGCACGGGCTTCCCGATGCCGGACACCGGGGCGCAGGCGACATTCGCGGCATCGGTTTTCCCCGCCATCGATGTGGTGGAAAAGGAGGACGCGGTTGAAATCAGCGCCGAAATCCCGGGCGTCAAGGAGGAAGACCTTGATGCATCCATCACCGGCGATGTGCTGACGCTCAAGGGTGAAAAAAGCGCGGACCACGAAGTGACCGAAGACAATTATCACCTCATCGAGCGCCGATATGGCAGTTTCCGCCGTCAGATCCCGCTCGGGTTTTCGCCCGAAAACGGCGCGGTAGAGGCGAAATTCACGGATGGCATTCTGAAATTGCGCATCGCAAAACCAGCAGCGGCCAAGGCTGATTTCCACAAAATCGATATCAAGAAGACCTGAAACTGGCAGGGGCGTCCCCCGACGCCCCTGCCCTAAGGAACCAAAGGATGAATACAATGGGCCTCAAGACACTTCTCGTTTGCCTGACAACAACCGCCCACGCGGAAACGCTGATGAAACTGGCCGTTCCCCTGGCGCGCAAGCACGACGCGCATTTGATCGGGCTACACACTGTCGAGGCTTTGGTGGTCTATCCCGGGATCGCAATTCACATTCCTGAACCTGCCTTTGCCGCCTTCAACGAAAGTCAGAAAAAGGAAGCCGAAGCGATCAAGGCAATTTTCGCCCAGCACACCGAAAACGAAGATTTTCAAAGCGAATTCCGTCTGGTGCGGGCCGAAGCCGTCTCCGCCAATGAGCGCATGGTCGAAAGCGCCCGTGCTGCTGATCTGGTGATCATGGCGCATGAAGACGACGAAGCTGACAGATACGACCAGCGCAAGGCACAAACTCAGGTCATTCGCGAGAGCGGCCGTCCAGTCATTGTAGTCCCGCTTGGCTACGACGGCCCGGCCATCGGCGCGAACCTGCTGCTGGGTTGGAGCGATACGCGCGAAGCCGCCCGTGCGGCGCATGATCTGCTGGCGGTTGCGGATGAAGGCGCGCCCCTGACCGTGTTACGTGTCGGAGATGTGTCGCAAGATCCCATGGCGGATGCGGATGGGATCGATGTGGCAGAGATGTTCTCACGACATGGGCTGAAACCAACGCTGGAGCACCGCGAGACAGGGGGCGAAGGCATTGCAGCCGTGCTCAACCAGGTGGCGTTTGAGAAAGGGGCCGACCTGATCGTCACCGGCGCGTTTGGTCACTCGAAGGCCTATGATTTCGTGATCGGGGCGACGACCTACGCGCTGCTGCGCTATTCGCGATTGCCGGTGATGTTCAGCAAGTAGCCGCGGCGGACGGGACTGCGATATCAGACCAAATGGGCAGATGATCGGATGCCCGTCTGGCCAGATCACCTTGCTCTACCCCGGCATCACGCAGCTCTATCCCTTTGCTGAGCGCTATGCGGTCAAGCGCCGCCAGGGGCCTGCGCGCGTGAAATGTTCGACCCGGCGCGTAGGTGTCAAATCTTCCCTGCAATGGCTCCAGCCCCCGGCGATGTGACCACTCATTGAAATCCCCGGCGATCACGGTATGCGCGCTATCTCTTGATGCGTCACACAGCGTGCCCAGCTGGGCGCGACGGTCTCGGCGGCGCAGCCCTAGATGCGCGGCAATCATGCTGACGCCGGAACCGACATCCAGATCCACGCGGACGGCCCCGCGCGGCTCCAACCCGGGAAAGGACAACCGCGCGACATTCAACACCTTTGTGGCATCGCGCACCAGAACCGCATTGCCGTGCCAGCCCAGGCTGACGCCGTTGGTGCTGGCCTCTGCGATGGTGAAATCCGTTTCCGCCGCGATCAGCGCCCGGGGGATGGCCGGTTTGCGCATGCCCATCCGCCGGTCCGCTTCCTGCAGCACGACGATATCGGCATCCAGCTGGTTGATCACTCTGAGGGTTCTCTCCGGGCACCGCTTCTGGTCGAGGCCACGCGCCTTGCGAATATTGTAGCTGGCGATGCGTATTACGGTTTCCGTCATCGTGCATATATAGGGATCGGGGAACGGATTTTTAACGTCGGGGACGCAGGGTCATGATACGAGACCGGAAAAATTTCACGCCAGTCATGCTGACCATCTGGGCCATGTTGCTGCTCGCAGTCTTTGTCGCCCTTGGCCTTGCGCGGTGGTCATTGGCCTTTGTCACCCTGGCAACACTGGCGCTGTCGCTGGTGCCACCGACGCTCGCCTCCCGGTGGTCGTTGACCCTGCCGGTGCCCTTCCTGCTCGCGACAACCGTCTTTTTCTTTGCCTCTATCTTCCTTGGGGAGGCGTTTGACTTCTACGAACGGCTATGGTGGTGGGACCTGGCCTTGCACGCCTTCTCCGCCATTGGGTTTGGCCTGACCGGGTTCCTTTTTGTTTTCATGCTGTTTGAAGGCGACCGGTTTGCAGCCCCGCCCTCGGCCATTGCATTCGTGACCTTTTGCGTTGCCATGATGATCGGCGCGGTCTGGGAAATCTTCGAGTATCTGATGGACCAGACCTTCGGCCTGAACATGCAGAAATCCGGGCTGGATGACACCATGGGCGATCTGATGATCAACGCCGTGGGCAGCGCCATTGCCAGCATCACCGGCTATCTCTACCTGCTGCGCAAACCCACCGGCTTGCTGGGCCGCAGCCTTGGGCAATTCATCGACCTTAACAAACGCCTCTATCGAAAATCCCGGGACCGCATGAAAAAATGATCTGAAACCGCGTGCGGGATTGATCAATCTCAATCGCTTCGCGCGGGTCTGACCCATCCTCCTCACAGGTTGAAATGGCAACCGTCGAGAGGATTTTCATGTGACCCTGACCTCGCAGAGCGCTTCAACCGAACACCCGTCCATCGGCTGGTTTCCTACCGCCTATACGATCCTTTTTGCCCTGATCGGGGTCATGGCGGTGCTGACCTGGATTGTACCTGCGGGCGAATATGAGCGTGCCGCCAACGCGCTTTTGGGAAAAGACGTGCCGGTGCCGGGCACCTATCAGTTGGTCGAAGCCGCACCGCAAAACCTCATCAGCGTGGTGATGGCCCCCATCGCCGGCTTTTATGACCCCGCGACCTATGAGGCCAATGCCATCGATGTCTCGCTCTTTGTCTTGATCGTTGGCGGGTTTCTGGGCGTGGTCACGGCGACCGGTGCCATCGATACCGGCATTTCCCTGGCCATGCGCAGGCTCGCAGGGCGCGAAAAATGGATGATCCCGATTATGATGGCGCTGTTTGCAGCGGGCGGTACGACCTATGGCATGGCCGAGGAAACGCTGGCCTTTTACCTGTTGCTGATTCCGATCATGATCGCGGCCGGATATGACGCGCTGACCGGTGTGGCGGTGATCATGCTGGGCGCCGGTGTGGGTGTGATCGGCTCCACGATCAACCCGTTTTCAACCGCAATCGCCTCTGATGCGGCGGGCGTTGCCTTCACCGAAGGCATCCTGCTGCGCTTTGCCATTCTCGGCCTGTCCTGGCTGGCTGCGGTCGCATTTGTGATGCGCTATGCCGAACGCGTCCGGCGCGACCCGTCACAATCACTTGTTGCAGACATGAAAGCCGCGAATGAGGCGCATTTCCTGCAGCGCCGGGATGCCACCGCACCGGACAAGCTGACCGGGGTTCAGATCATTGTCCTTGTGCTCTTTGTGGCCACCTTCGCAACCATGGTCTGGGGCGTCGCTTCGCAAGGATGGTGGATGGCGGAGATGTCGGCCCTGTTTCTGGGCGCGGCCATCGTGACCGGCACAGTGGCCTGGATGGGCGAAAAATCCGTGGTGAACGCCTTCATCGACGGCGCGCGCGATCTTCTGGGCGTGGCCCTGATCATCGGCCTCGCGCGCGGCATCGTGATCATCATGCATCAGGGCCATATCACGGATACGTTTCTGCATACCTTTGAGGGCTGGATTTCGGGCATGTCCGAGGTCACTTTCATCACCGCCCTCTTTGGCATCGAAGCTCTGATGAGCTTTCTGGTGCCCTCGACCTCCGGCCTCGCCGTGCTCACGATGCCGATCCTGGCCCCGCTGTCGGATTTCGCCGGGGTCAGCCGTGACCTTGCCGTCACCGCCTTTCAGACGGCCATCGGGATCACGAACCTTGTGGCCCCCACCTATGCGGTTGTTGTTGGCGGGCTGGCCATCGGGCGGGTGCCCTACAACAAGTGGCTGCGGTTCATCTGGCCGCTTCTGATCATCCTGTCGCTCATTTCAACCGGACTGCTCAGCGCGGCAGTGCTGCTGTGATTGTCCCCCTTGGTGTCCACTCGGAGGTTGGAAAATTGCGCACCGTAATGGTGTCACGGCCCGGTCTTGCGCATGAAAGGCTCACGCCCAGCAATTGCGACGCGCTGCTCTTTGACGATGTGTTCTGGGTCGAAGAAGCGCGCAAAGACCACTTTACCCTCTGCGACAAGATGCGGGATCGTGACATCGAGGTGCTCGACCAGCACGATCTGCTCACCGATATTCTGAGCGACCCCGAAGCGCGCCGCTGGCTGCTGGATCGCAAGATCACCGAGGATCACATTGGCGTCGGCATGTTGGATGATCTGCGTGCCTGGCTGGACGAGATGCCCGCGCTTGGGCTGACGCGGTTCCTGACTGGCGGCATTGCTGTGCATGAGCTGCCATTTGAGCCCACAAGCATGTTTGGCAGGTTTCTGGGGCCGGATGGTTTTGTGCTGCCGCCCCTGCCCAACCTCATCTTCACCCGCGACACCAGCAGCTGGATCTATGACGGCGTCACGCTGAATCCGATGCACTGGCCCGCGCGCCAGCAGGAAACCCTCATTGCCGCGGCCATCTACAGGTTCCATCCCCGTTTTGCCGGCAAGACAAACATCTGGTGGGGCAATCCCGATCAGGACTACGGGCCCGCCACCCTTGAAGGCGGCGACGTCATGCCCATCGGCAACAAATGCGTGCTGATCGGCATGGGGGAACGCACCACCCCACAGGCGGTCGGCCAGCTGGCGGTGTCACTTTTCAAACACGAGGTGGCAGAGCAGGTCATCGCCTGCCAGATGCCCGCATCCCGGGCTGCCATGCACCTTGATACGGTTTTCTCCTTCTGTGACCGCGATCTGGTGACGAGTTTCACCCGGGTAGCCGACAAGATCAGGTGCTATGCCCTCTACCCCGACGACAAACGCGGGCTGCGCGTCAAGGAAGACCCCGGCAACATCTTCGACATGGTCGAAGAGGCACTGGGGCTCAAATCGCTGCGTACCATTGCCACCGGCGGTGATCGCTTTGAACAGGAACGGGAACAGTGGGACGACGGCAACAACGTCGTCGCCTTGGAGCCCGGTGTCGTGCTGGCCTATGACCGCAACGTGCATACCAACACCCTCCTGCGCAAGGCGGGCGTCGAGGTTATCACCATTCGGGGTGCAGAACTGGGCCGGGGGCGCGGCGGTGGCCATTGCATGACCTGCCCCATCGCCCGTGATCCTGTGGAGTAGACCTATGGCATATAACCTCAAAAACCGTTCGTTCCTGAGCCTGCGGGATTTCAGCGGCACGGAAATCCGGTTTCTGCTGAAGCTTGCCGCCGACCTGAAAGCCGCAAAATACGCCGGAACCGAACAGCAGATACTGAAGGGGCGCGAGATCGCGCTGATCTTCGAGAAAAACTCGACCCGCACCCGCGTCGGCTTCGAAGTGGCCGCCCATGATCAGGGGGCCCATGTCACCTATCTGGGCCCCACCGGCAGCCACATCGGCAAGAAGGAAAGCATCAAGGACACCGCGCGGGTTCTGGGGCGGATGTATGACGCCATCGAATACCGCGGTTTTGGTCAGGTCATTGTCGAAACGCTGGCGGCATGGTCCGGCGTGCCGGTCTATAATGGTCTGACGGATGAATTCCACCCGACACAGATCCTGGCGGATGTGCTGACCATGACCGAGCAGGTCGACAAACCGCTCGGCCAGATTGCGTTCTGTTTTCTGGGGGACGCTGGCAACAACATGGGCGACAGCCTGCTGATCGGAGCCGCGAAACTGGGGATGGACGTGCGGTTGTGCGGACCGAAATCGCTCTGGCCAGACAAAGCCATCGTCACTCTGGCACTGGCGGAGGCCAAGAGCACCGGCGCGCGCATTTTGCTGACCGAAGACGTGCAGCAGGGTGTCAGCGAATGCGATGTTCTATATACCGACGTCTGGGTTTCCATGGGGGAGCCGGAAAGCGCCTGGGCCAACAGGATCAAGCTGTTGATGCCCTATCAGGTGACCCCGGACGTCATGGCGATGACTGGCAACCCCCAGACAAAATTCATGCATTGTCTGCCGGCGTTTCATAATTGTGACACGGAGATCGGTGCACATATTCGCGAGGTCTTCGGTCTGGACGCGATGGAAGTGACCGAGGACGTGTTTGAAAGTGCCGCGTCCATCGTTTTTGATCAGGCCGAAAACCGCATGCACACGATAAAGGCGGTTCTCGTCGCAACTTTGGGGTCCTGAATGCGTATTGTTGTTGCTTTGGGCGGAAACGCCCTTTCCATCCGCGGCGAAACACTGACCGGCGACAGCCAGCGCGCCAGCATCCGCGTCGCCGCCAAAGCGCTGGCACAGCTCCTGGAGGCCGGGCATGAGGTGGTGATCACCCACGGGAACGGCCCGCAGGTCGGCTATCTGGCCTTGCAGGGCGCGGCCTTTCCGCTCGATGTGCTCGGGGCCGAAACGGATGGCATGATCGGCTATGTCCTGCAGCAGGAGTTGGACAATGCCTATAGGCCGGAGGCCAAATACGCGACCTTGCTCACCCAGATCGAGGTTGATCCGGACGATCCCGCCTTTCAGACCCCGACCAAGTTTATCGGCGCCATCTACACCGAAGAGGAAGCGACCCAGCTTGGCGCCGAGCGGGGCTGGACCATTGGTCAGGACGGGCCCCACTTTCGCCGCACCGTGCCCTCGCCGCGTCCCAAACGTATTCTGGAAATCGACGTGATCCGGATCTTGCTGGATCAGGGCGTGGTGATCATCTGCGCGGGCGGTGGCGGCATTCCGGTGGTTCAGAAGAATGATGGGACGATGATCGGCGTGGAGGCGGTGATCGACAAGGATCACGCCAGTGGGCTTCTGGCCCGCGATCTGGAGGCGGATGCATTTCTGATGCTGACGGATGTGAAAGGTGTCTTTACCGGTTGGGGCACGCCGGAGCAGGCCCTCATCACCCATGCAACCCCGGACCAAATGGCGGCATTCTCATTTCCGAACGGGTCGATGGGGCCAAAGGTCGATGCGGCCTGCGAATTCGCCCGGGCAACCGGTGGGTTTGCGGCCATTGGCAATCTGGCGGATACCATGCAACTGATCGACGGGACCACCGGCACCCGGGTCAGTCTTGCAGAAGACGCCGAGACAAGCGCACCCGATCAATCAGCGGCGTATCAGCGGGCCTGAAACCAGCTTATCGATCAAAGCACATTGCTGCGTGCAAGCTCCCGCAGGATCTTCGCCCGTTCTTCGAGCAAATCCAGAACCATCGCCACACCGGCGGTGTTGATCCCGTGGTCGCGGTTCAACCGCCGCGCCTTTTTCGCACGCACGATGCTGACGGAGCAGAATTGCCAGTTTTCAACCGAGGACCCCTGGGGGGCCAGAACACCGTGTTCCACCAGATCAACCACCCAGGCTTCATCCGCCCGGCAAAACCGGCATAGATCCGCGAGGGAAAGGGTATCGACAAAGTCGTTGCGCAGGGTTGCCTTTTTCATCGCGCTATCCTCCGAGATCATCGCCAAGGGCAAAGGATATCTCGCTTGCCCTGTTCAGAGGCGGCACGTCTGGGCAGGCGCCGTATCCCCAACCCTGTCGCCGCTCAAGGCGCAGTTTGGCGGCACTCTCGGGTGCATCTGGGTCTGTCAGAAATCTACCAGCGCGCATATCGCCCGCAGCGCCATTGTCTGTCTTGAAGTCCATCGAGTCTTTTTCCGTGTTTTCACTGGCCGGAAAAATAATCAAAATCGATGGGGTATTATTGATTCATGTCAGTCGGCCACGCGCCGTCACAAATCCCACGATATGTTCGTCTCAGGACGCGGATGCCAGAGCCAAATCGCCAAAAATCGTCTGCCCATGATCCCGCAGGTAAATGCGCAGCCACGGCGTGAACCGTTCCGGGGTCTCGTCCACCTGACGCTTGAGATCGGCAAAGCGCACCCACTCCACGGCCATGACCTCATCCGGATTGCACGTAACTGACAGATCGGCATCCGCTTGTGCTACGTAAACATCGACGACTTCGTGCTCGGTCAATCCACCGCCGACATCCGCGCGATATTCCAGGTGGTGGCGGTGCTCGGGCTGTACGCCGGTCACGCCGATCTCTTCGTTCAAGCGGCGCACGGCGCAGTCCAGCGGCGTTTCGTCCCACTCGGGATGCGTACAGCAGGTATTCGTCCACAGCCCGGGCGTATGATATTTACACATCGCACGCTGCTGCATCAGCACCGCGTCGCCATCGAGCACAAAGACCGACACCGCTTTGTGGCGCAGCCCCTTCAGGTGCGCCTCAAGCTTTTCCACCGGTGTCAATGTGCCGTCTACCCAGGCCGGGATCATGATCGTCATACGCGCGTCGGTGCCACAAGTCCGGTCAGATGCGCAAGGTTCTTGATGCCGATTTTCAGGTGCGCCATGGGCCGTGCCTTGACCAGCTTCTTGTTCATATAGGCCTCAAAGGTCAGCCGCTGCACGTCAATGTCATGGCAAAGGGACACAAACCGCTCGCGCCGTTCGTCACTGCGGTAATAGGCGTTCTGCATCGAGCCCAGCACGCGGAATACCGTTTTATGCTCCTTCATGAAGAGGCTGCGCGCCAGCCGCAGGTCCTTCACCCGGCCCGAGGCCAGTGTTGCGGCACAGGCGGTGGCGGCCACGCGGCCCCCCACCATCGCATAATAAATCCCTTCGCCAGATGACGGGGCGACAACGCCGGCGGCATCCCCGGCCAGCACGACATCCTTGCCGTTGTCCCAGCGGTCGAGGGGTTTCAGCGGAATGGGGGCCCCTTCCCGGCGCAGGGTCTCGCAATCGGTCAAACCGGCGCTGTCACGCAGTGCGGCAGTGGCCTGCTTGAGATCGACAGAAGAAATCTCAGTACCCATGCCGACACTCGCGCTGTCGCCGTGCGGGAAAATCCAGCCGTAAAAATCGGGCGAAATCTCCCCATCATAAATCACGTCACAGCGCATGGGGTCATAGACATCGGATTTCGGCGGCGCCTTGATGATCTCATGATAGGCCAGCACATAGGGGATTGTGTCGCCGCCGGGCACTTCCGCGCGCCCCACTTTGGAGCGCGCGCCATCCGCACCGATCACCAGCTTGCAGGCCAGGGCATGCTCGGATCCGTCCACCTTGTCGCGGTAAATCACCGATGGTCCCTGCGCATCCCGCTCGATCCGCACGAAGGTGCCCGTGATATAATCCGCACCAGCCGCCGCCGCCCGGGACCGCAGGAAGGGGTCAAAATCCTTGCGGTCCACCATGCCGACAAAGCCGTTTTCAATCGGAATATCCACATGGCGCCCAGTGGGCGAAATCATCCGCGCGGTGTTCACCTTGGCCAGCAGTTGATCCTCGGTGATGTGAAAATCCTGCATCAGGCGGGGTGGGATTGCGCCGCCACAGGGTTTGATCCGCCCTTCCCGGTCCAGCAGCGCCACCTTGTGGCCCGACTGTACCAGATCCAGCGCTGCCGTGGCGCCCGAGGGGCCGCCGCCTACGATCACTACGTCATACATGGCTCATTCTCCCGGAACCAAAGACCCGTTCGGCACGGCGGGGCGTTCCATCACCCGCAGTGCCATATATGCAGCCGCCACAAAGAGCGCTGCTTCGATCAGAAATACCGTGCCGAAGGCTGTGGCGTCCGTGCCCGTGACCGCCGCCCGCATCACGTCAACCAATGCGGCCCCCAGCAACCCGCCAAACCCGGCGGCCAGCGCTTGTGCAGCACCCCAAAGGCCCATGCGGGTCCCCTCGCGCGCCTCGCGGCCCTGCCCGGCCAGAGCCATCATCGATCCGATGGCGGCAACGGCAAAGACGCCGTTGAAAAATCCAAGGCCCACAACGGCGGGCATCAGCGGCGCGCCCACGCCGATCTGACCCATCAGAGTCAACCCGACCAGCATCGCGGCCGACCCGATGCAGCCGCCGATCACCCAAGCGCGCAGGCTGCCCAGTTTGAAACCGGTGCACATGATGCCAACCAGCACCATGCCCAGAAAGACACCCCCGTTTTGCGCGCCCGAAAGCGAGGTGGATTGACCCGGCGTGAAGC
Source organism: uncultured Roseobacter sp. (assembly GCF_947499265.1). Lineage (GTDB taxonomy): Bacteria > Pseudomonadota > Alphaproteobacteria > Rhodobacterales > Rhodobacteraceae > Roseobacter. Next base: position 47,977 of record NZ_CANMNK010000010.1, on the reverse strand, counting down.
CGAAGACCAGACCCGCATAGGGTTCCAGGATCAGCTCCTGCATGAAATAGGCAGTCATCGACAGAAAAACGAACAGGGTGAAATTGCGCGCCTTGCGTTCGGCCCAGACCTCGGCCAGCCCCTCGCGGAAGGGCATCGGTGTGGCAACCGGTGCCGCCTCCACCCGCGCTTCAATGCCCCAGACCGCCAGACAGGTCAGCAGGAAGGCACCCCCCGTCACCACGGCCACGATCTTCAAAAGCAAGCTCACCGAATAGGGGTCAAGCAGCGCGCCGATCACGCCCGCCGTGACAGCGATGCCCGCGATCATCATCAGCCAGGTGATGGTTGCCGCAGCTGCCCGGCGCGCGGGCGCCGTCGCCGTTGCAAGCAGCGCCAGAAGCGATGTGCCCGACGCGCCGACCCCCAGACCAATGAGAGCATAAGCGACGACCGAGAGCAGCAAACCAAAGGCGAACTGCGCCTCCATCACCGCGACACCATAGGCCGCCAGCATCGCCCCAAGGGCCAGCGCCGCCATGCCACGGATGATCCAGCGGGTACGATTGCCGCCCGTGTCGGAGAGAAACCCCCAGTTCGGGCGGGTGATCTGGATGCCGTAATGCAGCGCCACCAGAAGGCCGGGCAGCACCGCGGGCAAAGCCAGTTCCACCACCATCAGGCGGTTCAAGGTCGAGGTGGTCAGCACCACAATCGCCCCGAGGCACATCTGCACCAGTCCCAACCTGACAATCGCGATCCAGCTGAGCCTCATAGTGCACCCCCAAGGCTGCGCACGGCAAATGCCGTGATCATCATGCCGCTGACATATAGCAAGACGCCGGTACCGTTGTACCAGGGTGCCTTGGCCTTGGGATCCTTGAACATCACGGTCATGGCCCAGAACTGCGCGCAAAGCACAGCGGCAACACCCAAAGCGTGCAGCGGCTTGTCCCAGAAGAGCAACAGCGCCACGACAATGACTTGTGGCACCGCCATGACGGTGCAGGCCACCTTGGCCGCGCGCTCGGGGCCAAGCGTCACTGGCAGGGATTGCACGCCGGTTTGCCGGTCACCTTCGAGGGCCTTGAAATCATTCAGCGTCATGATCCCATGCGCGCCAATGCCATAGAGCAGTGCCACTGTGATCACGTAAATCGATGGCGCGCCCGCGCTCAATACGGCGGCACCAGTAAACCAAGGCAGGCTTTCATAGCTCAGACCAACGAGCCCCGGCCCCCAGATGCCCGACCGTTTGAGCCGCACCGGCTCCGCGGAATAGGCCCAGGCCGCCAGCACGCCCACGACGGTGGCGCCAAAACCCCAAGGGCCCAATTGCCAGCCGACAAAAAGGGACAGAACGGACATCGCCAAAGCGATCCATAAGCCCCATTTGCCGGGAATGCGCCCGGAGGGGATTGGACGGTCAGGTTCATTGATGGCGTCCACGTGCCGGTCGCACCAGTCATTGGCCGCCTGGCTCATGCCGCAAACAATCGGGCCCGCAAGGATAACGCCCAGAATGACGACGCCCCAGTGCCCGGCGGGCGCGACACCTGACGAAATCACGCCACAGATATAGGCCCACATCGGCGGGAACCACGTGATGGGTTTGATGAGTCGCAGCGCGGCTGCTGGTTCAGGATAACGGCGCGACTGTATGACCTGAGTGACAGACATGTGTAAACTATGGCTGACACTTTGAGTCGGCGCAAGAGGGACCGAAAGGCTGCGCAGACAGATTTAGCCGTTTTTGCTGAGCAACCCGTATTTGCGGAGTTTCACATAGAGGCTTTGCCGAGACAGCCCCAACATCTCGGCCGCCGCCACCCGGTTGTTGCCGGTCAGTTCGACTGCGGTTTCGATGCACATTTTCTCAACCACATCCGTGGTTTCGGCCACGATATCCTTGAGCGAGGCCGACCCGACAAGATCCATCACATTGCGCGCGGATTCAGGGGCCATGGGACTGGGAACGCTGGACTGCGGACGGGCGGCTTCGACGCGGCTGACATCGCGGATCACACAGCCGATCACAACGTCATTGGCCTCTTCCAGATGGGTCGCTGAAATCTCGACCGTCAGACGCGCGCCCAGATCATTGATCAACTTGGTCGCGTAGATCCGCATCTGCCCGCCCTTTTTCGGGTGATCTGTCAAAACGCTCAGGTCAATCTGACCGCGCCCGAGAAAATCGGCAAAACTGCGCCCCACCACATCAGACAGATGGGCAGCACCAATGACATCCAGGAAGCTTTCATTCACCGAGGTGATGACGCCCTTGCCGGTCATGAAGATCATTGCATCACTGCCCGTGCGGAACAGATCCAGCGCCTGGGCCGCCGCGACATCGGGCGACTTCTCTGTCCCCTCGTCGCTGGCAATACGGCAAAGCAGAACGCGCTGACCGCCCGCGCGGAACACCACCGGCTTGACAACAAGCGTCTGGCGGCCCCGGCTGGCCTTCAAGGTCACGCGCCCGCCCTCTTCGGACAGGGTCGCGTTCATCAGGCTCTCGGTCAGTTCCACGTTGGAGCGATCCGCGAAGTGCTGTGCAAAACTGCTGCCCTTCAACGACTCCAGTTTGACGCCAAGTAGATGTGCAGCCGCTTCATTGGCATCATCTACCCGACCCGACCGGACCGAGACAAAAACGGTGGCCTCATCGGAATTGGCCAGCAGCACGCGAAATCGCGCATCGAATTCCCGCCGCGCTTCATAGCCCTGCTCCAGCGCAATCTGCGCCTGCACCAATTGTTGCTGCGTCTCCGCGATGGGTCGCAGATCGCGGCCCAGCAACAGCGCGGCATTTTCCTGCCCGAAGCGGTGGAACGTATAGCGCACGGGATATTGCCAGACAGCATTGTCGCTGTGGTTCAGCTCCAACGGTTTGCGCGGCACCTCGCCCGCCATATAGGCTTCGTGAGCGGTTTCGAATTTCGGTACACATTCACGCGTCAGAAAGTCGACGACCGGGCGCCCTTCCCAATGCTTGAGATTGCCGAAAGAGTCGCTCTGAGCGTTCAGAACAACGGAAAGGATGATACCCTCGGCGGAAACGACAAGCGCGATGTCCGAGGCAGCCCCGATGATGCTGCTCAAGAACTCCGGCTCTATCAAGGGAACAGCGCCGCTGCTCCAGAACGTATTTCCGTCGGTTGTCATAATCGGGAGAGCGCATGCGCGCGTTTTGAACAGAACGCAACAGCGTCCTTCGCAGTACCAGTCACTATGTCAACGCCCGTACGTTCCTTCAAATCGTCGGCATCCAACATCACCGCGCCGCCCAAAGCGATCATCGGCCCCATTGGCACCTGCCGGATTACTTGCACCGTCTCCTTGATGGTTTCAAGGGTCTCGCGGCGCGAACAGGAGATCAACACCATATCGGGCTGCTCTTCGATCACCCGCGCGCTGAGCGCGTCCAGGCATTCATCAAAGGAAACCGACACCTCGCAGCCCATGCGGCGCAGTTGGGCCGCCACAACGCTCACCCCCAGAAAATGCTGCTCCCCGCGCGGCAGAACCACAATGGCGCGCAGGCGTGCATCATTGGTGACAAGCTCCAGCCGTGACTGCGCGGAGGCTTCCTCCAAAAACGCCTGCAACCGCAAGGCCCCAACTGTGACATCGGCAAAGGTAATGTCATCATCGACCCAGCTTTGACCCAGGCAGCAGGCCGCGCGCGGAATATAAAGGTCTATGACGGCATCAACGCTCAGACGATGGCCGCGCAACTCTTCAAACAGCTGCGCCGGATCACAGTCACCGGGGGTCAGAATGGCGCGGACCAGATGATCCAGCACGAATTGGCGGACCCCATCGCTGCAGACAACCTGACGTTCGCGCAACGCCGAGATGACGCGGGTCGCAAAAACGCCCACTTCATTTGGCCGGCTCTGTTGCAGGCCTCGCGTGTCTGACTGGTCATCTTGCGACATAGTACCACCTGAGCGAACAGTATAATTTGGATTTGAAAGAGCAAAAGCCCAATTGAAGTCGCTATTGGCATCAAATCTCTGCCCTGAACACCATAATGTCAAATCAAATTGACATTTTCACCTTGGATTTGGACCATAAATATAGGGTAAATCCAGCTATTTCGTTAAGATTTAAAGGCCTATACGCATATTTGTGCCGAAAGACCGTCTGAGCAATGTGTAAATCAGACGCGTCACATGTGTAAGTTATAGTTGACACTTTTCCGACAAAAAAGCTACCGTTGAGGGTAGAAAACGGGAGAGGTGATCCGCGCGATGCAAAGCCACAAGGCTCCAAAATCCGCACCGGCAGGTCTGTACACGGCAGAAGAGCGCATACGGCGTGATGAGACGGTTTGGACGGTGATCCAGGGCATCCTGGCGCCGCTTCAGTTTGTCGTTTTTCTGGTCTCTCTTGTGCTTGTGGTGCGGTATCTGTGGAGTGGTCTGGGGTATGAGGCCGCGACCCTCTCGATCGTGCTGAAAACCGCCGTTCTTTACCTGATCATGATCACCGGCGCGATTTGGGAAAAAATCGTTTTCGGTCAATACCTTTTCGCCCCCGCATTCTTCTGGGAAGACGTGTTTTCCTTTGCCGTGATTGCGCTGCATACCGGCTACCTCTGGGCGCTGTTCGCGGACGCGCTGCCCCCTGTATCGCTCATGTTCCTGGCGCTCGCGGCCTATGCCGCCTACGTCATCAATGCGGCACAGTTTCTGCTGAAGCTGCGGGCGGCCAGATTGCAGGCACAATCCGACCTTAACCGGCCGCAGGAGGTGAGCGCATGACGGAACTGCCACGCCTCGCCGCCTCTGGTGGATGCCGTGACGAACCGATTCTGAAGCAGCGGGGTCAGCGTGAGGTTTTCTGCGGCCTGACGGGAATCATCTGGCTGCATCGCAAGATGCAGGACGCTTTTTTTCTCGTTGTGGGCAGCAGAACCTGCGCCCATTTGCTGCAATCCGCCGCCGGTGTGATGATTTTCGCCGAACCGCGCTTTGGCACAGCGATTCTCGAAGAAACCGACCTTGCAGGCCTCGCCGATGCGCAGACCGAGCTTGACAAGGTGGTGGATCAGTTGCTGGCCCGCCGCACCGATATCAAGCAACTTTTCCTTGTCGGCTCCTGCCCCTCGGAGGTGATCAAGCTGGATCTTGCCCGCGCTGCGGAGCGCATGACCGAGAAATATGCACCTTCCGTGCGGGTGCTGAATTTCTCCGGCTCCGGCATCGAGACGACCTTCACCCAGGGCGAAGACGCCTGTCTGGCCTCCATGGTCCCGGTGCTGCCCAAGACGGAAACGCGACAGTTGCTGCTCGTCGGGGCGCTGCCTGATGTGGTCGAAGAACAGGCCGTCTCCCTGCTGTCAGAGATGGGCATCGGCCCGATCAAGGTGCTGCCGGCCCCCCGCGCCGATACCGATCTGGGCGTTAGCGACAACACCGTTTTCGCCCTCACGCAGCCCTTCCTCGGGGATACCCACGCCGCGCTTGAGCGCCGGGGCGCCCGCCATTTGGCCGCACCCTTCCCCTTCGGCGAAGAAGGCACAACGGCCTGGCTGCGCGTGATCGCCGATGAATTCGGTGTGGATGCGGAGACCTTCGATCGGGTCACAGCCGCGCCCCGCGCGCGGGCCCGCAAGGCCATCGCGCAAGCCTCGGAAGCGCTGCGCGGCAAGTCGATCTTTTTCTTCCCCGACAGCCAGCTGGAAATCCCCCTCGCCCGTTTCCTGACCCGCGAGTGCGGGATGGAGGCGTTGGAGGTTGGCGCGCCCTTCATTCACAAGGGCATCGTTGGCCCCGATCTCGATATGCTGGCGCAAGGCCCCACCCTTTCCGAAGGGCAGGACGTTGATCTGCAGCTTGACCGTTGCCGGAACGCCCGCCCCGACCTCACGGTCTGCGGCCTTGGTCTTGCCAATCCGCTGGAAGCGGACGGGCTGGCCACGAAATGGGCCATCGAGTTGGTGTTCACTCCGGTGCACTTCTACGAACAGGCTGGTGATCTCGCAGGCCTCTTCTCCCGCCCGGTGCGCCGTGCGGACCTCCTGAAGCTGGAGGCCAGTGCATGAAGCTGACGGTCTGGACATACGAGGGTCCGCCGCATGTTGGCGCGATGCGCGTGGCAACCGGCATGAAAGGTCTGCACTACGTTTTGCACGCGCCGCAGGGCGATACCTATGCCGATCTGCTCTTTACCATGATCGAACGGCGCGATCACCGCCCGCCCGTCACCTATACGACCTTTCAGGCGCGTGATCTGGGGTCTGACACGGCCAATCTCTTCAAGACCTCGCTGCAGGACGCTTATGCCCGGTTCGAACCCGAAGCCCTGATTGTCGGTGCCTCCTGCACCGCCGAACTTATTCAGGACGACCCGGGTGGCATGGCCGAAACCATGGACATCCCGGTGCCTGTCATCCCGCTGGAGCTGCCCAGCTACCAGCGCAAGGAGAACTTTGGCGCCGATGAGACATTTTTCCAGATCGTGCGGGCGCTGGCCAAACCGATGGACCGCACGGCGCAGATCAGCTGCAATCTAATCGGACCAACGGCGCTGGGATTCCGGCACCGCGACGACATCACCGAAATCACCTCGCTGCTCTCCGATATGGGCATCAGCGTGAATGTGGTGGCCCCGATGACCTCCTCGCCATCTGATATTGCCCGGATGGGGGCGGCGCATTTCAACGTGCTGATGTATCCCGAAACGGCCGAGGCCGCGGCCCGTTGGATGGAGCGGGAGCTGGATCAGCCCTATACCAAGATCGTGCCCATCGGGGTCGGTGCCACCCGCGATTTCGTGGCGGAGGTGGCCGAAATCACCGGCGTGAAGCCCTATCTGGATGACAGCCGCCTGCGTCTGCCCTGGTATTCGAAATCCGTGGACAGCACCTATCTGACCGGCAAACGCGTGTTCCTTTTCGGCGATGGCACCCATGTGGCCGCCGCTGCCCGCATCGCGCGGGATGAGATGGGTTTCGAAGTGGTGGGCATGGGCTGTTACAACCGCGAAATGGCCCGACCGATCCGTGCGTTGGCCAAGGAATATGGCGTCGAAGCCACGATCACCGACGACTATCTCGAGGTCGAGCGCGTGATCGAAGCGATGCAGCCCGAAATGATCCTCGGCACCCAGATGGAGCGCCATATCGGCAAGCGTCTGGGCATTCCCTGCGCCGTCATCTCCGCGCCGGTGCACGTGCAGGACTTCCCGGCGCGCTATTCGCCGCAGATGGGGATCGAAGGCGCCAATGTGATCTTTGACACCTGGGTGCATCCGCTGGTCATGGGACTGGAAGAGCATCTGCTGCACATGTTTCGGGATGATTTCGAATTCCACGATGCGGCGGGACCGTCACACCACGGTGGCCATGCGCCGAAACCGGATGTGGCGGGGGGGCCAACCCCCCAGGCTGCGCCTGCCCCCCGGGATATTTCCGGCCAAGAGAATGCAACGCCGGGGTCAAACGTGATCTGGCTGGACGATGCGGAACGGGAGCTGAAGAAGATCCCTTTCTTCGTGCGCGGCAAGGCGCGCCGGAATACCGAGGCCTTTGCCACGGAACGCGGCGTATCCGAGATCAGCATCGACACGCTTTACGAGGCAAAGGCCCATTATGCGCGATGACCGGGGCATAAACGGGCGTCTGCCCGGGTATCGCGTCGTGATCCTGACGCTGGACAGCCATGCGGCGGGTCCGGCGATGCGCGCGATGGACCGGCTGAGCACGGATTACCCCGGGCTGTCGCTGTCGATCCATGCAGCGGCGGAATGGGGTGAGACGCCCGGCGCGTTTGAAGCGGCGAGAGAAGCGGTGGAGACCGGGGATATCATCATCGCCAACCTGCTCTTTCTCGAAGAACATATTTCGCGCATCCTGCCCAGTCTGCAAGCCCGGCGCGATCACTGTGATGCGATGATCGGCGTGATTGCCGATGCGGCGATTGTGAAGCTCACCCGGATGGGCGCGCTCGATATGATGGCACCGCAATCGGGCACCATGAAGCTGATGAAACGGTTGCGCGGATCGTCCAAACCGTCGAGTTCGTCGGGCGCGCAAAAGATGGCGCTGCTGCGCCGCCTGCCGAAAATCCTCAAGTACATCCCGGGCAAGAGCCAGGATCTGCGCGCGTGGTTCCTGACCATGCAATACTGGCTGGGCGGGTCAGACGATAACGTCGAGGCGATGGTGCGTTTTCTGCTGGGGCGCTATGCAAAAGACACCGGTTGGAAAGCGGCACCCGATGCCGCAGCGCCCATCGAATACCCGGATGCCGGTCTCTACCATCCCGACCTGCCCAGGCGCATCACCACGGATGCCGCTGCCGTTCCGGCCCCGAAAGCCGCGCAGATGACGGTTGGGTTGCTGATGATGCGCTCTTACGTGCTGTCCTCTGATACCGCCCATTATGACGCGGTGATCCGGGGTTTCGAGGCGCGGGGTATCCGGGTTCTGGCCGCCTTTGCGGGCGGTCTGGACGGACGTCCGGCGATTGACGCCTATTTCCGCGATGCGCAGGGCGTGAAAATTGACGCGCTGGTGTCCCTGACGGGTTTCTCGCTGGTCGGCGGGCCGGCCTACAATGACAATGTGGCGGCAATTGACGTGCTCAAAGCGCTGGACGTGCCCTACATCGCCGCACACCCGCTGGAATTTCAGACCCTTGATCAATGGTCAGCTTCGGCCCAGGGGCTGGGACCGATCGAGACCACCATGCTGATCGCGCTGCCCGAGCTCGACGGGGCCACGACGCCCACCGTCTTCGCCGGGCGCCATGGTCAGAACGGATGCCACGGTTGTAATCGGAGTTGCGATTGCACCGAGCAGGCCAAGGCGATGGCCCCCTGTCCGGAGCGGGTTGAGGCTTTGGTCGCGCGCACGGAACGTCAGGCCAAGCTGCGTCGGTCGGAGGCCTTTGATCGCACCGTCGGGATCGTGCTCTTTGGCTTCCCGCCCAATGCGGGGGCTGCTGGCACCGCGGCCTACCTCAGCGTTTTTGAAAGCCTTTTCAATACGTTAAACCGGTTGAAAGCCGAAGGATACGATGTCGAAGTGCCGGCTTCTGTTGATGCCCTGCGCGCCGAGGTTCTGGAAGGCACCGCGGCGCAATACGGGCAGGAGGCCAATGTTGAGGCCCATGTGAGCGCCGATGAGATTGTCGCAAACACCCCCTGGCTGAACGAGATCGAAGCACAATGGGGGCCCGCGCCGGGCCGTGTGCAATCGGACGGGCGTGGGGTTTTTGTCCTTGGCAAGCAGTTCGGCAAGGTCTTTGTCGGGCTGCAGCCCGGGTTTGGCTATGAAGGTGACCCGATGCGGTTGCTCTTCGAGCGAGGCTTTGCGCCGACACATGCCTTTGCGAGCTTCTATCTCTGGCTGAAAAACACGCTGAAGGCCGATGTGCTGCTGCATTTCGGGATGCATGGCGCACTAGAATTCATGCCCGGCAAGCAGGCGGGGCCCTCGGGTGCGGATTGGCCGGACCGGCTGATCGGCGATCTGCCGAACGTCTATCTTTATGCGGCCAACAACCCGTCTGAGGCGACGCTGGCCAAGCGGCGCAGCAATGCGGTGACCATCAGCCACCTGACGCCGCCGCTGGCGACGGCGGGGCTTTATAAAGGGCTTGCGGAACTCAAGGACAGCCTGACCCGCTGGCGCAGCACGGCACCCGATGCGGCCGAACGCGACGAGTTGGAAGCGCTGATCGCTGAGCAGGCCGCCGCCGTCGATATGGGTGGGGTGCCTGCCGAGACACTCTGGATCAAGCTGCTGGAAACCGAGGACGCGCTGATCCCCGAGGGCCTGCATGTGGTGGGCGAGCGGCTCAGCGATACGGAACGGGCTGAGTATCTGCGCATTCTGCCGGATGTGGATGAGGAGACGCGGGCACGCGTTGATCACCTGTTGCAGCAGGAAACCGAGCTTGACGCGCTGATGGCAGCGCTCGCCGGGCATTTCACGGCGCCTGTGGCGGGCGGTGATCTGATCCGGTCGCCTGAAATCCTGCCCACGGGCCGCAATATCCACGCTTTTGATCCCTTCCGGATGCCCACCGCCTTTGCCTGTCAGGACGGCGCAAAGCAGGCGCAACTGCTGCTGGAGACCCATGACAGCCTGCCGCGCACGGTGGCGTTGGTGCTCTGGGGCAGCGACAACATCAAATCCGACGGCGGCCCGATTGCGCAGGCGTTGGCATTGATGGGGTGCACGCCGCGTTTTGACAGCTTCGGGCGGATTTCCGGCGCTGATCTCATTCCGCTGGAAGACCTCGGGCGCCCGCGCATTGACGTGATCATGACCCTCTCGGGCATCTTCCGCGATCTGCTGCCCTTGCAGACGCGCATGCTGGCCGAAGCGGCGCTGAAATGCGCTTGCGCCGAGGAGCCGCTGGAGCAGAATTACATCCGCGCCCACGCGCTGGCCTACGCAGAGAAAACCGGCTGCGCGATGGAAGAGGCCGCCCTGCGCGTCTTCTCCAACGCCGAAGGGGCTTATGGCTCGAACGTGAACGGGCTGGTGGACAGCTCAGCCTTTGGCGATGAGGACGAATTGGCCGATGCCTATGAGGCGCGCAAGAGTTTTGCCTATGGCACCGACGGTAAGGCAGCGGCGAATGCGGCACTACTGCAATCGACCCTCGCGGAAGTGGATGTGGCCTATCAGAACCTCGAATCGGTCGAGTTGGGGGTCACCACGGTCGATCACTACTTCGACACGCTTGGCGGGATCGCCCGCGCGGTGAAACGCGCCAAAGGGTCGGATGCTGCCGTCTATATCGGGGATCAGACCCGTGGCGCGGGCAAGGTCCGCACGCTGAAAGATCAGGTCGCGCTGGAAACCCGCGCGCGCAGCCTCAATCCGAAGTTCTTTGAGGGGCTGCTGAAACACGGACCGGAAGGCGTGCGCCAGATCGAGGCGCATGTGACCAATACGTTGGGCTGGTCCGCCACCACCGGGCAGGTGGATGATTGGGTTTACCAGCGGATTTCAGAAACCTTCGTGCTGGATGCCGAGATGCGCCAGCGGCTTGCCGATCTGAACCCCACCGCCTCCAGCCGCATGGCCAACCGCCTGCTGGAAGCCCACGACCGCAATTACTGGTCCCCGGATGCCGAAACGCTGGCCGCGCTGCAAGACGCGGCTGACGCGCTGGAGGACCAACTCGAAGGGATCGCTGCGCAATGAGCGATTCTTGGAAAATCAACCGTCGGAGCCTCCGGCGGGGATATTTTAAGCCAGAAGAAGCAGGGGGTGCGCGCCCCTTTGAAAGGACATGGACATGAGCCCACTGGATAGAACACCGCCCAACCTGCGGGGTCAGGATGGCGAAGGGTCGGTGCAGGTGCATCAGGACGAAAGCGCCAAGATCGAGGGTGCCAAGGTCTTTTCCGTCTATGGCAAGGGCGGGATCGGCAAATCGACAACTTCTTCGAACCTGTCGGCGGCGTTCTCGATGCTGGGCAAGCGGGTGTTGCAGATCGGGTGTGACCCGAAGCATGACAGCACGTTCACCCTGACCGGATCGCTGGTGCCGACGGTGATCGATATTCTCAAGGAGGTGGATTTCCACCCCGAAGAGCTGCGGGCGGAGGATTTCGTCTTTGACGGGTTCAACGGTGTGAAATGCGTCGAGGCCGGGGGGCCACCCGCAGGTACCGGCTGTGGCGGCTATGTGGTTGGCCAGACGGTCAAGCTGCTGAAACAACATCATCTGCTGGAAGACACCGATGTGGTGATCTTCGACGTGCTGGGCGATGTGGTTTGCGGTGGCTTTGCAGCCCCCTTGCAGCACGCTGATCGGGCGCTGATCGTCACGGCGAATGATTTTGACAGCATCTACGCCATGAACCGGATCATTGCCGCCGTGCAGGCGAAATCGGCCAACTACAAGGTGCGGCTGGCGGGCTGTGTCGCCAACCGGTCCCGCGAGACTGACGAGGTAGATCGTTATTGCAAGACCGTGGGCTTCAACCGGATCGCGCATATGCCGGACCTCGATGCGATCCGCCGCTCGCGGCTGAAGAAGAAGACCCTCTTCGAGATGCCGGATGACGAGGAAATCGTGCAGGTCCGCAAGGAATATATCCGGCTTGCCGAAACACTCTGGAACGGCACCGAGCCGCTGGCCCCTGCCCCGCTGCCGGATCGCGATATCTTTGAACTGCTGGGATTTGATTGATGCGCGACCTCGCTCCCTTCCCGTCACAGCCTACTGCACCCGAGCCCGCCACAAACGCACGGCCCGGCTATGATGCGACACGTGACCGGGTAGAGACCTATTTTGACAAGACCGCGACCAAGACCTGGGAGCGGCTGACCTCGGACGCGCCAGTGTCGAAAATCCGCGAAACCGTGCGGCGTGGGCGCGACCAGATGCGCGCGCTGATGCTGAGCCGGTTGCCAGCGGACCTCTCCGGCCAGCGGGTGCTGGATGCGGGATGCGGTGCCGGGCAGATGACCGCGGAATTGGCCGCGCGGGGGGCCGAGGTGACGGCAATCGACATCTCACCACAGCTGGTGGACATTGCAGAGCTGCGCCTGCCGCCGGAGTATCGCAAACAGGTGACCTTCACCTCGGGTGATATGCTGAGCGCCTCGCTGGGCCGCTTCGATCACGTGGTCGCGATGGACAGCCTGATCTACTACGATGCAGCCGACATCGGTACGGCGCTGGCCGGGTTGGAAAAACGCACCAACCGCACGATTGTCTTTACCGTCGCCCCGCGCACACGGATGCTGATGGCGATGTGGTATGCGGGCAAGCTCTTCCCGCGGTCGGATCGCAGCCCGGTGATGGTCCCGCACGCGCATCAGCCGCTGGCGCAGGCCGCCAGAGCGCAGGGCGTGCGCGGCTTGGTCCGCCCGGTGGAGCGGGTCTCCTCCGGATTTTACATCTCTCAGGCGATGGAGGTGCGGGCATGAAGGGCAGCGTCGCCCCTCGGCTGAAGCAACTGTCGCTGAACGCGCTGCCGTTTTCTGACGTCGCGAGTGCCGATCTGCCGTTGGGCCAACTGCTGCGCCTGTCCCTGTTTCAGATTTCCGTCGGCATGGCTGCGGTGCTGCTGCTAGGCACCCTCAACCGGGTGATGATTGTCGAGTTGAACGTCGCGGCGATGATCGTCGCCGTGATGATCGCCCTGCCGGTTCTGATTGCCCCGTTCCGCACGTTGCTGGGGTTCCGCTCGGATACCTACCGCTCTGCCATCGGGTGGAAACGCGTGCCCTACATCTGGTTCGGCTCGCTGTGGCAGTTCGGGGGGCTGGCGATCATGCCGTCCGCGCTGCTGGTGTTGGGCGGTGATGTCTACATCGAGGTGCCCTTCGCAGGCGAAGTGCTCGCCGCGCTCGCCTTCCTGATGACCGGCCTGGGCATGCATATGACCCAAACGGCGGGTCTGGCGCTGGCCTCCGACCGGGCAACGGATGAAACGCGGCCGCGGGTCGTGGCGCTGCTCTATGTCATGTTCCTGGTGGGCATGGGCATCTCCTCCCTGATCATTGGGTTTCTGTTGCGCGATTTCACATCGATCAAGCTCATTCAGGTGGTGCAGGCCACCGCGGTGGTCACCATCGTGCTGAACCTGATCGCCCTCTGGAAGCAGGAGAGCCTGCAACCGATGAGCCGCGAAGAACGCGCGGCCCCGCGCCCCAAGTTCTCCGATGCCTGGACCGATTTCATCAGTGGCGGACAGGCTGGTCGCCTGCTCGCCTGCATCTTTGTCGGCACCATGGCCTTCAACATGCAGGACGTGCTACTGGAACCCTACGGCGGAGAAATCCTCGGATTATCAGTATCTTCCACGACCCTCCTGACCGCCATGTGGTCGCTGGGCGCGCTGGCGGGCTTTGCGCTGGCGGGCAAACGTCTGGCCGCAGGGTCCAATTCCTTCCGGCTTGCAGGCGCTGGCATCCTGGCGGGCATCTGGGCCTTCTCCATCGTCATTTTCGCGGCCCCGATGAACTCGCCAGAGCTCTTTTTCGCGGGCGCGGGGCTCATTGGCTTTGGCGGCGGGCTCTTTGCCGTTGCCACGCTGACCGCCTGCATGACCCTGCCCGAAACCGGGACCTCGGGGCGCGGATTGGCGCTCGGGGCTTGGGGTGCCGCACAGGCCACCGCCGCAGGGCTCTCTATCGCCATCGGCGGGTCATTGCGTGACTGGATCGATTCCATCGCCATGTCCGGCGTCCTGGGCGAAGGCCTGGTGTCCCCCGCCACCGGTTATTCCTTTGTGTACCACGTCGAGATCGGCCTTTTGTTCGTCACCCTCGTGATCCTGGGACCGCTTGTCCGCCGCAGCGGCCCCCTGACCCAACCAGAACCCGCGCAACGCCCCCTGGGCCTTGCCGATTTCCCAACATGACCCCGTTTCAGGAGGAAAAAACATGACTGGAACATTCTTTGGCGAATTTGATCTGGCGAGCCTGTCGCTCTGGCTCTTTTACATCTTCTTCGCGATCCTGATCATCTGGATCCAGCGTGAAAACATGCGTGAAGGCTATCCTCTGGAAGACGATGAGGGCAACAAGTCGTCCAACCCCAGCATGTGGCCCCTGCCCGAGGACAAGACCTTCAAACTGCCGCATGGCCGCGGTGAGGTGACCGTACCCAGCGGACAGGCGCCGGAGCGTGAGGATATTGCGCTGAAACGCACCGGTCCCGGCAATGGCTACCCGCTGGAGCCTACCGGTGATCCGATGCTGGATGGGGTCGGCCCCGCATCCTGGGCACCGCGCAAGGATCATCCTGAGCTCGACGGCCACGGTCATCCGAAAATCGTGCCAATGTCCGGCGCCGAGGGCTTCCACGTCGCTGCCGGGCGCGATCCGCGCGGATTGCCGGTTGTTGCCGGGGACGGGGAGATCGTCGGTAAGATCGTCGACATGTGGCTGGATGAGCCGGAGCAGCTCGTCCGCTATCTGGAAATGGAACTTGATAGCAAATGGGGGTCCGGCAATCGTCTGATGCCAATCACTTTTGCCAAGATCAAATCCAACCGCGTCGCGGTGCACGCGCTTTACGGCAAGCACTTCGCCACAATCCCGACGATTGCCAGCCCGCGTCAGGTGACGCTGCTCGAGGAAGACAAGATCTCCGGCTACTATGGCGGCGGCAAGCTCTTTGCCGGCGACCGCGCCGAGCCCAAGCTCTGAACCACGTTGAACCGCGCCTGGGGCTTGCCTTGCCCCGCGCGCTGACCGAAACCGCATCAAGGAGATACTCGCCATGTCTCATACGCCATCATCGCCCGCCCAGGGGCACGACGATTTACCGCGTGTCCAAGGGCACGACGATTTCGAGATCGAACCCATCGAGGGGCTACCCGAGGAGCCGCCCAAGGGGGAGCAAATCCTTTGGCAGGGTCGTCCCGACTGGTGGGCGCTGAGCATCGAATCTCTGAGCCTCAAATGGGTGGCCGGGTACTTCGCCCTGCTGGCGATCTGGCGTTTCACCTCGGTGGTGGATCTGCTGCCGATGGGTCAGGCGATTGGCTCTGCCGTGCCCTTCCTGCTGCTGGGGGTCGTGGTCTGCGGCTTGCTGATGCTGGTGGCCTACGTTCAGGCGCGCGCCACCATGTACACGGTCACCGATGCCCGCGTGGTCATGCGCATCGGGGCGGCCCTCACGGTCACGCTGAACCTGCCCTACACCCAGGTCAGCAATGCGATGCTCGATCTGCGCAAGCGCGGCACCGGCACCATCGCGCTGGAAACCATGGGGGAGACCCGGCTCAGCTATCTGGTCTGCTGGCCGCATGTGCGCCCCTGGCATATCAAACGCACACAGCCCGCCTTGCGCTGCATTCCGGAGGCTGAAAAGGTCGCCGCCCTGCTGGCCGAGGCCGCGGAGGCACGCATCGCCGTGCCGAAAGTGGCGCGGGTCCTGCCCCAAACGGCCGTTGCGGCGGAGTAGCGGGCCATGAACACACAAACCCACCCCCGCATTCATGCCAAACCGGACGAATTGGTCCCGCGCATCCTGGTGCGTGTCATGTTTGGCCTTGTCGCCTGCGTTCTGGTGATCGTCAGCCTGGCCACCCTCACCGGCCGCCCGGTGCAGAACACGCCCCCCGTCGCGGCCATCATCAAGGAACGCGCCATTCACCTGTCGGGCGATGCCTCCGGGGCGGCCCGCGTGCTGGATGCCCATGGCACGATGATCGCCGACTTCCCCTCCGACAAGGGGGGGTTTGTTGCCGGTGTGGAACGTGTCATCGCCCGCGAACGCGGCAAGATCGGCGCGGATATGAGCGCGCCGGTTCTGCTACAACTCCGGGAGGGCAATCGCCTCTCCCTTTTCGACCCCGTCACCGGATGGTCTGCCGAGCTCATGGGCTTCGGCGCATCCAATTCCCGCGTCTTCGCCAGACTGCTGGACCAACCCTAACCCGAGGAGGAAGCCACTCATGGGACTACTGACAAAGGATTTCGAACGTGCCCCCTGCACCGTCGAAATCAGCCACAAATTCGAAAGCCTGCACGCACATGTCCGTTTCAACAACGGTGCCGTCATCTATCCAGGTGACGAGGTACAGGTGCACGGCGGCGAAATCATGGCCCCCTTCGGCGAGATCGTCACCGAGGAGCGCGAAGCCACGATCATCCGCGCCAGCAAGCTTGAGCAGCTCTGGACCCGCCTGACGGGCGATTTCGAGGTCATGGAGCTTTGTGAATTTTCCTTCTCCGAGGAGGTCACGCTATGAACGTCCAGACCCCACGCGCCGCCGACGCGCCGAAAGCCACCGCCAAACATACCTCCGAGATCACGGACGCCGAAGAGAGCCTGAAGCTGCAGGAAGCGCAATCCGTTCTCGACAGCAAATCGGCCACCGAAGTGGCAATGCAGAATACGCTGCTGACGCCGCGGTTCTACACCACCGACTTTGACGAGATGGATGCGATTGACGTCTCGCCGGTCCGCGAGGACTGGGACAAGCTGATCGCCCAGATGGTCTCTGACCCCAACAAGGGCCACTTCAAGAAAAACGAAGACTGGGACCACGTGGATTGGGACGGCATGGAGCCCGGCCTGAAAAAGGAATTCATCGACTTCCTGATCAGCTCCTGCACGGCCGAGTTTTCAGGCTGCGTTTTGTACAAAGAGATGAAGCGGCGCGGCAACAACAAGGACATCACACAACTCTTCCAGCTGATGGCGCGGGATGAGGCGCGGCATGCCGGTTTCATCAACGATGCGCTGCGCGAAGCGGGTGTGGCGGTGAACCTCGGGTTCCTGACGCAGAAGAAGAAATACACCTACTTCAGACCAAAGTTTATCTACTACGCCACCTACCTCTCTGAGAAGATCGGCTATGCGCGTTACATCACCATCTTCCGGCATCTGGAGAAGCACCCCGAACACCGGTTCCACCCGATCTTCAAGTGGTTCCAGGAATGGTGCAATGATGAGTTCAGCCACGGCGAAGCCTTCGCGCTGCTGATGAAAACGGAACCCAAACTGACCCAGGGCATGAATGTCTACTGGATCAAATTCTTCCTCACGGCGGTCTATTCCACGATGTATGTGCGCGACCACCAGCGCCCGGCCTTCCATGACGCATTGGGCGTTGATCCCGACTGGTACGCGCATGAGGTCTTCACCAAGACCTCCAAGCTCAGCGAACAGATTTTCCCGATCACGCTGGACATCGACCATCCGCGCTGGCAGCGCGGGTTGGAGAAAATGCAAAAGGCCAATGCCGATCTGGCGAAAGCCACAGAAGAGGGTCGCTTCTTTGCCAAGATCGGCGCGCAGGTGCGGGCGGTCAGCGCCTTTGTCTCGCTGATCACGATCCCCGCGAAAAAGCATCAGGTGCCCACCTCCACCAGACTGGAGCCCGCATACTGATGAGCTTCTGGACCCCTGCCCTCTTCGCCCTTTTCATCTGGTGGTTTTCCACCGGGGCGATCCTGTGGGTGGTGAAATCGGCAGACCGGGGCGGGCTGGCGGCGCGCAAACGCGCTGTCCTCTTCGCGCTGCCGTTTCTGGGGCTGGGGGTCTGGGGCTACTGGGCCTCGCTGCACGACACATCAACCTTCGGCGCCTATCTGGGCTTTGTCTCGGCGCTGGCCATCTGGGGCTGGGTGGAACTGGCGTTTCTGACCGGCATCATCACCGGCCCGAACGCGCACCCGCTACCGAAATTCGTCCCTGAATGGGAGCGGTTCATCCGCGCCTGGGGCACGCTCGCCTATCACGAGATGCTGCTGGTGGCGACGCTGATCATCATGTTCCTGGTCGACTGGAACCTCGGCGCCGCCAATCAATTCGCCACCTGGACCTTTGCGGTGCTGTTCTTTGCCCGCATCTCAGCCAAGCTGAACCTGTTTTTCGGGGTGCCCAAGATCAACATCGACTTCCTGCCCGAAGCGCTGTCGCATCTGCCCAGCCACTTTCGCCACCGCGCGATGAACTGGCTGTTCCCGGTCTCCGTCTCGGCGCTGACCTTTGCCACCGCCTGCTGGCTGGAACGGCTTTATGTCGCCGACGGACCCGGCGCGATTGTGGGCTTTTCCCTGCTGACCGCCATCACCGCGCTGGCTTTGCTGGAGCACTGGATGATGGTGCTGCCGATCCCGGATGAAAAACTCTGGCGCTGGATGCTTCCCGCGCCCAAACCGACACAGAAAACACCACAACACCACCAAGGGGGACATCATGGACTTTGATGCACTGTTCCAATCGCAACTCGACGCGCTGAAGGACGACGGAAATTACCGGATTTTTGCGGAACTGGAGCGCAAGGCGGGGGCTTTCCCTGCCGCGAAATGCCATGACGCAGACAGCCCCGATCAGGTCACCGTTTGGTGTTCGAACGACTATCTGGGCATGGGTCAGCATCCCGCAGTCACGCAGGCCATGAAGGATGCGATCGACAATTGTGGCGCCGGGGCTGGCGGGACGCGGAATATTTCCGGCACCAACCACAATCACAAGCTGCTGGAGGCGGAGCTGGCCGACCTGCATGGCAAGGAGCAGGCGCTGCTCTTCACCTCGGGCTATGTGTCCAACTGGGCCGCGCTGAGCACGCTGGGCGCCCGCATCCCCGATTGCGTGATCTTGTCGGATGAACTGAACCACGCCTCGATGATCGAAGGCATCCGGCATTCCCGCGCCAACAAGGTGCTGTGGCGGCACAATGATCCCGAGGACCTGGATCGCAAGCTGGCCGCCCTGCCCGCCAATGCGCCCAAGATCATCGCCTTCGAAAGCGTCTATTCCATGGATGGTGACATCTGCCCGATGAAGGAGATCGTCGAGGTCGCCGAAAAGCACGGCGCCATGACCTATCTGGACGAAGTGCACGCCGTTGGCCTTTACGGGCCCCGTGGCGGCGGTATTTCGGAGCGTGAGGGGCTGGCGGACCGCATCACCCTGATCGAAGGGACCCTGGGCAAGGCCTACGGCGTCGTGGGCGGCTATATCACGGGCTCTGAGGCGCTTTGCGACTTCATCCGCTCCTTTGCCTCCGGATTTATCTTTACCACCGCCCTGCCGCCCGCTGTGGCCGCTGCGGCGCAGACCTCGATCCAGCACCTCAAAGGGTCCAGCGTCGAGCGCAAGCTGCAACGCGAACGCGTCGCCTATCTGCGCAAGCGGCTGGATCAGGAGGGGATCCCGCATATGGACAATCCCAGCCACATCATCCCGGTGATGATCAAGGATCCGGTCAAATGCCGGATGATCGCGGATTACCTGATGCAGCAATACGGCATCTACGTGCAGCCGATCAATTATCCGACCGTCCCAAAGGGCACGGAAAGGCTGCGGTTTACGCCCTCGCCGCTGCACAGCATCGACGACATTGAACATCTGGTGCTCGCGCTCAAAGAGCTCTGGAAGCAATGCGCGATTTCCCACGCGGTCGCCTAAACTAGCGACAATGTGACTGTTGACTCTTGTCGCTATCTCCTACGTTGTATCCCAAGCAACTAAGGAGATAACGATGACACGTACCTTTGCAGCCATCATAGCACTCAGCTTCGCAGCACCCGCCTTCGCGGAAGGCGATGCGGCAGAGGGTGAGAAAACATTCAACAAGTGCAAATCCTGCCACATGATCGTGGCGGATGATGGCACGGAGATCGTCAAGGGCGGCAAAACCGGCCCCAATCTCTACGGTGTCATCGGCCGCACGGCAGGCACTGCTGACTTCAAATACGGTGACGATCTGGCCGCGGCCGGTGAAGCCGGGCTGGTCTGGGACGAAGCGAACCTGGCTGAATACACCGCAGACCCGCGCGCCTTCCTGCGCACCTATCTGGACGATTCCAAAGCCAAATCGCGGATGTCGTTCAAGCTGAAGAAAGGTGGCGAAGACGTCGCGGCCTATCTGGCCTCCGTCGGCCCACAAAGCTGATCCGACGCTAAGCGATCAGGCCGCTGCTCCGTCACGGGGTGGCGGCTTTTCTACGTCCAGTCTTTCGTCTTGGCCACCGTTGTCCGGATGAGCAGACTGCGCGGGCAAGACCGGCAAGAGCTGGTGGGCCAGCATCCAGGGCCAAGGGATATAAACTGACGCCCGGCCTAGGCACCCTCCCTCGACAGACGCGCTTTGAACCATTTCTCCAGGTCGGCCTGCGACATGGCACCTGTCACCACATCGACAACCACATCGTCAATCCGGTCCTCGGCGCGCAGGGCCAGGCGGTATGCGCTGTTCCAACACAGAACCTCTGCCGCCAGCCAGGCGGTGCGTTTGTTGGCGTCATTGAACCCGTGTGAGGTCGCGATGCCATGCAGCAATGCCGCAGCCTTGGCATGGATCGTGTGGTGATAGCCGTGGTATGGCCTACCAATGGCGCCCAGAATGCTGTCCAGATTGCAGATGCCGGGCAGACCGCCAAAAGCTTCCAGCGATTGCTCATGCGCTTCGAGAACGTCACCGAGCTTGATCCGATAGTGCCGCTTAGCGATTTGCCAACCGCTTGAGCGCGTCCTTGTTCCGGCTGATGGAGGAGCTGACCGTCCTTGGCGTTTTCTCACCAGACGCATGCACGGAGATGTCGCCACTTTCCTTGCGGACGGTGAATTTGCCAGCACTGGCGTTGCGTTTGACAGTGGCGCTGTTGTTCTTCGGCATTGCGACGGTCTCCTTTCCCAGTCAGAAATGCACATCATCGCCGCATATATCAAGCTTTAGTAAATCAACTGTGCTCTGATCATGCGATACCAGCGGATGCCGCGAGGCAGTAGGCATAGGCGACGTACCTGTGACGCAGAGGCCATATCGCCCTCTCTTCACGTGACAATGCGCACTTCGGCAACATCCGCATCCACGTCCTGACAGGCTGCCAGCACCCGGCGCTCCAGATGCGACTGCACGTAGCCCGCATGAAACCGTGAGGGGGCGCGCAGCGTCAACCGCCCCCCTGCCCTTTCAACGCGTTCCAGCGCCGCGATCCAACTGGCATAAGTCCCGGCGTCCTCCGCATGCAGCAGCGCTTGTGCCAGCGCCCATTCCGTACCCGTCGAGACATCCGGTGCGGCAACCGTCCCACGCACTGGCAGCGGCACGACGGCGGGCGGCGCATCCCCCTGCCCCATCCGAATCTCGAAATCAGAACCGACACAGCCCCATGTCGGTGCGCTGTCGGCCAGAATGCGGTCGATGCCCAATCCGTATTGCGTCACCCTGCCCCGCGCGCCCTGGCGCTTGACGACCAGCCAGCCCTTGGATCGCAGAAGCGCCATCTCGCGTTTGACCGTGCGTTCGTCCACCGACCACAGGCGCGCGATTTCGCGTTGCCCGACAGCCAGCTCATCACGCGCCCAATTGTAACGCGCGGTAATCAATGTCATCAGTCGAAGTGCTCTGCGTTGATCGTGTTTGCCCTGCGCAAGGGCAAATGCCCCCAACGCGGTCAAGAGATCATATTTACGTGCAGACGCCCCACGACCCACCGGTTTCGTGGAAAGCATATATCCTGCCCTCATGTGATAGATGCGTAAGTCTGATGAGAGTTACGCTGCCTCGGAGTTGGGTTGATGGATCAACCTCTTGTGGCGGCTTGGATCAGTGTTTCAGCCGCTTTTCAGTAACGTACCCTGATTTGCGTCCGATTACCCGATTCTGTCAAGCCTTCAGTGGAAATTGCGCCCGATCAAACCCAAATCAAAATAGAAAATATAGGTTTAATGGTATTGGGGGACATTCTAGATGACCCCTAATTGCCTTGTTTTGTCACCCCATAGGCTGTGGCGCGCAAAAAGATGACACCCATATTTAGACCGTTGGCGTATGGAGCCCTGTGTACCGCAGCTTTGAATGCGAATCGTACATCGTCTGCGAAAGCCTTTGAAATTCCAACATCTGCAGCCTTGGCGAATATTTGCATTCCAAGCATATTCTCTTTTGCCTTTTTTACCAAATCCGCGTAAATCTGGAAAAAACAAGAATTAGCGTCCCCGCGGGGACATGAGCATGACAGGCATTCCATGTTTACACATACCGATCTGGCACGGCTGCAGGCGCAATCCCTCAAAATGCAGGGGTTCATCCGACAGCAGACCTATAGCCCGCAAAATGAAAAGACGCTGCGGCGGTTTTCCAGCTGGGAAGTGGCGGAGCTGATCTTCAAGGTGAACCAATCGACAATGCGCGGTCGCCTGGCGGCGGACCCTACCCTGCCGCAAGGCACGGTCGAGGCCGATGGCCGCCAGCATTGGTATGCGCTGGAAGAGATCAACGAGTTGCGCCGCAGGCTCAAGGTGAACCGCAGATCGCTGATGCCTTACCGGCCTGCTGGCAAACGGGCGATGCGCGCGGCGATTGCGAATTTCAAAGGCGGTGCCGGCAAATCCACCGTCGCGCTGCACTTCGCCCATGCCGCCGCCCTCGATGGCTACCGCGTGCTTTGCGTTGATTTTGACCCGCAGGCCACGCTCAGCCATTCCATGGGCCTCAGCGATGTGGCCGAAGAATACACCGTCTGGGGGATCATGGCCCGCGATCTGGCCGCCGAAACCGAGCGGATGAATCGCGCGTCGCAGGGGGCTGAAAGCGGCACCTCCCTGCCCCAGCGGCGGCTGCCCGCCTCGATAACCGACATGGGGCTTGCCGATCTGCGCGCCGCTGACTTCATCAAACCCACCAACTGGCCGACCATCGATATCGTACCGTCCTGTGCCAATGCCGCTTTTGTGGAGTTTGCCTCCGCCCAGTACCGGCACCTCAACCCGGAATGGTCGTTCTTTGCCGCAGTGTCGCGGTTCCTTGATCAGCTGCCAGCCGATGCCTATGACCTGATCCTGTTCGATTGCCCCCCCGCCATCGGGTATCAATCCATGAACGCGGTCTTTGCCGCTGACATGCTCTATATCCCCTCCGGTCCGGGCTATTGGGAATATGATTCCACCACCTCCTTCATCGGGCAGCTGTCTGAGGCCCTGGAAGATCTCAGTCGCTTCAACGGGCTTGTCCCCGCGGGGACAATGAACCTGCCCAAGGCCTTTCTGGATCTGCGGTTCCTGTTGACCCGGTTTGAACCCAACAACGACCTGCACCGCGCGATGCAGCAGGCCTTTTTGAAAGTTTTCGGCGATAGGGTCACCGAACACCCGATCGAGATGACCCGCGCGGTGGAGCAATCGGGGCGCTTCCTGTCCTCGATTTACGAGATCGACTACCGCGACATGACCCGTGAAACCTGGCGCCGCGCCCGCGCGTCGTTTGATCAGGCCTATGCGGAATTCCGAACCCACCTCTGCGCGGCATGGGACCAGCTGGAGGATGAGAGATGAGCAAACGGCGCGTCTTTGATATCGACTTTGATGATGACGCTGTCCCCGCGGGGACAGAAAATGAGGCCCCTGCTCGTCGTGGCCCGATGGCGGCGGCGATCACCGAGAATGCAGAGGCCCTGAGCGCGCGACAGGCCGCCGAGGCCGACATCAGAGCAGAAAACGACCGGCTCGCCCATGAATATGTCGCCTTGAAAAAGAATGGCCAGATTGTGGGTCTGGTGCCTCTGGATGATATCCGCATGACCAAGCTGGTGCGGGACCGGGCGGCGGACCGTGATCCGGATCTGGACGAGTTGAAAGCCTCGATCCAGGCGGTGGGTCTGTCCAACCCGATCCATGTCGAGGAGGTCGAAGGCGGTTATGAGCTGATCCAGGGATTTCGGCGTCTCAGCGCGTTCCGCGAGTTGCGCAAGGAAACCGGGGATGCGCGGTTCACCAACATCCCGGCGACGCTGCAGGCCCGGGGGGCGCAGCTGGATCATCTCTACCGTCGGATGGTCGATGAAAACCTTGTGCGGCGTGACATTTCCTTTGCCGAGATGGCGCAGCTGGCGATGTCCTACGCCAGTCGCAGCCGTCAGAGCGTTGCCGCCGCGATCGAGGCGCTTTATGCCTCCGCCGGACGTCAGAAGCGCAGCTATATCCGGCATTTCGCGCAGCTCTTGACCGTGTTGGGGTCTGATCTGAAATTCCCCGAAGCGATCCCGCGTGCAACCGGGTTGAGCCTGGTGAAGCTGCTGGAGGAAAACCCGCGTTTTGCCGGACAGGTGCGCGCCGTTTTGAACAGTCAACCCGCGCGTGACGCCGCCCTGGAGCTGTCGCTGTTGCGCAGCGCCGTGACCGGTGGCCAGGCCAAACCAAAATCAAGCAAACCGACACCGGCAAAGACCTCTGCCCGGACGACAATCAAGCTGAACCGGCCCGAAGGTGTCGCCAAGTGCACGGCGTCTGCGGGGAAATTCGAGGTCACGCTGGATCATGATTTCGGCGCCATCGAACCGCGCAAACTCGAAGCGGCGGCGCGGGCCTTTCTGGATCGGTTGAAGGACTAATCGCTTAGGCAATCCAGTATTGTCTCTGCGATTTCCTGGGGAATTTCCTCATGGACCAAATGACCCTTGCCCGCGATCTCGATGAGTTTGGCGTTGCGAATGCGCTCAGCAGCGACCCTTGCCACTTTGGGCGGTACGGCGCTGTCCTGGTCACCGGTGATGAACAGTATTTCGGCGGTCAGCTCTGGGAGGTCCCGGGTCAGTTCTTCCAAAGACCATTGCGCCATCATCAAAAGCGTTGCATCCACATGGTCGCGATCCGCAACAAGGCGTCGATACAATTCCAGCCCTTCCGGATCGAGAATAGAGCCTGTACCCCTTATTAGGGCCTGTATTCGGCTCGGTGTCGCGGAAGTGGCCGAGAAGATGGTGGCGCTGAACGGGATGGCCGCCAGCATCTTCGCGATGGCGGGAAACAGAACCCCGGCAATGCCGTCGAACATGTCCAGCGCCGGGTTGATGCCAACGATCTGCGGGGCTTGTCCCCGCGGGGACAGCACTGTCTGGGACAGTTGCAGGGCAAGAGCGCTGCCTGCGGAATGACCGACGATGGCCGCAGGGTGCCAGCCTTCGCGCTGGCAGAGGGTTTCAATGTCTTTCGCCATCGTATCCAGCCCGCAACGATGGCGTGCACCCAGCTGAGTAAAGCCCTGTCCGGGCAGATCAATCGCAACGACGTGGTGGGTTTCGGCAAGGATCGGGAGTATCGCCCGAAAGGAATGCGTGCTGCCCCCGGCGCCATGCAGCAGCAGCAGCGTCGGGCCCTGTCCGGTCTCTTGTACGTGCCAGCGATGTGGGGCTGCCAGCACTTGCCGCGAGAGCGCCACATTGGGCCAATCCGAAGGGGGCGGCCAGCGCATACCGCTCAGACGCTCAGAGCGGCGCTCACAGCGCCTGTGAGGGCCTGTGCGTCCGCGCGGGGCAACGCCAGGTAAGGCCCGTCAAAATGGCCTGCCAGCGTCTTGAGGCTTGCCTGTGGCCGTGCGGACATGTCGATGACCAGCGTCAGAAACCCTTGTGACCGGATCAGGCGCGCCATTTTATCGGCATCTTCGGCGGCGCGGGTGCGATCTGTGCTGCCGTCGAGCGCCACATTGGCGCGTCCGTCCGTCAACACAACAATCGTTGGCGTCAGGCCTTTGCTCTGGCTTTGCGTGGCCAGCAGGGCTGCTTGCTGCAGCCCGGTCGCAAGGGGCGTGCCGCCGCCGCCGGGCAGGCTGGCCAGACGCCGCTTGGTTTGCACCAGCGAGCGCGTTGGTGGCAGCAGGATTTCGCTCTCGGCGCCCCGGAATGAAATCAGCGCCACGTGATCCCGCGCGGCGTAAGCTTCGGCGAGCAGCAGCTCTACCGCACCCTTCGCCTCGTTCAGGCGCGACACGGCGGCGGAGCCCGAGGCGTCCACAGCAAAAATCAGCAAGCGATCAGACTGCTCCTGATAGCGCTTGAGGCGAATGTCGGCGGGTCGGATCAGCAGGCCGCTGGTGTCGGGCTGTGCCTGCCTGCGGATCGGCTGCCAGGGAGCGGCTGCGCGCAGAGTGGCGACAAGATCAATGCGGCTGCGACCATCGAGACGTCCGGGACGCGAGGGCAGGGGCCGTCCGCGCCGGTTGCCCTTGCGCTTTTGACCGGCCCCGTCACCGCCTGTTCGGCGCGATGTCCCCGCGGGGACAAGGCCTGCCAAGATGTCGGGAGGAAGCAAGGCGCGGACGGCATCGACCAACATATCACCGTCAGGCAATTCCAGCGACTCCTGTGCACCGCTGTCTGTCTCGGTTTCCGGTTCTGGCGGCGGGGGCGTGCTTTCGGTTTCAGCTTCCTGCGGAACCCGCGTCGCCCGGTGGGGGAAAACCAGGCTGGCCGCTGTTTCCAGGTCGTCACGCGCAAGGATCGTGCGGGCGTGAAAGGCTGCATGGGTGCGCGCGACGCGCAACGCGAGGAGCGGTGCGCGTAGGCTGTCGATGCCGAAGTGCGCGGCGAGGATGGTCAAGGCGGTCAAATCATCCGGGTCGCTGGTCACGGTTGCGGGATCAACCGTGGATGTCCCCGCGGGGACAGGCGCCCAATCCGCAGGTATCCGGCCCTCGGGGGCGATGTGAAAGGGAAGGCGTTCGGAAAGGGCAGGGGGCGTGGCCTCGTCCTGCTCAGCGCCCTCATCCAATGCGACGATGCAATGGCCGATGTCGCGGTCCAGCTGATGCGCCAATTTGGCCGCAAGGTCAGAGGGGCATCGTTCTGCCATCGCCAGAACGGCGGAGCAAGAGGTCTCAAATATACCTTTATTTTCAATAACTTGACTTGAGTTCAGCGTCGCGGCAAGGTCCAACCCGCCAAACAATTGCTCATCGGATATGGTCGGGTGGAGGCGTCGCATTCGAAGCGGTTCGAGGGATGAAATCACCGCGTCCCGCTGAGGGCTCGCGCGCATTCGGATAATGCTGCCGCCGAGGTATCCGGGCGCGAAACGCAGCAGGGCGATGCACAGCGCGGCACGATCCCAGCTGTCGGTCTGTGCGCTCACCCCAGCACCTCCGCCACCGTGCGCATCACGCGGGTGCCGGAGCCTGCTTCGTCCAGCGGGTCCCGGCGCAGGCGGTGTGAGAGGGCGGAGGGGGCAACCTCCCGCAGATGATCCCGGCTGAGTTTTCTTTTGCCTTGATAGGCGGCCAGCGCGCGCGCGGTGCGCAACAGGGTCAATTCGCCGCGCAATCCGTCGGAGCCGAGCGCAATGCAGAGCGTGGCGCAGTCTTCCAGAATGGAAGCGGGTGTGCTGATTTTCGGCAGGCGCTTGCGGGCTTTCAGAATGGTCTCCCGCACCTTGGTATCCTCGGCCTCATAATGCGCCATGAAGGCCGCGTGATCGCTCTCGAACGCATCGCGCCGTTTGATCACCTCGACCCGCTCGGCCACGTCATTTGGCGAGCGCACCTCCACGGAAAGCCCGAAACGGTCGAGCAGTTGTGGGCGCAATTCGCCTTCTTCGGGGTTGCCAGAACCGACCAGCACAAAACGCGCCGGGTGCCGGATCGAGAGGCCCTCGCGTTCCACGACATTTTCCCCGGATTGCGCGACGTCCAGCAGCAGATCTACGATGTGATCTTCCAGCAGGTTGACCTCATCGATGTAGAGGTAGCCGCGGTTGGCGCGCGCCAGCAGCCCTGGCTCAAACGCCTTTTCGCCCCGTGTCAGCGCGCGTTCGATGTCCAAAGCGCCCACAACCCGGTCTTCGGTCGCCCCCAGCGGCAGATCGATCACCGGGGTAGGGCGCGAGACCAGTTTTTTCGAGCCTAACTCGGCCCAATCGGGGCATTCTGTGCTTTTGGGGGAGTTCACCGGGCAGGTTTCAACCATGCGAATGGGCGGCAGCAGGGCGGCGAGCGCACGCACGGCGGTGGATTTGCCCGTGCCACGATCGCCAAAGACCAGAACGCCACCGATGCCGGGGTCCACAGCCGTCAGGATCATCGCCTGCTTCATCGCGTGTTGACCGACGATGGCGGAGAAAGGGAAGGGGGTCTTCATGCAGTCAGATCCAATGCGTCGAGGGGGCTCTTTCCGCCCCAGGATCCCGATTCTCCCAGAATGGCGAAACGGGCGTAGAGTTCTTCGGAAAACCAGTTGCCCTCGCGCACTGCCTGAATGGCGGCGGCATGCGGGCCGTTGGTGCGGGCAAATCCGGCCATCGCGGCGGCATTTGGCCAGATCGAAAACGTGATCTGGTGCAGCAGGGGCACCTCGCCGATGCCGATTTTGAACGCCACATTTCGATCCGATCCGATCATGCGGCTGATGTCCGGCACACGTTTCCAGAATTTGACGGTGACGGATGGTTTGACCGTCGCGCGTGTCAGGGCGGCGAGGGGCCCCTGCGGTGACTTGTCGGTGGCATGGAAAGGCATCCGCCCGGACCAGTTGCCGCGTGCGGATGTTGTTTCCAGATAGATCGTCCAATCTTCGACGGCCCGCGCGCGGTAGCGGTTGTATATGCTGGCCTGGGTGGTTTGCTGTCGCGCCGTTGGTTCATCGGGCCAGCTTGCCAGGATCGCATAGACGCCGGTATTGGGCAGGGGGGTGAAGCCCTCGCCCGTGCCGGAGCCGCAAAGCTTCCAGAAGCCGATGCCGGGCACCTTTGGCAGGGCGAAACGCGCCGCGCCCATCATCGCCAAAGCCCACAGCCGCGCCGTGGGCCGGGCAAAGCGAAAAAAGCTCAAAGATACAACGGGTGTCTCGGTCATTGCGCACGGATGTGTTCTGAAGTGTCAACTAAGTCTGACATGCAAATCACCGAATGGAAAGAACACAATTGTCAAGTGAACTGGACACATCTACTGTACGAAAGTGATGACACGTGTGGATCCTATCGAATCTGTCGGCACCGGCGACGGGCCGCGCAACCGGGCGATCGTAATCGGCGCCGGGCTGGGGGGTCTGGCGGCCGCGATGCGGCTGGGCGTGAAGGGCTACCGGGTGACCGTGATCGACAAGCTTGACGTGCCCGGCGGGCGGGGATCAGCCATCTGGCAGGACGGCCACCGTTTCGATCTGGGGCCCACAATTGTGACGGTGCCGCAGCTTTACCGGGAGCTTTGGGCCGCCTGCGGGCGTGATTTTGATGCGGATGTGACGCTGAAAGCGCTTGATCCCTTCTACGAAATCCGATGGCTGGATGGCACGCGGTTCGTGGCCCAGCAGGACACCGAGAAACTGCGCGCGGAGGTGGCCAGGCTGGCGCCGGGCGACGTGGCGGGCTTTGAAAAGTTCCTCGACGACAGTGCCAAACGCTACTGGTTCGGGTTCGAGGATCTGGGGCGGCGGTCAATGCATCAGCTCTGGGAGCTGATCAAGGTGCTGCCGACCTTTGCGATGCTGCGCGCGGACCGGTCGGTCTATGCCCATGCCGCGGCCCGTGTGAAAGACGAAAAACTGCGGATGGCGCTGAGCTTTCACCCGCTGTTCATTGGCGGTGACCCGCTGCACGTGACCTCGATGTATATCCTGGTCGCCTATCTCGAAAAGGAATTCGGCGTGCACTACGCCATGGGCGGTCTGGCCGGCATGGCGCGCGCGATGGCGGATGTGATCGAGGATCAGGGTGGTGCGCTTTTGATGGACACGGAAGTGGATGAAATCGTCGTGCATAAGGGGGCCGTGACCGGTGTAAAACTGGCCTCCGGTCTGGAGATGGGCGCGGATGTGGTCGTGTCCAATGCGGATTCGGGCCATACCTACAACACCCTGCTGCGCAACCACCAGCGGCGACGCTGGACGCCCAAAAGACTGGCACGCACACGGTATTCGATGAGTCTCTTTGTCTGGTATTTCGGCACCAAGGGCACAGCGCACGAGTGGCCGGACGTGGGTCATCACACCATCCTGAACGGGCCGCGCTACACCGGATTGCTCAAGGATATCTTCATCAAGGGCAAGCTGTGTGACGATATGAGCCTCTATGTGCACCGGCCCTCCGTCACGGACCCCTCCGTCGCGCCGGCGGGGGATGACAGTTTCTACGTGCTGAGCCCGGTGCCGCATCTGGGTCACGACAACGGGGTCGATTGGGCGGTGGAAGAGCCGCGCTACAAAGCCAAGATGCTACAGGTGCTGGAGGATCAGCTGCTGCCCGGATTGGGCGAGAAAATCAGCACCGAGGTCGTGTTTACGCCTGAAACCTTCCGCGACCGGTACCTTAGCCCCTATGGGTCTGGATTTTCCATCGAACCGCGCATTCTGCAAAGTGCGTGGTTCCGGCCGCATAATGTCTCCGAAGAGGCGAAGGGCCTTTATCTTGTGGGGGCGGGCACCCATCCCGGGGCGGGCGTGCCGGGGGTGATTTCAACGGCGGAAGTTCTGAGCACGCTGGTGCCGGACGTGGAGGGCGTGAGATGATAGCCGCGGATGATCTGGAGCATTGCCGCGAGGCGATCCGTCATGGCTCCCTGTCCTTTCATGCGGCGTCAAAGCTGCTGCCCGCGCGGGTGCGTGACCCGGCGCTGGCGCTTTATGCATTTTGCCGTCTGGCGGATGACGAAGTGGATCTGAAAGCCGAAAAGGCGGAGGCGGTGCTGCGCCTGCGCGACCGGCTGGATGCGGTCTATGCCGGACGTCCCAATGACGCGGCGCCAGACCGGGCCTTTGCCGCCATTGTCGAGGATTTCGAGATGCCCCGCGCCCTGCCGGATGCTTTGCTGGAGGGGCTCGCCTGGGACGCCGAGGGGCGGCGCTATCAGACGCTTTCAGGCGTGCGGGATTATTCCGCGCGCGTTGCCTCGGCGGTGGGCGCGATGATGTGTGTCCTGATGCGGGTCCGCGATGCGGATGCGCTGGCGCGGGCCTGTGATCTTGGGGTTGCCATGCAGCTGACCAATATTGCGCGGGATGTCGGCGAGGACGCCTTGGAAAAACGCATCTATCTGCCGACGGATTGGCTGGAGGCGGCAGGCATCGATGTCGAGGCGTTTCTGGATAATCCGAAACCGGCCAAGGCCATCCGCATGATGGTCAAACGCCTGGTGATGGAGGCCAATAGGCTTTACATCCGGTCCGAGGCCGGTGTCGGCGCCTTGCCGCGCCGCTGCCGTCCCGGCATCTATGGCGCGCGTTTCATTTATGCAGGGATTGGCGGGCAACTGACGGCGATGGGATACGATTCCATTTCCGCCCGCGCGCGCACCAGCAAGGTGCAAAAGATCGGATGGCTGGGGCAATCGATGCTGCTGAGCGCGGCCAGCATGATCATGCCGCGCTCTGCGGTCCTTTATGCGCAGCCCTTGGCGGAGGTGCGGTTTCTGGTCGATGCCGCCGCTGCCGGCCCTGTGAAATCCTCGCGTAGTGATGCGCTGATTTCGGTTCTAAGCACGTTGGAGCAGCGGCGGCAGGCGCAGCGGGCACACCGCACCGGGCAACGCGTGGAGATGTCATGATGCCTACTTTCTGGCTCTTATTCTGTGTGTTTTTGGCCGCCTGCCTCGCGGCGGGTGTCACGGGCGGCCTTTTCGCGCCGGGGTCCTGGTACCGCGCGCTCAACAAGCCCTGGTTCACGCCGCCGGACTGGGTGTTTCCGGTCACATGGATGGTGCTTTACGTATGCATGTCCATCGCCGGGGCCCGGATTGCCATGCTGGCGGGCAACGGCATCGCCATGGCCTTCTGGGCGTTCCAGATTTCGCTGAACGGCCTGTGGACCCCGGTTTTCTTTGGTCTGAAAAATATCCGGCTCGGCATGGCCGTGGTATCATTCCTCTGGCTCGCCGTACTCAGCGCAATGCTGTCGATGTGGCAGCTGGACTGGCTCGCAGGCCTGCTCTTTGCGCCCTATCTGCTCTGGGTCACGATTGCGGCGGCGCTGAATGCGGGCGTCTGGTGGTTGAACCCCGACGTGGCGCGGCACCCGCCCCCGGCACCGTCCTAGATCAGTCGAATTGCCAGGTCTTGCGCCGCGGCACCCGCACGGCCAACATCGGTTTCAACAGCGGATTGCGGAAGCGGCGCAGGTCCAATGCTTCGTGCACGCCGGTGACCTTTTCACCGTTCAACTGAGTTTCCACCGCGGACCTGGAATAGAATGGCGCGTCCAGCATGTTGAGCTTTTGGCGGGGCCTGAAGCCCGCATCAGCCCGCGTTTCCCGCTTCACCGCCCAGAGGCTGCGGGGCAGCCGTGCCTTTGGGGGCAGGGGGATCGCACGCGCATGTCCCTGCGCGTCAAACTGGAAGGCCGCGGCAAGCTCCGAACCATCCAGCCGCGTGGCGTCGTAGAAACAGGTTGCGCCCGATTTGGTATGAAACCGCCCCCAGGTCCAATAGCTGAAGTCTTCTTCCAGCGCGCGCGTGCCGAAATTGGCGTCAAAATAGCCCGTGCCCTCCCATTGCCATCCCGGCCGGTCGATGGCGACCTCGATCCGGGAGGTCGGCGCGAAGGGGCGCCAGATATGCGCATTGTCTTCGGTCAGGGGCAGTTCGACATTGGTCAGCGCGGAGGGGATGACCCTGATCTGCCCCCGGATGCGGTTGATCAGCGGTGGCCCGGACACCTCGTCGATGTCGACAATCAGATTTGCGCCGTCCCATCGCATCATCGAAGGACCGACCTCAAACCGCGAATTGGTCTGGCGCAGCGCGGAGGCCCCCCGGTCGGTCATGGTGAACCGCCCGCCGGGGCCATAGGTGGCCACGTTGATGCACACATGGTCCTGCGGGTTCTTGCGCCCGGACCAGCGGTACCAGGGGGAGAACACTGAGCCGATGAACCCGATGACGGAAACCGCGCGGGTGCCGCAATCGCTCAGGCCGTCGACATACCACCACGCATAGCCGTTCGGGCCGACGTGGATGTCGAAGTTTGGCCGCTCAAGATCGCCTCTGCCGCGTGCCGGGCGGAGAGGGTCGCCATCGGCACGCCCGCTCCCGGATGCGTTCCGCCGCCCGCCAGCCACAGGCCCTTTATCGGGGTCCGCGCCGTTGGCCGCTTGAGAGAGGCCGTCAGCCCGTGCGGGCTTTGGCCGTAGAGCGCGCCCTGGGTTTCGGGAAACATCGCGGCGAAGTGTTGCGGTGTCGTTATTGTCGAGAGGGTGGGGGTCGGCGACATAGTCACCCGGAAATCCGCCATCCTCTGCATGATCTGATGATGCCATCTGTCCAAATCCATTGGGGGGGTGTGGGTTTCGGTTGGGGGTGCGTTCGAGATGATCTCGAAGCGTTCCAGTTTGGGTGTCGGGGTGCCTTGTCCGCGGTCCTCGGCACAAAGATACAAGGTGGGATCTCGCGGCATGCGACCTGCCACAAGATCGTCGAATTCAGAGCGCTGTGCATCAGCGAAAAACACGTTGTGATGCGCCAGTTCCGGCCCGGATGGGGTCGCTGCGAAGCTATGGACGCGGGCGGAGAACGAGCGGGGCAGCGTCGCCGTTTGCGGTGCCACGATCTTCAGATCGTCGCCCATGCTGCCGGTGGCCAGCGCGCAGGGATCGCCCGCATATAGGATCGTATCCGCCGATATCGTGGTGCCATGGTCCATCTCAACACCAGCCGCCGTACCATTTTTGACGATGATCCTATCGACATGTGTGTTGGTGCGCAGGGAAACGCCCTGATCCATGGCGAGCTGTGTGAGCGCTTCGGTCAGCTTATGCATCCCGCCCTTCACCACCCATACCCCGGCGGCTTCGGCCTGCCAGATCAGCGACAGGAGTGCCGGGCTGAGGTGAGGCGCCCCGCCGACATAGGTGGCATAGCGGCCAAAGAGCTGCGCCAGCCGGGGATCGCTGAACTGCCGTTCCAACATGCGCGACAGGGTTGAGAGGGGGGCCATGGCGGGGATCAGGCCGGGCTGACGCAGCACATGGCCCACCAGCTCCATCATCCGCGGCGTTGCGGCCTGCATCATGGGTGCGTCAAAGGCGCGAAACAACCGATCTGTGCGCGCGTTGAACTGGCGGAATTCATCCGCTGCTTTGTTACCGGCGAAATCGGAAATGGCCGCTACGCTGGCCTCGAGATCTGCATAGAGGTCCAGTTGCCCGCCCTCAGACCAGAAGTGCCGCGCGAGAATGTCCTGCTTGATCAACGTGACATGATCGTCGAGCCGCGCGCCGGCGGCTGCAAAGAGATCATCGAAAACATGCCGCATGGTCAGGACGGTCGGCCCCGCGTCGACTGGTCCTGCTGGGCTGGCGACGGTTCTGATCTTGCCACCGGTGTGGGCGTGGCGTTCCAGCACGGTCACTTTCATACCGCCCCGCGCCAACCGCAGGGCAGCGGCCAGCCCGGCAATGCCTGCGCCAATCACGATGGCGGAGGGTCGCCGAGGTCTATGTGCAGGGTTTGCAATCGCCATATGGGATTGTTGACTCGAAGCGGCAAACTGTCCAGTATGATTTACACTTTGGTGTCGGAAATTAATGACACATTGCTGGTGAAAGGAGCCTCGCATGGGCATGAGCACCCGAATTGAGACAGCAATTTCATCGGCAGTGGCCGTCGGGCAGGGCAGAGGTGCTGTGCCGCCGCGGCTGGCCTCGGCACTGGGTTACGCAACCGCCCCGGGCGGTGCCCGCATTCGCCCCACCATCCTGATGTCGGTCGCCATGGCGTGCCGTGATGACCAGCCGAAGCTGTCGGATGCGGCGGCCTCGGCGCTGGAGATGATCCACTGCGCCAGCCTCGTCCATGACGATCTGCCCTGTTTTGACGACGCCGAGATCAGGCGCGGCAAGCCTTCCGTGCACCGAGCTTACTCTGAGCCATTGGCCGTATTGACGGGGGACAGCCTGATTGTGCTGGCCTTTGAAACCCTGGCGCGGCACTCCGCCATCGCACCCGAGCGGGTGGCGCAGCTGATTATGATTCTGGCGCAACGCACCGGCATGCCCGGTGGGATCTGCGCCGGGCAAGGCTGGGAAAGCGAAACGGAGATCGATCTTTCCGCCTACCATCAGGCCAAGACCGGCGCGCTCTTTATCGCCGCCACGCAGATGGGCGCGGTATCGGCGGGCCAGGAGGCCGAGCCTTGGTTTGAACTGGGCGCGCGCATTGGCGAGGCCTTTCAGGTGGCCGACGATCTGCGCGATGCGCTCTATGACGCCGAAACGCTGGGCAAGCCGGTGGGTCAGGACGATCTGCACGGGCGGCCCAATGCGGTGTCGCTGCTGGGTGTGCAGGGGGCGATTTCCCGGCTCAAGGACATTCTGGGCGGCGCGATTGCCTCGATCCCGTCCTGTCCGGGCGAGGCACAGCTCGCCGCGATGGTGCGCACCTACGCCGAACGTCTGACCCCCGTTGCGCCAAATGTCAGCGCGACCCGCAGCAATGTCTGACGCCACCAGCGAGGTGTCGAAATGGCGCGGTGGCTGGCTGAACCAGTTGGTCGCGCGCCCCGGTTTCCAAAGCTGGGCCAGCAAATTCCCCCTCACACGCGGTCAGGCCCGCAAGGATGGCGCCGCACTTTTTGATGTGGTGCAGGGCTTCGTGCAGAGCCAGGTGCTGATGGCTTTGGTCGAGCTCGACATTTTCCGACGCCTGCGGGCCGGTCCTCAATCGGCGGAAACACTCGAGCGAGCCACGGATGTCCCGGCAGAGCGGATGCAGGTCCTGCTGCAGGCGGCGGCGGCGCTGAAACTCCTCAAGCGGGACCGCTTGGGACGCTTTGGCCTTGCGCGCAAGGGGGCCGCTTTGATGGGTGTGCCGGGGCTGGAGGCGATGATCCGGCATCACCGCGCGTTTTATGCGGATCTGGCTGATCCGGTTGGATTGCTGCGCGGACCGGCGCGGACCGAACTCTCTGAATTCTGGCCCTATGTGTTTGGCGCGCGCGGCGAGATTGATCCGGGTGTGGCGGAAACCTATTCCGACCTGATGGCGCAGAGCCAGCGGTTGGTGGCCGAAGATACGCTGCGCGCAGTCTCGTTCAAGGATGTGCACCAGCTGATGGACATCGGGGGCGGCACCGGCGCGTTTCTGGAGGCGGTGGGCCGGGCGACACCGGGGTTGCGCATGACCCTTTTTGATTTGCCACAAGTTACGCCCTCGGCGCAGGCACGTTTTGCGGCGGCGGGGATGGGTGATCGCGTGACGATCCACCCCGGCTCGTTTCGCGATGATGCACTGCCCGAGGGGGCCGATGCAATTTCCCTGATCCGTGTGCTTTATGATCACGCGGATGAGACCGTGGCGGGTCTGCTGAGCGCGGTCTACGCGGCATTGCCCAAGGGCGGACGCCTGATCATTTCCGAACCCATGGGCGGCGGTGCCAGGCCGGATGCCGCCGGCGATGTCTACTTTGCCTTCTACACGCTGGCGATGCAGACGGGTCGCGCGCGGTCGGCGGATGAGATTGGCAATCTCTGCGCGGCGGCTGGGTTTGAAGGCATCCAAAGCCCGGCCCCCGCGCGCAATTACGTCACGCGGGTTCTGACCGCGCGCAAGCCCTGATCTCCAGACCTCCAAAAAGTGTCTAATCTAGTTGACACAAAAATATGTCAGCTTAAACTGACAGAGAGATAACAGTCTGTGTAATGAGTCTCTGACACTGATCGGGGTCCGCAGCGCAGGTGAGGAGAGAGACTTGGATACCACCGCAGTTCTTCTGAAAGGTCCGCGTGATCTGGACGTAGATTGCCTCACGCTGACAGCGCCGGGGCCGGATGATCTGGTGGTCGACATTCAGCATTCCGGGATTTCCACGGGCACCGAAAAACTCTTCTGGTCCGGTGAAATGCCACCCTTCCCCGGCATGGGATATCCGCTGGTGCCCGGCTATGAAGCCGTGGGCGAAGTGATCGAAGCGGCACCCACATCAGGCTATCGCCCGGGCGATCATGTCTTTGTTCCCGGGGCGAATTGCTATGATGGCGCGTTTGGACTGTTTGGCGGCGCGGCTTCCCGGGTTGTGACAGCCCCGGACCGGGTCACGCGAATCGATGCGGGCCTCGGTGCGCAGGGTGCCTTGCTGGCGCTGGCCGCAACCGCGCGCCACACGATGGCCGGTCTGAACAAATGCATGCCAGACCTCATCGTCGGTCACGGCGTCTTGGGGCGCCTGCTGGCGCGGCTGACAATTGCCGCCGGCGCACCCGCCCCCACGGTCTGGGAAATCGATCCGACCCGCCGGGATGGCGCACAAGGATACACGGTGATGTCCCCCGAGGAGGACGCGCGGCGCGACTACATGTCGATCTATGACGCTTCCGGCAGTGTCGAGGTGTTGAATGATCTGGTCGGACGTATCGGCAAGGGCGGCGAGATCGTGCTGGCCGGTTTCTACACGACCCCGATCAGCTTCGCCTTTCCGCCCGCCTTCATGAAAGAGGCGCGGTTCCGCGTTGCCGCGGAATGGACGCGCGAAGATCTCGCGGCGACCCGCGCTCTGGTGGAGAGTGGCACGCTCAGCCTGGACGGGCTGATCACCCATACCTCTCCTGCCTCGGAGGCCCCGGCGGCCTACGCGCAGGCCTTCTCTGATCCGGCCTGCCTGAAAATGATTCTGAACTGGAAGGACGCGGCGTGAAAGATGGTATTGACGAAAAGCGCCCGGCGTCGGGCGATGTGCCAAATCTGAAGGAGTTCGACAAACGCCTGCGCGACGAGGCATCGGCGGAGCCGACGCTGGAAGTGCCGCAGGGCGAGCCCACGTCCAAGACCCAGATCATCGCGATCTACGGCAAGGGCGGGATCGGCAAATCTTTCACGCTGGCCAACCTCAGCCACATGATGGCGGAGCAGGGCAAACGCGTGCTGCTGATCGGCTGCGACCCGAAGTCCGATACCACCTCGCTGCTCTTTGGCGGCAAGGCCTGCCCGACGATCATCGAAACCTCGACCCGCAAGAAACTTGCAGGCGAAGAGGTGAAGATCGGCGATGTCTGTTTCAAACGCGGTGGAGTCTTTGCAATGGAGCTTGGCGGGCCGGAGGTCGGACGTGGCTGTGGCGGACGTGGCATCATCCACGGGTTTGAGCTGCTGGAGAAGCTGGGCTTTCATGATTGGGACTTCGACTATGTGCTGCTCGATTTCCTGGGCGACGTGGTCTGCGGCGGGTTTGGCCTGCCGATTGCCCGCGACATGGCGCAGAAGGTGATCCTTGTGGCGAGCAACGATTTGCAGTCGCTCTATGTGGCCAACAACGTCTGCTCGGCGGTGGAATACTTCCGCAAGCTCGGCGGCAATGTGGGCGTGGCCGGTCTGGTCATCAACAAGGACGACGGCACCGGCGAGGCGGCAGCCTTTGCCAAGGCGGTCGATATCCCGATCCTTGCGGCGATCCCGCAGGATGATGACCTGCGCAAGAAATCCGCAAACTATCAGATTGTCGGCACCGACAAATCCCAATGGGGATCGCTCTTTGCCGAGCTGGGAGAGAACGTCGCGGAAGCGCCGCCGATGCGGCCCACGCCGCTGGATCAGGATGGTCTGCTGGGTCTGTTCGATGCCTCCGAGACGGGGGGCGACATCGTGCTGGAACCGGCGACCGACATGGACATGCGCGGCAAGAATGCAGCGCCCAAGCCGTCACTGGAGGTTGTCTACGATGAAGCATGAGCATCAGGACCATTTCTTGAAAAGCGAGATCGATCAGAAATTGCGCACGGCGCGGGCCGATCAGATCAAGCGGCTGCTGAAAGATATCGGTTTCCTGCCGCGGACGGCGGAGCCCAGCACGGTGGGGAATCCGAATGAAGAGCATTGATCCGTTTGCCATCTCGCAACCTGCGATCAAGCGCGGCCATTTCAGTGGCGCGCTTTTCTGGAGCATGACGGCGTGAACAAGGAAGTCACATATGACGATGCCGCCGAGGTGGAGGTGATCAAGGGTCACCCCCATGGCGACGTGTCACGTGTGGCAGGCGAGGTACCCGATATCGCGCAGGACGGCATGGGATGTCATTCCGGCGGCGATATGGCGGAGGCGGCTCGCATTGCGGGCGGGTCTGACCTGCTCGACAAGTTCAAGGCCGACTATCCGATGGGTCCGCATGACAAACCCCAATCGATGTGCCCGGCCTTTGGCTCCCTGCGGGTGGGCCTGCGGATGAAGCGGGTGGCGACGATGTTGTCGGGCTCGGCCTGCTGCGTCTATGGGCTGACCTTCGTGTCGCATTTCTATGGTGCGCGCCGGTCGGTGGGCTATGTGCCGTTCAATTCCGAGACGCTGGTCACCGGCAAGCTCTTTGAGGATATTCGCGAAAGCGTGCATGAGTTGGCGGATCCGGATCGCTATGATGCGATTGTGGTCACCAACCTCTGTGTGCCGACCGCCTCCGGCGTGCCGCTGCGGTTGCTGCCGGAAGAGATCAACGGCGTGCGCATTGTCGGCATCGACGTGCCGGGGTTCGGTGTGCCGACCCATGCCGAGGCCAAGGACGTATTGGCCGGGGCGATGCTGGAATACGCCCGCAAGGAGATCGAGGCCGGGCCTGTGGCGCGGCCGCAGGGGGGCAAGCATGATCGCCCGACGGTTGCCATGCTGGGCGAGATGTTCCCGGCGGATCCGATGATGATTGGCCAGATGCTGGCCCCCATGGGGTTGGCTGCTGGACCGGTTGTGCCGTGTCGTGAGTGGCGCGAGCTTTACGCGGCGCTCGATTGTGGCGTCGTGGCGGCGATCCATCCTTTCTACACCGATGCCGTGCGCCAGTTTCAGGCGGCGGGCCGGACGGTCGTTGGCTCCGCCCCTGTGGGGCATGACGGAACGGCGGACTGGTTGGCGGGGATCGGCGCGGCCTACGGTGTTTCATCTGAGAAGATTGCAGCGGCGCAAAACGCGGTCCTGCCAGCCATCAAGGGCGCGCTTGCGGGCAAGCCCATCGCGGGCACGATCACGCTCTCGGGCTATGAGGGCTCCGAGTTGCTGGTGGCGCGTCTGCTGATCGAAAGCGGTGCAACGGTGCCCTATGTGGGGACAGCCTGTGCGAAGTCGCCCTGGTCCGAAGCGGATGCAGAATGGCTGGCGGCAAAAGGCACCAAGGTGCAGTTCAGAGCCTCATTGGAAGATGATTGTGCGGCGATGGAAGCGGTGCAGCCGGATCTGGCCATTGGCACAACCCCGGTGGTACAGAAGGCTAAGGAGCTGGGCATTCCCGGCCTCTATTTCACCAACCTGATTTCAGCGCGGCCCCTGATGGGTGTTGCCGGTGCGGGATCGCTGGCCGAGGTGATCAATGCCGCCATCGGCAACAAGGATCGCATGGCGCATATGAAAGCCTTCTTCGAAGATGTGGGTGAAGGCGACACCGCGGGTGTTTGGGAAGGCAGTCCAAATCTGCGCCCCGACTTCCGCGCGCAACATCAGAAGAAACTCGAAAAGCAAGCAAGGGCGGCGAAAGCCGCGCAGATGGTATAGTGCGCATTTATTTTCATAAGTGCGCACAGCGCGCGGCAGCGGTTGGCACAGCCAACTGCGTTCGCGCTCGGTTGCTGTCTGCGGCATGGGGCTCTGCCCCGTTCGGGCCTGAAACGCTCCGCCGGAGCGTTTCCGAGACGGCCCTCACCCCCCGGGATATTTGTGGCCAGAAGAAGCAGCGGGGGTTCTGCTGATGCTAGTCACCGATCATGATCGCGCGGGCGGCTATTGGGGGGCGGTCTATGCCTTCTGCGCGGTGAAGGGTTTGCAGGTGGTGATCGACGGGCCGGTGGGCTGCGAGAACCTGCCAGTAACGTCTGTGCTGCATTACACCGACGCGCTGCCGCCGCATGAGCTACCGATTGTGGTGACCGGCCTTGGCGAAGGCGAGATGGGCGCGGGCACCGAAGAGTCGATGAAGCGGGCGTGGGATACGCTCGACCCGGCGCTGCCCGCGGTGGTTGTGACGGGATCCATTGCCGAGATGATCGGCGGGGGCGTCACGCCGCAGGGCACGAATATTCAGCGGTTCCTGCCACGGACGATTGATGAGGATCAGTGGGAGGCCGCCGACCGGGCGATGACCTGGATCTTTACCGAGTTTGGCATGACCAAAGGGCGGATGCCGCCCGAGAAGAAACGCGAGGAAGGTGCGCGTCCTCGCGTCAATATCCTCGGTCCGATGTATGGCACTTTCAACATGCCATCCGATCTGGCCGAGATCCGCAGGCTGGTCGAAGGGATCGGCTGCGAGGTCAACATGGTGCTGCCCCTGGGTGCCCATGTGGCCGAAATGCGTAATCTGGTAAATGCGGATGTGAACATCTGCATGTACCGCGAGTTCGGGCGCGGGTTGAGCGAGCTTCTTGCCAAGCCGTATCTACAAGCCCCGATAGGGATCGAGAGCACGACCAAATTCCTGCGCGCACTGGGGAATTTGGTGGGCCTCGATCCCGAACCTTTTATCCGCCGTGAGAAACACTCGACCATCAAGCCGGTCTGGGATCTCTGGCGCTCCGTCACGCAGGATTTCTTTGCTACCGCCAGCTTTGCGATTGTGGCGAATGAAACCTATTCCCGCGGCATCCGCCTTTTCCTGGAAGACGATCTGGGCCTGCCCTGCGCCTTTGCGGTGGCGCGGGTGGCGGGCAAGAAGACCAACAACGAAGAAGTGCGCGCCCTGATGGGGCAGAAGCGGCCCCTGATCGTGATGGGCTCGATCAACGAGAAAATGTATCTCGCGGAACTTAAGGGTGGGCATGGGCCGTCGCCTGCGTTCATCCCGGCGAGCTTCCCGGGTGCAGCGATCCGCAGGCACACCGGCACGCCGTTCATGGGCTATGCGGGGGCGACCTATCTGGTGCAGGAGATTTGCAACGGGCTCTTTGACGCGCTCTTCCACATCTTGCCGCTGGGCACGGAGATGGATGCGACCGATGCGACCCTGACGCCGCTGCGCCGGGATTTCCCATGGGATGCAGATGCGCAGGCGATGCTCGACCGGATTGTCGAGACACATCCGATACTGACACGAATTTCAGCCGCGAAAACATTGCGTGACGCGGCAGAGAAAGCAGCTTTGGCTGCGGGCGACGAGAGGGTGGTGCTGGATACCATCCGCGCGCTGGACCCGGCAATTGCCGGCATGAACCAGGAGGATCAGACATGAGCGACATGACATCTGACATGATTGAAACAGCGGTGGAGACACCACACGAGGGCCCGAGCCGGAAGGCCGTGAAGACCGAGTTCATGGTCTATTTCGCGATCATCTTTCTGGCGACTTTGCCGCTGGCGACCCTGACCTGGGCGCTGTCGGCGATCCGGACCCGCAGCTTTACCGAGAAAGGCCCCATGGCCCGCGCCTGGACCCAGGCCCGCATCATCACCCCGATGATCTTCTCGGCATGAACCCTATCGCACATGAGGCGGCAAGGCCGAGTGTGCGACCCGACCTCTCGACTGTTGTGCGCCTGTCGAGGTGAAAGACTGACCGCCCCTCAAAAAGGCGGACAGACCCCCGAGGGGGGCAACCCCCAAAGGACCCGGCCGCGGGGTGCGCGGCGTCAGCATAACGTTCCGGAGGAATATTTATGGCTGATAACACCGACCTGTCCTTCACAGGTCTTACAGACGAACAGGCGCAAGAACTGCATTCTGTCTACATGAGCGGCCTCTGGCTGTTTTCGGCAGTTGCTGTGGTCGCACATTTGGCGACTTACATCTGGCGTCCCTGGTTCGGTTAGGGAGAGATAGAGATGGCAAAGTTCTACAAGATCTGGCTGATCTTCGACCCACGTCGCGTTTTTGTGGCGCAGGGCGTTTTCCTCTTCCTGCTGGCTGCAATGATCCACCTGGTGGTTCTGAGCAGCGGGCTGAACTGGTTCGAAGCGGCAGCTGCCGCTGGCGGTCAATAACCCAAAAGGCGTGCGGCAAGGCGCGTCTTTGGCAGACCGACGAAGAAAAGGCTGCGGGCGGAAAGATGTGCGTGCCTGCCCGCGGCGAACCCAGAACAAAGGATAGCGTTTTCGGAAAGATCTGCAGCACTTAACGTCGCCTGAAATCAAAGATTTCAACACGTTAAGCGACAATGGATTTATCAGATATTCCGAGAAACGCTTAAATCTGACGGCCGCCGCCCGATGACGGGTGCGCCGCACATACGCGGAGAATGAAGATGGCATTGCTCAGCTTCGAAAGAAAATATCGCGTCCGCGGAGGGACGCTGGTTGGGGGCGATCTGTTCGACTTCTGGGTGGGGCCTTTTTACGTCGGCTTCTTCGGTGTCACGACAGCGTTCTTCGCCCTGTTAGGGACAATTCTGATATTCTGGGGCGCCAGCCAGCAGGGAACCTTCAATCCCTGGCTGATCAACATCGCC
This sequence comes from uncultured Roseobacter sp., assembly GCF_947499265.1. Lineage (GTDB taxonomy): Bacteria > Pseudomonadota > Alphaproteobacteria > Rhodobacterales > Rhodobacteraceae > Roseobacter. The sequence continues at coordinate 4,507 of NZ_CANMNK010000010.1, read as the reverse complement.
CCGCCGGACCTGAGCTATGGGCTTGGCCTCGCACCGCTGCTGGAGGGTGGCCTGTGGCAGATCATCACGATCTGCGCGACGGGCGCGTTCATCTCCTGGGCGCTGCGCGAGGTTGAGATCTGCCGCAAGCTGGGCATGGGCTATCACGTGCCCGTCGGTTTTGCCTTTGCGATTCTGGCTTACGTGACGCTGGTCATTTTCCGCCCGCTGCTGATGGGGGCCTGGGGGCATGGGTTCCCGTATGGGATCTTCAGCCACCTCGATTGGGTCAGCAACACCGGCTACGCCTATCTGCACTTCCACTACAACCCGGCCCATATGCTGGCGGTGACGCTCTTTTTCACCACCACGCTGGCGCTGGCGTTGCACGGCGGGCTGATCCTGTCGGCGGCCAATCCCGAGAAAGGCGAAGAGGCCAAGACGCCGGACGACGAAGACACATTCTTTCGCGATTTCATCGGCTATTCCATCGGGACGCTGGGCATTCACCGTCTGGGGTATCTGTTGGCGATCAACGCGGTCTTCTTCTCTGCCGTCTGCATCATCATCTCCGGTCCGGTCTGGACGGCGGGCTGGCCCGAATGGTGGAACTGGTGGCTTGACCTGCCGATCTGGGGTGAACCCATCGCCGTGGGAGGGATGTGATCATGTGGACACCTGAGTATCAGAACATCTTCACCCAAGTGCAGGTCCAGGGCACGCCTGAATGGGGCATGGACAACGAAAACAACATGATCGACGAGCGTGTCGGCAAGCCCTTCTTCAACACGCTTGCCGGTCTGGTGGGCAATGGTCAGATCGGCCCCTACTACTGGGGCTGGACCAGCATGGTCGCCTTTGCCACCGGGATCGCGTGGTTCGTGATCGTGGGTTTCAACATGCTGGCGCAGGTCGGCTGGTCGATCCCGCAGTTCATCCGGCAACTCTTCTGGTTGGCGCTGGAGCCGCCCTCGCCGGAATACGGGCTGACCATGCCGCCGCTGAACGACGGCGGCTGGTACATCATCGCCAGTTTCTTTCTGCTGGTGTCGGTGCTGACATGGCTCCTGCGCGCCTACCTGCTGGCGCAGCAGCACAAGATGGGCAAGCATATCTTCTGGGGCTTTGCTGCCGCCGTCTGGTTGTTCCTGGTGCTGGGTCTTTTCCGCCCGATCCTGATGGGATCGTGGTCAGAAGCGGTGCCCTATGGCATCTTCCCGCACCTTGACTGGACCACGGCGTTTTCGATCCGCTACGGCAATCTCTACTACAACCCCTTCCACTGTCTCTCGATCGTGTTCCTTTATGGTTCTGTGCTGCTCTTCTGTATGCATGGCGGCACCATCCTGGCGGTCACCCGTTACGGCGGCGACCGCGAGCTGGAACAGATCTATGACCGCGGCACCGCCACGGAACGCGCCGCGCTCTTCTGGCGCTGGACCATGGGCTTTAACGCCACGATGGAGGGCATCCACCGATGGGCCTGGTGGTTCGCGGTGCTGACCCCGATCACGGGCGGCATCGGAATTCTGCTGACCGGCACCGTGGTCGACAACTGGTTCATCTGGGCACAGGAGCACAACTTCGCGCCGATGTATGATGGATCATATGGCTACGCGGATTACGGTTCCTACGAAGCCTTTATTGGGAAGGAGGAGTAACCCATGTTTCCCAAGTGGTTTGACAAATGGAATGCGGATAACCCGACCAATATCTTTGGCCCGGCGATCCTGGTTGGCGCCATCGGCGGGGCGGTCTTTGCCGCTGCGCTGATCGTGACCGCGGGCAACCCGGCGCAAACGACCTCGCTGCAGACCGGGCCGCGGGGCACCGGCATGTCGGTGCCCGAGTTCGACGTTGTGCGCACGGTGCCCGACCCAACAATTGAGGATTACTACACCGAGGAGCCCTATGTGCCCGAAGGGGGCGAGGATCTGGCCAAGGACATCTACGAAAATGTCCAGGTGCTGGGCGATCTGACCGAAGACAACTTCAACCGGGTGATGAACGCCATGACCCAATGGGTTTCGCCCGAGGAAGGTTGCGTTTACTGCCACGGCGAGGGTGACCTTGAGACCTACGGTGAAGACACGCTTTATACCAAAGTGGTCGCGCGCCGGATGATCCAGATGACCCAGAACATCAACGAAAACTGGGACGGCCATGTGAACGCTGAAAAGCAGGTCGGCGTGAATTGCTATACCTGCCACCGCGGCGAACATGTGCCTTCCGAGGTCTGGTTCAAGATCAGCCCGGTAAACCAGGCATCAGCGGGTTGGTCATCCAATCAGAACCGCGTCACCTCGCTGAGCCAATCCACTTCCCTGCCATCGGACGCGCTTGAAAAATACCTGCTGGACGGCGAAACAATCGCTGTGCACTCGCTGGAAAGCCGCGAGGCGGGGGTGCCGGGCGGCGAGGATTACGCCTCCATCCAGGATACCGAGCGCACCTATTCGCTGATGAACTACTTCGCCAACAGCCTCGGGGTGAACTGTGTCTTCTGTCACAACAGCCGCGCCTTTTATGACGGCACGGAGAACACACCGCAGTGGGGCACCGCCTCGCTGGGCATCCTGATGGTACAAGAGCTGAACACCGACTATCTGGTGCCGCTCAAAGATACCTATCCTGCTGAACGTCTCGGCCCGATCTATGCCGATGCGCCGAAAGCAGCATGCAAGACCTGTCACAAAGGATACCAGCAGCCGATGCAGGGTCTGAATGTGATCGCAGACTGGCCTGAGCTCGCGACGACTGAGGCGCCGGTCTATGAATGAGCCTTTGGGCAGCGTGATGCGTTGCCCTAAGGCACAGCCGTGCACGGATCATTGGCTTCCTTGATCCGGGCAGCGGGGTCTTAGGCACCCCGGTTCCCTTCCTGTTGGCTACAGGAACCTGGCGTCGCAACCGGTTCAGGCCGGATGCGACGCCTTTCTTTTTCCGGGGGGTGATCCCGAGGTTTTGGCAAGAGCTTCGCACCCTTCGACAAATCGGAGATGTGCGCCATGACCAAACCAGTGACCCCGACCCTTGACCGCGTGGCAGGACCTGCGGACCTGCGAGAGATGTCCGACCGGGAGCTTTGCTCCGTTGCCGATGAGCTGCGCGCGGAAGTGATCGAAGCCGTCAGCCAGACCGGGGGGCATCTGGGATCCTCGCTTGGGGTGGTGGAGCTGTCGGTTGCCATTCACGCGGTTTTTGACACGCCCCGAGACAAGCTGATCTGGGATGTGGGGCACCAGTGTTACCCGCACAAGATCCTGACCGGCCGTCGTAACCGGATGCACACTCTGCGACAGGGTGGGGGCCTCAGCGGCTTTACCAAACGCAGCGAATCCGAATTCGATCCTTTTGGCGCGGCACATTCCAGCACCTCCATCTCCGCCGCCCTGGGGTTCACCGTCGGGCGCGATATGGGGCGGCCCACGGGCGATGCTGTCGCGGTGATCGGCGACGGATCGATCAGCGCGGGCATGGCCTATGAGGCGATGAACAACGCCGGCGCCGAAGGGCGGCGTCTCTTTGTCATTCTCAATGATAACGAGATGTCGATTGCCCCTCCGGTAGGCGCGATGTCGTCCTATCTCTCCGGCTTGGCCGATCTATCGCGCATCGGGCCGTTTGGCGGTCTGGCAGCAGTTGCCGAGGGCATGGAACAGCTGGCCCCAAAACCGGTGCGCGAAGGGGCGCGCCGGGCGCGTGAGATGGTCACCGGGCTGGAAAGCAAGGGCACCTTCTTCGAAGAGCTTGGGTTTGACTACATCGGCCCCATCGACGGTCACGACATGGGCCAATTGCTCAGCGTCTTGCGCAGCGCGCGGACACGGGCCACCGGCCCGGTGCTGATCCATTGCTGTACGGTCAAGGGCAAGGGCTATGCGCCCGCCGAAGGCTCCGCCGACAAGTACCACGGGGTCAGCAAGTTTGACGTCGGCACCGGGGTGCAGGCCAAGGCCAAGGCGAATGCCCCCTCCTACACGGGCGTTTTTGGCGATGCGCTGACGGCGCTGGCTGCCGAAGACCCCAATATCGTTGCGGTCACTGCCGCGATGCCCAGCGGGACGGGCGTGGACCGCATGGCCAAACGGTTCCCGTCTCGCGTCTTCGATGTGGGCATTGCCGAACAGCACGGCGTGACCTTTGCCGCCGGGATGGCGGCCAGCGGGCTCAAACCCTTCTGCGCGATCTATTCGACCTTCCTGCAGCGCGGCTACGATCAGGTGGTGCATGATGTGGCGCTGCAAGGGCTGCCCGTACGCTTTGCCATCGACCGGGCCGGTCTGGTGGGGGCCGATGGGGCCACCCATGCCGGGGCCTTCGACATTGGCTATCTGAGCGCCCTACCGGGCATGGTGGTGATGGCCGCAGCGGATGAGGCGGAACTAGTGCATATGGTCGCTACGGCAGCGGCGCATGACACCGGTCCGATTGCCTTCCGCTACCCGCGCGGCAATGGCACAGGCGTGGCCTTGCCCGAGCGCGGCGAGGTGTTGGAGATCGGCAAGGGCCGGATCATTCGCGAAGG
>NZ_CANMNK010000009.1 GCF_947499265.1 uncultured Roseobacter sp. | reverse complement strand
CGCCTTGGTGGTTACGATGTGCCAGAAACCCTCTCTTATCAAATTAGCCTAAACTGTCCCATTGGTGCTGACGTTAGACAAGATCCTCAAACATCCAAAAACTCAGCGAAATGTGAATCTCAACATTTCAAAATGCTAAGCAAATGTTTTTTTCATATCTCGCAGTCTCACTAACAAAAAAAATCGGACAGTTGATGTCGGATTGTCATATGAAGAGGCCGCTTTGTTGAGATTCCCTATCTGGAGAAAACAAAGTCATAGCGAATTCTGATCTTTGTCATCTCTCTTGCTAGTCTCCAACGTGAAGTAATCCAAGTCTGTGACGCCATAGAAACAGCAGACGCCTGACGCGAAGCGACGAACTGCGCGGGAACTGATGGATTGGCATAGATTGAGTGAACGTAGGAAATGTGAGCTGGCAGGCCTGCTATGATCGGTATTTTTTGGAGATAAACCTGCCAGACGGCGCCCGAACGCTGGGCTTGCCTAACCGATCCTTCAATGTAGCAAACTCAATTCCCAGTGACGCACAAGTACAGAGATCGGTCCCTGTTACATCATTGAACAACGTCAACTGGCCTTCCTTAAAGACAAGGCTGAAATACTGTTTTTTCAGAGACTGAATCAGAACGGCCCAATCCTCGGCCATTTCAAAGATGGGATTGAGGTGGCATGCTAATGAAACCGATGTTTCACAATCCAGCGCGCTTTCGGCCCGACCTCTGATCTGGCTCGTCCATAGCGTAGGAGGAGGTTGATCCTGGCGATTCAACTGACCGGACGCTTCATTGTGCAGATTTGCCGATGTCATTGTATGCTCCGTTGACACTGTGAGTTCACAAAGACAACGGGCGGTGTTCAAAACTATTCCCGACGATTGAGCAATCCAAGGACACTGCTGCCTTAATGCCCTGAGAGGAAGGTACTAAGCTCCCTACCCTGGATGCCAGTGGTTCGCGTGCGTCATGGACTAAATGGGCCAGCAATCAACTGAGAATACCTATGATCGCATTGAGGACGTCGCCTCGCGTGCATATTCCAAGCGAGCGACGTCAAATCCCGCCACAATCGCTAGGCGGCATATCCCAACTTGGAAACATGTATCTCGAACGTGGGGTGCATCTCCGCACCGACGACGCTTTCCTTGTGATGGCGATAAACCGAACGCCAATAGGGTTGGATCACCACACCCTCATCCTGCATGATCTTCTGCAGCTTGGCCATCACCTCGCGGCGCTGATCCGCGTCCGCGATGGCCAGCGCATCCGCCAACAGCGCGTCAAATTCCGTGTTGGAAAAGGCGCTCTCATTCCAGGGCTCGCCTGATCGATAGGCCAGTGCGAGCACCTGCACGCCCAATGGTCGTTGCGCCCAATCGGTTGTCGACAGCGGGTATTTCACCCAATCGTTCCAAAAGGTCGCGCCCGGCAGAACCGTACGCTTCACGTTGAAGCCCGCATCGCGCAGCATTGCTGCGGCCGCATCGGTTGTGTTCTTGCGCCACGTGTCGTCAATCGAGATCAATTCGTGCTCGAAATCGCCCATGCCGGCCTCATCCATCAACGCCTTGGCCGCCGCGGGATCAAAGACAGGCGCCGGCAATTCGGCATATTCGGGATGCAACGGCGAGACGTGGTGGTTTTCGGCCACCCGCCCATTGTCGGAAAAACCCAGCTCAAGCAGCACGCGATTGTCCACGGCCATCGCCAGAGCGCGCCGCACCCGGGCGTCGGCATAGGGTTGCACCCCGCCCACTTCCGCAATTTGATTGGGGCGCAAAACAACCGTGTTGGCCGTCACAGCCTCGGATTTGGTCCAGCCGATATCATCCAGCAGGAAGATGAAATCGCCAATGGATTCGTAGACCATGTCCACCTCATCGGCGTCCACGGCAGAGACGATGGCCGCCTGATCGGTGCCGAAATCAAGGTATTCGATCCGGTCCAGGTGGGCGCCCTCCCCCCACCAGTTGTGATCCGCGTTCTTGACCAGGACCGCGCGGATGCCGACCTCGAAGTCCTCGGGCAGATAGGGGCCGGTGCCGATCGGGTTGTCCAGCGGGTCGCCGTTAAAGCTTTGATGCACGATGGCCGCAGGATAATCGGAGAAACCGGCAATCAATGTGATATCCGGCTGGCCCAGCGTCAGGCGCAGCGTGGTGTCGTCGACCACGGTGAGGGCGCCCTCGCGCGCCTGCCCGGTCGCGTCATCCACCAGCGATCCCATCCGGGAGGCCATTGAGTTACCCTCCACACCCTTGTCGCACCAGCGCGCGATGTTGAAGGCGACGTCCTCGGCCGTGAAGGCATCGCCGTTGTTCCAGGTCACGCCGGGACGCACCGACAGCGTGTATTCGGTCGCATCTTCATTGATTTCCCACCCTTCCAGCAGCATTGGCGTCAAGCTGCCGTCGATTTGGTACTCCACCAGATATTCGAGGTAGCCGCGCGTGTAATTCGACATTTGCGGCCAGTCATAGGTGCGTGGATCCTTGAGCGCCTTCACCAGAGATTCGATCCGAAGGGTCCCGCCGGTTTGCGCATGTGCTGCGGCCTTGACCGGTTGCGACAACCCCAGCAACCCATAGGCAGCTGCGGCGCTGGCACCCAGAGATGTGGCCCGGGTCAGGAATTCGCGCCGCGACAGGGTCCCCGCGGCAACTTCTTTGGCGTAATCACGTGCGGCAGGGTGGACGGTGTCGGAAAAGGTCATAAAATTCCCATCTGTTCGTGTGAAAGGATCGCGTGGCCATTGTTGGTGTCAGAGCCGCCCGGAGCGGCTTCATCACACCCATTGCATTAAACTTGAAGATAGCTCAAATGCCACGCGATCAATGAAAAACCGCAAGCCTCCGCGATTGTATGCCGGAAGCGAAAGGTAAGCGCGCTCACATCGCATTGGCGCCTGAGACCGATCTTTTCCGCGATTTCCCACGGCCCCTTTTGTGCGACCGCCCTCCTCCACCGATCCATTTGGAAGAGACAAAACGCATTATTCGAATCTGATGCTCCGAGCCTTGAGCCTTTAAATGAGGTCTTGCCGCTCTACCTGTCTCCTCAGATGCAGCGTCGGACAAATGCATGATTGATCAGAACAGTCCCTCCATCGGCCGGTTCGACAAGTCATTTCTTGTGCACATGATCCGCGACTTCTTTCTGGTTCTGGTCATCGTAACCGTTGTCGAATTCTCGCTCAAAGCGGCATTGGTCTACTACAATTATTACTTCGACGGCACAGACGAAGCCGAAATCGTCGCCGAAGATCTTGCGGAGAACGTCCGGTCCATCATGCGGAACGAAGGCGGCCCGGTGGCCGCCCGGACGATGTATCCAATACTTGAGGAAAACTGGTCCGACCTGGGCTATGTCATCGCCATCGAACCCGCGCCTGTGACGGTGGCCTCCATAGAAGAGGGGTTTGGATTTACGCCGCGTGGCATCCCCGCAGAAGACTGGCCCGAAGGCCGTTTCCAGACTTTCAAAACCGATATCCTTGCCGAAGAATTCTGTCTTGCCTGCCATACTCAGGCCGCAGTCGGTGATGTGCTGGGGACGGTCACGGTGCGCAATTACCTCTACCGGGATTTCGCCCTTTGGCTGAAGGACGTGCAATTGACAGGCATTCTTGCCGCCGGAAAGATCGTTTTGCATTCACTGCTGTTGTTTCTGATCCTGCGCGCGCGCCTGAAACCCCTGATGGAACTCAGATCCGTCATCAGCAACCTTGCGCGGGCTTACGGTCGTCTGGATCATCGCGCGGAAATCCGAACCTCTGACGAATTTGGCGTTCTGGCGCGCGATCTAAATCTTTTTCTGGATCGCATCACCGGCATCGTGGCCGAACTCGACACGGTTCTGGCCAAGGTTGTGACCGCCAATGATGACATCATCGCCGTGCAGGGGGCCTTGCGCGATACAGTGGACGATGTTGTATCCGGTGTCCGACGGTTAGAGCGGCAGGCAATGCTCAGCGCAAAACAGGAACCGCGCCTGTCAAACGAATGGTTTGATGCTGTACGAGGATCCATCGCCGCACTGGATGGGGCGCTGACCAAGGTTGAGGATACCGCCGCTGCGACAGATTTGCTGGAAACCCTGCGGCAGGTCGTTGCAAATGCCGAAGCTCAAACGACGACCAGCGAGACGATTTATACCAGCCTTGCGGATCTGGGGGATCAAAGCGAAACGCTGAAGTCATCGACGCTCGAAATGACCCGGCTGGAAGAGCGGTTGAAAGCCATCATCGAGACCTGCGGCGCATTGGTTGGGCGGCTGAAGCCGGAGAGCAAGCGGGCGGAGGACTGACCTTCGTGTTTTGTCTGGGAACGCTCATGGGGGTGATTGAGCAGGATCATCCTCCTTGGTCGTAATCTTCGAAAATAGCCTGCCATCACCGCAGAAGCTTTGGTCTCCTCAAAACAAGATCTGACAAGGCACCCCTGCCCTTGCTCTGGACAGATCGCGCAACATGCGTCTATGCATGGCCAATCCTTTCAAGTGAGCACCTTATGACCTCTATCCTTGTCCTGAACGGTCCCAACATCAATCTGCTCGGGTCGCGGCAACCTGAGGTCTATGGCGCGACCACGCTTGCGGACATCGAGAAGATGTGCGCCGATTGGGCCGATGCCAACGGTTGCACGGTCAGTTTTGCACAGTCCAACCACGAAGGTGCGCTGATCGATCATATTCATGCCGCGCGCGGTGTATCGGACGGCATCGTTCTCAACGCTGGCGCCTATACACATACCTCTGTGGCATTGATGGACGCCATTGCATCGGTTGACCTGCCCGCGATTGAATTACATCTGAGCAACGTGCACGCGCGCGAAGATTTCCGGCATGTGTCCTATATCGCGAAAGTGTCGATTGGGATCATCTGCGGGTTTGGCGCGCGCGGATACATCATGGCTCTGGATGCAATGCATGCACATGTGAAAGGTTAAGTTCGACTTGTAGTAGTCTGCTTTTAAATAGTAATTCTCAGACTGATCGCTTGTGAAACTGCGTAATCCTGCTTTTAAATGAAAAAGGGCGCAGTGCTGCGCCCTCCTTAGATCTCAAAGATGTTGGTCTGTCTCAGCCTTTGGCGGCTTTCGCAACTTCAGCCGCGAAGTCTTCCTTGACCACTTCGATGCCTTCGCCCACTTCCAGACGCACAAACCCGGTGATCGTTGCACCGGCTTCTTTTGCCGCGTCACCGACGGTCAGGTCGGGGTTCACCACGAAGGACTGGTTCAACAGGGTCACTTCGGACATGTATTTCTTCATCCGTCCGATGATCATCTTTTCGATAACCGCTTCGGGCTTGCCGCTTTCGCGTGCAATGTCCATCTGAACCTGCTTTTCCTTCTCAACGACCGCCGGGTCGAGATCGTCTTCGGACAAGGAAGCAGGGTTTACCGCCGCAATGTGCATTGCAACCTGCTTGCCAAAGGCCTCGTCGCCACCGGTCAATGCGACCAGAACGCCGATTTTACCCATACCCGGTGCCGCCGCATTATGCACGTAGGACACAACAGTGTCGCCATCGATGGCGGACATCCGGCGCACGGACATGTTTTCGCCAATGGTGGCGATCTTGTCTGTCACGACGGTTGCAACCGATTTGCCACCCATGTCGGCCGCGTTCAGTGCGTCCACGTCGGACACGCCAAGTGCGACATCCGCGATGCCGGCGACCATTTCCTGGAACTCCGCGTTTTTGCCGACGAAATCGGTTTCCGAGTTCACTTCAACCGCAACACCGTGTCCGCCGTTGACCTTAACAGCCACCAGACCTTCGGCCGCAGTACGACCGGATTTCTTGGCCGCCTTGGCCAGACCCTTGGTGCGCAGCCAGTCCACGGCGGCTTCCATATCGCCATCGCTTTCGGTCAGGGCCTTTTTCGCGTCCATCATGCCTGCGCCGGTGCTGTCGCGCAGCTCTTTGACCATAGATGCTGTGATTGCCATCTGAGGTTCTCCTTTTGGAATCGTCGGACCAGATGTCCGCCATACACACGGACCAACGGCCCGCCTAAAATCATGTCGTGTTGGGGCAGGTTTTCCCCGCCCCATGTGTCATGCGTGTGACGCCGTTCAGGCCTGCGCTTCTTCCGCAGGCGCCTCGGCGGCTGGGGCTCCAACTGCCTCTTCCGCTACGGCCTCTTCAACCGGTGCTTCTTCCATCGCACCAAGGTCAACGCCTGCTGCCCCCAGTTGCGCGGACATGCCGTCGAGGGCCGCGCGCGCGGCCAGATCGCAATAGAGCGAGATGGCGCGGGCGGCGTCATCATTGCCCGGAATGATGTAATCGATGCCATCGGGCGGGCAGTTGGTGTCGACCACGGCCACAACCGGGATGCCCAGCTTGTTGGCTTCGGCCACGGCCAGCGCTTCTTTTTTCACGTCGATGACAAAGATCAGGTCCGGACGCCCGCCCATTTCGCGGATGCCGCCCAGAGAGGCCTGCAGCTTGCCCTGGTCCCGTTCCATGCCCAGCCGCTCTTTCTTGGTCAGACCTTCAAAGCCGCGCTCGGATTGCTCGTCAATCTGCTTGAGGCGGTTGATCGACTGCGACACGGTCTGCCAGTTGGTCAGCGTGCCGCCGAGCCAACGGTGGTTCATGTAATACTGTGCGCATTTCTCTGCGGCATCGGCAATCGGCTGCTGCGCCTGACGCTTGGTGCCAACGAAGAGAATGCTGCCGCCCTTGGCGACGGTTTCACGGATCACGTTCAGCGCCTGGTCCAGCATGGGAACGGTTTGCGTGAGGTCCATGATGTGAATGCCATTGCGCGCGCCGTAGATGAACGGGCCCATGCGGGGGTTCCAACGCTGCGTCTGGTGGCCGAAGTGTACGCCTGCTTCAAGCAATTGGCGCATGGTGAACTCTGGAAGAGCCATGTGTGTTTACCTTTCCGGTTTTATCCTCGGCGGGGGCATGACACTGTTTGTTGTGTTTCAGTGCCAACCGGCGGACCTTTGAGGATGTCTCCCCCAATAAGCCCAAACCCCGCCTGTGGGTTTCAGTGGCCGCCGTATAGGCCAGCCATTGTGGGATCGCAAGCCTGTAACCACGTGAATCGCGCAATATGTGACCGCAATTTGCGCCGGAATGCTTGTCTCCACGCAAAAACCCATCTTAGTATCGCCTGACAGGCCCCGCAGAGGGCCATTGATCCAATGATCGACAACCGGGAGTGACCATGACGATACCTGTGAAATCCGCCTGCGTGGCGGTCGCCTTGCTGATGCCGGGCCTGACCCTGGCTGCGCCGCTGACCCTCAACCCCGCAGACCCGCAACCCAGTGCCGACGCGCTGAGCCCCGGACTGGCGGTGTCCTATGCGTTTCCCAATGACGTGCGCAACGTACAAAGCGCGCGCAAGGCGCTGAAACGCAAGAGCGAGGCGGGCACCCCGCTGGCCGGCCTTTCCTATGATGACACGAAAGAAGGGGATGCCACGCTGACCTCCGGCAAGGCGATGAAGGTGGCGGCGGATATTTCGGGCTACATCAAATTCGATGCGCCGGGCACCTATGTGCTGGATTTCCTGAACAACGACGGGTTGGAGATCAGCATCGGCGGTCACGTCGTTGGCGACTACGATCAGGTGCATGCCTGTGGCTACGCGGGCGAAATCGAGGTCGATGTCCCGTCAGCGGGCTACTACCCGTTGCAGGCCACCTATTTTCAGCGCAAGGGCACAGCCTGTCTGATGATGGAATGGGGACCGGACAGTGACGGGCTGGAATTGGTTCCGGACAGCGCCTTTTTCCACTGAATCAAGGCGCGCGGGTGAGACCGCCTCTTGCGCTCACTGTTGGTGCCCCGCGCGCACCTGCGCTTCGCACGCGGCGGCGAGCGCTTTACGATCCCCATAGTCTGCAACTTTGAGGGGCGCGCCATAGACAACGGTGACGCGGCCCTGCTTTGCGGACGCGAGAAGGCGCAGCATGTGGCTGCCAAAATCCATGTCGCCCCACCAGCCGTAAAACCGCGAGTCCGCCCCGGGGGGCGCATGATAGTGCAGGCTCACGGGTTGTACTGACAGCACATCGCGCAGTTCCGGTGTGAAAAAGGCGGCAAACAACGTGCTCTTGAAGGGCAGGACACGTTTTCCATCGCTGCTGGTGCCTTCGGGAAAGAACAAGAGCCGGTGCCCGGCGTGCAATCTGGCTTGGAACACCTCGGCCTGTTCGGCGGCGCGGGCCCGATTGCGCTCGATGAAAACCGTGCCGGTTGCCCGGGCCAGCCAGCCGATGCCCGGCCAGGCGGCCACTTCGGATTTGGAGACAAAATAGATCCGCTTGCGGGCATTCAGCACGAAGATGTCCAGCCAGCTGGAGTGATTGGCCACCACCGCGCCCTGCCCCGTCATCGGCTGCCCGACCACATCAAAGCCGATCCCCATGATCCGCAACGCGGTACGGCAGACAAAAACGGTGATGAACGGCGTGAGCGGACGCGCCGCGCCACATAAGGGGCGCTCGAAAATGCGGATCAGCAGCAACAGCAGCAGGCCACCAAAGACCAGAAACGCCAGCGGCACCCCGCGCAGGATCACCAGCCCCCACCCCAGCGCGCTGATCCGGGCTTCTGGCGGCGGCGCGTCGCCGTACCAGGTCGCACTCATGCAGCCGGGCCCTGGTAGAGCTTTGCCTGTCGCGCGTTCATCCGTGCGGTGTCGAGGATCAGGCAGACATCCGTGGTATTGAACGCATGATCGATATAGGCCCCCTCCCCGACAAAGCCGCCCAGGCGCAAATAAGCCTTGATCAGCGCGGGGACCGCCAGCATCGCCGCGCGGGTGTCCAGCCGATCCTCTGCAATCAGGTCCATGCGCTGAAATGCGGCGGGTTGCGCCCTGACCCTGAGGTCCTGTGGCGCCAGATGCCGGTGATGCAGCAAGGACAGCGCTTCCGAAAGCTTGGCGATATCCGTGCCGTGAAAGCTTGCCACGCCAAACAGAATTTCGATGTCGTGATCTGCGATGTATCGCGCCAGCCCGTTCCAAAGGTGAAACATCGCCATGCCGCCCCGGTAGGCCGGGTGTAGACAGGAACGCCCGAGTTCAAGGACGTTGCGGTTCGAATTCAGCAAAATGCTGAGATCATATTCATCCGCTGAATAGAATTGCCCGGCCGCCGCTGCCTGATCCCGCCGCATGATCCGATAGACCCCGACAACCTCGCCGCGCGCGCTGTCGGTCAGCAACAGATGGTCGAAATAGGGATCAAACCGGTCGATCTCCAACCGTGCGGCGTGGTCCACCATGGTGCCCCCCCCGCCCAGCTCTTCGACGAAAACATTGTATCGCAAACGCTGCGCCGCTTCGAGCTCGCCTTGGGTTTCAGCGAGCTTGATCGAAAACGTCGTCTGAGGCTTTGCGTCCATTTTGGCGGGGTCCGCGGTGATCATGTCAAATGCCCATTGGACATAGTTAATTCTACTCCTGCTTGCAACGTGACACGTTCGCCGGGTTTACAAAGCAAATGGGCGCGTTAACCTTTTGGCAAGGTTCTTCAGCCATCAAATACCGGAAGCAATGCAACGCGGGTGCTATCAATGACGATCTTTCCTTCGTCCCGAAAATTCACGGTGACACGGGCATTTACGTTACTTTGCACCTGCCCGGTACCCCACTCGGGGCGATCAGGGTGCTGCACCAACATACCGGGTGACAGGATGGCATTCAGATCTTCCATAGAACCCTTTTTGAGCAGGAGACAGTAGATGGGCCAGAGCAACGTTAACCTTGCCGCGTTAATCGGCAGCCGCATCTGCCATGATCTCATATCGCCAATCGGGGCAATCAACAATGGGTTGGAGCTTTTGGGCATGGCCGGTGCCACGCCCGGACCGGAGATCGATCTGATCCAGGAAAGCGTCGGAAATGCCAGCGCCCGCATTCGCTTTTTTCGCATCGCTTTCGGGGCGGCGGGGGAACAGATGATGGGCCGGGCCGAGGTCATTTCGATTCTCGATGATCTGATGGAGGCAAGCCGCCTTGACGTTGCCTGGGGCCCACTCGATCCGCAGCCGCGCGCAGGGGTGCGCATGGCATTTCTGGCCCTGCAATGCCTGGAAAACGCTATGCCCTATGGGGGCCGGATTGAAATCAGCCACGACGATGGCAGCTGGCTGCTGCACGGACGGGCGGACAAGCTGAACATCGACGAGCCGTTATGGGCGATCCTCGCTACCAAAGAGGCACCACAGGATCTGCGCCCGGCGCAGGTGCAGTTTGCGCTCCTGCCCACGGTCGCGGCGGACGACAATCGCCGCATCGTCAGCGAAATGTCCGAAACGGACGTCAAGCTGCGGTTTTAAGCCCGCACGGTCCCCTGCCCGGTCACCAGATATTTGAAGCTCGTCAATTGGGCCGCGCCCACGGGTCCGCGCGCATGCATCTTGCCCGTCGCGATCCCGATTTCCGCCCCCATGCCGAATTCGCCGCCATCGGCGAACTGAGTTGACGCATTGTGCATCAGGATCGCGGAATCCAGTTCCGTCATGAACCGGCGCGCCACTTCGGCGTTTTCGGTCAGAACACAATCGGTATGGTTCGATCCATAGGTGCGGATATGCGCCATGGCGGCATCAAGATCGGGCACCACCCGCGCGGCGATGATCATATCGAGATATTCGCGCCCCCAATCTTCTTCGGTCGCGGCAACCGTGCCTTCGATGTCGCGCAGCGCGTCATCGGTGCGCACTTCAACGCCGGCGTCGATGAGCGCGCGGATAACACCGCACCCGAGCGTCTGCACCGCATCCCGGTGGATCAAAAGACACTCCGCCGAGCCACATATGCCGGTGCGCCGCGTTTTTGCGTTCAGCACGACCTTGAGCACTTTTTCAGAGTCGGCGTCCGCATCGATGTAGATGTGCACGATCCCCTCCAGATGGGCAAAAACGGGCACGCGCGCTTCACGCTGTACCAGGCCGACCAACCCTTTACCGCCGCGCGGGACGATCACATCAATGGTGTCGGTCATGGTCAACATTTCCGAAACCGCCGCACGATCCCGCGTGGGCACCAGTTGGATGGCATCTTCGGGAAGATTGGCATCGCGCAGCCCCTGCACCAGACAGGCGTGCAGCGCGCTGGAGGAATGAAAGCTTTCGGAACCACCGCGCAGGATCACCGCATTGCCCGCCTTCAGACATAAGGCACCGGCATCCGCGGTGACATTGGGGCGGCTTTCATAGATCACGCCGACAACGCCCAAGGGCGTTCTGACCCGCTGTATGTGCAACCCGCTGGGCTGGGTCCAATCGGCGATCACCTCACCCACAGGATCTGCCTGCTCTGCCACCGCGCGCAGACCGTCGATAATCCCGCGCAACCGATCCTCATCCAGCGCCAGCCGGTCCATCATCGCGTCGGAAAGTCCCTTTTCGCGTCCGTAGGCGAGGTCTTTCTCATTCGCCTCCAGAATGCTTGCCCTGTCTTTCCACACGTATTCGGCCGCTGAAATCAGCGCCGCATGTTTCCGCTCTGCACTGGCAAAGCCCAGCTGGGCGGCCGCCGCCTGTGCACGCGCGCCGATATCCGCCATCAATTCAGGAATATTTTCAAGATCTTTCATTGTGTTGCGCCCTGTACTTCATGTTGGAGATCGACCATGCCGTTTTCCACGTCACGGTCTAAAGTGCCATATCATCGCGGTGGATTAAAGCGGCCCGGCCCGGATAGCCCAGCAACGCCTCGATGTCCTGCGATTTTCTGCCTTTGATGATGTCTGTTTCTTCGGCCGTATATCGGCTTAACCCGTGCCCGAGCACATGGCCGGAAACATCGGCAATCGCCACCGGATCCCCCCGCAGAAAAGCGCCCGAGACGGCAGCCACCCCTGCAGGCAACAGGCTTTTCCCGGATTTCAGGGCGGTGACGGCGCCGGCATCCAGGGTCACGGTGCCGCGCGGCTTCATCGCCGCGATCCATCTTTTACGCGCGGCTTGTGGATCCGTATGCGCATTGAACCAGGTCGCAGCGGCCCCTTCTTCGAGTGCTTTCAGAGGGTTAAGTGGCGATCCTTCGGTGATCGCCATTGCACATCCCGCCGCGGTGGCGGTTTTCGCGGCCATTAATTTGGTTTTCATGCCCCCTTTTGACAGGCCGGACCCTGCATCCCCGGCCATGCTTTCGATCTCACCGGTAATTTTGTCGATGACGGAAAAGCGGGTGGCGCTTGGGTCTTCGATCGGGTTGGCAGAATAGAACCCGTCCACATCCGACAGCAGGATCAGTTGATCCGCCCCCACCGTGACCGCGATCTGCGCGGCCAGACGATCGTTGTCGCCAAAGCGGATTTCGTCCGTGGCGATGGTGTCATTCTCGTTGACGATGGGGACCACGCCCAGCGACAACAGTTGTTCCAGCGTCGCGCGGCTGTTGAGGTACCTGCGGCGGTTGGCGCTGTCCTCAAGCGTGACCAGCACCTGTGCGGTCGTGATCTGATGCGGGGCCAGCACCTCTTCATAGGCGCGGGCCAGCCGGATCTGCCCGACGGCGGCCGCAGCCTGGGACTGCTCCAATGGCAGCTCCTCTGCGGGCAATTTCAACACGCCGCGCCCCAGCGCGATGGAGCCCGAAGATACCAGCACCACCGAAACACCCCGTGATTTGAGCCAGGCGATGTCCTGCGCCAGAGACGTCAGCCAATTCTGACGCAGTTCACCAGACGTCCGATCCACCAGGAGGGCGGACCCGATCTTGACGACGATCCGCCGCGCATCGGTCAGGGATGCCACGGCTCTTCCTCCACGGTGGGACGGTGCCGCAATCGGTCATCGTCAATCTGACCGCGCAGCAGGCGCAGCACTTCCGTCACCCCCTCGCGCGCCACACCGGACATCATCATGACGTCGCCACCAGAGGCCTTTTCCAATTCTTTTCTGGTCTCTAGGCGCTCTTCTTCGTCCAGCGCGTCGATCTTGTTCAGCACGGTCACACGCGGTTTCTGTGCCAGATCACCGCCGTATGCTTCCAGCTCGGTGATGATGGTCTGATAATCTTCGGCAATTGTCTCGGACGTCCCATCGACAAGATGCAACAGAACCGCACAGCGTTCGACGTGACCCAAAAACAGATCGCCAAGGCCGCGCCCTTCGGAGGCCCCTTCGATCAGGCCCGGAATATCCGCGACCACAAATTCCGTATTGTCGACGCCGACAACCCCCAGATTGGGGTGCAGTGTGGTGAACGGATAATCAGCGATTTTGGGCCGGGCGTTGGAGGTGGCCGCCAGAAAGGTCGATTTGCCGGCATTGGGCAGCCCCAGCAGGCCGACATCCGCAATCAGCTTCAGGCGCAGCCAGAGCGTCCGCTCCACACCGTCCTGACCGGGATTGGCACGGCGCGGCGCCTGATTGGTGGAGGATTTGAAATGCAGGTTGCCGAAACCGCCATTGCCGCCGCGCGCCAGTTGCACACGCTGGCCAACTTCGGTCAGATCCGCAATCACCGTTTCCTGATCCTCATCGAGGATTTCAGTGCCCGCGGGGACACGCAGCACGATGTCATCTCCATCCGCACCCGTACGTTGGCGACCCATGCCGGGGATGCCGTTCTTGGCAAAGAAATGCTGCTGGTAGCGGAAATCGATCAGGGTATTCAGCCCCTCCACCGCTTCGGCCCAGACGGAGCCGCCGGTGCCGCCGTCGCCGCCATCAGGGCCGCCGTATTCGATGTATTTTTCCCGCCGGAAGCTGACACAGCCACCGCCGCCCGCGCCCGAGCGGATGTATACTTTGCAAAGATCGAGAAACTTCATGGGGGCTTCCTAGCCTTAAGGGGCGCTGCCCTCAATCACAGTTTTCGCAAATAGGTCCAGGTGGGCACCGTGGTATCACGTGCCACGCTGAAGCTTTCCGCATCGCCAAGGTATTCGAACCCGCAATGGGTCAGCACCCGCGCCGAGGCCGGGTTGTCCTGAAACACGCTGGCGAACATGGTCTTGTTGCGCAACGGATTGGCGCTCACCAGAGCCTGAACCGCATCTGATGCGAGGCCGGTGTTCCAATAGGGCGGTGCCACCCAATAGCTCACTTCGGATTGGTCGCGGTCCATCCGCTCCAGCGAAATCAGGCCCATCAGTTCAGAGCCATCCGAGAGAGTCCCATCCATCGCCCAGACGTCCTCATCACGCTCATCGGACATCGCGCGGGCCACAAACGCCTCGGTCATGCCCGGCGGCACGGGGTGTGGAATGGAGGTGGTCATGCGCGCCACGCGTTCGTCACCGCCATAAAGGTCGATGAGGCCCATGTCAGATTTACGCAGGGGCCGCAGCACAAAGCGATCGGTTTCCACCGTGGGCTGCGCGATTATCTTTTTCATTTCCACCGTCATGTCCCTCCTCCGAACAATACGAATAACACCGACGCGACGGTCAACGCCGCGAGGGTCCACATGAGATAAGGTTCCATTGCCGTTCCTGCTACGGTCTTGGCGATTGCCTCACCGGCAAGTGTCCAAAGCGGATGCAACAGAATCTGGCAGCTGAGCAATACCGCAGCAATGGTTGCTGTTGCGGTAATGGCAGGCGTGCCGGGCGCCACAAAAGCTGTAAATCCACCGACAATCATCGCCCAGGCCTTGGGGTTCAGCGGGTGTACGATAAGACCGGCGGCAAATCCGGGCGCGCTCTGGGCATCTTGTGTGGCGGTCAAGCGCAGGTTTGCGACTTTCCAGGCAAGCCAGATGATATAGGCGGCAGAGGCATACTTCAGCGCCTCGAACACCCATGGCGCTCTGTCGGCCAGTTCCATCAGGCCAAAACCGACAGGCCAGATCACCAGCTGTTTGCCCAGAGCCACCCCTGCAACAAAAGGCAATGCCGCACGAAACCCGTAGCGCGCGCCGGTGGCCATCAGGGCCATATTGGCAGGGCCTGGCGTGCCGACCTGAGAGGCGGCAAAGATGGCGAAACTGGCGACAGCGACGCTCATGACCGCGCCCTCCAGCTCTCAACCGACAACCTCATTTTCTGCAGGCTCACCGTGGTGTGCAACGCGCGGCATTCCGCGTCCTGAACATCCGCAGGCTCGAACCCCAGCTTGGACAGCACGCGCGCTGACGCATTGTTGCCCGGCATGTAGCCAGACCGCAATGTCGTGGTGTTTGTGCGAAAGTGGCGGTCCACAAGCGCGGCCGCGGCCTCCGACGCATAGCCCTTGCCCCAGTAGGGTTCTCCCAGCCAGTAGCCAAGCTCAGTCTCGATTGCGCAGCCGCCGATCACATCATCCTCAAGCGTGATGGCCAGCACGTTTTCCGCGCCTGAGGAAAGCTCGAAATAGCTCAGCGCATCCTGTAGCGTATAGGGATGCGGCACGCGGGTCAGCCAGCGCGATACCGACAGGTTGCCAATCAGCTCAGCCACAACGGTCGCGTCCTCATCCCGGTAAGGACGCAGCGTCAGCCGTTCGGTGTGGATGCTCTTCGACATCATGTGAGCCTAACATTTCGGTATGGCGAAAATGAGAAAGGGGACCGGCGGTGTCGCCGATCCCCCTGAATGTGTCATGTCCTTGGGAAAGGGCTTATTCAGCGGCCTCCGCCACCGGCAGGACCGAAATAAACGTACGGTTCTTGAGACCCTTGTGGAAGGTCACGGCGCCATCGACAGTTGCAAAGATCGTGTGATCCTTGCCCATGCCCACGCCTTCACCCGGCCAGAACTTGGTGCCGCGCTGACGTACGATGATGTTGCCGGGGATGGCCGCCTGACCACCGTAGAGTTTCACGCCAAGACGACGGCCCGCTGAGTCGCGACCGTTCCGGGATGAACCACCTGCTTTTTTATGTGCCATTTGGTCTCTCCTTAGCCTTTAGCCAGTTCTTTGGCCTGTTCGATCCAGCCTTCGCGCTCGATCCGGCCTTTGAACGACAGTTTCTCGTCCATAGCAGCAACGTCCTCTTCCGTCCATGCCGCAATCTGA
The DNA here is from genome assembly GCF_947499265.1 of uncultured Roseobacter sp. GTDB lineage: Bacteria > Pseudomonadota > Alphaproteobacteria > Rhodobacterales > Rhodobacteraceae > Roseobacter. Next base: position 139,380 of record NZ_CANMNK010000009.1, on the reverse strand, counting down.
GCAAAGGAGGTCACGCCGCCTTCGATCAGCTTTTTCTCAAGCGCCGGACCAACGCCGGACAGCTTTTTCAGATCGTCCGCACCCGCGTCGGCTTTGGCCGCCTTAGGAGCCGCCTTTGCCTTCGGCGCGTCGGCCTTGGCTTCGGCTTTCTTCGGGGCCGCTTTCTTGGGGGCTGCCGCTTCGACCGCTTTTGCGGAAACGGAGCCTGCGCCCATGGCCGCTTTCACGCCGGACTTATCTGCGCCGGAGGCCAGAATATCGGTGACCTTGATCAGGGTCAGTTTCTGGCGGTGGCCCTTCGTGCGCTTGGAAGAGTGCTTCCGGCGACGCTTGACGAAGTTGATGACCTTCTCGCCCTTGACCTGATCGACGACCTCGGCCTGAACGCCGGCGTCCTTGACGAAGGGTGCGCCGACAACGGTCTTGTCGCCCCCCAGCATCAGAATATCATTGAATTGAACGGTTTCACCCGCATCGGCAGCCAGTTTTTCAACGCGGAGCATATCGCCCGATTGAACCTTGTACTGCTTGCCGCCAGTCTTGAGGACTGCAAACATCGCGTTTCCTTCGCATTACCCGCGTCCTGTGGTCCCCGATCTCGGGCGTTTTGGCCTGATGGCCACCTCGAACAGCGCACTCCGGTCGGAGTGTTCATTTATAAGACAACAAGGCCCGGCGAACCGGACCTGCTTTACGAAGCCGCCAGATGCACCACCCGGGCGCTTATGTCAAGCGTGAATGGATCAGATGTCGTTGCCCACGGCATTCATCGCGACAGCCCGCCCCAGACCGTAGGCAATATCCTTGAACATGGTTTCCGATCCGAAAATCAGCGCGGTATTCAGCGCCTGGCCCGCAGGGCTTTCGGAGAAGGCGAGATAAGCCTGCAGATCAGCAAGATCCAAGGGCTGATAGGCCAGCATGAAATAGCCAAAGAGCCAATCGCGCGCCTCATTGCGCACCGTGCCCTCCGAGGCCCAGACGTCGGAGAGTATATCGCTCTCGGAGCTTTTCAGAAGACCACCATCCGCCATGCCGCGATAAAATTGGTAACTGCTGCTCATGGCGACGGCCACGTTGAGTTCCAGCAGATCATTGGTCTGCACGAATTGCGCCACCAGTGCCGCATGCGGGTCGTCAGATGCGGCCAGCGTATCATAGGCTTCAATCGATGCCTCCTGCACCGCTTCGTCCATCATGGCCTGACGGGCGGCGATTTCCATCTCCATGATCCGTTGACCGCGCAGGCTGTCAAAGAACGTCACCGCGGCATCAAGCGCGTCATCGTCCAGGCCCTGCCGCAGGGCACGAAACAGCACATCCGTCATCACCACCGGATCATAGAGCGCATGAACCTGCGCCTCCCAGAAGGGGCCGCCCTGCCCGTCCAGCATGTCCTCATTAATCGCCTGCGCGTCGCGCAAACCTTCCGCGCGGATCGTCTGGACCAGATCCGGCAACCGCAGCGCATCCATCAAGATGGTCACCCGCGCATCCGCCCACAGCGGTATCGCCGTCAGACAAAACGTGATGACAAGAGCGATTACGCGCATGGGTCAGAGGTCTTGGCTTGGCCGCAACGACTGCATCCGCTGGGCCACGGCCTCATATCGGTTCGCCATGATCTCGAACTGCACGGCGTTCATCAATTCATAGACCTGCCGCATCTTCGGATTTTCCAGGGCATCCGCGTAGGCCGTGATTTCGTCATCTGAAAACGCCTGATAGGTATAGGCCGATCCGGACAAGGCGGAGCGCTGCATGCTGAGCCGCATCTCGCCTTCCTGCGATTTCAGGCTTTCGCGCAGGTCTTCCTCATCCATGCGCAGATCGATCACGCCGGCCGAAGCCGCCGCCATGAGGAACCGCACCTGCACCTCCTGAATGGCCCGGATGGAGGCGTCCTCGGACCCGGTGGCATTGTTCAGGCGTTTCAGCTCCTCAAGACGGGGGGAGCCAAGCTGCAATAGCCCGGCGACAATGGCCTCGCCGCTCTCGGTCTTCAGCTGTTCGTCCTCTTTCATGTGAGAGGCGTTTTCAGCGAGCACGAGGCGTTGTCCGAGGGCGGAGGCATAGAATTCGACCGCGTGATTCAAATTCTCCTCGTCAAGCGTTTGGGACAGGATGTCGATGGCCATTGAATGCATCTGCTCGGTGTCGAAGACTTCCTCCACCAGCCGCGTCCATTCCGTGCCGAAATCATCCGCCTCCAGCCCGATCATATTGGGTGCTGTCTCCGCCGACAGCCGGATGCTTTCCAGCGCGACATCAAACCCGGTCACTTCCATGAAAGCTTCGAGGCGGTCCAGATTTGACGCACGCACCCCGGTTGCGGCTGCCACGCCCATCAGCGCAACCATCAGCACCAGAGCATAATTTCGGATCAGGGCGGTCATGTCGGTCTCCTGTGATTATTGGTATCTGTTCGATGTTGGGCGAGAGTCTAGGGGAATTGTGTCTCGGGGCAATGAAATTCCCCATGTGCAGCGGTCGCTGGCCAATCTCCCCTTGTCACAGCATCAAAAGGCGCATAAATACTGTCCACCAGACCCCCGCGGAGAGGTGCCGGAGTGGTCGAACGGGGCGGTCTCGAAAACCGCAATATTGCGCTTTAATTCAATGATGTAGGATTAAAACGCAATTGGAATGAATAGAGAACATTTCGGGAATCCTTGAAACCCCGCTTTTCACCAGAACCAAGGCAGTTATTAAAAACCATCAAAGCAACCCATTCTCGACACCGAACCAACAGCCCACCCACGCTCTACGATTCAGCACAATAAATCATCTATTGTCTGCCTCAGGATCGCCTCCTAAGCTTCCAACATGTGTGGAAGATTAGTCGGTGGGAACCTAACGCAAGCCCAGATGCTAGAGATCATCGAGGACTTCCTCTACGAGAAGGCTTCGCTTGACGACAACGCGCGCCAACCGGCCACCGGGTGGAACATCAAGCCAACACAATCGGTTAGCATGATCCGTCAGAAAGACGAAGGGTACCTTCTCACCACCGCCCGCCGGTGGTTTGTGCCACATTGGTTCAAGCACGATGTGAAAGATTGAAAACAGACCACATTCAACGCTCGCATTGAGACCGCTGCCGACAAACCCACATTCAAAACGGCTTGGAATCATGCGCGATGCGCTATTCTAGCAATCGGATACTATGAGTGGACGGGTCCGAAGAACGACCGGCGACCAAACTACATCACCATCCAAACAAACGCACCGGTGCTCTTCTTCGCAGGGCTGCACTCGACATTGCCAGACGGAACGAAAACCTGCACCCTTCTGACGCGAGAGCCATCCGAGCAGATCGCTCACATTCATAACCGAATGACTGTGCTGATGACGCAGGACGAACTGAACGGCTGGATCAGAGGCGAAATCACCACAACCGTCGCCAAAAATTCACTTGGTATGGGATGGGAGGGGCGTTTCAAGTACCACGAAGTCAATAATATTGGCCGTGATGACGATGGCCCGGAGCTTATCGAACCGATTGAAAAACTGGTTTGAAACGGCTCCGATTCTTTCATATCCTAGTGACGGCTCGCAGCCCAAAGCGGACCTTCGTTTTGAGCGGTCGATGACAGTATCGCAGGACTTTACGGCGATTAAGTGTACTCAATGTAAAGTCCGCTTCGTCTCTTGACGTTCTTAAGGCTAATTAGATTGGAAGCGCGGCGTTGACCCCACCTTCTGTTCCGCATCATACGCTACTCTTACGGCAGCGAGTGTTTTTGCTTCTCCGCGAGCGCTTTTACGGCTCTCATCCGCACATCATCGGCCGGACCAGTTGGGTTCAGGTCCGCGGCAGCTTTCACAGCTATGTCATAGCGGCCTGTTGCGAGAGCATGCTCTATCGTCAACCTAAGGGCATCCTGCCGCATGTCCTGTTTCCAGAACCGCTCAGTGATGGCGAGCATCTGCTCGGCATCGTCCGCCTCGTGATTGATCGGAGTCGGTTCGTAAATTGTGATCGAGGGTAGCACGCTCGTAAACAGCCAAAGCAGCACCAGCATGGCGGCAGGAACAATGACGATACCAATTGCCTCGCGGATGCGTTCGCCCATTGGGTCATGCACGTCCGCGCCAGCAACTTTGTAGAGTCCAACCAACGCGGTTGCGAGTACCACCAACTTCGTCACAAGCTCCGTAGAAATCTCCATAGCCAATCACTCCTCAGACCTAAATTAGTAGGGGGCACGCCTCATATTACGAAGATGGTTTCTAAGGTCATTAGAGCCTTGCACCTGACTTTGCAAAGGTCTGGGCGCTCCTCCTAGCTGCCGGGCTATAGGCGTCATCCGAGAGTTTTAGTCAGTTGAACCGCGGCAGCCCAAAGCGGTCATTGGATTTGTAGCCCCGATACTACGTAAGCGAACTTTGCCGCCATTCGCTTCGGAGCAACGACCTAAAGATTGCGCACGAGTGCTCTACGGTCAATTCCGAAGTGTCGGGTCCCCAGAAATCGGAATTCAATTCCTACTCAAGTGACTTATCTTCAGGCCAGCGAATGCTTTGGCTCACTGAAACGACTATCTCTTCATTCGGTCTAACTTCGAGGTCCCACTTCAGGACACCTCTCATGAAATCGTAGTTCTCTTCCGATGGTTCGGGATCAGCTGTGAATGTAATCTGAAGCTCTTCTTGTTCGCTGTAAGGAACCTGGCCAATCAGTTCCAAAGAATAAGACTGGTCGCCCAGATTCTTCACAGTGATCAGGGTTTCTTCGTCTCGAACATTGGAGCGATTTAGAATGCCACTGTCGCCGTCGCTTCGGTCGAGAACCTTCAGATCCAGTCTAAGGTCTTCTATTGGCCCGAAAGCGAGGATACCTTCATCACCGGCAAGGATCTCAGGCATGTCAGACAGCCCAACGAATTGATTTTCCACTGAAAATAGGGTCTCGTTTGACGAAAGGAAAGGCTCGTCGGTCGTGTTCTTGAATCGCGCCATCAGGTACGCCGTTTCGTCTCTGAGTGGGACCGCTCTCGCGAACACGACCGCAGGCAATGTGATCGTATCCAGAGCGATCCGAGCCGCGTCCACATCGTTTGCAACCGTGATGCGTGCAGGCACATCGTAGGTAACTCCTGGTCCATCATAGGTTGCAGCTGCAGCTTCTTCTACGATAACAGGTGCCTCGACAATCGGCTCTGCTAACTGCACTGAGCCGCGGTCAAGTGACTGCAAAGGTGGTGCGGGATCCACCGCCACAAGCTTTCGTGGAAAAACCGAAGAGGGTTTCAGTTTTTCCGACACCGTCAGTGTAGACAAGCGTACTTCTACATCGTTCCAATCCTCTCCACTGGACTGCTCTATAGCGGCTCCTCGCCGAATGCCAATCTGTGCTGTTTTTGCCGTCGAAAGGGTCACATCGTAGAGCGGCTCCCAGCTGGCGGAAACGAAATAAGAAACGGAGAGTTCTGCAGTTGCAGCTGTGTCCGTCGACAAAGTGATGGCCGCTTGAAAACGATCCTCGTCCGATGTCAGCAAGGCTGCTAGAGCTTCCTCCGCCTCTTCGAGTGCTTGTTCCAGGCTTTCTCGTGTCTCTCGCATGCCGCGGACGGTTTTTTCCGCATCTAGTATCTGTAGCCGTGCGCTCTGGGTTTGTTCTCCGACCATAACTGCAACTTCATTCAAGTCGCCGGCGTCCGATGATAAACCTTCATTCCTAGCCAGCGCTTTGAGAAACTCTATCTGCAATTTGGCGGCTTCCGCCGCTGACATTACGCGCGCTTCTTGGTCCTCGTGATCGGCCAAGCTCTTCTGGGCAACCATCAATTGCTCGCGCGCCGTTACAACGTCGTCTGTTTCCTCTTCAGAGAGAGGGGGCAATGCATCTTTCCGTACCGACACCGGTCCCAAGACTGCGTTGGTCACGGTGACTTGCGGAATTTGATACTCCAATTCGGGCGGCAAGTCTGGAAGAATAACATCGTGCCGTCCAACGGGCAACTCAACGGTCAAATTGCGAGTCACCTTGGCGCCTTCAGTATACACTATCACCGAGCTAGGCGCGCTTGTTACAACGTATGTCTCGCAGAACAAAGGAGACGCAACACATACCAAAACTGAACTCAAAACCTTGCTTTTCATGACCGTAAAACTCTCTCGTTCGAAACTCATTCACAGTGCCCTCCTTCGGTCCCAATTGAAACATATTTTTGAATTCAACTCCGCTAGGAGCTCCGTGCAGAAACTCGCTAAATGCACCTTCGAAAATCCGCTTTCGGGAAACGGTCCGGACTTTGCAAGGTCCGGTTTCTGCGCTTAGCTGCCGTACCGTGAAGGGCCAGCACTGACAAACTCGGACTTGGAGGCGACCTTTGGCTCCTAATATTTCAACGACTGGTCTAGGCCGTTTTCACGTGCCTCACCAAGCGCATAAAGCAAGAGTATTGCCAGCAACGGCGATCCGACAAGACTGATCAAAACCCAGATCAACCGGCTTCGGTTACGTGCCTGTGCCATCTGGGCGGGGACAACAAAGTAGAGCCAAATCGCAATGGCCAGCGCAAGCAAATACCCGATCAAGAAAAATCCGTCCAATGCGAAGGCCTCCTAATATTTCATCTTCCGATGTCGGCAAGGCGGACGAAGCGGACATTCAAAGAAGCGAAATCAGTGTCTGCTTTTCCGGTGAACGATTGGGAACCTGTCCTACTAACTCGGGACCTCTACAATGCGAGCCGTGACGTTTCCATTTATCCATGCGCCTCTATTGAAATTTCCTGCTCCTGAACCAGTCTCTGCATACAGAGATATGTAAATTTTCTGGGGCAAACGGACGATTTTGGTATCTCCATCAATCTCCACGTTCAATTCTATATACTGGAACCTGTCTTCTAGGAAGCGTGCTTCTATTCGCCCACCTCCGCTTCTCGAAAATTCTTCGAAGTCGATGCTGCCTGGGAGGAATGCGCGGCCACTCCCTGCATCTAATTCGACAACTCTCTGCACGGTTCGTCCGCCCGTACCGGCCGCTTGCACCTTTAGCGAGTCAACAAATATCGGCCCAAAGGAGGACGCACTTTGCTCAAGTGCTGCCCACCGAAGAACCGGCAATTCCGGATCATCTGTCAATGGTCCTTCCAAATTTAGTTTCACCCATTCAGAAAATATCTTATTCTCGGGTCCCCAGCGGACTTGGATTTCGTTTTCGTAACCTGGGATCAGCTCCAGTTCACCCTCACGACCATCGTCTTGGAACCAAGCCCCTGAGAAGACGATGAATCCAGACCCGCTGAAATCGCCGCCAATAATTCTGATGGAACCCTTCGAACGGCCCGGCGCATTAGAGTATCGCGCCGCTCGGCCAGAGTCTTCAAATACGACCTCACCCCATTGCTCTCCTCCATTCCAACTGGTCCGCCCTAGTTCTTCCTCCAACCAACGCAATGCTAATTCGTTGAGAGTATCTGCCGATTTTGTTCCGTCATCCTTTGGCCAAACAGGATAAAAAAGTGCCAGAGTAATCAGAAAGACAATAGGGGTAGAACGCTTCAGTAGTAGAGCTTGGTGTTCTCTTGGCTTTGGCACTTTGAGCGGACCAATCTCAAGGCCTCCAAACCAAGGCGTTAGCAAGAGGCTCAACGAAATCAGAACGAAAGCGGTTGCGACTCCATCCGGGATCCCCAACAAACCATATGTACTGGCGTAATCCATTTTCAAATCCACTCATCGAAATCTGTAGTCGCAGAATGTGGGCTGTCACTAAGGTAAAACCATAGCGCAATAACCTCTATTTGGAAGAGTGATGTAGATTGCAGCATTGCCGATTCTGGTAAGGAATTCGGTTTGACAAGGCGGACGTTCGTGCGACGCGCAGCATACGCGAGGTTCGGGCTCACAGCAGACATTGGCTCCTATTCTCTCATCCATCGTTCCAAAGATCTCTCGGTTGATCGATTCTCAAACGAGATGCCTATGACGCACCGCGTGGGCTATCGAGGAACCGATCCCTTCAAGACCGGGAAACAGTGTCGCATGGTTTACTCCCATGCTGAGCAGTCGATCCATAAGATACCACTTTCGCCCGTTGGGAATTATGAATTTGACAAAAGCGGTAGTTTGCTCATGAGGGTCAGTGGGATTAACCGGTGTCTCCCTTAAGATCTCCCGACGATCAAGAGGCGTGAATTCCAGTTCGTTCTCTCCAAACGACTGGATAGTAAACATCGACTTTTGCGCGATTACGCGCCTATCAATTGTAGATGGCGCAATCATCATCAACCTACCCCTGTGAGGCAATCCCGCCGGATACGGTCCATCAATTGTTGTGCCAATTTGACCAGTAGGTGAGATTAAATAAAGCGCAGCATCAGTATTTTCTTTAGAAGAATACAGCGCGAAATAAAGCGCGACCAGCGGATCCCGTGACCAATCCAACAGCCTAGTTGGACAGCCGAAGTGCTGCATTATCGCTAAGTCGTTGCGAGTCGAACGCTCGATTGTAGTGAGAAACGGATATCCCTCCGAGAAGAACCGATTGGAGATTCTCTTCTCTACGGCATCGTAAGCTCTTTCGTTGTGCCGCGGCCCACGCCCTACGTTGATTCCCCCAATACCTTGACGGTAAAGGCTTGGAACAAGTTCCCAATCCGCATCAGACTGCCCACGAAACAGCATGTCCCTTGAAGATGACTTCTCTCGAAACAGAGTAAAAAGGTCATCAAGACCAGCCAACCTAGGTAAGGTCAGTCTTTCCATCGCTCGCATTGATTACTCGTTACCTCCTGCACTGGCATGCTCAAATAAATCTCGCACTTCATCCCCTATTCATCGTCACCTTCAAGCGGCGGATCGCTCAGCTCAAGGCCGGGAAACCCTTCACGCTTCCAATTGTAGTACATCTGCGGCGCGTTGATCTTTGGTGCTTTTGGATCTGCGTCGTTCATCGTCTGGATGATTTCAGCAGCCGTCATATCCTTGAGCTTATCGTCCATCAGCAATTCAGTGAACTTGGCCAAACGCTTCGGGTAATCGCGTATCCGATGCTTTGGTCCCGGCTTCCATCCAGTCGCTTGCTTAGAGGCAATTCCCGCTGCGGTACGCTCCGAAATCAACTCACGCTCCATCTGGGCCAGCGCCAACAGTATCGTCATGATCATGCGGCCCATGGGTGTGGTGGTGTTGATTTCCTCAGTGATCGATTTCAACTCGATGTTCTTTTCGTTGAGGTTTTCTATCACCTCAAGAACACCCTTAACCGTGCGCCCTAGCCTATCGAGTTTCCAGACAACCAGCATGTCCCCTGGCCGACACAGGTTCAACACACCCAACAAGCCAGGCCGCTGCATATGCGCACCTGTCATCTTGTCGCCGAAGATCATGCCGGGCGAAACGCCGTACTCAATCAAAGCATCTCGCTGCATCTGATCGGTCTGCTCTTCTGTCGAGACCCTGACGTAACCGTACTTCGCCCCTGTGAATTCTTTCTGCTCTTGCATGAAATCTTACATGGCAGGCGAAAATAATTATTACAAGAACTATTTGCTCATTTGCTTGACTTCGGTAAGTGTAATAGTTAGGTAATTATTACACGATCTATTTTATCGAAAAGGATCGAGCATGACTGACGATGAGATACTGGAGCGAGCCGCAGAGATCAAAGAAAAGCGCGAGCGCGCCGCCAGAGGCCGTCGCTTCATGGAAGCGAAAAATGTCCAGCTCGTGGCGTTCGATCAGATCGGAGAAACTGACCGGATTTTTGTTCCGCAGGACCCGGAGCTAGCGGCCATTTTGTGTCGCCTCTTGGGGTGTGAAATCTCAGAAAAATAGAAGGATGTCAGTGACAGGGTACCTGACAGAAGCAATGTTCCAAAAGTACGCTGGCGCTGAGATGCGAAAAGCTGAGGCCAAGCGCGCACAAAAAGAACGGAACAAAAACAGACCAGAACGTGAAACCTTAAAACCGGTTTTAAAACCGACGAAGGGCCTTGCAGGCCAAAAAGGAAAAGCGTAATGAAATCAAACGCGGAGAGGTGCCGGAGTGGTCGAACGGGGCGGTCTCGAAAACCGTTGTGGGTGCAAGCCCACCCAGGGTTCGAATCCCTGTCTCTCCGCCACTACCACATTTTTCTGAATTTGAATGAGCTACCTTGGGCGGCTTTTTTCTTTGTTTGATAAGCGGTTGCGCTGTTTCATCATTTCCTTGAGTTTCTTTCGATGGTGTCTTTATTCTTTCCTTGAGTGGTAGAGAATGTGGTATTTTAGGAATGGCCCTGTCCGGCAAGCTGACAAAGAAGCTGGTGGAAAACCTTGGCCCCGGGCGGCATGGCGACGGGAACGGCCTTTACCTTGTGGTCGATCCGTCTGGTGCGCGGCGCTGGATCGTGCGGGTGGTGGTCAAGGGCCAGAAGAACAAGAAGGGCGCGCCGCTGCGGACGGACTTTGGTTTGGGGGGCGCGGATATCGTTACGATCAACCAAGCGCGGGAGCGGGCGCTGGAATATCGGCGCATGGCCAAGACCGGCCTGAACCCGCGTTTCAATGCCACGCGTGACATTCCCACCTTCGAAGAGTTCGCCAAACAGGTCCACATTGACCGATTGCCCACGTGGAAAAACGCCAAGCATGGTCAACAATGGATCAATACACTGCGCGACTATGCCTTTCCCAAGATTGGCCGGATGCCGATTGACAGTGTTGACCAGCCCGAAGTGATGATGTGTCTCGCCCCGATCTGGACGGAAAAGCACGAAACTGCGAAACGGCTGGCGCAGCGGATCAAGACGGTGCTGGATGTGGCGCGCTCCAAAGGATTCCGGTCTGGCGAAAACCCCGTCACGGCGATCAAGGATGCGCAGGCCTTGCCTAAAGTGAAAGCCAAGGTCAAACACCACAAGGCGATGCACTGGCGTGACGTGCCCGCGTTCTACGCTGATCTGAAAACCCGCAACGCGATGGCCGCTAAAGCGCTGATGTTTACGTGTTTGACCGGATCGCGCACGGGTGAAGTCTTGGGTATGCAGTGGGGCGAGGTCGATCTGGAGGCGCGGGTGTGGACCTGCCCGGCGGTGCGTATGAAAACAGGTGCGGATCACCGCGTGCCGCTGACGGATGAAATGCTGTCGATCATCGAGCCGCTGCAAGCGATGCAATCTGAGTACGTGTTCGAAGGCCAGAAACGCCACAAGCCGCTGTCCAATATGTCGATGCTCATGCTCTTGCGCCGAATGAAGGTTGAGGGGGTCACGGTCCACGGTTTCCGCTCTACCTTCCGCGATTGGGCCTCAGAGGTCGCAAACGCACCACGTGAAGTGGCGGAAATGAGCTTGGCGCATCAGGTTGGGTCAGACGTGGAACGGGCCTATGCGCGGTCGGATCTACTGGACAAGCGCAGGCTGCTGATGGAGCGGTGGTCGGGATATGTGGCCGCCAATGATCACAACGTACTCAAGCTAGCATGAGTCACGATGAAAGCGAACCGCCTTCTGACAAAGGAGTGAGCGGGATACGACGCTCGATCTATCTCGCAGAAAAACAAATGATAAGGGCAGTTTTCGAAGAAGATGTTTCTCTTGGCGAAAGCATAATCAATGATCTCCTTGTTGGAGATGAGAAAACTGTCTCAGATATGGCATTTTCATTTGCCCTGCGTGCCGATCAAGAAGAAACAATAGGCTTTTGTGTTGACCTGCTTATTTATGCCGGGTTCTTCAGTTTTGAGGCCGACTATTGGTGCAATGACGGCAATTCAGTCGAGTTCGATGAGATATTCGATAGCCGTGATGATGTCCCAGAACCGCAGCGGCACCTCAGGAAATGGGTCGCTGAAAAGCAGTCGGCACAAAATGAGTTTGGTGAATTCTATGACCTAAAGCCAGCGATCAAGAACACACATGCAATCTTTAAGGAGGTTGAAAAATACCTTTGCGACAACGGGCAATTGTTCCGGCCAACGTGGTACGCTGCGAGAATAATGAGAGAGTTCACTGCAAGTGGTGAAGGGGGCAGTTTGTTTCTCATCGGTGTTTTATGGGAACAATTGCGCCAGAAGATTACCCATAGTGTCGAACTGATGAAGCGACAGGAGCAAGTCGAAAGGCTTAGAGGCCAGAGTGGAAAAGCGACGGAAACTCTGATTAAGCGAAGCGAGGATTGGAAAGCACATTGCGAAGTCATGGCTCAAGAAATCCTTGCACAAGATCAACGAAAGTACGGCAATTGGTCAGCCATTGGAGGGCAGATATTGTCCGCTGTTGAACGGATGCCGCACGATTCTAAAATTCGTCGATCATATCTTGGAAAAAGGTCAAAAAATAAGCCGCAAGGGACTGAATTGATCGATGTTGCAACAGTCGCGCGTTTCTTAAGTGGCCGACTCAAGACGTAAATCCCGATGGGAAATGCATGCGCTGAATAAACCATAGGCTAGTACGTATTTCAGAGGTGTAAGCGAAATTTGCTGAGAGTAGCCCTTAATAATCCGAAACCACTAAAAGCGGCTTACACATGGCAAACCTATTCGAGCAAAACCGAAACTACGTTCTTGGCGATGAGGAACTCAACCTCATCGGCGACCGGGACAAGCTGGCGCAATGGCGGCACAAAGGCATGGGTCCGGCGTTCTACAAGCTGGGCCGCAAGATCATCTATCGCGGCGCTGATCTCAACACATGGGCAGAGGCAAGCCGGGTCGATCCCTCGAAAGAGGGGGCGGCCTGATGGGTAAACGCGTCTCAACGCGCGGGATCAAGAAACACCGGCATTATACCTATGAGGACGCCGCCTGTATTTTGGGTCTATCTGTCCAAACGGTGCGGGCGTGGAAAGGCGAAGGGTTGAAGGTTCTCGATCAAGGTCGGCCCCACTACATTCTCGGCGAGGCGTTGATCGAGTTCGTGGCGAAACGACAGCAAAAGCGCACGATCACATTGGCCGCAGATCAATTCTATTGCTTCAAATGCCGAGCGCCAAAAAAGCCATTTGGCATGATGGTGGACTATGTGCCGATCAACCAGACAAGAGGTCGTCTCGAAGCGCTTTGTGAGACCTGCGAACGCCCATGTCAGAAGTTCAGTGCCGAGGCCAGTTTGGCGGCTTTGAGCGAAGTATTCGCCATTGATAGACGCAGTGGGTCGCAAGCCTAGTCGAACCTCACAAACCTAACGTGAACCATCACTTCGAGGGCTACGGGCAACCCATCTGAAAAATACATCACTTGAGCGGTCAAAAAGGAGTTTCCCAATGCGGAAAACAGTCGAAGCAAACGAGCGGGCGAAACGGGCCTACGTGCATTATCTGGAGCAGGCAAAAGGGCTGGATGAAAAGTCCACAGACAAGGTGTTGTCGGCCCTGTTGAAGTTCGAACAATCAACCGGGTTCAAGCCGTTCAAGCGGTTCCATATCGAGCAACCCGCCAAGTTCAAAACTGATTTGGCGAAGGCCAAAGGCAGGACCGGCAACCCTTTGAGCGGGTCCACCATCGACGCCACCCTGGCATTGGTGCGCGGCTTCTTTGAATGGCTGGCGGGGCAGCAAGGCTACAAGTCCAAGATCACTTACAGCGACACAGCATACTTCAAAAACAGTCTGAAGGCGGCGCGCGCGGCCCACGCTAAACGTGACAAGGAATACCCAAGCGTTGAGGCAGCATACCATGCCTTTCAGGCGATGCCGGACGGGTCCGATTTTGAGAAACGCGATAAGGCGCTCTTTGCCTTCTTTATGCTCACAGGCGCGCGTGTCGGTGCCGTTGCGTCCCTGCGCCTGAAGCACATTGACCTCTTTCACGGCAAGGTTTTGCAAGACGGGCGCGATGTGAATACCAAGTTCTCGAAGACCATCGACACGACATTTTACCCTGTCGATCCGGCCTATCTGGCGTGCTTCACTGCATGGGTTGAGTATCTGCGCCACGAAAAGCTGTTCGGGGGCCAGGACGCGCTCTTTCCCAAGCCTGAGAGAGGCTTTTCTGAGGGCGGTGGTTTTGTCAATCTGGGTCTTTCGCGCGATCCCTACAGCAACGGCAGCAAACTCAACGCCATCATCCGCAACGCCTTTGCTATGGTGCAGTTGCCGGAATACACGCCCCACAGCTTCCGCACGACGCTTGCCATGCTTGGCAAGGAGATGTGCAACGACATGGAGCAATTCAAAGCGTGGTCGATGAACATGGGCCACGACAGCATGGCGGTAACTGTCGGGTCCTACATGCCGGTGTCACGGCAAAGGCAGGCGGAATTGATCAAGGGGATGGCGAGGTAGTGTGGAGGGGTTCTGAGCCTTTGTTGCAGCCTGTTCAAAAGACAGCAAAGCGCAGGAAGCGGACATTGCAAATTTGCAAACTTTTGTGTACCTTGCGGACTCAGCAGCGTTTCATGTCCACTGCAAGACTTCACCCCAATTCAAATGCGGTAACAAAGGATCGAACGACGTATTGAGCAACTCTGTGCGCCCTGTATACGTCATTGAAAGTCGCTGTGGTCGAACGCTCATGAGCGTATGAATTTCTCCAAATAAAGATGCTGTCGTAGCTTTTTTGAAGATCAGTTCGAAACCGTCGCTCAACCACCTTCTCTTTTTCGGCCAACACTTTGTGGAATGTCGTCGAGTTTTTCTTGACGCCGTGGCCCGTCCATTCAGCAAGACCAAATCGACGCGAATATGACTTTAGATCGTTTATGGAAATGCGCGCGTTTAGTCTTTCAAAATCCTTCTCAACATGAGCTTGATACTTGGTGTGAAATTTACCTGCATACTCCACCAGAGTCTCCTTCACGATCCCCTCATATGAGGCGGCAATCGTGACGGCAAACATGCCAGCAATTTCGTTTCGTAACCGCTGCTCAGCACTAGACGTGCCGCTCAGTTTTTCGTCAATGTCGCGAGCCAAGTTACGAATATGTAGAAAGCTCTCGTCTAGACGTTCACTCATGTCCAAACAGGATTTGGTTCGCGATTCTACTCCGCGACTTCACGTTATCAATGTTCGAAGTGTTCGAGAATATCACATCCTTGAATTCTTGGTTGCCAATGAGCTCATCGTATTTGTCCTTCGTAAACTCGGCATCTGGACCTTGCTCCATCAATGACACCATTACAGCTTCCAAAGTAGCTGCGTTCAGAAGTCCCCGTGGACGAAACGGTTTGTCCAGCACGGCGACTATGGCCTCTGTAGCCCGCGAAAAAGTCGCGCTAAATTCTTGGGCGCGATCGGAAGCATAGTTCCTGTTCTTAGACATTTCCGTGGAAAGGAAGTCCTTCATCGGAGGCACATAGTTGGACGTGTTTTTGTAGAACGCCAGAAGTCTCAGGATTAGCTCAACGTCTCGTTGTTTAGGGTCAGGGTCGGGCTTGCCATATATGGTTCGCCAGTTTTCATCACCATTCAGTCGTTCGAGTTCGGTTAGTAGCTTTCCCCGATACACAGCGTTCCGTATCTCTTGTGCATTGAGCGGTTGCCCACCGGTATTCAGTCTTTCAAAGATATGATAGACACTTTCTGGTTGTTCTTCCTCAGGGGTCAGTTGTTTGACAGTTACGCCACGTAAACTGGCATTTTTGATCCTGCGTTTTGTTCGCTCGTCAAGTTCATTGAATGACTTGCCTTCTAAGTCTTTCCGTTGTTCGAGGCCCTTTAGCTTAAATACTTTCCTATTTCCGTTCGCATCTTCCTCGCCGAAGAAACCTTCGAAGAAATACGCTATGGAGGTAATGCGTTGCTGTCCGTCAATCACTTCAAGCTGGCCATCGCTATTCTCATAGAAAAAGACTTGAGGAACAGGGAGTCCGATTGCGAAACTCTCTATCAGAGTTGATGCTCTACGGATGTCCCAAACATATTTTCTCTGGTAGTCGGGAATAATGATGTCGCCACTTTTAAACTTGTTAGCCAGTAGCTCAAGCGTCCAATCGCTTGATGTCACAACGATATTGAATTCAACACTGGATGTCTCAGTGTCATCATCCGTCAAGTACTCAATCTCGACTTCACTATTGGCGGTCACGCTCACTTTACCTCAGTTCCACGGGGTGTTGGGCCTTGCTAGTCTATTCATCTGGGAAAGTACTTCCGATGGTTAGTGGGCGCAACGTCGATGTCTGCTTCGGGCTGCCCGCTGCCGTTGATGCGTCGCGCGGCTAAGGTCGGCGAAGAGCCCATACCTCCCGAATGCTGCGCTCTGCTCAAATAGCGGCAATGCGCCACGAGCCGACATCTAAGTCTTGGGAGGTTTGCGGCCAGTAAGCGGTGATGGGGAGTAGTCTCAGATAATCCTCTAGCGAAATCAGTCTACAATAGAGAGTATGGCAATCGGGCTGCTTGGATTGCCGGAACAAGGTTCTCTAGAGGACCTCGATTGAGGCCAGCGATGATGCTGGCCCCTGATCAAGTCACCCTACCGTCGCGTGGGCCTCGAGGCCCTGAAAGGCCGCATGGTAGGAGTGCAGCATCATCGGCCGGACCTCCTCCAGCACTTCTGGCTCGGCGTCGAAATGTGCCGTCCAGATCGCAAGCACGCCGTCGTCGGTCTGCTCCGTGGTGACGGTGCCGCCGAGGTTCTCCACCGGGAACGGCGGGTTGGCAATGGCGTAGCCGAAGCGCCCCGCATCGCGGTCGTTCTCGGTGATCGTCTCCTGCAATTCGTAGCCATCAAGCTGCGGGTCGGGATGCGCCATGACGCAAACGCGCGCCGATCCGGCGGCGTCCCCCTCGCAGGTGTCGGATTTCAGGAACGGAACCCATTTGCTCCAGGCCGGATCGTGCACGGCGGCGCGCACGGCGTCGAGCGGTGCGTCGATGTGGGTTGCAAGGCTCACGGAGGCGGATGTCTTGGTCATTTTTTCAGTCCTATCTGTATTGAGATTTCGGTCGATCAGGCCATCACGCCTTCGACGTGACGCGCGTTGCCATCCAGCGCCTTGGCCATCTTGCCGCGCAGCATGGGTTTCATCATCGGCAGCATCAGCATGCCGATTGGGCCCATGGGCGGCTTGAAGTCCATGGTGAAGATCAACTCGCTCCGGTTCGGGCCCAACTCGCGCACTTCGAACAGGCAGGTCGCGCCTTTCATCGGCATGGTCGTGTCGTCGATGACGAGGCCGAGTTTCCGCCCCGGCTCGTACTGGTTGATGGTTTCGCGCAGGTATTGGCTGCCGTCCGCGTTGAGATCGCACTGGCGCTTCGCGCCGAGGCCGGTTTCCGCGCTGCCTGGCAGGATGCGCGAAGCGGCGAGGTTTTCGTTCCATTTCGCGATGCCGCCGTAATCGTCGAGGCTTTTCCAGACCTCGGACGCGGGGGCATCAATTTTGCGGCGGGTGGTGACTTTTGCCATGGGTTAGTTCTCCAGATTAGTGTTCAGGAAGTCAGTGAGGGCGGCGACGTAAGCCGCAGGCGCCTGCGCTTGCAGGAAGTGTCCAGTCTCCGGCAGGCGGGTGATATCGCCAGCGTTCGTGCCGAGTTTCGCCGCGAGATCGGCGATCACGATGTCGGCTGCAAAGAAGCCATCCTGTTCGCCAAAGATGATGGCGGTGGGTCCGTCATAGGCGGCAAGATCAGTGGTAAGCGCCTCACCACCCTGCATGAAAGCTGGGACGGCCATGCCGAAAAATGCGGCGTAGGCGGTGCTTGCACCCACAAGATCCGCGCCATAGGCATCGACCTCCTCGGCGGGTGCGGTGCCGGGGCCGGAATAGCCCTGATCCATCCACATCTGCGCCATGTCTCGCGCCGCAGCCGGGTCATCGAGATCCGCGAAGGCGTCCGTGGGCGAGACCTGACCGGCCATCATCTGCATCACGAGCGGCGCAGGCGTGACGCCATCGAGACCGGCCAGCGTGTTGGTCGCGACGACCGCTGACAGCCGTTCGGGTGCCTGCCCGACCATGGCCCACCCGGTCATGCCGCCAACGTCGTGGAGGACCAGCGCGAAGTTCTCGATCCCGAGCATGTCGGCCAGCGCGAACATCCGCACGGCGCGGGCGTCGGTCGCGTAGGCGGCCATATCGTCCGGCCTGTCGGACGCCCCGTGGCCCAGAAGGTCAGGCGCGATGACACGGTAACCCGCAGCGGCGATCTGTGGGGCGACGTCCCGATAGAGGTAGGACGAAGTCGGGATACCGTGCAGCAGCATGACAGCAGGATCGGCAGGGTCGCCGAGATCAAGATAGGCAATGCCGTGCCCGCCAATGTCCGCGCGTTCGAGCGTTGCGCGATGGGCTTCCCGTGGGGTTTCAGCCCAGGCGGGCTGCCCTGCCACGAACAAGAGCACGGTCGAAAGAAGAAGATGTTTCATGGATTTCCTCTGGTCGGAAGGGTGAAGTCTGTGTATCACTACAAGTGAAGTGCTATAACACTACGTATGAAGTGAAATGATTGTCAACGCAGAATCCAAAAGAGGTTGCCCTTGCCCGTCAAACCCCTTGATCCATTGAGCCTGGTGCCCGGATCGTCCAACCTTTTCACCGCGCGCCGAGGGGCTGCCCGGATGATGGCGGCGCGTCTGGCCGACGGCGCGCTGGCGCTTTACTCGCCTGTCCCTGCGCCCGATTCGGAGGCTGTCGACGCGGCCCGTGCGCGCGGCGGGGTCGCGGCCATCATCGCGCCGTCGCCTTATCATCATCTCGGCATCGCGGCATGGATGGATGCTTTTCCAGAGGCATCGCTCTGTGCACCCGAGGGTGCCTGCGACCGGCTGGAGAAACGTCTGGGTGTTCGACCATCAGCAAAGATGCCGTCACTCGTCGATGGTGCTGCGTTTCTCTTTCCCGAGGGTCTGAAGGCACCGGAGGTCTGGCTCCGCGCGGAAACGGCGGACGGCGTCGCGTGGGCCGTCTGCGACGCGTTCGCGGGGCCGGCGGGCACGGACGACGCGCCCGCCACGGAGCCCAAGGCGCGGGGAGCCTTTGCCACAATGTGCCTTGGCGATCCGCCGCGCTACAAGGCCTGGGCGCTCGCGCAGATCGAGCGGGAC
Organism: uncultured Roseobacter sp.; assembly: GCF_947499265.1. Classification (GTDB taxonomy): domain Bacteria; phylum Pseudomonadota; class Alphaproteobacteria; order Rhodobacterales; family Rhodobacteraceae; genus Roseobacter. The sequence continues at coordinate 120,454 of NZ_CANMNK010000009.1, read as the reverse complement.
CAGCCGACGCAGCTTTTTCCGGCGCATGGCAATCGCGTCGCAGGAACTGGACTTGCGATGGGCTTGAAAGACATTGTGGAGGGTCTCTGATGGCGCGTCCAAAAAGTTATGACCGTGCAGAGGTTGTCGAGCGCGTGCGCAATCTGTTCTGGAAGCACGGCTATCAGGGGCTTGGCATTCGCGCCATCGAGGAGGAGACCGGCCTCGGGCGCTTTGCGATCCGCACCGAATTCGGCGGTAAAGAAGGGCTGATGCTTGAAGCGCTCTCGTCCTATTCCGGCGACACCGAAACCTATGTCTATGACGTCCTTCGCAAGCGTGACGATCCTCAAGCCATCGTCGAGGTTCTCGAAGGCATGGTCGCGCCGCACCCCGAGACGCTGAGGCACCTGGGCTGTCTTATGGTCAACACTACCATCGAGAACGTATCGCTCGACAGCGGCCCACTCCGCGAAGCGACCGACCGGCATTTCGACACGCTGAGGGACGAAGTCGCGGCGTTGTTGATCCGGGGCCGCGCGACCGGAACGGTGCGGGATGATGTCGATCCGGCCTCCGCAGCGGAGTTCGTCAAGGGCGCCGTGATGGCGGCAATGGTGCTCAACCGGGCAGCGGGCGACGCCTCGGGCGGGAACTCGTTTATGCGCGAGGCGGTTCGGACCGTGGAGGGCTGGGCCGCGGGTTGAGCGCCCCGCCTCACGGGTGGCGTTTTGCTCAGTCCGCCAGACGGTCTGCCAGCCAAATCTGCAGCCGCAGCCGGCCCGCGTTTCCAACGACATGGGGCACGCCCTCGTCAAACGGGGTGACCCGCCGCCCGGCCGCGGCAAGCATGGCCCGGGTCAGCGCGATGTCTTGTTCGGAGATCAGGGGATCCAGTCGCCCGTGCGCTGCGAGAACTGGCAGCGGCGCGGTGGCTTGTGGTGTGGCGAGGTCACTTGGCAGTGCCCCCGCGAAGGCCGCCACGCTGGCCACAGCTTCGGGTCGGTCCAGCGCAAGCGCCAGGGCGAGCGTTCCGCCTTGGGAGTATCCGACGACATGGATATCGTCCGAGGCTGCTCCAGTGGCCTCCGCGATCCGCGGCAGCAGGGTTGCGAGATCATCCACCGCGCGCTCGACCGCGCCTGGTGCTATGACGATCCCGCCCGCTTCCGCCGCAAAGCGGAACCAGGCATAGCCACCGTCCTCCAGCGCGAGCGGCGCCCGAACCGCAACATAGACATGCGGAAAATCGAGCTCGACCGGCAGCAGCGTCGCGATCTGCGGCTCGCTGGCCCCGTATCCATGCAGGCCTACGATGAGCGCAGGATCGGCCCCTTCCCCGCGCGAGATCACCTGAACGACGGCCTCTCTTGCATCCGGGATCGCCACCGTCTCGGCACGGCTTGCGGCGCCCGAAAGCGCCGCAAGAAGGCTCGTCACCGCGAGCGTCACGACCCGCATGTCACGAACGGCTTGCCAGTTCGCGGGGATGCGGCTCGCCGGTCCGGACGAAGTGCACGAACTCGTCGATGCTCATGGTCATCAACTGGCCGAACTGCGCCTTGGTCATGCCCAGAGCCATGCCCGGTGTTCCCTCGGCGATATCCATCGTGATGGTCGAGGTTACACGCGTCGTACCATCCCCAAGGTCCTCGAACTCCCACTGGCTGAGCCCGTTGGAGGCAAAGGGCGGAAGACCGGCCAGCACCTCGTAGGCAAATCGACCCGCCTCACGATTGACCTCGACCACGCGTTCTTCCACCTCGGAACCGAAGCCTGGAATGAAACACTTCCGCCCGACGCCCAGCAGACCGTCATTCGACGTGCCCGTCTCGCCGAAGAGTGTCGCCTCCGAGATCACGCTGGACCACTGGGCCACATCGCCGAAGCCATCGACCATCACGCCCCAAAGCTCAGCCACGCTGGCATCGGTCACGCGAGTCGTGCGGATGGTGATCTTGTCGGTGCCAAAGACCTCTTGCGTGACCGAACCACCATGAACGGAAACCAGCGCATCAGTGATCGTCGCTCCGCCGCCTTCGGTCACCGGCGCGATCCCCGCAAGGTCGGGATGGTTGTAGAAGACCGAAAGGCTCACGACCGAGCCTTCGCCGTCCTCCGCGTCGGGCATCACATGCAGCGCACCAAGATGGTTTTCGAGTCCCAGCGGATTGCCCTCGCTGATCGACCAGGCAAACACGCTCGGCTCGTCGAAGGCGACGATGTTCTCGGTCAGCGCCCCCTGACCGCCGGTAAAGGTAAAGGTGCGAGAGCCGTCCTGCCCCTCGACGCTCTCAAGGCTATCGAACCAACTTACCCAGTTCTCATTGTCGGCAATCGTAGCAAAGATCGTTTCGGGGGCGGCGTCGAGATGAACGCTGCGCGTTACTTGCAGCGGCGCTGTCGTGGCCGCATCGACGTCGAGCGAACCGATGGCGCGCGGTGGCATGTCCTGGGCCACGGCACCTTGCGCCAGGGCGAGCGAGATCAGTGCGGCCGAAGCCACAGTCGAAAGATGTTTCATGACTTTTCCTTTGGGGTTGGGGTGTCAGGCGGTGGCGGCGCGTGCGGCGACCGCCTTCTTGCTGCTGTCGGCCTTCAGCTTGCGCGGGTGCGGTTTTCCGGTTTCCGCATAGTGCTTCAGCTCTTCGGTTGCCTCGCGCAGAACCTTGCCGAATTGCATCTTCATCATGGGGGCCATCAGGATGTTGAAAGGGAAGGCGATGTCCGCGTTCAACTCCATTTCGACCTCGCTGACGCCGCCTTTCGGTCGCACCGTCCAGGCATTGCGCAGACCTTTCATAAAGCTAGGCATCTTGTCGCCGGTGGCCGAATAGGCCACATGGCGGCGCGCTTCGTCATAGGCTTCGATGGTCTCCGTGAAGGGTCCAAGCGAGGTTTCGCAGGTCCGCCCCGCCGCAGGTGCGCCCGCGATCTTGGGCGTGCCGGGCCGCGCGCCAGAGACATAGACGCTCGAAGCCCAGTCGCCCGCGCGGACGTAGTTCGGCCCCAAGATATCCCACACCGCATCGGGCGGGGCGTTGACGGTCAGTGTTTTCTTGATCTTCATAGTCTTGCTCCTTTGAGAAACGCGGTGGCCAGATAGGCCACCGTACAGGCTCAGGCGACCACGTTACCGCCCATCGCGTAGCCGCCCTCGGCGGTCTCTTCGATATGGACGTTGATGTATGGTTTGATGTCGCCCTTGCCGGCATCGCTGGCGACGGCGTTGAGCCCGTCGGTCAGCTTGGCGACGATCTGGGCTTTCTCGTCCTTTGACCAAGCGGCTTTCGGGACGGTGACACGGATGGTTGGCATAGTTTTCTCCTTTGGCTCACGATGGGTATGGTTTTTTGCATCGTGCGATGTATATTGCATGAGGTGATGCATAATGCAACAGTTGATGTAAAATAATGGCCAGACCCCGGAATTTCGACGAAGACGAAGCCTTGCAAAAGATGGTGCAGGTGTTCTGGCGCCACGGCTATGACGCGACCACCACGCGAATGCTGGAGGAAGCAACTGGCATCGGCGTGCGCGGCATCGCCAATGTCTTTGGCGACAAGGAGGATATCTTCCTGCGGGTGCTCGCTACCTATAGCGAGATGGCCCGCGGGGTGATCGGGCAGGTCTTCGACCCGCCACGCTTGGAAGCTGCGCAGATGATGTTTCAGGGCCTCGCGCAGCCGACGGAGAACGAGGAAGACGTGACGAACTGTGGATGCCTGATGGTCAACACGGTCTTCGAGCTGGGTCGTGCGAGCCCGAAAATTCGCGAGGCTGTCGAGGCCTACCGAACGATGTGGTTCGATGCCTTCCGCGCCGCCGCTGAAGCGGACGGCGTGAGCGATCCGCGTGGCAAAGCGGAGTTCCTTCTCGGGCTGCTTTGGGGTGCGCTCAGCCAGATCCGCCTTATGGGCTCGACCATTGCAGCGGCGCCGATGGCACAGGTGGCAGTTGAGACCATTGACGGTTGGAAGGGATAGAATCCCGCCAGTCGCTTATCACACTAACGATACCTCTCACGGTCCGACAGGTAGACAGCACCGGAAGCCGGCGAAGTGATCGATGGCAGACCGTCGCGACTGGGACTCCCATGGCTTTGTGTCCGCCCTTCACGCGAGATATGGATGTTCTTCGGCGTGATTTCTACGTTCGCGAAGCATGCAAAGCGGACCCTTACTGGAAGAAGTTGAACGGCCGTTTTGTCCGCGTTGTTCCTGTTGATGAGGCGCGCCGCGAAGGTCCTTAGTGTCAATCATCGCTTCTTTGGTCATTCTCACTCACCGGTGATCAGAATGCGGGCCTATCCGCCTGCACTCCAGCGGTAATACGTCTGTTCAGTCACACCGATCTGCCGGATAGCATCCAGACGTGGCATGCCTTGCCCTGTCAGTACCTCAACCTGCCGTAACTTCGTGACAATCTCTTCCGGCTTTGGTCGTTTGTTGGCCATGTGTTTCCTCCGTTTTCCTAAAAATAGCGGAGGACTACTTCAATTGGGGGAGGATCAACATAGTTCAAAGATTGCTCCAAGTTGACGTGCTTGTCGGCTACCCAATTGACTTAAACCTCAAGAGGTCTTTCTCGCAAATGCGGCTGTATAACCTTCATCCCAACTTAAGCATCCATGAATGACGCAGCGAACATTTAGTTCAGATTTCAACCGTTTTGACTCTTTGGAACGACCGCACTTGGGACCTGATACCGTACCGCCAAGTCGGCTTCTCAAAAACAGGCCCTTGTAATTAAGTCGCTTTCGACGCACCGGATAGGCCCACCGATCGCAGTTTAATGCAAGCGAGCTCGTACAATGTAAGCTTCGACATTCGCCTCACCAAGCGCCCTAAGAGCTTCGAGCCTGTGCAAGCCTTCTATGAGAACATAGCCATCACCATCAATCCTCACTTGGATTGGCGTAGTTTGACCTTTCTCAATCATATCTTCGGCAATCAATTCCAGCTTTTTTTCGTCAAGGGCTTTCGCGCGCTTGGACGGAACGCGAATTTTGTCAATTGAGACGTTCAGCTTTTCCAACATTGACGAACAATGGACGAGTTATGGACAATAGACCAGCACCGTTTCAAAAGCAGCAAGGGCAAAATCCCGATAGTGCCCTGAAGACTAGATTTCGCTAATGGCACCCGAACTTCGAGGCTTCATAGAAAGAAGTTCATTTCCGCCTTGAGCGCGAAGCGGACGAATCTACTTCCCAATGCTTATTATTTTGTGCTTTTCTCACCATATTCGGTTGGCATCGATGAACATCCCGTTCATATGGGATGGTGTTTCCTAAATCGCTTAAATCATTCGTGCACCACGCCCAGTACTTCCCTCTATGGTTGGCGCTGACAGCGTCGCGTTGGCGTTCATTTGATGCACGCTCCCAGGGCCTCGGGACAACTCTGGGGGTGGTCATGCGCATTTTCCCGCCAGCGAGACGCCGGTTCGACCGAGAAATCAGACGCGTTTTTCCTGATATGAAGCCTGGTTTGCGTGCAAAGCTAGGTGAGGAAATGGGCCGTCAAATGGGAAGGACACTTTTCGAGATTTATCATGACACCGAGCTTCAGACCCAGCATCACAAATTCAGAATATCTGGCCCCGGGATTGAGGCTCTCAAAGAAGCAAATGTAGCTGGTAAAGGTGGAATCGTCGTTTCGGGGCACTTCGGGCAGTGGGAAGCGATCCGAGCCGCGATCAAATTGCATGGATTGGAAAGCGGCGCCATTTACCGTCCAAACAAAAACCGACATTACGAACGCAGGATATTCACTGCCATTCAAGCCGGGGGTAAACCGATTTTGGCGACCGGCCAAGTTGGAACACGGGCTCTCGTCCGCCACCTAAGACAGGGCGGCATTATCTCCATCCTACTTGATGAGAAGTATTCTGAAGGTGTGCGGATACCGTTTCTTGGTCACGATGCTCTCACGTCTCTTTCGGCAGCCCAAATGGCCCTGAAATACGACCTGCCAATGATACCGGCCTTTGGCATTCGTATCGAGGATGGGAATGCGTTTAACGTAATCTTCGAAGCTCCGGTTCCGCCCACAGATCCAGTCACCATGACACACGCCTTTAACGACAGTTTGTCTTCACGGATAATGGCCAATCCGGAACAGTGGTACTGGCTGTTGAAGCGCTGGGACAATGTTTGACACCGACACGGCGAACGACCGGTTCCAAACTGGCCCTATTTGACAACCTTCATTGACCGCATTCGAGAACATCGCGCTGCACTGCCGCGACCTAATTCGAAAGGTTGTTGCCGCGCTAAGGCCGATCTTGCTGTATGAGCATCAGGCGGCTTAGTCCGCGACTTGCTTCCTGGGGCGTCCGGAGCCAATGTCAGCTTTGGGCTGCCTAGCGGTAAATCCGTCACTAGGTCGGATACCGCTCGTCCCCCATTGCACTCAGTATCGACCTCTGCGACCTTGATTGGAGAAACTGCTCGATAGAAACACTCAAGGCAGCACCCACATGGCAGATCAAGCCGCCACGATCATTGTCCCTGCCTTTATTGCAGCAACGCTGGGTTTCATCGTCTTCTTCCTCGGAGCACTTCTTACGCGGCGGGTTTCTTTCCTGAAGAACTACAACATACCAGAACCGGTTTCAGGAGGCATCGCTGTCGCCTTTCTGACGTGGATCTGGTTTTCCCTCACGGGGCGCGAGATCGTGTTTGAAATGGACGTTCGGGACTATCTACTGGTTTTGTTTTTTGCCACCATCGGCTTGAACGCACGAATTGCCGATTTGCTCAGAGGCGGAAGACTCCTTTTTATTTTACTCGTTCTGACCGTTGGCTTCATGCTTCTCCAAAATCTTGTTGGGTTGCTGGGAGTGACCTTTTTCGGCCTGCCCAATGCTGTATCGGTGCTTCTTGGATCCGCGTCACTCATCGGCGGGCACGGAACTGCCATTGCCTGGGGACCACAGATTGGAGAAATGACCGGATTCAATGCGGCCGCTGAAGTGGGTATTGCGACCGCCACGCTCGGTCTCGTTCTAGCCGCATTGATTGGGGGTCCGATTGCCAAATGGCTCATCGACCGCCACCACCTCTCAGGCGAGACAGATCAGACACCAGTGGTTGGCCTGAGCTATGACAATGATACCGGAGAAAGCGTGAACCACGTCAGTCTGATGCGTGCGACACTGGCGGCGCATATTGCCATTCTGCTGGGCTGGGTCGCACATCAGTTTATCGGCGAGATGGGCCTGAAGCTGCCGCTCTTTGTTCCTTGCCTTCTGATGGGAATCCTGATGTCGAACACGATCCCGTACGTCCTCAGTTCATTGACTTGGCCTGCGGGAAGCAAGGCGTTGGCTGTCCTGTCCGACTATGCGCTGTCGGTGTTCCTGGCGATGTCGTTGATGAGCATGAAGCTTTGGACACTCGCGGAACTGGGTGGGCCACTCATCGCTGTTCTGCTGATGCAGGTGGTTATGACGGTGGCCTTTATCCTATTTGTGGTGTTCCGTGTGATCGGGCGCGGATACCTTGCCGCTGTCCTCAGTGCAGGCTTCGCGGGATTTGCGCTTGGGGCGACGCCTACAGCCATCGCAAACATGTCCTCAGTTACAAAACGGTACGGGGCAGCGCCATTGGCTTTCATTGTGTTGCCGCTGGTATCCGCGTTTTTCGTGGACCTCGCCAACGCCTTCGCAATCCGCTTTTTTGTCGGACTGTAAACACTCTGCCGCGAATGGCACTGCTTTCTAGTGTGGAATTGAAGGTCGGCTTTGGGCTGCCACCCGTCAACTGACCGAAACCGTCGGAAGTCTGCTGTGAGCCCAACCCGTTATTTCGTTTTTTTGCTGTGGGTGCACTTCGCCGGGAGAGTTGCTGTGGTGATCCAAGAGTTGCCGCAGTTCAGCAGCGGGACAACTGGTCATTGGTGCGGCCTGCAGCAGACTTGGCACTGGCGCTTCACAAGAAGCAGGCAAAATCAGGCTTGTTTCCAATCGCTGTTTGCTGCTGCATGGCTTGTAATATGCGGCAGGCTGATCGCTGCGGCAAAGCGCTTCTGCCAAAGCAGCGCGTCAGTGCATCCCCTATCGGCTAGCCCCTAACTGTTGGCCTTGCCGCGCCGGTTCGATGTCGCGCAGTCGGTCGCATATGCTTGAAAGTCGGAAAACGGCATCGGCTTGCCAAAGAGGTATCCTTGAGCCTCGGCAACTTCTCTGGTTTGGAGGAATTTCAGGTGCTCGTCGGTTTCCACGCCTTCGCACAGCAGAGTCATGCCAAGACCACGACACAGATCTCCGACCGCAGTCAGTATCGGCTCTGCGGCTGGGTCGGTGCCGAGGCCAAGCATGAAGGATTTGTCGACCTTCAGTTTTTCGATTGGAAGCTGCGACAGGTACCCCAGCGACGAATAGCCCGTTCCGAAATCATCCAAGGCCCAGCAGACACCTCGAAACTGGATATCGCGCATCATTTCCACCAGTTCCCCTGTCCCATCGAACAAAACCGTCTCTGTAAGTTCAAGACAGAGGCGCGTGGCGGGGAATTGGGTCTCTTGCAACAGCCTGTTGATGTCGCTGACGATGTTCTCCGAAGTCATCTGAACGCCTGAGACATTTACGGCAACGCTCATGTGAGGGGGCAAGCGCATCGTGTCACGCACCGCCTTGTCCAGAACCCACGCCCCCAATTCGTTGATGAAACCCGTTGATTCCGCGATTTCGATGAATTCGTCAGGGTAGACCTGTCCAAGCGTATCGGATTTCCAGCGCAAGAGAGCTTCGGAGCCTATGAGCTTGAGGTCATCAACGCGATGCTGTGGCTGATACCAGACCTCGAACTCTTCGCGGTCCAAAGCGCGACCCATCGCACGCTCTATCGCCCGGGACCGGAACTGCTTCTTTGACATCGCGGGGTTGTAAGGATGAGGGGCATCGTTTCCGGCCAGCTTGGCAGCATCCAATGCCTCCTCGGCCTGGGACAGCGCATCCGAAGCCGAAACATCGGTGCCGGGATCAATGATGGAATAACCAAGTTTCAGGCCGACGCGGGCGTTGGAGTCTTCAAGCTCGTAAGGCTTGCCGATGATCTCGCAAAGGCGATGCGCCAGGTCTTGCGCGTCGGTGTCATCCACCGCGAACTCGGTGAAGCATGCGAACGTGTCTCCGCCAAGGCGTGCAGCAGCAGAGATGTTCAACTCTGCTTCTTCCAAACGCTTGACGACATGTCGCAGAAGAGCGTCCCCGACATCCCGGCCCAAAACGACGTTCACGGTTTTGAAGCGGCTCAAATTGAATACAAAGATCGCGAAACACTCGCCTGCCTCTGCACGGAGCTTGATGAAATCGAGAAAAACGCTGCGCCGGAGGGCGCCCGTGAGTGCGTCGTAGCTGGAAAGATAGGCGATATCGCGTTCTTGCTGCTTGATCTTTGTGACGTCGCGCATCGACAGCGTGGCAATCTGAACCGTCTGCTCTTTGTTTTGATCGAAGGTCACGGTCTCCGACGGCGTGACCGTATACTCCAGGTGCAGGGCGGTGCCGTTGCCGAGGGACTCGTAGGTGCGCATTGCCCCATCGCCGCCTGCCCGCATCGCCGTCATAGCTTCGGTTTTTAGCCGCGCAGGAAGCATCAGGTCTTGTGTGTCGGAATAATCGAACAGACGCGCTGCGGAATCGCTGTGCATCCGCACTCTGCCCGTTTCATCGAGGATGGCGATGGCATCGAAGCTGTCCTCGAAAACCTGCCGCAAAAGAGCTGAGGTGTTGGCGACCTCCTGCCGTTGCCTGGCTATGATTGTTCTGTTGATCTTCAACCGCCAGAGGAGCGACCAACTGCAAAAGACAAGCAGGCCTGGGTACAGAGGTGCTGTGGGAACCACGATGGCATGCTGCGCGAAGACCCCGAAAGCTGCAACCTCGCTCGCAACGAGGGCCAGCCCAGCGGCGGTGATCAAAGCCGTCGGCTTTCGGAACGCCCGCATCTGGAACAAAAGCAACAGCACAAGCAAGCCCAGCAAAATCCAACCTGTCGCAAGGGTCGCTGGGACGATACCACCCGCCAGGGTCTCGGCTGCCAAGACATGCACAAGTGGTCCTGGGATAATTCCGTGGACAGGAACCGCAAAGAGATCGCCCAACTCAATAGCGGAAGCCCCTACGACGATTGAACGCCCAGCGATCATATCCGCTTCAAACCTGCCTTCAGCGACGTCGACCGCAGACAAAACCGGTACGCTGTCCGGTCGAATGGCGTAGTTGATCGGAAAGCTGCCGGATCGCTCCGAAAACGTGCCGGTGATCAAAGCAGCGGCTGATGGGATATACTCTTCCGCGATTACCGCGCCGTACGGATAGAAGCGGATTGCCCCCTGCGTATCGCCGAAAACGTTGACCAGTGCGGGCCAGCTTCGCTGCGCAAAATCCTCCATGGGCCAATTGATGATTTCCTCGCTGCTGTTCGTGCGGCTAAGCTGTTGAAAGACAGGCAAATAGGCGCTCCCCGATCTGTCCAGAGCTGCTGCAAAGGCCGCATCACCAGCCGGATCGGCAGGGAATGCAAAGTCGATGTCAAAAAAGACATCAATAGCGCCTGCTCTGGACAGGTTTTCGAGGATGTCGGCATGTACCTGACGAGACCAGGGCCAGGTGCCCACAGCGCGGATGGAGTCTGCGTCAATCGCCACAAACACAAAATCGCCGGACGCGCTGCGGTCGAGTAGACCTGACCTGATGTCTTCCACGCGGTCATTCAGCCCACGTAAAAAGCCGCCGCGATCAGCCAGGAGGATCGCGGCGACAATCAAATGTACGACAAGCAAATGCCGCATGACATGGGAGGAGGGTGTCAGTTTCCGCCTCCATTGCCGTTTCCATTCCCGTTGTTGCCGTTGCCGTTCCCGCCGCCGTTACCGTTCCCGCCACCGTTGCCGTTTCCATTCCCATTGTTGCCGTTGCCATTCCCGCCACCGTTGCCATTCCCGCCACCGTTGCCGTTCCCGCCACCGTTGCCATTCCCGCCACCGTTACCATTCCCGCCACCGTTGCCGTTCCCGCCGCCGTTGCCGTTACCAACGCCGTTGTTGCCGGTATTGGCAGGTCCTGTCGCGCCCCCATTGTTCTGACTGTTCGACGCGGGAACTTCTCGCAAATCGGTGCTGAAGGTATTCGGTGCACCAGGAACTTGACTGGTCACTTCTGCAGCAGCGACGCTCAGAGATTGACCATCGGAGACGGCCTCACGACCCGCTTCGACATCAACGCTGCGTTCATCGCTGCGGACCTCGACAACGCCCTTGTCGACCCGAACGGATGCGCTTTGCTCGTCCGTGGTAACCTCCAAAACCGTCCCCTTAATGACGGCGGCCAGGTGCGGTGTGACAACGCTGGTGCGTTTGCGCTGCTTGGTAACCACAGACAAAAAGACAGATCCACGCTGGTGAGTGACCTGCGTGGTTTGACCCGTCGGCTGAGAAACGGAGACCGCCGCGAGTGTATTCGCACGGTAAATGATCCGCTCAACTCCGCGACCGAGGATCGCGCGGCTGCGCGGGCCAGTTCGGATCCAGGTCCCGCTGGACAGGGTCGTCCCGTCCTTTGCACGGCTCCAGGTCTTCCCATCGACTGAAATGCGAACGTTCCCATCCGCGCGCTGGAGTTCCCACCCTTCAGCGGCAGCTTGGACAGCAGCACTGATCAGAAAAACAAACGTGACAAGTATGCGCAAAGACATGGTTTACCTCTTCAAAAAGTGCTGAAGAAATGCCGTGAAGAAGTAAAAGAACTTAAAACCAGGTCGTGATTTGTAGGAAATTGGTTAATGGTTCTTTTCCGTTTTGCCGTATCGAGCAAGACCTGCAGACGAAACGTATCGTATTCCGGTGCTGAAGCGAGCTCTTTGGTCAACTCCACGCTCTATATGGCGGAATGGGTAAACTCGGCTGCGATACAGCGAACGATGTACCGCGTTCGCAAGTATTTGCTGCGTCAGCGATAGTGAGAAATTGAATGACTGCAGAGTCCGCTTAGCGATCATCGTTGCACGCTGCGGCTAAGGTCTCGATTGAGCCCATCTTGTAGATTTTCTGGAATGCAGCGAAGGTCGGCATCTGGGTAGCATACCAAAAAAAGTGACGTAACTGGCGAGGGTTTTGCCGATACAAAAGGTGAAGGCTTTCTAACTCTCATTACTTTCAAGGGTATTGGCGGACTTAGAAACAGAGCCAGGTCAGATAACATTGTAATTGCGACGCCAAGAGACTACATAGAGGGTCCAAGAGATGTGGTTTTCTGAGGTCTAGGCCCATCGCTCTGCCAGAGCGGACTACAATCTTCCACCATTAAAATTCAGCTGTCACGTCCTCTGAAAGGGATCTGATGTTTGAGAAGTTTGCCGATGTTGTCGCGCACGACCACATCACTTGTGACATTTGCCCATCCGTTTGTGGTGGCCGGTTCTCCCGATGACTCGCCGCCAGGCAGTTGTGAGTTCTTTGAGGGAGATGAATTTACGCAAAGTCACAGCATGGTGGCGGAGCGAAAGACCTTAACGCATCTGCCGATCCGTCGGGTCACCGGCGGATGCCGATTGCGCTTTAACGATCACCGCGACTTAGAAATGGCCCTGACGTAAATCAGAGCTGGACAAAAACAAACAAAACAGTGAGGCGGCGCTTTCTCCGTCAAGGGATATGAAATGACTTTTCCAGAATGGACGAAACCAGGTATTTACGGTGCTTTAACCGGTGCGATTGCGGTCTCTATCCTCGGCTTTACCTGGGGTGGCTGGACAACCAGCGGCAATGCTCAGGACATGGCGCAGAAACTTGCAGGCGAAGAAGTGACACTGGCGATGGTGCCAGTCTGCCTGGATATGTCAGCGACTGACCCGGAAAGCGCAGAAAAACTGGTCGTCCTTCGGGAGGCCTCTGGGTTCAACCGCCGCAAGGCTATGATGGATACGGGCTGGGCGACGCCACCGGGCTCCGACACGCCAAACCGGGAGCTCGCAGCGGCTTGTCTCGCGGGGCTTGAGCTGGATGGATCATAGGTCCGACCTAATGCTGCGACCGCCGCAGGCAGCTTGCGGGACACGTATGTCGACAGCCGTTCAAACCATTTTGGCTTTATTTGTCGTCTCAATCTTCGCTTTGCTTCTCTTTGCGATGCCTGCATTGGCCCAATCCACCGGGCAGCCGATGCCCGAGAACGCCAGCGCAAAAAGCTACGGGGATGGGTGGCAATGCAATAAGGGGTATAGACTGAATGGCGATGCCTGTGCGGCAGTGATTGTGCCGGAAAATGCTTATGAGACCAACCACACATATGGTCTAGGTTGGGAGTGTTTCCACGGCTTTAGCAGGAGCCATGAAGATGCCTGTGTTGAAGTGATTGTCCCCGAGGGCGGGTTTCTGGACCCATCGGGTGAACGCTGGCACTGCCTGCGCGGATTTTTCAAACTCGACGACACCTGCCAAGAGATTGTCCTTCCCGCAAACTCCTATCTGGCAGATACATCTTATGGGCCCAAATGGCTTTGCGAACGTGGGTTTCGGGCCGATGGAGACGCATGTAGCGCCATTGCGGTTCCGCCTAACGCCTACCTGAATACATCTAGCTACGGCCAACCCTGGACATGTGAGCGGGGCTTTTTCGAACTGGATGGTCTGTGCGTGGCCGTGGTGGTTCCCGAGCATGCCTACTTCGATGATGCGGCGTACGGCCAGGGGTGGAAGTGCGAACGAGGATATGCCGCGTCTGGCGAGGGGTGCAAAACCATAGAGGTTCCCGCGAACGCTCATCTCGACCGATCCGGAAACCGTTGGGGATGCAACAAGAACTTCCGCAAATCAAAAGGCTTGTGTGTGCTCGACGACTGAGCGCGCACCGCGCAGGACCACGACTACTCCGGCTTCAAATCTCGGCACCGATGGCAGTGATGCCATTTGTGCCAGTCATCCAAAGGACCCAAACATGGAACCCGACCTTAAGACCATCGATAGCATCCAGCGGAATGACAGTGGCGCGCAAGTGTCTCCATCAGTTCAAAACGATAGCACCCAATCCAAGACCGTAACCCAGCCGATCATTCCCCCAAGCGCCATCATCTATTGCGAGGGCAACTTCGCCAAAATTGATGGCAAGACGGCAAACGGCCTCGTGCGTCATTCAGAAGCCTACCGGATCCAATCTGTCATTGACAGCAACCACGGTGGGCAGGACAGCGGGTTGGTTCTTGACGATGCGATGAACAACATACCGGTCTTCAATGATCTGAATGCGGCTCTCGTCCATGAGGCGCTGATCCCCGATACGCTCATCTACGGGATGGCACCCTCGACTGGGAAAATCTCACCATCTGATCGGAGCGTCATTCTGGATGCCATAGCACTTGGTTTGAACATCGTCAGTGGTTTGCATGAATATTTGAGCGACGACCCTGAAATCGCTACCGCCGCTTCCCAACGGGATGTCACCATTCGCGACATACGAAAACCCAAGCCAAGCAAAGACATGCGACTGTTTGATGGCAGCGTAGCAGGGGTGGAAGCTCTGCGTATTGCGGTTCTCGGGACCGATTGCGCCATTGGCAAGCGGACGACAGCGACAGTGCTGGCACGTGCGCTGAACGCAAAAGGGATCAAGACTGTGCTTGTCGGCACGGGCCAGACGGGTTTGATGCAGGGCGCAAAATACGGTGTGGCAATGGACGCGGTGCCGCCGCAGTTCTGCTGTGGCGAGCTTGAGGGTGCGATTGTTGCCGCCTCGGACGGTGAACGGCCTGACGTGATCCTGATCGAGGGTCAGGGCGCGCTAAGCCACCCGGCATTTTGCACCTCCGCTTTTATATTGCGGGGCAGCCAACCCGATGCGGTCATCCTTCAGCACGCGCCCAAACGCGCGCATCGCTGCGATTTTCCGAATATGCCGATGCCCACCCCTGCGCGTGAGATTGCTCTTATCGAAGCGTTTGCCGATACGAAGGTTATCGGCGTCACACTCAATCATGAAGGGATGTCCGAAGCCGAAATTACGGACGCTATTGCAGCACAATCTCAAAAACTTGGATTGCCTGTGACCGATGCGTTAAGCCGACCGGCAGCGCATTTGCTCGCCATGCTCGTTGCCGCGTATCCGGACCTGCAGGAAAAAACGCCTGTGGCTGCGGTATGAGCACTCCTCGCATAGAAGTGGATCTGAGCAAGATACGCCACAACACTCAGACAGTTGTCGGACGGCTGAGGACGCGTGGCATCAGTGTCACTGGCGTGACCAAAGCAGTGTGTGGACATCCTGCCGTCGCTCAGGCCATGCTGGACGGTGGCGCTCTGGGTCTTGCAGATGCGCGTCTCAGTAACGTGCAGAGGTTGCGCGCAGCTGGTCTAACAAACCCCATTACTTTGATCCGAACACCCCTGCTGAGCCAAGCCAACGAGGTCGTCCAACTCTGCGAGGCAAGCTACAACACAGAGCCAGTTGTGATCGCAGCCTTGGCCGCTGCTGCGATCCGGGAAAACACGACCCATGGCATTATCCTGATGGTCGAGATGGGCGATCTGCGTGAAGGGATACTGCGAGAGAACCTGGCCACAATTGCACGGCACGTCATGAATATGCCCGGTGTTGCGTTGAAAGGTATCGGGTCGAACTTTGCCTGCCTCAGTGGAATGGCCCCCAATGCAAGCAAGATGGCAGCTCTCTGCGATCTGGCGACGGAAACCGAAGGAGCATGTGGCCCTTTCCTCAAAACGGTATCTGGTGGCGGTTCCGCTAGTTTGCCCTGGGCGCTCGGCGGGCAATCGACTGGGCGGATCAACGATCTGAGGCTGGGGGAAGCCATACTTCTAGGCGTTAATCCGGTTACAGGAGATCAGATAGGCGGCCTCTATAAGGATGCATTCACACTGGTCGCTGAAGTTATTGAGACCGATACAAAGCCGGTATTTACACCTACCAACTGTGTCGATCCGGTTTTGGTAAGACTTCGCCTTGTCCCGAACAGTGGTTACACCACACGTCTGCTCCTCGCAATTGGGCATCAGGACACGGATGTTTCGGGGCTTTCGATGCCTTCCGGACACTCATTTGTCGGCGCAACTAGCGATCATCTTGTCATTTGCACGAACCGCTCATCGCTACCGGTCGGAACCGAGATGAGATTTCAGATAAACTATAGCGCGTTGATGCAGGCCATGGCCGCACCCGACGTGGAAACAAAGCTGCTCTCGAACCGGTCCCCAAAGCGGTCGCGAAAGATCCAAGGTGCAATCAAAGACCTGACGTTGGTTTGAAGCGCCTCGCTCAAAAATGTGAATATGAAGTCCCTAAGGAGATTGACCATTGCCCAAGCCGACAAAAACTAGCCTGTTTAAAGCACTTGATCCCCAGCCGGAAACGGCGATGGACAAGACAACGCGTGTCGTCAGGGAAATAATCGACGAAGAAGCACAGCAACGACAAGTTAAGATCGCCCGGCTTCGCACTGCTAGGCTCGAGAGGGAAGCGAACACCCCTACCGACGCCGCCTCTGCAACGAAGAAAAAAAACGCATCCAAAGCCGTCAAAAAGGGATGATACCAACACTGATTCCCTGTTTTCTGTTTGCCACCAAACCTGGCAATTCATGATCTGGTTATGCGAGAAGCAGACAAATACGTTTCCGCCTCATGTCTCTCCCAACCTTCGCAACCGTTCCCACTCTTTCCGAGGAAGTATCTATGACAGATTCAGACAAGAGCGCAGTAAAGGTTCACTACATCTGCCAGACATATGTTGAGAAGGCAGTAGGGCGCGATGGTCAAGTAACCCTGAAAATTGACAAGCAATTTGAGCATTCGACAGCATCGGAAGCGCAAAACAGAGCGGAAAGAGAAGTCCGATCCGAAAAGTGCGCGGGTGTCGATGCCTACACAGTCAGCGAAGACCCGAACAGCGGCGAAGTCGGATCACCAAGTTTCCTTGTAAGGCTTGGCAATGTTCCAGAATTTGATGAATTCTGAGGCCTTTTAACTGGACTAGTCTCGACCCATAACACCGCACCTCGAACGCAACACAGCGTCGCCCTAAACACGCCTCTTTGCTAGCAGTCGAAAAGACTTCTTCGATAAGGTATCGTCTACATAGTTGGACCTTTTCACTGTAAAAGCGCTCATTGGAGCAGACACAGCGAAAGGCAGCTTTTGTCCGCATTGCTGCCAACAGGCACCGCGAACCAACGTCCGCTTCGGGCCGGGAGCAGTAATTTGATCAGTTTGTTGCAAACAGTACCTTTGAACCACTTCTGAGTACCTAATTGTCGTCGCGAGTCCGGTCATCGCAGATCTCTGGTGGTACTTTATGTGGTACCATTTCTATAGTGTAAAATAATTATATTTAAATACAACACATTAAAAACTTAATAAGACGGACTGTCTCTCCGCCACTGGCCTGTTTCAAGAACAGCTTCGGGCCGCGTTTGAGTGCCATGTATTGCGGTTTTGAATGGCGGTGGGGTCCGCATTAGTCTCAGAAATGCAGGCCGTAAGCGATACAAGCTGTCCGGAAAAGCAAATCAAACGGACAGGTTTTGCCAGAATCTAGAAGGGCTACATGAAGCGACCGGGCGCATATTTGGGTGGCCCGATCTTCAGGTGAAGCAGAAATCGTTCGTTATTCCAGCGCGTTAGCGTTTGATCAACGTTGGCAGGCCAAAGAACTTCGAGAACGAGAAGCCCTTATTTGCATTTCGCGGTGCATCGTCGCCATGTTTGATCACCAAGGGCAGCAGGACATCGGCCATCCGCGCATGACGTGGGAACATTGACCCGGTG
Source organism: uncultured Roseobacter sp. (assembly GCF_947499265.1). Classification (GTDB taxonomy): domain Bacteria; phylum Pseudomonadota; class Alphaproteobacteria; order Rhodobacterales; family Rhodobacteraceae; genus Roseobacter. The sequence goes on along the minus strand of NZ_CANMNK010000009.1, from coordinate 102,695 downwards.
AAGGGCTTACGGCGGCTGATCAGCGAAATCGGGAAACTAGCCATCCTTGCGTGACGCTTGAAGATGGATTTGTCGAAGGGCTTGCGACCGCTCAGCAGTGAGATCGGGAAATTGGCCATCCGTGGCCCCCCCGGGATTAGGGAGTTTGTGCCGGTCTTGCCATTGATGAGATGCGGGAACGGCCAGTTTGCCATCCGCTGATGGCGCGGGATCAGCGACCCTGTGTAGGGCTTTCTGCGGCTGATCAAGGGGATCGGGAAATTCGCCATCCGGGCATGACGCGGGAATATCGAGCCGGTAAACGGCTCACGGCGGCTGATCAGCGGGATCGGAAAATTGGCCATCCGTGCGTGGGGTTGGATCGCGGACCCCGTGTAAGGTTTTCGGCGGCTGATCAGCGGGATCGGGAAGTCGGCCATCCGTGCATGGGGCGAGAACAGCATTTCCGCAAATGGCTTGCGTCGGCTGATCAGCGGGATCGGCCAGTCCGCCATGTGGAAGTTCGTGGCATAGGGATCCCTGGGCCGGGTGAACATCAGCGGATGGTCTTGCAGGATGCTGAGCGACGGTTTCAGTGCGTCCTTGACATAGACCTCTTCGACCAGATCACCCAGATCAACGGCCCCCATCGCCGCCGTGACGTTCCGCGCGGTCTGGGCCACGCTAAGCGGTTTGAAACCCGCGCGCACCATCAGCACGGCGCCGCCTTTTGCCAGACGCTTTTGATAGGCCTCCGCCGTCTCCGCCGCGACATCGGCGGCAACAAGAGCATCCGCCGCGCCTTTCGCATCGTCGTAAAGGCGCAGGATTTTCTGATTGAACCGTCTCCGATATACGAGTTCCTGTCTGACCAGACGGGCTTGTTCTACGCTGTCGAAATACCGCGTGATTACCTGTGTCATGATACCTCCACCGGGTTTGTGTTTGCGTTCGAAAGCTCAGGACCAGGTGCGCGCGTCTCCGGCTGAAGTCTTTGTCTCTTGGTGTTTTTGAGAAATGGCATTGCGACGACAACCGCCATGATCAAGAACACGATCTCGATTGTGAATACGACATTGTAGGGCGTTTGCGCAGCACTTCCAGCCGCGCCTTGCAGACCGACGATCAAATCCCGCACGATCCCCGCCAGCGCGATACCGATGCCCGCCGCCGTGGCCTGCACAGCGCCCCAGGCCCCCAACGCCAGACCGATCCGCTCTTTGGGTGCCGCCCTGATGGTCGCCGTCAGCGTCGCGTGACCGAAAAGACCCGCGCCGAGCCCGGTGGCAAAAACGCCTGCCAGGAAGACGGCCACGCCGATGCCCATCGATGAAACAATGATGCCGGCAAACCCCGGCACGCCGATGCAGGCCCCGATCACGGCAAACCGTGCGGGCGCCCCGCCTTGGGCCAGCCCGCGCGAGGCCACGGCAAACCCCAATAGCGTGCCTGCCGCAAAAAGCGCCGTCAGTTTGGTGGTGCTGGCCACGGACAGACCAAGCGCCTGACCGCCGTAGGGCTCCAGCAGCACGTCCGCCATGCCGAAACCGAAGGTCCCCAGCCCGATCACGATCAGCAGCCGCAGCATGCCGTCAGCTTGCATCAGCAATCGCCAGGCCTCGGAAAATTGCATGGGACGGGCGGCTTTCATGGCGCGGGCGCGGTCCCGGTCGCGCGCCTCCTGCTGCCACATGGCAAAGAGGTTCAACGCGGCTGTCACCACCGCTGCGCCCTGAATGACCTGTATCAGCCGTCCGGGCGTGTAGTTTTCAAGCAAAGCGCCAAACACCAATGCACTGACCACCATGCCGACCAGCAACATGACATACATCAGGCCAACCACCTTGGGCTGGTCTTCTTCGGCAACAAGATCTGTTGCCAGTGCGAGCCCTACGGTTTGCACGATGTGAACGCCAGCGCCCACGAGCAAAAAGGAAAGGGCCGCGGAGCTATACCCGACCCAGCGCGGGGCATCCACCGCCTCGCCATAGCCAGAGAGCACCAGCAACGCGAAGGGCATAATGGCAAAACCACCGAATTGATAAAGCGTGCCCTTCCAGATGTAGGGCACCCGGCGCAGTCCCAGTGCTGAGACATGCACATCCGATTTGAAACCGATCAGGGTCCGAAAGGGTGCGAAAACGAGGGGAAGCGCCAGCATCAATGCCACCAGCGAGGCAGGCACTGCCAATTCAACGATCATCACCCGGTTGAGCGTGCCCACCAAAAGCACCAGCGCCATGCCCACGGTGACCTGAAACAGCGACAGCCGCAGCAATCGGCTCAGCGGCACCTCCGCAGTGGCCACATCCGCAAACGGCAGGTATTTGGGGCCGATGGCCGCCAGTTTGCGCGTGGCGAAAGATCGATAGTCAAACATGTCTTTGATCAATTCCCGAACATGCCGCAAACCGCAGCACATAGGTTCTCGTCAGAGAAAATGATTGGGCCCGCTGGCAATGCGCCACGGGCCCGATCTTCTATTGGGTTATGACCGAATGCGATCCCGACGCACCTGCCGTGGCATGTACCTCCGGCGGTTGTAAGATCGCCTTTACCGGTGTGCCGTCCGACAGGATGATCGTCACCTCGCCCGCGTGCTCACCTGATGGTACGACATAGGTGGCCTTGGCCGTGTCCGTCTCATTCAGCATCGCCGCGGCGGCTGTTTGATCCCCAGATCCCAGCTCCTGGCCTGACAGGAAGTCAGACACCCAGGATGTATTGGTCAAAACAGCCACATGGACTGCGAAGGATCCGATGGCGACAGCGCTTAGAAAAAGCGGAACACCGACGGTTGGCTTAACGACAAGCCACATCTTTGCATTGTTCATGATGTGCCTCCTTTATCCGAGCCAGGGGGTCGCAAACGCAACCAGAATGTGAGCAAGCAGCGCAATCGCGCCAAAGACGCGCGTGCCATCGATAAGATAGCTGTGCACTTCCTCCGCTTCCTCAAGCGTCAGGCCTGTTGGCCAGACTTTGTCTTCACTTTCCGCCATTTTCCGTCCTCCGTTAATTGACGTAAGAAGCCGCACCCGGGATATTTTTGCCGTCCGGGACACCTTACTTGAAAGAACGCACACTGTATTAATCAATGTGTCACGGATAGATTACAATCACAACTGTAAATTTGACTAGACAGCTTAATGTGATCTGATCGCTGGTCGAGAGGATGATCTCTAGCGACGCATCGTCTGAGAAGAGAGATGTGCAAGCCCCTGGGCCGACCGTGCCTGAAAGGCGACTGCGCGGACCCTGAGTGGATGCAGGGCTTTGGACGCAAATCGCTTTCACGCGCGCCCGAGGGGTTTGGCTTGAAGCAGCCAAACCCCTAAACCGCTTGGCCGAAAGCCCGTCATGGCATAACCTTTGGTTGTTTAGCTGCATTTGAAAAATACCAAATTGAAGATTCCAGAAGTTATTTTTAATATAATTCAATGCGCTACGAGAGAATTTTGAGTTGATTGGAGCGCGCCATGACCGAAAAAACCATGGAAAAGAAGCCCCCTGAGGCAGCAAGTGAAGACAGCAAAACCGCCCAAGCGGTGCCGCCACAAAGCGAGTCCAACGCAGAAACGATGCTGTCACTTCCCAATATGCTCGGCCTTGAGGCCCCGCAGAGCCATGAACCCATTCTGTCCGGACACCCCGATGCACAGACCAAGGCGCGGCTGCTCTATAACTACTGCATCGCTTCAGAACGAAAGGTCACGGAGAGCGTCCATATTCTCTATACGATCGCGGAGCATTACGCCGGCGATAACCCCAATGAGCTGGACAGCCCGGAGGTGATCAACGGCATCCCGCGTTTTTTCAACTCCCTGACGGCCCGCGAAAAATCGGAGTTTTGCTATAATCAGGTGACCGAAGCCCTGTCGCGCGAAGCGCTGCCCGTCACGGTCAACTCGCTGCTGGCGACGCGGCGCACCGACCCCAATGATCGCACCAGTTCTGCCGCGGGTCGCTTTGTGCAACGCGTGACGCGTTATGTGAGCTACACGCTGCTCATCCTGCTGCTGCTGTTTGCGGTCTATTCGCTTTGGAATTCGCTGGTCCCGCAGGAATGGCAGGTCGGCAAAGACACCGATTTCATCCAATGGGCGTCCTGGATTGCCTTTGGCTGCGTCGGCGCACTGGTCCATCTGCTGAACCACGCGCTGACGGCCACCCGCATGAAAACCTTCGAGCTGAGCGAGGAACGCAAGGTCTGGCCGCGTTTGTTGCTCGGTGGCATGTTTGGTTTCGTTGTGCCCTGGATCTTGATGACAAGCTCGGCGCTGGACCTCGAAGCGGGTCTCGCGGTGGGATCGGTCGCGGCCTTCTTCGGCGGCTATTCGGTGCGGTTTTCAATTGCGCTATTGGAACGCCTCCTGCAGGCCCTGCTGCCCGAAACCAAACCGAACGGATAGCCACGCTCGGCGAATTTTCGTCGCCTAAGCCTGTTTCCAATCACCCTGCTTGTTCCACCAGCGATGCGGGTTGTCCTCGTCATCGAGCCCCTTGCATTGGCTGCGCAGCACATCCGTGACGGTGATGACCGGCTCGTAATAGCTGTGCACCTCGTAAATCGCCTCGATCACCGATCTCAGCTGGTCCTGATCGCGGGGCAGGAAAAAGCGCATCTCATCCACGTCCGGTCGACGACGTATGTCATCTTCGGCGCCTGTCGGCGTTCCTTCACGCGGGCGGTAATACTCAACACCGCTCAGGGCACGGTAGCCATTTTGGTCGGTCTTGCCCTGCACCAACGGGGCAACCTGCGTCACCGCTTCGAAAATCCGGTCCACGTCTTCTTGTGGCGCCTGAAACGCGACCATCCACATGGGCAGCATTGCAATCGGGGGCGTGTCGAAAACGCCTGATGTGATGGAAGTCTCAGTCATATTTCACCCCGGTTTCGAGCAGTTCAAAGCCAGTGATCTCAAACTCATAAAGCGCGCTGTTGTCCGGCTTCATCGTGCGCGCCATCAATCGACCATCCGCCGCATGATACACCGCATGCGTCGTGTGCAGCGCGCGGTAGCATGTGTCGCCGTTGGGGTAGTAGTATTTGATCATTGGTCTTCTCCTTGGGAAATCTGGTCCGGCAACCCCCGGCCATTGTTCCACCACCGATTTGGATTTGTGTTATTCGGATCGTAGGCCGCGCGGCTGGCCCAGTCTTCGCGCAGGTAGATGACAGGCTGCTCATAGTGGTGGAGATCGAGGATCACATCCATGACGCGCTCCAGCGCATCGAGGTCGCGCGCGATTGAAATCTTGAGCTCAACCATTGGGTAGGTCTCGGTGGCACCGGCACTGTAGCCCGATTTATGCGTTGTGGTCGTGGACTGCGCCATCGGCTGCGTCGTCTCCGCGCCAACCGCTGAAACGGAGGCATTGCGTTCATAGCGCCCATAGGCCAGCGGGTGCACGTGCATGATCGCGTCCAGCAGGCGGTCGGTCTCTTTTGGCAGGGTCTGGATTTCCAGGGTGAAGACCGGGTCGAAGCGGCCTGAGCGCGCTGAATAATCTGATAGCATTGGGCCGTCCTGTACTGCGGAGCTTGCCCCTGTCTAACAATTCACTGCTGACATGTATGTGTCAGCAGTGTTGTGCTACCCAAGTGTATGACCCGTTCAACCCGTTTCTTTGAAATCATCCAGATGCTGCGCCGGGCCACCGCGCCGATGACCGCTGCGCAAATGGCTGAAACGCTGGAAGTAACCAAACGCACGATCTACCGCGACATCGCTTCGCTTCAGGCCAGCGGCCTGCCGATCGATGGCGAGGCGGGTGTCGGGTACATCCTGCGGGCGGGATATGATCTGCCGCCAATCATGCTGGATGAAGAGGAGCGCGAGGCCATTGTTGTCGGCCTTGCCCTTTTGGGCCGGACAGGTGATCAGGCGCTGGAAAAAGCCGCGGTGCGCGCCAGCGCAAAGATCGCCGATGCCGCTGCAGCGACGCCGGGATTGCCGGAAACCTTTCGTGTGTCCGAATGGAATCAGATCCCGGCGGGGGCGCTGTCACCTGCGGACGCGCGCCGATACATCCGCGAAGAAACCGAACTGCAGATCACCTATCGCGACGAAGCAGGCCGGTGCACCAACCGCTGCATCCACCCCATTGCGCTGATCTACTACATTGATGTGGTGGTCTTGGTGGCATGGTGCGTGCTGCGCGACGGTTTGCGTCATTTCAGATTGGATCGCATTCAAGCCGTCAAACCCACTTCCGGTGCGTTTCATATGTCCGGGGAAGCCCTGCGACGAATTTGGCAGTCCGAAGACCTCAGCCCGTAAAAAAATCACGGGCTTTCGGCTGATCTTTGCAACGGTTTGCCACCACCGATCTTGCGGGTCTCCGCATCCGCGCTTTGCTGAAAACATCAAGGCCTCGCACCTTGATTGATACAAAAATGACATAAAGGGGCAATCGTTTGCGCATTTTTGCAAATTGTTCAGGAAGTCATTTGTCCTGCAAAAGAGGCAAAAAAAGAGCATTCATCCGTAAAAATACGAATTACGGGCGCAAAATCTAGTCAGTTTAACTAAAATACCCGGAACGCTGACCGGTGAAGTACCGCGCCCAAGCTCAACTTTGGGTTTGCTGAAAAACACGCATGCGTTGAAGTTGATCCACACGATGGACTCGTAAAATAAAATAAAGGGACAGAAAATGACCACGAAACTGGTGATTGGCTTGGACGGGCAAGGGTCAGGCGACCGCGCTCTGACGTATGCCAAGGATCTGGCAGAGAGGATTGGAGATTGTGAACTTTTGGTTGCTTATGTGATCGAATGGTCGCCCTACTCCTTCCAGACTGCAGAAGAAAACGCGCAACGTCACAAGCGCCGCGAAGAGGAAATCTCGATGGCAAAGGAGCGTATTGTCGATCCTGCCGTCGCCTCTCTGCAAAGCGCTGGGATGACCGCGTCGGGGATTGTGCGTCATGGAGACGTTGCCCACACGCTCAACAGCATCTGCGAAAAGGAAGGCGGGCATCAGATCATCGTGTGCCGGTCGTCTGAGGGCGGCTTTGCACAGCGTATTTTCGGCAGTTCGACCGCAAATCTTGTCATGAGCGCAACTGTGCCGGTCACGGTCATTGGATGAAAAGGACATGAAAATGAAATTTATTAACAGAGCACTGCTCGCCGCTGCGGCGACCGGCGCGGCCCTGCCGGCTTACGCACAAGAGGCCATGAGCCTGGATGAAAAAGTCAACACGGCTTTTGCAAATTTCACCGGGCCCTTTGTCAGCCTGATCTTTGCCCCCCTGCCCGGCACCAGTTTTCCGTGGATCGTTTTGTGGCTGGTTGTGGCCGCGTCGATCTTCACCATCTACTTTTCTTTTGTGCAGCTGCGCTACTTTGGACACGCGGTTTCGCTGGTGAAAGGCGACTATTCCGACCCTGACGATGCGGGCGAAGTCAGCCACTTTCAGGCGCTTGCAACAGCGCTCTCCGGCACCGTCGGCCTGGGGAACATCGCGGGCGTTGCCGTGGCCGTGGGCATTGGCGGTCCGGGGGCGACATTCTGGATGATCCTCGCCGGTCTTCTGGGCATGGCCTCCAAATTCACCGAATGTACGCTGGGCGTGAAATACCGCAACGAATACCCGGACGGTACCGTTTCGGGTGGCCCGATGTACTATATTTCCAAAGGGTTCAAGGAACGTGGCATCCCGGGGGGCGGCGCGCTGGCCATCCTGTTTTCGGTGTTTTGCATCCTCGGCGCACTTGGCGGCGGGAACATGTTCCAGGCGAACCAGGCGCATGCGCAGATTTCGGGCATCGTTGGGGATTATCCGGGCTGGATCACCGGCCTTATCTTCGCAGGCGTGGTGTTTGCCGTCATCGTCGGTGGCATTAAGTCGATCGCAAACGTGACGGAAAAAGTCGTTCCTTTTATGGGCATTCTTTACGTCGGTGCGGCGCTGATCATCCTGGTGGTGAACTATGACAAGATCGGCTGGGCCTTCGGTCAGATTTTCGCGGGCGCCTTTACCGGGCTCGGCGTTGCAGGTGGCTTTGTCGGTGCGCTGATCCAGGGGTTCAAGCGCGCGGCCTTCTCAAACGAAGCCGGGGTTGGTTCGGCAGCGATCGCACACTCCGCCGTGCGGACAAAAGAACCCATCACCGAGGGGTTCGTGTCACTGCTGGAGCCGCTGATCGATACCGTCGTCATCTGCACGATGACAGCCTTGGTGATCACAATCTCCGGTCAGCTGATCTTGGACGCTGAAACCGGCAACTACGTATTGAACGAAGCGGGTTCGGCCATTGCAACAGTGGATGGCAACAGCGGTGTGGCCCTGACATCGGCGGCATTTGCCTCCGGGATCAGCTGGTTCCCCTATGTTCTGGCCATTGCGGTTGTGCTCTTTGCCTTCTCCACCATGATCTCCTGGTCGTACTATGGGTTGAAAAGCTGGACCTATATCTTCGGTGAGGGCAAGACCTCCGAGCTGACCTTCAAGATCATTTTCTGCATCTTTATCGTCATCGGCGCCGCAGCCAGCCTTGGCCCGGTGATTGATTTCTCGGATGCGGCGATCTTTGCCATGGCGGTGGTCAACATCACGGCGCTTTACTTCCTGATGTCGATTGTCCGTGAGGAACTGCGGTCCTATTCGGAGCGTCTCGCCTCCGGAGAGATCAAGAAGTTCGCACACTAAAGCAAACAATCCCAAGGCGGCGACTTGCTGCCTTGGGAAACCTCAATTTAGATACGGCGATCCGTTTGCGCCGGTTGTAATAGGCTTTTACGTTCTGATCGGCTCACTGAGCAATCTGCATGTGTTTTTGACGTTCCGCAGACAAAAACACGCATAGGTCTTCGAACCTCATGGGCTCCGAAAAATAAAATCCCTGCAGCGTTTCGCATCCCATTTCCTGCATCATGTCGGCGTGTTCCTGTGTTTCCACGCCTTCGGCCGTCACCCCGATATCCAGAGAGTCCGCGATCCCGATGATCGACCGCACCATGTTGCGACACACCCTTGAGTGCGGTGCACCGAACACCAGGCGCTGGTCGATTTTCAGAACATCCGGACGCACCCGCATCAGGCTGATCATTGAGGCGTGCCCGGATCCGAAATCATCGATTTCGATGGACAAGCCCTTGTCGCGGAGCCGATCAAGATTGAAGTCCAGATATTCCGGCTGATCATCCAGGAAGACAGACTCAAGGATTTCAAACGACATCTTGGTATGGCGAAACGGGCGAGCGTCAACGGCGATCAGAAGCTCCGGGTCACAGAGTCTGTCAGCCGTCACGTTGAACGACACTCTGGGCAGGGTCAGGCCCAAATCTTCAAGCTCAGCAACATGTCGCAAGGCTTTTTCCATTACGATCTTATCTAGAATGGTCAGCATAGAGAGCTGCTGGGCGACCTGGAGAAATTCGGAGGGTAAAACGACACCTTTCTGCGGATGGATCCAACGGGCGAGCACCTCTGCCCCGACAATGCGGCGGGTTTTCGCATCGAATTGCGGTTGAAAAAACGGCTCGAACTCGCCACGGTCCAAACCCACTCGGATCAATTCCGCAGTCGCGCGGACTTCATTTACCTGCTGGTGCTCCTCGGTGCCGTAACACACCACCTGATTGCGACCACGTTCCTTGGCGATATAGAGTGCTGCGTCCGCAGCCCGTACCAACTCACTATGCGCAACAAGTTTGCAGCTTGACGATGCGATGCCGAAGCTCGCGCCGTAGCGCAGGGATTTTCCCTCGTATTCAATTGGCTCTGCAATCCTTTTGAGCAAGGCCGTCGCAAGGATCTGCGCTTTTTGCAGCGTGCCATCGACGGTCATGAAAACGATAAATTCGTCACCGCCGACGCGCACCGGGACATCATCCGGCCCGATTTCTTCGCGCAGTATTCGCGCGACTTCGCATAACACAAGATCGCCTGCTTCATGGCCCATCGTGTCATTGACGTTTTTGAAGTGATCCAGATCGATCCTGACAATTGCCAGGACTCTCGTCTTATCGGGGTTTGCGCAAATCTCATCGAACGTCGTGTTGAAGTAGCGCCGGTTCGGAAGCCCCGTCAGTTCATCATGCAATGCCTGCCATTCCATCGCCGATGTCGTGGCAAGCAAATTGGCTTCGTCGCGTTTGCGGTCGGAAACATCCTGAGAAATCGCCATGTAGCCATAGGGTTGCCCCTCGTCATCGAACATCGTCGAGATGCTCAATTGGATCCAGTATTCTTCCGTGCCATGGCGATAGTTGAGAACTTCGATCGTGATGGGCTCGAAAGCCTGCAGTGCCGCGCGGATTTGGGCACGGGCTTCGGCGCTGGTATTGGGTCCTTGCAAAAGCTTGCTGGGCAATTGGCCCCTGATTTCCTCGGACGTATAGCCCGAGATGTTTTCGAAAGCCGGGTTGTGCCACATTATCCGGCAATCGAGATCAGTGATCAGGATCGCCTCTCCCGCCCGTTCAGCAATTGCAGCAAGCTCCTTTAGTTCTTTTTGCTGCTCTCTCAGCTTGTTACGGGACATTTCCATTTCTGCGTGCGGCAGCAGGATACTTTGCTTGCCCAGCCAACCGAAAACCGCGAAAGGCAGGAGCAAGGCGGCGGCAATGGACAAGATTGTCTGGATCACCAGGGCCTGACCGATCTGGCGAAACAGGCTGGCTTCGGACTTTACCGATAGAATAAGACCGGTTGCTTCAATGGGAACATTGATCGCGCCCTGCCCCGCCGAAACCAGCGCCCAGTTCGAGGACGGATCAACGATACGCGCATACATCGAGCTTGTGCCGTCGGAGATCGTATCGGTTTCAAAGGGAATGAACACCACCGTGACAAGGACCCCTTCCGCAAACCCCCTATTTCGAATGGGGGCGGCGATCAGCAGCTCCTGGGTTCCGCTTTGTACCGCGCGGTAGCTGTCGATTGTGCGCACGGTTGGTTCCCCGGTGCTGAGGACAAAGGCTGCCAGATCAGCGGCACTGGCGGCAAGTTCCATGGACTGCGCCTGCGGCGAAACGATGTGGAAACTGATGGGTTGCCCTTCGAAATCAAAAACGAAGAACTCGGTGACTTCCTGCGGCAGGATTGTATTGCTCAAGCGGTCGACAAACGCGTCGTCTCGGGCCTGATCGCCCATCACAAAGGACACCAGAGAGGGTTCGGTCGCGAGAAACGCGGTGAGTGAGACACTGGGGTCGAGCAAGGCATCGACCCGGGCGGCTTCTCTCTTGGCCTGAGACATGATTGCTTGTTTTTGCGTGTCCGCCAAAAACGGTTTGGACGTGATCCAGACCGCAATGGCGGAAAACACCAATGCAAAGGCAAAGCTGCCGATCAATAACCCCCAGAAGACCCGGTTGATTGATCTGCCAGCCATTATAAATGGCCCAAAGGTGAATGATCCACCAGAACAAGCCGCCCGGTTTCGTCAAAGGACGCCATGCACAGGTCTCCCAATCCAAGGGCTTCATGGGCGTCACGATATGCAGGAGAATAGGGCGCGAACGGCTCAGCGTAAGTCTTCAAAATTCCATCTACAGGAGCTTCCAGACGTGTGAGGGCCAGCCGCACGGCCGCGCGCCTTTGTTGAATGGAGAGAGCTGCCCAATCCGATGCCTGTGCCGACTGCTCAATGGCGGCGAGTAGTAATCTGGTCAGGTCATACCCATGCACAAATCCGGTTGAGGCGGGAATATCAGACAGCGAATGAAACGGGCTTTGCGCATCGCTCGCCAGATCCAATGCGCGCTTCAGGGCCGGAGCTTTCTGACGCTCCTGTTCCAGGCCGCAGGTTTGCAGCACTTCCAAATCCATATTCGACAATGTCGCGGGCGCTATTCTATCCTCGAAATCCGCCGCCAAAATACCCCAGTGGCTGATGACTTTTGTGCTCGGCAGCTCTTTATGAAGTTCGTTAAGCAGCAAGGCGCCCTCTGCCGCGCTGGCCAGCATGATCACGCAATCAGGGCTCACGCGCGCGATGCTCTGGACCAGCGTCCGGGCGCTTGCAGCCCCGATCGACGACGGAAACATGAAGACATAGGGCTCCTGAGCCTGGGCGGTCTCAAATGCCGTACGCATCGTGCCTTTGTTGGCCCGACCCCATCCTGTGTCCACCAGCAGCAATGCTGTGCGCGCGCAATGGGCATGCGAGAGCGCCCTTGCCACCAGAAACGGTCCCGCCTTTGTGTCATCGACGGACAGCCGGTAGATCCAGTTTTCAACGCCATCATCTGCGCGTGTGATCGGCCCCGCCGCTGACCAGGGCAAAAGTAACAAGACTCCGTTTTCGTTGATGAAACGCTTGTTTGTCAGATAGGGCGGCGAGTGTACGCCCCCAATCACGGCAAGTCCCTTTGGATCACGGAGGTAGTTGCGCATCGTCGCAAGAGATCGTTTGGAATTGGCACGGTGGTCTCGTGGCAGGACCTCAAGGTCAAATCCACCAGCGCGACTACCTACCTCGGAGAGCGCTGTTGTGACGCCAAGTTCTATTGCTTCTGCGCCATGTCGGGAGATCGAATAATCGGCATCGATATAAAGCCGAAGGGTTTCACCAGATGCAGGCGCTGCAAGCGCAACAAGCAAAATGAGGTATGAGCGGAAAAATTTGAACATGAACTCCTCCGGCACTGCGCCTCAGAATGATCCCTCATCTTCGTACACGCCGAGCTGTCGTGAATTCGTTAAATCTACTTAGGTTGATGTCGGAAAAAACGCGTTTTATGCCCCCCATTTTGCTCAAATTTGCAGCGCTCTGATGTAAATTTGAATTAGGTCTTTTCAGGCGTCCATTGATCACCTGCCAGATGCGGTGCGGCTCAGCTCGTGTACCCGGCAACCACCTGCAACAACTTAAAGGAGGTTGCCGCGTCATGCTCGACAACGGCCAGGAATTCTTCGGCCCCAAGCCGCAGCGCGTCGATATCGGTCTGCGCGCGCATGCTCAGCACCCGCGGAACATTGCGGATGAGCCCCAATTCACCCACCAAGGTGCCGGGTCCAACCGTCGCGATTTCTGTCTCACCAAAGCCGTCGTCGGGCTTGAAAAGCGCGGCCTCGCCCGAGAGGATCATATAGGCTCCGTCCGTCGGCGCATCATCTTTGCTAAAGATCACATCACCTGCCGGCGCCGAAAACCATTTCGCCCCAAAAGCCAGCAACCTCAATTGCTTACGGTTCAATCCCGAGAAAAGCGTGGTGGATTCCAGCGCACGCACCTTGCGCAGCAGATCGGCGCTTGCCGCCCCATCTTCGACATCTGCGATCCCCTGGTCAGAGGAGATCATGCGGCCCTGACGGATTTCCAGATAGGTATCGAACTGTTCCGGCGCCTCGAACCCCTCCCCCAAGTGGATGATCGTTGTTTGCGGCAACAGGTGACGTAATTTGCTGTTCAACTCATCCAGGGCGCTTTGGTCATGGCCAGCAAGCATCTTATCCAGGATCAGGATGTCCGGGCGTTTGACCGCCGCACGACTCAGGGCCAGAGGTTCCGCAAAGATCGTCGGGAGGTTTTCGCCCGACAAGGACAATGGTAGATCATAGATGAGTTCGATGACTGCCGATTTCAGGCCTTCTTGCTCCAACACCTCCGATACTAGTTTGCGCAGGTCGTCCGCGCGCGCACCGGCACCGTCCGATATTTTCCCGTAAAGCGCATTTTCCAGCACGGACAATCCCGGCGCGATCTGGTCCGGCCTCAAAGGCGCATAAAGCGCGCTCAATTCATCCTGAATGCCCATGCTGTTGCGCTGGCGCAGCTCAAGAATGCGGCGCTGCATGTCGGCGGAAAATGCTGGGCCAATTTGTTCTGCGGAAATCTGTGCGGGCACGGTCATCAGCATAATTTTATCGGCTTCAGGCAACAGATCGGTGCCCGCGCGTCCTTGGGTGCGCAGCAGTGCCACCGAGCGCTCGAAAAGCTCGGGATCCAGCCCCAGTTTGCGGAAAAGCGGATGCTCCGTGCCATCGGTGCCAAAGATCTGGTTCAACAGATCAATAACTTCTTTGGACAGATCCAGAAGCCCCTCTTCCAGACCAAGTTTACGCATGACCTCGAAGAGCTCGGTCTGACCGGCCAGTTCGCGCTGGGTCATGGGCTGTCGCATGGTTGCGAAAAACAGGTTACTCGCCACCGGCAGTGCGGGATTGTAGCGTTCCGGATCAAATCGAAAGACATGCCTTTCCAGGCCAGCGGCGACCACCGCCTCCCAGATTTTGGGGCGCGCCTCGATCAATCCGGCACTCAGCGCTGTTTGTGAGGTTGAGCTCATTTTCTGATCCAGGGCCCGCCGATAGAGCGCGCCGCCCTGCCCCATGACGTCGAGCAGCGACAACCACCACTGGCGCAATTCCGCATCGTCCTTAAGACCGGCCAGCGCCGGGTCCAACCATTGCGCCTCTAGCGGATCATGGCTGTTACCGGCCGCAGCAGCCTCTTCTGCCGCTGCCTTTGCCATCTCCGTCAGATCGCCGACGGGGTGTTGTTTCAACGGCATCATGACATTGTCGCCAAAACTACCTTGAAACAGCACCGGGCGGGCGCTGGCATATCCAATCCGCGCTGCGATGACCTCCTGGTGCAGCGTGTCGAGCGGCTGATCGCCAATGGTAATGTGACCGGAAACCGGCAGAATTTCACGCGTCAGAACCTCGGCCAGCGCACGCCTGTCTTCGTCACTGGGCACGTCAATCCCAACCAGAGATCCGGGCTCAAAGCGGGCGGAGATGTTTTCCAGAATAGCATTTCCGTCAAAGTCCTGAACCGTGATGCCCGCCAGTGCGATGGTCTGATCGAGCCGCGGCGCGTCGGCAGGGCGTCCCTCCATCAATGCGGCGTCGACCGCGCCTGCAGGCGAGAATTTTTCTGTCACGGTTTCCCACCGCAGGCTCATATCCTGCGCCTGATTGTAGTAGGTCAGCAGTTCTTTCCACGGCGAGCTGAGGTCTTTGTAAGCCGCCAATGCTGCGACCAGTGCACCAAGAGACACCGCACCCTGAATGACCAGATATCCCCCCACCGAAAAAAAGAAGAACGGTGTAAGTTGTGTGATGAAGTTATTGATAAACTTCATGAAAAACTTCTTCTGGTAGATTTTGAAGCGAATGTTGAACACGATGCCCAGACGGTCGCTGATCATTGAAAGCCGATGCCGCCAGCCGCCGTGGATGCGCAATTCTCCGGCACCCGCCGCGCTTTCGCCGATCATGGAGGCCAGGTGGCGCACCTCTTTGATGCGTTCCTTGTTCATCAGGTTGATCTGGCGTTGCAGCCGCGGGATCAACCAGGCCTGCAGCGGGATCAGTGCGATGGCCGCCAGCCCGAACCACACACTTTGCAGAAACAGGAACACCAGGATGGTGAGCATCTGACCGGCCTGTAAGACCGGTTGGGTCAGGGCGTCTCCCATCATCCCGCCCATTGGCTCGGTTTCGCCCGTGATCATCGCCACCATCTCGCCTTGCGATGTGCGCCTGAAATAGGACCTGGGGAAACGCAGCATTCGGGAGATCAACCCATATCGCAGGCGGCGCAGCATGCGTTCCGACAAAACCCCTTTCATCGTATTGATTCGCATTTTCAGCAGGCCGTGTGTCAGCACCGAAAGCAGGAAGAAGGCGCAAAGTAGCGATAGAAAGCCGATTTGCGTCATCTCGAAGCCCAGGAAATCAATACGAGAGGTCTGCGCGCCAATCGCGTCGTTGATGATGCGCTTTGGCAGCTCCAGCGTCAGATAAAGGAAAGGAAACAAAGCGGTTGTGAATGCCAGAAGGACCATCTGGTCGCGCTTTGAATACTTCCAAATGAATTGAAAGAGAGTCTTTTCTATGGTCCGCACCCCCATGCGAGACGTCAGATCTTAATGTACCCGCGTCCTTATCTTTACGCGCACCATACCTCAGCAGTTTCAATTCGTGAAACCTGATTGTTTCTTTCGCTACTCGCGAAGAATGCTGGCAATCGTCAGGCAACAGGCGCCGGACCGTGGGATTTCGCAAAACATGGACAGATTTCAGGTTTGAAACGCCAGCATGACGCCCTTTTTCGGCCTGATCAGGGCCGCAGTTCCATGAGACGGTTTTGTCAGACAAATCCGGAAGGGGCGATTCAATGTCGTTTATGCATCGCGAAAAAAATGCGCGTCACACCAGGCTGTTCGAATTGATCAGGCAGAAAAATCAGGCGGAAACGACGGTTGCCCGCGTCGCGCAATTCGATCTCCGCCCTGTCAGCGCAGAGGAAGCCGCGGCGTTGCAAAAAGCCGCCGCACGGTCATTGCAGGTGAGCGCATAGGCCCACCTGCAACAGATCGTTAAAAGAAGGCCTCGGCGTTCAGGCCGATGGTCATCGCGCCGATAACCTCACCGGTTGCCGGGTCCGTCAGAGCCACCGATACCTGCCCCTGATAGGATTGTGTGCTCTCATCGAATTCGACTTCATCGACAAAAACCGCACCGGCGCCAACACCATAGGTCTTGGCGTGTTTGTCTTCATCCCCCTGCCAATAGTCAGAGGTGACGTCGCTCGCAGCCACGTTCAGACCCATCGCATCCATGACAAAGATCTCGGTGATGCGCCCACCCGAGGCCGCAACCTGCTCGCCCAGAAAGACAGACAGAGGCCGGCCCATCACATCGCTGATCAGCGGCTGACTGTCCGCGCCCACTTCTCCACGCCACTGAGTATCCCACTCTTCGATCTGGGCCGCACTGGCACCGGCTGTTTGCGTGTTCTGCGCATTGATGGCGTCGATCACCTGCGCGTCCTGCGCCCATCCCATCACCTCGGAATCTACAAACGCTTTCATGGCGGGGGGGGCATCAACGGCGTGAGCCAAGCTTGCCGCGACCACCAATGGTGCGGACAAAAGAAGTGTGCGGAGCATGTCGTGGGTCCTTTTAATAGCATTTGGCACGTCACAACGACGCCGCCATTGCCGCAGGCTATTCAAGAAAGACTTAAGGCAAGGTAAAAGCTGTCAGCCGTCCGCACGAAAGCCTGTTGCCACAACAAATTTTTCCGAACTGTCCGACCGTGAGGCGGGGGGTTTGATGTTCGCGACCTTGGAGAATCGCTGTTTGAGAAGTTTCTGCAACTCTCCCTCGGCCCCGCCTGCCAGCACCTTGGCCACGAAGGTGCCACCCTCGTCCAATACATCAAATGCAAAATAGGCCGCCGCCTCACAAAGCGCGATGATGCGCAGATGGTCCGTCTGTTTGTGTCCGGAACTACTGGCCGCCATGTCGGACATGACCACATCAGCCTTGCCGCCGAGCCAGTCCTTGACCTTCAGATCGGCGTCATCTGCCATGAAGTCGAGCTGGTGCAACTCACACCCTGCAATCGGTTCCATTTCCTGCAGATCAATCCCGAGAATGGTGCCCACCGCCTTGCCGGATTTCTCGCCCAATGCGTTCACACGCTTGACGGCGACCTGGCACCACCCCCCTGGTGCTGCGCCCAGATCAACCACCCGCGCGCCGGGCACAAGAAAGCGGTATTTATCGTCCAGCTCCATGATCTTGAAGGCGGCCCTGCCCCGATAACCTTCGGCCTTGGCGCGTTTGACGTAAGGATCGTTCAACTGGCGCTGCAACCAGCGCGTGGAACTCAGCTTGCGCCCGCGCGCCGATTTCACCTTGACCTTCAACTCGCGCTGCCCGCGTCCGGAGGTGTTTTTGCCCGTGGGGGTCTTGGCCATCAGAACTCTCCGTCTTCCAGCACGCCATCCGCGCTCATCTGGGCATATAGCAGGCCCTCGCGCAGACCGCGATCCGCAACCGACAACCGATCCGTGGGCCAACAGCGCATCAGCGCCTGCAGGATCGCGGCCCCGGACATGATCAGCGCCTGACGGTCGTGGCCGATCCGCGGGTCCGAGCGTCGCCCGGCCGGACCCAGGGCCAGATAGGACCGGATCACGCGGTCGATCTCATCCGAGGTCATGTGCAGCCCATCCACCTTGGTGCGGTCATAACGTTTGAGGCCCAGATGGCTGGCGGCCACGGTTGTGACCGTGCCGGAGGTGCCGACAATCTGGAATTTCTCATGCGGTTGCGTGTCGTGATAGGGGGCGAAATCGCCCAGGTTTTCCTCAAAAAACCAGCTCATCAGAGCAAAACGCGCGGCGTCATCTTCCACATCGTTGAACTGCTCGCGCAGCGTCGCAACCCCCAAGGGCACCGAAATCCAGTCCACCACCCGCGCCGCGGGCAGATCGGATTGCAGCTGTTTGAACCCGCTGTGCAGCCGCATGATCGATTGCGGCCTGTCATGCGCGGGCACATCCTTGAGGTCGATCCAAACCAATTCGGTAGACCCGCCGCCAATATCAACCACCAGCAGGTTTTCGGTGGACCGCCCCACCAGCGGCGCGCAGGAGATCACCGCGAGCTGCGCTTCTTCCTGCGGTTTGATGATGTCGAGCTTCAGGCCGGTTTCGCGGTGCACGCGGCGGATGAATTCATTGGCATTCAGCGCCCGGCGGCAGGCTTCGGTCGCCACCAGACGCATGCGGCGCACCTTGTTGCGGCGCAGTTTCTGCTGGCAGATTCTGAGTGCTTGGATGGTGCGCGTCATCGAGCCGCGCGAAAGCCGCTGGGTGCGTTCAAGCCCGGCGCCCAATTGCACGGACTTCGAGAAGCTATCGACCACATGAAAACCGTTGCCCTTGGGTTGGGCGATCAACATGCGGCAACTATTCGTGCCCAGATCCAGGGCTGCGTACAACTCACCTGACCGGGGCGGAACTGGCGCGGGGCTCAGAGCCGTCTTCTGTTCGAGCGCGCCCGCACCTTTGGGACGCTGTGGCGCCATCTTACGCGCCTTTCATTTCGAGTTAACGCTAGCCTAGTCGCTGGTGGGGTTCGGCGCAAGCGGTCGCTGTTGGTTCTGGAAAGGGCATTGGCGCAGGATGACAGTGTTTGGCAGGGGCATCGCGGATCAACTCCGCACGGCCCTCACAGTCATTATGAAGATTTTGCGGCCCCGCGCCTCTCGTGATCAACGGCACAATAGGATAGACCATGTGCGTCGCGGAAAGATGTTGTTCTGTCGAAAACCGGCATCGAAATCGGGTTTGGTGTCGTTAGACAGAGCGGAACGGATCAAGGGGAATCAGCTCATGCCTGACGTCACGATTGTTTATTGGCGCGATATCCCGGCCCAGGTGATTGTGGGCAAAGGGCGGCGTGGGTCCAAACGTCAGTTGCCGGAGCGGTTCGAGCAGGCGATTGATCGTGCGGCCATGAAGGTTGGCGCAGAGGACACGGATGCCTATCTTGCCGAATGGCGCAAGGCCGATCCGTTTGTCGTTGATGGGGATCCGGACGCGGTTGCGGATGCAGAAGCAGCGCGCCTGGATACCGAATATGACCGTGAGCGCATCAAAGCGCTGATCAACAATGATGGCTGGGCCTGACCCTGACCGGACTTTTCGACACCCTTCTTTCCCGAAAGGAACGCCTGATGGCCTTGTTGAACTTCAAAAAGAAAGAAACACCCGGCACGACACCATCGAACCCTCAGGTGGAGGCGTTCCTGCAGGATTATTCCATCGAGGTGATGCCGCGCACCGCGGAAAAGGTGGAAAACTTTCGCGATCTGCTGCCAGAGGGCACGCGCGTTTACATCGCACATATCGAAGGCACCCCGATTGAGGAGATGGTTGCCACGGCCAAGCGTCTGCACGCAGACGGCTTTCCGGTGATGCCCCATTTCCCGGCGCGGATCATCAGGGACAAAGCCACGCTCGCGGACTGGATCGCGCGGTATCAGGGAGAAGCAGACGTGAAACAGGCGCTGCTGCTGGCGGGTGGTGTTGCCACCCCCCAGGGCGATTTCGACAGTTCCATGCAGTTGATGGAAACCGGGCTTTTTGACGAAGCAGGCTTTGAGCGTCTGCATGTGGCCGGTCACCCCGAGGGTAACCGCGACATCGATGCGGATGGGTCGATGACCAATGTGACCGCCGCGCTGAAATGGAAAAACGACTTCCAGAGCCGCACCGACGCCAAGATGGCGCTGGCCACGCAGTTCGCCTTTGACGCCAAACCGATCATCAAATGGGCGGACGATCTGTCAGCCGATGGCATCACCCTGCCCGTGCACATCGGCATTGCGGGTCCTGCCAAACTGCAGACACTGATCAAATTCGCCATTGCCTGCGGCGTTGGCCCCTCACTGAAAGTGCTGCAGAAACGCGCGATGGATGTCACCAAGCTGCTGCTGCCCTATGAACCCACCGACGTGGTGGCTGAATTGGCGGCGCACAAGGCGGCCAACCCGGACTTCAACATCACCAACGTGCATTTCTTTCCGCTGGGCGGCATCAAGACCAACGCCACCTGGGCGATCAACAATGGCGGCGCTGCTGCCGCGCCCGCAAACGCCTGATTTAAGGACAGCTTCATGACAAAGACCATCGTCGAATCCAAAACCAAGACCGCGATCATCGGCTTTGATCAGCCGTTCTGTGTCATTGGTGAACGGATCAATCCAACGGGTCGCAAGAAATTGGCGCTGGAACTGGAAGCGGGCGATTTCAGCACGGTCGAAGCAGATGCCATCGCGCAGGTCGCGGCGGGTGCCACGGTGCTGGACATCAACTCCGGGGCGGTTTTCACCAATAAAATGGCGGAGGACACACGCTACGCGGACAATAACTTTGTCGAGCCGCCGCTGATGAAGGAACTGGTGGAGCGGGTGCAGGTGATTGTCGACGTGCCGCTGTGCATTGACAGCTCGGTACCGGGCGCGCTGGAATCCGGTCTGGCCGCCGCCGAGGGCCGCCCGCTGCTGAATTCAGTTACCGGCGAAGAAGAACGGCTGGAAATCGTGTTGCCGCTGGTGAAGAAATACAATGTGCCGGTGGTGGCCATTTCCAACGATGACACCGGGATTTCCGAAGACCCAGATGTGCGTTTTGCCGTAGCCAAGAAGATCGTCGAACGCGCCGCTGATTTTGGCATTCCCGCCCATGATATCGTGGTCGATCCTCTGGTGATGCCAATTGGCGCGATGGCGACGGCAGGGCATCAGGTGTTCACACTTGTGCGTCGGCTGCGTGAGGAATTGGGCGTCAACACCACCTGCGGCGCGTCCAACATCTCCTTCGGGCTGCCCAACCGCCACGGCATCAACAACGCCTTCCTGCCGATGGCCATGGGGGCCGGTATGACGTCGGCGATCATGAACCCGGTCGCCCTGCCCGTTTCCGCCGCAAAGATCGACGCGAAGAAGCTGGAACTTGCGGCGTCCGGCGTAGTGTTTCCCGAAGATATGGACCTTGAACTCTTCTGCCAACTGACCGGTTTGGGATCGACCAAACCACGGCCCGGTAAGGAGATGGAGGCGATTCGAGCCGCGAATTTCCTGACCAACAATGACCCGCATGGCGGGGCCTGGATCGAATTCAACAAGGAAGCCCCAAAACCCGGTCAGGAAGGCCGTGGTCGCGCAGGCCGCAGTGGCGGACGGCGCCGCCGCGCCTGAACGCTGAAATACCTGAGAAAAAGAAAACCCCGGTGTGATTGCGCCGGGATTTTCTCTTGTTAAGAGGCGTGAATTTGACCCCGGGGAGATCGACGCCCTTTTGGACCAAAAAGTTTTTTTCCAAGTAACCCGGTCTTAACGGACTGCCCCCTACAACCGCTCTCATCCAACCAGGAAGCCGATGTGGAGAGAGCGATGCACCTGCAAAGATCTTTGAACCTGCGAGCAGTGCAATGAGTGATCCAATCGCGCTCCCCGCCCGCCTCGATCTATCGGCCGCATCGTCTTTGATGACGACTTTAAAAGATCAAGATGAAGGTGATCTCGTCATGGATCTGTCGGAGGTCAGTCACCTCGGCGCTCTGTGTTTGCAGGTCATGATTTCCGCCGCAACAAGCGCCATTGCCGCCGGGCGGTCCGTTTCGGTGCTGAACGCGTCTGAGCGTGTGACGGATCAATTGCGTGTCATGGGCATGACACCGGAAGCCATTTCAAGGGGACGCATATGACACTGGAAATATTAGCCGTGGATGATAGCCGCACGATGCGGGACATGATCCGACTTGCCCTGCTGCCGGCGGGGTTTAACGTTCACACTGCCGATGATGGTGTGCACGGCATCGAGGTTCTCGATGGCATTGAACCCGACGCAATCATCACCGACATCAATATGCCGCGCATGGATGGTTTTGGGTTTATCGATGCTGTCCGTGGGCAGGACAAACACCGTGCAACACCGATCCTGGTACTCACAACGGAAGCTGCGCCGGAATTGAAAGCGCGCGCAAGGAGCGCGGGTGCGACGGGTTGGATCGTCAAACCTTTTGATCCCTCCAAGCTGATCAAAGCTTTGCAGATGGTCGCTGGGTAAGAGGTTTCCATGTCTGATAGCAATGACCCAATGGCAGAGATCCGAGCATCCTTTTTCATAGAATGCGAGGAACTCTTGGAGGCGCTGCAGGATGGTCTGCAATCGCTTGATGATGGGGATGAAGACCCAGAGACAATCAACGTGGTATTTCGCGCGGTACACTCCATCAAAGGGGGTGCTGGCGCTTTTGGTCTGGAAGCATTGGTACGTTTTGCGCACCGTTTCGAAACGGTTCTGGATGAAGTGCGCGCCGGGCGCATGTCGCCGGATGCTGACGCGCTCAAGATCTTTTTCCAATGCGCGGATCACCTATCAGATTTGGTGCGCATCAGTAGAGAAGATGAGGCGCTGCCCGACGAGGAAACGGCCAAACTGCTATCGCTGCTGAGCGGCCTGCTTGGTGACGCCGGTGTGGAAGAAGAGGAAGAGGCTGAGGAAGAGGACATCGATTTTCAACCCGCGACCCTGTCGCTGGATTTGGATTTCGGAGGCGATGAAGGCGATGGCGATTTACCGCTCCTGCCCCCGCTTGATGACCTGCCCGCTGCAAGTACAACCGTTTACCGCATCCACTTCCGTCCAGATAACGAATTGTTTGAGACGGGAAATGAACCTTTCCATATGCTCCGGTCACTCGATGAGATGGGCGAATGCACTGTAACCTGCCATCTGGACAAAGTGCCGGATATGGAGGCTCTCGCGCCTGAGCAATCCTATCTTTCTTGGACAGTCGAATTGCACTCCGACGTTGAAGAAGCTGAAATCGCTGCAGCTTTTGAATTCGTCGAGGGCCTTTGTACACTGGAAATTACAAAGATCGATGCAGCAGAAGTGCCAGTTCCTGAAAGCGAAGCAAGCGATCAATTGGCACAACCGCTTCCTGAGCTCGAGACGGAATTGCCTGTTGTCGAAGCAGATCAGCCGCGGAATACCGCTGTAGCCGACGAAGCTCCTGATGCCGGGACACAGGAAGACCCACCAACAACGACCGATACATCCAAAGCCCCCGAAGCGGCCAAAGCACCAGTAAAGAGCCCAACCGCCTCCAAACCATCTGCGCTCGCCGCCGCAAAGTCTGTGGTCCGTGTGGACTTGGACCGGATCGAGAGGCTGGTCAACTTGGTAGGCGAACTCGTAATCAACCAGGCGATGTTGTCCCAAAGCCTTGAAAGCTCTGGCCTGTCTCCTCACTCCGACGCAATGAACGGTTTAGAAGAATTTCAACGCCTTACACGTGATATCCAAGACAGCGTTATGATGATCCGTGCGCAGCCCGTGAAGTCGTTGTTTCAACGCATGTCGCGCATCGTACGCGAAGCATCGGCGGCGGTTGGAAAAGACGTACGTTTGCACACTGAGGGTGAAGGGACCGAAGTTGACAAAACGGTTATCGAGCGGCTTGCCGATCCACTGACCCATATGATCCGAAATGCTGTCGATCACGGTCTGGAAAGCCCTGAAGATCGCAGAGCAGCAGGGAAACCGGAGCAAGGGCGTGTAAATCTGAGCGCCGCGCATCGATCTGGCCGTGTCGTTATAGAAGTTTCTGATGATGGGGGTGGCATAAATCGCCCAAAAGTTCTTCAGATTGCCATTGATAAAGGCCTGGTGCCAGCCGATGCGTCTCTGTCCGACAGCGAGATCGACAACCTCCTGTTTCTGCCGGGTTTCTCTACCGCATCGGTTGTTTCTGACCTTTCCGGGCGGGGCGTCGGGATGGATGTTGTTCGAACCTCCATTCAAGCGTTGGGTGGCAGAATAACCATTGCGTCGACACCTGGCGAAGGGACTACCTTTTCGATTTCCCTGCCGCTCACGCTGGCTGTATTGGATGGGATGGTCGTTCAGGTTGCAGATCAAACGCTGGTGCTGCCGCTGAATGTTGTTGTCGAAACGCTAACCCTTTCGAACAATGACGTGGAAATGGTTCGCCCAGGTGCAAATGTTGTGCGCGTCCGCAGTGGATTTGTACCCTTGTTCGATTTGGGCAAAGAGCTTGGGTACCGTCCACCCGTGGAAGACTATGAGGGGTCTGTCGTGTTGCTAATAGCGCATGAAGACGACAGCCATGCTGCACTTGTTATCGATAGTATTCAGGACCAAAGACAGGTCGTCATCAAGGGGCTTGATGACAGTTTTTACCGAGCTCCCGGCATTGCTGCAGCGACCATTCTTGGCGATGGGCAAATCGCGCTCATTCTAGATACATCGGATATCATCTCTAACGCGATCGGCGCGTCTGGAAGTGCGGCACAATCACTAATGGGAAAATCGGCATGAGCGAAAAAGAAACACCAGAAACCATCGAGCTTTTGACTTTCCAATTGGCCGACCAGGAGTACTCTCTGGACATAATGTCCGTGCGTGAAATCAGAGGATGGACCCGGACCACCCCACTGCCGCACGCACCCAGTTACATGAAGGGTGTGATCAATCTTCGCGGCACTGTTTTGCCGGTTATGGATCTTTCGGAGCGATTAGGCCTCAAGCCTCAAGAGCAAACTGATCGAAACGTTATTATTGTCGTTAACCACAACGACGTGATGACTGGACTGCTCGTGGACGCAGTTTCTGATATTATCGCATTGACGGCAGAGGATCTGCAGCCACCTCCGGAAATGCAACCTGGCTCGACTTCGAGCGTCGTCAGTTCGCTTACTCTGATTGATGAGAGAATGATTAGAGTCCTAGATCTCAGCGCAATTGTTCTGTCCGTACAGAGCAACGCCGCCTAATGAGTAGGATCCGATCTGAAATAGGTATGGATACCGAAAGCTTCGACGCTATCGCAAAGCTGGCCTATCAGGAGAGTGGCCTGCAGTTAGCGGTTGAAAAGACTTCGATGATTCAATCTCGATTGCGCCACCGACTGAAAATTTTGGATCTTGAGAGCTTCTCGCAATACAGCGCCTACGTTTGCTCGGAAAAAGGTCTTGCCGAGCGCCGACACATGATTTCAGCGCTCACCACAAACGTATCTCACTTTTTTCGAGAAAAGCACCACTTCGACATCCTTGAAACGCAAGCGCGTACCACACTGCTTCCAAAACTGCGATCCGGGGGGGCTGTTAGAATTTGGTCTGCTGGGTGTTCCAATGGTCAGGAGGCTCTTTCCATTGCAATAACACTGCTGGAGATTGCCCCCGATATAGGCGACATGAATCTAAAGATACTGGGAACGGACATCGACTCCAATGTAGTCGACTTCGCCAAAACCGCCCGCTATCCGGAGCGCTTAACCTCCGGCATCCCGCCAGGTTTGGTCTCAAAGTACTTCGGCGCTATCGATACAGAAAGTGAGCGCGTTTACCTCGCCAAGAATACTGTTCGGTCGCTTGTCTCTTTCAAAGAACTTAACTTGTTGTCTGAATGGCCTATGCGCCAACGGATGGACATCATCTTTTGTCGAAACGTTGTCATTTACTTCGATCAAGAGACCCAGAACCGACTCTGGCCTCGTTTTCATCGTGCGATGCCGCTAGAAGGGATTTTGTTTCTCGGTCATTCTGAAAGAATAGCAGATCCTGAAAACGTGGGGTTTTTCACTGATGGTCCAACGACATATAGACCAACCCGCTGACCAGCATGACCCCCAAACCAACTAAAGGAACATCAAATGTCTCTGCGTGACCAACTACGCATTATGGTTGTGGATGACATGTCCACCAGCCGTGGCCTGATAACTCAAGCACTCGATGCGTTTGGCATTAGAAACGTGTCGACTGCTGAAAATGGTTTGGATGCGCTCAAGGCGTTGGCATCAAGTCCGGTGCACTTGGTCATATCTGACTATAACATGCCTCAAATGGACGGGCTCCAGCTGTTGCATCAACTTCGAGCGTCTCCAAAAACCAAGGGAGTTGGTTTTATCCTAATCACCGGACGCGCTGAACAACAGATAGTCGATCATGGTAAGAAACTCGGGATGAACAACTATCTGAAAAAGCCCTTTGAACCAGACGGGCTTCGCAATTGCATCGAAGCGGTCGTCGGGCGATTGTAGCCCATGTCGAAGATCAATGAAGTGGATCACGCTAAAATCATTCTAAAGCGTATTGCCGTATATCTGGATGGGCTTGCCGGTGATGTGGCCGACTTGGAAGATACCGTCGGCGACGTCGTCAAAGTGAAGGAAGTCCAAGATGAGCGTGCGATCAAAAATCTTCAGTCTCTAGATTTTTTGCGTCAATCATTGGAAGACTTGGCGCTCATGGCAGCCGCTTTTGGGGAATCCAATGAAAACGAATCTAGCGAAGCGGTTATCAAATCAACGACGAGCAAGTTAAAACTGAAATCCAGTCGCCTCTTGCTGGGCGACACCTCCGACGCGCCCGCAAAGAGCGGTAAAAACGGTCTCGGCGAGCTCGATCTCTTTTAAGCTTGTTCCTAAAAGAACATCACTTTGTGGGCGTAGCCGCCTCCGTAGATCGGAAGTCGATAACTCATCACTTCTATCTCCCTTTCTTTTAACCAAATTTCTCTTTCTTTTAATCAAAAAACGCCGTCGTATTGTCAGACTGACCAAGAAAGATTGTCATCAAGATCCGATCCAGATCTGGCCCGAACCCCTTTGGGGAGTGGCTGAAACGAACGGTCCAGTGATGGCTTGTGCGGAGGAGTTTTGCAGGCGGCTTTGCTTCACACCATCAAACAAGCCATTGGTCGTCATCGATGCCCGGCTCAGCGAATAAAATTCCATTCGGTTTAGTCAGGCCTAAAACCCGCGTCCACCAGCCACAGAAATCCCGTCAAAACTCACCGATAGCAACGGCGCTAAGCAGCTCTGCATCTCACAGTAACAGGTGCACGGCTCCAGCAGGTCGATGAAACGCGTTGCGAACCTGCCAAGGCACCCCTAAGTATCCTGTGAGTGAAGCAAAGTTATGACATGGCCCCTTTTTAGATTTGTTCGAGACTGGAATTAAGATGCCAAAAACCGGTGAGAATTCTGATCAAGAAAGATCGCGCCGCACTCACAGACCCCCATTGCATAGACGTGCATTCGTGGGCGCAGTTTTATCGGCGTGTTGCGTTGGCACCTTGTCGACCCTTGGACTGATCGGCGCACGCGACGCGCCAGAAACTGCTTCGTTCACTTTTTCCCGCGGAACCACCTTCGACGTGGGTCAAGAGCAAGAGCTCAGGGAGTATTTGGCACGTCTCGCCGCAGACGCGCGCATCGCTATTTTATTGTCTGGCCACACCGGAACACGCGGAGATCAGCAAGCAAACATTGCGCTGTCCAGGTCGCGCGCGCGGGCGGTCGCATTGATTGCGCAGGATCTAGGGATTTCACAGGATCGCATCAGGATCGCCGCGACCGGAAATGCACAGCCGCTCCCGCGTCCAGCGGGCCTGTCAGACAGAGAATATCAGTCAATGCTGGCGCGCGTTACAGTTTCTACACAGGTCGTTCGATGAAAGTCGACCTAGGCCCAAACGACCAACAGCCGATTTTACCACTCGCAATTTGCTGTTTCGCAGCCATTGGTATTACGGCTGCCTTTCTGGAGTTCCTCCCGATCCCGGTCTTTTTCATAAATTCGACCGCTGTGATCGGTGCAGTTTGCGCCTTTGTCTTTGCAATTGGTTTTACCATGATGTTGCCCGACAGGCTACTTTACTCGGACGCTCAACTGATCAAGTTTCACTTCGGTTCGCGCCACGGCATCAGTGATGATCGGGCCAATGCAGCTCTTTCGATGATTCAACGCGCCCACTCCAAAGCATCCATGCTGCGACGGGCTGGCAAATCCGTGCAGGCTGATCTGCGAGCTGATCTGGCAAAAGCTGCTGACCAGTTGGACGGGATTGCCGGTCAATTGATGGATGATCCGCAAGCGATCCGTCACGTGCAGCCACTCGTCATCAGAAGCGACCTGCTTGTTGAGGCCGCGACGGCTCATGCTGAACTGCGCAAAGCGGCCTCCGAAACGGTGGTTAACGAAAGTAGGCAGAAAATCCGTGCCGGGCTTGCCGCTTTTCAGGAAGGGATCGACACTCTTGAGGCCTCCGCCGCCGCACAATTGATGCACAGGATTGAAGCATCGACCAGCACAGCAGAACTTTTGTTGGGAGATGGTAAGGGCAGCGCGGATAAAATATGACTATGATGGAATCTCAAACGTCACAAAAATCGCAGCACCTTCCACATCACCGCCGCATTCGAACTCTATATGCGATACCAAATATGACAGGAGCTACCCACGGCCATGATCCGTTCAATCGTTCGCACGTTTACTGCACTTTACTTGGTCATGCTGGCCAGCGCCTTCACACCAGTTCCGGGGCATGCAGCGCCGGGTGATTTGCTGACAGAGACGGTTACGGCCCCAGTGCGAGACTGCGCGCCGGGATGGAACACGAACATGCCACTGATCGCCTGGGGTGCGGATGGCATCGTTGCGCACGCGAATGGCAATAGCCTCAGCCCGAACGATGGGGCACTCAGCGCGGCAAACCTGCCACTTGAACTGACAGTTCGCGATGATTTCGCGGGCCAGGTGAATGACTATGTGTCCTGCGCATCACCGTTTCTGCGCGGCACCTTGGGCATGCTGGTGTCCGCCGCCCCAGTGACGGAAGCCGATGCGCGCACCGAACAGGTGATTTTCTTCAAACACTCCTTTTCCGCCGGCGATGGCATCGTGGCGTCGGAGGATATTTCGCGTGCCGCTGATCTGGCGGGCAAACGTGTGGCCATACAGGCCAATGGTCCGCATGTCGATTTTGTTGGTCGCGTGCTGCAGGACGCTGGCCTGTCTTTTGACGACATCGAAATCGTCTGGACCCAGGCGCTGACCGGTGATGGCGACACACCTGCGAATGCTCTGGCAAACGGCCAGGCCGATGCGGCGGCCGTGATTTTGCCTGATGCGCGGT
Organism: uncultured Roseobacter sp.; assembly: GCF_947499265.1. Classification (GTDB taxonomy): domain Bacteria; phylum Pseudomonadota; class Alphaproteobacteria; order Rhodobacterales; family Rhodobacteraceae; genus Roseobacter. Next base: position 73,490 of record NZ_CANMNK010000009.1, on the reverse strand, counting down.
TTCTGACCTCGGGTGGCGCTGTTGGAACAGGTGCTGAAGGATCCGTACGCGGTGCTAAAATTCTGATCTCAACGCAGGAGGCCGCCTCCGTCATTGGTGACTACATCGCCGTGCGCGCGGATTATTTTGATGCGCACCGAGATGACATCGCAAGGCTGGTGAACATCCTCTTCAATGCAGAGGAAGACATGCGCAGCTTCATGGCGCGCGACGGTGACAGTGATCGAACCGCGATGGCCCAATTGATGGCTGATGCGTTTCTTGGCGGCCTGCCTCAGGAAGAAGGTGTGTTTTTGTGGCAAGATGCAATTACCGATGGCTGGTCGGGTAATGCAAAGCATTTTGCCGACCCAAAGGAACCCCGCCGGTTTTCGGTTCTTTTGGATGAGGTCAATCTGGCTCTGAAGGGCGCGGGCCGCGTGCAACGCGCCTACAACCTGGAAATTGCAGAATGGGATTTCGCGTCTTTGACGGAAGGTCTTGATGATCTAACCGAACGTCAGATCGCTGCCTTTGACCCCGAGGCGGCAGCTGCCGCCGTGACGCGGTTGCGCAGAACTGGTCAGCTGGAGGCGAATACGAAGATCGATTTCAGCGTATTCTTCGAGCCGGATTCGACCTCGTTTCCGGTCAACCTCTATGCGGATGACTTTGCGGAAATTCTCCGGCTCGCTTCAACCTATTCCGGTGCGATCATCACGGTAGAAGGGCATTCAGACCCCCTGCACTATCTGCGGCGCGAAAAGGACGGAGCTGCGGCCTCAGAACTGCGCGCCATCAGATCGTCGACCCAGAACCTGTCGCTCGACCGGGCGATAAAGGTTGTCGATGCGCTTGAATCCTATGCCGAAAGTGAAGGCGTGCGCATCAATCGCAATCAATTCACCGTCGATGGTGTCGGCATTTCCGCGCCAGCCTTTAACCCGCCCACAACGCAGGAAGAATGGCGACAGAATATGCGGGTGATTTTTCGGGTTCTGACAACGCAGGCCGAAGCCACCACATTTGCACCGCTTTAGGGAGGTGCTGCCATGAAAAAGAAACATGTCGTCGAATTCGCGATTGTGGTGGCTGTCCTGGGCGTGTTCTTTGGCGGCGAGTTCCTCGATGGTCTAGGCAATGCGCCTGAAACGGTCGAGCCGCCACAATCGCTGGCTGAATTCGGGGATCCGGATTGGAATGCAATCGCGGTCTGGCCTGCAGTAGCCGAAGAGGTTGAGGTCATTGCGCAGCCGGACCCCAATGTTACTGTAGCGGTTTTGGTGCTCGACGATTCCGGTTCGATGGAAGAGGAAATCAGCCAGGCCAAGGCGGCCCTTGTCGAAGCCGTCGGGTTTTTGTCTGAAACGGATCAGGTTGCCGTCATTGGATTGAACGGAGGCGTCATTCTCCCCACGACGCCGGTCGATGAGGCACGATTGGCCTTGCAAAATGCGCTGCGCCCTGTCGTTGCGCGCGGCGGCACACCGCTCACCGAAGCCATTGCATCGGCGCGGACAATCTTGGAAAATTCAGCGGCCGCACGGCGATCATTCGGCAACTACCGGATTATTGTGACGACGGATGGCCGCGCCGATGACGCCCTCGCACTTAGGCAAGCCGTGGTAAAAACCGTGACAGAGACGCCGATCCAAATCTCCACGATCGCCACAAAGTCCTTGCCCGATCACGCCCTGAATGCCGCCGGCTTCACCAGCTTCACGACCATCAGCGGGGTCGACGGGCTTGCCGATGCTTTGCGCAGCGCTGTCGCAGAAGGCACCACATTTGACCCGATCACCGCTTTTGAGGAGCAATAACAATGGGCCGCCGCACGGATTTGAACTGGGATGAATGGACGCCAGGCCTCGATACGGATGACATGACACTTCGCGAGGTATTGGCTACGATGCCTGCGGCAGCAGCGGACGATGTCCCTGAAATCATTCAGAAATACGAAAACCCGTCCAGCCCGGACGCCCTGCCCGGTGCGATCACGCTTGCGCGGCATGATTGCATCCACGTCCTGATTGGCCGCGGCCTGCACGTTCAGGACGAAGCATTCGTGATTGGCGCCACGATGGGCGCGGCCTCTGACATCACCGAAGCGCATATCGATACCTTCATTCGCGTATCTACAACTGAATATCCTGAACATTGGCGCTTTCAACAGGAGCACATTCCGAGTTTTCGGCTTGGTGTCGGTTATGCCGTGGACAATCTCAGCGCTCGAGATTTACACCTAATTGCCCTCGAAGAAGAGCCCTGGCAAAGCATGACCGTTCGGCAAGCCCGGCGAGAGTTGGGTATCGTTAAGGAAGAATTGCGCGCCTACTTTCGAAAAGCGCAGCTACTGGTCCCGGGCACCAAAGCGAGCCAACGCCTGGATACGTCCATGCACCGCGAAGACGTGGCTTTGCGCCGCGATGACACATGAGGTTTGGACTGAAATCCACTTGTCGAAAACAACAATGTTTCCTTCCGTTGAGCGCGGCGATCATTCCCTGATCATTGAAACATCGAGCGACCCAGGCGCATCGAATTTGCGCCATCGCAAAAGACATGTTCGAGATCCCGATTTAGCCTTGTAACTCCGAGGGCTGCGCGGCTATACCCGTCGGCGGAGACGTGGCCGAGTGGTCGAAGGCGCTCCCCTGCTAAGGGAGTAGGCCCGGAAGGGTCTCGAGGGTTCGAATCCCTTCGTCTCCGCCACCCACCATTTTCATTTAATTCTGCTCGATGCCGTTCAAGGTCTTACAGAGCTGTTTTTGTTGATTTACCTGTATTTATTTCTGCTTTCCATTTCTCTTCGATTACATCTACTTTTGTTCGTTACGTGGTATTTTATGGCTGCTCTTAGTGGAAAGCTGACGAGGAATCTGGTACGAACGCTTGGTCCTGGTCGCCACGGCGACGGGAGCGGTTTGTAACTCGTGGTCGCTCCGTCCGGCGCTCGGCGCTGGATTGTACGTGTCACAGTGAAGGGCCAACGTAACCGCGAAGGCAAGCCGTTGCGCACCGACTTCGGCCTAGGCGGTGCAGATGTAGTCACCCTCAACGAAGCGCGAGACCTGGCTTTGGAGTATCGGCGGCTCGCAAAGCAGAGCATCAATCCACGCTACAATGGACGCCAAGAAATCCCCTGCTTCGAATAGATCGCACGACAAGTCCATATCGGGCGCCTGCCAACATGGAAGAACTCCAAGCACGGCCAGCAATGGATCAATACGCTGGCCGAGTACGCCTTCCCAAAGATCGGCCGTCTGCCGGTGTCAGAGATCGGGCAACACTAAGCTAATTCCAACACAACTTCAGGAGAGCAAGGCAGGATTGGACCTATCCGAAGGCAACTGAACGAACCACCCTGATTGGGCACGCGACTTAGTCCGTCATCATGCATCCGAAAATTGTTCCAAGTATCGCTAAAACAACTCCAGATCATTGCCGGTATCGGCCGGAGCCTGAATTTGAGAGGCTGTTTCAGCTGGGGCATCCCCGCGGATTTTTTGCATCACACGTCCCGTGGCAGGCCAAAACATCAATTGGCGCGCGGTTTCTCCACCCAAGGAGTGCCCCTCGCACTCAATACCTTCCTGTTCCAGGAAATTTAGAATGAACGCGCTGTTTTGTTCGCCAATCTTGCTCAGACCGGAGACCATCTGAGCGCCACCAAAGGCTTTGGCGCGCAACCGGCTTCTCTGCCCCCCCTGTTTTTGTATTTCATTGATCAAAAGCTCCATCGCATTTAGGCCTGCGAGGTTGCAGGTGTCGGCATCACTCCCGCTTGTTGTCAGCAACATGTGGTTCATGCCACCCACCCCCGCCGCAGGATCCCACAGGCAACATGACACGCAGGATCCCAGCAGTGTGGTGATCACCATTTTCGGGTCACTGCCAACAGCCTGTTCTCCCTGAGTGATATGGTGTCGCACATCGGTCATCAGAGCTGAACCCGGCTGGCCATTCTTGCCGAACGCGTTTTCTTTGCCGCTGCTTCTCGGATCGCGGTGCCAATCTGATCCAGGGGCAGTTCGCTTTGAACCGCGCCGATCAATTTAGCCGCGCGCGGCATACCGTATACGACGCAGGACGCTTCATTCTGACCAAAGGTGGACGCTCCGGCCTGGGAAAGTTTTAGAAGCCCTTCTGCGCCATCTCTTCCCAGGCCCGTGAGCAAACCGGCAGTTACGCGCTTTGCGTCATTTACTGCGGACGAAAAGAGTTTGTCGACAGCCGGGCAATGCAATGCCGGTGGATCATTTGCGATAAAATGACAATACCAATATCCGGACCTGCGGTACAACTCAGTGTGTTGCTGATTGCCCGGCGCCAGGACAATTTCGCCTTTTTCCAGTGCCTTATGTTCCGATGCTAACCTCACAGTCTGCTGCATTTGCCGGTTGAGACGTTCGGAAAAACTGCGCAGGAAGTTTCCGGGCATATGCTGCACCACAACCACAGGCGGGCCTTCCGGGTCCAGCATCGGCAGAACTGTTTCCAGTGCTGCAACGCCGCCTGTCGAAGCCCCGAGCAAAATAATTGAACCCTCTGCGCAGGGGCCAGCCGTGGCTACACGCGGCACGGCCTGGGCTGCATGATTTGGTTGTGCCGCATTTGATTGAATGCGCATCTGCAACTGTGAGGGCCGAGTGCAGGCCGCGTGATAGACCCGCTCACAGATGTCCTGCGTCAGCTCTTCTCCAAAGCTTTTTGAGGGTTTGACCATGCAATCAATTGCCCCGCGCGACAGCGCCTGAATGGCGGCATCGCTGCCTGCAGCGGTCAGGCTGGACATCATCACCACGGGCATCGGGCGTGCGCGCATGAGCCGCGCCAGGAACTCCAACCCGCTCATACCCGGCATTTCAATATCGAGGGTCAGAACATCGACGGGCTGGGCTTTGAGGAAATCGCGGGCTGCGATGGCGTCACAGGCCTCCCCCGCTATTTCGAGCCGAGGATCGGCCGATAACACAGCGCGGAGCCAGGCGCGCATCACGCGCGAATCGTCTACGATCAGGACCTGTTTTGTCGGTGGAGTGCCTGCAGGCGTGCCATGCAAATAGGGTGATGTCACAATTGCATCCCGTGCGGTTTGGTACCGAACCGATGTCCGTTTAACGGTTCTGCGCTCTCATGCACGGGTATCGCAAAGAGTTATGAAGCGATGCTTAATGCCACACCGATTTCATAAACCGCACCAGCACATGGACGATCAGGCAGCGTGATCTGCAATCAACTGGCGGGACACGATCATGCGCATGATTTCGTTGGTGCCCTCCAGGATCTGGTGCACGCGCAGGTCACGGACGATCTTTTCGATGCCGTAATCCGCCAGATACCCGTATCCGCCGTGGATCTGCAGCGCGTCATTGGCCACGTCAAAGCAGACGTCGGTGACAAAAACCTTCGCCATGGCGCAATATTTGGTCGCATCCACCGCGCTGCTGTCGAGCTTCCACGCAGCCTGGCGCAAAAACACCCGTGCGGCCTGCAGCTTCACTTCCATATCGGCCAGTTTGAACTGAAGCGATTGGAACTGATCGATGGATTTGCCAAAGGCCTTGCGGTCCGCGGCATAGCCAAGTGCGGCATCCAGCGCGGATTGTGCGCCCCCCAGTGCCGACGCCGCGATGTTCAGACGCCCCCCATCAAGCCCCGCCATGGCGTAGCTGAAACCACGCCCTTCCTCACCAATGAGATTGTCGGCAGGCACCTTGCAGGCGTCGAATTGCACCTGTGCGGTGGGTTGCGCGCGCCAGCCCATCTTGCTCTCAAGACCACCATAGGAGAGCCCCTCGCTGCCCGCCTCGATCACCATCGCCGAGATCCCTTTTGGGCCGTTGTCGCCCGTGCGCACCATGCTCAGGTAGGCATCCGAATACCCTCCGCCGGAGATGAAGGCCTTGGTTCCGTCTAGCACATAGCCCTCGTTGGTGCGGATGGCGCGGGTGCGCAGGGCGGCGGCATCAGAACCGGATCCGGGCTCCGTCAGGCAGTAGGAAAAGATCTTCTCCATCGTGCAAAGCTGCGGCAACCAATGCGCCTTGCTGTCGTCCGAGCCGAATTTATCGATCATCCCGCCACACATGTTGTGGATCGACAAGAAGGAGGCGACCGCAGGGCAGGCCATCGACAGCGCCTCGAAGACCAGCGTGGCGTCCAACCGGCTGAGCCCCGAGCCGCCGTAGTCTTCGGACACGTAAATCCCGGCGAGACCCAGCTCTGCAACCTTGGGCCAAAGTGCCTTGGGGATCGTCCCCTGCGCTTCCCAGTCGCGCGCAAAGGGCGCGATGTGCTCTTGTCCAAAGGCATATGCCATGTCGAAGATGGCGGATTGTTCTTCGGTGAGTGCAAAATCCAAGAGCTTACCCTTCCTGTCTGCCCCGCCCGTCCTGCGGAGATCCTGGCACGTCAAATACCATCAATCCGCACCCCTGCAACAGCGCAGACCGGCCTTCAGATAAAATCGATATGACGGTTGAAGGGCATTTCCCGTATCCGCTGACCGGTGGCGGCAAAGATCGCGTTGGCCAGGGCGGGGGCCGCCGGGGGCACCGGGGGTTCGCCAATGCCGCGGATTTTCTCCGCATTCTCCAGCCCGCGCACATGGATTTCAGGTGTCTGATAGAGCCGCATGCCCTCGGCGTCATAATAGTTCGACTGCTCAACCCGCCCATCGGAGAAGGTGATCTCGGAATTGATCGCATGCCCAAACCCCCAGATCACACCGCCCTGCACCTGGTTTTCGAAATTCACCGGGTCCACGATGCGGCCAACGTCCGCGGCGACATAAACATGGTCGATCCTGAGGCCCTCCGCTGTCTGGGTGACCTCGACGACCTCTGCAACGGGCACGCCGAAGGAATTGACCAGCGCAACACCACGCCCCCTGCCCGCAGGCAATGCGCTGCCCCAGTCGGACATATCCGCGACAGCCTCCAGAACAGCCTTGGCCACCGGATCGTCGACCAGCCGCAACCGTTCGGCCATCGGATCGGCGCCAGCGACATGGATCACCTCATCCAACGCAGATTCGCCGAAAAACCCCGCCGTGGAGGCGCCAACTGACCGCCACGAACTTGTCGGTGCCAGTTCCGGAGCGGCATAGGCCGCGACGCGAAAGTGCGGGATGGCATAGGGGGCGTTCCAGGCCCCGGCGGCAATCTGCGTATCCGGCCCGGGCACCGGCAGTCCGACACGGCCCATCTGGCTGCGCACTGCGGAAGGTGTGGCAATCTCCAGATCGAGGGCTGTCACCTGCCCGTCTTGCACCGCACCTTTGGCCCGTGCCATGCCGATCTGGCGCGGGTAATCCTGCGCGAAATCCTCTTCGCGGCTGAACATGAGTTTGACCGGCGTGCCCTTGAGCTGCATCGCAACTTCTGTGGCCCTGTCGATGTTGTCGAATTCCAGCCTGTGGCCGAAACTGCCGCCCGCGAACTGGTTGTGAAACACCACCTGATCGGCTGCCAGCCCCGTCTGTTTCGCGACGCTTTGTTGCACGAAACGCGGCATCTGGTGCGACGCCCAGACATCGGCCTGTGTCTCTGTCACCCGCACCACCGCGCTCAATGGCTCCAACGGTTGGTGCGCCACATAGGGTGCCCGGTATTCGACGGTGACATCCGGTGTATCGGTCACTGCCGAGGATGCATCGCCGTCATCGCGCCAGACCCGGTCCAATGCTTCAGGCGCGAAAGCCTGGGCGACAGCGGCCCAGTGATCGTCCTGCTCCGCGGGATAAGGCGCTGGCCCCCAGTCATAGTCAATCGCCTCCAGCGCCTGCAGCGCGTACCAGGTGTTTTCAGCAATCACCGCGACACCATTGGCCAGCGGTATGATCTGTTGCACGCCACGCATGGCCTCGGCAGCGCTGGCATCAAAGCCGTTCAGCGCCCCGCCCTTGCGTGGATTGCAGCGCACCGCACCCAGCACCATGCCGTCGATCTTGAGATCAATCCCATAGGTTTGCTGGCCCGTCGATTTCGCGACGATATCCAGCCGCTGCATCGGCTTGCCAATCAGCTGCCATGCGCTTGCATCGCGCAGCGCCACATCGGTCACCGGCTCCAGCGTCGCAGCCGTTGCCGCAAGGGCCGTATAGGCAATCTCCGTATCATCGGGCAGGATCACCGCGGCCTGCGATGTCCGGAGCTTGTCGACCGCCACGCCCGTTTCGACCGCCGCGGCGGCTTTCAGCGTTTCGCGGGCGACCGCACCTGCCATGCGCAGCTTGTCAAAACCATCGGGCACAGAGGTGGAGCCGCCGGTCACCTGCGTGCCCATGAGTTTGATCATCGCGCCCATTGCGCCGCGCATCGTTTCCGCCACCCTGCCGGTGTCCGTCGACATGAAGGGCACCGCTTCATCCGCCATCGCCGTGTTGTAATAGGCAGGATCCGGGCGTGCCTGTTCGATCTCGAACTGACCGAAGGCTATGTCCATCTCCTCGGCGATCAAAGCGGCCTGCATCGAGGCCGCCCCCTGCCCGACATCCACATGCTGGGCAATCAGGGTGATGCCCCGGGGTGTTACGCGCACAAATGGGTTGAAGCTGACCGCATCGGGTGCCAGACCCCTAGCCAGCGGGTTCGCGTGAGGGGTCATCACGCGGTAGGTGCCAAAGGCCACGCCGCCTGCGATGGCTGCGGCCCCGATCATCAGGCCCCGACGCGTCATGGTTCCAAGACGGCTCATCTGAAACTCCTCGTGGTTGGGGGGCAGAATACGCGCTACAGCGACCCGCGAAAAGATCGCTGGCCCATCAAGGCGGCATAACCCACGTCAGTCGCCCCTGCTCAATAGCCGGTCATTTCCAGATACCCGCGCCCCGCGTGGGTGCCGTTGATCCGCACCGGACCTTCCCAATAGGGGATGGAGGTCGCCATCCAGGCCTGCGGGTTCAGCGCCTCAACCGTGACATCGACGCCTTTCTCCGGCAAGACAGCCTGCCAGCGGGTGGGCACCCGACGCCCTGCCACAGCGCTGGTGGTGAGCGGTTTTGCCGAAAACGCGCCGTCCGGAAACGGGGTCGTTGTGCCATCCGCGTCAATCCATGTGGCCGCCGTATAATCGCCCCCGTCGCTGTCCCGCAGGGTGAAGCCCATCAGGCGGTCGCCTCCCTCGAAGGCCATCGAGAACCAATCCCAACTGACCTGCGATGCGCCCAGCGGTTGCGAGGCCCACTCACGGTCCAACCACGCCTGTCCGGTCACCTCGACCGGCCCATCGGGCAGCATCAAGGTGCCGGAAATCTCGAAGAAGGGCTGCGAATAGTAATAACTCGCCCGTCCCGAGGCGGATTTCTGGGAATACCCGCCGTCCCCGTGAAAGATCAAAGGCCCCTGTGCTTCGAGCTGCATGTCATAGGCGAAATCCGTGCCCGATGCGCGCAGGGTCATGACCTCCATCTCCGCACCCGCCATTTGCCAGTCATCAATCCAGGCCTCGAAGGGGTCCGTAATCACCCCGGCCTGCCCGATGCCCCCGCGCGCGCGTCGCTCCGCCACGTAATGCGCCGTGGGAGTGGTGACAGCCGCATGCCCCAGCCAAAGCTGGGGGCTGTCCCAGCCGGGGCGCTCTTCGGGTTCCAACGCGCTGCGGAACAGGGTCCATTGCAGGCCATAGTCGATGCCAGCGGCATCCTTCAGGTTGGCGGTCAGATACCACCATTCAATGCGATAAGAGGGGTGGGCCCCGTGATCGGCAGGAAACTCAAAGGGGGTGCCGCGTTCGGGCAGATCGAACCCTTCCGCGTCACTGCCCAGGCCCGCAAAGCTTTGTGCGGCGACGATCGCAGCGCTCAGAAGCCACGCAATGGTAATTATGATCAAAGACTTACCGTTCATTGCTAAACACGCGCAGCAATCGGTCCGGTGGGGTGCGCGCCAGTCGGATCGCGGGCCAGAGCGCCGCCAGCACAGCAGCCAGCAGCGTCAGCATCCCCAGCTTGAGATATTCCCAGGGAAACAGGAACATCGGCAACCGCCACCCGAAGGCCTCGACATTCACCACTGTCAGCAGCACCCAGGCGAGCGCCAGACCCAGCGGGATGGCGAGCAGCCCCGTGGCCGCGGCCAGGCATACCGCCCGCAGCAACTCCAGCATAGCCAGGTGACGCCGTGTCAGCCCCAGCGCCCAGACCGGGGCGAGCTGCGGCAACCGCAGGCTTGCCAGCGTCAGCAGGCTGATCAGGATGGCAAGCCCCGCCACAGAAAGCGTCAGCAGGTTCAGCGCTGCAGTCACCGAAAAGGTGCGCTCAAAGACGGACAGCGAGAAGGCCTTGAGATCCGCCTGATTGATCAGCGCATCTTCGGCAAGATCGAACCGTTGCCGCAGATCTGTTGCCAGTGCGCTTGGGTCCTGCGTTCGCAACCCAAATCGCTGTGCCCGCTTTTGCGGGTAGCGTTGTGCAAACTGCGGCTCTGAGATCACGACCTGCCCGGCTGAATTGCCATAATCGCTGTAGACGCCCAGGATCAGATCGCCGGTCTCCAGATAATCACCCGGGGCGAGATCATTGCGTCTGGCCAGTTGCTCATTGATAAACGCCCCCTCGCTTGCGGCCAGCCGGTCCCAGGCCGCTGGCAGGGCCGCGAGCACGGGCCAGTTTTCCCGGTAGGTCGCGTGGTTGCGTACGCCGTAGATCTCTGCAGGCAACCCGCCAATCCGCAGATCTTCGGAAAGGATCGGCAGCACCGTCACGCCCTTCTCCTCAAGATAGGAGGTAATGGCGGCGGCCTGCGCCGGGGTTCTGGTATTCAGATAAAGCTCGGACGCAAGGCGCTGGTCCAGATAGCCGGTGAAGGTCAGCCTGAAGCTCGATACCATCGTGGAGACGCCGATATTCGCGGCCATCGCCAGCAACAGCGCCATCAGCGCCATGGAGAGGCCCGGCAATTGCTGGCGGCTGTCCGCCCAGAACCATGCGGCCAATGCGCCCTGATGCAGGTGGCCTGCCAGGTTCAGCGCCCCGCCCAGCAGCAAGGGCAACAAAAACGCCGCCCCGATCAGCAAACAGGCGAGCAGCGCAAACCCGGCAAACAACCCCTGCCCCCACACCGCGAGCGCCAGCCCGGCCACCAGCAGGACACAGGCCAGCAGCGCCAGCCACCGCGCGCTGGCCGCGGCATGCATGCTCATGGCGCGAGGGTGGTTGAAGGACAGCAACGGCAGGCGCGCGAGCTTGATCAGGGCCGCGGTTGCCGCAACGCCGGTGCCCGCCAGGGCCATGCCGAGGCCAGACAGCCACCACGCCGGGCGCAATTGCAATTGACCAGTGATTTCCGCCCCGTAGAGGCCGCGCAATGTGGCCGCAACATCCGGTAAAAGGGCCGCAGCAATGAGATACCCCAGCGCCACGCCCACGGCCCCGGCCAGCAGCGCGAAGACGCCAAGTTCCAGCGCGAGGAGCGCCATCAGCGTACGCAGCGGCACTCCCAGAGCGCGCAGCGTGCGGAAGACAGCGCGCCGTTGTTCGAACGCCAGCCCGACCGCACCGTAGACGATGAAAATCCCGACAGCGAAGGAGAGCAGACCAAAGGCGGTCAGGTTGAGGTGAAAGCTCTCCGTCAACCGCGCGACATCATTCTGGGGCGCGGGCTGGGACATCTCATAGCGGTCCGGCAAAGGTTCTAGACCCAGCGGCTGTGCAGCATCCACAATCAGTCGGGTGATCTGATCCGGGGTGTTTAGCAAACGTTGCGCGGTGGCGATATCCGTGAGCGCAGTGCCCTGAGCGCGGGTGTCATCCGCCCTGACCTCCACGGACATCCCTTCAAAGAGCGCCGCGTCCTCGGGATGTGCAACCACCGTTTCAGCGCTGTCAAAGAGATCGGTCTGGGCAAAGGCACTTGTTGTAGCGGCCTCGTCGCGGGGGGCAGTTTGCGGCAGTGTCAGAGGTTCCAGCCCGATCAGGCGCAGCGACTGCCCTTTGAGGCGCAACTGCCCTTCCAGCACCGGGCTCACCTGCCAACCCGCCCGGCGCAGCGCCACATATTCCGCTGTGCTCAGCACGGCCCCGTCGGCGCGGCGCATCTGGCGCAACCCGCTGCCCGTCACCAGATCCGCCGCCGTGTCATAGCTGGCGCGCGCCTCGGCGTTGATCGCCTGCACCCCGGACCATAGGGCGGTGGCCAGAGCGAGCCCCGCGATCAGCGTGATCAATTGCCAGGGATTGGCGCGCCAATGCGACAGCAAGGCGGTGAGGCCCAGCCAGGTCATGCGGAGGCCGCGGACATCTCGGTGCCGCGCACAGAACCGCGCGACAGGGTCAGGCGCCGCTGCATGCGCGCCGCCTGTCGGGGCGAATGGGTGACCATCAGGATGGCCGTTTCGGTTTCAGCAGCACTTTCCAACATCAACCCCAGCACCGCGTCCGCCGTCGCTTCATCCAGATTGCCCGTGGGCTCATCCGCCAACAACAGTTTCGGACGGGCCGCAAGGGAGCGCGCAATCGCAACGCGTTGCTGTTGTCCCCCGGACAAGGCCTCGGGATACTTCGCCAGATGGTCCTGCAATCCGATCTTCTCCGACAAATGCGCGGCCAGCCGTGGGTCATGGCGACCGGCCAGCCGCGCGTGAAAGGCGATGTTGCTCTCGACCGTCAGGCTCGGGATCAGGTTGAACTGCTGAAAGATCAGCCCCACGGCATCGCGGCGCATCTGCGCGGTCTGAGCGTCGGAAAAGCGCGTGATATCAACGCCGTCCACCTCGATCTTGCCACCGCTTACGGCATCGAGCCCGGCCACCAGATGCAAAAGCGTGCTTTTGCCGCTGCCGGATTCGCCTTCCAGCGCCAGTGTCTCGCCGCGCGACATGGCAAAGGAGACATCCTGCAGCACCACAACGGCGTCCGCGCCGGTGCCGTAGTGCTTTGCCAGATTGGAAATCTTCAATACCATGGATTGCCCTGTGCCGATGTCCCTAAAGACATGGCGCATTTTTACGGATGCGCAAGACAAACCGACACCGCTGGCTGCGGCCTTTTCGCCGGTTGCCTGGCTTGACACCTGCAACCGAGCTTGGTCGGGATTGGTTTTGCCCCTCATCCCGCGCCTTTCTTGTGGTGAAACCACGGAAAACAGACCGGCAGGCCTGCGATTGTGATCACCGTCAAACGGTATATGGTGCGCCCGAACGCTCACCACCTCAGGTCACCATATGCCACTTTATGCCATTGAAACACCGCCCGTTGTTGCCTTGCCGATTGCAGATACGGACGCGCTTTTCCCGGTGCGCCGGGTCTACTGCATCGGTCGCAACTACGCGGCCCATGCGATTGAAATGGGGCATGACCCGGACCGCGAAGCGCCATTCTTCTTTCAGAAAAATCCTGACAACCTCGACCCCAGCGGCACCTTCCCCTACCCGCCGAAAACCGCGGATGTGCACCATGAGGCCGAGCTTTCGGTCATGCTGCGGTCGGGCGGCACCAATATCGCGGTGGCGGATGCGCTGGAGCACGTCTTCGGCTATGCGCTGTCGCTCGACATGACCCGCAGAGATCTTCAGGGCGAGATGAAAAAGGCCGGGCGTCCCTGGGAGATCGGCAAGGCCTTTGAGCGCTCCGCCCCGGTGGGACCGATCCACCCCGCGTCTCAGGTGGGGCATCTCGATGAGGGAGCCGTTTCGCTGAAGGTCAACGGCGATCTGCGGCAGGCGGGTGACCTGAACCAGTTGATCTGGAAGGTCCCGGAAATGATTGCCTATTTGTCGGAGTATTTCGAACTGGCGGCGGGCGATGTGATCATGTCGGGCACGCCCGCCGGCGTCGGCCCGGTGGTCAGAGGCGACGTGATCGAAGTGGCGATTGACGGGCTGGGCAGCATGACCGTCACCGTTGTCTGATGCTCATGCGGGCCAATCATGCGACCGCTAGAATAACAGCATGACCGCCGATCTCATCCACGCCGGGCTTGGATGGCCCATCGCAACCCTCCTGATCGCCGTGAGCTTTCTGGGCTCCTTCATCACGGCGGCCTTTGGCATCGGCGGCGGCGCGGTTGTGCTGGCCGCCCTTGCCACGCTCTTGCCCGCTGTGGCCGTCATTCCGGTGCACGGTCTGGTCCAAGTGGGCTCCAACGCCGGGCGCACCTATCTGTTCCGCCGGGAGATATACCGCTCCGCTGTCGGGCCGTTTCTGCTGGGGTCACTGATCGGCATTGCCCTGGGCAGCGCCTTTGTCGTGCAACTGGATGCGGGCACGCTGCAGATCACCCTGGGCGCGTTTATCCTGTGGAGCGTCGTGTCCCGCCCCCCGGCTTTCTTGCGCAAATCCGCCGCGCTGACGGGCGCTATCTCCAGCTTTCTGACCATGTTCGTGGGGGCCACCGGCCCCTTTGTCGCAACCTATCTGAAATCGATTGAATTGAACCGGGTCCAACATGTGGCCACCCATGCAACTTTCATGACCCTCCAGCATCTGCTGAAAACCGCGGCCTTTGGCCTGCTGGGCTTTGCCTTTGCGCAGTGGGCCGGTCTGATCGTTCTGCTGATCCTCTCAGGCTTTCTGGGCACCATGGTCGGGCGGCGCGTGCTGTTTCGCATGAACGAGGCGCGGTTCAAACTGGTGCTGAATGGCATCCTGACCATTCTGGCCCTGCGGTTGATCTATGCCGGCGGTATGGATCTTTGGGGAGACCGTTAGCGTTTCAGCACCAGAGACAAGAGGCCGAGAAGAGCCGAGACGATGATCAGGAGCAGTGAGACCGCGTTCAGCACCGGCGTCGATCCGAGCTTGAGCCGATCAAACATCGTCACCGTCAAGGGCGCGTCTGATCCCACCAGCATCAGCGTGGTGTTGAAATTCTCAAAACTCATCAGCACCGCCACCACGGCGGCCGCCAGCATCGCCGGGAAGAGGAACGGCAGCGTGACCTGACGGATCGCGCCCCATTTCGTGGCGCCGAGATTGAGCGCCGCCTCTTCGAGGCTGGTGTCGAACTTTTGCAGGCGGGCGGAGATCACCAGCGTGGCGAAAGTAGTGATGAAGGAAAACTGCCCCAGGATCACCAGAAGCAAGCCCGGGCGCAGGCCGTCGAACCAGAGCCCCGTGGCCTCCTCCAGCGCGTTGGCGATGGAACTGCTGAAGACCAGGATGGAGATGCCCAGGATGATGCCCGGGATGATCAGCGGCAACAGCATCAGGATATAGAGGAAATTCTTGCCCGCGAAATCATGGCGCACAAAGAGGAAGGCATTGCAGGTCCCCACGATCACCGAGAGGCCCGAGACCCAGAAAGCGACGACGCCGGAGGTGACGATGGCGCGCAGAATGGGGCGTTCGTGAAAGACCCCGATGCGGGGCGCTTCGGTGCCGAAAAACCAGTCCCATGTGAAGCCGTCCCACGGCAGCGAGGGAAAGACGCTGTCGTTGAAGGCAAAGACACAGACCGTGACCAGCGGCAGCGCGAGGTAGAGGAAAAACAGCGTTACATAGAGCCGGTAGGACCACTTGAACGGGGCCGATTGCGGGATCGTCGTGATCATCTCAGCGCCCCATCGTCTTGCCCAGCGACTGCCCGGACAGTTTCAGCGCCAGAAACACGATCAGCGAGGATAGCCCCAGCAGCAAGAAGCCAAAGGCGGAGCCAAGCTCCCAGTTGAACCGCGTGATGAACTGGTTGTAGATCAGCCCGGTGAACCACAGGCTGTCCTTGCCACCGAGCAGGATGGGCGTGAGATAATTGCCAAGGCTCAGCATGAACACCACGATGCAGCCCGACACGATCCCCGGCATGGCGTGCGGGATGATAATCTCGCGCAGGATCGACCAATTGGTGCCGCCCAGATCATAGCCCGCCTCAATCAGACTGTCATCGAGGCTGTCGAGCGTGGTGACAAGCGGGACGACCATGAAAAGCATGGAGGTGTAGACCAGCCCCGTCATGATCGCCGCGTCATTGTAAAGGAACTCCACCGGCCCGCTGACCACGCCGAGATATTGCAGGAAGGACGACAGCACGCCGGTCTCGCGCAGCAGGATCATCCAGCCGAAAGTCCGCACCAGCTCGCTGACCCAGAACGGAATGAGGCACATCAGAAAGAGCGTGGTCTTGGTGCGCCCTCGGGTCAGTTTCGCGATGTAATAGGCCACCGGAAAGCCGATCAGCAGCGTCAGCGCCGTGGCCGCAATAGACATATAGGCGGTGCGGGCAAAGGTATTCCAATAGAGCGGTTCGTTAAAGAACACCGCGTAATTGGCAAAGCTGGTTTCATATTCGCGAATGCCGGTCTTTTCCCGCAGAGACACCAGAAACATGCCGACATGCGGCAGCACGATCAGCGTGATCAGCCAGATCAGCAAAGGCGCCAGCAGCAGGATAAACCCCAGTTTGGACTTGTCCGACGTCATCTCAGGTGCCCTGCCGATAGCATCGGGTCTGATCCGCTTCCCAGCCGAAATGGATCTGATCCCCTTTCGTCAGGTCACGAAATTCGGCGGTTTGCGGCAGGGCCACGTTCAACTCGCTGCCCGTGCGCGCATCGCGCAGGATCAACTGGCTGTTGGCCCCGTTGAAAAGCACGCTTTCCACCTGCCCCGCGCCGGTATTGGCCATTTGATCCATATCCGCGCTCTTGCGTGACAACCGGATCGCTTCTGGGCGCACAAAAACCTGCGCGGTATCACCCTGTCCAAGCCTGTCGCCGGTGTCGACGCCGCGCAGGTGAACGCCGTCGCGGGTGACCAGATGCAGGCCATTTGCCGCCGCTGCCTCGACCTTGGCGGTATATTTGTTCGCCTCACCGACGAACCCGGCCACAAATGCGGTTTGGGGCTGGTAATAGAGGTCCTTGGCCGTGCCGATCTGCTCAAACGCCCCCTTGTTCATCACCGCGATCTGATCGCTCATCACCAGCGCTTCGGACTGGTCATGGGTGATGTAGACAAAGGTGGTGTTGAATTCGGATTGCAGCTTTTTCAGCTCCACCTTCATGTGCTCGCGCAGTTTCAGGTCGAGCGCACCCAGCGGTTCATCCAGCAGCAAAACGCTGGGTTCCAGCACCATACAGCGCGCGATGGCCACACGCTGTTTCTGCCCGCCGGAAAGCGATGAGACGGATCGCTCCGCCACGCCACCCAGACCAACCCGTTCCAGCACCCGCTCCACCTGTGCCTTGATGTCGGTCTTATTGACCCCAAGCTGGCGCAGGCCAAAGCCCACATTGGCCCCGATGTTCATCATCGGGAACAGGGCGAGGTGTTGAAACACCATCGACACCGGGCGTTTGTTGGGCGGCACCTCCAGCACCGATTTGCCCTTGATGAGCAGATCGCCCCCGGTCGGATTCTGAAAACCTGCGATCATACGCAAGAGCGTGGTCTTGCCACAGCCCGAGGGTCCCAAAATGGAGAAGAATGTGCCCTTGGGAACGCTGAAGCTTACATCCTGAACCGCTTGAAAATCATCATAACTTTTGGAAACAGCGCGGCATTCGAGGTCGGGGATGTCGGACATTATGGGTCAGGCTTTCGCGAAAAAGATGGAGCGCGGCATCCGCGCTCCACAGGTCGTATCTTCGAAACGGGTTACTTGGCCGCGTTGATGCGGTCCAACGTGGCCCCTTCCAGCGCTTCCAACCCGGGCGGTACTGCAGGGTACCACTTGATGTTGTTGAGCGCTTCGGGGGTAAAGCTCGCCTGATACTTTTCCTTCAGCGCAGCATCGACACCCGCATCACCCCCCTGCGAGGCGGTAAAGTTGCCCGCGGTATTGGTGATCATCGCCGCAATATCCGGGCGCATGACAAAGTTGATCCAGGCATAGGCGGCCTCATCCGCGCGGCCCCGCGAGGGAATGGCGAAGGTGTCGATCCACCCCAGCGCCCCAGCCTTGGGCGCCACAAAGGTGATGTCCTTGTTGTCGTCGTTCAGCTGCCAGCCACCGGTGTCCCAGGCCATGGAGGCCGTGACCTCGCCCGACCGCAGCAGGTTCTTAATCTCGTCGCCACCATCCCAATAGGTCTTCACATTGGCCTTACAGTCGATCAGTTTGGCCTCGACCTGATCCAATACCTCCTGATAGGCATCCGGGTCAGCATAAGCGGCAAAGGGATCGAGCCCCATGGAGAAGGCAAAACCAATGAGCGTCGGGCGTTTCAGACGATAAGACACCTTGCCCGCAACATCGGCGCCACAAAGATCCGTATAGTCCTGCACGCCTGCCGCTTCGGCGGTATTCACCACCAGACCGCTGGTGCCCCAGACATGCGGCACGCCGTATACGTCGCCCTCCAGCGTGGTGTAGATCTTGGTGGCTTCCAACATCGACGGGATAAAGAGGTTTTTGTCGATCTTGGACATGTCAATTGGCTTATAGATGCCAAATTCAGCCTGCGCCCCGGCGATCCGGTCCTGGCTGGGCTGCGCCAGATCAAAGCCGCCGCCATTGGTGGCGCGCAGCTTGGCAATCATCTCTTCGTTGTTGGATTTCGTGACTTCGACGGTATGACCGGTTTCCGCCTCGAACTTGGCAATGACCTCTTCAGGCGCGTAGCCGCCCCAGGTCAGCAGGCGCAAAGTATCGGCATGCACCGCCACGGACGACAGCATCATCGCTGCAGCGGTTGAAAGCATCAAAGTTGTTTTCATGGTCTTCTCCTTTAAATTCGAAATCGCTTTTGTGTCGGCTATTGGGGTATCTGCACGTCGATCCTGGCACTCCCCAAGTCCTGCGGCAGTTTCGGTACCTGTGTGATGTGTGATCCCCCGGAACATCGGCGACGCAAGCCGTCGATATCTATCAGCTTTTGCATGAGCATAGGCGCTAACTGCGCAGTCTCACAACCGAATTCGCTCAACATAACGACATGGTAAATGTCACGCGCGTGGGGAATGTGCCGGGCTTGGCACAAATTACCGTGTCATCCCTGCCCTATTTTCCCCTTTCATAAGGTGACACGCCAAGGCGAAATGCGGACGACAAAGATGATGCCAACCGGTAGGGTCGGGTTTGATCAGCACAGACGCCAACGCGGGACAATTTACGCTGATCTGGACGATGAGGGAGTGGCTAGATGAAATCTGCGCGCATTTGGGCCGCGATGCTTGTGAGTATTATTTTGCAGCCTGCCAACGCGCAGTCCCTCTCTGGTTTTGGCGAGACAGCGGAATTGCCAGCGCATCGCACGCTGATGGCCCATCGTGCGGAGGCCAAACTGACCCCCTTTGTCAGCGACGGCTGCAGCGGCGGGATGTCGGATATCTGGACGGCCACTGCGGCGCAATTCCCGGCCTGGGCCGAAAATCAGGGCGAAAAGCCACCCTGGGAGGCTTGCTGCGTGGCCCACGACCGGCTCTATCATTCCGCGAATGGCGCGACAGAAGCCGGGCAGAGCTATGATGCGCGCCTGAGGGCAGATGAAGAGCTGCGTGCCTGCATCTTGTCACAAGGCGCGCAGGACCGCGATACCCTGGCGGTGCGCTATGGTCTAAGCGTGGAGACGATTGACTACACCTACAAGGGGATCGCTCAGGGGATGTACCTGGCGGTTCGGTTGGGCGGCGGCCCCTGCTCCGGCCTACCCTGGCGCTGGGGCTATGGCTTTCCCGAGTGCTCGATCCTGCGTCATCTCCGGCCAAACGATCCCGCTGAGACCGCAATATCCGAATAAGCCAATCGTAATGACCCGCCAAGCCCGGCTGGCGATCTACCTGAGCGAGAGAAAACTTGTGTATTTTTAAAAACGTCGTAAGGCTCTGATTTGAAAGAGGGCCCGTGCCGTATTTTTTCTGGCCCCCGCAAACGACACCATTGAACCACTCCTGCATTGGAATTTTACGCCCAGTGCACTGAAAACCGACCATAAAAACGCTTTCAAAGTGAAAAGATTACACCGGGGACATGACCATGAGACACGCAATCGCACTTCTACTTACCCTGTTGATCAACTGTCTTGTCGCGACAACCGTGCAGGCTCAGGTTGCATTGCCCACGTCCTCATCGGCCGCAGAAACCGCGGAGCCGGTAGAACTCACCAGCCCCGAAGCGGTGCGGGAAATGGTGGCGCAGATGTCGGATGATCAAGTGCGACAGATGCTGTTGGAGCGGCTCGACGCGGTTGCGCAGACAGAAGCTGCGGAGAACGCGGCACAGTTGACCTTCAGTGAACGGCTGACCGACACCTGGGAGGCATTTTACACGCCGGTTCTGGATGCGGTCGGTTTGCTGCCCACGCTCTTTGTCAAACAGGGCGAGGCTTTCTCGAATTTTGCCACGGCGTTTGGCATCACAGGGATTTTCATGCTGATTGGCCTGACGGTGATTGCACTGGCGGCGGGCTACGCCGCGGAACGCGTGGTGCTGGCCATCTGCAAACGGCGCGACCAGGGGCTGGGGACGCCCGACAGTGCGTCGCTGCGCAGTACAATGGGGTTTCTGGTGCGCAGGCTTTGGCGCGAAATCTTGGGTCTTGTTGTGTTCTACGTCGTCACCCGCACGGTCGGGCAATTCCTGCTGACGCTGGATCAGATCGCGATTGCCGCGCCAGCCGTGCTCAACATGATCATGATCCCGCGCTTTGCCGCCGCCCTCTCGCGCTTTGCGCTGGCCCCGAAACAACCCGACTATCGCTTGGTCAGCATCGACGATGCCCGGGCGGCCTTCTTCCACCGGCACTTTGTGACACTGGCGCTGGTGGTGGGCTTCGGCTTTTTCCTGATGGGGTTCAATATCCGGTTTGGCGTGCCGCTTTCTGAAACTCGGATCGGTTTCTGGTTTAGCCTCGCCCTGCACCTCTACATCATCGCCATCGCCTGGTACGGCAAGGAAGGGCTGACAAAGATGATGCTAGGCACCGACCCGGACCGCACCGCGTTTGACGCGCAGGTGGCCCATGCCTATCCGATCTTCGCCATCTGCGCCTCGGCGGTCACCTGGATCATTGCGAACATCGTCGCGGGCTATGGGTATTTCGGCCTGCTCATCACCGCGCCACACCTCAAAACCATGTTCTGGCTGCTGATGACACCGCTGATCGACACCGCGATCCGCGGTCTGGTGCGCCATTTGCAGCCCCCGATGATTGGCGAAGGACCGATTGCGGAACAGGCCTATAAGTCCAATAAACGCAGCCTGATCCGCATCGGCCGGGTGCTGGCGCTGGGGTCCATCGTGCTGATCATTGCCAATGCCTGGAACATCAACCTCTCCGATGTCGGCGCGTCCGACGGCGGCTCGGCCATTGCGGGCAATATCATCGAATTCATCGTGGTCGCGGCCTTTGGCTACGTCGTTTACGAATTGGTGTCCTTGTGGATCAATCGGCGCCTGACGCGTGAAATCACCTCCGAAGTCACCTCGGATCAAGAAGCCGGCGAAGGCGGCGGTGCCGGTGGATCACGTCTGGCCACGGTCCTGCCGCTGGTGCTGATGGCCGCACAAGCGGCGATTGCCACGATCTTTGGCCTGCTGGCGGTGGGCAGCCTGGGCATCGACATCACCCCGCTGCTCGCCGGGGCCGGTATTCTGGGGCTGGCCATCGGGTTCGGCGCGCAAAAGCTGGTCACCGACATCGTCTCGGGCATCTTCTTTCTGGTGGATGACGCGTTCCGGGTGGGTGAATATGTCGATGTCGGCGGCACCATGGGGTCGGTGGAAAAAATCTCCATCCGCTCGATGCAGCTGCGCCATCACCGCGGCAATGTGCACACCATTCCCTATGGCAGCGTCGAAAAGGTCACCAATTTCAGCCGCGACTGGGTGATCATGAAACTGATGTTCACCGTGCCCTTTGATACCGATCCCAACCGGGTCAAAAAGATCTTCAAGAAGATCGGCGCGGAGATGCTGGAGGATCCGCTCTTCAAGGATGATTTCCTGGAACCCTTCAAAAGCCAGGGCGTCTTCCAGTTTGACGATGTGGGCATCGTGATGCGCGGCAAATTCATGGCCAAGCCGGGCACGCAATTCACCATCCGCAAGGAAATCTACAACCGTGTGCGCAACGAGTTCAAAGCCAATGGGATCGAATTTGCGCGGCGTGAGGTGCGGGTCGAAATCCCGGGCATGGAAGACATTGAAAGCCTTGAAGAGAATGAAAAAGCCGCGGTTCAGGCAGCGGCCTCAAGTGCGGTGGACCAGCATATCGCGGAACAGCAGGCTGCGGCGGCCGCAAAGAAGTAGCGCCGCGACCGGCTCAGTTGCAGGTGCTGAGCAAATAGGTGTCCATGATCCAGCCATGGCGCGCGCGTGCCTCGGCCCGCGTTGTCACGATGCGTTCCGCCACATCAGCGAGCCTGCCCTGATCCAGGATTTGCTCCGGCATGCCCAGATAGGCGCCCCACCAGATATGCAGATCGCTACGGTCCAGCGTTTGGAAACTGGCCTCGCCATCCAGCATCACCACCACCCGCTCGGCGCCCTCGGGCCAGCCCTGATCGCGCAGACGCCGCCCGGTGGTGATCAGAACGGGGCCGTTCACCGTGTTGAGCGGCAGCGCATGGGCCGCGGTTAGCGCCTGAATGGCGGTGATGCCCGGCACCACGCGGATATCGGGCTTGGGATCCAGGCGCTGCGCAATGCGGATGGTGCTGTCGTAGAGCGAGGGATCGCCCCAGACCAGCAGCGCCACCGGCCCTTTGATGTTGGTTCCTGCCACAGCGGCCTGCCAGCGCCGGGCGATCTCGTCGTGCCAGCGCGCCACACGTTCTGCATAAGGCAGGTCCGGGTCCCGCACCGGGTAGTCAAAGGGAATGATCTCGGCCTGCGACCCGCTGACGTCGATGATCCGGTGCCGTAGGGTTGCCAGATCGTCTTTGCCCGCGCCCTTATGCGGCACCAGAATGACCGCCGCGTCGCGCAGCGCCGCCATCCCCTGCCCGGTCACATGATCGGTGGATCCAGTGCCGATCCCGATAAGCCAGAGCGTGTCGATCACTGTGCAACCCTCACAAAAAATCCCGGACCCCACGGCAGGGATCCGGGACGGTTGTCTAGCAGCGATTTACGCCGCGTTGAAGAGGCGCTGGGTAAAGAGACCTGTGGCCTTGTTCGCGCGCATGGCCTTGGCCCCTGCCAATACCGCAAGGTCGGCAATCGGTTCGATGATCACAACCAGCATATAGGCCGCCCCGAAGGTCAGGACCGACTGTAACGTCTCGGCGCCGACACCCTGACCATAGAAGGCCCAGAATGCGACCCATGCCACGACACCACCCTGATACATCGCGGACAGTTTGAAGACGTCCGCATAGGCCAGATCAACGTAGGCTTTATGCTCGGGAATGAACCTCTGCGCCAGCGCCGAGATCGCAAAGAGCGGTACCAGCAAGGTGGTCACATTCACAAAGAACATTGGCAGATCGCTTGGCGCGAAGAAGGTGCCCTGCACCAGCAGACCAAGCGCAAGACCCAAGGCGGCAGGTGCGGCGCCCATCAGCAAAAACAGCGTGGTGCCCAGAATGAAGTGCACTTCAGAGACGCCCACGGGGAAGTGCGGCAGCACCTCAAAGAAGATGAACGTCCCAATGGTTGCCAGTGCCGTGCGCACGGCAAAGGATCCGATGGTGTGGTCGTTCAGATCCTTCAGCGCGAGCTTGGCGGTATAGCCCGCCGCACCTGCTGCGGTGGCATAGGCGAAGGCCATTTTGGCACCATCTACGATCCCGGGTTCGATATGCATGTTTTTGTCCTTTCTGTGCTGCCCCTCCGGCAGCGTCTGATCCGTTTGCAAACGGGTTGTGGGTTGGTACGGCAGGTCTCCTGACTTGCGGGTCACGGCGCGCGGGTCCTTCCCGGCCTTGCGGCCAGTGGGTCTTTCCGTTGCGCTCGCCGCTTACAGTTGCGGGGGCAGTTCGGGCCTTTCACCCAATTCCCTTTTCAGCCACAGAATGTGGCACCGTATTTCTAGTCCTATCGCTGATGCTCCGGTCCGAACAACAAAAAAGCGACTTTCAACTCTCAGCAAACGGCCCATAGAGGATCAAAGCCGGTTTTTCGCCGACGTCCTGCGCCAGTTGTTCGGCCAGTTCCGACACGGTGGATCGGGTGATCTGCTGATCCGGACCGCTGACGCTTTCCGCGAGAATAGCGGGCGTGTCTTTTGGCAGCCCTTTCCGGGTCAGCGCCTCAAGCAGCCGTGGGAAGGTCCGCTTGCCCATGAAGACCACGGTGGAGGCTGACGGGTCTGCCAGGGCTTCGAGGTCAAGATCCTCAGGCAATTGCCCCGACACGTCATGGCCGGTGACAAACTGCACGCGGCGGGCCGTCAGCCGCCGGGTCAGCGGAATGCCTGCCGCCGCCGCGGCAGCGCAGGCGGAGGGGATGCCGGGGATGATCTCATAGGGGATATTTGCCTCTCGCAGCGCCACCAGCTCCTCTTCGAGACGGCCAAAAAGGCCGCTGTCCCCGGATTTCAGCCGCACCACGCGTTGATCCATCTGTGCATATTCCACCAGCAACCGGCTGACGTGATGCTGCTTGGGCGATGGCCTGCCCGCGCGTTTGCCCACACCCACCAGATCGGCACCCGATCGTGCATGGCTCAGGATCGGCCCAGAGGAGAGATCGTCAAAAAGCACCGCATCCGCGCGCTTCAACCGGTCGACCGCCTTGAGGGTCAGCAGTTCTGGATCGCCGGGGCCGGAGCCCACGAAGCTGACGAAACCGGTCACGCACCCTCCTCCGCCGTGATGAGGTGGAAAAAGGTGCCGGAGACATTGCCCCGGTACGATCCTGTCTCAGGCACCGGGTTGCCATCCGCATCCGCCACCTGCGCCAGCGGTGCGTCCGGTTGTTCGAGTATGGTTGAATAGTGGAACTCGTGGCCTCTGAGCGCGGCACCGGGTGCATATCCCGGCAAGGGCGCGTCCAACACCGCGCGGCGGTAACCCAGGTGGAATTTGCGTTTTTCATAGCTGGTCACCAGGCCGAGCAGGCCCGCCATCCGGTGGTGCGTGCCTTCCTTGTCGATCAGTGTATCGCCCAAGGCCATGTAGCCACCGCATTCCCCATGCACGGGGCGTGTTTCCGCGTGTTTTCTGATGCCAGACAGGAAGTTATCCGCCGCAGCTAAAGTACACCCGTGCAGTTCCGGGTAGCCACCGGGCAACCAGACCAGATCGGCCGTTGCGTCAGGGGCCTCATTGGCCAGAGGCGAGAACGGCAGGATTTCGGCACCCGCCCGGCGCCAGCCTTCCAGCACATGCGGATAGGTGAAGGAAAAGGCCGCATCCCGCGCCAGGGCGATCCGTTGCGCGGGCGGTACCGGCAACTGTGCGCCGGCGTGCTCCGGCAACTGCCCTTTCGCTGCATCCCGAATGGCGCTGATGTCCACATGTTCGCGCAGGAAGGTCGCGTATCCGGCGATGGCGGCCTCCAGATCCGGGTGCTCCACCGCCTGAATGAGCCCGAGGTGCCGTTCCGGCAGGGTCAGATCACCGCGCCTCGGCAGCACGCCCAGCACGTTGACGCCCGCGTTTTCCATGCCCAGCCGCGCCAGCCGCTCGTGACGGGGCGATGCGCAACGATTCAGGATCACGCCAGCAAAAGGCACCTGCCGGTTATAGGCCTGAAACCCTAGCGCGGTGGCCGCCGCCGATTGCGCCTGCCCACTGACGTCAACGATCAGCACCACCGGCCAGCCCATGCGCTGCGCAGTCTCGGCGCTGCTGCCGAACCCGCTTTGCCCGCGGGTGGCGACCCCGTCATAGAGGCCCATGGATCCTTCGGCGACGCAGATGTCCGCGCCAAGCGCCTGCTGAGAGATCGCCGCCAGCAGATCCGGCCCCATCGCCCAGCTGTCGAGGTTGAACGACGCCCGACCACTGGCGGCATGATGAAAGGCCGGGTCGATGTAGTCAGGGCCAGACTTAAACGGCTGCACCTGCAATCCGTCCTCTGCCAGCGCGCGCAGCAGCCCCAACATCACAGTTGTCTTGCCGGTGCCGGAGGACGGCGCTGAAATCATGATCCCGGGCATCTCAGTCATCGCCATGGCTCCAGCTTGCCCAGGGGCTTTCGGCGCTTTGTGGTCGGTAGCGCCGGTCATAATCCGCCGCATAGAGGCAGCTCTCATCAAACCCTTCACCCGCAAGCGCAGGTCCCACCAAGATCAACGCGGTACGCACGATGCCCTCGTCCACCCGGGTCGCGATATCCGTCAGGGTGCCGCGGATGATGCGTTCATCCGGCCAACTCGCCCGGTAGACCACGGCAACGGGGCAGTCACCGCCATAGGCGGGCATCAACTCTTGCACTACGCTGTCAAGGTTCTGAATGGACAGATGGATCGCCATTGTCGCGCCGGTGGCTGCGAAATTCTGCAGAGTCTCGCCTTCGGGCATGGAAGAAGCGCGCCCGGGTGTGCGGGTCAGCACCACCGATTGCGCCAGCCCCGGCAGCGTCAGTTCCGCGCCCAGTGCGGCGGCAGCGGCGGCAAAGGACGGCACCCCCGGCGTCACGGACACCGGGATGCCCGCCGCGCGTAGTCTGCGCATCTGCTCGCCCATCGCCGACCAGACCGACAGATCGCCGGAATGCAGCCGCGCGATGTCCCTGCCGTGGTCATGGGCCGCTTTGATGGCCGCCATGATCTCCTCCAGGCTCATCGAAGCCGTATTCACAATCTCCGCGCCGGGCGGACAATGCGCCAGGATCGCCTCCGGCACCAGCGAGCCCGCGTAAAGGCACACCGGGCAGGACGCGATCAGATCGCGCCCGCGCAGGGTCAGAAGGTCGGGCGCGCCGGGACCGGCGCCAATAAAATGAACGGTCATGATGTCTCTCTGATGGCCAGGGCACAGGTTGCCAGCCTGTCCGCGGAAATATGTCGTGTCGTCAGTAGCTTGGCGCCGGGGCCTGCGGCTGCGAGCGCGGAGGCCTCGGCGACGGACCCGATGCCCCTCTCTGTCAGGGATTTCAGCGATTGCGTGACGGTGTTCTGCTGTTCCAGCATGTCGGCGGGCACCGCCTTGATGGGCAGGTCGGCCTCCTCTGCGAAAAGGCGGAACGCCTTGGCCGTCGCCTTGTCATCCGGGGCCGCCAGCACGTCAGGCCGCGCCGAAACGCAGGCGCTGTCATAGGCATTTTGCAGGCTGCCCTGGGACGCATCCTTTCGAAATCCGAAACCTGCTACAATCATAGGGTCACGCTCCATTGCACAATCGGGTAGCTGGCCTTCCATCCCCGGCGCGGACCCAGGGGTTCGGACCGGGACAGTTCCAGACGCATCAGCTCCCCGCCGTGGTGTTCCTGCTCTTGCAAAAGCAGCGCTTCGGTCTCCAGCGTCACGGCGTTGGCGACAAGGCGGGTGCCCGCAGCAAGGTTTTCCACCAGCCAGTGTAGCAGATTTTCAGACAACCCGCCGCCGATGAAGACCGCCTGCGGCGCGTCCAGCCCGGCCAGCGCCTCGGGTGCCGCGCCAGTCACAACCCGCAATCGGTCCACCCCAAGGCTGGCCGCATTGGCGGTGATGCGCGCCGCGCGATCCGGACGCGGTTCAATCGTTGTGGCCTGCAAGGTCGGGTGACAGAGCAACCATTCGATGCCGATGGAGCCCGACCCGCCGCCGATATCCCACAGGTGTTCGAAGGGATGTGGCGCCAAGGCGGAGAGGGTCATGGCGCGGATCGGTTGCTTGGTGATCTGACCGTCGTTGTCAAACCATGTGTCCGGGCGCCCGCTGGCCAAAGGCATCGCGGCCCCCACCCCGAGGATGTCGCAGGCCACGCAGACGGGGTGCTGAAACGTGGTATCAGGCAGCGCTTTGGCGTGCATATCGGTCACCCGTTCGCGCGGTCCACCCAAAGCCTCAAAGACTGTCATCGAGGTTTCGCCGAAACCCGCGTCATCAAGATAATCAGCGAGGTCGCGGACCGCCGCACCGTCACGCAAGAGCACGATCAAGCGCATCCCCTTGGCCAGATGTGGTCGCACCCGTGTCAAAGGAGCCGCGTGCAGGCCCAGGCAGAGCGTCGTCTCAAGCGGCCAGCCCAGACGATTGGCCACAAGCGAAAACACTGAAGGTATTGGCAGGCTTTGCCATTCATGCGGGTTCAGATGCCGCGCCAGCACGGCACCCGCTCCGAACCAGAAGGGGTCGCCCGAGGCCAGAACAACCACGCGCCGCCCCCGCAGCGACAACAACTGCTGCACGCCTTCTGCGAAAGGCACCGGCCATTCGACAGTTTCGCAGGGCAGATCGCCCAGAAGCGCCAGATGCCGCGCCGGTCCCATGACGATTTCTGCGCTATCCAGCGCGGATTGGCTTGCAGCGGTCAGCCCTTTGAGGCCATCTTCGCCCAACCCGATGATGGTCAACCACGGAGCCTCAGACATGGTGCCAAACCTGCTTGTCCTTGGCGGCACAGCCGAAGCGACGGCACTGTGTCGTGCGCTGGCTGAAGCCGGACTGGCGGGCACAATCTCCTTTGCCGGTCGGGTCAAGCGCCCGGTCAGACAGCCCCTGCCGCAACGTGTCGGCGGGTTCGGCGGTGTTGCCGGGTTGGTGTCCTTTCTGCGCGCGGAGAAAATCACCCATGTTGTGGATGCCACGCACCCCTTTGCCGCGCAGATGAGCCGGAATGCCATTGCCGCCTGTGCCGAGGTTGGGGTGCCCTTGGTCGCCCTCACACGCGCGCCCTGGATGGCGCAGGAGGGTGACCAATGGACCTCGGTGCAGAGCATTGACGCCGCCGTTGCCGCCCTGGACCGGCCCGCCACGCGGGTCATGCTGGCCATCGGGCGCATGAACCTGCCCGCTTTTGCCCCGCACCCGCAGCATTTCTATCTGCTGCGGCTTGTGGATCCGCCGGAAACGCCGCCGCCCTTCCCCGATCATCACATCGTGGTGGACCGCGGCCCCTTCGACACACAGGGGGATCTGGATCTCATGCGCGCCTTTGACATCTCGCTTGTGGTCTCCAAAAACGCCGGTGGCACTGGTGCCTACGCGAAAATCCTTGCCGCCCGCGCGCTCAGGCTGCCCGTCATCATGATTGACCGCCCGCAGGTGCCGGAGCGCCGCGAGGTGCATTCTGTTCAGGCGGTCCTGGACTGGGTGCATCATGCCTCAACCGATCTGGGCGTGTAGACAATCGGGGGGCCGTCCCGCGCAATGATCCGGGTATTCGACGCACCAACAATCACCATGGTGCGCATATCTGCCATTTCCGGCCGGGCGTCGGTCAGGGGCACCACCGTGATCTTTTCCTCCGGCGTGGAAACCGCACGCGCAAAAATCACCGGGCGCGCGTCACGACAGACCTCCTTGAGGATTTCAAGGGTTTTGACAAAACCTTCGGGGCGCGATTTGGACCGCGGATTGTAAAAGGCCATGGCAAAATCGGCTTCCGCCGCAAGCCGCAAGCGCTTTTCGATCAAGGCCCAGGGTTTGAGGTTATCGCTGAGATTGATGGCACAGAAATCATGGCCCAGAGGCGCGCCCACATGGGCCGCCGCCGCCAGCATTGCGGTGATGCCGGGGGCCACGCGAATGTCCAGCGCACGCCAGTCCTGCGGCCCCGCTTCAACCGCCTCGAACACCGCCGCTGCCATGGCAAAAACGCCGGGATCGCCCGAGGAGACCACCACAACGCGCCGCCCCACCGCCGTCATCTCCAACGCATGGCGCGCGCGGTCGAGTTCCACGCGGTTGTCGCTGGCATGCAGGGTCAACCCGTCGCGCGCAGCCACGCGGGCAACATACGGAATGTAGCCCACCACATCCGTGGCCTGATCCAGCGCGGCGCGCACTTCCGGCGTGACCAGATTTTCATCCCCCGGCCCCAGCCCCGCAATGACCAGCCAGCCGCTCACGGTCTGCGCCCTTGCCCATGCACAACGATGATCGAGAAATAGGGGGTGATCTTCTCACCTGCTTGGGAGAGTTTCTGCACCGTCTGGTTCGGCATACTGGCATATTCGATGATCCAGGCATCCTCGAATTTGCCCGCCTGTTGTAGCGCGGATTTGACCTTTTCGATATGTCGGCCGATCTTCATCACCACAATCGCATCGCTTTGCGCCATGCGGTCCACCAGCATCTCCAACGGCAGGGTGCCCATCAGCACCGTGAGGATATCGTCGCCCCAGGTGATCGGCTGACCCGTCGCCGTCCAGGCCCCCGACATGCCGGTGATCGCGGGCACGACCTGCACCGGCACGACATCCCTCAGACGGGTATAGAGATGCATGAACGAACCGAAAAAGAAAGGATCGCCCTCGCAGAGCACAACAACATCTTCGCCACTGTCGACCAATGTGCGCAGATGCTCGGTGCAGGTGGTGTAGAAATCAGAGAGGGTCGCGTTGTAACTCGGATCGGTCACCGGGATTTCGGTGGTAACGGGGTATTCCATCGGGAATTCGATGACATCCTTGTGCAGCATGCCTTCCACAATCCGTCTGGCCTGCCCCGACCTGCCGGCCTTGCGAAAGAAGGCCACATGGCGAGCGCTGCGCAGCAGCCGGTCGGCGCGCACGCTCATCAGATCCGGATCACCCGGGCCGAGCCCGACGCCGTGCAGAGTCCCAGCGCTCATTCCGCACGGCTCGCGATGGCATTGACAGCGGCCACGGTGATGGCGCTGCCGCCCAGGCGTCCCTGCACGATACAGCAGGGCACCGGTTGATCCGCCCAGAGCGCGTCCTTGCTTTCCACCGCGCCGACAAAACCAACCGGGCAGCCGATGATCGCTGCGGGGCGTGGGCAATCAGGGTCTTCCAGCATGTTCAGCAGATGAAAAAGCGCTGTGGGCGCATTGCCAATGGCCACCAGCGCACCTGCCAGATGCGGGCGCCAGAGCTCCAGGGCGGCCGCTGACCGGGTATTCTGCATCTCCGCCGCGAGGGCGCGCACGCCATCGTTCTGCAGGGTGCAGATCACCGCGTTCTCTGCGGGCAAACGCGGGCGGGTCACCCCTTCGCTGACCATTCGCGCGTCGCATAGGATCGGCGCTCCGGCTTCCAGTGCCGCCCGTGCCGTCCGGGCAAACCCCGGCGAAAACCGAATGTGCTCTTCCAGCCCGACCAGCCCGGCGGCATGGATCATCCGCACCGCGATCTGCTCTTCATCCTCGGCAAACCGCGCCAGATTTGCCTCCGCGCGTATTGTTGCGAAGGATTGTTTGTAAATCGCAGCGCCGTCCGTTTCGTAAGCATAAGTCATGAGGAGCCAGTCAATTCCGCCAATAAGTCCTGGGGCAATAGCCCTGATTTTTCCGGGGCATCCCATGCATGACCGCGCCGAACAAGGTCAAAACGCCCGTCCTGGCCAACAATTGTGGTGTCGGCGGCGCCCTTGCACGCGCATCCCTTGGCGCACCCCGAGACATGCAGGCTGCCGATTTGTGCCCCTGCCAGCGCCCGCGCGATGATGCGGGTGTCGACGCTGGCGCTGGCGCAGAACGGCGCGCCCGGGCAGGCATCCACCTGCAGCAGCGGATCGTCGGGCGTGGTCACAAACGCATCATGATGCACCATATCCGCCCCTTCGAGCAGAAAGAGCCGCCATGGGGTGACGCGCAAGGCAATAGCACCCGTCTCCTGCATGAGTTCAGAAAGCGCAACAGCGTCGATCTGCCCGAAGGCAGCCCCAAAAAGCGCACCCTGTTGATGGGCGCCGGGGATTGGCAGAGCTGCGGCGGCAAGCGGTGGGGATTGCCGCCATGCCGCAGGCGGTTGCGTATGTGCCAGAACGCTGGCCATGCGCCGGTCCTCGGGCCGTTTGTGCGTGGCAAACCAGGTCGCAAAGTCATGAACAGCCGTCACCACAGCGTCCATAGGCACTAGCCGACCCAAATCCGCGCCATCCGCCCGTACGATGATGCCCCCCGCGCTCCGCTCGATCCGGATATCCCCAGAGGCTGTCGTCAGTAATGGCGCGGCAGCGGTGTCAACCGAAAATCCAAACTTTGCAGGCAGATCAGGGAGTTGCGCCAGAGAGTTCAACAAGCGGGCCACAAGCGCTTCCGTCTCATCCCCAGCGGACCAGAACGGCGTCACCAGGATGTTGCGGCGGCTTTCCAGCGCAGGTGTCTCATCGAGCAGGTGAAGATCGTCCAGGTCCTGTAGCAGCGCGTCGAGCGCGCCGTCGCCAACCCCCCGAATTTGCAGGTTCGCCCGGTTGGTCAGGTCGAGAAAGCCGTTGCCATACCGCTGTGCCAGCGTGCACAGACCTAACACCTGGGCCGCGGTAAGCCGGGCAAAGAACGGCCTGACCCGCACGATCAGCCCATCCCCCGACATCATCGGTTTGTAGGCGCCCGGGCACCAGCCTTTGACATCGGGCGTGGCGGTCATTGCGCCGCCTCTAGCCCGGCGAGGATCGAATTACGCCGTGTTTGCCAGAGCCCGGCAGCATGGAGTTCTGCAAAGCGGTGCACCATGGCCTCGCGCGCTTCAGGATTGGCGTCCTGCAGGAACTGATCCGTATCCACGTGACCCAGCGTTGCATCGTGATAGAGATCGAAGAGATGCGGCGAGACAGCGCCCGCCAGATGCGCAAAGGCCGCCATGTGATCCAGCGTCGCCGCAATCTCCGCCGCGCCACGGAACCCATGGGCGCGCATGCCAGCGATCCACGCTGGATTGGCGGCGCGCGCCTGAACCACCCGCGCGATCTCTTCGGGCAGCGCGCGGGCGCGGGGCCGGTTGGGATCGGTGTTGTCCAGATGATAGAGCGCCGCCTGCCCGCCAGTGATGGCCTGTGCCGCGGCAAATCCGGCCTCATGCGCCGCGTAATCGGCGGCCAGCAACAGGTCCGTCTCCGGCAGGTCCTGTGCGTGCACAAATGTATCCGCCTGCGCGACCCGGGTGCGGATGCCGTGATCCTGCCGTTTCGCCGTTTCGCCGTCCAGTGCCCAGGCGCTGGCCTTCAACCACGCCTCGCCCGCGGCCCGGCGGCCCGCTTCGGTATGGGTCTGCGCGGCGTCGGTCATGCCGACGCCAAAACTGCCGGGTGCCGGGCCATAGACGCGCGCCAGATCGCCCCTCCCAACATAGGGGTTCCAATCGGCGGCCTCGTCCCGCGCAGCCAGGGCGCGCACGGCCTGGGCAAAGAGCGCCGAAAGCGTGGGGAAGACATCGCGGAAGAGGCCTGAGACCCGCAGGGTGACATCGATCCGGGGCCGGTCCAATTCGGTGATGGGCAGCACCTCGATGCCGGACACGCGCTCTGATCCGGCGTCCCAGACGGGCCTTGTGCCCAGCAGATGCAGCGCCATGGCGAAATCCTCGCCCGCCGTGCGCATGGTTGCCGACCCCCAAAGATCGACGATCAGACCGCGCGGCCAGTCCCCCGCATCCTGCAGATGGCGGCGCACCAGCTCATCGGCCAGCTTCACGCCCTGCGCATAGGCGGCACGGGTCGGCACGGCGCGGGGATCGGTGGTAAAGAGGTTGCGGCCCGTGGGCAGGACATCCGTGCGACCGCGATAGGGCGACCCCGAGGGCCCCGCCGCAATGCGTCGCCCGTCCAGGGCATCCAGCAGCGCGTGTTGCTCGGCTTGGATCGAGGGTTCGACATCGAAAGCTGTGTCGGCACGCGGTGCCCTACCCCAGATGTGCAAACCGTCGCCAAACTGGCTTTCCTTGATGTCGCAGACAAACCTGTCGATGCGCGTGATCGCTTCGGCGCTGCACCCGGCGCGATCCAGACCCAGATCGTCCTCGACACCCAGCGCCTGCGCCTCGGCGCGGATGTCATCCTGCAACCGGTCGCGGCGGCGCGGGTCCAACCCATCGGCGTTGGAGAACTCGTCCAGCAGGCTCTCCAACCGCACCAGGCCCTCGGGCGTGCCGCTCTCGCGCAGCGGTGGCGGGACATGACCGAGGGTGATCGCGCCGATCCGCCGTTTCGCCTGCGCCGCCTCGCCCGGGTCATTGACGATGAAAGGATAGATGACCGGCAGCGCCCCGGTGAGCGCCTCGGGCCAGCAGGTGGCTGAAAGTGCAACCGATTTGCCGGGCAGCCATTCCAACGTCCCATGTGCTCCGATGTGCACCAAGGCGTCGGCGCGCGCCTGCAGCCAGAGATAAAACGCCACATAGGCATGCCGGGGCACCCGCGACAGATCGTGGTAGTCATCGTCGCGCTGATCCGGCGTGCCGCGTTCGGGCTGCAGCGCCACGAACACCTTGCCGTGATGGGTCACGGCAAAGCGGAACGCACCATCCTCGACATCCGGATCGTTTTCTGGCGCGCCCCAGGCGTTGAAAAGATCGGTTTTCAGCGCATCAGGGACTTGGCTCAGAGCTGCCATGTAATCCGCCACAGGCCATGTTTCGTGGCGGGCCACGAGCTCACCCGTGATCTCTGCAGCCGCCGCCTGCGCGTCATAACCAGCCTGTGCGAGGTCTTGCAGGATGGTCTGCGCCGAGGCGGGCGCATCCAGCCCCACCGCATGGCCCATGTTCCAGTCTTTGCCGGGATAGGTGGAGAGCACCAGCGCCACCCGGCGTTCGGCTGCAGGTGTCGCTGCCAGTGTCAGCCAGCCGTGCACGCGATCGGCAATCGCCTCGATCCGGTCGGGCTCCGGCGCATGGGCAAAGCGGGAATACTCAAGATCAGGGTCGCGCACGCCCGGTTCCTTGAAGGAGGCGACACCGCCCATGATCCGACCGTCCACCTCGGGCAGCACCACATGCATGGCCAGATCCGCAGGTGACAACCCCCGCTCTGCTTCCACCCAGGCTGCGCGAGTCGAGGTGGCCAGCGCCACTTGAAATACCGGTACATCGCCCACATCCAACGGGGATGCGCCATCGTCACCCTTGCCGCTGAAGGCCGTGGCGTTGACGATGGCCGCCGGTTTCATGTGCGCCACCTGACGGCGCAGCCACCCGGAGGCTTGCGGCGCTTTCAGCGAGGGCACAAAGAGGCCAATGACGTCATAGCCCCGGGCGCGGAAAGCCGCAAAAAGCGCATGGATCGGCGCCAGATCGGCAGAAACGAGGTAAGAGCGGTAGAAGCTGATGAGAATGCGCGGTTTCGGATCAGCGACCTGCGTCACAACAGGACAGGTCACGCCATGCTCCGGCGTCCAGGCGCCAAGAGACGGCAGCGTTTTGGAACCTGCGACCGGCCCTGCATAGAGGCCCGCCGCCAGTGACATCTGCGCCAGCGCCGCCTGCGCGGCAACAACGCCACCGGTGTCACAGAGGTGACTGAGCCGTCGCAGGGTCGAGACCGGCAGCGTGGCGAAATCATCGAGCCTTGCGTCGACGCGCCCATCCGCAGGCAGCACCGCCAGCGCGATACCCTTGCGCTCGGCCATTGCGCGGACCTGTTGCAGCCCGTAAGACCAGTACGGCACGCCGCCGATCAGCCGGATCAGGATGCCCTTCGCGCCCGCCAGCGTCTGCTCCACATAGGTGTCGACCGACAGCGGATGTTTCAGTGCCACCAGATTGGCGAGCCGCAACGTGGGCAGTTTGCCCTCTGGCCCGCCGCCCCGCCGCCAGGCCTCCGCGAAAGCACCCAGGTCACTGTCGGAGAACGACAACACCACCAGATCCGCGGGGCTCTGCCCCAGATCCGTTGGCGTCTCGGTCTCCTCCAACCCATGGCTTTCGCGGAAAACGACGTGCATGGGGGGTTACTCTGCGGCCTCGACGGCGCGGGCGCCCAGCACGGACTGAATGGTTGCCACTCTGATATCGTCATGCTCGGCAATCACCACCAGACGCCCCTGCCGCGCCTCATCCGGCTGCCACGCACGGTCATACTGATGCCGGACGCGGGCACCCACCGCCTGCACCAGCAAGCGCATGGGTTTGCCTGCCACAGCGGCATAGCCTTTCACGCGCAGGATGTTGTGCTCATTGGCCAGCACCTCCACCGCGCGCACCAGATCCGCCGGGTCGGTTTGCTCGGGGATATCTACCACGATGCTTTCAAAATCCTCGTGGTCGTGATCATGCGGGCCGTCGTGGTGGCTGGGACGCGCGTCCATGTCATCCTCCGCCGCCGCTTCGAGGCCGAGAATGATGCGCGGGTCCACGATCCCTTCGGCAACCTCGACCACCGGCAAGGGGCGCGGCGCTTCGGCGGCGATGATTTCTTTTGCCTTCGCAACCCCTTCCGGTCCGGCCAGATCGGGCTTGGTCAACAGGATGATATCGGCGCAGGAAATCTGATCCTCGAAGACCTCGGACAGGGGCGTTTCGTGATCAATGCTCTCATCCGCTGCGCGTTGCGCATCCACCGCCGCCACATTGGGCGCAAAGCGCCCCGCCGCCACGGCTTCGGCATCTGCCAGCGCGATCACACCGTCTACCGTGATTTTCGAGCGGATGTCGGGCCAGTCGAAGGCCTTGAGCAAGGGTTTCGGCAGCGCCAGCCCGGAGGTCTCAATGAGGATGTGATCGGGACGCGGCTCCAGCGCCATCAGCGCCTCGATGGTCGGGATGAAATCATCGGCCACGGTGCAGCAGATGCAGCCGTTGGCCAGTTCCATGATATTCTCCGCCGGGCAATCGGGGATCGCGCAGGATTTCAGGATGTCGCCGTCGACCCCCACATCGCCAAACTCATTCACCACCACGGCCAGCCGCTTGCCGCCGGGGTTCTGCATCAGTTCGCGGATCAGGGTGGTTTTGCCCGAGCCCAGAAAGCCGGTGATCACGGTCACGGGAAGTTTTGCAAGATCAGTCATGGTCGTTCTCCAGCGGCGGGATGCGCGCGATACAGTTGCGTTTAAAATGGTCGGGGCGCTCGCGCCACGGGATCAGGCCATCCTGCGTGGCGTTATAGCGGGCCGCCCCATCGATCAGGACGTCCGGATGCGACACTTCATCGATGTTTCCGTAAATATACGTCCACCTGTCGCCGCCGCGCAGCGCAATCGTGCAGCCATGGTCACAGTTCTGCAGGCATTCCACGGGTTTCAGGCGAATGCCAGGCGGCATCCCGTTTTGCGCCAAAGTGTCATAAAGGCGCTGTCCCGGACGGCGTTCGTCCTCCGGGATCTCCTGACCGCGCCTGCATTTGACACAGATCAGCAATTCTGTGGCAGGGCCGGTCAAGGCTGTTGCGTCTGTCGTCATAGTGTTTTGTCCCATATGTCATGGGACGTGGGTCAGATGACGAGATGGGCCTGATGGGATCAGGGCTTTCCCGACACCGGAACACCCCGTCCGGTTTCCTCACGTGTCGCTGGCAGGTCTCCCGGCTCACGGATCCCGGCAGCCTGGCTGCCTTCGGTCTGCGCCACCTTCCCGGACCTATGTCCAGTGGTATCGGCAGACCTTTCCGTTCACGGTCGCGGGGGCGGCTGTGCTTCGTCGAAAGCAATCGACTGCACATTCCCTTTTCACTTCAAAGCACGAAGCACCAACTGCGATTCAGTTGCGTCAGAAGCAGGGGCATTGTCAAGCAGAAGCGGGTGTTTCCGCACGCGGGCTATGCCTGACCGGTGGTTTGTTTGCTGCGCCAAAGAATGAAAAGACCGGACAGAACGATCAGGCCGCAGCCCAGGAGCACCGACCAGCCGATGTCCTCGCCAAAAAGGACAACACCAAAGCCAACGCCAAAAAGTAGTCGCGTGTACCGAAAGGGCGTCACTGCAGAGACTTCGCCAGTGCGCATGGCCTTCATCAGGCCGGTGTAGGCTGCCACACCGGCCAGCACGGCGCCCAAGAGGCACGCAGACGCCACGGGATCAGGCCGGACAAAGGGCGCCGCTTCCCACAAGGAGAACAGCAGCCCGGCAATGACAACCGATAGAAACCCATAGAGCCCCAGAATGGACGCGCTCAAAGACGCTGGGGCCGCGCGGCTCGCCAGATCGCGCCCGGCAAACCCGAGCATGCCCAAAACGGCCAACAACGACAGCAGCGAAAAGCTGTCTGAGCCCGGACGCACGATCACGATCACCCCCAGCAACCCGATGAAGATCGCGACCCAGCGTCGTGGCCCCACCTTTTCACCAAAAACCAGGGCGGCCCCGGCCACCACAACCAAGGGGGTCGCTTGCAGGATCACCGTGGCCGACGACAGCGGCGTTAGGGTGATCGCCAGCACGAAAAAGAGACGTCCTGTGATCTCGAAAAAGACCCGCAACCGCATCGGGCGGGACAGGACATCCCGCGTGAAAAGGCTTTCCCGATTGAGCACGGCAAGACCGGCAAAGACGATAGCACCGCCGAGGCCGAAAAGGATCAGGATCTGACTGACGGGTAGCGTTTGCGCCGCTGCTTTGATAAACACGTCTTCGACTGCGAAAGCGGCCATGGCGAGCACCATCCACAGGCTGCCGACAAGGTTGGCCTTGCTGTCGGTTGCAATGCTGGGGGTCACGCGGTCTCCGATGCTGCGATGCGCCAGGACCTGACTGATCCCGGCCCCGCATGACGGATCGCATCGGGCCCGTCAACGGCAATGCCGCGGGCAATGTGTTTTCGCAGCGGTTCCCAGGCGGGGGTCAAGCAGGCGCGTTCCGTTCCGCGATTTGCGCGTCGAACCATGCAGTCAGTGTCGCCTCATCTGCTGGAAGCGCTTGGGCCAAATCCCCCGTAAACGCGATGAACGCAGCAAGGTTTAAGGTATTCAGGCCCACAAGAACCGGGATATCAAGGCTCAGCGCTTCCGCGATCACCGGTCGAAACCCGCGGCCAGCGGCCTCGTGTTTGCCGAACTTGTTGACGATGAGCAGATCGGCCCCCTTGGCCACTTCGGTGCTGACCAAACCCACGGCCTGTTCCAACGCTTCGGGATCAAGCCTGCAGCCGGTCGCGGAAGGGCCCAGGCTTTGCGAAATGCGAATGACAGGTCCCTCCGGCAGGAGCTTCACATCCATATCGCAGAGCCCGCCATCGCAGCTGTCGGTATTGACCTGCACGGCACCGCACAAGCGATGACCAAGGGTCAGCGCTTTGCGGGCAAAGCCATAAAGCAGCTGATCCGTATCGCCTTTTCCGGGCGCAATCGTATAGGCAATTCTCATGGTCTGACCAAATTATGAAGCGTCGTGGCGCGGGGCAAGCCCGCGTAGAATGATCAACGCGCGGCGGGGATTGTCAACACTGTCTGCAAGGATTTCGAGGGCTGTTTCCTGCGCCGCGTCAGCTTGCCGCGCCAGCATCCCGAGGGTGTCGGACCGCTCTGCGTTGATCGCGGCGCGCATCGCTGCCTGGATAAACGTGGTCTCCCCCGAGGTCAGGATTTTCTGCGCCGCTTTTTGCCGCACAGCGGTTGCTGTGTCGCCGATGAAGTCGAGCGCTTGGCTCGCAGGCAAGTGCGCAACGGCTTCGGCGCGGATCAAGGCGTCTGCGTCATTGAGCCCCCTGCTCAGCACGGCAGGATCGGGATCTTGCGACAGAATGCGAAACGCCGCCATGCGGATCAGCGGGTCGCTGTCGGCAAAGCCAGCCTCGGCGGTCTTGCGGAACGCCGGTGCCACCACCCTGCCCGCCAACGTCTCCCAGGCCGCGCGGCGCACCGTCTCATCGGGATCATCTACCCGCGCCATCATCGCCTCGGTCAGCTTGCCCCCAACGCAGTCGCGGAATATCCGCATCGCGTCGCAGGCCAGCGACGGCGCCAGATCGTCGGATCCTTCAACAACGCGTCGTTTGGCACGTTTCGCACCGGATTCTTCGGGCGTTTCTCCGGCCATCGGGGGCGCTGCGGAGAGCGTCACATGCGCGTCCAACTGGATTGCATCCAGTGTGCTCTGCCCGCTTTGCTGGGCGGCGTTCTCGCGTTCGACAATCTCACCCTCAGGCGTGATCCAGATGCGGCTGGACCCGGCCCCTTCCTTGGGCGTGCCAGCGTCCGGAACCGCAACGTCACCCGTCATTTGTTCGGGGTCGGGCTCGGGCAGCAGGATGTCGCCCGCAATCACGGCTGCGGCGAGATCAACCGCGTCGTCGTCGCTGGCCATCTTGTGCATCAATACGGTCAGGAGCGTGGCGCGGACCTGACGCGCGGGATTTTCCAGACGTTCCGCAATCAGCGCTACCGGCACTTTCAATGCAGTTGCTCCGAGCGCTTTTGCCGCCGCAACGCGCACCTCCAGGTCATTTTCACGCGCATCAATCAGCTGCAAAAGCGGACCCAAAGCGCGGTTGGGCGCGAGCACCTGCAGTCTTTCGATCACGCAGATCGCCAGCTCAGGCCCACAACGCGGTAGCCACATCAGCATGTTGTCGACAAGTGCTTCGTGGAAATCTGACTCAAACGGCGGCGCGAGGCTGTTCAAGGCCGCAACCCGAACACGTTCGCTGCTGTCGGAAAGGCCGCGGCGCGCGAGATCGGGATGAACAGATACCGCATGCCGCAGTGCTGCAGCGCGGACATCGGCATCGGGGTCGTCGCGCGCAAGCGCTTCGCTGCGGGCATCATCGGGCGCGAGCACCTTGAGCGCCAGCACCCGCAATTCAGGCTCCTCTGACGCCAACAGCTTTTCCAGATGCATCTCGAAGCTTTCTGGCGCGGCCTTGGCTAAAGCTGCAGCGGCACGGCGACGCGCGACGCCTTTCATCTGATTGAAGACCTCGATCAGCGTGGCAACGCCAATCTCGCCCATTTGCGCCAGGGCGTGGTAGACGGGTACGTCAACGGATTGCCCGAACGCATCCATCAGCGCCACGATCAGATCGTCGATGGCCTCTTCGGCCTGCATGTCACTCAGCGCTCGGATGGCAGCCATTTGAACATCCAGCCAGTCTTCCCAATCGCTGCCGGCGTCTTCCCAGGTCACCTGATCCTCGGACCGCGATATCACCAGCGCCTGCAACAGGGGGACAGCCTCCGTCGACTGCAATCGCGCCAGCGTCCGAATGGCAGCCAGTTTGACCTCGCGCACCGGATCACCGGCGAGCGAATGTAGCAAATCCTCCGCATCTTCGGGCTCTGCCAGAGGCACCAGCGCCTCAATCGCGTCGCTGCGCACGTCTGGATCGGGGTCAAGGCGTGCTATCAACAATGCCGCGCGCACATCCTTTGCGCTCCCCTCCATCAAGGCGGGCAAGGCACAGACCGCAGCCGAACGGAGGACTTCGTTCTCCGATGTCAGAAACGCATCAAATGCGGAAAGCTTTGCGCGCGGATTGAGCAGGGTATCAGATTGCATCATATCTCCGAGAATGTGCGGCGGGCCGGACCGAAAAGACCCAACCCGCACATGGGATCACGCGATATCGCGGCGGGCAAAGGACATCGACCGGAACTGCGATTTATAGGGGCTTTCGCCCATTTTGCGCACCTTGCCGACACCCATCTTGTAGTTGTAGTTGCCGCTGATCCAGTCGACGACGCGACCCGAGAGGGCATTTGCAGGCTGGCTGGTGTGCAGGAAATCCATGTAGCCGAGGTTTTCCTTCACCGCCGGCGTCACAATGGCGACGGCTGTGATTGACGCTTTGGTCAGCTCGATATGCCCGTTCTTGAGTAACTCGGCGAAATCGAAATCAGAGCCTTCGACCCCGATGATCGTATCCGTCTGCACCGGAATCCGGTCCGAATAGACCTGCACGTAGTCGCCATTCTCGATCCCGCTGGCTTCCGCCACTGTCGGGTGAATTTCGATCCAGTTCTCCGGCCAGCGCTGCACGATATACGGCCTGCGCCGGTCGTCATAGCCCGATTGCCACCGCTCGTTGATGCGCCCCGAGGTGATCCAGATCTCACCTTCACGCGGTTTGAGCCATTCCCAGTAGCTGGAGAAAAGATCCCAGGGTGCTTTCTGGATGTTGCATTTGCCGGTCTGGCTGTTGAAATGTGTCAGCTTCTTGTTGAACACATTGGCGCCAATCGGTCCCTCCTCGGGGAGTACCCGGTTCACATCATGCAGCCGCTTGGTCTCCACCAAGGTTCCATCCTTGTCCATCAGAACCGGGCCCTGGATGCCATTGGTGCCAAACTCCCCCAGCTTCTGGTGCAGCGTCTTGCCTTCCTGATCGGCCTTGACCTTGACCATGAAGAAATCCTTACGCGAACCGCGCGAATGGCGCGCGCCCTCTTCCAGCACCTCGTTGGAGTCCTTCCAGTCGAACCCCTCAAAGCCCATCTTCCTGGCCAGCTGCGCGATGATCCACCAATCCGGTTTTGCCTCACCGGGGGCGTCGTAGAACTTCGGATAAAGCCGGATACGCCGCTCGCCATTGGCGCGGGTAAAGGTATCCTCACCCCACCCGCTGGCCGGGAAAACGATGTCGGCATAGCGCGTGCCGATGGGATCGACCATGTAGATGTCCTGGTTCCAAACCACCATACCGCCTGAATCCGCCCTCCGTTTCAGCGTGTCGATGATGTCCTGTTTCTCAAAGCTCTGGACCTGATGCGGGTTTCGCGTGGTCAGCTCGTCAAACTTGGCCTGCAGCGACTGCGTGCCGCACATCGCCTGCACCCAGGTGGTGCCGATGACATGGGCCAGCCGCGTGTGACCGCTCATCAGATAGCGGTCGGTGTCCATGGCGCGCCGCCTGCGACCGGGGAGTTTTTCGGGAGACTTGTTCCGCGGATAGCCGCCGCCGCGCAGACCACCGCGCTGGTGGCCCCCGGCGCGCCCGATGACCTGACCGGGGCGCCCGCCACAGCCGGTGATGATGCCCAAGGCAGAGATCGCCTGCGTATTGCCGGTGTTGTTGGACCAGTAAAACCCCTTCTCGATCATCACGGAGGTCTTGGGGCGGGTGCCGTCCTCTTTCGGTTTGGCCATCCATTCGGCAGCGGTGTAGATTTTCTGCACGTCGATCTGGGCGATCTCCGCGGCCTTTTCCGGCTCGGAATAATCCTGGGCCAGCAGCCATTCCTTCCAATCCTCAAAACCGGCCGTCTGGAATTTGCCCCAGGTGGTGCGCCACTGCCAGGGCGTGTTGCGCGTGCCCTGCCCGAAGCCGGAAGAGCTTTCCCACTTGTTGTTGACCCAGTTCTGGATCCATTCACTGTCCTCCCAGCCGTTCTCGACAATCACCCGCGCGATGGCCAGCACCACCGGCAGGTCGGTGCCGGGCTGAATATCGATCACCATGCCACCGTTCTTTTCCGCGAAGGCAGTGCCGGAGGTGCGGCGCGGCAGCAAAAAGATCGCCTTCTGACCGCCTTGGATCGCAGGCATGATGTAATCGGTGAAGAGGATGGTCTTGGATTCGTAGGGGTCTGTGCCGCACATCAACAGCGTGTCGGCCTCAGCCCAGTCGTCGTAGCTGGGCCCGAAATTGTCAAAACCCGCATCCCGGAAACCGGGCGTGGAGGTTACATCCGAGGGCGTGTCGTGAAAGGTGAAATTCGCCGTGCGCACATGGCGCAGCGCATATTTGGTGATCGCATAGGTATTCTCCATATAGCCATAGGAGAAGGTTTTTACTCCGTAGGCGTTGGTGCCGTGTTTTTCGAGCACGTGATTGCCGACCTCTGCCGCGATCTCCAGCGCGAAGTCCCAGGTAACGGGCATCAGCACGCCGAACATCCGCACCATCGGGGATTTCAGACGGTCGCGCGTGGGGGTTTGCGGGTTATAGACCTTTTGCGCCAGCGCCCCGCCCCGGATTGACGAATTGCCGGAATAATTGACGAATTCGGCGTCCTTGTCCGGGATGATGACCACATGGTGCGGCGCACCGTTGTGCAGCACGATATTGTGTTGGTTCGGAGCCACCCAGGCCCCAAGAGGGGCAACGGGGAAATCTTCGTTAAAGGCGTTGTCTTCGGCTTTCGGGCCACCGACCTTGCCGCCCGCAACCGGCCAGCGGTAAACCTTGTAGCCACAGGCGACAACGCAATAGTCGCAGGCGGTTGAAATGACGTCGGCGTCTGGCGGCGGCAGCGGCACGGCGGTTTCCGGGACATAATATGGCGTGGACATGGGTGCGCTCCTCAGCCTTGCAGATTGTCAAAACGGCCGTAGATCAGGCCAAACATGCCGACGGCGTAAATATCGTCGCCATCCAGTTCCAAGAGCACCTGCGGCAGCGACTGATAGGCCTGCCCGGCGATGAAAATCCCGTGCCGTGTCAGATCGAAGGTGGTCAGGTGCAGCGGGCATGGTCCCAGCGCCTTGTCCGCGGCCTGATAGGTGCCTTGCAGCGGGCCGCCCTGATGGGTGCAGGTGTAGTTGAATGCCACCACATCCTTGTCCGGGCCAAGCCCGCCCCCTGCTGCCCGACCCAGTTTAACCAGAATGGATTCCGCATATTCGCCCTCGTCGGGGTATTCGAAATCAAACGGTTCATCGACGGTCAGCGCGCTGAGCTTGGCGATCAGCTTGCGCGGATAGGTGGAGACCACAGCGGGTGTCTGCGCCTGCGGCATGCCCGGCACGCCCACCATCACCACGCTGGTGGCAATGCCGCTGGTGAGCAGGAATTCGCGCCGGTTCATCAGGCAGTTGCGGGTGCCGGCCCTGGCGGCCTCGCCGTTCTCGCCGTTGATCGCCGCGCGGATCTTAGGATCGACCTGTGTCATGCTTGCTTCCTCATCAATTCTGTGTCGCTGGCAGGGGTTGCATTTCGGGCAGGTCCGGATCGTCGACCAGAATTTCCGGCCCACTCAGGCTTTCGAGAAAGGCCACCAGATCGTCGATTTCCGCCTCCTCCAGTCCCAGAGGCTGGATCAGTTCGGACTTGTTGGCGGCAAATTCATTCTCGCCGCCGCCCGCGTTGTAAAAGACCACCACGTCGCGCAGCGTCTCCAGCATGCCGTTGTGCATGTAGGGATAGGTGTATTTG
This sequence comes from uncultured Roseobacter sp., assembly GCF_947499265.1. GTDB lineage: Bacteria > Pseudomonadota > Alphaproteobacteria > Rhodobacterales > Rhodobacteraceae > Roseobacter. The sequence goes on along the minus strand of NZ_CANMNK010000009.1, from coordinate 28,899 downwards.
GTGTAGCGCAGGCTGGGCACGCGGAACTTGCCCTTGTCGGCCTTCTGCTTGGTGCGGAAATAGAGGCCCGGATCATCCTTGGTCTTGCGGTACATCTCTTCTGTGGAGCCTTTGGCGTAGAGTTCGAACCGGAAGGTGATCTGCGCCAACTCATCCTCTTCCCAGCCGTCGTAGGGTGGCACGCCGATGTTGTAATAGGCCTCGTTCGACAGCAGCGCGCCATTGTGGCAGGCCGCGCAATTGGCTTTACCGGTGAAGAGATCCAGCCCGCGTTTCTGCGCCTCGCTCAGTGCGGCATCATCGCCGCGCATATACGTGTCGAAGGGGGTGTCGGTTTGGACCAAGGTGCGTTGGTATGAGGCCAGCGCCATATAGGCATGGCGCACCAGCGGCCAGTCATCGCCAAACACCTCGCGGAAGGCCTCGCGGTATTCCGGCACAAAGGCCAGCCGCGCCTCCATCATGTCGTCTTCACCATTGCCAGCCACGCCGCCGCGGGCGGCCGAGCGCGCCTGATGCTCAAGGCTACCGCTCGCCCCGGCCCAGAAGAGCTTCTTGTAGTAGGCCGAATTCACCACGGTCTGGCTGTTGCGCCAGTGGGTGGTGCCGGGATAGCCAAAGCTGATCTTGTCCTGCACCGCCCAGCCCGCTTCGGGCCGGTGACAGGAGGCGCAGGACATCTCGCCGTTGCCCGACAGGATCGGGTCAAAGAACAGCAACTCGCCCAGGGCGATCTTCTCCGGTGTCTGCGGGTTATCAGCGGGGGCCGCCGGTGGATCCAGCGCTGCCAGCTCTGACGGTCTGTGCCCATCCGCCATGCCCACCCCCGCCAGGCAGGTGACCATGAGGAAGGCGGCGATCCGGGTTTTATGTGTCATGATGCCCTCTATCAGTTTGGCTGCTCGCGCCAGTTTTCGATCAGTTCGTAATCGTAATCATCTTCACGCCAGACGTAGGCATCGGTGTCGAAGCTGTCGCCGGAGAGGCTTTCGAGGAAGGCGATCAGGTCGGCCTTTTCACTGGGCACCAGTCCAAGCGGCTGCAAGCGCGCGTCCTTTCCCGTGTCGTTGCCGCCGCCGGCATCATAGAAATCGACCACATCCGCCAGCGTCGCAAAGGTGCCGTTATGCATGTAGGGCGCGGTATAGGTCAGCTCCCGCAGCGAGGGTGTGAGGAACGTGCGTTTGGTTTCTTCACGGTGGGTGCGGATATAGGCGCCCAGATCCTCGCGCAGGTTCATATAGTTTTCGACACCCATGAATTTGGCGTAGGTGACAAAGGCCGAGTGCCGCAGCGGATCGGCCCAGATGTCGGGGTTGGTCGGCACGCCGGTGTTATGGGGTTTGTCATCGGTGAAGCGCGCGCCGGAATGGCAGGCGGCGCAGCCCCCCTTGCCCTCAAAGATGCCCTGCCCGCGCATCGCCGCCGCCGACATCTCGCCGGTGTCGAAAGGCGCATTGCGCGACTGGATCGTCTTCATGAAATCCATCAGCGCATTGCGCGCGCCCCCATTCGACGGTTCCGACATGCCGGCGGCGGCGAACATCTCGCGGTACACCGGATCCTGCTTCATGCGCTCCTGCATGATGCGCATGTCCATGTTCATCAGATAGGTTTCGGTGATCATTTCCCGCGCGACATCATTGAGGTTAGTGCCCAGACGGCCATCGTGCATCCAGGCGTCGCGGAACCCGACATTCGCCAGTGTCGGCGCGTTTCGGAAATGTCCGGCACCCGTATAGGCCTGGCTCAGCGCCTCGCCGTCGGTAAAGGCCTTGTCGGGCTGGTGACAGCTGGCACAGGACAGCGAGGTATCGCCCGAGAGCCGCGTGTCGTAGAACATGCGCTTTCCCAGTTCGGCGCGGGCGGCGTCTACTTCTATGGCAGGGTCAGGTGTGACGTCTTGTGCGGCACTAGCACTCGCCCCCAGAACCAGCACGCAAACCGCTTGCAGTGTCCGTTTCATCGAGCTCTCCTTCTTGCTGGGCGATGAATGGCCTAGCTGTAATTCAGCTGCGAAATGCGCAGCCGCGACGGGTGCGGTGCCGCGAGACACCGCTTTGGAAAACACCTTCAGATGAGACTTTTTAAGTCCTGTCCCTTTGGTTTTTATGCGACATGAGGCGGTTGGGGCGCACTGGCGAGGTGGGTCCCAACCGTTCCGTTTGACCTAAGGTTAACGCCTATTCTCGCGGGATATGTTGCGCGCGGAGTTGCGATTTGTAACTAATTGCGACGAAATGTTGCGATATGAAACGGGCCCGCACGAGGTCCTTCAAATGCGACAGATTAGTCCAGAAGTGTGCGAATTTCCCGCGCCAGTTTTGCGGGCTGCACGGGTTTGTCGATGAGGATTGGTGCAGGGCCCGGCACGGTCACACGGCGCGGTTTATAGGCAGAGCAATAGATGACCGGGATGTCGTCGCGCAGATCCCGCACGGCGCGCACCAGATCTTCGCCGCTCATGTCCGGCATCACCATGTCCGAAATCAGGATGTCAAATCGGGCCGGGTCCGCCTTGAAGCGTTCCAGCGCGGTCATGGGTGAATTGAAGGCTTCAACCCGATACCCCAGCCGCGTCAGCAGGCGCCGGAAGGTGCCCAGAACCTCGGCCTCGTCGTCCACCAGCAGAATGCGTTCGGTGCCGCGCGGGATGGCATCATCCTTCGACGCCAGAGTTTCTTCTGCAGCTTCCGCCCCGGGCAGAATGATGGTGAAGGTGCTGCCGGCGCCAAGATCGCTGACAAAGGAAATCTCGCCCCCCATCTCATTGACCAGCCCGTAGACCACGGACAGCCCCAGACCGGAGCTTTTGCCCAGTGGCTTGGTGGTGAAAAACGGCTCAAAGAGATGCCGCTGGGTTTCGGCGGACATGCCCGGCCCGTCATCTCTCACCGTCAGACTCACCCAGCCCTCGGCACGGGGGGCGGCGTTGGCGGGCGGCGCAACAGCGGAGAGCTTCAGGTCGATGGTTCCCTGTGATCCCTCGAGCGCCTCAGCGGCGTTGCGACAAAGGTTCATGACGATCTGGTGCAGGTGCGTCGGATCCCCGCGCACGAAATGGTGTGCGCCCTCGGGGTCGAAACGGATGGTGATCATCGGCGGCGTCGAGGCCTTGAGCAGCCCGGTCACCTCCTCGATGATCTGCCCAAGATCCACCGCGCGCATGTCTCCGGGCTCACGCCGCGCAAAGGTCAGCAGTTCGTTCACCAGACTTTGCGCGCGCCGCGCCGCGATGTTGATCTGGGCAATCTCTCCGGCAAGATCACTGCCTTCGGAAGCATCCAGCGATGCCAGATGCGCGGAGCCCACAATTGTCGTCAGGATGTTGTTGAAATCATGCGCCACGCCGCCCGCCAATTGCCCCACGGCTTCGAGTTTTTGCGCGCGCACGACCTGATCGCGGGCCTGCCGTTTTTCGGTGATGTCCTCGCTGATACCGATGAAGTTCTGGATGCTGCCTTCGGGCGACAGCAAGGGCAGGATGGTCGTTTCCGCCCAATAGCTTGATCCATCCTTCTTGCGGTTGCGAAAGATACCGTGCCAGGCTTCGCCATTTGAGAGCCCGGCGCGGATGTCGCGGTAGACGCTGTCTTCGGTGTCGCCGGATTGCAGGAACGCGGGCGTCTGCCCCCGGACATCATCCAGCGTCCAGCCGGTCAGCTGTGTGAATTTGGCGTTCACATATTGGATCTGCGCATTTGTGTCCGTGATTATGATCGTCGCCGGGCTCTGCTCAACAGCGGTGGCCAGCCGCCCCTCGGAGGCCTCCAGCCTTTTGCGTTCCGACAATTCATTCGCCAGATCCGCCACCGCATGGCGCAGATCGCGAAAGAGCAGGACCAACAACCACCCCACGACCAGAGCCGCCATCACCAGTGCCGCGATCGATAGAAACCCGATCCAGATCAGCTGCTGCCCCTGCCCCACGGCCGCCAGCAAGCGCCGCGTGCTCGACGCCTGCAGCTCCGACCAGATGCGCTCCAATTGTGCCAGCCCTGCAATCGCCTGGCTGTCATCGACGCGCACCTGTGCGTCCGTACGCTCTGCAGACCAGCCCTCGTCCGCAGCGCGGATCGCGAGCGGCAGATTGGCGTTGTATTCCGCAATCGTCCGCTCGATCGCGCTGAGCGCGGCCTCTTCGTCCCCCGAGAGGTCAAGCGCCCGGAACCGGGACAGGACTTCATCGAATTCCACAAGTTGCCGCTGTGTCTCGCCCAGGTAGCGATCCTCCTGGCGCAGCACGAAGTTCTTGTAATTGTGGATCAGGCCGCCATAGCCCAGTAAGGCGCGCACTTCGCTGATCAGGATGCCTTTGCGTTCCGTTCCGGTTGAATAGTCGAGCCAACTTTGCCGGACTTCCTTGAATTGCGCCTGCGTCAGCGCGCCCAGAACACCGCCCAGAATGACGGTGACCAGAACCAATGCCAAAGCTGACAGGGCTGCGCGCAGGGGGCGGTGCATCGAGACATGGGCTCTGGACTCTGTCATGGCCGCAGCCTGTCGCGAGTTGCGGCCCGCCACAAGTTAAAATACGCTAAAGCTGCGGGTGTGGGAGTGTAGGGATATGGAACAGAAAATTCTGGTGGTTGATGACGACCAGCAGGTGACCTCCTTTCTGGAACGGTTCTTTGCACGTCACGGGTATCAATCTGCGACCGCGGCCACCGCGGCTGAGCTCTTCAAAATTCTGGAAACCGAAAGTTTTGATCTGATCATCCTCGATCTTATCCTGCCGGATGAAGACGGTTTTGAGGTGGCCAAGCGCATCCGCAGCGAGATGGAAACGCCGCTGATCATGCTGACCGCGCGGGATGAGGTCTATGACCGGATTGTCGGGCTGGAACTGGGCGCGGATGACTACGTCACCAAACCCTATGAGCCACGGGAATTGCTGGCGCGCATGCGCTCGGTGATGCGGCGCTACGCAGGTGGCGGGTCGCGCCCTGAAACTTCCGCCAAGGCGCTGCGTTTTGACGCACTGGAAATCGATCTGATCCGCTCGGTCGTGCGCAACATTCACAATGACAGCGAACTGCGGCTCACGAGCACCGAATTTGCCCTGCTGCGCGCGCTTGCCGATGCGCAGGGTGAGGTTCTGACCCGGGAGCAGATTTTGACGACGGTCTATGGCAACTCGGTACAGATCACCGACCGGGCCATCGACGCCCATGTCGTGCGCCTGCGCAAGAAACTTGGCGGCGCAACGCAGAATGAGGACCTGATCCGCACGGTACATGGGGTCGGGTACAAGCTCGCGGCCCTCGTGTCCTAGCAGCAGTGCAACTTTAAGATGAGTGCCATTTTTCGCCGCGTCGGCCCGCTTTGGGCAGCAATCTCTTAGCATTCAAAGGATTGATAGTGAATTCGGCCTCCGAGGCGCGCAAGAAAATTCAATCGAAGATGGAATTCGCCGCTATCTGGAGACGAATCAAAAGGTTAACGGCCAATAAAGCGCTTTGAAAAACGGGGCCGATGCAGGACTTTCCACCGCTTGAGGGGGAGCGGCGCTGAGGTCCCGCAACCTATGGGCGCAAAATCCGCTGAGGGAAGCGCCAATCCATCTTTTCCTTTGAAACCGGAGCACAAACCCTGTCCAAGTGCTAAAGTATTAATTTTTCCTTAATTATGAGGCATGTGTCATGTTCCGGTTTCTGAGTTCCCTGTTTTTTCTGTCGCTTGGTGTTTCAGCCACGGCGGGCACCGTCCATTCCTTTGAAAAAAACGTGCGATTGGAAAAGATCGAATGGATCGGCCTGATCGTCGATACGGACTCCGGCAGAACAGAATATGACTCTCTGGAATCATCCTCTGATGTGTGGGGTCTGAACGACATTTTCCGCACGCCCGGTCCTTTTGGATATGACGATATCGGCAAGGTTTTCAGCTTCACCGCCACAATCGAAAACGGCGGCGGGTCAGAGAACCGTGGCATCGCGACCAACTGCTATCTGGGCAATTTTTCCTGCAACAACAACGAAAGCGCTCAGGCAACACCCGAAGATGTCGACATCTCGCTGCCCTATGATGAAGTCTTTGATTTCTACGGGTCAACGATGAAGGGCGAGATGCTTTATCTGGAATGGTCCCCTGAATTGATCGGGTTTTACGGCAGCACCGACAATGGGTCCTGGGAAGCGGCCTATTTGACCTATACCTTCACGCCGGTCGCCGTGCCTGTGCCCGCCACGTTGCCGCTTTTGGCGCTGGGTCTGGGCGGGCTGGGGATGATTGCCCGGCGTCGGCAGAAAAAAGCGGCCTGACCCTGCCAGCGCGGAAGTGCCGGTACCTGCTACCTAAAATTGAATTGGTGGATAGGCCTGCTTGGTTTACCCTGTCCTAATGCCGGGCGCACAACGCCCCGGCACATAGGGAGGTAAAACCACATGACGGATCGTATGCGTTTCGGCATTTTTTTGGCCCCGTTCCACAAACCGGGTATCAATCCTACACTGGCGCTAGAACAGGACCTTGAACTGGTCGAATGGCTCGACCGGTGCGACTATGACGAGGTCTGGTTCGGCGAGCATCACTCCGCAGGATCAGAGATTTCCGCCAGTCCGGAGATCATGATCGCCACATCCGCGCCCCGAACGCGCCGCATCAAGCTGGGCACCGGGGTTGTGTCCGTCAGCTATCACAACCCGCTCTGGGTGGCCGAGAAGATCGTGCAGTTGGACCACCTGACACGCGGGCGGGCGATGTTGGGGTTGGGGCCTGGCTCTCTGCCCACGGATGCCGCGATGATCGGGCTGTCGCAAAAGGACACACGCGGGTTGCTGGCGGACGGGCTCGATGTCATCACGCGGTTGCTGCGCTCCGATGAGCCGGTGAATTTCGAAAACGATCGCTGGGTGCTGAAGGACGCGCGGTTGCATCTGCGCCCCTACTCCAATTTCGACCTTGCCACCGCCGCTGTGGCCTCGCCCACCGGACCGAAACTGGCAGGGAAATACGGCACGGGCATGATCTCCATCGGCGCAACCACCGCCGCCGGGTTTGATGCGCTGGCCCTGCATTGGGATGTGATCGAGGAAGAGGCCAAACACTACGGTCACATGCCGGATCGGTCCAAATGGCGGCTGGTGGGCCTCTGTCACATCGCGGAAACGATGGAACAGGCACACCGCGATGTGGAATACGGCATTGAACACTGGTTCAACTATTTCCAGGAAATTGCCGCCTTCCCGCAAATGTCCATGCCCGGCCAGAATGCCAAGGAGATGATTGATTTCATCAATGACAGCGGCTTTGGCGCCATCGGCACGCCGGAGATGTGCCGGGCACAGATCGACCGGCTTTGGAAACAGAGCAACGGCGGCTTTGGCGCCTATCTGATGCTGGCGCATAACTGGGCGAATTTTGACGCGACACGGCGCAGCTACGAGCTGATCGCCCGAGAAGTCTTCCCGCATTTCCAGGGGCAGCATATGTCGACGATGAACGCAGCGATGCGCGCGCAGAAAATGCGGCCTGAACTGGCGGAAATCCACGCCAAGGCGGTGGAGACGGCGCAGACCAACTATGCCGCCGAAAAGGAAAGCCGCACAAAAACGGTGAGCGAACCGGCGGAATAAACCGCGGTGGCGCCTGCGATTATTCAGGCGCCACTTCATCCCCGGCTTTGACGTAAACGCATAGGGTTGGACGCAACCATACACGCATGAATGGGATTTCTTGCATCCGCTCTCCAATAAGTTGATCGCGTGATGGATTGAAGCTAGGATGTTGCGATCACGGCATTTTAAACTCTAGCTGAGTATCCGCCACATGACCCCGACGATCACATTGCAGGACGTCGACGCTTACATCGAACGCATCAGAGCCTCCGGCGCCATGGGCAAGAGCGAGCGCAGGTTGCGGCTGCTGGAGCATTTGGCCAAGGCCGAGGTGTTGGATAAGGGCGACCAGCTCAAGGCCTATACCATCGCTTTGGACATCTTCGACAAGTCAGAAGATTTCGACCCCTCGACCGACAGCATCGTGCGGGTCGAGGTTGGCAGGCTGCGCACGGCCATCGCCGTTTTTGAGGCGAGCACATTTGCGGATACCGACATCCGCATCGACATTCCGGTTGGCACCTACCGGCCAAGCATCACCCACCGTGCCACGTATACGCCCACCGCACAGATCGCGGCAGAGCCGCGCGCGACACGCCAGCGCAAAAGCAACTGGTGGACCGTTGCTGTCACAGCGATTGCCACCACACTGCTCTGGATCGGGTGGCTGGAGTTCTACGCGCCCCGGCAGGACCCGGCAGAAAACGCGATTGCGGTGCAGATTGACGATCTCAAAGGCAGTGACCAATCCGGTCAGCAGGCCGGGTTGATCTTACGCCGTGTGCTGGCGCGCAATAAGGCGATCACGGTTCTATCGGCACCCGAAGATGCCAAGCTGCACCCCCATGCGGAGTTTGTCCTGCGCGGTGCCATTCTGGAGGTGGATGATCAAAAGCAGGCCAGCGTGGAATTGATCAACGCACAGACCAGCCGCACCGTCTGGGCCAAATCCGTCGCCCTCCAAAACGGTGAGCGCCTCGAAGAGACGTTGGCCAAGACCATCGGCAATGAGCTGCGTGTGCGGCTCTTTGGTGTCACCAAGAATGTACTGGAGGGCCGCGACCCCAACCGGCTGAGCCCCGAACAGCTCTTTGTCATGGCGACATGGGTGCCCGGCCCCGCCACCAATGCGGTTGAATGGGAGTTGGAACGCATCGAGTTGATGCAGATGGCGCTGGAAAAATCCCCGGAATTTGGGGCGGCGCATTCCGTGCTGGCGGATAAACTGGCCTATCTGGCCAATGTCTACGGCCCGTCCGACACCCCTGCGCTGCGTGACCAGGCCCATTGGCATGCGCAGCGGGCGCTGGAACTGGCGCCGCTCGACCCGGATGTGATGTTCAACGTTGCCCAATCGCAATGGCACAGTGGCCATATCCATGACAGCGAACAAACCATGCGCCGCGTCGTCGCCCTGGACCGGAGCCACGATCTGGCGCGTTTTCTGGCGCTTGTGATCCCCTATACCTGTCGTGTGGCACCGGATGATACGCTGGCCGAGGCCATCGGGTTTGACGCCAATCTCTCCCCCGATAACCCGATCCGCTGGCTGACCCTGACCTGGATCGCATGGCTGCATTTGCACCGCGAAGAATACAGCGCCGCACTTGAGGCGGAGACCGAGGCCGCCTTGATTTTTCAGATCCCCTATACCTTCATGCGCCGCGCGGTCTTGCTGAATAAATTGGGCAGGCCCGACGCGGCCGCCGATGTCATTCGCAGCCAACAGGTCAACTGGCCCGACATCAGCCCGGAGCATTTTGCCAAAGTCACGATACCGCGCCTGTGTTCAGAGGAAGACTCCGCAGCGCCCTTTATCGAAAACTATGTCACGCTGGCAAAGGCGATGACCCCGCGCCTCTAAGCGTGCTTCCTTAAATACTCAAATATTTTCAATATCTAACGAGGTGATGTAACCTGTTACATACCCTTTGAAACTGGTTTTTCCGTCACGCTTTTCGCACAAGGCGCCGATCAGCTGCCACTCGGGCAGGCTGAACCAAAAAGATCCTCAGCCAGCGGTCGTTTTCGATCCCGCACTGAAATCTTGGACTTGAAAACCAGAAGGAAAACGCATGACACATTCACCGGGTGACTTCGACACCTTGCTGTCTCAGCTCGCAACACGTGCCTCGGAACGGCAGTATCCGGATAATTATCGCATGTGCATGATGGCTGCGGCCGCCTTCGTGGACGAGGCCGCAAATTGTGTCACCCAGCATAGTCCGGGGCACCGCGTGGCCGAATTGCTGCTGCTGGCCGCGCGGTTGGAAGACCTGTCCCTGGCCCAGGACACATCATCATCAGAACAAACAAATTAGATCCATTCATTTTTGAAGACCCATGCCCGTCAGGAGGGGCAGAAAATGCATATTCGCACCCCTGTGACCCCGTCACATAGCCTGCTTCTTTGGAACGCGCGCGACGACTTTCCGAATGCCCCTGAATTTATGCAGGACGCAGGATGGTCGGTCCTGCGCTTTGCCTGTGTTGAGGATTTCAGAGCCAAAGCGGCAACCATGACGGTGGATGCGCTGTTGTGGCCGGTCGATCCGCTCAGCGCGGAAAACCTGGAGAGCCTCCGCGAGGTTGTCTCTCTGCTGTCAGGAAGCGACCCGCTTGTCATGACATATGCGCGGTTCAACCCGCGCTGGATGGGCAACCTGATGGAACAAAGCGGCTCGCAGATGCATTTTCAAGGTGTGCCCAGCCTGCGGGACGTTCTGTCTGTGGTGCGGGCGCAGCTAGAAACTGCTGGGTTTGAAAAGCGGAGGGGAACCTGATGAAACTGACGCTCGAAACTCATTTCGAACAACTGGCCCGGCATTTTACGTCCGGCGAATTGCACCGGATCGCGGCGCATTTCTCCTTCCCGACCGCAGTTTACTATCAGGATCATATGATCGTCATGAACTCCGCAGAGGAGATGGTCGACGCTCACGGGAAATACCGGCAATTGTTGCAGGGCGCAGGCTATACGCACACGGCCTGCGATGTGATTGCGCAATCGCTTACGCGTGGCGATCGAAAATCGGTTTGGGTGCAATGGTCGCACTACCGCGAAGGCGGTGCGATGCTCGGCAAGAGCTTCATTCGCTTTTTCGTGTCTCATGTGCAGGACCAGCCGATGAACATCATGCTGGTGGAATATCTGCAGTTGCCCTCGCCCGCTGTGGCCGACGCGATCCTGCCGAAAAAGAAAAACAGCGTCGCAGGTTAAGGGAATAGCAATCCGCAGACCCTATCGTTGATGCGGTTCTGGGCAACGCTCATGACCGTAACGCTGCACTTAGGTCATCTCTGATAGGGTCCCAAATACCTTGCCGTCATCGAAACCGCCTTCTTCCATTCACGTGCAGGAGTTCCAGGATTTGCTGGACCGGATGTCGGCGTGTTTTATCGAGCGGGATTTCGCGGCATGGCGCAGCCTGATCATCCTGCCCATTTCGATGGTCACCAAGGATGGGCCGGTGTTTTTGTCGACAGAGGAGGAGTTGCGCAAGAATTTCGATCACTACCTGACGGCGTGTGACATCATGCAGCTCGACAATATCTACCGGCGCCCCCTGGGGTTGGAAAACTGCATGGACGGCACCTGGATCGGGACTTACGAGACCAATCTGATGCGCAAGAACCTCCGCGCAGCACCGCCTTTCACCTCCTCGGCCCTTCTGGTGTCTACTGACGAGGGGATCAAACTGGCGGCCATTCTGAACGCCAGAGGTCACCACGAATGGACCGGCGTGTGGCCCGGTGATCTGGGCGACCACTAGTCAAATGGCAGACTGGCGCACCACACCGCCTTGCGCTTACCACGGCATAAAACCACTGTACCCGCGCCGCGTTGTGACATCATTTGCCATCGTGGCCAGGGTGATCAGATCAAAGACCGGCAGTTTCAAAGCGCCCTGCAACCGCGCCGCATAGGGCGGCAGATCGGTACATTCCAGCACAAGCGAACGGATGTCAGGAGCGCGGGATTTAAGCCGATGCGCCGCAGCCAGCACCTCCTCTTCGACCCTATCGAGATCCAGCGCAGTGCGCTCGTAGCGCAGAATAACGGCGGCAAATTCTGCGCTTTGTTCAAGCCCTTCAACGGCGATGGGCACGTCGCCCGCGCCGACAGCTTCAAGATGTCCGGGTGTCAGGGCGGAGGCATCCGCCGTCAATATGCCAACGGGTGCCGCAGCCCCCGTCATGTGAAACGCCAAAGGCACCTGGATCAGGCTTGAGGCAAACACCGGGATATCGACTGCCGCAGCCAGCTCTTTCTGGAAAAGTGCCAGAAACCCGCAGCTGCCGGTGATGGCGCGCACCCCGCTCCGCTCCAGACGGCGCGCGCCCTCCAGAAACGGCTCCAACAAGGCAGGGCTGGGATCATGCAATAAATCGGGCACTTTCACGCCCTCAATCATCTCATAGAGCACCGGGAATGGGAGGCTTGAAGGGTTCTTGATATGGCCGGGCGGTTTGGGAAAATAGCTTTCCAGACATAATACGCCAATGATTGCGCCGCAGATGTTCTGCCCGCCCGCATATTTCACCATGAGATGTTCCTTTCCAAAAGGGATGTTTCAGAACCGGCCGGGATCAAACGGGCTGAGATCCAGATTGGGCACCACACCAGCAACCAGATCCGCCACCAATTCGCCAGTTTTTGGCGCCATCATCAGCCCGTAATGCGAATGCCCGAAGGCCGCAAAAAGATCCGGTCGGCCGTTGATTTCACCCAGAGCGGGCAAGCTGTCGGGGAATGAGGGGCGCCGCCCCATCCAGAACCTGACATCGCGCATCTCCAGATCAGGCAACATCGCTTTCGCCTGTCGCGCCAGCAGCGCCTTCTTGCGCGGATTGGCCGGTGCATCCGGTGTGGCGAATTCAGAAGATCCCGCCACCCGCACACCGCCCTCCATCGCGCTCGCGACGATTTTGGCATCCACATCCATGACCGAATTCTCAAGTGCAACGGCGGCATGTGGAAATTCGACGTGATACCCACGTTCCGCAGCCAGCGGGACGGAGAGGCCAAGGGGTTTCAGCAGCGCAGCGCTCCAGACCCCTGCGGCCAGAATGATCTTTTGGGCCGAAATATCCTCGCCCGTGGTCCGCACCCACCAGCCGTCATCCCCTGCCCGCTCCAGCGCTGTGACGTCGGCACTGACAAATGATCCGCCTTGCTGGAGGATCTTTTCGGCCAGCACTTTTGCGATCCGTCCGGGCGCCCGCGCACGCGCTTGCCCCTTGATCAGGATAGCGGCTTTGAAATCCCGCGACAGCGCGGGCTCCAACCGGTGCAGTGCGTCCGCCCCGACCACTTCCATCTCCGCCCCTTTTTCATGCCGGATCGCGTATCCCAGATCCGACAGACTGGCTTTTTCAGCTTTGCGAAAGGCGTGCACATAGCAGCTGTCCACCACCAGATCCTCATGGCCTGTGCCCGACAGGTGGCGACGAAAGAGCATCACGGAAGGCCCGCAGAGTAGCTCCATCGCATCCGCGACACGGCGCGTGCTTGATGCGCTTGATTTGCCGAGAAACCGCAGCCCCCAGGGGATCATCCGAGGCCAGAAACGCGCTTGCACCGACAGCGGCCCCGACGGGTTCAGCAACATACCGGGAATGCTTTTCCAGATGCCCGGCACCGCCTGCGGCACAATTGACCAGGGCGAGATCACCCCGGCATTGCCAAAGGAGGTCTCCTGCCCCGGTGCGCCGCGGTCGATCAGACGCACCTGCACACCACGCTCCTGCAATGACAGGGCACAACAGATGCCGACGATCCCGGCGCCAATAATGGTCACAGGTGGCTGCATGGGGATCAGGCAGGCGCCACGGCGGCGCGCCGGGCAATGATCTGCGTCACAATGACCGGCGACGCGATGAGCAGGGCCACCAGATCCGCCGACAAGGACGGTGCGACAAAGACCAGACCGGCCACCGCCATCAGGATGCGCGACACCCGCCCCATCGGCACCAGCCAGTAGCCGACGACCGACGCCGACAGGGCCACGACACCGGCGATGCAGGAACTGGCCGTATAGGTGAATTCCCACAGGTCGAAGCCCGTCGAGGACACAAAGAGCAGCACCGGCGCATAGACGAAGGCCATGGGCGCCACCACCTTGCCCAGCCCCAGCGAGAAGGCCGACAGCCCGGTGCGGAATGGGTTGGAATTGGCAATGGCCGCAGCGGCATAGGCCGAAGTGCAAACCGGCGGCGTGATCTCAGACACAACCCCGTAGTAGAGCACGAACATATGGCTCGCGATGGGGGGCACGCCCAGCTGTGCCAGCGCGGGCTGAGCGACCGACACCAGCATGATGTAGAGCGCCGTAGTAGGAATGCCCGCGCCCATCAGAATGCAGGCGATGGCGATGAAAACCAGAGAGATAAAGAGCTGCAAATCCTGCACGGTAAAGAGCTCCAACAGCCCGCCCAGGGTCATGAAGCCAAAGATGTCGGTGGCGAGGTTGCCCGCGCCCTGCGTCACCATGAAACCGATGCGAAAGCCGATCCCGGTTGTGTTGATCACCCCAACCACGATGCCCACGGCGGCGGAGGCGGCCCCTACGGCCAGCGCGTATTTCACGCCGAGTTCCATCGAGGCGGCCATCTCCGGGATCCTGATCCGCGCCTGTGGGTTGAGCGTGGCGATGGCCGAGCCCGCGCAGAGGATGATGGTCATTGTCAGGTCAAACCCGCCGTCGGAAAACTTCCAGAGCACAAAGGCGATGAAGGCGGCCGCATAGACCAGCGTCGGCGGCTCCCTGAGCCGCGACATCCCCGCAACAACGGCCAGCGAAATGCCACAGAAGGCGGACATAAAGGGTGTATAGCCCGAAAACAGCACCACCAGCAGGCCGATCAGCGGCACAATATTGGCCCAGCCCTCGCGCCAGACCGCGGCAAGCTTGGGCAATTGATCTTTGGTCAGGCCTTTGAGGTCCAGCTTGCGCGCCATCAGGTGCACAACGGTGAAGACGCCTACGTAGTGCAGCAGCGCGGGAAAGATCGCGGCAATCACGATGGTGGTGTAGGGAAGCTCCAGAAATTCCGCCATGATGAAGGCCGCTGCCCCCATGATCGGCGGCGTGATCTGCCCCCCGGCAGAAGACGCCGCTTCGACGCCGCCCGCGAAATGGCCGGGGTATCCGAGGCGTTTCATATTGGGAATGGTGAGCGCCCCGGTCGACACGGTATTTGCGACCGACGAGCCGGAAATCGTGCCGAAAAAGGCGGAGGACACCACCGAGACCTTGGCCGGACCGCCCGTGTAACGGCCCGCAAGGATCGTGGCATTGTCGATGAAGAGCTGCCCCAGACCGGTGCGCTGCGCGATCACCCCGAAGAGCACGAAATGGAACACAATGGTCGACACCACCCAGAGCGTGACGCCAAAGATGCCCTCCTGCGGGAAGTACATCGAGGAGACGAAGGTTTTGAAATTCACCCCGGGATGTTGCAGCAGGCCGGGGAAATAGGGGCCCAGCAGCGCATAGGAAATGAACACACAGATGATCAGCGGCAGCACCCAGCCCAGCGTGCGCCGCGCGATGTCGAGCACCAGCAAAATGATGACCACACCGAAAAACACGTCATAGCCATTGGGGTTCCCCATGCGGAAGGTCTGCTCTTCGATCCCCAAGCTCGGCACGCCGCGCCACGCAAGGCCGACGTAGAGGGCAGAGGCAACGCCAAGCGCCATGAAAACAAGGTCATAAAGGGGGATATTGCCGATGCGAAAGGCGCTGAGCTTCTGTGCATAAAGGCTTTTTGCGCCAATGATCGGGAAAAGCGCGTAGGTCAGAATGAACAGCCCGGCAAGATGCCAACCCATATGCCAGTGATCCGCTGGAAGACCG
The DNA here is from genome assembly GCF_947499265.1 of uncultured Roseobacter sp. Lineage (GTDB taxonomy): Bacteria > Pseudomonadota > Alphaproteobacteria > Rhodobacterales > Rhodobacteraceae > Roseobacter. Next base: position 13,478 of record NZ_CANMNK010000009.1, on the reverse strand, counting down.
AAACCCGCAGTGATGTAGTGATAGAGTGCGAAGACAAGCGAGACAGCACGCAGGATATGCCCGGTGGTCGGCCCGACGGATCGGGTCGCGGACCCCTCGTCATATTTCTCTTCGATCGCGGCCAGTTCCGCGTCGGTCAGGTCGTGCTGATCGGTCTGAGATGGGTCCGACATTGGAATGCCCCCTTGGCAATGCTTGCATTCGGAGAGTGCGGTGCCCCTGATTGTCGGGGCACCGGCCTGGGTTTTGACCAGAAAGGGTCAGGTTATTACTTCAGAAGACCGGCTTCTTTGTAGAATTTCTCGGCACCGGGGTGCAGCGGAACACCCAGGGCTTCGACGCCATCCAGCGCTGTGTCTGGCGTGATCTGCTTGCCCTTGGCGTGGCCGTTGTCGAGCAGCTTGCGGGTGTTGTCGTTCCACAGCGCCTTGGTCAGACCGTAGACCAACTCGTCGCTTAGATCCGAGGAGACAACCAGCATCGCCGAGACGGCAGGTGTCAGGATGTCTTCGTCGACCCCTTCATAGACACCGGCCGGAATTTTCGACGGGATATAGGCGGGAATGATCTCGTTGATCTTGGCCAGATCTTCCTCGGAGAAGGAATGCAGGCTCATGCCCTTGGTGGACGCGAGCTGCACCATCGCGGCAACCGGCCAGCCCGCAGCGTAGAAATAGGCGTCGATCTGACCATCGGCGAGCCGTTCGGCGGACTGGCTGTTGTTCAGCTCCGCCTCTTCCATATTGTCGCGATTCACGCCCCAGGCGTCGAGCATCTGCAGCACGGCCACCTGTGTGCCGGACCCCGCCTGAGCGATACCCACACGCTTGCCCGCAAGATCCCCCAGATTGCTGATTTCGCTGCCCTGCGGCATCACCAGATGCAGGTCTTCGGGGAAGAGGTTCGCGATGATGCGCAGCTTGGGGTGCGGTTTGCCCTCAAACTTGCCCTCGCCCAGATACATCGAGCGGGTCACATCGGCCGCGGCCAGCCCCGCTTCCAGCTCACCGTTCTGCACGGCGGCGTTGTTGAAAACCGAGGCCGTTGTCGATTGCGCAATCGCGATCAGCCCGGGCACGCCGCATTGGCCGCCCTCGTCGCAGGCCCGCGAACCGGGAGGCGCGGAGATCCCATTTGCAATGGTCCCGCCGATGGGGAAATAGGTCCCGCCTGCCCCGCCCGTGCCGATGCGGAAAAACGTAGGATCCTGCGCAAGTGCAGGCACGGCCAACGCAGCGGTCAGGGCGATCCCTGCCAGTGTCTTTGTGAATGTCATTGTGGTCTCCCGGTTGAGGTTTTCTGTATCGGTTTTCCCGATTATTGCGACGACCAGCCTAACGGGAAATCACATAAAAACAAATTTAATATATTTAACTTTCACAAAGTATTCCTTATGGAATATCGGATGAATCTCACCCAACTCACCGTCTTCCGCGAGGTCATGGAATCCGGGTCCATTTCGCAAACAGCCAAGAAACTTGGCCGGACCCAGCCCGCCATCAGCCTGGCCATCAAGAATCTGGAAAAATCACTTGATTTGAAGCTCTTTGAACGCCGGGGACGCCAACTTGTGCCGGTGCCGGAGGCGCGATATCTGCTGGCGGAATCCTCCGAAATACTTGATCGGCTTACAACCGTGTCCGGCACCATGAAAAGCCTGCGCAACGCGCAATCCGGTAATCTGAACGTTGCTGCGATGCCCGGACCTTCGGCGTTCATTTTCCCCCGTTTCATCAGCCGCACAGTCGCGGAAACCACGGATTTCAGGATCACGTTTTCCTCTCGCAGCTCTCCTCAAATCCGCGAGCTGGCCAGCACCCAAAGCATCGATTTCGGTTTTGCAGATTTTGACGACCCGATTGGAAAGACCCCGCAATACCATGCGGAAATCATTGATGCGCGCTGCTTTTGCGCGCTGCACCGGGATCATCCACTGGCGCGCCAGGCGGTAATTTCCGTCGCCGACCTGGACAACCAGCCCATGGGCACGCTCCATGCAAATCATCCCTTGTCACGGACCCTCACCCGGGCGTTTGATCAGGTTGGTGCGCGTTTCAATGTTGTGAATGCAAGTCAGTTTTTCCTGCCGCTGATGCCGTTCATCACCTCCGGTCATTGTCTGTCCATTGTCGATCCCTTGACGGTTGTCACGGAGCGTGAATTGAAGATCGGTCGGGGAGAGATTGTCTTTGTCCCGATGGAAGATGCGATCCGGTATGAGTATTCGATATTGACCCCGCTGCATCGTCCACTGTCGCAGTTGGCGCGCAGGATCAAGGACAGCTGGGCGCGCGAATTGATGGCCATGTTGCAGGATGTTGACGCAGCACCGCAAAGCCGGGTGAAAGGTTAGCCGCTCAGGTCCAGCATTTTGGCCGCAGTTGCGGTCAGAAGCCCCTCTGGCGCGACACTGAAAACCGCATTTGGCGCGCCAGCGGCGGCCCATACGGTGTCATGCGCCAGCAATTCGGTGTCCATCCAGGTCTCGATTTCCGACAGATGGCCAAGGGGCGAGACACCGCCAATGGCAAAACCGGTTTCCGACCGCACCCGTTTGGGATCGGCACGGATCAATTCTTCGCCGAAAAGCACCTTGGCTTTGTCAAGATCAACATCATGTTTTCCGCTGATCAGCAAAAGCTTGAGCCTGCCCGTGCTGGCCCCTTCAAACACCATGGATTTCACGATCTGGGCGACGGAACACGCGCAGGCCTCGGCGGCTTCGCTGGCGGTGCGGGTGCTGTCTGGCATGCGTTCTATTTCAATCTGCAGCGATGCCGCGCGCGCGGCCTCTTCGACGCGGCGGATACTTTTGGACATTTCGGAACCTCATTCAACTTCATGGACAAAGGACCCTTCGTCAGGGGTGCTGTCAATCACCGCCGGTCTGTTCGGCCAAATGCGTCGGTTGCTGAGGTTCATGGCAGATGGCGCGCCGCGCGAAGCCATTCTAAAAAGCCGACCGAGATAAGTTTATACTTGGAAAAGTGGGAAACTGACGCCAAGCGCCCAGGCCAGCACGATACCCAGTGCGAGACCCGATGCGAGCGGCCCTGACCTTGTCGCGGCACTGCGGCCCATGGTCCCGAAAACCAGGTAGAACAGCACCAGAACCGGCGCGATCATCACCAGGAAAAACAGGCTGTCGAAATCCAACGTAACAGCGCCGAAAAGCGAGATCAGCACGCCCATGCGCAATCCAAGGCGTCTGAGACGCGTGGCATTTGTCGTCAGCATTGCGTCCGCAAGCATATAGGGCACCGCACCGAGCAGCATCGCGGCAATGATGGCAAGCCGCTCAGGCGTTGGCCAGAAATTCGCGGCATATCGATCAAGGGCCACCCCAAAAAGCGCACAGAAAAGCAGAAGCACAAGGAAAGCAGTGAAACAAAGCCACCCTGCCCGTGCGCCCCACATCCAAAGCAAGGCAAGTTGCACCGCACCGAAAATCATCAGGTGCAAAACCAGATAGTCAGCAACAAGGACGGGCAGGAACTCTGGATTCATGGGCACGCCGATCATCGGCGCGAGCATCATCGGCAGTAACACCAGGATCGAAAACCGCGTGCGGCTCAGTTCCGGCGCGGAAAAATCGCGTGCTGGCAGATGCTTTGCGAGGCTCACGAAGAGCAGTACCAGCCCGCAGAGCAGACCAAGGATTGCCCAGCCGGTGGGCAAGATATCGACGTCCGAGCGCCGGTCATAGGCCCGATCAAGCCAGGCCAGCGCCTCGCGCCGCCCCGCGCGGCTCTGCAAGACAGAGACATGCTCGGCGAAAGGCGCAGCAATGGCGCGGCGCGAGACATCCCCCTTGGTCACCGTCTCACCTTCGGCCGCACCCGGTGCCACCATTTGCAACGCCTCTTGCGCAAAACCGCGCAGCCCGGGCTCCCAGGCCCCGGTCACCAGCAAAAGATTTTGGGGGGTTTGGGCATCAATCACCTGCGAAAAGGCGGAGATCAGGACAATGGGGCCAATATCCTGCCGCGTCGTGGCTGTGCGCACCAGAATATCAGTCGCCATGGAATGACCAACCAATGCGACGGGATGATCACCCGGCGTCACAGCATCGATGATCTCCTGCGTTTGCTCCACGAGCACGCGCGTCGTGCCGTCAATCGCGTTGACATCGCCGGACATCGGGTCCGGGTGCCGCCCGTGACCGAGGAATTCAAACACAACCACCCGGTATCCGGCCCGCGCCAGGGGCAGCGCGTACCCCTGCATCATCTGGGCCGAGCCGGCAAAGCCGTGCGCCATGACCACCACCGGCCCGTCGCTCTCCGCGATGGAAAATTCGGTGACAGGCGTCTGCCCGATATCAAAGCGTGAAATATCAACGTCCTGCCGCGCGCTTTCGAGAACCCAAAGCGAGGTCAGGATCGCGGCAATCGCTAGAAGCGCTCTCAACATTTCACCCTGACCTGTACATCTGCTGATCCCATTCAAGCTTTCCGGAAAGGACGGAAAGCGCTTGCCTGCCGGGCTCGGTTTAACATTGCGTCCATGCGATGCAATCTAGCTTCGGAGGCTTTGGAAGAAAGTACAATTATGTGAGCGGTGGCCACAGCGCGTGTGAAAATACAGGGCGATGCGATTGTCCATTCGAAAGATGTCGCAGGGCGTTCAAGGAAGTTGAAAAGGGGATCATTGATGCGATCGCCCCAGTGCAGCACGCAATCGAAGACATGAATAGAAACAGAGCTTGAGAGGCCATTAACAACAACAAAGACCTAGGCGTATCCGTTACAGTGAAGGCGTACAAACTTTTTTTACGCGGAACAGATACTGAAGAGAGGACGAATGGCAAAGTTATTGATTTTATCGCGGGCCCTAGAGGATGAGAAACTCTAGCCTCTGCTCTCGGAGATGGTCAAATAACCTTTCCGAATTGCACGATAAAGCACGCCAGGGCACGATAGGCATCTGAAAGTACTAGATTTTACAGTTCATCGCTCCGAAGGCTCTATTCGAGATTATGCCCTGACTTCCGCCCACTTGCTTGGTGCTTGCGTGAAAGCGGGTCTTCGAAGGACCGGAGCATGAGCAGCTGACGAAACGATTTGTCGAGTCCGTAGCCCAAAAAGCAAAGGTCACGTCGTCTGGGATTACGAACTGCCGAGCTTTGGCCTTGGTGTTTATCCCTCAGGAAAACGAAGCTACCTCATCCAATACAGAGTGAAAGGTCGCTCACGGCGCTATAAGGATCGGAATCCATGGAGTCTGGACACCAGAGACCGCGCGACGGGAAGCCAAGACAGTGCTTGGCCAGATCGCGCAAGGGCAGGATCCCGCGACTGAAAGAGAAGAGGAACGTCGCGCAGTTACCGTTCGGGAGCTCTGTCAAAAGTACATCGCAAACATGAAAGCAGGCCTCGTTCTCGGGAAAGGTGGCCGTCCTAAGAAGGCGACCACGGTCGCGACCGATTCCGGGCACATCCGCGGGCACATCATACCGCTGCTCGGGACACGGAGGATGAAGGACATTATCGTCGGCAAGACAAGCGTCGTGATGAAGACCGAGAAGCTGCGCAGCAAAGCCGATCATGCGTGGCGGCCGCGGCACCGCCATCCGCGCCATGGGCCTCCTCGCCGACGTTTTCCCCCATGCGATCGCGGCAGGAATCATCAATCAAAACCCGACGCATAGCCTCAAGAAGCCAAGGTACAAAGTGCTGGATCGCCGGTTGAGCGAAGTAGAATATCAGATACTTGGCGGTATTCTGCGCAGCGTTCGGGACGATCCTCTATTTAGCATTCACGCAAAAACCCTACGCATGATCGAAATATAAATGAAAAGGCTTAAACCTCGCTTCGACCAATTTTCAAACACTCCCCCATCAGAAAGAAGTTCTCTCCATTGGGTAGGCGCTTAACGAAGGCAACATCGGTCGCGATTGATTTCGGCTGCGTCCGCACCCTCATATTTCAGTGCCCGGGAACATATGCGGCTGCCATCACCAGTCGCTTGACGTCTCTTAAGCCCACCTTGCCCTTATAGAATTTGCTGCCCTTGTTCGCCTCCACGATCGCGTCGCACAGGCTATCAGGATCAGCCTTGGCAACGGATGCGGCATTGACGTGACCGCTGGCCAACAATGCCCTTGCGAATTTCGGGCTGACCCACTGAATCCGGCACAGATCAGAGATTGCAGCGAGTTCCATCAAGTCGGCGACGTCCAAGCCAACTTTGGTCGCCAGCAAATCTACACCATCTTGCGCAGCATCGAATAGCTTCTTGGTGTTCGTCAGGCCCGCCGCTTTCAGACGCGAGACCGCGCTCCTTTCCAGCCAGCCGATCTCATTCAGGGATCTTGGTTTCGGGAAGAACCCACCGACTGTTCGCTTGAGTAACCGAAGGTAATCTGGATCGACACCGGATGCTGTTGACAGGGATGCCAGCGATTTCGATGAATTGAGCGCAGCGCGAAGACCCGCGAGCGACCCTATGCCTGCGGTGCGAAGAGCGGCAAATTTTGTGTCGAGTTCATCAAGCAAAGGCTCCTGGCTTGGAATCAGATCGGAGGTTTCCAGCCGTTTCTGCAATTCGGTCAGATCGGTTGCGCGATCGTCCAGGTAGTAAGGTGTCACCGTCTTTCCTTAAAGATGGTTTTTGGCGTTCAACAGCCAAAGAACGAAATCCAAAATGAAGTCGCGGTCGTAGGTTTACCCTCTGCTTTCATGGGCCAGCTTTCTGGCCTGCAAGGAGACCCACCAGATCACACCCGCTCCGATCAGGAAAACTCCGAAACCGGCGAAGAAGAGGCAGATAAAGAGCATCGGTGACATAGTCATATGACCTTCGATTCAATGCGTTGAGTTCCTTGTCCGTAAACTGAGGTTAGCAGTGGTGCGGCAAACAAGCGTTGACACACATCAATCAGCATATTGATCTGCAAAGCCGTTTGGGTTCGACGGTGTTATTTGGAAGGGCGTCGGAACAATGCTCTACGCATTACCAGGCATTTGAACTGTTCGTATCATCTGTCACTTTGGGCTCGATCCAGACCTTAGCAGCAAGCGGCTCCTGTGATACCGGCGCGGGACGAAGTAAGCTTTTGCCGACGAATAGGAGCCACCCGATTTTACAAACGTTGCTCCCACCGGTTCTGAATCTCCCCATCTCTGAACTACCTCAACGCATCGCACCTGGCGTGTATCCAAATGTTGCACGAAAGCGACGGATCATGTGGCTTTGAGAAGAGAAACCGCAGGCGGCGGCGACGTCCAGTGCTTCGCGCCCCTGATCCAGCAGGCTGCGTGCCGCATCAAGGCGGCGGCGCAACACCCATTCGTAAGGCGGCATGCCGTAGCTTACCGGGAAGGCCCGTGAGAGTTGCCGGGAGCTCAAACCGGCAATCTCAGCAAGGTCCGCCACGGTAATCCGTTTTTCAAGAGATGCCGCAACGGCGTCTTCCAGGGCTTGGCATTGCGCTCCTGTCAAGCCACCGTTCGGTGCACGAAACGTCGCGGTCGTTCGTTTGATCTCCAAGGACCGCGCGAGAAGCGCATAAAGGGCATGATCCAGCGCCAGACGGTCATTCGCCGCTGTCCAATCCAGGGCCAAGACAAAACGTTCGGCCATTTCCCGAAAGGCAGGGTCGCACCCGAACACAAGCTCTGTGGGGCTATCTGTCATCCCTGACGTGGCCTGTTGCATGTGCTCGCCTCGAAAATAGATGTGCAGCCACCGGACATAGCCCCGATTGTCCCATCGAGCCTCGCATCCGGCAGGCATGATACAAATGGCGCCGGGGCTGCCGGACACATTGGATTTTCCGCGCTGCCCTGTGCCGTCTGTGATGTGACGCACATAATTTCCGCCACGCAGATAAAGGCTGATCGTGTGATGGGCGGGGCGGCGGTAACTCAGATCGCGCCCGCCACGCCTTTCCCACAACGCCAGGCCGATCCCGGCAGGGGAGGTCACGCTGCGCAGCAGGTTTGCAGAGTCCTTGAGTGATTTGGCAACGGAATAATCGAGGTTCATGGCTTCCCCTTTCTCGACAGGATCGTACCAGATGCGGCAGTATTGTCCAAGAACGTGAGACCTGATCGTGACAAAAGCGGCCGACACTTGATCAGAAGGACCACGACCATGCTTATAGATCTTTCCCACACTTTCGCCGATGGAATGCCCGGCTTCACCATCCGTACACCGGAAGGGCGCGAAGAAACCTTCAGTGCATCGATCAAGCCTTTCCTGACGCACGAAACCTCCGCGCCCTTCTATCAGGGCAAGGCCTCGTTTGAACTGACCGAGATCACGTTTCAAACCTCAATCGGGACGTATCTGGATGCGCCGGCACATCGGTTTCAGGGCATGCGAGACATCTCGGGCCTGCGTCTGGAGGACGTCGTACTTGATGGCGTAGTCGTGCATGTTCCGAATGCGCAAGCAGGACGTCCCGTTGGCCTCGACAATTACACATTGCCCGATGATATCGAAGGTAAAGCCGTGCTGTTTCGGTTCGACTGGGATCAGCACTGGGGGACCGACACATATGAAACCTACCCCTTCATTGGCCCGGACATCATCGACCGTCTGATCCGTGGTGGGGCAAAGCTGGTCGGAATGGACACGTTTAATGCCGATGACCGGACCGATCCTATCCGCCCTGTGCATACAGAACTGTTGTCGCGCGACATATTGATCGTCGAGAACCTTACAAACCTCGCTGCCCTACCCGAAGGACCGTTCAGGTTCTTTGCGGTCCCGATCAAGGCGCAGGGTGCGGCTGCCATGACCGTGCGCGCCTTTGCAGACGCACCATGAAAGGGCTGACGCTTCATGATATTGGCCTGCTCGCACTGCTCTGGGCGATAGGTCTGTTCCTGCGCATCCCGGTGCTGGCTGCACCAGCGTTGGCGGGCGATATTGCAGCAGATCTGGATCTGTCGACAGCCCAGACCGGGGCGCTGACCATGCTTCCCGTGGTTGTACTTGCACTGGCCGCGCCCTTCGCGGCGCTGCTGGTCACACGTTTGGGCATTGGTCGCACGATTGCGATTGGGCTTGTCTTGGGCTCCGCGCTTTCCGCCGCACGTGGGTGGGCCCCATCAGCCGTGATGATCCTTGCCGCATCAACAGGGATGGGCCTTGGCATTGTATTGTTTCAAACGGCTTTGCCTTCTGCCGTGCGATCCTGGTTGCCGACGCGCGCCACCCTTGGCAGTGCGGTTTATCTCAATGGTATGATGGTGGGAGAACTGGCCGGTGCCGGTTTGACCCTTCCGGTCATCTTGCCGCTTGCAGATGGCGACTGGCGGCGCGCCTTTCTGATCTGGGCATTACCTGCGATCATCATCGCCGTGTTGGCCCTGCTCCCGAGGGACAAAGGCGAGCCATCTCCACCCGGCCCTTGGAGGCCTGATTGGCGAGAGCCGTTGACATGGGAGCTTGGCCTTTGGCTGGCGATTTCAATTGCAGTATTCTTTTCGATCAACGCGTATATGAAAACAACGCTCGATGCGCACGACAGCGCGCCTCAGCTTGCAACTCTTCTGCTGATCTATAATGCGACACCCTTGCTGGCCTCTTTCTTACTCTTGTGGTGTGGGAGCTCGTTCATCGGTCGGCGCGGGCCTGTCGTCGCCACAGGCATCGCCGGGGTCATCGGCATGGCTGGGTTTGCGCTGCTGCCGGGCGCGGTGGGATTTGCGTGCGCTCTGCTGGCGGGTTTCGCCTCCACCGTGCAACTGATCCTGATCATGTCGTTGCCCCCAATCGTCGCATCGGGGAGTGCCGTGGCAAGGTTGACGGGCGGCATCACGCTCATCGGCTATGCGCTTGCGTTTGTGCTGCCAATGATCGGCGGCGTGCTGGCTGAAGTTTATGACGCGGTCTCTTTGTTGTTCGTCCCCACGATTTTGTCCGCAATGATCCTCGCGGTGCTCTGGCCCAGGACTGGGCATTATGGCGACCCAGAAAAGGCTGCTGTCTCAGGGCTTGGGTAGCGGGGGCGCCTCAGCAAAGAGGCTTTGCGCAAGCAGATTGCCCCACCCAAGCCGTTTGTTGGGTCAGGTTTCTATCTGCCATGTGTGCCCGGCCACGGGATGAGTTGGGGTACATATCTCGGTGCGAGGTCAACGCAATAGCTGCCAACGTGGTGCTGGTTCGAGGTAATCTCGGATCCTGTGTACTTGCGAGGCGCGAAAGTCCGGCGCTGCATTCAGTGCGACTGAATTCTCGACTGAGCTGTCGGAAAGATAACACAAGGTGACTGGCTTCAAGAAACCTACCTTTCTTTCGCAAGGTAGGTTTCTTTTCTCGCGAGTTTTAAGACGCTGCTTTGATCTTTGCGACGGCTTCTTCCGTGCTCCACACCGCGTTCGCCATGTAGAGGAAGTTAATAAGAGCGGCGAGGTATCCGTCGCCCTCGGGCAGCATGGCCGCAGCGGTGGCGTCGCGTACGACGGCCACTTCGAACCCGTCTTCGAGCAGTTCACGCATATGGCTCTCAGTGCAAAGGCTGGCCGACATACCCGCCAGGATGACTTGATCGACGCCTTGTTTCCGAAGCTGCAGGGACAGGTCGTTGGTGTCGTTTCCATAGACCTTGTGCGGTGATGTCACGATGGTTTTGCCGTCCTCGATGTACCTTTTGTATTGCGGCATCCAATCCGCGCCGGATCCCTCAAACCCATCAAGATTCAACGGGCCCTTGCGGTCAAACATGCCGATCTTGTGCATCAGTTTTTCCAGCGCCCCTTCGAACTTCCAACCGTGGTCGGTCGGGTAGTAGTAGTGCGGGGAGACGGCCGTCGTGATATCGGCAGCCTTGGCCGCTTTGAACAGAGCTTCGATGTTGTCGACAGTATTGTGCTCCATCACGCTCGCCCCGATGACACCCCAGGTCACGCCGTCGGGGTGCAGGAAATCCACCTGCGGGTCCGTCACAACCAGAGCCGCGCGCGACAGGTCAAGTTCCATGTCGGGGTGGCAACGCAGGCTCTGCCGGTGCTGCGTAAGGGTCGGCCTGCTGTGCAGTGGCGGCTGTTGCGCCGACCGCGACAGCCGCCGCCGTCGCAGCGCTGCACGCCGCGTGAGGGGTTGATGAGTGTGGTGGTGATCGTGGTCATCGCAGTTGCACATTGGGTTGATCCTTCGTGTTGTGTTTCGATGACCCAAAGTTAGGAATGGCGATGTATCTTTTCGTCTTGATTTGGCTCCCAGGCAAAGTCAGGGGTGCCTTTCCGTCTAAATTCTGGTTACTCTGCGGCATGAAATACGATCATATCTTTGATGAGCTGGAAATTGTCACCGACCCGTTCGCATTGTGCGAGCTGCGCGGGGCCAGTGATCTTGGGCTTGGACGGGATGCATCGGCTACGTTGCACTACATATTGTCGGGTGAAGGGGAAATCAGCCTGCGCGGGCGTGCGCCTATAAAAGTGTCGCGCGGTATGTTGGTTTTCATACCCGCTTTGCAAAGCCATGCATTGCACAGTTTTGGTGGCAACAATCACCCGATACCTGAGTGCAAGCCCGCAGCGCTGAAGCTAGCCAGCCTTATGGCCGGGTCAGAACACGTTGAAAGTGGGCAACTCACCGCGCTTTGCGCCCACGTTACTGTCGGTCTGCGCGGCATCAGGGATATCATTGACGTTATCCGCGAACCCATGATCGAGAACGTATCGTCTCCCAGTCATATGCGTCCGGCATTGCAGGCATTGCTCACCGAGGTGTCCAACCCGTCTTTGGGCAGTCGCGCGATGATCCGCGCTCTTTTGATGCAATGCGTGATCGACATGCTGCGCAAGCGTTTGACCGAGGAAGGAGACGCCATGCGATGGATGGCCGCGCTGGCTGATCCATCTATATGGAGCGCCTTAAAGGTGATGTTAGACGAACCGGGCGATCCTCACACCGTCGAAAGCCTGGCCAGACATGTAAGCATGAGTCGGGCTGCATTCGCCAAACGCTTTGCCGACGCGTATGGATCGGGACCAATAGAGCTTCTTCGCGATTTGCGGATGAGGCGTGCGGGCCACCTGCTGGGAAAGACAGATTTACCGATAAAACGTGTTGCGGACCTCGTTGGCTTTGCATCACGCAGTGCCTTTACCCGCGCATTTGAAGCTAAGACTGGCCAATCGCCAAGTGATTTCCGGGCATCGCGAAAAGTCAGATGAGAGCATATAGCGTTCCCGCTCAATGACAGAGATAAGTGTCTGCCCAGTCGGCTTTGGCGATCAACATGGGCGGACGCTTACCACCCCAAACAGACCAGTGACGTACCTACAATGCCGCCAGCTCAAGGACAGGCTCGACTTCTCTTACTTGTCGAACCTCAAAAGCGTGTTCGGCAAGAACAAGGGCCAGGACGAGTGTGCGCGTTCCGTGCTGATCCAATCCTTGCAGGACGTGCGCGGGCAAATCGATCCCAATACTACCCTCGACACCGAAGCTGTGTTCGAGGCGATCAAACGCATCAATGACACTTATGGCGACAAGCGGCTGCAAGCCTCGATGGCGCAGGGCTTGTTTGCGGCCTTCCTCTACTTCCAGCTGTCTGAAGATCGCAAGCGGGGCACCTATGAACAATTCACCAACTGGGTGCTGCGGACCCACCAGTATGAGCTGACGTCGATCAACGCCGCCGACCTGATCAAGATTTTCAGCAAGATTGCACAATCGCGCAAACGGTAGGTATTTGTGTCGATGCAATTCAGCGACGACACGAAACCAAATTTCGACGCGATCAAGAGCGCGGTCGACGACCTAAACGCCGCGCACGATCTTGACATCGCGATCAGACCCATCCGGATTGACCAGTTTGACGCCGGTTATTCCTACGAGATCAACGCGGAATTCCTGCGCCTGATCGAGGATTCTGGATTGCTGATCGCGGACCTTACCCATGGGAACATGAACGTTTATCAAGAGATCGGCTACCTAATGGGTTTGAACCAAGGCAAGGGACTTGCCCACGAGAACTTCTTGCTGGTGCACAACGCGTCCATCGGCGACATGAGGAAGGACATCGGTTTCAACATTGCTGGGGTAAAGCAACTGCGACTGAATGACACCAACGCACTTCGCGAGGCAGTTAAGGAACAGGTCTCAAAATTCTACGGGTTGGGGTGAGGAAGAAGAAATGTCAAAACTAAAGGGTCCAAAGTTCGTCCAATATTTCCAGCCGGTTATTGACGGGTTTCGAGACCTGGGCTCTTCTGCAAAGCCCAAAGAAGTCTACAGCTGGATCGCCGAGCATCACGACATTCCCCAAGCCGAGATCGAAGGTACTACAAAAGGCGGGCAATCAAAGTTCGAAAATAAGGTAGGATGGGCGCGCTTCTACCTCGCCAAGCTGGCCTCATTGACACCGAGCAACGCGGCGTGTGGATGCCGACCGAATAAGGAAGAGCGACCAACCTCACACATGATGAGGCTTACCATGTCTAGCCCCCTGATCCTGGGCCACAAATTTGGGCTTTCTCTAAAATGGTTTCTGGGACGGGTGGACGCATGTTGA
>NZ_CANMNK010000008.1 GCF_947499265.1 uncultured Roseobacter sp. | reverse complement strand
TTGCTGCAAAGGAAACGCCGAATTGCGCAATTGCTGCTCAATGCGGGCAGGATAACCTGACACCTCTGAAATTCAAAGAAGGAGCCATTCGACACGGTCGCAGCACTGGTCACTTTGGGCTCTGAGGCGACATCTGAAGGTTTCGGTCGGTTGACGGGTGTCAGCCCAAACCAGACCTTGGATTTGGACGTCCTATGACAGGTCAGCAGACGCGGAAGCCGCGGCATGTCGGGCACTCAGTGAGGAGAATCTTACTTTGCTTCTCGCAGTTCGGGGGGCTCCAGAAGGAGGAGCCGGACTCCGATCGCGACGATGAGCAGGCCAGCAATGCGCTCCAACGCGATGCGCGCGCGTCGTGAGCGACGCAGGACGGCACCGACAGTTCCCGAGAATGTAGCCAGTGTCACCTCCACCATGAAGGCGACGACGCGCATCACCAGGCCAAGGACTACGAACTGGACAGCGACCGATCCTGCCGTGGGGTCCACGAACTGGGGCAGGAAGGCGAGCATGAACGCGTGTCCCTTTGGATTAACAAGGCTCGCCACGAAACCCTCGCGCAACGCCTCGCCCCGAGAGACTGTTGCGGAGCCGTCGCCAGCAGGGTCGGGTACCGGGCCAAAGAGCATCTTCGCACCTCTCCAGATGAGATAAGCGCCGCCCGCGTAGCGGATCAAGTCGAATAGGACGGGGTTCTCTGCGATCAGGGTTGCAAGGCCGAGAGCTAGGAGCGGCACCTGCACAACGCCAGCGAGAAGAAAGCCAAGCACGGTAAAGATCGCTGCCATGCGACCCTGCGCAAGCCCGCGTCCTAAGATCAGAAAGAGGTCAGGGCCTGGCGTCAGCGCCAGGACGACGACGGCGAGCGAAAAGGCGGACAGGGTAATCGGATCGATATGCATGAAGATAGCAAAGCACATCGCTTTGGGCCTGGCGAGCCAGATTTATACAGCGTCGTGTTAGCAATACCCGGCTGAAGTGGATCTTCGGGCTAGCGCAGCGAAAGCTCACTTAGTACAGCGTCTCACCCATCGCAATGTCCAGGAAGCTGGGATCGTGCGCCAACGTCCACTATTCGGGCTGCGACCGCGGCATTGTAGCCAACCGCTAAATGTCGGAAATGGGCCGTCCTCTTTGGTGCCTGATGCGAGCAATAGCTGGAATGCTGCACCACCTCCGAGGTACGGAGTGAGTCTAGAATGACCGAGGTCGTGACAGTCGTTCGATATATGTTTTACAAGTATCGTGCACGGGATGTCGTTAAGGGAACGAATGGATCAGGATAAAAAGTTTGAAGCTTTCCGATCGCTTCACCATCGAACTGAAGCCTTCGTTATGCCAAATCCATGGGATGTCGGTTCGACAAGGTTGTTGGCGAGTTTGGGGTTCGAAGCTCTGGCGACGACCAGCGCCGGCTACGCTTTCTCGGTTGGAAAACGCGATTCCTTCGCAGGTCTAAGCCGGGATGAGTTGATCGCCAATGCAGCGCAGATCGCCGGAGCCTGCGATCTTCCGGTCTCAGCCGATCTGGAAGATGGCTTCGGCAGGGCCCCCGAAACCTGTGCCGATACCATTCGCATCGCCTCTGGCATCGGGTTGGTCGGTGGGTCCATTGAGGACGCAACAGGCAATCCGGATGAGCCAATCTTCGATCTTGCTCTGGCAGTCGAGCGCATTCGCGCTGCCGCCGAGACTGCGGCGGCGTTGCCATTTTTTCTGACAGCGCGCGCAGAAAATTACCTTTGGGGTCGGCCCGATCTCAAAGATACGATCAAACGCTTGCAAGCCTTTTCGGAAGCCGGTGCCAATGTGCTTTATGCCCCTGGATTGCCAGATATTGAGGCAATCCGAACGGTGTGCCGGGAGGTCGACAAGCCTGTGAATGTGGTCATGGGACTCAGCGGTCAAAGCTATTCGGTGGCCGAACTCTCCGAGGCAGGAGTCCGGCGCATTAGCGTCGGTGGTTCCCTTGCAAGGGCCGCGTTCGGCGCGCTCAAACGCGCAGCCGAGGAGGTGCGCGGCAGCGGCACATTCGAGTATGCACAAGACGCCATTCCGGATGCGGTTTTGGCAAGTCTGATGTCCCAAGACCACTGCGCTGAGCGGGATTGAACGACCTGTTCGCACTGGGTAGGTTCGATCATACCACGATTTTATACGTGCAGCGAATGGCGGGAACGTCAGCTTTGCATCTCTGCATTTCAGCACGTCTAACCCGCAATCAATGGCAGCAAAGAGCAGGGAGCCGAATTGTTAGAGGGAGGATGAGTTTGCAAACGAGATTTCTTGTTCTTCGATCAGTGGTGAAGGAAACCTAAACTTGAACAGAGCCAAAGCAGATTGGGCATATGATTTAGTGAAAAACCAATGATGTGATGACAAATGACGTCTCAGACGAAATGCTGGCGCACAATCTTTCCGCGCAGTTGGGCCTCATTTAACGTGCATATGCAAAGGGCGATACAGAGAAGATTAACCACGCTTTGCTGACTGTCATTGATTTGCGGCAGATGGTGTCAACACGAACGCACGAGTGGCTCAACGAAAGAGAAGATTGGCACTGCCGTTGCGATCTGGGCTTTGTAACCGACTGATATTGGGGCAGGGGAATGGGGCTCACCTCCAAAAGCGTCCCTGATTCAGTTTTTGTTGGCCGAAGAGGATAGGGAAACTGACATACGCACAGTCGTATATCGATAATATTTATAATCAGTATTATGTAAATAAAATATTTGTCTTAAATCATAAAAATCAATAAGATGGCGACGATACTAAATTTGCGGCTTTCTTCTGCTGGAGCTTATCACCTATATGTTCCAGATCATGAACGCCGAACGATCGTGAGAGCTAAAGTGCCAGGATACAAGATCAGCAGACTACAAGTGCACTTGGCCGCCACGGTCGTCCCGAATTCAAATAATAGTGTGACACAGAGATCATGACAGCATATGGCAAAGGTGGTTTCATCGCGCGTGACTGGACACGTCAGCCGCCGGCCCGCACTCCCGCGTATAAAACCAGTGTGACCCGCTCACCGGAACGCGCGAAGATTTCTCTGCAAAGCACTTTAAGCGAAGACACCGGCCCGCGCTTTGGACATGACCTGCTGGGACCGCTCGACAATGATCTGCTGCAGAACTTCGCGGCACCGGGCGAAACGGCGATCGGACAGCGCATCATCGTTCATGGTCGTGTGCTGGACGAAACCGGTCGTGCTGTTCCCGGTGCGTTGATTGAAGTTTGGCAAGCCAACGCTGGTGGCCGCTATCGGCATAAGAAAGAAGGATATCTGGCGCCTTTGGACCCAAATTTCGGCGGATGTGGCCGGATGATCACCGATGAAACCGGCGCATATCACTTCCGTACGGTCAAACCCGGACCTTATCCCTGGCCCAATGGCGGCAATGATTGGCGCCCTGCACATATCCATTTTTCCGTTTTTGGTCAAAGCTTTGCACAGCGCATGATCACGCAGATGTACTTTGAGGGAGACCCGCTGATCTGGCGTTGTCCCATCGTGGCGACGATCCCGGACCGCGCGGCGATTGAGGGGTTGATCGCGCCTCTGGACATGGAAAATACCATCCCGATGGATGCTCGTGCGTATCGTTTTGACATTGTGTTGCGCGGCCGCCGCGCCAGCTATTTCGAAAACAGGCCGGAGGGCATGTGATGACGAAACTGCATGAAAGTGCTTCGCAAACAGCCGGGCCTTATGTTCACATTGGATGTGTTCCAAATTTTTGCGGGATTTCAGGTGTTTACGCGCAAGACTTGGGCGCGCAGATGGTGAATGAAAACACCCTTGGCGACCGGATAAGCATCATTGGGACAGTCTTTGATGGCACCGGAAATGCTCTTAAGGACGCGATGGTTGAAATCTGGCAGGCGGATACAAATGGCATCTATGCTAGTGGCGATCCGGATCCGAATTTTTCCGGCTGGGGGCGAAAAGCGGGTGATGATGAAACCGGCATTTGGCGGTTTGACACGATCAAACCCGGGCCTGTTCCGCATCGCGACGGGCACATGATGGCCCCGCATATCACCTTCTGGGTGGTGGCGCGCGGCATCAACATCGGCCTGCACACGCGCATGTATTTTCCAGAAGAAGAAGTCGCAAATGCCGACGACCCCGTGCTGGCGCGGATCGAGCACAGAAACCGCGTCTCGACCCTGATTGCGACGCGCGAAAGCGATGGCATGTATCAGTTTAACATCCACCTGCAAGGCCCTCAAGAAACGGTATTTTTCGATGTCTGACCCATGTATCTTATGCGTTGCCATCACCGGCAGCGTGCCCACCAAAGCAGCCAATCCGGCGGTTCCGATCTCCGTCTCCGAGCAGATCGAAAGCACGCAGGAAGCCTTTGAGGCGGGGGCCGCCATCTGCCATGCGCATGTGCGCAATGATGACCAGACCCCCTCCTCCGATCCGGATAAATTCGCAGCCCTCAAGGAAGGTCTGGAAAAGCATTGCCCAGGCATGATCATCCAATTTTCCACTGGCGGGCGATCTGGTGCGGGTGCGGCACGGGGTGGCATGCTGCCGCTGCGACCGGACATGGCGTCTTTGTCGGTGGGGTCAAACAATTTCCCGACACGCGTTTACGAGAACCCCCCGGACCTTGTCGAATGGCTGTCGGGTGAGATGCGCACCTATGAGGTGACACCTGAAATCGAGGCCTTCGATCTATCGCATATTCTGCACGCGATCAAAATGCATGAGGCTGGCAAGCTGCACGGGCGCCTTTATGTGCAATTTGTCATGGGTGTGAAAAACGCAATGCCCGCGGACAAACAGGTCTTTGATTTCTACGTGCAAACGGTGAAGTCACGCGCGCCAGATGCGGCCTGGTGCGCGGCTGGGATCGGTCCGGCACAGATCGAAGTGAACGAATGGGCCATCGCTGCGGGGGGGCACACGCGGGCAGGTCTGGAAGACAACGTGCGGCTGGACCGCGCGACGCTTGCGCCCTCGAATGCTGCGCTGATCAAACGTGCGGCGGACCTCTGCGAGAAATACGAGCGCCCCGTCGCCACCTGGCAGCAGGCGCGCGACATCCTGCGCCTGCGTCCGGTCGCCGCCTGAGAGGCCCCTACCCCAACGCGTACCCGGCGCCGCGCACGGTGCGCAGCGGATCGGAGCCACCATATTGCGTCAGAGCCTTGCGCAGGCGTCCGATGTGCACGTCCACTGTGCGGGTATCGACGTAGATGTCACGCCCCCAGACCCGATCCAGCAATTGCTCGCGCGAGAATACGCGCCCGGGCTTTTCCATGAAGGTCGACAGCAGGCGGAATTCTGTCGGTCCCAGCTTTAATTCGCTCTTACCCCGGTTCACCCGGTGGCTGGTGGAATCCAGCACGATGTCTTCATATTCCAGCCGCTCACCCGACGCGGCGGGCCGCACACGGCGCAACTGGCTGCGCACACGCGCCATCAATTCGATCACCGAATAGGGTTTGATCACATAGTCATCGGCCCCGGTTTCCAGCCCGCGCACCCGGTCCACCTCTTCGGAACGCGCCGAGAGCATGATGATCGGGATGCTGCGGGTCTCCGATTTGATCTTGAGCCTGCGACAGACCTCGATGCCCGACAGGTTCGGCATCATCCAATCCAGAACAATGACGTCCGGGGCGGTTTCGTCGACCAGCATCAAGGCCTCCTCACCGTTTTCGGCGCGGCTGACGGCGAACCCCTCGGCCTCCAGATTATAGGCCAGAACCTCACGTTGTGCGGGTTCATCCTCGACGACCAGAACACGTGGTTGATCGGCAGACATAAAACCTTACCCTTCTGCTACCAGTGATGTTTTGTCGGCTTTCGGGCGGGCATCCTCGGGGTGCTCACCCGTCACCAGATAGACAACCTGCTCCGCGATGGACGTGACGTGATCGCCCATGCGTTCCACGTTTTTCGCAATGAAATGCAGGTGCATACAGGCGGTGATGTTGCGCGGGTCTTCCATCATGAAGGTCAGGAATTCACGAAAGAGCGCGTTATACATCTGGTCGACATCACGGTCGTGATTGATCACGTCCATGGCGAGCTCGGCATCCCGCTGAATGTAGGCGTCGAGCGCATCCTTGAGCATCTGTTCAACTTCGCGCGCCATACGCCGCAGCGCACCGGCGCTGTCGTCCACCGGTGCCATCTGCGACAAAACTCCGGTCCGCTTTGCCATGTTTTTCGCGTAGTCGCCGATCCGTTCGAGATTGGCGCTGATCTTGATCACCGAGAGCACGAGCCGCAAATCACGCGCGGTGGGCGCGCGCAACGCAATGACGCGGGCGGCTTCCTCGTTGATCATTTCCTCCAGCTCATCAATGGCCCGGTCCGCTTTGCGTACCTTTTCGGCCAGCTCTTCGTCGCGGGTTTCCAGGGACAACGCACCGTCCCGGATGGAGGCTTCGACCAAACCGCCCATTTTCATGATCTGCGCCTGGATGGCTTCCAGATCACGGTCGAAAGCAGAAGCAATGTGTTGATCTTGCATGATGTTTATCCAATTCGACCAGTAATGTAACTCTCGGTGCGGGGGTCTTCGGGGTTGGTGAAGATGGTGCCTGTCTCGCCATATTCGACAAGGTTGCCGAGATGGAAGAAAGCGGTTTTCTGGCTGACCCGCGCGGCTTGCTGCATGGAGTGCGTGACGATAACCACCGAATAGCTTTGCCGCAACTCGTCGATCAGTTCCTCGACCTGCGCCGTGGCAATGGGGTCAAGCGCCGAACAGGGCTCATCCATCAGCAGCACTTCGGGTTCGGTGGCTACGGCGCGCGCGATGCACAGACGTTGCTGTTGCCCACCTGAGAGGCCGGTGCCCGCAGCGGTCAACCGATCCTTGACCTCGTCCCAGATCGCCGCCCGCCGCAGCGCGCTTTCAACGATGTCATCGAGATCCGATTTGCTTTGGGCAAGCCCGTGGATGCGCGGGCCATACGCCACATTGTCGTAAATCGACTTCGGGAACGGGTTCGGTTTCTGAAACACCATGCCGACCTTGGCGCGCAACTGCACCGGATCGACCTTTTTGTCATAGATGTCTTCCGCGTCGATGCGGATATCGCCTTCGACACGGCAGACATCAATTGTGTCGTTCATCCGATTGAGACAGCGCAAAAATGTGGACTTGCCGCAGCCCGAAGGACCAATGAACGCGGTCACGGTCTTGTCCTGAATGTCGACATCCACGTCCTTGATCGCATGATTATCACCGTAATAGACTTGGACGCCCCGCGCCGCGATCTTGATCGTGTTCGTGTCCACGTCTCTCTCCAGTATTCTCATGTCGTTCATTTCAAAGTCCCCCTTTTACCACCGGCGCTCGAAGCGGCGGCGCAGGATCACAGCGATGGTATTCATTGTGATCAGGAAAATCAGCAGGATGATAATGCCACCCCAGGCGCGTTCGTAATAGGCCGGGTCCGCACGTTTCGCCCATTCGTAGATTTGCGCGGGCATGGCGGAGTTTGGATCCAGCAGGCCGCTGGCAATGCTGTCAGGGGCGTTTGAGGCGATAAAGCCAACCATACCGATCAAAAGCAGAGGCGCGGTTTCCCCCAGCGCCTGCGCCAGCCCGATGATTGTGCCGGTCAGGATGCCGGGGGCTGCGAGCGGCAGCACATGGTGAAAGACCGATTGCATTTTCGACGCCCCTACCCCCAATGCCGCATCGCGGATCGATGGCGGCACCGCCTTGAGCGAGGCGCGGGTCGAGATGATGATCGTCGGCAACGTCATCAGCGTCAGCACCATGCCGCCCACCAGCGGTGCTGATTGGGGCAGATGCATGAACTGGATGAACACCGAGAGGCCAAGGATACCAAAAACGATGGACGGCACCGCCGCGAGGTTGGCAATGTTCACCTCGATCAGGTCGGTGATCCGGTTCTTGGGTGCGAATTCCTCAAGGTAGATTGAGGCCGCCACACCGATCGGCAAGGCCAGAACCAGCACCACCAGCATCATGAAGAACGACCCGATCATCGACACCCCGATGCCCGCCGCCTCAGCCCGGCTTTCGGAGGCATCTGCGCCGGTGATGAAATCCATGTTGAAGGTCTTTTTGACCACACCCAGCGGGATAAGCGCGTCGACAAGGTCCAAATGCTCTGCATCGATGTTCTTGTCGCGGGCCACATCCTCGCGTTTGACGCGGTCTTTCAGATATCCGTCCACGCGGCTGGAGGCGAGAATGCGGAAGTCGACTGTTTCGCCGATCAGGTCCGGGTTATCGATGACGACATCGCGCACCTGTGCGGCGGCCGATGCGGAAATCATCGCCTTCATGTCACCACGCTTTTCAAGTGGCGTTTCAATCCCATTGTCCTGCACCTGCTTGAGCAGGGCATCCTGGATCAGGGGCGTGTAGCCGAAGGTCGATACCTTCCTGATGTCTGCCGGATCGCGATTGCCGTTCTTATCAAGCTTCGCGGGGTCGAGGTAGACCGAGACGTTGAGGAAGGTTTGCTGGAACGCCCCCGTCCCGCTGCCCACGATGGATACCAGCAGCACGATCAGAAAAAAGATCCCAGTGGCAATGCCTGCGACCCCATACATGCGGAACCGCGCTTCGGCGGCCTTGCGTTTCTGGGTGCGCGCGTCCGGCGCGGTAAGGGACACGCGTTGGCGCGGCGCTGACGGGGCGGGCATGCTTGCTTCGGTCATTCGTACTGCTCCCGGTACTTGCGTACAATATAAAGGGCAAAGACGTTCAACCCGAGGGTCAGAACAAAGAGGGTAATGCCAAGGGCAAAGGCGACCAGCGCTTCGGGCGAGGCAAAATCGCTGTCACCGGTCAGCTGTGAAACGATCTTGGCGGTCACGGTGGTCATTGCCTCAAAGGGGTTGAGCGACAGCCGTGCAGCGGCCCCTGCCCCCAAGACGACAATCATCGTCTCGCCAATCGCGCGGCTGGCGGCCAGGAGGATCGCGCCGACGATGCCGGGCAATGCCGCTGGCAGAACCACCTGCCGGATGGTTTCAGACCGGGTCGCGCCCAGCCCGTAGGATCCGTCGCGCAGGGATTGTGGCACCGCATTGATGATGTCATCCGACAGCGAGCTGACAAAGGGGATCAGCATGATGCCCATCGCGATGCCTGCCGTCATGACAGAACGACCCCCGCCCATCCATCCGACACCATTGTCGCCGAAGACACTCATCAGCAGCGGCCCGATGGTGAGCAAGGCGAAGAGACCGTAAACGATGGTCGGGATCCCGGCGAGGATTTCAAGCATTGGCTTGGCAATGCCGCGCACTCTTGGTGAGGCATATTCCGACAGGTAGATCGCAGAATAGAGACCGATTGGCACGGCCACGATCAACGCCACGATGGAGATGTAGATCGTACCCCATAGCAATGGCAGGATACCCAGGCTCGACGCGCCGCCGCGCCCGGAGAAACTCGGCGCCCATTCCAGAAGGGTGAAAAAATCAACTGCCGGATAGAGCCGGAAGAATTCGACCGTGTTGAAGATTAGCGACAGGATGATCCCGACGGTGGTTAGAATAGCGACCGAAGCGGCGGCGATCAGGATGGCGAGAATGCCCTGCTCCACCACGTTGCGCGCGCGGAAGTCGCGCCCGCTTTGCATCACGCCCCAGCCTGTTCCCAGCAAAGCCACAATCAGCACGGCGATGGTCATGAGCATGTTTGAACTGGCGCTCATTTCCCGATACGCCTGCGCCGCCCGCAGAACCGGCTGGGTGATGCGATTGGTCACCACCTGGCCTGCGTCTTTCAGGCGCTGTGTCATGTCGGTGAAATCGGCGCGTGCGTTACTGGCGGTCTCTTCATCCAGCACGCCCGCGACAACGGCGTTGTTCAGACCGTCAGCAGTGCGGCGCACTTCCGACATCAGCAGGCCAATGTTCGAACCTTCCGGAACCTCGGAGGCCGGGATCATTTCAGCGATGCGGTTTTCGATCACGAGGGGCTGCACCAGCAGCCAAATCAGCATCAATCCAATCGCGGGAACCACCGACTTCATAAAGGCATTCGAGCCGTAGTAAATCGGCAGCGAATGCAGCATCCGACTGTTGCCACCCGCGCTCGCAAGCGCGCGCTGGCGACCCAGGATAAAACCGGCCGCAGACAGGGCAAGCACGACGATGGTAAGCCAAAGTAAAGGCATGTGTCCCCCAAAACTCTCAGTGTGACGGCCCGGCGCCACCGAAGCGTGATGAGCGGCGATATCCGCCGCTCATCGCTATCTTATCGTTCCCATCGAAGGGTCGGATCAGCTGCCGCCGCCCATAACCTGCTCGCCGGAAACACCTTCTTGCGTGCTTGTCAGCTCAGGATCGGACACCAGACCGTAGGCTGCCAGCGGACCATCGGGACCGGCGATTTCGTCGGAGACGAAGAACTCAGCATATTCTTTCAGGCCGGGGATGACGCCGATATGTGCTTTCTTGATATAAAAGAACAAGGGGCGCGAAACCGGATAGTCACCGGCGGCGATTGTTTCGGTTGTTGGTTCAACACCCGACATGGTGGCCACTTTGAGCTTGTCGGTGTTGTTTTCGTAGAACGCCAAACCAAAGACGCCGATGGCGTTGGAGTTGGCGTCGATGGACGCGAGTGTTTCGGTGTAGTCACCGTCGATGTCCACGGACCGGCCATCGGTACGCACTTCGAGGCAGGCGTCTTCCGCGTCATCCTCGCTCATGCCTCCGGCAACCATGGCTTCCATTGCGCCGGTTGCTTCGCAGCCTGCCGCGATCACTTTCTCTTCGAAAACTTCGCGGGTGCCGTGCTTGGTGCCCGGGATGAACGCGAGGATTTCCGCGTCTGGCAGATCGGCGTTGAAGTCGGACCATTTTGTGTATGGGTTGTCGACCAGCGCGCCGTCGACCATGACTTTTGGCGCCAGAGCGTTGAAGATGTCGGACTGGGTGAAGGCCGTGTAGGCCGGGCCGTCGATTTGGCTGGCAAAGACGATGCCGTCATAGCCGATGCGGACTTCGATGATGTCCGTCACCCCGTTTTCGGCGCAGGCCTTGATCTCTTTTTCGCGGATGGCGCGGGAGGCGTTTGCAATGTCTGTGTGCTCCGTGCCGACGCCCTGGCAAAAGCGCTTGAGGCCAGCCGAGGACCCACCGGATTCAACGACGGGTGTCGGGAATTCAAAGTTTTCGCCAAAGGCTTCTGCTACGATGGACGCATATGGCAGCACGGTTGAAGAACCGGCAACTTGCACCTGATCACGCGCGGCAGCGGTGGTTGCGGAAACGGCCGCAATGGCCAGCGCGGACGTGGTGAGTTTTACGAACGACATGAGATCTCCTGTCATTAACATTTCGAATCTGATCACCCCCTTGGCGATCTTGAAAGCCGTGATACGGACCCGACACAATGCTTTTGTGACAGTTATGTAACGGTTTTATGACAGAAGATTTCTGCGATAAGCGCATCTATTAGTATATTGTTTTTATTTCATATTATTTGAAGCATGCCCGTGGCCTGGAATCTTGCAAACAGTCGGATGCGATGCCTTGGTGAGTCGTTTACGTCGACTGTGACGAAACAGGTAATGGCAAAACAACCGTGAATTGCGCGCCATCGCCCAGTTCACTCTCCACCCGAAGCCGTCCGCGATGCCGGTTGATGATGTGTTTGACAATCGCCAGTCCAAGACCGGTGCCGCCCATGGCCCGGCTGCGGTGGCTGTCCGCACGGTAAAACCGTTCTGTCAAGCGCGGCAGGTGGATCGCGTCGATCCCCGGCCCGTAGTCGATCACATGGACCCGAACGCCAGGCGCCCGCAGCGCCGGGTCGCGGTCCATCAGTTCAATCCGCACAGTGACACGTTTGCCCGAAGCGCCGTATTTGATCGCGTTCTCGATCAGGTTGGTAAACACCTGCATCAGCTGATCCGGGTCGCCGATCAGCTCGACCGGCACATCACCATCCGCAAACTCCAGCGTGACATGCGCCTCATCCGCCAGTTGTTTCAAAGTGCGCAGCACGGAGGACAGTATATCTGGCAGATTGACCACATCGCGTGGGCGCACCCGCTCATCCCCCTCCACCCGGCTTAGCGAAAGCAGATCGCCGACCAGACGGTTCATGCGCCCGGCCTCCCCCTCCATGATGTCAAGAAACCGGTCGCGCGCCGCCGCGTCATCCTTTGCTGGCCCCCGCAGAGTCTCGATAAACCCCATCAGCGCGGTCAGCGGCGTGCGTAATTCATGGCTGACGTTGGCCACAAAATCGCGGCGCATCTGGCCTGCCTGTTCCAGGTGGGTCACGTCCTGAAAACACAGCAGAACCACGTTGAATTCCTCAACCACCCGCGCCGTGACCTGATAATTCGTGTCCTGCACCCCGTCGTTGAACAGATATTGCGACACCCGTGGGCGGTTGTCGCGCAGGATCGCCGCGATTGTGTCCAGCAAGGCGGGTTGGCGCAGCATCGTCACGTAGTTTCGCCCGTCGATCCCCTGACCGACCAGCGTGCGCGCATCCGCGTTGGAGGCCACGATACGCTCACCCCCATCAATGGCGAGCGCAGGCAGTGGCACAGCGGCCAGAAGCTGGGACAGGGTCTGGCTCATCTGATGGCTCCCCTCAGCTGTTGTGCGCGTCCGCGATGGCCTGCGTGAAAATCGTGCAGAGCGCCTCCGCGTCCTCAAGTCCGACCGAGACCCGGAAAAACCCCTCCGACATGCCCAGCTCGGCGCGTTTTTCGGCGGTCAGGGCACGGTGTGAAGAGGATGCAGGGTGCGAAATCGTCGTTCCGACATCGCCCAAGGTCGGGGCAAAACTCAACCCCGCTGCGGCCCGTGTGAAAGCATTGGCCGTTGATCTGTCACCTTCCAGCTCAAAGCTGACCATATTGCAGAATTGCCCGCCCAACAGTGCAGCGGCCCGATCATGATCGGGGTGATCGGAGCGACCGGGGTAGATCACCCGCGTCACGCCGGGCAATGTTACGAGATGATCTGCCAGATGGGTTGCCGTTGCCTGCGCGCGGTCAAAACGCAGATCAAAGGACAGCATACCCCGCTCCGCCAGCCAGCAGTCAAAGGGGCTTGGGTTCATGCCGGCGGTGACGGTGAATATGCGCAGGCGGTCATTGAGGGTTTGATCCCGCGCTGCCACATAGCCCAGCATCACGTCGGAATGGCCCGCCAGCAGCTTGGTGACCGAATGGATCACGATATCCGCGCCGTGCTCAAAAGGCCGGAAGGCGCGCGGCGTCGTGAAAGTATTGTCCACCACCAGCAGAATGTCTTTTTCCTGCGCCAGTGCGGCCAAACCGGCAATGTCCGCGATACGCAGCGTGGGGTTGGATACCGCTTCGATCAGGATCATGCGCGTCTCGGGCCGCAGGGCGGCCCGCATCGCGTCAATGTCACCGGGATCGGCCATCGATGTGGCAATCCCGAGGCGCGGTAAATCATCGGTCATCATGCGCAGCGATCTGCCGTAAAGCTGATTGCCCCCCAGCACATGATCGCCCGATTTTGTGAGGCCCAGCAGCACCGCCGACACCGCCGCCATGCCCGAGGAGGTCACGACACCGGGGTGCGGGGCCTGCTCCATCCGATCCAGCCGTTTGGCGACCACATCCGCATTCGGGTGCCCTTCGCGCGCGTAGGTATAGCCGTGCAGCGCGCCTTCATACTGCTGATCCAGCATATCCGGCGTGTCCGAGGCATAGACGACAGAGGGGCTGAGCGGGGTCACAACTGGCCTGCTCGCGCTTTCAGGCAGCGCATCGGGGCGCATCAAAGACCCGGTTTCGTTCTTCATATCAGTCCTTTACGGCGTGCAGTTCATCTCGAAACCGGCGCATGTTGTGCTGGTAATGCAGCGCGCTTTGCGTGATCCCCTGGATCGCTGCAGCATCAAGCTCCCGCACAACCTTGCCAGGGACACCCATCACCAGGCTGCCATCGGGAATTTCCTTGTTTTCCGTGATCAATGCGCCCGCCCCGATCAGGCAATTCTCACCGATTTTCGCACCGTTAAGCACCGTGGCCCCCATACCGATCAGGCTGTTGTTGCCGATGGTGCAGCCATGCAGCATGACCTTGTGCCCGATCGTGCAATTCTGACCGACAGTCAGCGGATACCCGGCATCGATATGAAAGACACAGTTTTCCTGCACGTTGGACCCCTTGCCGACACGGATCTCTTCATGATCTGCGCGGATGGTGGTGCCGAACCAGACCGACGCGCCTTCTTCCAGCACGACCATGCCCATCAGATTGGCGTCCGGGGCCACCCATGTGTCGGCGTGCAGATGTGGGGTCTTGTCCCCCAGCGCATAGATCGTCATGACAAATCCTCGAATTCGGTTTGCAGCCCGCGCACATGGTCCAGCAGACCGGGCTGCTGAGTAGCGCGTAAACGCTCTGCAGTGATGATTGTTTTCAACTGATCCTCTGTGGCGTCAAGATCATCATTGACCAGCACGTAATCATATCCATCCCAGTGGCTGATCTCATCCCAGCTCTTGCTCATCCGGCGCGCGATGGTTTCGGCATCGTCCTGGCCGCGCGAGACCAGCCGTCGCCGCAGTTCGGTGATCGACGGCGGCAGGATAAAGATCGACAACACATGTTGATGCAGCGCCGATTTGCCGATCTGCTGCGCGCCTTGCCAGTCGATGTCGAAAAGCACGTCGCGCCCGGCTTCAATCGCCTCGACCACGGGGGGTTTGGGCGACCCGTAGTAGTTGCCAAAAACACGGGCGTGCTCCAGCATCTCATCTTCCCGGACCCATTGCTTGAATTGCGCCTCTTCGACGAAATGGTAGTCCTGGCCGGGGGTTTCTTCTTCGCGTGGATGCCGCGTTGTGGCGGAAATCGAAAACCGGATCGACGGGTCCCAGACCCGCAGCCGCTTTGCCAGCGTTGATTTACCGGCCCCGGAGGGTGAGCTGAGGATGATCAAAAGGCCACGGCGCGTTGCAGTCATGTCTTACTCCACATTCTGCACCTGTTCGCGCATCTGATCGATCACAGCCTTGAGCGCAAGGCCACAGCGGGTGAGCTCGGTGCTTTGCGCCTTTGAGCACAGTGTATTGGCCTCTCGGTTGAACTCCTGCATCAGGAAATCCAGCTTGCGCCCGACCGGACCGCCCTGCCCGATCAGCGCGCGTGCTGCATCGACATGGGCGCCCAGCCGGTCAATCTCTTCGGTAACATCGGATTTCACGGCGATCAGGGCCAACTCCTGCGCCACCCGGTCGGGATCCGCGCCATCAACGTTGTCCATCACCTTTGCAAGGTTGCGTTTGAGCGTATCGGTCATGGCATCGCTGCGTGCCTGGGCCAGGGTTGCGGCCTCCTGCGTCAATGCCGCAACCTCATTCAATTGCTCCTGCAGGACGCCATGCAATGCGGTTCCTTCGGCGTCCCGCATGGCGTTGAACGCCTGGATCAACGTCTCCGCCTCTGCCAACAGCGCTTTGGCCAGCGGTGCGGCATCATCGTCCACCATGCTTTGTTCCAGCACGCCGCGCAGGGCGACGACCTCTGACGAGGTTGATGGACCCAGCGAGATACCGGCCTCCATCGCCCGTGCCTCGATCACCGCCATCGCCTCCAGAACGGCGGTCAGCTGTGCCTCATTGATCTGCAAGGCACCCGCGTGTTCCTCCCGCGCCAGCCGCAGCGACAGGGTGACATTGCCGCGGTCGACAGACGCGCCCAGCATTTTGCGCAGCCCGGCCTCCAGCCCGTCGATCCAATCGGGCACGCGCAACCTCAGATCCAACCCCTTGCCGTTGACCGCGCGCAGTTCCCACGCCCAGGAATGCGGCGGCAAACTGCCCGTTGCGGAGGCAAAACCGGTCATGGATCGGATCATGGAGGCATCCTTTAGCCCTGTGGTTCCTGACGAGCCTTATGGCGAATTGGCGGGACAGGGCAACCCCTAGGCGGGGCTTTGCCGGGTCCGCGATTGGCGATCATCAGTTAACCAAATCTAAAGATATCCCACCGTTTGTAGAAAATTGTTGGTATTAAAACTTCAGTAACCAGTTTGGTACTGTCATAAAACAGTGACTTCAGTACCTTCGTATTAGATAACACCTGCACCAAGTGCAGTATTAGTGAAGGGGGCGGCAATGGACAACGGCGGTCAAAACACGCACAATGTATTTTCGATGAACCAGAACGCGTCACATAGCGGCTTTGCGCCATTGGCCCAATTGGAGGCCTATTGGGAAGCATTGCGTGGCGGTCGTTTGATGCCCAACCGCTCGGAGATTGATCCGCGTGGCATCGAGCAGGCGCTGGAATATTCCTTTATCGTCGAGAGAATCGCACCCGGCATTGCGCGTCTGCGCATTGCAGGCAGCCACCTGAGCGATCTGATGGGGATGGAAGTGCGCGGCATGCCCCTGACCTCCTTCATCACGCCGGGATCGCGCCGACAGCTGAGCGACATTCTCGAAGAGGTTTTCGAGACACCCGCCACCTGCACCCTGCAACTGCATTCTGAACAGACTGCCGGGATGCCGCCGCTTGAAGCGCGCATGGTCCTGATGCCGTTGAAAAGCGATCTTGGCGATGTCAGCCGCATCCTGGGCGCTTTGGTGTCTGTCGGCGAAAGCGGTCGCAGCCCGCGCCGCTTTGATGTCACACGCACCTCCCTGCGTCCGATTGTGACGGATGGGTCCAGCGTTGACCTTCCAAGAAGGGCGCCGGTTGCCAAGCCAAAGACCCCAAGCACCGCGCCTGGGTTCAATGAACCGAGAGCGCAGTTCAAGAGTGACATCCCGCGTCAGAGCGCGCCTTACCTGCGTCTCGTAAAATCTGACGATTGAGCAGAATTTAAGTACCAAATTCCTTTGATCAGGAAGGCCGCTCGCACAGAATGTGCGGGCGGTTTTGGTTTGGGCTGCCCACAAAAAAGCCCGCCCTCCAATTGGAGGGCGGGCCAATTTACGCAGCTATATTCCGGATCAGACGGCGGCCTGATCCCGATGCGCTGCCCGACGGTTGGACAATTCATCCGCCACAAGGAACGCCAGTTCCAGCGATTGGCTGGCATTCAGGCGCGGGTCGCAGGCGGTATGGTAGCGATCTGACAGGTCTTCATCGCTGACGGCGCGGACACCTCCGGTGCACTCGGTCACGTCTTGCCCGGTCATCTCGAAATGCACACCCCCCGGCACGGTGCCCTCGGCGGCATGCACGCCAAAGAACTCGCGGACCTCCCGCAGCACGGAGTCGAAGGGACGCGTTTTATATCCGGTAGAGGATTTGATGGTATTGCCATGCATCGCGTCGCAGACCCAGGTCACATTGGCACCTTCCTCGCGCACGGTCTTGATCAGCCGCGGCAGGTGTTCACCCACCGATCCCGCACCAAAGCGCGCGATCAGGGTCAGGCGGCCCTCTTCGTTTTCGGGGTTCAGCTTGGCCATCAGCACCTTGAGATCGTCAGAGGTCATCGACGGTCCTGCCTTCAGACCGATGGGGTTCTGTACACCGCTGGCAAACTCCACATGCGCCCCGTCCGGCTGGCGTGTCCGGTCGCCGATCCAAATCATATGACCGGAACCTGCCAGCCATTTGCCGGTGGTGCTGTCCACGCGGGTCAGCGCCTCTTCATATTCCAACAGCAGCGATTCATGGCTGGTGTAGAACTCCACCGACTGCAGCGTATGCGCCGTCTCCGGCGTGACCCCGGCCGCTGACATGAAATCCAGCGTGTCGGAGATCCGGTTGGCGATATCGCGGTAGCGCTCGACCTTCTCGTGTTCGGTAAAGCCGAGCGTCCAGGCGTGCACCTGATGGATGTCCGCATAGCCCCCGGTGGAGAACGCGCGAATGAGGTTCAGCGTCGCGGCCGCTTGCGTGTAGGCGCGCAGCATCTTTTCCGGGTCCGGAATGCGGGCTTTGGTCGTGAAATCGAGCTCGTTGATGATATCACCCCGGTAGCTGGGCAATTCCACACCGTCGACGGTTTCAGTCGGTGCTGAACGCGGCTTGGCAAACTGGCCCGCCATGCGGCCCACCTTGATGACCGGCACCTTGGCACCATAGGTCAGCACGGTGGCCATCTGCAGCATCACCTTGAAGGTGTCGCGGATCGCATCCGAGCTGAATTGATCAAAGCTCTCGGCGCAATCGCCGCCCTGCAGCAAAAACGCCTCGCCGCGACCTGCCGCTGCAAGGTGCGTTCTCAAACGGCGCGCTTCACCGGCAAACACCAGCAATGGAAACCGGGCAAGCTGTGCCTCAACCGCTTCCAGCGCGGCCTGATCCGGATAATCCGGCATCTGGATCCGCGGTTTGGCGCGCCAGCTTGATTTCGTCCATTCTGTCATCTTTTCCACTCCGGGTTGAGCCCGCATTCCTGCGAGCGCTCACATCTCAGCGCTCTCTATACAAAAGCCTTGCACGAGTGACCATATCACAAATTCGTCCCCTTGACGTGGCATTCGGGCCATGACCAAGTGAGCGATGCGACTGGATATATCCAGATTCGAGTCTGACACAAGAAAACCAAGAGACGGCAATGTCCCAGCAACGTCCCGCCACGCGGAATGATCCGCCCGAAGACAAGCCAAAACGTTTCGTATTTGTCTTGCTGGATGACTTTACCCTGCTCTGCTTTGCCGCCGCCGTAGAGAGTCTGCGCATTGCCAACCGCATGGCCAACAAGAAGCTCTATGAGTGGCATATTGTCGGCGAAGGCGGCGATATCATCTATTGCTCTGCGGGCAGCGGGTTCAAGCTGGATGGCGATCTCGATGACCTGAACCGCGACGACACGGTGATGATCTGTGGCGGCATCGATGTGCAGGCGGCAACGACCAAACGGGTGCTGGGCTGGTTGCGCCGCGAGGCACGCAAGGGGCTGTTGATCGGTGGGTTGTGTACCGCAGCCTATACGCTGGCCAAGGCGGGGCTGCTGGAAGGCAAGCGCGCCACGATCCATTGGGAAAACCAGGACAGTTTCTCGGAGGAATTCCAGGAGGTGGACCTCACGAAATCCGTCTTTGTCGTGGACGGCAATCGAATGACCACGGCGGGGGGGACATCCTCGATTGACCTGATGCTGAAGCTGATTGCCGATCACCAGGGCGAAGAGCTTGCCAATATGGTGGCCGATCAGTTGATCTATGCCTCGATCCGCACCGATCAGGACACCCAGCGGCTCTCCGTGCCGACGCGCATCGGCGTGCGGCATCCCAAGCTCAGCAAGGTCATCCAGATGATGGAAGGCAACATCGAGGAACCGATCAGCCCGTCTATTCTGGCCAAGAATGTGGGCATGAGCACGCGGCAGCTGGAACGCCTCTTCCGCCGGTATCTCAACCGCTCACCAAAGCGGTACTATATGGAACTGCGCCTGCAAAAAGCACGCAACCTGCTGATGCAGACCGATATGAGCGTGATCAACGTCGCACTGGCCTGTGGATTTGCATCCCCCAGCCATTTCTCCAAATGCTACCGCTCGCACTATGATACCACGCCCTACCGCGAGCGTGGCAGCCATGCGACACGCCTGTCGGTCTAGGCGTCTGGCCGGGCAATGCGGTACACCGCGCCGTTTCCTGCGGAGATAAACCAGATGCTGCCGTCTGGGGCCTCTACCAGATCGCGCACACGCTCGGTGGCATCCGCCTCGATCTGCTGCACTTCGCGCGCCGTCTCCCCCCGAAGCGCCAGTCGGGAGATGTAGTCAAACTTCAGCGAGCCGACGAACATATCGCCCTGCCATTCGGGAAACATATCGCCCTGATAGACGATCAACCCGGAGGGGGCGATCGAGGGATCCCAATAATGCGCGGGCTGTTCCATGCCCGGCTTCGACGTGCCCTCGCCGATCTTGAGGCCGGAGTAATGCCGTCCGTAAGAGATCACCGGCCAGCCGTAATTGGCGCCCTTCTTGATCCTGTTCACCTCATCGCCGCCGCGGGCACCGTGCTCCGCCGTCCACAGCGTGCCCTGTGCGTCCAGCGCCGCCCCCTGCGGATTGCGATGCCCGTAAGACCAGATTTCCGGGCGTACGTCCGATTGCCCGACAAAAGGATTGTCACTCGGCACGGAGCCGTCACGATTGACGCGCACGATGGAGCCATTGTGGCGGCTGCGATCCTGCGCCGAGGGCCGGTCCCCGCGATCCCCGATGGTGACAAAGAGCGTGCCATCCGGTGCCTCAACCACACGGCTGCCGAAATGCTGGCCTGCCGAGGTGCCTGTCGACATTTGGAAAATATCACGCAGGTTTTCCAACCGGCTGCCATCCTGCGACAGCTGCGCCACCGCCAATGCGGTGCCGGCGCCGCCCTCCATTGGCTTGGAATAGGTCAGAAATACATCGCGCGTTTGGGCAAAGTCACGGGCCAGCGTAATGTCGAGCAGACCGCCCTGCCCCCGGTCCACAACGCGCGGCGCGCCTGCGACCTCGCGGGTGCTGCTGCCATCCCAATGGATGACCCTGCCGTCGATTTCGGTAACCAGCGCCCCGCCATCGGGCAACAGCGCCAACCCCCAGGGGGTATCAAGCCCGGTGATGACAGGGCTGATTTCAGCACGGGATTGATCCTGTGCCAGCGCCGCGCTGCCAAGACCCAGGAAGACCATCAGGGAAAAGCATTTCCAAAGGGTCATTGGCGATATCTCCTCATGCACATTGTCTTGCCAAAACTTAGGGTTGCAGACCCTGATCTCAAGGTCCGCTCCGCACAATGTGAGGGGGTGGAAAAGCGCTTTTCTTTTGAGCAAACCACGCCTAATCTGCGCAGCGAACGACACGTTCCAATATGGGAGAAAACAATGAAAAAACTGCTTTTGGCCTCGACGGCCGCAGCGCTTGTGGCGACATCTGCACTGGCAGGTGGCCACGCGAAAGAAGTCAAACTCGGCATTCTGATCGGCTTCACCGGCCCCATTGAATCGCTGACCGGCCCGATGGCGGCAGGTGCGGAACTGGCGATGACCGAAGTCACCGAAAGCGGCAAGCTGCTGGACGCGGCGAAGGTCACACCAATGCGTGCGGACACCGGCTGTATCGATAATGGTCTCAGCACGTCCAACGGTGAGAAACTGATCGCCGATGGCGCCAACGGCATCATCGGCGGCGACTGTTCCGGTGTCACCGGCGCGATCCTGCAGAACGTCGCGATCCCGAACGGCATGGTGATGATCTCACCTTCCGCGACCTCCCCCGGCCTGTCCACGGTCGAGGACAATGACCTGTTCTTCCGCACCGCCCCTTCGGATGCGCGTGAAGGTCAGGTGATGGCGGAAATCCTGCAGGAACGCGGCGTGAAATCCATTGCTCTGACCTACACCAACAACGACTACGGCAAGGGTCTTGCCGACGCGATCGAGAGCAACTTCAAAGCCGTTGGCGGTGAAGTGACCATCGTGGCCGCGCATGAAGACGGCAAAGCCGACTATTCCGCCGAGATGGGCGCGCTGGCCTCCGCCGGTGGCGATCTGCTGGTCGTTGCGGGCTATCTGGATCAGGGTGGTCTGGGCATCATCAACGCAGCGCTGGATACCGGCGCCTTTGAAACCTTTGGTCTGCCCGGTGGCATGATCGGCGACAGCCTGCCCGCCAATGTTGGTGACGCGCTGAACGGCTCTTACGGCCAGATTGCCGGTTCCGGCGGTGAAGGCATCGAAAAGCTTACCGCCATGGCGGGTGATGCGTTTGATGCAACCTCGCCCTATACGCCCGAAAGCTATGATGCCGCGGCGCTCTTCATGCTGGCGATGCAAGCCGCCGACAGCACGGACCCGGCCGATTATGGCAAGCACATCCTCGACGTGGCCAACGCACCGGGCGAGAAAATCTACCCGGGTGAGTTGGGCAAAGCGCTCGACATCATCCGCGAGGGTGGCGATGTGGACTATGTTGGCGCCTCCGCGGTTGAGTTGATCGGCCCCGGCGAATCCGCAGGGACCTACCGCATGATCGAAGTGCAGGACGGCAAGAACACGACCATCGGGTTCAAATAACCTGCGCTGAGAGACATTGAACAGCCCGGAGCCCCGCGCCTCGGGCTGTTCCTACATAAAAGGCACCGCGATAGAGTGCTGACGGGGAAAACATATGATCGTCGTTGACGACATTCACAAACACTTTGGTGGCTTTCACGCCGTCGACGGTGCTACGCTGGAGATTGAGCAAGGTTCCATCACCGGCTTGATCGGCCCAAACGGCGCCGGAAAAACCACCCTTTTCAATGTGATCGCGGGCGTTCTTCAACCGACCTCCGGCACTGTTACGATGGCTGGAGAAGACATTACCGGGCTGCCACCGCACACGCTTTTTCACAAAGGGTTGCTGCGCACCTTCCAGATTGCCCATGAGTTTTCCTCCATGACCTGCCGCGAGAACCTGATGATGGTGCCCGGCGCGCAATCGGGGGAAACCTTATGGAACACGTGGTTTGGTCGCAAACGGATTGCGGATGAAGAACGCGCGCTCAGGGCCAAGGCCGATGAGGTGCTGGAATTCCTGACCGTCGAGCATTTGGCGGACCACAAGGCGGGGCAGATCTCCGGCGGGCAGAAAAAGCTCCTGGAGCTTGGCCGCACGATGATGGTGGATGCCAAGATCGTCTTTCTGGATGAAGTTGGCGCGGGCGTGAACCGCACCCTGCTCAACACCATTGGTGACGCGATCATCCGGCTCAACCAGGAACGTGGTTATACCTTCGTGGTGATCGAGCACGACATGGATTTCATCGGGCGCCTGTGCGACCCGGTGATCTGCATGGCGGAGGGCAAGGTGCTGGCACAGGGCACGCTGGATGAGATCAAGGCTAACGAACAGGTGATCGAGGCCTACCTGGGCACCGGCCTGAAGAACAAAGACAAGGTGGGCGCATGAGCATTCGCCCGACGTGCTGGCCGCTGCGCGGCGGATTTTATGCCTCCGGCGGGGATATTTTCGGCCAGAAGAAACGGGAGTGGTTCGGATGAGTGCGGATCCCTATTCGGATCGTGGCAACAAGGACCTGTCACTGGGCAACCCCAAGGGCATGGGCACCGCGACGCCGGTGAAACCTGGCGGCAAGGCTTATGCCTCCGCGGGTGGGCCGTTTCTGATCGGTGAGAAAATGACCGGCGGCTACGGGGCGGGCCCCGATATTCTGCACGATTGCACCATTGCGGTGGACCGGGGCGAGATTGCCGTGATTGTCGGCCCCAATGGCGCGGGCAAGTCCACCGGGATGAAGGCGGTCTTTGGCATGCTGAACCTGCGAGAGGGCCATGTGAAGCTGGACGGCGAGGACATCACCGCGCTCAGCCCGCAGGACCGGGTGGCCAAGGGGATGGGGTTCGTGCCGCAGACCTCGAACATCTTCACCTCCATGACCGTTGAGGAAAACCTGGAGATGGGCGCGTTTATCCGCACCGATGACATCTCGGGCACCATGGCGCAGATCTATGATCTGTTTCCGATCCTCAAGGAAAAGCGCCACCAGGCGGCGGGCGAATTGTCAGGTGGACAGCGTCAGCAGGTGGCTGTTGGTCGGGCGCTGATGACCCAGCCCAAGGTATTGATGCTGGATGAGCCGACGGCGGGGGTGTCACCGATTGTGATGGATGAGCTCTTTGACCGGATCATCGAGGTGGCGCGCACGGGTATCCCGATCCTGATGGTGGAACAGAACGCACGGCAGGCGCTGGAGATCGCCGACAAGGGTTATGTGCTGGTGCAAGGGCGGAATGCGTATACGGGGACGGGCAAGGAATTGCTGGCAGACCCGGATGTGCGCAAATCGTTTTTGGGGGGGTGAGGATGGGTCTCTTGAGTTT
This sequence comes from uncultured Roseobacter sp., assembly GCF_947499265.1. GTDB lineage: Bacteria > Pseudomonadota > Alphaproteobacteria > Rhodobacterales > Rhodobacteraceae > Roseobacter. The sequence continues at coordinate 190,008 of NZ_CANMNK010000008.1, read as the reverse complement.
AGCAAAACGGCGAGCTGGAGCCGTCAATTCTCTTTGTACATTGATCTTACTGGTCGCTTTTTCGAACCCGAGCGCGGCGGCCCCATTCGCGGAGATGTCTGAAACACAGTTGCAAGACGCCCGCAATCGTCTGGAAGAAGTTGGAAAAGTATATTCTGAAGCCTGCTCCTTCTCCGAGTATTGCAACGAAGACACGTGTCAAAGTGTAGATGCCCAAGGTATCTTGATGACCGCCGATGTGATCGAAAACGAAAGTGTCGATGAGCCAGCCACATTGTCCAATGGGTATTGGTTTGGCCCAATTGACTCCAGTGAAGCCACGCGGACGTTTCTGTACGGCCAGTCTACTGTAATTCTACCAAGCTACGGCGACAGGCTTGGGATTCTTTCCTTGGATCGTGCCACAGGAAACGCGCGACTAACCTTGCATGGCACAACCGAACACATCGTTGAGAGTTACATTGGGACCTGCGAGGTGCAGGGCTAATGGACTTCCTCAACGCTTTCATCGCCCTGTCGAACTTCGTGATCATCCCCGCTGTAGCCTATGGTTCGCAGCTCGCACTTGGGGCGCTGGGGGTCACGCTCATCTACGGAATCTTACGGTTCTCGAACTTTGCCCATGGGGACACGATGGCCTTTGGGGCGATGGTGACCGTGTTGGTCACCTGGCTGTTTCAAAGCTGGGGCGTGAGCCTTGGGCCGCTGCCCACCGCCCTGCTCGCCCTGCCCTTTGGCATTCTCGGATGCATGGCGCTGGTGCTGACCACCGACCGCATCGTCTATCGGTTTTACCGCGCGCAGAAGGCCAAGCCGGTGATTTTTGTCATTGTCAGCCTTGGCGTGACCTTCGTGCTCAATGGGCTGGTGCGGTTCATCATCGGGCCGGATGATCAGCGGTTTCTGGATGGCGAACGCTTCATCATCTCGGCCCGGACCTTTAGGGAGATGACCGGCCTGCGCGAGGGGCTGGCGTTCAAGACCACGCAAGGCATCACCATTCTGACGGCGGTGATCGTGGTCGCCCTGCTCTTTTGGTTTCTCAACCGCACGCGTACCGGTAAATCGATGCGCGCCTATTCGGACAATGAGGATCTGGCCCTGCTGTCGGGCATCAACCCGGAGCGTGTGGTGATGATCACCTGGCTGATCGTGGCGGGGCTGGCGACTATTGCGGGTGTGCTCTACGGGCTCGACAAGAGCTTCAAACCCTTCACCTATTTCCAGCTGCTGCTGCCGATCTTTGCCAGTGCTATTGTCGGTGGTCTGGGCAACCCGCTGGGGGCGATTGCGGGGGGCTTTGTCATCGCCTTTTCCGAGGTCACGGTGACCTATGCCTGGAAGAAAGTCGCGACTTACGTCCTGCCTGAAAGCATGGCGCCGGACACGTTGGTGCAGCTTTTGTCCACGGATTACAAACTAGCGGTAAGCTTCGTGATCCTGCTGATTGTCCTGCTGGTGAAACCCACGGGCCTGTTCCAGGGGAAAGCGGTATGAGTTCAGCTTTGAAAAACACGATCCTCTTTGCGGTGGTTTTTGCGATGATCCCGGTGATTGCGCAGTTCCAGGGCTGGAATGCCGCGCTCTTCGTGCTCAATATGGGGCTGATTTCTGCGATCATGGCGTTGGGGGTGAACCTGCAATGGGGGTTTGCGGGGCTCTTCAACGTCGGGATCATGGGGTTTGTCGCTTTGGGCGGTCTGGCGGCGGTGTTGGTCGGCATGCCGGTGACCCCCGGGGCATGGACCGCGGGGGGCTATGGTATCGTGGCGAGCCTTTTTCTGGGGGCGCTGACCATCGGGGGGGCGATCCTTGTGGCCGGTCGTATGGCCAAAGGCTGGCTGCGCACGCTGGTGGTGCTGGGCATTCTGATTGCCGGTTTCATGATATATCGCGGCCTCTTTGATCCCTCGGTCGAAGCGGTGGAGGCCATTGATCCGGCGCTCACCGGGTATCTGGGCGGGCTCGGCCTGCCGGTGATCATCGCCTGGCCCGTGGGGGGGCTGCTGGCCGCCGGGGCTGCGTGGCTCATCGGTAAAACAGCGCTGGGGCTGCGCTCGGACTACCTGGCTATTGCCACGCTGGGGATTGCCGAGATCATCATTGCGATCCTCAAGAATGAAGACTGGCTGTCGCGCGGCGTAAAGAACGTCGTGGGCGTGCCTCGCCCGGTGCCCTACGAGATCGATTTGCAAAACAACGCAGCCTTTGTCGACCGGGCAGCAGGCATTGGGGTCGATGCGGTCATCGCCTCAACGATCTATGTGAAACTGCTTTATTGCGGGCTTTTCGCCTTTGTCCTGGTGCTGCTGTTGTGGCTGGCGCAAATGGCGCTGAACAGCCCCTGGGGTCGCATGATGCGCGCGATCCGTGACAATGAGGTCGCCGCCGAAGCCATGGGCAAGGATGTGACCGCTCGGCATTTGCAGGTGTTCATTCTGGGCTCTGCCATCTGCGGCATCGCCGGGGCGATGCTGACCACGCTGGACGGGCAGTTGACGCCCGGCACCTACCAGCCTTTGCGCTTTACCTTCCTGATTTGGGTCATGGTGATTGTCGGCGGCTCCGGCAACAACCTCGGCGCTGTGCTGGGGGGGATGGTGATCTATCTGATGTGGGATCAGGGCGAATCCATCGGACTGGCCGTCATGGAATGGATTACGGCCAGCATGCCGGATGGCAGCGCGGTCAAGGCGCATCTGATCGAATCCGCGGCGCATATGCGCTTGCTGACCATCGGGGTGCTGTTGCTGCTGGTCTTAAGGTTCAGCCCGCGGGGGTTGATCCCGGAAAAGTAAAGGACGCCCTGCTGACGCTGGGCGACGCTATGATAGCCCCACCTGGCGGTGGGGCATTTGGATATTTAAGGCCAAGAGAAGGGTCAGCCTCAGCGACCTTTGAAGAGACCGCCGAGGATGCCGCGCACGATGCGCCGCCCGGTGGTGCCCTTCAATTCTTTGATCACCACACTTGCCACCGCGCCGCCGATGCTCTGGCTTTGTCGGGTAGTGCTGCGCCGCGAGGTGGAGCGCGCCACCCGCCCACCGGAATAGCGCCGCGCCGCATTGAATTCACGCAGTTGCGGCGAGCCTTCTTCTGCTGCCTCTTCCGCTTTTGCTGCTTCGGCTGCTGCCGCGTCTGCGCGTGATTTCAGGATTTCAAAGGCGGAGCTGCGATCTATGGCGGTGTCATATTTGCCGGCCATGTCAGAGGCTGCCATGAGTGCTGCGCGTTCTGCATTGGTAATGGGGCCGAGTTGGGAGGATGGTGGGCGGATCAATGTGCGCTCCACAATCCCCGGCACGCCCTTGCGTTGCAGCATGGAGGTGACCGCCTCGCCGACACCCACCTCGCGGATCGCCTCCTCGGTCTTGAACGCGGGGTTTTCGCGGTAGGTTTCTGCAGCCATGCGCAGCTCTTTGCGGTCTTTGGCCGTGAAGGCGCGCAGCGCATGCTGGATCCGGTTGCCCAACTGACCCAGAATATCTTCCGGTACGTCAGCAGGGTTCTGGGTGATGAAATAAACCCCCACCCCCTTCGAGCGGATGAGGCGCGCGACCTGCTCGACCTTATCCACCAGCGCCTTTGGCGCGTCGTCAAAGAGCAGATGCGCCTCGTCAAAGAAAAACACCAGCTTGGGTTTGTCCGGATCGCCTACCTCGGGCAGTTCCTCGAACAGCTCAGACAGGAGCCAGAGCAGGAAGGTGGCGTAAAGACCGGGCGCGCCCATCAATTTGTCCGCGGCGAGGATATTGATCTCCCCACGCCCCTTTGCATCCAGTCGCATGAGATCGGAGAGCGCCAGCGCCGGTTCCCCGAAAAGGCCGGTGCCGCCCTGGTTTTCCAGCACCAGCAAGCGCCGCTGGATCGCACCGATCGAGGCGCTGGAGACATTGCCGTAGCGCAGGGACAGCTCCTTGGCGTTTTCACCAATCCAGACCAGCAGCGATTGCAGGTCTTTGAGATCGAGCAGCGGCAGGCCTTCTTCATCGGCCAGACGGAAGGCGATGTTGAGAATGCCTTCCTGCGCCTCGGTCAGTTCCAGCAGCCGTGCCAACAACAGCGGGCCCATCTCGGACACGGTGGTGCGCACCGGGTGACCCTGATCGCCAAATAGATCCCAGAAGGTCACGGGGAAAGCTTCATAGGTGAAATCGGAAAACCCGATCTTGCCCGCCCGCTCCATGAAGGGCGTGTGCAGCTTGTGCGCCTCGGACCCGGATTTGGCGAGGCCTGACAGATCGCCTTTCACATCTGAGAGAAAAACCGGCACGCCGGCCTTGGAAAAACCTTCTGCCAAAATTTGCAAGGTGACGGTTTTGCCGGTGCCGGTCGCGCCCGCAATCAACCCGTGCCGGTTGGCATAGCCAAGGCTGAGATGTTGTTGCACGCCGTAGTCCGGCCCACCGCCGCCGATCAAAATATCCGCTGTCATGCCCGAAAATCCCCCAAGTCATATTTTCTTGGATTGACCATACGATTTTAACCTTTGAGAGCCATAGTGAATTTGTTCGGGTCGGTGATTATGTCCTTCCCGGCTCGGACATCCTCCCTGTCAGACTGGCCGTGCCGATTTTCGGTACGGCCCTTTTTTCAACTGCGGATAGGTTATGGTAACATTTAAGAATTCCGCCGACTTTCTGGTTGACGCCATGGGTGACGTTTCGTAGCCTCTGCGCAATAAGTCGGCCAGTCCGACGGGGAGAAGACCAATTTGGGAAGGGATGCCTCGCGCATCCCTTTTCTTATTTAGGTCTGCCCACAAAAAAATGATGGCCCGGGTGGCGATTTCCAGCCATCGGACCTGACACTGCCCGATACGCGTGCTACACCGCAGAAAAGCAGTGAAAGCGGAGCGAACATGCCCAAATATACATCGATTTTGGCCCGTAGTCTGGCCCTTGCATTGCCGATTGCATTTGCCTCGACAATGGCCATCGCGCAATCGGATACGACAGAGGAAACGCCTGAAGAGGCCCCGTCGACGCCCAATGAGCTGAGCCTTGGGGAGACCGCCCCGGAAGGCCCGCAGGTTGGGGAAACCTATATCAAGGAAGAGTTCGGCGATTGGGACATGCGGTGCATCAAGACCGAAAACGGTGAGGACCCTTGCCAGATGTATCAGCTTCTCTCCAACGAAGAGGGCACACCGATTTCCGAGTTCACCCTGTTCAAGCTGCCTGAGGGCGGACAGGCACAGGCAGGGGCCACCGTGGTGGTGCCGCTGGAAACCTCACTGGCGGGTCAGCTGACCATCAAGATCGATGACAAACCGGCGAAACGTTACCCCTTCGCCTTTTGCAATCGCGTTGGATGCTATGCCCGGATCGGTCTGACGGATGAAGACATCAACAGCTTCAAACGGGGCGGTGAGGCGGTGATCTCCATCGTGCCGATTGTGGCGCAGGATCAGCGGGTCAATGTCTCCCTCTCGCTGAGCGGGTTCACCGCCAGCTACGATGTGGTCTCTGTGATCGACCAGTAAGCCGTAAGATCGAAATCAGGGCCGCGCCGGTTTCGGGGCGGCCTTCTTCATGCCGCGCGCAGGGCTAGGACGGCGTTCATCCCGCCAAAAGCAAAGGCGTTCGAGATCGCAACCTTGACCGATGCTTCGCGCGCCTCGTTGGGCACCACGTCCAGAGCACATTCCGGGTCCGGCTCCTCATAGCCGATGGTTGGCGCGATCACACCGTCGCGCAGCGCCATGATGCAGGCCAGCAGCTCCACCGCCCCGGTGCCGCCAATCAGGTGCCCGTGCATCGATTTCGTTGAACTGATCATCAGCTTGTCAGCATGTGGCCCGAAGACATCCGCAACGGCTGCGCATTCGGTCTTGTCATTGGCTGCGGTGCCGGTGCCATGCGCGTTGATGTAGCCCACATCTTCGCGATTGATCCGTGCATCCTGCAACGCGCCGGACATTGCGCGCGCTGCACCGTTCTTCGAGGGCATCACGATATCGCTGGCGTCTGAGGACATGGCAAACCCGGCCACTTCGCAAAGGATGTCGGCCCCTCGGGCGCGGGCATGTTCATATTCCTCGAAGACAAAGACGCCTGCCCCCTCGCCCTGCACCATGCCGTTTCGGTTGGCGGAAAACGGGCGGCAGGCATCGCGTGACATAACGCGCAACCCCTCCCAGGCCTTGACGCCACCAAAGCAGAGCATGGATTCAGACCCGCCCGTGACCATCGCTGGCGCAAGCCCCGAGCGGACCATGGTAAAGGCCTGCGCCATCGCGTGATTGGATGAGGCGCAGGCGGTCGACACGGTGAAAGACGGGCCCTTGAGGTTATACTCCATGCTGACATGACTGGCAGCCGCGTTGTTCATCAGCTTGGGCACCACAAAGGGGTGCACGCGGTTTTTGCCGTCCTCGTAGACGGAGCGGTAATTGTCATCCCAGGTGCTGACGCCGCCGCCCGCCGTGCCCAGAACAACACCTGATTTGGCGGCCAGCTCGCCACTGAACACCAGCCCGGACTGGTCGATGGCCTCCTTGGCGGAAGCAAGCGTGAATTGCGTAAAGCGATCATAGAGTGACATCTGCTGACGGTTGTAGCGCCCTTCGGCCTCAAACCCGCGCACCTGTCCCCCGATCTGGATCGACAGCCGGTCGACATCCCGCAGATCGAGCGCCCCAATGCCGCAGGTGCCCGCCCGCATTGCCGCCATGGTGGTGGCCACGTCATGCCCAAGCGCGTTGATGGTGCCGGCACCGGTGATCACGACGCGTTTCATGGCTGCATCAACTCTGTTCGGCTTTCAACCGTTCGATCCCGGCGACAATCGACGCCACGGTGGAGATGTCGAAATCCGACGCTTTGGGGTCATTGGCGTTAAACGGCACCGAGATATCAAATTCTTCCTCGATCGCGAAAATGCTCTCCACCAGCCCCAGGCTGTCGATGCCGAGGTCCTCAAGCGTGCTTTGCAGAGTGACATCGGAGGGCTCAAGCACAGCTTGATCCGCGATGATGGCTATGACTTTGTCCTTGATGCTCACGCGTCCTGTCCTCTTTCGTCGCCTGAGGTGGATTTAGTCCTTCGCGTCCGGTTTGAAAACCGCTTTCTGCAAGGCAGCGATGTCGCGCATCACCCGTGGCAGGCGCCTGATCGCCTTGTAGCTTTCCATCTGGGTTTCCATTTTGGTGGCGGGAGAGCCCAAAATGGTGCGCCCGGCAGGCACATTGGAAAAGATCTTGCTGGCGCCCCCGGCAATGACCCCGTCCCCGATGAAGATATTGTCGCTGACGCCCACCTGACCGCCCAGCACCACGTTGTTGCCCACCCGCACGGACCCGGCGATGCCGACCTGTCCGCAGAGCAGGCAGTCGTTGCCGACGACACAGTTGTGCCCGATGTGCACAAGGTTATCGATCTTCGTACGGTCGCCGACCCGCGTGTCGCGGATCGTGCCATAGTCGATGGTCGCATTGGCGCCAACTTCCACATCATCGCCGATGGTCACAGCCCCCAGCGAGTGGATGCGTTCCCAGGACTGAGCGCTGGTATCCTGCTGATCGCCCAGCGTGGCGCGCGCCGCCTCGACGCCCGAGGTATCCGGTGTCGCATAGGAAAACCCGTCGCCGCCAATGCGGGCACCGGGTTGCGCAATAAATCTGTCACCGATGGTCACCCGCGCGCCGATCGAGACCGCCTCGCGCAGGTATGCCTTTTCGCCAAGCTTTGCATTCCAACCGATAAAACACTGTGGCCCGATCACGCTGCCCGCGCCGATCCGGGCGCCCGCAGACACCACGGCAAGCGGGCCGACATGCACGCCTTCCCCAAGCTCTGCCGATGGGTCGATCACGGCGCTGGGGTGGATCTCAGCGGCATACCCCTGCCCCGGATCCAGCAATTGCGTCAGGCTGGACATGGCATACCGGGGGCGTCTGGGAATGATCGCAGCCTTCAGGCCAAGCGCCTGCCAATCGGCGCCCTGCCACAGCAGCGCTGCCTGTGCCTGTCCGTCACTGATCGCCTCCGCATAGGTCTTGCTGGTGGCAATCGCCAGATCATCGGCTTTTGCACTCTTGGGTTCCGAGGCGCGCCCGATCCGCAATGCGGTATCGCCATAAGCGTCGGCCTCAAGCGCTGTGGCAATCTCCTCGACGCTATACGTCGTTTCGGTCATGGCGATGGGCCCCCAAGCTGCTCAGGGGATTGATTTAACCCTGAACAGCCCGCAATGCCACCCCTGCTTTGGACAGGGCATTCCAGATTTGCGAATCACGACCATAGATGTCGCGGCGGAATTCGGCGCGGCCTTTGCCATCGATGAAGGCGGTCCGGTAGATGATGTGCACCGGCACCGGTTGCTTCAGATCGACCTGTTGCTCCTTGCCGGTGGCAAGCTTCGCCTGGAACAGACCTTTGGGATCATTGGTCTGCTTGGCCAGCAACGCATAGGCAAAGTCGAAGGGGTCTGCCAGACGGATGCACCCATGGCTGTAGGCGCGGGTTTCGCGCGAGAAGAGGTTCTTCGCCGGTGTGTCGTGCAGGTAGATGTTGTACGGGTTCGGGAACATGAACTTCACCAAGCCCAGGGCATTGCCGCGGCTGGGCGGCTGGCGCATTGCAAAGGGGAAGGTGCGCGCGGTGAATTGTGTAAAGTCCACTGCGGTGCGGTCGACCCGGCGGCCCTGACGGTCGGTGATCTCGATATGGTTCACCGCGTTGGGGTTCTTTTGCAATTCCGGCAGATATTCCTTGGTCACAATGGACCGCGGTACATACCAGCTTGGGTTGATCACCATGAATTCCATGACGTCCGAGAATTCGGGCGACTGACGATCCCGCTCGCGGTGTCCGATCACGGAACGGGTTTCAAAGGTCACCTTGCCATTGTCGATGATCTTGGCGGAGAAGTCGGTCAGGTTGACCTCGACATGACGACGACCGCGTTCCTGGTTGAGCCAGCGCTCGCGCTCCATGGCCACGATGACCGATTGCAGGCGGGTCTGAACCGAGGTGTTGATTTCCTGCATCGTGCCTGGCCCGGCCACGCCGTCTTGCGCCAGGCCGTGCGTGCCCTGGAACCGCTGCACGGCGGCGGTCATTTTGGCGTCATAGGACTGACCGGCATTGCGTTTCATATAGCCCATGCGCACCAGGCGGTCGCGCAGTGCCACCACAGCCGCACCCGTGGCACCGGGTTTCAGGGTCTTCGAGGGCACGGTTGGCCCCCATCCACCCTGCGCCAGCAACCTCTCAAGCCGCAGTTTTTCCTTCATCAGCCCGGTGTATTCGGTGGTTTTCGGGGCCAGTGCCCGGAAAAAGCCCTTGGGCGACGACTTGACGAAATTCACCAGATAGGATTGACGGTCGCGATACGGCACCTTGCGCACGATGGCTTTGTTGACGCGCGCCGGGATCAGAACGCCGGTTTGCATATCACGGGCAAACTGCAGGAAGACGCGGCTGATCTCGACCTCCACAAGGCCAAGATCGCGCGGTGTACGGGCGGCCTTCATTTTCGCCTGCAGGCCCTTCACGTCATAGCGCGCCGCAGGCAGACCATGATTGTCCGCCGCGCTGAGCGCCTGAATGAGTGCCGCGCGGCGACTGCGATCACGGCCTTTGCCGGTCCAGATGCCCTCATAGCCATTTGCTTGGTAAAAGGCGGCGATGTCCTTATCGCGGGCGGCCGCCTCTGCCACCGCCTGTTTGAATGCTGTTCCCTGCGCTTTGGCCGGTGCCGCAAAAATCAAACTTGATAAGGCAATCAACGTGACTGCCAAGAAATTCAGAAAACGGCGATTGGACAAGACCAAAGATGGCATGAGGACCTCACTCAATAAAATATCGGTATGTGTTTGACCATCGCAAGCGCAGCTGTCCAATAACATTTAGGTTTTCGGTCAAGGAAACGTGAAAATGATGCAACCATGCATCGCAAAAGCGATTTGTTCCGACGTTTCTCAAGATTGGCGATATTTTGCCTAAAATTGGTCAAAAAGAACCGCTCTGGCTTTCAGGACTTGGTTAACAATCGGCGCTATGACATACCAATGTTGCATCTGGGGAAGAGATGACACCCTCGTGTAACATCACGGGTAAAGGCAGAATACGGGGCGAAAACCTAATGACGAACGACGGCTCACTGAGTATGTCACGCCGGGCGCTATTGACAGCGTTTGCGGCAACGGCAGTAACGGCAGCACCAACATTTGCATCCGCGGCAGGGTTTCTGCGTGGCGGGGGTGATATCAGACGGATCCGAATGTACTCCGGTCGCACCGGTGAACGGATCGACATGATCTATTGGATCGAGGGCAAATATGTGCCCGAAGCTGTCAAGGAAATCAATCACTTCATGCGCGATTGGCGTACGGATGGTGTGAAGTCCATGGACCTGCGCACAATCGATATCATGTCGGCGGCGCATAATCTTCTGGATGCCAGCGAACCCTACATGCTGCTTTCGGGATATCGCAGCCCGCAGACCAATGCGATGTTGCGATCACGCAGCCGGGCGGTTGCCAAGAATTCGCTGCATGTCAAAGGTCAGGCAGCGGACCTGCGGTTGTCGAGCCGATCCGTGGCTCAGGTCGCGCGTGCGGCACAGGCCTGCAAAGGCGGTGGAGTTGGTAAATACTCACGCTCCAATTTCGTCCATATGGACTGCGGAGTGGTACGCACCTGGGGCCGCTAATCCGGACCCGATACGCGATATCTTGCAAAGACGGCGGCCAAAACGTGCCGCCTTTTTTGTGCGCCACTGTTTGCCGTCCAGAGGTCGGAACTTAGGTGCGATTTATGTTAAAATGAGCGTTTATGACGTGTCGACCGGGTAAGGGGTGGTTTCGCGAGACGCAGCGGAAGTTGGGTATCTTCAGCGCAGTCCGTGCGCGTTACCCCAACCTGTCGATCTCGGATGCATCAACGATCATCGCCAGGCGCCAAAAGCGTGTGAGCTGCGCTTCGAAGTGATCTTGCGCCTCTTTGGGTACCCCTGACAGCTGCTCGACCCGGAAACCAAATCGCTGCATGCCACATGTTACGATATAACTCAGAAAGACCGGGAAGATTTGCCGCTCCACCGCGATGGATGCCAGCCGCCCGGCCAGAAAATCCGCATTCTCGACCGGTGCTGTGATCCTAATCCCAATGCGCGACTGCCGGTCTGCCGGCGTGTCCCAGATCGCCGCAGATGGCGGGAAGCGAGCAAGATGCACCTCAGCGTCCGGTGCGGGGGTCGCGGCATCGAATACCAGCCTGTCGAGCGCCAGAGGTTCATGGCGCGAAAGATGCGCAAGGGTCGTATGATAGTCCTGCTCCGGTGTCATCGCACAGACCCCTGTTCTATGAGTTTCGCCGCCGCGTGATTACCCGGCTCCGGCAGGGTTACAGCGCGCAGGGCCTGTCGCACCACGTCAGACTTTCCATTGTCCAGAAAAGCGGTGACTTCGCGCTCAAGGCTCATCAATTCGACCTCCTGCACAAAACCCGCCAATCCGCGTTCAAAAGCGGCCCGCGCGCGCCGTTCCTGATCGTCCAGATAGGGCGCTGACTGCGGGATCAGGATTGCCGGGACCTGCGCGTAGATAAGCTCATGAAATGAATTGTAGCCGGTCGCCGATATGGTGAGATCCGCCGCCTGACAAAGATCAAGCGTGCGCTCGGTGTGGATGACACGGCTGTTGTGCCAGCCGTAAAGCCCGCTTGGCACCACCGCATTGGGCCAGGCGACCACCAGATGCAGGCAATTGACCCGCCGTTCCAACAGGCTGCACAGGAATTGCGTTTGCGCGGTGCGCTCTGACGCCACCCCACCGCCAAGCATCGTCACAACCAGCGTGTCGATCTTGCGCTCAAACTGCGCACTCAGACGCTCCCGCAGATTTTGCGACTGTTCCGGCGCGATTTCTTTCTGCTGTACGATGGGCCCGACCTTGTGAATGTGATCGCCGGAGGAATAGTCGGTGTTCAGTTCCGCGAATGCTTCCGTTGGCACGATCACTTTTGAAAAGGCGCGCTCCCGTTCGAGCGCGATGGGATTGATCTGACCCGGGCGCCACAGTCCACGCCGAATCCAGACTGCAGGGTTTTGCAAACGCGAAATCAGCCGGTAGACGGAATCGAACACATACCCGCCGTCAAATACAAGCTGGTCGCCCGGCCGAAGCGTGCTGCGCAGCCGCAGATAATTGACGAGATCTGCGGCATATTCCACGCTGTGATCGGCGCTGCGCGGGACCATCGGCACGCAGGAAAATCCGCGGTTGCGCAGCATTTCGACGCAACTGGGAAAAGCCACAAACCGGCGGGCATGCTCGGTTTGCATCGCCTCACCGATCAACGCACATCGCTGCGCGTGCCCCATGCCATTCCCGTTGGTGGGGAAAAACACCGTGTGCGGGTCTGACGCAGGTTCCAAAGCGGCGGGGCGTTCCAGCTGCAATTCACGCTCCAGCCCGGTGATATCAAAGGGGTGCAGCCAGGCGCTTTGCTGTGTGCGGCGGCCAATTTCCATCCGGTTCTGCGATACGGTTTCCTGCAGGTAGCCGGGCAAGGCCGCGACATGTTCGGGACCTTTCAGAACGGGCGCGCCTACCGCGCTGAACCCCGAAGAGGTGGTGCAATCGATCACCACTTTGCCAGCCCCCATCGCATCAAGCGCAAGTGCTGCCATGCGCTCGCCCGGAACATTGGTCCCCAAGAACACCAGCACATCGAAGTAGTGCAGCAATTCCGTAGGCGGCAGTTCGGCGTAGCTGAAAACCGACAAGCTCCCATGCCGCGATCTTCGGATCAGATCCTTGCCCTTGGAATTCGTCAAAATCTGCAGATGTATGTTCGGGCTGTAGTTGACCACGCAAAGGTCGCTCAGCGTGGTATCCTGTTCCTTGATATCTTCGCAGGGGATGTAGACAAGCACGCGCACCGCTTTGCCCTCCGCCTGCGAAGGGCTGTCGCCAATTTCGGTGAACTGAGGTGCAATCGCACCCTCCATCAGCGATGGCCGCTGCGGGCTGGACAGATCGAGCAGCTTTGGCTCCCGACCGGTGGCATAGGCAATTTTATTCCGCGCGCTGATCGCATCCTGATGCTGTGAAAACTGCCCCAGCACCCAGATCGGAATGTCCTCCCCCAGATGCATGGTACCCAATATCGTCTGCACCTCGGTTGAGATGGTTTCGGCCCCGATCAGAACCACCGATTTTGGCGCAATATCAGCGAAATCCGCCAGGAACGGGGCCATTTCGTATTTGTTTTGTTTGGTGACATTCTCCGGTAAAAACCGGTCGTCTATCGCAACCGGATGCCCAGATTTGTCTAACTGCAGTCCCAGGAGCAAAAGCGCGTCAAAGTGTTTTGCGGAAATCTGGCCGCAACACAGCAAGATCATGGTGTTACTCCTGCACAGCCGGTCAGAAAATTGCCCATTCTCGATTTGAATGCCGCTGCGGAGAAGCGCGCCAGTTTTTGCTGACCCGACAGCACATCGGCCCGATAACGATCCGGTGCAGCAATATAGTTTGCTATGATCTGATCAATTTCTTCGGGGGCGGCGCTGATGGCCGCACCCTCGAATGTGCGGGCGGTTTCTGGATCGGTGATTGCGATTTTGCCGGCGGCCACGGCTTCGGCAATGACACGGCCGAAGCTTTCGCGCCATGTGGGCGCGGTGTAGTAGACCAGAAAGTCGATTTCATCAAAATACTGCTGCAGGGTCAGCCCGCCGAAAGGGTGGACGCTCCAATGCGATGGCAGATCATCTGCTTGCATCAGGCTGTCGGCCCCAAGGATGGTGTTGATCGCAGCGGTTTGTGGAAAACACATCTCCAGCACGTCACGCTGCGGAAATTTTTCCAGGCCGGGGCGCGAATGACGGCCCCTGCGATCACGCGGGCTGGATGTCGGCGGGATCATGTCAAAGGCGCAGATATTGAACCAGTCCGTGTCCAGTAGCGACCACCCTGCCCCCAACCTGTTTGCCGCGTCCCAACCCGTCACGGTCGATCTGTTCCACGCGGAAATTGGCGCAATCCGCCGGTCCAGCGTGACGGATGCGGCAGCAATTTGATCAAGGCATTTCGCCACATCGAAAGCTTCTGCACCGCCGGGCCGCAGAAAATTTTCGTGGGTCACCACCACCAGATTGCGCGCCAGGATGGTGACGCCGAGACTGTCTTGAAATTTCAGGCAGGATGGGTTGTGAAAAATCACGATATCCGCTGCGATGTCCCCGCTTGCCCAGTGGAAGGGGATGTTCAAGCGCAACAGGGTATTGCTCAACTGGGGCGCGACCCTCTGACCTGAAAACATATCTGTCTCCAAACCAAAAACCTGCACCTGCGCCATGGTGGAGACGACCTCCAACTCGGCGGCAACTGCCGAGGACGTGCCGCCCGGAAATCGAGGATCAAGAACATAGGCGATCCTGAGGTCGGGCGCTGCGCTTTGAACGGAGTTCATGGCTCAGTAGATGCGCTGGTTTGACGTCGCGGTCGAAGCTGCCGCTTGATTGCCGGGGGGCGCGTCGAACCTGTTAAGCAGCCCGCGTTTTGCATCATCAACAAAGGAGCGCAGTTCCGACGCCAAGGGGCTACTACCCGCGGTGAGCCTCGGGTTGGCCTGGACGTAGGTGTAAAGCGCGCGCCAGTCTCCACCGTCAATGAGTTTCTCGATGGTCAGCAATTCGTCGATTGAGGGCTCCTGCTGTGCCGCACCGGATGACCCCATGAGCACGAGCATTGTTACGACTGCGATTAGATTGTTATTGGCCACGGCTTCATCCGAAATGATTACTTCTAAAACTTGTCATCTACTTGCGTGTCTGGGCAGGGGAACCTTGGGCGATTATTCCCTGCCCCGGTCTAGGGCGACCGCGTCCCAAGGTGTTCCCCGCGCCGCAGACTGTTGACCAGCCTGTTTTCCAGTTGCGCCTTCAAAGAGGCGCGTCTTTGTGCAGCGGTGGGCGTTCTCTTGGGCCGGTTGTTTGTGCTTGCGAAAGCTCTGTTGCCTGCCATCCAGACTTCAATGCGACCGGGCGGTGCAGAGTTGCGTGCGCCGGTGAAATCGCGGGCAATGCCACCGACCTCAGCGGCAACGGCTTGCGCGACCTGTTCGTCCTGAGGGCTGTAATAACGGACGTGGGTTTTGGACACTTTGAAATTGACACGGTTGACGGATGCAACCGGAAAGCCGGTTGCGGTCAGGATCTCGGCGTTACGGTCCAAGGCATCGCTCTTCACGTTTGTGGGCGCAAAGGTAACGAGGCTGAATTGTGCGGCCTTGTCACCGCGAAAGCCGAGCCGGAACGCCAGATCAGGTCGGCTGATAGGCGGACCGCCGACGTCTGGCAGTTTGAATGAAACCGTTTCCGTCGGCAGCACGCTCGCGTTCTGCGCTCTGATCGGCGGCACGTCCGCTTGCGATCCGTCCAATCCTGTCACCGGCTCTGCGAGGTCAATGGACGCCCAATCCACCACATTCGGATAGAAAACATCCAATTTCAGCGGCTCCGACCAGACGGTCGCTGGCGGATCGCCTTTCATGCTTTCATACATCTGCGGCACGGGCATCCGGATCGGCGCGGTCTGCGCAGCAAATGCTTTTGCCAGGACCTGGCTTTCCCGGATCGGAGCATTCAGACTTGCCAGGAATGTCAAAGGTTTAACATTGCTAACCTCAGGTAAAACCGGAAGCGCATCTGTCATCCGTTCTGTGCCTGTCAGCAGCTGTACCGCATCGCCGCGCACAGGGCTTGCAAACGCCAGATCGATCGGTCCGGTGTGTATCTCGGCATATGTGAGCGGTTCCGAAGTCAGGGCGATGATGTTCAGCCGCGGACCCGGCGACAGGACATCGGCGGGTGCATTGTCAGCTGCCGACGCGGCGAAGAGCCTGGGCATGCCGGGCGGACCTGTCTGAACAGCCGTGAGCTTTGGCAAACTGAGGTCTGCATTTTGGCCGATCGTCGACACGACAGGCAGGCTCAGGCCAGAGCCGGAGAAAATGCTTGGCGCTTCGGGTTTGATGTCCGGGCTGGCAAGATTTTGCTGCGGGGCAACATCCGTCAGCGAGACCCAACCCATGCCGACAACCGCGCCAAAGCTCAGGACCATGCCAAATCCAAGCCCGAAGAAACAGGCGAATACCACGGTCGCGACCCGCGGGATGGATGCTGGAAAAAGCTTTCCACGTACCGGTTGTGTCACCACCCCCTCTTCGCGGAATGCTGCGGCCAGACTGGCCGCCTCTTGCGCCGGATCAGCCTGCGCAGGTGTCGGATCTTCATCCATCGCATCTGGCACGGGGGCGGCCATCGGCCGCGGCGCGACGGGGGCAAAGGGCTGCATCCCCTCTTCGTCCAGAAAGCGCGGGCGTTTCACCACGGGCTTCTTGCCGGATTTTCCTTTGGCTTCGAGCAGTTTTTGACGCTTGGCACGTGCTTCCGCCAATCTGTCCTCCCAATCGGTGGACAGAAGATCATGTGCGGTTACTTTCGACGCGCTTTGTGATTTGCCAGCGCTTTCTGCGCTCTCTTCTTTGGCCAAATCCGACATTTTCACAGCCCCCAGACTGCTTTCAAAGAACTATTCAAACGAATCCCAAAAATATTAATCGAGTTTATATACAATCTAGGGTTTTGCAAATTCCCTCCGTGGGTCACCGCGTTTTGTTCCTGTGATGATGTCATTTTACAGGAAAATACAGCCTGTGCATCTGGTCCGGCTGCGGAATTCAGATCCGGCCAGCAACATGCAGCCGATCATCTGCCCATATGGCGGTCAATGCCCGAATTGTCAGAAAGCGTCAGATCAAAATGAGTAAGGATTTTCGATTATGTTAAGGCCGCGCGACGCTGAAAAGCCCGAGCACCATCAATGGCAAGCGTATCCCGCTTTCAAAACGGCTACGGGCACAAAGATAACGGGAAAATATTGCCACCACGCAACGTCAAGAGTACATCGATGACGGCAAAGAGCGCCATTTCACCATGTAAAACAAGGCAATAGGAACCCCCAGCTGAGGATTAGTCACCCGATATCTTCAGCCAGCGATCAAGAAGCGTCGGACAGTGGCACCACCGCCTGCCGATAGAGGTGCCACGTGGCGTGCCCCAGGATCGGCAACACGAAGATGAGCCCCACAAAGAGGGTGATGACGCCAATGGAAAGCAGCGCCACCACAATGGCGCCCCAGGCGGCAACGGTCCTTGGATTACGCTTGGCGATGTTCAGTGAGGTGACCACCGCAACCGGCAATCCGACGCTGCGGTCCACAAGAAGCGGAAAAGAGACAAAGCTAATCGCCAAGACAACAGCGGCAAAGACAAAGCCGACACCACTGCCCACCAAAATCATCATCCAACCCGGAAAAGTTGTAAGCGCATCCTGCAAGAAACCTGAAATTGAGTCCGGTGTCCCGGGCCCCAGGGTCAGGCCATAAATGAAGTGCGCGCAGATCATCCAGACAAAAAATATCGCGGCCAGGAACCCGCCCAATACGAGAATAGGGAAAATGGACGGAGAGGTCACAACCCTGAAGCCATCCCCCCACCCGGTTTTCACCCTCTGCTCCCGTCGTCGGCTCATTTCGTAAAGCCCAACCGCTGCAACCGGCCCCAACAGCGCAAAGCCCGAAACCAGCGGGAACAGCAAATAGAGGACCTGATTGTTCAGCGCAAACCAGGTCAGCATCAAGCCCACGATCGGATAGATCACCACGATGAAAATCACATCCGTGCGCAGGGCCAGAAAATCTGCACGTCCTTTGCTGAGCGCTTCCTTGAGATGAGACAGATCAATGTCGCGGATCTGCACCTGACCATCCTCTGCGCCCCCCAATTCCTGCACGCCGGTACTGATGCCCTGAGCGCTGCCGCCAAAAGCCTGAGCAATCCAAGAGAGTGGGTTACCAATTGTCTGAACCATGCCATCCTCCGTCGCTCCGGTCGGAGCAGTGAAAAGAGTTGTAGGTCGTTCCAAAGAGATCAATTGAAGCGAGTGTACCACATTTGGCGCGCGTTGTCGTGCACAGTGGGGCGCGGCCCTCTGAACCGGGACAACATAGTGGCGTCGGCGCAAAGAGCCGCGTAGTGTTGAGGTTTTGAAGACTGGAGATGATTAGTGCCACCAGAGGATAAAACCACCGCGCATTCCACACCCGCAGACGACAGCAATTACCCGCGTCTTGAAAACCAGATCGCCTGGTACGATGCCAAAAGCGTAACGTCGCAACGCCGGTATTTCGCCTTGAAATCCCTGCAAATCATAATCGCGGCGGCTATTCCGGTTGTGTCCTTGATCGACCCTACCAAGGCCGTTGTGCCCGGCGCGCTGGGTGCGCTTGTTCTGGTGCTGGAGGGGTTTCAGGAGCTGGGAAGCTACCGGCAAAACTGGCAGAAATATCGCTCCTCCTGTGAGGCGCTGCGGCATGAAAAGTATCTCTACATGGCCGGGTCCGGGCCCTATACCGATGCGGATGTGGAAAAGCGCACGCGGCTTTTGGCCGAAAGAGTCGAGGCGATGATTTCAGAAGAGCACACGAATTGGGTCGCTCAGTTCAAAAACAGCGAGGGTGCCGCGCCGCAGACGTAAATGCGCCCTGAGGGGATATCGGCGCGAAGGGTCGTTCAAGCTGGGGCGAGCGGCCAAGGCCTCGCGCGACCTCTCGTACGAAAGTGGATTTCCGGGATACCGGCTCCAGTTTTAATGCGCATGAAACCCTGCTTCTCAGCCACCAAGGCCAAACCAGCATGTGATTGGAGAAAACCATGCGGAATATACCCGAAATCCTGAACTGGCGTCGGATCAATGACAAAATCAGCCTGTCCGGTCAGCCCACGGAAAACCAACTCTCCAAAATCAAGGATTTGGGGGTGACCCACATCATTAACCTCGGGCCGCATTCCAACAAGGGCGCGCTAGCGGACGAAGCGGGGACGGTAACCGCCCTGGGGATGGAATATGTCTACATTCCGGTGGATTTCGAGAACCCGACGCAGGACGACTTCGATGCCTTCTGCGCGGCGCTGGAGCAGCTTGAGGATCAGCCGGTACATGTGCATTGCATCTACAACGCAAGGGTGACCGCTTTTTTCTATCGCCATGCGCAATCCGGCCGCAGCCTTTCGAAAGAGGCGGCCTTTGAGTTGATGGACGGCATTTGGCGCCCTGGGGGCGTTTGGGCCGCGTTCATCGGGGACGCGCAGAGTGTTCATCTGCCCAACAGGTATTCAGGGGACGACTACTGACCCAGAACCCCCGCACATGGCTGCAAAGTAACGAGAGGATTTTACTTAAATCGCTCGTTTTCAATGTCTTGAGCGAGTTTCTTATCTGAAATACAGTATTTGGGGGCGTCTCGAGGTGCCAATGGCTGGTGAAAGCGCGTTCTCCCTCTATGTTGCCGCAGGCATTGCCTGTGTGGTGGTGGTTGGCTTCTTGTTCCCACCGTTGACGACACGCGGCCCCGCTGTAGAAGCGGACGCAGCCTATCAAACCCATGTCATTGGCGAATTGGCCTACTGCCGATCCAACAGAAGTGACGTGAATTGCGCGTGTTTCGCGCGAAAAGCCGGACATATCATGTCTTTCGAAGGGCCGCAGGTCCGCGGTTTTGTCTATGCGGACAGGTCGGAGTTGGCCCGCGGCCAAGCTGGCAACAGCTGCTAGAAGAATTTTTCGCAGCCGTACCGCAAAGACATCCCCAACAGACGGCTTTACTCCTCATCAGAAACTAGCGCTTCATAAGCGGAATTAGGCAACAAGGTGCGCCACAAACCACCTGACGCGAGATCAAATCCGTGACATCACCGGAAAAAGGAACTGTTTCGAGCGCTTCTGCGCTCTATGTTTGGTTTGTGGTTAAAAGTACGGAGTAGAGTTATGTCCCTGAGAATTATTGTCATCGCGGCGACTATGATGCTGAGCGCATGTGCGACCATCAGCGAAGAAACACGTACCCCTGCGGTCTTGGAGGGCGGGTTCTACGGCGGCGAACGATATGAGTTGAGAACGCGCCTGCTGGAGGGTCCGAATGGCACCTATTCGCAGACCAGCGTTGTTTACAGAGGTCTTGCCCGCACGTGCATTCTTGACAGCCCCAATGATTGTGAGCTCAAGGCGCGGAACCTGATCGACGAGTATAACGAGACACGCTTCTGATCCGTTTCGCCCTATGGACGGCGGTTGCCCCTGACGTTCCGCAGAAATGGCGGCAATTCTTCCGCCCTTAATGCGAACCAAGCTGCGTTCAAGGATATGCCCTTGAGATATTTGCTCCATGCGGCGCGCTATTGAATGCTTCTCAGAACGCTGATTGACCTGCTTGGGGCCTCGCCAAACTCTTGCCGATAATGTTTGGCAAAGTTGCTGACACTGGAAAAACCGGCAGCGTGGGCGACCTCTGCGACCGTATTGTATTGATCCAGCAGGATCAGATTGCGCGCAAAATTGAGACGCACAGACCGGATGAAAGACGCAGGCGACTGCCCGTTCGCCGCCTTCAACCGGCGGCCAAGTGTCTTTTGACTGACGGCCAGTGCGGAGGCCAGCCTCTCGACGCCAAACTCCTGATCGGCGATGTGATCGAGAACGCTTTCCGTGGCCTGCTCCAGAAACTGCTGCCGGGCGGACAGGTGCTCTTTGTTCTCCGGATCATCCGCCAGAGCGGTCTCCAGCGCCTCCAGGCGCGCGGTTGTTGTCTTTTCCGCTTCACGGTGCTGTTGCTTGATGTCTTTGACCTGCTGTCCAAGCGTTGCGAGTTCGACGACCGCCGAGCGCCGCTCTGTTTGCATGGCGCGCACCATGGTCGAGATGGCCATCATCATGAACAGCGTTTCACCGACAATGGCCAGATAGTAGCCCCAGGACAACGGGCGCAGCAGCACCAGATCATAGGCATAGGTCGCGCCGGTGATGTTCATCGGAAAGATGAAAAAATAGACCGCAATGAAGAGCCCCAAACTCAACGACAACAACGCGCAGGCAATGGGTTTGGCCTGTGGCAGCCCGGCCATGATCTTGCGGATCGCGATGGTCAGCAGGATCAACGGGCTGATGAAGTAGATCAGATGCAGCGGCCCGGAGAGCTGCCAAGGGTCCACCACCGCCAGCCCGATCACGACGATCACCACTGCCGACAGCAACGTGAAGAGACGCTGCCAAACCCATGTATCTTCTTGGACATTTAGCAAGACGCGGCAGTATTGCACAATCGCCAAGGTACCCAGCCCGGCGAAGAATTCAGTGACCGGCGCAAGTGTGGTCACAGGAAGCGTCACGCCGAAGAATTTGCTCAGCCAGCCATCATAGATGAACGAATAGATAAACAGGCACAGGACGTAGAGCGTATAGTATTGATAGAAACGCACATCGATCTGCCGGAACACGATCAGGCTGAAAAGCGCGATTGTCGCGACATATCCCAGAAAAAGGGCGGTCATGATCAATTTCAGCGTGCTCCAGCCGAAGAATAGGTCTGCGGACATGATCACCGCGGTGATGGTGGGGGCGAAGGTGCCACCAAGACGCAGATAGAACACCCGGTCATCCTCCGGCTGCATGGTAACGTCGAAACCCGTCCGGATGGCGGTGTTATCCCTGTCCGCAAGGTCAACGGTGCGACCGGTTCGCGCTACTTCGGACAGCGTCCCGCCCTGTTCTTCGAAGAGGATCACCTCGTCAAAGATCGTCTCCATCAGGCCGATCACCCAGTGGCGTGTGCCGTCATGCGGGTTCGACAGCGCAAATCTCAGCCACAGCGCCTGGGAGGGCAATGGCGCGGCAAAAATGCCGCTGCAGGTGCGGGGCTGGAAAGCTTGAGCGATTATGCTGTCCGGCCCGATGGCGGCCGTATGATCGAGAAAATACTCCGCCCGCAGCGGACGCAACCGATCATCCGGCGCATCGGATAACGCGTGCGCCATGGGAGGCACATCTCCCGCCTGCAAGCAGGCAGCGGCTGGCCCTGCGGTGCCTTCTGCCCCGGTGGATCCGGCGCTGAGCGACAGCAAAAGCAGAACGCAGGCAATCACATATGTCCTGATCATCGGCCCCCAATCGACAGTCTTCATTTCCAGTCTTGTATGCGAATTCGCCGCGCCCAACTGCCTTCATTTGGGACAAATTTGAGCGCGTTTGGGTCAAATGACCGCCACCCCGTTTTCTTCGCGCAACAAAACTGGCTTTGATGATGCCTGTAATTGACGCGCACTTCAACTCTGACGGGAACTTCCGTGAGGCACGTACAGGCCATGCGCCCGTGGGCGACCCGCGTCTTGCACAGCGCGCAGTCGCACACGGCATTTTTCGTGCGCATGAAATGTTCCGGACACCTGTCGAGCAGGACCATTTTAAAGGAGACATTGATGTGATCATTAAAACCCTCGCTCTCGCCGCGCTCACCGCCAGATCGGGCTTCGCGGCCAGAGCATCTGTGACCCTCTTTGGAAATCAGCCTGGATCAGGTCCTGCAGACAGTTTCAATTTGACTACCGCCACTGCGCATTCCTCGGGCTTCTCAACGGCTCCCCCTGCAACATTTGCGCGGTTCACCAAGACTCAGACATCTGCCGTACCGTTGCCCGCACGAGGCTTTCTTTTGTTCACAGCATCCGCCGTTTTGAGCGCGGTGCAGGTGCGGCGAGCGACATCCGCGACCGGCTGAGACCGAAATGAAATGCAAAGGACGGCGTCGTTGACGTCGTATCGCACGTTATGGATGACCATGCTCACGCGGAGGCTTTCGGACCGACGATCAGCGACAGCCGCGTCGCTGGTGACAGTCGCGATGTGGCGGCGACGGCGGCAACTCGACCCTCCGGAGCCTGGCTGCGCGACCTGCCCGCGATCCTCTCCGCCGGGCTGATCTGCGGCCTGCTCACCGCCATGTTTGCCATCTCGGCGGCGGCTTTGCTGTTCTCCACCGTTCTCAGCACACATATCACGCTGGCCATCGGCATCTGCCTTTTTGGAACCATCGTCCTGAGCGCGGTCATCGCACTCTTCAGTTCCTGTCCGGGGATGGTGTCGGTGACGCAGGAGGTCACGGTTGTCACCCTCGCGGTGATCGCGGCCTCCATCCACACCCGTATGTTCGCGACACATGGTGAGGCGGAGACACTGGCCACCATCATCGTCATGATCGGGCTGGCGACGGCCATGACGGGTGTGGCGCTTTTTGCGATGGGCGCGTTTCAGTTGGGTCGGCTGATCCGGTTCATTCCCTACCCCGTACTGGCCGGTTTTCTGGCAGGTATGGGCTGGTTGATCGTCTCGGGCGCGATGGCCGTGGTGCTAGGCGCGCCCGTCACCGCGCAGAGCCTGCCCGCCCTGTTGGAAACTGCAAACCTGATCAAATGGCTCCCGGCGGTAGTCTTCGCGTTTGTCGTAGATCTTGCGGCCCGGCGCAGCGGCAGCCCGCTGGTGCTGCCCCTGGCCATCGCCACCTTCCTGCTTTTGTTCCACGCAGGTGCCTGGATGCTGGACCTGTCCACGGCAGAGTTGCAGCGACAGGGCTGGCTCTTTGAACCAGCGCAGGACGGCAGCATCAGCCTGCCCTTTTATGGCAACCCGCTGGCGCAGGCCGATTGGGCCATCATCTGGTCGGAAATTCCCAAGATGACAGCGCTTCTGGCGATCAGCGCCGCCGCCCTGCTGTTTGCGTCGAGCGGTATCGAGCTTTCTGTCCGCCGCGATATTGATCTGGACCGCGAACTGCGCGCTGCGGGCTTTGCCAACATGCTGGCCGGCGCGGGCGGCGGCGCGGCTGGGTTTCAGGGCCTGGGGCTGACCATATTGGCCCATCACATGGGCGCGCCCTATCGCATCACGGGCGTATTGGTGGCCGGGGTCTGCGCCGCAGTCCTGTTTTTCGGAGAAACTCTGCTCAGCTTCATCCCGATCCCGCTCTTTGGGGGGCTTTTGCTCTGGATCGGTGGCGGGCTGCTCGTGGATTGGCTGATCAGCGTGTCCGCCAGAGTGTCGCGCCGGGAGTATCTTGTTGTTTTACTGATTGTTTTGCTGATCGTGACGGTTGGATTGCTGGAGGGTGTTGTGGTCGGTGTCTTTGCCGCAGCCGCGCTCTTTACCCTGGAATATGCGCGCGTCGACGTCGTCAAATATGCCATCACCGGCGAAACCTATCACAGCCGGGTCGAGCATGATCCCGACGATCAGAACTACCTTCGGACATCCGGAGCTCAAACGCTTGTCCTGCGCCTGCAGGGGTTCATTTTCTTCGGCAGTGTTCACAAGCTGCATCGGCGCGTCGGGGAGTGCTTTGCCAAACCCGAGGATTCCGCCATTCGGTTTCTGGTCCTGGACTGCCGGGATGTTACCGGGTTTGACTCATCCGCGGTGCAGAGCCTTACCAAAATCTGCGGTATCATACGGGCGAAGGAAGGGCGGTTGATCGTCTGCGGGTTGAAACCGCCCATCTCCGAACGGTTGAACAGGCTGCTCTTGGGGGGCACAGATGCACCGCCCCTTCTTTACTTTGAGGAAGTGGATCAGGCGCTTGCGTGGTGCGAAGACCGCCTGCTGCACGACTGGCAGGACCGCCCCAGCAAACACCAAACACACCGCATCGCGGACCAGATGGCGCGCGCGCTTGGCCACCCGGAGGCGTTTCAGACCCTGCAGCCCTATCTGGAGAAAATCGAGCTCGCGCCGCAGTCCGCGCTGATCCAGCAGGGAGAGGGTTGCGCGGACATCTATTTCATCGAGAGCGGCTCCATCAAGGTTCACCTTAACACTGAGGATGATCGGCCCGTTCACCTGCGAACCCTCGGTCCGGGTACGATTGTGGGGGAGATGTCCTTCTTTTTGCAACGCGCACGGACGGCATCGGCCACCGCTGAAACAGCTGCCACGGTCTGGCGGTTGCGTCAGCAGCATCTGTCGCGCATGGCGCAGGTAGAGCCGCAATTGGCCCATGCCCTCAACAGCTATTTTTTGCGCACAATCGCCGAACGCCTCGACCAATCAAACCGCGTCGTGAAATCATTGACCGATTAGTGGCGCGGGGGTTTGCGACAGGCACAGCTGCTCTTTGAAAGTCTCCTAGCCCCTCAAGAATGTGTCAGAACCGGTTTTGTTTTGCCGGTGGAATGGATGGTGCGGAGCCAATTTTGGAGGCAGATATGCTTCAGCTTTTATGCGTGGTTGAACTGTGCCGGACGTCGGGTTGAGATGGGGTCTAGCGGGTCCAATGGCTTCGGAAGGTCAAGCCCGGTTCGAAGTGTTTCAATGAAAAATGGTTCAATTGGGACGGAAGCTGGTTTCGATGATCGACGCGAAGCCCAGTGACTCACGGGACGGCCCAAATGCTGCCGCTGCATTGGTCGATCAGGTAATCGAGAAACACCCGGACCTTCGGTGACAGAACATTCGATTTTGGATAGACCAACCAAAGTGCTGTATCCGCTTGAGCGGTCCAACCAGGTAAGACCTGTCGAAGCCGTCCATCACGCAACTCCTCATCAACGTTCCAAATTGAGTTTATTGAAATACCGGCCCCGTGTACTGTAGCCGCCTTAAGGTTCGTGCCGTTATCGATTATCAGTCTGCCGTTTGCCATTCGTGGCTCAAATATGCCTGATCGCCCATCCGGCCCGTGGAGGGTGCGCGCCGTCAGATTTTTGAATGCGATAAGCTGGTGCTTTGCCAGATCATCAGGACCTTCAGGAAGTCCAAACGCCTCGATGTAAGCTGGTGCAGCGCATAGAACCCTTGTGTCATCTGCGATTTTGCGGCCCTTCATGCTCGAATCGTCAAGCACCATGTTTCGCAGTGCGAGATCAAAACTGCCGTCAATGAGATCAAATTCGGCGTCCGACAACCGCATATCCAATGTGATTCCGGGATATCGTCTCAGAAACTCTGCGACAATTGGGGCAATGTAGAGTTGTGCAAAAGAGCTGGGAGCAGTGAACCTCAGCGTCCCGGAAATCTCTGTCTCTCCCTTGCCGAGGGCTGCCATAGCCGCCTCCTCTTGCGCAATGATTTCGCGCGCGAAGGGCAAGAACTCAGCACCTTCCAGTGACAACGCAACTTTTCGGGTGGACCGATGCAGCAAGTCCGCACCGACGGTTTTTTCAAGCTTTGCCAGTCGAGCGCTTGAAACGGCTGGGGCCATGCCCAGGTCTCTGCCAGCAGCGCTGATGTTCAGCTTCTCGGCGGCCAGCACAAAAAGGCGGAGCGCTTCTGTATCCATGTGATTATATCCAAAATCCGAATTTAAAACTCACCTTTGGGCAATTTATTCGAATTCTTCAATGGTTATGTTCGGCTCAGGCGCGCAAATTTGAAATGGAGAACCACTATGCCACGCACTGGGGTCGTAAACTATCATGTGCACAAACCGGAAAGTCAGGCGTTCGAGATAGACGCTGACGGCATCGTCGGGAACCTGGTCTCGCCAGAGCTAGTTTCTACGAGGGTCACAATCCAAGATGCCCGCGAGGACGGAAAGCCGATCTCCTTCGCACGGGATGGGATTGCTTTTGAGACCCACCCCTCTGCTGTGCAGGACTTCGCTAGCGGGAACTGGCAGCTGACGTATGACGTAGAGCTCTCCGAATTGCTTCGCGAGAAGCTGGGGGTCAAGGAGGTCATTGTTTTCGACCATACCGTGCGGGAGGACGATCCAAACTCTGACCGCAAACCCGCCCGGAACGTTCACAGCGACTACAGCACGGAAGGCGCCGAAAAGCGGCTTGTGGACATCCTTGGCGCAGACCGCGCGGCGGAGTGGTCCAAGGGTCATTATGCGTTTATCAACATTTGGCGGCCCGTTGGGACGACGATCAATTCGGCCCCCTTGGGCTTTGTCCGGCCCATGTCCGTCAAGCCGGAAGACTGGATCCTCATCGACTTGATCTATCCTGACCGTCGCGGCCACATTATGGGTCTGGCCGCGAACACGGAGCATGAGTGGGTCTATCAATCCAAGATGACTCCGGACGAGGTGGCCTTCTTTAACATTTACGATAACCGCGACCTGCCATCCGTGGCTCACAGTGCAATTGATATGGTCGAAGATCCCGCCGTCACGACCATCCGCAGGAGCATAGAAAGCCGTACTTTGGTGCGCTACTGAGACCGCAACGACGGTCGAACCCCTCAAGCTCCATCGGGCAAAACACGCAGAGGACGAACACATGACCAAAACTATTCTTATAACCGGCTCAACCGATGGTATCGGTCTGCTGACTGCGCAGAAGCTGGCGGCCGCAGGTCACACTGTTTTGTTGCATGGTCGGAGCGACGACAAAATTGAAAAGGCCGCCGCCGAGGTGGCAGGCACCCCCAAGGGCTATCGCGCGGATCTGAGTAAGATGGGCGAGGTTGAAGCCATGGCAGAAGCCATCCTCGCCGACCACACTAGGCTGGATGTGCTGATCAACAATGCCGGGGTTCTCAAGGCGCCAAAGGCCCGCACCGAAGCTGGTCGCGATATCCGTTTCGACGTCAATACCATTGCACCTTACATCCTGACCCGCCGCCTCTTGCCGATTATTCCAAAGGAGGGGCGTGTCGTGAACCTGTCTTCTGCGGCCCAAGCCCCTGTTGACGTCTTCGCCATGACCAGCTTCCGCCCGATGGGGGATATGGAGGCCTATGCTCAAAGCAAGCTGGGGATCACACTCTGGACTGCCGAGATGGCAAAGCAGATGAAACAAGGCCCCGTGTTCGTCGCCGTGAACCCCGGTTCGCTCTTGGCATCCAAAATGGTCAAGGAGGGCTTCGGCGTGGCGGGCAATGACCTGAGCATTGGAGCGGATGTCCTGGTCCGCGCTGCGACGGGTCCGGACTTCGCAGATGCCTCTGGCCGCTACTTCGACAACGATAGCGGACGGTTCGCGACGGTAGATGCAGCAGCAAGCAACCCAAGACACGTCGGCGAATTCATGTCGGCGCTTGCGCAGATCGCTGAGCAGCGCTTGCTCCGTGGATAACGCGCCCCTCTAATTGCGTTAACCTGCAGTGGGAGGATGAAACCATGGGTGAGCCTGCACAAGGTGAGTGCTTTGAGGATATCATCAAAGCATCTTGGGAAAGATGCGAGCTCAAGCATGGGTTGGTGAGAACAACAGCGAAACCAGTGTTGCGGTTACAGGCGTCTGAAGTAACGCCGCGACTGGACGAACTTCTCGAGCGGAGCGGTGGAGAACTTGAGATCTTTGGTGAGTTGTCCAGGCTCGGCATGGATTCTGGTCATTGTCTCGTCATCACTGACGCCGATGGCATTGTCGTCCGGTGTGAAAGCCCCTCTTCAACCCGTGAGGCCTTTGAGACCAATGGTATCGGCCTGGGATCGTGTTGGGACGAGCGCGTCGCCGGCACCAACGGTGTATCTATTGCGATGGGTGCGGGTGATGCTGTGACCGTTCGCGGATCTCAGCATTACCATAACAGCCTGACCCCTTTTGCCTGCACTGCCGTCCCAATGCTCAACGCCGACAACGAAACGATTGGGGCTGTCAGCCTGTCGGCTTTCGACAGGGGCAGTCCGACCGACTACTTGATTGCAAAGAAGCTGCTGCTGTCTGCCGTTGGAAAGATCCAGAGCAAATTGTTTGAAGACAAATACGACCGGCATACCATTGTGACCGTTGCCGCCGCGGGCTCTGGCGATCTTCTGAGACAAAATGGTTTGGTAGCGATCGACGAGAAGGGTGTCATCCTCGGCTGTACGGCCCGCGCGCATGAACTGGCCGGGATACATATTGAGACGGATCTGCGTGGACGGCAGTTCGACGGCGTGTTTGGGGCTGTCTCCGAGGCAGCAATGTCCGTGCCGCGTCGGGTGCAGAGCGTCACCGCTGATCGACAACCTGGGTTGAGCTTCACCGTCCGCGGCCCGCATGAAGTTTCTGGGGCCGTACCTGGCTGGCGACCCGGGTTGGCGAAGCAACCTGTCAGCAATCTACGGGTCCAGATGGGTCCGACCCTGGATGATTTGTCCCGCGGCAGTTGTGCGATGGCGACCAACTGCGAAAGGATCCAATCTCACATCGGGCGGGCAACACCCATTCTGATTGAAGGCGAGTCAGGGACTGGAAAGTCTGCATTGACGGCTGCGGTCGGTCGGTCGCTTGGGTTCGGGGAAGAGCAAATCGTCACGCTCGACTGCGCTTCGATGTGGGACGCGCAAGACAGTCGGGAGCTTGTGAAGAACTTCTTCGGACAGGCGCGCGTGATCCAGGCCCTGGGGTGTGGAGAACAGGGAACCACCGTCTTGGTGCTCGACAACGTCAGTGAACTGCCGTCGTTTTCGCAAGCGGGGTTGCGTACACTTCTCGATGAGCTCGAACGTGACATCTTGCTTTGGGACCGACAACACGCGGAACCGGGGCTGCGGATCGTGGCGCTGAGCCGAAACAGCCTTTCGGATGTCGTTGAGCAAGGGCGGTTTCGCGAAGACCTCTACTATCTTCTGGCCGGGACGGTTATCGAACTTCCGCCGCTACGAGAACGTGAGGGGTTGCCCGAACTCGCGCTCCATGTAGGATCGCAGATCGCTGGGGCTGAAATCCAGATTACACAAGAAGCCCAAGAGATGCTCGCCACTTACGATTGGCCGGGCAATGTCCGCGAATTGCGCAATGTCTTGCAGCAAGCCCTTCTCGAGGGCACCGGGACTCGTATTTCGCCGGTGGAACTCCAGCCATTCCAGTCAAGGATTACAAAGCGGTCACCAAGACGGCAATGCGCTAATGACGAATTTCGTCGACCAATCCGACCAGCATACGACGAAAGATCTATGCTTTTGGATGCGTTGAACAGCACACATTGGAATGTGTCCAAAGCGGCCCGCGTTTTGGGCATTGGACGTGCAACACTTAATCGCAAGATCAAGCAGCACGGGATCGCGCGCCCGAACTAACCTCAGCGCCAGCCGAAACACTGTCGTCAACCCTTTGGATCAAGCTCCATGTAAGCACCCCAAAGACTTGGTAACTGCCGTGGGCCCCCTGCTAGTCTCGAGACGGTGACCCATTTGCCGAGTGCTGTTACCTAACCTTCGGAGAGGTGTGAGGCGGTCCAGGCGTCCGTTCGTGCTGCGTCGCCCAGAAGTCGATCTGCGGATCTCCAACGCGTCGATGACCGGCCTGAGGTAGCGCCTGACCTGACAGACAACATCGACTGATCGCCTTGATGTTGGCCTGGCGGCTCAATGCGGGGTGAGATGGCACTGCGGTCCCAGGTGAGGACCGCAGCAAGACTGACCCCTCAGGGCGCCTCGACCAAAATCTTGATCTGGGACTTTTCCGCGACAAGCGTCTCGAAGCCCTCTGAGACGATATCATCAAGGCCGATACGTTTCGTCACCAGCTTCTCTGCCGAGAAATGCCCCTGTTCCATCAGAGACATCACCGCGGGATAGATGTTCCGATAGGCAAGTGTGCCTTTGATCTCCCGTTCCTGGATGACGACCGTATTGGGGTGGAAGCTGGCTTCGGTTTCCCAGATGGACACCACCAAGGTCTGGCCCGCCACTTTCGTAGAATTGATCGCCTGTGGCAGAACCGAGGGCACCCCGGTCACCTCAAAGGCCACATGCGCACCACCTTTCGTGTGCGACTGAATGCGCTCGACCGGATCCACCGCCGTAGGATCGAAGGCTTCCTTCGCACCAAGTTCGAGGGCCTTCTGCCGCCGGGTCTCCGACGGCTCAACCACATAGATCTCAGACGCACCGGCGATGCGCAGTGCTTCAATCACCAAAAGCCCGATGGGCCCGGCGCCGAAGACAGCGGCCTTGTCTCCCGCCTGAATGCTGCTCTGCCGAATGGCGTGCAGCGCCACAGCCGCAGGCTCCACCAGCGCGCCTTGTTCGATGGAAAGGCTATCGGGCATCCTATGCACCATGTTGGCAGGCACGACGGAATAGGAGGAGAACCCCGCAACCCCACCAGAGAGCCCCATGAACCCGAGCTTTTCACACAGATTATATTTCCCATCACAACTGCCCGGGCACTCCTCGCAGCGATAGATCGGCTCAATGGCGACCCTGTCGCCCACGGAGAAACCTTCGACGCCTTCACCAAGACTGACGACCTCGCCGCAGTATTCATGCCCCATGATGATTGGTGCCTTATCGTGGCTGAGCGGGTGCTCCGCCTCAATCGGAATAAAGATCGGACCGGCCAGGTATTCATGAAGATCGCTGCCGCAAATCCCGGCCCAGGCCACCTTGATCTTGACCTGGCCTTTTTGCGGTTCGGGTTCGGGGACCTCTTCGACGCGAATGTCCTTCGCACCATGCCAACGTGCTGCTTTCATCAGTCGCTCCTTTCGTTGCTGCTTAGATTTGCTTTGGAAAGTGGTCGTACTTGGTGTTTGGGAGCGTTTATGACAGGCCGCCCCGGTCCTGCATTGATCCCGATCAGTAGTGGATCACCCGGTCATAGGCATCGAGCACGCTTTCATGCATCATCTCGCTCAAGGTGGGATGGGGAAAGACGGTCTCCATCAGATCCTGGCCAGTCGTCTCAAGCTTTTGCCCGATGACATACCCTTGAATGAGTTCCGTAACCTCTGCGCCGACCATATGTGCGCCCAGAAGCGCGTCGGTTTGAGCATCGAACACGGTCTTGATCAGGCCTTGAGAGTCGCCGAGCGCGATGGCCTTGCCATTGGCCTGAAAAGGGAAGCGGCCCACACGGACCTCATATCCGGCTGCTTTTGCTTGCGCCTCCGTCAGGCCCACGCTGGCGATCTGAGGGTTGCAATAGGTGCAGCTGGCGATGGTCTCTGGTTTCACGGGATGACCTTCTCGACCGGCAATCATTTCGGCCACCATCACACCTTCATGGCTCGCCTTATGGGCCAGCCAGGGGCCGGCCACGACATCCCCGATGGCATAGAGACCCTCCACGCCGGTCCGGCAATAGGGATCGGTCATGATGTGGCTGCGGTCTACCTTCACACCCGCTCCGCTCAGACCCAGCCCCTCGACATTGCCGACGATCCCCACGGCAGAGATGACAGTATCGAATTCCTCTGCGGTGATACCGTCTGGTGTCTCGATGTGGACGACGACCTTATCGTCGTGGCGGTCTAGCCGGGCAACCTTGGCGCCTTCCAATATCGTCATCCCCCGCCTCTCAAACGCCTTCTTGGCAAACGCCGCGATCTCGGCGTCCTCAACCGGAAGGAGGCGCTCCATCACCTCAACCACCGTCACGTCGGCGCCGATGCCATTGTAGAAACTGGCGAACTCGATCCCGATGGCCCCTGATCCGATGACCAGAAGTTTTTTGGGTTCATGGGGCGGCTGCAGCGCGTGCTTGTAGGCCCAAACGCGTTTCCCGTCGCTCTCCAGATCGGGCAGTTGCCGGGCGCGCGCTCCGGTGGCCACAATGATGCTGGCTGAGTGCAGCACCTGCTCCCCATCGTCCGTAGTCACAACGACTTTGCCTTTCCCGGCCAGACGGGCCTGGCCCATAATACTGGTCACCTTGTTCTTGCGAAATAGATACCCCACGCCATTGGAGAGTTGTTTCGCCACAGCGCGGGAGCGTTTGACGATGGCCTCCAGATCAGGCGTCGGGGCGTCGATGTTCACCCCAAAGTCCTTGCCCCTCTGGGCAAGATGCAGCACCTCGGCAGAGCGCAGCATGGCTTTGGTCGTAATACAGCCCCAATTGAGGCAGATGCCGCCAAGGTGCTCCCGCTCGATACAGGCGACATTCAGGCCCAGTTGCGCGCCCCGTATGGCGGCAACATAGCCGCCGGGCCCGGCCCCAATGACGATCATATCGTAGTTCTGGTCGGACATGAGATGCTCCTTGTTACGTCAGGCGACCGAGAAGCCGGTAACCTGCATGAGTTGTTGAAGGACCGAAACGCTGGCGGCACCTGCGAGAACAAGGGCCACAGGCATGCGCCAGCGCAGCCCGTTCGATTTGACCAGCCGGTCGAGCAAAATGATGATCGGAAGGAGGACGAGATAGACGACAAGCTTGCAGAGTTCGAGGCCAACAGCGAAGGCTAAAAGAGCTGGAGCATCGATGTCGCCTGCAAAGAGCGCCACCGAGGCCGCCGCCGCAAAGCCATACCCATGGATCAGGCCAACCACAAAAAGCGCTGGCCAGTTCATAACGTGGGGCAGTCTCAAGACGATGGCGATGCCAGCTGCAACGATGGATGACACGATCAGCAACTCGATGGCGGGAATGAACCAGGCGGCTTGCGGCGCGTAGCCATAGAGGCCCGCGGCGAGTGTCACTACATGGCCGACTGTGAACGCGGAGGCCCACAGCAGGGCCTGTCGCCAGCTGATTGCGGCAATAGCAATCAGGAGGATCATCGCAAGGTGGTCAAAGCCCAAATAAATGTGCTCCGCCCCGATCCACGCGATGGAAACGAGGCGCTGCAGCGGCGTCACTACGCCGTCGAATTCGGCGTCCAAGACACCGATCATCGCACGGGTTTCCGTCCCGCTGTCGCGATGCAGTTTCACGACCGTGCCGAACTGCTCCATCACCTGAAAATTCCGTCCCAGATCGGAAGTGATGCGGAGCGGTGATGTCAGACTGCCGTCGGCGATGAGGAACTCGACATCAAGGGTCGTGTCGAAATATGGCAGGAGCGTTGACGGCGCCTCTCTGTCCAAGGTCTTTGACGCGGATTTCGCAGTGCCGAATGTCGGACGGTCCGCATCATGCCAGAGTTTGGTCCGACCGATTGTGGCGCTTTGGTTTGATCCGTCGATCCAGATGGTCAGCCCCTCCGATAAGAGCTGGTGAAGGGCGGCCTCCTCGGTGCGCAATGTCCGCGGGTCGAGCACAATCTGGTCTCCGACGCGCGCGCCGAAGGGCGGCAAACGGTTGTCCGCGGCACCTTGCCAATCTCCGGGCAAGAGCGCGAGAGGCGCAGGCATCCGCATTAGGATCGCCACCTCGCCCGCCTCGGTCTCGATGATATGGACGACGCGGGGATCGGAGTAGCTGAAATGCGCCGCAGCGCGGTCTGGGATCACTTGAAGGCACGCGGCCGAAACAATGACCAGCAGCGCGCAAGCAGATCTGTTTAGAATACGCATGCCTCGCCTCTCTGAGTGGTCTGCCCGGCTAGGGAGAGCCGAGCAGAAGCGCCGTTTCAGGAATCCGACTTCGGATCCCAGAAGCTGCGGTTGTTTTCCCTCTCGTCGATGATGCCGTCCGGCGCGCTGACGATTTCCATCTGCATGCCCCAGGGTGCGAGGAAATAGACCCACTCCATGCCTTCAAGGCCGGTGCCGGTTAACGGGTGGGGCCGCTCAAGAACCTGCACACCGTTCTCGATCAGGTAATCGGTCGCCACATTGATGTCGTCGACATAGAAGGCGATGTGATAGCCCCCGATATCGCTGTTCTTAGGCGGATTGGCGTCCTGGTCCGGCGAGGTATACTGGAACACTTCCAGCGCGGGGCCATTCCCACAGCGCACCATCGTGATAACTTCGATGACAGCACGCGGGTTGACGTTGAGGTTCTTCGTCATCCAGTCATCATCGAAGGGACCAAAAGGCCCGAACGAGAAGAAGGCTTCGCACCCCATGACGTCGACGAGGAAGTCGACCGCCTCATCCACGTTCGGGACCGTGATGCCGATATGTTGGGTGCCGCGCATGCCCGGCAGTTCGGCCTGGGCCGCAAGTGGGATGCTCGCCGCCATAAGAGCAGCGCAAGTCAGCTTCGAGAGTTCTGTGATCATGATGTCCTCCGTGTGTTGGTGAGTGTGTCTGGCCTCCAAGCACGGCCCGACCCGAAGACCGAACCGCGCTCAGGGAGGCCCGGAATCCTATATGTTTTGGGCGTTCATCTCCTGGGCGATGTACTCCGCCTGACGGATGGCAAGCGCCACGATCGTCAGCGTGGGATTGCAGGCCCCCGATGAGGTGAATTGGCTGCCGTCCGAGACAAACAGGTTCGCGATGTCATGGGATTGGCCAAAGGCATTCACGACGCCTTTCGAGGCTTCCGCATGCATCCGGTTTGTCCCCATGTTGTGAGAGGCCGGATAGGCGGGCAGTTCATAGACATCAGTCGCGCCGACGGCCTCATAGATCTGCGCCGAGGTCTCGAACATGTAGTTCGTCATGTTGACGTCGTTGATGTGCGGCGTCTTGGCGACGACAGGTACGGCCAGGCCATATTGATCGACCTCGCTGTCATGCAGCGTCACGCCGTTTTGATCTTGCGCCAGATCTTCGCCCAGCACCCAGACGCCCGACATGTGGTCGTACTGCTCCAGACCCTGCGCGACGCTCTTGCCCCAGCCCGTGTTGCCAGGCTCCATGAAGGCGGCCATGAAGGGTAGCCCGAGCGAGAGAAACTCCAGATAGAACCCGCCGGAGAAGCCCCGCGACGGATCGTGATAGACATCGTCGCCGACGATCCCCGCCACCGAAGTGCCTCGAAACATGTGGACCGGTTCGGGCATCGCGGCATAGACGCCACCGGTGGTGTGCACCATGTAGTTCTTACCGACCTGGCCAGAGGAGTTCGCCAGACCGTCGGGGAACATCGCGGATGCGGAGTTGAGCAAAAGCCGGGGGCTTTCAATCGAGTTGCCCGCCACACAGACCACGCGCGCCTTTTGCAGCTGTTGGTTGCCCTCCGCATCTGCGTAAAGCACACCCGTGACCTTGCCGCTGTCATCGTGTTCGACCTTCAAGGCCATGGCACCCGTCCGGATCTCGCAATACTCCGTGTCTTCGGCTTGCGGCAGCTCGGTGACCATGGTGGACCATTTTGCACCAATGGCGCAGCCCTGCATGCAGAACCCAATTTGCTGACAGGCTGGCCGCCCGTCGCGCTCAATCGAATTAATCGCCATCGGTCCGGAATCGTAGTCCGTACGCCCGGTCCGGCGGCACCCTTCCGCCAACACGCGGAAGCCGTTGTTCCAGGGCAGATGCGGCATGCCAGTGGTCTTGCCGGTGACACCCATCTTGATCTCGGCCTTCTCATAGTAAGGCGTCATCTCCTCCAGGGACACAGGCCAGTCTTCGATGTTGGCGTCGGCAATCTCGCCGTAGGTTGAGCGGGTTTTGAACTCGTACTCCTTGAAGCGCAGCGCGACGCCGGCCCAGTGAACGGTCGAGCCCCCATAGCCCTTTACAATCCAGGCTGGCAGGTTCTGGTGGTTGACCGCACCATGCCATCCCCCTGCAGAATACCGCTTGTCGAGCCAGGAGAGTTTCTGGAACGCCCCCCACTCGTCATTGACCATATCGCTGGAGTCAAAACGCGGACCGGCCTCAAGCACTACCGATTTGATCCCCTTCTGCGCCAGTTCATTTGCGACCGTGCCGCCGCCGGCGCCTGAGCCGACAATGACAACAACGCCTTCGTCATTCAGATCGAATGTAGCCATCTTCTGTGCCCCCTACCCTTTGACCTGCGCCATGCGCTCCTCGAGGGTCGGCCCCTCGGGAACAAACGTGATGTCGGAGAACCCGCGGTCGATGTAGTCACCGTGCTCCACAGACGAGCCCTGATAGCCAAACTTCAGCCAGACATCGGGGTTGTTGTAGATGCCGAAGTAGGCCGCCCAGCGGACGCCCTGGAAGAAGCCTTCATTCTGGAATGTGCGCAGAATTCCCTCGCGCGCGTCATCGTCCGGGATGTCGACATAGCTGCTGCCGAACAGCGCCTGTGCCTGCGCGACGACTTCACCCAAACCGGCTTTCAATGCGGTTGCATTCGCTTCGTCAGCATCTGCGCCGGCGCTCACACCGTCAGCGATGGCCTGATAAACGTCGATACTCAAGCGCCCGTTCACGCGCTTGATTGATCGTGACGATATCCGCACCCCCCAAACCAAAGTCCGTCCGCAGCGGCGCGCCCTTCTTGTTCTTCTGGCCCTTGACCACCACCCGCAGAACCCAGCGCCGCGCACCAGACGGATCGACCACAAGGTAAAGGCCGTTCCCGTCGCCATGCCGCCCGGGGCCAAGGTTTTCGACCAGTTTCTTTGTCAGCTTGCCGGACAGGGCCATTCCTAAAATACCACATTCTCTACCACTCAAGGAAAGAATATAGACACCATCGAAAGAAACTCAAGGAAATGATGAAACAGCGCAACCGCTTATCAAACAAAGAAAAAGCCGCCCAAGGTAGCACATCTAAATTCGGGAAAACGTGGTAGTGGCGGAGCGACAGGGATTCGAACCCTGGAGACGGTCTCCCGCCTACACACTTTCCAGGCGTGCGCCTTCGACCACTCGGCCACCGCTCCGTTGCGGCGGTGTAGCGCGCCTGCAACCGGATGCGCAAGGGGCAAAATCGTTAATCATGCGATCCCCGATTTAACCGTCGAGGTGCAGATAGACGCGCCGGTTCATGCGTCCCTTTTTCTCGGTCTTGCCGAGCCTCACCGCACCGATCTCGCCCAGGCGCGCCACATGCGTGCCGCCGCAAGGTTGCAGATCCAGTGGCGTTGCTTCGTCCCCAATCCGAATGAGCCGGATACGCCCGGCACCGCGCGGCGGCTGCACGGACATGGTTTTGACAAGATCAGGTTGCGCATCCAACTCCGCTTCCGTGATCCAGCTTTCGCAAACCCGCGCATCGGTGGCCACCATGTCGTTGAGCGTCTTTTCAACCGCGTCCTTGTCGTCGAGCGGATCGGCCATGTTGAAATCAAGCCGCCCATGCTGCGCGCTGATGGCACCACCGGTCACACCGAAGGGGATCGCCACAGATAACAGGTGCAGCGCAGTATGCACGCGCATGTGACGGTGCCGCCGGTCCCAATCCAACCTCTGGGCAATCTCTTGCCCAATCGCGGGCAAGACCTCGGCGTCCGCGGGCACCAGCACGATCGTGTCGGCAGGGCCCTTGACAGTGGTCGCGACGGTCAAGGCGTGATCCTGCCATGTCAGAATGCCGCTATCGCCGGGCTGTCCGCCACCCGCTGGATAGAACACCGTGCGGTCCAGCACGATACCGCCCTCCTCGGTGTGACCTACCACCGATGCTGCAGCTTCCTGCGCATAAGCGTCTTCGCGAAACAGCATCTGCGTCATGACTTGGCGTCTTTCAGTGTTTCGGGATTACGCAGCCAAACGTCCCGCTGGGCGAATGGTATCTCGATATCCTCGTCGCTGAACCGTTTCGCAATGGCGTGGTTGATGTCATTCTTCACGGCCATGATCCAGTTCACATCCCGCAGGATCACCCGGATTTCGAACTCCAGTGAATCCGCGCCGAAGTTGTTGAACAGGATCAGCGGCGGCGGGTTGCGCAGCACCATGGGCTGGTCCTCGGCAATCTCGCGCAAGATCCCCTCGACCCGCCGTGTATCGGTGCCATAGGCCACACCGACAGATACAATCAAGCGACCGACCTTGTTGCCGCGCGTGTAGTTGGTGACCGTGCCCGAGACGAGGTCGGCGTTGGGGACGATGACATCGGTGCGGTCAAAGGTTTCGATCCGCGTGGAGCGCACGGAGATATCGCGCACGTAGCCCATCTGGCCGCCCACTTCGATCCAATCGCCTTCCGATATCGGGCGTTCGATCAGCAGGATGATACCTGAGACAAAATTCGACACGATGGTCTGCAAGCCAAAGCCGATGCCCACGGATAAAGCACCGGCAACGATGGCCAGCGACGAAAGATCAATGCCTGCGCCGGTGATCGCCAGGATCGCGGCCAAAAAGATACCGACGTATCCCAGGCCCGATACAATCGCGTTCTGCCCGCCGATATCGATCTTGGTCTTGGGCAGAACATTGACGCGCAGGGTGCTTTGTACCAGTCGGGTAACGGAATATCCGGCAACGAAGATGACCGCAAAGGTCAGGAAGTCACCGGGTGAAATACGCGTGTTGCCGAGCTGGAAACCGCGGCTGAACGTGGCCCAGACCTCGGTGAGATCGGCCACGCGCGCGCCCCAGGCCAGTGCCAGCAAGGGCAAGGAGGCGACCACCAATGCAAACCCCACCAGCACTGGGACAAGGGCGTCGCGCGCACCGTCGCCCTCGCCCGTGATCAAGCCGTAGACGTCCGCCGAAAACCGCTGGAGCGTGAGCACAAAGCCCAGGATCAACAGGCTGACCAAGGTCGGATAGAGCAAGGCGTTGCCCGCCTCGGCATAACCCACGGCGGCCATAAGGGGCGACACCACGGAAACAACGATGAGCGCGGTGCCCAACAGCCTGACAACCCGCGCGAGGCCAGTACCGCGGGGAGCGGTCTCGGCGTCCGGGTCGCTGTCCACCGACCAGCCGCGCAAGAGATTGCCAATGGAGGCCAGCGTCATCCCGATCAGCACCACGATGGGAAAGGTCAAAACCGCATCTGTAGCCGCATCCACCTCGGTGAAGCCAAGGAAAAGCTCAAAGACACCGCGTGATACAAAGAGGATGGACAGGATCAGCATGTAGAACCGCGCGGCGGTCCGCTTGCTGGGCGCGAGCGGGATCAGCGCCTCCTCGTCGATCTTTGAAAACAGCCGCTCGGCGAGCCAGCGAAACCCCAGGAGGACGAAACCAAAGGCAGGCAAAGCCTCCAGAATTTGGTCGATCCGGGTGCCCATCAAACCGGTCAGCCGCAGCGCATGGGTCAGGATCAGCAAACCGGTCAGCGGCAGGAAAATCCGCAGGAGGGAGACCAGAAAGCGCCAGACGCCAGAGCCACGCCCCCCCCAGCGGCGCAGGGTGTTCAGGGCCATGCCCGCCCAGGCGCGACCGCGAATGATCAGGGCCAGCGCCAGCGCCAGCAGGAACAGCACAAGCGGCGCGTTGCCTTTGAGCTGCCCCATCTGTGCCGCGTCGGTGATGCTGGCGGTTTCCTGACCGACGGCACCCAGAATGCCGAACAGATCCTCAATGGCTTTTGGCCAATGTATGGGATTGAGCGGCGATGGACCCAGCGACAGCAATCGGTCCGCCTGCCGCTCGCGGATGATGGTATCGATCTCGCGGATCAGGCCATCAGCACGGCGAAACGCTTCCTCTGACACGCGCACCGGCGCCTGAAGCATTTCGAGCTGTTCTTCCAACTGCGCGCGGCGCGAGCTGATATCGGTGGGTTCATCACCTGTTTCGGGAACAGGTCCCAGGGCATCTATTTGCCCGCGCAGCGTGGCAATACGTTCGGCATTGATCCTGGTGCCTGCGGTAAAGTCAGCCCGGTATTCGGCGATTTCAGCGCGCAGGCGTTCAAAGCGCTCATTGCTGGCAACATTCCGGTCAATCGCGGCTTCGGCCAATGAGGCGACCTCATCCCAGGTCTGCAGGTTTTGCGCGATATCTGCGCTCGCCGCATCCTGGGCAAAGCTCCCCTGCCCCCAGAGGACCCCGAGCCAGATCAGAACAATCGCAAAGGCGCGCAACAGCCGGGTCATACGTCTTCGAATACGCCGGGAATGCTTGCCGGGGGCCGCTCGATCCATCCCGGTGTGGGCAGACCTTTTTCTCGCAGGAATTCGGGATTGAACAGCTTGGATTGATAGCGGGTGCCAAAGTCGCACAGAATGGTGACAATCGTGTGCCCCGGCCCCAGGTCGCGTGCCAGTCGTATCGCCCCCGCGATATTGATGCCGGACGACCCACCGAGGCATAGCCCTTCGTGTTCTAGCAGATCAAAGACGATTGGCAGTGCTTCGGCGTCATGGATGTTGTAGCTGAAATCCGGGGTAAAGCCTTCGAGGTTCTTGGTAATTCGGATCTGACCGATCCCTTCGTTGATTGATGACCCTTCGGACATCGCCAGCTCGCCCTTGGTGTAAAAATTGTGAAGCGATGCGCCATCTGGATCCGCCAGGCCGATCTTGACGCCCTTGGGTTTCAAGGCTTCCGACACCCCCGCCAGGGTCCCGCCCGAGCCCACTGCACAGATGAAGCCATCGACCTTGCCGCCGGTCTGTTCCCAAATTTCCGGCCCGGTGGTTTCGACATGCGCCCGTCGGTTGGCCACGTTGTCGAATTGATTGGCCCAGATCACGCCCTCATTGGTGGTCCGTGCAAGCTCAGTGGCCAGACGCTCGGAATAGCGCACGAAGTTGTTGGGGTTGCGATACGGCGCGGCAGGCACTTGCACCAGTTCCGCACCGGCAAGGCGCAGCATGTCCTTTTTCTCCTGGCTCTGCGTCTCGGGGATCACGATCACCGTCTTGAAACCCATGGAGGCCCCAACCAGCGCCAGACCGATACCGGTGTTGCCAGCCGTGCCCTCAACGATGGTGCCGCCGGGTTTCAACAGCCCCTTTTCCACCGCGTCCTTGATGATGAAAAGTGCTGCGCGATCCTTGACGGATTGGCCCGGGTTCATGAACTCGGCCTTGCCCAGAATTTCGCATCCCGTGGCGTCACTCGCCTGCTTCAATCGGATCAGCGGTGTATTTCCAATGGCCCCGGCCAGATCGCTTGCAACTTGCATGCACGTGCCCCCTTTTAGATGCGTCCTCCACACCTAGCGGTGCACTGGCGGGACCTCAAGAGGCGGCGCGCAAACCGGCGCGATGTCTGGCCAGCCAATAGGCCATCAGAACCAGCGGCGCATTGGCGATCAACTGGTTGTCGCAGAGCCGCATCAATTCATCGAAATCCATCAGATGGGAGCGGATGTCCTCATCT
This sequence comes from uncultured Roseobacter sp., assembly GCF_947499265.1. Classification (GTDB taxonomy): domain Bacteria; phylum Pseudomonadota; class Alphaproteobacteria; order Rhodobacterales; family Rhodobacteraceae; genus Roseobacter. The sequence continues at coordinate 148,464 of NZ_CANMNK010000008.1, read as the reverse complement.
TCATCTGCCAGCCCGCCAACGCCCGTGATGTCATCGGGCAGATCGGCAAGACCTACGTAGATGTAGTAAAACTCCGTCGAATTTCCCGGGGAGCAATAGCATTCCGCCACCTCGTGCAAGGCGCCCAATTCTACGCCGGCTTCTTCCACGGCTTCGCGCCGCGCGGCGGTCTGTGCGGGTTCGCCCGGATCGAGACGGCCCGCGATCGGCTCTAGATGCCAGAGCGATTTGTCACCTCGCGCCAGTGGGCCGACCCGCATCTGTTCGATGAGCAAAACCCTGTCGCGCACCGGATCGTAGGGCAGCACCAATGCAGCATCCGCAGCGATGAAGACTGCCCGCAGCATTTTCTCCGACATCGTGCCGTCAAATCGCTGATGTCGTAGCCTGAGCTCATCCACTGCGAAGTAGCGCGCATATTTCCGGGTCCGCTCTGCCATGTCGATGCGCCCGTGCAGCATGTCCGCGCTGTGACGGCTTTGCGCGGCATTGACCTGTGACCAGGCGCGCGCCCGGATCATCGGAAACATCGTCGCAATCTCGCCGGGTGATTTTTGGCCCATGTAGCTCATGACCTCCTGCGCGGCGATCACGCTGATTGCGCCCCAATCGCGTGCCCAGTCGTCAAGCGACCAGGGTCCCTGCGGCGTCCAAAGGTTTTCTTGGGGCATATAGGTCCGCGCGGCACGTCCATCCTGTAGCGTGACATCGACAAGATCATAGCCAAACGCGCTTTCGTAGTAATCCAAACGCGCCAGATCGGCCTCCGTGATCCCTTCTGCCAAGAGGCCCGCGCCTTCGCCACCCCCTATGGGCAGAATCATGGGGAACGGGCCTTCTGCAGCCGCCTTTATGGCATAGCCGGGTAAAATGGCCGGGGTCAGTTCGATATGTGCAACCTCTCCCAGCACGGCTTGCAGAAGCGCCGGGTGACGCAGTGTTCCAAAGAAAAACAAGGGTTTCATGACGCGTGCTTACGCGTCAGCGCCACGTCCGCCAAGCGTATTCCGTGGCCAGTCCGGACAAAAGTCCGCCCGCAAACAGCGAGAAGATCACAAGCGGGTTGAGCATCACCAGACCATATTCCGCCATGAACTTGAAAATCGCCAGAAGTGCGTCGAAGGCGCCATTGTACCAATTGGCCATGGCCCGGTCGAACATCTGGTAGCTGGAGTGAATGAAGAGACACCAGAGCACCAGCATCAGCACCCCACCAAAGCCGTTGTTGATTGCGGCCGTCACCCCCCGCCCGGCACGTTTGCCCATGACGGTCCAGCCGACAAAGATACCGATGCAGGCGTTCACATAGATGAAATAGCCGAAATTCGTGCTTTCAGGCATCAGCGGCATGAAAACCACCGACACGACATATCCCACACAACAGATGCAAAGGGCGGCGATCAGCCGGGCTGCGTCAGGCATCTGGTCTTACCTCTCAGGCTACGACCTAGCCAGGCCGCTTCACAGTGATTTGCGTGACATCGCAGTTCGCACTATCGAATGTCGCCGCGCATGAGGTCAGGTAAAAATTCCACATCCGACGAAAGCGTTCATCGAAGCCAAGGTTGCTCACCTGATCCCATTTCTCGTTGAACGTATCGTGCCATCGGCGCAAAGTTATGGAATAACTGTGGCCAAATTCGACAGATCGCTCAACGCCCAGACCTGCGTTTTTCACCTGATCCCGCAGCGCCGTGGGGCTGGGCAGCATGCCACCGGGAAAGATGTATTTCTGGATGAAATCGACCCCGCGCCGGTACACGCTCCACCGCCGATCCGCGACGGTGATGATCTGCAACGTCGCCATTTTACCGGGCTTCAGGCGTTCGCGTACGACATCGAAATAGGCGGGCCAGTATTTTTCACCCACGGCCTCGAACATCTCGATGCTGGCGATGCCATCATAGAGCCCCTTTTCGTCGCGATAGTCCTGTAGCTTGAAATTTACATGATCAGAAAGTCCAGCTTTTTCAATGCGTTCCCGCGCGTACTTAAACTGCTCTTCTGAAATGGTAAGCCCGGTCACCTTTAAGCCGCGCTCCTTGGCGGCATATTCCGCAAAGCCCCCCCAACCGCAGCCGATCTCAAGGATGTGATCCCCCGGCTGCGCGCCCATTTCATCCACCATTGATTTGTATTTGGCGATCTGTGCTTTCTCGGTGCTCTCCTGCCCGGTGCGGAACATCGCAGAGGAATAGGTCATGGTGTCATCCAGCCACAAACCGTAGAACTCATTGCCCAGATCATAGTGATAACTGATGTTTTTGCGTGCCTGGTTTTTATGGTTCCGCTGCAGCCAGAACCTAAATTTTTCATAATTGCGCACCAGAATCATGCCGGGGAAGCCATCGTAGATGTCTTCGTTGTCCGCATGCACCAGATCCATGAAAGCCTGCAGATCCGGCGTTGACCACCATTCATCCAGATAGGCGTCACAGAACCCAAGATCACCCTCGCGGATCAGACGTGCAAAGAGGTCGTCATTGTGGATGACCAGTTCCGCAATCGGGCCGGGGTTCTGCCCCTCTGCGCGGAACCGGCGGCCATCCGGCACGACAAAATCAACCCGGCCGTTGTTCATCTGCTGCGCCATGGCAAACACCCGCGTGAAGTATCGCGGCAGGTTGTGTTGGCCATCGGTTGTGGTCAGGATCATATGCATTCCGCTTGTAGTGAAGGTCGGGCGTTAACCCAATGTTAGGGGACACGCAAACGCGCGATCAAGGGTTTCAGAAGCCTTTGTTTTCATAGGCATTCAGTGCGACTTTTCTGCCCTCATCCGCGGCTACTACCGGGGCGGGAAAGGCGTCTTTCGGGGTCATCTTCCAGCTTAGCGGGATGGCGTCGAAATAGGAAAGCGCCTGCGCGCTGGGACGGGATCGGCCTTCGGCAATCCAGCGGCTGACGTAGTCTCGGTTCTTGTCAAATTTATCGAGTTGCGTGACCGGGTTGAACACGCGGAAATAGGGCGTTGCATCCGGTCCGGAACCTGCGGACCACTGCCAGCCCATGGCGTTGCTGGCCGGGTCCCAATCGACCAAACAGTCTTCGAACCAATCCATGCCGATCTGCCAATGGGTCAGCAGGTGTTTGGTCAGGTAGCTGGCCACGATCATACGCCCGCGATTGTGCATCGTGCCGGTGACATACATTTCGCGCATCGCGGCATCGACAAACTGGATGCCGGTGCGCCCTTGCTTCCAGGCCATGACGGCGGGGGCATTCGGATCCCGGTGCCAGGGAAAGGCATCCCAGGCTTCTTTCCAGTTTCCCGTCAGCAGATGCGGCGTGTGGTGCATCAGATGGTAGGCGAACTCGCGCCAGACCAACTCCTTGAGAAAGGTCTCGGCGCCCGTCTTACCCTCCTGCCGCGCCCGCTGTCCGGCGTGCCAGCATTGGTGCGGGCTGATCTCTCCGAGGCTGAGGTTTTGCGACAGGCCGGAGGTGCCATCGACGCCGGGCAAATCGCGTGTTGTATCATAGCCATCGACGATCCGGTCCACAAACATCGCCAGTCGGGTTTGTGCGGCCTGCTCACCCAACCGCACATGTGGGCGGACAATCTCCGCCCCGCGATCCATCGCCCTGCCCATCTGCCAATCAGAAAGCGTGTCACTCTCTGGCCAGTTGGATGGCACGGGTAGGGTTGCGGGCGCCGGCAGGGGTGGTTCGACCTCGCGCGTCCTCACCATATTCCAGAACGGCGTATAGACCTTGTAAAAGCCGCCGGTTTTGGTCTCGACCGTCCAGGGTTCGAACATCAGGTGGCCGCCGAAGGACCTGGCCTCGACCCCCTGCTCTTTCAACACGGATTTCACGCCGGTGTCGCGCGCAACGGCAGCCGGATCATAGAGCCTCGACCAATAAACCGCGCTGGCGCCGGTTTCGCGCATGAGGTTTTGCAGGTGTTCCAGCGCATCGCCGCGGCGCAGGATCAGGCGGCTACCCTTTGCGCGCAGGCTCTTGTCAAAAGCTTCCAGCCCCAGCCCCAGCCGCCATTTCGGCGCGGCCCCCAGAGCCTCTACTGTATCATCATGGATGAACACCGGGATCACCGGTCGCCCGGTCGCGCAGGCCGCGTTCAGGGCCGGATGATCGCTCAGCCGCAGGTCACGGCGAAACCAGACAAGAATGGGAGATGAACTCACGCAGTGCGGCCTTCACGTTTCATATTGAGGGCTACGCAAGCCAGCGGGCTTTGGATCACCGTCAAGGATCATAACTCTGCGTCAAGTGCGCCCAACAGCTGATCTATTTCATGCGGCGCCGTGTAATGGGTGAAGCTGAGCCGCAGCACGCCCGCCGTTTCATCCACGCCCATCGCGTTCAGCACCCGGCCCGCGTAGAAATCCCCGCCACCTGCCATGATGCCGTGCGAAGACAGCTTAGCGGCAACCTCTTCGCCGGGCCGGTTCAGCGCCAGCGCCACCGTGGGAGCCCGGTTGCCTGCGTCCGCAGGCCCGATCAGGCGTACGGAGTTTCTTGCCGTCACTGCCTCCAGCAACGGGGCCAGCAGCTCTTTTTCATGGGCGCGCATCAGATCATGCACGGCCTGCCCCCGTGCGCTTGGGTCTGCGTCCTGGTCAAAATGATGCGCATAAAGCGCGTCGATGTAATCCGCCATGCCTGCACAGGCCGCGACTTGTGCATGATCCGGCCCCGCGGGGGTGAACCGTTTATAGAGGCTGTCACCGTTGAAGTGATGCCCCTGATTGGGCAGCAGGTTTCCCAAAGTCCGTCGCATCACCATGATGCCCTGGTGCGGCCCATAGGTTTTATAGGCGGAAAACAGATAGATGTCCGGGCCCAGACGCCCCACATCGGGCAACCCATGCGGCGCATAAGAGACCCCGTCCACACAGGTGAACGCGCCCGCGGCGTGGGCCAGCGCAGTGATTTCCGTGACCGGGTTGATCTCCCCCACAACATTGGAGCAATGCGGGAAACAGACCAACCGTACGCTATCGTCCAGCAGGTCTTCGAGGTCTTCGGGATTCAGGTGCCCGGTCTCCGGATCCACCTGCCATTCGCGAATGTCCAGACCCCGCGCGGCGAGCCTGCGCCAGGGTCCGGAGTTTGCCTCGTGGTCCTGATTGGTCACCACGATGGCCTCGCCGGGCGCCATCATCTCGGCAAAGGCCTGCGCCAGCACGTAAGCGTTCTGCGTCGTGGAGGGACCAAAGCTCAACTCATCACTCTCGACGCCCAGGATGGCCGCCAGCCGTTGCCGGGCTTCGTCCATTTCCGCGCCCCCCAAACGGCTGGCGGGATAAGGCGCGTAGGGTTGCACTTTGCGCTCATGGTAGAACCGAGTGAGGCGGTCGATCACCGGCGCGCAGGTATAGGACCCCCCCGCGTTTTCAAAGAATGCCTGCCCCTGCAGGGAGGCGGTTTCAAAGGCGGGGAATTGGCCGCGCACGAAGTCAATATCTAGTTTCATGGCCGCAAGGTCCCCTGACGCGCAGGACAGGTCAAGAACTCAATCTGCCTCGACGCCGCGTCAACCACCGTCAAAAGGCGTCGTTTATTCGCATTTTGTGTCGCGCCCCGGCCACTCAAACCCCAGGACCGTTGTCACACTCGTATAACGGGTGGCTGACCACCCGCCACCAAATGACCGGCGACTGGGAGGCAATGGGCACGTTTGGAACGCCCCCCAATGCCACGGTCAGACACAAATGACGGCCCGCCAAGATGGCCGCGTTTCAACAGAGGAACCCTGGAATGTCTGTAAAACCACCGTTTACGGATCTTGAGATCAATACTCAGGATGCCGGTTTCTATGAAGGCTATAGCCTTCCCATCGCGCTGATCTCGAAAGTCAGCATGGTGCTTTTGGTCCTCTGGGCCCTGGTCTTTCCGGCGGGTGCCGGGGCGATGCTCTCTTCGATCAACAGCGCGCTGCTGCTGTCTTTCAACACCTTCTATATTCTGTCGGTTGGCGTTTTTGCATTTTTCCTGATCATCATTGCCTTGATCCCATCCACCGGCAGCCGCGTGCTCGGACCTCAGGGGCAAAAACCGGAGTTCACCAATTTCTCTTGGTTTTCGATGATGTTCGGCGCCGGTCTCGGCGTCGGTCTGATGACTTTTGCGACGGCTGAGCCGCTGGGCCTTTGGGGCTCCAACCCCATCGTCGTTGCTGGCGAGGTGACAGGCAATACGCCTGAGGCATTGAAATCAACCTTTCGCTACACCTTCCTGCACTACGGGTTTCACGCCTGGGCGATCTATGTGGTGACGGGTCTCAGCCTCGCCTATTACGCTTACACACGTGGCATGCCGCTGACGATCCGCTCTGCGCTGACCCCGTTGATCGGGCGTTTCGCCAATGGATTTTTCGGCCATATCATCGATGTTCTGGGCGTGGTGGCCACAATCCTCGGCGTCTCGGTGACCATCGGTTATGGCGTCAGCCAATTGGTTGACGGGGTCTATTCGATCACCGGCATGGAATGGATGATGGACAGCACTGGCGACACACCCGTTCCCGCCAAGGCAGGCCTGATCGCAGCCCTCGTGGTGATCATGGGCATGTCGATCATCTCAGCGGTATCCGGCGTCGGGCGGGGGGTGAAATACCTCTCCAACCTCAATCTGGTACTCTCCCTGATCCTGCTGCTGACCTTTGTGATCTTCGGCTCTTTTCTCTTTGCGCTGACCACCTATGCGACGGCCCTGGTCGACTACCTTCTGGCCTTCGTGAACCTCAGTTTTGAAGCCTACACCCCGCTCAGCGAAACAGCCTTCGCCACAGCGGCACCTGCCACGGTGCAGGCGCTGCCCGCCGAGGAACTGGGGGCGGTCTATAGTGCCGCAACCGATCCCTGGGGCTCGCTTGAGGGCTTCACCGGCGGTCTGGAAGGGGCTGCAGCAGCCCTGCCCGCGGCCGACCTCGAAGCCGCCTACGATACCGGCGCCCAGGGTCGACTCTTTGGCTGGCAGGCTGGGTGGACGACCTTCTACTGGGCCTGGTGGATTGCCTTTTCGCCCTTCGTGGGCCTGTTCCTTGCGCGGATTTCCAAGGGCCGCACGGTGCGGGAATTCGTGCTGGGCGCAGTGATCGCGCCAGCATTGGTGTGTTTTGCCTGGATGACCATCCTTGGGGGCACCGCGATCGATCTGGAGATCAACGGGGCCGCAGAAGGAGCCATCATCGGAGCCTCCAACTCGGCAAAGCTGTTTGTGACGCTGGAAAACATGCTCTCGGGCGGCTTTCTGCAGGGGATCATCATCATGTGCGTAGTGCTGATCATGACTTTCCTCGTGACCTCCGCGGACTCGGGCATCCTGGTGATGAATACGATCATGTCCGGTGGTGCCGAAGAAACCGGCGTCAAGCATCGCATCATCTGGGGCGTTATCCTGACACTGGTGATCGGTACTTTGCTGCTGGCGGGTGGCGGTGGCCTTGGCGCGCTGCAAAACGCGATGATAATAGGGGCGCTGCCCTTTACCATGGTCATGGTGCTGATGGTGGCCGCGCTGATCAAGGCGCTCTTCAACGACGGACGCCGCGACAAAGCCGGGGATGCCTCGGAGGCCGAAGCGCAGCCTGCAGAGTAAGATCTGCTCAAGAAGCGGCACAGGGCGCCTGTATCTTCGGGCGCCCTTTTTTACTTACCGCCCTGCCCGCTAGCCTCGGCGGTTTAATCCTGTTGCTGAAGTCGGTGGAGCGCGAATTCAGGTCGAAAGAGCAGATCGCACCTGGCGTCAAGATCGGCGCAACGGGGTCAGATCAGCGCCTCACCATCGGCAAAGACCTGCATCCACTGCTTGATCTCTACCCGATCCCTCAGACCGGTCGGCCAGAACGGATCAGCATGCACCAGCGCCCATGCGGCGTCAGTGCTTTCCACATCGACCAGCCAGAGCCCGCTTTTGATCTGCCCGTCTTGCTCTTTCAGCGGGCCTGCGGCGTGGATCTGGTCCTTATGATCACCCAGAAACGCCAGATGCGCCGCCATATACCGTGCGCGCAGGTCGGGTTCTGCGGTTTCGTTGTCATGGAAATGAACAATAAAGAGCATCGCTGCCTCCTGGATATCGCGGGCAGTATCGATCTGCGGATATGCATTTACAATTCGGATGAATGCAGTAGATACCTGCAAACATGCAGTCCCTGCCCTGGAATGATCTTCGAATTCTACTTGCGCTCGCCCGCGCGCAATCCCTCTCAGGCGCTGCGACGCTTCTGGGCGTCAACGCCACCACCGTGTCGCGCAGGCTCAAGATGTTGGAAGACGGGGCCGGTGTCGCCCTGCTGATACGGGACCGGGATGGCACGGTTGGCCTTACCGAAAGCGGGCAGACGCTGGCAAATCACGCCGATGCGATGGAACGCCACGCGATTCAGGCGGAGGCTGCACTGGGTCAAGATACGATTCTCAGCGGCACGGTCAGACTGACGGCGTCCCCATTTTTACTCAACCGGTTTGTCATTCCTCGCCTTTCGGGTTTCACCACAGCCCACCCCGCCCTTCAGGTCAGCCTTGTGCCGGACAACCGCAACCTCAGCCTCACGCGTCGAGAGGTTGATCTGGCGATCCGGTTTGGCAAGCCCAAAGAGGGCGGCGACGCGGTGCTCGCGCAGCGGCTGGGTCGGGTGATTTTTTCCGCCTTTACGGCGACAGGGTTCGCAGATGTGCCAACGGGCGACCGTCCCTGGCTGGGCTACGAATCCATCGCGCGGCATTTGCCGCAGGCGTCCTGGACCGAAATGCTGGCTAAGGCTTCAGGTGGCAGGCTCTCCAGCCTGCTCATGCACGATCTTGAGGCCGCCTATGAAACCACCCTTCACATGCCTGTTCGTTCGGTGCTGCCCGATGCGGTTGCGCGCAACGCGCCGCAGCTGGAAAGGCTTGAAGATCAGCTGGCACAGGAGATGTATCGCGATGTCTGGTTGATGCGGCACCGTGATACGCGCGGCATGCCGCGTATGGAGGCCACGGTCGATTGGCTGACCCAAACGAGCCTGTTTGAATAGGGCTCGCTGATCTCAGCGCAGAGAGATACTGTCCAAAAAAACCTGATCTGACGGCTTCTCTTGCACTCAGCGACCGGATTGCCACACGGCACCGAATACCCTCTAGTGCAACCGCAGATATCTGGCTATTGATCCAGCTATGCGCATGTCTCTGCCCTTTCTTGCAAGTGTTCTAACCAAGCTTGTCTTGGTCTTTGCATTGGTTTCAGTTGGGTTCGCGCATACCTTTGGCCGCGCCACGCTGTCGCCGGAACTTGCGGAATATGTTGCCGCAGGCGGATCGCTCGCCGACATTTGCGGTGAAATCGATGGACAGGGTCCGATGATGCCCACCGATTGTGAAGCCTGCCGCATCGTCGACAACCTCGCGCTGCCGCATCATGGCAGCCTCGCAACCTTGGCCGTTCTAGCAGAGACCCGAACGCTGGCCTTCGTCTCGAAACGCCTGCGCCAAAGCCAGGGCCTCGATCCGGCCCGATTGACCCGCGCGCCCCCTCAAGCCTGATCTGACAAAATCACAGTTCAAATGCGACCCTCCCGTCCCAGAGACGGGTTACTGGCTTGGAGACCCCAAACATGACATTCCCTACCGATGCGCTGCCCGATGGCACCGCAAACAAACTCTACTTCGCCGCCTGGCGCTGGCATTTCTACGCTGGCCTGTTCGTCATCCCCTTTCTGACCATCCTGGCGTTCACCGGCATGATGATGCTTTGGATTGCCTGGTTGGACGGGCGTGATGGCGAACGCACGGCGGTTGTGCCACAAGACAGCCCCACCCCGGTTTCGCAACAGGCGGACGCTGCGGTGGCCGTCGTGCCCGAAGGCGTTCTGAAGCAATACGTCGCCCCGCGCACGCATGATGTCGCCGCATTGTTCCGCGTCGACAGCCAGGGGGACGCGATAATGGTCGCGGTCGATCCGTTTACCGCCCAGGTGATCGAGACCTTTCCCCGTCGCGCCGGCTGGTATGACTTTTTTGACGGCATCCACAGCGACCTGATGCTCGGCGTCACTGGGGACCGGTTCCTGGAAACCGCCGCATCGCTGACGCTGGTGCTGATTGCCACCGGTCTTTACATGTGGTGGCCGCGCGGCACGGGCTGGCGCGCAGCCCTTTTGCCCACCCTTGCGCGCGGACGGTCGCTGTGGAAATCCCTGCACGGGGTTGTAGGCATCTGGATCTCGGTCATTTTGGTGTTCTTCCTTGTGTCCGGCCTTGCTTGGGCCGGAATATGGGGAGGCAAAATGGTCCAGGCCTGGAGTCAGTTCCCGGCTGAGAAATGGGATGCCGTGCCGCTTTCCGACGACACGCATGCCAATATGAACCACGCCCGGCGCGAGGTACCTTGGGCGCTGGAGCTAACGCCAATGCCCGCCTCGGGCAGCGACGCGGGCGTTGCCGGGATCACCGGCGCCGTGGTTACGATCGACAGCGTCGATGCCCTGGCCCGCGCGCTCGGGTTTGACGCGCGGTATCAGATGAACCTGCCGAGCGGAGATACCGGTGTCTGGACGCTGAGCCGCGATTCAATGAGCACCGACAGCACCGATCCGATGTCGGATCGCACCGTGCATGTGGATCAACACAGCGGGAACATCCTGGCCGATGTGCGCTACGAAGATTATTCGCTTGCGGGCAAGGCGATGGCTGTGGGCATTGCGCTGCATATGGGGACGCTGGGGTTGTGGAGCGTGCTGGCAAACACGCTGGTGTGCCTCTCCGTGCTGTTTCTCTGCGTCTCTTCTGTGGTCATGTGGTGGAAGCGGCGCCCCGCCAGGGCTGGCCGTTTGGCAGCCCCGCCGATGCCCAAGGAGATGCCCGTCTGGCAGGGCGCGGTTCTCGTGGGTCTTGGGGTGTCGATGGCTTTCCCGATGGCCGGGCTGGCGCTCTTGACCACCCTCGCGGTTGACATATTCATCTTGTCAAAGCTGCCGAAGCTCCGCCATAGCTTGACGTAAATGCGGCGGCGCAGCGTGCCCATGCGCTGCGCCGCGATCTTTTTATTGAATATCCGTACTCCCTAAGAGGGGCAGATTTTGCGCGATAGCGCACACCGCGTTCCAGAGCATCGGTGCGCCGTCTCACGCTGCTCAACGGCAACACACGATATCGCATCCCGTAAGCGCGCTGCCGACCGTCTCAGGCGTTCACATCAACGACGACGCGGCCCTTGATCTGCCCTTTCAGGATATCGCCGCCAAGCTTCGGCAGGTCGTCCAGCGTCGCGGGCATCACCATTGCCTCAAGCTTGTCCATCGGCAGATCAGACGCGATCCGCTGCCAGGCGCGGACACGGTTTTCATAGGGTTGCATCACGGAATCGATGCCCAGCAGGTTCACACCCCGCAGCAGGAATGGAATGACGGTTGCAGGCAGCCCCGCCCCCCCGGCAAGACCAACAGCCGCAACAGACGCGCCGTATTTCATCTGCCCCAGAACACGGGCCAGCATGGCGCCGCCAACGGCGTCCACACAGCCGGCCCAGGTTTCCGCCTCTAGCGGGCGTTTGACGGTCTCGTTGATCTCTTCCCGCACGACAATCTGGCTGGCGCCAAGAGAGTTCAGATAATCTGCCGTCTCCGGCCGCCCGGTGACACCGGCCACCTCATGCCCCAGTGCCGCTAGCAACGCCACTGCAACCGACCCAACACCACCGGCAGCGCCGGTCACAAGCACCGGACCATCGCCGGGTTTCAACCCGTGATCCTCCAACGCCATGACCGACAGCATCGCCGTGAACCCCGCAGTGCCCACCGCCATGGCCGCACGCGTGTCCAGCCCCTCGGGCAACGGCACCAGCCAATCCGCCTTGACCCGCGCCTTTTGCGCATAGCCCCCCCAATGCATCTCGCCCACGCGCCACCCGGTCAGCACCACTTTGTCGCCCGGTTTGTAGCGGTCATCATCCGACGCCTCGACCGTGCCTGCAAAATCGATCCCCGGCACATGCGGATAATTACGCACCAAACCGCCGCCGGGGCCAATGCACAGCCCGTCCTTGTAGTTCACCGTGGAAAACTCGACCGCAACGGTCACATCACCCGCAGGCAATTGCGCAACCGTCATCTCCTCGACTGCAGCAGACGTTTTGCCGCTTTCCTCATCCTTGTTCACCACAAGTGCCTTGAACATCACGTCTCCATTCCGGGGGCTGTCCCCTGTTTCTTCTGGCTCAAAATATCCCCGCCGGAGGCTCCGACGGTCCCGCAAAGGCTACGCCCAGAACCCGGGCTGTACGGTCGCCACGCGCATGCCATCCGGTGTCTCAACTTCCAGTTTCGTGCCGCTGTCCCAATGGGTCATCCGCACCATACCGATGGCGACATTGGTGGCAAAATCCGGGCTCCAGATCGCGGAAGTGATCTGACCCACGCGGCGCCCACCCCCGTAAAGCGGCCAGATCCGATCGCAAAGCGGCACCGCGTCACCCTCAATGGCAATCGCCTGAACCTGCTGCACCGGGCCCTCCTTGGCCACCCTCAGCAGCGCGTCCCGACCAATACAGCCAATCGCCGTTTGCGTGTCGCAGAACCGCCCCAGGCCGCATTCATGCGGAGTGTTGTCGTCGGTCATGTCGTTGCCATAAGACAGCAATCCGCCCTCGATCCTCTCGATGGCATTGGGGCAGCCTGCACGGACATTCAGATCTTCACCAGCGCGAAAAAGCGCATGCCAAAGCGGCATCGCCAGATCGCTGCCCTCAACGTAGATCTCAAACCCGCCCTGCTTGGAATACCCTGACCGCGCAACCACCAGTTCGCGGCCTTCGAACTCGAAAAGACCAAAGCGGAAAAACCGCACGTCGCGAATGGTCTCGCCAAAGATGCGCGCCATCAGATCTTCGGCCTTGGGGCCTTGCACGGCAAGTGGCGAGACATCGGGCTCGTCGATCAGCACATCGAGCCGGTAGCCATTCGCGATCCCCTTGACCCAGAGCAGCAAATCGCTGTCGGCAATCGAGATCCACCAACGGTCTTCGGCAAGCTTTACCGCCACCGGATCGTTCAGCATACCGCCGGTTTCATCAACAATGGGCACGTAGAAACAGCGCCCGGGCAGCATGCTACGCAGGTCGCGCGGCGTCAGCATCTGCATCAGCCGTGCCGCATCGGGCCCGCGCAACTCCACCTGCCGTTCCACCGAGACATCCCACACCTGCACATGATTTTTCAGGTGGTGATAATCCGCCTCCACGCTCTCGAACATCGTCGGCAAAAGCATGTGATTGTAAACCGTGTAGGCTTTGACACCGGCAGCCTCCACACCTTGGGAAAACGGCGTGCGGCGCAGCCTGCGCGAATGAGAAATCAGCGCCATCTCAGGCATCCTCCGGCATAAAGGCCAGATCAGTCACCGGCGCCTTCTGCCCCATCGCCGTCAGCATGGCATGGATCTGGCCGCGGTGGTGCGTCTGATGGTTGAAGAAATGCACAACAGCAGCTGTCATCGGCGTCCGCATCTCGCGGCCCAGGGTCGCTGATGACCAGATGAGATCTTCGCGCAGGTCCAAGGCCCGCAACCGGTCGGCCCATTGGGATATCCGACCATCCATGCGAAACCGGTCCGCCGCCCAGGAGGCGATGGTCGGGTGCAGCGTTGCATGCTCCTTGGCAGGAACAGCCGGGGGGGCCACCGATGCATCAAACCGGCTCATCCAGATCGTATCCCCCCAGAGCAGATGGTTAGCCGTGGCCAGCAGCGAGCCGAAGAAAGCGCCGCGGTCCTTTGTCAGTTCTTCAGGCGATAGGGCCTGCAGCACCGGCGTCAACTGATCGTTCTGCCAGCGATTGTAGCGCGCCATCGTCTGTGCGTAGGCCGGATCGATCACGGTTTGGGGCCTTTCCAATCAATCGGACAGATCTCCGCCGATTTTCCACCGAAATCCCAGACCCGACCGTAGTCGCGCACCCGGCTTTTGAGGCCGGTGGCGGCGATGATGTCCGGACCCATCCAGTATTTCGAATTGCTCACCATCACCGGATGCTCGGGGTCCTTGCCCGCGACCATCTCGATCTCGCCCTGAATCTTGCGCCCGATCATGATGCTGCGCCGGTTGCCGTCGCGCACGATCTCAACCGGTGCACGTTCGGCGCCGATGATCTCGCTCACCAGCATGGTGAAAAGCCCGGTGGTGCCGCCAGCCGCGCCCGAGAAGATCTGCAAAATCCCGTTGTAGGCCTTGCCGGTGGCGCGCTCATCCACATAAGCCGCAACCTTCCAGTTCCCCTCACCCATACGCCCCGGTATGTCGACCAGCAGCCCGATGTTCAGGCCGGCAAGGTCTTCGCCTTCATAATGCCCCTCATCAATGGCAATCGCCATCCAAGCATGGCAGTGGCCTTCCGTGGGCGGATGCGCCCCCAGTGATACGACGCAGGGGCAAAACACCGTGCAGGAGCAGTTCAGAAAGAGCTCGCCCTTGATCGCCCAGTCGGTCGGGCTAGTCTGCCGCCGCTTGGGGTTCGGCATCCGCTGATCAATCCGCTGGCTGATCGGCAGCTTATCGGCATCCGCCTTTTTGTTCCGCGCCATCTTCTATCCTCCTATCATCACTGCAAGCCCCGCAAGGCACAGTAAAATTCCCATCGGCTTTGTCACCAGGTGGCCAATCTGTGGCAGTTTCTCAATGACCATGAAAAGCGTGGCAAGCCCCATCCAGGCGAGGTTCATCACCCCGCCGACAAAGCCCAGTGCCATGAAACCCCAGCAGCAACCGACGCAAAACGCGCCGAGCCCCAGCCCCATCCGCAGCCCGCCCGCAAAGCCGGTACGCCAGTGGCCCAGAAAATACATCGCGGGGGCGTGACAAACACCATGGCAGATTTCCTTGGCGCGGGTAAACTGAAAAAGCCCTACGATCAGCAGCAAACCGCCGCCCACCCAAGCGCTCCGTGCAATGCCCAGCATGTCGATCACGCCGCCAAAAAGGAGTGCCAGTTGCGCGCCGGTGATCGCCGCAGCAAAAACCACCCAGACGATGAAATAGCCCAGCAGCACGCCCAGCCACCCGGTCCGCGTGCCGTTAGCACTCACCATCAGGTCCTCGTAGACGCGCAAGGTCGGCACAAGCGTCGGCAGCATCATCGCCGCCATCATGATCGCCCACATCCAGAACAGCGGGCCGAAATTGGCCATCGGCATATACATGGGCATGCGCGGATCCATCGCAGCCATCGCCGCGCCCATCTCACCGGGACGCCCCAGCAGGTCGAGATCCATGTCCAGACTCATCGCGTACATTACCCACCACGCCGCCAGAATGGCAGCGAAAAAGCTCAGCCAGAGAGTGGATCGCATCAAACCGTGCAAGGGGTGAGTCCTTCTTCCTTGCCAATCAAATGCCAGACATTTAGAAATCGAGCAAACACTAATTGTAAGACATATGAAAATTGACCCCGACAACCCCGCCGACCTCTCCGCACAGATTGCCGCGGCCATTCGCGACGCAATTGTCGATGGCACGTTGATCGTCGATGAACGCCTGCCGTCGGAGGCGGAATTGTCTGAGCAATTCGAGGTCTCGCGCCCCACGGTACGCGAGGCGTTAAAGCGGCTGGCAGCGCAATCGCTTATCCGCACGCAACGCGGCGCCACGGGCGGCGCTTTTGTAAATCGGTTGAGCTTCGAGGCCGCCTACCCCCAGCAGATCACCACCTCAACGCTTCTGCTAAGCATGAACGCGGTGAGTTTTGGCACCGCTTGCGAGGCGCGATACGCGCTGGAACGGGCCTGTGCGCCGCTCTCCGCGGATCGGCGTTCGGCAGATCATCTGGCAACCATGCGCGCCGAAATTCACCGGCAGGGCCAGCCGGGGCTGACGGATGAGGCCTTTTGTGCCTCCGATGTGGCGTTCCACCGTGCGCTGGTCGATGGTGCGGGAAACCCGGTGCTCAGCTATCAACTGGCCGGTGCCGTCGAAGCCATGCAGCCCCTGATGAACATGATCACCTTCACCGCCCGCGACCGCGCCCGGATCATCGCGCTGCATACCGATATTGCCGATGCGATCGAGGCACAGGATGGGGTTGCGACCAGTGCGGCCCTGACGGCGTTGGAGGCGGAAACCCAAACGCTCGCTGCAAGCGTTTTTGCCTCCCGCGCCGCCCGGTCCTGACGGCCGCATGCGCCGAATGCCGCCAGCCTGAACCGGCAACTTCCGCAAGAGTTTGCCGTTCCTGCAGCGGTTGGTTTTAAACCGCGAGCTGCCCGCCCATGTCTGTTTCACAACAGCCGCACCTGCGGCGATATGAAAGGCAGGCACCCGATGATCACAGTCGAATTCACCACGCCGATCTCCAATGCGAGACGCGGAGCATTTACCCGATCCGCAACGCGGTGGGACACATTGATCGAAACCGGTTTTGACCCCGTCACCCTGGACGGGCGACAATTGAACGGGCTGCTGATCGAGGCCTCGATCGAACCCATTGACGGTGCCAGCGGCGTTCTGGGCCAAGCCGGGCCAACCGTTTTGCGC
The DNA here is from genome assembly GCF_947499265.1 of uncultured Roseobacter sp. Lineage (GTDB taxonomy): Bacteria > Pseudomonadota > Alphaproteobacteria > Rhodobacterales > Rhodobacteraceae > Roseobacter. Next base: position 131,997 of record NZ_CANMNK010000008.1, on the reverse strand, counting down.
CCGGATACAGAGTTGCCGGTCGCCGGGATCATGCAATTCGACACGGCGGATGTGGCGCGGCTGGAGGCCGAAGGCAGTTTCGAGGATGTGGTGCTGCATGAGATGGCGCATGTCCTGGGGTTTGGCACACTTTGGGCGCGGTCGGGTCTGGTGCAGGCCAGCGGCACCAATGACCCGCGGTTTATCGGTCCTGTGGCCACGCGGGAATATAGCGCGCTTGGCGGCACCGGCGAAACGGTCCCTATCGCCAACACCGGTGGCGCCGGCACCCGCGAAGGCCATTGGCGCGAGCTGATCTTCGGTGATGAGCTGCTGACCGGGTTCCTCTCCGGCGCGCAACGGCCGATCAGCCGCCTGTCCGTCGCATCGTTTCAGGATTTGGGATATGATGTGGACCTGAGCGTGGCGGATGATTTCACCCTGCCCTCCTTTCGCGATCTGGCCGAGATGGGCATTACCGAAGCCGTGCGGGTGTGCGATCTGTGCCGCATGGGCCGACCCGAACCGGTTGTGCTGCAATAGCGGCGTGGGGCAGCAACCCTTGTCGGCCCGGTGATGTACAACTACGTGACAGGGCATGATTGACACATTGAATACGCTCGCCTGCTTGCTGACCATCGCATTCGGCCTGTTTGGGTTTCTGGCCCCCCGCTACACCGCGGCCACGCTGGATTTACAGACCACCACATCGACCGTGGGTCTCAGTGAGATGCGCGCTTCGGTAGGCGGGCTTTTTGTGATCTCCGGGTTGGCCGCGCTCTGGCTGGACAATCCCGTTGCCTATCTGATGATCGGTTTTGCCTTCACCGGTGCCGCTCTCGGGCGTGTTCTGTCGTTGATTTTTGACAAGCCGCCCGTCGTCAAAGTGCTGATCTTCGGCGGTATTGAGGCGGCGCTGGCCACAGCACTTTTCATCGCGAACCCACTCTGACGCGCTGTCATTTGCGAAAAACACTGCTGGAACGTGTTGAGCGTGACCATGTTGCGCAGTACCTGATCACATTAAGAAAGATTCTTTAGATTCTGATTTACAAAGCTATTTCTCAGACCGACGCACCAAATACGTAAAACACAAGCCCCCCGCTTCCCCCTTGAGATTTCCCGGTCACTCGCTTATGTCAAAGAGGTCCTTCGGGACTATGGACATAAACGCGCTCGTAATAAGCGGATCGGACCCGGGGGCGGTACCCGGCGGCTCCACCAACATCCTTCATTTGGGGATCATGGGGCCGAAACAGGATCGACGAACGTCTAAAGGGGTTTGCTTTGTCTCGGCTGTCTGCCACCGTTATCGGCGAAACATGTACAATTGCAAATGACAATCGTGCTCCAGTAGCAATGGCCGCGTAAGCGACCTGAGATACTGAAACCTAACTCCTTGCGTTTAGCGACGTAAGGCGGGGTTCGCAGGCACCTGGCAACAGAAGCCTGCACTTTCCTCCCGCTGCCGGACTGTTCCCGTTAAGGTTTTCGCAAGAGCTTGAGTGTTAGCTTTTGGCCTGTAAATGTCCCGGGGGACTGTTTTGACCAAAGCTGAAATCCTAAAACAGTGGTACAAGGAGGTCTGGGAGGATGGCAAACTGGATGTCATCGAAGACTACTTTGTTTCCGAACCCCATAATCAGTACATCGTCCCGAACTTCGGGATAGAACCCGCCGAAATCCGCGAGTGGGTGAGCGTGTTGCGCAGTTTCGTGACCGACATCAAGGTCACGATTGTGCATAGCATCGAAGAGGGTGACTGGCTGAGCGCGATGCTCGAAATCCGCTGCCTGAATGCGCTTTCGGGACAGCCGGTCAAGGTCTATCAGCAGATCATGCTGCGGTTTGACGGGCCCCTGAAGGCGGAAAGCTATCCATCCTTCGACTTCATCCGCTTTTTCGAGCAGTTAGGCCAGCTGCCTGAAAACACCCATGCGCTGCTGCTTGGTGGCACCAAACTGGAATGACCCCTTTCTGTTATTGACGATCCGTTGGCTTCTGTGCCACCTCTGTGCACATGGGGAGTTCGCGATCGCCCCGTGAGGCTCAGGCCCAAGTATCGCATCCTGATCGTCTGACAAAAGGATGCATTCATGGCTCAATTTGCCTCTATTTCCCCCGCTTCACTCATGCGCCTGATCGGGACGCCAACCGCGCCCGAGATCATCGATGTCTGCCTGCAAGAGGACTTTGACAACGACCCCTATCTGATCCCCACGGCGCGCCGGTGTCCCCACATCTCTATCGAAGACCGGATGCCGGAGCTGGCGGGCAAACGCGTCGTCGTTGTCTGTCAAAAGGGGCTCAAGCTCAGCCAGGGGGCCGCCGCCCTGCTCAGAGCCCATGGCGTTGGCGCAGAAGTGCTCGAAGGGGGAAACATGGGCTGGCGCGCCGCCGATCTGCCCCGGGTGCCGGAGGCCGCGCTTCGCCGCACCGGGCCCCATACGCGTTGGGTCACCCGGCACCGTCCCAAGATCGACCGCATCGCCTGCCCCTGGTTGATCCGGCGATTTGTCGACCCTCACGCGCAATTTCTGTTTGTGCCGCCTTCCGATGTTGCGGCTGTTGCGGAGAAATTCGATGCAACGGCTTTTGATATGCCCGACGCGCCCTGGACCCACGCAGGCCCCCTGTGCACATTCGATGCAATGGTCGAAGGCTTCGGCCTGCGCTCCCCGGCTTTGGATAAAATGGCGCGGGTCATTCGGGGCGCGGATACCAACAAGCACGCCTTGGCACCGGAATGCGCCGGATTGCTGGCGCTCTCCGTTGGCTTGTCACGTGCCCATGCGGATGATCAGGCGCAACTGGACGCCGGAATGGTGATCTATGACGCGCTTTACCGCTGGGCCCGTGACGGTCAGAATGAAACGCACGACTGGCAGGAGGATGCGGCATGACTGCCCCCTCCTTGCAGGAATTAACGCGCGTTTTCGGACGCATTGGCCTTCTGTCCTTTGGCGGGCCTGCAGCGCAGATCGCGCTGATGCATCGCGAATTGGTGGAAACCCGCGCCTGGCTGAGCGAAGACGGCTTTCTGCGCGCCCTGTCGCTTTGCATGCTTCTGCCGGGGCCGGAGGCGATGCAACTGGCCACCTATGCCGGTTGGCGTCTGCGCGGTACCCTGGGTGGTCTGATCGCGGGGCTGCTCTTTGTCATACCGGGCGCTCTTGTCATTCTGGCGCTGGCACTTGGCTATGCGCTCTATGGACAAGTGCCGCTGGTGCAGGCCGCTTTCGAAGGGATCAAGGCAGCGGTCATTGTCATCGTCCTCCAGGCCTTGCTGAAGGTTTCAGGCAAAGCTCTGACAACAAGGTCGGCATGGGGGCTGGCGGGAGCCGCCTTCGTGGCGCTGTTTGTCTTTGGTCTGCCCTTTCCGCTGATCATCGCCGCCGCAGCCCTCTACGGTGCAGTGACGCAAAACGCGGCCCCAACCGACACCGCGCTGCCGCCAAGCGCGCCGCCCCGCACGCTGGTGACCTGTTTGATCTGGGGCAGCCTCTGGGCCCTGCCCGTCCTGATCCTCTGGATCACCAAACAGACCTTCCTGACCCAGATTGCGCTCTTCTTTTCAAAGCTCGCCGTGGTGACATTTGGCGGTGCCTATGCGGTTCTGGCCTATATGACCCAGACGGTGGTGCAGGATTTTGGCTGGATCACCACGGCGCAGATGATCGACGCGCTGGGGCTGGCGGAGACCACACCGGGGCCCCTCATTCTGGTCACGGAGTTTGTGGCCTTGCTTGCCGGGTTTGGCCAGGGCGGCATCGGCCTCGCCCTCGCGGCGGGGGCCATCGCGCTCTGGGTGACTTTCACGCCGTGCTTTTTGTGGATCTTTCTGGCGGGCCCCTATCTCGACAAGATATCTCAAAAGCCCCGTCTCTCTGCGGCCCTATCCGCCATCACGGCGGCGGTTGTCGGCGTCATTCTTAACCTTGCGATCTGGTTTGCGATCCATGTGCTTTTTGCCGATGTGGGCACCGCGGCCTGGAGCGCGATGCCGGTTCCTGAGGTTGCGTCGATGAATTTAGCGGCACTTGGCCTGACCATTCTGGCCGCCGGTCTGCTGCTTGGCGTGAAACGTGGCATGGTCGAAACGCTGGCGTTTATGGCACTTGCGGGTCTCGCGCTCAGCTTCCTCTGAGCCTGCGCCGATTTCCGCATGCAGCCTCTTTCCTCCACGCGGGAATCGGCTATGCTTCCCTTAATGGACCCCGGACAGCTCAGAGGATCACGATGAGCCGCAGCATTGATTATGGTAACCTGATGCATGAGGCCATGCGCGGCCTCATCAAAAAGGTGCTTGAGGATGTGTCGGCGAATGGTCTGCCCGGAGCGCACCACTTTTTCATCACCTTCGACACCAGCCACCCGGATGCCGAATTGGCCGATTGGCTGTCTGACAGATATCCCGGTGAAATGACCGTGGTAATGCAGCATTGGTATGACAATCTGGATGTAGGAGAAGACGGGTTTTCCGTCACCCTGAATTTCGGCGATGCGCCTGAGCCGCTCTATATCCCCTATGACGCAATCAAGACCTTCGTGGACCCCTCTGTGGAGTTCGGCCTGCGGTTCGAGACGCAGGAAGAGGAAGACGAGGCCGCGCCCGGCACGGAGGTATCGACCATCCCAACCGCGCCCGTCCCCGCGGTGAAGCCGCCCGCCAAACCACCGGTGAAGGTTGAGGAAACCGCCAAGGACCCGGCGAAAGACGCAGAGATCGTATCGCTGGACAGCTTTCGCAAATAACGATCAATCTGTCAGGACAAATCCGGACGACGCTGCTGGTCTACTGTTTTTCCAGAAATGTGGATACCGTGCGCTGGATCGTGCCGTTGCGCACGCTTTGATATTCCAACTGAAGACCGCCGTCGGCCAATGTTCTGTTGAACTGCTGAATTTCATACCCGCCATCCTCAGCCACGAAGAGCGAATAGACGCTTAGCGTATCACCGTCGATGCGGCTCCAGACGTAGGGCTCTCCCTTCATCGGGTCGAGTTGCACATCATGTCCAAAGACATTGCGCTTCATCGCCGAGGCGAACACATCACCGCGATCAGAGGGCACAAATTCGATAGAATAGGATTTTTCCTTGCTGGATCCGTCCGGTCGATAGGTGGTCGAGGTCCAGTTGACCTTGAAACCATCATCGGTTTCGAAAATCTGCACGCTCATATCGCGCTGCCGCTTGCTACCATCGGCGGATTTTACGGCGGCCGACCCTTCGTAGCTGCCAACAAAGCGCGCAATGTCAGCCTGAGCCAGGGTTGCGCAGATCATCAGCCCCACCGCCAGAACCATACGTGCCGCAAACCAACTAAGCATTCGATGGTCTGAGATCATTTCGGTGGTCCTTTTTGAGCGCGGAGGCGCAAATTTGCGGGTTGAGACGAGCTTCTTGCACTTATCAAGATAGCATCGCGGGGCGTCTATTCAACGGCGCATTGCGGCATGAGCGCTTTCATGTACTTGAAAAAGCTCATGCCGCAACGCGTTTTGACCAAGAGCATGTTGCACCGCGCAGGCTGCAACGATACACCGCAGTTAGCTTCAGAACACGGATGATATCATGTCTCAGACCCGCACAGAAACCGATAGCTTTGGCCCGTTGGAAGTTCCTTCCGACAAATACTGGGGTGCTCAGACACAGCGGTCGATCATGAATTTCCCTATCGGTTGGGAGAAACAACCCGTTGCGGTGGTGCGCGCGCTTGGCGTGATCAAGCAGGCCTGCGCACAGGCCAATATCGAACTGGGCAAGCTTGACGCAGAGCGCGGCAACGCCATCGTACAGGCGGCAGGCGAAGTGGTCGCGGGCAAGTTCGACGACAACTTCCCGCTGGTTGTCTGGCAGACCGGTTCGGGCACCCAGTCCAACATGAATGCCAATGAGGTGATCGCCAACCGCGCCATCGAAATTCTGGGTGGCGAGATCGGCTCCAAGGACCCGGTGCACCCCAATGACCACTGCAACATGGGGCAGAGCTCCAACGACACCTTCCCCACGGCGATGCATATCTCCACCGCGATGACCGCGCGGGACGTGCTGCTGCCGGGCTTGGAAAAGCTGCATGGCGCGCTACAAGCCAAGGTCGCGGAATTCGACGGCATCATCAAAATCGGGCGCACGCATACGCAGGACGCGACGCCGCTGACGCTGAGTCAGGAATTCTCCGGCTATACCCATCAGGTCGCCATGGGCATCCAGCGTGTGAAGGACGCGTTGGGACGAATTTACGAGCTGGCGCAGGGCGGCACCGCGGTGGGCACCGGGCTGAACACCACCAAGGGGTGGGACGTGACCGTGGCGGCCAATATGGCCGAGATCACCGGCCTGCCCTTTGTGACCGCGCCCAACAAGTTCGAAGCGCTGGCCGCGCATGACGCGATGGTCGAAATCTCCGGTGCGCTGAAGGTGGTGGCCGCTTCGCTCTTTAAAATCGCCAATGACATTCGCCTTCTGGGCTCCGGCCCGCGTTGCGGTCTGGGCGAGCTGGTGCTGCCGGAAAACGAGCCGGGGTCTTCCATCATGCCCGGCAAGGTCAACCCCACCCAATGCGAGGCGCTCACCCAGGTTTGCGCCCATGTTTTCGGCAATGACGCCGCCGTGGGATTTGCAGGCAGCCAGGGGCATTTCGAGCTGAACGTCTATAAACCCATGATGGCCTACAACGTGTTGCAAAGCATGCAGCTTCTGGGCGATGCCGCCTCGGCCTTCACCGACAATCTGGTGGTGGGCCTCAAGGCCGATGCCGACCGGATCGAACGCCTGATGCGCGAATCCCTGATGCTGGTCACAGCGCTTGCACCCGAGATCGGCTATGACAACGCGACCAAGGTTGCGAAGACTGCGCATAAGAACGGCACCACGCTGAAGGAAGAAGCCATTGCACTTGGGTTTGTCGATGCCGAAACCTTCGAACGTGTGGTGCGTCCGGAAAACATGATTGGCCCGAAATGAGCACGCCGGTGAACCTCAACAAGGTCCGCAAAGAGCGCAACCGCGCCTCTCGCAAGGCGCGCGCGGATGAGAACGCGGTGAATTTCGGCCAGACTAAGGCGCAAAAGGACCTGCTGAAGGCGAAGGCGGAGAAAATCGCCCGAAATCTGGACGCGCATAAGCGGGAGACATGAGCGGCCGCCCGGTGAAACACTCGGTGACCCTGAAAGGTCACCGGACGTCGATTTCACTTGAGGATGAATTCTGGCATGCGCTGCGCGCGCTAGCAGAACGAAAGGCGCTGCCAATCAATGTGTTGATTGCAGAAATAGATGTCGATCGCGGAAGCGCCATGGGTCTGGCCTCCGCGATCCGCGTGCATATTTTGCGCGATTTACAGCAGCGATTGGCAGAAGCTCAGATCGACGCCCGGTAGATCTTGTCGATGTTACCGCCCAGTGCCGCACCAAATTCAGCGTCGCTCATTTTCACGTTCAGCCCTTCGGTGAGCGCCCGGCTGAAGCTTGCGATCATGTGCTTATTCTCCGCCAGCTTGGCCGACGCCACATCGGTCGAATAGCCGCCCGAAAGTGCCACCACACGCAACACGCGCGGATGTGCCGCCAAGCCATCGTAAAGCCCCGGCTGATCCGGCAAGGTCAGCTTGAGCATCACATCAACACCGTCATCCAGCGTATTGAGATGTTTTGCAATTTCCGCCTCCAGCAGCGCTTCGGCCTCGGCCTTTGTCTCGGAATGGATGTTCACCTCCGGCTCCAGGATCGGCACAAGGTCTGCGGCAATCACCGTGCGGGCCACCTCAAACTGCTGTGCCACGATATCCGCGATGCCCTTGGCGTCCGCGTCATGAATGACCGAACGTTCCTTTGTCCCGAAAATGCCCTTGGATTTGGCAACCTTCAGGGTGTCCTCCAGCCCCGGCATCGGCTTGAGGATTTGCACCCCATCGGCCTGTTCCTCCAGACCCTTGTCAATTTTCAGGAAGGGCACGATGCCGCGGTCGCGCCACAGCAATTCAGCCACAGGTGTGTCGTTGATTGTGTCGTGCATGGTCCGTTCGAACAGGATTGCGCCGATCACCTTCTCGTTGGTGAAGTCATCCGCCAGAATGATCCGGGCGCGCATGTCATGCATGGCGCGGAACATTTCCTCGTCACCAGAGTAATCCGTTGGCTCAACGCCATAAAGGCCGAGCGCTTTGGGGGTTGAGCCGCCGGATTGGTCCAGGGCCGCAATAAACCCCGCCCCGGATTTCATTTGGTTTCGCATCGCGTTCTGGTCTGACATGATCGAATTTTCCTTCTGATTCCGCCCCTTGGCCATTCCTTAAAACAGAAGAACGGCAGATGGTACATGTTAGCGCCGGACAATGCGCAACCAGATGCCGTCGCGCGCCCGGACGGTCAGATGTGCAACCGGTATCGGCGGGGGGCGGTCCGTCAATTCGACCCGTAGATCGCGCAGAGTATAGGCCAACATCATGACCCCTTCGATCATCGCAAACCCGGCGCCCGGGCACACGCGCGGCCCTTCGCTGAAGGGCATATAGGCATCGCGGGCGCAATTTTTGCCATTCTCCGTCTCCCACCGCTCAGGCTGAAACGCATCCGGCGCGTCCCACAGGCGGTTCTGCCGGTGCAGATGCCATTGGCTCATCACCACCTGCGCACCCTTTTTCACGGGCCTGTTGCGGAAGGTTTCCGGGCCTTGCGTCTCGCGCACCATCATCGGCACCGGCGGATAAAGCCGCAGCGTTTCACGAAAGACGTCGCGGGTGATCTTCAGCTGCGACAGTTGCGAAAAATCGCTGAGGTCCGCCGCGCGCGCTTCTTCCGCCACCCGATCCTGCCACTCCGGGTAAAGCGCCAGCAGATAAAGCGCCCAGGCCAAGGCCGAGGCGCTGGTTTCATGCCCGGCAAGGAAGAAGATCGCCACCTGATCGACCATTTCATCAACATCGAAGGTCTCGCCGGTTTGCGGGTCGCGGGTTGTCATGATCTTGGTGGCGAGGTCGGGCGGTGCTGTGCCGGCATCAATCTCCGCCTGCCGGTCATCTGTGATGCGGTGGATCAGCGTCCGGATGCGCGCCGCACTTTGCCGGGTCACCTTTTTGTAACCGCGTGGCATCCAATCCGGCAGGGGCAGAAAAGCGGCAAGGTTAAGGATGGGCTGGCTGCGCTGGTAGGTGCGAAATGCCTCAAACACATCCCGCGCGATCTCAGTGTCTATCGGCATCGAAAACAGCGTTCGAAAAATCACGTCTGCGGCGGCGTGGCTGGTTTCAACCTCGATTTCGATCTCATCGCCCGTGTGGTCCGCAAATCGCGCGGCAGCAGCCTCAGCGGCGGCACAGATCGACGGGAATGTCTCCCGCAACCGCCCCCCCTCGAAGGCCGGATCGATTATGCGCCGCTGCCGTTGCCAGGTATCCCCATTGGTCAGGAAAACCGAATTGCCCAGCAGGGGCCGCAGCCCGGACCCGACCCGATCAGATTTCGGGAAATCCATCGGTCGGTCCTTGAGAAAGGTTTTGATCAGGTCGGGATCGTTGACCATATAGCTGCGGAAAAACGGCGTGCGAAACTCTGCCATCCACGCCCGATAAAGCCGCTCCGGCTGCGCCGACAGGATGTCATGGCGAAAGAGGCGCATGTACTGCCAGAGCGTGACGCGATCCACGCGGCTTGGGGGTTTGGGTGGCAGCGTCATGGGCCGACCGAGGTGAATTTGCTGACGGAGTCTTCGATCCGGGAGCGCGATGCGGGCCGGTTCGCATAGCGTTCGCGCAGGGTGATTGGACCACCCGTGATCTGGAAGTAGTCGTAATCCTTGGGCTGATCGAAAGCACAGAGATACTGGAAATGCAGGCGGAAAAAGCGCCATCTGAGCGCCCGCCACCGCGCAGAAGAGAGGCTTTGGGTAAAGGCTGCCGAAAACACCAGCGGCCAGCGTTTTTCCGATGTGGCCTGCCCGGACACGCTTACCGGATCGCAGAGCGCGAAAGAGCACCCGTCCCCAGGCGCCGAGACATCCACCCAGGTCAGCGCCTCTTGCTTAGACAGGAACCGCAGATCGCGCCGCAATTCATGCGCGTCGGGCAGGAAAGACACCATTGGCACCACCTGTCCCAGCGACAGAAAGGCAAGCTCTGGGCCATTGGGTGTATCACTTTGGGTGCGCAGCAAATCGGATAGCACGGTCACGGCGAGATGCGCACCGGAGGAGTGGCCGACGATAAGAACCTCGTCCACATCGCTCGCAAGGGCTTCTGAAATCCGGCCTTCGAAGCGGTTCAGACGGTTGGTCAATGCGCTGGGGTAGGCACCATGTTCAGATGCAGTGTGGGCGAAATCATGCATCAGGTAGTAGGCGAAAAACTTGCCGTCATGGGACCTGAATCCTCTGAGTAGAAAGGCCGCTGCCGCAAGCCCAAGAGCCAGTGAGAGGATAGATGCCAGAAATGGCGCCGCAACGCCCGATAGCGCCCAATGCATCACGGCGCTGACGCCCCAGAAAACCACACAGGCCGCTGCCAATTGTGCGATGAGCATCGCAACCGGATAGAGCGCCGCGATCACCGGCCCCTTGCGCAATCGCATCAGCCGCCAGAGGGCGCCAGTGGAAATGTAGATCCACGCCGTGCGGAGCATCGCCAGATAGGTCAGAACAATGGAATCGTGAAAGCTCTCCTGCACGAGGTCCGACCAGATCAGCACCTCAATCTCCGCCTGCACGGTCTGACCGTTGATGCCAGTTTGCACACGCCATCCGAAATCAGCGCCTTCAAGCGCGCCGAGCATTTCAAGATCATAGCCGGAAATAGCAGCCTGGGCGGCCCCTTCTTTGCGGTAAAGCTCGCGGTACCGGCGCGGCGGGAAGGGGTCGTAGCCGGGGATATAGAAAACCTTGCGGCGTTTTACGCGTGCGTCAGACGTGCTGCCCATGACCAGACCTTATGCATCCCGGCAGCATCGCAGGGGTGACATACAGTCTAAGGGGATCAGCCCAGCAATGCCAAGGCCGGGAATTGTTCCAGCAGCCAATATGAGAAGGTGGTGAAGGCGCCGGTGACCATCGCCAGCCCTACGGCAATTAGCAAGGAGCCCATCACCCGCTCGATGGTTTTCATGTGACGCTTGAGCCGGTTCATGAGGCCCACGGCGCGGGTCATGAACATGGCGGCCAACAGGAACGGGATGCCCAGGCCTGCAGCGTAGATGCCCAAGAGGAGCGTGCCGCGGCTGACCGAGGCCTCAGAGGCGGCCAGTGACAGGATCGCGCCCAGCTGCGGCCCGATGCAGGGTGTCCAGCCAAAAGCAAAGGCCAGACCAAGGATATAGGCGCCAAAGCTCGATCCGCCCTGATCACCCGCATCCAGGCGCGCCTCCTGATCCAGAAACGGAATGCGAAAGAGACCTAGAAAATGCAGGCCAAAGACAATGACCACAACACCGGACACCTGGGCAAACAGCACCTGATTTTGCAGGAAAAACGCCCCGAATGCTGAAGCCGTGAACCCGAGGATCAAAAACACCGTGCTGAGCCCGAGCACAAAGAACAGCGCCGAGATCACCGCCCGCCGCCGGGCAACGGTCTCTCCCGACATCTCGCCGATGGACACGCCGCTCATATAGGCCAGATAGGGCGGGACGATGGGCAGCACACAGGGGCTGAGAAAGCTGATGACACCGGCAAAAAGGGCCACAAGCATGGCAGGCAAAAGGCCTGCGTCGATGATCTCGATTCCAAACATGATCCACCCCTAACGGATAAGCCTTAACAGGTCACGCGCTCAGCAGTCACATCCTTGTGGACAGACTGAAACATCACGCTTATCTGAGGGTTATGGCCGATAGCAAATATGATCTCGATGCAACCGGGCTGCTCTGCCCCCTGCCCGTTCTCAAGGCGCGCAAACGCCTGCAGGCCCTGGCCATGGGGGAAGTATTGACCATGCGCGCGGATGATCCTGCCGCTGTTGTCGATGTCCCGCACTTTTGTGCAGAGGCGGGCCATGCCTTGGTTTCCATGGAAAACGACGGCCCCGTGCAAATCTATGTGATCCGCAAATCCTGAAGATGTGAAAAAGGCGCGCCCATGTGACGCGCCCTTTCGTTGTTGCGTGTCGGGCCGTTAGCCGCCGAGCGACCACCACCCCTTGCGCTTTGGCTTGGCGGGTGCTGCTTCTGCAACCGGCTCCGGTTCCTTGGCGACCGGGGCGGGTTCAGCCTCTACCGGCGCTTCCGGCGCGGGCGCTTCTTTTGCCTCCGCCGCCTCGGCAACCGGCTCAGGCGTTTCAGCCGCGGGCTCTTCCACAACCTTTGGCTTCTTGGCGCGGCTGGCGCGCTTCCGCTTCGGTTTGGGTTCTGCCTCGGGTGCTTCGCCCGCATCTGGCGCAACAGCCTCTGCGGGGGCTTCACTCACTTGGGCGTCATCAGATGCAGCCGCTTCTGCCTCGGCCTTTGCTTTGGCTGTCCGGGACCGGGTCCGGGGGCGTTTGGGCTTTTCGGCCGGCGCGTCTGGGGTGGCTTCCGGCGCTGTTTCTGTCGGTTGATCCGCTGCCACGGAGGTATCCGCCCCGTTTTCTACCGGCTGGGGTGCATCGCCCTCCTGCGCAGGCTTGTCGGTCCCTTCTGCGGATTGGTTGTTTTCCGCAGCACCCGATTTGTTGCGGCTGCGACGCCGACGGCGCCGACGGCGCTTCGGCTTGCCCTCGCCGTCGCCCTCGTCGCCACCATGACGCGGCTGATCGGCGCCTTGTGGTGCTGGGGCTTCTTCGGCAACGACGTCATCGTCCTCTGTTGCGTCCACCTGATCCATGATCGACGTGTCGACAGACACGACAGGGGCTGCCGCGGCATGTACCACGCGGGTCGCTGTCTTGAACTTTTCAAGGCTGAAATCGGGGCTGACCAGCACGGGATCTCCTTCGATCCGCACCGACAGCCCATAGCGCGCCTCGATCTGGGCGATGTGCTCGCGTTTCTGGTTCATCAGGAAGTTGGCAATGCCCACGGGCGCCCGCACCAGCACCTCGCGCGACCGTTTGCGCGTGCCCTCTTCCTCGATTTGCCGCAGGATCGACAAGGCGAGATTGTCATCAGACCGGATGAGACCGGTGCCGTGGCAAGCCTGACAGGGCTGCGTGGTGGCTTCGATCATGCCCGGACGCAGACGCTGGCGCGACATTTCCATCAGGCCAAAGCCGGAAATGCGGCCGACCTGAATGCGGGCGCGGTCGGTTTTCAACTTTTCCTTCATGCGCTTTTCGACGGCAGCATTGTTCTTGCGCTCGTCCATGTCGATGAAGTCGATGACGATCAGGCCTGCAAGGTCGCGCAGACGCAGCTGGCGCGCCACCTCATCGGCGGCTTCCAGGTTGGTCTTGGTCGCGGTCTGCTCGATCGAGCCTTCCTTGGTCGCGCGACCGGAGTTCACGTCGATGGCCACCAGCGCCTCGGTCACGCCGATCACGATATAGCCGCCCGAGGGCAGCTGCACCGTCGGATTGAACATGCCCGCCAGATAGCTTTCCACCTGATAGCGCGCAAAGAGCGGCAGCGTCTCGGCGTAGAGCTTCACGTTTTTCGCATGGGACGGCATGATCATTTTCATGAAGTCCTTGGCGATGCGGTAGCCGCGCTCACCCTCGACAAACACCTCGTCGATCTCGCGGTTGTAAAGGTCGCGGATCGAGCGTTTGATCAGATCGCCTTCTTCGTAGATCTTCGCGGGTGCTATCGATTTCAGCGTCAGCTCGCGGATCTGCTCCCAGAGCCGCTGCAGATATTCATAGTCGCGCTTGATCTCCGCCTTGGTGCGTTTCGCCCCGGCGGTCCGCACGATGAGGCCGGCGCCTTCCGGCACCTCGATCTCATTGGCGATTTCCTTGAGCTTCTTGCGGTCTGCGGCATTGGTGATCTTGCGGGAAATCCCGCCCCCACGCGCAGTGTTGGGCATCAACACGCAATAACGTCCGGCGAGGCTGAGGTAGGTGGTCAGCGCCGCGCCCTTGTTGCCACGCTCTTCCTTGACGACCTGCACCAGCAGGATCTGGCGGACCTTGATGACTTCCTGGATTTTATACCTGCGGGGGCGCGGTTTGCGCGCCGGGCGGATGTCTTCCTGATCATCGTCATCTGCCACGGATTCGATAGTATCATCCTTGGCCGAGGCATCTGCCTTGCGCAGAGGGGTTTCGTCGTCCCCATCATCGTCAGAGTCGTCTTCTGCTTCGGTAGCCGCCGCCTCAGGAGCGTCGTCACTGGCCCCCTCCTCAGCTGCTGTCTCCGCCGCCGCATCGGGCGCATCAGGTGCATCGGTGTCGGGCTCATCAATGGGTTCTTCGACCGGCGTTTCCGCCACGCGCTCCATCGGCGAGGAGCCTTCCTCATCGTCCAGATCGATGGTCTGCATCCCATCAATTTGATCGGTATCGACCTCTTTCGACGCGGTTGCATCTTCGCTGGCCGCTTCTGCCGCCTTCGCCTTGGACCGGCTACGGCTGCGCGAGCGGCGCTTGGGCTTTTCGTCTTCGTCTTCCTTGGCCTTTTGCGCTTCGGCATAGGCACGTTCTTCTTCCATCAGCGCCTGGCGGTCCGCGACCGGGATCTGATAATAATCCGGGTGGATTTCCGAAAACGCGAGGAACCCATGGCGATTGCCGCCATAATCTACGAAGGCCGCCTGCAGCGACGGCTCGACCCGGGTTACTTTTGCGAGATAGATGTTGCCAGCAAGCTGGCGTTTGTTTTCAGATTCAAAGTCGAACTCCTCGACCTTGTTTCCGTCCACCACCACGACGCGGGTTTCCTCCGCGTGGGTGGCATCGATAAGCATTTTCTTAGCCATATTTCCAAATTGCACAGCCGCAGTCGCCCCGACCCCGGAGGATCAGAGAGATGCGGGATATGTCTTGTCAGGGCGATTTGAGACGCACGGCGCACCCGGCCTGATGGGGCCATGGTGGTTCTGCTCATTGCATCGGCGCGCGTCATCGCGTTTCTTCTCCGACACGGGCGCGCGGTTCGCGGCCTCGTATCCATTATATACTGTGTGTCTCAGGCTCGGAGCCTTGGATCACATCAGCGGTTCGTTGGCCGTTTCCGGCCCAATCGGTCTGCTTTGGTGATGTGATACGTCCCACACCGCGCCCAAGGCAGCGAAACTCATAAGGAGGGGTGCGTCAGCCTGTGACGCGTCTCCACACTCCTAAATAAGGCCAGCACGCGCCAAAACACAATGGGGAATGTGAAAATAGGGCCGCAAAACGACCCTACCCTCAAGATTTTACGCGATTTTTCGTTAAGAGCGCGGAATTTGGCCGGGCTCAGAGATAGTCCGAGCGTTGCAGGCCGTATTTCGCCATTTTCTCGTTTAACGTGCGTCGCGGCAGGCAGAGTTCATCCATCACGGAGGCAATGGACCCGCGATGGCGGCGCATGGTGTTGTCGATCAGCATGCGCTCAAAGGCTTCCACATATTCTTTCAGGGGCTTGCCCTCGGTGGTCATCACCGGCTGCATGTCTTCATGATCGTTCATCAGCAGCGAGGCGATGGTGCCCGAGCCGCGGCGCGATTGCAGTACGGCGCGTTCGGCCACATTGATCAGCTGGCGCACGTTCCCCGGCCATGGCGCCTGCAAGAGCTGTGCGGCCTCCTGTGCAGAGACCTGCGGTGCGTCACAGCCATATTCATCGGAGAATTGCTCGCTCAGCCGGGTGAAGAGCGTCAGGATGTCCTCACCACGTTGCCGCAGCGGTGGCACGGTGATGCGCAGCGCGGCCAGACGGTAGAAAAGATCGGCGCGCAAGGCATCCTCTGAGGTGCGGCCCGCTTCCTGCAGGTTGGAAATGGCAACGATCCGGGTTTCGGCCGGGGCCCCCTGCTCGTTGATCACGCTCAGCAGACGGGCCTGCAGGGTCTCTGTCAGCGCTTCGATGTCTTCGAGCACCAGCGTGCCCCCGCGCGCCTCTTCGATCGCGGGCAATTGGGCGTCTTCGGGCTGCATCGGACCAAAGAGCCGCTTGCTCAGCGCCTCCTCTTCATAGGCGCCGCAGCTCACCAGCACGAATTTCTTGCCCGCGCGGGAGCCCACCGCATGCAGCGCATGCGCCACCAGCGTCTTGCCGGTGCCGGTCTCGCCATCAATCAGCACGTGACCATCGGCCTGCCCCAGATCGAGGATATCTTCGCGCAGCCGTTCCATGACCGGGCTCTGGCCGATCAGCTTTTTCATCAGCTGACCGCCGTCGCTGAGCTCGCGGCGCAGCGCGCGGTTGTCCATCACCAAGCGCCGCGCGCCGGTGGCTTTCTTGGCCAATTCGTTCATCCGGTCGGGGTTGAACGGCTTTTCAAGGAAATCAAAGGCGCCGACGCGCATCGCCTCCACCGCCATGGGCACATCGCCGTGACCGGTGATCATGATGACGGGCAGTGCAGAGTCATTGCCCATCAGCTTCTTGAGAAACTGCATGCCATCCATGCCGGGCATCTTGATGTCGGAAATGACGATGCCGGGATAGTCAGGCCCCAGAACCTTGAGCGCATCCTCGGCGCTGCCAAAGGTTTCAGTGTCATATCCGGACAGGGCCAGCCATTGGCTGATCGATTGCCGCATATCCTGTTCATCATCTACGATTGCGATTTTCATTGCTTGGGTCATGGCTTACTCCGCCGCTTGAGTACTCTGGTCGCTGTCCATTATGGGCAGCTGCATTTCAAAAACTGCGCCACCCGCCTGTCCGTTCCGTGCGGTGAGCCGTCCTCCTAGGTCGTTAACGATACCAGAAGAGATCGCAAGACCCAGCCCGACGCCGTCTCCGGGCTGTTTTGTCGTGTAAAATGGCTCGAACAATTGATCGAGATCTTCGATGCCAGGGCCATTGTCGCGCACCGTCAGGGTCGCCGTCTCCCCTGCAGATAACATAATATCCACCTTGGGGTTCCGTTCTGATTTGGTAGCATCAAGGGCGTTGCGCAAGAGGTTTACCATAACCTGCTCGATCCGCAGCCGGTCCCCCATGACCTGAACCGGGTTATCGGGCACAATCCGGCTGATCTGCACATGCCGCTGACGCAGCTGCGGCTCCATCATAGACAGGGCCGAAGCCAGCGCATCGCCCATATCTACAGGGGAAAACGCCTCCTGCCCCTTGCGGGCGTAGGATTTCAGCTGGCGGGTAATGCCCCCCATGCGTTCGATCAGATCATCGATGCGGCCAAAGGAGGACAACGCCTCCTCCTGCCGGTTGCGGCGCAGCAAAAGCCGCGCACCCGCGAGGTAGGTTTTCATCGCCGCCAGCGGCTGGTTCAGCTCGTGAGAGACAGCGGCAGACATCTCGCCCAAAGCCGCCAGCTTGCTGGATTGCTCAAGTGTTTGCTCGGCGACGGCGAGCGTTTCCTGCACCCGTTTGCGCTCAGCGATTTCCCGCTGCAGCGCAACATTCAACGCACGCAGCTCGGCGGATTCCCGCTGAAACAACGCCATGCGTAGGGCATTGCGGCGGCTCAATGCATAAAAACTAAGCGCCAGCAGAATTGCGAAACCCATGATTTCGAGTGCCAAAACTGCGTTCACGCGTTCGCGCACCGAGGCATAGGTGGTGAAAGAGGCCATGCGCCAACCGCGGAAGGGAATGCGCGTTTCCAGCCGCATCACCGCCTCGCCCTGCAAATAGGCGTCGGGCGGCAGGGCTGTCCAATCCGCTGTCGCCTGAATGGCGCGCTGGATGGCGTTTTCAGGTGTATGTCGCACCAGTGCCTCTTCTTCGGTCCGACCGCGCCACCGCGGCTCGGTTGTCAGAATGATGTTGCCGGTGCTGTCGGTCACGATCACCGCATCCGAAATCCCGGCCCAGGCGCGTCCGAATTTCTGCAGATCAACCTCGACGGCGATCACGCCCAGCACATCCGAGCCGGATTGCACCCGGCGCGTATAGACAAAGCGGTATCCACCGGCTTCGGTTTCGGCCACCGTGAAGATCGTTGCGTTGGACCGGATGGCATCAACGAAATAGGATTCCGCACGGTGCGAGGCGCCCAGACGGTTGCGATCCGTGGCCGCAACGGTACGCCCGTCAATATCAAACAACATCAGCGAGGCGGCCCCGATCTCTTCCACAAAGGAAATCAATCGCCGGGTCGAGGCCGTGTAATCGGCAGAATTCAGCGCGCCGATCAGTTCTGCATCCCGGGCCAGAAGCTGCGGCACAATCGCGTTTTGGCGCAGTTCTGACAGCAGGTTTCCACTATAGAGCGCCAGCCGCAATTCCGCGCGATTGCGCGTGCTTTCGGTAAACCGGTCTGTCAGCATCTTGTTGGTGACGGAAACAACCACAATCGCCAAGGCCAGCAGCAGCCCGAGCGCCAAACGGACGCGCCAGTTGATCGGCGGTGTCTGGCTGTTGGGATCGGCAGAGGTTTCCATGGACGGAGACTACGCGAAAGCGCAAGCCCTGCTCAAGTCACGCTGTCACGAGCGCATTTGCCAATGCGCGGAAGAGCGCCTGCCCGTCCGTGCCGCCATGGCCGACATCCGCGGCCCGTTCCGGGTGCGGCATCATGCCGAGCACGCGCCGGTTTTCCGACAGAATACCCGCGATATTCGCCCGCGCGCCGTTCGGGTTCTGAGTGTAGGTGAAGGCAATCCGATCTTCGCCCTGCAGGCGCGCAATCGTTGCGTCATCCGCATAATAGTTGCCGTCGTGGTGGGCGATTGGAATGTCAATCACATCGCCCGCATTGTATCCTTGCGTATAGACTGAATCGGAGGTTTCCGTTTTCAATCCAACGGTTTGACAGATGTACTTCAAGCCCGCATTGCGCAGTAGTGCGCCGGGCAACAGACCCGTTTCCGTCAACACCTGAAAGCCGTTGCAAATGCCCAGAGCATAGCCGCCGCGCGTTGCGTGATCCGCCACAGACCGGCAGATCGGCGAGTTGGCCGCAATCGCGCCACAGCGCAGATAGTCGCCAAAGGAAAACCCGCCCGGAATGCCGACAATATCGACGCCAGAGGGCAGCGCGCTGTCCTTGTGCCAGACCATACTGACCTTTGCGCCTGCTGCCTCAAATGCAACAGCCAAGTCCCGATCACAGTTCGATCCCGGAAAAACGACAACCGCTGCGTGCATCAGATCAGCTCCACCGAATAGGATTCGATCACCGTATTGGCCAATAGTTTCTCGCACATCGCGGTCACATCGGCCTCTGTCGCGTCTTCGGCCAGGTCCAGTTCGATCACCTTGCCCTGCCGCACCCCGTTGACCCCGTCAAACCCCAGCGCGCCTAAGGCGTGGCGCACGGCCTCACCCTGCGGGTCCAATACGCCGTTTTTCAGCATCACATGCACCCGTGCTTTCATGCTGTTTCCCTCACCCCTTCGAAAGCGGCTTGCGCCTCAGTTGATCAATGTTGGTTTCGTCATAGGCTGCGCGTTCTTGGGCATGACCCCCAAACGGCGCGCAACCTCGGTATAGGCGTCCTTGAGATCGCCGAGATCGCGGCGAAAGACGTCCTTGTCCAGCTTTTGCCCGGTTTCGATGTCCCAAAGCCGGCAACTGTCCGGGCTGATCTCATCCGCGATGATCAGACGCTGGAAATCACCGTCGAAAATCCGCCCGACCTCGATTTTGAAATCGACCAGACGAATGCCCACGGCCATCATCACACCGGACAGAAAATCATTCACCCGCAGCGCCAGGCTCAGGATATCGTCCATATCCTGCTGGCTGGCCCAGCCAAAGGCCGCGATATGCTCTTCGGTCACCAGCGGATCACCCAAGGCGTCATCCTTGTAGCAATATTCGACAATCGGGCGCGGCAGCTGGGTGCCTTCCTCAATGCCGAGCCGTTTGGACATGGTGCCCGCCGCGTAGTTGCGCACGATGATCTCAAGCGGCACGATTTCCACCTGCCGCACCAGTTGCTCGCGCATGTTGAGCCGTTTGATGAAATGGTTGGGCACGCCGATCTGTCCCAGACCGGTCATGAAAAACTCCGACAGGCGGTTGTTCAGCACACCCTTGCCCTCGATCACGGCTTTTTTCTCGGCGTTGAAGGCCGTTGCGTCGTCTTTGAAATATTGAACGATGGTGCCGGGCTCGGGGCCTTCGTACAGGATTTTCGCTTTGCCTTCGTAGATTTTCTTGCGCCGGGCCATTGGCGTCCTTTCGCAGTCGTGCCGCAGCATTTGCGACCTATGATGCGCCCCTCTTAGTGCAAGGCCCCTGCCGCTGCAAGCCAACGGCCCTTGCGCAAAGCGATCCGAACCCGCATATCAAAAGTCAGCCCCTTACGTTCAACAGGAGACCCGCCCATGACAACTTTCGATGATCGCGAAAATGCCTTTGAAAACAAATACGCGCATGATGCAGAGATGCAATTTAAGGCCGAAGCGCGGCGCAACAAACTTCTTGGCCTCTGGGCTGCGGATTTGTTGGGTAAATCAGGGGATGATGCAACAGAATATGCCAAAGAGGTCGTGAAATCCGATTTTGAAGAGGCTGGCGACGAAGATGTTTACCGCAAAGTTTCCGGGGACCTCGGCAGCAGGGCTGATGAGGCCACCATCCGCGCGAAAATGCGTGAACTGATGGTCGAAGCCAAATCCCAGATCATGCAGGAGGTCTGAGCCTTCCGACCACGCATTTCCCGGGTCTGCGATGTTTTCGCCCCGGGACCTGCGACCAAACCTCTAGCAAACTCATAACCAAGATGAATTTTATGAGTTTGCTTTGAAGATGCCTTCGTGACACAGCATGCATTGTTGTACCCAGTGAGGCCTCCATGACAAATCCCATGATCGAATTGCTCAACGCCAAGGGCACCCTGCTTGCCGATGGGGCGACAGGCACGAACCTGTTCAATATGGGGCTGATGTCTGGCGATGCGCCGGAATTGTGGAACACGGATGAGCCGCAGAAGATCAAGGCGCTTTATTCGGGCGCTGTGGAGGCGGGCAGTGATCTGTTCCTGACCAATTCCTTTGGCGCCAATGCCTCGCGTCTGAAACTGCACAACGCGGAAAAGCGCACCCATGAGCTGGCGCGCGTCTCTGCTGAAATCGCCCGTGATGTTGCGGATACCGCAGGCCGCCCGGTGATTGTCGCGGGCTCTGTTGGTCCGACCGGCGAGATCATGGAACCGGTTGGCACGCTGAGCCACGCTTTGGCGGTTGAGATGTTTCATGAGGCCGCCGACGGGTTGAAATCAGGCGGGGCCGACATCGGCTGGTTGGAAACGATCAGCGCGCCCGAGGAATACCGCGCCGCGGCTGAGGGGTTTTCGCTGGCCGGGCTGGACTGGGCGGGCACCATGAGCTTTGACACCGCCGGACGCACGATGATGGGCCTGACCAGCGCCGATATGGTCAAACTGGTGGACGATCTGGGGGATCACGCACCGCTGGCCTTTGGCGCCAATTGCGGCACCGGCGCGTCCGATTTGCTGCGCACCATTCTGGGGTTCGCCGCCCAAGGCCCCGAACGCCCGGTGATTGCCAAAGGCAATGCGGGCATTCCGAAATACGTCGATGGTCACATTCATTATGATGGCACACCGGAATTGATGGCGGATTATGCGGTGATGGCGCGGGCCTGTGGCGCAAAGATCATTGGCGGGTGCTGCGGCACGATGCCGGAACACCTGCGCCATATGCGCGAGGCGCTGGATACCCGCACGCTGGATCACCCGCCGTCGCTGGAAGAAATCGTGGATCGTCTGGGTGGGTTTTCGTCGCAAAGCGATGGCACCGGCGAGGATGCCGCCCCGGCACGCCGCACCTCCCGTCGGCGGCGCGCTGCAGCGAGCTGACCGGATCAGCGTCGCAACGAGGCCTCAAGAATGCCCCGCGTGACGGTCATCAAAAAATCCCAATCGTCCAGTTCCTGCGCTTCGGCCTTGTTCTTGTTGTCGATGCTCAGAAACGCGTGGCCGTGCACGCTGGTCCATAGAATATAGGCCGCGAGGGTCACGGCTTGGGTCGAGGCGTCCTTGCCCAGGCAATCCGCGCAGGCTTTCTCGACAATTTCCCTGCAAATCATCCCTTTCTTTTGCAAGCAATCGTCGTCTTCCTGACCCTCGGTCAGCCCGAACATCAGCCGGAAAATGCCCGGCTCGGTCTTGGCAAAGGTGATGTACGCTCTGCCGATTCCCGCGATGGCCTCATATGATCCGACCGGAAACAGGTCGCGTTCGCGTGCCATATGCATCGCCAGACGGTCCATCGCATCCGAGACCAGCGCATTCAGCAAATCCGTCCGATCCTTGAAATGCTTGTAGGGTGCTGCGGTGCTGACCCCTGCCCGACGTGCAGCTTCGGCGACAGAAAACCCTTCAGGACCATGGAGTTCCACGAGTTCACGCACAACCGAAAGCAGCTGCCCGCGCAGGTCGCCGTGGTGATATGTCGTGCGCCGGTCCTGCACCTCTGGGGAAGAATCTGACAAAAAACGCTCCTTTGCGCTTGATTAAGTTAGAGCCTATAACATATGTAAGCGATACTTACTTCGCAAGTGAGGCTTTGCACGATGGCGACCACAATTCCGCAAATACCCCTTTGGCGTCGCATGATACGACAAGGGATCACGCTCGTCTTCACCCTTTTGATGATCGGCCTTGCAATCGGCCTGATGGTCCTGGGCCAAAACGTGCTCGCGGGGCGCGCGGCTGAGGTGACAGCCCCTGAAGCCACCGCGCCCATGCCGGTTTCCACAGCGCTGCTGACCTTGGAAAACGGGTATACGGTTGCGCGGCGGTTCCCGGGACAGATCCAGGCGGCACAACGCACCACGATGGCCTTTGAGCAAGGCGGGACGGTCGCGCATCTGGCCTTGGACGAGGGTGATACCGTCACACCCGGCACGTTGGTTGCGCGGTTGGACACGCGCCTCATTGAGGCCGAAGAGGCGCGGCTGCAAGCCTCCCGGCGCGCCCTCGAAGCACAGGCGGAACTGGCCCGCCGCACCACCGATCGTCAGACGGAACTGCGCGAGCGCGGGTTTGCCTCCTCTCAGGCCGTCGACAATGTGGCGCTGCTGCTGGCAGAGCTGGAGGCGCGGATCGCGGAGATCGATGCCAGTCTGGTTTCCGTGGCACTGCAGCTTGAAAAATCGGAGCTTCGAGCTCCCTTCGCCGCGACGATATCCTCGCGCCTGGTCGACACCGGCGGCACGGTGGGCGCCGGCGAGCCGATCTTTTCCCTGGTCGAAAGCGGCGGGCAGCAGTTTCGGGTGGGGCTGACGCCCGACATGGTCGATGCGTTGTCGCAAGGCACAGAGCTCTACGCGCTCTTTGACGGGCGACGCTATCCGCTGACACTCGACTCTGTGCTGCCCGAGCTGGACAGCGCCACACGCACCCGCACCGTTTTGCTCAATTTCGCGGAAAGCGATTTGCCCCCCTTGCGGGATACGGGCACGCTGGTGCTGGAACAAAAGGTTCTGGAAACAGGCGCCTGGGTGCCGCTGGCAGCGCTTCAGGATGCACCGCGCGGGCTTTGGCGCCTGATGACCGTGCCTGAGACCGAAACGCCAATGGTCGAGAGTGAAGCCGTCGAAGTGCTCTTCTCGGATGCACAGCGGGCTTATGTGCGCGGCACCTTCCCCGAGGGCACCAGATACATCACCGACGGCCCCCACCGCGTGGTCACCGGCCAGAGGGTGCAACTCGCCGGTGAGGCAGGCTGATGGAAACGCTCACGTTTCGCGAACCACGCGTTGTCGCCCTTGCCCTGTTGGTGATCATCGCGGCGGGCCTGTCGTCCCTGCTGGCCATCGGGCGGCAGGAAGACCCCACGATCACCAATCTTTTTGCCACCATCACCACGCCCTACCCCGGCGCCGACCCCGCGCGTGTTGAAACCCTCGTCACCGCCGAGATCGAAGAGGTCCTGCGGGAGATCCCGGAAGTCGATGAAATCAATTCAACCTCCGCCACCGGCATTTCCATCGTGCAGGTGGATCTGTTGGACACCCTGGGTGATGAACGCATCGAGCAGGTCTGGTCCGAAATCCGCGACGCTCTGGGCGATGCGGAGGCCGAGTTTCCCGCGGGTGTCCCGACGCCTGAGTTTTCGTCCGATGGGGCGGGTACCTTCGGCGCGATCATAGCGCTCTCGGCCGATCACGCCGACGTGCCGCTGACCATCATGGGGCGCTATGCGGAAAGCCTTGCAGATGATTTGCGCTCGCTGTCCGGGACCAAGCAGGTCGAAACCTTTGGCAGCCCCGAAGAAGAAGTGCTGGTCACGCTCGATCCCATAAAATCCGCAGCACTTGGCCTGACCGCAGATGATGTCTCCGCCGCCATCGCACGCGCCGACAGCAAGGGCCAGGCCGGGCGCGTGCGCAGCCTCGACAACGAGCTGATCATCGACATCGCGGGCGACATCACAGCGCTTGAACGGGTGCGCGAGATGATCGTGCGCGAAGGCGCGGATGGTCAAGTCACTCGCATCGCGGACATCGCTCGGATCAGCCGCGGGCCCCGCCTGCCCCTTGCCGAAGAAGCCATACACAATGGCGCGCCTGCCGTATTGGTCGCTGCCAAGCTGGAAGACGGCTTGCAGGTCGATGTCTGGATGGAGCGCGTGACCGCCGCCCTCGCGCGATTTCAGGCGGATGCGCCCGCCAGCATCACCGCCGAGCTGATCTTTGATCAAAGCCGCTACACCGCGGAGCGTCTGGCCGAAGTGGGCGGTAATATGGCCATCGGCGTGGCGCTGGTGGTGAGCGTATTGCTGATCACAATGGGCGTACGCGCCGCTATGATCGTGGCCCTGATCCTGCCGCTGGTGTCGCTGGCGACGCTGGCCACGATGAATGTGATCGGCCTGGCCATCCACCAGATGTCCGTGACCGGCCTGATCGTGGCGCTGGGTCTGCTGGTCGATGCCGGGATAGTCATGACCGATGAGGTGGGACAGCGCGTGGCCCGGGGGCAGACGCGGATCGCGGCGGTCCGAGGGGCCGTGCGCCGGCTCTTCGCCCCGCTTTTTGCCTCCACGGTCACAACCGCATTGTCCTTTACGCCGATGATCCTGCTGCCCGGACCGGCGGGCGATTTCGTCGGTTCCATCGCCATCGCGGTGGTGACCATGTTGATGTGGTCCTTCGTGATCGCCGTGACCCTGACCCCCGCCATTGCCGGATGGGCGATGCCAGCGGCAGGTAACACCGGCCTCCTTGCCAGCGGTTTGAAAATCCGCAGCCTGTCACGCGCCTTTGCCGGAACGCTCCGCTGGGCTGTCGGCAATCCGGTGAAGTCGGTCGCCTTTTCGCTGGTGCTGCCGGTGCTGGGGTTCATGTCGATGCCGCTGCTGACCGCACAGTTCTTTCCCGGTGTTGACCGTGACCAGTTCCACATCGAAGTGGACTTGCGGCCCGGTGCCGCCATCGGGCAAACCGCCACGGTGGTCGATAGGCTGGATGCCCTGCTGCGGGAGGCGCCGGAGACGAAACAGGTCTCCTGGGTCATCGGTAAATCCGCACCGGCGTTCTATTACAACATGGCCGGTGGGCGCGATAATGCCTCGCGGTTTGCCGAAGCGCTGGTCACAACCACCTCCCCCGAAGCCACCGAAACCCTGATTGCGAGGCTTGAACGCGACATTGGCGCAGCAGCGCCCGAGGCACAGGTTCTGGTGCGCGGGCTGGTGCAGGGCCCGCCCGTGGATGCCCCGGTTGAACTGCGGCTTGTGGGGCCGGACCTTGCGACCCTGCGGGAAACCGGTGCCGAGATGCGCCGCGTCATCGCCAATGTCGATGCGGTTACGCTCACGCGCGGCACCGTGACCACCGGTGCGCCGGAGGTCAGCATTGATGTGGATGAGGCCAAGGCGCGCCAGTTGGGGTTTGAGCTTTCCAGCATCGCGCGGCAGCTCGAAGCCGGGCTCGAAGGGGTTGCCGGTGGATCGCTGCTCGAAGGTCCAGAAGAATTGCCCGTGCGGGTGCGCTTCGGCGATGCGACACGCGGGGATCTGACGGCGATTGCCGACATGACGATTCTGCCCCCTGATGCCGCCGCACAATCCCGCAACGGCACCTTCCCCGGCGTGCCGCTCTCTGCCATCGCCGATATCTCTCTGACCCCCAGCGAGCCCATCATCACCCGGCGCAATGCCGAGCGGGTGAACACCATCCAGGCCTTTATCCTGCGTGATGTCCTGCCCGAAGAAGCCCTGGTACAGGTGCAGCAGGCGCTTGACGCCGAAGGGTTCACGTTGCCTGCCGGGTACCGTCTGGAGATTGGCGGCGACAGCGATGCGCGGTCGGAAACCCTGGGCAATCTGCTGGCGTCTCTGGGCCTGATCGTGACGCTGTCCATCGCGGCCATTGTCATGACGTTCAATTCCTTCCGCCTCTCCGCCATCGCGCTGGTGGTCAGCGTGCTCTCCGCGGGCCTGAGCATCCTGGCACTGGCGATCTTCCAATATCCCTTTGGCATCAACGCGATCATCGGCGTGATCGGCTCCATCGGCGTGTCGATCAACGCAGCCATCATCATCATGACCGGCCTGCGCGATGATCCCGGCGCGCGGTCGGGGAACGCGGATGCGATGGTCGATGTTCTGATGGGGTCGAGCCGTCACATCGTCAGCACCACGATCACGACATTTGGTGGCTTCCTGCCCCTGATCCTCGCCGGGGGCGGGTTCTGGCCGCCCTTCGCGATGTCCGTGGCGGGGGGTGTCCTGCTCTCCACGGTGGTGTCGTTCTACTTCACACCGCCCATGTTTGCGCTGCTCTATGCGCGAAAATGGCGCCGCAAAGCACCGAAAACCAAAGAGCAAAGCCCGCTCATCCTGGTGCAGGCCGCCGAATAACTGCGGATAAAACTGTATATCATTATGAAAAGGTTTCGCCTCCAGAGGCGCTCCAAAAGCTTGTACAGTCACCTGTATTTGCGATAAAAATAGCGTCACAGCGTCGCACATTGTTTCCTTCGTGTCGCAATTTGAAAAGTCCGGTGCGGACGTTCTGTCAAAAGGGATCAGAGACCACGCCCCCGCTTTCTGGTGCGGCAATAAAGGAAAGCCAATGTCGGACGAAGACGATATCATCCTGTCAGAACTGGACGACGAAGAACTTGTCCAGCAGATGTTTGACGACCTCTACGATGGCCTCAAAGAGGAAATCATCGAAGGTGTGGAGATTCTGCTGGAACGCGGATGGGCCCCCTACGACATCCTGACCAAGGCGCTCGTTGGCGGCATGACCATCGTGGGCGCGGATTTCCGCGACGGTATTCTGTTTGTGCCTGAAGTGTTGCTCGCCGCAAACGCCATGAAGGGCGGCATGGGCATTCTGAAGCCGCTGCTGGCGGAAACGGGCGCGCCCCGCGTGGGCAAAATGGTAATCGGCACCGTCAAAGGTGACATTCATGACATCGGCAAGAACCTCGTGGGCATGATGATGGAAGGTGCCGGCTTCGAAGTGGTCGATCTGGGGATCAACAACGCCGTTGAGTCCTACCTCGAAGCGATGGAAAAAGAAGGCCCTGACATTCTGGGCATGTCCGCGCTGCTGACCACCACCATGCCTTACATGAAGGTCGTGATCGACACGATGGTGGAACAGGGCATCCGCGATGATTATATCGTGCTCGTTGGCGGCGCACCGTTGAATGAAGAGTTTGGTCGGGCCATCGGTGCGGACGCTTATTGCCGGGATGCCGCCGTGGCGGTTGAGACGGCAAAGGAATGGGTCGGTCGCAAGCACAATCAGAAATCCGCCTGACACCCGCACAACCGGATTGAGCGGCCTCTCTTGTCGGGAAACCGGCGCAGGCCGTTTTTGTGAAGGGTGAGCATGCCAGAGCTGAACGACACCAAGCTGACGGAACGCGGCCTGCCGCTCGCGCAGCAGTCCGGCAAGGTGCTTCTGATCGCCTGTGGTGCCTTGGCGCGCGAAATTCTCGACCTGAAAGCGGCAAACGGCTGGTCCCACCTGGACCTGACCTGCCTGCCCGCCAAATACCACCTCTATCCCGAAAAAATCACCCAGGCTGTGCGCGACGCCGTTGCCAAGCACCGTGGCGCCTACGATCAGATTTTCGTCGTTTACGCCGATTGCGGCACAGGGGGCCTCTTGCAGGCCGCCTGCGATGAACTAGGCGTGGAAATGATCGCCGGGCCGCATTGCTATTCCTTCTTCGAGGGCAATGACCGCTTCGCCAAACAGAGTGAGACCGAATTCACCACCTTCTATCTCACTGACTTTCTGGTGCGCCAATTCGATGCCTTTGTGGTCAAGCCGATGGGTCTTGATCGCCACCCCGACCTGCGCGACATGTATTTTGGCAACTACGAAAAACTTGTCTATCAGGCCCAGACCGATGACCCGGCGTTGACTGAAAAGGCAAAAACCTGTGCGGATTTCCTCGGCCTCGAGTTTGAACGGCGCTTTACCGGATATGGGGATCTCGCCACAGCGTTGGCTGGGGTTGCAGACCGACCCGCGCGATAATCATAACATGGGCCACCCGTCGAAATTCCGTCAGGAATTTTAAAGCATAGTGTGGCGTCGCAGACGCCGCCTTGGAGTCACGCGGCGGCAGCAGCCAGAGAGCGGATGCGTTCGATCATCGCCCGCAACCCGTTCGAGCGCTGCGCCGACAGGTGATCGTTCAACCCTAACCGACCCATTTCAGCGCGCGCATCAACGGCCAAAACATCCTTTAACGTCAGCCCATTATAGAGCTTTCTTAAGATCGCAATGAGGCCGTTCACGATCATCGCATCGCTTTCACCGTCAAAGTGCAGAGTCTCCCCCTCAATCGTCGCATGCAGCCAAACCTGACTGGCGCAGCCATCCACCTTGGTGGCCGGCACTTTCAAAGCATCTGCCAACGGGTCCATCGCTTTTCCCTCCTCGATCACGAGACGGTAGCGATCTTCCCACTCCTCCAGGAACTCGAAATCTTCAACCAATTCTTCGAAAGCTGCTTGCGCCATGGGGTCCCTCATTTCTCGTCCTTGAGGTAAGGCGCGTGAGGACAAAGGTCCAGCCCGCCTTGACGCTTTTCAAGTGGCCTGAGATGGGGTAGTTCAGAGCAAACAAGAATTCATGGCAGGCCCGATGCACAAGACAGTTTCCGCCCTTTTGATCTCCACACTTGTCGTATCTGCTTGTGGCACCCGTCTCAACCCGTTCAACTGGTTTGGCCGCGGCGAAGCGGCCCCGACAACAGCAGCTTCCGCAAACACAAACCCGCTGATCCCGGAACGCACGGGCATCTTCGACTCGCGCAACAATGAAGTGGTCTATAACGGCCAGCCCATTGACAGCATCAGCGAACTTGTCGTGGAACGTGTGCCCGGCGGCGCGATCATCCGCGCAACCGGTGTGGCCGCAGTGCAAGGCGTTCATTCGGTGCAGCTGACCCCTGCAGAAGAAGATGAGCAGGCCGTCGACGGGGTGCTCACTTACCGTCTTGAAGGGCTGCGCGGGCCAAATACCGGCGCAGGCACGCCTGCATCGCGGGAGGTCAACGTCGCGCGCAAGGTGACTGACCAGACGCTGCGCGACGTGCGCACGATCCGCGTGGAAGCCGCGCGCAACGCGCTTCAATCTCGCCGGTAACTTCTGAGACGAAGGTCAGTTTCAGTCGAGTGTGACGATGCGCACGTCCGACCCATCTGCGGCCAAAGCGATCTTCCCATCACAAAGCCGCAGCGCATCCGCGCCAAAAACCTCTTTGCGCCACCCGGCCAGTGCCGGCACGTCGCGCAGCCCCGCCGCAATCGCATCCAGATCTGAGGCGGGCGCAATGAGTTTCGCGGCAACACCAGCACTTTCGGTCTTGGCTTTCAGCAGCACGCGCAACAAATCCGCCAGGGCGGGGTTGACCTGCAACTTGTCCCGCGACCGGTCGGGTTGGGGCATCTGATCCGGCGAACAGGCCACACCTGCGGCCACGGCCTTCAAGATGCCCTCGGCAATATCACCCCGCCGCGCTTCCCGCAGCAAGAGGCGCGCCCGGCCCAGCTCTTCGTTGTTCTTGGGTTTGTTGGAGGCCAGCTCCACCAAGGCGTCATCCTTGAACACACGGTTGCGCGGGATGTTGCGCTCCTGCGCAAAGCTTTCGCGAAAGGCTGCAAGCTCCCGCACAATAGCCAGGAATTTCGGTGAATTCGTGCGGGTTTTGACCCGGCGCCAGGCCTCATGCGGCGTGACGACATAGGTATCCGCGCTGGTCAGCACCGTCAGTTCTTCGTTCACCCAGCGGCTGCGTTCGGTTTCCTGCAGCTTCTTTGCGAGATACTCGTAGATGTCGCGCAGATGCGTTACATCTGCCAGCGCGTAGGTCTTTTGCGCTTCCGTGAGCGGCCTGCGCGACCAATCGGTAAAGCGCGACGTCTTGTCGAGCGGCTTTTTGGCAATGCGCCGCACCAGCGTTTCATAGCCCACCTGCTCACCGAAACCACAGACCATCGCGGCAACCTGCGTGTCGAAAAGTGGCTCGGGAAAGACCTGGGCGTCAACGTAAAAAATCTCCAGATCCTGACGGGCGGCGTGGAACACCTTGACCACCGAGGTGTCGCGAAAGAGATCGTAAAGCGGCTCCAGCGAGAGCCCGTCCGAGAGCGGATCGACCAGAACCGCTGTGCTGTCGTCTTCTCCAGGCATCGCCAGTTGGATCAGACAGAGCTTGGAATAATACGTGCGTTCGCGCAGAAATTCGGTATCGACCGTCACATAGTCGTGGCCCGCCGCTTCCGTGCAAAAAGCGGCCAGCTCCTCAGTCGTGGTGAGTGTTTTCATTCGGGCGTTTCTTTTTCTTTATGGTGTCGGTGATACCCAGGTTTTAAACTGTTACACGACCCCCACAGCTTTGACCAGAACCCTGAACGAAGCCTTAACGCAACAGGATCGGGCGGTGGTCCCCTGCCGCAAAACGGCGCAGCACCGCGGGGTAAAGCAGGTGTTCCTGCGCCAATACACGCGCCGCAAGACTGTCCACGGTATCCTCTGCCAAGACCGGAACCTGCGCCTGGCCAAGAATGGGGCCGTCATCCAGTTGTGGCGTGACCTGATGGACCGTGCAGCCGTGCACAGAGTCGCCGGCTGCAAGAGCGCGCGCGTGGGTGTTGAGACCCCGGTATTTGGGCAATAAGGAGGGATGAATGTTCAGCATCTTGCCGCGCCAGGGATCCACAAAGCTTTCGGTCAGCTTGCGCATGAAGCCTGCGAGGCAAATGACATCGGGCGCGTGAGGGGCGATGGCGCCGGAAATCGCGTGCTCAAACGCCACCCTGTCGCCCTTGAACGGTTCATGCCGTACCACCTCTGTCGGCACGCCGCGCGCTTCGGCCAGCTCCAGCCCGCGCGCCATTGGATCGTTCGACAACACCACGCAAGGCCGCGCAGGGTGATCTCCGGTCATGCTCTCCAGCAGCTTGAGCATGTTCGACCCGCCGCCCGAGATGAAAATCGCAACGCGTTTGCTCACAAAAGCGCGCCCTGATAGTGAACCCCGGCTGTTTCCGTCACGGACCCGACGCGGGTGACGTCCTCACCGTGCTCCGCCAGCAGGGCGGTCAGCGCATCGGCGCGGTCAGGAGAAACCGCAAGGATCATGCCAATCCCGCAGTTGAAGGTTTTCAGCATTTCCGCCTCTGACATCCCACCGGTCTGTGCCATCCAGCTAAAAACATCCGGCAGCAGCCAAGTTGAGAGATCAATTTCCGCACCCAGCCCTTCCGGCAGAACGCGTGGCAGGTTTTCCGTCAGCCCGCCGCCGGTGATATGTGCCAGGGCATGCACGCCGCCGGACTGGATCGCGGCCAGCGCGGGTTTCACAAAAAGACGTGTGGGGGTGAGCAGTTCCGCGCCCAGCGACTGTTGGGACCAGGGGCATTTGTCCTCCCACCCCAACCCGGAAAGCGCCACCAGCTTGCGCACCAGGCTGTAGCCGTTGGAATGCACCCCGTCCGAGGCAAGACCCAGCAGCACATCCCCAGCCGCAACCTCCGCAGGCAAATCCTGCCCCCGCTCCATCGCGCCCACGGAAAAACCCGCCAGATCGAAATCCCCGGCAGGATACATGCCCGGCATCTCGGCGGTTTCGCCACCGATCAGCGCGCAACCGGCCCGCTCACACCCCAGAGCGATCCCCTCTATGATGCGCGCGGCCTTTTCGGTTTTCAGCGCGCCCGTAGCAAAATAGTCGAGGAAAAACAGCGGCTCAGCCCCCTGACACACCAGATCGTTGACACACATGGCCACCAGATCGACGCCAACGCCATCCACATGGCCAGTATCGATGGCAATCCGCAGTTTGGTGCCGACCCCATCCGTAGCCGCCACCAGAATAGGGTCGTGATAGCCTGCATCCTTGAGGTCAAAGAGTGCGCCAAACCCACCCAGACCCGCCATGACACCAGACCTGTTTGTGCGCTTGGCCGCAGGCTTGATTCTCTCCACCAGCGCGTTTCCGGCGTCGATATCGACCCCTGCGTCCGCATAGGTGATCCCGTTTTTGGGCAGTGTCATGGTCCGGTCCCCCGCGCGACAAATATATTGATGGCGGGTTAGAGCATTCGCAGCCCGCATGCAACGCCTGCCACCGGTGCCAACGACCACTTGACGCCGCCATCCGCGCAGCTTACCCACAGGCTTATGGCGGGCCTGTAGCTCAACTGGTTAGAGCAGAGCGCTCATAACGCTTTGGTTGCGGGTTCAAGTCCTGCCGGGCCTACCATAATCACTTTTCACCGCATCAGATCGCCCGTGCGATCCGTCCCACAAAAGTGCCCGCCACACTAACCAAGATCGGTAACCGTCTCTCTTTATTGATTTTTCGCATTTACCAATTTTGCAGAAAGCAAACATGTTTCGTAAAATTTGTGCTAATTCTCTTCCATGCAGTCGGCGCGGGGGCAACGGCGCAGTGTGTAGATTTTTGTAACGAGTTAAGTGTTGGGGTTGCCCCCTCTTTTACCGAGTTGAGTTTGGCAGGCGTTTGGGCGTGGTCAATTTTTCTGGCCTCTCATATGCCTTGCCGGCTCAGACACACTGCGCTGCCCCGCGCCGGTCTGGAATCACCGTTGAAACCTCCGGCAAGACGATGATGTCTCCAGACATCGGGTAGGATCACGCGCGGATGTCATGCATTGCTTTCTATTCAGGGCGCGCCGGCCAGATTACCGCGCAATCACGATATCTGCTCTGAGACCGCCCAGCCGGACCGAGCTGCTCAGCCGGAGCACCCCCCCGTGGGCACGCGCAATGTCGGTGGCAATGGCCAATCCCAAGCCGACGCCGCCACCCTTATCCTGATTGCGCGCTGGATCCAGCCGCGTGAAGGGACGTGTTGCCTCCACCCGACGGTCCTCAGGGATGCCCGGGCCATCATCTTCCACCCGGATGCGCAGTGTTTTCTCAGTGAACAGAACCGAAACCTCCGCCATCGCGCCGTAGCGCACCGCGTTGGAAATCAGATTGTCCAGGGCGCGCCGCATGGCCAGCCGGTTCAGCGTTACAGTCCCGGTGCCATCTCCTTCCGATGGCATCAGCTTTACATTGCGCCCCGCCCTGCGGGCACTTTCCACCGCACTTTCCACCAACTCATGCGGATCAACCGGCTCAGTTTCGCCCTCACCGGCGGTTTTTACGAAGTTCAGGAAGGCATCGAGCATGTCCTGCATGTCATCGACATCCTGCTCCAGCAGTTGCCGCTCGTCATCTTCCAGCATCGACAGGCTCAGCCGCATCCGCGTCAGGGGCGTGCGCAGATCATGGCTGACCCCCGAGAGCATCAGCGTGCGTTGTTCGATCTGCCGTTCAATCCGGGTCCGCATGTCCAAAAACGCATTGCCTGCGGCGCGTACCTCAACAGCACCGGCGGGAGAGTACGGCTCGTGGCGGCCACGGCCAAAAGCCTCGGCAGCCCGCGCCAGGCGCTTAATCGGACGCAATTGGTTGCGCAGATAGAGGATCGCGATCACGGTGATGAGACCGCCGAAAAACAGCATGTTCACAAAGAGTTGGTGCGGGTTTGCGGCCGAGATGCGACGGCGGTCGAAGCTGATCTTCGCGGGTCCGTACCTTGTTTCCGCATAGACATGCACCCGCCGGTTTTCAGTCAGATCAACGCTGATGATCTGAGGGATCTGACTGGGCAGGCGGCGCACAATCACGCGGCCCGAAAAATCGTACCACTCTCGCATTTGTTCTTGCGGCACCTGGGCTCGGGTGACGGGCACCACCGTGATCGCCAGTTGCGAGGCGGATTGGATGACGGCGGTGCCAATGGACCCTCTGTCAGGCGCCCCCCCGATGATCGAAAGAACCAGCCGCAATTCACGCGCCACCGTATCTGTCATCTGCTGTGTGACGTCCTCAAAGTGGCGCGTCAGGAACAGCACGGTGACAACCAATTGCAGGAAAACAACCGGCAACAGCAGGATGAGGACCGCCCGCGCATAGAGGCTGCGCGGCATATAATGTTTGAGCCAGACGAACGACATGGGCTAAACCCTAGCGACGCCCCTGCCCATTAGAAAGAGCGAATGGCCATGCAGCCGCCAGATGATTTCAACCCGGTGATCGGCGCTCCGGAGCCGCTGCTGCCCGGTTTGCGCCGGATCGTGGCCCCGAACCCCTCGCCGATGACCTATCGTGGCACCAATACCTATCTTTTGGGCACATCCGAGATTGCCGTGATCGATCCCGGACCGCAGAGTGTGGCGCATCTGGACGCGATCCTTGGCGCTCTGGAACCCGGTCAGAAGATCACGCATATCATCGTGACCCATGCGCATCTGGACCATTCACCATTGGCGGGCGCGCTGCAAAAGGCGACGGGTGCAGAAACCTATGCGTTTGGTCCTGCCTATGCGGGCCGGTCCGAGATCATGCAAGCCCTGGCGCGGACGGGTCTGGTGGGCGGTGGCGAAGGGATCGACATCAATTTCGCGCCGGATGTGGAGGTCAAGGATGGCGATGTGATCCATGCAGCCGATTGGCAGTTGGACGTCATCCATACCCCCGGACACATCGGCAATCACATCTGTCTGGGGTGGAATGATCACTGTTTTACCGCGGACCATGTGATGGGATGGGCCAGTTCGCTGGTGTCCCCTCCGGACGGTGATCTGACCGATTTCATGGCGTCCTGTGCCCGCCTTCAGATGCGCGGGTGGCAAGCCTTCTTTCCCGGTCATGGAGAGATGATTTCGAACCCCGAAGCACGGCTGGCATGGTTGATCGCGCATCGCAAATCGCGCGAGGCCGCTATCCTTGAGGCGTTACAGGGAGGTGATGCTGACGCGCATAGTCTGGCACGCATCATCTATACCGACACGCCCGACAGATTGATGAATGCCGCCGCTCGAAATGTTCTGGCGCATCTCATTGATCTCAAAGGGAAAGGTTCGGTTGAGGTGATCGGAAAACTGAGCGCCGAAGCCTTGTTCAGATTGAAATAGCATTTGATGCAGCAATTATCGGATTTCCTGCAAAATCCTCTGGACGACACAAATTGCCGCTGCTATATCGCCCAGACCGTTCCGGCGTAGCTCAGCGGTAGAGCAGTTGACTGTTAATCAATTGGTCGTAGGTTCGATCCCTACCGCCGGAGCCAAATTTCCCGATTTGTTATTCTTACCTGCCATTCGCATGATGTGCCGGTGCTTGTGGAAACCAGCTCCAGGTCACATCCTAACGCCGCTCAGCAAATCGCACCTAGGCGCGCAGGCGCTTGCCCGTCGGATCAAACGGTGGTTCGTGCAGGATTTTCGCGCCATGGGGTTTTCCCAAAACCATGATATCAACATGATCACCCAGCACAGCGCCTTTGACATACCCCAATGCCAGGCTTTTGCCGACGGTGTAGCCAAAAGTGCCAGAGGTCACGCGCCCGACCCCTTCCCCATTCTTGAAAATCGGCTCGCCGCCGGTCGCGTCTGCATTGGAGGCATCGGTCTGCGCGGCATCGAGTTCGAGCAGCACCAGATGTTCCCGTGGCTCCTTGGCAAGCGTTGCAGCGACGGCCTCCTTGTTCAGGAAATCCTTGTCCATCTTGCACAATCGATCGAGGCCCACCTCCTG
Organism: uncultured Roseobacter sp.; assembly: GCF_947499265.1. Classification (GTDB taxonomy): domain Bacteria; phylum Pseudomonadota; class Alphaproteobacteria; order Rhodobacterales; family Rhodobacteraceae; genus Roseobacter. Next base: position 95,996 of record NZ_CANMNK010000008.1, on the reverse strand, counting down.
CGGCCAGTATTCGGGCGAATACTCGCGGCTCCAGGAGCCATATCCTTTCTCGACCCGCAGGCTCATCAGCGCCCGTGATCCAACCGGACCCGCGCCAACCTCTTGTCCGGCCTGCAACAGCACCTCCAGCAATCGCGCCTGATCTGGCGTGGCACAGTGCAGCTCCCACCCGAGATCGCCGGTGAAGGACACGCGCAGCGCCAGTACCCGGATCCCGCTCAACTCGATCCACTTGCTGGCCATGAAGGGGAAGTCTTCGGTCGCAAGGGAGGTATTTGTCAGGCGCTGCAGCATGTCGCGCGATCTGGGGCCTGCAACGTTGAAACCGCAGAACTCGTCGGTTTTGCTCTCGAATGTGGTGCCCCCGGGCAGCGGCACCGCTTTGAAAAAGCGCTGGTGGTAGCGTTCGGCCATACCGGATCCGATGATCCAGAATTCATCCTCCGCCAACCGCGTGACGGTGAAATCACCGGCGATCCCGCCGCGCTTGCCAATCAGCGGTGTCAGGCAGGAACGCCCGACAGATTTGGGCATGGTGTTGGCAAAGACCGCGTTCAACCAGCTCTCAGCGCCCGGCCCCTTGCACCGATATTTTGCAAAGTTGGAAATATCGATGATACCCGCATTCTCTCGCAGCATTCTGCACTCCTGACCTACGGGACCCCACCAGTTCTGGCGGGTGAACCCATCGGTATCTTCGGTGCCCGGCATCTCCGCGTACCACAGCGGGTGCTCCCACCCGTAGTTCAGACCGAACACCGCGCCGAGGCCTTTCTGAATGTCATAGGCGGGGCGTTTGCGCATCGGGCGACCCGCGGACCTTTCCTCGTTGGGGAAATGGATCTTGAACCGATTGGCGTATTGGTCACCCACCCGCGCCTTGGTGAAGGCCGCATCGGCCCAGTCACCAAAACGTGCCACATCCCAGGCGAACATGTCATATCGCGTCTCCCCGGTGATGATCCAATCGGCGGCCAGCAGGCCCATGCCGCCTGATTGTGAAAACCCCGGGATGATCCCGTTGCAGCAGAAATAATTCGATAGCTCCGGCACCGGGCCAAAGAGCACATTGCTGTCCGGCGACCAGATCATCGGCCCGTTGATCACTCGCTTGATGCCCGCCTCGCCCACCGCAGGCACGCGCTCGATGGCGCGCATCATATTGTCTTCGATCCGCTCCAGATCATCGGCGAAAAGCTCATGCCCGAAGCCTTGCGGCGTGCCCTCCTCGGCCCAGAACCGCAGGTTCTTCTCATAAGCCCCGACCAGAAGGCCCTTGCCCTCTTGCCGCAGGTAGTATTCGCCGTCCCGGTCTGCGACGGACGGCAAGCGTCGGTCCAAGGCGTCGATTTCCGCAATTGTCTCGGTCACGAAATACTGGTGCTCGGTAGGTTGCAACGGCAGGGTGATCCCCGCGAGGGCGGCCACTTCACGCCCCCAGAGACCTGCGGCGTTAACCACCCATTCGGTGGCAATATCGCCCTTGGGCGTGCGCACGATCCATGTGCCGTCGGGCTGCTGCTCTGTCCCCGTTACCGGGCAGAACCGAATGATTTCCGCGCCCGCAGCCCGCGCGCCCGCGGCGTAGGCATTGGTCACCCCGGACGGGTCCACATTACCGCCATCCGGCTCCCACATGATACAGCGAATGCCGTCGAAATTCACCAGCGGGTGCAACCGCTCGGCCTCATCGCGGTCGACCTCATGGAAGTTCATCCCGTAAAGCTTCGCCTTGGCCGCCTGCAGCCGCAGCTGATGCTCCCGCTCAACAGTCTGCGCCAGATAAAGTGACCCGGGCTGAAACACGCCACAGCTTTGGCCGGTCTCTGCTTCCAGACCGTTGTAAAGGTTCATCGTATAGTGCTGAATGCGGCTGATGTTGGTGCTGTCGTGCAGCCCGTGAATGTTCGCGGCGGCATGCCAGGTGGAGCCGGAGGTCAGCTCGTCCCGTTCCAACAAAACCACGTCGGTCCAGCCCAATTTTGTCAGGTGGTAGAGGATTGAGCAGCCGATAACGCCGCCTCCGATGACAACGGCCTGAGCATGGGTGCGCATGAGGAAGGGTCCTGTTTGAGTGTTCTGCCCTGCATACTGGCGCGGGCGTCCACAGGGCGATTGCGCATTGGCGACATAATCCGTCGCGCGCGTACAAGGGCTTTTGTCCTGTGAAGAACAAGTGACTGCCTGCAACATTGGGCTGGCAGCGCATGAAAGCTGCGCGCGATGCCTGCTTCCGGCCTGAATTTGCCGTTTCCGCGGCGCGGTCTTCAAGCTTCACTAAGCGGCAAAATCTGTCGTTTTCAGACCAGCGAGAGCTGATGCGTCGGAAGATCATCCAGCCAATATCTGATCGGAGATCTCCATGAAAACCACCACCCGCGGTGCCATCATCGGCGGAGGCGTTGTCGGCGCGTCCGTGCTCTATCACCTGACCAAACTGGGGTGGTCGGACGTCATGCTGCTGGAACGGTCCGAGCTGACCTCCGGCTCCACCTGGCACGCGGCGGGCGGGTTTCATACCTTGAATGGCGACACCAACATGGCCGCACTGCAAGGTTATACCATCCGGCTCTATAAGGAATTGGAGGAGATCACCGGCATGTCCTGCGGGCTGCATCACGTGGGGGGCGTGACGCTGGCGGACAATCAGGACCGCTTCGACATGTTGCTGGCTGAGCGCGCCAAGCACCGTTTCATGGGGTTGGAGACCGAGATCGTCGGGCCGGAAGAGATCCGGAACATTGCGCCTGTGACCAATACCGACGGCATCATCGGCGCGCTTTATGATCCGCTGGACGGGCACCTCGACCCCTCCGGCACCACCCACGCTTATGCCAAGGCCGCGCGCATGGGGGGTGCGACCATCGAGACCCATTGCATGGTGCGCGAGACCAATCAGCGCCCCGACGGCAGCTGGGATGTGGTGACCGATAAGGGCACGATCCACGCCGAACATGTGGTAAACGCCGGTGGGCTCTGGGCCCGGGAGGTGGGCGCGATGGCGGGGGTCTATTTTCCGCTGCACCCGATGGAGCATCAGTATCTGGTGACCGAAGAGGTCCCGATGATCGCGGAGATGATGGCCGAGGGCCGCGAGCATCCGCATGTGATGGACCCTGCGGGCGAGAGCTATTTGCGGCAGGAAGGTCGTGGCCTGTGCATCGGGTTTTATGAGCAACCCTGCCGGCCCTGGGCGGTTGACGGCACATCCTGGGCCTTCGGTCAGGACCTTCTGCCCGATGATTTCGACAAGATCGAAGCCAGCATAGATTTCGCCTACAAACGCTTTCCTGATCTGGAACGTGTGGGCGTGAAAAACGTGATCCACGGGCCCTTCACCTTTGCTCCGGACGGCAACCCGCTGGTCGGGCCGGTGCCGGGCATGCGCAACTATTGGTCGGCCTGCGGGGTCATGGCCGGGTTCAGCCAGGGTGGCGGGGTCGGCCTGATGCTGGCGCAATGGATGGTCGAGGGCGAAACCGAACGCGATACCATGGCGATGGATGTGGCGCGGTTTGGCGATTGGATCACGCCCGGCTATACGCTGCCAAAAGTGATCGAAAACTATCAGAAACGGTTTTCCGTCGCCTACCCCAACGAAGAACTGCCCGCCGCCCGGCCGCATCGCACCACCCCGATGTATGACATCTTCTCTGACATGGGCGCGGTCTGGGGGCAGCAGTTTGGCCTGGAGGTGCCGAACTATTTTGCGCAGGGTGACGAGCCGACATACGAGACACCATCGTTTCGACGCTCCGACGCCTTTGAGGCGACGGCGCGCGAGGTCAAGGCGGTGCGCGCCGCGGTGGGCATCAACGAATTGCAGAACTTCGGCAAATACGGCGTGACCGGCCCGCGCGCGCGCGCCTGGCTGGACCGTATCATGGCGGGCCGTGTGCCTGCGCCCGGACGGTTGAGCCTCAGCCCGATGCTGTCCCTCAAGGGCAAGCTCATCGGCGATTTTACCATCTCCTGCCTGGCGGAGGACCATTTTCAACTGACCGCCTCCTATGGCAGTCAGGCCTTCCACTTCCGCTGGTTCCTGCAACATCAGGAAGAAGGCGTAAGCCTTTGTAATATCAGTGATCAGCGCACAGGTTTTCAGATCGCCGGACCCCACGCCCGCGATCTGCTGGCGGCGACCACCCGCAGTGACATCAGCGATATGAAATTCCTCGATGTGCGCCGCATGACCGTGGGCAGCGCCGATTGCATTGTCCAACGGGTCAGCTACACCGGCGATCTGGGGTTCGAGATTTACTGCGACCCGATGGATCAGCGCAGCCTTTGGCATACGCTCTGGGGGGCGGGTCAGGATTTTAGCATCACGCCTTTTGGCATGCGGGCCATGATGTCGCTGCGGCTGGACAAGTTTTTCGGCAGCTGGATGGCGGAATTTTCCCCTGATTACACCGCCGCCGAGACGGGGCTGGAGCGGTTCATCAGTTTCAAAAAGAATGCGGATTTCATCGGCCGCGCGGCGGCGGAGGCAGAACGCACAAAGGGACCCGCGCGTCAATTGGTGGCCTTTGAGGTCGATGCGGCGGATGCCGATGTGCATGGATATGAGCCGATCTGGCTGGATGGCACCGTGGTCGGATTTTGCACCTCAGGTGGCTATTCGCACCACTCAGGCAAATCCATTGCGATGGGTTTTCTGCCGATAGATCGCGTGGCGGAAGCCCCAGATGTCGAGATCGAGGTTTTGGGTCAAATGCGGTCGGCACGGGTGATTACGGAGCCCCTGTTTGACCCTGACGGGACACGCATGCGCGGCTGAGAACGCTATCTATCCCACCTTCATTGCGCTATGCTTCACGTATGACCGCACCGGCGCCTCCCGATCTGCCCGTTATCGTGCTTGCCGCCGGGCAGTCCAAGCGCATGCGCGGTGCAGACAAGCTTCTGGAACTGGTGGATGGCATGCCCTTGCTGCGCAGGCAGGCCAGTATGGCATGTGATGTGACGCAAGGGCCGGTGCTGGTGGCGCTGCCGCCGCGACCCCACCCCAGGTATCAATGCCTTGATGCGCTTGGCGTTAATCGGATCCCGGTCGAAGATGCCGCCGAAGGCATGAACGCCAGTATCCGAACTGCAATCGCCGCCCTGCCTGAGGGTGCGCCTGCGGCGATGCTCCTGCTTGGGGATTTGCCGGAATTGACTGAGGATGATCTAAGGCAGGTCATGGCCGCCGTGGATCTGGACTCAGATGTGCTGATCTGGCGCGGTGCGACGCAAGCGGGCAAAGCCGGGCATCCCATCGTGTTTTCCGCCCGGCTTTTCGACGCGCTCAAAACGATCTCTGGCGACAGTGGCGGGCGCAGCGTCGTGAAAGCGGCGGGGAACAACGTCAGGCTGGTGCCGCTGACAGGCCATCGGGCACGCATGGATTTGGACACGCCCGAAGAATGGGCCGCGTGGCGGGCGCGGCAGACAGGCTGACCGCCGAAACACCAAAAACGGGAGGGTGATCCCTCCCGTTTTCGATCTCCGCACCGGATCGATCCGGCGCAGAGGCTGCATATTCTTTGGTGTGATGTCGCGCTACTTATTCAGCAATCGCGCTTCGTGCTGCTTGAGCGACCGCCGCGCGGCCTGGTAGGAGGCCACCCCTTCAGCGGTTTTCAATTGGGGAAAGAGGTGCTCCAGTTCGGTGCGCTGCGCGTTGCCAATGCCTGCCAGACTATAGTCGCCGGGCTGAAAGCTCTCCGTCCAGACCCCATCCGACAAAACCACTTCGTGCTGCGTGAACATGAAATGGATGTAGGTCGTCCAGGGCACATGTGCCGTCTGAATGCCCGGCAATCCCGTCAGATGTTTTGCGGCAACCAACACTTCGCTCTCTTCGAAATAGAGCACCGTCTTGTCGCTCGACACAAGCACACGGTGGTTCGGGCTGAGCAGCATATCCCGCTCCGGCAGGCCGCCACCCAGGGCCCCTTGGCTGATCTTGATCGGTCTCAAATGTGCGTGACGCGCCAACTCGGTTCCGGTCAGGCCGCGCGCGCCTTTCCAGCTGATCTCCTGAATGCCGTTGTCGCGGGTGATCACCCGGTCACCGGGGCGCAGATCCTCAACAGGGCGCTGCCCGTCCGCCGTGGCAATCAGCGTGCCGGGGGTAAAGCAAATCGGCGTCGGCCCCCCGACGATGTTTTCAATGTCCTCGAAAACCAGCTGGCCGGTGGACACGCCATCGGCGTTGAAAAACGTGACCACGCCGTCTTCGCGATCATCGGAGGTAAATGTCAGCGTCGATGTGCCGCCCGCCGCCGATCCGGTCAGGTCCAGCGTATCGAAGTCGTCGCCACCATCGCCACCATCAATGAAATCCCCGGCGCTCAGGTCGCGGAACGTGTCGCGGTCATCGCCCCCCAGCAAGGTATCCGCGCCCCCATCTTCGCCACCCGACAGCAGGTCATTGCCCTTGCCGCCCTCAACGACGTCCGATCCCGCACCTGCATAGATTTCATCATCCCCGTCCAAGGCAAAAACGATGTCATCGCCTGCGCCCGCATATACGATATCGTCGTCAGGCCCCTCACCTGCAATGATCGCGTCACCCGCGTCGATGCGGTCGCCCTCAGGATCCCCCAGATAATCAAGGTTGATCAGATCGTCAGCATCCGTGCCGGACACAATGCCATCGGGCACCACGGGGTTGTTGATGATGTCGCGGTCATAAACGGCCACATAATCAATCTCGCCCTCGAAGAATTTGCCGTAGCTGTTTTCGCGTGTCTCGCGCGCGCCGAAAGTGAAATTCTCGCCATCGTCATCCCGAGTGATCAGTGTCAGGCCGGTGGTGTCGAAATCGAAACTGGTCTCGGTATGTCGGGTCAGGTTTTCGACGCGTAGTGTGCCGCCCTGATCAGCGGACCAGCCGTAGGTCACCACCACCTCGTCATCTTCAGAAAAGAGGTGCCTTTGCGTCTTCAGCCGCAGTTCGCCATCTTGCGAGAAATGCGTGACAGTGACGCGACCGTCGCCGGTGACCCCGAGTGCGAAATACCCGTCCTGCATGCGATCGTTGTATTCGCCGCGATTGATCAGAATATCGCTTGATCGGCCAGACTGATCCTCTTGCGTGAACCGCACCGCAATCGTGCCTTCGGTCAGATCGAAAGGGGCATCGGGGCCTTTGGTCGAAAAGTAGTCCTTGTGGCCGTCCAGTTCGAGCTGCCCATCGTCCGCCTCTGCATCCCCGAACAGATGACCGTTCTGAGCGATACCGTCTGCAATCCCGGTGTCGTCATTTTCGCGCCCCTCTGCAAAGTCCCAAAAGCCAATCAAGCTGGCAGCATTCGGGTCCCTTCCGCTTTCAGACATGCTCTTCCCTTTTACCCGTCAGCAGATCTTGGCAAATCTGCTGGCGTACACATCTCTTCACTCATTAACCAGCAAGCACACGGGGTGCTCGATCATCGCGTCGCTTTTCGCACTTCCCCCCTCAGGCTCGTCCCAGCCTGACAAAGTGCCTGCAGGGCCGGTAATGAGGACCCCGTCAAAAAGCATGACATTCGTTTTAGGGCTGCAGATCAGGTCGACAAAGGGAAAATTGTCATAAAAACATCAGAAATGAGGCGGCGCCGGTGGTTCGGATCTCACTGGAGGCCGGGAAAGGCGCCGTTTCTCAGGATCGTTTCCGAGCGATGAAAACCGCGCCGCCAAAATCTGCTTTTAAACCGGCTAGTTGGAAGACCCTGCACAAAATTCAGGCAATTGCCTCGCGGCCACATGTTCCCAAATCGGAAACACCGGCCACGCAGCGCATAGCGGCATCATTTCGCCATTTTGTGGCCTTCTTCTTCGCAAAAAAATGAACAATGTTCCAATATACGCAACACTGATGCCATCGCGCGCACGATGTATGATCATCGCGAATCGTACGCTGCAGTCGCTACAGCGTTGAAGTTATGAGAGATTTTCCCGATATACGAGCAATGCTGTGCTGTGGTACCCAAGGCCGGACTCGAACCGGCACGCCTCGCGGCGGGGGATTTTGAATCCCCTGCGTCTACCATTCCGCCACTTGGGCACAACATGAGCGACTTACCCCGTGACCGCGCCCCGGGCAAGAGGATTTTCGCGAAACATGCGGTGATCTGCTTGACCCACTCCCGATCTCGTGGTCTGCCAAGCCAAGTCTTTATCTGGAACGATTTCTCTCATGTTGCGCAAACTCTACGACTGGACCTTGAGCATGGTGGATCACCCGCGTGCTTTGTGGGTTCTCGCCTTTATCAGCTTTATTGAGAGTTCGGTTTTTCCCATCCCGCCCGACATCCTGATGATCCCGATGATCATCGCACGCCCGTCGCGCGCCTGGCTGATTGCGGGCGTTGCCCTGGTGTTTTCGGTGCTGGGGGGCATCTTGGGCTATGCCATCGGGGCCTTCGCCTTTGAGACCATCGGCAAACCCATCCTTGAGAGCCTGGGCAAGGACGATGCCATGGCGGCCTTCAGCACCCGGTTCAACAATCTTGGCTTCTGGGCGGTTCTGACCGCGGGCGTGACACCCTTCCCCTATAAGGTCATCACGATCATGTCTGGCTGGACCGCGATGCCACTGGGCACCTTCATCGCGACCTCCATCCTGGCGCGCGGCCTGCGGTTTTTCCTGGTGGCGTTTTTGCTGTGGAAATTCGGCGCGCCGATCCGCGATTTCATCGAGCGTCGTCTGGGGCTGATGTTCACCCTTTTCATCGTATTGCTGGTCGGCGGATTTGCGGCCCTGAAGTACCTGTGAACCGGACGCAAGCGATAGCGGCGGCTAGTTTTGGCTCCCTGGCGCTTCTGCTCGGCGCCTTTGCCTTTCAGCATCTGGGCGGCCTGCCCCCCTGCAAGATGTGCATCTGGCAACGCTATCCCCATGTGATTGCCGTTGGAATTGGTCTGATCGCCCTGCGCCTGCGCAGCGATCTGTTGATCCTTCTCGGCGCGCTCGCGGCCTTTGCCACCGGCGCCATCGGCGTCTATCACGCGGGCGTCGAGCAAGGGTGGTGGCAAGGCCCCACCTCCTGCTCAGCCGGTCCGGTCGGCGGCATCAGCGCTGATGAATTGCTCGATCAGATCCTCAGCGCGCCGCTGGTGCGCTGTGATGAGATTGCATGGCAGTTTGCCGGGATCAGCATGGCCGGGTGGAACGCGCTCATTTCCTTCTCTCTCGTTGCCTTTTGGCTGATGGCCTTCAAGCGCGCCTAGCTGGCCTTCCGCGTGCTCAACAGCAGGCTGGTCTCGCTTGCGGTCACCCCGTCCAGGCGGCGGACCCGCGCCAGCACACTGTCCAATTCTTCCAGTGTCGCGGTGCCAATCTCGACGATCACATCCCAGCGGCCGTTGGTCGAATAAACCCGACGCAGCTCTGGCATCCCCCCCAACTGCCGAATGATTCGATCCGTCCCGCGTCCCTCGATCGCGATCATCATCAGACCCCGCACCGGATCGGTCAGCCCATCCTCTTTCATCACCACCGAAAAGCCGAGGATGTCACCGCGGTCTTGCAATTTGGTCAGACGCGTCCGCACTGTGGCCCGCGTCAGCCCCAAAAGCGACGCAAGCTCTGACAGCGACGCCCGCGCGTTATGCCTGAGCGCCCCGATCAGTCGCCTATCCATTTCGTCCATATCATATGCCCATTTTGGTTGTCATGAGAACAATACGTACAAATTGAGTGCTTGTGAACACCCCGAAGTGATCAGTATTTTCTCTTCAACCCCAAATCGCAGAGGTAGTTATGACCCATCAGGCCTGTATTCTCATTGGTGCGCCCGTTGACAGCGGCAAGCGTCGGCGTGGCTGTTTGATGGGCCCTGATGCTTACCGCACCGCCGGGCTCGCCGAAGCGCTGTCGGACCTTGGTCACACGCTTGAAGATCGCGGCAATGTCACACCCGCCCCTTTCGCGCCAAAATCGCATCCCAAGATCCACGCGCGTGAAGAGACAATCGCCTGGACCACTGCCCTGGCAGAGGCGTCAGAGGCGGGGCTGAAAGACGGCCTGCCGATTTTCCTGGGCGGCGATCATTCCCTGTCGCTGGGTACCGTTCTGGGGGCGATGCGACATGCCCAAACCGTAAACCGCCCGCTCTTTGTGCTGTGGCTGGACGCCCATAGCGATTTTCACACGCCCGAAACAACCGACAGCGGCAACCTGCATGGCACCCCGTTGGGATACGTCACCGGGCGTCCGGATTTTGACGGTTTCCCTGACATTCAATCCCCGTTACCGCAGGATAACATCGCCATCATTGGCCTGCGCTCCGTGGACAGCGCGGAACGCGCGGCCCTGCAGGAGACCACGATCCAGCGCGTGGACATGCGCGAGATTGACGAGACCGGCATTGCCAAACCGCTGACCGCTTTCCTTGAGCGTGTGACCGCCGCCAACGGCCTGCTGCACGTCTCGCTGGACGTCGATTTTCTCGACCCCTCCGCCGCGCCCGCCGTGGGCACCACCGTGCCGGGGGGCGCCACGATCCGCGAAGGGCATCTGGTGATGGAGATGCTGCATGACAGCGGGTTGATGACCTCGCTCGATCTGGTGGAGTTGAACCCCTATCTGGATGAACGCGGACGCACGGCGCAGGTGATGGTGGATCTTGCGGCCTCTGCCCTGGGCCGCCGTGTCTTTGACCGTCCAACCCGGGCCTTTTGATCATGCAGATGCAAGCGCCCACCGATGTAGTGATGATCCGCCCCCATCACTTTCGCTCAAACCCGGAAACCCAGGGCGATAATGCCTTTCAAACCACAAGCGCCGGAAATGTATCCGCCGCAGCGCGCGCAGAATTCGACCGCGTGGTGGATCAGCTGCGCGCGCATGGCATCTCGGTGCAGGTTTTTGACGATGACAGCACCCACACGCCCGACAGCGTTTTTCCCAACAACTGGTTTTCCACCCACGCGGGTGGCCACGTCGCCGTCTACCCGATGTATGCTGAAAACCGGCGTCGGGAGCGGCGGTGGGATGTGATCGATCTGCTCAAACGGGATTATCGCGTGCAGGATGTCATTGATTACTCCGGCTTGGAGCATGACGGTCTGGCCCTCGAAGGTACGGGTGCCATGGTGCTGGATCACATCGGTCGGCTGGCATTTGTGGCACGATCCCACCGCGCCGATCCGGTCCTGCTGGAGCGCTTCTGCACGCATTTTAATTTTGAACCCATCGCCTTTGACGCGGTAGATGGTGCGGGACGTCCCGTCTACCACACCAATGTTCTGATGGCCGTTGGCACCCGTTTTGCCATGGTCGGGCTCGAGATGATCACCGATCCGGAGCGCCGTGCGACGGTGCAACGGCGGCTGGAAGAAACCGGCCGGGATGTAATTGCCCTTTCCGCCCATCAGATCGCTGAATTCGCTGGAAACGCGATTGAGCTGACCGGCAAAGACGGTGCGATCCTAGCACTTTCTGCGCGTGCCCGTGCTGCGCTGAGCGCCGATCAGGTCGCCCGCATCGAAACCCACGCACGGCTGCTACCGCTCTCCATTCCCACTCTCGAAACGGCCGGAGGGTCGGTGCGCTGCATGATTGCTGGTTTGCACCTGTCCCGCCGCCCTCGCAAAGGTGTCTGACATGACCAATATGGCCCCCTCCGACAAGGCGCTTGTGCCCTTCGTCTCCGTTGATCACATGATGCAGCTGATCCACCACATCGGCATCGAAGACATGCTGCGCGGTCTTGCCGATTACATCGAAGCGGATTTCAAGCGCTGGCAGCTCTTCGACAAAACACCCCGCGTCGCCAGCCATTCCGCGGAAGGGGTGATCGAGCTGATGCCAACCTCGGACGGGGAGGTCTACGGGTTCAAATACGTCAACGGCCACCCCAAGAATACCTCGGAGGGCTTGCAGACGGTCACCGCCTTTGGGTTGCTTGCGGATGTGGGCACCGGCTATCCGGTCCTGCTGTCGGAAATGACCATGCTGACGGCGATGCGGACGGCGGCCACATCCGCCCTTGTCGCCCGCATGCTAGCGCCCAAAGGGGCAACAACCATGGCGATGATCGGAAATGGCGCCCAATCGGAATTCCAGAGCCTCGCGATGAAAGCCATCTGCGGGATCAACGAGGTTCGCCTGTTTGACGCCGATGCGCAGGCCACTGAAAAATGTGCGGCCAACCTTGCGGATCTGGGACTGGTGGTCACGCCCTGCACCACCGCCGAAGAGGCGATCCTGGGCGCGCAGATCATCACCACCTGCACCGCGGATAAGCAATATGCGACGATCCTGACCGACAACATGGTGGGCGCCGGTGTGCACATCAATGCGATTGGCGGTGACTGCCCGGGCAAAACGGAGCTTGCCTCGGCGATCCTGCACCGCGCGGACATCTTTGTGGAATACCCCGAACAGACCCGTATCGAGGGTGAAATCCAGCAACTGGACGACACGCATCCCGTCACCGAAATCTGGCAGGTCATGACTGGTCAGGCGGAGGGGCGCACGTCTGACAAGCAGATCACCTTGTTTGATTCCGTGGGCTTTGCCATCGAGGACTTCAGTGCCCTGCGCTACGTGCGGGACCAGATCGAGACGACACAGCTTTTCCACCCGCTGGACCTGCTGGCCGATCCGGACGATCCCCGTGACCTTTTCGGCATGCTGCAGCGGTCCCGCTGAGCCAGACCCAACCGCATGGGCCGTTTTGGGTGCGCCCAAAACCAAAAGAATGGCGTGTGTGGCGCAGCCACACGCCGCTGGATCATAGATCAGCGCTTGGTGACGTCATGGCTGTAAATCCAGTCGAACTGGCGCATCATCATGCCGGGCGCACAGCGGCTTGCAACAGACAAGCCCAGATGCGCCAAGGTTCTGAGCGGACCCGCCGGCAGGTGATATTTCCAGGCATTACTGCCGGCGGCTGCAATCACTTGTGTCGCGCGGTCTTTGCGCAAGGCCTGATAACTGTCCTCTGGCTGATCTCCGGCCAGACACTCGGCCAGGACCCAGGCATCCTCTAGCGCCAGATTGGCCCCCTGCGCCAGAAACGGCAGCGTCGGATGTGCGGCATCCCCCAGCAGGGCGACGTTGCCAGAGGTCCATGTCTCCACCACGGGATGGCGAAAGAGACCCCATAGGTTCACCTCGAACACCTGCTCCAGCAAGGGCGCGACCGGCCCCCCAAAACCGGCAAAGGCGCGGCGCAGGGCGTCGGGATCATCCGAGTGATGCCAGCCTTCCGCCGCCCAGACATCGCGCTCCTGCACCGCCACGATGTTCATCAGACGACCACCGCTGATGGGATAGCTGACCAGATGACGCCCGGGGGCCATCGTGACCCGCGCCTCCGGTTTGGCGCCTTGAGTTGGCACCGTCGCGCGCCAGGCGACCTGCCCGGTAAACTGCGCTTCCGGGCCCGGCGACACCGTCTGGCGCCCAATGGAGTGCACCCCATCCGCACAGATCACCCGTTCCGCCCGCGCCGTGCGGCCATCCGCAAATGTGACGCTTGGCAGATCGCCCTGCGTCACCGAAACAACCTTCTGACCCGTTTCCAAGGTCACATTCGCCTGCCGCGCGGCCTGCAGCAGGATCGAAATCAGTGCATGCCGGTGCACAAAAAGATAGCGTTGGTGCTGCAACCGGGTCAGATCCAGACGCGCAACCTCGGCGCCTTGCTTGTAATCTGCCAGAACCACCGCCTGCGCGGTCACTGCACCGCTGCGCACCAGCGCGTCTTCCACGCCCAGGGCCCGCAGCACCGCCAACCCGTTTGGGCTGACCTGCAAACCGGCCCCGACTTCCGCGATTTCCGGCGCCTGTTCCAACAGGGTCACCGCGACCCCCTTGCGCGCCAGCGCCGTGGCGCAGGCCAATCCGCCGATCCCTGCCCCAATGACGATTGCGTTTCTGATCATCACGCTCCCTCAAAACAAAAGCGCCGAAGCCCGGGCTCCGACGCTTTTAAACTCTTTTCGTCTCACGCGCGCGGGATCAATCGTCGCGGTGCACCTTTTCGCGGCGCTCATGACGCTCCTGCGCTTCAAGGCTCATCGTGGCGATGGGACGCGCGTCCAGCCGTTTCAACGAGATCGGCTCGCCCGTCACCGAGCAATAGCCAAATTCGCCTTCTTCAATGCGGCGCAGGGCACCGTCGATTTTGCTGACCAATTTGCGCTGACGATCCCGGGTACGCAGCTCCAGCGCCCGATCGGTTTCCTCGGAGGCGCGGTCCGCGACGTCAGGAATGTTGCGGGTTCCGTCTTGCAGACCCTCGATGGTGTCCCGGCTGCCTGCGAGAAGCTCGGAGCGCCAGTTCAACAGTTTGCGTCGGAAATACTCAACTTGTCGTTCATTCATGAACGGTTCGTCCTCAGCCGGACGATAATCATCCGGCAGAAACAGTTCCTGTTTCATTTGCTTCCCCTCAACATGGCTAACGTCTGTCATTCGCTACTTGTCCTCAGGCCAAGTGCCCCCATGCGCCACGATCTACCCCACGTCCTTACAATTGTCACTACACAAAGCTGAAGAATTCCGGCTAAAAGCGAAACAAGATTTCATCGCGCAAAGGGTTGACACAAGAATGAAATTCCAGGGAACCGCCGAATACATCGCCACGGACGACCTGACGGTCGCGGTGAATGCCGCTGTCACGCTTGAGCGTCCGCTTTTGGTGAAGGGGGAGCCTGGAACGGGCAAAACCGAACTGGCGCGGCAGGTGAGCAAGGCGCTGGATCTGCCGATGATCGAATGGAACATCAAATCGACCACGCGGGCGCAGCAGGGCCTTTATGAATACGACGCGGTCAGCCGGTTGCGCGACAGCCAGTTGGGTGACGAACGTGTGCACGACGTGAAAAACTACATCCGCAAGGGCAAGCTCTGGGAGGCCTTTGAGGCCGACCAAAAGGTGGTGTTGCTGATCGATGAGATTGACAAGGCCGACATCGAGTTTCCCAACGATCTGCTGCAGGAACTCGATAAGATGGAATTCTTTGTCTACGAGACCGGTGAGACCATCAAGGCGCGGCACCGCCCCGTGGTGATCATCACATCGAACAACGAAAAGGAACTGCCTGACGCCTTTCTGCGCCGCTGCTTCTTTCACTACATCCGTTTTCCCGAGATCGAGACCCTGCGCCAGATTGTCGAGGTGCATTTCCCGGGCATCAAGGATGCGCTGCTCACAACCGCCCTCACCCAATTCTATGAAATCCGCGAACAGACCGGCCTGAAGAAAAAACCCTCCACCTCGGAGGTTCTGGATTGGCTCAAGCTGTTGCTGGCCGAAGATCTGAGCGCCGAAGACCTCAAGGCATCGGGCGCCAGCGCATTGCCCAAACTGCACGGGGCATTGCTCAAAAACGAACAGGACGTGCACCTGTTTGAGCGCCTGGCTTTTCTCGCGCGCAGCGGTCGGTGACAGGCGCGCAGAACACCACAGCGACCAAACGCTTGCCTTAAGAGGTTTTTAACGACTAAGCTGAAAAAGATCCGCGGCGCAAAGATCGCGGACAGAGGCATTTAGGCAGGCACTATAAGATGGCAAACCGTGTAAGCGTTGTCGTGCGTCCCTTGCGGGCGTCTGACAAACCGCAGTGGTCAGAGATGTGGACGGCGTATCTCGCCTTTTACGAAACCACGCGTCCCGCAGAGATTTTTGATCTTTATTTCAACAGATTACTGGGGGACGACCCGCAGGATTTCAACTGTCTGGTCGCCGAAGTTGACGGCACGCTCGTTGGGCTGGCCCATTATGTTTACCACCGTCATGGCTGGTCGGAGGAAAACGTCTGCTACCTGCAGGATCTCTATGCGGACCCTGCCCTGCGCGGCAAAGGCGTTGGGCGCGCGCTGATCGAAGGGGTCTATGCGGCAGCCGATGCCGCAGGGGCACCGGGTGTCTACTGGCTGACGCAGGACTCTAACGAAACCGCCCGCAAATTATACGATCGCATTGGCACCAAGACGCCCTTCATCAAATATACCCGCCGATGAAGCGCCGTTTGGTTCTGCCCCTGATCATGGTGTTGAATGCCTGCGTGCCGATCTCGCAAGGTGGCATCCCCTCGCGCGCTGTGATTGCCGATAGCAGCCTGCCGCCGATGAAAACCTTCGGGCGCGCTGACATCCGACGCCCCGCAGTCGCAAATGCCGACCTTGTCCGGGATTTCATCGATCTCTCTTTTGAGATGGAAAGCGGTCGGCAGCTGCCGGTGCTGACCAGGTTTGAAGGGCCGATCACCCTGCGTGTCAACGGCGCGCCGCCACCGACATTGGAAGGCGATCTGAGCGCGCTCTTGATCCGGCTGCGCAATGAGGCGGGCATTGCCATCACCACCACCACTTCACCGGGTGCGAACATCACCATTCAGTCGGTGCCGCGCGCCGCGATTCGCCGGGTGCTGCCACAAGCGGCCTGTTTTGTGGCCCCGAACGTCAGTTCGTTGAGCGAATTCCGCTCTGCGCGTCGCAGTCCGCGCACCAACTGGGCCTTGCTGCAGACACGTAAGCGTCTCGCCATCATCGTGCCCAGCGATGTCAGCCCGCAGGAAGTGCGTGATTGTCTGCATGAAGAACTGGCGCAGGCGCTTGGGCCGCTCAACGACCTCTACCGCTTGCCCAATTCCGTGTTCAACGATGACAATGTACATACGGTCCTGACCAATTTCGACATGCTGATCCTACGCGCGACCTACGCGCCTGAGCTGAAGTCGGGTATGTCGCGCGACGCGGTGGTCCGACGCCTGCCCGCGATCTTTGCGCGGATCAACCCCAGGGGTCAGACCGGGCCGCGACCGCGCCCCGACAGAACCCCGCAGGAGTGGAGCAGCGCCATTCAAACCGCTCTTGGTCCCGGGGCCAATCGCAGCACACGCCGACGGGCCACGGAAACCGCGGTGCGCATCGCCACCGCACGCGGCTGGACGGACAACCGCCGCGCCTTCGCCCATTATGCCAAGGCCCGATTGTTGCAGGCCGGCGACCCGGCAGCAGCGAAACGCGAATATACCATCGCTGATCGGTTTTACGCGCAGTCCTCTAGCACCCGATTGCACCGTGCCTATGTCGCCACGCAATTGGCGGCCTATGAGATTGCAGATGGCAATGCTGACCAGGCCCTGCGGCTCATTGAGCCCAACATCGACATCGCGCGCACATCGCAAAATGCGGCCCTGCTGGCGACGCTGCAATTGCTGCGCGCCGAAGCCCTGAGCCTTGCAGGGCGCGACGATGAAGCACGCACCGTCAGACTGGACAGTCTGGGATGGGCGCGATACGGGTTCGGCGCGGATTGGGCGGTGCGGGCCAAGATACGCGAAATCTCCGCGCTCAACCCTTTAAAAACACCTGTCTGACCGGCGTTTGGCCTCACGCCTCGCCGCCGGGATATGAAGTACGAGGGAACGGATGATCGTCATAGCTGCTGCCATTTTGGGCGCAATTGTCGGGGGCGTCACCGCGGCGCGGCGCAAGGGCAACCGCAAGGACATCGCGCAATATGCCGCGGGCTACGCCATGGCCTTTGTTGTTGTCGGCATGATCGTCACAGTGGTCGTGCACCGCATGGTCGTATAACCTTCTCCCATGTTCCTGCCCTTTTTTGATGCGCTGCGAAGAAACGGATTGCCTGTCTCCCTGCGGGAGTTCCTGTCATTTCTCGAAGCCATGCAGGCAGGACTGGCCACCTATGACATTGAGGCGTTTTACTATCTCGCGCGGGTGACCCTGGTCAAAGACGAACGCAACATCGACAAGTTCGACCGCGCCTTTGCCGCGGCCTTTTCCGGGTTGGAGAACATCACCGCGCAGGATGTGCTGGAGGCTGTGGAAATCCCCGGCGACTGGCTGCAGAAAATGGCCGAAAAGCACCTCACAGAGGAAGAGCGCGCTGAAATCGAAGCTTTAGGTGGCTTTGATAAACTCATGGAAACGCTGAAGAAGCGCCTTGAGGAGCAAAAGGGCCGTCACCAGGGGGGCAACAAGTGGATTGGCACAGCAGGCACGTCGCCCTTCGGCGCTTATGGCTACAACCCCGAAGGCGTGCGGATCGGGCAGGATCGCTCGCGGCATCAGCGCGCCACCAAGGTTTGGGACAAGCGCGAGTTCAAGAACCTGGACGACACGGTTGAGCTCGGCACCCGCAACATCAAGGTCGCGCTCAAACGCCTGCGCCGGTGGGCGCGCGACGGCGCCAATGAAGAGCTCGATCTCAACGGCACCATCCGCGCGACGGCGGAACACGGGTATCTTGATGTGAAAACCCGGCCCGAGCGGCGCAATGCGGTCAAGGTGCTATTGTTTCTCGATGTCGGCGGGTCAATGGATCCACATGTTAAGGTGGTGGAAGAACTCTTTTCCGCCGCCCGCGCTGAATTCAAGCATATGGAATATTACTACTTCCACAATTGCCTCTACGAGGGTGTCTGGCGGGATAACCGCCGCCGCTGGGACGCACAGATCCCCACACACGACGTGCTGCGCACCTACGGACCCGACTATAAATGCATCTTTGTCGGGGATGCGTCGATGTCGCCCTATGAGGTTGCCTATCCGGGCGGCGCCTCTGAGCACTGGAACGCAGAGAGCGGGGCCACCTGGCTCACACGCGTGCGCGAGCAGTGGCCTTCCACCCTCTGGATCAACCCGGTACCGGAGAAATACTGGTCCTACACCCAGTCCATCGCGATGATACAGGAGGTCATCGGCGAAGACGCCATGGTGCCAATGACACTCGAAGGTCTGTCTCGTGGCATGCGCGCCCTCACCCGCTAGCGACCACGGCACCACTTCTTCTGGCAAAAAATATCCCCGCCGGAGGCTCCGAAACTTGCCGCGCGCGTCCTACTCCCCCATATCATGACCATGATCAAATTCACTCCGATCCTTCTGGCCATCCTCTACGGCCTCGCGATGTACCGGTTTTCCGCCTGGCGCACGGCCCGCGAGCTCGATGCGCGCTCGACCGAATTGGCCGACGCCAAGCTCAAGGCGCTCATGGACCGCATGGCGGCAGCCCTTGATCTGCCGCGCATCCGCGTGAACATCTACGAAATCGACCCGGTGAACGGGCTGGCGGCCCCGGACGGGCGCATTTTCATCACCCGCGGGTTTTACAACAAATTCCGATCCGGCGAGGTCACGGACGAAGAAATGGCCAGCGTCATCGCCCATGAAATGGGGCATGTGGCACTGGGCCACTCGCGCCGTCGGATGATCGATTTTTCGGGCCAGAATGCGCTGCGCACAGCGCTTGCGATGGTGCTAGGCCGCTTCATTCCGGGCGTTGGCGTCTGGATCGCGGGCATGCTCACCACGCTGCTCGCCGCCCGTCTGTCGCGGTCAGATGAATATGAGGCGGACGCCTATGCCGCCGCCCTTCTCACCAAAGCGGGCATTGGTCTCGCCCCGCAGATCAGCCTCTTTGAAAAGCTCGAATCCCTCACTCAGCAAAACGGCGGCACCGCACCTGCCTGGCTGCTCAGCCATCCCAAGACCGATGATCGCATTGCCGCCCTGAAAGCGCTGGAAGCCAAATGGGTCGCACAGGACTAGCCCGCTAGGACCGGGTCAGCGCCTTGGCCAGGCGCGGCAGGCGCGCTTTTTTCAACAAGGCCCGCATCTCCCAATCGCGCCCGGACAACCGGCGCGCCTCGTCCAATACGCGTTCCGCGACCGCTGCAACCCGATTTGGCATCTCCTGCCAGATCTGGTGCAGCATGCTATCGGGATCAACGCGCTGCACCCCTTCTTCGGCCAAAACCCCTTTGGGAAAATCTTTTGCATTCAACGTCATGATCGCATCACTTGATGTGGCCACGGCAACGGCGAAGACGTGAATGTCATTTTCGTCGGGCAGCCACAGCCGTGCTTCGACATGCGGCACGGCAGGCGCTTCCGCCTCGGGCCACGCCGCGCGCAGCAGGGCGATTTCACTGCGTGCCTGTGCCTCACCGGTCGGGCCGAGTTTGATTGCCGCGCGCGCCCATTCCTCGAGAATGCGGGCGGACCAGACCGGTTGAAAAGCACCCATCCGCGCCACACCCACAACCATTTCGCGCATGACTGTCGGATAGAGCACACAGGCGTCGATGGTGATTTTCATGGCTCAGAGCTGGAAAAAGATGGATTTCAGATACCCGCTTTCCGCCAGCTGCGGCAGTTGCGGGTGATCTGGTCCGGCAAACCCGGTGTGGATCAGGGACGCCCGGCGCCCCGCGCGACCGATCCCACGGACACTGGCGGCACGAAAGGCGGCCAGATCGGCGGCATGTGAGCAGGAGCAGAGGCCAAGGACACCGTTTTCCGCCACCAAGGGGGCCGCCAATCGCGCGAGGCGCTCATAGGCGCGCAGGCCCGCCTCCAACGCAGGGCGCGCAGGGGCAAAGGCTGGCGGGTCGCAGATCACCACATCGAAACTGGCATCCTCGGCGCGCAGAGCTGTCAACACCTCAAAAGCGTCCCCTTGTCTCGTGGCAAAACGGTCCTGAACCTCCATCGCCTGCGCCCCAGACTGCGCAAGATCAAGCGCCGGTTGTGATCCATCCACCGCCAGTGCCTGTGCTGCACCGCCCGCAAGCGCTGCCAAAGAAAAGCCGCCAACATGGGAAAACACGTCCAACACCCGCGCGCCGCGCGACAGCCCGGCGGCAAAGGCGTGATTGGGGCGCTGGTCATAAAACAGTCCGGTCTTCTGACCCCCCGTCAGATCGGCCATATAGGTCGCGCCATTCATCGGCACAGGCACCGGCGCATCCGGCGCGGCGCCGATAAGGACCGCGTTGACGTCGTCCAGCCCTTCCAGCCCCCGCGTCCGGCCAGAGGCGTTTTTCAGCACGGTCTGGACACCGGTGACCGATTGCAGGGCCGCTGTGAGCGGCGCAAGCAGCCCTTCCGCCCAGGCCGCATTGGGCTGGACCACACAGATCGTGTCAAAGCGATCGATCACCACACCCGGCAGCCCGTCCGCTTCGGCATGGATCAGGCGGTAGAACGGCGCATCAAAGAGCCGCTCACGGGACGCCAGCGCCTTGGCCAAACGCACCTCGAACCAGCCCTGGTCGATTTCTGCGTCCGGGTTCGGGTCGAGCATCCGCGCGATGATCTTGGAGCGCGGATTGACCGCAACGACCCCCATGGGCGTGCGCGCATCATCCTGCAGCTGCGCCAATGTCCCGGGCGCCAAGGCCTTTGTCCGCCGGTCGGTGACCAGCTCATTGGCATAGACCCAAGGGAACCCATGACGAATGGCCCGGGCATTGGCCTTTGGTTTCAGGCGGACGACGGGCAGGTCGCTGGGGGCGGCATCGGAACTGGAAAAGGGCGCTGTCATAGCGCCCTCCTCTAATCCGTTCTGCCGTGGGGTGAAAGATCAGAATGCGTTGTTGATCGCCTGCACCAGCCCAAGGCGCTGGTTGACGTAGCCCTGCGGGCTGGCCAGTTCTGCCTGGATCACCTTCGCAAGATGGTCCGTGATGCGCACTTTCTGGGTCTGGCCCTGGCGTTCGGCTTCAATGGCCCGCTCTCCGCCAAACCCTTTGAGGTCCGCTTTGACGACGCGCGGGGCCCCGAAAAGCTGCCCGGTTTCCGCACTGCGCACAGACAGCTGGAAGGTGATCGAATGCACGCCGCCAATGGTATAGCGGGTTTTTTCGGTCAGCGCATGAAAGCGCAGGACTTCAATGTCGAGCACAACAGGCGTGCCCCTGGACATGCCAGCAGTGCCGCGTGCCATGGCGTCTTCAAAGATGGCCTTGACCTGTGCGTGGCGATCCCCTGCGCTGTCCCCGCGCCAGACGATATCGCCTGAAGGATAGTAGCTGTTGGCTTCAGACACGATCAGAGTGCGCGGCACGGCCACGTTGATGGTGCTGACGTTGTAAGACTGGACAGCCGGATTGACGGAGGTGTCCAGCAGGTTCTGCTGCGCGGCACCTTCCACTGCCGGATTGGTAAACGGCGTGTTGCGGCTGGCGGTATCCGTTGTCGCGCAGCCTGCGACGATGGCTGCAAAAAACAAAGTCGCGATCAGTTTGGTCGATTTCATGATGGTTTCCTCGACGGGGGCGACTTCTGCACGCCTCGATGGGTTCGAGCAAAGATATAGAAATCAACTGGGGCTGAATTATGACGAATTTTAGGTAAAACTGACGATAATTCTGTGAAAGCTCTAATTTCTGGGTCGGGACCGCCAGCCGCCACGCCGGCGAGGTGTGGCCATGCTGGCAAGGCCCTCGGTCATGACTTCCGTCATCGGATGATCCGGATGGTCGGTCCCATATTGACGCACCAGGACCTTGAGGACACGACCGGTATCCTGGCCGTCCGGCAGGCTCAGCGCCCAGTCCAGAAACACCGTCCGACACTCGCTTTTGGAAATGCCGTCGATGCGGTAGGCCTCCAGGATCAGGCCTTTTGGATCGTTTTCATCCCCCTTCATGGCGCACCGGTCTCCGGGTCCGGGAGGGCAAGGGCTGCGTCGAGGATGGCGGCGGAGCGGGTGTAGCAGGCGGTAAGCCGATCTTCGAGACATTGCATGGTTTCCTCCTCCAGCGCACGCAGCAGGAATGACCGACCCGCGGGCCCCAGCGTCTGAGCGTCCAGCGGCTTGTCGGACAGCAGGCGCGCCACCTGATGCACACGGGCATAAAATGCGTGCAGCTGCGTCAGTTCGCGCCCCTGTGCGTCATCCAAAAGCCCCGATGCGACAGCGGCCAGCAGGCCTGCCTCCGTTTGCCCACTGCTATCGCCCTGCAACAACGCACCCGCCTGTGCGAGCAATTCGATCTCTTGCAGGCGGCCCGGCCCGATTTTCGCATCCCAAAGGCTGGTGGGCGGTTTCGCCGCCTGAATGCGCGCGCGCATCTGTGCCACCTCGGCGACCACGCCCGCCGTGATGCGCTGCAGCGCGATCACCTCCCGGCGGAACGTCTCCACATCCTCGGCCAGATCGGGCGGTCCGGCCACAACGGTCGCCCGGGTCAGCGCCAGATGTTCCCAGACCCAGGCCTCTTCGGCCTGATAGCTCTGGAATGACGCCCAACTGGTGGCCACCGGACCCTGATTGCCCGAAGGCCGCAGGCGCATGTCGACCTCAAAGAGCCGCCCCTGCGCCATCGGGGCGGTCAGCGCCGTGATCAGCGCCTGGGTGAGGCGTGCATAATAAGGTCGGGTTGAGAGCGGTTTTTCACCCTCTGACATATCGTGATCCAAGGGGTCGTAGATGACGATGAGATCGAGATCCGACCCCGCATTCAAGTGCCCTGCCCCCAACGAGCCCATGCCAAGCACCACCGCCCCGCGCCCCGGCGGCGGCCCATGGCGACGGGCAAACTGGTCAATGACCAGGGGCCACAGCACGCTCAGGACCGCGCGGGCGATGTCGGCATATTGCGTGGCGGCGGCTGCGGGGGTGATCAGACCGCGCAACAGATGCACACCGACCCGGAAATGCCATTCCTTTGACCACCGGCGCGTCGCATCCAGACGCGCTTCATAATCCGCCTCCGCGTCCAATCGCTGGCGCAGCAGGCGTTCCAGACCCGACTGCCCCGGCCAGTCGGTGAAGAAATCACCGGCAATGACGGCATCGAACACCCCGGCATTGCGCGACAGATACTGCGCCAGTTCCGGGGAGGTGCCGGTCACGTCGATCAAAAGATCGGTCAGCTGCGGGTTGGCTTCCAGCAGCGAAAAGAGTTGCACCCCCGCGGGCAACCCTCTGAGAAAACCATCAAAGGTCACGAGCGCTTCTTCCGGTCGCGAGGATTGCGCCAGGCGGGCCAGCAGGTCCGGCCGCAGACGTCGGAAGATTTCGCGGCTGCGCTCGCTGCGCAATGCAGGGTAGCTCAGCCAGCGTGTCAGCATCTCCTCATCCAGCAGATGGGGGGTGCGGTCCTGAGGTTGCGCTGGCGCAAAGAACCCTTCGGTCATCTCATGCACCGCAGCCAGCCGCTCAGAAAGATCCGCCTTGAGATTCGCAACCTCGCAGTCCATCAGGCAGGCCAGCCGGTCAAAACCCGCGTCACTGTTGGGCAGGCTGTGGGTCTGTGCGTCCTGCACCATCTGCAGGCGGTGCTCCACCGTGCGATGCGCGGTGTAGTGGTCGGCCAATGTGTCGGCCATCTCTGTCTCCACCCAGCCCTTTTGGGCCAGAGCCTGCAGGCTTTCAACGGTGCCACGGGTACGCAGATCGGGGTCGCGCCCGCCCGCAATCAACTGCCGTGTCTGCGTGAAAAACTCGATCTCGCGGATGCCCCCACGCCCGAGCTTCATGTTGTGCCCGGGCAAGGTGATCGGCCCGCCCAGCCCCTTATGCTCGCGAATGGCAAGGCGCATGTCATGGGCGTCCTGAATGGCGGCGAAATCGAGATGCTTGCGCCAGACGAAAGGAGAGAGGTCGCGCAGAAACCGATTGCCCGCAACGCTGTCACCGGCGGCCACGCGGGCCTTGATGTAGGCCGCGCGTTCCCAGGTTCGGCCCAGGCTTTCGTAATAACGCTCTGCGGCCTCCATCGCGATGCAGACCGGTGTGACCGCCGGATCGGGCCGCAGGCGCAAATCGGTGCGAAACACATAGCCTTCCGCGGTCATTTCGCTCAGCGTGGTGGCCATCGCCCGTGTTGCGCGCACGAAACTGGCGCGTGCATCGTGAAAATCCGCCGGATCGAAGCGGGTTTCATCAAAGAGGCAGATGAGATCAATGTCAGAGGAGTAATTCAGCTCCCCCGCGCCCATCTTGCCCATGGCCAGAACGCACATGCCTGCGGCGTCTTCCAGATCGTCCTCGGTTTTGCCCGGCAGTTTGCCCCGTTTGATCTGCACCGCCAGCCCGGCGCGCAAGGCTGAGTGACAGGCGGCATCCGCAAAATCGGTCAGCGCGCCCGTGACCTTGGCCAGAGGCCAGGCTCCGCCCAGATCCGCAAGTGCGGTCAGCAATGCCACACGGCGTTTCCCCCGCCGCAAAGCCCCGGCAATCCCCTCTGAGGGGGCGGTGCGGGCAGCAGCGATTTCCGCAGCCAGCGCCGCCTCCGGTGTCTCCAGCGCCTCTGGCAACCACGTGGCCTCCTTGGTGATCAGGCCGGCAAGATAGGGGCTGGACCCGGCCGTTCCGCGGATCAGGTCAACGCTCTCCTTTTGCAGGGTCGGCAGGGACGCCACTGCTTCAGCACCGCGTTCCGGATCATGAGCGCGTGGACAGCGCGTGAGCATTTCGACCAGTGTCATAGCAGTGTTCTCGCCCCTGGGATACCCAAGGTCAATGGGCGTTGGAGGGTCTCAGGCCGTGAGAACGCCCACGTCAGCGGTTAAATCAGCTTCTGTTCATAGCGGCCTAACATTCTGAATTAAAACACTTTAGAAGATTAATGTAAAAAACATTCACATAAAGCCTTGCAAGTTGGGCAAGAAGTGCCAATCTATTCAATGTGAAAGACATTCACATACCCGGACACCCCCGGCCCCGCAAACCCAAACTGAAAGGCACAGCAATGACGACCGTCACACAAACCAGCCCCCTGACCAGCCGACCAGGGTGGTTCACCCGCGCTGAACAATGGCTCGATTCCAAAGGCAAGGGCGCGTGGATTGCCGCGATGGTCCTTGGCTTTGTCTTCTTCTGGCCCATTGGTCTCGCCCTTCTCTTTTACATGATCTGGAGCAAACGCATGTTCACATCCTGCAGCCGCAAATCCGCCTCGATGCGCACCGGCATGAGCGCCATGCGCCCCAGCGGCAACAGCGCCTTTGATGCCTACAAGGCCGACACGCTGCGCCGTCTGGAAGACGAACAGCAACAGTTCGAAGCCTTCTTGGAGCGTCTGCGCGAGGCAAAAGACAAAGCGGAGTTCGACCAATTCATGAACGACCGCGCCGAAAAAGCAGACAACGGCACCGCCGAGGCCTAAAAGACCTGTGCCGGGGAATGTCCCCGGCACGTCACCCATTGCACCAAAGTAGATCATCATGACCGCCACGCCCGACCCCCACAGCCAACCGGATTTTTACAAGGACGTGCCCTTCAAGCGCCTGATCGCCTGGGGCATTGACGCGGTTTTGACCTTCCTCGCCTGCCTTGTGATCCTGCCGTTCACGGCTTTCACCGGTATTTTCTTCTTTCCCCTGCTCTTTCTGATCGTTGGATTCGTCTATCGGATGATCACGCTGGCGAATGGATCAGCGACCTGGGGCATGCGCCTCTTTGCCATTGAATTGCGCCAGGCAGATGGGACGCGGCTCGACGCAGGTGGCGCTTTTGCCCATACCTTTGGCTACACCGTCAGCTGGGCTTTCTTCCCCTTGCAACTGATTTCGATTGTGCTGATGGCGGTCACGGAACGTGGCCAGGGCCTGAGCGATCACGTGCTCGGTACGGTGATGGTCAACCGTCGCGCAAGCTAGCGTTAACACAGCGGAAACTACGTCTTGGCGGCTGGCGTCTGTCTTGTTATCCTGTTTCGGATAACCGCTGGAATCTCATGCGCCATACGCTGCCCATCGCTCCGCAGTTCTATGTCACTGCCCCTCAGCCGTGCCCCTATTTGGACGGGCGCATGGAGCGTAAGCTGTTTACAGCGTTGCAGGGCGAGAACGCGGATAAGCTGAACGACAGCCTGTCCCAACAGGGCTTCCGCCGGTCCCAGAATGTGCTCTACCGGCCCTCTTGCGCGGAATGTTCCGCCTGCCTCAGCGCCCGCATCGATGTCAGTGCCTTCACCGCCTCGCGCAGCCAGCGCCGGACGATGAACCGCAATGACGATCTGGATCGCCGGGCCACTTCGCCCTGGGCCTCCGAGGAGCAATACGAGCTTTTTCGTACCTATCTCGACAGTCGCCACGCCGAGGGCGGCATGGCGGATATGGATGTGTTCGAATTCGCCGCAATGATCGAGGAGACGCCCATCCGCAGCCGCGTGGTCGAATACACCGACCGAAACAGCAACGCGCTGATTGGGGTGAGCTTGACGGATGTCCTGTCTGATGGTCTGAGCATGGTCTATTCCTTCTATGCGCCCGATGACCCCAAACGGTCGCTGGGCACCTACATGATCCTCGATCACATCAAAATCGCACAGGAAGCGGACCTGCCTTACGTCTATCTGGGTTACTGGGTCCCGGGCAGCCAGAAGATGGGCTACAAGGCCAAGTTTTCCGGGCTTGAGGTCTATGTCGGCGGGAGCTGGCAGAAAATGAAAAGCCCCGATGACTTCAGCGCGGATACGCATCCGCTGTCCACCGATCCGATTGCCGAACAGGTGGCCAACATTCACCTGCCTGATACACGTCCCACCAAGTAGACGCGTGCCCGCTTTGCCGATGAATTAGGCGCCGGCGTCAAATCTGTTTTCCCGCCATTGCGCCTATGTCTTTTGCCCTCCGTTTCGCCAGTCTTTCTGATAGTTTGGAAAAGGTCAGGAGGTACGGGGTATGGCGAAAGCGACAGTTCACCTTGGCGGATGCCTTTGCGGCGCCATTCGGTTTGAGGCGCGGGCGCCGGCCCTGAAGCCCCATACCTGTTCGTGCAAAATCTGTCAGCGGCACAGCGGCGCGCTCACAGCGGTCTGGGTCGAATTTCCGAAGGAGGCCGTGACCTGGACAGGCGCTGGTGGCCTGCCCGCGACCTATCGATCCTCAGACTATTCCAGCCGCGCGTTCTGCCCGACCTGTGGCAGTACTCTGGGCGCGATTGATGATGACCCGGTGGTTGCGTTGCTGGTTGGCACCTTTGACAAGGCCAACCGCAAAGACCTGATGCCGCTGGCCCATTCCTACAAGGGCGGACGCCCCAAGTGGTGGCATATTGACGTGGGCGCAAAATAGACCGCGCTTCTCTCACATGGCCCCTGTTGCTTGCTGATCCGGGCTGCCGATGGTCAACCGCGAAAAAGGGGGCACGCGGCCCCCTTTTTCCTTCATGTATCGACATATCAGATTAGTTCGGGATCAGATCCGGGACGATCGTCACAATGCTCGGGAAGGTCCATAGGAGGGCCAGCCCCGCCACCTGGATCAGCACGAAGGGGATGATCCCGCGGTAGATATGGCCGGTGGTCACTTCTCGCGGCGCAACCCCGCGCAAGTAGAAGAGTGCAAAGCCAAAGGGCGGCGTCAGGAAGGACGTCTGCAGGTTCACGGCGATCATGATGGTGACCCATTTGGGGTCAAAGGTGCCGCCGTAGATGACCGGCCCCACAATCGGGATGACGATGTAGATGATTTCCAGGAAATCGAGCACGAAGCCCAGCACGAAGAGTACCAGCATCACGATCAAGAAGACGGTGAATTCATTGTCGAAAGATTTCAGGAACTGCTGGATGTAGTGTTCACCGCCAAAGGAGATCACCACCAGGTTCAGCAGTTGCGATCCGATCAGGATGGTGAAGACCATGCTGGTCACCTTCGCCGTTTCCCGCACCACCGGGCTCAGCACGCCGGAGGTATAGAGGATCCAGCAGGAGAAGATCAGACCAAAGAGCGCGTAGAGGTACGCGGCATAGGCGACAAAGAAGGCAAACCAGCTTTGGAAGCCGACCGCACCGGTGTTGATGCGCAGGTCGAAGTTGATGCCCACCAGGATGCAGACGATGATCGCCAGCGTCGACCAGATGATCACCTTGGGGGAGCGGTCCTGATCTTTCAGTTTGCGGTAGGCTGCAAGCATGATCGCCCCACCGGCCCCGAGCGCGGCGGCAGGAGTCGGGTTGGTGATCCCGCCAAGGATCGAGCCCAGCACCGCGACGATCAGCACCAGCGGTGGAAAGACCACGCGGATCAGCTCATTCGTGGCGCAGATCTTCGTGGCATGCACCACACCATACATCAGCGCCGCGAAGGGCAGCGCCATCAGGGCAACCATGGCCCCGGATGATGTGGCCGGGCCGATGAGGATGATATCGACAAGGATCATCAACACCGCCCCGACGGCCCCGATCAGCAAGGGCTGCGCCGGGCTGGAGGGCGACACGCCCCGCGCCGTGGTCAGGAACAGCGATGTCAGCACCAGAATGATGGCGATCCCTGTTCCGATTGGGGCCGCATTCGCGATCTTGTCCGCCCTGGCCTGCGCCAGTTCTTCCTCGCTCAGGCGTTCGGATTGCTGGATGCCGCCAGCGTCATTGATGGCCGTCTGCTGCGCCACCGCTGCGTCCCAGGCGGATTGCCCGTGGAGCTCAATCATCGAGGCCTGACATTCCGCACTCACGTTGGTGCGCAGCGCGGCGCCCTCGCCAATATCGGAGTAGCGCGACACGTTGGTGGACTGATCCCCGATGACGCCGAGATTGCCCAGCAGCACCGCGCCGACGATGATCGCCAAAGGCGCGCCTAGGAACCATGTGAACGCTTCATTGCGGGTGACGGGTTCGGCATTGGTGCTGCCCATCGGCACCGCGGGCGCCTTGTCCGGATTCAGCAGCGCAAAGCCAAAGGCGTAAAGCGCATAGAGCAGCGCCAGCATGATGCCCGGCAAAAGGGCGGCCTGAAAGAGCGTCCCCACCGACAGAACCGCAGGCTCGCCCAGATAGGTCAGCGCGTCGGTACAGCCCTGCGTCACCGCGCGTTTTTCCTGCGCGGCGGAATAGAGGTCGCCCGCAAGCGTGCCCAGCAGAACGATCACGATGGAGGGCGGAATAATCTGCCCCAGCGTTCCCGAGGCCGCGATGACCCCGGTCGACAGCTCCGGTGAATAGCCATTGCGCAACATGGTCGGCAGCGCCAGCAGGCCCATGGTCACCACGGTCGCGCCGACGATCCCGGTGGAGGCGGCAAGAAACGCGCCCACAACAACGATGGAGACGGCCAGACCGCCGGGCAGCGGGCCAAAGACGCGCGCCATCGTGGTAAGCAGATCGTTGGCGATCTTGGAACGTTCCAGCGTGATGCCCATCAGCACGAACATCAGCACCGCCAGCAGGGTCTCGATGGACTGGCCCGCCAGCACCCGTTCGTTCATCCGGTTCACAACAAAGGAGACGTTGCGGTCCAGGGCAACTTCCCAACCTCTGGGGAAAACGGGCTCTTCGATCCGCGGCAAATCGGGGTATCGGAAGACCGATATCGTATCGGCCTTGACGCCAGAATTCACCAGATCGCGGTAGACCGCGCTGCCGGTGTCAATGGCCTGGTGGATCAGCAACCCCGCACTGTCGAGGGCGGCGATGATCCCGAAGGAGATGATCCCTGCCCCGGCGATGGCGAAAGCCACCGGAAAGCCGGACAGAATACCGCCAAAAAGGCAGATGAAAACGATGATCAGGCCAACTTCTACGCCGTCTAGACCGAAAAACATGGGCTTAGTCCCCTCATGCGCTGCGTGCTCCGCTGCGTCTTATTAGTGTGTGCCCTCATAGGCTTCTTCACCGTCACCAAGGCTGTCACGGTCCAGATACTTCCCTTCACTCTCGGGCCCTTCTTTCCACTCCAGATAGGAGCGGTAGAACATGGCCATCGCCTGCAGGAAGAGCATCGCCGTGAAGGCGCAGAGCAGGATCTTGAACAGGAAATAGCCGTTGAACCCGTTGGGGCTAAAACCGATGGTTTCCACGTTCCAGCGCAGCGCCCGGGATTTCAACACCAACCGGTCCAGCGTGTCGGAAGCGGAGGGTTTGGGCACGATCAGGTGCCGCCACATGAAGAACCAGCCGTACATCCAGATCAGTACCGCAACCGGCATCATGAAGAAGATGGCGCCGAACATGTCGATCACCTTCTTGGTGCGGAATTTGACCGCGGAATAGATCAGATCGACCCGCACATGGCCGCCCTGCACGAAGGTGTAGGCCATGCAGAGACAGACAACCAAGGCGTTGTAGAGCTTGAGTTCTTCGGCAAACCAGCTGATGTCGAAGCGCAGCGGAATGCCGAAGCCAAAGGAAATATCGGGCCGGGTGAAGATCCGCTGCATGAAGACGATGATGATCTGTTGCAAGACCATCAAGAGGCCCGCCCAGGCAAAGAAGCGGCCCACCGTATTGGCGAAACCTTCGAGCACGCGGACGTAGCCCCACATGATGTCGTTCCGCCAAAGGCCGACCGCAAACATGATCAGGAAGGCGGTGAAAACCACGAAAAAGAATTCCACCGAACCGCCGTAGTAGACAAAGCGCATGATCGCTTCTTTGTCAGACCAGTCCAGCCAGAGGGAGGGATGCGAGACCGCGTAGAAAAAGTTGTAAACCGCCAAGCCGATATTCGTGAAAAACCACAATATCCCGTCAAAGATGACAGATAGCGAACCGCCTGCTGCGTCTACGTCATTTTCCATATGTCCCCCTCCCTTGGGGTACGCATTTTAGCGCTCCAAGGTGTCGTCCGTGTCCGGTCGTTGGAATTCTTCCTCATATGAGAGGCCATTCACCCATGAACGGCCCCTCATGAAGCTTCGTAAGGCGTTTAGCCGTTGGCCAGAACGCGGTTACGCTGTGCCACGTAGAAACCGTCCGATTTCAGCAGCCAGTCAGAGCTTTGTGCCAGTGATTCCTCGAAGGACGCGCGGATCTTGGCAAAGAGCTCATCGTTCATATTCTCGTCCATGACCTTCTTGGACGCTGCACCGAAGGCATCCCAGACATCATCCGGGAATTGCAGCGTTTTCACGCCCTGTGCCTGCAGGCGCGCCAGCGCGGCACCGTTGTTGGCCAGTGTTTCGGCCAGCTGGGTGTGCGTGGTGGCCATCGCCGCGTTGGCGATGATCGCCTGATGCGCGGGCGACAGGTCATTGTAGACGTCGAGGTTGACGCCACAGGCCAGCGCGGAGCCCGGCTCGTGGAAGCCCGCCGTGTAGTAAACCTTCGCCACTTCCTGGAAACCGGCGCGTTCGTCCGCGAAGGGACCAACCCATTCCAGACCGTCCAGAGCACCGGACGACAGCGCTTGGTAAAGCTCACCACCGGGGATGTTTTGCACAGAGGCACCGAGTTCACCCAGAACCTTGCCGCCAAGACCCGGCATCCGGAACTTCAGACCGTTGAAATCGTCCGCGGAGTTGATCTCATTGCGGAACCAGCCACCGGATTGCGAGCCGGAGTTGCCTGCAATGAAGGATTTCAGGTTGAAGATTTCGCCCAGCTCGTTGTGCAGCTCATGGCCGCCGCCGTGGTGGTACCAGTTGGTCACTTCCTGCGCGGTGCCGCCAAAGGGAACAGCGGTGAAATAGGCATAGCCCGGGTGCTGACCGATGAAGTAGTAGTCAGCGGAGTGATAAAGGTCGGCCTGACCGGAGGATACCGCGTCAAAGACCTCAAAGGCGCCAACCAGCTCACCGGGGGCTTTTTTGTCGATGGTCAGCGTGCCATCGGACATGGCGCCAACCATTTCTTCGAAATATGTAGCCGCGTCATCAAGAACCGCGAAACCACGGGGCCAGGATGTGACCATGGTCAGGGCGCGATTGCCTTGTGCGTATGCGGGTGCTGCCAGCGTTGTGGCGGCGGCGGCGGAACCGCCCAGTGCAGATGTCTTCAGGAATGAACGACGATCCATTTAGTTACTCCTCCCAAATATGACGCCCACGTCGTATGGATCACGCGCAGGTCGTTTCGAGTGTGGCCACACTAGCGATGCGCGCTCCAATGAAAATACCTAGTACTGCGTAGATGAGCGGCATTTACGCCATTTTGGTCATATTTTTTGGCCGGTTTTCGCGCTGAAACACTGCGCGGGGTCGGATTCGCCGCGCGCGTGTCGCGGGATCAGACTTTGATTCGCCCTGATTTCAACGTAATCAGACTGTCATGAAACGGTTTGGCGCATTTTTTCGGCCCAGTTACGCGCAAAAGCTGTCGCTGGTGGCCACGGTTCCGCTGATCGCGGCGGTGGCTGCGATTGCCGTTCTGGTGGCCTATCAGTCGCGCATGCTGGCCGAACGCGAGATCAAGGCGCTGGAGACACAGCTGCTGGAAGCCAAGAAGGTGGAACTGGCCAATTACGTCACGCAGGCGCGCAACGGGTTCTACTTCATCTATGGCAATGCCGCGCCCGACGATCAGGACGCCCGCGATCAAGTGGCGCAGATCCTGTCGGCCATGATTTATGGGACCGAAGGGTTCTTCTTTGTCTACGACTATGATGGCACCAATCTTGTCAGCCCGCGCCAGACCGAGATGATCAACCGCAACTGGACCGGCCTTGCCGACAGCGAAGGCACCCCCATCACCGATGAGATCATCCGCATTGCCCGATCGGGCGCGGGCTATCACAGCTACCTCTGGCCGAAACCCTCCACCGGGGAAGAGGCGCGGATGATCACCTATGTCACCAGCTTTCCAAGCTGGCGGTGGGCCGTGGGCACAGGCGTGTTCATCGATGACGTGCTGGCCACCGTCGCCTCTGCGCGCGCAGATGTCGAAGAGCGGGTCCAGCAGACGTTTTTCTATATCGGGATGATCACTCTGGCCGCCCTGCTGGCGGTTTTCCTGACCGGCATGGTGCTGAACATTCGCGAGCGTCGCCTGGCCGATGCGAAACTGAAGAAACTCACCCAACGGGTGCTGGACGCCCAGGAAGAGGAACGCGGCCGCGTCGCGCGCGAATTGCACGATGGCATCAGCCAGCTGCTGGTGGGCGTGCGCTATGCACTCGACACCGCCCGGCGCAAGCTCGACCGTGGCGATCCGACGGCCGCGGCGCCCTTGGCCAAGGGCATCGAAACCCTGGGCGAGGCCATTTCCGAGGTGCGCCGCATCAGCCGAGATCTGCGCCCCGGTGTTCTGGACGACCTGGGGCTTGGCCCCGCGGTCAAGGCCCTCACCGATGATTTCAGCGAGCGCACCGGCATGACCACGGAATTTGACACGGTTGTCTTCCGCAACCGGCTGGATGGCGAGGCCAAGATCGCGCTCTACCGCATCGCGCAGGAAGCGCTCACCAATATCGAACGCCACGCCCAGGCCAGTCACGTGCGTATCGACCTGCGGGGCCACAAGAAAGGGGCGACCCTGCGGATCGAAGACAACGGTCGCGGCATGCCTGATGACACCGTCGGCCATGGCGGCGGGCTTGGGTTGCGCAACATGCAGGAACGTGTGGAGCAGCTTGAAGGTGAACTGATCATCGCCGCCCCGCGCGCGGGCCGTGGCACGATTATCGAAGTTACC
Source organism: uncultured Roseobacter sp. (assembly GCF_947499265.1). Classification (GTDB taxonomy): domain Bacteria; phylum Pseudomonadota; class Alphaproteobacteria; order Rhodobacterales; family Rhodobacteraceae; genus Roseobacter. Next base: position 61,955 of record NZ_CANMNK010000008.1, on the reverse strand, counting down.
GTCCCGCTGTCGCATCTGCTGCCACCGGAACCCGAAACACCACACCAAGCCAAAGTATCCGCATGACCATCTCTCCCATCAAAGTCCTGATCGTCGATGACCACCCGATGGTCGCCGAAGGCATTCAATCCATTCTGGAAAGCTATGATGACATCACCGTTGTCGGCACCTGCAATGCGGCCCGCGAGGCCATTGAGCAGCTCGATGTGCTGGATCCGGATGTGATCCTGATGGACCTCAACATGCCCGATATGGGCGGGCTCACGGCAACCGAGATCGTGTTGGAACAACGCCCCGGCACGCGAATCCTGGTGCTGTCGATGCATGACAGCCCTGAATACATCTCCTCCGCGCTCAGCCACGGGGCCATGGGCTATGTGCTCAAGGACGTGCCCACAGATGAGATCAAGCAGGCGATTGACGTGGTCATGTCCGGGGAGCGCTATCTGTGCACCGGTGCGCGCGGGTCATTGGAGCCGAAAGCGGATGGCGTGCGCGAAGCACTGACCGGGCGCGAGCAGACGATCCTGCTGCAGCTGGCGCAGGGTAAGTCGAACAAGGATGTGGCACTGGCGCTGGATATTTCCGTGCGGACAGTTGAAACCCACCGCAAGAACATCAAGCGCAAACTGGGGATTTCCAGCACCGCAGGACTGACCCGATATGCGCTGGAACATGGGGTGTTGCAGGGCACCGGCGCGCGATTTTAGCCGCCCTCGTCACGCGGTATTCGTTGCCGTGGACCAGGCTTGCAGATTTCACCAAAACCACGCCGAATGTTCAGTCTTTTTTAAAGGCCGCTTCTTAAACCGGTCGCATGAACATGCAGCGCTCTCTTTCGGTTCCCAGCGCGTCAACCATCGACGCGCTCCCCTACCGCGACGCCATTGACCGCGTTGCGACAACGCGCGCTTTGGTCGTGCGCATTGCCCTGAATGTGAGCTTGCTGTCGGGCGGACAGCGTGAGGCGAACCGCGAGGAACTGCTGTCGACGTTGCAGGCGCAAACGCAAAAGCTGCGCCACACGCTCGAAGTGCTGCAGGGCACAAGCACCTTTTCGGATCTGCCCGAAGAGCTTAGCCTCTGGTTGGCGCATCTGGCGCAGGATCAAAACGACCACATGCGCATCATCAGACGCATGGCCGATTTGACCGATACCCTGACCGCCGCGGCCCAAAGTGAGGATGGCGTATCGGCCTCAAGCCTGCAGTCCTATATCGCACTGGGACAGGCAGAATTCTTCGACGCTGTGACGCGGTTGACGGACCATGTGTGGGCCCAGGTCGAGAATGGCAGAAGCCAGCAATTGGAAGTTGCCATGCAATCCGCGACACGTCTGGGTGAAGGGTTGAGCCGGCTGGAACGGATCGGCAAATACGTCCGCTCCATGTCGATCAACGCCTCGGTTGAAGCCTCGCGTGCGGGTGAAGCGGGCAAAGGGCTGGCGATCATCGCGCAGGAATTCAAGGTTCTAGCCGAAGAAGTGCAGCAGCTCACTCTTTCTGCGCGTGAGGACATTGAAAGCATCGAAGCCTCCCACTAGGCCAGAATCGGGCATTTCAGACCACGAAATTTGCGAAAATTTCGTGATGATGCACCACAGCGCAAGTAAATGGCGCAAAATTATATCTGTGCGACAGATTTTTTGTGCACTAGGTGCTTGACGCCCCCAACCTACGCCCATAATGTCCCGCCAGCATCAAGGAGCCTCAGGCCATGACCACGCTAGTCGTCATTGTAGGAAAAACGCGCATGGGCCGGTAACGGTAGACCATAGTCTGACCCATGCGCCCCCGCTAGAACGGGGGCTTTTTTTTGCGCAAACGGTAGAACAGGCCCGAGAACGTGGCCCGATACGGAGTTGAAAGATATGAAACGGCAGATGTCCGGAGCAAAAATGATTGTCCAAGCCTTGATCGATCAAGGTGTGGACACCGTCTTTGGCTATCCCGGGGGCGCCGTCCTACCCATTTACGATGAGATCTTCCAGCAAAATGCCATTCGCCACATTCTGGTGCGGCACGAACAAGGCGCGGTACATGCCGCCGAAGGCTATGCGCGCGCCACCGGCAAACCCGGCGTTGTGCTGGTGACTTCAGGTCCCGGGGCCACCAATGCGGTCACCGGTCTGACCGACGCGCTGATGGATTCGATCCCGATTGTGGTCCTGACCGGACAGGTGCCGACCTTCATGATCGGCTCGGATGCGTTTCAGGAGGCGGATACCGTTGGCATCACCCGGCCCTGCACCAAACACAACTGGCTGGTGAAGGAGACGGATGCGCTGCCTGGCGTGCTGCACGAGGCTTTCCATGTCGCGACGCAAGGCCGCCCCGGTCCGGTTCTGGTGGACATCCCCAAGGATGTTCAGTTCGCCACCGGCACCTATGCCGAGCCCAAGCCCTCCGTCTCTCATTACCAGCCCAAGGTAAAAGGCGATATGGAGGAGATCACCGAGCTGGTGGCCGCGATTGAGAAAGCCAAGAAACCGGTTTTCTACACGGGCGGAGGTGTAATCAATTCCGGACCCGCGGCGAGCCAGCTGCTGCGCGAATTGGTCAAATCCACCGGCTTTCCGATCACCTCCACACTGATGGGGCTCGGGTCTTATCCGGCCTCTGGCGAAAACTGGCTGGGCATGTTGGGGATGCACGGGCTTTATCAGGCCAATATGGCGATGCATGATTGCGATCTGATGATCAATATCGGCGCACGGTTTGATGACCGGATCACCGGGCGTATCGATGCCTTCAGCCCGAAATCGATCAAGGCGCATATCGACATCGATCCGTCGTCGATCAACAAGGTGATCAAGACGGATATTCCAATTGTGGGGGATGTCGGCCATGTGCTGGAAGACATCCTTAAGGTCTGGAAATCCCGGGGCCGCAAGACGAATTCCGAAGCGCTGGCCAAATGGTGGCAACAGATCGAGGAATGGAAGGCCATCGATTGTCTGAAGTTCACGCAATCCGGCAAGACCATCAAACCTCAACATGCGCTGGTGCGTCTGGAGGAACTGACCAAGAAACACGACCGCTACATCTGTACCGAAGTGGGCCAGCACCAGATGTGGGCCGCGCAATACCTGGGCTTTGAGGACCCCAACCGCTGGATGACCTCCGGGGGGCTGGGCACGATGGGCTACGGGTTCCCCGCATCAATTGGCGTACAAATGGCGCACCCCGACGCGCTTGTGATCAACGTGGCCGGCGAAGCCAGCTGGCTGATGAACATGCAGGAAATGGGCACCGCGGTGCAGTATAACCTGCCGGTCAAACAGTTCATCCTCAACAACGAACGTCTGGGCATGGTGCGGCAGTGGCAGGAGTTGCTGCACGGCGAGCGCTATTCGCAAAGCTGGTCCGAGGCCCTGCCCGATTTCGTAAAACTGGCCGAAGCCTTCGGGGCCAAGGGTATCCTTTGCTCCGATCCCGCGGACCTCGACGATGCGATCATGGAGATGATCAATTATGATGGCCCGGTGATCTTCGACTGTCTGGTGGAGAAACACGAAAACTGTTTCCCGATGATCCCGTCGGGCAAGGCGCACAACGAAATGCTGCTGGGCGAGGCGCAGACACAAGGCGTGATCAAAGCCGATGGCGCGGTCATGGTCTGACGACCACCCCGGTTTCGTTCTGGCGTGGGCCCTTCCGGCCCCGCCGCTCTCTCACTCAATAAGGCTTCGAACATGTCCCCGCTCAAAATCAAAAAAGGCGCCACCAGCCATTCCGCTTATAACCTGCGTCCCACCTTTTCCGATGTGGTCGAGCGGCACACCTTGGCTGTCCTTGTCGAAAACGAACCCGGGGTTCTAGCCCGCGTCATCGGCCTCTTTTCCGGCCGCGGTTACAACATCGACAGCCTGACCGTGGCAGAGGTGGATCACACCGGGCACCTGAGCCGCATCACCATCGTCACTTCCGGCACGCCGCAGGTGATCGAACAGATCAAGGCACAGCTGGGCCGCATCGTTACAGTACACGAGGTCCATGATCTGACGGTTGAAGGGGCAAGTGTCGAACGCGAGCTGGCCATGTTCAAAGTCAGCGGCACAGGCGACAAGCGTGTCGAAGCCCTGCGTCTGGCCGATATCTTCCGGGCGCGGGTTGTGGACAGCACGCTGGAAAGCTTCGTGTTTGAAATCACCGGCGCGCCGGACAAGATCGATGCTTTTGCAGATCTGATGCGCCCGCTTGGCCTGTCTGATGTCGCCAGAACCGGTGTGGCGGCCCTGTCACGCGGCGAATAACGCGGCTTTAGGCCCCAGAGACGCGCGGCATCTGCACTTGGGTCTCCGCCCTGCGCGGCTCAAACGGGATGATCTGAGCCGTTTGAACAGTGCTGTGGCTGGCTGCAGCACTCCGGCGCAGGGCCTCTGGCAGGCCCGCCCCTGCGCGCTCCAATACCAGACGCGGGTTGTGGACAGTTCTCATAGAGGATTGAATTTCCACGTCAAACTGGACAACATCCCCGGCGTCAAAGAAAATATCTGACTGAAACAACTGTGTTTCTGAATTCAGAAAAGCCAGATCACCCTGATCTTCACACCAGATGACAGCCTTTCGGTCCGAAGCATCGCTCCATAGGACTACACCTATCATATTTTTATCCTATCCCTGGTCCTACTCGCACGCCGGTCCTACAAACATCGCGCCCCCCTATTGGTACCAATAAGTTAACGGTTCGGCACATGATAAAATCAGCACCGTACGCTTGGAATTTGTGTCGACCCGCTCTATGAATGACACAAATACGATCTACTGTTGACGCTATTTAGCATCAAAAACGGTGGTCTATCTGTAAATCATTGGCTAATTCGCGACATATTGCTTAATATGCTGCGGCAGCGACGAGGCAAAAGGACGACGATGCCTGTGACCGCCCGAACCCCAGCGCAACTGCGCAATATGTTTGGCTCCAACCTGCGAACACTCTCTGCTGATTACCCCTCAATTTCAGCGCTCTCACGGGATCTGGGGATCAACCGGACGCAGTTTAATCGCTATCTCAGCGGAGAAAGCTTCCCGCGCCCGGACGTTCTCGCAAGAATGTGCGATTTTTTTGCCGTTGATGCGCGCGTGCTTCTAGAACCCGTCGATCAGGTGGCGCGCGACACCGGCCCGATTTCCAGCGAGTATCTGCGCGACTTCATGGGCCCGGCCATTCAATCGGTTTCCGAAGACAGCCTGCCCAGCGGATTTTACCAGTTCGCACGCCGCAGCTTCGTCAAGGATGACCGGTTTGTGCGGGGTGTCGTGCTGATCAAGCGCGACGGGGACAATACATTTCTGCGCGGGTATGAACCAAAAATCGCCATGGCGATGCAGGGCATCCCCGCCACCGCACAGGCACGCGAATACCGTGGTTTCGTGATGCAGATCGAAGATGGTGTCGCCGCCACGGTGGCCCGCCGCAATGGCATGACAGCTTCGTTCAACTACCTGAGCCGCGTGACATCCTTCCAGAACAATTTTTGGGTCGGCTATGTCGCCCGCACCGTACGCGAAGACACATCAGGCATGCGTATGACGCGCCTAGTCTACGAATATCTTGGAAAAAACACTGCCGAGGCGCTGTTCCGCGCACGCAGAGCCGGGTTTTGCACGCTGGAAGAGCTGATGCCCTTTCACCAAAGGCTGCTGCAACCCCACGACCCGTTCCGCTGAAAACGCGCGCGATGGCGATGTCGCCTTGAGGAAACTCGGGTCGCTTTAAGCGCGGCATCCGTGGCGGTGTCACTTACAATATCTCCAACCTTTCTGGAGAGCTGTCATGGATCATTCACCCACCGATCTGTCGAACGTACGCCGCCCGATCGCACAAGCGCATGGTCTTCCCAACGCGCATTACACCGATGCGGCTGTTTTCGAGGAAGAGAAACATGCGCTGCTGTTTGATACATGGGCGGGCCTTGCCGTGGCAGCGGATGTGCCGGACATTGGCGATGCGGTGCCGCTCAGCTTTCTGGGCATGCCCCTGCTTGTGGTGCGGGACCGGCAAGGTGCCGTACGCGTGTTTCAGAATATTTGCCGCCACCGCGGTATGATCCTGGTTTCGGAACCGCGGAAAATCGAAGGCGCCATTCGCTGCCCTTATCACAGCTGGTGCTATTCCACCGATGGCAAATTGGTGAGCACACCGCATGTCGGCGGCCCGGGCCAGAACAAGCACGACGGTATTGACCGCGCGCTTTTGGGTCTGATCGAAGTGCGCAGCCACATCTGGATGGGCGTGGTCTGGATCAATGTGTCGGGCACCGCGCCCGCCTTCGAGGATGCAAATGCCGAGCTGCTAAAACGCTGGGCGGAGTTTGACAAACCGATCTTTCATGGCGGTGCGGACAGTTGCTTCCAGCTGGAGGTAAACTGCAATTGGAAACTTGCCGTCGAGAATTATTGCGAAAGCTACCATTTGCCCTGGGTACATCCCGGTCTGAACAGCTATTCGCGATTGGAAGATCACTATCATATTGAAGAAAAGGAGCTTTTCGCGGGCCAAGGTACGCATGTCTACCGTCAGCTCAAAGGTGAAAACGGCGACGTGTTTCCGGATTTCGAGGGGTTGAGCGATACATGGGATACGGCGGCTGAATATATCACAGCCTTTCCCAACGTACTGTTGGGCGTGCACCGGGACCACACATTTGCGATCATTCTGGAACCGCAGGGGCCGGAGAAGACACGCGAACATGTGCATATCTTCTACACCACACCCGACACCGATGACGCCCTACGACAAAAGAACGCGCAACAGTGGAAAGAAGTTTTTGTCGAGGACGTTTTTGTCGTGGAAGGCATGCAGCGCGGGCGGCACGCAGTGTCGTTTGATGGCGGTCGTTTCTCCCCCGCGATGGACGGGCCGACGCATCTTTTCCATGATTGGGTTGCCGGTCGGCTGAACGCCCGTCGTCAGATGGATCAGGCGGCGGAGTGACATCGCTGGACGCGCAACTGTTGGCAGCCCATGACGCCGGTGATCAACGCGCGCTGATTGATCTTTATCGCGAGGCGGCAGACCGCGCAGAAGACGTCGACGCCTGCGGTTTCTATCTGACCCACGCCTTTATCTACGCCTTGGAAGCAGGGGCGCCGGAAGCAGACGGCCTGCGCCAAAGGCTCATCGACATGGGGCGTGAACTGCCCGCCTAACCTGTGGTGGCAAGCAATCTGTAGAGATGCCAGGAGGCATGCCCCAGCAAGGGCAGCACAATCCATAGTCCAAGGAACCCCGGCAGGATCGCGGCAAAACTCAAAACCGCGATGATGGCCGCCCAGCAGATCAGCACCGCAGGCGATTGTTTGACGGCGGAGAAACTGGTGATCATGGCGGTGATGAAGTCAATCTCCCGATCCAGCAACAACGGCAGTCCGATCACCGAGATACTGTAAATCACGAAGGCGAATATCCCCCCGACAAGCGTGCCAAACCCTAGCATGGAGATGCCATTCAGCGTAAGGAACACCTCGTAAGAGCTTGAAATATTGGTCATTGTACTCAACCCAAGAAAGAGCGCGAAAATCATGTGGCCGAGAAAAAACCAGAACATGAAGATCACCACCATCATCGTGCAAAGCGATGGTAGTTGCCGCAAACGTTGGTGCCAGATCACGCCGAATATTGCAGCTGAATTGATTGGCAGCCCTGCCTCCAACCGGCGGGAGACCTCATAAAGGCCAACAGCGGCAAATGGGCCCAGAAGCGGAAAGCCGATCGCGGCCAGAACCAGCCAGAAGGTATGTCCGGTGGCGGCGGTCACTGCGGCCATCGCCCATCCCGCGCCGATATAGAACGTGGCGAACACCAAGCCAAAAAAGGGATGCGCGCGAAAATCCTTCGCGCCGCGGGCCAGCGCCGTTTTCAGATCCTCGAACCGTGCCGGGCGGAGCTTCGGCGCGCCGATCTCAAGCTCTGCGGATGCTGGTGGTGTCATGCTCCCTCCTCCGATCATGAACCCCTACATCATAGCAGGTGTTTTTTGGGGCCAGCCAGTGGCTTCGTGCCATTTCTGCGCAATCTGCAGCAAATGCCCGTCGCTTCCCGGTTTGCCGATCAGTTGCAGCCCCATGGGCAGACCAGCGCGCCCGAACCCGATGGGCACATTCACCACTGGCAACCCGATCAGGCTGGCGGGCACCACGACCTGCATCCACCGATGGTAGGTATCCATCGCGACACCTGCGATGTCCGTGGGATGTTCCTGCTCCACCGCAAAAGGCCAGAGCTGCGCGGAGGGCAATGCCAGCACATCATAGGTTTCAAAGAGGGACGCCGCTGTCCGGAACCAGTTCGACCTAATCTCACTCGCCGCATAGACGGCCTCGCCGGACATCTGCCTGCCGCGCTCGATCTCCCAAAGCATCGACTGCTTGAGCTGTGCCCGTTTCCGGGGGTCGTCGTATTCGGGACGGCGGCGCATGGCGATGGAAAAGGATCGCGCGTCCGTCCAACTGGTCCACATGGCGTCCGCCGAAAACGGCGCTGCCAGCCTCCCGACCATCCATCCCATTTCCGACATTTGCGCCAGCGCCGCCTCACAGAGGCTCAGGACCTCCGGCTCGGTTGGGAAGGCCCCACCCCAATCCGCGAGCCACCCCACTCTGGGCGCTGCCGGTAGAGCGTCAATAGTAGGTAGCGTCGGTGCAATTTGCACCGGCAGGGGAACACGCGGGTCGGGCCCCGCCATGGTATCAAGCAGGCCAGCAAGATCGGCAGGCGTGCGCGCCATCGGCCCTTCGGTGGCAAACTGCTCAAAGAAACCATCGCCCTCGGGGTGCGCGGGCACCACGCCCCAGGTCGGGCGCATGCCATAGACGTTGTTCCACCCCGCCGGGTTGCGCAGTGATCCCATCATGTCGGAGCCATCCGCAAGGGGAAGCATGCCCGTCGCCAGCGCCACGGCAGCACCGCCCGATGATCCCCCTGCAGATTTTGACAGGTCGTAAGGGTTGCGCGTTGCCCCATGGACCGGGTTGAACGTATGGCTGCCCAGGCCGAACTCCGGCGTGTTGGTCTTGCCGATGATGATCGCCCCCGCAGCCCGTATCCGGGCCACCATCAGATCATCCTCTTGGGCCATCTGACCTGCGAAGATCGGTGATCCCTTGGAGGTCGGCAACCCCGCAGCATGGGCCAGATCCTTGATCGCGATGGGGATACCGTGCAGCCAGCCACGCCGTGCGGTCTGATCCGCCTGAGCGGCCTCGCGCATCAAGGTGTCGCGATCTTTCAGCGACACAATCGCGTTGACCGCGCCGTTGACCGCATCGATGCGCGCCAGTGTCGCCACCATGACCTCCACCGCGCTGATGTCACGTTTGGCGAGGGCCCTGGACAAATCCAGAGCGGATATTCCGTTCAGCTGCATGGTTCTTTCACCGTCCGTCACCCCACCGGGACTATGGACGACAGATCACCGGCCCGCAAACCGGTTCGGCGCGCGCTTAGCCGCTTTGCGCTTCGGCGCGCGTCTTGCCGGACACATCCAGGGCCAGCGTCGCCGCCATCAGCCCATCCAGATCACCGTCCAGGACCCCCTTGGTGTCAGAGGTTTCAAAGTTGGTGCGCAGGTCTTTGACCATCTGATAGGGCTGCAGCACATAAGACCGGATTTGATTGCCCCAGCCCGCATCACCTTTGTTTTCATGGGCTTCGTTGATGGCTGCGTTGCGACGGTCCAACTCCAACTGATAAAGCCGCGATTTCAGCGCCTTCATCGCGATGTCGCGGTTCTGGTGCTGCGATTTCTCCGAGCTGGTCACCACGATCCCTGTGGGATGGTGGGTGATGCGCACAGCGGAATCCGTGGTGTTCACGTGCTGACCGCCCGCCCCGGACGACCGGTAGGTATCGATGCGGATGTCCGACGGGTTCACATCGATGTCGATATTATCGTCAACCACCGGGTAGACCCAGACGGAGGTGAAGGAGGTGTGCCGTTTGGCCGCGGAATCGAAGGGCGAGATCCGCACCAGACGGTGCACGCCGCTTTCCGACTTCAGCCAGCCATAGGCGTTCTGCCCACTGATCTTGTAGGTTGCCGATTTGATTCCCGCCTCTTCGCCCGCGCTTTCGGACTGCAGCTCGACCTTATAGCCCTTCTTCTCGGCCCAGCGGACGTACATGCGTGCCAGCATGGAGGCCCAGTCACAGCTTTCCGTGCCCCCTGCCCCGGCGTTCACTTCCAGGAAGGTGTCATTGCCATCCGCCTCGCCGTCCAGCAGTGCTTCAAGCTCCTTTTTCGCGGCCATCTCTTCGAGCGCCTTCAGCGCCGCTTCCGCGTCGGAGACAACCTCCTCGTCCTCTTCCATCTCGCCCAGTTCGATGAGTTCGATATTGTCGGCGAGATCTTGTTTGATCCCCTCATAGGTGGCGATGGCATCCACCAGAAACTGCCGGTCGCGCATCAGTTTCTGCGCCGCATCCGGGTCATCCCACAAGTTCGGGTCCTCAACCCGCGCGTTGAATTCCTCCAAGCGAAACGGGGCCGTTTCCACGTCCAGTCTCTGGCCCAGCAGGTCCAGCGATTTTTCAATCTTTTCCACGGTATTTTGTGCGTCAGCGCGCATGAAATCTGCCTCGGGCGTTGGGTCTGAACGTCGTGATAAACCAGCGCCCTGCCAGCGGCAAGGGAGCGGCGGCGCTGATGCCCTTATCTGATGCTAATAAAGTCCGCCGGAACTCAATGTCCCAAAGTCGGCTTTTGGCCCCACGGTTGTGGTTTCCCCGGTCGAGGTCGTGACCTGTTGGGTCTGACGCGCGACCTCTTCAAAGAGCGGCAGGTTCTGCCCCATGGCAAATCCGCCATCATAGGTGATGCCAAAGATGGGCTGCTCCCCTTCGCGGAAATATTCGGCCACCACCGCTTCACCCGTCGCCTCCGGGCTCAGACGCGCACCGGTGAACCGATCAATCTTGATGAAACGGCCACCGGGCGGCACCGTGAACGGACCGCCGCCATACTTCTTGGTCGCCTCTTCCATGAAACTTTGAAACACCGGGCCGCACATACCGCCCCCCGATGCCCCGCGCCCCAGCCCGCGCGGCTGATCGTAGCCGATGTAACAACCAGCCACGATGTTGCTGGTGAAGCCGATGAACCAGACATCCTTGGCGTCATTGGTCGTGCCGGTCTTGCCCGCGGTCGGCACCGGCAGGTTGACGGTTCGGCTTGCGGTGCCGCGATCGACCACGCCGCGCATCATCGACGTCAGCTGATAGGCCGTGACCGCATCCATCACTTGCTCGCGGTTGGAGATGATATTGGGCGCCAGTCCCGTATCCAGGCTGGCCAGCTCGCAGTCATAGCACAACCGGTCGTCGTGTCGGTAAATGGTCTTGCCGTAGCGGTCCTGCACGCGGTCAACCAGCGTCGGCTGCACCCGTTCACCGCCATTGGCGAACATCGCATAGGCCGCCACCATCTGGTATAGCGTTGTCTCTTCCGACCCAAGCGAGTTGGCCAGGAACGTGCCCATATTGTCATAGACGCCAAAACGCTCGGCATAGTCGGCCACCACATCCATGCCGATCTGCTGAGCCAGCCGGATCGTCATCAGGTTCCGCGAGCGTTCAATCCCGGTGCGCAGCGGCGTGGGACCATAGAATTCCCGCGAGGAATTGCGAGGGCGCCACAGCCCCTGCGGTGTATTGACCTCGATGGGCGCGTCCACAACGATTGTGGCGGGGGAATAGCCGCTGTCGAGGGCGGCGGCATAAACAAAGGGTTTGAAACTGGAGCCCGGCTGGCGTTTGGCCTGGGTGGCGCGGTTGAACACGCTGGCCTGATAGGAAAACCCGCCCTGCATCGAAATCACGCGGCCGGTGTTGACGTCCATCGCGACAAAGCCACCCTGCACCTGGGGCACCTGCCGCAGGGTCCAGCGCACGAAAGTGCCATCCTCATCGGAGGTCATCGCGCGCACATGCACCACATCGCCGACCTCCAGTAGGTCGCCGGCCACTTTGGCTTTGCTACCAACGGTGCCATCTTCCGCGCGCTTGCGGGCCCATGTGACGTCATTTGCCGCGATGAAATGACCGTCGTCATCTTCGGCGACACCTTCGATGCCGATCCGCGCGTCATTGCTGCCGACGGATAAAACCACCGCCGGATACCAGGGACCATCAAGGTCGATATCGCGCGCCATTTTGGTTTCTCCAAGCGCGGCCCGCCAGTCTTCTTCAGTCTCCAATCGCGCGGGATCGATCTTGATCTTGGCTTCGCGCCAGATGCCCTGCTTGCGGTCATAGTCTTCGAGCGCCCGACGCAGAGCGGTGGCGGCAATGGGCTGCATTTCCTGATCGATGGTGGCACGTACGGTCAGACCGCCTGTGAAAAACTCGCCTTCCCCGAAATCTTCGGTCAGTTGACGGCGGATTTCGTCGGTAAAGTAATCACGGGGCGGCAATTCGGCCTTGAAGCTTTCGAAATCACCATTCTGCACAGAGCGCAGCGGTTCGTTCAATTCCTTGAGCAGCACATCCTGGGTGATGTAGCCATTCTCCATCATCTCCTTCAGCACGAAATTGCGCCGCCCGAGCAGCCGGTCCTTTTGGCGTACGGGGTGATAATCGCTGGGCGCTTTCGGCAGGGATGCCAGAAACGCGGCCTCATGCGGGGCAAGGCTGCTGAGCGGTTTGTTGAAATAGGTCTGGCTGGCCGCAGCCACGCCATAGGAATTCTGCCCAAGGAAAATCTCGTTGAGATAGAGTTCAAGAATGCGCTCCTTGCTCAGCGTCTCCTCAAGGCGGGCGGCGAGAATGATCTCCTTGATCTTGCGTTCCGCGCGACGGTCACCGGACAAAAGGAAGTTCTTCATCACCTGCTGCGTGATCGTGGACGCCCCGCGCACATCCTGGCCGCGCGACCGCACCGCGTCCACCGCCGCCGCACCAATGCCGCGCAGGTCATACCCATCATGCTGATAGAAATTCTTGTCCTCTGCAGAGATGAACGCCTGTTTGACCAGATCGGGGATCGTCTCCGCAGGCGCAAAGAGCCGCCGTTCCTTGGCGAACTCGTCGATGATCTGCCCCTGCCCGGAATAAATCCGGCTGATCGTGGGTGGTGAATACTGCGCCAGCGACTCGTGGCTCGGCAGATCACGCCCATACATCCAGAACACGGCGCCAACCGTCAGCGCGACCATACCAATGGCCATCGTGATCGTCGTAAAGATGCCCCCGAAAAAGGACAGGATGAATCGGAACACTGGGCGGACGCCTCTCTTTGATTGCTTGGGCTTACATATAGGCAGTGGCACCGGTGCCGTCAAAACACGAAAGCTTACGAAACGTGCCGAAACCCGCCGGTTTCGAGCGCAAATCGCTATTGGCGCACCAGCGGGCGCTTTGCCGCATCCGCGTCACGCCACGTCAGAATGGACCGGGCCATGCCGCCGACGATTTTTGCCCGCCACGTGGGATCCCGTAGGTTTTTCAAATCCCGCTCGCTGGACAGAAACCCAACCTCAACGAGAACGGAAGGGATGTCGGCTGATTTCAACACGGAAAACCCCGCTTGCCGCAGGGGTCTGCGGTTCATGGGGCCACCGGCCTCGGTCATGCCTTTGACCAGCGCCTTGGCCAATGACTTCGAACGGGGTTCGGTTTCCTGACGCGCCAGGTCCAGCAGGACGCTGGCCACTTCGTCATCTGAGCCGGTCAAATCGGTCCCCGCGATGATATCCGCGCGATTGTGCCGTGCCGCAAGATGGGCCGTCGCGGTGTCGCTGGCATCTTCGGACAAGACATAGACGGTGGCGCCCTGCGCCCCGCCCTGGCTGAGCGCATCCGCGTGCAGGGACAAAAACACATCCGCGCCGGATCTATGCGCGATGGCGACGCGCCCTTCCAGCGACACGAACATATCGCTTTCGCGGGTCAGGACCACATCGGACACGCCGGACCGCAGCAGCGCCTCGCGCAGCTCCAGCGCGATTTGCAACATCAGCTCTTTTTCATTGATGTCATCACGCTCCGCGCCGGGGTCCACACCGCCATGGCCGGGGTCAATGGCAACGACAAACCGGTCATCCACCAGCGGTGCCGGGATTTCCTGCGCTTCTTGTTGTGGCCAAAGCGCATCTTCGGGGGGACCTGAACGGCCCGCAAGTTCCGCAGCATCCGCGGGGGCCACGACAATGGACAGAATCGCCGCGCCCGTAGCGTCATCAATGGTCATACCAACTTCATCCGGCAGCATTGGCTGGGCCAGATCAGCCACCATCCGGGACCAGCCGGGTTGAAAGTTCCCAAACCGGATATCGGTCACGGTGCCCGGGTTCGCCAAAAGATCCGTGGCTTTGACGCCCGACCAATCCACATCGCGAAAATCGACGACCAGCCGTGGCGGCGCCGCCAGCGTAAACACCCTGAAAGGCACGCCCTGGCTCAGGTGCAGCGAGACTTCCGCCTTGCCGAACCACCCCTCCTCGATCTGGCTGGACGCAGGGTCGACGCGCGCAACAGCGGTCAATTCCTGCGCATAGAGCGCAGTTGCCCCCATCCAACTGAGGGCGGCGAAAAAAATGAAATGCCGGATCATGCTCTGCTCTGCCGGTTTTGATTGCCCACACCCTACCGCAGGCCGAGGCCTGAGGGGAACACCCCATTAGCGTCCTTGCATGAATTCCTTGAGCCGCCCAAGCCCCTCGATGATGTCCTGGGTGCTGCGCGCATAAGAGAACCGCAGCGTGGTGTGTCCGCGTGCGGGGTCGAAATCCAGCCCCGGGGTCACGGAAACCCCTGCCGTCTGCAGAATTTCCTCGGCAAAGGCGCGGCTGTCCTGGGTCAGATCGGATACATCCGCGTAAACATAAAACGCCCCATCCGGCGGGGCGATTTTGGTGAACCCGGCCTCCGGCAACCCCTTCAGCATCAGCGCCCGATTTGCCCGGTAGACGTCCATGTTCTGCTGCAATTCATCCTCCGCATCCATGGCGGCGAACGCTGCGATCTGGCTCGCATGGGGCGCGCAGATAAACATGTTCTGGGCAATCCGTTCCAGCGTCCGCACATGATCTTCGGGCACAACCATCCAGCCCACGCGCCATCCCGTCATCGAGAAATACTTGGAGAAGGAGTTGATCACATAGGCCTCATCGGTGATCTGCAGCGCCGTGACCGCCTTCGCCTCATATTCGATGCCGTGGTAGATTTCGTCTGAAATGAACGATGCGCCTTGTGCCTGCGTCGCCTCAATCAAGGCGCGCATGGCCGGTGCGTCCAGCATTGTGCCGGTGGGGTTGGCGGGAGAGGCCACCATCAACCCGGCCAAATCCATCCCGGTAAAATCAGCAGGCACCGGTTGATATCGATTTTCCAGCGCCGTGGGCAAATCCACCGGTTGCAGGTCCAGTGCGCGCAGAATTTGCCGGTAGCTTGGATAGCCGGGCGCGCCGATGCCCACCCGCTCACCGGTATCGAACAGCGCAGTAAACGCGAGCAGAAATCCGCCCGACGATCCGGGCGTGATCACCACCCGGTTCGGATCGAGATCGACGTTATACCATTCCCCGTACATCTGCGCGATCCGGGCGCGCAAGGCGGGCAGCCCCAGGGCCACCGTATAGCCCAATGGGCCCGCGTCCATCGCACGGGTCAGCGCCTTTGCCGCGGCCTTGGGTGCGCCGGTTCCGGGCTGGCCAACTTCCATGTGAATGATATGGCGACCTGCGTCCTCCAGACGGCGCGCCGCCTCCATCACATCCATCACAATGAAGGGATCAACAGCCGACCGCCTTGAACTACGCATGAATTCACTCCAATTTCAAAACCATGCTGTTTCACCTGTTCTTCAGGCTCACGTCAATCCCGGCATTGATGGTGTGGCTCATGGCAGCGCCCCTGCAGGCGCAGGGGCTGTTGCGGGATGCCGATCTGGAATACGGGCTCAAACAACTCGCCGCGCCGATTCTCAGCGCTGCGGGGTTGAGCCCGTCGCGCGTCAAAATTCTGGTGGTCAATGACAGCTCGCTCAACGCCTTCGTGGTGAGCAATGACGCGATTTATCTGCATTACGGGCTGATCAACCGCATGGATACTGCGGCGATGCTGCAAGCGGTGATCTCGCATGAGGCGGCGCATATCGCCAACGGCCACCTGACCCGGCGCCTGACCAATCTGGCCAACACGCGCACGGCCTCGGGGCTCGGCCTGGCCTTGGCCGCGGTTGCGGCGGCGGCCGGCGCGGGCAGTGCGGCGGGGGGTATCGCTCTGGGCACGCAAAGCTCGGCGCAGGCACGGTTTTTCAAACACACCCGCGCCGAAGAAGCCTCCGCCGATCAATCCGGCATTCGCTTCATGAAATCGGCGGGTGTCGATCCGCAGGGCATGATGGACGTTCTTGAGATTTTTCGCGGTCAGGAAGTCCTGGCTGTAACCCGGCAGGACCCCTATCTGCGCAGCCACCCGCTGTCGCGCGACCGTGTGCGGGCCGTTGAGGGGTTTGTTTCGGCCTATGGGAATATCACCGCGGCAAATCCTGATCACGCATATTGGTTTGATCGGGTGAAAGGCAAGCTCAGTGCTTATACCCGGTCCCCGAAATGGACGCTGCGGCGCCTGCAGGAGAGCCCCTATCAGGACGTACGGCTATTGCGTGAGGCCGTGGCCGCACACCGGCAATCACGCACAAAGCAAGCGCTGCGCGCCATCGACAGCGCCATTGCCCTGCGGCCAAACGACCCGTTTCTGCACGACCAGCGCGGCCAGATCCTGATTGAAACGCGCAATTTTCAAGCAGCAGTCGCGGCCTATGGGCGCGCTGTCCAGCTGGCTCCGAATGACGCTTTGGTGCTGTCGGGCTATGGGCGGTCGCTCTTGGCATCGGGTAACATTAAAAATGCACGACAAGCTCTTGAGAAAGCGCGATCAATCGACTTTCGTGATGGCGTGATGCTGCGGGACTTATCGGTTGCCTACGCTAAATCCGATCAGATCGGCATGGCCTCCTTGGTCACCGCCGAACGATACGCCCTGTCGGGTCGGATGAAAGACGCCAAAATTCACGCCGAACGCGCTCTGGGGCTGCTGCCCACGGGTGCTGCCTCTTGGCAACGCGCGCAGGATGTGTTGATTGCTGCTGAACGCGCCGAAAAAAAACGGAGATGATGCCATGACAAACCGCCTGATCCTGCCTGCTTTGCTGGCGTGTCTCACCCTACCGCTGCCCGCTGTGGCGCTTGATCTGGAGACCATGTCGGACGAGGAGCGTGCGCTTTTCCGATCCGAGGTGCGCAGCTATCTGATGGAAAATCCCGAGGTGATCATGGAAGCCGTGCAGGCCTTGGAAGACCAGCAGGCCGAAGCACAGGCGCAAGCTGATCTGACGCTTGTATCAGACAATGCAGAGGCAATCTTCGACGACGGCTATTCCTTTGTCGGCGGCAATCCTGATGGCGACATCACCATCGTGGAATTCATGGACTACCGCTGCGGATACTGCAAACGCGCATTCGGCGAGGTTGAGAAGCTGTTGGAGTCAGACGGCAATATCCGCTTCATCGTGAAAGAATTCCCGATTTTGGGCGAACAATCTGTCCTGGCATCTCGGTTTGCGATTGCCGCCAAGCAGCTAGAGGGCGCAGAGGCCTACAAATCACTGCATGACGCGCTGATGGCGTTCAACGGTGACATCACCCTGCCCGCGCTGCGGCGTCTGTCTGCCACCTACGGGTTGGACGCGGATGCGATTGAGGCACGGATGAACGATGACACTGTGACAGAAGAAATCGCCCGCACCCGCGCTCTGGCCCAAGAGCTGCGCATTACCGGCACCCCGACCTTTGTCATGCATGACGAAATGCTGCGCGGATATCTGCCCTACGATCGGATGCGCGCAATGCTGGACGAAAAACGCGACCTTTGAAAATTGATGTCGATATCGCCGGATAACTATCCGATTTTATTCGGCGGCATCCACAATCGCTGCTTCTGCGTCTAGCAGCGCTGCTCTTTTTTCCACTTGCTCGACGATGTGCTCCACCATCTCGTCATTGTTAAGCTTGTGGCTCTGCTTTCCAGCCAGATAGACCATGCCCGACCCGGCACCGCCGCCGGTAAAGCCCACATCGGTCATCAGCGCCTCGCCCGGTCCGTTCACCACGCAGCCGATGATGCTGAGGCTCATGGGCGTTTTGATGTGTTCAAGACGCTTTTCCAGTTTCTCGACGGTTTTGATCACGTCAAAGCCCTGTCGCGCACAACTGGGACAACTGATGATGTTGACGCCGCGGTGGCGTAGACCCAAGGATTTCAATATTTCATAACCAACTTTCACTTCCTCCACCGGATCAGCGGACAGGCTGACGCGGATCGTGTCGCCGATCCCCATCCACAGCAGGTTGCCCAGACCAATCGCGGATTTGATGGTGCCTGAGGTGAGCCCCCCGGCCTCGGTAATTCCAAGATGGATCGGCGCATCCGTCGCCTCGGCCAGTTGCTGGTAGGCCGCCGCCGCCATGAAAACATCGGAGGCTTTGCAGCTGATTTTGAACTCATGAAAATCATTGTCCTGCAGGATCTTGATGTGATCCAGACCGGATTCGACCATCGCATCGGGACAGGGCTCGCCATATTTATCCAGCAGGTGTTTTTCCAGACTGCCCGCGTTTACGCCAATGCGGATCGAGCAGTTATGGTCTCTCGCAGCCTTGATGACCTCTTTCACGCGGTTCTCGTCACCGATGTTACCCGGATTGATCCGCAAGCAGGCTGCGCCAGCCTCTGCCGCTTCGATGCCGCGTTTATAGTGGAAATGGATGTCTGCCACGATCGGTACGGAGACTTCAGGCACGATCTCGCGAAGCGCTTTAGAGGACGCCTCATCTGGAACCGAGACGCGCACAATGTCAGCTCCAGCGTCGACTGCGGCCTGTATCTGCTCAATGGTCGCTTTTATGTCCGTTGTCAGCGTGTTGGTCATGGTTTGAACCGTGATCGGTGCATCGCCTCCGACCGGCACATTGCCGACCATGATCTGACGCGATGTACGGCGATAGATATTGCGCCAGGGGCGCACGTGGTTCAGCGACATGGGACATTCCTTTGTCAGGAGCTTCTGTCAGCTAAAATAGACAGCTGCGCCCCTACCCGCAATGGTGGGTTTCACAAAGGATCAGGTGTTATTCGGTCGCAGGCGCCAAAAGTGTCTGCAGCTCAACCACGGTTGTCGCCAAGGCTTCGTCCGCAGCGAGGTCCGCCACGGTGTACCGTGACTTCAACGCGCCCACCTCAAGCGGCAGTTTCGAGGTGATTGTACCCGTCTCTCCCACAGGGCCGTAATACTCGCCATTCAGCGCGAAATAGATCGCACCGCTTTCGCCCGTACGCAACAACGGTGGGACTTCGCTCTGCGGGGCATCCCAGGTGTCACCAGGTTCCATGATGGTTTCGAAGATCACGGTGCCATCTGCGGCGCTCACGCGGACCCAGGATGGGCGCACGGCAACCATACGCAAAGCTGGCCCCGGATTTTCAACCACTTGGGGGATTGTCTTCGCGCGCTCAAGACTGGCCGAAATGGCACTGTCGATGGCACCAGCCAGCGACTCGGTCGGCGGTACAACGTCTTTCTCAACCTGGGCGAAGTTCCCAATCGTGCGCGGATCAATTGTCGATATCGGGGCATCGCGCGCAACAAGCACGGGCACATCAAGGGCCTGCGGACGGTAAAGCTGGTCCAGCGCGTCAGCGCGTGGCTGATCCATGGCACCGGGTGTTTGCGCCGCATCCGTTGCATTTGGAGCGGCGGCCAATACGCCATCCAGAGGGTCAAGGTCTGAGAGCACAACGGGTGTCTGCTCAACCGGTGCAACCTGAACCCGCTGCACCTCCTGGAGCACCGAATAGCACCCGAACCCGATGGCGGAGATCAGGGCAAGCAAAACCAATGAAGAGCCGATGGCGCTTGGTTCAATACCGGAAAAAAAGCCATCCCGAGTAGGCACAAACGGCGTGCCCGGGCGGTTGAACATATCGCCGTCACCCAGGCCGCCAACCCGTTCCTCGCGCGACGATTTCTTGATGACGGATGCCTTGGACGACATGCCGTGCGCGACGGTAAATCCACTTTCCTTGCAGAATGTCTCGAACGCCTCATCGGGGTTCATTCCAAGATAGCGCGCGTAGGACCGCACATATCCAGCAATGAATCCTGGTGTGTCAAAGGCGTCTGGATCGCAATTCTCGATTGCCGCAATATAGGCTGCTTTGATCCGCAGTTCGCGTTGGACGTCGAGGAGAGATTTGCCCATGGTCGCGCGTTCGCCGCGCATCACATCGCCAAGACGCAATTCGAAATCATCGAACCCTTTGCGTTCGACTTCTTCTTCAACACTCTCTGAGTGTTTACGCCCAATCATAAACCTGCCCCGTCTTCCCCGTGCCTGCCTAACGCCTCCGCCAGACTGTGAATCGTCCCCACGATTCGTATCTGACTTCTTGTTTATGTTAGGTTAACACAAGGCAACTTCAATTTCATATAGGTGAGTATTAACCTACATCTTCGGCACGATTTAGCGCACAATGTGACCAAAGTCCGTCCATTGCATGAACAAGGGCATTCATTTCGTCGGGGCCGTGTACGGGCGATGGTGTGAAACGCAGCCGCTCGGTGCCGCGCGGAACCGTCGGGAAATTGATGGGCTGCACGTAGATCCCGTGATCCTCAAGAAGCATGTCGCTGAGCATCTTGGTATGCACCGGATCGCCCACCATCACCGGCACAATATGGCTGCCGTGGTCGATGATCGGCAGCCCAAGACCCTTGAGGCGCAGCTTGAGAATACGCGCTTGCGTCTGATGCGCTTCACGCAATTCGGGCGCCCGCTTCAGGAAGGCGACCGAGGCCGCAGCACCCGCTGCAACAGCCGGCGGCAGTGAGGTTGTAAAGATGAACCCCGGCGCATAAGACCTTATAGCATCACACATTTTCGCCGATGCGGCGATATAGCCGCCCATCACGCCGAAAGCCTTGGCAAGCGTCCCATTGATGATGTCGAGACGGTGCATCAAACGATCACGCTCGGCCACACCTGCGCCGCGCGGACCGTACATCCCCACCGCGTGGACCTCATCGATGTAGGTCAGCGCTCCAAACTCATCCGCCAGATCGCAAATCGCCTCAATCGGGCCAAAATCGCCATCCATCGAATAGATCGATTCAAACGCAATGATCTTGGGCGCATCCGGATCGTCGGCTTCCAAAAGCTCACGCAGATGGTCCAGATCATTGTGGCGGAAGATACGTTTTGCGCCACCGTTGCGCCGCACACCTTCGATCATCGAGGCGTGATTGAGGGCGTCGGAATAAATAATAAGGCCCGGAAACAGCTTGGGCAGCGTCGATAACGTGGCGTCATTCGCAATATAGGCCGAGGTGAACAGCAGCGATGCTTCCTTGCCGTGCAAATCCGCGAGCTCCGCCTCAAGCCGCTTGTGATAGACCGTGGTGCCGGAGATATTGCGGGTCCCGCCGGACCCTGCCCCGGTGGCATCAATCGCTTCATGCATTGCCTCTAGAACGACAGGGTGCTGGCCCATACCCAGATAGTCGTTGCCGCACCATACGGTCACGGATTGGGTGCTGCCATCTGGCCGGGTGCGCGTGGCATGAGGAAATTGACCTTTGTGGCGCTCGATATCGATGAACGTCCGGTAGCGCCCTTCTTCGTGCAGACGCGCGATCGCCTGATCCAGCTGGTCGTTATAGCTCACCCGGTGTCTCCTTCATGCGATCCCGGGCACGTCGCACCTTTGGAATCTTTCTAAACATAGCAATATAGCCCCTCACGTGGAGGTGCAATATACTTAGACCGGGCACCATGTCGCATCCTTGATATGCATCAAATACAACCGCCCCATTAGCTGACAGTACGCCACGATCGGTCCGGGCGGTTTCGCATCTGGACACCGCAGCGCCTGCTGGTACGGTCCGGGTCAAACAAGAGGAGTTGCCCCATGTCCTTAGACGCCGTTTTAGCCCGTATCGATTCCGATCTGCCCGCCGCCATGGACCGACTGATGGACCTGCTGCGCATCCCGTCGATTTCGACCGACCCGGCCTTCAAAGACTCGTGCGACAAGGCCGCGGACTGGCTGGTTGACGATTTGAACGGCCTCGGGATCAAGACCGAAAAGCGGACCACACCCGGCCACCCGATGGTTGTGGGGCATATCGACGGACCCGGGCCGCACCTTTTGTTTTATGGCCATTACGACGTGCAACCGGTTGATCCGCTGGAGTTGTGGGACAATGATCCGTTCGACCCACAGATCGAAGAAACCGCCAAGGGCCAGGTCATTCGCGGGCGCGGATCTTCGGACGACAAGGGCCAGTTGATGACTTTCATCGAGGCCTGCCGCGCATGGAAAGCCGAACATGGCAGCCTGCCCTGCAAGATGACCTTTTTCCTGGAGGGCGAAGAGGAAAGCGGCTCCCCCTCGCTGGTGCCCTTCATGGAGGAAAACGCCGAAGAACTGAAATCCGACATTGCGCTGATCTGTGACACCGGGCTTTTCGAGAGCAAGACACCGGCCATCGTGACCATGCTGCGCGGGCTTCTGGGTGAGGAGATCACAATCACGGGACCGGACGTGGATTTGCATTCGGGCATGTATGGCGGCGTGGCGATCAACCCGATCCGGGTGATGTCGCGCATCGTCGCATCACTGCATGACGATGAGGGCCGCATCACCATCCCCGGGTTTTATGACGGCGTGCCGGAGCTTTCAGATGAGATGGAGGCGCAGTGGCAGGGGCTGGCATTCGATCACGCGGCTTTCCTCGGCGATGTCGGGTTGTCAAAGCCTGCGGGCGAACAAGACCGCACACCGCTGGAGATGATCTGGTCGCGCCCAACCTGCGAAGTGAACGGCATCTGGGGCGGCTACACCGGGGATGGGTTCAAAACCGTGCTGCCCTCGCAAGCCCATGCCAAGATCAGCTTTCGCCTTGTGGGCGATCAGGACCCGCTGGCGATCCGCGAGAGTTTCCGCGCACTGGTGCGTGACATGGTGCCCGAGGATTGCGAGGTCAGCTTCAACGACCACGGGGCCGGCAAAGCCTCGATGACGGAAACCGACGACCCGAGTTTTGAGGCCGCGCGCAAGGCGCTGACCGAGGAATGGCAGGTGCCTGCCGCCTATGTCGGCTGTGGCGGGTCCATCCCGATTGCGGGGCATTTCCAAGAAATCCTCGGGACCACGCCGATGCTGATCGGCTTTGGCAAGGATGATGATGCGCTGCACTCTCCGAATGAAAAATACGACGTGGAAAGCTTTCACAAGGGCATCCGCAGCTGGGCCCGTATTCTTGCCGCTCTCGCGCGGTGACGTGCACCGTATGAGGCCTACGTGTGATGACCCTGTCCTTTGAAAGCAACTTTGCCGAGGTGAACGGGCAGCGCATTTGCTATGCGCTGGCGGGTTCAGGTCCGCCGCTTTTACTGTTGCATGGATTTCCGCAGACCCATGTGCTGTGGCGGCAGGTCGGTGCGCTGCTCGGTGAGCGCTATACGGTGATTGCGCCTGATTTGCGCGGCTATGGCGCGAGTTCAAAACCCGAGGGGACTGAGAACTATTCGTTCCGTCACATGGCGCAGGACCAGATGGCGCTGATGAAACATCTGGGGTTTGCGCGGTTTCATGTCGCTGGCCATGATCGCGGTGGACGGGTCGCACATCGTCTTGCGCTGGATGCGCCGGGTGCAATGCTGAGCCTCACGGTGATGGATATCGTGCCCACGCATCTGTTGCTGGATCAACTGTCACGGCAGGTTGCAACAGCCTATTATCACTGGTTTTTTCTCGCACAACCTGCGCCTTTTCCAGAAACCATGATCGGGCATGACCCGGACCGGTATTTTGAAAGCTGCCTGCTGGGTTGGGGCGCTGCAAAACTGTCGGACTTCGAGACAGAGGCGCTATCCGCCTACCGCGAGGCCTGGCGTGACCCGGACGCCATCCGCGGCATGTGCGCCGACTACCGCGCAGCGCTTCACTATGATTTCGACCTCGATGCGCAGGATCTGGACCGCACCGTCACCTGCCCCGCGCTTGTGCTGTACGGGGCCGATGGCGCCATGGCACGCGCCTATGATGTGCCCGCCACCTGGCAGGACCGGCTCGCCGATATGCGCGCGCAGGCAATTCCCGGCGGGCACTTCTTTGTCGATCAATCCCCTGCAGAAACGGCGCGGGCCCTCCAGACCTTCGTCGACGGAATCGAAACGCATTGATCTGTTGTTCAAGGAAAAGTGGCGCGGTTGACGGGGCTCGAACCCGCGACCCCCGGCGTGACAGGCCGGTACTCTAACCAACTGAGCTACAACCGCGCGATGTCGGGCGGAATAGGCCAAGAGACTGCAAGCGTCAATAGCCCGCCGGGCGGAATCCGAGCTTGAATGCGCTGAATGCGATTTCGCGGTCATGCCGCTCCGGCATCAGCGGCGCCAGTTGATCACGGCGCGATCGGCCAAGGTGTCTGATGTCATCACCAACGGCACCCTGCGGGCTAAAACGCAAAAAGGGACCCGAAGGTCCCTTTTCAAGCAGCGGTGGCGCGGTTGACGGGGCTCGAACCCGCGACCCCCGGCGTGACAGGCCGGTACTCTAACCAACTGAGCTACAACCGCCCACTGCACACATCAAGCGAGCCCAATGCGTTTGGACGTCTTATGGCGCGCCTCAGGTCGCGTCAAGCGGGTTGCGCATCCGAAACCGGTTTTTTTGCCGACATCTTGCTGCACGCGCGGGTATGAGGTCAGCCTCGGTCAAGTCAGCCCGTAGCATCGGGGAGATCCGCGAGAATATGATGCGCCATTTCCGCGCCCCAACGCGCATATGTTTCCGGGCCCGGGTGAAACCCATCCCTGGCCATTTTCGTTGGATCAAAACCCCATTTGGGCTCCACCATCCGCACCGTTGCGTCCTGTGCCAGATCCGCTGTCAATCTGGCCATCATCGCGGCGGCGTGTTTTCCCAGAACCAGGCCAAGCGGGTTTGGCAGTGCGGGAAACTGCGCAATCGGGGGTATGGCGGTGCCATAGATGCGCTGGACACCAAAGTCGCGCTTGAGAATGTCATGCACCAAACGGGTCTGTGCGGACCACCGTTTTGGCGAAACCAGTCGTGTCACATCGTTCACACCCAGAGCGGTCACAGCGACGTCAAACTGCGCGCGCCCGTGGTTGCGCAACATATCTGGAATGGCGCGTGTGGTGATGCCCGTCTGCGCGATCAGACGCCAATGCAGCGAAACAGTACCCGACAATGCCTGCACAAGGTGCCCGCTGAGCGCGTCCTGCTGGTGGTGGGCGCCAACACCGGCGGCCGAGGAATCTCCCAGGATCAGCAGGCGAAGCGGCCTGCCCGTGCCGGACGAACCCGCACGCGGGCCCGCAGCCTCCGGCAATCGGGGCGTTTTGCGAATGACCTGAAGGGCCTGAGCGGCCAGCACCGGCGATAAAACCAACTGCGCCGCGCGACCGGTCAGCATCCCCGTGTCACCGCTTCACTTGTCCGGCAAAGGAATGAATTCGGCATCATCACCCGGTGGCAGCTGAAACCGCCCATGCGCCCAATCCCCGGCGCGCCAGGCCTCCTTTGCAGCATCAATGCGGTCTTTGGAGGACGCCACGAAATTCCACCAGATATGGCGCGGCCCGTCCAGCGTTTCACCCCCCAACAGCATCAAGCGCGCGCCCTGATCCCCTGCAGTCACAGTGATCTGATCTCCGGGGCGAAACACCATCATTTGTCCGGCGTCGAAGGCGTCTCCCGCCACTGTGATCGACCCTGACACAACGTAGATCCCGCGGTCCTCATGATCATCCGGCAGCGGCAGACGCGCGCCCGCTTCCAGCAGGGCATCGGCATAGAACATGTCCGAATAGGTTTTGACCGGCGCCCTTTCACCATAGGCATGGCCAAGGATCAGCCGCATCTGTTTCCCTTCGCCCTCCAGAACGGGCAGCGTGTCTTTGGGCGCGTGCTCAAAGGCCGCGGCGTCATCCTCGGCCTCCTCCGGCAGGGCGACCCAGGTCTGAATCCCAAAAAGATCATGGGGGCGCTGGCGAATCTCACCGTCCGTGCGTTCGGAATGGGTGATCCCGTGACCGGCCACCATCCAGTTGACCGCCCCGGGTTCAATCCACTGATCGGTCCCGAGACTGTCACGGTGGTGGATCTTGCCCTTGTAGAGATAGGTCACCGTCGCCAGACCAATATGCGGATGCGGGCGCACGTCGATGCCTTTGCCAGTGACAAATTCGGCAGGCCCCATCTGGTCGAAAAAGATGAACGGGCCGACCATCTGACGCCGTGGCGACGGCAGGGCGCGACGCACTTCGAAGCCCCCCAGATCACGCGCACGCGGCACGATCACCGTATCAATCGCGTCAACCGCGTCGCCTGTCGGGCAGTCTGGATCCAATGCGGGGTTCCAACTCATGGGCTGCGCTCCTCTATCCTGCCATGCCCTCAAGATAGCGGCGCCTGCGGGCGAGACAATCATCTCGCGCTTAAATCTTGCGTAAATCCCGGGCGGCGTCGGCGGCGACTGACTTTTCACCAATCCGGCGGGCGGCCTGGTCCAGACGTGCCGCCATGTGAATAATCTCCGACACGTCGCCCGCGCTTTGTTCCAGCGCCATCTCATAGGCCGCATATTCCAGAAAATGGGCCGCGATCTGCATCGCTGCGCGCACCCGTTCCGCCGGCGGCAAGCCATCAAGCCCGGCAAAAGCCGATGAAAGGTCCACAACCTTGGAAGAAATGTCATCTGTCGGCACGCTCATATCGTGTCCGCTTTCAACCACTATCACCCACCAGTCTCTCACACACCTCGTGTCAAAGACATCCGCTGTCGCCCAGTTTCAGTGTCAGGGCTTTTTTCCGTCGGGTCTTGGACCGCTCCGAAACAGCGCATTTTTTCGCCAACCCTTAACGAGTTGATCCTGCTTTCACTGTCTCTTAACAGATGCCGTTATGTCAACCCGAGGTAGATCAATCAGGCGCCACCAACACGTTTAGCGATAAAAAAGACGCAATCAGCCTATTGCAGACGCGTCGGCGTCGGGGATCTCAGCAGGGGGACGTCGTCACCAAGAACCTCAAGCGACGAATGATTGATGCGTGCGGAGGTATCGACAAGCTCCCCCACCAGGCGCGCGGGCTGCCGCCCCGCCAATTCATAGGCGGCGTATTCCAAAAGGCGTGCGGCGACCGTCATGGCTTTGTGCGAGCGCTCAACAGGGGGAAGCTCATCCAACAGATGAATGAGCCGATCAACGTCGCTGTCTCCCAGCTCCGGATCCGTCTCTGATTGCCCGGCAAACCCGCCTTTATTGTAAAACATTTGACCACACGTCCCATTTTCATGTCGCTTGATTGCAGCATTGGTACCTGAGCAGAATCACACGCACCTTCCCATGGCAAGCGGGTCCTCTACAGATCAGTACTCTATATCGTTTTCGGCAGATTTGCGCTCGTTTTTTCGCACGCTAAGAAACAAGTTCTCGGAAGACGGGAAAGTGGTGGGTCGTGAGAGGCTCGAACTCCCGACATCTTCGGTGTAAACGAAGCGCTCTACCAACTGAGCTAACGACCCGATGCCGCGCGGTTTAGCCAAAGACGCAGCCAGCTTCAAGCCCCTATCGACAAGCGGTGCATTTCTCCATCTTCGAGGTGGTAAACCACCCCCTGCCCGCCGGGCAGCATGCCGATCTCGGTGATGTCCTTGCCCAGTATGATCAGCCGCAGCATCCGCGATGTGATACCATGTGTGACCAGCACCGAGGGCCCCTGCAGATCAGCAAGAAACGCGGTACAGCGCGCATGCAGCCGCTGAAACCCCTCGCCCCCCGGTGCGCGTTCATAAAGGTCCAGCGCGCTTTCCTCACTCTCGTCCACCGGGCGATCGACCACCAATTCGTCGCGCCGCAGCCCTTCCCACGCCCCGACAAAGATCTCCGCCAGCCGAGGGTCCGTGTGCACAGCAGGCACCAGCCCTTCCAAAGCGATGGAGGCGGTGTGAAACGCGCGACCCTGCGGGCTGCAAAAGGCCTGGAAGCCCGTCAGATCACGCCCGCGGAGGATCTCATTCTGCGCCCGCGCCTGTGCTTTTCCTTCCGCTGTCAGCGGCGAATCCAGGCGTCCTTGAATCCGGTGCTCGGCGTTCCAGACGGTTTGCCCGTGACGTAGAATGTAAAGCGGCGGCATTGTTCAAAATCCTTCCCGGTGGGTGACAGCCTGCGCGTCACAGCTGTCAAATCTGCGTCTGTCGATGTCACTCTGATACGGGAAGAGCAATGCCGATTTTACGCGACCAGACATCGCCGGCTGACAGGTGGGCGCACAAGCTGGCGCAAACCGCCAGAAGATTGGCGCCTTTTGCGAGTACCAATTCGCAGTCCCTCCACTATCTTTACGTGTAGTGGCACAGGCAACGCACTCAGCGATACCCAGGGGAGATTTTCATGACAATTGAACTGAAACTGAATGGCAAGACCCATACGGTCGATGCAGAACCGGGCACACCACTTTTGTGGGTGATCCGCGATGACCTCAAACTGACGGGCACCAAATTTGGCTGTGGCGTGGCCGCCTGCGGCGCCTGCACCGTCCATGTCGATGGCGCGCCGGTGCGCTCCTGCCAGACCTATATCGAAGATCTGGAAGGCTCCGAAGTCACCACCATAGAAGGCGTGAATTCCGACGCCGCCAAGGCCGTGCAAACCGCCTGGGCGGAACTGGACGTGGTGCAATGCGGGTATTGCCAATCCGGTCAGATCATGTCGGCCGTGGGCCTGCTGACCGAAAACGCAAAACCCACGGTGGCAGACATCGACGAGTACATGAACGGCAACGCCTGTCGGTGCGCCGCCTATCAACGCATCCGCGCCGCCATCCTGCGCGCCTCAGATCTGATGGAGGCCTGATCCATGACCGTTACAACAACCCGCCGGGGTTTCCTGGCATCCGCCGCCGCAACAACCGGCCTGCTGGCCATCGGCATCTCCCCCAAAGGTGCGTTTGCCAAGGCAGGCACCGGCGCTTTGAACCCATTTGTGACCATTGCGTCAGATGGCACCGTCACCGCAATCGTGAAGCACTTTGAAAAGGGACAGGGCACAGCGACCGGCCTCTCCACCCTGATCGCGGAAGAGCTGAACATGTCGCTTGATGCGATCAAATTTGAATTCGCGCCGTCCGACCCGGCCGTCTACAACAATTTCCTTTTTGGCCCCTATCAGGGGACGGGCGGATCGACGGCAATGGCCAATTCCTACGCCCAATACCGCGGCGCCGGGGCCGCAGCGCGCGAGATGCTGCTGCAGGCCGCCGCCAATCGCTGGGGTGTATCGGCCAGCGATTTGTCCATGCAGGACGGGATGATTTCCGGCGCGGGGCAAGAAGCGGGTATTGGCGAGTTTGTGGCAGAGGCCGCGGCGCTTAACGTCCCTGCAGAGCCCAGGCTCAAGGACCCATCCGAGTTCCGCATCATCGGCAATGCGGATGTGCACCGCAAAGATCAGGACGCGAAAATCAACGGTACCGCCCAATACGCGATGGACCTGCATCTTGAGGGTCAGATGGTCGTGGTGATCAAGCGCAGCCCGCGCATGGGCGGGGTTGTGGCCTCCTTCGACGATAGCGCGGCCAAGGAAATCAATGGCTTCATTCAGGCTCTGGCCTTGCCCAACGGTGCTGGTGTCGCTGTCTATGCCGATAAGACCTGGGCGGCGTTTCAGGCCCGCGACGCGGTGGAGGTCACATGGGATTTCGCCGCAGCGGAAACCCGCAGCTCTGATGACATTCGACGGGAATTGCTCGCCGCCCTCGATGACAATGCCGAATTTGATGCCTCGTCTGAGACCGATCTGTCCGACACACTCTCGGCCATCGAAGGGGCCGCGCAGGTGGTCGAGGAAACCTTCTATTTCCCGCTGCTGGCCCATGCCCCCATGGAGCCTCTGGGCGCAACGATCGAGCCGCTGGCGGATGGCGGTGTGATCATCCACGATGGGGCACAGTTCCCCACCAGCAATCACAATGCGCTGTCTCAGATCCTCGAATTGCCAATGGAAAAGGTTCAGGTGAACACCATGCTGGCAGGTGGCTCCTTTGGCCGCCGTGCCACGCCAACCGCAGACTATCAGGTCGAGGTCGCCCTGGCCTTTGCCATGACCGACCGTACGCGCCCGGTCAAACTGGTCTGGTCACGCGAGGATGACATCACCGGCGGGTATTACCGCCCCGCATTCGCACATAAGGTTCGTGTCGGGCTGGATGACGCGGGCAAGATCGTGGGCTGGGATCACCGCATCGCCGGGCAGTCCATCTTCAAGGGCACCTTCTTTGAGAGTGTGATCGTGCACGAGGGCATCGATCATTCTTCTGTCGAAGGGGCCGCCGATACACCCTATGCGATCCCGGGCATGCACTTTGGCCTGACGGATAACAAACCGGCCACAACGCTGCTGTGGTGGCGCTCCGTTGGGCATACCCATACCGCATATGTCATGGAAAGCATGATGGACATTGCGGCCAAGGCTGTCGGTCGCGATGCGGTGGCGTTCCGCCTCGACTACCTTGCGGATGGCACACCGGATCAGGAGCGCAAGGCAGCGGTGCTGCGGCTGGCCGCAGAGAAAGCGGGCTGGGGTCAAGCCGCGCCGGGCCGCAGCCAGGGTGTTGCCGTGCACAAGTCCTTTGGCTCTTATGTCGCCGAAGTGGCCGAGATCTCACGGGACGCGGATGGCTACGTCAAGATCGAGAAAATCACTGCGGCAGTGGATTGTGGTCTGCCGGTGAACCCCGATGTGATCAAAGCCCAGATCGAGGGGGGCATCGGCTATGGGATCGGGGCGGTCATGCGCAATGAGATCACGCTGAGCGAAGGGGCCACGGATCAGATCAATTTTCCTGATTACGAACCGCTGCGCATCCATGACATCGCCGAGATTGAAACGCATATCGTGCCCTCCACCGTCGATCCAACGGGCATCGGTGAACCCGGCACGCCACCCGCGGGCCCCGCGCTGGCCAATGCCATCGCGGTTGATGGGCCGCGCGTTACATCCCTACCGATGACCAATGAAGGTATTGATTTCGTTTAGAAATCTGAAACCCGAAAACCCTGACGGCCCGCCGCGTTGCAAAACGTGTGCGGGCTTTTCTGGTGGATTACCCGTGTGGGATGGTGGGTGATAAGAGATTTGAACTCCTGACATCTTCGATGTGAACGAAGCGCTCTACCACTGAGCTAATCACCCCCGCAGATCACATAGCCAAACGCTCTGCGTCATGCAAGCGCGCGTCGGCGGGGTTCAGGGTTTTTCCGTCTCCGCCTCATCACCCGGGCGCAAGGGCTGATCAGTCTGACGCACCTTTGCAATGATGACGCGCCCGTTCGCGAGCTTTTTCTCCCGGTTGATCCGCACGCGGCCAAAGGGCGGCAAGACCAGAGGTCGCCCCTCCGCGAGCGCTTCGCCAAGTTCCGCCAACATGGCTTCGACAACCGGCTTGGCATCTTTCTTCTTGATCCCCGCGCGGGCCACGACCTTGTCGACCAACTCCTTTTTGCGCATCGGATTCACCAGGGTTGCCGACGTGCTTTCAGGTTTTGCGGGCGCGGTTGTCACGGGCGTCTTTGCCGCAGACATTTTTGCCTTGGTTTTAGGGGATGCGTTGGTTTTTGGCGCCGTCTTGCGGGGTTTTGCCGCGGCGCGTGCGGTCGTTCTTTTGGCCGTTGTCTTTGTGGTGCTCATATCGCCTCTCCGGCCGATTGTTCGGCTCATTCCATTCGAAAATACGCAAACGCGTTCTTTTCAATTGCGAGAAGCCTAGGCGAACAAAGTTAAAAAATCTAGGTGCTCGGAAACCAGCGCTGATTGGCGGAAACTGATCTGGTCTCAGAAATCCAATCTCAGCACGAAAAGAGCGCGCCCCGCGGGACGCGCTTTTCCAAATCAATGACCGGCTACCGTTAGTGCGCGGTTGCAGCGTCCGTGGCATCGGATTTTCCAGCCAGGGCTGCCGCTGCGGCCGCTTCTTCCTCCGCGGCCTGATCCCACTCGATGGGTTCCGGCGTTTGCACAAGCGCGTGCTCCAACACTTCGGAGACGTGGCTCACGGGAATGATGTCCAACCCGGCCTTCACGTTGTCCGGGATTTCCGGCAGATCCTTGGCGTTTTCCTCCGGGATGAGCACCGTCGTAATCCCCCCCCGCAACGCTGCGAGAAGTTTTTCCTTCAACCCACCAATCGGCATGGCATTGCCACGCAGCGACACCTCGCCCGTCATCGCAATGTCCTTGCGCACCGGGATCCGGCTCAGCACCGAAACAATCGAGGTCACCATTGCCAGCCCTGCACTTGGGCCGTCCTTTGGCGTCGCGCCATCCGGCACGTGCACGTGAATGTCGATCTTGTCGAACTGCGGCGGTTTCACGCCAATCTTCGGGCTGATCGACCGCACATAGCTCGATGCGGCGTCAATGGATTCCTTCATCACATCACCAAGCTTGCCGGTGGTCTTCATCCGCCCCTTGCCGGGCAGCCGCAGCGCTTCGATGCTCAGCAACTCGCCCCCAACAGAGGTATAGGCAAGCCCCGTGACCACGCCGATCTGGTCTTCTTTCTCGGCCAAACCGTAGCGGAACTTTTTAACGCCCAGGAAGTCATCAATGTTTTCATCCGTGACGATCACCGTCTCGGCTTCCTTCTTGATGATCTTGGTCAGCGATTTCCGCGCCACCTTCGCGATCTCCCGCTCAAGGTTGCGCACGCCAGCTTCCCGCGTGTAGGTGCGGATCATCTCCGTGATCGCGGAGTCCTGCAGTTCAAACTCCTTGGATTTCAGGCCGTGGTTCTTGATCTGCTTGGGCACGAGGTGCTGTTTGGCGATCTCCCGTTTTTCATCTTCGGTGTAGCCCGCGAGCGGGATAATCTCCATCCGGTCGAGCAGCGGCCCGGGCATGTTGTAGCTGTTGGAGGTGGTCAGGAACATCACGTTGCTGAGGTCATATTCGACCTCCAGATAGTGATCCACAAAAGTGGAGTTCTGTTCCGGATCAAGCACTTCCAGCATGGCACTCGCCGGGTCACCGCGGAAATCCTGCCCCATCTTGTCGATCTCGTCGAGCAGAATAAGCGGGTTCGTGGTCTTCGCCTTCTTCAGTGCCTGAATGATCTTGCCAGGCATCGAGCCAATATAGGTCCGCCGGTGCCCACGAATTTCGGATTCGTCCCGAACACCACCAAGGCTGATGCGGATGAACTCACGGCCCGTTGCCTTGGCGACCGACTTGCCAAGCGAGGTCTTCCCCACACCGGGCGGGCCCACCAGACACATGATCGGCCCCTTCAGCTTGGTAGATCGCTGCTGCACTGCGAGATATTCGACAATGCGTTCCTTGACCTTCTCAAGGCCGTAGTGATCGTCATCCAGCACCTTTTGCGCGCGGCCAAGGTCCTTTTTCACACGGGATTTCACGCCCCATGGGATCGACAGCATCCAGTCGAGGTAATTGCGCACCACGGTCGCTTCGGCGGACATCGGGCTCATATTCTTGAGCTTTTTGATCTCCGCATCGGCTTTTTCGCGCGCTTCCTTGCTGAGCTTGGTCTCGGCGATCTTGGCTTCGAGCTCGGCCACTTCGTTTTTGCCGTCCTCGCCGTCCCCAAGCTCCTGCTGGATCGCCTTCATTTGCTCGTTGAGGTAATACTCGCGCTGCGTGCGTTCCATTTGCGACTTCACGCGCGTCTTGATTTTCTTCTCGACCTGCAGCACGGACATCTCGCCCTGCATCAGGCCATAGACCTTCTCCAGCCGCTCCGAAACGCTTAAGGTTTCCAGAAGATCCTGCTTCTGATGCACTTCGATGCCAAGATGCCCCGCCACCAGATCGGCCAGCTTTGCCGGTTCCGTGGACTCGCCCACAGCGGCCAAAGCCTCTTCGGGGACATTTTTCTTGACCTTCGCATAGCGCTCAAATTCGTCCGACACCGTGCGCAATAAGGCTTCCGTAGTCGCGACGTCACCCGGCATTTCGGTCAAATACTCGGCACGCGCCTCAAAAAAGCTATCGTTTTCAAGGTATTCGGTGATGCGCACCCGCGCCTGCCCTTCCACCAGCACCTTGACGGTGCCGTCGGGCAGTTTCAGCAGCTGCAACACATTGGCCAGCACACCGGCCTTGAAAATGCCGTCGCTGTCGGGGTCATCCACGCCGGGATCAATCTGGCTGGACAGCAATATCTGTTTGTCGTCCGCCATCACTTCTTCGAGGGCGCGGACCGATTTCTCGCGTCCCACAAAAAGCGGGACGATCATATGCGGGAACACCACAATATCGCGCAACGGCAGTACTGGGTATGAGGCGTTCAGAGGCTCTTGCATGCTCTATCCTTGTTTTTGGCAAGATGGTTCTGGTCCCGCACAGGCAGCAACACTCGACCATCTCCAGGCTCGGAAGCTAAAGGTGGGGCGCACCACACCTTAATTCAACCTTACCGTCGTTTTTGTGCCTGCAGCATGGCCACTGCAAAGCGGAATCACAAGCCTTCAAATCAAGCAAACACGTCGCATATGAGGGATTAATTCACATGCAGCCGGTCTGTCAGCGAAACCGATAGGGAGGAGACCCGCGAAGAGAGAACTTTGACCTCATCTGCAATCACGGTGAACCCTTTGCCCGCATCCCCGGCACGCGCCGCTTCGATGGAGGCATTGGTGGCCACCATGTTGATGACACGCCCGATCTTGCCAATCTCCATCGCAATAGTGCTGGTCCGGTCCAGCGCATCGGCCTTCCCCTTCTCGCTCAGTTCCAGAAAGAACGTCCGAAGCGCATCGCTGAAGGCGTTGACGCCCTTGGCAACACGGGTGCAGCAGAGATCGTACATGTTGTCGAGCGGGTGAAACCCCTTGATCTCTCCCTGCGCAACGGTGCAGCGCTCAGTCATGGAAACGATTTCTTCCAGCGCCGCGACCACCTCATCGAGCATCTCGCCCAATGACTCAGGGATTTGCAGGTCATGCGCGGCCAGAAAGCATGCCCGCACGCCCCGCGCCGCATCATACCCTTCTTTCAGCTTGGTCTTGGCATCCAAAAAGTCATCTGCGGATACATTGCCGTTCTGTGCAGTGCTCATTTCCATGTGATGGATCAGGATCTGTAGCGCTGCCAGGCGTGTTGGCGCGATTTTGGTCTGGATCTGATGCAGCGTGTGGTCCAGCGATGGACCCCCTTCAACAGAGGCGGTTTTGGGTTTTGAAGACATCCGGGCAACTCCGCTACAGGTTGGTTTTCTCTACGCCCTGCGGAGTTAAGCTTGTGTTAATCCGATCTGCTTTACCGGAGAAAGAGCGCGTAGACTTCGGCTCAAATCGGCTCGATATCGCCCTGCGCGCGCCCGGCGTGAAATTCCTCCTGCCATGTGCCAAATCGCTGATCAGCGATCGCAGCGCGCATTCCTGCCATCAGATCCTGATAATAGGTCAGATTGTGCCAGGTCAGGAGCATCGAGGAGATAATCTCCTGACTGCGGAAAACGTGGTGCAGATAGGCGCGGCTATAGCTGCGGCAGGCTGGACAGCGGCAGGCCTCGTCCAGCGGGCGCGGATCATCCGCGTGGCGCGCGTTCTTGATGTTGACGACGCCGCGCCGCGTAAACACCTGCCCTGTGCGTCCGGACCTGCTGGGCAGCACGCAATCCATCATATCGATGCCGCGCGCGACTGCCCCCACGATGTCATCGGGTTTGCCAACCCCCATCAAATAGCGCGGTTTGTCCGCGGGCAATTGGTCGGCAGCGAAATCCAAACAGCCGAACATGGCCTCTTGCCCCTCGCCCACGGCCAATCCGCCCACCGCGTAGCCTTGAAAGCCGATGGCCTGTAATGCCTCCGCGCTCTCGGCCCGAAGATCCTGCTCCAGCCCGCCCTGTTGAATGCCAAAGAGCGCATGCCCCGCACGGTCCCCGAACGCCGCGCGCGAGCGCGCCGCCCACCGCATCGACAGCCGCATGCTCTCGGCAATAATCGCGCGGTCCGCCGGCAAGGCCGGGCATTCGTCGAAACACATCACGATGTCCGACCCCAACAGCCGCTGGATTTCCATCGAGCGCTCCGGCGTGATCTCGTGTTTGGACCCGTCGATATGGCTTTTGAAGGTCACGCCACGCTCGGTCAGTTTGCGCAGCGCGGCGAGGCTCATAACCTGAAAGCCGCCGGAATCCGTCAGGATCGGCCGCTCCCAGTTCATGAATTTGTGCAACCCGCCCATGCGATTAATCCGCTCCGCGGTTGGACGCAGCATCAGATGATAGGTATTGCCCAGCAGAATATCC
Organism: uncultured Roseobacter sp.; assembly: GCF_947499265.1. Classification (GTDB taxonomy): domain Bacteria; phylum Pseudomonadota; class Alphaproteobacteria; order Rhodobacterales; family Rhodobacteraceae; genus Roseobacter. Next base: position 25,592 of record NZ_CANMNK010000008.1, on the reverse strand, counting down.
GCACCGGTCTCGCGCACATTCTCGGGCATCATCGCCTTGACCGTCGCTGCCGTGCCCACCGGCATGAAGGCGGGTGTGCGAATATCGCCGCGCCGGGTTGAGATGACGCCGGTGCGGGCCTTGCCATCGCGGGCCTGCAGATCAAACGAAAAAGTCATGCCGCCCCTTTGGCGCAAATCCCGCAGCAATCCAAGCCCCTTGATTGCGCGCGTGTGCTACGCCACCCTATTTTCATTTTTGGCTGGGGCCATTTCGCGAAAGATCAGGACCATCTGAACCGCATTAAGGCATGGGTCAGGAATGACCGAAATACATGGTTCGGATTTCTGGGCGTCAAGCTTTTGAGTGCCGGTCTTCGCCACGCAAGATTGCAAGAGCCGAGCCTCTTCAAAGCCAACATTAACGATACGAAGTTGATATCCGAAAACCTTTAAAATGCCATCTGCGCTAGGCGGAAATAAGGAATTCGTATCTTACCGGGACATATTTCGAAGGTGCAGATATCGCCATGGTAAAGCTGAATGAATCGTATTGTGCCAAATGGTTGAGACGGGGTTGGATGACGAGACGTTTTACGAACACGGGCGTGGATGGGTGGAAGCTAACCCTGTGAGAGGGTCGTTTGACAATTGGCGGCGGGTCGCCCCAAACGAGTATAAGGATGTCGATCCAAACTCCCCGAATGCTAGGTGCCGATGGAGCATCACTCCGATGCCGATCGCAGCTTCGGAGTGAATCAACACGCTTGTGGCGACGCGTTTTTATTTTCGTAGCCATGCTAAGCCTTTTTTCAATTCTTGCATTTAAGCGTCGCAACAATCACATCTGTGACAGAATAAACAAAAAGGACCGCCGCGCGTGGACATTGAAACACTCATCCTCTCCCTGATCGAAAGCTCGTTGGTTTTCCTGCTTTTGGCCGCCCTCTTCATCGTTCTGGTGGTGAAAGCGGTCAAGATCGTGCCGCAGTCCGAAAAATACGTGATCGAACGTTTTGGCCGCCTGCGCGCGGTGCTTGGCCCGGGCATCAATCTGATCGTGCCCTTCATTGACCGCGTGGCCCATGAGATTTCCATTCTGGAGCGGCAGTTGCCCAACGCCAGCCAGGACGCAATCACCAAGGATAACGTGCTGGTGCAGGTTGAAACATCGGTGTTCTACCGCATCACCGAGCCCGAAAAGACCGTCTACCGGATCCGCGATGTCGATGCAGCGATTGCCACGACGGTAGCGGGGATCGTGCGGGCCGAGATCGGCAAGATGGACCTGGACGATGTGCAGGCCAACCGGTCGCATCTGATCACAACCATCAAGGCACTGGTTGAGGATGCGGTAGACGATTGGGGGATCGAGGTCACTCGCGCTGAAATCCTGGACGTGAACCTTGATCAGGCCACCCGCGACGCCATGCTGCAACAGTTGAACGCCGAGCGCGCCCGCCGGGCCCAGGTGACCGAAGCCGAAGGTTCAAAACGCGCCGTGGAACTGGCCGCTGACGCAGAGCTCTATGCCTCGGAACAAACCGCCAAGGCGCGGCGCATTCTGGCAGACGCCGAAGCCTACGCCACCCAGGTTGTTGCAACCGCGATCAACGAAAATGGGCTTGAGGCCGCGCAATATCAGATTGCCCTGAAACAGGTGGACGCGTTGAATGCGCTTGGATCTGGCGAAGGCAAACAAACCATCGTGGTGCCCGCGCAGGCCATCGAAGCCTTCGGTGATGCCTTCAAGCTGCTCAAAGGACGCGGCGCGTGACCGATCTGCTCGACCTCTGGTGGGTTTGGATGGCCGCAGCGCTGGCGCTTGCCGTGATCGAGGTCATGGTGCCCGGCTTCATTTTTCTCGGATTTGCGCTGGGAGCGCTCGCAATGGTGGCTGTGGTCTTGGCCGCGCCCGGCTTCAGCGCCGCCGCGCTGCTCGCCACTTTCGCGGGCCTGTCGCTGGTTGCCTGGATTTTGTTGCGCATCGCCTTTCGCAAGCAATCCACCGGCGCCCGGATCGTGCATGATGACATCAACGACACCTGATCTTCTTCTGGCCTGAAATATCCCCGCCGGAGGCAAAAACGGGCGCAGACCTTTGCCTGAGCCAAACAAAAGTCACCGCGCGCAGATTTCCCCAATTGGTTGAGGTCACAAGATGCACCTGTTACCCCTTTTCAAAATGAAAAAGGGGACCGGGATGGAGAAGCTGACATTCGGCTGGGAAGAATGGGTGGCGCTGCCCGATCTGGGCCTGCCTGCGATCAAGGCAAAGGTGGACACCGGCGCCCGCACCTCCGCCCTGCACGCGCATGACATCGAGGTGTTCGGACCCGCCAAACACCCCAAAGTCCGCTTTAACGTGCACCCCATATCCGGGCGTCAGGATGTGGCCATCACCTGCTCCGCCCCGCTGGTGGACCGCCGCGAGGTGACCTCCTCCAATGGCGAGACGGAACAGCGCTTTGTGATCGCCTCCACCCTCGCGGTCGGAGAGCAAAGCTGGCCCATTGAAATCACCCTCACCAACCGCGGTTCGATGTCGTCGCGTATGCTGCTGGGGCGACAGGCGCTCAGCGACCATATCTCCATCTCGCCGACCGAGAAACGCCTGCAACCGGATCTCAGCTACGATGTCTATCACACCTCCGCGCTGAAAAGCCGCGCACCGAAACGCGCCCTGCGGATCGCCGTGCTGAGCCGCGAAGACAACTACTCCACCCGCCGCCTCGTCGAGGTTGGCGAGGCGCGCGGCCATACCGTCGAGGCCATCAACACCACCCGGTGCTATATGGCGATCAACACCATGGCGCCCGAAGTCCACTATGACGGCAAACGCCTCCCCCGCTATGACGCGGTGATCCCGCGGATCGGTGCCTCGATCACGCCCTATGGCACCGCAGTGATCCGGCAGTTTGAAACCATCGGCACCTATTGCGTGAACGGTTCTGCCGGGATCACCGCATCCCGCGACAAGCTACACGCGCATCAGGTCCTGGCCTCGAAAAAAATCGGCATGCCGACGACGGCCTTTGCCGCCTCCCCCAAGGACACCTCCAACCTCATGGGGTTGGTGGGCACCGCGCCGCTGATCGTGAAACTGCTGGAATCCACCCAAGGCAAGGGAGTTGTGCTGGCCGAAACCAAAAAAGCCGCTGAATCCGTGATCGACGCCTTTCGCGGGCTGAAGGCCAATTTTCTGGTGCAGGATTTTGTGAAGGAAGCGGCGGGCGAAGACATCCGCTGTCTGGTGATCGCGGGCAAGGTGGTGGCGGCCATGAAACGCACCGGTGCAGAAGGCGACTTTCGCTCCAACCTGCACCGCGGCGGCTCGGCAAAGGTCGTGCGCATCACCAAAGCTGAGCGCGAAACAGCTGTGCGCGCCGCCCGCGCCTTTGGCCTCGGTAAAGCGGGTGTAGATCTCTTGCGCTCCGAGGCGGGACCAAAAGTGCTGGAGGTGAATTCCTCGCCCGGCTTCGAGGGCATCGAGAACGCAACGGGCAAGGACATCGTCGGCAAACTTTACGATGAAATCGAAACCCGTGTGCGTCCGCAACCCGCCCGTAAACGCCGCAGCTAAACCGACCTCCAGCCCTGCTATGACAAAGAACCGCCCGCCAAACCCATGAGCTTTCCGCACTGGTCATGTTACCCACCCACTCCACAGGCAACATGGCTCATTGATCGAACTGCCAATGTCACGTTTCATCTACAAAACCCTCACGTCTGAGCATGCCGAAGCATGGCGGGAGCTGCGGCTGGAAGGCGCGCGCGATTTCCCATTGGGATTTCTGACCACATTTGACGAGACGGAAGCGATCGACCTTGATCGCTGTCGTGAAATCCTGGGCTACCATGGGATGAGGGGTGTTTTCGCGGGTGAGGCACTTGTCGGGTTCTGCGGTTATCGCCCTCAGCAGCTGGAACGGATCCGCCATCGCGGTGAAATCGGGCCGTTTTTTGTTACCCGAAGCCGACAGGGATCAGGTGCCGCAAAGACCATGATGGCAGGTGTCATCGCCGAGGCAAAAGGCAATGGGCTCGCGCAGCTTGAACTCTTTGTGGATACCGAAAACCTGCGCGCCCGGGCCTTCTACGAAGGACAGGGTTTCGAACATGTTGCCACCTTTTCCGACAACCTCAGGATCGACGGAAAACCTCGAAACAGCGCCTTCATGACGCTGCGGCTCTAGTATTTGCCGTCAAGAGAAACGCTCAGGCGCGCGCCGCGGCTGTTGAAATACCCGTTGCGGAGCAGCCAATAAAGCGGCGGTCCTTTTGAGGGCCGCCGCTGCGAACCTCACCGACCGTTGTGATGCACTTCCTGCAAGCCATAGACCGGCGTGTCGATGCCTTCGTACCGCGCTTTGATCTGCAGCGACAGGAACTGCGAATAGTGCCGGGACTGGTGCAGATTGCCGCCGTGGAACCACAGCGCGTCAACCTGCGTCGGCTTCCACATATTCCGCTGCTCGCCCTCCCAGGGCCCGGGATCTTTCGGCGTATCGGAGCCCAGCCCCCAGACTTTGCCGACTTTATCCGCGGTATCCTGATCGATGATATCGGCCACCCAGCCGTTCATCGACCCGTAACCCGTGGCGTAGACAATCACATCCGCCTTCAGCTTGGTGCCATTGTCCAGGACCACCCCATCCTCGACCACTTCCGTGACCTGTCCGTGCGCCAGTTTGATCTTGCCATCGATCACCAGCTGGCTCGCGCCCACGTCGATGTAATACCCCGACCCGCGCCGCAGATATTTCATGAAGAGACCGGAATTGTCCGCGCCCCAATCGAGCTGGAAACCGGCTTTCTCAAGCCCGGCGTAGAACTCCGCGTCCACTTCCTTGATCTTGTCATAAACCGGGATCTGGAATTCATGCAGGATCCTGTAGGGCAGCGAGGCAAAGATCAGATCGGCCTTGTGATGCGTCATCCCGGCCTCGACCGCGCGCTCGGAATAAAGATCGCCCAACCCGATTTCCATGAGCGGCTCGGAGCGCACGATATGGGTCGACGACCGCTGCACCATCGTCACGTCCACATCAGCCTCCCAAAGGGCGGCACAAATGTCATGGGCGGAGTTGTTTGACCCAATGACCACCGCCTTTTTCCCGGCATATCCATCCGGACCCGGATGCGCGCTGGAATGATGTTGATCGCCTTTGAAACTGTCCATGCCCGGCAGCTCAGGCATATTGGCCTTGCCCGACATGCCGGTGGCAAAGATCAGTTGCTTTGGTTTCAGCACAACCTCTTCGCCATCACGGTCGACGGTCACGACCCATTCCTTGGTCGCGGCGTGGTATTTTGCGTTCTGAACCGTAGAGCGGGTCCAGTAGTTCAGCTCCATGATCTTGGTATACATCTCCAGCCAGTCGCCGATCTTGTCCTTGGGGGCAAAAACCGGCCAATTCGGCGGGAATGGCAGATAGGGCAGATGGTCATACCAGACCGGATCATGCAGGCAGAGAGATTTATAGCGGTTGCGCCAGCTGTCACCGGGCCGGTCGTTTTTCTCCACGATGATCGTGGGCACACCCAATTGCCGCAACCGCGCACCCAGCGCGATGCCGCCCTGCCCGCCGCCGATGATCACAGTATAGGGTTGCGTCTTGTAGCCCAGCTCCGCGCGTTCTTTTTCAAGCTCTTCGGCCCAAGTCAGCCGGTGTTTGCCCGCCCCATGTTTGGCCCCCAATGGACGTTCGTAGCCCAGCGGTTCCTCATGCCCTTTCAACTCGACCATGGTCGTCAAAAGGGTCCAGATCAGCCCGTCCTTGAGCCGGACCAGCCCATATCCACGTGCTACGGCGGTCTCGAAACTGATCCAGGCGGTGATGATTCCGCCGTCTTCCGTCGCCATTTCGCCCTCGGCAACGCGCCAGGCTGTGGGTTTGGTGGCAGAGAGCTGCGCATCCAGCATGTCGCGCACCTGATCCTGGCCTTCCATCGTTTTGATATTCCATGTGAATGTGACCAGATCGCGCCAATAGCAATCGGTCTGAAACAGCGCTGCGGCGGCATCAATGTCACCCGCTTCCAGCGCTGCCCCAAATCTATCCAGAAAATCCGTTACCTGGTCGTTGGTCGTTGTATCCAGCATGCATCTACCTCCCGTCAGACGAGAAGAAGTGTGGCAGAACCTGTTCTCTCAGGCGAGGCATACTTTTGTACCCGGTGGTGCCCGCCGGGGCATAGGCGAAGAGCAATCACCCTCCAGACCCCTTTACGCCCCCGTCGAAATTCCTATATAAAACGCTAAGGAATAAGAGAGGCCCTCGATGAACAATGCACCCGAACCGCTCGAAGGCGCACCTCTGATTGCGCCCTCCTCAACAGACCATCCGCTCTATGAGCAGATCGTCGAAGCGTGCCGGAGCGTGTATGACCCGGAAATCCCGGTCAATATCTACGAGCTGGGCCTGATCTATACCATTGATATCAATGATGAAAGCGAAGTGGCCATCAAGATGTCGCTGACCGCGCCCGGGTGCCCCGTGGCGGGGGAAATGCCCGGCTGGGTGGCCGACGCGGTAGAGCCGATTGCCGGCGTCAAACACGTCAATGTCGAGCTGGTCTGGGAGCCGCCCTGGGGCATGGATATGATGTCTGACGAGGCGCGGCTCGAACTGGGCTTTATGTAAGCCCCCCAATGACAACCGAAAAACAGAAAATGATCGCGGGCGAGATGTATTTGCCCGGGGATGCAGAACTTGTGCGGGATCGCGCCCGCAGTCAAACCCTGCAGCGCCAGTATAATGCGACCATTGTGTCGGACGTCGAAGAGCGCAAAACCATTCTGGATCAATGGCTTGGAAGCCGCGGCTCAAGTTGCGCACTGCGCACCCCCTTTTATACCGATTATGGCTATAACATCCATCTCGGCGCAGATGTCTTTTTCAACTACGGTTGTGTATTGCTGGACGTCTGTACCATTCGCATCGGCGACAAAACCCAGATTGGACCACTGGTACAAATCCTCACCGCAGATCATCCGCGCGCGCCGCATCAACGGGATGCCGGGTTGGAGTTTGGCCAACCCATTGAAATCGGACGGAATGTCTGGATTGGCGGCGGCGCAATCATCCTGCCGGGGGTGACGGTGGGCGACGATGCGGTCATCGGCGCCGGTGCCGTGGTCACCCGGAGTGTTTCAGCCGGGGTGACGGTCGCAGGAAATCCCGCGCGCCCGCTTGTCCCGCGCGCTCAGACTGCTTAGATTGGCGTCAAAGGAGAGGTTCCATGTTTGGTATTCCCGGCAAGCAAGCCGTCACACTGACCCCCAAGGCCGCCGCACAGGTTTCCAAACTCATGACCTCAGCGGGTCATGCGGGTCTGCGCATCGGCGTCAAGAAAGGCGGTTGTGCGGGCATGGAGTACACCATGGAATATGTCGAGGAAACCGATCCCAACGACGAGATCGTGGAACAGGACGGCGCGCGCGTGATGATCGCCCCAATGGCGCAGATGTTCCTCTTCGGCACCGAGATCGACTATGAAACCTCCCTGCTGGAAAGCGGCTTCAAGTTCCGCAATCCAAATGTCACCGAGGCCTGCGGTTGCGGTGAATCGATCAAATTCGGCTGACCTCTCAGGGTTTTTTCAAATGCACATAGGTTTCGGCAAAGCGCCGCGATAGGTGATCGCCCGCCAGCATGGTCTTGCCTGATCCGCGCGGCGCGATGTTGGTGTCATGGGACGGGTTGAAAAACAACGGGATGGAGATGCGTTCAAGGTCGGTCCCGATCACCCGGTGCGGCGTGGCGCGTACCAGACCATCCGTCCAGATCTCCATCATCTCGCCGAAATTGATCACAAACTCGCCCGGTGGGGCTGATACCGGGATCCACCCACCGCCCCGCTTGCGCACCTCCAACCCCGGCCCGCCATCCGTGGCCAGCAGGGTCAGACAGCCATAATCGGTATGCGTGGCGATGCCGAAATCCCGCGCCGTCGCCCAGGCCGGCCGGGCCGGATAGTAGTTCCCCCGCAACAGCGCCATCGGTGTCTCAAACGCCTCGTCGAAGTAATCATCAGGCGCGTCAATTGCCCGGGCGATCCCGTGCAGAACATCCATCGCAACGCCGCGCGCCTGATCATAGTAACGCTCGATCTCGCGCCGGAACGCAGGCAGCGACGCGGGCCACTGGTTGGGCGCATAGACCGGCAAGACACCGCGCGGGTCATCCGCTGGCAGCGTGAAGCCGCTGTCAAAGAACTGTTTGTAGTCGGGGTTGGCCGCCGGATCGACCTGTTCGGAACCAGACGCCCCCCACCCGCGATTTGCCCCGGTGCGGGCCATGTCGATGGTGGCTTTTTCCGCCTCCGGCAAGAGGAAAAACGCCCGGTACTGCGCCAGTACATCCTGCATCCTTACCGGTGTCAGATCGGTGTTGAAAACGGTGAAAAACCCGATGCCCGTCGCCGCCGCGCGCAGTTGCGCCATGGTGTCGGCGTCACCTTCTACCATCAATCGGGCGTCCAACCTGGGGATCATCATGCGTCTCCGAAACCTGTCAGCCTGCCCCTGCCACAGGAACAACTGCGGCGCAAGCAGCGCTGGTCGATTGCCGCGACAGGATCAGGCTGTTACCAAAGGGGAAACATCAGGGCAGGAGAGTTTCATGCGGCAGAAAATGGCAGCGGGCAATTGGAAGATGAATGGCACGCAGGCAGGCCTGAGCGTGCTTGACGGGCTCATAGCGAGCCATGCAGAGAGCCCCTGCGACATCGTAATCTGCCCGCCGCACCCGCTGCTGATCCCCGCAAGCACGCGCTGCGCGGGCGGGCCCGTCGCCATCGGCGCACAGGATTGCCACGCAGAGGCCAAGGGGGCTTTCACCGGGGACGTCAGCGCAGGCATGATCGCGGACACAGGCGCGGGCTATGTGATTGTCGGACATTCCGAGCGCCGGGAAGCCTACGGTGATACGGATGCACAGGTGCAGGCCAAAGCCGTGGCGGCCCAGTCAAACGGGCTCATCGCCATCGTCTGCCTCGGCGAAAGCCTGTCGCAACGTGAGGCTGGCGAAGCTCTGCCCGTGATCACCGCGCAACTGGCTGGGTCGGTGCCGGACGCCAGCACCGCCGCCACGCTGGTGGTCGCTTATGAACCGATCTGGGCCATCGGCACCGGCAAGATCCCCACGCTGGCGCAGATCGCCGAGGTCCATGCAAAACTCCGGGCCGAACTGGTCGCGCGCTTCGGCGCAGAGACCGGTGAGGCGATCCGCCTGCTCTACGGCGGATCGGTCAAACCCGATAATGCCGCCGACATCTTTGCGACCGCAAATGTCGATGGCGCGCTTGTCGGGGGTGCGAGCCTGAAAGCCGAAGACTTTTCGCCGATCATCCACGCGCTTGAAAAGAGCTGACCCCCCGCTTCTTCTGGCCAAAAATATCCCGGGGGGCGAGGTCCGGTCCGCGCGAGCGGCGGACTGTCCCGCGGACAGTCAGAGGGCCAAACGGGGCGGAGCCCCTATTTCACGATAATCTCCGGCCCCATCACCAGCGTTGGCAACCAGGTACTGATGATCGGGATGTAGGTCACCATGATCAGGAAGACAAAGAGCACTGCAGTAAAGGGCAGCGCCGCCTTGACCACGGCCCACATCGGCATGTTGGCCACGCCCGAGGTCACGAAGAGGTTGAGACCCACCGGCGGCGTGATCATCCCGATCTCCATGTTCACCACCATGATGATGCCGAGGTGAATGGGATCAATCCCCAATTCGATTGCGATGGGAAAGACCAAGGGCGCAACGATCACCAACAGCCCGGATGGCTCCATGAATTGCCCGCCGATCAGCAGGATCACGTTCACGATGACCAGAAAGACGATGGGTCCGAACCCGGCATCCAGCATTGCCGCGGCAATCTGCTGCGGGATCTGCTCGTCGGTCAGCACGTGTTTCAGGATCAGCGCGTTGGCGATGATGAACATCAGTGTGACAGTCAGCTTGCCCGCCTCGAAAAGGGTGTTCTTGGTGTCGCGGTGGAAGAATGCCGTGACCAGCGCGATGGGCTTCTGCATCAGCGACAGGTTGCGGGTCTCGTCGCCTTTGACATGCAGCGGCCCCATGTCGCGGTAAACGAAGCTTGCAATGAAGAACGCATAGACCGCCGCCACCGCTGCCGCCTCCGTCGGGGTGAAAATCCCGCCGTAGATGCCGCCCAGAATGATCACGATCAGGAACAGACCCCATCCCGCCTCGCGTCCGGAGGCAAAGACCTCGCCCCATCCCCGCCACTCACCTTTTGGCAGGTCGCGAATTTTGGCGATGATGTAGATGGTCACCATCAGCATGGACCCCGCCATCAGGCCCGGAATGACACCGGCCAGGAACATCCGGCCCACGGAAACATCCGTGGCCGAAGCATAGACCACCATCACAATGGACGGCGGGATCAGAATGCCCAGCGTGCCGGCGTTGGCGATCACACCAGCGGCAAAATCCTTGGTATAGCCGACCTGCCGCATCCCGGCGATGACGATGGAACCGATGGCCACCACCGTGGCAGGCGAAGACCCCGAAAGCGCCGCAAAGAGCATACAGGCAAAGACACCCGCAATGGCCAGCCCGCCCGGCAAATGCCCGACCAGGGCGATGGAAAACCGGATGATCCGCTTGGCCACGCCGCCCGTCGACATGAAGCTCGACGCCAGAATGAAGAACGGGATCGCCAGCAGCGTGTAATGCCCCGCCATCGCCTGAAACAGCGTCTGCGCAATCGACGCCAGTGACGTATCGCTCAGCACCAGCAGGAAGACGATCGAGGACATGCCGAGGCTCACAGCGATCGGCACGCCGACCAGCATCAGGCCAACGACCATGGCAAAAAGAATAGCGACTTCCATGGGTTATTTCCCCGCGTTCATATGTTTGACGGCTTCGACCTCGTCTTCGGCCTCATGGCTGACGATCAGGCTGGTAGCCTCTCCGCGCAGCAGGCGCAGCGTGGCCTGAAGGAAGCGGAAGAGCAGCAGCCCCATGCCGAAAGGCAGCATGGCATAGGGGATAAACCGCGGAATTTTCTCGTATTCTTCGTTTTCATTGAAAATCGGCTCGATCCAGCGGAGCCATTCGGGCATCGGCATGTCGACAACCTCATACCACGCCTGATCCCGGCTGTTTTCGAACCCGGTGGGGAACCAACGCCCCGAGGTCGCATCGAACCCGGCAAAGGGGGCCCAGTAGTCCCAGGCGCCTTTGAACACCAGCGCCGCATAGACCACGCAAACCGCCGCAGCAAACAGCGCCAGGGTGCGCCGGATGGGCGGGGAAAAGAGGTTGATGACCGCATCCACCCCAAGATGCGCGGTAACCTTGACGCAGTAGCTCACCCCAAAGAGCACCAGCCAGGCAAACAGGAACGTGACCGCCTCCAGCCCCCAGATGATGCCGGTATTGAACCCGTAGCGCAGCACCACATTGATGAATGTCAGGATGGTCATCAGTCCAAGGATCAGGGCAATCGCCGTTTCCTCGATTTCGTTGACGATCCGACCTAGGATCGTTTCCGCCTCATAGGAATGCGACATGCGCCCCTCCCCCCAGATTAGTCCATCCGGCCCGCGATGTCGGGGCCGGATGGGATGGCCGATAGGGCCTTAGAAACCGGCGTTGATCGCCTGTGCCGCGTCGATGTTTTCCTGACCGACGTCGTCTTTGAACTGCTCCCAGACGGGTTTCATGGTCGCAACCCATTCCGCGCGGGACGCTTCATCCAACTGGCGCACAACGCCACCGGCCTCGATGATTGCGGCCTTGGCTTCTTCGTTCACGGAGGTGGATTCGGCATTTCGCGCCTCGGTCACTTCCGCCACAATGGTGGACAGTTGATCGCGCACATCCGCATCCAACGCATCCCACCAGTCGGTGGATGTCACAACCATGTAGTCGATGATGCCGTGGTTGGTCTCGGTGATACCGTCCTGCACCTCAAAGAACTTCTGGCCGTAGATGTTGGACCATGTGTTCTCCTGCCCGTCGACAACGCCGGTCTGCAGCGCGCCGTAAACTTCGGAGAAGGCCATCGGCTGGGGTGAGCCACCCAGAGCCGCCATCTGTGCCTTGAGCACGTCAGAGTTTTGCACCCGGAACTTCAGACCGTTGGCATCCGCGGGGCTGTTCAGTGCCACATTGGCGGACATCTGTTTCATGCCATTGTGCCAGAACGCCAGACCAATCAGCCCACGACGGGTCATCGATTCCTTCATCGCCTGACCGGTTTCGGAGTTCTGGAACGCGTCTACTGCATCAATGTTCTTGAACATGAACGGCAGATCGAAGATGCGGAACACCTTGGTGAACTGCTCGAACTTGGACAGTGAGGGCGCGGCCATCTGCACATCGCCCTGCAGCAGCGCTTCCAGCACCTGATCATCGTTGTAAAGCGTGGAATTCGGGAAGACCTCCATGCAGGCCTTGCCGTTCATTTCTTCGTTCACCCGTGTTTGCAGCAGGCTCGCCGCGATGCCTTTGGGGTGACGGTCGGTGTTGGTCACGTGGCTGAATTTGATGACGATCTCGCCATCATCGCAGGCCGCAGCGACGGCAGATGCGCTCACCGAAAGGGTCAGCGCCGTGAGGGCAGCAGTTACAATTCTCATGTGGTTTCCTCCCAGAAACTTTTTGGCTTTTCATTTTCTTGTCGGGCATCACGCGTTGGATGCGCTGTGGGATATCAAATAGCCCTTATTCGCGAAGGGCAAGCGTTATGAATTTCGCCCGCATATTTCAAGAAAAACGCTTACTTACCATAATGATACGGGGCGTATTGAAGGCAATTATCCGCTTGCAGCATTTCACCTGCGTGCGGGAGGCCGCACATCACCCCCATAATTTGTGCGAAAATCCGCACATTATTTCTCGCGATAATCTTCGGCTCGAATCCCGTAGCGGGTCAGTTTGTCGTAGAAGGTTTTGCGCGGCAGTTGCAGCGCTTCAGCGGCCACAACAGCGCGCCCTTCCGCACGACGCAATGCCTGTTCCAGCAGGCTCTGTTCCACCTGTGCCATCTGCTCCGCAAGGCCCAGGCTGGTATCGGGCGTTGCCTCTTCGGCCAGGCCCAGTGAGAACCGCATGGCCTCCGACATCAGCGCACGAGCATTCCCCGGCCAGTCCCGCGCCATCAATCCGGCAACCACCTGTGGGGTGATCTCGGGCGCACTCAGCCCCGCCTGCTCGCTGGCCTGCGCGACGTAGTGGCGAAAGAGGATCGGAATATCCTCTGGCCGCTCGGACAATGACGGGATGCGCACAGGGGTGACTTCAAGCCGATAATAAAGCTCCGAATTCAACTGCCCTGCCTCGACGCTGGCGGCCAGATCGCGGTTTGATCCGGCAATCACCCGGGTCTCTGTCCCATTCTCCAGCGCCTCCAGCAGACTGAGCTGCGCCTGCGCGGGCATTTGAGTGATCTCATCCAGGAATAGACTGCCAGAGCGCGCCTTTTCCAGCGCTTCGGAAAGCTCGGCGACATCCGATGCCGCTGCGGCCCGTTTGACAAACGGCGCTTTGGAGCGCGCGGAGCACAGGTGGATGACTTCTGCAACTTTCGAAATACCGGTGCCCGGCGCCCCGGTGACCAGCACTTCGGTTTCTGTCACGGCGACGCGGCGCACCCGCGCCCGCAGCCCTTCCGCAAGCTGTGACGCGCCGAAGAGCATGCGCGCAGCCGGATCACCGGTCTCGATCAACGCGCGCAACCGGCGATTGTCCAGCACCAGACGCCGCGTTTTCAAGGCCCGTTCCAGCACAGCCAGCAGGTCAGCGGGCGCGCAGGGCTTTTCCAGAAAATCAAACGCCCCCTGCCCGACAGCTTTCATGGCGGTGGGAATATCCCCCTCACCTGTGAGCAGGATGACCGGCAGATCCGCGTCCTGTGCGCGGGCATAGGACAACAGATGAAACCCATCGCGCCCGGGCATCCGCAGGTCCGAGAGGATCACCCCGTCAAAATCTGCCGTGATCAGGTCCTTGGCCGCCACGAAGGAGCCCGCGGTGACCGGCTCCAGATCCGCCAATTCGAGCGTCTGCGCCAGCGCATCACGCACGGCGGCATCGTCATCGACCAATAGAACGCGGGTGCTCATGCGGCTTTCTGTGCCGCCCATGGTTGGACTTCAACGGAAAAAAGCGCCCCGGGGTCACAATTGCGCACCCGGATTTCACCGCCAAAGCTCTGCATGATCCCGTAGGAGATCGACAGGCCCAGCCCCATGCCCTCAGACGCGCCAACCTCCTTGGTCGAATAGAACGGGTCGAACACCTTTTCCGGATCGCGCACCCCCGGCCCGGTGTCGCGGATATCGATGCTCAGCGGATCGCTCTGCGTGACAGAAACTGTCAGGCGCCGCGTCTCACTCTCGTTCATGGCATCCAGCGCGTTGGTCATCAGGTTTACAAAGACCTGGCCCAGGCGTACCTCGCCCCCTTTGACCCAGATGGGATGCCCGGCGCTTGTGTAGTCCAGGGTAACGCCCATCTCCGTGGCCCGGGCGCTGATCATCTCGACCGAACTGTCCAGCACGGCAACCAGATCGACGCGGGTCATCGGTTCGGTCTGCTGTGTGGAAAAGGCGCGCAGGTTCTTGATGATCCGGCCCATGCGGCGCGCCATATCCGATATCCGGCCCAGATTTTCGGTGGCCCGCTCGGGTTGGCCGCGGTCCAGAAACAGCCCTGCGTTTTCCGCAAAGGAGCGGATCGCCATCAGCGGTTGGTTCAATTCATGGCTGATCCCGGCGCTCATCTTGCCCAAAGCGCTGAGCTTGCTGGCCTGCACCAGATCGGCTTGCGCCCGCGCCAACGCGGTTTGCGCCTCCTTGCGCTCGCCCACTTCCTGGCGCAGGGCCGTGTTGATCTCCGAGAGGGCGGCGGTGCGGCGCGCCACCCGCTCTTCCAGCTGTGCATTGGCCCGCGCCAGCGCCCGCCGCCGTTCAGTGGCCAGAAACAGCATCGCGCCGAAAGCCAGACACAGCGCCGCAACAACCGTCGCCTGCAACTTGGCCAATTGGCGCGCGGGGGCCACATCCACCAGAACCTCTGCGGTCAGGCCGATCACTGGCAGATCGCGCACCAGATGCAGCGCATTTTTCGGCAAGTAGGGCCCCCAGCCCAATTGCCAGATCTCATGGCCGCCGGTTTCATAGCTGGCAAAGGGCGGCGCCTGACCAAAGGGCGGCGCCAGACCCGGGCCATCGGGCGGCCGCTGCCACAAGACCAGTTCCGACCGGTTCGTGACAAAGACCTTTCCCCCAGCATCGGTGAAAAAAACCGCCCGCAGCCCGCCGCGCCAGGCATCTTCGATCCCGTGCATCCCCACGGCGACCACCACAGCGCCCTGCACCTTGCCGCCCGGTCCAAAGGCCGGTGCCGCATAGTAAAACGCCCGCTGCACAAGCGGCGTGCCGATCCCGTGATCGCGGCCCAAGGCCCCCTGCATGGCGCGTTTGACGTAATCCGTATCGCCCAGGTTTGCGTCCGACAAGGCGCGCGCTGAGGCCTGTATCTGCCCCTCCAGATCGACATACATCACGTCAAGCGCATCGGCTTTGTCAGCCGCTTCCAGAAACAGCCGCCGGGCCGCTTCTACACCGCGCCCCTGCGCAAGCGCCGCACTATAAGGGTGATCTGCCAAAAAAACTGCGAGTTCCCGAAAGCGTTGCAACTGACCGACCAAGCGGTCACTGGCCAGCGTCAGGTCGCTTTGCCCCTGCCGCTCCAACTGACCCAGCGCCTGCAGATACCCATAGCGCCAGACCCCCGCAGAGGCCGCCGCCACCGCGCCCAGAAACATGGCTATGATCAGCACGCGGTGCATCAAACCCTTGGACATCAGCGCAAGTTTACAAACAGCCCCTTGCCTTGACCAGTGCCCTGACGGTTAAAGACATTTATGAAGACGCTGAACCAGTCCCCGCTCGACCCTGCTTTTGTGCAAGACCCCTATGCGCTCTATGCGCGTGTATTGGCGGATGATCCGGTGCAATATTGGCACGATTACGGGATGATGGCGGTCTTTGACGCCGCAACGGTGCAGGCCTTGTTGCGCGACCGTCGTCTGGGGCGGGCTGTGCCAGACGATCAGAAACACCCCTCGCCGGAGCACTTGCGCGGGTTTGATGCCGTTGAGCGCCACTCGATGTTGGATATGGAGCCACCCACCCACACGCGATTACGTGGTCTGGTGTTGCGGGCGTTCACCTCGCGACGGGTGAAGGCGCTGGCGCCCGACATCCACGAGATCTGTGACGATCTCTTGGCGGCCTTTCCAGAAGGCCCCTTTGATCTGATCCCTGCCTTTTGTACCGCCTTGCCCGTCCGCGTGATCGCGCGACTTTTGGGTGTACCGGAGGAGATGTCGGACAGCCTGTTGCGCTGGTCCAACGCAATGGTGGCCATGTATCAGGCGGGCAAAACCCGCGATACCGAAATTGCCGCCAATACCGCGGCGCTGGCGTTTACTGATTTTCTGGGCGGCTACATCGAAAAGCGGCGCAGCGATCCGCGCGACGATCTGATCACCCATCTGATCGCAGCGGAAGAAGACGGTGAAAAGCTCTCCCGGGACGAGATGATCGGGACCTGCATTCTGCTCCTGAATGCCGGTCACGAGGCAACGGTCCACACTCTGGGAAATGCGGTCAAGGCACTCCTTGAATACGAGATACCCCGCACTGCCCTCGCGCCCGATGCCATCGCTGACACGGTGGAGGAAGTTCTGCGCTTTGATCCGCCCCTGCACATATTCACGCGCTATGCCTACGAAGATATCGAGGTGCGTGGCCATCCGTTGAAAAAGGGCGCGCAGGTTGCGCTCATGCTGGGGGCTGCGGGCCGTGATCCCGCTCAGATCGAGGATCCGAACCGTTTTGACCCTTTCCGCACTCCCACACCCCACGCAGCCTTCGGGGGCGGGCTGCATTTCTGCGTTGGCGCGCCACTGGCAAGGCTGGAACTGCAAATGGGCCTACAGCGTCTCTTTGCCCATGTGTCGAACCTGAGACTTACTGAAAAACCACTTTATTCAAACAGTTACCATTTCCACGGCTTGCGCCATCTGCACGTCACACCCTGAGCCGCGATAGGCTCACATCAGCCACATACGCCAAGCATAAAAATGCGGCGCAAGCCGCGCCTTTGGATCACAGATCAGAGCGGCAGCATGGTGGTAGATTTGATCTCTTCCATCGACAGCAAAGCCGTCACATTGTGCACCCGCACCTCCGAGATCAGCGCCTGATAAAACGCATCATAGGCGCGCGCATTCTTCACCCGCACTTTAAGAATATAGTCGATATCTCCTGCCAGCCGGTGCGCCTCCTGCACTTCCGGTCTGTCACGCAGCGCTTTCAGAAACGCTGCCTGCCACTCTGCCTCATGCTCGGAGGTGCGGATCAGGACGAAGAAACATGCCTCAAATCCCAGTGCATCCGCATCGAGCACAACGGTCTGCTGCCCGATCACGCCCGCATCGCGCATTTTACGAATCCGATTCCACACCGGGGTCTTGGAGGAGCCCACCTGAGCCGCAATTTCGTCCAATGACTGGCTGGCGTCGCGCTGCAGCTCGCCAAGGATTTTCCGGTCTGTGTCGTCTATTCGAACGCTCATTCTGCAAAACCCCTTCTAAGCGGTCATTTGTTCCATTTCTCAACTAATTCAGAACACATGTTCTTATCAACCCGCAAACCTAGCGCAAATACGGGATTTTTTCCTATATTGAGCGGAAGAAACACGAAAGGCGCGGCCTCATGGACCATTTTCCGATCTTCCTGCGTGTCGAAGGACGCCGCATCGTCCTGTCGGGCGGGGGCGAAGCTGCCCTGGCCAAGCTGCGTCTATTGATGAAAACCGCAGGGCATATCACCGTCTTCAGCGCCGACCCGGCGCCGGAAATCTTGCATTGGGCCAAGGAGGCCAAACTGACCCTGATCCGCCGCGCCATGGCCCCGGGTGATGCGGTCTGTGCTGCCCTCTTCTATGCCGCAGATGAAGATGACGCGGAAGATGCACGCACCGCCGCCATCGCGCGGGCCGATGGCGCCTTGGTCAATATCGTCGACAATCTCGGCGACAGTCAGTTCATCACCCCGGCCATTGTGGACCGCGACCCGGTGACCATCGCCATCGGCACCGAAGGTGCGGCCCCGGTACTGGCCCGCGCCATCAAAGCCGATCTCGAAGCCCGCCTACCCGCCGCGCTTGGCCCCTTGGCGCGCATCGGCAAGAAATTCCGCAAAGTTGCAGAGGCTCTGCCCTTCGGACGTGCGCGCCGTGATTTCTGGCGCGCCTATTACTTCCAGGCAGGCCCCGATGCGATCAGCGGTGGCGAAACCGCGGTCAACCGCGCGCTCGATACCTTGCTCGCCGATCACCTGCAGCGCAAGGCGCGCGCCGGTCACGTGCATTTTGTCGGCGGCGGCCCGGGTGACCCCGATCTGCTGACGATGAAAGCCCGCCGGTTGCTCGATGAGGCCGATGTGGTGATCTACGACCGTCTGATCAGCAAACCCATCCTCGAACTGGCCCGCCGCGAGGCGGTGATGATCGATGTGGGCAAGGAAGCCTTTGGTCCTTCCACCCCGCAGGAAACCATCAACAATCTGATTGTTGAGCACGCCCAAAAGGGCGCGCAGGTGGTGCGGCTGAAATCCGGCGATGCGACGGTCTTTGGCCGTCTGGACGAAGAGATTGATGCGCTGGACGCGCAGCAGATCGCCTGGAGCATCGTGCCCGGCATCACCTCTGCCTCCGCCGCCGTGGCGGAAATCGGTCAGAGCCTGACGAAACGCGGGCGCAACTCCTCCGTGCGTTTCCTGACAGGCCACGACATGAAGGGCTTTGCTGATCATGACTGGGCGGCGCTGGCGCGCCCCGGAGAGGTCGCTGCGATCTATATGGGTAAGAAATCCGCGCGCTTCATCCAAGGCAGGCTGATCATGCACGGCGCGGACCGCCACACAGCCGTAACCGTTATCGAAAACGCGTCGCGCCCCGAACAACGCATTCTGGAGACGACACTCGACGCGCTGCCCAACGCATTGGCTGCAGCCGAGATGTCCGGCCCCGCGATTACCTTCTACGGTCTGGCCCCGCGCGCGGCGGCCGACGCGCTGCACCGGCACACCCCAGATGCACAACCAACCCTGCACCGACATGAAACTATGACACAGGAGGCTCTCTGATATGTCCAAGCCGTTCACCCCGAAAGTCGTGACCGCCAATGCCCTGCTCGAAGGTGATGTGATCTATCAGACCGCCACCGGTTGGACACGCGAGCTGGCCGAAGCAGAAGTTCTGACCGACGAGGCCGATGCCGACCTGCGCCTGATCGATGCCGCCCAGCAGATCGATGTGGTGGTGGGGGTCTATCTGGCGGATGTCGACACCTCCGGCCCGACCCCGAAACCCACCCATTTCCGCGAAGATTTCCGCGCCAAGGGCCCGTCCAACTACGCCCACGGTAAACAAGAGGCAGCCAGCCATGTATAATTACACAGACTTCGACACCGCCTTCATCAAGGAACGCAATGCGCAATTCCGGTCTCAGGTCGAGCGCCGCATCGACGGCTCCCTGACCGAGGATGAATTCAAACCGCTGCGCCTGATGAACGGGCTCTATCTGCAGCTGCACGCCTATATGCTGCGCGTGGCGATCCCCTATGGCACGCTGAACAGCCGTCAGATGCACGTGCTGGCGGACATCGCCGACAAGTGGGACAAGGGCTACGGCCACTTCACCACGCGCCAGAACATCCAGTACAACTGGCCCAAGCTGCGTGACGTGCCCGACATGCTAGACGCTCTGGGCGAGGTGCAAATGCACGCGATCCAAACCTCTGGCAACACCATCCGCAACGTGACGGCAGACCATTTCGCCGGCGCCGCGGCAGATGAAATCGCCGACCCGCGTCCTGTGGCGGAGCTCATCCGGCAGTGGTCCACCGATCACCCGGAATTCCAGTTCCTGCCGCGCAAGTTCAAGGTCGCTGTGACCGGCTCGCCGAATGACCGCGCCGTGACCAAGGCCCATGACATCGGGTTGCGCATGGTCGAACGCGACGGCGTTGCTGGCTTTGAAGTCATCGTGGGCGGTGGCCTTGGCCGGACCCCGATGATCGGCAAGGTGCTGCGCGACTTCCTGCCGCGTGAAGACCTGCTGCCCTACCTTGAAGCCATTGTCAGCGTCTACAACCTGCTGGGCCGCCGCGACAACAAGTACAAGGCACGGATCAAGATCACCGTGCACGAGAACGGGCTGGAGGATATCCGCGCCCGCGTTGAAGAACGCTACGCCCTGATCCGCCCGCAGTTCACTGGCGTGGACCAGCAGCTGCTGGCGGGGATTGAGGCGGATTTTGCCGCGCCCAAGTTCAAGACCAAATCGCTCGCCGCTTTTGAAGGCGCCTATACCAATGATCCGGTGTTCCGTTCCTGGGCGGATACAAACCTCAACGATCACCGCGCGCCGGGCTATGCGATTGTCTCGATCAGCCTCAAGGCCCACGGCGCCACGCCGGGCGACGCTTCCTCGGATCAGATGCGGGTGATGGCCGATCTGGCCAAGCAATACGGCCATGACGAGCTGCGCATCAGCCACGAGCAGAACGTGATCCTGCCGCATGTGCACAAATCCGACCTGCCTGCGCTTCATGCCGCGCTGAAGGAAGCGAAGCTGGCCACCGCCAACATCGGTCTGATCTCCGACATCATCGCCTGCCCGGGCATGGACTACTGCGCGCTGGCCACGGCCCGCTCGATTCCGATTGCGCAGGAGATCGCGACCCGGTTTGACGAGCTGAAGCTCGAGCATGACGTGGGCCCGCTGAAGATCAAGATCTCCGGCTGCATCAACGCCTGTGGGCACCACCACGTTGGCCATATCGGCATCCTCGGTCTCGACCGCGCAGGCGTGGAGAACTATCAGATCACGCTGGGTGGCGACGGCACCGAAGATGCGAGCATCGGCGAACGCGCCGGCCCCGGTTTCTCGGCTGATGAGATCATCCCGGCGGTCGAACGTCTGGTGCTGGCCTATCTCGATCTGCGTGCCGAGCCTGCTGAAACCTTCCTGCAGACCTATCGCCGCCTTGGGCTGGCCCCCTTCAAAGCCGCCCTCTACCCAGAGGCACAGGCCAATGCCGCTTGATCACCCTGCCTCCCGGCACGATCAGGCCCTGCGTGCCCAGGTGGCGCAGCTCAATGCGACGCTGCGCCACCATAGCGCGACGGACGTGCTGCGTGCCGCCTTTGATGCGGTGCCTGATCTGGCGCTGGTGTCGAGCTTTGGCGCGGAATCGGTGGCTTTGCTGCACCTGACGGCCATGGTCAACCGCGACGTGCCGGTGCTGTTTATCGACACGGAAATGCTCTTTGCCGAGACGCTGGTCTATCAGCAGGAGGTGGCGGAGCGCCTTGGTCTGCGCAACCTGCGGATCATCCGCGGTGACGCCATCCGCAACCTGGACCCCGATGGGACCCTGCACCAGCGCGACACCGATGCTTGCTGTGCCTTGCGCAAGACGCAGCCTCTGCAAGTGGCGCTGCAGCAGCAGGGTGGCTGGATCACCGGACGCAAGCGTTTCCAGTCGGGCCAACGCGCCGATCTGGAATTTTTCGAGGTGGAAGCAGGCACGACCCGCATCAAGGTCAACCCGCTCGCCTATTGGCAGCCCGGCGACGTGGCCGATTACATCGCTGAAAACCGCCTGCCGCGCCACCCCATGGTCGCGCAAGGCTATCCTTCTATCGGATGTGCGCCCTGCACTTCCCCCGTCACTGCTGGCGAAGACCCCCGCGCGGGCCGCTGGCGCAATTCAGACAAGGACGAATGTGGCATACACTTCCTCAACGGAAAAGCGATCCGCACAGGAGCCCCTTCATGAGCATTCTCGTTACCGACACCGGTTTTGCCAGCGATGACTGGGCGGAGCCCTTCATCACCCTAGATGCGGCCAATGACGCCAGCGCGCTGGATGTGCCCTCCGACGCCGATCCCAAGGCGATCCCGCTCTGCGACGGACTGCAGATGATCCGCGTGGATTTTCCCTCCTCAGCCGATGGGCGCGGTTTTACCATCGCCAGACAGCTGCGTCTGCGCGGCTTTACTGGACGTTTGCGCGCCAAGGGCCATGTTCTGGCCGATCAATACGCCATGGCGCGCCGCTCCGGGTTTGACGAGGTTGAGATCTCCGATGATCTGGCTGCCCGGCAACCGCAAGACCAATGGCAGTTCCGTGCCAACTGGCAGGACAATAATTATCAGGCACGACTGCGTGGCGCAGGTGCAACCAACGCCTAACGCGGCCGATTGACGCCTTTCCCCTCTCCATTCTTCTTTCTAAAAGGACTGCGCAGGTGTAAACCTGCGTTGACATCATTATGACCGAGCAAACCCCCGTGACCGAAGCATCCGCCTTAAAAATCCCGACGCTGCCCGACGCGCAGACCGTGACCGCTGTCCAGCATTGGACGGACCGCCTGTTTTCCTTCCGCGTGACGCGCCCCGCCTCGCTGCGGTTCCGCTCCGGCGAATTTGTGATGATCGGCCTGATGGGTGATCCGCACCCCGAGACCGGCAAGCAAAAACCGCTGCTGCGCGCCTATTCCATCGCCTCACCCTCCTGGGATGAGGAGCTGGAATTCTACTCGATCAAGGTGCAGGACGGCCCGCTGACCTCGAAACTCCAGCACATCCAGCCCGGCGACGAGATCATCCTGCGCCCCAAACCGGTGGGCACGCTGGTGCATGACGCGCTGCTGCCGGGCAAGCGCCTGTGGTTCTTTGCCACCGGCACCGGGTTTGCGCCCTTTGCCTCGCTGCTGCGTGACCCGCAGACCTACGAGGACTACGATCAGGTGATCGTGACCCATACCTGCCGCGATGTGGCGGAGCTGGAGTATGGTCGCCAGTTGATCGAAAACCTGCGCAAGGACGAGCTGATGCTGGAATTGCTGGGCGAAGAGAACCTGGCCAAGCTGACCTATTATCCGAGCACCACGCGCGAAACCTCACCCAAGATGGGCCGCATCACCACCCTGCTCAAGGATGGCACGGTTTTTGCGGATCTGGGCATCGATGGCATTTCCGCTGAGACGGACCGCGCAATGGTCTGTGGCTCCATGGGGCTCAATACCGATCTCAAGGAAATTCTGGAAGGTTTCGGGCTGGAAGAAGGTGCCAATTCCGATCCCAAACACTACGTGGTCGAGAAAGCCTTCGTCGGCTAAAGCGTTCAGCTTACAGTGATAAACGGCGCCCAACCGATTGGTCCGGCGCCGTTTTTGTTTATTCAACGCCCAAGGCGTCGCGCAATTGGGTCAAAGCGGCTTGCAACAGTTGGGGGTTGTCCTGCGCTTGTTTGACCGAATTTGCCAGCACCAGCTTTTGCGATGTGCCGAGGTCTGAGTTTTCGATCATCTCGTTGACCTTGGCAAAATCAAACCCTTCCACGGTCAGTGCTTCCGCTTGCTTGGCCTCGTCCACGGCGGCCACGGTATCCTCCGCGACACCATCTGCGGCCTCAGCCGTCGAACTCGTACCTTCGGTGACTGTCTCGGTGGCTGTTTCCGTCACGGTCTCGACAGTTTCAGCACCTTCCACCGCTGTCTCTTGGGCTGCGGTGCCTGCGTCCTCGGTCAGCGCCGTAACGCTTTCCTGCAGGTCAGTCGCGGCCTCACTTGCGGCGTCCAGCGCCTGTTCGGCGGTTTCCGTGGCCGTATCCACAACCTCCGTCGTCGCCTCAGAAACGGCAGTCGCCGCATCCTGAGCCACATCAGCAGCCCCTTCCGCCGCCTCTGTGACTGTCTCGGTCACCGCATCCGCAGCCTCGCCTGCGGTCTCAGCCAGCGTTTCGGCAGCCTCAGGTGCTGTTTCAAACGCCTCGGCAGCCTCTTCCGTCGTATCGGCTGCGTCTGTTTCCGTCGTATCCAGCGTCAAATCGTCTGACGCCTGCTCGGAATACAACAGATATCCGCCCCCGATGATCACGGCGGCCACCAGAATCCAAATGATGTTTTTCATTACGAGTCTTCCCTCTGTAACTGTCCGGCACGCGACACCGGACGATATTATGCGTGGTGATGGCAATTGTACCTCACTGGACAAACCAACAAGGGGGAAAACAGTTCCAATCGACCCATATCAGCCTAATTTGCGGCTTGAAGTGGCGCTTTCACGCGGTTACTTTACACATCCATATTTATGAACAATTCAAGGACGAACACCATCGCTCGCAGACCCCATAACGCACCGCCACAACGAGAAACCGGCCCGCGCGTCAACGAAAAAATCCGAAGCTCTGAAATTCGCCTGATTGGCGCAGACGGTGAAAACGTCGGTGTTGTAACACCGGACCGCGCCATGGATATGGCGGATGAGGCGGGTCTGGATCTTGTGGAAATCTCGCCGAATGCCAACCCGCCGGTGTGCAAGATCATGGATTTCGGCAAGTTCAAATACGAGACGCAAAAACGCGAGGCCGAAGCGCGCAAGAAGCAGAAGATCATCGAGATCAAAGAGGTCAAGTTCCGCCCGAATACGGACACCAATGACTACGATGTGAAAATGCGCAACGTGTTCAAGTTTCTCGACAATGGCGACAAGGTGAAGATCACGCTGCGGTTTCGCGGGCGTGAAATGGCGCACCAGAACCTGGGCCGCGAGCTCTTGGAACGCGTGGCTGAGGACACCAAGGATGTGGGCCGGGTGGAGAACTTTCCCAAGATGGAAGGCCGCCAGATGGTCATGTTGATCGGGCCGCTGCCGAAGTAATCCGGCTGATGCTGTGAAAAGGTTGTTCGCCCTGTTCAGATCGGACGGGGCGTTTTCATTTGGTGCGCTACTGAGCTCCTAACGATCCAATGCCCGCAACCCTTTAGGAGTGTTTTAGCCTGGACAGGACGCACTCTACACGTTCTGCGACAGGCACTTTTGGCAACAGGCAAGTGTCATAGCCCAACGCCTCCAGCGCGGCTTCCAGTCGCTGGTATTCTTCCTTTGCAGCAGTCAGATCGTGGCGGCGGTCATCATCCTGTGAAAAGATCTCCGGCCAGGGCGGCGCAAGAAAGACGGCGCTGTCGTAATGGCGGTGCGCCCCGAGGGTCTGGCGATAGGGCAGACCCGTCGCATGGTCCAGCGCCACGGCGGCATCAACCACCCCTCGATCAAAGAAAACAAGACCCTTTTGGTTGCGCATCACGGCAAGATCTGAACGCGCCACCTCCAACGCCCGCTCAGCAAATGCGGCTCCGTCAACCCAAGGCAATGCGCGTCCGGTGCCCGCTCTTTCTTCTGCCAGAATGCGGCGCCCGGGTTCCGCGACGGTGGCATATCCGCGACCTTCGAGTTCATTCAGAAGCGCGGTTTTACCACCGCCCGAACATCCCGTAATCAAAACGAACCTGTTCAATGTGGTGTCTGCTCCCAATGATGCGCAGGCTATTATTCCCACCACAACGATGTTAACGCAAACAGAAACGGTAACGGATCATGATCCGAAATCCGCGAGTGCTGCATCTAATGCATCACCCTCTAGCCCCCCGGCCCCTGCCCCGCGCGAAGCGGCGGGGCGGGGGTGTGTGTTTCAGGCCGCGGCCTCTG
>NZ_CANMNK010000007.1 GCF_947499265.1 uncultured Roseobacter sp. | reverse complement strand
CGTTTCAGTCCCATAATTCGTCTCCTTTGCTGCAATAAATGCTATCAAAGGAGCGGCATCAAACCGCGACAGGTCCAGCCAGTTCCTTCTCATCCGCTACCTCAATGGAGCCGCCATCGGTCTTTAATGTGACGGTGTGCCCACCCTTGAACCAACCATTGTCCTTTAGGTTCTTGGCGACCTGGTCGGCATTCGTATGATTGAAAACACCTCGCTTGAAAAACTGGGACTCTTCAAGTAGCCGATCATAAACATCCGAGTACTTAGAGATCAGATTCTTGATATCTTCGTCAGCCAGTAGTTCGACTACTTTTGGGTCGAAAAGTACTTTGTAAGAGACAGTCGCAAACTGCGCATAGGAGTCCTTTGCGACCTCACGATCAACAGTTCCCAATGCAATCAAGAATTCGGCTTCGGACAAGCCAACCGCATTGCTGAAGGCTGCCTCGATCCCCTTGGTCATTCCGACCTTCTTCTTCATAATCTTCAGCAACGCATCACGTTTTTCAGCGACGGCTTTGAATACCGCATCGTACTCTGACTTTAGTTCTTCGCTGGCTAACAGAGTCGACATCTTCTCAGACGCGTATTTTTCGTTGATGGAGTCGACGACGAACACGGAACCACCAGGGATCGGTTCGCCGTTTTCGCCAGTAACCACAAATGTCGTTGGACGTTCTGGATAAACTATGTCTTTTGGCTTTTTCCCTGCCGAGTAATCCTTGAATGACCGGGCGAACGACGTCTTCATCAAACCGTTTGGCGCATAGATTGCGACAGGCATATTGTTGTTTTCGAAGCTCAACTCATGATCAAGAGCCGGTATGCCGTAGCAGTTTTCCATTTTTATCGTATATTTTTGAGCCATCAGTCCCTCCACGTGACCGTACCGTATTCAAGGCAGAGCTGATGCTGACGCCCGTTCGAATAAACGCTCTTCAGCCTACACATTTTTTCTAAGGACTTCGAGTATAGACCGCTCGCTGTTCTGAATGTCCGGTTTCATCATTGAACCAGGCTGCTCTCGCATATGCAGCGAAGGTCCGGAATCCGCCCATTCTGTGGAAAAACAACGTGTTGCGAGTGCAGAAAGTGCGGCTTCCAACGAAGCACGGGCGCCTTTGTGATCACGCTTTGCGTGTTTGCTGCGGTGCAGGAAAGATCTTGGCCAGTTTTCGGAGGTTCTGGGCGGTGGCGGCGAGGAGGAATTCGTCGTTTGCGCCGCATGGGCCGCGTAATCGCAGACGTCCTAGCCCGAGGATGCGTTTCAGGTGAGCGAAGAGCATCTCGACCTTTTTCCGAAGCTTCGCTGAGAGTTTGTATTGGGATGTTTTTGCGATGGCACGCGCGACGTCGCGGGCGTCTTCGTGCTCTTCGCGGGTGATGGAACGGAAGTCCATGTTCGGGCAGCACTTGGTTTTGGACGGACACGCTTGGCAGGTATTCTTAAGCGCGCGGTACTTGGCGACGCCTTTGCCCGTGGGGCCGCGATTGGGGTCTGAGTAGTTGCGGCGGAACTGCTTCAGTGCCTCGCCCTCTGGGCAGATGTATTGGTTGTTCTCGGCGTCCCATTCAAAGTCGGCACGGGTCCAGGTGCCATCACTGCGGCCAGCCTTATAAATAACTGGAATGTGTGGCGCGATCTTACGGTCCACCAACCAACCGAGCATTGGGCCCGAGCCATAAGCAGTGTCTGCGATCAGTCGCTCAGGATGCAGATCGAACCTGGCCCTCACCCTTTCCAGCATCGTCTTGGTAGATCCCACTTCGGCCTGTCGGATCGACCGTGTTGCCTCGACATCAAGGATGACACCGTGATCCGTGTCGATGAGATAATTGTCAGAATAGGCAAAGAATGCTGGACCCTTACGCGCTGCGGTCCACTGGCTTGCGGGGTCCGAGAAGGATGTGAACTTGGGCTTTACATCACTGGCTGCGCCGAAGGCGGCCTCATCAAGCGTGTCGAGATACTCCTTCACAGCGCGTGGCGCAGTTTCGACATCGATCCGGTCCACGTCCCATTCCTCCTTGGACGCAGAGAACTGTTTGTTGGCGTCAGCCTCGATCAGGCTGGCATCAACAGCCATGCGTTGGCCGCTGGCTAGACCTTCAGCGATGCATTGCGCCACCGTCGTCTCAAACAAGTGACGCAGCAACTCGCTCTCGCGGAACCGACCATGTCGGTTCTTCGAAAAGGTGGAGTGGTCAGGAACACGGTCGCTCAGATCGAGGCGGCAGAACCACCTGTAAGCCAGGTTCAGGTGCACCTCCTCGCAGAGCCGACGTTCGGACCGGATGCCAAAACAATACCCAACCAGCAGCATGCGGATCAGCAGTTCTGGATCGATGGAAGGACGGCCCGTGTGGCTGTAGAACTCTGCCAGATGGGCACGAATGCTGCTCAGATCGACAAACCGATCAATCGACCGCAAAAGGTGATCTTGGGGGATGTGATCCTCCAGCGAGAACTCGTAGAACAACGCCGCCTGCGCTTCTTGCCGTGGTCCCATCATCGCCAATCCCTCCATCTACGAAGAATTGAATCAGCGACTTACCTCCCGATCAAGCTCGAGTTTTTCAACGGAATACGCCCCCCTCTTTTTAGTGAAGAGCTAGGGGACTTCGTCCCCACGCGCCCGCAACTCAATTAGACAGGGCCGAGTCCTCGGCTCCGCCTGCGGGCCGCACCTACCCTATCGAATTGAGTTGCACTTGCTACACCCTACCCTCGCCGGGAGCAGGTTTTAGAGACGAGCGCCCTGAAGGGCTTCACTCAAAACCTGTTTTGAGAGGAGAAGTCTGATCTGACAGCCCATACTCGTCAAAAGCAAGACTATGCGTCGGCAAAGGAAAGATCCTGTCGCAAAAGGAAGAACTATGTGTCGCCTTACAAATGTGGTAGTGGCGGACCGAGGAGGATTCGAACCCCCGACCCCTTGATTCGTAGTCAAGTACTCTATCCAGCTGAGCTATCGGTCCACTGCGCCGGGGTTTAGTTGGGCTGGCGTAAAGTTGCAAGCCCATTCCGTTGAAATTCTGGTCAGTATTCCAGCGCATTCCTTCTCTCGACGCTGCCCTGACTTCGCACCCCAATGGCGCTGACACATCAACCAACTGATTTTTGCGGCGAACGCACCTCTGGCTTCGCGGTTAGTGTGCCATCGCCCTTTGGCAGACAAATCGAAAAACATGTGCCCTCTGCGCTGGTCCTGGCGAGTTCCAACGTACCACCATGCCCCTTGACCAGTTCGGCGGAGATCGCCAACCCGAGGCCGGATCCCCCTTTGCGTGCGCCGCCCTGAAACGGCGTGAAGAGATGCTCTTGTGCTTTGGCGGGGAGACCTGGGCCAGTATCGACCACCTCGATCCACCAGGCTTCGTCATCTTCGTATCCTATGACGCTGATCTCGCCGGGTGTTCCAGTTGCCACGAGCGCCTGACGCGCATTGCGGATCAGATTGGCCAACACCCGGTAAAGCTGCTCCGGATCCGCTCTGACAACCATGCCAACGGGAATATCGCACGCAAAGGACATATCGAAATCCCCCACCGCCAGACGTTCGCTGTCGATCACCTCGTCGACCAGTTCAACAAGCGGCAGCATTGTCAGCGTCGGGCTTGGCTCTTCAGCTTTGCCGAAGGCGAGCGTGCTTTCGCACAAATGCACCGCGCGCGTGATCGACCCCACGAGCTTCGGGGCCATTCGTTTCACCGTGGGGTCCTCGCTCATCTCAATCCGGTCCGTGAAGAGCTGCGCGGAGGTCAGGATGTTGCGCAGATCATGGCTGATCTTGCTCACTGCACTGCCCAATTGCGCCAGCCTGTCCTTTTGCCGCAGCGCCTGCGTCAGGTCAGTCTCCAAGGTCTGCAAGGCCTCTTCGGCTTCGCGCAACTCTGTGACGCTGGCCGAGGGCGTGATGATGCGCCGCGCGTCTTCGGGCGCCGCCGCGTAGTTCTGCATGTGGCCCACGACCCCTTTGATCGGTTTAAGCAGAAGCGCCCGCATGGCCAAAAACAGCAAGGAGGCCGTGACAATGGAAATCACTGCCGAGAGGATCAGAATGCGGATGCCATAGTCGATCATCGCGGCGCGCAGCGGGTCGGTCTCCATGGTGATCTCGATCAACAAACCGGCGTCTCGCACCGGCGCGCCAATGACGCGGATCACTTCATTTTCAGAGGCGATAAAACGCGTCAATGCATCGCGGATCAGGACGGCGGCACCGTTGTCGCGCATGTCGAAGGTGCGCGAGATCGGCTGCGGCAACTCGGAGGCCAGCATCAGCTGACGGACCTGATCCCGGCGCAGCACTACATTGAAAACACCGGCGTTTTCCAGCAGTTCCGCTTCCAACTCCCGATCGATCATATCGTCGGCCAATAGCGCCAGCGATGCAATCTGCGCACGCTCCAGGCGGTTCATCATGTAGTCTTCGCGAAACCGCGCAATGGACGGCACGAAGATCAGCACCTCTGCCAGCATCACGAAGATGGTGGTCAGAATGACCAGTCGTCCTGAAAGCGAATTCATCATGTCAGCGATAACGTTTCATGGCACGACGCGTTGAACAAGCCCTACAATCTTTTTGACCAGCGGGCTGTCAAACAGTCGCGGACTGAAATATGCGCCCGCCACACGTTTGTTGACCTCGCCAATCGTCGGATAGGGCGCGACCATGGCTGCGATCTGGCTCATCTTCATTTTGTTGGCCAGGGCAAGCGCCCAGAGGTTGATCAATTCACCGGCCTGATAGCCGACAATTGATGCACCAACAGGCCGACCCTTGACCACCATGACCTTGATGAATCCCTTGGTCTTGCGTTCGGCAATCGCCCGGTCGTTGTGATGATAAGGGAAACGCACGACTTCGAGATTGATGCCATGTTCCTTTCTGGCCCGCGCCTCGGTCATGCCGACCTGAGCCAATTCCGGGTCGGTATAGGTGGCCCAGGGAATATGGGCGGTTTTCGCCTTTGACGGCAGTGCAAAGAGCATCGAACGGATGATCACGCCCGCATGATACCCGGCGACATGGGTGAATTGCAGGCCGCCTGCAGCATCGCCAATGGCATAGACGCGTCGGTTGGTGCTGCGCAGGCTGGCGTCAACCTTGATCCCTGTGCGCGTGGTCTCAATGCCGGCCGCCTCCAGATTCAGCTTGTCGGTATTGGTCTTGCGCCCCACCGCCATCAACAAATGTGTGCCTTTGATGGATCGACCGTCCTCGGTCACGACCTCAATGGCACCGGCTTTGCCTTTGATCTCAGCGGCTTTGGCATCCTCCTCGATCACCACCCCTTCGTCTTTGAGGCTGTCGAGCACCACTTGCGCCAGTTCCGGATCATCCTTGCCAAGCGCCTTTGCGCCCTCGATGACTGTGACCTTGCTGCCCAGACGAATATGCGCCTGTGCCATTTCCATCCCGATGGGCCCGCCACCGATGATCAACAGATGTTTCGGTGGTTCGCGCAGATCAAACAGTGTTTCGTTGGTTTCAAATGGGACGGTGTCCAACCCGGGGATTGGCGGCACCAATGGGGAAGACCCCGTGGCAATTACGATCCGGCGCGCCTGGATCACGGTATCACCCGCCTGCACTTCGGTGGGCGAGATGAAATGTCCAAATTCGCGGATCACCTTGACGCCCAGCTCTTCAAACCGCTCCTGACTATCAACTGGTTCAATCTGCGCTATAACGTTGGCCACATGGTCTTTGGCCGCTGCATAATCGACCTTACCCGCGACATCTGCCACACCATATTGCGCGGCGTTGCGCTGCGCATAGGCGGCCTTGCCGCTGGCGATCAGGGCCTTCGACGGCACGCAGCCGTAATTCAGACAGTCGCCGCCCATCTTGTGACCTTCGAGCAGCACCACATCCGCACCCATTTGCACCGCGCCGGCAGCGACCGACAACCCACCGGAGCCTGCTCCGATGATCAAAATATCCGTTTTCAGGCGTGTCACTTGCTCAGGTCTTTCTTGCCGGTCACAGCTTTGACGATCACGGGCAGCAGGGAAAGCGCGCTCAACCCCAGGATCGGCAGCAAGATGTGGGGTTCAAAGATCAGGCCGAAATTCGGGGTCTCTCCACGCTCGAAGACCTCACCAAGCCCTGCGCCCACCGAGGAATAGACCAAAGACCCCGGAATGATCCCCAAAAAGGTGGAGACGAAAAAGCGATAAAGCGGCACTGCCAAAAAGGCCGGGATCAGATTGGCAACAAAAAATGGCACCGCGGGCACCAGGCGAATGAAAAACAACATGGACCATTGGTTTTCATCGAGGCCCTTCTTGATCTTGTTGATGGCCCCCTGGGAGGCGTCCATTCGTTCTTTCAGCTTTTCACCCAGGCCGTGGCGCGCGGCCAGAAAGATGATCGTCGCCCCCAACGTGGCACCCGTGACGCTGAACAAGGACCCCGCCAGCGTTCCAAAGAGGAAACCGCCAGTGAGCGTTGCGATCAAGGCGCCCGGCAGGGAAAACCCGACAATCACCACATAGGCAATCACAAAACCAAGGACAGTCAGCAGGTAGTGTCCGTCGCGAAAGGCAATCAGCGCTTCCCGATTGTCGCGCAGCGCGTCGAAACTGAGGTAATCGCGCAGCGTAAACGCACCCAGCACGGCCACGGCCAAGATGATGATCAGGGGCAGATTGCGCATCAGGCCGGGTTTTGCGTCTTGCGTCATATCTGACATTACTCTGTCCTTTCGGGGCGCGGGTTTCAATTCCAATGGTAGATGACTGTTTTGGGCAGGCTTCGATAGGGCTATCACGGGCGCTTGATCCAGCGTGACAGATTGACCGCCACAGACATCCGAAAGTGTGGGTAATTGAAACAAGTTGACGATTTGCCGAGAACCCAGCCGGAAAATATTGCAATCTTTCGTAATATTGCGGCCACAGGGTTTGACTTGGGCGCGAGAGCATATTAGGGCACGGGCTTCGAATAACACCTGATGGGCAGCGATTCCGCGCAGCGCGTCAGCAGACATGGAGACGGAGCGATGAAACGCACCTTTCAACCCTCGAACCTCGTGCGCAAACGGCGCCACGGTTTCCGCGCGCGCATGGCGACCAAAGCCGGTCGCAAGATCATCAACGCGCGCCGCGCCCAAGGCCGGAAGTCGCTGAGCGCGTAAAGGCGCCACAGGCAAGGTCCAAAGACATGACACCGCCGCAAGCTTCTCCGTCAGGCACCATTGCCTCAGGAGACCCCCTTGCGGCGGTTTCTTTGCGTTTGAGCACATTGACCAAACGCGCGGACTTTCAACGCGCCGCACGGGCGTCTCGCGTCGCCACCCCCGGTTTCATTCTGCAAATGCGACGGCGGCCCATTGGCGAGGCGACGGGCATCCGGGTCGGCTTCACCTGTTCCAAAAAGGTCGGCAACGCGGTCGCGCGTAATCGCGCCAAACGGCGGTTGCGCGAAATTGCACGGCTGGTGCTTGGTCGCCATGGGCGCGACGGCATGGATTACGTTCTGATCGGCAGGCATGAGATGACCGACAAGCTGCCCTTCGCGCAGTTGCAGGCCGACTTGCTGGGTGCGGTGCACAATTTGCACAGCAAAGCCGGATGACACCCCTCGCCCGCGTTCTGTCACTTCCCATTTACGCGTATCGCCTGCTCTTCAGCCCCTGGGTCGGGCACAACTGCCGATATCAGCCAACCTGTAGCGCCTATGCGCTTGAGGCGCTGCAAAAGCATGGTGGTATCAAGGGTGGGCTTTTGACGCTAAGACGCCTCTCCCGCTGCCATCCTTGGGGCCGCGATGGGTATGATCCGGTGCCAGACACTGACACCGATCCCTGAACGACGCGTCAGGGCTGTTTTTCGAACGTGATGATCACTTCGCCGATGTCCAAACCATATTTCTTCATATAGGCCCGGTTCAGCACGCGCGTTTCGCTGAGTTTCCACATCCAGTCATCGAACTGGACCTGCAAGGTGCCGTTGGGTACGGGCAGATCTATCAGGTAACGCCAGTTGAAGGTGTCACCGTTTTCCTCGCCCAACGCCTCACCGATGACACCGGGTGCCGTACCGCGCCAGCTGTAGCAGCGGTGCCGCGAGGGCCATCACGACAAAGATTGGGACGTAAAGTGGTCCAAGAAAGAGACCAATGGCCCCTAAGATCCCCCCTGCCCCAAAAGAGATACGGATCGGCACCCGCCGACATCCGTGCGCGTTTCACAAACGAAGCTCTTGGCGCGCCCATCTCATGCCCCTCCTAATACTGCGAGGTATGCGAATAGAACGAAGATGAGCGTGGCCAGAACCGTGCGTGGGAAGTGCAAGCGGCCCCAACTTCCCAAGTCTTTGGTCATCTGATCAGAGTTAATGTCTGCGCCTTCGGCCATGATGCGGTTGTTCACTGGCATCAGGATTTTGATCGTGTAGGGACCGCTGACCTGCAATACGACGCCACCGATCAACCAAAGCCAGCCACCTCCCATCAGTGATATGACAAGGCTCAGGCCAAGCACGATCAGTGACAGAACGAGCTGCATATGGGCTGACTTGTGGAAGAACGGGGCGAAGAATTCCACCGCCGTGGCCCGGCTTGTTGCCATCATGGCCGGATAGGCGACCGCAGAGGCCGCAACCGCATAGCCGTAGACCGCCCCCATGATCGTTAGGTTCAGGATAATCAGGATATCAAGCATTAGGCACCTCCCGCCCGGGCTGCGCCGAGCCGCCAAAAGGCGGGCTCAGCGGAACTCGAAAGCCTCTGTGTGAATTTGACTGCGCGACACGCCCTCGGATCGAAGGTCTTTCATAATCCCATCGACCATCGGCTTTGGACCGCACATGAAGTAATCGTAAGTGCCCAGCGGGTCGGGCAGTTTCACCTTCATCATATCGACACGGGCGAAATTGC
Organism: uncultured Roseobacter sp.; assembly: GCF_947499265.1. GTDB lineage: Bacteria > Pseudomonadota > Alphaproteobacteria > Rhodobacterales > Rhodobacteraceae > Roseobacter. The sequence goes on along the minus strand of NZ_CANMNK010000007.1, from coordinate 396,775 downwards.
CTTCATCAGAGAAGAGCGGCACGATGGTCACATTGCCAAGCTCAGCGGCACGGTCTTTCAGCTCTTCCAGAAAGATCGCATCCTGTTCTTCGCGGGCTGCGTAGACCAGATGGATTTGACGATCGTCGCCTTTTGCCATCGAACGCAGCTTGGACAGGAACGGCGTCAGGCCGATGCCACCCGCCAACCAGATTTGTTTTTTCCCGGCGTGGCTCGCATCAAATCGCCCATAAGGGCCACGCACCTGTACCTTACCACCAGGTTGCAATTCTTCGCGGACCTTTCTGGTCCAGTCGCCCAGCACCTTCATGGTGAAGCGCAGTTTGTCTTCGCCCGGTGCGCTAGAAATTGTAAACGGGTGTGTCTCGTTCCAGCCCTTGCCTTCAACTTCCACAAAGGCGAACTGGCCGGGCTTGAAGTCGAGCATCTTACCGACGGGTTTCAGCACCACCTCTGTGGCGCGTTCGAGCGCGTTGACCGCCTCAATCTCAAACGGCAGTGCCGTGCGCTTGTTCATGCCAAAGACCGAGTAAAACAACGCGACCAAACCGACCGCGGCAGCGATGATCAGGATGATCCCCGAGGCACTGAACCGTTCAAAGAAGATGCCCGGCGCCGTCATGAAGTGGCCGATGATCAGAAAGTAGACCAGTCCCATGACCTTGTGTGTTGGACGCCAGCGCGAGTACCGGATTTTCCGGTTAAGAGCGATAAAAAGGCCGATCACAAGAAAAATCAGACCCAGCATACCTAGAGGCCCGGATGGGAAGATCGCATTCGCTACCGGGTCCACCCCCTCAGGCAATTCCTTTGGAACGCCGAAGAAATGAACAAGAGCTGTGAGAGCCGCAAAGACGCCTGCAACGCGATGAACCTGATACATGCGGTCGAGACCGCCAAACCAGTCTTCAAACACCTCCAAGCGCGTAGACAGGATGATCGAACTTGTCATCAAGAGGAACGCGATGCCACCAAGCATCACCGTACCTGTCGTGCGCGGACCATGCTGTTCCGGTGGAAGTGCAAGATGAACCACTGCAAAGACCAAAACCAGTCCGACAATGGCAAAGATGCCCTTTTTCTGAAGCATAGCTGCTCCCTCCATAATGGTGCTGGCGTTATTCGACAGATGCAGGATTGATGGCAGCACGGAGCGCGACCATGACCGAGAAGCCCGAAGTGAACTCGTCTTCTGTCAGGACCGCATCGTTATCCGCGTCTGCGCGTTGAAAATCCGCCCCAAGCGAGAGACGATGTTCACGGGGTGAAATCGCGCCGTCGCCATCGCGGTCCCAGAAAGCGAAAACAACCCGAAGCGCCGTTTCATAGGCATCCTCGCGGCCCGCTTCGCGCGCCAAAGGTTCCATCCCGTAATCCCAGGACAGAAACTCGCCAAGCGAGAGCCGATTGTCCTGATCACTGTCCATGGAAACAAAAACATCGCTACCGAAATTCGAGAATTCGCCCTGGTCGATAAAACCACGGTCGGCCCGGTCGAGTGATGCGAAAGCCATCTGCGCGAGGCGGCGGCCCTCGTTCTCTTCTTGGGCCGTTACCGGTGTTCCCAAAACGATCAATGCTGTGAGTGAACAAGCGAGGATTTTACGGGTGGCGAGCATTGTTTGATCTCCGTTGGTTAGGTGGTGAGTCGAAATCACTGTTTTGACTTGCATATGCGATACTTGCATTTGTAAGACTTGTAAATGCTAAAACAACCGCAACACTTGCACACTGCAAGCATTGGAGCTATGCCGATGGTCAGGGGATGCTTCCTGATGACTCAGATTGAATTGAAGGATCATCGGCGCGAAGAGAGCTTTGGCTTTCTGATCCAGACCATTGCTCGGACGCTGGACGCAAAGATGAAGGTCGAACTTGAGAAAATCGGCGTAGATATCAAAATCTTCGCCAATCTGATGATGCTCGGTCAACAGGACGGGATCAACCAGCGTGAGATCGGCCAACGGCTTAATTTTCCTGAGTATTTCACCAGTCGCAACGTCGATGCGTTAGTCGATGCTGGACTTGCCGAACGTCGTCCTGATCCTGACAGTCGCCGGTCTTTTCTGGTCTTCCTGACTGATCAGGGCAGAGCAAAGGCTGAGGAGCTTCCAGCTATCGTGCGCGCCGTGAATGACGATGTTCTTGGGGACTTGAGTGCCAAAGAACGTCAGACGGCAATCGCTCTCTTGCAAAAAGTCGCAGGTGTTGCCCGAAGCTAAGAGGGCACAATGACAGACCTAAAACTGGCGATCTTGATGGCCGCGATTCTCGGCGCTGGAGCTCTTTTCGGCTTCTACTTCACCATGTCGGTTGCGATCATGCCGGGGCTTGATTTGACCGAACCCTATGCCGCGATCACGGCAAACCAGGACATCGGACGAGCCACCCAACAATCGCTTTGGTTCGTGGCCCTGTTGGGCACGCCGATTGCCCTTCTTGCCTGTATCGCACTCTACTGGAAGGATCGGCCGGTCCGGAACTGGCTTGTCCTTGGTATGGCAGGATGGAGTGCGATGATGGTCGTAACTGTCCTCTTTAATGTGCCGCTCAACCAGATCTTGGATGGGCTAACGATCACACCTGACCAAGCCGATCTTGCCGATCTTTGGGCCAGCTACAGCGTGACTGGCAGAAATGGAACTGGCTTCGTGTGCTGACGAGCGGTATCTCACTTGTCGCAGTCGCGTTAGCTATTCGAAACACCCAAGTTTGGCACTAGCGTCCGTCTGCGAAATACGTTCGTATGCGGTCGCAGCCGTCGTTGGAGCAAATACTGCATCTGACCCATAGGCCCAAATGGCTTGGAGAACGACGGCCCATTCCTGCCATTCACCGGCCGGTCAAGATGCTACGCTTGCAGCCTGCATTGCGGATGGGGTGGATGGCTCCTGTTCCCCCGGCGTCACAATGCGCCATACTGCAGTTGTCTATCACTGCTAGGAAAGCAGCCACCCAATGCAGGTTACAAAAGTCGGCCTAGATCTGGCCAAGAACATCTTTCAGATGCACGGGATCACAGAAGATGGGACCGTTGCGTTCAACAAGTCACTCAGGCGTTCACAGCTCTTGGACTTCTTCAAGAACCTTGAGCCCTGTCTCATCGGCATGGAAGCTTGCGGATCACTGCGGACCTCGGACGCGTCGCGGCACATAGGCAGCGAAGCTTGCGGCCACCGATGAGGACGGCCCAAAGCCGACCTTGGCTAGGATCACCGATCAGTGTGGCGACATGTGCGATGTCAGGCCTTGCAATCATCCCGCGAGACCTCCGAGATATTTCTTGCGCACGTCAATGATACAGCGCTTTCGTGAGGACGCTTCAACCTCATGAGGCGCAAACTCGGCTTCGACCTTATCGAGGAAATCGACTGCGCGGCCCAGGAGGCCGAGGTCAATCTGACCTATCTTCTCAGCGGTCTGCTGAATCATCGCTTCGATGAACATCACACCCGATTGTTTCAGAAAGACCGACTCCGGTAGACCGTCTCGCGTGCAAACGCCGTAGACGCCGTTCAGAAAATGGCTCCAGGTCGCATTAGCATGATCGGCATCGAATTGCTTCGTCACAGTTGGCGCAACATCAGTCAAAGCTTTGCCAAGGTCGCTCGACAAGAACGCCGAACGGGAGGCATTGTATCGATCGAAGAAATGCGTCCGCGCCCGTTCCTCGGTATCGAGACCGAACCGCTGGATGGCTTCAATCCATGCCTCGTACCCTTTCAGGTGGAACCGATATGTCGTGTCATCGGCGGCATCGCTGACGAACGACGCAGACCGCCCTGAAGCGCCATAGACGTATGACGGCCCCGGGAAAACGCGCCTTTCAACGAGTTGGCATAGATCCGACAAGGACAAGTCGCACGTCTGGGCGAAGTCATGTTCTTCCAGAAAGTGATTGTAGAGATAGTTCAATAGCATCTTCGGAACCCATTCTCGCTGTTTTTATAATAATGGCAGAAGGCTGCGTCAGATTGCTTCGAGGGTGGTCGAAGTATTTGCGCAACCGGAGGTTCCAGTGGAGAAGAGCCGCGGCCGTTATGCGGACAACCTACCGCTCTTTACAATTGCGCCAATGTCCGCATTCGACAAAGCGTTTTAGTGTCTCGAGTTTGTTTAAAGCGCTGTTGGAGCGATTAGGAAGCGTTCTGTGTATAGGGATAAAGCTCTCAGCTGCGAAGAAGCGAAACTGCGAGCTCATAACGATGGCCCGGATGAACGTTCGAAGCCAACCATTTATACGCCACCGTTGTTTAATCTAGGTCAATTCTTTTTTTTCGCTAAAGTGCTCAGAAATGGACGATACCTTTGAGCCAATGAATAATATTCGTTTTTTAGATTTTTCCTTCAACGACCAAATGCGGCGATTGACACAAGGAACGAAGGATGTCGCGATTGGAGCCCGCGCCTTCGATCTATTGAGCCATCTGATTTCAAATCGCGACAGGGTGGTCAGCCGTGATGAAATTATGGACATCGTTTGGCCGGGCATTGTCGTCGGGGAGAACAATCTAAATGTGCAAGTGGCCAATTTGCGCCGCTTGCTTGGTGCCAATGCTATTACGACCGTTCCGGGGCGCGGCCTTCGGTTTGGCCTTGACGTCGAGATGGATGCGCAATCGCCAGAGCTTTCCGAGCGCCCTTCGGTGGTCATCTTGCCGTTTTCCAACCTGTGTGGCGATCCTGAACTGGACTGGCTAACGGACGGCTTCGTCGAAGATATCACGACCGAGCTTTCCCGGTTTCGTGACATTTTCGTGGTCGCACGTAATTCAGCATTCGCTTATCGAAAGATGTCTCACGACCCGCGGATCATTGCGCGGCAACTTGGTGTGCGCTACGTGGTTGAGGGCAGCGTACGCATATCGCCAGATCTTGTGCGTGTCACTGTTCAGCTGATTGACACGGCCAACGGCGCTCATGTTTGGGCCGAAAACTTTGACGATGATTTCGCAAGGCAATTCGAAACGCAAGAACGGGTCGCGCGCGCGATTGTGACCTCCCTTGCGCCTTGGATTGACCGGGCCGAAGCTGAGCGGGTGCGCAGAACGGCCCCTGAAGATTTGACTGCGCATGGCTTAGCCCGCAAAGGTTGGGCGGTCATCTCAGCGGGTGAAATGTCTTTTGACCCCGCGCCGCGCAACAGGGCGGCAGAACTGGCGCGGCAGGCATTGGCCCATGATCCTCAGTCGGGTCTGGCGTGGCGCGTGCTGGCTTGGGTCGGCTGGTGGAACGCCTACCATGCGACAACGGATTCGATGCCCAAGACCCTGGCGGAGGGCATTGACGCGGCAACTCGCGCAATTGCGATTGATCAGACCGATCATCACGCTCGCAGATTGCGCGCCCTTTTGCATTTCATGAATAAAAATCCCGAAAGCGGCCTGACGGAACTGAAGCAGGCCCACCAAATGAACCCGAACTGTGCCGTCACACTGGCTTGGCTTGGCCTATACGAGGGGTTTTACGGCGATCCCGCTGCCGGCGTTCCTTTGGTCCAAGCAGCACTGAAACACAGCCCACTCGACCCGGCACGCGGATCATTTTTAGCTGCGCTTGGGTTCGCACAATTCACCGTTCGTAATTACCGCGCGGCAGCGCAAGCGGCGGAGTCGGCGCTGGCTGAAGCCGCTGACAGCGCCACCCCACTGATCTTAGCGTCAATCGCATGGGTCGGCGTCGGGCGGATCGACAAGGCTCAAGCCGCGTTTGAGCGGGTTGCCGCCATTGCACCGAGCCTTGTGGCGGCTCGGTTGTCAGGGCAGTGGCTAAGCACCAATCCAGACTATGCTGCACGCGCGGATCTGTTTTTCCGTATTGCCGCTGGTCTGGATACACCTGATACCGCTGAAAAGCTGCTATAAACAAATAGCATCGGGCAAATTTTAGAAAATTTTAGCCGAGCGTATAGCTGGTATAGTCACATCTGCGCTTGGATCGATTTGAAACAATCTCAATCTAATCGAAGATGGGGCGAATGCACATTCCGGAAAGCATAAGTATCTAAAAACCGCGGTGGAATTTTCGGACACCTTGAACGGTCGACCGTTCGGTGCCGAGGCGACCGTTCCGTCACGCAGTACATTCAACACTTTTGTTCATGTCATCAAAGAAGCTGTTTTGCCTTAAGCATTTGCCGCTGTCCCCGGACAATAAGCGCAGGAAACTACATGACCCCAGAAACCCTTGCTCTCATCGCCTCGTATTTGATGTGTTCCGAAGCTGCTGAAGTGCGGGTTTTGGATGGTTCTGAGATCGAACATTGCACGTCTATCTACACGGAAGTGAAACTCGGTTTTGTGCCCGAAGTAAGCCTCGACGAATACCAAATCATGTCTGCGACTCAACGCGCCGAGGTAAATCAGCGGGGCTATGCTGGGTTTTTGGCTTGGCGGTCGTCAAACGCCGGTCCGGTGACTGAGCTGGACGTGGACGCCAAATCTTCAGAAATGGCCGTCCAGACCAATCCTCCATGTCGTTAATCGAAAACGCTACTGCCGACTGCGAGGTATAGAGCGAACCTACCGGTGCCGAAGTCTGGCCTGCATTGCCCACCGCAAGAAAATATCTGGTCTGACGATGAGTCAGCACATGAACACTTCCAATACACTCGAATTGGATTCTGACTTTTCAACGTCTGTCTGCATTTCAATCTCATGTTGAGCTGCCAGAGGACCAGCAATGAAATATGAAAACATCCTGCCTCATCGCTCAGACAATTCCGTACCGGTGCTTAGCGATAAAGAGATTGAAGCTCGCGTTTTCAGAAATCTGGAAGCTACACGGAAAGAGTGGGCAGAGGAACATGAGGGAGCAGTGGTGCTGCTCCAATACCCTGACAATCGGACGCTGTTTCAGCGCATGGCCGCACGGTGGTACTTGCACAGCCAACGAGTGCAACTAAAGAAGCAGGATGAAGGTGTCGAAACCGGTTCTGAGCCAGACTGGCCAGGGCATTGGGCGACGGTCAAGTATCTGTAGCAGCCTTGTTTTGGACAATTCATCTATGACAATTGGTTTGGTAACCGGCCTAGGTTGACCCCATCAAATCAACATGGAGGGTGGCACGATGAAACGGTATGAAACCGCAAAGGCCTTTTTACGCTTGCGAGACCGGCAAGGGTTGGGACGGCTGCAAGTCTTTCTGCCACGCTGATGCGAGCCTTTCGTGTCAGGCTGACGCACTTGCAGATACGACAACCCTTGCCGCCTATGCCGAATGGATGAAGGGGTTTTTAACGCCGTTGCCGGATGGCTGTTACGAACTTACAAGCTTTGCACTGGACGAGGATACCCAAACTTTCCAGCCTGATCTGCGTGTCATTTCATGGAAAATAGACCCAATCGCCAACCGCAAAGATGTGATCGTCAGAGGTTCTGCATGTGCGATCCGTCCTGATCCAGTCGTCCAGTTCCAGCCCTAAGACCTCTGCAAGGTGCTGATTGGGTCGCACACCCATGCCGACAGGAACGACGTCACGAGCAATGACCATCCCGTCCGACAACTCCGCCTGAGTGAGGTGGCCATCCGGTGCGAGCTTCAAAAAGCGTTGAAGTTTCGGTTGATGGCGCGCTGGACGAAACACCCCTAATTGCACGACTTTTGCCTGTTCAAGCGTGGAGCCCGACAAAGAGATCCCATTGGCAATCTCACATTGGTCGCGGCGACAATGGCGCAGCGGCAGACGTGTCGGCGGATTGTGCACCGGCGCTTAGGTAGAATGATCGAGAACTCGGTGTTCAACTCGAGACGGCAAAACCAGCGGTAAACGAGGTTCAAATGCACCTATTCGCAGAGCCGCCGCTTGCACCGAATGCCGAAATGATACCCCACCAGCAGCATGAGGATCAGCAGTTCCGGGTCGACGGATGGCCGCCCCTTATGCCTGTAGAAGTCTGCGAGATGACAGCGGATGTTGCCCAGATCGACGAACTGATCAATAGACCGTAGAAGGTGGTCTTGTGGGACATGATCCTCCCGCGAGAACTCATAGAACAACTGCGTCTGAGCTTCCTGCCTCGGTTCCATCATCGCCAGATCCTCCCTGTAGGACGAATTGAATCAGGCAGCAAGATCTCGATCAAGCACGGCTTTTTCAAAAAATTACGCCCACTCTGTGGAAAAAAACGTGTTTTGGGCGCATAAAGTGGGGGTTTGAATGTGGTGCAAGGGCCTTTCTGATCAGGCCCAGCGCGGTTTCTGCGGTGCAGAAAAGATCTTGCCAGTTTGCGTGGGTTCTGGGCGGTGGCCGCGAGCAGAAATTCGTCATTTGCACCGCATGGGCTACGTAAGCGGATGCGTTTCGGCCCGAGAATATGTTTGAGATGCGCGAAGAGTATTTCAACCTTCTTTCGGAGTTTCATCGAGATTTCGTACTGACGGGTGTCGGCAATGTCGCGAACAACCTTGCGGGCGTCTTCGTGTTCTTCTCAGGTGATCTTGCGCGCGGCGGCATTCAGCACTTGGCTTTGGATGACCTGCTGACCTAAGCAGCCAGATCTTCCGACATTGGGCGTTGTCGCTGACAAAGCTGGCTGGTTTTCCATACCGCCGGACGAGCACTGAGAGCGGCGCTCGCCCAAAGTGCGCACAGAGCTTCCAGTAGACGAAGTTTTGCCTTACTCCATCGGCTATGACCGATGACCTTGATGACATCCATCCCATCTTCCAGGGTGCTCCACAGACGACAGAATTCCGTAAGCTTCGCAAGCGGATCATACGCTCCGTTCGCGAAGCCGTGGAACAATACGGCATGGTGGGGCGGAGCGATGCGCGCTGGCTCGTTTGTTTGTCTGGCGGCAAGGATAGCTTCACGCTTTTAGCGGCCCTTATCGAGTTGAAATGGCGGGGTCTTTTGCCCGTTGATCTTCTGGCTTGTAACCTCGATCAGGGACAACCAGGGTTCCCGGCAACGGTTCTCCCGGATTTTCTGACTAAAGTGGGTATACCGCACCGGATCGAATATCAGGACACCTACTCCATCGTCGTGGACAAGGTCCCTGCAGGTCGCACCTATTGTGCACTGTGTTCACGGCTCCGCCGAGGAAACCTCTATCGGGTCGCGCGGGAAGAAGGCTGTACAGCCTTGGTGCTGGGCCATCACCGCGACGATATCCTTGAGACCTTTTTCATGAATCTCTTTCACGGTGGCCGACTTGCGACGATGCCCCCAAAGCTCGTGAATGAGGAGGGTGATCTTTTTGTTTTCCGTCCGCTTGCTCATGTGGCCGAAAGTGATTGCGAGAAATTTGCACGCGCAATGAATTTTCCAATCATTCCCTGCGATTTATGCGGAAGCCAAGACGGTTTACAGCGCCAGCAGGTTAAGCAAATCCTCGACCAATGGGAGAAGAACAGCCCGGGGCGCAGGCAGGTTATGTTCCGTTCGCTGATGAACGCGCGCCCCTCACATCTACTTGACCCTAAGCTCTGGGACTTCGCAGGGCTTGCGCTAAAAGAGGACGATTCGTTGGCGGAGGAGGCAGACTTCAGAGATCGCGACGACACTGTCGTGGATGCCCCGAGGCGCAGCAAAGAAACGCAGATAAAGAGATAGAGAGGGGTTGAGGGCGCCGATGTCGGCGGATCACAGATCCGGTGGCAGCGGCCGCTGGCCGAGCCAGGATCTGAGCAGTCAAATCGCGTAAAGGCACGGCGAAGGGGCATGATGCGGATCGATATCCGTGAGCCCGGAGCCGGGACAGATCGTGTAACCGATATGCGCCTGGGACACCCGCCGACCTCGAGCGAGTAGTGATTGGCGGGACTGGAAACGTGCACCAAACTCAAACCCTCGATGCCCTTTTTTAATGCACGACTTCAGGTGCACGAAAAATGATAGCAAGGCACTATAATTATTATTCTTCATTTAGTTCGATGCGCTCGGGCTCACTATAAAGACAGCTATACTCTTCTTGCGGTTCTATACGAACTGAAATGGCGCGGCCTGCTGCCGGTGGATACTCTGGCGTGCAATCTCGATTAGGGCCAGCCCGGCTTTCCGGCGACCGTTCTGCTTGAGTTTCTGAAAAATATGGGCGTGCCACATCGCATTGAATATCAGGACACCTATTCCGTCGTCATGGATAAGATCCCGCAGGGCCGGACGTTTTGCGCCCTGTGTTCGCGCCGGCGCCGCGGCCACCTCTATCGGATTGCGCGTGAAGAAGGCTGCAGCGCGGTTGTATCGGGCCACCATCGGGACGACATCCTTGAAACCTTCTTCATGAACCTCTTTCATGGCGGGCGGCTGGCGACAATGCCTCCAAAGCTGGTCAACGAAGAAGGGGATTTGTTTCTCTATCGCCCACTCGCACATGTGGCTGAAGAGGACTGCGAGAAGTTTTCAAGAGCAATGGGTTACCCGATCATCCCATGCGATCTCTGCGGCAGCCAGGATGGGTTGCAGCGACAACAGGTCAAAAAGATTCTGGATGGCTGGGAAAGCAACAGTCCAGGCCGTCGCCAGGTGATGTTTCGCGCCTTGATGAACGCGCGGCCGTCGCATCTGCTCGACCCCAAGCTCTTTGATTTCCAAGGTTTGGCGCTGAAGTAAATAAACTTTTATACAATCCGAGTGCATTTCAACCGACGGTATTAACCGTAGCGTCACCTGTATGAGCATATTTTCTTCAGAAACGTGCATTTAGCACCGATCTGCAAAGGAAGTATCATGTCAGGGGTTCTTGCCGAAAACTGGGCGCGCATACGTGGGAAAGTAGCCGGTTTTCTAACGCGTCCCATGGCACTTGCCTTTCTGCCCGCCCTGTCGCTGGGAGCTTTTTGGATCGGTGGTGATACGGCTCTGATTGCGGCAGCCGTCATCATGCCTTTGATCTACATGCTGATCGGTGGATCAGACAGTAACCGCTTCACCTTTGGTGTAGGCCGTATGGCATCAGGCATGCTGGATAAAAGCTTGTTTGCAGCGATGGTACAACGCACCTTTGACAAGGCGCAGGAAACCACCCTGACCAGCGCGACATTCCGGATCGAAATCGACGACGCCGATGAACTTGCTGAACGCTATGGCCAGGCAGCCAGCGACACCGTAGTGAGCCGCGTCAGCGAACGTCTGATCGCCACCCTGCGCGACGGGGACGCGATTGCGCAGACAGGGGATTTCAAATTCTCAATTTGCTTGCAGCCGGTTCGTCAACTGGATCTTGAGCTGTGCATCCAACTCGCCGGACGCATGCAGAGCGCTCTGGAAGAACCGATCTCGATTGATGGCACGTCGGTTTACATCACGTCTTCTGTCGGGTTTTGCCAACTGAGCCGGATCAGCAATGGCACCGCCGAAAGCTGGATGGAGGCCGCTGGCACCGCTCTCAGAGAGGCACAACACCATGGGCCCAGCGCCATCAGAGCCTACTCTGACGAAATGAAGCGAAAATCGCAGACCAAGGCGGAACTGCGCGAAGAAGTGGCCAAAGCTTTGGAAAGCGGGCAAATTCGCCCATGGTTTCAGCCCCAGATTTCCACTGACACAGGCTTGGTAACCGGTTTTGAAGCGTTGGCCAGATGGCAGCATCCTGAACGTGGTATGATCTCACCTGCAGACTTTCTGCCCGCAATCGAGCAGGCTGACATGCTGGAGCGCCTTGCTGAGGTTATGATGTTCCACGCGTTCAACGCTCTGAAGGAGTGGGACAAAGCGGGAGTGGTTGTTCCAAAAATCGGCGTCAATTTTGCCGGGCCGGAACTGAAGAACCCGCGTTTGATCGACAAAGTGAAATGGGAGCTGGATCGATTTGATCTCACCCCAGAGCGGTTGACGGTGGAGGTGCTCGAAACCGTGGTTGCGGGGGCCCCTGATGACGTGATCAGCCGGAACATAAATGGCCTGGGCGAGCTTGGCTGCAGTGTCGATCTGGATGATTTTGGCACCGGCCATGCCTCGATTGCATCCATTCGCAGGTTTTCGGTGAGCCGGATCAAAATTGACCGTTCATTTGTTATGAAGGCTGATCTTGATCCCGAACAACAACGCATGATCAGTGCCATTCTGACCATGGCAGAGCGGCTGAACGTGGAAACGCTCGCCGAAGGTGTTGAGACCGTTGGCGAGCATGCGCTTCTGGCGCAATTGGGATGCAATCACGTTCAAGGGTTTGGAATTGGCAAACCAATGCCGTTTGACCAGACACTCGATTGGATCGCAGTGCATAACGCCAAACTGCAAGATGTGCCGCGCATCATTGGCAATCGCACCGGATAGGTCCTTGTGTCTGTGATGGCGCGGTTCCTCTGAAAATGAATTTCATCAAAGGACACAGCGCGAAATCAGCCAAAAACCCCGATTCCGCTTGACCTTTGTGCCCGCACTCTGTTGAACCCACGCTGATATCAAACAGATCAGGTGGCTGTCCCTATGGACGATCAGAACAAGAACCTCATTCTTGCAACAGCGCTCAGTTTCCTCGTGATTCTGGTGTGGTTTGTTCTCTTTCCACCGCCTGAACCTGACGTTCCCCTCGAAGGCATCCCTGCCACCCAATCCTCAACTGCGGATTCGACTGCATCTGTTCCGTCTGCTGCGCCTTCTCCGACATCTCAGGAGACCCTCACCCCCGAGACCGGCAACGGCAATGAGGCAATTTCCGACGCGCCACGCGTACCCCTGACCACGGACCGCCTGACCGGATCGGTTTCTCTGCTGGGTGGCCGCATCGACGACCTTTCGCTCAGGGACTACCGCGTCAGTCGGGATGCCGAAGCGGAGATCGTTACAATGCTGGCACCCGTCGGCAGCGCAGATGCTTATTATGCACTTTACGGCTGGGCGCCGGGAGCAGGCGTTGCACCGGATGCTGTCCCTGGGCCAACCACGCTCTGGACACTGTCGCAGGGTGATCAACTGGGTGTTGGCGCCCCCATCACATTGACCTGGGACAATGGCGCCGGTCTGGTTTTCACGCGGACCATCGAGATCGATGAAAACTACATGTTTTCTGTCTCACAGTCGGTTGCGAACACATCCGCCGCCGCCGTCAATCTCGCGCCCTACGGCATCTTGGCCCGCCACGGGGAACCATCAGAGCTTAAGAACTTCTTCATCCTGCACGAAGGCGTTGTCGCGATGGCGGATGGCGAGTTGACAGAAACAGATTGGTCCGACATTCCGGAATTCGCAGTCGGGCAGCGAGAAGGCGTGCCATCAGAACGGATCGAGGACGTAACCAATGGCTGGATCGGCTTTACCGATCACTTCTGGATGGCGACACTCATCCCTGATCAAACCACGCCAACGCGTCTGACCACAAAGTATCTGCCGCGCAACGACATCTACCAGGTTGAAACCGTTCTGCCGACACAAACGGTGGCCGCGGGTGCGACAGCCACGGTCTCAACGCAGCTTTTTGCCGGTGCAAAGGAATGGGAAACCATCCGCGAATATCAGTCCGCGGGCGTAGATCGCTTCATCGATAGCATCGATTGGGGATGGTTCTTCTTTCTGACGAAACCGATTTTCTGGTTGCTGCACGAGTTGAACCAACTGATCGGCAACATGGGTTGGGCGATCATAGGATTGACCTTAATCATCAAGGCTGTGCTCTTCCCACTTGCATACAAATCCTATGTTTCCATGGCCAAAATGAAAGAGCTTCAACCGCAGATGGAGAAGCTCAAGGAAGAGGCTGGCGACGATCGACAGAAAATGCAGCAAGGCATGATGGAGCTTTACAAGCGGGAGAAAGTGAACCCCGCCGCTGGCTGTCTGCCCATCCTTCTACAAATCCCGATCTTCTTTTCGCTCTACAAGGTGATTTTTGTCACAATCGAATTGCGGCACGCGCCCTTCTTTGGCCCCTTCCAGGATCTGAGCGCGCCAGACCCGACCTCCATCATGAACCTGTTTGGCCTGCTACCATTCACTGGCCCGGAACCGAATTCGATCATGGCGTTGATCTTCATCGGCATTCTGCCCCTGCTACTGGGCATTTCCATGTGGCTGCAACAAAAGCTGAACCCCGCCCCCACAGATCCGACCCAGCAGATGATCTTTGCCTGGATGCCTTGGGTCTTCATGTTCATGTTGGGTGGTTTCGCGAGCGGGCTGGTGGTGTATTGGATCGCCAACAACACGATCACCTTCACACAGCAATACCTGATCATGCGCAGCCAGGGCTACAAACCTGACGTTTTTGGCAACATCAAAAGCGGCTTTAACCGCAAATCCAAATCGGACCCACAGTGATGAAAGTCGCTCACATCCTGCGCCATCCGTTGAAAAGCCATGGCCGGGAAGCGCTGGAAACCGTCAACCTGCAGGCAGGGCAATCCATGCCCTATGACCGGGTGTGGGCGGTCGCGCATGAGGCGTCAAAAGCGGATGGCAGCGCGTGGGCACCCTGCGCAAACTTCAGCCGTGGGTCAAAAGCGCCAAGCTTGCTGGCGATTTCATCGCGTCTGGAGGAGGATGCAGAGGTCTTGCATCTCTCTCACCCAGATCGTCCTGACCTCAGTTTTCACCCCGATACCGAAGGCGACAAACTGATCGATTGGGTGATGCCACTGGTGCCGCAAAACCGTGCCCTGCCTGAAAGAATTATCCGCCTGAACGGGCGGGGCTTCACAGACAGTCATTTCGCGTCCGTGACCCTGTGCAATCTGGCCTCCCACAGGGCTGTGGAGGAGCAGATCGGACAGCCCCTTTCCATCCACCGCTGGCGCGGTAACATATGGTTTGAAAGCACAGCGCCTTGGATCGAATTTGACTGGATGGGGCGCGATGTTCGTGTTGGGGGCTGTGTCCTTCGGTTGCGCGAACGCACCGATCGGTGCCTTGCAACCACGGCCAACCCAGAAACAGGCGAGCGCGATACCGACATGCTGGGCGCGTTGAAACATTGGGGACATCAGGATTTCAGCGTGCGTGCAGAGGTGATCGAAGCGGGCCCCTTGCAGCTTGGCGACCCGGTTGAGGTCTTGTGATGCAGTTGCCCTTTCCCATCGCCGATGAGCCTGACCCACAAATTGCCGAAACCGGTCGATTGCTTTTTGCGGGCGAGACCGAATTCGTCAAAGGTGTCGTGGCCATGTCAGGGCTGCCCGAACCGGATCGGCTGGAGGTCTGCTTTGCCGGTCGCTCCAATGTGGGCAAGTCGTCTTTGATTAACGCCCTGACCGGCCGCAAAGGGCTGGCCCGTGCATCCAATACACCCGGTCGTACGCAGGAGATTAACTTTTTCACCGCGGGCGAGACGCACTATCTGGTCGATTTGCCCGGCTACGGCTTTGCGAATGCACCGATCCCGGTGGTGGAAAAGTGGCAGCGGCTGCTCAAGCAATATCTGTCCGGACGCCAGACCCTGCGCCGCGCCTTCGTGCTGATTGATGCACGCCATGGCGTCAAAAAGGTCGACGAAGAAATCCTGAGCCTGCTCGACAGCGCCGCAGTCACCTTTCAGGTCGTGCTGACCAAGGCCGACAAGGTGAAGGAAGCAGAACGCGCCAAGGTTATGGATCAGGTGCGCAGCGCCCTGTCAAAACATCCCGCCGCCTTTCCCGAGATTGTCGTGACCTCCAGTGAAAAGGGCTGGGGCATTCCCACTTTGCGCTCTATCATCGCGACGCTGGAATAGCGGATCCCTTGCACCATCGCTGACCTGCGCACATAACCGCATGACCCAAGGCCCAGAATGAAGACCCAAGATATGAACCGCGATTGGATTGCCACCGCCAGCACGCTCAACAAGGCGCTCCCCTATCTGCAACGCTATGCCGGTGCCACGGTCGTGATCAAACTCGGCGGCCACGCGATGGGCAGCGACGAGGCGATGGAGGAATTCGCCCGCGATGTCGTGCTGATGCGGCATGTCGGGGTGAATCCGGTGATCGTGCATGGCGGCGGCCCGATGATCAACGCAAAGCTCGACGCGCTGCAGATCAAATCCGAATTCGTGCATGGCAAACGTGTGACAGACGCGGCCACTATGGAAGTGGTCGAAATGGTGCTGAGCGGTCTTGTCAACAAGCGTATCGTGCAGGCGATCAACCGTCAGGGCGGGCGGGCCGTGGGCCTTTCTGGCAAGGATGGCGCATTGATCACCTGCACGCAGACGCACCCGGAACTTGGATTTGTCGGCACACCCGATGTGGTCAATCCGCGTCTGCTGCGGGATCTGGCGGAAAAGGAATACATCCCGGTGATTGCGCCCCTGGGTGCCGGACATGCGGGAGAGACCTTCAACATCAATGGCGATACCGCCGCGGGCGCAGTCGCCGCCGCGCTCAAGGCAGACCGGCTGTTATTGCTGACGGATGTTGCGGGGGTCAAAAACGCCCAAGGCGATGTGTTGACCGAACTCAGCGCCACCCAGATCCGGGAGATGACGGCGCAAGGCACCATTGCGGGCGGCATGATCCCCAAGACGGAAACGGCGCTCGATGCGCTGCAGGGCGGCGTGCGCGCGGCCGTCATTCTCGATGGGCGCGCGCCCAACGCCTGCCTGCTGGAGCTCTTTACCGAGCATGGCGCGGGATCGATTATTCGCGCGGACTGACGCAGATGTGTCATGCTGTCGCTTGGAGCACCGCGCGGTGTGTTCTAAGTGTAGCGCATGGAAAACGAAACTCTCATTCGGCTGAGTATTTTTCTGGGCCTGTTTGCACTGCTGGCGACGCTGGAAGCGCTGGCACCCCGGCGTGTGCGCAGTCAACCGCGCAGCCGTCGTTGGACCACCAACTGGGGGATCACGCTTGCAAACACCCTGACGCTGCGAGCATTGGCCTTTGCATTGCCGCTGTTGGCGGTCGGTGCCGCGCTGGATGCGCAGGCACAGGGCTGGGGGCTTTTCAACGCGCTCAGTTGGCCCCTTTGGCTTGAGTTTACCCTCGCCGTTCTGGTGCTCGATTTTGCCATTTGGCTGCAGCACCTGATCACCCATAAGGTGCCCCTGCTCTGGCGATTGCATCAAGTGCACCACGCGGATGTGGACATGGATGTGACAACGGCCATTCGCTTCCATCCGGTTGAAATTGCCCTGTCGATGCTGTTGAAAATCGGATTGGTCTATCTGTTGGGGCCTGCCGCGCTGGCGGTGATCGTGTTCGAGATTCTGCTGAATGGCACGGCCATGTTTAATCATGCCAATATCCGTCTGCCGCTCTGGCTCGATGCCATTGTGCGGCGCTTTCTGGTGACGCCAGATATGCACCGGGTCCATCACTCGGTGCACCGCTCCGAACATGACAGCAACTATGGCTTTGCCCTGTCAATCTGGGATCAGATGTTCGGCACCTACATTCCCCAACCCAAGGCGGGCCACGACGAAATGCAGGTCGGGCTGGAATGGCAGGACGACAGACCCAGCCGGTTTGGCTGGTCGATCTCCCTGCCTTTCGTTCGGAAATGACACTGCCCGAGATCGAAAGGCTGGCCGCGCCTTCGGGTCTATTTGTGATGGGTGCGTTCCATGCCCATCCAAATGCGCGCTCAAATGCGCACCGCACCCTTGTCCTGCTCGGCGCGGGCAGATTGTGTTGGCCCACGTTCAAATCGGCATCTGAATATCGCGATGGCCACCCCGATCCCCTTGACCGCTGGTCCAAGAGGGTTATCGGCGCCATTGCCGTGCAGATTGGCTCAGATGATATCTATCCTTCGGATGGGCCGCCCTACGCGCCGTTTATTGATTGGGCGCTCAACACCGGTCGCTTTTTTCAAAGCCCTACAGGCATGATGGTGCATGAGAGTGCCGGGTTGATGATCTCCATCAGAGGCGCATTGGCGTTCACCACCAAGCTGGACCTCGACAGTTCCGCAGCGCGCAACCCCTGTGACACCTGCGTCGAGCAGCCTTGTGTTTCTGCCTGCCCGGTGGGTGCATTGTCCGGCGCGCAGGCCTATGATGTTCCTGGCTGCAAAGCCTATCTCGACACAATGGAAGGTCAGGATTGTATGGAAAATGGGTGTCAGGTGCGACGGGCCTGTCCGATTTCGATGGCCTTTGATCGTGCGCCGGAACAATCCGCATTCCACATGACCACCTTCAAAGGGTGACCGTATGCGCCGCCTGATACTGATGCGCCACGCAAAGTCTGATTGGGGGCATGTCGGTCTTGAGGATCATGACCGCCCCCTCAACAACCGGGGAAAAGCCGCTGCAAAAGCTTTGGGCGCGTGGCTGAGGCAGGCGCGTTATGTCCCGGATCAGGTGATCTGCTCTTCAGCGGAACGCACCGGGCAAACACTGTTGGGCTTGGATCTGCCTACGCAAACAGAGGTGTCGTTCACCAGAAGCCTTTATCTGGCAGAAGCAGACGACATGAGAGCGGTGCTGAGCGGAGCAACAGCGCAATCGGTGCTGATGATTGGGCACAATCCCGGCATCGCGGACATGGCCGAACGTCTGGTCGCTATCGCACCCGACCACCCGCGGTTCTTTGACTACCCCACAGGGGCGACACTGGTTGTTGATTTCGACATCGAAGGCTGGAACGAGATCGGCTGGCACATTGGCCAGCCGATTGATTTTACCGTTCCGCGTGATCTGTGCTGAGGGTGGCCTGAAAGCCCACCCTACCCGTCAGTGGCCCAGGATCTGGCTGAGGAAGAGCTGTGTACGCGGGCTTTGCGGGTTGTTGAAGAAGGCTTCAGGTTCGTTCTGTTCCACGATCTGACCCGCATCCATAAAGATCACGCGGTTCGCCACCTGACGGGCAAAACCCATCTCATGGGTCACACAGAGCATGGTCATGCCCTCTTCGGCAAGCTCGATCATCGTGTCGAGCACTTCCTTGATCATCTCCGGATCAAGCGCGGAGGTCGGCTCGTCAAAGAGCATGATGCGCGGACGCATGCATAAGGACCGCGCAATCGCCACCCGTTGCTGTTGGCCCCCCGACAGCTGACCAGGGAATTTGTTGGCCTGATCGGGGATTTTCACCTTCTCCAGGAAATGCATCGCCGTTTCTTCGGCTTCTTTCTTGGGTGTCTTGCGCACCCAGATCGGCGCCAGCGTGCAGTTTTCCAGGATCGTCAGATGCGGGAAGAGGTTGAAATGCTGAAAGCACATGCCGACCTCGGAGCGGATCTTGTCGATGTTCTTGAGGTCTGACGAGAGCAGCGTGCCATCCACCTCGATCGATCCTTGCTGATGCTCTTCCAGCGCGTTGATGCAGCGGATGAGCGTGGACTTACCGGACCCGGAGGGCCCGCAGATCACGATCCGTTCGCCACGGTTCACAGTAAGATCAATGTCGCGCAGCACGTGGAAAGTGCCATACCACTTGTTCATCTTGTTGATGGTGATCGCGATCTCATCCGAGACCTGCATTTGAGTTGCGTGTTCAGCCATGATCTGGCCTCCTTATTATACCCTATCGCTTACGCTACTTGAGGGTGTGTTACCGATGGTCAGTCGCGAGGCGACGCTCTAACCATTGTGAGTATTGCGAGATGCCGTAGCAGACGATGAAGAAGAGGAGGGCCGCAAAGCCAAAGAGCTCCCAATAGACACCATTCCACTCGGTCGAGGCCAAGATCGGTCCGCGGATCATCCCAACCATGTCGAACATCGAGATGACCGACACCAGCGTCGTATCCTTGAAAAGACCGACGGCCACGTTCACGATGCCCGGAATCGAGATCTTGAGCGCTTGCGGCAGGATGATCAGCCGCATCGCCTGCGGATAATCCAGCCCCAGACTGTCGGCGGCTTCATACTGACCTTTCGGCAAGGCGGCGAGGCCGCCCCGGATCACCTCGGCGATGTAGGCCGCCGAGAACATGGTGATCATGATCACCACGCGCAGGAACAGATCGACGCCAGAGCCGGGCGGAAAGAAATACGCCAGCATGACGTTCGCCACGAAAAGCAGGGTGATCAGTGGCACACCGCGGATGAATTCAATGAAAACCACACAAATCCATTTGATCAGCGGCATGCTGGACTGACGTCCAAGCGCCAGCGCAATCCCAATCGGCACGGACAGGGACACACAGGTCACGCCCAGCATCATGTTGAGCATAAAGCCCCCCATGTACCGGCTGGGCACCGCAGGAAGCGCCGCATTGGCCGAAGCATTGTCAGGGATCAGCCATCCCCCGATCGTCCAGATGACAAAGGCCGCGATGATACCCCCAAAGAAGCCCGCAGCGAAGCTACCCGCGACCAGACGCTGATAGACCAGGAAACCACCAACAATACCGACAAAGGCGAGGATCGGGACAAAGACCGTGCCCCCCCAGAGCAGGTAATAGGCAATGAACGGGTATATGGCAGTGAAGGCCAGCAGCTTGCGCGGCAGGTCGAAAAACAGCACCGGTGCAGCCGCCACGAACAGCAGGATGAAGGCCAGACCGGGACGCCAATACTGATCATCAGGGTATTGGAAGCCAAAGAGCAGCTGGTTCCAGCGCTCCGACAGGACGGCGAAACAGGCCGCAGACGCTCCATCGAGGATTTCGCGGCAGGCGGCAAGGCTTGGCGCCTGCCAGATACCGCCCATGATCCACGGCAGCGCGGATGACAGGATGGCATAGATGAAATACAGCGCGACCAGCGTCAGCAGCCCGTTCAGCGGCGTGGCGAAGAGATTGTCCTTCACCCACTTGGCTGGTCCGGCGGCATTGCTGGGCGGCGGTGCTGTCGGCACCTCCTCTGTACGGACGAAGGCGACGGAATGTGCATGCGTATCTGACATGGGCATCAGCGCTCCTTCAGCTTAACAGAGTTGTTGTAGACGTTCATCACCGCTGAGATCAGCAGCGAGATCGTGAGATAAAACAACATCATCAGGACCACGCATTCGATGGCGCGACCGGTCTGGTTCAAGGTGATCCCGCCCAGTGTCGCGGTCACGTCCGCGTAGCCCACGAGGATGGCGAGCGACGAGTTCTTGGTGATGTTGAGATATTGCGAGATCAGCGGCGGGATAATCACCCGCAACGCCTGGGGCAACACAACGAGGCTCATCACACGGCCCGAGCGCAACCCAAGCGCCGATGCGGCCTCTGTCTGCCCTCGGGAAACCGCCTGGATGCCCGCGCGCACGTTTTCAGCGATGAAAGCGCCGGTGTAGATGGACAGGGCAAACCAGATCGCAATCAGCGGCGCACCGATCTGAATGCCGCCCCTCAGGTTGAACCGGTTGGCAAGCGGATCAGGCAGGTCGAGCCCGATGGGCTGACCCATCAAAAGAAAAATGGCGATTGTCGGCACGAAGAGGATCACCAGAGACGGCCACCCCATGGGCAGCAACTGACCGGTCTTGTAGAGCAGGTTGGTCGCGTAGCGCCGATAGCCGATGGTCCCGATGATGGACAGAATGAACACGGCCACCACGACCATGGACCCCTCGCCCCAAATCGGCGCGGGCGAATAAACGCCCCGGTTGGTAAAGGCAAACATGCCAAAAAGCATCTCACGTTCCGGGTTTTCGCCCAGATAAGGACGGGCGCCAGGCATCGAAACGGTCATGATGCCGTAGATGATCAGGATCCAGATCAGGACCGGGATGTTGCGAAAAATCTCCACGTAAAAGGCCATGATCTTGGACACGAGCCAGTTGTTGGAGAGGCGCAGCACACCGGCAAAAACACCGAAGACGGTCGCCATCAGACAGGCCAGAAAGGCCACCAGCAGGGTATTCAGAATACCGACAATGGCGGCGCGGGCGTTTGTGGATTGGCTGGTGTATTCAATCAGGCGCTGGTTGATGTCATAGCCCGCGGGCGCGCCCAGGAAGGAAAAATCGATCCTTAAGCCCTGTGCCTGAAGATTGGCGGCCAGATTGCTATACAAATAGCCGACCGAAAGCGACAGCAGGATGAAAGCGATCACCTGGAATGTCATTGATCGATACCGCGTATCATTGATCAACATAGACAGGTGAAAGGAGCCCTGCGGTGGGTCCGTCAGTGTCGTCATTGAAATGTTCCCCGTGGTTCCGACCTTTGTTTTAACGGGTACTTTGCGCACCTCGGTGGTCGGGTTTTGGTTTTATGGGTCGTTAAAAAGCGAAGGGCGCAGATTTTTTCTGCGCCCTTGGCCGTGTTGTTCTTAGCGGAACGGAGGCGAGTAGATCAGGCCGCCGTTTGTCCACTGCGCGTTGAGACCGCGTGCCAGACCAATCGGTGTTTCTTCACCAATGTTCTTGGCAAAGACCTCACCGTAGTTGCCTTCGGCTGCAATCGCACGCTTGGACCACTCGGCGTCAAGGCCGAGCATTTCGCCCAATGTACCCTCAGTGCCCAGCAGGCGTGCAACTTCCGGGTTGGTGGTGTTTGCGGCCATCTCGTTGATGTTGGTCGATGTCACACCCAGTTCTTCGGCTGTGATCAGCGCGTTCAACGTCCAGCGCACCACGTCACCCCATTCGTCGTCGCCGTGGCGTACAAGCGGGCCCAGTGGCTCTTTGGAGATGATTTCAGGCAGCAGAACGTGGTCGCCCGGGTTCTCAAACGTAGCACGAGTCGCCGCCAGGCCGGAAGCGTCTGTGGTGTAGGTATCGCAAGCACCCGCGAGGTACTGTTGCTGACCTTCCGCGTTTGTCTCGATTGGCACGGGCTCATAGCTGATGTTGTTGGCACGGAAGAAATCCGCGAGGTTCAGCTCTGTGGTCGTACCGGTCTGGATGCAAACCGTTGCACCGTCCAGCTCTTTTGCCGAGGTCACGCCAAGCGCTTTGGGCACCATGAAGCCCTGACCGTCATAGTAGTTCACACCAACGAAGGTGAACTTCAGGTCGACATCGCGGCTGAACGTCCATGTGGTGTTCCGCGCCAGCATATCGATTTCACCGGATGCCAGTGCCGTGAAGCGTGTTTTGCCGGTTGTCGGCACGAATTCCACCGCTGTCGGGTCGTTCAGAACGGCGGCGGCAACAGCGCGGCACACCGCAACGTCAAAGCCCTTCCATTCGCCATTTGCGTCCGGAGCCGCAAAGCCCACAAGCCCCGTGGTCACACCACAGTTAAGTTTGCCGCGCGCTTTTACGTCGTCCAACGTACCAGCGGCCGCTGCGCCAGCCGCAAGGCCAGCAACGGTCAACGCGCCAAGGAGTACAGATTTTTTCATTTTTACCTCTTCCTGATTTTCCGCCGGTTTTGGCGGGTCTACCGGCACATTTCGGCCGGAGGCGATATTGGATGTTAGTACCTTCCAAGTGGGCGACATACTGGTCGGATTCAAGCAATAACGTCAAGGGTAGGCTTCGGAAAATCGCGCTCGGCGTTGCGTAACTTCGCATCACTGTCATGCAATCTCCTAAGAATCGGGCTTGGAGAGGTCAAAAACCACTTTTGCGTGTTCAAAAGCCGCTTGCTTGATGGCCGCCGCTGCTTCGGCTTCTTCGTCCTGGCCCCATTGCTCTGCCTGCCAGATTTCATCGAGACGGGAAACGTCCCAAATGGCCCTGGCGCTTTGCACATCTTGCGCGGTCGCAAAGCCGAGAATCAGCGACCCCGAGAGGCTGACCAGATCGTGAAACGCAGCCAGCTGATAGGCGGACAGCGCGGCCACCTTGGCCGATAGGCGTTCCAGCGCTTGTGGGTCCTGTGGGATGTGCATGACCCCTGCCCGCGCTTCCAGACGCGCGTTCAGCGCCGTGTCTGCCCAGTCGAGAAATGGATCCCAAATCTGCGCCTGACGCGCCACGAGTTCGACAGGTTGCTCCGCCCGGTAACACAGCAGATCGCTGTCGCCGTAGGCTGCCAGCATTTCGGCGACTTCGGCATGCTGGGTCGCAACCTTGTCCACCGCCGCATTTGCCGTGCGGGTAAAGGGCATGCTTTGTGGGTCAATCTGATCTTCTTGCGCATCCCATTCTGCGGCAATCGCCTCGGCAAACCCGCGGCTGGGCACCAGCAAGGCGCGTTTTGCCGGTGTTTTGACCGGGCGTGCATCCAATGCGATCTCGAACCCACCGGTTTTTTCGACAACCGCTGCGGTTTTCCAGAACCTCTTGGCCTTCCACTCGCTCACGCCGTGATCCCCCAGAGCTCGCCCAGAACCGCATCAAGTGCTGTAAAATCGGGCAATACCGTCCGCGCGGCGCGCAACGCGGAAACCGGATGGTATCCCCAGCTCACGCCCACCCCGTGCACACCCGCCGCTGCGGCCATATCCATGTCAAAACTGGTGTCGCCGATCATCACCGTTTGGCCAGCCGCAACGCCGGTGTCCATCATCGCCTGATGGATCATCGACGGGTGCGGCTTTGAGGGGTGAAAATCCGCGACCTGCTGCGTGACAAAGACACCTTCAAGCCCGTGCGCTTCGATCAGCTTGTCGAGGCCGCGCTTTGATTTTCCGGTCGCCACCCCCAACAGCACCTCTGGCTGCGCACGCAGCCGCGTCAAAGCCTCCCGCGCGCCGGGGTAGAGCGGAGAGGATTGCGCCGCCCCGGTCTTGGCCCGCAATACCATGTAGGCGTCCTTGTAGCCCTGAACCATGCGGGCATGATCCGCATCCGGCGCCAAACGGGCCATGGCCACGTCCAGCGACAGGCCAACGATCCCCAAAATTGCATTGCGCGACGGTGCGGGCTGTCCAACGGCGGCAAAGGCCTGCGCCATGGCGGCGAGGATGTCGGCCTGGCTGTCTACCAGCGTGCCATCCACATCGAAAATCACCAACCGCAGCGGCGCGCTCATTCCAGCGCCTCAAACGGATCTTCGGCGGCCAGATCTGTTGTCCAGCCAAAGGTGTCCCAACTCTGCGCCATGTGATCGGGCATCGGCGCGGTCACTGTCACCACCTTGCGCGTCTCCGGGTGTTCAAAACGCATCATCCGTGCATGCAGATGCAGCTTCTTGGAGATGATCCCGCCCAGTTGCGCGCCCCAGCCGTCCCCCATGTTTTCCTGACCGGAGCCACCGTATTTGCCATCCCCGATGATCGGATGCCCGATCTCCGCCATATGCGCGCGCAGCTGATGCGTCCGGCCCGTGACCGGCTCCATCGCGACCCAGGCGGCCCGCGATGCAACGCGGTAGAGCGTGGCGTAAAGCGTATGCGCGCGTTTGGCGCCATAGGTGTCGTCAATGTCACGCGGATGCACCGCGATCATCTTTTCCCCCTCGCCGCCGGTACCACGACCGGGCGCCTTGACCAGACCGTATTTGATCTCACCGAGGTAGGGTGTCGGGACACCGGCCACCAGCGCCCAGTAAATCTTGCGCGTCTCCCGATGTCGCATCGCGGCGGTCAGCGCTTTGGCTGCAGCGCGCGTACGGGCCAGAAGCAATACGCCGGAGGTATCCTTGTCGAGCCGGTGAACCAGCCGCGGTTTTTCATCCAGCCCGAATTTTAGGGCCTCCGCCATGCCATCCACATGCCGCGTTTGCTTGGACCCGCCCTGCGTCGGCAACCCCGCCGGTTTGTTCAGCGCAATCACATGATCGTCGCGGTAGATCACACAGGACTGGATCAGCTTTGCATCCGCATCAGAGACTTTTGCCTTGGGCGTGGGCGGCGGGGCATCACTGCTCGGCAAGGGCGGCACCCGCACCTGCTGCCCGGCCTCCAGCCGTGTGGAGCCTTTGACCCGGCCGCCATCAACGCGGATCTCGCCCTTGCGGCACATTTTCTCGATCCGGCCCTGACTGATGTGCGGGAACTGCCCGCGAAACCAACGGTCCAGCCGTTGATCCGCATCACCGTCCTTGATGGTCAGCATCTGAACCCGGCTCACAGCAGCACCCCCCGCATCACCCAGAGACCCAGCATCAGACCGGCAATGGACAGGCCAACGGACAAGGCGATGTAGAGCCCCGCCAGCCCAAGACTGCCCCGCTCCAGCAAGGTCACCGTTTCCAATGAAAACGCGGAAAATGTCGTGAAGCCGCCCAGCAGGCCCGTCATGATGAAGGGGCTGAGATGTGTCAGCCCGCGGTGCGCCGCCAGCACGACGAAAGCCCCCATCAGAAACGACCCGATCACATTCGCGGCCATGATCGCCAAGGGCAGCTCCGTCGGGCCGGTCAGGCGAAAGACCGACACCCCCCAGAGAAAGCGCAACGACGCGCCAATCGAGCCGCCAAGGGCCACCATGATCAGAGTTTTCATCATGCGCGGTCTGTCACGCACAGCCGCTTGATTGTCAAGTTTCCTGCGCGGCGTATTGCGGCGCCGTTTCGGATCGCGATTTCATCTCCCCCCGCTCTGCGCTAAAAGATTGCCCATGACTGACTTATTCGGCGACTTGCCAGAAAGTGCACCCCCCCAAGGTGACGAAGCCCGCGACCGCCCGCTGGCGGACCGACTGCGGCCCACGCGGCTCGATGAGGTGATTGGTCAGGATCACATTCTGGCACCTGAGGCGCCGCTTGGTGCGATGCTGGCGGCAAATACGCTCTCTTCCCTCATTTTTTGGGGGCCGCCGGGGGTGGGGAAAACGACCATCGCCAGATTGCTGGCTGACGCCTCGGACCGCGCCTTCGTTCAGATCAGCGCCATATTCTCCGGCGTTTCCGATTTGCGCAAAGTGTTCGAGGCCGCCAAAACGCGACAACGTATCGGGCAGGGCACCCTGCTGTTCGTCGATGAAATCCATCGGTTCAACAAGGCACAGCAGGACGGTTTCCTACCCCATATGGAAGATGGCACCATCGTGCTTGTGGGGGCCACCACCGAAAACCCGTCTTTCGAGTTGAACTCGGCGCTGCTGTCGCGGTCGCAGGTTTTGGTCCTGCGCCGACTTGAGACCGAGGCGCTGAATGAATTGATAGCCCGGGCCGAAGAGATGCTGGGCAAGCAACTGCCGCTGGATGCTGACGCCCGATCCGCACTGGTGCAGATGGCCGATGGCGACGGGCGCGCGCTGTTGAACCTTGTCGAACAAGCATCAACCATCGTGGCAGATGCCCCGCTCGGCCCCAAGGAGCTGGCCGCGCGGCTGCAACGGCGCGCGGCGCACTACGACAAATCCGGCGATGCGCATTACAATTTGATCTCCGCGCTGCACAAGGCTGTGCGCGGGTCCGATCCGGATGCGGCGATGTACTGGCTGGCGCGCATGTTGGCCGGGGGTGAAGACCCGCGTTTTCTGGCGCGCAGGATCACCCGCATGGCCGTCGAAGACATCGGTCTGGCGGACCCGCAGGCCAACCGGCTGTGTCTTGATGCTTGGGCAACCTATGAGCGTCTGGGCTCGCCCGAAGGTGATTTGGCCTTGGGGCAGGCTGTGCTCTACCTCGCGCTGGCGCCGAAATCCAACGCGGCCTATGTCGCTTACAAACAGGCCATGGGGCTGGCCAAGCAAACGGGCTCAGAGCCACCGCCCAAACACATCCTGAACGCGCCAACGACCCTGATGAAGGAAGAAGGCTATGGCAGCGGCTATGCCTATGATCATGACGCTGAGGACGGTTTTTCCGGGCAACACTACTTTCCCGACGATATGGAGCGGGTGTCATTTTACGCGCCGCCTGACCGCGGATTTGAGCGTGAGATGAAAAAACGACTGGCCTATTTCGAGAAACTGCGCGCCAAGCGGCAGCAAGAAACGGACTAGACGGTTTGCCCTGGCATTGATGTTCCCTATTGACCTCTGCGCAGCGCGCTCATAGACACGCGCCTTTCGTTTCAGCACCGGGAGGGATCAGGCATGGCGTCGCGCGGCCAGGTATTGGGCATTGATTTCGGCACATCCAATTCAGCGGCGGGGTATCTGGCGGATGGCAAACCGCGACTAATCGAGATGTCCCCCGGAATGGCAACGCTGCCCACGACATTCTTTTTTGATTTCGAAACCCGCGAGACCCTGATCGGTGAACCCGCCAACCAGGCGCTCCTTGATGGTGCGGACGGGCGCTTCATGCGCGCGTTGAAACGGGTGCTCGGCACCACGCTGATGCATGAGAAACGCCAGATCCTGAATGAGCGTGTCACCTTCGTTGAGATCATTGCCCGTTTCCTGCACCAGATCAAAATCCGGGCCGAGGCCGAAACCGGGTTGATTTTTGATCGCGCGCTGTCGGGTCGGCCCGTGGTTTTCCACGGCGCGGGCGATGCGCGTGAAGCGCAGGCAGAGGCCGATCTGAGGGCCTGTTATCTGGCGGCGGGGTTCAGGGATGTCGCGTTCATGCCTGAACCCGAGGCCGCCGCCATCGCCAGTGGCGCGCTCGATCAGTCGGGCGAGGTCGGTCTGATTGTCGACATCGGCGGCGGGACCTCCGATTTCTCGCTGTTTCGATCGACGCCTGACGGTGTGGACATTCTCGCCAATCACGGTGTGCGCATCGGGGGCACGGATTTTGACCGCGCGATCAGTATCGACAGGGTGATGCCGCTGCTGGGCAAGGGCACCGAATTGCGTAAGGGAATGGGTCCCGGCACGTCGCCGGTGCCCAACGCGATCTTCAACGATCTGGCGACCTGGGAGAAAATCCCATTTCTCTATACCGCACAGAACCGCCGCGTGGTCGCGGAGATGGCGCACCTTGCCGAAGAGCCTGAGAAACTGACCCGTCTTACGACGGTCTTGGAGGAAGAAATCGGCCACGATCTGGCCTTTGCCGTTGAGCGCGGCAAGATCGCAGCAAACACCGGCGGTGCGGATCCGGTGATTGCGTTGGATCAGATTGAACGGGCGCTTTCCGCCCCCCTGCCCTCCGGAATGCTTGACCATGTGCTTGCGCCCTATGCGCAAAGACTGCGGGAAGGCGCGGCAGAAACGCTGCAGCGCGCGGGGGCCGCCCCCGATCAGGTGGACCGGGTGATCTATGTTGGCGGGTCAAGCCTGATGTCGATGATCTCGAAAACGATGAAAACGCAGTTTGCCGAGGCCCGGCATTCCTTCACCGAAGTCTTCACCGCCGTCACCGACGGATTGGCCATCGCCTCTGCGAGTAGATGAAGAGGAGCTGGCCGTTCAGAGCAGCCCCGCATCGGTCAAAAAGATGTCCGGGTCCTCTGTGCGAAAACATGATCGCCTCATAGAAAAAGCCCCCGTCCGGTCTCGGACAGGGGCCTGGACTTTCGCAGCGATGCGTCCGTCTTATTCTTCAGGGGCTTCCTCGGCAGCCAGGCGCGCCTTGTCGCCCGCACCTTTGGCATCGCGGTCGCGATCCACGAATTCGATGATCGCCATCGGTGCCATATCGCCATAGCGGAAACCAGCTTTCAGAACGCGCACATAGCCACCCTGACGGTCCTTGTAGCGTGGGCCAAGAACGTCAAAGAGCTTTGTGACGTATTGGTCCTGCTTCAGCTTGGCTGCGGCCTGACGGCGGGCGTGCAGGTCACCCCGTTTCGCCAGCGTGATCATTTTCTCGATGATCGGGCGCAGTTCTTTTGCCTTGGGAAGCGTTGTCTTGATTTGCTCATGTTCGATGAGCGAGCCGGCCATGTTGGCCCAGAGCGCCTTGCGGTGCTCATGTGTGCGGTTCAGGCGGCGGTATCCACGTGCGTGACGCATTTTCTAGTCTCCTAACTGTGCCCTCTACGGGCGATTTTGCTTTGTCTGACCGGGTGATGCGTGTCACCCGGTTCTCCTTGGGGTCTTGCGACCCAGATCGTCCCCGCCAGCGCGGGCATTTTTGTCCCGCCAGGGGTGGGCAACTCAGTAAAGACCCCTGTTAGAAGGAGTCTTCGAATTTCTTCGCCAGATCTTCGATGTTGTCGGGCGGCCAGTCTTCGACGTCCATGCCCAGGTGCAGACCCATGCCCGACAGCACTTCCTTGATCTCGTTCAAGGACTTGCGGCCAAAGTTCGGCGTGCGCAGCATCTCCGCTTCGGTTTTCTGGATCAGATCGCCGATGTAGACAATGTTGTCATTTTTCAAGCAGTTCGCCGAACGCACCGACAATTCCAGCTCGTCGACTTTCTTGAGCAGCAGCGGGTTGAACTCCAGACCATCGTCCTCGTCGGCACGGGATGCGGATTCAGGCTCGTCGAAGTTCACGAAGATGCCCAACTGGTCCTGCAGAATACGCGCGGCAAAGGCTACCGCGTCATCCGGTGTCAGAGAGCCATCTGTTTCCACTTTCATGGTCAGCTTGTCATAGTCCAGAACCTGACCTTCACGTGTCGGCTGCACGTCATAGCTAACTTTCTTGACCGGCGAATAGATCGCGTCGATCGGAATCAGACCGATGGGCGCGTCCTCGGGCTTGTTCTTCTCGGAAGACACATAGCCTTTGCCCTGGTTGACAGTCAGTTCCATGTAAAGATCGGCGCCATCGTCGAGGTGGCAGATCACATGCTCGCGGTTCAGCACTTCGATGCCCGCGGATTCGGAAATATCGCCAGCTGTTACAACGCCAGGACCCTTCGCAGAAATCGACAGACGCTTGGGGCCTTCGACTTCCATGCGCAGGGACACGCCTTTGAGGTTCAGGATGATGTCGGTCACGTCTTCACGCACACCGGCAACAGATGAAAACTCGTGCAATACGTTGTCGATCTGAACGGAGGTGATTGCCGCACCCTGCAAAGACGACATCAGCACGCGGCGCAGCGCGTTGCCCATGGTCAGACCAAAACCGCGCTCCAGCGGTTCGGCGGTAACCGTCGCCTGGCGCGCCGGGTCGTTGCCCGGTTTCACGTCAAGCTGTTGTGGCTTGATAAGCTCAGCCCAATTCTTGTGGATCATGCGTCCCTCCATTCTTGTCTACGCCCCATGTCCTAAAGGTGAAGACTCTCGAGGTTTCAAAAAAGCGAAATGGGGCCGTGCAAAAACACACGGTCCCAGAGTGTCAACTTGTGCTTAAACGCGGCGGCGCTTCGGCGGGCGGCAGCCGTTATGCGCCATCGGGGTCACATCACGGATCGAGGTGATGTTGAACCCGGCAGCAGCCAGAGCGCGCAGCGCGCTTTCACGGCCAGAGCCTGGCCCCTGCACTTCAACTTCCAGCGTTTTGACGCCATGCTCCTGCGCCTTGCGGCCCGCATCCTCTGCCGCCATCTGGGCGGCATAGGGTGTGGATTTCCGCGAGCCTTTGAAGCCCATGGTGCCAGCAGACGACCAGGAGATCGCATTGCCCTGCACATCGGAAATCAGGATCTTGGTGTTGTTGAAGGAGCTGTTCACATGCGCCACACCTGCGGCGATGTTCTTGCTGGCCTTTTTCTTAACGCGTACTTTATCACGTGCCATCGGTCAGACCCTCCCTTATTTCTTCTTACCGGCAATGGCCTTCGCGGGGCCTTTGCGGGTACGAGCATTGGTGTGGGTGCGCTGGCCGCGAACCGGCAGGTTACGACGGTGGCGCAGGCCACGGTAGCAACCCAGGTCCATCAGACGCTTGATGTTCATCTGCGTGTCGCGCCGCAGATCCCCTTCGACGGTGTAGTTGGCGTCGATGTGCTCGCGCACAGACAGCACTTCGGCGTCGGAAAGTTCATTGACCCGGCGGGCCGCGTCGATACCAACCGCTTCGCAAATCGCTTTCGCAGAGGCGTTGCCGATACCGGTGATGTAAGTGAGGGCGATGGGAACCCGCTTTGCAGTCGGGATGTTTACGCCGGCAATACGTGCCACGTGGAGTATTCCTTTTCGTTGCGGGTCCGTAGTGCCAGACCCTTTTTTCACAAACGAAGCCCGGAGCACAAAAGGCCGCCGGGCGTCAGCTGATCAGGTGATCTTGTCTTTCGGGAGCGACCCTCAGGACAAATTGATTCTCGTTAGAGATAGCGCGTGTTATGGGCTTTTGGGAAAGGCGTCAACCCTTCAGTATTTTTTCCAGCGCGGCTCCGCGCTTTCGTGAAATCTGACCCTCATTCCTTGTCAGGCGCGGGCATGCCTTTCGCACGAAGGCAATCCGCAAGGTGCCAGTAAAGATTGGGGTTACCACGTTTGCTGGCTGGATCAGGGCTCACCGTTGTAATGAACCCTTCTTCACCACCATGCGCGATGTGGATGTGACCGGTATCAGGTTTGTAAAAGACGCCGATCTTCAGATAAACCGTCTTGTCACCCTCACTCGCGCGCAGCGTCATCGCAGGTCCCTACGCGTCCAGCGCGTTCTGGATCTCGCCCTGGACTGCCTCGATCGCACCCAGGCCATCCACACGGGACAACATGCCCTTGGCATAATAGTAGCCGATCAACGGCGAAGTCTGCTTGTAGTATTCCATCAGACGGGTCTTGAGGCTTTCCTCATTGTCATCCGCCCGGCGCTTGAATTCGGTGCCACCGCAGTTGGTGCATTTGCCATCGGCCGGAATGGGTTTGGTGGCATCGTTGTAAACTTCACCGCACATCGCGCAGGTCGACCGCGCCACGATCCGCGCGACCAAAGCGCTGTCATCCACCCGCATCTCGATCACGGCATCAAGGGTTTCGCCCTCGGTCTCCAGCAAATCACCCAGCGCATCGGCCTGCGCCAGCGTGCGTGGGAAGCCGTCGAAGATGAACCCGTTGGCTTTGACCGTTTCCAGTTTCTCGCGGATCAGACCAATCACGATCTCATCGGTCACCAGCGCACCACGCGCCATCACATCCGCAACGACCTTACCCATTTCCGTGCCGGAGTCCTTGGCCTCACGCAACATATCGCCCGTGCTCAACTGCACCATGCCGCGCGTTTCAACGAGGTGACGCGCCTGCGTCCCCTTACCAGCCCCGGGAGGCCCCAGCAGTATTATATTCATCGGCGGACGGGGCTCCGTTTCTTGCGTGTTTTACCGCCAGATTTGCCGCGCAGCTGCGACTTTTCAAGCAGGCCTTCGTATTGGTGGGCCAGAAGGTGACTTTGCACTTGCTGGATCGTGTCCATGGTTACAGAGACCACAATCAGCACGGAAGTACCACCAAAGTAGAACGGGATGGCGAATTGCCCGCGCAGGATTTCCGGCAGCAGACAGACCGCTGCCAGATAGCCGGAGCCCAGCACCAGCACGCGGTTGACCACATATTCCAGATATTCCGAGGTCTTCTTGCCGGGCCGGATGCCTGGGACAAAGCCGTTCTGGTTTTTCAGGTTGTCCGCCACATCGTCAGGTTTGAAGCTGACGTTGAAGGTGTAGAAATAGGCAAAGAAGATGATCATCACGACGAAGAACGTCAGATAAAGCGGCTGTCCGGGGCCGAAGTTGGCCAGCAGCCACGACATGATCGGATTGGTTGAATTGCCCGAAAACGTGCTGATTGTGACCGGCAGCAGTAGCAGTGACGAGGCAAAGATCGCCGGGATCACGCCCGCTGGGTTGACCTTGACCGGCAGGTGGCTGGAGCCGCCGTCATAGACCTTCATGCCCACCTGACGGCGCGGATATTGAATGTGGATCTTCCGCAGCGCCCGCTCCATGAAGACCACGAACATGATCGTCGTAATCACCATGACAATCACGCCGATGATCACCGCCGGGCTGATCGCACCGGAGCGACCAGAGGCGAAGAACTGCGCCATGGCGGCAGGCACCTCGGCGATGATGCCGACGAAGATGATCAGCGAAATACCGTTGCCGATGCCACGCGCTGTGATCTGTTCACCCAGCCACATCAGGAACATGGTCCCGCCGACCAGCGTGATCACGCAGGAGGCGCGGAAAAAGAGCCCCGGATCGGTGACGATATCGCCCGCTTCCAGGCTCACCGCGAGACCGTAGGCCTGCAGCGTGGCGAGGAAAACCGTGCCGAAACGGGTGTATTGGTTGATCTTCTTGCGACCCTGCTCGCCTTCTTTCTTCAGCTGTTCCAGCTTGGGCACCATCGAGGTCAGAAGCTGCACGATGATCGAGGCCGAGATATAGGGCATGATCCCGAGGGCAAAAATGCCCATCCGCCCCAGCGCACCGCCAGTGAACATGCTGACCATGCCGCCAATGCCCTGCCCCGCCTGCTCCATGAACTCGCGCAGGGCCACGCCGTCGATCCCGGGCACCGGGATAAAAGTGCCCAGACGGTAAACGATCAGCAGGCCAAGTGTGAAAAGGATGCGGTTGCGCAGGTCGGTTGCTTTACCCAGCGCGGACCAGCTGGTGTTTGCAGCCATATTTTCAACGGCAGATACCATGAAGGGCTCTCTTTCAGTACGGTTACGCCGCCCGGGCCGGTTGCGGCGGGCGGCGTAAAGGAAAACTCGTTAGCTTATGTAAGCGGCGAGACCGCCGCCCACAAGCCTATTCCTTGGGCTTAAGCGTCCGCTTCAGCCGCCGCAGGGGCTGCCACAGTCAGCGATCCGCCTGCTTTTGCCACCGCTTCCACGGCAGATTTCGATGCGCCGGTCACTTCGATGGTCAGCTTGCCGGTCACTTCGCCCTTTGCCAGAACGCGAATACCGTCCAATTTACGGCGAATAAGGCCGGACTCGACCAAAACGTCTTCGGTGATGGTTTTCTTGGCGTCGATCTTTTTGGCGTCGATGAATTTCTGGATCAGGCCCAGGTTCACAACTGCGTATGATTTGCGGTTTGGCTTGTTGAAGCCACGCTTTGGCAGACGTTGGTAGAGCGGCATCTGCCCGCCTTCATACCCATTGATTGCCACGCCCGAGCGGGATTTCTGACCTTTGATACCCCGGCCACCCATTTTACCGGTGCCGGATCCGGGGCCACGGCCCACGCGCTTGCGTTTCTTGGTGGCGCCTGCGTTGTCAGACAGTTCATTCAGTTTCATTGTCGCTTCTCCTTTGGCCGGATGTACCCCCCAGCGACGGGAGCGGGCAAACACGGCGTTTCGATTCTGTCACCTCAGGGGTGATCGTGGGCGTATAGACGGGGTTGGAGGATGGATCAAGGGTGCAGTTTGAGCGCATCGGAAGGGCAGGGCCCGACCGCGGGGCGAAGGCCGTCTTGCAAAAGGTCCGGGGGACCTTTTGAGGCCGCAGCGGGGTTTACCCCCCCCGGGGCGCGAAGCGCCCGCCCATGGGGGCGGTCGGGCGCTGCCCGTGATCGGGGATCACGGGCTGTTGAAATCGAGTAGCGATTAGCGGAGCATCAACATATGAGCAACTCAGACGACAGACCAATCCCGCCACTGCGATGGTACACCAGCGCATTCGAGCAACTTCAAAACGAGCATCCGCTTCCACAACCGCAGTCTGTTCGCGAAAAGACCGCATTCAGGTTCGAAAAGGAAAACATCGAAGCCGCCCTACTGCTGAAGCTGGCGAGATACATAAGCAGTCTTCACGCCGGACAGCTATTGTTAGCGCAAGGCTTCTTGCAAGAGTTGTCCACCTTGCAGCGAACACTGGACGAGATACACGAGGATATTCTCTTCCTTGGAATGCCATTCTTCGGGTTCTCGAAAACAGAAGACCACCAAAGATACCTCCAAAATTTTTGGGCAAACGAGCCCGAATTTCGCGAGTTCTCAGGCCATCAAAGAAATCGATGGAGCATTCCCCGAAAAACCGTGAGGAGGTACTTATCTCAAGTGAACCCAGAAAGAGCAACCGATCACAGCGCAATCGCGGTATCGGCATATCTTAGTCGTCTATATTCTGGTTACCTCCACGCAGCTGCGCCGCAACTTCTTGAGCTCTACGACCCAAAGAGAAGAAGTTTTCGACTAACCGGTTACCCAGAGTCGAGTCTTCTAAAAGATCACCGACATGATTTTGACAACCAGTTTTTCCGGGGAGTTCTCTGTGTTTCCTTTGTAGCCCGCATACTTAGTGCAGATCAGCTTGCCGCCGAGGCTTACGAAGTTCACAACCGACTTGAGAAACACTTCCATTGAAAAGCGTCCCCCAGTTTCCTGCGGGGCGCTTTCAATTTCAGTAGTGCGAAACGCTTAGTCTCGTTCTTCCACGATCTCGACCATATGGCTGACCGAGTTGATCATGCCGCGCACGGAAGGTGTGTCTTCCAGCTCGCGGGTCTTGTGCATTTTGTTCAGGCCCAGGCCGATCAGCGTTGCGCGCTGTTTGGCGGGGCGGCGGATCGGGGAGCCGATCTGTTTCACAACAATAGTCTTGGCCATGCTTATGCCTCCTCAGCCACTTGGGCGGACGACTCAACATTGTCTTCCCGCTTGGGCAGAATATCAGCCACTTTCTTGCCGCGACGCTGCGCGACAGACCGGGGCGAGCTTTCCTTACGCAGACCGTCCATGGTGGCGCGGATCATGTTGTAAGGGTTCTGCGAGCCGATGGACTTGGACACAACGTCCTTGACGCCCAGCATCTCGAAAACAGCCCGCATCGGACCACCGGCGATGATCCCGGTACCCTCAGGGGCGGTGCGCATGACCACTTTACCGGCGCCATGACGGCCTTCCATGTCGTGGTGCAGTGTCCGACCTTCGCGCAGTTGCACGCGGATCATCTGGCGCTTGGCCTGCTCGGTGGCTTTGCGAATGGCCTCGGGGACCTCTTTCGCTTTACCTTTGCCAAAGCCGACACGGCCTTTTTGGTCGCCCACAACCACGAGGGCTGCGAAACCAAAGCGCTTACCACCTTTAACGGTTTTGGACACGCGGTTGATCGCGACCAGACGGTCGGCAAATTCCGGTGCTTCGTCACGGTCCCGGCGGTTGCCGCGACGGTTTTCACGTTCTGCCATTGAGAACATCCTTCATTCAGTGGGCCAGCGCCCGATTGTGTCAATCCAAGTGAGCCAAAGCCCCCGGATCATCGAGGTCGCCCGTGTGGGGCGACCTTCAGTTCTTAGATCTTCAGACCACCTTCGCGGGCGGCGTCGGCAACGGCCTTGACCTTCCCATGAAAGAGGAACCCGCCACGATCAAAGTAGGCTTCTTCAACACCGGCTTTTTTCGCGCGTTTCGCGATTTCAGCCCCGACCTTGGTGGCCGCTTCGATGTTGTTCTTGCCCACAACACCCAGCGCTTTTTCGAGCGTCGAGGCGGCGGCGAGTGTTTTGCCAGCCACATCGTCGATCAATTGCACGGAGATGTTCTTGTTCGAGCGGTGAACCGAAAGGCGCACGCGACCTGCGTTGACCTTGCGGAGTTTGTTCCGAACGCGCAGGCGGCGCTTCAAGAACAGTTGTCTTTTGCTGTTTGCCATGTCTTGCGTCCTTACTTCTTCTTGCCTTCTTTGCGGAAGATGAACTCGCCCTTGTAGCGGATGCCTTTGCCCTTGTAGGGCTCGGGCTTACGCCAAGCGCGGATGTTCGCGGCGACCTGACCAACAAGCTGTTCGTCAATGCCTTCCACCACAACTTCGGTTTGCTTTGGAGCGGTTACGGTCACGCCGTCGGGCGCGGTGTAATCCACGTCGTGGCTCAGGCCGAGGTTCAGCTTCAGGGTGTTGCCCTGCATCTGCGCCCGGTAACCCACACCCTGGATTTCCAGCTCTTTCTTGAAGCCCTCGGTGACGCCGGTGACAAGGTTTGCAACCATCGTGCGGGACATGCCCCACTGCTGACGCGCACGCTTGGATTTGCCGCGCGGCGTGATGGTGACAACATTGTCCTCGACGGCCAGCGAGACATCATCCGTTGCATTGAACGAACGCGTGCCTTTCGGGCCTTTCACTTCGATGGTCTGACCGCTTACGGAGGCGGATACACCGCTGGGCAGTTCGACCGGTTTTTTACCAATACGAGACATGCAATCTCTCCTTAGAAGACGGTGCAGAGCACTTCGCCACCAACGTTGGCGCTGCGTGCTGCTTGGTCAGACATCACACCCTTGGGGGTGGAGACAATCGACACGCCCAGGCCCTGACGGACAACGGGGATGTCATTGACGCCCATGTAAACACGACGCCCGGGCTTGGAGACCCGCTTGAGTTCGCGAATGACAGGTTCGCCTTCGTAGTACTTGAGGCTGATTTCGATCGCCGGATGACCATCGGCACCGGTGGTCTTCTCATAACCACGGATGTAGCCCTCGTCCGCAAGCACATCCAGCACCCAGGCGCGCAGCTTGGAGGCAGGCGTGTGGACGGTGGATTTACCGCGCATCGAGGAGTTCCGGATGCGTGTCAGCATATCTGCGATAGGATCGTTCATCTGATGCGCTCCTTACCAGCTCGACTTGACCATGCCGGGGATTTGGCCGTTCGAGCCAAGGTCCCGCAGCGCGATCCGCGAAATTTTCAGTTTGCGATAGTAGGCGTGTGGACGACCGGTCAACTGGCAGCGGTTGTGCAGACGCACAGCTGACGAGTTACGCGGCAGTTTCGCCAGCTTCAGGGAGGCGCGGAAACGCTCTTCCATCGGCTTTTCCTGGTCATTCACGATTGCCTTGAGTTCGGCGCGCTTAGCAGCGTATTTCGCAACCAGAGCTTCGCGCTTCTTCTCGCGTTCGATCATAGATTTCTTAGCCATATCTATTCCCTCCCGATCAGCTGTTGAAAGGCATGTTGAAAGCTTTCAACAGGCTCTTTGCTTCAGCATCGGTTTGCGCCGTTGTGGCGATCACAATGTCCATTCCCCAGTTCTCATCGATCTTGTCGAAGTTGATCTCCGGGAACACCAGATGCTCTTTCAGACCCATGGCATAGTTGCCACGCCCGTCAAAAGACTTGCCCGATACGCCGCGGAAGTCGCGGATACGAGGCATTGCAATCGTGATCAGACGATCGAGGAATTCATACATGCGGTCGCCGCGCAGGGTTACTTTCGCGCCCATCGGCATATCCTCACGGACCCGGAAACCCGCGATGGATTTCTTGGCCGTGGTGGTCAATGCCTTCTGGCCCGCGATCAGCGTCAGATCTTCGACCGCTGATTTGGCTTTCTTGCTGTCGCGCACGGCGGCGGCACCGCAGCCAATGTTCAGAACAATCTTGTCCAGACGCGGGATCTGCATGTCGTTCTTATAGCCGAACTCTTCCTTCATCGCCGCGCGGATCGTGTCCGCATAGGCAGCTTTCAGGCGCGGGGTGTAATTTGCAGTGTCGAGCATCAGATCACGTCCCCTGTTGTCTTGGCAAAACGCACTTTCTTGTCGCCGTCCATTTTGAAGCCGACGCGTGTGGCTTTGCCTTTTGCGTCAACGATGGCCAGATTGCTCAGATCGACCGGCATCGCTTTCGGGATGCGGCCGCCCTGGCTTTCCTGGGACTGACGGGTGGCGCGGATGGCGATGTTGATGCCGTCCACGATGGCCTTGTTGGATTTCGGGTCCACAGACGTGATATTGCCCGTCTTGCCCTTGTCCTTACCGGCCAGAACGATGACCTTGTCACCTTTGCGAAGTTTGGCAGCCATTACAGCACCTCCGGCGCAAGTGAGATGATTTTCATGAAGTTCTTCGCACGCAACTCACGCACAACCGGACCAAAGATACGGGTACCGATGGGTTCGTTGTTGTTGTTGAGGATGACGGCGGCGTTGCGGTCAAAACGGATCGCGGTGCCGTCTTCGCGGCGGACTTCCTTGGCAGTGCGAACAACAACGGCCTTACGGACGTCACCTTTCTTCACACGACCGCGGGGGATGGCTTCCTTGACCGACACGACAATGATGTCGCCGACGGATGCGTATTTACGCTTGGAACCACCCAGGACCTTGATGCACTGAACACGGCGCGCGCCTGAGTTGTCAGCAACATCCAGGTTGGTCTGCATCTGGATCATTTGGTTTCTCCCGACCTTTGGGGGGCCGATGCGTGGCCGTATCCCCAGGGTTTCGATTAAGCGGTTGGTGCTTTAGGCCTCAGCGGCTTCCAGCACTTCCCAACGTTTGGTCTTTGACTTTGGTGCACATTCGATGATGCGGACGCTGTCGCCCACTTTGAACGTGTTCTTCTCATCGTGCGCCCGGTATTTCTTGGACTTACGGATGGTCTTCTTCAGAACCGGGTGCGTAAAGCGGCGCTCTACGGAAACGGTAACGGTTTGTGCGTTGGCATCAGAAGTGACGACGCCCTGCAGGATACGCTTTGGCATGAGGGCTCTCCTTACTCAGATGCTGCAGCGGCGGCTGCTTTTTGGTTCAACACAGTCTTCACACGCGCCGCATCACGGCGGGCCTTGCGGATCTGCGCAGGGTTCTCCAACTGGCCTGTCGCTTGCTGGAAGCGCAGGTTGAAGGAGGTTTTCTTCAGATTGGCCAGCTCTTCACGCAGCTGGTCCGGCGTCTTGTCGTGCAATTCCTTGGCGTCCATCGCCTTTTTCCTTTCAACATCACGAGAAGGCCCAACGTGCAATGCACTCTGGTCACCCTGATTCCCGTGGAGTTCATGATGAAGGGGCCGTATAGGAGGGTTGTGGGCCTATGGCAACCCCTTATTCCCTTGGCAAATCATACCGGTGGAAGGCTGCGCTATGGCCGGGCTGAGCCCTTCTCACACCCTACTCTTGCCTAAGGCGCAACCGAGGAGGCTCCAGCCCTGCCAAAGTCCCAGTCAGCAAACACCGTGGGGTGCCTTACATCACATGTCTGCCAACGATTTGAATGGCAGTATTGAGCCCACACCGGAAGTGCCAATTTCTCGCTGCGCGCGCACGCAGCACGAAAATCGCGGCAACCGCAGCATCATCAGCGCTGCTACGTGGCGCGAGGAGCTGCCGTTCATGCATACCGCAGCGAGATTTATTGCCCGAACTCACAGGTCGCGGGGCAAACCGTGAGTTTGCTGCGCACGCGCCAAAGGCCGCTCTTTGTGCATTTATACTTGCAAAGGCCCTGCTGTCGGCACCTTCAGTCTCGCCTTGATCAGGTTTTTTGCTTACACGAACACAAAGTCCTGTTCATCCAGCGTGGCGCTGGCAACGCCCTCCAGGATGATCGAGCCTGATACATAATCAATGCTGGTGTTTCCGTTTGCCTCAGACAGCGTTAGGTCTCCGAACACCAATCCGGCACATTGAACACGATGAGATCGGCGTTAATCGCAAAGTCCGAGATGGTGTCCGCACCATCGTTTGCCGTGAACACAAACTGGTCGGCGCCCGCAGATCCAGTCAAAACGTCGGAATCCCTCCCTCCCGTGAGGACATCGCTGCCTTGACCACCATTTAGAGTGTCATTACCGGCAAAACCATAGATGTTATCCCCCGCTTGCGTACCAATCAGAGTATCGTTGCCCGAGGTCCCTTCCGTCTTCGTATTCGCTTCAATATCATCACGCGACCAAATGACTCCGTCGCTGAACTCAATGACTTCAAGTCCCTGGCCTCTATTTGCCGTGTCAAACAACTGGCTGACAATACGAATCCTTTCACCGTTCCAAAAGCTTTTCCGGGGGCTGAGTTAAAATCTCCAAGTTGATCCAATTGGCCAATTGAATATTCAAAGCCCAGTCCAAAAACTTTTCCTGCAATCTCCACTTGCTCGTCGTCAGCGCGAACAAACTGGTTCATCTAAGATTCCTAACATATTGAAATATAGTAAATATTACATATATCCAGCCAAATTTTGCGAAAAGCTCCAACAAAATAAACCCTCTTGTTTCACTAGCAGCTTGGTCGTCCGCGTACAGAAAAATGGCCAAACAGAAAAACCAAGTAAAAATGGTCCAAGCCAACCTACGAAAGTGACGATTGTCCTTCACGAAGAACTACTCCTACGATTACAGTTAAGCTTTTCTCTAGAGCTAATATTTTTCGAAGCATCCAAAGTTATAAAAAAAATGTCTTGAAGCATTCGACAAAAAATCAAGAGGTCCCGCTCCACTCGAGGTTGCGCCCCTTAAGATCGACGGTTCATATGGAAGGTTTACTTTCCAGTAGGTGAGCGGTTCCAATCGGGCATTGGCGACCGTGCAAACGTTCAATGGGCAGTCCTTAGGCTTGTCGCCAATTTCGCCATCAAAAATCACTGAAAGAGATGTTTCATGCCCCTGAACTGTTCTTAGGGTATCAAGTTCGACCCGTTCGCCCAAGCGGTTGTGAATCTCGCCACCTGTTCCAACGAACAAGAGTGTTGGTGCTTCCCTTTCGTTGCACCCCAGCAAATGCCGCCCCAATTCGACGTAATCTGACCAAATCGCCGCGCAGTGAGCAAACTTCTGTCCCTCGGCGAAACTCCGATGATCAAATAACGCATGCAACAGGATGAAAATCAGGAAAATCTTCTTTACAAGAACAGCCGACCAGAAATTGCACAAAGCAGTTGCATTCAACCAAAACATGCACCGATTGCCCTTGGCAAGAAGATAGTTAACAAACTCCCAATAAACCGGAATCATTGTTAACGCGGCGGTTTTGTCCACAAATGAACCCTCAGATCAGACACCCCCGCGGTTCACGGATCTACTCCTCCAAAACACTGACTTGAGGATCGCCCCTGTCAACCGGCGGCTGCAATCCCTTCGGGCCCTGTGCGACACGCAAGGCGAACCGCATCAGATCCCGGTCATCGCTCCCCACGATTTCCGCAGAGAAACATGCGCAAGTTGGAGTACAAAACGACGCCTTCCTCCGCAAGGGAGCAAGCCACAATTCCTTGTTCCAAGCAAAAGCACCCGCCGAGAGCTTGGCGAGACGGTCGCTAAGACTGCATCATGTGGTTAGGAAAGACCGCCGCGAAGGCCCGTTGTGGGAACAGCGAGGATCGGCCAATGGAACGGTCGATTTGGTGAAATATGCTGCACTGCCAAATAAGCTACGCCGCAAATGCAAACACTTGCTGCGTCATCAATAGCTGCTTCTGCACAAGTCCGATTTGTCCCGCAAGCTGGCCGTTTAAGCATCGCCACCCTTGTCCTACCGCGAGCCGCGAGATGCCTTAATCCCGCCAAATGCGCACACTCAGTGCGCAGTGTGTGCACGCACTGTGTATGTATGGCATGTCCGCGGAACCCGGTGTCTTTATAGCGTTAACCCTGGGTTCCGCGTCGCGGCCCCGTCCTACCGCATGTGCACCGGATCAAGTGTTGCGCAGCCGCACGGTTAACCCACTCGCCAGCACCGCACGGCTCGGATAAGACAGACGCATGTCTGACATCGAATCCCTCTTCGTGACTCGCCTCTACCGCGCCACCCTTTCTGAGCAGGGCAAGCCTATCGACACCGCCGAACTTGAGGCCTCGTGCTGGTCCATCGCTGAAGATGACGAGGCGGGCCAGGAGTGGTGCGACGAAAACGGCTACCCGGGCTACACCAGTTACGCCTCACTGACCGACCTGCCCTACCGCTTCCCGATCTTCAAGGATCTGGTCAAGGCCCTGAACAAACACGTCAAAGCCTTCACTAAAGACCTTGAATTCAACCTCGATGGCCGCAAGCTGAAGTTGGAGGACATCTGGATCAACATCCTGCCCCCCGGCGGCATCCATACGTCACACATCCACCCGCAAAGTGTCATCAGCGGCACGACCTACGTGACCGTTCCCCCCGGCGCGAGCGCAATCAAATTCGAGGACCCGCGGCTGCCGATGATGATGGCCGCACCCGCCCGTGTGAAAGACGCCCGCCCCGAGATGCGCAGCTTCCATTACGTCACGCCCGAAA
This sequence comes from uncultured Roseobacter sp., assembly GCF_947499265.1. GTDB lineage: Bacteria > Pseudomonadota > Alphaproteobacteria > Rhodobacterales > Rhodobacteraceae > Roseobacter. The sequence continues at coordinate 353,566 of NZ_CANMNK010000007.1, read as the reverse complement.
CTGGCGAGGTGCTCCTCTGGGAAAGCTGGCTGCGCCACGAAGTCCCACTGAACATGGCGGAAGAGGAACGAATTTCCGTCTCATTCAACTACAGCTGGGTCTAGCCCAGCCAGTTGAATGAGACGCGTGCGGTGTAGCGGGTTTTCGTAGAAAACCTGCGGGCCGCACTCCGTCGCAAGGACAGAGCAACAAAAGATGCATAGCAACAAAAACAGCGATCTCAAGAAACTCTATGAGTGGGTCGTTTCGCCTTTCATTGGGGAGTTCGAGCAAAGCGGCCTTGATTGATACCTTTGCAACGCCTTTTTTGCCACCGAAGCACCGCTAACCTTCATAGGCAACTAAAGCTGGGTTCCTTATAGCCAGTTACAGTAAACGAACCTTGTGCGTTTGGTTGTGCAAACAGTGTGTAGAGGCAGTCACTATAACTCGTTCCACCGCCGTATGTCGTAGCGGTCGCGTAGCTTCCACTACCATATATATTGGTCGTGATCGGAGCGGTATATGAAGTCGTTCTATTCCATTGGAATGCTGTCCGCCCATCCGGAAGTTCCACCACATTGGTAGGTTTGCCATAGTCCAAAACAACTTCTGTTATGTCGCGGCCGACATAGCCTTGCATGATCTGTGTCGCACAGGCCGACATCAATCCGAATGCGATCAACAATAGATATTTCTTCATAACAGCGGCCTTCTCATACACATTTTTTGTTCAACAGTTGCGACATACCTATGCGGGAAACATGCAGACGAGATAAACGCATAGAGTGTTCTTAGATTCAGTTGATCGCTTCAAGAGGATTGGAGGCATATGGCTCGGCGCAGACCCAATTAAAAACCCCCGCTGATGTCTCAGCGGAGGCTCTCAATTTCTACCGGGTGCCGGCCCGCAGGTTTTCTGGGAAAACCCGCTACACCGCACTCAGAGAAGATTACCAATCTTCTCTGACCACGACCCGTGTCTTGATCGGCAGCTTCATCGCTGCCAGACGCAGGGCCTCGCGGGCGACGTCGTCATTCACACCGTCGATCTCGAACATCACGCGGCCCGGCTTGACCTTCGCCGCCCAACGGTCGACGGAGCCTTTACCTTTACCCATCCGAACTTCGATGGGTTTGGCCGTGACCGGCACATCCGGGAAAATCCGAATCCAGACCCGGCCCTGACGTTTCATGTGACGCGTCATCGCGCGGCGTGCCGCTTCGATCTGACGGGCTGTGACCCGCTCGGGCTCAATGGCCTTGAGGCCATAGGTGCCGAAGTTCAGGTCAGACCCGCCCTTCGCCAAGCCCTTGATCGAGCCCTTGAACTGCTTGCGGAATTTCGTGCGTTTTGGTTGTAGCATCTGTCATTCCCCCTTAGCGACGACCGCCTGCACCGCGGGGTGCTGGGCCATCTTGGAGTTCCTGTGCTTTACGGTCACGCGCGGCCGGATCGTGCTCCATGATCTCGCCTTTGAAGATCCAGGTCTTGATCCCGATGATGCCATAGGCAGTCGTCGCTTCCACATGTGCGTAATCGATGTCGGCCCGCAGGGTATGCAAAGGCACGCGGCCTTCGCGGTACCATTCAGTCCGCGCGATCTCGGCACCGCCAAGGCGGCCCGCGACGTTCACACGAATGCCAAGGGCGCCCATACGCATGGCGTTCTGAACCGCACGTTTCATGGCGCGGCGGAAAGACACCCGACGCTCCAGCTGCTGTGCAATGCTCTCACCGACCAATGCCGCGTCCAGCTCGGGCTTGCGCACTTCAACGATGTTGAGGTGCAGCTCGCTGTCGGTCATCTTGGCGATCTTCTGGCGCAGGCCTTCGATGTCTGCACCTTTCTTGCCGATGATGACACCGGGGCGGGCTGTGTGGATCGTGACGCGGCACTTCTTGTGCGGACGCTCGATGATCACACGGGCCACACCGGCCTGATGACACTCTTTCTTGATGAATTCACGGATCGCGAGGTCTTCCAGCAGAAGATCCCCGTAATCTTTCGTGTCGGCATACCAGCGGCTGTCCCAGGTGCGGTTCACCTGCAGGCGCATGCCAATCGGATTGACTTTGTTACCCATTAGGCTTGCTCCTCTACCTGACGCACCTTGATCGTGATTTCCGAGAACGGCTTTATGATCTTGCCGAACCGGCCACGCGCGCGCGGGCGTCCACGCTTCATGGTCAGGTTTTTACCCACATAGGCCTCAGCGACGACCAATTCGTCGACGTCGAGGTTGTGGTTGTTTTCCGCGTTCGCGATGGCGGACTGAAGGCATTTCTTCACGTCCAGAGCGATCCGTTTCTTGGAGAAGGTCAGGTCCGTCAGGGCCTTGTCCACCTTCTTGCCCCGGATCATCGCGGCGACGAGGTTCAGTTTCTGCGGGGATGTACGAAGCATGCGCAGTTTTGCCATTGCTTCGTTGTCAGCCACGCGGCGGGGATTTTTATCCTTGCTCATGGCTTACTTCCGCTTCGCTTTTTTGTCGGCGGCATGACCGTAGTAGGTCCGCGTTGGCGAATACTCACCAAACTTCTGACCAATCATGTCTTCGCTGACGTTGACAGGGATGTGCTTGTGACCGTTGTAGACACCGAACGTCAGGCCCACAAACTGGGGCAGGATTGTCGAGCGGCGCGACCAGATCTTGATCACTTCGTTGCGGCCGCTTTCGCGGGACGCTTCGGCCTTTTTCAACACGTAGCTGTCGACAAAAGGACCTTTCCATACTGAACGAGACATAGATTAACGCCCCTTCTTCTTGGCGTGCCGCGAGCGCAGGATAAGCTTGCTGGACGCTTTTTTCTTGTTCCGGGTCTTTGCACCCTTTGTCGGCTTGCCCCAAGGCGTCACCGGGTGACGACCACCAGAGGTCCGGCCTTCACCACCACCATGCGGGTGGTCGATCGGGTTCATAACAACACCACGCACAGACGGGCGAATGCCCTTGTGACGCATGCGGCCCGCTTTACCGTAGTTCTGGTTGGAGTTGTCGGGGTTGCTGACGGCACCCACGGTGGCCATGCATTCCTGACGCACCAGACGCAGCTCGCCAGAGCTCAGACGGATCTGAGCGTAGCCACCATCGCGGCCGACGAATTGTGCGTAGGTGCCGGCGGCACGGGCGATCTGACCACCCTTGCCGGGCTTCATCTCGATGTTGTGCACGATTGTCCCGATGGGCATGCCAGAGAAAGGCATCGCGTTGCCGGGTTTGATATCTGCTTTTTGCGACGCAACCACGCTGTCACCTACGGCCAGACGCTGCGGCGCCAGAATGTAGGCCTGCTCACCGTCTTCGTATTTCACGAGGGCGATAAAGGCTGTGCGGTTGGGGTCATATTCGATGCGTTCGACCGTGGCCGCCACATCCAGTTTGTTCCGCTTGAAGTCAACGATCCGGTAGAGGCGCTTGGCCCCGCCGCCTTTGCGGCGCATCGTGATCCGTCCGGTGTTGTTCCGTCCGCCATTCTTGGTCAAGCCTTCTGTGAGGGCTTTGACCGGGCGGCCTTTCCAGAGCTCCGAACGGTCGATCAGTACCAGCCCACGCTGGCCCGGCGTCGTCGGTTTATACGACTTGAGTGCCATGTTGTCTGTCTTCCGTTTTGCTGTACGGCGCGGTGAAGCGCCTATGGTATAAAGGCCCCCGTAGGTGCCCGACTTGGATGTCCATACGGACAAAGGCGAAGCCCCGGACGAATCCGGGGCTGTGCCGATGGGTTCACTTATTAAAGACGCGAGGGCGGGTCAAGATGTCAGACGACCTTATTGTCGTGGATCAGCATTTGATGGCGCTCCGCGAACTTCAACAGGACCGTTGGCGCATTTTTTCACGCATGTCAGAAAGATGGCTCCGCAATCAACATACCGGCACCCTCAACTATTTTTATAGATCCAAGGAAAAAATTGCATAAACCCGACTGGAAGCAACATGGCAGCCAAGGGACCCAAAACCGGTAAAGCTGGGAAGAATAGGGGCGCAGAAACACCATTTGGATCGCTTATCGGCATGAAGTTAACGATCATGAATATGAGCATAGCGAACGACATTGCGATCAGCGCACGTCTAAAGAGCTCTGCGCTCAAGTTTCTATGGCCACGTTTTTTACCCAAATATCTGTTTTTGAAACATATTAATACACCAATAGAAGTTGGGAAACTCACTATCAGTGTCGCGATATAATAAGGAACTGAAATTGGGGAATATCTACTATAACTTTCTACACGAGGGCCTATCAACCATAAGCGTCTGAGAGAATTGATAAATTGATCAGACATTGATCCGGCGAGTAGATAGCCCAGCACGAAACAAGCCAAAATAGCTCCGGATAATATGCACAGCGCTTGGAAGGTCGTAATCGCTTGACCGTCCACGAAGTCACCCGGGCCAACTGGATATTTCTTTTTCGACTTATTCAAAGCACTCTTTTCTTTTTGATATTTCTCGTCGACTTCCCGCGTCAGCGTGTAAGCAAAAAGAAAAACCCCGGCCTCTCAAAGCCGGGGTTTTCAACTTCTTTCTGATGTCTACTCAGAGCCCGGTAGACACGTCAATCGTGTTGCCGGCTTCCAGCGTCACATAGGCTTTCTTGACGTCCTTCCGCTTGCCGAGCTGGCCGCGGAAACGCTTCACTTTGCCTTTGGTGATCGTGGTGTTGACCGCTTTGACCTTCACACCAAAGAGCGCCTCGACGGCCTCCTTGATCTGCGGCTTGTTGCTGTCGATCGCCACCTCAAAAACCACCGCGCCGTTCTCGGACGACATGGTTGCTTTCTCGGTGATGATCGGCTTGCGGATCACATCGTAATGTTCTGCCTTGGCGCTCATTTCAAACGGGCCTCCAGTGCTTCGACGCCCGCCTTCGTGATCACCAGGGTGTCACGCTTGAGGATGTCATATACGTTTGCGCCCATTGTCGGCAGGATATCCAGACCGTCAATGTTGCGCGCGGCTTGGGCGAAGTTCTCGTCCACGGACGCCCCGTCGATGACCAGCGCGCGTTTCCAGCCCAGGTTTGCAACCTGTTTGGCCAGAGCGGCGGTTTTGCCTTCGGAGGAGGCCTCGTCGATGATGACCAGCTCGCCCGCTTTCATTTTCGCGGAAAGCGCGTGGCACAGGCCCAGCTTGCGAAACTTCTTGGTCAACTCGTGACCGTGGCTGCGCGGGGTCGGGCCCTTGTAGATACCACCACCGCGGAAGATCGGCGCGTTGCGGGAGCCGTGGCGTGCGCCGCCGGTGCCCTTCTGGCGATAGATCTTCTTGGTCGAGTAGCTAGTTTCCGAACGGGTCTTGACCTTATGCGTGCCTGCCTGCGCGTTATTGCGCTGCCAGCGCACGACGCGGTGCAGGATGTCGGCCCGTGGCTCAAGACCAAAGAGTGCCTCGTCCAGATCGACCGACCCGGCCTTGCCGCCGTCTAGTTTGATGACATCGAGTTTCATGCGTCACCTTCTTTCTTGTCTTCGGCGTCGCCGGCATCATCAGCCTTGTCAGCCGCGATATCAGCTTCAGCAGCTTTCAACTGTTCGGCTTCCTGAGCGGCTTGCTCTTCGGCCAGACGCTTGGCTTCCGCTTCGGCCTCTGCGGCAGCTGCAGCAGCGGCTTCCTCGGCAGCTTTTGCAGCTTCTTCAGCAGCAGATTTCAGCGCCGCAGGCAGGATCGCGTTCTCAGGGAACGGCTTCTTAACCGCATCCTTGACAGTGACCCAGCCGCCTTTGGAGCCTGGAACGGCGCCTTTGACCATGATCAAGCCACGGTCGGCATCGGTACGAACCACTTGCAGGTTCTGGGTGGTGACACGCGCCGCCCCCATGTGACCGGCCATTTTCTTGCCTTTGAAAACCTTGCCCGGATCCTGACACTGGCCTGTGGAGCCGTGCGAGCGGTGCGAGATCGACACACCGTGCGACGCGCGCAGACCACCGAAGTTGTGGCGCTTCATCGCACCGGCAAACCCTTTACCGATAGAGGTGCCCGCCACATCGACGAACTGACCTTCAAAGTAATGGTTCGCGGTGATCTCTTCACCCACACCAATCAGGTTTTCCTCGTCCACGCGGAACTCTGCAACCTTGCGCTTTGGTTCCACCTTCGCCGCAGCGAAGTGACCGCGCATGGCCTGAGACGTCCGCTTGGCCTTGGCAGAACCGGCACCGAGTTGAACGGCCGAATAGCCGTCCTTGTCAGATGTCCGCTGCGCCACGACCTGCAGCTTGTCGAGTTGAAGCACGGTCACAGGGATCTGCTTACCGTCTTCCATGAACAGCCGGGTCATCCCGACTTTTTTTGCAATAACGCCTGAGCGCAACATGATAATGTCCCTCCCTGGCTTACGATTGCAGCTTGATCTCGACGTCCACACCAGCGGCCAGGTCGAGCTTCATCAGCGCGTCCACGGTCTGGGGGGTCGGATCAACGATATCCAGCAGACGCTTGTGCGTGCGGATCTCAAACTGGTCACGGGATTTCTTGTCCACGTGGGGGCCACGCAGAACGGTGAATTTTTCGATCTTGTTCGGCAGCGGAATCGGACCGCGAACAGATGCGCCGGTCCGCTTGGCGGTGTTGACGATCTCTTGTGTGGACGCGTCCAGCACACGATAGTCAAACGCCTTCAGGCGGATGCGGATGTTTTGGCTTTGGATGGCCATTTTTTCTTTTCCCTAACTGGGGTCTTGAACGGAGAGGAAGAGCAGCCTTATTGCCACCCTTCATCGCGTCTTTTTGCGTATCGGAGCCTTGCTCCGAAATGGCTGGGGTGCCGAATATGACCCGGCACCCCGATTGTCTAGAGCAAGTTCGCTTACTCAGTGATCTTCGAGACGACGCCTGCGCCGACGGTGCGGCCGCCTTCGCGGATCGCGAAGCGCAACCCGTTTTCCATCGCGATCGGTGCGATCAGCTCAACGCCAAAGCTCACGTTGTCGCCCGGCATCACCATCTCGGTGCCCTCAGCCAGCTGCACCGTGCCGGTCACATCCGTCGTGCGGAAGTAGAACTGCGGGCGGTAGTTGGCAAAGAATGGCGTGTGACGGCCACCCTCTTCCTTGGTCAGGATGTAGGCTTCGGCTTCGAACTTGGTGTGCGGGGTCACCGAACCCGGCTTGCACAGCACCTGTCCACGCTCAACGCCGTCCCGGTCGATGCCACGCAGCAGCGCGCCGATGTTGTCGCCCGCTTCGCCGCGGTCCAGCAGCTTGCGGAACATTTCCACGCCGGTGCAGGTGGTTTTCTGGGTGTCGCGGATGCCGACGATTTCGATCTCGTCGCCCACGTTGATCACGCCACGCTCGACACGGCCTGTCACAACGGTACCGCGGCCGGAGATCGAGAAGACGTCTTCCACAGGCATCAGGAACGGCTGGTCGATCGCACGCTCAGGCGTCGGGATCCACTCGTCGACGGCGGCCATCAGCTTCTTGATGGATTCTTCACCAATCTCGGGGTTGTTGCCTTCCATCGCCGCCAGCGCCGAGCCGGGGATCACGGGGATGTCGTCGCCGGGATATTCGTAGGAGCTCAAGAGCTCGCGGATTTCCATTTCCACCAGCTCAAGCAGCTCGTCGTCATCCACCTGGTCGACCTTGTTCATGTAGACAACCATGGTGGGGATGCCCACCTGACGGCCCAGCAGGATGTGCTCGCGCGTTTGCGGCATCGGGCCGTCCGCGGCGTTCACCACCAGGATTGCGCCGTCCATCTGCGCCGCACCGGTGATCATGTTTTTCACGTAGTCCGCGTGGCCGGGGCAGTCGACGTGGGCATAGTGGCGCGCGTCGGTTTCATATTCCACGTGGGCGGTGGAAATGGTGATGCCACGGGCTTTCTCCTCGGGCGCGCCGTCGATCTGGTCATAGGCCTGAAAATCGCCAAAATACTTCGTGATCGCCGCCGTCAACGTCGTCTTGCCGTGGTCAACGTGACCAATCGTGCCAATGTTTACGTGCGGTTTAGTACGTTCAAACTTTGCCTTTGCCATGGTGGCCTCCTTAGGTGTTCTGTCGGGCGAAAGGCCCGGATTTTATCGTGTGGCGGTCGGCCCGCCGGTCATTGGGTTTCGCCGCCCCGAAAAAGGGGCAGCGGAATTTACGCGAATTTGGCCTGAATCTCGTCAGAGATATTCTGCGGCACGGGCTCGTAGTGATCGAACTGCATGGTGAAGTTCGCACGCCCCGACGACATCGACCGCAAGGTGTTGATGTAGCCGAACATGTTGGCCAGCGGAACGAAGGCATCGATGGCAATCGCATTACCACGTGTGTCCTGACCCTGCACCTGACCGCGACGGGATGTGAGGTCGCCGATGATGCCACCGGTGTATTCCTCAGGCGTCACAACTTCGACCTTCATGATCGGCTCGAGCAGTTTCGCACCGGCTTTCTTCATGCCTTCGCGCATGCCCATACGGGCTGCGATTTCAAAGGCCAGCACACTGGAGTCCACATCGTGGAACTTACCGTCGATCAGGGCCACCTTGAAGTCGATCACCGGGAAGCCCGCCAGCGGGCCACTGTCCATGACCGACTGGATGCCTTTTTCCACACCGGGGATGTATTCCTTTGGAACGGCACCACCGACGATGCGGCTCTCGAAGGAATAGCCTTCGCCCGGCTCTGTCGGCGAGATGATCATTTTCACCTCGGCGAACTGACCCGAACCGCCCGACTGTTTCTTGTGCGTATAGGTGTGTTCAACCTCGTGACCAATGGTCTCGCGGTAGGCAACCTGCGGCGCACCGATGTTGGCCTCAACCTTGAATTCACGCTTCAGACGGTCCACGAGGATGTCGAGGTGAAGCTCGCCCATGCCCTTCATGATGGTCTGACCTGATTCCAGATCCGTTTCCACGCGGAAAGACGGGTCTTCCGCGGCAAGACGTTGCAGACCTGTCGACATCTTCTCCTGGTCGGCCTTGGTTTTGGGCTCAACCGCGATCTCGATCACCGGATCGGGGAAGGTCATGGTTTCCAGAACGACCGGATCGTTGACAGCGCAGAGCGTATCCCCGGTTGTGGTATCCTTCAGACCGGCCAGCGCGATGATGTCGCCCGCGAAGGCTTCGGTGATTTCCTCGCGGTCGTTGGAATGCATCATCATCATCCGACCCACGCGCTCTTTGCGCTCCTTGGTCGAGTTCAGCAGCGTGTCACCCTTGTTCAGCACACCCGAATAGATGCGTGTGAAGGTCAGCGTGCCGACAAAGGGGTCGTTCATGATTTTGAACGCCAGCGCCGAGAACGCCATGCTGTCGTCCGCGCGGCGGGCGATGTCACGGGTTTCTGTCTCGTCACCGGGTTTGAAGCCCATGTAGTCAACCACGTCCATCGGCGATGGCAGGTAGTCGATCACAGCGTTGAGCAAAGGCTGAACACCTTTGTTTTTGAACGCGGAGCCGCAGAGAACGGGGATGAATTTGATCGCCAGCGTGCCTTCGCGGATCAGGCGGCGCAATGTCGGTACGTCGGGCTCTTCGCCTTCGAGGTACATCATCATCGCGTCGTCGTCCATTTCGACCGCAACTTCGATCATCTTGCCGCGCCATTCTTCGGCTTGCGCCTTCAGGCTGTCGCGAATGGGGCGTTTTTCCCAAGACGCACCAAGGTCCTCACCGGCCCAGACCCACTCTTCCATGGTGACCAGATCGATCATGCCTTCCAGTTCGTTCTCCGCCCCGATCGGAATCTGGATCGGGCAAGGGATCGCACCTGTGCGGTCCTGGATCATGTGAACGCAGTTGAAGAAATCCGCGCCGATCTTGTCCATCTTATTGACGAACACGATGCGCGGCACCTTGTAGCGGTCAGCCTGACGCCAGACGGTTTCTGTCTGCGGCTCAACACCGGCATTAGCGTCCAGAACGGCAACCGCACCATCGAGAACCGCCAGCGAACGCTCGACTTCAATGGTGAAGTCCACGTGGCCGGGCGTGTCGATGATGTTCATGCGGTGCTTGGGCGTGTCCGCGGTAGAGCCGTCTTCGGTGCGTTCCCAGAACGTGGTGGTCGCAGCCGACGTGATGGTGATGCCGCGTTCCTGCTCCTGCTCCATCCAGTCCATGGTAGCCGCACCATCGTGCACCTCACCGATGTTGTGGGACTTGCCTGTGTAATACAGGATGCGTTCCGAACAGGTTGTTTTACCGGCATCAATATGCGCCATGATGCCAAAGTTGCGGTAGCGGTCGAGCGGATAGTCGCGTGCCATGGGGCTGCTTCCTTGAGGTATCTAAAAACGGATCATCGCGCCCACAGGGGGCGCGACAGTGTTTACCAGCGGTAGTGGCTGAACGCTTTGTTGGCGTCGGCCATTTTATGGGTGTCTTCGCGCTTCTTCACCGCGGTGCCGCGGGATTGAACAGCATCCAGAAGCTCGCCTGCCAGGCGCTCTTCCATGGTGTTCTCATTGCGCGAACGGGCGGCTTTGATCAGCCAGCGGATGGCCAGAGCCTGACGGCGCTCGGGGCGCACTTCGACAGGCACCTGATACGTCGCACCACCAACCCGGCGGGAGCGAACTTCGACCGAGGGCTGGATGTTGTCGAGCGCTTCGTGGAAGACCTCGATGGGCGCACGTTTGATCTTGTCTTCAACACGGGTAAGCGCGCTGTAAACGATGCGTTCTGCGACCGACTTCTTGCCGTCGATCATCAGGTTGTTCATGAATTTCGTCAGAACCAGATCACCATATTTGGCATCTGGCAGGACTTCGCGTTTTTCGGCTGCGTGGCGACGGGACATTCTCTATTCCTCTTACTTCGGACGCTTCGCGCCGTACTTCGAACGACGTTGCTTACGGTCTTTGACGCCCTGGGTATCCAGAACACCACGCAGAATGTGGTAACGGACACCGGGAAGGTCTTTGACACGGCCGCCACGGATCAGAACCACGGAGTGTTCCTGAAGGTTGTGGCTTTCGCCCGGGATGTAGCTGATCACCTCAAAGCCATTGGTCAGACGGACCTTGGCCACTTTCCGCATCGCCGAGTTCGGCTTCTTTGGAGTGGTGGTATAAACACGCGTACAAACGCCACGCTTCTGCGGGCATTCCTGCAGGTGCATGGACTTTGAACGTTTAATTTTTGGCTGCCGCGGTTTGCGGATCAGCTGTTGGATCGTTGGCATTCCGGTTCTTTCCCCGTGTTGCTCACATATGTGTGCACGAGGACGACCCCCATGCGGTTTGACTCTCTCGCAGACGCGTCCGCCTACAATTTGAATGCACCTATGGCGCAATCTCTAAACTGCGCCATAGGCGCTACGATTTACATGCGCCTATGGCGCAATGCGAAAAGACCGCCACGCTTCCGTACCGAGGAAACGACGCGGTGGGTTTACAGAGGATCGGGCCGATAGGGGGCCGGATCGTGACCACTTCAGTTCTGAATTCGGCGCGCAGGGTGGACCCCTGCCGTCGAGATAGCGGGCGTATAGAAGGAGTCGCGCATGGTGTCAACAGGCCCGCCAATCTTATCGGGCCGCTGCGGCACCGATGCGTGGTACCAGGGATGGTAAGGGTTCACCTGGCAATTCGCCCCCTTGGAAATTGCGAGCGCAAGCAACATCACAACGGTGGGCGACGTGGTTATCCACGCATGAGCGCGTGTTCCCGGTAGAGGGTAAAAAGCCCGGTTGCGACGATAATGCCTGCCCCCAGAAGCGTCATCATCCCGGGCCATTCACCAAAGACCACCCATCCCAGCAGCAGCGCCCAGATCAGCCCCGTGTATCGAAAGGGTGCAATGAAGGAGACATCCCCTGCCCGCATCACCTGCACGCTGAAGAAATAACCTCCGACGATGAACAACGACGATGCCGCGATCAAGCCGCCGAGGCTCGGTGTGATGGGCGCCCACTCAATGCTGAGCGATGCCAGCCCCGCGGCGATCAGAACGGTCAGGGACGCGGAGAAGGTGACCAGCAAAGAGGGTACTTCCGGCGAGATGCGTCGCGTGGAGAGATCACGCGCCGTCACACAAAGCACCGCGATCAACGCATAGAGCGACCATTGGGTGAAGCCCTCGGGGCCTGGCCGGACGATCAGCAACATGCCGCAAAAACCGATCAGGATGGCGGTCATGCGGCGCCAGCCAATCGCCTCCCGAAAGATCAGAGCCGATCCCAGCGTCACCGTCAAAGGCAACACCTGGAGAATGGCCGTGATATTCGCCAGAGGCATGTTCAACAGGGCGGTGACAAAGAAGTAGGCCGCGCCAACCTCCGAGACCGACCGCAGGATGATCAAGGCCCAATCGCGGCGCGACGCCCTCACGCGAAACGCCCCACGCGACCCTGCCAGAAGAGCAATCAGCAAGGTCGCCAGCACCCCCCGCAGGACCAACAGCTGGAACAAGGGCACGACACCACCCGTCGCCTTGATCAGCGCGTCGTTGACGGTGAAACAGGCCATGGATGCCATCATCAACATGGCCCCTGTCACATTCGGGGACCAGACGCCCGCGTCGACCTGCCCATCCGTCACAATGATTCAAACCGCTCACAGTCAGGCATGAAATCCTCTGCGTTCAATGCGATCTCCTAATGGCCGGTAAAGACCAGCGTCTGAAGCGGCAAAAGTAGGGAGCGAATCCTCAGCCCAGCGGCGTGCACGACGCCAACCGTATCCACCACATGCATGAAGAGCCACTGCCCGAAGCCAAGCGACGGGTCGTCCAGAAGATCGTGGTTGTAGGTATAGGCATTGGCAAGGCAGTTGCTGCCGGGGGGAATATCGTCAGTCTGTCCGGGATAGATCGGTTCCAGAAACGCAAGGATGGTCCCCGGAGCACTCTGCACCTGCACGTCGGCCAGACGATCCGACGGGCGGATCTGGCCCGACGCGATGACATCCTGCACCTCGGTGATCACCATCGGGATGACCGTAAAGGGTTTCGACGCACACATGATTTCAGCCACGCCACCCTTTTTGACGACCTGTGCGGAGACCTGCGAGAACCCGGCCTGAAACCTGTTTCGCCCGGCATCCGACGGCACCAGAATGCCCGCGGGCCGCAAAATCGGATTGACGATATCACCCCTGCGCAGCGTCAGCTGCTCGATTGTGCCATCAACACCCGCATATACGGTGAGCTTGGAAATTTCGGTTTCGGCCTGTGCCAGAGCGGCCTCGGCACTGGCGAGCTGCGCCGGCAATTGTACGTCAATCTGCACCTGAAGCGCATCAAGACCGGCTTTTGCGGCATCCACTTCACCCTGTCGCACAGCCAATTCGTTTTGCAGCACGGTGACATCGCGCTCACTGACAGCGGTCGACCCGCGGTCACGCAAGGCCACCTGCCGCTGAAAATCTTCCAACGTCTGTTGATAGGCAGCCTGCGCCTGCGCCACGATGGCATTTGCGGTACCACGCTCGGCCTCGACCACCTGCAGGGCTGCATTCACCTCTTCGATTTGCCGCCGCGCGGTTTCGGCTGCCGCTTCCTGACTGCTGCTGTCCAGCTTGAAGATCGGGTCGCCTGCTTTCACCTCCTCGTTGATCTCGACATAGACTTCTTCAACGCGCCCACCGCCCTCGGACAGGATGGTCAGCGTTCGAAAAAACGACGCCACATTGGAGGTCGACGGATGATAATAAAAGACGATGGTGATCAGCATCGTGGTGAGCATCGCACACATGGTGATGCCCCAGCGCAGCTCATACCAGACGGTGAAAAAGTCGATCTCCACACCCCAGCGCTTGCCCTGAAAACGACGGCGCAGCAGATAATCGGGCAGAACCGTCAGCAATGAACAGAAAATAAGCTCAAACATATCTTACTTTTCCTTGCTGACCATGGCCTGAAGCGATTGCGCGATGGACGACAGGGGGGTGACGATGTCAGGTGGCCTGAAGGCTGCCAGAACCAGTGCTGCGACCCAGAAGATATTGTTGTGTGTAAAGAGCGCCAGCATCGCCAGAATACTGATCAACTGCAGCTGCGTCGCATTCCCTTTATGCGCCATCTGTTCCGGCAGCGCGTGCAACGTGAAGTAAGCGACGCCCACCAGCAGAATGATCCCCAAAACGAAGAAAACCATGACTGTAAAGAGGTAGTCGCTGCCGTCGGCGGTGGCAAAATAGTGCGGAAGGTGATGCGGGGCTAATGGGTGCTGCGTGTCAGACATGAACGACCTTCTGGATCAATTTGAAACGACCTCTTGGGTCGTGTGCAATATCCCGGACGCTATCGTTGAAAAGCCGTCATAGCCACACATTTTGTGGGCGTTTTGAGATTGGAGCCATGAAAATCGTGCTTTGCCGGAGAGTTCGAGCCGCGATCTTCAGTGGACTGAACCGCCAAAAAAGAACCCCCGGCGAATTGCTCCGCCGGAGGTTTCATTTTGCTATCTACCGCTTTTAGTCGCGGCTGTCAGGATCCGGTGTGATGACCTGATCAAAAACATCACCACCAACCATGTCGTCACCGGAAGGGGCTGCCAGGGCGGCAGCGGCTTCGGCTTCTTCACGGCGTGCTTCGATCACGACATTGTCGCGGTCTTGTGCCACGCGGCGCACCTTCATGGTGGCACCGCCGGTGCCCGCCGGGATCAGACGGCCCACGATGACGTTCTCTTTCAGGCCAACGAGTTTGTCTTTCTTCCCTTGCACGGAGGCTTCGGTCAGAACACGTGTGGTCTCCTGGAAGGACGCCGCCGAGATGAAGCTGCGGGTCTGCAAGCTGGCCTTGGTGATGCCGAGCAGGATCGGTTCCCCCTGCGCTGGACGACCACCTTTGCTGAGCGCTTTCTCATTGGCGAGATCGAACTCCTGCTTGTCGACATGTTCGCCCTTCAAAAGCGTGGTATCGCCAGAGTCCTGGATTTCCCACTTCTGCAGCATCTGGCGCACGATGACTTCGATGTGCTTGTCGTTGATCTTCACACCCTGCAGGCGGTAAACGTCCTGCACCTCGTCGATCATGTAGTCCGCCAGCGCTTCGACACCCATAATCGCGAGGATGTCATGCGGCGCCGGATTACCGTCCATGATGTAATCGCCCTTCTGGACAAAATCACCTTCCGCAACCGGGATGTGCTTGCCCTTGGGCACCATGTATTCGACCTTGGTGTCCGGATCTTCGGCGGATTCAATCGCAATACGGCGTTTGTTCTTGTAGTCCTTGCCGTAACGCACGTAGCCGTCGATTTCCGCGATGATGGCGTGATCCTTGGGCCTGCGTGCCTCAAAGAGTTCGGCCACACGCGGCAGACCCCCGGTGATGTCCTTGGTCTTGGCGCCCTCGCGAGGGATACGTGCCACAACGTCACCGGCCTTGATCTCGGAGCCATCCTCGATGGACAGAACCGCATCCACGGACATCGGATAGGTCACCGGGTTGCCCGCGTCGTTGCGGACCGGTTCGCCATCCGCCCCGACCAGAATGATTTCAGGCTTGAGCTCGTTGCCCTTGGCCGCCGAGCGCCAGTCGATCACGATCTTCTGGGTCATGCCGGTCGCATCGTCGGTTTCGTCCTTGACCGCGATCCCGGACACCAGGTCCACGAATTTCGCTGTCCCGGATTTCTCCGCGATGATCGGCAGGGTGTAGGGATCCCACTCAAAGAGTTTGTCGCCGCGGACCACGTCCTGAGCATCGGTGACGAAGAGCTTGGTACCGTATCCAACCTTGTGGCTGGCCCGTTCCTCGCCATTCTCGTCCTGAATGATCAGCTTCATGTTCCGGCCCATCACCATGGTCTCGCCCGAGGCGTTCTCCAGGGTCTGTGCGTTCTCGAACACGACCTTGCCGGTATGGCTGGCCTCAAGGAACGATTGCTGGCCACCCTGCGCAACACCGCCGATGTGGAACGTCCGCATCGTCAACTGCGTGCCCGGCTCACCGATGGATTGCGCGGCGATGATGCCGACCGCCTCACCGGTGTTGACCATGGTGCCGCGCGCGAGGTCACGCCCGTAGCACATGGCGCAAACGCCCTCCTCGGCCTCACAGGTCAGCGGGCTGCGGATGCGCGCCGAGGCAACGCCTGCGTCTTCGATGGAATCCGCCATGCGTTCATCGATCAGCGTGCCCGAGGCAACCATCACCTCATCCGTGCCCGGACGCATGATGTCTTCGGCCACAACGCGGCCCAGAATGCGCTCCGACAAGGAGGAAACGACTTCGCCATCGTTCACGGCTGCAACAGCTGTGATCGACGTCTCCGTCCCGCAATCGAGCATGCGCACGATGCAGTCCTGTGCCACATCCACCAGTCGGCGTGTCAGGTACCCGGAGTTCGCCGTTTTCAGAGCGGTATCCGACAGACCTTTCCGCGCACCGTGCGTGGAGTTGAAGTACTCAAGAACGGTCAGACCTTCCTTGAAGTTCGAGATGATCGGTGTCTCGATGATGTCGCCGTTCGGCTTGGCCATCAGGCCGCGCATCCCGCCGAGCTGTTTCATCTGCGTCACCGAACCCCGGGCACCGGAGTGCGCCATCATGTAGACCGAGTTCGGTTCTTTCTCGGCACCCGCATCATCGCGCTGGCTGGCAGAGATCGAGCCCATCATCGCATCGGTGACCTTGTCGTTACACTTCGACCAGGCATCGACTACCTTGTTGTACTTTTCACCCTGGGTGATCAGGCCGTCCATGTACTGCTGTTCGAAATCCTTCACCAGCTCACGCGTTTCCTGCACGATGGGCCATTTGGTGTCGGGGATCAGCATGTCGTCCTTGCCGAAGGAAATCCCGGCCTTGAACGCCTCGCGGAAACCCATGGTCATGATCTGATCGCAGAAAATGACGGATTCCTTCTGACCGCAGTAGCGGTAGACGGTATCGATCACCTGCTGCACTTCTTTCTTGCGCAGCAGACGGTTCACCAGCTCAAACGGCGCTTTGGCGTTCAGCGGCAGCAGCGCGCCAAGGCGCACCCGGCCCGGCGTGGTTTCAAACCGCTGCATGACCTCCATGCCGTTCTCGTCGATCTGCGGAATCCGCGCGGTGATCTTGGAATGCAGATGCACCATACCCGCGTCCAGCGCATGCTGAACCTCCTCGACGGAGCCAAAGACCATGCCTTCGCCCGGCATGCCCTCACGCTCCAGCGTGGTGTAGTAAAGACCCAGGATCATATCCTGCGAAGGCACGATGATCGGCGCACCGTTGGCGGGCGACAGCACGTTGTTGGTGGACATCATCAGCACACGCGCTTCCAGCTGGGCTTCCAGCGAGAGCGGGACGTGCACGGCCATCTGGTCCCCGTCGAAGTCGGCGTTGAAGGCTGAACACACCAGCGGGTGAAGCTGGATCGCTTTCCCTTCGATCAGCACGGGCTCGAACGCCTGAATGCCCAAACGGTGCAGCGTGGGCGCACGGTTCAACATCACAGGGTGTTCGCGGATCACCTCATCGAGGATGTCCCAGACCTCCGGACGCTCTTTCTCGACCAGCTTCTTCGCCTGTTTCACGGTGCTGGAAAGGCCTTTGGCCTCCAACCGCGAATAGATGAAAGGCTTGAAGAGCTCCAGCGCCATCTTCTTCGGCAAGCCACACTGGTGCAGCTTCAGCTCCGGCCCGGTCACAATGACCGAACGACCGGAGAAGTCGACGCGTTTCCCCAGAAGGTTCTGACGGAAGCGACCCTGCTTGCCTTTCAGCATGTCGGAGAGCGATTTCAGCGGGCGCTTGTTGGCGCCTGTGATCACCCGGCCCCGACGGCCGTTGTCGAACAGAGCATCGACGGATTCCTGCAGCATCCGCTTTTCGTTGCGCACGATGATATCCGGCGCGCGCAGCTCAATGAGCCGTTTGAGGCGGTTGTTACGGTTGATCACCCGGCGATAGAGATCGTTGAGGTCGGAGGTCGCAAAACGGCCGCCATCCAGCGGCACCAGCGGGCGCAGTTCCGGCGGAATGACCGGAATGACGGTCAGAACCATCCACTCCGGGCGGTTGCCGGACTCGAGGAAGGATTCAACGACCTTCAGACGCTTGATGATCTTCTTGGGCTTCAGCTCGCCTGTCGCCTCTTTCAGATCGGCGCGCAGCTGCTCCGCTTCGGCTTCCAGATCGATCGCCGCCAACATTTCACGGATCGCTTCCGCCCCGATGTTCGCCGTGAAGGCGTCCATGCCGTAAGCGTCCTGCGCGTCCATATACTCTTCTTCGGTCATCATCTGACCGTAGGTGAGGTCCGTCAGACCGGGTTCGATCACCACGTAGTTCTCGAAATAGAGCACCCGCTCCAGATCCCGCAACGTCATGTCCAGCATCAGACCGATGCGCGAAGGCAGCGACTTGAGGAACCAGATGTGGGCCACGGGCGAGGCTAGCTCGATATGGCCCATCCGCTCGCGGCGGACCTTTTGCAGCGTGACTTCCACACCGCATTTCTCGCAGACAACGCCGCGATACTTCATGCGCTTATATTTGCCGCAGAGGCATTCGTAGTCCTTGATCGGCCCAAAGATACGCGCGCAGAAAAGACCATCACGCTCCGGCTTGAAGGTCCGGTAGTTGATGGTTTCTGGTTTCTTGATCTCCCCGAAGGACCAGCTCAGGATGCGCTCCGGCGAGGCCAGAGACACCTTGATCTCATCAAACACCTTGGGGGGTGTGAGCGGGTTAAACGGGTTGTTTGTCAGTTCCTGGTTCATTTTCAAATCCTTGAAAGGGGTGCGTTGGGAGCGAAGTGACGGGGATCAACCCGTCACTCATCCTCCTCCGCATCCAGGAGTTCCATGTTGAGGCCGAGGCCGCGGACTTCTTTGACCAGAACGTTGAAGCTTTCCGGTACGCCTGCTTCAAAGTTGTCCTCGCCCTTGACGATGCTTTCGTAGACTTTCGTCCGTCCGGCCACGTCGTCCGACTTCACGGTCAGCATTTCCTGCAGGGTGTAGGCGGCACCGTAGGCTTCCAGCGCCCAGACCTCCATCTCCCCGAAGCGCTGCCCACCGAATTGCGCTTTACCGCCCAAAGGCTGCTGGGTGACCAGCGAGTATGGGCCGGTCGAGCGTGCGTGGATCTTGTCATCCACCAGGTGATGCAGTTTCAGCAGGTACTTGACGCCGACGGTCACAGGTCGGGCAAACTGCTCACCTGTGCGGCCGTCAAAGAGCACCGATTGGCCCGAGCTGTCAAAGCCCGCACGGGTCAGCGCGTCGTTCACGTCTGCCTCTTTCGCACCGTCAAAGACCGGCGTCGCAATCGGCACACCCCGTGTGACATTGCCCGCCGCTTCGATCAGCGTTTCCTCGTCGAGACCAACGATACCTTCGTCATAGACGTTCTCGCCATAGGCGTGGTGTAACGCGTCACGCACAGGCGTCAGATCGCCGGAGCGTCGGTATTCCTGCAGCGCCTCGTCCACATTCAGACCCAGACCGCGCGCGGCCCAGCCCATGTGTGTCTCGAGGATCTGCCCGACGTTCATGCGCGACGGCACGCCCAGCGGGTTGAGGCAGAAGTCAACCGGGGTCCCATCCGCGAGGAACGGCATGTCCTCCATCGGCACCACCTTGGAGATCACACCTTTGTTGCCGTGACGTCCGGCCATCTTGTCGCCCGGCTGCAGCTTGCGCTTCACCGCCACGAAGACCTTGACCATCTTCATCACGCCCGGGGGCAGATCGTCGCCGCGACGAACTTTCTCGACCTTATCCTCGAAGCGCGCATCCAGCGCCCGTTTCTGGATCTCGTATTGCTCATTCAGAGCTTCGACCACCTGCGCGTCAGCTTCATCCTTGAGGGCCAGCTGCCACCACTGACCACGGGTCAGCATTTCCAGCAGTTCCTCATCGATCACAGCATTGGATTTGACCCCTTTGGGACCTTTCACAGCCACCTTGCCCATGATCATGGATTTCAGACGCGCGTAGATGTTGCGGTCGAGGATCGCGAGCTCATCATCGCGGTCCCGCGCCAGACGTTCAACTTCCTCACGCTCGATTTGCAGCGCACGTTCGTCTTTTTCCACACCGTGGCGGTTGAAGACGCGGACTTCCACGACAGTCCCGAAGTCGCCCGGTTTCACCCGCAACGATGTATCGCGCACGTCCGAGGCTTTCTCACCGAAGATCGCGCGCAGGAGTTTCTCCTCCGGCGTCATCGGGCTTTCGCCCTTCGGGGTGATCTTGCCCACGAGGATATCGCCCGGCTCGACGTCCGCGCCGATGTAGACGATGCCCGCCTCGTCGAGATTGCGAAGGGCTTCCTCGCCGACGTTCGGGATGTCGCGGGTGATCTCTTCCGGCCCAAGCTTGGTGTCACGCGCGGCGACTTCAAACTCCTCGATGTGGATCGAGGTAAAGACGTCGTCGCGGGCAATCCGCTCGGAGATCAGGATGGAGTCCTCATAGTTGTAGCCATTCCACGGCATGAAGGCGACGACGACGTTCTTGCCGAGCGCCAGTTCCCCCATATCCGTCGATGGGCCGTCAGCAACCACCTGACCTTTAATGACCGTGTCACCCACTTTTACCAGCGGACGCTGGTTGATGCAGGTGTTCTGGTTGCTGCGCTGGAACTTACGCATACGGTAGATGTCCACACCCGCGTCCCCCAGCTCCAGATCTTCGGTGGCCCGGATCACGATCCGCTGCGCATCGACCTGGTCAATGATGCCCGCGCGTTTCGCCATGATCGCCGCACCGGAATCGCGCGCCACAACCTCTTCGATGCCGGTCCCGACCAGCGGTGCCTCGGCCTGCAGAAGCGGAACCGCCTGACGTTGCATGTTCGAGCCCATCAGAGCGCGGTTAGCGTCGTCATTTTCCAGGAACGGAATGAGCGAGGCCGCAACCGACACCAGCTGTTTTGGCGAAACGTCAATCAGATCAACGCTTTCCGATGGCGACAAGGTGTAGTCACCGGATTTCCGCGTGGACACCAGATCATTCACGAACTTCATGCTGTCATCGAGGTTGGCGTTGGCCTGCGCCACGGTGTGACGCATTTCCTCGGTGGCGGACATATAGTGCACTTCGTCGGTGACCTTGCCGCCTTCAACCTTGCGATACGGCGTTTCGATGAAGCCGTATTTGTTTACACGGGCAAAGGTCGCCAGCGAGTTGATCAGACCGATGTTCGGGCCTTCCGGCGTTTCAATCGGGCACATCCGACCGTAGTGGGTCGGGTGCACGTCGCGGACCTCAAAGCCTGCGCGCTCACGGGTCAGACCGCCCGGCCCAAGTGCGGATAGACGACGCTTGTGCGTGACTTCCGACAGCGGGTTGGTTTGGTCCATGAACTGGCTGAGCTGCGAGGAGCCGAAGAATTCGCGCACGGCCGCAGCGGCCGGTTTTGCGTTGATCAGGTCTTGCGGCATCACCGTGTCGATCTCGACCGAAGACATCCGCTCCTTGATCGCACGCTCCATGCGCAACAAACCCACACGGTACTGGTTTTCCATCAACTCACCAACGGACCGCACCCGGCGGTTACCAAGGTGGTCGATGTCATCGATGTCACCGCGACCGTCGCGCAGATCCACCAGCGCCTTGATGCAAGCCACGATGTCTTCGCGACGCAGCGTGCGCTGGGTGTCCTCGGCATCGAGCGCCAGACGCATGTTCATTTTCACCCGACCAACGGCCGAGAGATCATAGCGCTCGCTATCAAAGAACAGCGTGTCAAAGAGCGCAGAGGCCGCTTCGACGGTGGGCGGCTCGCCCGGACGCATGACACGGTAGATGTCCATGAGCGCGGTGTCGCGGTTCATGTTCTTGTCCTGCGCCATGGTGTTGCGCATATAGGGGCCGACGTTGACGTTATCGATGTCCAGCAGCGGGATCTCGGTGATCCCTGCATCGATCAGCTCTTTGGCCGTTCCGCCAATGAGCGTGCCGTCCTTGTCGTACTCCAGCGTCATTTCGTCGCCGGCTTCGACGTAGATCGCGCCGTTTTCTTCGTTGATGATGTCTTTGGCCACGAACTTGCCCGCGATGTGCTCGTAGGGCAGCAGCAGTTCGGTCACCTTGCCGTCGTCGATCAATTGCTTGACCGCGCGTGGCGTAACTTTCTTGCCGGCTTCAAAGAGCACTTCGCCGGTTTTGGCGTCCACCAGATCATATGTCGGGCGGGTCCCGCGCACACGATCCGGGAAGAAAGGGGCGACCCAGCCTTTGTTCTTCTTCAGCTTATAGGTCACCGTGTTGTAATAGGCGTCCATGATCGCTTCCTGGTCGAGACCAAGCGCGTAGAGCAGCGTTGTCACAGGCAGTTTCCGACGGCGGTCGATCCGGGCAAAGACGATGTCTTTTGCGTCGAATTCAAAGTCCAGCCAGCTGCCGCGGTAGGGGATGATGCGGCAGGCAAAGAGGAGTTTACCGGAAGAGTGCGTTTTGCCTTTGTCGTGATCAAAGAACACACCGGGGGAGCGGTGCATCTGGGACACGATCACACGCTCGGTGCCGTTCACAACGAACGTCCCGTTGGGCGTCATCAGGGGCATGTCACCCATGAACACGTCCTGTTCCTTGATGTCTTTCACCGATTTGGCACCGGTGTCTTCATCCACATCAAAGACGATAAGGCGCAAGGTCACCTTGAGCGGCGCCGAATAGGTCATGTCGCGTTGCTGACATTCCTCAACATCGTATTTCGGCTTTTCCAGCTCGTACTTCACGTACTCCAGCACGGAGGTTTCGTTGAAATCCTTCACCGGGAAGACGGACTGGAAAACGCCCGTGATGCCCTCACCATCGGTGGGCGTGTCAGCATCGCCGGAATTCAGGAAGAGATCATAAGAAGATTTCTGGACCTCGATGAGGTTGGGCATATCCAAAACTTCACGGATTTTGCCATAATATTTACGTAGACGTTTCTGGCCAAGGAACGATTGAGCCATATCAGGTGTCACCTTTCAGAGTTCTCACCGGTCGAGGGAGCCGTCGGGCCACGGCACCTCGCCCATACGAGACGATACGTTTCGGTCTATTCGTGGTCACCGTCCCACCGGTGTCCTCCCGACCATTGAACCGCATCTTGGAAAAGGCCTCTGAGCCCAACGGCCCTTGCCAAGACGGGTTAAGCTGGACCCGAAAATTCTCGGGCCCAGCTTATTTTTTGTACGGGGTGTCGGGGTTTGGCCCCCTCGCCGCACGCTAGTCGCGCGCAGCCCCCAGATCCGGCAGCTTAGGCCAGCTCGACTTCCGCGCCAGCTGCTTCCAGCTTGGCTTTGACTTCTTCGGCTTCGGCTTTGTCGACGCCTTCTTTGATCTTGCCGCCCGCTTCCACGAGGTCCTTGGCTTCTTTCAGGCCAAGACCGGTGAGGCCGCGTACTTCCTTGATCACGTTGATTTTCGAGGCGCCTGCGTTTTTCAGGACAACGTCGAATTCCGACTTTTCTTCCTCAGCGGCACCAGCACCGTCTGCAGGACCAGCCATCATCACAGCACCACCAGCGGCGGGCTCGATGCCGTACTCGTCTTTGAGGATTGTTTTCAGTTCTTGTGCTTCAAGCAGGGTCAGACCAACGATCTCTTCTGCCAGTTTTTTCAGATCAGCCATGTTTAGCTCTTTCCGTTAACGATATGTGTGTTCCAACGTCGCGCTTAGGGCCCGACGCCAGTTTGACGATGTGCTTCAAGCAGCCGCCTTGTCCTCAATCGTGGACAAGATGGATGCGATATTGCTTGCAGGTGCGCCAATGGCCCCGGCGATGTTCGATGCAGGTGCGCCCAACATGCCCGCGATGGTGGAGATAAGCTCCTCGCGCGATGGCATTTTGGACACGGCTTCGACACCGGCGACGTCCAACGCGTTCTCACCCATGGCGCCACCGAGAATGACGAATTTGTCATTCCCCTTGGCGTAGTCCTGAGCCACCTTGGCCGCAGCCACAGGATCCTCAGAATAGGTCAGAACGGTCATACCCGACAGAAGGTCAGCAATGCTTGCGCATGGCTTGCCCTCAAGGGCGATCTTGGCGAGCCTGTTTTTGGCAACACGCACAGACCCACCCGCTTCACGTGCTTTCGCGCGCAGGTCCTGCATTTCAGCAACTGTCAGACCGGCGTAGTGGCTTACCACAACGACGCCAGAGCTTTCAAAGATCTGGCCGAGTTCGTCGACCAGCTGTTCTTTTTGTGCTCTATCCACAGTTTCACTCCAAAATTGGGCAGGTTTCCCCACCCGGCTCAGTTTAGGAATGCGATGGTCTGCATCCCGTTTCGGGTCCAATTCAGGGTCCCGAGACCAAAACCGCCTTGATAGGCTGAATTTTCTCGTTTCCCATCTCAGGAAGGAATTATGTGAGTAGCCCCACACCCTCCGTCTCGGACAGAAGCAAGGCCCGAAGGCCTTGCCTATCTGACGGGTCGCCCCGCCAAATTCTTATTCGGTGACCGCGTTGTCGACGGAGACCGAAACGCCAGGGCCCATGGTCGAGCTCAGCGCGATTTTTTTCATGTATGTGCCCTTGGAGCCCGTTGGCTTCGCCTTGGACACGGCACCGACAAAGGCGCGGATGTTTTCGACCAGCTTGGCTTCGTCGAAGCTGATTTTGCCGACACCGGCGTGCACAACACCGCCTTTTTCCGCCTTGAACTGAACTTCGCCGCCTTTTGCTGCTTTCACAGCGGCTTCGACGTCCATGGTCACGGTGCCGACCTTGGGATTCGGCATCAGGTTGCGGGGGCCAAGGACCTTACCCAGACGGCCTACGATCGGCATCATATCCGGGGTCGCAATGCAGCGATCAAATTCGATCTTGCCGCTTTGCACGGTTTCCATCAGGTCTTCGGCACCCACGATGTCCGCACCGGCCTTTTCAGCTTCTTCCGCTTTCGGACCACGTGCAAAAACAGCAACGCGGACTGATTTGCCGGTGCCATTCGGCAGGCCGACCACACCGCGGACCATCTGGTCGGCGTGGCGCGGGTCAACGCCCAGGTTCATGGCGATCTCGACGGTTTCGTCGAATTTCACCTTTGAATTGCCCTTGATCAGCGCAACCGCCTCTTCAACAGTCACATCATCTTTGCCAGCAAAGGCTTCACGTGCGGCGCGGGTTCTTTTACCGAGTTTTGCCATCTTACTTCACCTCGATGCCCATGGAGCGGGCGGAGCCCAGGATGATCTGCATGGCCGCTTCGATAGAATTGGCGTTGAGATCTTTCATTTTCGCTTCGGCGATTTCGCGCACCTGCTTGGAGCTCACGGAGCCAACCATTTCGCGGCTGGGGTTGTTTGCACCGGATTTTACCTTGGCCGCCTTCTTCAGATAATAGGACGCAGGCGGCGTCTTGATATCCATGGTGAAGGATTTGTCCTGATAGTATGTGATCACGGTCGGGCATGGCGCACCTGGCTCCATGTCTGCGGTCTTGGCGTTAAACGCCTTGCAGAATTCCATGATGTTGATGCCGCGCTGACCCAGCGCCGGACCCACCGGTGGGGACGGGTTCGCCTGACCCGCAGGCACCTGCAGCTTCATGCTGCCAACAAGTTTCTTGGCCATTGGCCTTCTCCTTTTCCAACCCCACCCCGGCGCGCCGGTTCGGGTTCATACGCAATCCCATGATCGCGATTGTTGTCGTGGTCCGGTCTGGATGCCGCGGCACCCTCGCCTCCCACGCTTTGAGCGTCGCACCTGCCATGCAGGATGCGACGGGCACCTCAGGTCTGTTTGTTGACCTGCGTGTATTCCAGTTCGACCGGGGTCTCCCGGCCAAAGATCGATACCGTCACCTTCAGGCGTTGGTTTTCGTCATCCACTTCCTCGACCAT
Source organism: uncultured Roseobacter sp. (assembly GCF_947499265.1). Taxonomy (GTDB): domain Bacteria; phylum Pseudomonadota; class Alphaproteobacteria; order Rhodobacterales; family Rhodobacteraceae; genus Roseobacter. The sequence continues at coordinate 327,909 of NZ_CANMNK010000007.1, read as the reverse complement.
GCCGTCGAAATCTTCGAACGGGCCATCGGCCACTTTAACTTTTTCACCCACTTCAAAGTGAATGAGCGTCCGTGGCGCCTCTTCGCCTTCCTGAACACGGTTCAGGATGGCGTTCACTTCGGCATCGCGCATCGGCATCGGGCGGCCTTGCGGGCCCAGAAAGCCGGTCACCCGGTTGATGGAGTTGATCAGGTGGTACCCGCCGTCGGACATTTCCATGTGCACCAGAACGTAGCCTGGCATGAACCGACGCTCGGTTGTCACCTTCTTGCCGCGGCGCACTTCGATCACTTCTTCGGTCGGCACCAGCACTTCGTCGATCTGATCTTCCAGGCCCTGTTCAGCCACGGATGTACGGATTTGTTCTGCGATCTTCTTTTCGAAGTTCGACAGCACACTCACCGAATACCACCGTTTTGCCATCTGATCTTAGGTCCCTGTCTCGTCCGACGCCTGCTCAACGCCGTAAATTTCACTATCTTTCAGACACTTAGCCCGCTGACTTTAAACAAAAAATCGGCGCGCAACTCGAATCGCCGCACGCCCTGTTTCTGGTCAGGTGTGCGGCATACTCCGCACGGCCAAATGTTTCAAGGGGTTTGGTGCGTTTTTTGAACCGGTTCGTTCAGCCTCAGCCGAACATATTCAGAACCGCCTGAAGCCCGCCCCGGATGATGATATCAACAGTCGCAAAGAAAATCGCTGTGAGCGCCGCCAGGATAAACACCATCACGGTGGTCAACATCACCTCGCGCCGCGTCGGCCAAACAACTTTGGCGACTTCTGCGCGGACCTGCTGAATAAACTGGAGCGGGTTGGTCGTGGCCATGATCATCTTCCTGCACTATCGATGATGGCGACATAGCGAGGCCAGTGCCGGAATTCAAGGGCATGCATGCAGGCACGGAAGACGTGTTATGTGGTACCTTCATCGCGCAACCGGCTCAGGCGATCCCCCATGACCTCTGCATGCAATTTGTCGGCACGGGCAATCTGGCGCAGGTCTGGCGCGCGAAACCCATCTGTCCAGCGTCCCGGCAAGCGGTTCAGACAGGCATCCCACTTGCGCGCGGCAATCCGGCACCCCACGCGAAACCGTCTTGCAGGCCCGGGGCACCAACGCGCAAAAACCGCAAAGACTTCGAGAAGTCGGCGCCAAAATCGATCGCTACCCATTATGAGATACCCGCTCAGAAAGAGGACGGCGCCCAACAATAGAGTGCCAAAAACAAGCACAGGCTGGAGCAACAACATCAGGATCAGGCTGGTCCATAGAACAGATTTTGTATTTGGCCGATATGCTCTGACGCGGCGCAGCAGCCGAAACAGAACAGGCCGTAGTACCGGCTTCCTGACGGTGCGCGGCGTGGCGGCTTTGACCGCGGTAGGTTTCTCAACATCGCGCCTCGCGGTCTCTGCCCGTGACTGTGTCGGCAATGTCTTCAGCCGGTTGAATTCCTTTGGTGTGTTCTTTGGCACGACCTCGTCAGCCAGTAGTGCGCGAATGGCAACAATGTCCGCGTCAACGTCCTGTGTGTTTCCCATTTCTTCACCCAATCGTCCGGCCCCATCCCCAACACGGCATTTGTAAGGGATGAGTCGGGCGTTTCAGTGGCAGAAACATGGCGTAGATGTGGCGGAAAGGCTGGCAGGGGCTGAGGGACTCGAACCCACGACCCTCGGTTTTGGAGACCGATGCTCTACCAACTGAGCTAAACCCCTATGCCGGTTGCTGGCCTAGTCGGAAAAGCCGCAGGGTTCAAGAGGGATCGCGCCTCCGAGACCGAAAAAGAAAGGGCAACCTGATCTAAAGCGCTTCCAGCGCGTCGATATCCGCCCCGGTGATCAGCGCCTCATGCGCCAGGATCTTTTCGATGGGCTAGTCCCACCAAGCGATCGCCATCAACCGGGTGATTATCTCGGGTTCAAAACGACGCCGGATGACCCGGCCGGGGTTGCCGACGACCACGCTGTAATCCGGGACTGTCCCGCCGACAACGGCACCGGTACCGATGATGACACCGGACCCGATTTGCGCCCCGGGCAGGATCCGCGCATCTGCGCCAATCCAGACGTCGTGACCGACAACCGTGTCGTTCCCTTTTGGCAGTGAAGCCGGGTAGGCCATGAAACGGTCGGGATCATGAATGGCGAAAGGAAAAGTCGAAAACCCGCGCATATCATGGTTGGCGCTGTGTGTGATGAAACGCACCCCATGCGCAAACTGCCCGAACTTGCCGATGATGAGTCTGTCGCTGGACGGGGGAAACAGATAGGGCGCGATCCGCCCTGCCCAGCCCGCAGGGTCCGCCGGAGGATCAAAGTCATTGGCATAAGTGTAATCGCCCACCTCGATCCGCGGATGATCGATCACCGCTTTCAGAAACACGTTGTTGGGCAGCGCGGACCCATCCGGCAAAGTGACCGGGTGCACCGTGTCAGGGGATGGAAAAGTCATGAAGCTATCTCCGCACAGATGCCTGATGTGGCCCTTGTACAGAAACAGCTGACAAAGAAAATGCGGCTTCCCAACCAAAAAGTTAATAGGGTGTGATCCTGTTCACTGACGTTGCGACACCCGGCGCCTAATCAGGTTTCATGCCGCGCAATTTCGCGCCGCAAACCACCAAAGACCATTTTGATACGAGCCGGTTCATATTTTCCGGCGATTGCAAGGAACGACGACATGCACATGAAATTCATCTCATTCATCGCAGGATCCGCCATCATCCTCGCCGGATGCGCCGGCCAGAACCATTACCCCCTGACCGGCAACGCCGCCTCGGTCGGCGATTCCGTCCAGTTCATGTCGGCGCCGCGCGTCGCGCGCTATTGAGGTGACGGGTCCCTTTTGCTGAACCTCTTAAGGACCCGGTGTTGCGCTTGACCTCGGAAGCCGCAGCACAAAAAAAGAGCCACCGGTCTGCTGGTGGCTCTTTTCTTTGATAGTCACGAGTTCAGCACGCGCGCCGCAGTGCGGCGCGTCAACGCTTACTCAGTGATCTTTGAGACGACGCCTGCGCCGACGGTGCGGCCGCCTTCGCGGATCGCGAAGCGCAACCCGTTTTCCATCGCGATCGGTGCGATCAGCTCAACGCCAAAGCTCACGTTGTCGCCCGGCATCACCATCTCGGTGCCCTCAGCCAGCTGCACCGTGCCGGTCACATCCGTCGTGCGGAAGTAGAACTGCGGGCGGTAGTTGGCAAAGAATGGCGTGTGACGGCCACCCTCTTCCTTGGTCAGGATGTAGGCTTCGGCTTCGAACTTGGTGTGCGGGGTCACCGAACCCGGCTTGCACAGCACCTGTCCACGCTCAACGCCGTCCCGGTCGATGCCACGCAGCAGCGCGCCGATGTTGTCGCCCGCTTCGCCGCGGTCCAGCAGCTTGCGGAACATTTCCACGCCGGTGCAGGTGGTTTTCTGGGTGTCGCGGATGCCGACGATTTCGATCTCGTCGCCCACGTTGATCACGCCACGCTCGACACGGCCTGTCACAACGGTACCGCGGCCGGAGATCGAGAAGACGTCTTCCACAGGCATCAGGAACGGCTGGTCGATCGCACGCTCAGGCGTCGGGATCCACTCGTCGACGGCGGCCATCAGCTTCTTGATGGATTCTTCACCAATCTCGGGGTTGTTGCCTTCCATCGCCGCCAGCGCCGAGCCGGGGATCACGGGGATGTCGTCGCCGGGATATTCGTAGGAGCTCAAGAGCTCGCGGATTTCCATTTCCACCAGCTCAAGCAGCTCGTCGTCATCCACCTGGTCGACCTTGTTCATGTAGACAACCATGGTGGGGATGCCCACCTGACGGCCCAGCAGGATGTGCTCGCGCGTTTGCGGCATCGGGCCGTCCGCGGCGTTCACCACCAGGATTGCGCCGTCCATCTGCGCCGCACCGGTGATCATGTTTTTCACGTAGTCCGCGTGGCCGGGGCAGTCGACGTGGGCATAGTGGCGCGCGTCGGTTTCATATTCCACGTGGGCGGTGGAAATGGTGATGCCACGGGCTTTCTCCTCGGGCGCGCCGTCGATCTGGTCATAGGCCTGAAAATCGCCAAAATACTTCGTGATCGCCGCCGTCAACGTCGTCTTGCCGTGGTCAACGTGACCAATCGTGCCAATGTTTACGTGCGGTTTAGTACGTTCAAACTTTGCCTTTGCCATGGTGAGAGGCGCCCTTTTGCTTGCAAGGGGTCATAAGCGACCCGGTCTTTCATATGGCGCGCGATGTATTGTGATCAGCGCAGAAAATCAAGCACGACCTGCAATGGGCCGGTCATTCCGCCAGGGTGGCGTCAGATGGCAGGCTCTGTCCGTCTGCTGAGGCGTCACTCTGGGCCGCGCCGTCCAGCGCTGCATCCATGAACCAACCTTCTTCGGCGTTCTTCTTCACGATGAAGTTTTCGATGGCCTGTGCGGCATTGCGCGACAGGTTGCGCAGCTGGGTCTCCTTGGTCTGGGTCCAGCCTGTGCCAATGATGCTGTCGCCATCGAGCGTCTCGAGCACGGTCAGTTGCTCGGGTTCCTCGTTCAGCTTTTTACCCAGGGCATCATCCCAGACCGTTACACGCAGGATCATGCCGGATTTCGGGGCCAGCACCACCGGCACGCCGGGTTTGGCCAGTACATAGCCCTCGACGCTCACGCCGAAATGATAGTCCTTGGACCCGTCGTAGCGGTCAAACCGCTCTGCAATGGCAAGCTTGACGGCATCGGTCAGCTCCTCCTTGGTCACTTCGCGGCTCACGGTCGCCGTGGTCTCGACCTTCGGGGCGACAACGACATTGTGCCCGAGGCTGAAGTTGCCCAACGGTACAGGCGGTTCATTCAGATCTTTCGCGCCCGTGCATGCCACCAGCCCGAACGCGCCTGCAAGAACAATGATTTGCCTGAGCATACTGCACCTTTTCTTTTCTTGACCCTCTGCCTAGCCGAAGCGCCCTTGTCGCGCAATCCATCCCGCGTGTCATTGGTGGAAGCGCGCGCAGGTCGCGCTAGATTATCGGTCAGCAAATGAGGGCCCTGATGACCCATAATCGCGCGATCATTGAACCAAACCTGCCGGTGCGCGTCGCTTTGGTACGCGAACCGCAAGGGGTGCTGCGCAGCTTCCAGCTAATGCGGGAAAACATACTGAGCATCATCCCCGAGGTCGCGACGCAAGAACCCGTTGTTTCGGGCCGAACCGCCAGACGCTGGCACATGATCATGGACCCCACCGCCATCCGCCAGATGCTGTTGGATAGGGTGGAAGACTATCCCAAATCGATTGTGACCAAGAACCTTCTACGCCCGGCGGTGGGCGACTCGCTCATCATTGCGGAGGGCGCACATTGGCGGTGGCAAAGGCGCACCGCAGCACCCGCCTTTTCCCACCGCAATGTGCGCAACCTCGCCCCGATCATGACCGCGGCCGCGGAACGCAGCGCCGACCGCATCGGACAGGCTGGTGCGCGGGCCGTCAATCTGCTGGACGAGATGACCACAGCAACATTTGACGTGATATCCGAGGTGACATTCAGCGGCGACGGCAGTTTCGATCAAGCGGCGGTGCACCGCGCGATTGATGCCTATATTGCCGAGGCCGGGCGGGTCTCCTTGCTGGATGTGTTGGGCGCCCCTGACTGGGTGCCCCGGCCCGGGCGCATGGTCTCAACCGCCGCGATGAGCGATATGAAGGCGGATGCGAACAAAGCGATTGAGGCCCGCGCCGCCCGTGGCCCCGGCCCTATTCCGGACTTTCTGGACCTGTTGCTTGAGGGTCAGGACCCAAAAACCAAACGCCGCATGACCATCGACGAACTTCGCGACAACCTGCTGACCTTCATTGTCGCGGGCCATGAGACAACGGCGCTGACCCTGGCGTGGTCGCTTTACCTCTGCGCCTTCGACCCATCGGTACAGGAGCGTGCCCGCGCCGAAGTGCAGGATGTCCTGGGTAGTCGCGCCGCCACGGGGGACGACGTCGACAAGCTGGTGTTTGTACGGCAAATCATCGAAGAGGCGCTGCGGCTCTATCCACCCGCCGGAATTGTGTCGCGCACAGCCCAGAAAGCCGCTGATCTGGGCGGAGCGGATATTCAAGCGGGCGATACGGTGATGATCCCGATCTATGCCCTGGGACGGCACCAGAGGCTCTGGGACAACCCGGATCAGTTTGACCCTGACCGTTTCGCGGATCGCAAGTCGATTGATCGCTACGCCTACTTGCCGTTTGGCGATGGGCCCCGCATCTGCATTGGTGCATCTTTCGCGCTACAAGAAGCGGTGATCATTCTGGCCACCTTGCTGGGCCGTTTCCGGTTTTCGCCCGTAAAAGGGCGCGATCCCAAGCCGGTGATGATCCTGACGCTGCGCCCGGAAGGCGGTGTGTGGTTGATGGCGGAACCCGTCTGATAGCCTGTTGGGGGTGTCAGGTGAATTTATTGTCCCGCGGGAAACCGCGTGGGGCCATGCGGCCTGCACTGGCGCGTTTGCCGGTCCATTCCGCCAGTTCCGTTTCAGTCCGCGTGCGCCCGGCTGGATCCAGCCAACTGAGACCGTCCGTACGGGCAAATGTCGTTGCATCACACAGCCCGCCGTCCTTGTACTTCTGCAACCGTACGCCCTTACCCCGGCCCATTTCCGGCAGCTCATCAAGGTCGAAAACCAGTACCTTGCGGTTCTCACCGACCACCGCAATGCTATCGCCCTGAACCGGTTTGCACACCAGCGCGCGGGTGTCGCCGCGCACGTTCAGCACCTGTTTACCGGACCGTGTTTGCGCCACCACGTCATCTTCGGGCACGATGAACCCATCCCCGGCATTTGACGCGACCAAAAGCTTCCGACCGGCCTGATGGGTCAGGATGGTGACAATCTCCGCTTCGTTCGGCAGATCCACCATCAGCCGCAGCGGCTCCCCCATCCCGCGCCCGCCGGGCAGGTTGGCGGCAGACACCGTATAGAAACGGCCATTCGAGCCAAAGACCAACAGACGATCCGTGGTCTCGGCGTGGAAGATGAACCGCGGGCCATCCCCGTCCTTGAATTTCAACTCACGGGTCAGGTCAATGTGGCCAGTCATCGCCCGGACCCAGCCCATTTGTGAGCAGACCACAGTGATCGGCTCGCGGTCGATCATGGCCTCAATCGGCACCTCTTCGATCACCGCCCCTTCGGCAAATGTGGTGCGCCGCGCGCCGCCCTCGTACTCCTTGCCGAACTGTTTTTTAGTCTCGCGCAGTTGCGCGGTGATGCTGTCCCACTGCAGTTGTGGGTTCTCAAGCAGATCCTCAAGGCCCGCGCGTTCTTCCATCAAGTCGGATTGCTCGCGCAGCAGTTCCATTTCCTCCAGGCGCCGCAAGGACCGCAACCGCATATTGAGGATGGCTTCGGCCTGCACCTCGCTCAGCTCGCCCTCTCCGGGCGGCGGTGAGACATAATCCGCCTCGTCCATCGCCCGCACATGCGATTTTCCCCAATCCTCACGCATCAGCGCGGCCTTGGGGTCTTCGTCATAGCGAATGATATCGATCACCCGGTCGAGGTTCAGGAACGCAACGATGAAGCCTTCCAGCACTTCGAGCCGATGATCGATTTTTTCCAACCGGTGCGTCGACCGGCGGATCAGAACCTCCTGGCGGTGATCAAGGAAGGCGCGCAGCACCTCCTTCATTGAGCAGACCTTAGGCGTCAGCCCATCGATCAGCACGTTCATGTTCAGTGAAAACCGCACTTCCAGATCGCAGTTCCGAAAGAGCATGCCCATCAGGACTTCTGGATCGACCGACCGTGAGCGCGGTTCGATGATCATCCGCACGTCATCCGCAGATTCGTCGCGCACATCGCCAAGGATCGGGATTTTCTTGGTCTGGATCAACTCGGCGATTTTCTCGATCAGCTTGGATTTCTGCACCTGATACGGGATTTCCGTGACCACGATCTGCCACTGCCCGCGCCCCAGGTCCTCAACCTCCCAGCGACACCGCAACCGGAACGACCCGCGCCCGGTCCGGTAGGCCGTGGCGATATTCTCAGGCGGTTCAACGATCACCCCGCCGGTCGGAAAATCCGGCCCGGGGACGTAGTTCAGCAGGGTATCATCGCGCGCATCCGGCGTTTTGATCAGGTGAATGCAGGCGTCACAGAGCTCTGCGATGTTATGGGGGGGAATGTTCGTGGCCATCCCCACCGCGATCCCACTGGAGCCATTGGCCAGCAGGTTCGGGAACTGCGCGGGCAGCACGGCAGGCTCTGTCAGCGTGCCATCATAGTTTTCCCGGAAATCGACGGCGTTCTCGTTCAACCCTTCGAGCATGGCCTCGGCCACGGCGGTCATCCGCGCCTCGGTATAGCGGCTGGCGGCCGGGTTATCGCCGTCAATATTGCCAAAATTACCCTGACCATCGACCAGCGGGTAGCGCACGTTGAAATCCTGCGCCAGCCGCGCCATCGCGTCATAGATCGCCGCATCCCCATGCGGGTGGTAGTTGCCCATGACATCGCCGGAAATCTTGGCTGATTTCCGAAACCCGCCGGTTGAGGTCAGTCGCAATTCACGCATGGCGTAAAGGATCCGGCGGTGCACCGGCTTCAGCCCGTCACGCGCATCGGGCAATGCCCGGTGCATGATCGTGCTGAGCGCATAGGTCAGATAACGCTCGCCCAAGGCCCGACGCAAAGGTTCGGACAGGTCAGCGGGGGGCATGTCGGGAGTGTCTATATCGTCGGCCATCGGATGTTGTGTACCCCCCCGGTACGCGCCGAACAAGCGCGATATGGCGTAAAACGCATCTGCTCGCCGTGGCACCGCCGCAACAGGTTCAAATTGACGATTGCAGAGCCAGTTTCCCACTCACGGAAACCAATTTGGATTGTTATGGACCCAAATGGCAGAGAAACGTGTTAGTCTGTCAGAAGTTGTACGAGGGTAATTAAATGAAGCGATTCATTCTGTTGAGTTTTGGTTTTATGGCATTGGCATTTTATGAACTGAGCGGCGGGGCCGATTTCGACCCGGTCGCGGCGCGCAACGCAGCCGTTATGGCGCGTACGGATGGCGCACTTCCCGCAGAACCCGTTGAGGTCGCAGCAGCCGAGACCAATGCGCCCGAGGTGACGCGCATGTCGCTCAGCCTGACGTCTTTTGAGGATGTGCTGACCGAGAGAGAGGCCCCCGCACCCCCCGCGGCTGAAACGCCCGCCGCACCCGAGCCACAGGTGGCAGCGCTGGAGACGCCGAACGTGATCGGCATCACGGCAGTGACCTTTGACGGTACGCCCGACGCGCAGGGCGTCGTGCCGAGCATCATTTTCCCCGGCACAAGCACGCAAGCCTCCTCTGCCGCTGTTTCCACCCCGCGCGACATCCGATTTGTCTCGGCTGCGGTGGTGAACATGCGCGGCGGGCCAGGCACGGGCTTTGACGTGGTCACCAAGCTGAACCGCGACACGCAGGTCGAAATCCTGCAGGATGACGGTACAGGATGGGTGAAACTGCGCCCGCTCACTGGCGGCCCCGAAGGCTGGATCGCCGACTATCTTCTGACCAACGGATAAGCTTGCGCCCTGGCGCTCAAGTTGCCATTCCTGAGGGTGGCAACAGCGGAGAAGCTCTTGGCACAAAAATCGATACTGATCACCGGCTGCTCATCCGGCATCGGGTATAGCTGCGCGATTGGTCTGAAAGCCCAAGGCTGGCGCGTTTTCGCAGCCTGTCGCAAACAAGAAGATTGTGACAAATTAAAAGCTGAGGGGTTCGAGAGCCCGCGCCTGGACTACACAGACAGCGGAGCGATCGACGCAGCCCTTGCTGAGGTACTCGCGGCGACCGGCGGCACGCTGGACGCGCTTTTTAACAATGGGGCTCATGGCACTCCCGGTGCCGTGGAAGATTTGCCAACAGACGCGCTGCGCGCCATTTTCGAGGCTAATTTCTTTGGCTGGCACCACCTGACCCGCGCGGTGATACCGGTCATGAGGGCGCAGGGGCACGGGCGCATCGTGCAATGCTCCTCCGTCCTTGGTTTCGTGACAATGCCATGGCGCGGCGCTTACAATGCGACCAAATTCGCGCTGGAAGGGTTGACCGACACGATGCGGATCGAGATGCGCGACACACCGATTGACATCATCCTGATCGAGCCCGGCCCGGTCACGTCCAAAATTCGGCAAAACGCCATTCCACATTACGAACGCTGGGTGGATTGGCGCACCTCTGCGCGGCGTGGGCAATACGAAACCGGGCTGAACAAAAGACTATACGAAGATCGCGGGCCAGACCCTTTTGAACTACCTGCAAATGCGGTTCTGGCCAAACTGATCCAGGCGTTGAATGCAACGCACCCTCGCCCGCGCTATTACGTCACAACGCCGACCTACATCATGGGCACATTGCGGCGGATATTGCCCACCCGCGCGCTAGATTGGGTGCTGTCACGCGGCTGAATGATGCCCGTCACAAAAAACCGGTTCGCTTTTTCAGGATGTCCGCCTACATGTGCGGCTGTGGAAGAAAAGGAAAAATGCTGTGGGTGACCCCCTATTCGTGATTGCCGTTCTGGCCTGCCTTGCGGTTGTGGTTGTGTTGATGTTGGGCCTGGGGGGCTTTGCCAAAGGCGGTGCGTTCAACAAGAAAAACGCCAACAAGCTGATGCGCTACCGGATCGGGGCGCAGTTCATCGCCGTATGTCTGATCCTTGCCTATGTCTTTTTCCGCAGCCAAGGGGGCCAGTGAAATGGTTGTATTGAACAAGATTTACACCAAGACAGGCGATGCCGGTGAAACGGCGCTTGGCAACGGCGCACGGGTCGCCAAACACGCGTTGCGCGTCACCGCTTATGGCACGTCGGACGAGCTGAACTCCTTTGTCGGCGTTGCGCGGCTGGAAGCGACGGGTGAGGTCGATGGCGCGCTAAGCCGGATCCAGAATGACCTGTTTGATCTGGGGGCGGACCTCTGCCGCCCCGACATGGAACAGGACGCCGAAGCCGAATATCCGCCCCTGCGGATGATCGATGCGCAGGTGACGCGGCTGGAAAACGAGATTGACGCTATGAATGCCGAGCTTGATCCGCTGCGGAGTTTCATTCTGCCCGGTGGGTCCGCGCTGGCCGCGCATCTGCATGTTTGCCGCACGGTATCGCGCCGGGCCGAACGGCTTTGTGTGGAACTCGCGACGATGGAAGCGATCAATACCTCGGCCGTCAAATACCTCAATCGCCTCAGCGATTGGTTTTTCGTTGCCGCGCGCATGGCAAACAATGGCGGCAAGGACGATGTGTTGTGGGTGCCTGGCGCGAACCGCTGAAAGCGGCGCTGCCGCCGGTCGCGACGGCAGGCTTTTGAAAAAGAGAGCCACCTACATTGCCACAGGGTGACCCGGCAAACCGTTCGGGCGCGTGATTTGTCGCCCTTGCATTGCATCTCATCGGAAATTTTTGCTCCAAACCGGGAAATTCGTTAAAAACGCGGCGTTCCTGTGCGCGGGCGTGACGATTTTACACTGTTTCATGCAGCTAAGCTTGGTTAAACCACACCTCAGATAAAAATCTGGCTTGCGCATCGCGTGAGTCGCCATCCTAAGGAGAGAGACGCCAATGAAGGTTCTGGTACCTGTCAAACGCGTGATCGATTACAACGTGAAAGTGCGCGTCAAAGCGGACGGATCGGGTGTTGATCTTGCCAATGTGAAAATGTCGATGAACCCGTTTGACGAGATTTCCGTCGAACAGGCCATCCGCCTCAAAGAAGCAGGACAGGCCGACGAAGTGGTCGTGGTCTCCATCGGCGTGAAGCAAAGCCAGGAAACGCTGCGCACAGCCCTGGCGATGGGCGCGGACCGCGCCATTCTGGTGATCGCCGCGGATGACGTGCATCAGGACATTGAGCCGCTGAGCGTGGCCAAAATTCTCAAAGCCATTGTGGACGAAGAGCAGCCGGGCCTCGTGCTCTGCGGCAAGCAGGCGATCGACAACGATATGAATGCTACTGGTCAGATGCTGAGCGCTCTGATGGGCTGGAGCCAGGCAACCTTTGCTTCCGAAGTCGCGATTGAGGGCGAGCATGCGGTTGTCAGCCGCGAAGTGGACGGCGGCATGCAAACCATCAAAGTGACCATGCCAACCGTGATCACCGTCGATTTGCGCCTCAATGAGCCGCGTTACGCGTCGCTGCCGAACATCATGAAAGCCAAGAAAAAGCCATTGGATGAGAAATCCGCGGCGGATTACGGCGTTGATGTAACCCCCCGCCTTGAAATCGTGCAAACCGTGGAGCCCGAAGCGCGCGCGGCAGGCATCAAGGTTGGTTCGGTCGAAGAACTGGTATCGAAACTCAAAGAAGCGGGGGCTGTGTAATGGCTGTTCTACTCCTTGCAGAAGTAACCGATGGCGAACTGGCGATGGATGCCACGTCAAAAGCTGTGACCGCTGCCAAGATGCTGGGTGATGTGACCGTTCTGGCGGCTGGCGGATCTGCCGCCGCAGCTGGCGAGGCAGCATCCAAGATCGAGGGTGTGAGCAAAGTGCTGGTGGCCGAAGATGCAACGCTGGGTCACCGCCTTGCAGAATCCACAGCCGCATTGATCGTTTCGCTGTCAGGCGATTATGAGCACATTGTCGCCCCTGCGACCACCGACGCCAAAAACGTCATGCCGCGTGTGGCGGCATTGCTGGATGTCATGGTGATTTCGGACGCCTCCGGTGTTGTCGATGGCAGTACATTCGAGCGACCGATCTATGCCGGCAATGCGGTTCAAACCGTGAAATCCGCAGACGCCAAGAAAGTCGTGACCTTCCGGACGTCGACCTTTGACGCTGCGGGTGAAGGCGGATCGGCTGCCGTTGAAGCGGTCTCGGCTGCTGACGACCCTGGCCTCAGTGAATGGGTCGAGGACAAGGTGGCGGCAAGTGATCGCCCGGAACTGACCTCTGCTGGCGTCGTTGTTTCCGGTGGCCGCGGTGTTGGCTCCGAAGATGACTTTGCCCTGATCGAAAAGCTAGCTGACAAACTGGGCGCTGCTGTGGGCGCATCCCGCGCCGCGGTAGACTCAGGCTACGCCCCCAACGATTGGCAGGTTGGTCAGACCGGTAAAGTGGTTGCACCCGATCTTTATGTGGCGGTTGGCATCTCAGGCGCCATCCAGCACTTGGCGGGCATGAAGGATTCCAAGATCATCGTGGCCATCAACAAGGACGAAGAGGCGCCTATCTTCCAGGTCGCGGACTATGGTCTGGTCGCGGATCTCTTCTCGGCGGTTCCAGAGCTGATCGAAAAACTCTGACCCCTCAGACATGCTTTAAATAACCAAGGCCGCGCTTTTTTTGCGCGGCCTTTTTGTTAAATCAGATCGTGCAGCACTTCTCCCAGTTGACGGGCAACCTCGCCGTGCGCTTTGGGGCCCAGCATTTCCGCCGCTGCCATGGCTTCCATTTGGCTGAACACCATACCGTCGGTGCCTGCCGCCAAGGCCTCGGGCGTCACAACAACTTCAACGAAGCTGTTGGCCCAGGGCTTCAACTCATCCAGCATCTGCCGGGTCACAAAGAGTGGCGTCTTGGCCTTCGCCGGATCCAGCCCGATCGGTTCTTCGCTTAACGGCGCGTGATCGGCAAACCAAACCAATACCGTTTTGCCGGAAATACGCTTGAGCAAGAGCTGCATGCGGGCCAACCACGCCTTTTGCAGCTCACCCCGCACCACCGCAAAGCGATCTTTGGAAACCTGATAGAGGCAGCTCAGCATGTGTTTGGTAAAATGAAACTCTGCAAAATCGACCTCCGGATACACGGCGGACAAGAGCGGCGAAGCCGTCACAAACCGGTCGTTGCGACGCGGATGTACCGTGTAAAATCGGTTTGAAAGATTCTGCGCGCCGATAACCTGAACGACCGTTGCAACGGACCCGTTGCACGCATCACCGATCAAGGCGTCATTTACGAGCACATCAACACCCGCGTTCGAGACACCGAAATTGACGCAATTCACACCCAAATCGCTTTCCACAAGCGCCGGAAACGGGCTCTTGATAAATTTTCCATATGTTGCAGTGCCACCAAGGAACGCGACATAGGGCGCGTCCAGCCGTCGTTGTGGCCCTCTAAACAACAATTTCGAATTGCCATAACGACATGGCGCATAGTCGAGAGCCCCCGCCCCCAGAACGTCATAGGTCATAAAACCCACCTCTTTTGAATCACCCAATACGCAATGTGCACGCCGGACCCTTAGATTCTGTTAAACGGCGAATTTGCCCCGTATTTTAAGCAGCATGCGGCCTTGCGGCTCACCGAGCAGGCACCGTAGAGTGCAGGAAACCTAGAAGGGGCGTCCGATGGACATCAAAGCGATCGGAATTGTGGGTGCGGGTCAGATGGGCAACGGCATTGCCCATGTCATGGCGCTCGCCGGATATGATATTCTGCTGAATGACATCAGCCAGGACGCTCTGGATGCCGCGATGGCCCTGATGACCAAGAATATGGAGCGGCAGGTATCGCGGGGCAAAATCACCGGGGAGGATCAGGCTCAGGCCCTCGCACGGATCAAGACCACCCAGACACTGACGGAACTGGGGCAGACGGACCTGATCATCGAGGCGGCCACAGAGCGTGAAGCCGTGAAACAGGCGATCTTCGAAGATCTTGTCCCGCATTTGCAGCCGCATACGATTTTGACCTCCAATACATCTTCCATTTCGATCACGCGACTGGCCAGCCGCACCGACCGGCCAGAGAAATTCATGGGCTTTCATTTCATGAACCCTGTGCCCGTGATGCAATTGGTTGAGCTCATTCGCGGCATCGCGACGGATGAGCCAACCTTTACCGCCTGCAAGGAAGTGGTTGATCGGCTGGGAAAGACGGCCGCTTCGGCAGAGGACTTTCCCGCATTTATCGTCAATCGGATTCTGATGCCGATGATCAACGAGGCCGTATATACGCTCTACGAGGGCGTCGGCAGCGTTCAGTCCATCGACAGCTCAATGAAACTGGGCGCGAACCATCCGATGGGGCCGCTGGAGCTTGCTGACTTTATTGGCCTGGATACATGTCTTGCGATCATGAATGTGCTGCACGACGGGTTGGCGGATACCAAGTATCGCCCCTGCCCGCTGTTGACCAAATATGTGGAAGCAGGCTGGCTTGGGCGCAAGACTCAGCGTGGTTTCTACGATTACCGTGGCGAAACGCCTACACCAACGCGCTGAACGCAGCGACGGTCGACCATGCGGCCACAGTGTTCGATGTCGATATGGTTTAGTCTTCCAAAGACAGCGTGTGGTCCCGCAACCAGGCCATGAACCCGCGCGGGTCATCGTCCCATTTGCTCAAGTCCTCTTGGGACAACGGATGTCCCACAATTGGAGCCTGCGGTTTGTTGAGCGAATGCACGATTTCATGCAGCAACAGCCCCTGTCGCAGCATCGGTGACACCTTGTTGGCAATTTGATAGGCACGCGAGTTCTGCCCCAGAAATTTGATCGGCACGACTGTCGCGCCCGACCGCCGGATCAGCTTGGCGGTGAAGACGTTCCACTCACCCTCGACCGCGGGCCCAAAATAGGTTTCGGACGCGGCAACACCGCCTGACGGGAAGAGCGCAACGACACCGCCCTCTTTCAAATGCGTCATCGCCTTGGCACGCATTTCAACGCCTTTGCGTTGCGCGTCAGGATCATGCGGAAACGGTACCGGGATCATATAGGACCCGGCGACCTCATCGATCACGGTCAGTAACGAGCGGGTCAGGATGCGATAATCCGGGCGCACACGGCCAATCAGATCGGCAAAGATCATGCCGTCTACCATACCATGGGGATGGTTTGAGACGACAATCACCGGCCCCGTTTTCGGGATCCTGTCCAATTGCACTTGCGGTGTGAGCAGATCGATCCCCATCACATCCAGAGCCGCGCGCCAGAATGCCTGACCCTTTGGCGCGCCTCGCCGTTCAAATTTCTTGACCAGCCGCAGAATGGTGAGCTTGCCCGTGAAGGCCTCGATTACCCTGATAACGGTCGATTTCCAGGGATCCTCGAAGGTCGACGCATAGGAAAGACTTCTGCGGTCATATTGATTAAAATTGACCGGATCAGCCTCACCTGTGGCTATGTTGACGTCTTGTGTGCTCTCTACCAAGACCCGTTACCTTGTTTCATGCGCTGAACGCCGATGTGTTACGTCACTGACCTTCGCCAAACTTTTCTGCCACAAGCGTTCTCAGCGCAGCTGCCAACGCATCAGCGTCCGGACCGGAGGTCGTCACGTCAATAATGCTTCCCTTGGACGCTGCCAACATCAAAAGTCCCATAATACTGTCACCTGATGCAGTCATGCCATCCTTGGAAATCTCGGCGCTCGCGTCAAATCCTTCGACAACCTCCACCAATTTCGCGGATGCGCGGGCGTGAAGACCCTTTTCGTTTACGATTTCTAGCGTGCAGTCGGTCATAGTCTCGTTTAGCTTTCCTGATCGGCGCTGATATTCTGGCTGTCGATGTACTTCTTACCGGCTTCGAGAGCCAGCCGCACCGCGTCTGATACGGTTTTCTGACGACTCTTTGCCAGTTTGATCAACATCGGCAAATTGGCACCATAAAGAATGCGCCGATCACCAGGCTGGCACGCCAAAAGGCTTAGATTCGAGGGCGAGCCGCCATAGAGGTCGGTGACAACAACCACGCCGCCGCCCTGATCCACAGCATCGGCCGCGCTGCAAATCTCACGCTCTTTGGAGGATCGGTCGTGATCTGCTTCGATGGAAATCGCCCTGATCCCGATTTGGCGACCAACGACGTGTTCAACTGCTGCTAGATATTCTTTTGCCAAACCGCCATGTGCAACAATCACGATACCGATCACGGCTTATGCCTCTTCTTTCTTACGCAGGTCCAACTCGCGGTGTCTTATAGACACCTGCCAGCCAGCCTCCGCAAGCTGCAAAGCATGCCTTTCCGCCATAACCACCGAACGATGCTGGCCGCCGGTACACCCAAAGGCGATTGACAGGTAAGATTTTCCCTCCTCGCGATAAGCGGGCAAAAGCAACAGGCTCAGGTCCAGCACCTTTTCGGCGAATGCGCCGAATCTTGGATCCGCCGTAACATGCGCCTCAACGGCTTCTTGCGTCCCGTTCAATGCGCGCAGTTCAGGGACCCAATAGGGATTTGTCAGAAACCTGCAGTCAAACACTGTATCCACACTGCGCGGCAAACCGCGCTTATAGGAAAACGACTGTACAGAGACCGTCAACTTGCGCTGCCCGCCCGGCGCAAACCAATGTTCCACCTCGGCGCGCAATTGATGGACGTTCAGGTCACTGGTATCGATCAATATATCTGCCCGCGCCCGTAAAGGGGCAAGTATCTCCAGTTCTCGCATGATGCCTTCCGACGGGCGGTCATCTGGCGCAAGCGGGTGTCGACGCCGCGTTTCCGAAAATCTGCGCAGCAATACATCCGTCGTGCAATCCAGATACAAAAGTTCAGGCGCGAGCCCAGGAACACCAGTCAGCCGCCCCAGCAAATCGATGATCGTGTTGGTGGAAAAATCCCGGTTACGTGGATCAATGCCCAGCGCAAGCGGACGCTCTTGATGCGCCCCTTCGACCAGATGCGACAAAAGCCGCAGCGGCAGGTTATCCACCGTCTCGAAACCGGCATCCTCAAGGACGTTGAGCGCACTAGACCTCCCGGCGCCCGAAGGGCCGGAAACAAAAACAATTCTGCGCGCTGTTGGTTCGCTATCGGCCATTACGGATCTCTTCGCCCGCCCTTTAAGTATTGCAAAATCGCCGCAGGGAAATGGGGGCTGTCTACTTTGTGAAGACAGGGCACTTCGACACCCGCCAAAGTGAGCATATGTCTGCTGGGCAGACGCTGCATTTCCTCCCGATCCATATCGACAGCGACGGTCACGTGCACGTTTGTTACGTTCGCGGCCTTGAGCAGCCCAACGCCCCGCGCCTCGATCAAGCCCTTGATTGTCGGTGGCGGTGACGCAAGCAAAGTGCCGCTTTGTACTGTCAGGACAGTCTGATCATCGGCGACCAACGCGGCGCCATATGCCATCATTTGGAGCGCCAAGCTGGATTTGCCAGACCCCGCAGCGCCCAGGATCAGCGCGGCCCGACCGTCATACGCGACGCAGGTTGCGTGAATTGTTATGGCATCGTCTTCTTTGTAAGCCGTCGACGGACCAGCCTCCATCGGTCAGATCGGGAGTCCCACAACAAACCGCGCGCCCAAAGGATCAGAGGTGATATCGGCTTCGGTCGGGCGAATATTCTCCGCCCAGATCACCCCTCCGTGCGCTTCGACAATCTGCTTGGAGATCGCGAGACCAAGGCCCGAATTGTTCCCGAAATGCTCATCTGGGCGCTGTGAATAGAAGCGCTTGAAAATCTTCGCCAAGGCTTGGTCTGGAATGCCGGGCCCGGTGTCTTCAACAACAATCAATACGCGATTTTCCTTGGTGCGCGCCCAAATCCGTATTGCGTCTCCATCCTCGCAGAAAGAAATCGCATTGGTGATCAGGTTGACAAACACCTGTGCCAGGCGCGCTTCCAAACCATGCACCATGATCGATGTGTTGGGGAAATCAGTGATGAAATCGATGCCCTTTGACCGTGCGTCTTCGCCAAGATACTGACCCAGGTTTGACAGGGTCGTCACAACGTCAAACGCCTCTTCTTCTTCTTTGACCAGCTCACTGTCGAGCCTTGAAGCATTGGAGATATCACTGACCAAACGGTCCAGTCTGCGCACATCGTGGTCGATTACATCCAGCAGCTTTTCGCGCTGATCATCCCGTTTGACCATCCGAAGCGTGCCAACGGCGGACCGTAATGAGGCCAGTGGGTTTTTGATTTCATGCGCAACGTCCGCTGCAAACTGCTCGTTGCCATCAATCCGGTTGTAGAGCGCCGAAATCATGCCGCGCAACGCTCCGCTCAGACGGCCGATCTCATCGGGACGCGCAGTCAGGTCGGGAATACGGATACGACCGGGGTTCATCTTACGAGCGTTCTTGTCGCGCCCCAACTCGGCCGCCGCGGCCAGATCAGAGAGCGGATTGGCAATCGTCGAGGCCAGCACCAAACTCAATCCGACAGAAACCACCGTTGCGATGAGAAACATCTGAAGCACGCTTTCAAGCTCGCCCCGCACAAGGTTGTCAATCTCACCCGCCGCCGTGGCGACAGCTACAGCGCCGATGGCTCGGTCATCCTGCAGGATCGGCGTTACAACGGTGAAGAGCTTGCCGCCTGCGACATCCAGTTCGTTCCGGATTTGTGTGCCATTGACCATGCTGTCAATGATCCAAGGCTTCAGTTTGTCGGTGAGAGGGGTCTGATCCGCCACGGTAGGCTCAGAAAATGGGCCTGAGATTGTTGACCACAGCCAACCTAAGCCATCGGTCAGATAGGTTTGCGTGCTGGCACCACCGGCGATTGTGCCAGCCGTCAGCCTGCCTTCGGTATTTGCCACCAGTGTTTCCGATTGATCAAAAACGAAAACTTCGACACCACCCCGCAAATCCAGGCGATCCAGTGTGGCCAAAACGTCAACGCCATCGCCCGTGGCAAGATTGACCGGGGCGCCCGCAGGCAGTTTGGCTTCGATGACGTCAGCGATCAACTCGGCTTCAGATACAAGCGATGCCGCGCGCTGCAAGGCCAGGCTATCGCGAGAAGAACTGAGATAGGTAAACCCGGCGAACAGGAAAATCAGCGCAATCAGGTTCAAAGTAATGATTTTACGCGTCAGTGGTGACGCGCGCAGAGACAAAAGACCGCGACGCTCGCGGGTGGCGCGCATCTCGGTTTCGGTCGCATTTTCAGGTGCCACCCAGTCTTCGCCCAGGACAACATCGCCGTCCCGGGAAGGAGGTGGGGTCAGATCCCGCACAAAGTTCCTCTCGGCCAGAGCCATCTCTCCGGTTATTCTTCGTTATATCTGTAACCGATACCGTAGAGGGTCTCAATCGCGGAAAACTCATCATCAGCGGTACGCATCTTCTTGCGCAAACGCTTGATATGGCTGTCGATGGTGCGGTCATCGACATAGACCTGATCATCATAGGCCACGTCCATCAACTGATCGCGCGACTTAACAAACCCGGGCCGTTGCGCGAGCGCCTGCAGCAGTAGAAATTCGGTAACTGTCAGCGACACATCCCTGCCCTTCCAGCTCACGGCATGGCGCAGCGGATCCATTCGCAAATCCCCGCGTTCCATGACTTTTGTCTCTTCGCTGTCCGCAACCACATCGCCCGCAACCGCATCCTGACGGCGCAACAGGGCCCGGATACGTTCCACCAGCAACCGCTGCGAAAAGGGTTTCTTGACGTAATCATCTGCGCCCATGCGCAACCCCAGAACCTCATCGATCTCGTCGTCTTTCGAGGTCAGGAAGATCACCGGCATCGCGGTTTTCTGACGCAGGCGCTGCAGCAGGTCCATCCCATCCATGCGCGGCATCTTGATGTCGAGCACTGCCATATCCGGCAGTTTCTTGTTGAACGCATCCAGCGCAGCCTGCCCGTCATTGTAAGTTTCGACCTCAAAACCTTCGGCTTCGAGTGTCATGGATACAGACGTCAGGATATTCCTGTCGTCGTCCACCAATGCAATCTTAGACATTACCCGTTTCCTTGTACTGCTCGTTTATTAGATTTTTTTGGGCAATTGATCATTTTTTCGCCCTCCGAATCAATCCTTAAGTGCGAATCAGCACGGCACTCCGCGGTATTTGCATCATAATTTGATTACTAATGGCTAAATTGCCGCACATTCCTGCCGTCGTCATGACAGGAAAACAGGGGGTCTGAGACCGCCCTGAGACAAAGTTTGCTATGGTGGCGCTAACTGCATCAAAGCGTCCTGTTCAACAACAAAAACGTCATGTTAAGAGGCCTCTGCGCCTATGGCGAAAGCGCTGAAAAGGAGAACGACGGATGACACATGGACGGGTAAACCCGGACTTCACGCTCGAAGATCAAGGGATCAAAGGGGCGGGAACCGTCTATTACAATCTGATCGAACCCGATTTGATCCAATACGCCCTCAAGCGCGGCGAAGGTGCTTTGGGCAAGGGCGGTGCATTCCTGGTGACCACCGGTAAATTCACCGGCCGCTCGCCAAAAGACAAACATGTGGTGAAAACAGACAGCGTTGCCGACACGATCTGGTGGGAAAACAACGCGGCCATGAGCCCGGAGGGGTTTGATGCGCTGCATGCCGATATGCTGGCGCATATGGAAGGGCGCGACTACTTCGTGCAGGATCTGACCGGCGGCGCCGATCCCAAACATGCGATCAACGTGCGCATGGTCACGGAACTGGCGTGGCACGGTCTCTTCATCCGCCATATGCTGCGTCGTCCGGACCGCGAAGACCTTGATGATTTCATCGCCGATTTCACGGTGATCAACTGCCCCAGCTTTCAGGCGGATCCGGCGAAACACAACTGCCGCTCCGAGACCGTGATTGCGATGAACTTCGATAAGAAGCTTATTTTGATCGGCGGCACGGAATACGCGGGCGAAAACAAGAAGTCGGTCTTTACCCTGCTGAACTACCTGCTGCCCGAAAAAGGTGTGATGCCGATGCACTGTTCGGCCAACCACGCGATGGGCAACCCGGTGGATACGGCTGTTTTCTTTGGCCTGTCGGGCACCGGCAAGACAACCCTCTCCGCGGATCCCGCGCGCATGCTGATCGGCGATGACGAACACGGTTGGTCGGACACCGGCACCTTTAACTTCGAAGGTGGTTGCTATGCCAAGACCATCAGCCTGAGTGCGGATGCCGAGCCAGAGATTTACGCGACAACCGAAAAATTCGGCACCGTGATCGAAAACATGATCTACGACGCGGAAACCAAGGATCTGGATTTCGAAGACGATAGCCTGACCGCGAACATGCGCTGCGCCTACCCGCTGCACTATATCTCCAATGCCTCGGCCTCGGCGCGCGGCGGGCACCCCAAGAACATCATCATGCTGACTTGCGACGCCTTCGGTGTCCTGCCGCCCATCTCGCGGCTAACCCCGGCGCAGGCGATGTATCACTTCCTGTCGGGCTTTACGTCCAAGGTCGCGGGCACCGAACGCGGCGTGACCGAGCCGGAGCCCACTTTCTCGACCTGCTTCGGCGCGCCGTTCATGCCCCGCCGCCCGGAAGTTTACGGCAATCTGCTGCGCGAAAAGATCGCCACCCATGGGGCGACCTGCTGGTTGGTGAACACCGGGTGGACCGGCGGCGCATATGGGACCGGCAGCCGCATGCCAATCAAGGCGACACGTGGCTTGCTCACGGCGGCGCTGGACGGATCATTGGCCGATGCGGCGTTCCGCAAGGATCCGAATTTCGGGTTTGACGTGCCGGTGGACGTGAAAGGGGTACCGAATATTCTACTCGACCCGCGTCGCACCTGGGACGATGCCGAGAGCTATGATCGTCAGGCGGCCAAGCTGGTCAAAATGTTCTCCGACAATTTTGAACAATACCTGCCCTTCATTGACGACGATGTAAAAGCAGCGGCGATCAGTTGATCACCGCTGCAAAATGGTTTGGCGCATTTGAAGGCGTCAGGCCGCCTTGCGACGACGCTCTGGCACCTCGACAACGTCCACCACAGGCACTTCCAGCATGTAGCGGGCGTCCTCGTTGCTCAGATAGCTGAGAAACCCTTCAAACGGCATGTCACTGCCTTTGCGAAACCAGCGCACGGCACCGGGCTCATTGTGCATGTAACCCATACGCTCGGCGAACCCTTTGAAGGCCACCGTCCGGGCCATGAACCCGAAAATATGGTCAGGGTTCCAGCGGCACATCGCTTCATGGATGCCATAGCGCGCCAGAACGGTGGAGAGGCCGGTGCCGCGATAGGGACCCGTGTCACCCATCCAGACTTCTCCATGATACACCACATTGCCGGTGATGCGGCCAGCGCCGGGGCTTGCACGGTACCGCGACCGTTCAAGATCGAGGTCAGGCAGGGGGGGCGGGAAGTCGCGAAACTTCTTCAACAGATACCCGCTCAGCTTCTGTTTCCGCAGGTTCAGAAGCCGTGACGCCTGCGTATGCATCAACTGCCCATCCGCATCGCGCGCGACCAGCCAGAACGCGTTTTTATCGTTAAGATTGTGGATGTCAGGATCGAATGGCGCGCCCATCATTTGCTGCGGACGTTCCTCTCTCAGGAGCTTGCGATAGGCGAGGAAATTTGTCCCAATTGTGACCGTAATTTGATTTTGGCGCAAAATATCGCGACTGGTCGCGACGAATTGTGCCCCCTCGTTCATACTATGAAATGACATGCCAAAACTCCTTTGCCGAGCATCCTCTGGCAAAGGCTATCCTAAATAACTGATTAACGCTCGTATTTTGCGTTAATTTGGTTAAAATGCACCATAATTTCAGGCGAAGGCTGCACAATTTTGCCATGATCTAGACCAACTATCTCAACATCTGCTGATGGCTCAACCAGGGCATAAAGTGCCAGACTGCCGTCAGGGAATCGTCCCCCGAGCATTAGGCGCTGATAGTTAACAGGCTGCAAAGTTCCGTCGGATTCGCGCGGAACCAGCGTAAACACGTGATCCAGGCGCATGCTTTGCGTTGTTTGCACTTCGTGGAAGGGTTCATCGAGCATGCGGGCGAAGTCGTCGCCGCCGGGCATGCGTCCGAGAGACCGGCCAACGCTGCTGCGCGCCTTGGCCCATCCGAACCACTTTACAAAAAAGGACTCCTCCCCAAATTCCACACAGATCCACCCAGCGATCGTGTGGCGGTAAACGATGAGATAGGGGCGCACATGTTCCATGCAGGGTGATTCGAGATCGCCCCCTGCCATGGCCCAACTGCGGAGCGTCTCCCGCATCAGGCAGGATGGCGCAGTCCAAATCCGGCTAAGCGAGTGTTGCTGTTGCCAAAAACACCAGCCATTCGGCAGGCTTGCACTGAAAAGCTGCAGCCCGTGGACATGGCTGACGTTGCTGTTCAACCAGGCATTCCCCCGCGCCAGAAGGTCCTGCGCTTCTGGCAATGCGCGCTCCCCTTCTTCGGTCAGACGGTATTGCCGATCCTCCACCGTGAAGAGCGCCGCGCCCTTCGCCTCTTCGAGCTGTGTGATGTGGCGACGCACGGTCTGCCGGGTGCTGCCCAGTTCCTTCACCGCGTGGCTGAGGTTCAGCGTCCTGGCGAGGGTCGTGAACGACCGGATCATCTCATGCAGAAGGCCATGCGTTTCGGCAGGCTTCTTCACTGCCTGGGTTGTTTCTGAAGGGGCCACGATCTGGTTCATCGGGACCGATGGTAAATAAATCATCCAGTAACGCAACATTTTTCATACATCACCGGAACATTTTTAGTCAAAAAAAAGAAAAAGGTACTCAGTTGAACGATTCGCCGATTCCCGCGATGAGTGAGGGCAGTCACAACCAGAGGTGTTAAATAGTTATGTCCCATCCAGTTGATGTTCACGTTGGTCGCAAATTGAAGCAAATCCGCACGATGCGCCGTCTGTCCCAGACAGATGTTGCACGGGAATTGGATCTGTCTTTTCAGCAGATCCAGAAATATGAAATCGGATCCAACAGAATTGCTGCCAGCAGACTTTACGAGTTATCGCGCATCCTTGATGTGCCTACGTCTTACTTCTTCGAAGGCCTTGATGCGTCAATGGAAAAATCCGAACGACGCGATCCCGGCCTCGAAATCGTCACGGCACTGGCTGCCATCCGTGATGATACAATCAAGACACGCATCGTAACGTTTATTGAAGACGTTTCCGGTGTGACAGTCGCACGTCAGGGCTAGTCCCTGGTCTTCGGCGTATCAGAAGACAGGCTCTCCTGCCTTCTGACACGCCAAATGTATCCCTTAGAATCGTTAATCAGTATGTGACTGGGCAACGCCGCATTAGCGGCGTTTTTCCCGTTTTAGGGGTGTTTTTTGATCTTGTGCCCTGTGCTAAAAGCACAGAGCGCGTTTTCCGCCACGTCATCAATAAACTTGTCGCGCAATTTTCGTCCAAATTGCCGCATCTCTTGGTATTTTTGTTGCGCTGCAGGTGCGAAAGAATTACACCGCTGGCGATGTATAGAGGAAGCTTATGATGCCCCATGATGGACAGACACAACCGATGCACAGCCCGGTTATTCTGGAAAACCTTCTCGATCTGACGTCAGCGGCACTGGCCCCCGTGGATGCCGTACTGGAAACCGCGACATCCCGGGTACGGGAGCTTGTGTCCGACGCCGGGCGGGTGTCGGGCGCGTTGATTGAAACGCATCAGACCGCGGCACATGGGTTGGCCTGGTTGGCGACCTACGCGCAGGCACTGCGCCAAATGCAACGCTGGGCAGAAGACCTGAATGCAAAGGGATCATTCAGCGAAACGGAGCAATTGCTGCATCAGATCGCCTTTGGCGAATACTTGTGGCAGATCTACGGTGGCATCCAGATGAACCAGGGCGAAATGCTGCGGTTGCAGGATCTGGGCCTTGATCAATCCGACATGCGCGCGCTGATGGAACCGGCCATCATGACGCTGACCCAGGGCGGCAACACCCAAGCCGCGCGCACGCGGCTTGTCGAGCTGATGCAAGAGCACTCCGCCGACATCACGGTCGGCGCTTCAGGGCTTGAAGATGAGCTGGAGATGATCCGTGAACAGTTCCGGCGCTATGCGGTCGAAAAGGTCGAACCCTTTGCGCATGATTGGCACCTCAAGGACGAGCTGATCCCGATGGAAGTCATCGAAGAGCTGGCTGAAATGGGGGTCTTTGGCCTGACAATCCCGGAAGAATACGGCGGTTTCGGGCTCTCCAAGGCCTCCATGTGCGTGGTCTCGGAGGAGCTTTCGCGCGGCTATATCGGGGTCGGCAGCCTAGGCACCCGGTCGGAAATCGCGGCGGAATTGATTCTCGCGGGCGGCACCGATGCGCAAAAAGAGAAATGGCTGCCGCGTCTGGCGTCGGCTGAAACGTTGCCCACAGCCGTGTTCACAGAACCGAATACCGGCTCCGATCTGGGCAGCCTGCGTACCCGCGCCGTAAAGGACGGTGATGACTACCGGATCACAGGCAACAAAACCTGGATCACCCATGCGACACGCACCCAGATCATGACTTTGCTTGCCCGAACCGACCCGGAGACCTCCAACTACAAGGGCCTGTCGATGTTTCTGGCCGAGAAAACCCCCGGGGATGATGCCAACCCTTTTCCTACCGAGGGCATGACCGGCGGTGAGATCGAGGTTCTGGGCTACCGGGGCATGAAAGAATACGAGCTTGGCTTCGACAATTTCCACGTCAAAGGTGAAAACCTTCTGGGGGGCGAAGAGGGCAAAGGCTTCAAACAGCTGATGGAAACCTTCGAATCCGCCCGTATTCAAACGGCGGCCCGTGCCATTGGCGTGGCCCAATCCGCGTTGGACATTTCGATGCAATATGCCGAGGAACGCAAGCAGTTTGGCAAGGCCTTGATCAATTTCCCCCGCGTGTCAGGTAAGCTGGCGATGATGGCCGTTGAGATCATGATCGCGCGTCAGCTGACCTATTTCTCCGCATTCGAGAAGGACGAAGGGCGACGGTGCGATGTAGAAGCCGGCATGGCCAAGCTTCTGGGTGCACGGGTCGCCTGGGCCGCGGCCGATAACGGTTTGCAGATCCACGGTGGCAATGGCTTCGCGCTGGAATACAAAATCAGCCGTGTGCTGTGTGATGCACGGATTCTCAACATCTTCGAGGGTGCTGCTGAAATCCAGGCCCAAGTCATCGCCCGCCGCATTCTCGGGTAGCAAAAGCCGGCAAAAACCTGCTCGATTTGAGGGCACCGGCGGGCCTCTGCTGCGCCGGGCTCAAGATGCTGCGCGATTTTGCCACCTGTGCTCTCTTCGCACTTGCAGCATTGTGGGCAGCTACCTATGCCTAGGGCATGAAACACCAGCGACTCACCCGCCAATCATGGATCGATGCCGGCCTTGCGGAGCTGATCGAAAAAGGTGCCTCCGCCTTGGCTGCAGAGCCTCTTGCACGCAAGATCGGCACCACCAAAGGGTCTTTCTATTGGCATTTCAAGGATGTGCCCGCCTTTCAGGAGGCAATCATCTCCGACTGGCAGTCCCGAGCCTTTGCACAAGTGCTGGCCGCACTTGCCGAACACGGCACCTCAGAACAACGTCTGCGCCGCTTTGGGTCTCTGATTCTGTCAGACGCGCAAGACCCGGCCTTTCGAGCCTGGGCGCAAAAGTCGTCCACGGTCGCCGCCGCCATCTCCCAGGTTGACGCCGAACGCCTCACCTATCTCACCAACCTGCTGCGACAGCTCGGCGTGACCAATCCCGGCTTCGCGCAAAGCTGTCTGGGCGCGCTGATCGGCCTGCCGCAACTGAAGGATCAAGCAGATCCCGCAACCGCCTTTGACACGATGATCGACCTCGTGCTGGCGTTGAAATGATGGCCAGAAAGCGACTGGCGTCGGCTGCGCTGGCGTCTTTGGTCCTCGTCGCGGGATGCTATCAGGACGAAACTGTGAATGCCTATGGTGCCGCAGGGAAAACCTGGCGGCTGGTCGAAGTGGATCAGTCGGCAGTCGACTATGCAGCAACGCTGATTTTTCCCGAGCCCGGGCGAGTCACCGGTAAGGCTCCCTGCAACAGCTATACAGGCAGTATGACCGCGCCCTATCCGTGGTTCGAGATGGGCCCAATTGCGGCGACGCGTATGGCCTGCCCCGATCTGGAAGCCGAGACAGCTTATTTCTCGGCCCTGTCCGAGATGAGCCAATCCGAGGTTTTGGGCGACACGCTGATCCTGTCAACTGAAGACGGCAGGACGATGACTTTCAAAGCTGACGGGTAAAAGCTTCGACAAAACGGCTGCGCGCCTCTGGCAGCGGCTTGTTGCCCAGGTCTTGCGCCAGATGCGCGGTCAAAAAATACCCGGTAGTGACCAGACCCTGAGCAATCTGGTCATTGTCAGCATCCCCGTGTCCCCTTAGGACATCCGGCAACGGCAACAACCTGTCCGCCCATACGCCCGCTGCCGCTCTCGAAACGGCACGCCCCGATTTTGGCGAGACATAGACCAGATCGTCCTGCGTGCCCGTCACCGCGCAAGCCTCAAGCTCCAGCGCATAGCCCATCTCTTCCAACAGGCAGATCTCCCACCGCAGATAGGCCAGTGGCCACAACTCCGCCTGATCCAGCAGATCCAGCAATTGTTCGGACCGCCGGTATAGGCGGGGATGCGGCTCCCGCTCCGGCAGACAAAACGCCAGCAATGCGGTCACGGCATTCAGCCCGGCGAGGGCCAGCCGGCCACTCAGAGCCACCGCAGCACGGCTGCGCACCGGCTCGACCTGAAAACTGCCGATGTGGTCTTCCAACCGCGCCCGCCACGCCACATCCAGCTGCGCACCGGGCTGCAGGATCGGCGCGATTTTGCGACTGGTGCCCCCGCGCACAACACCCGCGTGCCGCCCATGTTCCGGTGTAAAAACCTCGATGATCGCAGAGGTTTCGCCGTGACGCCGG
Source organism: uncultured Roseobacter sp. (assembly GCF_947499265.1). GTDB lineage: Bacteria > Pseudomonadota > Alphaproteobacteria > Rhodobacterales > Rhodobacteraceae > Roseobacter. The sequence continues at coordinate 299,377 of NZ_CANMNK010000007.1, read as the reverse complement.
GTGTTCAGCAAAATGCCCTCGTCACGCCACTCCATCAGGTCATCCCGGGTTGATCGAGCAGGTGCCGTCCCTGCCGATCCTCAACCTCAACCACCCAGATATCCGGATCGAACCCCCGTTGCCGGGTGATACTGGCATCGACCTGCACCTCATCCCCTTGTTCCAGAATGGCCCAGGAGTGCTTGTCATCCAACAGATTGTAACTGCGCTGGTATACCGTAGCCTGCCCATCCAACTGGTTCACCTTGACCAGAACACTGCCCGCGGTGTCATCCCCATGGGTGACGATGAACGCAGGAATATCCTGGGTCCGCAGCCGCGCCAGATAGGCATCAATCCAGAACCGCGCCGTCAGCCGGGCCATTGCGCCGCCACCTTCTTCTGGCCAAAAATATCTCCGCCGGAGGCTCCCGCACGCGCAACCCGCTCAGGTGTTGCCATCTTTGAACTCCAGCCCCATTTCCGAATAGCGCTCCGCCTCGTCCAGCCAGTTTGGCCGCACTTTGACCTGAAGAAACAGGTGAATCTTGCGGCCCAGAAATTCCTCCAGCTCCTCACGCGCGGCTTTGGACACGGCTTTGATGGTCTCGCCCTTGTGGCCCAGGACGATCCCCTTGTGCCCGTCCCGCACAACATAGATCAACTGATCGATCTTGGCGGATCCGTCCTTGCGCTCTTCCCAGCCCTCGGTTTCGACCGTCAGTTGATAGGGCAGCTCCTGATGCAGCCGTAGCGTCAGCTTCTCGCGCGTCATCTCGGCGGCAATCATCCGCATCGGCAAATCCGCGATCTGATCTTCGGGGTATAGCCAGGGCCCTTCGGGCACCTCTGCCGCCAGCCAATGCCGCAACATATCCACGCCGTGTCCACGCTCCGCGGAGATCATGAAGGTCTCCACAAAGGGATAGCGGTCGTTCAGATCCTTGCTCAGCCCCAGCAACACCTCGGCCTGCACCCGGTCGATCTTGTTGATCGCAAGCGCGACTTTGCGACCCTGTCCAATATCGGCCAGCCCTTCGAGAATGCGCTCCACGCCCTCCGTCACGCCCCGCTGTGCCTCGACCAGCAAAACCACGACATCGGCATCCGCCGCCCCGCCCCAGGCCGCAGCAACCATCGCGCGGTCCAGGCGGCGGCGTGGCTGAAACAATCCCGGCGTATCCACAAAAACGATCTGGCTCTCGCCCTCCATCGCCACGCCGCGAATGCGCGCACGTGTGGTTTGCACCTTATGGGTCACGATCGACACCTTGGCCCCGACCATGCGGTTCAGCAGCGTGGATTTCCCCGCATTCGGCTCTCCGATCAGGGCGACAAAACCGGCGCGTGTGCTCATGGTGATTTCTCCAGTTCGGCCAACAGATTACCGGCAGCCGCCTGTTCCGCCTGTCGCTTTGATCCAGCAGTGGCTTTCTGGCTCTGGCCGGTTTCGAGTTCTGCCGCGATGGTAAAGACCGGCGCATGATCCGGCCCGGTGCGCGCAACTTCGACATAGGCGGGCGGGGACAGCCCACGGGCCTGCGCCCACTCCTGCAACGCGGTTTTCGCATCCCGCGCGTCTTCCTCCACTTCGTGCACGCGCGTGCCCCAAAGGCGCAGGATCAGCGCGCGCGCCACCTCGAACCCGGCATCCATGTAGACCGCCGCAATCACCGCCTCGATACCATCTCCCAGCAGGGCCTGTTTGCGCCTGCCGCCCGACAGCATCTCCGATCTGCCCAGACGCAGAACCGCGCCCAGATCAATCTCGCGGGCCACATCGGCGCAGGTTTCCTTGCGTACCAACGCGTTGAAACGCGGGGCCAATTGCCCCTCAGTCGCGGATTTATCCAAGGACAGCAGGGCCTCTGCCATGACCAGACCCAGCACCCTGTCGCCCAGAAACTCAAGACGCTGATTGTCATCCCGATTGGCCGATGACATCGAGGCGTGGGTGACGGCCTGCGCCAAGAGCTCCGGGCGTGCGAACCTGTGCCCCAAGCGGTCCTGAAAGGACCTCAATTCCGCAGAAAGCTTCACTCCACCGCCTTGAAGAAACGATCACCTCGCCATGTCCAGAAAAAGAGCATGGAGCGGCCACCGGAGGAAAACATGATACGGTCCGCCCGGCCAATCAGATTTTCAAAGGGTACAAAACCGACGCCCTGCACCTGCTGCGCCAAACGGCTGTCGGCAGAGTTATCGCGATTATCCCCCATGAAGAAATAGTGACCTTCGGGCACCTGGTAGACGCCTGTGCGGTCCGAGGCCTGCAACCCAATGTCCAGCACCACATGTTTGGTGCCGCCGGGCAAGGTTTCGATCGCGCGCGTCTTCTGGCAGGTACCCCCATCGCCCACGGGTCCGTTGCCACAACGTGGGCGGCGGCCTTCCGGTCCCTGTGGCTCCATGATTTCCTCGAAAACACCCGCGGGTTCCTGCGGTGCGGCCACCCCGTTGATGAACACAACACTGTCACGCATCTGAATGCTGTCCCCGGGCATCCCAATCAATCGCTTGATGTAGTCACGACCGGAGACGGGATGGCGGAAAACCACGACATCGCCCCGCTCCGGCTCACCGCCAAGGAAACGGGTGTTGTCGCCATCGAAAAACCCGCAGATGTCTTTTGCGTCCACATTCACGCCAAATCGCGGCATGATCAGGCTGGGGCAGGATGCATAGGAATAGCCATAGGCCATCTTGTTCACGAAAAGGAAATCGCCCACCAAAAGCGTTTCCTTCATGGATCCTGACGGGATCCAGAACGGCTGAAAAAACAGGGTGCGGAACACACCGGCAATCAGCAGCGCATAGACGATGGTTTTGATCGTCTCAAGAAAGGCGTTCTGCTGCTTTTTTTCTGTGGCGGCCATCTGGCGCTCCCATGATTTGGTCTGCGCCTAAATGCGGGGGCGCGGGGGGCAAGTCAAGGCGGGGTCACGCGGCGTCGGACAGTCTTGGCTGATGGCATTCTGCAAATTGCAGGGCTGGTCGCTGTTTCAGGGCGGACGGGCTTTCGACATCACGTGGATGTGACGCGAGTGATGCGTCGGGTCAGGTGGCTTTTGGCAACGCCTCGATCACCACGAAGGCCTGCGCCCAGGGGTGATCATCCGTCAGTGTGACATGAATGACCGCCTCATGCCCTTCCGGCGTCATCGCATCCAGACGATCCCTGGCCCATCCGGTCACATGCATCACGGGCTGACCGCTGCGCAAATTGGTGACGGACATATCCTTCCACGCGATGCCCATGGCGAGGCCGGTACCAAGCGCCTTGGAACAAGCCTCCTTCGCGGCCCAGCGTTTGGCATAGGTGCCCGCCACATCCTTGCGCCGCTCCGCCTTGCGTTGTTCGATGTCGGTAAAGACCCGGTTGCGAAAACGATCCCCAAAACGGTCCAGCGTACCCTGAATACGTTCGATATTCGCAAGATCGGTGCCGATGCCGAGGATCATACCAACCTTGCCGTCAGAATTTTGAAACTGGCGGCGCCAAAGAGCAGGCCGAATGTCAGTTCGAATGCACGGCGCGCGCGCACGTAGGCCCGCGCAATCGGCCCCCATGAAAAGAGCAGCGCGTAGCCGAAAAAGACCACCATGGAGCAACAGATCAGCGCGGCAAACAGGCTCCAGACCGCGGCAGGGCCTGATCCGGGTGTGAGGGCAATCGCGTAAATCGCGCCCCACCCGAGGATCGCTTTTGGGTTCGTCAGATGGAGTAACAGACCTTTTGCAAAGAGCCGGTTATGTGGCACCTGCAGGACCGTAACCCCGGCGCCTCGCCATGCGGATCGAAGGGATTTGAACGCAAGATAGAGCAGATAGGCGGCCCCAAGATAACGGATCAGCTCAAAGAGCCAGACATTGGCCATCATCACCGCTGAAAAGCCCAGCGCCGCTGCGATCCCCCAACTGGCGGAGCCCACTACGATGCCCGCCGCCAACGTCAGACCTGCGAGGCGCCCCTGCTGCATGGAGGTGCCAGAAATCGCGAGCGTCGCCGGCCCGGGACTGCCGCCCATCACCATCCACCCCAGCAGCACCGCCGAGAGCGGGAGCAGCAGATCAACGCTCTGCACGGGCTTCATCCATCAAGCGGCGCATTTCGGTGATCGCAGGTTCGAGACCCAGAAAAATACTCTCCCCGATCAGAAAATGACCGATGTTGAGTTCCATCACCTCGGGGAAGGCCGCAACCGGCATCACCGTGTCATAGGTAAGGCCGTGTCCCGCATGCACTTCGAGCCCCAGCGAATGGGCGTATGTCGCCATCTCGCGCAGGGCGTCGAGTTCATCGTGGTGGGTGTCGAGTTCACCATCCGCATAAGCATCGCAATAAGCGCCGGTGTGCAGTTCGATCACCTGTGCCCCAATGCGGTGGGCGGCGTCGATCTGGCGTTTGTCCGCTGCAATGAAAATCGACACACGGCAGCCCGCGTCCCGGAGCGGGGCGATGAAATGCGCAAGCTTGTTTTCCTCGCGCGCCACTTCCAGGCCACCCTCGGTGGTGCGCTCCTCGCGCTTTTCCGGCACGATGCAGACCGCATGCGGTTTGTGCCGCAGGGCGATCTTCTGCATCTCGTCCGTGGCAGCCATCTCGAAGTTCAAAGGCACGTTCAGCACCTCCATCAACCCTTCGATGTCTGCGTCCGAGATGTGGCGGCGGTCTTCGCGCAGGTGCGCCGTGATCCCGTCCGCGCCCGCTTTTTCGGCAATACGCGCCGCCCGCAGCGGATCCGGGTAGGCCCCGCCGCGCGCATTGCGCACCGTTGCCACGTGGTCAATGTTTACGCCGAGGCGCAGTTTTTCGGTATTGGCCATATCAGCCCCCCAATTAGTCCCCGGTTGAGTGTTCCGCTTTGCGTTTTGCATCTGCTTTTGCAGCAGCTTTGGCTTTTATGGCGTCAAATTTCGATTTGATCATCCCCTTGCGTCGTTTTTGATACACGCGGATGACCGGCACGGAAAGATAATAACAAAGGCTCGCAAAAAAGATGCCCGGCAACACGCCGCCGACCATGTACGGAAAGAAAATCTCGTCATAAAAGACCGATAGCCGGGACCAATCCGCCGTGGCTTCGGTGAACATGGCCATGAAGTTGTCCTTGAGGTCGGCACCTGCATCGACGAATTTACCGCCGAAGGAACGGGGGATCCGCGCGTCCATGTCATCGCCCAACAACCAATGGCCGGTCGAGAGCGCCGCGACACCAATCGGAACGTAGGTCAGTGGATTGCCGAAGAACGTCGCCATGAGCGACGCAATCACATTCCCGCGCATCAGCGTCGCAAGCCCGGCCGCGATGAAAAAGTGAAACCCGTAAAAGGGTGTGAAGGAGGCAAATACGCCAGCCCAGATGCCGCGCGCGATACGTTCCGGGCTGTCCGGCAAGCGCCGCATCCGATGTTTGACGTAGTGGAACGCACGCGCCCACCCCCCGCGCGGCCAAAGCAGCTCGACCAGGGCGCGAGGCCAACTTTTGGGATCGCGGCGTTTAAAAACCAACGGGCGGGGTCCTTTTCAATCCTTGAGAGGCATTTGCCCGTGCAAAAACCCCAAAATTATGACCTCTAAATGGCCGGGTCGCGGCATCAGGCAGGTGTTTCGACCGATCCCTGCGGCAGATTGCGGGAGCGCGATATTGCCGCCACATCGTTTTCTGCCTCAAGTGTCAGCATCAACGAATGCAGATGTGCCACATCTCTGAGTTCCACATAGATCAGAAGACGGTAAAAGTCAGGTTTCCTATCGATAAATTGCAAATCCGAGATATTCGCGCGAGATTCCCCGATCAAGGTGCAAATACGCCCCAGTGTCCCAGCGTCATTATTGAGCGTGACATCGAGTGTCGCACCGTAAATTGCAGAATGCGGGCCCTCGTGCCAGCGCAGATCCAGCCAGCGGTCGAGCTGGTCTTCATAGGCGCTCAGACGGTCGCAATCGATGGCGTGCACCACCACCCCGCGGCCCTTGAAGGTGATGCCGACAATCCGCTCGCCGGGCAGTGGCTGGCAACAGAACGCGCGTTCAAACGACTGCCCCTGTGACAGGCCGATCACCGCACGGCGCGCGTCAACCTTTTCACCGGCTTTTGGCGCAAGATCAGGGTAGACCGCCTGCACCACTTCGCGACCGGTGATCTCGGCACTGCCCAGGCGCGCCAGCAGATCGTCGCGATTCTCAAATCGCATGTGACGCGCGGCCGTGGCCAAGGCCTTGTCGGTGGCTTTTCTGCCCACGTGCTCAAAGGCGGAACGGGCCAGTTCGCGCCCCAGTTTGACAAAACGCGCGCGGTCCTCGTCGCGCAGCGCACGGCGGATTGCGGAGCGCGCCTTGCCCGTTGTGGCAATATCAAGCCATGTGGCCTGCGGGCTTTGCCCTTCGGCGGTGATGATCTCGACGCTCTGGCCGTTTTTCAAACGGGTCCAGAGCGGGACGCGCATGTGATCAACCTTGGCGCCCACGCAGGCGATGCCGATCCGGGTGTGGATGGCAAAGGCGAAGTCAATCGGCGTCGCACCGCGCGGCAGCTTGACCACCTCGCCCTTGGGCGTGAAGCAAAAGACTTGGTCCGAATACATCTCCAGCTTGACCGCTTCGAGGAAATCCTGGTGGTCGACCTCGGCGTCAAACTGTTCAGATAGCTGCGTGATCCATTTGGCCGGATCGACGGCAAAGGGGTTCTGGCTGCGTACACCATCCCGGTAGGACCAATGTGCCGCCACGCCGGTTTCGGCCACATCGTGCATCTGGCCGGTGCGGATCTGAACCTCCACCCGTTTGCCATCCCGCCCCGACACGGTGGTATGGATCGAGCGATACCCGTTGCTTTTGGGCTGGCTGATGTAATCCTTGAACCGTCCCGGTACCGCGCGCCAGCGCTGGTGGATCGCTCCCAAAGCGCGGTAACAATCCTCTTCGCTCTCAGTGAGGATGCGAAAGCCGTAGATGTCACTCAGACGCGAAAAGGTCTGTTCCTTCTCCTGCATCTTCCGCCAGATCGAATAGGGCTTCTTGGCGCGGCCAAAGACTTCGGCCTCCACCCCCGCCTTGTCGAGTTCCAGTCGCATGTCGCCGGTGATCCGCTGGATCACATCGCCGGTTTCACGCTGCAGGTTGATGAAGCGGCGGATGATCGATGCACGGCCTTCGGGATTCAGCACCCGGAACGCAAGGTCTTCCAATTCCTCGCGCATCCATTGCATGCCCATCCGGCCCGCCAGTGGGGCAAAGATGTCCATGGTTTCCCGCGCCTTTTGCGCCTGTTTCTCCGGGCGCATCGCCTTGATCGTGCGCATGTTGTGCAAACGGTCACTGAGCTTGACCAGGATGACCCGCAAATCCTTGGACATCGCCATGAATAGCTTGCGGAAATTCTCGGCCTGCTTGGTTTCGCTGGAGTTCAGTTGCAGGTTGGTCAGCTTGGTGACGCCGTCGACCAATACCGCCACCTCTTCGCCAAAGAGCTTGGACACTTCGCCATAGGAGGCTTTCGTATCCTCGATCGTGTCATGCAGCAGTGCGGTGATGATGGTGGCGTCATCCAGCTGCTGCTCCGTCAGGATCGCGGATACGGCAACCGGGTGATTGAAATAGGGCTCGCCTGAGTGGCGAAACTGACCGTCATGCATATCGCGGCCATAATCATAGGCCGCGCGGATCAGCGCTTCGTTTGTCTTTGGATTGTATTTAGTGACGAGACTGACCAGATCGTCCGCGGAAATGTCGAGCTGGTCAGGCGGTGTCATTCATCTGCCCTCAGGGCGGGGAAGCTGGTGTCAGCTTTGCCCTTGCGCTGCCATCAGCTGCCGTAAAAGCATCTCTTCGGACATACTGTCCTCTTCGGGCTTGTCCTGCTCTGCCCCCATCAGCAACGCCATTGCGTCCTCTTCGGGCTCATCCACCTCAATCTGATTCTGGTTGCTCTCGATCAGGCGCTCGCGCAGCTCGTCGGCGCTTTGCGTCTCGTCCGCGATCTCACGCAGCGACACAACCGGGTTCTTGTCGTTGTCGCGGTTCACGGTGATCGCTGCACCGGCAGAGATTTCGCGCGCACGATGTGCCGCAAGCATGACCAGTTCAAACCGGTTGGGTACTTTATCGACGCAATCTTCAACGGTGACGCGGGCCATGGAACACTCCATAAATCGGGGATTTGTCAGAAGTGCGGTATTTAGGCCCCTTTTTCGAGATTTACAAGCGCCTATTCAAGGGCAACGACCTCTTCTTTCACCGCATCCGGCAGCGCTGCAAGCATCTGATCCACCGACAGGCCAAGCGCCGGGTGCACCCAATCGGGTGCGACGTCTGCCAGCGGCACCAGAACAAAGGCACGCTCCTGCACGCGGGGATGCGGCAGGATCAATGTATCCGGTGCTTGGGTCATTTGCTGGCTCAGGGGCAGATCGCGCCAGGCCAGATGCGTTTCGGCATCCGGCATCACATAATCACCCAGCGCGATGAGGTCGAGGTCCAGCGTTCTGGGTCCCCATCTCGTTTTGCGGGTGCGTCCCATCCCCTCCTCGAGCTGATGAAGTTTTTTTATCACTTTTTCGGGAGGGTCATCGGTCTCCACCGCGACCACTGCATTGACGAAATCCGACCCGCTGCCTGGGGGGAAAGCAGGGGTCCGATAGAGCCTGCTAACCCCGCGAATCACTTGGAAAAATTCAACCAGTGCTAGAATAGCTTTTTCGATGGTTTCCCTAGGGTCACCCTGCGCCGAAGGGCTATTTGACCCTAGGGCAACCAGCCCGATTGACCGGATTTGTGGCAGCATTTCGCCTGTTTTCGTGCTCAGTAACTCTTGCGGCACCAATAAAAACCCCTATTTTCAACGTGTCAGCTCGCTGCTTATTAAGTCATGTCGTTTTTTTAAACGCTAGCGTCTGGCCAATCGGAAGGACAACAAATGTTTTATAAGGACGAACGGCTAGCGCTGTTCATCGACGGTTCGAATCTCTACGCGGCAGCCAAGTCTCTTGGCTTTGATATCGACTACAAACTGCTGCGCCAAGAATTCATGCGTCGAGGCAAGCTCTTGCGGGCGTTCTACTACACCGCGCTGCTGGAGAATGACGAGTATTCTCCGATCCGTCCGCTGGTGGACTGGCTGAACTACAACGGCTTCACGATGGTGACCAAACCGGCCAAGGAATATACCGACAGCATGGGTCGCCGGAAGGTGAAGGGCAACATGGACATTGAACTGGCCGTGGATGCGATGGAGCTGGCACCGCGGGTGGATCACATTGTGCTGTTCTCCGGAGATGGCGATTTCCGGCCGTTGGTGGAAAGCCTGCAGCGGTCCGGCGTGCGCGTTTCGGTGGTCTCGACCATCCGCAGCCAGCCGCCAATGATTTCCGATGACCTGCGGCGTCAGGCTGACAATTTCATCGAGCTCGACGAGCTCAAGGATGTGATCGGTCGCCCGCCCCGTGAATTCCCGGAAGCGGCTGCAAACGGCTGAGGCCGGGGAGGATTGCGCCGTGATTGCCCGACAAGTTGGGCACGCGGCGACACGACACTCTGGACGCTGACAAAGCAAAGCCTTACCTCTGGAGATATGAACCGGAGCTAAGCCATGACAAAACCGCCGCTGACCCTGTATCTTGCCGCCCCGCGCGGTTTTTGCGCGGGCGTGGACCGCGCCATCAAGATCGTTGAGATGGCGCTGGAAAAGTGGGGCGCGCCCGTCTACGTCCGCCACGAGATCGTACACAATAAATTCGTCGTCGACGGGTTGCGTGACAAGGGCGCGGTCTTTGTCGAAGAACTCGATGACTGCCCCGATGACCGTCCGGTAATTTTCTCCGCCCATGGGGTGCCCAAGGCGGTGCCCGCCGCCGCCGCCAAGCGTGAGATGGTCTATGTCGATGCCACCTGCCCGCTGGTGAGCAAAGTGCATATCGAGGCGCAGCGCCATTCCGACAACGGCTTGCAGATGATCATGATCGGCCACGCGGGTCACCCCGAAACCGTGGGGACCATGGGGCAATTGCCCGAAGGCGAGGTGCTGCTGGTCGAGACCCCCGCCGATGTGGCCACCGTCGCGGTCCGCGACCCGGAGCGGCTGGCCTATGTCACCCAGACGACCCTGAGCGTCGATGACACGGCGGATGTGGTGGCCGCCCTGCAAGCCCGGTTCCCCGCCATCGTTGGCCCGCACAAGGAAGACATCTGTTACGCAACCACCAACCGGCAGGAGGCCGTGAAGGCGATGGCGCCAAAATGCGACGCGATGCTGGTCGTCGGCGCGCCCAATTCCTCAAACTCCAAGCGATTGGTCGAGGTGGGCGCGCGCGCGGGCTGCAAATATGCGCAGCTGGTGCAACGGGCGACCGATATCGATTGGCGGGCGCTGGAGGGCATCCGCAGCATCGGCATCACCGCCGGGGCCTCGGCACCGGAAGTGTTGATCAACGAGGTGATGGATGCGTTTTCCGAGCATTACGACGTGACGCGCGAGTTGGTGGAGACTGCCGTTGAAAACGTCCAATTCAAAGTCCCACGCGTTCTGAGGGAGCCCGCATGATCTCGCTGCAATTTCTGGTGACGGCGATTGTCGTCGTGCTCGCCCCCGGCACCGGGGTCATCTACACGCTGGCTTTGGGTCTGGGACAGGGGCGCATCGCTGCGTTCTGGGCCGCTTTGGGCTGCACCTTCGGGATCGTGCCGCATGTGGCGGCGGCGACGCTGGGGCTGGCAGCGGTGCTGCATACCTCCGCCGTGCTCTTTACAGTCGTGAAGTTTGCAGGTGTCGCATATCTTTTGTATCTGGCGTGGCAATCGCTGCGCTCGGGGGGCGCTTTGGCCATCTCCGCGGACCGCAAGGTGGAGAACGGCTGGCGCATCGCCCGGCGCGGCGCGCTGATCAATATCCTGAACCCGAAGCTGTCGATCTTCTTCCTCGCGCTGCTGCCGCCTTTCCTGTCAGGCAACCCGGCTACGGCAACGCTGGAAATGACAGTGCTGGGCGGCATTTTCATGGCACTGACCTTCGCAGTCTTCGTGCTCTACGGCCTCTTTGCCGCGCAGGCCCGCGCCTGGCTCCTGGGCTCGGAAGCTGTCATGCGCTGGCTCAACCGCTCCTTTGCCGCCATCTTCGCTGCCCTCGCGGGGCGTCTTGCACTTGAACGTGCATGAGCAATGGGATGACGGGCAAAGCGATCATCTCACCGGCGGCATGCGTCAAGGACATCGACGCCTTAAAACACCGATCCGCTGACCTGATCGACAGGCTGGCGACAACGTGCGCGCACCACATCACCGCATCGGTGCCGGGTCTGTGACGCGCATCCCCACCGCACCTCTGATTCTGGGGCTGGCGGGGCTGATCCCTTTTGTCTGGGGCGCGGCCACCACGCTCAATGGCACACTGGCCGATTGGGGCATCTCCGCTCTCGGGCCGCGCTTCATCGGCCCCTACGTACAACTCTTTTACGGCTCGGTGATCCTGTCGTTCATGTCGGGCGTGCTCTGGGGCTTTGCCACAAAAACCAGCGGCAGCAAGGCCGCGATGGGCTATGTGCTGTCCGTCATCCCCGCGCTCTGGGCGTTTTTCATGACTGGCGGCGGACCGGTCTCGGCGGGGACCAACCTGATCTTCGGGTTTCTGGGGCTGCTGGTGCTGGATTATGCCTTCTGGCAGTGGGGCCTGACGCCGCGGTGGTGGATGTCGCTGCGCCTTCTTCTCACGACAATCGCGGTGATCTGTTTGGGCGTGGGGGTGATCTGATGAGCGACCCCGAAACCCTGAAGGTCTATGGTGCCAAGGCGCAGGACTATGACCAGATGACCGATGATTTCAACAAGACCGATCACAGGTTGCGCACCTTCGTGGCGGCCCTGCCCCAGGGCGCGCATGTGCTGGATCTGGGTTGCGGCCCCGGGGCATCGGCGGCGCTGATGGCGGATCACGGCTTGCAGGTCACGGCCATGGACCCTGTGCCCGAAATGATCGCGCTGGCCAGACGCCACCCGCATGTCGATGCGCGCTTGGCAGGTTTCGATGATCTGAGCGGTACAGATGTCTACGATGGCATCTGGGCGAATTTCTCCCTGCTGCACGCCGCGCGCGCCGAGATGCCGCGCCACCTGGCCGCCATCGCGCAAGCCCTGAAACCCGGCGGGCGGTTCCACATCGGCGTGAAAACCGGCACCGGCAGCAAGCGCGATCCCATCGGGCGGCTTTACACCTATTACACCGACGCCGAACTGACCGGATTGCTGAAGAATGCTGGGTTGTTCGTCACCGCGCGGGAGACCGGTGTGACAACCGGCCTTGACGGGGTAGAGGCCCCCTATATATGCCTCGCGGCTCATGGCTGAGCTTTTCGCATATACGGACGGCGCCTGTTCCGGCAATCCCGGCCCCGGCGGCTGGGGGGCCTTGCTGCGCGCGATGGACGGCGAGACCGTGGTCAAGGAGCGCGAGCTGAAGGGCGGCGAGCCCGAAACCACCAACAATCGGATGGAACTGCTGGCCGCGATCCACGCGCTGGAATCGCTCAACCGTCGCAGCACGATCACCATCGTGACCGACAGCAATTACGTCAAAAACGGGATCACCTCCTGGATTCACGGCTGGAAGAAAAACGGCTGGAAGAATGCGGCGAAAAAGCCCGTGGCCAATGCGGAGCTGTGGCAGCGGCTGGATGCGGCAAATGCGGCCCATGATGTGACATGGAAGTGGGTCAAAGGCCACGCGGGCCATCCGGAAAATGAGCGCGCCGATGAGTTGGCGCGTGCAGGCATGGCTCCCTTCAAGAAGGCTGGCAATGCGTGAGGTCGCCTGCCCGGTCGCGCTGCACCTTGACGGGGTGCCGCGCCGGATCGCCGGTTTTGAGCACCCGCAGGCCGGTCTGCAATTGGTGAAAGGTGGCATTAAGCCAGGGGAGCGGCCCGAACAGGCCGCTGCACGGGAGCTCTACGAGGAAAGCGGGCTGGAGACACGCGCGGCGATCCATCTGGGTCAGAGCACAGAGATCGCTGCAGACAGCCGCTGGCATTTCAGCCTTTGCCGTCTGGCGGGGCCACTGCGTGAGCAATGGCAGCACCGCTGCGCAGATGACGGCGGGCATCTCTTCCGCTTTTTCTGGATCGACCTTGATGCGCCTCTCCCCGAAGGTTTCGCCACACCGTTCCAGCGCGCCTTTGACTGGATCAGAGGCAGCCTATGAACCTGATTGCGCTGCTGGATTATGCCTCCGTCTTTATCTTTGCGCTGACGGGAGCGTTGGTAGCGAGCCGCCAGCAGCTCGACATCGTGGGCTTTGCCTTTGTCGCCTGCCTCACGGCAGTGGGCGGCGGCACGGTGCGCGACGTGCTCCTGGACCGTAATCCGATCTTCTGGATCGCGCAGCCCAGCTATATCGGCGTGGCCTGTGCGGCGGCGTTGCTGGTCTTCCTGACCGCGCATCTCTTTGAAAGCAGGCTGAAAACGCTGATCTGGCTGGATAGTTTCGCGCTCGCCGTGGCCGTGCCTGCGGGCACAGGCGTGGCGCTGTCACTGGGCCAGCCGGTGCTGGTGGTGGTGCTGATGGGCACGATCACCGGCTGCATGGGCGGGCTCTTGCGTGACGTGGTGCTGGACGATGTGCCGCTGGTGCTGAAACAGGGCGAGCTTTACGTGACGGCGGCCTTTGCCGGGGCGACGGTTGCGGCCTTCACACGGCCTTATTTCCCGGATGCGCTGGTGCCACTGATGCTTTGTGCAGGTGCAACATGGGCACTGCGCGCAGGCTCGCTGGCGTTTGGCTGGCGGCTACCGGTCTACAAAAGCCGCCCGCCGCGTAGCTAGTCCTGCTTGATCGAGCTGACCCAACTGCGCAAGAAAGTATCGCGCCGCATCCGGTCCAGAAACACCAAGAGCCCCGGCCCGAGGCGGATTGGGCGGATGACCCCCTTGTCCTCTCCGGAGGCGGAGACCACGGGGGGCAGGCCCGTCTGCGCCACCAGCTCAGGCCGCAGCCGCATGTTGGCGAGGAAATCGATCATCAACCCTGCGGCCTCGGGCGCCTTTGCCGTTTGGGGGATCAGCGCGGTGCGCAGCATGACGGAAACAAAGTCATCCATTTCGACCACCAGCACACCGGGGGTATCGGCCAGCCGCGCCCGCGCGTAGCTGCCCAACACGTTGTAGGCCAGCAGGAGCCGGCCCGAGGCCACCGCATCGATCATGTCGCTGGAGCAGCAAAAAAGCTGTGTGTTGAGCCGCCCCATCACTTCCGTCATGCGCCAGAAGCTTTCGGTATTGCGCGAATCCTGCGTGGCAAAGAGATACCCCGCCCCAGACACACGCACGTCATATGTGCCGATGCGCCCGTCGAAAGCCTCCGGATGGTCGCGCAGGAGCGCAATCAGCCCTTCGCGGTTTGTGGGCACCGCCAGGGCCTCGAAGGCGGCGGCGTTCAGCACCAAAACCGCAGGTTCCTGCGTGAAGGCAAAGATTTGGTCACGCCATTTCGCCCAGGGCGGCAACAGCGCCGTCGCATCGGAGCTATAGGTCTGCGCCAGCCCGTCATTGGCCAGTTTTGTCTGCAAATCCATCGCCGAGGAGATTGCCAGATCGTATTCCGCGCCCTCGTCGTAGAGCGCGATCATGACCTGCGCGGAACTCGCCACGTCATAGGTGATCGACACAGCATGCCGGGCCTGAAACGCGTGGATGATGGGCTCGAACACATCCACATCGGCTGTGGACAGGATGCGCAGATGGCCAGGGCCGGTGCCGGGGTAGCTGCGGCTTTCCTCAAGCTCGAAGGCCAGGGCCAGCGAGGCCGCGACGCTCAGTAAGAGGGCAAGACAAGCGAGACGCATGCGCCACCTCCTTCCGGGTTAGCGCCGATTTCCAGCGCGCCGCCATGGGCCTGTGCGACGTCGCGCACGATGGTCAGGCCAAGGCCCGAGCCAATCACGTCATCAACATTGGTGCCGCGCGAAAAGCGATCCGGCAGGCGGGCGATGTCTTCGGCGGCAAAGCCCCGGCCCTGATCGCAGACCTGCAACCGGCAGGGGGGGCCGGGCACGAGCCGCACAGTGATTTCCGTATCCGCGGGCGAATATTTGATGGCGTTGTCGAGGATGTTGCGGACCGCATTCTGCAGCAGGATCGGATCCCCCTGCACGCGCAGAGCCTCTTGTGGCAGGTCCAGCGTGATCGCGATGTCCTTAAGATCGGCAGTGGGCGACAGGCGGCTGATCGCGTCGCGCAACAGGTCGCCCGGATCAATCTCTTCGGTCTCCAGCTGGTCGGAGCGCAGAGTGACCATTGCGTGATCGAGAAGTTGGCCTGCAGAGCGGGAGCTTTCATCCACCGCACGGATCATCTGGCGCAGGGCCTGCCGGTTGTGGGGCTTTTCCATCTGCAAATGCATCACCTCGGCCTGCGTGCGCACCGTGGCCAGCGGCGTGCGGACCCGGTGCGCCGCCTCGACGATCAGATCTTCGGAGCGGGTAAGCGCTGCACTCAGCCGCGCGATGAAGCCGTTGAGCCCTCCCACCAGCGGCGCCAGTTCGGTCGGCGTTTCAGCGGTCACGGGGCGCAGGTCCTTGGGCCCGCGGCGCGCCACCGCCTCGGCCAGACGGCTGAGCGGAGAGAGCGCATTTTGCGCAGCCAGCGTGCTGAGTGCCGTGGCGGTGAGAAAGAAGGCCACGCCAATGGCCGTGGCTGTGGTGGTAATCCGCGAGGAGATCGCCGCGAGCCCCAGCCGGGTCTGAGCCACCACCACCTGCACCCGGCGCGGCTGGTTCGCGACACTGAGCGCACGGCTCACCACCACGGCGCGGAAGGTGTCATCGCGGTAGCCATAGGTGGCAAAGAGTGGCTGGTTCCGGGATCTTCGGCCTTCGGGCACGGGCAGGTCGTCATACCCAGTCAGCGTCTCACCGTTCACGATCACGCGGTAGAACACCCTGTCCTCGCTGACCGTGCCCAGCATCGACAGCGCCGAATAGGGGATTTCGACCCGCACCACGCCCGCATCAGTGTAAACCGCATCGGCAATGGAGGTGGCGGAGGCGGCAAGGATGTTGTCCTGCGTGGCCTCCGTCGCGCCCTCGGCCACCACCCGCAGGGAGAAGAAGAACGCGACCGACAGAAGCGCCGCGACCAGCGCCAGCTGCACAACCAGACGCCTTCGTATGGAAACAGGGGGACCTGCCCTACTCATTCGCGTTTCACCATGCGGTAGCCCAGCCCGCGCACCGTTTCGATATGCGCCTGCGTCTCACCCAGTTTGCGACGGAGCCGACCGACATAAACTTCGATCGCGTTCTCCGAGACGTCATCAGAGAAGGAAAACAGACGGTCCATCAGGTGAGATTTGGAGAAAATCTGCCCCGGCGCGGCAAAGAAAACCTCCAACAACCGCATCTCGCGATTCCGCAATCGCTCGGAACGCCCCCCTGTCGTGATCGTGCCCGCATTCGAATCGAATATGAGCCCTGCGAATTCCTTTTTATTGTCCGCCGAGCCCCCCAGACGCCGCATCACGGCCCGCGCGCGGGCCTCAAGCTCGGCAAAATCAAAAGGTTTCGTGATGTAATCATCGGCCCCAAGGTCGAGCAACCCGACCCGATCAGACACCTCCGAGCGCGCCGTCAACACGATCACCGGCGTTGGGTCATCCTGCGCCCGATGACGGCGCAGAAATTCACGCCCGTCGCCGTCGGGCAGCATAATATCCAGCAAAATCATATCGTAAGCGACGGTGCGTGTTGCCAGCTCCGCATCACCAAGACAGGTCGCGTGGTCGACCACGTGACCCTCCACGGCAAAACGACCGGTCAATGCGCGGGCCAGATCGGCGTTATCCTCCACCAGTAAAAATCTCATATGCGGCGTATGTTCTTCCTACGTGACAGGTTGGTGTCAGGTTCCTACAGTCCTGTGACCACATGAAACGGGTGGAGACCCGTGTGTCAAATGGGAGGAACCAATGACAAAACGCTTTTTCAAGGCGCTCATGACGGGTGCCGTGCTTTCCGTGGGTGTGACCGGTGGCGCATACGCCGCAGAATGCATCGCGCCCGCGAACCCCGGCGGCGGCTGGGATTTCACCTGCCGCCAGATCGGCAAGATCATGTATGACATCGGTGTGGTCGACCAGCCGGTGCAGGTCACCAACATGGCCGGTGCCGGTGGCGGTCTGGCCTACAATCATGTCGTGGCTGAGCGCGGATCAGACGAAGACCTGATCGTTGCCGCCTCTACAGCAACTTCGACCCGCTTGGCGCAAAACGCCTACGCGGGCATGACCGCGGACCAGGTGCGTTTTGTCGGCGCCATCGGCGCGGACCCGGGCGTGATCGTCGTGGCCGCAGACAGCCCATACCAGTCGCTGAACGATCTGGTGGATGCGATCAAGGCCGACCCAGGGTCTGTTGCTTTTGCGGGCGGCTCGGCCGTGGGCGGATTTGACCATATCAAACCGCTGATGATCCTGCAGCGAGCGGGCTTCACCGACATCAAGAAGGTGAAATACATTGGCGTTGACGGTGGTGCGGACGCTATCACCCAGACGGTGGGTGGCTTTACCCAAGCCATGACCGGCGACATGTCCGAGGTTGTGGGTTTTCTGAAAGCGGGCGAAGTACGCGTCATCGCGGTTCTGACTGAAGAACGTATCCCGGGTTTCGAGGATATCCCTACGGCCAAGGAGCAGGGGCTTGACGTGGTTGCGGTGAACTGGCGCGGGCTCTACGTGCCCAAGGACATCCCGGACGCCAAATTCGACGAATGGGCCGGCAAGCTGCAACAGGTGGCGGACAGCGACGAGTGGAAAGAAGCCATGGTCGCCAACGGTCTGGCCCCCTTCACCAAAGTGGGCGGCGATTTCCAGTCGTATGTTGATGGCCTCGTCGCCGAAATCAACACCATGTCCAAAGAGCTGGGGGTCATCCAGTAATGGCAAGTGACCGGATTTTCGGTCTGGTCACGCTCTTTGTGGCGCTCGGGTATATCGCGAGCGCCACGCAGATCCAGACCAGCTTTCTGACCGACCCCGTGGGCCCCAAGGCCTTTCCGATGCTGATCGGCGCGGTTGCGGCGCTTTGTTCGCTGGTCATGATCGTCAAACCCGATCCCGATCCCGATTGGCCCATGCTACGCACCTGGGGTGCGCTGGCCATCGCCGTCATTGTGCTGATCATCTATGCCTACGCCCTGAAACCGCTGGGTTTTGTGATCCCAACCGTCTTTGCGGCGGGCATCCTCAGCTATCAGATTTCGCCACGCATGGTTCCGGCCGCCCTGTCGGGCGCGGGCCTGTCCATAGGGCTCTTTCTGCTCTTCAAATACGCACTGGGGCTGAGCCTCGTGGGCTTCCCGAAAGGCTGGTTCTGATATGGAAATGCTGGCAAATCTCAGCCTGGGCTTTTCCGTGGCGCTCTCCCCCTTCACCCTTGCGCTTGCTGTGGCAGGTTGTTTTCTGGGCACGATCATCGGCGCACTGCCGGGGCTTGGCCCGTCCAATGGGGTGGCAATCCTGATACCGCTGACCTTCACCATGGGACTGGATGCGACCTCTGCGCTCGTGCTGATGACGGCTGTTTACTACGGCGCGATGTACGGCGGGCGGATCTCCTCCATCCTGCTGAACATCCCCGGCGATGAACCCGCACTGATGACGACGCTTGATGGCTATCCGATGGCCAAACAGGGCCGTGCGGGGGACGCATTGGTGCTCTCCGGCGTCGCCTCTTTCGTCGGCGCGTTTCTGGCTACAATCGGGTTGATGCTGCTGGCGCCCATGTTGGCGCGGGTGGCCTACCTCTTTGGCCCTGCGGAGTATTTCGCGCTGTATTTGCTGGCTTTCTGCACGCTCGGCGGCATGGCCTCGAACAATCAGGCCAAGGCGGCGCTGGCCTCCTGTATCGGTCTGGGCATTGCCATGATCGGGGTGGACAGTTCCTCCGGGCTGCCGCGTCTGACGGGCGGCAATCTGCACCTCTATGACGGTATCGACTTCCTGGTGGCGATCGTCGGGCTCTTCGCGATTGCCGAAGTGTTTTTCTTCATCGAAAGCCACGGCAAAGGCTCCTCCATCGGTGTGAAACTCGACAAGGTCCGCATCCCCTGGAAAGACATCATGGCCACCAAATGGACCATGTTGCGTGCGTCTTTCGTGGGCTTCATCGCGGGTATCCTGCCGGGCGCGGGGGCCTCCCTGGGCTCATTCCTCGCCTATATGTCGGAAAAATCCATTGCCGGTGAAAAGGGCGGCTTTGGCACCGGTGTGGCCAAGGGTGTTGCGGCGCCCGAAGCGGGTAATAATTCCGCGGCAGGCGGCGCGCTGGTCCCGATGCTGACGCTGGGCGTGCCGGGATCGGGCACCACGGCGGTGTTGCTGGCGTTGCTGATGACGCTCAACATCACGCCCGGCCCCACGCTCTTTACCGAGCGGCCTGAAGTGGTCTGGGGCCTGATCGCCTCGCTGCTCATCGCCAATGTGGTTTTGCTGCTGATGAATGTGCCGATGGTGAAGATTTTCGTGAAAATCCTGATGGTGCCCGCCTGGGTGCTGCTGCCGGGCGTCACGATGATCTCCTTCGTGGGCATCTATTCCCTGTCAGGCAGCTATTTTGACCTGCTGTTGATGGTCGGTTTCGGGGTGCTCGGCTATATCCTGCGCAAACTCGAGATCCCGACCGTGCCGGTCATCCTCGGCATCCTGCTGGGCGGCAACATGGAGGACGCGCTGCGCCGTGCGATGGTGCTGTCGGATGGGGACGCGATGTTCCTCTTCTCCACACCCATCGCCATCGGCCTCTGGATCGCCGCGATTGCGGGCTTTGTGGCACCGATGTTCCTGCGAGGGGTTCTGAAAAAACCACAAGCGGTCACAGACTGATGGTCCGGGTTCTGGTTCCATCCGGCGCTCTGGGCCTGAACTATGACGCAGAGGCTTTGCAGCGTGGGATTGCTGCAAAGCCGGACATCATCGCCATTGATGGCGGCTCCACTGACAGCGGCCCCTCTTATCTCGGGCGCGGCGTGTCAAAATACGCCCGCGCCTCGACCAAGCTGGAATGGGCGGGCCTGATGGCCGCACGGGCGGAGGCTGGCGTGCCCCTGGTCATCGGCACGGCGGGGACCTGCGGCGCAGACAGCGCAGTGGACTGGATGCTCGACATCACGCGCGAGATTGCGCAGGATCAAGGCACCCCGCTGAAAGTGGCCGTGCTGCGCTCCTCCCAGGACCCCGACCGCATCGCGCAAAGCTTCGAGGGAGGCGAGATCACACCGCTGGCAGGGGCGCCGGAGATCACCTCCGAGACCATCCGCGCCTGTTCAAATATCGTGGCGCTGGCAGGGGCGGAGCAGATTGCCGCAGCGCTTGAAACCGGCGCGGATGTGATCATCGCCGGGCGCACCACCGACACTGCGATCATCGCCGCCCTGCCCCTGATGCACGACTGCCACGCAGGCGCGGCATGGCACGGGGCCAAGATCGGCGAATGCGGCGCACTTTGCGCCACCAACCCGCAATCGGGCGTCATCATGATCGATTTCGACGCCACCGGGTTTACCGTGACACCGCTCGCCGACGGCGCCCATGCAAGCCCGCACACGGTGTCGGCGCATATGCTCTATGAGAATTCTGACCCCTTCATTCTCTATGAGCCCGGCGGCCATCTGGACGTGACGGTCGCCACTTATACGGCGCTGGATGAGACCTCCGTCCGGGTTGAGGGCTCCGCCTGGCTCCCATCGGATCGGTACACTGTGAAGCTCGAAGGGGCGCGGCCCGCCGGCGCACGCACCGTCGTCATGGCGCTGCTGCGTGATCCGCATTATGTGGCGCAGGCCTCGGTTTGGGCCGATGATATTGTCGCAAAGTGCTCTGCAAAGGTGTTGCAGCGCATGGATATCACCGCAGCAGACTTCAGCCTGGAAATCCGCTTGATGGGCCATTCCGCGAGCTTCGGCGCGCTGGAAACCAGGACAGCCGACCCGGTCGAGATCGGCGTGATCGGCATCATCACCGCGCCGACGGAAGCGCAGGCCGCCGAAATTGGTAAGCTGCTGAACCCCTATCTCCTGCACCACCCGCTGACGCAGGAAGAGGAACAGCCAACCTTTGCTTTCCTATTCTCACCCCCGGAGATGCATCAGGGTGTGATCTATGAATTCGCGCTCAACCACGTGTTGCATCTGACCGATCCGATGGAGGCGTTTCAACTGGAGGTCATTGATCTTGCCTGAACTTCGCAGCCTTGTCACCAAAGTGCGCAGCAAAAACGCCGGGCCGTTCTGGCTGACAATTGACATTTTCTGCGGCTCAAATGATGCCTACAAACAAGTTTGCTCCGGGCTAGGCACATCGCATGTCGCTGGAGTTTTCAAGGCCGACACGCAGACAATCAAGCGCTTTGACATTCCTGATCTGAACGTCGTCAAATTCTCTTTGCCGCGTCCGACCGTTCAAGGTGCCATTGGGGATCGAGACATGCACGGCGCGTCATGGGCCGCCCTTATTGGTGAGCTGGTCATTTAAGTCGTTTCAAACCATACGGAGACGTATGCATTTGCTATAATCGTCCTCACGCCTTAACCCTCGTATTTTCGGGGTCGTATAGCGGGGTAAGCTCAATTTCGGCTGGGCAAAGAATACCTAGGATATCCACCTGCAATTCTTTTGGATTATCGAGGATATCGGCATCCACAAAGGCAAGCACCAGATTTGCGCCAACCCGATGCCCCCAGTCGCCTGAGGTGACGGTGCCAACCACCTTGCCATATTGCATCGCGGACGCACCGCCCGGGGCTGGAGCATGGTTTGCGGCGACCCTCAAAGTGACCAATTTTTTGCGCGGCCCGCTAATCTGACGCTTCAAAAGCGCATCACGCCCGACAAAATCGCCCTTATTCACATCGACAAAGCGCTGCAGGCCTGTCTCGAAAGGATCGAACTCTGTCAGGATATCGCTCTTCCAATGAAGATACCCTTTTTCCATCCGCATTGAGTCAACGGCCCTGCTGCCAAAGAGTTTCAGGCCATGTGCTTCACCAGCCTGGCGCAAGGCCAGATAGGCGGCGTATAGCTGGGCGTTGGGGACGTGGATTTCATAGGCCAGTTCACCGGAAAAGCTAACGGACATGACCCACGCGGGCGCGATACCGACAAAAGCTTCACGCACCGACAGCCAGGGAAAAGCCGTCTTTGACCAATCGCCGCGCGAGACAGACTGCAGGACCTCTCGCGCTTTTGGCCCCGCGAGCACAAGGATGGTCCAGTCATTGGTAAGGGACCGGATGTACACATCCTCATCGTCCCGCACATGCGCCTGTAACCAGTCGAGATCATGAAATTCCGATGCGGCGGCGGAGCCGTACCATACGCTATCGTTTGGCAAGTTGGCGATTGTGGCTTCTGCCTTTAATCGCCCATGTTCATTCAACAAGTACCCCAGCCCCACTTTGCCGGGTTTTCGTGGCACACGACCGCAAATCATCCGATCCAGGAAATCATGAACGTCACGCCCAGTCAGTTCGATCCGATTGAATCCATTCACTTCGGTCAGCCCCACGGCGTTCTGCACCGCGGCGACCTCGGATGCGATCACGTCAAAGGCTTCGTTGAACCGATAGCTGTGGG
Source organism: uncultured Roseobacter sp. (assembly GCF_947499265.1). Lineage (GTDB taxonomy): Bacteria > Pseudomonadota > Alphaproteobacteria > Rhodobacterales > Rhodobacteraceae > Roseobacter. The sequence continues at coordinate 276,790 of NZ_CANMNK010000007.1, read as the reverse complement.
TCTCGGTAAACTCCGGCGACGGCTTGATATACTCGATGCGCTCCCAGCCATTGACCACACCAAATGCGGCACCCTCGGCGGCCAGGACGGGCGTTAAAGGGGTCGTTTTCATCGGTCGCCCGGCAGGGCGGTGTTCGTGTGGGAAGTGAAAGCGGAACTCGTTCTGATAATCCTCGATCGCTTTAAGCGCGGTCAGTTCGACATTCGCATGCGCGGTGAATCGTCGGGGATCGATCACCCATGTGTCATAGCAGGCTTCACCATGCACGATCTGCTGCGCGAGAAGCCAACCATGGCCACCGCCCTCGCCCAGACCGGCCCGCAGCCCGATGATACAAAAAGCATTGCGTTTGCCCGGAATCGGCCCCACCAAAGGGGCGCCGTCGATTGTATAGGTTATCGGACCATTCACGACTGTATGGATTCCGGTTTCCAACAGCGTCGGCATCCGCGCGAAGGCACCTTCGAGCACGTCCGTCACACGGTCCAGATCGTCGGGGCAGAGCGCATTCACGAAGTTGGGGTCGATCCCATCCATGCCCCAGGTTTTGCAATCCTGTTCGTAAAACCCAACCAGCAGGCCATGCTTTTCCTGCCTGCAATAATAATCGCTGATCGGACACCTCAGCAGCGGCATGCGGTGGCCCGCGTCGCGTATGGCGGGGATTTCTTCGGTCAGAAAATACTGGTGTTCCATCGACATCACCGGGTGGTGCACCCCCATCATCGCACCGACCTCGTTCACCCGGTAGCCGCAGGCATTGACGACAACCTCGCAGGCAATGTCGCCTTTTTCGGTATGGACGACCCAACTGTCATCCGGCTTTTGCGTCAACCCGATGACGGGCGTGTTGCGGTAAACTTCCGCCCCCGCCTTGCGCGCGCGCCGCGCCAGCGCCTGACAGAGCTGCGCCGGGTCGATATCTCCATCCAGCGGATCCCAGAGCCCCCCCAACAGATTCTCCGTTGAAATCAGCGGATGCCGGCGCGCGCATTCCGCGGCATCGATGACTTCGAATTCAACATCCATACCGCGGGCCATCGAGGCAAAGTGTCGATAGCCGTCCATCTGCGCTTCGGTGTTAGCCAGACGAATGCCGCCGTCTGCGTGGTGGTAGTTGATCGGATAGTCAGGATCGTCGGCAAGTTCCTTGTAGAGTGCGATGGAGTGGCTTTTCAGGCCCACCATCGTCTGCGTCATTCCGAAATTCGTCACCTGAGCCGCGGAGTGCCAGGTTGTGCCGCTGGTCAATTCATTCCGCTCGACCAGAACCACGTCCGTCCAGCCCTCTTGCGTCAGATGATAGAGGGTCGAGCATCCCGCGATCCCCCCGCCAATCACTACGGCCTTGCATTGTGTCTTCATCGAACGCTCCCACAGATTTCGCGAACCCAAACGTGCCGAGGCCATTGAGGTCAAGCAAAGCGGCACATATTCGAAAAAATAAGATATGCTATTTCAAATTTTCGCCAGAAGATAGAATTTGGTTGCCTGAGCGCGTGTAAACTGCACCGATCATCTGATCCGCCTGGGAAACCCGATACGCATCGCAATGGACACCCAAAACTCCCGCCTCCGTCGATCCGGCCGCAAACACCGCATCGCAAAGCGCACGGCAAAACCCGCCGTGAACCCTGCGGCGCCGGGCCAGTCGGGTGGTCGCTACGCGCCCCTGACAGCAACCGAACTCACAGCCATCTATGATACAAGCCTGCGCCTGCTCGCCGAGCTTGGCATGGGCGACGTGCCAAAACGATTGCAGGAAGATCTGTTGGCCGTCGGCGCAGAGGTGGCGGGCGACGGTCGCATCACGCTGCCGCGCAGCTTGACGGAGGAGGCCATCGCACAGGCGGCGCGCCGTTTCATTCTACACGGGCGCGACCCGGACCGCTCCATCGAGGTGGGTGGCGACAGGGTCTACTTCGGGACAGGCGGTGCAGCGGTTCAGACGCTCGATATCGAAACGCGCCTTTACCGACCGTCGACGTTGCAGGACCTGCATGACTTTACACGTCTTCAGGATACATTAACCAACGTCAGTTGGTTCACCCGCTGCTGCATCGCCACGGATGTACCGGATACCTTCGATCTGGATGTCAACACCGCCTATGCCCTGATGCGGCACACCACCAAGCCGGTCGCGACCGCCTTTACGCTGGCCGAACACGTTGCACCGATTGTGCAGATGTTTGACATCGCGGCCGGTGGTGAGGGTGCCTTTGCCAAGCGACCTTTCGTCAAGGCACATATCAGCCCGGTGATTTCACCCATGCGATTTGGCGCAGACGCGGTCGATGTGGTCTACGAATGCATCCGCCACAATATCCCCGTCTCCTGCATCACGGCGGCGCAATCGGGTGCAACGGCCCCCGCCACGTTGGCCGGTTTTCTGGCGCAATCGCTGGCGGAGACGCTGGCGAGCCTGGTGATGGTGCATGCGATCCAGCCTGGGTTTCCGATGATCTTTTCCAATTGGCCATTGGTGATTGATCTGCGCACGGGGGCCTTTGCCGGGGGCGGTGGCGAAATCGCAGTTTTGAACGCAGCCTCGGCGCAATTGTCCAACTGGTTGGGTTTACCCTCTGGTGTTGCGGCCTCGATGACCGATGCCAAGGCGATCGACGCGCAATATGGCGCGGAAAAGGGGATGACATCGCTCGCAGCAGCCCTCGCGGGTGGCAATCTCATCTATGAAAGCTCGGGCATGACGGCCTCATTGCTGGGCGCGAGCTTCGAAGCCTTCGTCCTCGACGATGAAATGCATTCGGCGACCTATCGCGCGTTGCGGGGCATAGAGGTGACCGAAGAGAACCTGGGCTTTGAAGCGATTTGCGACGCGGTGCTGGGCGACGGTCACTTCCTGGGAGCCCAGCACACCTATGCTGCGATGGAGCGGGACTATTTCTATCCGCAACTTGCCGACCGCGATCAACCCGTCACATGGCTTGAAAACGGTGCGCAGGATGCCTGGTATCGCGCCAATGCGCGGGCCAGGACCATTTTGCAAGACCATCACCCGGACTACCTGACACCCGATCAGGATGCGGATATCCGACGCATTTTCAAGATACTGGCGTAATGCGCGGCAAGAGCCGAAACTGTTCGCGCAGCCAGGGATAGTCGGCAATCAACGGGTCAATGGCACGCGCTTCGATCAGTCGCCGCAACGTGACATCGATCAATTCAAGCACATCCATCGAGTACCCTTTTGCGAGGTAAATCGACAGAGTGCGGCCAAAGTCGCTGCCGGGAAACGGCAGCAGGGAAACCTGCCGGTGAAACCTGCGACCGCGCAGATAGTTGGTGGGCGTTGTAATCGTCCATCCCGCACCATCCGCGACGAGCCCTAGCAGCGATTGGTTGCTCTCGAACTCGAACCGTTGCGGCAGCTGCACGCGCATGCGTTGCAACTGCGTCTCGATCCGGGTGCTCATGATCTGCCGGTGGCTGTAACGCAAAAAAGGTAGGCCGGTGGTGTTTTCCAGATAGGCCTCAGCGGGGTGGGCCAACCCACGCGGTACCACAAGCACAAAGGGGTCGCGCAGCAATGGAAAGCTGGTGATGTCATCCACGCCAAAGGTTGGCTCGGTCCCGACACCCACGTCTATGTCGCGTGCCTTGACGAGCGAGATGACCTCGTGGCTGGGCCGCGTAAGATGCTCGAATGTGCACCGGGGCAGCGCCACCGCCAGATGCCGGGCCAATTCGGGAGAGATTTCGCTGTCGAAATCCTCCACCATCGCCATGCGCAATTGCCGGGTGGTGCCAAGCGCGCCTGACAGTGTTTCCGTCGCTCCCTGCTCCAACGCGCTCAGCGCCGCAAGGACCCGCGGCAGAAAGGTTTCCCCTTCGGTCGTCAGGGTCAGGGGGCGGCGCTGGTGGTCAAAGAGGGCCACACCCATCAGTTCTTCAAGCTTGCGCAGATGATGTGACGCCGTGCTCGACGAAAGACCGGTTTCCTGCGCTGCCCGGCTCACGGAGCCATGCTCCGCTGTGCGAGAGAAAACGGCCAAAGCCGTCAGGTTCATCTGGGAAATCTTCATCAGCCGCCTTGCCTCGGGTGGCATGCGCCACAGTCTCTGGTCCGGTCAATCTAGACCGAACCCGGCAGCGCCACCATCCACATGTGGCGATCTGGGGCGTCAGAGGTTGGTTGCGCGACATGAATGCCGTGCCGCGCGACCGTGTTTTGCTATTGCGGACGCACCGCATCCGCTGTGCCCTGGACAAAGGCGATCAGCTTTTCCACATCCTCTTCGGTCAGCTTGTCCGCAAACGATGGCATGCCACCGGCCACCATGCTGCCGCCCAGAACGATATCACTGGCATTCATCAGCAGGTCAGCATCCGAATAGCCCAGATTGGGCACGCCACCGCCGTTATTCACACCCGGCACCCCGTGGCAGAAAAGGCAGTTGGACACGTAGATCGCCAACCCGTCCCCCACGTGATCCGGATTATAGGGCACCCCTTCGACAAGTGTGAGCCGCTCGCTCTTTACGGTCTCAGGCAAGGGCGCATCGCCGCCAATTTTGAAGGTATAGACACGCCCCGGACCGACCTTATCCGTGGCCCGCTGCATCATGCCATAAACACCGCCCCAGCCGACGGCAATAGTCACATATTGGGTGCCATCCTTCTCCCATGTCGCGGGGGCCGCCACGACGCCCGAGCCCACAGGGGTTTGCCACAAGACCTCCCCCGTGGCCGCGTCATAGGCCATGAAACGCCCGTCCGCGGTGCCCTGAAACACCAGACCGCCCGCCGTCGTCAGCGTGCCGCCATTCCAGGGGGAGACGTATTCCGCGCGCCAAGCTTCTTTTTGGGCGACCGGGTCCCAGGCCAGCAGGTGCCCAAAGGCCGTGGCCTCAGGTGCGACCACGTTGAACAGATACCCCAGGTTCCAGCCGACGCCGGACATGGTGGACATGGGTTTATGCGAATTGAGCTCCCAGGCGGGGTCGGTCGATTGCACCAAAGGCACGCCTTGGGCGGGGATGTAGACCAGCCCGGTCTCAGGGTTGAAGCTCATCGGGTGCCAGTTGTGCGCGCCGTAGGCCGAGGGGATGGTCTCCCACGGATCGGTTTTAGAGCGCGCACCTTCGGCCTCAATGGGCCGCCCGTTTTCATCATAGCCCGTGGCCCAGGTCACTTCGACAAAGGGCTCTGCCGAGATGAACGCCCCATTCGTTCTATCGATCACGTAGAAGAAGCCGTTTTTCGGAGCCTGCATCAGCACCTTGCGCTTGGCACCATCGATTTCAAGATCGGCCAGAATGATATGCTGCGTGGAGGTGTAATCCCAGGTATCGCCGGGCGTATTCTGGTAGTGCCATTGGTATTCCCCCGTGGCCGGGTCAAGCGCGACAATCGATGCGAGATAGAGGTTGTCACCCCCACCCGGAGAGCGCAGATGCCGGTTCCACGGGGAGCCATTGCCTGTGCCCACATAGAGCAGCCCAAGCTCCGGATCATAGGCCATCGCATCCCAGATCGTGCCACCGCCACCGGCTTTCCAGTATTCCGCAAACGCGTCCCAGGTGGCTGCCGCCGCTTCCATTGACGCATCCTCATATCCCTCTGCCGGGTCACCGGGGACGACATACCACCGCCAGTCCATCGCGCCGGATTCAGCGTCATAGGCGCTGACATAGCCGCGCACGCCAAACTCCGCGCCGCCGTTGCCGATGATCACACGCCCATCGATCACGCGCGGCGCGCCGGTGATCGTGTAAGACATCTCGCGGTTCTCGATGGTGTCGGTTTTCCAGATCTGCGCGCCGGTGGCCGCGTCAATCGCGTGCAGATAGCCATCATAGGCACCGACAAAAACCGTGCCTTCGTAGATCGCCACACCCCTGTTCACCACGTCGCAACAGCCCTTGTGGGCGTACTCTCTTGGCACTTCCGGGTCATAGACCCACAATTCCTCCCCTGTGACCGCATCCAGCGCATGCACGATCGACCAGGAACCGGTGACATACATCACCCCATCCACCACAATCGGCGTTGCTTCGACACCCCGCCGCGACTGCATGTCATGTGACCAGACAAGACCCAATTCGCCCACATTCTCGGTGTTGATTGCGGTCAGTTTAGAGTGCCGTGTCTCTGCATAATCCAACCCGTAATTCAGCCAATTTCGCGTCTCGGAGGCGTTCTCAATGATCGCCGCTGTATCAATGCCCCCGGTGATGTCGCGTATCCGGTCTTCGCTCAGGGGTTCGGCTGATGCCAGCCCCGCTGCAGAAAGGGCGCAGACCGCCCAATACCAAAATCTCATATTTTCCTCCCATTGAATTACAGGTTGTCAAAGCACGCCAAAGTCACGGGGTCGTGCGGCTTGAGATACCGCTTTTTGATGTTTTTGTGCCGTGTTCGGAGGGGCAACACCCCCACTTTCAGATCGCAGCAGGCCGCAACCTGCAACGAAATCTGTTGCGGCGCGATAGGCACCAGCGTCCGCTAAAATCCGTTCAAAATCAACCTAAACGAGAGACGCTTTCAAGCTGGATCCATCCGCCGATGGCAATGCGGGCCTCGGGCTGTCAAACCCTAACGGGTCGCAAAGCGGTCGGGTGCATAGGGTTTCAGATCGATGTTCGGCGCACGCCCGGTAAGCATGGAGGCCACCAGCCGCCCGGTCTTTGGCCCTCCGGTCAATCCGATGTGGTGGTGACCAAAGGCCGTTATCACACCGGTTTGCCCAATCTCACCGATCAGCGGCAAACTGTCCGCAGGCGCTGGCCGATGGCCCATCCATTCCTCTTCGCGCCCATAGGTCAAGTTGGGATAGGCCTCTTTGACCTTCCGACGCAGCAGCGCGAAGGGCGCTCTGGAAGGCGCGGCCTCCAACCCGCCGAACTCGACAATCCCCGCACAGCGCAGACCTGCCGCCATGGGGGTCGCCACGAATTTGCCGCTGGCCACCATTGTCGGCGCGTCTGGCCCGCTTTCTGCCCCTTCAAAGACGATGTGGTAGCCGCGTTCGCTTTCCAGCGGCACCGAAAGCCGCAGTTTGCGCATCAACGGCTTTGACCAGACACCCGTCGCCAGAATGGCCCTGTCGCAGGGCATCGCACCCTCTTTTGTCACCACCGACGCAATGCGCCCGCCTGTTATCTCGAAGTCCACCACTTCTGTCTCGCGGATCTGCCCGCCCATCCTGGTGAAGACCTCGGCCAGTGCAGTGACGTAGCCGCCAGGATCCCGAATAAACCCATGGTCTTTCATCGTCGCCAGACAGCCGATGGTGGTGGATAGATTGGGCTCCGCCGCCTGCACCTCTGCGCCTTCACGCAGGTGCGGCTCGAACCCGGCCTGACGCCGCAGCGACCAGGTATAGCTGTCCGCTTCAAAAGCCGCGCGATCCGCATAGGCGAAGTGGTAATCGCTGTCGGTGACCCAATGCGCGGCCTCTGTACCATCGGTCAGCGCTTTGTGCTGTTCCACCGCATCCGCGACAATCGGCGTCAAACCTGCAGCAATCCGGCGGGTTTCGGTATCACTGGCATGGCCGAGGTATTTCATCAGCCAGGGTGCCAGTTTCGGCAGGTAAGACCAGCGCAGAAACAGGGGGAAATTCGCGTCCAGCAACATGCCCGGTGCTTTTCGCACCAGCCCCGGCGCGGTCACCGGCACCATCGAGCAGGCGGCCAAAACACCTGCATTGCCATAGGAGGTTCCCTGACCCGGCGCCGCGCGATCCAGAAGAGTGACATCCGCACCAAACCGTTTCAGCCAGATTCCCGTAGAGACGCCCACAATACCGGCCCCGACGATGATAATTTTCTGTGTCACGGTTGAGCTTGCCTGCCTGTTGTTCCTGATCCGAGACTGCGCCCGAGGGTTCCGTCACAATGACGGCACGCATGTGTTCGTCAATCCGTTTTCACGATCAGGACCATCAGCCCATCCAGCGGCGCACCGGTGCGTTGCTCTCTTCAAGCGGTTGCGTGATGATATCCACCAGGGTTGGGCCGTCATGGGCAATCGCGCGGCGCAGCACCGCCTCCAGATCCTCCGGAGCCTCGACTTTCCAGGACGTGACACCGTAAGCCGCAGCGACCGCGGCCTGATCCACGCGGGTGAAATCCACGTTGTGATAACGCGCGCCCTTGTCGTCCTTCTGGCTTGCCTTGATCCAACCGAAATTGCTGTTGGAAAAGACGATGTAGGTGATGTTGGCGCGCGCGCGGCATACCGTTTCCAGCTCGCCGCAGGTGAACCCGAAGGAGCCGTCGCCCATCAGCGCGACGATCTTGCTCTCCGGCCTGCCGTACCACGCGCCCAGCGCCGCCGACATCGCATAGCCGAGCGCCCCATGCGCCCGGTTGGTGATGAAATAGCGCCCGGCCCTTGGCAGTTGATAGTAGGCCGAGAAATACGGGCAACTGGTGCCAGGATCGGACACGACGGTGGCATCCTCCGGCAATACGCGCTGCAGGGTTGCAATCACCCGTTCCGGTCGGATCGGGGCGTCATTGCTGTTGGCCAAGGTCTGAAACTGCGCGAATTTTCGGCGTTTGATGTCCTCTGCCGCCGCTGCACCACCGAAGGTCGCATGCCCCTGCCCCTGCCCCTTGCGGTCCAGCACCGCGTTCGCCGCCGCCAAGGCCAGTTTCAAATCCGCCACCACCGCTACTTCTGCGCGGTAGTTCGCGCCGATGACCATCGGATCACTGTCAAAATGCACGACCCTGCCACCGGGCTTTGGCGCTTCCCACCGCGCCGTTGTGGTGGAGCCCGCACGACAGCCCATGAAAATCACCAGATCCGCGCCCACCAACGCTTCCCATGTTTCATCAGTACCGCCATTTGAGCCGACCACGCCAACGGATTGCGGGTGCGTTTCCGCCAGTGACCCCTGCCCCGAGATCGACGTGACCACGGGAAGGTCGAGGCGCGTTGCCAACCGGTCGAGTTCCGCCATCGCGCCGGCAATGACAACACCGCCGCCACAGACAATCACCGGGGACTTCGCTGACAAGATCGCGTCGAGCGCGGCTTCGACGGCGCCCGGGGCCGGGGCCGCGCGGTAGGCGGGGTAGCTTTGGTGCATGGGATCTGCCCAGATATCCTCCGGGTCGACCGCGTCATATTGGATGTCATAGGGCAGACCCAGATGCGCCGCACCGGGCCGCCCTGTTGTCATGGCCCGAAAGGCCGCACGCACCATGCGCGGCACATGGGTCGCCTGTTTGATCACGGTATTCCACTTGGTCATCGGGCGCATCAGCGCCTCCTGATCCACCTCGGTCAGAGGGTACTTGCCATAGGTGCCCACCGAAATGTCGGTGGTGATGCCCAGAACCGCATATGAGCTCTCGCTCGCTTCAATCAGCCCCGGCAGAATATAGGTGGCACCACCCCCGGACGGCCCTTCGCATACGCCCGGTCGGCCGGTCACCCGCGCATAGCCGTCCGCCATATAGGCCGCCGAGCGTTCATCACGGGTCAGCACATGCGTCATCCCATGGTCGAGCCCACGCATCGCATCATAGAATGGCAGGCTGGTATCCCCGCAGAGCCCAAAGACATGCTTCACCTGATGCGCGTCCAGCATTCGGACCATCGCCTCGGCACCGTTGAGGGAGTTTGCCGTCATCACATCTCCTCGGAAAACAGGCCACCCAGCCTGCATGCCCATATGTATCGTTTTCAGAAGATGATGAAAACATCGCCGGGCTGGACATTGACAGCAAATTGCGCTGCTTGGAACGTAGAGATTTCGGGAGGTTTCAGATGACCGTACAATCAGGGGGCAAGACGGTCTACGGTGCGACAGTCGGTATTCTGATGCTGGAAACACGGTTCCCGCGCATTCCCGGCGACATCGGCAACGCCCTGACCTGGCCCTTTCCAGTGCACTACCGCGTGGTTGAGGGTGCGACGCCTGATCTGATCGTACGAGGGGACGCGCGCGCCATGCGCGATGCCTTCATCAACGAGGCGCAGGCGCTGGTGCGCATGGGCTGCGACGGGATCGTCACCAATTGCGGGTTCTTGTCGATCCTTCAGGACGATCTCAAAACGGCGCTGGGAGTGCCCGTGGCCAGTTCATCCCTGATGCAGGTGCCGATGATTGCCCAGACCCTGCCTGCAAACAAGCGCGTTGGGATCCTGACCATCTCCAAGGAAAGCCTGACCCCGGATCATCTGAAAGGCGCGGGCGTGTCGCCCGAGACGCCGATCATGGGCACCGAGAGGGGACGCTGCTTTTCGCAAACCATCCTAGACGATGAATATGAGATCGACTTCGAGGCCTGCCGGTTGGACATGATCGACGCCGCGCGCGCGTTGACCGCAGAACACGATGACATCGGCGCCATCGTTCTGGAGTGCACCAATATGGTGCCCTACGCGTCCGACATCCGGGTGGCGACCGGGCTGCCGGTCTATTCCATCTACACCCTGGTGACGTGGTTTCAGAGCGCCCTGTCACCCCGCAGTTTTGCAGGGGCGTTGAACGATCCGCGCTGACAGCCCCTAAAACGCTCCGTGTTCGGCGTAGGCCGAGCCAGTATGCGTCTTCAGAAAGGCGGAGAGTGGCACGTCTTCCTGTTTCAGAAACCCCTGATCGGGCAGTGTGCCTTTGCGCACCATCTCGATGATGCCCACAACCGAGGACGCGGTCGTCCAGGCGATAGCCGTGCGGCGCTTGCCCGCCAGGGTGATCGGTTTGTAGCCCCGCACGAATTCGCGCCGTGCAAGCCTGCCCTCAATCTCGCCTTCGGCGGAGACATGAACATAGACGATGTCATCCTCAACGGGCGGCTTGGCATTGACCAATATCTCTCCCGCTTCGCGGCGGCGTTCCCGCATCAGCAATTCATGGAAAAAGAAATTCATCAAATCCACGTGGCCTGGATAGCGCATTGTTTTGTAATCGATATTTGGCACGCGCCCCAGATAGGTCTCGCACATGGTGCCAAGCCCGCCGGAGGTAGTGAAAGCCTCCAGCTCGGTGCCATCGATGTAGAGTTTCTCGATCCATTCCATCGGCGAGACCCATTTGATCTGGCCGTCTTCCAGCACCTCGCAGTCGTTCAGATACTCGTTTACCACGCCTTCCGGCGACCAGTTGAACGAATACCCCATCAACCCCGTGGGGTGTTGTGGCAGCGCGCCCACCCGCATTTTGCAGGCGCGACATTCGGAAAACTGGCTGATCAGATCGGCCCCGACAATGCCCACAAATCCAGGTGCCAGGCCACATTGCGGCGCCATCAACCCTTTGGCATTTTTGGAAAGCTCCAGAATGGTCTTGGTGGTTGGCACATCTTCGGTCAGGTCGAAATAATGAATGCCCGCCGCATGCGCCACTGTCGCAACGGAGGTGTTCAGATGATAGGGCAGACAGGATAGAACCGCATCCGCTGCGTTCAGATCATCCTCATACTGCGCAGGGTCCGACAGATCGCGGGTTTTGGTCTCAAACGGCAGATCCGACGCTTTCCGCTGCATATCAATGCCCGTGACGGTGAACCCCGCAGATTGCAAAAGCTCACCGGCCAGTGTGCCCACCTTGCCCAGACCCAATACGACGATGCGTTCCATGCTGCCCCTCCTGATCAATTCCTTGCCGCGATGCGCCATGCAAAGCCGCTTCTGACGGAGATGGCAATCACAATCCAACACCTCGGCGGGGTGTCACGGTTCAGGATGGAGCATTGAGGCGCAGGATGGTCTTGCGCGCGGCTTCCGTTGCCTGCGCGCGCCGCCTGCTGATATGGTCGCGCATCGCGGCAACCGCCCACGGCCCGTCGCCCGCAGCCAGCGTGGTCACCGCTTTCGATTGGTGCGCCGACGTGAGCCCGCGCCAGTCTTCCATGTCGACCCAACACACCAACCGCAGACGCGCGTTCAGATTTGCCAATACACGTTCCAATTCCCGGTTGCCGGAAAGGCGCACCATCTGCATTTGAAAAACTACATTCGCTTTTTGCGCGCACCGGGGAAAGCCGGCGGGTTTGCACGGAATCGACCTGCATGCTCCCTTCATCTGCGCAGTGTTTGACGGATGGTTTCATTCGGACAGTCACCGATAAATCCGATCCGAATCACCTCAAGCACAACACGTCGAACCGCGACATCGATCTCTGCGCGTTTTGTGGCCAAACCCCGGAACAGACGGCGGCCCTACGCGATCTGGTCCTGCGGAATATCGCCAACCCTGAAAGCCTTGGGTTTGTCGGGATGACGCAACCCGGATGGCAACGCGAATAGGTCTCATTCCGGTTGGGCAGAAATTTCTTCTGCCCTTCCTTGCAGCAACTTCTTGACGGGCGGACGGATTTGATCTTAGCGTCTGGGCAGTAATGTACAGTACTGTCCAGAGCTATCGCTAAGATCACCGGGAGGATCCGTCATGAAGTCGCACTACCGCGTTGTTGTCATCGGGGGCGGCGTTGTCGGCGCCTCCGTCCTCTATCATCTGGCCAAACTGGGTTGGACGGACGTCTGCCTGATTGAACGCTCGGTGCTGACGGCCGGGTCCAGTTGGCACGCGGCGGGCGGCATCCACGCGCTGAACGCGGACCCCAACATCGCGCAACTGCAGGCCTACACAATCGATCTGCTGAGCGAGATCGAGGCAGAAAGCGGTCAGAACATCGGACTGCACATGACCGGTGGGTTGACCATGGCGGGCACGCCCGACCGCTGGGAATGGTTGCAATCGGCCTACCGGACGTTCCAGTCCATCGGCATTGATGACTGCCGTCTGGTCAGTGTTGAAGAAGCGGTTTCGCTCAACCCCATCATGTCGGGCGAGGGGCTGCTCGGCGGCATGTGGGCCGACCGTGAAGGTTACATCGATACCACCGGCACGGTGCACGCCTATGCTGGGGCGGCGAAAAAACGCGGGGCCACGGTCGTCGAACACAACCGTGTGCTGGAGCTGAACCAGACCCTTGAGGGCTGGGAGGTTGTCACCGAAAAGGGCACGGTGACCTGCGAACATGTGGTCAATGCCGCAGGTCTCTGGGCCAAGCAGGTGGGGCGCATGGCGGGCATCGAACTGCCGGTCTCGCCGCTCAACCACCACTACCTGATTTCGGACACCATCCCGCAGCTGGAGGACATTGACTTCGAGGTGCCGATGACGGTGGATCTCGAGGGCTTCACCTATCTGCGCCAGGACCAGAAGGGCGTGCTGCTGGGCATCTACGAGATCAACCACCAGCACTGGATGATGGACGGCGCGCCCTGGGAATACGGGTTTGAACTGCAGCAGGAAGACCCCGATCGCATCGAGCACGAACTAACGCTCGGATTTGAACGCTACCCCTGCCTGCAGGAGGTCGGCGTGAAGACATGGGTCAATGGCGCCTTCACCTTCTCGCCCGATGGCAACCCGCTGGTCGGCCCGGTGCCGGGCAAGCGCGGCTACTGGTCGGCCTGCGCCGTGATGGCAGGTTTCCTGCAGGGCGGCGGCGTCGGCAAATCGCTCGCGGAATGGATGATCCACGGCACGCCCGAGGCGGATGTCTACGGCATGGACGTGGCGCGTTACGGTGTCTGGGCCGAGAACAAGCAATACATCAAGGAAACCACAGGGCAATTCTATACCCGCCGTTTTGTGATGACCTATCCCAACGAGCAACTGCCCGCGGGTCGCCCGCTGAAAACTGCCGGCGCCTACACGGATATGACCGCTGCGGGTTGCCAATGGGGGCAAAGCTGGGATCTGGAGGTACCGCTTTATTTTGCAGAGCCGGGGTTCGCAGAGACGCCCTCGCTCAAACGCTCAAACGCCCACGATATTGTCGCAGAGGAATGCCACGCGGTCCGCGAACGGGTAGGCTTGCTCGATATCACCGGCTTTTCCCGCTTCGAGGTCTCCGGGCCAAACGCGGAACGCTGGCTGAACCGCGTTATGGCCTCGAAACTACCGAAACCAGGCCGCGCACGGCTCGCACCGATGTTGGCCGAAGATGGACGGCTGAAAGGGGATTTGACGGTCTTCAACTGGGGCGACGGCACCTGGTGGATCATGGGCAGCTACTATCTGCGCGCCTGGCATATGCGCTGGTTCAACGACCATATGGAGGACGGCGTCGCCCTCCGCGATCTGGGTGAAGACACGGCCGGTTTCTCCCTCTCTGGTCCGGCCTCGACAAAGGTTATGGAGAGACTGACCGATGGTCCCGTGGGCGATCTGCCCTTCATGGGCTGCGGTGCCTTCGACATCGGCCTTTTGCGCTGCAAGGTTGGGCGACTGTCGGTGACCGGCGAGTTGGGCTATGAAATCCACTGCCGCGCGGGCGATCACGCCACCCTACGCCGCATCCTGCTCGAAGCAGGCACGGATCAAGGCATCCGCGAAGTGGGCTTCAACGCGCTCCTGAGCTTGCGGATCGAGAAAAGCTTTGGCATCTGGAACGCCGAATTCACCCAAGGTTACACGGCGGGCATGACCGGCATGGACCGCTGGATCGACTGGGACAAGGACTTCGTGGGCAAACCCGCCGCTATCGCCGAGCGCGACGGCAATGGCCCTGCGCAAATCCAGGTCACTCTGGAAATCGACGCCGAGGGCGCGGATGCCAGCGGCTTTGAACCCATCTGGTCGGAGGGCAAGCAAGTTGGTTTTGTCACCTCCGGCGCCTACGGGCACACAACCGGCAAATCGCTCGCCATGGCGCTGATCAATGCCGAAAACGCAACGCCGGGCACCACGCTGAGCGTGCATGTGGTCGGCGTGGAACACCGGGCGAAGGTGATCCCACCCTCACCCTATGACCCTGAAGGTAAGGCGATGCGGGGATGACGCTGGCAGAAAACTCAGGCCGCAGACGCACACGCCGGGGCGGTGGGGCCGCGGCGCACCAAACCCGCAAGGTCGACTATCGAAACCTGCGCAACCCTTTCCCACCGATGACGATTTTCTCGGAGGATCGCATTGAGGCCATTCACGAAGCAGCGCTCGATGTGCTTGAGACACTCGGCATCAGGGTGCTGCTGCCGGAGGCGCGCAAGGCCTATCGCGCCGCAGGTGCACAGGTCGATGACAGCACCGAAATTGTGCACATCGGTCGTGAAATCGTTACCGCCGCGCTGGCCACCGCGCCGACGTCGATCCCCGTCACGGCGGGGGCGCGGGAGCGCGATATTGTGCTGGAGCTTGGCAATCTGGTGTTTCAGCCGGGCGCTGGCGCGCCACACGCAACCGACCTGGAGCGGGGCCGCCGTCCCGGCACGGAACGCGATTTTCGCGAGTTGGTGCAGCTCACCCAGCATTTCGACGTGTTGCACATGGTGCCACCGCTGATTGAGCCACAGGATGTGCCCATGCACCTGCGTCACTACGCGACGCTCGACGCGCAGTTGTCGCTGTCGGACAAGGTGCCCTTCATCTTCTCGCGGGGCACGCCACAGGTCGAACAGAGCTTCGAAATGCTCCGCGACTTCAGGAGCCTGTCCGACGCGGAATTCGCCGCCGTCAGCCATTGCTACACGATCATCAACACCAATTCACCGCGCACACTCGACGTGCCCATGGCGCAGGGGCTGATGGATTTCGCCAAGGCCGGTCAGGTCAGCATCGTCACTCCCTTTACCCTGATGGGTGCTATGGCCCCGATCACGGTCGCAGGTGCCATGACCCTCAGCCACGCCGAAGCGCTGGCCGCGATCACCCTCACGCAGCTCGTGCGCCCCGGCGCACCCGTGTGCTACGGCACTTTCACCTCGAACGTGGACATGAAATCCGGCGCGCCCGCTTTTGGGACGCCAGAGCACTTCAAGGCCAGCCTCGCCGCCGGCCAATTGGCTCGTCGCATCGGCCTGCCCTGGCGCTGCGCCAGCGGATCCGCTGCCAATCTGAATGACGTCCAGGCAGCGAATGAAACGCAATTCGGGACCTGGGGGTGCCTGCTGGCCGGGGCAACGGTGGTGATCCATGCCGCGGGCTGGCTGGAAGGGGGATTGACCGTATCTTATGAAAAACTCATCACCGACCTGGAGGTTCTGCAGATGGTTGCAGAACTATGCGCCACCACCCCGGCGGAAAATGCCGACATCGCTTTGGATGCCCTGACCGAAGTGCAACCGGGCGGGCATTTCTTTGGCGCAGCCCACACAATGGAACGCTATCAGACAGCATTTTATGAGCCATTGATCGGCGATCTGTCGAATTTCGGAACCTGGGAAGAACGCGGCGCGCTGGACACAACTACCCGCGCGACGCAGATGTGGAAACGCATCGTGGCAGAGGCAAAAGCGCCGTCCATAGACGCAGATGCACTGGCGCGGCTGCACGGGTATATTCGCACAAAATCTGAGGCGGGCGGCGCCCCGCCGGAAAGCTGATCCTTGGAGCACTCGCAAAACACATCAAATGGCGATTCATCGCCAGAGGGCGACCGCCCGGTCGGCAACATCAAGGTCACACGCCAGAACTGGCTGGATGCCGCGCGCGAAGCCCTGATTGCCAATGGCGTTGAAGGGGTGAAAATCCAGGTGCTTGGCGCGCAGCTGGATGTCTCTCGCTCCAGCTTTTACTGGTATTTCAAGTCGCGCCAGGACTTGCTGAATGCCCTGCTCGAGCATTGGCAGAAGACAAATACCGCGGCCCTTGTGGCAAAAACCGAAGAGCCTGCCCAGACCATCACCGAAGCCGTGGGCAATGTGTTCCGCTGTGTGATCAACCCGCAGCTTTTTAACACGCGGCTGGATTTTGCCATTCGGGACTGGGCGCGCAGATCACCCAAGGTGCGCAAAATTCTGCACGCCTCTGAAAACAAGCGACTTGAAGCGCTGCACGCCATGTTCATCCGTCACGGTTACGAAGACCTTGAGGCCGTCGCCCGCGCGCGCATTCTCTACTACATGCAAATCGGATATGACGACGCGCAATTGGGTGAGCCGATGGAAGACCGCAGCCGTCTGCTGCCAAGCTACCTGCTGGGCTTTACCGGGCAACAGGCAAGTCAGGATGAAATCGCCGCTCTTGTGCGCTATGCGGACGCGGTGGAGGCGCAGAAACAAGGCGATTAGTCTTCGGATGAACCCGCAGGGAAAACTGCGCCTGCGCACCTAAGCGTTATTTGCTTCCCGCAGGAATATGCTAGACCGTTCGGTATCGTAGCTGACTGACCCCAAAGGCATGCTCCATGAGTCTATTATCCATTTTTCGGCTGGCGCAGCCTCTTGCATGGGCGGCGGCTTTTGCTTTTTCAGCCACATCAGCTCTGGCGCAGGGCGGGCCCGCTGCGGTTGGTGTCGAAACCGTAAACTATCAGAGCATCGCGGAGACCGTGCCACTCTTTGCAGAAGTGGTGACATCGCGCGAAGGCACAGTGGCTAGCCGCATTGCCGGGACGGTGGATAAAGTTCATGTTCTGGAAGGAGTTACCGTGAATGAAGGCGACATCCTCGCCGAGCTGGACACCGAACTTCTGGAAATCCTGTCGCGCCAGGCAGACGCGCTTTTGGCGGAGGCGCGGGCCGGGATTGCGACGGCCACATCGCGCGTAGACCGGTCAACCAAATCCCTTGCCCGCATCGAAGGGTTACGGGGGACATCCGCCTTTTCAACCAGCCGTTTCGACGAAGCGCAGAGCGATTTCTTTGAAGCACAAGGAGAATTGGCAGAGGCCGAAGCACGGGTTCAAACCGCACAGGCCAATGTCGCAGAGACCACTTATCAACTGGAACGCGCGCTGATCAGAGCCCCGTTTTCCGGCATCGTGCTTGAGGTGAACACAAATCCGGGCGAATTCATCAGTTCCGGCGCGCCGGTGGTATCGCTGCTCGACACCCAATCCTTTGAGATCGAGGCCAGCGTACCGTCCAAATACGTGCGTGTCCTGGAGCCGAGGCTGCGCGTGATTGGCATAAGCGAGGCGGGGGAAGAGCTGGACCTCACCGTGCGCGTCCTCCTCCCCGTCGAAGATACAGCGACCCGCACGCGGCCAGTGCGCTTTTCCTCGCCTGGTCTTGCGGATTTGCAAACCATTGCCATCGGGCAATCGATCACGGTGTCGATCCCGATCAGTGCGCCGCGCGAAGTCCTCTCCGTGCCCAAAGACGCTTTGGTACAGGCACGGGGCGGATGGACGGTTTTTGTCGCGGAGGACGGGCATGCCACACCGCGCACCGTGCAGATCGGCGTGGCACTGGGGGACCGGTTCGAAGTGTTGAGCGGTCTGACAGAAGGGGATGTCGTGGTCACGCGCGGCAACGAGCGGCTGCGCCCGGGCCAATCCATCGCGCCCATGAGCGCCAGCAACTAGGGAGACCGCCATGGATTTCATCCGGTTTGCCATCGATAGACCCGTCGCGGTGCTCGCGGCGGTCATCATGGCGGTTCTGTTCGGCATCATCGCGGTCACCCGCATCCCAATTCAGCTGGCCCCCGATGTCCGCAAACCCATCGTGGTGATCAGCACCGATTGGCCGGGGGCTGCGCCTTCCGAGGTTGAGCGCGAGATCCTTAACCCGCAGGAAGAGGCGCTACGCGGCCTTGAGGGTCTGGATATCATGACCTCCCGCGCCCGGTCAGGCGAAGCCGAGGTAACACTTGAATTCGGGATCGGCACGGATATGGGGCAGTCGCTTCTGCTCGTCTCCAACCGGCTCGACCGCGTGGGCGACTACCCTGACGAGGCGGGCGAACCTTCGCTGGATACCTCCGGCGCCGATGACAGCCCGATTGCCTGGGTGCTACTGACCGCTCAGGAAGGCAACACACGTTCCATGCCGACCTATGGCGATTTTGTCGAAGACATCATCAAGGACAGGATCGAGCGGGTAGAAGGCGTGTCCGCCGTTAATGTGTTCGGCGGCGTGACGCGCGAGTTGCAGGTTGTCGTGGACCCGCGCCAGCTGGCCCGTTTCGGCATGACGGTTCCCGATGTGGTCCGCACACTGCGCAATGAAAACATCTCGCTGTCGGCAGGCGATGTGGAGGAAGGCAAACGCCGGTATATCGTGCGGGCCGAAGGTAACCTCAACACCGTCGCGGCCATCGAGGAGGTCGTTTTACGCTCCGAGCGGAGCACCGGCGGGTCTGGTCGCGTGCGCGTGGGCGATGTGGCCGATGTGGGCTTTGCCTTTGGTGACCCGACCGCAAGGCTGCGGTTCCGGGGCGAGCCGGGTCTGGCTTTCAACATCGTGCGGGAACCGGGCGCAAATGTCATTGAAACCATGGAGGCCGTGCAAGAGGTCCTGGCCACGCTGGAAAGAGGGCCGGTAACCGATGCCGGCCTCAAGATGCGCCAGGTCTATGACGAAACCATCTATATCAATGGTGCCATTCAGCTTGTGACGCAGAACATCTGGATCGGGGGTGGGTTGGCGGCCCTGATCCTGTTGATGTTCCTGCGCAGTCCGCGCGCAACGCTGGTGGTGTCGCTGGCCATTCCGGTCAGCATCGTCGCCACATTCGTCGCCATGGCGGCCACCGGGCGGACGCTGAACGTCATCTCGCTGGCTGGGATCGCATTTGCCGTCGGCATGATCGTTGACGCGGCCATTGTGGTTCTGGAAAACATCTACCGGCTGCGGGAACAGGGAAAATCCCGGCGCGAGGCGGCCTATCTCGGCGCGAAACAGGTCTGGGGCGCGATCCTCGTCTCTGCGTTGACAACCGTTCTGGTCTTTGTCCCCATCCTGATCATGCAACTGGAGGCCGGGCAGCTTTTCCGTGACATCGCCGTGGCCATTTCCGTCTCTGTTCTGCTGTCGCTGATTGTCGCCGTGACGGTGATCCCGGCGCTTGCCAGCCGCCTGCTGAAGCGCGGCGAACAGGTCACGATGAGGATCTGGGGGCTTGATCATCTGGCCCATGGGTTCCACCGCCTGGTGATGTCCTATGTCCGCCTGACCGTGCGCTACCGGCGCGTCGGGCTGTTGATGGTCGCGGCCATCGCAGGGGGTGCCGGGGTTGCCGCCATCGCCTTTCTGCCGCGCCTGGAATACCTGCCCGAAGGCAACCGTAACCTTGTCTTTGGCCTGATTATCCCGCCGCCGGGATACAACCTCGACACCACGCAAACCATCGCACAACGCATCGAAGGCGTGGCCCGCCCCCTTTGGGAAGCGGCCCCTGCTCCGGCCATGGAAGATGGCACACCCACCATCGAGAATTTCTTTTTCGTAGCGACCCCTGGCAATAGCTTTGTCGGGGCGGCTGCAGTGAACGGCGCGCGCGCGGGCGAGCTGATCCCCGTTTTGTCGGGCCCTATTTTCGCGGAACCCGGCACCTTTGGTTTCATGACACAGCCTTCGCTTTTCGGGCGGGGTGTGGGCGGCGGGCGCACCATTGAGCTCAATATTTCAGGGCAGGATCTGGACGAAATTCTTGCTGTGGCCGGTCAGGCCGCGGGCACAATCGCAGGCCTCCTGCCCCGCTCCGAGGGTCACCAGTTCCGCCCGATCCCCGGGCTCGAACTGGGCGCACCGGAGGTACGGCTCGTCCCGGACCGGCTCAGGTTGGCGGACGCAGGTCTCACGGCCTCCGATCTTGCGCTGACGGTGGATGCCTTCAACGACGGGCTGCGCGTGGCGGAAATCACCGTCGGCGCAGAACGGCTGAACCTGATGCTCAAGGGCGATCCGGGGCTTCAGGTCGCGCAACGCACGCAAGACATCGGCAACTACCCCGTGGTCACACCCGGGGGTCAGATCGTGCCGGTCACAGCGCTCTCTGATGTGGTTGTGACGGCGGGGCCCACCGAGATCAGGCACCGGGATCGGTTGCGAACGGTCACGCTCGAAGTGCGCCCCTCGGACGCCTTGCCACTCGAAGCGGCAGTAGAGCTCTTGGAAACCGAGGTGGTCTCTGTCCTTGAGGCGCAGGGCCTGCCGAATGGCATCCGCGTCAGCGTATCCGGCACCGCGGATCAGCTCAGCCAGACGTGGGATGCGATCCAGATCAACCTCGCCGTGGCGCTGGTGATTGTTTTCCTCGTCATGGCGATCCTGTTTGAGAGTTTCGTTTTGCCACTGGTCATTCTGATTTCCGTGCCTGTGGCCGCAGCAGGTGGCGTGGGTGGGCTGGCGCTGCTCAACACCTTCCAAAACCAACCGCTCGATATGCTGACGTTGCTGGGATTCATCATTCTGGTGGGGATCGTGGTGAACAACGCGATCCTGATTGTGCACCAGACCCTTTATCACCTGCGGGACGAAGGTATGGCGCCGATTGATGCCATTGAAGAGGCCACGCGGAACCGCATTCGCCCGATTTTCATGTCCACGCTCACCAGTGTCTTCGGCATGCTGCCACTGGTGGTCTTTCCCGGCGAAGGCTCCGAGCTTTATCGTGGTTTGGGGGCGGTGGTGGTCGGCGGGCTCTCGATGTCGGCCTTCCTGACGCTGCTGACGGTCCCGCCGTTGTTGCGCCTCTGTGTGCGCGCTCCGAAGCCTGACGAGGATGCGGCGCTGTCAGGCACGCCAGCGCAATAGGTTTACTTGCGCCAGTGGAACGGCACAATGACCAGGGCCCCGATGGAGGCGGCGATGGCGTTCATCCCTGGGCTTGAAAAGCCAAACCCAAACATGATCCGGACGAAGTAGAATAAAAACGCCCCGCCAATGCAGATGATGATGCTCTGCAAATACCCATTGTGGGTAAATCCGGTTTTTTCGCAGAGATACCCCACGATACCCGCAATCACGACGGTGCCAAAGAGCGTCAGAAACATGGGCCTCTCCTATTCCAGCTGCCTACCGGCTTCCAGCGGCCAGCCCCGCAGAAACGCCTCTGCATCCTGTACCCCTTTGCCCGCGCGCTGCAAGCGGATGAGTTCCACGGCGCCCGCGCCGCAGACCACACGCAGGGGGTCATGCAGCACCTGACCGGGCGCGCCCTGACCCTGCGCGATGCGGGACTCCAACAGCTTAATCCGGGTCTCGCCATCAAGCGTCCAGGCGCCGGGAAAGGGCGACAGCCCCCGGATCAGCCTGTCCACATCCTCGGCGGGCTGGTGCCAATCCACACGCGCCTCCGATTTGTCGATTTTCTGAGCATAGGTCACGCCCTCAGCCGGCTGTGGTATGGCGGAAAGCCCGTCCAGATGGGTTAACGTTTCGACGATCAGCCCCGCCCCCATCTCGCTCAGACGGTCATGCAAACTCGCGGTCGTCTCGTGCAATCCGATGTCGACCTCACGGCGGGCAAGAACGGGCCCAGTGTCCAACCCCGCGTCCATCTGCATGATACAAACGCCCGTTTTCGCATCACCGGCCATGATCGCGCGATGAATAGGGGCCGCCCCGCGCCAACGCGGGAGCAGACTTGCATGAATGTTGAGGCACCCGCGCGCCGGTGCATCAAGCACCGCCTGTGGCAGGATCAGCCCATAGGCGACAACGACAGCCACATCTGCCTGCAGTGCCTGAAATTCCGCCTGGGCACTGGCGCTTTTGAGCGACACAGGGGTCCGCACGGGCAGGCCAAGCTCCAATGCTCTGGCATGCACGGGGCTGGGGCGCTCTTTCTTGCCACGGCCCGCCGGGCGCTGTGGCTGGCAATACACGCATACAAGCTCATGCCCGGCGTCGACCAAAGCATTCAGCACCGGAACCGAAAAATCCGGAGTGCCCATAAAGATCACGCGCATTTCTTCATCTCCAACATGCTACGGTCCATGACGCACCAAGGCGCCAGGGTTTGCGGCTGGTCACTCGGTGGGGTGTCCGCTGCTTCAGGTTTTGGCCTTCCGTGCTTTACGCAAAAGCATGTCACGCTTCACTTTGCTGAGACGATCAAAATACATCTTCCCCTGCAAGTGATCGATCTGGTGCTGCACGCTTGTCGCCTCCAGGCCGACAAAATCGCGGCGAACATAAAGCCCGTTTTCATCCATAAAGCGCACGGCCACGCCGCGGGGCCGCGATACTTTGGCCGAAAATCCGGGCAGGTTCGGGCTTGCCTCTTCATGATCATTCATGATCGCCGAGGCGTCGAGCACCGTCGGATTGGCCATGCGGATGCGCCGGTCGCGGGTGTCGGATGCGTCGACAACCGCCAGCTGCAACCCGATGCCGATCTGCGGCGCGGCTAGACCCACGCCCGGCATGGCATCCATCGTGTCGATCATGTCCTCCCAGATCGTCCGGATTTCATCAGTTATTTCTGCTACCGCTTCGGCCGGTCGGCGCAAACGCGGGTCCGGCCACGGCAGGCACCGGCGCACCGTCATTGCACCGCCTCGGCGTATTCCGCTTCCAGCCTGGCGCGCATCTCCGGTGTCAGATGATCGAAAGTGACGATACCATCGAGATGGTCCAGTTCATGCTGCACACAGGCGGCGGCAAACCCGGTGAAGGTTTGCACCTGATGCGCGCCCTCCAGATCGGTCCATGCCACGGTTATTTCGGCGGGCCGTTCGATCTCGGCGCTGACGCCCGGGATCGACAGGCACCCCTCGGTTTGCGTCGCGCGCGCCGCACTGCGCGCTTCAATCACCGGGTTGATGAAGACCAGCGGCGCGGGCGTGCCCTCTTTCCAATCGGTGTCCATCACGAAAATACGCGACATCGCGCCCACTTGTGGTCCGGCCAATCCCCGGCCCGGTGCGGCATACATGGTTTCCAACATATCCGCCGCCAGAACACGGAGATCCGCGTCAATCGCCGCCACTGGCGCGCAAACAGTGCTGAGTCGTGGGTCCGGCCAGCGCACAATGTCTCTGACGGTCATGCGCGCGCCAGCTCGCGCTTGAGTTTGACCATTTTTCGCGTGATCATCTGGCGTTTGAGCGGCTTGAGGTAGTCGATAAACAGCTTGCCATCCAGATGGTCGATCTCGTGCTGCGTGCAGGTCGCCCACAGCCCGTCAAAGACTTCGGTTTGCTCCTTGCCGTTGCGATCGATCCAGCGCACCTCAACCTCGGCAGGCCGTGTAACATCCGCAAACTGTTCGGGGATCGACAGGCACCCTTCCTCATAGACATTGGTTTCATCCGAGGAGGCGATGACCTCGGGGTTGAACATGATCAGCGGCCGCGGCGTTTCGGCCTCGCCTTTGACGCAATCCAGCACCACCAGCCGCTGCAGGATGCCCACTTGCGGGGCCGCCAACCCGATGCCCGGCGCGGCGTACATCGTCTCCAGCATATCATCGGCCAGGGCACGCAGCTCATCGCTCAGATCAGCGACGGGCGCGGCGTGTTTCTTCAGCCGCGGGTCCGGATGCAAAAGGATATTTCGTTTCATAAAACTTCATGTAAGACAGGAGCCCGCTGGCTGCAACATTGCCGGGCTTGCAGCCAGCCGAAATCTCGCTAGCTATAGGACAGCCCCAAAGGAGACCCCCATGAGCCTCGACGACAGCCACGACGCCCGTTTTGATACCGTGATCGACCGGCGCGGCACGCAATCGAGCAAATGGGACTACATGGAGAAATACTACGGCGTGTCACCGGAGGGCGGGCTGGCCATGTGGACCGCTGACAGCGATTATCCGACGCCAGCTTGCGTCACGGATGCCTTGCACCGCGCAGCAGATCACGGGATTTTCGGCTATTACCCGGTCAACGACGAATACCTTGCGGCCATCCAATGGTGGATGAAGACCCGGCACAACTGGCAGATAGAGCCCTCTTGGATTCTGACCGCTCAGGGGCTTGGCAATGCCATTGGGCTGTCGCTGGATGTCTGGACCGAGCCGGGCGATCAGGTTGTGATTTTCAGCCCCGTCTACCATGAGTTCCGCAACAAGGTGGAAAAATCGGGCCGGGAAGTGAACGAATGCCCGCTGAGACGGGACGGCGACACCTACATGCTGGATTTGGACGATGCGCAGGCGCGTATGACCGGGCGCGAAAAAATGCTGATCTGGTGTTCACCGCAAAACCCGTCCGGCCGCGTCTGGACAGCGGAGGAGTTGCGCTCCGTCGCGGACTTCGCTGCGCATAATGACCTCACGCTGGTATCGGATGAAGTGCATCATGATCTGGTTTACGCAGGCAGCACATTCGTGCCCATGCATATCGCCGTCCCCGAACACGAAGATCGGCTGATCGTGCTGACCTCCGCCTCCAAGACCTTCAATATTGCCGGGCAGCGCACCGGCAACATGATCATCCCGAACGCCTCCTTGCGCCGGGACATGCAAACCCGCCTGAATGCGCTGGATTACAAGCCCGCGGGGCTCAGCCTGCTGATGATCACCGCGGCTTATTCACCGGAAGGGGCTGAGTGGGTCGACGCGCAGGTCGCCTATCTGGAAGGCAATCGCGCGCTATTTGATGCCGCAATTGATACGATCCCGGGCGTGCATTCTCTACCGCTACGCTCCACCTATCTGGCTTGGGTGGATTTTGCCGGGACTGGCATGAGCTATGAGGAGATCTCCAGACGTGTGCTCGAAGACGCGCGTATCGCGCCCAGTGCAGGCCCGGAATTTGGCGCTGGGGGCGAGACGTTCCTGCGCTTCAACCTGGCAGCACCGCGTGCAACCATCCAGGAAGCCTGTAACAGGCTCACCGCTGCTTTCAGCGACTTGCAGTAGCTTTCTCGGGCCTTAACGCGCGTCTTCGATCAGACCGACCGGCGCGTCATCGGCAATTTCAAAATCTACCGCTGGCGCCTGTGACACTGCCGTGGCCCGTTTGAATTCGTAGCGGCGTTCGCCATTTTCGTCATCGCTGGCAATGATCAGGCACTGCATCAGGTGCAGACTGCCATCATAGAGGTCCACCCGACCACGCAGGCTCGGCGCTTCTGCTTCCATCGCGAAACCGGATTTCCACATGCGCAGGATCGGGTGAATTTTACCCCCGGCGCTCACACGCAGCCGAGAGGCGCGTTTCAATGACGCAACGCGTGCCTTGTCCAAACCTGCTTGAATTTCCTTGGAAAAAATCGCTTCCATATCGTTAATACCCTACATAATCCCCACAGCACATTGATGCGCCAATGCGCTAAAAATCAAGTTAAGTTTTTATGTCATAAAGACTGTCCTGTGCACTCATGCGGAGGTCTATGCGCGGGACTTGCGCTGTCATCTTTAATGCCGACTGCGTAGAAAACGACCAACGCAATAAGGGGAATCGGCATGGGACTTTTGGTAGACGGCATCTGGCACGACACGTGGTATGATACCAAATCCACCGGCGGAAAATTCAAGCGGTCCGAGGCGAAATTTCGCAACTGGATCACCGCGGATGGCGCTGCAGGCCCCTCAGGAGAGGCTGGCTACAAGGCCGATTCGGGCCGCTACCACCTCTATGTCAGCTATGCCTGCCCCTGGGCACATCGCACGTTGATCTTCCGTAAACTCAAAGGATTAGAAGATCACATCGGCGTCTCGGTGGTTCATCCGGACATGCTGATCGATGGCTGGACTTTTGAGACGGACGACCAGGGTGCCACAGGCGACACGCTTTACGAGATGCCTTTTGCCCGCAATATCTACACCAAGGCAGATCCGGTGTTTTCCGGGCGTGTGACGGTGCCCATCCTCTGGGACAAGGAGCGCGAAACCATCGTCTCGAATGAAAGCTCAGAGATCATCCGGATGTTCAACCTGGCCTTTGATGGCATCACGGGGAACACCATTGACTATTGGCCAAACGCACTGCACGACGCCATTGCCCCGGTGAATGACCGCATTTACGACACCCTGAACAATGG
This sequence comes from uncultured Roseobacter sp., assembly GCF_947499265.1. Classification (GTDB taxonomy): domain Bacteria; phylum Pseudomonadota; class Alphaproteobacteria; order Rhodobacterales; family Rhodobacteraceae; genus Roseobacter. Next base: position 250,200 of record NZ_CANMNK010000007.1, on the reverse strand, counting down.
CGTTTACAAATGTGGATTTGCAACGACCCAATCGGCCTATGATGCGGCTGTAACGCCACTTTTCGAGACGCTGGACTGGCTGGAAACCCGTCTTGCAGACAGCCGTTATCTGATGGGCGACCGGCAAACCGAAGCAGATTGGCGGCTTTTCACAACGCTGGTGCGCTTTGATCCGGTCTATCACCTGCATTTCAAATGCAACCGGAAACGGCTAATCGATTTTCCCAACCTCTGGGCCTACACGCGCGACCTGTTTCAAACGCCCGGGGTCGCCGAAACGGTGAATTTCGCGCATATCATCCGCCACTACCATTTCAGTCACGAAAGCATAAACCCGCACCGGATCATCCCGATCGGACCCGAACTCGATTTTTTGGCTCCCCACAATCGCGGGTGATGCCTAAAACGGGTGTTTGTAGCGGTTGGCCCGTTCAGGCCGCCCCGGAATGCTCTGAGACACCGCCATAATGCTCGACCATGGCAGCCAAATCCTCGGGGGGCGTGGCACTCTGCACAAACGCGCAGGCGTTCGTTGCGTGCCGGAAAATCGAGCCATCCGAGAAAAACGACGTGTTGGTGACAAAGATTACCCGTGCGTCGGGCAACCTGTAACTTGCATAGTCTGCAACCGCCAACGCCGATCCATCGCCCAGCATCAGATCCATGATGATCACGTCAGTCTGATGCGTGCTCAGGTGGTCGATGGCATCGACTTGACCCGACGCACGTGCAACTGTCATGCCCATGCGCTCAAGGTGTCTTTGCCATAGTGTAGCCAGATCGTTTTGGCTCTCAACGATTAGAACCTTCATCTGTCCTCCATTCCAGCTTTTGCTGAAATATGTTTGCACCGCATACCCGTGGTCTGCCTCAAAGGTTAACAAACGATTAAGCACTCAGCGACATCTTTATCAATTGGCAATAGACTTGAACAACCGGCTGATTTCCGCTTTTAGCGGGTTTGAAAGGCGCGGATTTGCGCCACGATCTTGGAAAAGTAGGCATATTGTTGACGGGACTTGGGCGTGATCATGGCGGTGGGTTGGATGCTGCAGTTGCTCGCTTCGGGGGCACGCGAATCGGGTGGATTGACCTCTCGACGGGTATCAATCCTGTAGCATTCCCTGTCTCCAACCTGCCTTTCGATGCCTGGACAGCCCTGCCCGACAAGACCGCACTGTCCAACCTGCTCAAAGCGGCACGTCGCTTTTGGGGCATTCCGGAGCAGGCTGGGTTGATCGCGGCGCCGGGCGCATCAGCCGTGATCGCGCAAATCCCGCAGGTGTTGCCGAAAGGGACCGTCTGTATTCCGGAGCCGACATATAACGAGCATGCAGCGGCCTTCAGGACTTATGGATGGGAGGTCACACAGGCTGGACCTGCCGATGTTCAGGTTGTCGTGCATCCGAACAATCCCGATGGTCGCCAATGGACGCAGGATACACTCCCGGTGCGGGATGCAACGCTCACGATCATTGATGAGAGCTTTTGTGACATCGCACCCTCCCTATCGCTGATTGACAGCGCAGGCAGGCCCGGCACCCTTGTGCTGAAAAGCTTTGGTAAATTCTGGGGGCTGGCCGGGGTGCGGTTGGGTTTTCTTGGCGGAGATCCTGAATTGATCGATCGACTGGCCGATACACTGGGGCCCTGGGCGGTATCCGGACCGGCGCTGCACATCGGTGCGCAGGCGCTTTCCGATCTGGATTGGGCGCGCACGACACGAGACCGGCTTTCTGAGGATGCCGCACGTCTTGACGCGCTGATGCAGATTGCCGGCGCCAAGGTGATTGGCGGCACCCCGCTGTTCCGTCTCTATGACGTGGGCGAGGCAATTGAGTGGCAAACGCGATTGGCACAGCATAAAATCTGGAGCCGGACTTTCCCTTACGCCCGCGGTTGGCTGCGCCTCGGCTTGCCACATCCGCTGCACTGGCCGCGGGTCGAAGCAGCATTGGCATGAGCAACGCTCTTTTGATCATCTGCGCGCTGCTACTTGATGCAGCAATAGGAGAACCGAAATGGCTGTGGAGCCGCATGCCCCATCCCGCCGTGCTGATGGGCAAGCTTGTCGGCGCGCTCGACCGCCGCTTTAACACAGGAAGCCAGCGCCGGGTCAAAGGCTTCGCTTGCGTTCTCATCCACCTGATCACCGGTGCCGCACTTGGCCTAATGCTCAGCGCTCTGGGGCCTGCGGTCGAAATCCTGGTGGCGGCGGTATTGCTCGCGCAGCGCTCTTTGGTGCAGCATGTCTCAATCGTCGGCGACGGGCTCAGGGTCTCGGTGCGGGAAGGCCGCCGCATGGTGGCCCGGATCGTCGGCCGCGATACCGCGGCCATGGACGACAGCCAGATCGCGCGCGCCGCCATTGAAAGCGCCGCTGAAAACCTGTCGGATGGCGTGATTGCCCCCGCGTTCTGGTTCCTGATTGCGGGCCTGCCTGGGCTGGTGATTTACAAATTGATCAATACGGCAGACAGCATGATCGGTTACCGCACGCCACGACATGAAGAATTCGGGTGGGCCGCTGCGCGCCTGGACGATCTCTTGAACCTGATCCCGGCGCGGCTGACCGCGGTGCTGATTGCCCTGCCCGCAGGATGTCTGGACATTACCGGCATCCGATCAGACGCCGGGTTGCACCGCTCTCCCAATGCCGGCTGGCCGGAGGCCGCCCTGTCGCGTGTGCTTGGCATCGCCCTTTCCGGCCCCCGCGCCTATGAGGGTGAAATGCGTGACTTCCCCTGGGTGAACGCCGAAGGCCGCCGCGCACTGACACCTGTAGACATCGACGCCAGTATCGTGATGCTGTGGAAAGCGTGGGGGGCCTTTCTGGCCCTCTGCGCCCTGATTGTTCTTTTGTAACCCGATATTCCGGAGGTTTCTGATGCGACTACCCCTTATTGCCCTGTGTCTTGCTGCCTTGCCCTTCTCCGCGCAGGCCTGTGGTGGCTCCTTTTCCGATTTCGTCAGCGGGCTGAAATCCGAGGCGATTGCAAAGGGGCATGACGGGGCAAAGGTGAACCAGTTCTTTGCCGGCGTTGCCCAAGACAGCAGGGTGCTCAAGGCGGATCGGGCCCAAGGCGTTTTTCAACGGCCTTTCCTCGATTTTTCAAAACGCCTGATTTCGGCAGATCGGCTCAAGCGCGGGATCAGCAACGCGAAGAAATATGACGCAACCTTTGATCGGGTCGAGCAGACCTACGGCGTTGATCGCGGCGTGCTTCTGGCTTTCTGGGCGTTTGAGACGGATTACGGCGGGTTTCAGGGCGATTTCAACACGGTCAATGCGCTGGTCACCCTGTCTCACGACTGTCGCCGTCCCGAGCTTTTCCGGCCACAAGTCTTTGCCGCCCTTGAGCTTTATGAGCGTGGTGCCCTTGATCCCAGAACCACCACCGGCGCCTGGGCGGGCGAGATTGGCATGGTCCAGATGCTGCCCCGCGATATCCTCGAAAACGGCGTGGATGGGGATGGCGATGGTAAGGTTTCGTTAAAGACTTCGGCGGTGGATGCGTTGATGTCGGGGGGATCCATGCTCAAGAGCCTCGGCTGGCGGGCTGGCGAGCCCTGGATTCAAGAGGTCAGCGTACCGGGCACATTTGACTGGTCGCAGAGCGGGCTCAAGGTTGTCAAACCGACATCGCACTGGGCTGCCATGGGCGTCGAAGCGCGCAGCGGTGCGCTTGAAAAAAATTTGCCCGCCGCCTTGATCCTGCCGCAGGGGCACAAGGGGCCTGCCTTTCTCGCCTATCCAAATTTCAATGTATATTTTGAATGGAATCAAAGCTTTACCTATGTCATGACCGCCGCATATTTCGCCACTCGGCTACAAGGCGCACCCGTTCACGACGCAGGCAACCCAGACCCTGGACTTTCCGGTGCGCAAACCAAGGAGCTGCAACGCAAGCTTCAGGCACGCGGCCATGACGTGGGCAAGGTCGACGGCATTCTGGGCGCACGCACGCGCGCTGCCGTGCAAACCGAGCAGAAACGGCTGGGGCTACCTGCGGATGCCTGGCCCACCCCGACCCTCCTCTCGCGGCTTTGACGCCCTCGCCGTTAACCTTTCTTTACCGCAGAAAACGTAGTTTCTCGGGTGAAACTTACATTCAGGTTTGTTTTCTACCACTCGACCCTGCGCGCTGAGGCAGCGCGGGGTCTTTTTTATTCCAGGACCTCAGGTCGAATTGGAAATCGCTGCCCATCCTCGGTCAGCAGCACGATGCGGGTGCCGCTTTGCACATAGCGATCACATCGCGCAAAACCATTGCGATACTGGATACAGACCGTCCCGTCGGGTTCGATCCTGTAGCGGCCATAGGCAGACTGGCCGCTCGCATAGGTATAGGAATACGCCCCACCCGCCGAAAACTTGGACTGCCCATCGTCATAAAACACAAGCGTCTGACCGGTCGTCAGCTGCGCCACTTCCATGTGAGACAGCAATTTGTCCCCCGCCCGCAGCGCCCAATCCTGCGCGGCGGCGGCGATCGGAATTATCAACATTGCAATCAGAAAGATGACCCGGGACATGACGAACAGCATAGCCCGGAACCGGGGCCGCGCGTTACACGATCAGGTGATCTTCCAGACACGCAAGCCTGTGCACCGGCAGCGCGTCACGCGACCAGCGTCTCAGCCTTCTTCAGGTCCACAGATACCAGTTGGCTGACACCCTGCTCAGCCATCGTGACGCCAAAGAGCCGGTCCATCCGCGCCATCGTTACCGCGTGGTGGGTGATGATCAGGAAACGGGTTTCCGTCTGGCGACACATCTCGTCCAACAGATCGCAGAACCGCGTCACATTTGCATCATCGAGCGGGGCATCCACCTCGTCGAGCACGCAAATCGGGGCCGGGTTGGCCAGGAACACCGCGAAGATCAGGGCCATGGCCGTCAAGGTTTGCTCGCCGCCCGACAACAGGCTCAGCGTCGACAGCTTCTTGCCCGGCGGCTGGCACATGATCTCAAGGCCCGCCTCCAGCGGATCATCGCTCTCGACCATGACCAGATTGGCCTCGCCACCGCCGAAAAGATGGGTGAAGAGCATGGAGAAATTCGAATTCACCTGCTCAAAGGCTGTCAACAACCGCTCGCGCCCCTCACGGTTCAGACTGGCAATGCCGCCGCGCAGGGTCTTGATCGCTTCTTCCAGATCAGCCTTCTCACCGGTCAACGTATCGTATTCGGTCTGCACCTCGCGGGCATCTTCCTCGGCCCGCAGGTTGACCGCGCCCAAGGCGTCACGCTGGCGCTTCAAGCGGTTCACATCCGCCTCCAGGGTTTCCGCGCCCGGCATCTGGTCGGGGGTCACGTCCAATTGACCCAAAAGCTGGTTCGGCGTGATCTGGCTTTCATCGGCAATGCGTTCTGCGGCCAGGGCCACCGTTTCGCGCGCGGCATCACTGCGCGCCTCCGCCCGCGCCCGTGCTTCACGGGCCTCAGAAGCTGTACGCTCCGCCTCCCGCTCCGCCATGGTCGCCTCACGCAAAGCACCTTCAGCGGTCGACAAGGCATCCGAGCTTTGCGCCTTGCGCGCCTCTGCCACCGTGATCGCCTCGCCCATCTCGGCGCGTTTGGTGGCAATCTCTGCAGGCGCAGCGCTGGCCTCCTCCAATTCCGCTTCGGTCGCGGTTTTGCGCGCCACCAACTCCGCGCTGCGCTTTTCTGCCGTCTCCAGACGGTGCCGCCAGCCGCTGACTTCCTTGGTAACCTCCTGCGCGCGTTTGGTGCGCGCCTCGCCCTCACGGCGTAATTCGTCATGCGCAGACCGACGCGACATCATGGTGATCCGCGCGGCTTCTACGGCCATGCGGACTGCGTCGACCATCTCGCGCGCCTCAGTCAGATCGCCGAGGTCTTCCAGCGCGCGCTCCGCTTCCTTCAGCCGTGTGCGCGCGCCCATCGCTTCTTCTTCGTGGCGCGTCACAGCCAGCCCCAGGGACTCCAGCCGACCTTCGGCCAGATTTCGATCCGCCTCCGCCCGGCTCAGCCGCCGACCCGCCTCAGCGACCAATCGGTCCGCCGCGCGGCGCGCCTCCCGCGCGAGGGCATCCGCCTTTGTCAGCTCCGCCAGTTGCGTGCCCAGATGGTCATGCGCCGCTTTGGCCCCATCTGCCCGTTGCGACGCCTGTTCCAGGTTTTGTTTGAGCTCCTCAAGACGGTTGAGCTGTTGCAAGCGCAAGGCCGCCGCCGATGGCGCATCCTCGGCCCAGGCGCGAAACCCGTCCCAGCGCCACAAGTCCCCCTCGGGCGATACCAGCCGCTGTCCGGGGTTCAGTGCTGCCTGCAAACGCGGGCCCTCGTCGGCATCCACAAGACCGATCTGGCTAATCCGGCGCGCCAGGACTTCGGGAACATCCACAAAAAGAGACAGGGGCTTAACCCCTTCCGGCAAAGCCTGATGACGCTCGTAGGCAGGCAATGCAGCCCAACCAGACGGCCCGTCCGCGGACACCTCCGGCGCGCGCAGATCGTCGGCCAGGGCAGCCCCCAGCGCTTTCTCATAGCCGCTTTTCACCTGCAGCTGATCAAGCACCTGCCCGCCTTCCGCCGTGTCACGGTCCACGAGTTTGGCGAGCGCACCCGCCTCGGCACGCAACGCGTTCATTTCGCCCTCGGCCTCGGAGCGGAGCGCCCGTGCATCCGCTTCGCGGCCTTGCGTCTCCGCCCGGGCTTCATCCGCTTCAACCAACGCCCGTTCTGCGTTCTCAGCCGTCGCAACCGCTTCCTTTTCCGCCGCTTCAGCCTCTGAGAAGTCCTGCCCGGCTTTGGTCAGCGCGGCCTGGCTTTCCGCCACCGCATCGCGGGCCTTCACCGCCTCGGCTTCTGCCTTGCTTTGCGTCTTGCGGCTGTCTTCGAGCAAGCGCTGCGCGGAGCCATGCCGGGCTGAAAGCCGCGCCATATCCTCGGTTTGCTGCGACAGCTCCCCCTCGCGCGTCTGCAAAACCGCCGCGGCCTCGCGCGCAGCTTCCGCCGCCTCTTCCAGTTTTTCCTCATGCCCTTCGGCAGCCTTGGACAGCTCCTGCGCTTCCCATTCCAGCCGCGCGATGGTCTCACCCGCATCACGGTTCAAGCCGCCTTCACGCTCAATATCGTGGCCCAGTTGCGCGATGCGCCCGGTCAGCGTTTCGATCAGCGCCTGCGCCCGGGCTTCCTGATCGCTCAGCGTGTCGCGCTCCACCGTCAACCGCTGCAAGACCGCAGCCGCAATGGCTTCCTCTTCCCGCAGCGGCGGCAATGCGCCTTCAGCCTCTTCACGGTGTTTGGCGGCCTGACGCACCGCCGCTTCTGCCTGCGCCGCCTCGGTCACCTTGCCCCGCAAGCTTTCCTCTGCGCTGGCACGCGCGTCATCCGCTTCACGCCACCGCCGATAGAGCAGCATGCCCTCGGCGCGGCGCAGGTCATTGCCGATCTCGCGATAGCGGGCCGCCTGCCGGGCCTGCCGGGCCAGTTGCGCAAGCTGATTTGCAAGCTGTTCGATCACATCATCGACCCGGGCCAGATTTGTCTCTGCCCCTTTCAGCTTCAGTTCCGCCTCGTGGCGACGTTGATAGAGCCCACTGATGCCCGCGGCCTCTTCCAGAATGCGACGACGGTTCTTGGGTTTGGCGTTGATCAGCTCCGCAATCTGCCCCTGCCGCACAAGGGCGGGGCTGTGGGCGCCTGTCGACGCATCGGCAAAGAGCATCTGCACATCTCGCGCGCGCACGTCCTTGGCACCAACCTTATAGGCGCTGCCGACATCACGGGTGATCCGCCGCACGATTTCCAACTGGTCGTTATCGTTGAACCCTGCCGGGGCCAGCCGGTCGGAGTTGTCAATATGCAGGGCCACTTCCGCAAAGTTGCGCGCGGGCCGGGTCGCTGCCCCGGCAAAGATTACATCCTCCATACCGCCACCACGCATCGCCGTGGGGCGGTTTTCCCCCATGACCCAGCGCAGCGCTTCGAGTAGATTGGACTTGCCGCACCCATTGGGGCCGACAACGCCTGTCAGACCATCCGCGATGATCAGATCCGTGGGGTCCACAAAGCTTTTGAAGCCGGTCAGTCGCAGTTTGGAAAAGCGCAATGCAGGGTGTCCAATGATTCCTAAGGTGCGTTAGCGTGAGGGGACAGGGGGCGTTCTGTCAACCAATTCACCCCACAAGATGGGGAGCATTTGTCAGTTATCCACAAGATATTGATGCAATCCCCCTTCCGGCGATCTCCTTGCCCTGAGCCTATCCGACAGTCAATATCCGGTTTTCCGCATGCAGGCGGTCAACCGCTCCCGGCACCGAAAGCGTGTTGCCACATCTCTATTGTTGTTTACCGCGCGCCAAAGTGGTCATATTATTTGACCAATAGGAGGCCGCATGCCCTTTCGCCCAGTCCAGTCGGAAAAGCTCTCAGCCGCCGTTGTGCGACAGATCGAGCAGCTCATCCTGCGCGGCATTCTGCGGCCGGGTGAGAGATTGCCTGCGGAGCGGGAGTTGGCAGAGCGTCTGAAAGTTTCGCGCCCCAGTCTGCGGGATGCCATCGGTGTGTTGCAGGAGGAAGGGCTGTTGAGCACGCGCGCGGGCGCTGGCGTATATGTCGCGGATGTTCTTGGGTCTGCCTTTGCCCCGGCGTTGGTGCAGCTTTTCGCGCGACATGACGAAGCTGTATTTGACTACTTGTCGTTTCGCAAAGACATGGAAGGGCTCGCCGCTGAGCGCGCTGCGCAGGTCGGCTCCGATACGGATTTGCGCGTGGTGCAGACTGTTTTTGACAAGATGGAAGTGGCCCATACCAAGCGCAATCCGGAAGACGAAGCGCAACTGGACGCGCAATTTCACATGGCAATTGTCGAGGCCAGCCACAATGTGGTCATGCTGCATATGATGCGGTCAATGTACCAGTTGCTGCGCGAAGGCGTGTTCTACAACCGTCAGGTCATGTTCAAGCAACGCGCCACGCGCGGTATGCTTCTGGACCAGCATCGGGCGATCAATGACCGGTTGCAGCAACGCGACCCGGAAGGCGCGAGACAGGCTGTGGAAACGCATCTGAACTACGTGGAAACCTGCCTGCACGGGCAGATCAAGGCGGACCGCAACGAAGAAGTCGCGCGACAACGGCTTGATCACGAGGTGGAACGCCACTAGCGGCGATATCTGCCCGGGGGCCGCATCAGGCAAGAATGCAAATTGCCCGCGTTCATACTCAGCCAACAAAAAACCCCGATCGGAAGATCGGGGTTCCCGTGACATCAGCTTCAGGCAGCCAATCAGTGTAGTTTAGCGTCTACTTCGGCAATCGCCCCATCGATCAGGCTGTTGCCCTGCGCGGCGGTCATCTGCTTGGCGATCACCTCGCGGGCCACAGCGACAGCGACGGTGATCGACTGATCCCGCACTTCCTTGACCGCAGCGCCCTGTGCCGTTGCAATCTGCTCTTCCGCGGCGGCCATACGGCGCTCCAGTGAAACGGCCAGATCGGCGCGGGCTTGCTCGGCGGCTGTGCGTGCTTCTTCCTTGGCAGCGGCGACGATGCGATCAGCCTGTTCCTGCACCTCGCGCTGTTTGCGCTCATAGCTGGCCAACAGGGACTGCGCCTCTTCGCGCAGCGCACGGGCTTCTTCCAGTTCGGACTGGATGCCTTCGGCGCGTTTGTCCAACATGCCGCCGATCAGCGAGGGTACTTTGAAGTAGATCAGAATGCCGATGAAAACGACCAGGCCGAGGAACACCACGAAGTCGGTGTTCTTCAAGGATATGCCACCGCCTGCGGCCATCGCCGGGCTCGCAATGCCCAGTGCAAATGTGGCAGTCAAAAAGGAAAATGTTTTGCGCATTGCGTTCATCCTTTCAACCGGGCGCCGACCGCCGTGGCAATTGCCTTGGCATCGGGTTTGCCGCCCATTGAGGCCACGATTTCACCGGCGGTATCGGCAGCCACTTCTTTGACCGCATCCATCGCGCCCGCACGGATTTCGGCAATCGCTTTTTCGGATTCTGCAGCCTTGGCCGCAATCTCCGCATCGGCTTTGGCGATAGCGGCATCCAGATCCGACTGAATTTCTGCCTTGGCCTCACCAACAATGCGGTGCGCCTCGGCACGTGCGTCCACTAGCGCCTTGTCATAGGCGGCTTCAGCTTCCTGCGCTTTGACTTTCAGATCCTCAGCGGCGGCGAGGTCACTTGTGATGGTGCCCTGGCGCTCTGCCAAAACAGCGGCGATCCGGGGCAGGGCCACCCGAGACAGGATAAAATAGATCACAATCAGCGTGATCACCAACCAGAAAATCTGGTTCCCCCATGTCGAGAAGTCGAGCTGTGGCATCCCTCCCGAGGAGGCAGCGTCAGCGCTATGTGTTTCGGTTGCCATGTCGGTCTCCTGCGCGGCGGGCCGTTACATCGGGCAGCGCGAGATGTCGCGCCGCCCGACCGTAAGGATAGTCGTCGTCTGCTCTTAGACGGCGAACATCAGCAACAGAGCGACGAGGAATGCGAAGATCCCCAGCGCTTCTGCGAAAGCGATACCGATGAAGAGTGTAGCTGTTTGGCTTGCAGCAGCAGATGGGTTTCGCAGTGCGCCTGCCAGGTAGTTGCCTGCAACGTTGCCAACCCCGATTGCGGCGGCGCCGGAACCGATTGCTGCCAGACCTGCGCCGATGTGTGCGAGTTCGCCTTCCATGTGAATTCTCCTTACGATTGGAAGTTGAGTATTTGGACGGGTGTCAAAATCGCCCGAATTAGTGATGCGGATGAAGCGCGTCCTTGAGGTACACGCACGTCAGGATGGTAAAGACATAGGCCTGAATGAAGGACACCAGGACCTCCAGGCCGTACATCGCGGTGATGCCAAGGATCGCAACCGGGCTTACAAGCGTCAGTGCAGCAAAACCGGCGAAAACCTTAATGACCGCGTGACCTGCCATGACGTTGCCCGCCAGACGAATGGAATGGCTCACGGGGCGCACGAAATATGAAATCAGCTCGATGATGGCCAGTACGGGCCGCAGGGCCAGAGGCGCCGACGATACCCAGAACAGACCCAAAAACGCCGCGCCGTTTTTGACAAAACCCAGGATTGTCACGGTCAGGAAGACCGCAAGCGCAAGCACCACGGTGACCGCGAAATGCGATGTCGGCGTGAAAGATGTAGGGATCAAGCCAAGGAAGTTGGCGCAGACAATGAACATAAAGAGGGTCATGATATACGGGAAATACCGCAGACCTTCCTTGCCGCAGATGTCTTCGACCATCTTGTAGACAAAGCCGTAGGCGAGTTCCGCAACCGATTGCGACCGGCTTGGCACGATGGCGCGTTTGGAGCTGCCCAGAACCAGCAGAAGGATGATGGCGACAATCGACAGACCCATCCAGAGCGCCGCATTTGTCGGCGTGTACCATGTGACATCACCGCCAAAAATCGGCTCGATGATGAACTGGTCCATCGGGTGGAAAACCAGACCGCCTTCTTCCGCCTTATCCGCCATTCCGGGCTCCCTCGTCTCGTTTCTCGGCCTCGTCGGCCAATTTCTTTTCCTGGATTTCCTGCGCAGAGCGGAGCATCGTTTTCACCCCGGCTGCCAGACCCAGCATTGTAAACAGCACCATGAAGATCGGGAGTGTTCCAAAGAGAACGTCGAGCCCGTATCCGATGCCAAAACCGATCCCCAGACCGGCCACCAATTCGATCACCATCCGCCAGGCAAGTTGCGCCTGAGAGTAGTGCTCATCCGCGCGGGGCGCTGGCGCTTGCGCCTGTTTTGCCGCTTCGATCTTGTCCTCAAGCTGCTGCATGCGCTGCTTTTGGTCGGGATCCGTCACGTCGAAACACCCCTTTGGATGGTTGCGCTGTTGCTATTGTGCACAGCGCTGCGAGTCAAGCACCGGCAGAGAGGCCCCAAGAACCATTTAAATATCTGATTTATCTACATTTACCTGACCTCGCAAAAACGCCGGTACAGGATGTCACAGGCTTATTTCGCGCTGCCTCGGCGGTTTGCATTATTCAACCAATTGGTTGACCTTAATCGGATAGCCCGGTCTCGCGAAAAGGTTCGGTCTGCTCCAGCAGCCACCGGCGGAACTGGCGCAGCGCTTTGCGGCGCATCCCGCGACTGCCATAGACCAGATGGTAGCTGCCCGACCGGATGCCCACATCGGAACACCGGATCAGCCGGCCCATGCGGCACTCCATATCGACACATTCCGCAGACCCCAGATAGATGCCGTGACCATGCAGCACCGCCTCGATCGCGAGGGTGGAGCGCATGCGCCAGCGTGGCTCGGTGATGGCGTCGGCACCGATGCCCGCCGCCTCGCACCATTGCTGCCAGACATTGCGCCCCCGGTCCTTGAGCAGGCGGAATTTCAGCAGCTCGGCCGCTGCGATCCCGCCCTCCGGGATCAGGCCTGGGGCCGCATAGGGATAGAGCGGCGCGTTGCTGAGCAGATCGGATGGGGCATCAACCCCGCCGGAGATCAGGAACCGCACGGCCAGGTCGGCCTCGTAGCGTTCGACGTCCGCGAGGTTCTGCGAGGCATCCAACCGGACCTCTACGTCAGGATATGCCTTGTAGAAGTCAGGCAGCCGGGGGATCAGGAACCGCTGCGCAAACAGGGTCTCACTGCTGACGGTGATCTGCCCTGCCGGGGCCTCCTCCAGTTCTTCGGTTGCCTCGCTGATCACATCAAGCGCCGGGATGATCCGCGTCAGATAGGCCTTGCCGTCGGGCGTCAGCTGCACTCCTCGTGGCAAATCACGAAAGAGCTGCGCACCCAACCGATGCTCCAGCCCGCGCACATGACGGCTGATCGCCGAATGGCTAACCCCCAGCTCATCGGCGGCACGGGAAAAGCTCTCATGCCGCCCCGCCGCCTCAAAGGCACGCAGGGCATTCAGCGGGGGGAGTTTGCGCGACATGGTATTTACGTGCGTTTTTTGCACAGGTTCTGTCAAGCAATTGTCTTTGTGAAATAACATAGGGGATACTAAATTTAACCTGAAACTCTGAAAACAGGTGATTTTCATGCAAACTCAGACCTTAAACGCAGCTTGCTGCGTGCAAGACAGATGTGTCGTAAACGCACCCGTCACACCCCGCAAAAGCCTCTGGCGCCAAATTCTGAACATTCTGCGGCCCCGACCCTATATCCCGCATGCCCGTGATCTCAGTGATCATATGGCGCGCGACATCGGCCTCAGCCCGGCAGAAATGGAACGCCACCGGCTGACCCTGCCTTCGCAGTCCACGTTCCACCCGCGCGGATGACACGCTTTCCCTCCGGCGGGGCGGGCGTTATGACGGGGTATGACACGCGACCTCGACCAGGCCTTTGCGGCACTTGCCGACCCGACACGGCGGGCCATTCTGACAATGTTGCTGGAAGACGATATGGCCGTCACGGATGTCGCGGAGCCGTTTGAGATGTCGCTTGCCGCGATCTCAAAGCATTTAACCGTCCTTACAAATGCGGGCCTGATTTCTCAGGAAAAACGTGGACGTGTAAAGTGGTGCAAGCTGGAGCCCGACGCCTTGCGGGCCGCATCGGTCTGGATGCAGGGCTTCGGGCAGTTCGAACCGGTCAACCTCGACGCGTTTGAGAGGTTCCTGGAATCCGAACTGCCTGAAGAGAGCGCCTGAACGGCGCGGTTTTGATCAGGTCGCAAAGTTGATCACAGCCATCACAATGACCACAAGTCCGACAAGATAAATAATACCGTGCATTGTTTTTCCCTCTCAATTTCTGTGGAGGATCAACGCGCGCCTGTCGGTTTCGGTTCCAGTTGTGGCCGACCATCGTCCCTGAGCAAGAGCCAGAGCGCGACCATTGTCAGCGCCACACCCCCCAAGACCGCCATGCCGGGCGCACCGTTACCCAGCGCCTGTTCCCACAGGATCACCCAGCTGGGCGTGAGGTAGGTATAGGCCATGACCTTGGCACTTGGCAGGCGCAGTGTCGCAAACTGCAGCAGCACAAAAGTCGCGGATGAGGCGAAAACCGCGATGTATATGAGTGTGATCCAAACGATCATGGGCAAGCCCGCCCAATCGGTGGCCATGATGTCGGACCACGCATAAAGCGTCAGCACCACGGCCCCGGCCACCAGAACGCCAAAGGTGAAAACCACCGCTGGCTCACCCCGGTTCAGCTTGCGCACCATCGGCGTGTAGACCGCATGCGCAACGCAGCCGACAAAATATATTGCCTCACCCTGCCCGACTTCAAACGCCCGAAACGCCGACCAATCCGCGCGAAAGATAACCCATAACGCGCCCACCGCCCCAATGGTCAGCGCCAAGGCCATGCGCGGCGTTGTCACCTGCCGCAACAGGATCCAGCCAAAGCCTGCAGCCATCACCGGTGTCAGCGTAAAGACCGCTGCAGCGCTCACCGGTGCCGCCGTTTTCAGCCCCTCGAACATCAGCACGAAATAGGTCACGAAGGTGCCGCCAAGCACGATGTAACGCCAGGGCGCGCGGAACGCGCCCATCGGGAGCCCGGTTGTCGCCGCTGCCACGGCCCCGATGACAGCGGCGGCCAGAACAAACCGCGCCGCGTTCAGCACTGCCGGATCGATGACATTGGCCACCTGTGCGCCCAGCGCGAAGGACCCGGCGACAAGCGCAGAAAACGTCAGCATGGCCAGGTGCCCTTGCTGGCCCGATGTCATACGATCCAGTCTTTCGACTGTTCCTTGAGGAACGTCAGGAAGGCCTGCACTTTGGTGGTACGATGCAAATCGACATGCGTCACCAGCCAGAGCGGTGCGGACCATTCCTCCTGGCGCTCGTAGATTTCCACAAGATCAGGGTCCTGACGGGCTTCTATCACGGGCAGGAACCCGATGCCCGCGCCCGCCTTGATCGCCTCCTCCAGCGCATGGGTGTCGGTGGAACGGAACGTAAGCGATGCGGTCGGGATATGGGACCGCAGCCATCGATTGAAGGGCGCGCGGCTGTTGTCGCTGTCGTGACCGACAAACCGGTGTTTGGCAAAATCGTCCAGGCCTTTGGGCGTGCCATTTGCGCTCAGATAGGCCTTTGTCGCGTAGAGACCCATTTTCTGTGGGTGGAAAGCCTGCACCACATTGTCGGGCTGATCGGGCGCCGACCCCGCCCGGATCGCAATATGCGCCTCTCCGTATTCCAGGCGGAACAACCGGTCCCCGGTCAGATACCGCACCACGACATCCGGATATTGCGTCTGAAACCTTGCCAGCAGCGGCACCATGCGCGGCGCAAGACTGATCAGCGAGGTCACCACCAGATCGCCGGACACCTCGTTGCCAAGCCCGCGGATTCTGCCCGCCAATTGGCTGAACTGATCATCCGTGGCCTGCGCCACCCGCAGCAGGTCCTGCCCCGCTTCGGTGGCGGTATATCCCCGCGCATGACGCTGAAACAGTTTAACGCCCAGACGTCCTTCGAGCGCATCAATGTGCCGGATCACCGTGGCATGGTGCACGCCCAGCACATCCGCTGCCCCGCTCACCGTGCCCATGCGCGCGACCTGATACGCCGTTTTTATTTCGTCCCAGTTATCCATATCGCCGCACTGATGCCCAGATATGTGCGAAAACGCACGATTTTTGTTCAATAACGCTAATTGCGTTCGAAATTGCAATAATCATATTTGTTGCACAACACAACACTCGTGCCACTGATAACAGGACCTCTGCAATGACAAAGACCATTCTGCACATTGATGCATCCGCGCGCCTTGCCGGTTCCACCACCCGCCAGCTGACCTCACGCATCGTCGAGAAATTGGGCGGTGACGTTATCCGCCGCGATTTAACGGACGCGCTGCCCCAGATCAACGAGGCCTGGGTCAACGCCAACTTCACCCCTGCCGACCAACGCAGCGAAGCGCAGGAACAAGCACTCGCGCTTTCTGATGCGCTTGTGGACGAAATCAAAGCCGCAGACGTCATCGTGATCGGCGCGCCGGTTTATAATTTTGGCGTCCCGGCCGCGCTCAAGGCCTGGATCGATCTGATTGTCCGCGCCGGGCTCACCTTTGCCTATACCGAAAACGGGCCAAAAGGCCTGCTGGAGGGCAAACGTGCGGTGATCGCCCTGGCGACCGGGGGGACGTCGGTTGGGTCTGAGATTGATTTCGCCTCTGGCTACCTGCGCCACATCATGGGGTTCATCGGCATTTCGGATGTCGACATCATCGCCGCTGACCGGGTGATGGCGGATGCGGAAAAGGCCGTGACAGGGGCTCACGCGCAAATCGACGCGTTGGCCGCCTGAGGGCGGACGCATCCCCGAACATCGAGCAAGATGGCGCCGGACCATTCCCGGCGCCATTTTTTTGTGCCGGAACGGCCCAGAAAACACCAATATCATCTGCATCTCTGCGGGCATGAAAATCTTGATCGACACTCCGGACCGGCTGGTGATTGAAAGTCGACCTATTCTGCTGTCACTGGCATTGGTGGCCATGATTTTGGTCCTGCTTTACGCCGCGTTTTCGGCTTATTCGGCCGAGGAAATCGGCAAGGCATTTTTTATCCTGGTGATCACAATTGTATTGATGGGGCCTTCCCTGTGGTTCGCGGTCGAACGGGTGCAGGTGGTCTTTGACCGACGCGCGCAAACCTGCAGCCTGCACAAGCGTCGAATGTCAGGGGATGAGCGCCAGACCCATCCACTATCCGATGTGACCCGGGCAATGATCCAGACCCGCAAAGGCGATCATGACAATGCTGACACGCACCGCATAGCACTTGTGCTTGGCGCAGACCGGTTGGAAAAACGACACGGGCTGACGCAAAGCTATCGCAGCGGCCCGCAAGCGGAAAAGGTCGTTCAGCGCATCAATGCCTGGCTTGACTCCGCAAGGCCCAAAGCCTAAACGCCGTTACAACATCCGGAAGCTTTGATCTTCCGGTCCCGAACCATTCGGGATCGCCCTCCGTCAGCGCGTTGCGCCCACGGGGGCAAAGCCATTTGGTTTTGCCCTCTTGCGAAATGACGCCGGGCATTTGTGCATTAATCGCATGCCCCTTACATCAGGGGTATCGCAACCGAACCAAAGGGGGCCATGGCCCATGTTTGAAAATCTGTCCGAACGCCTCTCCGGCGTCTTCGACCGCCTGACGAAACAGGGTGCGCTCTCCGAAGAAGATGTCGCAACCGCCCTGCGCGAAGTACGTGTCGCCTTGCTGGAGGCTGACGTTTCGCTGCCCGTGGCGCGTGATTTTGTCAAAGCGGTTCAGGAAAAAGCCACCGGCCAGGCGGTCACCAAATCGATCACCCCCGGTCAGCAGGTCGTCAAGATCGTGCATGACGCGCTCATCGACGTGCTGAAAGGCGAAGGCGAACCGGGTGCCCTGAAAATCGACAACCCGCCCGCGCCGATCCTGATGGTCGGCCTGCAAGGCTCCGGCAAAACCACCACGACGGCGAAACTGGCCAAACGGCTCAAGGACCGCGACGGCAAGCGCGTGCTGATGGCGTCGCTTGACGTCAACCGTCCCGCCGCGATGGAGCAATTGGCGATCCTGGGCGTCCAGATCGGTGTGGACACCCTGCCGATCGTCAAAGGCGAGGATCCCGTCGCCATCGCCAAACGGGCCAAGACGCAGGCGGGTTTGGGCGGCTACGACGTCTATATGCTCGATACCGCGGGCCGCTTGCACATCGATCAGGAATTGATCGCGCAGGCCGCGGCCGTGCGCGACGTGGCCAACCCGCGTGAGACCCTGCTGGTGGTCGATGGTCTGACCGGTCAGGACGCGGTCAATGTGGCCACCGAGTTTGACGACAAGATCGGCGTCTCCGGCGTCGTGCTGACACGGATGGACGGCGACGGGCGCGGCGGCGCAGCGTTGTCGATGCGGGCTGTCACCGGCAAACCGATCAAATACGTGGGCCTCGGCGAGAAGATGGACGCCATCGAGACCTTCGAGCCTGAGCGCATCGCGGGCCGCATCCTTGGCATGGGCGATATTGTTGCGCTGGTTGAGAAGGCGCAAGAAACGCTCGAGCTGGAACAGTCCGAGCGCATGATGAAGCGCATGGCCAAGGGGCAGTTCAACATGAACGACCTCAAGATGCAGCTGGAACAGATGCTGAAGATGGGCGGCATGCAGGGGATGATGGGCATGATGCCGGGTATGGGCAAAATGGCCAAGCAGGTGGAAGATGCCGGCTTTGACGACAGCATCCTGCGTCGCCAGATCGCGCTCATCCAGTCCATGACCAAGAAAGAGCGGGCCAATCCGCAGATCCTGCAGGCCTCGCGCAAAAAGCGGATCGCCAAAGGCGCGGGACTTGAGGTTTCCGAATTGAACAAGCTTCTGAAGATGCAGCGCCGGATGGGCGACATGATGAAGAAGATGGGCAAAATGGGCAAAGGTGGCATGCTCAAACAGGCCATGAAGGGGATGATGGGCAAGGGCGGCATGGACCCCGCGCAGATGGATCCCAAACAGCTTGAAGCGGCAGCCAAGGCCATGGGGGGTAAGCTGCCCGGCGGTCTGGGCGGCCTCGGTGGTGGTGGCGGCATGCCCCTGCCCCCGGGATTGTCAGGGTTCGGCAAGAAGAAATGATCACCTGCACGCTCACATACCGGATCGACCCCTATCAGGTGGACGCATTCGAGACCTACGCCAAGGTCTGGATCCATTTGGTGACCCGGATGGGCGGCACGCATCACGGCTATTTCCTGCCGCACGAGGGCGCAAATGACCTGGCATGGGCCATGTTTTCCTTCCCGTCGCTGGCCGCATACGAAGCCTATCGCGCCGAGATGGCCGAGGATAGCGAATGTCAGGCGGCTTTTGCCTTTGCCGCCAAAACCAAGTGCATTCTGTCTTACCAGCGCAGCTTTACCCGCCCAGTGCTGCAGGGCGCCACCCCCTCCGAGCTGGGGTTGATCGCATGAACACCTTGCCATGTGAGACACCATCCATCGGTGCCGCGGCGGCATTGGCCGCAAATTTCCAATCGCTTGTACCGGTTCTGGAAACCGACCGGCTGTGCCTGCGTGCACCTCATATTGGCGATTTCAAGTATTACGCCGAGATCACAGTGGGCCCCCGTGGTCAGCATATCCTTGAGGACCCGACCCGCGAGGCGGCCTGGTACGACTTCACGCAGATGATCGCGGGGTGGACCCTGCGCGGCCATGGTCTGTGGACCGTGGAACTGAAATCAGACGGTACCGTTCTGGGGTTTGTCTTGCTTGGGTTTGAGCCGGGCGATCACGAAGCCGAGCTTGGTTTCATGCTGCGCGCGGTTGCAGAGGGCAAAGGGTATGCCCGCGAAGCAGCACTCGCCGCGCGCGACTACGGCTATGCGGTGCTGGAAATGCCAACGCTTGTCAGCACAATCGAGCCTGCAAATACACGGTCCTGCAAACTGGCCGAACGCCTTGGCGCGCGCCGCGATCTAAAGGCCGAAGCGGCCATGCCAGACGACATTCTGGTTTATCGGCATCCGGCCCCGGAAGGGCGGGTATGATGACAGAGTTTCCAATGCTCGAAACAGAGCGCCTGATCCTGCGCGGCCCCCAACCGTCTGATGCGGAAGCCTTCATGGCATTCTACCGGACGGACCGGTCGCAATACACCGGCGGGCCGATGACCGACCGGCAGGCTTGGAACTTCTTTGGCACTGAAATCGGTCACTGGGCCATTCGCGGCTTTGGCATGTTCATCGTCACCCGCAAGGGATCGGATGATCCTCTTGGCATCGTCGGGCATTGGTATCCCCATGGCTGGCCGGAAAAAGAAGTGGGGTGGGTCCTCTTTGACGCCGCCAGCGAAGGTCAGGGCATCGCGCGCGAGGCCGCAGAGGCCTGCATTGCGCATGCCTGGACTGTGCTCAAGTGGGATACGATTGTCAGCTACATCCACCCCGAAAATGCTGCGTCAATTGCATTGGCGGAGCGTCTCGGAGCGACACTTGACCGCGAAGCCCTGCAGCCCAAGCCCGAAACACCCGGGCTGGTCTACCGTCATCCGAGGGCATCCGCATGAGCACGCAGATCCCCAAGCTGGAAACCAACAGGCTGAGCCTGCGCGGCCCGGAGCCCAAAGATTACCCGGACTTCAAGGCAACGTTTACCAGTTACCGCGCGCGGTATATGGGCGGCCCCCTGAACGCCTATGAAGCGTGGATGCTCTATGCGGCAGAGATCGGCCATTGGCAGATCCGTGGCTATGGCATGTGGATGATCCACGACAAAACCAGCGATGAGACCTATGGCATGGCGGGCGCCTGGAAACCCGCAGCCTGGCCAGAGGCTGAAATCGCCTGGGTGATCTGGCCGGACAAGGCTGGCCATGGCTACGCGCTGGAAGCCACACATGCGGTGCGCGATTACCTATACGCCCAGAAGGGCTGGGAAACAGCGGTGAGTTACATCGATCCCAAGAACCTCGACAGTATCCGGCTCGCCGAACGTCTCGGCGCGGTCAAGGACCATGACGCCGCGACCATTGATGGCAATGATGCCGTTTACCGCCATCCGGCCCCTGCCGATCTCAAGGGATCGCAGCTGGCGCATGGCATCGAAATGGAGATCAGCCACTACGCCGATCCTCTCTTCAAACCGAAAGGATGGGCCATTGACTGATGTTGTCACCCGCGCCGCCGCGGTGCTGAAAGAACACCGCGCCTCCATCGACAGGCTCGATGCGATCCTCGTCTATACGCTGGGCGAGCGGTTCAAGCACACACAGGCTGTGGGGAAACTCAAAGCCGAACACGACCTTCCCCCGTCCGATCCTGCGCGCGAAGCCGCACAGATCGAGCGGCTCGAAGATTTGGCGAACCGGGCTGATCTGGATCCGGAATTCGCCAAGAAGTTTCTCAACTTCATCATCGCTGAAGTGATTCAGCACCATCAAACACACCAATCATAGGATGGATTGAAATCCACCTTACCTACTGAACGTAAAAGGAAATACACAATGGCTATGAAAATTCGTCTCGCCCGTGGCGGCTCCAAAAAACGCCCGTTTTACCGTATCGTTGCTGCAGACAGCCGCATGCCACGCGATGGCCGCTTCATCGAAAAGCTGGGCACCTATAATCCGCTGCTGCCAAAAGACAGCGAAGAGCGGGTGAAAATGGATGTTGAGCGCGTTCAGCACTGGCTGGGCCAAGGCGCACAGCCCACAGATCGAGTCGCGCGCATGCTCGAAGCGGCTGGCCTGAAAGAGAAAGCCGAGCGCAACAACCCCAACAAAGGCACGCCAGGCAAGAAAGCCCAGGAACGCGCCGAAGAGAAAGCGGCAAAAGCTGCAGCACCTGCGGAAGAAGCACCTGCCGAGGAGGCTCCTGCAGCAGAAGGCGCCGAGTAATCGGAGCTTTTTGAGCGGACCAGCCCATAGGCTGGACAAGAACGGCGCCGCGCTCTTTCATGGGGCCGGCGCCTTTTTCACACCACGTTCGGAGCGATCATGTTCAGACCCATTCGAACCCTGATCCTGATCGTCGTTGCATTTGTAACCGGCATATTCTTTGAACGGGCGGCACATCGCGACGCCTGTGTTGATCGGGGCGGTGCAATGTCGGAAGGTTTGTGTCTGGGAGCAGAGGAATGAGCGAAGACAGAATCTGTGTCGGTGCCATCGGGGGCGCCTATGGCGTGCGCGGCGAACTGCGCATCAAGAGTTTTTGCGCTGTTGCCGAAGACATCGAAACCTACAGCCCGCTGACCTCGGAAGATCAGGGGCAAACCTTCCATCTGGCGCTGATCCGGCCGATCAAAAACGGCTTTGTCGCGCGCATTGCCGAAGTTGCCACGAAAGAGGCCGCTGATGCCTTGAAAGGCGTGCAGCTTTTTGCCAGCCGCGATCAGCTGCCGAGCTTGCCGGATGATGAATACTATCACACCGACCTCATCGGGCTGGACGTTTTGGACACGGGTGGCACCATGTTGGGACGCGTCAAAAATGTTCTGGATCACGGGGCGGGTGACCTGTTGGAAGTACAACGCCCCGGTTCATCGGAGACTGTACTACTTCCTTTCACGCTTGCCGCTGTCCCAACGGTCGACCTCGGCGCAGGACGCATTGTCGCGGATCCGCCTGATGGGTTGTTTTGACCCTGCTGCTCGATCGTCGCTTCCTCGGGCAAACCCTTCGTCTGAGAGCGTGAGAAATCAACCTGCAGCACCAAATGAATACGACCGATCCCGCCATTTAGCTGATTTCACGCGCGCGACAAAGAAGAGACAACAGATTACGACAGGGGTTCGCCCCTTGTACCCACCGGGACAAAAACCGAATATGGGTTCAGCAGATGGGACAAAAATGAGCGACACCCCGAAATCTCACGGTCGCAAGACCATTCGGCCAACACTGCAACCACGGTCATTGATGGATACGGGCGCAGAACTGGCAGGCGTCTGGCAAGCGCGCATTGTCACGCTCTTTCCGGATGCGTTTCCCGGCGTGCTTGGGTTGTCGCTAACCGGAAAGGCGTTGCAGGAAGGCCGTTGGCAATTGCACACGCATGATCTGCGTGATTTCGGGATCGGCAAGCACCGCAATGTTGACGATACGCCTGCCGGGGGTGGCGCGGGCATGGTATTGCGCGCGGATGTCGTTGGACCTGCTCTCGCCGCCGCGCAATCTCACGCGCGCGGGCGTTGGCCGATATTCTATATGTCGCCACGCGGGCGGCCGTTTGATCAGGCGATGGCGCGTGATCTGGCGCGATGTGATGGTGTGACCCTGCTTTGTGGCCGTTTCGAAGGGGTCGACGAACGCGTGATTGAGCATTTTGACATTACGGAAGTGTCCTTGGGTGATTTCGTGATGACGGGCGGTGAATTGGCCGCGCAGGCCATGATCGATGCGACGGTACGGCTGCTGCCGGGTGTGTTGGGAAATGCGCAAAGCACCGTGGAAGAGAGCCACGCGAATGGCCTTCTGGAGCATCCGCAATACACCCGCCCGGCAATATGGGAAGATCGCGCAATCCCGGATGTCTTGATGTCGGGCAACCATGGCGACATCGCGGCATGGCGCCGCGCACAGTCGGAAGCACTGACCAAACAACGGCGTCCCGATCTTTGGGAGAAGGCGCGAGACGAGCCCTAGGCGCGGGGCGCTGTCTTTCGAGACTGGTTAACAAGCCCCAATATTGCCGCAAATTACGATCAATTTGACTAAGTTTCGTCAAAGTTTCTAACGACACTCTCCCAAAGTGAAAGTCTGGGGAGATGTCACATGTTGAGACTGTTCAATACACTAAACACCGCAAAGCATGACCGCATCATCGCGACGTCTGCCGAAAAGTTTTCGCGCTTTGAGCCGCGCCATGTGCGCGAAACCCTATCCGAGGACGTCGTTATCCCGGTCCAGCCAGCACGCCAAACGCCTGCACCTGTTGCCGCTTACCGCCCGGCTTCTCTTGCTGCTAAAAGAGCTGAGCCCAAATTCGACGATGCAGCGCATCTGCATTCTGAGGCACGCGTTTCTGTCGCCGTCTTGCGCCGTGCCCTGCCGATACGATTTGCCGAAATCGCGTGATGTAGCGCCCAATCGGTAGAGCGCCCGCCGGGCGTCGAGAGGTTTTCGCGACACCCCTCTGAAAGCCAAAAAAGCCGTTCCTGAAGGCAACAGCATTTGTTTTCTTTCTAGCATGGGTCTCCTAACCGAGATCTTCATAAGCGCTCGGAAACATGGTGATCAGGCCTGATCATCGGTATGCGTTTAGTCTTGATCTCATTGAATTTCCCCCCTATACCGCGCGAGTTCGGAGTCGCAACGGCGGCTCGGGACCCGTTTCTTATGTGCTGACGGGTGGGTTGCGCTGTCACCTATCGAACGCCCAGAAGACGGACAAAACCAGGAATGACGTTTGAACCCTCCCGGCGGGCGCGATACGCGGACCCGATGACAGACCGGAAGCTCTGAGACGCGGTAAATCTTCGTGGACAAAACCACGAGCATCATAGGAGACGATCAGATGGATCTGATTGCAGAACTCGAAGCGGAACAAATCGCCGCTCTTGGGAAAGATATTCCCGATTTCCGCGCTGGCGATACGGTCCGCGTTGGATTTAAAGTGACTGAGGGCACCCGCACCCGCGTGCAGAACTACGAAGGTGTTTGCATCTCGCGCAACAACGGGCATGGCATTGCCGGGTCGTTCACCGTGCGCAAGATTTCCTTTGGCGAAGGTGTGGAACGTGTTTTCCCGCTGCATTCGACAAACATCGACAGCATTACGGTTGTACGCCGTGGCCGCGTGCGTCGTGCCAAGCTCTACTATCTGCGCAGCCGTCGTGGCAAATCCGCACGGATCGCCGAAAACACTCACTACAAGCCCAAATCGGGCGCCAGCGCGTAAGGACCGGTCTCATGAAAGCCGATACACATCCCGAATACCACACGATCAACGTCAAGATGACCGACGGCACGATCGTAGAAATGAAGTCGACCTGGGGCAAGGAAGGCGATCAGCTTTCTTTGGATATTGATCCTTCCGTGCACCCCGCATGGACTGGCGGAACATCGCGCCTGATGGACACCGGTGGCCGCGTGTCCAAGTTCAAGAACAAATACGCAGGCCTGGGCTTCTAAAGACCCGCCGGATCTAACGAACACGGGCTGCACTTTTTCGGTGCAGCCTTTTTTGTCCCCTAAGACCGTTCCATTGTATCCGATTGCCTGCTGCTGCCTCTGTACAAACGAGGCATATCGTCTTAGCAAATGAACATCTTGGTCCGCTCAAAACTCTTCCCAACCGGAATCAAGATCCTCTTCCGGTGGCGCAAGAGCCGCATTTCCCTCGAATAGTCTCGCGGCGGGCGCATTGCGTTCCATCTGGGCTACAGACGGCACTTCCGTTTCCCTAGCCCTGTCGTGAACGGGCGCATCGACGGCCCGATGCCCACCCATCTCAAAACGCCCCAATGTCGTCTGAAGTAACCCGGCCTGCTTTGCCAAAGAATGGGTCACAGCATTGGATTCTTCAAACATCGCGGCATTTTGTTGCGTGACATTTTCCAATTGCACCATCGCATCATTGGTTTGCGAAATACTAAGCGATTGCTCTTCCGCAGACACCTTGATTTTTGCTACAAAAGATGAAATCTCCCCAACCGCCGCGTTGATCTTACTGATGGCGACACCTGTGTCACTGACCAATTGCACCCCGGTTGCCACCTGTTTTTCACTGTTCTCGATGAGGCTGCCAATTTCGCGAGCAGCCTCTGACGAGCGTTGAGCAAGCTCGCGCACTTCGGACGCGACCACCGAAAACCCACGGCCCTTGTCGCCGGCGCGAGCGGCTTCAACTCCCGCGTTTAACGCGAGAAGATTTGTCTGAAACGCAATGTCCTCAATAACATCGACAATTTTGCTGATCTTGCCGGACGACTCCTCGATTTCACCCATTGCCTGCACGGCGTTTCGCACGATTTCATCAGATGAATCGGCGCTCGTCTTCGCCGTCCGCACGATCTCATCTGCCTGTTGTGCGCTCTTCGCGGATTGCTGTGAATTCACTGCGATCTGGGAAATCGCAGCGGTCGATTCTTCGAGTGTTGCCGCTTGGGATTCGGTGCGTTTTGCCAAAGATTCGGCGGCTGCCTCAACAGATCCAACGTCATCGTTGATGATGCCAGCATTGTGCTGGACGGCCCCAATCGCCTCCCGCAGCTCTGACACCGCTTTGTTAAAGTCTGCTCGCAGGTCTTCGTATTTCTGGGGCAGTGGCGTATCGATCTGCTTGGACAGATCGCCGTTTGCGAGGTGTTTGAGCGCAGTGCGGAGTGTTTCCACCACTGCCCGCTGATCCCGCTCGATCACGGCACGTTTCTCACGCTCTTCCAATTCAAAGGCGCGGGCTTTCCGGTCAGCTTCGATTGCTTCGGCCGTGCCAGCCTCCGCCTTCGCGCGGGCCTCAAGCGCCTCTTTCTGCGCCTCTTTGGTGTCGCGCAACGCGGTTTCCGCCTCAAGACGCGCCGCTTCGGCCGCCGCCAATGCGGTGCGCGTCTCCGCAGCCGATGCCTGCGCCTCTTTGCTTTTCGCGACACTGTTGGCCAAGGCGCGGTTGCGGGCACGCAATGCGGTCCACAGGAAAGCCGCCTCGACGACGACGATGACACCATGCACCGCAGTCCGCTGCAGGTTTTGCGCCAGATCGAAAGACGGGTAGACCATGGAGGGCAGGAACAGGGACAGACCAAGGTGATGCGCGGCGATGGCCCCGGCAGCAACCAGAATGACAATCGGTTCCGACATCACCATACACACCGCCAAAACGGCAAAGAAAATCATATGGCTGTCGATCTGCCAGGGATGCCCCGACAGCGCGGCAGTTATGCAAATCGCCTGGCCGACCAGCCCCAATGCGACAAATATGCGCCCATGCACCGTTTGCATTTTCGCGCCCGTCAACGCGACGATGGCAAAAAATGCAGCCATTGCACCCACGATCAAGAGCGGCGTTTGGGCGAGCATTGCGGCACCAAGTGACACCGGCACCAGCGCAATGCTTCCCAAGGCAAGGCGCATCGGGGATGTGTCCGGCTTCTCCTCCAGCACATCGTTACTCTCGTTCGCTACCACATTCATATTGCAACTCCACACAACAACGCGAATTGTCTGCCATCCAGGACAAACCAAGCGCCATCTGATTTCAACGTGTCGGGAAAGTCCGGGTTATCCGAGATGGCCAAGGCCCCCAAAAGCGCCGTTTCCGGACCAAGAATTCTGCCGCCAGACTGCTGGATCAACGCCGCACGCCCCCGTTCGTTCGGCGAAATAACCAGCACGATTTCTCCGGGAACCGGCTTGGCATTGGCCAGCACAATGGCAGGCCCCGCGAGCAGTGCGACAGTTAAAACAAATGCATATGCAATTACTGGCATGGCAGCTCCAAATTCATCGGAGCGTTCATATCGGTCACTGGTTTACAATCAGCTAAGGGAAATCAGCGATTTCTGACCTCACAACACCTGTCGGGTCATACCATCCGCTTGCCCTTGCCCGCAGATCGTCACGCGCTCCAAAACATCTGAATTGCCGCAAAACAGCGGTAGATTCAGCCTCTGTACACCTTCCCAAATCTCGAAACCCAACATATAGTGCCTGCCAATAGAAAGCCGCATAAAGCAGCTGGGGCAAAGGATCGGGCACATGGCGCATATTATCGTCGTCGGGAATGAAAAAGGCGGCGCGGGGAAGTCTACTGTCTCCATGCATGTGGCGACGGCGCTTGCGCGCATGGGACACAAGGTCAGCGCCCTCGATCTGGACCTGCGCCAGCGCACCTTTGGGCGCTATACCGAAAACCGGAAATCCTTTCTCAAAAAAGCCGGGCTGGAGCTCGCAAGTCCAAGCACGCACGAGTTGCCCGAGATATCAGCTGACAGCCTGAAGCCCGGTGAAAACATCTATGATCATCGCCTTTCGGCGGCGGTGGCCTCGCTGGAACCGGACAATGATTTCATCCTCATCGACTGCCCGGGGTCGCACACGCGCTTGAGCCAGGTGGCGCATTCGCTGGCGGACACGTTGATCACCCCTCTCAATGACAGCTTCGTGGACTTCGACCTGCTGGCCCGGACGGATTCTTCTGGAGACGAAATTCTCGGCCCTTCGGTTTATTCGGAAATGGTCTGGAACGCGCGGCAGTTGCGGGCACAGGCCGGCCTCACCCCCATTGACTGGATCGTGGTGCGCAACCGCATGGGGGCGCAGCGCATGGTCAATAAGGAAAAGATGGAACGTGCGATCAAGAACCTGTCCAAACGCATTGGATTTCGCATTGCACCCGGGTTTTCCGAACGCGTCGTCTTCCGTGAGCTATTCCCGCGGGGTCTGACCTTGCTCGACCTCAAGGACATTGGGGTAAAACAGCTCAACATCTCTAACGTGGCAGCCCGGCAGGAGCTGCGTGACCTGATGAAAGCCTTGGAACTGCCGGGCGTTTCGGTCGATTTCTGATCCTGCCAACTCACGGAAATTTCAGTTTTTTTCACAACCCCGGTAGGCACGCTGGTGTCACGCAGGTGTGAGTATAAGGTGATCAGACCTTGCTCCTAAGGTGCCGCAGCTTCTCCATTCGGAGAGCTCATCTGACAGGAGTGAAAAATGAGATTTGTATCCAGAAACCTTTTGGCTCTGGCCGTAACTGCCATGGGCGCGACAGTCGCCTTTTCGGCGCAGGCGACCACCCTCCAGATCACCGTGACGAACAATCAGGCTCCCGGTGGTCTGTCGATTACACCGCTCTACACCGCATTACACGACGGGAATTTTGATGCCTTTGATCTGGGGGGTACGGCCTCGCCCGGGCTGGAACTGATTGCTGAAACGGGAATGCCCTCCGCAATTGCCGCGGAGCGCCGTGCGATCGATGGGGATTCCCAGCCGCTGGTCCTGGCGTCGCCTAATGGTCCGCCGCCGGTACAACCTGGCGAACGCGTGTCCGGCATCCTCGAGGTGAACGCGTCCGAGGCGCTCTATTTCACCTTCCTGTCGATGCTTTTGCCCTCCAACGACCATTTCATCGGTAATGATGATCCGCTGGCCTATCAGATCTTTGACGCAGCCGGTAACTTCACGGGCAACCGCACGATCAACGTCACCGGTGCGCAAATCTACGACGCAGGCACCGAAGCCAACGGGCTTGAAGGCGCTGCCTTCATTCAGGGCGTCGACATCGAGGACAGCCCGACCGGCGAAGGGTCTATCCAGCAGGGCCTTTCGCTGTCGGATGAGCTTTTTGGAGAAGGCGTGCTGCTTGCAACAGGCGACACACTGAACCCGGCGCTGATCGATTTCACTTCGAACCCAGGCGCCTTCAACCTGCTGACCATCCAGATCACTGAAGTTGCGCCGGTCCCCCTGCCCGCAACCGCGCCGCTGCTGCTGGGCGCATTGGGCTTCATGGGGTGGCGTCACCGTCGCAAAACCCGCAGCTAAACCACCACGCGAAAGGCCTGTTCAGGGGCCTTTCGCCTTGTCCACCGGGGGCATTTGCGCCAGCAACCGCAATGCCTTGCGCAGCGTTTCGAGGTCAGCCGGGTCAAACTGCCCGCTCAGCGTCTCGTCATAGGTTCGGGCAACTTCCCGCAGGTCTTTGTATGCCGCCTGCCCGCGCGCTGTCAGGCCCAGATGTTCCACCCGACGATCGCTTTCGTCACGGCTGCGGGTCAGGAACCGTCGCTCCGCCAACCGATGCACCGCGCGGCTGATCTTGGTCTTGTGCATTTTCGCGGCGGTCCCGATCTCAACCGCTGTCATGCTGCCATAGAGCCCCAGATGGAACAGCACCCGCCACTCCGTCCGCAACATCCCATAACGGTCCTTGTACACCTGCTGAAACTCAAGGCTGCTGACCTCCGCTGCCTGATTGAGTAGATAGGGCAGGAAATCCTGTAAATCGAAGGTGTCATTTTCGGGTGTCGTCATTGGGATCCCTTGTTAGTTACAAAAACAACTATTACAAGCGCGCAGGTCTTTGGCAAGGGAGCGCGCAGTGAATAGACAGGTGACACCAACAGGTTTAACGCAAGCAGCCAGCGGTGCAGGCACGGTTGCTGGCTACATGCCCGGGTTTGGCAATGATTTCGAGACCGAGGCGCTGCCCGGGGCTTTGCCGCAAGGGATGAATTCACCGCAAAAGGTGAACTACGGCCTCTACGGCGAGCAGCTTTCAGGGACCGCTTTCACCGCACCCAGCCATCAGAACGAACGCACCTGGTGCTACCGCATCCGCCCCTCGGTCAAGCATTCGCACCGCTATGAAAAGATCGATCTGCCCTATTGGAAATCCGCGCCACATATCCCCGAGGATGTCACCTCTCTGGGGCAATACCGCTGGGATCCGGTGCCGCATGGCGCGGCAGAGATGACCTGGCTGACGGGCATGCGCACCATGACAACGGCGGGCGATGTCAACACGCAGGTCGGCATGGCCAGCCATATCTATCTGGTCACGGCCTCCATGGTGGACAGCTATTTCTACTCCGCCGACAGCGAATTGCTGGTGGTGCCACAAGAGGGACGTCTGCGGTTTTGCACCGAACTGGGTGTCATCGACATCGCGCCGCAGGAAATCGCGATCCTGCCACGCGGTCTGCTCTACCGGGTCGAAGTGCTGGAGGGGCCGTGCCGCGGCTTTGTCTGCGAGAACTACGGTCAGAAATTCGAACTGCCGGGCCGTGGCCCCATCGGTGCGAACTGCATGGCGAACCGTCGCGACTTCAAGACACCGGTTGCAGCCTTTGAGGACCGCGAAACCCCCTCCACCGTGACGATCAAATGGTGTGGTCAGTTCCATGAGACCGAGATTGGTCACAGCCCGCTGGATGTGGTCGCCTGGCACGGAAACTACGCGCCGGTGAAATACGATCTGCGCACCTACTGCCCGGTCGGCGCGATCCTCTTCGACCATCCCGACCCGTCGATCTTTACCGTGCTGACCGCCCCCTCTGGTGTGGAGGGCACCGCCAACATCGATTTCGTGCTCTTTCGGGACCGTTGGATGGTGGCTGAAGACACGTTCCGCCCGCCGTGGTACCACAAGAACGTCATGTCGGAACTGATGGGCAATATCTACGGTATCTATGACGCCAAACCACAAGGATTTGTGCCAGGCGGTATGAGCCTCCACAATATGATGCTACCCCATGGCCCCGACAAGAACGCCTTTGACGGCGCCTCCAACGCCGAACTGGCGCCCGAATACCTCGCCAATACGATGAGTTTCATGTTCGAGACCCGCTTCCCGCAGCACCTGACAGCATTTGCCGCGAAGGAAGCGCCGCTGCAGGACGACTACATCGATTGTTGGCGCGATATTGAGAAAAAGTTCGACGGAACGCCCGGGAAGAAATAAGTACTGTGCATGAACACTGCACTTGTTGACCTCCTCTTCTGGATCGGCGTCTTCGTCGCCTTTTTCTTTTTGTTCCGCTGGCTTCAAGCCCGCAAGAAGCGCGGAGACACCCCAAAGGATGACTGAAAGGTTTCCGGTTTTCATTGAAACAGATCTCCCGAAATGCCCCTTCGACTACAGACTGAGGCAGGTATTTCAAGGGACTTCAAATCGGGACCGCCCCAGATGCCACTGACAAAAAGCTGGGTTGCCAGCGCGAATGATCCCGATACGCATTTCCCGCTGAACAACCTGCCGTGTGGCGTCTTCTCCAACGACCCGCATGACGCGCGCTGTGGCGTCGCCATTGGCGATCAGGTGCTGGACATGGCAGCGGTTGAAGCTGCGGGCCTGATCAGGCTGAGCGAAGAGCCGGTCTTTGATCTGCCCTTCTGGAATGACGTGATGGAGTTGGGCCCCGATGCCTGGCAAAAGCTACGCAACCGGCTCACTGAATTGCTGAAAGAATACGCGCCGGAACAAGCCATGATCGCACCGCATTTGGTGCCCATGTCTCAGGTCCGCCTGCACATGCCGCTGGTCGTCTCCGAATACACTGACTTTTACGCGGGACGGCATCACGCCACCAATGTCGGCACCATGTTTCGCGGCGCTGAAAACGCGCTCCCACCCAACTGGCTGCACATCCCCATCGGCTATAATGGCCGCGCCAGCACTGTCGTCGTCAGCGGGACGGAGATCCGCAGACCCTCAGGCCAGACCAAGGCGCCAGATGCCGACCTGCCCGCTTTCGGTCCCTGCCAGAAGCTCGACATCGAATTGGAGATGGGTGCGGTCGTCGGCATGTCGACGCAAATGGGACAACCGAT
This sequence comes from uncultured Roseobacter sp., assembly GCF_947499265.1. Taxonomy (GTDB): domain Bacteria; phylum Pseudomonadota; class Alphaproteobacteria; order Rhodobacterales; family Rhodobacteraceae; genus Roseobacter. Next base: position 218,519 of record NZ_CANMNK010000007.1, on the reverse strand, counting down.
TTCTGTGGCCGAAGCCGATCAGATGATCTTTGGCTATGTGCTTTTGAACGACTGGTCCGCGCGTGACATCCAGGCCTGGGAATACCAGCCGCTTGGGCCCTTTCAGGCCAAGGCCTTTGCCACCTCCATCAGCCCGTGGATCGTGACCACCGCCGCGCTGGATCCCTTCCGCACCTCCACGCCGGAACGCGAGAAAGACCTGCTGCCTTATCTGCAGGAACCGCGGCCTATGTTGTTCGACATCGACCTTGCGGTACTGATTGAACCGGATGGTGGCGCATCGGAGGTGATCGCGCGGACCAACTACAAGGAAATGTATTATTCCGCCGCACAGCAACTGGCACATCATGCATCATCGGGTTGCGCGATGAACGCAGGTGATCTTTTGGGATCGGGCACGATATCAGGCCCCGAGAAAGATCAGCGCGGTTCGCTGCTGGAGCTGAGCTGGGGCGGCGAGAAACCGATTGCCTTGCAGGATGGCACAACGCGCTGCTTCATCGACGACGGCGACACGCTGACATTGACCGGGCATGCACAAGGAGACGGCTATAAAGTGGGCTTTGGCGCCTGCACCGGCAAAATCCTGCCCGCAATCGACTTTCCGTAGAGCCACCACCGCTTTCGCCGACAAAAAACTCTGCACGCATGGGGGGACCTGTTAGGGTCGCTAAAAGACAATTGACTTCTTCAAGAAGAGGCAAGGATGGTCGAAGCTTTCAAAACCATGGCGGCCAACAACGCCTGGGCAAATGCGACACTCTTTGGCGCTGCAACACGGCTGCCGGAGACCGCCGCCCATGATCCCGCGCCGGGGTTTTTTCCGACCCTCAGCAGGACGCTCAATCACATCCATGAGGTCGACCTCTATTATCTGGACGCAATTGAGCAGAAAGGACTGGGGCGGGCGGTCTACCGGCGCGACGACATCCCAGCCATGGCTGATCTCGCAGAGGCGCAGGCGAAACTTGATGCAAGGCTGATCCGGTTTTGCGCCAAATTGACTCCAGAGATGCTTTTGGAAATGCGCCCGACAGAACGCCACGAAGAAACGGTTCACGAAGAGGTTCAGGCCCTTCTGCTGCATCTCTTCCAGCATCAGGTCCATCACCGCGGGCAGGCGCATGTTCAGCTGCACGCCCTGGGCATTGACCCGCCACAGCTTGATGACTTCCACCTGCGATATGATCGCGCCTTGTCAGCCCAGGTTTACTGGCAATGAGCAAATACGGCCCCGACAAGAAAGAACTGCAATTCCGGCTTTATGTTTCCATCGCCGGTCTGATCCTGATGATCGGCGCCATTGCATATCGGGGCATGCCTCAGGGGCCTGCGATGTTCGAGACCCTGGGGATTGCCGGGGCGTTTTTCGGCGGCACATTCGTGTGGACGCTGAAAAAACTGATCCGCAAGGAGTATTCTAGAGAAACCTAGGGCGTCATCGCGGCCCAAACCTCAACCTCAACAACAAACTCGGGCCGGGTAAAGCCGGACACGATCATGAGGGTCGAGGAGGGCAGCACCTCCACCTCTGCCAAAAAAGCATCCCGCGCCCGCATATAGCCCGCCATATGCGCTCGATCGGTGACAAAGGCGCTCACATGGCAGACCTGCGCCGCCCCCATGCCCGCCTCACCCAGAATGGCCAGGATATTCGCAAAACAGATCTTGGCCTGCGCTTCCGCCCCGTCCGGGACAGAGCCATCCCGCGCCAAACCCAACTGGCCCGATGTGCGCACCACGCGTGCGCCCGCAGGCAATTCCACGCCATGAGAATAGCGAGCAAAGGGCGGCGCGATGCTGCTGGGCAAAAGAGATTTCATTGGCCTCTCCATCTATCTGAGCCACTTGATACTTGCCGATGCACGCCCGGTTTGAAACTGCAAATCATCCTTTCTGACACAGGTGGTTCGCAGGGCCGCTTGTTGATTTCCTTGAAGTGGAGCCTTTGGGATAACCTCCATTTCCGGCAAAATCAGAAACGATTGGCCCGCCGTTGCGGCGGCACTCGCCGCTGCTGAGGTCATGGATACGCCTGTGCTTGTCAAAAAAGCGCAGCCGCGATTTCTTCAGGGACAGCCCGAACCTGAATGCGGAGCTGAAAAGCTGTTTTGGCGATCTGGTGACACGTCCAAAACACCCGATGAAATGGGCATGTGCTGCAGCCCGTAGTACGCCCATCGTTATCCGTAGCGGCGGCACCGGCAACTATGGGCAATCGACGCCATTACCCAGGCGAAATTAAGGGGCGCGCGCGGTTTTAAAAGAAGATTCGATGACCAGGCATCTCCTCCAAAACCAAACCATATCCACCCAAATCGGGCGGATTGCCGTTGAATAAAAAAACAAGCAGGAAAAAAATTTCAAACCGCTTTGATTGCCTTTTTTGGCTTTTTTTGGACTGATCCGTATCAAGAACTGGCCAGATGGCTGCCAAATTCCCGCGCGCGATCAAGGTGCAAGAGCGACACTGACTGTTCAAAATGCGCCCCCAACAGCAAAATTTGCACCTGCCCTTCCCGCATCGGGCACATCAAGCCACGCGCCGATCAGAAATGGACATACGCGATCCAGGCGTTTCACTGTTCGGGCCTCCCCGCCTCAGGGGGTCTTGTGACGCTCCGATGGGGTTGACGCCACAAGCTCTAGCAATGACACTCCAGCCGTCCTCGAGAGGACGCCAAGAAAGCAGAACAACTGCATCACCACTCCGGAGCAAGAATCCGGCACTGCGCGCGACGATGCGCGCACCAACAGAGAGGAAGAAAATGACATTTTTCACACGCACCGGCAAACCTTTGCCGAAGACGGTCGTGGAGTCCGCCGCGAAGGTCGGCACGGACCCGGTAAATCGTCGCGAATTCCTGGCCATGGCGAGCGCGTTCGGCGCCACAGCGGCCACTGCCTATTCCATGATCGGCATGGCCGCACCTGCGCGCGCGGATGGCCATCAGACCGGCGGCACCGTCCGCTACCAGCAAGAAGTGCGCGCTTTGAAAGACCCGCGCACCTATGACTGGTCACAGATCGCCAACTACAGCCGCGGCTGGCTGGAATATCTGGTCATCTACGAAAATGACGGCACATTCACCCCCGCGCTACTGGAAAGCTGGGAAATCAACGACAACGCCACCGAATACACGCTGAACGTTCGCAAGGGCGTGAAGTGGAACAACGGCGACGATTTCACTGCCGAAGACGTGGCCCGCAACATCACCGGCTGGTGTGACAAGGCCCTTGAAGGCAACTCGATGGCGGGCCGTTTCGGTGTTCTCATCGATGAGGCCTCAGGCCAGGCCATCGACGGCGCCATTACAGTTGTAGACAGCCACACCGTCAAACTGGCCCTGCCGCGCCCTGATATCTCACTGATCCCTGGCATGGCGGACTACCCGGCGGCGATCACGCCTGCGGGCTTTGATGCGGCCGCCATGATGGACAATCCCATCGGCACCGGCCCTTACCTACCAGAATCGCTCGAAGTTGGCGTAAAAGGCGTAATCGTCAAGAACGAAGAGCACACATGGTGGGGCACCGAGGTCTTCGGCGGACCCTACATGGATCGGATCGAATACATCGACTACGGCACAGACCCCTCTGCCTTTGTGGCCGCGGCTGAAGCTGAAGAGATCGATGCGCTTTATTCCATCGAGGGCGACTTTATCGACATCTTCTCCACCCTGGACGGCTGGGTTGAAAACTCCATCGCTACAGCGGCGACCATTGTGATCCGTCCGAACCAACTGGCCGAAGTGGATGGCGTAAAACCTTATGAAGACAAGCGCGTGCGTCAGGCCTTGTCCATGGCGGTGGACAATGCGGTGCTGCTGGAACTGGGTTATGGCGGTCGCGGCCTTGAAGCCGAAAACCACCACGTAGGTCCGATGCATCCGGATTATGCCGAATTGCCCGCCCGCACGGTCGACCCCGCAGCCGCCAAGGCGCTGATGGATGAGGCCGGCATGGGCGATTATGAGCACGAGCTCTTCTCCATTGACGACGCCTGGCGCAAGGACACCACCGATGCGGTGGCAGCACAGCTGCGCGACGCAGGCATCAAGGTCAAACGGACGATCCTGCCCGGCTCCACATTCTGGAACGACTGGACGAAGTATCCCTTCTCCTCGACCAACTGGAACCACCGTCCGCTGGGCGTGCAGATCTGGGCGCTGGCCTATCGCTCCGGCGAGGCCTGGAATGAATTCGGCTGGTCCAATGCCGAGTTCGACAAGATGCTCGATGTCGCGCTGGCAACGGCGGACGTGGAAGAACGCCGCAAGCTGATGAAAGACATGCAGGCGCTGATTCAGGAAGAAGGCGTGACGATCCAGCCTTATTGGCGGTCGCTCTACAACTTCACCAAGGAAGGGCTTGTGGGTGCCGGCCACCACATCGCGTTCGAGTTCCATCCGGCGCGTGTCGCCTGGACCTGATCCGGACCACATGACAGGGGGTCGCGCGCTGCGCGGCCCCTTTTTTCTTGTCTGTTTTCCGAAGCACCAAGAGGATTTGACATGGACACTGTATTATTGCTGGCACAGGCCATTGCCACGGGGTTGATCGCATCGTGGCTGACATTGGGACTGCGCGATAATCTGCTTTATCCCTCAGTGAACGAAACATACACCGCCGAAGTCCTGGCCATGACCCGCATGCGCGAAACCTACCCGGACGCCTTCAAGGAGGTCGCACACCGGGCCATATCAGATCGCAAACTTCAAAGGGGTGCTTTTCGCCTGGTGATCCTGGTCGAAGGGCTCGCCTGTGCCCTTCTTTGGGTCGGGACCATCGGGTTGCTGATGGGAAGTATCGGGACCGCAACACCCGAAACAGGCCGGGCTTTGGCGCTGTTGGGTGCCACCAGCTTTACCGCTGTCTGGGCCGGGTTTCTCATCGTCGGAAACCATTTTTGCTACTGGTTCTGTCATGAAGACGCGCAAAATACGCATTACCAGATGACGTTATGGGGCCTCGCAACCATGGTGCTCATCTGCCAGAACTGATCTGGCTTTCCGCGCCGAAAAACGCGCCCAGATTGGCCTGCGTCTGCCGGAGACATCGCGCAGGCCAGGACATCCGTTCGAAGCACCTTGTCACCTCTGCCTGACCCAGAAACGCGACATGGTTCAACACACCGCCCGATCCTGGGGGAAATCCAACCGCATCAATGCTGATCTGATCGATGCGCGCGTGTTCCGCGCCCTGCGCCAAAAGCGCAAGCGCCGATTGCGTCATGCCCATGATGACACGTTCAACCAAAACCGCATCATCCAGATCCTGACGTGTGACACCGGCAAACCACGCCTCCTCCCGCAAAAGGTCTTCGACCAGCGGATCAATGACCAGCCCGCCACCGCCCGGATAGCGGTACCAGCCAACTCCCACACTGCGCCCCAGCCGGCCCTCGGAGACCATGCGGGGCAGGATGGGGATAATCCGTTCATTCGTGCCAGCCTGCGGACCTGCGCGCCGGGCAAGGCCGACGTCCAACCCCTCCAGATCCTGCGCTTCGCAGACGCCAACGGCAAACCCATGTGCCACCATCGCGGCATCCAGTTCCCAGGGGTTGGTGGCATCCATCAGCAGGGTTTCCGATGCCGCGCGCGCGCCCTCTGTCAGCGCAAGAGCGATCGCCGCATCCTTCACTCTGCAGACACCTCAAGAAACCCCCGCGAGGCGATGATCTTGACCAGATCGTTCAATGACGCGGAGACTGAACGGTTCGACGTGTTGATCTCAGCCTCCGCTTGCTGGTAGAGCGGCGTGCGCGTCTGCAGCAGCAGCTTCAACTGTTCCATCGCGGCGGGATTGCCCTGCATCGGACGCAAATCTCCCTGCGCTCGCACGCGTTGCATATGCTCCGCGGGCGAGGTGCGCACCCAGATCGTATGACAGCGCTCCAGAACCTGCCCGAATGTCCCCTCTTCGGCCACAAGCCCGCCAGCGACCGCCAGGATCATCTTGTCATGTGCACCGATCACGCGGGTGATTGCCTCGGCTTCCAGCGCGCGGTAGCCATCCTGGCCATAAAACGCCATGACCTCCGAAAGCGGCATCCCGGTGTGCTGCTCAATCTCTCTGTTCAATTCGATAAACGGTATCTTCAGCGCGTCGCCCGCAAGCTTACCCAAGGTGGATTTCCCGGCCCCGCGCAGCCCGACAAGACATATCCGGCCCGCCCGCAGGGTTGCTGGATTCTGAGGGGCAAGCAGCCCCCGCACCTGTTGTTGCAGCTCCCGCGGCGCATGACGGTAGAGCGTTGCGACACGCTGCACCTCGCGATCCCAGGGCGCCGTTTCCGACAACAGCGTTTCGATTTTCACATCAAGCGCTGTTGCAATCCGCTGCAAAAGGCTGATGGAAATATTGCCTTCTCCCGCTTCCAGCTGTGCCAGATATCTCGGCGAGACACCCGATTTTTCCGACAGCAACCGTCTCGGCAGCCCCTGCGCTTTGCGGATATCGCGCACACGCGTTGCAAGGCGCTTGATCAGCAGCGCCGCAGGATCCGGGGGGACAATCTCATCGGTCATCAAACAATCTTGGTCCAAATGTGAATAATAATGCAAAGCCTAGCCTTCGGAGGTTCGAAATCAACGGCATCAGATAGCAATTGCGCACTATCACGCATCATCTTTCGTCGATCTCAATAGGTTTCGACATGATATCGTCCGTCGTCGCGCATCTGATCGCGCAGCGTGGACCAATCGATATCGGCGGCTGACGCGATATCGCGCATCGCCTCTTCGACACCTTCCTCCATCGCTTTCAGCCCACAGATATAGATATGGGCCGCGTCCGATTTCAGCATCTCGGCGACCGTATCCGCCTGCGCGCGCAGCCTGTCCTGCACGTATTGCTTGGGCGCGCCTTCCTGTCGACTGAACGCAAAATCCTTGCGCATGAAACGATCCGGTACCTTCTTGAGCGGTCCGAAATAGGGCAGATCACGCGGGGTACGCGCGCCAAAGACCAGCGTCAGACTGCCCTCCAGGCCGGGCATTTCGCGTTGCCGTCGCATGGTGAACCCTCGAAACGGCGCCGACCCGGTGCCGGTGCAGATCATCAGCAGGTGCGCATTTGGATCGGAGGGCAGCAGGAAGGTCGAGCCAAAGGGACCCGTGATCTGCACATCGTCATCTTTTTCCAGATCGCATATATAGTTCGAACACAGGCCGTTCTCTTCGCGCTTTACGGTCAGCGAGACGTTGTTGAACCCCGGTCGCTCACCATCGCGGGGGCTGGAAACGGAATAGAGCCGCGGCAGGTGCGGATTGCCCGCATCATCCGTCCCCGGGGCAATGACGCCGATGCTCTGTCCCTCCAGCACGGGAAACGGCAGCGCGCCCAGATCAAGGATGATGTGGCGTACATCGCTGTCGCTCTCGGGGTCCGTCAGGCGGTAATTCCCCTGCACCTTGGCGGTCGCCGGGTTGCCGAGATTATAGAGGTTAATCGTGGGTTTCGACGCCGACGCAGGCGCTTTGGCACGCCCCCCCGCCCCTTTGTGCGCCTCAGTAAGCAATGCGGCAATGGCATCATCATGCGCCTCGATGCCATCGTCTTCGGCCTCTGCATCCAGCGCGATGTCTTCCTGCTCAGGCAGTTCTTCGAAACCGTATTGCTGGTCCAGCGAATAGGGCGTTTCAACAACCCGCCATTCATCAATGGAGCCGGTGGGACACACCGGGATACAGTCCATGCAGAAATTACAGGTGTCGGGGTCAACGACGACATTATTGTCGTCATGCTGGATCGCGCCAATCGGGCACGTCATTTCGCAGGTGTAGCAGCGGATACAGATTTCGGGGTCGATCAGGTGCTGTTTTACGGGTTTGTTCATGGGCTGGCGGAGGATCTTTGCAGCACCACATCCGGAATAAAGGCGAGGTCATAGATCTCGCGGCACAAGCCTTTGCAATCGGTGCATCCGAGGCAGTTCTGTTTTGGCGTTGCGTATGTCTTGGCGGTTTGGGTCTGCATGGGTCCGGTCTCCTTTGAAAAACAAGGTCACTGGCGGTGACGCGGGCCAGTTTCACTGGCCCGCAGGGCGGTTGCTTTGATGTGGATCAAGCCATGTGCAATTGCACATATTCGAAATCGCCGGGTTTATTGTCGATCCCGACCTTCGGTGCGGCAATCCACGAGGCATATTTTCCCGGCTCGTAACAGGGCACCATCAACGACTGGATGAAGTCCCCGTCTGCCTTGGTGGGAAGCCATTCGTTGCGGCGCTTTTCCCATTCCCCTGCCGAAATGATGTTGCCATCGGGGTCCACCGCCACGGTCGAAAACACGCCGATTTGCCGATGAAACCCTTCATGCGGGAGCTTGAGTTCATAGTCGACCCCGGCCCTGGCAATGGCCTTGTTCCACCGGCCAACCCCACCCGCAGCGTCGCGCACGTAGTCATCCCGCAGCCGCATGTTGATGGCGGTCAGTGCTGGCACGTCTTCCGTCACAATCGCCCCGTCCTTGATGGATGTGACCGCATAGGTATCGTTTTGCAGCTTGTGATCATCATCGATCCGCTGCTCCATGTACCGCCCCTTGATCCCGGCGTTGAACGCATTGGCAGCATTGGTGGAGACTTCCTGCCCAAATAGATCGAGGCTCAATGTATAGTGCAGGTTCAGCTTTTTCTGGATGGTCGGCAGATCGATGACGCCGAGATCGCGGATCTTGTTGATGTCGTAGGGGTCGGTGATCCCGTGTTTGTTCATCGCTTCCAGCGTGGCCTGAATGGTGCGGCCCACGCCCGTTTCCCCCACAAACATATGATGCGCTTCTTCGGTCAGCATGAAACGGCAGGTGCGGCTGAGCGGGTCGAACCCCGATTGCGCGAGGCTTTCCAGCTGCATCTTGCCGTCCCGGTCAGTGAAATAGGTGAACATGAAGAACGACAACCAGTCCGGCGTTTCCTCGTTGAACGCGCCCAACATCCGCGGGGCTTCCTCGGACCCCGACGAGCGGACCAACAGATCATCGGCTTCTTCACGACCATCGCGGCCAAAGTATTTCTGCAGCAGATAGACCATCGCCCAGAGGTGGCGACCCTCCTCGACATTGACCTGAAAGAGATTGCGCATGTCATAAAGCGAAGGGGCGGTCAGGCCCAGAAACCGCTGCTGCTCCACCGAGCCCGGCTCGGTATCGCCCTGAATGACGATCAGGCGCTTGAGCATGTTGCGATATTCGCCGGGAACCTCCTGCCACGCGGTCTCCCCCATATGTTCGCCCATCGGGATCTTGCGCTCTTCGACGGCAGGGGCGAGCAGAACACCCCAGCGGTATTCCGGCATCTTCACGTAGTCGAATTTGGCCCAGCCCTTGGGGTCGACGCTGACAGCGGTGCGCAGATAAACCATCGAGTCCTGGAAATTCTGGGGGATCAGGTCGTTCCACCAGTTGATATAGCCCGGATGCCACTTTTCCAGAGCTTTCAGCACTTTCTTGTCAGAGCTCAGGCCGACATTATTGGGAATTTGGCTGTCGTAGCTGACATTGATCAGATCAAGCATTTTGTCCTCCAAACTTCGGTGGCTGGAAAGCCCCCATTGGTCACACACGTTCCATGTCGTAGACACCACGCACGCCGGTGCCATAGCGCTGCAACGCGCCTTCTGGCCCCACGGCATTCGGGCGTTGAAAAATCCAGTTTTGCCAGGCGGTCAAACGCCCAAAAATGCGCGTTTCCATCGTCTCGGGTCCGGCAAATCGCAGATTGGCTTCCATGCCCGTCATCGCATCGGGGGAGAAACTGGCGCGCTCTTCCATGAAGAGGCGCACCTCATCCTCCCAATCGATGTCATCATAGGCATAGGTCACAAGGCCAAGCGCCTCCGCCTCATCGGCCTCCAGGGCGTTGCCGATCCGGGCGCGCAGAACATCGACCTGCTCCGGAGCGCCCAGAAACCGCGTCTGCAGACGGCTGAGACCATTGCCCATCGGGAAGCTCCCGAAATTGCTGTCTGTCATCGTCACCGTCGCCATCGGGCGCGCGTCATCCTCGAAGTCTTCCAGCATCATGTAGCTGCGATCCACCGCCCAGAGCAGCTCCGCCAGCACCCCCGCAAAACACGACCCATGCTCAACAATCGCCACCAGGCTGCGCGAGGTCATGTCCACGCGCTTCAGCACCCGTTTCCAAAGCCCCAGAACCTCATTGGCCAGCCAGTGATCCTTGTTCGCCAACAGCAGGGCTTCATGCGCGATCACCTTGGCCGGTTCCCCTTGCGTCTGAAATTCGATCAGACCCAACTCACCCTCATTCGTGCGCAGATGCAAAATCGCATCATCAAGCTCGCGGGCACAGCGAAGCATCCATGCCTCAGCCCCCTGCGCCGTGAATGCATCCATATCTGCGGGCGCATCGCCATCCGGGCCCGTGATCGTGACAACCGCGCGCCGTCCTTTGCGATCCAACGTGACCGCAACGGTCGAATAGCTGACCGCATCTTCTGCAAATTCGCGGTCCAGTGGGGTTAGACTTATGCCCTGCGTGACGTCGGGTTTATCCGACGCGTCGGCCATCGCCCGCGCCCGCGCCGCCACCGCGTCATCGAATTTTGAATTCGCGATCACCTCATCCACCAGCCCCCACTGCAAGGCGCGCTTGCCTTTGACGCCTTCCTCAACGGAGCAGAATACATCCGCCAGATCGCGGCGGACTTTGCGCTTGTCGGTGACGCGTGTGAGCCCGCCAGTGCCGGGCAGAACGGCCAGCAAGGGCACTTCGGGCAGCGCCACGGAGGAGGCGCTGTCATCGGTCAGCATGATGTGATTGCAAGCAAGCGCCAACTCATAGCCGCCGCCCGCGCAGGCGCCGCGCACTGCACAGATGTAGTTCTGCCCGCTGTCTTCAAGCGCCGCCTCATAGGTATTGCGGGTCTCGTTGGTAAACTTGCAGAAGTTCACCTTATGCGCGTGCGCTGCACCACCCAGCATCCGGATGTTGGCACCGGCACAAAAGACCTTGTCCTTTGCGGATTGCAACACCACCACTTTAACCTCGGGGTGCTCGAAGCGCATGCGCTGCACCACGTCAGATAGCTCGATATCCACACCAAGATCATATGAATTCAGCTTGAGCTGATAGCCGTCGAACAGCCCACCATCCTCGTCCACATCCATGTAGAGGTTCGCGACAGGGCCATCATATTCGACCCGCCAATGCTTCATTGCGGTTGGATCAACCTGGAAATCTATGCGCTGGGTCACACCCATCCCTCCCTGAGCACCAAGAAATGAGGTGCTGGAAGGAACTATAATTCATATTTTTACATTTACAAACTGCTATACGGTTCATTTTAGGTATGAAACCTACAATTTAACGCACTATAATACACTTTTTACATCCACCTGGGTAGTGGCAAGCTGTGCCCTCACCTCTTCGATTCCCATGCCCAACACGACCTTATGCTGATCGCAGCGTGCCAGATGAGCCTGCACCATGTCGCACAATCGGCGCGCGGCGCGCGGCTTGCCCATCAGCAGTTTGAGGCGCGCATTCGCCAGTTGGATCAGCGCCTGCACCATCTCGCGTTCCGGGCTGGGATCGGATGTCTGCATCCACACCGCCTCCAGCACTTCGTGGCACTCCCAAAAATATCCGGCCTGGAGATAGGCAACCCCAGTTTGAAAGGCAGTGGTACAGTGCAGTTCGGCGGACGGGATATCGGGCGTGACACTTGCCTTGATGAGGTCAAACCAATCTTCCGGGTGGCGGGCGTTTTTGCCGGGAACATAAACATGCGGCGGCAGTCGAATGCCGGGCGGCAGATCAGGCCAGGGCAACGGTCTCTTGCTCCAACCGCACAAGCCTGGCGCAGAAGGCTGTTATCTCCTGCAAAACCACCTCCGCGCGTTCGACGTGAGGTGCATGACCACATCCCGCCAGAACCAGCGTTTCCAGCGGCGCGTAGATACGCCCCTTAATCTCATCTATCTGCGCAAGCGTGCCATAGGGATCATCGTCGCCCTGAATGGCCAGTACCGGCACGCGCCAATGGTCAATGGCGTCCGCAACATTCCAGTTTTCAAACGCCGGATCGGTCCAGGTGTCGTGCCAGCCGTGGAATGCACCATCGACATCCTCATGGTGGCGCGCCAGTTTTGCCTTGAGATCACCCCTGCTAAAATCCTCACCAGCGGCGCGGATGGTGGCCAGACCTTCGGGTTCCGTGAAAAAATGCGGCGCCATCAGGATCAGCCCGCGCACCCGCCGGTCGCTCACCGATCCCGCGTAGATGCTGGCAATCGTGGCACCATCCGAATGGCCCAGCAGGATCACATCGCCCAGTCCCGCCGCGTCCAGTACCTGACCAAGCACATCTTCGGCTTCGCGGGTCATGTAGTCCAACGGTCGTGGCAAATCGACCTTGTCGGAGCGCCCGTAGCCTTGCCGTGAATAGACAAACACACCGAGCCCCGTTGCCGCAGCAAGGCGTTGCGGCAGATCACGCCATAGGGCTACCGAACCCAAACCGTCGTGCAACAGGACCAGCGTGGGCGCGGCACCAGGCGGTGGACCATAGCAGGCGTATTCCAGGCGGGTCCCCTGAACACTCAGACGCTGGTCTGGATCAGCGGCCCAGGCTACCATCACTCCACCCCGTCGCGCAGTTTGAAACGCTGAATTTTGCCCGTCGCGGTTTTGGGCAGATCTTCCACGATCTCGATCCAGCGGGGGTATTTCCACTTGCCGATCCGGCTCTTCACATGCTCGATGAGCTGCGTCTCCAAATCCTCCGGCGCGGCCCCTTCCAGCACAACAAATGCCTTGGGTTTTTCCAGCCCCTCCGCGTCACGGGCGGCAACCACCGCGGCTTCCAGCACGGATGCATGGCTGGCCAGCGCCTGCTCAACCTCAAACGGCGACACCCAGATGCCGGACACCTTGAACATGTCATCCGTGCGCCCACAATAAACATAGCGCCCATCGGGGCGGCGCTCGTATTTGTCGCCGGTTCGCGTCCACACGCCTTCGAAGGTCGCGCGGGATTTTGCCCGTTGGTTCCAGTATCCCGCAGCCGAAGACGCACCGTTGACCAGCAACTCACCGATTTCGTTGTCACCGACCTCTGCGCCCGCTTCATTCACCAGCCGCATGTCATATCCCGGAACCGCAATGCCAGAAGTCCCGTATTCCAGATCATCCGGTCGATTGCTCAGAAAAATATGCAGCATCTCGGTGGACCCGACACCATCCAGAATGGCGACGTCGGTATGCGCCTCCCACCGCATACCGACGTCTTCGGGCAACGCCTCCCCCGCCGAGATACATCTGCGAAGCGGGGCATCAGGCGTCCCTGTCTTGTCCATTTCGGCGACCATCGCCGCATATAGCGTAGGTACACCGCAAAAAACTGTGGGCTTTTCTGCATTAAGGGTCGCGATCATGTCAACCGGTGTTGGCCGACCAGCGAATAAAATCGTGGTTGCCCCAACGGCCAGAGGAAAGGTCAGCGCGTTTCCCAGACCATAGGCAAAGAAGAGTTTCGCCGCCGAAAACACCCTGTCCGCCTCGGTAAGGCCCAGCACATGCGCGCCGTAGGTATCTGCGGTTGCTTGCAGGCTGGAATGGACATGTTGAACGCCCTTGGGCTGCCCGGTCGAGCCCGAAGAGTAGAGCCAGAAAGCCGTTTCATCCGCTGATACCGGACGGGTTGACACCCGCTCCGCACCTTTCAGAAAGTCTTCGAATGTCTCTGTGCCCTCAATATCCGCTGCGCCGATAACAATCACATGGCGGAGGTAGGGATTTTCCGCCAAAACCGGGGCGATGGTCTGATAGAGCGGAGCGGAGACAAACAGCGCCGATGCCCGGCTGTCGCGCAGGATCGCGTCGTAAACCGGGGCGGCCAGCAATGTGTTGATCGGGATCGGCACGACACCGCATTTCATGGCGCCAAAGAAGATTTGCGGGAATTCCACCGTGTCCAGCACCAACATGGCCACGCGTTCCTCGGGCCGGATGCCTGCGCGTAGAAGTGCCCCTGCAAGCGTCTCGGCGCCGTCGGCCATCTGCTGGAATGTCAGGCTGCGGCCGGTGCCCGCTTCCCGGTACGCCGTCTTGTCGCCGCGTCCTTCCGTGAGGTGCCGGTCGACAAAATAATGCGCCGCATTTTCAATGGTGCTGGTCACCGTTTTCTCCCCCGGGGCTCCAAAGCGACTTCGGATCTATACTGCATTATGTTCAAATGACCGCAAGCCGTTCCCCAACTTGGTGCAGTTTACTGCATGTCCCTGATCTCATCCGGGGCATCGGTCAGGCGGGTATCAAAAACAAGGTGATGGCCGGGAACATGACAAGAATGACCACCCTGACGATGTCGGAGCCGACAAAAAACATCACCGCCTTGTAGGTGTCGGTCATCGGGGTTTCGCGGTCCATCGCGTTGATGATGAAGAGGTTCATGCCCACGGGCGGCGTGATCAGCCCCACCTCGACCACGATCAGCACAAGGATGCCAAACCAGATCGCGACGTGTTCCGGCGACATGCCGAAATCCATGGCCGAAATCACCGGAAAGAAGATCGGTACGGTCAGCAGGATCATCGACAGGCTGTCCATCAGGCAGCCGAAGATCAGATAGAAAATGAGGATGATGGACAAAACGAACCACGGGCTGAACCCCTGCGCCAGCACCCAATCCGCCATGAATTGCGGCACGCCTGAGAGCGCGAGGAAGCTGTTGTAGAAGCTCGCACCCAGCACGATGAAGAAGATCATCGCGGTGGTGCGGGCGGTCCCCAGCAAGCTGTCTCGAAAGACCGACCAATTGAGGCTACCGGACAAAAGCGCCACCAGCCCGGTGCCTGCCGCCCCGATGGCGGAGCCTTCGGTGGGGGTGAACCAGCCCAGGTAGATGCCGCCAACCACAAGGCCAAAGATCATCAGAACCGGCCATGTTTCAGCCAGTGCCGCCCAGCGTTCAGACATCGGCTGCGGGGGTCGCGTGCCTGCCGATTTCGGATAGAGCCGCACGTAGAGCGAAATGGTCAGCATGTAGCCGAGGGCCGCCAGAATGCCGGGGATGAAGGCAGCGAGGAACAGTTTCGCGATGTTCTGTTCCGTCAGAATGGCGTAGATGACCAGGATCACGGACGGCGGGATTAGGATGCCTAGCGTCCCGCCCGCCGCCAGCGTCGCCGTGGAAAAACCGCCGGAATAGCCGTAGCGGCGCAGTTCCGGCAGCGCCACCTTGGACATCGTGGCGGCCGTGGCCAGGGATGATCCGCAAATCGCGCCAAATCCGGCACAGGCCCCCACGGAGGCCATGGCAACCCCCCCCCGGCGGTGGCCTAGAAAGCTCTCGGCGGCTTTGAACAGCGATGTGGACATGCCAGACAGGGTTGCGAATTGCCCCATCAGCAAAAACATCGGAATGATCGACAGTGAATAGCTGGAAAACTGCGTATAGGTTTCCGACTTCAGTTTGTTCAGCAGCACGTTGGGATTGCCGCCCATGGCAAAATACCAGCCCGCAAATCCACAAAGCAGCATCGCAAGCCCGATGGGCGCGCGCAGAAACACCATGATCAGCAGGATCGGGAAGGACCAGAATCCGAGTTCGAGATTGCTCACAGTCAGATCCTTACGCGGTCGGCAACAAAACACGCCCCGAAAGGCTTTCACCGATGCGCATCACGGCACAATAGACGGCAACGATGCAGGTCACGACGGAAGCTGCAAAGCTTGCCGAATAGGCCCACCAGACCGGGAACTGCAAAAACAAGGTTGTCTCGCCATTGCCAATGTAGCGCTGCATGCCCTCATAGAGACGCCAGCTGATCAGCAGCAGCGCCGCGGTTAACACCACCTCCCAAAAGGCCACAATGGCGCGGTGTAGCCGTCCCGGCAGCTTGGAGGTAAAAATATCCACGGTCGCATGGGCGCCATAAAGCTGGCAGATCGGGAAAAACGAAAAAATGGCAAAGGCGACCCCGGCCTCGAGCAATTCATAGCTGCCGTTCACCTCGCCGATACCTAAATCCAGCAAGGTCTGGGCAAAGCCGCCCAGCAGGCTCTCAGCTCCGTCTGAATGCAGCATTTTGTTCAGCGAACGCCCGACAATGGAGAGTGTCGTCAGGATGATCAGGCCGACCAGCACCAGACCGCCAATGATCGCTGTGCCGCGTGCCAGCAGTTTAATTGCGTGATGCATTCAGGAGGCTCCGCTGCCGGTGTGAAAAAGCCCGACGCAAGTTGCGCTTGCACCGGGCTCTTTCAGTGGTGTCGATGTTACTCGGTGTATTTGTCGATGAGCATCCGGGCCTCGTCGATCAACGCCTGACCATCGATGCCCTTTTCGTTCATGTCCGCAACCCACTCCGCATAAATCGGTTCGGCCACGGCCTTCCACTCCGCGGTTTCTTCCGCGTTCAGCGTCACGATGTTGTTGCCGCGATCCGCCGCTGCCTGACGCGCGGGGCCATCGCTATCGGCCTGGGTGCCCCCGGCAAAGACCGAGAATTCCAGACCAGAGTTATCGTCGATCACCTTTTGCAGATCGGCAGGCAGGCCGTCATAGCGATCCTTGTTCATCGCCAGAACAAAGGTCAGCACGTAAAGCGCGTTGCCGGTGAATTCCGTGTGGTTTTCCACAAGCTCCGGAATTTTCAGCGCCGCCGTCACTTCCCAAGGGATCGTCGTGCCGTCGATCACACCTTTGGAGAGCCCTTCAGGCACCGCAGGCACCGGCATCCCAACAGGTGTTGCACCGACTTTTTCTAGCAGCGCATTGGCCAGGCGCGAGCCGCCGCGAATTTTCAGACCTTCCATGTCGGAGGGTTTGCGCACTTCCTTGTTCGTATGGATCAGGCCCGGCCCGTGCACCCATGTGCCCAGGATGTGCACATCCTTGAATTCGGTGTCCTTCATATGCGTTTCAAACATTTCCCAATAAGCGCGGGAGGCCGCACGGGCGTTTGTCATCATAAAGGGCAGTTCGAACACTTCGGTGGACGGGTAGCGCCCCGGCGTGTAGCCAACCACGGTCCAGACGATGTCCGCGACACCATCAATGGCCTGGTCCATCAGCTCCGGTGGCTTGCCGCCGAGCTGCATCGACGGGTAGCGTTCGACCTTGATGCGACCGCCGCTGTCTTCCTCGACGCTATCCGCCCAGACGTCCAGCACCAGCTTGGGCACATTGGCCTGTGGCGGCAGGAATTGGTGCAGGCGCAAGGTGACCTCCTGCGCCATCGCAGGGGCCGCGCCAAATCCGAATGCCAGCGCCGCCCCTGCGGCCACATTCAGAAATGATTTCCGTGAGATTTTCATCATGTTTCTCCCTTAAATCCCGGTCCGGCCTTGCGTTTTGCGGCCTTGGACTCGTCTTCCCTGACAAATTGCTATTGCAGATACTGCCCGATGTCACCTGTGTTTGTAACTATCAGTGAAAGGGTTAACAGCTTACTTCCGCTCTCTTTGTGTCTCATGGGAAACTGCGCCTTCAAGGCCGGTGGAGCCATAGAGCCAGGCGATCTGCTCAAACCACGCCTGCGGCCCACGGGCCGTCATCACCGCGTTCCGCAATGCCGCATGCGCGCCTGTGGGGTGATAGACATGGGTCCCGATTTCACGCGACTGCAACTGCACGCGGGCGGTCCTGAGGCGCCGACGGTCTTGATATCGGATCAGGGCCGCGGGCAGGTCACGTGCACCCGCCAGCTCATCGGCAAGGCACACCGCATCTTCCAGCGCCATGCAGGCCCCTTGCGCAAAATACTGCAACATCGGATGCGCGGCATCCCCCAGCAGGGCAACGCGCCCCTCCGTCCAGCCCATCACCGGGTCGCGGTCACACAGCACCCAGAGCTTCCAGTCCGAGCCCTTGTCGATGATCTGACGGGCTTTCGGATGCACATGCTCAAACCCGCGGCGCACCTCCTCATGCGTTACCGGTTTTCCGGCAACCGGTTCCGGGGCGTCATTGTGATAGGTCACAACCAGGTTGAACAGCTTCCCGCCCGACAGCGGGTAGTGCACGATATGACACTTTGGACCGGCCCAGAGCGTCGCATCATTCCAGCGCAGATCCTCGGGCATCTCGGCCACGGGAATCACCGACCGATAGGTGCTATGCCCGGAGACAACCGGCGCCCCGTCCCCCAGCAGCTGCGCGCGTATTTTCGACCATAGCCCATCTGCGCCAATCAGCGCGCGCCCGTGCAATCGGCGCGCGTCCTGTAGGGTTACGGTCACGTCCGCTTCTGTCTGATCGTACGCTGTGACCTCGGCATTTGTCTGTAATTCAATAAGCGGGCTCACCCTGCAGGCCTTTAGCAGAACACCGTGCAGGTCGCCCCGATGCACAACCGCGTAAGGATTGCCAAATCGCGCGCGAAAGGCATCATCCAGCGGGATGCGAGTGATCTCATCCGCGCTTAACGCATCCATCAAACGCAGATTGTCGATGTAGACGGCCATGGCCCGCGCCTGATCGCCAACGCCCAGCGTATCAAAGGCATGAAAGGCGTTCGGCCCAAGCTGAATACCGGCCCCGATTTCACCCAGTTTGGATGATTTTTCCAACACCAGCGACCGCAGACCCTTTTGCGCCAGCCCAAGTGCGGCTGCCAGCCCGCCGATACCGCCGCCCGCAATCAGGATTTGATCTGTATCCGGCATCACGCTCTCCCGCGCCCATGTTTTGCGCGGGGGCTTGCCGGGGTCAATCTGAATGATGTCAGGGGAGGAATGGTGGCGTTACCTGGACTTGAACCAGGGACCTAACGATTATGAGTCGTTCGCTCTAACCAACTGAGCTATAACGCCATCGGAGCGTGGACTATGCCAGCCCCGCTTTGCCGTCAAGCCAGAAAGCGCGTTTCCTACGTCCGGACCGCGTCAATCATCCGCTGGACATTGTCCGGATCCGCATCCGGCGTGATGCCGTGGCCCAGGTTGAAGATATGCGGTCCCTTGGAGAAGGCCTTGACGATGGCGCAGGTCTCATCGACCAGCGCTTGACCACCCGTGACCATATGGCTGCTGGCCAGGTTGCCCTGCACGCAGCCATCGACCTGCACCTTGGCCGCCGCCCAATCCGCGCTGACCGAATTGTCCAGTGCCACGCAATCGACACCGGTTGCCTTGGCAAATCCGATGTAGTGATTGCCTGCCTCACGCGGGAACCCGATGATCGGGATATGCGGGTAGCGCGCCTTCAGCGCCGCGGTGATTTCGCGCGCAGGCTCCAGCGCATATTTGTCGAAGGCCTCACCCTTGAGCGAGCCTGCCCAGCTGTCGAAGATCTTGACGACCTCGGCGCCCGCATCGATCTGCGCCGCCAGATAGTCGATGGTGCCCGCCGTAATCCGCGCCAGCAGCGCCTCAAAGAGCGCATTGTTTTCCTGGCGTAGCGCATGCGCGGGTCCCTGATCCGGCGTGCCGCGTCCCGCGATCATATAGGTGGCGACCGTCCAGGGCGCGCCCGCAAAACCGATCAGCGTGGTTTCAGCAGGCAATTCCCGCCGTAAGATACGGACCGTCTCATAGATCGGGTTCAGCGTCTCGTGAATATCTTCGACGGGGCCGAGCTTGTCGAAATCAGCCTGCGTCTGGATGGTGGAGAGGCGCGGCCCCTCACCGGTCACAAACCAAAGATCCGCCCCCAACGCTTGCGGCAGCAGCAGGATATCGGCAAAGAGGATGGCCGCGTCGAACCCATACCGGCGAATGGGTTGCAACGTCACTTCCGCGGCCAATTCGGGATTATAGCAGAGCGAGAGAAAATCCCCGGCTTGCGCGCGCGTCGCCTTGTATTCGGGCAGATAGCGCCCGGCCTGTCGCATCATCCAGATCGGTGGCGTTGGAAGGCTCTCGCCCGCAAGGGCGCGCAGGATCGTTTTTGTCGGGGCCATGGGTGTCCTCATTTTCGCGTAGCTTGTTGGTCGGGGGCACAGCGACCGTTGTCAAGAGACTGACGGGTTGTCAGGATAAATTGACGCGCATAAAGATGATCTCATGACAGTGACCCTTCCCTCCCCCGCTTCCCCGCTGAAAATCGGCACCCGTGGCTCGCCGCTGGCGCTGGCGCAGGCCTATGAGACCCGCGACAGGCTGGCCCAAGCGTTTGATCTTTCGGAAGAATGCTTCGAAATCGTGGTGATCAAGGTCACTGGCGATGCGGTGCAGGATCGCCCGCTGAAAGAGATCGGCGGCAAGGGGCTTTTCACCCGCGAAATCGAGGAAGACCTGCTTTCAGGAAAAATTGACATCGCTGTCCACTCGATGAAGGACATGCCCACGCTACAGCCCGATGGGCTGATCCTCGACACCTATCTGCCGCGCGAGGATGTGCGGGATGCCTTTGTCTCCCCCAGCCTCAGCAGCATCACCGATCTTGCCTCCGGCGCCGTGGTCGGCACCTCTAGCCTGCGCCGCAAAGCGCAGTTGCTGAACCGGCGACCTGATCTAAACGTTGTGGAATTTCGCGGCAATGTGCAGACCCGTCTGAAAAAACTGAGCCAAGGCGTCGCGGAATGCACATTTCTCGCCGCGGCCGGATTGAACCGCCTCGGCATGGCAGATGTGCCCGCGACGCCCATCGATCCTGCGGAGATGTTGCCCGCAGTCGCGCAGGGCGCCATTGGAATCGAGCGGCGCATTGCAGATGACAATACTGCCGAATTGCTTATGGCGATCCATGACATCCCGACCGGGCAGCGCCTGGCGGCGGAACGCAGCTTTTTGCTGACGCTGGATGGCTCCTGCGAAACGCCAATCGCGGGGCTTGCCGAACTGCAAGGCGACGCCCTGCACCTGCGCGGCGAAGTGCTGCGTCCCGATGGCAGTCAGGCGATCAGTGGTTCGCGCTCAGGCGCCATTTCAGACGGTGCCGCGATGGGCAAAGAACTGGCCGAAGAGCTGCTTGCGCGCGCCGGATCCGGTTTCTTCGACTGGCACGACAGCTGATCCATTCTTCTGGCCAAAAATATCCCGGGGGAGGCCTCGGCAGAGGCCGGGGGCAGCGCCCCTCTCAGACCCACTTCGCAAGCGGCGGCAGGCTCATCAGCACCGCATTGGCATCATGTCCGGTTTCCAACCCAAACTTGGTGCCGCGGTCATAGACCAGATTGTATTCGGCATAGAGGCCCCGGTGCACCAGTTGCGCGTCCTTGTCAGCATCTGACCACGCCTGCGTCCGGCGTTTGCGCACCAGCGGAACATAGGCCGGCAAAAACGCCCGCCCGATGTCCTGGGTCAGTTTGAAATCCGTCTCCCAGTCGCCGGTACAATGATCATCCATGAATATCCCGCCCACACCCCGCGCCCGCTTGCGGTGGGGAATGAAAAAATACTCATCCGCCCATGCCTTCAAACGTGGGTAAAAGTCAGACCCATGGGGATCGAGATGCGTCTTCTGTGTCCCGTGAAAATGCGCCGTGTCATCGGCATATTCGATGCAGGGGTTCAGATCCGACCCACCCCCAAACCACCACGCATGTGGAGTCCAGAACATACGGGTATTCATATGAACCGCGGGCGCGTGCGGGTTCTGCATATGGGCCACCAGACTGATGCCCGAAGCCCAGAACCGCGGGTCGTCCTTCATGCCCGGAATGCCCTTGCGCGCGGCCATGGCCATCTGCGCGCGCTCCCCCAGCGTGCCGTAGACGGTAGAAATGTTCACCCCGACTTTCTCGAAGACACGCCCGCCGCGCATGACGCTCATCAGACCACCGCCCGCATCAGACCCGTCATCGCTGCTGCGCTGCGTTTCGGTGACGTCAAACGCGCCGGGTGCCGCGTCCGCTAGTGGCCCTGATGTATGATCCTGTTCCAGCGCCTCGAAGGCGGCAACGATGTCATCGCGCAGGCTGCGAAACCAATCGGATGCACGGGATTTCTCGGAGGCGAAGCTGTCGGTCATACAGGGTCCAATGTGTCACTTTTTCCTGACACCATGTCTAGACCGGAAACCGCAATATGGAAAAGAGAGAAATCTCAATGCGCAGGGGCCGCCACGGCATCCAACAGGCTGCGCCCGCCATCCACGGTGATGATTTCGCCGGTCATGAAGCCTGAGCTTTCGGCGGCCAGAAACTGCACCGCTTCGGTAAGTTCCGCGGGCCCCGCGATGCGGCCCAAAGGTGTGTGGTTGCGGATGTCTTCGCGCCAGTCGCTGTTTTCCACCACGGAGGATTTCAGGGAGGCGCTCATCACCGAGCCAAAAGCCACCGCATTAACCCGGATGCGTTCCGGAGCCAGCGCCAGGGCCATCGACCGGGTCATTTGTTCCAGAGCCGCCGAGGCAATCGAATACCCCATCAGTTCCGGATGGGTGCTGCGCGACGCAATCGAGCTGAGGTTGATGATGGTGCCCAATTGTCCTTCGGGCTGCTCGGCGCCTTGCTTGATCATCCGTTTGGCGACCTGTTGCGTCAGATGCAGCGAGGTCATCAGGTTCTGCTCCAAGAGCACGGCAACCGAGGTGTCCTCGACATTCAGCGCATCGGTCGACATGACCTGCCGCGAGGCGTTCACAAGGATGTCGACGCGCTCGAAGGCATCAATGGTGGCGGACACCAGATTGGCAATTGTCAGCCGCTGTCGCAGGTCCCCCGCGAAATAGCGCAAATTGCCATCCTCGCCCTGATCGCCCCATTCGTTGGCCAGCTTCTTTTCATCCATATCGGCGCACATCACATTGGCGCCCCGATCCGCGAATTGACGCGCGATGGCCAGACCAATGCCATTGGCTGCACCAGTCACAATCGCGGTTTTGCCGTTTATCGAAAAAGACATGCAGTTCCCCTTTTGCGCCCTGCCACCCTAGACACCTCAGCCACGTTTGCGAAGCGGTCGGCTGGCGTGGAACAGTTTAAAGCGCCGATCCGCACCGATCTCGGTCACCTTCGCAAACAGCGTTTGTAACGTCGCCTCATACGGCAGGTGGCGGTTGGCGACCATCCACAACTGACCCTGCGCATGCAATACCCGTGCTGCAGATTGCATAAACGCCTGCCCCAAGCCGGGATCTGCGGCGCGCGATGTGTGGAAAGGCGGGTTCATGACAACGGCATCCAGCTTGTCATCCGGTCGCCAGGATGTGGCATCCGCCCAATGGAATTGCGCGCGCGGGTCGGTCACGTTATGGCGCGCGCATTCAAGCGCCATATATCCCGCTTCAACCAGATGGACCTCTTCTACACCCGCGCGGGCGAGCAGATGCGCGGACAGATACCCCCAGCCCGCGCCCAGATCAGCGATACGTTTCCCCGGTTTTTCGGGCAGTGCTTCAATCAAAAGCGCAGAGGCAGGATCAACCGCATCGGCAGAAAAGACGCCGGGTGCCGTCCAGAACCCACCATCGGTCAGCGCAGGACCCGCCGCCCAATCCGCAAAAGTCTGCGGGTCGGCCGCGTTCACCCAAAAGAGCTTGCCATGCGCCTTGGAAATCGGCCCCTCAACAGCGCAGCGTTTGCGCATGTCGCGCAGGATGCTGTCCACACCGTCGGTTTTCTGACCATCCACCACAACGGGGCCGTCCACGCATTGCATCGCTTCTGCGATCATTGCGCGGGCTTCAGCCTTCGAACGAGGCAAGGCGATAAGTGCGGCTGCATATCGGCCCTCGGGTGCGACCGCGCAGTCATATCCGCGGGTGACCCAGGCATCATAGTCCGGGCGGAAACCTTGCAGAATTTGCGCGCGATCCTTGGGAACACCCATCAAAGCAGCGGCTGGTGTCGGTTGAAAAATCGCAATCCGCCCATCGGGTGGCCACGATAAACCACCCCCATCGAGGGCGAGCGACAATCGGGCGTCGATCACGCGCTTAGTCTTCTTTTTCCATGGTGCATTGCAGCGGATGCTGATGACGGCGGGCAAAATCCATCACCTGCGCCACCTTGGTCTCCGCGATCTCGTGACTGAACACGCCCACGACGGCCACGCCCTTTTTATGCACGGTCAGCATGATTTCAAACGCCTGTGCGTGGTTGAGGCCAAAAAACCGTTCCAGCACGTGCACGACAAACTCCATGGGCGTGAAGTCGTCATTGAGCAGCAAGACCTTGTAAAGCGGCGGGCGCTTGGTCTTGGGCTTTGTCGCTGTCAGAATGGAGGTATCGCCCTCGTCTTCCGTGCGGTCTGCCATCATGAATGCGTCGCGGTGCATTTCTGCTCCTGATCTGCTTTTCGGTCGTGGTGAGTCGTTGAGGGCTCTATATAACCTGTCTGAACATTTAGAAAAGGGGGAGGGCAGAATGGCACGGCAGCTCAGCGTAATCGGTTTCGATGCCGACGACACCCTTTGGCACAACGAACGCGTGTTTCAGATGACGCAGGCGCATTTTGCGGACCTGCTGGCGGAATACACCGCCCCTGAAACCCTGATGGACCGACTGCTGGCGGCTGAAAAACGGAACCTCGGCCACTACGGGTTTGGCGTGAAGGGTTTTACCCTTTCCATGATCGAAACCGCGATTGACGTGACCGACGGCAAGGTCGCGGCGCCTGTGATTGCGGAAATCATGGAGGCCGGTCGTGAGATGCTGCGCCACCCTGTCGAACTCTTACCGCATGCGCGCGATGCTGTCGTGGCGGCCCGCGAGACCCATGCCATCGTTCTCATCACCAAGGGCGACCTTTTGGATCAGGAACGCAAACTGGCGCAATCTGGCTTGGGGGATTTGTTTCACGCCGTTGAAATCGTGTCCGACAAGACGCCACAAACTTATCGGGACATTTTTGCCCGCCACGGCAACGGCGCGGAGAATGGGTTGATGATCGGCAATTCCATGCGCTCGGATGTGCTGCCGATGATTGATGCCGGTGGCTGGGGGGTCTTCGTACCGCACGGCGATGAGTGGGAACTGGAAAAGGCGCCCGCGCCCGAACCGGGTAAAAGATATCACGCCCTGGACGATCTGAGCGGTTTGGCCAGACTGATCGCCGAAATCGACGGCGACTGAGTCCTTTCGCGTTTCTGCGAACGCCCTGCCACATTCCTGCCACAATAGCTCAATTGGGTGACGCGCCACAGCGCGCCCCAAGATGTGGATTACACTTCATCAAAAGTTAACGCAAATACCTTAAAACAAAGACTTTATAGAAATCCAAAGCTGTGTTAGCCTCTCCACATAAAATAGCCAGTCGAAACAATTCGGCGGCATGAGGCAGAAAAAAGGCAGGTTATCATGAAGGTTCGGCGCGCAATGCCGGCCCGTTACGGGCTATTTGTTCTCGCAGCACTGTGGTTACTGGTGGTTGTACCGCTCAGCGCAGCCGCTGCTCCCTATGCAGCATATGTGATGGATGCCCGATCGGGCAAAGTTCTGCATTCACGCAACGCCGATACACGATTGCACCCTGCATCGCTGACAAAAATGATGACGCTCTACATCGCGTTTCAGGCGGTGGAGCGCGGCGAGATTTCGCTCGATACCAAGGTGAAGGTTTCCCGCCACGCCGCGTCCGAGCCGCCCTCCAAACTGGGATTGAAATCAGGTCAGCGTATTGCCTTTCGCTATCTGATCCGCGCCGCCGCCGTGAAATCTGCCAATGATGCCGCAACTGCCATCGGCGAAGCGCTTGAAGGGTCCGAGGCCGCCTTTGCCCGTCGTATGACCCGCACCGCTAAAGCGTTGGGGATGACGCGCACAACCTTCAAAAATGCACATGGTCTGACGGAATCCGGTCACCTGTCGACGGCCCGGGATATGTCGATCCTCGGACGGCACGTACTTTATGATTACCCTGAATATTATAACCTTTTCTCGCGCCGTTCGACAAATGCGGGCGTTCGTGAAGTCGCCAATACCAACCGGCGTTTGCTGTCGGCTTATCGCGGCGCTGACGGGATCAAAACCGGCTACACACGTGCAGCCGGGTTTAATCTTGTAGCCTCTGCTGAGCGCGGCCGGGAACGCATCATTGCAACGGTTTTCGGCGGCACTTCGACCAGCGCGCGCAACGCACGGGTGGCGGAATTGCTCGACATGGGCTTCAAACGCGCGCCAACGCGCGTGGCACTGCAGAAGCCTCGGAAACCAGCCTACACACCAGGTGGTGCGGGCAAAACGGTCCGTGTCAGCGGCATTACACGCCAGAGCCTGCGTCCGCGCCTGCGGCCCGTGGCGGATGTCGAAGACGTTCTGGCCACCGTTGTGGCACAATCCGTGAAACCGGCGGAGCCGACCGTGGCAGCGCAGGCCAGCACCAGCGGCGTGTTGTCAGCTGACATCACCAGCGCTTTGATCGAAGCGCAGCGGACACCGGTGGAGCCCGCGGTCGTGACACAAGAGCCCGGCGCACCAAACAACGGCCTGACGGCCCTGACGTTGCGCCCCATCATGCGCCCGACGGACGTCGCGACCGCGCCTCAAGGTGAGCCGGTGCAGGAAAATGAGGTTGTCACACGGCTTTCCACGTCCGGGGGGCACCAGTGGGGTGTGAACGTTGGCCAGTATAACAGCCGGTACAACGCGGAACGCGCGCTTGTCACCACTGCCCTTGCGGAAATGGCAACGCTGGACGGCACATTGCGGAAAGTTGTCAAAAAGCCGACGGGATTTGATGCCAACTTCCTGGGGATGACCCGCGACAGCGCGGATCTCGCCTGCCGCCGCCTGGCTGCACGAAATATCAGCTGCATGATGGTTGGGCCGTCCTAGACCACAGAAGCCCTGAGATCGTTGGATCAGGGCTTCGGCGCGTCGTCCCAGGTATCGCTGAGAATACGGCGACTGTCGCCATCCGGGTCGTCGTATTGGCGCGACTTGAGCGTGTAGAGAAACCCGACAAGACCAAGCCCGCCAAGGATCAGAGAAATCGGGATCAGATAGGCCAGTACGTTCATCCTCGCCCCCTGACCCGCAAGGCGTTCAGCGATACGGTGATCGAGGACGTCGACATTGCCAGCGCGGCGATCAGTGGCGTTGCCATGCCTGCCACCGCCAGCGGCACCGCAATGACATTGTAGAGTGTTGCAATGCGGAAGTTTTCCTTGATCCGCTTTGTGGCCTGACGCGCAACCAAAACGGCCTCCGCCACCGGCGATAGATCCTGCCCCAGCAGCACCATATCCGAAGCGGCGCGCGCCGCATCCAGGGCCTGCGCCGGACTGATGGAAACATGTGCTGTCGCCAGTGCGGCGGTATCATTCAGCCCATCGCCGACCATCAGAACATGATGCCCCTCCTCACGGAGAGCTTTGACAAATTGCGCTTTCTGATGGGGCAACATAGCGGCGTGCCATTCGGAAACCTGCAGCTCCGCTGCAAATTCACGCACGGCGGTAACCCGGTCTCCCGACAGCAAAACCACCCGAATGCCCGCGTCTTTGAGGCCGGAAATGGCATCCGTCGCCCCCATGCGCGCATCGTCTTCGAAGGTCAAAAACACCGGCGCGCCATCCCCGACGTCAAGGGCTGCACATATGCCATCCTGCTCCACGGCGACGCCCACCCAATCCGGGCGGCCCAGACGCTGGATCTGCCCGTTTGCCTCTGCTTCGGTCCCGAAACCGGGCTTCTCGACCAGGCCCTTCAGGGGCTGCACCGGCAATCCGGCTGATTGCGCCACCGCGACAATCGCCCGGGAAAGCGGGTGGGAAGAGCCTTGCGCCAAAGCATAGGCAACCTCTTGTTGCCGCGCGTTCAGGTCAGCCCAATTGGACAGGCGGGGTTTGCCTGTGGTCAGGGTGCCGGTCTTGTCAAAAACCACCGTATCCACCTCAGCCAGGCGTTCGAGCGCGGTTGCATTCTTGATCAGCAACCCCTTACCAAAGAGCCTGCCCGAGGCAGCGGTCGTCACCGCGGGCACCGCAAGCCCAAGCGCGCAAGGGCAGGTAATGATCAAAACCGCCGCCGCGATATTCAGCGAAATCCGCATGTCGCCGGACCAGATGAGCCAACCCAGGAATGCGAGCGCAGAGAGGATGTGCACACCTGGCGCATAAAGCTTGGCCGCGCGATCCGCCAGCGAGGTGTACCGCGACCGCCCGCTTTCAGCGACAGCAACCAGTTCTGCCATGCGTTGCAGGGACGTATCCTGACCCACGGCTGTGGCACGCAATGTCAGCGGCCCGGTCAGGTTGACCTCACCCGCGCTGATCACATCCCCAACGCCGCGCACTTCGGGCAGGGTTTCCCCCGTAAGCATGGCCCGATCAACCTCCGAATGGCCTTCGGTCACCACACCGTCCACCGGCGCGCGGCCTCCGGGACGCACCAGAACAAGGTCATCAACCCGCAATTCCGCGACAGAGACTTCGCTCGGACCTTCCGCCTCGATGCGCCACGCGCGAGGCACTTCCAGCGCCGTCAGTTCCTCAGCGGCGGAACGGGCGGCGGAGCGCGCGCGCGCATCCAGCCACCGGCCCGCCAGCAGGAAAAATGTCAGCGTCAAGGCCGCATCAAAATAGGCATGATGCCCGGACAACCACGTCTCCCAGAGCGATGTGACCAGGGCCAGCAGGATGGCCAGCGTGATGGGCACATCCATATTCAACCGCCCTGCCCGCAGCGCCGCCCAGGCATTGCGAAAAAACGGTTGCGCCGAAAAGGCGATGGCTGGAATGGCAATGGCCGCCGAAATCCAGTGGAACAGGTCACGGGTGGAATCGGTCGCACCGGACCACACGGCAACCGACAATAACATCACATTCATCGAGGCAAACCCGGCGACGGCCAGGCGCATCAGAATGTCCCGGCTTGCCATGCGGGTGGCTGTTTCGTTGAGCGCTCCGGGATCAAGCTCATGCGCCTCGAACCCTTCGCCCTCCAGCAAGGTGACCAGTTCAGGCGCGTTTACCCCAGGCTCCGCCTCCACCAAAGCCCGCTTCAGGGTCAGGTTTACCCGTGCATTTTTGATCCCGGGATGGGCGTTCAGCGCCTTTTCCACCTTCGCGATGCAGGCCTGACAATGGATTGTCGGCAAGGACAGGACCACCCGTGCGTCCGGCAATGCAACGGGCGCCCCCTCAACCGGGGTCGCTAGGCAGCCGGGACAGGCGACCGGTGTATTTGTCGTGGCCGCGGTCACGGCGACCCTTTTGGCACGTGCAGGATCACACGCTGACGAAATTCAGTGCCATCGTCCGCGAGCGCAACCATCCTCAGGTTCCAGTTGCCCGGTGCCAATGCTGCCGGTGCGACATAGCGGGTGCCATCAAAGACAAAGACAGGCGTCTGATCATCACGCACATGGGTTGCCCGGCCCAGCGTCGCCTCAAGCGCCGCGACTTCCACCGGTTGACGTTCGGCATCGGTGATCGACAGATGCACCTCACCCCCGCGCGCCTCGGCCAGAACGGACCAGCCCAACGCAGTCTGTGCGGCGCGGTCCACGTCGAATTTCTGACTGGCAACGTAGGAGTTACGCACCTCCAGCCCGGGGAATGTGCTGATCGCGCTATACGCCAGAAAGAGATTGACGCTGATGATTACCGTGAACGCGGATACAAAGATCATGGCAACATGGCGCCCGGTCAGATTGCGGGTTGTGGTGGTCATTGCGCTTCTCCTTTTCCACTGAAGCTGCTGTCTTTGTAGGCACGGTCGCCGTTGGTCAGATCTTCGACCCAGAACCGCAGATCGGTTCTTTCTGCTTCCGCTGGCGCGGATCCGGGCGGTGCGATCACATAGACCCGTTGCAAAAAGGAGGTATCCGCAGGCACCGGGACGGACCCATATGGGGTGCCCTCCAACTGAACCCGCAGGGTCGGATCGCCCTTGGCAAAGAGCCGGAACAGGCGTTCCTCGCCGTTTTTGTTGCGCAGGCGGACGTCATAGGTATTGCGGATCGACCCATCCGAGAGCGTCACAAATGTCGGATTGCGTACGGCCGCCACGGTCATCTCGATCTCGGCGCGCATGAAGAGCGCCACGACCAGCGCAACGCCGACCCCGGCCCAGAGCGCTGAATAGAGGATGGTCCGTGGCCGGAACGCATGCAACCAGGGATTGCGGGGGGCATTGCCTTCCCGCTCCAGCTTTTCATCAGAGAGGGCGATGTAGTCGATCAAGCCACGCGGTTTGCCGATCCGCTCCATCACATCATCGCAGGCGTCGATGCAAAGCGCGCAGGTGATGCATTCAAGCTGCTGCCCGTCGCGGATATCGATGCCCATCGGGCAGACGTTCACGCAGGCCATGCAATCAATGCAGTCGCCCATCGGTTGCGTCTTGGCCTCCTGGCTGTGTTTGCGCGGCTCCCCCCGCCAGTCGCGATAGGCGACGGTCATGGTGTCTTCGTCCATCATGGCCGCCTGAATGCGGGGCCAGGGACAGGCGTAGATGCAGATCTGCTCCCGCATGAACCCGCCGAAAACAAAGGTTGTCGCGGTCAGAACAGCCACCGTGATATAGGCCACCGCATGAGCCTGCCCGGTGAAGATGTCCACAAACAGCGTCGGCGCATCGGCAAAATAGAAAACCCAGGCACCGCCCGTCGCCACCGCGATCAACAGCCATACCACCCATTTCGTCACCCGCAGGCGCAGTTTGCGCGCATCCATCTTGGCCTGCCGGTGCAGGCGCAAGCGCGCGTTACGGTCGCCTTCGATCCAGCGTTCCACCAGGATGAACAGGTCGGTCCAGACGGTCTGTGGGCAGGCGTAACCGCACCAGACGCGACCCAGCGCGGAGGTAAAGAGAAAGAGCCCCAGCCCGGCCATGATTAGCAGACCGGCCACGAAATAGAACTCATGGCTCCAGATTTCGATCCAGAAGAAGTAAAAACGGCGATTGGCAAGATCGAGCAGCACCGCCTGATCCGGCAGGCTCGGCCCCCTATCCCAGCGGATCCATGGCACAAGGTAATAGATGCCAAGAGTGACCGCGAGGATCACCCATTTGAGGTTGCGAAACTTGCCAGAAACACGCCGCGGGAAAATAGGCTCGCGGGCGGCGTATAGGCTGGGCGTTGGTGCTTGATCTGTCACAACTGTCCTTGCGGGTTGGGCGTGGTGCTGTCGCGATAACGTCGATCTGACAGCACCCTACCACAAAAGAGGGTGAAGCCGGCGGGGTTACTCGCCCCCGCCCAACTGGTGCACGTAGAGTGCCACCGCCCTGATCTCAGCCTCACTCAGCCGCTGGGTCCAAGGTGGCATGACGCCATAGCGGCTATAGGTCACAGTCTCGGTCAGCGCCTGGGCATCACCGCCATAGAGCCAGATGGCATCGGTGAGGTTGGGCGCGCCCTGTTCCCGGTCGCCCATGCCGTTTTCGCCGTGACAGGCGGAGCAGTTATCCGCAAAAACCTCTGCCCCCGGACCCGCCAGCGCCGCATCCGCCTGTCCGCCCGAAAGCTCCAGAACGTAGTTTACGACCTGGGAGATTTCTTCGGGTTCCAGGATTTCACCAAAGGCAGGCATTTCGGAATAGCGCGCATCGTCGTCTTCCTCGTTGCGGATGCCGTGGGCGATGGTGGTGTGGATCGATTCGATATCACCGCCCCAGAGCCAATCATCATCCAGAAGGTTCGGATAGCCGACAAAACCCGCTGCACCCGAGCCGTGACACTGCGCGCACCATGTCCGGAAGACCGCAGCCCCGGCGGAAACGGCATAGCCGTTCAGTTCCGGGTTGGCCGAAATCTCGGTCAGCTCCGCCGAGGCCAGCTGCGCGTTGATCCCTGCATTCGCTTCTTCCACGGCTGCAATCTCCGCGGCGACCTCACCGCGTGTGGAGTACCCAAGTAAACCTGCGGTCGCAGAAGACACCAGCGGCCAGGCCGGATAGGCGATGGTATAGCCAATGCCCCAGATGATGGTCACGTAGAAGGTCCAGAGCCACCAGCGCGGCATGGGGTTGTCGAATTCCTCGATGCCGTCCCAGGTATGGCCGGTGGTGTTCGGATCGCCCTCTTGTTTTGGGGGTACTTTGCTCATTTCGATGCCTCCTGATCTGGGGCGGGTCTGTCTTCATGGCGGAACGGGATGTTGGCAGTGTCCTGGTGGACCTTGCGGCTGCCGGGTCGAAAGACCCAGAACGCAACGCCCACGAAGATGCAGAACAACAAGAGCAGCATCCAGCTATCCGCGAATTCGCGTAAGAAGGTATAGGTTTCCATCTGATCCTCCTTAGCGGTTTGCGTCTGGGGTGAAGGTCGAGAAATCGACCAAAGTGCCCAGCATCTGCAGATAGGCGATCAGGGCGTCCGCTTCGGAAATGCCCGGCTGCCCGTCAAAGTTGCGCACCTGCGCGCCCGGATAGCGTTCCAGCATGTCGTCATAATCGCTGTCGGGATCCGCCTGTGCGCGGAAATCAGCGGCGGCGGCTTCGATCATCTCATCGGTGTAGGGCACCCCGACAAACGCGTGGGTTTTCAACAGATCGGCGATATGATCGGGTTCCAAAAATGTCCGCTCCAGAAAGCCATACTTTGGCATAATGGATTCCGGCACCACCGATTGCGGGTCGCGCAGGTGGTCGATGTGCCAGTCGTCCGAATACCGTCCACCGACCCGCGCCAGATCCGGCCCGGTCCGTTTGGAGCCCCATTGGTGCGGGTGGTCGTACATGGATTCCGCCGCCAGAGAGTAGTGGCCATAGCGCTCCACCTCGTCGCGCATCGGACGGATCATCTGGCTGTGGCAGACATAGCAGCCTTCGCGCACGTAGATGTCGCGCCCGGTGAGTTCGAGCGGGGAATAGGGCCGCATGCCCTCAACCTTCTCGATGGTGTTTTCGAGGTAGAAGAGCGGCACGATCTGTACCAGACCGCCGATGGTGACCACCAGAAAGCTGAGCACCAAGAGCAGGCTTGCGTTGGTTTCGATGAACTTGTGTTTTGAGAGGATCGACATCTGTTCCCTCCTTATTCAGCAGGGACAGCTGTGCCGAGGCCGGCCTTGGCAGGCGCAGCACGGACAGTCATCCACAAGTTATAGCACATGATGAGCGCACCGGAGAGGAAGAGGACCCCACCCAGACCACGCACCACATACATCGGGAACTTCGCGCTCACGGTGTCAGCGAAGGAGTTCACCAAGAAGCCATTGGCGTCGACTTCGCGCCACATCAGGCCTTCCATGATGCCGGTCACCCACATCGAGGCCGCGTAGAGCACGATGCCGATGGTCGCGAGCCAGAAGTGCCAGCTGACGAGGCCAAGGCTGTAGAGCCGTTCGCGTTTCCAAAGCACCGGCACCAGGTAGTAGAGCGCGCCAAAGGTGATCAGCCCGTTCCAACCGAGCGCACCGGAGTGCACGTGCCCAATGGTCCAGTCGGTGTAATGCGACAGCGAGTTGACCGAGCGGATCGACATCATCGGCCCCTCGAAGGTCGACATGCCGTAGAAGGCCAGCGAGGTCACCATCATCCGCAAAACGGGGTCGGTGCGCAGCTTGTCCCAGGCGCCCTGCAACGTCATCAGACCATTGATCATGCCGCCCCAGCTGGGCATCCACAGGATGATCGAGAAGACCATGCCCAAGGTTGCCGCCCAATCCGGTAGCGCGGTGTAGTGCAAGTGGTGCGGGCCCGCCCAGATGTACAGGAAAATCAGCGCCCAGAAGTGGATGATCGAGAGCTTGTAGGAGAAGACGGGGCGTTCGGCCTGTTTTGGCACGAAGTAATACATCATGCCCAGGAAGCCCGCGGTCAGGAAGAAGCCCACCGCATTGTGGCCGTACCACCATTGCACCATCGCATCCTGCACGCCCGAAAAGACCTGCACCGATTTGCTGCCCCAGATCGAGACGGGGATGGAGATGTTATTGACGATGTGCAGCATCGCGACGGTCACGATGAAGGCCAGGTAGAACCAGTTCGCGACGTAGATATGCGGCTCTTTCCGCTTCACGATTGTCCCGAGGAAGACCGCCAGATAGGCGACCCAGACGATGGTCAGCCAGATATCGACGTACCATTCGGGTTCCGCGTATTCCTTGGACTGGGTGCCACCCAGCAGGTAACCAGTGGCCGCGAGCACGATGAAGAGCTGATAGCCCCAGAAGACGAACCAGCCCAGATTGCCGCCCCAGAGCCGCGCGGCGGAGGTCCGCTGCACCACATAGAATGACGTGGCGATCAAAGCGTTGCCGCCAAACGCAAAAATCACCGCAGAGGTGTGCAGCGGTCGCAATCTGCCAAAGTTGGCGTAGCCCTCAGCCCACGCGAAATTCAGCGCCGGAAACGCCAGCTGAAAGGCGATGACCACGCCCACCAGAAATCCGACAACCCCCCAAAAGGCGGTTGCGATGACGCCTGCGCGCACCACACTGTCAAAATATTCATGGCTGGGCGTTGGTGTGACGGGTTCATCCGTCGCGCGCAGTGTTGTGAGAAACAACCCCGCCGCCACGATCATGAAAATGACCATGTGAAGCTGATAGGCCAGATCGCGCGCGTAGCTGGCTGCGATCATCGCAAACAGCGTGGCGAGCGCGAGCACCACCAGCTTCACGTAATTGAGTGTTCCGGTATTCATTGGTCCGGGTTCCCTTCCGCTTTGCCCCGCGCCGGGCGCAGGGAAGTTCGTAACTGGTCTCATGTCGCGCGGAATGGTCCGAACGACCTTGATCTGCATCAAGTATTGTGGGGTTTTTGCCTGACACCGATCAAGGCTCCACAAAAACCCACCGCTATAGTCCGGTCCAAATACCGTTGGAAAGGATCCGGACCATGTCTTTCAAAACCATTTTCACTGCCCTTTCGTCCTTTGATACCAGCAAAGCGGCATTGGTGCAGGCGGCCAGACTGACGGAGGCGCAGGACGCCCATCTGGAAGTCATGTGCCTTGGGATCGACCGGTCACGCAGCAATTATTACGAGGTCGGCGCAAATGCGGTGATTATGCAGGCCGCTATAGAAGAAGCACATGCTCAGGCCGAAAGCACAAGAGAGCAAGTGATAGAATGGCTCGGTAAAAGCAACATCCGCTGGAATGCGACGAATTCGGTCGCCACCTTCACCGACATGAGCATGCCGCTGTCGAAGGCTGCGCGCTTTGCGGATCTATGTGTGGCCTCCCTGCCCTACCGCAGCAACAGCCGGGCCGAAGAAAACGTCATCCTTGAGACCATGATGTTCGATGCGGGTTGTCCAACCGTGGTGACGCCGGACGTGGATCCCGTTGGCCGGCCCGAGAGGATTGTCATCGGCTGGAATGAAAGTGCCGAGGCCCTGCGCGCCGTCCGGGCCGCCGTACCGCTGATGCAATCGGCAAAGGAGGTGCATATTGCGATCATCGATCCACCAGAACACGCGCCGGACCGGTCCGACCCCGGCGGTGCGCTGGCGGTGATGCTGGCGCGGCATGGGATCAGCTGCGACATTCAGGTGATGACCCGCAGCGGGGCCAAGGTCAGCGAGCGCCTGCGACGCCATGCGACGGAGACCGGTGCGCAGATGCTGGTGATGGGCGCCTACGGTCATTCCCGGTTCCGCGAGGCGGTGCTCGGCGGTGCCACCCGTGAAATGCTGGAACACGCGCAAACGCCTGTGTTCATGGCGCACTGATCAGGCTTGCGCGGTCGCCCGAGATCTTCGGACAACGCGGCTTCCCATCAGCTCAAAATACCGCCATCGCTGTCATCGCCGGCCTCAAGCAGCAACCGATCCATGTCCGGGACCGTGATGCTGCGTTTACCGCTCAGCGTAATGACCTTGTCGCGCTTCAATGCAGAGACCTGGCGGCTGACTGTTTCCAGTGTCAGGCCAAGATAGTCGGCCATCGCTTCGCGTGTGAGCGGCAACTCGATTTCAAGCGCTTTGCCCGGTGCACTGCCATCCAGAACGGCATCCCGCCGTGCAATGATCGACAGCAAACTCGCGATTTTCTCGCGCGCTGTCTTGCGGCCCAAGACAAGCATCCATTCGCGGGCGGCATCCAACTCATCCAGGGTCATTTCGAGCAACCGATGCGCAATATGCGGCGTGGTGTTGATCATCTGCTCAAAGGGTTTGCGCCGAAAGCAGCACATCATCAGGTCGGTTGTCGCCGATACCGTATAGGCCGCAGAAGCGCGCCCCGGGCGACCGACGAAATCAGAAGGCAGCAGCAGGCCCACCATCTGCGTCCGGCCGTCCTCCATGGTTTGGGTCAGCGTTGCAACGCCGGAGACCACAGAGGCCACGAAATCCATATGGTCGCCCGCCCACATCACGGTCTGACCGGCTGAAAAGCTGCGGTAATATTTGATGTCTTCCAACAGTTCCAACTCATCCCGGTCACATTTGGCGCAGACGGCCCG
Organism: uncultured Roseobacter sp.; assembly: GCF_947499265.1. GTDB lineage: Bacteria > Pseudomonadota > Alphaproteobacteria > Rhodobacterales > Rhodobacteraceae > Roseobacter. The sequence continues at coordinate 182,358 of NZ_CANMNK010000007.1, read as the reverse complement.
GTGACGGATCGGGCATTCGGAACAGCTTTTGATGGTTGGAGACACTAGTTGTTGCACGTCGGTTTCCCATTTTGATCTGTGTCAAAGAATGCTGACACTGCGCTGGCCATTGTACCACTATGCACATGACGTCCAAGTTAGCCAAGCTGGGGCTTTTTGACGCGAAGGTACCGCGTTACACAAGTTACCCGACAGCACCTCAGTTCAACGCTGATGTTGGCAGCGATCAGATGCGGGCATGGGTACGGTCTATCGCTCCTGGAAGCCAGATATCGCTGTACCTGCACATCCCGTTTTGCAGGCACTTATGCTGGTTTTGCGCCTGCCGGACGCAAGGCACGCAAAGCCTGTCACCGGTTGCGGGCTACCTTAAAAGGCTGCGCACCGAGATCGCCCTGCTGGGGCAGAACCTGCCGCATGGTGTGACACTAAGTCGTATGCATTGGGGCGGCGGTACCCCGACTTTGCTTTCCCCCGATATGATTGACGAACTGGCTGCCGCGATTGCCGCCGTTGCACCACTTGCAGAGGATGCCGAGTTTTCCGTCGAGGTCGATCCAAAGGAGATTGATTCGGCCCGGGTGGCGGCGCTGGCACGTGCAGGCATGACCCGTGCCTCCATCGGGGTGCAGGATTTCGACCCCGAGGTACAAACCACAATCGGGCGCCTTCAGGGGTTCGAGGTGACACGGGATGCCGCACAATTGTTGCGATCTGCGCAGATCACATCACTGAATGCCGACATCCTCTTCGGCCTGCCGCATCAGGACACTGCGCGCATTGCCACCTCGGTTCAGAAATTGCTGACGCTCAACCCCGACCGCATTGCCTTATACGGATACGCGCATGTGCCCTGGATGGCGCGGCGGCAGTCGATGATCCCAACCGAATCGCTGCCGACGCCAGAGAAACGTCTGAAACTCTTTGAAACCGCCAAACAGTTGTTTGAATGGGACGGCTACCAGCAAATTGGCATCGATCACTTCGCAGCACCGCATGACAGCCTGGCGATAGCGGCAAGAACCGGCCATTTACGGAGAAATTTTCAGGGTTATACCGATGATCCGGCAGATGTTTTGATTGGCCTGGGCGCCTCAGCGATTTCGCGGTTCCCGCAGGGCTATTCACAAAACGCTGCGGCGACCTCGGACTATGCCAGGTCCATCGACGCGGGCCGATTTGCGGTCTCCAGAGGGCATGTGTTTTCAGCAGAGGACCAGCTGCGCGCCCGTATCATCGAAGCGATCATGTGCGATTTCTACGTCAGCTACGATGATGTTATCGCCCGTTTCCCGCAGACCAGCGGCCAAATCAGACAACTGCTCCAGAATGCATCGGAGCGGTTTGGTGAAATGGTGCAGCTCACCGAAGAGGGGCTGCGCATAAGACAAGAAGCGCAAGCGCTCGCGCGTATCATTGCCCGCCACTTTGACGCCTATGCGCTCTCAGGTGCCGGGCACGCCACGGCGATCTGAAACCACGTAGTCAGCCCGTCGCCTGCAGCAGCGTGCGGGTATAATCATGGGACGGCGCGTCAAAAATCGTGTCCACATCGCCCACTTCGACCACGTCACCGCGTTTCATCACCATCACCTGATGAGACATGGCACGCACGACATTAAGATCGTGACTGATGAAGATATAGGCCAGCCCGTATTTTTCCTGCAGGTTTCGCAAAAGATCCACGATCTGCACCTGAACCGTCATGTCCAGCGCCGATGTCGGCTCATCCAGCACCAAAAGGCGTGGCCGCAGCACCATCGCGCGGGCAATGGCGATCCGCTGACGCTGCCCGCCCGAGAATTCGTGCGGGTAACGGTCCATCGTGGCCGGATCGAGGCCCACCTCCACCATCACCTCGCGCACGAGGTCACGCGGGTCGCGGTCGGCATCTACCTTATGAATGCCCAAGCCCTCAGAGATGATCTGCGCGCAGGTCATCCGGGGGCTCAGACTGCCAAACGGGTCCTGAAACACGATCTGCATGTCTTTGCGCAGCCCGCGCAACTGACGTGTCGACCACTTGCGCACGTCCTGCCCCATGAAGACGATCTGCCCTTCTGACGCAATCAGCCGCATGATCGCCAGGGCCAGCGTGGTCTTGCCAGAGCCGCTTTCACCCACGATCCCGATGGTTTCACCCGCCCGCACGGTCAGGCTCGCGTCGTTGACGGCCTTCACATGGCCCACGGTACGGCGCAGCAACCCGGCCTGAATGGGAAACCAGATTTTCAGATTGTCGGTTTGCGCCACAACTTCGGCACTATCGGGCACCGGCACCGGTGCGCCGGAGGGCTCCGCGCTCAGCAGCTTATTGGTGTAGGGGTGCTGTGGATTGTCGAAAATGTCGCGGGTCGGTCCGGTTTCCACAATCTCGCCGTGCTGCATGACGCAGACCCGGTCGGCGATGCGCCGCACAATCCCGAGATCATGGGTGATGAACAAAAGGCCCATGCCAAGCCGATCCTTGAGCTCCTTCAAAAGGTCCAGGATCTGCGCCTGAATGGTCACATCGAGCGCGGTCGTCGGTTCATCGGCGATCAGCACATCGGGCTCATTGGCCAGCGCCATGGCGATCATGACACGCTGGCGCTGCCCGCCGGAAAGCTGGTGCGGGTAGCTTGCAATCCGGCTTTCCGCGTCCTGAATGCCCACTTGCTCCAGCAATTCCAGAATACGCGCGCGCGCTGCGGCCCCGGCCAATCCCTGATGCAAGGCGAGGCTTTCGGCAAGCTGTTTTTCAATCGTATGCAGTGGGTTGAGCGAGGTCATCGGCTCCTGAAAGATGAAGCTGATGTCATTGCCGCGCACCTTGCGCAGCTGCGCTTCATCCGCGCCGATCATCTGCTGCCCGTCATAGGTGACGGAGCCGGAAATCTCCGCGCTTTCCCCCAGCAAGGACACGGTGGAGAGCGCCGAGACCGACTTTCCCGAACCGGATTCGCCGACCAGAGCCACCGTTTCGCCACGCTCCACGGCAAAGCTGACGCCCTTGACGGCCTCAGTCACGGCACCGTCCTGCCGAAAGCTGACCCGCAGGTCTTTGACCTCTAGTAATGCTGTCATGAAAACGTCTTTCGGGGATCAAAGGCATCGCGAATGCCTTCAAAGATGAAGACCAGCAGCGACAACATGATCGCAAAGGTGAAGAAGGCCGTGAAGGCGAGCCAGGGGGCCTGCAGATTTTGCTTGGCCTGCAGGGTCAGCTCTCCCAATGACGGCGCAGAGGACGGCAGGCCGAAGCCTAGGAAATCCAGGATTGCCAGTGTCGAGATCGTGCCGGTGATGATGAAGGGCAGCATGGTCAGCATCGCGACCATCGCATTGGGCAGCATGTGGCGGAACATGATGGTGATGTTGCTGACGCCCAAAGCGCGGGCAGCGCGAACATATTCAAGATTTCGAGCGCGCAGGAACTCGGCGCGCACGACCCCCACCAGCGAAGTCCAACTGAAGAGCACCAGCAAGAAGACCAGCAACCAGAAACTTCGGCCGAGAATCGCAAACATGATGATGATCACGTAAAGCGAGGGCGTGGAGGCCCAGATCTCGATGATCCGTTGGAAAATCAGGTCGGTCTTGCCGCCGAAGAAGCCCTGCACGGCCCCCGCGATGATCCCGATGAGGCTGGACGCGCCAGTCACCAGCAGCGTGAAGAAGATCGACAGCCGAAAACCGTGGATCACCCGGGCGAGCACATCGCGTTTGGTGCCATCGGTCCCCAGCAGGTTTTCTCCATTGGGCGGCAGCGGTGCCGCGCCCGGACGATCTACCGCGGTGTCGTAAGAATAGGGGATCAATGGCCAGAGCGCCCAGCCTTTTTCGATTTCCTCGCCGTCGATGATGCCATCCTGCGCGTCCTCGTAGTAGGCATCCGGGTCATCAAAGCACAAATCAAGGCCGCCGGTTTCGATCAGGCATTTGACCTCCGGATCGCGGTAGACGGCTTCGGTCTGGAAATCGCCGCCGAACTCAGTCTCGGGGTAAAAGTTCCAGATCGGCGTGTAGTAGCTGCCGCGATATTGCACCAGAATGGGTTTGTCATAGGCGATGAATTCAGCGATCAGCGACAGCCCGAAGAGGACCGCGAAAATCCACAGCGACCAGAACGCCCGCCGGTTGCGTTTGAAATTGCGCCAGCGGCGTTGATTGAGCGGGGAGAGCGCCATCAGCCTTCCCTCCGTTCAAAGTCGATGCGCGGATCGACCAGCACATACATCAGGTCCGAAATGATCCCGACCAGCAGCCCGATCAGGCCAAAAATGAAGAGCGTGCCAAAGACGATGGGATAGTCGCGCGCGACAGCAGCCTCAAAGCCCAGACGCCCGAGCCCATCCAGGCTGAAAATCGTCTCGATGATCAGCGATCCACCAAAGAAAACGCCGATGAACACCGCCGGAAAACCGGCAATCACAATCAGCATCGCGTTGCGGAAGACGTGCCCGTAAAGGACGCGGCTTTCCGACAATCCCTTGGCGCGCGCCGTAATCACGTAGTGTTTCTTGATCTCGTCAAGAAAGCTGTTTTTCGTCAGCAACGTCAGCGTGGCAAAGGCCGAGATAGTCGAGGCCAGCACCGGCAGCGTGATGTGCCAGAAGTAATCCGCCACCTTTCCCAGCGGGCTCAGCTGGTCGAAATTGTCGGATGTCAGACCGCGCAGTGGAAAGATCTGCCAATAGGACCCGCCCGCAAAAAGCACCAGCAGCAGGATCGCAAAGAGAAACCCGGGGATCGCATAGGCGGCGATGATGGCACCCGACGTCCATGTATCAAAACTGGTACCGTCCTTAACCGCCTTGCGGATGCCTAGCGGGATCGACACCAGATAGGCGATCAGCGTGGACCAAAGCCCCAGCGTGATGGAGACGGGAAGTTTTTCCTTGATCAGCTCGATGACCGAAATCGAGCGGAAATAGCTCTCCCCGAAATCAAACCGCATATAGTTCCAGATCATGTTCAGAAATCGCTCGACGGGTGGTTTGTCAAAACCGAATTCCCGCTCCAGCTCGGCGATGAATTCGGGCGGCAGGCCCCGGGCGCCGACATATTGGCTGTCATTGCTGGGCAGATCGGAATTGCCTGCATCATTGCCCGCACCGGCGAAACCGCCAAAAACATCGCCTTCGCCCTGAGCGCGCGCGATGGCCTGCTCCACCGGGCCACCTGGGACAAATTGCACCAGCGCAAAGTTGATGAGCATGATCCCCAATAGCGTCGGGATGATCAGCAAAAGCCTTCTGACAATATAGGCGCCCATGGTTGGCTGCTACCTCAGTGCACCGGCAGCGCGCAAGGCGTCCGCCTTGTCCTGATTGTACCACCAGAAGTCCAGCTGACCCAACGCGAAGGGTGGGATTTCTTCGGGGTGCTCATACTGGTCGTAATAAGCCACCCAGAAGCTGTCATTGTACCATGTGGGGATCATAAAAAACTCATACCGCAGCGCCCGGTCCAGCGCCATCAGGGTCACATCAGTGTCTTCCTTGGTTTCCATGCGCTGGGAGGCCTCGATGATTTCATCCACCAGCGGGCTGGCCAATCCGGCCGGGTTGAAAACCGAAAATGCCGCAGCTTCGGATCCGAAGAACTGTTGCAGGCCGCCGCCTGTGCTGAGGAAAGGGATGTATTGATCATAGACCAGATCATAGTCGCGATCCCGCTCGCGGCTGGTGTATTGCGACGCATCCACCGCTTCCAGAACGGTTTCGATGCCCATGGCCTGCACGTTGGACAGGAAGTTTTCGACCACAGCGCGGAGCGTGGATGAGCCTGCAGAATTCAGCAGGAAGGTGATCTTCAAAGGTTGCCCATCGACGTTGCGGCGCTGGCCGTTGGCATCCACGGACCAACCAGCCTCGTCCAGCAGTTTCATCGCGCGGCGCAGATTGCGACGATCCAGCAGCCGATCGCCGTTGGATGTGTGCGGCACACGCGCATCGGCGGTCAGCATTTCCTCAGGTACCAGATCGCCCAGAGACTGCAGGAATTCAAGCTCCGCGCCCTCCGGCGCACCCACAGCCATCAGATCCGTGTCCTGATTGAAGGACGCGCGCGGCTTGAACAGGCCAAATTGCAGCGACTCGTTGGTCCATTCGAAATTGAACCCAAGCGCTATGGCCTCCCGCACCCGACGATCCTGAAATACCTCCCGCCCCAGATTAAAGACAAAGCCCGTCGGTGTGGGTGGCGAGCCATCGGGCAATTCCTTCTTCACGATCTGCGCGTTGTTCACCTTGGGGAAATTGTAGGCCGTCGCCCACTGACGCGAATTCCCTTCGGTTCGGAAGGTATATTCTCCCGCCTTGAAGGCCTCGAACGCGGCGTTTTCATCACCGAAATACTCGACACGGATCGTATCGAAATTGTTCCGACCGACGTTAAAGGGCAGATCTTTGCCCCAGTAGTCGGGGTTTCTTTTGTAGATGATCCGACGGTTTACATCGATGGTATCGACCATATAGGGCCCGGAGCCAGGGGAAATATCCAATCGGCTTTCATCAAGCCGCGCGCCGGTCTTCTCATACCAGGCCTTTGAGAAAATCGTCATGCCGCCGACAACCTCGATCAGGCTCCGGCGCGAAATGCCGGGGGTGAAGGAGTATTTGATGGTGTGGTCGTCAATCACCTCGATGTCGGTGATGCGCTTGCTTACCGCATCCGCGTAGGATTTCAGCCCTTGCTCTAGAATAAGCTGCTGGCTGAACGCCGCATCATGGGCCGTAAGCGGTGTGCCGTCTGAAAACCGCGCCTCGGGTCTCAGATAGAAGATAACCCAATTCTTGCCTTCATCATATTCCAGACGTTCTGCCACCAGCCCGTAGTATTCCGCGAAAACATCGGCGGGCGCGGTCGTGCCACCGGTGCCCTCCCCCAACAGGCTTTCATACATGATGGTGCTGAGCGCCCCACCGCGGCCCTTGCGGGTAAAAGGGTTCATCGAATCAAACGTGCCCAGTGCGGAGAATGAGATTTCCCCCCCTTTGGGCGCATCGGGGTTCACGTAGTTGAAGTGGGTATAGTCTTCCGGGTAGGACAGGTTTCCGTAGAAGGAATAACCGTGACTGACAATTGTCTTTTCTTCGGCCCGCGCGCCATTCGACCAGATCAATGCCAGCAACAACACCACCAAACACAGACTCAGCTTGAGCGCAAAAAGAACAGGGTTTGGCATGATCGTGTTCGCCTGTGGGGCTTTCATCTGGCATATCCTCCGGTCTGGCGCCGCGCGGTTCGGCGTTCTTGTCGTTAACCATGTAAGCTAACGGGACGTTGCGCCAAGTTACAAGTTGCGAAAATGTGATCCGAGGTGTCGAAAGCCGCCGACGCGCAACAAAAAAGCCACTTGCATTTCAACAAGCGGCTTTTTTGGTTAAAGACCGGTTAATATCAGTCGTCGAGGCTGTCCAGATAGGCAATCAGGTCTGCGCGCTCTTCAACTTTCTTAAGACCCGCAAAGCTCATCGACGTGCCCGGGGCATAGGAGGAGGGTTTCTCAAGGAACCCGTTCAGGTTGTCCGCGCTCCATGCACCGTCCATCGAAGCCAGAGTGTCGGAGTAGTTGAAACCACCAACGGCGCCCTTGTCGCGTCCAACCACGCCATAAAGGTGCGGACCGGTACCGTTCTCGCCATCAACCAGCTTGTGACAGGCGGAACACTTGCGAAAAACCTTGGCGCCATCCTCGGCGCTGGCCGATGCGAGGATCGTTGCGAAATCCACTTCTTCGACCTCAGCAACTTCTTCGCCGCCCTCAACTTCGATCACATATGATGCTTCGCCGTGGCTATCTACGTGGTACAGCTCTTCAGCCATCCATTTACCAAGAAGGAGCACAAGCAGCGCGCCGCAGATGCCGCCGGCCGCTTTGGTGAAGGTCATTGTATCAAACATGGCTTTATGGTCCGTTGCTATGCATTTGCGCGGTATCTATTGCTTCACCTTGCTGGTGGCAAGGTGTACTTACCGCGACCAATCGACCCCGCATAGAAGAAAAATACCAAGGACCACTTAATGAGCACCGCAACTTCCGCCCGTATCGCATTTCAGGGTGAACTTGGCGCCTATAGCCACGAAGCCTGCCGCATGGCCCGACCCAATATGACCCCCGTGCCCTGTGCCACCTTTGAGGATGCGATTGATGCGGTGCGGTCGGGCAAGGCCGAACTGGCGATGCTGCCGGTCGAAAATTCCACCTACGGACGCGTCGCGGACATCCATTCGCTGTTGCCGAAGTCGGGCCTGAACATCATCGAGGAGGCTTTTGTCCGCGTTCACATCAACCTGCTGGCGCTTCCCGGTACGAAAATCGCTGATGTCAAAAGTGCCATGAGCCACACCGTTTTGTTGGGGCAATGCAAGGATTTCCTCGCACAACATGGCATTTCCCGCGTGACCGGTGCAGACACCGCGGGTTCGGCCAAGGAGGTGGCGGCGGGCGGCGATCCGACCATGGCCGCACTCGCCAGCGAATTGGCCGGCGAGATCTATGGCCTCGACCTGCTGGCGCGGCACATCGAGGATGAGGGCAACAACACCACACGCTTTCTGCTGATGTCGCCCCAGGCCGATATCACGCGCCGCGGCGATCACGGGATGATCACCAGCTTTGTCTTTGAGGTCCGCAACATCCCGGCGGCGCTCTACAAGGCCATGGGCGGCTTTGCCACCAACGGGATCAACATGACCAAGCTGGAAAGCTACATGGTCGGTGGCTCGTTCACCGCTACGCAGTTTTATGCCGATATCGAAGGCCACCCGGATGATCCCGGCGTGCGTCGCGCGCTGGATGAGTTGGATTACTTCACCAATATGGTCGAAATACTGGGTGTCTATCCGGCGGACCCCGGGCGCAATTGAAGGTTCAGGATCAGCTGAGCGCTCGAACCTCACGCCGTAACTTGCCGAGCAGCGTCAGGTCGCGCGACCCCTCAAGGACGGCTCGGGCCGAGGCGCTAACCTGCGCGCCAAGATGGTCAAACCACATCAACAGGGCTTCGCCCACTGCCAGCTTTTCGTTGATTTCAAAGATCTCAACCAGGGTACCCCCATCGCCCAGATCGGTCAGCGTGATTTCGCATGTTCCCTTGTTGAAATCCCGATTGCGGGCGCTGGTTCGGGCATGGAAATTGTACGCATACCGACGATGCAATGCGAACTCCGTCACCTCGACATGCAACTCCAAAACTGCACTTCCGCCCAACCCGATTTTTTGAATGTACTGCTCGGGTGCACCCGGCACGGGATCAAAGCCACGCAGGGTACCGGAGTAATAAGCCTCCAGATTGTTCGGATCAGGTACCAAGCGCGCCCAGACCTGCGCAGGCGTCGACCGGGTTTTGAACCGAGACCGCAGGCGCACTGCGACCCCCAGGCCGGATTTCTGCCACCACGATCCATAAAGGACGTGATGCAAAACGGCGAACAGCACGAAGAACGAAAAGGTCGACAGCCACTCGGGCACGCCCCGCGAAAGCGTCGACAGAGCGGTATTTTGCCAAACGCTGGTGATGAAAAAGACGATCCCACCAAGTTCCATCACCACCCGAAAGCTTGGAAAGAGCGCCACGCCCACGAATCCCAAAACCGCTATGATCCCCATAAAGATTGCGGTGATCAGGAAGTCGAACGCGAGCGGCACGCCATCATCAACGGCGTGAAACTGCAAGAATCCCGCCAGTCCGAAAAACAGGGTGCCCACCAGGATGCGGCGGTGATGGAGACGCAGAAGGGTTATCATGGCGCGACGTGATCATCGAAAAACGGTGGAGTCGGGGCGCGCTTTGGGCAAATCCAAGACGTTCGTTTGCGACGCTGGGCTTACGCGCGCGCCTGATAGCCTGCTTCGATTTCCTTGAGATACTGCGCCGCCCGCGCCTTAAAGCGTTTGTTCAACGTCGCTTTGGTCAGTTTCAAAGGTTGCAACATGACCCGCGCCGCCAGAGTTTGAGGACGCACTTCGAGGGCGATCATGATCCGCGTCCGGGCGCGCGACAGCGCGATGAGTTCGCAACTTGTGCTGCCATAGAGCCCTGGTGAGGTCAGTTCCATCACCATCTCGTTGGGCGGATCGTAAGTGATGACTTCGACACTCAGAGACCGTTGCTTTCCGCGCAGGTCAAATTGCGCGTCCCACTTCATGCCGATGCCCGGCACCGGCAGGCCATCCACCCGCCTGACATCCGCGCCCCGCCGCATCGCCGCGCGTTCGTAGTTCTCAAAGGATGACAACATTTCAAAAACTGCCGCGATGGGAGCTTCCATGTCCTCTTGGGTGGAGAATTTCATGCGGTCGCCTGCTCAGTCCTGTTGGCCCAGTCTCGGTTCAATCCAGCCGGTCCGCAAGCCAGTTTTCCAGCAAAAAATGCGCAATCGCCCCTTTGCGTGCGGGCAATATCTTTGGATGGTCGCTTGCAAAAATCTGCATCATCTCTTCGCGACTGATCCATAGGGCGTCTTCGATTTCCACCGGATCAATGGTGATGTCCTCGTTCAGAGCGTCCCCGCGACAGCCGAACATCAAAGAGGACGGGAAGGGCCAGGGCTGACTGGCGAGATAAGACACCGGACCAACCGCGATACCGGCCTCTTCAAAAACTTCGCGGCGCACGGCGGCCTCCAATGTCTCGCCGGGTTCCACAAATCCGGCCAGCAATGAATACATGCCCTCGGGCCACCCCGGTGAGCGTCCCATCAGAACCTTGTTGCCGGAGGTGATGAGCATGATGACGACAGGATCCGTGCGCGGAAAGTGAGAGCCCGCGCATGCCGGACATTTGCGTTGCCAGCCCGCTTGGCTCATGTGGGACTTTTCACCACATTTTGAGCAAAACTTATGGCTTTCATGCCATCCGAAGATCGCTTTTCCGGTTGCCGCCAATTCAGCATCCCGTGGCGTGAGCCATGTCATGATCCGCCGCAATTCGGCGAATGCCATCGAGGCGGGTAGTTTTGGATGCCGCTGCTCGGACGGATCGAGAAACCCACCCAAGGCTTCGGGATCCAGGTATTCCGGAACCCAGGGCGACAGATCAAACCCGAACCGACCAGCACCCTCTTCACGACCCAGAAAGATCGTCTCCGCGCTGGCCTCGGATAACACCGGGTGATCGAGAGGGAGCCGCACTAGACTGGCAGGGTTTTCCGTATTGATCAGAGGTTTGCCGCGCCAGAACAGAATTGCCCGCGTATCGGGATGATTTCGCAACGTTTCAACCGCGTCATCATCGGTTCGCAATTCGCCTGCGCGATCCAGCGCGGACCCGCCAAAAGTGACTGTTTCGGCATGTTTCATCGTGTTCCCCCGCGCCTTGGCGTTGACGACTGGCACGCAGCTATCGCTGTTGCAAGACCAAAGCGCGCAGGCGCATCTGCGGTCTTGCCAACCCATGCGCGATCTGATGGATATAAACTCGTGCAAGAGTTGATTTTTTCCGACGAGGGATGTGACCAAGATAACCGGCATTTCTGAGTCCAATGCATCGGACGTACGCGTCCGTTTGCGAGTGTTGGCCACAAGCGATCTGCACATGCAGTTGGTCGCCTATGACTACGTGAACGATCAAAAAACGGGCGGGGACAGCCTCGTTCAACTGGCAACCATCATCCGGCAGGCGCAAACCGAAGCCCAGGAAACGGACGCGATGTGCCTGCTTGTCGACAATGGCGACACCTTGCAGGGCACGCCGATGGGTGGTCATCTGGCAATGCATCCTGGTCTGAAACACCCCATGGCGTCCGCAATGAATGACCTGGGATATGATGCGATTGGCATTGGCAACCATGACTGTGATCATGGGCTTGCGTATCTGGCGCGATGTCTCGATCAGTTTGATGCGCCCGCGATCAGCGCCAACCTGAGATCTGCCGCATTGCCGGGGCTTCGCACCCATATTGTGCTGGAAAAGAATGTGTCCGGCCTGGGCGATACCGACGACGTGCTGCGCGTCGGGATCGTTTCAGCTTTGCCACGCCAGACCGCATCTTGGAACCGCCATCAACTGGAAGGACAGGCGCAGGTCGCTGATCCCATTCCGGCGCTGGAAGAAGCAATTGCCGCCGCCAAAGCCGAAGGCGCGGATATCGTGATTGCGCTGGCGCACATGGGCATCGCGCAGTTTGACGAGGGGGATGACGCACAAAACCAAACCGCGGAGGTCGCCCAGCTCAAGAACGTGGATGCGGTGGTCGCGGGTCATACCCACCTGAAATTCCCGGGGCCCGATCATTCAGGCGTGAACGGCGTCGATTGCGAGAACGGCATGATCAACGGCACACCGGTGGTCATGCCAGGGTGCAGTGCATCTGAGCTGGGCGTGATTGACCTGGACCTGCACCGCCCGGCGCACGGAGGGTCGTGGCAGGTCACAGAGCGTGCCGCCACCCTGCGCCACCCCACGAAAGAGACCGTTGATGACAGGGCGGTCGAGGCGCTTGCGCAAGAGGCCCATGTTCAGACCCGCACCTATCTGTCACAGCCCGTTGCCACGCTTGCCGGCCCCATGCACAGCTATTTTGCGCTCGCGCATCCCAGTCACGTGCCCGCCATGATGGCGGAGGCAAAACGCTTTGCGATCCAACAGGCGATCATCGGCACCGAGCTTGCCGATCTGCCCTTGATCGCGGCTGTTGCCACACCGGCAACCGGCGGCTTTGACGGGCCGGAGAATTTTGTCTCTCTCCCCGCAGGCCAACTCAGACGACGCCATATTGCTGGTCTCATTCCCTATTCAAATCAGGTCTGGGCGGTGAAAGCCTCCGGTGCACGGCTTTCGGGATGGCTCGAACGCTCCGCTTTGCTGTTCAATGTCCTGAGCGCCGACACCCCGGATCAGATGCTGGTGGACCCCAGGGTGCCCGGGTTCCGCTATGATGCGCTCTACGGTCTGACCTATGAAATCGATCTGACCCAACCATCTCGCTTTGACGCCGCCGGGCGCCCGGTCGAGGGCGCGCCTGGCCGCGTCCGAGATATCCGCTGGCAGGGCGAACCGGTTCATCCTGATCAGGAATTTCTGGTCGCCGTGACCGATCACCGCGCGGGCGGCGGCGGCACGTTTCGAGCGTTCAGCGACAACAACATCGTGGTGCGAAACGACGCACCCCTGTCGCAGGCCTTGATCGAATACCTGAAGAACCCGGATTACCACGTGGTAAGATCCGCAACCCCATGGCGTTTCAAAGCCGATCTTGGTTTGCGCGCTTTCCTGCATACCGCGCCGGATGCCCTGAACCACCTGCACGACATTGCGCACCTGCGACCGGAAGCCTGTGGCTACACGCGCGACGGCTTTGTACGATTGCGCTTGCACCTCTAGGCTCCGGGCTTGCGCCTTGGTGCCGCCTTGCCTATATGGAGCGTTGAGAGGTTGGCGCGGGCGAGCGCCTCGCCAACCCGGTCAGATCCGGAAGGAAGCAGCCGTAACGAGCCCCGCTTGGGTCGTTGTCCAGCCTCTCACCACCCGCGCTTGTGCCGCGTGTATTTCTTTAAACCCCGATATCTTTGGTGCCGAGCATGACGTCCCAAAGGGCATCATTACGACGCGCAAACGCCGAGATGTGCCCCACCCGTCTCAAACCATGGTCGGCCGGGGCGATCCGCTGGACCTCCGCCTGTCCACCATAGAGCCGCGCCAGCCGCTGGGTGCATGGCTCAGGCACTAGATCATCATCCGTGAAGGACATCAGCCGCACCGGTGCGCCCGACCGGGACCAATCGGGCTTTGGCAGGCTTTGCGTCACGGCACCGGCAAAGACCCCTGGCGTTGTGCACCATCTGCGCCATTCCGCAAAGGCGGCTGCTGGCATATCCGCGCCGAACCCCAAAAACCGGCCCGGCATATACCCCAGCAACCGCGACATCACTGGCGGCAGCCCGTACCAGAAGAACAGCGCAAGACCGCGATAAGGCCACGGATGATCGACATGGTGGACCAATCCGGCACCCACCCCGATCACCCGGTCAATGCCGCTGACATCGGCCTGCATCGGCAGCATCATCGCGCCCAGCGAGTGCCCCATGACCCACAGCGGGACATCGGGGACTGCCCGACGCAGATGCGCGCGCGCCGCTAAGTTGTCACGCAGGCCCCAGTCCGACATCGTTGCCCGGCTCGCCCGCATGCTGCCGTTTGCCGAGCGACCCATGCCCCGGTAATCGTAGGTCAAAACCGCCACGCCCCGCTCAGCTGCCGCCCAATAGGCAAAGGCATTGTAATATGTCTGTGGCACCCCGGTGGCACCGTTCAGCACCAGCGCGGCACGCGGTTTAAATGGCGGCTTATAGAGCCTGCCACTCAACTCGGCGCCATCTTCGGTCTTGATCAGGCGGCGACGCACATTTGGTGTTTCGACGACTTTCAGCATGCGGATATCCCTCTGCTGCTATTGCTTTAGACCAATCAGTCTAGTTACATCTCTGGACCAATTGGTCTACTTCTGTCAAGCTCTTCTCATGAAAACCGCTGCCCTGCCCACCAAGGATCGGCTGATCCGCGCCGCCGCTCAGCTCTTCCGGGCGCGCGGGTATCATGGTGTCGGACTCAACGACCTGCTGGCAGAGGCATCGGCCCCCAAGGGCTCGCTCTATCACCACTTTCCGAACGGCAAGACGGATCTGGCCCTGGCTGCCGCGACCTGGGCATCAGATGAGATGCTCCGCGTGATCGCGGCCAGTTTTGCAGACGCCAAATCCTTTGATGACGGGGCCACAACGCTGTGTTTCAAGCTCGCCAAACTCTTTGACCTCACCGGTCAGCAAGACGGCTGCCCGATTGGCTCAACGCTGTTTGAAGGGCCGGAAAACGCTGCGTTCCTGGAGCACGCGGACCGATGTTATCAGGGCTGGATCGAGGAAGTGCAGGACCACGCAACTCGCTTTGGCATGGGCGAAAAAGAAGCCCGCCAACGTGCGGAACATCTGTTTCTATTGATCCAGGGCGGGTGGCAATTGGCACGCGCCAAGCGCAGCTCTGAGGTCCTGCGCGACCTGCCAAAACTTTTCGCCATAGCCGGTTAGCACAGACCGCTGGTTGCGTCCCGATGGGCGCTCAGAGCTGGCGGGCACCAAAGGTGTCGCAATCGCGGATCGCACCACTGTCATATCCCCGCTCGAACCAGCGCGCACGCTGCGCGGAGGTGCCATGGGTGAATGTATGCGGCTGTGGCACGCGACCGGCCTGGCGCTGCAAATGGTCATCGCCGATCATGCGCGCCGCATTCAGCGCTTCCTCAAGATCGCCTCGCTCCATCAGCCCCTGAACGGACCGCGCCCAAACGCCCGACAGACAATCCGCCTGCAATTCCAACCGGACAGTCAGCGCATTGGCGTCCACAGTGCTGGCGCGCTGGCGGACGTCATTCACCTGCCCCAGAATGCCCAACTGGTTTTGAACATGATGCGCCACTTCATGCGCGATCACATAGGCTGCGGCGAAGTCGCCAGCAGCCCCCAATTGCCGATCAAGTTGCACAAAAAATTGGGTATCCAGATAGGCGCTTTGATCCGCCGGGCAGTAAAACGGGCCGGTAGCGCCCGAAGCGCCACCGCAACCGCTTTGCGTGACGCCTGAGAAAATGATCAGCTGCGGCGGTTCATAGGGGCGCCCGACCTGTTGGGCGAAAACCTGACTCCAGGCCTCTTCGGTGGTGGTCAGAACCTTGGCGGAAAACGCGACGGCCTCAGTTTCTTCGGCAGTGGCCGAGCGGCTTTGCTCGGTCGGCGCATTGCCCCCTTGCAACAGCGGCGTGACGTCGATGCCGGTGAAGTAACCAATCGCCAGAACAGCCAGAATACCGAACAGCCCCATGCCACCGGCACGCCCGCCCCGTGCGCGCCCACCGCCCCTGACAGACACGTTCTTGCTGGATCTGATGCCGCGCAACCGCATGAGCGCCCTCCTGTTGCCATCCCCATGGGCATCATAACGCCTGAGGCGGACCAAAGGTCTATAAGAAACATGGGTGTCGCGCTTTATCGACGACAGCAACCATTCCCCATGCCCCGGTTTACGTCCATCCTTGCTGCGCATACGCTATGGTCTGATCATCGAATCTCTACCCCAAGGCAGGTGCATGACCGAGACCGAAAAAAACCAATATCAGGTGCTGGCACGCAAATACCGGCCTGAGACCTTTGCGGATCTGGTGGGTCAGGACGCGATGGTGCGAACGCTGAAAAATGCCTTTGAAGCGGATCGGATCGCGCAGGCCTTTGTGATGACGGGCATCCGCGGGACGGGCAAGACCACGACCGCACGGATCATTGCCAAGGGCATGAACTGCATTGGCGCGGATGGCGCGGGCGGGCCCACGACTGAGCCCTGCGGTGTCTGCGAGCATTGCAGCGCGATCATGGAGGGGCGCCATGTCGATGTGATGGAGATGGACGCAGCCTCGAACACGGGCGTGGCCAATATTCGCGAAATCATCGATTCCGTGCACTACCGCGCCGCCTCCGCGCGCTACAAAGTCTATATCATCGACGAAGTGCACATGCTGTCGACGGGTGCCTTCAATGCGCTGCTGAAAACGCTCGAAGAGCCGCCCGCGCATGTGAAGTTCATCTTTGCAACTACGGAGATTCGCAAGGTCCCGGTGACCGTGCTGTCCCGCTGTCAGCGATTTGATCTGCGGCGGATTGAGCCGGAAGTCATGATTGCCCTGATGCGCAAGATTGCCACTGCTGAAAGCGCAGAAATTGCCGAGGATGCCCTGGCCCTGATTGCCCGTGCGGCGGAAGGCTCCGCGCGCGATGCGACATCGCTGCTGGATCAGGCCATCAGCCACGGCGCAGGTGAAACCACCGCCTTGCAGGTGCGCGCCATGCTGGGGCTGGCGGACCGGGGCCGGGTGCTGGATTTGTTCGACATGATCCTGAAAGGAGATGCTGCCGCGGCCCTAACGGAGCTCTCCGCACAATATGCCGAAGGCGCCGACCCGATGGCAGTATTGCGCGATCTAGCGGAAATCACCCATTGGGTGTCCGTTGTGAAAATCACACCGGAAGCGGCAGAGGACCCCACCGTTTCACCGGACGAGCGCAGCCGGGGGCTGGCCATGGCGGAGGCTTTGCCAATGCGCGTGCTGACACGGCTGTGGCAGATGTTGCTGAAAGCTTTGGATGAGGTGGCAAGTGCGCCCAATGCGATGATGGCGGCAGAAATGGCGATCATCCGGCTGACCCATGTGGCGGATCTGCCGAGCCCGGAAGAATTGGTGCGCAAATTGCAGGGTACCACGCCACCTGCGACACCGGCGCCAAATGGACCCGGTGGTGGATCTGCGCAGGGCGCAGGCGCGCGTGCCGCGGGCGGGGGGGCCTCGGCTGTCGCCTCGGCCCGGAGCAACGCGGGCACCGGCGCAGGTCCAGCCACGGCGCAGGCGATTGACCTCGACGCGGCGCTGGCGCGCTTCCCGACCTTTGCCCATGTGGTCGAATTGATCCGCGCCAACCGGGACGGCAAGCTGCTGGCGGATGTCGAAACCGACCTGCGGCTTGTCTCCTATCAGCCGGGTCGGATCGAATTTGAGCCTACCGAGCGCGCACCGCGGGATCTGGCACAACGACTGGGGCAAAGGCTGCAAATGTGGACCGGCAACCGCTGGGCCGTGACCGTCGTGAGCGATGGCGGTGACAAGACCATCGACGAAGTGCGAAACGCCAAGAAATACGCGCTTGAAGCCGAAGCAAAAGAGCATCCGCTGATGCAGGCCGTTCTCGCACAGTTTCCAAAGGCGACGATAAAAGACATTCGCACGCCCGATCAGATCGCGGCCGAGGCGGTGCATGAGGCGCTGCCCGAGGTCGAGGACGAGTGGGATCCTTTTGAGGATGACTGAACCGCAGGCGCTGATCCCACCCGCCATGGCCGCGCTGGAACGGGACTGGCAGATGTCTCCGGGTCTTGTGTCAAACGGCCATGTTTTCCTGACCGGGTTCAACGGTTGCCCGCTGGAGGGGCCGCTCTCACCCGATCCGGAAACGCAGATCACAACGGCCTTCGACATGATCGAAATGGTGCTGGCCGAGGCGGGCCTCAGTTTTGCCGATGTGGTTGAGATGACCTCCTTTCATGTTGGGCTGGCCGATCATCTGTCGCTGTTTCGCAGGTTGCGGGCAGAACGAATAAGCCGGCCCTATCCGGCATGGACGGCCCTGGAGGTAGCAGGTTTTGCGACCCCCGGCGTGATTGTTGAGCTTAAGGTGGTCGCCCGGCTTAAAAGTGACTAAGTAACAGGACAACAGTGGCGCAAGCCAACAACCGACGCGAAGGAACAAGAGATGCTCAAAGGATTAGGCGGGCTCGGCGATATGGCCGGGATGATGAAAAAGGCGCAGGAAATGCAGGGCAAGATGGCCCAGCTGCAAGAAGACATGCAAAATATCATGGTCGAAGGCTCGTCCGGCGCGGGCCTCGTGACGGCAAGCTGCACGGCAAAGGGTGAGTTGAAAACATTGGATATCGACCCGTCGATCTTCAATGGTGACGACAAGGAAGTGGTCGAGGATCTGATCCTTGCGGCGATCAAGGACGCTCAGACCAAAGCCGCCGAGCGCGCGCAGGAAGAGATGGCGAAACTAACCGAAGGCATGGGCCTGCCCGCCGACATGAAACTGCCCTTCTAGCGCAAGCTTTGGTCGGAAAACCAACGATAGCAAAGCAGAAAGGGTTGTCGCAGGACGCCTGCGATCTCCCACCCTCTTTTGAGTGAAACACCCCCCGACAACATATGAGCAGCACCAAAGACATCGACGCGCTGATCGACCTGATGGCCAAATTGCCGGGCCTCGGACCGCGGTCGGCACGGCGGGCGGTGCTGCACCTTATCCGCAAACGCAGCCTGCTGCTCACCCCGCTTGCGGATGTGATGCAAACGGTGGCGGTCACAGCCCGCGAATGTCTGAATTGCGGGAATGTCGGCACGCTGGATATCTGCGATATCTGCACCTCGGAGAAGCGCGCAAACGGCGAGCTTTGCGTGGTCGAGGATGTGGCAGACCTTTGGGCGATGGAACGCTCCGGCGTGTTCAAGGGGCGTTACCATGTGCTGGGCGGCACGCTGTCCGCCCTTGATGCTGTGGGGCCCGACGAGCTGCGGATACCGCGCCTGATCGACCGGGTGCTATCAGAAAACATTACAGAGGTCATTCTGGCGCTGAACGCCACCATCGATGGGCAAACCACGGCGCATTACATCGCCGATCAGCTCGATGGACAGGTGACCCTGACCTCGCTGGCACAGGGTGTGCCTATTGGCGGCGAGTTGGACTATCTTGACGACGGCACCATCACAGCGGCGATGCGGGCGCGCAAAACGATTTAGTCGTAGGCGGCGTCCACGATAATTTCGACCTTCAGTTCCGGACGTGCCAGTTTGGCCTCGCCGCAGGCGCGCGCTGGCGCATGGCCTTCCGGCACCCAGGCGTTCCAAACCTCGTTCAAACCGGCGAAATCGCTCATATCCGCGAGCCATATGGTCGCTCGCAACATCTTTTCGCGGGATGAGCCTGCCTGGATCAGCAAGGCGTCGAGACGGCGCAGGCACTCTTCGGTCTGCGCCTGAATGGTTTCGCCTTCGCCGACCTGACCGGTGATATAGGCAACACCCTGATGTTTCACAATTTTGGAAGATCTCACCCCGGTATCGATGCGTTCAATCATTCTTTGGTCCTTTGCGGGTTAACCAGCGGTCTTGCCTCAATGACCGTAAAAATACGAGCGCGCAAGATAGCGCGGAAGCCGCCTGCGCAAGAAACGGAATTGGGGGCGCATCGGTATCATCCAGCGCGTCAGTCTTTCTCCCAATCCTCACCAATTGGAGCGCGATCACGTTGTTTTTCATCCCGGATCATTGATCGCACCTCCACCTCTTCTTGCACGGTCGCGGGCTCGATTGGCGTGGCATCAGCAGGCTGAGCCGTCAGCGCCAGTTGGAAAAAAATCGGAAAGTGATCCGACCCGATATGATCGAGGCGCTTGATGGAGACGAGACGGAATTGCGCGCTGTGAAAGAGGTGATCCAGCGGCCACCTGAACACCGCAAAATCCGCGTGAAATGTGTTATAGAGACCTCGCCCGACACGGGGATCCAGCAGGCCCGAAAGACGCTGAAACCGCCGCGTTGTGGTGGACCAGGCGACATCGTTCAGATCGCCTGCGACGATGGTTGGCACCGCTGCCTGCTGCGCTTCCAGCCCGACAAGCGCGATCTCGCTGTCGCGCCCCTTGGTGTCGTGATCGATCACGGGCGGTTCTGGATGCAGGATATGCAGCTCTACAGGATCGCCCGAGGGCAGGGTCAGACCGGTCCGGATCGACGGCACATTTTCCGTGATGAGCGTGCGCACTTTGGTGTCATGCAAGGGCAGCCGAGACATCAGGCACAGACCGTACCCATTGTCCTGCGGGACCTTCACCCAATGTTCATAGGTATATCGAAACGCCTCTTCGAGCGCTTGCGTCCATTCCGCATCGACCTCAATCGCAACCGCGACGTCCGGGTCTTGATCGTTGATCAGGCGCATGAGCCGCGCGTAGGACCTGTTGGACATCTTAACATTCGCACAGAGCAGCGACATCTGGCGCGTCTTATCGGCAAGCTGTGACGGGGTCGCGCGTTGTGATTGCTTTGGCCAAATGGGCGTGAACTTGATGATATAGCCCAGTTGCACAAAAGCGATGATCGCAAGCATCACCGCTGGTCCGCGCAACGGCCCGCCCATGATAACAGCAAACACCGCCGCAAGAGCGGCCAGAATCGCCATTTGCGCGCGGGGGAAGGCCAACCCGCGTATCGCGCCGAACGGCAGCTTCGAGAGTGGGAGCAAGGTGGCCAATGCCAAGGCACCGGTGAGGCTCCAGACGGCGTAACCTGCCAACGAAATTGCCATGGGGGTGCAATCCTTCCACGGATAAACTGTCAGAGGTCTGTCCGGTTCCAAACAGAGCCCGAAAAGACAAACTGCCCAGCGGTTTTACAACGCAGGGCAGTTTTTGAATTTCAGGGCGTCAGTCGCGCTTGGTCTCTTCTTCGGTCTCATCGTCATGGGTGCCATCGGGCAGGTTGAAGAAACTATCCGCATCGGAGAAGTCGCCCGCAGATTCTTCTTCGGTTGCCTCTTCCGCGTCACCCGCCAGCGTGAAGGTCTCCAACCCTTCGATGGCGGTCGGGATTTTGGGCTCCGCGTCCATGCCAAGGCTCTGCTCGGTGCTCACCAGCTTGCGGCGTTCGTCGTCGCTCATTACTGGCGCATCGGCGGCTTTCTTGGCCGCCGCTTTTTGCACCACGGCGTCCAGTTCGGATTGTTTGCACAACCCCAACGCCACCGGATCGATGGGCTGAATGTTGGAAATGTTCCAATGCGTCCGCTCGCGGATCGCCTGAATGGTCGGCTTGGTGGTGCCCACCAGCTTACTGATCTGCCCATCGGTCAATTCGGGGTGGAATTTCACCAGCCACAGGATCGACGCAGGTCGGTCCTGCCGTTTGCTGAGCGGTGTATAGCGCGGGCCACGGCGTTTTTCCTCGCCCTGGGCTGCGGCGTTGAATTTCAGCTGCAGTTTGTGCAGCGGGTTGCCCTGCGCGGTGTCGATCTCATCCTGCGTCAGTTGATTATTGGCAATCGGGTCGAACCCCTTCACGCCCTGCGCCACATCGCCATCTGCAATGCCCTGCACTTCCAGCTCATGCATACCGACAAAATCGGCGATCTGCTTGAAGCTGATTGTTGTGTTGTCTACCAGCCATACGGCTGTGGCCTTCGCCATGATCGGTTTTGCCATTGTCGGTCTCCTGTCTCATATGTCGCGGCCCACACCTCATCCGTCGCCTGAAAAGGCTGTCCCGGTGGTCTGGGACGGTTTCCATTGTGGGGGAACTTGTGGCTTATATAGGCTGGACGGTGAAATAAGGAAAGACCCAATGCGCGCGATCCTATTGTGGCTGATGATGGCCGTGCCGCTGGCCGCACAGGAAAACAAGCCCGGCGCATTTGACTATTACGTCATGTCGCTCAGTTGGTCGCCCAATTGGTGTGCTCTTGAGGGGGATGCACGCCGGTCCCCGCAATGCGATGCAGATCGGGGCCACGGCTGGATTCTGCATGGGTTGTGGCCGCAATACGCGCGGGGGTACCCGTCTTATTGTCAAACCCTCGCACGGGCCCCGAGCCGTCAGATGACAGCAGAGATGGCCGACATCATGGGCACATCGGGCCTCGCCTGGCATCAGTGGAAAAAACATGGCGTCTGTTCCGGTCTGGACGCCGATGCGTATTACGCGCTGTCCCGCGCGGCCTATGCCACGATCATCCGGCCCGAGGTGTTTCGCCGGTTGGAAGACCCCGTCAAACTGCCTGCCAAAGTGGTCGAGGAGGCATTTCTGAAAGAAAATCCGCAGCTTGATGCGGACACGATCACCATCACCTGCCGTGATGGTCACATTCAGGAAGCACGCGTCTGCCTGTCAAAGGACCTGGCGCCAGTGCCCTGCGGCCGCGATGTCATCCGGGATTGCCGTCAGTCGGACGCGCTCTTCACCCCCATCCGCTGAGCGGGACGCCCGCAGCGCTAGATTTCCAGGATGGTACTGCCCGTTGTTGTGCGCGCTTCCAGCGCCTCATGGGCTGCGCGCACTTCCGCAAGTGGGAACCGCTGATCGATGCGTATTTCCACGGCGCCAG
Source organism: uncultured Roseobacter sp. (assembly GCF_947499265.1). Taxonomy (GTDB): domain Bacteria; phylum Pseudomonadota; class Alphaproteobacteria; order Rhodobacterales; family Rhodobacteraceae; genus Roseobacter. The sequence goes on along the minus strand of NZ_CANMNK010000007.1, from coordinate 159,680 downwards.
AGAGCACTTTTTCAAAGAGGTGATCCGCCATGTCCTGGCAGGCGTCGCGATCCGCCATATGCGCAAACAGCGTGGGCCGCGTGATCTTCAACGACCCCTTTTGCGCGAGAACGGCCAGATTGAACGGCGGTACCGGCCCGGACGCATTGCCGAAAGAGATCATTATGCCCAGCGGTTTCAGACTGTCCAGCGAGCCGTCAAACGTATCCGCGCCAACAGCGTCCATGACGACATCCACGCCCTGGCCACCGGTCAGTTCCTGCAACTGTGCCACCCAATCCTCGGTGCGGTAGTTGATGCAATGTGTGGCACCATGCGCCAACGCCAATGCACACTTTTCATCCGTACCGGCGGTACCGATGAGGGTGATCCCCTCTGACCGCGCCCACTGGCAGGCGATCAGCCCCACCCCACCTGCCGCCGCGTGGAAAAGCACCGTGTCTCCGCGGGCGATGGGTGTGGTGCGGTGAAAAAGGTATTCGACCGTCATGCCCTTCAGCATCATGGCCGCCGCGTGCTCGAACGATATGCCCTCCGGCAGGGCGCAGACCTGTGTTGCGGGCATGACCCGCGCTTGCGCATAGGCCCCGGGCGGCGTTGCCGCATATGCTGCCCGATCCCCCGGTTTGAGATGCGTCACCCCTTCGCCCACGGCCTCGATGATCCCTGCGGCCTCCATGCCCAAAGCATGCGGCAGCGCCAGCGGATAAAGGCCGGTGCGTTGGTAGACATCAATGAAGTTCAGCCCACAAGCCTTGTGCGCGATCCTGACCTCTCCTGGCCCCGGCGCGCCGACATCGCGTTCCGTCAATACCAATGCGTCAGGCCCACCCGCCTTTTCGATGATTACCGTCTGCGCCATTCGACCGTCCTCCATATCACCCATAGATCAGATCCATGCCGTAGGGTGGGCTTCAGGCCACCCTCACCCGGCCACTTTCAGAACGATTTTGCCGATGTGCTCGGATTTTTCCATCCGGGCATGCGCCTGATTTGCATCTTCAAGATCGAAGCTCTGATCCATCACCGGCTTCACCCGGCCCGCCTCTAGCAGCGGCCAAACGGCCTCGCGCAGATCCTGCGCAATCCGCGCCTTGGCCAAATCGCTTTGCGGGCGCAGTGTGCTGCCGGTCATCGTCAACCGTCGTGTCATCAGCGTGGCAAAATTGACCTCTACCTTCGGCCCGCCCAGAAAGGCGATCTGCACCAACCTGCCATCATCGGCCAAGGCTTTGAGGTTGCGCGGAATGTATTCGCCCCCGACCATATCCAGAATGAGATCGGCGCCACCTTCGTCACGCACCACCTCAACGAAATCCTGTGATCGGTAGTTGATCGCAATCTCCGCGCCCAATGCGGTACAGGCATCGCATTTATCCGCGGACCCAGCCGTTGCAAAGACACGTGCGCCAAACGCATGCGCCAGCTGGATGGCCGTGGTGCCGATGCCGGAGGATCCGCCATGGACCAGAAACCGTTCCCCGGCTTGCAACCCGCCACGGGTAAAAACATTTGACCACACGGTGAAATGTGTCTCCGGCAGGCAGGCCGCTTCCATAAGCCCCAATCCATCGGGGACCGGCAGACAATGTGCCGCGGGGGTTGCGACATATTCCGCGTAACCGCCGCCCGGCAAAAGGGCACAGACTTGATCCCCCAGCTTCACCCCGGACACACCCTCGCCGATGGCCACTACGTCTCCGGAGGCCTCCAGCCCGGGCAGATCGCTGGCCGTGGGTGGCGGAGCGTAAAGTCCTGCGCGTTGCAACGCATCGGGCCGGTTCACCCCGGCCCAGGCCACCTTGATCACCACTTGCCCGTGACCCGGCTCCGGCACCGGCCGCTCGGTCAGCTGCAAGACATCGGGGCCACCGGGGCTGGTGATTTCAACGGCGCGCATCATCTGGGACATTTTCGCGATCCTTTCTGTTGGCCTATCCGTATCAGGACGGTGCGGAATGGCAAACCAAAGGTCGCGGTCCGCACGGCTGCGCCGGGAAACGACCCGAGGGAAACCTCAATCGCGCGGCGCGGTCCAGCTGCCGGGCAGGTCCATTTTCGGCATGCGGGCGGGTGCCTTGATGTGGCTCATCACCCAGTTTGGCCCCGTCATCATGCGGCTGAGCGTCGGGCTTTGACGCATACGCGCCTTGAATTTCTCGATCTGCATCACATCCTCGATGCGACGGTCCAGAAACGCCCATGTCGCCATGTTGTCCGGGCTGTCATCGCCCAGCCAGTAAAGAATGGTTGCAGAATAAACCCCGCTGAGCGTCGCCCGCTTGGTGTACCAGTTCACGTCCTCTGACGTGTCCCCGAGAGCGGTCCAGATGTGATCGGCGGTGCCCCAGACCAGCTTGGCCCCATCAGCCGCATGCATCGGCAGCGCAAAGAGCGTTGTCCCGCGCCGCACCGCTTCCTTGTCGGTCACCGCTTCGATCCTGAAGCGCACCGCCGCCGCGATTTTATCCCGGAATTTCAGCGCGCTCATGTCTTCCGACTTGATGCGGTCCAGCATGGCCTCATCCCCGCGGTGGTGGAACGCAATCGCCAGGTCTATGGCACCCCGCGGGCAGATGGCACGCGCCACGGCAGGGGCGACAGCCGCATCGCGAATCGCTGCCTGAAATGTCGCTTCTGACCATCCATCAAACGGCACATGCGCCAAAGCGGCATCCAAAAGCTGTGTCTTTGCGGTCTCGTAAGATACGGTCATGGCATTTCTCCGGGTTTCAAAGGGGCGCTACACTGGACAACATAGGTTGTCCTTGCTATATGCCCACTTCCTGCAAATCCTTGCAACTCAACTTAGAAAGGTGGTGAAAACCACATGCAGGTTAGTGTTCGCGACAACAACGTCGATCAGGCGCTTCGTGCCCTGAAGAAAAAGCTGCAGCGTGAAGGTGTCTTCCGTGAAATGAAGCTCAAGCAACATTTCGAGAAGCCGTCCGAGAAAAAAGCGCGCGAGAAAGCTGAAGCGATCCGCCGTGCCCGTAAACTGGCACGCAAAAAGGCCCAACGCGAAGGGATGATGTAAATCGTCACCGCTCGAAGCCGAAAGAGTTTGCCCCCGTATGCTGGTCATACGGGGGTTTCTTTTTGCCCAGACATATCGCGATGCGTAAACTACGTGTCAAAGTCGAGAGATATCGCCGTTCGGACGCCACCGGCTGTTAAGGGTCCCGCTGATAATTCTGCTGCAGGATCAGCCTCAGGAAACCGGCCGTGAACGTCGATCAATACTCATCCAAAGCGCGAGACAGCTCGTTTTTGAAACGGAGCAAAACCCCGCTGGCTTTTGTTTTCTGCATGACGGTGCTGATCGGGATCGGGCTTCATCTGGCCATCGACTGGGCGGTGAACAAGACCATCATGGCGAAAGCCGAACATGTCGCGATGATATGGGCGTCGAATTTTGATGCCGAACTGACCGATCTGGAAACCATTACCCAGGCAGGTGCGCTATCGGAACGCCAGCAGCAGGTCATCGACGCGGCCCTGTCATTTTCAGAAGTCTATTCGTTTACGGTCTTCGATCCGCAGGGCGTCTTGATCTATTCATCCGACTACGGCGTCGCCACCACGCCTTCGGAGCAATCCCAGAACCTGCAGGCAAAAGGCGTATTCGCATCACAAAGCCCGGCGGTAGACATCATCAAACGCGCATCTGCGAGCGATGTTCAAAATGTGTTCGTGCAGGTATTTGTGCCCGCCATTGGCGCCGAAGGCACGCCCATCGGTACCGTTGGGCTGTTTCTGGACAAAACACAAAGTGCAGCCGTTTACGCAAAGGTTATGGGATGGTTTGGCTGGCTGCTGCCGGGAAGCTGCGCAATTCTATATGCGTTTCCAGCCTTTGCTTATGTCATGAAACGCGAGCAAGTCCATGCGCGTACCAAGAAACTGGCCCTCCTGTCGCGATTTGATCAATTGACCGGAACGCTCAACCGGCATTCGATGAACGCGGCGTGTCACGAGATTTTTGAGCATCGGAAACCGGATGACATGACCGGGGTCTTCTTTCTCGATATCGACAAATTCAAAACCGTCAATGACGAGTACAGCCACGAATTTGGCGATGCCTATCTTCAGTTTGTCAGCTCTGCACTTGCCAGCAGTGTGCGCTCCGGCGACTTGATTGGCCGAATGGGCGGCGATGAATTTGTCATCGTGTTGCCCAATGCGACATTGGCCGAAATGCACAGCATCGGTGATGCCATTTTGCAAAAATCGCGCGCGCCCTTTGCGTTCAAAGGTACCACAATCCAGGCCAGCGTCAGCATTGGGTTCTACCTTGCGGACGCGGAGACACCCAAAAAAGACGCGCTACATGCCGCGGATCTGGCGCTATACCATGCCAAGGCCAATGGCCGAAACGCCATGATGGAATACTTCCCCGAGCTGGATAAAGCGATGCTCCGGCGGCGCGAGGTAGAAACGCGCATGCGTGATGCATTGCGGAGCAACACCTTTGAAGCGGTTTTCCAACCCATCAATAACCCGCAGGACAAATCGATTGTTGGCTTTGAAGCTTTGTTGCGTTTGGACGACAAAGATGGTGAGCCGATACCGCCGGACGAGTTCATTCCAATCGCCGAAGAGACCGGGATGATCCACCCCTTGGGCAGATTTGTCCTTGAAAGCGGGCTTACAGCTGCGAAGTCATGGCCGGATCATGTATTCCTATCCGTCAACCTGTCGCCCGCCCAGTTCAAGCACGGGAATCTGGTGGATCAAGTCGCGGAATTGCTTGAGACCTTTGATTTCCCCGGAAGCCGCCTGGAGTTTGAAGTCACGGAAGGCTTGCTGATGGCAGATGAACAACGGGTCTCGGACCAGCTGATTGGGCTGAAACAGCTTGGCATTTCCATCGCCATGGATGATTTCGGAACAGGCTATTCGAGCCTGGGGTATTTGTGGAAATACGACTTCGACAAACTGAAAATTGATCGGGTGTTCCTGGAAGGCTTCGACTTTGATCGTGAACGTTATCAGGAAATAATCGAGACCATCGTGGTTCTGGGTCATAAAATGGGGATGCAGGTCACAATTGAAGGCGTCGAAACAGAACGGCAACATGATATGCTGGATTTGCTCGCCTGCGATCAATACCAGGGGTTTTACTTCGGCAGACCGATGCCAGCAGATCAGGCCCTGAAGGCATTGTCGGAAGGCGATGACAATGTGTCCGCCGCATGATGTGACGCGCGGCGCTTAAACCCTAAAACTGCAGGATCCGAAAAGCAGTTCCGCGTTTGAGGCTTCAATCGAGAACAATACCTTCGACGAACGCTCGCCCGAAGAGGGCGCAGAAAAGTCGCATATCGCGCCATAAATCAAATCATGTTCAAACCGGCAGTGCGGTTGTCTTGAAAACCGTACGCAGCGCGAAACTCGACTGCATTTGCCCCACCCCCGGCAACCGTGCGAGATATTGGCGGTGTATCCGCGCGAAATCCTCCGTATTCTCGGCGACGACCTTCAGCAGGTAATCCGCAGTGCCGGCCATCAAATGGCATTCCAGCACATCCGGGATACGACGCACCGCCTTTTCAAAGGCTTCCAAAACCTCGTCCGCCTGACCTTGAAGCGTGATTTCCACGAAAACCGTTGTCGGCACACCCATCTTGCGCGCATCCAGCAAGGCGACATAATCACGAATATAGCCATCCTTTTCCAACCGCTGCACGCGCCGGTGACAGGCGGAGGGCGACAGATTCACCACCTCACTGAGTTCGGCATTCGCCATGCGCCCCTTGCGCTGCAGCGCCTTGAGGATACGTTTGTCTATCGCGTCCAAGCTCATTTCCGCAAAAATCTCCGACAGAATCTCATCTGAACGCTAGTTTATTCACAAAGGCAGCCGTTTGACGAGCCATATTTGGTGCCACATTGCGCGGGGCTTGTCGTATCCACCACACAACGACTTGGTGGAGGAGACACCCATGATTATCGGTTGCCCAACAGAGATCAAACCGCAAGAATTTCGCGTCGGCATCACGCCCAATGCGGCTCAGGAAGCCGTAAACCATGGCCATGAAGTCCTGATCCAGGCTGGCGCAGGCGCCGGTGCCGGGTTTGAGGACGACGACTACCGCACCGCTGGTGCCCGGATCATCGAAACGGCCGCGGAAATCTTCGGCACGGCGGATATGATCGTCAAGGTCAAAGAACCGCAATCCGGTGAGCGCAAGATGCTGCGCGAAGGCCAACTACTCTTTACCTACCTGCACCTTGCGCCGGATCCCGATCAGACACATGACCTTCTCGCCTCCGGCGCGACTTGTATCGCCTATGAGACCGTGACCGATGACCGGGGCGGTTTGCCATTGCTCGCCCCGATGTCCGAGGTCGCTGGGCGTCTCGCACCGCAGGTGGGCGCGTGGACGTTGCAAAAGGCCAACGGCGGTCGCGGCGTTTTGATGGGCGGCGTTCCCGGCGTGGGGCCAGCGCGCGTCGTCGTGATTGGCGGCGGCGTTGTGGGCACCCATGCTGCGAAAATCGCGGCTGGTATGGGCGCCGACGTGACCGTGTTGGACCGGTCGCTGCCACGTCTCCGCTATCTGGACGATGTTTTTGGCGGGGTGTTCAAAACGTCCTATGCCTCCGCAGGTAACACGCTCGAACTGGCGCAGGCGGCGGACATGATCATCGGCGCGGTCCTCATCCCCGGTGCCGCCGCCCCCAAGCTCATCAGTCGCGCGCAGTTGAGCCAGCTCAAACCCGGTGCGGCACTTGTGGACGTCGCAATCGACCAGGGCGGCTGTTTTGAAACATCCAAAGCCACGACGCATCAGGACCCGATCTATGATGTCGATGGCATCATGCATTACTGCGTCGCAAACATGCCGGGCGCCGTCGCCCGCACCTCTACCATTGCGCTTGGGAACGCGACGATGCCATTCATGCTGGCCCTCGCCGATAAGGGCTGGCGCCAAGCCTGCAGCGACGATCCGCACTTGATGAACGGGTTGAATGTACATGCTGGGCAACTGACCTATTACGCGGTCGGTAAGGCGCTTGGGATCGACGTGATCGCCCCAAGCGTGGCCATCAAGGGCTGACAAGCGTGTCGAGAAAGCGCCCCTCGAACAGGGGGCGCATGCGGTTTATTCTGGAGGCGGCGAATTCGGTGAAGGTTGTCACTTTGCGCGTGCCCCGCAAATCCGCATGGGTCAGTACCCAGATCGGCCTGTAGGGCAACAGCGGCACCCGTGGCAGCCGTTCCATCTCTGGCTCTGCGTCTCCCAGAAAACACGGCATCCGCGTGGCACCGATGTTGGCACGCACACCTGCAAGGGCCGCGTACATGTCATCCACCGTCAGGGTGACACGGCGCGTGGGCCAAGCCTCTTTCAACACGTCGGGCGGGCCCGGCCAATGCGCAAATCTTATCCAATCGAGGGGGAGCGTCGGATCTGCGCGCAGGCGCGCCGCCTGTTCCTTGCCCACATAGACTGCCGCCGATTGCTCCGTCACCCGCCGCCCTACCAGGGTGTCGCCGGGGGTGTCAGAAATGCGAAACGCCACATCGGCTTCATGCGCAGCCAGGTTCAACTGGCGATTTGCGGCAATGATTTTCAGCTCGATCGCCGGGTAGAGTTCTTTAAAGTCCTTCAGGATCGGGGCCAGCACCCTTTCGACCATCAGCTGCGGCGCGGTAACGGTCAATGCACCGCTAAGCTGCTGATCCCGAGCGCTCAGACTGCGGCTCAACTCATGGCTCGCGGTCTCCATCCGTTCCGCGATACGCGCCGCTTCCTGCCCGGCATCGGTTGGGCGATAGCCACCCGGCGCGCGGTCAAACAAGCGTGCGCCCATCGCACGTTCTGCAGCGGAAATGCGACGTGAAACGGTTGCGTGGTTTACTTTCAACGCCCGCGCAGCCCCGCTCAACCCGCCGTGTCGCACCGTTTCCAGCACGTATCTAAGATCATCCCAATCCACCATGCTGATCGTTATTGCACATGAGATATGCGCAGCTGAAGTGTTTTCGCACAAGGTCGGGGATCATAATTTCGTGTTTAGACATTTACCGAAAGGACACAAAATGACCGCACATGCCGTTGCCACCCTTAAGCTCAAAGATCCGGAAGCGCTTGCCGCTTATCGCGAAAAAGCAGGGGCTGCCCTGGCGCGCCACGGTGGCGCGGTCTTGCAGGCCTCTACTGAGCTGACCCGACTGGAAGGTGCACAATCGCTGCCGGATGGTGTCGCGATCTTGACGTTCCCGGATCGGGACGCCGCACAAGCATGGATCGACGACCCGGAACTTGCAGAAACCCATGCCTTGCGCACCAAGGGCGCGGAGACTTTGATCGCTCTGCTGTAGACACGAAAAAGGCCCGCATCTTTCGAATTGCGGGCCTTTTTGTACGTCTGTTTTTGTCAGTCAGCGCGCTTCAACGAGTCGCGGATTTCCAACAGTACATCCAATTCGGATGGGCCTTTTGGCTCCTCTGGTGCTGCCTCTTTTTCTTTCTCGGCGTTTTCCTTGATGCGATTGACCATCTTCACCAACAAGAAAACCACGAAGGCAACGATCAGGAAGTTCATGATCGCCATGACGAACTTGCCGACAGCGAAAACAGGCACGCCTGCTTCGGTGGCGGCTTCGATGGATGCAAAGCTTTCTTCGCCCAGAACGTAGAACCAACCGGAGAAATCGATGCCGCCTGTAAAGAGCGCGATAATGGGGTTGATCAGATCGCCCACCAACGATGTCACAATCGCCGTAAATGCCGCCCCGATGATGATGCCGACGGCCATGTCCATGACATTGCCTTTGGCGATAAAGTCTTTGAATTCATTGATCATAGGTGTCCCTCACACTGTCTTTCGTGGGCTTTTTCTTCGTGGTTTTGCCCAATGTGCGTTTGTTAACACATTGCTGCGCGCAGGCGAGACTGTTTTTGCGGGGAAATCCGCCTATGTCTTACCCCTAACTTTAGAAGGAGATGCCTGATGGCCGACCTGTCACACTTTATGATCAACGACAAATGGCCCGCAAAGGACCCCGGCGTTCTACAGTTGTACTCCTTCCCCACGCCCAATGGTGTGAAGGTATCCATTGCTCTGGAAGAAATGGGCATCCCCTACGAGGCGCATACGGTGACCCTGTCGGACGCGGACGTCAAAAGCCCGGAATTCCTGTCGCTGAATCCAAACAACAAGATCCCGGCGATTATTGACCCGAATGGCCCCGACGGCGCCCCGGTGACGTTGTTTGAAAGCGGTGCGATCCTGCTGTATCTGGCCGAAAAATCAGGAAAACTGCATGGTTCCAATGCCACCGAGAAGGCGCAAATATCCCAATGGCTGATGTTCCAGATGGGCGGGCTCGGCCCGATGTTTGGCCAGCTTGGGTTCTTCTACAAATTCGCCGGGTCGCAATGGGAAGATAAGCGTCCGCAACAACGCTACATTGACGAGGCCAAACGCCTGTTGGGCGTGTTGGACGGGGTACTGGAAGGCAAAACCTGGATTGCCGGTGATTACTCCATTGCGGATATCGCGATTGCACCCTGGTTGCGGGCGCTCGATTTCTACGAAGCAAAAGAGGTCGTTGGCTTTGCCGATCACAAGAATGCGGCAGCGTATCTTGAGCGTTTTCTTGAGCGTCCAGCCGTTGCCAAAGGGTTGCTGATCCCACCGCGCGAACCATCATAAACAAAAGCGCAGAGTAGTGTCTTTAGCTACTCTGCACGCCTTGTCCGAACCATGGACACATGTCGATGCGCGACCGTCCGGCTTTACGCGGGTAATGTGCCGGTCAGCACATATTTCAGGATGTCGACAACCTGCGCCGGTTCCTGCGCCACGGCCAGAGCGGCGGCATCCACCTCTTTCAAAGCATGCGCGTGATCGGGGCCATGCAGAATAATCAGCGACTTGCCCAAGGCTGACGCATAGCCTGCGTCAAAGGCCGCATTCCACTGCTTGTATTGATCGCCAAACCGCACAACCACCACATCCGCATCTGCGATGCCTTTGCGGGTACGGATCGCATTGACCATCGCCCCTTTGTGATCATGCCAGTATTTGTTGTCCTCGGCGCCCAGAATTGACACCCCGCAATCATCGCTGGCCGCGTGATCTGTGACCGGACTGTCAAAGGCAACGTCAAGAGACTGCGCCCCTGTCATGATCTGGTCCCGCCAGTCGGTGTGAATTTCACCGGACAGATAAACTTTGAGTGTCATGTCTTTCTCCTTGGTGCACGGGTGTGATCACCCCGCGTCAGGGTGACGACATAGAACGCAGCGACGGAATGTCCCGCAGCTTAGTCGCGCAGGACACCGCCGGTGGCTTTGGTGACCTTTTCCACGACCTTGGCGCTCACCGCTTCGATGTCTTTATCCTTAAGCGTTTCCGTCTCCGGCTGCATCCGTACGGTCAGGGCCAGTGATTTCTTGCCCGCCCCCAGACTGCCGCCGATGAATTCGTCGAAAATGCGCACGTCCCGAATGAGCGCCTTGTCCGCCCCCATCGCCGCATTGACGAGGGTCAGCGCTTCTACTTCAGCATCGACGACAAAGGCAAAGTCACGCTCGACAGCCTGCAGATCACTGATGTGCAGCGCTCCACGAGAGGCGCCGGTTTTGCGTGGCATCGGCACTTCGGCAGGCCAAAGGGTGAAGGCCATTGCCGGGCCTTTCACATCCATCGCCGCCAGAACTCTCGGATGCACTTCACCGAAAATGCCCAGCACTTTCTTTGGCCCCAGACAGATCATGCCGTGCCGCCCGGGGTGCCACCACTCCGCAGCACCACGCAGAATTTGCACCTTTGCCGGGGCGCCCATGGCCGACAGAACGGCCTCCGCATCGGCTTTGACATCAAAAACATCGACACCGCGCGATGCGCCGTGCACATCCTTTGGCCCGGTCCGCCCCACCAGCAATCCGCTCACCAGCAAATGCTGCTCCCCCGGTTCACCCCCGTGAAAGGCCGGGCCGACTTCAAAGAGCGCGACATCGGCAAACCCACGGGCCTGATTGCGGGCGGCCGCCTGCAACAACCCGGGCAAAAGCGCGGGCCGCATGTGGCTCATGTCACTGCTGATCGGGTTTTCGAGGCGCGTGGTATCGTCGCCGCCGCCAAAGAGCTTGGCGGATGCCTGATCGATGAAGCTGTAAGTCACGCATTCATTGTAGCCCAGGGCCGCGCAGGTCCGGCGCGCAATCGCCTCGCGGCGTTGCATCGGCGATAGGATCGGCTTGGGCACCCCGTCCGTAAGGCGCGGCAGGGGTTTGCCCTTCAGCTTCGTCAGTGACGCAATCCGCGCGACCTCTTCCACCAGATCAGCCTCGCCCTGCACGTCCGGACGCCAGCTTGGCACATGCGCCATATTACCTTCGAGGATGAAGCCCAGCGAGGTCAGCGTCTGCCGCTGTTCGCTTTCGGGAATGTCCATGCCTACCAGCGACTGGACACGTGCAGCGTCGAGCTTATAGGCGCGGTCGGTATCGGGAACCTTGCCCGCGACAATCACCTCAGAGGCCTCGCCCCCTGCGTGATCGAGGATCATGCGGGTGGCGTGTTCGATACCATAGGGCGTCCAGGCGGGATCGATGCCGCGTTCAAACCGGTAGCGGGCGTCGGAATTGATCTTGAGCGCACGACCGGTATAGGCCGTCCGAATGGGATCAAAATAAGCCGCTTCGATGAACACGTTCGTGGTCTCGGGCGTACAGCCAGACGCCAGACCGCCCATCACGCCACCAATGCTTTCGACACCATTGGCGTCCGAGATTAGCGTCATCCCCTCGCTGAAGGTGTATTCGGTTTCATCCAGGCCAACCAGCGTTTCGCCCCCTGCGGCGCGGTGTACACGCAAGGCGTTGCCGGCGATCTTATCCGCGTCAAAGACGTGCAATGGGCGGTTGCGGTCATAGGTGAAGAAATTGGTCACATCCACAAGGAAGGAGATCGGGCGCAAGCCAATCGCGCGCAGACAATCCTGCAACCATGCAGGTGACGGCCCGTTGGTCACGCCACGGATCATGCGGCCATAGAACACCGGGCATTGGTCCAGCGTGTCACCTTCGATGGTGACGGTAATCGGGCACGGGAATGCCCCTTCGACCGCGTCCACATCGCGTTTCTTGAGCTTGCCGAGCCCGCGCGCTGCCAGATCGCGGGCGATGCCGCGCACACCCAAGGCATCGGGGCGGTTTGGCGTAATCGCAATCTCGATCACCGGGTCCACTTTGGCCGGATCGTTCTCGGCCAGCCAATCGACGAAAGACTGCCCGACCTCGCCCGAGGGCAGTTCGATGATGCCATCGTGCTCGTCACTCAGCTCCATTTCGCGCTCGGAGGCCATCATGCCAAAGCTCTCGATGCCACGAATTTTGCCGACGCCAATCGTCGTATCGATGCCCGGCACGTAGACGCCCGGCTTGGCGACAACAACGGTGATACCTGTCCGCGCATTTGGGGCGCCACAGATGATCTGCTTGACACCTTCATCGGTGTCCACCTGGCACACACGCAGACGGTCGGCATCCGGATGCTTTTCCGCAGATTTGACGTAGCCGATGGTAAAATCGCGCAGTTTCGCACCCCGATCTTCGACCCCTTCGACTTCCAGTCCGAGGTCGGTCAGGGCGTAGAGGATTTCATCCAGCGTTGCAGATGTGTCCAGATGGTCTTTCAACCAGGAGAGCGTGAATTTCATGGGGTATCACCGGCGTCAATTCTATGTCGCGCCCTGATAGCTCAAAGCGACCAGAGGGGGAAGCCATAGCAGAGCCAATGGTGCGGCTTAAGGATATGAGTGCGGCAGCCCCAACAATTCGTCGAGCTGACGCGCGATCCAGCCATGCGGGATAAAATGCCCGCCCGGGTGGATATCAAGGCTGACACGCCCCCCGGAACAGTCCCATGTCGTCCGCTCAAAGGTCAGAAAATCGCGCGCATTCCACGGGCCTTGCGGGGCACCGGTGTCGCAACCGAATTTCTCCCGCCACAGATACACCGGGTAGTCCAACTCGCCATTTGGGCCGTAGGGATAGTCCAGAACCTGATCGTTTAACCCGTAAACCTGCCGCACCTCGCCCGGGGCGGTGGCGCAGTCCTCTGTCTGGCTGAGCGTTCCGGAAATGGCCAACAGGGCGGCCACATCCGCGCCATCCTCGCAGACAAATCGCCAGGCCATGTTGCTGCCCCAGGAATAGCCCGACACGAAAACCTGATCTGCGAGGACGGGGTAGCGCTTTTTGACATCCTGCAGAACCGCGCGCGCGAACCCGACATCATCGGTGCCAGCATGCCGGAAATCCCAACTGCGCCCGAGACCATTCGGGGCCACCAGCAAAACCCCGCGTCGGCGTGTTGCCCCGGAAATTCGCTGATGTTGCACGATCAAAGTGCCTTGTCGTTGCCACCCGTGAAAATGCAGCATGATCGGCAGAGGCGTCACCCCGTCCCAATCGTCCGGGGCGCGGACATGATAGCTGCGGTCGCCCAGAAGGCAGGGGGTCTCACCTTCGCACTCCCTGTTCCAGGGGCCCATGGCGGTGGCGGTATTTGCCCACAGCAGGGCACCCAGTAACGCTATCAAATACTTCATGAAAAGCACCTTAGGGATCACGCACCCACTGTCACTTCACAAGCACGATAGTTCGGATCAGAGGCTCGAAAGCCAGTTGCGTAATTCGGTCAACCGCATGTCCGATTGCATATCCTCGTAGCGCACGCCCAGGCGCTTTGCGGCCTCCGGGTCTGTGTCGGCGATCTCGATATCGCGCGCTTCCTGATCCGGCAGACGATCCCACGCACGCACCCGTCCGCCAATAAACGGCAGCGTGTATTCGGGATGATATTGCACGCCCCAAAAGCGGATGCCGTTCTGCTCATAGGCAAAGGCCTGCACATCGCTATGCGCATTTGTTGCCAGTAAAACCGCGCCATCGGGCAATTGCGCAACCTCATCCCGGTGCACACAAGGCACCGCATAACCATCCTGACGCCCAGCAAGCAGCGGATGGCGCCGACCGGGCGCGGTCAATTGAATGTCCCGCGCCAGACCATCTTCGCGACCATTCGGGGAGGCATGGTTGCGACCCCCCAGAACCGTCGCGGCAAGCTGCATACCGTTACAGGACCCAAGCGTCGGCAGACCGGCGGCAAAGCACCGCTGCATGGCGGCGGCCAGGGGTTTTGCTTCTGGCGCGTCCGTGCACCACGCAACGCCCGATCCGGTGAAAACGGCCCCGTCAAAACCTGTAAGGTCGGGCAAGTCTTCACCGTCGTAGGGGGATACGATGTCGATTGTCAGATCGCTGCGGCAGGCTTTCAGCGCGTCGGCGTAACCCTCTCCCGTGGTGTGCCCAACCTCCGCCTGATTGCGCGTGTTGGCATCGCCGGGATCGGAATCAACAATGAGAATCTTCAGCATGTTGCTTCCCCTCCCCGGCTGACTAGCGGCTCAGCCCACCGTGCAGATTGGGTTGGTCGAGGCTGGCGAAACCATAGTGGCGCAGCCAGCGCAGGTCGGAATCGAAGAAGGCCCGCAGATCAGGAACGCCGTATTTCAGCATCGCGATCCGGTCGATCCCCATACCAAAGGCAAAGCCCTGCCAGTATTCCGGATCGATCCCGCCTGCGGACAGGACTTTGGGGTGCACCATGCCACTGCCGAGGATTTCCAGCCAGTCGTCACCTTCGCCCACTTTCAGCGTACCACCTTCCCAGGAACAACGGATGTCGACCTCGGCCGAAGGTTCCGTGAACGGGAAATGCGACGCGCGGAAGCGCAGGTCCACACCGTCCACCTCGAAATAGGCCTTCACGAATTCTTCGAGCACCCATTTCAGATGCGCCATAGAGATGTCCTTGTCGATCGCCAGCCCTTCGACCTGATGGAACATCGGCGTGTGAGTCTGATCATAATCCGCGCGGTAGACACCACCGGGGCAGATGATCCGCATCGGCGCGCCCATCTTCTCCATCGACCGGATTTGCACCGGGCTGGTATGCGTGCGCAAAACATGCGGCGGGCGATTGTCGCCTTCGGCGCGGTGCATGTAAAAGGTGTCCATCTCCGCCCGCGCCGGGTGATGACCGGGAATGTTCAGCGCATCGAAGTTGTACCAGTCCGTGTCAATCCGCGGCCCTTCTGCGACCGAAAACCCCATTTCGGCAAAGATGGCGGTGACCTCTTCGCTGACCTGAGAGATCGGGTGGATGGTACCCTGCGGACGCCCGCGCGCCGGTAGCGTCACATCCAACCACTCCTCGCGCAGGCGCGCATCCAATGCGGCATCTGCCAGACCGGCTTTTTTCGCGGTAAGCGCGGAATTGATCTCGTCTTTCAACGCGTTCAGCACTGGCCCCGCCACCTGGCGCTCCTCAGGGGTCATTTTGCCAAGTTCACGCATTTTCAGCGCAACTTCGCCCTTCTTGCCCACAGCCGCCAGCCGGATGGATTCCAGCGTTGCCTCATCCGCAGCATCTGCAATCTGATCCAGGTATTTTTGCTTGAGATCGTCCATCTCTGCCTCGCAGGTTCATCTTGAAGCGGTGCTAGCAGAATGACCGATGATTGCAAGGCGCGCCCGCGCGGTGGGACCCAATGTTTTTCGATCCAAGTCAACGTACCTGATATGTGGATCACCCTATCGCCGCCAGCACGATGTCCGCCACAGCGCGATGTACCTGCTTTCGGTCGACATCTTTGTGGTCTGAAAAGACATCGATTTTCCCGACAAGCGACTTGTCAGACGGTGGCGAAAGAAAGGTGTAGTGCCCCACCTTTTGCCCCAGATCATACCGCTGAAAGCTCTTGTTTTGCTGCATCAGCCAATCCGCACATTGCGCGGAGGGTGCCTCAAGGTCCGCGCCGCCGGTCAGCACCGTAACAGGTAACTTCAGCGCCGCGATGGCCTGTGGGGTGAACGACCGGATCGGCGGCGCAGGTGCGATGGCGACCAGCGTCCCGATGCGGCTGTCGGAAAAATCCTCGCCGTGCCGGGCCCAAGAATGTCGAAAAGCCTCCGATGTTTTTTCGAGAACCGGGATGTGATCCGCCACGTCAGGAAACTCTGCCGGACCGCCGTCCGCTATGGTGTTGGCACGGCGCCAGGCGTCGAATGTCGTCAGCGAGGTTCTGGCGCCCCCCAGTGCCAGCACAGTATGAGCCCCGAGCGAAAAACCAATTGCCGAAACGTTATTTTCGTCAAACCTATTGGCGAAAAACCCGGTTGTGCCGAGCGATGTCAGCAGCAGGGAGAGGTCTGCCGCCCGTTCCCACCAACACAGGAAACCCGCTGCATCGTAGGATTCCAATCCGGTGTTTCCATGGTGATTGGCCCCGATAACCACATAGCCCTTGCACGCAAGGGCCTGTGCCAACCATCCCAGGCTTTCCGCTGTGCCGCCAGTGCCGTGCGACAGCAGAACCACCGGTAGCCTCGCCTTGCCGGCCAGATCGGCGTTCCGGATCACATGCCCCAAATCAAAGAAATGCCCCGCAGCATGCTCTGCATCCTCCTGACCCTCAATGGGGTACCATGCCGACCACGCAATCGGCCGGTCACCGCTGTTCTGCCAGTTTGGACGCGCCGGGTCGTGGATCTTTCCCGTTCGATAGCCACAGGCTGCCATGCCGATTCTCCTTCCAGGGCAAGGCTCTGTAAATATTTGAAAATTTTCAATAGAGCGATCTGTGGCATTGGATCAGCCAGCGTATCTCAGCAGCGACGCTTATCGCAGCACCGACCGTAAAAAGGCCTGTGTGCGGGCAACCTGTGGGGTGGAAAAAATCTCCTCCGGGGCGCCTTCCTCGACAATCACACCACCGTCCATAAAGCAAACACGGTCCGCCAGTTCACGCGCAAACCCCATCTCATGGGTCGCCAACAGCATGGTCATGCCTTCACCGCGCAGCTGGCGCAGGACATTCAACACCTCACCCACAAGCTCGGGGTCCAGCGCCGCCGTGATTTCATCAAAGAGCATAATCTCGGGGCGCATGGCCAGCGCCCGAATGACCGCCACGCGCTGCTGCTGACCGCCTGAAAGCTGATCGGGATATTTCTCGATATGCTGCGCCAGCCCGAAACGTTCAAAAAGGGCTTCAGCACGGACGCGCAGTGCACCGACCTCCTCCTTCAGCACCCGTCGTGGTGCCAGCAACACGTTCTCCACAGCGTTCATATGCGGAAAAAGGTTGTACGACTGGAACACGATCCCAATCCGGCGCCGTATCGGCCCCAGATCGAGTCCGGGTTCCGAGATGTCCAGCCCGTCGAGCAAGACAACGCCATCGTCAATCGGTTCCAACTGGTTGATGCAGCGCAGCAAGGTCGACTTGCCGGATCCGGACGCGCCGATCAGGCAAATCATTTCACCTGCCGCCACATCCATGTCGATGCCCCGCAGGACCGCATTGTCGCCAAATGACTTGGTGACACCGCGCAGGGACAGCTTAGCTTCTGGCATTGCGGTCCCGGTTCAGCAGATGATCGGCGTAGCGGGTTGCGGGCACCGTCACCATCAGGAAAATCACCGCGGCGACCACATAGGGTGTGAAATTTGCCAGCAGGCTTTTGTAGATCCCCGCCTGGCGCAGGATCTCCACCGGACCGATGAAGCTCAGCAGCGCCACATCTTTTTGCAGGGCCACCAGCATGTTCATATTGGCCGGCACAACCCGGCGGATGGCCTGGGGCAGAATGACGTAGCGCATGGTGTCGCGCTCGCTCAGCCCCAGACAGATCGACGCGTTGCGCTGGCTGGCATGGATGCTTTCGATGCCCGACCGCAAAACCTCAGCCACATAGGCGGAATAGGTCAGCACCAGGGCAACGGTGCCCCAGATATAGGGGCTGTTCCACGGGCGCGGCAGGCCCAGGCCCGGCACACCAAAACCGATCAGGTAGATCGTCAACACAACCGGTACACCGCGAAAGACATCGACGTAGACTGCGCCGAAAACCCGCAACGGGAAAAGCGCCGGGGCCTGCGCGCCCCTGGCCAGTGCAATCGCCAAGCCCAACGCCAGAATGAGCGGCACCGACCAGGCAAAAATCATCACGTCGATCAGAAAGGCTTTGAGCAGCGTCGGAAAGGTCTGCGCAAAGACCGCGCCGTCGAAAAAGCTGGCCTTCACCTGCGGCCAGCCTGGCGCCAAGGGCACAAGCACCATGATCGCAGCCAGGACAAGGGCCGTACTGATGCCCGCGACCCTCAGCGCGCGTCGTCGCTGCCCCGCCTCATATGCCTGTCTGCGGTTCATCGGCGCCTTATTTGATCAATGGCACACCCGTCGCTTCCTGCAGCCATTCGGCTTCGATCGCCGCCAATGTGCCATCCGATTTCAGCGCCGCCAGCGCCGCATCCACACATTCCTTCAGCGGGTTGCCTTCGGTCATCAACATGCCGAAGTGATCGGGGTTGGCCGTCTCATCCGGCGCAAACTGGCCCAGAACGGCGCCACCTTCCAGCACAACCGCAGACAGATAGAGCGCGGTCGGCAGATCAAACAGCGCCGCATCGACCTGCCCCGCTTTCATGGCTTCGACAACATTCGCATTGTCATCATAGACGAGCGGGCTGGAGCCTGGCGATATGGTTTCCATCACCACCGGCAGCGCCGTGGTCGAGGCCACCACGCCCCATTTCATCTCCTTCATCGCATCGAGGCTCGGGTCCAGACCATCGCCACCCCGCACCAGTACCGCCATCGGGGCGGTGTAATAAGGCTCGGAAAAGTCGACGACCTTGTCGCGTTCCGCCGTGATCGAGAATTGCTGCATGTTGAGGTCAAAATCCTTCGCCCCGGGCTGGATCGCCTGATCGAAGGAGGTGCGGGTCCAGACCACGTCCCCTTCCGCAAAGCCCATCGCATCGGCCAGCGCATAGGCCACGGCGGCTTCAAACCCCTGCCCGCTTTCCGGCGCGTCATCAATCACCCAAGGATAATACGCCGGGTTGCCGGTTGCGATGGTCAGCTTGCCTTCCGCGAGGGTTTTGCCATCCGCGCAGCTTTGCGCCGCGGCGGCTCCAGCCATCAAGACAGTTCCCAGAGCGGCGCTGGTCAGAAATTTCCACATCATGATCTCTCCCCGAAATCGTTGGTTTTCTGACAGTGTTTATCTCTTTTGCACCTGCAACGCGCAAGTCCGGATCAGCCAGCAGAGGAGCGCGCGCCAAGGATCCGCCCGAGAATCGGGCTAGGATGATTTCCAGCGCCGGTGCACCCAGAGCCATTGCGACATGTTCGCGCGCACTTGAGCCTCAAGGCTGTCGTTGAGGGCCTGGGTCATTTCTTCGGGGGTGGTATGCGGAATGGGCGGCTCCACGATCATCTCGAAGCTCAGCCCATCGGGTTGGCGAATACCATAGCAGGGCACCAAGAGCGCGTCGTACCGCAGCGCAAGCTCCGCCGCGGACAGCGCGGTATAGGCCCGGTGACCAAAAAACGTGAGCGGCGCACCCGCCTGCATGTGCTGATCGATCAGCAAGGCAATCGCGTTGCCCGCTTTGAGAAACCTGACCATTTCGCCCATCCCGCGCCGCCCCCGCAGAAACAGCGGCGTGCCGACCTGCGAAATGCGCGAGACGTAGAAGTCATTGAACCCCTTGTAGTTCATGCTCCGGTAGAGCCCGCCCACCTGCAGACCGCGCTGGATCAGCTTAGAGCGCACGATGTCGTAGTTGCCGATATGACCTGACACCAGAATGACCGGGCGTCCGGCCTCGCGTGCTGCGTCGATGGCGGCAAGCCCGTCCCCCGTAATCGGTGTATTCCGCGCGGTTTCGACAAGTTTCTTGGGCGAAAACAGCTCACACAAGGTGCGCCCAATCTGATCGGGCACATCTCGGGTCATTTGCGCCACGTCTTCCTCGGGCATATCGGGGAAGATGAAATGCATGTTATCGCGGATCCGCCCGCGATACCCGATGACCGGCGCCACCAGCCGCGAGATCACCCAACCACCAACGGGCACGCGCGTCCGGTAGGGCAACAGCGTCAGTGACCTGATGATCCCGATGATCACGGCGCTGACGATCCGATCCTTCAGATCAGGCTCTTCATCGCTCTTTTGATTTTTACTGCCGGTCGCTGCCATCTGAAATTCTTGTAGGTTTCTCTGTCCGGGGTTGTATCACTTAACGGCACCCGCTCAATAGGCTGCGGTCAGCTTATTGCGGGGCGCCCGAACCGGTTTCTGCCGCCCACCCCATATGGGGTCTGAAACGAAAAAAGCCGCCCCTTTTGGAGCGGCTTTCTCAATTCCTGTTCACAATGGCTTCAGGCGGCCAGTGCGTCTTGTGCCTGTTTGACGATCGCACCAAATGCATCGGGTTCATGCACGGCCAAGTCGGCCAGTACTTTACGGTCCACTTCGATACCTGCAAGGCTCAGACCGTTGATGAAGCGGCTGTAGGTCAGCGCCTCGTCGTGGCTGCGCACAGCTGCGTTGATCCGCTGGATCCACAACGCCCGGAAATTGCGCTTGCGGTTCTTACGGTCACGGGTGGCGTATTGGTTGGCTTTGTCGACGGCCTGGCGGGCAACCTTGAAGGTGCTCTTGCGACGACCGTAGTAGCCTTTGGCGGCCTTGATGACCTTCTTGTGACGCGCGTGGGTGACGGTTCCACCTTTAACTCGGCTCATATCAGTTCTCCTGTCACTTAGCGGTCGTAGGGCATGAAGCCCTTGACGATTTTGGCATCTGGTGCGGACAATTCTGTTGTCCCGCGTGCATTCCGGATGAATTTGCGCGTCCGTTTGATCATGCCGTGGCGTTTGCCAGCCTGACCGCCGATGACCTTGCCAGTGGCCGTCACCTTGAAGCGCTTCTTGGCGCTCGATTTCGTCTTCATCTTGGGCATTTCCGTCTCCTATCGTTCAGATCGGTATCTCACGCGACTCGGCATGCCACATTGGCCGGTCCCGCAACTCAGAAGCCGCTCTTTAAGAGGTTGCACCGAATATGGCAAGAGCCGATTGGCCCCAGCAACGGCACGGGTGTCTCAGGGCAGATATTTCACAAACACCTGCACGAAGGTTTTGGGCAGCGACGCGGCGGTGTAGCCAACCGGAGACGTGGCAGAGGCGTAGACAATCAGCCCTGTGGCCAGCAAAACCGTGAGTGCCGATGCGCGCGGCACCCGCCGATCCACCAGCGCCGAAAAGATTGAAATAAGTGAAAACGCACCAATGATGATCCCCAGCACCATAGCTGTGTCTGCATCCATCGCCTGACCCTTCCCCCGTATCGCCGGGGCAAGTTTACTCTGGATCGGTATTGAAAATCAAACGTTCGTCACAGGGGGCAACGCGCAGAATATTCGTGCTGCCCGGCACATTGAAGGGCACACCCGCGGTCACGACGATCTGGTCGTTTTCCTCGGCATATCCTTGGCGCAGGGCGGCCCGCGCCGAGGCAACAACCGCAAGCTTGAACCGTTCCAGCTTGTCGGTGATCACGCAATTGGTGCCCCAGCTCAGCGTCAGGCGGCGCGCCGTGCGCACCAGCGGGGTCATCGCCAGAATGGGCACACGGGGCCGTTCGCGCGCAACCAGCAGGGCGGTTGTACCGCTTTGGCTGAAACAGCAGATGGCCTTGATATCCGTGGTCTCAGCGATCTCCCGTGCCGCCGAGACGATCCCATCCGCGATGGTGGCACCTTTGCTCTCACGCGAGGCTTCGATGATCTGGGTGTAGGTCGGGTCAAGCTCGACCTCAGTGGCGACGTTATTCATCGTCGTTACGGCCTCAACGGGATAGGCACCCGCTGCGGATTCCGCTGACAACATCACCGCATCCGCACCCTCATAGATGGCCGTTGCCACATCGGAGACCTCGGCCCGCGTGGGCATCGGGCTTTCGATCATGCTTTCCATCATCTGCGTGGCCACGATCACGGGCTTGGCCGCAGACCGGCATTTGCGAACGAGACGTTTCTGAATCGGTGGTACATTCTGCACCGGCAATTCCACACCAAGGTCGCCGCGCGCCACCATGATCCCATCGCTGACCTTAAGAATATCCTCGAAGTTCTGCACCGCAGCCGGTTTTTCGATCTTGGAGAGGATCGCAGCGCGACCATTTGCAAGATCAGAAGCCTCCAGCACATCTTCGGGCCGTTGGACAAAGCTAAGCGCCAGCCAGTCCACGCCCAATTCGCAAACAAACTCCAGATCCTTGCGATCCTTGTCAGACAGCGCAGCCAGCGGCAGCACCACATCCGGCACATTCACGCCTTTGCGGTTGGAAATCACGCCGCCCGCAACCACCGTACAATTGGCAAAATCGGGCCCACATTCATTGACCTTGAGGCGGATTTTACCGTCGTTCACCAGCAGGCTGGCACCGGGTTCAAGGGCCGCAAAAATCTCCGGATGGGGCAGACAAACGCGGGTCGCATCGCCCTCCGCCGTATCCAGATCCATGCGGAAGGACGCACCTTCTTCAAGCATCTCGCCATCTTCATTTGTGAAGACACCGACACGCAGTTTTGGCCCCTGCAGATCCGCGAGGATACAGATGCTACCGCCAGTGTCTTCTTCGATCTGGCGAATGATCTTGTGCTTTTCGCGGATTTCTTCGTGGCTGCCGTGGCTCATGTTGAGCCGGAACACATCCGCGCCTGCGGTGTGGAGCGCATGAATCATCTCGTAGGTCTCAGACGCCGGTCCGAGGGTGGCCACGATTTTGACGTTGCGGGTGCGTCTCATCTTGATAGTCGTCCTTCTTGGGCTTGTTACCGCTAACGGCTTGCGCACCTTATGTCGCATGATGGCACGCAGAGCAACTGCCGTCACCCTGCGTGGTTTCAATTAAGCCTTGATGACATCGCATTTGTACAGGACGTAGGCACACCGTCCGCGGTTGACATGCGCGCGCGCCGACCCAATCTGACATGTCATACAAAGGAGCCCACCATGCCATCGCAACAAGAGATCGAATTTCAGGCCGCCGCGTTTCGCCGGTTGCAAAAGCACCTGATGGAGGATCGCACCGACGTTCAGAACATCGACATGATGAACCTTGCCGGGTTTTGCCGGAATTGCCTGAGCCGCTGGTATGCGGAGGCGGCCGCGGAACAGGGTGTCGAGATCGGCAAAGAGGAAGCGCGCGAGCTGTTCTACGGGATGACGATGGACACGTGGAAAACCAACTATCAGACCGAGGCGACAGGCGATCAGCAAAAGGCATTCGAAAAGAGTTTCGCGGAGAACGTGGGCAAGGGGTGAAACCGTAACAACACGTTAAGTCATCTGCGGTTAGGGTCCGTGCATCCCGAGACAGGAGCCTTCGGATGCGACCTCTGCTTATCTTGCTGCTTGCGGCCTTGCCCGGCTGGCCCCTTGCCAACACCTATGTGCAGTACAAGGATTGGTCGGTTTACATCACCGAAGTCGACACCGGTCAGGATCTGCGCCGCACCTGCTCTGCTTCGACCGGCGGTGATGGGCTGCCACGGCTGTCGATCACCACAAGCAATGGCGATGTCGGCCCGCCGCTGGACTATCCCGCGCCGCTCATTGAGGAACGGGCACCCCGCGGCTATGGCACCCAGATCCAGCCCGGCGACTACATCATCTATGAATTTGACGATGGCTCCGGCGCCGAAGCTACGCTGGAGACCGGATATGAGGAAGGTGTTTTCCCCTTCGCGCGCGTACAGCCCTTCCCGCGGGAAATCCTGTGGATGCTACAATCGATGCGCAGCGCGCAGACCATTTCAATCTACCGTGTCAGCAGGGACACCGCGGCACGCGAGCCTGTCACAACCTTTTCGCTGGCGGGTTTTACAGCCGCATACCTCAAGATGATCGAAAGCTGCGGTCACATTCCAGGAGAGGTCATCCGCTGACCCCCCCCGCCCTAACGTGATCAGGAAAAGCCGGTGCGCCGTCAGATCGCGGCTTTCATGCTTTCTTCCAGATAGATTTCGCGCAGCCGCGGCGCGACCCGCCCGGGGACACCTTCACCCAAAGCCACCCCGTCAATCTCCACAACGGGCATCACAAAGGTGCTGGCCGAGGTGATGAAAGCTTCGTCCGCCGCCTTCGCTTCATCAATCGTGAAATTGCGCTCTTCCACTTCCATCTGGGCCTCTTGCGCAAAACGCAGCACAGCCGCCCGCGTGATCCCATGCAGGATATCGTTGCTCAGACCCCGGGTGATGATCTTGTTGCCCTTGACGATATAGGCATTGTTGCTGGTGCCTTCGGTGACAAATCCGTCTTCGATCATCCAAGCATCATCCGCACCGGCCTTTTTCGCCATCATCTTGCCCATCGAAGGATAGAGCAACTGCACCGTCTTGATGTCACGCCGCCCCCAGCGGATATCGTCAATGCTAATGACCTTCATGCCCTTTTGCGCCGCCGGGCTGTTGGCCAATCCCGGTTTGGACTGGGTGAAAAGCACAATTGTCGGCACCGTCGTTTCGGGATCGGGGAACACAAAGTCCCGATCCCCCGGCGCACCGCGGGTAATCTGCAGATAGATCATGCCTTCGTCGATCTCATTGACGCGCACCAACTCGCGGTGCACCTCCAACAGATCCTCTTTGCTGATCGGGCTGCGCATATCCAACTCGTCCAGAGACCGCTGCAACCGTACCGCGTGACCGTCAAAATCGATCAGCTTGCCGCCCAGAACCGAGGTCACCTCATAGACGCCATCAGCCATCAGAAACCCGCGATCAAAGATCGAGACCGATGCTTCGTTTTCGGGCAGGTAGTCACCATTCAAGTATACTGTGCGCATTTTGGTCTCCTTCGTCCGGGTGCCGCCGGTTGCTGGTTTCGATCCCACGTCTTCAAGGGTTTACCGGCATTCCTCAGCCCCACAACCCCACATCTGAGGGATGAACGCCTTTTTCATCAAAAAGCAGCGGCGTGTCACGGTCTTCGGCCAGCAAAAGCGGGCCATCCAGATCCGTCACCATTGCCCCCTGCGCCAGTAGAACCGCCGGGGCCATGGCCAGGCTGGAACCGACCATGCATCCGATCATGATGTCATAGCCCTGCGCCAACCCCTCGCTGCGCAGCGCCAGCGCCTCGGTCAGCCCACCCGCCTTGTCCAGCTTGATATTGATCACATCGTATTTGCCTTTGAGCTTGGGCAGGCTCGCGCGGTCATGACAGCTTTCATCGGCACAGACCGGTACAGGGCGTTCCATCCCGATCAGCGCCTCGTCCTCACCTGCGGGCAAGGGCTGCTCCACGAGGGCCACGCCCAGACGCACCAGATGCGGCGCAAGATCCGCGTAGACCTCTGCGCTCCAGCCCTCGTTGGCATCAATGATGATCTTGGCATCCGGCGCGCCCGCCCGCACGGCCTCCAGCCGGGGCATGTCGTCTGGCGTGCCCAGTTTGATTTTCAGCAGGGGTCTGTGGGCGTGTTGCGCCGCCTGCGCACGCATGTTTTCGGGCGTGTCCAGCGACAGGGTATAGGCGGTGATCTCTGGCCCCGGTGCGGGCAATCCGGCCAGCTCCCACGCACGTTTGCCTGCTTGTTTCGCCTCCAGATCCCATAGCGCGCAATCCACCGCGTTGCGCGCGGCCCCCGCAGGCAACAGATCGTAAAGCGCAGCGCGCGTTACATCCTCGGGCAGATTTTCGATCTCCGCCGTTACACTGTCGAGCGTTTCATCATATCTGGCGTAGGGCACGCATTCGCCCCATCCCGTATGCGTCCCGTCTGTCACCTGCACGGTCAGCACCTTTGCCTCCGTCCGCGACCCTCGGCTGATCGTGAAAACCTGCGCGAGACGGAATACATCGTGGCTGACGGTAATGCGCATGCTGGCTCCTCTACCCTTCTTCAAACACTCACGCCCGACGCGGCGACACAAAGACCGATTTACAGCGCCAGCAACGCATCCACCAGCTTGCCCGCGCCAAAACGGAACGGATCGGAAGCCGGCAGGCCCATCCGGTCCTCGATCTCCTGCAGGCACGCCTTTGCCGCGTCCTCATCCAGCGCCTTGGTGTTGACCGAAACGCCTGTGACCTGACAGTCAGGATTGGCCACGCGCGCAATCGGCAGTGCGGTGTCGCGCAATTGCTCCAACGTGGGCAGGCCGTAGCTCGGCAGCCCGCGCATGTGCGTGCGTGTCGGCTCGTGACAGAGGATCAGCGCATCCGGCTGCCCGCCATGGATCAGCGCCATGGTCACGCCGGAATAGGATACGTGGAAAAGGCTCCCCTGCCCTTCGATATGATCCCAGTGATCCGCGTCATTGTCCGGTGTCAGGTACTCGACCGCTCCCGCCATGAAATCCGCGATCACCGCGTCCAGCGGCACGCCCTTGCCCGTGATCAGAATACCCGTCTGTCCGGTGGCGCGGAAATCGGATTTCAACCCCCGTTTGACCATCTCGGCATCCATGGACATCGCCGTATACATCTTGCCGCAGGAACAATCGGTACCGATCGCCAGCACCCGCTTGCCCGTGCGCTTTACACCGTTTGCAATCGGATAGGCCACCGAAGGTACACGCACATCATGTAGCGTGCCGCCGTTGACCTTCGCCGCTGCCTGCAGCTCATCTTCGTTGCGCAGCAGGTTGTGCAGGCCGGCAGCGATGTCATACCCCATCTGCAACGCCTGCACCAAAACCACTTTCCATTCATCCGAAATCACGCCGCCGCGGTTGGCCACGCCGATCACAAGCGTCTTGGCCCCCGCTTTCAGGCCTTCCTCTAGCGTCAGGTCTGTAAGACCCATGTCCGCACCACAGCCCGGCAGGCGGAACTGGCCAACCGCGTTTTCCGGACGCCAGTCCTTGATGCCCTGCGCGACCTTTGCGGCCAGTTGATCCGGCGCGTCGCCAAGGAACAAAAGATATGGTGTCTGGATCATGGTTAAGCCTCCGTAAATTTCAGTGCAATTTCTCTCCTTTGACCTGCAATGACATCGTTAATGAAGTAATATTTGTTCCTCACACGCAATTTTCTTCGAATATTTTTAGAAATTGACGAAGAATTCAGCACCGCACCAAGAGCCACCCGTCGAATCCCATGCTGCATCTGCAAAATGCACTTGCAGCATCTTGCGCAATTTAATATCAACAGACGCAACGCAATCGTAATTTTATTACCCGAAGGTCCCGCATGAGTTTCCGCATCCAGCCTGCCGCCCCCGCCCGCCCCAATCGTTGCCAGCTCTTCGGTCCCGGGTCGCGCCCGGCGATTTTCGAGAAAATGGCGGCCTCCGCTGCGGATGTGATCAATCTCGATCTCGAAGACAGCGTTGCGCCCTCCGACAAGGACAGCGCGCGCGCGAACATCATTGCCGCCATCTCTGACATCGACTGGGGTACCAAGACCTTGTCCGTGCGGATCAACGGATTGGACACGCCTTTCTGGTATCGCGATGTGGTCGATCTTTTGGAGCAGGCGGGCGACCGGCTGGATCAGATCATGATCCCCAAGGTCGGCTGCGCCGCCGACATCTACGCCGTGGACGCGCTCGTCACGGCTATTGAAGCCGCCAAGGGGCGTGCCAAAAAAATCAGCTTCGAGGTCATTATCGAATCCGCCGCTGGCATTGCACATGTTGAGGAGATCGCGGCAAGCTCACCCCGCCTGCAGGCCATGAGCCTGGGGGCAGCCGATTTCGCCGCCTCCATGGGGATGCAAACGACCGGCATCGGCGGCACGCAGGAAAACTACTACATGATCCGCGAGGGTCAGAAACATTGGTCCGACCCCTGGCACTGGGCGCAAGCCGCGATCGTTGCCGCCTGCCGCACGCACGGTGTTCTGCCCGTCGATGGCCCCTTTGGCGATTTTTCGGACGATGACGGGTTCCGCGCCCAGGCCCGCCGCTCCGCCACGCTGGGCATGGTTGGCAAATGGGCCATTCACCCCAAGCAGGTTGCCATCGCCAATGAGGTTTTCACCCCCTCCGACGAAGCCGTGGCCGAAGCACGCGAAATCCTCGCCGCCATGGAAGGGGCCAAAGCCAAGGGCGAAGGCGCAACCGTCTACAAGGGTCGTCTGGTTGACATTGCATCGATCAAACAGGCCGAAGTCATCGTACGACAGTCCGAAATGATCAACGGCTAACGTATCTTTGATTTGGCTTTCGCGCGGGTTGGTGGCTGAGTGTCCACATCAGAACTGGAGCCTCCCATGTACCGACTCTTCGCCCTGGCCGTCACCTGCCTGTGGATCACTTCCGCCCAGGCGCAATCTATCGCGCCGCGCGAGGGTTGGGTTGTCATCGAAACCGGCAAGGCGCACGCGACGCTCCTCGCCGACCTGAAAAAAGCGGTCAAGGCGAACAAGATGGGTGTCGTCACACAGGCAGGCCCAACTGGGGCGGCGCGCAACCGGGGCATTGCCATTCCCGAAAACCGCGTTGTCGGCGTATTCAACAATGATTTTGCGGTGAAAGTGCTGGCGACCTCAACCGCCGCGATGATCGAAGCGCCCATTCGCTTTTACGTCACCGAAGAGGCGGATGGCACCGCGACCCTCTCTTACAAAACTCCGGGCTTCGTCTTTGCGCCCTATTTGGACGAGGGCGGCCAGGCGCTTGCCGATCTCGCGGTCGAACTTGACGCCAAATTCAACGCAATCGCCACCGCCGCCAGTCAGTAGCGGTTTCTTCTGGCCAAAAATATCCTCACCGAAGGTATTCATCTCTTTTGGCGCAGCGGGAGATTCGCCTACGCGCGTTCGTCCTTGGGCGACCCCATCACCACATAAGACGTGATCGAATTAACCTGCGGTAGAGCCCCCAATTTGTCCGTGTGAAAACTCTTGTAACTCGGCAGATCGGCACATTCCACGCGCAGCAGATACTCGATGGAACCGGTGATATTGTGGCACTCCACAACCTCCGAGGCCCGCGAAATCGCCCGCTCGAATGCCTCCTGCGAGGCTTTTGAATGATCCCCCAGCCCGACCCCGATATAGGCAACGAACCCGATCCCGAGCGGCGCCGGATCCAGCACAACGCGGTAGCCCTTGATGACACCGCTGCGCTCCAATTCCTGTAGCCGGCGGAGCGAAGCAGAAGGCGAAAGACCCACCCGGTCGGCCAGTTCGAGGTTACTGATGCGCCCATTGCGCTTCAACTCACGCAATATATGCTCTGATTTCTGATCAATTCCGCCCATATGTTGCGATCTTTGACCCAAAATACACAAAAACGCAATTTCCAGTCGTAAAAAACCGCAATAATTGCGCCATGACTTTCGAAATTCTCTCCGCTCTCACGCTTTTCGCCTTTGTCAGCTCGGCAACCCCGGGCCCCAACAACCTGATGCTGATGGCCTCGGGGGCCAACTATGGCTTTGTCCGATCCCTTCCTCATATGCTGGGCATCTCCATCGGTTTTGCGGTAATGATCATCTTGGTTGGCGCCGGGCTGGTCCGGATTTTTGACGCCTATCCGGTCAGCTACACGCTTCTGAAAGTATTCTCGGTTGTCTATCTTGTGTATCTCGCCTGGAAGATCGCCAACGCCGCACCGATCCGGAAATCTGCCGCCGAAGGCACGCCAATGACCTTTCTCCAGGCGGCCGCCTTTCAATGGGTCAACCCCAAAGCCTGGGCAATGGCACTCACCGCACTTTCGGTCTATGCGCCCGGACAAACCCTGCCCGCCTTCGCCATCGTCGCGGTGGTCTTTGGCCTTGTGAACCTGCCGTCGATCACGCTTTGGACCCTTCTGGGCCAACAGATGGCACGCGTGCTGACCAATCCGACCCGCCTGCAGGTGTTCAACTGGACAATGGCCGGATTGCTGATCGCCTCGCTCTACCCCGTCCTGTTGCCCGCCTGAGAGCCGTTGCATTGCCCCGCAATGCCCGCCATATACGGGTGAGCAACAACGATAAGGTCGACCATGACCCAATACATGGATTTCGAGAAACCGCTGGCCGAGATCGAAGGCAAGGCGGAGGAACTCAGGGCCCTCGCGCGCGCCAATGAAGAAATGGACGTCACCGAAGAAGCGGCGGCACTGGACGTCAAGGCCAGTGCGATGCTGGAAGACCTATATAAATCTCTGACCCCCTGGCGCAAATGCCAGGTCGCACGGCACCCCGAGCGCCCGCATTGTCAGGACTACATCAACGCCCTTTTCACCGATTACACTCCGCTGGCAGGTGACCGGAATTTTGCGGATGACCACGCGGTGATGGGCGGGCTGGCGCGGTTCAATGACACACCGATCATGGTAATCGGCCATGAAAAGGGCAATGACACGAAATCCCGTATCGAGCGCAATTTCGGCATGGCGCGTCCTGAAGGGTATCGCAAGGCCATCCGCCTGATGGACATCGCCCATCGGTTTGGCCTGCCGCTGATCACCCTGGTCGACACGCCCGGCGCTTACCCGGGCAAAGGTGCCGAAGAGCGCGGCCAATCCGAAGCCATTGCGCGCGCGACGGAGAAATGCTTGCAAATCGGCGTCCCGCTGATTTCCGTGGTCATCGGCGAGGGTGGCTCCGGTGGGGCGGTAGCCTTTGCAACGGCAAACCGCGTGGCCATGCTGGAACACTCAGTCTACTCGGTGATCAGCCCCGAAGGCTGCGCCTCGATCCTGTGGAAAGACGCGGAAAAAATGCGCGAGGCCGCGGAAGCGCTGCGCCTGACCGCCAGCGATCTCAAGCAATTGGGTGTGATTGACCGGATCATCCCTGAACCCATGGGCGGCGCGCACCGCGATGCAGCCACGGCAATCGCGGCCGTTGGACGCGCCATTGAAGGCATGTTGCAGGATCTGCAGGGCAAGGACGCGCAGGCTCTGGTCGCGGACCGCCGCAACAAATTCCTTGAAATTGGCGCAAAAGGCCTCGCGGCCTGATCGCTACACCGCCGCCTCAAACCGGATCCGAAAGCGCGGGCCCGGAGGGTCGATCTCGTCAAACCCCAAAGCTGGGTAAATCTGCTGGGCCAGGGTGTTGTCGGGATGGGTCCCAACGATCAGATATCGGCAACCTTGGTGCTGCGCGAGCCGTTGGCTGGCCTTGATCAGGGCTTTGCCAACCCCCATTTGGCGCGCTTCCGGGATAACATAGAGATGCTGCAGGTCCATGCCCCGCACCCCGAACTGCATCTGCGCCAAGGGACAAAGGGCCGCATAGCCAATGGTTTCGTCTTCATGAAGGGCCAGCAGAATACGCACCCAAGGCTGCGGTCCCAGAATATCGCGCGCCAGTTCCCGTGCTGTGACGGTGGCCACATCCCCGTGATGATCCGCCAATTCTGACACCATCCGCAATACAGCCGGAATATCATTTGCTTCCGCGGGTCTGATCTTCCCGGAAAACACCTTTTTCTCTTTGCTCATTACACCACTTACCAAAAATAACCAAAGTCCAACCCCTCACGCCATGCGCTGAATACAACGTATAATTGTGTCCCCGAAAGGGCTGAATTTTGGTAAAATTCAATTTATGGTTGAAATACACAAGGGCAGACGTCGCGTCAGAACGTGGCTTAGCTGGCCAGCATTCGCAAACCCTGCGTCACATCCGAGCGTACCGCGAGACGCAAACCCGGCTCATCCCCGGCGCGCAGAGCGGCGATGATCAACCGATGGAACTGGGGTGGTTCTGTCTTGCGCAGCCGACCATAGAGCGCGCGCATCGTGGGCCCCATCTGCAGCCAGACGGTTTCGGCCATGGCCAACATCGCAGGCGCTTGCGCGCGCAAGTACAAGGTTCGGTGGAATTCCAGATTGGTCCTGATGTAGTTCACCGCGTCCCGATGCGCGACTGCTTCGGCGATGGTCGCGTTGATGCTCTGCAGCCGTTCAATCAATGCCATATGTGCACGGGGCAAGGCGCGGCTGGCCAGTTCCACCTCGATCAGGGCGCGCAGCGCTGCAAGCTCTTCGATCCGTTCGTTGCTCAACTCAGGTGTGGTCACGCGACCCGAAGATGACATCGTGAGCGCCCCCTCCGCCACAAGGCGGCGCACCGCCTCTCGTGCAGGGGTCATCGAAACCTCATATTCCTTGCCAATGCCGCGCAGTGTCAGCCCCTGTCCAGGCGGCAAATCCCCTTGCATGATCCGACCGCGCAACGCGCGATAAACGCGATCATGGGCAACGGGCGTGGCATCAACGGGGCGCGGGTTCAGGATCATCATCGGTTTGTGATCACAAACCTTGCTCAGGTCAAGCCCCGGCGCGTTTCACCGGTCAAACCGATATCTGTGCAGATCGCCCCCATGTTTGCGCAGCCATGCGCGTGGCGCGGTGTACGCACCGTGAATCCGCTGGACTTCGTTCCAGAAAGCAGGCGCGTGGTTCATCTCGGACAGATGCGCGACTTCATGCGCCGCGACGTAGTCGAGCACGTCCGGCGGCGCCATAATCAACCGCCATGAATACATCAACCGTCCTTCGGCAGTGCAGGAGCCCCAGCGGGAACGGGTATCGCGCAGGGTGATCGCAGAATAGGGCTTTCCCAATTTGGCGGCGAAATGATCCGACGCCTCCGCCAGACGCGCGCGAGCCACGGTTTTGAGATACCCCGCCAAACGCGCGCCAATCCGATCAGACGGGCCGGGAACCGCGACGCGCGCGCCGTCAAAGCGCACCTGCCTGCCCGCACCGGCAACCACTTCGTGCATCACACCGCCTACCGGCAATACCGCGCCGAGACGCACCGCAACATCGTCGCCACGCGCCTCAAGATGTTTGCGAATCCATCCCTCCTTTTCGCGGGCAAAGGCCATGGCTTCGCGTTCGGGCACCCGGTTTGGCAAGGTCAGTGTAACGCGCCCGTCCAGTTGGGAGATTCGCAGCGAAATCCGGCGGGCACGGGTCGATCGCCGCAGGATCAAGGGGATGGGCGGGTCGCCGGGCAGGATGATCTGGGGCATAACGGGCTCTCTGGGGTGACCTTCCGCGCGGCAGGCCTTTACAGCCTCCGTTTCATATGGCACTTGGCCGGAATCATCTACAGCAGAACAGCAATTGAAAAGGGGGTTTTTCATGCCCAAAGAAGAATGGGGAACGAAGCGCCTCTGCCCCACCACCGGCAAACGTTTTTATGATCTGAACAAGAATCCGATCGTCAGCCCCTACACCGGCGAAGTGGTCGAGATTGACCTCAGCAAATCACGCATGATCGCGGCGGACGCCGAGGATGCTGCATCCGCCAAGGCCAAGGCCAAAACCTCTACGGAAGAGGATGATGTGGTATTGGATGATGAAGAGGACGTTGATGTAGATCTGGGTGACGATATCCTGGATGACGACGAAGATGATGATGACAGCGTGCCGCTCGAAGAGATTGCGGACGTCGCATCGGAAGACGACGACAACTGATTTGACGATTTCGCGCGGGGCGGCGGGTTTTTTGACTTGATCCCGCCCCGTGATGCGCCTATTCAGCGGCGCACTGGATTTAACGATCCATCCCGTGAGACCCGTAAGGGCGCACAATGGGGCCTTAGCTCAGCTGGGAGAGCGCCTGCATGGCATGCAGGAGGTCAGCGGTTCGATCCCGCTAGGCTCCACCAAAATCCCGACCCGACATCTTCAGGCTTCCTGACCAGCTTCCGCGGCCTGCCCGTTCAAGCGGAGTGGCTTGATTGTGGTCAACGTGGTGGCGCCTGAGACCTGGAACTGGCCGCGAGATCAAAGTCCTGCCAGAGTAGCGCAGACTGTTGGGAGCGAGATGATGATTGAACGCCTGGACTATCTCTCCGTGAACGGACCTGCGATCGCAAGCATGGCGAAAGCCAAGACGCATATGCCCACCATAGACGCAAAACTGCGCGCGCTCATCGAGCTGCGCGTCTCGCAGATCAATGGGTGCGTTTATTGCGTCGATCTGCACACATGCGAGGCACGCGCCGCTGGTGAGACCGAACAACGCCTAGATTGTCTGACCGTTTGGCGGGAATGCCCGTTTTTCTCCAACAGCGAAAAGGCTGCCCTGGCATGGGCCGAAGCCATCACCCTGCTGCCTGATAACGGCGCGCCTGATCACCTGTTCGATGCGATGAAAGCCGAATTCTCTGACGCGCAGATCGTCGATCTTACCCTGATCATTGCGCAGATGAACGCATGGAACCGGTTGGCTGTCAGCTTTGGTCATCTGCCTGACGAACGGCCCTAGGCGCGCCGCCTCGCGCGGACCAACCTTCGGTTTTTAAGGTCAAAGCCGCTATGACCACCCGGGCCCTGCCGGCAACAGAGCAGATTCTCATCGACTCTTGCGCCCCAAAGGCATAACGACGCCGCAACGCGGCGCACCCCTTGGTGCATCCCAACGACCCTCTGCCGCCCAAGAGACAGGTACTTCCGTGATCCAGACCCTTTCCGACGCCTTGGCAAAACAAGGCTATGAAACGCTGACCCCCGTGCAGCAGGCCGTAACAGATCCCGATCTGGTAGCGGCCGATTTGCTGGTTTCGGCCCAGACCGGGTCAGGCAAGACCGTCGGCTTTGGCCTTGCCATCGCCCCGACCCTGCTGGGCGAGGCGCTGCACTTCGGTCCGGCAAGCGCGCCTTTGGCATTGATCATCGCGCCGACGCGCGAGTTGGCCATGCAGGTCAACCGTGAACTGACGTGGCTCTATGGATTGGCCGGTGCCGTGGTCACCTCCTGCGTGGGCGGCATGGACAGCCGGACCGAACGGCGCGCGTTGGAGCGGGGCGCGCATGTCGTGGTCGCCACCCCGGGACGGCTTTGCGATCACATAAAGCGCGGCAATATTGACCTCTCCGCGATCCGCGCGGTGGTGTTGGACGAAGCCGACGAGATGCTGGATCTTGGATTTCGCGAAGAGCTGGAATTCATTCTGTCGGAAACACCCGAGGATCGGCGCACCCTGCTGTTCTCCGCCACGGTGCCAGCGGCCATCGCTAAGCTGGCGCAAAGCTACCAGCGAGATGTGCAGCGCGTGTCCACCGCTGGTGAGACGCGCCAGCATTCGGACATCGAATACCGGGCGCTGACAACGCATCCGCGCGACATCGACAATGCCATCATCAACGTGCTGCGGTTTTACGAGGCCAAAAACGCCATCATCTTCTGCAACACACGCGCGGCTGTGGCGCGCATGACGTCCCGGCTGACGAACCGAAACTTCTCGGTTGTGGCGCTCTCGGGGGAATTGACCCAATCTGAGCGCACGAACGCCTTGCAATCCTTGCGTGACGGGCGGGCGCGAGTTTGCGTGGCCACCGATGTGGCCGCACGCGGGATTGACCTGCCCAATCTGGAACTGGTGATCCACGCCGATCTGCCGTCTAATTCCGATACTTTGCTGCACCGGTCCGGGCGCACCGGGCGGGCGGGTCGCAAGGGCGTTTCGGCGCTGATCGTTCCGCCGAAGCTGCGCTCAAAAGCCAACCGGCTGATCGGTGGTGCGAAGCTGAAGGTTGCCTGGGCCGAACCGCCTTCCGCCGCAGAGGTATTGGCGGAGGATGAGACGCGTCTCTTGGCCGATCCCTCTTGGTCGGAGCCGGTGCCCGAGGACGCCCAGGACATCGTGGCGCGTTTGGTCGAAGAGTTTACCTCGGAGCAATTGGCTGCTGCTTTCGTGAACCTCACCCGCGCACGAAAGTCTGCGCCGGAGGAGCTATCTGATCCCGCGGCGAAGGATGATCGTCCGCGCAAGGAATTCGGCCCGTCGGTCTGGTTCTCGATTTCCCTGGGGCGCAAAGACGGCGCGGAGCCCCGGATGCTCCTGCCGATGGTTTGCAACAAGGGGAACCTGACCAAGGACGATATCGGTGCCATTCGCATTCAACCAAGCCACAGTTTTGTCGAGGTGCTGGCCAGTCGCGCGGAGGCTTTTGTTGCAGCCGTGGGCCCGGATATGGTGCTGGAAAAGGGTGCACAGCTGACGCGTCTGGACGCCGCGCCAAACCTGGATCGCGGCCCGGCGCCAAACCGGAAACCGCGCGGCCCAAAACCAGACTTCAAGAAGCCCGGGCGTGCAAAGCCAGCTTATGATCCGCTGGCGGCTGAGCAGGCCGCGGGTGCGCCGCGCAAACGCGAAAAGCCTCGCTCGGAAGTCACGGATAAACCCTATAAACCAGCCGCGGCACCCAAGGGGAAAAAGCCGCCCAAGTCCCACAAGACCGAGCGCTCGCCGATGAAACCGGGTGCCAAACCGAAGGCCAAATCCAGTGCTCCCGCCGACGGACCGCGGGCCAAGCCGGTCTGGACGAAGGAAAATCGTGATACCGCCAAGGCAGAGCGTCGGACACGCGATAACGAAAACCGCGGGGATCGCAACAGGGATACAAAACCCGGTGGCAAAGGCGGCGCGCCCCGCGATCAGAATGCGTCCAAAAAACGCGCGGCAGATCCCTCCAAGAGGTTTGTACCGCCTCACAAACGCGGCAAACCCTCCGGCAAGGGCCCGAATGCCACACCACGCCGTAAATCCTAAGGTTGGTGTCCCATCATTGGCGCCGTCAGCGCGATGGATGCCGAAGCCACCTGAATGGTCGCCAGGCACGATCGCCAGCAACGGTTTCGCGAAGCGGAACGCACTGCGATGGGCGCTGTACCGTTAGCCTTACCGTGATGCTCAGATCACGCCGTAGGCCGCACGCATCTGGCGAAATGACAGCAAGCGCCGTTGTTTTTCATCCCAAAGGTGCAGGCGCGCGCAGGCGATGCTTTCGCGAATGCTCAGCCGTTGGGCCTCTGCCAATTCGCTATGATCGCGCAACACTTCTTTCAGCCGGTAAAAGGGAATACGGCTGTAAAGATGGTGCACATGATGAATGCCAATATTGGCGGTAAACCACTGCAAAATCCCAGGCATTACATAATGCGAAGAGCCATGCAGCGCCGCTTCGTGTAGCGCCCAATCCTCTGGCTGGTCCCATTGCGTTTCTTCGAATTGATGCTGAACGTAAAACAGCCAGACACCCAGCGTCGCGGCCACCAGCGTTGTCGGCACAAACACCAGCAGCAGTGGCATAAGGCCGCCAAAGTAAACGATCAGCCCCACCGTCAGCGCCACGCCCAGATTGGTACCCATCGAGCTCAGCCAGATGCGCCAACCATCGTCCATCATGCCAAAAGGCAGCCGGTTTTCGAGGTAAAACAGGTAGGCGGGCCCCAGCACAAACAGAACCAGGGGATTGCGGTAAGCGCGATACCGCAGCCGGCCAAACCAGCCGCGCGCGCGATATTCGTCAACTGTCAACGTGACCACATCACCCATGCCACGCTTGTCCAGATTGCCAGCGCTGGCATGGTGAAACGCGTGCGACCGTCGCCAGACGTCATAAGGCGTCAGTGTCAGCACGCCCAAGGCGCGCCCGGTCCAGTCGCTGAGCACACGATTGGCAAAAAACGACCCGTGCCCGCAATCGTGTTGAATGCAAAAAAGGCGCACGAGGAACAGTCCGTTGAGGCAGGCAAGGGCAAACGCCGCCCAATAGCTGATCGACAGCAGCCACCATGCGATGGCCCAGATTGCCAGAAACGGGATAAGGCTCACCGCAATTTCAAAGGTCGACCGCGCCGGGTTCGGGTCGCGATATTTGGCCAGAATGCTCACCCACGCAGCCGCAGGTTTAGACGCAGGATCCACCGGCATGGCGCCCTCAAAGGGAGTTTCGGATGTCATGGTAGCCTGCCTTTTATATGCTCGTTTCCTCAGGGATACTGATGATCCACGATTACACAAGCTTATTGAGTAATTCTGAACGTTTTTGGGGATTTCTGACGCAGTTATGTTGCTTTTGGCATGCCGCTACACAAATGATCGGTCGCCAATAGCAGAAAGGCCCCACACGGGGCCTTTCCGGATTTAGGTGATTCCAGCTGCGTCACCCTTTGCCTTTCCATGGGACGAGGATGCGTTCGGCCCATCGCATGAGCATGTCGATGCCGAAGCCGATGACGCCGATGAGGATGATGCCCATGATCACGATATCGGTGTTCTGGAACTTCGAGGCGGTCATGATCATCATGCCGGCCCCCTGTTCGGCTGCGACCAGTTCAGCGGCAACCACCGTGCCCCAGCAGACCCCCATCGCAACCCGCGCGCCGGTGAAGATCTCGGGCAGCGAGTTCGGCACGATCACGTGGCGCATGATCTGCCACTTGCTGGCGCCGAGGCTATAAGCCGCGTGCACCTTGGAGATCTTCACGCCCGAGACCCCGGACCGCGCCGCAATCGCCATGATCCATAGAGCCGCCAGGAACAGCAGGATGATCTTGCCCGCCTCACCGATACCCGCCCAGATGATCACCAGCGGGATCAGCGCCAGCGGCGGCACCGGCCGCATGAACTCGACAATCGGGTCAAACCAGCCCCGAAACCAGTCACTCAGACCCATCGCATAGCCCAGCGGGATGCCAACGACAGCACCGATCAGAAAGCCTACGACCACGCGGAAGAGCGAGTATCCCAGGTGCTCAAGCAGCGTGAAGTTCCGGAAGCCGGAGCTCATGATCTCAAGCGAACGGGTCCAGACGGCCTCAGGCGCAGGCAGGTAGAGCGGTTCCATCTGCCAGCCCCTGGTGGGCTCAAAGTTCGGCGTGCCCTTGTCCGACAGGGTCACCGCACCGCCATCAACCTTCACCGTCTCACCTGGCGCGATCTTTTCGCCGTTGATGGCGATGACTTTGGCGCCATCTTTCTTGGTGATGTCATCGTTGCGGTCCACGTTGATCAGACCGGTGCGCCACTGTGCAATTGCCGCGGAATCGTTCTTGGCAAAGCCGTCGCCCGGATCGACTTCCGGCGCATCCGTCGCGACCTCGCGCGGATGCACAACGACGGTGACGGTCGCGTCATCGGGCGCCTGGCCTTCGGCCTGTGCGGTATAGGTAAAGCTCGTCGTGCCCTCATAGGGGCCCGGCGCATGCAGGAACCCCGGCAACAGGCTGGAGCCGGTGAAGATCCCCCACATCAGGAAGATCGTCAGGATCGAGATGATGCCCGCCGCCCGGTTGGGCCGCACCGCACTTTCATCCCCGAAGGTCACGGTTTTCAGCGAGGTGTAGTCCGAGAGGCCAGCCCCCTGCACCACCTTGGTGACAATGAAGAAAGCGGCGACAAAGATGATGATATAGATCAGTAAAGGGATCATGCCGCGTCCTCCTTACCGCCCATAATTTCTTCTTCCATATCCCAGATCATGTTCAAGATCTCTTCGCGCTTGGGCCCAAAGTCGGGATGTTTCTTCACTTCGCGCAGATCGGCATCCACGCCGAGATCCGCAAAGGGCAACCGGTATTCCTTGTGGATGCGTCCGGGCCGCGGCGCCATCACGATCAGGCGTTCGCCCAAGAGCAAAGCTTCCTCCACCGAGTGGGTGATGAGGATGATGGTCTTACCGGTCTCTTTCCAGAGCTTCAGCACCAGGCTCTGCATCTTCTCGCGCGTGAGCGCGTCAAGCGCGCCCAGCGGCTCATCCATCAGGATAACATCGGGATCATTGGCCAGACAGCGCGCCAAGGCGACCCGCTGCTGCATCCCGCCTGACAGCTCGTAGACCGCCTTTTCCTTGAAGTCCTGCAGACCGACCACATCGAGCAGATGGTCCACCGTTTCGTCCTTGTCGCGCTTCGGCGTGCCCTTCATCGAGGGGCCAAAGCCTACGTTCTCGCGCACCGACATCCACTCGAACAAGGCCCCCTGCTGGAACACCATGCCGCGTTCCGCATCCGGCCCCGTCACCTTGTGGCCGTTCAGGATCAACTCTCCGGCGGTCGGCGCCAGAAAACCCGCCACGATATTCAGCAATGTGGTCTTGCCGCAGCCCGATGGCCCCAGCACGCTCAGCAATTCCCCCGCCTTGAGGTCAAGCGACACATCCTGCAAAGCCTGCACATGATCGCCGTTGGGCAACTCAAAGCGCATCGATAAATTTTCTATAGATA
Organism: uncultured Roseobacter sp.; assembly: GCF_947499265.1. GTDB lineage: Bacteria > Pseudomonadota > Alphaproteobacteria > Rhodobacterales > Rhodobacteraceae > Roseobacter. Next base: position 119,864 of record NZ_CANMNK010000007.1, on the reverse strand, counting down.
ATCCGGTCATGAGGTCCCCACCTGTTGCCCAAAAAGGGCGGCTTGCCGGGCAGGGTTGGCCCCGCCTCTGGTCCTTAAAGAGTAACGGCGCGAGGATGCCTCGCGCCGTTACAGTATGTTTTACATACCCTTGGCTGCTGAGAGCGGACCGGTGTTCACCGCGTCCTCGTAGCTGTCGAGCGCCTTGTCGATGGAGCCCGATTCAACGAAGACATCCGCCACGCCTTTCATGAAGGTCGCTGCATTGCCGCCAAGCCAGGCTTCGGAAAGCTGCTCTTCGACAGAAGGGAATTCAAAGCCCGAAATCGAAGCGCGCGCCGCTTCCAAATCCATACCGGATTGCTCGGCGATCACCGCCAGCATCTCGTCGCTCTGGTTGGCCTTCCACTCGGCGTTTGCCGCAGCCGTCACCGCCGCGAACTTCGCAACGACATCACCGCTCTCGGCAATGTAGGAGGCCGGGGCCGAGGTCACGTCAAAGACCAGAATGCCAAGTTCCTGCTTTTCCGCACCGGTCAGAAGGATGTTGCCATATTCTCTCATCCGCGCGAGGCCACCACCCCACCCGCAGGCAAAGTCAACCGCGCCCTGGCTCAGGGCAGCAGCTCCTTCTGGCGGTGCCATGTCGACGATCTGCAGCGACGCCAGGTCCACGCCAAAGTGATCCATCTGGCGCAGGAACCCATAATGCGCCGCAGTGCCCAGCGGCACAGCCACCTTCTTACCGGCCAACTCACCCGCGCTGTCCTTGTCAATCTCCAGCGATGCAGCCACGACACAGTTGTCGTTTTCCGAATAGGAGACCGCCACATCCACGATCTGGATGTCCTGGCCGCCCGAGGTTGCCACAACGAACGGCGGCACACCCTGGCTGACGGAGATTTGCACATCACCTGATGCCATTGCCGCCGACATCGCCGTGCCGGTCTCGAAGGACACCCAATTCACCTTCATCCCGAGTGCCTCATCATAGGCGCCCGAGGCTTTCGCCGCCAGGAACGGCATCGGCCATTCAAGGAAATAGCCTACGGTGATCTCACCGTGGCCGTCTGCTGCGGCTGTTTGCGCGCTCAGCGCCATCACGGCGCCCGCTACAAAAGCACATGCTGTCTTCTTGATCATTTTTTTCTCCCGTTGATCATACGCCGACCTTCCAAAGGCGGCCTTCTATTGGTGCGTCACGGCTTCATGCCGCTTCTTGATTTCGCTGCACATCGTCATCCAATGTCAGTTTTGAAGCGCCTGCAAGAGCATTATTGGCACAAAACTGTCATCTTAATGGAACTGCCCGATATTTATGCCTCTCTTTTTTGATCATCTCAGGACATTGTAAAATCCTGAAAGTCTCTATTGCAAAAGCCTGAAGTCAGGAGGGCCTTCTGCCTTCCATCGCCCGGCATAGTGACGTTGCGCGCATCAGAACAAACGTCCACTTTCTGCATCTAGATGAGTCCAGTTTACCATCAGGCGTCGCTTTTCCACTCCATCTGGTCGCGCCTGCGCAGCACGGCCATGGCCAACCCGGCGCCAAGCACCTGTGAGGTGCGGAATTTGTAGGACGGAATCTTCGTCACCGGAAACGGTAGATCCTCCGCCGAGGTGTCCAGCGCCCTGCGGGCCAGTTCGCGCCCCATCACATGGCTCATTGCCACGCCCCGCCCGTTGTACTCCAGACCAACAATCAGATCGGGGGCGGGCCCATGCAAATGCGGCACCCGATCTTCGGTCAACGCAATGCGCCCGCTCCATTTGCAACACCACTTCACGCCCTTGCGGCTGGGAACGGTCTCCGGTGCATCTTTTTCAATCCAACCGAACCCACCGAAGCCGCCCCGCCGGTCGCTGAAGCCAATGCCGCCGAAACACATCTGCCCGCCGGGTTCACGCCGCGTGTACATGATCAGGCGCTTGGTGTCAGAAATCATATGCCCCTGTGGCAGGATCGGCCCGATCTCGCTTTCCGACAACGGATCGGTCGCCATCTGCTTGGAATAGAGCGACAGCACCGACTGCTTCAGCCCTTTGACCAGACTGTCAGAATAGCCATTGGTCGCAATGATCACCGAGGCCGCCGTCACCTCGTGCCCTGCCACGTCCAGCGTCAGATCACCCTCCAGCGCTTGGGCTGGGGCGGCATCGGGGGCAGTTACACGCCAAAGAGCGTCAGGGATTTAAATGGCCGCGGGTGTTGCTCACAAATGCGGCACCGGTCAACGGGGTGATATTGGCATGGGATTTGACTGGCTGGTACCAATTGGCCCATAAATACAGGGCACTGCACCCGATATCGCTTGATCAACCAGCCTATCTGGATCTATCTTTGTGGTATATCTGGCCCTACTTCCAGTGCCTGAAAAACAGTCATGTCAGTCAAATCCGGATCGCTCGCCATCCGATTTCACCTGATTCTACGCTAACAGAAAGGCCCGACCCATGGACGGCAATTTCAACGAGAACGACCTTAGCCGCGTCGTCGAAGCGGACCGCGCAAATGTGTGGCACCACCTGATCCAGCACCAGCCCTTCTTTACCGGCGCCGATCCCAAGATCATCATCGAAGGCAAGGGCCTGCGGGTCTGGGACCAGAAAGGCATCGAGCATATCGACGCCGTTTCGGGGGGCGTCTGGACGGTGAATGTGGGCTATGGCCGCGAAACCATGGGCGATGCCGTGCGCGACGCCATCGTGAAAATGAACTTCTTCGGCGGCACCGTGGGCTCCGTGCCGGGCGCGCTCTTTGCCGAAAAGCTGCTGACCAAGGTGCCGGGTCTTGACCGTATCTACTATGCCAACTCCGGCTCGGAGGCGAATGAGAAAGCCTTCAAGATGGTCCGCCAGATCGCGCACAAGCGCTATGGTGGCAAGAAGCACAAGATCCTCTATCGCGACCGCGACTATCACGGCACCACCATCGCCTGCCTCAGCGCGGGCGGTCAGGACGAGCGCAACGCGCAATACGGCCCCTACACGCCGGGCTTTGTCCGCGTGCCGCATTGCCTGGAGTACCGTAAGCACGAGCAGGAAGGCGCGCCCGAGCAGAACTACGGTGAATGGGCCGCCAACCAGATCGAAGAGATCATTCTGCGCGAAGGTCCCGACACCGTGGGCGCGCTTTGCCTTGAGCCCGTCACCGCTGGCGGCGGCGTAATCGAAGCACCCGATGGCTACTGGCCCCGCGTTGCCGAGATCTGCAAAAAGTACGACATCCTGCTGCACATCGATGAGGTCGTTTGCGGGGTGGGCCGGACCGGCACATGGTTCGGCTACCAGCACTATGGCATCCAGCCAGACATGGTCACGATGGCGAAAGGTGTGGCCTCCGGCTATGCCGCGATCTCCTGCCTCGCGACCACCAACGAAGTCTTTGACATGTTCAAGGACGACACCTCGGACCACATGAACTATTTCCGCGACATCTCGACCTTCGGCGGCTGCACGGCGGGTCCGGCGGCGGCGCTGGAAAACATGCGGATCATCGAAGATGAGAACCTGCTCGAGAATACGGTGCAGATGGGTGACTATATGGTCGACAAGCTGCGCGAGTTGCAGGACAAGCACCCCGTGATCGGTGATGTGCGTGGCAAAGGCCTCTTCGTCGGTGCCGAACTGGTCGCAGACCGTGCCACACGCGAACCGGCCGCCGAGAAGATGGTGCAGGCCGTGGTCGGCGATTGCATGAAGCAGGCGGTGATCATCGGTGCCACCAACCGCTCGCTGCCCGGCAAGAACAACACGCTGTGCTTCTCGCCTGCGCTGATCGCCACCAAGGACGACATCAACCAGATCGTTGAGGCCGTCGACGGCGCCCTTACCCGCGTCTTCGGCTAAAGCCCGCGCGGACGGGCTGCTGGCCTGAGCGACGCACCGCCTAGATTAAAGGGGCGCGGGAACCTTCCCGCGCCCCGTTGCGTTTTTCCGGCAGTCAAAAGGAGTGACATCATGAATAGAGCATTTCTCACGCTGCCCGTGATCGCGGCGCTTGCCGCCTGCGCCACCCAGGACCAGAACACCATCGCCGGCAGCCTTGGTGGTGCTGCAGTAGGGTATGCCCTCGATGACAACGACCGTGGCAGAGGCGCCCTGATCGGTGCGGCAGCCGGGGCCGTTGCTGGCAATTTCCTCGGCCGCACTGCCAGCGGTGATTGTGTCTATCAGAACGCCGACGGCACCCGTTATACCGCCGCCTGCCCCTGATCGCGCCCTGCTCGCAAAAGAAAAAGCCCCGGTTTTCGCCGGGGCTTTGTTTCTGTGCCACGCCTCCTGCGTCTTAAAGCAGTGACTGCTCCGCATCCGAGGCTGACGTCCCCAGCAATTCCAGGCCAGCCTCAAGATGATCGGCAAAATGCGGTGTCCCGATCAGGTAATCCGCCGTCGGTGTCACAGCCTCGCGTTTTGCTGTTTCCAAGGCCTCGCTATACTCATCCGCGCCAAAACTATCTCGCCCGATCCACATGATGGCAATCAGGCTGTGGCATTCATCTTCGTTCAGGGTTTCCAAAAACCCACGCAGTTCGGCCTCTGCCCGGTCAATCTCATGCCCATAGAGAATGATCTGAGCCACTTTGGTCACAGCAATATCCAACATCGTCGCCCCACTTTCTTTTTCGGCATCTGTAAACATGCATCTCAGGTCCGCGCGTGGTCGTACATGATTTAGATCAACGCTGATGATGCATGGCAGAGCGCGGTTCTCACCCCACCGCAGATGTTGATTCAGGTCAACGACGGTTTTGTAACTACTTTGCTAGACTCCGCCTTCTAAAAGGAGGGACTATATGTCAACGCAAGTAAAAACGCCGGTAACGGCGAAAGTTAAACAACCTACCGCGGAAATCATCGGTTTCGAACAAGGTGAATACCCCTATGCGGAGCGCCTCGGTCGCGCCGCCTATGAAGCGGAGAAAGCAGCACTTCAGGTCGAATTGCTCAAAGTGCAACTCTGGTTGCAAGAAACCGGGCAAAAGGTCGTCATGTTGTTCGAAGGTCGGGACGCGGCCGGCAAAGGCGGTACCATCAAACGTTTCGCCGAGCACCTGAACCCCCGCAGCGCGCGTGTTGTTGCCCTGAACAAACCCACGGAAGAAGAAAAAGGCCAATGGTTTTTTCAGCGCTACGCCAAGCACCTGCCGACATCAGGCGAAATCGTTCTTTATGATCGATCCTGGTACAACCGCGCAGGCGTCGAACGGGTGATGAGCTTCTGCGAACCGAACGAATACCTCGAATTCATGCGGCAGACCCCGGAATTTGAACGTATGCTGGTGCGCAGTGGCATCAAGCTCTTCAAATACTGGTTCTCGGTCACGCAGGAGGAGCAAAAACGCAGATTCGCTTCCCGTGAGACCGATCCGCTCAAACGCTGGAAACTCTCGCCCATCGACCGCGCCAGCCTCGGCAAGTGGGACGATTACACCGAAGCGAAAGAGGCGATGTTCTTTTACACCGACACCGCTGATGCGCCTTGGACCGTCATTCGGTCAAACGACAAGAAACGGGCGCGGCTGAATTGCATGAAGCATTTCCTGTACGATCTGGATTATCCGGACAAGGACGAGACCGTGGCGTTGCGGCCTGACCAGAATATCGTGCATCAAGCGGGTAGTATCGTGCGGGCCTCTGACCATATTTTTGCGGCCTCACTCCACCCGAAAACCCGAAAGAGCTAGATCAAATCTCCCAGTCTCCCTGCCGTGGGGGCCGCATCGGTCTTTCTGTGTGGCCCCCATGTGCTTTGGCCCCTTCCGCTCGGCAACTGCACCGCATGCGGCATATCCCGTGCAGCACGCAGCTAGCTACCTGGTGGTCCAAAAAAGCCAATGATCTGCGCGAGACGCCCATCTGGCGACAGGCTGCCAAAATCCACACCCTCGATGGCCGTCGCGCCATCTGCGGTGATCATCCGCCAGGAGAAATAGATCTTGTCGTGATGCGTGCTGACACCGCTGGTCAGCTCAATCCGTGCGCCCGGCCATTGTCGATGCACGTCGCCGATATGATCCACTAACGCCTCGCGGCCCATTATGTCGGCGGATGGGTCCTGATACCGGCCCTCCTTGCTCCAGGCAATTTCTAGCAACTCGCGTCGCTTGGAGACCTCCGGCTCACACCAAGCGGCGCCATATGTCTGCGCGATCCGATCCAGTGTCATCGCCTTCCCTCCCCTAACGCCAGGCTCGAAGCTTATACCCCTGTGCTCTGCAAGAATCACCACAACGCATAGAAATGGATGCTACAAGGATGCATCAAGCCACTGCGGATTTGCACAGCGCTTGCAAGATGAGCGCATTAATGATACTCAGAGTTTCAATAATACAATATTTAGTCAAATCTGACTGCACGCATGGGGGGATAAATCGGGCTTTTGGTGTCCGATTAATACCAGATTGAAGGCAGTCTATGTCCAGTATAGGCTCCTTGCATGGCGCTGCCCGTCGAAACCTTTTTCCTGCACCCTGATGCTCAGGGAACGCTGCAATCGCAGATACAGCAGATGATTGCTCAGGGGATCCTCTCGGGCCGGTTTCAGCGTGGGGAAAAGCTGCCCTCGACCCGCAAACTCGCCATACACCTCGGGGTCAGCCGGATCACAGTGACGATTGCCTATACGGAATTGCTGGCCAATGACTATCTGACCTCACGCGGACGGTCGGGCTATTACGTTTCAGAAAACGCGCCCGTGCCGCCGGCTTTCACACCCAGTCAGGCCGGCCCCGATGCGGTGGACTGGACGCGGGCGATTGGTCAGCGGTTTTCCGGCGGCGACATGCCCCGCAAGCCATCGGATTGGGGCGGCTACCGCTTTCCCTTCATCTACGGACAGGCCGATCCGGAGCTTTTCGATCACGCGAACTGGCGGCTCTGTGCACTCAAGGCGCTGGGGCAGAAGGATTTCACCGCGCTCACAACGGATTACTACGATCAGGACGATCCGCAGCTGATCGAGTTCATCGCGCGGCACACGCTGCCGCGACGCGGGATTGCGGCCCGGCCCGAACAGATTCTGATCACCCTGGGCGCGCAGAACGCGCTCTGGCTGACCACACAGGTTCTGCTGACACAGCGGCGGCGCGCGGCGCTGGAAGACCCTTGTTATCACGCGCTTAGGGACATCCTTTCGCAATCTCGTTGCCATACGACGCCTGTGCGCGTGGATGCCGACGGGATGCCACCTGATGCGATCCCGCCAGATACCGACGTGATCTTCACCACGCCCAGCCACCAGTGCCCGACAACGAACACCATGCCCATGCACCGGCGCCACGACCTGCTGGAGCGGGCCGCGGAAATGGACGCGTTGATCGTCGAGGATGACTACGAATTTGAGATGTCCTTTCTCAAAAGCCCCTCTCCTGCGCTCAAAAGTCTCGATACCGATGGGCGTGTAATTTATGTGGGCAGCTTTTCGAAGTCGCTGTTTCCCGGCCTGCGCCTGGGCTATCTGGTGGGCTCTGAGCCCTTCATTCGCGAGGCCCGCGCGCTGCGCGCATCCGTCCTGCGGCACCCGCCCGGACATGTGCAGCGCACGGCGGCCTATTTCCTGTCGCTCGGCCACCACGACGCCCTGATCCGCCGCATGGGCGGCGCCCTGCACGAGCGTCGCGAAGTCATGGCCAAGGCCATCGCGGCGCATGATCTGCAGATCGCAGGCCAGGGCGCCTATGGCGGCTCCTCTTTCTGGATGCGCGCTGACAACGGCGTAGACACTCACGAACTCGCCCGTCGCCTGCAGGCCCGCGGCGTTTTGATCGAACCCGGACATTCGTTTTTTTCCGGACCCGCCCGCCCCAAGGACTACTACCGGCTCGCCTATTCCTCCATCCCGGCAAACCGCATCGCAGATGGCGTTGCAATCGTTGCGGACGAAATGCGCGCCATGAGTCATCTGGGATTAAGTGAAGCAAGCAACTGGCCCTAACCGCGTCCTGCCCGACGCTCTACTTTGGCCGAAAACTAAGAATCGAAACCTCTATCCAAGGACCCGCGCCATGAAAATGACCACTGAAGAAGCCTTTGTTAAAACACTCCAGATGCATGGGATCGACAATGCATTTGGCATCATCGGCTCTGCCATGATGCCGATCTCCGACATCTTCCCCGATGCGGGCATCAAATTCTGGGACTGCGCCCATGAAACATCCGGCGGCATGATGGCAGACGGCTTCACCCGCGCCACCGGCAAGATGTGCATGATGATCGCGCAGAACGGCCCCGGCATCACCAACTTCGTGACGGCTGTGAAGACCGCCTACTGGAACCACACGCCGGTGCTGCTGGTCACCCCGCAAGCCGCGAACAAGACCATCGGCCAGGGCGGCTTCCAGGAAATGGAGCAGATGAACCTCTTTGCCGATTGTGTGGCCTATCAGGAAGAAGTACGTGACCCCTCCCGCATCGCCGAGACCCTGAACCGCGTGATCATGCAGGCCAAACGCGCCTCCGGTCCGGCTCAGATCAACATCCCGCGTGACTTCTGGACACAGGTCATCGACATCGAACTGCCGGCAATCGTGGACTTCGAACTGCCGCAGGGCGGCGAAGCTGCCGTCGCAAATGCGGCAGAGCTGCTCAGCAACGCGAAATTCCCGGTCATCCTGAACGGCGCCGGTGCGGTTCTATCCAAGGGCGGCATCGAAGCCTCCCGCGTGCTGGCCGAGAAGCTCGACGCCCCCGTCTGCGTCGGCTACCAGCACAATGACGCCTTCCCCGGCAACCACCCGCTGTTCGCAGGTCCGCTGGGCTACAACGGCTCCAAGGCCGGCATGCAGCTGATCAACAAGGCTGACGTCGTGCTCTGCCTCGGTACCCGCCTGAACCCCTTCTCCACTCTGCCCGGCTACGGCATCGATTATTGGCCCACAGAGGCCAAGATCATTCAGGTGGACATCAACCCCGACCGCATCGGCCTGACCAAGAAGGTCACCGTCGGCATCGTCGGCGACGCGGCCAAGGTGGCCCAGGGCATCACCGCGCAACTCTCTGACGACGCAGGCGACACCAACCGCGCGGAACGCAAGAACACCATCGCCACCACCAAATCGGCCTGGGCGCAGGAGCTGACCTCGCTGAACGAAGAGCAGGACGATCCCGGCACCAACTGGAACGAGCGGGCCCGTGCAGCGAAGCCGGACTGGATGTCCCCCCGCATGGCCTGGCGCGCGATTCAGGCCGCTCTGCCGGTCGAGGCGATCATCTCCTCCGACATCGGCAACAACTGCGCCATCGGCAACGCATACCCGTCGTTCAACGAGAGCCGCAAGTATCTGGCCCCCGGCCTCTTTGGTCCCTGCGGTTATGGCCTGCCCTCCATCGTGGGTGCAAAGATCGGCCAGCCGAACGTGCCGGTTGTGGGCTTTGCAGGCGACGGTGCTTTCGGCATCTCCGTCAACGAGCTGACGGCGATCGGCCGCGGCGACTGGCCTGCAATCACGCAGATCGTTTTCCGCAACTACCAGTGGGGCGCTGAAAAGCGGAACTCGACACTGTGGTTTGACGACAACTTCGTCGGCACCGAGTTGGACGAGGAAGTGTCCTACGCCGGGATCGCCAATGCCTGTGGTCTCAAAGGCGTCATCGCCCGCACACAGGAAGAGCTGACAGCGGCGCTGGATCAGGCGATCAAGGACCAGATGGAAAACGGCGTGACCACGCTGATCGAAGCCATGATCAACCAGGAACTGGGTGACCCGTTCCGCCGCGACGCGATGAAGAAGCCCGTCGAAGTTGCTGGCATCAGCAAAGACGACATGCGCGCGCAGGTTGTGTAAGCCTAGGTGCACATCACGAACTGCATAAAACAAAGGATCAGGCCATGAGCGTTCTGCGCGCCCTTTCCAACCGCGCAGCCGCCCGGCCTGCCCATATTGTCCTGAGCGAAGGTCACGATCCCCGGATCGTGGCCGGCGCCATTGCCGCCGTGCAGGCCGGAACCGCCCGGATTACCCTGGTCGGCGCGCAGGATGACGTCACCGCACAGCTTGTTGCTGCCGGTGCGCCCAACAATCCCGCCATTTCAATCGAAGACCCCGCCACCTCCGCGCTCAGCGCTGGTCTTGCGGAGGCGTTCTACGCGTTGCGCAAGCACAAGGGCGTGACGCCCGAGATCGCCGAGACGCAGGTGCAGAACCCGCTGGTCTTCTCCGCCCTTATGGTCCGCGAGGGGCACGCCGACGGCACCGTTGGCGGCGCTGTTGCGACCACCTCCGACACCGTGCGCGCCGCCTTGCAGGTCATCGGCAAGGCCAAGGACGCGCCGCTGGTGTCCAGTTTCTTCCTGATGGCGCTGCCCGAAGGCCACCCCTCCGGTCGTGACGCTATGATCTTTGGGGACTGCGGTCTGGTGATCGAACCAACCGCCGAGGAACTCGCCGCCATTGCTGTCGCCTCCGCCAATTCCTGTCAGCAGCTGCTGGGAGTCGAGCCGCAGGTGGCGCTTTTGTCCTTCTCCACCATGGGCTCGGCCAAACACGCCGCTGTCACCAGGGTGAGCGAAGCCGCCGCCTTGTTGAAGGCCAACCATCCCGACCTCAAGGCCGATGGCGAGCTGCAATTTGATGCGGCCTTTGTGCCCGAGGTTGCGGCCTCCAAAGCCCCCGGCTCCCCGACAGCGGGGCATGCCAACGTAATGATCTTTCCCAACCTCGACGCGGGCAACATCGGCTATAAGATCGCGCAGCGCATTGGCGGCGCCGATGCCATCGGCCCGACCCTTCAGGGTCTCGCCAAACCCGCCAACGACCTCAGCCGGGGCTGCACCGCCCAGGACGTGACCAATATGATCGCCGTGACCACCCTTCAGGTCGCCCGCTAACTTCAGGAGCTTTCCATGAACCAGCCCGTTATCGATCTGAGCCCGAAAGTCTCTGACGAGGTGCGCAAAACCACTTGTTACATGTGCGCCTGCCGCTGTGGCATCAATGTGCACATGAAGGATGGGAAAGTTGCCTATATCGAAGGCAACAAGGACCATCCGGTCAATCAGGGCGTACTTTGTGCCAAGGGCTCGGCGGGCATCATGCAGGTCAACGCCCCGTCGCGTCTGCGCGCACCACTGAAACGCGTGGGCGAACGCGGATCGGGCGAGTTCGAAGAGATCTCATGGGATGAGGCGCTGCAAATCGCCACCGACTGGCTGGATCCGGTGCGCAAGGATAATCCCGAAAAGCTGGCCTTCTTCACGGGCCGTGACCAGTCCCAAAGCTTCACGTCCTTCTGGGCGCAGAACTTCGGCACCTGCAACTATGCCGCTCACGGTGGCTTCTGCTCCGTCAACATGGCCGCGGCGGGCATCTACACCATGGGCGGGGCGTTCTGGGAATTCGGCCAGCCCGATTGGGACCACACCAAGCTCTTCATGCTCTTCGGCGTCGCCGAAGACCACGACAGCAACCCGATCAAGATGGGCATCGGCAAGATCAAGAAGCGCGGCGCACGTGTGATCGGCGTGAACCCGATCCGCACCGGCTATAACGCCGTGGCCGATGATTGGGTCGGCATCACACCCGGCACCGACGGGCTCTTTATCCTGTCGATGATCCACTGCCTTATGAAAGCGGGCAAGATCGACCTGCACTACCTCGCGCAATACACCAACGCCCCGGTGCTGGTGATCAACAACCCCGGCCAGGCCGACCACGGCCTGCTGATGCGCGACGAGAATGGCAAAGAGCTGGTGATCGACCGCGCCACCGGCAAGCTCACCGCCTTCGACCAACCGGGCGTGAAACCTGACCTCGCCGCCACATACGAGAAAGACGGCCAGACCCACCGCCCCGTCTTCCACAAGATGGCCGAGATGTATCTGGACGACCAATACGCGCCCGAAGCCGTGGCCGATCGCTGCGGCATCCCCGCCAAGCGCATCCGCGCCATCGCCGCTGAACTCGCCCGCGTCGCCTTCGAGGAAGCTTTTGAGCTGGACCACAGCTGGACCGATTTCCGTGGCGAAAAGCACGAGAAGATGATCGGCCGCCCGGTCTCTTTCCACTCCATGCGCGGCATCTCCGCCCATGCCAACGGCTTCCAGACCTGCCGCGCGCTACACGTTCTGCAAATCCTCCTAGGCAGCGTCGAAGTCCCCGGAGGCTTCCGCTTCAAACCGCCCTATCCGAAACCGGCCACCGCGCACCCCAAACCGCACTGCAGGGTGACGCCGGACACGCCGCTTGATGGCCCGCACTTGGGCTTCGTGCACGGCCCCGATGATCTCGCGCTCAAGGAAGACGGCACCCCCGCCCGCATCGACAAGGCTTTCACCTGGGAAAACCCGATGTCCAGCCACGGGCTGATGCATATGGTGATCTCCAACGCCTACGCAGGTGATCCCTACAAGATCGACGTGCTCTTCATGTATATGGCCAACATGTCGTGGAATTCCTCGATGAACACGCGCGGCGTGATCGACATGCTGACCGACAAGGATGAAAACGGCGAATACGTCATTCCGAAACTGATCTATTCAGATGCCTATAGCTCCGAGATGGTCGCCTATGCCGATCTGATTCTGCCCGACACGACGTATCTGGAACGCCACGACTGTATCTCCCTGCTCGACCGTCCGATCTGCGAGGCCGATGCCGCGGCAGACGCCATCCGCTGGCCGGTGATTGAACCCGACCGCGATGTGAAAGGCTTCCAGTCCATGCTCTGCGAACTGGGCGCGAAACTGCAATTGCCCGGTTTCATTAACGCCGATGGCAGCCAGAAATACGCGGACTACGGCGATTACATCGTCAATCACGAGCGCAAGCCGGGCATCGGGCCACTGGCTGGTTTCCGGGGTGAGAACGGCGATAAATCCGGACGCGGAGAGGTGAACCCGAACCAGCTGGATCGCTACATCGAAAACGGCGGCTTTTTCGTCGAACACATTCCTGCTGGCGCCAATTATTACAAACCGTGGAATACCGCCTATCAGGATTGGGCGGTGGGCATGGGCATCTATGACAAGCCCGAACCCTACCTCTTCTCGCTCTACTCCGAGCCGATGCGGAAATTCCAGCTGGCCGCCGAAGGCCACGGCGAGCGGCAACCGCCCGAACACCTGCGCGACCGGATCCGCGAAAAGATGGCCCCGCTGCCAATCTGGTACTCCTCCGAGGAGGAAAACAAAGCGGACGAATACCCCGTCACCGCGCTCACCCAGCGCCCGATGGCGATGTACCACTCCTGGGGCTCGCAAAACGCCTGGTTGCGGCAGTTGCACGGGCACAACCCGCTCTACCTGCCGACAAAGCTGATGCGCGAAAACGGTTTGACGGATGGTGATTGGGCCAAGGTGACCTCCCCGCATGGCGAAATCACCGTGCCCGTGCTGGAGATGGCAGCGCTGAACGAAAACACCGTCTGGACCTGGAACGCCATCGGCAAGCGCAAGGGCGCCTGGGCGCTGGAGGAAAACGCCCCCGAAGCCACACGCGGCTTCCTGCTGAACCACCTGATCCACGAGCTACTGCCCCCGAAAGGCGACGGGCTCCGCTGGGCCAACTCCGACCCAATCACCGGTCAGGCCGCCTGGTTCGACCTGAAAGTGCGCCTCGAAAAGGCCGCAGCACCGGACGAATCCCAACCAGGCTTCGCGCCAATCAAATCACCCGTCGGTACCGGTCCAAAAGACCTGACCTGGAAGGTGGGCGAATGACCCTGCTTCTTCTGGCCGCAAATATCCCGGGGGAGCGCGCCCCGCGCGCGGGGGCAGAGCCCCCAAACCTCAACGGTCTCCTACGATGCCCCGACGTAACACCCGCGCAAAACCGACGTGATACCGGCGTCGCACTGACAGCCAGAAAAGAGGGCCTCTCATGACCACTCTGCCAGCCAAAACCGAAAAGAAACTGGGGCTCGTCATCGACCTCGATACCTGCGTCGGCTGCCATGCCTGCGTGATCTCCTGCAAAGGATGGAATACCGAAAACTACGGTGCGCCGCTCAGCGATCAGAACGCCTACGGTGCCGATAATTCCGGCACCTTTCTGAATCGCGTGCACAGCTTCGAGGTGCAGCCGGAAGGCGATGCGGCCGCTCAGCTGATCCACTTTCCCAAGTCCTGTCTGCACTGCGACGACGCTCCCTGCGTGACCGTCTGCCCCACCGGCGCCAGCTACAAGCGTGTCGAAGACGGCATTGTGCTGGTCAACGAATCCAATTGTATTGGCTGCGGCCTGTGTGCCTGGGCCTGCCCCTATGGTGCCCGCGAATTGGATCAAGCCGAAGGGGTGATGAAAAAATGCACCCTCTGCGTCGACCGGATCTACAACGAGAACCTGCCCGAAGAGGACCGCCAGCCCGCTTGCGTACGCACCTGCCCCGCCGGCGCCCGCCACTTTGGCGATCTTGGCGATGAAAACAGCGACGTCAGCAAACTGGTGGCAGAACGCGGTGGCATGGACCTGATGCCCGAACAAGGCACCAAACCGGTCAACCAATACCTGCCACCACGTCCGAAAGACACGATCCCGGAATCGGGACCTGAGTTTGATGTGCTCGCCCCCTTCCTCGAACCGGTTGCGGAGGAGCCAAAAGGCTTCCTCGGCTGGCTCGACAAGACCTTGGAGAAACTCTGATGCATCCGGCACCCTCTGTCATTTTCTTCACGACGTTCAGCGGCCTGGGCTTCGGTTTGTTGTTTTTTCTGGGGCTGGGATACCCGGCTGTCACCGGCTGGATGGCTTTTGCCTTCTTTGCGATCGCCTATGCGATGGCCGTGGGTGGCTTGCTGGCGTCGACCTTCCACCTGGGGCGCCCTGAACGCGCGGTCAAAGCCTTCACCCAGTGGCGCTCCAGCTGGCTCAGCCGCGAAGCCTGGTGCGCCGTCGGCGCCCTGGTTCTGATGGGTCTGTATGCTGCGGGATTGGTGTTCTTTCAAACCCGCATCGCGATCCTTGGCATTCTGGGCGCGGTGATGTCGCTGGCAACGGTTTTCACCACATCGATGATTTACACCCAGCTCAAGACCATCCCGCGCTGGAACATGAACATCACCCCGGTGAAGTTCCTCTCCCTGTCGCTGGCGGGCGGCGCGCTCTTTGCCGGACAGGTTTCGATTGCCCTGGTGCTGCTGGTGATCGCCGGGCTTGTGCAAGTCTTCACCTGGGTTGAGGGCGATAAGGCGCTGGCCGCATCGGGGACCGATATGGCAACGGCCACGGGGCTTGGCAGCATTGGCAAAGTCCGGGCGTTCGAGCCGCCCCACACCGGCACCAACTACCTGCTGCGCGAATTCGTGCATGAAATCGGACGCAAGCACAGCCAGAAACTGCGGGCAATCTCGCTGATCCTGATGGTCGCCGTGCCCTTCGTGCTGCTGATCCTACCCTTCTCGCATTTCTTCGCGCTGCTGGCGGTGATCAGTCACGTCGCAGGTGTATTGACCGCGCGCTGGCTGTTTTTCGCAGAAGCCGAACATGTGGTGGGTCTCTACTACGGCAAGCGCTAAAGCGGCAGCCTGCGTTCCACGACGCGGGCCATGATCGACGCGCCGATGGGCAGGATCTCCTCGCCCAGCACAAATCCCGGGTTATGCAGCGGCACCGTGCCGCTGTGGCCCAGGTTGCAATAGGCGCCGGGCACAACCTTGAGCATGTCGGCAAAATCCTCCGACCCGGTGACCGGCGTGTTTTCGGTTGAGGTATTTTCCACTCCAACGATGTCGGCCGCCGCTGCCATATAGGCCTCTGACAGATCGGCATCATTGATCAGGACATCGAAGACATTGCGCAGATCCAGATCGATCTCGACACCATGCGCCGCCGCGAAACCTTTGCATATCGTCTCCATGCGCTCTGCAGCGACTGCGTAGATCTCGTCCTTGAAATAGCGAATGGTGCCGGCCAGATGCGCTTTTTCGGGCACGACGTTATAGGCGTTACCGGAATGGATTTGCGTGACGGATAGGACGCAGGTTTCCAACGGGTCGATATTCCGGCTGAGGATGGTGTTCAATTGCGCCGCCAAGGTCGTTGCAACCATCAAGGCATCGCGACCTTCCTGCGGCATCGCCGCGTGGCTTCCGAGACCCTGGATATTGATGTCAAAGAAGGCAGCCCCGGCGAGTGCGGGCCCTTTGCAAATGCCGAAACGCCCCGGACAACCTGTTGGATAATTGTGCATGCCGAAAATCTCGTCACAGGGAAAGCGGTCAAAGAGCCCTTCTGCGATCATGCCGCGCGCGCCGCCGAGGCCCTCTTCGGCGGGCTGAAAGATCAACACCGCCGTGCCATCGAAATCCCGTGTCGCGGCCAGATGCTTCGCCGCCCCCAGCAGCATGGTCGTATGCCCATCGTGACCGCAGGCATGCATGACACCGGGGGTAGCGGAGGCATAGTCGAGGGCGCTGGCCTCAAGGATCGGCAAGGCATCCATATCCGCCCGCAGACCGACGCGGCGATTGCCCTGGCCTTTACCGTGGATCAGCGCGACAACGCCCGTCTCTGCAATCCCGGTGTGCACCTCATCAGCGCCGTAGCGCGTCAGCACATCGGCGACGATCCCGCTGGTGCGGCTCTCCTTGAAACCGATTTCCGGATGTCTGTGGAAATCGCGAAAAATCGCTTCCAGCTCCGGGGTGCTTTTGGAAATGATCGGCAGAATGTTCATGATGGCCTCCTCCCAGCGTGCAATGTCCGCACAAAGCCCGAAGCCATCATGACGTGTTTGAAGGCGATTGGAAGGGGTGACAGGGTGATCCCGCCACCCCCGTCAGTTTGTCAGACCCGCGTGGCGCAGGCCGTCATCCACCAATCCACGTGTCGCATCCGACAGGCCGGTCAGCGGCAGGCGCACCTCATCCGAACACAGATCCAGCCGCGACATGGCGTATTTCACGCCCACAAGCCCAGGCTCGGTAAAGATCGCCTTGTGCAGTGGCATCAAACGGTCCTGAATATTCAACGCGGCGCCATAATCCCCGGCGCGGCAAGCCGCCTGCATGTCGCTCAACAGTTTTGGCGCCACATTGGCCGTCACGGAAATGCAGCCGACACCGCCCTGTGCGTTGAAGCCATGCGCAGTCGCGTCTTCGCCCGAAAGTTGGATGAAATCCGACCCGCAGGTGATCCGCTGGTCACTGACCCGCGCCAGATCGCCGGTGGCATCTTTCACGCCGACGATACGCGGCAGTTTCGCCAATTCGCCCATGGTTTCCGGCGACATGTCCACAACCGACCGACCGGGGATGTTGTAGATGATGATTGGCAGCTCGCAGCAATCGTGCAGCGCGGTGAAATGCGCGATCAGACCGGATTGCGTGGGTTTATTGTAGTAAGGCGTGACAACCAGCACGGCATCCGCGCCCACTTTTTCCGCATGGCGGGCCAGCCGCATCGCTTCGATCGTGTTGTTTGACCCCGCGCCAGCAATGACCGGGATGCGCCCCGCGGCCGCTTTCACGACCTCTTCGACGACGATCTCGTGTTCGCGGTGGGTCAGGGTCGGGCTTTCACCGGTTGTGCCCACCGGGACCAAACCGTTGCTGCCTTCACCGATATGCCACTCGACCAGCTTCTTGAGGGTCTCAAGATCCAGCTCGCCGTTCCTGAACGGCGTGACGAGGGCAGGCATTGAGCCTTTGAACATGTGCACGCTCCTTTTTTAATTTGGCCGGCAAATGGCCTGAGATTAACCACATTTCAGCATGATCGTGATTTGATCCACGACTATGAAGTTATATGTATCAGAGGCTCTAGCCCTCAAACGCTGGGAAATGCAAGTGATCAGACGCTGGCTGACGACACTGATTTTGGTTTTAATGACTGCGGCACCGGCTTTGGCGGAACGGCCCAGACCCCTGGCATGGGCAATGGATGCTCTGCGAGACGGCGATTGGCGTACAGCTGCGAAAATTGCCGCGCGCGACGGTGACGTCGCCGCAGACGTTATTGAATGGTCGCGCTTGCGCGCTGGCAAAGGGTCCTATCGCGAGGTTACCGCGTTCCTGGAGCGGCGCCCGGATTGGCCGGGCGAGCCCTATTTGCGTAAGCAATCCGAACGTGTCGTGATCAAAGAAAAAGATTCCAACGTGATCGCGTTCTTTGCCGAATACGCGGCGCAGACGCCGGAAGGTGTGCTGCGCCATGCCGAAGCGCTTGCACGCAGCGGATCGCCCGAAAAGGCAAATGATATTCTGGTGTCTGCATGGCGCGCCATGCCGATGGGATCGAGCGCCCAGTCGCTCTTTCTGGCCAACCACAGCGCCTTGTTGAAAAAACATACCGTCGCTCGGTTGGATGCGATGCTATGGGCTGGTGCGATCGAAAACGCCCGGCGGCTGTTTGATCTGGTACCTGCTGCGGACCTCGCCGTGGCCAATGCCCGGATTGCCCTGCGTGCGCGGGCAAATGGTGTGGATGCATTGATCGCGAAAATCCCAGGGAGCCATGCGAAAAACCCTGGGCTGCAGTACGAAAGATTTGTCTGGCGCGCGCGGAAGGGCCGCTGGGATGATGCGAAATCTCTGTTGCAAGCCACCTCCACCAGTGCCGAAGCGCTTGGTGAGCCCGAAGCCTGGGGCAGCCGTCGCCGGTCCATGGCGCGCGATGAAATGCGCGATGGTAATGCCGAGCGTGCCTATGAGATTGCGTCGCGGCATTTCCTAACAGCCGGATCGAATTACGCCGATTTGGAATGGCTTTCCGGGTATATCGCGTTGCGCAAGTTGAACGAGCCGGAAACGGCGTTGCAACACTTCAAGAATCACGGCGCCGCTGTGCGCTCTCCGATTTCCAAGGGGCGCGCGGGTTATTGGCAGGGCCGGGCGCTGGAAGCGATGGGCGATGTCGCCGCGGCTGATCAGGCCTATGCGCGGGGCGCACAGTATCAGACATCATTTTATGGTTTGCTGGCCGCGGAACGTGCAGACTTGCCCTTTGATGACGCACTATTTGCGGATCGCGCCCCCGGCGACTGGCGGGAGGCACCGCTGGCAAAATCACCTGTCTTCATCGCAGGGTTGTTGTTGCAGGCCTCAGGCGAACTCGATCTGGCGGAGCGGTTCTGGACGCACCTTGCGGAGAGCCTCAACGAGGAAGAAGCCACGCTGCTGGCCGAAGCCGCATTGGATGCAGAACAACCCCACCTCGCCGTGATGATTGGCAAACGGACAGCGCGGCGCGCGGTGGTTGTGCCACGCGGATATTACCCACTGCATTCGGTGGCGGCCCAGGACCTTCCCATGGCCCGCGATATGGTGCTCGCCATTGCGCGGCGGGAAAGCGAGTTTGATCCGCGTGTGCAAAGCGGCGTGGGCGCGCGTGGGCTTATGCAGATCATGCCGGCGACAGGGCGTGAGGTTGCTGCCTCCCTTGGGCGCAAAGGCGAACACAGCACGGATCGGCTGACCTCAGATCCCAAATATAATGCAGAGCTCGGTGCGGCCTATCTGTCCAAACTTGCAGCACGGTTCCGCGGGAATGTGGTGATGATGTCAGCCGGATATAACGCTGGTCCCAGCCGCCCGGACCGCTGGATGCTGACCTATGGGGACCCGCGCAGGGGCGACGTCGACATCATCGATTGGATTGAGCACATTCCGTTTCGGGAAACACGCAACTACGTCATGCGTGTCACCGAAAGCCTGCCAATCTACCGCGCGCGGCTGGGCCAGGAACCTTTGCCGCAGAGCTTCACCGAGGAATTGATGGGCTCAACGCTGCTGCCGTTCGCGCCAAAGGGTGAATAGGCCCGCGGCGACAATGACCGTCACGCCCAGGGCCACATTGGGCCGAATAGATTCGCCAAAGATCGTGATCCCCAGCGCGGACGCGAAGACCAGCTGGAAATAGGCGAAGGGCTGCACGGCGCTGGCCTCAGCAACTTCGTAGCAGCGGATCAGCAGCCAATGGCCGGACGCGCCGGTCACACATAGAAGCGCCATCCACATCCAGTCCACACCCGTCATAGGTTCCCAAAACCAGATGCCAATGATGGTCATCGTGATGGCACCCGCGGTTCCGGTCCAGAAAAAGCTGGTTGCTGTGCTGTCCTGTCTGGCGACGAACCGGGTCAAAAGCCCATAGAGTGCGAACATCAGGGCCGCTAGCAAGGGGATCACTGCGTAGGTGTTAAAGACCGAAACGCCCGGTTGCAGGATGATCATGACCCCAACGAACCCCACGCCGATCGCCGCCCACCTGCGCCACCCGACTTTTTCACCCAGCAGGGGACCAGAGAGCGCCGCGACCAACAAAGGGTAACAGGCAAAGACGGCATGGCTTTCGACCAGTCCCAAAAGCGTGAATCCCGTGACCATGACGCAGACCTCCAGAGCGAGCAGGACGCCGCGAAACCCTTGAACCAAAGGCTGTTTTGTCTGCGCCGCCGCGCCTATGCCGCCAGCCTTTCTGCGCGCCACTGCGATGACAAACGCCGCAAAGAACCAATAGCGTACCATCACCACCAGATAGACATTATAGGCGTCGGCAAGATGCCGTGAGATGCCATCCTGCAGCGCAAATACGATGGTGGTCAGCAGCATCAGGATGACGCCAAGACGGACATTGTTTGTCTGCGTCACGATGTCAGTACTCCGACCGACATATGCCGCTTGCGACCATACCCCTTGGTTCTTGTGACCTCGAATCCGGCGTCCGTTAGCGCGCGGCGCACAAATCCGGCCGCCGTATAGGTGGCAAAGCTGCCCCTGCTGGCGGTGTGCAGCGCGACCTGTTTCAGGATAGCATCCGACCAAAGCTCAGGATTCTTTGCGGGCGAAAACCCGTCCAGATACCACGCATTTGCCTTGTCGGACCAGGTTTGAAGTTCAGTGCTGGCATCGCCGACCAGCAGGTTCAGCACGACATCCTCACCAAACGCGATAGGACCGCCCTCCGGGCTCCACAGAGCAACCAGGGCAGCGGCCAGGTCATGCAGCTCCGGAAAAGCGGACAACGCCTTTTCAATCTCCGGTGCAGACATCGGGTAGGCCTCAAAACTCGTAAACTTCAGACGCCCCGCGACACCGAATTGCTGCCAGGCGCGAACGGTTGTCAGAAAATTCAGACCTGTCCCAAACCCAAGTTCCGCCACATGAAAACCGTCACAAAAGCGTTTAGGCAACCCGTTGCCTTGCAAAAACACATGGCGCGTTTCTTCCAATCCGTTTTCGAGGCTGAAATAGGGGTCGTCAAAACGGTTGGAAACAGGCACACCATTCGCGTTCCAGGTTACATCTGCCGACTGGTTCTGCACGGATGGTCCCTATAATATCGCCGAAAACTGGCGCGACACTGTGCGACATGACAAGGATTTGCAATGGTCGATATCACCATACGCGGCGCAGGTATTTTCGGCCTGTCGATCGCGTGGGCCTGCGTGCAACGCGGTGCAAAGGTCCAGATTATCGACCCCAACGGTGCCGGGTCTGGCAGCAGTGGCGGCGTGGTCGGCGCCCTGGCCCCGCATGTGCCGGAGAATTGGAATCCGAAGAAAGCCTTTCAACTGGACAGCCTGCTCATGGCGCAAAACTTCTGGCAAGAGGTTGAAGCAACGGGTGCGGTCTCTGCGGGTTACACACAGTCCGGGCGGATCCAGCCGATTTTGGACGCAGCGGGGCTGGCGCTTGCAAAACAGCGGACGGAAACGGCGCGGGTCCACTGGGAAAACAAGGCAACCTGGTCCGTCGAAAAAATCGGTGATGACGCCTGGATGCCCGCGTCACCAACGGGATGGGTTATCCGGGATACATTGAGCGCACATCTGCATCCGCGCCGCGCCTGCGCCGCTTTGGTCGCAGCCCTGGCGGCACAAGACGTCCCGATCACCTCGGAAGGGAAAGAGCGCGGCAAGGTCATTTGGGCCTGCGGTGTTGAAGGCCTGTCCATGCTGAACGAAGAACGCCCGCGGTTGGTGGGAAATGGTGTGAAAGGGCAAGCTGCGCTCTTGCAATTTAACGCACCAGGGGCGGCCCAGATTTTTGCAGATACGGTGCACATCATCCCGCATCTGGATGGCACGGTCGCCGTTGGCTCGACCTCGGAGCGTGATTTCGACGACCCGCGCAGCACCGATGAAAAACTGGACGAAGTCATTGAAAAGGCACGCAATGCCGTTCCAGTGCTGAAAAACGCACCCGTTGTTCAACGGTGGGCTGGTGTACGTCCACGCGCGCGCAGCCGCGCACCCATGCTGGGGGAATGGCCGGGCCGAACCGGGCATTTCATCGCAAATGGCGGCTTCAAGATCGGTTTTGGCATGGCGACCAAAATCGCGACCGTGATGGCCGATCTTGTCCTGGAAAACCGCAACGACATACCGCAAGGGTTTGAGGTCAGCGCATCGTTTTGATTGTCCTGCGCTGTTTCAGCGTGCAAGTTTACCACGACATCCGCGCCCAATCACGCCGACATATAAGGAAACGCTCATGCCGCATACCGAGATACAATGTCGCGTTCGCGCGCTGGATCATCTGGTCCTGACGGTCAAGAGCATTCCCGAGACGGTCCGGTTTTACACGCAGGTCCTGGGAATGCGCGGCGAACAGTTCGAGGTTGCGGATGGATCACGCCGCTGGGCGCTGCTTTATGGTCAAAGCAAGATCAACCTGCATCAGAAAGGACGGGAGTTCGAGCCCAGAGCTGCGCACGCACATCCCGGCACGGCGGATTTGTGTTTTTTGACGGATGCGCCCATCGACGCCTGGATGACCCACCTGGCAACACATCAGATCGACATCGAGGATGGTCCCGTGCAACGGTCCGGCGCCATCGGCCCGATCATGTCGCTCTACCTCAGAGACCCAGATGACAACCTGATTGAAGTCTCCGTGCCGCAGGTTTAGCGGTCCACTTCGGCACGCAGAACCTGCATCAGGGCCGTAAGCTCCCGTATGTACATCTCCCCGGTCAGCTTGCCGTCTTCGTCAAACTGAGCGCCGCAATTCGCAAGGTGTATTTCCGGGCCTTGCAAAATCCGCGGACGGAAGGGCACCATAAAGCCCCGCAAAACCATCTGTGCCCGTTCCCCTCCTGCGCGACCCGCAGCGGCGGACATGACGGCGACAGGTTTCCCGTTCCACGGTTTCGCCTTTGTACGGCTGATCCAATCAAGGGCATTTTTCAAAACACCTGACGGTCCCTTGTTGTACTCGGGCGTGGCAATCAGCACCGCGTCGGCATCGGCGATATCGTCGGAGAGCTTTTGCACGGCTGCAGGCACCCCCTGATCGCTCTCAAGATCGCCGTCGTAGAGCGGAAACCGCAAGTCTGCGAGATCGAAATCGCAATCTTCGAACAGACGCGCCGCTTCACGAAGCAGCTTGCTGTTTGCAGAGTCTTTGCGCAGCGATCCGGACAGCCCAAGAACAGTGTATTTCGCCATAAATATGTCTTTCCGATACCAAAGGATTTCGCGACATCCTGATGGCAATCGGCCAAAAGACAAGAGCCCCGGCAGATTACCGGGGCTCTTTGATGCAGTTTTTCAGATATCGCCTACGCAGCGTTCGGCACGATGACGATTTCCACCCGGCGGTTCTGGGCTTTTCCGGCAGCATTCAGGTTGCTGGCAATCGGCTGGTTCTCACCGCGCCCGAAGGTCTGAATACGTGCACCGGATACACCTGCGTTCAGCAGCACACTGCCCACGGCGCTTGCGCGGCGTTCAGAGAGCTGCTGGTTATAGGCCGCATCGCCATCGCTGTCGGTGTGTCCGATGATCTGGATCGTGGACTGCGGATATTGCTGCAGGTTGCCGGCAACCGTGTAGAGATCGTTTTGCAAATCCGGGCGGACGGCAAAGCTGTCTGTGGCAAAGAGAATATCCTGAGGCAGGCTCACGATCAGACGATCACCGGTGTTGGTGATGGTCACGTTGTCATTGCCGAGCTCTCTGCGCAGATCCGCTTCTTGCCGGTCCAATGAATATCCGATCCCGGCGCCCAATGCGGTGCCGACAACGGCCCCGACAATGGCGCCATCGCCGCGATTGCCGTCACCCTTTGACAAAGCGCCAAGCAAGGCACCGGCACCCGCCCCGATCAACGCACCCTGCTGCGTTCTGGGCGTATTCGAATTGGCACCAATCTGGTTGGGATCCGTACAAGCGGCCAACACCAGCGTGCCCGAAAGGGCCACGATCAAAGTGGATTTTGTGAATGTCATAGCGTACTGCCTTCAATGGTTGCGGCCCCGTTCGGGCAGGGCGTCTTGATGTGAACGCATCCTATATGGCCGCAGTTCCTGCTCAAACCAAGGGGAAAAACCGTCGGCAATAACCCGCCACTGACACAAACCATCAACTTTCCGCGCGCACCGCCTCATAGGCCAGCATGGCGCGTTTCATGGGCAGGCCCCAATGATAGCCACCCAACCCGCCGGATTTACGCAACGCCCGGTGGCACGGGATCAGCCAACTGATCGGGTTACGGCCCACCGCAGTACCGACCGCGCGCACGGCGCGCGGCTTACCAATGGCCTGTGCAATCTCGGAATAGGTTGTGACCTGCCCCGAGGGGATGCTGAGCAGGGCCTCCCAAACCTTGATCTGAAACGGCGCGCCGATGAGGAAAAGCGGGGCCGTGTCGAGCGTGCCATCACCGGCCCCGAAGGCCTGCAAAACCCACGGGCGCAGCATCATTGGATCCTCTACAAAATCAGCTTTGGGCCACCGCGCCAAAAGGTCCTGCAGGGCAGCCTCCTCCCCCATTTCTGCGGCGAAACCAATGCCACAAATCCCTTTATCCGTGCCCATAACAATGGTCGGCCCAAAGGGGCTTTCGAACCATCCCCAGAAAATCTTCAGACCGGCCCCACCGCGGGCAAATTCACCGGGGCTCATCGATTCCCACCGCACGAAAAGATCATGCAGCCGACCACTGCCAGACAGACCCAGCGCATGGGATGCCTCCAGCGTGGTGAATTTTTCGCGCAGCAGGGTCTTTGCGTGGCCCAGCGTCAGATATTGCTGATACCTTTTGGGCGACACGCCCACCCAGCGTGAAAAAAGACGTTGGAAATGGGCGACGCTCATCCCCATCTCAGCGGCAATGGCGTCCAGCGACAGGGGGTCTTCGGCCTGATCAATCAGATCAATGGCGCGCCGCACCACCTGATAGTGATAGGCTGTTTCCGATGTATCGGGGAGTGTTTGATGCTGTGTCATGCCCGCACATTACAAAATGCGCCCGCATCGCGCGACCCGAAACCTGCTGTTTCAGGCGCTTTGCTTTTCGACAGCGTGGCGTTGATCCACCCCAGCAACTTTGACCGGTTCAATGAGTAGCCGCGCCTCTTTTCGCGACAGACAGGGGCGCGCTGTGCGCTGGTCGTATAGCTCCGGACCCAACACAGCCTTCAACCGCGCAAGGTTTTCCGCCGACATGCGTTTCAATGCTTCGGGGCCGGGAAACATCGTCTCCACCCATGCACCTTGTGCAACAATGACTTGATGCCGCGCGCAGACAATATGCGTGACCGTGTAGTCCTTTTCCGGCGAAATCTGATGTGCCACACCGCGATCCAACCATGCCTTGGCCGGTGCCAGCACCTCGCTCTCGAAATAGAGCAGTTCCGCCCCCGTTGACGTTAACAGCACCCGGTGATCGCCGGTTACATGCAAATCATGGGTGGGGATGTTGGTGCTCAAAGACCCCGCAGGAATGCACAACGGACGGTCCTCAGGGTTCTTGATAAAATGACTGTATGGGATCCGCGTGCGTCCGATCCAAAGAATGGGCTGATACCCGTGATCGCGGGTCAGAACCATGTCCGAGGTTTCCAGCCATTCAACCGGGATTTCACCCTCCTGTGTCTGGATCATCGTGCCCGGCCCAAAACACGGCACGCTGTCAGCTTCGTAGGCTGCGTAAGTTTGCCGCGTGTCATCGCCATCCGGTCCGCCCAGAAGGTTGTCGATGTCCCGCCCACCAACATATGAATAGCTTACGCCCGGTTGCAGCGGCTCGGATGGGACATATCCCATCTTCACCCCGTCAATTTCGATCCTGTCGATTGTGACATACGATCCATCGGGTGCTTGAAGCACCGCGTATTGCTCCCCATAGATCAACCCGGACGAGACCGGTGTGCCATCAGGCATTGTGACCACACCGGTCTGGTTGGCATCCTCGCCCACCTCGTCATTTTTCTCGTCACCGTCCAGGAAATTATCGTCATCCGTGATTTCAAAACGCACCCGGTCGGTACGGAAATCATAGTTCGAATCCAGCGTGAAACTGCCCGTATTGGGATCGTAGACAAGCGCGTCCGACGAGTAGCCATAAAATACACTGGTCGGCACCGCGGCCTCCTCGCAACAGATGAATGCTGAACCTGACACATGTTGGTGAATATCTTGCTTAAAAATGCTGCGGCTTTTGAGACGCATTTTAAACATCGGCCATGGTTGGCCTTGCTCCCTGCCCGGAATCCTCCCATACCGGAAAAATGGCAAAACAGCTTGGTTATCATACAATCCGCGAGATTTTCACGCGCTTTCAGGACGCAGACCCGGAACCCAAGGGCGAACTGGAGCATGTGAATGTCTATACTCTGGTCGTGGCCGTGGCGTTGAGTGCACAGGCGACGGACGCCGGCGTGAACAAGGCCACGCGCAAGCTTTTCCAGATCGCCGACACCCCGCAAAAGATGCTGGATCTCGGGATTGAGGGGCTGACCGAACACATCAAGACCATCGGCCTTTTTCGGCAAAAGGCCAAGAACGTCATCAAGCTGAGCCAGATTCTCGTCGATGACTATGGCGGCGAGGTGCCCAACAGCCGTGCCGCGCTTCAGGGTTTGCCGGGTGTCGGGCGCAAGACGGCCAATGTGGTCATGAATATGTGGTGGCAGTTCCCGGCGCAGGCGGTCGACACCCATATCTTCAGGCTCGGCAACCGCACCGGCATCGCGCCGGGCAAAACCGTCGAAGCCGTCGAGCGCGCCATAGAGGACAATATTCCGGCTGATTTTCAGCTGCATGCCCACCATTGGATGATTTTGCACGGGCGCTACCACTGCAAGGCCCGCAAACCGATGTGCCCCACCTGCATCATTCGTGATCTCTGCCCATTTGAGGACAAAACCTTATGAAAACCTACGAAGTTGTTGGCATCGGAAACGCCGTTGTTGATGTGATCACCCATGCTGATGACACCTTTCTCGACCATATGGGCATCGAAAAAGGCATCATGCAGCTCGTGGATCAGGGCCGGTCAGAAAAGCTCTTTGCGTCGATGAACGACCGCTTGCAGACCCCCGGTGGGGCTGTGGCCAACACGGTGGCGGGCGTTGGCGCTCTGGGGTTGCAGACCGCGTTTATCGGCCGCGTCCGCGATGATGCCCTGGGCCGGTTTTACGCCAGCGCGATGACCGACAATGGCATCGATTTCGTGAACCCGCCGGTGGCGGATGGGGAAACACCCACATCGCGTTGCATGATTTTTGTGACCCCGGATGGGGAGCGGTCGCTGAACACCTATCTGGGCATCTCCACCGGGCTGACTTCGGACGACGTGCCGGTGCAGGTCTCCGGCAATGCGCGGATCATGTTCCTGGAGGGGTATCTCTTTGATCACGATGCGGGCAAAACCGCATTCCGTGAAGCGGCACGCGCCACCAAAGCCGGCAATGGGATTTCAGGGATCGCGATTTCGGACCCGTTCTGCGTTGAGCGTCACCGCGCGGATTTCCTGTCCCTGATCGAACATGATCTGGATTACGTGATTGGCAATGAGCACGAGATCAAATCGCTCTACGAGACCGATCTGGAAACAGCGCTGGCGCGGACGGCTGACATCTGTCCGCTTGTGGTCTGCACACGCTCCGGCGATGGCGTCACCGTTCTGTCCGACGGCCGCCGCATCGATGTGCCGGTGCAGGAGGTCATTCCCGTCGATGCGACGGGCGCTGGCGATCAATTTGCCGCCGGGTTCCTTTACGGTCTGGCCACCGGACGCGATCTGGAGGTTTGTGCGCGTATGGGCAATCTCTGTGCAGCAGAGGTCATCAGCCACGTGGGCCCCCGGCCTCAGATCGACATGAAAGAGGTGTTCCACAAGGAAGGCCTCGTCTGATCATGCTGACGGACGGGTTACATGCCATTCCACCGGGCAAGGTCGCGATGATCGTGACCTATCTGGAGATGACATCGAAACCCGAGATCAAGCACAGCACCCTGCCCGAGGGCGTTGCGTTCCGGCAGGTGGATGCGGCGCTGGACTGGTACCGCGATATCTTCAGGCGCGTGGGGTCGCTGGACTGGCTGTGGTACGGGCGGTTGACGCAGAACGACGCGGATTTGCTGCAGATCCTGAACGATCCGAAGGTGGAGATCTTCACCCTGTCCCGTGATGGACAGGACGAGGCCTTGCTGGAGCTTGATTTCCGTCAGGACGGTGCCTGCGAGCTTGCGTATTTCGGGTTGACCTCAAACCTGATCGGAACCGGTTCGGGGCGTTATCTTATGAACGAAGCGATCCGACGCGCCTGGGCAAGGCCGATCTCCCGGTTTCACGTGCACACCTGCACCATCGACAGCCCGCAGGCGCTGAGCTTCTATCGACGCAGCGGATTTACCCCGATACGACAGGCGGTGGAGATTGACGACGATCCGCGTGTCATTGGCGTATTACCCGATACCGCCGCGCCGAATGTGCCCAGCTTCCGTCCCTAGATCAGCGCGCTGAACTCATCCATGACGGCGGCATAGACGTCACGCTTGAAAGGCACGATATTATCGACCAGCGCATGGGCGGGCAACCAGCGCCATTCCGAAAACTCAGGGTGCTCGGTGGCGATATCGATCTGACTGTCCTCACCTTCAAACCGCATCAGGAACCATTTTTGCTTCTGCCCCCGGTAGCGGCCTTTCCAGAGCTTTGGCACCAGATCGAAGGGCAGCTCATAGGGCAACCATTGATCGCTGGCCGCCACGACACGCACCAGATCCGCCGTCACACCGGTTTCTTCCCAAAGTTCGCGCAGGGCTGCGGCTTCTGCCGCCTCGCCCTTGTCGATCCCGCCCTGCGGCATCTGCCAGGCGGCAATCTGGCTGTCCCGGCGCTGGCCCACGAAGACCTCGCTGTTGCGGTTGATCAGCATCACACCGACGCATGGCCGGTAGGGTAGCTTCGCAATTTCTTCGGGGGTCATTTCAGCCTCTTCTCCATTTCAGCGCGCGCCAGGCTTTGCCCATCGCGCACAACCGTCTCATGATGGATAACCAAAAACCCCATTGCCCGAAAGGCCGGTTGCGCCATGAGGCTTGCGTGGATCCACAGACGCGGCTCCTGTCGTCCCCGCGCCCACTGCTCAATACAGTCGTAAAGCTTGCGGAAGAGCCCAGTGCCCTGATGCTCCGGCAAAACGAACGCAAGATCGATGTAGCCCCCCGGTTCCACGGTCATGAACCCCGTAATCCGACCATCGCTCTCAGCCACCAAGGTCTCCAGCCGCGCCAGCCGCTCCCCCGTTGGCGGCTCGGGCAACCACGCGCGGCGCTGCGCTTGGCTATAGGGGCTTGGCCCCTCGCGCACAGCGGCAAAGAAGACCTGCGCCAGTTCCGGTGCATCTGCGGGGGCTGCCCATCGCAACATGGTCCTGCTCCTTGTTGCCACGATCCTTTCATGTGACGCGGCGTTCGACGTGACAGCGCATATGTGAAAATGTGATCTCAGGGCAACCAAAACCGGGGAGGGTTTCGCATGGCCAACTATCCACATCTACTGGCACCGCTTGATCTGGGCTTCACCACGCTCAAAAATCGGGTGCTGATGGGGTCCATGCATACCGGTTTGGAAGAGACCAAGGACTGGAACCGTGTCGCGGAATTCTACGCGGAGCGCGCGCGCGGCGAGGTCGGCCTGATGGTTACTGGCGGGATTGGCCCCAACCTCGAAGGATCGGTTTTGCCCGGCGCGGCGATGATGGTCAGCCAGCAGGATGTGGACAATCACAGCGTCATCACCAAACGCGTGCATGAGGCCGGTGGCAAGATCGCGATGCAGATTTTGCACGCAGGTCGCTATGCCTACGGGCCCAAATGCGTGGCCCCTTCTGCGGTCAAATCCCCCATCTCCCCTTTTCCGCCCGCAGCGCTGGACGCAGAGGGCATCGAAAAACAGATCGCTGATATCGTGGCCTGTGCGCAGCGCGCGCAAGAGGCCGGGTATGACGGGGTCGAGATCATGGGGTCGGAGGGGTACTTCCTGAACCAATTCCTCGTCACACACACCAACAAACGCGAGGACGCGTGGGGCGGGTCCTATGAAAACCGCATGCGCCTGCCGATCGCGGTAGTGCGCCGGGTGCGCGAGGCGGTGGGCACCGATTTTATCATCATCTACCGGCTGTCGATGATTGATCTGGTGCCCAATGGCTCTACTCATGAAGAGGTCGTGCAGCTGGCGCGGGAAATCGAGAAGGCCGGTGCGACCATCATCAATACGGGTATCGGCTGGCATGAGGCGCGCATCCCGACCATTGCCACCTCGGTGCCACGCGCCGCCTTTGCCTGGGTCACGAAAAAGCTGATGGGCAAGGTCGGCATACCGGTGATCACGTCGAACCGGATCAATACGCCCGAGGTGGCCGAAGAGGTGCTGGCGGAGGGTTGCGCCGATATGGTGTCCATGGCGCGCCCGATGCTGGCCGATGCCGATTTCGTGGCAAAAGCCATGGCGGGGAAATCCGCACAGATCGCGCCCTGCATTGCCTGCAATCAGGCTTGTCTGGATCACACTTTCAGCGGCAAAATCTCCAGCTGTCTGGTCAATCCGCGCGCCTGCTATGAGACCGAACTGCAGATCACCCCAGCCGAAGCGCTCAAATCCATTGCCGTCGTTGGCGCCGGACCGGCGGGGCTTTCCGCCGCCATGACGGCCGCGGAGCGTGGCCACAAAGTGACGCTCTTTGACCGGGCCGCGGACATCGGCGGCCAGCTCAACATGGCCAAACAGGTCCCCGGCAAGGAAGAGTTTTGGGGGCTGGTGGACTGGTACCGCACCATGGTCGACGATCTGGGCATCGATCAGCAGCTGGGCCGCGAGGTCGGCGCGTCGGATCTGAAAGGATTTGACGAGGTGATCGTCGCCACCGGCGTTGTGCCGCGCGACCCGGAAATTCCCGGCCAGTCCGCACCCCATGTGGTCAGCTACATTGATGTGCTGCGCGGCAAGGTCGCGGTGGGTAAACGCGTGGCCATCGTCGGCGCAGGCGGCATCGGGTTTGATGTGGCAGAATACCTTGTGCATGAAGGCACCAGCCCTACCGAGAGCCTGCCAGATTGGATGCGCGAATGGGGCGTGGCGGACCCGGCTGAGCACCGATCCGGCCTCGCCCCCGAAGGCCCGCAACCGCACGCCCCCGCACGACAGGTCACGCTGCTGCAGCGCAAGGCGGAAAAGCCCGGAAAACGTCTGGGCAAGACCACCGGCTGGATCCACCGCGCAGCGCTCGCGATGAAAGACGTCAAGATGATCGGCGGTGTGAATTATGAACGGATTGAGGACAGCGGCATCCTGGTCTCGCACGGCGAGGCGCGGGAAAACCCAACGCTGATCGCGGCGGACACCATCGTGCTCTGTGCCGGTCAGCTCTCTGATCGCTCTCTGGCCGATACGCTGGAGGCGCAAGGGACCCCCTGCCATGTCATCGGCGGTGCTGATGTTGCCGCCGAGCTGGATGCCAAACGTGCGATCAATCAAGGCACTCGCCTCGCAGCAGCGCTTTAGACACGGCATGTGATGAAGCGAAAGTGACACAGATTACAATAGGCTGACATTGTTGGCGCGCCCTGGTTCGCGTAACCTGCATCGATCATGACGCAGGACAGAAGCCATCGGCCTTTTTAGCAATACCTCAAGCGACAAAGCGGTACGGGAGGGGCTGCCCGATGCCTATCCGGCGCTCTGGCGGTTTTGCATCTCGCTGACCGGTCGCAAGGATTGGGCGGAGGAAGTCGCGCAAACGACATGTCTTCGGGCCATCGAAAAGGCAGATGGGTTTGAACCCGGGACCCATCTTGACCGCTGGCTGATGCGGATCGCACACAGGCTTTGGCTGAACGAGCTGCGCGCCCGCAAGGTGCGCACGGCGAGCGGGCTTGTGCCTGTGGAGGAGCAGGATCTTGCAGATCAGAAAAATAACAGCGCGGAGGCGAATATTTTCGTTTCTGAAGTGTTTTCCCAGATAAGCGCCCTGCCTGATGCACAGCGACATGCGGTCACGCTGGTTTACGTGGAAGGAATGAGCTACCGCGAAGCTGCAGACATCATGGAGATACCAATCGGCACCGTGATGAGCCGATTGGCCGCTGCACGCAAGACGCTGAACACGAAGATGCCGGATGAACAAAGGTCGACCCTATGACGGACGCCGCACATATCACGGACGAAGACCTGACGGCCTACCTTGATGATGAGGTAACCGCTGAGATGCGTGCGCGTATCGAAGCGGCGCTTGCGGCGGATCCCAAAATCAAGGCCCGGCTGACGGGATTGACCTTGGATATCGCCAGCCTGCGCCGCGATATGCTGGCCAGCTACCCGCCCGCACCGCCGCTGCCGGAAATGCCGGTCGCACCAACTGCGCGCAGTTCCACCGGCATATTCGCCATCGGGCTGGTGGCAGGGCTGGCCATCAGCGGGATCGTCTTTGCCTCATTCCTTGCGCAACCTAAGCCCGCCGAAGGATGGGCCGGTTTCGTGGCAAGCTACCAGATGCTTTACACCGCCGAGACGCTAGATGTGGTGGATCAGAGCGACGCGGACACCCGCGCGCAGCTGCAACGCGTCTCCGCCGCAGTGGATCTGGACCTGAGCACCCTGCCCGAGATCGATGGGTTGACCCTGAAACGCGCGCAGGTCCTTGGATTTCGCGGACAACCCCTGGTGCAGATTGCCTATCAGGATGCAGATGGCACACCCGTTGCGCTGTGCATCATTCTCGCTGACGGGCAGGCACCGCTTGCCCTAACCGAAGGCGAGGCAAGAGGTCTTCAGACCGTGCGCTGGAACCGCGATGCGCATGGATTTCTACTGATCGGCGACATGGATCCGGCACCGCTGCGACAGGCAGCAGAGGTTTTTGCCGCGGCACTTTAGGCGCGATTTTCCGCCGGAATTGTGGCCATCGCGTTTCCACGCCCTCAACGATCCATGCAAAAACCGCGATACTGTCTCACCTCCGCCGCGTTCCTGCCCGAATTGGTGCGCATAACCATTTTCGGAACTGACAGAATAAAAGGGGAAGGCAATGGACCGCCTCACGGAAATGGAAGCATTCGCCACGGTAGTGGACCAGGGCGGCTTCACTGACGCGGCCAAAAAGATGGGGATTTCAAAATCTGCTGTCTCAAAACATGTGTCTTCCCTCGAAGCGCGCCTCGGTGCGCGCCTGCTGAACCGGACAACCCGTCGGGTCAGCCCCACAGAAATCGGTCTGGCCTATTATGACCGCGCCCGCCGTGTCCTGAATGACGCGGGCGAAGCGGATGCGCTGGTCACATCCATGCAAAGCGCGCCCTCCGGCCTGCTGCGCATCTCCGTTGCGACAGATTTCGGGGTAAATCACCTGTCGCCCGTGCTCAGCGAATTCCTGTCCGATTTCCCGGATATTACGGTCAATATGGTGCTGAACAACCGCTATGTTGAGCTGATCTCAGAAGGCTTCGACATGGCCGTGCGCATCGGAGAGCTGGAAGACAGCTCCCTGCGCGCCCGCAAACTGACTGAGACCACAAAGCGTATGATCGCCAGCCCGGAGTATTTTGAAAAATACGGGCGGCCGGAAAAGATCGACGACCTGAACAACCACAAACTGCTGCATTACTCCAACCAATCCTCAGGCAACGTGTGGAAACTGACAGCCCCTTCGGGCGAAAAACGTCAGGTCCGTACCGCGGGCTGGTTAAGTGTGAATGACGGGCAATCCTTGCTGAACGCCGCGATTTCCGGTCTCGGCATCGCCTATCTGCCCAGTTTTCTCTATGCGGACGCCATGGACAAAGGGCTGATCGAAGACGCGATCCCTGACCTGCCCCTGGAGACCCAAGGCATCTATGCGGTCTACCCGCCCGGGCGTTTCACGCAGCCCAAGGTCCGTGCCTTTATCGACTTCCTCGTCCACGCCTTTGCCGAAAAAGGCCCCTCGGACTGGTAATCAAATCTACACCCCCCTCGGTGACCTACCCCTCGGAACATTCATGTTCCGGGGGTTTTTTCTTTGGCGCTGGGGGTCACTCGACGTTCAGAACAATGGCTTCGACACGGCGGTTTTGCTCTCGCCCTTCGGGCGTCAGATTTGTCGCCACGGGCGCCAGATACCCCATGCCTTCAGCATCCAGCCTGCTTGCGTCGATACCGTACCCATCTATCAACCGGGTCCGGACAGCCCGGGCACGTTCACGCGATAGGGTGATGTTCACCGCCAAACCACCAACCGTGTCCGTATGCCCGACAAGCGCCACGCGCAGATCGGGGCGGCGGGCAAGCGCTTCGGCCAGCTGCGCCAGCGAGGCAAAGGGACCCGCGCCCAACTCCGACGTCCCGGTGGCAAATTCTAGGTCCTGAAGAATGACAAACCCCTGCGCCAGAAAATCCCCGGTTGGGGGTGTGCGGCCTTCGCCT
The DNA here is from genome assembly GCF_947499265.1 of uncultured Roseobacter sp. GTDB lineage: Bacteria > Pseudomonadota > Alphaproteobacteria > Rhodobacterales > Rhodobacteraceae > Roseobacter. The sequence goes on along the minus strand of NZ_CANMNK010000007.1, from coordinate 85,315 downwards.
TGACCCGCGCTCCCCGGATCGGCGCGGGGTACAGGCGTTGTCGCAGCGCCATTTTCCGCAAGTGCAGACGCTGCAACCGCATTGATGATCTGCACATAGGCCGACGCCGCCGTGACGCTTGCCAGAACCGTGAGGGCCGCAGATGGGTTGTCGGCAGGGCCTTTGAATGCAGTCAGGTACCGATATGAGGCGATGTTGACATACATATTCGGCCCCGGCAGCACCTCGATGGCGAAGCGAAAGTCAAAGCCACCGCAGGCTGCGCTCTCACATTCGAAATCAATGCGGTAGCCAAGATCTTCGATCTGCTGGCGCAGGGGCGCCATGACCTGCAACGAGGTCAGGCCGCCGGTATCAATACGCCAGGCGGTGCGTGTCACAGAGCCTTCGAGGGTCTGCATCGGCACATGCGCGCCATCAAAAGCGCCCAGCGGGGCGTTAAAACTGTCAAGCTCAGTGGCGCGTTCCACCGTCCTGCTGGCACCTGCGGGCAGGGCCAGATCAGCGGCAAACACGCCCGGCGCGTCGCAAAGCAGTGCGACTGTCAGAAGCGCGCGCAGGGTCATCTGCTCTGCGCGTGGTAGTCTTCGTTCGGGCGCATGGCGGTGGCGCTCGCCACCCGGTTGGTCATATTGAAAAAGCCCGCCACATTGGCGATGTCCCAGATATCCTGATCGGTAAATCCGACCTGGCGCAGGGCATCGCGGTCGTTTTCTTCGATCATCGCACTTGCGGTTGTCATCATCGCGGCGAAATCCAGCATCGCGCGCTGGCGTGCATCCAGCTTGGCCACCCGGTAGTTCATCACCAGCGCCTCGCCCAGCATCGGATCACCAGACATCGCGCGCACCGCGGCACCATGCGCCACGAGGCAGTAAAAACACTTGTTGATCGAGGAGACGACCACCGCGATCATCTCGCGTTCCAGCTTGCTGAGCTCGGAGGGCGCCAGCATCAGATTGTTGTACATGCCCGTGAAAGCATCGAGTTTCTCAATGTCAAAGGCATAGGCGCGCAGGACATTGGGCACCATGCCCAGTTTCTCCTGACAGACATCGAAATACTTCTGCGTCGGGGCGGGGAGCGGATCGACCATGGGCAGGTTCAGGGCCGTCGGGAGTGCGGTATCAGCCATGGTTAGGTTCCTTGCGCGGTTTTGTGTCGGTAATGGTACTGCCCCACGATCTCAAAGCCCAGAGAGGAATAGAGCGCGTTGGCGGCGGTATTCGCCTGTGTGCAGAGCACGGCAATATGGGTTGCCCCCTGTTTTTGGGCCCAGAAGGCCGCCGCCCGCATGACCCATTGTGCCACTCCCTGGCGGCGTTGCTCCGGCAGGATTTCGACCGCATGGACCATGCAGATGGTCTCATGCATCGCAGCAAACGCGGTCCCGGCGGGCTTTTCATTCCAGCGGGCAAGAATACCGGTCTTCGCCCGCGCGCGCGCCATCACCGCCAGACGTTCCGGACCGATGCCGCCCTGCGCCCAGATCTCCTCCATGATCGCCAATGGCTCCCATATGCAGAAGGCCGTGACCCGCGGCACTGGCTTATCCGTCAGTCGGGCAACGGGCGTGCAATAGACGTTGGTGGGGTCAAGGACGTGGTAGCCCTGGGCCGCAAGCCTTTGATCCAGATCTGCATCCTCCGGGCGGATCATGAAAAGCGGGTCCTGCCCGTCTTGCCCCATTTCCGCTTCGGCGGCTGCGATATCTGTTTGCTGGGGCAAGGTCTGCGCGGTCGCCGCCGAGACCCTTTTGCCACCCCCTGCACCATGGCGCAGCACCCAGGGTCCTACGGCGCGCTTTGCGGCGGCGGGCCAGGTTGCGTCGATGGCCGCAAACAGCGTTTCAGGTGTCATTTTGGGAACGACTCAGCAAGGCGTTCGATCGCCAGACGCACTAGCGCCGGATCAGAGCCACGGACCACGACATTCGATCCATATTTGCCGCTTTTTTTCTGAAACGGATAAGATCCCATGCTCAAGGTCGGGTATTCTGCAGCAAGCGCGCCCAGCGTGCCGGCAATATCCCCTTCGCCACGATCAATCCGCAGCGTTTCCGAGATCAGCGGTGCCCCTCCGATCAAGGTCGGCAGCAAGCTTTCGACCATGGCCTGGAACACCGATGGCACACCGGCCATCACATGAACATTCCCAAGCGTGAACCCCGGCGCGGAAGAGACCGGGTTGTCGATCAATACCGCGTCATCGGGAATGCGTGCCATGCGCAAGCGGGCCGCGTTCAACTCTGTCCCGGTGTTCTTGTAATGCGCCTCCAGAATGCTGCGGGCATCGTCGCGCACATCAATGTGTTTGTTGAAAGCCGCAGCGATACAATCGGCAGTGATATCATCATGCGTCGGACCGATGCCGCCGCTGGTGAAGACGTGGTCATAGCTGGAGGACAGCGCCTGAACCGCCGCAACAATCGCATCCGGGTCATCGCTGACAACCCTGACTTCGCGCAGATCAATGCCCGCCTCTGTCAGCTTGCCCGCCAGATGGTACATATTGGCATCGCGCGTCCGACCGGACAGTATTTCGTCGCCGATCACCATCATGGCTGCCGTTGGATTGGGCATCGCTCTGCTCTCCTTGCGTCTCACCTTATGCGAGGTATAGACCTGCGTTTATGCGCTTTCAAACCGATCTTGTGCCAGCAACGCTGACCCGCCGTTACAAACGATTTCTGGCCGACTGCGTGCTGGAGGGATCAGGCGCGGAAATCACCGCTCATTGTGCCAATCCCGGCTCAATGATGGGTCTGGCAGAGCCCGGTATGCGGGTCTGGCTGGAACCCAATGATGATCCGAAAAAGAAGCTGAAGTATGGCTGGCGCTTGGTCGATCATCAGAACGGGCATTTTACCGGTGTGGACACATCGCTGCCGAACCGCGCGCTCAAGGCAGCCCTGCAAGCGCGGGAATTGGCCCCCTTTGCCGCCTATGATATGGTGCGACCAGAAGTGAAATACGGTGAAAGAAGCCGGATCGACTTTCTGCTGCAAGGGGATGGGTTGCCCGACGCCTATGTCGAGGTCAAAAGCGTGACACTCTCGCGGCAAGCGGGACGGGCCGAATTCCCCGATAGTGTCACCGCCCGTGGCGCCAAGCATCTGGGCGAGCTTGCCACCATGGCCCGCATGGGTCACCGGGCCGTGATGCTCTATCTGGTGCAGCGCACGGATTGCACTAGTTTTGCGCTGGCGGAGGATATCGATCCGACCTATGCCACGGCCTACCGGGCTGCGCGAGATGCAGGCGTTGAAACTATTTGCTATGATACCAATATCTCGCCAAAGGGCATTGCCGTGGCAGGCATGTTGGATATTGCGATCTGAAGGCCCTCTGGCCCTTGGATTTGTCGCGCGTTAAAAGCGCAGAATAAAGATGATGGAGCACTTGCGTGGACGAAAACCTTCGGGGCCGTCATACCAAAGACGGCATACGCATTTATGAAAAGGCTGACTTTGCCGGCATGCACACCGCGGGCGCTCTGGCCGCGCGCATTCTCGATGATGTCGCGGCACTTGTCTTTGTCGGCCAGACCACGGGTGCCATCGACAGGGCCATCACCGAAATGGTCGAGGCCGCCGGGGCCACCTCAGCGACCATCGGCTACAAGGGCTACAAGCACGCCAGCTGCATTTCGGTAAACCATGTCGTCTGTCACGGCATTCCTGGTGACAAGACGCTCAAGGACGGCGACATTCTGAACGTCGACGTGACCGTGATTGTCGATGGCTGGTTCGGCGACACCAGCCGCATGTATGTGGCGGGCAAATTGCCCCGCAAGGCTGAACGCCTGATCCAGATCACCCATGACGCGCTGATGCTGGGGATCGAGGCTGTCAAACCCGGTAACACCTTTGGCGACATCGGACACGCGATTCAGTCTTATGTCGAAAGCCATCGCATGTCGGTGGTACGCGATTTCTGTGGGCACGGGCTGGGCCGGGTGTTCCACGCGCCCCCCAATGTGCTGCACTACGGGCGTCCGGGCACGGGGGCGGTTTTGGAAGAGGGCATGTTCTTCACCATCGAGCCCATGGTCAATCTGGGGCGTCCGGAGACCAAGACCCTTTCGGACGACTGGACGGCAGTGACCCGTGACAAATCCCTGTCTGCGCAGTTCGAGCATTCCATCGGGGTGACCGCAACCGGTGCCGACATCTTCACGCTGTCCCCCGGCGGGCTGTTCCACCCGACCTACGCCAAAGATTAGTCTTTCGTTTCAGCCTCGTGGCGCAGAATCTGCAACAGCATGGTCTCGCCTCCCCAAGGCTGGACAGCATCTCCGATGAAGATCGGCGCGGGACGGGGGCGGGGTGGTTTTTCTGCCGCCCGTTCGAGTGAGAAGGTCGGCCAGAAGAAAGAGAGTGCTGATGCGAACATGCGCGACCGATAGCATATCAGATGGCCGATTTCGACAATAAGGTAACATGCGTGTCCCCGTATCTGCGCTGATCCACTGGTGTGAAACCACCGGGCGTCGGCATCGGGTGCGATTCCTCCCAGACCACGAAAGCGTCCTGGGCCAGCCAGCCACCTGCCGCCGCTGCCTCAAGCGCTTTCAACCCCAAATTCTTGCCGTAAGGCGGATCGAGAAACACCAGATCAAAGGGATCCGTGTCACAGGGTGGCAGCCGCGTTGCGTCTCGCTGCATCACCTGCGTCCCTTCAGCTGCGCGCAGCTTGTCGATGTTCTGGCGGATCAGCTTTTGTGCCACGCGGCCATCGTCGACAAAGGTCACATGCGCCGCCCCGCGCGATAACGCCTCAAGCCCCAGCGCGCCGGTCCCCGCAAAAAGGTCCAACACGCGCGCATCGTCGATCACATCATGGTGGGTCAGAACGCTGAAAAGGCTTTCACGCACGCGGTCGGTTGTGGGGCGCAGATGCGCACCCTTGTCGCCCTTACCGACGCTCGCAAGGGCGGTGCCGCGATATCGCCCGGCAATGATCCTCACGCCTGTAAAAGCGGTTTCAGATCAGCACCGGGATCGCCGACAACCGCAGGATCAGCGGTCTTTCCGGCCTCGATCAGGCGTTTTCCGATCATATAGGCGCGCGGGTCATTCATCGCATCCACAGCCAACAGATCGCCATCCCGGTAGTACCAGAAGGAAGCGGTCCGCCCCGCGCCAATACGGCTGACGACATCCGTATACCCGGTGTTCAGCCCTGCAATCTGCAGCTTCACGTCATATTGATCGGACCAGAACCAGGGCCTGGCGATATACTCTTTTTCAGCGCCCATGATGTTCTCGGCGACCACTTCGGCCTGATCAATCGCATTGGGCACGCTTTCCAGCCGAATGCGCCCGCCGCGATAGGGGAAGGACGCGCAATCGCCCGCAGCCCAGATATGGGGATCAGATGTACGTCCCTGTGCATCAACCTTGATCCCGTTGTCGATGGCCAGCCCCGCCGCCTCGGCCAAGGCGGCTGCCGGCGCAATTCCAACGCCCGCAATGACAAAATCAACGCTCAATTCGGTCCCGTCACTCAAAACGGCCCCGGTCACCGTTTCCTCGCCGATCAACCGGTCGAGGCCTGTGCCTTCGAGGATGTTCACGCCATGGGAGTGGTGCAGGTCTCTAAAATAATCGCTGGTCTGCGGGGCCGCGACACGTTGCAGGATGCGCTCTGCCATCTCGACCAGGGTAACCTCAAGCCCCAGTTTGGCAGCGACGGAGGCCGCCTCCAAACCGATGTAACCGCCGCCCACGATCAAAACGCGCTTGCCCGCCTGGAAATGCGGCGCCATCGCATCGACATCCGCCAGATCACGCACCACAAACACCCCGTTCAGATCGCCGCCGATACTACTGGGTAAACGGCGCGGCACAGAGCCCGTTGTCAGCACCAGATCATCATAGTGCAAGGCCTCGGACCCAAGCGTGACCGTCCGGCGCGCCGGATCGATTGCCGTCACCTCCGCATCCATGCGCAACGTGATGTCGCTCTCCGAATAGAAGGTTTCCGGGCGCAAAAAGAGCCGCTCCAAGGCCATGTCGCCCATCAGATAAGCCTTGGACAGAGGCGGACGCTGATAGGGTGGCACCGGTTCCGCGCCGATCAGTGTGATCGCATCTTTGCAGCCGCTGTTGCGTAGTTTCGCGACGCAGGAAGACCCCGCCTGCCCGGCTCCGATCACGACGATGTGGCGCATGGGGCCCCCTTTTGTTAACCATTTCTTCTGGTGCTGCCCAAGGCCGCAGCCTATATCCACTGCAACGACAAACGCAATTGCAAGAAAGGCGTATCACATGACGATTTCTCAAGGCGACCAGCTACCCGACGCAACACTGGTGGAAATGGGCGCAGACGGACCATCGCCTGTCTCGATGGCCGACAAAACCAAAGGCCGCAAAGTTGTGATCTTCGCCGTGCCGGGGGCCTATACGCCGACCTGCCATTCGGCGCATGTGCCAAGCTTTGTGCGGACCAAAGACCAGTTTGACGCGAAAGGTGTGGATGAGATCATCTGCGTCTCCGTTAACGACCCCTTCGTTTTGAAAGCTTGGGGTGAGGTCACCGGTGCAACAGCCGCGGGCATCACCATGCTGGGCGACACGGAAAGCGCGTTTACCAAATCGATTGGCATGGAATTTGACGCCCCGCCCGCAGGGTTGCTGTCACGCTCCAAACGCTACGCGATGCTGGTGGAAGACGGCAAAGTGACCCTCTTTCAGCCCGAGGAAAGCCCCGGCATGTGCGAAGTCTCCGCCGGGGAAGCTTTGCTCGACAACATGTGAGACACCAAAGGGCCCGGAGCAGATGCTGCGGGCCTTTTTTGATGTAGCAAGCCTACGAGGCCTGAACGATGGTCGTGGTGGGGAAGGGAATGTCGATCTGCCCCTTGTCCAGCGCCTCCTTGACGGCGCGCTTCATATCCGCCTGATAGGCGAAGTATTCCGACGCATCGACCCAGACGCGCACCAGAAAATCCACCGAGCTTGCGCCCAGATTATTGACCTGAATGAACGGCGCCGGATCGGATTTGGAGCGCGGATCCGCCATGATCGTGTCCAGAATGATCCGCTCCGCATCCGCCAGATTGACCCCATATCCGACCCCGAAAGACCACTCCGCACGGCGCGTCGGGTTGCTAGAATAATTCGTGATCACATTGCCCCAGACCTGCGCATTCGGGATAATAACCTGCACGTTGCTGACATCCGCCAGCTCGGTGAAGTTCAAAGTGATGGCTTTGACGGTTCCCATGGTCCCACCAACATCGACGAAATCGCCAAGTTTGATGGGCCGGAACAGGATCAACATCACGCCCGCCGCGATGTTGGACAGCGTCCCCTGCAGGGCCAGGCCGATCGCAAGACCCGCCGCACCGATGATCGCCACCACGGAGGTCGTCTGCACGCCGAAAGTGTTGAGAACAAAAAGAAAGGTGAACCCGAGCACCAGATACCGGACAATCGACGACAGAAAGTCGAAGAGCATGTCATCAAGATGCGCGTATTTGAACCCCAGCGCCCGAACGCGGCGCTGCAGCCACGCCGAGATAGTCCACCCAACAAAGAGGATTGCGATGGCCGCCAGCACCGACCCCGCCGTGCTGAGCAGGAAGTCCAAAGTAAGCAGATCCGACACGGTTTTCCCCTGCCAGATTTCAGTCGCTAACAACTCATCCATCGTTTACTCCGCCAGACTGTCCATTTTGCGCGCAAGCTTTGCGTCGAGCGCGCTAATGCCATCGACGTCGTGGGTGGTCAACACCACCTGCACAGTCTTGTAAACGTTGTGCCATTCAGGATGGTGATCCCATTTCTCAGCCCAGATGGCGACGCGGGTCATCCACCCGAAGGCATCCACGAAGTTTTTGAAAACAAAAGTTTTCTGGATCGCGTCGCGCCCGTCCACCATTTCCCACCCCGCGGCAAAGAGGGGTTCCAGCAGCGGGCCTCTGGTTTCTTCGCTCAGTTTTTCTGTCATTCCTGTTCCTCAACATCTGCCCGTCTGAACGGGCCAAATTCGGTCAACACATTTATCTCCTCATCTACAGCGTCACGCTCCGCCTTGAGATAACTGTCTATAGCATTGGCGAAACTGGGGTCATTCACCCAATGCAAAGACCACGTCGGGTTCGGCAAATAGCCGCGTGCCAGCTTGTGTTCGCCCTGTGCGCCGGCTTCGACGCGGTCGAGCCCCATTTCGATTGCGATGTCGATGGCGCGATAATAACAAAGCTCAAAATGCAGACATGGATGATGCTCGGTGCATCCCCAATACCTGCCGTATAACGCCTGAGCACCGATAAAGTTCAGCGCGCCCGCCACCCAGCGGTCGTTCCGCTCCGCCAGAACCAGCGCGATGTCATCTCGCAAAGTTTCCTGCGCGATGTCGAAAAACCGCCGGGTCAGATAGGGTGTTCCCCATTTGCGCGCGCCGGTATCTTGATAAAACCGCCAGAAAGCATCCCAATGCTCCGGCTGCAGCGCATCCCCGGTAATCGTGTGGATCTCACCACCAAAGTTTTGCGCCTGCCGCCGTTCTTTTCTGATGTTCTTGCGCTTGCGCGAACTCAGGGACGCAAGGAAATCATCGAATTGAGCGTAGCTATCGTTCTGCCAGTGAAACTGCTGCGTTTTGCGCAGCATCAGCCCGATGGCTGCGCCGCGTTGTGCTTCCTCTTCGGTGCAAAAGGTCAGGTGCAAGGACGAAATGTTGTTGTTATCCGCCAGTTGCACCGCGCCCTGGATCAGTGCAGCGGTGCCTGCATCCTCGAACCCCGGCCTGACGAGCAGCCGCCTGCCCGTCGCCGGTGTGTGTGGCACCGCGATCTGCAGTTTCGGATAGTATCGCCCACCCGCGCGCTCGTAGGCATGCGCCCAGTTGTGATCAAAGATGTACTCACCCTGACTGTGGGATTTGACGTACATCGGCGCCACGCCAATCAACTGCCCCGACACATAGGCCGTGAGGTACTGCGGCTGCCAGCCCGTGCCCGTGCCGACGGATCCGCTTTCTTCCAGCGCGCTCAGAAACCGGTAGGTGGTGAAGGGATCATTGGGCCGCGCGCCATCTGTGGCCTCGGGACAGGCGCAGGCATCCCAATCCTGCGCGTCGATTGCGCGCAGCGACGGAATGATCCGGATTTCGAATTCCTGTTCCTGCATCAACTTTACCCTTGCCCCTGCCTAAGGTGTGGCCCCGACGTCCCGGATCAAGCGGGAAGCGCCGCGAGGTACTGCTCAAAGGTAATATTCTGCGCAACCTTGCGCGCCTGTGCTTCATCTTCCGACGATCTCACTGTCCAGCACAGCACCGCGGCACCCTGCGCTTTCAATTCCGCCACGCGCGGGCGGTCGAGATCATGGATGCTATGACTGATGAAGCTGCACTCCGCCCTCTCATAGTCTGGAATTTCGCGCAGATGCGAGCGTGTCTCAGCAGGCAGTGACCAATTCTTTTCCTCATAGGCTTCGGTCACAAGACCGCGTGGGGTCTCCGGGCATAGCGCGGCCATCCGGATCACAGAATGCGGGTTAAACGACATGACACCTACCGGCCCTGAATACCCTTCCAATGCGCTGGCAACAGCCGCCTCCAACGGACCAACATCCGGCCCCATTGCGCCATCCTGATCCTTAATCTCGATCAGTATGGGCACCTGTCCGGCCACCAGTGACAGGATTTCCGGCAGATCGGGGATGCCCTCCTCACCGCCGCGTAAAGCTGTCTGCGCCAAAGTCGCCGAGGTTTGCGCCCTTACGGGACCTGATGCCTCGGCCAGCCGGTCCAGCACGTAGTCGTGAAAGACCATGGCCTGCGCATCAGAGCTTTGCTGCACGTCGATCTCGATCCCATAGCCTGCGGCAATCGCCGCACGGATGGCCGCCCGGCTGTTTTCCGGTCGACCGTCTGACACATCATGCAAGGCACGATGTGCCAGCGGCGTGGTCAGAAAGGGCTCTGGCAGGGCGACCATCATTTGATTTCAAAGATGCCTTCGATCTCAACCGCAACACCCAAGGGCAGAGCCGCTGCCGATACGGCAGAGCGCGCATGGCGACCTGCATCGCCCAGGGCCTCGACCAGGAAATCTGACGCGCCGTTGATCACCTTGGGCTGATCGGTGAAATCAGCCGTCGAATTGACGAAGCCCGTCAGCTTGACCACCCGGAGCAGACCATCGATGTCACCCCCGCAAGCCGCTTTGACCTGTGCCAGCAGGCTGATCGCACAGAGGCGCGCAGCCGCAGCCCCGGCGTCGACGTCCATATCCGCGCCCAGCTTGCCCGTCACCAGCCCATCGGGGCCATTTGAGATCTGCCCTGAAACATAAAGGGTGCTGCCGGATTTCACGAAAGGTACGTAGTTGGCTGCAGGGGCAGGCGCATCGGGCAGAGACACACCAAGGTCGGCGAGGCGGGAAGCAAAACTCATAGCAGGGTCCTTTTGAGTAAGATCAAAGCGATATTCTGCCGAGTAATGACGCATTCCGGTCAAGGGTGCAATTTGAGCTTCTGCACACTTCACCAATCTGCGCAAATGCCAAACCACCTTGGCTATGCCGAACCGCAATTATGTTATGCGTGACTGCAGGTGTCGTCGACCCAACCGATTAAATTATTGTAAATAAAATATAATTTCGCGCTCTTACAACGCGAAAGTGGTCGAGATTAGTCAAGAGCGGCAGGTTCCACCTACCCGTCGCTCACATTTCCGCTTACAAGTCTCACCTTGTGGCCGTTGCTGTGGACGTTATACGCACAATCAAGTTAGAGTTGCGCTGTCGCGCATCTGCCACATCATACGATTACCCACCTGTTGCCCCCTAGGCATCCTCACAAAAAGAATTACCTACCTCTCCACAGTTTTTGCAGGATCATCCCAGTGTCTCTTTCCTTAAAAATCAAGGCTTTCGCGCGACCCTCTGTTCTTCTGGTTGCTGCGCTGACGTTGAGCGCCTGTGCCACATCGCAGGACGTGGCCACCCGTTCCAATGGAATCAACGATCCCTATGAGACGCAGAACCGCAAAGTCCACGCGTTCAACAAGGGTCTGGACAAAAACCTGGTCCGCCCAGTGGCACAGGGCTACGGCGTTGTGCCCGTTGAGATGCGGAATACTGTCAACAATTTCTCTGAAAACCTTGGCATGCCGGGCGTTGCGATCAACAGCCTGTTGCAGGGTGACCTGCGCGGCACCGGTATTGCCACCTTGCGTTTCGTGATGAACACGACCATCGGGATCGGTGGCTTCTTTGATGCGGCGGATGAGCTCAAGATCCCCGCCCATGACACTGATTTTGGGGAAACCCTGTCAGTTTGGGGCGTTGGCGAAGGCGCTTACATCGAATTGCCGGTCTTTGGACCCTCCACTCAGCGTGACACGGTTGGTCTGGTGGTCGATTTCTTCACTAACCCGCTGACCTACAACACACTCGACGGCGATGCCGAGCTGATCCCGCCCACCGCCAAGGGTGGCGCCGTCCTGAACGACCGGGAACGGTTCAGCGACACCATCGATTCGGTGCTTTACGAGAGTACCGACAGCTATTCACAGTCTCGTTTGATCTACCTTCAGAACCGCCGTTTCGAATTGGGCCAGGAGGCCCGCGAAGACGTCGACCCATTTGCAGCAGACCCATATGAGGACCCCTATGCTGAGTAATCTCAACCGCAGAGATTTTTTCCTGAGTACCGCCGCTTTCGCTCTACTGACGGCGCAGCCCGCGCTTGCTTTGACCGAAACAGATGCCCGTAAACTCGTGGACGAGGTTGTCGCAGACATTGACCGGGTCATCAGTTCCGGTCAGTCCGACAGCGCCGTCCTGCGCGAGTTCGAAAAGCTCTTCGTGCGCTACGCGGACGTCAACATCATGGCGCAATACGCACTGGGGGCGGATGGCCGCTCCGCGTCTGCGTCGCAAAAGCGTGCGTTCAATGATGCCTTTACCGGCTATATCGCCCGGAAGTACGGCAAGCAGTTCCGTGATTTCATCGGCGGCCGTGTCGAGGTGCAATCCGCGCGTCAGATCAAGGCTGGCTATGAAATCAACACGCTGGCCTATCTGCGCGGCGACGGACCTTTTGAGGTCTCCTTCCATGTCTCCGACAAATCCGGCAGAAACAAGTTTTTCAACATCTTCATCGAAGGCGTCAACTTGCTCCTGACAGAACGGAGCGAGATCGGCTCGATGCTCGACCGCCGGGGCGGCGACATCAACGCGATGATCGCGGACCTTAAGAAAGCGGGCTAAGGCACCTCCCGAACAACTCGGGTCCCCCAAGGCTGCTTGAAATCAAGATTTCAACGCCTTTCTCGGGACCCGATGTTTAAGGTGTTCCGAGAAGGGCTGAACCCGATCTAGCGATCGCCGCCATTGGCATTTGGCGGCGTATTTCCGGACCCGCCGCCACCGCCCAGAATATCGCGCAATAGACCTTCCAGAACTCCGACCGCACCGCCGCCCTGTTGGCCCCCAGACGGTTCGCGGACCTCCCCTGATTGTGAGGGCAACATCAGGGGCAAAGGCTTGAGCGGCACACCTTCATGCACGCGCATCATGGTCTCACGCCAGATGTCGGCAGGCAGACCCGCGCCTGTGACGCCGGTCAAGGGAGTGTTGTCGTCATATCCCATCCAGACCCCGGCCACGTAGTCCGCAGAGAACCCGACAAACCAGGCGTCGCGTGCGGCCTGCGTCGTGCCGGTTTTCCCCGCCAGCTGACGCCCGCCGAACTGCGCGCGCTTGCCGGTGCCTTCTGAGACCACCCTCTCCATCATGTAGATGAGCTGCCGCGCCGCCGGTTCCTGCACCACCCGCTCACCAATGCCGCCGCCGGTCCCCATCAACGGCTCATCGTCGCCCAAAAGCCGAAGCTCGACGAGACCGTAAGGGACAACCGACGATCCACCGTTCAGAATGCCCGCATAGGCCCCGGTCATTTCGATCAGCGTGCTTTCGGACGCGCCCAGCGCCAGTGCCGGCCCCGCGGCAAGATCGCTCTGCAGGCCGAATTCGCTGGCAACCTGCCGCACGAGATCTCGGCCCACGAATTCAGAAACCTTGACCGCTGGAATGTTCAGGCTGTCCTGCAAGGCCTGGGTCAAGGACACCTTGCCATAAAACCTGTTGGTGTAGTTGCGCGGCGACCAGGGGCCCGACCCGGGGATATTAATGGTCAGCGGTTCGTCTACAACCGTGTCATTCGGGGAATACCCCAGATCAAGGGCTGCCGCATAAACGAACGGCTTGAAAGCTGAGCCGGTCTGGCGTTTCGCCTGAACCGCGCGGTTAAATGCCCCCGCGACCTTGGTCTTGCGCCCGCCCACCATCGCGCGCACCGCGCCGTCGGCAGACATCACAACGATGGCGGCCTGTGCTTTGCTGCCGTCGCGGATCTTGTTCTCGAACACCCATTGCATGGCCTCATCCGCGGCGCGCTGAATGCGTTGATCCAGGGTGGTTCTGATGATCACATCTTCGGTGGTCTTCCGGGTGAAGAATTCCGGCCCTGATGACATCACCCAATCGGCAAAATACCCGCCCGCCCGCGCTTCGGCCGCCTGTGACAACTGCGCAGGTTTGCTTTGAGCATCGCGGGCTTCAGCGTCCGACAGATAACCTTGTTCATTCATCAGGCGAACAATCGTTGCCGCCCGCCCCTGCGACCGCGTGAGGTCATTCGTCGGGGCGAAGCGTGTAGGGGCCACCAGAAGCCCCGCAAGCATCGCAGCCTCAGCCGGGTTCACATTTGCGGCTGACTTACCGAAATATCGCTGGCTCGCCGCTTCGAACCCACGCGCGCCCGCGCCCAGAAAGGCACGGTTCATGTAGATCGTCAGGATGTCGTCCTTGGAGTATTTCGCCTCCATCGCCAGCGCGTAGATGGCCTCGGACGCCTTGCGTTTGATCGTACCGCGACGACACTCCGCCTCGTATTCCGCTTCGGACTGAACCGTCGGATCGAACGGCACTCCGAGGCACAGGAGCTTGGCCACCTGCTGCGTAATCGTGGACCCGCCGTGCCCGGATAGGGGACCGCGCCCCTCGCTGAGGTTGATGCGCACGGCACTTGCAATGCCCCGCGGGCTGAGGCCGAAGTGACGGTAGAACCGCTTGTCTTCGGTCGCAACAATCGCGTTGCGCAGATGTGGCGAGACCGTATCTGCGGTTACAACGCCACCGAACTGATCACCGCGCCAGGCAAAAACCTGCCCGGCATCGTCCAGCATGGTCACGGATCCGCGCGCACGCGCATCCAATAGCTCGGTCACGTCTGGCAGCGTGGTATAGTAGTATCCAACCATCAGCCCCAGCATCAGGCAAACGACCGCGCCGATCCGCCAGGTCACACGCCAGATCAGACGCAAGATCCAGCGGATGATGCGTTGAAAGAAGCCGATGATACCGCCGCGCTTCTTCGCTGGCGTGCGACGCCGCGCGGTCTTGCGCGGTTTTGCTTTCGGCTTGGCTTTGGGTTTGCGCGCCTTTTTCGGTTGCGCACCGTAGCGCTTATCCGCGACCAGTGGCCGCCTGCCTTTACGTGAATCACTCATGAAGAACCTGCCCGGCCCAGTGTTGTTTTGTGCAGCTTACCCCGGCTGGACGGAATTGTTGAGGTGGTGGCAGTACGAAAGATCATTATTTGTTTGATTAATTATTAAGCGATTTTTTCGAAACGCCTAATAATTGATCAACTCACTTCGGTTTCTCCCGAGAACTACCCCCCGAAACTTTCATGTTCACGACCCGATGACGTTTTCTTCAGGCGCAACCATTGCAGAGAACTCTGCCAAGTTAAGGGGACACGAGGTGAAACTCATCATTGCAACAATCAAGCCGTTCAAGCTGGAGGAGGTGCGTGAAGCACTGACCGAAGCCGGAGTGCGCGGCATGATGGTAACCGAAATCAAAGGTTTTGGCTCACAGTCAGGTCACACCGAAATCTATCGCGGCGCTGAATACGCGGTGAATTTCGTGCCGAAGGTCAAAATCGAGATCGTCGTGGCGGCAAGCGCCGTTGATCAGGTGGTCGAAACGATCACCAAGACCGCGCACACAGGAAAAATCGGCGACGGCAAGATTTTCGTTCTGAGTGTCGATCAGGCCGTTCGCGTCCGTACCGGCGAAACCAACGAAGACGCGCTGTGAAGCCGCTGTAGCTTAGGGATAAGACTTATGAAAAACCTCAAAACATTCGCCATCGCAGCGGCGCTCACCGCGCTGCCGACGCTGGCTCTCGCACAGGACGCGGCACCGGGCTTCGATGAAATCGGCCCGTATATCATGACAACGCTCCTGTTCCTCGTGGCTGGCTTCCTGGTCTTCTTCATGGCCGCAGGCTTCGCGATGCTCGAAGCGGGCCTCGTGCGGTCCAAGAACGTGACCATGCAGCTGACCAAGAACATCGCGCTCTATTCGTTTGCCGCGATAATGTATTGGCTCATCGGTTTCAACCTGATGTACCCTGGCGACGGCTGGATCATTGCCGGTTGGGTGGGCCCATTCTTCTCCACAACAACGCTTGACCCAGTCGGTGTTGCGGCTGCGGATGCAGCACTGGATTATGCCTCCATCGGGTCGGACTTCTTCTTCCAGCTGGTCTTTGTCGCCGCCACAGCATCGATTGTGTCAGGTGCACTGGCCGAGCGGATCAAGCTCTGGCCATTCCTGGTCTTCGTGATCATCCTCACAGGCGTCATGTATCCGATCTCCGGCTCCTGGCAGTGGGGTGGCGGCTGGCTGTCCGAAGCAGGCTTCTCCGACTTCGCCGGTTCCACCGTCGTGCACTCGGTTGGCGGTTGGGCCGCTCTGGCCGGTGCCATCGTGCTTGGTCCGCGTCTGGGCAAGTACAAGGACGGCCGCGTGAACCCGATGCCCGGCTCCAACCTGGCGCTGGCGACCCTGGGGACGTTCATCCTGTGGCTCGGCTGGTTCGGTTTCAACGGTGGCTCGCAGCTTGCGATGGGCACTGTCGGTGATGTGTCCGACGTCTCGCGCATCTTCGCCAACACCAATATGGCGGCGGCTGCCGGTGCTGTAACAGCTCTGATCCTGACGCAGGTCATGTACAAGAAAGTCGATCTGACCATGGTGCTCAACGGCGCGCTTGCGGGCCTCGTCTCCATCACCGCCGAACCCCTGGCGCCCACGCTCTTCGGCGCGCTCTGGATTGGCGCCATTGGTGGCGTGATCGTGGTCTTCGCAGTCCCGATGCTGGACAAGTTCAAGATCGACGATGTGGTTGGCGCAATCCCCGTTCACCTTCTGGCGGGCATCTGGGGCACCATCGCCGTCATCTTCTACGGCGACGCCAGCCTCGGTACGCAATTGATGGGGATCATTGGCTACGGTGTCTTCACCTTCGTGGCCAGCCTCATCGTCTGGTCCATCCTGAAGGCCACCATGGGTATTCGCGTCAGCGAAGAGGCTGAGATAAACGGACTCGACACCAGCGAACTAGGTATGGAAGCCTATCCGGACTTCTCCAAGGGATAAGCCCTTTCAGAACAAACTAAAAAGCCCGGGCCTTCGCGCCCGGGCTTTCTTTTGCAAACAGCCATGCGGCCCCACATTCTTTTGGCACTAAGTATCCCCGCCGGAGGCCAATACCTCTTACCCTCCGCGCCGAACATCAGACACCCGCGTCGATGATCGCCTTGGCCAGAATCGGCACGGTTTCGGCGTTCAGCCCCGCAATGTTCATGCGACTGTCCGCCACCATGTAAATGCCGTTTTTCTCCCGCATCTCCTCGACCTTTTGCGGGGTCGTACCCAGTCGGGAAAACATCCCCCGGTGCTGCGCAATAAAACCAAACCGGTCAGATCCGGACAGGCGCTGCAACTCATTGGCCAATTGGGTCCGCAAGCCCAGCATGCTGCTGCGCACCTCTTCAACCTCAGCCATCCAGTCTTTGCGCAGCGCCTCATCGTTCAGAATCATCGTCACCAACCGCGCCCCATGATCCGGCGGGAAAGAAAAATTCTGCCGGTTCAGAAACGCCAGCGTGTCCTGATGCAGCTTGCGGGCCTCCGCATTCTGGCTCACCGCCATCAACAGGCCGGTCCTTTCGCGGTAAATGCCGAAGTTCTTCGAGCAGCTGGCGGCAATCAGGCACTCCGGCACCGACGCGGCAACCAGACGCGTTGCCGCTGCATCTTCCTCCAGACCATCTCCGAACCCCTGATACGCAATATCGATCATCGGCACGGCACCGGTGTCGTTCAACACCTCCACAACCGCCTGCCATTCCGTCATGTTCAGGTTTGCACCCGTCGGGTTATGACAACAGCCGTGCAGCAGCACGACATCGCCCGCCTTGGCCTGCCGCAGGTCTTCCATCATGCCATCGAAATCGACACCGCGGCTTTCATCGTCAAAGTACCGGTACCGCACCACCTCGATGCCAAGATACCCCAGAATCGAAATGTGGTTTGGCCAGGTTGGGTCGGATACGAAAACCCGCGCCTCAGGTCGCGCCATTTGGATCAGTTCAAAGGCCTGCCGCACGGCACCTGTGCCGCCCGGCGTTGCGACCGCTGCGATGGTGTCGCGCGCCACGGCGTCGGACAAGACAAGCTTAATCATCGCGTCCGAAAACGCAGGATCGCCCGCCAGTCCGGTGTAGACCTTGGTGTTTTCCTGTTCCCAAAGCTGTTGCTCTGCGGTTTTGATCGCACGCATCACGGGTGTCAGGCCCGTTGCATCCTTGTAGACCCCTACGCCCAGATCAATCTTGGTCTGGCGCGGGTCGTCCTTGTACATCTGCATCAGGGCAAGAATGCCATCGGCAGGTCGTTTTTCCAGGGTTTCAAACATCAAGCGTCTCCGGTTGCGACAGGTACCGTGGGAAACATGCCCCATTCGGCCCAGGATCCATCATAAAGCGACCAATGCGCATGGCCCAGACGTTCCAGCGCCAGTGCCAGAATGGCCGCGGTCACGCCGGACCCACAGGAAGTGATGATGGGCATCGTCAAATCAACACCAGCGGCGTCAAAGATCGCGCGGCAGGCCTCGGGGTCTTTCATCGTCTTGTCAGCGTTCAGCAGGTCCGCATAGGGCACGTTGCGCGACCCCGGGATGTGACCGGCGCGCAGCCCATCACGCGGCTCCGGCGCTTCTCCACGAAACCGCAGGGCGGCGCGGGCGTCAACGATCACATGATCGCCAAGCTTGGACGCAGAGGAGACCTGCGTGACATCGCGCACCAACTGGTTCTGCATCCGCACGGTCATGTGACGGTCGCGGATGATCGGTGGCATGTCCTCCACCGGATGCCCCTCCGCTTGCCATTTGGGAAATCCACCGTCCAGCACGGCCACGTTTTCCTGCCCCATCAGACGGAAAAGCCACCAGACGCGGGCGGCCGACAGCAGCCCGGCCCCATCGTAGACCACAACCTGATGCCCATCTCCCACGCCCATCGCGCGCAGACGCGACATGAATTTCTCAACGGGCGGCGCCATATGCGGCAGATCGGAGCGGTGATCCGAAATCTCGTCAATGTCGAAAAACCGGGTGCCCGGAATGTGCCCCGCATCGTATTCGGCGCGCGCATCGCGGCCCGCTTCGGGCAGATACCAGGAGGCATCCAAAATCCGCAAATCGGGATCTTTCAGGTGTTGGGCCAACCATGCG
Source organism: uncultured Roseobacter sp. (assembly GCF_947499265.1). GTDB lineage: Bacteria > Pseudomonadota > Alphaproteobacteria > Rhodobacterales > Rhodobacteraceae > Roseobacter. Next base: position 66,699 of record NZ_CANMNK010000007.1, on the reverse strand, counting down.
GTGGACACCAGTGTTTTTGGATCATCAGCCATGCGAGTCTCCCGGCGGTGCAAATCAAACTCTGGGTACCGCCCACGGGCTTTGGTATCAAGTCCACTTGCGCAGCGATGGCCAGCAGCCCGCATGACAAGACGCCCGTTTCCGGCGGATCTGAGCAGCGCCAGAGCGGGTTTTTCCTAGCCGTGATCCTTCATCAGCCGCGACTTCTGACGCGACCAGTCCCGCTTGGCCGCCGTCTCCCGTTTGTCGTGCAGCTTTTTACCTTTGGCGACGCCGATTTTGATCTTCGCCATGCCCCGGTGATTGAAGTAAAGCACCAGCGGCACCAATGTCATGCCTTTGCGTTGAGTCGCATTCCAGAAGTCCGACAGCTGCTTGCGCGAGACCAGTAATTTGCGGCGGCGCCGTTCATCGTGCTGGAAGGTTTTCGCTTGCTTGTAGGGGGCGATGTAGCTGTTGACCAACCACAGTTCCCCCTCCTCGACCGCAGCATAGCTCTCCGCGATATTCGCCCCGCCCATCCGCAGCGACTTCACTTCTGATCCTTCCAGAATGATCCCGCATTCGATGTCTTCCTCGATCGCATAGTCAAAGCGCGCACGCCGGTTTTCGGCCACGACTTTGTAGTTGGGATCGGACTTTGATGCAGATTTTACCTGGGCCATACTTGGTGATGTAATCCCAGACGCGTGAAGGCGCAAGTTGGCCCGGTCTCAACAGCAAAGGACAGCACCCAAAACGTGTTTTCTGATCGTGACACTCTCCCATTAGGCGTTCACAATAAAATGTTGTATGACGATCTAACGACAATTGACCGGGAGCTCCCGATGTTTAATCCGACGGCAACGCTGGCGTCTTCTTTCGGCGAACATCTGTCGGAGACGTTTCTCCAGTATTTCTCGGGTCGCGACCCCGAATATGCCGCCTACATCAATGGCTGCGCCAAGATGGTCCTCGAACGTCTCGCAAATTCTGACGCGCTCTATCACAACGCGGAACACACCATTATGGTCACACTGGTCGGCCAACAGATCATGCGCGGCAGACTGGTGACCGAGGCCATCCAGCCGCGTGACTGGCTGCACTATATCATCTCTCTGCTGGTCCATGACATCGGGTACCTGCGCGACATTTGCGAAGGTGATAAAGGATCGACGGTTGTGATCGACGCTGAGGGAAATACAATCACACCGCCGCGCGGTGGCTCGGATGCCTTCCTTGCGCCCTACCATGTCGACCGGGGTATGATGTACGCGCGCAAGCGATTTTCAGAATCGGTTCTGATTGACGAAGAACGAATAGCAACGGCCGTGGACTACACGCGATTTCCGGTCCCCGACGACCCCTATTATCACTCCACCTCGAGCGAACCTGCGCTGGTGCGTGCCGCCGATCTGATTGGGCAGATGGCCGATCCGTTTTATCACCGCAAAATCGGTGCGCTGTTCCTGGAATTTCAGGAAACCGGCATGGCCGAGCAGTTGGGCTATGAAAGCGCGGTGGACCTGATGGAGAAATTCCCCGATTTTTTCTGGTCACAGGTGCAGCCGCTCATCGGGCCGGCACTGGGGCACCTGGAACAGACGATGGAGGGCAAGCAATGGGTGGCACAGCTCTACAATCACATCTTCCAGGTCGATCACCGCACCAGTGTGTTGGGGCCGTTCAGCGGTTCCTGAGGCTGTGATCAGTCGCCCAGCTTGGCGTGCACTTCGTCGAGGTCGATCTCGCTGAGGGGCAGCTTGTTGCCCGGATTTTCAAAGTCATATTTGAATAGTTCGAAATCGCGTTTGTAAATCTCATAGACCAGATGCATCGACAGATCGTCGAAATAATCCTCGACCGCATGGATACGTTTGGGGCCGTGCCCTTCGCTCTCATTGAACCTCGGCACCTTGTCCAGCGTGATCGGGAAAGGTGTCTCAATGGCTTTTAGAACATCCTGCATCCCGTCATTGAACTGCTCCGTCCAGACTATTTTGTCATAGGTCCCGCCATTCACGATAAAGGTGCTGACATGACCGGACATGGCGGACCAGTGGATATCCGGGTCCATGGGTTTGCGGAACTTTATGGTGTCCCGCGCGAACAGCAAAAACCGCCTGAACGAAGCGATCTGATCAAACGCGCCCTCACCGTCGTCGCCCCCCACGTCGATCCCGTATTTTTGTGCCAGCTGGGGCACCAGATTGCCGCGATACCGCTTGCCGTTGCGTTGAATCCCGCAAATCTTGTCAAAGAAGGAGCTTAGAATCCGCGTGTAAGGATTGCGCACGCAGGTGAAAGCATAGGATTTGTGCTGTTGCACATTGTCGGTGATCGGTGCCTGGCTGTCCTCCAGCGCCCATTTGTGCAGCCCCTCTTTTGCATCGTGAATGTCGCCCTCAAAGAACTCTCCGTGGTCGGAATAATACATGATCTGACCAATGGTGGAGCAGGCACATTTGGGCACCACACGGTACACCATGCTTTGACTTGTGGTCATCCAGGTTCCGGGAAAACCCATCTGTCGTACTCCTGCTCGACCGGCGCGTTTGGGAACGCAGCACGTGTTGGTTGCGAAAAAAGCAAAAAAATACAGTTTATTCAATGCGCCTTCATGCTTATCAAAGTATAGAGTGGCAGAAAAAAGAGCAGACCAGTTTCATCGTGGCAAAGATCGCCTTTATCCTTTTGTGCCATAAAGATCCCGATGCCATCATCCGGCAAGCGGAGCGCTTGACCGCGGCAGGCGACTACATGGCGGTCCATTTTGATGCGCGCGCCAACCCCGATCACTACGACAAAATCCGCAAGGCCTTGAATGGGAACGCAAATGTAACCTTCGTCAAACGCCGCGTGAAATGCGGCTGGGGCGAGTGGTCCCTGGTTCAGGCCACTCTGAACGCGGTGCAGGCGGCGGTCGAGGCCTATCCGCGCGCGACGCATTTCTACATGCTGTCGGGCGATTGCATGGCCATCAAGACCGCCGAATATACGCATCAGTTTCTTGGTGAAAACGATGCGGATTTCATTGAAAACTTCGATTATTTCGAAAGTGACTGGATCAAGACCGGTATGAAGGAGGAGCGGTTGATCTACCGCCACTTCTTTAACGAGCGCAAAAACAAGCCGCTTTTCTACGCCTCGATGGAGCTGCAACGCCGGTTGAAACTGCAGCGCACCCTGCCCGACGACATCCAGATCAGGATCGGCAGCCAATGGTGGTGCCTGCGCCGAGAAACCGTGGAAAAGGTGCTGGCTTTCATCAAAGAACGCCGCGACGTGATGCGATTTTTTTCGACCACCTGGATCCCGGACGAGACCTTCTTTCAGACCATCGTGCCCCATCTTGTGCCTGAACCGGAGATCCGCAGCCGCACCCTGACCTTCCTGATGTTCACGGATTATGGGATGCCGGTGACGTTCTATAACGATCACTACGACATGCTGATCAGTCAGGACTACCTTTTTGCCCGCAAGATCAGCCCCGAAGCACGGGATCTCAAACGTCGCCTTGGACTGCTCTATGCGGCATCGGGCGTGCATTTCCAGATTTCGGGAGAAGGTCCCAGTCTGTTCAAGTTCCTGACGGGTCGGGGCCGGATCGGTCGCCGCTTTGCTTCGCGGTTCTGGGAAACGGAATCGACCCTTGGCCGCGAACGCGAATTGCTGGTTGTGGTCTGCAAGAAATGGCACGTGGCCAAACGCGTGTTGGAGCGGATCAGACAGACGACAAATGTGCCTGCGGTCGAATATCTCTTTAACGAAGAAGACACGCCCCTGCCCGACCTTGGCGGCATCCAGACCTCGCTGGAAAAACGCACGCGCCACCGGCGCGCCTTGATGCGGATGCTGTTTGATTTCTACGAGACGGACCGCATGATCGTCTGCATGGATCCCGGCAACATCGAGCTGCTGCAGGATTTCGCCGCCGACAGATCCGTGACCCGACTGCTCGAGATCGAGTGTAGTTTCACCGATGATTATCTGATCGGGCACGCCATGCGTGTCGGGCTGGCAGGCGAGCAGACCTCGTCTGAGACGCTCGAACGCCTGCTGCCGACCATTCGCAACGACATGATCTTCGAAAGCGACCGCATTCGCGATGCGGATTTCAAAAACTACAGCCGCATTCGTGAATCCGGTGACATGGATGACAATGCGCAGGCGCTGGCCGAATTCCTGTCAATCTCGCCCGATGCCGCGCGCGAGATTGCAGGCAACCCGCATCTGTTTGCCGATTGAGGAGCCTATATGAGCTACGCCTACGATGATCAGAACATCTTCGCCAAGATCCTGCGCGGCGAAATTCCGAATACGACTGTGCTGGAAACGGACCACAGCCTTGCCTTCCGCGATCTTTATCCGCAGGCGCCCACACATGTGCTGGTGATCCCCAAAGGACCCTATATCAGTTACGACCACTTTGCCGCTGAGGCATCGGAGGCGGAGATTGTCGATTACACCCGCGCCATCGGCGAGGTGTGCCGCATGGAAGGCGTCACCCTCGCCGCCGGCGATGGGTTTCGTATGATCTCAAATGCCGGGGCGGACGGCGTGCAGGAAGTGCCGCATCTGCACGTGCACATTCTGGGCGGGCGTGCGTTGGGGCGGATGCTGGCAAAAGCCTAGTATCCGCGGCGCTTGGCGGCCCACCACCGGCGGAACCGGCTGCGTTTTTCGGCCATGTTGTCCTCGGCGGCTTCCCAGCTGTCCTGAATTTCTTCCAGTTTCGGGTCGATCCGCGCCTCGCGGAAACGCCGCCAGCGTACCCAAATGCCATAGAAAATTGCGCCGAAAAACAACAGGATCAGCGTGTTCAACCAGGGCAAAGGCTTGCTGGCCTCCGGCCCCTCCACCGGCCAGACCGAAATGGCATTGGGGAAAATCGAGAAAAACTCCAACCGCCATCCATAGTGACGAATGGCAATGTACTGCGGGTCGGCGGCTGTTGATTTCGCATCTGCCGCTTCGGCCTGCAGGTTGGAAGTGTCGAACTTGAAATAGGGCGGCCAGCCCCAGCCCGTGTCTTCGTTGCGATAGACCATCACCCGATTGTCGGCCCGGCGGGTCTGGATAAAGAACACATCACGGCTGGTAGCGTTTGGATTTGACCCTGCATCAGCCTGCGCCCAGAACAGGCGGTTTTCACCGGGATCAATCCGTTTTTCATAGGTGTCTGTCACACGTACAATATCGACCTGAGGCAGCGTGTAATGGAACACCGCCACGATCAGCGTCCAGATGACAGCGATGAAACCCCATTTAACGTAAAACATGACAGGCCCTTTCTCAGGCGAAATTCGTAAAATAGATCAGCAGGCCAACCGCAATGGTCGGAATGACGTAGACCCCGAGGATCAGCTTACGCCGCAGCGAGCTGTCATAGTCTTGCAATCCAGCGCGCACAAAGCTCTCGCGGTTGCCCGGACCCCGCGCCGCGTCCCACTCTGCTTCGAGTTTACCGCGTCTGACCGCGCGTGAATAGAAGGAGAGACAGACATAGATGATCGTCAAAACGACGAAGCCAATGACCAGCAATCGTGCCAGTGCGAACATGCCCATCTCCCGGTTTATGCGCCTGTGCTATTAGATAGGGTATGTGAACGCAATTTACATGCCCCGCCTGCGCAAGTTTCTCATGGTCTTTCGCAAATGTAGCACCCGTTGGAAAGGTCCAATCAGGTCTGTGGTCGGCCGTGCCCTGCCCGAAACCGGTCCGGTTGGCTGGGCCGCCACAACCTATGCCGCTGCCCGTCAGCCCACGACGTTAAACCCAGGCCCATAGGGGTAGCCGGTGATGTTCTCGTGGCCCTCTTCGGTGATCACCAGAATGTCATGCTCCCGGTAGCCACCCGCGCCCGGTTGATCCGCCGCAATTGTCAGCATCGGTTCCATTGAGATCACCATACCCGGCTCCAGAACCGTGTCGATGTCCTCGCGCAGTTCCAACCCGGCCTCCCGCCCGTAGTAGTGGCTCAGCACGCCAAAGGAATGCCCGTAGCCAAAGGTGCGATAGCGCAGCAGGTCGCGCTCGGCGAAGAAATCATTGATCTTATGGGTGACATCAGCACAGGACACACCCGGTTTCAGCAGGCTCATGCCGTATTCATGCGCCGCGACATTCGCTTCCCAGATCTTCAGGCTCGCCGCATCCACCTCCCCGACAAACAGCGTGCGTTCGAGCGCCGTGTAATATCCCGAAATCATCGGAAAGGCGTTGAGAGAGAGAATATCGCCCCGTTCCAGCACCCGCCCCGTAACCGGGTTATGCGCGCCATCGGTATTCAGGCCCGACTGGAACCAGACCCAGGTATCGCGGTATTCCGCATTCGGAAACCGCTTTGCGATCTCCAGCTCCATTGCGTCACGTCCGGCCATGGCCACTTCGATCTCTCGCACGCCCGGTTTGATCACCTCCCGGATCGCATAGCCGCCAACATCCGCTACCTGCGCACCATGGCGGATCAGCGCGATCTCGGCGTCGGATTTATGCATCCGCTGGCGCATCGTGGTCTCATAGAGGTCCACCATCGTGAGCGGGTTCAGGAAATCCTCCAGCTTGTCGCGCTGCATCAGCGTCAGGTGGTCGCCCTCATAGCCGATGATCGCATTCTTGCCGGTCACCGAGGCCACAGCGCGCCAGAAATTGTCGCGCTGCCAGTCGGTATAGGTGATGTTATCGGCAAAGCTGCGCCGCCACGGCTGGCCTGCATCGATGCCCGCGCTGATGGTGACTGCATCCCTATCCGTCACAACCAGACCGTAGGGCCGCCCGAAGGCGCAGTAGAGGAAGCCGGAATAATAGGCGATATTATGCATCGACGTGAAGACAGCCGCAGAGGCGCCGGCAGCCTCCATCCGTTCCCGCAGCTCGGTCAGGCGCGCCTCATATTCAGCCGCTGCAAAAGGCAAAGGCGATTTTTCACCATTGTGATAGCGGTAGATTTCCGGGCGATCAGAGTGTTTCTGGGTGGTCATGTCAGACCCTCCTTATGCAGAAAGGTCCCGGCGTTCAGGACAAATCATGGCCATCCACCGGACGACGCCATCGCCCGCAGCCAGTTGAATGCTTGGATGATTCCATGCCCGCGATCAAGGCCTATTGCCGGGTCAGAAACCGCACCAGATCGCTTTCAGGTTCTTCCAGCGCCTCAATCACATCGAAATGGTGCTTTCCCGGCACAATTACCTGCCCCACGCCCCAAGCCTTCGCCTGCGCATCGGCCTGCTCGAGAAACACCGGGCGTTCATCCCCGCCAACCCAAATCTTCACCAACGCCTCTTGCGGTGGGGCCATGTTGGTCACGCTTTCGGCCGTAACCTCATCCGCGTCCAGGTTCAGTATCTCATTCATCGATGTCTCAAGCAGCGGGGCCAGGTCAGCCACGGGCGAAATCGGCGCAACTCGCTCGATCCGGCGACGCACAGGCTCCGGCAATACCAGCGGATCCATCATCCGGGAGACCAGATGCCCCCCCGCCGAATGACCCGCGAGCACGATGGGATCAACGCTGCGATCCGCGATTTTCGTGACCGCCATCGCAATCTGACGCGTGATCTCCGAGATGCGCACCTGCGGACACAGATCGTAACCTGGCAGGGCCACGGACCAGCCCGATGCCATCGCACCCGCTGCCAGATGAGACCAATAGCTGTGGTCGAAAGCCTTCCAATACCCGCCATGCACAAAGATCAGCGTCCCGCGCGACACACCTTCGACGTTAAAGAAATCAAACACCTGACGGTCGCTCGGACCGTAAGACAGGCCGAGTTCGGCACGCGGCCCCAACCCCTGGCGAAACGCCGATGCCGCCGCCGCCCATTTGGGCGGATATGTTTCTGCCCCTTCTATGTAGGCGGCATTCGCATAGGCATCGTCCAATGGCATCATTTGTTTCACCCTCTTTATCGGAACTGGACAATCATACTCAGAGTTGATTTGAGAACCACAGCCATTTTCGTGGAGGACCCGAAATGAAAGATATTCTAAACACCGATCTCAAATCCCTGCTCAAAGACCCCACCCTTTTGGAAACTCGCGCCTACATCGGCGGGCAATGGGTCGATGGGGAGGACGGCACCTTTGATGTGACCAACCCCGCCCGGGGCGATGTGATTGCCCAGGTGGCTGATCTGAGCCGTGCCCAGGTGGCTGGTGCGATTGCCCAAGCGGAAAAAGCGCAGAAAGATTGGGCCGCCTGGACGGGCAAGGAACGCGCGGCGGTGATGCGCAAATGGTTCGACCTGATGATGGAGAATGCCGACGATCTGGGCACGATCCTGACCGCCGAACAGGGCAAACCGCATGCGGAGGCCAAAGGTGAGATCGCCTATGGCGCCAGCTTCATCGAATTCATGGGCGAGCAGGCCAAGCGCGTCTATGGCGAGACCATCCCCGGTCATCAGCGCGACAAACGCATCACCGTGCTGAAACAACCCATCGGGGTGGCCGCGTCGATCACGCCGTGGAACTTCCCCAATGCGATGATCACGCGCAAGGCCGCCCCTGCCCTTGCGGTTGGCTGCTCCTTCGTGGCGCGTCCTGCGGCCGAAACGCCGCTCTCTGCCCTTGTCATGGGCGTGTTGGCGGAACGCGCCGGCATTCCGGCGGGGGTGTTCAACGTGGTGCCCTCCTCCTCGTCCTCCGCAGTGGGCAAGGAGTTCTGCGAAAACCCTGCCGTGCGCAAACTGACCTTCACCGGCTCAACCGAAGTCGGGCGCATCCTGATGAAGCAGGCCGCCGATCAGGTCATGAAATGCTCCATGGAGCTTGGTGGTAATGCGCCCTTTATTGTCTTTGATGACGCCGATCTGGATGCAGCCGTCGAAGGCGCGATGCTCTGCAAATTCCGCAACAATGGCCAGACCTGCGTTTGCGCCAACCGCATCTACGTGCAGGCCGGGGTCTATGACGCTTTTGCCGCCAAGCTGAAGGTCGCCGTCGAAAACCTGAAAGTCGGCGACGGTCTCGAAGAAGGTGTGACCACCGGTCCCCTGATCAACCAGGACGCGGTCGAGAAGGTGAAAGAGCATATGGACGACGTCGTGAACAACGGCGGCGCGATCCTGACGGGCGGCAAAGCTCATGAGATGGGGGGCACCTTCTTTGAGCCCACCGTGGTCACAGGGGTCACGCAGGACATGAAGGTCGCCACCGAAGAGACCTTCGGCCCGCTCGCTCCGCTCTTCAAATTCGAGGATGAAGACGAAGTCATCGCCATGGCCAACGACACGATCTTTGGTCTGGCCTCGTATTTCTACGCCAAAGATCTCAGCCGCGTGTACAAAGTCGCCGAGGCGCTGGAATATGGGATTGTCGGCGTGAACACCGGCATCATCTCAACCGAGCTCGGCCCCTTCGGCGGGGTGAAGCAATCCGGGCTCGGGCGCGAAGGCTCGCACCACGGCATCGAAGACTATCTGGAAATGAAATACATCTGCATGTCAGTCTGAAAGCAGCGACATCGACCAAAGGAGCCGCATTTTTGCGGCTCTTTTTTTGTGTCCAGCCCCTATTTTCATGAACATTCCACATCGCACCACAATGAATTTCCGATTTTTGTGAACGTTGTTCAAAAAATATGTTGACGGAATCACTGCGCCCTCCTATTTGTTATGAACAATGTTCACAAAAGGAAAACAACAATGTTTATTCGCTCTGCTCTCATCGGTCTGACCATGGCTGTTTCCGCAACCGCCGCCTTTGCAGGCCCCAGTGGTCAGCACTCCGCTGAGGCCGCCTATCACAGTGGTGAAGCCGCGAGCCACGGGGGCGCTGCCGTCTCTTCGGGCGCGGCGACTGTTGCTTCGGTACCGATTGTTGCCGTGGGATCCGCCATCGCCCTGACAGGGTCTGCCCTGGAAGAGATTGGCACCAGCGCCATCGACCTGGGCGCTGACATCGGTCACGCAAGCCGCCCGCAACAGACCATCAACATCACCGTGATGCCCAACGCGGCGCCCACATTGGACTAACGACAAATTTCCGGGAGACCTCGATATGAAACGTTTTCTGACCCTCTTTGCCATCGCGCTGACATTGCTGCTGCCGTCCCTTTCCTGGGCCGGCAGCGCCGAAGACGCGCAACCCGTCCTGCCCCGCGCCGAAGTTCTGGTCTTCGCCACCACGCTGCAACAGGACCTCGCCGCCCGAGGGGCCCATGTGGCCATCGTCGGGCGCGTTGGGCGGGACCCCGAAACCCTGCCCGGCGGGATCGACTACACCCACGTCGCCTATTGGGTCTACTCGACCATCCAGCGTGCAGATGGCACAACCGACAAAGGCTACCGGGTCTATAACCTTTACCAGCTGGCAGACGACGATTCCCAAAGCCGGTTGGTGCAGGACAGCCCCGCGGACTTCTTCGCCGGTGTCTTTGAACTGGACGCAGGTGTCATCATCCCCGACCCGAGACTGCAAAAGAAACTGCTGCAGGTGATCGCCAGCCCGACCTATGTGTCGCTGCACAACGCCAGCTATTCGGTGCTTGCCAATCCAATGACACCGCAGTTTCAAAACTGCACCGAACACACGCTTGATGTGCTGATGGCGAGCCTCTACGGCACCACGGATCAGGCGCAGATCAAGGCCAATATCGCGGCACATTTTGACCCGCAACCCGTGAAAATCGGCGGCCTCAAGCGTCTCTTTGCGCCAGCGGCATCTGCGGCGCTGACCACCGCCGATCACGGTGCGCAAATCGGCACCGCAACATTCGGCTCAATCGCGCGGTTCATGGCGGAAAATGACCTGTCGGATCAGATCTACCGCTACACACCGCATCAGGCGGAGCGGTTCTGAAATTGACAACCACAGCCTGATACCACAAGAAATCGGGTCATGAACACGGAACAAAAACTGTCCAGGCGCGACCGCAATCTTGCTGAAATCCGCGAAAAGGCCACGGAACTGGCGGAGCGCATCGTCCTTGAAAAAGGGGGCGATGCGCTTCACGCACGTGGCCTTGCACAAGAGCTGAAGATTTCTGTCGGATCGCTCTACAACGCGTTTGGGGACCTCAACGGGGTGGTGCGCGCGGTCAATACACGTTGCGCCGAAAGACTCTCGGAAAACCTGCGTGCCGCGGTGGCCGCCGCCCCCGATGACAACCGCGCCCGGGTCATTGCCATCGGCGAGGCCTATTTCGATTTTGCCATAGCTGAGCCGCGTCGGTGGTGGATGCTCTTTGAACGCGATTCCGATCTGCAGCTCGATCTCAAAACACAAAACCTGCAGGAGGGTTTGCTGGAAATGCTGGTGACCGCTGGCGGCGGGGATCCTGAGAACACCCGCCACAGGCAGTTCTTCCTGCTACTTTGGGCCTCGGTGCACGGTCTGGTCTCGCTGGCTTGCCGACCCAACATCGCCATGATCGGACCCGACGTTGCGCGACCCTATATTCACGATCTGGTAGACGCCGGATTTAGAAATTTCCCGAAAGACTGAAGCAAAAAGGCCCGAGCGATGCCCGGGCCTTCCCTTCAGCGAGGTCGTGAGGGTTAGTTGACGGATTTCGCGTCAACCACGTCTTTTTCGATCCGTTTGGCCGATGAAATCGCAATTTGGCGTGGTTTCAGCGCTTCGGGCACTTCCCGTACCAGATCGATGTTCAGCATGCCGTCGACATGGGCCGCGCCGGTGACCTGCACGTGATCGGCCAGATGGAACCGGCGTTCAAACGCACGGGTCGCAATGCCACGATGCAGATAGCTGCGTGTCGCGTCCTCATCGGCTTTCTTTGCCGAGACAATCAAGGCGTTCTCGCGGACTTCAACCGACAGATCGGCATCCGAAAAACCGGCAACGGCGATCGAAATGCGATAGGCATCATCGTCCAGTTTTTCGATGTTGTAGGGCGGATAGGAAGGCTGCGTGCCTTCGGTGGTCAGCACTCTGTCCATCAGGTCGGCGATTTGATCAAAGCCGACGGTGGCGCGGTAAAGTGGTGCAAAATCATAAGTACGCATAGTGTTATCCTCTATTTGAGCGATTACGCGTCAGCTGCTCCTCTTGGACGCAACCGACAATGGTTTATGCCGGGGCCCTCATCAGGCACCCCGAACAGCTCTAATGTGGGGATGGATTTGGGGCTTTCAAGACCCTCCGGGACGGACGAATTTGGCGCCGCCCGAGTTCACCCGATTGCTTTGGCCATTGCCGATTCTGATCCTGCGGGCCGCGGCCACGGGTTGCGTTGCGTTGGCGCGCATCTGGCGTTTGAGATCCGCGACCAGAGGTGGCAAAACCATGCCATAAGTCACGCGTTTACCCTGGCTGACGCCGATACTGGAAATGACCGAAACGATCTGTCCCCGACCGTTTTTATGGCTGAAAACCGGCGCGCCTGAGGAGCCAAATGTCACATCGCAATCCATGAAGATCACGCCGCGATATTCCTCATACATGCGACAAACGCTCTGACGTGACGGTAGCTCCGCGCGGCCTCGGCCATAAGATACAACGCTGACCGGGCCCTTGGACAGTTCCGCGTTATGCACGATGAAGGGATCCAGCACATGTGTGGGGATCGGTTCGGCAAGGCGCAGCAACGCAACATCGTATCGCACGTTCTTGGCTGTCACGCCCTGCTTGGGATCGTATCCGGGATGCGCTTCGATCTGTGCCACTTTGCGTTCAGCCACGGATTTGCCCTTGCGCAATCCTGCCCGAAACGTGAGGTCCTCTGCTTTCAGCAATTGGTTGGTTTTGGACGAATAGACACAATGCGCCGCGGTCAACACCAGTTCCGGCGCGATCAGGGTCGCCGTGCAAAAGCCGGTTTGATCCGCGTCCAGCCGCCCGACCGCCTGCCAGGCCAATGCTTCGTTCGCCCCGCCCAATCCGGTGAGAGACGTGCGCGCCTGTGCTGCGACGCTGCTCGGCGCGGCCAGAAAAAGGGCGGTGATCAGGGAAAGCAAGATACGCATATCAGATCAGTTCATCGGCTTGACGAATTTGGCGCCGGAGGTGTTGCGCCCTTCACCGACACCGATGCGCGCCGCGAGGGGTGCGCTGGCCTGAAACGTGCCTTTACCCGCCGCAAGCTCTTCACGCAGGAATTCCAAAGGCGCGCCTAATGCGGTGCCGAGCGACACGTTGGTGCCATTCATTTCGGCCTTGGCGGACACCACGGAGACGATTTGGGCCTTGCCCTCGGCGAAGACGAAAATCGGCGCGCCGGAAGAGCCGAAATCCACGGAGCAGGACGTGACAAGCACCCCCTGCTGCCGCGCCAACACGGTGCAAAGTTCCTGCAGAGATGGCGCTTCGGAGCGGTCGTGCGCATAACTCACCACGCCCACACGATCCCCTTTTCTGGGGCGCGGCGCGGTATCAAAGGGTTCGATGGTGGTGTTGCGAATGGGCCGCGCCAATTCAAGCAGTGCGATGTCGTTGCGGACGCGCGCGGACGAGACATCTTCGGCATAGGTATAATCGGGATGCACCACAGCGCGGCGCACATTGCGGTAGGCGGAGGCGCGGCCGTTGCGCCAGCCCGCCAGGAATTCGACCGTTTCGTGATTGATCCGGGTGCCGGTGGCTTTGTCAAAGAGGCAATGCGCGGCCGTCAGCACCAGATCCGGGCTGATCAGGGCGCCCGTGCAAAACCCTTTGCCGCCGATGTCCAGACGGCCAACCGCCTCCCAGGGGCTCGCGTCGTTCCCGTCTTCCAGCGACTTCAGGCGGCCTTCCTGAGCGACCACACCTGTTGTGGAGACCGCGGCCAAAAAGAACAAAACCAACCACTTTTTCACAAAATACTTCCTTCGCATCTGATCTGACGAGGCTACGGATCAGATGCGGCAGAAATAGGGCGGCGCGGGCCAGATAGGCGGCTTTTTGGTTAATGAGGGGTCAACGAAGCATGGGGATTTCAGACCTAGGGTCGAACCCGTCCATCAAAGCGGGAGGTTGCGGCCCACCTGTTGCCCAATCCAGCAGTTCAACAGTGTGCACGATCGGCAGATGCGTCCCCGATCCGATCTGCATCATGCAACCGATGTTGCCTGCGGCGATCACATCCGGGTTCTTGGCCTCCAACGTGCGCACCTTGCGGTCTTTCAGCTTCTTGGAAATCTCTGGCTGCATCAGGTTGTAAGTTCCCGCAGAGCCGCAACACAGGTGAGGATCGGCAGGTTCAACGATGGTATACCCCGCACGTTTCAAAAGATCCTTGGGGTAGGTCTTGATCTGCTGCCCATGCTGTAGGGAACACGCGGCGTGGTAGGCGACGACCATACGCTGATCTTCTCCCTCTGGCAGATCAAGCTGCATCAAAAGCTCGGAGACATCCATGGCAATCGCCGAAACCCGCGCGGCATCCTCAGCCAGCGCTTCGTTGCGGAACATGTGCCCGTAGTCTTTGACCGTGGTGCCACAGCCGCTGGTGTTGATCACAATTGCATCAAGACCATCACCATCCATTTCGCGCGCCCAGGCCTTGATGTTTTTCGCGGCGGTCGCGTGGCTTTCGGTGGTTTTGCCCATGTGGTGGGTCAAGGCCCCGCAACAGCCTGCGCCTTCGGCCACGACCACCTCACATCCCAACCGCGTCAACAGACGGATTGTGGCATCGTTGATATCCGTGTTCAGCGCCTTTTGCGCACAGCCCGTCATCAGCGCCACCCGCTTCTTGCGGGGCGTTTCGGGCGCAAAGCTCTGTGGATCATCATTGCGGCTGACGGGGGGGATTTTCTTTGGTGCCATCTCCAGCATCGCGCGCAACCGCGCATCGGGCATCAACCGCGCAAAGGGCCGCCCCAGCTTGGCCCCCACCAATGCCAGACGAAACCGCATTGGGTAAGGCAAAATTCGCGCCAATATCCAGCGCAAGGCGCGGTCACTGAAGGGCCGCTTGTAGCGCTGTTCGATGTAGTCACGCGCGTGGTCCACCAGATGCATGTAATGCACTCCCGACGGGCAGGTCGTCATACAAGCCAGGCAACTGAGGCACCGATCAATATGTTTGACGGTTTTCGCATCCGGATCACGGTCATTTTCCAGCATGTCCTTGATCAGGTAGATGCGCCCCCTCGGGCTGTCGAGTTCATCTCCCAGCACCTGATAGGTCGGACAGGTCGCGGTGCAAAAACCGCAGTGCACACAGGTCCGCAGGATTTCATTGCTGCGCTGGATGCCGGGGTCTTTGAGCTGCTCAGGGGTAAAGGTCGTTTGCATTTCAAGCGGGCCTATCGGTTGGAGAAGGGGTGCGCGTGGTGCGGGATCATGGAAATCACCCGGCGCAGGTCATTGCGGACAGGGTGCGAAAGGCCTCAAACACCGGCCATCAACCCGGCATTGAGAATGCCCCTTGGATCAAATTTCGCACGCAGACCGGCCGTGATCCTGGCGACGCCCGACGCTTCGGGATGGAATACCGGCAGGGCCCGGCGCGTACGGTCTGAGGCGCGCACCACTGTCGCATGGCCATCAAAAGCTCCCAATTTCGCGCGCAGATCGACCCCCTCCGGCATCCGCACCCAGATCAGCCCCCCTGCCCAGTCGAAATACCAGCCAACCGCGCCAGAACTTGCCATCAGCACGGGCGCGTCCGAGGGTTTGCACGACACACGCCAGATGTCTTCGGGCACATCCTTCCACAATTCCGCGTCCCGGACACTTTTCCAGACCCAATCTGTCATGACGGCATCTGCGATGATCATTTCGCTTGCGATCGGGGACAGCAGCTCCTTGAGGCGGTCCAGACGGTAGGCCACGGAGGCTTCAAACCCCTCCACCCGCAGCACCGTCACCGGACCGTCATCCATGATGCTGGCGCAATGCGCCGCACCACTGACCTCAAATGGGGACCCCATGGCCGCAGCCATCGCCCGGACAGCCTGCACATCATCCAATCCGCGCAGCATCAAGCTGCCTTGGGTTTCAGGCGTGGGCAACACTTTCAGCGATACCTCAGTCAACACGCCAAGCGTGCCAAAGGAACCACTCATCAGCTTCACCAGATCATAGCCGGTCACATTCTTCATCACGCGACCCCCGTTTTTGACGATGGTGCCAGCGCCGTCCACGTACCGCACGCCCAATGCGTAGTCCCGCGCGCCACCGCCCTGAATGCGGCGCGGACCGCTCACATTGGCGGCGATCACGCCACCAAGGGTCGGTTCGCCCACCATGCCCAACAGAGTACGATGATCCATTGGCTCAAAGGCAAGGCGTTGATTTTCGGCGGCCAGCGCTGCGTCAATTTCGGACAGCGGCGTACCAGCTTGTGCAACAATCGTCAGCGCGCCAGGCTCATAAAGCGTAATGCCAGACAGCCCACCAACCGAAAGCACGTCACCCTCGGGTTTGATGCCCCGCGTGCCGCCCCCCTGAATGGCCAACGGTCCTTTCGCGGATTTGATCATCTCGGCCAAACCCGCTTCCGTGTCAGGTGTCATCATCTTCTTCTGGCTCCAAATATCCTGGGGGAGCGCCCTCAGGGCGCGGGGGCAAAGCCCCTATTCCGCGGCCAAGGCCACAGAACGGCGCGGCTCTGACACCGCCAGCGGAAAAACCTTCGCCGGGTTCAGCAACCATTGCGGATCAAAAACGTCCTTTACCGCCATCTGCGCTTCGAGATCTTCGGGCGCATACTGATAGGTCATCAGATCGCGCTTTTCGATGCCAACGCCATGCTCTCCGGTCAGACAACCCCCGGCCTCAACGCAGAGCTTCAGCACTTCCGCACCAAAGGCCTCGCAAAGCTCCAGATCACCGGGTTTATTTGCATCAAACAGGATCAGCGGGTGCATATTCCCATCGCCCGCATGAAAGACATTCCCCACCTGGAGACCGTATTCCTTCGACATCTCGCCAATGCGGCGCAACACGAAAGGCAGCGAACTGACCGGGATCGTCCCATCCAGACACATGTAGTCGTTGATCTGACCAATTGCGCCAAAGGCGGATTTTCGACCCAACCAGATCAGCGCGCTCTCTTCGGCGGATTTGCTTTCCCGCAGTTCGACGGGATTGTGCCGCCGGGCAATCTCCATGATCAGGGACAGTTGATGGTCGATCTCAGCCTCCGACCCTTCCACTTCAACAATCAACAGCGCTTCACACATCGGATAACCCGCATGGGCAAAATTCTCGCAGGTCTCGATGCAGAGCCTGTCCATGAACTCAATGGCCACGGGCAAAACACCCGCCTTGATGATGTCGCTGACGCAAGCTCCTGCAACTTCGCTGTCATCAAACCCCATCAGAACGGGCCGCGCGCCTTCGGGTTTGGCGAGAATGCGCAGGGTTGCTTCGGTAATCACCCCCAATTGGCCTTCGGACCCACAGACAAGACCCAGCAAATCCAGGCCACCGCTGTCCATATGCGCGCCGCCAATCTCGACGACCTCGCCATCCATCATCACCATGGTGACGCCAAGCAGATTGTTGGTGGTGACGCCGTATTTCAAACAATGCGCGCCGCCGGAATTCATCGCGATATTCCCCGCAATCGCACAGGCCAGCTGGCTGGAGGGATCGGGCGCATAGAAAAACCCGTTTTCCTCGACTGCGCCGGTGACGCTGAGGTTGGTACGGCCGGTCTGCACGCGGATGATGCGGTTGTCATAATCGGTTTCCAGCACGTCATTCATCCGGGCAACGCCCAGGATCACGCAATCGGCTGTCGGCAGCGCGCCGCCCGCCAGCGAGGTGCCGGACCCGCGTGGCACAACCGGTACACCCTCTTCGTGGCAAATCCGCAAAACATCGGAAACCTCCTGCGTGGTCGAGGGCAGCACCGCCACCATCGGCGGACATTTATACGCGGTCAGCGCATCACACTCATAGGCCCGCGTTTCCGACACCTCGTGAATAACCGCATCGGTAGGTAATACGCTTTGCAACCGGGCAACCACGCGATCCTTGCGCGCAAGAACAGCCTGATCGGGAATCGGCATTTCCATGATCATTCCTCCATTTGGTAAATTAATATTACCAATTTCACCCATTGGCAAGCTTTACCTGAGATGCGATGCGTCCTGCCATGACACTCATGGACCGGATCGCCCTCTTTCAGCCTGTGGATTTCGCCGCGGTGGCACTATTGTTTCTGCTGTGGATCGGCATTGGCTTTCGGATTGAACACCCTTCGGCCAAACATCTGTCCACGTCGCTCATCATGGCAGGCTACCGACAGGAATGGATGCGCCAGATGGTCACCCGCGAGCCGCGGATCTTTGACGCGCAGGTTCTGGGCACGCTGCGGCAGGGAACGGCCTTTTTCGCCTCCACATCGGTCATCGCCATCGGTGGAACGCTGGCAGTGATCGGCAATGCAGAACGACTTGCCGGTGTGGCGGAGGACATCACGCTGATCGATCACCCAACAATCGTATGGGAACTGAAACTGATGGTCCTGACGCTGTTTCTGACCAATTCATTCCTCAAATTCGTCTGGGCAAATCGTCTGTTTGGCTATTGTGCTGTCCTGATGGCCGCCGTCCCCAATGATCCCAAGGATCCCGATGCCTATAAATGCGCCGAAAAAGCGGCACAAATTAACATCACCGGGGCGAAAAGCTTCAACCGCGGCCTCAGAGCGCTCTATTTCGCGCTCGCTTCGGCCGCCTGGCTTGCCGGACCCATTCCGCTGATCCTCGCCTCCCTCATTACCGTGATCGTGATCTGGCGCAGGGAATTTGCATCTTACTCTCGCAAAATTCTCCTGACCCCTTAAATAGAGTACGGGGAACAGTTTGGTTTGTTTTGATATGAAAAATGTAATTTTCGCGCTTCTTGTGGTGGCGGCTCCCGCGCTGGCCGAACCGCCGCAGATTGACAACGTCAAGGCAATCCGTTCCGGCGACACCTGGCGATTTGAGGTGACGATTTCACACCCCGATACCGGCTGGGACCACTATGCAGATGCCTGGCGTGTGCTGGACATGCAGGGCAATCAAATCGCCATTCGTGAATTGGCGCACCCGCATGTGCAGGAACAGCCCTTTACCAGATCGCTGTCGGGCGTGCGCCTGCCCGAAGGGACCACCCAGGTGCAGATACAGGCCCGCGATCTGCCCGGCGGCTGGAACCCGACCGCAACCATCGTAACACTGCGCTAAGGTCCGTCACACCCGGTGATAGGGCGTGCCCGCGAGGATCGAAGCCGCGCGGTAAAGCTGCTCTGCCAGCATCACCCGCACCAGCATATGCGGCCACACCATCTTGCCGAAGGACAGGGAAAAATCCGCCTGCGCGCGCAGCTCTGGTGCAATGCCGTCCGCACCGCCGATGATGAACGTCAGATCGCTGCGCCCGGCATCGCGCCACCCGGCAATACGATTGGCAAAATCCGGTGAGCTTTCAACGCGCCCGCGTTCATCCAACACCACGGTCAAGGAATGGTCGGGAATGGCACGGCGCAGCAGATCAGCCTCTGCCGCCATACCCGAGGCCTTGCGGTCGTCCACCTCAACGACGCGCGCCGGGCCAAGGCTGAGGCCACGGCCCGTACGGTCGAGCCGCTGCAGGTAATCGTCGATCAGGTCTTTCTGCGGTCCGGCACGCAAACGGCCAACCGCAACAATATGCACACGCATGTTCGGGCCACCCCTGACCGAAAGTCAGTTGGTTGCCGTCTCCGTACCCGCCATGGGCTGCCACATCTTCTCAAGCTGATAGAATTCGCGCACTTCCGGGCGGAAAACATGCACGATCACATCGCCTGTGTCGATCAGCACCCAGTCTCCGGTGTCCTTACCTTCCATCTTCGCGGTGCGGCCAAATTCGTCTTTGACCTTCTGCGCGAGCTTCTCCGATATGGAAGAGACCTGGCGCGTCGACCGCCCCGAGCAGATGACCATGTAGTCACCGATCTCAGTCTTTCCGCGCAGATCAATCTGCACGATGTCTTCGGCCTTGTCGTCGGAAAGGGATGAAAGGATGGTCGCCAAGAGCGCTTCGCTGGTGGCTGTGTCGGCCGCAGTGACCATTACTGCAGGCCCGTTTTGAGCAGCATCTGCTGCGTCAGCATGGATTGACAGGACATTGTCCTCCTTTGAACGCGCCGCCGGACCCCCGGCGCTGGGGTATGTACAGGGTAACAACGCAGCTGCAACAATTCAATGACAGCGTTGTAGATCGGTTAACCTTCCGTCCCGTCCCTCAGCATGTCCTGTTCCTCTGCGAGCATCCGCACTTCACGCTGCGGGAACGGAATGGAGATATCGTTGTCTTTGAACACGTCCCACAGGGCAAGATAGACATTACCGCGAATATTGGTCAGCCCACCGGTTGGATCCTTGATCCAGAACCGCAGGATGTAGTCCACCGAGCTGTCGCCAAAACCGACGATATGGCACACCGGCAGTTTTGGGTGGGACAACACGCGGTCCACATCCGTTGCCGCCTGAATGGCCAGTTTGCGCACCTGATGCGGATCGCAACCGTAGGAGGTGCCGAAATAGATATCGAGCCGCACGTAAGCGTCGGAATGGGACCAGTTGACCACCTGCCCCGTGATCAGATCCTCATTGGGGATCAGATATTCCTTGCCATCCCGGGTAACCACGCTGACATAGCGCGCGCCCAGCGAATTGATCCACCCGAAGGTCTCGCCAAGCGAGATCACGTCGCCGGGTTTGATGGACTTATCGAGCAGGATGATGACACCCGACACAAGGTTGGACACCACCTTTTGCAGACCGAAACCAAGGCCCACACCAATGGCACCCGACAGCACGGCGAGCCCGGTGAGATCGATCCCGACTGCCTTCACACCCATGAAGAAGGCAAAACCGTAAAGCGTGATCTGCACGGCCTTGACGGCCAGCACCTGCATTGAGGGGCTGATGTCTTCGTTCTTGCGGATGCTGGAGGCCGTGGTACCGCTGATCAGCCGGGCCACGGTGAAAAAGACGCCAATCACCACCGCAGCGGACAGCAGGGTCAGCACCGACATCCGGAAGTCGCCAATTTCCAGCGCCAGCCCATCCAGGAAGGCGGACACCTCGTCCGATACGCCCACCAGATAGAGCGTGGCGTAGATCCACAGGCCCCATGTCACCAACCGGCGCAAGAACCGGTTGCGCACCAGCCTTGTGGCATAGGCAATGCCGGTCCAGACCACCGCCAGCGTGGCCGCCAGCCCAATAAAATAGGACCGCGACGGCCATGTGACCTGCTGCATGATCATGTAGAGCCCGCCCGCCAGCACCGCGAACCAAATGAGCCCCATGCGCCGTTTGATCTGCACGATCATGCGCAGCTGCCATTTTGACCAACCCTCCCGGGCCCGCACCTGCTTGTCGATGACGCTGCCGGAGACGATGTGCAAACAGTAGCACAGCGCCGCCAGCCCCAGCACGATCAGCACCTGATTCTGGCGCCATCCGGGCGTGACAACGCTCTCGATAAAGCTAATGAAAAGGAACCAGATTTCGTCGACCGACATCAATGCCTGCGCAAAAGGTTGTTGTTCGGTCTCCATCGGCGCTCCTTTGGCCTGAAATTGGCACAGACCGGCACCCCCTTCAACCCACCGCCCTTGCGGCAAGTGCTGCGGCACTGTATCTGATGCCCATGGTACGTGTCTTTGATATGGACGACCGCGCACGCCTGCGCGAACGCTTCTTCGGGGCAACGCATGCTGTGCTTGCACGACTATAAGCGCGCAGCCGACCCCATCTGATCAATTCCAATTTACGGGAGAGGACCCATGTCCCCCAAAACGCTCTATGACAAAATCTGGGATGCCCATGTGGCGCACGAAGCGGACGACGGCACCTGCCTGCTCTACATCGACCGTCACCTTGTGCACGAGGTGACCTCGCCACAGGCATTCGAAGGTCTGCGCATGACGGGTCGCAAGGTGCGCGCGCCGGAGAAAACCATCGCCGTGCCGGACCACAACGTGCCCACCACGCCGGGCCGCGAAGACCCGTCGAACATGACCGAGGATTCGGCCGTCCAGGTCGCCGCCCTCGACACCAACGCCAAGGATTTCGGCATCCACTACTACCCGGTGTCGGATGTACGGCAGGGCATCGTGCACATTGTCGGCCCCGAACAGGGCTGGACCCTGCCCGGCATGACCGTGGTCTGTGGGGATTCCCACACCGCGACCCACGGCGCTTTTGGGGCGCTGGCGCATGGCATCGGCACCTCAGAGGTCGAGCACGTGCTGGCCACGCAAACGCTGATTCAGAAGAAATCCAAGAACATGAAGGTGGAGATCACCGGCAAGCTGCGCCCCGGCGTGACCGCCAAGGACATCACCCTCAGCGTCATCGGGGCCACTGGCACCGCGGGCGGCACCGGCTATGTCATTGAATACTGTGGGGAAGCCATTCGGGATCTGTCGATGGAAGGCCGCATGACCGTCTGCAACATGGCGATCGAAGGCGGCGCGCGCGCGGGCCTTATCGCACCGGATGAGAAGACATTTGAGTACTGTCAGGGGCGTCCGCATGCGCCGAAAGGTGCCCAGTGGGAAGCCGCTCTGGCCTGGTGGAAGACGTTATTTTCCGACGAGGACGCGCATTGGGACAAGGTCGTTACGCTGAAAGGCGAAGACATCGCACCGGTTGTGACCTGGGGCACCTCGCCTGAAGATGTGCTGCCGATCACCGCCGCCATCCCCGCAGCCGATGATTTTGAAGGTGGCAAGGTCGGGGCCGCGCAACGCTCGCTCGACTACATGGGCCTGACACCTGGCACCCCCTTGTCGGACGTCGAAATCGACACTGTTTTCATCGGATCATGCACCAACGGTCGGATTGAGGATCTGCGGGCCGCAGCGGAAATTCTGAAGGGCAAAAAGAAGAAAGACGGGCTGCGGGCCATGGTTGTGCCGGGCTCCGGTCTCGTGCGCGCGCAAGCCGAGGAAGAGGGTCTGGCCGACATCTTCAAGGAAGCCGGATTCGAGTGGCGTCTTGCGGGGTGCTCCATGTGCCTGGCCATGAACCCCGATCAACTCGCGCCGGGTGAACGCTGCGCGGCGACGTCCAACCGCAATTTCGAAGGCCGACAGGGTCGCGGCGGTAGAACGCACCTGATGTCCCCGGCGATGGCGGCAGCCGCGGCCATCACAGGCCGGCTGACAGATGTGCGCGATCTGATGTAAGATCCGATTAATGGCTGCGGTGCAGAAAACCGCGGCCATTTTTCCCTTTTTCAGGTGCTTTTTCGTATTTTTCAGCCTGACACTTGGGGGCAGCCACCACAACCCTAAGAGTAGTATTGATAAAAATTTACCGCATAGGTGAACTGTTATTGTTAAAAAATACCATAATACAATCGCTAAAAGTTTGAAAATTGATCAATTTTAAGATATCGTTAATGCGTTGTTCAATTTTGAATAACAATTCTATGAGTTAAAATTTGGTAAGGACAGATCTTATGACGATCAAAGCATTCATTGGGGGCCTCTCTGCGGCCTTCGTTCTTTCAACAGGGAGTGCCCAATCCGCGCCCGTCAGTCTGGAGCTGATGCTTCTGACAGACACGTCCGGCTCGGTCAGCAGCACTGATTACAACCTCATCCGCAACGGCTATGCCGCCGCATTCGAAGACAGCGAAGTGCAGCAAAAGATCCTGAATTCGTCGACCGGCAGCATTGCCGTCGCGGTCAGCTTCTTTGACACCTTCTATAGGGGTCTGGGGACAGCGTGGACGCTGATCGATTCAGTTGCATCCGCCAACGCCTATGCGCAAACGCTTCGGAACATGAACCGTCTTGGCAGCGGCTCGACAGGTCTTGCCGCAGGCATCACCGGCGCGGCTGCTTCTTTCGCGTCGAATGACTTCGAATCCATACGTCAGGTGATCGATGTTACCGGCGACGGCAACGAAAACGTGCAGTGTGGCCAGAACGAAACAGACTGTGCCGCAGTTCAGAACGCACGGGATGCGGCGCTGGCGGGCGAAACCGACGTCATCAACGCGCTGTTCGTGAATGACCCACCGTTCTTTGGCGATACCGGTTCGGAAAATGTCGACTCGATCCTCTACGGTGAGACAAACGTTATCGGTGGACCAGGCTCGTTTGTCGTTGCAGCCTCCGGGTTTGATGATTTCGAGCGCGCCATTCGTGCCAAGATCATCCGCGAAGTCGCACCGCCCCCAAACACCGTGCCAGTACCAGCAGGCCTGCCTCTGATCCTCACCGGTGTGCTTGGGTTCGCAGCGCTGAAGCGCCGCCGGAGCAACAAAGCAGCCTGAGCTTTGTGGTAAACCGCTGCGCCCGCGGTGCGGGTCTGCCAGCGGTCACCCGAGGGGTGAAACATGCAATACAAAGAATGGCGGTACCCCGGTGCCGCCATTCTTTTGTTATGTTGTGTGCAAGGACCAGCAGACATTGAATGTCACTGAAAAATACGGCATCAGAGGCGAGAGTTCAGCAGGTTCGGCGAGGCCGTACTGCGCAGCAGATAAACTGACGTCCCGATCAGGGTCAGGAGGCACCAAATGGACAAATTCGACACCCTCACCGGTATTGCGGCCCCGATGCCGATGATCAACATCGACACCGATATGATCATCCCGAAACAGTTCCTGAAAACGATCAAACGCTCCGGACTGGGTGTGAACCTCTTTGACGAGATGCGGTATGACGACGATGGCGCCGAAATCCCGACTTTCGTGCTGAATCAGGATGCCTATCGCGACGCGGAGATCCTTGTCGCGGGGGATAACTTTGGTTGCGGCTCATCGCGGGAACACGCGCCATGGGCCATCAAGGACTTTGGCATCCGCTGTGTGATTGCGCCGTCCTTTGCGGACATCTTCTTTAACAACTGTTTCAAGAACGGCATCCTGCCCATCGCGCTGCCACAGGAACAGGTCGATGTTTTGATGAAGGATGCGGAAAAGGGATCGAATGCGCGGATGAGCATCGATCTGGATGCACAGATCATCACCACCTCGGATGGCGAGGTGTTCACTTTCGACGTGGACCCGTTCAAAAAGCACTGCCTGATGAACGGCTTGGATGACATTGGCCTGACCATGGAAAAATCCGCCGCGATTGACAGCTTTGAGACCGCAGCGTCGCAGGCCCGTCCCTGGGTTTGATCTGAAAAACGGCGCGTTGCCAATTCAGCGATAATGACACAGAGTTAACACCTTTATTGTGGGCGTTTCCCGGGCGCCCACAACATGTTGAGTGGTGCCAGTTTTCTGCCACAGTATTGATGCAAGATGGCACCACCTCTTCCCTCAAAACGCCCAATGGATTGCGTCTTGTTAACCACGAGACTTGCGAAACTTAGACGAATGATGTCACAAATGGGGCAAGAATGAGGCAGCAACCACCGCCCCGGTGGCATCAAGTTGGAACAAGGACGCGGCAACGTATCGCTCCTGGCCAGTTTGAAGGGAAAACGAATGTTTGTACGTATGTCAGGCGCAGCAATGCGCGGTTTATTGGTGGCGTTGTTAATTGCCACTCCGGCACTGTTGTTACCAGATTCAGCGACCAGCCAGTCCCAGATTGTCGTGCTTATGGCTTTGATCGCTGCCTTTCTGACTTTTGTTGAATATAACTCGAACGCGCCCAGCATCGTAGAATTCAGAGACGCAGCACCGTTCAACCGGCTGCGTTTTGTTGCGTTGTTCCTGACCGTCTTCCTCCTGACGACCATAGCCAAGGGGAATTCGGAGCCAACCTCCTTTACCCACGCGATCACCTCGTTGGGTACGATCATCGGCAATGCGATTGATTTCCCCTATTCGCCGGTGCGGCTCATCGTTTTGATGTTGCCCTACGACTCGACCGTGGAAACCATCAACAACGTGCGGTCCGCCGCCGGAATTTCCTACCTGATCTCGCTGATGGCGATGTGCGTCTTTGTGTCCTTGGTGCGGATCTGGGGATGGCCGATGCGCAACGGCGCATTTAACGTCTGGGTGAACCTGCCGCTCTTTGACCCGACCGCAGGCGGCGACGTGCTCTACCGTTTGCAGCGCGATGCGCGCGTGAACATCGCCTTGGGATTTCTGTTGCCCTTTATCATCCCGGCAGTGGTCAAGGCGACCTCTGATCTGATAGACCCGATCTCACTGGAGAACCCGCAAACCCTTATCTGGACGATGACTTCATGGGCCTTCCTTCCTGCCAGCATGATCATGCGTGGCATTGCAATGACCCGGATCGCCAGCATGATCGAAGAAAAGCGGCGGCGTGCATATCAAAGCGCATCCGAGGAGGCCGATTTGCAGGCGGCCTGATCGCAGCCGCCCTGCTCGGGCTCAGCCAAGGTGCAAGTGCAGAGGTCCTGCGCGTCGCGACATTCAACACGGAACTGCAGCGTAAAGGTCCCGGGCTATTGCTCCGGGACATTGCGCGTGGCGAAGACGATCAGATCATCTCGACCCTCCGGGTGATTGCCGAGGCGAACGCCGATATCATCGCATTGCAGGGTTTTGACTATGATCTGACCGGGGCGGCGCTCTCGGCTTATGTGGACGCGCTTGCCGCCACTGGCATCGACTACCCCTATCAATTTGCGGCCCGACCCAATACCGGCATGCCGACCGGACTCGATATGGATGGCGATGGCTACCTTGGTGACCCGCGCGATGGCCAAAGCTATGGCCAGTTTTCTGGGCAAGGCGGTATGGCGGTACTGTCGCGCCATCCTATCGATCACGACATGGTGCAGGATTTTTCCGCAATGCTCTGGCGCGATGTGCCAGGAGCGCTGCTCCCCCAGACCGACGCAGGCCCCTTCCCTTCCGAGGCGGTGCAAGCCGTGCAACGCCTGTCCACGACGGGGCATTGGGTTGTCCCTGTCGATGTCCCCGAGATGGGGCGCGTGACCTTGATGACCTTCCACGCCAGCCCGCCCGTCTTCGATGGGCCAGAAGATCGCAACGGCAAGCGCAACCACGATGAAATCATGTTCTGGCACCATTATCTGGACGGCACCTTTGGGCCGGCCCCCTCGGACCGTTTTGTGCTTTTGGGCGATTTCAATCAGGACCGACGCGGCGGCGAGGGGATCAAGGCGGCGATCACTGCTACGCTGGATGATCCGCGGCTGCAGGATCCGATGCCGGAAAGCATGGGCAGCGTTCTGGTGTCGGATGACGCCTTCGATACCGTCGATTGGACCGACCCTGTGCCAGGCAACCTGCGCGTAGATTATGTGCTGCCATCGTCAGACTGGCGTGTCGTTGATGCCGGTGTGCTATGGCCGGATCCGGAAACGGAAATGGGGCAAATCGCGGCCACCGCCAGTCGTCACAGGCTCGTTTGGGTCGACATCACCCGCTAACGAGGCGCAGATTTGCGCAGCCAGACTTCGAGCAAAAGCAGATAGGGCAGGTAAAAGGCGACGTTTTGGACAAGATCAAAGGTGCCTTCAAACGTCGGGGTCGATGCCACGCCACCGGTTAGCGCGTACCAAATCCCATAGTGCACCCGGTAGAGCCATGATCCCATGGCCAGCACAAACAAGCGCAACGCCCAGCGGCGGTGCGCGCCGTATCGCCCCGCGCGCGCAAATCTGATCGCCTGTGTCGCACTCAACACCAGCAAAACGCCATAGAGCGTGAAGCCCGCGTCCATCCAAAAGCCACCGATCGTGCCGCGCAGCGCGATGTAAATTAGCCCCCCGAGCCCGGTGATCATTGCAAAAGGTACCAGCAGCCGCCCGCTCCACCTGTGCAACGCCGGAAACCGATGCCGCAACGCGCCCCAAAGCTGCAGCGGGATCAGGAGTGTGAGCACACCGCCCAACAGCATATGCCCAAAGATCGCGTGATTGCCGACCCCCCGTCCGGCGACGAAAAACCGACTATCCACGATGCCAGGTGTGAAAAGGCCACCCACCCCGGAGCGCGCGGCATAGAGCGCAAAGGGCAAGACCATCAGCATCAGGAACCCAATGCCAATCCCGGTCACGAGGGGGCGCTGTTTTATGGACACCATGGTCCGTTGCGTAGCATCGATTGCATGTAGTTGGTACCCAGAGCACGAAGGGACGGCGGCAACCGGCGCGACTTGCAATACGCGCCAATCCTATAGCAAAATGCGCCAATTCGCACCCGCGCAGTAGCCCATCGCCCGTTATTGAACCAAATGAGAGTGATCAACTTCCCCAAGGACAAGATATGAGCCGCAAAGCCCTTTACCCCGTTGCCCAGCAAATTCGGCAGATGTGCACGATGCTGGAGCTGTCAGAACAGCGGGTGCTGGAGCGGGTCGGCTTGCCGTCCGATTTTATTGACACCGAAGATCGCGGCGTCGATGGCCCGACATATTTTGCAGTGTGGCGCGCGGTGTCGGATGAATGCGATTTCGAGAATGCACCCATAGTCTTTGCTCAGAAGGCCGCGAGCCGACCGTGCAATTCGCCGATGATTGCCTTCACCAGCAGCGCCACCTACCGCGAAGGGCTGGAGCGGCTGGCCCTGTTCAAACCACTTGTGGCCCCAATCAAACTGACGATCAAAAGGGTGCCTCAGGGCCTCTCCCTGCGGTTCGACGTCTCGGATGAGATGGCCAAGATGCCGGACAGTTTCGAACTGTTCGACCTGGTTTATTTTGTCGAAATCGCACGGGTGCACACTGGCGTAAAAATCGTGCCGCTCTCTGTGAAGGGTCCGTCCATCGCGCCGCTGCGGCACGCCCTGGAAGCTTACTTTGAGTGTATGCCGGAGGTGGGCCCATATGCCGAGCTGATCCTGCGCGCAGAAGATGCCGATCTGCCCCTGATCTCCGCCAATGCGGCTTTGCTCAATGATTTCATCCCCACCCTGCAACGCCGCTTGGCCCAACGTACATCGCGCGACACCATGGCCGAGCGGGTGGAAGCGACGCTGCGTGAAATCCTGCCCTCGGGCAAAGCCTCGGCAAATGACGTCTGCGCGCGGTTGCATCTTAGCCGCCGCAGCCTGCAGCGGCGCCTGCACGAGGAGGGACAGACCTTTCGCGCCCTGCTGGATGCGACCCGCGCGTCGATGGCGAAGGACCTGCTGGCACAGGGGGATGTGAGCGTCGAGGAGATCTCCTATCTGCTGGCCTATCGCGATCCCAATTCGTTTTACCGTGCCTTTCACAACTGGACCGGCATGACACCGATGCAGGCCCGCGAAAACAGCTAAAGGGCCGCAAGAACGGGCATTCCACTGACCGGCTTCTTGACCCTGACCGGGTCGCGGGGTAGGCCGCGTGCAACAAAAGTTGCAGGAGTCGCATCATGGCCAACCCTTCCCTTCTTATTCTCGCTGGCGACGGTATTGGCCCTGAGGTCATGGCCCAGGTGAAACGCGTGATCGGCTGGTTCGGTGACAAGCGCAATCTGGCCTTTGATGTCAGCGAAGATCTGGTGGGCGGTGCCGCCTATGACGCGCACGGAACGCCGTTGCACGACGACACCATGGCGCGCGCCCTCGAAGCAGACGCGGTACTGTTGGGCGCCGTGGGTGGCCCGAAATACGATGACCTTGATTTCAGCGTGAAACCGGAGCGCGGTCTGTTGCGGCTGCGCAAGGAGATGGACCTGTTTTCCAACCTGCGCCCGGCACAGTGCTTTGACGCGCTGGCGGATTTTTCCTCGCTGAAAAAGGACGTCGTCGCCGGCCTCGACATCATGATCGTGCGCGAATTGACCTCGGGCGTCTATTTTGGCGAGCCCCGCGGTATTTTCGAAGAAGGCAACGAGCGGGTTGGCATCAACACACAGCGCTATACCGAAGGCGAAATCGACCGCGTGGCGCGGTCTGCGTTTGAGCTCGCACGGCGCCGCTCGGGCAAGGTCTGCTCGATGGAGAAAGCCAATGTGATGGAGAGCGGCATCCTGTGGCGCGAGGTTGTCCAGAAGGTGCGCGACGCCGATTACCCGGATATCGAGCTGTCGCATATGTATGCGGACAATGGTGCGATGCAGCTGGTCCGCGCGCCCAAACAATTCGATGTGATCCTGACCGATAACCTCTTTGGCGACATCCTGTCGGACTGCGCCGCGATGCTGACCGGGTCGCTGGGCATGCTGCCATCGGCCAGCCTTGGCGCGCCAAAGGATGGCGGCCCGCCCCGGGCGCTTTACGAGCCCGTGCACGGATCAGCGCCAGACATTGCAGGACAGGGCAAGGCCAATCCCATCGCCTGTATCCTCAGCTTTGCCATGGCGTTGCGTTACTCTTTCGATCAGGGCGATGAAGCCGCCCGGCTGGAGGCCGCCATCGAAAAGGTGCTGGCCGATGGCGCGCGCACGGCCGACCTGATGGGCGAGGAAGGCGGCATGCCGATCAGCACAACGGAAATGGGTGATGCGATCCTCGCAGCGCTTGACGCAAGCCTCTAACAGCCCCGCGCGCTCAGGCGCGACCGCCGGTTAGATATGATCCGACGCCGGGGTGTGAACAATTCGATGTAACGGCCCTGTTTGGCCATCTCCTTTTTCTCTCGATGAGAGCAAACCATGGCCAAGAAACCGATGCATCCGAACCTCAAGGCCGCGCTGATGGCGCTGGTGGCTTTCGGTATCTTTGCCAGCCATGATGTCATCATCAAAGTGCTGGGCGGCGGATATTCCCCGGTGCAAATCGTGTTTTTCAGCGTTCTGTTCAGCTTCCCGCTGGCGATGCTGTATCTGTTGCGCGATGCGACCCACGGCACCCTGATCCCCAAGCATCCGTGGTGGATGGCAGCGCGCACCGTGGCGGCGGTGATCACCGGGTTTTGCGCGTTTTACGCCTTTTCGGTGCTCCCCCTGGCACAGGTCTACGCAATCCTCTTTGCCTCGCCGCTACTGATCACGATCCTTGCCATCCCGATACTGGGGGAGCAGGTGAAACTGCGCCGCTGGATCGCGGTTGCCGTTGGACTGTGCGGTGTTCTGGTTGTCTTGCGGCCGGGAGAGGCCGAACTGGAACTCGGCCACCTTGCCGCGTTGATCTCTGCCATCTGTGGCTCGATTGCATCCATTATCGTGCGCAAAATCGGGCGGGAAGAGCGCACAGTCGTGATCATGCTCTACCCGATGATGGCGAACTTCATCGTGATGGCGGCGCTGTTGCCCCTGGTCTATCAACCCCTACCGCTGGCTGACCTGGGCAAACTGGGCGTGATTGCCTTGCTGGCCTGGACTGCGGGCCGTTTCCTGATCGCCGCCTACAACACCGGCGAAGCGGTCGTGGTCGCACCGATGCAGTATTCGCAAATCCTGTGGGCCTCATTTTACGGCTTGATGTTTTTTGACGAGACACCGGACAATGCGACCATCATTGGCTCCGCCATCATCATCGCCAGTGGACTTTTCATCGTGTTACGCGAAAGCAAAGCGCCAGGATCTGAGCAACCGGTGCTGCGCACCCGCTCGCGCCCGGAAACCGGCACGTCACCACGCGTATCACACTTCATTAACCGCGAAAAAGACCCCGAGTAGCGCATTCATCAAGCTAACAATCGTGGTGGACGTGCCTGAACCAGTGGTTCCAACAACATCAGAATAGCGAGTCCCCAACTTGTTAACATCAGCCAACGCCGGAACGGCCGCCGTGCGCGTCTGAGCGATCTTGCTGTCGGAATGGCCGATTGTCTTGGCATGAATGCCCAGCGGTTCCCCCAAAAGCGCGCGCACCATGTCGAGATAGTGAATGGAGTGCAGTGACAACTCCACGCGCGGCAGGGGTTCCAGAAACTTCCACAGACCCCAGGGCGTATCGAGCGCCACTAAGACGAATCCTTAACTCCTCATATCCACAATACGTCTCAGTGACTGTGCTTGTACCGATAAGCGTGTGCGTGACCAAATTTGCCATGACGGTGAAAACGTTTGTGATGCCTCACGTGCTTGCGGTGCGTTTTGTGAGAGCGATGGACCCCATGCCCATATTTGGGTTGATGCACATTTTTGCGGCTTATGGCATGGTTCGGGCGTTTGCCATTGAGCTCCTTGGCAATGATCCCACCTGCGATCGCACCCAAAGCGAAAACGCCCAGGTTTGATGTATCAGCCCGCGCCTGAGACGTCGTCGCGGCACTTATCGTGACGATGGTAATGGCTGCCACAGCAACCTTTTTGATGAAGCTGTTCACAACAGTTCCCTTTCATGGCGTTCCGACGAAGCGATATGCGCCGCCTCGCCAATCGACATAAGCAGAATGCCTGAAACAAAAAGACGAGGACCTTTCAACATCGCTCACGCCACCGAGACGCCTCGCGAGCACCCCGCGACAATCCTTGCAGCTCTAAGCACTCTTTTTGAAAGTGTTTTTGGTGATCCCGGCAGGATTCGAACCTGCAACCTGCCCCTTAGGAGGGGGCTAATTAAATACACAAACTGTTGTTATTAAATATTTTGTAATCAATTTTAGCTGTATTGTGTAAGTTAATGTGTAATTATAAGTACCGCGAAGCGATGGTCATCCATCGTAAGACTAGTACTGTTTAGGGTCTTGTTCTTAAGAACAAGAGGTGTTGTTTTCAATATAGCATTGAAAACAAAAGATTTCCCCCACGTGTTGCCGCCTCTTTGCGAGGCGACCAACCGTGTTCTGTCTATTGGACTACGGCCACCTACGTAGGATGGCCTGCCAATTGCGCTGGAATGGCGCACCGCCAAAACACGGTTGGTCGCCTCGCTCGATTTGGCTTCGACCACCCTTCGGCATTCGCCTTCGGGATGGTCGGCCAAATACGGCGGGCAACACGTGGGGGAATTACGATTGGTTAGCAGCTCCGGCTATTCGCCGTCGCGCTGCGGGCAGGCAAAGCCTCGCCTGGAAAAAGGTGCCTGCATACGCAGGCTCAAATACTTTTTTAAGGGTCAAGAAGAAGGCCAGTCACTGCCACGCAGTTTACCAGCCACCCTCAACCGTCAACCCGCTCTACGTTGTGCCGGGGTGTGACAGCCGAGCCTCTCTGCTGGCGCGCTGCCTGTCAGGCGACCGGCCTTCCGCTAGTTGCCGTTACAAGCTTAATTGCAATTAACCTATGACGGATTCAACCAAGACTCAGACACTGAGCGATCTCAAGGCTGAGGTGGCGGCGGCGATGGACGCTGCCGCTCGCTTCGACGCCCAAGGCGCTATGCCGGAGGCGAGTGCTGCGTACCGAAGCGAAGTTCTTACCCGCAAAGTCCAGAACATTTTGACGAGCTATGCAGTCAAACATCGCTGCATGGAGCTGCAGGACATAGCCGAGCTAATCGTCGCTTGCTCCTACGTCACCTGGCTCGGAGACGGCGTGGTGACAGGACAAAATGACCATTCTGTGGTATCATCAACCTGCGTATGAACACTACCACGCTCGACATTCACGATCTACTAGTCAAAGCAGGTCTTGATGCAGAAAAGGCCAAGCCACTGGCCAAAGAAATTCTCTCTCGCACTGAGGCGTTGGAGACTTTGGCAACCAAGTCTGACTTGAACGCCTTACGTCTAGAGACGCGGGCTGACCTATATAAAGCCCTGTTGCTGCAAACAGGCGCACAGGTCGCCATACTGGCGTCACTGTATGCGATCTTCGGCTAAGTAGCCGAGCGAAAAGCCCGTCGATCTGGCGGGCTTTTTTGTGTTCCTGCGAAAGCACTTTCTCTAAGGTTGGCAGACATCTGCTGTTTGGCCGGAGTTGGTCTTGCTTCACCGAAGCGCTTTCGTCATATTCGTATCCCTGCAAAGGGAAGGGTGAGGATATGACAACAGAAGAAATACCGTGGCACAAAGTGGTCAAATATGAACGACCACCAGTCCAGTGGTGGCCGTTTCGGCCGCGCTATTTGAGACGTATTTATCAGTACAAGGCGTTCACCACCGGCCGCTGTTCACCGATGGTGCTGGTTAAAGACACAGACGGCACACGTTTTGCGGCCGATGTCCTGCGACCAGCTCGTCACGCCGACGATACTTGGACGGTGCGGGCGGATGAGCCAGGTAACCGTATCTACGAAATCGAGACCAAGCAGATTTTGGACGTTGACTGCGCGCGGGTGCAAGCGGGGTATGAATGCTAGGGCAGAGAGCCACGAAAAAAGCAGGCCCGGAGGCCTGCCTTTAGGTGGTGTTATCGCCGCAAACGGTCGATCATGGATTCATCCATGGTGTCTGGTTTGATCCCTTCAGGCAAAACCAAGGTTTTGACGTACAGTTCTTGCGACAGAACGTGTACCAATGGGGGAGTGGCCAGCCGGCCGGCTTCGTCACCATCCAGGATCAGGATCGCATACTTGAAGCCGGCCTCGCTTAGCAGCTTGGCTTGAACTACGCAGATGTCCGTACCCATGAGGGCTACGGCCGGGATACCGGCCTGATCAAGACGGAGAGTTGACCAGTAGCCTTCGACTACAACCACGTACTGTTTTTGCATCGATGCTGCGCGGTGAAGGTTAAACAGCTCAAGCGATTTTTCAAATCCCTTGGGCAGTTTGTACCGGGGTTCGTCGTCTGGCGGATCGCCGTCCGCCCATCGGCCCGAGTATGCAACCAATTCACCAGCCGGATTATGGATTGGAATGGCAATGCGTCTTTTCATAATGCCGGTGCCGCAATAGCCGATGCCAAAGGCTTCGGCCGTCTCGGGATCAATTCCGCGCTCAGTTAAGAACTCATGTTCATGATCCAGGGTCAGTGAGATGTCGATCACCGGGTTCACCGATTTCTTAGGTGCCGGTTTTTCTTCCTCTGTAGCGCCAGATTTCGCCCGTTGAGGCGATTTTCGTCCCTTAGATGGGTTCGGCTTCTTTTTTGCCCCTTTTGGCGTTCTCTGGCCCTCCTGTGGCTTCTCAAAGTCTTCTCGGGCTGCGCCGATAATGTCGAGCGCCACCAGGGCGGCTTGATAGGCGTGGTTGTCGGTAATCTCTTCCATCAAAGCGATGAAATCCAAAACGTTACCCTTTTCCGGGCAGCCGAAGCATTTGAAAATACCTCGTTCCTGGTTGATCGAACAAGACGGTGTTTTGTCGTCGTGGAAGGGGCAGCGAATTTTCACTTGTTTGCCGCCCGGTTTTTCGGGGGTGAGACCGTAGTGCGCCAGCACGTCCGAAAACGGAGTGTTGTTTCTGATCGCGACTAGATCGAGTAGGCCGGTTTTTGACATGCTGTTTCTCCTATAGCAGAACTATAAACATCTGAAAATATTATAGAAAAAATCAGAAAAGCCGGAAGTTGACGAGGTATACTAAAGCCACTCTGGTTCTTTCGAGCGCGTACCGATTCTGGCTGCCAAACTGCTGAGCCGACAGGCGAGGGTCTGACAGCTTGGCTGCCAGCCGGTGCGGGTCTCGATAGTTCTAGGCCGCGTCCGTACCCGAGCTGCCATGCAGCTATTGGCAACCGTAACCATTCGATAGTTGCCCAAGCCTCTGTTTTTGAGGGGAAGCCCGCGCAGGTGAATTCAGACACACCAAAGTGGGAAGTTCTGGCCGGAAGCGGCCTAGAGGTATGGCAGATCAATCATTTACAGATCGAGCGTATGACGATCAGGCGATTTTCGTAGGCGAACAAACAGACGCGGGTGAACCGCGTCCTTATCGTATTCACCCGCGCGAACGTAGTGGGCATGTGCTGGTGTTCGGGGCTGATGGGCGCGGCAAACAAGCGCTTTTGTGGAACATGATGATCCAGGATATCGCCAAAGGTGCGGGGGTCTGTGTTATCGATGTGACCGGAAAGTATGCTCGGCCGATCTTAGATGCTATGCCAGCGTCACGAGCGAACCATGCTCTGTATTTTCACTTGGGTAACACCAACCGGGTCGTCGGGTTCAATCCGTTCTATGGTGTTCCCGAAGCCGAACGTTCACGGGCAGCACAAAGCTTTATGGCCTTGTTTGTCGCGATTTGGTCGCTGTCCGATGACAGCCACCCCCTCATGCTGCGTCTGATGCGGGCATCGGCTCGGGCGTTGCTCGATAGCCAGGAGGGAACGTTGCTCGGGATGTACGCGCTTTTGACCAACACTGAGTACCGGCAGCGGGTAGTGCGTCAGTGCCATGATCCGATGGCGCGCCGGTTCTGGGCAGACTTTGAAACGTGGAGCGCAGACGACAAGCGCGACAAGCCACAGCCAGTACTTACCCGGCTTGAAGCTTTTTTGTCTGATCCGCACCTGCGTTGTGTGCTGGGACAAACCAAAAGCACGCTCGACTTGGAGCGCGTTGTACAGCAGCGACAAGTTTTGATTACCGACTTGCCGCGCCATACTTTGGGGGCTGAGACCGCTAAACTGTTTGGCAGCCTGTTGCTCACCAGGATGCAGACTATCCTAGAGGCGCGGGCAGGCGGGTGGCCCTTCTATGTTTACCTGCCTGACGCACAGCATGTGCATGTGTCCCTAGCTGCTCGGGCTATCACAAGCCAATTTAAAAATGGTGGGTTTGTGACGTCGGTTGATCAGCTTGCCAGCTATGACCGGGATCACCAGAGTGGTTTGCTGAACGCTAAGCGTCTAGTGGCCTTCCGGCTGGCACCAGACGATGCCCGCAAAGTGGCTGCGCGGTTTCCGATAGCTAAATCTGAAACGTCCTTGATGACTTTATCAGAGAACCGGCTGGCCCTGTCCGATTGGAGACATGAGTTGAATGCGGTGGATGCTATCCCAGCCAAATTTGGGGCGCGTGAGCATGTACTACGCCGCTCTGAAAATATCCTAGGTGTGCCGCGAAAGCCTGTTGAGCGGAAGATTGAGGCGTTTTTAGATGGTCTTTCCGAGACCAATTGATTCACAATAGACGTATGGAACGAGCAGCAACAAAGCCAGAAAAACGAGGCGACTTGAAACTGACCGAACGCGACAAGCGATGGATCAGGGCAGTGTACAAGTTTCGAGTGACTACCACAGATCAGATGATGGTTATTTGTGGCGACGAGAGCCGGTCGTCAGTCAATGCCCGTTTGCGAAGGTTATGGGGTGAAGACTATCTCGCTCGCCCAGAAGAATTTATGCGCAAACACTATTCTCATGCAGAGAAGCGTCACACCCTACACATGCTGGGGCAGGAGGGTGCTAACCATTTAGATAAAGTCGAGGGAGTGCAACTTCCGCAGAAGAAGGGTTGGACAGCAGCAGCAAAGAATTTCAAAGGGCAGAATGTTGAGCACGACCTTGGAGTGGTTGATTTTGTCTTAGCCCTTGAAGCAGACGCGGCCAGGATGCCGGGAGTGGAGGTGGTTCACCAACTTGAACTGCTGGCCCGAAACAATCTCCCATTGATTGGGAAGTTGGGGCGTCTGCCGACCAAAGCCATCCGGAAGGGATCACTGGTGGATCGAGCCACTGATCCCGATTACACGTTTGAGATCCACAAGCAGCAGGACAATGGCCGAACTGCGAAGGGTCTTTGTTTTCTTGAGTATGACAACGACACGGAAGATTTCATTAAGTCGGATGCGCTCGCTAGCTCGATCAAACAGAAGCACGAAGCATATACCTATGCCTACCAACGAAAGTTGCACACTAAGCTTTACGACCGCGACAATTTCCGAGTTTTGTTCGTGGTCAACGACACCTTGGCGCGGGTCAAGAAGATGCAGCAAGTCTACAAAGATACGGTTGCGAAACGCATCGCGGCTGGTGTCTTCTTGTACACCACCGTCGAAGCGGTGCGCCTGCATGGTGTGTTTGGCGATATTTGGACAAACGGTGCCGGTGAGCGGGTGGAGTTGTAAAAGCCCCCACTGTTAGGTGGGGGCCTTATGTGGTCAGGCGGGCGGCAGTTGTGGATCGCCAAGAAGGAACTGAGCGTTGATCGTGGCAGTTTCGCCGAAGCGTTCGATTGAGATTGTGAGGAAGTTATTCCAACTCCCCTTTGTTTCAGCAAGCATCTGATCAATCACGACCGTCGGCACTGGAGGCGCTTCAAACTCTAAAGGGTTGATGAGCCAACGTTTGAATTTCAGATTGTGAATTTCCAGTCTGGTGACCATGAGCTGCTCGCACACAGCGTGGCACTTGCTGAGGTACGCCAGTGCTTTGTCTGTGTTTGGGCAAACTAGAACTTTGACATCTTCAGAATCGAGGTCAAAACTAAAGGACATGTATTCTCCTGTTGTTTGTCATCCAACGACCGTCGCGGGATGAGTTGACAACAGGATCAACTTGTTGTTTTTTAACGTAATAATTGGAATTTGTCAATTTTCTGACCTAGTACGTTTAGAAGGGGAGTGGCGAGAAATGACCAACGATAAAAACCCAAAAGTGTTAGACGGTGAAATTGTGCCGTCAGATGCGCCGCAGCCTGGTCGGGGTGTGTTTGCAAACCTAGGTAAGGCAGCGGCGACCCGTTCTAGGAGGCGGGTAGTTGAGGAAGAGAATGAGCTTGGTAAGGCGTTGGTTCGAAACGAGGGGCTTAAAGCTGATTTGACGGCGGCTCAAAGGCGAACGGCAATTGAAACTGATAAGAACAAAGACATCGAGCAATACACCGCTGCCGCCCGAGGTGAGATCAGGCGAGAGTTACAACAGCAATCGACGGAGATGGCTGAGCTTAATCGTCGCGAGAAAGAAGCCGAGGCGGCAGCAGACCGCGCGATACAAGGTCATAGGGCCGATAAGGAAGAAGAAGCACGAAGAGAAAATGAGGCTATAGCGGGAAGACTAAAAGCCGAAGCTGATGCATTAGATGCTCAGATTGCTATTGAGTTGAAGCGGGCCAAGCTTGATCAAGTTAGGAACAATCGGACTGGCGTGTTGGCGACTGTTCAAGCCAAGATTAAAGAGTATGAGGCCAGCGAAGCCGAGCTGCTCGCGGAGCAGGAAGACCTACAAAACCCTGTATTGGATAATGACCCAAGTCAGCCATTCAAGTTGAAAAGAGTACAAGCTGAGTTGGCTACAATACAGAAAGAGCTGGCCGAACTGCGACAGCGCGCCGAAGAACTCAAGTGAAATCTGAACGGGGTTCAATGGGTCTCGGATACTCCGAAGACGGCGAGCTGTGGATGAGCAAGAAAGCCCGTGACGTGCATATGCAGGTCATTGGCCTAAGCCGAATGGGGAAGTCGTATTTCTTAGAACATATGATCCGGCAAGACATCGCAAAAGGGGCGGGTGTCTGTGTGATCGACCCGCACGGCGAGCTGTATACCAACTTGGTTGAGTGGCTAGCGGCAAATGATGTTCACAAAAAACGGCGGATTCATCTGATCCACCCCGCACAAGGCAAGTGGTCAGTGGGACTTAACCCGCTTTGTCGTGGCGACGAGCCGCTTGAAACACGGGTTGGCGCGATGCTCGATGCTTGTCAGAAGGTGTGGCAGGATGCTGAGAGCCAGGGGTTCAAGACCCTCCGAAAGTTGCTCGATATGGTCTTTATGACCTTGGCGCATCATCGCCTCAGTTTGCGTGAGGCGCGTCTTCTCTCAACCATTGAGAATAGAGCTATTCGGCAAGAGCTGGTCGAAGCTACCGGCGATCCAGATCTAATTGCTCAGTGGGGTCAGCTTGACGCCCTCAAGGATAACGAACAGAGCCAGGTCATGGACGCGGTGAATAACCGGCTGTGGGAAATGACACGTACGCCGGGTGTGAAGTCCATGATTGGCCAGACCGAGGATGTACTTGATTTCAAGCTGTGTATGGAGCGCAACCATATTGTGTTGGTGAACCTGGCGCATGAGGGCGAAATTCGTCCGCAAGTAGCTGACATTCTGGGGTCGCTTCTAATTGCCGATCTGCACTACCGGGCGCAAAGCCGGGACATACATGAAGCCAAGGACAACCCGTTCTATTGCTACATCGACGAGTGCGGCCGGTTCATCAATGAGACCATCGTCGCTGGTTTAGATGAAACTGCCAAGTTTGGGTTACATTACGTTCTATCTCATCAGCGACTGCGACAGCTTGGCGAACCCGACAGCGCGATCCGAGAAGGCGTTATTGGCGGCGCACAAAACAAGGTGGTCTTCCTGCAGGAAGACCCGGCGTCGGCGTCAGCTATGGGTGAGTTTCTTTTTGAGAAAGAGTTCAACCTTGAGCGACCGAAGGAGATCTTGATCAAGCCAACGGTAGTTGGCTACACCCGAGAATGGTTGCGGCGAGAAGGACATGCGCGGGCCACTAGCCAATCAGAGGGGACTAGCTCTAACCTAAATGACGCGCTGGCCGAGCGATTGGTGGAAGACGGCGAAGACTCAGCCTTCATAACCAGTTCGACGAGTATTTCGGCGGGAGAAAGTGCGTCTTGGGGTGTATCTGAGGCTTATTCTTCTGGAACATCTGAAACCTTGGTGCCGATCTTCGAGGACTTGCCTGGAGGCACGTACTCGCTGGATGAGTTAA
The DNA here is from genome assembly GCF_947499265.1 of uncultured Roseobacter sp. GTDB lineage: Bacteria > Pseudomonadota > Alphaproteobacteria > Rhodobacterales > Rhodobacteraceae > Roseobacter. Next base: position 26,545 of record NZ_CANMNK010000007.1, on the reverse strand, counting down.
AGCATGAAGCAAAAATCAAGGTGCGGATGCTGCAAGCCCGCCAAGCATATGCTTATACGGCTGATGATCGAAAGGCCGTTCAGTTTGCGACCCCTGATGTGTTTCCGGTTCACCCTACGCTTGAACAGATCGACAGCTTTTTTGAGACCGTTAGCTCACGCGAGCCATATACCAAACTGTCAACAGAGGTTGAAAATGAGGTGGCCGCGCGCGCGACCAAACTTGGGTATCAAGGGCCTGGCGACCTTCTTGGCGAAGGCGATGGCTACGACTAGCGCTGTCGCTTGTGTTCGTCCAAGCGAGCCTTGGCCTCTTCCATCTCTCTAATGGCCTCCTCCATGTCGCCCCGTGACTTTTGGCGTTCGGTCTCTTTTTCCATGGTCTTGTTGTCCATCGCAGACTCGGCGAAGGAAGAAAATGATTGGTTATCTGAGTCCTTAGGTTTGGAGAAGAAGGACAGAAAGCCAATCAGTCCGTCAAACACTCGCGCCCGGTTTCCAGTGCCGAGTAGTGCTGCGGTAGCTATGCCAAATAGAAATGTGTTGAAACCGTAACTAGCTCCACCGAATATATACTTCGTTATCCACCAAAAGATGCCTGCTGGGATCGAAAGCAGACCAAAGATCGCGCCAACGATAGAACCTAAGAAACATCTATTTGATACAGGGTAGCTGACCTCGCAGGTTGCCGCTAGAGCGGTGTACCAAGCTAGATGCGATAGGAGCATAAGGCCGCATGCTATCAGAAGGAGCCAATATACGAGTTCGCGTTGATCTTCATCTGTAGCCATCGGTCTACGCCTCATCTTGTGTCGCCTGGGCGGCTTGTCTCTGCAGGTCTTTGACCCGTTCTACAGCCTCCTCGTACTCGCGTACGAGCTGTTCTCGGTCTTCATAGTTCTGTTGGTGCTTCTTGCGTAGCCGGGCTTCCATTGTACGCAGGCGTTCTGTCTCCCAGCGGATCATTTCCGTCAGGTCGCTCATGTCATCTATGTCTTGTTGACGGCGAAACGCATTCTCTGCAGGCTGATCATAGCTACGGGTTTTCCGCGTATCGAAGGTGTTTCCTTTTCTTGCCCGGTCGAACTCCTGCTGCACTTTCTGAGCGCGCCGTGACGGCAGAAATATTCGTCCGAAATTGTATAAAATGCCGATAGCAGTGGCGAGGCCGACGTAGGCTGTCCAGGCTCCTGCAGCTAGAGTGCCAGCAATGACCAGCCTTATCATGCCACGCGTTTGTACAGCCTTTTCGGAAGAAACCTCGTTGAAGGTTGGAACTGAGCCGCAGTCACGGCAAACCGGACGGGTTGTTCCTTCATTTCTCTGCCAGGCGCGTTGCAGAACCAGTGACCAGCGCACCACCTGATCGCGGTAGCTTTTGAAAGTCACGTTGTAGTCGCCACCCCGAACGCAAATATCACCAGGTGTTACAGCTTGCAGTCTGCTTTCATCGTACTGGCGCACAAGACCTGTTACTTCAACGCTGCGGCCACCATATTGGGTTTGCCAAACGAGACAGTAGAAATAGTTCCCATTGCCCTGGCGGCCTTGGAGGGTGAATTGTTCGCCGCTCCTTAGCGATACTTCTCCATAACCCTTGTTGTATTCCGGTTGGCCTGGTGGTCGGACGTACTTCTCAATATTGTTGACCAATCGCAGTCCAGACACTGCAAATCCTAAAGCAAGCAACAAACAAATTCCGGCAACAACAGACTTTGGCATAATGATCAGACATTTGCAGATTCTGTCCTGTCTGCAAAGAGGTTTACTTCTGGAGCGCCTTTCGCACGACCTCCCGAGATACTCCATGTTCACGGGCCAGGGCCTTGGTGCTTTTGCCCGGGTGTTTGGCTTCATCGGCCTTTATCGCTGAAAGTACCGATCGCGCAATCTTTGTTCGGCCGAGCGTCTTGCCTTTTGCCTTAGCCCTTTCTCATCCGGCCTTTGTTTGTTCGCTTATAATGATGGCCTCTTGCTTTGCGAGAGACGGCAGCACCGCCAGAAGACCGTCCCTCACCATTTCATTTTCGGTCGATAACCCATGAGCTTAGCTATCAACTCGGCGCGCTTACGCTCACATGAGCGCGCCGAAGTGCATTGTCAAAAACGGTCGTTTTCGCCAGTGGCAAAAACCTATGAGTTTTGACCATTTTAAGGCTTAGGAGCAGCGCTTCCTGTAGGTAAATAGTACCGTTTCAACCATTCGGACAGCCCGCCAAGACCGGGGAAGAGCACTCTTTCACTGATATTGCGCTGATCAAGCTTGTCTCGAACTTCCCACTTCAAGTCAGCTGGGATGATAATTTTTCGCCATGGCGTGCCGCTGCTAGTGGCAAGATGATCATCGATCAACAAATCCGGCCTAGAGGAAATCGAGAAGTATGCGAACTGATTGTATATCCTTGCATCCAACGCAGGTGGCTCGAAGAACAGAACGAAGTCTCCCGTTTTGTGACCCAACTCATCCAGCTCAGCGAGGTTATTGAGTCCTTCAGACATTAGGTCAGTTGTAAGTATCCAAGTTTTTTCTGCCTCCATCACACCCCGAATTTTCGGAGGGGCTTTTTGATGTAATTCCTTATAATTCACCATCCAAACTGCGCCATCCTCCTTCATCTTGTCCGTGTTGGAAGTTGCGAAATGCAGCGCGACGTCTGGCGAATAAGACCAATCAAGCAACCGGGTTGGTAGGCCGTAATGCTGTCCTACAGACAGCCAATACCACTCGTTATGGTGGTCGCCTAAATGCTGATAGGCGTACTTCTTGAACTGGCGAAGTATATGGTTTTCGGTCTTTGCGAATTCGCCGCCCTGACGCATTAGCGAAGTTTCCATCTTGTAACGTGCGGTCGATACGCCTCGAAACGCGTACCGCGATTTGAACCGACCAAGTCTGTCGTTTTTGCTGTCCTGAAAAAGAAGCTCATACAAATGGCTCCAGGACGTTGCGGTCTCGGTGGTCAAAATAGTGCCTCCTCTTAGCTACTGGAAATTTTTCCACGCGGTAATGAGCCTATCGTGGCCATGGTTGGATGAACGATCAAGGCAAAAGCAGCTTTCTTGGAAAGCCGCACTTCATTGCGGTTGGTCAAACACGCTATGCCGACACCAACGCACCCACAACGGTCGTCTCCGTTTGGGGGGCAAAAAGCATGAGTTTTGGCCGTTAAGTTGCCTTTAGTTCTCGATGTTGGTCGATTCAGACAAACCAAACTTTCGAAGCACTGACTGTTCAAAAGCCGCATCTTCAAGGAATGCGGTCGCCGTTTGCTCAGATGCTGCTTGCCAGATACGCCGAGGTACTAGTTCATGGTTTCTTGAGGCATGGGTGTGTGAAATTTGGATTGAACGAGCTTTCTCAAGCGAAATCGAACTCTCAGAAAGAAGAAGCTCGATTTCTCTTTTGATATTTGTGAAGTCATTGCCCGCGCTCTTCGCATCCTTGGTTTTGGTTTCGAGTTTAAGAACGTATTGCAACGCAGTCGTAAGAACGACGAGTAATCCCGCAATCGCGGTGTATAGGTCACTATTCCCTAGCAACCCTATGGTTTCATCAGCTTGACCGCCGTTCCCGAAAAACCGGTTGTTCGAAAAGAAAAGTACTGCGATTGCAGAGATGATGTTGAAGCAGGTCATGAAGTTGCTCCACTGCCGACAGCTATTTGATGCTCGGTAATGTCCGTTGCTCGCTCGAATAGCTCGGCGTCGCCAGTTGAGCATCAATAGGACGCGCGCTTCATGACATTCTGGAATTTCACTGGCCTTATCGCTCAAAACTCATACCCCTATCCTTGTCAATGTTCGCGTGGATACTGGGGCTATGCAACACGGAAGTTGCTTGGACAAAAACCTGTGGACCCAACCTATGCGCCAAAAACGGTCGTTTTTGGAACGCTTGACGGAGCAACGCCGGAACAAGAAGATTTCCGTTCCACAAACCGGTACCAAACGCATTTGGTTTTGGAACGGTTTTTGATACACTTGACGCATGATTTTTGGCTATGCGCGTGTCTCAACCGACGATCAGGCACTTGATGCGCAGATCGATGCGTTGAGAGACGCCGGTGTACACAAAGTCTTCACAGAGAAAAAAACTGGCAAGACGCGACAGCGCGCTGAGTTGATGCGTTTACTTGAACAGTTGCGCGAGGACGATGTGGTCATCGTAACGAAATATGATCGGTTAGCGCGTTCACTTCGCGATCTCATAGATATAATCGAGCTGATCCGTGAGAGAGGTGCGGGTTTTCGAAGTCTTGGAGAAGATATCGACACGACGACCCCAGCAGGACGCTTGGTGTTTCATGTTTTTGGTTCGATTGCTGAATTTGAGCGGGAGAGGATTGTCGAGCGGACAAAAGAAGGTTTGGCCGCTGCAAGAAAGCGCGGGCGAATTGGTGGCCGACGTCCCGTCTTAAATACTGAACAGAAGGAGGCTGTGCGGCAAATGCGGGATGAGGAAAAGCGATCACTTGGAGAGATTGCTCGTTTGTTTGGGGTAAGCAAGCAGACTGTATCGCGGGCTTGAGAGTGGATTTCGGACGTTCGCTACGATTGCGATAAGCTGGCGGTTGACCATCAAAGCGGACCTCAAGTGCCTCACCTAGCAACAGCAAGTGTCCCGACTCACACGATACTCAAGTCAGGGAAACGAGAAGTACCTGGCGCATAAAAGGGATCCATGCTAGTTCAGTTGAAAACGGGTTTTAGTATGCGATTCATCGATCTCTTTTCTGGCTGTGGCGGCCTATCACTTGGCCTGACTAAGGCTGGATGGAAAGGTGTGTTTGCCATCGAGAAAAGCGAGGATGCTTTCAAGACGTTCGCCCATAATTTCAACCGTAAGAAAGCACTGAAGTTCGACTGGCCGGAATGGTTGCCTCACGAGCCAATCAGCACCTCGGAGTTACTCGAACAATACCGAGTACAACTGATTGCGCTTAAAGGCAAAATTGACCTCATTGCAGGCGGCCCGCCTTGTCAGGGTTTCTCTTTCGCTGGCCGTCGGCAAGAAGGCGACCCACGTAATCAATTGAAAAATGAATACCTTGAAATCGTAAACATCATCCGCCCGAAATTTTTAGTCTTTGAAAATGTCAAAGGCTTCACTGCGAAGTTCCAAGGTGCGAAGAAGCAAACCCACTCAGAGCAAGTAGTTGAGCAGCTGGAGGGCTTGAGTTGGGGTGGATACCGCACGTTCTCATCCGTCATAAACGCTTCTAGTTTTGGTGTCCCTCAACCCCGACCACGCTTCATTCTTGTTGCTGTACGAGCCGATCTTGCCGACGAAAACTCTGGCATCGAGGATCCTTTCCAAAACATCAGTGAGTACGCTGCGAATTTCAGGGCGCGAAAAAAACTAAATGGTCACAAAATTAGTGCGAAGGAAGCTATCTCAGACTTAGAAGTAGAATCCTCTGGTGTTCACAGCAGCGAAGACACCAATGGCTTCAAACAGATCAACTACCGAGCTGAGACTCATTCGGAATTCCAAAAGCTAATGAGAAAGGGACTACCTGCAGGAAAGAGGGCCAATAGCCTCAGATTGGCGAGACATCGGCCCAAAACACTTTTGAGATTCAAGGAAATTTTGGAGAGTTGTCCTAAAGGTAAATCTCTACCTAGAGAATTTCGCGAAAAATATAACATCAAGAAACAATGCTTCACGCCGCTCCACCCCGATGAACTGTCAAAAACCATCACAACACTTCCTGATGATCTACTACACTACAGCGAGCCGCGTATCCTTACGGTTCGCGAGTGCGCCCGTCTTCAGACTTTCCCTGATTGGTTCGAGTTTTTGGGGAAATACACAACTGGTGGAGTTAGGCGGAAGCAGGAATGCCCTCGTTACACACAAGTCGGGAATGCTGTCCCTCCCTTGATGGCTGAAGCGCTTGGCTTAAAGATTATCGAAATGGCAAAGACACATGGTTGAAAAAAAGTTTCGAGTCAGTTCAGCTCTCAAAAACATCATCGGAAAAGACCTAATTACTAACGAATTCATCGCTGTTTTTGAACTCGTCAAGAACTCGTTCGACGCCCATGCAAAACAAGTCGACGTCACGTTCAAAGATCTAAGAACATCGTCCCCAAAACTCATAATTAAAGATGACGGCAAGGGTATGGACCTCCCTGATCTGGAGAACAAGTGGCTTTTTGTTGCTTACTCAGCAAAGAAGGACGGAACCGAAGACTACAGAGACGCGATTCAAAGCACCAGAATTCACGCTGGAGCCAAAGGTATAGGACGGTTCTCGTGCGACCGGCTGGGTAAGTCTCTAAAGATCTACACAAAAAAGAAGACCGCGCCGACGATCAACCTTCTGTCCGTAAACTGGGAAGCATTCGAGCAAGATGCTAAGGAAGAGTTCGAAGAAGTTGGTGTTTCATACGAAACTGCAACTTCCGCGCCTTACAAATTGACCAGCGGCACCATTTTGGAAATCAACGATTTGCGCGAAAATTGGGACCGAGAGCGTGTTCTGAAACTTAGGCGGTCATTGGAGAAACTGGTTAATCCGAACCAAGAAAATGATGCAGAGAACTTTGCCATCAATCTATATGCACCGGACTATGAGGAAAGTGACAAGAGCGTCAAAGATGACGAGCCGTGGAACAAAGTCAACGGCCCTATTGAGAACTTTCTTTTTGAAAAAATAGGCATCAAAACGACATTTATTAATGTCGCGATTTCTGGGGATGGAGAAAAGATCAAAACTCGGTTGGAAGACCGAGGAACATTGATCTTCGAACTGACGGAGCGAAATCCCTACAAGTTCGATGAGTATACACTTCACGACATCGAAGTAAGCTTGTTTGCGCTTAATAGAGGCGCGAAGTCTGCCTTCACTAAATATATGGGGACTCAGCCTGTTAGGTTTGGGTCAGTTTTCGTCTACAAGAACGGATTTCGCATAAACCCCATGGGTGACCCGGGACATGACAACTTTCAGTTAGATAGCCGAAAGACGCAGGGGACCTCGCGATTTCTGGGTTCAAGAGACGTCTTTGGACGAATTGAAATCAGCGGGGACAACCCAGAATTTCAAGAAGCGTCTAGTCGCGATGGCGGCCTTGTCGCTAACGAAGCCACAGAGCTTCTGCGAGAGTTTTTCGTAGAACATGTTTTGAAACGATTGGAGGCCTATGCAGTCGATATCGTCAAGTACGGTAACCTTGGCACCGACTTTGATAGCGCCCTACAAGAGGGTACCGACGTTAAGTCCCAAATCATCGCGCTCATTCAAGATTTGACGAAGTCAGATGAAATTTTGGACGTTCACTACGATCCAGCAGTTGTAGATATTTTTGAAGAGCTTTCGGAGAAAAGCATTCAAGGTCTATTGCGGAATTTCAAAAAGATCGCATTGCGTAATTCATCTAAAGACATCGAAAATGAAGTTATTCGGGCAGAAGCGCGACTAGCAGAACTCGACAAAGCAAGACGCGAGGCGGAAGCCGAGGCCGAAAAAGCTAGAAAAGAGCGTCTCAAGGCAGAAAAGGAGGCTAAGGAGGCTGAGGAAGCCCGGCGTGAAGCGGAAGCGGAAGCTGACGAGGCCAAAGAAGAAGCTGAAGAAGCACGTAAAGAAACCGAAAAGGCCTACTCGGAAAACTTATTCCTCAGGTCAATGGCCAACACTGACATTACTGACACTGTGAGCTTCGTACACCATATCGGTATCGCAGCAGAGACTATAGAAAACTATGTGAAAAACTTCTCTCTAAGAATTCGCAAGGGCCAGTCGTATTCTGAAGATACAATTCTTGAGACCCTTAGCAATATCAGCTCTCAAGCACGCAAAATACTCACAACATCAAAATTCGTCACAAAGGCTAACTTCAGCTTGAAAGGCTCGAACGTTGAGGCTGATCTGTGCGAATATCTGGAAGAATACATTGAGAATATATGCACCGGGGTGATCAAAAACGAAGATGGTGAGAATATGATTTTTGAGTTTAGAAATCGAAACGCTATTGGGTTTCAGACCAAATTTCAACCGCTCGAAATTTCCATTATTTTTGATAATCTCATAAGCAATGCCAAACGGGCCAAGGCGAAGAAAATTCTCATCGATGTGATTGAAGGGGACGAAAAGAATTTGACTGTTACTTTTGCAGATGACGGCAAGGGCATCGTGGCGAAATCCGTGGATCGGATTTTCGAGATCGGCTTCACAACCACTTCGGGGTCTGGGCTTGGGCTTGGGCAGACCAAAAAGCTAATGGAAAAGCGCAGGGGGAGCATTGAGTTGGTTAAAGCTAGCCAACTGTCTGGCGCGGTATTTAAGTTGAGGTTTTCAAGATGAGCTTAGACTATAGAATTTTCTGGATCGATGATGACGATGACTTACCAGCATCCCTTTGCGAACAGCTGGAAATCGAATATGCTGAGTTGTTCAATTTCGACATCGAGGTCGAAGGTGATGGAGAAAACCTAGAGAGAAAGCTTGCATCTGAACCAATTGATCTTTTGGTTCTAGATTGGAACATCAACGGAGATCGTGATGGCCGCCAACTCATAGATGAACTCCGAGCTTCAGGTGAACTCACAGAGATCATTTTCTATTCTCAAGATGAGACAGTTACAGAAAACTGCAAGGAAATCATGGGAGTCCACACCTGCGTGAAAGGAGAGGCCGACGAAAAAATCAAGTCTGTGATAAATCGGTTCCATGAGCGAAGCAAAAACGTCGCGATCATGCGGGGAATGATAATCTCTGAGGCGATAGACCTTGAAAACAAGCTAACTGAAATAATTTTAGCTCTTTTCGGCACAAAGTCCGACCTTTTCAGAGACCGTATATTGAATAAGCCTATATTAGATTTTGGCAAGAAGCATGGCTTTGTAAATGGCCTGCTAAGAGACAAACTTGAGGAACTGAAGGCTGTTGAAGTGCCTGATGCGCCGAAGATCGCACGGATCACGGCAATCAAAGATGTTTTTAATAAAATGATGAAAGAGGTCGTCAATCAAAGGAATATATTGGCTCATTCCAAGAAAAAATTTGAAGATGGGGTATTGGTACTCGCTTCAATAAACAGCGATCCGCCAATTCATTTTACGGATGATTGGAAGAACGAAATTCGTTCTAACATCAAGAAGCACCTCACAAATCTGGTGGCCATTAAGGAAGTGCTGATAGAAGAGGGGCTGATGGATGCCTTATGAAAACCACCTTTGGCGAAGTAAATGAAGCCGACAATTCTGTTTGATATTGATGGTACAATCGCTGACATACGACATCGTCGGCATTTTCTTGACGGTGCCAACCCAGATTGGCGGTCTTTCAATTCGAAAATGGGCGATGACACCCCTAACCGGCCTGTAGTCAGTCTGTACAGAACACTGTGGGAAAGCCACAATTTCCAGATCATTCTTGTCTCCGGTCGTGGCGAAGAAAGCCGCAAGATAACCGAAACCTGGCTTACTTGGAACTCAATCCCGTTTGATAGACTTTTGATGCGCCCAAAAGGCGATTTTCGGTCAGATGTCGTCATCAAACAAGAACTGTTAGATCAACTTCAGAAGGAAGGTGCCCAGATATCCTTTGTGGTCGATGATCGTAATTCAGTAGTAAACATGTGGCGCAGGAATGGTATCACATGTCTTCAATGTGCTGAGGGTGATTTTTGAACAGCGGCAGCTTTCTGGCTTCCCGGTTTCTCGGTGACAACTAGCAGCTGGCATAGGTTAAGCGCCAAAACGATGAGAGTTGCAAAAGCCCGCTTTTTTGCAAACGCAACAAACGGCAGGTTGAACGGGCCACTTTGCAGCACCGAACACCCGCGTCGGAAGCCTCCTTTGGGCCGCTAGTGTTTAGGCCCTCCCATTCGTTAACTCGTGCTATTATTTGCACATGTCAAATGAACTCGAACATTTGCACCAGTACGAACCATCCCAGACCGGTTCCTTACTTCAAGAGAAATGGCTGGATGTCCAGGCCGCGGTGGATCACTGCCAAATGCGTGGACTTACAAGAACCCCAAAAACTGTCCGCAAGTGGGCCAAGCGATCTCACCAAGACCCTGATAACGGAGATATCTGTGCGCGCCGTGAGGATATCGCAACCGGTCATCGTTGGCTGATTGAACTCACTTCCCTAGATCGAAAGATCGATGAAGAGCTTGAGTTTGAGGCACGGAACGGTTCCGAACCGGTTCAAACCACGCCTAACCTGTTCACTCCGAAAACCGTTCGAGATAGCGATATTTACAAAGACCAACCCGGGTCGCACCAGCCCGAACCAGCGCATGTCAGTTCGAACAAGGGCGATCTAATCGAGGCGCAATTACGTGAACAGCTGGAAGATGCAAAGGAACAGATCACGTTCTTACGTGAGGAGCTAAAGCATCGCAGGACGACTGATGAGGCGCTAGCAAATGTGATCGAAGCATTTCGCTTGAATGCCGAGAATGGGCAGGCCCAAGCGATCAAAGAAGCTAGCAGATCGGAAAAGCCGAGCTGGGTAGGGGAGAGGCGGCAGGATATTGTACGCCCTGATATTCAATCTCAGTAAAGCCTATTTGTTCACATCCGCTTCGCTAACAGCGAACCTACGGGGTATACTCTAGGCATACTAAACGCCTATGAAATCTCGACACATCAGCGCTGTCATTAGTGAAAAGAACATTGTCATCAAGGGTAGCGATGCGCTTTCGCAAGCTGGGTTCACTCAAGTTCCTAACGCAATTTTGAAAAGCGACGGAATCTCGGCGGGAGCAAAACTGGTTTACGCCCTGCTCCTGTCTTACGCTTGGCACAACGATTTTTGCTTTCCTGGGCAAGAACGTCTGGCAAAGGATATCGGCATCTCTCGGCAGAGCGTCAACACCCATGTCAAAGAGCTTGAGCGCAAGGGATTCATTGTGATCAAGCGTCGAGGTCAAGGACGGGCGAACCTCTACGAACTCAACCTCAAAGCAAAAGTCCTTAGGCGGTAGCGACGACATTCAGATGTCAAAATTTTGGACATCTAGATGTAAAGATATTGGACGGCCAGTTGTCCAAAAATTTGACACTAAGAATACGAATTGAAGAATATCCAAAATTAATACTCATAAGACTTTTTAAAAAAGGAAGATGGAAAGGTCGGTTGATGGGATACTTGGCGAACTAGATCGAGCGGCGACTTGCGCCAGACTGTTTGGTGCGGCGAACGTTTATGGCCGATGCGTCGAGACTGTTCTTGAGATGCACCGCATAGTGCTTCTCAATCATCTCGACACTTGTCCGGCAGTTTTTGGCAATCTGATAGATGTCCGCCCCTTCAAGCAATCGAAATGAGATGTAGCTGTGCCGCAAGGAATAGAGAGTGCGTCGATTTCCTTGTCGGTCGAACTTCAAGCCTTGCTCATCCAAAATTCGGTTGAACTGCTTTTTGTGATCAGCAGGGAAGAGACGGTCGGTCGGCTCCGGCTGATTACGCTCAACCATTCTCTGAAATGGACGAACAGCACCGGTGGTGCTTTTGCAATATCCAACACCGCGCTTGCCGCGCACTTCGATCTCGAGGATCGTCTCGCTGGTGGCATCATCTTCGACGATCTCGACATCCCGGTATTCAAGCCAGTTGGCTTCATCAGGACGAATACCAGTATTTGCCATGAACAAAACCTTGTCGTGCAGTTGCTCGGCAAGGTGGCGATGCTTTGCGTTGATCATAGCTTTGATATTGGCCCGCGTGGCCGTGTACAGTTGCTTATATTCATCAGGCGAAAACCAAGCACGATGCGAGACTTTGGTTGACGTGCGGTACGGAGCAGACATATCGGGCATATGTGCCAGCCAACCATGCCGTACCGCCGCCTTTAATGTCATACGCAGCGTCACCGTCTCCTTTTGGATTGTTGCCGCTGCTGGGTGCTTCCCCCGGTAGGTCGATTGCATCCTTGCCAGACGGTATTCTTGAATTTTTGTCGTTGTAATCTCGGACAAACCTAGTTTTCCGAAGAACGGGTTCAGGTGCAGTCGGACGTGATTTTGGTGATTGGTCAGGCACTTTGCGCTGCGTTCTCCCATAGTGTCGGCTTCAAATTCTTGAAGGAATTTATCGGCGGCGAATGTAAACGTGCGCTCATTCGTAAGCTCTCCGCGAGACTGTTTTCCACGCAAAGTGAGGTACCAATCCTCGGCGAATTCCTTCGCAAGCTTGAGACTTTCTTCCTTGGTGGAAGTGCGGCGGTTCTTCCCGTTCAGGTACGATGAACACTGCCAAAATGGACTGTTTTCCCGCTGGTAGACGTGAACCTTTCCGCCAAGAATCGTGTGCTTTTCGGTCGCCAACGTCCAAACGCCCCAAAATGTGTAAATGTGTAAGCTTTGTGGAAGGGTATTTTCCTATCGCTCCCCAGTCAAGCTGAGTTGTATATCATTGATAGTTAAAAGAATTTGGCGACCCCGGCAGGATTCGAACCTGCAACCTGCCCCTTAGGAGGGGGCTGCTCTATCCAGTTGAGCCACGGGACCGACCCGGATGGGTTTAGAACAAGTTTTCCGGCTTGTCATTGGTCTAAATGCTTGTGCGACAGATGCTTGATAGGCAGGGTTCACCTGCGCTACCAAGGAGCGACAGTACAGGGAATATATTGTGACAAGACCCAAGCAGCGCCCGTTGACCCTCCGTGATGTATCAGAAGCCTGCGGGGTGTCGGAGATGACGGTGAGCCGGGTCCTGCGCAACCGCGGCGATGTGTCTGCTACGACGCGCGAACGTGTTCTGCAAGCCGCCAAGACCCTTGGGTATGTGCCCAATCAGATCGCGGGATCGCTTGCCTCGCAGCGTGTGAATCTCGTGGCGGTGATCATCCCCTCCCTGTCCAATATGGTGTTTCCAGAAGTCTTGACCGGGATCAATCAGGCCTTTGAAGACACGCCACTGCAGCCGGTTGTCGGGGTGACCGACTACATGCCCGAAAAGGAAGAGCAGGTCTTGTACGAAATGCTGTCCTGGCGGCCATCTGGCGTGATCATTGCCGGGCTGGAGCATTCCGATGCAACGCGCGCGATGCTGCAAAACGCGGGTATTCCCGTTGTTGAAATCATGGACACCGATGGCAATCCAGTGGATGCGATGGTCGGTATTTCGCACCGCCGGGCCGGTCGGATGATGGCCGCGGCGATCCTCAAGGAAGGCTATACCCGCATCGGGTTCATGGGCACGAAGATGCCGCTCGACCACCGGGCGCGCAAACGCTTTGAGGGGCTGACCGAAGGCTTGACCAAAGAGGGCATCGAGATCGAGGCCCGCGATTTCTATTCCGGCGGATCGGCGCTGGCAAAGGGCCGCGAGATGACGCAATCGATGCTGGAACGTGCGCCTGATCTCGATTTCCTATATTATTCCAATGACATGATTGGTGCCGGGGGCCTGCTCTACCTGCTTGACCAGGGCGTTGATATCCCAGGGCAAATCGGACTTGCCGGATTTAACGGCGTTGAATTGCTGCAAGGTCTGCCGCGGAAATTGGCCACGATGGATGCCTGCCGATCAGAGATTGGGGCGGCGGCTGCGCAGATCATATTGGAACGCAGCGCACTGCCCGAAGATGCAGACCCGGGGGAGCCCGCACGCATCACCCTGACACCCAAGATTTCCTATGGGGAAACGCTGCGCCGCAACCAACGCGGATGAATACACTCACCCTCAGCAACACATCCGCACGCCGGCTGTTTCTGGATCGGCATGCGCTCAGCGAAACGCCGCAAGGCGTGGCACAGGGCGCTGAGTTGCTCTCCTTGATCGCGCGTCTTGGGTTTGTGCAGCTCGACAGCATCAATACGGTCGCCCGCGCCCATGACCTGATCCTGTTTTCCCGACGGCCACGCTATCGGCCCAAGGCGCTGAAACGTCTTTACGAAAAGGATCGTGCCCTTTTTGAACACTGGACGCATGATGCCGCCGTGATCCCGATGGACTATTATCACTGGTGGCAGTTGCGGCGCGAACGGGATGCGGCAAAGCTGCGCAATCAATGGCGGGATTGGCGGCGGGATGGGTTCGAGGCGCAATTCCAACCGGTTCTGGACCAGATCCGCGAGGAAGGGCCCTTGTGCTCCTCTGATGTCGGCGCGGGCGAAAAACGTGGCTCCGGCGGGTGGTGGGACTGGCACCCCTCGAAAACCGCATTGGAATACTTGTGGCGCAGCGGGGCCCTTTGCGTGGTCGGGCGCGATGGGTTTCGCAAGCGCTATGATCTGACGGAACGGGTGATTGATGATGCCCTTTGCCAGCCCCGACAAGAGCCCGAGCATACGGCGGCAACGATTGACTGGTGCTGCTCTGGCGCGCTGGACCGGCTGGGTTTCGCGACACCGACCGAGCTTGCCGCCTTTTGGGATCACATCACCATCGCCGAAGCCAAAGACTGGTGTGCGGGAGAGCTTGCGGCGGGTCGGCTGCAACCTGTTGAAATCGAATGCGTCGGTGGCGCCTTACGCCCCGGTTTTGCCCGACCCGATATCGCCTCTGATCCGGCTTTGAGCTCGGAGCCGACGTCCCGGCTGCGGGTTCTCAGCCCGTTTGATCCGGCGCTGCGCGACCGGAAGCGGGCGGAACGGCTCTTTGGCTTTGACTACCGGATCGAGATTTTCGTGCCCGAGGCAAAGCGTCGCTATGGCTACTACGTCTTCCCGATACTGGAGGGGGACAGGTTGGTGGGTCGCGTCGATATGAAGGCGTTTCGCGACCGTGATACGCTTCACGTGCGGGCGCTTTGGCCGGAAGCCAAGGTGCGATGGGGCAAGGGGCGCGTGGCGGCTTTTGAGGCCGAACTTGCGCGGATCGTTCGGCTGGCGGACGTCAGCAAATTGTCATTTGAGGACGGCTGGTTGCGCGCGCCTCAATAGGTTGTGGCGGCTCGCGCCGCCTGATCATATTGCCCGGACATCAGACGCAAAAGCGATGCCGCATGGCTGACCTGCTCGGGCTCCAACCCCAACTCCCCCACCGCACGCAGCAGCAGACCCTCGCGGATCTCACGGTAGCGCACGCAGGTCTCCGCCCCCTTTTGCGTCGCGGCCACAGTCTTTTCCTTGCCCTGACGACCGTCTTTTACCAACCCCGCCTTGATCAGCTTTTTGATTGCATAGTTGACGGTATGGGTATCCTCGACGTTCAGCACCAGACAGATATCCGCCAATTTCTTGGGCCGGTCGCGATGATAGACGGAATGCAGCACGAGCACATCCAACGCCCCCAGTTCGGGATACCCAGCCATGGCAATGGCGCGCACCATCCATCGGTGGAAGGCGTTGTTGGCCAGCGTCAGGCCAAACTCCAACTCGGAGATTTCCGCAAACGAGCCACTTGCCAGATGTGCAGAGGAGACGACGGGGCCAAGAAAAGGATCAGACATACCCTATAGACTGCGCAATACTGATAATTTGTCAACATTTTGTTGACGTATTGCAAAAGTTGCGCAGTATTGACGCCAGGGAATCAATCTGACGAAGATTCGCGGCAGGTCCAATGCGCCTGAGACCAGATCTCAAAGCATACCAAACGCCAGCGGGCACAAGACCCGCGCCTATCTAAAGAACCAACCAACGGAGAGACCAATGAAACTGACACAAAGATTTTTGGCGGGTGCCGCCACGCTCGCCCTGACGGCAGGCACGGCCGTTCCCGCGTTCGCGGCCGAAAAATGGGATATGCCCATGGCCTATTCCGCGTCGAACTTCCATTCGGAAAACGGTGTGGCCTTTGCGGACTGCGTGGGCGCGGGCACCAACGGCGAGATCACCATCGAAGTGCATGCCGGTGGGTCGCTCTTTGCGGGCGCCGACATCAAACGCGCGATCCAGACCGGTCAGGTGCAGATTGGCGAACGTCTGCTTTCAGGTCACCAGAACGAAAGCGCTGTCTTTGGTTTCGACAGCATTCCCTTCCTCGCGCCCTCCTTTGACGACAGCGAAAAGCTCTACAAAGCGGCAAAGCCCAAGATCGAAGCGCTGCTGGATGAACAGAACCTGGAGCTGCTTTATGCGGTGCCTTGGCCGCCACAAGGTCTATATTTCAAGAAAGAAGTGAACAGCGTCGCCGACATGGCCGGTGTCAAGTTCCGTTCCTACAACAACACCACCAGCCGTTTGGCCGAGCTGACGGGCATGCTGCCGGTGACGGTTGAAGCCGCCGAGATCAGTCAGGCCTTTGCCACGGGCGTTGCTGAATCCATGGTCTCGTCCGGCGCCACGGGCTATGACCGCAAAGTCTGGGAAAGCCTGACGCATTTCTACGAAGTCGACGCCTGGCTGCCGCGCAATTACGTGATGGTGAACCAGGACGTCTGGGCAGATGTATCCGATGCAAACAAAACCGCCATCCGCGCTTGCGCCGACGAAGCGGCGGCGCGTGGGCTGGAAGCCTCCAAAGCCTACACCCAATTCACAATGGACGGGCTGGCCGCGGGGGGCATGACCGTGCAGCCCGCAGGCGATGCGCTTATGGGTGAATTGCGCGAGATCGGTGCGACCATGACGTCCGAATGGCTTGACGCCGCCGGAGACGACGGCGCGGCCCTCGTCGACGACTTCAAAGCGATGCAATAATCGCGCAATGGCGGTCCCGATTGTCGGGACCGCCCTTTTGATATCATTCATTTGAGTGGGAGTGGTGCCGTGACTGCGATCCGCAAGACGCTTGATTTTCTGTACCTGATCGCCGGGATTGCCGCAGCTTTGTGCCTGATCGCAATCCTTGCGTTGATCGTGGCACAGATGGTGGCCCGCTGGACGGGCGAAATCTTCCCCGGTGCGCCGAATTACGCAGGTTACGCGATGGCGGCGGCGAGCTTTCTGGCCTTCGCCAACGCTTTGAACAAGGGCGCGCACATCCGCGTTTCCATTCTGTTAAATTCGGTGCCCGCGGGCGCAAAACGACTGCTGGAAATCTGGTGTTTTGCCGTGGGTGCGGCGGTCGCGTGGTATTTCACCTATTACGCCTATTGGTTCGTCTACTGGTCCTGGAAATTCAATGAGGTCAGCCAGGGGCAGGACGCCCTGCAGCTTTGGATCCCGCAATCGGTCATGGTGATCGGTGGCGGCCTAATGGCCATCGCCCTCACCGACAACCTGTTGCACGTGATTTTCAAAGGCGATCACCGGATCACCCGCGATACCGTCGACGATAGTTTCGAGGTGTGAGCAGATGACCGAAGTTTACGCCATCATCCTCTTTCTCGTCGTTCTTTTCCTGCTGCTTGGCACCGGCGTCTGGGTCGGGCTGGCCCTGATGGGGGTCGCCTGGGTCGGTATGGAACTTTTCACCACACGCCCCGTCGGCGACACGATGATCACGACGATCTGGGCCTCCTCCAGCAGCTGGACGCTGACCGCCTTGCCGCTCTTCATCTGGATGGGCGAAATCCTCTACCGCACGCGGCTCTCCGAAGACATGTTCAAAGGCCTCTCGCCATGGCTTGCCCGTTTGCCGGGCGGGCTGGTGCATACCAACATCGTGGCCTGTACGGTCTTTGCCGCGGTTTCCGGGTCCTCCGCTGCAACGCTGACCACCGTTGGCAAGATGTCCATCCCGGAGCTGCGCGCGCGCAATTACCCCGAGAATATGGTCATCGGCACACTGGCGGGTGCTGCCACGCTGGGGTTGATGATCCCGCCATCCATTGCGCTCATCGTCTATGGGGTGACGGTGAACGAGAGCATCACAAAGCTCTTTTTCGCCGGCGTCTTTCCCGGTCTGATCCTGGCGACGATGTTCATGGCCTATGTGGCCATTGTCTCGAAGGTGTCGCCCTCCTGGAACCCAAGCATGGAGACGGGCATGAGCTTTGGCGAGAAGCTGAGCAATTCCCGTTTCCTGATCCCGGTGCTGACACTGATCACCGTGGTCATCGGATCGATGTACGCAGGCTACGCGACCGCGACCGAGGCTGCCGCCATCGGTGTCATCGGCGCGCTCCTGCTGGCGACCGCGCAGGGCTCGCTGACGCCCGCGTCGTTCAGGGCCAGCCTGATGGGGGCCATGCGGACCTCGGCCATGATCGCGCTGATCCTTGCGGGCGCGGCCTTTCTGAAACTGTCGATGGGTTTCACCGGTCTGCCCCGCGCGCTGGCCGACAGCATCGCAGCGATGGAACTGGCGCGGTTCGAGCTGCTGATGGCGTTGCTGGTCTTCTACATCATCCTGGGCATGTTTCTCGACGGGATTTCCGCCGTGGTGCTCACCATGGCCATTGTCGAGCCGATGGTGCGCGAGGCCGGTATCGATCTCATCTGGTTCGGTATCTTTGTGGTGGTGGTCGTGGAAATGGCGCAGATCACCCCACCCATCGGGTTCAATCTCTTTGTCCTGCAGGGGATGACCGACCATGAAATGGGCTACATCACCAAGGCCGCACTGCCAATGTTCCTGATCATGGTGCTGATGGTTTTCGTGCTGATCTGGTTCCCCGAGATCGCAACATGGCTGCCTGAAAACCTGCGACAAACCCCGAGCTAGCGGAAGTGACAAGACTGCTATGGTTCATCTCCGACAATGCGCGCGCTTGCCTGATCGTGGGTCTGCTGGCCGGGCTGGCACTGCCCGGTCTGGCCGCCACGATGCAGCCATGGCTGCCGGAAATGGTGGCGGTGCTGCTCACGATCACCGCGCTGCGCATTGGGCACCGTGCGGCCATGGGGGCGCTGTCGGATCTGCGCTGGGGGCTGGGATCGGTTGCGGTATTGCAATTGATGCTCCCGGTTGCCTTGTTCATGCTGTGCTGGATCTGCGGCCTTGCGGAGGCACCCGCCGTCACCGCGATGGTGCTGGCGACAGCAGCGCCCGCCATTTCCGGCTCGCCCAATCTGGCGTTGCTGTTGGGCCAGAATGCCGGTCGCATGATGCAAATTCTGGTGCTGGGCACCGCCACCTTTCCGCTGACGGTGCTACCGGTTCTGTGGTTGATGCCACACCTCGGTACACCAGCCGCGATCACCAGCGCGGCGCTCACCCTGCTAGTGGTCATCGCCGTGGCCACGATCATCGGCTTCAGCCTGCGCCAGCTTTTCTTCCCCGCCCCCTCCGAGCGGCAAATCAAAGCTCTCGATGGGCTGTCGGTTCTGGCCTTCTCGGCCATTGTCGTGGGGCTGATGGCAGCTCTGAACCCGGCCCTGCGCAGCGATCCCGGCAGCGTCGCTCTTTGGGCGCTCCTGGCCTTTGCCATCAGCTACGGCGCACAGATCTTCGCCTATCTGATCCTGCGCAGATCACCACTCGCGCATGTCGCCGGGCCACTGGCCATCGGTGCGGGGAATCGCAATATCGCACTTTTTCTGGTGGCGCTGCCGCCAGAGGTACTCGCGCCGCTGATGGTCTTTGTCGGCTGCTGGCAATTGCCGATGTACCTGACGCCCATCCTGTTGCGCTGGTTGTACAAAGCGGGGCCTTGAAATGACCGACGGGCCTACCATCAAAACCGTCGGTCTTTCCGGCCTGCTGGTCAGCTTTGGCACCGCGATGAGCGAGCCTGCCAATCGCGCCGCCCTTGCTTTTCGCGCAGCGCTGGAGGCTGAAAACTGGCCAGAGGTCAGCGAAACCATGATGTCGCTTGTCTCTGTGTTTGTCGCGGTGGATCTGGTGAGCATTCCCGCCGCACAGGTCGAGGAGAGGTTGCGTGATCTGCTCGGCAAGCAGGATTGGACCGCAGCCCCCCTGCCCGGTGGCCGCACCAGGTGGCATGTGCCAACGGTCTACGGCACCGACCTTGCGCCACAGCTTGCGGAAGCGGCAGAGGTTACGGGCCTCGATCCGGACACGGCGATCCGGCAACTCTCGAGCGCCCGGGTGCGGGTTCTGACCCTCGGGTTTGCGCCGGGCCAGCCCTATCTGGGCGAACTTGACGAGGTCTGGAACATCCCGCGTCAGCAAAACCTGACTAAAAGTGTGCCGTCCGGCGCGCTGGTCTTAGCCATCCGTCAGCTGATCATCTTCACCGCGCCGACGCCAACGGGGTGGCGCCACGTCGGCCAGACGGCTTTTCGCAACTTCGTTCTGGATGCGGCAAAGCCCTTCGCGCTCTCGCCCGGCGATGAGCTGAGCTTCCCGGCCATCGACCGCGGCGCCTTCGATAAAATCGGCGCTGATGACCGCTATGGTGGCGCAGACCGTGAGAGCCTGGCATGAACGCCCATCTCAAAATCCTCTCCGCGGGTCCTGCGATGAGCCTTCAGGACATGGGCCGTGAGGGCTATCTGGCGCATGGTCTGACACGCGGCGGGGCGGCCGATCGGCTCGCCCTGCACGAAGGGGCGGCGCTGCTGGGCCAATCTCCCGATTGCGCGGCGCTTGAAATGGTTGGCATGGGAGGCACGTTTGAGGCGACCGTCGATACGGTCATCGCCCTGACGGGCGCACGCATGGGCGCAACCCTCGATGGCGCGCCGCTGACATGGCATGCGTCCCATGCGTTGCCCGCCGGGGCCAAATTGGTGATTGGCGGGGCACAGGCCGGAACCTACGGGTATCTGCACGTCGCGGGTGGTTTCCAGACCCCCGTGGTCATGCACGCGCGCGCCAGCCACCTCAACGCGCAGATCGGCGCTTTGTGTCACATCGGCGACACCCTTCCGATCAGTGCAAACGCCAGCGCCCGCAGCGGTTACTTCCTGACGCCAGACCCCCGACTGCAGGGCGGCACGATCCGCATCATCACATCGTTTCAATCCGATCAGTTTGCGCAAGAGACCCGGAACCGGTTCGCCGCCACATCGTTTCAGCGGGATGCCCGTGGGAACCGGCAAGGCGTGCGCATGCACACCGATGAAAACGGGTTTTATGCCACCGATGGTCTGAGCATCGTCTCAGAGGTCATCACCACCGGCGACATTCAAATCGCGGGCGATGGTGCGCCCTACGTTCTGATGTGCGAGAGCCAGACGACGGGTGGATATCCCCGGATCGGGACCGTGATCCCTTGCGATTTGCCCAAGGTGGCGCAGGCGCCTGTGGGCGCGCCCGTGCAATTCGAGTTCATTTCGCATGCAGAGGCGATCGAGATCGAAAAACGCGCCCGCAACGAGGTCAAGGCGCTCGCCACAAAAGCACAACCGCTGGTGCGCGATCCCTCTGACATTGCCGACCTGCTGAGCTATCAGTTGATCAGCGGCGCAGTTTCCGCCACTGCCGATCCATTTGCCTGAAAAAGGAGACGTCTCATGACCCGCGTAGATCTGAATGCAGATATGGGTGAAAGCTTCGGCCCCTGGAAAATGGGAGATGACGCGGCCCTGCTGAAAACGGTCACCTCGGCCAATGTCGCTTGTGGCGCGCACGCGGGCGACCCGGATGTGATGGCCGCGACCCTGCGTCTGGCGATGGAAAACGGTGTTGGCATCGGGGCGCACCCGGGCTTTGCCGACCTGCAAGGCTTCGGGCGTCGCCGCATGCAGGTGCCAGGTGGGACGCTGCAAAACTCGATCCGCTATCAGGTGGCCGCCTCCCTTGGCATGGCCAAATCGCTGGGCGCAAAGGTGCGTCATCTCAAAGTGCACGGCGCCTTGGCAAACATGGCCTCGGAGGACGAGAGCCTGGCGCGGGACCTTTACGAAGCAGCGCTTTCCGTTGATCCTGATCTGATCGTCATGGTGCTCTGCGCCACAGCGCAGGAAGACGCCGTGCGCAAGCTGGGCTGCGCCTATGCGGGAGAAATCTTCGCCGATCGCGCCTATAACGACGACGCGACGTTGGTAGACCGCAGCCTGCCGGGCGCGGTGATCCATGACCCGAAGGTCGCCGGCAAACGCATGGTGGAGATGGTGCAGGCCGGGGCCATCATCACCGAGACTGGCAAGCGCATCGAGACCAATATCGATACGATTTGCCTGCATGGCGACACGCCCACGGCCGTTCAGATCGCAGCGTCCGTCCGCAGCGCGCTGGAATCCGCGGACATCAACGTGCGCCAATTCGATGGGCGTCGCAGCTGACAGATGATGCAAGGGCTAGGGGCTGGTTTCCTGCTTCAGAAAGGCGATCAGATCATCGCGGTCCTGCGGTTTGGTGATCCGCTGCATCGGCATTTTCGAGCCCGGCACGTAGTGATCCGGACCCAGATCGAACAGCAAATCAATCGTGTCATCCGACCAGACGATATCAGATGTCTGCAATGTCGGTGAGTAGGTATAGCCGTCCACAGTGCCCGCCGCACGCCCGAAAAGCCCATGCAATGTGGGCCCGGCGCGCCGCTGACCATCCGGCCCCAGCGCATGGCAGATCGAACATTTGCGTTGGAACTGCCGTTCGCCATTGGTCATTTCTTCGGGCGCTTTTAGAAAACTGCGCTCGGTGTTGGCCATTTGCGGTGCCGCGCCAAGGTCCTTGACGGGCCAACTGTACATGGCATCGTCAAGCCCGCCCGCGTGGATGTTCTGACCATCCGGCGCGAAGGCCAGAGCCCAGATCGGACCCGACAGGGTGGCCCGAAAATCGTTGGAAATGCGCCAGTCTTCGGTGTCGATCAGCATGATGTAGCCCTGCGCGTCCCCCACTGCTATGCGCGCCGCGCCCGCGTGATAGGTCATCGCCAGAATGGGCCGCCGATCCGCGGTGAAATCCCGCAGCGGGTCACCCTCCGGCAAGCTGGCCAGACGTGTGGTGCCGTCCACAGCCCCATAGGCGATCCATGTTTCATCTGCACTGACGACCAGAGTGTTGATCCCGAACCCGTGATTGACCAACCGGCGCAGGGCCTCGCCGGTGCCCGCGTCCCAAACGCGGAGTGTCCCATCCGCGGATGCGCTGTAAAGCCGTTTGCCATCAGGTGAAAAGGCGACGTCATTCACGATATTGGCGTGGCCGGTTATCTCAATCGGCGCCGCGCCTTCCTCCAGCGACCATATCTTTATGGTCCGGTCCCAGCTTGCAGAGGCAACCCGCTGCCCATCAGGAGAAAGCGCCAGCTGAATGATCTTGGCGGTGTGATTGCCAAGCACGCGGGTGTCACCGGTTGCAGCTTCCCAGAGGCGCAGCGTGAAATCATCACCAGCGGAAACCACCCGCCCCTTCCCCAGATAGGCAACGGCATTTACCGCCGCCGTATGCCCTTCCAGCCATTGCGGCGCGCCATCGCGCCAGAGGCCCACCGAATTGTCGAAACTCGCGGTAAGGATCGTACCGTCCTCGCCTGCCGAAATACCTTTGACCGGACCGCCGTGCCCCTTCAGGGTGAAGAATTCCTGCGCTGAAACGGCGAAAGAAAACATAAGGAAAAGCGGAAAGAGACAGCCAAATAGCAGCACCATCAGACGCCTGTTTTGTCTGTCTTGCCGCGCAGATTTCAAACGTGCCATTCCAATTCTTTACCTTCGCAATTCCGTATGCCCGGCCCGGTTCAAGGCCCTGCCAGACGCGCGAAGTATTGCAAGAGAATTTGCGTCGGTCCATGGTCTGGCATTCACGAGCCAATTTACGCCTGTGCGCGGCGAAATATTGTGCCAGCGACACGTCATACCTTAGTCCCATAGGACGCGCGCAGACCCGGGCCTAGGATCACCCATATGACAGGGAGAGAGACGGCGCTACGACGCGCAGTGCAGGCGTTGACGGTTTTCACGTTCTGGGTGGCAGGTGCTATTCAGGGCCTGGCCGAGCCGTTGTCGCGGGACATCCTTGCGCCCTATATCGTGCCGCCAATGTCGCTAGGCGAACAGATCAGTGAAAACGGTGTCTGGCAGCTGCTGAATTCCGGCGGGGCCGAGGCCGGTTATGTGTTCGAGACCGAACCGATGGCCCCTTTGCCCGGGTTCTCCGGCGCCCCGATCAACGTGCTGGTCGTGCTTGATCTGAACGGTCGGTTTCTGGACGTGCAACTTCTGTCCCATAACGAGCCGATCTTTGTCTCCGGTCTGGGGCAAGCGCCGTTCCACAAATTTTTTGAGCAATATCGCGGCCACTCGATCACCGACAGTCTGGTGGTTGGCACGCCCTACGGGTCAGGCGGCGATGGCTCGGCGCTGGTCTATCTGGACGGCGTCACCAAAGCCACGGCGAGTGTGCGCATCGCGCATGAGAGCGTGCTTGCCGCAACCCTGCAAGTGGCGCGCGAAAAGATGAGCGGGATTGCCACCGGCCCGCCCGCCTACCCCGATCAGGAGGTCACCGAAGAGCTGACCTGGGAGGGTCTGGTGACGCAGGGCATCGCCGTGCGCAAGGTGGTCACCAACGCAGAGGTCGACGCAGCCTTCGACGGCACGCTCTGGGAGGACGACGACCCTGACGCCAAGGATTATCCAGAGGAGACATACCTCGATCTCTGGGTCGTTGACCTTGGCCCCCAGTCGATTGCCCGCGCAGTGCTGTCCGAGGACAGCCTGGCCGAGCTGCAGCAATTCATGTCAATCTCGACCATGGACGAGCCGGTGCTGGTGGTGGAAACCGCGCGTCACGGGCTGATCACGGATGACTTCGTGCGCAATACCGCACCGGATCTGATCAGCGCCGAACAGGGCGGCTTTCCCATCGCCTTCCGGGATGCAGATATCTACGTGGAAATGAACGCGGATGTGCCGGAAGAAATCCGCGATGGGACGGCACTGATCCTGCGTACCGACCGGCGTTTGGGCTTTGACCCCACTGCAGAATGGAAGCTGCAGGTCAAGGCGCTGCGCGCGCACGGTGTGTTCCAGCCCGAGATCGGCTCGGTCACCTTTGAGGTACCCTACCAAGCGCCTGACCGTTTCTTTGCCCGTCAGGACGTGATCAAACCCGCCCCACCCTGGGTGGATGCCCTGCGCAACCGCGCGGGTGATCTGATCGTTCTGGGTGTTTTTCTGGCCGGCCTGCTGATGCTGCTGGGTCTTTCGCTCAACCGGCTGGCCGGGCATCGGTATTTCACGCCGATCCGTCTCGGCATTCTGGCTTTTGTCACCGGTTTCATCGGCTGGTGGGGTCAGGGGCAGCTGTCGATTGCCACGCCACTTGCGGTTATCCGCACCGCCTTTGAAGGTGGCAGCTATGCATTCCTGCTCTATGACCCCTTCTCACTGGCGCTCTGGGGTGTCACGATCCTCGGTTTCGTCCTCTGGGGTCGCGGTCTCTTTTGCGGTTGGCTGTGTCCGTTTGGCGCCCTGCAGGAATTCACCGCCCATCTGGGCCGCATCCTGCGCCTGCCCCAGATCGAGCCCAACGCGGTTTGGGATGATCGCCTGAAACTGTTGAAATATGTCGTCCTCGCGGGGTTGATCGCGCTTCTTTTCACCACCCCCGCCCGACTCGACAAGGCCATTGAGGTGGAGCCGTTCAAGACCGCCATCACCACCTTTTTCATCCGCGAATGGTACTATGTCGCTTATGCGGTTGGGCTCTTGGTGCTGTCCATGGTGCTTTTCAAAGGGTTCTGCCGCTACCTCTGTCCGCTCGGGGCGGTTATGGCCATCGGCGGGCTGCTGCGCGGGCGGGATTGGATTGCCCGGCGCACGGAATGTGGCACACCCTGCCAGCTCTGCCGCGTGAAATGCAGCTACGGCGCCATCAGGAAAACCGGCGAAATCCAGTATTCCGAGTGTTTCCAGTGCCTGGAGTGCGTGACCATCCATGATGACCGCAACCAATGCGTGCCCCTCATCCTCGCCGGCAAAGGCCGTCCGCTGCAAAAGGTGGCCGCAGAATGACCCTGACCCGCCGCCGCTTTCTCACCATCACCGCCGGATTTGCCTGTGCGCCCAGGCTGGCGCAGGCCAATACATGGCAGGGCCGCGCTTTTGGGTCCGATGTCGCCATCACCCTACGCGGCCCGCGGCAAGATACTGAGATCGCCCTGAACAGGGCCCGCGCCCAGATAGTGGAGATTGAAAAACTTTTTAACCTCTACGATCCAGGCTCCGCACTCTCGCACCTGAACAGGCGCGGCGTGTTGCGCAACCCCGATCCCCGTTTTTTCGCGCTGATGCAGGCGGCGGATCAGGCCTTTGATCTGACGGGCGGCTTGTTTGACCCAACGGTACAACCGCTCTGGCGGGCCTTTGCCTCAGGCGAGGGCATTCCAGCAGCCCGCGACGCCGTTGGCTGGAAGCGCGTGCGCTTTAACCGGGGTGAAATCACGCTGGACGCTGGGCAGGCACTGACGTTCAACGGCATCGCCCAAGGTTTTGCGACCGATCTGGTCACCGAGCTTTTGCGGGACCAGGGTCTGCAGAAGGTAATGGTCAACATCGGCGAATACCGTGCCATGGGCGGTCCCTGGCGTTTGGGGCTGAGCGATCCCGCGTTGGGGCATCTGGGCACCCGCACGCTGACCGATGCGGCCATTGCAACATCCAGCCCCGGGGCGATGTCGCTCGGGCGCGCGGATCACATCCTGCACCCCATTGCAGATCCGCAATGGTCCACCGTCTCTGTTGAGGCGCAAACAGCCACGCTTGCCGACAGCCTATCCACCGCGCTGACCCTGGCAAAAACCGATCAGATCAAGGAAATACAAAAACCGCGAACCGATCTCGGTCGCGTTACCCTGGTCTCAAAGTCTGGTGAGGTGATCACCCTCTAGCCCCCCGGCCCCTGCCCCGCGCGAAGCGGCGGGGCGGGGGTGTGTGTTTCAGGCCGCGGCCTCTG
>NZ_CANMNK010000006.1 GCF_947499265.1 uncultured Roseobacter sp. | reverse complement strand
GGAAAAGCCCGGTCGCCTTCGAACGAAAAGTGGCCTAAACGAGCACTTGGGGCGGCACTAAAACGCGACAGGTCCAGCGTTATCCCTTTGTGGTATGTAGTTGTGGGCCTCCTCGCAGACAATCATTACTGGCACATCGTTTAGCACTTCTTGGCCCTGGCGTAACTTCGAATAGTGGAAGCAGAAATCGAAGATTAGCCGCGATACCAAGCTTACGGTAATGCTCAGCACCTCAAATGGGATGCCGCTTAGATCAACTATGGTGACATTCGCTTGATTGAGGTAACCGATGAATTGCTTCATGATGTGCTCGAAGTCATCAGTCTTGAAAGAACTCCCATCAGCTTTGGTGGTCTGAAGCAAAAATCGCAGTCGCTTGTCCGAAAGCTTCGTTTCAAGTCGCGAGACGAAGCGGTTAAACTCTCCATTGAATGGCCCAACGGTTGCCTTAGTGGCATTGGCTGTGGATGGCGGGACGAATGTGCAGGAGGTATCGAAATAGTGGTCCTTACGATCGTTGATCAATGTCCCATCGGATAGCTTAGGCTTATTTTCACCCTCCAGCCGGCCGATGACCTCACGGTTCATGTTTTCAATATAGCGGTATACCTCCTTAATTGAGAAATAGACCGGCGTGTCGTATGTCATTTCCTTAATTGCCGAGTTGTGTTTCTCCTTGTTCAGGATGACAGCTTGCTTGAATTGACTGACTTGGTTGTGAGAGTTCTGTTCGTTGCTTTCGATGAACATGCTCTCCAGCTCTTCGGAGTTCATTAGCCAGTACGGCAGGCACAAGGTATCTATATCCAACCGATTTAGGGTGAACGACTGTTCCTCTGCCAGCGTGAATGCATCCGTGTACTCATCATGGATATCGAAGATCACTACGTGAGAGTTGTTCTGCTTATTAAGGTTTGTATTGGCCCCATCGGCAATGCCCACAACGTCGTGAAGAATCCTGGCAACAGTGCAGGACTTCCCGGAGCCAGTAGACCCAACTATGGCGATATGCTTACTAAAGAAGCGATCTCCATGGACTCTGAGGGGCGTTGCTTTGTTGAGAGATAGCATGCCGAGGGGAAATCGATAGTTGGCATCCTCAGCAAACAACTTGTCGAGTGTATCCTTCTCTGCCGGGAAGGCTGGTTCAGTCGGAACTGGTAAAAGAACACTGGCACGTTCAAAGGTCTTGTCGTCGATGAGTGTCCCAACAGCCTGACATTGAATATGAAACTGCCACTTCGGCTTTGCCTCAGCGTCCTCTCCAAGGACGCCGCGAACGTTTTGAATAGTGGCGACAGTATAGTCATTGTTTCCTTGCGCGATACGCAAGTAGCGCCCGACTTGAAGAGCCGCTTTGTGGTCCTCGAAGACCTGTAAGCCGTCAACGAGGACAACTATAGCCTCAGGGGAGCACGATAAAACCTGACCAATGCTATTCGTGGACATCACTTACTCCCATGACGTACTTCACTTCCTTCATCGTGGTGCCAGACAACCGTTCGGCGTTTATGTCCTCCGTTCCGAGCCCTTCGCAGCTCGGTTCGCCAATGATGAAAAGATCGTCGCATTTTCTGTCGTTTAGCGTTTCACCATGGTCATCGTAGCTCAAAATACGGATATGGAACTCTCGTCGGATCTCTCCGCCAGCAGTTTTTGAGACCAAGGGGTCACGAAAGAAGTGGGCTTTTTCGAATTGTGTTCCAACATAGCCATCTGTTGACACAATGCCTTTCGCAAACAAGCGAACCTGAATACCCTGAACTTCATCTCTCGTCGCGCGGAGGCACAGGATGGGTGTACGGATATGAGCAGGCTTGAAGTGATACTTGCCGATGTAGTCGCTTATGAAAAGGACGACTTCCGTCTCGTAGTCTTCAATTCTTGAAGGGTCGATGACAAAATAACGAAGACGCGCGTTTTTATTGAGTTGAACTTTGAGCTGTTTGCGCTTGGCCTGAAGGAGCTTTTCTCGCGACCTTAGTGCAAGTGTCCAATGGGAGATGGCAGTTGTTCGGATGCTCTTCAGTTTCGAAAGAAACTGTCTTTTGGAGATCTTCCGCTTGGCTTGGTCGTGCTTCACGCTGAGCGATGCTACAATCTGAATTGCGTTTGGGTATGCAAGGGTTTCGATGTCGTTTGCGGCAAACCCGTTGTACCCTAACTCTGCACTGACCTCCGTGACCAGTTCATCGTAGCTTGGTCCAAATTCCATCGTGAATTTTTTTTCAAATCCATCAAGGTCAACCGACGACGGAAGCGAGGTGATGTATTTTTGGAGGTTCTTGTCCTTGGATGATAGGGCGGCCTCAAAGGTTTCTTTTCCCACGGTGGGATATGGCGTCACGACGCCGGCGAAGTGGGCAAATAGTACATAGCGAATGCTCTCTTCTGGATGGTCTGAAAAATGATTGAGCATTTGGAGCAGAGGCTTGTAAACTGCGCTGGCCGTAAACGACGTATTCGTCTCGTGGTACTTACATTGGATTGCAGTTGTCGCTTCCGG
This sequence comes from uncultured Roseobacter sp., assembly GCF_947499265.1. Lineage (GTDB taxonomy): Bacteria > Pseudomonadota > Alphaproteobacteria > Rhodobacterales > Rhodobacteraceae > Roseobacter. The sequence continues at coordinate 439,546 of NZ_CANMNK010000006.1, read as the reverse complement.
CGATATGACTTCGATATCCTCGGCAATGCCTTCGACGGCAATCGTATGATCGTTCTCTGCGCTTAAAATCTCTTTGATGGTCTTATTGAACTGATACAAGAAACCTTGGATTGTGTAGTCAGCAGTCCGCGACATGGTTTGCGTTTTCCTTTCACCCGCATCCAGCGCTGGCTAAGCTAAAATAAATCAAAAAGAATTTTTGCCGCCAAAACTTGGGCGGTACATGCCGATAAGCTTGTCGCCTTCTCGCTCTGATTGCAAGGCTTACTCGTGAGGGATGCCAGAGCAGATGAAAGTCTGCTTTGAGGCTTGCTATATTTCAAGTTGGCGACAGCAGCGAACGGCTCCTTTCCGCCGAATCCGCAATAAAACTAAAGCATGTGCGGTCCCTATAAGCCGCAGTTCCCGGGTACTTGCCAAACAATAAAGCGGCCTCGGTAAGACTCGAGGCTTCACTTTCGTATCACTTGTCAAAATGACCTATTGAAACGTTTAGGTAATGTCTTGTGACACGCCACAGCCACAACAATTACCTCCCAGCTGGCTAACTACACTTGGAATACCCACAGCTCCCACAGGTCATGCAGCCCTCAACCATGCGCAGATCGTATTGGCCGCAACTGCTACACGCCTGACCGCGCGGTGCATCCAGGCCAACAACCTGCGCCTGCGGGTCGGACTTCAAGCCCATACCCTCACCTTCGATGAAGCCTGTTGCGATCATATGCTGTTCGATCACACCGCCAATCGCCGCGAGAATTGAGGGAATGTATTTCCCCTGCATCCACGCCCCGCCACGCGGATCGAATACGGCCTTTAGCTCCTCGACCACGAAAGAGACATCACCGCCCCGACGAAACACCGCCGAAATCATCCGTGTCAAGGCGACAGTCCACGCAAAGTGCTCCATGTTCTTGGAGTTGATAAACACCTCGAAGGGCCGCCTGCGCCCGCCCATCACAATGTCATTGATGGTGATGTAAAGAGCATGTTCGCTGTCGGGCCATTTGACCTTGTAGGTATTGCCCTCCAATCCATTCGGTCGATCCAGCGGTTCTGACATATAAATGACATCGCCATGCGGCGTTGCTGGCTCTGCGTCTGAATTTGTGATGACTTCCGGTGCGTCGGCCGACGGCTTTTCCTCCGATACACTCAAAACAGAGCCGGTGACGGCATTCGGCCGATAGGTGGTACAGCCTTTGCAGCCTGTGTCCCAGGCTTGCATGTAAACATCTTTGAAGGCGTCGAAACTGATGTCTTCCGGGCAATTGATCGTTTTGGAGATTGAACTGTCCACCCATTTTTGGGCAGCGGCCTGCATCTTTACGTGATCTGACGGCGCCAAGGTCTGGGCGTTCACAAAATAGTCGGGCAGTTCGGCCTCCCCGAATTTCTCGCGCCACAGGTTCACCGCATAGTCCACCACTTCTTCTTCGGTACGTGATCCATCCTTTTGCAGGACCTTGCGGTTGTACGCATAGGCGAACACCGGCTCGATCCCGGAAGACACGTTGCCCGCATAGAGGCTGATCGTGCCGGTCGGCGCAATCGACGTTAGCAGCGCGTTGCGAATACCGTGTTTGCGGACTGCATCACGTACATCATCGTCCATCGCCTGCATGGTGCCCGACGCCAAATAGGCCTCAGCGTCAAAGAGCGGGAAAGCGCCCTTCTCCTTCGCCAAATCCACCGACGCCAGATATGCGGCGCGGGCGATCCGGTGCAGCCAGCGCTCGGTCTGACGCGCCGCCGCGTCGGACCCATAGCGCAATCCCACCATCAAAAGCGCATCCGCCAGACCTGTCACCCCAAGGCCGATCCGCCGTTTGGCCTGCGCCTCGCCCGCCTGCGCGTCCAGGGGGAACCGCGACACATCGACGACGTTGTCCATCATGCGCACCGCCGTGGCGACCAGATCGCCAAGCGCCGCTTCATCCAGCGCCGCAGCGTCTTCAAATGCGTTCACCACCAACCGCGACAGGTTGATCGATCCCAGCAAACAGGCGCCATAAGGCGGCAAGGGCTGCTCGCCGCAGGGGTTTGTCGCGGCAATGGTCTCGCAATACTTCAGGTTATTGGCGTCATTGATCCGGTCGATGAAAATCACACCGGGCTCTGCATAATCATAGGTCGCCTGCATGATGCGGTTCCACAGATCGATCGCCTGGACCGTGCGATAGACCTTGCCGTCGAAGATCAGATCCCAGCTCGCATCAGCCTTCACCGCTGCCATGAACGGGTCTGTGATCAGGACAGACATGTTGAACATGCGCAAGCGCGCGGGGTCGGATTTGGCGGCGATGAAGTCTTCGACGTCCGGATGATCACACCGCATGGTGGCCATCATCGCGCCACGGCGAGAGCCTGCGGACATGATTGTCCGGCACATCGCGTCCCAGACATCCATGAAGCTCAAAGGCCCGGAGGCATCCGCGGCCACCCCTTTAACATCCGCACCCTTGGGCCGGATCGTCGAGAAATCATAGCCTATGCCGCCGCCCTGCTGCATGGTCAGGGCGGCCTCTTTCAGCATGTCAAAAATACCTGCCATGCTGTCCGGCACCGTGCCCATCACGAAGCAGTTGAACAATGTGACCGACCGCGCCGTGCCAGCACCCGCCGTGATCCGCCCGGCAGGCAGATATTTGAAGTCCTCAAGCGCCGCGTAAAACCGCTCTTCCCAGACACTCGGGTCCTTCTCAACCTGCGCCAGATCCCGCGCAATACGTCGCCAGGTGTCTTCAACCGTCAAATCCTTCGGAGTGCCATCCGCCTCTTTGAAGCGGTATTTCATATCCCAGATCTGTTCGGCGATGGGCGCCGCAAAAGCTGACATCTATGCTGTCTCCTGCTGAGTTATCCACAGATCGCTGTGGAAAAAACTACTAACCATTGAGGCTTTGAAGTTACGAACTACAATATACAGCATGAGCAAGCAGAATCAATCAATGGCGAAGCAGCAAAAACGCGACCAATCGGTGGTCAATCTGATCAAGCTCTCGGTCGGGTCGGACAATGTGGAAAGCCTGATCGCCTGGCAAGCAACGAAACGTGCGCAGGGCGGCGACGGTTTGCCGCGTCACATCACCCGTATGTGGCCCAAACGCGAGGCGGAAATTCTCAACGGCGGCTCCATCTATTGGGTCGTGAAGGGCGTTGTGCAGTGCCGCCAGAAGGTGCTCCGCCTTGACGAGGTGATCGGTAACGACGGCATCCGCCGCTGTGCCATCGTGCTGGACCCAGAAGTGATCCGCACCCAAGGCAGCCTCAAGCGCCCGTTTCAGGGCTGGCGTTACCTGCCGGTCAGCGACGCGCCACCGGACTTACCGAAAGGTCGATCCTCCGAAGAACCGCTACCGGTGGAATTGAACCGGGCGCTGGCGGAGATCGGTGTGCTCTGACGGCTACCCCGACAGCCGCTCGACAAATTCCGAAATTACCCCGCGGTCTGCTTCAGCAACCTCCGCGGTTCGGCTGCGCCACAGCGTGGCCTGCGACCGCAGGATGGGCTCTTCGATCAGAATCTTCAGGTGATTGGCGCGCAACGTCTCACCGCTGGAGGTGATATCGGCGATGGCCTCTGCGGTTTCATTGGCCACCGTGCCTTCGGTCGCGCCCTGACTATCGACTAACGCGTAATCCGCCACCCCGCCATGACGCAGGTATTCACGCACGAGGCGGTGGTATTTGGTCGCAATCCGCAGCCGCATGTTGTGCACGGCCCGAAATGCCGTTGCCGCCGCATCCAGATCATCGAGTGTATCCACATCCACCCAGGCCTGCGGCACCGCCAGAACGAGATCTGCCTGCCCGAACCCCAATTCCGTCATGGATTCGATTTGCTGCTCCCACAGGGGCAACTTTTCCTGCACCAGATCGGTGCCCGTGACGCCGAAATGGATGCGCCCCGCCGCTAATTCCCGCGGCACCTCGCCTGCTGAAAGCAAGACCAGCGACACACCCTCGATCCCTTCAACGGCCCCGGCATACTCCCGATCCGACCCGGTGCGCGTCAGCACAATCCCGCGCTCGCCAAACCAGTCGAATGTCTTTTCCATCAACCTGCCCTTGGACGGGACAGCCAGTTTGATCGTCATGGCCGCGCCTCCAGTTCCAACATCAAGCCAGGCCGCAGCACACCGCCAACAGCGGGAATTTCCGTCCCCTGCCCCAGACGCCGGGTCAGCGCGTCATACCGGCCGCCGGTAGCAATGGCGGGTTGGTCGGGACGCGCCGGGTTGAAGAAACCAAAGACAAACCCGTCGTAATATTCCATGGATGTCCGCCCGAAATTAGCCTCGAATGGCAGGCTTTCGATGTCCACGCCCCGCGAAGCAAGGGCGTCGGCCCGTCTGGAAATACGCTCCACCGCGCTGGCAATCGACGCCAGATCAACCGCGATGTCGCGCAGATGCTCCAACGCAAAGGGAATGGTTTCCCGGACATTCAGCAGGGCGTCCAGCAGGTCGACTTCCCCTGAACTGAGCGATGGTGCCCTGGCATCTGACCGCAGCCTCTCGACCCGCGCCAAGATTTCACTGGCGGAGCGTTTCCCGATCAAAGGTGCCTCGATCCGAACATCGGCTTTTGCCAGCAAATCCTGACGTTCTTGCGACACGGGCACGCGGCCTGCATATCGGTCCAGCAACGCCCGGAACCGGCGCGGCCGCCAGATGTGACGCAAAAGCGCTGCCTTACGCGCTTCGGTCGTGCGCAACCCCTGCACCGCTGCCATCAAGACGCCAATGTCACCGGTGGCAGCGCGCAGGTTCAACGGCGCGGTCACATCCGACATCAGGGCAAAGACCTCGGCATCCGCTGCCGCTGGATCGGCGCGATCAAACACCTCATAGCCCACTTGAACGAACTCGTTGGCCCGGTCGGGATCATGCTCCTGCCGCCGGAAAACCTCGCCAGCGTAGGTGTAGCGCGCAGGCTCGGCCCCATGCGCCATATGCATCTGCACAACCGGCACGGTGAAATCCGGGCGCAACATCTGCTCACCCCGCAACGCATCCGAGGTCACATAGGCGCGCGCGCGAATGTCCTCGCCATAGAGGTCAAGCAGGGTGCGTGCTGGCTGAAGGATCGGTGTTTCCACCGGCTGCGCCCCGGCATCTTCGAAATACCGGCGCAGTTCAGCCGCCCGTGCAAGGGTCTCGGCCCGGGTGATCATGGCCCCGCGTCGCCCGCCGCCTGATCATGTTGCGCCAGAATCTCACGGACTTTCGCGATCAGCTGATCGCGTGGCGCCTCAAACTGGCTGGGGCGGTCTTTCCATTCCTCCAATGTCGCGCTTTCGGCAATTTTTGCGCCCAAGATCAGATCCTTGATCTGAACGACACCTTTGGCTTTTTCATCGCCGCCCTCGATCACCGCCGCGGGGCTGCCTCGACGGTCCGCGTATTTCAGCTGATTGCCGAAGTTTTTCGGATTTCCGAGGTAAACCTCCGCCCGGATGCCCGCGCCGCGCAGTTCTGCCACCATCGCCTGGTAATCCGCCATCCGGTCGCGGTCCATGACCGTCACGACCACCGGCCCAGGCTCAGACACCTGCATCCGGCCTTTGGCATGCAGGGCCGCGAGAAGACGGTCGACACCGATGGAGATACCCGTCGCGGGCACTTCCTGCCCGGTAAAGCGTTTAACGAGATCGTCGTAACGCCCGCCACCCGCGACAGAGCCAAAGTTGCGCGTGCGGCCTTTCTCGTCCTGAATGTCGAAAGTCAGTTCGGCCTCGTAGACCGGACCGGTGTAGTAGCCGAGACCCCGGACCACCGAAGGGTCGATGATGATCCGGTCGGGGCCATAGCCGCCTGCTGCAAGAAGCTGGGCAATTTGGTCCAGTTCATAAACGCCGGTCTTACCTTCTGAGCTTTCAGATACGAGTTCGCGCAGATGACTCAGCGCTGCACGATTCCATAGCTCGTACTCTTCAGGATCGGAATTCGTCCCTAGAAATGAATCAAAGGGACGCTCACCCGCGATGGCGGCAAATCGTAGTGTGGTGCCGGTCTCTGTTTTTAGGTCCTGCCCTAGGTCTCGCAACCTGTTTTTCACGGTTTCAGATGCCGTTGCGAAAGCCATGATTTTCTCGATTTGGTGCCGTTCAAGACAAGCGCCTTTGGTGAAATCCCCGCTCTCGTCTTTGCGGCCTTGACCCAGCAGGGCGCGTACACCCTCGGGACCCAACCGGTCCAGTTTGTCGATGGCGCGCAGCACGATGCCACGCTCGCGTTCTTTGTCGTCGCCGGAGAGGCCAGCGACTTCGAGCACGCCGTTCAGCACCTTGCGGTTGTTCACGCGGATCACGTAGTCGCCGCGCGGGATGCCGACCTCTTCGAGGCAATCGGCGAGCATGGCGCAAATCTCTGCATCTGCGGCCACTGACGGAGCCCCTACGGTATCCGCATCACACTGATAAAATTGACGAAAACGGCCAGGGCCCGGCTTTTCATTGCGCCAGACAGGGCCCATGGCATAGCGACGATAAGGCTTGGGCAGGTCGTTCTGATGTTGCGCATAGACCCGCGCCAAAGGCGCCGTCAGATCATAACGCAGCGCCAGCCAATCACCGGGTTTGTCGCCTTCCGCGTCCTCCTGCCAGGCGAACACACCTTCGTTGGGGCGGTCCACATCGGGCAGGAACTTGCCCAGAGCCTCGACGGTTTCCACCCCGGAGCTTTCAAAGGCATCAAACCCGTAGCGATGATAGACCCCCGCAATCGCGCGCAGCATTTCGGTGCGCTGTGTCACTTCAGCACCGAAATAATCACGGAAACCCTTGGGCGTCTCTGCCTTGGGGCGCGGGGTCTTCTTGGGCTTGGCCATGGATCTACCTTTGGCTTTTGGGTTCGCGCGCGGTCTAGCGGATGGGGCTGGTACAGACAAGGCGGCGATGCGACCTCTTTATCGCATCCACACCGCGTGGTAGGCGCAGGGCGTCAAAAAGGACATCGCCATGGAAAAGCTCGAAGAACAGATTGCGCATTTGACGCGGACCGTCGATGACCTCTCCGATGTGGTTGCCAGACAGGAAGCGGAGATTGCGACCCTGACACGCCGTGTCCACATGCTGATGCAGCGCGAAGGAGAGCGCGAGGCGCAATCCTCAGGGGGCATCGTGGTGGGCGATGAGCGCCCGCCGCATTACTAGAGGTCCTCCACCTCCAGCACACCGGTCAAGGATTTGATCGCCCCCTTGATTTGTGGGTTCACCACAAAGTCCTGCCCCAGTGCGACCTCGACCTCGCCCGGTAGGGTCGGGTCCATCAGGCAAAACTCAACCGGCCCACGCCCGGCGGTTTTGACCGCATTGGCCGCGCCTTCAAGCACACTGGCCACGGCTGAAATCGCTTCCGGTGCGTCCACAAAGACCTTGATCCCCATACTGCCTGCATCCGCTGCGACGGCATCAATGGGCGACACCGACCGCGCCAGCAGCTTCAGCTGATCCGCCTCCAGCGTCGCCTCCACCGCCACCACGACCTTGGCGCCGGTTTCCAGATGTTCCCGGGATTTCTCAAGCGTTTCAGAAAAGAGCGTGACCTCATAGGCACCCGTTGTGTCGGACATCTGGCAAAATGCGAACCGGTTGCCACGCGCCGATTTGCGCTCCTGCCGTCCGGCAACAACACCCGCCAGTTTTGCGTTCATCGGCCCGCTTTCAGCTTTGGCCATGACCTCATCCAGCGTCAGGATGCCCTTGCGTTTGAGCGGCCCCATATAGTCATCAAGCGGATGGCCGGAGAGGTAAAAGCCCACGGCCTTGAATTCTTCGCTCAGCCGTTCGGCGGGCAACCAATCATCTACGGGATGCAACCTCGGTTCGGGCAGGTCATCGCCCGCCTCGCCGAAAAGCGACACCTGGTTGGAGGCTTTCTGCTCGTGAATGGCAGCAGAATATCCGACCAGCGGATCGAGTGCGCCGAACACGCGGCGGCGGTTTGGATCCAACTGATCGAAAGCGCCGGACCGCGCCAGCATCTCCAGCGGGCGTTTGCCAACGCGCTTCAAATCCACCCGGCGGGCGAGATCAAAGAGCGTGGTAAAGGGTTTATCCCCCCTGCCGTCCGTGATCAGTTTCATCGCCTCAACACCGACGTTCTTGAGCGCGCCCAATGCATAGACCAGCGCGCCATCGACCACTTTGAACGTGGCATCAGAGCGGTTCACGCAAGGCGGCACCCAAGGCAGTTCCAACCGCTTGCGCACCTCTTCGAAGTAAACGGCGAGCTTGTCCGTGAGGTGGATATCGCAGTTCATCACCCCGGCCATGAATTCCACCGGATGGTTGGCCTTGAGCCAGGCGGTTTGGTAGCTGACGACCGCATAGGCCGCGGCATGCGATTTGTTGAACCCGTAGTTGGCGAATTTCTCCAACAGGTCGAACACTTCGGTGGCCTTTTTCTTGTCCACCCCGTTTTCCTGCGCGCCCTTTTCGAATTTCGGGCGTTCCTTGGCCATCTCCTCGGCGATCTTCTTGCCCATGGCGCGGCGCAGCAGATCCGCGCCGCCCAGGCTGTAGCCCGCCATGACCTGCGCGATCTGCATCACCTGTTCCTGATAAACGATAATGCCTTGTGTTTCTTCGAGAATATCGTCGATCAGCGGGTGGATGGAGGTGCGTTCTTTCAGCCCGTTCTTGACCTCGCAATAGGTCGGGATGTTTTCCATCGGGCCGGGCCGGTAGAGCGCCACAAGCGCCACGATATCCTCGATGCAGGTGGGTTTCATGCGCTTGAGCGCATCCATCATGCCCGAACTTTCCACCTGAAACACCGCAACCGTCTTGGCGGAGGCATAGAGCTTGTAAGAGGCTTCATCGTCCAGTGGGATGGTGCCAATATCGTCTTCCAACCCTTCGGGCGGCTCAAAGAGCTCCGTCCCATCTGCAGCGATGTGCAGATGCCGGCCCGAGGCCTTGATCTGATCCACCGCATTCTGGATCACGGTCAGCGTTTTCAGGCCCAGAAAATCGAATTTGACCAACCCGGCCTGCTCCACCCATTTCATGTTGAACTGGGTGGCAGGCATGTCCGAACGCGGGTCCTGATAGAGCGGGACAAGCGCGTCCAGCGGCCGGTCCCCGATGACCACACCCGCCGCATGGGTCGAAGCGTTCCGCAGCAGCCCCTCGACCTGCTGGCCGTATTCCAGAAGCCGCGCAACAACCTCTTCGTTGCGCGCCTCTTCACGCAGGCGCGGCTCGTCGGCCAGCGCCTTTTCGATGGATACGGGTTTGACGCCCTCCACCGGGATCATTTTGGACAATCGGTCCACTTGACCATAGGGCATTTGCAGAACACGGCCGATATCACGCACCGCAGCCTTTGACAAAAGCGCACCAAAAGTGATGATTTGGCCTACCTTGTCGCGGCCATACTTGTCTTGAACGTACCGAATGACCTCTTCCCGCCGATCCATGCAGAAGTCGATATCGAAGTCAGGCATGGATACCCGTTCGGGGTTCAGAAACCGCTCAAACAGCAGGTTATAGCGCAGCGGATCGAGGTCCGTGATGGTCAGCGCATAGGCCACCAGCGAACCCGCACCCGAACCCCGCCCCGGCCCCACGGGGATGTCATTGTCCTTGGCCCATTTGATAAAATCCGCAACGATCAGGAAGTAGCCGGGGAACCCCATCCCCTCGATGATCCCCAGCTCGAAATCGAGCCGCTTTTCATACTCATCAACGCTAGCCGCATGCGGGATGACCGCCAGCCGATCCTTGAGGCCCGCATGGGATTGCTGGCGCAGCTCCTCAATCTCATTATCCGCAAATTTCGGCAGGATCGGATCGCGCCGATAGGCCTGAAACGCGCAACGCTTTGCGATTTCAACCGTGTTCTCGATCGCTTCAGGCAGATCGGCAAAGAGCGTCACCATTTCGGTCTGCGACTTGAAATAGTGCTGGGCGGTCAGACGGCGGCGCGCATCCTGCTGATCGACATAGGCCCCTTCGGCAATACAGATCAGCGCGTCATGTGCCTCATACATCTCAGATTTGGGGAAATAGACATCATTTGTCGCTACAAGCGGCACATCCATCGCATAGGCCATCTCGACAAACCCGCGCTCCGTCAGACGCTCCGCTTCCGGCTGCCCCCCCTCGTTCGGATGACGCTGCAATTCAACATAGAGCCTGTCGGCAAAGACGGATTTCAACCGGTCCATCAGATCCTGTGCCGCGGGGCGTTGCCCGGCTTGCAGCAACTTGCCTACGGGTCCCTCCGGCCCACCGGTCAGGCAGATCACATCCGCCGCATGGGCCTGCAATTCATCCAGCGAAACCTGCGGCAAAGCCCCGCCCTTGTCGATGTAGAGGCAGGAGTTAAGCTTCATCAGGTTCTCGTACCCGGCCTCTGACTGTGCCAGCAACACCAGTGCGGCAGGCGCGCGGGGCTTCTCGCCCGGGCGGGTCTCGACATAAGCAACATCCACCTGGCAGCCGAGGATGGGTTGCAGCCCGGCGCCGGACATCGCAACTGAAAACTCCAGGGCAGCAAACATGTTGTTGGTATCGGTCAACGCCAGCGCCGGCATCTGCGCATCGGCGCATAATCCGGGCAGTTTCTTCAGACGCAGCGCCCCTTCCAGCAGGGAGTATTCCGAGTGGCTGCGCAGGTGAATGAATCGGGGAGATGTGCTCATGCGTCAAACCTAGATCAGCCATGTCCGACCCGCCAGTACCAAGAATGGGCCACGCGTAATTTTAGACATTGAGCCTGCTGCGCGCGCCGGGCGGACGCCTTTTCCCTTGCAAATCAACTGCGCACCCGCTTAGCCTTTGGATCGTCCTACTCGTCTGTCGTTCTACGCCGCATCGAACGACGGGCATCAAGAGCCCCTGGTACCGCGGCGGATCTGACCGAATGGAGATAACGTTTCGCCTGAACGGAGAAACAGTGGTGCTGCGAGATGTGGCGCCGACCACCACCCTGCTGGACTGGCTCAGAGAGGCGCGCGGACTGACAGGCACCAAAGAGGGCTGCAATGAAGGTGATTGCGGGGCGTGTTCGGTCATGATCACGGATGCGCTCGGTGCTCGGACATTCAATGCCTGTATCTTGTTCCTGCCGCAGTTGAACGGCAAAGCGGTGCGCACCATCGAGGGGATCGCCGCGCCAGATGGCGCGTTGCATCCGGTGCAGCAGGCGATGATTGATCATCATGGCAGCCAATGCGGATTTTGCACCCCGGGATTTGTGGTCTCCATGGCCACGGCCCATTTGAACCATCGCAAGGATCATGACACGCAGCTTGCAGGCAACCTGTGCCGCTGCACCGGATATGCCCCGATTGTGCGCGCCGCGGAGGCGGCAGAGGCAGCACCCGTCCCCGATCATATGCGGGATGCGCCGGTCGCAAAATCCAAAAACAAAGGTAGCGATGCCCTATTCCAACCCGAAACCAGCGATGATCTAGCCACCTGGTATCAGGCCCATCCCGATGCCACCCTGATCGCCGGTGCAACGGATGTCGGTCTTTGGGTGACAAAGGAATTCCGTCCACTTGGCCCTGTGGCGTTTTTGAACGGATGTGCCGACCTGCGCGGCGTCGCGCGGACGGACGACACCATTCGCATCGGCGCGATGACGACGTTGACCGAACTGGAAGATGCCATTGCCCCGCATCATCCCTCATTCGCCGAGTTGATCCGGCGCTACGGGTCGGTTCAGGTGCGCAATGCCGCCACCATCGGCGGGAATATCGCCAATGGCTCGCCGATTGGTGACGGCCCCCCGGCACTGATCGCGCTGGCCGCGCGCGTGCACTTGCGGTTGGGAAGTGAGCGGCGGAATATGCCGCTCGAAGACTTCTTTATCGATTATGGCAAGCAGGATCGCCGACCCGGTGAATTCGTCGAAGCCATCACAATCCCGCGCGGCCCGGACTACCTGAAGTGCTACAAGCTGTCAAAGCGCTATGATCAGGACATCTCCGCCGTTTGCGGATGCTTTTCGATCGCCACGGAAAACGGGCGCGCCACTGCGGCCCGTATTGCATTTGGTGGCATGGCTGGCATCCCGAAACGGGCAGCTGGTGCCGAGGCGGCCCTGATGGGCGCGCCCTGGTCTGAGGCGACCGTGCGCGCCGCGATGCGGGCCATGGCATCGGACTTCGAGCCCCTGTCAGACATGCGCGCCAGCGCGACCTACCGGATGAAAACGGCGCAGAACATGCTGCTGAGGTATTGGCATGAGGATCAAGGCGTTGCAGCAAATGCGCTTGAGGTGATGCCATGAGCGTGGCCAAGCCCCTGCCCCATGATGCCGCCGCTTTGCACGTGACGGGAGCTGCACGCTATATCGACGATATCCCTGTGCCGAAGGACGCGTTGCATCTGGCGTTTGGGATGTCGCACGTGGCAGCGGGACGGTTGAACGGGATCGATCTGGCTGCGGTGCGCGATGCCCCCGGTGTGGCTGCCGTGTTGACCGCCTCGGACCTGCCCTTTGACAATGACGTATCGCCGTCGAACCACGATGAACCGCTGCTGGCTACGAACCGCGTGCACTACGTGGGGCAGCCGCTCTTTGTGGTGGCCGCAAGCTCGCATCTGGCCGCAAGACAGGCCGCGCGGTTGGGGCAGATCGACCCCACCGAGACACCCGCGATCCTGACCATTGACGATGCGATGGCGCAAAACAGCCGTTTTGAGGACGGCCCCCGTGTCTACACCCGCGGCGATGTCGAGGCGGCCTTGCCGCAAGCATCCCACCGCATCACAGGCCGGTTGCATGTGGGCGGGCAGGAGCATTTCTACCTCGAAGGCCAGGCCGCGCTCGCGCTGCCCCAGGAGGGGGGCGATATGGTCGTGATGAGCTCCACCCAGCACCCCACAGAAATCCAGCACAAGGTGGCAGAGGCCCTGGGCAAACCCATGCACGCCGTCCGCGTGGAAACCCGGCGCATGGGCGGCGGGTTTGGCGGCAAGGAAAGTCAGGGCAATGCGCTGGCCGTGGCCTGCGCCGTGGTGGCCGCGCAAACGGGACGCCCCTGCCGGATGCGATATGATCGGGATGACGACATGATCATCACCGGCAAGCGCCATGATTTTCGCATCGATTACACCGTGGGCTTTGATGTCGATGGCAGGATCGAAGGCATTGATTTCACCCATTATGCACGGTGCGGCTGGGCGCAGGATCTGTCGCTGCCAGTGGCGGACCGGGCCATGCTGCACGCCGACAATGCCTATTTCCTGCCCGCCGTGCGCATCACCAGTCACCGGCTAAAAACCAATACGCAAAGTGCCACGGCCTTTCGCGGGTTTGGCGGGCCGCAGGGGATGTTGGGGATCGAGCGGGTCATGGACCATATCGCCACACATCTGGGGTTGGATCCCTTGGCGGTGCGGCAGAAAAACTTCTATGCCTTCGGCGAGGATATTTCCGGCCAGAAGAAACGCAACACCACGCCTTACGGTCAGGAGGTCGAGGATTTCGTCCTGCCCAAGATGATCGAGCGCCTTGTTGACAGCAGCGACTACGCGGCGCGGCGCGCATCGGTCTTGGACTGGAACGCGCAAAACCCTGTGTTGAAAAAAGGTATCGCGCTGACGCCCGTGAAATTCGGCATTTCATTTACGCTGACACATCTCAATCAGGCGGGTGCGCTGGTGCATGTCTATCAGGACGGCTCCATCCATCTGAACCACGGTGGCACCGAAATGGGGCAAGGCCTGTTTCAGAAGGTTGCCCAGGTCGCCGCCGCGAGGTTTGGTGTCGATGTGGGGCAGGTGAAGATCACAGCGACGGATACAGGCAAGGTGCCCAACACCTCCGCCACGGCGGCCTCTTCCGGCAGCGATCTCAATGGGATGGCGGTGCAGGCCGCCTGCGACACGATCCGCGCGCGCATGGCCGATCTGCTGGCCGAACGGCATCAGTGCGAGGCCATGGACGTCCGGTTCGTGGGCGGCGAGGTGCTGGTGGCGGGAGCCACGTACAGTTTCGCCGAAGTTGCCCAGATGGCCTATTTCGCGCGTGTGAGCCTGTCGGCGACCGGGTTTTACAAGACACCCAAGCTGGAATGGGACCGGATCAAGGGCGAAGGTCGCCCATTTTTCTACTTCGCCTATGGCGCCGCGGTCACCGAAGTGGTGGTCGACACGCTGACCGGGGAAAACCGCATCCTGCGCGCTGATATCCTGCATGACGCGGGCGCATCGCTGAACCCCGGCATTGATATTGGCCAGATCGAAGGCGGGTATGTGCAGGGCGCAGGCTGGCTCACAACCGAGGAACTTGTCTGGGACGACGCCGGACGTTTGCGCACGCATGCGCCCTCGACCTACAAGATCCCGGCCTGTTCCGATCGCCCTGATATTTTCAACGTCGCGCTCTGGGACGGCGAAAACCGCGAGGAAACCGTTTACCGATCCAAGGCGGTGGGCGAGCCGCCGTTGATGCTGGGCATCTCCGCTTATTCGGCCCTATGTGATGCGGTGCAATCCTGTGGCCCACACTACGCCGATCTGCAGACACCCGCGACCGCTGAGGCTGTTCTGGCCGGCGTTGAGCGGGCACGGGGAGGCATCTGATGTCTTTTGACCGCGCTGCATTGATCGAGGCCTGCCGGGCGCATGGCAGGGTGGCGCGTGTGGTGGTCGCCAGCGTCAAAGGCTCCGCGCCGCGCGAGGTGGGGGCGTCCATGCTGGTGTGGCGCGATGGACAATCCGGCACAGTTGGCGGAGGTGCATTGGAGCACGCCTTGACGCAGGCAGCGCGCAGGCAGCTGGAAACCGGCGCGGATGCGGTAACACGCCACGCACTTGGCCCTGACATGGGTCAATGTTGCGGGGGTGCGGTGGAAATGCTGACGGAGTACTATGATTTGACGCGCGCGCAGGCGCTGCCGCAGGACATGATCGCCCGCGGCAAGGGGCCGGAACCGCTCAGCGTCACACGGGCACGCAGCCAGTTGCGCAACAGGGGCCAGCGACCCGTACCGACATATCGCGATGGTTGGGTGGTGGAGCCCATCAGCCAGCCCACGCGCGCGATCTGGATTTGGGGAGCGGGGCATGTGGGGCGGGCATTGATTGCTGTTTTGCACCCGCTTCCGGATGTTCAGATCACCTGGGTGGACACGCAATCCGAACGGTTTCCAGCCGACATGCCCGATGGCGTGACGCAGCTTTGCGCCCGACAACCCGCAGATCTGATACCCTATGCACCACATGATGCGGAGCATTTGATTGTTACGTTTTCACATGCGCTGGATCTGGAGCTGTGCCACCGATTGCTGGGGCATGGGTTCGCCTTTGCAGGCCTGATAGGGTCTGCGACGAAGTGGGCGCGGTTTCGCAATCGACTGCGCGACCTGGGGCATGGGCCTGACCAGATCGCCCGGATCACCTGCCCGATCGGACGACCGGAGTTGGGTAAGCATCCGCATGCGATTGCCATTGGCGTCGCCTCCGAGCTAATAGCGGCCCGGCAAGCAAAAACCACCGCATGGGAGACGCGCGCATGACTGCCCTACTGGCTCTGGATGGGCTGACCAAAGCCTACCCGGGCGTCGTGGCCAATGACACCGTGTCGCTCTCGATTGCACCGGGGGAAGTCCACGCCCTGCTGGGTGAAAATGGCGCGGGGAAATCGACCCTGGTGAAAATGATCTACGGGTTGGTGAAACCGGACCAGGGGACGATGCAGATGCACGGCGCGCCCTATGCACCGCTCGAGCCCCGCGCCGCGCGGGCTGCCGGTGTCGGCATGGTGTTTCAGCATTTTTCGCTCTTTGACGCCCTGAGTGTTGCGGAAAACATCGCCCTGGGCATGGAGAATGCGCCGAAACTGCGCGCCCTCTCCGAACAGATCAGAAAGGTGTCCGACACTTACGGGCTGCCGCTTGCGCCCGACCGGATCGTCGGCGATCTGTCCGCGGGTGAGCGCCAGCGGGTCGAGATCATTCGGTGTCTGCTGCAGGATCCCAAGCTGTTGATCATGGATGAACCAACCTCCGTTCTGACCCCGCAGGAGGTGGAAATTCTGTTTGAAACACTGCGCAAGCTCAGTGCAGAGGGCACCGCAATTCTGTATATTTCTCATAAGCTTGAGGAAATCCGTGCGCTCTGCGATGCCGCGACCATTCTGCGATTGGGAAAGGTTGTTGGGGAATGTATTCCGCGCGACACGACGGCACGGGAAATGGCCGAGATGATGGTGGGCAAGGTGCTGAGCACACCTTCCCGCCCCAGCGTCACTCTGGGCGACACGCTGCTGGAATTGCGCGGGTTGTCCCGGCCTTCGCCCTCGGCCTTCGGCATGCCGTTGCGCGATATCTCCGTGTCCCTGCGCAAGGGCGAGGTGCTGGGCATCGGCGGGGTTGCGGGCAATGGTCAAGATGAATTGCTTGCCGCCCTGTCGGGCGAAATGCGCGCGCCTGAAGGTATGGTTCATCTGAAGGGCGTGGACATCGGCGCTTTGGGTCCCAATGCGCGCCGAATTGCCGGTCTGCTGGCTGCGCCAGAGGAGCGGTTGGGACACGCTGCGGCCCCTGACATGTCGTTGACCGAAAACGCAATGCTGACCGGTGCCGCGCGCGAGCAGCTTGAAAAGAAAGGGTTTCTCAATTGGCCCGCCGCGCGCGGGTTTGCCGAGAGGATCATCGAAACCTTCGATGTGCGCACGCCCGGCGCGGGGAATGCGGCGCGTTCGCTGTCCGGCGGTAACCTGCAGAAATTCGTGATCGGGCGGGAAGTGTTGCAGCGCCCGGAGGTGCTGGTGGTCAACCAACCGACCTGGGGGGTGGATGCGTCTGCTGCTGCGGCCATTCGTCAGGCGCTGCTGGATCTGGCGACCGATGGGGCCGCGGTGATCGTGATCAGTCAGGATCTCGACGAGTTGATGGAAATCTCCGACCGCTTTGCTGCGCTCAACGAAGGGCGGTTGTCGGAACCTCGCAGCACGGATGGGCTTACGGTGGAAGAGATTGGCCTGCTGATGGGGGGCGCACATGGGATGGAGGTGGCGCATGTGTAGCCTGTTGCACCAAAAGAGTTTTCTTGCCTTCGGCGAGGATATTTCCGGCCAGAAGAAACGCGGGCCAATCTCATGATCCGGTTGGAGAAGCGGCCGCAGCCGAGCCGGTTTTTTGCGTATGTCACGCCTCTGCTGGCGGTTTTGGCGACATTTCTGTTTGGCGGGCTGTTGTTTGCGGCGCTCGGCAAGGACCCGGTGCAGTCGATCATGACGATTTTCTGGGAGCCCCTGTTTGGTGAGTTTGCGTTTTATTACCGCCCCCAATTGCTGATCAAAGGGGCGCCGCTGGTGTTGATTGCGATTGGGCTGAGCCTTGGGTTCAAAGCGGGCATCTGGAACATCGGGGCCGAAGGACAATATATCATGGGCGCGCTTTTCGGTGCGGGCATGGGGCTGGCGTTTTATCCAACGGAAAGCGTGCTGATCTTTCCTGCGATGGTTCTGGCAGGCGCCTTTGGCGGGTGGGCCTGGGCGATGATCCCGGCGCTTCTGAAGGTTAAATTCGGCACCAACGAAATCCTGGTCTCCCTGATGCTGGTCTATGTGGCGGAGCAGTTTCTGGCCTCCATGTCATTGGGGTTATTGAAAAACCCCGAAGGTTTTGGGTTTCCCGGCAGTCGCAACCTGCAACAATATGCGTCCGCGCATAATGCCGAGATCATCGCTGGATCGGGCATGCATTGGGGGGTGGTGGCCGCCCTGATCGCCGTGATTTTCGCTTATGTCCTCCTGGCGCGGCACCGGCTTGGGTTCGCGGTTCGCGTCACCGGAGAAGCGCCACGCGCCGCGCGTTTTTCCGGTGTGAACCCCAGTCGCCTGCTGCTCTTTTGTCTGGGCACCTCGGGCATGCTTGCAGGTCTTGCCGGGCTGTTTGAGGTTTCAGGTCCGGCGGGTCAGGTCAGCATCGATTTCAATGTCGGATATGGTTTTACCGCGATCATCGTAGCCTTTCTGGGTCGGTTGCATCCCATTGGCATCGTGCTGGCCGGGTTGCTGATGGCGCTGACCTACATTGGCGGCGACATCGCACAGAGCCAGCTTGGCCTGCCCGCCGCCGCCATTCAGGTGTTTCAGGGCATGCTGTTGTTTTTTCTTCTGGCGCTCGATCTTTTTACCAACTACCGGCTGCAGTTCGGCCGGACGGAGGCAGCGTAATGGATCTGTCCGTGATCAATCCGATCCTGCTGATCGCTGCTTTGATGAGCGCGGCCACGCCCATTCTGTTGGCGGCGACCGGCGAATTGGTAGTGGAACGCGCGGGCGTGCTGAACCTTGGGGTCGAGGGGATGATGATCCTCGGCGCCATTTGCGGCTTTGCGATTGCGGTGGAAACCGGCTCGCCGCTCACGGGCTTTATCGCTGCCGCCCTGGGCGGTGCCGTGCTGAGCCTGCTTTTCGCCTTTCTCACGCAGATCACACTGGCCAATCAGGTCGCGTCAGGGCTTGCGCTCACTCTTTTTGGGCTGGGACTGTCCGCCCTTCTGGGCCAGGGGTATGTGGGGATCAAACCCCCGCGCATGGCCGATTTCAATTTCGGTCCCTTGGCGGATATTCCCGTGATCGGCCCCATCCTGTTTTCGCATGATCCCATTTTGTATTTCGGCCTGCTGCTGGTCGCCATGGTCTGGGCGGTCCTGAAATTCACCCGCGCCGGTCTGGTCCTGCGCGCGGTGGGTGAAAATCACGATGCGGCCCATGCGTTGGGATACAAGGTTGTGCGCATCCGGACGCTGGCGATCATGTTTGGTGGGGCCTGTGCGGGCATGGGCGGTGCCTACATCAGCCTCATTCGCGTCCCGCAATGGACCGAAGGGATGACCGCAGGTGTCGGCTGGATTGCTCTCGCACTGGTGGTTTTCGCCAGTTGGAAGCCCTGGCGCGTGCTGCTGGGTGCCTATCTTTTTGGCGGGATCACACAATTGCAACTGAATCTGCAAGGCGCTGGCGTTGCCATTCCGGTGGAATATCTGGCAATGTCGCCGTATGTCATAACGATCATTGTGCTCGTCGTCTTATCTGCAGACAAGAGTGCTGCACCCGGCTCTCTGGGCCGAACGTTCCACGCCTCTCACTAGGGGCCAATCAACGCCTCAGTTAAGGGGCGGCTCAACATGGGGAAGACCTGAAATGAAAATCAAAACCCTTCTGGCCAGTGCCGCGGTGGCACTCGGCTTGGCCGCTGGCGCCTATGCGGATGGCCATGAGAAGACCAAAGTCGGCTTCGTCTTTGTCGGCCCAATCGGCGACGGCGGCTGGACATATGAACACAACAAGGGCCGTCTGGCGGTTGAAGAAGCCTTGGGCGATGCGGTCGAAACCGTCTACGTCGAGAACGTCGCCGAAGGCCCGGACAGCGAGCGCGTGATGACTCAGATGGCGCTCGATGGGGCCGACCTGATCTTCACCACCTCCTTTGGCTACATGGACCCGACGATCAACATCGCCGCGAAATTCCCGGATGTGAAATTCGAACACGCGACGGGCTACAAGCGCTCCGACAATGTCTCGACCTATTCGGCACGCTTCTATGAGGGACGCGCCATTCAGGGCCACATCGCGGGCAAGATGACCAAGTCCAACATCATCGGCTACATCGCCTCCTACCCGATCCCGGAAGTGATCCGGGGGATCAACGCCGCCTATATCCACGCGGCCAAGGTCAACCCAGATGTCGAGTTCAAGATCATTTGGGCCTACACTTGGTTCGATCCGGCCAAAGAAGCTGATGCGGCCCGCGCGTTGATCGAACAAGGTGCCGACGTGGTGTTGCAGCACACTGATTCCACTGCGCCACAGGCCGCTGCTCAGGAAGCGGGCAATGTGGTGACATTCGGTCAGGCCTCCGACATGGGCCAATACGCGCCTTTCCCGCGCGTCTCCTCGATCATCGATGACTGGGCGCCCTACTACATCGCGCGCACGCAGGCGGTGATCGACGGCACCTGGGAAAGCACCGACACCTGGGACGGCATCGGCGCTGGCATGGTAGCCATTGGCGAGATTTCCGACGCGGTGCCAGCGGATGTGAAAGAGGAAGCGCTGGCGATGAAGGCCGCGATTGCCGATGGCTCCTATCATCCCTTCACCGGCCCGCTGAAAAAGCAGGACGGCAGCGACTGGCTGGCAGATGGTGAGGTGGCCGATGACGGCACGCTCGCGGGCATGAACTTCTACGTCGAAGGTCTGACGGGCGAAATCCCGCAGTAAACTGCCACCACAGCGAAAATAGGAAAGCCCCGGAGTACCTTCCGGGGCTTTTTCGTTCCTGTGAACAGTCTCAACAATACTGCCATCGCCCCAATATCTCTGCGGGCAGGCGCCGATCCGTTCTGCGCCTTGATGACCACGCAGGCGGTGTTTGGTAAGCTATGTTCACAAATCATATGTGGAGCAAATGACGCTATGCCGAAGATCACTGGCCGTGAATGGTCCGAGCACGACGGCGCGCCAAATCCGATCTCCGGGCAGGATGATGGCCCTTATGCAGAAATTCATCTGGGCGATGCTGTGGGATTGACCCAGGTCGGTGTACGGCTGGAGCGGCTTCCTCCCGGTTCGCGATCATCGCATCGCCATTGGCACGAGACCGAAGACGAGTTGATCTATTTGATATCGGGAGAACTCGTGCTGATTGAAGATGAGGAAACCATCCTCAACGCGGGGGACGCTGCAGGATGGAAGGCCGGTGAACCGACAGCCCATTGTCTGGAAAACCGTTCGGCAGGGGACGCAGTGATGCTGGTTCTGGGCACGCGGGCCGAAGCAGGCGCGGTCCATTATCCCGATCACGATGTGATCAAACGGCATGACAAACACGGGGCAACCTTCACGCGGACTGACGGATCGCCGCTTGTCGGTAAATTCTAGACAGCAGCAAGGTCAGCGTTGCTAAAGGTGGTCACAGGCCGCCTGCGAGACATCAATACGAGTATTCCGCGTAAATCCGTGTGAGATCACCGTTCCAGTCGCCGTGGTAGTGGTCGAGCAGCTCATCTGCGGGCGCTTTACCGGTCTCGATGCTCTCATGCAGCGCGTTCAGGAAATGCGTCTCGTCAGGCACCATGCCGCCCGCGCCGGGACGGGCGCGCGCCTTGAGGCCTGCGTGACTGATCGCCACGGCTTCGCGCGCAATGTCGTGCATCTTGATGCCGTTCACTTCCGCTTGCAGCCCGTCCACAGAGGCGGCCACGCGCAGCCCTTCGCGGGTCTCAGCATCCCAGGTCTTGGCGATGTCCCAGGCGGCATCAAGCGCAGTTTCATCATACATCATGCCCACCCAGAAGGCGGGCAGCGCACAAAGCCTGCGCCACGGACCACCATCGGCCCCGCGCATTTCGATGTATTTCTTGGTGCGCGCCTCGGGGAAAGCGGTGGTGAGATGGTCCGCCCAGTCCGAAAGGGTCGGGATTTCCCCGGGCAGCGCGGGCAACTGGCCCTTGAGGAAGTCTCGAAACGACATGCCCAGCGCGTCAATGTATTTGCCATCGCGATAGACAAAATACATCGGCACATCCAGCGCGTATTGGACCCAGGCCTCGAACCCCATGCCGTCTTTGAAGACGAAAGGCAACGTGCCCGTGCGGGCTGCATCAAGATCGCGCCAGACGCGGGACCGCCAGGATTTGTGGCCATTCACCTTGCCCTCAAAGAAGGGAGAATTCGCAAAAAGCGCGGTGGCGATGGGTTGCAGGGCGAGCGCCACGCGCATCTTCTTGACCATATCCGCCTCGGAGGCGAAATCGAGGTTGACCTGAACCGTGCAGGTGCGGCGCATCATGACCCGGCCCATCGTGCCCACTTTGGTCATGTATTCGTTCATCAGCTTGTAGCGGCCCTTGGGCATCAAATCCATGTCGTCATGGGTCCAGATCGGCGCGGCCCCCAGCCCGATGAACCCCGCCCCGATCTTGTCGGCCACGTCCTGAACTTCGCGCAGATGGGTGTTCACCTCGTCGCAGGTCTCGTGGATCGTCTCCAGCGGCCCACCGCTGAGTTCCAGCTGCCCGCCCGGTTCCAGGCTGATGTTGGCACCATCCTTTTCCAGCCCGATCAGCAGCCCGCCCTCGGTCACCGGCGACCAGCCGTGCATGTCCCGCAGCCCTTCGAGCATCACCCGGATGGAGCGCTCCCCCTCATAGGGCAGCGGTTTCAGGGTGTCTTTGCAATATCCGAATTTCTCGTGCTCCGTGCCAATACGCCATTGGTCTTTCGGCTTGCATCCGTCGGCGAGATATTGCGCCAGCTGGTCATGGGATGTGATCGGACCGCCGCCGGACTGGGGAATGGACATATCGGAGGCTCCGTTCGTTCAACTGATGCGTTTGAACCGTCAGGGATGGGATGATTTTTCCAGGGTGTCAATGCAGAGAAAGGTGTGCATTTTTCGCGGAGGCGCGCTGCCAGATCACGATCTGGTGTTTGCCCTCCTCGTGCAACGCGTGCAGCATCCGTTCCGTGCGCAAGCCCGCAAGCGTCGCAAAGGCATCAAAAAGGGCGTCGGCCCCTTCTGCGGTCACCGGGATCAGCAATTCCGGCTGACCGGGCTGCTGCAAACGCCAATGGGCCGGGTAAAGCGCCTTGTCGAGCGTGAGCTGTGACATCTCTCGCAGCGCGACAGCGCCGCCTGTGAGCGGACCGAAATAGGTGATCTGCCCCTCATCGACGCGCACTACGCCCGGACCATCGCCGCTGCTTCTGAACCGTGCGCGTTGGACGCCCACCCAAATCAGCCCCAGTCCCGCGATCACCAACCCGATGGCAGGCAGGATCAACAACCGCCCGGGGCCTATGAGCCACCATGTCCCGAGCCCGGCCAGACCTAAGCCCGCCAGGGCTTCTCGCCAGCGCAAAAGCTGCGCTTTGGCCTCCGGGCGTATCACTGCCAGTCCCCCAACTGATGTTGCCAGAGTGTCAGCGCCGCCACCGCCGCCGTATCGGCGCGTAGAATCCTGGGGCCCAATGATACGGGATGAGCATGCGTCAATCGTTGCAACCGGTCACGCTCCGCCGGAGAAAACCCGCCTTCGGGCCCAATCAGAACCGCCCAGGGGCTCGCCAACGCCGGTAAGGTGGGCTTTGAGGCCACCTTTGCTTCGTCGCAAAACATGATCTGGCGGGATTTGTCCCAATCCGCCAGCAACCGATCAAGGCGCACCATCTCCGCAACATCGGGCACATAGCTGGCCCCGCATTGCTCCGCAGCCTCCACCGCATGGGCCTGCAACCGGTCCCGCTGGATGCGGCCCGCGTTGGTGAAATCGGTCTGCACCGGCAGAATACGCGACACACCCATTTCGACAGATTTTTCCACAATGAAATCAGTGCGTGCCTTCTTGATCGGCGCAAAGATCAGCCACAGATCGGGCGGCATCTGCAGCGGCTTGGTCTGCTCCGAAACCACCAATGTGCCGCCGCGTTTTCCGGCCTCTACGACCTCCGCCCGCCACTCGCCATTTTGCCCGTCGAACAACAACACCTGTGCGCCGACGCCAAGCCGCATCACGCCAAAGAGATAATGCGCCTGCTCCCGCGACACTGGAACAGATTGCCCCTGCCCCAAGGCGTGCTCTACATAAAGCCTGATTTTGGCGATCACGTTACGGTCCATGGAGAGATACATATGCAAGACCTCAAGGCAGCACCAGATGGTCAGGTTGCAGATGCGGTAAAAGACAATTGGGTCGATACGACGGCGCCCGCGTGGACACGCCCCTATCTGCGGCTCAGCCGGGCGGACCGACCGATTGGCACCTGGCTGCTGCTGCTGCCCTGCTGGTGGGGTCTGACGCTTGCGATGCTGCACGACCAGCAGGCGAGCTGGCATGACCTGTGGATTGCGGTGGGCTGCGGGTTCGGCGCGTGGCTGATGCGTGGCGCCGGATGCACCTGGAATGACATCACCGACCGCGACTTCGACGGCAGCGTGGACCGGACGCGCTCACGCCCCATCCCCTCCGGTCAGGTGAGTATGCGCGGGGCCGTGATCTGGATGTGCCTACAATCGCTGCTGGCCTTCGGCATTCTGCTGACCTTCAATCTGGCCGCTATTGCCCTGGGCATTCTGGCCCTGCTGCCGGTGGCGATCTACCCTTTTGCCAAGCGATTCACGTGGTGGCCGCAGGTGTTTCTGGGCCTGGCCTTCAACTGGGGCGCATTGCTGGCCTGGACCGCCCATAGCGGCACATTGCAAGCGCCGGCTGTTGTGCTCTATCTCGCGGGGATCGCATGGACGCTTTTTTACGACACGATCTATGCGCATCAGGACACCGAAGACGACGCATTGATCGGCATAAAGTCTACCGCGCGCCTCTTTGGCGACAAGAGCCCGGCGTGGCTGCGGCGTTTTCTGATGGCCACTGTGGGGCTGATGGGGCTAGCAGTCATCTTCACCGCCCTGCCGCAGGCGAACGTCATGGCCATGGTGCTGGTGCTGGCCGGTCCCTGGGCCATGGGCTGGCACATGGCCTGGCAGCTGCGCGGTCTGGACATCGAAGACAGTGCGAAACTGCTGCAGCTTTTCCGCGCCAACCGGGATACAGGCATGAT
This sequence comes from uncultured Roseobacter sp., assembly GCF_947499265.1. Taxonomy (GTDB): domain Bacteria; phylum Pseudomonadota; class Alphaproteobacteria; order Rhodobacterales; family Rhodobacteraceae; genus Roseobacter. The sequence goes on along the minus strand of NZ_CANMNK010000006.1, from coordinate 415,004 downwards.
CCCGCTGTTCTTTTTTGTGGCAGCGCTTTTGGTGTGATTGAATCCACACCTCAGGGGGCGTATCACGTGGGGGACTCGGTTTCAGCCACAGGGTGACATGCGCCTGTCCTACTACACAATGATCGCTTCTGCCTTTGTTGCCGCCGCTGCGGTATCTCTGGTTGCAGCAAATTCTTCTGTACAGCTGATCGAGGATTCCTCCGAAATCGGCGTGCGGACCGCCCTGGATGAAAACAGCCTGATCTGGGCCGAGGTCGAGGCGGATGGGCTGCGTGTCGCCCTGGCCGGAACTGCGCCAACCGAGGCGCTGCGCTTTCAGGCGCTAAGTGTGGCGGGCTCGGTTGTGGATGCCGCGCGCGTGATTGACCTGATGGAGGTCGAGGCGGTTGCGGCCATTCCCCCGCCGAGGTTTTCCGCAGAGGTGCTGCGCAACACCGCCGGGCTGTCGATCATTGGCCTGATCCCCGAAGCGACGGATCGGGAGGCGCTAGTGGAAGGCTTCAGCGCGATGAGCGATCTGCCGGTCACTGACCTGCTGGAAACCGCCGACTATCCTCCCCCAAGCGGCTGGGAAGATGCGCTGGCCTTTGCCATCGGCGCGATTGAAGATTTGCCGCGTGCAAAGGTGTCCGTCACCGCGGGACGCGTGGAAATCACCGCCATCGCCGACAGCGCCGAGGCCAAGGCTGAGATGGAACAAACCCTTATCCGCTCCGCCCCGCCAGCGTTGCGCCTCTCGCTCAATATCACGGCACCGCGCCCGGTGATCACGCCCTTTACCCTGCGCTTTGTCATGGACGAGACAGGTGCGCGTTTCGATGCCTGCTCGGCGGATACCGATGCCAGCCAGCGACGCATTCTCACTGCCGCCTTCGAGGCCGGATTGACCGGCCCCGGTCGCTGCACGATCGGCATGGGCGTGCCATCGGCGAACTGGGCAGAAGCCGTCGAACGGGCCATCGCCGCGCTGGCCGAATTGGGCGCAGGCAGCATCACCTTTTCAAACGCGGATGTAACCCTTGTGGCTGCGGAAGGCACCGACCAACGCCTGTTTGACCGCGTGACCGGAGAGTTAGAGACCGGTTTGCCGGATGTCTTTGCGCTCTTTCCGATCCTGCCGGAAACGCCGGACCCTGCCATTGGCCCACCCGAATTCGTTGCAACGCTGAGCCCAGAAGGTCAGGTGCAATTGCGCGGTCGGATTTCGGATGAGAAGATGCGTGAGGTCGCGGACAGTTTCGCACGGGCAAAGTTTGGTTCTGAAAACGTCTATACCGCCGCGCGTGTTGTCCCTGATTTGCCCGCCGATTGGTCCGCCCGTGTGCTGACAGGCATTCAGGCGCTGGCTTTCCTCAACAACGGCGCCGTGACGGTGACCCCGGATGCCATTACGTTGAATGGCAAGTCGGGTAATCAGAATGCCAGTGCGATTGTCGCCCAGTTGATGGCCAGCAAACTGGGTCAGGACAGCACCTTCGAGATCGACATCCGCTACGTCGAAGAGCTGGATCCCGTCGCCTCAATACCGACACCGGAAGAGTGCGAAGTCGCCATTGCCGATATTATCTCGCAGGCCAAGATCATATTCGAGCCGGGAAGCGCCACCATCGATGCCACGGCGCTGTCCACAATGGACAGTATCGCCGAGGTATTGCAGGAGTGCGGCGACATGCGGCTCGAAGTGCAAGGCCATACGGATAGCCAGGGCCGCGAGGAGATGAACCTCGCCCTCAGCCAGGCGCGGGCTGAATCGGTGCTTAATGAATTGCGCGCGCGGCGGGTTTTGACCGGATCCTTCGTTGCGAAGGGCTACGGCGAAGCCCGGCCCATCGCGGAAAACGACAGCGAAGACGGGCGCGAAGCCAACCGGCGCATCGAATTCCGCCTGATCCGGCCGGAACCATCTATCCCCGAAGGTGAATCAGCACTGGAAAGCGTTGCAGAATCCAGTGATATAGGGACGCAGGGTGACGGCGCCGATGCCGAGGTGGAAGGAAACAGCGATGAGTAGGACAGAGTTTGTCATTGCGACCGCGATCATCCTGTTTGTCGCCTTCTGTCTGGGATGGTTCGCAAACTGGATCGTGCACCGGTTCACCCGCGTTGCTGCAGATGACGTCGCACAACTGGACCGGATGAGCCAGGAGTTGCACGAGGCCGAGGAGACACGGGATCAGGCGATCACCTACCTGCAACAACGCGAAGCGGAACTTACAAACCAGCTCGCGCAGACCGAGGCCGAGCTAAGGGCCGCGATGGACGGGCTGCGCGACGCGCGCCACGAGGCCGAAGAACTGCGCGCGCACATTGATCGGCAGCGCGCAGGCTAGCTACATCACGGTAAGATGCGCGCATTGCGCCAGATGACCGACACGTTGGGATGTGCTGCCCAAAACCATCGCAGTCAGATTGCCCAGGCCCCGCCGTCCGGTCACGATTAGGTCTGACCCGGCCTTATTTGCGTGATCCAAGAGGGATTGCGCGGGATCGCCTTCGCCAACTTCGGTGGTGACCTTCGTCTGGCCGGCCTCAGCGGTGATTTTCTTGGCCTGATCCAGCAGTTTCTGTGCACTTTCAGCCACTTCTTCGTGCGACGGCATGGTTGTCGCCACGTGATACCCCGCCACGGCCCCCATCGCGAAAGCCACCGTTTCAGGCTTTGGCGTGTGCACAATATGGATTTCGGAATCATAATTTGCGGCAAGATCACACGCCAGGCGCAGTGCATTTTCCGACGGACCAGATCCATCGAAACCGACTGTAATTGTCTTGAACATTCAACTGTCTCCTCTGTTGTCATTTGATGACTTCAGAGTAGCAATCGCACCCGATCACCGCCTTGATACACGTCAATAGGCCGCGTTGCCGCCCGTCACCAACGGCTCAGCGCGTCCTCATCCTCGTCACGTGCCGCGACCCAGGAGGCGCCTTTCTCGGTCACCTCCCGTTTCCAGAAAGGCGCGCGGGACTTCAGGTAATCCATCAGGAATTCCGCGGCTTCAAAGGCGTCCTTTCGGTGCCGGGCGGCGGTTGCGACCATCATGATCATCTCCCCCGGCTCCAATCGACCGTATCTGTGGATGACCAATGTATCGGCCAATGACCACCGCGCCTGCGCCTCTTTGGCAATGTCGGTCAGTGCCGCTTCGGTCATGCCCGGATAGTGCTCGATCTCCATGGCGTGCAGGGCTTCGTCCCCGGTATCACGCACCACCCCGGTGAAGCTGACCACGGCGCCGACGTCCTTGCGCCCCTTTGCAAAGGTGTTGACCTCCTGCCCGGGATCAAACGGCGCTTCCTGAACCGAAACGCGCATGCCCTAGCCCCCTGTCATCGGCGGGAAAAACGCAACCTCTCGCACACCGTCCAGCCTGGCGTCAAAATCGCTCAACTCCTGATCAAGTGCCACGCGCAAGGCGGACCGATCTGCAAAGGCCACCGCATAGCGATCCTCCCGCGCAACCAGTTCATCCACCAGATCAGAGACAGTTTGCGCCGAGGTGTTCAGCTTCTCGCGGGGCAGCCCGATGCGTTCGCGCACCCAGGCAAAATACAGTACATCCATCAACGATCATCCTTCAGATAAGGCAGTGACTTCGCAAAGTAATCCAAGCCCGTAATCAGCGTCAACGCCGCGGCGACCCACAAGAGCACCAGCCCAGAACTGCCCGCCCATTCCATCGCAGCATGTTTCCAGCGCAGTCCTTGCAGGTCCGGCTCCGTGCCCGCAAAGATCGCATTTACCATGGTCTGATCCATGCCATAGGCCGACATCCCCAGATAATGCTCGAAAACACCATGTGAAAACAGCACAGCAATTGCGACCATCTGACAGGTGGTCTTCCACTTCGCCAGTTTGGTGACCTTCAGCGTGCCCGCGGTGTCGCCCAAGAATTCACGCAACCCGGAGACAAAGACCTCACGAAAGAGGATCACCGTCGCGGGCAGCACCAGCCAGGGTGACCAACTGGAAAACCCGATAATGACCATCAAGGCGATTACCACCATCGCCTTGTCAGCAATCGGATCCAGCATCGCGCCGAGTTTTGTCTCCTGTTTCCAGGCCCGCGCAAGATAGCCGTCAAACCAGTCGGTGATCGCGGCTGAGACGAAAAGCACCAGTGCGAACCAATCCGCATAAGGTCTTGTGAAATATAAAAACATAACCGCAACCATGGGGGCTGCAATCAGGCGGATAATGGTCAGCAGGTTCGGCAACGTCAAAGTCATGCGACCACCTTACAGTGCCACAAATGGGGGTGAAAGCGACAACGGTACAGCCCGGCGCAATTCTGCGACAGGACCCGCGCCGTTCCAGCTCGCGCCAAAATCAAACATCGTGTCGCGTGGCACACGCGGCCTTCGGATCAACCGCGCTCATGAAAGAAGTCGTATATTTTTTCCGCGAGCGCCCCGGACACCCCCTCCACCGCTTTCAGGTCGCTCAGGTTGGCGCGTGCCACTGCCTTGGCAGATCCAAAGTGCGCGAGCAGCGCGCGTTTGCGCGCCGCCCCCACGCCGGGCACATCATCAAGTGGTGTTGCCCCAACCGCTTTTGATCGTTTGGCGCGATGGGTGCCAATCGCAAACCGATGCGCCTCGTCCCGCAAGCGCTGCACGAAATAGAGCACCGGATCATTGTGGCGCAGGGCAAAGGCTGGCTTGCCGGTCCGGTAGAATTCCTCTTTACCCGCATCCCGGTCGATCCCCTTTGCCACACCCACCATCGGGATGTCCTCCACCCCGTATTCTCGCATGATTGCGCGCACCGCGCTTACCTGACCTGCGCCCCCATCGATCAGCAGCAGATCAGGCCAATGCCCCTCCTTGCGATCCGGATCTTCCTTGATCAGGCGTTTGAACCGCCGGGTCAGCACCTCTTTCATCATGCCGAAATCGTCCCCCGGCGTCAGATCGTCGCCGCGGATATTGAACTTGCGGTACTGGTTCTTCATGAACCCCTCAGGTCCCGCCACAATCATTGCACCCACCGCGAATGCGCCCTGGATGTGCGAGTTGTCATAGACCTCGATCCGCTCCGGCGGCGCGCTGAGGTCAAAGGCCTCGGCAATGCCTTTCATCAGGCGGGCCTGCGTTGCGGTCTCCGCCATCTTGCGCGCTAGGGATTCGCGTGCGTTGCGCAAGGCACCGTCGATGAGTTCCGCTTTTTCGCCTCGCTTGGGCACCACCAACTCGACCTTGCGACCCAGTTTGCCGCTCAGGGCTTCGGCCATCAGATCCGGGTTTTCAATATCATTGCTCAGGATCAATTGCCGCGGCGGCTCTTTGGTGTCGTAAAACTGACCGATGAATGCCTCCAACGCTTCGGCCGCATCGACATCCGCACCAACCCGCGGATAATAGTCGCGGTTCCCCCAATTCTGATTGGCGCGAATGAAAAACACCTGCACGCAGGCCTGCCCGCCATCCATGTGCAGGGCGATGATATCCGCCTCGGTGACGCCCTTGGGGTTGATGCCCTGGGCTGTCTGCACCTGCGTCAGCGCCTTGATCCGATCGCGCAGGGCCGCTGCCCGTTCGAACGCCATGGCCTCCGATGCCGCCCCCATCTCAGCGGCCAGCCGCGCCTGAATATCGGTGGTCTTGCCGGTCAGAAACTTTTCCGCATCGCGCACGGTCTGCTGATAGTCTTTCGGGCTAATCTTGCCCACGCAGGGGGCGGAGCATCGTTTGATCTGATATTGCAAACAGGGCCGTGTCCGGCTCTCAAACATTGCGTTGGAACAATCGCGCAGCAGGAACACCCGCTGCAATTGGTTGAGCGTCCGGTTTACCGCTCCTGCGGAGGCGAACGGTCCGTAGTAGCTGCCTTTCTCCTTCTTGGCCCCGCGGTGCTTTTTAATCTGAGGGAAATCGTGATCCGCCGTGACAAGGATGTTGGGAAAGCTCTTGTCGTCGCGCAGCAGCACGTTGAACTTCGGCTTGAGCTGCTTGATCAGGTTCTGCTCCAGCAGCAGGGCTTCGGTTTCCGTGCGCGTGGTCAGAAACATCATCGATGCGGTATTGGCGATCATCCGCGCGATGCGACCCGAATGGCCTGCAGGGCGCGCATAATTGCTGACCCGCGCGCGCAGATTGCGCGCCTTGCCGACGTATAAAACGCGGCTTTCAGCATCCAGCATGCGGTAGACACCCGGTGAAGTATCGAGGGTCTTGAGATAACCCTGAATTACCTCGTGGCCGGTCGGCACATCCTTGGGCTGTGTGTCACGCGACTCTGTCATGTAAACCTGTGGTGATTCTGGGCTTTCGCTGCACTGTAGCGCAGCCAACTGCAAGCGATAAGCTGTCCACTATTCGTGTGGATAACTCTGGCGATAACTTCCCGCCATTTGGAAATTTTCGTTTTAATTTGGGCATTTCTGCGATTTGCCTAAAAAATAGGCACATATTCAACACTCTGTTTTCATTGAGTATTTTCTTTTCCCCAGCGCAAGTTTTTGAAAACAAAGACATTTTGGTAACGGTTTTGTAACACCTGTTAAGACGGTGCAAAACTTGCACGGCAACCCACCCCTACTCCACGCCCAGAACGTCCGGGGTCTGCCACGCAAGGTGCTGGCCGCCGTCGACACAGAGCAATTGCCCGGTCACTGCGGGCGCATCCAGAAAGTAGCCCAATGCGGCGGTCATATCCTGCGGATTTGAGCCTCGTTCCAGGGTTGTATTCGCCCGTTGTTGGGCAAAATGTTCCGCTGACTGGCGTCCGCCCTGCAGCGTCGGGCCCGGTCCGATGCCGTTCACCCGTATGGCAGGTGCTAGCGCCTGCGCCGTTGTCCGCGTCATCGCCCAAAGCCCCATCTTGGCCAGCGTATAGGTCATGAATTCTGGTGTCAGCTTGCGCACGCGCTGATCGACCATGTTGATGACCAATCCTGTCGCTACGGGCTCTCCCGCGTCATCCACGGCCGGTTTCAGCCCCTGTGTGGCCATCGCCTGCGTCAGCACGAAAGGCGCGCGCAGATTACTTTGCATGTGCTTGTCCCAGGTCGCGCGGGTCGCGCTTTCCACGGTGTCATATTCAAAGATCGAAGCGTTATTGATCAGACAAGTGACCGGCCCCCCCAGATGCTCAACCGTCTTGGCAAACAATGCCTCCGTCTGGGCATCCTCCAGCAGATCGGCCTGAAGGGCCACGGCGCGGCGCCCTTGAGCCTCGATCAGTGCAACGGTTTCGCGCGCACCCTTGTCGGATGAGGCGTAATGCACGCCCACGTCGTACCCCCGATCCGCCAGATAAAGTGCCATGGCGCGGCCAATGCGGTGGCCTGCCCCGGTAACAAGCGCTGTGGCCATACCGAATACTCCCTTTGATGTGTCAGCTGAGGACGATCACCAGATAGGCCACATAGAGGGCCGTCAGGATCACACCCCAAAACCGCGTGATGTTCCAGCACAGATAGACGAAAGGGAACAAAAGGACAGAGGCGCCCAGCATGACCCAGAGATCAAAGGTCAAAAATCCCGGATCCACGGGGATGGGTCCCACGAAACTGGCGATGCCGATGATGGCCAGCAGGTTGAACATGTTCGACCCGATGACATTGCCCAGAGCCACATCGGCCTGACGGCGGAGTGCGGCCATGACCGTCGTTGCCAGCTCCGGCAGCGACGTCCCGATGGCGACGAGGGTCAGCCCGATAACGGTGTCCGAGACGCCGTAGGTCTTGGCGATGATCGTGGCGTTATCCACCAGCAGATCCGCCCCCAGCGGCAGGCCAATGAGGCCCAATACCAGAAACACAAAGATGCGCCACCAGGGCATGTCCGGGTCGGCGCCTTCCGGCTCTTCTTCCGGGTCATCCTTGCAGGCCTGACGGTGCTGATGCGCATCGCGAAAGGCATCCCCCAGCATCAGCGCCAGCCCGGTCAGCAGCACAAGGCCTGCGATCCAGTCAAACACCCCGCGAAAGGCCAGCCCGATGAAGAGCACACTTGCGAGGATCATGAAGTTATAGGTTTTGCGGGTGTTACACTCGGCGGTATGCATGGTCGCCAGCAAGGCAGGCACGCCCAGGACCAGCAGAATATTGGCCGTATTGGACCCCACCACATTGCCCAAGGCAAGACCAGGCGCATTGTCCTTGATGGCCTGAATGGAAATCAGCAGTTCCGGCGCCGAGGTGCCAAAGGCCACGATGGTCAGGCTGACAATCAGCGCGGGCACGCCCAAGCGCAGGCTGAGGTTAACCGCGCCTTTGACCAGCGCATCCCCTGCAAGCAGGAGAAGCACCAAACCAAAACCGCAGAGAAACCACGGCATGATCATGCGTTATCACCCTTGCCGCAGCCGCATGGCCCACGCCCGATACGGTAGCGCCCGCAATGGCGGCATTTGGCATTCGCCAGTCTTTTCCCGCCAAGCCAATGCATTTTGCCAAACATGGCCAGAACGCCCATGACGACGAGGAAAAGGGTGACAATCTTGAAAATCATAAAGGCTACAGACCGAACTGCGCGAAGGCGCTGCGTTCTTCCAGCCCGTGCAGCGCGTCACCGACCATGCGGGCGCCGAAGCGCGACAGGAAGGGTTTGCGCACCCCATAGCGCCGGAATTTGACCTTTTCGCCGAAGCGGTCCTGCATCATCGGTTTCAGATGCCCGATGCCATCGATGAGCCCCAGCTCAATCGCGCGGCGACCCAGCCAGACTTCGCCGGTGAAGAGGTCACGGTCCTCGGGCAGCTTTCCCTTGCGGCGGGCGCTGACGTGATCCTTGAAGTTGGTGTGGATATCTTCGAGCAACCCTTTCAGGCGCTCAACGTCCTCGGGGTTTTCCGGTCGGAAGGGGTCCAACATGGATTTGGATTTGCCTGCAGTATACACCCGGCGCTCGATCCCTTGCCGTGCCAGCAACTCATGCGCGCCAAATGAGGCGGAAATCACGCCGATGGAACCAACCACGGAGCTGTCATCCGCGTAAATCTCATCCGCTGCGGCGGCCAGCCAATAGCCCCCGGATGCCGCAACGTCCTCGACAAAGGCGATCACGGGGATCTCTTTTTCCTCCGCCAGCCGCCGGATGCGCGCGCCAATAAGCGACGACTGTACCGGGCTGCCCCCCGGAGAATTAACCTCCAGCACAACCGCCGAAGGCTTGCCGCGCGAAAAGGCTTTTTCGACGACGGGCGCAAGACTTGTATCATTCAAAGCACCACGACCCGACGCGCTGATCACCCCGGACAGGCGGATGACAGCGACCACGGGGTCCGATTTCAAAAAGGGTATCCAGCGTTTCATGTGACCCCATGTAGAATGGCACCCCCTGTCAAACAAGGTGGCGACCCCATTGAGTTTGATCCTGCGTCTTTATTGTCGAATGCGCCAGCCGGTTTTGAAAATCCACCATATGATCAGAAGGCACAGCGTCGTGAACCCGGCGATCGCGCAGAGCGATAGCGCAATCGGCACGTCAGCCGCCCCAAAAAACGACCAGCGAAAGCCGGAAATGAGGTAAACGACGGGATTAAAGAACGAAATCGTCTGCCAGATCGGGGGCAGCATCGAGATCGAATAGAAGGACCCGCCGAGGAAAACCAGAGGTGTGACAATGAGCAGCGGGACAAGTTGCAGCTGTTCGAAATTCCCCGCCCAGATGCCGATGATAAAGCCCAGAAGCGCAAAGCTGAGACAGGTCAGCACCAGGAATGCGATCATGGCGACAGGGTGCGCGATGTTCACGTCGACAAAAAAGAATGCCGTGATCAGGATAATGACCCCGATGAACAGCGCCTTGGTGGCGGCGGCGCCGACATAGCCGGCGACGATCTCCAGAAAGCTCACCGGGGCGGAAAGCAACTCGTAAATCGTGCCGATGAACTTCGGGAAATAGATGCCGAAGGAGGCGTTCGAAATCGCCTGTGTGATCACCGAGAGCATGATCAGACCCGGAACGATGAAGGCCCCATAGCTGACGCCATCCACCTCCTGAATGCGGCTGCCGATGGCAGCGCCAAAGACCACGAAGTACAGGCAGGTCGACAGCACCGGCGAAATGAAACTCTGCGCCAGGGTGCGGAAGAAACGTGCCATTTCAAAAAGATATATTGCCTTGATCGCTGTCCAGTTCATAACGCCGCCTCCTCTTCATCATGTACCAGACCTACGAAGATATCCTCCAGGCTGCTCTGCCGTGTGACCACATCGCGCAGGACCAGACCGGCAGCAGAGACATCCGACAGCAGTTTGGTGATGCCAGTACGTTCTGCCCGCGTATCGTAGCTGTAGGTCAGCGTGCGGTTGTTGTCGCAGAGGGTCAGGTTGTACTTGGCCAGGGCTGCGGGCACCTCATCCAAGGGCTCCGACAGTTGCACATCGAGCTGTTTTTGCCCCATGCGAGCCATCAGGCTGGCCTTGTCTTCGACTAGCAGCAATTCACCCTTGGCAATCACCCCCACGCGGTCGGCAATCGCTTCGGCCTCCTCGATGTAATGCGTGGTCAGTACGATCGTCACACCATCGGCCTTCAGCCCCTCGACAATCTCCCACATGTCCTTGCGCAACTCCACATCGACCCCGGCGGTGGGCTCATCGAGGAACAGCAGCCGCGGCTCATGGCTGAGCGCCTTGGCGATCAGCACCCGGCGTTTCATCCCGCCCGACAGCTCGCGGATCTGGTTGTCGCGCTTGTCCCAGAGCGACAGCTGCCGCAAGATACGCTCCAACGCCGCATCGTCAGATGGCTTGCCAAACAGCCCGCGGGAAAACCGCACCGTGTTGATCACTTTCTCGAAAGGTTCAAGGTTGATCTCCTGCGGGACCAGCCCGATCATCGCACGCGCCGCGCGATACTCGCTCAGAATATCGTGACCGCCCACAGTCACCGACCCGGAGGTCGCCGTGGTGATGCCGCAAATGGTGGAAATCAGCGTTGTCTTTCCCGCACCATTGGGGCCCAGAAGGGCGATGATTTCACCGGTCTCGATCTGCAGACTGACACCTTTGAGCGCCTCAAACCCATCAGCGTAGGATTTGCGCAGGTCAGAAATATTGAGAATGGGCGCCATGCTGGATTGATCCTCTACCTGTTCCGCGGGAACTTAATGCGCGCCCCACCGAAACAACAGCGCAACGATGCACAGACAACGCGGCGTCATTGCGCTTCTGCGCACTGATACGATGCTCAGGACTTGCCGGTCAGCCGCTTCAACCAACCCTTTTTCTCCTCTTCGGAGGCATCTTCGGCCAGCGCCTCACCTTCCGCTGCAGGCCCTTCGAGGGTGCTTTGCAGGTTGGAGAAAAACTGATCCGCCATCTTTTTGGCAAAGCCATCGATGATCCGGCTGCCGAGCTGAGCCAGCTTGCCGCCGACTTTCGCCTCGACATCATAGGACAGTTCGGTGCCGCCATCCTTGGCCACCATGCGCACCTCCGCCCCGCCCTTGGCAAAACCTGCAGCCCCGCCCTTGCCTTCGCCAGAAATGGTCAAGGTTTCGTTTGGTATCATATCCGATAGCGTCACCGCGCCCTTGAATGTCGCTTTCACGGGTCCGACTTTCTGCACAACTGTCGCCTCAAAGCCTTCCTCGGGCGATCCTGTGACGTCTTGGGCACCGGGCACACAGGCCTCCAACACCTCGGGCGAGAGCAGCGCGGCATAGACCTCTGCCGGGGTTGCGGCAATCTGGCGGGTATCGGACATCTGCATGGGCTGTCTCCTCTCAAGGGGCGTTTGGACTGTTCTAGCCCAGAGCTTTCAGATGCGCCAACGCGATTTCGGCAATGTCGTTTCTTCGCTCGACAGCACCCGCAGGCCTGATAGGTCTTGCGCATGACAGCTCAACCCCAAAATCGCGCAGGCCTCGCGATCCTGTTTGTTCTGGCAGGGGTCACTGCGATTTCGATCAACGATATGCTGATCAAGCAGTTATCTGGCGGCTATCCCCTGCATGAAATCGTCTTTCTGCGCTCCGGGATCGGGATCTTGTTTTCCCTGATCATGGTGCAGATGGAGGGCGGGTGGCACATCCTGAAAACCCGCAGACCGTTTCTGCACATTCTGCGCGGCTTGCTGATCGTCGTTGCCAATATGAGCTATTTCGTAGCGCTGGCCGCGATCCCACTCGCCGATGCCACGGCGCTGTTTTTTGCGGCCCCCCTTTTTATCACCATGCTGTCGATCCCGATCCTGGGCGAGAAGGTCGGGATCATCCGCATGAGCGCCGTGCTCGTTGGATTTGCGGGCGTCGTGATCATGCAGCGCCCCTGGGTGGACGCGGACAGCCTGCAGGCCTCGCGGCTGGTGCTGCTGCTGCCGGTGCTCGCCGCGCTGACCTATGCGCTGAACCAGCTGATGACCCGAAAGCTGGGCGTGGAAAGCAAGGCCTCCGCGCTTTCGGTCTATATTCAGGCCACGTTTATTGTGGTCTCACTGGGCTTTTTCGTCGTGGCGGGCGATGGCCGCTTTGCCGAAGGTGTCGATAACCCGTCCTGGCAGTTTCTGCTGCGCGCCTGGGTCTGGCCCACGCCGCAGGATTGGTGGTGGATGATTGGCATGGGCGCCAATGCGGCCGTCGTCGGCTATTGCCTGAGCCAGGCCTACCGCTTGGCAGATGCTGCCACGGTGGCGCCCTTCGAGTATGTCGGGCTGCCCTTGGCGGTGTTCTGGGGCTGGGCAATCTTTGCGGAACTGCCGGTGTGGGAGGTCTGGGCAGGCATCGCGTTGATCCTGGGATCGGGACTGTTCGTCTTCCTCCGCGAGCGCCAGAAAACACGGATCGTCGCGCGGGCGCCGGTTCGGCGCCGGTGATCCCAAGGGAAATGTCTTACACAGCGGGCAGGCAAAACACCCCGCCGTCAGTCCACCCGAACCACGACCTTCCCTGTCGCCTTGCGGGTTTTAAGTAAATCCAAAGCTTCGTTCGATTGCTCCAACGGCAGCACATTGCTGACATGTGGCTTGATCTTGCCCGCGACATACCACCGTGTCAGTTCTGCAAAACTGTCAGTCAGCACCTTTGGGTTCACGCGTGTGTATCCGCCCCAGTAGAACCCAATGACTGTCAGGTTTTTGACCAGCAGATGATTGGCGGGTATTTGCGGCACCTCGCCGGAGGCAAAGCCAAGCGGAATCAACCGCGCTTCGGGGTTGCAGGCGCGCAGGGCGGCCTTGAACTGGTCGCCACCGATCGGATCATAGACCACATCAGCCCCGCCCAGCGACTTGACCACCTCCCGAATGTCATCGGTTTCTGAATTGATCAGGTGATCGGCCCCCATGGATTTGGCAACGGCCAGCTTGTCCTCGCCACGCGCAACCGCAATGACCTCGGCCCCCATCAGTTTGCCAAGTTCAACCGCCGTCAGCCCCACGCCACCCGACGCGCCCAGAACCAGGAGCCGCTCCCCCGGCTGCAAATGCGCCTTGTAGTCGAGCGCGACATGGCTGGTGCCATAGGCAATCAGAAAGGCGGCCGCATCCTCGTCGGTCATCTCATCCGGGATCGGCACGCAAATGTTGGCGGGAATGGCGGCGAAATCCGCCAGAGCATTAAAGCCACAATAGGCCGCGACACGCTGTCCGACCCGCAAATCGGTGACACCTTCACCAACCTCCGTCACCGTGCCGCAAAGCTCCATGCCAAGCGTGAACGGCAATTCCGGCTTTTCCTGATAGGTGCCCTTGATGATCAGCAGATCGCCAAAGTTCAGCCCGCAGGTGTGCACTTTGACCTGCACCTGCTCTGCCGCTGGCGCGGGTTTTGGAATGTCCTGCAGGCTTAGCGGTTGACCGAGTTCGGTGACTTGCATCGCGCGCATTCTGTGATCCTTCCAAGCGACCTGAATTGCGCGGATCAGGCCAGAGCCGGACCAGATTGGCAAGAGGCATTCAGACGCGCGTTGCTGTCAACTGACCCTGCGCCCGTTTGACCACACGCCGCGCACAATCGGCGCGTCGCCGATCACGCAGAACCGCGTGAGATCCGCGCGTAACCCCGGCGCAATCCTGCCACGATCCTCCAGATGAATGCCCGCCGCAGGGTTGCAGGTGACCGTGGCCAGGCCGCGCGCCATATCACCCCAGATCGCGCCCAGTTTCACCGCCCCCTTGAGCAGCGCGGCAGGCACGTAGTCAGACGACAGGACATCAAGCAGACTTTCTTCAGCGAGCGACCGGGCGGCGATATTGCCGGAATGCGATCCGCCACGCACGAGATTGGGCGCGCCCATGATGATCTGAATATGCCGGTCGCGACAGGCCTGCGCCGCCTCCAGCGTTGTCGGAAATTCGGCGACGCTGACGCCGAACCCGGCAGATGTGGTGACTTGCGCCGCCGTGGTGTCGTCGTGGCTGGCAAGGGTGGCCCCGAGCCGAGCGGTGGCAGAAACCGTGGCCTCTTCGTGCAGGGTGCCCAATCTGGCGCGCAGATCCGTCAAATGCGCCACATGGGTCTGGAAATCATCCGCGCTCATGCCGCGTTTGCCGCGGATATAGGCCTCGAACTTTTCCATGTCGCGAAACTGCCGCTGGCCGGGTGTGTGATCCATCAGGGACACGATGCCAACCCGGTCGTCAGGGCCAAATTCACTGAGTTCATCGGGCAGCGTTTCGGAGCAGACCTCCGCGCGCAGGTGCAGATGATGAGAGATGCGCAGGGCACCCCGGACGCGCATGTTTTCGATCTCATCCGCCAGCTTACGGGCATAGCGCGGATAGCGGCTGGGGGACTTGGACAGAATCGACCCGACACGCAGCGCATCAAACACGGTTGTAATGCCCACCCCGGCAAGCTCCGTATCATGGGCGACAATCGCCGCGTCATGGGGCCAGTCCACTTTGGGCCGTGGCATCAGATGACGCTCAAGGTTGTCGGTGTGCAACTCGATCAGACCCGGGCTGAGGAAATCGCCCTCGCAATCAATCGCACCTGCGGGCACCGTCGCGCCCGGATCAATCGCCGTGATCAGCGTATCCTCAATGGTCACAGCGCCATGAACCACCTCGTCGGGCAGCACGATTTTGGCATTGGCGAAGATGGTCTGAGATGTCATGGGCGTGTTAACCTGACGTGCAAGGAAGTTGGGAAGACGAAGGACAAAGACCGATGGAATTCACCCGCTATGGCATCTATTTCACGCCCCGCCCAGGGGCTTTTGCGGATGCTGGCGCCGCTTGGCTGGGGTGGGACATTGCGCGCGGACGCACCATCGGCGCGTCGGCGGACGAGATCACCGCGCGGCCCCGCAAATACGGGTTTCATGGCACGCTCAAGCCACCGTTTCGACTTGCGCAGGGCCAAAGCGTCGAGGCCCTGATGTCGGCACTGGATCAGTTGAGCCAGGCGTTGCGCCCCGTTGCGCTGGATGGGCTGACGCTGACACAGCTCGGGTCGTTCCTTGCGCTGACCCCGGTGGGCGATACGCGCGCCTTGGCGGGCATGGCGGCCTGTGTGGTGCGCGATCTCGATGCATTTCGCGCGCCCCCCACCGATGCGGAGCTGGCGCGGCGGAAGCAATCCAGATTGACCGAGTTGCAAGAGGAAAACCTGCGCCAATGGGGCTATCCCTATGTGATGGAGGCCTTCAAATTTCACATGACCTTGACCGGCCCCCTGCCCCGCGAACTCAGAGGCAAGGTGATGGCGGACGCCAATGCGCATTTCGGCGATCTGCCGCCGCGGCCTTTCAGGGTCGATAGCCTCACACTTGTGGGCGAAGGGGAGGCGGGGATGTTTCACGAAATCCACCGCTACACATTGGCCGGAAAATAGAGCGCGGCGATCTCGGCCAGCGTGGCCTCCAACGGGCGGTCATTGCGGATCTCGACGATGTCGAGCGTTTTGGGCAAGTCCAGCGCCTCGCGCGCCAGCCGGTTGGCAATGTCGCCCGGGGTCTCACGCCCGCGCCGGGCCAGACGCTCGGCCAGAACCTCTGGGGCGGCGGTCAGGGAAATCACATGGAAATGCGCGAACCTCGCCTGAGCCTCCCGCAACACGCCGCGCGACAGATTCACAATCGCATCCTGCCCGCGCGTCAGCACATCATGCACCGCGGCGGGTATCCCGTAGCGCAGATCATGGGCACCCCACCACAGGGTGAAATCCCCCCGCGCCTGCATGCGCGCGAATTGCTCCGGGGTTACGGCCTGGAAATCCTCTCCCCCGGCATCCGCGGCCCGGGTGATACAGCGCCGCACCCGATGCAGATCGGGGCGCATGGCACACAGGCCTTCCATCACGGAATCCTTGCCCACCCCTGAGGGGCCGACAACACCGATGAGCCGCCCCGCCATCTACGCGGCCCTTGGGGTGAATTGCGACACGTCGATGCTACGATCGCAGACCTGTGCGCGCGCCTCGGCGTCATGGAAAATGCCCAGAATGGCCGCACCGCGTGCCTTGGCTGCTTCGATCAGCGACAGGACGACGGCCCGGTTCAGCGGATCAAGGCTCGCGGTCGGTTCATCCAGCAACAATGCCGGATAGCTATGAGCAAACCCGCGGGCAATGTTGACGCGCTGCTGCTCACCACCGGAAAAGGTGATGGGGCTGAGCGACCATAGCCGTTGCGGCAGGTTCAGCAGCATCAGCAGCTCCTCCGCCCGGGCTATCGCCGCATCCCGCTCGACCCGGAGCCGTAGCAGTGGCTCGGCCACAACCTCCAAGGTGGGCACCCGGGGGACCACACGCAAAAACTGGCTGACGTAGCCAAGCGACTGGCGCCGCAAGCTCAGAATGGCGCGCGGTTCCGCCTGCACCAGGTCCACGCCATCCACGACGATAGCCCCGTCATCAGCCAGGTAGTTGCCATAAACCATACGCATCAGGGTGGATTTCCCAGCGCCTGAATTGCCGGTCAGTGCCACACATTCGCCCGGGTGTACCTGCAACTCGGCCCCCTGCATGACGGGGATGACCGCGCTGTCCTGATTGTGCAGCACGAATTCCTTGGACACATTGCGAAGTTCAATCATAGCTGCCTCACACCTGCAAAACCGAGCTGACCAGCAGCTGCGTATAGCCATGTTGCGGGTCGTCCAGCACCTGATCGGTCAGGCCGGTTTCGACCACATGGCCGTCTTTCATCACCATCAGCCGGTCCGCCAGCAGCCGCACCACCGCAAGGTCATGAGTGACAATCACCGCAGACAGACCCATTTCCCGCACCAGACCGCGCAGCAAATCCAGCAGCCGCGCCTGCACGGAGACATCCAGCCCGCCGGTGGGTTCATCCATGAAGACCAGCCGCGGCCCGGTGATCAGATTGCGCGCGATTTGCAGCCGTTGCTGCATGCCGCCCGAAAAGGCCGTTGGCCGATCATCAATGCGATCCTCCGCGATCTCGACCCGGCCCAACCAATCGATGGCGCTGTCCCGGATCGCCCCATAGTGACGCGCACCAACGGCCATCTGCCTTTCACCGACATTGCCGCCCGCCGACACATTCATGCGCAGACCATCGCGCGCGTGCTGATGCACGAAGGCCCAATCGGTGCGCCCCAGCATGCGACGCTCCGGTTCCGACATTTGCAATGTGTCGCGCAAGCCGCCGTCACGGCCCGAAAACAGCACCTCGCCATGATCCGTCGGCAAATGCCCCGCCAGACAATTCAGCAAGGTCGATTTACCCGACCCGCTCTCGCCGACGATGCCCATGACCTCGCCGGGATAGAGGTCAAAGCTGACATCCTTGCAGCCAATTCGAGGCCCGTAGAATTTGGAGAGGCCGCGCACCGAGAGCAGCACGCCCGTGTCCGGCGCCATGTCCTTCATATCGCCGCCTCCTGGATACCAGCGTGCCCTGCCGCGCGCCTGCTTGCGCAAAAATCGGTGTCCGAGCAGACGAACATGCGGTGGCCTGCATCATCCATGATCACCTCGTCGAGGTAGCTGGTATCGGCAGCGCATAGCTCGCAGGCGGCATCGGCCTTGTTGGCCTCAAACGGGAAATCCTCAAAATCCAGGCTGACCACCCTGGTATGGGGCGGCAGCGCATAAATCCGTTGCTCCCGACCTGCGCCAAAAAGCTGGATGGCCGGGCTTTCCAGCTTGGGGTTGTCGAATTTCGGAATGGGCGATGGATCCATCACATACCGCCCCTCCACCTTGACCGGATAGGCGTAGGCGGTGGCAATCGCGCCGTGCTGGCTGATGTCTTCGTAGAGCTTCACATGCATCAGCCCGTATTCTTCGAGGCTGTGCATCTTGCGCGTTTCCACCTCTGAGGGCTCCAGAAAGCGCAGAGGTTCCGGGATCGGCACCTGATAGACAAGGATCTGCCCCGAGGTTAGCGGCATTTCCGGAATGCGGTGTCGCGTCTGAATGACCGTGGCCTCTGTGGTGGTTTCGGTCACCTCCACACCGGCAGTGCGTTCAAAGAAGCGGCGGATCGAGACCGCATTGGTGGTGTCATCCGAGCCCTGGTCGATGACCTTGAAACGATCTGCGGGGGTCATGATGGCGGCCGATACCTGCACGCCGCCGGTGCCCCACCCGTAAGGCATCGGCATTTCGCGGCTGGCGAAGGGCACCTGGTATCCGGGCACGGCAAGTCCTTTCAAAATCGCCCGCCGGATCATTCGCTTGGTTTGTTCGTCCAAGTATGCGAAGTTGTAACTATTCATTTTTGCGACCCTATAAAAACAGAGTTATTGCCTTGGATACCGCCATATTTTGCGCCTTCGTTATTGGGATTTGCGCTCTCTACATTCTCGACAGAAAACGCAGGCGGAGCGACCCGCGCGACAAAAACGACAAGAACGGCCAGTAAGCTCACTCCGCAGCCTCCTGTAGCCCGGTCTGTGCTTCGGCACGCATTTTTCGCACCAACTCCAGCTCTGCCTGAAAATCCACGTAGTGCGGCAGCTTGATATGCTCCAGAAACCCCGTCGCCTGGATGTTATCCGCGTGGTAGAGAACAAATTCCTCGTCCTGTGCCGGGGCGCCCATGTCGTCCTCGCCCAATTCCTTCCAGCGCAGGGCACGGTCCACCAAAGCCATTGAAATCGCTTTGCGCTCCGATTGGCCAAAAATCAGACCATACCCGCGGGTGAATTGCGGCGGCTCAGACTTGGAGCCCTTGAACTGGTTCACGGTCTCGCATTCGCTGACCTCTATCTCGCCAATCTCGATTGAAAACCCAAGCTCGGGGATGTCCATTTCCACAGGCACCGAACCGATGCGCAGCTCCCCGACAAAGGCGTGATTGCGCGCGTAGCCGCGTTGCGTGGAATAGGCCATACCCAGAATAAACCCTTCATCGCCCCGTGTCAGCGATTGCAATCGCAAGGGTCGGGCAGCTGGCAATTCCAGCGGTTCGCGCGTCAGATCGCCGGGCGTTTCATCCGATGGGGCCTCTTGCTGGATCAGCCCTTCGGCATTGAGAAATTCGGTGATGTGGGGCGTGGGCTCCCTGCGTGGTGTGCCCGTCTCCGCCTCCGCCACGTCACCCTCTGCCATCAGTTTGAAGTCCAGCAATCGATGGGTGTAGTCAAAGGTCGGCCCCAGAACCTGGCCCCCGGGCGCATCCTTGAACGTCGCCGAAACGCGGCGGGTACAGGCCATCTTGCCCGTATCCATGGGTTCAGAGGCGCCAAATCGTGGCAATGTCGTGCGATAGGCCCGGATCAGAAAGATCGCCTCGATCAGATCGCCCTGCGCCTGCTTGATCGCCAATGCCGCAAGGTCAGGGTCATAAAGGGATCCTTCGGCCATCACTCGGTTGACCGCGAGGCTGAGCTGTTCGCGAATTTGCGCGATGCTCAATTCGGCGATGGCGGTATCGCCCCGGCGTTTCTCGGCGAGCAGCGCGTGCGCATTGTCGATGGCCCGCTCGCCGCCTTTTACTGCAACATACATCAGCGCACCTTTGTCGATCTGGGCAAGGCCGCCACCGCGTTGCCATGGGTGAGAAATAGATCAACGCCCAGCGGGTAGAGCGCCGCATTGGCCTGGCAGAACGGAATGTCGGGCAGGTTCAAAGCGGCCTCCTTTTCGATGCCCGGCCCTGTCAGGCGCGCGCCTTCTGCTGTCAGCGCAGGCATCTCGACAATGAGCGTGGCGGCCCGATCCGGATATTCCGACGTGCCAATCGCATAGGCGTCATGCGGGGCCAGTGCATCCCATGTGCCAAGAGCAAACATCGCCCGCGCCCGGTCGGTGAGCGGCGCGCCGGTATGAAAGGTAATCCAGTCACGCACCGCAGCCGTGTCATGTATGCCCGCCAGATAGATCGGCGTTTCCGGATCACAGAGCGTCAAGAGCAAGGCCGAGGCGGCAGGGGAGAGCGGCGCGGGTCCCGCCGCGCCCTCGATATGTTCGATGACACCTGGCATCGCCATGGCCCGCATCGCACCGCGAAAGGCGATTGCGGCAGCATGGGGCGCATTGGCAAAGCCCCCGGTCAGAGCCTCGGACGCCATCAGTCTTCTCCTCGCACGAGTGTGAAAAACTCCACTTTAGTGGCTGCCGCCTTGGCCGCTTTGGCCTGGGCGGCGGCCTCCGCATTTTCCCGGAGCGGCATCAGAATGGCATCGTGGATGACGTGCGCCTGGTCGGTCTGCATCAGCGCATCGATCAGCGCGGCAGTCACCGCCTTGGTCTTGTCGCGGCCCTGCACGTACCCATGCCCCACCGTGCCATCCGAAAGCCTAGCGGTGCAGCGCGTCACGGTCATTTCGCCCAGATTGAAGGGCGCGCCCGTGGCCCCGGTGCGGCCGCGCACCATCACGGCCCCCTGCTCCGGTGCCCGCAGAAACACGTGCTCCGGCGCAGAATCTGCGGCAGCCCATAGCTCTGCAAGACGATCTGCTGGCGCTTTCGCCAGCAGGCTCATCCATTCTTTTCGGTCCAGCTTTTCTTCGGTCTGTTTGATCGCCTGCGCCATGTAGACAACTCTTGAGATTTACTATACAACTAGACAAATATAGCCCAGCGCGATGTTTTACGCAATCCCGACCAGCATGAAGATTTGATGACATGAACCACTACACCTCCTCGAAAACACCGATCTGGCGGGCGATCTTTACAGCCCTCAGCGGTGAAATCTCCGAAGGCATCTACGCCACCGGGGATAAACTGCCGACCGAGGCTGCGCTGTCGCGACGGTTTGGGGTGAACCGCCACACGGTCCGCCACGCTCTGGCCGAAATGGCAACGCAGGGGCTGGTGGTCTCGCGTCGGGGCGCCGGTGTTTTCGTGACCGGCACGCCCACCGATTATCCCATCGGCAAACGGGTGCGGTTTCACCAGAACATCACAGCCGCCGGGCGCACCCCGGCCAAAGAGGTGCTGGACGTCACCACGCGCCGGGCCGCGGCGGCCGAAGCCGAGGCGCTGGACCTGGAACCACAAGAGATGGTGCATTGCTACGAGGGGCTGTCGCTGGCAGACGGGATGCCGCTGGCGCTTTTCCAAAGCGTGTTTCCGGCAGGTCGTTTCGCCAATCTGCCGCAGGCCCTGACCGAAGCAGGCTCCGTGACGCAGGCCATGCGCGCCGATGGCGTGACCGATTACACGCGCGCCTGGACCCGCCTCACCGCCAAACGCGCTACAGCGACGCAAGCTGGCCTACTGCGCATTGAAGAAGGCGCGCCGATCTTGCGGTCCGTCAGTGTCAACGTCGATCTGGCGGGCGCACCTGTCGAATACGGGCGCACGTGGTTTGTCGGCGACCGGGTGACGCTGACGCTGAACGATCCCTGACACCCTTGTCACAAAGCTGTCGCTGTTTTCTGCCATGAAGGCAAAAACGACCCTCTGAGCAGCGACCGCAAATGACACTTCCCCCGATCACCTTTACAGGTGCGACCGTCCTGGGACCGGATGGATTGGCAGACCGACCTCTGTCGTTCCGAGAGGGCGTTATTTCTGATCGACTCGGGCGTGAGATCGATCTGCAGGGCGCTTACGTATTGCCTGGGATCATCGACCTACATGGTGATGCGTTCGAACGTCAAATCGCCCCCCGTTTCTCGGCGGTCTTCCCACTGGATCAGGCGCTGCGCGCAACCGACTGCGATGCGGCCTGCCATGGCATCACAACGGCCTGGATGGCGCAAAGCTGGTCCTGGGAGGGCGGGCTACGCGGGCCGGACTTCACCATAAGACTGCTGAACGCGCTGCAGGACTATCGCCCCCACGCCATGGTCGATTTGCGCATCCAGCTGCGCATCGAGACCCATACGGTTGAGACATTCGAGACGCTGGTCAAAACCATCGCGGATTTCGAGGTGGATTACGCCGTCTTCAACAACCACCTGCCCGAAGCGCGGCAAATGGCCAAGGACAAGCCCGAGGAGATTTTGGGGTGGGCGAAGAAGGCCGGGCGCACGCCGGAAGAGCACATGCGCATTGTCGATGATGCCTACATACAATCGCCGCGCGTGCCGCGCTATCTCTGCAATCTGGCTTCTTTCTTTGATGCCAAGGGGATCAGATACGGCAGCCATGACGACAGTACCGCGGAAACCCGCTGCTATTTCAATGAAATGGGTGCAACCATCTGTGAATTCCCGACCTCGCAGACAGCTGCGCGGGCCGCACGCTCTTTGCGCAACCCGGTCTTGATGGGCGCCCCGAATGTGGTGCGGGGCGGGTCGCAATCCGGCAATATCGCAGCGCTGGACCTGATCAAAACGGGCGATTGCGACGCTCTTGTCTCCGACTACCACTACCCGTCGCTGGCGCAGGCGGCATTTTCCCTAATGCAAAGCGGTGCGTTGGATTTGGCGCGCGCCTGGGCGTTGATCTCCGCACGGCCTGCGGAAATTTTGGGCTTGGCGGATCGTGGCACACTGACCCCCGGCAAACGCGCGGATCTGGTGGTGGTCGACAAGGCAACGCACCGGATTGCAGCGACGATCTCTCAGGGGCGATTGGCCCATCTGAGCGGAGAATTGGGCCAACGGTTCATCACGGAGGCCCGCCCGCTTGCGCATGCGGCGGAATAGCCGCTAGCGTTCGTATTTCTCCAGAAAGGCGTCGGCAGGCAAGGCGCGGAAATCTTCAAGCGCATCCCGCAAGCGGTCATGGTCCCAATCCCACCACGCCAGCGCCACCATGCGGTCCGCGATTGCCACCGGCTGCCTGTCTCGGATGGGCTTGGCGGGCACCCCGGCGACGATGGTGTAAGGATCCACCGATCTGGTGACAATGGCCCCCGAGGCAACCACGGCGCCATGGCCGACCGTCACCTCGGGCTTGATCTGCGCATTATGTCCGATCCAGGTGTCATGCCCGATTGTCGCGCGCCGTGCGCGGCGATGGGCAAACCAGTCGGCATCATGATCCGCGTCGTCCCAGTAATCAGAGGATCGGTACATGAAGTGGTGCAGCGACGCGCGATCCATAGGGTGGTCCGTCGCCCCGATGCGCACAAAGCTGGCGATGTTTGCAAATTTGCCCACATCCGCATTCGCGATATCGCACACCCGGTCACAATAGGAATAATCGCCGATCATGCTGTAGGCGACGCGGCTGCCTGCCCCGATTTCAACGAAACGGCCGAATTGCACCTCCACCACATCGCAGTCGGCCTGCAGGACCGGTGCGTCGCCTGCCAGCTTCATGCCGGTTTCCCGTGGATCAAACGTCGGCGCAGCCAGCCTGATAGTGTGTCCATCAGCATGACCATCAGGATGATCAGCACGATGTAATAGCTGACCTCTTCCCAATCCTTCTGGGTGATGATGGCCTGGGTCAGCAACAGACCGATCCCGCCGCCGGTAATGGCACCGATGATCGTGGCGGAGCGGACGTTGGATTCCAGATAATACAGGATCTGGCTGAGCAGGATCGGGGTGACCTGCGGGATCACGCCAAAACGGTAGCGCTGCAGCGGTCTGGCACCAGTGGAGCGGATGCCTTCGATCTGCCTGTCGTCCACGTTTTCCAACGCTTCGGAAAAGATCTTGCCGAAGGTTCCGGAATCCGTGAGCAAAATCGCCAGCGCGCCAGTCATCGGACCGGGGCCAAAGGCGCGGCTGAGCACGACGGTCCAGATCAACCCATCCACGCCGCGCAGGAAATCGAACAGGCGTCGCGCGGCAAAACGTGCCGCCCCCAGAGGGGTGAAGTTCCGCGCGGCCAGAAAAGCCAAAGGCAGCGCAATGATTGCCGCCCCCACAGTGCCCAAAAAGGCCATCAGGATGGTCTCAAAGATCGCCCAGGCCACATCGGAATGACGCCACATCTTGTTGGTCCAGAAGTCACGCCAGATCGCAGCGGCATCACCGGCCATCGCCCGCGACAGCACCTCGCCCGGCCCCAGGCCGTGAAACGGGCTGTCGAGGGTAAAGAAAAACAGCTCCCAGCCATTGAAATAGCGGAATACTTCCGAGCGGTTTCGGGTGATCGTCAGACGGCCCGCGCCAGTTGTAATCGACAGTCGGTTTTTCGAGGCGTTGATCCAATCCGGCACATCTCCCGGTGGCAGTTCCGCATTCACCCCGCGGTTACCCGGCTGTGCCGTGATCCGCCCGTATCCGGGGATGTCATAGGTGATCAGTTCCGGGCCGAAGGTGATAAGGTGCCCATCCTCTAGGTCGATTTCCGTCATATCGCCCAGCGTCACCCAAGCGGGTGCCGCACCTGCCGGGTAGCGGCCTTTGCGCTCCCCCTCAATGGCGACATCAACGCTGCCGTCGCGATTATCACGGGTCACGTGGACCTTGTGGCTGTAGCTGTCAGAGACCAGAATACGCGCGTTTTTAGTATCGGCGGTGCGGATCATGTCTGGCACGCCAAAGGCAAAGAAGATGTAGATCAGGTAGGCCAGAACGATCGCTGGAAGGGCGGCAGCAATCAGACGCTTGCGCCGAAAAAGGCCCCGCGTTTCGGTCAGGATGGCGGCATCGCTCATGGGCGGGCTCCGGTTGTCAGACGGTGACGGGCGTAAGAAGACAGCTGATCAAAAAGGACGATGGCGGCAAAGAGCAGGATGAAGATGGCACCGGCCTCGTCGAACTTGCCCTGCCCCCAACTCATGGCGTTCTTGAGGTCGTAGCCAATGCCGCCCGCCCCCACAAAGCCGAGAATGGCCGAGGCGCGGATATTGATCTCGAACCGCAGCAAGGCATAGCTGAGGTAGTTCGGGGCGACCTGCGGCACGATCCCCAGCAACATGCGTTGTGTCCAGTTCGCGCCAACGGAGGCGAGGCCTTCCACCGGTTTGAGGGAGGCATTTTCATTCACCTCCGAATAGAGCTTTCCAATCGCCCCGGCGGTGTGCAACGCGATGGCAATCATGGCGGGCACGGGCCCGGCGCCCAGAACGAAAATCAGCACCAAGGCAATCACGATCTCCGGAATGGCCCGCAGGATATCGCTGATGCGGCGAAAGACGCCCACCAGGGACGGCCAGCGTGCCAGCCCGCGTGTCGACAACAAAGACAGGACTGTCCCCGCAATGACACCGACAAGCGTCGCGGCGGCGGCGATGTTGATGGTTTCGATCAGCGACGGGAAATATTTGAGGAAATGCCCGGGCAGCAGATGAGATTTCTCCCAGGCCTCACCAATAACCTCTGCAGGGAAGTCAAAAACATGGGTGACACCGTCCCAGAAACCGCCCGCATTGCGTGCATCTGCGGTCATGAAACCGGCCATGAGCAAAGCAATGAAAAGCGCCAGCATGGCGGCGTTCCACATGCGGCGCGTCCGGATCAGCCGCGCGTAGCTGTCCTGCACCTGCGACAGGCCATCCGCCTGAAACGTCGTGTCCGCCATGCCGCCCCCCCAGCATTCAGTGAAGCGGGCCCCGGGAAAGGGGCCCGCTCTTTCGTTTTAAAATTGTTGTATTAATTCGCTTTGGCTTTGCGGGCTTCCACGATGGAGACATAGGCCTCATGGGTGATCGGGTCGAAGCCAAGGCTGTCACCCGCCGCCACCCCGTAGGCACAATCGGCGTCGGCCTCATACAAGCCATCCACCAGCGCCGTCATCGTTGTCTTGACGTCATCCGGCATGTCTTTGCGCAACACGATCGGACCTTCCGGGATCGGCTTGGAGCGCCAGATCTCAACCAAGTCGTTCATGTCGACAAGACCGGCATCAACCGCCTTGCGTAGCGCGCCGGAGTTGTACCCATCTTCCCAATTGCCCTGACCGTCGGCCCAAGTCACACCGCCATTCACGTCACCGTTGTTTACCGCAACGATGGTCTGCTCGTGACCACCGGTGAATTTCACTTCTCCAAAATAGTCACCGGAATTCATGGTTGCGCCGGTCTGCTCGGGGATCTCGATCGACGGAATCAGATAGCCGGAGGTGGAGTTCGGATCCCCAAAGCCAAAGGTCTTGCCCTTCATGTCGTCGAGCGAGGCGATGCCGCTGTCTTTGCGGGCAAAGCCGATGGAGTGATAGCCATATGAGCCATCAAGGTTGATCTTTACCAGAACCGGCTCAACAGCCTCCGGGTTCTGGATGTGCACGGCTGCATAGGAAGACGCCCCCAGCCAGGCCATGTCCAGCGTGCCGCCCAGCAGGCCCTGGATCACGCCGTTATAGTCCGCCGGTGCAAAGAGTTTTGTCGGCACGCCAAGCGCCTCCTCGGTATAGGCGCGCAGGCACTCGTTGGAATTCAGCCGGTCCTGGGCGTTTTCGCCGCCCAGAATGCCAATGCGGAATTCGCTGATCGCCTGATCATCGGCAAGGGCAGTGGTGGTCAGGGCCGTTGTCGCCACCAGGGCGCAAATGATTTTTTTCATGGATTATGTCTCTCTTGGTTGGTGCCGACCCGCGAGGCCAGCCATTGAATGAAGGGGTTAAACGTTTGCAAGCGCGCTCAGCCGGGCCGCTTCGGCAGCATCTGAGCGATCCAGTTGTTCGATCTCCGTGGAGGTCGCGCTTTCAGAGAAATCGGCATCGGCGCCGTAGATGTCCCGGGCCGCCGCCGTGCTCAGCTGCTCCGGCGTGCCGTCAAAGACGATCCGACCGTCCCGCATGCCGATGACACGGTCACAGTAGCGCCGCGCGGTATCGAGCGTGTGCAGATTGGAAATGACGGTACGCCCGTCTTCTTCGTGAATGCGCCGCAGGGCACGCATCACCACCTGTGCGTTCATCGGGTCAAGGGAGGCGATGGGTTCATCCGCCAGAATGATCTTTGGGTCCTGCATCAGCGCGCGCGCAATGGCGACCCGCTGCTGTTGCCCGCCGGAGAGGTCTTCGGCCCGCTTCGCCGCATGTTCCGCGATGCCCAGACGGTCCAAAATGGCAATCGCCTGCTGAATGTCCGCATCGGGAAAGAGGTTGAACATCGTCGCAAGGGTTGATCGACGGTTCAGGGTGCCATGCAACACGTTGGAGACAACATCCATGCGCAGCACAAGATTGAACTGCTGGAAGATCATCGCGCAGTTGGATTGCCAGGCGCGTTTGTCTGCGCCGCGCAGGGCGGTGACATCGCGCCCATCAAAGAGGATCTGCCCACTGCTCACTTCGGTAAGCCGGTTGATCATGCGCAGCAGCGTCGATTTTCCCGCACCGGACCGACCAATGATGCCGATCATGGAAGGTTTGGAAACTTCGATGCAGGCGGCATCTACCGCTGTGTTCTGCCCGAATGTTTTGGTCAGATCTTTTATGTCCAGCATCGTATCCCCCGACGTTGGGGGCTGATTATGGGCGGGGTGTGAACCGACCGTGACAGAAATAAAAAGGTTTTATGACGGCCTGTGGATCACCCTGGCCACGGGATTGCCCGACAAAACGACACGCCGGATGCCACGTTTTCCAGACCCATCTGTTTGCAGGTTTTGCCTGTATGACAGGCGGCAGGATGCTGCGCTTTCAGAGAAAGCCCATACGTCCTAATGCCTTCTCCGCGCTGTCGCGTTCGGTCGACGTGCCGTTTAGAATATCGTTGTTGAGATTGGCCACCAGCTTGCTTAGCGAGCGCTCTTTCACACATCTCAGAATGAAGGGACCGATCTCCGCTTCGTCGAGACCCAACACGGAATGAGACATCTTCGTCTCGGCAATTTGTTCATGTTTCATAGCGTCCCCCGACTCGTCCGATTCTCTGGCAAAATACTGGGGAGCGATGGCGGGTGTCACCGATTCTTTGGTGGCGTTTCACGCTTATCGCGCGAAACGCCAGATAACGCTCTGTAAATGGGCGGAATTATTTTGTGACCTTGCCAATGCTGAAGAACATCGTCTCCCCCGAATGATCATCCACGCCGTCATTGTCGGTGGAAATCCATGCGGCACCATCCGGGGAGATGGCGATTCCCTCAACCTTATCAAGTACGTACCCACCGGTTGACAGCAGATCCGGGATCAGGTCGCGCACCAGTGTCTTGGTCACGACAGGAAGCTCCGACCCGAGGGCGGCGGGCGTCATATCGGCCAGCGGCACCGCGTAGATTTTCTTGGTCACGGCCTCTGCGCCGTGCTGATTATCACGCTCGATGATGTAGACGTGCTCGCCATGCACAGCCATGTCGCTCAGACCTACCCACCCCTTGGCGGATGCGGCTTTGGGGTAAAGAACAGCCCCCCATTCTTCACGCTCCAGATCATAGGCCACGAGCTTCACATGGTCCTTGGGATCGTCCTTCCACTCACGCTGCACGGGCATCCAGAGTGTGTTGCCGACAAGTGTGATGCCTTCGAAACCAAAGCGCTTTTCGACGGCCATCAGCTCTGCCGGCAGGCCGATTTCCTGCTTGATTTCACCCTTGGCGTTCACTTGGTAGAGCGCGTGAGGAATGACGCGATCCGTCCGCCCTTCAGAGGCCACCCAAAAGTTGCCGTCGGCATCCAGAGCGATGCCTTCCATGTCCAGCTTTTGCGCAGGCATCCCGTTGCGCGTCACATCGATGGCATCGACGATCTGCGCTGGCGTCGTTGTGGGGTCGATTTTGAAAATGCGGGGTTGGTAGCCGTAAAAGCTGTCAGCCACCGCGTAAATCATCCCCTCCGCATCCGCGACCATGCCGGAGATTGCCCCCCAGCCGGTCAGTTCCGCCATGCCTTCCGAGGTCAGATGCGGATAGGACGCGGGCGCATCGCCATATTGGTAAAGCATCACATGCGCCCGCGCGGCACCGTCCTGCAACCCGTCGAATTCATTGGCCGTGGCCAGCAAGCCCCGCTCGGGGATAGCCACCGCACCTTCGGGAGAAATCCCCGAGGGCAGCAGTTGTTTCAGCACCGGCGATGTCGGATCGGTCACGTCATAGACGGCAACAATCGATGCCCGCTCGGCCATGACAAACACATAGGGCGTGCCGTCAAAGACCGCGAATTCCATGCCCTCCGGTTCAGCGCCCTTGCTGTCGGAGCGTTTGTCCGGGTAGTGGCCGATTTGCACAATCGCATGCTCCAGCGTGGCACCACTTTCCCAGACAAGCGTGCCGTCCTTGTGGAAGATCGTCATCCCGCGCGCGCCACCGTCCATGTCGCCCTCATTGGCAATGGCGAAATGGTCGTCATCGATCCACTGCACACCATCGGGTTCGCGCAAGCGCCCCTTCTGGCTCTGATCGAAGATCAGCGCGCCGCGTTCGTCCCGGGTGTCGATGCCCTCCAGATCGACCGCACCGGCGGAGAAATGCGACTGAACCTTGCCGTCGCGGGCCACAACGGCGATGTGGTTGTTTTCCTGCAGAGTCACGACGACCTCGCCCAATGCGTTGATGTCCACGAACTCGGGTTCGGGATCCTCGCCCGCCACATCCGCCAGACCGGTCAGGCTCGCGCGCCGCAGCGTACTGCAGTCCAGCGTACCCTCGACCACATCGATCATCACGAGATCACCGGCGGGCATCTGTGGCACGCGACCGTCACCGAGATCTTCGTCCCGTTCGTTTTCAATGGCCACCGCGATGAAGGATCCATCCTTGGCCCGCGCGGTGCTGTCGGGCTGACCGCCCAGATCACAGGAGGCCGTGATGCTCATGTCCGCGAGGTTCACCGCCTTGATGAAACCCGACGGCGCCGTGTAGCTCGGGGAGGTATTGACCCCGACAAAGGCGGTATTGCCGATCACGGAAACCGCGGTTGGCTCACCCTCGACCACGAGTGTTCCCATAGGTGCCGGGGCCGCCGGATCGGTGATGTCGATTGCACCGATCACGCCCGCGGGGCTGTCGGTATAGACCAGGGTCATGCCATCTGCCGTTACGTCGATGATTTCCGCTGATGTTTCATCGGGCACCGTCCCCTCGAAATTCGAGGTCACCGGAAAAGACGCGATGCGATTGAAATTCATCTCCGCCTGCGCGGGTGAAATTGCGGCGGTCGCCAGCAGCGTGCTGGTCAGCAGCAGGTGTTTGGTCATTGAAAACTCCATGGTCTTGAGATGTGCGCAAGGACGCAGTCTCAAGACACATGGAGATGTCAGTTTTGTATCAGTTTTGTGAACTCTTAACCCATGCCGCGCATCAGGTCAGATGCCTTTTCCCCGATCATGATCGCAGGCGCATTGGTGTTGCCCGAGACGATCTCTGGCATGATCGAGCAATCGGCAACCCGCAGCCCTTCGATCCCGTGCACCTTCAATTGCGCGTCGACAACTGCGTCCTCGCCCGAGCCCATTTTACAGGTGCCTGTCGGGTGATAGATGGAAGCGGTGTTGTTGCGCGCCCAATCCAGCGTGGCGTCATAGTCATCCATGTCCAAGCTGGCGTGTGGCCGGAATTCCTCGGATATCTTCGAGGTCAGAGGCGCGTGGCGCGCGATCTTGCGGGCGATGTTCACCCCGGCCACAACTGTGCGGCAATCCGTTTCTGTCGACAGATAGTTGGGAATGATCTTCGGGTATTCCCGCGGCTTGGAAGAATTCAGACGAATCTCCCCCTTGCTTTCAGGCCGCAGCTGGCACACCGACATGGTGAAGGCCGAGAACTTGTCTGCGCCTTTGCCCGGGTTTTCCGCCGACAGGGGTTGCACGTGGAATTGGATATCCGGCGTTTCCATGTCTTCGCGCGTTTTCAGGAACCCGGTAGCCAGACTGGCCGCCATCGTCATGGGACCCGCGCGGAACAGCGCATATTTCAAACCGATCTTGGCCTGACCAAATAGGCTTGTGACCTCGTCGTTCAGGGTAGGTTCATTACACTTGTAGACCAGCCGCGCCTGCAGGTGATCCTGCATGTTCTTACCAACGCCTTTGAGGTCCTTTTTGACCTCAATACCATTTTCAGAAAGCTGTTCCGCCTCGCCGATCCCGGACAGCATCAAGAGCTGTGGTGAATTGATCGCGCCTCCGCACAACACAATCTCGCGGTTGGCCGTGACGGTCTGTTTTTGACCAGACCGATCAGTGTAGCTGACGCCGGTCGCCCGCCCGCCGTCTATTTCAACCTTGTCGACCTGCGCGTGGGTGACAATCTGCAGGTTCGGGCGTTTCTTGATCGGATTGAGATAGGCCACAGCAGAACTGCAGCGCCGACCGTTGCGAGAGGTCAGCTGGAAAAAGCCCACCCCTTCCTGATCGGCGCCGTTGTAATCGGGGTTGAATTTGTATCCGGCCGCCTGCGCCGCCGCGACCCATGCGTCGGTAATGGGGCGCTGGATGCGCATGTTCGACACTGAGAGCGGCCCCTGATCGCCGTGGAATTCATCCGCCCCGCGTTCGTTATTCTCCGCGCGTTTGAAAAGCGGCAGCACATCATCCCAGCCCCACCCGGTGTTACCCATCTGGCGCCAGCGGTCATAATCCTGCGGTTGCCCCCGCACGTACAGCAGCCCGTTCAGCGAGGATGAGCCCCCCAGAACCTTGCCGCGCGGCCATTCAATGGACCGCCCGTTCAACCCCGGATCAGGCTCCGTTTTGTAGCACCAGTCCACGTTCGGATTGTGAATTGTTTTAAAATAACCCACCGGAATGTGAATCCACGGGTTAAGATCACGACCACCAGCCTCAAGCAAAATGACCTTTGCATTGGGATCCGCGCTCAACCTGTTCGCCAAAACACACCCTGCGGATCCTGCCCCGACGACGATAAAATCAGCTTCCATGTCGACCTCCCAAACCAACCTAAAAAAAACTCTATGCAAAAAGACAATACTATACTAGTGTTTTTTGGGACTAATAGTCTCAATAAATGACATTCAGGGAGGAAGTCATGGGAATTTACGATAAACTAAACCACATTTCGCGCCGGGATCTGTTCCGGATCGCGGGGCGCTACGGGATGAGCTCGACATTGCTCGCCGCGGGCAGCTTCGGTGGCGCGATGAGCCTTGCAAACTTGGCAAGTGCGGCCGAATCGACCTACGAAAAACGCTTTGCAAAAGAGCCGAAATTCACGCTGAAATTTGGCGCTGCGGGCTTCAACGCACGCAACTTGCTGATCGAACGCGCGGGTGCTCTGGAATTTGCGCGTGATCTTGAAAGCCGCACAGATGGCGAGATTCGCGTTGAGTTTATCGGCGACAATCAGATCTGCGGACAGGTTTCCTGTGTTGAAAAAGCGCAGCAGGGCATTGTCGACATCTATGCGGCATCGACGCAGAACTCTGCGGGTGGCGCGCCCTATCTGAACGTTCTGGACTATGCGTTCATGTTCCGCAGCCGGGCCGATCAGTACCACTTCCTGTATCACCCGAAATCTCAAGAGCTGCTGCGCGAGCCCTATGAGCGCCGTCACGGCCTGAAGTTCCTCTTCAGCCACGCCGAATTGCGCGGCATCCAGCTGGGTCTTTCGTGGGAAGACAAGCCAACGGTCACCAGCATCGAAGAGCTTTTCGGCACGAAAAACCGCGTCACGGGCACGCAGCTGGGTCGTATCGCAATGACCGCGCTGAACCTGAACCCGGTGCCGGTGGCCTGGGAAGAAACCCTCGACGGTCTGAAGCAGGGCCTGATCGATGGTGCGGAAACATGGGCGTCCGCCGTGGCCTACGCCAACATGTCCCCCGTTGTGTCCCAATCTGTGCACCTCGACTTCTTCTGCGGCACAGAGCACACAGCGATGAACGCAGGCGTTTTCGACAGCCTGGGTGGCGAGTTGCAGGACGAGGTTCTGGAAAGCTCCTACTGGAGCCAGGTGCACGTCCAGGCGGCAAACGAAGCAGCGCTGGTCAAAACCGTTGGTCTGTCCGATCCACAACTGCCAAACACAATCTTCGCGCAAAACAACGTGCGCAACGCCTTCCTCTCCAAAGAAGAGCGTCGCAAGGCCGAAGAAATGTGCTCGCCAGAGTTCCAGCCCCAATTGTGGGAAGACTGGCGCGAGCGCCTCAACGGCTGGTCCGGTGGTCTGGACACGTATCAGGAGATCTACGACATCGCGCGTGAGATCGACGAAGATACGCTGCCAGAAAACGTGGAACCACGTCGCTGGTGGAAAGCCTAGGTCCGGCTCGGCGTTGAAATTGAGCCGGTCCGTTCAACGCGGGCCGGCTTTTTTCATCACTTTCAGATGGTTCGGGACTTGGTATCGCGGGTTTTCGGGATGGAGAAACCTTAGATATTCTTCCGACGGATGCGGAAAGTGCTTTGATCCGATGGGCTTCTTCGGGCAGCATCGGGTGAGAACAACATAGGGAGGGGGCCAGATGTCAATCTTGGCGGATATGGGCACCATCGTCACGGCGACGCTGAGTGGCGATATTAATTTCAAAGTGGTCCAGGCTTATCGGTCACCGGCGGCATGGTATGTGTTCGGACCACTCACCGTGGTCGGCGCCTTTCTGGTGCTTTTTCTATACAAGAAAATACCGTGGCTTGACCGGCATCTGGAACGCACGATCATCGTCTATACCTACATCATCATCGCTCTGATCATTTTTGTCGGCGTGATCCAGCGATTCGTTTTCTCGGCGCAGGTGCCGTGGTCAACGACCATCCCCCCGCTCCTGTTCATGATCATGGCGTGGTACGGATGTTCTTATAACGTCAAACTGCGCACCCACCTCAGTTTCAACGAATTCCGCACGAAAATGGGGCGTACGGGGCAACTGACCTGCCTGCTGTTGGACAATATGCTGTGGTTTGTCTTCTGCATCATCGTTGTCACGACAACCGCACGCGTCACCGTCAATACCTATGACAACTTTGCCATCGTCCTGGGCACCGACAACGTCATGCGCTGGTGGTTCATTGTCACGATGCCCATCTGTTTCGTCATGATGGCCGGGCGGGTTCTGGAGAACCTGTTCGAGGATCTCGAGAAATACCGCAACGGCGAGCCGTTGATTGAACAAGCCGTTATCGGGGGAGATGTCTGATGTCTGACGGATCATGGATCACAATTATCTCGCTCGGCGTGACCTTCCTGTTCATGCTTGGCACCCCTGTCTTGCTCATCATCTTCTACTGGGTTGTGGGCTGTAGCTTCGTGCTCGATCTGACGCTCGACAATACTGGCTCGGAGATGCTCAACGTCTTCAAGGACGGGTTTGCTCTCCTGGCGATGCCGCTCTTCATCCTGACCGGGGACCTGATCAACAAATCAGGGATCGCCAAACGACTGTCCGACTACGCCTACGCCTGTCTGGGCTGGCTGCGCGGCGGTCTGGCGATGGCCTCCATTGGGGCCTGTGGCCTCTTTGCAGCGATCTCCGGATCGAACTCGGCAACCACCGCAACCATCGGGTCGATGTTGCACCCCGAAATGGTCAAGGGCGGCTATGACGAACGCTTCTCAGCGGCCACAGCGGCTGCGGGCGGTACCGTCGGGATCATCATTCCGCCATCGATTATCTTCATCGTTTACGGCTTCCTGATGAACCTTGAGGTGGGCCAGCTGTTTCTTGCGGGCATCATCCCCGGTGTCCTGATGGTCCTCGCCATGATGTCGGTCTGCTTTGTGGTCTGCACGATCAACAAGTGGGGCATTCTGACAAACCTCAGCATCACCCGCATGACCAAAACGGCGCTTGGCGCGTGGTTGGGTTTCTTTGCCATCGGTCTGGTGCTCTGGGGCATCTATACCGGCAAGTTCTCCCCCACCGAAGCGGCGGGGGTCACCGTTGGGTTTGGTATCATCGTTGGCCTGATCAGCTACCCGCTGAACAAGCTGATGGGCAATGATTCCAGCATTCCCGTGGATGAAAAAACCTTCGGCTCGATGATTGTGGTCGAAGGGTTCACCCTGCCGGAGGTCCCCTCCATCGTCGTACGGTCGGCCCAGATCACCGGCATCCTTGCGCCGCTGATCGCGGTCTCCGTGGTGATGCAGCAAATCCTGTCGCTTCTGGGCGCACAGGAAACCATCGGTGGGTTTGTGACCAGCATGGGCGGATATTATCCGGTGCTCTTTACGGCCATGGCGATGGTGTTTATTGCAGGGATGATCCTTGAAAGTCTTCCGGTAACGATCATCATGGCTCCGATCCTCGCACCCATTGCGGCGTCTGTTGGCGTAGATCCGATCCACTTCGCGGTCATTTTCCTAGTAGGGGCTTCCATCGGCTTCATCACACCACCATATGGTTTGAACCTTTACGTGGCCTCGGGTGTCACAGGCGTTCCATACTTCCGCCTGCTCAGATATTCGACAATGTATCTGTTCTCGCTGCTGGCGGTTTGGATACTGGTTGCAATGGTGCCAAATCTGGCGCTTATGTTACTGCCGAGTTAACAGAACGACTGAGCATGCCAGACGATTTTGGAAAGGATAGAGAGGGCCAGATACCAACAACGCTCAGGTTGCTGGTCCTCCTTGAAGAAGTCGCAAAAGCCGGTGTGCCAGTCACCCCATCTTCGCTCAAAGATACCCTGAACCTGCCAAAACCCACGCTGCACCGCCTGTTCAACACAGCCGAGGCAGCCGGGTTTTTGCAACGCGACATCGATGGCAGATCCTATGGCCCCGGCCCGCGATTGCGCCAGTTGTCCCTGAATACGGTCTCATCCCAACGTTTGCGCACCGTACGTCTCGCCATTCTGCGCAGCGTGGCGGAGAAAATCGGCGAGACCTGCAACATCGCGACACCGGATCGCGACGGCATGATCTATCTGGACCGGGTTGAGACGCACTGGCCGCTACGCATTCAACTGCCTGTCGGCACGCAGGTGCCGTTCTATTGCACCGCCAGTGGCAAGATGTACCTGTCCTCCCTCAGGCCAGCCTATTTTGACCGCTACCTCTCGACGGCGACGCTGGACAGCCGGGCGCCCGGCACAATCACCAGCAAGGCCGACCTCAAGACGGAAATCGAAACGACGCGGAAACGCGGCTATTCCACCGATGATCAGGAATTCATGGAGGGCATGGCGGCCATCGCGGTGCCGATCCTGGACAATCGCAAGCGGTTGGTGTCCACCCTGTCGGTTCATGCGCCCTTGCAGAGACACGATCTGGCTGGATTGTCGCGCAGCGTGAACACGCTGAAGGCTGCGGCTCAGGAGCTCACAGCGCTCATCAACAGCTGAGCCGTGTCAGGGCGACGCGCGCCAGAAGTGCACCTGCGCGGTGCTTTCACGTCCCCTCACATCCACGGTTTTTATGGCATCAGACGGACGCTCCGGCGGATGCTTGGCGGCCCCCAGCAAAACGTCCGTGACGGCAAGTGCCGCACCTTCGTCCTTGGCAATCTCCAACAGACGGCTTGCCAGATTGACCGTGTCCCCTGCGACCGAGACCTGTTGGTGACGGTCGCCGCCGAGCCGTGACAAGACCACATCGCCGTGATGCAACCCGATCCGGCATCCGACAGGCAACCCCTTTGCCATCTCCGGCCCCAGTCGCTCAATTTCCCGCATGAGGTCAAACCCCGCGCGCAGGGCTTGGTCAGGGCCGTTTGCATCCCCCTCGGCCATCCCGAAGATCGCCAAGGCCCCATCCCCCATGTAGTTCAGCACAATACCGCCATTGGCCTCCACCGTCTGCGCGGTGATCTGGTGGAATTGTTTGAGAAGGTCCTGCGTGCGCGCCGGGCCCAGCTTTTCCGACAGATTGGTAAAGGCGCTGAGATCCACAAAGAAAACCGACAGTCTCTGTTCGGTGGGGCGAGCGAGAAAGGCCGGGTCATCGGCAATCCGTTCCGCCAACGCCGGGGATTGGAATTGTTTCAGGGCCGCCAATGCGCGCGCGCCGTGTGCCGCACTGCGCTTTTCGTTAAAGTACCGCAGGCTTGAGGCCGCCAGAATGGGCACACTTGCGCAAGCCAGCGGTATGGACGCGCTGAGCCAGACACCGGCAGAAAAGGCAAACCAGACCGCGGCCAGCCATAGTCCAAGCGCCCCAATGGCCAAAGGCACGCCGCTGGATAAGGGCAAGGCAATGATCAGAATCGTGACAAGCAGCGCCAGCACAACCGCCGCCGCTGTGTCGATCCTGCGCGTCCCCGCGTCACGCCGCAGGGTTTCCCCCCCCAGCAATTGCGACACAGCTGTTGCCATGATTTCCACTCCCGGTACGTTTTCGTCAAAGGGGTTTGGGAAACGGTCGCCAAAAGCGGTCGCCGTATATCCGAGCAACACCGCCTTGCCGGTAAGCGCGTCGCTCACCTGTCCCGTCAGAACATCCACCGCGGAGAAGGTTGGGATGCTCGCAGTCGGGCCGACCAGGCGTAGCGGCAGGTTGAAACCGATGTCCAGCGGCGTGCGGTTATCCCCCAACGCTACCGCGTCCGTTGTCATCGTGGGCTCCACCTCTGCGAAGGCCGACGCGATCAGCAGCGCAAAGGCGGGCTCCACCCCTTGAGGGGTCTGGAACACCGCCGGGAGGTAGCGCGGCGTTCCGGTGGCATCGGTGGAGAGGTTGACCAAACCGGATTTTGCGGACCTCAGAAACACCTCCTGCGGTCTCAGGACGCTGACGGGCCGGGCCAGATCAGCAGCCTCTTGATCCTCCGCAAACCGGCCAGCTGCCGCCAGCACCGTGTCACTGCGTTGAAGCGCGGTGGCGAGCAGGTTGTCGGTGACGGGATCCCCCGCATCCGCGAGAATGATATCAAGGCCCAGCGCTCTTGGGTCAGCATCGGCTATGGCATGCACAACATTGGCCAGCAAAAGACGACTGTCTGACGCATTGTCTTGAGTGCTGTCCAGCGTCGCATCGTCGATGGCGACGATCACGACATCTGAAACGGGCTCTACCGGACCAAATGTCGTGTATCGCGCGTCAAGCAGCGTGGATTCGAGACGATCCAGCGGGCTGGCGATGGCCACCACATTCGGGCGGCTGACAAACACCGCCCACAGCGCTGACAAAAGGAGCAGGAGGACGCCGGCCAGAACCGACGTCCAGCGGTATGGCGTCATCTGCCGAAACGGGCCAGCAAGCTGCGCGCCCGCTCGGCAGGCCAGACATTGGCTTCGAGCGTGGTGTCGCCCCCAACGTCAGCGCCCTCGCCCGGCCCCAGAACGATTGCCTCGCTCTGATCATCGACCTTTGAAACGGTCACTTCGCCCTCAACCACAAAGACGGATGTTGTCGTCTCCGTCACGTCAACGACATAGACGGTGCCACGCACTGCAGCGATCGCATGCGGCGTCCTGATCTGGGGCCGCGCCGCCCCCGGCTCAACCTCGATAAAGGCCGCCCCGCTGTTCAGATCCATCGCGGTCGGGGCGTCAGGCGATACTTCACCGGTAATTTCCAACGCGGCAGCGGCCTCGAGCTCGATCACCAGGCCAAATGCGCATCTCAAAACCTCGCGGTCCGGATCGGTCGCTGGTTCAACTGTGCAGTTTGGCGGTACCTGCGCTTGTGCTGGAACAACCAATCCCATGGAAAAAAGCGCAAAGAGTGCTGCGGCGTAACAAAAAGTTTTCATAACAAATATCATTTCTACACTAGGTTTTGCCTGCGCCTGCGGGTCCCACCCGGATGCGCAGAAGGTCACTGAAGCTCGTCAGCCGATGATTGGTTTAGCACCAAAGCGATCTGCGCTAAAGACATCACAGGCGTTGATGCTGTGCCAAGCGCAAAAACGCGCTGGCCACCAACCAAAACCGCCGCAGTTTCCATCGCGCGCTTTCAGAAATCGTAGCCGATCCTTACGAAGGGCATAGTCGGGCAGCACCGTTGATGCAAGTTTCCGGGGCGGTCAGCAATTGTGGTGCTACTGGTCAAAAACAACATCTCGTCGTCAAGGATAGCCGCCGTTAACCGCACCGCACGCTGCCTTAAGCCAGCGGCAAGGGAATTAGCGCACCTTCAGGCCTGATCAAAATTTCTCAGGGAAATCCAATGGCCGATACCTCCAGCAGCCTGTCTTTGCCGTTCATCCAGCCCAGCCAGGCCCAGAAACACGTCACCCATAACGAAGCCCTCCGCATTCTGGATGTGGTTACCCAGCTTGGCGTGTTGGCGGACGATCAGGCCACACCACCTGCCTCGCCCGCGGAAGGGGATCGCTACATCGTCGGTGATGCTGCCACCGACGCATGGACGGGTCATGAAGGCCAGGTCGCCCTCTATGAAACCGGTGTGTGGCAGTATTTCACGCCGAATGCCGGGTGGCGCGCCTATGTGACGGGCCGTGAGGCGCTGGTCGTGCATGACGGGACCGAGTGGATCGATCTGGACAGTGCAGAACTGCAGGACATCGAAGCTTTTGGCCTTGGTATGATGTCCCTGCCCAACACCCCGTTTTCTGCCAAACTGAATGCCGCATTGTGGACAGCGCATTATCTGGATGATGGCGGTGACGGCAATCTGATCACCACCGTGAACAAAGAAGCCACCAGCAATGACGCCGGATTTGTGTTCCAGCAGGATTTTGGCACGCGCGGGCTCTTCGGGCTTTTTGGCAGCGACAATCTGCGGCTGGCCACGTCTGCTGATGGGGTCGCCTTTCGTGATGGCCTGATTGTGGATGCGGCGACAGGCATCGTGGATCAGCCCAACCTGCCGCAGTTCAAAGGTGTAACCAACTTCGACAATTACACTGCTGCGGACGCCTGGACCAAGATTGCGATCAACCAGACCGAATTCAACGACCAGAATGCCTTCGATGCGGGAACCAACCATTTTGTGGCGCCGGTCGCAGGCAGCTATTTCTTTGGGGCGGCGCTGACATTCAAACAGAATGCATCGGATCAGGCGCGCATGGGCGCTCAAATGATTTTGAACGGGACCAGCGTGATCACAGGGTCTTTAAGCGAAATCACCGGTCCCCATGTGTCGGAACAAACCTCGTTGCAGATCCAATGCATGGTCTCGCTTGCTGCAGGCGACACGGTTGAACTGCAAGGCCGGTTGCGCGGCTTCGACGGGTATTTTCTCGCGGATCAAACCAGCTTCTGGGGTTTCAAGGTCGGCTAGGATGCCCTCGGAGCGCGTTGGCCTCGCTTCCAGCGCCCCGGCCACCGCCCGCGCTTCTCTTGCGTATTTCTTCCGGAAAAGGCACCAAGCGTCACGGCGCTTGGCCGCGGGAGAGATCGATGCACATACGTTCCAACCACCATTACCCCTCGCGGCGGTCGGCCGTTGCAGCCGACAACATGGTGGCGACATCGCATCCACTGGCGGCACAAGCCGGCCTGTCCATGCTGGCACGGGGCGGCAATGCGGTTGATGCAGCTTTGGCAGCAGCCATTACCCTGACTGTGGTTGAACCGACGGGCAATGGCATCGGGTCAGATGCTTTTGCCATTCTTTGGGATGGTCAGGAATTACACGGGTTGAACGCCTCCGGCCGCTCCCCTGCGGGCTGGACACCAAAGCGCTTCGCGGGGCACGAAACGATGCCGTTTCGTGGTTGGGAAAGCGTCACGGTACCGGGGGCTGTCTCCGCTTGGGTGAGCCTTTCAGACAGGTTCGGCAAGCTCGAATTCGCGACCCTTTTTGAGCCGGCCATTGGTTACGCCGAACGCGGTTTTCCGGTCTCACCGATCATTGCGACGCTCTGGCACCGCGCCGCCGAGCAACTCGGCGATCAACCGGGGTTTGCGGAAACTTTCATGCCCGAAGGGCGCGCACCGAAAGCCGGGGAATACTTCTACAGCCCCGGACATGCCCGCACCCTGCGATTGATCGCGGAAACAAGGGGAGCGGCTTTCTACACCGGCGAGATTGCCGAAGAGATCGCAGCCTATGCCCGCAAACATGACGCCGCCCTTACGCTGGAGGATATGGCCGCCCATGAAGCGGATTGGTGCGGGACGATCTCGAAATCCTTCGATGAGGTTGCCCTGCACGAAATTCCGCCAAATGGTCAGGGCATCGCGGCTCTCATGGGGCTGGGCATTCTAGGGCAGACCGACATTCGCAACATGGACGCGGATGATCCGCGCGCACTGCATCTGCAGATCGAGGCCATGAAGCTGGCGCTGCGGGACGCGGAAAGCTACGTCGCGGACCTCGATCATATGAAGAACATCACGGTCGCCGATATGCTGGATGATGGCTATCTGGCGTCCCGCGCGCGCGCAATCGATCCAAGCCACGCAACCAATTTCGGGGCGGGTGCGCCGAAACAGGGCGGCACGGTTTACCTGACCGCAGCGGATGCATCCGGCATGATGGTGTCGTTCATTCAATCCAACTACGCCGGGTTCGGCTCTGGCGTGGTCGTGCCTGGTACCGGCGTTTCCCTGCAAAACCGCGGCGCGGGCTTTTCGCTCGACCCGGATCACCGGAACCGCGTAGGGCCAGGAAAACGTCCGTTTCACACGATCATCCCGGGGTTCCTCATGGGCCCTGATGGTCCGCAGATGAGTTTTGGCGTGATGGGGGGACCGATGCAGGCCCAGGGCCATCTTCAGATGGTGCTCAGGACGCAGCTTTTCGGACAGGATCCGCAAATGGCTGTCGATGCACCGCGCTGGCGGGTGACCGATGGGTTGGGCGTTGCCTGCGAGACCACTTTGCCGCCAGAAACGCTTGAGGCCTTGCGCGGCATGGGGCACGCGCTGTCGCTGGAAGCACCTGACAACGCATTTGGCTTTGGCGGTGCGCAGTTGATCGCACGCTTGCCCGGTCGCGGCTATATCGCTGGCTCTGACCCACGTAAGGACGGCGCGGCGATGGGCTTCTAGCCCCGGTTGCAATCCGCTGATGTCCGTTGCCTTTCATTACGGCAGTCGCGGATCAATCCCCCGCCAGGGGACCGCCCCACCCCTTTGGTCCTTGACCAATTGGTAAATTCTTGCGCTTGATTGCTCAAACAACTGGGGGACGTCCATATGACCACAAGACATTACATCAACCGCCGCCGCTTTCTGGCCACCACCGCCGCATCATCGCTGATGGCCGGTGCCATGGGGATCTCGCCTGCACTGGCGGCCGACCCGATCAAGACGGCAGGCATCTATACCGTCCCCGTGGAACAGCAATGGGTCAGCCGTATTCACAAGGCCGCCCTGACCGCGCAGGAGCGCGGCGACATCAGCTATACCTTCTCCGAAAACGTCTCGAACACAGATTACGCCCGGGTGCTGCGCGAATACGCCGAAGCGGGAAACAAACTGATCATCGGTGAGGTTTTCGGCGCCGAACAGGAAGCCCGTGAAGTGGCCGCAGAATATCCTGATGTTGCCTTCCTGATGGGATCCAGCTTCAAGGAAGACGCCGCCCTGCCCAACTTCGCGGTGTTCGACAATTACATTCAGGACGCCTCCTACCTATCTGGAATCATTGCGGGATCAATGACTGAATCCGGTAACATCGGCATGGTCGGCGGCTTCCCGATCCCCGAAGTGAACCGGCTGATGCATGCCTTCATGGCTGGCGCCAAGGAGATGAACCCGGACATCACGTTCCAGGTCAGCTTCATCGGCAGCTGGTTCGATCCACCCAAGGCCAAGGAAACCGCCTTTGCAATGATCGAAAACGGCGCGGACCTGCTCTATGCGGAACGCTTTGGTGTTTCTGATGCGGCCAAGGAAAAGGGCATTCTAGCCATTGGTAACGTGATCGACACGCAGGCGGATTATCCCGACACGGTTGTGGCCTCGGCGATCTGGCATTTCGAGCCGACGCTGGACAAGGCCATTGCCGAGGTGCAGGCAGGCGCCTTTGTCGCGGCGGATTACGGCATCTATTCCTTCATGAACCAGGGCGGCACCTCGCTGGCGCCGCTGGGTACTTTCGAAGGCAAGATACCGGCGGAAGCCATGGATCTGGTGACCCAGCGCACCGAGGAAATCAAATCCGGGGCGTTCACCGTCACGATCAACGACGAAGAACCCAAATCGTCCTGATTTCACATGGCACGGGACGGCGTTCTTCGCCTGAATGACATCACCAAGAGGTTTGGCAAGCTGATCGCAAATGATGCGGTCAGCCTGACGCTGCACCGGGGTGAGGTTGTGGCCCTTCTGGGGGAAAACGGCGCCGGCAAAACCACGTTGATGAACATCCTCTTCGGCCAGTACACGGCCGATCAGGGGGCGGTGGAGGTTTTTGGCCAGACCCTGCCGCCGGGCAATCCGCGCGCGGCTCTGGATGCCGGTGTGGGCATGGTGCATCAGCATTTCACGCTGGCGGGCAATATGACCGTGCAGGAAAACATCACGCTTGGCGTGCAGCCGCTGTTTTCACTGCGCTCCGGCACGCAAACTGCCCGCAAACGGATCGTCGAGCTGTCGGAACGATTCCAGCTCAAGGTCAATCCGGATGCGCGCGTCGGGAGCCTGACGGTGGGGGAGCGTCAGCGCGTAGAAATCCTCAAGGCCCTTTACCGCGACGTAAAAATCCTGATCCTCGATGAGCCCACCGCCGTCTTGACCCCGCAGGAAACCGAAGACCTCTTTGCAACGCTCCGCCAGGCCATTGCCAACGGTTTGTCGATCATTTTCATCTCGCATAAGCTGCATGAGGTCATGGCGATTTCAGACCGGGTTGTCGTGTTGCGCCATGGCAAGCTGGTGGGCGAGGTGAACACCAAGGACACCGATCCCAAAGCCATGTCCGCGATGATGATGGGCACCAGCGCCACCCCG
The DNA here is from genome assembly GCF_947499265.1 of uncultured Roseobacter sp. Taxonomy (GTDB): domain Bacteria; phylum Pseudomonadota; class Alphaproteobacteria; order Rhodobacterales; family Rhodobacteraceae; genus Roseobacter. The sequence continues at coordinate 371,253 of NZ_CANMNK010000006.1, read as the reverse complement.
CCCGATATTGTGCCCGCGCAACCCGGTGGAGTGTTGCTGCAACTGGACCGGGTAAGCACCGCCGACATCGGGAATGCGCCGGGGTTGAAATCCATCTCTCTGGCGCTCAAGGCCGGTCAGATTACCGGGCTCGCAGGTGTCTCCGGCAATGGTCAGGCCGCGCTTGCCGATCTGGTGGGCGGCATGCAGGCGCCAGACGCCGGGACCTTGACCGTGAATGGGGACACACCCACGTCCTGGACGCCGCGCGAGGCCGTTGCAAAAGGCATCGCGCGCATTCCCGAGGACCGGCACAAGACAGGCACGATCGCCGATTTCGACCTCACCGAAAACGCGATACTCGAGCGGTACAATTCCTCTGATTTCAGCGCCTCTGGCTGGCTGAATTGGCGCTCAGCACGCGACTATGCCAATGGGATCATTGAGAAATACGACGTACGCTGTCCCGGTGCCGACACGCGCATCCGACTGTTGTCGGGCGGCAATATGCAAAAACTCATTCTGGGCCGTGTGCTGGAGGCGGGACCGCAGATTATTCTGGCCAACCAACCGGTGCGCGGGCTCGACATCGGAGCCGTCAACTATGTGCACAGCCAACTCCTTGCAGCGCGCGACGCCGGGGCGGCGGTCCTGCTGATCTCCGAAGATCTGGATGAGATCATAACCCTGTCAGATGTAATCCACGTGATTTCGGAGGGTCGACTCTCGCCCGGTTTCACCCGTGGCGAGATGACCCCACCGGAACTGGGCATCTGGATGGCCGGTCACGGGTTTGAGGAGGCAGCAGTTGCGTCTTGAACCCATCGCCAATCCGACATTGCCGCGCCGCCTGGGCCTGCCCGCGCTCGCCATCGGATCAACGGTTGTCATCGCATCGCTGCTGGCGATGATGGCGGGCGCCAATCCTTTTTCCGTGCTCGGACTGATCCTGCAGGGCGCGTTCGGGTCCAAGTTTGCCATTCTTGAAACGCTCAACCGCGCCACCCCGCTGATCTTCACCGGTTTGGCTGCAGCCGTCGCCTTTCGTGCGAAATTCTGGAACATCGGTGCCGAAGCGCAGCTTTATTCAGGTGCCTTGATCACCGTGGTTCTGGGCACTGGCTTGCTGGCCTGGCCCAGCCCCTTGCTGCTGCCCGTCCTTGCGCTGGCCGCTGTTTTGGCCGGTGCGGTCCTGCTGCTCATCCCTGCTCTGCTGAAAACCCGTTTCGGCGTGGATGAGGTGGTCACCACGCTGCTCTTCAATTTCATCTTCCTGCTGTTTATTTCCATGCTACTGGAAGGACCTCTCAAGGATCCGATGGGCATGGGCTGGCCAAAATCGGCCCGGGTGCTACCCGAGGCGCGGCTGCCACGCATCGTCGAGGGGCTGCGCCTGCATTGGGGCTTTGGCCTGGCCATCCTGTCGGCCATCGCCGTCTGGGTCCTCCAGACCCGCAGCACGCTGGGCTATGAAATGCGCGCGGTCGGCAACAATGCCGAGGCCGCGCGCTTTGCCGGCATCCCGGTCAATACCGTGCTGGTGAAAACCGCACTGCTCTCGGGCGGTCTGGCGGCATTGGCGGGGTTTTCCGAAGTGGCGGGCCTTAAGGGCAGCCTGACGCTCGATCTGTCGCCCGGCTTTGGCTACACCGGCATCATCGTGGCCATGCTTGCGCTGCTGAACCCCATCGGCGTGATCTTTGCAGCGCTCTTTGTGGCTGGCATTTTTGTCGGCGCCGACAGCATGAGCCGCGCGGCCAATGTGCCGACCTATCTGGCCGACATCATGCTCGCCACGGCGCTCCTGTTCATGGTGCTGGCGATCATGCTGACACGTTTCCGCGTTGTGAGGGATTGAGATGGACATCATCGACATCCTGCTCTCTGCCAGCTTCTGGGCTGCTGCCATCCGGATCGCCAGCCCGCTGATCTTCGCCACCCTGGGAGAGTTGATCTGCGAACGCGCAGGCGTGCTCAACCTCGGGATCGAAGGCATCATGGTGGCGGGCGCCTTCGCCGGGTGGATGGCGGTCTATTCCGGCACCGGGCTCTGGACCGGAGTTGCCGTTGCCATGGCCGTCGGCATGCTCTTTGGCCTTTTGCACTCCACGCTCACCGTCCCCTTTGGTCTGTCACAGCATGTGGTGGGGCTGGGTGTCACGCTATTGGCCACCTCGGCGACCTATTACGCCTACCGCCTTGCGCTGCCAGAGGTCACAAGCCCGCCGAAAATCGAGGCGTTTCAACCCTATAGGATCCCCGGCCTTGCCGACATCCCACTCATTGGCCCGGCCCTTTTCAACCAAACTCCGCTAACCTATGCCGCTTTTGCGCTGGTTCTGATCGTCAGTTTCACACTCTATCGCACCCCGCTTGGGCTGGCGGTGCGCGCCGCGGGCGAAAACCCATCCGCCGTGGCCGCCCAGGGCCTGTCCGTCACCGGCATCCGCATGGGCGCCGTCATCATCGGCAGCGGTTTCATGGCCGTGGGCGGCGCTTTCCTGACCATGTCCGCCTTCGACAGTTTCTTTTTCGAGATGGTCAACGGGCGCGGCTGGATCTGCATCGCGCTGGTCGTCTTTGGGGCGTGGCGACCGGGCAAGGCGCTTTTGGGCGCGATCCTCTTTGCGGCCTTCGACGCGTTGCAAATCCGTGTCCAGCAAACCAGCCTGGGCGCGGCGGTACCCTACCAGATCTTCCTGATGATGCCCTATGTTTTGTCCATCGTCGCCCTGGTATTGGTGTCGCGCCGCGCAGAAGTGCCTGCCGCCCTGATGGTCCCTTTCAACAAAGGAGAACGCTGATGTTTGATCTGATCATCAAGGGGGGCACGCTGACGACCGGCGAGATCACGGACATCGGCATAAAAGGCAACCGGATTACTGCCATCGAAGACCTGTCGACCGCCAACGCCGGGCAGGTGATTGATGCAACGGGCGACCTGGTCAGCCCGCCCTTTGTCGACCCGCATTTCCACATGGATGCCACGCTTTCCTATGGTCAGCCGCGCATCAATGCCTCCGGCACCTTGCTGGAAGGGATCGGCCTTTGGGGCGAGTTGAAGCAGATCATGACCCAAGACGATGTCGTGACGCGCGCGCTTGCCTATTGCGATTGGGCGGCCAGCATGGGGCTGCTGGCGATCCGCAGCCATGTGGATACCTGCGACGACAGATTGTTGGGCGTGGAAGCGTTGCTGGACGTGCGCGAACAGGTCAGTGATTACATCGATCTGCAACTTGTCGCCTTCCCGCAGGATGGGTTTTACCGCGATCCAACGGCCCGGACCAACACACTGCGCGCGCTGGATATGGGCGTAGATGTGGTCGGCGGCATCCCACATTTTGAACGCAGGATGCAGGATGGGGCCGCCTCGGTCACAGAGCTCTGCGAGATCGCGGCCAACCGCGGACTGCAGGTCGATATGCATTGCGACGAGACCGACGATCCGATGTCGCGCCACATCGAAACGCTGGCCTTTGAGACCCAGCGCCTTGGCCTGCAAGGGCGGGTTGCCGGGTCACATCTGACCTCGATGCATTCGATGGACAACTACTATGTCTCCAAACTCCTGCCGCTGATGGCGGAGGCTGAGATTTCCGCGATTCCGAACCCCTTGATCAATATTGTTCTGCAGGGACGTCACGATACCTACCCCAAACGGCGCGGCCTGACGCGGGTCAAGGAGATGCAGGCTCTGGGCATCAACGTGGGCTGGGGTCAGGATTGCGTGCTGGACCCGTGGTATTCGCTGGGCACCGCAGACATGCTCGACGTGGCCTTCATGGGGCTGCATGTGGCCCAGATGACCAGCCCCGAAGAGATGCGGCGCTGTTTCGACATGGTCACGGTGAACAATGCCAAAACCATGGGCTTGCAGGAGTATGGGCTGCACGTCGGCGCGCAAGCCTCGCTGGTCGTGCTTGACGCCGGTGACCCGGTCGAGGCGCTGCGCCTGCGCGCCAACCGGCTTTTCGTCATCGCCCAGGGCAAGCTGATCAGCCAGACCCCCCGGGCTGACGCCGCATTGGATATCCCCGGGCGGGCCGCATCGGTGCGGCGGCGCCATGGGCCAGCAATCACCTGATCCAGCAGCACAGGTCATTGCCGCCCTGACCGCAGGCTGCGACGTGCCGCCGGAAGCGATCAATTGATCTAAAACAAGGTCCGGTAGTTTTCACCGGGGTACCTTGCCACAAGACCAACAGACCATAGGAAAGACAGCAGTCGACCAGATGAGCCGGGTAATCGACCTGCATCAAACGCCATAGGGCTTTCCCCGGCGCACACAGGAGACAACCATGTCCATTCTACTTGTTTACGCAACTGTTGAAGGTCAGACCGGGAAAGTGGCGGATGCCGTCCAGGAACAACTGCGCACCATGGGCTGTGAATTCGAGGTTATGAACACGGCGGAGAAAACGGCACCGGTGACATTCAAGGGTGTCGATAAGGTGATATTGGCCGCTCCGGTGCATGAACGCAGACATCCCGAGACCTTCGAAGTTTTTCTGACGGCACACAGGCAGGAACTGCAGAAATGCGAAACACTTTTGCTCTCCGTCAGCCTCAGCGCCGCCTTCCCCGAAGGCATGGAGGAGGCAAAGGAATACGTTACCGAATTGAAAATGCGGACAGAACTTGACCCCAGCGCAGAAGTTCTGGTCGCGGGCGCGGTACGGTCGCGTCACTATGACTACTACGCAACGCAGGTTCTGCGGCATGTGGTGCTCAGGGATCAGGACTATAATCCGGCGGTGGACGAACATGAGTTCACCGATTGGGAAGCGCTGGCGATTGAGGTCGCCAAATTTACCGGGGCAGACGAGAGAGTCAGCTAGGCCGCATCGGCGAAAGCTGGCGGATTCCATCCGCGACCCCTGCTCTCCTAGTGACCACCGCAGGCGTCTTCACATCATCTGAGACGTCCCGGTTAGGGTTGGTCAGGCCGTTCCAGCGCCGCGCCAAATTTCGGTCAGACTGCCATTTTTCCGGGGTCGGTTACGCCTTCAGCGCAGCGAAACCGGTCGGATCGATGGCCCGTACATTGACGCGTTGCAAGGTTCATTTTTCGGGGGGTAATTTTACCATTCTCAAAAAGGCCGGCGCATGCATCGAAGCATGCGCAGCACTTTCTCTGGCCAGAAGAAATTTCCATATTTTTCAATTATTTAAATTTACGCTACTCTGCTTTCTGGCGCCTTTGAATCAGATTTTACTAAAAGGCCCGGCTTACCCTTCAAGTAACCTATCGCTTTTATGGTTTGCGCACCGAATCGAAGGCGCGCGGATGCAACTTTCTGAAATTTTGCAGAATTTCCTGACCCTGACGCAGGATGCCGTCGGCGTGGGATACCGCGGACCTGGCGATGACACCGCCAGAGTGGTGTACATCAACCCCGCCTATTCAGAGCTCTTCGGCTATGCGCCCGACGAAGTGCTTGGTGCCCCCGTCGACATTGGTCACGATCCCGAACACTGGGATGAATATGTTGCCAGTGTGACGCCAAAGTTCGAATCCGGTGCCAAGAGTTTCACCGAAAGAACCCGTTGCATCACCTCCGATGGCAAGAAGTTCTGGGCGAGCCTCTCGTTCTTCATTGTCGATGATGAGGAGCGCGGAGGCCGCTACAGCTGTGCCGTTTTCCGCGATATCTCAGAGCTGGTCGAGCGGGAAGAGGAGGCCTCGCGGGCGCTTGCAGAGCGCAACCAGCTCCTGGTCGAAAAAGAACGCACATTCGACGAACTGATGGACACGCAAACGCGGCTGCTGTCGGCGATGAATGCCTATCCGGACCCGTTTGTCATTTACGACAAGGACATGCGGCTGGTTGTTTGCAACACCGCATATCAGGAATCTCTCTCCACGCGGCCAGAGGCCATTCGACCCGGCATGCACATTCGCGACGTTTTGAATGAAGCTTTTGACAGCGGTCGCATGGCGGTGCCCCCGATTGGGCGGGCTGCGATGTTGGATGAGATGATGAAACCCGAACGGGTCGCGCTCAAGACCGAGGACGTCGAGCTTGCCAATGACATCCATCACCGGATGTTGCGCAGCAAGGCAGAAAACGGCGACTGGGTCATCCTGCGTTTGGACATCACAGAATTGGTGCGTCAGAAGCGCAGCGCTGAGGAAGCGCAAGAGCGGCTCCTGTCCGCGATCGGGGCCTATCCCGCGCCATTTTGCATCTACGACAACAACTCCAACCTGGCCGTTTGGAATGAGGAATACGCGGCCGCGCTGACCGATGATCCAAGCGAACTGAAGGCAGGCATGTCGCTGGAAGCCACAATGCGCGTTGGTCTGAGAAACGGGCGCTTTACCGAGGCCGCCGGACGGGAAGAAGACTGGCTGGCCGACCTGTTGGCCTCTGCCGCAGAAACCCGGGCCATCGAAGACATCGAACTCGCTGGCGACACGCACCACCGGATTTTGCGCTCCCGCTCACCGGGTGGCGATCTGGTGATTGTCCGCCTGGACACCACCGAACTGGTGCGGCAGCGCCGTGCGCTCGAGGTGACGCAGGATCGTCTGATCTCCGCGATCAACGCCTTCCCCGATCCTTTTGCCATCTACGACCGTGACCTCAAACTGCTCACATGGAACCCGGCGTTTGCCGCCACGCTGACCGATGATCCCAATGATGTGACCGCGGGCATGAGCGTGGACGAAGTGGTGCGTCTGGCCGTGCACAACGGGCATGTGCCCGCAGCCAGGGGACGTGAAGCCGAGTGGCTGGAAGAATATGTCACCCCGGATATGGCCAAGACAGAGGAAGAAGAGTTCGAATTCGACAATGATGAGCATTACCGCATCATCAGGTCGCAGGCTGATAACGGTGAAATCGTCGTCCTGCGGCTGAACATTACGGAGGCGGTTCGCCAGCGCCGCGCCCTGGAAAAATACGCCAAACGTCTGGAAGACGCCAATCAGCAGATTACGCACAAGGCCCTGCACGACCAGCTGACAGGTCTGGGCAATCGGCGCTTCCTGTCGGAGAAATTCGACGCCCTTTCGCGTCGACGACGAGACGAAGGCGGCGAGCTTGCCGCGCTGCACATTGACCTGGATCGCTTCAAGCAGATCAATGATACCATCGGCCACGCGGCCGGTGATCATGTGCTTGTGGACGTCGCCAATCGCATTCGCAAAAACACGCAGCCCGACGACGTCGTTGCGCGGATCGGGGGCGATGAATTCGTCATTCTGCTATGGCTGGCGGAAGACAATAACCGACCGGAAGAGCTCGCCGAGGCGCTGTTGGAGGACCTCTTCCAGCCCTCGTATTTTGAAGGTCGCAAATGCCGCTTTGGCGCTTCCATTGGCATATCGCGCACGCCGCTGGCCGATGAGAAGGATTTGCTGACCAATTCGGATGTGGCGCTGTACAAGGCAAAACGTGCCGGGCGCGGACAAGTCGCCGTCTTCAGCCGCGAAGACATCGACGAGATGCGCCGTACCAAGACCCTGGCGGATGACATCATGCGAGCGCTCGAAGAGTCCGAGTTCCTGCCCTACTACCAACCTCAGATCGAAGCGCGCACCGGTGCGGTGGTGGGTATCGAAGCACTGGCACGCTGGCAGCACCCGTCGGCCGGTGTTCTGGCACCGGATCAGTTCTTCTCCGTCGCGTCGGATTTGAACGTTGTCGCTGACATCGACCGGATGATTTTTGAAAAGGCAATTGTGGAGTGCGAGGCGGCGTTCAAGGGTTTCGACCCGATGCCGAGCCTGTCGTTCAACGTCAGCGCAAAGCGCGTCCAGTTCGAAGAAATCGAGCAGATCGGCAGACTTGTGAAAGCCTATTCCGGCGAAGTTGCCTTCGAACTGCTGGAAACCATTTTTCTTGAAGAGGAAAGCGACGCCTTCCTGATGCAGCTGGATCAGTTGCGCGACATGGGCATTACCCTGGAAGTTGACGATTTTGGCAGCGGTCGCGCCTCCGTTGTCGCCCTTCAGCGTATCGCGCCGGACCGGTTGAAAATCGACCGCAGACTTGTGATGCCACTGGAAGAAGGCAACAGCGCAGCGCGGCTTGTGCAATCGATTATCGAGATCGGCAACGCGCTGGAAATCAGCATCATTGCCGAGGGCGTGGAAACAGAAGAACAGGCGCGCATTCTGGCGCGATTGGGCGCGGAGCGGCTGCAAGGGTACTATTTTTCAAAGCCACGGGATCTCAAAAGCCTTTGCGCCTACATGCGAGAGAACAGATCGGGTCTGGGCTTCGCGTGAAGGCCGCTGCGCCAGCCCCAGGCAAGGGTTACCTACCTGCCGCGCTTGGGCAGCCTGCGAACCTGCTGTGAATTACAACGAGGCTTTCAGCAAGTGCTGAGAGTAGGGATGCCCGGCATTCATGTTGCGCAAGGCATCCACGTCCAGAATTTCGACGATTTCACCGTCTTTCATCACCGCCAGACGATCACACATGTGCCCCACAACCGAAAGATCATGCGAGACCATGAGATAGGTCAGCTGCCGGGCCGCACGCAAATCGGCCAAGAGGTTCAGGATTTCCGCCTGAACGGACACATCGAGGGCGGAGGTCGGCTCATCCAGCAGCAGCAGGTCGGGTTCTGGCGCCAAAGCACGGGCAATCGCAACCCGCTGGCGTTGACCGCCAGACAGCTGATGCGGATAGCGGAACCGAAACCGCTGGCCAAGGCCCACATCTTCCAGCAGTTTCACCACACGTGCATCAATGTCCTTGAACCCGTGTAAATGCAGTGTCTCGCCAAGGACCTGATCAACGGAATGGCGTGGATGCAGCGAGGCGTAGGGGTCCTGAAATACCATCTGCACGGTCTTGAAAAACCCTTTGGCACGTTTCTTGCCAATCTTGGTGCCTTCCACCGTGATGTCGCCGGACCAATCGGGGGCAAGTCCGGTGATCGCGCGCAGGATTGTCGATTTACCCGACCCGCTCTCACCAACCAGGCCAAAGCTCTCGCCTTGCCCGACGCTGAATGTCGCGTCTTTCACCGCGTCCACACGATCCCGATGGCTTCCGAACCAGACGTTCAGGCCAGTGACTTCCAACATGTTCATACGCGTCCACTCACGCTGGGCGCCGTCGCCCATTCAGGATCACGCTGCAACACTTCGAGCCGGTCGCGCGGCGCGTCGAGCCGAGGCAGCGAATTCAACAGACCACGGGTATAGGGATGTTGGGCCGCATGCAGCTTGTCGGCATCGCAGACCTCGACAATGCGGCCTGCGTACATGATCAACACCCGATCACAGAAATCAGCCACCAGATTGAGGTCATGGCTGATGAAGATCAGCCCCATCCCACGCTCTTTCACCAGCTTGTCCATGATGTCGAGCACCTGCCGCTGGACCGACACGTCCAGCGCCGACGTGGGCTCATCCGCGATCAGAATCTCCGGGTTCGGGATCAGCATCATCGCGATCATGATGCGCTGCCCCATGCCGCCCGACATCTCATGCGGGTAGGCGCGCATCACGCGTTCCGGATCCCGGATCGACACCGCTTCTAGCATTTCCAGCGACTTCTTATACGCTTCCGCCTTCGAGGCCGCGTTGTGCAACCGGTAGGCCTCGATGATCTGATCGCCGATGGTCATCACTGGGTTCAGCGAAAACTTGGGGTCCTGCATGACCATGCTGATCCGCTGGCCCCGCACGTCGCGCATGTCCTTTTCAGATTTTTTCAGGAGGTCGACCCCTTCGAGGTTGATGTGATCGGCCTCGACAATCCCAGGCGGACGGATCAGGCGCAGGATCGCGCGCCCGGTCATCGATTTGCCGGAACCGCTCTCGCCGACAATGCCCAGCCGTTCGCGCCCCAGGGTGAAGGATACGCCGCGCACCGCATCAAAAACGCCATGGCGCGAGGGGAATTTGACCCAGAGGTTTTTGACGTCCAGAAGTGTGCTCATCAGTCGCCCGCCTTTGGATCAAGGACATCGCGCAGCCCGTCACCCAGCAGATTGAACGCCAGCGAGACGGTGAAAATGGCCAGCCCCGGCACCGTGGCCACCCACCAGTGATCCAGGATAAACCGTCGGCCTTCGGAGATCATCGCGCCCCATTCCGGGCTGGGGGGCTGTGCGCCAAGGCCGAGAAATCCAAGGCCCGCCGCCGCGAGAATAATGCCCGCCATGTCCAGCGTCACCCGCACGATCAGCGATGAGATACAGAGCGGCCAGATGTGTTTAGTGATGATCCGCAGCGCCCCCGCGCCCTGCAGTTTGATCGCGCTGATGTAATCGGAGGAGCGTATGGTCAGCGTCTCGGCACGCGCGATCCGCGCATAGGGCGGCCAGGCGGTCAGGGAAATCGCCAGCACCGCGTTCTCAATACCCGCACCCAATGCCGCCACAAAGGCCAGGGCCAGCACCAACCGGGGAAAAGCCAGAAAGATATCGGTGATGCGCATGAGGATCATATCGGTCCAGCCGCCGACATAGCCCGACACCGTGCCCACCAAAAGCCCCGCAACCGGGGCGATCAGCGCCACCAGCGCCACGATATAGAGCGTGATGCGCGCGCCGTAGATCAGCCGCGACAGGATATCCCGGCCCAGACTGTCAGTGCCGAAGATATGGCCTTCACTGCCGAGCGGGGCCAGCCGATTGCCAAGGTCCTGCATGTAGGGATCATGCGGGGCGAGCAAGGGCGCCGCTGCCGCGATGAGCACCAGTGCCACAAGGATGCCCAAGCCGATCATCGCCATCGTATTGCTGCGAAACGACAGCCACCCCTGATAGAGGGCGGAGAGCTTGGCATGGCGCCGGGAGGTCGGCGTATCCGTCAGCAGCCACGCTTTGAGCGTTTGGTCGGCCATCTATTTCGCCTCCCTATTTTGCACGTGGATCAAAGACCTTGTAGAGCAGGTCGGAGAAAATATTCAGCAGGATGAAGATCAGGCCGACAACGACCGTCCCGCCCAGCACCGCGTTCATGTCCGCGCTCAAAAGCGCCGTGGTGATATAGCTGCCGATGCCCGGCCAGGAGAAAATGATCTCAGTCAGGACAGACCCTTCGAGCAGGTTGGCATAACTCAACGCAATCACTGTGATCAGCTGGACGCGAATGTTTTTGAAGGCATGTTTCCAGACCACATCCCATTCTGACATGCCCTTGACCCGCGCCGTGGTAATGTATTCGGCGCTGAGCTGTTCGAGCATGAAGGAGCGCGTCATCCGGCTGATGTAGGCCAGCGAGAAATATCCCAGCAGGGACGCGGGCAGGATGATGTGCGAAAACGCGTCCTTGAAGACGTCCCAGTTGCCGTCGAGGGCGGCATCCACAAGGATCAGGCCCGTGACGCTGGGCACCACATCAACGTAGAAAATCCCAACGCGGCCCGGCCCGCCGACCCATCCTAGAATACCGTAGAAGATCAGCAGACCCATCAGGCCCAGCCAGAAGATCGGCATGGAATATCCCACAAGCGCCACAACCCGGGCGATCTGGTCGATCCAGGACCCTTTGCGCACGGCGGCCAGCACGCCCAACGGGACGCCCAGAACGATGCCGAAAAGAATGCCAAGCGTCGCCAGTTCCAGCGTTGCGGGGAAGACACGGGCGATGTCCTCGGACACCGGCCGCGCGTTCAGCAGCGAGGTGCCGAAATCCAGATGCAGCACGTCCCAGATGTAATAGAGAAATTGCACCAGGAGCGGTTTGTCGAGACCAAGCTGTTGGTAGACCGCATCATAGGTCGATTGCGACGCGCGCTCGCCCACGATGGCCAGAACAGGGTCGATCGGCATGACCCGCCCGATGATGAAAGTAATGAAAAGCAGGCCCAGCAGGGTCACGGCGACCGAACCAAGCGTCAGCAGCGCGGTCTTGGCAATCGGCCAAAGCTGCTCTGACAGAGGCGCCCGCTGGGGGCGCCTCCGGTTGTTGTCCTCGGTGAGGGCCATTTACTTGGTGACCTGCCAGTAGGCTGCGGAGGTGACCGCCTGACCGGTTGACCAATCCGTCACGTTATCGCGCAGAGCGGATTGTTCGATCTGCTGGAACATCACCACGAAGGGCGAGGTCTCGCGGAACTCCGCCTGGATATCCAGATACATCTGCACCCGCTTGTCGCGATCCCCTTCGGTCACGGCTGCCGCGACCTTTTCGGTCAGGCCGCCGGTATCCCAGCTGTTGCGCCAGGCCAGAAGACCCGTGGCATTGGCCTCGTCGGAATTGTCCGGGTTATAGGCGAAGGTGCCTGCATTGGTCTGCGGGTCAGGATAGTCCGGCCCCCAGGCACCGAGATAGACATCCAACTCCCGTGCACGGTACCGCGCGAGGATCTGCTTGGCCGTGCCGACAGTGATGTTGACCTTGATGCCCGCCTGAGCTGCGGCATTCTGGAAGGATTGTCCGATCTCGATACGCTCCTGCGCTTCACGCACGCCGATTTCGACTTCAAGACCTTCCACACCGGCGGCTGCCAGCAACTCCTTGGCCTTCTCGATGTTGAAGGAGAACGGGTTTTCCTCAGAGGCGCCCAGATAGGTCGCGGGCAGGAAGTTCTGATGGATCGTGTACTGACCGCTCAGAAAACTGTTTTTCATGCCTTCGTAATCGACAAGATACTTGAACGCTTGACGCACTTCCGGCTTGGAAAGCTCGGGATGCTTCTGGTTCAGCGCCAGGTACATCAGACGCCCTTTCAGCTCATCCGCGATTTTTACGCCATCGGCCTGCGACGCACCGGCAACATCCTCGGGGTTGAGGTTGCGCGCGATGTCGATATCGCCACGCTCCAGCAGCAAGCGCTGGGACGCGCTTTCAAGAACGTGGCGCACGATCACCCGTTCCATCGCGGGTGCCCCTGCGTAGTAGTCGGGGTTGGACGACAGGGTAACGCTTTCATTGGGCTTCCAGCTGTCCAGCTTGTAGGGACCGGAGCCCGCAGAATTGGTTTTCAGCCAGGTGTTGCCCATGTCGCCATCGACTTCATTGGCCATCACGACTTCCTTGTCGACGATCCCGCCGATGGTGGCCGTCAGACAGTTCAGCACGAAGGAGGTTGCGTATTTCTGATCCGTCGTGATGATCAGCTTGTTGCCGTCGGCTTTGATCGTCTCCGCGACGTTCTCGGGCGTGAAGCCAAACTGCGTCAGGATAAACGCAGGCGTCTTGTTCAGGATCACCGCGCGCTGCAGTGAGAAGGCCGCATCTTCGGCCCGCACCGGATTGCCGGAATGAAACGTCACCCCTTCGCGCATGGTGAAGGTGATGGTCTTGCCATCCTCCGAGACATCCCAGCTTTCGGCCAAGTCGGGTTTGTAGCCCGCGGCCAGATCGTTGGGATCAAGATTGACCAACCGGCCATAGACGTTGCGGCTGATGTCCGAACCCGCAAATTCGAAGCTCTCTGCCGGGTCGACGGTTGTAACATCATCGATCCGGTGCGCGATCACCAGCATATTGGCGGGCGTCTCGGCATAGGCCGTCAGTGATGTGACACTGACCGCAAGGCCAATCGCGGCACTTGTCAGTAGTCTGTTAAAAGCATTCATTTTAGAACCTCTCCTGTTCCGTTTCAGTACATTTTCCGCGCGTGCTCTGGGAGTTAAGCCCCCCATGTTTTCTCCAACACACGCAGCCAATTCTCGTGACAAAGCTTGGCCATCAACGCGTCGTTGTAGCCATGCTGCGCCATCGCATTTCTCAGGTCGGGCAACCCGGCGCAGGTCGTCAATGCGTCCGGCACAATAGCCCCATCATAGTCAGATCCGAACCCAACCCGGTCCTCACCCAGATGCTCGATCAGATGATCGAGGTGGCGCAACATCTGTTCCAGCGGCACATCAGATACCATGCGCCCGTCATCCCGCAAAAAGGCCACTGCAAAATTCACCCCGACCATACCGTCGCTTTCCCGGATCGCGGCAAGCTGTTTGTCGGTCAGGTTGCGGCTGTGCGGACAAATGGCGTGCACATTTGAGTGTGTCGCGACCAGCGGCTTGGATGAATGCCGCGCGACGTCCCAGAAACCTGCCTCATTGAGGTGCGATAGATCGATCGTGATCCCCAATGCGTTACAGCGCTTGACCAGCCGCAGGCCGTGATCGGTCAGGCCGCTGCCAATGTCGGGCGTGCTGGGATAGCGGAAGGGCACGCCGTGGCCAAATATCGTTGACCGGCTCCAGACCGGTCCGATGGACCGCAGCCCGGCTTGATAGAGCACTTCCAGCGTATGCAGATCCGCGTCGATGGCCTCGGCACCCTCGATGTGGAAAATCGCTGCCAGTTTGCCTTTGTTCAGGGTATCACGGATCTGCGCCGCGGTCCGGCAGACCGTCAATGCGCCACGCGCTTCCAGATCGAAGAGGATTGCCGCCTGCGACATCACAACGGGAAAGGCATCCTCCCATTCGATCGGATCGGGCAAGGGCAAATCGTAGGTTGGCTTTGCCATTTCCTCGAATTTGAAATCGAGATCCAGGGGAGACGGCACGTAGATGGCGAAAAACCCACCACCAAACCCACCCGTCGCGGCTTTGCCCGCGTCAATGGCGCCGTCGCGCCCGGAAACGAAGGTTTCGGATGCTGACAATCCACCGGCGCGGTAGAGTTTCAACAAGACATCGTTGTGACCGTCAAAAATGACGGGAGCGGTTTGATTTGCCACGCTGTGAGTGTCCCCCAAGACCACCTAGCCACCTTACGCCAGCATTACTCATAGACCATCCCTTTTAGTATGATATTTTATCATTGCCTTATGAGCGTTTTGCAGGGAGACCCGAATGGCGACTAAAACTTGGCACAGCCTGCCCGAATATCAGGCATTGCGCGCATTGATGGAGAGCGGGACGACGTCAAAAGCGGCCATCCGGCTTGGCCTGTCGCAATCCGCTGTCAGCCGCTCCATTGCCAACCTTGAGGCGCGCACCGGGCGGATTCTGTTCGAGCGGGATGGCGGTCGGCTGCGCCCGACCAACGAGGCCGCACAATTGAATAGACGGCTCGATCCGCTGTTTGAAGCGCTCGACCGCATCGATGGCCCGCCCGAAGCCGCACAGGAAACACTGCGCATCGTCGCCCCCCCAACCTACGCCCACCGGTTTCTGGTGCATCATATTGCCACCTTCCTCAAAACGAACCCGCATTTCTATGTGAGCCTCGAGGTTTCCCCTTCCGAAGATGTCATCCGTGGCATCCTGGAGGAGAGGTTCGATCTTGGCCTCACAGGTGTCGAGCTGTCGCGCGATGGCGTGAAACTGACCCCCTATCGCACCTCCAGCGCGGTCTGCGCCATGGCAAGCGACCACGCTTTTGCCCCCCGTGAAACGATCCAGCCCGAAGACCTGGACGGGCAAGCCCTGATCGCGCTGACCCACCGCCACGCCCGGCGCGCCCAGTTGGAAAAGGTGCTGCATGGCTGCCGCAGCACGCCCCACATCGTGGCGGAGGCATCGACATCCTTTGCGGCGGTGGACCTGGCCAAGGAAGGGCTGGGGCTGACCATCGTCAATCCATTCCCCGTCGTCCAGTACCGGGCCAACGATGTGGTCTTCCGGCCCTTCGCGTCGCAGATCGAATATCGCAGCTACTTTGTCACGCCGGATCATGGCCCCACGCCCAGCATCGCGCGCGCTTTTATGCGGCACTTGCGACTGCACACTGCCCCGGACCCTTTTTCGCAAAAAGCATGACGCAAATCGGCCCAGTATGAGTTTTGCCCGAGATTATGCGCCCGCCTGCTGTGGACCTCACTTCTTGGGTCGTTTAGGGGATAGTTGAACAGCACAGGGTCCATGTAGGCATGACAGAAATGAAAAATCCCGACATCATTTACACCAAGGTTGACGAAGCCCCGGAACTGGCGTCCGCGTCACTCCTGCCCATCATTCAGCGGTTTGCCTCTGCTGCGGGCATTTCGGTGGGGACGCGTGATATTTCGCTTGCCGGGCGCATCATCTCTGCCTTCCCCGAGAACCTGACGGAAGAGCAACGCCAGACCGATGATCTCGCCGCCCTTGGCCAATTGGTGAAAACTCCAGGGGCCAATGTCATCAAACTGCCGAATATTTCTGCCTCCGTACCGCAACTGGTCGCGGCAGTGACGGAGCTGCAATCGCAGGGGTACAATCTGCCCGATTACCCCGAAACACCCGCAACAGATGCCGAAAAGGCGATCCGTGCGCGCTATGACGCGATCAAAGGCTCCGCTGTGAACCCGGTGCTGCGCGAGGGCAACTCCGACCGGCGCGCCGCGGTGGCTGTCAAAAACTATGCGCAGGCGAACCCGCATTCGATGGGCACCTGGTCCGCGGATAGCAAAACCCATGTGGCCACGATGGGCGCACATGATTTCCGCTCCAATGAGACATCCGTAACCCTCTCTGCCCCGCAAGCCGGTGCCGCACGGATCGAACTGGTCGGCAAGGACGGATCGGTCACCACCCTCAAGGAGGGTGTAGAATACCCTGCGGGCACCGTGGTTGATGCGACCTTCATGTCCGCCAAAGCCCTCAGCGCCTTCCTGCTGGACCAGATCGCCGCGACCAAATCGGCGGGCATCTTGTTTTCGATCCACATGAAGGCCACGATGATGAAAGTCTCGGATCCGATCATTTTCGGTCATGCGGTCAAGGCCTTCCTGAAGCCCGTATTTGATACCTACGGCGATGCGCTGGCTGCGGCGGGCGTCAACCCGAACTCCGGGCTGGGTGCGGTTCTGGAAGCGGTTGCCGAGGCCCCGAAGGCAGATGAAATTCTCGCCGCAATTGACGCGGCAATGGCCGACAATCCACCGCTCTACATGGTGAATTCCGACAAGGGCATCACCAACCTGCATGTGCCCTCAGACGTCATCATCGACGCCTCCATGCCGGCCCTGATCCGCGCAGGTGGCAAAGGATGGGGACCGGATGGCAAGGAAGCAGACACGGCCTGCGTGATTCCTGACAGCTCCTATGCCGCCGTCTACGACGAGGCAATCAAGGACTGTAAGGCGCACGGCGCGCTCGATCCATCGACCGCTGGCACCGTGCAAAACATCGGATTGATGGCGCAGAAGGCCGAAGAATACGGTTCGCACCCCACGACATTCGAAATCCCGGCCGACGGCACCGTGCGCATGATCGCCGCCAATGGCGACATTCTGCACGAACACGTGGTCGAAGCCGGAGACATCTGGCGCTCGGCCTCGACCCGTCAGGCACCGATTGAAGACTGGGTGCAACTGGCCATCGACCGTCAGGCGCTGGAAGGATGTCAGGCCATTTTCTGGCTGGATGAAACCCGTGCTCATGACGCACAGCTTTTGAACTACGTCAGGCCCCTGTTGGATGCCGCGGGTGCCAGCGAGAAATTCCAAATCCTCGCGCCGCGCGAAGCGACCCGGGTGAGTTTCGAGACGATCCGTAAGGGGGATACGTCGATCGCCGTGACCGGAAACGTTCTGCGCGACTACCTGACCGACCTCTTCCCGATCCTCGAATTGGGCACTTCGGCCAAGATGCTATCCATCGTGAAGCTGATGAAGGGCGGCGGGCTCTTTGAAACCGGCGCCGGTGGATCCGCACCAAAGCACGTACAACAATTGGTCGAAGAGAACCACTTGCGGTGGGACTCGCTGGGCGAATTCTGCGCACTGGGCGAAAGCCTCAAGTTCCTCGCGCAGGTCAAAGGCAATGCCAAGGCCAAGGTGCTGGGCGATGCGGTTGACGTGGCGACGCAGGGCATTCTGGACAATAACAAGTCTCCGAATCGCAAGGTCGGCCAGACAGACAATCGCGACAGCCACTACTATTTTGCGCTATATTGGGCGCAAGCCCTCGCCGCGCAAATCGATGACGCGGAAATGGCAGCGCATTTTGCACCCATGGCGCAGGCGCTCGCGGAGAATGAAGCGGCGATCCAGGCGGATTTCGTGTCCGTTCAGGGCGCCCCTGCGGATATCGGGGGATATTATCACTCTGATGCTGACAAAACCGCAAGGGTGATGCGCCCGTCTGCAACGCTGAATCAGATCATCGGCTAATCATGCGAAGTGGCCCCCACCCATCCGGGCATCGGTGGGGGCGCTCAGCGGTTCTTTGCAAATGGTACCCGCGCCTTAAAGGTCGACCTGTCGTGAGCGCAAAAGACGTGAAAAACCCGCGCGTCTGATCCCGGAAAACGCGCGAGATCCGGGTGCTCCGACGCATATCTTGCCAGATCCCACCCCGCACCGCATGACCTTGGTTAACAACGAAAATATTCCCGCATAGGTTATGTTCGTTTCCGATTCGGCGGTAATGAAGGCCATCAGACATCATCATTTTCGCAACAGAAACGGAAATTGCGAAATAAGGCGAAAATGCAGCAACGAGGTGTCTTGATTATGAATAGCAAAACGCGTAGGTGACAATTGTAACAGTTTTATTAGTAGGTCCGAGGTTAAACAATGTTCAAGAAGATCGCCATCGCCGGTGCTTTGTCTTTAGGCGTCGTCGGCGCCGCCCAGGCAAGCACCATTTCCGGAAGTTTCAGCGGAACAGTTGATGCACCCTCCGGGGCAACAGACCCTTCGATACAATATATTGGAGCTGGTACCAGCAAGCTGGAGTGGGGCACCCCCAACCACAAGGACTATACGGTCGAGTCTGGAAATTCCAGCTCCCTGGAAATCAACACCACTAATTTCAGCTTTGAAAAAAGCGACGTGAAAAGCGGAAGCGTTCTGCTTGGCACGATCACATGGAACAACCAGTCCAATTTTCACACCGGGTCCGAATGGACCAGCAATGTGAACCTGGGGTTGAATTTCTTTGCACCGCTGGCACTGGCATTGAGCGAATCTATCGCGTTCGAGATCACCAACACGCCAGACGTGAGCTTCAACACCGACACCAACGAAGCGACGGGTAACAACGCTGACGAGATCAGCGGCATGCAACTCGCCGTTGGCGCATTCGGCGTACCGCTCGACCTGGGCGGCGGGCACACATTGGACGCCGTCTTCTTTGACCTCTTCGACGCCGGAAAACGCAGCGCCTATAACTCGGGCAACGGGTTCTGGACCAATGTCGAAGGTGGCACATCCACAATTGGTATTTACGCAGATATTTCTACCGTCCCACTGCCTGCGGGCATGTGGCTTTTGCTGGGAGGTCTGGGTGGCCTTGCAGCCATGCGTCGTCAAGACAAGAAGGCAGCATGAGTATTCAGAGACCGATATCATCGAGCGCCAAGGTCGTTTCGACGGCCCGCACCGCTCGGCCACATCGGTCTCACCAGTTATAAAACTCGAATGCCCCGGGCCGTTCCGGGGCACTCTTAATTCTACGACCCGGTACTTAAGACTATTCGACTGTAATTTTTGGTAACTAGTTCGGAAAACCCCAAGAGGTAAAAAATGAAAAACTCTGTCTCTCTCACCGCGTCCCTCGCCGCAGCAGCCGTGACCGCAATTTCGGTTTTGGCGCCAAACACATCTGCTGCAGAAGAATACAACATGTGCAACTGGGAAACGATCCCAACTGCGGTTTTGAACCGCATCGAAAGGCGCCCCGACTACAATGAAATCCTGCAACGGATGTTCAAGTATTGCCCCGAAAGTGCGTTGGGGCTGACGGACCGGCCAACAGCGTCGATCGGATTGGGCGCGGATCCTGAAGAAGGTGACGCCCTTGACCGGTCACGCGGCAATGGTCCGTCGCGCACGGCAGGCGACCCCGGTGGTAGCACGCCCGGCGGCGGCGGTGGCACCCCAGGTGGTGATGGCGGTACGCCCGGTGGCGATGGCGACACGCCCGGCGGTGGCGGCGACAACCCGGATGATCCCGGCGGCAACGGTGACAACCCAGGCGGTGGCGGCGTATTGCCAGGCTGATCGACCTTGCGATGAGTGATCGGGTCCGCTCGATACACCCTCAACATTCGTTTGATACGAGGAAAAGGGCATCCAATGGGGTGCCCTTTTTGAATTCATAACGACGGTTGGTCCGTCGAATTCGGCGTATCGCGATCGGACATCGCCGTCTTAACGAGATGCGGTCGGTTTATCGGTGATCAGCCCACCCGCAAGCACAGCATCCCAGCGGTTGAGCGCCTTTGGATTTTGCAGCTTCAGGAAGGTATACCCTGTCGCTTCCCAAGCCACGATCTTGTTGGTCAGATTGTCGAGCACCAGATCTCCGCTCTGCGTCCGGAGAATAAGAACGGCATGGCTGTTCAGCCTACGATCCAGCACCGTCGCGATCAAAAGATCCTGCGAGGCCACGCCTCTTTCAACCAGCATTTTCTTCTTCAACAAGACGAGGTCTTCGCAGTCACCACCGCGCGACGTGGGCAGTGCCCAATGCTCTGCTTTGCCATACTGCTGTTGATCTTCGATCTCGCGGACCTGACGATTCACTTGGCGATTGACCTTGGTTGCCAGCTTGACAACGGCGTCATTGCTGAGCGCTGAATAGCCGGTGCTTGCACAGGCCCAATTATACTTCGCACAAAGCCCGGAGAAACCTGGCGGGGCCTTAATCGACCGCTGTGCCACAAGAAAACTGCCGGAACCGGTGCCCGCGTAAGCAGGAGCCAAATGACTGGTCGCGACCACAAACGCCAAGGCGGCGCACCCCAAAGACAGAATACGACGCGTTGTTATTTTGCCGACCTTCATCAGATCGCCTTGGTCGTCAGTTTTTACACTCGCGTTAAGCACCAGCGAATTTCCCCTTGTGAATGCAGCTGCAGCCGAGCATCACAACCAAATCGGGCAATGTGGTGTCAGCATTGTGAATGTCTCAGGACAGCTAACACCCATATCTTCGCAAATCGTGAAAACGGGCCGGTACCACCCCGTTTGATCCAAGGATTGATCCATCTAAATCCCCTCATTTCGACTCAAAAGTCTCACAAAACACTTTCAATTTGACGAAATGAGACCCGGGCTGGCATCACGCCTTCGCTTCATGGCGCCGTGCCACAAAGCCGTTCCCATTCGCGTCACTTCCCCGTCCCGTTTCGCTCCGCGGTACAACAGCCTGCCCGCAGCGTTATTATGTTTAGTATGAGAACAGTAACGACATGGGCTGTCCATCGCCCGCGGTCGTTTGCGCAACATAATGCCGAATAGCGTCGGGCATCGGCGTAAAATTGATCACGAATTTGGTGAGCTTTCTCTGATAGGTAGAAAACCTACAATTCCTGCGGGATGAAAGGCCTGAAAATGCAACCGGCGGCGCCAGTTCACAAAAACCCAGACACTGCCTCAAGCACTCGTTCAGGGGCTTCCAGTTGCGGCAGGTGGCCGACGCCTTGCATAATTTCCAACCGATCCTGGCCGATCAAGCGGTGCAATGCCTTGCCTCGCGCAAGGGGGATCCAGGGATCATCCTCCCCCCACACAACCTGAACCGGGCATCGGATCGCACCAAAGAGCGGTTCAATTTCAGCGGTGTATTTTTCATCCGCCTGCGCAAACTGTTGGTAAAAGCTCTGGCTGCCCGCGTCCGTCAGCCAGGGCGCTGCCAGTTCCTGGAAATCCGCATCCGATATCTCGCTGATCAGGGCACCCTGGATGTAGGCTTCGACAATGGCGCGGTGGATATGCATCGGCAGCCCTTGAAAGGCATCCACATGTTTGCCGACGTGATCGAAAAAATCAGATCCCCAGGGGCGCATCGCCACGACGTTCATCAGCACATAGCGTTCGTAGTCACACCCATGCAGCAAATGCGCACGCAGGGTGGTCGCGCCCCCAAAATCATGCGCCATGACGGATGGCTTTTCCAATTGCCAATGCGCGAGCATTTCGGAAAACACGGCGCCCTGGACATCAAGCGACGTGCGTTGCCCGCTGCGCTTTTCAGATTGCCCGTAGCCTGGCATGTCGTACCAATAAACGGAGTACTTCCGGGACAATCGCGGAATGACACGGTGCCAACTGAACGACGACCACGGCCAGCCATGCGCAACCACCAGCGCGGGCCCTTGACCGGCTCTGCCAGCCGCCACCTTGCCGGCGGAGGTCTGGTATTCCTCAGTCAAGCGCCATTCTGACATCCGTTCGATCCAATGCGATACATCCAGGTTGGCCTGCAGAGTAGCCCCGGCCTCAGCGGATGTCCAAACCCGCTCCAGCCGATGTATGGAGCGTTTACTCTTGTCCCAAACACCTGCTGTCATCGCGTTTCAAAGGTCTTTGCGGCATGCATTCGGGGATTTCATCGCCCTGTCACAGTCCTTTGCCACACATGCAATGTTGAAACACGAACAGATGGGATACCCTGATGCGAACGATACTTGCTGCCGCCCTTGTCGCGCTTGGCTTTGGCGCAACCAGCCTTGCCGCCGATGTCTCCGGCAAGCTGGTGCTTTATACCTCGCAGCCGAATGCCGATGCGCAACGTACTGTCGATGCTTTTACAGCCCAGCATCCAGAGGTTGACGTGGAATGGATCCGTGACGGCACCACTAAAATCATGGCTAAACTGCGGGCCGAATTCGAGGCCGGTGCACCGCAGCCGGATGTGCTTTTGATCGCCGATATGGTGACCATGGAAGGCCTGGAGGCCGAGGGCCGCCTGATGCCTTATCCGGACGCCGATGTATCCGCCTATGATCCAGCGCTCATGGATGATGAGGGCCACTATTTCTCGACCAAGCTGATCACCACGGGCATCGTTTATAACACCGGCGCCGCTATGGTGCCGACCTCCTACAAAGATCTGCTGAAACCTGATGCAAAGGATAAGCTGGCAATGCCCTCGCCGCTGACCAGCGGGGCGGCCACCATTCACATGGCGTCGATCACCGGGGCTTCCGATCTGGGGTGGGACTACTACGAAGCCTTGGCGGATCAGGGCGCAAACCCGCAGGGCGGCAATGGCGGCACCTACAAAGCAATCGCCGGGGGCGAGAAACTCTATGGTTTCGTTGTCGATTTCCTCCCCATCCGGAACATGCTTGAGGGCGCGCCGGTGAAATTCGTCTTCCCCGAGGAAGGCGTCAGTGCGGTGACCGAACCCGCGGCAATCCTGTCGACGGCGCAAAACCCGCAAGCCGCGAAAGCCTTTATCGATTTCCTGATCTCGCCGGAGGGCCAGCAATTGGCGGCTGATATGGGCTATCTGCCCGCGCATCCCGCCATCACGCCCCCCGAAGGCTTCCCGGCACGCGACGCAATCAAGCTGCTGGATTTTGACCCGGCCAAGGCACTGTCTGAGGACGCCGCCAACAAAGCGCGTTTCGCTGACATTTTTGGCGGGTAAGCCTTGCTCCGCTATTGGCGCAGTGGCGAGGGGCTGACCCTCGCAGCTCTGCTTTGTGTCGCGCTGATGCTCTTTGTCTTCCCGCTTGGCTTGTTGGTCCGGGTGGGCCTGTCTGGCGATGAGGGTCTGAGCCTCGCCCCTGTGATCGAAGCGCTCGACAGCCGCGCGGTGCCACGCGCGCTTTGGAATTCGCTGGAAAGCAGCCTGCTCTCTGCCGTACTCGCGCTCCTCGGCGGCACGACCGCCGCACTGGTGCTGGGGCTGACGGATATCAGGTGGAAAGGTGCGTTCACCTTTCTCCTGCTGGTCCCGATGATGATTCCGCCCCATGTGACGGCGATTGCCTGGGCGCAGGCCCTGGGTCCCTCCTCTC
The DNA here is from genome assembly GCF_947499265.1 of uncultured Roseobacter sp. Lineage (GTDB taxonomy): Bacteria > Pseudomonadota > Alphaproteobacteria > Rhodobacterales > Rhodobacteraceae > Roseobacter. The sequence continues at coordinate 347,720 of NZ_CANMNK010000006.1, read as the reverse complement.
CGCTATTGAAAACGCTGGGCCTGGCTCCCGAGATCGGCACCACGCACCCGCTCTATTCCCGTGAAGGGGTCATCTTTCTGCTGGGCATCCAGCATGCCCCGCTTGTGTTTCTGGTGGTTCTGGCCGCCCTGCGCAGCTTGCCGCGGGAAATGTCCGATGCCGCCCGCGTGGCAGGTGCCGGGCCCGGGCGGCTGTTGGCGCGCATCATTCTGCCGCTTCTGGCACCCACGCTGGTTGCAGGTTTTGCGCTGGCCTTCGTCTCGGCTTTGGGCAATTTCGGGATCCCCGCGCTTTTGGGCATTCCCGCGCGCTACACCACGCTGCCCGTCCTGATCTGGCAGCGGCTCGCCAGTTTCGGCCCCTCGGTCCTGTCGGATGTTGCCGCGATTGCAGCGCTGGTTGCCGTCATCGCGATCGCTGCCGTGCTGGCACAGATGTGGCTCGCCCGCCGCAGTCGCAACGCCCTGATCGGCCCGCCGCAGGCGCCGCTTTCGATTGCCCTGGGCCCCGCGCGTCCGGTGGTGGAACTGAGCATGGCCATGGTCGTGCTGGGCACGCTTGTCCTGCCGCTCACCGCGCTCTTTGCCACCGCGCTGGTCACCACCTACGGGGTGCCATTGACCGCTGAAACACTGACGGTGAAGAACTTTGCGGAGGTCCTGTTTCGGCAATCCGTGACCGCGCGCGCGTTCTTGAATTCCACCCTGATCGCGGGGATCGCGGCGATCACCATTGCCCTGCTCTGCACCCTGCTGGCGCGCTATATGGTCGCCCGGGAGCCTGGCACCCGACGGCTCGGCGCGGGCATGGCGACGCTGGCCGAAATCACCTATGCCATCCCCGGGCTGGTGATCTCGATTGCCTTCATCCTCGCCTTTATCAAGCCGCTGCCGCTCCTCAACCTGTCGATCTACAACACGCTGACGATCATTCTGCTTGCCTATCTCTGCGCCTTTTTCTCCATCGCTCTGAAACCGGTCAGCGCGGCCTATTTACAGCTCGACCCTACGCTGGACGAAGCGGCGCGTGTCGCCGGGGCCGGGTTTGGCACACGTATGCGGCGGATCACCGCGCCGCTGATCGCGCCGGCGGCGGCCTCTGGCGCCATTCTGGTGTTTCTGACCGCCTATAACGAGGTCACGGTCTCCGCACTCTTGTGGTCCTCCGGGAATGAGACCATCGGCACCACGATCTTCAACTATGAGGATGGTGGCTACACCACCTTGGCCGCAGCGATGTCTGCGGTGACGGTCGTTGCCACGGTGCTGCTGATGATCGCGCTGGACCGTCTGGGCCGTGTTGCACCACGAGGTGTCGTCCCCTGGCGTCTTTAGTCCGGCAACAGCCAGCACCCCTTGAAAGTGAGCCAGAGACCCTCGCCGACGGTGGCCGGTTGATCAAGGTCTACCATCAAGGGCGTGTCGATGCCCTCCGCCGCGGCCGTGGCCTCCCACACACCGCCACGGTAGTGCACCGATGTCAGAACCGCGGGCACCCCGTGCCCCCCGATGCCGATATCACGCGGTCGCAGGAAAGCCTGCACCGTTCCATTCTCGCGGTCGGGCGGACGCCTTGGCGCGACATTCTGGTGCCCGATCTGAACGTGCCCTGCGCGCAGGATCGCGGGCACCACGGTCCCGCGTCCAATGAACCGCGCCACCTTTGCCGAGGCTGGTTGGTCATAGATCTCCTGCGGCGATCCGATCTGCAGAAACCGGCCCGCGTCCATCACCGCCATGATATCGGCAAGCGCCATCGCCTCGCGCTGATCATGGGTGATGTAAAGCGTGGTCACGCCCGAGCGGCGATGAAAGGCTTTCAACTCCGTTTCCATCTCGCTGCGCAAATGCGGGTCGAGGTTGGCGAGGGGCTCATCCATCAAGATCGTATCGGCCTCTCCCGCAAGACAGCGCGCCAGGGCGACACGTTGCCGTTGCCCTCCTGAAAGCGCCTCGGGCCGCCGGTCTTTCATCGCCGTAAGGGCGACGGTTTCCAGATGTGCGGCGGCTTTGCCGCGCGCCGCCTCGCGGCTCAGGCCCCGCGCCTCGTAGGGGAATGCCACATTCCCCTCAACGGTCAGATGCGGCCAGAGGGCGTAGGATTGAAAGACAACGCCCACGGCCCGGTCTTCCGGCGGCAGAAACACCTCCGGCCCTGCGACCTGCGCGCCGTGCAAGGCGAGGCTGCCGCTGTCTGGTGTTTCCAGCCCGGCGATCAGCCGCAACAGCGTGCTTTTGCCACAGCCCGACGCGCCAACAATCGCAAAGAAGGCGTTTTGCGGGATGTCGAAAGAGACATCGTCAACAGCCGCAAGCGCGCCGAACCGCTTTGTCAGGTTTCGTGCCGTGATGCTCATGGTTTCGGGAAACCAGATAGCCGTGATGTGCCAGCAATCAACGGCGCCGGGGTACGGGACTTCACGCGGATCTGTAAACGGGGTTGGCCCAGGCGCGCCGCCCGGCCGCGTCGATGACGCTCACCCGCATCCACGGCGAGGCCGCAAAGCGCTCAAGCGGCACGGAAGTGCGCGTCATCGACGCCCCATGCGCGCCAACCGCTGCCGACCCACGCCCCTGCACGATTACCGAAGCAACCGCATTGGTCTCCACCACCACAGCGTTTTCCTCCCAGTGAATGGCGCGGATTTCGGGACCGGTCGAGGCGTAATAAGCCCCGTCCTTCAACGCCCTCAAAAGCGCGTCGGGGTCGTTTTCCTCCGCCTTCACCATGACCCAGCCGCCGAAGTGATCAGGCTCGGTGAAATGCGCATCATCGGTGGCGCAGAGGGTCATCTGGCGGCCCTCAGACAGCATCTGATCGAGCGTATAGAACCCATGCGGTCGATCACACCCGGTGGCACAGCCATGGTTATAGACTTCAACCGCATGGGCGGCCTCAATGGTTCGCGCGTCTTCTGTTGTCAGCCCGGACCATTCGGGGTGCGCAATGGCGACAAAAGCACCCGCATCGCGCGCCCGTCGGGCCAAGGCCGCACCGCTCTCCTGCCCCTCGATGGGCTTGAAATGAGGCGCGTTTGGCGGCTCGAAATCCTCTGGCAGGCCCACCGCCAGAATATGCCACAGCTCTCCGTTTTCCATTGCACCAGAATGCAGTTCGGCCCCAAGCAATGTGGTGAAACCCTCGCTTCGAAAGGCGCGCGTGTCGGCAATCGGATAGCCATATTGTCCGATAAAGTGGTCTGTCAGCGCAATGAAGTCATAGCCCTCGGCGCGGTAACGGCGACAAACTTCTGCGGGCTCCAGGCAGCCATCTGACAGGTTGGAATGCGTATGAAGGTTCCCGCGCCAAAACCGGCCCGGACGGTCAAATGCCAAACTGCTCATGGGTGCCCTCTTTTGTGTCATACGCTTGTTGCGCAAGGGTGTGAAAAGCATGTGACAGTTTCGCGACGTGGAGCCTTTTTTGACTGATCTCAGCGCATTACATGACATTCTGCAGGCGCAGGACTGGCCACGGGCCGAACGGCTCTTGCGCCGTGCCGCACAAAAGAAGGGTGCGCCCGCCGAGGTCTACTACAACCTCGCCAAGGTGTTGGAGGCGGGCGGCAAACCGGCGCAGCGCCAGATCTGGCTTAAACGTGCCGTCTCAGAACGCCCCGATTACGCCATGGCCTGGTTCGAACTGGGACGCGCGGCGCTGGACGATGGTGATCTTGTCGCCGCCGCGCAGGCCTTCGACACGGCTGCGCGTTTGGCTCCCGTCGATCACGAGGCCCGGCGGCTATCGGCACAGTTGGCGCTGCGGTTGGGCGATTGGGAGAAAGCAAAGGTCGGATTTGCAGAGAGTACCGACAGTGAGGCGCGTCTGGCGCGGTATCGCATTGCCGCGGAGCAAGGGGAAGACACCGCCGCAGCGCGCGCAGCACTCTTGCGGGATCCGGAAATGCGCCCTGCTGTTCTGCGCGTGCTGACCCGTACCGCGAAAGGCACGCTGCCGCTTAAACTGCCTCAGTTCGAGCGGACGTAGCCGTGACCTGTCGCAATGGACGCCTCCTCAAAGAACAGCCTGCAGGCGTTGCGCTGCAGCTCGCTGTCATATCCTTTGCGCTGCGCATGCGCGCATTTGAAGAGAAAAGGCGATGGCAGGGAAAACTGCGCCGTGCAGGCAGTTTCCTCAAGCCCGGAGGGGTATCCCTGAACCATCCAGCCCAGACATTGCGCACGCCGATCCTCATAGGCACCCGCCTGGGCCGCCCCTGCCGCAATCAGAAATCCAACAGATAAAAGTACTGCTCTCATGACCTGCCTTTTGTCATGAAAGTGTTACATTTTCCCTCAAACCGGTAAAGACCTACCTGCGGAAACGCTTCCGGTAGACCCCGGGCGCGACCGACAGCGCCTCCTGCACATCACGGTTGCTGGTAATTTCAGCCTCGGTCATCGTGGTCACCGTGAGCGATGTGTCTTTCTGAACGGGCACCACCTGGACGATGGGCGTTCCACGCGGGATCACCCCCTCGAAACCCGGCTTCAGCACGGCAGGAAAATGCACATAGCCGTCTGCAAAGAGGTCACAATCCACCACACCGGAGAGGGTCTGAAACGGCAGGTCCGGATGACCGGACGGGTGATGGAAGAGCAGCGACCAGCCCGGCTCCGCTTCCAGCGTCCAGTAGTTGATGAACTTTATGAAAATGTGATCCTGCGCCAGCGGGGAGCCATTGGCCTGCTCCGGCACATGCAGGCCGACCGGCGCGCGGGTGATCAGCGTCTCCGGCAGAACGGGCGGGTCCCACTCCCAGCTCAGCTCACCCCCACGAACCGTCAAATCGACGGGACACAGGATCAACACCCCCAACCGCATCGCGTCAATCAGCGGCGGGCAATGCTTGAGCGTGCGCACCGGCGCGCCGCCAAGGCTTGCTGCCTGCACCTCTTCGGGCATGTCGCGCAGCCAGTCGGGCAACATCCGCGCGGCGGGTATGGGTTTGGGCAACAAAGGTTCCAGGGCCGGATGGCACCGCGCGGCGATCTTCATGCGGTGGCCTTAGCGCATTTCGCGGCGGGTCAGAACCGTATGTGTCAATGCGGCCGCCACGGTTAGCACGATGATGATGGTTCCGACCGCATTGATCACCGGGGGATGACCGTTGGGATTGCGGCTCATTGCGCCAATCTCCGTCGCAAAGGTACAGGCCCCACCCTTGGCGAACATCGTGGTGTTGTAATTCTCCATCGACGCCATGAAGGCGATCACAGCCGCCGAGGCAAGAGCTGGCAGCAGGAATGGTAGCGTGATGCGCCGAAAAACGCGAAACGGGGATGCGCCCAGATCAAGGGCTGCTTCTTCGAGCTCCACCGGCTGACGTTGCAACCGCGCCATCAGGATCAGCAGCGGATAGCCCGCGATGAAAGTCACCTGCGCCATCATGATGGTGAAGAGGCCCGCGTTCACGCCAAGCCTGCCCCAGAACACCAGTGCGGACAGGCCAAGGATCACCCCCGGGGCCAGCATGGGCGACAACAGCACCCACCACAGGATACCATTTGCCCGGCTGCGCCAACGCGTCAACAGCACCGCCCCCGCGAGACCCAGCAAGAGCGACAATGGCACGACAACCACCGAGACCTGCAGCGAATTGCCGAAACAGCTCAGAAACCGATCCCGATCCAGCGACCGCAGGACCGGATCCTCGCGGATCGCGGCCTCCGACATCCAGAAAAAGTCATACCATTTGGTGGTGAACCCGCCCCATTCGGTAACAGAGGGCGGCGAGGTGTTGTTAAAGCTCGATACGATCATCAACAAAAGCGGCGCCAGCATGAAGATGAGGAAGACCCAAGTATAAAGGCTCAGCACGGTATCGGCGCTGATCCGCAGCGCGCGTGAGGGGGTTACGGATGTATCGGTCATCTTACACTCGCGAAATCTTTGAGCCGCGTCCGCATGATCCACATGAACAGCGCCACGATCAGGAAACACACCAGCGTATAGGCGAAGGAATAGGCCGCGCCGACATTGGAGTTTTCCGATTCAAAGAACTTGTTGTAGATCGTCTGACTAAACCATTCCGCCTGCAACCCGCGACTGATGATGCGCGGCACGGAGAAGGCGCCTGCCGCCAGCATGAAGGTGGCAATACAGCCCACGGCAATACCGGGTTTGGCATGCGGAATGATGACCCGCCAATGCACCCGCCAGGTCGAGGATCCAAGATCCCGCGCCGCCTCGATCTGGTTACGGTCCAGCGTCGACATCACATTGAAGATCGGGAAGACCATGAAAAGTACATAGGTGTAGACGATGACGGCAAAAACCGTCAGCGCAGAACGCTTGAACTGGATCGGGTCCGCGATTGCGCCTGCCCAGAGCAGGAATTGGTTGAGCAGGCCCTTGTTGTCGATGATCGCCGTCCAGGCATAGATGCGCATCAGCTCGACAATGGCATAGGGGATGATCAGGCCCAGAAACAGCCAGACTGCCCGTTCCGGCGGGGTTGCGAGCGCCACCTTGTAGGCAATCGGATAGCAAACCACCAAAGCCAGCCCCGTTGCGAGAACCGCAAAGACCAGCGTGCGGACGAGAATGATCAGGCCGATGCGTTCGTAGACGTCGCCCTCGACACTGTAACGCAGCCCGATGACGCCGAGCAGCTGATTGGACAGTTTGGCGTTTTCTGCCACCCGCGCGGCATCCGACAGCGGGATCAGCACCGGCTGTGTCAGGGCGGCGAAATTGCCGACGCTCAGACGCGGCGCGTTGGCCTCGCTGATCAGAAGGGATTGGTAGGTGTCACCGGCGAGCGCGGCAATCTGCCGGGCGACGTCGATCTGCTGCGCAATAGGCAGGTCATCAGTCACCGAAAGCAGCGGCAGATCATAAAGATCGTTGAACCACGCCTCTGTCCCGGCAGCGCGCACCATTTTCTTGCGCGTGGTCGCCCGGTCACATTGCAGAATGTAGGGCCTGCTTCCGGCCTGCGCCGAAGGAGCGCTCATACCCGACGCGGAGGGCACGGCCATGCCGGAGGCGGATGGAACAGCCAGACCGCCACTTTGCGCCGGTGTGTCGGGCGCTTCCGCGTACTGACCCAGAATGCTGATACAATTGAAGGCGTCGCGCTCCAACTGTGCGGCGATGGAACTGTCGAGTTGTCGTTTGGGCTTGGTCAGCGCCCGTTCCAGCATCGCCAGTTGCGGCAAAATGATCAGCACCAGCCCCCAGACCAGAACCGCGCCGACAAATACCGCGACAAGACCGCGCCCATATCCCCGGATCAGATCCGTCATTGCGCGGCAAGCTCCTCACCGCCGGTGCGGGCCAGCGGCCCCTCGGGCAGCACGACGGCGTCCTCGGAACGAAAGCCGAACTGTGCGGCATCCGCGGTCATTTGGGTCGCGCTGGTATTGGGCACGCAGACGGTGATCTGCGCGCCCGTCGGCGTGCGCAGCATCATGTTGACAAAAGCGCCTTCCAGATCGCGGCGCTCCATCCGCGCCATCATCTGATTGTCCCCGGCGTCCAGCACCATCGCCTCGGGCCGAATGAACAGTATGGCCTCATCCCCGTCCCGCAAACCCACGGGATTGCGGCCAAGAAACTGACCATGCGCGGTTTTGATATGGACATAGTCGCCGGTCACCGCCGTCACCCGACCGCGAAACTGGTTGGCTTCCCCCACGAAGGATGCAGCAAAGGCCGTGTGCGGGCTTGAGTAAATCTCATCCGCGCCGCCGACCTGCTCGATGCGCCCCGCGTTCATCACGGCGATCCGGTCGGACATCGTCAACGCCTCCCCCTGATCATGGGTGATGTAGATGAAGGTCACGCCGGTTTTCTTTTGGATGGCGCGCAATTCAGCCCGCATATGTTGGCGCAGCTTCAGATCGAGCGCTGAGAGCGGCTCATCCAGCAGCAAGACCGACGGCCCCACCGCCAAGGCCCGGGCAATGGCAACGCGCTGGCGCTGCCCGCCCGACAGCTCGGAGGGTTTTTTCTCCGCCTGATCCCCGAGGGCGACAAGCTGCAAGAGCTCATCGGCCTTTTCCCGGCGGGCGCGTTTGCCGACGCCGCGCGCTTCCAGCCCGAAGGCCACATTTTCCCAAACAGGCATCAACGGAAAGAGCGCGAGGTTCTGAAAGATCAACGCCGTCGGGCGCCCATTCGGCCCCTTGTCACGCTGATCCTCGCCCCCGATCAGGACGCGCCCCCGTGAGGGTTCGACAAACCCCGAAACCGACCGCAGGATCGTCGTTTTGCCACAGCCCGAAGGCCCCAGAATGGAAAAGAACTCGCCGGCTTCGACCTTCAGATGTGTCTCATGGACCGCGGTGAAACCGTTGGGATAGGTGATCTCCACACCGTCGAGCACAACATCCTTGCCACGTTCCATAATCCGCTCCAACCGTTGGACCAAGGCGGCCCCGCAACAAGGGACCGCCTTGGTCTTTTGAAAATCGCCTTTGGAACCCTCAGGCGTTGGTGATGATTTCGACGAACTCGTTCCGCACCGGTGCAAAGAACGGCGTATCGGCCTGCCACCACCACATGTTGCCCAGCACATCCGGCGTATAGACCTCGTTGAACTGGGCCTTGAACTCTGGCGAGGCAAACTCAGCCGCCCCGGCCACCGCCGAGTTGTAACCGGTGTTATTGGCAAACATGCCGCCGGTTTCCGGCTTCAGCATGAAGTTCATGAAGGCAACGGCCTGCTCGGGGTTTTCCGCACCTTTCAGGATGCCGAAACTGTCGAGCCAGGTCACAATGCCCTCTTTTGGCGCGCGGTAGAGGTAGTCGCTGTTTTCGCGGTTCAGCAGCAGGCCGGTGGTGTCCCAGGTCTGACCGATGATCGAACCCGCTTCCTTGAAGGCGGCTGTGGCTTCGGTCGCGTTGTTCCAGAACGCCCCGAAATTGTCCTTGCGCTCCAGGATCCACTTGGTCACTTCGCCCCAGACCCGGCGCGCATCGTCTTCCGATTTGTAGACGTCGAGCATGCGGTTGGACGGCACGGCACCAATGGCGTCGAGATAGAGCCCGGTGCCCATGATGACCGATTTCTGACGGAAGGCCGCTTTGCCCTTGGCCGCATCGGCCCATAGATCGCCGTAGGACACCTGACCCTCGATCGGCATGGCCGCCGCGTTATAGGTAACGCCCTCTGTGCCCCAATCGAACGGCAGCAGGATCTGTTCGCCCTTGAACACACCGCCCAGCCCCGCGCTGTCACGCACGAAGGAGGGGATCACGTTCTCGGTATTCACCGCGGCAGGAATGGGCGCGAAGAAGCTGTCGCCGCTGTCATCCACATAACCGCCCGAATTGGTGATGGAGGGGAACACCACATCGAACCCCTTGCCGCCATTGGCGCGCACAGTCGATTCCGCCTCGTCGTTCGAGCCATAGGTGGTCAGTTCCAGCTGGATACCGGTTTCCGCCTCAAATGCCTCGATGATGTTGGGCTGAACGTAATCCTGCCAGGCAAAAACCTTGACCGTCCCGGATGATGCCAGCGCATCGGACGCTTTCAGGATCATCGGGGCAGCAGCACCTGCCGCTGTCAGTTTCAATGCGGAGCGACGCGTGAAGCTCATAGGGGAACCCTCTTTTTTGATAATGCGTTTCACCCGGGCTGGCCGGGTCCGGGCGCATCTAGAGGGGGAAACGCATCGGGTTGATGACAATCTCACAAAGATTTTGTGACAGCCGTCGCGCCGATCCGGTGGTCGTTCAGAAAACCACGTTCATCATGAACAGGGACACGATCAGGAAGAGGATCGTCATCACCCCACCGCTCTTCATGAAATCGGTCACCTTGTAGCCAGCGGGTCCCATGATCAGCGCATTCACCTGATGGGTTGGGATCAGGAACGAGTTGGAGGTCGATATGGCAACGGTCAGGGCAAAGATCGCCGGGTCACCGCCCGCTGCAATTGCAATGGAAACCGCCAGCGGGACAAGCAGCACCGTGGCCCCGACATTCGACATGATCAGGGTGAAGGCGGTTGCCAGAACCGCAACCCCGGCCTGCAGCGACCATAGCGGCCAGCCGTTCAGCAAGGACAGGATCTGCTGTGCTATCCACTCCGCCGTGCCCGTGGTCTGCACCGCCTGCCCCAGCGGGATCAGACTGGCCAGCAAAAACACCGTGCTCCAGCTCACCGCGCCATAGGCATCGTCGATATCCAGCACACCGGTCAGGATCATGCCGACCGCGCCGGTTAGCAGACACAGGGAAAGGCGCAGGTCGGTGAAAAGAATGAGCGAGATGGAGATGATAAAAAACACCAGCGCCCAGCCGACCTTGGTCGGGCGCAGTTCTTCTTGCGGGAAATCCGTGGTCACCACAACGAAATCGCGATCACGGGTCAGCCGCGTGAGCGATTCCCAGGTGCTGTGAATGACCAGCGTATCACCCGCGTGGAAGGGTACTTCGCCCACCGCCGTCGGCGCATGTTCGTCGGTTTCCACGTAGCTCATGGTCTCTTCGTCGCGGTGAATGGCGAGCAGGCTGGCGCCATAGGTCTTGCGAAACACCAGATCATGGGCGCATTTACCGATCACTGAAGAGCCCGGCGGGACCACCATTTCAGCAACGCCAGATTTGGTGGGGGCATAATCCTCCGCAAAGACATCCAGATCGTCATGCAGAATGTATCCGCCCTCTTCCACCATCTGCTGGATGACCTTTTCACGGCCCAGAATAGCGAGACGGCAGGGCGCTGTGATCTCCGTCTGGATCACCGGCGCGAACCAGCGCTTTCCCTGATAGGCGCTGCCAATGATATAGACGTGATAGCGCTGCATGATGTCGTCGAACGTCTCACCGACACAAGGATGCCCTTCGGGAACGGTGATCTCGAAGATATCCGTTTTCAGCCCGTAGATGTTTTTCAGGTAGTCTTTCAGCGATTTGGCGCTTGCGCCATCGCCGGCCTTTGTCCCCTTGGGCAACACCCAGCGACCGAACAGCATGAAGTACAAAATGCCCGTCATCACCAGACAAATCCCCACGGGCGTTACCGAAAACAACCCGAAAGGCGCCATTTGCTGATCTACGGGCAGCGTCTGATTGGCACTCAGCAGCAGATCATTGAGCAGGATCAGCGGCGATGACCCCACCATCGTCATGGTCCCGCCCAGAATGGCGCAGAACCCCATCGGCATCAGCAAGCGGCTCAGCGGCAGTTCCGTGCGCACCGAAATCCGACTGACCACGGGCAGGAACAGCGCCGCGGCACCGACGTTCTGCATGAAGGACGAAATGACACCAACGGTGCCGGAGATGATCGGAATGATGCGGGTTTCGGTTTTACCGCCGTGTTTGAGGATCAGGGAGGCCACCTTGCTCATCAGACCGGTTTTGTCCAAACCCGCACCGATGATCATCACCGCGATGATGGAGACAACGGCATTCGAGGCCAAACCGTCAAAGAGGCGACTGACATCGGCCAGTGAGTTTAGGCCCGGTATCTGGCTCAACAGCCCAAGCAGCACCATCACCATGATGGCCGCGAGGTCTATTCGGACGATCTCTGAGATGAACAGGAAAACCGTGAATGCCAGCAAGCCAAGGACCACCGACATTTCCAACGTAAGACTAATCGTTTCCAACCCACGCATCCTTTTTACATTTTGTTACCATTCACCGGGCGCTTCACGCAACAAAATGTCTGAAATGCTTGATTTTTGGAATGAAAGAGGGGGCGCGATGCAGGTCTTGAGCAGCGGCCAAGTCGGGTTTGGGCCATCGCTGGATGACAAAACAGCGGCCAAATTCATGACCGCTGTGCTTTGTGTTGAAGATGAGAAGAGTTGCTTTGCAGATCCTCAGGCCGCTTGGCGACGGCGGCGACGTGCAAAGGCGGCCCCGCCGAACAATGCCGAGCCCAACAGCAAGGCGCTGGCCGGCACGGGCACCGCCGCGACCGTCGGTTCACCAAAAATGAAATCATCCATGGCCACGACACCGGCGCCACTTTTCGCTGTATCGAAGGGGATATACCCGGCCTGAACCGTGGCACCAACAATTGTCGGCTCATCAAAGAGAACGCCGATGAAGGACAACCCGCCCGGTCCACTTGCCTCCGCGTTCACGGAAAACGCGGGATGGTCGGTGCCGATATCCTGCCCCTTCAGGAAGAAGTTCACCATCGCATCGGTCGTCTTTTCCTTGGTTTTTTCGTCCTCAACCTCACTCACATTGGTGAAGACAATGCCAAGGCCACGTGTCGCCGCCGGGGTTTTCTGATCGGCGGGATCAAAAAACACCACGTCGAAAATTGTGCCGCCCGTGGGTGCAAAAAGCCGTTCAGGGCTGAAGACATCAAGCTCCTTTTCAAACCCAAAACGGACCGGCTCACCAGAGGCTTCCGTACTGCTGAGCTGGAAGCCCTTGGCAATCTGTTCGGGCGCGCCTGCCTTGGGGTTTTCGCTGGGCCGGAACTCGATACCACGGGCAAGAGGTGCGAAATTGCGATTGAAGAAATCCCCGGGAAACGGGTTTGGATCGGAAACGACATCCGGTGCCCCGTCCCAGTCGATCTGGCGACGCCCGCCCTTGAAATTCTCCGGCTCATTTGGATTGAGCGCGCCGAGCGCATCGCGAAAGGCGTCAACCTCGGCCTGAATGCTGGCAGCGTCTGAACCGGCGGCTGAGAAAATCATCGGGGCTGCGGTCGCAACGCAGGGCGCTAATATGAGCGCGCCGACAAAAGCTGAAAATCGGGTCGAAAACATGGGAACTCCTATACATAAACCATTGCGTGAAAAGGGGGGCACGAAGGCCCCCCACGAACGTTATGACGATCAAAACTGATAGAAGTGCGGTCCAGAACACCCGTCTAGAACCAAAACAAACGCTGGGGCTACTGCCCTGCTGCGCCCTCCGAAAAATACCCTGGAGGATATAGAGACGGTCCGTTTCATGGCCTTGCTCCTACCTGCTATGCTGAGCGGTTGTTCAGGTCGCTCACATCAGGGTTACGCATGGCCCTTGGAGATTATTCTCGGCATCCGAGAAAATTTTAAACTTTTTTTCCCAACGCGTTTTATGTCGCGAAAATGCCGGTCAGATCCAAGCGCATATGGTCCGTGGCGACCGCCACCCAGCCCGTCAGACCTGCGTCGCTGCTGCCTGTGCAATCTCTGCAAGATCACTTCTGCCTTCGTCCCCGACAACGACGAAGTTCGAATTCTCTCCGCCCCATGACACCATGCCGAAGTTTTGGATCGACTGTTCCGCAAACCCATCACGCGGCGTTTCCGTCTGGATCTGGCACAGCGCCACAACGCGTTCATTCGCATCCAGATACATCAGTTGGGCCACCGGTTTGCCCGCAGCCACCAAAAGCCGCGCGCCCTGGAATTCAAGCCCTTGAGCCGTCAGATCAGGAACCCGCACGTCAGCGCCGACCGTATTGGTCAACCATGTCTGGATGTGGTCCCGTTCGCTCGCCGGAACTTCGACAAGATGGCGTTTTTGCGCGGCGTAAACGGTGTGATAGTCGGCAATATCCTGCAGCCATCCCGGCGCGGCAACGACCTCGTTGCCTTGCGTCAAACCGGCCCAATATCCGCCGCTGCCACCGATTGCCAAGGCGATGACTGCCGCAACAGCCGTCAGCCACCCCGTCCCCTTGCGCGGCGCGCCGGGATCATTCGCAACTATGTCTTCCGGTGCATCCTGTATGGCTTTTGCAAGCTCAAAGGGAACCGGCTCACCCAGGATCGCGGCGAATTCGTCTTTGGCAACGCGGTCCGCCGCCATCAGCGTCTCAAGCTCTGCCTGCAGTTCCGCATCGCTTTCCAATGCCTTCTCTATCGCGCGGGTTTCGGTCTCCGAAAGCTCACCGTCCAGAAAGGCGCTCAGTTTTTCCTGATACTGGTTCATTGGACGCCTCCCACAGGGTCTGCGATTTTCTGTGCGAGGGTCTTTCGGGCACGGTGGATGCGGCTCATCACCGTGCCAATCGGAATGTCCAGCAGTTCAGCAGCCTCGGCGTAACTATACCCTTCCACCGAAACGACCAGCAGAACGCTTGCAAGGTCGCTGGGCAAAGCCGCGATCTTGCCCTGCAGCTGAGAGAAGGCAACGCGGCTCTCGCCCGTTTCCGTCGTGATCAATTCAGCGCTTTCCTCCGCCGGGATGTGACCTTCACCCAGCCGAACCTTGCGTTTGCGGATCTCGCTGATCCAAAGGTTGCGGGTGATGCGAAAGAGCCAGCGGTCCAGTGGCTGCGCAGGGTCCCATTGATGCGATTTGCTGAGCGCCCGCAAACAGGCCTCCTGCACAAGATCATCCGCTTCCGGAACTGACCGTGTCAGGCTCCGGGCGAAACGTCTGAGACGCGGCAAAACGGCAATCATATCGCGCTTGAAGTCAGTCAACATGCAGTCCTCGCATGTAACATCCCCGATGATCAGAACACCCAGGGAAAGTAATGGAATGAATGGCGCCAAAGCGCAACTCGGTTCCGGATATGCCGGACTGGCTCTTCCCACAGCCATGGCGCTCTCCTTTTGTCGTCCACTAGGAACTACGGATAGCGAGGGTAAAAAATTCTCCGGATTGCCAACGGGATGCATTTATCTGGTGCCAAAGAGCGTTAATAACGTGCTGCTGGTCAGATACCCTCCCGCTGCAACGGATCTAAACCGCGGAAACCGCCACCCAACCCGCCCATAAATTAGGCACAAACAGACAAAACACCCTGATACGCCCTATTTTTAAGCAGTCCCCGGGTTTCCAAAGCCATGATGTCGAACCTCTGTTGAATTCCCGCGCCGCGCATTCTGACATGGGGGCGCAGGATATCTAGGGTTCCGCTTCCGCGTGAGGGTCTGGTCCGAGAGATATCGCTACCCGGCAACAGACCGGGCGGTACACGGCGGGGCAAAATCCCGGGAGGCTACTGCGCAGGTTTGACCCGCGCTCCGATATAGCACTTCACGCGGTCATTCCATTTATGAAAACCGATGGGGACCAAAGATGAAAAAACTATTTTTCTCGACAGTAGCTGCACTATGCCTTGCGTCCGGCGCCAGCGCTCAGGACCGCACCGACTTCCGGGTCGCGTGGTCAATCTACGTGGGCTGGATGCCGTGGGGCTATCTCGAAGACAGCGGCATCATGGATAAATGGGCGGACAAATACGGCATTGATGTCGAGATCGTGCAGATCAACGACTATATTGAATCGATCAACCAATATACCGCCGGGCAATTCGATGGCGTCTCCGCCACGAACATGGATACGCTCTCCATCCCTGCGGGCGGCGGCGTGGACACCACGGCGTTGATTGTCGGGGACTATTCCAACGGCAACGATGCGGTCATCCTGAAAGGCGACGGCGATCTGAAGAGCCTCTCGGGCATGCCGGTCAATCTGGTGGAGCTTTCCGTGTCGCATTACCTGCTGGCACGCGGACTGGACAGCGTCGGCCTGTCGGAGGTGGATCTGGACAGCGTCATCAACACCTCTGATGCGGATATGATTGCGGCCTTCGCCACCGACGATGTGCAAGCTGTGGTCACCTGGAACCCACTTGTCTCCTCGATCCTCGAAGACCCGAAAGCCACGAAGCTTTTCGACAGCTCCGACATCCCGGGCGAGATCATCGACCTGATGGTGGTGAACACCGAAACGCTGGCGGCCAACCCGGATTTCGGCAAGGCCCTGGTCGGTGCGTGGTACGAGGTGATGGGGCTGATGGCGGCGGGTGATGAAGAGGTTTTGTCCGCCATGGCAGAAGCCTCGGGAACCGATCTCGCAGGCTATCAGGCACAGCTTGCCTCGACCGAGATGTTCTATGATCCGGCGGCGGCCGTCAGTTTCACCTCTGATGCAGCGCTGCCCGACACGATGGTCAGCGTCGCGGAATTCCTCTTTGACAAGGGGATCCTTGGCGAGGGCGCACCATCTGCCGATTTTGTGGGTGTCGCCTATCCGGATGGCACGGTCACCGGGGATGAGAACAATGTGATGTTCCGCTTCGACACGACCTACATGCAAATGGCCGCCGACGGCGCGCTCTGATCCTTCGGGCACAGCCCTGCTTCGCCGGTGATTGGCGGTGCAGGGCACCCTGACATGCGTATCATAAACATCCTCCCTGGCCGTCCCCTGGCCCTGTTCCTGGCGCTTTTGCCATTTGCCGCCGTGTTCATCGCCTATGCGATCGGCTCAGAGCTGCGGCTGGCGGAAAACCCGGCAGACAAATTGCTGCCCGCGCCTTCAACCGTTTGGGATACGGCCGTCCGGCTGGTCACCCAACCGGACCGACGCAGCGGCGATATCCTGTTCTGGCAAGATACCTGGGCCAGCCTGAAACGTCTGGGCCTGGGCGTCGGAATATCCGCCCTTGTGGGGATGATCTTTGGGTTGGCCATTGGCTTGTTGCCTCTGGTGCGTAGTTGCCTGGCGCAGTTTGTCGCCGTGTTGTCGATGATCCCGCCCCTGGCGCTCTTGCCGATCCTTTTCATCGTCTTTGGTCTGGGCGAGCTCTCCAAGGTCGTGCTGATTGTCGTGGGCACCCTGCCCTTTCTGATCCGCGATCTCAGCCAGCGGGTGCTCGAAATCCCGCAGGAATTGATCGTCAAGGCACAGACCCTCGGCGCCTCCAGTTGGGTGATCGCGATGCGCGTGGCCCTGCCACAGCTGATGCCGCGCCTGATCCTTGCCGTGCGCCTGTCGCTGGGGCCCGCGTGGTTGTTTCTGATCGCCGCCGAAGCCATCGCCTCAGACGCAGGGCTGGGATATCGCATCTTCCTTGTGCGCCGGTATCTCGCGATGGATGTGATCCTGACCTACGTGATCTGGATCACGCTGCTCGCCTTTGCCATCGACTGGGTGCTGCGGTGGGCATCGCGGCGCTTTTTCCCCTGGGCGGAGCAGGGCCTATGAGTTTTGTCGTCGTACAGGATGTCTTCCAAAACTACGGCCGCCGCCCGATCCTCGAGCGCGTGAATGTCGCCGTGGACGAAGGCGAATTCATCTCGATTGTCGGTGCGTCGGGTTGCGGCAAATCCACCTTTCTACGGTTGTTGCTGGCACAGGAACGGCCCACGCGCGGCGAGATCCGCATCGCTGGAGCGGCACCTGCGCGCGAGCCCGGTCTGGACCGCGGCATCGTCTTTCAGCGCTATTCGGTCTTTCCGCACCTCACCGTCCGGGAGAACATCGTGACGGGTGAAAGCTTCCGCCGTGGATGTGGGCGCTTTTTTGGCGCAGAGCGCAAGGCCACCCTGGCGCGCGCCGATGACGTGTTGGGTCGGATCGGGCTGGATCACGTGGCCGACCAATATCCGGCCACCCTATCGGGTGGCATGCAACAGCGGCTTGCCATCGGTCAGGCGCTGAGCGCCAAGCCCCGGGTGCTCCTGCTCGATGAACCCTTTGGCGCGCTTGATCCGGGCACGCGCCTGTCGATGCACGACTTTCTGCAGGATCTGCGCGCCGAAACCGGCATGACCGTTTTCATGGTGACCCATGATCTCGAAGAAGCGTTCAAACTCGGCGACCGCGTGCTTGTTTTCGACAAGCCGCGCTGGGACCCGCAGGACCCGAACCTTTATGGCGCAACCATCACCTACGATTTTGATGCCCGCGACGGCGGCATCCCATTTCAGACCTTGAAGGAGGATACCCATGTTTTTCAGCCCGCTTGAGCGCTCACGCTCGCACCATCCACGCGACAATCGAGCCTCGGCCCGGCGCAACCACCATCCGGACCTGACCAAACTACGGGGTTGGAAGGCCATGCAGGCCGAAGGCGACCTGCCCGAAACCGGGTGGGAGCAGGAAAAGAAATGGGCGCTGCGCATGGGGCTGACCGGTGCCGACAGCATCGAGGACAAGTCCATCCCCACCTTCGCACGCGGCGAGCTGCCGCATTACGCCGGCATCAACACCTTCCTCAAGGCGCCCTATGCCGAGGATGTGACGGAAGTGAAGGACTACGACGCCACCGTTCTGGGCATCCCCTTTGACGGGGGGACCACCTACCGCGCGGGCACCCGGTTTGGCCCGCAGGGGGTACGCAAGATCTCGGCGCTCTATACGCCTTACAACTATGAGATGGGCGTGGACCTGCGCGAACAGATGACGCTCTGCGATGCGGGTGACGTCTTCACGATCCCCGCCAATATCGAAAAGACCTTTGACCAGATCAGCCGCGCGGTGAGCCATGTGGCCTCCTCCGGCTCACTGCCGATCATGATTGGCGGAGACCATTCCATCGGCTTTCCCTGCGTGCGGGGGATTGCGGAGTGCACATCGAAGAAAATCGGCATCGTGCACTTTGACCGCCATGCGGACATTCAGGAAAAGGATCTGGACGAGCGGATGCACACCACGCCGTGGTTCCATTCGACACTGCTGCCCAATGTGCCCGCCAAGAACCTCGTGCAGGTGGGCATTGGCGGCTGGCAGGTGCCGCGCGAAGCGGTGAAGGTCGCGCGCGAACGCGAGACCAACATCATCACCATGGGCGACATGGAGAAGATGGGTGTCGACAAGACCGCCGAGATGGCGCTGGAGATGGCCTGGGACGGGGTCGATATGGTCTATATGTCCTTCGACATCGACAGCATCGACTGTGGGTTTGTGCCGGGCACGGGCTGGCCGGAACCGGGGGGGTTCCTGCCGCGCGAGGCCCTCGCACTGGCCTCGAAGGTGGCCGCCGAAGGTATCTGTGGCATGGAGCTTGTTGAGGTCGCCCCCCCCTATGACCAGTCGGAAATCACGGCGCTCATGGGCACCCGCGTGATCGTGGATGTGCTGGGTTCTCTGGTCGCGGCGGGCAAGATGGGCGCGCACAAGCGGCACATCGACAAACCCGTCGAGATCCCCCATGGCGAGTTCACAGGAAAGCGGTGGTCCAATGCCACATGATATCGTGAACGGCCACATCGGCCACAACCATGACCACCCCGACCACCTGCACAGCCACATGCATGAGGCGGATGAAGCCGACGAGCTGCAGGTCCTGACAGAGCAATTTATCGATGGTTTCGTCGCCGCCAAGGACAAGATGTCATACCTGCGCATCGCCGGGGTGCCGCTTGAAATCGATGCGCCCGGCGGTGGCCCGTCGATGAAACTGGTGGATGTCAAACTGACGACCGAATGGCAGGTCGGCACGGCCTCGCCCTCCTTCGGCTCGCGCGAACTGAGCTACCTGCCCTACCCCGGCGAGATGGTGACGGAACGCACCAATATGGGCCTGATCTATGTCTCGCTCGACGCCAAAGAGGTCACAGACCTGCGCACATTCTTGCAAAAACACCCCGCCTCGGAAAGGATCTTAAAATGAAATACGCAACACTTCTCACCGCTCTCGTCGTCAGCACACCCGCGCTGGCCCACCACGAAGCCGACATCGGCAGCGCATCGCCCCTGGGTCTTGTGACCAGCCTCTGCATCATCGCCGCCGCCGCTCTCCTGGCGTGGCGCCTGCGCGGTGCCAGACCCGCTTCATGACCGCCGATCTACCGGTCGATGCCGCGTGGTATCGCGCGCAACAGATAGATCCCCGCCTGTGGCTCATCACCGAGCCACGGGTGCACCCGATTTTTTCGGCCAATATGCATTTGGTGCTGGGGCGCGACGCTGATCTGCTGATCGACAGCGGTATGGGTATCGCGCCCCTCCGCCCTTTCGTGGACCCGCTCCGCCCAGACCCGGCGCGCCCCTTGATCTGCCTTTCAACCCACACCCATGTGGATCACATCGGGGCAGTGCATGAATTCGACACAAGGCTGGTGCACCCGATCGAGGCGGATGAACTGGCCGCCCCTGCGCCCTATTCACTGCGCACCGATGGCATTTCCGATGCCTTCCGAAACCTGTTTCTGGAGGCCGGGTATGAACCGCTCTGGCCGCTCCTGATCAATGCCGTACCTGCGCCTGACTATGACGTCGACAGCTATGTTTTACGCGGTGCCCCGCCGACGGGCATGGTCACCGAAGGGGATATGATCGACCTTGGCGATTGGCAGGCCGAAGTGCTGCATTTACCCGGTCACTCACCCGGTCAGGTCGGCCTGTTCCACCACGACAGCGGGGCACTTTTTGGCGCGGACGCCATCTATGACGGACCGCTGATTTATGACGGCCCGGGGATGAGCCTTCCCGATTATGCCAGGACCCTGCGACGGCTCCGCGACTTGCCGGTCACGGTTGTGCATGGCGGGCATGACCCGTGTTTTGGCAAGCAGAGACTTGACGAGATTGTGGAACGCTATCTGGCCCGCTGGCAAGCCTGAGATTTGACCCGCATTGGCGTGGAAAGCACGTTGATCAGTGGCCTAATCCGACCTCTCAGGCACCTGCTGAATGAACCCGGTACTGACAGCGTTTCGATGCAGCACGAACACCTGCGGCACCGTGTTTCCCGGTTTGCGCCCGCAGGTGGTGCGACCCGCATCCTGTGGGCTGATAAGACCTGTAATCCAATGACCAAGACGCAGCAAAACAAGCCCCGCGCGGTTGGTGGGTTTTGAGATGTGGCATCTGTCCTCGCCGTGTGATGTGGCTGCGGTGTGGATCGGCATGTGTTTCTCCGTCGTCTAGGCTGCTCTGAGAACTTGCGCGTAGGTCTCGCCATCAAAAGTGGGGCCCGACCAATGGAACGCTGAGCCGCGTTGTAAAACCTCGCGACCTTCGCAGAAGGGATTGGTTGCCAGCTCAGCGATACCGCTTTCGCCGTCCCAATGCCCCATGCAGTAGGTGCTTTCGAAATGCTGCCGGAGCGCTTCAGGAGAGGCATCGCCGGTCTTCAGATGTGCGGTCAATGCGGTGGTGTTTCCTTGCGGCACCGGACCGACCGCAACCAGAAAAACGCTGTGGTTTTCGATCAACACGGCTCGCTGATCCCCAAATGTCAGGCGGTGGCCGCGCAGCTTTTCATTCGGCCTGCGTCGCCATAGCTCGCGGTATTCAGCCAGAACCCCATCCTCGATCAACGCGCCATCCTCAAACGACATGAGCCCGATATCGTTGATATCCGGCTCCTCGTGCCAATTGATTTCGCGATGCCATGTGCAGCGATTTTCCGCGACCGTAATGGTGCCGGCGAACCCTTCGGCGGCCAGCAATTGCGCCAGTTCAGGCTGCGTCAGGTCGGCGAGACAATCGCGCCGGGTGAGATCAGGCCGGTCCAAGGGAACGCGGATGTCGGCGAAAAGCGCCCCTGCCTGCATCCAATGCACGCGGGTCGTATGATCTTCAAATCCCGGCGCTTTTATCCAGTCGCGCTGCCAGTGGCCCTGAAGATCAGCGACACCAATCATGCAGCCGCCTGGTTCTTTCCGCGCAGGGCGGCAACGATATCTTCGGTGCTGATGACGGCCCCGGCCTGCAGATATTCCATCGCATTCAGGGAAGCCTGATGCGCCTCAAGCGACGTACCGCCCACACTGTCAGCCACGACGCGGCAGTAGTAATCATGCTGATGCCCATCGACGAAAGAGTAATGCACGCAAACGTCGGTCATGCCGCCAATCAGGATCAGCGTTTCGGCCTTGAGACCCTTGAGCAGGATCTCTGTCTCGGTCCCGAAAAACACCGAATAGCGGCGCTTGTGCACGAAGTAATCCGTCTCGCGCATGTCCATTTCCACGGCGGCGACAGGGGTGCCAGGATCCCCCTCCATGCAATGGATGCCTTCTGACCCATCCAGCTCGCGGCCATAATCGATCCGGTCCCGGCGGTGGATTTCCTGAAAGAAGATAACGGGGACGTCCATGTCATGAGCAGCATCGATCACCTGCCGCGCCCGCGTCATGTTTTCGGTGTAGCCGGGCATATGCGGGATACCGCCATCGCCCTCGAGGAAGGCGCCTTTTTGAATGTCGATGACCATCAGAACAACATTTCCGACAAGCGTGGGTTGGCGTGGCATATCAAGTCTCCTTCAGGATTTGGATTGATCCGCCCCCATCAGGCGCGGCAGGTCGCCAAAGCGGGCGACAAGGGAAAAGACGGCAACGGACACGAGGATAAAGGTGATTGCGGCCACCGCCATGGTTGGTGTGAAACCATTGCGCAGCGAGTTGAAGATTTGCAGCGTCACGGTGGAATAGGCCGAGCTCGACACGAAGAACATGACGATGAATTCGTTGAAGCTGAGCACCAGCGCGAAGAAAAAACCGGATGCGGTGTAAGGCACCATCTGGGGCAGGATGATGGTGCGGAAGATCACCTTTTCGGTCGCGCCCATGGTCGCCGCCGCATCCAGATGGGCCCGGTCGATGGACTGCAGGCCGATGGAAATGGTGACCAGCGGCAAGGCCAGAAACAGCACCGCATGGCTGATGATGCCCGACCAGATCGCGCCCAGACCACCGGAAAATCCCCAGAAAAACCCCAAGCCAACACCAAAGACAATCGGTGGCAGGGCAAAAGGCATCGCGCCGAGGCCAGCAAGAACCTTCGAAGCCTTGCCCCTATTTTTCCAAAGCCCATAGGCCAGTGGCCAGGCAATCAACACTGCAAGGGCGGCGCTGCCAATGGCGATGATGGCCGAGTGAAACATCGCCGTGCGCCAGACCGGCTCTGTCAGAAAGAACTCGGCGAACCGGCTGAGGGTCGGATCCTGCGGCGGGAACAGCATTGACCGCCCGCCGTTCAGTGCCGCGGCACTGACCACCACGATGGGTAACAGGACGACAATCGAAGCAAGACCCATGAAGAGGGTGCTGAGCGTTTTCATGCGCGCGCTCCCGTCCGGTTGACCAACTGTTGCCCCAAGAGCAGGCAAACGGCCCCCGTCACCAAGAGGATCATCGCCTGAGCCGCGCCAAAGGGCGCGTTCAGCGTCGAGCCGCGCACCGCTTCATAGACCGAGATCGCCAGTGTCTGTTTCGACGGATCGGCAAAGACGGTGACCGAAACATAGGTGCCCAGCAGGAAAACAAAGAGCAAAAACAGCGTCCCGATCAGGGGCATCCGCACGGTGGGCAGGACAACGGTGCGCACCACCGTCCAGGGACCCGCCCCCATGGTCCGCGCGGCCTCAACCATGGACTGATCCAATCGGGACAGTGCGGGGTAGAGCAGGATCACCGCATAGGGCCAAACCAGATAGGACATCGTCAGGATGGTGGCGAATTCGGAGGTTTTGAATTTGACGTCACGCGGGTTAGCCAGCCCCCATTCGCGCAGCTGGTTGAACCAGCCCACGTCCTTCAGCCAGGCCGTCACGCCAGTCTCCCGCAGGAGCATCGGCAGACCGGAGCGGTTGGACAGCAGGATATCCCACCCCATCACGATGAAGACCTCGGAGAGCGACATGGTGGCCAGCAGAAACACCAGCCAACGGCTTTGCGCGGCCCGCGACATCCGGGTCATGAAATACGTGAAGGGAAAGGCCGTGATCACCGCGATGCAGGAGGCGATGACCGCGTAGTAGAGCGAGTACCAGAGCCGATTGAGATAGAGAAAGGTGGTGCTTTGCGGCCAATCGGCACCGACAAAGAAACGTATGTAATTGTCCCCAGTGAAGGCCCATTCCCACGCCGCCCCTTCGATCTTTTGTCCAAAGGAGATCGCGAGAACCAGCAAGAAGGGTACAACGCAAAAAATGCAGATCAGCGCACACAGCAAAAGCGTGTTGAAGGAGGGGGTTATTCTGGGCGGCTTCAGGGCCACCACCTCTGGCTCAAGCGCAGATGGCGTTTCGATACTGGTCACGCCGCACTCGGAATGGGGTCAGCGGCCGGATAGACGTACAAGGCCTTTGGCGGCAAGTGTACTTCGACCTCTTCGCCAAGTGCATAGGCGCGGGCTTTTTCACCAAGCGCATATTCGACGATCAACCTGCCAAGTGGTGTTTCGAGGTGAATGTCGCGCGTGGCCCCCACATCCCGCACAAATGTCACCTGCGCGGGCACCCTGTTGCCTTGCGGCAAGGTGCCATCCAGATGCACCTGTTCGGGTCGCACGGCGACGCGCACCGGCGCCCCTTCGGTGAAATTCAACGTCGCCGCCTCTAAATTGAACGCCGCCGCCTCGATGGTGTTGTTCCGGACGACGCCATCGAAAAAATTCGCGCGACCGATAAAATCGGCGACAAATGCGTTTTGCGGTTTGTGATAGATGTCCTGCGGCGGGCCGAATTGCTCGACACGCCCGCTCGACATGACGACGATCTTGTCGGCCATGGTCATGGCCTCGCGCTGATCATGGGTCACGACAATCGTGGTGATGCCAAGGCGCTGTTGCAGCATGCGCAATTCCACCTGCATCGCTTCGCGCAGATTGGCATCAAGCGCCGACATCGGCTCGTCCAGCAAGAAGATCTCCGGCTCCTGGGCGAGCGCGCGTGCGATGGCCACCCGCTGGCGTTGACCGCCAGATAATGCGCCGATCCGGCGGTCCGCAAACGCGCTTAGCTGCACAAGGTCAAGCAGTTCATGCGCTTTTTCATGCGCCCTGGCTTTCGCCACGCCGTCGATGATCAGCGCGTAACACACGTTTTCGCGCACATTGAGATGCGGAAAGAGGGCAAAGTTCTGAAACACCATTCCGAATTTGCGCTTATGCGCCGGGACATCTGTCAGATCGGCACCGCCCAGACGTAGGCTCCCGGCCGTTGGGTCCTCGAGCCCGGCAATCATCCGCAGCAGGGTGGTTTTGCCGCAACCGGACGGCCCAAGCAGTGCTGTCAACTCGCCATGTGTAAAGGTAAGGTCAACGCCTTCCACCGCGCGCACCTTACCGTAGTCCTTGCGGATGCCCCTCAGAATGAGATCGCTCATCGGGATCAGCTGGTGCCCAGCATCGTATCCCAGGTTTCCTTGATGAAGGTCTCATTGTCCAAATAGGCTTCATAGGCCGGTTGGATGGCCGGGGTGCCTGAGACGGCGGCAAATTCCTCATCCGTCAGGTCGGTCTTCGATTTATCGACCAAAGGTGCGGTGCCGATCATCCGCGACATCAGCGCCTGCGTGGCAGGATCAGAGGAGAAGTTGATGAATTCCTCGGCCTCGGCCTTTTTCTCCGAGAGGGTGGACAGACACCATGAGCCGTAGCCTTGCGGATTACCCTCTTTTGGGAAGTGGGATAAGATCGAGAACCCATCTGCCGCCATCAGCTGGGCGACGTCATGGTAATACATGCCGCCGATCACATCGCCGTTCTTCATCGCCTGCTCCATCTGGCTTTCGGCGGACCACCAGAGCGCCGTATTGGCTTTCAGCTCGCGCGCCTTTTCGACCAGTGCCACGATCCCATCGTTGCTGGCGAATGTGGCCTCGCCCTCAAAGAACGTGGCCGCGACGATATCGAGGAAGTTGGAGTTGTGCAGTTTGGAGATGCCGAGGCTCGATTCATACTGACCGGTGTCCCAGAACTCCGCCCAGCTGGCGGGCGGGGTCTCCACATATTCCGGATTTACGACCATCGAGGTGAACCACGACATCGCCCCCACACCGATCACGCCGGTGGTGTCCTCGAACACGAAATACCCATCAAGATTTTCAGACGCCTTCATGTTCTTGGTTTCCAGCGGCGCCAACAGCCCGCCGATGCGGGAGGCCTTGATCAAGGCATCACGTGCATAAAGCGACACATCCGCCGGAACGGTGCCCGCGGCTGTGGCCTGCTGCATGGTGACCAGCCAATCGGAGGAATTGGGCTGGGTCACGCTTTCGATCTCGATGCCGGTGGCTTCGGTGAAGGCGGGGTAGACGAAGGATTTGAAGCTGTCCTCGAAATACCCGCCGTAAGAACCCACCTTAAGGCTGCGCGTCTGCGCGATCAATGGAGTGCCCAGCATGCTGCCAGCCAGTGCCAATCCGCCTGCACCGGCGGTGGATTTCAATAGCGCGCGGCGATTGATTTTTGTCATGTTAACTCCCCTGTTTTAATTATCTGCGTCGCTCAATTGGCCAGCATGTCGGCATTTGAACGCTCTTGCATCGATTGGACAAAGGACCCGTTCTGCGAGTCAAACAATCTGACAGAACGCGCGGGGCCTTTCAGCAAATGGTTAATTTTTCAGCGCCGAATTGTTTGTGCCGGGCAGTTTTTAGGCAGTGGCATCAGGTGCGCATATATTCGAATACGGCGCTTGCGTGGCCCGCTCGATGTCGTTGACGCTCAAGCGACGCACAGCAGGAGCCCAGCTATGAGTGATGTAATGGATGCCGAACTGAAGGCCGTGAAAATAGAAGAAGCGAACCTGCCGGTCATTGATTTGTCCGGGCTGCGGACCGGTGATCCGAACGACCGGGTCAAGGTTGCAAACGCCCTGGGGGAGGCTGCCCGCACCTCCGGCTTTTTCTACATCACCCAGCATGGCGTGCCGCAAACCCTGATTGACGACGTCTTTGCGGCCTCCAAGGCATTTCACGAAATGCCGCGCAGTTATAAGATGAAATACTGGTCCGGTTTCACCACCCATCATCGCGGGTATGTGCCGCTGGAAGAAAACGGCGCGTCCTTTCCCAAACAGATCAACTTCAACGAAGCCTGGGACATGTCGTTCGAGGCGCCCGCCGATCATCCCGACTATCTGGCAAACTGGCGCATGACGGGCCCGAACATCTGGCCGGATATCCCCGGCTGGAAGGAGACGGTGTCCTCCTACTACGATGAAATCTTCTCTCTCGGCCTGACGCTGCTAGACGGGCTGGCGCTTGAACTGGGTGTCGATCCGGCGGAGCTGACCCAACACATCACCAACCCGACCTCGCAGCTGCGCCTGCTGCGCTACGTGGAAAACGACATGGATGCGACCAAGGATCTGGTGGGCATCGCGGCGCATTCGGACTTCGAATGTTTCACCATTCTGCTGCAGGGCGGTCCGGGATTGCAGGTGATGAACGCCGATGACGTCTGGATCGAGGCGCCGCCCATCCCGGGCTGTTTCATCGTCAACATCGGCGACATTTTCGAGACCTGGTCCGGCGGGCAATTCAAATCGACCCAGCACCGGGTGAACAACATCGGGCGCGAGCGCTATTCTCTGCCGCTGTTCTTCGGCCTCGACTACCACGCCATCGTTGAGCCCCTGGAAAAGTTCCGCACTGCGGAGACCATCGCAAAATACCCGCCCCTGAAAGCGGGCGAGCATTTGATGCGCATGTCCGTCAACGCCTTTCGCTACATGGCCGACGCGCGCGCCAAGGGGGTGTTGAAACTGGACTATGATGTCCCCGAGGAAAATCCGTTCAAACGGGTCGCCAAGACCGCCGCGGAATGACACCGCATCCGGATTTTGAAACCCTGGAATTTCCGACGTCTTTTCCCTTGGGCGCTTTCCAGTTGGACATCCTGACGGTCGATGATCTTGACGAAGACTTTCGCGAAGTCACCCGATCTGCCGATGTTCTACGTGGCCTCTTTGGCCCGACATGGCCGGATGGGTTGACCAGATCCTATGACGCGACCGACCTGCACTGGCACCATCGAGAGTTCACCGCCAAAAGGTCCTTTGCCTGGGTCATCCGAGACGCGGAGGCAACCTATCTTGGGTGTGCTTACCTCAGTCCGGACATGGGCAGGCATGGATCGGGGCTGGCGACATACTGGATCGTTGACCGACCTGATCGGATCGCGCTGCTTGCCGAATTTGGGCCGCTCTACACCGGCTGGTTGACGCGGAAACTGCCGTCCGACTACCAATTGCGGGTCCAAAGCAACGCAAGCCTTTAGTCGACTAGAACGGCGACGACACAACCGTGTGCACCTTCAAAACCAATCATATTTGGTAAAACATTGGGAAAAATAACCCCAATTGTCGATCATCGGAGGCTGACCTGCAGATTTTTTCTAAGGTAGGTAAGTGCCAAAGAATTATGCAGCACTGAGCCGTCATCTGGGGAGTTTTCCCAAGGGTTACCCGGTCCGGTGGAGTGATGCTCGCTATCCGGGTGCTTCATTGGGCAAGGAATAGCTCTCAACATGCGGGGATTACACAGATTTCAGCCCGCTTTGGTGATCTGCATTCAGGTTTGACGCGGTTTCGTAGCCCATGCCGATAAATTAGGCGATCTCATCGAGGCCCGCACGCTAGGCTCCGGATGCGCCGCCATCGCACCGACCAAGAGCCTTGATAGATCAATGGGTTGTTTGGATATCGCGGCATTGGTGGTACCCTTGTTCCACATTTTAGCACGAAGACATTTTTATTGGAGATTTAACGATGACTGTTCAACAGCAATCTATTGTCGCGCAATGGAACGAAGTCACCCTCGAAGCGATCCGCGAAGGCAGCGCCAAGCCCACCGCCACCACCTACCAACTGCATATCGCCAGCGCCGCGATATACGATGCCTGGGCGGCTTTCGATACTGAGGCCTATGGTCATTATTCGGAAATCGAAACGGGCCTCGCCAATACGGATGCCAATAAATCCGCCGCTGTCAGCTTTGCCGCCTACGCCGCCCTGATCGAACTCTTTCCCGGACAGATTGCCCTGTTCGATGGGTTCATGTCGCAGTTGGGCTACGATCCGGCGGATGCCTCCCTCACCACCAACACCGCTGCGGGTGTGGGCACCGTGGCCGCGCAGAATGTCTTTGACGCAAGCGCCGACGATGGATCAAACGCGCAGAACGATTTTGCCGACAGCAGCGGTTACGCCCCGGTGAACTCCGCCGATCCGAACACGGGCCGGGTGCCTGGTGGCGCGAATTTCGACCCCAACCATTGGCAGCCGCTGCGCGTCCCGACGGGCACCGTCACGGACGCAAACGGGGTTCCGATCATCGATGACAATGATCCAGGCAGCTATGTGGATCAAGTCGCGCTCACCCCGCATTGGGGATCTGTCGACAGCTTTGCACTCGCCGCAAACGATCAATTCCGCCCCGACGCGCCACCGCAACTGGGAGATTTCTCGCGCTACGTCGATGGTACCGGGAAGGTGACGACCAATGACCAGGCATATCGCGATCAGATCAACGAAGTGATCGCAACCTCGGCCAACCTGACCGATGAGCAGAAGGTGATTGCAGAGCTTTGGGCAGATGGTCCACGCACCGAATCCCCTCCCGGCCACTGGAACCAGATCGCCCAGGACATCGCCCTGCGCGAGGGGCACGGCATCGACGAAGACGCCAAGATGTTTTTCGCGCTGAATGCAGCAGTCTTTGACGCCGGAATTGCCACGTGGGAAGCAAAATATGTCCACGATTATGTGCGCCCACAATCCGCCATCCGCGACCTCTATTACGACCAGACCATAGAGGCATGGGGCGGCGTCAACCAGGGCACACAACAGATCCTTGGTCAGGAATGGCAGCCCTATCAGAACGTAACCTTTGTGACCCCGCCCTTCCCTGAATATGTCTCGGGCCACTCGACCTTTTCGATGGCCGCGGCAAAGACCATCGCCAGCTTTGTCGGATCGGACAACTATTACGACGGCACGTCGCTTAGCAATTACGATCTCGACGGGGTCGCAGGCCTCGACTTGCTGGGTCGCTATGAAACCAGTGAGCTGGCTTTTGAGGATTTCGGCAACGGCCCCCCGGTGGTCTTGCAATGGGCAACGCTCACCGAGGCGGCGGAAGAGGCCGGCATCTCGCGCATCTATGGCGGCATCCACATCCAGGATGGAAACCTCAACGGTCTGGAGGTCGGTAAAAAGGTGGCTGCAAATGCCGAAATCCGCTGGGAGGCGCTCTTTACCCGCGGCGGGGACGATATGATTTCTACCGGCAATGGGGGCGGCCTGACCATCGCCGGTGCAGGCGATGACACCGTGAAGGGCGGGCGGGGCGACGACATCGTCGAGGGCGGATCTGGCGATGACATCCAGCGGGGACGCCAGGGCAATGATCTGCTGGACGGCGGATCAGATGAGGACGAACTGCGAGGCGACGGCGGCGCGGACACGTTGTTGGGCGGCGCAGATGACGACATGCTTCATGGCGGGCGGGGCGACGACCTGATGGAGGGCGGCACCGGAGACGATCATCTCTTTGGCGGTGGGGATGACGACACGATGCTTGGCGGCGAGGGTGATGATCATCTGAACGGTGGTCTGGGCGATGACCGCGCCGAGGGCGGCGCCGGAAATGATCATCTGCTCGGAAAGCGCGGGAATGATACGCTGCTTGGCGGGGATGACGATGATGAAATAGCCGGCGGTCGTGGGGATGACACGCTGCTTGGCGGATCGGGCGACGACGGGCTCAAAGGGGGAAGCGGACAGGATAACCTGTCAGGGGGTGATGGTTTCGACACACTGCAGGGCGGTGGCGATGCGGACAATTTCATCTTCAATTTCGGTGAAACCGGTTTCGACACGGTCACGGATTTCAATGCTACAGAAGATCAATTGCATCTGGTTGGCTTCTCGCCCGAAGCGCAGATTTCCTTTATCGGCGTGGGCCCCAATGTCATGGTTGAAGTCGATGGGGAGGAGATTGCCCTGCTCAACGGTGTGGCGACAGGTGCCTTGAACATTAATCAAAACGTGTTGTTGATCGATGAGCTCATTGTCTAGGCCGGAGGGCTCCGCCTTGATGTGCATATTTAGTGCGCATCGAGGCAACCGGGAAACAGCCTGTTGCGGCGCGCGCATGTGATCATTGGGCATAGTTGGAAACGGCGTCGCGCCCGCGTCACTTTCGGCGTGTTCGCACCAGAAATGCGAAAATGAGCGCCAGACCCTCCCGGCGTGTCTAAAACGGCGCCGCACAGGTAGACCGAAACCCTTTGCGCAAACCCTCCCCGACATCATGGATGCGTTTCAAGCCGTCGCGGGTCGCCATTCGTACCAGAAAAAATTCGCGCCTTCCGGTCCCTGCCATGCTTTTCCGGGTTGTGGCACGGCGATCGCATCAGGAGTGCCTGCCAGTTCCAAAGCTTCGCCCATGCTGCCCGCAAGCGCATAGCCCTGTTGTCTGTCGCCACTCTTCAATGCGCGGCGCAGCGTGATTTTCCATACATATTTCATAGAAATCATGTTGTTTCTGATTTGCGAACATATGGTTAACGCGGGCGCGGATCAGAGAAAACCTTGGCCTGCGGGCGTTGATTGTTGAAGAAATACCCATTGGCAAGGAGAATTTCGACGCCACGCACCAATTAAAACGCTGCCCGATTGCGCCGTATGTTGAAAGCGGAAGGTACGCTCACCTCAGCAAGTACATGCGCCGTTTAGTAAAAATGAAACGGGATTATCGTGCCTGATTTACCGGCTGTAGAGCCACGACCCAATAATCTGCCCAACAGTTTTTTGACTTGAGAGAGTTTACCATGGCGGTCGTTTCATCCTTTTCACTGCCCCGCTTCATGCGGGACCACGCAGTAACAGCACTCTTTTTCCTATCCGCTGTAATCTGTTGGCCAGCGATGGCGGAAATGGAGTTGTTCGAACGTTTTTATGACTACAGCCGTGCGCACGAAGACTGGGACCTTGATGAGTTTGCCCTGCTGATCGTCAACCTGACAATCGCCCTGATTTTCTCAATTTTCTTCCAGTGGAAAAAGCTGAAAAAACTCATGGGAGAACGTGATTTTCAACGCCAGCGGGCGGAGCAGAATGCACGGCACGACCCACTCACCGGATTGATGAACAGGCGCGCATTCTCTGCGGCGCTGGAAGAGATCAAAGCTGAAGTCTCCCCATTGACCAGTCGCATTATCGCAATCATTGACCTGGATCGGTTCAAGCCCGTGAACGATCTGCACGGCCACGCGGCAGGTGACGAAACGCTGCGCTGTGTCGCGCAACGGCTGAAAGCTGAAGCTGGCGCGGGCAGCATCGTTGCACGATTGGGGGGCGATGAGTTTGCCGTCATTTTTGACAAGACAACAGATTCCTTTCAGGCGGAGCGCGCGGCCCGGCGGCTTTTGCACGCCATGGAAACCGCTGTCAGCTTTGAACAAAATCAGATTTTCATCAGCTGCAGCATCGGTCTGGTGAATTGGGATTCAAAGGATTCGTGTTCGGAAGCCATCCGGCGGGCTGACAAAGCCCTCTACACCGCTAAAGATCACGGAAGAGGGCAATTTGCCTGGTATGATGCGGAATTGGATCATCAATCCCATGAACGGGCGGAAATCGAAGCGGACCTGCGAGAGGCCATCATCAAATCTGAAATTCAGCCCTGGTTTCAGCCCATCATCCAAATCGAGACAAAAACCCTGATCGGTTTCGAGGTTCTGGCCCGCTGGAACCACAAGACACGTGGCCAAATCCCGCCCAGCGTTTTTATCGAACTTGCCGAAGACAGCGGCCAGATTGGCGTACTTGGGCTGAGCATTTTGCGGCAAGCCTGCTTGGCCGCCGCGCAATGGGATCCACGGCTCTCCATTTCGTTCAATGTCTCGCCATTCCAATTTCATGACCCACGGCTGGTCGAACAAATCGAAGAGATTCTACTTGAGTGCAACTTTGACGCAAAGCGCCTGACCATCGAAGTAACGGAAAGCTCTGTCATTCATGACTTCGGGGTGGCGCGGACCAAGCTGGACGCCCTGAAAGAGCTCGGCGTTGCCGTCGCGCTGGACGATTTTGGCACGGGTTATTCGAGTCTCGCTAGTCTTCGGCAGCTGCCGTTTGACCGTATCAAGATTGATCGGAGCTTCGTGACCAATATCGCAGCGGAACCGCAAAATCAGAAAATCGTGTCCGGCATCATGGCGCTGGCAAACGGTCTTGAGCTGGATGTAACGGCGGAAGGGATCGAATCTGCCGATGACCTCGGGTATCTGCAATCGCTGGATTGCTCACTTGGACAAGGGTTCCTTTTTGAGCGGGCGGTACCAGCGGAACAGGTATCTTGGCTGCTGGAGTCAAAGTGGTCGGGCCGACAGATCGATCCAAGCGTTGAAGGTTTCGAAACACCAGATCACCTGGGGGATACGGGGTGACTGGCGCTGTCACTGGGGTGGCAGATTTCGTAAGACGCTGATGCTGGCCCTAATCTGGATCAGGCTTTGCGGCTTTTGCAGAGGGTGATGTCTGAATACGGAAAGCTCCGGGCATCAATACGACACTGAGCCCCGATGACGCTTTCACCCCCTTTCGTGATCTGCAGATATTGGGGGTACTTGGACACCTGACCGCGTCAGCAGTCCAATGCGTTATCCCTCTCCCAATCGGTCAGGTGGTGCGTGAACTGGTTCCATTCCCGCGTGCGCAGTGTCACATAGGCCTGCGAAAACGCCGCGCCCATGGCCTCTGTCAGTGCTTTGTTCTTTTGGAATTCGCGAAGGGCATCCAGCATGTTCAGCGGCAGCTTCTTCGCGCCGCGCACCTTGTGCCCTTCGGTGTACATATCGATATCCAACCGTTTCCCAGGGTCCAGTTTCCGGTCAATGCCATCCAGCCCCGCCGCCAGCAAAACCGCTTGCAGCAGATAGGGGTTGGCCGCGCCATCCGCGAGGCGGAATTCAAGACGACCCGCATCCGGGATGCGCACCATATGGGTGCGGTTATTGCCACCGTAAGTCACAGATGACGGGGACCATGTCGCGCCGGAAAGCGTAGCGGGCGCGTTGATCCGCTTGTAGCTATTGACCGTGGGGTTCGTGATCGCGCACATCGCCGCCCCGTGTGCCATCAGCCCGCCAAGGAAGTGATATGCTGTCTCAGACAGGCCCATCTCATCGGTGTCATCAGCAAACACACAGGACTTCGCGTCCGGTGTCCAAAGCGAGTGGTGCACGTGACATCCGTTGCCCGTCAGGGTGCTGAACGGCTTTGGCATGAACGTCGCGCGCAGCCCGTGTTTTTCAGCGATGGCCTTAACCATGAATTTGAAAAACGCGTGCTGATCTGCCGTTTGCAGGCAATCGCCGAAATCCCAATTGATTTCGAACTGACCGTTCGCGTCTTCATGGTCGTTCTGATAGGGCGCCCAGCCCAGCGTGATCATGGTAGCGCAAATCTCAGAAATCACATCATACCGGCGCATCAGCGCGCTTTGGTCATAGCAGGGTTTTTCCTGGGTATCCCGCGCGTCTGAAATCTCCGCCCCGTCTTCTGAAATCAGATGAAACTCCGGCTCCACCCCCGACATCATCTTCAACTCAAGCGCATCCGCTCGGGCAATCAGCGACTTCAGAACGTTGCGCGGGGCTTGTGCCACCGGTTCCCCGTCCATCCACGGATCGCCCGCAACCCAGGCCACTTCGGATTTCCAGGGCAATTGAATGACGGAAGCAGCATCCGGCATCACGAACATGTCCGGGTGTGCAGGTGTCATGTCCAGCCAGCTCGCAAACCCCGCGAAACCCGCGCCGGATTTCTGCATCTCCCCGACGGTCTCAGCGGGCACAAGCTTGGCACGCTGCACCCCGAAGAGATCGGTGAAATTGAACAGAAAGAAACGAACACCCTTGTCCGCCGCGAATTTTGCCAGATCACTTCCCATGCCAGTCTCCGTCTATCTAAGGGGCTTCGCCTGCGCCCGGTATCCAATTTGTCCCCGCGAGGGGCACGCCCGCCATGGCAGCCGCTTCGATCGTCAGAGCACACAGGTCTTCCGGTTCGAGGTTGAGAACATGGCTTTTGCCGCAGGCGCGCGCGATGGTCTGCGCCTCCAGCGTCATGACCTTGAGGTAGTTCGCGAGCCGACGCCCCGCGATCACCGGATCGAGACGCGCGGCCAACACCGGATCCTGCGTTGTGATGCCCGCAGGGTCCCGCCCCTCGTGCCAATCATCATAGGCGCCGGCGGTGGTGCCGAGCTTGCGGTACTCTTCTTCAAACGCGGGATCATTGTCTCCCATCGCGATCAGCGCCGCCGTCCCAATGGAAACGGCGTCTGCCCCCAACGCCAGCGCCTTCGCCACATCGGCGCCCGTTCTGATCCCGCCCGACAGCACAAGCTGTACCTTGCGGTGCATATCCATGTCCTGAAGGGCACGCACCGCAGGCCGGATGCAAGCCAGCGTCGGCTGCCCGACATGTTCGATAAAGACATCCTGCGTTGCCGCCGTTCCGCCCTGCATCCCATCCAGAACGACCACATCCGCACCCGCTTTGACCGCCAGAGTGGTGTCAAAATAAGGGCGCGCGCCGCCGATCTTCACGTAGATCGGCACCTGCCATCCGGTGATTTCGCGCAGCTCCAGTATCTTGATTTCAAGGTCATCCGGCCCCGTCCAATCCGGGTGCCGGCAGGCGGAGCGCTGGTCAATCCCCGCGGGCAATGTGCGCATCTGCGCAACCCGGTCCGAAATCTTTTGCCCCAGCAGCATGCCGCCGCCGCCCGGTTTCGCGCCCTGCCCGACCACGATCTCAATTGCATCCGCCTGACGCAGATCGTCGGGGTTCATCCCATAGCGCGATGGCAGATATTGATAGACCAGCGTCTTGGAATGGCCGCGCTCCTCCTTGGTCATACCGCCATCTCCGGTGGTCGTTGAGGTTCCAGCGGCATTGGCGCCACGCCCCAGCGCTTCCTTGGCCTGCCCGGACAGCGACCCGAAGCTCATCCCGGCAATCGTGATGGGAATGTCCAGCTGAATTGGGTTTTTGGCGTAGCGGTCGCCAAGCGTGACGCTGGTGTCGCAACGCTCGCGGTACCCTTCGAGCGGATAGCGCGACATCGACGCCCCCAGAAACAGCAGGTCATCAAAATGCGGCACCTTGCGTTTTGCCCCCCCGCCGCGAATGTCGTAGATACCCGTCGCTGCCGCCCGGCGAATGTAAGATGTGGTGTAGTCGTCAAAACTCGCGGATTTGACCGGATGCGTCTGCGGGGTCTTGTCCATCAATAGGCTCCTGCATTGTCGACATCGAAGTGATAGAGCTTGCGCGCGGAACCGTATCGGCGAAATTCGCCTGGGTCGGCATCCGCTTCGGCGTCGCGCAGCAGATGTTTGAGGAGCTCCAGATGCTCCGGCCGCATCTCCTTTTCGATGCAATCGGCCCCCAATGATTTCACCGCGCCGCGCACGAATATCCGGGCCTCATAAAGACTGTCCCCTAGCGCATCACCTGCATCGCCAAGCACGACCAGATTGCCCGCCTGCGCCATGAACGCGCTCATGTGGCCAATTTTACCATGCACGACAATATCCACCCCCTTCATCGAAATGCCGCAACGGCTGGACGCATCGCCCTTGATCACCAGCAGCCCCCCATGTGCCGTGGCCCCGGCGTATTGGCTGGCGTTGCCTTCCACCACGACCTTGCCCGACATCATGTTTTCCGCCACGCCCGGGCCGACAGAGCCGGTAACCCGCACGGTCGCCTGCTGGTTCATGCCTGCACAATAGTAACCGGTCGAGCCTTTCACAGTGACCTGGATGGGTGCATCGAGGCCAACGGCAATCGCGTGGCTGCCGCGCGGGTTGGTGATCTCAAACGCGGTGTTTGCGCCCTCACCCACGGCCTGAAGCGTCGCATTGACCGCGCGCAGATCGAGAGCAGACAGATCGAGTGTTTCCATGCGTCAATGTTCCCAAAAATAGACGGTCGCGGGCTCAGGCTCCCAAACCTGTGCCGCGTCGATGCCCGGCAGGTTGACCAAAGCCCGGTATTCCGACCCAAACGCGACATATTGATCCGTTTCGGCCAGCACGGCAGGTTTGCACGCGATGGGGTCACGCAACACGCCAAAGCCGTTTTTTGTGCCCACAACGAATGTGTAAAACCCGTCAAGGTCCTGCAATCCCGCCTCCAGCGCCTCACCGAGGTTGGCGCCCTGCTGCATTTTCCAGGTGAGGTAGGCGGCGGCGACTTCGGTGTCGTTTTCGGTCTCGACCCGCACCCCCTGCCTGCCGAGCTTGCGCCGCAGTGAATTGTGGTTGGATAGCGAGCCATTATGCACCAGGCATTGGTCAAGACCGGTCGAAAACGGATGCGCGCCAAGCGTTGTCACGGCGCTTTCCGTCGCCATGCGCGTGTGCCCGATGCCATGGCTGCCCTGCAGCTGCGGAATGTCAAATCGGTCGGCGACCGATTGCGGCAAACCAACTTCCTTGTAGATCTCAA
Organism: uncultured Roseobacter sp.; assembly: GCF_947499265.1. Lineage (GTDB taxonomy): Bacteria > Pseudomonadota > Alphaproteobacteria > Rhodobacterales > Rhodobacteraceae > Roseobacter. The sequence continues at coordinate 310,854 of NZ_CANMNK010000006.1, read as the reverse complement.
TGGCCTCGCCCACCGACATGATGCGCAGCCCGTCGATTGCGCGAATTTTAGCCCGCAAGGCCTCCGCCTGATCTGGTGCACAGGAGACAATGGCGTGACTGTCGATCCGGGTCACATCTGCGCCCAAAACCTCAGACAGCGTTGCGAAACACCTGTCCGGATCCGCCGACTGCACAGTGAATTTCAGTTGCGCGTCATCCCCGCGATACACCGCGATGCCAGCGCTGTCCGGGCCTCTGTCCGTCATGGTGATCAGCATGTCGGTCAGCATGCGACCCAGATCGCCTTCCAGCGCTTCATCCTTCAGAAAGAGCCCGACAATGCCGCACATTTCACCACCTCATCCAATCGCAACGAGGCTAAGAGAAAATTCCAATACTGCACATCAAAAGTTTCTCAATGAGAATTTTTTATTCCCTTTGTGAATATTATTCGGCTCGATTTTCCTTGGGGTAACAAATGATCGAAAGGTAGCGCGCCGGCAGCTTCAGCATGCGTTCCGGCCCATGTGGCGCATCCGCGTCAAACATCAGGCTATCGCCGGGTTCCAGCAGATATATTTCGCGCCCATGGCGATATGCCAACTGGCCTTCGAGCATGTAGAGGAATTCGATGCCCTCATGTTGGAAAGTCGGGAACACGTCGGATTCTTCGGTCAGCAGGATCAGATAGGGCTCCACCGTCACGCCCGAGGATCCAGCGATATTGCCCAGAAGGCTGTATTGATGCCCCGCGCGGGTCCCCACGCGGTCCGCTTCGATCCCCGTGCCTGACTTGACGTGTGACGCCTCGCGGGTCTCTTCAAACCCGGCAAACAGGGAGGTCAGCGGGACACTCAAGGCTTGCGACAAGGCCTGAAGCGTGTGCAAAGACGCGGCTGTCTGACCGTTTTCGATCTTCGACAGCATGCCATTTGAGACGCCCATTTCTCTGGCCAATTGCGAGATTGTCAGACCTTTCTGACGGCGAAACACCCGCGTTTGCCGGCCAATCGCCACCAAGAGGTCATTCTCGCTGAATTCGGCGGTCTTATGTGGGTTTTGCTGAAGTTCTTCGGGCATCAAAGGAGCGTCGCATATGACATCGCATCACTCAATATGCAGTTCTTGTTCCACCTGCTCCGATACCACACCGAAGGCGTCAGGCCACGGGCGGCAGGACGCGCAAGACAAGACGGATCAGTTCTGCGCGGCTGTGCACACCGGTTTTAGACAAGACAGCGGCAATCTGGTTTTTCGTCGTTACCGGGGAGGTTCCCCTGCGATCCGCGATTTCCGGGATACCAGCCCCTTCCGCCACCCAACGGCACACATCGGTTTCCGCCGCCGTCAGGTTGTAGAGCGCCGCAAACCTTTCAAGCTTTAGATAGGGCGCCCGGTTCGGGTCAATCAGGGTTATGAGCGCACCACGCAGCCCGGTTTCCAGCTCGCCACCCGCATCCGAGATCGGTGCGACCTCCAGCAGGATCGGGGTTTCACCCGACGGCCTCGGGATCGCGAATAATACCTCGTGTTGATTTCCCGTGCCATCCGCCGTGCTCGCGGCGGCCTCAATCGCGAGGCGAACGCGTTTTGTCAGATCTGAATCCTGCGTGGATAGATACCCGTCCCGACCTTTTACCAGGCCGTCAGACAGGTCAAAAATACGTTGCGCTTCGGCATTTTCAACGATCATTGCACCCCCGGGAAGCGCAATGACAAGACCGGCCTGCACATGGTCAAGCGCGCTCAAAGCGGCCCGGTACCGCGCCTTGAGCAGCGTGAACATCCGACCCATCTCAATCGCCTTGGAGAAATGGGGGAGAAGCGGTTTGATTTGCTCTGAAAGGCCCGACGGCGCTTGATTCAGCGAGCGGTCAAATCCGATGCTCATCGCGTCAAACCACACTTCATCCGGATTGAGCCGCACACCGACCCTGCGCGCAACACCGGTGCGCTTTCGCAGAAAGCTGTAGTCGGCGCGCACATCAAGTTCATCCGCGCTCAGGCCCGCATCCGTATCCGGAATGGCCTTGTGCACGGGAAAGGATCGGAGCGCATCCCAATCCGTTTCCTGAAGTCGCGCCAGAAAAGCACCGTAATACCACCCTGAAGGTTTTCGAGAGAAATCAAGGTAGACCTGGCTCATCATTGTCAGGTTGGGCGCGCCTGCGTTTCGGCCCCGGATGACCAGGGCGATCCCGCGCGCACCGACGATGGACGTCGTCTGGTCAAGCGCGCGGCGCCAACCACCGGGCCGCACAGCCGTGTCATAAATCAGTTCGAGAGCCTTGCTTTGCTGAGCACCAAACATCGGGGTATGCCCCATTCGATCAGATAAATTTTTGAATCTATACCCCTGATACTTAGCCCATCATCGACCGCCTCTTCAAAAAATATTTTCATGGGCGGCCCGATGTCTGATGCAATCCAGACAATCGACCAAATCGAATTATCCATGACCTTTGGCCGCCGGTCCGAGACGGATCACTGCTAGAGCTTTGCAGGCAAAGGCCTTTGGGGCTGAGACATCACGGCGTCTCAGGGAGGCCTTCGAACTGTTTCGCGTTGTCGCAAATCTCGTACCAGGACGGCTTTTCACGGACAAACTCATGAAACTGGTTCCGGACTTCAAGCGCGCTGTCGATGGCATTTGCCGCAATTGGAAAGCTGTCGTCTTCAGACAAAATCTCACCCAGAGATGTGCCACAGATTTCGCAAAAGCATCGACCGTAGATATAGGGGGCCACCGGCGCAAAACGTGTGACGTGGTTTTTGCCCTGAAGCCATTTCAAATCCGTTCTTTTGACAAAAACGATGGCGCTGGCACCAACCTTGCGGCATCGGGAACAGTGACATGTCCCCATCATTGAAGGTTCCGCCAGCAGCGTAAACTTGACGGCCCCACAGCAACAGCTTCCATTGATCATCTCAATACACCTCCCTTGTGGACATCATCACATGATGGAACATTAGGTGAACATTTGGCAGGAAGCAATGTCATATCCGCGCATTGGATTGGGACATGTGGCGGCGATCAAGGGTTGCGGGCTACGATAAATGGGTGACGCGGCACCGGGCAGGAAAAGGCGACCTCATCGCATCCCTGCAACGCAATCGCCCTGACCTTGCCCGTCGAAAAAGTCGTTCCTTGCGCGTCGAAGAAACGATGCACCTAAGCGCCATCCCCCGGGCTCAGAACCCTGGGGGACTGTGCCTTCATTTCGCTGGAAGCTCTTCTGTCTTGGGCTCCGATACATCTGCCGACAATTCGGCAGCGGGAACAGGCGCGTCCTCTTTTTCCAACAGGCTATCCGCCAGGCCAGCCACGCCGTTTTCCATCGACACACCCAGTTCCTGGCCCAGTTTTTTCAGCGCTGGAAGCTGCACCGCCATGCCCATGATGGAATCAAGCGCCTGGTTGACCGGAGCCTTACCGCCATTGGCGCCGCCTTCGGCGCCCGGCAGGCCGTTCATACCGCCCACGTGGTGGATCTTGATCGAGTCGATCTTCTCGGCTGGTTTGACCATCTGCGCCACGATTTCGGGCAGTTTCTCCAACCGTGCGAGCGCAACTTTCATATTCACGATCTCTTCCGCGATGGCATTTTCCGCCTCGACGATGGCGCGGCGACCTTCCGCCTCGGCCAAAAGGTCGGCTTTCTTCGCGTCAGCCCGAATGGTCAGTGCATCCGCTTCGGCACGGGCTTCCTCCCGCTTCGCCTCTGCTCGATCCTGGGCTGCGTCCTTATCGGCCTGAGCGGCCAGACGGATACGCGTCGCCTCTCTCTCGGCTTCACGTTCCGCTTCGATCAGCGCAATCCGTTTCGCCCGTTCAGCTGTGGCAACAGAGCGCACGGTCTCAATGCTTTCGGAAGCTTTTGTGGCCTCGGCACGGGCCTCGTCCGCCGACGCACGTGCGCGGCTTTCCTCTTCCGATTTCACCGCGATGATGATCTGACGCTCCTGATCGGCCACTTCCAATTCACGATCCCGAGAAATCTCGGCTTCGCGGATCGCGCGTTCCCGCTCGATATCCGCCGCGCGAATGGCTTCTTCCCGCTTGATCCGCGCCTGTTCCTTCTCCCGCTCAGCGTCTTCCTGACGGCGCGCAATCTCGGCTTCCTGTGCCGCTTCAAGCGTCGCAATTTCCTGACGCTGGGCAATCGCAGCCTGCTGTTCGTCCTGGTTGATCTTCAGCTTCAGGCGTTCCGCTTCCATCGCGGCCCGGCGCACCGATACGTCCGCATCCGCATCAATCTGCGCGCGCTCCTTCTTTGACGTTGCAATGACTTCGGCCAGTTTGCGCATCCCCACCGCGTTAAAGGCGTTGTTCTCGTCCAGCGCTTCAAACGGGGTCTGGTCCAGGGCAGTCAACGAAACGGATTCCAGCTCAAGACCGTTTTTCAGCAGGTCCTCAGACACCGCATTTTGCACCTCTTGAACGAATTCAGCGCGGTTCTCATGCAGCTCGTCCATCGTCATCTGCGCGGCAACAGCGCGCAGACCATCGACGAGTTTACCTTCGATCATTTCCCGCAGCTGATCCACGAAAAAGGTCCGATCCCCAAGCGTTTGCGCCGCGCGGCTGATGCCCTCTTCGGTAGCATTGACCGAGACGTAGAATTCGACGCCCACGTCGACACGCATGCGGTCCTTGGTGATCAAAGCGCCCTCATGGGACCGCTGGACCTCAAGGCGCAGCGTCTTCATGTTCACAGGGCTGATTTCATGCAGCAGGGGCACCACAATCGTACCGCCATCCATGATGACCTTCTTGCCGCCCGCCCCGGTTTTCACGAGGCTGACCTCGCGTGTCGCGCGCCGATAGAGACGCCCCAGGACCAGCCCCACGAAAATCAAAAAGCCGATGATGCTGGCAACAGTTATGCCGAGTGTGACGAGGTCCATAAGTATCTCCTTGTTAAATGACGGGTCGTTTTAGGTCTTAGGTTTCAGGTTCCAGCGGCACCAGACGGTAGCCGTGATCATGCCGGTGCCGCAGCACCAGAACGCGTGTACCGGTTGCGATATCTTCATCGTCTTTTAGCGGCTCGCCGCGCAGGTAGTGCATGTTGCCGTAGCGGTCGATGATGCGCACTTCCGCGGGGTTGCCGCGTTTAGCGACGCCTTGAGTGACCGTGCCAGTACGGCGCCCCAGGTGACGATTGGACAGCGCGGTACTCTCGGTTTTGGGCAGAACACGCGCGAATAATGCGCCGAACTGGCGGGCAAACCACATGCCAAAGACACCAGCGGGCAAGGCGATCACGAGCGCGGGGAGTGCTGCGCCAGTTACCGAAATGGCGATGTTTTGCAGGATTAGCCCTGCAAGGCCAAAGGCAAGCAGGACGGCAGCAACCCAGATGAGAACGGGCATTTTGCCGATCCCGAGCCAAGCCGCAGGTCCAGCCGTCGCCGCACCGCCCGCATCGCTGCCGGGTCCCGCATCAAGATCAGGATCCGCAAAGTCAAAATCGCCCGCGTCGAAACCGTCGATGTCAATATCCAGATCGCCAACATCGGGCGCATCCAAATCAAGATCGATGTCAGCATCCGCCCCCAGTCCCAAAAGCGTCGCACCGAAGAAAGATAAGATAACTTCAAGCGCAAGCAAGCCAAACAGCAGGGACAGCGCGATTGTGAACGGAACAAAGGGTTCCGTTAGATAGAGGTCGAACATGGTCCGGCCTTTCGATTGTATTCAATGGTATACATTAGATATGGTGAGCTCACGGCAATGTTACAAGGGGGGCTTGGCCAAAACCCGGCGCGACCTCCCGTGTATCAATCATCCGATTGAGACGGTATTGTGTCACAGGATTGCGGATTTTGGGAAATGCATCTCGCCCGATCGGCGCCGATTTGCCAGCCACGCGCCATATTCGAACGACTGTCATAAGCAAGTCATCGAAGCTTCGGCAAAATTTCATAGCTGAACCAGCCTGCTGTCACGGAATCGCGTGATGCTGGCCCTCTGACATCTAATGGAGAATTTGATGCTGCGTTTTCTTGCACCGACCACTGCAATCGTCCTCGCCAGTGCAGCGGGGGCCAAAGATGTCTCGTACATCGGGGCCGTTGAAACCGTCGCCGGGGAGGCCACAGATGTGGCGCGGGGCACTGTCTTTCTCGACAGCAACCGCAACGCCGCGCTGGACGATGGCGAACCCGGTGTGCCCGGCGTGATCGTCTCCAACGGCCGCGAGGTCGTGATCTCCGGCGAGGATGGCAGCTATGAGTTGCCAGCCTATGGCGACATGAACCTCTTCATAACGAAACCTGCTGGCTATGTGACCCCGGTCAACGCTCAGATGGTCCCGCAATTCGCCTATGTGCATAAAGAGGCCGGGTCACCTGATTTGCGTTTTGGGGGGCTTGCTCCGACAGGCCCCCTGCCCGCGGCGATCAATTTCCCGCTGATCGAAGATGCGCAGGACACCACCTTTGACTGTCTCGTCTTTGGGGACCCGCAACCCTACAGCAATCGCGAAATCGGCTATGTGCGCGACACCGCCGGCAATATGCTGGCTGAGCGCGACATGGGCGACACCGAATGTCTGATCTTTGCCGGGGACATCATGGGCGATGATCTGTCGCTCTATGACCGGTTCAAGGACATCATCGCCGTCGGCCAGACCCCGCAATACTTCGTCGGCGGCAATCACGATGTGGATTTCGATGCCGCCTCGGATGCCGACAGTTTCGATACATTTCGCCGGGAATGGGGGCCGGAATATTGGGCGGCTGAGATCGGCGATGTGATGTTCATCGGTCTCGACAATGTCCGCTACCCCTGCAACGGCGTCGATCCGCATCCCTTTTGCTCCACCGACAAGACCCACACCTACAATGGGGTGATCAGCGAACGTCAGCTGGAATGGCTGGGGAATTTCCTGCCCAACGTGCTACAGGACAAGCTGGTCGTGTTGACGGCACATATTCCGTTCCAGACGTTCACCGACAATACAGCTGCCAAGCATCAGACCGACAATCTCGATGAGCTTGCCACCCTGCTGGACGGCCGCAAGGTTCTGGCGCTGGCGGGCCACACTCACACCACCGAGAACATCGAAGAGGGGGAACATTTCCACGGCTGGGAAGAGAATACCAATGTTGCAGGCGCGCCCTTTCACCAGATCATCATCGGGGCTGTGTCCGGCTCCTGGTGGGCAGGGGATCTGAATGATGCGGGCGTGCCGCGTGGCACACAGCGCCTTGGCAGCCCGCGGGGATATTACCAGCTGTCCTTTGACGGCAGCAGCTATGTCGACACCTACCACGTCTTTGGTCAGAACGGCGCACAACTGCACGCCAGTTTCAATACCCCAAGGTTTCGCGAGTGGGCGGCTCGTTTGATCGCGTATCGCGATCTTTATGAGCGCTCCTTTGATCAGGAACCACCTGTGATCAACCGTGACCTCGGTGATCTCTATATGCTGACGCTCGACGATCTCGCAAATGGCACCTGGGTGGCCGTGAACGTCTGGAACGGATCAAAAAGCTCGCAGGTGTCGGTTGCCATCAACGACGGCGACGAGATGATGGGCACGCGGACCCAGGCGGGCGCTGGAGAAGAGAAGCTGGAGGGTGTGAACTATGCGGATCCGCTGGCGATCTGGCAGCAGTCGACCATCAGTTCCGTCTCGGCGCGATCCGTTGACGGCGGCTCCGACACGCAAGGCTATACGACCTGGCAAGGAACGGAGTGGTTCGGCAAGGCGGGGCCTTTCCAGCGCTGGATGCTGACGGATAGCAGCCAGCATCTGTGGCGCGTGGATCTGCCCTCCGAGCTACCCATTGGCACTCACACTTTAACGGTTTCCACAACGGACCGGCATGGGCGCTTTTTCACCCAGAAGTACGCATTCGAGGTGGTCGAGGAGTTGCCAAACCCGAACTGGCAGGCGGAATTCTGGGACTGATGGCGCCCGTTTCGTTCAAGGAATTTTCTGTGTCGCAGAACTATTTGGCCGCCCTCTTGCGCTGGCGCGCAACAGTTTGAACCGGCGACGGGCGTTTGCGCATTGCGATACGGCATTCCGAAATCGCGGGCAGGCTTCAGATGAAGCGGTGCGGCGGGGTGATCAGGTCCTATGATGAAGGCCGCAAGGAGCGCCCGTTGATCCCCAGCGCATGATCGTTGCGTAAATCACGGGCGCGCCAACGACAGCTCAGTGCGTCAGAACCTGATCCAAAAAATTCCGCGTCCGATCATTTTGCGGCGCTGTAAAGAAGCTTTCCGGCTCGTTCTCCTCGATGATCTCGCCTGCATCCATGAAAATCACTCTGTCTGCTACCTTCCGCGCAAAACCCATCTCATGGGTCACACAAACCATGGTCATGCCTTCCTGCGCCAACGTCACCATCACATCGAGCACTTCGCCGATCATCTCCGGATCAAGCGCCGAGGTTGGCTCGTCAAAGAGCAGGATTTCCGGCTTCATGCACAGCGCGCGCGCGATCGCGACCCGCTGTTGCTGACCACCGGATAGCTGCCCCGGATACTTGTCGGCCTGATTGCCGATCTGCACCTTGTTGAGATATCCCATTGCGGTTTTCTCCGCCTCGGATTGGGAAATCTTGCGCGCCAGAAGCGGGGCCAAAGTACAGTTCTCAAGGATCGTGAGATGCGGGAACAGGTTGAAATGCTGGAAACACATGCCCACTTCGCGGCGCATTTCCTCGATATTGGGAGCATCCGCGCTGATCATATCACCGTTGATCTTGATCTCGCCCGACTGGTGTTCTTCCAGTTGGTTGATCGTCCGGATCATCGTTGATTTGCCCGACCCGGAAGGTCCGCACACAACGATTTTCTCGCCCTTTGATACGGTCAGGTTGATGTCCTTGAGGGCGTGAAAAGTGCCGTAGTATTTGTTCACGTTGATCATTTCGACGGCAGGGGTCATGGATCAGTCCTTCTCAGAAAGTTGCGGGTTGGTGGCTGCGGGTGCGGGATCTTCGAGATGCCGCGGGTCGATCACCATAAGATCCACGGCACGGGAGGGGTGCTGCGGGATCATGCCTTCCGTCCGATCAGATTGCGCGCGTTCAGCGCGGCTTCGATTTCCGTCAGGATTGCCGGGTCATCAATGGCGGCGGGCATCTTGAACGCGGCCCCGTCTGCGATCTTTTGCATGGTGCCGCGCAGCACTTTTCCGGATCTGGTTTTGGGCAACCGCGCGACTTCCACCGCGGTCTTGAAAGCTGCAACCGCACCGATTTTAGAGCGCACCAGTTGCACCAGTTCTTGCTCAAGGTCTGCCGCACGTCGGCCTGCCCCATCGTTGGGCACAAAGAACCCAAGCGGCATCTGCCCCTTCATCGCATCCGCCGCGCCGACCACGGCGCATTCGGCAATATCGGGGTGGCTGGCGATCACTTCCTCCATCGCACCGGTGGACAGGCGGTGGCCTGCGACATTGATGATGTCATCGGTGCGCGCCATGATGAAAACATAGCCGTCCTCATCAATGATCCCGGCGTCCGAGGTCGCGTAGAACCCGGGGAATTCGTCTAAATAGGCGCTGCGAAACCGCGCCTCGGCATTCCACAGCGTCGCGAAACCGGAGGGCGGTAGCGGCAGTTTGCAGACGATATTGCCCAAAACACCCGGTGCGACCTCGTGGCCATCGTCGTCCAGCACCCGGATGTCATAGCCGGGCATCGGTTTGCCCGGGGAGCCCAGTTTCACCGGAAAGGCCCCGAGGCCCACCGGGTTGCCGGACATTGCCCAGCCTGTTTCGGTCTGCCACCAGTGGTCGATCACCGGGCGTTGCAACTTCTCTTGCGCCCATTCGATTGTGGCCGGGTCGGAGCGCTCACCCGCAAGGAACAACGTGCGGAAATGGCTCAGGTCATACGCGGCGATCAGCGCACCTTTGGGGTCTTCCTTCTTGATCGCACGAAAAGCCGTCGGGGCCGTGAAGAGCGCCACCACCTTGTGGTCCTGGATCACCCGCCAGAACGCGCCAGCATCCGGTGTTCCAACCGGTTTGCCCTCGTAGACAACCGTTCCGCACCCGTGCAACAGCGGCCCATAGCAAATGTACGAGTGTCCGACGACCCACCCCACATCGGAGGCCGCCCAGAAAACCTCCCCCGGTGCGAGACCGTAGTGATGCGCCATCGTCCACTTCAGCGCGACCATATGACCGCCATTGTCGCGCACCACACCTTTCGGCTGGCCGGTCGTCCCCGAAGTATAGAGGATATAGAGCGGATCCGTTGCCGCGACGGGCACGCACTCTGTGCCCTGACCCGCCTTTTTCGCGGCCTGAACGGCATCCGCGTAGTCGACATCGCGCCCGGCAACCAGATCACAGGGCAACGTGTCGCGCTGCAGGATCACGCAATGATCGGGCTTGGCGCCAGACATTTCAATGGCTGCATCCAGAAGCGGCTTATAGGCGATGACCCGGCCCGGCTCGATACCGCAGGATGCGGAGATGATCGCCTTCGGTGCGGCATCGTCGATCCGTGTTGCCAGCTCATGCGCGGCAAATCCACCGAACACAACGGAATGAATGGCGCCCAGCCGCGCACAGGCCAGCATGGCGAAAACCGCCTGCGGCACCATCGGCATATAGATGACGACCCGGTCGCCTTTTTCGACGCCAAGCCCGCGCAGCACATGGGCCAAGGCGCTGACTTCGGTCTGCAACTCAGCAAAACTGTAGCTGGCGGTTTGCCCCGTCACGGGGCTGTCATAGATCAGGGCGGTGTTGGCCCCCTTCCCGGCCTCGACATGACGGTCCACGCAATTGTAGCAGGTGTTGCATGTGGCCCCGACGAACCACCGGCCATAGGCGCCACTGTCCTTGTCGAACACCTGATCAGCCAGGCGGAACCAGTCGATGGCCTTACCAGCTTCCCCCCAGAACCCTACGGGGTCATTGGCCCAGGTGGTATATGTTTCGTCGTATTTTGAACTCATCAAAACCTCAACAGGTGTAGTTCATGCCAATGCGACCGCCGTCCACATAGATGGTCTCACCGGTGATGTATTTTGCGCGTTTGCTGGCCAGGAAGGCCACGGCATCGCCAATATCGCGGGCTTCGCCAATGCGTTTCAGCGGCGTGCGCGACATGACCATCTTCATGGCTTCGGGGTTTGCGTTCACACCCGCCATCATCTCGGTATCGATGGAGCCGGGGCCGACCGCATTCACACGAATGTTGTGGGGGGCCAAGGCCAGGGAGGTTGCCTTGGTCAGTTGCATAACACCCCCCTTGGAGGCGCAATATGCGGCAATCGAGGGAATTGCGACAACCGCATTGATCGATGACATATTGATGATCGCGCCTTCAATTTTATGAGCCACCATGGATTTGGCCGCGCGTTGCATGGCCAGAAAGGTTCCTGTCAGATTGACGTCGATGACCTTCTGGAAATTCTCCAGCGGTGTCTCAAGGAAATCACCAGACATGGCGACGCCCGCATTGTTCACCAGAATTTCGACCGCGCCATGCGCCGCCTCGATCTGATCGAACAGCGTTGCAATCTGGGCAGGATCGCCCATGTCGCAGGCCAGCCCAACAGTCCCGTTGCCCAAATTTTTAGCCGCCGCCTTCACGCCATCCGCGTTGATATCGGCCAGCACAAGCCGCGCACCGTCTTCGGCCAAAGCCTCCGCGCAGGCATAGCCGATCCCCTGAGCGGCCCCGGTCACAAGAGCAAGTGGTGTCTCGGTCATCGTCGTTTATCCCTCATATCCATAGTCTTTTTTGGCTTGCGCCCAGGTGATGAAACCATCCGCCAAATCCGCAGACACCTGTGCACGGTCGCGCGCCCCAGGCGCGCCATATCCACCGCCGCCGGGGAGGCTCAGTTTCAACCGCCGCCCGTTTTTGACCAGTTGGCGGCCTTTGCTGCGCAGCTTCGTGCCATCTGTCAGTTCAACCCGACCGGCTGCCCCATCAGCGCCGCCGTCGCGCCCGCGGGCTGGGTTTTCCACCCGGTCAAACATCGCGTTGAAGTAAATGTCATAACCTGCGCGCGGCTCGATTTCGATGGTTTGGCCCAACCCGCCGCGCATCGCCCCCGCCCCGCCCGAGCCTTCACGCAAGTCTTTCCGCCACACGGTGATCGGGCCCACATGTTCCGTGGCCTCAACGCTCATGGTCGACACATCGGAGGGAAAGGCGGTGGCCGATAGCCCGTCAAATCCGGGCCGCGCGCCGGTGCCCCCCGAATTGAACATCAACACCTCGGCATTGGGCAGATCGCTCTGCGCGTCACTTGGCCGTGCAGAAATCTGGATGTTCCAAAGCGCGCTCGCCCCCTCGGCGGGCACCGTCTCCGGCATCGCCTTGTGCAAGGCACCCAGCACGACATCCGGCACCAGATGTCCCAAAACATGGCGCACCGACACAGGCGCTGGCCGCTTGGCCGCGAGGATGCAGCCCTCGGGGGCCGTGATCTCGAAGGGGTCCAGCGAACCGGTATTGTTCGGCACATCCGGCGCAATGGCGCATTTCAATCCATAGCAGGCGTAGGCGCGCGTATAGACTTCCGGCACGTTGACGCCAAACCTGCTCATTCCCGAGGTGCCGTCGAAGTCCGCTTTCAGCCTGTCGCCTGCCACGTCGAGGCGCACAACCATTTGCACAGGTGCGTCATAGCCATCGACCTGCAGGGTGTTGGCGAATGACCCATCCGGCACCTTCGCGATGGCGTCATGTGTGGCTTTGCGGCTGGTCTCGATCACGAAATCCGACAGCCCATCCAGATCATCGATGCCAAATTCGCCCATCATGGTCTGCAACCGCCGGTCGCCCGCCTCGTTGCAAGCGGCCAGCGAATACATATCGCCGACAACCATATCAGGCGCCCGAACGTTGGCGCGGACCATGCGGATCAGGTCATCCGACACGCGGCCACGTTCTGCGAATTTCATGATCGGGATCAGCAGGCCTTCTTCGTAGACCTCATTCCCGTCCGGCCCAAATCCGCGCCCCCCGATATCAACGACATGCGCAGTGCAGGCGAAGAAACCAATATGATGACCGTTACGGAAGGTCGGGGACACGACGGTGATGTCGTGCAGATGCCCGGTGCCAAGCCAGGGATCATTGGTGATGAAAACATCGCTCTCAAAGATGTTCTGCGCACCGACTTCGCGCAGGAAATGCGTAACACTCTCTGCCATGGCATTCACGTGCCCAGGTGTGCCAGTCACGGCCTGCGCCATCATCCGACCTTGCCTATCGAACAAACCTGCCGACAGATCCCCGGCCTCGCGCACTGAGGTCGAGAACGCGGTGCGGATCAGGGTTGTAGCCTGCTCCTCGACCACCGCGATCAGCCGGTGCCACATGATCTGATAGTCAATGGCGGTGGGTGTCATGCGGCCTCTCCCTTGCGGCGCAAAAGCAGGCTGCCGTCACCCTGCCCGATTGCGCGATAGGCGGATGTCACGATGGTCGTGGTCTCGTTTTCAACGATCACGGCAGGCCCATCGACGATCTTTCCCGGTGTCATGGCCGTGCGCTCGACCTCACGCGCGGCAACCATCGCGCGCCGCGCAGCATCAAAAAAGCTGACCTCCCGATTTGCGTCTGCCGGCGTGCCGCTGTCGTGCCGTGCGATCTTGACCACATCAGGCAGCACCGTTGCCACCACCAGAGACCAATTGGTGATCTCGGCCTTCAACCCGTCGATGATGCGGCCAAATAACGTGCGGTAGGCATCTTCAAACGCTGCGAGGATCAGTTTTTGATCGCTATTTTCGAACACCTTATGCGGCAGCGATACGGGGATTTCCCAGCCCTGCCCGGAATAGCGCATGAATGCGGTCAACCGTGTTGTCGTTGCCGCACCCCTTGCCCCATCGTCGACAAAAGCGCGTGCTTCCCGCTCCATCTCGTTCAATGCGGCGTTCACGGCTGTTGCGTCGAACTGATCAAGCTTTTGAAACAGCCCGCGCGTCGCCTCATAACTGAAGGGCGCCTTGAGAAAACCAATGGCCGAGCCGACACCCGCGCCGGGCGGGATGATCAGTTCTTCAATGCCCAGCTTTTCGCACAAGCGGCAGGCGTGTAATGGCGCGCCACCGCCAAATCCGATCATCGTGAAATGCTCGATGTCACGCCCGTTCTCGACCGTATGAACGCGCGCGGCATTTGCCATGTTCTCATCAACCATCTCGGTCACGCCAAAGGCGGCATCCGGCACTTCGAGCCCGGTCGAAACCGTCAACTCCGCCGCGACTGCACGGCGCGCGGCCTCTGTGGACAAGGGGATCGCACCGCCCGCGAAATTCTCGGGATCCAGACGGCCCAGCAACAGGTTCGCATCCGTCACGGTCGGCGCCTCACCCCCGCGTTGATAGCAAGCCGGTCCGGGTTCGGAGGCCGCTGACCGCGGCCCGACCTGAATGCGCCCCATGCTGTCAATCGAGGCAATCGAGCCCCCACCGGCTCCAATCTCGACCATCTCGACCACCGGGGTCGAAATGATCATGCCGGAACCCTTTTTGAAGCGATAGGTTCGCGCCACCTCAAAGGTGTTTGCCGTCTTGGGCGCGCCGTCTTCAATCAGGCAGATCTTGGCCGTGGTGCCCCCCATATCGAAGGAGAGCACCTTATCAAGCCCATGGCCCCGCGCCAGATGCGCCGCGAAAATTGCGCCGCCTGCAGGACCGGATTCCAGCAAGCGCACCGGTTGCTCGGCCGCCGTTTCCACCGAGATCAGTCCCCCACCCGAATGCAGCATGAAAACCGGCGCCCTAACCCCTGCCTGCCGCAGGCGCTCCACAAGCCGTCCCAGATAATCGGCCACCTGCGGCTGCACATAGGCATTCGCGATCACCGTGTTAAACCGCGGTAATTCCCGCATTTGCGGTGAAATGACGGAGGAGATCGAAATCGACAGCTGCGGCGCTGCCGCCTGCAACGCCTGCGCCATCTGCCGTTCGTGGGCGTCATTTGCATAGCTGTGCATCAGGCCAATGGCGACCGCTTCGTAGCCACCTGCGAGGATGCGTTCGACCATCGCCGCCACGTCGTCTTCGGCCAGGGGCAGTAAAACCTCGCCAGCCGGGCCCATGCGCTCGTTCAGCGTGAAACGATCCCGGCGTGCGACCAAAGGTTTGGGCAGTGTCAGGTTCAGGTCATATTGCTCAAACCGGTTCTCGGAGCGCATTTCGATAACGTCCCGGAACCCTTCTGTGGTGATAAACGCAAGCTTGGCGCCGCGCCGTTCGATCAGCGCATTGGTCACCAGGGTTGTGCCGTGAATGACCTGATCAATCGCTGCCAGGTCGCACCCCGCCTGTGCCGCCGCCTGTGCAATCCCATCAAGAATGGCCTGCTCGGGCTGGCTGTAGTTCGTCAACACCTTGCATGTCGCCAAACCGCCGGGATGTTCGAGCGCGACATCCGTAAATGTGCCGCCAATATCAACGCCGACGCGGATCGAGGAAGAGGTCATAGGGTCAGATGCTCTTGAGAATTTGGTTGGCGGTGAAAGCCGTCTGATAAAGACGGGACATGATCGGGGCCGACGGTACAGTCTTAAGCTCGGTCATGGGCAAGGGCAGATCCGCGCGGTCCATCCCGGTCAGAAGATCGGCGATGGTTTGGCCGAACATGGTGCCGGTCGTGATGCCCCGCCCATTGTACCCGATGGGCGTGAAAAGGTTCTTGTCCAATTCGTAGATGCGCGGCAGGTGATCGGGGGTCATCGCGATCTGGCCATGCCATGCCTCCTCAAATTCCATCGGCCCCAGCGACGGGAAAATACGCGCGATCTGCTTTCTGGCCCAGCGATGGGACAGACCGCCATTCACACCACCCACAACCTTGCCCATGCTGCCAACCAGCAGCCTGTTGAACGCGTCGCGGCGGATGTTGAACATGATCTGGCCGGTATCCCAAAGCCCCTGTTTGCCGGGCAGGATATGATCGGCCTCCGATCCCAGAGGTTTGGTCGCCAGTTGAAAGTAATGGATCGTGGTGAAGACGCGTTTCAGATCAGGCCACAGATCATCGGTGTAGGCATTGGTCCCCAGCACCACGGCTTTGGCGCTCAGCGTGCCCTTGCTGGTCTCCAGCTTCCAAAGGTTACCGTCCTTGCGCAGTTTCGTCGCCCGGACGCCGGTGCTGATCTTTGCACCCGCCGCGAGGGCCGCGCGCGCCAGCCCGCGACAATACCCCATCGGGTTAATCGTCCCCGCGCGGTGATCCAGAAGACCACCGTGGAATGCATCGGTTCCGATCATGTCGGAGACTTCCTGGCGGTTCAGAAGATCCACAGGTTCGCCCAGACGCACCCATTCCTCATGCCGCCCCTTCAGGTCGCGAAAACCACTGGCGGCGTGGGCGGCGTGAATGGTGCCGGTTCTGGTCACCTCACATTGGATCTGGTGTTTCTCGATCAACGAGAACACATATTCCGGCCCGCTGCCGAATTTCTTGATGAACCGCGGCCCATAGACCCGGCCCAATTCCTCACGCACTTCCTGAGGCGGCAGCCAGAGTGCGGCGTTCACCAGACCACAGTTGCGCCCCGACCCGCCAAACCCGATTTGGGCGGCCTCGACCACCTGCGCCGACATCCCCTTTTCGGCGCAATGCAGGGCACTGGACAATCCGGTGAACCCGCCCCCGACAATCGCCACATCAACGGTTGCGTCACCGTCAAGCGGGCTGTGATAGTCCTGTTCTTTCGCCGAAGCGTCCCAAAGCGAAATTGGGCTTCGTACCGTCATTTCGAAACTCCTCCAAGACAGCACCGGTTCGGGGTGCCGTATTGACGTGGGCAAGGTTGCAGCATCCATTTCATTGTGTCAATATATGAAATATATATTCTATATAACAGCACGGATTTAGGAATGAAAAAGCTCAAGACCGCGGCCGCTGACATGGTCAAAGCCGCGCGCGCGCAGATTGAAGAAATCGAAACAAAGGATCTGATCGGGATGATAGACAACCCCGATGTGGTGATCGTCGACATCCGCGATATCCGGGAAAGACAGCGTAGCGGTTTCATCCCCGGAAGCGTGCACGCCCCGCGCGGCATGATAGAATTCTGGATCGACCCCGACAGCCCGTATTACAAGGAGGTGTTCGGCCAGGACAAAAAATACGTCTTCCATTGCGCGTCAGGATGGCGTTCCGCCCTCACCGTTGCGAGCCTGAAGCAAATGGGATTTGACGCTGCCCACCTCAAGAAAGGATTCTCAACCTGGGCCGATCAGGGCGGGCCCGTGGAAATGCCGGAACCGAAAAAAAGGGACTGATCCGCGCTGGCGGGCCTTAACCTCGGGAGAGTTTTGCCGAGACACTTTGAGCGGCATGGGCCACAAGGCCGCCCAACCGCTCGGCCCCTCCCGAGGGCAGGTTGATGTCAGGCAGCGAAATGCCCAGAGCGGCGATGGCCAGTCCGTCCGGCAAAGTGATCGGCGCCCCAAAGCTCAGAATACGATCCCTGAATTCTCCCCGATCAAACCCATAGCCGCGTTTCAGCGTCTCAGCCATATCCGCGTCCAAGGCTGGCATCGACGTCAGGGTCAGCTCGGTGTGCCGGGTGAGGTTCCCGACCAGTTGCTCCCGCAGGGCGTTGTAGTTGGCCGCAAGGATCGCCTTGCCGGTCGCCACACAATGAATTGGCGCGCTGCCGCCGATGCGATTCCAGGATCGGATCGGTTTTTGGCTGTCGATCTTGTCGATGTAGATCACCGACAGGTTTTCCGGCACCGCGAGGTAGATGGTTTCCTGCGTCTCATTTGACAGGTAGGACATCTCGGGTGCGGCGAGTTCGCGCAAATTCAGATTGTCCAGCGAGGCGCGACCGACCTGCCATGTCTTGAGCGTCGCGGAATAGGATTTGTCTTCGCGGTGTTTGACATAGCCCAGCGTGGTCAGCGTCTGCAGTAATCGAAAGGTGTTCGATTTGGTGAGACCAAGCTCCTTTGACAGCTCGGTCACCCCTTTGCCCTTGGGGGATGCTGCGAGATTCTCCAGGATCGACAACCCCTTGGACAGGGTTGAATCAACTTTTGGCTCTTTCGTCGGTGTGTCTGACATCTGTTACCTGTGCGCTTTTTTTAGGCCTATCAGGTCTTGGGTCGGAGCGGAAGCGAGGTGGTTTATGCGACTGCACCTCTGGTGGAATGCCCGTGAAACGGACCAGTTCAACCCTCGCCGAATGCGCCGCCGGGCTTTGGGTGAGGCTTGAGGTGCGCAGATCATGGGTCAGCACGTTCGGATTGCCATGGCGGTCGCGCGCCTGTGGGGCATCGAAGTCCGGATCGTACCAGGCCCCGGTCCACAAAAAGACGCAGCCTTGCGCAATGTCTTCGGTCACCCGCGCACCGGCAAGGCAGCGCCCGCGCGCGTTAAATAGTTCAACCACATCGCCGTCTTTGATCCCGCGCGCCGCAGCGTCGTCGGGATGGATCAATACGGGCTCGCGCCCGGCGATCTTTTGACTGAGGCTATAGGCGCCATTGTCCAGCTGACTGTGCAACCTGGTTTTCGGCTGGCCGGACAAAAGATAGAGCGGATGCGCCGCCGTGTGCGCACCGCCCAGATCGCGCGGTGGAAACCAGCTGGCATGACCCTTGCAATCGGGCAGATCGAAACCGGCGATCACATCGCTGAAAAGTTCGATTTTGCCACTGGGTGTTGGCAACGGGTTGGTCCCCGGATCCGCCCGGAACTCCGCCAGGAAAACCTGCGACGGGGAGGGATCGGGCACCACCACCACGTCACCCGCGATGAAACGATCCCACTCCGGCAGCGCCACACCTGCTGTTGCTCCGGCAGCACGCGTGTCGTCCCACAGCTTTTGCACCCAATCCTGCGCGCTGCGTCCCTCGGTGAATGCCTCTGCGGTGCCGAGCAGCGCCGCAAATGCCTCTGCGGTGCCGAGCAGCGCCGCAAGAGCCGCATAGATGTCATATTCCACGCGCGCTTCCCCAGCGGGCGGCACCACCTGCTGCATTGGCACCAGCGCATTGTCCGATTTGCCAGCGCCAAAATCGGTCCGCTCCTGTGCCGCAGCAACTGGCAACACAATATCCGCATGGCGCGCGGTCGCGGTCCAGTTGATGTCGTTCACGATGACCGTTTGCGGTCTTTGGAAAGCGGCATGGAGGCGATTGAGGTCCTGATGATGATGAAACGGATTGCCGCCTGCCCACCATACGAGTTTCACGTCCGGAAAGCGCCGTGTCTGACCTAGATATGAGTAGGACCCACCGGGGTTGAGCAGCATTTCCGAGACCATCGCCACCGGGATGAATTCCGTCACCGGATTGGTCCCCTGCCCCATGGCCGCCCAGCGAAAGGGGCGCTCGATATTGCCGATGTTGGCATTGACGCCGTACCCGACGGTGTAGCCTCCGCCGGGCAGCCCGATCTGCCCCAGCATGGCGGCCAGGGTCACCGCCATCCACATCGGCTGTTCCCCAAAATCGGTGCGCTGCACCCCCGCTGCGACGGAAATCATCGTGCGCGATGCGGCCATTTCCCGTGCGAGGCCTACGATCCGCGCCGCAGACACGCCGGTGTGCTGCGCCGCCCAGTGTGCATCTTTGGGCTGCGCGTCCTCATTGCCCATCAGATACGCCGCCACCCTGTCGAACCCGACGCAATAGCGCGCAAGAAAGGCCTCATCATGCAGACCTTCGCTTAGCAGCGTATGCGCCAGGCCCAACATCAGCGCCGTGTCCGACCCGGGGTTTGGGGCCAGCCACTCCGCTTCTAGCCCCTGCGCTGCGTCTGTCCGCAGGGGGCTTATGCTGACAAATTTGACACCCGCTTCCGCGCAAGCCTGCAAGTTGCCCCGCATTCGGTGCCGGGCCACACCCCCATCACTGACCTGCGTGTTACGCTCCGCCATGCCACCGAACATCACTACCAGATCACTGTGTTTCGCGATGACGCTCCAGCGTGTCGCCTTGGCCACCTGGTCGCGGAACGGGCCCACGATGAACGGCATCAGACCCAGTGCGGCGTTATAGCTGTAATTCCCTTCCGAGCGGACAAAGCCCCCTTGTGTGTTCAAAAATCGCTTTAGCTGGCTTTGGGCATGGTGAAAGCGGCCAGCGCTCGACCAGCCATATGAGCCCGCATAGATGGCCTCGTTGCCATGGTCGCGGCGCACGCGCTTTATCTCGGCGGCAATGAGCTCAAGCACCTCGTCCCAGGCAACCTCAACAAAATCGTCGCGCCCGCGGGGCACTGGCCCCGCCCCCGGGCCCCTCTCCAACCAGCTTTTCCGCACGGCTGGGCGCAGAATCCGTGCCGCACCATTCAGACTGCCGGTGATGTTGTCATTGATCGGTGAGGGGTCGGGATCATCGGGGTGCGGGTGGATCGCAGTGAGCGTCTTGCCGTCGGTCACCGCCAGCCCCACCCCCCAATGGCTCGCCGTCAGTTTGTGATCCGTACTCATCCTAGCCTTGCCTTTTGTGCCAATATAAAGAACACATATTCCGAATGTTGACACAACTTAGTGAGAGTGTCATCCTCCAAAAACTCTTTTTTGGGCGAGACCGCAATGACCTCCGACAAATCCGCGATTTCTGATGATCTGGTGCACCTTGGGCGCCCCTCGCGGGTTGACGGTCGGCATGTCAACATGCCGGTTGAACTAGGCTCCACCATCGTCTTCGACACTCTTGCGGCGTTCGAGGCAGCACGCGAGGCGCGCTATGATACTGACACATTGTATTACGGACGATATGGCAACGCGGCAAGCTTCCAGCTTGAGACGATGTTGGCAAAGCTCGAACAGGCCCATGGTGTAACCCTCACCTCTTCCGGCGTCGCCGCGATATCCTGCACGCTCCTGGCCTTTGCCGCGCCCGGTGCGCATCTGCTGGTGGCAGATCAAGTCTATGGCAACACCCGCGCGTTTTGCGAAAGCGTCCTGCGGCGCATGGGTGTCGAGGTTGAGTATTTCGACCCCATGATCGACGGTGATCTGGGAAAGCGGCTGCGCGATACGACCTGTGCCGTGATGTTCGAAGCGCCCGGCTCCGGCACGTTTGAGGTACCGGACATTCGTGCCATTTCCAAAACGGCCCACGCGGCAGGCGTGCCCTCAATCATCGACAGCACTTGGGCGACACCGATCTTTTGCCAACCGCTGACCCTGGGCGCAGATGTGATCGTTGCCTCCTGCTCGAAATATCTCAGCGGTCATTCCGATTGCATGATGGGCATGATTGCCAGCAATGCGACGTATCACGCCCAAATCCGCCAAACTGTCATGGCGATTGGCGACAAAACCGGAGCGCAGGAAGTCTTTTTATGCCTGCGTGGCCTGCGCACGCTGAAAATGCGGATGGAAACCATCGACCGCGCCGGACGCGATATTGCCGCGTGGCTGGCCGCGCAACCGCAGGTCAAAACCCTGCTTCATCCGGCCTTTCCGGCCTGCCCCGGTCATGATGTATGGTCGCGCGATTTCACCGGGGCTGCGGGGCTTTTTGGCGTGATTTTCCACCCCTGTTCGGACGCTCAAATTCGCGCCTTCGTCGATGCGCTGCAGCTCTTTGGCATTGGCGTCAGCTGGGGCGGCTACGAAAGCCTCGTGCTGCCGGTCAAGCCCGTTCGCACCGCAACCCCCTGGACTGAAGACGGCCAATTGGTGCGGTTCAATATTGGCCTCGAAGACCCCGCCAGCCTCAAGGCGGATCTCGCCGCCGCCCTTCCCCATCTGAATTCTGCGTCGGAGTGACCCATGCACAATAAAATCGACCATTTCGCCATCGGTGCGGACACCCTGGACCAGGGCATCATCGCCATGGCGCAAGCGCTTGGCGTCGAGGTCCCCCGTGGGGGCAAACATGAAGCGATGAGCACGCATAACTGCGTCATGCAAGCGGGCAACGAGAGCTTCTTTGAACTGATCGCAATCGATCTTGAGGCCCCTGCCGATCCGGGGCGCACCCGTTGGTTCACCCTCGACGAGCCTGCGACACAAGAGCGCCTGGCCGAACGCCCCCGGGCGCTGTGCTGGGTGGTTGGCACCGACGATCTGGACGGTGTGCTTGCAGCCAGCCCCGTCGATCTGGGAGAGGTTGTCCTCTTTACCCGCGGCGACCGATCCTGGCGCCTGACCGTGCCCAGGGACGGCAGCCTGCCCATGGGCGGCCTGCTGCCTGCGTTCATCGAATGGTCCCCCGGTCCGCACCCCAGCACAGGGCAACAGGATCTTGGGGTCACGCTTGAACAGATACAGCTCTCGCATCCTGATCCGGATGCTTTGACCAAGATGCTTGAAGCCCTCAACGTCGATCACCTTGCCGATGTGCAGGAGGGTCCAGCAGCACTGTCCTTTGCGCTCAATACGCCAAAGGGATCTGTCATCTTGGATTAGGTCAAAGGGCTTTTCAGGACCTGACCGGTACCGCTGGTCCCGATTGGCTCAGGCCCAGCGATCAAGTTTCGGGATGCCGCGGGTGAAGGCCCAGGCCATGATGCGCGGCATGCCTTTATCCGCAAGGGCATCGACGCAATGGGCCTGAAACTCTTCGACGGAAACACCCGGATGCCGAAACGCCCCATCCTCATAGCAGATTGAGCAATATGTCGTGCTCAGACTGCCATCTTTCTCGGACCCGCCGCCCTTTGGATCCTTGTTCAGCGGCATACCACAACTCTGACAGCGTTGGCCCATGTCTTTCTCCTTGATCCTGATCTGAAAAACAATAGACTAGAAACCATGGTTTTTTGTCAATGGTTATAAACATGCGGATCGGACAACTTGCAAAGCAAACCGGTTTCAGCCGCGACGCTATCCGCTTCTATGAAAAACAGGGCCTCCTGACCGCAACGGCCCGCGAAGGGGACAATAATTACAAGTCCTATCCGGAGGACGCGGTGCTCACTTTGCAGGTCATCCGCGACGCGCAAGCCGCGGGCATGAGCATTGGTGATCTCTCGATCTTCCTCTCTCAGCTCAACCCAGAGGACAGCGAGGCCTTCGACGGCGACGCCTTTCTGGCCAGCAAAATCGCCGAGGTGGAGGCGCGCCTCGCATCCACCAGCCGGTTTTTGGACACGTTGCGCCAGACCCGCGACGCCCTGCGACGTGCGCCGCTGGAATGACGCAAGCAGGCGCAATCCCGCATCAGCGTGCCGCGATCGACATCCGGCCTTTCAGGTATTCGCCGTACTGCCCGAGCGAAAAGATGAACACCCAATAGATCGCGCCCACAAACACATAGACTTCAAGATAATGCGGCGCCCATTCCCCGGTGCCAAAAGCGGCTTTGGCCGAGGCCAGGATATCGAAGAACCCGATGATGATCACAATCGCCGTTTCCTTGAAGGTCACAACCACCATGTTGATCGTGCTTGGCAGCGCATGACGGAAAACCTGCGGCAGCACGATACGCCCCAGGATGCTCCAATAGCTTAGCCCAAGCGCTTTGCCCGCTTCGAACTGACCCGATGGAATGGCCTGGAAACCACCGCGGAAAACCTCCGCCTGATAGCAGGCAAAGAACAACGCAAAGGCGATGATCACCCGCCAGATCTTGTCGCCTTCGAGCCAGCTGGGCAGCAGGATCGGCACCACCACGGCAGCCGTGAAGAGGGTCGTCAGGAGCGGCAGGGAGCGGATGAAATCGATGATCAGCGTCGCAAAGCCGCGCACCACCGGCATGTCGGACCGCCGCATCAGGGCCAGCCCCAACCCCATTGGCATGCCCAGAAGCACGACCGAAGCAAACAGGAACAGCGTCAGCGCCAGCCCGCCCCATTGGTCAGTGGTCACTTGTTGCAGGCCCAGAAGGCTGCCTTCCATCAACAGGTAATAGGCGGCAAACCCGACACCCCACAACAGCGTCAGTCGCTTTCCCGACCACGCTTGCGGGAAACAGGAGAAGATCACGGTCAGGATGATCGCAAGGCAGGCCAGTGTTGAACGCCAATGCTGCTCGAAAGGGTAAAGGCCAAAGAGGATCAGACGGTGCCGCCCGGCAATGACCGACCAGCAGGCACCCGCCTCTTCAGTGCAATCGCCCACATCCTCGGCGCGCCAGACCGCGCGCAGCACCGCCCAATCGACCAGCAGCCAAGCCCAATAGGCCAGAACACTGAAGACGATGATTGTGATGGCCGCATCCAAGGGCGTGCCAAAGGCGTTGCGCTTCATGGATTTGACAAAGGCCTGCATGCGGCTGGGGCGCGCGGTCAGAGTTGTGATCATATCGGTCATGTCAATGTGCCTTCAGCTTCATACGTGCGTTGAGCCAATTGCCGAATTGCGCAATGGCGAAGTTCACCAGCAAAAACGCGAGCATCAGGATCGCGATCAGTTCCAGGGTCTGGCCCGATTGGGTGATCGAGGTCGACACCAGCATGAAAAGGTCACTGAACCCAATCGCCACGCCGATGGTCGTGGCCTTCATGATGAAAATCCACTGGTTGACCAGCGGCGGAATGATGCTGCGCAGCGCCATGGGCAATTTGATGCGTGACCAGATATAGCGTGGCGTCAGGCCGAGCGCTTGACCCGCTTCGGTCAAACCGCGTGGAACCTGGTTCAGGCCACCACGCACAACCTCTGCAATGTAGGCGCTGCCGTAAAGCACGATGGAGACGATCATCGCGGCCAGCTCAATCGGCACGGTGATCCCGCCCCGGAACCGCAACCCAGCCAGCGCCGGGATCGAAAAGATGCTCTCTCCTGCCGGGGCAAAGATCAGCGCTGCGGCGATGCAGCCAAACACGGTGCCGCCAAGCCAATAGAGCAGCCCGCGCATCAAGGGTGTCTTGAGCAGGATCAGAACCGCAACCAACAAAAGCGATGCAATCAGAAGCCCCAGGGCAACGGATGGCGGGACATTCAGGCCCGGGATCATGACACCCCTGTTCGACAGGAATACCGCATCCGCGATGCTCATTGCCTGCCGGGGTCCCGGGAAATGGATCAAAACGGAATAGAGGAATATCAATTGCAGGATGAGCGGAATGTTCCGGAAAATCTGCACATAGACAGAGGCCGCGGTTTTGAGTGCGATGTTTGACGCGTCGCGTGCCGTGCCAAAGAGAAACCCGAAGATGGTCGATAGAATGATGGAGATAAAGCCAACGAACATCATGTTCAAAAAGCCGATGAAAAGCGTCTTGGAATAGGGGTCATTGATGCTTTTCGGGATCAGGGAGAAGCTGTAATCCCAACCGGTCCCGCGTTCCAGAAAGCCGAACCCGCTGGTGATCCCGAGTGCGGCGAGATTGACACGCGCGCTTTGGATGGCCCCCAGGACGACAATGACCGACAGGACGATCAAAGCGCCCTGGATGATCAGTTTGCGCCGTTTCGCACGTGTGCGCAGTTCCATTGCGGTCGCCATCACTGCCCCCGATTTCTTGCTGAAGTCTGTGTGGAGGCCACCCCGCCGAGATGAGAGGCGGCCCCAGGGATCTTCGGATCAGTCCAGGATCGGTGCGTAGAGCACGCCACCATGGCTCCAAAGATTGTTCAGGCCCCGATCGAGGTTATAGGCACTGTCTTTGCCGAGGTTACGATCGTAGATTTCGCCAAAGTTCCCCATGGCCGCGATCATCTCGCGGGCCCATGTTTCGCGCAGGCCAAGACGTTCGCCCATGCCCGGCTCCACACCCAGCAGACGGGCCACGCGCGGGTTCGGCGGTGTTGCGGCCATCTCGGCCACATTCGCTTTTGTCACGCCCTCTTCTTCTGCGATCAGCAGCGCGGCCAGCATCCAGTTCACGACATCGACGAAGTCCTCGTCCCCCTGACGCATGGCGGCCGCAATCGGCTCACTCGACAGTTTGTCGCTGAGGATGATATGCGCGTCCGGATTGTCGATCTCGGTTGCCCGCAGCACCGCGAGGTTCGGCCCCCAACCGGCAAAGGCATCGCAGCGGTTCGCCAGATAGGCGGCCCTCAGTTCGGCAGCGCTTTCATAGGAAACGATTGTATGTTCGACGCCTATCGTGGACATGTAGTTGGCCGAGATACGCTCAATCGTCGTACCGGCTTCCACGCAGATCGTACCGCCCTCAAGCCCCGTGGCATCGGTGATGCCAAGCTCACCATGCGCCATGAACTGTGTGCCGCCAAAGAAGTAGGGCAGCGAGAATTGCAAGCCCAGTTCCGTGTCGCGCCCCATGGTCCAACCGGTGGCCTTGATGATGATGTCGACATCGCCCGATTGCAAAGCCGGGAAACGCTGCGCCCAGCTCAACGGCACGATCTGCGCCTTTTCCGGATCGCCCAGAATCGCCGTGGTCAGAGCGCGACAGATGTCGATGTCGAGGCCTTTCCATTCGTTCTTGTCGTTCACTTCGACGAAGCCAAAGTAGCTTCCGTTATGGCCGGAACATAGCATCGTGCCCCGTTCCTGAATTTCTTTGACAGTCGGGCTTTCCGCCAGAACTGCGCCAGGAAGCATGGCAATCGCGGCTGCGGCCATGCTCACTACTGTTGCTTTTGTGAGCATTGTGATTTCCCTGTTGTTCTGTATATCAGCACATTTGTACTGACATACAGAATGATCTGAGTGTAATTGCGAGTCAAGAAAATTATGGAAACCCGGCTGCCAGCCCCCCAAATCGCCCAAATAGGCATCTGCACAGCGCAGTGATGAAGCCGCCCCTGCCGTTAACATTCACAGTTGGAAAATGCCTGATCATTGCGGATTGGAGAGTGCTGCGGGCGCAAATCTTCCGGCGTCTGCAGACCGTGCATTCTCTACCCGGAGCGGTTCTGCAAACCTGAGCCAGCCAGTATCTGCACCGCGACCACTTTGATTGTCGCCCTCGGGGTCAAAGCTTAAGGACCCTCATTCGCCACACGAAAGTACCGCGACAAGACTTCCCAGCCCTGGTTCTGAGCGCCGCTCACCCAAGCGGCTCATCCCGATGGCACCCTCTCCAATCCTGTAGTAACACTCGACATGGCACGTTCATTCGGGGCCGACAGACAACCACCCACAATTCCTAGTAAAACCCACGAATTTTCTCACAGGACCAACCTGAAATGAACAAATCGCGCAAAAACATCATCGTGGTCAGCTTCGACGACGCGATTGCCTTTTACAAATACAAGGACGTCTTCAAGGAGCCCCTTCAGGTCCCGAATCTGGACCGGTTCTGCCAACAATCCACAGTGTTCCACGCAGCATATTGTCAGTCACCCATCTGCGGGCCTTCACGGTCCAGTTTCATGTCGGCAAAAACGCCCCATGAACTGGGTATCTTCGAAAACGAACAGAATATCTTTGATCGCGTTTCGCCCAAGGAAATCTGGTCCTACCGGCTGAAGGAGAATGGCTATTTCTGCTCCTCCGGCGGCAAGGTGCATCACCTCTACCGACCGCTTCGCAGACGCTTTCACCGGGTGATCTACTCGGATGAACAAAAACGGTTCAGAAGCGACATGAACCTGCCAGCCGATGTGGAGAAGAAAAAATTTGGCGGACACAGGCGTGGTTTTGGAACGACGGCCAAAGAAGATGACAACATGTTCTACGACCACCAATCCGCAGATTCCGCGATCAAGTTCCTGGAAGACTATGACAGGGGTGAGCCGTTCTATCGGGAAATCGGTTTTTACAGCCCGCACGGCCCCCATTACACCCCTGCCCGCTTCAAGGAGACGTATGACGTCAAGAACTTTACGAAACCCGCGTCATGGTCTGACGGGTTTGATGAAAACCCCTACGCGGCAGAACACTATTCAGCGAATATCGCCATTCGCGATGACCGCTGGTGGAAAATGAGTGTGCGCAATTATTTTTCCGCGTTCAGCCACGGCGATTTCCATTTCGGGCGGGTGATGGAGGCGTTGAAGGCGTCAAGACATGCGGAAAACACTATTGTCATTATCCTGTCGGATCACGGTTTTCACCTCGGGAACCGGAACCGCTACAAGAAATCCACATTGTGGGAACAGGTTGCTGCGGTGCCTTTCATTATTCACGATCCGGCGCAGAAGACACCACGAGAGGTTCACGACCCCGTGGCGCTGATCGATGTCGGCCCAACGGTTCTGGATTATGCGGAAATGCCGGGCCTCGCCGATTGCGTCGGTCGGTCCCTGCGCCCTCAAGTCGGGGGCGAAGCTGCCCCTGATCGGGTTGTCCCCACTTTCCACCATGATGATGTGTCGATCCGTAAAGGCGACTATCGCCTGATCAGATATCAGGATGGCACCACCGAATTCTACAATCTGAAAGACGACTACTGGCAGTTGCGAAATCTTGGGTCCCAGCATCCCGACTATGCCGAGACCTACGCCGCGCTGGCCGCTTGCAGCAAATCCTATGGGCTCGACATTCCTGACCAGCCCTAGGCTGGATCTCCTTGAAGTGCCTGGGCGGACCAGACGCCATACATGCGGGCCAGTTCTCGCGCGTTGCGGCCTTGGCATACGGCACGCCCAAGGTCGATCAATCAGACCTACCGCTCGTAGTCGACATAATGTCCCTGAACGGGGAAGGTTTTAGGCTTCGGCTCCAACGGCTTGCGCACCGCATAAAGCAGCATGGTCGGGCCATTGAACGCCCTCACACCGCCCCGCCGTTGGCCTGACGGGTCCGGGATATCGAAGTATTCCTGTTTGCCGCGCCGCTCCTGCGCGCCGGCCTCAAGCACCTGATACCCAAGGCAATGATGCCAGTATCGCCATGTCACATCCGGGCCGGTCTGAAAAAACCCATGTCCAAACCAGCCGTCAGCAGCCACAAAACTCATCATCACACCACCCGGTTTCAACATCGCATGGCAGTTTTCCAGCGCCGTACCGATGTGAAAAATATGCTCAGTCGTGCCGCCGTCGATGATCAGGTCAAATTTGCCTTCGAGCTTCTTGGGCACCTTCTTGTTCAGATCGTGGATGTGCTCGGCACCTTCCGACGCGGTGAAATCCATCGCCTCAAGCTTCGGATATCCAATGGCGCTGAGAAATTTCTCCGTAAATCCGTCCTCTTGGACCAGGTCTTCCGGTGCAACCTCAATGCCATATTGCTTCAGCTGACGCGCAAGTTTGACAAGCCGATGGCCTTTGAGGTGCAGTTTCTGGCGACCCAGAACCAGACCGCGCTTTGCGTCCGTTACATGTTTGGCGTTACGCGCTAAAAATTTGCCGGGAATGAGGCTGATGCCCATATCTTTTATACTCTCATGCGTCTCTTGCCCTGCCACCGTCGCGCCTCCGCGTGTGGGCAGCTTTGGGACCGGTCGGTCTGGCTCGTTTATAGCCAAGAAAACTGAACTTAGCTGCAATTGCCCAACACCCCAAAGAAATGTCCGGGGGTTGTGGCTTTGATGCCAAATCGCACCACGCCCTTGCGGGAGGGGATGACCGCTGGCACTTTGATCTTGATCGTCAACGCGCGACGGGCGTTTGCAGAGGAAGAGCATGAGACCCCTAAAACTGATCGTCCGCAGAACATGACGGAAGTCATCCTGCACATTGGCACGCCCAAAACCGGAACCACGGCGATCCAGCACGCGATGAGCGTCAATGAGGAGGTGTTGGCCCAAGAAAACATCGCATTCATCAAAACGGGCAGACACCGCGCGGCGCATAATGATCTGGCAAACGCGATTACCCGGCACGGCGCGGATCACAAGTTTCAGGATGCTTTTGCCGCCGAGTTTGCCAGGGCGGCGGAGGGTGGCGAGAAAATACTGCTCTCAAGCGAAATTTTTTCTCTCATCCCACCGTCGAAATTCCGCCGGTCCCTGCCACCGCTTGACGCTGTTCCAATGAAAATTGTGGTCTATTTACGACGGCAGGATCAATATGCCGAGGCCTTTTACAAACAGCGTTTGAAAAATGGCCGCATTACGATCCCGTTCGACGCGTTTCTTGAAAGTCGTGTATGCCAGCGCATCACAAATTACCAAAAGCTTCTGAACGGGTGGTCTGAAACCTACCCGCAAGCGCAGATAACACCACGCATCTATGATCGGGCCGGTTTTGTGAATCAGGATATTGTCGCTGATTTCGCTGCTATTCTGGGGCTCAGCGCGACGGATCTCGATAGTGCACAGGTTGAGCATAACGTATCGCCCAGCAGGGATGTCATCGACATTCTGCTGGCGTTGGCGCCGCATTTTGAAGCGGCGGAGCTGCGAAAGATTTTCCGAACGGCAAAGGCTTTGGACCTGAACGGTTTCAGCGGCCAAGGCGACCTGTTCACCTCTGAAGAGCGTCAGGTGTTTTGCGCCCGGTTTGCGACAGATGACGCGGCGCTCCGGCAGCGGTTTTTTCCCGACCGGGAAACACTATTCCCCGCGCCGCGCCAGACGAGCCCGGATCTGCAAGCGACCGCCAGATCAGATACCAAACCTGCGTTGCTGAAGGCTATGCTGCAAATCGCCTTCGATCTGAAACGGAACCAAGATTAGGGCGTCACGCTTTGTTCTAAGGCAATGGAGGCTCGTCCCGGCAATTGATCTAGACAAGCCGTCGGACAAACTTCGTCCCCGTCAGCCTGTTGTGATTGTCCCGCGCTTCGCCAAGTTTTCCGGATCTGCGCAGGTTGTCCATGTTACGGTAATGGATGGTGAAAATTTCCCGATCCTCGGGAAAGGGCTGGTTCCTCAGCTTGCCGCCAAGGATGAAATGCTGCTCTTCGGGCAGAATATTCCAGTCCAGACCGGCCCTGCGAATTGCTGCGGGCAAGGTCATCTGATCCAGATAGGGGCGGCGGCGATCCAGGGTTTCGACCTGATCGACGATCTGCGCCGTCTCGTACCAGACATCCGGAAACCGACCTTTGCCGGTGGTGTCGGTCTCGGGGAAAGCCACCAGCCCGGAGCTGAAATAGGGAATGACCGGACCTTTGCTGCGCCGCATCAATCGATACCGTTCAGGGGGGATGTCCATCTCCAGCGCGCCGTAGATGTCCTCCCAGATCGATTGTTCCGCCCAGAGCATCGACGCTGCCATCGAGCAAGACACATGCCCCGCGCGCAGAATATTCCCCGGCGTATTGTCACGAATGAAAAGCACATCCGAATCCGCAAACATCGACCATTCGGTCTCACGGGGTTCCAGGCAGGCCAGAATTTTGTTGCCATGCGGATAGGCAGGCTCAAACCGTCCATCCGTATCGAAGGTTCTGATCTCCGCGCCCATTTTTTCATGCGCCACATGCACGGCCGGATGCAGCTCGTGGTACCGGTGCTTGGGGCAATACCCGATGGCCTTGACGTTTGCAGGAAATCGCGTGCGGATCGAGGCCAAGAGGTAGCTGGCCATGATCTCGTATTCAGGTGGCTCAACGATGTAGAATATTGTCAGCGACGCATCCTTGCCGTCCGCGGCAGCCACCTTCGTATCCATTTCTACTTCAACGCTTTTTCAGGCTCGATCCCGATCTTTTCGCACATGCGCCAGACATAGGATCCTTCAAGCGGCGGGTTCTTGCGCCACCAGGGTTTTGTGCCGTTCGTGTAGAGGTGAACCGAAAGCGTATTCTCCGTAAAGTGGCCCTCGACCCGCCCGTAAGGATCAAAGAACACATCGTTCAACTGGAACGGCACGGGATAGAGGTAACTGTTGTCGAGCGCTTTTTCATAATCGCCGGTCTGCTTGGCGAAATAGGTAAAGGCCTGCGGCCCAAAAGCCGTCCGTTCGGCCTTGTAGATGCGCACGGCGTGCGATGCATCTGTCATGCGGTCCAGCTTCCGGCGCTGGTTCTTATTGAACCATGGCGGTGCGTCGGGCAGATTTTCATAGTAGTCCATCAGCAGATCAATCAGCTCGCCCTGTGGCGGGATGTACACCACGCCGCAGTTCAACGCGCCCAGAAATCCATGCCCGGCATAGATATGCGTCATCTCATCGGGGAACGGCTTATGGCAAAACGCGTCGCAATCGATCCAGATCGCATCCGTCTTGCGGATCATCTGGTAGCGAAAGACATTGGACAGAAAAGACGCGCTCGTCTGCTCGACAATACCCATGTCGATATCCATGATCTCAGAGGCCGGGCGGATTTCGACCCCCTCGGGCGCATTCGTCACCTCATCGGTGCAGTAGAGCGTCGTCGGATGGCCTGCAAGAATGTGTGATTTAAGGCAGAGTTGGTTGATATAATGAAGCTTATCACCAATCCACAAAGACGCGACCGGTCGACGATTGAGCGCTGCCATCAAATTTTCCCACCTAGGTTTGTCGCTGCCCGACAGTTGTTATTTGGTTGCGTGCAAAGATGGCGCAGTTGGGTCCGGCATGTCCAGCGCTTTCCGGGGCCAGGCGTCCACAACCCGGCGCATTGACGGATTTGCCACTGTTCATGGGCACGGGTGTCTGACATTGTAAAATCAACGAAAAACGGCCGTTGTTGCAGCAAATACCAAAAAACGGTCAGCAAATTCTGATGGCTGGTATGAGCAAACCGAAGCAGAAAGACCACAGCGGCCAGGGAAGAGATGTCTCTGATATCTTTGGCACTGTCGATTTCCCCCTCAAGCGTCATGTCAGCCCTCATGGTCGGCTGACAGCTGTTTCCATGATGAAGGATGAGGGACCTTATCTATTGGAGTGGGTCGCGCATCACCTTAGCCTCGGATTTACCGATCTTGTCGTTTACACCAACGATTGTTCGGATGGCACCGACGACATGCTGATCCGTCTTGAGGAACTCGGGCTCGCACATCATCGCCGCAATGACATTCCTGACGGGGTCAAACCGCAACCCTCAGCACTGAAGTACGCACAGGAAGAGCCCATCGTGCGCAACAGCGATTGGGTTCTGGTGTTCGATGCGGACGAATTCCTATGCATCAAATACGGCAATCGAACGCTGGATGACATGATCGGTGCCGCGCAGGAGGTGGGCGCGAACGGGATTGTCATTACCTGGCGCATATTTGGATCGAGCGGGGTGCAGCACTGGTCCCGCGCGCCGGTGACGGAGCAGTACCTGAACGCTGCGCCCCCGCTTTGGAACAAGGGCTGGGGTGTCAAAACGCTTTTCAAGTTCGACCCGGAATACTGGCGGCTGGGCATCCATCGCCCCAAGATAAAGAACAAACATCTGGAAAGTGAGTTTCCGCATTCTGTGCGCTGGTTGAACGGGTCCGGGCGCTGGATGGAGGATTACTTCAAGTTCCGGGGCTGGCGCTCCATTGTCCGCACCGTGGGATATGACTGGGCGCAAATGAACCACTACGCGATCAAGTCGATGGACAGCTATGCCATCCGTAAACTGCGTGGCAATGTGAACAACAAAAAGGATAAATATAACGCCGACTATTGGTCGCTGCAGGATCGGAATGAAACCGTGGATGACGCCGCCATGGGTCACAGCGCCCGTCGGCGTGAAATCATGGATCTGCTCCTGACGGACGAGGTATTGGCAAAGCTGCATCACAAGGCGGTCACGGACATCGAAAACCGTCTTGAAGCCTTCAAGAAGACAGCCGCCTATGATCAGCTGGTAAGCAGCCTCAGGGAGGCGTCCAACGTGCCGATTACGCAGGTGATTGCCAAACCGCCGCAACAGCGCGACACCCAGAAGATCGCCGCACAGATGTCATCGATTGAGCAAAAGCTCGCCCAAGCCCCGAAGAAGAAACGGGAGTACCGGTCGGAACCCTCCATTTCAGCCTCGGCGAACCCTTATGTCACCGGCAACATCGATCTCTCGGATGGCGCGCCGGTGGCCACCTTTGTCAACAACCAGATCAAATTGCCCGCTGACCCGCGTGTATTTGGCGCGGTGGCTTTGCAAGCCATCATGGATGGCAAATTCGAGCGTAACCATGCGCGGCGTTTGCCGGGCCTGATCAAGCCCAAAGATCGCTATCTGGAGGTTGGCGCGGGCATCGGGTTCCTGGCCGCCCGTCTGTCGTGCCTCTTCCCCGATATGACGATTGTCGCGCAAGAAGAGCGCTATCCCCTTGTCGTGACGGCGGCACGGATCTGGAATGACAATGATATCGCGCAATCGGCAAAACGGAAGCTTCTGAAGACGCCGCTCTTTCATCCCAACGATGGGCAACATGTTTCATCTGGTTTGACGACCCTGATCACACAGACCGATTGCACGATCCTCTATATCAACGACCCCAGATTGACCGCCGAGATGATCGACACGGCACTGCACAGCCAAAAGAACGCCCTTCCGCAACGGATTATCATCGGCGCGCGGGCTTTGGGGGGGCTGTGTGATCAGACAACCTGCGCAGAAAGGCTCATGGCTCTGGGGTTTGCGCCCCTCGAAGAACGCCCGCTCGACGCCGCCCTCACCATGTTTCGACAGGATAAGCAAACTTGAAGTCAAACGAGACTCTCGGACCGACGATTTGACGCAGAGGCGTCGCGAAATCGCATTTCTGAAACTGGACATCGGTGGCGCGGAATTGAGCATTCTGGAACGCGATGCTGCAGCGGGATTACTCGACAAGGTGCGTTTGACCCTCGCGGAAACATATACGAATAAAGTCACGGACCTGCGCCCGCGATTTTCCACCCTGCACGGAGCTGTGACCGATGCCTATCCGATCACCAAGACGATCTGAACCGGATCTAAAGCACCTCAATCGGTCGAGGCGTCATCCAGCGGCAGGGGCGCAATCGCCAGAAAGTGCAGCATCGCTTCCATCGGGATTTTGATCGCACCCGGACGGATGCCAATCAGATCATCACCAAAACGCGAAACGCGCAGACCTGCCTCTTTCATCGCGCCGACAATCGCATTCTCATCCCCGACATCCGACCCGTTGCATTCGATGATCATCAGCTTTGGCTTGAGCGCTTTCAGATTAAAACTGTTCAGCACGCGGGTTTCGTGCCCTTCGACATCAATCACGAAGATATCGACCTGACGCAGGCCCTCTTCTTTCAGCACCGTTTGCAGCGTGCTGACCTCAACCTGCGTGCTGGCAATGTCATCCTCGCGCACGGTCACATTCTTGCGCTTCTTGCCCCGCTGCAGGGCCTCCTCCATGCGCCCGCGCTCCAGCGAGGCGCACCCGCGCAGCCCATGCGGGTACCGGTCCCGCGCCGCCTCGTTGAGATGGAACAGCTCCAGGGAGCCCGGCGCATCGGAAATGGCCAGGTTGCGCAGAACAAGATCGGGATTGCCAGCATGCAACGCCTGTAGCTCCGCAAAGTAAATCGGGTGCGGCTCGATCAGAAGCCCGGTCCAACCGCCTTTCGCGATAAATGGGTAGACGGGGTCGGCCATCTTGCCGTCATTCGCGCCGACCTGCACCAGCCGGATCGGTTTGCGGCAGGTCTGCGCAAAGCTCTGGAGCAAAAACGTCTTCAGCGGCCCACGCAGCTTGCGGGGTCGCTGGGGGTCGATTGTGACCAGGCTGTCGATATCCATTGTGATCCCTGTGGTGCTACGTTGTCGCTTTACTTTGAACCGGCCCGAGCCGCCTTTTGCGCAACAACGAATGTCGAATGCCCGTCTGTGTTGTCAAAGTAAAACCGCTCCTCTGCCGGGTCGATCTGGTCTTTGTGCAACCAGGGTCGGTGAATGGCGATGAACCCTTCCTGCCCGATGCGGATGGACGGAATTCTGGCCTGTCTGGTGCCATAATCGTTGAACCGGCGGTTATCGCTGGCGCGGGGCACATATAGGAAAAACGTCGTATCGGTGGTCGCCTTAAAAACCCCGGCCTCAACCGCGTTCTTCCAATACTTGTTTTCCACCTGCTGCACCGTGCGGGTGTTGTAGGTGACCCGGTCAATGTCGATGATCGCCGGATCAATGCTCAGCGCCAGACCCACTTTGACATAGTCATGGCGCAGGCCCATCTCAAACATCCGTGTCACCATATCCGGCGCAGGCGGGTCCGGTAACGCGAGGTCGGGATCTGTAAAGATGAACCCACCATCAGTTGTCGGGTCTTCGGCGGCGACGGCAAGAGACCGACGCGGGCCAAGATTGTCATCCAAGGCGACCAGCCGCGCCTTGGACTTAAAATCCTCACTGTCGAAGTATTTCTGCAGATCGGGGAACGTGGATTGATTGTCGAGGACGCAGAGATTTTCAAACCCATGCTTTGCGAACCAATTCACCGTATCCCGCAGATAGGTCAACTGATTGTAAGAATTCACAAAAACGGGAATTCGCTGCCTGATCTCTGTTTCGCTTAAACCGTCGATCCATGGGGGCGCAGGATTGCCACGGTCTTGCCTTTCGGCAGCTTCCGCTCGGGCTGCTGCGATCATGCGTTTGCGGATGCGACGGGCAAAGGGATACCCATAGGTGTCCGACATCATATCGCAAGCACGGCGCGCCAGGGGTCCATCCCCACGGGCCGCCGCTGCGCGCAGGAAAAGCTTCGCCCAAAGCGGGTCCGCACGACGCGCGCGCATCTCTCTCCAGAATGCCGTGTCCAGAGTTCCGGTTTCAGCCAACTGTTTGATCAGCTGTTCCAAGGCGCCGCATTTCGCAATCGTGCGGATCAGCGTGTGATCGGCAAAAGGGATGCGCACCTGTTGCAGCGCGGGCGCCTGTAATCGCTGGGCATGCAGTGCGTCTTCACGCACGCGCGGGTCGTAGAAAATATGCCCCCCATCTATGGCACCCACATGGTCTGCCGCATCCAGGTAGGCTGGCGTTTCCCAATCAAACTTTCGGTGGGGCCAGGGGTAGCGCCGCTCAAACGGCGCAATTTTTCTGTTCAGCGTGGATTGCGGGCTGAAGGCCAAAACCCGGGCGCCGGGCACAAGACCGGCAAAACACAGCGCCGCAAACCCGCCCATGGAAGCACCAACAAAAAGGATATTGCGGAATTGGTCAAAAAAGCCGTGTTTTTGCAGTGTTTTGATCTGCTCTGCGGGCTCCGGCGTCCGGTACCAGTCTTTCTGATGGCTCTGCATCCCCAGAATGCTGAAATCAAGCGCTTGGGCACGATCGGCTAGCCAGGGCTTCCAGGGCCCATCCGTGGGACGTTCATCTATCGAGGCAAGATTGTCAAAGGTGACCAACAAGGTATCCGAACGGAGGACCGCCGTGATATCGCAATGTTTCCCTTTGAAAATGAAACGGTCCAGGCTGGCGGCCTCTGAAAGGCTGTTTGGATATTCCGTTTCCATCATAGAAGAAGGCAGCCCAACCTTTGTCATCCGACGCGTCACCAAGGTTTGTTGGTGCCGTAAACTGGTCGCCCAGCCCAACCATGTCAACGATTTACTTTCGTCAAAACGGTCCCTAGAACCATTGTGGAACCTGTGGCGTTTTTGGATACGGCAGGCCCAAAACAAGCGATCGAGCAAACGCAATGAGTAACAATCGTTTTGGCGGACTTTCCGACAGTTTTGTTACCTTGCAAAACGCGATTGTGTTCCCCCACACGCAAGACAACACCTGCGGCGTGCTGGACAGCGATGGCGCATTTTGTGACTTCTCTCGCGGTGTGATGGGCCCCCGGCGGGCCGCTCTGGAGCCGCAACCGCTGGACCCCGGCACCGCGCCGGTTCTGCAAGGGTGCTATCTCTATGGCGGGTGGTTGCGCGCGCATTTTGGCCACTTCCTGCTGGAATCCACGACACGTTTCTGGGCGTTGGATGAACTGGCGGACCGCGTTGACGGGATCATCTTTACCCAATTTCGCAGCGGCGGTGTCCGACAGGCCCGCAAGCGCTACGCCCCGTTTCTGAACATCTTGAGCGGCGGCAAACCCCTTCGCATCCTGCGCGATCCGACCCGGGTCGAAAATCTGATCGTTGCGGACCCCGGTTTCGGCCACCATAGCCGGATCACCGGGTCACCCCGGTATCGCCAGTACACGCGCGCGAAGGTCGCACAGGCGGTCAACCCGGAGGGACCAGAACGGCTTTACGTGTCCCGCAGCGCGCTTGCGGACAATCGCGGCGGCATTTTCGGGGAACCAGTGATCGAAGAGATCATGCGCGCCAACGGCTATGCCATCTTTCACCCGCAGGATCATAGCATCCCGGACCAACTCGCCCACTATCGCGCCGCCCGTGAGTTGGTTTGCCTGGACGG
The DNA here is from genome assembly GCF_947499265.1 of uncultured Roseobacter sp. Taxonomy (GTDB): domain Bacteria; phylum Pseudomonadota; class Alphaproteobacteria; order Rhodobacterales; family Rhodobacteraceae; genus Roseobacter. Next base: position 272,954 of record NZ_CANMNK010000006.1, on the reverse strand, counting down.
ATCGGCGTTGCATTTGACCGCCTATGCTTTGCAGCCGGGCGCGCGTGTCGGGATGATCCTGCGCCGTCATTCGGCTTTGCTGGAAGGGTTGGCGAAACAGCTTGAGCTCTTTGCCGATGCCAAGGTGCACGTCTTTGATGCTCTGCGCGCCAGTTGGGTCGACGAAAGCGCGAAACGCGTTGATTTCCGATCAATCGGCGAGCTTGATTTTGGAAAGCTGCGCGCCCTGCTGATCGAGAATGAGTTTATTGCAGATGTGCCGGCTATCGATCCGCTGCAGGAACCCGACATTCAGAACATCCTCCAGAGCATGAACCGGGGAGAGATGCGCCGCGTGCCGGTGGCAACGACGCCTTGATCACAGGTCCAGGGTGCGCGTTGCAGGTCGCCCAAGTGAAACTTTCCGGGAAAGCACGTTTGTCGCAGAACTGGAGTGCATCAAACCCTCCGACTATCTCTCCCCGCAAAGGTGATCGATCAAGCCGCGGATGCGGGCCGTTAGATGGCGACTTGGGGGATAAACGACATAGAGCCCGATTACCTTGCATTCCTGATCCTGGAACAATACGCGCAGGCGATCCGCTTCCAGAAAGGGTTCGGCGGTGTAGAAGGGCATGCGCCCGATCCCCAGGCCGTTCGCCGTCATCTGTGCAACCGCAAGCGGTGAATTCGCGCGAAAGCTGCCGGAAACCGCATATTTACGCACCTCCCCCTGCACCCGGAATTCCCATTGATCGGGTGTGGCAGAGGTTGTTGGCAGCAGACAATTATGGCTTGTCAGCGCCGCCGGATCGGTTGGCGTGCCGTGACGCGCCAGGTATTCAGGTGACGCACAGCAGACAATACGCATGTCGGTCAGTTTGCGGGCGACAAGGCTGGAATCCTTCAGGTCACCAAACCGCACCGCCAGATCGTAGCCCTCTTCGATGATCGACACCTGATGGTCCGAGAGATGTAATTCGATCTGTACCTTGGGATGCGCCGCCTGAAACGGGTGCAGCGCTCTGACCAGGTGATTGCCGCCATACCCCGTCGGCGCGGTGATGCGGATGGGTCCCGCCAATTCCGACTGCCGCGCCTGCACCAACCCTTCCAGCTCATCAAACTGGTCCAGCATCGGCAGGCAACGGTCATAGTAGGCCTGCCCGGTTTCGGTCAGGGTCACGCTGCGTGTGGTCCGATGGAAGAGCTGTGCATCCAGACGCTCTTCCAACTGGCGAATATACTTGCTGGCAAGCTTCGTGCTGATGCCCTGACGGCGGGCGCCGTTGGTGAACGAGCTTTCGCCCGCAACCGCGACAAAGGTTCGCATCCCTTCGATCGTGTCCATAGTACACCTCCCATAATCGCCGCCGTGTTCATAGTGATTGAATAAACGAGAATATTATCGCTGGCCAGTGGATGCGCTACATCCTCCGCAACCGTCACATTCTGCAACGCCCGAAAAGGACCCACGACATGTCAGACCCCATTCGCATTCACAGCTTTCCCATTTCCGGCCACGCTCACCGCGTCGTCCTTTTCGCCAGCCTTGCGGGGATCGATCACGAGGTCATCACGGTTGACCTGCCAAACGGCGCACACAAAACCCCCGAGTTTCTGGCCCTCAACCCCAATGGTCAGGTGCCGGTCATCGAAGACGGCGAAACGGTGATCAGCGATTCAAATGCCATTCTGGTCTATCTCGCCCGCAAATACGCCCCTGCATACATTCCAAACGATCCGGTTGGCGAAGCGGAGGTGCAAAAATTCCTGACACTTGCCGCGGGAGAGCTTGCCTTTGGTCCTGCGGCGGCGCGTTTGATCAATGTGTTCAATGCGCCATTTGATATGGAGTTCTGTCAGGCAACCGCCGCCAGGGTTCTGGGCAGACTGGATGCGCATCTTGACGGGCGGGATTTCCTTGTCGGGGACAAGCCCACCATCGCAGATGTCGCGATTTACAGCTACACGGCACACGCCCCGGAGGGAGATGTCTCGCTGGAGCCTTATCCGAATGTGCGCCGGCTTCTTGCCAACATCGAAGCCCTGGACGGTTTTGTCCCAATGCCTGTCACCAAGGCCGGGCTTTCCGCCTGAGGTTGCCCAACCGATTTTCCCGACCGCATCGGGTGATGCGGTCGGATCATCCCGCGAAAACCCGAGATTCATCATGAACGAACTGCCCCAAGATACGCCTGCCAAAGACCCGTTTCACGTGGGAGAGCAGGCCCTGCAAACCCGCGCCGGCAAGCGCGACCGCATGCGAGAAATCGGTCGTCGCGTCATTCGACCTTTCATGCCGGACCAGCATCGGGAATTCTTTGGTCAACTGCCGTTTGTCGTTCTGGGTAGCGTCGACGCGGATGGCTGGCCTTGGGCCTCGATCATTGCGGGGCAAACCGGTTTTCTCTCTTCGCCCGATCCCAAACGATTGGACATCAATGAGATGCCACTGGCGGATGACCCGCTGGGCAACGCGCTGAGCATCGGCACGCCCATTGGCCTTTTGGGCATTGAAATGTCGACACGACGGCGCAATCGCATGAATGCGCGCGTCACACGCACAGGTATCGGTGGGTTTTCTCTGGGCGTTGATCAGTCATTTGGCAATTGCCCGAAATACATCCAAACCCGCGAGATCGAATATGTCCGCGACCCGGGCGCAAAAGGCGGGCACCCAGCGACCCAATCTTTCGAACATCTCGATCATGCCGCGCAATCAGCCATTGAAAACGTCGATGTGTTCTTTGTCGCCAGCAGCGCGCAGCCTGCAGAAGACCTGATTGCGGGCGGCGTTGATGTTTCTCATCGCGGCGGCGAGGCGGGATTTATCAGGGTTGACGGCGATACGCTGACGATCCCTGATTACGCTGGTAATTTCTTTTTCAACACATTGGGAAATTTCCTCCTGAACCCCAGAGCCGGGCTCATTTTTCCGGATTTTGAAACCGGGGATGTCTTGATGCTGACCGGCACTGTGGACCTGCTTTGGGAAGATGACCCAAGGGTGCGGACGCTTCAGAACGCTGAGCGCGCCTGGCGATTTAAGCTGGACCACGGCCTGCGCATTCCGGATGCATTGCCTTTTCGCAGCCGTTCAACGCGCGACATCTAGGCCGACGCTGACTGCTTTGTCTCAAAGCTATGGCTGAGACACTGGTTTCCCCTGCCCGCATCAATCCCTCCACACCAGAAATTCGATTGCAGCCGAGAGCAGTTCTAAAGCTGAGTATTCGGCTGAAATCCTGCAGCGTTTGATCCAAAACTTCACCCGCAGCTTCCGTCCCGTATGCAGTAAAACCCCCGGATTTGTCCTTACCGACCGATCCGGACGCCAGCGGCGCGTGGTCAGGGCAAACACCCCCCACCGAAAAGGAACCGTTTCAACACCCAAACCCCAAGGACCACGACATGTCTATCTTCGACCCTTCCGCCCTGCAGAACGCCCCGCGTGCAGTGATTGACACCTTCTATGATGACGGCCCTGCTCCGGCGGTTCTGATGGAGATCTCCCGCGATGGGCTGTCTGTCGCGCAGGCGCGCGGTACCGCCGATGCCGCGACAGGCGAACCCGCCACCATCGACAATCAGTTCCAGGTGGGCTCGCAAACCAAGATGATGACAAGCGTTGTCGTTCTGAACCTTGTTGCGGAGGGTAAAATTGACTTTGATGCACCTCTGAGCGCTCAGATGGATATCTCCGATCTGGAGGGCATCGCCAATATCGAAACCGTGACGGTGCGCGAACTGCTGGCCAATCGCTCCGGCATTCCGGATTTTGATACCGTTCCCGGAGAGGGCGGACTACCGGCTTTCATCGAACAGCTTGCGGCCAATCCGACGGAACCGATGGGACCCGACGCCTTGCTGGCAATTGCCGCGGATCAACCGGCCTCCTTTGCCCCAGGTGAAAGCTACGAATACTCCAACACGAATTTTTTGCTGCTTCAGAAACTTGTGGGACAGGTCACCGAGCAGGATTTCGGCACGCTGCTGCACGACCAAATCTTCGACCCCTCCGGCATGAATCACAGCAGTTTCGGGCCGCATAGCGGATCTGACAGCATGCTGCATTCTTACGCGGATCTGGGACAGGGGCAGACCATCGAGGTCACCGACGCCCCGCTGGCCTACGGCGCAGCGGGCGGTGTGGTCTCGACCACCAGCGACATGATCCGCTTCATGGATGCGCTGCTGCTGTCCAAGACCCTGTTGCCCCCCGAGCAATTGGCAGAGATGCTGGATTTTCGCGCGCCCGATGGCACGCCAGGTCCGAACGGGGAAAGCCTCGGCCTGTCATCCGGTATCGTCTTTGGGCAACAGCTGATCGGTTTTCAGGGCGGCACCTTGGGCACCAACACGGCGACATTCGTGCATGTCGACAGCGGCACGATCGTGTCGGTGGCGGCATCGCATTCCGGCGCGGAACCGGTTGATCTCTTTGTCTCCGCCTTCGCCGCGATCTTCAACGACACGCATTGGGCCAGCTTTGATCCCGATGACAGCAGTTTCGAGATTACAGGGGCAGCCGCGGACGTGGTCTTGAGCGAAGGGCTGGATGTCACCGGTCAGGCGGAGACGGTCCTCACTCTGGATGGCGCAAGCCTGACCTTCGAAGGTGTGCTTGCGGATCTGGACACCAACATGTTCAGCTTTCAGGACGGCTCGACGCTTTGGATCGGCGCAGGTGGCAGAGATCATTTTGATGTGCTGCGCCATGCCGGGGACGCCGCAGATGCGGACAACCAGCTCCTCGGACTTGACGGCAATGATCACCTGCGCGGTGGCTTCGGCGACGATAAGATCGATGGCGGGGCTGGCCGCGATCACCTCTTTGGCAGATCGGGCGATGACACGCTGAACGGCGGCACGGACAATGATGTGCTGCGCGGCGGATATGGGGAGGACACCCTACACGGCGGCGCGGGGCGCGATTATCTTTCCGGTGGAGATGATGATGATGTTTTGACCGGCGGTGCCGATCAGGACCTTCTGCACGGAGGACGCGGCGATGACACGCTGGATGGTGGGCGTGGAAACGACCGCATGTGGGGTGGTCAGGGCGCGGATGTTTTTGTATTCCAGAACGACTCCGGCCAAGACCGGATCTATCGTTTCAATGCAACTCAGGACCTTCTGGATTTTTCGGCAACAGGTCTCAGCTTTGAGGATCTCCAGATCGAAAGCCGCTCGCACGGGCATGTCCAGATCTCATATGGCGAGAATGAAATTGATCTGTTCGGTGTGTCGCAGATTGAGCTGATAGAAGACGCCTTCATCTTCTGATGGAGGCCTTGAGGCGCCGGTGACAATAGGGTTTTGGGGTTTTGAACCTCCAAAACTCGGGGTTTGATCGCAAAGGGTTTGACATGGATTATACGTCTGGCACATCCGATATCGAACACTGGCGCCTGGCGCTGGCGGTCGGTTTGCTGATGATGTCGGCCTTTTGCGCGCATCTGCTACTGCTGCCCGGCCCCCACCGGCGCGCCCGGTTACCGCTTGGATTGTTCTTTCTGTCCAATGCCTTGCGTCTGCTCGCGCTGCCGGTGGAGCACCTCACGCTCAGCACCCCGGCGTCTTTGCTCCACATTACTTTCGATCTGGCTGAAGTTCCGCTGAGCACCGTTCAACCCTTCCTGCTCTGGCTCTACGTGCGGCGCCTTACCGAAGACCCCACAAGGCCCCATGATCCGGTCAAACGCGGGTGGCACCTGCCCCCCATCATCTTTGCAGTTTTCGTTTACTTCTTCGTGCTGACACAACAGGCAGCCCTTGGCGTACCATCTCTCGGCGCCTACGCGCTCGCATTGCAGGGAACAACTGTTGCACTCCTCTGGTGCGTGACACTGGTTTTCTACGCGCTTGTTCCAATTTACGCGGTGCTGACGGTCCGGCTTCTGCTAGCTTACAAAACCCGACTGAAAGACCTCTACGCCAGCACTGAGGGTCGCGAATTGCGGTGGATCTGGTGTCTGACCGCGGCGGTTGCATTTTTCTGGGCCTTCAACCTTGCCAGCATTCTGGCCGAAGCCTCCGGCGAATTTGACTGGACCACCACGGCGGCGGGCTCGTTTTATATCGGCGCTTTCGCCCAGATTGCGCTTTTGTGGATCATCGCGGTCTGGGGCATACGTCAAAAACCGGGCATGTCGCCGCCACGCGGGCCCGCTACAGAGGACACCGAACCCGTTCGGGATTTCAGAAAATACGGCCGCTCCGGACTGGATCACGCGCGGCTTTTGCGGATCGCGGCCAAGATCGAACAAACCATGGTAAGGGACAAGCTCTACCAAAACCCCGATCTTTCGTTATGGGATCTGTCCGAAAAAATCGGGGCAAAGCGACATTACGTTTCTCGGGCTTTGAACGACAAGATTGGCCATAGCTTTTTCGACTATGTGAATGCGCTCCGGATTGACGACGCCAAAAGACAGCTCCTTTCGACCGAAAGTTCCATACTCGCGATCACCTATGATGTCGGCTTCAACTCCCGGTCGGTTTTCTATCGTGCTTTCAAACAAGAGGTTGGCATGACACCTTCGCAATTCCGGCACGGCGCGTCAGTTGAAAACACGGCCAAACCGATCTGCAACACCTAAGCGGCACCGCCTCGGTGGCAGTTTTCAGCGATTCAGGGGCGTATTTATTGACCGTTGGGGGACAATTGCGTTGCTTTGTCGGAAAAATCTATTCTTACTGCCCCCTCAGATGGGTCGTATGGGCGGCTGAACAGATACGTGAACCGGACCGACATGTGGCGCTTGCGCCGGACGCACCGCACCAAACTTGAAAGGAAAGATCTATGACAACCCCTTCCTCCATCCGCCGTACAACAGGTCAGGGCAAGTTATACTCTTCGGTGCTCGATACCGTCGGCAACACGCCCACGATCCGGATCAACAACCTCGCCTCAGCGGGCGTTGAGCTTTACGTCAAGGCCGAGTTTTTCAATCCTGCGGCTTCTGTTAAGGACCGGCTGGCGCTGAACATCATCGAAGCGGCCGAACGGGCCGGCACCCTCAAGCCTGGACAAACCGTGGTTGAGGCGACCTCCGGCAACACCGGTATCGGTCTCGCGATGGTCTGCGCCCAGAAAGGCTACCCTTTGGTTGTGACAATGGCCGACAGCTTTTCGGTTGAGCGGCGCAAGCTGATGCGCATGCTGGGCGCAAAAGTCGTGCTAACACCACGCGCGGAAAAGGGGTTTGGCATGTACCGCAAGGCCGTCGAACTGGCCGAGGCCAATGGCTGGTTTCTGGCCTGCCAGTTTGAGACATCGGCGAATGCGGACATGCATGAGGCGACCACCGCCCAGGAAATCCTAGGCGATTTCGAGGGAAAACGGCTCGACTACATCGTGACCGGTTATGGTACCGGCGGCACGGTCACCGGGCTGGCGCGGGTGCTGCGCAAGGAGCGTCCCAAGACCAAGATCATCCTGACCGAACCGGCCAATGCGCAGCTTGTCGGCAGCGGCATTGTGCAAGAGCGTGGCGAGAATGGCGCGCCTGCGGTCAGCCACTCCGCGTTTGAACCCCATCCGATACAAGGCTGGACACCGGATTTCATTCCCGCGGTGCTGCAGGAAGGTCTGGACAAAGACTGCTATGATCAGCTGCTGCCGGTTGCCGGTCCCGACGGCATTGCATGGGCGCAGAAACTGGCCAGTCAGGAAGGTATTCTGACCGGCATCTCCGGCGGGTCGACCTTTGCGGTCTCGCAGGAAATCGCAAAAACCGCGTCGGATGGTGCCGTGATCTTATGTATGCTGCCCGACACTGGCGAACGCTATCTGTCGACACCCATGTTTGAAGGCATTGCGGAAGACATGGACGACGACGAAACGGCGATATCCAAATCAACGCCCGGCTATCAGATGGGCTAAGGGAAGTGCAAGGCAGCTGAGCCTGAGGCGCTGCGGGGTGACAGGGCGGCTCAAGAGATCGTGGTGAATATGCGAAGGTTGTCATCACCAAGTGACAATGGTCTGGATTTGACCTCAACGGGCGTGCAATTTCCACGCCCGTTGAGCGCATAACCTACAATGAATGGCACCGCCGCATCGCATGAAACCCTTATGCGTTTCCGTTCGGACCTTTTTGCAATAAGTCAGGTCCGACGTTTCAAACCCGCCAATCCAAGCAATCCCACAAGCAAAAGCGGCAGCCCTGCCGGTAGGGGAACCAGTGCCAAGTCGCTTCCGTAGCCATCGATCGCAAGACGCAGATAATCGGGATTGTCAGTGATGAAACCATCCAGCCCCCAATCCAGAAACGGCTTGGCCAGATCGAATGCATCCTCCAGATCTTCAGGTCGGAAGGTCCAACCGTAGACGCTGAGCCCTTCGCCATGGGCCGCCGCGATCAGCTCTTCCGTGATCGTACCAAACCCAAGTGCAACAGTATCCGTATAGGACGACAGCTCTGACAAGGTGCCAAAAGCACCCCCGAAACTCAAAACGCCCAGGGTGCCATCATCCAGCGGCCAGCCAATGCCAAGCTGTGCCACCCCCATCTCGACACCCGCGGCCGCAAGCAGGTCCGCATAGTCGCTGACATTGTCAAAATCGAACGACTGCACAACAGACTTTTCCGGGGTGTCGTATCCCTTTTCGATCAGCGTCCGGATCACCGCGCGGCTGGTCTCGATGTTGTCGCTGTATTTGCCTTCGGTCAGCATGCCAACACTTGTGCCATTCGCGTCGTTATAGGCGGTGAGCGCATCCAGCATGTCGGCAAATGTCGGTATCCGGTAGGGATCATCGCCGGATGGGGTAAATCCAGAATAGGTTTCGTCCCCTGTCCCGGTTGGTTTGACGGCCAGCAGCTTCAACTCGTCATAGGTGAAGTCGCTCACGGCATACCCGCCGTTGCGCGGTGCATAAAACGCCGCGACATCGGTTGTCCGCTCCAGCGTGGTGTCGTGCATGGCGATGAGCACGTTGTCTTTGGTCATCATCACATCGGTCTCGATGAAATCGGAGCCCATTTCCGCCGCGAGCTCATTGCCACCAATGCTGTTTTCCGGCAGGTAGGCCGGTGCGCCGCGATGGCCGATCACCAGCGGTGCGTCACCCGTCAGCGTATTATAGGGCGAGTTGAGCGTCGCGGCCTGGGCCGGTATCGCCATCAGGCTGGCAATGCACAAAACGGCGGCGGATAGGTAGTTGTGTCTTGTCATGGTGTCCTCATTCCATCGGAAACAGTGGTCAATTCCGCCCGACCGTAGACAGGGTAGATGTCGGTCCGGTCGCAATAAGATGACGTCTTCATGAAGCCTTCTGGCCGTGGTCATCGACCCGCTATCTTTCGGCCAGTTGGACACCTATGCTTGCCGCAAGATGACACATCAAAAGCCCGTCATTCCGGACCAGACAATCGCGAACTGGCAGAGGATCGTTAACCTCATTGCCAAGCTGGCCGACGTACCGGCCAGCCTCGTGATGCGCACGGATGCGCCGCATCATTCCGTGTTTGTCAGCAATCACGGTCAGGACCACCCCTATCAGGTCGGCCTGCGCTTTACGCTGAACGAAAAGCTTTATTGCTACGGCGTGCTGAACGAGGGCGAGTTGCTGGTCGAGGATGCGACCTGTGATCCCGACTGGTCGGACAATGACGATATGGAACACGGGATGCGTTTTTACGCGGGCTTTCCGCTGCATTGGCCAGACGGCGCCGTTTTTGGGACAATCTGCGTGCTGGACACGCGCCGAAATACCGCTGCGCTGCAGTTTTATGAAGGGCTCCGGGAATTTTCCCGCGTCATAGAGGCGGACCTGAAACTGCTGACCGAAATCGAACAGCGCACCCAACTGGAAGCCGAGTTGCAAGCAACGTTGGATCAGCTCGAGGCCCGTGTGAGTGCGCGCACCTCCGAGCTGGAGGAGGCCAATACCGCCCTGCGCGTTCTGCTGTCGAATATCGAGCAGTCCCGAGAAGACTACGGCGCGCAGATTTTACGTCAGATCAAAGGTCTGGTCATTCCGAATGTGGCGAAGCTGCGTGGCCGGGTGGAAGCGGATGCGGCCGCGCGCGCGTATCTCGAAATGATTGAGGATAATCTGAAGTCGATCACCTCCTCCATGTCGGGCCAGTTGACCTCCGTACTCGAAGGTCTGACGCCGTCGGAACAGGACATCGCCCAGATGATCATCCGAGGACAGACCACCAAAGATATTGCCCGCACCCTGTCCCGCGAACCAAGCACGATTGAGTACCACCGCAACAACATCCGCAAAAAGCTTGGCCTGCGCAAAAGCGGTCGAAACCTGCGCAGCGCCTTGCGGTCCATTCAATAACCATGGGGGTCATCCCCATAGTTTCCCCATGCTTTTTCAATAGGCGATGCACGACACCAGATTGGTAGCGTTCTGGCACCGGGCGACGCTCGGAAAGGTAACAGGACAGGGAAAAACATCATGGACAAAGAAGATCTCAACCTAACACCCACCTTCAAAAACGGCGAAAAAGACGATCTGGCGCCCGGGCTTTCGCGCAGATCCTTTTTCATGGCGGCCGGTGCCACAGGTGTGAGCAGTGCCGCCGCCATGCTCAGCAGCACCTCCGCGCGGGCACAATCGACCGATTGGACGCAGCCGGGCAACAACAACGGTGTGATCGAGCTGCAAAAGACCACCGGAAACGCGGTTGAGGGCGATATGGGGATCGATTTCTACGGTCACTGCGCGCTCAAGTTCACCTCGCCCTCGGGCGCAACGGTTCTGTTTGACCCATGGCGCGATGATCCGTCCGGCGCCTGGGGGTTGTGGTTCAAAAACGAATTCCCCGAAACGCCGGTCGACATTTGCATGTCCACGCACACGCATTTCGACCACGACGCAATCCATCGCCCGGTTTCCACGATGGTGCTCGACCGGATGGTCGGCAACTTTGAATTCGCCGACATCAAGATCACCGGTTTTGCGGACAAGCACGCCTGTGTCGCACCGGGGTGGTATGACTGGACAAATGCCCTGGCCGAATTCGGTGTGGAAGCCTGTCCGCCAAATAATGTCAGCCATATGGACATGGTCGTTTATGTGATCGAGACCGGTGGCATTCGTACCCTGATATGGGGCGACAATCGCCACAATCCGCCGCAAGAGTTTTGGGATGCCATCGGCGAGATCGACGTTCTCACCCTGCCGGTGGATGGCTCGCAGCACATTCTCAGCTATGGGCAAGGCGACGACATCGTGTCCCGTCTCAAACCGAAAGTGATCATTCCGACCCACTACCTGAACGAGACAACCAGCTACACGCTGACCACGCTTCAGGACGCGGAGGAATGGGTGAAAGCGCAAAAGAGCTACAAGATGCTGGACAGTGCCAGCCTCTCTTTGAATGCGGGCGATGTCACGGAAATGGAGGGGGAGTTCATGTATTTTGGCCACAACGCCATGACGGCATAGTCTCTCAACCAGCCGTCAAAGACAAAGAAAGAGCCAGTTTGCAGATCGGTGCGCATGTTGCGCAACGGCGCTGAAACCCCGGTCCCGACTTCAGGAAAAGCGCCCGCGTCTCTGGCTTGCCCTAGCGAAAGGTTCCGAGCTCCTCAATCCGGTAGCCATCCGGGTAGGTGGGGCGCGGCACCCGCGTCAACCGGCGCGGTTTCCGGCGTGCCGGGAGCAGCCGCAAGACGCGGGCACGCAGCGAAAGTGCCGCCATCAGCAGGCGTCGGAGCCAGCCGGGGGCTGCCGGAAACCCCATACTCTCGCGCAAGGGCCGATCAAGAAATGCATAGACCGCGGGCCGCCCGGCCCAGATCAACCAGCGCGGCAGGTAGAAGCCAAGCAGCAGGTCGCGCGTCTTCTCTGCGATCCGCCGGTTCGTGTCGGCAAAACGGAAATGCGCGGCCTCATAGGTTTCGTTGAACCCCATGATTTCATCCAGGTTTTCGGGTACATCCTTGATCCCCATGCGCGCGCCCAACGCACGATAGTACAGAAACCAGGCGCGTTTTTCTTTTGCGGTCATACAACGGCTGCCAAAACGGTCAAGCCAGCGGATCGGCTCGCAAACAAAAGTCGACAGGACATAAAGCATGTCTGCGTTGTCGATCTTGAAACGCCCGTGCATGGCGTTCATCCGGGCGATTGCCCGCTTCCCGCGGCGGCTGTCCTGCCCATGCTCGATGGTCTCCGCGAGGATGAGTTCGGTATCGTCGTACCGCTTACGGGTGCGCAATTCGAATTCGCGGGTCTTCGCCAGGAGCCCCGAAATAGACGGCACTGCATAGGTCCGGAACAGGGCAAATTCGAGCGCGCGCTCGATGTCCCAGGAAAACTCATAGGCATAAAGCAGACGCGCGATTTCCTCGTAATTCACCTCGGGATCGAGCGCTGCAATACGGTCGGTCACAGGCGGACGCAGGCGCCAAACCGGCGTCGGTTTTTCGGGGGTTTGTTTCATCATTTTCAAATGGCCTCGACAAAGATAGTGCAGTGAAAGAACTTCTGGGCGCAACTCTGCGTTGCTGCTCAGGTGTCGGCATGGGTCACCCAAACAAGAAGTCTTCTTCGCTCAGATCTTCGATATCGACGTTCCTGATGATGACGTTCGTATCCCCGACATCATTAATCACCACGTCCCTGCCCACCTGCGTCACATTGTTTACCAATAGCTGTGCAAAACTGACATCGGGTTGGAGATCCCTGAAATGGATCCGGTCATTGACCCTGAAATCAAGAATATCAATCTCCTCCTCGTCATTGCTGATGACAAACGTGTCGGCACCGCCGCCCCCGGTGAGTTTGTCCCTGCCAGATCCACCTTCGATGATGTCATCGCCATCGGCGCCAAAGATTTCATCGTCACCATCGTCGCCCCGGAGAATGTCGTCACCGGCATTGCCAAAGATGGTGTCGTCACCGTCGCCCCCGCTAAGGGTGTCTTTGCCATTGCGCCCGAACAGGGTGTCGTCGCCTTGACCGCCCAAGATGGTATCATTGCCGCTCCCGCCTGAAAGCCGATCATCCCCAAGAAGGCCAAAAATCACATCCGCCGCATTGGTGCCGTTTATCACGTCGTTGCCGATGGTGCCAAAATCCACCTCGGGTTGACTGTCAATAATGACGGTCTTTGTCGTGCCGCCAGCGATGTCGTAGGCGACGGCCACCCGCCCACCGTCGATCAGGGTCGCTTCGATCTCGAGTGCCTTGTCTCTGGCGACTAGGAAATCCTCACCAACCTCATTGCCTTCGCTATCAAAACGCTGGCCGCGCACCTGCGGTTTTTCGCGATCCTTGATGCTGCCGATCCTGTCGTAAAAGATGATGAAACCACCATCCTCCAGCGGCGCAATTGCTGGCTCGCTGTTGTTGTCGCCGCTGGTCTGCAACCCGGTCGTAAATTCGTTTGACGCGATTCTGCCGTCGGTGCTGAAAATCTGAAACTTGATATCGGCCGCCCGGTCCCGTTCGGTCCAGGCGACGACAAAACTCCCGCTCTTGAGTGATGCGACCGTCGGGTCGACCACCACCGCGTCGCTATTGCCAATGTTCCTCCCGCGGGTGCCGTTGAAAGACACGAAGAGCAGACCGTCATCGTCCCTGCCATCGTTGCCATCCCGATCCATGACGAGGATGGTTCTGCCGTCCCGCGCAGTGGCCGAGACAAGTTCCGCGTCGACGTTACCCTTGAAAAATGTGAGCCGCTCGTTGGAGGTATCCACGCCGTTTTTGAGACCGCCGACCTGGATAGATTCGATACCTGCGCGCTGCTGTCCAAAGAAGATTCTGTAATCATCCTCATTGCCGATCCCTCCAGTGATCGTTGGGCTGAAGATCGAATTGCGCGCGATCCCCTGAACCGAACTCGCAGTTCCCGTATCTACCAAGGTGACGCTGGTTTCGTTGATTCTAAAGAGACGCGAGTCAATCTCGATGTCGTCGCTGCCTTTTTGGGTTTCGACAATAATCGCGACCCGGTTGCCCTCAATCGCCGTAATGTCGAATGCGCGTTCATCGATGAACCGTGAAAAGCCGAACAGAAGCTCATCCCCGATCTTTTCGCCGTCCTTGGTGAAAAGTTGACCACGGACGTCAAAGCCCGGTCCGCCTCCCACAAATGTCGCATAGGTGACGAGCAGCCTGCCGTCCGAGAGCGTAACGGTTTTGGGGTTCGTCGCACCGCTGGTGGTATTGCTGACGAAGGCTCCGGTCGAGATCTCTGGTGTGGAAGTCATTTAGTTAACCTTTTGAAATATTTAACGATATAGCACCTTTCACCTGAGCAAATCAGGCAAACGGTGGAACAGGCAAACTCAATACGCAGCCCGGCAGCCACGAGCCTGCCCAGCGTCATGCAGACATTGAGCAGGCTCGCTACAGCCAGGGATATGCTGCGCGTTCACATAGTGTCGCAGGTGACCGTTGTAGAGAGCGTTGTCAGCAGCGTTGTAATTGCGCCGTGCTACCGTTGTTTTTGCGCGGCTGGTTCATCGCCAGAGACTAAAAGCGGGTGTTAGCGTCCAATCCGATCCGCCCGATAGATGCGCGGCCGATGCCACGAAGCGCGGCAAACATCAGACCGAACACCTGTCATGTACGCTGCATTTCTCGGCCAGGGTCACTGGGTTTTCAAATACTCAATGACCGCCATGCGTTCCGCAGGCGTAAACCCTCTGGGCGGATAGAGATGACCGATATTTCGGTTGCCCTGCAGGCTCGTGTCAAAGCGAAAACGCCCCAGCGCTTCATCACTTTCATATCCGAGATTACGCAGGTCAAGCGCCCGACCACCGGTCCAAAAGACCCTGCGACGCTCCTCTACAGGTGACAGAAGTTCGTAGATCGTGGGCACCGATCCATTGTGCAGATAGGGGCCTGTCGCCCAAACACCCGCAAGCGGGCTTGCCTTGAGGTCGGTGAAGCTTGGTGGCTGGTACGGGACCGGCTGCCCGTCGTCGCCGGTTCTGAACTTGAAGCCGCTCAGCGCCACGCTCTCCTCAGGCGTAAAACCTGCGTCTTCGATCGCACGCCGGACCGCCGCGCCGACCAGACCTCCGAAGAATGAGAACGCGGGCACGATCTCTTCGCCCTCAAAGAGCGGCGCGGTTGTTTCGTTGGTTTCAATCCGGCGGGTCAATAGGCTGGTCGAATAGGCGCTGTCGGTGCCAACCTTGCGGAAATCCACGCGCCCAATCTTGATGAACGTCTCGCCGAAATGATTTTCAATGGGATCGGTCCGCGCATAAGGCGCCATGTTGTGACAGGCCTTGCAGTTATCGCGGAAAAGCTCCGCGCCCTCGGCGGCAAGGTCCGCATCGATAGCCCCCATAAGTGCTTCATCCCAGCGCGGCGGTTCCAGCAGTTGCAGCCATTCTTCCAGATCCTTGAGCTGCGGCAACAGCATTGAGGAGCGAAAAGCGTCCTCACCTGCATCATGCGCCAGGTTGGTCCGTCCGAAGACGCCCAGAACCTGACCACCGTTGCGAGCAATCGGGCTCGCCGCGATTGGATTCCATTGCACAAATTCCAGCTCAGGCGTGAGCCAAAGTGCCGGATAGCTGGTGGGCGCCGCGACCGGGAACAAGTTTGCAGGCTTTTCCTGATCCCGCACAGCCAGCGCATTGACGATCTGCGTCAACGCGTCGACACGGCCAAAGCCCGATGCAAGCACAGGCCGACGTAGCGCCGCATCCCCGGTAAGCCTCAGGTCAAACGCGGCCAGTTCAGACCGAAGCGCTGCCACATCTTCGTCAGTCGCAAGGCCAAGCGCCGCGCCGAACCGCGTGAACTTTTCGGGATCCAGAAGCGTCCGTGACACAGCACGCGCCAGGTTTTGATAAAAACCGTCGAAATCAAGGTGTGCCGGTGCCCCATCCACACGGATGGTCTGTCCTTCCACCTCTACATTGGCAGTATGGCACGCAGCACAGGTTAGCCCGATCTGACCCGTCGTCTCCTCCACCGCAAACCCGATGGGGTACCCGTTGCCGTTGGTCTCAAACGGGGTTTCGGGAACGATGAACCCAAAGCGTTGCAGGTAGGCCGGGTCGCCGAACCGCCCCTGACCTTCGGGCTGTTCCAACGCTTCAAACCAATCCGCGGGCATCATGTGAGAGCCCTGCGGCGTGAAGTAAAAATTCTCGCGTAAAGTCTTGGTCCATCCCTGTTCGAGATAGATGATCGGCCCGGCGGGCGACCTCGCAAAGGCTGCGGCAATTAAAACGGCGATCAAGGCCGTGGCAAATATCAAAACACGCATTAAAAACTCTCTGTGTAAAACATTAAAAATCGGTCTGGAAAGCGTGATCAAAGCGCGCCGCGTTGTGGCCCAGCGTGCGGTGTTCCGGTCGAAAACAGATCTCTGCCGTATTGCAGGGTCTTCGAATGATTGGACCGTTCTTGCCCTGCGGTCAGTGATCCTGTTCACGTTGCGCGAAGATTGACCTCCCGATGTCTTGGACATCTTGGGACATGTGCACAAAATGGCCTCGTGAGCGCTGCTGAGACCTTTCCCGAAGCGACAAGACCCGGCGCCGTGCTTAAACCGCAGTGCGCCTGTGTTCAAACGATGAAGGTGAGACACCGTCCATCGCCTCCACCGCTCCGGCCGTACGGGTTGGCAACCAGAACAGTGTTGACGCTTTCCAAGTTCGTCGAGGCAAGCTAGGCATTGGCGACGCCCTTGAAGTCAATTTCTCTGATAAAAAACGAAGGGAAACGGCTGTGACAAACCTGGTTGCAAAGTTGCCAGACGTGACTGACGCTCAAAGGGCCAGGATTCTGACGGCTCCAAAGACTTTGGAGGCGCATGCCGCGTTGTTGCGGGAGATCCCGGCGATGACGTCCTTGCAGGTAGGGGGCACCGGCAGCACGCCACAGTTGCCGCATGTAGTCAATGTGGCCGCCTGGAACGTTGAAAGATGCCTCTTCCCCAAGGAAAGCGCCGAAATGCTGCGGCCACATCGGCCACATGTGGTTCTGCTCAGCGAGATGGACAGTGGCATGGCCCGTACCGCCCAGCGCGACACCACCGCCGACGTGGCGGAAGCCTTGGGCATGCACTATGCATACGGCGTCGAGTTTTATGAAATGGACTTGGGCGGTGCCGCGGAACGCGTGTTTTGCCGCGACGACTTCAACGCGCACGGCTGGCATGGTAACGCAATTCTATCTTCCGCGCGATTTGAAGCCTTGGCACTGATCCGATTGGATCGAACCGGCCACTGGTTCGCCGAAACAGGCGCGGGTGATCCGAAACAACCCCGCATTGGCGGGCGCATGGCCGTGGCGGGCATCATTCCCAGCATCAGCGGGTCGATGTGTTTCGTGTCCACGCATCTGGAAAGCAATGCAGACGCCGCCCACCGTCACCTTGAATTCGACCGGCTGTTGACCGAGCTCGAGGCGTTTTGCGGCGACATGCCGATCCTGATTGGCGGCGATCTGAACACCGGCAATCACATGCCCCCAGATTACAACTGGCAGGATGAAACCCTGTTCGACCTCGCACGCCATCGCGGGTTTGGATGGTCGCTGACGCCGGATGGAACAACAACGCGGCCAAGCAGCATCACCCCCCAACCGATACGGGAAAGGAAGCTGGATTGGTTTTGCCATCGCGGGATGCATGGCGAGGTTGGGGTGATTTTGCCAGCCCTTGCACCGAACAAAAGTCCCCTTTCGGATCATGAATGCATTTTTGCACAAGTCACTGCAGCCAAGGATTAGCGCTATGGTTTCAGCACCGCGACCCCGGGCCTTACATTTCGCGAGACGCGACGCGGTGTCATCGAAATACACTCATGGCCGATTTTGAGCGACTTACGATGAACGTTCAAATCAGCCGTTGCGATAGCGTTCTGATCCAATGGAGCGTTGCCGTTTTTGAAACGGGTCGCCCGGTCACGCGGGGATTTCCCGCATCCAACGTGGCATACCTGATTGCTTCGGTGGCCTTATCCGCATCCGCAGGCAGAGACGCAGGAAAAATCGGCCGTCCGATGGCGATGCGGAAAGGCTGATGCGCCTTGTTGAGCGTTTCATGGAACAGAGTGATATCGCGCAACGTCGGGTGGATCAGGTCGAACAGATAGAAAATACCGGAGTTTCGCGCCTGAATGTTGATCGGCACCACCGGCAATTCGAATTTCCGGGCCAATGTCGCGGCAGAGGTCATCCACGGCCTCTCATGGAGCGTCAATCCGCGACGCTTTGCAAGCCGACCTGATGGGAATATGACACCCAGCTTGCCCGCATCGAAGGCTGACCGGGTGTACAGCATCGTCTCCCGGGTTTTCGTGTGGGTCCGCTTGTCATGACGCCATTCCACTGGCGCGATCAGGTCGTGCATCTGAGGCAGGACGCGCAGGATATCAGAGTTTGCGTAGAAGAATATGTCAGAGCGAATGCGCGACAATACATGCCACAGCATGATCCCGTCGCTGATGCCGGTCGGGTGATTGGCGACGATCAGGGCAGCTCCCTTTGACGGAACGTGTTCCAACCCTGTGATCTGGATGTTCTTTGCCAAGCGCGCGGCGACTATGTCCATGACATCCCCTGCAGCCTCGCTGGCCAAATCATCGGCCAGGGACACTGCGGCGTCATAGCTTAAAATCTTGTCGAGCGCATATCGCGCAGACCTTGGCAGGAGCTTGGGTGCCACCAGCCACGGTGCACGTTCGGCAATCAACGGCTCGAGACGCTCTTTCATACCCGATGTGTTTGCACAGGGACGCGACACTGAGATGACAGTTTCCGGGCCGGTTGATCCGGTTTGCTTTCGCTAAACGTCACGCAACACGCGCGTCAAAGCCAAGTTTTGAAGGTGCGGCAGATGGCAGGTCATCGCTGCTGGACGGCCTGATGTAAATGCGCTTGCTCTCGGCAGAGGTTTGCCGTTTTCTCGGCAACTTTCCCCTTCATGCGCGATTTTCCCCGGCTTTGCGCGACATTCTGCGCCTCTGTGCCCGCTGTATATGCGCGACCATTCCCGTCGTGCTACGCGACGCTGTCGCCTCTCTCATCGCAAATAACAGAAAAGTCTGAAACACCATGTCAAAAGCAAGCCCCCTCGAATGGCAGATGCTGGATCTGATCAACGCCGAACGCAGTTTACTTGATCTGGATCTGCTGCGGCTGGAACTGCGTCTCAACGACGCCGCCGAAGATCACAGCGACTGGATGATAGAAACGGATCGCTTCAGTCACACCGGGGCGGGCGGATCGTCCCCCACCGAGCGGATGCGCGATGCGGATTTTGAATTTGCCGGCAGTTGGCGCTCAGCAGAGAACATCGCGTGGCAGAGCGTGCGCGGACAACCGGGGCTATCGGATGACGTGGTGAATTTACACGAGTCCCTGATGAACAGCCCCGGCCACCGCGCCAATATTTTGAACCCGAACCTGGATGTGATCGGCATTGGCATTGAACGCGGCGACTATCAGGGGTGGGACGGGCTTTTTGTCACGCAGAACTTTGCCCGCACCGCCGCCCCGCTGGAGCTCGACAGCCGCGGATCAACACCACCGGGACCGACACCGCCAAATCCGTCCAGCGGCACGCTTGAGATCGGCTCTGAGACGGTCTCGCAGTCGTCTCCTCAGATCTGGCACAAGGTTAAGTTCGACCAGAAAATCGAGGACGCCGTTGTCGTAATGGGGTCTGTCAGCAGCGAAGGCAGCGATCCCGTCACCATCCGCGTCCAGAAGGTGACCGATAGCGGGTTCGAGTTCCGCATGGAGGAATGGGAATATCTCGACGGGCGTCACACCACCGAAACGATCAGTTGGATGGCCGTCAGCGAAGGCACACATCAGCTGTCTGGTGGTCGCATGATTGTTGCCGGGTCCGGCTCGGCTGATCACAAAGAGAAGCAGATTAATCTGGGGGACGATTTCGACAGCCAGCCTCTGGTCTTCACACAGGTGACGTCAAATCGCGGCAGCGATACGGTCGCCAGCCGGGTCGATCTGGTGGATTCGGACAGCTTCAAATTCCGCGTGCAGGAAGAAGAGGCGAAGGGTCAGCATGTGGTCGAAAAATTCGACTGGATCGCAATCGAAGGTGGGAGATCTGGCGACATCTGGTCCAGAAAAGTCAATGGGGTGACGGATCAAGCCAAGGTCATCAAGCACGAGTCAGACCAGGCATTGTTCGCCCAGATGCAGACCAGCAATGGCGGTGATGCGGCGAATATACGCTACGATGCCATGGGTGCGCGTTCCCGGATTTGGGTTGACGAGGAGACCTCCAGCGATGCTGAGACCACGCATATCCCGGAGACGATTGGCGTTTTGACCGCGGATCTGGGCACCTACGACCTGATTGCCTGAGGCAGCAAAACAGGTTTTGGCACTGCGATGGTCAAAATGTGAGAGCCTTTTTCTATCGCGCGGTCTGTTCCCGAGATGAAAACACTCCCCAGCCAATCCTGCGGCTGGGGGGCTTGATGCAGCGCGCGACCGATCAGGTGACGGCGCGGCGCGACTTACGGCGACGCAACGCGCCCATGACACCGAAGCCACCAAGCAGCAACAGCGCTGATGCCGGCAGCGGCACGACTTCTGTCGGGTTTGGCGGTGGCGGCGGTGGAGGCGAGACGCCGGGCGAGAACGCAGAGGCGATCGGCGTCAGGTAGCTGTCGAAACTATCGAAGCCAGACAGCGTCGCCAAAAACGGGTTCTCGGCGGAAATGATGCCCGACCCGACAGAAACGTCAATGCTGCCGTAGAGAATGCCATCCAGCAAAGTGAACCCACTGGTGTCGACCATGGCTCCGTCCAGTTCAAGCGAAGCGGCATCGGATGCGGCAATGGCAATGTTGAGCTGGTTTTGAGTAAAAGAATCGCTTCCGACAGGAGTGGTGAACGAGTAGGCGTCCAGCAGTTGATCGATACTGGGGATCAGCGCAAAAGCGGGATCGCCAACAGTCCGGGAACCACTCTGGCCGCGCATGAACTGGCCCACGCTCACAGGTTTGTCAGAGGTAACCTTGGCATTTCCGACGCTGTCGATCTGAAGCACTTCACCGCTATCAATCGTGCCCTGAGAGACGCCATCCAAAAACACTTCCGTGCTGTCTTCGGCGGCAATCACACGCACCAGATCTTGATTTGACCCTGCAAAGGGCGTCTCCACGAGCAAAAATTCGGTGTCGAAGTTTTCTGTACCAAACTGCTGTTGAATCAGGTGGTCGCAGAAAGTGACGGTGGAGGGTACGTCGGCACATCTTGCACCGGCAAATACTGCGACATCGTTATTTGCAGATACAATAGATCCGCTCAGATCATCGCCAACTGCTGTTTCGTAAAAAACCGATTCGCCTGCGTCCAGGACGACCTGAAAAGGCGTATTGGCCACATTTCCGCCGATCAAGACCGGCGCGGTGATGGTCACGGTAGTATTGTCTTCAGTCGCCGTGACAGACATCTGCGAGCCACCATCATTGCCACCGCCAATTGTGAGCACGAGATATTCAGAACTTAATCCATCGGTGTCGAGCAGCGTCGTCATATCGGTCGATGCTCTGCCGCGATTAAGGGCCAACCCGCTGATCGGGTCCATCGATTCGACAAGCAGCGAGAGGTTATTCGGCGTATTGCCATTGCCGGTCATTTCCCGACCGCGAAGGCCTAAGCCCAACTCGAATACACCCGTATTATCA
This sequence comes from uncultured Roseobacter sp., assembly GCF_947499265.1. Taxonomy (GTDB): domain Bacteria; phylum Pseudomonadota; class Alphaproteobacteria; order Rhodobacterales; family Rhodobacteraceae; genus Roseobacter. The sequence continues at coordinate 251,351 of NZ_CANMNK010000006.1, read as the reverse complement.
ATCGTGAAATTCTGACTAAACCCATCATTTCCGGTTACAGAGCCGTCCGTTCCTTCGTCACCAAAGATAAACAGCGTATTGTTCCCAGCGACTAGATTGTCGTGAAAGTTGGCGATAAATGAAGCATGCGCGGCTGCCGAAGACAGCAACAGTGCTAAAGATGCGCAGGCCAGACTCGCCAAACTGCGAGATCGTGTAGACATAAATTCATCCTTTAAAATGGAGAGCGAGTAACTTCTCTCCCACACAAAAAATTCTGAAAAACCAATCGCTCTCAATGACTTTTGTCGGCTTCCGGAACTAAAATTTATCCTTCCGCAACGTCAACAGAATGCCTTCCGTAGAAAATCAGGTCAAGAAATCATTAACCATTCCCGGAAACTATTTCGCCGTTGCCCAGCTATTGTCCTTCGAGCGAGCCAAGTGTGGCGACCACGACATCGGTCTTATCAAAGGAAGCATCCGTCGTCGCCAGGGCGCGCCGCAGATGGACAATCGCATCGTCATCTTCGCCCAGAGAGACCTGTACCATGCCGAGGTGATAGTTAGCCCAGGCATCTTCAGGGATCTCCTCAAGCACGGCTGTCAACACCGTTTTGGCGCCCTGGTGGTCGCCACGCTTGTGCAACAGCCAGCCATAGGTATCGCGCAGCTGAGGGATCGGCGACGATTTCAGCTGTCCGGCAACCGAGCTCGCTAGCTCCAGCCGCGCGGCATCCTCGACTGCGTAATCAGTGACCAGCGCCACGTAGTTGTTAGCCACAAGGGCATTGTCGGGATAAGCACGCACCAACTCCTCCATATTCTGTAATGCAGGCTCGATCTCTTGACGCCGCAGCAATATCTCGACCAGTGGCATCTTGAGTGACGGGTCTTCGGGCCGCTGCGCCAACCCCGCGCGAATTGCCGCTTCGGCCTCGGTTGGTCGGCCCTCGCGCATCAGGTGCTGGGCAAGGGCGATGTGTGCGATTGGGCTTGCGGGTATCTTTTGGACCACCGCGCGATAGCCTGCCTCGGCGAAATCAGTATTCCCGGCCATCTCATTCAGAGAGGCATTCATGAGCAGTAGAGCTGGATTTTCAGGGGCCTTTTCCAGGAGACCAGCGACGTAGTCCATTGCTGCCCCGCGCTCCTCCCGGGCAAGATGTGTGTTGACCACCTCTGCAATCGCTCCGAGATCCGACCCGCTCGCCGCGAGCTGGCTCAGCAAAGACTGCGCCGCTTCTGCCTGGCCTCGTCCGCGCAGCACCGCGAGACGGATCTTTTCGGAATCTCCCACAGCCTGCGGCGTTCCGAATTGTCGGAGCGATGCGGCGGCACGTTCCGCGCCGTCCCAGTCCTCAGCGGCGAGCTGCAGCGTACCGAGCCGAGCAACCAGTTGCGCCGCCGCCGGATGGCGCTTTACCGCGATCCCGATCTGCCGAAGCGCCTCGTCGCGCTGTGCCGTTTCCTCCAGCACATCGACGGCATCCAGGACGATATCCGTCTGGTAGTCCGAAGCGCTCACCGCTGCGAGCAAATGCTCTACCGCTAGTGCGTGCTGACCCGCACGCCAATCAGCACGCGCCGCGAGGCGCAGAAGCGAGGTATTGGCAGGCTCTGCGGCAAGCCCGGTTGCGATATCAGACTGAGCGCCGTCGAGATCGAGATTTTTGAGCCTGAAAAATGCACGGAAGGCCAGCGCATCCGGGTTCTGCGGTGTGGTCTCGAGTACGGTTTCGATCTGTGCCCGCGCCGCTTCGGTTTCATTCTCCGCCAGCAGGTAACGCGCAAAAAGCAACCTTAGGCTATGTGCCCGCGCTTGCGGCAGATCCTCTGCAAGCATCCCTTCAAGCCCGCGCCGAGCCGAGGCCAGCGCTCCTGTATCATAGTCCAATTGGATGAGCGCAAGCCTGTATGGGAACCTATCATCGGCGTCCTTTTTGAAGCCTTCCAGCACCGCCCGGGCGGCAGCGGTACCGTCGGTCATACGCGCCAATCTGGCAATGTCGATTGCGACGGCGGTATCACCGGGTTCCAGTGCGTGCACTTTCTCGAGCGTTGTCCGCGCCGCCTCCAACCGACCGGTGCGAACGTAGAGCAACGCGAGGTTTTTGAGCAAATCGGTATCTGAAGGTGTCGCTTCAATCCGACGCAGCAGTTGCGTTTCCAAATCAAGCGGCGTGCGCAAACCGCCCCACCCACCAGATACGCCTGGTCCTATGGAAAGCGTATCACCGCCTGTGAAACCGCCACTCCCAAACACCGTTTCGGGATCAGTGACGTCATCCAGCGTTGCGCCCAGCGTCGCCGAGGGCAGAAAGAGCGCGGCCAACAGCAGGCCAGTAAGTTTTCCACGGATGCGGGAAAGGATGAGAAAATCAGCACCAGAGCCCATAATTGGCAACCCTTTTCAATTCAATTTTAAAATTCAAACTCCCTTCTCGAATCCGGCTTTAAATGTTTCCGAATTCAACAGGCGAAGGGGTACGTCTGTTTTATTTGAAGCGTCGATCTCGTTTCAGACTAGAATAAAATATGAGCTACAGAAAGCCTAAGGTTTGGCTGGTCGTCAACGGGCGACTAACGATTTAGGGTAATTCGTAACGCGACACTCTGCGATCCTGAACACTTTTGATAGCGGCAAAACCGTTCAATCCGACTACCAAAATATCATCAAGCTGACTGAAGTTGCCAGCGATATCGGCAAGCGGTTTGAAGTGCTGTCGGGAACGCCGCCCAATTTGATGATAGCGTATTTCTCATCCAGGGCATCTATCTTGGTTTGATCGCTGACATCCGCGCCGGTCATCGTGTTTAGTTGCACGAGATACTGATCGAATCCGGAGGGCTGATAGATCATCAGCATATGTCGTTTTCTCTTCCCTCAGCGAGGTAGGGACATTTGGGACCCCGGGCGAAACATGAGGACAGGTGCCGGGCGCAGTTCTTGCCCTCCGTGGGTGGAACGAAGGTGTAGCGCTTCACCATGGTCATCTCTCCTCCGACAAATTGGTCAGACGGCCATGCTTATAACCGTCTGACACATTGACTTTAGTCAGCCCCGACTTGGCGCAACGCACCTGACCAGTCTTCCACATGGTAGGTTCTGACAATTGAGCCGCCCTCAACTGTGTGGATGTCGATGCTCATGATTTCAAAGCCCTTGCCCTTACCATCAACCCCAAACAAGGGGCCATTTGGCGTGCCTGTTGCGCGGCCTCTGACCACCACTTGGTTGCCAGACTGGATCATTTCCTCGACCGCCCAGTTCAGATCGGGGATGAGCTGTGCAAAGCCTCCCATCTGACCCATCAGTTCTTCACGGGATTTGGTCTCCCCTGAGTAGTCGCCGATGCTCTCCCAATCCTCCGCAACTGCGGCCTTGAATGCTGCGGCATTCTCTTCCGATACCGGGTTGCTCAAGAAATCGTAAAACACCTGAACGGTCGCCTGCTCATCGGCTTGCGCGCTCTCGGCCATGGGTACGATCAGTAGTGCAAAACCTACGGCCAATGCTCTGATTATCATCATTTTTCTAGCTCCTTCACGCTGGGAAATCACCGCGCAGACCGAAGTGCCGACCTCCGCAGAATGAGCATAGACGCAGCAAAATAGTTCTATAAGATAGAATTAATAATTTTAACTGTTCGGATAAGTTAAGTAGTGATCGATCAACTACGACAAATTGCAATATTTGCGAAAGCAGTGGATCACGGCTCCTTTCGCGCCGCGGCAAAAGCGCTTCGCCTCTCGCCCTCGGTTGTCAGCCATCACATCACGCATCTGGAAGAGCAGCTTGGCGTGGCTCTGCTTTATCGCTCGACGCGTAAACTGTCCCTGACGCGTGATGGTGAACAACTGATCGGTGCTGCGCGTGCAATGATTGATGCCGCGGAGGCGGGGCTAAACGCAATCTCTGACCTGGCGGCGCAGCCTTCCGGCGTGCTCCGCGTGACCGCACCCGCAGTTTTGGCGCAATCCAGCATCGTCAAGCGGATGGCAGAGTTTTCAATTGCCTATCCGGGCGTGCGTCTAAACCTCGATTTTTCCGATCTACGTCGCGAAGTGATTGGGGATGGCATTGATGTGGCACTGCGCATGGGGTGGCTTGAGGATAGCGCACTGAAGGCACGAAAGCTCTATGATGTGGATCGGTGCCTTGTCGCCGCTTCATCGTATCTGAGCACCCGGCCCACCCCGAACACGCCCAAGGATGTCGAGCATTGGGATTGGGTGGAACTGACCCAGGTCAAACCGATGTCCGAATTCCAAAAAGCCGGGCATCAGCCGGAGCTTTTAAAACCAGCCGCGCGGCTGAGTGTGAATGATGCGCACGCCTTGTATCACCTGGCGCGCTCCGGGGCCGGATTGGCAATCGTTCCGGATTTCCTGATGGGGGAAGACGCCGCTGCAGGGGTTGTTCGGCACGTATTGCCCGACTGGTCTGTGGCCCCTGTTGGGGTATTTGCGGTTTGGCCACCGAACGCGCCAAAAGAAGGTTTGACTTCATTGTTCGTGAAGTTCCTCGCCGAAGCCGCCCATTGAGTTCACAAGACAGCTGGCGAAGTGTCAAAGCCCGGTTCCCAGCGATCTGGTGAAAACGCAAGAGCGCCCAACTGATCGCATCCATCTGGGCCTGCTACTCTGTAACAGCGACAAGCGCATTCTCGCGCCGCAGCTGCCTGGCCGCTTTGCCGGGCTCTGCTCCGTAGACGGCGATCCAGCGATAAAAGATTGGCGTCAGAAACAGCGTAAAGACCGTGGCAAAGCCCAGCCCGCCAACAATGACCCACCCCACCGCGATACGTGCTTCGGCCCCTGCCCCCGAGGTCAGGACAAGCGGTAAGCCACCGAAAACAGTGGAAACCATGGTCATCAGAACCGGGCGAATGCGCAGGCGCAAGGCATCACGGATCGCGCTGTCGATGTCCTGGCCCGCTTCGCGCAGTTGGTTGGCGAATTCAACGATCAGGATGCCATTCTTGGCCATCACCCCGATCAGCATGACCAGACCGATCTGGCTATAGTAATTCAGTGACCCGCCGGTCAGGGATATCGCCATCAATGCGGCAGCAAGACCAAAAGGGACGGTCAGCATGATGACAACCGCGCTTGCGAAGCTCTCAAATTGCGCCGCCAGCACCAGGAGCACAACAACAAGCGCGACGCTAAACACCATATACATAGCGGCCTGGCTATCGCTCAGGCTGGCCGCCTCCCCGGTGAAGATGATGCCCATGCCCGTCGGCAGTGTTTCACTGGCGATCTCGCTCAGCCTTGTCATCGCGGTGCCCAGATCGACGCCCCGGTTCAGGTTGGCCTGTACGGACACCGCCAAAGCGCCCCCCTGACGTTCGATCAGTGACTGGCTCACCACGGGGACAAGCGTTGCCGTCGCAGAGAGCGGCACATAGGCCCCATCAGGCAGGCGCAGGTAGATCGCTTCCAGATCTGAAGGATCATCAATGGGCTGACCGCCCGGCACCACATTCACATCCGTTTCCGTGTCGCCTTCAAAGACACTCACGGCAACACTGCCCTGCACCATGGCACTCACCGTGGCGGTGATTTCAGCCTCGGACAGGCCAAACACGCGGGCCATGTCTTCATCGACCCGCACTTCGAACTGCGCCTGCACGCTGTCGTTGGAAAGCTGCGGATTGAGGAAAGTCTCATCATCGGACATCGCACCAATCAGGGTGTCGGCGGCGTCGGTCATTGCTGCGATGTCCGAGCCAGTGACGGCGAATTGCAGACCACGCCCGGCACCGCGAATGTTCAGGCTGTTGGTGGATCTGGCACTAACCTGCACCCCGGGCACCTGGGCCAACTCGCCGCTGACCTCCGTGATGATCTCCTGCTGGCTGCGCGCGCGCTCCGCCCAATCCGGCAGGCGCACGATAATGAACGCGTTGGTCCCACCGCGTACGCCAATGATGCTTTGTACCGCAGAGATTTCGCCGCTGTCCCGGTAGGGGGTCAGAATCTCCTCAATCTGCGCGACCTGCGTGTCGAGGTATTCAGGCGTCGTATCCGCGGCACCCCGCGCCTGGATCAGGAAAAACCCGCGGTCTTCGCTGGGCGTGATGCTGGAGGAGAGAGAGACCGCCGCTCCCGCTGCGATGATGGCAAAGCTGCCCGCGATGGCCAGCACAAGCAGCGGCGCGCGGATCGCCCGGTCCATCACCACATCAAATGCACGCGCAACGGCCCCCGGCGGCGCCGGTTGGCCAGCCTTTTCGGGTTTGCCGGGGTCCAGCAGAGCGGCCATCACCGGCGCCAGCGTCAAAGCGGTGATCGAGGACAGGGTAACCGCAAAGGCCAGCACAAAGCCAAATTCGCTGAAGACACCTCCCGCCTGTCCGGGCAGGAAGGAGATTGGGATAAAGACCGCCGCGAGGGTCGCGGTTGTGGAAATGACCGCAAAGAACACCTCATTCGTACCCGCCGCTGCCGCGGCGAACGCGCCCATGCCCTGTTTGCGTTTGCGCACGATGTTCTCAATCACCACGATGGCATCATCCACCACCATGCCCGTCGCCAATACCAGCGCCAGAAGGCTGATCGTGTTGACGGAAAACCCGGTCAGCCAGATTGCGGCGATGGTACCCACCAACGCCACCGGAATCGTGACGGCCGGGATCAACGTCGCGCGCGGCGACCGCAGGAAGAGAAAGATAACGGCGATCACGATCACCGTGGCCAGACCGATGGATTTCACCACCTCTTCGATGGAGCTTTCGATAAAGACGCCATCGTCGGAGGTGATGATGAGATCGACACCCTCTGGCAGCCCCGCGCGCAACTCCTCGACAGCGGACCGCACAGATTTCGAGATGTCGAGCGTGTTGCCAATGGACTGGCGGCTGATGTCGAGCCCGATGGCGGGCTGACCGTTAACACGGGCAAAGACGTCACTGTCCTCTGGCGTGATCTGGACAAATCCCACATCCGAGACGCGGGTGGTGGCATTGATCGGGATCTGGCCAACGCTCTCTGCCGTCACATTGGCATTGCCAACCCGCAGCGCCAGGGTTTGCGAGGCCGCGTCCAGCGACCCAAGTGGTGTATCGTCACGCAGATCGGTCAGCGCATCGGATACGTCGAATACCGTCAACCCGCGGCTGAGCAGCGACGGCATGTTTAGCGTCACTCGGAATTCATCAGCCCGGTCGCCGCGTATGGTTACCTCCGCAATGCCGTCAATGAGGGACAGCCGGTCATAGATCGGCCCTTCCGCCAATGCGGTTAACTCGTCAAAATCTGCGTCCCCCATGACGGCCAGGCGGATGATCGCATCGGCGTTGCGGTCGTTCTTGGAGACGGTCGGATCATCGTCGATGTCATCGGGCAGCTCTCGCAGCGTGGCGGAGACGATCTCGCGCACCTCATTTGCGGCAACGTCCACATCGGTGCCCTCCGACAGGTCAATGGTGATGCTGCTTTCGCCGCTGCTGGAGCTTGCTTCCATATAGGACAGGCCTTCCAACGCGCTCAGAGCGTCCTCGAGCACCTGGGTGACTTCCTGATCCACGGTTTCGGCCACCGCGCCTTCGTAATCGGTGCGGATCGACAGCACCGGCCGGTCGACATCGGGCATTTCCCGCACGTCCACCGATGCCAGCGCGGCAAGTCCCGCAATCAGGATAAGCAGGTTGATGACAACCGCGAAAATCGGGCGTGCCACGAAAAGATCCGCCATCCCTGATTTGTCGCGCCGCGGCACGGTCGCGTTCACGTCGGCGCCCCCGGTGGGTCAGGCTGCGCGGTTTCGGCCCCGCCAATCTCCGAGGCAGGCTGGGGATTCCCGTCCTGCGACCCCTGCACTGCCGCGATCTGGGTTCCGGTGCGCAATTTCTGAGCTCCTTCCGTCACCACCCGCGTGCCCATCGGAACGTCGGCGTCGATCCATACCCGATCTCCGCGCCGAAACAGAATGGTCGCCGCGACCGGCTCGGCGTGACCGTCTCTTTCGATCCAGATGCTTGATCCATTGCGCGACCAGGTGATTGCCGTTGCGGGCAGAACCGCCAGGGGATCGCTTTGCTGGATCAGGCGCACAGACATGGTCATGCCCGGCCACAGCAGGCCATCGGGGTTCTCTATCCGTGCCTGAACCGTCACGCTGCGGGTCACACTGTCGATGCGGCTGTCAAAAGACGTGATCTCACCCTCAAAGATCCGACCCGTGAGTGATGGGGTACTCGCCAGAATGGTGCGCCCTGTCTCAAGTAGCGCGATGGAGCGTTCGGGCAGTTCGAACTCGACCTCCAGCGCTTGTGAATCGTCGATTGTGACGATGACGGTATCTGCCGACAGGATATCGCCAACCTCGACCTCACTCAGCCCCAGCTTTCCTGCAATCGGGGCGCGGAGTGTCCGGTCGTCCAACGCCACCTCGGCAAGCCCGACAGCCGCCTGGGCTAGACGTTGCGCCACACGGGCATCCGAGAGCGTGACATCCGTGATCGTCGAATTGCCGTTCAACTGCAGGCGCTCGTACCGCTGGACGGTATCACGGGCTTGCGTCAGCTCCGCCTGGGCAATTTCCAGGTTCAGCACTTCGGTGCGGGCATCCAACTGGACCAGAACGTCGCCAGCAGCGACCTGCTGATTGGCGGGCAGATTGATCTCAATCACCTCGCCCGAGACATCGGAAACCACATAAGCGCTGCGCCAGGCCGAGGCGCTGCCAATGGCGCGCAGGACATCCTCATAGGGTTGCATCTCCAGCGGGGTCACGACCACCGCAGTGACACTGGCCGCGTTACCCCCCCGCGGACCGCCGCCCCGTGCGCCGTTTGGCGGCGCACCTGCGGGACCGCGATTAGCGTCACTGACAGCCGCCTCATCGATGCCAAGTGACGCTTTGATCCCAGCCGGAACGCCAAAAGTCATGCCATAAGATCCCAAGAGAATCGCAATAGCACCGATAGCCGTCAAATATATGCGCATCCGTCGAAACCACTCTCAGAATCTGTGACCCGGCTGTTAAACGCAAGCGCACAGCTTCTCCGTCGCAAAAACAGTGAGTTTTTGCGAAATTCGGGTTCGGCTTCTTTTGAGTTAGGTCGTTTCGCGTTTTGAACGCTGGCAAATAGGCAGAAAAATGTCCAATTCCTGCGGGTATATGTCTTTACCGGCGGATCGTAACTGTCCTGCCAGCAAAGCAGGTATAGAGCTTTTGAGTACGGTGTTGATGCGTTTCGCGTAAAGGAGTTCCTGTGCAGTCAAAGCCGGCCAAAAAGCTGGTTTGACGTGCCCGCAGTATGACCGCGTCACTCCAAATCCATCGTCCGTTCACAAAACAACGCCCCGCAGTTCAGACCAAGACGAACTCGTCGTAGATCAGCCCTGCTTCCAAGGCGACATAACCTGCCGTTTCGTTGGTGTGGCGGAGTTCACTGTCATCAGAGGCCTCTTCCTCGACAAAAAGCGACACGCCGGTATCACTCAACGCGCTCATACGCAGGGTCGCCGTATCCGGCCCGTCAGTGCTTTGCATATCTGCGAGCAGAACCGGCGCCGTGCCGAAGCCTGTGTTGAACACAAAACTATCCGCGTCCTGGTTTACCTGATCGTCCGTAAGGAACACGTCGAGACCCGCAGATCTGCCCGTTTCGATCGCGATCCATGAGACGGTTTCGATGACGTGGGGGCCCTCTGCTTCTTCTTCCTGCAATTGCACTTCGAAGCCAGTGCCGTCCACGTTCTTGATCCGCGTGGTGACCGCGTCCGAGCCGTTGAAAGTGGTGACCTCTGCCAGTGCCACGGCTTCGCCCAGTGTTTCGCCGAAACTGATCTCGGTGAAGTCTGTGCCGATGTCTTGGGTCCCGGCGACAATGGTTTGGCCGCCAGCCAGCGTATGTGAGCCCTCAGATACTGCAAGCCACCCGATGCTTTCTTCGATGTGGCCCCCGTCCAGATAGTTCCACTCGTCGATCTGGAATTGAAACCCGGTGTCGGTGACGTCGCGCACGCGCGTCGTTCCCGGTTGAACGCCATTGAAGGTCATGGGCCCCATGACGACAACGGCGTTTTCAATGACTGCGCTGAAGGTCACGGTATGCCATTGATCCGAGTTGTCCTGCACCACCGTTACCGTGCCACTTTGACCGATGGGAGTTGCGGCGACACTACCTACCCCGTCAATCGTGACGGAGACAGTTGCGTCGTCTGTGCCACCGTTCCCATCCGAGACCGTGTAGGAGAAGCTTTCGATATCTGTTTCGCCATCCATCAGCGCATCGAAAACGCCATTTTGCGCATACTCAAGGGTGCCATTGCTCCTCAACGTCACAGAGGCGCCCGAGGCAAGGTCCACCGATCCGCCCGTCGCAATCGCCTGCCCCTCAACGGCCGTGATTGTCAGAGGATCCAGGTCTGCATCCGTATCATTGGCCAGCACATTGAGCGTGAGGGCAGCGCCTTCTTCCACTGTGGCGGCGTCATTTCTGGCCACTGGCGCTGCGTTGTCAAACAGGTTCAGGATGTCTGAAAAACTGTAGGTGACATCGGAGAACTGAAGGCTCTCGATTGTGTCGTAGACTAGGTCGATACCCTCCCCGATCACCTCAATCGCATTTTGAAGAAGTGAGAAAGTGTAGGAGCCAAAGAGAGAGGAGTAGATGACGGTGTCGAACCCGGCATCGCCGTGGAAGGTGTCATTGCCGAGCAGACCAATGAATGTGTCGTTGCCAGCGCGACCTTCGAAAACATTGTCGGCTTGGTTGCCGATGAACTGGTCATTGCCTGACCCGCCGATCGCATTTTCAATCACAGTCCCGACCGCAAGTGTGAGGTTTCCGATCCGGCCTCCGATGTCAGAGGTGTTTTGGAATGTTTGGGTTTCTGACTGAACGGTCAGGTCGATTTTCTGGTTCGCGCTGTACCCGCTGACGTCCAGCGTATCGATGCCGCCTGCGTCGATAATCGTGGATGCTGTGCGGTTGGCATAGTCGGAATAAGCGTTCCAGATCCGGCTCTCACTTGCCGAGATCGTTGTATTGAACCCATAGGTCGTATTGCCCAGAAACGCGTTTGAAACGCCGTATCCAAATTGCCCATAGATGCTGTCGAGCGCCAGCCAGTCCACCGCCATCGGTGTTTGCAAGAACTCGTTGCTTGCAGAAATCGCTGTATTCTCGCCCTGCGAGAAATAGGACATCATCGATGCCTGCCAGCTGTCGAGTTCAAAAATGGCGTTGTTGCTGTAGCTTGCGCTACCATTATAGGGCCCTTGGTGCCCAAGACCCAGAGCGTGGCCGATCTCGTGGAAGATGGTTTGCAGGGTGTAGTCATCGTAGGTGGATGTCCCGCCTGACCAGCTCGCCGCGATGTTCACATAGGAATAATAGATGGTGCCGTCGCCAAAGCGCGTTGACCCGGCATAGGCACCGCTGGAGTTGTCGGAGAAGAAGAAGTCAACAACGCTGTCATCGGTGCTTGTGGTCTCCACGAAATCGATCCCGAGGACGGCTTCATAGACATCGAAAGCATCCCGGATCAGGTCCGCACGTGCCGCGGATACGCCGTTGGTGTCACTGCCGCCACCATAGGTTAAAGGGCCAAAGCCGCTTACGTTGTAGTAAAGGACGCCATTGTTGGGATCGGACCCGGTCGAGCCCAGGTTGTGACGCGGACCGTTGGCGCTGTTCCAATACCCGGCCTCCAGGAAGTTGGACATCTCCTGAAGTGTTGCAGCTGCCGCTGCAGACGCCGCAGTGCTGTTGGTTACGTTTGGGGCTCTGTCGACATCATCTTTGAAACGATCAGACGCCATGCAGGCAGCGCATTCGCAGGTCGATAGATGTTCGGATAAAGTCTCGTCTGGTGCTATAGCATCTGGAGCAGGTATCGATTGTTCGCCAAAGTTGATGTGGTCATACTGGAGGGGCGGTTTTGTAGACATTGGCATCCCTGTTTTTCATTCCACTGCCCGCAAGCACGTTAGCCGATTTTAATCGCGCTGCAACTCCCCAATTGCGGGAATATATTTCAACCAGAACGCGCCCGCTTTTACCGAAATTTAATACAGGTCCTGACCTGCATTTTCTCGAATCGCTTTCCTGGCCAATCGACAAGGCGCAGCCCTTGGCAATTGGGATGGCTGCTATGAAAGTCAGTCGTTTCAAATTTTCGAGGCTCATCCGGGCCCGGCTGATTTCACAGGAGAGTGATCAGAGAGAGGAGCGATTTCGATGAGGTTGAAGGCGAAAGCGCGCGCCTCAAGAGCTTTTGTCTCATTCAAACTTTGATCGGCAGCGAAACCCGCGGTTAACATCGACAAAGAGAGCAAAAGTGCTGCGGATGCGGGGCAACGTTTTCACAACGCGGCAAGGCATGGCTCATCCAGGCCCAATGTCGGCAAGCGACTGCATCGCTGCTTCGCATCTGCTAACGAACAGGCAGCTTTAGCGCGCATATCATCATGCGAAGGATAGGAGCCAAGCACATATGAGGGGAAAACCGGTTGTCTATCATATGTGTCCGCCAAACTTACGCGGTAATCTCCTTCTTCCCCTCGACGCGTTGCGCAAGGAACACCCCGATCTTTATGCTGCAAAGATGGCAAAGTATCGCGGACGCGAGACCATTCCGACACGACCGCTGCCGGAGTTAAAATGCCGTTGGTGTGATTGTGTTCAGTTCTCGACGGTCCACCCCGAAGCGATACGCGATGCTATGCTGAGAGCAGGGCACTCCTGGCCCGACAACGGCCGACGTTTCTTTGGGGTATCTGTTGACGAGGCAGGGTTTTCTGCTGGTAACACGGTGATCTGGCGATACGAGGATGCCGGTCCGGCCGCCGACATCGCTGCGGCAAAATCTGATATTGTGCCCTATTCACCTGGTTGCGTCGCCGAGCTGGACGCGCTGCATCACCGGACCGAGAAATACTTTCAAGAGATGCATGCGTTGGGCTGTCGGCCCCTCCTCTTTGTCGGAGTTCCCCACCTCCTGCATCGCGGGCCGGTCTCGCTGAAACACGCCGATGAGATTGTCGTTTAGGGCTCAGGCCGTGGCCATCTATCCCCTGACAGAAACGCAGAAAACCGGCGTATTTGCGCGGCCAATTTTGCAGGAAACTTGCCTTCGGTCTGGCACCGCCTCCCCAAGTGCTCACCAACCCTGATGCAAACGTGATTGGGTGCCTGTGCAGAGTCAGGGCACACTTGATGCGACCTCGCGCGCTGGTTCCCAATGGGCATCCGGGCCGCGCGATTTTGGATAAAGTAAGATTTGGAAAGGCCTATTCATGGTGTCGGCACGTGATATTCTTCCTCGCATTCTGCGCATCGCATCGGTGTTGGCGCTGTCTCTGGCCTGTTCTAGCGCGTTGCAAGCGCAGAGCGCAGATCCGCTGCCCGACTATGTGATCGAAGAATTCGGTCATCCGCCCGCTGTCCCGGAAGGCGCGCTATCCCCTGCGATGCAATTCGCCGTGCGCGTGGCATTTGTTGACAGTGTGACCCTCTCGACCTGGGATGAAAATCAGGAGCTTGCACTGGCGGAGATTGCCAGTTCCGAGGACCCTCGGCTGGTCTGGATCATCAGCGATATGATGCGTTTTGTGCCTTCGCGGCAGCTACATGATGCCCTCTCGAACGCCGCATCCGAGCTGTTGGGCAAAGAGTTCGCGGCAGGAAACAATTGGGGTGTCGTCACCGATCATCTCATGGCGTGGGACATTCCGGCCCCACCCGATTACCTCGCGGTCAAGCGCGCCATTTTCACCGGTATTGTCCCCGGATGGGACAGGATTTTTGCGGAAGGCGATATTGACTGGAGGCTGGTTTCCTGGGGCGGTGTCCTGATCGATGATCGCCCTTTTGATAGGACGGACGATCTGTGCAACTGCATCCCCGCAGCTGACAATCCGGATGTGAGCAGTGCCGATGAAGCCACCTGGCTGAAAGACAATGACATTGTCTTTGGTATTGGGGTGAACGGTGAATATCGTGCCTATCCCCGGCGCATCATGGAGGTCCGCGAGATGGTGAACGACACATTGGGCGGTCGCGACCTCGGCATTCCCTATTGCACCTTGTGCGGCGCGGCGCAGGCCTATTTCACGGATGGTCTGCCTGAGGGCATTGAACGACCGATCCTGCGCACCTCGGGGCTGCTGAGCCGGTCCAACAAGGTGATGTACGATCTGAACACCTTCTCCGTGTTCGACACGTTTCTGGGTCACGCGGTGACGGGACCGCTGGCCGCGCAAAAACTGCAGCTCAAACAGGCTACGGTCATCACCACCGACTGGGGTACCTGGAAGAAAGAACACCCGGAAACAACCGTGCTGCTTGAACGATATGCGCTCGGGCGCGATCCGGACTTTCGGAATGGCCGCGATGCGAATGGCCCGATTTTCCCGGTCGGGGATGTCGACCCACGGCTACCGGTGCATGAAGACGTCATTGGCGCGGTCACGGCCTCGGGCAAGCCGGTCGCCTTCCAAAGGAGCACGGCGCTTGTTGCCTTGGCGCGTGGCGATGAGATCGCGTTTGAAAACATTCGGCTGGAACTTGATGCTGGCGGGATAAAAGCGGTGGATGCAGATGGCTCTGATCTGGGAAGCCATCAGGCATTCTGGTTTGCCTGGTCGCAATTTCACCCTCAAACCGAATTGTGGATGCAATAGGGTGCTTTGCAGCACTTTTCCACGAAAGCGGGCCATCTCAACGGGATCTCGACATGAACAGTTTGCGGGGCCCGACAGCTTGAACACACCCTACTTCAGGCGCGTGGCTATGAGGTCAGGACCAGCGAAGTAATCAAGTACAGCGCGCACGCGTGCGGTGTTGCGCAGGTCAGGATGTGTCAAGAGCCACAGATCGACCGAGAGTTCATCCATTGACGCGCCAAGAGAGACCAATTCCGTATCAGCCTCAGCAAGGTAGGTGGGCAGGACTGCAATGCCGACGCCTGAACGGACCGCGGCGTGCATCCCCAGAAGGGTATTCATCCGACAGACACACCTGTCATCATACCCGTTCTTTGCCATCCACGCATGCAGCTCGGGATAGGGCATGGATCGGTTTGGGCCGACCCAGGGCATCTCGCTGAGTTCTCTCTGAATTCCGTTATCCTGATGATCACTTTGTTTGCCGTAGATCGCTTGACGGATGACGCCCAGCTTGCGCCCGACAAGATGCAATTCCGGCGCGCGCGCAGGTCTTATGGCGATATCCGCTTCCCGAAGAGACAGATCGGAGATCTCGTTGGACACCACGACCTCAAGCGTGATCTCGGGTTCGACCTGCCGAAACTGCGCAATCATCGGTGTCAGCACAGCAAACAAAAGCGCATCGGTGGTCGCGACCCGCACGGTGCCGGAGGGTCGAAGATCGCGCCCACCAACGCGGCGCTCCGTTTCTGTCGTGAGTTCGGCAATCTGACGAGCGACGGTCACAACCTCTTCACCAGCCGCCGTGGGCCGGTAACCGGTTCGGAGCCGGTCGAAGAGGCGAACGCCGAGCTTCGCTTCCACAGCGTTTATCCTGCGAAACATGGTCGGATGGCTTGACCCGGCCATTTGGGCGGCTTTGGAAAGCGACCCGGCCTCGGCAATCTGCAGGGCGACCTTGTAGTCATTCCAGTCAAGCATGTTGTTCATTTTTGTAATGCCGAATTACCTATTTGATCAATTTCTTATCGAAAATGAACGTTGAATAATAGCGCAAATAGCCATCCACACTGGAGATGCTCGAAATGCACGCTCACATTGTTCACGCCCATCCAGACCCGTCGTCGTACAACGGTGCGTTGACGCAAGGAGCGCGTCAAAGCCTGTTAGACATCGGTTACAGCACAACCGTGAATGACCTCTATCGCACAGGTTTTGATCCGGTCGAGTGTGCGGCGCACTACCGCGACCGCGCTGACGCGGAGGCTTTCGCAGCGCTGAGAGAGCAGCGTCATGCTTGGGAAAACAGCAACTTGCCAAGCGAGGTTCAAACCGAGATCGAGCACCTGAACCGCGCCAATCTGGTCATCCTGCAGTTTCCGCTCTGGTGGCACGGCCCGCCCGCCATTCTGAAAGGCTGGATGGACCGCGTGTTCGTCAACGGCGGCCTCTACACCAGCCGGAAGCGCTATGACACAGGTCACTTTCGCGGCACGCGGGCCATCGTCTCTGTGACCACGGGTGCGCCGGAACGGGCATTCGGCCCCGGCAGTCGCGGCGGTGATTTCCAGACTATGCTTTGGCCGATCCAGTATTCGTTATATTACATGGGTTTCTCGGTCTTGCCCCCTTTCATATCCTTCGGTGTGCAGGGACATGGCTACAGGTATGAGGACGACGCGAGCCTGCATAAAAGGCTTGAACAAAACCTCTCCGATTGGCGGTCGTATCTTGGAGCGCTGGACGATACCGAGCCTATCCCGTTTCCAAGCTGGGGTGACTGGGATGACGATGGCCGCGCTATCGCTGCGCCAGATCGTTAGTCGGGAAAGTGCGGCAATCTGTGGCTTTCTTTAGAGACGCGAAAGCAGCCTGCGGATCTCGACCTCTAGCGGGTCGCAGCACATGGTCCGAACCCTGCTGTGCGCATCGTCGATACCGATATCCCGACGGAGATGATCCTTCACATGGGCAACCGCAGTTGGGTCCCGCCTGCTCTCTGGTGGCGCTTTAGTTTTGAATGCGGTGCGGCCTGCGTAGCATGCCCTGAGAATTCGCCTCATTGGTCTCTCCGATCAACTTGGAGAGTCACTATCAAGACACTGCTGACCACGTTCGGTCAGCAGTGATGCGCTATGGGCCGATATTGCGGCCTTGAGGTCGCATTAAATGGAGCAGAGCAACAATTGCCCGATCTGTCCACAGGCGGGCATTGTCAATCGCCGCCGCTGCGCCATTCGATCACGGACCGCATCAGTTCCGCTTCGAGCCAGCGGCGGAATTTCACCGTCTTCGACTTTTTTGCGGAACGCGGGTGCGCCACGAACCAGTAGCTTTGGCCGGTCTCGCACCGCCCGGGAACCGGGGCAACAAGTTGTCCGGCTTTGATAGCGTCCGAGGCCAGCGTCTCCCATGCCATGAACACACCCTGCCCTGTCATCGCCGCGTCGAGACATAGGGAGGCATCTGCGTAGGTCGGCCCCGGTACGGCGGGTGGAACGGACAGTCCGGTGTTCGCAAGCCAGGTCTTCCAACCGAAGAGGTCATCGTTTTCTCGAATGATTGGAAGCTTCAACAAGTCTTCGGGTTTGTGTACCCGGAGCGCGATCTCAGGCGAGCACACCGGAAAGACCCGCTGATCCAAAAGCTTCGATGCGCTTACATGGCGGCCGGGCGACATGCCGACGCGGATCCCGACATCGATTTCGGAACTGCGGAAATCGACCATATCCACACGGGGTTCAACACGCACGCTGATCGTGGGTTCAAGCTCATGAAAGCGGTGGATGCGCCAGATAAGCCAGCGGCTTGCAAAGATGGGGGCGACCGTGACGGTGAGCGTGGTCTCGTCATCCTCAAGCAGCTCCAGCGCAGAGGCCAGATGCTCCATGCCCAGGCTGAGGCGTGGCAGAATGCGTTCGCAGGCCTCGGTCGCGCGAAGCCCCGTGGCTTCACGCAGGAACAGGGGCACCCCAAGACGGGCCTCGGCCTTCGCAAGTCGTTGGCTGAGCGCGCCGGATGTTACGCCAAGCTCATCAGCGGCAGCGGCCAGGGTGCCGAGCCGACCTATCGCTTCGACTGCACGGAGTGCAGAGAGCGGAAGTTTGTTGAGCGGATGCATTTAGATTTTCTAAACCTAGAGCCTTGCAAAGTCGATCCCCTCATCGCGCCTGAT
Source organism: uncultured Roseobacter sp. (assembly GCF_947499265.1). Lineage (GTDB taxonomy): Bacteria > Pseudomonadota > Alphaproteobacteria > Rhodobacterales > Rhodobacteraceae > Roseobacter. The sequence continues at coordinate 233,565 of NZ_CANMNK010000006.1, read as the reverse complement.
ATGGCATCCTCAGATCATGGACGTGGTAGCTCTCATCCGGACATTTCACCTGCGCTCCTTTTTGCGCCAAGGCGCTGAAACCGAAGCGGCCCAAGTGCACTGGAAGCGGGATCCGCTTTCACATCCCGCCCTGCGCCAGATGAGCAAACGCGAGTTGTCGGATCTGCCATTCGATCCCGGACGCATCGACGCTGAATAACTGAAGGATACTTCTTAAGGGCGCGGTCTTTAACGCTCAGAACGGCTCAATATAATCCGCTGACAGGGCATAGGCGATATCTGCAAGCTGCGTGGATGTGGATGCCGTTCCAAACATGCCAATGACGTTCACCGGTTCAAACATGCCGGAGCTTTCATAGGGTTTTTCTGTCGTGACAAAAACCAACTGGTTGGCCGGCGGGGGCGGCACGTGAACGCATGCGCCGACAAATGGGACAAGGATGAAGGCGGTCACGCCCGTGCCGGAATAGTCGATTGGCACGATGAAACCGGGCAGGCGCACGATTTCGCCGTTCCATTCGGTGCGTACCCCTTTCGAGGGCGGCTGCTGACGGCTCAGGCTGGGCCCGTCATGCTGGATCAGACCCTGAATGAAGGGGGGGATTGCGGCCTGGCCTTCCGGCACCAGATCCGTCCATTCCAGATCTATGTAATCCTTGGCGCGGGCCATGCCGGGTCTGAGAGCAAAGGCGGCGAAAACTGTCATGAGCGCCCGTCGTCGGCTCAAATGGGGCGTCACCACTCATAGACCTCAATCTTTTCCGCCGTCATCGCATAACCTATGTGAGCAAGCGTGGTGGATTGCAGTTCATGCTTCATGATGCCGGTCACCCAGACCGGGTCCCAGAGCTGATCACTTGGCCAGGGTTTTTCGCTATCGACAAAGACCAGCTGGTTGGCCGGTGGAGGCGGGACGTGAACGCAGGCACCGACGTAGGGCACCATGATGAAACTGGTCACACCCGCGGTCGACATATCGATGGGCAGCACGTAGCCCGGCATCTTGATATAAGCCCCATCCAGAACCGGGTTCAGCTTGGTGGCGTTCTCGTCAAATTCCGGCAGCCAGGTGTCGCGCACCATGTCAATCTCACCCTCTCCGATGATCTCGGAATAGGGCACACCGGGCGGGATCAGGTCGTCCCACCCAACCAGCTTCGGCGTATTAGCAAGCCCGGCATTCGGGAGGGCGGCAAATCCCAATGCGGTGGTCAAAAGGTGGCGACGTGAGAGTTCCATAAGCTGATACCTCTGCGTTAGATGCGGACCATCATACCATCGGCCAGCGACATCCGGTAGGCTCTGATTGCAGGTACCAGGCTCACAATTGCGCCAGCGGCAACCACGCCGATCAGAACCCAAAGCTCTCGAAGCGTCGGGGCCTCAATCGGCAGCCAGAGGCCGAACGCGGCGTCGACCAATGGCTGTGCGAAGAGCAGGCTGACGTAGAGAAGCGCCAACCCGATGAGCGCGCCGATTGCCGCCATCATCGCCGCCTCCAATACAAGAAGGCTGAGAATGACGCGCGGTCGCGCCCCCATGGCGCGAAAGATCGCCATTTCGCGGCGGCGTTCACTGAGGCTTGAAAAGATCGTGGCCATCATGCCGATCAGGGCCGTGACAATGACCATGCCGGAGACCGCGATGAGCGCGGTTTCCGCGATCCCCACGATCTGCCACAGCTCCTGCAGGGCCACGCCCGGCAGGATCGCCAGCAGTGGCTCCTGGGGGTATTCATTGATCGCCCGTTGCAGATTGAAGACCTGCAACCGGCTTTTGACACCGACAAGGGCGGCGGTGACAGCCTGCGGTTCCAGCGTCATCTGACGAATGGTCTCAGCGGGCGTTGACTGACCGGGGATGCGGGCGCCGCTGCGCCAATCGACGTGGATCGCCTCAATCGCCTCCAGGCTCACGACCACGGTGCGGTCCACGGGCGTGCCGGTCTTTTGTAAAATGCCGGAGACGCGAAACGGTTGATCGTCATGTTCGATGAAAGACGCCAACCCATGGGCCACCACAATCGGATCGCCCACATCATAGCCGAGCGTCGCCGCCACGTCCGCACCGATCACAGCATCAAAGAGGTCCTCCATGATCACCCCGCGTTCAACGGCAAGGGATTGTCCGGTGCGGTACTTGTAGCGCTCAAAGAACGCGGTTGTTGTCCCCATGACGCGGAATTGCCGGTGGCTGTCGCCCAGAGAGATCGGCACGATCCAGTCCACTTCGGGCCGTGCCGCGATGTCCTGATAGCTCTCCCACGTCAGATTGTTGGTGGCGTTCCCGATGCGGAACACCGAATAAAGCAGCAGTTGCACGGAGCCGGAGCGCGCGCCCACAATCAGGTCCGTGCCCGAGATCGTATCGGCAAAGCTCGCCTTGGCTCCTGTGCGCACCTTTTCGACCCCCAGAAAAAGCGCGACCGACAGGGCAATGGCCAGGATGGTCATCGCCACGGTCACCGCACGTGCCAGAAGAGATCCGAAAGCGAGGCGCAGGATCATGCCGCAGCCAAATGGGGCTGGGTGATGTCGGACATCTGCACCACGCGGTCAAAGTGTTCGGCAAGCCGTGCGTCATGGCTGACCATCAGCAGCGTGGTGCCATGCGCGCGCGCCTGCGTGAAGAGCAGATGCAAAAACGTCGCCTGGGTCGCGGCATCAAGCGATGACGTGGGTTCATCCGCCACGATGAGCGGGGGTGCCCCGATCAGGGCGCGCGCTGCGGCCACCCGTTGCTGTTGCCCGACGCTGAGCGTTCCGGCCTTGGCATTGATGAGTTTGGTCGGCAGACCCAGATCAGCACAGAGGTTCTGCGCGTCTTCCTGCGGCGCAGGCACCCGCGCGCGGCGTTGGGGGGCAAAGCGCAGCGGCAAGAGGATGTTGTCGATCACGCGGGCGAAGGGGAGCAGATTGAACTGTTGAAATATGAGGCCGATGTGTTCGGCCCGAAACCTGTCCCGCTTGCCCGCCGACAGGGCAGCGATATCCGTACCCGCCACACGCACGCGCCCCGCGTCGGCGGTGATCGTCCCGCAAATCAGGGACAGCAGTGTCGATTTGCCCGACCCGCTTTCGCCCAGCAGCAAAACTGTCTCGGCAGGTGCGAGGGTAAACTGGGGAATGGTCAACCCGAAAGACGCCCGTCCCGGCCAGCGGTATCCGACGTCCTTCAGATCGAGAATTGAGGTCTGCTCTGGCACCGACGCGGACGGCCTCAGAACATGTCGCGCAGATCAAGGGTCGGCGCCTCACGCGTTACCTCGAAGGCGGTCGCGCCTTTTTCGGTGATCACCTGCACCTCAAGCTCGAGCGCATTGGGGAAACTTTCGAAATAGGCAAATGTGATGAGATCTGCCGCAGAAGTATCCGCGCAATTCAGCAGATATTCTGCGTGAAACTCGGTATGCCTTGCCTCATGGTCATGTTCTGCATGCTCGTCGTGATCATGCTCGTGGTCTTCATGCGCCGCGTGATCTTCTTCACCGTGGGCTTCTTCCTTGTGATCGTCATGGGCGTGTTCGTCGTGGTCCTCGTGTACCTCTTCACTTTCCAGCTCGGCGCTGGCCTGCACCACGCTGCACCCCGCCGCCGCCGGGAGTTCAAAAAGGGTAAGCGGGCGGGCAAGCGTTGCGACGGCGGTGTCTACCTTGGCGCGGTCCTCGGCGCTTTCAGCGGCATATTCAAAGCCCACGATATCCGCGCCGGGCGCGTGAAATTCCATCGCGATTTTTGCGCCGTCAAAAGCGATATCAAGCTGGCCGACACCATGTTCATGGGCGTCAAGCTGGCGGGCTTCTTCGGCGGCAACCGATGATGAGGTCATGGCGACAAGAGCGATGTAGGTGATCTTTTTCATAGCCGTACTCCAATGGGGCAAGGGGGGATTCATGACGTCGAGCAGTCTCGGCACTGCCCGTGAATTTCCACGATATGGCGGGACGCGTTGAAGGCTGACTGCGTAGAGATTTGATCGAGTTGCGACAGCAGCGGCGTGCCATCATGTTCTTCGACGGCACCGCAGGCATCACAGATGGCTAGAACGGGCACTGAGGCTTCATGCGCACAGCGACATGGCACAAAGGCCTTGATCGATTCCAACTTGTGCGCCCGCCCCTGATCGGTCAGCGCAGATAGCGCACGATAGACAGTAGGCGGCGCCAGTTCAGGCTCGGCCACCTTCATTTTGTCCAGAATGTCATAGGCCGACATCGGTTTGCCATGTGTTCGCAGCACGTTCAGAACGTCCGATTGTCGCGTCGCTGCCTGTTTACGCATGAGGGGGTCTCCGAAGACTTGGCAAATTGTTATTTTATAAAATAACAATCTTCAATGCCTCAAATCTCTCGATAAGTATTTTGACAAATACCCGCTTAGGCGAGGCTGCGCTGTGATCTGGCAATGATTGGTGCATGGCGAAAATTACCGTAATCGCGGGCGACGATTTCAGACCCCATCAACGGTGAACCAAATGAGCGGTCCTAGGAATCGCTGCGATGACTGCCTGGATCGGTCTGATTTTAGGCGGAATACCGACAATGTGTGAAAAAATTCCACGAAAACCTTGCATAGCGCAAAGGCTCAGCTACCTTTCTACTCGTGTGAAATATGCACACGATTTTGGAAAACCGCATGAAGTGCACGTTACTTGTCAAATCAGCTGCCTTTGCCGGGGGTTCGGCCTGTTGTCAGTCGCGGCTGCCATGTTCGGCCAATATCGGTCGAAGCTTTACCGGTTTCGGGCAGTTTCACCACCGAGGTGGCCGCAGATTTCGGAGGCCAGACAAAACGTGATGACCGTCAACAGGGCGCGCGTGTTCGGATCGGCAATACCAACAACTTTCACCATATCAACGGAGAGGATGAACGAAATGAGAAAGCTACTACTCACCCTGGGCCTAGGCCTGGCGTTAGCAACCGGTGCTGCCAACGCAGCGACAATCAACGGCGGTGAGACAACCGTGACAGTGACAGCCCCGCTTACGACACTGGGGCTTGGCGGCGCGCCGTTTGGAACAGCGACGGCGACCGGGGCGACCTTTACCTTCCCCATCACGGGTGGTTCCACAGCCGGCGGGGGACTTGAGATCCTCCACGACGGCAGCGGCGTCACTTTGTTCACCTTGGACACCACCGATGATGTCGAGGTCACTGTCGGCAACTTTGTGATCGACACTTTGGCGGAAACCGTGTTCGGAGACGTGATTGGCGGGCCGACCGGCCTCGACCTCTTCTCCTTCGGTACGGCACAAGGGGGGATCGGCCTTGAAATCACCGGCACCCTTGCCGGCGCATTGACCAGCATTTTCAACGCCCCCGATCTTACGGGCGCGCAGTTCGGTGTGGCAAATACCAGCCCTGAAATTGCACCTGTTCCACTTCCCGCAAGCGCGCTCCTGCTGCTCGCGGGCTTTGGAATGTTCGGAGTGGTAAAGGCACGACGCCAACCCTCCCGATAAAGAGTAAGCCGAGTTGTTTTGGGGCCGCTTATCAGCGGCCTCAATCCGAGCATCTAGACCCTGAATTCCGACACCGCTTTTATTCTGTATTAGCAGTCTGGTGAGTACCGGCGGGCCATGTGCTACAATTTTTCAAAGATGTCTTGCACGGTGCGTCGTTTTGAAATCGAAGGCACGCATCTGGTCACGGCTTCGCAGTCACGCCAAGAAGATAAACCTGATAGCGCCCTAGGGACCGCCCGATCTCGAACTTTTATAACACTGGGGAGGGTCAAATTTTCACAGTTGTTCTAGGTTTCGGAACAACGGATCAAGATCAGCAACCAGGAAGTTTCAAACATCAGCTTCAACCTACAAGCGCCCCGGCAAAGCGACTTTCACCGAACACTGATTGTGACCCGTCTTACGGAATGCTAACCTCCAACGGTCTGGTGCTTGCCCAGCCCCGCAAACGGTAAGGTGAGAGAATCGGGAATGCGGTGGAACTCCGCAACGTGCCCAACGCTGTAAGGTGGATGGCGCTGCATCATGCCATTGGCTCCGGTCGAGAAGGCGCAGCCCCAAATGATGCCAAGTCAGAAGACCGGCCAGACATATCAGGGCTTCCCGACGGTCACCGGGCGGCCAGTGTCTGTGACAGGGGATATGTCATGTTGCCACCCGTTCCTGCCCCGACGGGGCCGTTTTCTGCTGAAGAAAAGGCCGCCGTCTACCACGCCATTCACACCCGTCGCGATGTGCGAAGTCAATTCACCCCCCGCCCCATTGAGGACGCCGTTTTGATGCGGCTTCTTGATGCCGCCCATCACGCGCCTTCTGTCGGGTTCATGCAGCCATGGAACTTTATCGTGATCCGCGATGCAGAGGTGAAGGCGCAGATGCAGACCGCCTTTGTGCGCGCCAATGCCGAGGCTGTGGCCATGTTTCCCGCCGACCGCCGCCCGGTTTATTCAGCACTTAAGCTCGAAGGTATTCTCGAAGCGCCGGTGAATCTATGCATCACCTGTGACCGGGAGCGGGCCGGGCCGGTCGTCCTGGGCCGCACTCATAATTCGGAGATGGACCTTTATTCAACCGTCTGCGCGGTGCAAAACCTTTGGCTCGCGGCCCGGGCCGAAGGTATTGGCGTTGGCTGGGTCAGCATCTTTCGCGAGGACGACATCCGCACCGTTCTGGATCTGCCCGATCACGTGGTGCCGGTGGCCTATCTGTGTCTGGGCCATGTGGACGCCTTACATGAAATCCCCGAGCTCGAGGCAAAAGGTTGGCGCAAACGGTTACCACTGGCGGATCTGGTGTTTGCGGACCGCTGGGGCTGCAAGATTGACCCGGCCACATCCGAAAGCGCAACGAGTTGACTGCTGCTGGGCCGACCCCACTCTAGCTTAGCAATGTCGCCTTGATTTAAGGTACAGCCGTCAGCTCCAAACGGGGCTTTTGCCGGTTTTGCGCTCGAAGAGGGCATGTAAGCACTTTCACGGGGATCACCGGTCAATATCGCAGGGGATAAGGTCGGCATTCGGGACAAACCGGACCTATCAAGAAGGCTGTTTAGGTCGCCCTGCGGGGCTCAGTTCACAGAAAATCTTCCCGGCGCGGTGTGAAGCAATCGACCAGCGTGCCGGGTTCCAGGCAGACGCACCCATGCTTCATCCCGGACGGAATAACAAAACTATCCCCCTGCCCGACCTCGCGTACTTCATCGCCAAGAGTGAACTGGAACCGGCCACTTTCAACATAGGTCGACTGAACGTGGGGGTGATTGTGGAGCGCGCCAATGGCGCCTTCTTGGCCGAAACGGAAAGCCACCACCATCAGTTCGGGGTGATCCGAAAGGACCTGCCGGGTCACGTTTTCTGCCGTCGAAACAATCGGAAATTCAGACATGTCAGATCCTTTCAGAAGCGGTCAGGAGAATACCATCCCGCCGTTGATGTCGATGTTTGTGCCGGTGATGAACGCGGAATCCGCACAGGCGAGGAACAAGATCAGGTTGGCCGTATCGTCCGTATTGCCCTGTCGTTTTACCGGTGCAGCAGCCTCATACCCGCGTCGGCCCGCGTCGGGCGTATGCACATTATGAAAATCGGTGTCGATCATGCCAGGGCACAAGGCGTTGACCCGGATGTTCGGCCCCAACTCCTTGGCCATCGCGCGGGTCATGGTCATAACCGCACCTTTAGAGGTGGCATAAGCCACCGCACCGGGCCCACCGCCATCGCGCCCGGCCTGGCTTGCCAGGTTTACGATGGTTCCGGTGTCCATGTGGCGAAGGCACGCCTTCGTCATCATGAATGTGCTTGTCAGGTTCAGGTTCATCACTGCGTTCCAGTGTTCGAGCGGCATCTCCGACACAGTCTTGCGGGCGATCAGGCCTCCGGCATTGTTGACGAGCACGTTGATCCCGCCAAACTCATCGACTGTCTTGGCGACAAGCGCGTCAACATCCTCCACCTTGGTTAGATCACCCTTCAGCGCGAAGGCCTGCCCTCCCTGCGCTTTGATCTGCTCCACTGCGGCATCCGCTCCGGCACTGCTGGAATAATAGTTGATGGCCACGTTTGCCCCTTCCGCAGCCAGTTTAATGGCGGCGGCCTGTCCGATGTCCCGACCACCGCCGGTAATGATCGCCGTTTGCCCTGCAAGTTTCATGCGCTGTCCTTTTCCGTTTTCACTCACACTGGTATACTAGTCATTTAACTGGTATACCAGTGTGATATGTATCGCGAGACCTGGTCAAGCTTGCGAGGGAAAGAGAGAATGACAACATGAATGCCTCTGTTTTGTTCCCGATAGTGTTTCGATATGACCTTTTGAAGTCCAGAAAGACCATGGAGATGATGCAATGGCTCAGGCAACACAACTCGGCGAGCGGCGCACAAGTGTCGATGACATTTTTGACCATCTTCACCAGGAAATCCTGTCGCTCCGTCTAAGACCGGGTGATAAAATCTCCGAGGCCGACATCGCCGCCCAATTCGGCGTGTCCCGGCAGCCCGTGCGGGACGCGTTCAACCGGCTTGCCACGCTTGATCTCTTGCTGATCCGCCCGCAACGTGCCACCGAAGTGAAGAGGTTTTCCTCCCGGGAGATCGCCAAATCGCGTTTCGTGCGCGCCGCCGTTGAGCGGGAAGTCTTACGGCGCGCCGCGCAATATTGCGACGCAAGCGGTGCAGCAGAACTTGACGCCGCACTCGCGGCACAGGATCGGGCAATAGAGGACAATGACGTCGATAGGTTTGGCGCTCTGGATTACGAGTTTCACAAGGTTCTGTGCCATATTGCCCAGGCGGATTTTGCCTTCGACGTGATCATGGCCGAAAAGTCCAAGGTGGACCGCCTGTGTATTCTGAGCCTGTCAAAAGGTGATCGGATGCCAGAGCTCGTTGCGGACCATCGAGATATTGCTGAGGCGGTTAAAACGCATGACCCTGAAGGCGCTGTCGAGAGCGGCATGCGGCACCTGTCTCGCCTTGATGATACAATCGAGCAGATTTCGGTCACGAATGCGAACTACTTCGAACGCGAACAGGTTCGAGGCACTTAACACGACAAGCGCGCACACCGCACTCGGGACACCGCGTGCCATTTTGACCGGCCCGTGATTTGGCCGAGACCATACCGCACCCCATCCTAAACACATGCATGCGGCCAAAACCTATCAGAGGACATCGAATGACCCATACCAAACCCCGCGTCGGCGCCCCTGTCGGTGAACTCAGCTTTGCCGCGACCCATGGCGGCACAATCACTGTCGGGCAGCCCAAGGATCGCTGGACAATGCTGTTTGTCTACCGTGGTCGGCACTGCCCGCGCTGCAAGCGGTTTTTGAACAAACTGAATGACGCCCTGCCCGCCTGGACGGCCAAGATGGACGTGGTGGTGGTCTCTGCGGATACCGCTGAGAAAGCCGTTGCGGATAAAGAAGAATTCGGATGGGATTTCGATCTGTGTTTCGGTTTGACGGAAACGCAAATGCGGTCGCTGGGGCTATACGTATCCGATCCTTTGTCCGAAGCGGAGACATCGGGCAGGTTTGCCGAACCAGGCGCCTTCGGCCTCACACCCGATGGTATGCTGATGCTGGTTGATATTTCCAATGGCCCCGCCGCGCGCCCGGATCTGGAAGAGCTTTTGGACGGGATGATCTTTAACATCGACAACAATCGGCCCGTCCGGGGAACCGCCTAGCCCCGCGCTCGCTGGGCAACCAAAACAGAGCCCGTCGTGCCGATTGGCGCAGAATGGCCGCTGAGCGGTTTTATTTTTGCGCCTGCACGCAGCCGATATGAGTTTCTGTCGCGGCGAATGCTCGCGCAAGGTGAAGTTTCGCGCAATTTGTCCAGCGAAAACAGACGTGATCTCTGACGCGCGCAGGGTACACGGTATTCACAGTTGACAATTCTGGTATACTAGTCTTCCTTTGATCATGAAGAAACGAAGCCTGCCAAAGGAGGGTGCAGTGCACAGCGCGCCTTTGTTTGGCGCAAAGCGCCTGTCGGTGGGTTAAAGAAAGTTCAAAACGAAAGGGAGGACATCATGTTCAACACACTATCCAAATCACTGATCGGGGCCTTGGCCCTGGCCGCACTAGGAAGTGCTGCCAGCGCCGAGAACTGGCGGGGCTGGAATATCCACGTGGACGGATATCCCAACACCGTGGCCATGGATAAATTCGCCGAATTGGTTGCCGAAAAAACCGGTGGCGAGATCACGCTGCAAATGTTCCACGGCGGCACATTGGGCAGCCAGCCTGACGCGGTCGAGCAGGTGCGCCTTGGCGGCCTTGAGGTCGGCAATTTCAACCTGGGACCCATCGGACCGATCGCAGCGGCAGCCAATGTTGTCTCATTGCCCTTTGTTTTCAAAGACGTCCCGCACATGTTCCGTGTGCTTGACAGTGAAGGCGGTGCCGCGATTGCAGCGGGCATGGCCGAAAAAGGGTTGCTCCCCCTGGCATGGTATGACGCGGGCGCACGGTCGTTTTATAACGGTGAGAAAGCGATCAACACGCCTGCGGACGTCGAGGGCATGAAGGTTCGCGTCATGAACAACGACCTCTTTACCGGCATGATCGCTGAACTGGGCGGCAACCCCTCACCCATGGCCTTTGCCGAGGTCTATCAGGCGCTAAAAACGGGCGTTGTGGATGGCGCGGAAAACAACTGGCCCTCCTACGAATCCACCGGTCACTTTGAAGTTGCGGGCTACTATTCGCTGTCCCAGCACCTGATCATTCCGGAATGCATCTGCATCAACACAGATACTTACAATGCGCTCTCGGCTGAAATGCAGGCCGCAGTCAAAGAGGCTGCACAAGAGTCAGCACTGATGCAGCGGGATCTTTGGGCCGAACGCGAAGCGGCAAGCCGCAAGGCCGTTGAAGCCGCAGGTGTCGTCGTGAATGAAGTCTCCGACAAGGCACCGTTCCAGGCCGCGATGGCCCCGGTTTATGAGGCCTATTTCGCCACGAACCCCGACCTGCGCCCGCTTGTGGAGCTTATTCAGGCAACGGACTGACGTGCTATCTGAACTGACCTGAGAACGCCCGGCTCCCGATCCTTGGAGCCGGGCGCTTTTTGCCGGAGAATACCGATGAGCGATGCGCCCCATATTCCCCCGACGATCCGCCGCATGACGGCAACCCTCGATATGCTCGCCCTTATTTGCCGCATTCTGACAGGAATCGCACTGGTTGTTCTGACGGTCATTTTCGGCTGGCTGGTGTTTGGCCGCTACGTCTTGAACGCAACGCCGACGTGGGTTGAACAGGTTGCGCTGCTCCTTGTGATGCTCATCGCCTTTCTCGGCGCGGCGGTTGGCGTGCATGAAAATACACATCTTTCGGTGTCCGTGCTGCGCAGTGCCGTTGCACCGCGCGTGCGCGCTGTCTTTGTCGTCATCTCCGATGTCATAATGGCCGTCTTCGGCGGCCTTATGCTGTGGTATGGCGCGCAGCTCACGATTTTCAAATGGGGGTCCCTGATCCCCCTGATCCAACTGCCCGAAGGGCTTCGTTCGCTGCCCCTGACGATTGGTGGTGGGCTAATACTCCTCTTCTCCATTGGTCACCTCATCCGCTTGTTCTCGGGTGTCGACGACCGCAGCGACAGTATTGAATAGGGATATACCGTGGGAATTTTGGTTCTTCTGGGGGCATTCGCACTGTGTGTCGTGATTGGTACGCCTGTTGCTTTCGCCCTTGGCATCTCCGCCATTGCAGCCTTCTGGTACGAAGGGTTGCCGCTGATGATCGGCTTTCAGCGGATTGTGAGCGGCATCAACGTCTTTGCCCTCATGGCCATCCCCTTCTTCATCTTTGCCGGTGAGTTGATGTTTCACGGTGGCATCGCCATGCGGCTGGTCAGGTTCGCATCGGCAGCCGTTGGCGCGGTGCGCGGCGGGCTCGGGATCGTCAATGTCTTCTCGTCCATGCTCTTTGGCGGCATCTCTGGCTCAGCCATCGCAGATATTTCAGCCCTTGGCTCGATCCTCGTCCCGGTGATGAAGGAAAAGGGGTATGATGCGGATTACGCTGTGAACGTCACGGTCACCTCGTCCATCGCCGGCATCATCATTCCACCAAGCCACAATATGATCATTTTCGCCATCGCCGCGGGCGGTGGCATTTCGATCTCCAAGCTGTTTCTGGCGGGCGTGGTCCCGGGCATTCTGATGTGTCTGTGCCTCGCTCTGGCGGCCTATCTCGTCGCCGTGAAACGTGGCTATCAGGCTGAACCATTCCCCGGCTGGACCGCTCTGGCGCTGGCGTTTTTTGGTGCAATCCCCGGTCTCTTGACGGCGGTCATTATCGTGGGTGGCGTGCTGTCGGGTGTGTTTACGGTCACTGAATCCGGTGCCTTCGGGGCGATCTATGCCTTTGTTGTTACCCTTCTGGTCTATCGCTCGATCACCTGGGACAAATTCCGCCTGGCGGTCGCCCAGGCGGTGAAGACAACGGCAATGGTGATGATCCTGATCGCCTGTGCGGGCGCCTTTGCCTATATGCTGACCTTCTACCGGGTCCCCAATAAAACGGTCGATCTGCTGACAGGGCTCACCGAAAACCCCATTCTGATCCTGCTGATGATCAACCTCGTGCTGCTGGTGCTGGGGATGATCATGGATATGGCTGCCCTGATCCTGATCTGCACGCCGATCTTCCTGCCTGTCGCCAATAGTCTTGGCATTGATCCACTGCAATTCGGAATGATCCTATTGGTCAATCTGGGCCTTGGGCTGTGCACACCGCCGGTTGGTTCGTGCCTGTTCGTGGGCTGCGCCGTCGGGAAACTACCGATGGAAAAGGCCGTTCGGACGATCTGGCCGTTCTACATCGCAATCTTTATTGCGCTCATGTTGATTACCTTCGTACCAGCCATTTCACTCACATTGCCCCAGCTGATCGGCGGATGATTGTTCAGACGCCCCATTTTCAACGATGGATCTAGCGGTGCAGGCGGCTCGCAATTTCCTAACATGCGGTGCGGCGTTTCGCGTCACAGCGCTGTTGGGCCTAAGGATTGACTATCCGTAAGCGGAATTGATTAGTGGATCAGCGAGACCGATCGACAGCCGCAAAAGCCCATCGCGCAGAAATGGCTGGAAGATTTTCAGGCTTACTCCGCTAGAACCCACAAAACGCGCCTAAAGCGGTAGAATGGAGAGCGATATTCTACCGCTAAACAGGACCTCAGCACCTTCCAGAGCCTTTCACCAGCATCGGCATTTGTGAGACCTGCGGTGGCGCAATTGTATTAACCAGCCCCGGAAGCTCTACGTCTACAAAGCAGCCGGTCCGTCACCACAGGCCAGAGACTTTCGCTGAAATCCGCGAGAGATCGTGTTGTTCGTCCAAAGATGAAACACTCAGAGACACAGAGAGAGAGAGAGAGAGAGAGAGAGAGAGAGAGAGAGAGAGATGAGCCCTATTCCGCTGCATATGAAAATTTCGCCGAACCTGCTGATTTCGTTGACTGCAAATCGCACAGACGACGCCGCACAGGTCATGCAGATCGGCAAAACAAAGAAACATGCGTTTCTCGCGACGGAAACCGGGATCAAGCGCGTTCTATAGCTGAAGCCATGTGAAAGGGTCACCCAGTGAAAAGCGTCGTCTCCGCACTCATCCTCCTGACTGCATCCGCCGCCGCCCTCCCTGCCGAGACCTTTTCGGCTGATGTCTGGGCGGATAATTGGTTCGAGATGCGCATCAATGGCGCGCAGGTCGCCGAAGACAGCGTACCCATCACCACCGAGCGGTCGTTCAACGCCGAAAGCTTTGCATTTGAGGCTGAACGGCCCTTTGTGATCGGTCTGGTTGCGAAAGATTTCAAGGAAAACGACACCGGCCTCGAATACATCGGTTCGCGGCGTCAGCAAATGGGGGACGGCGGCGTCATTCTCCAGATCACCGATGCCACCGGCCAGATGGTCGCCGTCAGCAACACCGATTGGCAATGCAGGGTCACGCACACGGCACCGCTTGACAAATCCTGCGAGCGCGAGGCGGACCCAGTCGCGGGCCAAGGTGCCTGCGCTTTCGAAGCGATGGAGGAGCCCGAGGGGTGGGATCAGTCTGGGTTTGATGCCTCCGACTGGTCGCAGGCCAACGCCTATTCCGAACAGGCGGTCGATCCGAAGGATGGCTATGACCGCATTCGATGGGTGAACGACGCCGAACTCATCTGGGGGCCCGATCTTGAGCAAAGCAATACTGTCCTTTGCCGGCTGACGGTCGAATGACAGCGCAAACGGGAGCTTTTCGTATGACCTCTTCCGCCACGCGCGCGATCATTTCGCTGCTTGCCATCACCCTGCCCTCTTTTGCGATCGGTCACGAAGATCACTGCGCCGCCGTGACTGCCTCCGTTGCCGAGGCGGGTTTTGATGCGGAGGTGACTGTCACCTGCACGGACAGCCACGCGATCATTCAGTCCGACACCTACCCCGACCACGATTTAATGACCGGGATTGAAGGCACGAACGAACAGGTGCCCGTTCCCGCGGAGTATGCCGCGCCGATCATCCTGGCGCCGACCCTCGGGACCACTGCGCTGACCCGCGATGCGGCCCTGGGGGTCGCCGTGAATGGGGTCCCGATCTATGACTATACGGCGGGTGGCGAGATGAGCGCGGCGGATCTTGCGCACCATCAGGCACAGCATGACACGGTTCAGACCGATCAGTTGGATGTCTGCGGGGGCCACGCCGGTCGCGGCGATGATTACCACTACCATGCGACACCCACCTGTATGATCGCGCAGATGGAGAATGCGGGCGATGCCGCGATCATCGGCTGGGCCTTCGACGGTTTTCCGATCTACGGTGACGCCAATCCCGACGGCTCCGAGATTGCGGCGGGTGATCTTGACGTCTGCAACGGGCAGCCCGACGCCCTCTTTGGCTACCGCTATCATACATCGGCTGACGCCCCTTATATCGTGCAGTGTCTGATGGGCGCTGTGCCGGACTTTGATAACCTGCCCCGCGTCCGACCGCTCTCTGCCGCCGACGGCGGCGGCGTGGCACCCGGACGACCGCCGCGGGGTGGGGTGGAAGATCTCACCTTCACTCAAGACGCAGATGGCAACCGCAGCATGGACTACCGCTATCAAGGTGCGGCTTACTACATTCGCTATGCGCCCTCGGACCAGCCTGGGTGCTATGATTTCGAGACGCGGACCGTGACCAACGGCGGCGAGGAGATGAGCGGCGAATTCTGCCGATAGCTCGGCTTTTACCTTGAGGGTGAAACGCTTCGCGGCCATCCGCGCTCTGCCTGGCAAAGCTGCCCGTCGCCGTGCCACACCTTATCCGCTGGCCCGTCCAACATATAGATCACCGCACACGAGCATCGCGTGTACAGCCATAGATTGCTTGCGCCACCTCTGCAGGCGCTCCTGATCTTGCTCCAATCCTCCCTGGACTAGATTGCGATGACATGACGTGACACAACATCGCACCGCGGGTGTCATCGGCAAAAACGCGCCCGCAGCAACGCAGAATCCCCAAGCTGAACGTCGGATGAATGCGGTGTTCAGCGCCGCTTCACGTCGGACCTGCCATAGCCCTCTTGCCCGCATCAGCGTGGCACGATCAACCAACTGACCCGATCCTTTTGACGGTCAGGGGGCGCCGAGGCAGATCGTTTCAAAAATCGGAAAGGACGACGACAATGCAATCGAATACACAAGGAAACTCCGGTGGGAATGGCGGCGCGGGGCAGGGCAATAACCGCAACCGCGATACGATTGATCTTGAGGATCTCGCAGGGACGAGCGACGTCGATCTGGACCTCAGCGATCCGGATGGTGATGGCCTCGTGACCGCAGACATCGACACGGATGGTGACGGAACTGCCGACGAAACCGTCGAGGTCGAGGTGCCAGACGATGATACCGTCACGATCGTAGGGACCGAGGGCGACAATACGCTCGTTGGCAGCGATGGCGACGACACCTTCATCGGCTCCGCCGGGAACGATGCCTTCGTGGGCGGCGATGGTCTGGATACCGCAGACTATTCCGATCTCGACGCGCCCATCTCGATCGGTTCACCGGGCGGGGTGGACAAGGGCGACCTTGGCACGGATTCGGTTGGTATTTTCGACGTCGCGGCGGGCACAATCGAAGTCGTCGAAACCGTGATCGGCGACAAGGGTGAGCGAAATGTGGTGGATTCCACGTCTGTCCAAGGGGCGGTCGCCACGGATGTGAACCTTTCCACCGGCGCCTATACCGGAACCATCGTCGTGGAGACAGGCGGCTTTTCGGTGGGCGACTCGTTCTCGCTGACACTTGAGAACTTTGTGGATGTGCTTGGCAGCAACAATGACGATCAGATTGTGGGCAGCCGTCAGGCGAATCTGCTGACCGGGGCTGCGGGCGCAGACACGATTGACGGTGGCGGCGGTGACGACACCATCAACGGTGGGACGGAGGATGACGTCCTCACAGGTGGCAGAGGCGCGGATGTCTTTGAATTTGTGGAAGGGGACGGCGCCGACATTGTGACGGATTTCGTCGTCGGTGTGGATGCGCTTTCGTTCAGTGGCATTGACGCAAGCGACATTGATGTTGTGGCCGACGATACGGACACAACGCTGAGCTATGGCGATAGCGAGGTCCTGCTTGCCGATGTCGTCGAGGAGGACCTGTCCTCCCTGCTGCTCATCGCTTGACACCTCATGGACCAGCGCGATTGGTCGCTGGTCCGTGCTCTCCGACGTCGAAAGGCAATCGCAGAATGACGCGCAGACCCCCAAGTCCCGCCGTGTCGAGCCGGATTGAACCACCGTAGAGATTTGCCACATCGCGCGCGATCGTCATGCCAAGCCCTGACCCGCCCCGGTCTGGATCGAGCCGCACCCCGCGGTCGAAAACCCGCGCACGATCAAGCAAGGGCACGCCGGGGCCATCATCCTCCACGATGAGGATCACAGCCTCCCCCTCGGCTTCGAGTGTCACATGCACGTGACCCTGCGCCCAATACGCGGCGTTTTCGATCAGGTTGCCCAGCATCTCCTGAAGATCGGGCAGCGTCACGGCAAGGCCCATCTGATGCGGGCCCTCGATGTCAAATCTGATGTGGGGATAAAGCCGCCCGACCGCCCTGACCAGATCATCCAGCGTTGCCATCACATCGACACGCTCTCCGGGCAGCATCGCCTCGGGACCCGTCGCAGCATGATCAAGATGCAGCGCTGTTGCCTCCTTCAGGCGCGCCAGAGCATCTTCGGCCGCATTGAGATCCAGCGGACGACCTTGCGCCGCGCGTTGGATTTCACCCGACAGCACGGTTGTGGGCGTTTTCAGCGCGTGAGCCAGGCCAGCGGCCTGCAACCGGCCCCGATCACGCTGGCGGCGGTTGCGCTCGATGAGCCGGTCGAGGTCGCGCACGAGGGGAGCCACTTCGATTGGGAATACATCGGGCGCGGGACGCGCATCCGTGTTCGACAGCCGGACGACGGCTTCATGCAATCGCTTGAGCGGACCAAGGGCAGCGTTGAGCATCAAGGCTGCGGCAACGATCAGCGAAACACCAAATACGCAGAGGCCAAACGAAAGACTGCGCCTGAAAGAGGCCACCAGCGTCTCCATGCTGGCGAGATCCGCCGCAACTCCTAGCCGCCAACGCGGCCCATCGTTCACACGCACGCTTTGGCTCAAAAGCCGCAATTGTTGACCATCAGGGCCGCTGACCAGCTGTTGTTCAGGTATCGTCCCTGGTGCCCCAAGGGGCAGATGCCTGTCCCACAGGGATCGCGAGGCGACGGTAAACCCTTCTGTTTCTGCCTGAAAATAGAGCCCGGAATAGACACGCGAAAACGATGGGGAGGTCATACGAAGGGTCGGATCCTGTGGTTCCGTCGCAACCGCGACCCGAAGCACCGCCAGTTCTTCCTGCAACCGTTGATCAAATTGGCGCAGCGTCGCTTTTTCGAAAACCGTCAGGATCGCGTAGCCGCCGATGCCGAGCGACAGCGCAATCCAAAGCGTGGCGCTGATCAACACACGCAGGCGCAACGAGCGCAGCCTCATGCCGGACCAAGACGATAGCCAAGGCCGCGCACCGTCTCTATTGACGCAGGGCCAAGCTTGCGGCGCAGGCGCGCAACAAAAACCTCAATTGTGTTGCTGTCGCGCTCATCATGCAGGCCATAGACGATTTCGGCCAGATCCGCTTTGGAATGAACCGTGTCGGGCGCCTGGATCAGCGTTGCGAAGACCTTGTATTCATGCGCTGTCAGGGTGATGGCGCGCCCGTCCCGCGTCACGCGCCGTGCCTGTGGGTCCAGCGTGATCGCCCCCACGCTGGCGACCGGCGACGCGGCACCGCCCGCGCGCCGTATCAGAGCGTTTATGCGCGCAATCAGCTCCTCCATGCGAAAGGGCTTGCCAAGATAGTCATCACCACCAGAGTTCAATCCCTCGACACGATCCTGCCAGCGGTTGCGTGCGGTGAGCAGCAGCACCGGCGTTGCCAGTCCCTCTCTCCTCCAGGCGCGCAGCACTGACACGCCATCGAGACGCGGAAGCGAAAGATCAAGCACGATGGCGCGGTAAATCTCTGTCGCACCAAGGTGATACCCGTCTTCGCCATCGCCGGCGGTATCGACCGTGAACCGCTCTGCCTCCAGCGCCTCAACGATCTGAACCGCGACGCGGCGCTCATCTTCGATCAGCAACAGGCGCATGTCAGTTCCCCTTACCGCGAGGCCCATCGCCGCGTGGCCCGTCGCCCTGCGACCCGGAACCACCGCGCCTCTCCCCTTTGTCAGGACCTGGTCCGTGTGAGGGGTGCGGGTCGTCGCGTTTACCCTCAGGCGCAGGTCTCTCTCTCCGACCCTCGTCGCGCTCCAAAGCGCCAGGTTCACCGGAGTCGAAGTGGTTCACGATTTGCGACTGCGCCGCATCGACCTGCACCGTGTGCAACTCACCGTCGGCGCCCATGAACAGAATTTCGTAGGTGAGGCTGCCGCCACGCTCGATCAGACGGGCGTCAATAATCAAGCTTTCGGGGACAACTTTTCTTGCCGCGGCAAGGGCGGCTTCGAAATCCCCTTGGGTGGGGAGATCATCAGCGCCACGGATGTCCTGTGGAGTGACGACAGTGCTGGTCATCAAGAGCACGGAAACGATGACCGCAGCGCGATGCATCGGGTGACCTCCTGTGCCGACGCGGGCGAGATGGCGCAAATCTGGGCAGCCGCAACCGCAAGGCGGATCAGCACATGCGATGAAACGGTCCGCCATGGCGGCCGCCCAAATGCCGCGCTGACCCTAGGACAGATAGGTATTGAACCAGCCGACCGTCCGTTCCCAGGCCAGCTCGGCCTTGGCTTCGTCGTAGCGCGGCGTGCTGTCGTTGTGGAATCCGTGGTTTGCACCCTCATAGATGTAGGCCTCATACACCTTGTCGTTCGCTTGCAACGCTGCCTCAAAATCAGGCCAACCCGCGTTGATGCGCTCATCAAGCTCCCCCATCTGGATCAGCAACGGGGCCTCGATTTTGGGTACGTCTTCCGTTGCAGGCTGCCGCCCATAGAAAGGGACACCTGCGGCCAGTTCCGGGTATGCGACAGCGATGGCGCCGACCACGCCGCCGCCATAGCAAAAGCCAACCGCGCCAACGCGGCCCGTGCTATCCGCGCGCGTCAGGAGGTGTTCGAACCCCGCGAAGAAGTCATTCATCAGTGCGACGCCGTCAACCGTCCGCTGCAGCTCGCGACCGTCCGCATCATTGCCCGGATAACCGCCAACGGACGTCAGCCCATCCGGGGCCAGCGCCATGAAACCCGCCTTCGCCAGACGGCGCGCAACATCTTCGATGTACGGGTTCAGGCCCCGGTTTTCGTGAATGACCAGAACCGCCGGCAGCGGCCCCTCGACCTCCGCAGGGCGCACCAAATAGCCACGGACATCCCCCGTGCCATTGGGCGACGGATACATGACGTAGTCGGCGTGAATGTCGGGATCATTGAACGAGACCTGTTCGGCCATCGCATAATTCGGACTGAGCATATTGAGCAAAGCCGCAGCTGTCACACCGCCAACGGCAAACTTGCCAGCGCGGTCCAGAAACTCGCGCTTGGTGATCTTTCCATGGGCGTAAAAATCGTAAAGATCCAAGAGTTCTTGGTCGAAATCTTTGGCTGTCATGCGGTTCATCGCAATTCTCCCTGATATCTGGTTGTCGTTGCTGGATTAATGGATTCTCTCGGTTAGTGGTTAAGCTGTGGCGGGATCAGTAGCGTCTTTGTGGATAAACGCTGGCCACAGATCGATTATTCACTGTCCGACCGGCGCCGCCAAGATGTTCGGCAGTGCCCCGTCTCAAGGCGGTGATCGCCCCGAAATCATGCGCCAAGCGACCCGCCAGGCACCATAGATCAGAACCAGAATGCCGACCGACCGTTGGATCTCGATCAGCGGGCCCCGCGCCTCACGCTCCAGCCCACCATATGCAAGGCAGAGACCAAAGAGCAGCATTCCGATCATGGTGATCGCGATGATCCAGTGGTTCAGGCGGGAGATGAAATCGTATTGCATATGCGCGGGTCGCCTCTGCTAGGGACGCGGGCGGCGCGCGGTGGCGTCGCAGATGGCATCAGGATCGTTCAGAGTGCAGCCCGCTTCCGACCGCAGGCATCCCAGAATGGCATTCGATCCGGCCGCGCCCGCATGGTAGTGATAGGTACCGTCCTCACTGACATGACCATTGCAGCGGTCCAAATCAGCTGGCTCCGACCCATCGGCCATAAGATGCGTGACGATCGGATGGCCATCCATCGCGATCCCGACCTGGGCGCCATGCGCAGGCAGGCTCGCTGCGGGACCATCGTTCAGACAATCGGTGACCGCGTGGTAGTGATACCCCACGTGTAGGTTCACGTGGCCGCCACAATCATCGAATGGGGCGAGCGTGTAGGCACCTAGGATCGCGTCCAAAGGCGCCGGGCCATCCAAGCGCACGCCGTTATAGGCAACGCCCGATCCAGACATTCGCGTCGAAAACGCACCCTCGGGTGCTCCGGGCTCAAGCGGTATGACATAGGTGGTCGTAGCCTCATCCGGCACGTATTCCGGCAGGCATTCGACACAATGATTCTGATAATCCGGATCGACATCCGGGCGCGCCGCTGCTTCGCAGGCCGCGAGCGTCCCGGTGAAACGGACCGCCCCGGTCTCAGGGTCGAAGAGCTGCCACTTGGTATCGCCGTAGAACTCGGCCAGGCCTTCGATGAAGCTGCCATCGACATCGTGAACTTTGCCGTCGTGCAACCAGATACCCCCCGCGTCAGCAGCATCCTCGATGCTGCGGGGGCACCAGGGGCCCGGGGTGTATGTCTTGGGGTCATCTGAAACGGTAATGGAGAAACAGGTCGTTTCCGTCCCGCCACTCAGCGTGCACTCAACACGCGTCGGGCCGGATATGATCGTAGCGTCGGCAAAGACCTGCGCAATTCTCTCCAAACGGGCATCGCTGTCTTCCGGAATGGCGGCCGAAGACAGGCAAACCAACGCGAGAAAGAGACCGTATTTAGCCAGGCTTCGTGTGCCAAGCCTCGGGTATACCTCGAATATCATCATGTTTCTGCTTTGTGCTTGCCTGCGATTCTAAGTTAGCTTACTAACATTTTTATGTCCCGCAAAGAAGCCAATCTCCATTTCCTGCTGCATTCCGCCGCTTTGGTCGAAGATGCGGTACGCCGCGAACTGCGCCCTCTGGGTCTCGGCCCCGGCCAGGCCCGCGTTCTCGACGCGCTCGATCGCATGGGGCCATCGTCGCAGGTCGAATTGGCGGAAGAGTGCAACATCACAGCCGCCAGCATGAGCACCATGACAATGCGCCTCCTGGCTGCTGGGGTCATCGAGCGGCGCCAGGATCCGAACGAGCGACGCAGCAACATCCTGCGACTGTCAGACAGCGGAATCCGGCTTCTCAAGGACGTGCGCGCGGCCTGGCATGCGGTTGACGGTATTGTGCAGCAGGCGGTTGGGGCCGAGAAAGCCGCAGCGCTTGCCGATCTTGCTCATGACCTGCGTGATGCGCTCGGCGGGCGGACCCCGCGGGCACGCCGCGCGAAGCGGGAAAGACCCAACGCGGACATCAGTTCCGAGAGGACTGATGCCTTAACCTGAGTTGGACTTTCAGTGCCGGATGTTGAAAGAAGAAATTAATCTGGTTTTCCGGCATTTCGCAGGTCTTACGCGCGACTTTTCGACTGATCGCGGCGCAGTTCACAGTTGATAGGTTCACGATAAGAGGTTGGACGTCGCGTCGCATATCAGCCGTGGTGTTTTCTTGGCAGGCAACCCTGCCGAAACGCTGTTTGCCCCTGCTCAAGATCAGTTACATAAGGACGCATGGACCAGCTCTACGAAAATCGTGCGCTTGTAGAAGTCTACGATGCATTGAATGCTTCACGCGATGACTTTGATTTCTATCTCAGCCAATTTCCAAGTCAGCCTTGCACTGTTCTCGACATTGGATGTGGCACTGGAACATTTGCTCTTGAGCTGTCGAAACGTGGGTATTCCGTGACGGCCGTTGATCCCGCGCCACAAATGATTGCCGCAGCGCGCGCGAAAGATGCGGCGCAGCATGTGAGATGGGTCACGGGATATGTTTCGGATTTAGCGCCCGAACCGCGCTTCGATGTTGGCATCATGACAGGGCATGCATTTCAATGTCTCTTGGAAGACGATGATATCATTGCGCTCTTCAAGGCGGTGGCCGCGCGCCTCAACGCCGGAGCATCGTTTTGGTTTGAAACACGCAATCCCGCCGCCAAGGCATGGACCCGCTGGACACCTAAGAAAGCAAGACCTCCGATGGCGCTCGGCGGGGGTCGATCTTTAAAGGTCGTACAGGAGGTCTTGAACGTCGATGGCGAATACGTCTCGTTCAAAGAGACATATGAGTTCAGCGACAAAGATCATCCTCTGTCGTCGTTCAGCACCCTTCGCTTTCTGACGTTGGATCGCATTGAAGACCTCGGACGCGCAGGCGGACTTCGCATTGGTTCGGTTTGCGGAGACTGGACGGGTGCTGCCTTTCGGGCAAACAGCCCGGAGATTATCCTTCGAATGGACAAAGACGAATAGCTAACGTCGGTGTGTTCTAAGGAGTCGGCAGGCCATACAGATTGCGAAAATGATCCGAGCCCTATTGAATGAAGCCTGTCCTATGCTGCCAAAGTGGTTCACCAGGGCGACTGAGATTTGATTGGGGCGTCCATCAAAGCCAGGTGCAATTTGCAACGGCGCAAAAAGGCCGGACACACAACCATACTGACGGCCCCTGATACACAAAAGTGGTTGCGACACTGCCGCCATCTACACCCAAGTGTTGATGGCAGCTCCAGCATCGTTGGTTCCGAAGCTTCAGCAAGTGGGCAGGTTGTTTCGCCAAATCGATCCTAGACGGCGGCATGCCCACGCAGGCGGATCACCAAAGGGATCATCGCGAAAACGAGAAAGGCCGCAAAAAGAAAAGGCGCGCCCGGCAAATAGATACCCTCCACATCGACGGATTTCTGAAACAGCCAGGTCATTACCAGAGGCGACAAGATTGCGGCAACGGATGACAGCGACGCAATGACGCCCTGTACAACGCCTTGCCGGTCTTCATCCGCCTGGTTTGACGCCATGGCTGTCATCAGCGCAGGCACAAGATCAGACAACGCCGCAAGCATCAGGAAGACGACCAGAGCCGCAATCGACCCTGTAAAGCCGAACCCGATCATACCAATCAGCGCCGATATCATCCCCAGCATGAGCGTACGATAATCTCCGATCCACCTGATAAAGATCGGCATCAGCCCTCCTTGCACCAATGCCAACAACACACCGTAAGCTGCCAGCGACAGCCCGATATAAAGGGTCGGCCAATCGAACACTTCACGGGTCCAGAAAGCCCAGAGCGTTGGGTAGACCATGTTGGCAAACTCGAAGATGAAAATGCACAGCAGTGGTACGGCAAGACCCGGCAATCGGAAAGCATCCAAGATCGATTTGAACGGGTTGAGGTCGCGCTTGCCAAACGGGCGACGTTTGTCCGGAGGCAGGCTCTCGGGCAGCACGAAATATCCAAACAGAGCGTTGCCCGCCGACAAGATCGCGGCAATCCAGAAGGGCGCCGCAATGCTTATTTCAGCCGCAATACCGCCCACGGCGGGGCCCAGGACAAAGCCGATCCCGAATGCTGCCCCGATGAGACCAAAATTCGCGGCTTTTTCTTGCGGGGAGGATATGTCCGCAATATAGGCCGTCGCGGTAATGTAGGTCGCTCCTGCAAGACCGGCGAGTGTCCTTCCGAGAAGGAGCAGCCAGAAACTGTCCGCCAAAGCCATGACCACATAATCCAATGCCAGCATGACGAGCGCCGCAATCAGTATTGGCCTGCGTCCAACCGCATCCGAAATGCTTCCGACAATAGGGCCGCACAGGAACAAGGCTCCTGCGTAGGCTGCCATCAGCAACCCACCCCAGAATGCGCCCTGCCCGGTGTCACCCGCGCCCACGCGGTCCATCAAATCCGGCATGATGGGGAACACGATGCCGATACCGATGGCATCGATCATCAGCGTTATGAGAATGAAAACAATGGCCCGGTTCTTGAACATATCACCCTATCGACCGGGCCCGCAGGCAAAGCAAGTCAAAAGAGTTGGCGTGTAGGACACGGCACCAATGACCCAAACCACCGGGGTGTGGCCCACTCACCAAACCCAAGATGCGCTCGGAGACTTACCGCAGCATCCTTCCGGAAAAGTCGGTGAATTTGGGTCTGTATCGCCTCTTTGAATTGTCTCTTGGCCAGAAAGACCACTCAGATCGCCTTCGGATTGCATTTTGCGGGCATAGTCTTCTTTGGAGTAAGCATCAACAAACGGTCCCGGCCGCGCATGCCGCGCTATGTTGTATGAGGTTTTCGGGTCTGGTATTCCCCTCCGCAAATGCTGTGATATGGCAAAACACCAGCGACAGGATGACTTTGGAGCGTTCATGATCAACCCGATCCATTTCAATCGACGCAGGGTGCGGTGCGGCGGCGCAGGATCACCGCAAAAGTTCCGATCGAAAACCACCGGATGATCGATCTGACCGAACACGCAGAGATCTGGCCGCAAGTCGCGACCGGTAAAGCCCTCGCAAATGTCGAATTCGTTTCAGCCGATCCCAATCGGGATTTGGATTTTCAGGACATCGTCGCGGCGATCACGGGTGATGCGCTGTCCAATATTCTTGCGCGCTGCGGTTGGTCGGTAACGCGCGAATTCTACGTCAACGATTCAGGGCTGCAGGCGGACGCCTTCGCCCGTTCTGTCTATGCGCTTCTGTGTGCTCAAAAGGCAGGCGGCGAAGACCTTGCCCATGTCGAGGTTTCAAGGTTCACATCCGAATTGATCCGGCACATTCAGGACCAGCACAGCGGCGATTTTGACCAGCAGCCCGAAGCCGTCTGGCTGCCCAAACTCCGCGCGATCACCGTTGATTTTTCTCTGGCCAGCATCCGCAAACAATTTCACGACTTCGGCATCACAATCGACGTGTTCACCCACGAGAGCCAGGTGATGGTCCCACCGCGCCCGGACGACATGCTGCGTCAGCTTGTGGACCGCGGCCTCGCCTACACCGTCGAGAACGCCCCGGGGGCCGAACCGACACAGCCACCGCGGACGCTTTTTGCCACGCGTCGTTTTGGCGACACGGAGGATCGTCCGCTCACGACCGCCATGGGGACGTGGACGTATTTCATGAGCGACGTGCTTTATCATAAGAACAAGGTGGACCGCGGCTTCAACGGACTGGTGACCATTTTCCGGGCGGACTATGCCGCATATGTCGACCGCATTCTCGCCTGCATCCGGGCATTCGGTCAGGACAAGATCGATCTGGCAAAAATCCATGTGATGGATCCGGTATCAGAACACCTGACACCGGAAAAAGCAGACCGGATAAAGTTATGCTTCACGCCACGGCAGTTGCGATGGCTGCTGCTGTCCCGCCCTCCGGGGCAACCTATCGACCTTGATGTCTCGCCCCAGACCGTGTCAGCAGCGAATGCGTTTTTGGCCCGTCTCGATCACCTGTGCGGCCGAGCGCCTGATGACATATCCGATGCTGTCGGGGCAGGTCACGGTAAAGATCTGGAAAAGCTGTCAGCCCTATTGACTGCATGGGAGGGCGTCGTACGGCAATGTCTGGAAGACATGGAACTTCATGCGCTATGCGACTACCTGCGCGCGCTTTCGCTTTGCCTACATGAACTGCGGTCTTATCAGGATGAATCGCATGACAGGGAGATCGCCGCGGGCCGAAAAATCCTGTGGGAAGTCAGCCAGGCGCTGGGGATTGCATAGCAGGGCGTGTGGATACGGTCGACGCGGTCCGCATCGGCAAGTGCATCTCGGTGTCGCAAAACACGGTCCTCACCCGCGCAAAGGGTGTCAGATCAGCGCTGCGCGGCTGTTGCCAAGCACCCAGTTCCACGTGTCCGCGATGCCTTCGTCCAGGTCAATCGCCGGACTCCAGCGAAAGACCTCCCGAGCAGCGGCGCAGCAGAGAACGTTGGTTTTGATATCCGCCGCGCGTGCGGGCTTGTGGATCAGATCGAAATTCCGCCCGGAAATACGGCGCACCTTTGCAATGATGTCCGACACGCTATGCGACAGGCCGCTTCCCACATTGAAGATACCGGTTTCCTGTGCCTCTACAGTCCGGAGGCAGAGCTCTGCGATGTCGCGCACATGCAGATAATCTCTGCGAATCTCGCCGTCACCCCAGATTTCGATGGGTTGATCGTGGGCAACGCGCCAAAGCAATGTGCCGATAAGGCCTTGCACGCCCACCCGCCCCTGACGCGGCCCATATAGGTTAGACGGGCGCAGGATCACGGTATTCAGCCCATGGCGCCGGGCCTCGATCTGCAGATAATTTTCCACCGCGAGCTTGACTACGCCGTAGGATGTCAGGGGGCCCAGCGGGTCCGCCTCGCTGCTCGGCCCACCGCGTTTGTCTTGATAGATCGCACCACCCGAGGACAGATATACCATCTTCCGCACATGGTGATGTCTCATCCGTTTCAGCAGAGCGAACAGCGACAACAGGTTGTTCCGAATGTCGGCCTCCGGGTCCTGATCCGAGGTTCCCGGCACTGTCGAACCGGCCATATGGATCACACATGAAACGCCGCTCAAAGCCTGATCACAGGTCTCGGCATCTGCCATATCCCCGGAGTGATAGGTCACATCGTCATGTGGAGGGCTGAACCGGTTCGGAGACCGCGCCAGAACAACGACATCATGGTCCGCCGCGCGGAACCGGTCGGTAACGTGGGACCCGACAAAGCCCGTGCCGCCGATCAGCAAAACCCGCATCTCAGCGTGCCTCCCGGGATCGGGCAACACCCTCGGCAACCCGGAGCGTCGGGAAAATCCGGGCGCTCATTCAGCCGCCGGTCGCCGGGTCAGGGCGGCCACCTCTTTGACGCGCTGCTCAAAAACCTCGAGCTTTACGTCGGCTGACTTGCAGTA
Source organism: uncultured Roseobacter sp. (assembly GCF_947499265.1). GTDB lineage: Bacteria > Pseudomonadota > Alphaproteobacteria > Rhodobacterales > Rhodobacteraceae > Roseobacter. Next base: position 206,059 of record NZ_CANMNK010000006.1, on the reverse strand, counting down.
ATGTGCGCTGCCTTCCTGCAGCTTTCGGTCGCAATGATAGACCCGCATTGGCCAGTCTGTCGGAAAAGCGATGCCGGGCCCCGCCGGTTCAGCAAAGAGCTGTGACAACTCATCTTCGAAGTTGAACCAGGCGGTCTGGCTATCATGATAGACACCAAGATCGGGAAATCCCTTTACCTGCCGCGCACCAAGGGTGTCATAGACAAGGAAATGCGACGCGACCCGGTTGACCGACCAGACCCCGGCCTCAACATCCTTTGCCGCTTTTTCAAGCTTCCAGACCCAGCAGTCATGATCGTCCATCTGGTGGATCAACGGGCGCTTGGGGTGGCGCTCGAAAAACTGCACAAAGGCGTCAAGCGGGTCGAAATCAGGATCGGTTCGGAAAAAGGCGATATCGGCCTCTATGGTCAAAAGATACCGGGTTTTATCGCTGAAAGCATGCAGATGGCCGTTGTTCGCCCCGTCGCCGGACGCGCAATTGGACCGCCGCTTGCGGAGCCTGACCTCGTCGACGCCATGCGTCTCTGCCAATCGTAGGAAATCGTCGCGCGGCGCCGCCTCGACGCCGTCAACGGTCAGGATGACGTCATAACCGCGTTTTGTTCCCGCACAGAGCTGCGCCAGATTGTGCGGCAGCGTTTCGCGCAGGATCTCGATCTCATCATGACAGATGAAGTTGATCGTAAATTCAGGCCAGGTTTGCTTTACCATCCCGCGGGTCCTTTCGATGAAACAGGTGCGTTGCAGGCCTCACGCGGTGCCAACCGGAAAAGCTCCTGCATCATGTCCTGAGCAACCGGCGCGACGATCCGGTCAACGGTGTCAAAGATGGCATTCTCCTTGGTCACGGGGATCGAAGGATGACCAACCGCCATGGCCATCGCCACGTATTTATCCGCCGTACCCAGGTTCAGACGATTGTCCAGATCCCCCAGCGAAAAGGCATCAAAGACAACCTCTCCGCTCTGGTAGAGCTGGTCTGACACGATCTGGGTGTATTTGTTGATCAACGCCCGGATCGTGTCGGCGGCGGTCACATGCATGCCGTCCGCTTCCACGCACCGCCGCACATCCTGCGGGTAAAAAACGAAAGCCGTCCGGTAAAAACTGCCGTCATTGAGCAATTGAAACCAGCCGCATTTGTTCAGGCGCCGCACCAACCGGTCGTTCAGCGCCTGCCGCCTTTCGACAAGCGCGCCGATACCCTCTACTCCCAGATGTTTGATCAGCGCCCAGAGTTTCAGGGAATGAAAGCCGCGCGAGCCATAGAAGGGCATGATCAGCCCCAGATCCAGACAGGACGGATCGCGAAACTTGTCCGGATAGCGGCAAATGAACTCCAGCGCGGCGGGGTCCTTGAACAAGACATAACTGCAGGGGTATCCGACAAACAGCCCCTTGTGTGGATCGAGCGAGACCGATTGCGCATGCTCGATCCCGCTGAGCCGGGTGCGCATCTTGCTAGAAAACAACAGGTTTCCACCGTGACAGGCATCCACATGCAGCCAGAGATCATTGTCATCGCAAATCCGCCGCATCGCACTAATGTCGTCCAGGCCGGTCGTCCGGCAGTTTCCTGCGACGCTGACGACCATGAAGGGCTCGCAGTCGTCGTCAAGCTCGGCAATGGTCTGCTGCAGGGCGTCGGGGTCGGTGGTGTAATCGCTATTGGCTTGCGTCCAGACCAGACTGTCCTGACCCAGCCCCAAAGACAGGGCCGCACTGGAAAACGAGAAATGCTCGATCCCCTTGGCCAGAATGATCACCGGCTTTTTGCGCAGGCTGCGCAGGCCGTGCTGCTTGATCTGCGGAAACTTCGCATGCAGCGCCACAAGCACGGCCACATGGTTCGACATATTGCCACCTGAGGTCCAAAGCCCGCCCACATCAGCCAGGCTCAGGTTCGGCATATCGATGGGGAGGTGGGAAAACCCGACCAGCTCACGCAACCACTGGATCAGCTCCATTTCGATGAACATGCCCGAGGGCGCACTGCGATCATAGGCGATGAGGTTCTGGTTCAAGAAGGTGCAGAGGATATCGGCGCCAAGACCCGCAACCGCATTTCCGGTATCGGGAAAGGCCAGATACCGCAGATCGCTTTGGGCGACCGACGTCCGCACCACGTTGGTTTCCAGTTCTGCCATCAGCCCGTCCAGCGACATCCCCTGCCGGGGCAAGGGCTGTGCAAGATATTGGCGCATCGCATCTTCGTTCTGATATTCAAGCACCTTGCCGCCGCGCGCGCGGCCTTCGATGAAGGCCATTCCCAGTTCCAGCGCGCGGGTCAGAAACGCCTCCTGGCTCTCGGTGGGCGTGCCGTAGAGTACCGCTTGATCCAGATCATTCATGAAACGGCACTCCGAACTCCATCCGGTACACGCAGTCGGAGCAGAAAGACCAGTCGCGGCCTTCGAAACTGTCCCGCCTGAACCGCTGATAGGTCTCGCCCTGCCAGATTTCAGGCAGAGATGCGTCAGACAACCGCCCCAGCCGGTTGCTGTCGGAAGCTTCGAGGTTGATGCAACAGGGGGTCACCTCCCCTTTGCAGGTGACAAAGGTTGCATCCCACGGCCAGGCGCAATGCATGGGCCGCTGCATTTTCGGATCACCAATTCTGGTGTAGTCAAAGATTTCAACATCGAGCCCAAGGTGTTGAGCCACGGTCAGGCCATCCTCGATCAGCGCAATGGTCTTTTCAGGATCGCCGTGGAACAGGGATTGATCGTTCAGCGACTTGTCATCCGCCCAGTGATGCATGCTCTCTACCGTCACCTCTCTGATCGAGGTTTCCGCGATAAACTGCATGGTCTGCGCGAACTGATGCAGATTGCCCTTGCCCAGGGTCACCGCAGCGGAGAGGCGCGTGGGTGTGCCTTCGACGATCTGTGCGGCAAGCCGCATCGCCTCCTCCAACTTCTCCCGCGTCAGGCCGGAGCGGATCTGCATCAACAACTCGTCCGCCGCATCGACGCTGATCGCCACCTTGCCCAGGCCCGCGTCCACCGCTTCCTGCAGGCGGTGCTGGATCAGCACGCCATTTGTGTTGACTGATGAAAAAATGTCCCGCGTCGTGCAGGTCGCGACATAGTCTGCGAAATTTTTCAGCATGAAGGCCTCGCCGCTACCGACGAAGGAGACCTGCCGGATGCTGGGGGTGGAGGTCAGAATGTCCTGAAACTGGGCCACGCTCAGAATATCCCGGCTGGACGGGGTAACGGCCCGGGGGCAACTGGCACAGGTCAGGTTGCACTTGTCGGTCAGTTCCACCTGCAGATACGTCAGATCGTTCGCCTGACCCGGTGTAATGCCATAGCGGTCCAGCTCGTTGGGGACGATGAAATCACGCGGATGAGCGACTGGCTTGATCTGGTTCATATTGATGCCTTCCGGTAAGCGGTTTCGATGTCGGTGATGAGGGTCTTGAAAGCGGGCAGCCCAGACGGCGTGGCGCGGCGCTGCGGATGCTGATCGCGGACCCGGGTCATGCAATCGCGCCACGCGGCCACATCACCAGGTGCTGCGAAATGCAGGTTTGCGAGGCCGCGCAGATGCGTGAGCGAGGCCACCTCGGAACAAATGACCTGAAGCCCGGCCTCCAGCGCATAGGTCAGGATGGTGGGGTGATTTTCGAGCCAGAGACTGGGGATCAGCAGGCAATCCATCCCGCGCAGCTCTCGCCCGATCTGGTCATGCGGCACCGGCCCTCGCCAGTCGATCCCTGCACACTCCTTGTCGGCGGTGTCCGGGGCATTGCGATCTGTGATCAGGCGCAAACGACACCCCGTATCTGTCTGAAAAAGCGCACGGAATGCGGCCTGCGCAACGCCAATGCCTTTCTCTTCGGAAGCCCGGCCGATGTAGCCAAAGGTATAGTTACCATCCGGGCGTGGGCCGTCATCATGCCAATCCGGTTCGACATGATACGCGGCGCGGTCTTGCCGAAATGCGCGGGGCGGGACGGAAAACCCCTCCAGAATCCGCCTTTGATGCGGTGTCTGCACGTAGATGCCCGCAGGTCTCTTTGACAGGACCCCGATATTGCGCTGACGCCAGTCGACAATCTGGCGTTCTGCGGCGGTGGTTTTATCTCTGGACCCGATGCAGGCGAGGCAGGTCTGTGGCGCAACATCGCCGCTGCAGATCTCACCCGTCACTTGATTGCGCAGCTGATAGTCCGGACAGACCGCGGTGTAATCCGTCAGCGTCACAAACAGCGGCACCTGCGCCAATGCCTCCAGCTCCAGAAACCGCAGGCCGATCCGCGCGAAGTGAAACAGATGCACCGCGTCAAAGCTGCGACCGTCGCCAAATTCTTGCAGGCAACGTGCGGCACGGTCTTTTTGCACGGCCTCCATCCGGCGCCAGTCCAGCGGGTAGCCGGGCGTGTTTTCAGCCGGTATTTCCCATTCCTCGATCCCATCGGGGCGGTGCCGCCGCGACGGGGCGCAGGTGGCATCGGGGCCTGCTGCAAGCCACACGACCTGGTGCCCCCGATGCTGCAATGCGCAGGCCGTGTCGTTGGCGAGTATCTCCGTCCCCCCGATGGAATGGCGCGGAAATCGATGTGAGACGATCAGGATACGCATCCCGCGCCCTAACAAACGTTTTGCTGCAGGCCGCGCCATTCCGTGAGCGAAACCATGTCCACATAGGGGCTGGCGTTCAACGTTTCACGATCCTGTGGCAATCGCCAAAGGGGAGCCTCCAGCGCCAGGGGTCCGTCCCGCAGCCCGTCCAGTACCGCGAAGGGTTCTGCGCGAATGAGATCTACCGTGCGGCCATCCTTCAAGTGACATGTCATGTTCAGACCGATGGTGCCCTCTGCCCCATCCAACAAGGCGGGCAGATCAAGCGATACCGCCCAAGGTCCCAGTGGCCTGACGCTTTCCGCCGCCACCGGTATCTCGGCCGGCTCGGCATAGGGAACGGCCCGGAACGCCCCGTCCATAGGTGGTTTTGTTAGCCGAAACTGATCACCCCCCGACCAAAACAGTCTGCGGCCGAAAACATCGCGGGAGAAGGCGGGCAGATCAGCCATCAGCACAGGATCATTCGCCAGATCGACCACCCAAATCTCGATCTGATCCAGTTGCCCTGCTCCTGCAGCGTCGAATTGCAGGTCCAACCGACCGTCTTTCTGAGCAAACCGCAGGTTCAGCGCTTCATCCTGACCCGCGAGCGCGCCGCGCAGGTGGTGGCGTGTCATCAGGTTTGTCTCGCCTGTAGCAGGACGCAGTCGCGCGGCGGGATGGTAGAGATCATGCTCGGAAACGGACAGCCGTTCGACCGGCAGGTGAAAGGGGATATCCAGCGCCGCCAGCGTATCCGGCGCTTTGATGGCCAGATGCTCGTAAAGCCGCAGGGCCTCGCTCACCAGATGGCGGATCAGCTGGCATTTTGCCGCGTCCGGCGCGTCAATCGCGCCATTGGCCAGAACGGCCTGATAATAGCACCCGCCGCCGCAGACATATTTCGCCCAGCATGACCGGCAGGGCTCGCGGGAATCGACCGTCAGCGCACGGTAGGCATCTCTTTTCTCTTCATCAAACCCATCTTGGACGGTGCCGATCTCATGGCCTTTCTTTCCGATGAAATGGGCGCAGGGAAAGAGATTGCCGTCGGTATCGACATAGGCACCGCTCTTGCCCGCGCCACAGCGATAGATGTTACGCGTCCGGTTCACGACCCGGAGGAAGAAGCGCATGAAGAAGTCCTCGCCATTGAGCGCGGCGAGGTAGCGCAGTCGGTCCTCCGTCGGAGCGGCCAGCAGAAAGTCAACAAAATCCGTGTACCCCCGGCAAAAATCATCGACTGTTTCAGGGTTCAGCCCGTCCGGATCGTCAGGCGGCAGATTGACCGGCTTGATGTAGATCGACCGAAAGCCAAGCTCGTCATAGAGGTGTCGGAAAACCAGCGTGATATCGGTACAGCGGTGTGTGATCACCGCCGTTGCCCCGATATCGGGATGCCGTGCCAGCACCTTGTCGATGAGCGGCACCAGTTCATCATAGGTGCCCCGACCGTCCACATATGGGCGTACCGCGTCATGTACCTCACGCGGGCCATCACAGCTGATGTCCTGCGGCGGGCCCATTGCCGCCTCCAGGCCGATATCATCCGACAGGGTGCCATTGGTGGTGTTGGGGCCGACGCTGACAGACCGCAGAGGCAGAGGCGCGGTGCGCGCGCGAATTTTCTCCCTCAGGTCCGCGTGTATCTTGTGACGCAGAAAAGTCTCGCCGGTCAGACCGAAATCGATCCGGGCATGTCGGGTCTTCCCCGCGATTTCCTCGACGAAGAAGTCGACAGCATCAAGTGCCGTGCTTTTCTTCATGTTCAGCGGACGGCCATCGGCATTCATCCGCGCCCTGAAAGAGCAGTAGCTGCACTCCATATTGCAAGCATAGGTCAGTGACAGCTGCAACTGCGGAAAGGTCTCTTTATAGGGCAAGGTTTCCGGCGGGTCTGGCAGATCGTCCCGGATAAGGGCATCGCGCATGATGGTGCCACTGAGGGTGTCGAACCAATGGCCGCTTTGCATGTGATGGCCAAGGACGGGAATATCATTTGCGTCTTTCACGTATGTCTCTCCCAGATCTGGTCAGTTGTCTTTTGTGAGAGGCGGGCCGGGCGACCTGCGCTCTGTCGGAATTTCTGTCTTCTCAAGAAAGATGCGGCCTAACGGCCTGCGCCATGCGTTCCGCGGTGGCCTCGATCACGGCCCCGATGGAGCCTCCGGTCGTGTCATACCCATAAGCGATCCCGGCAGAGATCAACTCCAGCTCTCCGCCCCAATTTGGTGCAAAGCGGCAGCCTAACCGGCGCAGATCTGTCCGGTGCTGCTCCGCCATCTCGCGGGTGACTGCCGTCAATGCGGCACGCGCTGGTGCGCTGGCCGCAAGCGCATTGCGCAGAACGTCCTGGTTCAGCGTGGCAATCTGGAATTCGCAGTGATGGGCGCGCAGCAGCCATTGCATGTCATCTTCAATCGCCAGATCAATGCCACCCAGATCGATCAGCATGACCGCATCGGTGTCACGCGCGCGTCCGGTCTGGACATTGGGATATCGGAACAACCGTCTCTTCCGACCGTCCAGCAGCTTTTCAAGAAAGGCGAAGTTCGGCACTTCGTCGCGGCGCCGCAGGCGCGGTTTGCCCATCACACGCGTGATGATGGCGTCAGGGGCGACGCGTTCGAGTGCATAGGACATATAGCTCATGGTTGTGAGACCAACGCCGATCAATGACAGCTCGACCTGCAGAAGTTCGGCCACATGGTCGGTGTCTTCGATGAAGGGCAGATCCTGTTTGGGGCGTTTGCACAGAGGGCGCGCCAACAGCGTGGCAGTGGTCATCGGCTTGCCGCGCAGTTCCGCCAGACTTCGGGTCTTGAAACCGGCATCCAGAACCGCCAAAGGCCGATTGGGAGCAAAGCCCAGATCACGCTTCTGCGCGACCCGGTGCAGATACTCGGACACCAGCACTTCCAACACGGCCTCGTCCAGACGCAGCACCCCGGAAGCATGCCGCGCACGGCTGGCACGCCTGTCCGGAAGGACACCTACACCCTTGATGTCGATCAACCTATGATTGTGAAAATCCCATGCTTCTGGTGGGTTTGCACAATCGATATTGACGATCGCCGCACGCCCATAATCGGTCGGTCGCAGCACGTGGCGCCTGGCCTGAGAAACCGTCGGTTTACAGACCGTGTTGGGCGCCAGCATGCCCTTGGAAATGACCGCCAGCTGGTTGAGCGGCACTTGATCAGGGCAAGTATCATCTGCTGTCCAGATGAACCGCGCGCCCTTCAAGAGTGACATTTCCTCTTCGAAGACATGGTTTCTGAAATTGAGAATCGGCCCGAAATCAGTTTCGACATCCCGCAAATCTGCGGCAGCCGCATCATCAATATGCGTCAGGACACTCATATATCGACCCCTTCGGAGGGTGAATTAACTCATTGATTAAAAACCAAGAAGGACGGAAGAATGGCCCTTCTTGATTTCAAACCCAAAGCGTGGGCTTCAGGTTTTCGACAGCCTATCGAAATCAGGCCACGTCTTCGCCGCCAACGGGATTGGTTGGGCTATAGCCGCCACCTCCACCGCCGCCGCCACCGCCACCGCCGCCACCATGGACGACACTGGTTTTGTGGTACTCCATTTCCTTCAGCAGAGTTTTAAGTTCTGAAGTCTTCTTCATGCACTCTCTCCATATTGATAGGTACAGGTGTAGCGTGCCGCCCAAAGAATTAAGCGCGGCACCCGTGAAGTCGAGCATTCGGAATGGAGACCTGTCAACGAAACGCGCCACCGCTATGAAGCGGTAGCAGATTCACGCCAGGATTGAATATCTCATGAGCGCTACATCGCTTTCGGCACATTAATGCCGAGCAGCCGCAGGCACAGTTCGATCTGCTGCATCGCCACCCGCAACAGCGCCAGATGCGAGGCCGCCGCGGCGGGTGCGACGCCCTCCGACAGCACGCGGTTGGCCTGATAAAAGCTGTTGGTGCGATTGGCCAGTTTGTAGACGTGATTGGCGAGAAAGCTTGGTTTGCGCGCCTCGATCGTGCGGTTGAGCTGGGCCGCAAATTCATCAAGGCACAAGACAAGTTCGCGCCCGCCAGTGCCCATTATGGTTGGCGCCCCGGGTTGCAAGCCGTCCTTGGCCGCGTTTTCCAGCAAGGTTCTGACCCGTACACAGGAATATTGTATGTAGGGGCCGGTTTTGCCCTCGAATTGCAGGAACTGGTCGATGTCGAAGACGTAATTGCTTTCACGGTCATGGGACAGTTCGCCGAATTTGATGGCAGCCACGGCGATGTCTTCAGCGACCACGGCATGATCTTCGGTCGGGACCGAACCGGCCGCCTCCAACCGGTCTCGCGCGGCCCTGTTCATCGTTTCCAGCAGATCGTGCAGCCGCATGACACCGCCGGCGCGGGTCTTGAAGGGTTTCCCATCGGTGCCGTTCACTGTCCCGAAAGGAATATGTTCCGCCTGCGTGTCACCTAGGATACCGCATTGATCCGCGGCGCCGAAAACCTGACGGAAATGCATCTTTTGGCGGGCATCGACCACATAGAGGATAATGTCCGGGTGATCTTGCTCGATCCGGTCCTCGATGGTCGCGAGATCCGTCGCGCCGTAGCCGTATCCACCGTTGCTGTTGCGCAGGATGAGCGGCGGCAGCTTCTCCGCCTCCGGCAGGTGAACCACAATCGCACCATCGCTGGGCTCGGCCTTGCCCTCTTCGACCAGCCGCGCCACCAACCCGTCCAGCGCTGCCTGATACCGGCTTTCGCCATACCACTGATCGAAGGAAACGCCCAACCGGCCATAATCGCGCTGCAGGCTTGCATTGCTGGTCTCAACAACCTTCTGCCACAGGGCGACGTATTCCGGTTTGCCCGCCTGCAACATGGCGGTCGCGGATCTGGCACGCTCACGAAACGCCGTGTCGTCTTTCGAACGGGCAGAGGCGCGCGGATACCACTCCTGCAGATCCGCCATGGCGAGGGTGCCCTCCCCCTGCAACAACTGCGGGCGTTCGTCGGCAATCTGGCTGATCAACTGACCCATCTGCAGGCCCCAATCGCCAAGATGCACATCGCTGATCGTGTGATGACCGGCAAAAGACAGCACCGTCTTTAATGCTTGCCCCACAATGCATGACCGCAGATGCCCCACGTGCATTTCCTTGGCAAGGTTCGGCCCGCCATAATCGAGCAAAAACCGCTGCGGATTTTCATTGCGCTGCAAGAAGGCTTCTGGATCGTCAAGCGCCCGCGCCACCTGCGCGATGAGAGATGCATCCGACACGGTGAAATTCAGAAACCCCGGACGTGCAAATTCGACCGTAAAAAGATCGTTGTCCGCCAGATGCCCCATGACTGCATCCGCCGCGATTTGCGGGTTCAGTTTGTGCTGCTTAGCGACACGCAACAGACCGCTGCATTGGAAGTCGGCAAGGTCGGGCCGGTCGGACAGGCGCACCTCACCGGAGGCCGGATCATACCCGGCGGCGCCAAACGCGTCGCGGCAGATTGCATCGATACGGCGCAGAAGGGAGGTCATGCTGAGGTCATCGTCCATGTTGATATCGCCTCCAATTATGAGGAACGCCCTGCAGACGCAAGGCCTAACAAAATCAGCGGTTGCATGCTGCGATCACCACCCGGAAGCGGATGACCGCTGAACGCGGATCGGTCAGCTTGATCCGTTCTGGGGCGCGGGCCATAGTCCGCTGGTCAATTCTGTCGGAGCTAGCGTCTCACCGTGTTTCATAGGGATTACATTTTTGCCAATGCAGTCTCCGCTGCGCAAAACTCCGATCTCGCGCATCATGTAATCGCCGCCTTCGAGGCAAAGGGCACGCATTTTCAGTGCGTGCGGGACACGGATGTCTTCGGCACGGACGACCGCTTTCGGCACTTCCAATACGATGGTGTAATCCGAGTTGCGAAGGCCGGTGCCGCTCACAAAGCGCTGATGGAATTTCACAACGCTCGGGAGGCTGCGGCGCGGCTTAACGGTCTGCATCTTGGCGGTTGGCAGCTTTGTGTCTGCGTACCCGAAGTGGTGCCGCTCGCGGATGGGCGGCTTGCGCTGACGGCCCCGAATCTCGGCCCGACGTTGCATCAGGCAGGCAAGGATGTGGTGACGCCCGATCTAGCGCAGCTCATGGTCGAACTGATCGCGACATTACGCAAGACGGGGGTCGAATGGAAAGGGTTCGCACCGCGCAACCTGATCTTGGACAGCGCCCGAAAAAAGCTGCATCTCATTGATCTGGAAGATACTTTTTTCCACGATGAACCCTGCGGCACCTTGCGACGATGCATTCGGCTGAAATGGCGGTTGAACTGGCTGCAGCGTTTCCCAAGTGGCGGCCCGCTTGATCGCTGTATCGCATCTATACCGATCCCTGCGACCACCTCGCCCACCGATATCGATAATTTCGAAAGGTGCTTCGTCAGGCTGGCGGATGGCTGTTGCGATCTGGACACGCTGCTGGGGTTGAGCGACGATGCCACCATTGTGGCGGAAAGTCCGCTGGCGCACCGGCCCGATGGCGAAATGACCCCGATGGACGTCGGACATTTTCTGGACGAACATCTGCCGCAGCCCGTTTCGGTCTTTGTGACCTTTGCGATGGCGCGCCTGCGTCGTGAGAATGCGGATGATTTCGTCGGTTTGAACGCAGATCTCTCCGCAAGGATCAAATCGTTCGGGAAGGGCTTTGGACGCACAGAACAGCGCGCGCTGCTGCTGTGCATTCTGGACGGTTTGACGCGGGATCACTGCAGAAAACTCGGCAAATGCCATGCCGAATATGCCGCGCTTTCAGCCGCGACGGGCTGGCAGGCCGCGGTGGACAGATCGGCCTCTATGGATCAGCTGCTGATCCGGCTGGCGGCAGCGATTGAGTTTGCATTCCCGTTTCTGCCGCAGGCCGATCTGCTCTTGCGCGGCTCTGCCGGTCAGGCGGTGATGTCGCGGCAAAGCGACGTGGATTTCGAATTTTCATCCGTTGATCACCCCGAGGGTCATCCCGGTCGGGAAGCGTTGCTATGCGACATGCTGAACCTGCTTGACGTGCCCGCTGAGGGATCGCAAGCGCGCCCGACAGAGCGGGACCTGACCGGACCGACCGGACATTCACGCGACGCCAATGAATGGTCGCAATTGCGCATGCCCGGTGCGGGCGGGTCACGACCGCCTTGGCTTTTGAAGGCATTGCCCGAGGCGACATCCTGGTGGGAAGGCCTGAGCCTTTACGAAGGCCTCGCGCCGCCCGCTGAAAAGCAGGCGGCAAGCTATCTTTTCAAGGCAGCGCGGTCCATGCTGGCGCGGGCCGCAGCCCGGTATGGCGGGACAGACGCAAGGGCGCAGGAACAGCTTGCGCAGGTGCCTGGCTCTCTGGCTTCCCGATTGCGCCACCTGCTGGATCGCGCGCTTTACTTGCGCGAAGGTGGACAAAATGCGGCCTGCTCCGATGACCATCTGGCCCGTGACATCACACAGCTCTGCAATGAAATCGGCCTGCCTGACCCTTTCGGCCGCCTACCGGCAATCGATGCGGATGACTGAGCCGCTTCTCACCCAATTGGACCAACTGTCCCGGCAAATTGATGTCGCCTATTACGAGATCTCCTACGCGCCGCCCTGGGAAGATACGGGTCAGGACTTTGGCGACGCAGGGACGCTTCTACTGACCCATTTCGCTACTGCGGGCGGCGCACTGGCCGAATGTACAGGTCAACTCGGCAAGGTAATCGAATTTCAGCACACCCCTGACGCATCAGATCGGGCAAATACCCGACAGCTTGACGGGCGCGTTGTAATACGTGCACCTAAAACGACGAAGTGGCGACACATCATATTGCTCGCTCACGAGGTCACCCATGGCCTACACATGATGCAGCCTGCCTATGACAGATCCCCCACGTTGTGGCGTGAGGTCGTTGCCTTTGTCGGCGAGTTGCTTTTTGCCGATCATCTGGTCGAGACGGGCGCCTTATCTGCCGAAGGCAGAACATGGCTGGAAGCAGCCTATTACAACGGCCTCTATCTAGGACCGCGCAACACCGATCTGCAGCTCATGCTTGGTCAAGCATCGGAGCTGAACCCCGATGCGCTCTACCCCATCGCGCGCTGTTGCGCGCTGGAACTGCGACAGGGGCTGACGCTGGCCGACCTGCCAGACCTGCTAAAACGGGACCCCATGACGCTCGAGGCGGTTCATGGCCATGCAAAGAGGTATTTGGATCGGTGGATGGCTCGAATTTACGACCACGCTGACGCCGCGCGCCCGGATCAGACCCTGGGCCGCGAAATCCTCCACCGGCTCTGTACCGGGGGGCCGGACGTCAGCGTCGCGGAGGCCGCCGCCGAGCTGCTGGGTAAGGACAACTCTGGCTATCTCGCCGCACTTGGCGATCAGTCCAGTATTGCACCGATTGCGGCAGGCGAGGTCTTTGCCTGGCGCCGGGTCTTTGTGGAGCTGGCCGATTGCCTCGCAGCCTACAGCCGGTCGAGCTATCACCGTCACCTCAAATTTCATTCCTTTTTCCGGCGCGAGGTGCTGCCACCGCTGATCCTGCGCCAATGTTACCTCAGCCCAGGCCAGGGCCACGTTGTCCCTGCCATCTTCAGCTGGGCCTTTCTGTCGACGCCGGTGGCCGATGATGTGGTAGGCTGCGGACGCGCCCTCGATCTGCATGAATGGCGGGCGGGGTCGCGCCTCTTTGTCAACGATTTCTATAGCGAAAAGCACCACACCCGCGCCCTGCTCCGGCACATGCATACGATGCCGCTCTTCAAAAACTCAGACCGTATTCTGGCCATTGTCCGCAACGCCGATGGTTCGGCCCGACGGGTCCGGAACATTTCGCTGGCACGGGTATGAACTGCCGTCGCCGATGGTAAATCGTTTGATCCTGCATGTGGGCGATTGCAAAACCGGCACCACCTCAATCCAGGCCGCGCTGCGGGCCGCGGAGGCCGAAAGTGCAGCCCCCTCGCTTTTTTACGGGGCGCGGGTGAACCATAATTTTCTGGTCGACCCGCTGCTGGATCCCATTGACGCCTGCTCGGCCGACCAGGTCTTTGCCGACGCCGCGCGGACGCTGGCTGGCGCCAAAGCCGAGGTCGCCGTCATCTCAGCGGAGATGGCTGAATTTGTCGATCCTGAAGTGCTTGCCAACTATCTGGAGCGGTATCTGGCGCAATGGCTTCCAGGTCTGACGGTGATCGCCTACGTGCGTCCCCATGGCGCACGGCTGTTGTCGGGATACGCCGAGAACATCAAGAAAGGTGATTACATCGGCAGCCTGCCCGACTTTCTCGGTCACCTCACCCGGCGCGGCGATCTTTTCTACGCGCCGCGCTTTGGCAAATGGCGCGCCGTTTTCGGAGACCGGTTCATCCTGCGACCCTTCAGCAGCGCAGATCTGACAGCGGGTTGCGTTGTGCGGGACTTCTTTAACACAGCCTTCGACGCGCCCGATCTTCGGGGGGTGCCGCAACGCGAGAATGAGGGGTTATGTCTGGAAGATCTGGCTATGCTGCGGCACATTCATAAAAATTGGCGCGCCCGAACGGGCGGCAAAAAGGTCCCCGGCGCGGATGCCTTTGGCTGGAACATCCCCTCCCTGCTGACAGCCCGCCCGCGTCAGCAGCGGACCGCGCTGGCGCTTGATGTCAAGCTTGCGGAACGCATTGCGACAACGTTTTCGGACGACGCGGCACGCACGGACGAAGCCTTTTTCAAAGGGGCGCCTTTGGTCAGCGCCTTTGAACAGATGCAGAAAACCGCCCTTCCGGTTGCCCAGTCGATTGAGGCTGAGCATCATTTGAGTGCTGATGAAATTCGGTGTCTGGATATTTTTGCAGAGGTCTGTTTTCGCCAGATCGAACAGGACGCGGGCGGGTTCGCGCGCGCCATGCGCGACCTGCGACCCTGTGCGTGACGCTGAAGCTGCATTACTGCTCGCGAAGACTGTTTTGAAACACGCGTAAGACGGGTTCGAAGAAATAGCTGATCAATCGCCGCTCGCCAGTGATCACATCCACCTGCGCGGTCATGCCGGGTTTGATGGGGTGACGTTGCCCGTTTTGCTCCAGATACCGCGCGCCGGGGACAATTTTGGCGGTAAAGGCCAACTCACCCGGCGTGAATTCCACCGCATCCGCAGACACGCTGGCCACCGTGCCGGAGAGATAGCCGTATCGCTCGGAGGGATAGGCCGCCAATTTGATGTTCGCCGCCAGATCCGGCACCAGTCGACCGATGTCAGAGTTCTGAAAGCGGGCCTCAATTTCCACGGGCTGGTCTTCAGGCACAATGCGCATCAGCTCCTGTCCCGGCGCAACCACCCCGCCGATGGTATAGATGCCCAGCTGATCGACCACCCCGTCCACCGGCGCGCGCACCTCCGTGCCCTGAAGCGCGCGTTGCTCAACCAGGACCCGTTGTTCCAACTCTTCCAGCAGCGCGATGATTTCGGCCCGGCGTGCCAACAGAATATTATGGGTATCGGCCCTTACGACAGCTTCCTCGCTCTGCAGCAGCGCCAGTTTGCGCGCGTCCACCGCTAGCAGGTTGCTTTGGACCTCGCGCTCCTTCTCCAGCTGCCGCAGCTCGTCCAGCTCGTCCAGATAGCGGGTCCTGCTGCCGACCCCGCGGTCACTCAGGCTTTGCTGCATGCCAAGTCGGTCGGCCTGTATCCTGATGGCGCCGTCAATCTTCTCGATCCGCGTCTCTGTTACTCTTTGCGACAGGGTCGCGACATCCAGCTCCGCCTCTATGCGCGCCAGTTCATTGGCGAGACGTCGAATTTCGATCTCCAGCAATGCCGCCTGCTCGCGGGCGAATGCGGAGCTTTCACCAGCGATCTTTTCCTCATAGAGCATTGCGGCACGCGCGACTTCGGCATCCCGTTCAGCAGGCACCAGATCGGCCAGGATCAGCAGTGCGGTGTCAATGCGCGCCGTTTCGACAAGCAGCCGGCGGCGCTGCTGTGTCAGGATCCCCAGCTGTGCCTTGATCGCGGTATCATCAAGGGCGATCAGCACATCCCCTCGCTGGACGATCTGCCCGTTGCTGACGGGGATCGCCGCAACGCTACCGTCGAATTCCGGCTGTATGATCTGCACGCGCCCGGCGGGCACAACCCGCCCTTCGCCCTGCGCGACAATCTCTACGCGCAGGAAGTAGGACAGCGCAAAAGCCGCAAGAAGCGCAAGCAGCAATGTCCAGATCGTCACATGCACCAACCCCGATGCAATGCGGTTGTCGCCTTCGGTTTCAGGCTCAATCCAGCTTTTCATCGACGCCTCCAAAGTCGATCATCTTGTCGGGCTGTCTGAAAATCTCGGGGCGATGCGTGATAACGATCAGCGACATCCGCGCGCGCAGCGCATCAAGCGTGTCGGCGATATGGGCTTCAGTGGCGCCATCGAGCGCGCTGGTCGGTTCATCCAAAATCATCACTCGGGGCGCGCGCAGAAAGGCGCGGGCGATGGCAACCCGTTGGCTCTGACCGCCGGACAGACCACTGCCACGCTCCCCCACCGAGGCATCGAGCCCGCCCGCCATCTGACGGATGAAATCACCGGCGCGGGCGGCATCAAGGGCCGCCCACATCTCCGCCTCATCGATATCGTCGCGTCCCAACAGCAGATTGTCACGGATGGATCCGTTGAAGAGATAGGTCGTTTGCGGCACGTAGACGAGGTTTTCACGCACGCTTTGCGGATCGAACTTTGCGATGTCATGACCGCCAAGAACCACTTTGCCGTCGTCCGGGACCTCCAGGCCAGATGCCAAGCGGCCAAAGGTCGATTTGCCAACACCCGACGGCCCCACGATCAGCGCCATGCTGTAGGGCGCGACCTGCAATGAGAAATTCTTGATCACCGGCTTGGCCGGGTCGTAGCCAAAGGTCACATCAACCAGGTCAAGCCTCGGCTCGACCACATCCGGCAGACGGGGCAGCTCCCCAAAGGGTTCGGGTTTGGTCAGAACGATGTCAGCCAGACGCCGCCGCGATATGCGAATTTTCTGCCAGTCCTCCCAGATCGCCGAGAAATTGATGATCGGTTCGGACACGCGCGACGCGATGAGGTGAAAGGCGATCAATTGGCCAAGCGTCAGTTCCTGCGTAAAGACCAGATTGGCCCCCACATAGATGATCGCAATGGTGATCGTCTGATTGACGGCGAACACGATGTTGAGGTTGACCGCCTGCAGATATCCGACACGGTAATCGGCCACCAGACGTCGGCGCAGCGATCCACTGAGCAGTCGGTAGCTTTCCTCTTCCGCGCCCACGGCCTTGAGGACGGAAATCCCCGAAATCCGTTCCACCAGATTTGACTGATGCCGCGCCCCGGAATCGAACCGGTTCTGCAGCGCGTGCCTCAGGATCGGACCGAAGGAAAAATAGACAAGCACCTGAACCGGCATGGAAATCAGGATGATGGCGGTCAGCGTCGGCGATAGCGTGTAGAGCACCGCGATGTAGAGAAACGCAAAGCTGACATCGAGCAGGCCGGAAATGCTGGCGCCGACAAGGAAATGCCGGATGGTGTCGGTTTCATTGATCCGCGCAATATTCTCGCCCACGTCCCATTGACGGAAATGCGCATAAGGCCGGGTGAGCAGGCTGCGAATGATCTTGCGCCCCAGATCATAGGTAACGCGATTGGCAGAGCGCAGCCCCACCAAATTCGACAGCAGGGAAAATGCGACCTGAAAGGCGGTGACCGCAAGGAAAATAACGACGATGACAATGAGGGATGCTTCGCGCTGAAACGGCAGGATACGATCGATAACCACTTGAAAAATAAAGGGTTCAACCAGCCGAAGCAGGCGCACGAAGGCCGCCAGCAGCAAGAGTTCGATGAAGAAGAAGAGGTACCGCCGGAGGGTTGGCGTAAACCACGCCAATGAAACTTCTTGCACGGGTTGCGCCAAGGTCGCCCTCTTAGACAATGTAGAACTTCCCGATGCTACCATAGATAGTTTGGAGAGATAGCAGGCTGGATGCTCTGTGCGGATTTGTGCCACCCGACCGGTGTTTGCGTCCCGCTCCCCGCCGATCCCTCAGAAACTGCCAAGGTTTTCTGGACGGGCGCCCATTGGCAATGAGTCATCGAGGCGAAATGGCCGGATTCCCGACACCCCTCGCGATGGAGTTGAACTATGCCCGAAGCGAGGGCAGCGCATCCATTAAAGCAAGCTCCAACAAGGAGTGATCGACCTCGAAGGCGACCTGTGACCGTGGAAGAGCGGTTTCCCTCAATTCAGCCGCCGCTTGCTCACCCAGGTCACCATGAATCACGAGCCGCTCGATGGCCCAACCCCGAAGCTCATTCATCGGCTGATCTTCTGACGGTTCTTCGACAACGATGCCGGCGGCGATCTCTACTATGGTTGCGTCGCGCTGCCGCTGGTTGAGTTGCCTATTGTAGATGTACACTCGCGCCACGAACGATGGCGATGGCACATGGACCACCAGCGGTGCGAAAGCCTGGGTCAGCCTCTCGGGGGAGGCCGGCATCTATTTCACCGTCGTGAAGACCAGCGACGCACGCGGCCACAAGGATATGGCCATGATCGCCGTTCCGGATGATGCGCCGGGGATCAGCTTCGGCCCGATGTATGAGACGCCGTCTTACAACTTCCCGCCCATGTCCGAGATATATCTCGACAAGGTTGCCGTCAGCGACGACAACATCATCCTGCCCATCGGTCAGGGCTTTCAGGGCGCGCTCATGGCGATCGACGTCGCGCGTTTCTCGATTGCGTCGGGCTGATGCAAGCTGCGCTGGATACCGCGCTGTTCTATTCCAAGAACCGCAAGATGTTCAGTGGCCGTAGCCTTGATCTGGACGGCATCCAGCGGATGCTGGGCGAGGTCACGGCCGATCTCGGGCTCTCCCGGTTGCTCTATCGCAAAGCCGCCGAGGCGCTTGGCACACCAGAGGGGCCGTTGATGGCCGCGCACGCCAAACGGTTTCTGCCCGACGCCGCAGTGAAGGCGGCCAACACCTGTGCGTAGGGTCTGGGTGGCAGGGGGCTGTTGCAACCCTACGGTCTGGACCGTCTGTTCCGCCTGGCGCAGATGCTGCGGATCGTGGACGGAACCACTGAAATCAGGCGAGTTGTGATCGGCCGCGCTTTGCAGAAACGTACGGCAAGCCTACCTGATTTGCCGGTGTCTAAAGGGTTTGGTGAGGCCGACGAAGATACCGGTCCCATTGCATTGCAGCTGAATGAGCCTAGGCATGCTATTTAGCCTCAAGAAGTGGCTGAATTGCATTGATGTGAGCTCTTTGAGCTCGAAGATGCGAGGTTAGCGGCGAGGAGAAACAGATAGCAAAAATCTAGGAGCCAAAAATCCGCTTTGGTTAAGCTGCATTGCGGCGCTGACAGGCAAAATCAGTATCTGGTTTGGGCCGTTGCACGCCGGTCGCCCCCATGGGTGAAGATGCTGCAGTGCATCCGAGGTCGGCGAGTGGACAAGTTGTGGAAACCTGAATTCTTTTGCGCGAAGCGCGGTGTCGCTCAATTCTTCGGGGGATTTTTCAATTTGCGCCCCTGTGAATGAGCCACCTTTCAGGCCAGGAAGATCAAGCGCATTTGGTCTTTTAGGGTGCTGATTGGTGGATTGGCAATCGCGCCTGCATGTCCATGTTGCGACCTAAATATGCGTTGTTGATCGATCTTTGGCGGGCCAGAGCCTAAAGCGCTCTGGGTCCAATTGGGCGTTCAAAACAAGGTTATCGGCTTTGGACGAAGTTAGGAGCGCCTTGAACACCGTCAGTACCGGTTCGTCTTCCATCCGCCACTCGTAGAAAGAGATTTGCGCATCTGTTGGCCAACAGCGACCATCGCCGAGTGAAGGGTTGCTGTACAAACAACTAAGAGGGCTCTCTACGAGGTCAGTTCTTCGCGGGTCTGTTTGCTGTTGCTGTCTGAGAAAAGGATGGCTGAGCCCTATTCCGCCCATGAGGTTTGACGCAATTGAGGCGTTCAAAATCAAATCCTACTGGAACATTGAACACTGTCGCAGGCCGGTCAAAACCGGATATTGAACGCAGCCTTCAGGCCATAATTCTGGGAGGTAGATGCACCCAGACCATCCACAAAGCTGTCGATCACAATCGCGCCACCCGCCTGCGTGAAATAGCTGACGCCCAGATTCACCCGACCGTGACCGTCGCGTTGGTTCGGCGTCGCCAATGCGTCGCTGCCATAGCGGCGGGTCGATGTGCTCGAAAGCGCGCCGCCGCCATTCAGAGTGAAAGGGGCTCCGTTCATCTGGCGCAGCGTGTGTCGAAAGCCCAACCTCATCTTGATCTGGCGCAGCCGAATGCCCTGCTCCGGAAGCGATCCGCCCCCGCGCGGTGACACATCGTCCGTCGCGTATGACGCCAGAATGCTCGGGATCAGAGTCGTGATGCCATAGCGAAGCTGGCCTGACATCTTCAGTTGCGCCAAAGTACGGCGGGTCTCCGGCCGCTCCTTGCTGTCACCTAAAAGCCGTACGCCGTTGGAGGCCCGCCCGTACAAAAAACGCCCCTCGAAAAACAGGGGGTGATTGGCATTCCGGGCCAGAAAATAGGGTCCGGCCATCGCGCCCAGGCCCTCCTTGTCGGACGCGGTGCTCGCTTGGGATAGATAGTCCGCCTCGATCATACCGCCGACAATCAGGCTGGGCCTAACATAGGCATGCAGACCCATCGCGCCAAAGCCGTATTTGTCCTTGCGTTGGCCGTCCTCGCCCCACCGCCCGTTCACCCGCGCCCACAAACGCCGATCCACGCTACTGGAAAAGGTCAAGGTACCGCGATGGTCGGTAATATCGGCGTTCAACGCGCCGGATCCGGTCCCCGACAGAAAGGCCACCAGATCCGGCTGATGCAGAACCAGCTTTTTCGTACGGGCATTTTGAAACTGAAACATCAGCTTCTGGGTCTCAACCGTGTCGGCCCGCGCGCTGATGTCAGCCATGCCAAACAGCCAAACGACCAGGGCCAGGATAATCGCACACCACCGCAACACAGCCCGCCCCACCGCCTGTGATAAGACTGCCGCGTACATACCGCTATGGACATGGGTCTTTTTCATGACATGGGCACTTGGGATAGCTGGATCAGAGAGGAAGGCGGCGCCCCGCTAGGACGAGTTACTCAGGTGGCAAATTTCCGCTTATCTATACACGTTAAAATTGATCAGTCATCCCAAAACTCACAAAACACCGATATTTATAGTATAATTATTGTGTCAATGCGTAATAAAAAGTGGCGGAAATTTGCGTCTCTATGGACGATCCCGCCACAAAACAGGACCAAAAAGACCCTAAAACTGTCCCGCCATGGCCGGCTCAATCGGGACAGCTCCGCGCCGCGCGCACGGGCTTCAGCAGTCATCGCTATGGGGCCATCCAATTCCGGTGATCCCATCGGCGTGCAGCAGTGTCAGGATCAGCGATGTGAGCTGATATAGCTGGCGCAAGCGTTTTTGCGGGATGGAACGCCCGCAATTATGGATACGAAGAGCCTGGAGAATGAGAATGCTCGACTGAGGAGGATCGCCGCGGAGCTAGAACCGGACAAGCCCATTTTCCAACGATCCCGGCAGGCGAATACGTGCATTCGCTGAAAGGGAAAGCCTGACATTCCCAAAGCGCAGGGTCCCGCTGACCGGCAGTGTATTGAGATAGCAATGTCATGAGAGGCAGACCGCAGAAGAGCTCCGTCAAACCGTCATTCATACTCGAAATAAGCTCGCTCCTTCGGAGCGACGGACTAGCGGGTGCCCTTCTCCATGATCTCCTTCAGCCGGTTGGGTGAAGGCCGGGAGCTTCGGAACATCATGTTCCCGAGCCGTCGGAGCGGTGTGCAACCGTCTTTTTCCCTGAGGCCAGTGATCTGCCCCAAATCACCAGTCCCAAGGGCGGAATATGGGACAGGTCACTGGCGGTTTTGGGACAAGGCTTGACCAACTGTCCATCTTTCTGAGACCACTGCGTCCTTTGCACGGGCAATACGGCCCGGCAAAGCCATCGGTTGCAATCGCAGCCCTAAATGCAGAGCAGTTGCGCGGGACGGTGGGTATCGTAGATGCGCTGGATAAAGAGACCTGTCGGGCGTTGGCGCAGCTCCTTATAGACCTGCTGCATGAAAACGGGGCACTTGGCCTCATTGGGCAGCATCCCATGATATCCCTGCGCCAGGATCATCGGGCCCAAAGCCGCCGCGGTCGCCAGATCTGCATAAGACAGCCGGTCCCCCACCAGATAACGGCGCCCGTCGGCCAGCATGACATCGAATTTGTCCCAGCCGTCATAGATGCTCTGCAAAGACGTATCCGCCACGCCTTGGTTCAGCTTGAGCCCCTTGTACATCAACGTGCGAATGGTCCCGAAGGCCAAAGCGCAGGTGAGCTTTTCGTACCAGGGCACACTTGTCGTGAGCGAGGGCCAGACAACCGATTTGTGCTTGAGGAAGTTCCAATACGACCAATTCACCACATCGTCACCCAGCGTCCAATAGGCATATTTGACAATGTCATCGACCTGCTGCGCGTGGTTCGGCTCGGCCTTGGCATCGGGCAAAAGCCGGTATTCCGCCGGAGCGTCCGGATCAAAGAGTTCGGCGATCTGCAGACAACCGGCGGTCTTGGTTTTGCCGTCTGAATGCACGAAGAGCGGATAGTCATCCTTGCCCTGCCCCCAGGATTTCAGCGCCAGCACATGAAAAATCGGCGCATGCGGCCGCTCTGTATAGTCGACACCGTAATGGGCCAGGAGCCAGCGGCCAAGATCCACCCCGGACGATGGCAGAAGCGTTACGAGGAGAGGTTTGCCTGCCATGCCGCTGCCTTTTACGCATCGAATTCGAGGTGAAAATGTGCCGGAAACCCGAGGTCTCCGGTGCTGATCTGGCCAGCCTCACCGCTCGCCCGTCGCAGGTTTTTCTGTTTCAGCAACGGTTTGAGGATCGCAGGGATCACCGCCTGATTGATCTGATCGCCAAAACAGTTGTGCATGCCATACCCCCAGATCATGTAGGTTTCCCATGGCCGATCAGTGCGGAAGCTGGTGGGCTCAGGGATCTCGAAGCGGTCAAAACAGGCCGAGAAGTTGGCGGCAAAGACGATCTGGCCCTTGCGGATTTTAACGCGGCGCAGCGTCGAGGTCGCCACTTCCGTGTCATGAGTTGCCCTACGGTAAATCACGGGGTTGAACGGGTTGAAACGCAACGCTTCCCAGCAATGCTGGGCCAGCAGGGCATCGTCATCCTCCTGCGCCGCGCGCTGCGCCGAGGCGAGCGCGTCTGGGCGGTTGAGCAGTTCATCCAGCACGAGGCAGCTTGCCTTGGAGATTGTCGGAATCGCCCCGATCAGCAAGCCCAGGAGATTGTTGCGGATGCCCAGATCGCTCATCCCGGGCGTGTCCGATGATTGCAGCGCCAGACACCGGTTCAGGATATCGGGCGCTGCCGTCGGGTTGGCCTTGCGGTCTGCGATATGGGCATCGAGGTAGGTCCGCAGTTCCGCCGCCTGCTGCAATGCAACGGCCCCTTTTTCGGCATCGGCGCCGAGATCCTGGAACAGGTACCAGAACAGCGTCGTCGTCCAGTCTTGCATGCTCTGACGTTCACCACCGCAGCCAAAATAGGTGTCCGTCATGTCCCAGGGCACTTCGAGCGTGAGTGTGGGAACGATATCGATGCTGCCGCCGCTGTCTGCGACGATCTTGGTGGCAAGCTCCGCCGCGCGTGGCTGAACGATCTCCGCGACATCGGTCATCCGCGCGGCAAGGCGCATCGCGGAGGTATCCCGCGTGTAGTCCCAACCGGGCTGCATCCCGAGAAAGAAATTGTCCCCCTCGGTCAGCTCCCGCATACGGGGGCCGTAGACCACCTCGAAATCGGCATTTCTGTTCAGCACATCCACCACATCGGCGCGCCGGGTGACGAGCGCGGTGCCGGTGTTGTCATAGCATTTCATGACAACCCGGCTGAGCGAGATGTTTGGCCAAACCCCTCTGAGCAGCGCAAACACTTGGCGCTGTGTGGCGGGTTTGAGAAAGAAACTCCCCACCCCTCCGGCGAACAGCGCACGGATGCCGCCAATTAGGAGACTGACCAGCGCAAAGAGCGCCTCGCCCCAGACCGCGAGGCGCTGGTAGATCGAGACGAAGATATTGAGGACGGCGGTAATCATGGCGACACCTCGACTTGTCTTGAGTTGGGGTCAGGTCGGATCGACGATGCCCATCGCCATCATCCGCAACGCGGTCATCGACGGAGCAAAAAAGTAATCCCCACCGCGACATTCAACAAAGGTCTTGAGCTTGCTCATGACATAGGGCGGTTTGCCTGACTTCGGGTCCGACGGGATCGTGAACCGCTTGTGCTCCTCGTGATTGCCAAGCAAGGGGCAAGTGTTGTTGCCCTGGTGGAAATCCAGCCCGTATTGGATCCATTGCTGCTGCACGAACTCGAACTGGCGGAAGAGGCTGGCACCCATGATGATCATGATCACGCCCTGCTCGGTGCTGTCCGTCTTTTTGCTGTTATCCGATGGCCCATAGGGCAGCCCGCGGCGCAGAATGCGCCGGCGCTTGTTCAGGGCGCTGGTGGCCTTGGCATTCTCCGGCTGCGCGCCACTGTCCGACACCCCGGTCTCGTTCAAGGGGTCGAGGTAGTCGCGGGTGTTCATCCGCCGCATATGGGCGCCGCCCGGGCATTTCAGGCCCGCCATATCGTCGGCGTAGCGGAAGTCGCGCGCCTCTGGTGACGCGACATAGGCAAGGTTTTTCAGATACCCCGTCTTGGGGTCCACGCCTTCACCGCGCCACCCCTTGCTCGTGCCAAAGGCGATCCATTCCTGATAGGTCGGAACCTTCGACAGGGGCACACCGTCAGACCAGCGCCCGCACATCTTGGCGCGGATCGTCTCGACAGCCTCCTCGACGGAGATTTCCATGACGGCGGCGTAGCGCTCGGCCTCTTCCTTGACCACCGTGTCAAAGCTGCCGACATTCTCGTGCAGCTTGCGGAAGGCAAAGAAGGTGCCGTTGTGCATGAACTCGGGCGGTCGTGCCGTCGGGGGCAGTTCCTGGCTCTCATCGGGGTGACCAAGGATGAACTCCCCCGTCGCCAGAGGTTCCCAGCCATCACCCATCAGCTTGCCGCGACCGATCACCGCATCAGCCTCGACTTCCAGCGGCAATTGCCCCTCGAAGACCGGGTTCCCGATGCCGTCCGTGAAACCGAAGTGCTCCTTCGGCGTGGGCCGCATGGTCCCACCCACATCCTCGAAGACGGCGCTGGCCTCCTGATAGGGTTGATCCCCATCTTTACCGACACCCGTGATGTGCGTGACACCACAGTCCTTCGCGGTCGCCAGAACCCACTTGGTCCGGGCCTCGAGCTCGGCATTTGGCTTGTCCAAAACATCCTGGCTTTCGCACTGAGCGTTCAGCGTCACCATCACATGCACGTCGTCCTTGCCGAAACCCAGCGTGCCCGGCTGCCGGCTTTTCTGCCAGATCGGATCCCAATGGGCGTCCCAGTTCTCCTGCTTAACTTCCTCCTCGGTCTTCGTCTGATCCCGATCGCCGAGGATAAAGGCCCGCTGTTTCATGCCTTCGATAAATTCGTCAGGCATCGCCTGAAGCGTTCGCACCGGCAGCTGCAGCGCCAACAGGCCTGGGAACGTCAGGGCAATATTTGTGGTGCATTTCGGGCGCGATGCCTGGTCGGGCCAACGCGCGGCGGTGGTTACCTTTTGGCGGATTTTCTCAATAAAGCCGCGACCCGCCTTGCGATCAGGGAAATGGAAAAAAATGTATCGGGCAAATGGAAATGAATAGCGGCCATAGGCGCGGGTGACATTGCCCTGAATGTCGTTGAGGTTCAATTTACGTGTCATGTCGGGCTCGCGTCTTTCAATGTGACATTCGTGGGATCGGCAGAGGAAATCACCCCCGGCTTCTGGGTCATGGCGTGCAGGTTGCCGGGCTCATGCTCCGCGACAAAGGTGCCGAATGCTGCATGCAACTGATCGGGCGGCAGCCCCTGGTTTTCGATGAAGAACTGCGAGAACTTCTGTTGGATATAGAGCCCTTTCAGCACCGATGGCAGATCGTCGTATTTGGCCGGGGCAAGGGGTTTTTCACCGTTCGAGATGGCGAATTTGATCGCTAGCACAGCCAGCACGATCCCCAGCCCGATGGACAGGATCCAGGTGGGCAATGTTGGCCACCCCAGCATCGGAACGGTGCCAACGCCAAACAGCCATAGCGCCAGCGTCAGTAGGCCAAACGCCAAGGGTGCCAGCACCCCGACGAGCAGCGGTGTCAGTGGCAGATTATGAAATTTCGCCGTCTCCAGCTCCAGATAATAGTCGTGAAACGGCATGGTCGTTTCGACATGGCAGCGATTGAGGTAGCTGGCAAAATCCTCCGCAGAATTGACATCGTTGAAACCGTAGCAGTTGGAGTAGACGTCTCTCAGCTCCTCCTCCATCGTTTCCCACAGCGTGCGGGCATAGACGTCGCGCACCGCGCGCGCCTGAGGCGGGCTGAGTTCGGTGGGCAACGGGTCACCAACCTCGGTCACCGCGTCCACGTCCGCACAGAAAATAAGATAGGGCGCGTTCAGCCGGTCCACCGGTTGCGGCACGCTCTGCTTGCTTCCTGTCAGCTGGGCGAGCAAGGGGTTCTGCGTGATACGCCCGTTGTAGATGGTGTCATTCAGCACAAACATCCGCGCCAGATGGTTGCGCAGATTGCGCGCAAAGGGGCTGTTGTAGCGGTCCTCCACCGTTGCGGGCGATTGGTTGGCGGTCGGGAACTTGGCCAGTGCGATGCGCACGCGCTGCTCATAGGAGGTTTGCGGATTGTCCTTTGGCGCCCCGGGTTTGATCGGCGCCATCGTGTTCAGGAAGATATGTCCGGAATCAAGATCAGGCATCGGGCTGCTCCTTTCCGGCGGTGGCGCGGCGGCTGGCATAGGCCATTTGCGCGGCCTCGATGTAGTCCCGGCGGTTCACCTCTGCCCGCTCCGTGTCGAGGCTCGCGACGGGGCCAAACCCCGGGTCTCCAAGCCCGGCCTGCATCTTCAGCGCGGCTTTTTCGTAAGCGGCGGCAAAGGCCTCAGGCGTGGCGGACCCATGCATTTCGGCAAGCTTCAGCACCTGATCATAGACCAAGAGACTGGTCTTGACGTCGCGCTGCGCCGAGCCGGGCGTGGCGTTGTAGTAATAGTCTGTGTTGACCTGATTGAAGGTGATGTAGTCCTTGAACGGCGTGATCGGGATCGATTTGGGGTATTTGATCGATGAGTACCAGAAGAGGTCCAGACCGCTGGGAATCCCGTCCGAAAAGGCGTCGATGTACTGATCCCAGGTGCCGTTGAAATTCGAGCAAAAGAGCACATAGTCGTTCTTCAACCGCTCTTGGCCCTGGCCAAGATTGGGCCAGTCGCCGGGCTTGATGATCACCCAGCGGGCAAAGTGGATCAACGACAGACCCAACAGTCCCAGCAGGTTACTTGGTAGGCCGCGCGAGGCCATGAAAAGCAAGCGATTGATCCAGGTAACCTTCGGATTACTTGGCGTCACCACATTCATCGCATATGCCTTGCCTGCAATGTTCGACATAAAAAACCTCTTTGATCAAATTTGAGCAGCTGCCAGTCGAGCCACCCGTGTCGTCAGAAATATCAATGCACTGATGGTGACCCAGAGTTGAAAAAAATTCAACCTTGGCGTGACGAAGGTCTCGATTGGATGACGAATTCATGTGGTCAGGAGCAGATCCCCTGATTGCGGCCGGGCGTGCTGGTATGATCAGCAAAGGCCGTCTGATCCGCAACCTGCAAACCGTGTTATGCACAGCAAGGCGAGGACCCAGCCTCCTTGCAGTCCTGTGATAAAACAGATCAATCATCTGCAAGGAGCCGTATAACGGCGCGCATTGGCCCTTCGGGATTGCGATGGGCCAAGTCGGCCACGCTTGGCTTGGTCATACGTACAGCTGGCAGGTCCCGTTTCAGGCGGCTTCAGTCTATTGCCCGAGTTAGCCCGCGATACTCCTCTTCGCCACGGTCGTCCCGCTTGGCATCGCGTTTCAATGTTTCAAAGACATGCCCCTCATCGTCAATAAGCGTCGAGCTTGGCAATCATTCAATGCGACGAACCAAGGTGGCTCAGATCTACAAAAAATACCGGCACTCTGCGCGCCGATCAGCTTCTGCTCGGGCATACCAAGATGGATAGCACCGTTCGATATCTTGGCGTTGGAACTTGAGGATGCTCTTGCTATCGCCGAAGCGATTAAAATTTAACGACACGGTCCGTCTAGCGGACCGTCCAAAGCGGGTGTTGACCAAGCTCGCTCATTCCGCGATGCAGCATCGCCAGCGCGGGCCTTCGACCGACCTTCTACCTTTTTGCTCAATCTAGGGCCCGCTGCTGGACTGACCGGCCTCGCAGTCGCTGCTCGAAGCTCCTGCTGCTTGACACGACGGCGCACCAGGTTACTTGAGTGCGCCACAATCTGTGGCCACCTCAGGCTGCTAGTGTTTGGCGTTTACGCAGCGCACGATAAAGACCATTTTTTCGGGCCATCAGATCGGCGGGTGTACCATCCTCCACAATCCTGCCGCGGTCAAAGACCAGGATGCGGTCCATCCTTTCGACGGTCGCCAGACGGTGTGCGATGACCAGTGTCGTGCGCCCCTCCATCAACCGCTCCGCGGCTTCGGCGACCCGCGCCTCTGCCTCGGAATCGAGCGAAGATGTTGCCTCGTCCATGACCAGAACAGGCGCATCTGAAAGGAATGCACGTGCGATGGCGACCCGCTGACGCTCGCCACCAGACAGCTTCACGCCACGTTCGCCAACCGCGGTGCCGTAGCCCTTCGGCAATTGCGCGATGAACTCGGCAGCGCCCGCCCGCGCGGCGGCCTCATGCACTTCCGCCAAGGTGGCACCGGGACGCGCATAGGCGATATTCTCGGCAAGTGACCGATGAAACAGAATTGGCTCCTGCGGCACTATTGCGATGTGCTGGCGCAGTTCGGATAGCGGTACCTGCGCGATGTCAACGCCGCCCAGCGTGATCGCGCCATCCGTGACTTCGTGGATCCTCTGGATCAGCTTTACGAATGTCGTCTTGCCTGACCCCGAACGGCCTACCAGCCCTACTTTTTGCCCGGCGGGTATCGCGACATGCAGATCGGCAAAGAGCGGCGTAGGCGCGCCTGTGTAACCATAATCAACATGATCGAAGGCCAAGGCAGCTGCACGCGAGGACAATGCGCGCGCGGGAAGACGGACCACTTCACTCTCTGGTGTCGCAGACATCAGGTCCACCAGTTCCTCTGCGTCATTTATGGATTTCTGAAGCATCCGTACGTGATGACCGATTTGCCGCAGATAGCCATCCAGCACGCCAAGTGCTGCGACGACATAGGCAATTTCGCCCGGGCCGGCGAGACCTCGGGCAAAGGCCAGCAACGCGCCGCCCAATACTGCGGCCCGCAGACACCATAGCGACGTGTCTTGCGCCAGACCAGACCAGGTGCCGCGCCGCCATGTCCTCCGGGTCCGATGCGCCCATTTCGACAAGACCTGCCCGAGCCGATCATCCTCGCGCGCCTCGCCGGCATGCGCACGCACGACAGCGTTCGACGTGATCGCATCGGCGAGCGCACCGGATACCCGACTGTCCTGCGCGTTCGACAGCCGCGCGGCGGGGGCCACCCAGAAAAGCGTCAGCGTCAGAGAAAGTCCAAGAAACATCATGGCACCCAAAGCAGCAACGAGGCCAACCTCCCATCGGAAGGCGGTGAGCGTGCCAATGGTCCCCAGCAACACAAGCGTTGATGGCAGGAGCGCCAGCAGCAACACGTCCGCCATGTCATCAAGCGCCCAGGCACCACGAGTGATCTGCCGCACGGTCGATCCGGCGAAAGCGTTGGCGTGCCAATCAGCCGGCAGGCGCTGAACGCGCGCAAATGCTTCGGCCTCAGCCGCCTGCATGGTTGGGACGGTCAGGGCGATGATTGCAAAATAGCTCAGGATCTTGGCCGCGATGGAGATGACACCAAGACCAAGCAAAAGCCCGAACGCGCCCCAGGGCGAGGCCGCCTCTGCGACGGCCGCAACAAGGTGGCCCGTTACCACAGGGATCATGACGTCGGCTGCTGTCGACGTGAGCACGAGCAACAGCACCGCGGCAACAAGCCCGCACCTTCGCATCCAAAGGCGAGTGGCGAAAGTGAGAACGCGCGCAAAGGCGCCTTTGATGGGTGGACGGAACATGGAATGATCGCGGACAAGGACACCGCGCCCTGAATCTGAATGAAGAAATGTCCAGCTAGTGGAACGTTGCGGCTGACGTCAGAGGCGATAATCGCCCAATATCGTCAGGATACGGGAACTCCGAAACGGGAGTTGCCCGGGAGGAAACGCGTGGTCATCATCATGTTCGCCCTCCTTGCAATGTCATGTCCTAGGATGTTGTTAAGGCCAGCGGTACGCCCAAGTCAAGCGCCACGGATCATTCCCATGCATGCTTTGCGTATTTCGGCGCATTGCCGGATCTTGGCGGGCCGACCTGATGCCGCGCCGTAGCCTTCGAATTGCGGCATCCCTCTGGTTTTTGCGATCCGTGCTTAAAACCCTAAACCTGAACTTGCAGCCAGCCGTTTGCCGCGAGCAGCTGTCGCCAACAACTCTCGATTTCTCAAAAGCGCCCATTGGGCCAACCTGTCAGTCGGCAACGACTTTTGTCTCGACCAGTTTTGCAATGCTTGTGCGAGGGATCTGGCGTCCCCGAAGGCCTTTGACGTTCCGGCCGCCGTGTGGGGTCTTACGGTCCCGGCGGCGTCACCGACCAGCAGGCCGCGGCTGTAAACGCGGTCCTGCGCCGCCACATCCTGAACCGGTTGTGCAAATATTTTCGAAGCGCTGACCAGGTCCTGAAAAACAGGGGGCAGCGTTCTGTCGGCAAGGTTATGCACCGCGGTCCTGACGCTTTTCGAGACATCGCTCGCCGGCAGAAATGAGCGATAGCTCTTACCCGACGCGCCCGTCATAACGTCCGTCAATTGGTCTTCGGGGGTATTGAAGTACCACACCCAATTGACCCTGCGACGGCCCGGCTCGATCGCGCCATCGGCCCCGGGGACAAGATAGCACAGCATCTGCATTCCAGGATTTGTATAGGACGTGAAGCGATCCGTGAGCGCCTCAACCAGATGAGACGGCAAGGCCATTTCGTCTTCCAGCCCACGCCAGGCGACATAACCGGAATAGCGTGCGGCGGCGCCGTCGCCTGTCAAAAGGGCCCGACATTGCGAATTGACACCATCGGCACCGATCACGAGGTCCGTGTCTGCGGATGCACCGTTTGAGAAGGTGGCCACGACACGGTCGTCCTGCGGGGTCAAATCTGTCAGCTCGTGTTCTTGCACGTATGACGCCGGATCAAGCCGTGCGCACAGTGACCGATAGAGCGTGTCCCATGCGGTCATCAGTTGAGGGGCCGCTTGCGCACGCGCGGTACCGTCCTGTAAAAGGCTGACACGTTCCCTCAAGGCGACACAGACAGACGCGGTGTCGATGTCTATGCGTCGCAAAAGATCATCGACCTCAGGCTGCATGACAACACCAGCCCCGCGCGCTTGCATCTCTCCGGCGGAGCGTTCGAAAACGCGGACCTCGGCCCCCAAACTTTCCGAAAGCTCAATCGCCGTTGCAAGGCCGCCGACGGACCCGCCTATGATGGCAGCTTTAAAAGGATACCTATCCATCGTGCTGTTATCCGTACGTTTCGCTAAGGTAGCGATGCACGAATGCCACCGCCATCGCGCCTTCGCCGACCGCAGTTGCGACACGCTTGATTGATCGATGCCGGACATCACCCGCAGCAAAGGAGCCAGGTACGCTGCTTTCAAGAAAATGTGGCGGGCGGTTAAGCTTCCAACAGTCCGGTGGCTTTCCATTTTTGAGCAGATCCGGTCCCGTGATGATGTACCCCGCCTTGTCGCGGATGATGTCGGTATCTTTAGCCCACTCCGTATGAGGGACGCCCCCGATGGCGACAAAAAGTCGACCGGTGTCCCACCATGACGTCTTCTCACCGTCACGCGTCAATTCAATCCGGGACAAGCGATCATCTCCGTCGAGCGCCGTAATCTCGGCGTTGTAAATCACCGATACATTGCTGGTCTTTTCAATCCGTTCCTGCAGATAACGCGACATTGAGGCGGCCAGTCCTGGCCCCCGGACCACCATGGTGACTTGATCCGCATGATCGGCGAGATGCATGACAGCCTGACCAGCGGAATTGCCGCCGCCTACGACGTAGACGTGTTCGCCCTTGCATAGTGGCGCTTCACTTACTCCGGCTCCGTAGTACAGACCTGATCCCAGAAAGTGTTGCTCTCGCTCCAGTCCGAGCCGGTGCCACTCAACTCCCGTTGCGCAGATATTCGACCGGGCGACCATTGTTTTGCCGTTGGCCAGTTCGGCGTGAATGCGATTGTCTTGAAATTCAGCCTTCACACCCTCACGCATCATCAGAATTTCGACGCCGAACTTCAGTGCCTGCTCGCGCGCACGCGACGCAAGCTCTACACCTGCCAGCCCTTCAGGAAAGCCCAGATAGTTTTCGATGTTCGATGTCGTACCAGCCTGACCGCCGACAGCGTGTTTTTCGATCAGAACGGTGCTGAGCCCTTCTGACGCCGCATAAACAGCGGCGGACAAACCTGCAGGACCAGCGCCATAAATCGAAACGTCATATTCGGCACAACTGGGCTCGATCACCAATCCCAGTGCTCTTGCCAGATCCGTCACATTGGGATCATCCAGTGTTTTTCCGGCGGAAATCTCCGCTGTCAGCGTCCCACTCTGTTCTTCCCACTCGAAACTGATACCGGAGCGTTGCAGGAAATCGCGCATTTCATAACCCTTCGCATCGCTTTTGCTGCCACGGAGCTTAATGGTGTCTTGCCGATTGTCTGCCGACACGTTCTTTGGTGACGTCATCAATGAAGCTCCTGAACGATCTGCGTTTTGAGTTGGGTTGGGAGTCTGATATCACCTAAGGAACCAAAGGGCGAGTAGGCACCTTTTGGTAACGTGAAAAGCAGCGCGCTCTGACCTATGAACCCGGAAGGCAAGACAAATGTCCGATGATTCCAAACAGTCCAACTCAGGCAATGATCCCAGATCCGATATACTCGACGAAAAGTACCCGGCGCGCCGGATTATAGGCATCATCGCGGACAAATGGACCCCGATCGTGCTTTACTGCCTTGCGTCCGGCACGCGGCATTTCGGACAGATGGAAAAGCGAATTCCCGGGCTTTCCCGCAAAATGCTCACCCAGGTCCTTCGGCGGCTGGAAGCCAACGGATTGGTGACCAGACGGGTCTTGAGGGCAGTGCCGCCAAAAACGGATTACGAGCTTACACCTCTCGGACGACAGTTGTATGTCCCCGTGGCCATGCTCTGCGACTGGGCCCTTAAAAATGAAACGACGCTGGATCGGATCGATGCCTACCGATCACAGTTTGTGCGGAAGACGGACTAGAAATGACCGGTACCTTTGGAACGACGACAGTCGCAGGTAGAAATAGTCAGATGAAGGCTACTTTTGGCGCCAAAGGCCCTTGCTTGGTTTGAATTCAGCTTCGTTTGGTTACAGCGCCTCGCCGGCCCAAAGCCGCCTTCCAGCAGGGCAAGATGCCGCTGCGATACGCCCTTCAGGGGAGACATTTGCCGCAAGCGCGAAGCCCAAGGCATGACCAACTCACAGATCGCAAGACTTTGCTGCCCTTTGCCCCCCGGAAACGATCGTTCTTTGATGCAAGCGTCTAGCCCGCAGACCAGCGATGTGGAGCATCGGAATTTGCCTTGGATATCATGGGGCGTCCTCCAGGCTTCGTCCCGGATCAAAGTGTGAAATGAAGGCCGCCGTCGGTTGATCTGGCATCATTGATCAAAATGGGCTCTTTCGAAACCTTCGCCGCGACATGAGCCCATGACCGCATCGCACGGCTTAGCTGCCATTCATGTTCCGCGCTTCCGAGCAAAATCACCCTGCATTGACGATCAGTGCCACCCCGGCAACCGTGCAGATCGCGCCGACCCAGGCCAACCCTGGCGGACGTGCTTTGCCAAAGAACCAAATCAGAGGCAGAATGATTAACGGAGTGGTTGCTGTAAGCGTGGAGACGACACCAACTGGGCCGCCACTGAGTGCGTATAGCTGCAAAGTCATTCCGAGACCGGTACCAATCACTGCGCTCGAGAACACCTAACGTGCGATCGGCATCGGCATCGACCTGATCTGCGCTTTTCTTTCCGTGGAAAGGACCACAGTAAGCAACAAACTGAGCGATCCGGCTAAAGACCGAACGAATGTTGCCGAAATCAGATCAGTACCGTCAAACATGACGGGTGCTGCGACGAGGACGCTTCCTGCCCGCGAAAGCGCGGATGCTAAGCCAAATAGGATTCCGCTAGTGACATTGCCGCTTTCCCCCGAGAAACGCACTAGAGCATCGGAGTTGCGCGAAAAAATAGCCAAAACGAGGCCGCCGAATACTATGCCAACGCCGATTAGAGAGAGCCCGCTCACGACCTGTCCCAAAACCAGAAAGCCAAGCGCCAATGCGAAAGGTGCAGTGGTCGTGTTCAGTAGTGATTGAAGCGAAGGCCCGACACGCGCCAACGACGAGTAGCGCAGCGTGTTTGAAAAGAAGACGCCCAAAATACCTGATACGATAAGTAGCGAGATATCCCAAAAATCGAGCGATGGATCGAAATCCGAGATAAGAACCAATAAGGCGAAGCCGACTGCGACAATCGACATTCGTACGAAACTGAAAACTACAGCGCCCAAAGATCTAGCTGCATCGTAGGCAAGAAGGCTCGAAATTGCAAAACAGGTTGCCGTTCCGATAGCTGCAAATATCCAGAATGATGTCAAAAACTTGAGTCCAAGATTATGAGTTCAAGACAAGCCTAGAATCTCAACTTAACTTGAGGTCAAGGTCGTTTTTATTCTCGGACATTCTGCTCCACACCAGCATGTTTTGGGCTCCTTCCGGACGTCGGCGGCGCAACTCTTTCGAAGACAGCAAGCAGACCTAAAGCCGGCCTTGCCAAATGACTAGCAAATGTCAGCTTCCAGAGATAATTTGCGCGTGTCCCTTTTAGTCGTTTGGTTATAGGTGGGCGCATGCTTCAACAGTCAGGGATCTAGGTGACAGCTCATCACGTGGTCGGGCGATCCAAGGTCTTTCAGCCGGGGTAGCTTGGTTTTGCAGATGTCGCCTATAACACTCTGGCATCTGGGGTGAAACGGGCAGCCCGCTGGTGGATTAACAGGGGACGGCACGTCGCCGCGCAGGACAATCGCCTCATGCGGGGTATCAACCCTCAACGGCAGGGCTGCAGACAAAAGCGCCTTGGTATAGGGGTGCTGAGGCGTGTCGAACATCTGGTCGGTCGGGCCAATCTCCACCAGTTTGCCCAGATACATCACCGCGATCCGGTCCGCCATGAAACGTGTTGTCCCAAGATCATGCGCGACCACGACATAGCTGCAGCCCACGTCTTGCTGCAAATCCTTGAAGAGGTTCATGATCTGGGACCGGATCGAGACATCAAGGGCCGAAACCGGCTCATCCAAAATGATCAGCTTGGGTTTGGCGATGATCGCGCTGGCAATGGCAATCCGCTGGCGTTGACCCCCGGAAAACTCATGCGGATAGTATTTTGCCTGCTCCGGCCGCAGGCCCACTGCAATCAGGGCCTCATCCACGCGGCGCGTCAGTTCCCCTTTGGTCAGGCTGTCGTTCACGACCAGTGTTTCGGCCACGATATCGAAGACACGCATGCGCGGGCTTAGGGATGCCCAGGGGTCCTGAAAGACCGCCTGAACATTGGTCCGAAACGTTTTGATCTCAGCCTTTGACATGGTTGCGATGTCTTTGCCTTCGATCTCCACAGTGCCAGAGGTAGGGTCCAGCAGTCGCAATAACATGCGTGCCAATGTAGTCTTGCCACAACCGGATTCCCCCACCAGAGCAAGTGTCTGCCCGTGTTCCAGACTGAAGCTCACGTCATCGACGGCGCGCACAATGTGCTCCTGCCGACCGAGCAGCCCGTGCGGGATCGGAAAATGCTTGGTCAGCCCGAAGACGTTCAAAATCGGCGGATGGCTCACGTGTCTCTTCCCATATTCCAGCAGCTGGCAAGGTGCGTGTCTCCACCGCTCAATCCTGCTTCCTGTTGTGGCACCTCGCGCGTGCAGATGTCCCGGGCATAGGGGCAGCGCGGCGCAAAGCTGCAGCCCTTGCGGTCCGCGGAGAGCGCCGGTGGCTGGCCCTCGATGGCGTAAAGCCTGTCCACCTTTTGATCGACACTGGGGACCGATTTCAACAAGGCCTCGGTGTAAGGGTGCGAGGGTGCGCGGAACACCTCTGCGACCGTGCCGGACTCGACGATTTTGCCGCCGTACATTACCACCAGCTTGTGACAAAGGTTGGCAACAATCCCGAGATCGTGCGTGATAAAGATGATTGCGGTGCCGGTTTCTTCCTGAATGTCGCGCAGCAGTTCCAGATATTGCAACTGGATCGTGACATCGAGCGCGGTTGTCGGCTCATCCGCGATGATGACCTTGGGCGCTCCTGCTATGGCGATGGCCCCTACCACGCGCTGCTTCATGCCCCCACTCATCTGATGCGGATAGGCATGGACACGGCGTTCCGCGTCCGCAACGTTCACCTTTTTGAGCAGATCAACGACCCGACCAAACAGCGATTTGCGTGATGTGCCCGGATTGTTGATCTGGAGCGCTTCGATCACCTGATTGCCAACCGTGAACACCGGATTGAGCGAGGTGTGCGGGTCTTGCAGGATCATGCCGATCTCACGCCCGCGCACTTTGGCGATCTCCTCATCGGACAGGCCCACCAGGTCGGTCTGCTCCAGCAGTATTTCCCCGCTCTCAATACGTCCGATCGGTTGGGGCAAAACCTGCATGATCGACAGCGCCGTCATCGATTTACCACTGCCCGACTCCCCGACGATGCCCAGCGTTTCGCCCGCGCCGACATCAAAACTCACATCATCGACAACGGGCACGGATCCACTGGACAGGTCCAGAACCGTGCGCAGATTTTTCACCTGAAGAACTGAGGCACTCATGGATCACACCTGCCGTAGTTTGGGGTCGAGCCAGTCACGCAGGCTGTCGCCCAGCATGTTGACGGACAAGACGGTAAGCAAAATGGCCGTGCCGGGGAAAAACGAAATCCACCAGCTGGAAACGATAAGCTGACGGCCATCCGCGACCAGCAGCCCCCAGGCCGGGATCGGGCGCGGAATGCCGATGCCCAGAAAGCTCAGCGTCGCCTCAAGGACGATCACAACGCCAATCTGCAACGTCGCCAGAACAACAATGGTATTGATGATGTTGGGCAGGATGTATTTGCGCAGAATGCGAATGTCAGAGGCCCCCGCCACGCGCGCGCGCGCCACGAAATCACGTTCGCGCAAGATCAGCGTTTCGGCCCGCACCTGCCGTGCAAAAAAACCCCAGATCACGAAGATGACCACCAGAATGACCAGTTGGAAACTCGGGCCGGACACGGCCGCCAAGGCCAGGGCCAGCAAGATGCTGGGTAGTGCAAATGTGATATCGACCACCCGCATGATCAGCGCGTCGACCACACCACGCATATACCCGGCGATCAGGCCCAGCACGGTACCGACAATGGCCCCCAAAATGATCCCGACCAGCGAGATCACCAGCGCATAGCGCGCGCCATGCATGATCCGGCTGAGGATGTCCCGGCCCAGCCGGTCGGTACCGAGGATGAACTCGGTCGTGCCGCCGAAAAACAGCGGCGGCTGCAAACGGTTGCGCAGATAGGCCTTAAACGGGTCATGCGGCGCGATGAAATCCGCAAAGAGCGCTGGAATGACGAGCACGATCATCAAAACCGCGATGGGCAAGATGGGCAGTCGGCCCAGGAATTTAGGTGTTTTTGTCATTTTGCAGCCCCCGTCAACTAAAGCGGATGCGGGGATCGACCACCGCATAAAGGACATCGACAAGGAAGTTCGCCAGCAGGTAGAAGACCGCAAAGAACATGACGACGGACTGCACGACCGGGAAGTCCCGCCCGCGGATCGCATCAATGGCCAGCAGACCGGTCCCCGGCCAGGCAAAGACCGTTTCCACAACCACCGAGCCGGTGAGCAAGGACCCCGCCAGCACGCCGAAATAGGTCACGGGCACAATGGCCGCATTGCGAAAGGCGTGCTTCCAGATCACCGCGCGCTCGTTCACGCCTTTGACCCGCGCCAGTTTGACATATTCGGTATCGAGCACTTCCAGCATGGCCGAACGCGTCAACCGGGTCAGCGCGGCGATCTGGAACCAGGCCATCGCGATGGCGGGCAAGATCATGTAAGACAGCCCTCCGTAACCCGAGGTGGGAAACCAGCCCAGAGTCACGGCGAAAATCCACATCAGGATGATGCCCAGCCAGAACGCCGGGAACGACTGCCCCAACAGCGCAATGATCCCGGCCATGCGATCAAAGATCGAACCACGCCAGATCGCACTGAGCACACCCAGCGGAATGGCCACCACCACGCTGATCAGAACAGCAAGCCCCCCCAGTTTAAGCGTCGCGGGCAGACGTTCCAGCACAACCGCGGCGGCGGTATTGCCTTTCCACTTGGTCGAGTCGCCAAAATCCCCCACGGCTGCGTTTTGCAGAAAGGTCAGGTACTGCACGTAATAGGGCCGATCCAACCCCAGATGTTCGGTCAAAGAATCGATCTGCTGCTGCGTCGCGTCATCCGGCAACAGCGCATCGATCGGGCTGCCCGTCAGATGGCTGAGGCTGAAGACGATCACGGTGATCACAAAGAGGGCGATCAGCATATGCGTCAGCCGTGTAAAAATGAAACGAAGCATTCATGTGGTCCCAGCAGTGGTGCGGTGTTGAACGTCCGGGCCGATAGGGGGGCCCGGACAGTGGCATGTGAGCGGATCAATTCGCCGGAACGATGGATCCGAAATGGCTGACCCCCACGGATGTGGTGCCCGGGAAGGTCCATGCGCTGACCGTCTCGGGGTTTACAATGACCTCCGCCGAGATGCTTGCCAAGGGCGCCACGGCGTATTGTTCGAACACGCGGGTGAAAATCGCGCCAGCCAGTTCATTGCGTTCATCCACGTCGATGGAGACCATGTATTTCTCCATCAGTCCTTCGATGACCTCGTCTTCATAATTGTTCCGAGGCCCGCCAGTCGCGGAATAGTAATTGCGGATGCCCACAGCGCTGGGTTTCACCGGCAGGTTGCGCATCGGATGGAACATCCTGGCCTCGCGCGCGCTGCGCAAGCCGCCCAGACTGGCCCAATCCATCTCGACGATTTCGGTCTGAAAGCCCGCCTCATCGAGGAACACCTGCATGAGTTCCGCCATTGCCGGGAATTCCGGGTTGCCCGCCAGCGTGGACGACAGGATCGGGATCACCGGGTTCGAGAAGTTCTCCGGATACCCGGCCTCAGCCATCAGCGCCTGTGCTTTTTCCAGATCATAGCCGTATGCCGCTTCAAAGCGCTCGGCCAACTCAGGCACATAACCTTCGTGGCGGGGGTCCATCCCGAAGACGGGCAGGATTTCGGCGCGCCCGTCATAGAGCACGTCGATCACGGCCTGACGGTCGATGGAGCGGTTGATGGCTTCGCGGATACGAATGTCGAGCCAGGGCAGCGTTTCATCAAGACCGTCGTATCCGGGCAAAAGGAAGGTGCCGTTAAAGAGCATTGTGGTCTGGTTCGATGCATTGGTCGACGGGATCGCCTGGAACCCTGCCCCAAGCGCGTCACCCTGAAGCTCGCGTGGCAGGATGACGATATCGGCTTCCTTGGAGAGAAGCTGCGCGAGGGTCGTTGCAGGCTCCGCCACAAACTTCAGCTCTAGCCGGTCGAACTGGGCGTCCTGCCCCGACCAGTGGCCTTCAACCTTCTCAAAGGTCAGCCCCTGGCCGATGTTGCGCGCCACATATTGCAGATTGGCGGTGCCGGCGGGTTTCGCATCGTAACCTTCAAGTCCCTCCTTGTCGAACTGCGCCTTGGAGTAGATCACCAGAGACCCGCGAC
Organism: uncultured Roseobacter sp.; assembly: GCF_947499265.1. Classification (GTDB taxonomy): domain Bacteria; phylum Pseudomonadota; class Alphaproteobacteria; order Rhodobacterales; family Rhodobacteraceae; genus Roseobacter. The sequence goes on along the minus strand of NZ_CANMNK010000006.1, from coordinate 166,308 downwards.
CACCGTGCACGAACAAAAAGTCGACCTGCGGCGCAGGCAGCGTGAATTTCACCGTGTGATCGTCAAGGGCGTCCGCCACTGCCCCTTCCAACTGGCTGATACCATTCAACGTCGTGTCAGGACCGGTGTGTAAGGCAAGGCTGTGCACCACATCCGCTGCCGTCACAGGCCCCCAGCCAAAGTGGAACTCAGCCTCGGGTTTCAACTTGAAGGTCCATTCGGTGAAATCATCGTTATGGCTCCAGCTTTCGGCCAGACCACTGTTGTCATAGGCGCCGGTAACCGGGTCATGACCGACGAGCCCCTGCATGGACGGGCCAAGGGCAAAGTCCCCCGGCGTGTTCCAGTAACGGTTGGTCTCTACGGCGGGCGGGCTCATGACCATCTCGATGGTCTGTGCCTGCGCCGGCATGATTGCCGCCGCCGACACTAGCAAAGAGCTGATCGCGGCCAAACGCACGAGTTTTGATGCAAACATAGTATCCTCCCAGATCGCTTGTTTATGTCCTCAGGTGCCGCAAGTTGACCGAACCCGCCTCCCAGGGGTTCAATGTCAAGATTTGCAGTTTCTTTGCTGCTCGATTAGGTTATCGATAACTCTGTTAACTTTAGGAGACATGCGGCTTATGTCAACACACTTGTCAGAAACGACCTTATTGCCGTTCAAACCTGAGCAATCATGCGCATTCTAGTTCTTGGGGCCGGGGCGGTCGGAGGTTTTTTGGCCGGGGTCTTTCATGAAAAAGGCCACGACGTCAGCGTACTGGCACGGGGACCGCATCTTGCCGCGATCAAGTCCGGTGGCCTGCGGGTACGGAACCCGGATGGCCATGTGATCACCTGTGCCGTCACCGCGACGGATACCCCCGGTGATCTGGGCCCGCAGGATCTGATCCTCACCACGCTCAAAGCCCCGGCCCTTGCAGGTGTACTCACCTCCTGCGCACATCTGCTGCGACGGGGCACGCCTGTCATCACGGCCATGAACGGCGTGTTCTGGTGGTACGGCACAGGGTTCAGTGGCGGTGGCGAGGCGCCCGACTGCACACGGCTCGATCCAGATGGGACGTTGGCAAACCTTGTACCGGCAGATCAGGCGGTGGGCATGGTGATTCACTCGACCAATCAGGTTGTGGAACCCGGGCTGATCCAAAACCGTTCTGCGCGCAATCGCTTTGTGATCGGGGCGGCCACCCCAGCAGGCGCGGATCAGATCAGGGCGATGCTGCCGTCCCTGCAAACTCCAAGCGCCCGGTTCGAACTTGAAGAGGACCTGCGACGCCCCATGTGGCATAAGCTATTGCGCAATCTCTCAACCGCACCTGCATCCGTCTTGACCGGGGGCATGGCTTATGAGGTGCTGAACGATCCTGACGCACACCCCGTCGCGCGGGCACTGTTTCTGGAGGGGGCAGCGGTGGCCCAGGCACATGGGTTTGACGGGCTCGGCGATGATGTCGACAAGGTCTTTGCGCCCGGTGCGGGTGCCCACCAAAAACCCTCGATGAGCCAGGATGTAGACCTCGGGCGTCCCATGGAGATCGATACCATGCTTCGCATCGTACAGGATTTTGGCCGACAGGTAGGCGTGCCGACACCAACCCTGGATGTTGTGATCGGCCTTGTAATTCTGCGCGCCCGCCTCGCCGGAGGCTACCCGCAGGCAAGTCCCTAACCGCTCTTTCTAGTGGCGAGGTCATCTGCAAAACGCACAAGATCACCGACAAAACGTTGGGGATACTCCGCATGCAGCGAATGCCCCCCATCCGGATAGATGATGGTTTGCACATCAGGGATCTGCACCAGAATGTCATCCACATCGCTCTGGATGCGGAACAACCGATCATGCAGGCCCGTGAACACCAGCGTCGGGATACACAGGTCCGGCCAGGGAAAACCCCAATCGGCCTTGTGGACCCCTTCCGCCAGGCGGCGGCGCGGATGTTCGGGGGGCCATGGGGTATAGCCCTGTTTGGGCAAATGCGACGGGCGTAACGTCTCCAGTTGATCGCAGCCCGACAGAACCGGGCGCAGCACATCGAGCACCAGCGGCATGCCTCCCATGGCAATCAGCCGCGCCTCCAGCTCATTGATCCAATCGACCTGCGCGCTGGGTTTACGCAGCGTGTTCACCAGCACCATTGCATCTGCCGCGGCGCCCTCCAGCCAGGCCCGCGCCGCAAAAAGACCGCCGATGGACAGGCCTACAAAGATCGGATGTTCGGGGCGCTCCTGCGCCAGCGTGAACCCAATGTCGGAGATGATTTCGGCAGGTTCCAGCCTGGCGGCAGCCCCGTATGTTGACTGGCCCTGACCACGATAGTCAAACGACAGCGTGCCAAGCCCACCGGACCGCAAAAGCGGGGCAATCTCATCCTCCCAAACGGCCGTAGAGGCGCCCATGGAGTTCAAAAAGACAAAGGTCGCCTTGCCCTTTTGTGGAGAGCTATGGATTGCATGAATGGCGTTATCACCATCGATCTCGATAAAGCGCGGGTCGCCATTTTTCATTTTGGGCCTCTCTATGTGTTTTGAGTGCGGGACGCCGGGTGCGCCGCGTCGGCAGTTACAGGATTTCCACCCATCCCGGTTCTCCACCTGTGGGCAGTTCCATCACATGTCGCGGCGGTGCAGACCTTTCCGACACGTCGTATAGCGCGATGCAATCGCCCTTGAGCGCGCTCAAAACAACAAAGCGCCCGTTCGGGGTCACATCAAAACAGCGCGGGTTCTTGGGGGTCGAAACGATGTGGCGGCTGGACAGGTGCCCATTGTTCGGGTCGATATCCCAGACGGCCAGCGTGTCACTTCGGCGTTCGGAGGCAAAGAGCCGGTCCCCCCTGGGAGATACCTTGATCTGCGCACCCCAGGGGGCGCCCTCAAAATCCTCCGGCAGAATGGACACACGCATCAGCGCGCACAGGCCACCGTCTGCCGGGTCCAGCCGGTAACACACCAGACTGCCGTCTCGCTGGTTGAGCAGATACATGTACCGGCGGTTCGGGTGAAAGGCGAGATGACGGCACCCTGCCCCCGTCTGCAACGCAACCTCGGGCGGTGAATTCGCTGTGAAACTGCCGATCCGTTCGTCAAACAGCAGACTGACAAGAACATCGTCGCTCAGGCTGGGGATAAAGGTATAGCGGTTCGTGTAGTCGGTCTGTATCTGATGCGCGCCGGGCAGAGGCACCACTGTCCCGCTTGCGCGGGCCTGCACGTGGCCGTGGTCTCCGATCGGATAGGCGACCACCAACCCGGAGGGTTCAGAAGCCCCCAGCAGGAACCCACCCGTCCGATCCACCGAGATATGCGACAGTTGCGCCATCACAGGCGTGCTGGACATATGGGTCAAAAGACCTGTGATCGGGTCGATGGCATAGGTGTCGACAAGATCTTTTTCAGGCGTGGTCTGATCGCCATAGACCGCTGCGTAAAGCCGTCGTCGGTTCGGCGCATGTGCAAGGGGCAGCCCCCGTCCAACCAGACCGTTTCCCCGCCCGGGGAGCGTGATCGTCTGGACATGTTCCAAAGCGCCGGTCATCTCATCGCCCGAAAACACGTCGACCTCATTGCCCGACAGGCAGGAGACGTAGGCGGTGTAGCGGTACCCGTCTGTCACCTGCAGTCCTGTCTTAGGTTACGCCAAAGGTGAGCACGCCACATCATAGCTGTCCTTGCTTCTGCGCAATTAGGGAAAAAGATGCGGCACCGGCCATGGCGGGTCGTCTGCCACGCCCGGGACCACTAAATCAAAGCGCGTTACTTCTGAGCGCTTTTGATCAGGTGCCAATGGCTGACACTATTGGTCGTCACACCGGGGAAGGTCCAATCGGCGACAACCGTCGGATCGACCGCAACCTCCGCATGCACCGTCGCAAGCGGCATATCGGCATATTGCTCGAACAGGTAGGTGAAGCCTTCGGCCGCTATGGCATGACGTTTGTCTGGATCAATGGTCGCCTCCAACGTGTTGGCAAGACCTTCGATCTTGTCATCCTCAAAGCCACCATAGGGCGTGCCGCGCTCGGTATGAAAGTTGACCAGAGCCGCTTCGGTCGGACGCAAAGGCGCGTTGCGCACGGGGCTGATCATATAGCTTTCGCGCGCGCGGCCCATGGAACCCAGCGTTGGCCAGTCCATTTCCACGATCTTGGTTTGCAGACCGATCGCATCGAAATAGACCTGCAACAGCTCCGACATGACCGGGAATTCCGGGTTGCCGTTCAGCGTGGAAGAGACGATTGGAATAACCGGGTCTGCAAAAGCATCCGGATAGCCTGCTTCTTCCAACAGCGCCTTGGCTTTTTCAGGGTCGTAACCATACATCTCTTCGAAACGGTCAAAGAGCTCAGGCACGAAACCTTCGTTCCGGGAATCCATCAGCCAGCTGACCGCAGGCTCGGCGCGGCCGTCATAGAGCACATCAATCATTTCCTGACGGTTGAGCGCCCGGTTCATCGCCTCACGTACCAGCACATTGGACCAGGGCAGGTCTGGGTTGAACGCAGGGTCCCCCGATTTGCCGTACATGCCGTTGAAAATCGCCCCCGTCGCCATGGCCGGGTTTTTCGAGGAAATCACCTTCTTGCCCGCGTCCAGCGCCTGCCCCTGCAACTCGCGCGGAATGCTGGCGATGCTGGCCTCACCCGACAGCAGGAGGGCGAGGATGGTGGCCTGCTCCTGCACATAGCGTATTTCCAGCACCTCAAAGTCCGGCTGCTCGCCTTGCCAGTGATCGGTGACACGCTCGAATGTTACCCCGACACCAGGCTTACGCTCGATGTATTGATAGGCCGCGGTACCTGCCGGACGCGTGTTGTACCCATCAAGCCCTTCAGCTTCATATTGCGCCTTGCTGTAGATCACCAAGGACCCACGACCCGCATGTTGGAACGCGTAGTCCGTCCGGGGCGTGTCAAACTTGAAAACGATCGTATGATCGTCAATCACCTCAACCGATTGCGCACGCAGCAGCTCCAGCGAGTTGATCGTGCTGTCGGGTCCGGTTGTCAGCTCATAGCTGTGCAGCACATCCGCCGCCGTGACAGGGCCCCAGCCATAGTGAAACTCGGCGTCTTTCTTCAGCTTGAAGGTCCATTCCGTGAATGTCTCATCGGCGGACCATTCTTCTGCGAGTTCGGAATTGTCATATTTGCCGGTGATCGGATCATGCCCGACGAGCGCCTGAAACGAGGGCAATCTCTCCCCGGTACCGCCCCAGAACAGATTGGATTCGTTCTGCGGTACGGTCGTCGCGAAAATCACGCGCTCCCCGGCAAAGGTAGACGTTGACATGCACAACGCCACAATCGCGCCCGCTAACGCCGATTTTATCGGCACTCCCGCGCTTTCAAGAAGTCTCATTTATCTTTCCTCCCAGTGCATTTCCTTGGCTACGTCTTTCGGTCGAGATCGCTCAGGTCGGTTCTCTTACTGACAAAATCGAAACGCGGCTTATGCGCGTTTGCGGACACCGGCGTCACTAAAACTACGGTCGCGATCTCGGTTCCGTCGATCAGGAGCAGTGCGATATTCAGAACCAATATGCCGCCTGATTGCACGGTTTAGTTCCGATGCGATCTACGTCCTCCCAAGGAATAGGATTATCGATAACCTTACGCAAAGTCAACGGCACGGCAAGGCGATTACGCGATATGTTGTCGGGCACCGGAATTGAGACTACGGTGCGCCCATGAATGAAACTGCAGGTCCCAAAAAGCGAACAACATTGGCCGATGTCGCGGTACGTGCAGGTGTCAGTCAGATGACCGCGTCGAAGGTATTGCGCGGCACCGGCAGTATTTCCGAAGAGACGCGGAAACGCGTCAAACAGGCGGCAAGCGATCTGGGATATGTGCCCAACCTCTTTGCCGGGTCGTTGAGTTCAAGGTCCAGTAACATCGTCGCCGTGGTTCTCCCCTCGATCAACGACGCCGTTTTTGGCGAGGTCGTGGCAGGTATCAACGATGTGCTTCGACCTGAGGGATATGTGACCTTCATCGGCGAGTCGCATTTGAACCCAGAAAGCGAAGAGAAGATTATTCAAACGGTTCTGTCGATGCAGCCAGCGGGAATTATCCTCACCGGTGGGATTCACCGAACAGCGAAAGCCGGTCAGTTGCTGAAAAGCTGGGCCTGTCCGATCATTCAAATCTGGGACGAGGAAGACGAACACTATGACGGCTGCATTGCGCCCGATCACGCCAAGGCCGGTCGCCTCACAGCACAGCACTTCATCGACCGGGGCGTCAGACGCCCGGCGTATATTGGTGCAGAGCTGAGAAAAGACATCTGTGCGGCCCGCCGGTTCGAGACCTTCAAACGGACAATCTGCGAGGCCGGTTTGCAGCTCACCGAAGTGATTGATCAGGAGCTTCCCCGGCAGCCGGAGGCAGGCCGTACGCTTGTCGCCGACCTGATGCGAAAACAAGCGGACACGGATGCGATCTATTTCCTGAACGACGCCATGGCGACCGGTGGTCTATCCTGGCTGCACGAGGCCTCATTTTCGGTGCCCGACCAAGTGGCGGTTGCCGCGTTTAACGGAACGTCTTTGGCACATGCCATACGAACGCGCCTGACGACCGTGCCCATCGAACGCCTGAAACTGGGCCAGGTCGCGGCAAAAACATTGCTCGAGGCCATCGACACCAGATCGACCGAAAAAAGGCGTGAGGTTTTCCGTGTGGAACTGTCCAGAGGCAACACGTCTTAGCCACGCGCATCTTGTGAGAGGGCATTTATCGCGAGACCCCTGGTAGCGATCTGCAGGACTGCACTCCTCGAATCCATCGGTTTGGCGCGTGCAAGCGATGCCGTGACCGGAATTCACCCACATTCAACCGTTCCACGCAACCACGCGTGCAGGAGCACCATCGCTGGCGGGCAGTTTCAGCGGCAGCGCGACAAATTGAACAGTCTGTTCCGTGATCTGTGCCGTGCCAATCAGGTATTCGATCAGCGTGATCCCGTCACGCAGCAGAATATCGTGAGAGACATGCTCTTCGATGGGAGGCATCTCGCCATCCAGCACCCGGCGGATCGTGTGATCTTGCGGGAAGTCAAAGGCGACCGAGGTTGGATTTCGATCCCGTAGCCAACGGCAAGCTTCGGCAGAAAGATACGGCGCGTCGTGCCAGTACGCTGGCGTACGCCAGTCCCGTTGCTCGTCCCAACAAGTGCGAAACAGGGCGATCTGGCCCGGCACCAAGTGTTGCGCGGCCCGATCCAGATGGCGGGCGGTGATTTCCTCGTTTGGCACAATATCCGACAGGTCGATCACCGCCGCTGTTCCCATCACGCGCGACAGCTCCAGCGCATCCGTTGTCGGCCCGCCCGGCACCATATGGCACGGTGCGTCGAGATGCGTGAACGCGTGACAGGAGACACCGAAAGAGGTGACTTCGAAGATATCGCCAGCCTTGAAATCACCCTTTTTGTCTCGCTCAAGCGGCCAGCGGAAATGGCCGCTTTCCATGGGCATGGTCAGATCATAAATCACGGTCATCCTCCGGAATAGAGCTGTGGCAAGGTCAGAACCAGAGCCGGAAAGCATATGCACAGGATCAGGGCTGCAAAAAGCGCCGCGAGAAACGGCAGGCTTTCCCGGATGACCACTTCGGGCTTTTCCCGCGCAATATAGGCTGACAGGTAGATTAGGTATCCCACCGGTGGCGTCGTTAGTCCGATCATCAGGTTCAGCACAATCAAAACGCCGAAATGAATAGGATCAACGCCGATGTCCTGCATAATCGGCAAGAGAACCGGCACTGTCACCACCAGCCCTGCCAGCGGGTCCATGAAGAGACCGATCAAAAGCACGAAGATCATAGCCATGACCAGAACCCAAAACGGATTATCACTGATGGAAAAAATCAACTCCGCCGCGGTGGTGGAGACTTTCAGATCTGCCACGATCCACGCAAAGACCGACGATGCACCAACGATGACCAGAACGGTCGCACTGCCCTTGGCCGCGGCGACCAGAGCCTCTCCGCATGCCGTCCAGGTCAGTTCGCGAAACCAGAACTTGCCGATGACAAAGGCGTAGGTCACGGCGACGGCACCTGCTTCTGTGGCCGTCATGACCCCGCCCAGAATACCGCCGACGATGATCACCGGCGTCGCCAGTGCCACAAGCGCCGATGAGCCTGCGCGCAGGATGGCTCCAAAACCCTGCCAGCGGCCCGCTGGATAGCCACGCCGCATGGCGACCACATAGACCATCACCATCAGGCAGATCGCGACCAGCAACCCGGGCAGGATACCTGCCAGAAACATCTTGCCCACCGATTGCTGCGCCAGCACGGCATAGACGATCATCGGAATCGACGGCGGGATGATCGGACCAATGACGCTGGAACATTGCGTCACCGCAGCCGCAAATCCGCGTGAGAACCCGGCCTTTTCCATCGCCGGGACCATCACCGACCCAATGGCGGCCGTATCGGCTACGGCAGAACCGGAAATGCCTGAGAAAAACACAGATGAGGCCACGTTCACATGACCCAGCCCGCCTCGGATATGGCCAACGCAGGCCTCGGCAAGGGCTACGATGCGACGCGTCACCCCGCCCCGGTTCATCAATTCCCCGGCCAGGAAGAAGAACCCCACTGCCAGAAGCAGAAAATTGTCGATCCCCGACAGGAACAGCTGTGCGATGATTTCCAGCGGCACGTAGTCGCGATAAATCAGCAACGCCAGGGTCGAGGACAGCAGGATCGCAAAAACCAGATGCACGCCCAGCAGCGACAGCCCGATCATCGTGCCAAGCAGAACCAGAAGCGTCATGTCTTGGGCTCTTTTTCAGGCAGAAAGCCGCGCCAGAGCAGCACGACGGCCCAGGCGGCTCCGCCCGCGATGGCCGCCCAGAAGTACCAGGCTTTGGAGAGGCCCAGCGTCACGTAGCGGTCAGACCCAAAGACCGCGTTCATGGTCCAGCCGCCCCAGACGACCAGCCCCAGTGCCGCGACGCCCGCGATCACGCCAACCTGTGCCAAGACCGGGCGCCAGCGCGGTTTGTCCGCCATCAGCCCGATGCGCATGTGATCGGCCCCGATGGCCGCCAGAAGGATCACCCAAACGTAGAGCAGGCGGTTGGCCTCCTCCGCCCAGATGATCGAGCTGTTCAGCACATAGCGGGCAAAGACCTGGCTGACGGTCAGAACCACGACCGCCAGCATCAGCCCGCCCACGGTGATGCGCCACAGGCGCACCACCAGATTTACAAGGCCTACCATTTATTCGGCCAACGCGTCGACTTTGTTCAGCAGGTCATCGCCGAACTGGTCGACATAGGCCACACGCGTCTGCTCTGCGACAGCCGCCCGGAAGGCGGAGACGTCAGGCTCTTTCACAACCTCGACACCGGCGTCTATCATTGCTTGCAGACTGCCGGCCTCCTTGGCCGCATTCAGCGCCCGTTCGTAAGAGGCCGAAAGTTTGGCCGCGATCCGCAAAGCCTCCTGATACTCAGGCTTGAGCCGCGCGAACTTACCATAGTTCGCCACCAGCGGGGCCGCCGTATAGGCATGGGCGGTCAGCGACAGATGCTTTTGCACCTCATGCAGTTTCGACGCGTAGATGTGGTTGACCGGGTTCTCCTGCCCGTCGATGGTGCCGGTTTGCAAGGCCGAATAGACCTCCGAGAAAGGCATTGGGGCCGGGTTGGCGCCGAGGATCTTGAAGGCTTCAAGATGTGCGGGGTTCGGTGTGGTGCGCAGTTTTAGACCGGCCAGATCGGCGGGCGTTTCCACCGCACGGGTGTTGTTTGTCAGGTTGCGGAACCCGATCTCCCAAAACGCGAGCCCTTGCAGGTTCGATTGGTTGATCGAGGCCATTAACTCCTCACCCACCTCTCCGTCCATCACCGCATAGGCGTGTTCCGCCGATTGGAACAGGAACGGCAGATCAAGCAGGTTCACCTGCGGCGCGAAGGCGGTGAAATAGGGGTTGCCGACCAGCACTAGGTCGATCGAGCCAAGGCGTGCCCCTTCCAGCATGGTCGGGGAATTGCCCAACTCGCCCGCAGGGTGCAGCGAAATCTCGACCTCTCCGCCGGTCATGTTCTCGACCGTGAACTTGAAGTGTTCCGCTGCCAGATAGGCGGTATCGCCGGGTTTGGCGTAGTGGCCAAAGCGCAAGGTGACCTCCTGCGCAAAAGACGCGCCTGCCATGACGGCACCGGCCATGGCCAGCCCGATGGTGTTCAAAAGTGTACGTTGTTTCATGTCGTCCTCCACTGATGGTTAGGTCGGCACCTCCTCGATGCCGTAGATGCGGGCCGCAGTGCCAGAAAACAGCGCGCCCCGCTCGGTCTCGCTCAAGTCACGGGTGGCGAGGTCGAAGCCGGAAAAGATCGTGTCAAAGGAGTCGCAGAGCCCATCGACCGGGAAATTCGAGGCAAACATCGCGCGATCAGGCGAAAAGATGTCGATGGTCTGCCGGATGATGTCGCGGTTGTCCTCAAGGCGCCAGGGACGCCCCGGCAGGCCGAGGCCTGAGATTTTCACGACCACCTGAGGCAGCTTTGCAATCGCCTCCATCGCCGCGCGCCAGCCTGCCAGTCCTTCGGGGGAGCGGTCGGAGGGCAAGCCAGTGTGGTTAAGAATGATCGGCACTTCTGGCGCCAGATCGGCCATCGCAGGCACTTCACCCAAGTGCCACCACGGGGTTTGCAGATCGAACATCAGCCCCGCCTCGGCCAGCTTTCTGAAGCCCTGGCAGTAGGCCGGATCACTCATACCGCCGGGCGCCTGACCAGGGGCCGCGTTGGCGTGCGGTTTGTGGCGAACCGATTTGACGATGGGCAACGGGCCGATCACGTCCAGCACGGCGCTGAGATCGTCGCGGTCCAGCCAGGCCTGCGCCACATGGGCAGCCGGACGCCCGGTTGCATCGGCGATCTTTTGCATCCAGATGGCTTCCCCGGTGGGGTCGGACGGGTCCCACTCCCCCTCCATCGTGACACTGGCGACAACATCCCAGCCCCGGGACGCCTGATCATATTCCTCAGACATGAACCGCCCTCGGATGCACGCATAGTCCCCGTAGCGAAACGGGATCATCGGCTCGTCCCGCAACCATGGATGATAATTCCGCTCCGGGTCCCAGAAATGATGATGCGCGTCGATCACTCTCATGCGCGGCCCCCGCGGATGTGTTTCACAATGGGCCAGGCCCAAACGGCCAGAACGGTCAGCGCCAAGGCGGCAGCAACCGGTCGCGACACAAAGATCATCAGGTTGCCGTCGGATTTCAGCATGGAGGTGACAAAGTTGAACTCCAGCATGCCCCCCAAGACGATGCCAAGGATGGCGGGGGCGACCGGGATACCGTTTTCCTCAAAAAGCCAGCCGATCAGGCCGAAAACCAGCATCACCACCACGCCGAATGCTGTGTTGTTGATGGCAAAGCTGCCGACGATGCAGCAGGCAAAGACGACCGGCAGGTAGTAGGCGGGCTTCATCGTCAGCAGGTGGCGCGCGGCGCGGATGATCAGCCAGCCAAAGGGAATGAGCAGCAGGTTGGCCAGAAAGAAGGCGATGAAGATCGCATAGACCAGTTCGGGCGTTTTGGTGAAAATGATCGGCCCGGGTTCGAGCCCCTTGAGGTAGAGAACACCGATCACGATGGCCGTGATGCTGTCGCCAGGGATGCCAAAGACCAGCGTTGGCACCCAGGCACTGGAAAGCGCGCCATTGTTGGCGGCACCCGCCTCCACAATGCCCTCGTCATGGCCATGACCGAATTTTTCCGGCGTTTTCGAACGGCGCTTGGCCACCGCGTAGGCGACCCAGGCAGCGATGTCGGCTCCTGCACCCGGCAGAGCGCCGATCATGGAGCCCGCGAGGCTACCCCGCAGCAGATTGGTTCTGCGTCGCCTCAGATTTGCACCAAGCCCCTGAAACACCGGCCCCATGCGGGGCGGGGTGATCTTGCCTTGGGGAAGCGCCACGTTGCGCAGGATCTCCGGGATCGCAAACATGCCGATCATCGCGGGGATAAAGCTGACCCCGCCCATCAATTCAGTCGAGCCGAAGGTGAAGCGTGGCTGCCCCGCTACCTCATCAATGCCGATGGAGGCGACCCAGAGACCGAATAAAAGCGACAAGATGCCCTTCAGCGGCGCGCCGGTCGAGATAATGGCGGCACAGCTCAGACCCAGAAGAGCCAGCCAGAAATACTCCACTGATGAGAAGTTGGTCGCAAATCTCGCCAACAACGGCGCAGCAACCATCAACAGGATCACCCCGACCACGCCACCGAAGCAGGCCGCGCCCATGGACAATCCCAAAGCACGTTCCGGGCAGCCCTCCTTTGCCATGACATGGGCGTCCTGCACATAGGCCGCCGAGGCGGGTGTGCCAGGAATGCGCAGCAGCGCTCCAGGAATGTCGCCGGCAAAGATCGCCATGGCTGCCAGCGCCGCAATGGCGGAAATCGCTGGGACGGGATCCATGAAGAAAGTGATCGGGATCAGCAATGCCACCCCCATCACCGCCGTCAGCCCCGGAATGGCCCCGATGGTCAGCCCCAAAAGGCTGGCAAGGATCACGGTGATCAGAACGTCCGGTTGAAAAACCAGCGTCAGGGCGTCGGTCAGGACACTCACACCAGCCAGCCTTCAACGACCCCGAAGGGCAGCGGGATACGCAGAAGTACGCTGAAAACAACATGTAGCAAAAGGCTGAGCCCGACGGCCACGCCAAGCCCGAAGAGGAAGCGGCCGCGCATGAGCATGACCAGCGTCAGGATCAGCAGGGCCGTGGTCAGTATGAACCCCAGGAACGGCGCGACAAGAACCCATGCGATGCCGCCGAGGGGCAGCGCTGCCGCTTTGAATGCCTGAGCTGTTCGCATCCACTCCGGCACCGTCATCCAGGGGCTCGGCCCGGAGGACAGGATCATCGCACAGCCCGTCAGCGCAAGGCAGCCCGCAGTGATGCGCGGGAAAAAGCCCGAGCCAAACTGCTGGCCCGGCACCGCGCGAAACCCGAAGGTGCCGTAGAAGATGGCGGCTGCGCCAATCAGGGCGACGATGCCGATGAAGCGGTTTGAAAACTGCATAGTGTGACATGCCTCCGGACAGGGGTGCGCCCTGCCCGAAAGCGCTTGCTTACTTGGCGATGCCGAGATCGGTCAGCAGCTCTTTGGCCGCATCGGAGAACTCGTCCGCAAAGACCGAAAAGGCCTCGGAGCCATCAAAGAGCGGTGTGATGCCGCGCTGTGCCAAAGCGTCCTGCACGGCGTCCGAGCCATGGGCGGCTTTGGCAGCCGTCTCGACCTTGGCTTTGACCTCCTCCGGCAATCCACTGGGGGCGCAGAGCGAGAACCAGTTGGTCAGCGACCAGTCCACCCCGCTTTCTTTCAAGGTCGGGACGTCCGGGAAGGCAGGGGATCGTTCATCGGCCATGACACCAAGGATTTTCACCTCGCCTGCATCGGCCAGCGCGCGGGCCTCAATGGGGGAGCCGGTGAACATGCTGATGCCACCGGAGACCAAATCCTGCAGTGCCGGCGCCCCGCCTTTGGAGGGGATGAACTTGACCGTGTCAGCCGCCCCGCCGGCAGATTTCATCATGCCCGCAACGGCCATGTGCCATGGCCCACCGAGCCCGGACCCGGAGGAAGTCAACGTGCCCGTTTGGGCCGCGTCGATCACCTCTTTCACCGAAGCATAGGGGCTATCGGCCGCAACGGTGACCCCCGCCGGGATCGTTGCAAGCCGTGAAATCAAATCGTAGCTGGCGGGCGTGATGTCCGCCAACCCAACCGTCTCGAAATAGGTGATTTCGGACGTGCAGGCGCCCAGCGTGTAGCCGTCAGCCTTGCCATTGGCGATGGCCGAATGCCCCACCACACCAGAGCCGCCGGTGCGGTTGATGACATTGATGGGCTGGCCCATTTCCTTCTCGAAGCCCACGGCGAAGATGCGAATGATGGTATCGGTGCCACCGCCTGCCCCCCAGGGCACGATGATGGTCACCGGGCGTTCAGGGTAATCAGCCAGCACCGGCGCGGCAACAAGGCTTGCGAGCGCCGACAGGCCAGCGGCGAAAGTGAACTTGAATGATGTCATTTTATCCTCCCATGCCACGGTTCGTAGAGCAACCGCGCCCGGCGTGGCGACCAGGCGCGGCTTGTGTCAGAACGCCTCCGGCAAAAGCGCATCGGGCAGGTTCTGGTAGCAAACCGGGCGCAGGAAGCGACGGATGGACAGGGTGCCCACCGATGTGGCCCCGAAGTTGGTGGAGGCCGGGTATGGCCCGCCATGGACCATCGTGTCGGAGACCTCGACACCCGTCGGAAAGCCGTTGACCAGGATGCGGCCCGCCTTGCGCTCGAGCAGCGGCAGCAGGGTCTGCGCCGCCCCAGTGTCGCCTTCGTCCATATGCAGCGTGCAGGTCAACTGGCCCTGGATCGCACGGGCGATATCGGCCATTTGATCCAGGCTTTCCGCCTCGACAATGATGCCCAGGGGACCGAAGACCTCTTCCTGAAGATCGTGGTTGGCCAGCCAATCTTGGGCCGAGATTTTAAAGAGGTACGGTTTCGCCGCGCGCCCGTCAGAGGCGGTGCCCAGCAGCTCCGTCGCGCCGTCTGCAACCCGCGCCACGCCCTGCCGATAAGCATCCGCAATGCCGTCGGTCAGCATCGTCTGGGCACCTGCGTCTTTCAAAGCGGCCGCAGCGGCAGCGACGAAGGCATCGGCGCCTGGCAAAACCACCGCGATGCCGGGGTTGGTACAGAACTGCCCAACCCCCATAGTTAGAGAGCCTGCCCAGCCCGTGCCGATCTCGGCACCGCGGGCCTTAGTGGCCTCGGGCAAGAGGAACATCGGGTTGACGGACCCAAGCTCGCCAAAGAACGGGATCGGTTCCGGTCGCGCAGCGCAGAGATCAAAAAGCGCACGGCCTCCGGCCAGCGAGCCGGTAAAGCCTACGGCACGGATCAACGGATGCTGCACCAGTGCGGTGCCCACGTCGCGTTTGCCCCCTTGGATCAGGCTGAAAGTGCCTGCGGGCATGCCGGTTTTCTGGATTGCCGCGTGAATGGCCTCGGCCACGATCTCGCCCGTACCGGGATGGGCCGAATGCCCCTTAACGACAACCGGGCATCCCGCTGCAAGCGCCGCCGCCGTATCCCCGCCTGCCGTCGAAAAGGCCAGTGGAAAGTTAGACGCACCAAATACGGCGACCGGCCCGATGGGGCGCTGCAACATCTTCAAATCCGGGCGCGGCAGCGGCGCGCGATCGGGCAAGGCGGCATCATGGCGACGGTCCAGATAATCCCCCTTCAGGATATGGTCCGCAAACAGGCGCAACTGCCCGGTCGTGCGCCCGCGCTCCCCCTGAAGCCGCGCCTCAGGCAGGCCGGTTTCCTGCGTACCGATCTCGGTAATGGCATCGCCGCGCGCCTCGATCTCACCGGCAATCGCGTTCAAAAGGGCCGCGCGGGTTGCGCGGGCGGTGGTGCCAAATGTTTCAAAGGCAGTTTCTGCTGCTGCGCAGGCGCGCTCCACCATTTCGGTCGTGCCGATGCAAAAGGTATGGGCGGCGCCATGGGCCGGATCAGAAAGAAAAGTCTGGTCGGTTGTGACCCACTCTCCGGCAATCAGATGTTTTCCATGCGGTTTAAAGCTCATCTTGGGGTATCCCGTTATCCGATGTGTAGTTCGAACGGCATCACGCCGCCGCGTTCCTTGCGTTTTCAGCCATGCGCAAAAGCAATTCAAAAGCCTGTCGGGTCGCGCTCACATTGGCGATGCCCTTGCCCGCAATGTCGAAGGCCGTGCCATGGGCAGGGGTTGCCACCGGGATCGGCAGGCCACCCGCCACGGTCACGCCCCGGTCGAACCCCATCAGCTTGATCGCGATCTGACCCTGGTCGTGATACATGGTCACCACGGCATCAACCTCGCCCCGCTTGGCCTTGAGGAACACGGTGTCCGAAGGCCAGGGGCCGGTCACATTCATCTGCTTGTCCTGGCAGGCCTTAACGACGGGTTCGATCACATCGATCTCCTCGCGCCCGAACTTGCCGTTGTCACCCGCATGCGGGTTCAGCGCTGCGACCGCCACATGGGGCCGCGTCTTGCCGGACCGGGCCAGCGTGTCATGAGCCAACGCGACCGCGCGCATAATGCCGGGGCCATCGATGTTCGCCGCGACATCCTTCAAGCCGATATGGCTCGTGACGCGGGTGGTCATCAGCTCATCAAGCACGTTGATTTCGGAATGATACCCTTCGAAGCCCAGATAGCGCGCCATGTAGCGGTGCTCATCCTCGGCATTGAGCCCGGCGGAGGTCATCGCGGCCTTGTTGAAGGGCGCAAAGAGCACGCCATCCACATGGCCCGCCTGCGCCAGGTCAAGCGCCTTGTCCAGACAGCGCAGCGATGTGGTGCCGCCCGCAACGGTCACCTCAGCGACTTTCACGTCACCGGGCGCGATGGTCGCAAGGTGCAAGTGCGCCAGACCTTCGAACGCAGCGACATCCGCTTCGTCAACCGTGTTCAGCGGCACCTCGACCCCGGCCTGCTCGGCGCCGCGTTGCCACAGATGCGCGTCACCAACCAGCAGGATATTGGCAGCGACACATACGCCGTCTTCCTGCAAGAGCTTCGCGATCAGTTCTGGTCCGATGCCGGAGGGATCACCGGGGACAATGGCAAGTCTGGGACGCATCAATCGGTCTCCTTGGCGGTTTCAATCTCGGCAACTGCGGCGGCGATGTTGGTCTCCGCCGTGCGCAGGTGGTTCTTCAGCGCCTTGCGCGCGGCAGTGGCGTCGCGGGCGGTGAGCGCTTCGACAATTTCCAGGTGTTCGTTCCGCGTCGCTTCGCGGCTGGCCACCCGTTGCGAGGACAAAAACCGCACCCGCCACAGACGCGCATTGTAGGTCGCGTGGGTTTCAGCCAAGGCCTCATTGCCAGAGGCGGCGACGATGGCCTCGTGGAACCGCATATCCATTCGGAACGCCTCCAGTTGCCCGTCCGTGTCCCGCGCCTCTTTGATCGAGGTGTTGATCTCCGCGATCCTGGCCAGTTGCGCGTCGGTCGCCTCTGCGCAGGCCAACTCTCCCGCCAACGCCTCCAGCGCCCCCTGCACCCGCAGCCAGTCGTTGATTTCATCCAGCGACGGGTCGGCCACGCGGGGGCGACGAGTGGGTCCGTAGACAATCAACCCTTCAGCTTCGAGAATGCGCAGGGCCTCTTTCAGGGGGGTGCGGCTGATGCCAAAGGCCTCGGCCAGGTCCCGTTCGCGCACCGGCATCCCCGGCGCCAGCCTGCCCAGCATGATGAATTCGCGCAGGTTGTCAGCTGCCTCCATCGCCAGAGACTGCCGTGGTTTCAGCTCAACAAATTCGCGCAGTTCGTTTGTCCAGGCGCTCTCACTCATCTTATCTTCCCCATCTTAGGACCAGTGGCTCCAGAGGCCGCAGAAGCTCAATCAACCGGGAGCGGATCGCCGGGTGAAGGGGCGGGATCGGGTGACGGCAGAACTCGGAACTGATCACCCCACCCTCGACCATCGCGGCCTTGCAGGATTGCCAGCCACATTGCCGGTTTTCGTGGTTGATGGCCATGGCGACCCGGCCGTAAGCCTCGGTCGCACCCGCCACATCGCCCGCATGGTGTTTGGTGATCACCGGCTTGATCTGATCGACGATCATGCCGCTGGTCATGGAGCCGGTGGCCCCCGCATCGAGATCGGCCAGCAGCGTGATCGCTTCCTCGCCGTCAAACGGCGCTTCAATGGCCTCCCCGCCCTGCTCAATCAGCGCACGGATCTTGTTGGCGGCCCGCGGGGATTCGATCTTGAAGAGTTTCACCGCCTCGATCTCACGCGCCATCCGCACCAGCAGCGGCACCGGCAGATCAACACCCGACAGCGGCGCATCCTGTACCATGATCGGAATGCCCACCTCCCCCACGACCGCGAACTGCTCAAAACTCTGCTCCGGCGTACCTTTCAGTAGCGCGCCATGATAGGGCGGCATCATCATCACGATGTCGGCACCAAGGTCTTTGGCGAACTGCGCGCGCTCTACGGCAATCTGGGTCGCGTAGTGGCTGATCGTGACAATCACCGGCACCCGACCTGAGATATGTTCGACACTCAACCGCGCGAGGGTCTCGCGTTCTGCGTCCGAGATCAGGAACTGTTCAGAGAAATTCGCAAGTATGCAAATCCCGTCTGCCCCCTGATCGATCAGGCAATCGAGTACCCGCTTCATGCCCTTCAAGTCCAGCGTACCATCGTCGTTGAAGGGCGTAGGGGCGACGGGCCATATGCCGGTGTATTTGCTCATTCTGTGATCTCGAAATGTTTGAGGTGTTTGTCGGTGATAGAGATGCCGAGGCCCGGCGTCTCATCATCGAGCTGCAGATAGCCCTCCACCGCCTCTGCGTCGCCGTCGAAGATGTAGTAGAAGAGCTCATTGCCCACCTCGACATCGAAAACCGGGAAATATTCGCTGATCGGGCAGTTGGTATTGGCCATGGTCAGGTGATAGTTGTGCATCTGCCCCGCATGGGGGATCACCGGGATTTGCGCGGCCTCGGCAATGGCGTTGATCTTTTGCGCAGCCGTAATGCCGCCGACGCGGTTGGTGTCGTATTGCAGAATGCTCACGGCCTTTTTCTGGATCAGGTCATTGCAGCCCATCACACTGAACTCATGCTCCCCACCCGAAATCGGAACGATGCCCATGGCGTTGAGCTCGGCGTAGCCCGCCACATCGTCGGCGATCACCGGTTCTTCGAGCCAGCGCGGTTCATATTTCGCCAACTTCGGCAGCATCCGCTTGGCGTAATCAAGGTTCCAGCCCATGTAGCATTCGAGCATGAGATCGACGTCATAGCCCAGCACCTCGCGCAGGGCTTCGACGCGCTTGAGATTCTCGCGCATCCCCTGCATGCCGTCCTTTGGGCCAAAGCCAAAGCGCGATTTATAAGCCTGATAGCCATGCTTTTGCGCTTCTACTGCCTCGGCCTGCATCGTCGGAATATCCGCTGCGTAAAGCTTGGAGTAATAGACCGGGATTTTCTCTTTGGTGCGCCCGCCCAGCAGTTTGAACACCGGCTTGCCCACCAGCTTGCCCATCAGATCCCAGATCGCAATGTCGATGGCCGAGATCGCCGTCATGCCGATGCCCTTGCGACCCCAGGCATGGGTGCGGCGGTACATCTTTTCCCAGATGTAGGCATAATCGAATGGGTCCTCGCCGATCACCAGCGGCGCGTACCAGTCATCAATCGCCTGTTTGACCACCGTGGGGGCAAGGGCGGCGTTGCCGATGCCGATGGTGCCATCCTCAGCCTCCACCTCGCAGGTCAGCCACTGGTGAAACCGGAAGGACGCCATCGCATCGCCCTTCATCCACAGCGCATCGGAGGCATTGGTGCAAAAATTTCCCTGGGGCGGGACGGTCGGGCCGGTCCAGTTCCAAACGCGGGTACGAATAGATTTGATCTTGGTCATGAGTTACTCTCCGGTGGAAACCATAGGGTCACGCTGGTTGAACAGCCGGCGCCAGAACAGCGGCCCGAACAGCGCGAGAATGGTGAGCACAAAAAACAAAAGCGTCAGGGGGCGGGTGAACATCAGCCACCATTGATCGTCGAGCATGATCAGCGATTGACCCAGGCGTTTTTCGAGCATGCCGCCCAGGATCAACCCGATGGCAAGCGGCACAACCGAATAGCCGAAACGGCGCATGAAGTAGCCGATCACGCCAGCGCCGATAGCGATGTAGACGTCCAGCATCGACTGATCCAGCGCATAGGCCCCCACAATCGAAAAGGTGAACACGATGGGCCAGAGGATTTGCACCGGTACAAAGGTGACGCGGGCAAAAATCTTGGCCCCGAACAGTCCCACGAAAATGAACATGACATTGACCAAGAGCATCGACCAGAAGATCGCATAGGCGAATTCGGCCTGTTCGGTGAACATGGTAGGGCCCGGCTGCAACCCATGCACCATCAGCCCCGCCAGAATAACTGCCGCTGTCGGGCTGCCGGGGATGCCGAGCGCCAGCGTCGGCACCATGGCCCCGCCCGTGGCGGAGTTGTTCGCAGCCTCGGACCCGGCGATGCCTTCGACAGAACCCTTGCCGAACTCTTCCGGCGTTTTGGACCAGCGGCGCGCCTCATTGTAGCCGATCATTGAGGCCACGGTGGCCCCTTCTGCGGGCAGGATGCCGATAAAGGTGCCAATGCCGGAGCTGCGCAGGATGGTTTTCCACACCCTTGCATAATCCGCGCGCGACGGCAGTTTGATGGTTTTCATAAACACCTGCCGCCGCTCAACGCTCAAACGTTCAGCCTGGACCAAAAGCTCGGAGATGCCAAAGATGCCGATCATCACCGGCACAAACCCAATCCCTTCAGAGAGCTCATTGAACCCGAAGGTGAAGCGTTCGACCGTGGTCAGAAGGTCCTTGCCCACCGTCGCCAGCAGCACACCAAAGGCGCCCGCGATGATGTTCTTCAACGGCGTACCGTCACCGATGGTGGCCAGCATCGAAATGCCAAAGACCGTGAGTGCGAAATATTCCGGTGGCGCGAAGTTATAGGCCATGCGGGCCATCAAGGGTGCTGCCAGCATCAGGCAGATGACCGAGATGATGCCTCCAATGGTGGAGGAAATCGTGGCCATGCCCAGGGCGCGCCCGGCCTCGCCCCGCTGCGCCAGCGGATACCCATCCAGACAGGTCGTGGCGCTGGCCGAGGTCCCGGGCGTGTTGATCAGGATCGCCGTGATTGCGCCCGCGAAGGTGGCCGCACAGTATATCGTCGTCAGGATCGCAATCGCCGGGATAGGGTCCATTGTGATGGTAAAGGGTAACAGCAGGGCAGCCCCCGTGGTGGCGTTCAGCCCCGGCAGCGCACCGATGATCACCCCGCCCAAAGTTGCCGCGAACAGCAGCACCAGCAGGTTCGGGTCCATCAGCGCAACAAGGCCAGCAATCAACGGTTCCATTCGTGTCACCCGTACCAAAGACTGGTGAGCAGACCGCGCGGAAAGCGGATGCTGAACACCTGATCAAAGAGTAAAAAGATCAACGCCGGGCTGAGCACAGCCACCAGCGCAATGGCCCAGGCCCGCCGTTCGCCCCAGACCCAGGCCAGCGCGCCCGCAAAGACGCCGAGGCCCAGAAACAGATCCACCTGCGCCGCCAGAACGAAGACGACAAACAACCCCAGGCTGATCCACACAGTCGGCGGGATCGGATCATGCGCAATGGGCTTGTCAAAAACCACCACCAGCACCGCCAGGGCCATGATCAGCAACATCACCATCTGCGGGAAGTCCGCAGGCTGCATGCCGCGCAACAGGATGGGGGGCACCCGGTCGAATTGCGTGCTGAGCCAATAGGCCAGCAGGCAAAAGACGATTATGCCGCACGGAACCGCGTAACGCGTCATCTTGTCGTCCCCAAACAGGTTAAAGAAGCATAGGTGGGGTCAGCCCTCTCGAAGGGGCCGACCCCGGGGAGATGGGCTTTATTCGATAAAGCCCAATTCACGCAGCGCAGCATCCATGTCCGACTGCATTGAGGCCAGCTGATTGCCCCAGACGTCAGCACCTGCCACCGAACTTGCGTCCAGCCCCACCGAGGTCAGGAAACCCTGGTAGACGGTGTGTCCCATGGCGTTCAGCAGCGCCTCTTCGATCTTGGCCGCCACATCATCTGGCGTGCCCTTATGCACCACAAAGCCGCGCACGGTGGAGAAATTTGCATCAATGCCCAGCTCCTGCGCGGTCGAGACATCCGGTAACCCGCTCATCCGCTCCGGAGCAAGTACGACGATCGGACAGATATCGCCCGCGTCGATCTGCGATCCGGCTTCGGCCAGGTTCAGAACCGCCACATCAACTGCGCCCGCCACCAATTGCGTGGCCAGTTCGCCGCCGCCTTCAAAGGGCACGATCTTGGGCGTCGCCAACTCGCCACGGCGCGCAAACATAAAGGCCGATACATCATCGATACCGCCCAGATGCGTGGTGCCATAGGTCAGCGGAGTGTCTTTCTGCGCCGCAACGAAGGCCTCGGCGCTCTCATAAACACCGCAACGGGTCATCAGGATCTGCGGATCATCGGTGCCGCGCGCAATGGGCCGCACATCTTCCAAGGTCATATCGGTCTTGCCCAAGGCAACCGTGGCCGAGTGACCGATGGTGAAGGTCAAAATGCTGTGCCCGTCAGCCTCTTGGGTCAGGTAGTAATCCATCGCCGAGGCCCCACCGCCACCGCGCTTGTTGACCACAACCATGTCGGTTCCCAGCTCGCGCCGCGCGCGGATCATCATCATGCGCGTGGTCACATCGGTGCCGCCGCCGTTACCGGCATGGGTGATGACCTCGATGGTTTTGGATGGGTAGCCTTCAGCGACAAGGTCACCGCCAACTATGGCAGCCACCGCAGCAATGGCGAACATTATCTTCATTGGTTTTCCTCCCTTGACGGTGCGCAGTTATCGCACCCTCGATTCTTGTAAACTAGTATTTGATATTTTGGAATACCAAATACTAAAATTAATGCTGAGCCTGATGTGGGTGTCGTGATCGGAGTGGAAGCTATATGTGGGAGACCGCAAAGCGTCATGAAGGACGTGTTCAAGGTGGCCTTGTTGTCTGGGATGAGACAGGCAGAAATCGTGATATTGTGGGCCGAAGAGGTTGAGGAGAATGGTGATCAACTCACCTTCAATTTACAGCAAGGTAAGAACCCCTCAGCGGCCCGTAGAGTGCCCGTTCATAGTTCCCTTGTGTCGATGGTCCGAGAGAGAGTGAAAGGTAAGGCAGGTCAAAACCTCCTATTCCACAAACTAGCGAGCATGGGAAATGCGTCTGACACATATGGAAAGCGTTTCAAACGGTGGGGGGAAGCGCTAGGCGTTGCTGATGATCAGGCCGACACACACCGTTCTTAGGCACCTACGTCAGGTAACTTATCCAGTAGCTTATGGCACAGGCAGTCGACTGTAATCTTTCTGTTTCCCTCATTTTCGGCTTTGACGTGTTTCATAAGTTTGTTGGATAAGTTCGATGCAGCCGTGGCCAACTTCTTTTTCACTTCGATCAGTTCTTCACCAATTACCGCAGCGAATTCCTTAGCGGAGCGCCCAAGAGGAGCTACTCTCTGCTTTTGTTAAACCTCTCAAGGGAAGCATCACACAATAGTTGTTCTCTTATCTTTTTGCATTGCTTTCGAGGTGCCCAGTGAATGCGCCCGAAGTTGTCCGTAAAGCCAAATCGAACCAGTCTTGCTTCATCAAACCATCGCCGAGAGCGAGGGAAGTGGGCGTAGAAAGTCTCAACCAACTTTATGGTCTTAGGAAGCCCACCGCTAAATGGCCCTTCTGAGGTCCCACTATATGGCCAGTTGCTAGATGGGTTCAGCATTGCATAGGTGCGGGGCTTTCTAAGTCCCAGCCAGCGCCGCCGAGGACGCGCAACAGTGTTGTCCAAGGTTACTTCACCGGGACCATGGTCTATCACGCTCAAGCAAATGCTTTCCGGGTTGTGGTCCCATCCTTCGCCAAAAGCAATTCTGTTTGAGATGCCAACCCTTAGCCGGGCTTTCGGATAGATAACTTAGACCAAACATTCCAAATAAAACCAGCAATGGAAAGAGCTAGCGATGCCAACGAGATAGTAATTGCCCAGTCAGCGGTGGTCACTTTTCACAACCCCGAGCCTTTGAAAGCGTATCGTTATTGGTATTCGTTCTTCCATCGCTACTGTGGACTAATCCTAATGAGCTTTCCATTGGTCAATACGCCGGTCAACTGCGGTCAATGAGTTTACGTAAATCATTGAAATTGTTCAATAAGTTAATGATGGCGGAGGAGGTGGGATTCGAACCCACGGTACGCTTTCACGCACGCCGGTTTTCAAGACCGGTGCATTCGACCACTCTGCCACTCCTCCGGTCTGACCGTCCTAGTTGCCCGCAAATGATTCTGAAACCACAAAAAACGCCACAATACCTCTGGGGAATGTCGCCGATTTGATCCGGAAGATCTTCCCAGGCCGCGTCAGCCGGGGTAGAGTATCGGCAAAGACCCGCTACATGCGGGCGAAAAAGACGCCGGACAACCGGATAACAGGCAAGGACAGATACATGAGCGGCGACATCATCCACCATCGTTCTCCAGCTTTTCGACTTTTTGCGGGGCTGTTCGCCTTGAGCGTTCTGACTGCTTGCGACGATGCAGGCTCTTTCAATCTCGGCGAGGTGTTCAAGCCAAAGCCCACGGATGAAGCCGAAGCTCCCGTTGCCGCCCAGAGCGGCACCGTGACCGAGCGCGACGTCGAAGCGCCGGAAGTGTTTTCCGCAAAGGAACCTGGCCTCTGGGACGGGCGGCCTTCGCTGGGCGGTGTTTGGGTGGCACATCCGGACGTGACCGAACCGGAGCGGGTAATCATCCGCAACCAGACCAATGGGCAGTTCGTCGTTGGCGCGCTCTTCCGCCGCGAACGCGATATTCCCGGGCCAAGACTGCAGATGTCCTCTGACGCGGCGGAAGCTCTAGGCGTGCTTGCCGGGGCACCGGTGGAGCTCGACGTGACAGCCTTGCGCAAAGAGGTGGTGACACCGGAGCCCGTAGCACCCGCTGAGGAAACCGTCGCAGCCACGGACGACATCACCGAAACCGCGCTTGACCCGATTGCAGCCGCAGGCGCCGCGATTGACGCCGCAGAGCCAACCGCTGCTGAAACCTCAGCGGCCCCTGCCCCAGCGGTCGCCACACCGGTAATCCAATCCAGCTTGCCGAAATCCACCTTGAAGAAGCCTTTCGTCCAAATCGGTATATTCAGCCAGGAGGCAAATGCCGAGCGCGCGGCGAAACAAATGCGTGGCGCGGGTTTGATACCGACCGTCAAGGAACAAGAGGCGGGCGGTAAACCCTTCTGGCGTGTGATCGTTGGCCCAGCCACCACGTCCGATGAGCAGAAAACACTGCTTGCCACCATCAAGGGCGAGGGCTTCTCGGATGCCTACGCCGTGACCAATTAATCTACTCAGGAGCGTGTCGCTATGATCCGTCTTGCCGCAGCCCTTCTGGCTTTGATCGCCTCCACCACCATGAGCCTGGCCTTTGATACCAAGGCACAGACCGCCTTTGTCCTTGATCAGACGACCGGCACTGTCCTGTTGAACAAGGATGGCGAAACACCGATGCCACCCGCGTCCATGTCCAAGCTGATGACGCTCTATATGGCGTTTGAGGCCATTCGGCGTGGCAAGTCCGACGGCGGGCTTGATCTGAATGAAGAACTGCCTGTCTCCGAACACGCGCAGTCCTATGGTGGCTCCAGCATGTTCCTGAGGTCGGGTGAAACCGTCACCGTCGAGGACCTCATCCGCGGCATCATCGTGCTTTCCGGTAACGATGCCTGCGTGGTCATCGCCGAGGCACTGTCGCCAGATGGCACGGAATACGGGTTTGCACGCCTGATGACACAGCGTGCGCAACAACTGGGCATGACCAACTCGACTTTCACCAATTCGAACGGCTGGCCGCAGCCCGGGCATCTGATGTCGATGCGCGATCTGGCCACCCTGTCGGATCGCCTGATCACGGATTTCCCGGAGTTCTACCCGCTCTTTGCAGAAACCGAATTTGAATTCGACAACCGGGTGCCCAGCAACCGTTTGAATCGCAACCCGCTGCTGACCATGGGCATTGGGGCCGATGGCCTGAAGACGGGTCACACGCAAGAGGCGGGCTATGGGCTGACCGGGTCGGCCAAACAGGGCGACCGGCGTGTGATCTTTGTGATCTCCGGCATGGACACCGTGGCCGAACGCGCTCAGGAATCCCAGGCCATCGTGAACTGGGCCTTCCGTCAATTTGCCATGCGCCCTCTGGCGAAAGAAGGTCAGCAATTTGCGCAAGCGGATGTGTGGATGGGCAGCGAGGCCTCAGTCGGTCTGGTGGCCGCAGAGGACATCAGCATTCTGATGCCCGCGCTGGCAGGCAATGAGATCGAGGGCGAAGTGATCTACACCGGGCCGATTAACGCCCCCATCGCCGCGGGTGATCAGCTGGCCGAGTTTGTGTTTACGCTTGAAGGCCTGCCTGAAACGCGCCTGCCGCTGGTGGCGGATCGTGCGATTGAACGTGGTGGCTTTGTCAGCCGCGTGAGCACCGCAGCGCTGGTGCTGTTCACAAAATTCATTCAGGGACCCGAGGGGGCGACGTGACCGCAGCCGCGCGCGGTACCGGCACCTTTATCACCTTCGAAGGCATAGACGGGTCAGGCAAATCCACTCAGGTCAAGCGATTGGCTGATCATCTGCTTGCAAACGGGCACGAAGTTGTCCTGACCCGCGAGCCTGGGGGCTCCCCGGGGGCCGAAGAGATCCGCGCCCTAGTCTTGCAGGGGGACCCTGACAGGTGGTCGGCTGAAACGGAAATCCTGCTCTTTACCGCTGCGCGCCGCGATCACCTTGAACGGACAATTCTGCCCGCACTGGCCGCGGGAAAGATCGTGATCTGCGACCGTTTTGCCGACAGCACGCGCATGTACCAGGGACTGTCGCGGGGCGATCTGCGGGGGGTTGTCGATCAATTGCACACACTAATGATCGGCCATGAACCCGACCTGACCATTCTGATCGATATGGACCCGGGCGTCGGTCTCTCGCGCGCCTTGTCGCGGCAAACCGTGGACGAGCGATTTGAAGCCTTTGGTGAAGACCTGCAAAAAGCGATGCGGCAAGGTTTTCTGGATCTGGCCCGCGAATTCTCCGACCGTTTCCGGGTCATCGATGGCGCGAGAGACATGGACGCGGTGGCAGGCGACATTGCGGATCTTGTGAGCGCAGAGCTGGCATGAGCACGCCCGATCAGATCGAAGGCGCCCCGCATCCGCGGGACACCCCTCAGCTTTTTGGTCAGGACGCTGCACAGCAAGCGTTTCTGGATGCTTTTGGCACCGGGCGTTTGCACCATGCCTGGCTGCTGACCGGCCCGCGCGGCATTGGCAAGGCGACGTTGGCCTGGTCCATGGCGCGGTTCCTGCTGGCCACCCCGCCGCTTGACGACGACGGGCTCTTCGGCGCGCCGCCGCCCCCCACCGCGCTGGCCATCGATCCCGAACACCCGGTCGCACGGCGGATCGCGGCGGGGGCGGAACCGGGCCTGAAATCCATCACCCGCACCCCGAACCCCACCACCGACAGGATGCGCGATCAGATTGTCGTCGATGACATCAGGTCCCTTGCGGGGTTTTTTCAGCTGTCGGCAGCCGATGGCGGGCGTCGTGTTGTCATCGTGGATGCAGCGGACGACATGAACCCGTCGGCGGCCAACGCCCTGCTGAAAATGTTGGAGGAGCCCCCGGACCGCGCCACGCTGCTGCTCATCAGCCATCACCCTTCCGGGCTCCTGCCCACCATCCGGTCCCGGTGTCGCACGCTGCGCCTGAATACGCTGTCGCCGGACGATATGGCGCGCGCCTTTGCTCAGGCAGGCATCGATGTGGGCGCGCGGACGGATGCCCTGGCGGAACTGTCAGGCGGATCGGTGGGGGCGGCCATGCGGCTGTCCTTGCTGGATGGGTTGAAGACATATGCGGAGCTGGTGGCGCTGATCCAGACCCTGCCGCAGTTTGACCGCGCTGCCGCCCTGAAACTCGCAGAAGCCGCTGCCGCACGCGGTGCCGAGGCCAAGCGCGACCTGCTGTTTGAACTCATCGACCTGCTGTTGTCGCGCCTCGCCCACCGGGGCGCGTCCGGCACCGGGTCAACCGTTGAGGCCGCCCCGAATGAAGCGGCAATTCTCGCGCGCCTGGCACCTGATCAAACCGCGGGCCGTGCCTGGGCACAGGTCGCGCAGGAAACCGGCGCACGCGCGCGACATGGCCGCGCGGTGAACCTTGACCCTGCCGCTCTGGTCCTAGATACCCTGATCAAGATAAGTCAAACCGCCAGAGGGTAGATGCCGATCTGGTGCCAGCACGACCGGACCGGCATGACCGACAAACTTCAGATCACAGACAGCCATTGTCACCTCGACTTTCCGGATTTCGATGGCCAGCACGCGGAAATCGTTGCCCGCGCGGTGGATGCTGGCGTGTCCCGCATGGTGACGATCTGCACAAAGCTGAAAAATGAACCCGCCGTGCGCGCAATCGCCGAAGCCCACGCGCCGGTTTTCTATGCCGCAGGGACCCACCCGATGAGCGTCGCCAGCGAACCCCAGGCAAGCGTGGACAAACTCATTACCATCGCACAGCATCCCAAACTGGTGGGCATCGGGGAGACCGGCCTCGACTACCACTACACGGCGGATACGGCAGAAATCCAACAGACCTCCCTGCGCGTACACATCGAGGCCGCGCGAGCCACCGGGTTGCCTCTGATCATCCACGCCCGTGATGCCGATGCCGATATGGCACGCATCCTGACAGAAGAATACCGCCAGGGCGCATTCACATGTGTGATGCACTGTTTCTCCTCATCCGCCGATCTGGCGCGCACGGCGTTGGATCTGGGGTTTTATCTGTCGATGTCGGGGATTACAGCTTTCCCCAAATCGTCCGAACTGCGCGATATCTTTGCGGCGGCTCCTCTGGACCGTATTTTGGTGGAGACCGACGCGCCTTATCTTGCACCGCCGCCCTATCGCGGCAAACGCAATGAACCCGCATATATAACCCACACAGCACAGCGCGGGGCTGACACCATGGGCATCAGCTATGGTGCGTTTGCGGCGCACACGCAGGCCAATTTTGACCGTCTGTTCTCCAAGGCAGCAAATTACCAGGCCCCCGCTTGATGGCTGAACTGCGCGCGACCATTCTGGGCTGCGGATCCTCAGGCGGCGTGCCGCGCTTGGGCGGACACTGGGGCGACTGCGACCCCGACAATCCCAAGAACAGACGCCAGCGATGCTCGCTTCTGGTCGAACGCGAGAACGACAATGGCACCACGACGGTTCTGATCGACACCTCGCCGGACGTGCGCAACCAGCTGCTCACCGCCGATGTGGGGCGGCTCGACGCGGTGATCTACACACACAGCCATGCGGACCATGTGCACGGCATCGATGATCTGCGGATGATCGTCTTCAACATGCGGGCGCGCCTGCCGGTCTGGGCCGATCCACCCACCCGCGACGCGCTGATGCAGCGGTTTGACTACGCCTTTGTACAGGCCGAGGGGTCTGCCTACCCGCCCATCCTCAACATGAACCTCATTGAGGGCGATGTCACCATTGACGGCGCAGGCGGTACGATCCGCTTCTCTCCCTTTGAGGTCGCGCATGGGGGCATGAATGCCCTCGGCTTTCGGATCGGCGATCTGGCCTATCTGCCGGACGTCGCACAGATCCCGGAAAACGTATGGCCGATCCTTGCAAACCTGGACTGCTGGATCGTGGACGCCCTGCGCCGCGATCCCCATCCGACCCATGCGCATCTCGCCCGCACGCTGGAATGGATTGACCGCGTTCAACCAAAAAGCGCTGTGCTCACCAACATGCACATCGACCTCGACTACGACACTTTGCAGGCCGAAACACCCCCCCACATTCAACCGGCCTACGATGGGCTGACCCTGACGTTTCCCGCTCCCTGAATTTCTTCTGGCACAAAATATCCCCGCCGGAGGCTCCCGCCCGGGCCACAGGCGCAAAGGCACCCAATGCAAACCCTGCTCGATGTCATCCTTCCCGTGTTTCTTGTCATCGGCTTCGGCTATGTTTCCGTCTGGCGCAAACTCTTTCCGGTTGCGGGCATCGACGGCGTCATGGGCTTCACCCAGAACTTCGCCATCCCGTGCCTGCTGTTTCAGGCCATCGCCAAGCTTGACCTCGACAGCTCCTTCGATCCGGCCCTGCTGAGCAGCTTCTATGCCGGTGCCAGCATCTGTTTTTTCACTGGCATGTTCGGGGCGCGCGCGCTCTTCAAGCGCGATTGGGAAGATTGCGTCGCCATCGGCTTTTGCTGCCTCTTTTCCAACTCCGTGCTGCTGGGCCTGCCGATCACCGAACGGGCCTATGGCGCGGATGCGATGACCGGCAATTTCGCCATCGTCGCGCTGCACTCGCCTTTCTGCTACGGGCTGGGCATCACCGTCATGGAAGTCACCCGCAATCGCGGCCAATCCGCCACCGTGATGGCCCGCGCTGTCGTGCGCGCGATGTTTCGCAACGCGCTTGTCCTCGCCATCGGCTTGGGATTCATCGTGAACCTGTCGGGCCTGGGGATCCCAACGGTTGTGGATGATGCGCTCTCGCTGATTGCCCGCGCTGCTCTGCCCGCCGCCCTTTTTGCGCTCGGCGGGGTTCTCGTGCAATACCGCCCCGAAGGCGACAGCCGCGTCGTTGTGATGATCTGCGGCATCGCGCTGCTGCTGCACCCCGCGCTGGTCTGGCTATTCGGCACCGTGCAAAACCTACCCACCGACGGGTTCCGCTCCGGCGTGCTGACCGCTGCGATGGCACCTGGGTTCAATGCCTATATCTTCGCCAATATGTATGGGCGCGCCAAACGGGTTGCCGCCTCCTCCGTGCTGATGGCCACGGGGATTTCCGTCCTGACGATCTGGGTATGGCTCATCCTGCTGGAGACCGTCTGATCACCCGTGCAGGGCAGCCACCGTTTTCAGCGACGAGAACCCATAAAGCGCTTCGAACCCCTTCTCGCGCCCATGTCCCGAGAAGCCGGTCCCGCCAAAAGGCAGCTCCACACCGCCGCCAGCCCCATAGTTGTTCAGAAAGACCTGACCGGCCTTGAGCGCTTTGGCCAACCGCATTTGCCGCGCCCCGTCCGACGTCCAGACCGATGCCACCAACCCGTAGTGCGTGCCATTTGCAATCGCCAGGGCCTCAGCCTCATCTTCAAACGGAATGATCACCTGCACGGGGCCAAAAATCTCCTCCTGCGCCAGTTTGTGATCGCTGGGCACATTGGCAAACAGCGTCGGAGCCACGTAAGCGCCGCCTGCTGGAAGATCGGGAGGCAATGCCGCCTGTGCGACCACTTCAAGGTCATCCCCGTCGTTCAGAAACCCTTCGACAATCGCTTTTTGCCGGTTGGAGATGAGCGGCCCGACATCCAGATCCGCCATCGCACGCCCAACCTGCAAGGCACTGTAGCGGGCCGCCATTTCCGCCACGACCCGGTCATAGACGCCACGCTGTACCAATATGCGCGAAGACGCCGAACAGGTCTGGCCCGCATTCTGGATGCCAGCCCCCACCAGAAATGGCAGCGCCGCGTCGAGATCGGCATCCTCAAAAACCAGTTGAGGGGATTTGCCCCCAAGCTCCAGCGTCACCGGCACCACGTTCTGAGCGGCGGATTGCTGCACCAGTTTGCCGACGCCGACCGACCCGGTGAAGGAGATGTGATGCACGCCGGGGTGTGACGTCAGTGCGGCCCCGGCCTCGGCCCCCAGACCCGGCACGACATTCAAGGCCCCCGCAGGCAGACCCGCCCGGTGGGCCAGTTCCGCGAAGGCCAGCGCCGTCAGGCAGGCCTCCTCCGCAGGCTTCAAAACCGCGGCATTGCCCATGGCAAGGGCCGCCCCGACGGAGCGGCCAATGATCTGCATCGGGTAATTCCACGGCACGATATGCCCGGTGACCCCATGGGGCTGCCGCAACGTGTAAACCATATAGCCGTCCAGGTAAGGAATTGTGCTGCCGTGGATTTTATCGGCGGCCCCGGCGTAAAACTCCATGTAGCGTGCCAGTGCGACAACATCCGCGCGGGCCTGTTTCAACGGCTTGCCCACATCGCGCGCTTCCAGTTCAGCAAGCGCATCGATGTGCTCTAGCACCAATTGCCCGATCCGGTAGAGAACACGGCCCCGCTCGACCGCCGTGGTCTTTCCCCAGGCCCCTGCCATTGCCGCTGAGGCAGCCTCTACCGCCTGGTCAATGTCTTCTGCGCCACCGCGCGCGATCTGACATAGCACCTCGCCGGTCGAAGGATCGCCCAGCGCGAGTGTCTGCCCCGATGCGCTCGCCTGCCACTGCCCACCGATAAAACATCCCGACGGGTCCACCCCTAACGGCCGCACTGTCATCCTCAAGCCCCCTTTTGATGGCACGCGAGGATCAGGTCACCCGAACCCACAAAGGTCAAGCCGGTTATCTGACGCTGGTATCATGCGGCAAAGCTGCGCGGGCGCGCTTCTCATCTGGACCACCCCCCTGGGACCACATAGAATTCGCCCATGATGCGGGCCCGATTCACACTTCTGGCAAGTTTGATGATGCTCATTGCGACTTTCGCAATGACGGCAACGGGCTTTGCACATCGCTTTTCCGACGACAGATCCTCGCCCGAATTGCTGGCCTATCTCAGCATGGGCGGGACGCTGGCGGAAATCTGCGGCGAAACGGACCCCGCACATCACCTCAGCACGACCTGTGACGCCTGCCTGATCACGCAAAATGTGCTGTTGCAGGAGGTGGTCAACTCTGCGCCGATCCCGGCTGCGATAGAATGCTCGGCCCCGTTCGCCTCCGCCCGTGATCTCTTGCGCCCCGCGCGACCCGACACGGCGCATCCGTCCCGCGCACCGCCAGCCCGTGTGATTGCCTGACCTTCATTCACACAACGGCGCGCACCCATGTCTGCGCATTCTACGGGAAAAAATCATGAAAAACCTGATCATCGCAGCCACGGCTGCCCTTCTGTCGCTGTCGACCGCTGCGCTTGCACATGAGTTCAAGCTGGGCGACCTTGTGATCAACCATCCGATGACTTTCAACACAGCGGCCACGGCAAAAACAGGCGGTGGCTATCTGGAGGTTACAAACACCGGTGACACAGCAGATCGCCTCATCGGCGTGAAGGCTGACTTCCCAAAAGTCGAATTGCACACCACCGAAGAAAAAGACGGCGTTGCCCGCATGATGCATGTAGATGCCATCGAGATCCCCGCCGGGGAAACCGTATCACTTGAGCCCGGCGGATTTCACGTCATGTTCATGGGGCTTGGCGGCGATCCCTTTGAAGTGGGTGAAAAAATCCCGGCGACACTGATCTTTGAAAATGCGGGCGAAATCGACGTGATGTTCAACGTCGAAGAACGCACTCACGAGGACAAGACGGACCATTCCGGCCATACGATGTCGAACTGAGATGCCGAAGGGGTCGGGCAACTGGCCCCTTCGCGTGTCACAAAGCAGCGATCAGCGATGCGTCACAAATCGATCTCGACCAAACCGCCGGGTTTGGCGGCTCGGCTCTGACACAGAATGATCGCGTTTTCGCGTTGTTTCTTCGACAGCACGAAATCGCGGTGTTCGACCTCACCGGAAACCAGGCCGCATTTGCACACGCCACAAATCCCGTCAGAACACTTCACATCGACGCTGACTCCATTCTCGGCCAGAACATCAGTGACGGATTTATCTGCGGGAACCTCAAATTCCTGCCCCGAGCCCGCGAGTTTCAGCGTAAACGCGTGGTTTTCATATTCAGGCAGCTCCGGCACAGAGAAATATTCAAGATGCCGTGCCTCTTCGGGATACCCCTGTTTCTGGGCCGCCGTCATGACCGCAGCCATGTAGCTGTCCGGCCCACAGGTATAGACGTGCCACCCGTCGCGGTAGCCGGAGAGCGTCTGATCAAGATCGGCGCGGGTGCCTTCATCCGAGAGATGCAGATGTACCTTTTCCGCCCAGGGCTGTGCGGTCAGATGGGTTAGAAAGGCCGCGCTGCTGCGGGATGGCGCCGAATAATGCAGCTCGAAATCCACCGCTTTCGCATGGCATTCATGGGCGAAGGCGATCATCGGCGTGATGCCGATGCCGCCCCCCATCAGCATGTGCTTCGTGCCTTCGTCTGCCAATGGGAAATGGTTGATGGGGTTGGACACAAAGATCTTGCGCCCTTGCGAAAAGATCTTTTGCAGCAGTTTCGATCCACCGCGCCCGGCCTCTTCGCGCAGAACGGCGATCTCGTATGTCGACCGGTCCGCAGGATTGCCCGAGAGCGAATACTGCCGGACGAACTCTGGAGCCACGACAATGTCGAGATGCGCACCCGCCCGCCATTCGGGCAAGGGTGTACCGTCCAGCGACGCCAACTCGTATTTGACAACGGTCTCCGACAGGTGCTCGACCGCGCGGATGCCCACACGGGTAACCGGTGCATCCCCGGCCCCCAGGTAAGCATGCGCCAAGCCTTCGGTGTCGCCGCGTTCCAGCCGCGCCTGATATTCCTGCGCGGTGATCAGGGCCTGATAGGCCTCGATCCCCTTTTCGCGATCCATCGGAAACGGAAATGGCCAGGGCGGTGGCGCAAGGTTTGCCGGATAGACCGCCAGGGTCTGATCCTCGTAGGTCAGTTCCAGATCGGTCTGCAACTCGCGGTAGTTTTTCGGGTCGGACACCGCATCAAAACCACCGCGATCATTCACCTTCAGATCCCACCACCAGCGTTTTTGCGGATTGATGCGGCCATTGCCCACCAGATCATCAGCCTTTGCCAGAACGCCCGCCATGGCCGGTACGTTCATCGCAATCCAGCGCAGAGGTTTTTCGTGCTGCAGGCCTTCGACATTCCAGGGGCAGGTTTTCATGCAGCGCCCACACATGGCACCGCCCTGCTGTGTCAACCTGTAGGTGGTGCATTTCTGACTGTCCGATTTCCAGATTTCATAGCCATTGAACATGAGCTTCGGACCGGCGGTAATCGCCCCGGACGGACATTCACGGGCACATTTGTTGCAGGCCTCGCAAAAGGCCTGCATGCCAAAATCAATAGGCTTGTCATGCGCGAGCGGCATGTTCGTGGTGATACATCCGGATTTCAGGCGCGGCCCCAGAAACGGGTTCACGATCACCTCGCCGATGCGGCTCACCTCGCCCAGGCCGGCAAGCAGCAACAGCGGCGGTTGCAGGACTTCCCCATCCAGGTTGGTATGCACCCGCGCTTCATAGCCAAGGTTGCGGATTTGTTTGCCGATGACCCCGCCCAACAGCGAGAACCGCAGATAAGCACGCATCGATTGCGTAACCGCAATCCAGTCATCCCCGGAAGAACCCTCAGTGGTCTCGAACCCCTGGTCGATGATCATGCTGATCGCGCTGGTGTGTGTGGGCACAATCGGCTCGCCAACTGCATCATGGGAATACCACACCCATTCGGGACAGCGCGAAATGCCCACGGCATCCGCTCCCAGAAAGTAGCTCGCGGCCTTGATCCCTTCGGCGTTGCGGGCGGCGTCTTTGGCAGCAGGCGAGATTTCTGGCGCAACCGGGCCGTTCTGCAGCAACAGAAACGCACCCGAGGGACGCCTGATCGCCCGGCTGATCGGTGCCTTTTGCGCAAAATACCCACCAGTGGCGGCTTCCTGGCTGGCTTTGCCCAGGTCCCCGAACTGCGCCCGCGCGAACATGTCGGTGCGCTTGGGCACACGTGCCACCCGCGCCTCGTCGATATAGGTGGTCGGCTTCTCAACCCGCTTGAGCGTTTCAAACGGATAGGCCCCTTGGGCATAGTGCCGTGTTGCATAAGGGTCGAGCGTACGCGCGCTTTTCTGCGACCCCTTACCCAGTTTCCATGCCAGGCTACCTGTGATGGACTTTGGTTGTTTCGCCAAAGGCACCAGCGGCGCATCCGGTGTCATTTCGAAATTCGTTGTCAGGGCCGCAACCTGAAATCTGTCGCCGATGTAGGGGTTTACCAGGCGACCCTCTTCCACTGTGGCCAGCCCCGCACCAACCGCCAGCTTATTCAGATCCACCTCGGACGAGGTTGTCGTATGCGCTTTGGCATCATATCCCAAGACCCGCAAATAGCCCGCGATGATGATCGCCGTTTCTGCCCCCAGCAGGCTCGCCCGTTGCGGGTGCGTATCAGCGATCCAGTCGAAACCGGGCTCATCCGGCGCAGGATCGCGGTTGTAATTGTACAAAAAGACAACCGTGTGCGTGTGAGCATCGAGAGTGCGTGGCGGCGCCGTCATACTGTCCTTGAGATCCGCCATGATGGTATCAATCCCGGCGGCAAGGGTTTTGGTCTGCTTGGTTCTAAGCTGCTCGGCCAGGCGATCAATTTCCGGATTTCTGATCGGCGTCGCCAGCAGCTGACTGGCATCGAACCGCCCGACCCCGACCATCGGTGCATCCTGGAAATAGCCAAAGGATTTTATATGCCGCGCCCGCTCATCCGGGTCCTCCGGACAGCCCGCAATTTCCTTATTGATCAGGCCGTCCCTGATCGCGTCAAGCATCGCCTGATACTCGCCCATTGCGTTCACAAGCGACTGCGGCACGGCCGCGTTGTCAAAATGCACCGGCTGCATGGTGGGCACGTTGGCCAGATCAGGTTCTGACGACACCCGCGCCAAACGTTCCAGCGGGAACGGGCCGAGGTGGAACGGCCGCTTTCGTGTAGAGAAAATCCGGGCGTTCAACTCTTTTCCTTTGGCACACAACGCTCATTCTTTGAGCACCGGAATGCCCCGCAAACGGCGGAATGTCAAAATCAATGCGAGCCCGACCCCGGTCGCTCCCTCGGATCACAACCGTTGGCGCTACACGGATGTGACGTTTCGCGCATGGCGCCACGCGCGGTTCGATTTCGCGCTGTCAGGGTCTCTTCTAACGTTCTTCCTGGCGGCCCTTGAGCCATCTTGAAAAGAAGTTCGATCTCTGCGCAATCTTCTCGTTCTCGATCGTCTCAAGCGACGCCCCGGCCAACCAAACCTCGATACGAGACGAATTGCCCGCATCTTGCGAGAAATCCTTTGCTTCTACACCCAGATTCGCGGCGATTGCGCGCGCGACATCCGCGTTCTGAGGGCTGTAGAACCGTAAATGCGTCGCAGAGACCCGCACGCTTTCCCGACCGATCCGGGCAACGGGAAAGCCGGTATCCTCAAGTTGCGCTATGTACCCTTCGAGCGATTTATCTGAAACGCTTTCCGGGGCATGCACAAAAAACTGCAACGTCTGCGCATACATTGCTGAAGCATCAGGTTCTTCACCGACCTTTGAGGCGGTCTGTCGCGGAGCTTCAATGACCGGCAGGGCGCTGACCGCGCCGAAGCCGTCCTCAGTGTTGGAGGACAAATAGGCAATCGGCGTGATGTTCGGCAGCGTGATGTTAGACGAGGCTTCAGCAGTCCATTGCGGCAGTGGCAACTCTGGCAGATCGATGGTCACGCCCTGGGTGTCGGAAGTGTTCTGTGCGATGGGTGCAACGGCAATTGGTGGGGCGCTTTGGACTACGGTGCCACCATCTGCCAGAACGGCTTCAGACTGTAATTGACCCGCAGTGGGATGGCCGTTGGGCAGCAGTGGCCAGCCCAGGCCCAGCAAGAAACCGAAACCCAAGGCAAGACCAAACCCGAGGCCGACGCTGCACATCACGAGGTAAAGTGGCTTCGACGCACCGGTGACTTTCAACCAGCCTGGAATTTGAAAACCCTGGCTTTTTTGCGGCATCTCAGGCGTTGCGTTGCGCCGCGAAACAAAAGCCAGCTCAGACGCATCAGCCTTTTCTTCGTCATCCAGAATGGCACGGTTCACTTCAGAAGTGGTTTCTGGTTTCTGTTCGGGCGTTTCGACCACAGCATTTAACACAGGCTCGGAAATGGTATCGCATTTGGCTGCCTTGCCGGTTAGAGCGGTCGGGTTGAAGCCAGGTTTCGAGGGTGGCTCTGTGCGCTTGGACAGCACCTTTTCGCGTTGTGCCCGCGCTTCGGACAGCCGTTTTTCCCAATCTGACGTATTCAGCGGGTGCTCGAACAGAGCGTTTTGCGCCGTCGTACCGGGCGCGCATTCCAAGTTATCCTTCATGCCTTCGGACATAGTGCCTGGCCTCCAAGTGATAATTAGTCAGGAGTATGGTTTTGATAATTCTGTTTTACGGAAACCGGAAACCAAGAAAGTCGAACAATTGAAACGACAATGTAGCATGCGCCAAAAACCATTTGGTGGCGCATTTGCTACACCCTCACTTCAAAGTAGCACCTCAACTAAAGGCTCGATTAGCGAGCAATTTCAAGCGGTTGAACGGATGAGCTCATGCGATAGGCGCGAATTCGCTCAACAATGGGTGGTTTTTAATGCCCAGCATATTTTTGCTTGCTCCCCGGAAGGTTGTGGCGCCTCGGGCTCCAGTCGGGCCGAAAAGCACCTTTGCGCGCAGGTCACAAATGTGAACTATAGCCAAAATCTGCCGTTCTGTTCGAGTTACTCACAGAGAGATCCAATTGAGTTTTGAAAACCAGATATCACGCTGACTTTATACATCACGCCAGAACCCAATTGCGGCAGATCGCACCCTACCTGTTGAAGATCACGGGAAACCAATCTTCGCGCAGGATGTCCCCAGCCTGCATGCCATGTCCGGGAAACGGCGGAGATGTCGGTCCGGGCCGGGCCACATAGCGCGCATCGTCTCCCACAAGCCGCAGGGAAAAGGCGCGTCGGCGGGCCTGCGCTGTATTGCCACGCGCACCATGCAAGCTCGCAAAGCTAAAAGCGACCGCGTCGCCCGGTTCCATCTCCCATTCCCTGATTTCCATTCCTTCGGCATCGGGATCGGGCACCGGCATATAGGCGTCTTCGTCGGGAAAGAAGCTGGTCTGCGCCAGCCAGCGCGTCGGCAGCACCGGTTTCTCCCAGAGATGACTACCCGCAACGCAGCGCAGGCTGGCATCCTTCACCGGATCCATCGGTGACCAGAAGCTGACATTCTGCCTCCCATCGACAAAATAATAGGGGCCATCCTGATGCCAGGGCGTGGGCTTCGAGGTTCCGGGTTCCTTGACCAGCACGTGATCGTGAAAGACCTGGACCCGCTGGGATGCCATGAGATCGGCAGCGACCTCTGCCGCAGGAGATGTGCGGATCACCTCTTCAAATTCGGCAATGCGGGTCCAATTGCAGTAATCATCGAAGAACCGGCCGCTTTCCCCCTCATTCAGGTTTTCCGCGGCATAGGGCCCTGGCTCGGCCATGTTGCGTTCGATGCCCGCCCGGATCGTTTCAATATGATCCTTGAACAGACCTTTGATCAGCACCACACCTTCATTCTGGTAGCTTTGGATGTCGTCTGCCGTGATCAGCGGATGCGTCATGTCGGAACCTCTTTCTGGGCGTCAAAGAAATGCAGCCGATGTCCATTGTCAATCAGGGCGTTTGCGGGGCGTGTCAGGTATCTACCGAAACGCTTCCAAGACCTTTCTATCGATCAGAAGCGCATCGGGTGGGGCTGGTTCTCACGCACCCTGAGCCGCCACCGGTCGCTCCAGCAGAGAGGAGAGCAGTGGGTTTGGAAATTTCCGTTTGACCGTGACAGCGTGAAAGATTTCAGTAAGACCAATGAGATGTTGCGCCTCTTTCAGCAGCCCGGTCACTAATTCGTTCTTGACCACAATCGGCGGGAGGATGGCCAGGCCGATATCCTCGCGCGCCAGCAGGCGCATCATCGCCATATCATCCACTTCCGCGGCCAGAACCGGGTCGATACCCAATCGTGCGCACAGTGTATCGAACCCGATCCTCACGGGGCTTTCACTGGTTGGTACGATGACCGGGTGGGTGCTCAAAAGCTCTGAGAGCGTCAGGGTATTGTCCAGCCTTTTGGGCGTGCCAATCACACCGATGCTCTGTTCCGAAAGCGTATGGACCATAAAATCGGTCATCGCGTCCGGTGTTGGCACGCGGTTGGTCAAAACAACATCGAGACTGAGCGTTTCCAATCCCTGCATGAGTTCCATGGACGTGCCTGACCGCAGCACCAGTTCGACATCTTGCGCGCCCAACAACGGGCGCAGGAATTCGATCTGAAAATTGCGAGACAAGGTGGCCAGCGCCCCAACCCGCAGCACTTTACGCGGACTGCCGGTGCGGCTGAGCGTGGCGAGCAGGTCCTGCCCTGCCCCAAATATCGTATCCGCATGATCCAGCGCAATCCGGCCCGCTTCGGTCAGGTGCAATTGGCGACCGCGCCGCTCAAACAGGGGGTGACCAAGGCGATCCTCCAATTTACGGATCTGCACCGACAAAGCCGATTGCGACAGGTTGAGGCGCGCCGCCGTGCGGGTCAGGTTTCCATCATGCGCCACATGCCAGAAATAGCGCAGGTGATTGTAATTCATGCTGTGCATATCATTCGTTTTAAGTGAACGATTTGTTGTTATCAATGAATTTTTATATCAGCTATGCCCTGTGTATCTCCTCCTGAACGACGCAAACGGGGGATCTCATATTGACCTATGCCTTGCCATTGCTGGCGCCTGCCATTCTGACCACCGCCGCGATTGGGCTGCACCTCAGACGCGATCTCACCCCTGATCGGGCAGCAAGGATTGGCGAAGGTGTGTCGCTTGTCGCTTTGCTCGTCGCTTTCTTGGCACTTGGACTGCTGATCGCTCAGGGTGCAAGTGACAGCTTTTTGATCGGCGCCTCGGGCATCGGCATTTCCGCGCGGCTTGATGCTGTCAGTGCCACCATGCTGTTGCTGGTCGCCTTCATCGGGTGGATCGTTGTGCGGTATGCGCGCGTCTACCTCGACGGGGAGGCACGCCAGACCCCGTTTACCATCTGGCTGCTGGGCACGCTCGCCGCGGTGCTGCTCTTGGTGCAGTCGGGCAACCTGGTTCAATTCGTCGGTGCCTGGATTGTGACCAGCCTGTGCTTGCACAGACTGCTTCTGTTTTACCCCGAG
Organism: uncultured Roseobacter sp.; assembly: GCF_947499265.1. GTDB lineage: Bacteria > Pseudomonadota > Alphaproteobacteria > Rhodobacterales > Rhodobacteraceae > Roseobacter. The sequence continues at coordinate 125,636 of NZ_CANMNK010000006.1, read as the reverse complement.
AGGATCGCGGCACAGCGCGCTGCGCGCAAAAAATTTCTAACCGCGCGGGCGGGTGATATTGCTCTGATCACGGCGGCGGTGTTGCTGACGATAAGCTATGAAACGCTGCAGATCTCCCAGATCATGGCAGCGGCCCAACTCGGTCAGGGCGGTGGTTTGGCAGCGACCGCTGCTGCCTTCCTCGCGCTCGCCGCCTTGTTGAAATCCGCCCAGTTCCCGACCCACGGCTGGCTCACCGAAGTCATGGAGACACCTACACCCGTGTCCGCGCTGCTGCACGCTGGCGTGGTGAACGCTGGCGGATTCCTCTTGATCCGTTTCGCCGACGTGATGTTGCTGTCACCGCTGGTACTCGCCGGTCTGGTATTGATTGGCGGTTTCACAGCGCTCTTTGGCGGGCTGGTCATGTTGACGCAACCAACCGTCAAAGTCTCCCTCGCGTGGTCCACCGTGGCCCAGATGGGTTTCATGATCCTGCAATGCGGGCTTGCCCTTTTCCCGTTGGCGCTTTTGCACATCGTTGCACACTCGCTCTACAAAGCGCATGCGTTTCTGGCGGCAGGGGGCGCGGTGGAACGCGTCGCAAGCATCGCGCGGCCTGGTCCGGTAGCGGTGCCCGACCTTGCCGCCGTGAGCCGTGCTTTTGTGCTGGCCATCGCCATCTATGGCGCGGTTTACACCGCTTTCAGCATGCTCTTCGGGTTTGCAGGAAGCTCACCGCAAAGTGTGGCCCTTGGCGCTATTCTGATTTTTGGTGTGGCCTATTTGCTGGCGCAAGGGCTGGCCGATGCGGCTCCCCGGGCGCTGACATGGCGCACGGCGCTGATGTCGCTGGGCGCGGCGATCAGCTACGTCGTGCTGCAAAAAGGTGTCTATTGGCTTACAGCATCCAGCCTGCCGCCAACCCCAATGCCCGGCGCGCTGGAGTGGGCGCTGATCCTGCTGGCGCTTTTGAGCTTCGGGCTGGTTGCCCTGGCGCAGGCAACACTGCCGCTCTGGTCACACCACCCGGCCGCGCAGGGGCTGCGCATTCATCTGACCAACGGGTTCTACATCAACGCAGTCGAAGATCGTCTGCTGCGCGGCTGGTCTATTCCCGCAAAATCCCAGAAAGGAGCCGCACAATGAGGGCTGACACCTATACCGGCTATTCCGGCGCACATCTTGAACTGATTGCAGGCTCTGAGACCGCGAGCCGCGCCATCCCGCCGCTCTGGCCGCTCTCCTCCTCCGTCGCGGTCAACCCGTTTCTGGGCCAGACCGACCTTTCATTGAGCGAAACCTCCGCCCTTCTTGCGCGGATCTCGGGGGCTTCCCTCACCATGCCACGAACATGGTATGCGGACCGAATTGCGGATGGCACGATTTCCGACGGCGATTTAACGGCGGCATTGCAGCACGCACCCTCGGCGGCACCAACTTCGATTGAAGTTCTCAAAGAGATGGCTCAGGAGGCGGAGGAAGAGATCGACGCCCTGCCCACTATTGCCGATTTGGCCGCTCGGGCCTCAGGCCTTGACTGGCCTGCGCTCATTGATGCGCGGATCGGCGCGTGGGCGGCGGGATATTTCGATGCGGGTCAGGCCCTGTGGCAGGCGACGGCCGGGCGCGGCGCATTTGAAAGCTGGCAGGTTTTTGCACGTCGCGATCTGACGCCCGAAATCACCGGCCTGTCGGGCTTTGCCGCCCTGGTCGCCGCAACACCGGACAGTGCGCGCACCGCCCTGTCGCAGGCCTGCGACGCGCTTGGGATGTCCTCTCAGAGCGCACCGACCTATTTCCATCAGCTTCTGACCAGCCTGGGGGGCTGGGCGCAGGTCGCACGGCAAAGAGTGTGGCAGGCCGAATTGGACCGGAAAACTGACCCGATCACCACAGATATGCTCACGATACGGCTTGTCTGGGAGCAGGCCCTATATGTGCGGTACAAACCCCAAATCGATGCCGAATGGCAGGCCACGCGGGCGGCGCATGCATCGATACCCGAGCCGACCTCTGCGCAAATTGTAAATGCGATATTACAGGAGGCCGCAGAACATGCTGCGCAAAGACGTCTGGCACGAACCCTGTCTTCGGCCAGCACCAAAGGCGCGGGCAACCGCCCGACCCTTCAGGCCGCATTTTGTATCGACGTTCGCTCCGAAGTATTTCGCAGGGCGCTAGAAACCACCGATCCCGGCGTGGAAACGCTTGGCTTTGCGGGGTTCTTCGGCCTGACCGCTGCACATCGCGGATTTGCGTCGGATGTTGAAGAGTTGCGCCTGCCGGTTTTGCTCACCCCCGGCATCTCTTCCTCTTCAAGCCCATCAGGCAAGACCTCGGAGGAGCAATCGACACGGCTTTCGGCACGGGCCATCAGGGCCTGGGGCCGCTTCAAATTGGCGGCTGTGTCTTCCTTTGCGTTTGTGGAAGCGGCTGGCCCGATTTACATCGGCAAACTGCTGCGCGATGCGCTTGGTTTGGATGACGCTGCCGCGCCGGATACGCAGGCTCCACACTTTGCGGACAGCTTCACGCTGGCAGACAAAGTCATGGTCGCAAGTACCATCCTTCGCGCGATGTCTTTGACAGAGGGCTTCGCCCCGCTGGTTTTGATCGTTGGACACGGCGCCAATGTGGTGAACAACCCTCATGCGAGCGCACTGCATTGCGGCGCCTGCGGTGGATACTCTGGCGAGGTCAATGCAAGATTGCTTGCCGGGCTCTTGAACGCGCGCGATGTGCGCGATGGCCTGGCCAGAAGTGGGATTGAGATCCCCAACGATACCTGCTTCATCGGCGCGTTGCATGAGACGACCACAGATGACGTGACGCTTTACGATGCCGATCTGGATTCGGACGCGGATCGGATGCTTGTCACAAAAGCCAAGGAACTTCTGGCTGCTGCTGGCCAGCGCGCACGGACCGAGCGCGCGCTGCGGTTGCCCAGATCCACGACCGGCGACGCGGTCAAAGCACGCGCGCAGGACTGGTCTGAGACCCGTCCCGAATGGGCGCTCGCAGGATGTAGCGCTTTCATCGCTGCCCCGCGCCGCAGAACCCGCGGGAGGGCGCTCGACGGGCGAGCCTTCCTGCATGACTACGATTGGCGCAAGGACGAAGGGTTTGATGTTCTGGAATTAATCCTGACCGCCCCGGTTGTTGTCGCCAGTTGGATCAGCCTGCAATACTACGGATCCGTTGTCGCTCCGGGTCTTTTTGGGGCGGGCAGCAAGCTCCTGCACAACGTTACCGGGGGCATCGGCGTTGTGGAGGGCAATGGCGGCGTGCTGCGCGCGGGTCTTCCCTGGCAATCCGTTCACGATGGGAAAACCTTCGCACATGATCCTTTGCGATTGTCGGTTTGCATCGAGGCACCGCGGGAAGCCGTGACCGACATTCTTGACCGGCATCCGGATGTACGCGCCCTTTTCGACAATCGCTGGCTGCATCTGTTTCTGATGGATGGCTCGGGGCAACTGGTAAAGCGGTATTCCGGCAATCTTCAATGGGAGGACTTCCAGACTGATCACACCGATATCAAGGCAAACCTGGCTGCGTGAGAAAAAGCGTTTGCAGTTCAAGAGCGCTGGGATGAATGACTATCTCAGCGCCTTCCGTTTAGCGCAGGCTTTCACGCGCTGCGACGCGATCAACCTATAGAAGCGCAGTCACCAATCTTGACGTTCATAGGTCTCATTCATCTCATGGTTCTGTTCTGACCCATGATTTTCCTCGACCTCTTCTGCCATCACATCCTCATTTTGCTCATCACCGGCCCCTTGATCGTCGGCAGCATCCACCCATGAGGATGAAGCGTCAGCACTCTCATAAGAAGCCCAGGCATCAGAAGTCTCTCCGTCCGAAGATTGATTTTGCCCGTTGTCGACATCGCCGACATCGATGGAAAACACATCACTTCCCGAAACCATCTGCCCGTTGAAGGCCGTATCCGTGGTAGTGATTTCCCCGGAAATCGTCCCCTCAAATCCGGGCGGTGGTGCAAGTTCCAGCAAGGATAAATCCCACCCTGTCAGGTCAATCTCACTCCCGTCGGACACGGCAACCTGATCGCCGCTCATCAAGATCGTGTCCGCAGGCAGTCCGGACATCTGCACAGTGGCCGCGTCTGACAGATTATCGTCGCCAATACCGATGGCGATCATGCCGTTTTGCGGAACCGCAAGGTCGTCGACTGCCGTCACCAATTCCCGCCCGTCGGTGCCGGGACCTTCCCATTCGAGCTTCAGGCCCGCGTGACCGTAGTTTTCGAAATAGCGCACTTCGATGCTATGCGTGCCCGGCTCCAGCTCGATCTCGCCGCTGCGTGTGCGGAACCCGTGCAGGCCGTCGTTGTCGATCACCTCTTCACCATTCACCAGCAGGATCACCCCGTCATCGCCGCCAATGAAAAAGTCAAACGTACCGCCCTCTTCCACTTCGATGTTGCCGGTAATTCTTGCGCCGAACGTGTCCTTGGAGCCGCCTTCCCAGAAGGACTCCCGACTGTTGGTGTAGTTGATCTCCCCCACAACCTCTTCATGCGTCGCCTCGCCGGTCCAGTCGATCTGATCCAGCTTCGACAGCTTATGATCCACGTCAAAATAGCTGGCCCGGAAACCGGTCTCCATCTGTACGCTGGGGGGCGTCAAATCCGCCTGGCTGACCGTGAGTTCAAGATCCGCGGTGACGGATACTTGATTGCCGTCACCAATATCTGTGGTTGTCACAATCTGTGCCGAAACCTGGCCGGTAAACTCGATGGGTGTCGTCACCGTGAGCAAGGAAAGGTCCATTCCTGATATGTCGGCTGTACCCTCTGGGCCTGCTTCAACACTCATATCACCCGCTTCAACGACGGTGCCTGGCGGCAGCCCCTCTATCTGATGCGAGATTTGATCCGAACCTGTGGCTTCAGGCGCCGAAACATCAAGCTCAAGCGCGATCGGCATCCCGTTGATGGTCTGCAAGTCATCGACTTCCGGGGCTGTCACCAATTCCCGCCCGTCGGTGCCGGGACCTTCCCATTCGAGCTTCAGGCCCGCGTGACCGTAGTTTTCGAAATAGCGCACTTCGATGCTATGCGTGCCCGGCTCCAGCTCGATCTCGCCGCTGCGTGTGCGGAACCCGTGCAGGCCGTCGTTGTCGATCACCTCTTCACCATTCACCAGCAGGATCACCCCGTCATCGCCGCCAATGAAAAAGTCAAACGTACCGCCCTCTTCCACTTCGATGTTGCCGGTAATTCTTGCGCCGAACGTGTCCTTGGAGCCGCCTTCCCAGAAGGACTCCCGACTGTTGGTGTAGTTGATCTCCCCCACAACCTCTTCATGCGTCGCCTCGCCGGTCCAGTCGATCTGATCCAGCTTCGACAACTTGTGATCCACGTCAAAATAGCTGGCATGAAACCCGGAACTCACGTTGACGCTTGCCGTTTCCACAACGCCCAGATCGAATGTCTGGCTCACGGTTTCCCCGCCCTGATCAGTGACCATCACCTCAATGGCAAGATCACCAGCATCCTCCTCTGTCAAAGAAATCCCATCACGCAGTTTCAATTGCCCTTCGGACACCTCAAAGCGGTCGTCAGAGAGCGTGAACTCGTAGTTCGCCTCCTGATCCGGATCGACAACGTTGATCTGTCCGACAACCGCGCCCGCTTGATCCACCGCCACATGACTTTGATCGATCGACACGCTGGTTGGTGCTTCATTCACATCACCCACAAAAACCTCGAAGGATTCCGTATAGCTGGCGCCATCTGCATCGGTCGCCGTAACGTCAAAGCGCAGCGATGCTTCCTGCTCATGGTCGAGAAAAACACCCGGTTTCAGCTTTATCTGACCCTCGACGACTTCAAAGCGATCATCAGAAACCGAAAACTCATGCACATCGCTTGCGTTTGGATCAATGACGGAGAGTTGGCCAACGATTGCGCCCGCATCATTCTCCGCCAGTTCAACCGGATCCAACGAAAGCTCTGTGGGGGCGTGATTTGGCGGCGGCGAAGCCTTTGCCTGTTGCGGATTATCCTCCTGATCGAATTGTGTTTCTTCCCCTGTTTGCAAGGGCTGAGATAACTGCTCTTCCTGGGGTCGCTCCGAGGGCGCGGCATTTTCTGTGGAAAACGTTTCTACCGACAAGGGGTCGGCGTTACTACGCGGAGTCGAAAACGGCTGCGATTCTGGCGCGGGCTCCTGCGAAAGCACTGTGTCGCTTTGACCATCGCCTCGCGACGTCGATTGATCAAAAGCCGACTGCTGAGGCGCACCAGCGTTTGCTACACCGCTTTTGTCGGCATCCAATGATTGTTGCCCGCCGGAGGTCTGAGCCTCCTGCGAAAGCCCTGCATCAACATCACTTGAAGAAGGTGTCGCATCGTCTCTTGTACGATCTGCGCCCGCATCCTCTTGCTCACCATAGTGAAGGTTGCTGCGCGATGCATCTTCTTGGGTGACGTCGCCCCGCAGAGATTGCACTGCCACTTTCTCTTTAACAGAGCTTGTTTCTTCAGCTTGCGAAAGAAACGCCTCGGCTTCCTCGACGCGATCATTGTCCGACATCTTTATCTCCTGCGTGCGTGCCGCGCATCAGTGGGGAATACCGTTAAGAGCACCTTTACAATCAAAAATTTAAACATCTGATTTTTATAAATTTTTCCACATCTAGTCAGCCAGATGCACGTTTTACTAACGACTCACGCCATAAGAAAAAGCCACGTGATCTGGGGAGCGAAATCAACTGTGCGGTCGGATACGTTAGCGCAACAAAACAAGATCTCACCACCACGGATGGGCGCATCTGTCGTGGTATCTTCCCTTGCCATCAATATGCTCGCGCTGGCGTTGCCACTGGTCGTTTTGCAGGTTTTTGACCGGGTCATCCCATTTGAATCATATGCGACACTCACGCTACTTTTCATCGGCCTTTGTGTGGTGGCCGTTCTTGACTTTTTCCTGAAATGGACACGCGTCATTCTGATGGGGCATCAGGGCGAGCGGTTCGAACTGAAGCTGAGCGATCATTTCATGGAACGATCGTTGAACGCCGATCCAAACGCGTATGACGCCTCTTCGACAGGGGTTCATTTGGAACGCCTGAACGCATTCGCACAGTTGCGGGATTATTACAGCGGACAGGGGCGCCTGTTTGCTGTCGATATGCCGTTTACCGCGATCTTCATCATAATGATCGGGTTGATTGGCGGCTGGTTGGTGCTTGTACCGCTGGTCAGTCTGGTCATGCTCTACGCCTTCAAGTCCGTTTTGCAGCGGGCGCAGGGTCCCATCTTTGAGAAGCGGAAACTGCTGGATGGCAGGCGCTATTCCTTCCTGATCGAATGTCTTTCCCAGATTGTGACAGTCAAAGCCGACACGATGGAACCGCAGTTGCTGCGCCGGTACGAGGTGCTGCAAAAGCAATCGGTCGATATCAGCCAGAATCTGATCCAGGTTTCCGGCATGTCCCAGTCGTTTGGTGCGCTGTTCTCGCAGGCTGCCGTTGCCGCGATGGGGCTTCTGGGAGGGTACCTGGTCATCATTGAAAAGATCGGGATTGCCGAATTGGCAGCCTGCATGCTTTTGAACGGACGCACGGTTCAGCCCCTTCTAAAGATGCTGAGCCATTGGGCGCAAACCGAAAGCATCGACGCTGCAAAATCCAAGGTTGATGAAATATCGATGCTGCAGCAACGCGATCCGGAAACCGCGTTTGCAGAGGACCTGCAGGGCCAGCTTGCATTCGAAAACGTCTCCGCTGAACGGAGCACGCAGGACGGGCTTGTCTTCTCTGATGTCACCTTCGATCTGAGCGCAGGCAAGGCCCTGAGTGTGGTTGGCGAAGCGGGATCTGGACAGGCAACTTTCATGCGCCTGGTTCTGGGCGAGCAGGCACCGGCTTCCGGCCAGATTCTGATTGATGGCAAACCGATCACACATTTTGCCGCGACGCGTGGACGTCGTGGTATCGTTTATGCAGATCCGAACCCCACGGTCTTCTCAGGTACGCTGCTCGAAAACATTGCCTGTTTTGGGGAAGGCGAGGCCATCGAACGCAGCCTTTTTTACTCCGCTGAGCTAGGCCTTGAGAAGAAAGTGCACCACATGCCAATGGGGTACAGCACGCCAATGGGGCAAGTTGGCGCAATTACGTCCAGTCTCGCCCTGCTGCAAACCATCGCGCTTGTTCGGGCGCTGGCGCTAGAGCCTCGCATCCTCTTGCTCAATGACGCCACCTCCGCGATGGATGAGCGCGCTGTGACACGGCTCGCGCGGTGCATTGAAGCGATCAAGGGTCAAACAACACTCGTGATGGCGACGCCGCGCCAACAGCTTCTCGCGCTCGCGGATCAGAAAATCATGTTGGTGGACAGCACAACGGACAGCCTACAGCTCTGGGACGATGATGCGGATGACGACGCGGCCTCGCAAGCACTCGCCTCGCAAAGGAGCGCATAATGGACACCATTATTCATCCCGGTCTGAACCTGCTGCAAAAACTGATGATGGCGGCAGGGTGGCACAGCAGCCACCGCAACCTGACCGAAGCCGCGCCACATCTAGCAGACAGCATGTCGGCGAACGATCTGATTGCCACCCTGGACAATCTCGACATCCCGACATCTGTCGCCCTGGCCAAACAAAGCGACATTCGTGCAAACGACTGCCCTGCTCTATTCGTAGACGCAACTGGAAAGGTCATCGCGGTTCTGGGCGTAGAGGGCGGCAAGCTCCTGCTCAGCAGCACCGAGGCAAATGACCCGATCTGGTGTGCACCGTCTGACGTGCGCGGGACTGTCGTAAAGATCGAGCGCTTCGCTCAATCTGAAAATCTCCAAACCTTCGAAAACTTCAGAATGATCACCGCCGGTTTTCGGGGTCTTATCCCCTGGCTGGTCGGCGCATCGTTCATGACAAACCTGATGGGATTGGCGACGCCGCTTCTCATCATGATGATCTATGATCGCGTCATCCCCTCCGGCTCCAGCAGTCTGGTGATTTCTCTGGCACTCGGCGTTGTCTTGGTACTGGCCGCAGATGCGGGCTTCCGTTACGCACGATCCTCGGCAGTGGCCTATATGGGGCGCGTCGTCGAGCACAGACTGGGGTTGGCCCTGTTCAGAAAACTGCTGTGTTTGCCACCGGATCAAATTCAGAAATCAGATGTCGAACAGCAGATTGCCCGGTTCAAACAATTTGAGGGTATGCGCGATATCTTTGCCGGGCAGGTTCTGACAACCCTGTTGGATCTTCCCTTTATCCTGGTGTTCCTGGGGATAATCTTCGCACTAGCGCCTCAGGTTGGATTTCTTGTTCTGGGCCTGATTGCGGTTTTCGTGCTGGCAATCTGGGTGACCTTGCCTGTGCAACAATCCCTGAATACGCAGGCGGCAACGATCAAGTCAAAACAACAAAAATACCTGTTTGAAACCGTCAGCCAACAGCGCAACCTTTATCGGTTAGGGTTGGGGGATTTCTGGCGCAAACGGTATACCGCCGTCGCACAGGAATCTGCGAGCGCCTCACGCAAAGCGCGACGTTTTCAGCATGTGTGTCAGTCCTTCGGCCAAAGCCTGATGATGATCGCGGGTGTCGGTGCGATTGTGCTGGGCACACTTGCGGCAATGGCAGGCACCATGTCTTTTGGTGCGCTTATCGCGGTCATGGCTCTTGTCTGGAAGGTTCTCACCCCGCTTCAATCTTTGTACTCAAATGCGCCTCAGATTCTAGGCTTCTTCAAAAGTCGACAGCAGGTTGATCGTGTGCTTGCCATGCCGCAGGAAATGGTGCGCGGTGCAGCCTCTTCGCATCAGAAGGAGTTTGACGGGCGCATCACGCTTGCAGGCGTGACACATCGATTTGCTGAAACCACGGTGCCCGCGCTGTCGCAGGTGTCGCTGGACATCGCAGCAGGCGAGTTCGTGGTGATCGCAGGAAGCAACGGCAGTGGCAAAACAACACTGCTGGAAGTGATGATGGGACTGCATCAACCGATCGTGGGCTCAGTGCAGCTTGATGGGATTGATGTGCGTCAAATCCCGGTCGACGACTTGCGGCAATCTTTCAGCTACGCCCAAAAGAAACCAGAGGTGTTTCACGGCACGTTGCTGCAGAACTTTCGCCTGGCAGCCCCGACAGCCCCCCTTGAAGACATCGAAGCGATTGTTGCCGCCTTTGGGCTTGAACAGGAGGTCCAGGGCTTCCCGGAAGGTCTGAATACCCGATTGACTGAGAACTACCGCAAGACGCTTTCTTCCGCGACATCGCGCGGCCTTGCTCTCGCGCGCAGTTTCATCCGACCTGCAGCGGTTTACTTGCTGAATGAACCCAATGCCGGCCTTGACTACCTTCGCAGAGCCTCACTGATACGTTTTCTGGATGGGTTGAAGAGCCAGCGGACGATCATCGTTGTCTCAGATGATCCTGAATACATTCAGATGGCGGATCGTTGCATTTTCATGGCAGAGGGCCGGATCGTTGCCAATGACGTCGGAAAAGACGGTCAGCGTAAAATCACCGCGCTGATTGCCGCAAACAAGGAATCCTGACATGGCATTTCGTAAGTCACATACGGACCAGATTGGCATTTTTGACAGAAAAAGCGCGCGAGAGAAAAGCCGTGAGCCAAATATCTCTGCCGTTATCGTATTCACGCTTGCGGCTTTTCTTGCTTCGGCCGTCACGCTTGCCACCCAAACCAAAGTCCCGGAACTCGCGCGCGCCACCGGTGAAATCACCACGCTCGGGCGCGCGTACCAAGTGGAAAGCATCAATAGCGGTGTCGTAAACTCAGTGCTGGTGAAAGAGGGGCAACAGGTCAGCGAAGGTCAGGTACTGGCCACTCTGACATCACCGAGCCTTGAGCGAAACATTCGCAGTGTTCAACAACAGCACGATGCCGTCAGTGCCAGAACGGAAACCTTGTCCTTCATTCTGGATCAACTCAACAAACCCACGTCAAACCCCGCAGAATTAGATGTGCTGCTCACAGATGGTGAAGACTATGCACGATCGCGGCTCTACCTGCATGAGCTCCAAAAAGAGATTTCGCGCAATCGAGCAAAGAGCCTGAAGACGATCATCGAAGGCCTGAAAGCCGCACAAGAACTTATGAGAAGCCGTGTCGTGGAAAAAGAGGCCGCGGTTGCCCGTCTGTCAAAACTGTTTGAATCCGGCAGCATTACCCGCATCAGACTTGACGCCGAGCAACAGTCGCTGGACGAATTGCGCGGCAGGTTGATTGACGCCAGTATCGAACTGGCCACAACAAGCGCAAACTACGCAGAAGTGCGTGACCAGCCGATCGAAAGCGATCTGGCGCTGCGTGAACAAACCCTGACGGAGCTCTTCGCATTGCTGCAAGAGAAAGAGGCATTGGCCACCCAACTTGCATCGCTTGAAGATCAACAACAGGAACTCTTGGTGCGGGCGCCAAGTGCAGGCCTCATTCAGTCAGTGGATTTTCCCCGCATCGGTGAAATTGTCGAGGCTGGCGCGACCCTTTTCGAGTTGGTCAATACAAACGATCAGTTGGTCGCGGAGATCCGCATCGAGGAGGCAGACATCGGGCACATTCAGCGGGGGGATACGGTGTCTTTGAAGCTGACAACTTTTGACGCACGTCGCTACGGCGAGGTCATGGGCACAATTGCAAGCCTGTCACCAACTGTAGTCGTGGATCCCAAGGATGGTCAGGTCTATTTTAGAGGTGTGGTGGAGCTGGACAGTTTGACCATTGGAGCCGGTGCATTTGAAAAACCGCTGCGCGTGGGGATGACCGGTAGTGCTGAGATTGTCACAGATGAACGCAGCATGCTGGCGTATCTGGGTAAGCCAATTTATCGCTCGCTTGAACGCGCATTTGGCGAGCGATAAGCGGGCCTACCTTCGAGACGGCACAACACAAATCGACAAGATTGGCATTTGGAAGCCTTTTATGGCGCGTTCTTGGCGCCTCTCATGTTCCGGCGACTAGCATCTGTGCATTTGGCGACGCATTGTCGGCAGCCCCCGACTGGTGCCAAGCCGCCAAGTTGCGGCATAAAAAACGCCATGAAAGAGCTTCGCGAAAGCACCACAATTCACGATGAGCTTCACAACCCAGGCGTCACCACCGACCACACAAACTTGGAGTGCCACCCCCGAGCTAGCACGATTGGTAACCGCCAGATTTTCAGCAGAATTTCCGCTGGAAGAAGGGCGTTCCCCCAGCGGATTTCTGTTGCCTTGATCAGTGAGCGTTCACAAAGCGCCCTTGCCCATCTCCTCTGCAATGTGATCGGCTTGCCGGATGGCCAGCGCCACGATCGTAAGCGTCGGGTTCTCAGCGGCCCCCGTCGTGAACTGCGACCCGTCCGAGATGAACAGATTGGCAATGTCATGGGTCTGCCCATGCTTGTTGACCACCCCGTCCCGCGCATTTTCTGACATCCGGTTGGTGCCGAGATTATGCGTCGAGGGATACGGCGGCGTCGGGAACACCCGCGTGGCCCCCACCGCGTCATAGACCGCCATCCCCTGCTGGTACGCGTGGTTGCGCATCACGATATCGTTGGGATGATCATCAAAATGCACGTTCGGCGCAGGCAGCCCATACTGATCCTTCAAATCATGGTTCAGCGTGATGCGGTTGGTCTCCTGCGGCATATCCTCACCCACGATCCACATGCCGGCCATGTTTTCATAGCTATCCAGCGCCGTGGTGAACTCACGCCCCCAGCCACCCGGGTCGAGGAATGCAGCCATGAACGGCAAGCCCAAGGCCAGCGTCTCCAGCTCATATCCACCGACAAATCCGCGCGACGGATCGTGCCGCGCTTCGTCCTGAATGATGCCCGCCATAGTGGTGCCGCGCCACATCTTCACCGGCTTGTCAAAAACCGCGTAGACCGATCCGGTCATGTGCCGCATATAGTTGCGCCCAACCTGACCGGAGCTATTGGCCAGCCCATCGGGGAACATTGATGACGCGGAATTCAAAAGCAGCCGCGGGCTTTCGATAGAATTGCCCGCCACACAGACAATCCGTGCCTTTTGCAGGTGTTGGTTGCCCTCGGCATCTGCATAAAGCACGCCGATGATCTTGCCGCTGTCGTCATGCTCAATCTTCAGCACATGGGCCCGGTCACGCACTTCCAGGTTGCCCGTGGCCTCGCCGCGCGGAATATCGGTATAGGCCGCCGACCATTTCGCGCCCCATTTGCAGCCCTGAAAACAAAACCCGGTCTGCTGGCAGGCAGGTCTGTCGTCGTTCTCGGCGGAATTGATCGCCATGCGCCCGGTGTGAACCTCTTTATAGCCCAGCTTCTTCGCGCCAGCCTCAAAGACCTTGTAGTTATTGCACCCCGGCAGCCCTGCCCGATCACCGGTGCGGGTCACGCCCAGCTTGTCTTCCGCCTTCGTGTAGTAGTCATCCATTTCGCGCGGATCGATGGGCCAGTCGAGCAGGTTTGCCCCCTGCACATCGCCATAGGTGGATTTAGCTTTCCACTCGTGATCCTGAAACCGCAGGGACGCCCCCGCCCAGTGGGTGGTAGTGCCGCCCACGGCCTTCACGATCCAGGCGGGCAACCCGGAAAAGTCATTGGCGACGCGCCAATCCCCTGAAGTGCTACGCGCATCCAGCCAGGCCAACTGGCCAAAACTTTCCCATTCGTCGTTGATGTAATCGTCGGGCAGATACCGCCCACCCGCCTCCAGCGCTACGACGCTCACGCCTTTTTGCGCCAATTCGTTTGCCAGAACCCCGCCGCCAGCGCCGGTTCCGATGATGACGACCACGTTGTCGTCGGTGAGGTCAAAAGGTGCCGTCATGGTGCCATCCTCCCCTTAAATCCAAGAAATGTCGTCAAAGCCGCGGTCGATGTAGCCACCTTTGGAGTAGCTCTCGCCCTCATAGCCAAAGAGCGGCCAGACCGCTTTCTGGTTATAGAGCCCGGTCACCAGACCGCCGCGCACCATCTGAAAGAAACTGCTGCTTTCCATACCGCGCAGGATATCGACGCGATCGCGTTCCCACCCCATATCGATATAGCTGGCGTGGCCCTTGCCAGCCGCCGCAGCATTCAGAGCTGCGATACCAGCCTCCACCGTCTCGGCATTCTCCGCGCTGTCATACCCTTTAACTGCAGCGGCGTAATACGCATCGGCCACGTGGTCGTGCGGATAAATGTCGCGTGCCATTTGGATCAGAGTGGCCATCGTCGTCGGCTGCAAGTGCTCGACTTCCATGGCCCATGCGGCTGAACTTGAGGCAACATAGCTCGTGCCCACGACAAAAGCCGCGCCCGCCGCGGCACTGCGCGACAGCAATTGCCGTCTTGTCAAATTTGAATGTTGATGGGTCAACTGTGTGATCTCCTCCCGTGATCTAACAAATTCAATGGTAGCGCCCCGCCTTCTGCATGACCTCGATCTCGTAGCCATCCGGGTCTTGCACGAAAAAGAACCGCGCAAGTGTTTCCCCCCCCGGTGCAAAATCGACAATCTTGCGCGGCGCATAACCGGCGTCTTCAAATCGCTTGTGTTCGGCGGCCAGATCATCGACGCAGAAGGCAAGATGGCCGTAGCCGTCGCCTAGATCGTAGGCCTCTGTTCGGCCCTTGTTGATGGTCAGCTCCAGCTCGAAGCTGTTCTCGGCATTGCTGAGATAGACCAGCGTAAATTTCTCGAAATCCAGCCGTTCGGCCGACGACAGGCCAAAGGCATCCTCGTAGAATTTGACGGAGCGTTCTTCATTCAGAACGCGAATCATGCTGTGAATTGCCTTGGCCATCGGGTCCTCCCAAACCGTTGAAGTCAGCTTGTTTGAGCAGGATATCGAACCAAATCAGGCCGTTGGTAGTAGCGCGCTACTACATCGGCGTATTATTCAGCGGCGATGCCATCACCTGCCGCAGTGAACTGCTCCTGCCGGATCAGGCAGGCGCACCGCAACAGCGATGTGAAGTTGGCAGCTTCTCCTCTAAGTTCAAGAACTTCAGAGTGGAGCTTCGATATGAATGCTGGCGTCGTCATGCCCTCGCGCTGCGCAATGCCGTCCACAATCGTCCAGAAATTGCGTTCAAGGCGAATGCTTGTGCTTTGGCCGTTCAAGCGCAATCGACGGGTGATCGGCCTGTAGTCTTCTGGGTCCTGGCCCGCAAAAATCTGACACATATCTGGCACCTCCCGCTCAGCGTCGCTTACCACCATTCTTGAACTCAAATGAATTTTTGGCAAGTTCGGCCTGAATGCGTCGGCTTTGACCCGGTGAGTCTCGCTCGCCCAACATTCGTCGATTTGAGTGCAAAGCGGGCCAAATTCATATGTGAAGTTGCCTCGATACGGCCGCGGCCTGCAGCCCGCGGAGAGCTAAAACCGACAAGAAACAGCACCAAGTTGCGCGCTCGCGAGCGGCCCGGCGATTTCCGGAGAGAGGCCGGTGGCGTCAACGAACCCCTCAAGCACCTGACCCAACACATCCGTCAGCGGACCGATCTCAATCGGCTGGAAGATGAGTTTCATCCGATCCCCCGATAGCTCCGCAAGGTTCGCGGCCAAAGGTACCGAATGGCAGGCAAAATCAACCGCACTCATATCGATCTCGTCGTGCGCTGTCTGATCCGCCAACCTGAAATGCACCATCTGATCTCTTGGCGCAAAGACGATCTGCCAGCGGGTCTGCGGGTTTTCGACAGACGTCAAAACGTCGAAGGCCTCCCCCACTGAAACCATCTCCCGGGATTGCGCTGCATCCGCCGTGATCGCAAAGCGCGCCAGACTGCCCGGATCAACGACTTTGCTGGTCAGCGGTATCGGGGTGTGTCCGCCAAAGCCCGTGAACCCCGCCAAACCTTCAACTAGGTGGTCATAGCTCGAATTGGTCAAGGCGCGCACCGGCATATCTATGCCGGATAGGACGGCAAGCCCCTCAGGTGTTGGCGTGAGCGCGGCGGTATTGCCTGTCGCATCCGCGATAAAATAGTGGATCGGCACCAATGCTTGCACACCCACCTCATCGATAAGCGAAATGGCCTCGGCGACGGACCCCGCGCGATCCAGAAGGAATTGAATGAACTCCAACTCGTTGACAACGCTGCGATCCGCAAGGGGCGGAAACCTGGCCTCATCATTCCACATAAGCGATATGGCCAGCCCCGCTGTGTTCATGCCCGCGGTTGGCATACCGACGCCCAGCTGATTGAAAGTGATGCTGCCATATGCACTCTGCCACTGCGCGGGCCCTTCCTCCATGATCGACGTGCGATATGCACCCGCCGGATTCACGACGACAAATCCCGCACCGGTGGCGGAGGTGTCATAGCTATAGGCCACCAGGGTCGTCTCGTCCGGTCCAAGCGCCACCGTCGAGCACGCGAGCGCCGCTGACGTGACAAGAGACCCGATCAAGGCCATGGGCAACCGCATTGCCTGAAGTCCCGGGTTTCCCAAAAAACGAATTTTCATGCTATTCTCGCTCCAATGCTTCTGGATTTTCATTCGCAGAGGTGTGCTGAGAACTGGATCGCTGGCCTGCAAGTGGGAATTCGTGAAATGCATCTTTTCGCCGCCAACAACATCCACTCCGTGCTGGTGGAAGCAACACAGGAGCTTTTCGGGTCACGGCGGCGGATTACCATCCTGCTGCTGATCGCACTGTTGACCGGTCTTGTTGGCCCCTTTGGCACGCGGCCCGACTTCCTTGTGATCGAACGTTATCTCTATTGGATGCTGGTGGTTTTCGGCACGGTCCTACCGGCCCAAATCATCTTTCTGGCTTTTGACCGATTGGCGCAGCACGCAGGCTGGCTGGAGAGGTTCTGGGTGCCCGCCGCGTCGATCATCGCTGCCTGCCCGGTCACGGCCGTGGTGATGATCATTGCTATCGGCTTTGGGGCGCGGCCGGACATCGCGGATGTCATAAGGCTTTTTGGTCAGTCTGCCTTGGTCATCCTGGCCATCGCAACATTGCTGCGTTTGGCGCAAACGCCCGCAGACACAAAAACCCACCCAAACATTCTACGCCGTCTGCCGGGGGCCAAACGAGGTCGGCTGATCCGCCTGACTGCCCAGGACCATTATGTGGAAATCATAACAGATCGCGGCGCCACTCTTGTACAGATGCGGCTGCGCGACGCGATCAACGAAACCTCGCCAACTGCGGGGGCGCAGGTGCATCGGTCCCATTGGGTGGCCAGCGATGCCGTCACGACCATGTGTCGAAAGGACGGTGCCTTGCAATTGCAATTGTCTGACGGGAGCGCCGTGCCGGTGGGGCGTACTTTCCGCAAACACGCCAAGGAAGCAGGGGTGCTGTATTAGCGGGAGGCTGCATGGCACCAAACTCAGATCACCCGACATTCGGCAACCTGAAACGAACCATCACGATCATCGCTGTGTGGCCCGGTAGAAGCTGAGGAACTTGCTGGCATCTTCAACTCAACGAATGCTACCATTAGGAGGAATTTCAACTTTCTGGAGGTAGTCAAAAAACCTGCCTCCTGAAGAAAAAATTGTTGAGGAGCAAAGCGCATGACGCGCGAGCGGTCGAATTCCATGCGCCGAACACTCGCCGCAGCGACGGAGCAGGATCATCAGGCGCTGCACGATCACCCATGGATTTCCCGGTTGGCGGACAAAACTCTGGTGCTGGAAGATTACGGCAAGATTTTAGGATCTTATTGCCTTTTCTTCAAGAGTATTGAGACATCCCGATCCGCCGCTGACACCTTTGCCGAACTCTCCGTCGACCGCGCCGTTTGGGCCCTGGAAGCAGACCTATTCGAGCTGGGAATCCAACCGTTCACCCCCAAGCAACCCGCGTTACCCAATCCAGTGACACCGCCAGAAATCCTAGCGGCTCTCTATGTACTTCATGGATCAGGTTTCGGCGCCAAGCATTTGAATAACAACGTAAAAAAGATTTTACCCGACGCCCCCAGGAGCTACTTAAGCGCGGGAACAGACCCAAAGGCATGGCGCTTGTTGGTACAAGAGTTGGATGTAATGGGCGCTGACCCGGTCGCACAATTGCTATTGACCTCGGCAACTTCGATGATGTTCAGAAGCTTCGGTAAATTTGTGAAATCATACTGTGAAGAATACAGCTACAGAACCACAAAATCATTTTAAAGCAATGAGTAAGGACAGGTATCTAATTCAAAGACTGAAGATATAGCCCCATACGTTAAGTCACACTCACACCTCATGATGCCCTCTTGTCCGACCTGGTCAAAACATCAACTTTGGCCAGTAATTCCTTTGATTTAAAGGGCTTTTCGATTCCAACATCTGCTCCAATTTGGCGCGCTAGGTCCAGGATGTTTTCCATGCCTGGATATCTGAAGGTTCCGGTGATCACGATAATCGGCAATGTACGCACCCTATCCGTCCGCCTGACCCAGCCGACCAGACCGATGCCACCATCAGGCACTGCGCGCCCGTCCACTTTGACAATCACATCTGAAATCAAAAGATCATATTCTTCGCGCAACAGCTCCTCTTTTGCTTCAGAAGCGCTGGTGCACATCCGCGCGCTGTGACCCGCCATTATCAGGTCCCTTTTCAGCTCAAAACCAACCGTCAAATCGTCTTCCATCAGAAGAATAGTAGCCAAAGTGTCCCCTCCAATGCTTGATCTGAACACACCTATAGCGTGTAGTTACATCGTGCAGTATACGGTTTACAATGGCGCGGTCGAAAATTTCCAGTGCGTTTTGACGCCCGCGCCTACGGTCGGATTTCATCTGAAAATCGCGGCCGCTTTCGACGAGGGGGGTGTTTATATGGACAAAAGCTTGAAAGAAAGTGAATTGCGCGAAGCGTTGGAAACCTGCGCGGCGGAACCGGTCCATATTCCTGGCATCATTCAGCCCTTTGCCTGCCTGCTGGCGTCTAACGCAAAGACGAACGTCGTGACCTATGCAAGTGCAAACTGCGACGCCTTTCTGGACATGTCTGCCGATGAGGTTCTGGGCAAAAACCTCGTGGATATTCTGGGGTCAGAGACAATCCATCAATTGCGCAATCTGGCATCGAGATCGGGGTTTTCCAAGCAACGGATGACAATGGGCACCTTCGAGGTTGCAGGGGCGCTTGTTGAAATAAGTGCTTTCCAAAGTCAGGATTTCTTTGTGTTCGAAATCGAACCGGCGTCAGATGAGACATTTGGTGGCACGGACGCTCTTAAATCGATGAGCTTTCTAATGGCTCAGATGCAATCCTGCGAAACGCAAAGTGAATTGTTTAACCTGACTGTCGAACTGATGCGTCATATGACCGGTTTTGACCGGGTGATGATCTACAAATTCGACCAGGAATTTAACGGCGAGGTGATCGCCGAAACCTGTCGCTCTTCCATGCAGCCGTTTCTGGGTCTGCGCTTTCCAAGCTGGGACATCCCAAGCCAGGCGCGCGCAATCATGAAACAGATCCCACTACGCCTGATCGAAGACACGGAGCAGATTACGCCCCCGCTGCTGGCGGCCTCGGCAGAGTGCCCGCCGTTGGACATTACCCTTGCCGCCTGCCGCGGCGTGTCACCGGTACATATGGAGTACCTGCGCAATCTGGGCAGCAAAGCGACAATGACACTGAACATCACCGTGGAGGGGCAGCTCTGGGGGATCATTTCGCTGCATCATCGCGCCTCGAAGGTGGTCGCCCCCAAGCTGCGGGAAGTGCTGGAAAACTTTGTGCCCGTCTTTTCGTCCAAGCTCTTATCGATACGACAAAAAGACACCTTAGAGCGCATCAGGTCGCTTGACGGCGCAATCGTTTCCAAAAAACACGGCGATGTCAAAATCGAAAACATGCTGCCGGAAATCGCCCCAACGATCCTGGAGGTCATTGACGCGAACGCCATCGTGGCATTGAGCGATGCCGCAACGCACTCATTCGGGTCGTCTTTGCCGGACGCAAAGCTGCTGTCGGCTTTGCTCGCATTTTCGCAGGAACAGGACGAGGACGTGGTCGCGATAGACAATCTGGCGATGGCGTTCCCCGCCTTTGCGAAACTCACAAATGGCTGTTCCGGCGTGCTGATCACCAAGATTTCGGACGACAAAGCCGTCTGCATATTTCGAAACGAGATCACAAAGGAAATCGCCTGGGCCGGAAATCCTGAAAAAACAATCGAAACGGTCGAGGGATCAAAGCGTCTCACCCCGCGCGGATCGTTTTCGACCTACCTGGAACGCGTGCAAGGCTACAGCAAGGCCTGGTCGCAGGATGACCTTTATTTCGTCAGGCATGTCCGAACATTGCTGCACGCGTCGGAACGCCAAACGCTTTTGAACACCATGTATCGACAGCAATCGCTGATGATTGATGAATTAAACCACAGGGTGCGTAATATTCTTGCCCTGGTGCGTTCTGTCTCCCGTCAGGCCCGCCGGCGGTATGGATCGCTGGACAGCTATGCCGCGGCCATGGAAAGCCGGATCCGGGCGCTGGCGGCATCCCATGAGCTGAGCGCTGGATCGCTGGTCAGCCCGGTATCCATTACTGAGTTGATCAAGAAGGAATTTGAACCCTACGGAAGCATCGCCGAACGGCAGACCATCGTGCAGGGGAAAGACAGGAATCTACGCGCTGAAATCGCGCCCATCTTTTCGCTGGTCGTTCACGAGCTTGTAACCAATGCCGCCAAATACGGCGCCTTGACGCAGGAAAGTGGCAAGATCCACGTCTTGCTTGAGCATTTGCCCGATGGCATTCAGATCACATGGAAAGAACACGGTGGCCCCGGCGTCGCGCACCCGGATGACACCGGGTTTGGAACGGCCATGATTGAACAGGCGGTCCCGCACGAGTTTGGTGGCACGGCAGAACTGATTTTCGAACCGGATGGCGTACGCGCGGTTTTCACCCTGCCCAATCGGCATTTTGACGATGTCGCGCAATTCAGTGAGCTGTCGCAGCAGACACCTATTGAGATCAATGAGCCTGCGGAATTTATTGGTTCAAATCTAACGGCGCCGGTGCTGATCCTTGAGGATAATTTTATCATCGCGAAAGAGATGAAGGACCAGATGGTGGAATTCGGTGTCTCGGAAGTAGAAGTGTTTTCAAATACGTCTGATGCCCTTGGGCACCTTGAACTGGAAGAGGTTTCGCTGGCCATTCTGGACGTGAACCTGGGGAAAAATACGTCCAGCATTCCAGTGGCGCGGAAGCTTCGGGATTTGGGCGTGCCCTTCTTTTTCGTCACCGGGTATGGGGATACTGCGGCGATGGCACCGGAAATGGCCGATATTCCCTTGCTGACCAAGCCCGTTTCCGCCCTGGAACTGCAGGACCAACTGGTCCGACTGACCACCTAGCGAGCCTGCCAAATGCGATGCGCCAGCGGGCCCAAAAGAGGCCGCGTCATTTAGGGTCGCTGCAACGCCTTGCGGACCGCTGATCGATACACCCGCCCGACAGGGACACGAGCGCCATCGCGCAACACAATCATCAGCCTGCCTCTCCGGGTCTCGATCGTGTCGATCCATTGTCTTGCAACCCACCATGACCGGTGCACGCGCAGCCCATATGCCCCCAATGCCTCTTCGGCCTCCGTCATCGAGGTACGCAGCAACGTTTCACCCTTCGACGTCCGCGCAGTCACATAGTGATCCTGCGCCTGCAGCGCGATCAGATCGCGCCCGATCTCGGCGGGAAGGCGGCGTGTCCATTCCGGCAGGTCGGGCGTTTCTGCGGCGGTGACGGGGATGGTGTCCGGCCCGCTCATGACCTCAAATAGCGCAGCAACCACGACCGAAATAACGGCAACATAGGGCAACAATCTCGCGATTTCGCACCAGAAGGACGCGCCAAAAACAGCAGCATCCATCGCACTGACAGTGCCTGCAATGGGCAGGCTCGCGCCAAGCCCGCCGAGCGTCACCGCAACGGGATCGGGTATGCCACGGTCCTCGGCAAGACCCGCCAGGACCGTTGACGTAAGAAACCCGACCCAGAAACTGACAAGGCAAACCACGGACCAATATCCGATCCGCCCGGCAATCGGCAGCGTTTCAAATGTGCCGAAAGGCCCCACGAGCCCCAACACCAAAGACACGCCAATCATGCCGAGCCAAAACCGCGGACGAGACGCCAGATCGCGCGCCTCGAAAAGCGCATAGGTAACGGCGCTGTCGTTCACGACATTTGGCATGTTGTTGGCGTCATTTGGGTTTCCCGCGGCTTTCAGCCACCGTATCGCGGCGCAGATCGTCGGAAAAGAGGATGTAGAAAACGATATGCGAATGCGGCTTGGTCTGGGATTTATCTGCGCTCTTTCGCTGGCGTGCGCCGCCGGGTTTCTGTGGCTGCGCAGCTCGCCCTATTGGGCGGGCATCACGCTTTTTACCGAAGCAAACCGGGTCGAGAATTTTCGCGCGATGGATGATGTTTTTCCGTCGCGCGTGGTTGCCGCGACCGGGCATCCTTGGGTCTTTACAAAAGACCCCCAAGCTTTGCCAGATAGTTTCGAGTTTGACGGGCAACAACAGTCGCTGGCGCAGTTTCTTGACAAGACAACGACCACCGGCCTGATCGTGGTGAAGGATGGAACCATCCTGCATGAAGAATACCGCCTTGGGGCCAGTGCTGCCTCACGTTTCACGTCATGGTCTCTGGCGAAATCCGTGCTCTCCGCCCTGATCGGCATCGCCCTGGATGAAGGTCATATTGCCAGCCTCGATGACCCGATTGACCGATATGTACCCGCGCTCGCAAGTTCCGGATATGCCGGGGTGAGCATCAGGGATGCGTTGACCATGTCGTCCGGCGTGGCCTTTGATGAGGATTACAATAACCCGGTCTCCGACGTGAACCGATTGTTCTTTGCACTGGCCGCAGGCACCGCAATGGAGGACGTGCTCACCCCCCTTGAACGCGTCCGCACGCCCGGGACCTACAACAACTACGTCAGTTCAGACAGCATCGCGTTGGGGTTGGTGTTGGAGGCCGCGACGGGGATCCCGAATGAAGAATACCTCGAAACCCGTCTTTGGGGTCCGATGGGGGCCGAGGGTGACGCCTTTTGGAACACCGGGCGCAACGGGCCAGTGCTGCCATTTTGCTGCCTGAACGCGACATTGCGCGATTACGCCCGTTTTGGGCGGCTGTACCTGGAGGGAGGTGCACGCGAGGATATGCAGGTTGTACCGCGTGACTGGGTGCACGCCTCCACAACCCCAAGCGCGCCGCATCTGGAACCCGGCGACAACCCCGCCTCTTTCTGGACATTTGGCTATGGCTATCATTGGTGGATCCCGGAGGCCCCGCAGGAGGAATTCTTGGCAATCGGAATCTGGGGGCAGTACATCTACATCGATCGCGGGCGAAACATCGTCATCGTCAAAACCAGCGCGGATTATGATTTTGACACACGCGATCATGAAACCGTTGCGGCGTTCCGCTCGATTTCGAATGCCTTTGGCGTGGCGGAGAAAGACGCGTCAGGGCTGAATTGACCGTGGTCGCAAGCGGGTCGTGACCTGACTGTGTGAAGGCCAACCTGCGCTTGTTTCAGAGGGCGAGCGTTTCAGCGTAGACAAGACGCAGCGCCGGGTCCGGGCCATCCTTGTCCGCACCGTCCCAATCGGAATCAACCATATGACGCTCGTATTCGGTGACCATCACGCGCAATTCCTCCCCCGCGCGCCGTCTGGGCACACGGATCGTGGTTTCCCAGATCAGCGGCGGGCCAATGTGCACAAACTGATCGAGATCCACCTGCAGTGCCGGGCTGGTGGCCACAGCCCTCAAATCCTCCGCCTGCGATAAGACCATCGCGGTGGCACTTGCCGGGGTGGTCTCCACGGCGACACCAAAAACCAGATCGTCGATCTGGATGCGTTCAAAACGTTTCCACGCCAATTCGTCCGACAGGTCGGGATCCTTGGTCTGGATCTCGACCCGGACCACCGGTTCCCCATTGCTGCGCGGGCGCTGCTCCTTGAAGGCGGATCGTGTGTAGGAGGTGCCAAAGAGCTGCAATTTGCGTTCGTTACGTGCCGCCCCCGGTGTCATCACCAGCAACCTGTCCGGCGCGATCTGCATGTAGTCTGCCAAGGCGACGGCAGAGAGATGCGCGCTGTTGACAGACACCGGATGAAACCGCGCCAGCGCCATGCGGATGAAGGGGTAATAGGAACTGCCGGGACGTACCCGGATGTCACAATAGTAGAGCCCGCGGCCGGGATCATAGTTTACCGGATGGGGCACCACATCGACCCGCGCCCCGCCGCTTTCGGGCAAGAAAAGGTTCTTCAGCTGCGCAAAGGCCGGGACCAGTTCGCGTTCTTCATCCGGCACGAACTCCGGAGAGCGGTCAATCGGGATCGGCCCGCCAACCAATCTGTCTGGAAAGGCGCCTGCGGGGGGTGAGGCGCTGTTGATCGTGCCCGAGCGCCAGATCGGATCAATCCCCCATTGCGTCACGTATTTCAGCAGCGGGCCGGTGATCTGCCCTTTGGTGCTGCTGGAATTGGCGATGACCACGCCCAGCATTTCGCCGAAACCCGTCGCGAACCAGGGCCGTTTCAGCCAGACCCGTAAACCACCGCCAGAGCGGAAACTGGAGGTGCGGCTGCCATTGGTCGTGCGCGTCCACCCGAAGGTGGGGGTGACCTCCACGATCTCTGGCGGCGGCGGTGATGACGCATTGGGGATCAGCGCCACACCGGGGTCTGACGTGACTTTCATGACGTCGGGCTGTTGGCGGATGGCCGGGGGCATGAATTCAGGGAACCGCGTAGGCGCTTCGAGCCGGTATTGCACCCGGCGAAAGCGGGTATCACCGAACGCATGCGGGCCGACGACACGCAATTCGCCGTTCGGGAAGCTGTCACGATAGAGGCGCGTGTCAAAGGCGCTGCTGGATTGATTGATAACGCGCGGCGGTCCTTCGGCGGGCACATCGGAGGGGTCGCGCCAGCGACCCAGTAGTTCGACCTTGGCTGTGCTTTTGGCGTGCACGGGCGAGCGGTAGTTGATCGTGGCCTCAGTCGCACCTTTCGCGCGGTTTGCTCCGAGCGACAGAAAACCTGGGCGCACCAGCGGTTTCTGCACCGCGTGCACCAGTTCCATCTCCAGCCAGGGCGTGATCATCCAGTGGTCGCCGCGCAGGATGCGTTCTTGCAGGTTCGCCTGCAAATCATCGGCCAACCCCGGTCGCGTGCGCATGGTCTGCCAGATCGCCATCAGATCCAGATCTGCGTCCTTGAGCCTATGGCTGATCCGGACACGCATCATCTCCGCCTTATCCAGCGGCATATTCAGGGTGCGCGTGCTGGCATCGAACCCGGCCACCTCGCCGGGTTGTTCGAAAATCCGCAGCTTGAAGGGGGCAGCATCCGGCCATTTGCCCGCACCCTCGTAGTAGGGCACTTCAAAGCGCTGGGTCACGCCCTCCTTAGGATCGAAATCCAGCCGCACCACGGCGATACGCGCCAACCAATCGGGCAGATATGGCAGCGACAAGCCCTCCGGCCCGACACTGTATTTGACCAGATCGGAGGAGTTGGTGAGCGGATCTTCATGCAGCACGTCGATCTCGGCCAGATTGTCATCCCGCGAGGCCAACATCGGATATTGCGCCGGATCCGGAACACCGTCGACATCAATCGCGCCATGCTGTTCGGCCATCACCTGGGAGGTGCGCGGCGGCACGATATGGCGGCGAATCTCAGCAGTAGTCACCACGGTGTTGTCTGCTTCGGTCTCATTGAAGGAGCGTATCGCCATGCGCCCCATGGACTCGCCGTCATCAGGCCGCTCCAGCCCGCCTACCCCATCCACCAGCGCATTCGACGGTGCCGGAACCGGTTCATACCGGCGGAAGACATGCGCACCGCTGGCCTCGGGCGGGATCTTTGCGTCGCCCTCTTGTAAAGGCAGCGCATTGCCTGCGAGATCGGCGACCCGCACCCGCGCCCGGTATTCATGTCCGAACCGCAGCACGGGCAGCGATTTCGGGTGAACGGCGAAATTCGTCTCCAGCGGCAAGCCCGGCGGGGCCGCGCTGTCTGCGGCATCGGGGTGATCATCCGCAGCCGTGGAAATCGCGAGGCCCGGCCGCGGCGCCGTCAGGCTCCACCCGCTCCAGGCAAAGACCAGCTCGCCAATTTTCACCAGGTTCTGGAATTGCGGATCATCGGGATCGGCGGCCTCCTGTGCGCCAAGCCGGATCATCCCCTCTTCGTCTTCGATGTTCAGGCTGACAGAGCTGTTGATCAGATCGTAAGTGCTGTCGCGGCGGCAGAGCGATTGCCAGGGCTTTGCGGTGGTTTGGTCGATGATATCCGCATGATAGCCCCGCACGATGTCTTCGGCAAAAAGCTCGATGGGCTGGCCGTTGTTCAGTGCGTCCTCCATCTCGCCCGACCGATCAAAAGCCCCTTCCAGGCTCAGATGGCGATCCACCTCGACCAATTGCAACCCGGCTGTTCGAATGGTCGGGATGCCGGCCCGGTCCGGCGTTTGGCCTTCTTTGGTGGACGGCGCGCGCAGGAAACTGCGGGCCGCGTTGCGCAGCTTCACCCCGGCGCCGTCTACATCCATCTGGATCAGACGATAGCGTTCGTTGTCGATGTTCAGGAACCCATTGGACAAGACGCCATTGTTCTGGCGGGGCACAGCGTGAAACGCCCGATCTTCGCGCCGCGTCATGGTGCGCGGCAGCCCATCATCCAGCGTATCCACCGCACCGCTGGCATCTGGCTCCCAGGAAACCTTGAGCGACAGCGCATCAGTCAACGGTCCGTCGGGCAGCGCGTCCGCCTCAACAACCAGATCGACAGCAAGGCCGGTCAGCCGCAGCAGATGCGGATATTGGTTAAGCGCGGAGACAATCGCATGGAAATCGATCTGATCCCGGAAATCATTCGCATCAGGCAGCCTCTCGAACTTATGCTGGCGCCAAACGGCATTGGTGCGCGGATCGTCCGGCCCCTGATTGACATGTTGACCTGCCGCCGGGTCCGTCGCGGCAAGTGGCATGTTATAGACTTCCTGCAGCACAAACGCGCCGGGGACGTCCTTGAGACCCTCCCGATCATTTTTCGGATGAAGCCGTTCCAGAACCGCGCTTTGCAGATCGGTGTCGCGCACCTCCTCCCTGACCAGGGTGATGACCGGCCGCAGGAGATCACGTTTTTCCGGCAGTTCATCCTCCACCGAGATACCGAGATCGCCGTAGACCTCACCAACAAAATCATGCACACGCGCCACCGGATAGGATAGGATACGATCCCCCCGCCGGTCTTCAAACGCATGGTTGATCACCGGCGTGCTCTCCGCGAAAAGCGCTTTCCAGATATCGGGGTCGGGCTCTGACACCCGTTTCGCCCGGGCATCGGCCCCGCCGAGGAAAACCATAAATTCCGCCTGCAGCATCTTGTCTGCCCAGGACGTAAAATCCGGCCATTCCTGCAAGGGTTCCACCGGGGCGTTCAGCGCGACGAGCCGCGGAGAGGCAAGTGCGGTGATTTGTAATTGGCCTGCTTCGTTCACTCCGTTGGGCATTGCCGTCCAGATGACGCGTTGGGTGCGGTCCGCCATGATCTCCTCCCTCTATCCGAATGCCGAGCAGTAGTCTTCCCAAACGGTGGCGTCGGGAATGAGCTGCGCAAAGGTTGGATCGCCCGGAGAGCCGGAGAATTTCCGCTCTACCTTCAGTTTGACCGAGGCCGAGAAGAACAGCACTTCGACCTCGACGGTCAGTGTCGCCTGCCCCTTGACGTAGGAGTTGCCCGCTTCCTTGTAGTAGCCCAGCGACAGATGGAAGGTGACGGAGACAGAGATCAGCCCCAGGACGGAAAGCTCGCCGCCCATCTCGACATAGCCTTCTAGCGTGACCGCGTCGGTTTTCCAGTGGAAATAAACGCCACCCTTCACGTAGACGCCGCCCGACGCGACGCCAATGTCAAAGCTTGCAAAGGCGCCAAACTCGAAGGCGGCCTCGACCTCCTGAATACCGTCCGCCGTCGTGACCAGAGCAAAGAAGCCACCACCGCCAAACATCGAAACCGTCAGCAAAAACGGCGCTTCGCGGGTGTTGAAAAAGAACTTGAGCGCCACAGGATCGCCCTGGAACGGGATGGTCAGGATCGCGCCGATCTTCATGTTTTTCAGGGCAAAAATGCCGACCTCGACGTTGGGCAGTTTGAAATCATACCCCACCTGCAAATCGGTCAGGCCGGGCTTGATGATGGGCGGGTCGGAAAATCCACCCGACGGGATCAGCTCACTGAGCGTATTGATGAATTCCAGAGGGCCGCCAAAGACCACCGGGTCGGTGTCATGTAGCTTGGGGTTGGGGTCGAATTTCTTTTTGACCGTGGATTTGAAGCTGAACTCATCAAACCAGACGATCACGAAACCAAAGAAATCGAGCTTGAAGTTGGTCAGCTTACCGGTCGCCTCCGCCTCCGGGTCTTTCCAGCCGGGGTCGGTGCCCGCGCCGAAATCAGGTGCCGGGTCACCGTCCTTGTTCTTGAACCCCAGATCGGGGTCCGGATAGGTGAAATAGGCGGTGAGCTTGGCCCCAAGTTCGAGTGTGCTCTGCCCGCCCGCGCCAAAGACCAGCCCGGGAATGGAGGCGGTGATGTTGTCGTCTTTATAATTCCAGCTGGTGACGATCTTGTCGGGAAACTCTTCGGTCTTAAACCCCGGCACCTGCCCCAATGCACCGGCGATAAAGGGCGCGATGATGTCCTTGAGATCAAATCCACCAAGGATTTTCGCCTCCGGGAACATATCGGCGGGATCGACATTGCCGCCCGTCAGCGCCGATACCGATCCTGACACAGCACCCGACCCGTTGGAGATCGCCGAAAGCGATTGCGTCGGCTGCCCGATGCCGCCCACTTTGTCGGTTGGAACGTCGCCGCCCATATCGACCTTGAAAGGTGTCTTCAGCTCCAGAAACACGCGCCAGGGATTGTTGGTATAGCCCTGCGGCAAATAGGTGCTTTTTTCGAATTCCACCGTTTCGGAGGCGGTTTTTCCGGTGACCCCTTCCAGGGCTTTGAGCCGTGCATCCGCACATCTGACGGCAGGATGAAACGGCGGGGTCTGCCCTTGGGCGCTGGTGCCCTCAAAGACGATCTCGTCCAATGGCACGTCCACATCGCCCGGCGTGCCGTCGCCTACCGGGGCCATGCGCACCACCTGCCCCTCAAAGGGCACGCGGCTGCGGTCGTTGATCGATGAGCCCGCACCGGCAAATCCGGTCTGCACCTTGTTGATCTGGTTCGCAGGCGGAAAGGCGAGGGATTTGAAGACGAAGATCACATTGCTTTTGAAAGTCGTGCGTCGGCCAGAGATGTCCACCGCTTCGAATTCGAAACGGAACGGGCTGCCTTCATTGTTGGCGACCGGCCAGAAGGCCTGCATTTCATTCAGCCCCGCCACGCTCGAGAGGGCATTTGACGGGCTGTCGAGGGCAGGCGTTTTCCTGGTCAGGCAGGTGATGGTTTTGAACGGCAGCTTACGCCCGTCATGCACCATACCCGGCGCGGGAAAGGATTTCACCGCCTCGCGCAACACGATGAAACGACGCTGGCGCAGAAAGGCGCCACAGCCAGACGCGGTGTGATCCTCGATCTCGCGCTGCGTCAGGGTGACAAAGGCGGCGCGGTGTCCGAAGGGAAAGAGAAACCCGCCTTCCACCACGCGCACAAATTCATCCCGCCCGTAGGAGGCATCGTGTTTCCACTCCTCGGTGTCGACACCCTGGACATCCACCATCCACTCGCCGTCCGCCTCTAACACACCGCCCCAGGCGGAGAGCTGCAGACGTCGGGCACGCGCGGGCGTTGGCGTGTAGCTCTTGCCCGTGGTTGCCAATTGTTCGGTATGTCCCGACATCAGCCGCACCAGATCATCGCGATGGCGTGGCGCCAGCGACATCCGGAAGGGGTCTTTCTTTGGCGCTGCCGATCCGGTGTAATCCGGGCTCCACATCACCGTGATCGGCAATCCATTCGGTCCGATCGGGGCAGGATCGCTCGTCGTGCGCCGCATCAGGGTCGTGCGCCACAGCTCGGTCCGATCAGAGAGCGTCACCGGTGCGGTTGGATGCACAAAAGATGCGTTCGAATGCGGGCTTTGCAGCAATCGATAGGGCAGTTCGAGCGAGGTGACGAGATGGCCGGGGCGGTGCGGCAGCAGCGCATAGATCAGCACCTGCGAGATTTTCGAGATTTCTGCGACCGTGAGGCGATCAGATGTTTGCTGGGCTGAGATCCGATCCGCTGTGTCCTTGGCGCGTTGCACCTCAAAGAGAGCCGTTCCAAGTGCTTTCTTGGTGTCATCCAGACCGCGTGTTGCATCCAGCTTGGCGCGAAACGCCGTCGCGTCATCGGTTGCAGCACCGCCAACCAACCCGGCGGATCTGGTTGACAGGGCCCCCACAGCGCTGCGCCGGGCATCGCGAATGGCCCCACGAGCAACCGGTGCGGCGTCCAGTTCGCTCAACATATCCTGCAGGTCCATCTTCAACGGCTGCAAGGCGGAAACCGCGTTCTGCAAGGCGTCGACTTTTACCAGATCAGAAAGATCCGTCTTGGTCAGCTCGGCAACCCCGAACTCTGCGAAGACCGGCAGACTGCGCGCCAGCGGATCAAGGTTGAGCGGCCAGGTGGTGATGGCCTTGAGGATGGCATCCACCGTGTAGTCGAGCGCCATCTGCGTCTGCGGCATGCGCACGACCACGCGGCTAGGGTAGGCAAGCCGCGCACGCATCACACGCGGCGCCGGGGGTGGGACTTCCAGCTCTCCCGAGAGCAAATCGGAGGGAATGCCATTCGCCGCACCGGTGACCAGTGTTTCCTCGCCAAAGTGCTGCCCCTGAAGGCCAAGGCACAGATGTGCCGGTCGGGATTGTATCGTACGGATCAGCCGCTGGGGTGGACCGGGCGTCACGCTCAGATTGTGCAGCACCAGATCAGCGACAAAGAGGTCTTCCGGTCGAATGATCCGTCGGCGCTCGATCCGTTCAGGGATGAGTGGCGCAAAAAGATCACCGATCTCTTCCAGGTCGAGATGCGCGCGGCTGTCGGTTCCGGCTGCAGAAATGTCATTTATCGCGTTGGCTAATTTGAGGGTGAGCGAAGAACCCATGGCGCCTACTCCGAACAATCGTTCTGAGGAAAAAGCTTGTCAAAAAATCACTAGAATAGGGGAAAGCATATCACAGAAATGTGAGATTTTCTATCCTGACGAGAATCGCACGGCGAGAGGGAAGAGGCCGAGGGCGACACAACGCACCGGCAAGCGGGTCTTTCGAGCTGGCATCCACATTGGTCGGGCAGCGCATCAATGCGCTTGGCGCGAGGCCGCTACACAGCGTAAAATTCTCTCAAAGAACAGGCTGTTTCAAACATGAAATCATCTCGATTCAGGTCATGATGATCCACAGAATTCGTAGCATCGCCCTGATACATCTATGCTTGAAAACGCTCTCGGCCCGCCCC
Source organism: uncultured Roseobacter sp. (assembly GCF_947499265.1). Classification (GTDB taxonomy): domain Bacteria; phylum Pseudomonadota; class Alphaproteobacteria; order Rhodobacterales; family Rhodobacteraceae; genus Roseobacter. The sequence goes on along the minus strand of NZ_CANMNK010000006.1, from coordinate 94,210 downwards.
CTAGCCAGCGGAATGCTCTGCATAAAACGCCGTCTGACTGCGGATACCCCACCGCCGAATTTGCGGCATCTCCAGCACGCGGGCGCAGCATTCTTCGTCAAATCACCGAGAGCAGCTGCGAGTGTTGCGCGGGCAGTTGGGCGCGCCGTCAGATTTCCAGCACCACACGCCCGTCGATTGTACCTTGGCGCATCCGATCAAACACCGCGTTGATGTTTTCGAGCTTGTCCCATTTGTAGGTCGTTGACACCTTGCCCTCGGCGGCGATGGACAGAGCCTCCGAGAGATCAAGACGCGTGCCGACAATGGAGCCGCGAATCGTCAGGCGCTTCAGGACCACTTCGAAAATCGGGAGCGGGAAATCCCCCGGCGGCAGCCCCACAAGAGACATGGTTCCGTGACGGCGTAGCATGCCCGTGGCCTGGGCAAACGCCTTGGTGCTCACGGCCGTAACCAATGCGCCGTGAACGCCGCCCAAATGCTTGGCGACTTCCTTCACAGGGTCTGTCTTGGCCGCGTTGATCACCTCATCCGCGCCCAGAGAGCGCGCCAGATCAAGTTTGCTGTCCGCGACATCCACCGCGACCACGTTCATGCCCATTGCCTTTGCGTATTGTACCGCCATATGCCCCAGGCCGCCGATCCCTGAAATCGCAACCCACTGGCCCGGGCGCACTTCGGTTTCCTTGAGGCCCTTGTAGACCGTCACGCCAGCGCAAAGCACCGGGGAGGCTGGTCCGAAATCAAGCACATCCGGAATTTGCCCGACATAATCCGCATCCGCTTTGACGAATTCCGCATAGGCGCCATCGACAGAATACCCGGTATTCTGCTGGCTTTCGCACAGCGTCTCCCAGCCTCCGGAGCAATGCTCGCAGCGCCCGCACGCCGTGTGCAGCCAAGGCACCCCCACCCGATCGCCTTCTTTCAGATGGGTAACGCCCGCGCCGAGCCTCGCGACCTCGCCAACACCTTCGTGACCGGGGACAAAGGGGGCGGTTGGCTTTACCGGCCAGTCGCCGTTCGCGGCGTGTAGATCGGTATGACAGACGCCCGAAGCACGCACGCGGACAAGCACCTCTCCGGGCCCGATTTCGGGAACATCGACCTCGCGAATATCCAGCGGATCACCAAGTTTGGTGACCACCGCAGCCTTCATCGTCTTTTGCATATGCCAGCGCTCCACATCAGAAATTGGGGGTGATGACAAACTGATGCGGAAATTCCGGATTGGGTTGATCGACGTCAATTTGGCACGCGATTTTCGTGGTTTTGCGGATTTTTGCCGTGCTGTTGAGCGTCACCCCCAGGCCGCGTCAAAAGCATCCGCCAAAAGGTCGGCAACGGGTGCGTTGACCCCAAGTATGGAGGAATTGGCGACAAAGGCGGCTTCGACCTGAATGCCGAATTTCATGATCCCGGCGCGGGTGTTGCCGGTGACGCCATTGACGGTCGACCGGATGCTGCCCGAGTGACCGCGATAATCACCGAACCTGCCATCGTAGCTGCCCGTTGGCTGCCACCCAAGGCGCAGGCTGTCCATCTGCGCCCGCGAAGCGGCGTCCAGAACATCGTCATCATAGGTGATGAAGGCCAGAAAGGCGGCAAGTTCGCGCGCCGACAAATGCCACCCGGCGGCCCCCGCAAGCAACGCCCAATTCGGGTACTCGATTCCTTGCGCGGTGCCCGCCGCCGCATAGTAACGCGTGGGCGGGTCATCGAGCACACTGGTTGATGCATTCTCCCCGATCGCGCCGCCCATCTCACCGAACAGCTGGTCGATGATGTAAGCCGCATAGAAAAACGCGGCCCCGACATCGGTGTCGTTGTTGGCGGCGGTGTTTCCCGCTTCGCGCCACAGGGCCGGAATGATCAGGCGGAACAGCGCGAAATTGGCGTTCCGGTAGGCGTAGGGCGCACCGGGGTCTGCGCCGAGCAAAAGCGCGGTTTGCAGCCCCCCATCGGAAAGCGTCTGGGAAAAGGCGGCGTTCTGGGTGGTCAAACCGGTGCGGTGGGTCAGCAGGTGGCGAAACTCCAGATCCGCGACGCCCGAGGCCTCGACCGGCCAACCGGCGGGCAGATAGGGCCAGATCTTGGAGGTGACGGATTTGCCGGTTGCCCGCAGCAGGCGCAGCACCGCAACCGCTGTGATCGTTTTGGAGACACTGGCCACATTCACGCGGGTGTCCGGGGTGAAGGCCCGTGCGCTCAAAATCGTGCCAGCTCCATCGAGATCACCCGCGACCGTGGCGTTGCCGCCTGCATCCGAGATGGCCTCCTGCCCGTTCTGATTGATGACAAAGGCCCAGCCCGTGCTGCGATTGTTGAGCCGAAGCCGGAGGCCATCGGCAAAGGCGTCGATGCTGAATTGCGGACCGCCATCCACCTTGATCGCGGGCCGGGGCACACGCTCTGACACCCCCGGACGGCGGCCTGGCGGCTCTTCATCGCAGTCTTCGATTTTGAGATAGGCAATATCGGGCACCAGCATGCCGACATCACTGGGCCGCCCACGCCCGGGATGTTTTTTGGCCAGATCGTCGAAGAGCTCATCGTCCACCGTGGCGGAGTTGGGACGGTAATACAGGGCGGTTTTGGTCTTGTTCATCAGATCGCTCCTTTATCCGTTTTCGCGCCAATGGATGGCGACGCTGCCAATCCGAAAGAATTCGCTGGCTTGGGCGTCGCGCAGAATGCTGATCTTGTTGGACCCCCGCTTGAGAACCCCGGGCGGGATGCCATCCATCCAGGTTGTCCAGACACGATCGGTTTTGTCTCTGGCCAGGTCGAACCCGTCGAGCGGCTTGCCGTTGATCAAAATGCGGTGCGTGTCCGCCTCGACATCAAACTGCTGGATCAGCAGGTATCCGACCCCGACCGGGGTGCCGTCGATCTTGAAGCCGCGACTGGCATTTGTGGTCGCGGAATTGAAGTCCTGCTGGAAGCTGACCCATGTGAAATCAGATTGACGCATGATCCTACTCCAGCGCCTTGAAGCTGCCGCCGCAGACGCAGGTACATCCACCCTCTGGAAGCTCAAAACAGGTCGGCACCTGCGTGGTGGCGCAGTGGATGGTCGAACAGCTGTTCAAGCCCGTTGTCCTTTTGAGATCGATGCGTCCGCTGAACGGCACCTTTAGAAACGCACGCTCCGATTTGCCGTTCTTGAACGTCACCACAAGGCTGCGCCCGGTGAGGATGTCATGGGCAAGCTCGTGTGGCCCGTCCTCCACCGATTTGGGATCAAAGGTGAAAAGCATCGGCATCCCGACCGTGCCCGCGATGACGGAGCGGTCGGTCACCATCGGCTCCGGTTCCAGTGGCGCTTTGCTTCTGTCCTGCGCGCTGACTGCTGTGGCCGCGATTGCGGTCACGCAGATCAGCACGGTGCAGGCACGCTGAATTTGCGTGGAGAAACGATAAGAATGCGAGAGACGGTCCATTGCAATACTCCTGAACTGAAAGGGTTTGAAAACGTTGATATGGGCAGACGCGGGCTATGAGTGCCGCCCTTCAAGCCTGGTCTGCATTGCTGGAAATTGGCATCGTTCAAATGGCGTATTTTCCCTACGCATTTTGACCCATTCTGCGGTTACTGCTAGGATCAGGGGGTATCTTTGAAAGGCGCGCCCCGATGCCCGGCCAAGAGATTTTGACAAAGAGAGAAAGCGAAATTGCACGCGCTTATGTGGACGGTCTGAGCCACAAGGAGATCGCCGAGCGGTTGTGTATCGCGCCTGCCACCGTCCGCACGCATCTCAACAGCATCTACCGCAAGCTCGGCGTCCGGACCAAGATGCAGCTTCTCAAGGAAATCGGCCCTGCCAATGTCGAACCGGAACCAAAACGGCCGGTCAGGCGCGTGGCCTTGATTGCCGTGGCAGCGTTGCTGGTATCACTGGTTGCGGGGCTGGTGCTTACGCCCGGCAATCGGATGGTCGCAAGCGTCTCTGCCCCGCCTGCCATCTCAAACCTGCCGTCGGTGGCCGTTCTGCCCTTTGCCTTTGGCCAAGCCGACGCAGAGAAGACGGCCTTTGTCACGGCTGTCGCACGCGACATGGTAACCGATCTGTCGCAATTCAGCACCGTTCTGGTTTACGCCGCCGACACCACCTTTGCCTATGCCGCGCAGGGCATGTCGCCGTTGGAGATCGCCGGGCAGTTGGGCGCGCGCTACGTTGTGTCGGGTGACGCGCAATGGCATGGCAAGACGGTCCGGGTGAATGTGCAGCTTTATGAAGCCGCCACGTCCAAGACCGTTTGGGCTGAACGATTTGAGCGTCCGGCGGACGATCTCTTGGTGCTGCAAAACGAGATCGTGACCGAAGTCGTCCGCCTTGTGGGCATTGCAGATGGGGCCAACAGCAAGCTGCGCGCAAGCGAGCTTTCCCGGGTGCAGCGGATGCCGACCGCAAGCCTGGCCGCCTACGACCACTTTCTCAACGGGCTGGTTTTATTTGAAAGCTACCGTGCGGAAGAGACCCTGCAATCGATCACCGAATTCGACCGCGCCCTGCAGATTGATCCGCTCTACGGGCGCGCGCATGCCTATGCAGGCTGGGCCTATCTGCAGGATTTTCGCAACGGCTGGAGCGACGCGCCGGAGCAATCGCTGATCGAAGCGGAGCGCCGGGCGGAGAAGGCCATCGAGATCGACCCGCATGATCCTTACGGGCATTGGACGATGGGGGCGATCCGTCTTTATCAGCGGCGGCATGAGCAGTCGCTGGCCGCCTACCAGCAGGCCATTGATCTCAACCCCAACAATGCCGAAATGCTGGTACATCTTGGCTGGGCGCTGACCTACGCTGGTGAGCCCGACAAGGGGATCGAGTTCATCGAAAGCGCGATGGAGCGGAACCCGCGCTACCCCGGCTGGTACCTTTGGGATCTGGCCTTCGCGCATCTTGTCGCCGGGCACTACGCGGAGACGGCTGAGGTGATGGAGCAGCGCTCCCCCAAGACAACGGGCACCTATGAGCTGTTGGCGCTCGCCTATGCAAAGCTCGGCCGGACCGAGGAAGCCGAGGCCGCGCGCGAAAAGGTTCTGGCCGCAGCGCCGCAGACGTCGGTTGCGCGCACGGAACGCGTTGAGCCGTTTCTCAGACCTGAGGATTTGGAGCATTACCTCGACCTGATGCGAAATGCAGGCTTCCCGGAAGACAGCGCCGCCCCGCTTTGATCTGTGTCCCTTCGAAGATCGGGCGAGACTTTTGAAAAGCCCTCTGATGGGTCAGGTTTGAGACAGATGACGCTGGTGCGCCGCCGCTGCAGGCCGCGCAGCATCCTGATCCCGCCAGACAGGCAGGGAAATCTGTATCTTCGCGCCGGAAGTACTGGGTTTTATCTGCAACGCGCCTTTGTGGTTTTCGACTACGCGCGCCGCGATTGGTAAACCCAGACCACTGCCGGGACCGGCCTTGGCCTGGCTGAAACGACCAATGGCCAAAACGTGGTCAGCAGGGTCAATGCCGATACCGTCGTCCTCCACGATAATCTCGATGGCCCGGTCCGAGGCGGAAATGTGCAGATCAATGCGCGAGACCTGTGGGCCACCATGGACCACGGCATTGGCCAGCAGGTTCAAAAACGCCTCCTGCAGCATCACGGGATCGCCCCAGATGTGATGATGCGATGTTTTTCGGTCAGATGTGACCGTGACGGTGTAGCCCGGGTGCTGCTGTTCAAATCGGGTTACCACCAGCGCAATCAGCGCCTCAACGTCCAGCACCTCGCCGTTCAGGGCCACATCTGACCCGGTTGCACGCTCAAAGGACAGCAACTGGTTTGTCAGGTGGGTCGCATGGCGCGCGGCGGCGATCAATTCGGAGCTTCGGGATTTTGCAGCCTCCGGCGTGGGGGCTTTCTCAACCGCTTCGGCCAGCGCCAGCACACCCGCAATCGGGTTGCGCAGTTGATGCGCTGCGTTTGAAATGAATTCGTCCTTGGAACTGATCCGGCGGGACACCCGGTCCAGCAGCGTGTTCAGGGTCGAGACAATCCCCTGCGCTTCAACCGGTACATTGCGGCGAATCGGCTCAAGTTCATTCGGATTACGCCGGGCAATGGCCTCCTGCAGATCCAGCAGGGGCCGCAATCCCAAGCCGACACCGAACCAGACAACCAAGGCAACACTGACCACCATCAGGGCGATCACGCCAAACACGCGCAGGACCACATCGCGGATGAAACCGGCACGCACCTGCGTGTCCTGCCAAACGGTAATGGTGAACAGGCCGGAGACATTGTCGATGACCGTCGCGTCCTGGAACCGCAGCACACGAACATCGCGACCCTGGTAAACCGCGTCATAGAATTGCGGTTCCTGCGGCCCTGCAGCGACCGGGAAAGGCGACACCGGCGGGGTGGCATAGCCGGTGACGAACACGCCGTCTGGCGCAAAGACATGGTAAAAGAGTTCACCGCCCGAGGTATCGCTCACCAACCGACGTGTGGCCGGGCTGAGCGCATCGCCGCCGGACACCGCGACGTCACGGGAAATGGCAAGCGCCGCCGAAAGCAAGCCGCGGTCAAAGATCTCCTCGGCGCGGTCGGTCGTGTTGTGAAACTGCCAGGCCGTGGCCACGACAGAGATCAGCAAAAGCGGCGTCAGGATGATCAGGATCAGCCGCGCGCGCAGCGATTGAACCTTCATGCCTCGGGCTCGTAGCGCATTTGGTATCCCAGGCCACGTTGGGATTTTATCCCAATATTATAGGGCTTTAGCCGTGACCGGAGGCGTGATATATAAACCTCGACGACCTTCTCATCGACATCTGTGCCGACGCCGTAGGCATAGTCCAGCAGGGCCGCCTTGGACACCAGCCGACCTTCGGCAGACAAAAGACATTCAAACACCGAAAGCTCACGACGCGGCAATTCCAAGGGCGCGTCATCGGCAAAAAGCTGGCGCGCGGCGGCGTCGAAACTCACTGCGCCAATCTGCGCGGTTTGTCGGTGCGGCACCGCGCGCCGCCGGGTCAACGCACGCACGCGTGCCTCCAGCTCCGCCATCTCGAAAGGTTTGATCAAGTAGTCATCGGCGCCGGCATCGAGGCCAATGACCCGGTCTTCGGTCTCCGCACGCGCGGTCAGCAAAATAACCGGCCGCCCGTCGTCGCGCGCTCTGAGCTCCTTGAGCAGGGCCAGCCCGTCGATCCCCGGCAGGTTGATATCGAGGATGATCAGATCAGAGCTATCGTCACGCAAAAACACCGAGGCTTCGTGCCCATCGTGCAACAAATCGACCGCATGTCCGGTGTCTTGCAACCGGTAGGCAATGCCTTTGGCGAGGCCAATATTGTCTTCAACAAGGGTGATCCGCATCTTTTTTGAAGCCTGAAAGTTTCGTGCAAGGTTCGCAGGTAACCTTTGTGACATCAACCGGTCCGGGACAAGACCGGCGATTTTGCATGGCGTCTTCCCGAAAGGAAGCGCCACATATCAGGGAGGAACATATGTCCTTAATCACAACCACGCGTCGCGTGGCGGTTGGCCTTGTGGCCGCGGCTGCTGCGACTTTTTCACTTCAGGCCCATGCGGGCGGCCACGGCATCGATCTGAGCGGCAAGACCGTTGAGTGGATCATTCCGTTCTCCGAAACCGGCGGATCGGCCAAATGGGCCAACTTCTATGCGCCGCTGCTGTCTGAGGCGTTGCCCGGCGAGCCCACCGTCGTCGTGAAGTTCATGCCCGGTGCCGGATCGACCAAAGGCGCCAACTTCTTTCAGGAGCAGGAATATGACGATGGCACGCTGATCTTCGGCTCCAGCGGCTCAACGCAATTCCCGTTCCTGCTGAGCGATCCGCGGGTGAAATACAACTACGCCGACTGGAACGTGGTGCTCGCCTCTGGTACCGGTGGCGTCGCCTATCTGCCACCGGATCTGGCTGCAAAGATGGACGGGCTGAGCGCCACACCGCTGCAGGGTGAAGATTTCATCTACGGCAATCAGGGCGCGACCCGTCTGGATCTTGTGCCCACTTTGGCCTGGGAAATGCTGGGGCTGAATGTCGAGAGCGTCATGGGCATCAAGGGACGCGGCGATGGTCGCCTGATGTTTGAACGGGGTGAGGCCAATATCGACTACCAGACCTCTTCCTCTTATCTGTCGGGTGTGACCCCGCTGGTCGAGGCGGGCACTGCCGTGCCGATGATGACCTGGGGCGCGTTGGATGATGCGGGCAATATCGTGCGGGACCCGACCTTCCCGGACATTCCCACCTTCAAGGAAGTGTGCGAGGCCACCGATGGCTGTGAAACTTCCGGCGAAAAATGGGATGCCTGGAAGGCATTCTTCATCGCGGGATTCCCCGCCCAGAAGATGGTCTTCTTGCCAGCAGGTGCGACGGCGGATGCCATCGCCACCTATACCGCTGCCTTTGAAGCGGTGAAGGCGCGGGCCGACTTTGCGGAAATCTCCGGCAAACGTCTGGGCAAATACCCGCAAATGACTGGTGAGGCCGCGCAAACAGCGCTGGAAAGCGGCACCAATGTGACGCCGGAAGCCAAGGACTTCGTGGTCAATTGGCTGCAGGAAAAATACGGCGTTTCGCTGAACTAAGCCTTGTTTTTTGAGCGCCCCGGCCAACGGTCGGGGCGCTTTTCCAAGCAAGGCAGGGAGAGAGTTCATGGATGTCATCATGGAGGCGTTGCCCGCATTGGGCGATGCATGGGGGTTGATCCTGCAACCCGTCGTGATCGGGTATCTGGTGCTTGGCGTTGTGATGGGCCTGTGTATCGGGGTCTTTCCGGGGCTCGGCGGGATTGCCGGTCTGTCGCTGCTCTTGCCCTTCATGTTCGGGATGGATCCGATCCTGGGCCTGGCGCTGATGGTGGGTATGGTCGCGGTGGTGCCGACCTCCGACACCTTTGCCTCCGTCCTGATGGGGATTCCGGGATCATCCGCCTCGCAGGCGACGGTGCTCGACGGTTTCCCCATGGCCAAGAAAGGGAAGGCCGCGCGGGCCTTGTCCGCCGCCTTTGCCTCCTCCCTTTTCGGTGGGTTGGTAGGTGCTAGCTTCCTCACCGTCTTCATCCTGATCGCCCGGCCCATCGTGCTCGAATTCCGCACGCCGGAGCTTTTGATGATCACGATCTTCGGCCTGTCCATGGTGGGCATTCTGGCGGGCCGCGTGGCGATCAAGGGGATCGTGGCGGCCGGTCTTGGCATGCTCATCGGCACCATCGGCGAAGGCGCCTCCTCCGGCGATCTGCGGATGTCCTCCTACGACCTGCCCTATCTGACCGACGGGTTGAAACTGGTGATCGTCGGCCTTGGTATCTTCGCCATCCCGGAGATTGTCTCGCTGTTGCGCCAGGACCGCGCCATCTCCAGCGAGCCGCAACTGGGCGGTGGATGGCTCGAAGGTGTGAGAGACTGGTTTGCCAACATCTGGCTGTCCGTGCGGTGTTCGATCATCGGCGTTGTCGTCGGCGTGATCCCCGGTTTGGGCGGGTCGGTCGTGGACTGGATCGCCTACGGGCACGCGGTACAGACGACCAAGGACAAATCGAACTTCGGCAAAGGCGAAGTGCGCGGCGTGATCGGACCGGAAAGCTCCAACAACGCCAAGGAAGGCGGCGGTCTCGTGCCAACCCTGCTCTTTGGTATCCCCGGTTCCGGCTCCATGGCGATCTTCATCGGGGCCATCGCGCTTCTGGGCTCCGGTCAGATCGAGGTCGGCCCGGCCATGTTGAAAAACAACCTCGACATCACCTATTCCATCGTCTGGTTGCTGGCGCTGGCAAATGTGGTGGGCACCATCATCTGCATCGCGGCCTCCGGCGGCATTGCGAAACTGACGACCATTCGGTTCGCCCTGCTGGCGCCGTTCCTCTTTATGATCATCAGCTTTGCCGCCTTCCAGTCCGGTCAAAACCTGATGGATCTTGTCGCCCTCTTCGCCATCGGCTTTCTGGGACTGATGATGCGCCGCTTTGACTGGTCGCGGCCCGCCTTCCTGATCGGATTTGTGCTCTCCACCCCTGCGGAGAACTACGCCAACCAGGCGCTCCAGATCGCGCAGTCGCGGTTCCGGAAAAGCTTCGAGGACGGGCTCGACTACATCTTCAGCCCGATCGTCATTGTCCTGCTGATCATCACTGTGATCTCTGTCGTGATGGGGCTGCGCCAGGCCAAAAACATCATGGCCGAAGGCGACGTACAATCCGGTTCAAAGCGTGCGCCTTTCGTGATGCTGCTCGTGGTGACCGGCTATATCGCCTACGCCTTCTATGACGCCGCCTCGATCCCGAGCTTCAGCCGCGACCGGACCTTCCCGATGTTTGTCGCCGGGGTCTGCCTGGTCGGTTGTGCGATCCTGATCATCACCATGATGCTGAAGCCCGAAACAGATACGATCTTTGCCGACCGCGAAAAGAGCGGGGAGGAGGCCGATGCCACCCATGGATTGTGGCCGACGCTGGCGTGGTTTGCCGGGCTGCTGATCCTGACCTCGCTTTTCGGGTTCATCCTCGCGCTCACCGTTTTCCTCTTCAGCTTCATGAAGCTGCGCGCCCGCGTCAGCACCGCCTATGCCGCGATCTACACTGCCGTCGGCCTCACCTTCATGTGTGGCATGGCCTGGCTGCTCAACCGCGATTTTCCACCCGGGCTGCTGCAGGAATATGCGGATTTGCCATGGCCGTTGACCTGAGCAGACGGCCATGACCCAGACCGCCATCCCCTTCCTCTTCATGCGCGGCGGCACCTCGCGCGGGCCCTACCTCAACCGCGCCGATCTGCCCGAGGATGCCGAGACCCTGGCCGAGGTGCTGATCGCCATGCTCGGGTCAGGCCATCCGATCAATATCGACGGGATCGGCGGCGGCGTGGCGGTCACGACCAAGGTCGCGATGCTCTCGCAATCAGACGACCCTTGGGCGGATGTCGACTATTTCTTTGCGCAGGTCAGTGTCGAAGACAGGCTTGTCGATTTCAAACCCACCTGCGGCAATATCCTGTCGGGCGTCGGCCCCGCGGCCATCGAAATGGGGTTGGTTCCCGCACGGCAAGACGAGACGCCCGTCAACATTCGCGCCGTAAATACCGGAGCCAAGGTTGCGGCGCTGGTGCAGACGCCGGGTGGTCAGGTCCGCTATGACGGTGATACGCAGATTGCCGGGGTGCCGGGCAGTGCGGCCCCCGTTGCGCTACAGTTCATGGAAACCGTCGGCGGCGTGACCGGGGCTTTCCTGCCCACCGGCAATCTGATCGACGTGATTAAGGGCATAGAGGTCACCTGCATGGATGTGGCCATGCCCATGGTGATCGCAAACGCTGCAAGCTTCGGGCTGAACGGGTATGAAAGTGCAACGGAGCTTGATGAAAACAAGGCTTTTTTCGTGCGTATGGAAGCGGTGCGTCGCGAAGCGGGCCTGCGCATGGGGATGGGTGATGTGTCGCAATCCGTCACACCGAAGTTTGGCTTGCTGGCCCCCGCAAGAGACGGCGGAACGATGACGGCGCGCTATTTCATGCCGTGGAATTGCCACCCCTCCATGGCGGTGACCGGCGCACAATGCCTCGCCTCTTGCATTCTGACCCCTGGCACCGTGGCCGATGTGGCGTTGCCAAACGAAACGCCCGCCCGGGTCACGTTGGAACACCCATCCGGCGCCATTGACGTCGATGTCGCCTTCGAGAACACCGCCAGCGGCTTTGCCGTGAAATCCGCCGGATTGGTGCGCACCGCCCGTAAACTGGCGAGCGGCGCTGTCTATGTGCCCGCATCAGTCTGGGCAGGTGATTGACGCAGCCTAATTTCAGTATACAATAGTATACAGTAAACAAGGAGGAAGCATCATGACCGATCAGTTCGAAGACTGCATCCTGGCCGCGCAATCAGAACTTGCCGTGGCGCGCCGGTTGCTCAGCGATGAAATCAGCGCTTACCCGGTCCCGATTTCGGGATGCGACGCGCAATTCAATCACCTGCTGGCGGAACGACAAAAGGTGTTGCTGGCGATCCGCTCGCTGGAAGAAGACGTCTTTATTCCGACCCCGCGCGCGCCCACAGCAGCCGACGGCGTAGAAAGCCGGTGAAAGTCCATATTCTGGACGATTGGTTCGACACGCTGCGCACCCTGCCCTGCTTTGCCAAGCTGGCCGCGCATGAGGTGACCGTTTGGACCGACCATGAACCTGACCCAGAACGTCTGGCGGCGCGGCTCCGGCAGGCGGAGGCTTTGGTGCTTTTCCGCGAGCGCACGCGGATCGGCGCGGATCTGCTGGAACACCTGCCCGACCTGCGCCTGATTTCGCAGCGCAGCGTCTATCCGCATATCGATGTGGACGCCTGCACGCGTCATAACGTGCTCTTGTGCTCGAACATGCATTCCGACACGCCCTCCTATGCCGCCGCAGAACATACGCTGGCCGTGATCCTGGCCAGCTACCGGCAGATCCCCCAGCAAGTTGCCTCGCTCCGCGCGGGTACCTGGCAATCGGGTGTGGGGCGTAGCCTGCGGGGGCGAACCCTAGGCCTCTATGGCTACGGCAGGATCGCAAAGGCCGTCGCGGGATATGCCGAGGCGCTTGGGATGCAGGTGCAATGGTGGGCCTCGCCGGAAGGGCGCGCCCGCGCCGCCGCAGACGGGGTGATAGTTGCAGCCAACCGCGAAGCCTTCTTTGCCACCTCGGATATCGTCAGCCTGCACGTGCGCCTGAAGCCTGAGACCAAAGGCATCGTGACCGCCGCAGACCTCGCCACGATGCAACCGCGCAGTCTGTTGGTGAATACGTCGCGGTCCGGTCTGATCGCCCCCGGCGTGCTTGAAGCGGAAATGACGCGAAACCGCATTTTCGCGGCCGTCGATGTCTTTGATAGCGAACCCCTGACCGACACGACGCATCCGCTGCTGACACATCCCAATGTGCTGCCAACCCCGCACATCGGCTATGTCACCGAGGATGAATTTGATCTGCAGTTCAGTGACATCTTTGACCAGATCAACGCCTATGCCGATGGCGCGCCCATCAACATGATCAACCCGGAGGTTTGGGGCTGAACATCCGCGCCGCCAGCGGTGCCCCAAGGATCACCACGACAATGCGCAGCACGTGGTGGGCAATCACAAAGGCCATATCGGCCCCTGCAATCAGCGCAAGCACGGTCATTTCGGCCTGCCCCCCGGGGGCGAAGGCCAGCAGCGTTTCCATCGGTGGGGCAAGCTGTAGCAGATGGATCGCCTCGACAAAGAGGCTCGTCAGCACCAGCAGGATCAGGCAGAACCCCAGCGCTGCGGTCACGTCGCGGCGCACCTCATGGCCGGTCACACCCGCGTATTTTGTGCCCACCGTCATCCCGATGAAAAACTGCGCCATCCAGATCGCCTCTGCCGGGGGGCGGTGCTGCAGAACACCCAGCAGCGCAAGGACACCCGCAAGGATCATTGGCCCCAGAATGGACGCGCCAAAGAGCCCGACCCGCTTCGCGACCTGCCAACCGACGATCCCGCAAACCGCCATCAGGAACAGCTGCGACAGCGGCAGCGTCGTTGCGGGCACGCCAGGGGGATTGCTGAGATCAACTCCCCAATAGCCCTTGAGAATGAAGGGCAGCGCCACAACGATGACCAATACCCGCGTCGCATGGATCAACGAAAGCGCGCGCACGTCCCCCCCGGCCTCCTCCCCGAAAAGCAGCATATCCTGCAGGCCGCCGGGCATCGCACCATAGTAGCTGGTGGCGAAGTCAAACCCCCAGAGACGCTGAAAATACGGCACCCCGATAAGACCAATGAGAAACACCATCAGTGGCACAAGGATCAGCGTCGTCCACATGCCCGCCATCGTCACCACAAGCGCCCAGGTGAAGGTCGCCCCCACGGCAACCCCCAGAATGGTGCGCATCAGGTTGTTGACCACCGGGACCCCGCGCATCGGCACCCCGGCAAGGGCCGCGATGAGACAGGCTGTGATCGGCCCCAGCAACCACGGCAGCGGCAGGTGCAGCAGGTGAAACGCACCCACGCCAAGGGTTGCGATCGCATGCGATAGAATGACCTGTTTCATGCGGACATCACCATGAGACGGTGGCGCAATGACGTCTGCAAATGGGTTTCAGCGGCGGCGGCAGCGGCTCCGGCATCCCCGGTCCGGATGGCATCGATGATCACCGCATGCTGATCCACGACCGTGCGGATCCGCGCCGCATCCGCCAGCGTTGTGGGCCCTAGAAGCAAAAGGGCGTTGTTGAGCGCACGCGCAGATTCCAACAGGAAACGGTTGCGTGCCGCCAAATGAATCGAGCGGTGAAACTGCTGGTTGATCGCGGCGGCGACCGTGGGTTTTTGCACGGCGGCGGCGATCTGCGCGTTCAGGGCGGCCAGCGCATCAACCTCGGCCTCGGCAGCGTGTTTGGCAGCCATCCGTGCCGCCGTGCTTTCCAGCACCAGGCGCATCTCATAAAGCTCGACCACCTCGGTCCGCGACAGGGTTCGGATCACGGCGCCACTACGCGGCCGGTGCTCGATGATGTTTTCGGCTTCAAGCCGCCTTAATGCCTCCCGCACCGGGGTGCGTGACAGGGACAGGCGGTTCGCGACATCGACCTCACGCAACCGGTCGCCTGGCTTAAATTCCCCCGCCTGGATCGCCGCCATGATTTTGGCGAAGGCCACGCCCCCTTGAGAAAGATCCGTTGGTTCAGGAGTGGTCAAGACAATGGCTTTCCAAATTGTATACGTCTGGATACAATACGGCAATACTGAGGAGAGTCGCAAATGTCAAAGCAAGTCATCGTTGTTGGATCGGGCAATGCCGCCCTCTGCGCTGGCATCGCCGCCTGTGAAGCCGGCGCAAAGGTCCTGATGCTGGAAAAGGCGGATGAAACGCTCGCCGGTGGCAATACCAAATATACCGCGGGCGCGATGCGATTTGCCTATGACAGCGCCGATGACCTGCTGCCGTTGCTCAAGGACCCCGATGATCCGAAACTCTCTGTGACCGATTTCGGGGGTTACACAAGGGACAAATTCGCCAGTGACCTCTTGGCCTTCAACGGCGGGCGCGCCCTGTCCGAGGAACAGGAAAGCCTGATCGCAGAAAGCCTTCCGACGATGCAATGGCTTGGACATCATGGTGTCAAATTCGAACCGATCTACAGCCGTCAGAGTTTTGAGAAGAATGGGCGGCATGTGTTCTGGGGTGGGCTGACGCTTGCGACCGAAAACGAAGGCGTCGGGCTTTTTGATATGGAACTGGCTGCCTTCGAACGACTGGGCGGGGAGATCAGGTACGACAGCGCGGTCACCGGTCTGATCATGGAGGATGGACGTGTTTGCGGTGTCGAGACCGGCGGTGGGGTGCTGCACGCGGATGCCGTCATACTGGCCTGCGGTGGGTTTGAGGCCAGTGCCGACATGCGCGCGGAACTGATGGGCGGGCATTGGGACAAGGCAAAGGTGCGCGGTACCCCTCATAACACCGGCGACGGTCTGGTGATGGCTGGCAGGGTCGGGGCAATGCAATATGGGCTCTACGCCGGTTGCCACGCCACACCGATGGATTTGCACATGGCGGACTATGGCGGCCTGTCCCTGCCCCCCTCTGAGCGCAAGAATTACCGCAAGATCTGCTACTTTCTGGGCGTGATGTTGAACGCCAAGGGTGCGCGCTTTGTCGATGAGGGCGAGAATTTCCGCAACTACACCTATGCGCAATTCGGCAAGGCGGTGCTGGAGCAGCCAGGCCATTTCGCCTGGCAGGTTTTCGACGCAAAGGTCGATGATTTACTCTATGCGGAGTACCGGTTCCATGATGCCCATTTCGTGCAGGCGGACACGCTGGAGGAACTTTGCGCCAAGATGGACGGCGTAGACCAAACCCGGGCGTTAGAGACGGTGGCGGCTTTTAATGCTTCGGTAAACGAGGAGGTCACCTTTGACCCCACGACCCTTGACGGCAAGAACACGATTGGCCTCGACCTGCCGAAATCCAACTGGGCGCAAAAGCTCGACACCCCACCGTTCAAGGCCTACCCGGTCACCGGTGGCATCACCTTCACCTATGGCGGCCTTAAAGTGTCTGAGCAAGGGGCGGTTATGAGCGGGGACGGAAACGCAATTCCCGGCTTATACGCCTGCGGCGAAATGGTTGGCGGCGTTTTCTTTGAAGGTTACCCCGGCGGGTCCGGCCTGACCTCGGGGGCCGTTTTCGGGCGCCGCGCCGGGGACGGCGCCGCCCGAGGCACCTGAGCCGAATTTATCCAAACAGTCAATTGCATGGGGTTGGGAATGGATGTCGTTGGCTTGCGCGTTTTGAGTGCAAATGATCTTCGATCATCGTCGCAAAGCCCACCACCTTGCAGTTTGTCAGGACACCGGGGCGGCACATTTACCGCCCCGAAACCTGCAGCTACATGCCCGCGCGCTTGGGCAGGCCGACATACATCTGCACATGTGTGACGGTGGAGAATTCGCCGGTCAGCGGCCCGTAGGTCTGACCGTCTGAATGCCACGCCACCGCAAGATCGGCCATGAGGTGCTCTCCGGTAAGCTGCAGACAGGGTGAGATCGTCCGCATGAATTTCGCCGACCCGTCCGCCTCTGCGACAAAGACGTTTTCCGATCCATCGCGTGCGCCAAAAGGCAGATCGTAGGTGCCGATGAACGGTTCTGTCGGCGGCCACACCATGAAATCATGCCACATCGTATAGACACCATTCGGCACGAGGTTTTCGAAGGCGAAATCCACCTCACCGACGCCGTCCTCGCAGGTGTAGGTGCCTGCGCCTTTGGCCGCAAACCACTCACCCAGTGTGATGCCCAGCGCAGGACCTTTCGGATAGGGGCCCGTGTCCGTGGTATCCAGGAAATTATGGGCAACAGGAACCGCCGGTGCATAGAGGGGGGCCTCCATATCGCGGGTGGCCGCCGTTGGGCGGAACACCTCACCCGAGCCCGGCACTTTTTCGTAGAAGACGTCCTGCTCTGCCATGCCTTCATCAATGTGGAAAATGAAACTCAGGGTCATGTGTTCAGGCGCGGCGGATGTGGCCAGCGTCGCCGAGGTGTTTGCGACCGACCCAACCGGAACCCCGGAATCGAATTCGAGCTCAGCTTTATCCGCAGCCAGGGCCGCCGTTGCAAGAACCAGTAGCGACGCGCCGGAGAAGAGAGATTTATGCATTTTTCAGTCCTTCATAAGTTGATTTGGCGAAATTGCCTTTTTGGAAAACGGCCCGATCCGAAAGGGATGAGATCGGGCCAGGTGAAAGCCAGCAGCGGGTGTTTTGGGCTGTCGGCACGTCCCGGGTCAGATGTAAGCCATCGATCCGGGACCATTCGGGGTCAGAGTGCGTGTTCAAAACAGATCGGTCGCCTTAGGGCACATCCTGCGAAGCGGCGGGTTGCGGTGGCAGACCGGAGGGAACGCGCGCAGGTATGAGATGTGTGCGGTCAATTGCCGTCGGATCTGTCAGGCTGTGCAGGAAGGCCATCAAGGCATCAACCTCCTCATCCTCCAGCGCCACCGGATCGATCTGCGCTGCAGCAGCAATCCGGTGGCGCAGGTTGTCGGATCGGTGCACCCAGGTGTCACGCAGATCAAACGCCGCGCGGCGCTTCGCATCGACCAGCGGAAAGAGCAGCTTTGATCCTTCACCTTTCGCCTCGATCACCTGATCTAGCGGTAGCAATCTCGCCTCGGCGACATCGTAGGCATGCAGTGACGCGGTGCTGTCGAGGTGGTGACGCACCATCGCCTCCAGATCACCAAAGGCACCATTGTGCCCCCACGGGCCGGTCAGCGCGACGTTGCGCAGGCTGGGCGTGCGAAAGGCGAAAAGGTCGGCTTCTTCAAAAGTGACGCGGTAGCGCCCTTCATCCTCCAGCCGATCCTTGAAGCCAGACGCCCGCCAATAGCCGGTATCCGCGCCATGCCCCTTGCCGGGGCCTACCTGCGGTACGCCGATCGCGTGAAATGCGTGATCCGTCATTAGGGGACCGGAGTGGCAGGTCACACAGCCTGCTTTGCCATTAAAAAGCACAAATCCACGCTTCTGCTGCGCATCAAGGGCCGTGTCGTCGCCGGCGCTCCACCTGTCGAAGGGGCTCTCATCAGATCGAAACGCGACGGTTTGAAACGCCGCCAAGGCCCGCGCCGCCGCGACAAAGGAAACAGGCGTGTCCGATGCCAATTCGGGAAAGGCCGTGTCAAACATGGCCCGATAGTCGGGATTTGCATCCAAACGCGCGGCCAGCAGACGCCAGGCATCACCAAGGCGGTCTTCGGCAACAGCGGTTGCAACCGGGTTTTCACCCTTCTGCCCCGCCATCTCGGACGGCGATAACACCGGGAACATCGCCTGTGCGGCGAGCAGCGTATCCAAGCCTTCTGGCAAATCTTCGCGGGCGGGGCTCCAGAACCCGCTTGCAAAGGTGCCCGCGACATCAGGCTCCAGCCGCCCGTCGTGAAACATGGAGACATATTCGCGCGCACCAATATTCCACAGCGCCTGCGCATTGCGCGGAATGCGTTCAATAACACCATCCGCAGTGCGCCGATCCGGGCCAAAACCGGTTCCGCCTTCGCCAATCGACAAGGCAACACCATCGCTGCTTCCGCGCGCGGGATCATGGCAGGTGCCGCAGGCGATATTCTGGTTTCCGGACAGGATGGGGTCGAAAAACAAAGCGCGGCCCAGAGAAACCATCGCCTCCGGCGGCGCGCCATCGTAGAGGAAGGCCGCATCCGTTAATGGTGCCGGTCGCATCGTCTTTTCTTCCGCCTTGGCGTGAAACACGCCGCCTACAGACATCGCGATGATTGAAATTGCGCTGACGGTCGTGAAAAAGCGCCGAAAGAACAGTTGGGCGGCAGGACGGGTTTGCAGGTGCTGCATCGGTCTCATCTCTTGTTCAAATTTGGTTTCTAGATTTGGATCAGTTCCAGAGATCGCGACCGAACCGGTTGCGTTCTGCGCGGGTGTGATGGTCCAACCCCATGTCCCGCAACAGGTGGTCGGGCAAATCATCAAGGGCACGCAGTTCACGTCGTTGGCGCAGGTCTGCTACCCATTTTTGCAGAATCTTTCGCAGGCCCGGTCTGTGCGGTACCAAGCGGTTCATAACTTTACTGGTCATCGTTAACTCCATTCACATTGAGCGCCTTTAGCGCCAAGTCGTTCGCGCCGTATGTGACGCGGTTCACGGTCGATAATTTTTTTTCAGACGCGCTAATTGCCTCTGCAATGCGTTGCGCGCCTACGCTTGCTCTATGGAAAAACCCTTTGAAATGAGTTCTGTACCCCGTGAACCACAGGCCCGGGCAATTCTCATCAGGCTCACCAGTGGGGTGCAGAGGCCTCCCTTCGGCATCCAGAACACCAAATTTTTCGAACAATGGCGCCAACCCGGTCGCGTAGCCGGTCGCGCAGATCACCACGTCGGCGAGAATCTTCCGCCCATCAGCGAGCTTTACGGCGTTCGGCGTAAATCCGACGGTCTCCGCCACCGCTTCGACCCGACCGGATTTCAGCGCGGCAACGAACCCGTCATCAAGGGCAAAAGTCACCCCCTCACGCAGCATGCGCGTCCCGCCGCCCAAGACATGGCGCCGCATCCCATGACTGCGAAGATTGCCAAAGGCCAGCCATTGGATCGCGGCAAAAAGCGGATCCAGCGACCATTTTGGGACGTGCAGAAAAAGCCCCGCCAACCGATGCAATGGGAACCCGAAAACCCGCGTGGGCAGGATCGATGGCCCGTGCCGCAGCGACACCCAAACCTTTGACGGCGCGCTGCGCGACAGGTGGTTGAGCACGTCGGTGCCGGAGTTTCCTGCCCCCACCACAAGCACCCGTTTGCCATCGTAGGATCGCGGATCTGCAAAGTCGGCTGCGTGGATCACCGCGCCCCCGAAGTCTTCAATGCCAGGCCAGACCGGAATCACCGGCAACCGCTCCCGACCTGTGGCGACGATCAGATAAGCCGCCCGATGCACGCCCCGGTTGGTGACCACCTGCCAACCGCCCCAGGCGCGCTCGACTGCGCTGACGGATTCGCCAAAATGGATATCTACATCCAGATCATGCGCGTATTCCTCAAGGAATTGCACCACCGTGTCTCGGCGCACAAAGGTGCCATCCGCCCGTGTCATCTTCTTGCCGGGCAGAGCGGCGTAATGCCGGTGGATGTTCAGCCGCAATTGTGGATGCCGCGACCGCCACGGGTCAGCCACCTGATTCTGCGCCTCCAGGATCTTCACCGGAATGTCGCGCGCGCGGAGTTCTTTTGCCACGGCCAGGCCCGACAAGCCCGCACCGATCACAATTGCGCTGTTCTTGAAATCTTCTGTCACTGGTACTCTCCTCACTCAGAACGGCGTCACCTTCGCGCGATGAAATAGGCGTTGATTGGGTCATGCTGCAGGCGCTGCATATCGACCTGCTGGAAGCCAGCGGATGCCAGGAATTCCTGCGCCGTCTCAACGCCCCACATGGCCCCAAGCCCCGGTCCGCCCTGCCCCACCGAAATCGGCGTGCAATGCATCAGGGAAATTGTATAAAGCAGCGGCGCAAAGGGATTTTCCTTGTTGATCTCCAGATCACGCGACCCGCCAATATCCTGCATCAGAAGAAGCCCGCCGGGTTTCAACGATCTGAAAATCAGATCCAGCAGACCCTGTGGATCGCGTTGATCATGCACCGCATCGAAGGCAGTGATCAGGTCACATGGTCCCAGCGTGTCGACCTCGGCCAGATCCTGCGCCCTGAAGGTCAGGTTTGTAAGGCCTAGCCGCTTTGCTTCCGCAGCGCTGTCCGCAAAAGCGTCCGCGCATAGATCGATCCCGGTAAAGCGGCTGGCCGGAAACTTCTGAGCCAGCAGCAGCATCGCGCGGCCACCGCCACACCCGACGTCAACGACATCGATGCCCGCCTGCAACCTGTCACGGAGACCCGGCACAATTGGCAGAATATGATCCATCAGGGCAGCGCCCACGGTTTGCGCGCTGTCCTCTGCCATGACCGCATGAAACCGATCATAGTGGTGATAATGCGTGCCGTTTCCGTCCTGAAAGCGCGCCAGCATCTCCTCTTCGACCGCGGCGGCAACGCCGATGAACTGGCTGGTCACTGCAATGTTGTTGGGCGTTGCGGCGCGCGTCAGAAACGCCGCGTGCTCGGGTGGTAACGTGAAAGACCGCTTCTGCGGATCGTATTCAACCACGTCTGACGTGACCATCACGCCAAGCCATTCGCGAACGTATCGCTCCGCCAGACCAGCTTGGTCAGACAGCTCCTGCGAGGTCGCGCCAGGCAGCGCCGAGAGGGTGTCAAAGAGACCGGTGCGGTGACCCAGCGACGTCATCAGGGACAAGGCAGCGCTGTTCAAAGCGCCGACCATGCGGTTTGCGAAATCCTGGGCCTTGGCCTCATCAATGGGCAACAGGGATGTGTGTTCAGTCATAATCTTGCTCCGAGCGACGCAGCGGAATGCCCCGTCTGTCGACTGTGGTATTGCCGGATGTTTTTGAGTCGTGATATGCGGCCAACAGATCGAAACGGTGAAAATCGGACACACCCATGCCCCATGAACCAACGGCTTGTCGGACGGCTGTGCTCGCGATGCCTTGTGTCGGCACTTCAACAGTCTTCGGCATTCTTGACGTGATGGCGTCGGTCGGGCGCGACTGGGAGGTGCTGCATGGCGCAGAGCCGCGTGCGCCCGCCTTTGCGGCAAAGCTGCTGTCGCTGGATGGTAAACCCTACAGCGATGTAAACGGCCGCGTCATCACACCCGACGGCGCGCTCTGCGATATCGCGCAGCCAGATCTGGTCATCGTGCCGGACCTGCACCTCGATCCATCACAACCGATGCCCGCGGAATTTGACCTAATGGCAGCCTATGTCCTTGATGCCCATGCCAATGGTGCCATCATCACATCCGTGTGCTCCGGCTCGGTTCTGCTGGCGGCCACCGGCCTTCTGGATGGTCTGGATGCCACGACCCATTGGGGCTTTTGCGATTTCATGGCGCGCGCCTTTCCCGACGTTCAGTTGCGACGCGAACGCATTCTCGTTCCGGCGGGGGAAGGTCACCGCGTGGTCACAGCCGGCGGGGCCTCCGCCTGGGGGGATCTGATGCTCTATCTGATCGGTCGATTTGCCGGTGAGCAAGAGGCCAGACACATGGCGAAGCTCTATCTGTTACAGCCGCACACGGAGGGGCAACTCCACTATGCATCGCTGATTGCAGGCCGCCAGCATGAGGACGCGGTGGTGGCCGAGGCCCAGATTTGGGCAGCAGATAACTACGCGGTGCCAAAACCGGTAGCGGCCATGGCGCAAAGGTCCGGGCTCACCGAACGCAGCCTGTTGCGACGGTTTCGCAGTGCCACGGGTCAGTCGCCCGCGGATTACATCCAGACATTGCGCATCGAAGAAGCGAAGCAGATGCTGGAAACAACGGACACGGCCATCGAGGACATCGCGGCAGAAGTGGGCTATTCAGAACCCTCCAGCTTCAGGAACGCTTTCAAACGACATGTCGGGCTGTCAGCTTCGGCTTACCGCAAGAAACGCCTGGTCAATACAATGCGGTTTGATGATCTTGGGACGGTATGACAGCCGATATTGCGCATGGCTTCCTATCTGATCTTGGTCGACCGATGTATCGATTGCACCCATAGAAAATGTCCCCGGCCCAAACCGGAGACATCTTGCAGCATGGGAATAGATCGCCGACCAGATCCTTGATGATCGGCGATCCGCGGGAACCCAATCCTCAGACGAACGAGAACTCGTGGTCGTAATCGAACACGCCCACCAAAGTCACGGTACCCTCCGCGTCGCCTGATGCGGTGATCACTGTGCCAAGATCGTTCTCTTCAATCGCCAGCTCATCCTGGGCGACGCCGACAAAATCCAGCGAATCGCTGTTCTTGTTGAAATCAGCAATCACATCATTGCCAAACATCCCCGAGAAGATGAACTCGTCAGCACCGGCACCGCTGCTCATGGTGTCGTCGCCTTCGCCACCGATGATCGTATCGCTGCCGTTACCGCCGCTGATGACATCATTGCCGTCACCGCCGTTGATGAAATCGCGACCGCGCCCGCCAAAGAGGTTATCGTCACCTTCACCGCCATCGATCATGTCGCGGCCACGGCCACCGAAAATCTCGTCGTCCCCCTTGTTGCCAAAGAGCATGTCATGACCCCTGAGGCCGAGGATCAGATCATCGCCGTTCCCGCCCTCCAGCACGTTCTTGCGGTTGTCGCCAACAAGCGTTTCGCCACCCTCGTCCTCCAGCAGGAAAGTCGCCACAATCGGTTCGTGATCAGAAGCAAAATCGCTGAAGTCGGTGTTGACATGGACCACGTCGATTTCCGCATCCGCGAGTAGGTTGTCGGTGACGAAGATATGATCCAGCGACTGACTGTTGCCCTGGAAGTTGAAGGTATAGGCCGCGTCGCCCTCCAGATTTTCGATCAGGTTGGTGAGAACCTTGGCTTCGCCGATACCTGGCAGATCTTCGGCCAACTCATCCGTGAACTCAAAGGTGTTAAGGTCCCCCAGCACCGAGATTTTAGCCTGTGGGTCGTCGGCACGAATGGCGTCCACCACTTCGTTGAGCGTCAAAGCCTGCTGTTCGCGTTCCGCTTCACCCGCCTGAACGAAGGGCTGCGGTCCGCCAAAGACCGGCGTCGACCCGAACCGGGAGCTGAAGTGGTTGTTGATCAGCGTCACATCGTGGCCGTTGAATTCAAACACCCCAAGCAGCGGATCACGCGTGCCCTCAAAGGCGTCTGAGTTTGTCACACCGTATTCAGCAAGCTTGTCGGATTCGAGCGTTTCGACCTCCTTCAGGTCAACCCGTTCCGCATTGTAGAGGAAAGCGTTGCGGATATTGCCGCCCGGCACGCCGCCGTTCTCGCCATCCTCATCCACAATTGCGCTCACGAACTCATAACGCGGACCACCCGCCGCTTCGATGGCATCCACCAGCGCCTGCAGCGTTTCATCCGCATCCAGCGTGCCGTCATCGGCCACGCCGCTGTTGTCCTGGATTTCCTGCAAGGCGAGGATGTCCGGCGCGCCCAGATTTGTGGCGATATGTTCGCCAAGCTCCGCGATTTGCGCTGCATCACCATCCGCCGGTGCCGAGGTGATGTTGAGCACGTTGTAGGTGGCCACCGACAGGCGATCATCCGTGCCTTCCAATTCCGTCACCTCGCGGTCGTTCTCACTGGGCGTTTCCACCTCGAAGCTTTCGGTGACGCGCACTTCGAAGTTACCGAAGCCGTAGTCGACGACGCCGGTGATATTGGTCAGCGCATCGCCCACCGTGACGTCGAACTGATCAAACCCGTCGGGCAGAAGATCGCGGTCGTATTGCACCTGGATCTTTTCAGGGTTGAGATCCCCGGTCCCTTCAGCATTTGCGTTGATGGTCAGCCCGCCCCGGTCGTTGAGACCGCCTGTGGGCGAGGTCACACCCGCACCATCATCTGCGACCACCCAGGATTCGCCAAAACGGTTGGTGGCGCCGACAGCGGTCGGATTGTCGATGGTGACCAGCATCCCTTCGAGGCTCTCGTAGAAATCGATCCCATCGGTTTCCGGATTGAAGGTGCCCGGTTCGTCCTGCAGGTTCACCGGCAATTCGCCCTCCGAAATCACCACATCGGTCGGCGGTGTCCGGCCCGCAGCCCCCAGCACAGTGGCCGCTGGCAGGGCATTGCCGCTGCTGGTGACCTCGATCTGCGCATTGCTGATCTGCGTGGTCGAGAGGTTGCCGGATCCGGCACCGCCCGGGATGAATTCGCTGACTGTGCCGCGCAAATCGATGGCGTCCCCGACAGAGACAACATCCGTGTTGCCAAACCCGGTGAAGACAAAGATCGCATCGGAGGTGGCGTCATCGCCGTCACCCTCCGGGTCCTGAAGATAGAAACCCGCGCCATCGATGGCCGTGACGATGCCGGTGGTGCGCACCTCTTGCCCTTCAAAGGCGGAGACATGCCCGGCCCCCTGGATTTCCGAGATGGTCAGACGGGGTGCCGCAGCGGTCAGATCGTAGACGATGGTTGTGCCCGAAATCTCATAGGCCACGGCAATCTGTGCATTGCCCGTGGTGCTTTCCTCAGCCGAGATAAAGGCGATGGTTTCCGGGCCATGACGTGCCACATCGCCGCCGGGCGTCGTGTCGACAAAGGCAGGTGGGATATAGTTGACGAAGCTCGCATTGGCCGGATCGCTGATGTCATAAATCATCACGCCGCTGTCCCGCTCCAACCCGATGAAGGCGAAGGTATCGCCATCGACCTCACCGATGATGATCGCCTCAGGCTCCGGGCCCTTGGCATCGGACCGGTCTTCGTCCCCATCGGTATCACCGTCATCGTCGTTGAACCGCTCAGGGGCAAGATTGGCGATGATCTGTTCGAATTCGGGGCCGGAATCGAAG
Source organism: uncultured Roseobacter sp. (assembly GCF_947499265.1). Lineage (GTDB taxonomy): Bacteria > Pseudomonadota > Alphaproteobacteria > Rhodobacterales > Rhodobacteraceae > Roseobacter. The sequence continues at coordinate 68,792 of NZ_CANMNK010000006.1, read as the reverse complement.
ACCAGATTGCCATCCTCATCAAAGATCGAAAACGACCGCGAGGAGAAGGTATGCAGCACGTCAACGTCGCCGTCGCCATCTGTATCCCCGTCGATGGTGGAGACCTCAAGACGCTCCAGCCCGGTGGTGTCGACGCTGTCGTCCAGCAGCCCGTCTTCGGCCAGATCCTCGACGCGGTCCTCATCGAAATCGCGGCTGTCACCTTCATTCGCGGTGGCAATATAGGTCTGACCGTCAATCTCGAAGCTGGAAATCGCATCGGCCATACGGAAGCCCACCAGATTGTCGAAATTGCGGATATCGATGACGCCGTTGTCATCTGCATCGAGCTTGCTCTCGCTGCTGAAATCGACTGTGCCGAGCGAGAAGATGTCAAAGATCTCACCGGTCTCCAGATCCACCTTCGCAATGGCGTTGTTCTCTTGCAGGGACACAAAGGCGGTGCTGCCATCGGGGCTGATCGCGATGTATTCCGGCTCGACGTCCTCGGCGAGGCTCACCCCTTCCTGAATGCGGATGCCAGCGTCACGCGCGACATCTTCGAGGCCATTGAACGCGGTGAAATCCAGCACGTTTGCCACCGGCGCGGTGGGATCAGTTGTGTCGATAATCGCAACGGTCCCCAATGGGTTGTCGTCATGATCGCTGTCGTCGTTCTTTTCGCCTTCGCCTGCGACCAGAAGCTGCGTGCCATCGTCGTTGAAGGTGAGCTGATCCGGCAGGTTGCCCACATCGACGCGCGACAGGAGCTCACCCGTTTCCGCATCAAAGAGCGCGACAAAGCCGGGTTGCGACAGGTCCACGGTTTCGCCGAAAACCATTTGTTCGACAACGTCGCGTGCAACTGCCGCGGCCACGACACCGTTCTTGACCGCCACGGATTGAACACCGTCGTAGCCATCGAGACCGGAAAGGTCGATGGACATGGCAAGTGCGTCACTGGCAATGTCAAAGACATCGATCCGGTCCATCTCGCCGTTAGTGACATAGAGCTTGCCATCCTCATGCACGACGACTTCAGAGGCGCCTTCGCCCCCTTCGCCTTCGAATTCCGCGACAATCTCAAAGCGCAGCTCCTCGCTGGCGAGCGGCACGTTGACGCTGTCATCCCGCACAGACAGGTTTTGAATGCGGGTATCGCTCTGCGCGTCGGTATCTGCCAGATCAAACGACGTGCTCCCGTCCTCCGGGAAGTTGTCGGTCAGGAAGTCAGATAGTGCCTGCTGTTCGCCAATACCAAGGTCGGTCACGCTGGAGAAATTGCTGAACGGATACCCGTCGCCGCCACCGGCCAGAAAATCCAGTGTCACAACCTTGATCGACGCGGGCGCACCCACTGCAACCTCGCCATCGGTGATGATCTGCTGGATCGCGGTGCCGTTTTCATCAATCAGCACAACATTCTGGATGCGTGCGCCCTCGGTGGTGACAGTGCCGCTGCCGTCCAGAACCTGCGCCTCACCGCTGGGATCAAACGAAAACCGCAGACCGCCGACCTGGGGGAACTGCCCCGGGGTGGCGCCATCTTCGGTGGCCGCCACGCCATGTTCCAGAATGATTTTCAACTCCTCGGGCGTCAGTTCGACAATGGACAGGCCATTGTCGAAACGCAGCGCATTATCGATGTCCAGCTCCGAAATCTCGCCCGCATCCTTGCCCGACAGCGGGTTTGCCGCCGTGGGCAGGCGCGAGGAGGTACCATCGCCATTATCAACCAACTCGCCGATCGAGGCACGGATACCGCCACCGTTCTTGATCGACACCACCACCTCGGGGTCCACCTCCTGGGCCGCCGCCAGGTTCGCATCCGCCGTCAGATTGCCGAAATTGGTTTCTTCGGTACGAACCGCTTCGCGGGTACCGTTCAGGAACACGTCGCTTTGCCCTGCGATATCTCCGTCGAGCGCAGTGACAATGCCCGTGACCTCTTGGGTCAGGTTCTTGACGTCCGTCGCCATCTGCGAGGCGGCGATGGCCTCCACGAGGGTTGCTGCCCCGGTGACGTCCAGAACCCCCTGCTCATCCGTTGCAAAGGCGCCTGAGACGTCTTCGTCAATCGAGGTGGGTACGATATTACCATTATCGTCGAATTCGACCACCAGACGCCCGACGTAGGAATATTCGCCATCCGTCGAAACAATCGCTGTCGGATTGCCATCCGCATCGTCCACAATCACCGGGTAGGGTTGATCGGCAGTATCGCCGGGGCGCAGCCGATCCTGCGCATCTGCGTTGATGGTATCAGAGCCGCCTGCGACAATGACGTCCACGTCGCGCAACAGGCCCGCCAGCTCCTGCTCCAGGGCGAATTGCTGCAGGTGGCTGACCAGCACGACCTTGTTCAGGTCATCGGCTGTTCCCAGCGTGTTGTCCGCACCGTCGATCAGATCATCGATCACCGGCTGCAGCACAGCGGCCAGCGCCGCCATATCGTTTGCGCCGGGGTTGGAGACGTCATCAATGTCGCCGGGCGACGAAATCGACGCCAGGAGCTGGGTTGTGGCGCCCACCACGCCGATTTGCTCACCTCCGGCCTCAAGGACCGTGGCCTGCGCAACCTTGCTGTCATTGGAATCCGATGCCGTCGCTGCAGGGTCCGCGGGGTTGTCCCGCGCGCTCAGCAGATCGGAAGCAAAATCGGTGTTGGGCAGGATCTCGTTGGTAAAGAGCGCACCCACATCGAAGTCTTGTGAGAAGTCCAAATTGGCGCTGAGGTATGGAAACTGCGCACCGGGCGTGTCGACTTCCTGCAAGAAGTTCACCGTACCGTAGCGACCGGAGGAAAGCGCGTTGCCCTCTTCGCTATCGTAGTTGATGATGTTCTCGAAGGCATCCGTGCCAGCGTCGAATTCATGGTTGCCAACTGCCGAAGCGTCAAAATCAAGGGCGTTCATGATCGCAATATCAAGACGCCCGGAGGCGGTATCGATTTCCTCGAAGTAATCGGCAAACCCATCCCCGTTCACATCCGTGGTGTAGACCTGATCGAAGGTGACCGACCCAGCCGTGATCTCTGCCTCAATTTCGGCATTGTCGAAAAACCCATCGCCGTTAGTGTCCGCGGCCGGATCCAGAACCGAAGTATCAATTAGTCCAAACAACGCGTTATAAAATCCTTCAAAGGTCGCGCTCAGCCCGAAATCACCGCCTGCATTAAAGAAGGGGCCGGGAATATAGTTGTCGCCTGCGGACAAGAGAACAGATGCGGTACCGTTATCTGCTGCATCCTGTTCAAGCGCATCAACGACGGCTGCGAAATTTGGCGCGTTTTCAATCGCGTCCAGTCCACCCTCAAGGTCGGATGCGTGAAGAATTTGTAGCGTGAATGTCATGTATCGTGGCCCCCAAAATGGTTCTTTCTATCCGCAAGGATCGTTCAACGGGGGCAACCGACACCAACACCAATGCAGACAAAGCACTGGATCCGACGTGTTTACAATTTGACTAAGGCAGCGCCTGCCCCCCAGCGTATTGCTAGGTGCAGAACGTAACAGATTTGATACACGCGCCGTACAGACTTGTGAAATCGTTGCGCTTTTCGGCGAAAAACGGGACAGGCGACCTTCAATGCAACGGTCGCTACAACCGCCTGCGTGCCTGTGTATTCTGTCTGCTACGCCGCACCCTCCACCAAATAATAACAATGTGCTAATGGCCGGTACGACAGTTAACCACGAATACTTATCCGAGTATTCGTTTCAAATTTTTCATAATATAAAAGAAAAAGTTTAACGAATTCCGCAACACTTTGGAGCGAAAATGGCAGCTACACCAGAACATGCCGCACGTGTTTTAGGCCTCGGTGACGATGCCACGCTCGAAGATGTGCGGCGGGTCCGTCGGGCCATGGCGCTTAGGCATCACCCTGATCGTTCCAGTGATCCGAGCCGGTCATCCCGTCACTTGGCGCGTATCAATGCGGCCGCTGACACTTTGACGGCACATCTGAAAAAAACCGCTCTCCCCCGGTCGAAGCGGGCAAGACCGGACTATCGCAACTTCGCGCAACAGAAAACGGCAAGCGGTCGTTCAGGCCAGTACAGTGGTCAATGTCGTCGAGCCGCATCGGCACAATCAGCGCCAGACAACCATGCCGAACGCACCGAAAAAGAGACGCGGTCGAAGACCTCCGCACCTGTTTTGAACATGATCACAAGCCCTGAAGGCGCTGGACGACCCTCCGCCGCTGACGGCGCGCTGATCCGTCTGGCTGCGGCGTCCTATCGCACCGTTCTAGACCAGATCAGCAGGATTGATACCGGCCCAAGAGTGGATACACGAGCCCTTTGCTACCCCCACATCTAAATGCGCCGCAGCGGGTCTGACTGCCAAGCTCCCTATTTGCCCTGTGACGTTTTTCACGACGCCGATGATGGAGCGGGAACGATCCGAAGCGCACGGAAGGCTCGGCTCTCCTTCGCACAAACTTCAACGCGCCACAGCAGTCAATTGGCTTGGAAGCGGGCTCTGATTGACCCAGGCACGCACCGTTTCCGTGAATAGCCTTGGGTCTTGATTGCACCACGCGTGCCCCAGTTCGGGAACGGTTCTTGCGGTGCATTGGGGCATCAGCTGCTGAAAGTCGGAAAGCGATTGCAGAATGGTGGGATGCTCTTTTTTTCCGGCGATCATGAGCGTCGGCACGTTGATCTCAGCAAGCAGGTCCTGCACGTCAAATACCGAAACGAGGTGTAGAAGCCTCCTGAGGGTGCGCGGGGATAGATTGGCCGCACCATCGGCCCGGTCGTAGATCTCCGGCGTTGTGACGCCCAGCGACGCTGCCATCCTTTTACGAAACCATTTCAACCGGATAAGCGGCGAAATGGCCCCCGCAAAGAGCTGCATCATCCGCGGGTTCGGGATGGCGCCCAGGTGAATGCCACTAAGCATCGCCCGCGATATCAGCTGAGGATGCCGCGCCATCAAGATCAATCCGACATAGCCCCCGAAAGAGAGCCCAACGAGATGCACCGGGCGGTGCCGTGGTTTCTCAAAAAGCAGTGCCGCAACGGTATCTGCGGCGTGCGCAAGGGTCTGGAGTTCGATGTTGCGGGAGTATCCGTGACCGGGGAGATCGGGAAGCAGACAGCGCATCTCCGGCAGACCGCCTGCAATCTGCTGCCACATCGTTCCCGAAAAGCTGCCTGCGTGCAGAAACAAGATCGGATCGCCCTGCTGGGAGCCCATTTCTGTGCAATAGAGCATTTTCGAGACAACCTTTCGGGCTTTGATGTCATTGGTTTCGCCGGCGCGGCACCCGCCGATTTACGTTGCGCCAGCTTCTGACCAGGACAGGACCTCATTAATCCAGGCTGGATCGGCGCGATAGAAAAAGCCATGCGCCGTTCCTGCGTGGAATGTCATGTCGTCGGCCTGCGAAAGCTGCGGGTTGCGTGCAAAGAGCGGGGCGCAGGAAAAGCCCAGGTCGTCGGCCACATCGACCATTGACAGGATTGACCCCTGCAAGCCGTCCGCCCGCCGATCACGGCCATCCACAACACCTGATGTGCATCCGGCCATCACCACGTATCGCAAAGATGGGATTTGCAACCGCTTCGCCGTGAGCAAGGTGATGTATCCGCCTTTGCTGAAGCCAACCAAGGTGATGTTTTGCGCTGGCACGCCGTGCGATATCATTGCGTTGATCTCTTGGGTCAGGAAATCGGAGTAGTGGAACGGATCGGTATCGCCTACGCGCAAATGGGCAATGACATGCGCCTCGGTTCGGGCGAGAGCTGCAACAATATCGCCGTATGCATACAGTCCAAACCGCGGCGATACAGGGTCGACCCCTTCGGTTTCGATGATGCGTCCGTGGACGTAAATGATGTATCGCTGATCCGTGTCAGGGGTCTTTGGAAAGGTGGAAAACACCTCACCAGCAGGTGCCGCGCTGGAAATCAAGACCATCAACAGCGCCGCAACCATGGATCTGATCAGGTCGCCATACCTGTAAATGCATCGACTGGATTTACCCATCGTTTGGGCTCCACGCCCCCTTGGCTTGCTTCGTTTCTGGCCTCGGTTTGTCTGCATGTTCGGTTTCCTGTGCATCCGATTTTATTGCCCCTGCCTAGATGGGTGGACGGGAATTCGAAATGGCTGCGCAGCGGATTTGCTTCCTTCCCTATAAGAGCGGACAGCGACGGGGCGGATGCGGGAAAGTTGCTCTGATCCGCTGTCTCAAGAGGACGCTTATTGGACGAGAAAGGCGCCTCTGTGCAATAAAAGTTCGTGGCGACTAGATCATTCGTCTTGCTACCCTAGCTTGTAATCTCAGGCTATTTATTCATACAATCGCCGACAGATTTGCACAGGCGCATAGGTGATCCTCCCATGTCATTGTTGAAAAAATGGTTTTTTGTTCTGACAATTGCTCTTTTTCTCCCGAAAAGCCCTGCCTTTGCGGATGAAAAACTGATCGTGGTGGCCGATGAATGGCCACCTTTCTCCGGAGGGACATTACCGGGCCAGGGCATCTCGATAGACGTGACACGTGCGGTTTTGACACGTGCCGGATATATCGTGGAAACGGCGATCCTGCCCTGGTCGCGTGTGGTCAGCGGCGCCAAAGCTGGCGACTATGATGTTGTGACCAGCCTGTTTCTTGACCCGGAAATGCAGGTGTCGCTCAGCTATTCCGACGCGTTTTTCAAGACGCAGGTGAAATTCGTTCGAAAGAACGGATCGGATATCATGTATCGTGGGTTGAATTCGCTGCAGCCCTACACAATCGCAGTGGGGACGGGCTTTCTCTATGAGCCCGAATTTGACGGCGCGGATCACCTCAACAAATTCGAGGTCACAACCACCCTTCAGGGCATTCAGATGGTCGCGGCCGGTCGCGTTGATCTGACGCTGGACAGCACGCATGTGATACGGCACTCCATTCTCGGTGCGGACCCGGCGCTTTTGGAACAAATCGAATTCATGGACCCAGCATTGGCTGATCAGGAAATCCATATGGCGGTCTCGAAACTCAGGCCCGACCATGAAACCATCGTGTCTGACTTCAACGCCGCGCTTGCTGAAATGCAGGCAGATGGGTCGCTGGCCACGCTGCTCATCAAACATAATCTGAACTAGCCTAGATGCCCGAGCGATCAAACAACCGCCTTGCGTTCAAGCTGCTACTTCTTGTGCTGCTGACTAGTGCGCTGCTGTCGGTCATTGCCACCTCGGTTCAGCTATATCTGACATTCCACCGACAGGATGCCACCCTGCGCGAGGTCACCCCGCAGATCCAAAACGGGTTTGGGCAAAGCCTCAGCCTGGCGCTCTGGTCTTATGACGTCCAGCAGGTCGATCAGATATTGGACGGCATCTTCTCGAACCCTGACATCGCGTCGATAAAACTGTCTACGGACGAAGGCAGACTCTGGGAGCGTGTGCCGAGTGATCCCGACGAAATCCTCCAGCTTGACAAGATCGAACTTGTATACCGCGATCAGGCGCGTGGGGTTACCCCGCTTGGTACGCTTGAGCTGGGCCTCAGCCGCGCACGCATCTGGTCAGATCTCTATGCGCAGGTGCTGGTGGTCTTCTTGTCAAATGTTGCCAAGGCCGGGTTCGCTTCCATCGCCATCTTTGTGATTTTTTCCCGGCTGGTCAGTCGGCATTTGCGTCGGATCGCCGCCTACGTCTCAGAACCGAATTGGCTGACGGATGGCCCGCCGCTTGCGCTGGACCGTCCTGATACGTCGGTTGTGGATGACCTCGATGCGATCCTGGCTGCGGTCAACACCACGCGCACCCGGTTCTCCGACGTGAACAGCGACCTTGGCGCGGCGTCCGAACAATTACGCGTTGTGCTCGACACGACGATGAACGGCATTATCGGTCTCGACCAGCATGGCGTTGTCGATGTGATCAACCCCGCCGCACGGCACATGCTGGGCGGAAAATCACAGCAAACGCCCTTCCAGTGGCCAGAAAGGATCAAGTTCCTGGACATCGTGGACATGCGCCCGCTTGATGCCTCGTCGGACCCGATCAATCGTGCGCTGGCGGGTCAGGTGCTCACCGGTGAGACGCATTTGATGACACGGGACGGGCACCACGAGAACCGCTATGTGCGCGTCTCCAGCGCGCTGGTGGAAGATGAAGCCAGTAATTTGCGGTGTGTCATCGTGCTAGACGATGTGTCGCTGCTTGAAAAAAATCGGCAGCAGATCGAACGCAAGGGCAGGCTTGACGCCCTTGGCCAACTGACCGGCGGCATTGCCCATGACTTCAACAACCTGCTCGCAACGATCCTTTATGCCATGCAGCTCACACGGGCAGATAACATCTCCGACCGCTCAGACCGGGTGCTGAAGACAGCGCTTGGCGCTGTTGAGCGCGGGCGCGAATTGACCGGTCGTCTGCTGGCTTTTGCCAAGCGCCAACCCGGCCTCGCAAAATCGCGCGCGCTGGCGGATAGTTTCAGAGAATTCGAAGCACTCGCCCGGCCCGCCATCGAGGCGAATGTTGACATTGTCTTGGTCCCGCCGGATCCGGAGCTGCTTGTCTATTGCGACCACGGTCAGTTGGACAATGCATTGCTGAACCTGGTCCTGAACAGCCGGGACGCCATCATGCGCACTGGCAAGGGACGCAAGATCATCATCAAGGCACGCGCGCTGGATGAAGTGGATGTGGACCTGGCGCTGCGGCGCGAAGACCTGCATGCCTATATCACACAGGGCATGATGGAGGAGCACGCCGAAGATGTCGCACGCCATGATGCCCGGGCGTATCGGTATGTGGAAATATCGGTCACGGATGACGGACCCGGCATGACCGATGAAGTGAAGCGGCGCGCCATCGATCCGTTTTTCACCACCAAGGACACCAACTCCGGCACAGGTCTGGGCCTGTCGATGGTCTATGGCTTCATTCAGCATTCCGACGGCGAATTGCGCATCTACTCCGAACTGGGATACGGCAGCACGATCCGCATGATCCTGCCCCGCGGAACAACCGAAAACGAACGCGAAGCCCCGATCACGCGCCTGCCCATTCGGCGCGGCAACGGTCAGCAAATTCTTGTTGCCGAGGATGAAGAGAGCCTGTTGGTGGTGATGGAAGATCTGATCGCCGAACTGGGGTTCAGTTTCATCCCCGCGCGATCAGGACCGGAAGCGTTGCAAATCATTGAAGACGGCACGCAGGTTGATCTGCTGCTGACGGACATTGTCATGCCCGGCGGCATTGGCGGTTTTGAATTGGCCAGCCGTGTCCGGAAACTGCGCCCGGGCCTGCCGGTTGTTTACATGTCGGGCTACACCGGGTTTACCTCTTCTGAAATGGGAAAGGTCGTGGCACCGATGGTGCAAAAGCCCTGCCCGCCTGTGGAATTGGCTGAAATCCTGGCAGAGGCGCTCGCCGTGACATCGAAGGTAGATGAAAAGTGAGCGCTGGTAGGGATGCTTGTCGAAAACGAAACTTACTGCCCCCAATGATGGCTCTGTGGGATCCGGACCATCCACTCGAACCAAACGAACATACGGAGTAGCCGGTGGCCAAGATACTATTGATGGAAGATGACGAGAGCCTCGCGACCGTGCTGAGCGAAGTTCTGACCGCGGAGGGGCATGAGATCACGACATGCACCTCGGCCACCGATGCTTTTGCACATATTTCTGCGGCGAAGTTCGACCTTTTGATCACTGACATCATCGTGCTGAAAGACAATAAGTCAGTCCCCGATGGTGGTATTTCCCTGATCTCCAGACTGCGGGGCGCGCTCAGCTGGAACCTCGAACCCTGGATGAAAGAGATGCCGATCATCGCCATTTCGGGCGCCATTCATAACCAGGGAATGGCCGATCTGCTGAATATTTCGCGCGACCTTGGCGCTGACATCACTTTGGGCAAGCCAACGGATACCAAGGATTTGCTGAACGCGATCAACCTTCTGCTTCGGAAATCCCGCTAGGGCGTTTTGCATGATGGCCGCCGCGCGCGTGGCGCTCGATTGAGGCATTGGACAGGTCACGGCAATCGGTTGGCTTGCGCAAAGGCCGAGCGAGTCAACGAGTCGGACCGGCGTTGAGATCGCCCGTTTTCCCTTCCATGGGTCGCTCAGAGAAATGCTTCCAGCATGTTGTCTCACGCCCATCTCAACCTTCACTGCGTGTCATCATTTCTCAAATTTTTCAAAGCTCTAGGAAAATATATCTCTCTCTGACTGCCCACGTTACCTGACCCAATCTGATCACCGTTACAATTGACTTGACAGGTGGCGCAATTCCACAAATGCTAGAGCTACGTTACCGGTAACCTAGATTTGGCTGCCTGTCGCGCGGGGGAGGCAAGACAAAAAGATGACTGTCTACGGGCAGCATCGGTGTGACCACTTACGGGTCTCATGTTTTTCATCTTCACCGCAAAACGCATGAATGAGACCCTGAAGGAGCAGCGCGATGTCCGACCCCACCCCTATCATCGAAATGCACGGCATTACGAAGCGTTTCGGTGGCGTCACCGCCCTGCGCAATGTCGATCTGACGGCCTATGCCGGGGAGGTGCTTGCAATCGTTGGGGACAATGGCGCGGGTAAATCAACGTTGATCAAGGTGCTGACCGGTGTGTATCAGCCGACCGAAGGGCATATGACATTCGACGGCGCGCCCCTGGTCATGTCGAGCCATGCGGATGCGATCACCAATGGCATCGATGCGGTTTATCAGAACCTTGCGATTGCCGATCATCTCACACCTGCGCAAAATCTCTTTCTCGGCTCTGAGCTGACCAAGCGGGTGATGGGCATCCCGATCCTCGACAATCGCGAAATGACCGAACAGGCCACCGCCGTTCTGAAAGACAGATTGGGCGTGCAGCTCAAGAGCATGGATGTGATGACGGAAAGCCTGTCGGGGGGACAGCGGCAGGCCGTTGCGATTGCGCGCGCGGTACGCCACGACGATTTGCGGGTACTGGTGATGGACGAACCCACCGCCGCCCTTGGTCCGCAGGAAACCGCGCGGACGCTGAAACTGATCGAAGTCCTCAAGGACCAGGGCCTGGCCGTCATCGTGATCAGTCACGCGCTGGATGATGTCTTTGAGATTTCAGACCGCATCCACGTGATGCGCCGCGGCGAATGTGCGGGCGTTGTGCGCACCGCTGAAACCACCAGCCAGGAAGTCCTGGGGCTCATCACGGGCGCAAATCTTACACAAGGAGGTGCCGCAGCATGAGCGCCGCAGCCACACCCACAAGCCTCGCCGCGCGGATCGAACCCTACATGGGCATCCTGGGGCCCATGGCTATGATTGCCATGATCGCGCTCTTCATGGGCGCAGTTGAACCCGCCCGGTATTTCCGGATGTCCAACATCAACCAGATCCTGTTGGATGCGGCCCTCTACATGCCCATGGCCATGGCGATGACCTTTGTCATCACCCAACGCGGGATTGATCTGTCGATTGGGTCCGTTGCCGCCCTCTCTGCCATCATGATGGCCTTCCTGATCAAGCAATACGATTTCCCCGCGTGGGTCGCGGTGATCATCTGTCTGGCGCTTGGCGCGGGCATGGGGCTGATCAACGGTCTGGTGATCACGGTCTTTCGGGTGCCGGATCTGATCGGCACGCTGGCCATGGATCTGGTGTATCGAGGCTTTGCGCTGGTGCTGGCCAAAGGCCTCGTGCTGGCCCGGTTTCCCGATCTGATCACCGAGATAGGGCGCGGGCAGACCCTGCAATTTCTGCCAACACCGGTCGTCATTGGCTTGCTGACGCTGATTGCAGGCTACATTCTGCTGCGCGCCACACATTTTGGCCGCTACACCATCGCCATCGGATCGAACCCCGAAGCCTCGGAGATGACCGGGATCAGCGTCGACCGGCACCGCGTCTATGCCTATGTTCTGATGGGCACGATGGCCGCACTGGCAGGCCTGATGCTCACCGGCAAGCTGAACGCGGTGCAGGCAACCTCGGCCCCCTATTTCAATCTGCACGTCATCGCGGCGGTGGTTGTGGGGGGAACGTCTCTCTTTGGTGGACGTGCTTCGATGATCGGGTCTCTGGCCGGGGTGCTGCTGCTGTCGATGATGATCAACGCGCTGGTGACACTGCGGATCGAATTCTTCTGGCAGTCGGTGGCCTCCGGCGTCGTCATCATCCTGTCGGTCGCGATCTACACCTGGCTGCAAAAGAAAGACCGCGACGGCAGCGGTGGCATGGCGGCAGTTATCGCCAATCCTGACAACCGGAAAATCGGCCTTCTGGCCATTGGCCTGGCCGTCGCAATCCTCGTGCTCCTCGCACTTGGTGCGGCCCTCGGCGGCCCGGCAACCACCTAAAACAATCGACCGGGGGCAACCCCCTTTTCATCACCATGGGAGGTATCATGATGAAAACGTATCTACGCAAAGCGACCTGTGTCGCGGCAATGCTGGCAGGCAGCATGGCATTTGCCGATGGGCACTTGCCGCTCAAAACCCTGCCTAACGATGGCGAACGCGACTATTGGGTGCCTGAACAGGTCAACGCCGAGGGCACTTTGGAAGCGCTGCAAGCCGTCGTCGGGGCCGAAGCCGTGCCCTTCAAAGGCAGCCTGGAAAACCCGATCCAGATCGCTCTGATCTATCCCTCGGCAGACACTTCGGACTTCTGGGCGCGCAACTATCTGGCCTTGGTCAAACGACTGGACCAACTGGGCATTGCCTATGAAACAACTGAATTCGCCTCGCGTCAGATTGAGCATTCGCTGCAATCCACCTACGCATCGCAGGTAGACCAGGATGCCGATCTCTATGATTTCGTGATTTTCGGTCCGTCGGAATTGGCGACACAGGCCGACAACATCGACAAGCTCTCGGGCAATCCGGATCTGACCACCTTTGTCTGGGCGTTCCACACGCCGCTGACCTATCTGGAAAACCAACCGGCGAACTGGTTTGATTTCTCCTCGGCCTTCGGTGCGCTCAAGATGTGCGACTATATGCTCGGACGCTTGGGGAATGATGTCACCTATGCGATGAACCGCGGCATTCCCGGGATCACCGACAACCAGCGGTCCGGTGATTTCAAGGATTGCGTGGCCGAGAAAGGCAACTGGAACGCGGTCTATGAGCACTACGGCGAATACCAGCGCGAAGGTGGTTTCGAAGGTACCAGCCTGATCCTGCAGGCCTACCCCGAAGCCAAGATCATCCACAATGCGAACACCGCCATGGCCATGGGATCGGTCGAGGCACAGATCGCGGTTGGCGCTGAAAAGGATGTCTTTTCAACCGGATGGGGTGGCACCGGCCTGGAGCTGGATGCAATCCGCCGCGGCGAGCTGGACGCAACCCCGATGCGGATGGGCGACGATGTAGGTGCCGCAACGGCCGAAGCGATCAAGTATCATCTTGAAGACCGCGCCTCGGAACTGCCGTTCGTGTTCCTGGGTCGGATCACCATCGCGCATGACGAAATGACGGTGGAGGAAATCGATGCCCTTGAACAAGAAGCCTTCCGGTTCTCGGGCGTGGGGGCGCTTGACCGCTAAGCTTCCTTGACCACGAAATGTAACGTTTCTTGACTGAGGCGAGCCGACGACCCTGAAACCGAAATTCGGCTTTGGGCGACCGGCTCGCCTTTTCAATCTGCGGTAACCCAAGCGTGGGTACTGGCATCTGCGGGTAATAGGATCTCGATGCGCACATGATCCAATGTCGCATCCATTCCCACGGTCAAACGCAAGATCAGCGCAGGCAAGAGAATGCACCGGAAGAAGCTGGTCAGGTGAAAGTGCGAAGTACACCGAAAATGCCGGCCTGCCGCAAAGCTGATTTTGGTTCTTTTCCAGGGGGTTCCTTAGCCCTGTTTGAACGAAAAAACGCGCTTCACTCTTGGAACGTCGGTCAAAAAATACGTAACGTTGCGGTGGCAGCCCAACGCCCCCTTCACGACGGCATTTTACTCAGTCAGACTTCATAAAAGAGACATCTGATCATGCACGGACATTTGGCGAAAGTCATGCTCGCGGTCGGAGTTGCAGGCATTGCGGTTGCCGTCGCCTGCACGTCACAAACTCCCATTGTGCCCGCTACATGCTCCGCCCCTGCGACCTATGCCGGACCATCGCTGCGGGACCCGCTTCCAAAGTCGAGCGTGACCCTCAACCCAGCAGCACAATCCGGTCTGTCGGAAACTGAAATAACCCGTCTCGCCGCAAATTTTGACACCGCCTTCCGGGCAACCAAAGCCCGCTCAATGACTGCCGCCGTTTGGCAAGAGGGTGGATCGCCCTGGGCGCATCAGGAGGGCTCCGGCGCAGAGCAATTGCACTATTGGGCAAGCGTTGGGAAAATCGCCACCGCTGCGGCCATTCTTCGGCTGCAGGCCGATGATCGCCTCTCTCTCGACACCCCGATCTCCGATTATGTGTCCGGTGTGCCGAACGGAGATCTGATCACGTTGCAAATGCTGCTGAACCACACTTCCGGCTTGTTCAGCGCGAATGAAGATGCGCAGGTGCGCAAAAACAGTGCCGTGCTGGATTTACCCGACCTTATTGACGTCCTGAACCGGCGCGGCTCCTACGCCTGCCCCGGCACATATTGGCGCTATTCCAACTCGGGCTACACCCTGCTCGGCGTGGTCCTCGAAGAGGTAACCGGTAAACCCTATCATCAGGCGGCAACGGACCTGGTGCTGTCGCGCAGCCGGGCACCGCGCATACGCGTGCTGGCGCCGGACGATCCCCTCACTGACTTGGCCCCACTTGCAACCGATCAATTTAACCCGGCGCACGCACAGGCTGCCGGAGGTGTCGTTGCCGATGCAGGCAGCATGGCGATTTTCCTGCAGGACCTTTTTGCAGGAGATATTCTGCCCACTGCACAGGTCGAAGAGATGTTTCATGACCTCTATCCGATGGCGGATCCCGGTCTTTGGTACGGGCTGGGCGTGATGGCCTACGACGTGCCCACTGCCGAAGGCCCGACGCTCTGGCTTGGGCACTCCGGTGGCGTTGAGGGTGCGAAAGCCGTTGCTGCTTATGTACCGTCACGGCGCGCCATTGTCACCTTGGCACTGGCTGGTGACGGATCAGCAGAGGCTGCGGCCAATCTCCTGTTATCGGCATTGGACGACTGAAGTAGATCAAATCTTCGCGCCCCGGTACCAATGAGACAGTTCCGGCTCTTCCCACGCCACGGCAAGCGGAGATGAGACGGATATACTCATTCACCTGTGAAAAAATCACCCTGGCCCCTCACGCTTCGACGCTTTGCCCGGCCTCCTGAAGATTTCGAGCGCGGATTTCCGACCAGTTGGGCGCACACTTATAGCCCCCACCAGCAAGGGGGAGAGCAAGCAATGTGCGACGTTCCGACACGAGGGCGCTGATCTCCAGCAGCCCGTCAATTGCCGCCTCGATCTCTTTCGTTTCGTAATCGGGCGCCAGTTGCTCGACCACGCGATGATATGAATTGATGCAGCTACACTGGCGGATGATATCCGATTCAAGTCTGCTCAGGTGCGATCTACGCTTTGACGGGCCCCGATGGTCGATCAGCGTAAAATCCTGTGCCGTTTGATCCTCGATATAGTAGAGCGCCTGCCCGTGGCATTCGATCCAGTTGGTGACAGCGGTCCGGGTACAACGCGAGTATTCATGCGCCGCATCAATGCCCGCGCCCGACATCTGATGATGATAGCTGAATTGCCCGAGATCCTCGCCGACGCCTGCGTAAATATAGCGATAAGGTGCGGCCGGAGAGAGATCGACATTGTAATCCGCCGGTCTTGAAAAATATGGGCTGAACCGATCAGCACGCACCGGCGCAAACGCGGCGGGCGGTTGTAGATGGTGCAGATGGGGGATCAGATCCGCCATCCGCTGATAGCTTTGCGGGTCTTCATCGGGAAATCCGAAGATGAAACCCCAATCGACAAAAATACCCGCCTGCGCACAAAGCTTAAGGGTCTGAATGTTCTGCAGCGCCGTAACGCCCTTTTTCATCAGCTTCAGAATACCGGT
Source organism: uncultured Roseobacter sp. (assembly GCF_947499265.1). GTDB lineage: Bacteria > Pseudomonadota > Alphaproteobacteria > Rhodobacterales > Rhodobacteraceae > Roseobacter. Next base: position 52,829 of record NZ_CANMNK010000006.1, on the reverse strand, counting down.
ATCGAGCGTTTCAATGCCGGGCTGGATCTTGCGAATACCGGCTTTGGCCATTGCGTCGATATGTTTGGGAAACAGGTTGGATTTGACCTCGTAGTGCATCAGGTAGGGGTGCGGGTCATCGCGCAGCATCGGCAACAGGCTGTCAAAATAGGCGTAGTCCAGGATGTTGTCGACCACCACGAAATCGGCACCATACTGATCCGCTTGATGGCGGAATTCGGTAAGGGCACGCTCAGGCGACTTGCTGCGGTAAGCCATCGAATTTCCGTTCAATCCGCAGAACGTGCAATGGTGCTTGGCCCCCCACCAACAGCCGCGCGAGGTTTCGATGGTGGGCGCGGGCTGCAACAGGTCGCTCAAACCGGGTGTGCCATCAAAGCTGGCGTAAAAGTCTGAGAAATCGGGGATCGGCAAAGCGTCCAGGTCGAGGACACCGGGCGTTGTCTGGCTATCGGTCGCGCCGGCCTCTCTGGTCAGGATACCGGCCACGTTCGGGAGCACGCCCGTCTGCAGATACATCTCAACAAAGGTGGGAAAGGACATGTCCCCTTCGCCGCTGCAGACCGCATCGATTGCATCAAACTGTTTCAACAGGTTCTGGCCCAGCTCCGCCTCGCAATTCGCACCACCGAAGATGATCGGAATGTGAGGGGCCCGCAATTTGAGAGCCTTAGCAAAGGCAACCGACGCCAGATTTTGCTGAAACGAGGTCGTGACGCCAACCAAGGCAGGCTCTTGCGCGGCCACCGATGCCGCACAGCTGTCGATGAAATCCCGGGTTTTGCTGCGTGCGGACAGCGCGAGGCTCATGAGCTGGAGCACCTCCAGTGGTTCCGCAAAGTCTGGCAGGACGGTCGCGAGGTATTCCATATCCAGATCTTCGGGTCGCTCGAAAACCAGATCGGAGAATATCCATTCTCCTAAAAATGCCTGATAAAAATTCTCATGGGAGAGCATGAGATAGGATTCAACGCCGATCCTCGTCGCGAAGTCGAATGCGAAGTAATCGAGCGCGCATTTTATGCCGCGACCCCGCAGCGCCGTCGTCAGCAGGCTGGCACCCAGGTTCGGGTATTGCAACGAGGTGAAGGGCAAGGAGACAATATGAACACCTCGCCTCTTTTCATGCGGCGTCATTTCCCAGCGCTAAGAGCGGGGTGCCCTAGCCGCACCTCGGACGAATAACGCCATCCGCCGAATCCAGATAGGATTTCCGAAGGGTTTCTAGCGCCTCTTCGAGGCTGACACCGCGATTGCCCTCCCCCAAGGCTTCTGCAATGGCCTTGATCAGCGCGATTGCCTTTTCGTCGGCGACCCCGTCAACCGTCGTGCTGATCTGCATCTTTTTCAGCGTGCCGTCAGGGTCCTTGACGAATGCCTCACGGAAACCTCGGTCCATAATCGCGCGACCGATAATTGATTGCACATCATCGAGTGAAAGATGCTTGGAGCCGTGTTTGTGTTCGCCGTCTGCCATGAAATTTCCCCTATTTCAAATTTCTGATTGCATAACTTGCCAATTCATTGGGCAACATTGTTCCCACGTCAATAGACACAACCTCAGAGTGTAAGTTGAATGTCCCTCTTGTGTCCGCAAGTTGTTAAAGATCATAATACACGCGAGGCGGTTTATGCAGCCCTGTTTGGAGAAAACTTTGCCTGATCGCCACGAGAAACCAGGTCGAAAAAATCGTAAAGTGCATATCGAAGCGCGCGAGCAGAAGATATGTACAATCGTCTTCATCGATATTGTCAGTTCCACAGCGCTGATCGAAGATCTCGACCCGGAAGAGGCTTTGGACCGGCTTGGGCCCGCGGTCGAGTTGATCATGGATACCTGCGAAGAATTTGGTGCCTCCGTTCGGTTTGTGGGGGATGGTGCCATGGCCGCTTTCGGCTTTCCCGCAGCTGATGAAAGTCACTGCCTGCGCGCTGTCGAAGCCGGCCTGACCGTGGTCGAGCGGATTGCCGACATGCAGGAAGACCGCGTCGACATTCGCGTGGGCATCCACACCGGCCCGGTATTGTTTGGTAATCTGTCCCACACCAGTTTCGACGAATTGACCTTGACCGGATCTGTCGTGCATCTGGCCGATAAAATCCAGTCCGTGGCGGCCAATAACTCTGTCACCGTGTCCCCGACCGTCATCGATGCTGTTGGCGAGATGTTTCATGTTCGAGAGTTGGGCGAAACCTTCGTGCGCGGGATGGATCAGCCGCTCAGACTGTTTGAAGTCGAAAAACGCAACGAATCCGTTTCTCGCTGGAAAACGCGCGTTGATCGCGGGCTGTCGCATTTTGTCGGACGGAAAGCCGACCTCGACAGGCTTCAACAGGCCTGGGCGCGGGCGCGCTCGGGCGCGGGCGCAGCCGTGGCACTTGTGGGCGAGGCTGGCATCGGAAAATCGCGGCTGGTTCACGAGTTTACTGCCGAGATTGACCATACGGCTGCTGAGGTGCTGGAATTCAGCGCCACCGCGCTGGACAGGCAGGTGGCCTATGCGCCGATTTCCCGGACCCTCGGCCTCTGGCTTGACCTGCCGAAAACCCCTGATCCTGCGCGCATCTCTCAGAAGTTGATGCCGTATCTGCAACAGGATTCAGCAAAACGCGCTCGGCGGGCAAACGCACTCTACTCTGTTCTGCACTCCAAAAGCGAAGATCCGGCCTGGGTGATGTTAAGTCCGAAGCTGCAACAAGAGGCCATCGTCGATGCGCTGCTGGCGATCTTTCAGGCGTTATCGATAAAAAAGCCGCTTGTTCTGGTCTTTGAAGACATACACTGGACCGATCAATATACCAAAACGCTTGTGTCACATCTGGTTGCAGCTGCCCCGGCCTTCCCGCTTCTGGTGATCGTCACCTCCCGCACCGAGACGGATGTCCCCGGGTATGCCGATGGAACGATTGACAAGATCACGCTTGGGCCGCTCGATGATGCCTCAAGCCGCGATCTGATCAGTAACTTGCTGCCCCGTTCGGACGGCAAGGAAGACCTGAGTGACTTCGTAGATGACATCTGCGGGCAGACACCGCTTTTCATCGAAGAAATCATCCGCAATCTGAAGTCGTCCGGATTGCCCGCAGTCAGGCGCAAGGGCGGTGGTTTCAAGGTCCCCGACAGTGTTCAACCCCTGATCGCGCAACGCCTCGATGCGCTGCCCACCGCGACCCGCCAGACATTGCAGATGGCGGCCGTCATTGGCTCTGAGTTCTCGGTTGATTTACTGCGGATGATGCTTCGCCGGGAAGGTCTGGAAGATGACGCATCCCTGGTTTCGCTTGCCAAGCTCGACCTCATCGAGAACATTGAAAAACCCGTTGCAAAATTTCGCCACGCGCTGATCCATCAGGTCACATACTCGGGGCTACCGAAACGGCGGCTAAGGCATCTGCACGGCGTGTCCGTGGACATCATCGATGGTATGAGCCGTGGCAGCGACCTGGCGACCATGACGTCCCTCGCCTTTCATGCGGAGAGATCGCAGCGCTGGGTCGAAGCTGCGTCATCCTATGTGCGCTGCGGCCATCTGGCCATCGAGCGCGCGGCCTTTGATGATGCCGTGATCCATTTCAGGGAAGCTCTCAAATGCGCCGAAAAAGTCGACGCTAATCCGCATAGAACCGCGTCCATCGGCATTCAGGCCCGTCAGGGGTTGCGCGTCGCTCTGCTGCCCAAGGCGGATTTCACACAGATCATGGCCATCGCCGCCGAGATCGAAAGCCTTTCGCAGCAGGTGGGAGATGATGCATCCGCGCTTGGCGCAAGCATCGACCGGACCATCATGATGACAATCCTGTCGGACCTCCGCGAGGCGATCAAGATCGGTCGTCAGACATTGGACCGGGCCATCGACAGGGGTGCCCCGGGTTTCATCGCCACGGCTGCATTTGCGCTGAGCCAGGCCTATTGGTTCAGGGCGGACTACGACGCCGCCGTTCAGATCGAAACCGACTTCGGTCATCTCTTCACGCCGGAAAATGACCGCCTGAACAACAGAACCGCTGGCACCCTATCGGTGCTGGGAACCTGCACCCATGCAAATTCGCTTAGCCTGTCTGGCCATCTCGAAGATGCAGGCCGTGTTTGCGAGCAGGTCAAAGCCTTGGTTGGGCGATCAGCAAAGCCCTATGATCGCGCATTCGGCAGCATTTCCCTGGGCTTTTACCATCTGCAGCGCGGAGACCACGCGCAAAGCCTCGATATTCTGAACGAGGCCATGAAAATCTGCGAACACGCGCGCATCGAAGTGCTTCCCGCCTTTTTGTCAGCCCCGCGCGCACGGGCTTATGCAAAGCTGGGCCAGATTGAAAATGCTCACGGCGCACTGACGGCCGGGTACAATATTGCAATTCCGACGGGCACAGAAGCCTTTCACGCGCAATTGCTGGCCGCGGAAGTCGACATCAGATACGAGATTGGCGAATTGACCGGCAGCGAAGCAATCGTCGGACAGTTGACCCGCCTTTGCGAAAAAAACGGCTACGACGGTCTTTTGCGTCGCGTCCGGCAGCTGTTCCAAAACGGGCATTTTACTGCGGTGTGATCTTCCCTCTTGGCGAAAGACAGTAACAGACCAGAATGCGCGCCTCAAAACGGCCCTCTGCGTCCCAGCTGCCACCGCGGTCGTTTCGCCACATTGTCGAAAATTGCGCTCAGCAATTGTTCGTTGGCGAAATCTCGCATTGTGATCCGGTGAAATCGTTTGGGCGTTTCGAGCTGAGCTATGGCCCTGCCAGACTGCCCGTCCACTGTGCAAAGGCATCCGCGATAAGAATTTTGTCGGACCCGATCACGAAGGTTGCAACACCCCGACCGCGCCAATGCTCGATCAGGTTTTTGGCCTCGTCCTTGTCAGGCGAAAATACTGGCATCATCACCGGTACCCCCGCTGCGACAGCAGTGCCAACCATGTGCTCAACGGCTTCAGACACCTCCGCCGCGCGCCAGTCGCCGTGAAATCCCATGGAAACCGACAGATCGAAAGGACCACACATCAATGCGGTGAGGCCCTGCACCCGCACAATCGCTTCAATATTCTCGACCCCTTTGGCCGTCTCAACCAAAGCAATGGCCCCCACGCGTGCCTCTTCGGCGGCGACATAGTCACTCCAGTTGCGAATGAAATGACCGCCCGAGCGGCAGCATGGACAGGCCCCGCGCAGACCGTGAGGCCCGAAACGGGTGGCCGCGATGGCGCGCTCCACCGCTTCTGCGGTTTCCAGATTAGGGATCACCACGTGACGGATGCCCGCATCAAGCGCTTTCATGATCTGCACCGGGTCGTTGTCAGGCAGGCGCACAGCGCAAGCGACATCGTTGGCATCCGCCGCCCGCGCGAGGCGTTCCGCCGTCCTGATCCCAAAAGGGCCGTGCTGGCAGTCGATGATCGTGAAGGAAAAGCCATTCAGCCCGATCAAATCAATCAGTTCAGGGGCCGCAATCTGTGTCCATGTCCCCAGCGTCGTCTGATCGCGAGCCAGCAAGGATTTGAGATCGCAGCTCATGACGTCAGCCCGAGGATGGCTTTGCATTTGATTTCGACGATGATGCCAGGCATCGAAAAGCCGCGCACGGCAAAGCCCGTCCAGGTAGGGTAGAGGTTGGTGAAGAACCGATCTTTGACGGCCATGAAGGTTTTCAGATCACCCATGTCAGGGGCAAACCAGCTTTCGAGCTCCACCACATCATCCCAATCGGCCCCCGCGGCAGCAAGTACCTTGCCCATATTTTCGAAGGCTTGGGTATATTGCGCCTCCACACCCTCAACAACGTTCAGATCCGCATCGCGGCCCACCTGGCCAGAGCAATACAGCGTATCGCCCACCAGAATACCGGGGGCGTAGTGGTAGGTATCATAGATGTTTTCCATCCCTTGCGGGACAATGACCTGGCGCTTGGGCATAGGTTAACTCCTGTAACAGGCGGTTTCGATGGCGGTTGCGATATCTCGGGCATCGGGCATGTAGTCCCGCTCAAGCCGGTCGTTGTAGGGCACCGGCATCTCAGGTGCGCCCACGCGGACAACGGGTGCATCCAGCCAGTCAAAGGCCTGTTCCATGATGCTGGCGGCGATCTCTCCGCCAAAGCCGCCAAAGAGCGGCGCTTCATGCACCACGACAGCCCGGTTGGTTTTGCGCACCGAAGTCAGGATTGTCTTCATATCCAGCGGCTTGATCGTGCGCGGATCGATGATCTCAACGCTGATCCCCTTCCTGTCCAACCGTTCGGCGGCCTGCTGGGCACGCTCAACCATCGCCAAGGTGGCGATGACCGTGCAATCACGGCCCTTGCGGACGATCCGCGCCGTTCCGGGGGCGATCTCGTAGGGTGCCTCCGGGACAGGTGTCTCTGCCCCAAGATAGAGAAGTTTGTGTTCGAGAAAGACAACCGGGTTGTCGGACCTTATGGCCGCGGCCATCAACCCCTTTGCATCATAGGCGGACGCGGGCGCATAGACCTCCAGCCCCGGCACGTTGGCAAAGAGCATTTCCAGCGACTGCGTATGCTGCGCCGCCAGCCGGATGCCCGCCCCTTGCGGGCCGCGAAAGACGATTGGCACGCGCGCCTTGCCCCCCAGCATAAAACGCGCCTTGGCGGCCTGATTGACGATGGCATCCATCATCAGCGTGACAAAGTCGAACAGCTGAATCTCGATGATCGGCCTGAGCCCGCGCAGCGCTGCACCGACACCGCAATTGGCAAGAACGCCCTCGGCGATGGGCACATCGCGCACCCGTTCAAGCCCGAATGCTGCGTGCAGACCCGTGGTGGTCCCAAAGATGCCTCCGACAGGGCCGACATCCTCGCCCATCAGGATCACGGTTTCATCGCGTGCCATCTCCTGATGGAAGGCCTCGTTGATCGCCATCTTGTAGGTCAGCGACCGTGTGCCGGGTGGTGGTTCCAGCAGATCGGGTTTACCGAGCGGCACCTTTACCATTTGCAAGGCGCTGGCAAGCTCCGGTTCGGGCAGGTCTGACGCCCAGGTGATCGCCTCCTCGACCGCCGCGGCCACGCTCTCTTGCAGCGCTTCCAAAACACTTGCGTCGACCTCGCCTGTCTCAAGCACAAGCGCCCGCTGGCGCGCAATTGGATCACGATCCCGCCAGCCGGCTTCTTCGGTCGCGCTCCGGTACCCTGCGAGGTTGGCGCGCATCGAATGATCATCCCAGCGATAGGTCATCGCCTCGATCAGCGTGGGGCCGTCACCTGCCCGGGCGCGCAACACAGCCTTTTCCACCGCCTCAAAAACTGCAACCGGCGCGTTGCCATCAATAACTGTATTGGGGATGCCGTAGGCGTCGCCACGGGCCGCGATGCCCTTACCGGCAATCACGCTTTCCGTGGCCGTCGTCAGACCGTATTGGTTGTTTTCGCAAAAGAAAATCAGCGGCAGCTTCCAGAGGGCACATAGGTTCATCGCTTCGTGGAATATCCCTTCGTTGGAAGCGCCATCGCCAAAAAACGCGATCCCAACCGATCCATCGCCGCCCAGCTTGGCCGCCAGTGCCGCCCCGGCGCCAAGGCCCATGCCTGCCCCGACAATCCCATTGGCCCCAAGAATATTGAGGTCGAAATCCGCGATATGCATGGACCCACCGATGCCGCCACAATAGCCTTCGGCCTTGCCCATCAGCTCCGCGAACATCCGTCCGATATCCGCCCCTTTGGCGAGGGTATGGCCATGCCCCCGGTGGTGGGTCAAAAGAAAGTCGCGCGGTTCAAGCGCGTGGCAGGCGCCGACGGCAATCGCCTCCTGCCCCACGGATGAATGCGCCGTACCTTTGATCACGCCTTTCAGGAACAACTCCTTGGCGCGTATCTCAAACTGTCTGATCCGCATCATCTGTTCCAGCAGCGCCAGATGGTCCTTCCCACTCAGCCGGTTTGTCTGAGGACGCGGGAGCGTATCGAGGATCGAAGCATCAGCCATGTCGGATCACTCGTAAACCAGTTGCGGCAGCCACAGCGACAGACCCGGCCAGAGCACAACGATGATCAGGGCGACAATCTGGATGCCGATGAAGGGCCACTGCGCGGCAAATATGTCCTGCAAGGTCACGCCCGGCGGGGCCGCCCCCTTGAGATAGAAGCAGGCGGGCCCAAAGGGCGGCGTCAGATAAGCGATCTGCATGGACAGGTTGAAGACGATGCCGAACCAGATCGGATCATAGCCCAGCGACGTCAGCACCGGCAGGAACACAGGCATCGTCAGGAACAGGATGCCGATCCAGTCGATGAAGAACCCCAGCAGAACGAAGACACCGATCATCACGGCGAGGATGACCGCGGGTTCGTTCGAGACACCGCCCAGCGTCGTGCGGGCAAAGTCGATGCCTCCCATGAGATTGTAGACGCCGATGAGCGCGTTGGTCCCGAACACCAGCCAGAACACCATGCCGCAGGTGCGCAGAGCCTGCACCAGCACATCGTGCAGCATCTCGAAGCTGAACCGTCCGCGAACCCATGCGGCAACCGCCGCGCCAAAGGCACCGAGTGCAGCGCTTTCCGTGATCGAGGCAAACCCGGCATAGATAGACACCAGCACACCGCCTGCCACCAGCATCGGCAAAAGCACTCCGCCGAAAAGTCGGAGCTTCTCGCCCAATGGCATGTCGCGTTCCTCGGCGCTCAACGGTGGCCCCATGGCGGGATTCAGCCCGCAGCGGATCAGGATATAGGTGATGTAAAAGCCCGCCAGCATCAGCCCGGGCATCAGCGTGGCCAGAAACAGGTGCGAGATGCTGACCTCTGCGGTGAGCCCATAGAAGATCAGGATGATCGATGGCGGGATCATGGTGCCCAGACTGCCACCCGCCGTGATCGTGCCAATGGCGAGCTTCTTATCGTATCCCAGTTTCAGCATCTGCGGCAGGGCAATTAGCCCCAGCAGCACAATCTCTCCACCGATGATCCCCGTTGTCGCGCCCAGCAGCACCGCAACAAAGGTGGTGACCACCCCGATCCCGCCGCGCAGCCCGCCTGCCCAGACATGGAACGCGCGGTAGAGGTCACCTGCCACGCCGGATTTCTCCATGATTGACGCCATGATGACGAACATCGGCACCGCGATCAGGGCAAAGCTGTCGAGGAATTCCACCGTACGGCTGCCCACCACAAAGAGCGCATTCCAACCGAATTGCGTAACGGTCAGAACCACCGCAATCGCGCCGGACACGAAGGCCAGCGGCACACCCAGCATCAGCATCAACGCCATCGCCGCGATGATCAGCAGGGTGAGCGTGCCGATGTCCATCAGAATTTCCGCCGCGGGATCATGCGGTTCAGCACCAAGAGCAGAAACAACGCACAGCCCACGAAAAGGAGCGCCTTGAGGTAGCCCGGCAAGGGCGAATTAAGCGTACTGCCTGAGCGCTCAGGGTCCCACGCACCGGAAATCGAAAACCGCCACAGCGCCTTTTCCGCCATCCGCCAGGACGCATAGCACAGGCCCGCAAGGTAGATTGCGCCCGCTGCAAGGCTGAGCTCGTTTGAAAACCGTGCCAGCCCAGGGCGCTTGTCCACCAGAAACGAGATGCGCATGTGGGTGCCCTCCGCCATGCAGAAGGCCCCTCCGAACACAAACCCGAATGAGGCCAGCAGGACCGATGTCTCATGGGCCCAGGCTGTGGGCGCATTGAACCCGTATCGGGCCGTCACCTCGTAGACCATGACCAGAATGATCGCGCCAAAACACCAGGCCGTCATGCGGCCAAGCCAAAGTGCAAAGCGGTCCAGAATTGTCATTTGCGGCTCCGACGGAGGCCGACCTGCAAGCCGACCCCGGTGATGGGCAGGATCAGTTCAGACCAATGGTGGCCATGAAGGCTTTGTGGCTGTCGACGACGGCCTGCGCGTCGGCAGATTTGGCACCCCAGTCGGCCCAGACCTCATTTGTCATCGCGCGGAACTTCGATGCGTCCTCATCCCCGAAGGCGATGAAGGTCACGCCCAGTTCATCTTTGGCTTTGGCTTCGGCGGCGGCATCTTCGTCACTCAGCGTGGTTTGCAGGTCGGACGACATGGCGTTGCAGGCAGCTTCGAACTTCTGCTGGCTCTCAGCCGAGAGCGCGTTCCACTTGTCCAGAGACACCGACATCTCGGTCACGGCCATGGAGTGACGGGCCAGCACCGAATACTTGGCCTGATTGTGCATGCCCAGCGCGACGTTCAATGCCACATTGGCAAGGTCGGTTGCGTCCAGCACGCCGGTTTCCATCGCCGTGACGCTTTCGCCAACGCCCATTGTCACAAGCGCGGCTCCGGCACGGCTAAGCAGATCAGAGGCCAGCCCCCCGGGCGCGCGCATCTTGATCCCATCGAGATCAGCGACCGACCCGATTTCGACCTTTGACGGGATCTGTTCAGATGGCCAGTAGACCGGACAAACCAGATGCAGATCGTATTTTGCATAGAGCGCACGCGCCAGTTCCAGACCGCCACCTTCGGTGAACCAACGGTCGCGTGTGGCGCTGTCGGGATAGGCGGCCAGAGTGTCGCCCAACACGCCAAGGGCCGCATCCTTGCCCGCAAAGTAGCTGGGCGCGGTGTACTGCCCATCCAGCAAGCCGTTCTGAATGGCATCAATCGTCTCCCCCGCACCCACAACCGCACCGCCGGGCAACACGGTGATCGCGACCTCGCCGCCGGTGTCTTCTTTCAGTTTTGCGGCCATCGCCTCAAAGGCCTTGGTGGTCGATGCGTTTGCCCCAAGAAACGTCTGCATCTTGAGGTCGCCAGCACCCGCTGCGCTGGCAAATACGGCGGCACCTGCAGCCGCCAAGAGTTTCAGCTTCAGTGTCATTGTCTTTCCTCCCATTGAGTTATCTTGCGGCTCAGGCCGCTATTCTCACTTTTGGCATTTGAAGTATCTCCCGCGTTTCCGCGACGCTCGCAGGCGCGCGACCCAGACTGCGGGCCTGGGCGATGATCTTGTCGATCACTTCCGCGTTGGTCATGTGGCGCGCGCCGTCCATATAGGCGTAATCGCCCAACCCAATGGAGATATGGCCGCCCTGCCGGATGATATTCTCGGTCAGTTGGAACAGATCGCCCTTGTAATTCACGACCGTCCACACCGTCTGAAAGTCTTTCGGCAGAAACGCCGTATGCGCATCCAGTCCGGCCTGCGTACCCGGGTGACCGGCAAAGATGATCTCATCCGTCATGCAGAAACAGACATAGGCCGGGTCTTGCAGCACGCCCATTTTCAGAAACTGTTCGATCTGCCGGGTAAAGCTCACATTCCAGCTGACCAGGTAGGGTTTCAGGCCATAGTGATCGATCCGCTCTGCGAAATACATCAGCGTCGCTGTTGAGTTCTTGTAGATCAGATCCGTGGTGTCATAACTGCCGGTTTCCGGGTTCCACCAGTCCACATTGACACTGCCGCAATCCATCGGCGCGAAGTCCGGCGCGGTGTCCGCGGATTGCATCATCGCCTCGACGGCCGCGAACCGGTCGCGCGCATCCGCGTCATTGGCGACATAGCCGAGCGTCGGATGGATCAGGATGTCAGACTGCGCACGGATACCTGCATTGGTTTCCAGGTAGAATTCGGGGGCGTGATCGGGGGCCCCGTCTTCTTTGCGGCCATGGTAGTGAAAAACAGATGCGCCTGCATCATAACAGGCCCTGGCATCGGCAATGATCTCATGCGGCAGAAAGGGCACATGCGGGTTACCGCGGCGCGTCGCAAGCTCGTTCACACGCGCCTCGATGATGATCTTATCCACGCTTATCTCCTCCCGAATGCGTCAATTTCTGACCGCGATTGCATCTTGCATAGAGCAGAATCACGAGATTGAATACAAAAAGTTATATATCTATTGCTGGTTATCTCATTTATCTATATCTTTAGATATATGACTGACACCGACTTCTCCCTGACCCATGATGTCACCGCGCTGCTGGGGGGTGTGTTTCCCGGACATACGATGCAGCGTCTGCGCACACCTGACGGCAAGTATCGTTACACCTATGTCAGCGGCGAAGTTCAGGCGGCCTTTGGGCTGGATGCGACGGCGCTCATGGCTGCGGAGGCGGTCGATCACGCCTGGATTCATGATGAGGATCGCCCGCGCTTTGTCGCAGCGCTGGAAGATTCCGCCGCGCGGCTTTCCACTTTGGACGAAGAGGTGCGCGTTGTTCTCCCGGGCGGAGGATACAAATGGGTGCGCTCCCTCGGACAGCCCCGTCGGATGGCGGATGGCACGGTGATCTGGGACGGCGTAGCGCTCGACGTCACCGACCGGCGCGAGGCCTTGCAGGCGCTTGAGCGGGCCCTGAGGGACGCGAAGCGGAATGAGGTTTCAGAAGGCCGCTATGCCGCAATCGCCGCTCAGGACATGTCCGCCCCGCTGAATGCGTTGAGCGACGCCATCGACCATTTGCTGACCGCTGAACAAAGCGGACCCTCCGGCCTGTCGCCGCAAGCGATGGAAGTGAGACGCAGCTTTGATGCCTTCACCAAAGCACTCTCAGCCGCGCGCGCCATGGTCGAGGCGAGCCCGGCACAAAAGGAACGCGAACACAGCAGCCGCGTCGCCGTAAGAGAGGCTCTGACGGCCCGACAGTTGGAGATCATGCAGATGGTGCACGCCGGTGCATCGAATTCAGAGATCGCGACCGCGCTGTCCATCACCATTGGGACCGTCAAACTGCACATCTCGGCCATTCTCAAACGCACAAAAGCACGCAATCGCACCGAAGCCTCTCGCATGTGCTTTGGCTGACCCGCCAAGAGCCGGACCCGCAACGCGGACCTGTCAATTTCACCCCGTCGATTTCAACCATTTTTCCAGGTCGCGCTCTGCCGCCTCCAGCGTCTCGACATTTATTGTCCGCGTCACCAACGCGCGGTTCAATGCGCGCACGCGCTTGTTCAGGCTGATATTTTCATCATGTTCCTGCTCTACGCCCAGCTTGTCATAGAGCGACAACAAACGGTTCTGTACGGTGCGCAGGGACATGCGGCGCCGTTTCGCGATCAGCTTGTCCTGCAAGCCGAGCACCAGATCCAGCAGCACCGCGAATTCGCTGTCATTGAGCCGGGTGCGCGGGGAAGCGCTCTGCTTCTGGAGCCGGTGGATTTCCCGGTCCACCATGATCTGGCCCTCCACCAGAACCGCCCTCAGCGCCAGTTTGAGCCGATCCGGTGAGGCGGTTTTCAGAATATACCCATAGGCGCTGTCATCCGGAACAATCTGTGCAATCCCGCGCAAATAGGCGTCATCGGCATAGTTCGACCAAAACAAGACGCGGGTCAGAGGCCGTTCCGCCCATAGCGTACAGGCGGCCTCAATCCCGTTCCGCCGCTCCATCTGCAGGTCCATGACAACGGCGGAAATATCGCCCTGCCGTGCTGCAATCTCTCCTTCAGCACCGTCCACGGCGTGAATGATCTCGGTGACCTCGGGCAGCGCTTCGGACAGCGCATCCTGCAGATAGGAAGCGTGAAACTGATCATCCTCGACAACAAGGACTTTCATGACGGTTCCTCAAGTGTCACCCGCAGCGTCGTGCCATTCTCGCCCAGGATATCCAGTTGCGCCGAGATCAGCCGCGCTCTGGTCCGGATATTCGCGAGCCCCGACTGGCGCGGTAAATCCATCGGGATACCACAGCCATCATCGCGGATCGTCATCACCAGACCCTTTGGCGAGGCCTGTTCGAGGTTCACATCAATCTTGCGGGCGCCCGAATGACGGACAGCATTGTTGATGGCCTCCTGTGCAATGCGGAAAAGCGCGGAACGCGCAGTGGACTCAAGCCGGTCCGCTGCGCCATTGGTCTGATCGGTAACCTCGATATCGATCGCTTCGATGCCGACCGCGCGCTCCAGATGCACCCGGACCGCATGCGCAAAGCCAAAAAGCTCCAGCAGCGTTGGCACAGCCGTATCGATGATCCGTCTCAGATCACCGATTGTCTCCGATATGCGGCGCGCCAGCTCTGAACCCTCCGGAGAGCCCTCTTTGTTGACGTCACGCAGCAGCCGCGTCAGATCCGCCAGGGTCTGATCATGCAGGTCCATGCCAATGCGCTGCTGTTCCTGCTCCAAAGCCTGGGTCAGTTCCAGAGCGCCCCTGCGCAACCCCTCCTCGCGCGCGCGGGCTTCCTGTTCGAATTGCGTGGCACGCTGGGCCAGCTCCGCCGTGTGCAGCGCGTGAAAGTAAGGCGACAGCGCATCCGCAATATGCTGGGCCCGCGCCACCGTGTCCGCGTCATACCGCGCCGGTGTTGAGTGGGAGATGTTCAGCGTCCCAATCGGCTGGCCCATGACCTTCATCAGGACATGTACGCGTGAGCGGAGCTTGTGATTGAAGATCGGCTCCGAACAGGCATCCTTGAAGGTCTGACGCGGATCCTGCATCGCGTTGTCACAGAGCATGTAGTCGCATTTGCCGGTCAAGAGATCCCGGATGGGCGACACATCCACGCGGGTGCGGGCGCGCGACCAGCGGGTGCGGATGCCCACCTCGTAGCTCGCCAACCAGCCGGGCCGGTCGATCAGGCACAGATCCGCATGCGTGAACGGGATCACCTCCGCAATCTCATCCGCAACCGCTTCAAGCGCAGAAGCAATATCCGTGCGCTGCGCCAGATGCGCCGAAATCCGCAGGAAAACATCGCTGCGTTGAGGCGCCAGTTGAGCCTGAGACATAGCCTTTCTCCCCCGTACCCTGCGCGTTTACGCAAGTTTGCCGAGTCATACGGGGAATAAAAGCACCTTTTGGCCTGCAAAACTTGCGGGAACCCGCAACACATCTGCGGGCGACTGTCTTTACAGCTCGCACGCACCAGCCGCACCCTTCCCCAGACTGTGCTCTTTTTGAGCAGGTAAACAGCGCATGAACATGCGCATTAGGGAGGAAAAAATGAAGATTTCGAAGATGCTGCTCGGCGCGGCGAGCATTGCCTTGATTGCGGGCGCAGGTCACGCAGGATCCCATTTGACCGACACATCAGACAAACGGATCGCCTTGTCGAACAACTATGCCGGCAACTCCTGGCGCCAGGCCATGCTGCAAAGCTGGGAAGAGATGGGCAGCGCCGCCGTTGCCGACGGCGTCGTCGCAGCCGCGGACGCCTATACCACCTCCGAAAGCCAGGCCACGGAGCAAGCGGCACAGATCCAGAACCTGATCCTGCAGGGCTATGACGCCATTGTCATCAATGCCGCATCGCCCACCGCCCTGAACGGCGCGGTCAAGGAGGCCTGCGATGCCGGGGTCACCGTCGTCAGCTTTGACGGTATCGTGACCGAACCCTGTGCGTGGCGCATCGCTGTCGATTTCAAAGCGATGGGCAAGGCAGAGGTCGACTATCTTTCGTCACGTCTTCCAGAGGGCGGTAAGCTGTTGGAAATTCGAGGCCTTGCCGGAGTGTTCGTTGACGACGAGATCAGCGAGGGTATCCACGCGGGCGTTGAGGAGCACAAGCAGTTCGAGATCGTCGGCTCCGTACATGGCGATTGGGCACAGGATGTGTCGCAGAAGGCTGTCGCAGGCATTCTGCCGTCCCTGCCCGAGATCATCGGTGTTGTGACCCAGGGTGGCGATGGCTATGGCGCGGCACAGGCCTTCAAAGCTGCCGGGCGCCCGACGCCGCTTATTGTTCTGGGCAACCGTCAGGACGAAATGCAGTGGTGGGCGGATCAGCACGCCGAGAATGGGTACGAGACGCTGTCGCTCTCCATCGCGCCGGGTGTGTCCACGCTGGCCTTCTGGGTGGCGCAACAGGTGCTGGCCGGTGAAGAAGTGCCAAAAGATCTCACGGTACCTTTCCTGAAGGTGACGCAGGACACATTGCAAGAGACGCTGGCCAACACGCCCGAAGGGTCGGTGGCCAATGTGACCTACGCGCTGGAAGATGCCCAGGCGGTCATCGCAGAGGCCAATTAACTTTCTTCCGCGCGGGCGGGTGGGCTTTGAGGTCTGCCCGCCTGTCTTTTTTGTGGAGCGCTCATGACTGAATACGAGAGTGCGCCGATCGTCACACTGACCGGGGTAAAGAAACACTTCGGACCGGTGCGTGCGCTGGACGGGGTCAGCCTGTCGATCGCGCGGGGGGACTGCATCGGTCTGGTGGGGCATAACGGTGCCGGTAAATCCACCTTGGTCAATCTGATCAATGGCGGGCTTCAGGCCAGCGAGGGTGATATCGCCTTTGATCTTGGCGACACGGCCATGCAGGCGGGTGTACGCTCGGTCTTTCAGGAATTGTCCCTGTGTCCGAACCTGACCATGGCCGAGAACCTGCGCATCTCACACAACGCGCTCAAAGGGATCCACTGGCGCCGCCAAGCGCGCAGGGAAATCCGCGCCAGCCTTGATGAGGTTTTTCCAAACCACGGCATAGACGCAGATACCGAGGTTGATACCCTGAGTATCGCCGAGCGCCAGATGGTCGAAATCGCCATTGCCTTTGCGCCGCGCGGCACAAGTGCGCGGCTCGTTATCCTGGACGAGCCGACATCTGCGCTGGATGCCGGGATCGCCAGTCAGTTGATCGCACACGTCAAAAGGTTCTGCGCGGCGGGCGGCGCTGTGGTCTTCATCTCGCACATGCTGGGGGAAATCTTTGAGGTCGCCAACCGCGTTACGGTATTGAAAGACGGCCATATTGTCGCCGAACACCCGACGGAGGATTTCACCCGGCAGGCGCTGGTCGATGCCATGGGCCATGTGGCGGCAGATGATCCCGAAACAGCAATCGTCGCACATGCTCTTGGCGCAGAGGTTGTGCGGACACCGCAAGGGCTGGCCGCACGGGCCGGCGAAATCGTCGGGTTGTCCGGGCTGGCCGGTCACGGACAGGCGGCGGCACTGGCGCAACTTTTCCTGTCACGCTCCTCCGCCTGGCGCAGCGGCACGTCGCCCGATGTGGTCTTTGTGGCCGGGGACCGGCAACGCGACGGCGTGCTGCCGCTGTGGTCGATCCTGCAGAATATCTCCATCTCCGTATTGAGACAGGGCGCAAAGCTGGGTCTTGTCGATACAGCCAGTGAGGCCCGCGTTGCCGCAGACTGGAAAGCGCGCATCGGCATCCGTACCGATGACGTCCAAAACCCGATCCTGTCTCTGTCAGGCGGCAATCAGCAAAAGGTGCTCTTTGCCCGCGCGCTGGCCAGTCCGGCCCCGATCGTTGTCATGGATGACCCGATGCGCGGTGTGGACATCGGCACCAAACAGGACGTCTATGCCATGCTGCGCGCCGAGGCCGCGCGGGGCCGTACCTTCCTGTGGTATTCGACCGAGACCGAAGAGGCCTGCCAATGCGACCGTGTCTTTGTGTTCAGAAACGGCGCGATCAGCGCCGAACTGACCGGCGCGGACATCACCGAAGAGAAAATACTGGAGGCTTCTTTTCAGATGCAAACCGCCTCATGAACGCCCTGTCCCGTTACAGGATCCTTCTGCCGGTGGTATCTCTGGCCGTTCTGCTCGCCGCCACCTTCTGGATGCAGCCCCGCGCGATGAGCTATTTTGGACTGAACCTGCTTTTCAACCTCGCCGTGCCCATCGCTTTGGCGACCATCGCGCAGATGATGATCATCATGGTCAACGACATCGATCTGTCGCTGGGCGCCTTTGTCAGCCTGGTCGCCTGTATCACCGCGACCTACCTGCTTGACACCCCTGCCCTGGGTCTTGCCATGCTTGTGACGTTGATCCTGGGCTATGCCGCCTTGGGCGCGATGATCCACGCGCTGGAATTGCCCGCGATCGTGGTCACCCTTGGCATGTCCTTTGTCTGGGGCGGATTGGCGCTTTTCATCCTGCCCAGCCCGGGTGGTGCCAGCCCTGATTGGTTGCGCACATTGATGACCGTCAAGCCGCCATTCGCCCCCATGGCCGTGGTGGCCTCGATCCTCATCGCCATCCTCACGCATTTTCTGATCATTCGCTCCGGGATCGGCACGGTTTTGCGCGGGGTTGGCGGCAACACCAGATCGGTCGCACGCGCCGGGTGGTCGGTGTTGAAACTCAAGGCCTGTGCCTACGGTCTGGCCGGGTTTTTCGGGGTGTTGGCGGGCATGGCGCTGGTCGGTCTGACGACCTCTGCGGACGCCAATATCGCGCTGCGCTACACGCTGCTGTCGATTGCCGGTGTGATCCTTGGCGGTGGTGAATTCGTCGGTGGCAAGGTCAGCCCCGTGGGCGCGGTGATCGGCGCGCTGACGCTGACGCTCGCGGCATCTTTCCTGAGCTTCCTGCGTCTCTCCCCGGACTGGCAGATCGGCGCGCAGGGAGCGATCCTGATCCTCGTGCTGACGGCGCGGTTGATCTTCAGCCGGAAAGGCGGCGAGACATGAACCTCCTGTCCAAACCGTGGATCTGGTCGTGGAGTGCTGCTGCTCTGACGTTTGTGCTCACCATCGGGCTGACATCTGGCCGAGGCGCGGGAGAGCTTGCCTATGCCGCGCTGAGTTTCGGGGCATTCGCGGCCATCGTCGGGTTGGGTCAAATGCTGGTGATCACGCTTGGGCCCGGCAACGTCGACCTGTCGATCCCGGCGACGATGACACTCGCGGCAACACTGGCGCTGAAAGCGATGGCGTCGATGCCAGGCACCGCCCTTCTGGGCCTGATGATTGCACTGGCTGTCGGGTTGGGCGCAGGGCTCGCGAATTACGCGCTCATTTTCCTTTTGCGGTTGCCGCCGATCATCGCGACGCTCGCCGCCTCGCTGATCTACCAGTCGCTCGCGATCTGGTCGAACCGCGGGCTGCGGATCAAACCGCCACAGGAGCTGGCCGAGTTTGCCACAGGTCGGTTTCTCAGCATCCCCAATGTCGCCTGGGTCGGGCTTGCCCTCGCCGTTGTCGTCTGGATCGTGCTGGAGCGTTCGGTCTGGGGACGATGGCTCCTGGCAACCGGGCAGAACATGCGCGCGGCCCGGCTCGCTGGCGTGCCTATCGAATTTGTCCGCGCCACAACCTATCTGAGTGTCAGCGTATTTGCCGGTCTTGCGGGCTACCTGCTGGCCAGCTTCTCCGGGGGCGCCGCCCTGAACATGGGCGCGGAATACCTGCTGATGTCGATTGCCGTTGTTGTGATCGGCGGCAGCTCGATTGCGGGCGGCAACTCCAACGTCCCGGGGGTCTGGGGCGCCTCGCTTTTCATGTTCCTCGTAATCTCGATGCTCAACAGCTACGGCGCTGCAGCAGGCGCCAAGAACGTCCTCACAGGCACGATTGTCATCGCCATTGTGATCGCCGCAAGCACAAGGAAGGGTCGCATATGATTTCGACACCCCCGCATTTGGAAATTCACGATGATCGCTTTAGAGCCCTGGCTCACCCCATGTCTGAGCTTGAACTCATCGCGGAGGGGTTCACCTGGACAGAAGGGCCCGTCTGGTTCGGCGATCATGATTGCCTGTTATTCTCCGACATTCCCAGCCAGCGCATCCTGCGCTGGTCCGAGGCCGAAGGGCTGTCGACCTATCGCACCGCGTCCGGGTTCAACAACGGCAACACCCGCGACCGCGAGGGGCGCCTGATCGGGTGCCGTCATGGACACCGCGATGTGGTGCGCACGGAAACCGATGGTCGCCTGACGGTTCTCGCCGACAGCTTCGAGGGCAAGCGGCTCAATTCACCAAACGACGTGGTCGTCGGATCGGACGGCACGATCTGGTTCACGGATCCCACCTATGGGATCATTTCGAATTTCGAGGGCTACAAGGCTGATCCAGAACAATCCTCCCGCAACGTCTACCGGCTGGGAACAGATGGGGAGTTGAGCGCGGTCGTCACAGATTTCGCGCAACCCAATGGGCTGTGTTTCTCGCCCGATGAGACCCGCCTATATGTCGCGGAGAGTGGCTCCAGTCACGATGACACCGTGCCTTCCGTGATCCGGCAATTCAAGGTGATCGGGGCGGGCCTGCAGGATGCGGGGGTCCTCGCCAGCATCGACACCGGGCTGCCGGATGGAATGCGCTGCGACGCTCAGGGCAATCTGTGGTCCTCTGCCGCCGATGGCGTTCATTGCTTTGCGCCAGACGGCACGCTGCTCGGCAAAATACGCGTCCCGCAGGTTGTCTCCAATCTTTGTTTCGGCGGCCCCGACGGCTATCGTATGTTTATCACCGCAACGAGCGGGGTATATCGCATCTTTGTCGATGTGAAGGGCGCCGAAAGCTGGACCCGCGGCAGGTCATAGCCCCCTTGGACGATCCCTCACCGGCAGCGATCAGACTGAGACCAGCTGATCCTGACGCAGATGAATGGCGAGGGTCAGTCGAGGTCTGACTAGGCCCGGGCCTACTTTTCTAAACATACGCTCGACGCGCATACGTCCGCAGAATGTGGGCGTCATAAAGAGGCATTGCCATCACCTCATCTCCGATCACGGTGGTTGCGGGGGACAAATGACGGACCTTCGGCAATCTGGTCGAACAGCCTGGGCCAACCACCAAACCTTTACTGACCGGGCACTTGTCAACCCAACCCTGCCGTATCATGTGCTCCGTAAGCGGATCATATTCTGACGTCGGTCCGGCACCTGCACAATTTATGACAAATCCGGTCTCATGAACCAGTTCTTTCCCTTCGGTGTCGCGGATCAAGACTCTGGCCCGATCATCGCCATGCTCAATTTCCACAACCATGCCCTTGATCATACGGGCCTTACCCCTCTGGATCAGCTTGTGCATATCAACAATAGTGTCGCGCGTCCCGCCGCGGAGCCAAAACCGTAAAGTCGCAGGGACTTGGCGCGCTTCAGCGCTTTCACTGACATATGTTGACACGCCATTCTCGAGGAAATGGGCACGAAAACCGGCCCGAATTTCGCGCATCTCGTCGCCTTGATCTCTCGCAATCTGTATCGCTTCAGATATCTCATCTAAAAATGACTTGGCCGAGGCGTGGCCTGTCGACAGTTTCGGTTTTGTTAACTTGCGCGGTATGCGTGGGATCAACGGCGGCGGCACTTCACCATCGGGGGCGCAGGCAACAAACCGCAAAGCGTCTTCTGGAATGATGCTCTGACACAACCGCAAGGCGTCCAACATCGCCGCATTGCCGCCGATACAAAATATCTCTGCGCCACGTCTGACATGCTCAGCAATACGCTTTTCATGGCCAAAGAGGGTCGGTGCGCTGAACCGGCCATCGTCACCATCAATGCGCAGGTTTGACGGACCGCCTGGCGCGACATCGACAGAATCCGCGACAATGGTTTGCCCGTCCGCTGTTTTTATTTGGAGCATCCCATCCACTTCTGCGATAGAAATGGCGCAGACATCCATCAGCCGGACTTTCACCCCAACTGCGCGGAGTTTTTCCATCCGTTCTTCGGCTTGTGCTACGACAAAATCGCCATAGAGCTCACGTGGTGCATTAACGCCATATACATCCCCGGCGGCTGCAAGCGGCTGCGCTGCGGCGAGCCAATCCGGCCTTCGCCCGCGCATGATGTTTTGAACGTCACCCCACCGTTCAGATAGCCAGTGCGCAAATGCAGGATCAATATCGTCGGCTGGCGAATTCAGCAGGTAAGCAAAGCGCCAGGGAGTTCCCCTTTCCCCTGCCGCATAGGCCACGCCACGCCCGAGCTGAGACGCGTTCTTGCCCAGAACCACCAGTTCATCGCCCGCATTCAGCTGACAATTTTCAATGAAAGCCACCGCTGTTATCCCATCGCCAACAACGACATGCGAACGCGCGCAGGGGTTTTCTGGCGAGGTATCTACATTCATTCTTGCTCCACTTCTTTCGGTCCGCTGTCTAATGAGGTGTACAGGGTCCGGTCAATGTTGCGAATAGCCGTATAGACGGGTGGTGAGACATATTTTGGTTTGGGCAGACATCGATGCTGCACCATCGACCCAGGCCTTCCCACTCTGGATCAGGGGAGTAGAATAGGTATCATCACGCATCAGCCTGACGTGACCCCGGATCTGCCCGAGGATTGCAACTTTGGTAGCGCGGCGTTTTAGCTGAACGCGCTTTCTATCGCGACCACGGGCATTACACCCCCGGTCAGAAAGCTGCTTAGCGTTGATCTCAGGGGGTCATAGGAAGTGCCCCACGAATGTATCAGTGTGGAGAGGGCCACTTTGCAGAACACATGGAGTGTGATCGACAAAGGAACGTGCCAAGGACAATGACCGACACACACGCCAAGTTACGGCCCAGGTGAGATGACGGCGATCTAGCTCAGCGCTGTTTTGAGGTGAGCCATCTGGATGATGTATCCGCGCAGCGCATAGCCAAATGGCAAAAGGTGCCTGCCCGCGAACGTGAGGGTCGCGCTGTTATGTGCCAGTGTCATCGGTTGAAGATCGGATCGCGGTTAGCTCGCTGATGTCCCAAGGGTTCTGAGGTCGTTATAGACGGTCGCGCGGCTAACCCCAATGGCGCGGGCCACGGCATCTGCCGCTTTGGATCGGTCAAAGACGTCGCGCTCGATCAATACCTTGAGCAACCTGCGCCGGTTCTCGACGGAGAGCGATGTGCCTGAAACACCCTTCTCAATCCGCCAGTCCGCGACAAACCTGTTGAGCGTATCCAACCAGTCGTCGGCAAGCGGGTTGTCGTGATCATCAGATGGGATCGATATGAACCGCGACAGGTCTGCGTGCGCTGCAGCAAATCGTGAGGTGTCCATGTTAATGCACAACAGCGAAGCAGGATCGCCGACGTCATTTCTGAACAGAATACTGATAGACTTTATCTGCCGACCGTCAGGGTTTGTTTTGCGGTAAGGCCCAAAGACCGGTCCATAGTCTTTTCGCGGATTGATGCCGTCGATGAACGACGGATCGCCGATCTGACGATGTGACAATTGCCCGGTAATGTGGCTGATCGTCTGTGTTTTCAAATCGTGCAGAACCACTTCTGCAAAGGGATCGAACAGCTTTACCAGCGCATCGCAGATGTTGATCAGATCGGTTTGAGGCGTATTCGCCGTTTCTGGCAGATTAAGGGTCACTGGATGATGTGTCCTGCGTAAGGATCGGTTGCAGAGCGGCACGGTCGAAGTTTGCCCCGCAAAGAAGGACAACATTGGTTTGCCCCTTGGGCAGGTCAGGCTCGGACATATAGGCCGCCAGCGCAAGCGCCGCCGCTCCTTCCACCAATAAATTCTCGGCCCAGGCCAGATGACGCAACGCGTCTTCAATCTGTTCTTCAGAGCAATGTACAACTCTGTCGATGACTTCGCGCGCAATCGGAAGGGTCAGTGAGTCGTGATCCATACCCCCCGCGCATCCATCCGCGAGCGTCGGCAGATGCTCGGTGTCGACAACATGACCCGCCTTAAGGCTGGCGGCCAAAGCACCGGAATTTTCAGCACTGACGCCAACGACTTCGATCTCGGGCGCGCAGGTCTTGAGGACCGAACCAATCCCGGAGATCAGACCGCCACCTCCCATGGAGACATAAACCCGGTCAAAACGCGGCACCTGTTCCAAAAGCTCCAGCGCGATGGTGCCCTGCCCCGCCATGATGGCGTTGTCGTTGTAGGGAGAGACGTAAACATACCCTTTGTCAGCAGCCATCGCGCGCGCGTGCCGTTCTGCCAAACCGGAATCGCCAGCATACAGGATGGGCGTGGCACCATACCGCTCAATCTGCGTCAGTTTTGCCTTGGCAACCGTCTCGGGCAGAACCACCATCAGGTCGTGCCCCATGATCTGCGCTGCATGGCCACATGCGATACCGTGATTGCCAGAAGACGCAGTGATCAGCGGAGTTGTTATCGGCAGCGTGGACAGCTTCGATATCGCGCCCCGCAGTTTGAACGATCCCGTGGTCTGGAAATTCTCACATTTGAAGATCAGGTCAGAGCCCGCAAACCGGTCATCGCGTGAAATAAGGCAGGGCGTTTCCACAACTGCATCCCGATTGCGGTAGCGCGCCGCAAGCGCGTTCGCAGCCAGTGCTAAAACTGCGGGGCTAGGTTCCATTAGGCCACCCTCTGAAAGGGCGATTTGGGCCATCATTGAAGGCATTTGGGCCACAGCAATCGAATTCTTGCCGTATTGGGTCGTCTAACATCTACCTTATCTCAAATTATACAAAACCATCTATAATTAGACTATATTGTATATCATAGAGAAACAAGGCACTCCCACGTCACAATACACCCACCCGCCTACCGTTCGGAAAGATGTTCAGGCACCTTAGGATTTCCGCTGGCTCGGGATGCGGCGCGACACACGATACCGACTGTGATGGGCAGTACTTGCTGAGCTTTTTAGGGTATTACCCGCCTGCAAGACGTTCTGTGGTATCCTCAACCGTTGGGATTGCTTCGAAAAAATCGCGTTCTCTGCCGCGCAATCGGGGGACCTTACTCAACGCGCTCAGCATCAGCCAATCGGGGACCTGCCTGCGGTAGGCTTCCTTGCCTTCTATCGAGATGTGGCCCGATGCAATTTCATCGCGAAGATTGCGAAACCCGCGCCAGGCTTCAACAAAGCGTTTGATGTCTGCCGACACCGTCACATCGACCTCAAAGCCCGGAAACTTCAGGCACATATCGACGTCACCGTCCTCAACGACCAGCCAGAACCGGCTGAAACCTTTATGCGTCCCTGAGAATTCAAACTCCATCACGGTCCGGCCGGGCGGCATGGCCGCAATGTTCAGGCGCGTGTGCATGCTCCAGGCCAGAAATGCGGGATCAAGGTCTGCATGCTCCATATCGCGGGACCACTTCTGCCCCCAGGCCGCAAGGCTCATGATGATCGGATCGAGCTCTTGCGCGGCTTCGGTCAGCTCATACGAAAACCCACGGCCATTTGGCAGGGCCTGGCGCGTGATCAGACCAGCCTCCTCAAGGTGCGCCAGTCGCTTGCTTAGCAATGTTGCCGAAATCTTCGGCACGCCCCGATGTATGTCGTTGAACCTTGTGCAGCCATCGATCACGCGACTGATCACCAGCAATGTCCAGCGTTCGCAGAGAACCTCCGCCGCTAAGGCAAGCGGGCAATACTGGCCATATCCTCTGTAAGGCATCGTAACTTCCTCGATCTGGCAAATGACATCCCGATGCTAGGAGCCCCCGGGCGGTCAGACAACTCTCGAATCTGTAGTTACTCCACATTCGTCAGTATCGAGCGTCGCCGAATCGCGACAGCATGGTCACGAGATTGAAGATAAAGAGGGCGGCGCGCTGCGATGCTAGATGAAGAACAACAAACCCGGTTCTCAAATTCAGGTGTCCCAATTGTATTGCCGGATGTGGCGGAGTTCGAAAGCCGGTGCCAATTGTGGAACAGCATGATTGATCGCAAGCCCATCGCAATCGCAGCCTGCAAGAACAAGCGCGATGTGCAGAACGCCGTAAAGATCGCGAAAACGCTCGGGCTGAAAATCTGCATCAAGGGCGGTGGCCACAACATAGCGGGCGCAGCCATGGCAAGCGGTGCTCTGATGATCGATCTCTCTGATATGCGCGATGTCTTGGTCGACCCCGAGACCCGCGTTGCCTATGTGCAGGGCGGCGCGACGCTGGCTGATGTAGACCGTGCGACGCAGGTGCATAACCTTGCCGTTCCCCTCGGAATTGCGTCAGAGACCGGCGTGGGCGGGCTCGCGCTTGGTGGCGGCATGGGATGGCTATCCCGGCAATTTGGACTGACATGCGACAATCTGCTGGCCGCAGAGATCATCCTCGCGGATGGCACAGTGACGCGTGTGGAATCCAATACACACCCGGATCTCTTCTGGGCTTTGCAGGGCGGTGGCGGTGGGTTTGGCGTGATAACGCAGTTCGAATTCCGCCTGCATCCCGTCGGACCAAAAGTTCTGTTTGGGCCAACGGTGTTTGCATTGGAAGAGGGCCATAAGGCGCTGCGGCTCTGGGATGCGTTTCTGAAATCCGCGCCACATCATGCAACCATCTGGGTCGACATCGCGATGGCGCCGCCCGCGCCTTTCCTGCCGCCACATGTTCACGGCACACCGGTTGTTATCTTGCTTCAATGCTGGGTCGGCAATGTCGATGAAGGTGCGGATGCGCTTGCCGCGATACAGGAGCATCCCGACGCCCTTGGAAGCTGGGTGACCCAACGCCCGTTTGTCGAGGCCCAGCAGTTCATTGACGAGGCTTACGCAAAAGGCGCGCGCAACTATTGGTCGCCTTCGGCGCATGTCGCGTTGACTGACGCATTGATTGCAGGGCTTTTGGACATCGGTGCCACCTTGCCATCAAAGGAGTCCGATATCCTGTTGTGCGGTCTTGGCGGTGCCATTGATGACGTTGCCCCGGACGCGACGGCATACCCTCATCGCGGCACTCGGATCATGGCTGTGCCCGGCGCGCGTTTTCACGATGAAGCACAGGATGAAACGATGATCGCCTGGGCAAAACAGGCGGGCGCCTCCCTTGCAGCGCTCGGGTCAAGCGCCGCCTATGTGAATTTCATATCTGAAAGCGGCGGTCGTCGCGCGGACGCTTTCGGGACCAATCAGGCACGCCTGAAACAGATCAAAACGCGATACGATCCCGACGGCATGTTTCTCGGAACGCGCGACAATCTTCGGGCCGCCGACAACTAGCAGACCCTCAAACATTCAAGAAAAACTAACCGGCCACTGCCTTTTCGTGCCTAGGTTAACCGACTGACTTTTCAATAAAATCCACTACTAACGGACCAGAGGCCTTTCTGGAACTTGAACTTCGGGCCATGCCAAATTAAGTTCCGTTTACTGGAATGGAGATTTTATGTCCCGGTAAAGGGGGGAGGCACAAAGCTTCCCAACGCAGTCTCAAGATTTGAAAGCACCGCCGAACTCTTTCGGCGGTCTCTTGAGGCGCAATCTCAGACACATCTGACCCTTTACGCCTGAGCCTTGCTCAGAGCCGAGACATGAAAGCGTCCCAAAATGACACGTGACTATTCCAAATTCTTTCCTCCGACCCCAAAAAACGGAAAACCGGAGCGGCAACGCTCAATCCTCGAAACCCATGGCTGGCAGCCGTTTTTTGCGCAACAAATCAGCGTTGAAGAGCTGATGGAGACGCCGCCTTCGCGTGTGATTGAAGTTCACCGCAACGGGCTGCACGTGATTGGCGACGCCATTGATGAAACGCTTCCGCCGCGCGCGGATGCGACCGTCGGCGACTGGCTGATGCTGGACCGCAGTCATCCGATCAAAAGCCGCGTGTTGGAACGCAAAAGCCTCTTGAAACGTCGCGCGCCCGGGACCGACCGGCAAGAACAACTGATCGCCGCCAATATCGACACCTGCTTTGTCGTGACGTCCTGCAACCAGGATTTCAACATAGCCCGGCTGGAACGCTACATCGCCTTATGTTTCGAGGCTGAGATTACGCCCGTGATCGTTCTGACGAAGGTCGATCTCGCCACCGATTTTCGGATCTATGTCGATCAGGCACAGGAAATCTCTGACCGTGTGCCCGTTGTCGCCCTTGACGCACGCGGCAGCGAACCCAGAACAGCGCTGGCAGAGTGGTGTGCACCTGGCCAGACAGTTGCGTTTCTCGGATCGTCCGGTGTGGGAAAATCAACGCTGACAAACGCGCTGTCCGGCACAGACGGGATTGAAACGCAGGGCATTCGTGAAGCTGACGCAAAGGGCCGCCACACCACCACGCGGCGACAGTTGCACCTGATACAAGGCGGATGCCTTGTCCTGGACACACCGGGCATGCGCGAGGTGCAGCTGACGGATGCGGCATCCGGCATCGAAGACCTATTCGCGGACATTCATGCGCTGTCGCTCCAATGTCGGTTCAACGACTGCAATCATGAAACCGAACCTGACTGTGCCCTTATCAAAGCGCTTGAGGCGGGACAGATCGATATGGCCAGACTGCAACGATGGCGCAAACTGGTGGCAGAAGAAGCGTTCAATTCTGCCAGCCTGGCCGAAAGGCGCAGCAAGGACAAAGCATTTGGCAAGATGGTGCGCCAAATCACGAAACAGAAATCCAGGAGCAAGCGACCCGGGCATTGAGATGGCAAGCAAGATCGTCCGGCGTTATTTCTTCGCGACATTGCACAAGACTACATTGTCGAAATTTCAGACCATGCAACACAAGCCGGCGTCGTCAGCCTTCCCTGGGCATGACAGCACATAGAATACGCTAGGTCGCGGGCAAGACGTCGACGCAACCGCGGGTCAGGCTAAGACGCCAAACAAGGTGATCCTACGCCTGACCCTTGAGGAACACCATCTGCCCATCGTCCGCGCTGGCAGATCCAGAAAGAGCGCCAAACCGGCGCCAAGTATCGGCTGTGCTGAAGCTGAGGCGATTTTGCGCGCCTATTGGGCGTGGCAGAAGATCGGCACACCAAGGGTGGCGGCCTCGAAAAGCGTGGTATCCGGACATTTCGTCTGATCTGCCCTTTGATGAGCACTTGAGAGAAATCGCACCAGAGGGCAACCACAAACGCCATCAGATCTGCGGGGACATGAATGTGGGCGCTAGAACAGCGCAGGTCGGGTGTCGGCATTGGCTGCATTCCGCCGCAAGGTTTCACATTCGCGACCCCGTGCTTGCTGCGCGAGCGTCTTTCCAACTAAGGCTAAAGCCCGGCAACCGACTATGATGCCACGGAGGGCTAGATCATCGCCGACGATCAGACATTACCCGAAGACATCCGAATTTTTACCACAACACCCGATGGCCCGACGCTTGAAACCTCCGATATGGTCGTCAGCTATCCGGGTCTCGAGCGGCGTGCCCTGCCTGGCAAGGCGCCGCTGGCCAACACGATTTCGGTCCATCTTCATCAGTTTCTGCGCCAGAACGGGATTAGCACGCATTTCGCTGCGCGGTCAGGACCGCAGGCGCAGGCTGTTTTTGAAACGGTCCAACTTCCCTTCGACCTGATGGTGCGCAACCTCGCTACGGGGGATCTGGTCTCGGAGTTCGGGCTTCAGCAGGGACACCAGCTGATCCCGCCGCTGGTTGAATTCTTCGTGCGCCCGGACAGCCTCGATAAACGCCCCACACGCGTGTCTGAAAACCATCTGCTGGCTTTCAATCTCATTGATCCCGAAGACATCGGCGGTGTGGTCGATTTAGCCCTACGGATCAATGATCTGCTCACCGGGGCATTTTTCGGAATTGGTGTCCGGCTGGAAGATATTAGGATGGAATTCGGCGCTCATTTTATCGAAGGCAGCCCGCTGCCGGTCATCATGCTGGTCTCGGAGCTCAGCCCGGATGTCATATGCCTGCAGGATATGGACAGCGGTGATATTCTGGACCACCGCATTGCGTTTGCCGGATCGGGCGACGGACTACGAGGGTACAGCGAGATCATGCGGCGCTTTCATCTGGATTCAGCCAGCGCCGTTCTGGAACGGCAGAAGACACCTTAGTTCCACAGGAGCTTGATCAGTGCATCCAGGCCCATCGCGGCGCCGATAAACACGACAAGATAGGGAGACGTCTCGCCCTTCTGGCGCGGCTGGATGCCAGGATGCTGGCGCCATTCCAGCACGGTCAGAATGGTCGAGACAATCACGATGATCAGCACCAGGATCATGTCCAGGCGCAGACCGGTCAGCCAGATGTTGATGCTCCAGACAATGATCAGAAACACGCCCAGCACAATCCGGAAGGAGGCGCGCGGCATCATCATGAGGTCGTCTCCTGTTCATAGCTGATTACCAACATCATACGGGTCAGAAAGCCCCATCTTTGCTTCCTGAAGGCCCCAAGGAATTTGCGTCTCTTCCGCAGACCTTCTTGCGCAAATTCGACGACCGCATGCGGGATCGGCATGTGGTCGCCATCAATGACAGAGTTCATTCCGATAGACTGGTACATCATCTGGCTCGTCCGGTCTTTGTTCAGAGACCACTGCAGGTCTGGAACTCTGTCCTGACACAGCGAGCCGATCAACGCGGCCGTATCCTTGCACAGCTCAAATGTGAAATCGGTCAGATAGTAGTCCTGATCTTGCGGGTGCTGATAGAGATCGCCGTGCTGCATAATAAAGCATTCAAGGTTTTCCAATTCGTCCGCGTCAAATCGTTCACGGGTGCGAATAACCCCTTCTGTCCCGAGAAAGTGCAGCAGCTTGTTAACCCGTTCGGGCATCTGCGCAACCCAGGTCGCCAGCATTGCATCCGCCGCCTCAGGCCCAAGGGTCCATTGCGTGTAGCCGTCCCAATCGAAGTCGATCAGGTAGTATTCGGGCGCCTCAGCACTCATGCTGCGTCCCTCTCAAAAGAAAGGGGTGCAGAGCTGTCGATGTCGCCGCGCGCCCTGATCCGATCATGAAAGCCGCTAAAATCCAAACAGCCCACCCCCTCCGCTGCGTGATGGCGTGCGGGTTTCCACCGGGGTCGCGATGCCTGTGGGTGCCACAAGTGAGCCACTGCGCAACGGGCTGCGCGATCCTGACCAAACCTCGGCCTGGGCTGCCGGTCGGTTGAACAGATTTCCAACCGAGGATGTCAGGGAGTTCCACCCCGACGAGACCGCCGATGCAGCATCTGCCGTGCGCTGACCGACATAGGAATTGGCAACGTAATCTGCGGCCTGCGTCGCAGTGCGCCCGACGTATCGTGCGCCGGTGTCCACCCCCCTCAGCGTCGCACCGATGACAGGCTCGGCCCGCGCGACCTGGCGGTTGACCCAACGGTCAACAGGCGTGTCTTCGTAAGCGGTGCCCGCAGCCACGGCCGTGCCCGCGCCGACGGCGAACGCCCCGGGGCCGGTGAGCGATGTCGCCCCCGCGCCAGCGATCCCTGCGCCGCCCGCGACTACAACGTTGTCCGCACGTTGCGCCGCGGCAGAGATACCCGCCGTCCAGCGTTCGTGCCAGGGCGCGGAGGCGGGCGTGTTGGTGCCAGCCACAACACCGTGCACCAGCGGATCGGCGACAACCAGTGCCCGGCCCCCCCAGCGCAGCGCCTGATTGCCGACCGCTGACCAGTTCGGGCCATGGTTCACCACGATTGATCCTGCATTCGGGCCCGAGGTCGCCGCGGTCACCGCACGCCCACGACTATCGACAAAGTTGAATCCCTGCTGGGCGACATTGGGTTGCACCACGGTCGTGTTGCCCAATCTGGGGCGTCCAAGCTCAAAAGTGACCGAATTCACCCCGAAATTCTGACCGGTCCTGACCATTGTCGCACCGCCCTGCAAGGAGCTTGCATAGTTGCGCACCTGTGGCGTCATCCGCACATTGGAGACGGCTTTCCGCTCGACCAAGTCAACCGCATTTGGATTGGTTGGTGCTGGCGCAAAGCTGTCGGGGAAAAAACCGGTCGCACCGGTGGCACCGCGCGGCAGGCTGGTACTGTAGGCCGTTGTAAACTTGCGCTGGGAAAACGGTGTGAGGCTGCCTCGGTTCTGAAACGAAGTGCCGTGCCGGTAATTCCGCGTTACAGTCGATGCCCGCCGATTTTGCGCATAGTTCTGCAACCCCTGTGCCGTCATCGTAGCGCCCGTATAGGACGCCAGATGACCTGCGGCACTGGCCGCCTGCACGGTTGGCCCCGGCTGTCCGGTCATATCGTGGCCTATCTCCAGCCCGGCCCTGTTAGCCGCCTGACGCCGCTCCTGATTGGCGGCGTAACGCGCTGCATAGGACTCTGATGCGGCTGCGCGGGACGGATAGCTCGCGCGGCTCCGCGTCGGCTTTGTTTGGAGGGAGGACGTGAAGCGAGAGGCATTGGCACGCGTAACGGACGCCGGGCTGCCGACTGTGTGCGTGGTGGATGGCGTCGTGCTTGAGGCCCTGGGCGTTGTCTGCAGCGAAGACGTGAAGCGCGATGCATTCGCGCGAGTTACGGGGTTGCTGCTGGAGCCGGTCGAGCCGCTGCTGCGCGACGTTGTTGGCGACGTTTCCGCGACCGTTGTGGGGCGAGACGTTGGCGTGGGTGACGATCCGCTGTTGCCCGAAGGTGCCGACGTGGTGCGCATTGAGGAGGTATACCGCGACGCCGTCGACCGCGTCAGGCTCGCCGATGATGAGCGATCGGACTCTTCGCCGGAAGAGAAAGACCGGCTGCGGGACGCGCTGCTGCTTGGTGTGGACGGTGCTGAATATGACCGGGTGGTCGCAGTGGACGACGTGGAATAGGAGCGCGTGGTCGTGGTGGAAGGCGACGGGCTGGTCGACATGGAAGATGTATAGCGGGACGCGGCGGAGCGCGACAGGCTGCTTGGCCGCGATGTGGTCGTTGAAGAGGAGGTTGACGGCGAGGACGACGTATACCGCGATGCCGTCGATCGAGACACGCTGCTGGGGCTGCTGTACGTGCTGCGCGAGGGTGTCGAGGACGTGGTCGTGGACATTGAGGATGTGTACCGCGATGCAGCCGCGCGTGACAGGCTTCCGGTGCTTGGCGAGGTGGTCGACGAGGGGGTAAGCGTTGTCGACGAAGTGAAGCGAGACGCTGAGGCGCGCGACATGCTGCCCGAGGAAGACGAAGAAGAACTTGAGCTTGAGCCGCCGCCACAGAATGCATCGAGGCCTGAGGTGGGATTGCGCGCTGCCAGCGGGCTGCCCACGGTGATCACCGCCAGGTCGATCCCAAGCTCTTCGGCTATCCTGTTGTGCATTTCGGGCGACAAGGAGCCACCACGCACCACGCGTTCGCCAAGTTTGACATGAATTGGAGCCTGCATTGGATCATACACCGTCATCACCTTATCCCTCGCTAAATCGAACCGTTTCCCAATTGGCTTAGCACCGCTGCTCCCGGCTCAGGCTTGCTTTTTGAAGATCGCGCCGATGCGAGCGAAACCTTGCCGATTCAGCAATTTTTCCGCACGGTCTTCGCTTAGCCCGGTGGAAACCGACAGGCAAATTTCCTGCACCCCACAGGTCATCGCCCAGACCTCGAAGCCCTTGATCAACTTGCGTGTGATACGCAGGCTGCGGTCCTCGGGGGCGACATAGAGCAGATCATCGTTGGCGATGCACGCCTCCGAGAAGAAGTAGGGGCTCACATGGCCAAACAGGGCTCCCTGCAGACGGCCAGCCTCTTTATGCACGAAAATCCGGTGGGTCGCGGGGGTGTCAAGATACATGATAATATGCGCGCGCATGATCTCCTCTGAAAAGGGGATCTTGCGGTAGTCGGTCTCCGCATGCATCGCTTTGCAGAGCGCCAGCAACGCCTTTGTATCACTCGGGTCAGCCAGGCCAATACCTTCGGTAAATCCTGATGTGCCAAGGTCGATCTCGCCCCCCCACCCTACGATCGGCCCGGCATCTTCGCCCATTTCTGCTGCCAATGCGGCCTGTGTCTCCTCGGATAATGCGTCTGTCGGCACCACCAGATCACCCTGCTTTGCATTGGCAATGTAGGCGTCCTGCGCATGATCGGGCCCATGCTTGCCCAAAAGGTTTGCCTCACGCGCCGCAATTGCGTCCTGCACATCGGGACGCGCGCCTTGGGTGATCAGGTTGGGCCGCATGCGCCGCATCAGTTCGGCTCCTTTAGGCTTTCATCCAGCGCCCGGTGAAACGGATCTGTCAGATAGGACAGCACCGTGCGCTCCCCGATCCGGATTTCAGCTGTTGTCGTGATGCCCGGCACCAGCCGAAAGCCCTCCGGCAGGTTGCGCAGCCGGTTGTCGGTGATCGCCACCCGGACCCGGTAATAGACCTCTGTTCGGCCGTTCATCTCTCGCTGAAACGCGTCCGGGCTGATTGAAATCAGCTCTCCTTGCATCGTCCCGTGGCGCTGGAATGGGAAGGGATCGAGCTTGGCGCGCACCGCCTGCCCCAGATGCACCCATCCGATGTCCTCCGCGCTGAGTTCCAACTCGATATCCAACCCCTCGTCCGTCGGCACCAGTGTGAACAGAACTTCCGCCGTCTCAACGATAGAGCCCACGGATTTCTGCGTCACATCCATGATGACCCCATCGGTTTCGGCGTAGAACGCATCGAACTCCGCCACACGGTTGGCTTTCTGGATCTCGAAACGCAGTTGCTCTAGCTCGTTTTTCACCTCAAGTCGCCGATCCTCGACCTGCGTGGCCCGGGACGACAGATATTGAAGCCGTTCGTTTTCGACGACGCGCTGCTGGCGCCTGTACCCTTCCGCTTCTTCGATTTTTTCACGCCGTTGTGCCTTGAGTTTCTCAACCTCGGTTTCCGCTTCCTGTTGCGTAATCATTGATCCTGCATTGCGCTGCACAAGCCGGATTGCTGTTTGCAGTTTGCTGTCCGCCAGAGCAAGCGATGCCACGATTTGCGCTTCTTGCGCCGCGGCGACAGCGGCTTGCGATTCAAGCGTTTTGAGACGCGCCTCGAACCCCTCAAGTGCTGCTGCTTTCTCCAACTCGCGCCGCTGAAACAAGGCCACCTGCTGAATGACTGCGTCTCTCTCAGCCGCCCGTGGGGCAAAGTCGACCCCGGCGCTTTCCGCGTCCAGCCGGGACAATTCAGCGCTGAGCAGCGCTGCCTTGGCCAGTAACTGCCCCTGATCTGCCTCGGTCAGGGTGGGATCCAGGGAGGCGATGATATCCCCTTCTTGCACCACATCCCCGGCACGCACATCAAGGGTCCGGATCACCGAAGGACGGTAAGGTTGTTTCACGATGGTACGCGACTGGCTCACGAGCTTGCCGCGCGCGGTGACGGTGCGATCAATCTTCGCCCACCAGGCCCAGACAATGGCAGTCGCGATGATCAGCAAGATCGCATAGAGCGCCACACGCGCCGCGGCCGGCACCCGGCGCAACTCCACTTCCACTGCATCGGGCTGAAAGTCGAGCGCGCGACGATCCACCTTCTCCTTTGGGCGGCCTTGATGCTGCGCCAGGTCTGCCGTCCTGCGGTATCCAAAGCGGTCACGCATCGACATCCCCCATCGCATTGCGCACCTGGATGTCCCACATGCGTTGAAAGGTTGGCGAACGATCGGGGCCATTCTTTTCAAGCAATGCGTCACGGGGCGCGAAGGCTTCGATCCGCCCCTTGTTCATGACCATGATGCGCCCGGCCATGTGCAGCGTCGACAGCCGATGCGCGATGATCAGCATGGTTCGCCCATCTGCGATCTTGCCAAGGTTTCGCTGGATAATCGTCTCGGACTCCACATCCAACGCGGAGGTGGCCTCGTCAAAGATCAACAGACGTGGATCACGCAGCAAGGCCCGCGCGATCGCAAGGCGCTGACGCTGGCCGCCGGAGAGGTTGGTGGCATTTTCCTCCAGCATCGTGTCATAGCCCGATGGCAGCTCTTCGATGAAACCTGCCGCCCCGGCCAGTCGAGCGGCACGTTTAACGTCCTCCAAGGACGCAGAGGCCACGGTCAACGCGATGTTTTCCCGGACGGTGCCGCGAAAGAGAAAGTTCTCCTGCAATACGATCCCGACGGATTGGCGCAGGTGGGCCAGATCAATCTCGCGGATATCGGTCCCGTTCATTACGATGCGTCCGTCGTTCGCGGTGTAAAGCCCCTGCACCAGCCGCGCCAGCGTCGACTTGCCAGAGCCACTTTCCCCAACGATCCCAATGACCTCGCCCTCACGGATGTCAAAGCTGATGTCGTCCAGCGCGGGTTTTTCGACGCCATCGTAAAAGAAACGTACATCCTCAAATGCAATCTCGCCGGTGATCTGCGGCGTGGCCGCCTGCGACTGGCTGCCGGTTTCAGTGCGCGCATTCATGATTGTGCCAAGCATTTTAATGGCCAAACGCGCTTTCTGGTACTCGTGGATCATGCGCACGATCTTGATCAGCGGCTGGCTGACATAGCCCGACAACATGTTGAACGCGATCAGTTTGCCCACGGTCAATTCTCCCTGAAAAACCATATGCGCGCCGAGAAACAACACCGTAACCGCCATCAACTGTTCGAGGGTCTCCACGATGCTTTCCGCAATCGTGCCCAATTTGTTAACCCGGAAATGCGTGCGCACCGATTGGGCGGAGCTGGTGTCCCAGACCCGGTTGCGGCGCGGCTCCAGTGCCAGGCTTTTGATGGTTGAGACACCGTGGATTGTCTCCACCAGCAGCGCCTGACGCTCACCTTCCGCCGCGTAGAGCCGGGTTAGCGCGCTATAAAGCGGCCGCAGCATCCCCGCGATGACAAGTGCGATCAGAATAGAGAACGCCAGCACGACAAAGCCAAGCTGCCAGGAGTAGAGAAAAAGCAACGGTAGAAAGACCAGCAAGGCTGTGGAATCCAGCAATGTTTCCAGTACGTTGCCGGTTAGAAACTGGCGGATTTCATCGGTTTGCTGCATGTGTTTGGTCAGTACACCGGCGGTTGCACGGTGAAAGAACGATAATGGCAGCCGCACCAGATGGCCGAAGGTGCGCGTCGCCGTCCGCATGTCGATGCGCGAGGTGGCAAAAGCCAGCAGGTAGTCGCGCAGGAAGTTGAAAACACCTTGAAACAACAGAATGATCACGACGACGACGGCCAATACATTGAGCGTCTGAAAACTCTCGTGAACCAGCACCTTGTCCACCGTGATTTGGAAAAACAGGGGCACCGCGAGGGCCGTGACATGGATCATCAGGGCGATCACGATGATCTCGGCGAAAATCCGTTTCTGCCGACCCGCTTCACGCACGAACCACCCAAGATTAAATGTCCCGCTGTCGTCGTCATCCTGATGCGCTGGCCGAAAGAGATATACCGTGCCGGTCCAGCCCGTTTTAAGGTCTTCCAACACAACCGGTTCGTGCAGATACTGGTTTGTCGCGGCATCCTTTCGCACAATGAGCAAGATTTCCTGCCCGGTGTCAGGGTCCCGTTCAAAGCCTGACGCGAGAAACGTCTCACCTGAATTCAACACCAGAAGCGCGGGGTAAGCATGCCCCAGAGCACGCAATTTTTGCCAGGACAACCGCTTGGCCGCGACCTCAAGCTTAAGATCCTGGGCAATCCGCAAAAAGCGCATCTCGCTCAATACGGCTTCGGAAATGGAGTAGTCATGTATCAGCCGCTGACGATCAACCTGCACACCGTGATACCGGGCGATTTCGACCAAATGATCCAGGGCTCGCAGGTCGATATCAGAGCTCGCCATAATTGCTGAAATCCCAAACACGCCACTAATGTGAGTGGTCGGATCAAGTGTAACGCTTGCCCCGCATCGGGCAACTGATCGGCCCGGCGATCCGCCAAAACACGCCGATTACTCTCCAGGTGCAGCGGGAAAACGGTGAGCTGCCGGTCGCTGCGACTGGCCACACCGCGGCGCCCTGAAAAATAAACTTTTGTAACCGAACAGCAAACTCCTGAAATCGCAGAAAAGTCTTGAGCAGCAAATGCAGGTGCGCCGTCAGCGCGGCGAGACTGCTCAGCGTTCGGCCTGCAGCACTAATTAGCGGCTGGACGATGATCGCGGACAGGGCAATCGAAACGGATGCCCCGAGAAACGGCACGATGCCGAAGAGCGGTGTGACCACAGGCGAATGCGGCCTAATCCCGGCGTAGACCTTGGTCAATTTCGCACGCTTCACTCCACGGCAAGCATACGCGGATCAAGCCCATATTCAGGCCAATGTGATGTGTTGAGCGGGTATTGCCAGGTTTTGTAAAATGGCAGGGGGAGAGCGCGAACTAAGATCCAATATGGTGGGAAAAACGTTCCTATTACATATTTCTCCTTGGTTTCAAATGCTTGAATAACTGTGGAGCGACACATAGTTTTTCCATTTTCAGGATACCGGGCCATTGATCTCAAAAGCGAAATTCTCAGGCCGACGCAGCAACTTTACCTTTCGCAACTCATAAGTTTTCCACGCCGCACGACCCGCCAGATGTCAATGTAAGCTCTTAGCCCGCCGTTTGATCGTCCTCAGCGGCGCAGATCGTCTCAATGGTTGTAAGCACGCCTTCCAGTTCTTCTCTAATTCGCTTGAGGCGCTCAGTCGTCATCGCTTCGTTTCGCCCAGCCAGTTCCAGCACAACAGCAAGCACGGTGTCTGAATGCCTCATCAGTTCGATCAGATGTCCGGCTGTTGCTCCGTAGGAACCGGATATCCAGTTCTTTGCTGTCCGTTCGCTCACGCCGGTCCACCGCATGGTTGCTTTTGCTGCCTGACCAGCACCACCGAGTTCTTGAGACAGCGCAGCAGCGATGGCCTGTCGATACTCTGACGCAGGAACACGCCCCCCACATTCTCGATGAAACGAGTTGCCCTTTTTATGCAACATGTTTCCGCCTCTCTCTCGTTAAGATTGAGAAAGGAATCGCAAAGATCCCGTACAGGTTTGCGAATTTGGATGATGGAGGGCCGCAGCTTTGAGTTGGCCAGATAACAATTGTGAAAAAGACAATCGCCGCAAAGCTGCACAGTATGTCCGCATGTCGATAAAGCATCAGCGTTGCTCGACCGAAAATCAGGCGGATGCGATCCGGCGTTATGCGGATGAGCGCGGCTATCAGATTATCAAGACATACTCAGATGCTGGGAGAAAGCGGACTACCTATTCAAGGCCGCGTCGGTCTGTCTGACCCAATTGATCGAAAATGTCGAGGTTGGCCAAACTGAGTTTAAAACTGTGCTGGTTTACGACATCAGTCGCTGGGGCGTTTCCAAGACACGGATGAAAACGCCTACTACGAATACATATGCAAACGGGCGATGGCTGGAGAATACAGCCGAGAGCTGTCCCAGAAGGTGTTCGCGGGCCAATGCCGACTGATTGAACTGGGCTACCGCCAAAATGGTGCGCTCGGGTTTGGTCTGAGACGGATGTTGATTGATGAGGCAGGCAACACGAAAGGCATTCTAGCGCGCGGCGAGCACAAAAGCATTCAAACAGATCGCGTGACGCTTGTGCCAGGACCTGATGAAGAGACCGCCGTTGTGCGTCAAATACTGACCAACGAAAAGTACATCGGCAACAACGTCTGGAACCGAAACTCGTTCAAACTGAAGAAACGCCATGTCCGCAATGATCCCAGCACTTGGGTCCGCGCGGTTGGCGCCTTTGAAGCCATCGTCAGTACAGACCTATTTGAGGCTGCGGGCGCGATTATCGGCGCACGGTCTCAACGGATGTCTGACGAAGAAATGCTTGAAGGTCTGAAAGAAGCGCTGGAGCAACACGGATTTCTCTCCGGCTTTGTGATTAACGAAGCCTCTGGCCTGCCGTCGAGTGGCGCGTATCGAAGCCGGTTTGGCAGCCTGCTGCGAGCCTACAGTCTTGTTGGTTTCAAACCGGACCGGGATTATCGCTACATTGAAATCAACAAACGCCTGCGTGGTGTTCAGGCAGCGAAGACTGTCTTGTGATGAGCCTTGTGGAAAACCTGGCGCGCCGTCACCACCACTCGCTTGATTTACTGAGAGACATTCGGCGGCTCAAAGAAGAGGGTTACTCGGACCGGTCGATCGCGGCCAAAACACAGCTTTCCACCAAATACGTTCGCGGCGTCATCAAGCTTCTGAAAAGCCATGAACACTGCCTCTTGCGCGCGGTCGAAAGTGGAAAGATCCCGGTCAGTGTTGCGGTCGATATCGCCGATGCGGATGACGTCGGTGTGCAGAAGGTTCTCAGGCAAGCTTAAGGTTGAGTTAGTCTTCCTCGCCAGGACCCTCGTATTGGGTCCACCGCTGAACTCTGGATCAACTCAGCAACTCGCTGACGGCTCCAAATCAGTTGGACAAAGGCGGCCCTCAGCGGACTTTGACCATACTATGCCGTGCTGCACCGCAGCTTTCCATAAGCGGTCATTGAGGAGTGGTAGCCATCCAACCGTATCCAGGAGCAAAACCCTGCTAAAAAGCGCAGATGTATTGCCGTGGGGTTTTGTCACGGCTAAGCGATTGATCTTTGGCCAGGCAATATATGCAGTCAAAAACGACATGGTGTGATTGCGGCGATCGCTCTCCGAAGGCGAACGAGGTCCGGTATGTTGGCCTCATGGATAAATGCCGTGAGGAGAACGACCTATGGAATATTATGCCGGTTTGGACGTTTCGCTGAAAGAGATTTCGATCTGTGTCGTGGCTGGGGATGGCAAGACGATCGCGCGGGGGGTCTCTCCTGCCGATCCCGAAGGCGTCGCAGGCTGGTTCCGCAACCGTGATCTAAGGCCTCGCCGGATCGTGCACGATAGCGGGATGCTCTCGATCTGGCTGCAACGCGGAATGACGCGGCTGGGTTTGCCCGCCACCTGCATCGATGCGCGCAAGGCGCACAAGAGCCTCTCGGCGCGGTTGAACGAATCCGACGTTGCGGACGCGGAAGGACTGGCGCAGTTCGCCCGGACCGGCTGGTTCACTCCGGTGCACATCCGGAGCGAAGACGCAGATCGGTTGCGCAGCCTGATTGGTGCGCGGGAAAGGTTGATCCGACTTCGAAAAGACCTCGAAGGGCACATCCGCGGCGTTCTGAAGACTTTCGGAATCCGCATGACCGGCATGGGCCAGGGACGCCAGCGCCAGGCGTTTCGCGATCAGCTGGCCAAGGCAGGCGAGACCGATCCGGTTCTGCGTGCGATTGCGGATGGCTTCATCGCCGCCCATGCCGCGCTATGCCAGGCAGCGGATGACCTCGACAAGGCCGTGAAAGGGAGGGCCAAAGCACATCCCGTCGCGCGCCGTCTGATGACGATCCCTGGCGTCGGGCCGGTCAACGCGCTCAGCTTTATCGCCCTGGTCGATGATCCGGGCCGATTTAGCCGGACCTCAGACGTAGGGGCTTTCCTCGGCTTGACACCAAAGAGGCATCAGTCCGGCGAAGTGGATTGGTCTGGGCGAGTGTCGAAATG
This sequence comes from uncultured Roseobacter sp., assembly GCF_947499265.1. GTDB lineage: Bacteria > Pseudomonadota > Alphaproteobacteria > Rhodobacterales > Rhodobacteraceae > Roseobacter. The sequence goes on along the minus strand of NZ_CANMNK010000006.1, from coordinate 12,167 downwards.
CGGTGACGGCGCGATGCGCGGTCTGCTGTTCGAGGCGGCATCCTGCCTGATCCGCCAGGTCAAACGCTTCTCGCCCCTGAAGAGCTGGGCCGTGCTACTGGCCGGGCGGCGCGGATTCCGCAAGGCGGCCGTTGCGACCGCACGGAAGATCGCCGTGCTCATGCTGACGCTCTGTAAGAGCGAAACCGACTACGAATGGACGAAGGAGGCCACCAGCTGATCTGAGTTCCCGCCCCGAAGGCGGGGAGCGAAGTTCCGACGGGACGGAGGAAGATCGATCTCGCAAAAACGGTTGGGACGCAGGCCTACCTACTCACCCCGCAAACGACATTGGAGACGGTCAACCACCGAACACCGTCATGAGGCGCAAGTCCTGCGACCTCGGAGAGAACCATGACCCCGAACGGACACATCGCTCACCCGCTTGACAAGGCCGCAATCAGAGAACCGTTCTTGCCCGTAAGCTTCTTATCTCGAAACTGTACATTCTCAGCATAGCATAGTGGACACTTTGGCCATGCTTGACTTTATGGTCTTTGTGTACATAATGACCCTTAAGTGCGCCCTGATTCCTCGGGGTGCTTCCCAATAGTCACTTTTGAAGGAGTAAAGAGATGGCAGGTCAGAATACGCCGAGAAGCTACCGTGAGTTGGATACCTCAGATGTAGACGACAAACTAACAAAACTTGTCAGCTCCAAGCGACATCAGGCTGAGCGCGCCATACAAGACGCCTACCTAGGGCACGAGCGTACGGCTTTAGTTTGTGACGAATCTACAGGCCTCGTTCGCAGCGCAACCCGTCGTGGCTTCAAAGTAAAGTTCATTCTGAATCAGACGACCTTCAAAGTGACCAAGATTACTGAAAACCCTAACGACCCGTCTGACTATGACTCAGACGGTTTTTTTGTTCATAGAAAAGATGGCCGGGTTTTGAGCTTCCCCCTTCACAGGGAAGCAATGAGCAACCCAATGTGCTCCTTAGCGAGCTTAGTAAAAGACAAGTCATACGTTTCTGAGACGCGTAGCGCCCTCATAAGACCTGGCGCTCGGATAGTTCTTTCCTTGTTATTCTCGATACTAAGTGCCGCCATGAGCAACGCCGTGCTTCTCGCATACTATCGCGCTCAACGAGATGGCGATGAAAATGAATGTGAAACACTAGAATATAGAATGAAACTGAACGCTCTTTATGCAAAAGAACTTGCTACTTTATGTGAATGGCACGCGAGAGAAATAGATCGATATCTGCGTGTGTCTGCACAGCGAGATCGTAGTTTTGCGCAACTCTGCAATGATCAGAAGGGGCTTAATGTGCGTTTGCTAAATGGGTTACTCTGCAGACGTCACGATGTACGCTTCAGGAATTTGCGTAGTGAAGAGTTCAAAACAAAGCGCTTCTTCCTCGAAGAAGGCCGAGCTTTGCTCTTTGGTGGACCCGGCTCTGGAAAGACCTCTGGGACTGGGTGGCTGTGCTATTCCATTCAGCCTACACGGCACAAACTGCTGTACCTTGATCCAAAGGGAGAGCTTGCACTCAACAAGTCTACTGGAAACGCCCAACTAAGTTTCAAGATAGCTCCAGTTAGCCGCAAAAACTGTGCTCTCGGGCGACGGCCATCTAAAGCTGAGCGAGCGGCTCCTACACCTCAGGAACTAAATCGCCTTTTGAATGAGTGCTACAACGAACAGGATGACGTCATGGCAAAGGAAAAGTTTGAACGCACGAAGCCGCACGTGAATATTGGCACGATTAGTCACGTGGACCACGGCAAGACGACGCTGACGGCGGCGATTACGAAGTATTTCGGCGACTTCAAGGCGTATGATCAGATTGACGGGGCGCCTGAGGCGAAGGCCCGCGGGATCACGATCTCGACGGCGCATGTGGAGTATGAGACAGACAACCGTCACTACGCGCATGTCGACTGCTCCGGCCACGCGGATTACGTGAAGAACATGATCACGGTTGCCACGCAGATGGACGGTGCGATCCTCGTGGTAAACGCCGCCGACGGCCCGATGCTGCAGACGCATGAGCACACTCTTTTGTGTCAGCGTACTTCAGTCACAAATAGAAGCAGCGGGGAACTCGACGCTTGCTCCAGCAGCAAACATATAGCTTCAAGAACGCCTTCGCTACGGAAGGTGTGCGATGCAAACCAAACACCGGTATTTTCTCAACCGCAAACACGCGGGACAGGAAATGACTCAAACGACGCCTTTTGGAACAACAGCAACGGGAAAAGGAAAAGTAGAAAATGTGCAAACGTATATAATGCAGACCTGATCCATAAGAACCGTGAATTGGATGAATTTGCGAGTGGGGGTGAATGGGCGCTAAGTCAGTTCTCAACTGCACTCAATAAGACCTCAGCAATGAACCAACTTCACTAAACAAAAAAAGGAGATCGATATGACCACTACTGTTTCAGTGGCAGATTTGCGCAAGGGACTTGGCCCAGTACTCGAAGAGGCCCATCATAGCCTTCCAGTCATGATTTCTAAGCGCGACAAGAACTATGCGTCTGTTGTTTCACATGAGGAGGGCGAGTTGATTACCGAGATGCACGAAGTTGCAAAGGAGCTCGGGGTTGATGTGAGCGTGCTTCGTTCAACCTTTCGGGAAATGCTGAGTGATCCCGATCAACTCAGGAAAAAAGTAAGGCCCACACCAGACGATAAGGCCGCTTAGTGATATTTTTTGCAGCCTCGAAAGGGGGGCTATGGCCCCCCTTTTACTCCTCCTTAAGCAACAGCTCATTTACTCGCTCGGAGCACCCATCACAAAGTCTAGCATTCATATCTGATGCGCGGCTCTCTCACGACGGAAAAACTAGCGAAAACCACCTTCAATCGATCTTTGCTCTAAGCTGTCCGAGTACTCAAGCTTGCTTAGCTCAGTGCGCAACCGGTCCAGCCCCAGCCACATCTCATATGCAAGCTCCCGAGATTGCGCTGCTTTGTACTGCTTCTCTTTGAGGCGTATCGCTTCCTGCAGACGTGATACATCATCATTGATCATCTCAAACTCCTTTCTAGCAACTTGATTTTAGATCAAACTACGCAAGCCACAGAGAGTCTTTGTATTGACTATCTCCAGCTATTTTAGCTGGTATTCTCCAGCTAAAATAGCTCGCTACCTATCGTTTTATTGATGTAACCTTTAGGACAAATGGAGAAAATTATGATCTACGCACTCACGCTTCGGACGGAGCAAATAGCAGCCCTAAACAAGATTGTTACTGAGATTTCCACGATAGACGCCCGTATAAATGGCGGTAGAGCCAAGCGCGGTGGGTCACCTTTGATGCGCAAGCTACGCCGAGAGATACGCCTCTTCGCTCTTGAACGCGGCGCAGAACATCTCCGCGAAAGTTCAAAACTGGCTGAAGTGTTTGGTCCTGCGGGTAACCTTCCAAAGGCACATACAGAAATGTCGGCCTTACTGGCGGACTTCTTTGTGTTCAGGTTCCGCAAGAAATTTACCGTTTGGCCCAGCTACAAAGACATCCAAGGATATAGCAAGGCCGACGCTGAGAACCTGGACCAAAAGGTCCGAGCCTTTCATAGCCAGATCAAGAAAAGCGTCAGCGTTATGAAGAACCCGTTTAGTCGGCTTGCTTTAGAACTTCCCGAAACCAACAACAACGAAGAAATCCCGTCAGGTTACTACGGAGATTTTATTGGATATCGCAGGAGCTCCAATGAGGCTGATGTAATTCGCTTCATTTTTTCTATTCGCCCAAAAGGTGGAGAGGATAGTCGTTTTGTAACTTACGAGAACCAATACATTAGAGGAAAGAAACCCGTCACAGTTTTAGGGGGGGGCGTTTTTGCCGACGGAGCGCTTTACCTATTTGGACATGCGAACGACTGGAACGGCAGTAACGGCTACCGTGTGCAGGCCCTTCAGAAATTGAACGACAGCTCGGAGGTTCTCCTAGGTCCGGTGCTATCCAAGGACGAGCACGGACCTATTTCCGCCCGTATCGTATTGATACCATACAAAAACCATACTTGGACAAAGCGTCAACGCAGTATGAGAAAAGAACGTAGGCTAGCAGATTTGATAGCCAAGCCAACTAACTCGACCATCCGGCAGTATATCTCTGATATAAAGGAAAACACACGAAAGTGCTTTGGCGAGTTGGGTGAAGATGGCTTATTTTACTATATTTCCAACCTCACAGATACCGTTGTAAAAACAAATCCTGGAAATAAAAATAGCGCTATAACGAGTGAAGTTATCAAACGAAAACGACTACACGATCTCATCTGTGAACGCCTCGATGCTCGTGAAGAAATCGAGCTCGGCGATTATCGTAGGGCGTTGGAACACCAGTTGGCAAAAGACTGGCAAGTAGACGAGCATCCTGGCTGAACGGCTTAACCTGAGCACTTCTTGCCAGATCTATATAGTACTATAAATGTACATAACGGCCATAAAGGTTGACTCGAATCGCTCTCACCGATATCTCTTAAATGTACTTAATAGCTATTTTAGCTATTATAGTGATTACAGGATATATAAAAAGGAGGTGACGATGCTTGGGGTCAACACTTCTCACATGCCGCATTCTATCGGCGACAACGAAACCCCCGACATGACACGTCGATCGCTTATGCAGGCTGCACTCGCAACTACGTTCTTTGCTGGATTACCGGCTTGCAGTGGACGTGAAAAACTCAACATATCCACTGCGACAACTGCCGCACCGTTGTTCATGGCTTTGGCACCTGCTTTCGAGCAAGCGAACCCAGGCGTAAGCGTGACAATTGTTGCAGGCGGCTCTGCCGTTGCCATTCTTGATGTTGCATCCGGTCATGCGCACGCCGGGGCGGCGGCCAGAGAGCCAACCGAGAACGAGCTGCGTCGTGTATTGTTCATCCCTATGGCAATTGATCAGATTGCAATTGTGGCCCATGAAACCTTCGCCCGTGAGAATGTCACCACTAATGAGCTGAGAGCGCTGAGCAGTGGTCTCAGAGTTGAAGGCTTCGAAGACGTGACCTTCATCGGGAAAGCAGCCGCCCATGGCACCTATCAATCCTTCCAGGACGGTATTGGGATGTCAGGCGAGCCTCTCAGCTCGGACGCTGTGGGCGGTTCCAATGGGGAAGTCCTGAATCTTATCAGTGCGACCCGTGGTATCGGCTATGTTTCTGTTGCCGATGCAGAACGGGCTATTGCTTCAGGCGAGCCGCTCAAGATCTTGGCTGTCGATGATTTGAGCACCGGCACCTCCTCGGAGCGTAATGCGGACTATCCGTTGACACGGACCCTCTTCTGCTTGTTGCCGCGTCAAGGTCTGGAGATGGCTCCGTCTACAACACCTCTCGCGCGCGACTTTCTGAACCTCCTTCAATCCCCGGAAGGTCATCAAGCGATTAGGGAGGCAGGCTTCACGCCTGCTTCGTAAAGCGCGGGTCGAAAGGGAGCGCGGTCATGCAATACGTGTATATGAGTAACTTCTCTGTCCGGGCGGGTGAAAGCACCATACTGAGCCGGGTCCAGCTTCGCGTCGACAAACCAGGTTTGATCGTGATCCTAGGCGACTCCGGGTCGGGCAAAAGTTCACTTGCTAAGGCTCTCACCGGGCAGCTTCGGCCGGGCCAAGGCAGCACTGGGCTCAAGTTCAAAGGCTTGCTTTCCGTACTGGGCCGACCGATTGATGAGTGGGGACTGCCGGAACTTGGCTCTGAAGTTGGTTTGGTATTTCAGGACCCGATCATGTTTCCTGGGACGCCTTGGGAGAACCTAGTCGAGATCCCTAAACTCGCTCTCCGCAAACCCGACCCAGTGTTGGACAACGACGAATTACAAGCATTGCTAAAGAAATACGGTCTCGGACAGATCGATTTGGGCATGAACGCTACAGACTTGTCCGGAGGGCAGCGACAGCGCTTAGCCATCCTGAGAGCCGTCATCATGAGACCGAAAATGCTGGTTCTAGACGAGGTTACGTCTGGCCTCGATGACCCAGTGAGCTTGGATATCGTTCGCATGATCCATGCGGAAGCCGCCGAAAAACCTGTCATCTTAATCACGCATGACACTCGGCTGGTTGCTTGGGCTAGTCGTGTTATCGTCATGAACAAGGGGCGTGTGGAGTTCGACGGACCAGCACACGAAGCACGTGCGTCATCTGCTCCGTTTACTGTACAGCGTCTGCTGAATGCAGGAGACGAATTAGCGAATCCTCGACTGAATAAGGTCGGGCAAGCTCCCAATCGGATTCAGAGGGTCGTTTGATGCCTGCTCTTAAGCCAAGCTGGCGAATGGTCCTTATCTTTGGCGTGGGGCTGATCCCCCCCATCACAGTGATTGCACTAGTACTGCTCTTGGCAATCAGGGCCGTGCCCGCATTTCAAACCGTTGAAATTGGTATGATGCTGTCGGCCAGTTGGGCACCCGAAACGGGCGCGTTTGGCGTATTGCCGTTACTGGTTGGCACCGTATTTTGCGCCTTCTTGTCAACGATTGCCTGCGTCCTGGTAGGTGTCCCAGCAGCCGTGAGTTTGGCGTTTTTCGCCAGCACATCTGAAAGGCGAGTGTCTATACTCGTTCTGACAGTACTTGCGTCACTACCGTCGGTACTCGTAGGTCTTTTCTGCCTCGAGCTCGTTGCCCGGTACATTGGATTGTCAGTTGCAAGTGGCGTGATCGCGCTCTTCCTCATGACCTGGCCATCTTTCACACTGGTTCTCTATGCGCGGCTCCGACAGCAAGGTGGTCAAATCGTGGATGCCGCTAGGGCTTTGGGAATCCCTGAGCGTAAAGCGGTGTACCGTCTCGTATTCCAAAAAATTCGTGGCGACTTGACGCTTGCGGCAACGTTCACGCTCGGCAAGGGCGCGGGGGAAGCGATGGCCGTCTCCTTCGTGATTGGAAACGTTCCGCATGCCGGCTTTCTCCCTGCCCTATTTGAGGGCGCACACACGCTTACGACAATGGTTTTGAAGAACCATGGGGCCGCATCTGGGGAGCATCTTGGAATGGTGTATGTAGCCATTCTCATCCTGGGGGCGCTCATCGTGTTCATAAATGTACTCGGGGCATTTCTCGCGTCCAAACTGATGAAAAACCGCTAGATTGGAGCTCTGGATATGATGCGCATCCTTGAAAAAAGTTCCGTTCTTTTGCCTGTCGTTGTGATTTTGGCTTTACTCTCTATGCTCGGCCATGGGGCCTACAACCACCTCGCAGACTCTGATCCCTTAGGTTTATCCTACCGAGGTAGCGTATTGGAAACGACTTTGAACACATTGGTCATTGTCGGGAGTGCCACCACGATAAGCGCACCGATTGCACTGCTGTCCTCGATCCTTTTTTTGGAAACCTCAACATCAAGTTCTGATAGCGGACGTAGTTTTGCGCGGATCATGCGCCGAATAATGGAAGTCGGGGCAAGTCTTCCGCGTCTGGTTTGGGGCGTCGCGGGCGCCGTTCTCTTTGGCAGTCTTTTTGGCCTTGGAGTTAGTGCGGCTACTGGAATTGCCGCCCTAGCCTGCATGATGGTTCCGATCATGTTCAACAGCTTTGTTGACGGCTTACTGAGCGCTGATCGGATGTATCGGCCACAACTTTCTGCGCTCGGTATTGACGCGAACCATGCTGTGCGCTCTGTGCAGTTCCGTGCTGCCATGCCCGCACTCGTCGCATCTACGATAATGGCTGTAGGGCGAGGTCTTGGAGATGCAGCCGTCCTGCTTCTGACTTCTGGGGTCAGCTTCGTCATTCTTAGTGGGTTGAATGAATCCGCTAGTCCGCTGGCGGTTCAGATTTACGTGCTTACTATGGACATTGGCGGTGGAAGGGGCGAGGCGATGCTGGCGGCGGTAATTCTCTTGGCACTAACTTCCATAGTGCAGGGCCTAGTGCTCTTCATTCAGCCAATCGACCGGCACGACCGCTCATAAGACTTAGGCGAGTCAACAACTAGAGATCATGCGTAGGCCCCCGGTCGATGTCCCGATCCTTCTCCACCTCCTGGTCCTTTTCTTGTTCGCGCTCGTCCTCTACCTCCAGCTTTTCACGCGGCTTGTTCAGAACGTCCCTCAGTCGCTCATTCACAGACGGTTGATCGCCTTCGCGGAGCGGCGCGTGGATTGCAACATCGACGGCTACGCCATAGCGGCTGACCAGCTCCTGGGCGAAGTCGCGGGTGATCTGCCACCGATCCTCGGCGCTGATCTCGGGCGGCAGCGCCAGTTCCCACTCACGGGCGGTGACGGAGTTGCGGCGGGTCTCGCTGGCCTCAACCTCGTTCCAGAGACGAGAGCGATCCGTGGCCCAGTCCGGGGCGTCCTTCGGTGCCAGGATGAAGGACACCTCGATCCCCTGTTTGCGGGTGCAACCTTGGACGCGGCCTTCACGCTGGCACTCGATGCGCTCCCCGACACGGTAGGCAGCGGCTGCCGTGGCAGAGCGCCCGGCGCTACGTTTTATCGTCTTCACGAAGAGATGGTAGCTGAAGGGCCAGTACTGACAAACTCGGACTTGGAGGCGACCTTTGGCTCCTATTCTTTTCTCGACTTCAGATGCTCAATCAAGTCAGCGGCGTCACGCATTATCGCAGCCAGCAAAGCGTATTGCACCAAATTCACCGGCATACCGCGCAGCTCAGACACTACGTGATCAGCCCACTCAGGGTCAGAAACCTTTGACCTATTTTCGCTAATGATATCCCCAACCAAAGCGCGCACATTGTCTCTGTCTGTCATATCGCCCTCCTAATATTTTATCTTCCGATGTCAGCAACGCGGGACGAAGCGCGCTTTTGCTGCGTTTGCGCCAATGTCGGCTTTTATAAAAGTCGGAATAATGCCGCTCTGGGGTTTTGACTCAATCAACGAAACCTCCACTCGGGCGGTGCACGCCAAACCAAAAACAAACGCTCGCCAATCAAAGGACTATGGCAACAAATGCGCCAAACAAAAAAGCTGGTATCGTCGACAAATACCCAATGAAAAAAAATGGCCGCTTTTTGTAGTTCTGAAATTTAAAGAACCGCTTCGCAACCTGTAAGATCAACAGCCCAAGCGCAACAAAAAGAAACCAGAATGTTGTGCTAAACGTTGATAGCAGTAGCTCCGGACCCGCATCCGCGTCAGTCAACAAGATGATTCCTAGCACCTCCTCGAACCCCCATACGGTTCTCGCTCCAAATGCTGTAATGATGCTGTTGAAGCTAACGAGGTATATTAGGAAGCTTGTGACGACATCGACCACTAGCAATCCCAGCAGACTTATGACGCCTTGAATCCTGGATACGAGTACACGCGTCACAATGATTGAAAGAAAGTCTCCGATGTAGTTCACTGCCAAAATTGGCACTAAAACCCAGTATTGTGCATCTGAGTTGAAGCTCAAAATATCCCTGATTATGTATAGTAGTGTCTCGCTTTCATTTACGTTGTCGGTCTTGTGCCAGTAGGCAGCAACGAAAATGCTGATCAACACCAGCCAAGCTGTTGTATACAGCGTTGATGAAACGATGAAGCGAAGCGTTAAAGGGTGCTTCCCAAAAATCACATCGAATCCTGAAGTGACAATTTCTCGTATGTCTAAGATGGTCGAATATGCAACGAATCTTTCAATTCGTTCGATTAAACGTCCTTTTATCTCGTCGTTAGCTTCCTTTTCAGCCCAGGCTGCAATGGATAGTAAGAAACCTCCACACATCAACCCCAAAGCAAGCGGAGACGCACTTGAAACGGTTTCGACAATGTATTCAATCATAGCAGATCAAGCGAGCACCAAGAACGCTGGCTCGTCAATCCCCTTCTCGCACACTTCGAACGCGTCAAGCCAAGATGTGTGCAGGTCGCTGCTTCGAATTTCCAAAGGGAGTTCTAGCGAGCAAGTTCAGTGGCATCTATTGAAGAGCGGACCTTCGTGCAGCGTGCAGCATTGCGCACTATGGGCTCGCTGCCGACTTCGGGGCGGGCGCTGCATCGGTTCGAAACCATCCTTTACGACCCGATACGGACGGCCCAAACCGGACATCCGTCATGGCCTCGCCATGCTGCGGCGCGGCCCGTCATTGCGGACTTTCGCTGCAACCGCAAAATCAGTTGATGGGCGAACTCACGATTTGCGGGACTTAGTTGCCGTTTCCAATTCGCGGATGAATGACTGCTTCATAAAGAACAAGGTATTCAACCATCGGTATTCATAACGTTGAATAAGCGGTCTTTTTGGTAGGTAGCGTAGATGCATCCAGCGAATGCTTAGAGCCCGGTCACCTTCTGATGTGTCCAATGGGTGCGTGAAATCGCATCATCCGTAACGTGAATTGATCCTATCTCACTACACGATCAAAGGCTGTCGCAATCATCTCGATCAGTTGTGCATGTATCGCGTCCCGCGAGTACCCGTTCCCATCTGCACAGATCGGCTCTTCAATGCCTTCCTCTCGGGCGATCTCCTCAGCCCCCGGTTTGCAATTTGCGAACATGGAAAAGTGACTGGCATCTTCGATCACCTCGTAGGTGGCGTTGGGAATAGCTTCCGCGATGTTCGCCGCTTGCGCGGTCAAAGGAATTTCACCTTCTGCGCCGAAGTTTATCAGCGTGACTGGGATCGAAATTCCCGCAAATGACTCGACCAAAAAAACGTCGGCGGGGACTGGATCTATCGCCATGACAAAACTCATCCGGTTGTCTCGATTGTCCCTACTGGCGGCCTCCTTGTCCATCTCGCGCAGATCGACGCCACTTAGGCGCACCCAATCGCACAGCGATGCGTTAAGATCATTCGTGTCGCAATAGCTTGCCAGAAGCTCGTAATCGAGGCGAGCGCCCGCGATAGAAAGGGCGGTATTGCCGCCCATCGACAGCCCCACAACGCCGATTCTGTCGGCTTCAATATGGGCTTGGAAAGCCTGGCTTTTTTCGATGGCGTTAAGTGTCTCCGATAAGTCGGGCGGTCTCAGCCAAAGCTTCATTGTCTCTGCCGCAGAACGGTCCGGGCCGGTATTGCCAGGGTGCGTAGGAGCAGCCACGATAAAGCCTTGTTTGGCGAGCGCCGTAGCAAGCCAACTCATCGCCTCCGCACGTCCAGCCAGACCCGCACCATGCGAAAGGAGGATGACGGGGAACCGCCCAGTTGAGACTGGCGCATCTCGCACTGCTTCGGTTCCCTCGAAGAAAACACTGTCGCCAAGGAGGACAGTCTCGCCCCCCGAAGATGCCGGATACCAGATGGTCACATCAATATGAGTTCCGCGTTCTGGCGCGGGAATTGCGATCTGCTGCACCCCTGCGTTATGCTCACCCGCAGTCGCCCGAAGCGTCGTCGTCATTGAAACGAACGCAGCCCAAAAGGCCAACAATGCAACTGTGGTAATTCTCATTGGCTTCCTCATTTCACTTGAACCGTTCCGCACAGGGTTGGTTGCACATCATGGCGTTGCATGACAGATGCGGGGCCTCGACCGCCTTTTGCAGCACAGCGGATCTTCTAGGCTGTTCAACAGAGCTCTTTTGCCATGCAAGCGCAAGCCACCTCGCGTAGCGCAGCCACAAATGCACTTCGAACCCAAACCGGCTGATGAGGTTCGTAGCCTTGCTTTTGATAGCGGCCCTTCGCTGCATTGCAGGATTCAAATGGAAACGGGCTCTTCAAGATGCTTCGCCGCTCGATGAATGAACGAAGGCTGACCGGCGAGCTCTCGTTGGCTTCGACATCATCGAGTAGGAAAGACGCGGGACAAAGCGTTCGTCGTCAAATTTCCAAAGAATGTCAGCTTTGCCGAATTTACGTTGCTATGCGCAGCAAGAACTGACACCTTCCGGCACCTTGGATGTAGAGCAACAAGAGGATGGTTTCGCTGATACTTCTTCGCTGCCAAAACACTGACCTGATCCACTGACTTCTCGCCAAGCTTTTTCAGCCGGTTTGCAGACGGCGCGCGTATTGCCAAGCCCAATCACGACGCGATCACCGCGATGCTTAGGATTTTCCAGCGACATGAGGCACAGGTCTGTGTTGTCGTTTCCAAACTCGACTCTCAATGAGACGTGCTTCAATTCTGGCATGGCAGACAAGCTCTTGGAGACGATGCTGCGGAACTTGCCAACGCTTATGTGCTTCGCGCCTCGCCCGTCAAGAAGCTGCAATTTCGCCTCCTGCCAAGACTCAATGTTACCGCCACAATCGAT
>NZ_CANMNK010000005.1 GCF_947499265.1 uncultured Roseobacter sp. | reverse complement strand
GCGAAAGCGCCGCCATACGCCGCGCGACCTACGAGGAATCCGAAGGCTGGTACGCGGGCATCACCGCAGATATGTTCAGCTGATTTGGCGGCACCGGGACTGCGGTAAATCAAGGCCCGGGCCTGCGCTTTATGCGAGAATGTCGAAACAACCTGGGAGGTCATGTGATGAAACATATCCTTATTGCCGGGGCTTTTGCCCTAACCGCTGGCCAGGCCGGGGCGGCAGATCAGGCGGTTACCTATCCCTTTGATGGCAGTTTCGAAGACGCGACCTTTGCCGTCGAAAGCGCCATTGTTGGGCGCGGTCTGGTGATTGACTACGTCAGCCACACCGGCGAAATGCTGAGCCGGACAGCGGCGGATGTCGGGTCAGAGGTTGAGCTTTTCAAAGAGGCGGACATCTTCCTGTTTTGCTCGGCGCAACTGTCGCGCCGGGTGATGGAAGCCGACCCGATGAACATTGCCCATTGCCCTTATGGCATCTTCGTGGCGGATCAAGCGGGCGCGGTGATGATCGGCTATCGCCAATACCCCGAGGGCGAAATGCAGCAGGTGCAGGCGCTGCTCGATGAGATCGTGCAGGAGGCCATGGAGTAAAGGCTGCCAGCCTGTCCGATGTTTGCAGCAGCTTGACCCAGGTCAAAGCCCTCCGTGCGATTGATCTTTAGACCCGCGCACAGCGGAAAGGCAGTCTCATGCTGGAAAACCTGATGGACCAATTCGGGGAGGGCGCAGTCTTGATGATGGCTGGCGCGCTGGTCGGCCTGGTTTTCGGCATCGCGGCGCAACACGCACGGTTTTGCCTGCGGGCCGCCACCGTGGAAGTATCGGAGGGTCACTTTGGCGAGCGTCTGTCCATCTGGCTCCTCGCGTTTTGCGCCGCCGTCTTTTGTGTACAGGCCGCCATTGCAGCAGGTTTTCTCGATGTCTCGGAGGCACGCCAATTGGCGGCCACTGGTAGCATGTCAGGCGCTGTGATTGGCGGGCTGATGTTCGGTGCGGGTATGATCCTCGCACGCGGCTGCGCCAGTCGATTGCTGGTGCTCTCGGCGACCGGCAATCTGCGCGCGATCGTGACGGGGTTGGTTCTGACGCTGGTGGCCCAGGCATCGCTACGCGGCGTCTTGGCCCCCATGCGTGAGGATCTGGCACAACTTTGGCTGATCGAAGGCGGCGCAGCGCGCAGCCTATTGGCACATCTTGGCCTGACGTCGCGAGCAGCGAGTGGTATCGCAGCGCTTGGTCTGTTGGGGGCACTAGCATTTTCCGCAGGATGCCGGACCGGGCCTTCGCGGATGGTCGCCGCCATCTGCGTTGGCGGAGCCGTCGCGTTGGGCTGGATCTTGACCTTCGCCATTGCCCAAACATCGTTTGAGGTGGTCGCGATCTCATCGATCACATTTACCGGACCGTCCACCGACACGCTGATGGGTCTTGTGAACAGCACCCAGATGCCATTGGGCTTCGGCGTTGGGCTGGTTCCGGGCGTGTTTGCTGGTGCAGGGCTGATGGCGCTGGCCGCGGGAGAAGCGAAAATCGAACGTTTCGGCCCCGAAACCCCAATGGAGCGCTATCTGATCGGGGCTTGCCTGATGGGTTTTGGCAGCATGCTGGCGGGCGGTTGCGCCGTTGGGGCGGGGATGTCCGGTGGCGCCATCTTTGCCGTCACCGCTTGGGTGGCGGTCTTTTGCATGTGGGTGGGGGCGGTGATCACGCATCGGTTGACGCAAAACCTGCGGGTGCCAACACCGGCCTGAGCGGCCTACTCGAACTCCATCTGCTCGAAAACACGGCCTGCGTTCTTGGTGGCCAGTTCCTCGAAGGTATCGAGATGCGCGTAGGGCGATTGGTCGACGTAGTAGGCTTCTGCCAGCCCACCTCCCGCCTCCAGATGTGCGCCCACTTTTTCACGCAGATATTCCAGATAGCCTTTCGTGTAGCGCCGCACCTGATCCATATTTGTCGGGTGCCCGTGGCCGGGAATGACATAGGTCGCGCCAAGCGCTTCGAATTCACTGTCCCAGGTTTCCAGCCAATCCGCCGTGTAGGTGTGCTCGAATATGGGCAGCATACGTTCGTGAAAGGCCATGTCGCCAGCGATCACCAGGCTCTGATTTGGCAGCAAGATGACGATATCGCCGGGCGAATGTGCCGGGCCAAGATAGCGCGCTTCGATCCGGAAGGGGCCCATCTCAACGATGTAGTCATCCTCGAACGTTTCAGTCGGACCCTGCAGCGTGGTGCCCGCCGCCTGGTCGCGGTTATACCGTTTCATGCCCTCCAGAGTGCTGCGCCCATATTCCGCCACCTCCTCGGCGGCATCGATATGGGCAATGATGGGCACGTTCTGTTCGGCCCAATAACTATTGCCTAAAACCGCATGGCCCTGACCGTTTTCGTTGAAGACCAGTTTGACGGGTTGATCGGTCAGCGTCTTGATTTCATCGTGCAGTGCTTTTGCCAGCCCGTATGCCGCGCCGCCGTTGACCACGACAACGCCCTCGCCTGTGACAATGAAGCTGAGGTTATTGTTGTGCCCGGCGTTTTCATAGGTCGGCGGGGCGGTGGCCCCGATGGCGGAAAAAACCCCCGGGATCACCTCGACCGGTTTGTTGTAAAGCAGCGAGCCGGGATACTTATCTGCGATATCTTCACTGGCGCTCGCTGTCGTGGCGAGCAGCGCAATCAGGGTCCATCGCATCATGTATCCTCCGTCACAAATCGATAGGCACCGCCATCGCGTGCGACCCGGCCCAGACCGCCGCCGGGCAGATGAAACCCCAACAGGGCGATCTCATCTGTTGCCAGCTGGTCGAGCAAGCGCATCCGGGTTTGCGCACCCAAGTCGCGGTCCTGATCTGCGCCTGTTGGCCAGTCGGGGCGGGCAAAGGCCACATGCGCGTTGCCAATCGCGTCCCCGCCAACCAGCAGCGCCTCTGATCCCTCCCGTATCTCGAAGGACATATGGCCCGGCGTATGACCAGGGGTGCCATGCGCCATCACGCCCGGCAAAATCTCCTCTGCATCCTGGAAAAACGTGATCTGATCCCGGATCGCTTCAAGCCTGCGAGCGGCGCCTACAGCAAAGGACGCACGCGCATCGCCGATGGTATTTACCGTATCGGGATCGGTCCAATAGTCCCATTCAGCCTGACCAATCATCGATTGCGCGTCGGGAAATACCGGATCGTCGAAATCATCGAGAATTCCCCAAAGGTGGTCGGGATGTGCATGGGTGAAAATCACATGGGTGATGTCATCGGGTGTGACGCCAACCGCTTCAAGCGTATCGAGCATCCGTCCGGCGCTTGGCATGAAACCAGCGCCGGAGCCTGCGTCGAACAGAACGGTTTTATCCGCCTGACGCAGGAGGGTCAGGTTGCAGGGTGGCTCAACCTGATCGGTGGAGATGCCATGTTTGGTGAGGATGACGTCGAGATCTGCCTTTGGCAATCCATCGAAAAAGAACCCGCCCGGCAGGACAAGATGACCATCGCTGATGCTCATGACCTCGAATGTTCCCAAACGGAGTGTTGTCTGAGCCATCGCGCGCAAGGATGGTCCGCAAAGGGCAAGACCACCCAGGCCTGAAACAACCTGTCGCCTGTCCAGTTTCATTACAGCCTCCCTCCCTAAAAACAAATTCTATTTAATGAATATGATACCATTGCCGAAGCAATGACAAGCCTCCCTGTCCCGAGATGGCTTTGCGACGGGAGGTGGAAAACCGATGTCTGGAGCCCGGTCAATACTCTTGAGATGACCGATGCGTCTGCGAAGCTCTTGCGGGGTCAGCGACCTGGGTTTGAAACCGGTGTTTTCGCGAAAAGGACCCGCAAACTAAGACTAATCGCTTAACTACGGGGCCCATAAAAACCTTGCATTGAAGCGTCAAGTCGACTTCAATTGTCTTACATTTAAAAACGCGACCTATCAAACCGCGATTTTGCGCGACTTCGATATCCCGAAGTCCAGAAAACCAAGAGGTAAAACCGAAGGCACAGCACTTAAACAACGGACAACGACCGGGAGGAAAATTCGTGAATTTAAGACCAGATCCAACATTCCACGCCACACCGCAGCTTGCCATGCAAGCGCCCACGGAAAACTACGCATTCACGGTGATGCTCAGTCCGGACGGGTCGCAATCCGATGGCATTGCCGTGGTCGATGTGAACCCAAAGTCAGACACCTATGGTCAGATCGTGCATCAGGTTATCGCGCCCTATCAGGGCGACGAATTCCACCATTTTGGCTGGAATGCCTGCTCTTCCGCGCTGTCGCCGCTGACCGGTCATGCGTTTCTGGAACGGCGGTATCTGATCGTGCCGGGCATCCGGTCGTCGCGGATCTATGTGATCGATGTCAAAGAACCGCTTGAGGCAAAAATTCACAAGATCATCGAGCCCGAAGAAGTCTTTGCCAAGACCGGGTATTCGCGGCCCCACACGATCCACTGCGGGCCCGAAGGGATCTATGTCTCGACCCTCGGGGGCGGGGGCGAGGATGGGACGGACGGTCCGCCCGGCATCTTCATCATGGATTGCGAGACCTTCGAGATCATCGGCCGCTACGAGATGGACCGGGGCAAGCAGGACAAACACTACGATTTCTGGTGGAACCTGCCGCAGGACTACATGGTCTCCTCCGAATGGGGACTGCCGCCGCAGTTCGAAAACGGGGTGGTGCCAGAGGATCTGCTGAGCAACAAATACGGCCATTCAATCCATTTCTGGGACCTGCGCGCGCGCAAGAATATCCAGACGATGGATTTTGGCGAGAACCACCAGATGGCGCTGGAAATCCGACCCGCGCATGATCCGGCGAAATCCTACGGGTTCTGTGGCGTGGTGGTCGACACGACCAACCTGCAGGGGGCGATCTTCACTTGGTGGCGCGATGACGATGGCGTCTGGCAATCCAAGAAGACCATCACCATCGATCCCCGGCCAGAGGATGCCGACAACCTGCCCGAACTGCTGAAAGGATTTGGCGCGGTGCCGCCGCTGGTCACAGACATCGACCTCAGTCTGGATGACAAATACCTCTATGTCGCGTGTTGGGGGTTGGGCGAGATGCATCAGTATGATGTGACCGACCCGATGAATCCAAAGCTTGCGGGTAAGGTGGAACTGGGTGGGATCGCACGTGGCACTGCGCACCCGAATGGCAAACCCTTTGCCTATGGGCCGCAGATGGTCGAAATCAGCCGCGATGGCAAACGCGTCTACTGGACCAATTCGCTCTATTCCACATGGGACGATCAGTTCTACCCCGATGATGAAGGCGGGCAGATGGTCATGGCGCATGTCGGCGAAAACGGCGGGCTGACGCTCGACAATGACTTCTACGTGGATTTTCCAAAGGGTCTGCGGTCACACCAGATTCGGCTGGAGGGGGGCGACTGTTCTACGGACAGTTTCTGCTACCCCAACGTCTGACCCTTGGATGATCCAACCTCCGTGGCGGCCCTTTGGGGGGCCGTCATCTTCTCCGGTTTTTATCACGGTGTGAACCCTGGCATGGGGTGGCCGCTTGCGGTGTCAGCCGCGCTTTTTGAGCATCGTACCGCGGCGCTGTTGAGCGCTCTTGTTGCGCTGGCCATCGGGCATCTGCTGGCCATGACCGCGATCCTGCTGCCGTTCACCATGATGATCGCTCTGGTGCAATGGGAGGCCGAAATCCGCATCGGCGCCGGCGTTCTTGTGATCACATTGGGGGTCTACCTGCTTTGGAACAGGCGTCACCCCAGATTTCTGGCCCGTGTCAAACCCAGCAAGCTGGGGCTTTGGTCGTTTCTTGCGGCACTTGCCCATGGCGCAGGCCTGATGCTCGTCCCCATCTATCTGGGCATTTGCGCCATCGCCGATACCGATGCAGGCCACGCGGCGGCGGGCGTGCTCATGGCGTCCAATTTCAATATCGCGCTGGCGGTTGCCGCATCGCATACCCTTGCGATGACCGTGGCAGGCGGCGCGCTTGCGGCGGGCATGTATTTCTGGCTGGGGCTCAAGTTTCTGTCGAAGTCATGGTTCAACTTGGATGTGGTCTGGGCGCTGAGCTTGATCCTGGTTGGTGTGATTGCCGTCCTGAGCGCCAAATAATTCCCCGAAAGACCGCGAACGCATGACCAGTTTTTGCGCGCTCGGTCGCCTGACCGCGGCGCGCCAGATTCGGCGCTCAGCGGCATTGAAAAAAACTTTTGATCGCTGCCTCAACTCCGCTTGCCAAGCGATCCATAAATCACGGCTGTGGGCCGCCAAATTGTTGGGGCGCTAACAGTAAATCTGGTTAACAACACGTTAACACACAAGGCCCTGTGATCGTTGGGTTTTGGCAAATTGTCGCACCAATAATTTACAGTTTCAACTTTAAATTGAAAATACCGTTACAAAAAAAATCATCAAATACAGTAAGATAATGACTAGTTTACATTGGGTGCCTTAAACGTATTTACAATTCCCCGGGGCGAAATCCACCTGTCGATACGGATATTTCCCCGCCGCCATTACGCATAGGAGGCCGAAATGGACACCGTAGAAGAGCCCATCACCCGCAAATCTGAAACGTCAAATGCAGCGACGTCCGACGCTAAAACGCCGCACGTGAATGCGGCACAATATGCCTCTCTTTACGAGGCGTCGGTCGCCGATCCGGCGGCATTCTGGGCCAAGCAGGGGGAGCGCCTGGATTGGATCAAGCCCTTCACGAAAGTCAAAGATGTTGACTTCACGCTGGGCAATGTCTCGATCAAGTGGTTCGAAGATGGTGTCCTGAACGTCGCGGCCAATTGCATCGACCGCCATCTGGCCACGCGCGGCGATCAGACCGCGATCATCTGGGAGCCGGATGATCCAAAGGACGACGCCCTGCACATCACCTACAACGATCTGCATCGCAGCGTCTGCAAGATGGCCAACATCCTCGAAACTCTTGGCGTGCGCAAAGGCGACCGGGTGGTGATCTACCTGCCGATGATCCCCGAGGCCGCATACGCGATGCTGGCCTGCGCGCGGATCGGGGCGATCCACTCGATTGTCTTTGCCGGGTTCTCGTCGGACGCGCTTGGCGCTCGGATCAACGGATGCGGTGCGAAGGTTGTGATCACAGCCGACGAAGCCCCACGGGGTGGCCGCAAAACCGCGCTGAAATCAAACACTGATGCGGCCCTGCTGCACTGCAACGACAAAGTGAAATGTCTGGTGGTCAAACGCACCGGTGGGCAGACCACGTGGACCGACCGCGACTATGACTACAACGAGATGGCGCTGGAGGCAGACGATACTTGCGCACCGGTGCCGATGAGCGCCGAAGATCCGCTGTTCATCCTCTACACCTCCGGCTCCACCGGGCAACCCAAGGGCGTTGTACATACCTCTGGCGGGTATCTGACCTATGCCGCGATGACCCATGAGATCACCTTTGACTATCACGATGGCGATGTTTTCTGGTGCACGGCCGATGTGGGCTGGGTCACCGGGCACAGTTACATCGTTTACGGCCCACTGGCCAATGGGGCGACGACGATCATGTTCGAGGGGGTGCCGACATACCCGGACGCGGGGCGCTTCTGGGCGGTTTGCGAAAAGCATAAGGTGAACCAGTTCTACACCGCGCCCACAGCCATTCGGGCGCTGATGGCGGCGGGCGATGACCCCGTGAACCAATATGATCTGTCTGACTTGCGGGTGCTCGGCACCGTGGGCGAACCGATCAACCCCGAGGCGTGGAACTGGTACAACACCGTTGTCGGCAAGGGCAAATGCCCCATCGTTGACACCTGGTGGCAGACCGAAACGGGGGGGCACCTGCTGACACCGCTGCCGGGGGCGACCGAGCTGAAACCGGGCTCCGCCCAGCAGCCATTTTTCGGAATCATCCCCAAGGTGCTCGACCCGCAATCGGGTGTTGAGATCACGACAACCGAGGCCGAAGGTGTCCTGGTGCTCGCCGACAGCTGGCCCGGTCAGATGCGCACGGTCTGGGGCGATCATGAAAGGTTCGAGAAGACCTACTTCTCTGATTACAAAGGCTATTACTTCACCGGCGACGGCTGCCGCCGCGATGCGGATGGCGATTATTGGATCACCGGTCGTGTCGATGATGTAATCAACGTCTCCGGTCACCGCATGGGCACCGCTGAGGTCGAAAGCGCGCTGGTGGCCCACGCAAAAGTCGCCGAGGCCGCAGTCGTGGGCTATCCGCACGATATCAAGGGGCAAGGCATCTACGCTTATGTGACCCTGATGAACGGTGAGGGGCCATCGCCGGAGTTGCGTAAGGAGCTTGAGGTCTGGGTCCGTACGGAGATTGGCCCGATTGCCAAGCCTGATCTCATCCAATGGGCGCCGGGCCTGCCCAAGACCCGCTCGGGCAAGATCATGCGTCGCATCCTGCGCAAGATCGCCGAGGACGACTACGCGACCCTTGGCGATACATCGACGCTGGCCGATCCCAGCGTGGTGGATGACCTGATCGATAACCGCATGAACAGAAAGGACACATGATGGACGGAACACGCACACCTCACGTCGCCCCGGTCCTGATCCTGTTGGGCCCACCGGGCGCCGGCAAGGGCACGCAGGCGCGCATGCTGGAAGAAAAATTCGGCCTGGTGCAATTGTCGACGGGCGATCTGTTGCGCGCGGCAGTGGCCCGCGGAACCCCGGCGGGCAAGGAAGCTAAGGCCGTGATGGAAGCAGGCGGTCTGGTCAGTGACGAGATTGTTCTGGCCATTCTCAGTGACCGGCTGAAGGCAGCGGATTGCGCGCGGGGCGTTGTGCTGGATGGGTTCCCCCGCACGACCGGTCAGGCCGAAGCCTTGGACGACCTGCTGGCCAAGGCCGGTCAACGGATCAACGCGGCGATCTCGCTCGAAGTCGACGATGCGAAAATGGTCATCCGCATCACCGGGCGTTTCACCTGCGGGGGCTGCGGGGAGGGGTATCACGACACCTTCAAACCGACCAAAACCGACGGCGTCTGCGATGCTTGCGGGTCGCAGGACATGAAACGCCGCGCCGATGACAATGCCAGCACGGTGATGTCGCGGCTGGATGCCTATCACGAACAGACCGAGCCGCTGATCCGTTACTACGCCAGCAAAGGGGCGCTGGAACGCATCAACGCGATGGGGGAAATCGATACCATACGGCGCGAAATCGCCCGCGTGGTGGCCCCTATTACGGCCTGAAATCAAAAGCTTGCGCACCCGTTTGGGGTGCTCGGGCGCTTTGGGAACATCAAATGAGGAGGGACACTCAATGACGGATCAATCGATAAGAACAAAAGCAGCGGAGGATGGCACCGGCTACTGGTCGGCAAACATCCGCATCATCACCATCAGCCTGATCATCTGGGCATTGGTATCCTTCGGTTTCGGCATTCTGCTGCGGCCTGTGCTCGCGGGCATCGAGGTTGGTGGCACCGATCTGGGCTTCTGGTTTGCCCAGCAAGGCTCCATTCTCGTCTTCCTCGGCCTGATCTTTTTCTACGCCTGGCGGATGAACAAACTCGACCGTGAATACGGCGTAGAGGAGGACTGATCAGATGGACCAGTTTACGTTAAACCTGCTGTTTGTTGGCGCGTCTTTTGCGCTCTACATCGGCATCGCGGTGTGGGCCCGGGCGGGCTCCACATCTGAATTCTATGCTGCTGGCCGGGGTGTCCACCCCGTCACCAACGGCATGGCCACGGCGGCGGACTGGATGTCTGCGGCCTCCTTCATCTCTATGGCCGGTCTGATTGCCTTTACCGGCTACGACAATTCCTCCTTCCTGATGGGATGGACCGGTGGTTACGTGTTGCTGGCGCTGTTGCTTGCCCCTTACTTGCGTAAGTTTGGCAAGTTTACGGTGTCCGAATTTATTGGTGACCGGTTTTACTCCCCAACTGCACGCCTCGTCGCTGTTATCTGTCTTATCGTTGCGTCCACGACGTATGTGATTGGTCAGATGACAGGGGTGGGCGTGGCTTTTGGGCGGTTCCTGGAGATCTCCAACACCGCCGGTCTGCTGATCGGGGCTTGTGTGGTCTTTGCCTATGCGGTTTTCGGCGGCATGAAGGGCGTGACCTACACGCAGGTGGCGCAATATGTGGTGCTGATCATGGCCTATACGATCCCGGCCGTGTTCATCTCGTTGCAGCTGACGGGCATGCCGATCCCCGCACTGGGGCTCTTCTCCGAGACCACGGCCACCGGCGGCGAGGGCTCTGTTTACCTGCTGACCAAGCTCGACCAGATCGTGACGGACCTGGGCTTTGCGAGCTACACCGAGGCGCATAAGGACAACCTCAACATGGTGCTCTTCACGCTGTCGCTGATGATCGGCACGGCGGGTCTGCCGCACGTGATCATGCGCTTCTTCACCGTGCCGAAAGTGTCCGACGCACGCTGGTCGGCGGGCTGGGCGCTGGTGTTCATCGCGCTGCTTTACCTGACAGCTCCGGCTGTGGGTGCGATGGCGCGGCTCAACATCACCGAGCTGATGTGGCCCAATGGTACCAACGGTGAGGCGGTATCGGTCGAGACCATCGAAAGCGATGAGCGTTATGATTGGATGGCCACATGGCAGAAAACCGGTCTTCTCGACTGGGAAGACAAGAACGGCGACGGCAAGATCCAATACTACAATGACGAGTCCGACGCGATGACGGCAAAGGCCGCGGAAAACGGCTGGGAAGGCAATGAGCTGACCAACTTCAACCGCGATATCCTTGTGCTGGCCAACCCCGAGATCGCGAACTTGCCCGGTTGGGTGATTGGTCTGGTGGCGGCTGGCGGTCTTGCGGCGGCGCTCTCCACAGCGGCGGGTCTGTTGCTGGCGATCTCCTCAGCGGTATCTCACGACCTGCTGAAGGGTCAGCTGACGCCGAACATGTCGGAAAAGGCGGAACTGCTCTCCGCCCGGATCGCCATGGCCGTGGCGATCGGTGTGGCCACGATCCTCGGGCTCAATCCCCCGGGATTTGCGGCGCAAACAGTGGCGCTGGCCTTTGGTCTCGCGGCGGCGTCGATCTTCCCGGCGCTGATGATGGGCATCTTCTCCAAGCGGGTGAACAACGTGGGCGCAGTCTCGGGCATGCTGGCCGGTCTGATCTTCACGCTGGTTTACATCTTCCTGCACAAGGGGTGGCTCTTCATCGCGGGCACCAACTCCTTCCCCGATACCGTTGATGGATCGCTCTTTGGCATCCAGTCCACGGCGATCGGTGCAGTGGGTGCGCTGATCAACTTCGGGGTCGCTTACGCGGTGTCGATGTCGACCAGGGACACCCCGCAGGAGATCAAGGACCTTGTCGAAAGCGTGCGGGTGCCTGCTGGTGCCGGTGCCGCGGTCGACCACTAAGCCAAGGGGGCCAGCGGTTCAGACGCCGCTGGCCCCACCTTCGACTTTCGCAACCGCGGGGTGTTTCGGCGCCCTGACATGCAGGATTTCCTCATGACCGAGACGGCGCAGTCTTTCCTCGCTCAAATCCACCCCTATGATGCCTTGCCGGACGGGGTGCTGAGCGAGATTGCCGAGCGCGTGGAATGGGTGGCCATGGCGGCCGGTGATCCGATCTACCAGCATGGTGCGCCGCTACACGGTCTTTACATTATTTTCAGCGGTCAGGTGTCGGTGCGCGATCCGCATGGCAAGGAAGTCTCCCAGCTTCAGCGGCAGAACTCCTTTGGCGAACGGGGGCTTTTGCAGGACGGCAAGGCCGCAACCTCGGCCAGCGCCATCGAAGACAGCCAGCTGATCTGCCTGCCGCGTGATCTATTTCATAAACTCCGGGCGGAGCATGAGCCGTTCCACCGTTTCTTTGACCGCTCGCGGTCGGGTGAGGCAGCCGAAGCCCTGCGCGTGTTCGATCTGACCAGCGTCCGGGTGGAAACCCTGATGGTCCCAAACCCCTTGACCTGCCCACCGACGATGACCGTGCAGGCCGCGGCACAGTTGATGCGGGACCGCCATATCTCCTGCCTTTGTGTGGTCGAGAATGATGCGCTGATCGGCATCCTGACGATACGCGACTTGTCAGGAAAAGCGCTGGCTGATGGATTGGCTCATGACACGCCGGTCAGCGTGGTGATGACCGCAAACCCGCGTGTCTTGCCACCCTCCGCCATCGGGTCAGACGTGTTGCATATGATGATGGAATACCGTTTGGGCCACCTGCCGGTGGTCTCCGCAGACCGTTTGGTGGGCATCGTCACGCAGACCGACCTGACCCGGTTTCAAGCCTCCAATACCGCAGGGTTTGTGGCAGAGGCCGCCCGCGCAGAGACCGCCGAAGCGCTGGCCGAGGTGACCAAACGCATCCCCAACCTGCTGGTGCAACTGGTGGCCGCGGGCAATCGCCATGATGTGGTCACGCGCCTGATCACCGATATCGCCGATGTGGTCACCCGCCGCCTCCTGCATCTGGCAGAAGCGGAATTCGGTCCGCCGCCTGCACGATATGTCTGGCTCGCCTGTGGCAGCCAGGGGCGGCAGGAACAGACGGGCGTGTCCGATCAGGACAATTGCCTGATTTTGGAGGATGGTCTCGACGCCGAGGCGCTTGCCTACTTCGGACCATTCGCGCAGTTTGTCAGTGACGGGCTGGACGCCTGTGGCTACGTCTATTGCCCCGGTGACATGATGGCGACGAACCCGCGCTGGTGCCAGCCGGTGTTGGTCTGGCGCGAGTATTTTCGGTCCTGGATCAAAAGCCCGAGCAAGGAAGCGCAGATGCTGGCCTCCGTCATGTTTGACCTGCGGCCCATCGGCGGGGATGCGAGCCTGTTCGAAGGGCTGCAGATGGAGACGCTGGAGGCTTCAGCTGCCAACTCTA
The DNA here is from genome assembly GCF_947499265.1 of uncultured Roseobacter sp. Classification (GTDB taxonomy): domain Bacteria; phylum Pseudomonadota; class Alphaproteobacteria; order Rhodobacterales; family Rhodobacteraceae; genus Roseobacter. The sequence goes on along the minus strand of NZ_CANMNK010000005.1, from coordinate 469,031 downwards.
TCTTTACCGCGCATATGGCCAGCAACGCACTGACCCACGCCACACCGCTGGGTCTGTTGAAGGGGCTGGCCACGATCCGGTCGGGGGAACGCCGCAATACCATCGATCTGAAACTCAACGGCGTGGTGCCAGTGGTTGATCTGGGGCGGATGTATGCGCTGCAGGGCAAGCTCGACGTGGTCAATACCCGCGCCCGGCTGGAGGCTGCGATGGCGGCGGATGTGGTCAGCAAGAGCGGTGGGCGCGATTTGCTCGACGCCTACGATCTGGTTGCCCAAACCCGGCTGAACCATCAGGCCAACCTGATCAAACAGGGTAGCGCACCCGATAATTTCCTGCCACCCGCCCGGCTCTCGGCTTTCGAGCGCAGCCATCTGCGGGACGCCTTTGTGGTGATCAAGACGATGCAATCAGCGTTGATGCAGGGACGGGGTGTATTGGGCTAGGATTGCGACAAGAGGGGGAGGCACATGTTTTTTGAACTGATCGGAACGATTGTTGCAGGAGCGGCTGCGGCGCTGATCGTCTGGGCCGTGAACCGGACGCTCAAGGGCCGCCTGCCGAAATGGCTGGTGCCCGCGGCGGCGGGCGCTGCAATGCTGCTGGCGACGATCTCCAGCGAATACGGCTGGTACGGGCGCACCACGGCCAATATGCCTCAGGGGTTGGTGGTCGCCCAGACGGTGGAGGAACAGGCTTTCTACCGCCCCTGGACCTACGCACGGCCCTTCGTATCACGTTTCGTGGCCGTCGATCAGGCGAGCCTGCGTACCCATCCTGAACAGCCCGCGCGGCGTATCGTTGATCTGGTGTTTTACGGCCGCTGGGCACGCACGGCGAAAGTGCCGATGCTCTTTGACTGCGCCACTGCGCAGCGGGCGGATGTGGTCGATGGCATTGAGTTTGGCACGGGCGGCGATGTGCTCAATGCAGATTGGCGCGCAGTTGCGGCGGATGATCCCGTTTTGAAAGCTGCCTGCGAGGAGGTCTGACATGTCCACGCTCAGCCTCCGCCTGCGGGTGTTTCTGTTCTTCGGTCTGATCGGCGGCGGCGGGCTGGCGGTCGTTGGCGGCGCGCTCTGGCTCGGGTTTCGCCAGCTTGGTGATCCGGAGGCGCTGTCGTCCTTCATGACCGTGGGCATCGTTTCGGCCTTCGGATTGCTTGCGCTGGCGACCTTTGTCTGGCGGCTTTTCGATGAAAACGTCTGCAAACCGATCGAACATATCGCGGCGCAATTTCGCGTGCGCGCCAACGCAGACATCAGCGGACAGATCGATGCGACAGCGGCGAAATATCTCGGCGATCTGGCCCCTGCCGCCTCGGCGATCCATGCAAAGCTTGGCGCTGCGGCACAAGATACGGCAGAGACCGTCGCCCAGAAAACCGCCCGGCTGGAACGGCACCGCGCTCAATTGTTGCGCATTCTCTCTGACATTCCCGTGGCCATGATCGTCGCCACACCTGATCACCAGATCGTACTTTATGACGGGCAAGCGGCCGATCTGATGGAGTGCGAAGCACCCGCCCGGCTGAATGCCTCGGTCTTCGATTACCTGGAAGACACCGCCATTCACGCAGCGCTGGCCCGCATGCGCGCCGACGGCACAGAACGCTGCGAGATCACCACAAAGGGGCGCTCCGGCGCGATCTACACGGGACATATCCGCCGGTTCGATGCGGAAGCCGGTTACGTTCTGATGCTGGAGCCGCTGGACCCTGATGCGGCCCGACCCCTTGTCTATGACTTTGATCTGTTTGAAAGAAACCGGCCCGATGACCCCGATGATGCCGACCTGCGGGATCTGACCTTTGCTGTTTTTGACAGTGAAACCACCGGGCTTGATCCGGCCACGGACGCGGTGGTGCAACTGGGCGCGGTCCGGGTCGTCAACGGCAAGGTCATCGCCGCAGAAACGTTCGAGACGCTGGTGGATCCGGGTCGACCGATCCCGCCGGGATCAACCAAGGTGCACCGCATCACCGACGATATGGTCGCAGGCGCCCCCCGCTTTCCCGAGGCCTGCGCGGATTTTCATGCCTTTGCACAGGGGGCCGTGATCATTGCCCATAACGCGCCTTTTGATATGGCGTTTCTGCACGGCTGCGCGGCTGAAAGTGGTGTCGACTTCGACAACCCGGTGCTGGACACGGTGCATCTATCCGCGATTGTTTTTGGCGGGTCGGCAGAGCACACGTTGGATGCCATCTGTGACCGGCTTGCGGTGGAAATCCCCGACGCGCTACGTCACACAGCCCTGGGCGATGCCATGGCCACGGCTCATGCTTTTGTGTCCATGCTGCCCATTCTTGAAGCGCGCGGCCTGCGCACATTCGGCGCGCTTCGGGCCGAAGTTCAAAAACATAGCCGTATTCTGAAGGTTCAAAGCTGACCGACCTGACATTTCGCGGCGGACCACGCCCGCTTCCGATCTATTTGGCAAGCAGGAGATCACAGGGCGGGTTACGGATCAAACCGGCGGAAAAACCGCCGAGAATGTACCGACCTGCGTTTGATCGCGTATGCGCCCCGATGGCCAGCAGGTCATAGTGTCCCTTGTCCATGACCTCATGCAGCGCATCACGCGCTCTCGCTTCGACAAAAACCGGATCGGGCAGGTCACCTGGAAGATCGGATACGGCCTTCCAGGTGGCATAATCGCGCTCGGCTTCTTTGCGAAAAGATACCTCATGGGCGTGAAAAAGGGTCAATTCGGCCTGCGGCGCAATCATTCGGATCTTGTGCAGAGCCGAGGCGCAAACCCGTGACAGATCAACGCCGCCCAAAACGCGGGCATAGGCTTCATCTGCCTTATTTGCCACAAGGAGAACCGGCAAACGGCTGGAACGGATGAGATGCTCCATCGTGGTCTCTTTGATGTGGTCTAGAAAGACCCTGCGGCGATGCAGGCCGACAATCAGTAGGTCGGCATTCAACGATCGGGTCTGCGCATTGATCTCTTCGATTGTGTCACCGACAACCACCTTGATCTCATGGTCTATCTTGCGACCGTCTGCGTCTGCTGCAACCTCGTCGGACAGCGTGCCAGCCGCTTCGCGTTGGACCTGATTTGACAGCGTTGTGGGCATGGCATCGTCGACCACGTGCAATACAGTCAGCTTGGCATTCAAGTCCGCAGCCAGGTTGACGCCGCGCCGAACCGCCTGGCGCGACCGTTCTGACAAATCGCTCGCCACGATGATGCTGTTCACTTTCCTATCCCCCTCCCGGATCCATGTGTTTTCAAACTGCTTTATATGTGGGGAGGGCTTCCACTCAGACAAGACGCCAGCGGTACGGATCGGCTTGATTTTGTTGAAAAACGCTAGGTGAGGAGCACAAAGAGAACCGGTTTCGAAATTGCCAATCGCCATGTCGGCGAACGGATAGAAACGGGCCATGACATATTTTGCATAGGCTTCTCAGCCGGTCGTCGTAAACGCCTGCAATCGAACATGAGAAGCCGCATCATAGGTTTTCGCGAACGGTTCACGTGCGCCCCTCACCTACCACCCTCATGCGGTAGGCTGGCAATGAGCACCTTTGCCAAATCGCCGCCATCATGCGCCAGAAAGATGTGCGTTTTGGGGAGCGGCGGCAATCCGTAGTCAGCGGGGGCTTCGGCCAGTTTTCCAGTGACAAGCGATTTGGGTAAAACAGCGATTGCCAGGTCTGAATTCAACGCCGCGATCTGACCCATTGAGGTATCGCTTGAATAGGCGACACGGTGGGATAACTCCTTCTTTTCCAAGGCCTGCAGGGCAGCCTCGCGCCACGCACAACCAACCTCTGCAATCGCAAGCGGCAGGGGAGAGCGCTCAATTGCGCGTCCGCCTTCGCACATCGCCCAGACCAGCGGTTCGGAAGAGAGTTCCTGAACCTTCATGGACGTGTCCCTGACCTCATTGAAGAGCGCGACATTCACCGCTCCGTTCGCAAACATGTTCTGTACTGCCTTGCTCGTTCCCAGGGATACGTCGACCACAATGCCGGGGTGGGTTTCAGCGAGCTTTTGTAAAATCCCAGGCACCTGCGACACCCCAAGATCATGTGGCGCCGCCAATCGCAGATGCCCGGTCAACGGCGAGCCGCGAAAATGCGCCATTGCCTCGTCGCTAATCCCCAGCAGCCTCCGGGCATAACCGAGCAGGACCTCGCCCTGATCCGTCAATTCGACATGGCGGGCGTCACGGGTCATCAGCCTGGCGTTGATTTGTTCTTCCAGTTTGCCAATCTGCAAGCTGATCGCCGAGGGCGACCGGTTCACACGTGCCGCGGCTCGTCGAAAGGTGCCGGTTTCGCAAATCGCCACGAAGCTGCGCAGCGCCTCCATGTTGAAGGTTCTGTTCGCAAGGGGCGGTGATTGCTTGTCAGTAATAGTTGAGGAAAAATGATTCATAAGTAGAGAAGGTATTGTTTTTCTAACCCTTCGTCAAAGCCTAGGCTCTCCCAGGAAATGGAGGGCACATGGCTAAAATCCACAACGCAACTTTGATTGGAACGCTGTGGGCGCTTACGGCGGTATTTGTCTGGTCCGGATCGCTGGTGCTGCTGCGCCTGGGCGTAACGGCGCATCTGAACGCCTATGACCTGACGGCCTTGCGGTTCGGCTCCGCCGCTCTGGTACTAATGCCGGTCATCCTCAAGACCGGGTTTGCCTTTCGACGTCTGGGCGCGGTTGGCCTTGTGCTGATGATCTGCGGATTCGGCGCGCCTTACATCGTTCTGGTGTCACAGGCATTGCAAACCGCGCCTGCGTCGGCGGCGGGTGTGTTTAATCCTGGCATCATGGCCGTCAGCTCCGCAGTTTTGGGAGTGATGCTGTTTCAAGACCGCCTGGGATGGTTGCGGGGAATTGGTATCCTTTGCATCCTTGCCGGATTGCTGGGCTCCGCATGGCATCATCCGACCGGGCTCACCATCGGGCACGCCATCCTGATCTCGACCGGGGCCATGTGGGCGGTCTACGCAGCGGTGGTGCGCCGGGCGCGGATCTTGGCGTTGCACGCAACGGCAATTGTCGCTGTGGGGTCGGCGCTTGTGTATTTACCGATCTATTTCACTTTGCTCCCGAAAAGGATAGCCGATGCGCCATTGCAGGATATCATGCTGCAAGCCGGGTTTCAGGGCGTGTTGGTCAGTGTTTTCGCAGTCTTCGCTTTCAACCGCTCTGCGGAGCTTCTGGGCCCAGTCATTGGTGCCACGCTGCCCGCGCTCATTCCACTTGTGACGTTGGGCTTGGGTCTGGCCATTCTGGAGGAACCGGCGGGCGCATCTGAGGTGATAACCGCCCTCATCATTGGCGTCGGCGTCGCGTTGATCCTCATGGGACGGGGCCACAAGCCCGTGCCGCTGCCCAAAACCATGGCGTTGAAGTGATCCATGCCATGCTATTTGGCCCAGGAGTACAATGCCTGCAGCCTGGCGGAGCATTGACCACCAGCGATCTGCCAAAAGATCACGTGTGGACGCCAGGACGCAGGTTTCGGCAGGACAAAAGCGCACGATCAGATTGCAATCGGGATGGCCCGATCTGTTAATCGCATGCCGACGATCATCATGCGCATTGCGTCTTCTGCCGCGCGCCGGAGCAGCTTTTCGCCCTTGTCGATGGCCTCATCAAGCGAGCAGGGCCGTTTGATAATCGAGGCAAAAGCATCAATGCCATTGTCCAGAGTTTCGTGCACGCCTTTGCCAATGGTGCCCGCCAACGCAATGGTCTGGATGCCCCGATCACGCGCACGCCGCGCCACTTCGCAGGGCACTTTGCCGTAGGGCGATTGCCCGTCCAAAGAGCCCTCTGCCGTGATCACCAGATCAGCATTCTCCAGCATGTCATCAAACCGAAGGTACTGCATCACGATGTCAAACCGCGGGTGCAGCGTCGCACCTGCAAAAGCGACAAGACCGGTGCCAAGCCCGCCGGATGCGCCGGAGCCGTTGGCCCGCCCCAGGCCCAGACCGGTGGTCTGACGGATGACAGCTTCGTAGCGTTCTAGCCCTGCTTCCAAAGCGTCGACCTGATCGGGGGAGGCGCCTTTTTGCGGGCCGAAGACGCGGGCAACACCTTTTGGGCCAAGCAGGACATTGTGCCAGTTTACCGCCACGTCGATGGAAACCTGCGCCAATCGCGGATCGATTTGGCGGGTGTCGATCTGTGCGATCCGTGCAAGTTCGTACCCGCCAAAGCCAATTTCCTGCCCACTCGCATCCAGCAGGCGCGCGCCGAGGGCCTGCGCCATGCCGGCACCGCCATCATTGATGCCGCTGTCGCCGCAACCGATCAGGATCCTGTCCGCACCATGATCCAGCGCGCGCAAGATCAGCTCGCCAACACCGTAGCTGGTGGTGCGGCCAGGGTCTCGCCTGTCTTTGGGCACGAGGCTGAGGCCCGCCGCTGCCGCCATTTCCAGAACCGCCGTGCGCGGGCCGTCGCCCCCCATGATGCCGAAAAAGGAAGAGACTTTTTCCCCAACCGGGCCGGTCACTGTGGCCTCATGAAGCGTGCCCTTGGTGGCGTTGATCAGGGCTTCGGTGAAACCCTCGCCACCATCGACCATCGGCGCTTCGAGCACACGGGCGGATGGCAGAGCGCTTTGAACGCCCGAGCTGATTGCGCGGGTCACATCGTTGACAGAAAGGGATTCTTTAAAGCCCGAAGGCGCCACCAGGATCGTGAAGGACATTTTTATCTCCTTGAATTTATTTCATAAAAGGAGAACGAGAGGGCACAGGAATTATTCCAGATTGTGGGAGAAACTTTGCAACGCAAGCAACGTTCTGCCCGCCTAGCGCAGGCCAAGCCTCTGGCGCAGATTTTGAGTAACCTGACCGATGTCACGCCCTACCGCGCGCAGATCAGCTTCGAGCTGCGTTATGCGACGAGACGATGCGATGGGCCGTTTGTCGATGGTTGTAACTTCCATACCGCGCTCTTCAGACACCCAGTTTGGACGCGGTACTGGCCTTGCGCTTTGCAACGGGATGGCCGCGGAAACATCACCACCCGCGTGTTGGATCGCAAACTGCTTTTGCGTTAGGGTAGGGCCGTCAATCATCGTGATTTCGATCTCTAACGAGGGCGTTAGCGACGCGGGTTTCACACCGAGTTGCCATGGCCACAGGATCAGTGCGGCAGCGCAGAGCGGCAAGGCAACTGCGGGCATCAGCGGCATCGCAAGGCGGAAAAGATCACGCTGCGCAAACGTCGGCTGGTCCATCGTCCCATAAATCGCGACTGGCTTGGCACTGGCCATCATCGTCTGGCAATATCCGGTGCCAAGCACCGCCACCATCACGATGAGCGCGGGGTCATGTCCGAATGCAGCAATCGGGAGGGCTACGGCGGGGATCAGAACGGCGGCGCGCGCACTGCGCGAGGTGATCACCAGATGGGAGAGCACCGCAATCAGCGCCATGAACCCGACCGCGACAGCAGGGTTTTTGGCAAAAGCTTCCGGCAAAAACGAAAGCATCCCGTCAGCAAGCCAACGATCTGCGCCGGTGACGATCATCGCATCCGCAATGACAATCGTTGCCGTCAGATACAGGATCAGTTCCAAATCAACGTCGCGGAAAATATCCTTGGTCTTGCGGTTGGTGAAGGGTTTGGCAAGCAGCGCCAGCGCACCGCCCAATGCGATCACAACAATCGACACATGATGCAGGCCGGTTGTCACCCACAACGCAAGCAGTGTGATCAGGATAAGGGCCAATCGTCTTTGCCGTGTATCAAGCGGCGCAGGAGGTCGGCGCAGGGCAAGCGGTGCGCGGCGCAGGTCAACTGGCACAAAGAGCCAGAGGATCAATCCGGTTGCGAGGAAGCTGGAGATCAAGGAGACCGGGAGGCCGAGCAGCATCCACTCCAGGTAACCAATAGCGGCGCCACCGGATCGGGCGATGGCGTCCACCGCAATCAGATGCGCCCCGGCCCCCAGGAGCGAACCACCCGCAGACAGTAAGATCACGGTGGGGAAAAGCAGCGCCAGGGGTCGGATCAGCCGCGTGTCCGGCAATTGCTCTTTGAGGGCCAGAAAAACGGGCAGCAAGAGCGCGGCCCGGCCCGATGTCGATGGAATGAAGAAAGCCGTAGCGGTGATCATGAAGGTCAAAACATAAGCGACCGAGGTGAAATTGCCGAAAGGCACCAATGCGCGGGCGACCAGCAGTTCCATCAATCCGCTGGTTTTCAACACGGAGGCAATGACAAAGGCCGCCACCAGCAGCCAGACCAGTTCTCGACCCAGTGATGCAAAAAGCCGTTCCTCTGGCAGGGTGCCGGTGAGCACAAGGGCGAGTGCCGCAGCAATGGCCACCAAGGAATCCGGAACACGCGTCATCGTCCAGCCAATCACCGCAAACGCGGTGATGGTCAGAGCGTTGCGACCGCCAGCATCGAGCGTCTCAGGCACCGCCCAGAAAAGCAGCGCGGCGACCATGGCCAAGGGAACCGCCAGCACCTCCGTTTCGCGCAGGGGGCAATCTCCAAACAGCTTTTGGGACAGTGCAAGGCCGGTCATCTGAATTCCTTCCGCAGTAATAGTGTTGGGGGGAATACGTGAGGCCGGGCCGGTTATTCCTGCGGTTGTCATAAAATCGTAACATTGGCGCAGATCCGCTCAGACCCGCGGCAGTATGGGAAATATCGCCCCGGACGGTCCTTTGAAAGCGTTGGGTCTTGCCTTTCTCTCCAACACATCGTCGGATGACCGCAGAGCAATAACTCCAAAATCAAGCGCTTCCCGACACGAGAAACCAACCGTTACAGGATACATCTGCCATGCACCGGAACGCCACGGCCGGGCGCCTGTCCCGCGGATTCCCTTTGACCTGATGTCGCTGTTTGGTGCGGTGATCAGAGAGTGGGTGGCGGTACGGTTTACTCCAGAAGCAGTGGTTCTGTTGGCGGCAACCCGGAACAGATCGGCGCGAATTGCACGAGCCCCGCGCCAAATACCTCGTCCGGCCCTTCGTCACCCAAATCCAAAGCGGTCTCGCGCAGGAAGGCTTTGACCTGCGCGACCGTCATGTCGGGCTGCTCGGACATCAAAACAGCAGCGGCGGCGGTGGCAAATGGCGCGGCAAAGGAAGTGCCGGTTTTGGTGCGCACCCCGCGAACTGACGCGGCCGTCCATACTTCAACCCCAGGGGCTGCCAGATCGACATGTGGTCCCCGGCCCGCGCGGCGATAAACCCGGCCCGAGGCGTCCACCGCGGTGACTGTCAGCACCGGATCATAAGCGCCCGGGAAAACCGGTGCTGCGCGCGGGCCGTCATTGCCTGCCGCCGAGACAATCATAATTTGCGCGTCGCTCATCTGCGCCACCATCTCTTCCAAAAGGACGTTGTGGGGGCCAGCGAGGCTCATGTTGATGACATCGACCTGAGCCTCTGCGAGCTGATCCATCGCCTGCACGAGGTTGAAGGCATCACTGCGTTCATCCCGACCAGCCGTATAAAAGGCGTCCACCGCAACAAGCTGGGCCTCTGGCAGCAACCCGTGTGCCCGGCCCGTGCGCGATCCGATCAGGATTGCCGCCACGGCTGTGCCATGTTGCGCGCCCGATGTCGCAAGGCCCCCGGTATCAAAGTCCAACACCGAGAGCTGGCTGCCGATGAAGGCCTCATGGTCGGGGTTGATGTCGGTGTCGATCAATCCGATGCGCGCTGTCGGCTGGCCGCAGCTTGCCACGGCAGAGGCAGGCGGTCGCCAGCTGATCAGATCAAAGGAGGTGCAGTGCAGGCCTTCGCACGGCGTGTTGAACCCCTCACTCATTCTGTAGAAATGGTTGAAGTCCGCCGCTTGCCCGGAGGGAAGCTGGCGGATTTCTTCGAGGGCTGTTTCCAGCGGTGTGCCGGAAGGTACACGCATCCGCCGCAGGGTGCTGTCAAAGAGCGTGACCTCGGTGACCTGCAGCACTTCGTATCCAAGTGCCAGCAATCCGTTCAAATCTTCCTGCGACAAATCGAGGACAACGATTTCATCTGCGGCGCGGGTTGGAAGCGGCTGCGGCGGCGGGCTTTGTGTGGTGCGCGCGGGCGGTGTTCGGCCGAAAAGCAGGTCGAGCAGATTGCCACCCGGATTGGCCCCGCCTGTTGCACCATTGCCGTTTCTACCCCGGTTCCCCGGTCCGTCATCATCGTCGTCATCACGATCGTCATCTCTGTCGTCACCATCATCGCCGTCGTCGTCATCCGCCAAAGCGACCGCGGAAAATGGTCCTTCGGATGACACAAGTGGCAGCGCCGCGATTACCAAGAGCGTCAGCGCAATATGAAACAAGTACTTCAGCATTCGGGGTCTCCATCTAAGCCGCAAGTTGCACGTTTTGGCAGCCTCATGTCGCTAGTTATTGCGCCACAGTTCCAGATTGCCATAAAGGTAACGATGCAAAGCGCGAAAAATTCCACTCATAAAAGTGAGAGAAAAGAACAACGATGTCAGACAAGTTTGCAGACGACATCATTGCGTTTCTCCCCAACCTTCGGCGTTTCGCAATCTCGCTGTGCAGATCGCCGGATACGGCTGACGATCTTGTGCAGATCACGGTTGAACGTGCTTTTGCGGCACGCGCGCAATTTGATCCGGACACGCGCCTTGAGGCGTGGTTGTTTCGCATCCTGCGCAATGCCTGGATCGACATGACGCGCCGCACCAAGACGCGCGGCACCCAGATCGACATCGACGATGCACCCGATGCCAGCACCGTTGATGGCACCAAAGTAACCGAAACCGCCCTGATGCTGCAATCCGCCAAGGCCGCGATTGAGACCCTACCGGCGGATCAACGCGACGTGATCATGCTGATCTGCGTGGAGGAGATGAGTTATAAAGAAGCGGCGGGGGTTTTGGGCACACCAATCGGCACTGTCATGAGCCGCCTTGCACGGGCACGTATCGCCATTGGCGAAAAACTGGGAATAAACCGCGACACTGCACGTTCTTCTGGCAGTCAAGGAGACAGCTGAGATGCAACAGTCTGATTTTACAGATGAAGAATTGATGGCTTATGCCGACGGTGAATTGCCGGAGGATCGTGCTTCCGCAATGGACCTGGCCTTGGCCGACAGTGTCGAACTTGCGGACCGGTTGGCCTTGTTCATTGAGACAAGGGCTGTTGCGAAAGAAGCCTGGGAGCCGGCGCTGCATGCGCCCGTGCCAGACCATCTGGTTCAGCGTGTGCGGGAGTTGGCGGCCGCGGATCAGAAAGTGCAAACCGTATCCGATGACACAGTGGTCGCCTTTCAGCCGAAACCCTCCGCACCAGCGGCGCCCCCACTTTGGAAGCTGCCACTGGCGGCGAGCTTGGCCTTGGCCGTTGGCCTGGGCGCAGGCCTGATGCTGTCACCGAACAGCAGCGGTGGCTTGGGGAGTATCGAAATCGCGGCGCTCACGGATGCGCGGATCATCGCGGCCCTCAATACGGTACCGTCTGGTGAGGACGCCTTGCTGACGGACGGTGCGCGCATTGCCCCGATTGCCACCTTCTTTGACGGTGCGCAAACGCTGTGTCGGGAATTTGAGTTTGACCGTACAGACGGCATGACAATCGTCTCCGTCGCCTGCCAACGAGGCGGGCAGTGGGATGTGCAGATGGCTGTTGCAGCTGCCGCGGCGACGGACACCGGCTACGCCCCTGCCTCCTCATTGGATACGTTGGACGCGTATCTTTCCGCCAATAATGCCGGTCCGCCGCTCGATCCAAGTGACGAAGCCGCTGCTTTGGCGGCGCTGCGCTAAGCCCTTTGCATAAAATTCTCGGCGCGCCACAGCCTCTCCTTCGGGGCCGTTTTTATTGTTTTAAAACAGTGTATTAAAAGTTCATCCTCCGTTCATTTAATTTTATCAAACCATTCATTCCGCCAACAGGATACTGACACCCCGCCTGCTTAAATTGATCCTCAGACAAACCAACCCAAGAGGATGACTGACATGACCATTCACAACTTTGATTTCGACCTGACGATGCTGCACCTGGGTACGAAATGGGCGTTCACCACCCGCCGCGTCAATCATGATGATGTCGCTGGTCTGGACGCTGCGGTCGCCCTTGGCGTTGCCGGTGATCTGGTACTCTGCGAGATTACGGAAATCAACCAACACCAGAAAATCCAGCTTTCCAGCGGACGTGCATCGACGAGCTATCTGGGGGACAAGGTGGTCCTTTGCATCGGTGACCGTTATGCTCCCGATCAGTTTGAAGGGGCTGCACGGATCACCGCCGATGGAGCGGATCTGCTGGCCGGTGGCGGCGTTGTCGGCACCATGGAGCACGCCCACGCACGGATGGCCGAACCCACGAAACTGCGCCCGATTGGCTTGCTGACTGACCGCTCCGGCGAGGTGATCAACATTGCGCGCTACGGGCTGCCAGTCGCTGAAATTCCTGACCATGTGACCGTCATCGGCGTGTTTGGCGCATCAATGAATGCGGGCAAGACCACAGCGGCGGTTAGCCTGGCACATGGTCTTTCGCGTGCTGGTTTCAGCGTCGCAGGCATCAAGGCGACCGGTACCGGCGCTTTTGGGGATTTCAACGCATTCGAGGACGCGGGCGTCAGTGCCATGGACTTCACGGATGCCGGGATGCCAACGACCTACCGGATGCCAATGGACCGGGTCGAGCAGGGCTTCGAGACTTTGGTCGGCACGGCGGCGGCAAACGGCGCGGATATCGTGGTGGTGGAGATTGCGGACGGTGTATTCCAGCAGGAGACCCAGGAAATACTCGCCGGATCAACCATACGTGACCGTTTGGATGCCATTCTGTTTGCAACGCCTGATGCGCTGGGCGCTGTTGGTGGCACCAAGGTGCTGGCAGATCACGGGCTGCGGCCATTTGCCATGTCAGGCAAGCTGACGCAGTCACCGCTGGCGATGATGGAGGCGAAGATCGCGACGGGCATCCCGCAATTGTCGCGAGAGGACCTGTGCACACCCGCGGCGGTGATGGCGGTTGCGCGGGGTATTTTGCGTAAGCCCAAGTCTCACAACGCCCAAGAACCCGTCCTGGTTGAAAAGATGACCGCCGCATGAGTACAATCTTGATATCTGTCAGGAGGGGCCGCGTGTTTCATGCGGCCCTATTTGCGCGTAGTGTAACGCCGCGTTATCGCGCTAGGTTAAGCAAAGCCGTGCACCGTTGCCGAGAGAATACCCGTCGAAGATCGCATCCATTTGGACCACCGGAGAGTAATCGATGACCATCGCCAATCTGCTACGCGTTCTTGCTGCGATCATGTTGGTTGTTGCGCTGAGCGGCACCGTTCTTGCCTACTGGACCGCGCAACGCGCCGCATTCTTCAACGCGCGCATCAACCTGGCGCATGAGTCCTATGAGGAGCATCTGCAGCTGAGCGGCAATACCTATCAGTTGTTCAAGCAATACGGCGATGCCATGCTGATCGGGGATCGCGACCAGGGTGCGGGTGAAGCGGAATTAATCCGCTTGATCCGCGCGAACATTCGCAGCATCCGTTCCCTGATCGGTCAGGAAATTGACCTGGTGGGCAATGAGGAGATCGAGGAACTTCAATTGCTGTCCCAGATCGAGCGCAAGATCGAAGACCTGATCGCGCGGTTTGAAATCGTGCGCAAAGACACCGCGGTGGAACAATTCGGGCACAACTGGACAGGTCTCTCCGTCATGTTGGACGATGAGATTGATCGCGATTTCCATTCCATGATCAATGCCGCCCTCGCGGAAGAACTGGAAGAGGTCGAAGAGACCCGCGTCACTGCGGAGCGACATCTCCGGTTGGCCAACAGCGTTGCGTTTTTTCTTGTGATGCTGGCGCTAAGTGTGGCCGGTGGCGCCCTATGGATCTATACCCGCGCAATCGTGCAACCGATGCGTCATTTGATGAAAGGCGTAAGCGCTCTGGCGGATGGGAATTTCTCTCATCGTATGGCGTTGCGGGGCCGGAGCGAGATTTCCGAGATTGGCGACGTCATGGACAATATGGCCGCCATGGTTGAGGCGCGCACGGCATCGCTCACCACACAAAACATCGAATTGGAGGAGGCCGTGCAGGACCGGACGGCGGAGCTCGAAAACCTGCTCCAGAAATCGCGCCTTGCCGAGGATGCGCGGCGCCAGATGCTCGCGGATGTCAGTCATGAATTGCGCACGCCGCTGACCATCATACAGGGCGAAAGTGATGTTGCCCTGCGCGGGCAGGACAAGACGATCGAAGAATATCGTGAAGCCCTGCGCCGCACGCGGGAGACCGCCAAACACACAAATCTCTTGGTGAACGATCTGCTGTTCATTTCCCGCGAAGAGGCCGGTCAGACCCGCCTCAAGCTGGAGCGGGTCGATCTCAAACAGCTGCTCCAAGACGCGGTTGACGTCTTCGGCCCGGACATTCCCGTTATCAGTGATCTGGAAACTGCCGAGATGCCGCTGGACGTCTCCCGCATTCGCCAATGCGTCGCGGCGATGATTCAGAACGCCCGACGCTATGGTGGTCCGGAGATTGCGGTGCGTTTGATACGGACAGCCACGGGATACCGCGTCTGTGTGGAGGACAACGGACCAGGGCTGCCCGACAGCGAAAAAGAGAAAGCGTTTGAGCGCTTCTTTCGTGGATCAAACGCGGCCAATCAATACGAGGACGGGGCCGGTCTTGGCCTGCCTGTGGTGCGCTCCATTGCGCGTGCGCATGGCGGAAATGCGCTGTTGCGTGACCGGGACGGCGGCGGACTTTCGAGCATCATGGAGTTGCCCGTCTCCGCGCCCTTGCGGGTGGTCTCCCAATCCTGAAACAGTTTTCGCAGGAAAATTTGGGTCCAAGAATAAAATTGGGAATAACCAGCGGTCCGACCCGTTTGTCTTTTCAGAGGGGCGACAGCAACGCGCCCGAAAGACAACGAGAAGGCGCAAAGACTATGAATATCCTGTTGATTGAAGACGAATTGCGGGTCGCCGATTTTGTGCGGCGCGGATTGAAAGCCGAAGGCTGGGTCGTCGAACATGCCAGCGACGGCGAGGCCGGGTTGGAAATCATGCAGGATCGGGACTTTGATGTGATTGTGCTTGATCTGATGTTGCCCGGGATCAGTGGGCAACAGGTCTGCCAGAAAATGCGTGCCCGCTCGAATGTCACGCCGGTCTTGATGCTGACAGCCTTGGACAGCACAGATGAACGCGTCGCGGGGTTGCGGTTGGGGGCGGATGACTACCTGCCCAAACCCTTTGATTTTGATGAGCTGATCGCGCGCATTCAAGCGCTGCACCGCCGTGTCACCGGCTACGTCAGTGATGCGAACGAGGGTAAACTGCAGCATCAGGGCCTGATCTACGACAGCAGCGCCATGGTGCTGACAGTCGATGGCGTCGCCGTGGATCTGTCGGCCAAGGAACGTGAGCTGATTGCTATTCTGATGGCCAGCAAGAACAAGGCGCTGAGCCGTGAGCGCATCCTGAATTCGGTTTGGGGCACCCACGAGGATCCGATGACCAACGTCGTGGACGTCTATATCGGTCGCCTGCGCAAGAAGCTTGGCCCCTATGGCAGGCTGATCACCACCGTGCGCGGTGCGGGGTATCGTTTCGGTTGATCGCACCAGAGTGCTGGTGGTGAGACCAGTACTGAAAAGCGTACCACTCCCCCATCTTTATCATGTAATCGGCCAGGAGCATTCTCCTGGCCTAAACACGCATTGCGCAGTTTGAGGGAGGGAGCAGACCTCAAACTGCGCAAGCGCCGAACGCCAATCTAGCTGATCTCAAAAATCAACCAGCACGGCATCCGGTGTGCCTGTTTGCGCGATGCGCCCGTCTTCGATCACCCAGAGCTCATCCATCATTTTGGCGATTTCCATGTTGTGCGTGATCAGAATTGTGGTCGCGTCGCTGCCCTGAACCAATGCGCGCACCAGGTCCGGACCGTCCCGGTCCAGTGCGTCGTCGGGTTCATCCAGCAACATCAGACGTGGTTTGGACAGCGCAGCGCGTGTCAGCAGAATGCGGCGGATTTCCCCAGCGGAGAGGTTGCGCCCGCCCTCGGCGACTGTGCCGTCCAGCCCATTCAGACGGTCGATGACCTTGCTCAAACCAAAATTGTCGGCCTGGCGCAGGATGTCAGCATCATCAGGCCGCCCCTGCACCCCCATCGTCAGCGCACGGCGCAGTGACCCCTTCAGGATCGGTGATCGGGTGCCGATCAAAGCAATCATCTGGCGCCGTTCTCGTGTGGTGAGAGCGGCGGGCGAGATATCGCCCAGCAACACGCTGCCGGACTGTGGATGCTCCAGCCCGGCGGCAAGGCTCAGCAATGTTGATTTGCCAGCGCCGTTTGCGCCGACGACACCGATCTTGCGGCCGGGCAATGCGGTCAGATTGATATCCGCCAAGGCCCCGGCGTAGACATCCGAAAAAATCAGCGCGGGCGGGGCATCGGGCACCGCCGCATCCGTGGAGCGGTCAATTTCAAGCTTTGGCATGTTCAACAGTTTGAGGCATTTCTCACGCGCATTCCGCCAGGCGCGATGGCGATCCCAAACACCAGCAAGATCCCGCATCGGCTGGATCATCAGCCCGACAGCGGCCAGACAGCCAGCGGCCTCTGCGGCAGGAAGGCCGCGGTGCAGCGCCACCAGAAAGACGCTTGCGCCGGCTATTCCGGAGACCACATCCGGGATCGCACGCAACAAGGCCGCGCCGCGCGCACGCGCAAGGGCCGCATCAACGAGCTTGTCGGTCTTCACCTTGATCCGCCGGGTTTCGGTCTGCATACGCCCGAGCAGCCGGAGTTCCGGCGCATGTGGGATCCGCTCGCTCATATCCGCCGCGAGCCGGGCGCGTCGGGCGCGCAGCCGCTTGTGTGCCGGGCCCAGCCGAGGCCCAAGCATCGCCGAAATCAACAGGCCAAGCGCAATTGGAACAGCAGCGGCCAAACCGATTTCGAAATTCATGTAGAACAAAACGCCGGTCGCGACGGGCAGGACAATCAGCGCGGAAATCATCCGGGCCAACCCCATGCTGACCCAGGCCCGCACCGCCGTCAGATCGCCCACGAACCTCAGGGCCAAGGACCCGTTGCGCCGCGCGGCGATGTCCCGCGCCGAGACCCGGGCCATGTGTTTGAACAGTTTCATCCGAAGCGACGCGGCGAAATGTTGGCCGACCTTTTCCGCCGCCAGCCGTTCGTAGAACCGAAAGGTGCCAATGGCCAAACCGGCCATCGCCAGTGCGACCAGCGCAAAAACTGGCAGGGCCGGGGATGTCTCGCGAAAGGCGGCGAAAACATCGCGGGTGGCGAATGCGGCCAGACCGGTTGCCGTGGCCTGGCCCAAGGCCAATCCGATCAGCAAGCAGATGCCGCGGCGGCGTCCCTCGCCCAGGATTTTGGGTATCGTACTCATGCCGTGGCCTCCATCTGGTCAAAGGATTTGATGCGGCGTGCCACGTGACAGGCGCGTTGCTGTTGTGCGGAACAGGTACCGCGGCAGATGCCAGCGGATTCTGTCGGTTCATCGGCGATCACAATCCTGTCCAACTGGCCCTTTGTGACGCATGTTTCGAAGTCGTGACCGCAGCCTTTCAACACGTGCAAGGACACGTCGGGTTCGATTTTCAGATCGGTTGCTGCCGTGCGTACCGCGTCCGTCCAGCGGCGGGCACGATCCAAGCGGTGTAACCCCTGCTGCGCATCGATGGCGGCACCACTGCGGGTATTCTTGTCCCGCACACAGTCGTTTTCGCCGACACAGACATTCATCGGCAAGGTCAGAAAACGGTCCAGGTTCGCGATGATGCTGTAGCTCCATTCGTCCGCATGTTCAGGTCGGGGCCATAGCCCATAAGGGTAGGAGGCGGTGTCCGGAAACGTGTACCACCCCGGCGACGCGATGCTCAGATGCGAGACGCGTTCCGGATGCAGCATGGCGAAGCGATGGACAAACTGCGCGCCACCGGAAAATCCAAAGAGATCAAGCTTCTCTGATTGCACGACCCCCATGTTCCGGAGTGACAAGATCAAATCCAACAGCGCCAAGTCGGCGCGCCCACACAAGAACGCCTGCTGGTAGCCAAGCCAGTTGGTTGTGTCAAAAACAGGTGCGATCACGGGCCGTCCAAGCGCCGCGGCCCGGTCGGCAAACAGTGCTGCTTGCAATTCGGCACCGCGCCGTATCCCATGAACGGCCACCAGGGGTGGCGTGCCGGGGGTAATGGTATGCGGGAGCGCCAGCCAACAGGCCAATCCGTTTCGGCCGTTCCCGGGGCGAAATATCACCTGATAGGACGATCCCTCAGGTCTCGTGGTGTTCAAACTGACGCACATGGCGACGCTCCCTTCTGCAATGGGTTCAGGCGGCCGTGCCAAGGACCTCTTCGGCGAGATGGCTTGGCAACATATCGAAGATCATGTGGATGCGGTCCTGATCGCCATCGTTGTTGGCCTCATGCATCTGATCATTGTCGAACCACCACAGCTCGCCCTGCTGCATGCGCACCTCTTCGTCGCCCGCTTTCATCCAGGACCCATGGGTAGAGGTCAGGACGAAGTGATAGCGGTTGCGCACGCGGTAATAGAGCCCGCGGTCAATATGCGGATAAACGCGCTTCCCGGCGGGCAGGCAGACGATTTTTGCGCGGCCCAGAATACTGTCCTGATCGCGCGCGAATTCTTCAAGAAAGGCCCGCGCGACGGGATAGTCCTTTGAGCCTGTGGTCCACCGGCTTTCATGAACATCACGCCGCTTGCGGTCCCCGATGGCCGATTTGCGCAGGCCACGTAGGGGAATGGCTTTTGCTTCGCGCTGCACAGCGATCTTGTCCTGCCGCCCGGTAGAGGCGTCCCATGCATGATCGATGCTGTTGATTTCGTCGAGAAACGGGGTCGGATCTACGTCTGCCTTAAGGCGCTTGAAGTACTTCATCTGAATCTCCTCTTTTGGTTCGACACACTGGAACCGGTGTCTGCTGAGCACCTACCGTCCGGACTTTGCGGCCGCTGAGCAGGCATGGTTCAAGCATGAGGGGGTTTACTTTGATTATCAATCAAGCTATTGTTTTTTAACATAAAAATAAGAAATTCTTAACGCCAAATTCATCTAATTTTCATGTGGCTTTCAAGACAGGGATCGTTTGTCATATCGGCGCGGGCAGCGGGGCGTGATTGCAGCGTTTTGCGCCGGGTAAACGCGGGTGATCTATCTGCGTCGCAAGCAGCGAAAGCAGCCGGTGAGGATTACCGTCGCCAAATCGATTTATCTCGGAGAGGTGATACCGGCCCGTCGGCCGAGAACCACCGCGCTCAACAGACCGTTGCCAGACAGGTAGCCGCTGTCGCCTTTGCCCGACACGCCGCACGCCGCGCCACCGCCAGCGTAAAGCGTATCAAACGGCGTGCCATCGGTGCGCAGGACCCGCGCATCTGCGTTCACCTGCACCCCGCCTTGTGTGTGGAAAAGGGCACCGGTCACGCGCACGCCGCAATATGGCGGCGCGAGCGGGGCCATTCCAAATCGGCGACCAAAGCGGTCCGTGCCCTCCAGTGGGATTTCAGCGAGTGTTGTTGTAAGGCTGTCGGGCGGCAGGCCAAGCGTCTCCGCGAGCCCCTCCAAGGTGTCACTTGTGCGCACGGCCCCTGCGGTTTCGGCGCGTTTGAAATCTTCGAACTGCCGCGCGATGCCCGCGATACGATGATCAAAGATGGTGAAGGCTTCGCCGCCCGGTTGCGAGAGCACAGCGCGCGCGGCTTCGGAATACCCCTGTGCTTCGTTCCAAAAGCGGTCGCCCCGCCGATTGACCTGCACGCCCCCTTCGGTGATGACCGCCCAGGTGATCAGAATGCCATGCGGGTGGGCCACATTGCCATGCCCCTGATAGGCCCCGAGATGCTGGGTCTGAGCGCCGATCTCTTCTGCCCAAAGCACCGCTTCGCCCCGGTTGCCATCGTGGCCAAACCACAGCCCGTCGGCAATTTCCGGCATGTGTTGGCTCACCAGTGCCCGGTTGCCGCCAAAGCCATTGCAGGCCAGGATCATGCACTTGCATCCAATGGCTTCGACCCCGCCATCAGGCCGGTTCACCGCAACGCCGTAAACCTCGCCATCCTGATGAAAAAGCATGCTGGCGCGCCGGTCGCAGATGATGTCAATTCCCTTGGCCTCGCAGGCGGTGCGCAGCGCGTCGATCAGTTCAGCGCCAGACCGCGTGGGCAACCCGTGCATGCGATGCCGTGAGTGACCGGGGTAGTCGAAATTCGTCACAACCGAAAACGGCAAGCCGTGTACTTCCGCCAACCAGTCGATCACTTCGGCGGCCCCGCTCGTCATCAGATCGACAAGTGCTGGGTCGTTTTCACCCTGCGCCTTGGCCTGGATATCGGATGCAAAGAGGGCCGCACTGTCGTCGATGCCAGCTGCGCGTTGAATTTTCGTACCTGCCGCCGGGATCAGCCCGGCGGACAATGCGGTTGAGCCGCTGGGCACCGGGTCTGCCTCGATCACCAGAACCTGCTGGCCGGTTTCCGTCGCAGACAAGGCGGCAACCAACCCGCAGGCACCTGCGCCGATGATCAGAGTTCCGGTGGTGATATCAAAGATGTCGGGCGGCGATGCCGTCCTAGTCATTGGCGTCATACTGTACGCCTTTTTCCAGTATATCCGCGGTGCCGATCACCTTGTTCAGCCCGTCAAAGTCAAACATCCGATCCGCAAAGGGGCGATTGCTGCCATGTTGTTGAAGGCTCTTGTAATAATCCTGCGCGGTGCGCGCCAGCGCCCGGACGATCCCGCCTGGAAAGATCACGATGGAGAAACCCTGCGCTTCGAGATCATCGGCGCTGGTGATCGGGGTCGCGCCGCCTTCGACCATATTGGCCAGCAGCGGCACGCGCCCGGCGAATTGTCGTGTGATGCTTTGCAGGTGCGCCGCGCTCTGCGGCGCTTCGATGAAAAGCACGTCGGCGCCCGCTTCCAGATAGATCTCGGCCCGGTCGAGCGCCGCCGAGATTCCTTCGACCGCGATGGCGTCGGTGCGGGCGATGATCAACGTTTCATCACTTGCGCGCGCGTCGGCCATCGCCGTGACCTTGCCTGCCATCTCGGCTGCGGGGATCAGGGATTTATCCGCCAGATGACCGCATCGCTTGGGATAGCTTTGATCCTCCAACTGCAAGGCAGAGGCCCCGGCGCGTTCATAGAGCCGCATGGTGCGCTGAGCATTCAGCGCGTTGCCAAACCCGGTATCGGCGTCGATGATCACAGGCAGGGCTGTGCGATCCGCAATCAGCGTCATGGTGTCGGCCATCTCGCTTGCGGTGCTGAGCCCGATGTCCGGGCGCCCCAGACGGGTGTAGGCCACCGCCGCTCCGCTGAGATATAGCGCCTCGAACCCAGCATCTGTTGCCAGCGAAGCCGTCAGACCGTCATAAACGCCGGGCGCGACCAGAATATCCTTGCTTTGCAGGCGGGATCTGAGGCTCATGCCGCGCCCTCCAGCCAGTCCTGGGCATCGCGGCAGGTCATTTGATGCGTGACGGAGCCCAGAGAAAGCAGGGTGGCGTTATGTATCTCTTGCCGGAACGCGGCGCAGCCATCGGTCAGCATCACGGTCTCTATGTTGCGCAGATGGGCGTCGCGCAGTGTTGAGGCCACGCCGCCATTTGTCACGATACCGCCGACGATCAGATGATCCACGCCGACGGCCCGCATAATGTATTCCAGTCGCGTCTGATAGAACGCGGAATAAGCCACTTTCTCGATCACGAAATCCGCAGGCTGCAGCGCGTCGACCAAACCGTGACCAAACGAGCCGGGCGCAAAATCGCCTTTGCCTAGGAAAGGGCGCAACTCTTTCAGATGTGGCGCAATAAGCGGCGTGCCGTCGCGGTCCGGCACGAGCGTAAACTGCGCCGAGAAATATCGCCCCCCCTGATCGCGCAGGGCCTTGATCAGCGGCGCAATGCGATCCGGCAGCGCGGCGATACTGTCGGAGCCCTGCCCGGCGCGGCCATAGGCGCCTTCGGAGTGGAGAAAATCGTTTTGCAAATCAATGGTCAACAGCGCGGTGCGTGCCAGATCCCAGTCTCTTGGGCTGCTCATGATGTCTCCTCCGCAGGTTCAATGATGGTGTTGCCGAACTGGTCCACGCGCCCCTGCAGATCCGGCTCGATCAGCACCGTGGTATCGGGTTGTGTCAGAATGGCGGGGCCTTTGATCACCGTACCAACGGGCAGGGACAAGCGGTCATAGATCGCGGTGTCCTGCCAGTCGTCCCCGAAATGAACAGGGCGCGTCGCGGTCGGGTTGACCGCGCCTTCCTGTGTCGGGGCCAGCGTGGTGAGATCGAACTTGGGCCGCCTGCCGGTGACGGCGCTGCGCAGGTTGAGAATGCGCCGCACGCCACCCTTTAGCAACCGCCCGAAGGTTGCGCCATAGGCCGTGTCAAAGGCGGCTTCGATCTCTGCCTGCGTGGGCGGTTGCACCGTGCCGTCCTGCACCGTCACGCTGAGCGGGACAGACACGGTATGGGTCTGCCCGATGTACGCCATATCCAGCTCAAAACTGATGTCGCGCGCCTCGAAAATGGTGCGGGCGGCGTCCAGCAGCGCCATGCCCTGATCGGCGTGGGATTGCATGAAGCGTGTCAGCGCTGCTGCGTCGAGCGTGCTCACCAGCGTATTGATCGTTTGCACGAAGTCCTGCCGCATGTCCGCGATCACGCAGCCCATCGCAGAGGTCACCCCGGGATAGCGGGGCACGATGGCGCGCGTGATGCCCGTCTCCGCCAGCATCGCCCCGGCATGCAGCGCGCCACCGCCGCCAAACGGCATGAAGGCGAAGCGCTTGGGATCAAAGCCGCGTTCGATGCCCACAAGCCGGATCGCCCCGGCCATCCGGCTGTTGGCGACGGTCAGGATCGCCTCGGCGGCCTCCAATGTGCCAAGGCCCAGAGGCGCGGCGACATGCAGATCAATCGCTTTGGCCGCGGCCTCGACATCGAGGCGCGCCAGCTTGCCGCCGATCGGATTGTCCGGATCGATCCGGCCCAGCACCACATTAGCGTCGGTCACGGTGGGGCGGTCATTGCCCATGCCATAGGCAACAGGGCCGGGGTCTGACCCGGCGCTTTCCGGCCCGATGTTCAAAAGCCCGCCCTTGTCGACCCAGGCGATGGAACCGCCCCCGGCCCCGATGGTCGTGATCTCGATCATCGGCGTGCGTACGACCATACCGAAATCGACCGACGTTTGCGGGGACAGCATGGAGCGGCCTTCGGCGATGAGGGACACATCGAAGCTGGTGCCGCCCATATCGCCGGTGATCACATTGTCAAAGCCCGCAGATTGGGCGATGTAGCCCGCCGCAATCACCCCGGCGGCGGGACCGGACAGGGCGGTGCGCACCGGCAGGCGGCAGGCGGTATCCACCGCCATGACACCGCCGTTGGACTGCACGATCATGAACTCCCCATCGAAGCCACCCTGGCGCAACGCACTTTCCAACCGACCCAGATAGCCAGAGACTTCGGGTTGCAAATAGGCGTTCAAAGCCGTTGTAGAAAACCGTTCGAATTCGCGGATTTCCGGCAGGATTTCGTGGGAGGCTGAGACGTGGTCATTAGGCCAGATTGCCCGCACGGCGGCCACCGCCGCGGCCTCGTTTTCAGAGTTTGCATAGGCGTTGGCAAAGAGGATCGCCACCGCGGCGCAACCGTCCGCCTGCAGCTGCCGGGCTGCGGCACGCACAGCATCCAGATCAACGGGGGTGCGGATTGAACCATCGGCGAGCGTGCGTTCGGGTACCTCAAGCCGGTTCCGCCGGTCCACCACCGGTTCAAAATCCCCGCGCAGGCCCCAGGTGCGCGGGCGGTCCCGACGCCGCATTTCCAGCACATCGCGCAGGCCTTGCGTGCAGATCACCCCGGTTTTTGCACCCTTGCGTTCCAGCAGGGCGTTTGTGCCCGCCGTGGTGCCATGCACCACCACAGCAATCTGCGACAGATCCGTCACCTCGCGCGCGATGCCATCGAGAAACCCGGCTGACTGATCGGGCCGGGTGGTTGGCACCTTGGCAACCGTGGCGGTGCCTTTGGCCTCATCGAGCACAAAGACATCCGTGAAGGTACCGCCGACATCGACACCAATCATGCGCCCGTTCACGGTGAAACCTCCCGCCAGGAGGGTCCATGCAGTTGATCGGCGTTTGCTGCGCTGACCAGACCGCGGGCTACATCGCGTGCGACATCTGCGGGCGCGCGGTCCTGCGGTGCGCCGTAGCCACCGCCGCCGGGCGTTTCCAGCCGCACCGCCTGTCCCTGTCGCAGGGTGATGCCACGCATTTTCGAGGCCAGCGGGGGATGCGCCCAGCCATCATCCTGCTCATAGGCAAAGACGTTCATCGCACCATCTGACCCGTCAGCAATGCCTTTGGGCGCAAACCGCCCGCGCTCGCCAAAGAGAAAGGCCTCTGCGCCGTTTTCCTCAAGCACTTCAATCTCATAGATCGCGCCCAGCCCGCCGCGATGGGTTCCTGCGCCAGCGCTGTCGGGGCGCAGCGCCCAAGTGCGGAACATCACCGGATAGGCGGCCTCAAGGATTTCCATCGGCGGGATCGTTGCGGTGGAAATCGGCGCATTCCCGTGGTTCAGCCCGTCGCTGTCAATCGATCCGCCGTGCCCGCCGCCGTAAAAGCTGAACATGACCCAGGGCTGGCCATTGCTGCGTTTGCCAGCAATCGACAGCGCGTTGATTGTGCCATAGGCATTGGCCACCACGCGGGTCGGCGCCGCTTTGGCGAAGGCGGAAAAGACGACATCGATCATCCGCAGGATCGTCTCGGTGTACCCGCCGGTGGGCGCCGGGAATTCTGCTGACAACAGGGATCCTTCGGGTACAATCACCTCGATCGGGCGCATCACGCCCGCGTTGGCGGGCAGGGTCGGGAAGATGTGTTTGATCGCCACATAGGCAGTGGCGACGGTGGTCGGCAGGGCGATGTTGACCGGACCTGCACATTGCGCCGCTGAACCGGTGAAATCGAGCGTCATCCTGTCGTCTTTGATCTCAAGGGCCACGCGGATCGCCAGCGGATCATCGGTGATGCCGTCATTGTCGAGGAAATCCTCGGCCTCCCAGCGCCCATCTGGCAGGTCCTGCAACTCCGACCGCATCAACGCCTCCGCCCGATGCCCCAAGGCCTCAAGCGCCGCCGCCACCGTAGCGGTGCCATATTCGTCGAGCAATTCGTCCATGCGCTTGATGCCAAGATCCAATGCGCCCAGCTGCCCGTTCAGATCGCCCATGGCGGATTGCGGCAGGCGTGTGTTGCGCAGTAGGATGTCGATGATGTCCTGATTGATTACGCCACCGCGCGCCAGTTTGACCGGAGGCAGGACAAAGGCCTCCTGAAACACCTCGGTGGCGGCGGGGTTGTAGTTGCCGGGCACCGCGCCGCCCACATCGTGCCAATGCCCGACCGACGCCAGATAGCAAAAGAGTTCACCATCCCGGAAATAGGGCCGCACCAGCCGCATGTCGCTGAGATGTGTGCCGCCGATATGCGCGTCATTGAAAATATAGATGTCGCCATCGGCGAGATCGCCGTCTTTCGCCGCCTTTTCGATCACCGCCTGCACGGCGAAGGCCATCACACCGACAAAGATCGGCAGGCCGGATTTGCCCTGCACCAGCGTGTCGCCGGTTTGCGCGTGATAGAGGCCATGGCTGGCGTCATGTGCTTCGGCAATGATCGGGTTGAAAGCGGCGCGAAACAGCGTTGCGTCCATCTCGTCAGCGATCTGTTCCATGCGCCCCGACAGGACGGATAGGGTGATCGGGTCAATTTCGCTCATGATTTTGCCCTTGTTTCTGCGATGTCGTTCCAGACATCCTGCCGCGTGATCTTGTCGTCAATGACCTCGAACCGGTCGATAAAGCGGATGCCGCTGAAGGAGGTGCCATCGGGCCATTCGCCTGACAGTGTTCCGCGACAATAGACGATAGCAGCCGCGCCGGTGCTTTGCAGGGCGTCAAAACCTTCATAGGTTTTGGTCACCGATCGATAGCGGGGTCTAGCCCAATCGATCAGCTCTTTTAGTTTGCGCATGGGGGCCGCACCAGGGAACTGCATCTCAAAGCTGTCACCCAGCATCACCTCGGCCCGCGCCAGATCGCGCGCTTCCATGGCGGCGAGATAGTTACGCACCAGCTTGGCGGGATCGGAACGTGCCGCAGCTGGCACGCGGGTGCTGCGCCCCCGGGTGTCCTCTTCGGGCGCCATGTCATGGATGATGACTGTCACAAGGTCAGGTGCCGCTGGAATAACGAGACGTACGGCATCCGTCAGCGCCGCCGCGAGCCGTTGTTTTTCCGGCGCAGAGTAGCCTTCCAGAATGTGAATTTCGACCGTCGGCATAATGCCCTCTTCAAGATATCAGTATTATAGATAATACATGTTTCATGATTTTGTTAAGTCTAATTTAGATGCCATGATATACAATCTCTTGATTTTTCATATGACACATTTACCATTGTTGAGTGTTTCGTAAGGGGAATCATCGCTTGGACAGTGTCGGCGCAGCACCATTGCCTGAAGGCGCAAAAGCGCGCCGTGTCTATCTGTCCTTGCGCGATCAGATATCCGATGGGCGGCTGTGTGATGGTGAAAACCTGCCCGGTGAATTGCGCTTGGCTGAAAGCTACGGTGTCTCGCGGGTGACAGTTCGGCGGGCACTGGACGCGCTCTGCGAATCCGGGCTTGTGGAAAAGCGCGCTGGCAGCGGCACAACGGTGCGGGCCAAGGCGCTTACAGGTCGGCGGGCTGCGATGAATTTCAACACGCTGATGCCGCAACTGGTGGAAATGGGGCAGGCCACCACCGCGCGGCTGCTGTCCTTCTCCTACAGCCCGGTGCCAGATTTTGTCGCGCGTGCGATGGGTTTGGAGATCGGTGAGAAAGCGCAGATCGCGACACGTGTACGGATGGCGGATGGCGTGCCCTTTTCCCATCTGACGACATATGTTCCGACCGCAATCGCGCGGAATTATTCCGAAGATGATCTGGCGACCACCCCGCTTTTCAAGCTTTTGGAACGCAGTGGTGTGCAGATCAAGGAAGCACATCAATCGGTATCTGCGACGCTGGCCGGGCCGGATGTCGCCGAGGCGCTGGAGGTGGCTGTCGGATCTGCGCTTTTGTCCCTGAAACGCGTGGTGCGGGATATCGATGGCAATGGTGTGGAGTATCTTTCGGGGCTCTATCGGCCCGATATGTTCAGTCTTGAAATGCCGCTGGAGCGTGTCGGTGACGGGGGTGGACGGCATTGGGAACCTGCCATTGGACAAGCTGAGCAGGGGGGCGCATGAGCCAGCCGCGAACTCTGCTCGACAAGTTGTGGGCGTCCCATGAAATTCTCAGGCGGGACGATGGTGTTTCGCTTTTGTGGGTGGATCGGCATCTGGTGCACGAAGGCTCCCATCATGCGTTTGCTAAGCTCGCCGCCCGTGAGGCGCAGGTTGCAACCCCCGAATTGACGTTTGCTGTGGTGGATCACTATGCACCCACGCGAAACCGAGGCCAGATCGCCGACCCGCAGATTGCCCGCATGATCGAAACACTGCGGGCCAACGCGCATGAACACGGGCTGCAGCTCTTCGATCTGGATGATCCGCGGCAGGGGATTGTGCATGTGATCGGACCTGAACAAGGCCTGACGCTGCCGGGGCTGCTCATCACCTGCGGCGACAGCCACACCTCGACCCATGGTGCTTTTGGTGCGCTTGCCTTCGGGATCGGGGCGACCGAGGTGGCGCATGTATTGGCCACGCAGACCGTCTGGCAGAAAAAGCCCAAGGCGATGCGGATCAGGGTCGAGGGGGCAGTGGCCCCCGGTGTGACCGCCAAGGACATCGCGTTGAACTGGATCGTGCGGTTGGGCACGGGCGGGGCGCAGGGGTACGCCATTGAATATGCGGGTAGCGCCATTCGGGACCTGACGATGGAAGGGCGCATGACGCTGTGCAATCTGTCGATTGAGGGGGGCGCGCGGTTCGGGATGGTTGCACCGGATGAGGCCACGCAGGCTTATGTGAAAGACCGCCCCTTCGCGCCAATCGGCGAAGACTGGACAGCGGCCGTCGTGGCATGGAGCGATCTCGCCAGTGATGAAAACGCAGAGTTTGACCGCGAAATCCGGATTGACGCTGCAGAAATCGCACCCACCGTTACCTGGGGCATAAGTCCAGAGCAGGCCTTGCCCGTAAATGCCACCTTGCCAGACCCAACCGCGCTTGATGCGGGCAAAGCCGAAGCCACCCGTGCCGCGCTCGACTACATGGGGCTGATCCCTGGGCGCCCGCTGGCAGGCACACCGGTGGATCAGGTTTTCATCGGATCCTGCACCAATGGGCGGATCGAGGATTTGCGTGCAGCTGCTGCGGTGCTGGCGGGACGCCGTGCCAAGGTGCCGGGGCTGGTATCGCCTGGGTCCCAGCCGATCAAAGCGCAGGCGGAGCAGGAAGGGCTCGCTGAGATATTTATCGAGGCCGGGCTGGAATGGGGCGCTTCGGGCTGTTCGATGTGCGTCGGCATGAACGGTGATCTGGTGGGCGCGGGCATGCGCTGCGCCTCCTCGACCAACCGCAATTTCCGTGGGCGACAAGGGCGCGGTGCGCGCACCCATCTGATGTCCCCCGCGATGGTGGCCGCGGCGGCGGTGACGGGCACAATTGCCGACGTGCGCCCCTTGTTGCGGGGGAGAGCCCCGTGATGGGGGGATGGACCACACATGCGGGGCTGGCCGTTGCCTTGCCTTTGGCCAATATCGACACGGATCAGCTGATCCCGGCGCGTTTCATGTCTGTGCCGCGGGCGGACGGCTATGGTCAGTACCTGTTGCACGATCTGCGGCGCGACGCGGATGGGACCCTGACGGAAGACTGTGCGTTCAATGCGCATGCGGACGCAAGCATCCTGATCGCAGGGGAAAATTTCGGCAGCGGTTCATCGCGGGAAGCCGCGGTTTATGCGCTCGTCGATGCCGGATTTCGCGCTGTGATCGCCCCGAGATTCGGCGATATTTTTGCCAGCAATGCGGTGAACAACGGGCTGTTGCCAGCACAGATTGGCGCCGCTGATTATGACGCCCTGATCAATCAACTCGGCGGTGGCACGGTGCGCGCCAGCATTGATTTGGAAGCGGGGCAGATCACCTTGGCTGAAACCATCGTCACATTTGTGCTCGATGAAAGCTGGCGCATCAAATTGATCAACGGCTGGGACGACATCGATCTGACACAGCAGCACCGCAACAGTATCGACACTTTCAAGGATCATCGAAGACGAACCGCCGCTTGGGCCTGGCCCGCGGCGGCGGAGTGAAACGCGCGGGTTATAATAGCGCAGATCGGCATCGCAAAGATGTCAAAAAGCAAGGGTCAGGGCGCAGCGCCGACCCCAATATAAATCGGAGGTTATCACATGAAGACGAATTTTCTGGGCGGTGTTCTCGCCAGTTCAACCCTGATCGCCAGTATGGCGCAGGCCGAAGAAACGATCTCGGCGGTACACGCGTTTCCTGAGACATTGATCTACACCAAGAGCTTTCTGACCTTCGTGGACAAGGTCAACGACGTGGGCACGGGCGTGATCCAGATCGACGTGCGCGGTGGTCCGGAGGCGATCGGCATGTTCCAGCAGCCTGATGCCGTGCGTGACGGGATCGTGGATATGGTCTACACACCGGGTTCCTTCTATGGCGGTGCGCTGCCGGAAAAAGACGCGATGGTGGCGTCGAACCTGACGGCGGTGGAGACACGCGCCAATGGTGGCACCGAGTTGATTGACCAGATCCACCAGGAAAAGATGGGCCTGAAATACCTCGGCTGGTTTGACAGCGGCGTGTGTTACAATCTCTGGACGCGGGATGCGCCCAGTTTTGATGCCGACGGCAACCTTGAAGTCGAAGGGCTCAAGCTGCGCGGCAACAACGTCTACAACGCTTTCTTTACCAACTATCTGGGTGCACAGGTGATCGACTTGCCCACCGGCGAGGTTTACTCGGCCCTGCAGCGTGGTGTCGTGGATGCAACCGGCTGGACCCAGATCGGGCTCATTGATCTGAAATGGAACGAGTTCCTGAATTACCGGATTGAGCCGTGCTTTTTCTCGACCGATCTCGGGGTCATCGTGAACCTTGAAAAGTGGAATTCCCTGTCCGACGAAGCGAAAAAGATCCTGCAGGATGTGGCGACCCAGCATGAGAAAGACAGCGTGGCGGCTCTGCGGATCAAGCGTGACGAGGATTTTGCCGCACTTGAGGCCGCAGGCATGCAGGTTGTGTCGCTGGAGGGTGATGCCAAGGCAAACTACCTTGCCGCCGCACGTGAAAAAACCTGGGAGCGCATGCAGAGCGTGATGGCGGAACAACCCGGCGGCACCGGCAACTACGACCGCCTGTTGGAGCTGTTTTACGATCTCGATGCGGCCAAGTAAGCGGTTTGCGGGCCCGTTCTGAGGCGGGTCCGCATGTTCTCTTAATGAAAGACCCAAGGTGATGATCTCCAAGGCGTATTCTGCCCTTGTCTATTCTTTGGCGGTCATTGCGGGCGTCACACTGGTGTGGCTGATGATCTCGGTCATTGCATCGGTGCTGATGCGCAACGCAGGTCTGCAACCCTTTGCCTGGCTTTTCACCTCGGCCGAATATGGGCTTCTTTACATGACCATGCTGGGCGCGCCCTGGCTGGTGCGTGAAAAGGGGCATGTGCACATCGAACTGGTCACAGCGGCCCTGCCCGACGGTTTGCGCCGCATTGTCAGCAGGACCGTCGCGGTTGCTTGTGTGGTGGTCTGCCTGATTTTGGCATGGAAAGGGGCGGAGCTGTTTCTGACCAATATTAAACGCGGTGATTTCGACACCCGCGCCTACTATTTTCCGCGCTGGATGCTGACCATCGCCTTTCCGATCAGCTTTGGCCTGATGGCCGTCGAATTTGCGCGTTTCGTGTTCGGGGCCGACCTGATGCACACGGGCGAAGCGGGGATACACGAGTAATGGAGTGGTTTGAGGCGCTCGCTCTGCTGCTGGGCGCGATCCTGTTTCTGATGGCCATGGGGATGCCGGTCGCACTGGCATTTCTCGCGGCTAATATCCTCGGTGCCTGGGTGTTCATGGGCGGGGAACGCGGTGTGACCCAGCTCTTGAACAATGGGTTTGGATCGCTCACGAAATACGCGCTCGTACCGATCCCGCTTTTCCTGCTGATGGGCGAGATTTTCTTTCATACCGGCCTCGGTGGGCGGATGTTCAACGCGATTGACAAGCTCTTGGGGCGGCTCCCGGGCCGGTTGAGCTATGTCACCGTGCTGGGCGGGACCGCCTTTTCCACGCTGTCGGGATCGTCCATGGGCTCGACCGCCCTGCTGGGGTCGCTGATGGTGCCGGAGATGAGCCGCAGGGGTTACAAATCGCACATGAGCATTGGCCCGATCCTGGGCACTGGCGGGCTGGCGATCATCATACCGCCGTCTGCTTTGGCGGTTTTACTGGCCACGCTGGCACAGATCGACGTGGCGGCATTGCTGATTGCAGGCGTCATTCCGGGGCTGATCCTGGCGTCTTTCTACATCGCAACGATCTGGCTTCAGACGAAGATCGATCCGACGGCAGCGCCCGCCTATGATGTCGTGCCAATGGGGTTTGGACAGAAGCTGGCCTTGTTGCTGCGCGAGGTCGTGCCGATGGTCGGCGTCATGGTGGTGATCATCGTGCTGATGATCCGCGGCTTTGTCACCCCGTCCGAGGCCGCCGCTTTCGGCGCACTTGGCGTGCTGATCCTCGCTGCCGTGTTTCGGTGCCTGACATGGGAGGCGATGCAGAAATCCGTCGTCGGCGCGCTGCGCGTGACACTGATGGCCTATCTGATCGTCTTTGGATCCGCGACCTTCAGTCAGCTGCTGGCCTTTTCGGGGGCATCACGCGGATTGGTGAATTGGGCCACGTCTTTCGAACTGGCGCCCCTTGCCATGCTAATGGTGATGTTTGCCGTGTTGCTCCTGCTGGGCATGTTCATGGAGCAGATCTCGATGATGCTGCTGACCGTGCCGATCTTCTTTCCACTGGCCCAGACATTGGGTTTCGATCCGGTCTGGTTCGGGTTGATCATGCTGTTGGCGCTTGAGATAAGCTTTACGACGCCACCCTTCGGGCTCTTGCTCTTTGTCATGAAGGGGGTGGCACCCAAGGGCACGACGATGCGCGTCATCTATACGTCGGCGTTCCCGTTTATCGGATGTTCGCTGCTATTGGTTGCGCTCTTGATCGCCTTCCCGCAAATCGCGTTGTGGCTGCCGTCGTTGTAGTCAGGCTGTGGAAGATCACGGCGACAGGGTGCGGGCGAGGGGTCGCCCCCGATGCGCTCCCTCATTACTTTTGAAACAGCCTCACGTTTCGGGATGGTTGCTGTAGTTGATCGTCAGAGGCACGTTCCCGAACTCTCCCGTTTCGGCGTATTGTGCGTGGAACGTCTGATCTTTCTGCTCCGTTCCAAACATCTGGAAGAACCAATTCTCATTGAGCGTACCGGGATCTTCGACCGACAGGTTTTCCAGCGTGACATAGTCGCCCCCGTCTTTCAGGATGACACCGGCCCAATGGAAATTCCAGGGCTGGCGAACCGTCGCTGTCGATGCGTCTCTCGCACCTGCCGCGATGGCCCCCGAGGCGGCGACGATGTCAGGCGGTACGTGATCGATGCTCGCGTCTGCCTTGGCGGTGGCTGTCTGGCCCATGTCGATCGCGCCGGATTTATAGAGCGCGAGGAAATCTTCGCGCGAGAGGCGTGAAACGATTGCCTCCAGCGCGGTATCGCCGCGCAACTCATCCAGAATAGTGCCGGAAACGGACAAGCCCTCCAAGACGGCTGCGTTGGCGTTCAGCTTTGCGAGCATATGCGTTTTTGCCAGTTTCTCCCTTTGTGCATCCCCGGCGTCCCCGAGTTTTCGCCACATCTGATCGAAGCTATCGTCAGCGGTAATGTGGAGAGCGTCCACGTCCTGCTGTCCAATGCGCGCCACCAGATCATCATAGGTTGCACGGTTCTTGAAGGCGTCTTTCGCCATGAAGCCCGACACGATGGTGAGTGCTTCGCCAACCTCCGGGGTCGCGAATTCGTTGCTGCCTGAAAACTTGCTGAACAGATCGCGCCGCCACGGGTCGGCGTAAATCGCGGCATAGGCCGCCCACTGCTTGAAGGGTTTGCCCGATATTGGGCCGCCGCCATCTGGCACTGCGGTATTGAGCGCATCCCCAATCACTTCACCCATGCCATGCACGGCGGCTTTCACCTTTGGCAAAGCATCGCCAAGAACCGCATAAGCACCCCGATTTGCAGCGTCGCCGCGTACATTGACACCGCGTCGCACTTCCCGCTTTGATGTGGGTTCAATCGTTTCTGCGCCTTTGGAATTGCGCCGCACCGGTTTTTCGGTATCGACACCTTCGGTCTGGGTCGATCCCATCACCGCCTGGGCGGTGCGGTGACAGTCCGCGAAGCTCTTGAAGCCGCCTTCCTCGTTTGCCACCGATGCCGCGTCCATAAAGCTCCTGTCATCAATGCGCGCATTCCAGTTCAGCTTGATCATCGGCAAGGTATCACCGCTGTCATCCGTGGCATATTCGCGGCTGCTATCTGCGGCAAGGCGGACATATGAGGCGGTATCCTCCAGCTTTGAGTTCGCTTCGGCGATCAGGCTTTCGTCGGCAAAAACGGTCTTGGGGCCGGTCCGCACGATCTTTTTGCCGCCAGACATGCGCTTGTCGGGATCGCCTTTGATCGTCGTATAGCGCTGCACCACAGCGGCGCCGTCTGCTGCGCGTTGCAAAGCTTGCAGTTGTGTCACAGCTGCACTTGTAGCGGCGGATTGTTGAAAGCCTCGCAAAGCACCATCTGATGTTTCGCGACGGCCTGATGCAGTATTGGTAGCGGTTTGAGCCACAGGCGTCGCACCGGGCGCTTTGGCACACTTCATGGCTCATTCCCCTAGTCGCGCCATGAAACGCGATAACTGGGCGCCAGTCAACCTTAGGTGGTATGCTGATATCCGAATGGCCGATTCAACCGCTGAGGACTCTCGGCGAGATTTCTTCTTGTTAGCCTGAAGCTTTCCGACCGTCGCTCGACCGCCGCCTCCGGGCTAGGCCTCGCTATTTCTGCGCAAGAAAACCATCGCAAAAACCACCGCTGCGAGTGACAGGCCTGCGATGACCAGAACGGAATGGCTGAAATCCGACTGCGCCAGCCATGCGACAGTGACAACGCCGCCCAGTCTTGCGAAGGTGATGTCCAGGCTGGCAGAGATGACACTGAGACCCGGCGGCGCGAATTTCAGAACCAACTGCGTGGACGGCGCGTTGCTGCAAGCAAACCCGGCCCCGATCAAAATGGCGGAGATCATGAGCCAGATCGCGTCGCTGGAGAGATATGCCGTCAAAAAGCTGGCCGCGATCAGAACGGGTGCCGCCAATACAATGCTGCGAATGTGGGAGCCATCGACCCAGTTCCGAAGCAGAGTGCCGACGATTGAGAAACTCATCCATATGGTTGCCAGAACAACGCCAATCGTTTCGACGGTGTAGTTTGTCTCCGCCAGCAAGAGCGGCAACCGGAACAGATAGAACGTGATCGCCCCGTAGGTGCAAAAGATGTAGCCGAAGACCAGCCACAGAACGCGTGCCTTCGTCAGCAGGAACAGATTTGGCGTCGTGCGTGGGGCAGGTTCGGTCTGCGTGGCGCCATTCCCGGCGGAGAGCAACAGTACGGCACCGGAGAGTACCACAAAGAACACAAAAACGGATTGCCATCCGACGAAGGCGACCACCTGACCTGCTGCAAATGGGGCGAACGCAGCCACATAGCCCGTCACGCTGCCCCAGATGATTAGGATTTTACCGGGCCGCAGGGGCAGGGCTTTGGTAAGCAGCAGCGGCACCAACGGAGAGAAGACACCGCCGCCAAAGCCTTGCAAAACGCGCCCGGCAATCAACGCCTCAAAGCTTGCCGAGGATGCGACAATGGCCGCACCCAACGCAAACATCAGAACGCCGATGCCAAAGATCCGTTTGGCACCGAAGGCATCACCGATCCAGCCGCCGGCGATGACACCCACGGCCACAGCAATGCCATAGGCATTGAAAACCCAAGCCATGCTTCCAAGGCTCAGGTCATAGTGCGATTGAATCGCAGGAAGAATGAGAGGAACCAGCGTAAGTTCCATGACGAAGGCGATACTGGCGGCGATTGGACCTGCAATTGCCCTGAACAGGGACATGGTCACAACCGCCACCGAAATAACTTATTCAACTCAACAACTCACTGTCATGGTTCCAAGATACGCTCTATCGATTCCTGACATTCTTTCATGCGACCATATCAATAGTATTCGTCCTCAATCTGCGTGCAGGGATCTGACGTTCACGCGAAAGCGCTTTTGGCGGGGTTTCGAGGAAGTGAACGATGTCGTCTGTGTTCATCCAAACAAGCGAATCCTCTTCTGTGATCTCGTTGTCTGGCCCGTACCAGGCGCCTGGCTCACAACGGGTGTACCCATAACGACTGGGAATGCCCTTGAACGCAAGCGGTTCCGGCACCAGGCCGAAAACATAATCCGGCACCCACATCTTCAGCGCCATTTCGAAAACGACGCGTGACAGCAGTGCCGTGAAGCCTTGTTTTCTGTGCCCGCCTTCGCCACCGCTCAGCCAGAACTCGCCGTGATAGCAAACCTTCCCGGTGATTTGGTCCAGGGAAGGCGGCCGCGAGTAAAAGGTTCTGTCAGGATCAGGCGTTGAATTGGGCGTGATGTATTTGTGGCGATGCATATTGATGTGCTCGCCCAAAGCCACGCCGGACAAGTCCAGCAGCCTGATCGCCTGAGTGTGGATCAATTGGTTGTTGTCGTTGAAACCACACACCCAGAAGGCGTTGGAGACATCGACATAGGAACAGGCGACATCGAACATCGGGTAGAGCGGTGAACGATCCGTCTGGGAGTTCCGTAATCTTCGGTATGCCGCAAAATCATCTCCAATCTCTAAGCGCATCCCCGCAGCTTCAAGTTCCTTGGTTATGTTCGCGACGTTAACAATCATTGTGTAGAGGTTGAGTGCCGACATTTGCTTTCCTTTGTTTTGAATGACTACAGTCATAAAAGGAAAAATATCATCGAAATACCATTTTAGGGCATACGTCTTTGTAGCAACGGTAAAAATCAGGGTTCAAAGTCCATAACAAGGTCGTTCGGGACGAATAAAACGTCCTTCTCGGGGAGCGCGTCGATTTCAACCTGATTCGTCATCAACACGAGAACTGCAAGCCCCGGGGCGCCATCCGGGAAGGCGCAGCCCATCAACAAGCGCTGAAAACTGATCGGAATAGGGTCTGGATTACTTTCACGCGGCAGATAGGCAAAGAGATGATCGAGACGCACGCCACCTTCGCCGTGGATCCGGGCATAGGCGCCCGAAATGAAGTCATTGTAGTCGTCCCCGGCGTTGTCTGCTTCTGAGAGCTTTCCGATCGCGCTTTTTGACCAGGTCCACCCGAACCATTTCGCATATGCCGATTTCACACCGATTTCGACGCAGATCCAGCCACTCGGGTTCTTTCTGTAGATCACCAGATATGGCCGGACGTCGGCCATTGCGGGATCTTCTATTTGCGTATGCGCCTTCCCCCAGGCGGAGAGGGTCCGTTTCATGATTGGAAGGCCGTCTTCCGCGATTTTGCTGATCGGATGCTGTTGCGAAAAAAACTCTCTTTCGCTGGCGTCCAGATAGTGAGCAATTTCCAACCAGTTCGAGCTTCGGCGGGTCAATCTGGACTGACCGGACCAGGCTTTGATCTGCCGCAGGATGATCTCGGCATCGGCCAGCAGTGCATTTCCAAAGGGGGTCAGGGAGTATTCGCGGTTCTGGACAGAGAAAAGCGGCTGGCCTTTGATCCCCTCCAGCTCATTGATGTGGCGACGAACCGTCTGCCTGGCAACGCCCAATTCCTCACAGGTTTTCGTTAAATTCAAATTTTTGCCTAAGGTCACAAATGCGCGGAGCATCGCCACGGTGACTTCGGCATTTCCTTTGGTCTGATACAAACTATCGCTCTCCACGCGGATTTGCGTTTTGCCCAATGGATAACGCATTATGCCCATTGGGTTACTTTCTAACGTAAAGGTTTTGGCGCCGGGATTTTCGACGCGTCATATTAGGACAGTACACCTATAACTGGACAGTTGGGTTGTCGACTCTCCTAAAAGTATTCAGGCGAATTCTTTCGATGGCAAGCCGACATTGGCAGGGGATCGTTGGCTTATTTGGGTCCGGAAGCTCTATTGTTTCCTCATGGGGCGCCCTGGTGACGCTTTGCAACTTCCCGGTGCGCAGACAGGCGCCTTGCGCAGTTTGGTCTTGCCCCATCACTGCGCCCTGGTGGGTGCGATGGCCGGAAGCCCGCCCTTCCCAATTCAACCAAAACCGTCCCATTTTGCTGATGCGGGACATGCGCAATCGCGCTGACGGCCCATCCTTGACTTGTTGCCCGGCGCGCAATCTCTAAGATACCGAAAACGCGCCCCAATTGGTCTTTTGCGGCCTGACCAGGACGATTGATGTCACGACCGATGCTCAGCTTGGACGACTCCGACGGAATGGCCACTCTTCGCCTCTCCGGACGGCTGGTGACCGACAGTCTGGGTGCTGTCGAAGCGGATTTTGCCGGCGCATCGGTTCGGGCGACGGTTTTGCACGTCGATCTCAGCAATCTGGAAGCCCTTGACACAGGTGGCGCCTGGCTGATCGCGGATCTCAAGGCGCGTCTGGAAAAACAGGGCGTGCAGGTCGAGTTCACCGAAAAGGCGACCCCGCGGACCGATCTGATTGCGACGGTCGCCGCGGCGCTGCCGTCGGAGAAAGGGATCGAGGATCTGCCGCGCGGTATTCTCCCTTGGATCGCCGGGGTCGGATTGAAGACAGCTGGCGTGGGCCAGTCGATCTTGTCTCTGCTCAGCTTCGTCGGCCAGACCCTCGCGTCACTTGCCGCCACCGTTTTCCGTCCGCGGCGCTGGCGCACGGCGGCGCTGGTCAGCCAGATGGAGGAGACCGGCCTCAACGCCATCCCGATTGTGGTTCTGATGAGCTTCCTGATCGGGGTGGTCCTGTCATTCCAGGGGGCTTCGCAGCTGCGCCAGTTTGGGGCGGAGGTTTTCGTGGTCGATCTGATCGCCATCTCCATTCTGCGCGAATTGGGCATCCTGCTGACGGCCATCATCGTGGCCGGGCGGTCGGGCTCGGCTTTTACCGCGTCGATTGGGTCGATGAAGGTGCGCGAAGAGCTTGATGCCATGCGCACGCTTGGCCTTGACCCCATTGAAGTGCTTGTGTTGCCGCGCGTGATCGCGCTTGTGATCGTGCTGCCGATCCTGGGTTTTATCGCCAATATCTCGGGCCTGCTGGGGGGCGCGTTGATGAGTTGGAGCCAGTTGAACGTCAGTCCCGGCATGTTCATCACCCGTCTGCAGGAAAACACCGATGTCTGGCATCTGGCCATCGGCATGATCAAGGCACCGGTCTTTGCGGCCATTATTGCAATCGTCGCCTGTTGGCAGGCAATGCAGGTGCGCGGATCAGCCGATAGCGTGGGGCGTCACACCACGATTTCCGTCGTCCAATCCATTTTTCTGGTCATCGCGGCGGATGCCCTGTTTTCCATCTTCTTTGCGGAGATCGGGGTATGACGCGCCTGCAGGACGACAGCCGCGAGGCGGTGATCAGGGTGCGCGGCCTGCGCAACCAGTTCGGGCCGCAGGTGGTGCATGACCAGTTGGACCTTGATGTGTGGCGCGGCGAGGTCCTGGGGATTGTCGGTGGGTCCGGGACCGGAAAATCGGTTTTGCTGCGCACAATTGTCGGTCTGAACCGTCCCGCAGCAGGCTCGATCCATGTGCTTGGTGCAGATGTGCTGCATGGCAGTCGCGCGGAGCGGGCGCAGACCGAACGCCGTTGGGGGGTCGCGTTTCAGGATGGGGCGCTCTTCTCTTCGTTGACCGTGCTGCAAAACGTCATGGCGCCGATGCGGGAGCATCTGAACCTGTCGCACAGCCTGATGAAGGCGCTAGGCGAGTTGAAAATCAGTCTGGTCGGCCTCCCCCCCTTCAGCTGTGGCAAGCTGCCGTCGGAGTTATCGGGCGGCATGCGCAAGCGGGCGGCATTGGCCCGCGCCCTCGCGATGGATCCCGAGATCGTGTTTCTGGACGAGCCAACCGCGGGGCTGGATCCGATTGGGGCCGCTGCCTACGATGACCTGATCGGCGAATTGAAGCGCTCGCTGGGCCTGACGGTGTTTATGGTGACCCATGACCTCGACAGTCTTTACGCGATCTGCGACAGAATTGCAGTGCTGGCGGAACAGCGGGTTTTGGTCGAAGGGCCGATTGAGGAGATGACGCGCGTGGACCATCCTTGGGTTCAGGAATATTTCACCGGCCCGCGCGCACGGGCCGCGCAGGAAAAGATGTAGAGGCGACAGCAGTTTATGGAGACCAAGGCCAACTACGTTCTGATCGGTGTCTTCACCTTGCTGGGGGTGCTGGGCGCGGTCGGGCTGTTGCTGTGGTTGGCCAAGATCGAAGTGGACCGGCAATACGCCTACTATGATATCCTGTTTCAAGACGTGGCCGGACTGGCCGCGGCGAGCGACGTACGCTACAGCGGTTTGCCGGTGGGTCAGGTGATCGAACTGATGCTGGACGAAGAGGACCCCTCCCGCGTTCGCGTGCGCATCGAAGTGGATGCCGACACACCGGTCAGCACGGAGACAGTCGCCAGATTGCAGGCCCA
The DNA here is from genome assembly GCF_947499265.1 of uncultured Roseobacter sp. Taxonomy (GTDB): domain Bacteria; phylum Pseudomonadota; class Alphaproteobacteria; order Rhodobacterales; family Rhodobacteraceae; genus Roseobacter. Next base: position 429,187 of record NZ_CANMNK010000005.1, on the reverse strand, counting down.
GGGTGTGACGGGCGTGAGCTATGTTGCATTGTCAGGCGGGTCGATCATGGCACAGCCACTAACAGAAGATGCGGTCATCCGCTCCGAACGCTCGCCCTTGCAGTCGGTTTTCGAAGGGGCGCCTGAACTGCTTGAACGCGCGATTGCGTTGCTCGAAGACGTCAATGCCGTTTTCGACCCCGAAAACCGGGCGGCTGTCAGCACCATCCTCGATAATCTGGCGACATCATCGGGTCGATTGGACGGCGTGCTTGGCGACTTTGAAACCTTGTCCAGTGATTTGGGCTCGGCTGCGCGCGAGGTTGCAGCCTTCTCAGACCGGCTTGCGCAGCTGGGGGATACGGCGGAAACGACGCTGACGACCGCCACCGAAACGCTGGACAGCGCGGGGGAGGCGTTTGAGAGCGCCACTGATACGATTGCGACCATCGATACCTTCACGAAAGACCAGCTTACGCCGCTGGCCTCCGATCTGCGCACAACCGTGCAGACAGGGGAGCGGGTGATCGAGGGGCTTGGCGAAAACGTCGGCGCCGTGACGGAGCGGTTAGGTGTGCTGGCGGACGATGGGCAGGCAGCGCTGGCCTCCGCGACGCAGGCCTTTGACAACGCGACCGAGACGCTGGCGTTGATCGACACGGCAATGCGGGATGCATCCGAAACGCTGAACTCGGCCGATCAGACGTTCTCCTCGGCAAATGCGCTGATCGAAGATGACTTCGGCACGATCATCAGCGATCTGCGCGGCGCGGCAACGGCCTTCACCACCGCCGTCGAAGGGGCCGCAACCAATATCGACGCCATTTCCGATGAGGTCCTCGCAGCATCGCAATCTGCGGCGAGTTTCACCGATACGCTGGACGAGGTGGTGACAGGGAATGAACGACAGGTGTCCGAGTTCCTGCGGTTGGGACTACCAGAGTTCCTGCGCTTTACCGAGGAGGCGCGCAGCCTTGTGGTCAATCTGGAACGCCTTGTGAACAAGATCGAACGTGACCCCGCGCGATTCCTCCTTGGCACCCAAAACTCCGAGTTTCGCCGATGATAACACATAGTATGAAATGGATGAGGGGGCTGCTGCTGTTGACGATGTTGGCGGGCTGCACGGGGCTGGCAAGCCTGACCGAGGTTGCCACGCCGACAGACCTCTACGTGCTCAGCCCCAAAAGCACGTTCAGCGCATCTCTGCCCCAGCTGCGCGATCAGATCGTGGTCAATCAGCCAACCGCAACGGCGGCGGTGGATACCGATCAGATCGCCGTGCAACCCACGCCGCTGCAGGTTCAATATCTGCCCGGTGCGCGCTGGGTCGATCGGGCCCCACTGATCGTTCAGGCATTGTTGATCGAGAGCTTTGAGAACACCGGCAAGGTGCCCGCGGTCGGAAGCTCCACAATTGGTCTACGTGCAGACTATCTGATCGTGACGGACATTCGCGAGTTCCAGGCGATTGTGCCGGTTGGTGCGGAAGGGTCTGCGCTGCAGATCGATGTGCGCCTGAACATCAAGATCATCGATGCCTTCTCGGATCGCATCATCGGATCCCGGTCTTTCGAGGAAATTGTCCCCGCCGCCTCGGATACGCCCGGCGACGTGACAGCAGCCTTCGACGAGGCGCTTGGCGATACCATGCGCGATGCGATTGAATGGAGCATTCGCGAAATCGCGCGCCATGCCGCCACATCGCCCCGCTAGTTTCGGATAGGAGCTTTGCGGGTTACAGACCCTCGGTTTTCATTGCGTCTATTCATCTAAAGCGCGGCGTTTAAGCCTGTATCGGAGTTTTGTCGCCGATCCGGCGGTCGATGCCAAATTTCTTGGTGTACAATGCGGGCATTTCTACCAATCTTTGCAACCATATGGCGATGCCAGGTGCAAACCTATCAGACGCTGCAACAGCAAACATCAGGGAGATAATAATGACCAAACATGGAATTTTGGCTACCTCGACACTTCTGACGCTGGCTCTTTGTCCCCCAATTTGGGCCGCGGACACACACCCTGTCACGGGAGAGCCGCTTGCCGAGGATCAGACCTTTCAATACCGGCTGCTGGACCAGTTCCCGTCGATTGACCCGCAACTGATCGAGGAAACGGTTGGCGGCCACCTCGCGCGCCAGTTGTTCGAGGGGCTTTTGACCCAGAATGCGGACGGCACATTGCGCCCCGGGGTGGCCGAGGAATGGTCGTCCGAGGATAATCAGACCTGGACCTTCAAGCTGCGCGAGGATGCGCGTTGGTCCAATGGCGACCCGGTGACCGCGCAGGATTTTGTCTTTGCTTGGCAGCGCGCGGCCGATCCGGCGACCGCATCTGAATACGCCTGGTATGTGGAGCTCAGCCAGATCACCAACGCAGCGGCCGTTATTGCCGGTGACGCAAGCCCGCAAGAGCTTGGGGTGCGCGCGCTGGATGATCGGACGCTGGAGGTCACACTGGCCCAGCCGCTACCCTACTTCCCGCAGATGGCTGTGCATTACACCTTCATGCCGACGCACCAACCGACGGTGGAGGCACATGGTGCGGGCTGGACCAATCCGGCGAATATCGTCTCGAACGGGGCCTATACGCTTGATGACATGGCGACCAACGAATTTGTGCGCCTGGTCCAGAACCCGGAATACTGGGGCGCGGAGGATGTGATCATCACCGAGATCACCGGCTTTGTGATTAACGATGCAAATCAGGCGTTGACCCGGTTCCAGGCGGGCGAGTTCGACATGATGGATGATCTGCCCGCGGGCAGCTATCCGCGCCTTGAGGCAGAGACGCCGGATGTGGCGCATTCTGTGCCCCGACTGTGCTCGTACTATTACACAGTGAACCAATCCGAAAGCGGCCATGAGGCGCTGCAGGACCCGCGCGTGCGCACGGCACTCAGCTATATGATCAACCGCGAGGTGATCACCGATCAGGTGCTCAAGGCAGGTCAGGCGCCGGCCTTCAGTTTCACCCATTGGGCAACGGCGGGCTTTGAGTTGCCGGCCATCGAATACGCCCTGTGGAGCCAGCAGGAGCGGATGGAAAAGGCCGTGGCGCTGATGGAAGAAGCGGGCTATGGCCCGGACAATCCCATTGAGCTGAATCTGATCTACAACACCTCGGAAAACCACAAGCAGATTGCAACCGTGATCAGCCAGATGTGGCGACCTTTGGGGGTCACGACTGTGCTGAACAACTACGAATGGCAATCCTACCTGGACATTCGGGGCAATCAGAATTTCGACATCGCACGCTCGGCCTGGTGTGGGGACTACAACGAGGCCTCGACTTTCCTCGACCTTCTGACCTCGAACAACGCCAACAATGACGGCAAATACGTCAGCGAAGAGGTCGACCGGCTGATGGCCGAAAGCGTCACGATGTCCGACCCGCAACCGGTCTATACGCAGGTCGAACAGATTCTCGCTGAGGATATGGCGATCCTGCCGATCTATCACTACACGCAGAACTTCGTGCTCGACCCGACCATCAAGAACTGGCCGATGGAGAACGTGGAAAACAACTGGTACGTGCGGGACATTTACCGCGTCGCACCTGAGTGATGCTCATCGGAGCGGGTGACTTTGCCCGCTCCAGAGCTACCTAATTTAGATGATTGTCTTCATAATCAAGCGCCTGGTGGTCGCGATCCCGGTTCTGCTGATCCTGATCGTCTGCACATTCGTGCTGATGTATGCAGCCCCCGGCAGCCCTTTCGCGACCGAGCGCGGCATCCCCCCGGCGGTCCTTGCAAATCTGCAGGCGCAATATGGGCTGGATCAACCCTTTCACATGCAGATCTGGCGCTACATCACCGGTGTCGTGACCGAATTCGATTTTGGTCCCTCCTTCATCTACCGCGATCAGGATGTGAATAGTCTCATCGCTCAGGGCTTTCCCGTGACGTTGACCTACGGGTTCTGGAGCTTTCTGGTCGCGGTGGTGGTGGGCGGCGCGCTCGGCATCCTCGCCGCCGTACGTCACAACACCTGGCTCGACTATCTGGCGGTGGGCATCTCGATCGGGGCGCAGGTGTTGCCCAATTTCGTGCTGGCGCCGATCCTGGTGCTGACCTTCACGCTTTGGCTCGGCTGGTTGCCGGGTGGGGGCTGGCAGGGTGGCCAGTGGCAATTCGTGATCCTGCCCGTGATTGCGCTCTCGACCAGTTTCATGGCCTCGATTGCCCGCATCTCGCGGGCCTCCATGCTCGAAGTGCTGACCTCGAACTACATCCGCACCGCCCGGGCCAAGGGTCTGCCGATGCGGCGCGTGATCTTCCGCCACGCGCTGAAACCCGCGCTGCTACCTGTGATCTCTTACCTCGGGCCCGCTTTCGTGGGTATGATCACCGGGTCGGTGGTCATTGATATCTATTTCTCCACCGGTGGCATTGGGCAGTTCTTCGTCGCCTCAGCGCTCAACCGCGACTACGGCGTGATGATGGGCATCACCATCCTGCTGGGCGCGCTTACCATCTTCTTCAACCTTCTGGTCGATGTGCTCTATGCCTGGATCGACCCGAAAATCAGGTATTAGGCCGATGTTTGCGACCAAATCCATCGCTGATGATCTGGCGGGCGCGGCTCCGATCAAGGGCCGGTCGCTCTGGGCCGATGCGCGGCAACGCTTCTTTCGCAACCGGGCGGCGGTCGCCGGGCTGATTGTACTGATGCTGGTCACGGCCTTCGCGCTGATCGGTCCGTTTATCGCGCCCTGGAACAATGAAGACATCGACTGGAACGTGCTGGGCAACATCATCGAGGCCGGTCGGCCTTCGCTCGAAAGCGGCCATTGGTTCGGGACCGATCCCGTGGGCCGCGACCTCTTTGCCCGTACCGTGCAAGGCACCCAGATTTCCTTGCTGGTGGGCATCGTCGGCGCGCTGATCTCGGTGGTCGTGGGCACGCTCTACGGGGCAATCGCGGGGTATTTCGGCGGGCGCATCGATAATGTGATGATGCGGATCGTCGATGTGCTGATGTCGATCCCCTATATGTTCGTCCTGATCCTGCTGCTGGTGGTCTTTGGCCGCTCGCTGCTGATGCTCTTCATCGGCATCGGGCTGATCAGCTGGCTGGACATGGCCCGCATCGCCCGGGGCCAGACGCTGACACTGAAGGGCAAGGCCTATATCGAAGCGGCGGTCGCCACGGGGGTGCGGCCTTTCACCATCATCCTGCGCCACATCATCCCCAACCTTCTGGGTGTGGTGATCGTCTATGCCACGCTGCTGGTGCCCTCGATGATCATCTATGAAAGCTTCATCAGCTTCCTCGGCCTCGGTGTGCAGGAACCGCTCACAAGCTGGGGCGCGCTGATCAATGACGGCGCCTCCGAGATGAACAACGGCACGCTCTGGATGCTGCTGGTGCCACTTTTCTTTTTCGTGATCACGCTCTTCGGCTTCTTCTTTGTCGGCGATGGGCTGCGTGACGCGCTCGACCCGAAGGATCGGTAATGACAAACTTTCCGAAGGACCGGTAACCCATGGCACTGCTCGACGTCACCGATCTCACCGTCAGTTTCGACACCCCCGATGGGGTCGTCAAAGCCGTGAACGGCATGAACCTCACGCTCAACGCCGGCGACAGTCTGGCCATCGTCGGCGAAAGCGGGTCGGGCAAGACCCAGCTGGCTTTTGCAATCCTTGGGCTTCTGGCCAAGAACGGAACGGCTGCGGGATCTGTGCGGTTTGACGGGCAGGAGATTCTGAACCTGCCAGAGGCCAAGCTGAACGCGATCCGCGCCAATGAGATCGCGATGATCTTTCAGGACCCGATGACCTCGCTCAATCCCTTTATGCGCGTTGGCGACCAGATGGCCGAGGTGCTGATGCTGCACAAGGGCACGTCAAAGCGCCAGGCGCTGGATGAAAGCGCGAAAATGCTCGATGCAGTGCGCATCCCCGACGCGCGCGCGCGGCTCAGGATGTACCCGCACGAGTTCTCCGGCGGGATGCGTCAGCGGATCATGGCCGCGATGGCGCTGCTTTGTCGTCCCAAACTCTTGATTGCGGACGAGCCGACCACGGCCCTCGACGTGACCGTGCAAAACCAGATCATGAACCTCATGGCTGAGATCCAGCGGGATTTCGGCACGGCGCTGATCCTGATCACGCATGATCTGGCGATTGTCGCAGGGTCCTGCCTTGAAACACTGGTCATGTATGGCGGGCGGGTGATGGAGATTGGCGCCACCGATGATGTGTTCGAAGCACCCTCCCATCCTTATACGCTGGGCCTGTTGAAAGCAGTGCCGCGCCTCGATGTGCCCCAGGACAAGCTGCAGACCATCCCGGGGGACCCGCCCGATCTGACAGCGCTGCCGCCGGGGTGCCCCTTCAGTCCCCGCTGCCCGGCCAGCCATGAACCTTGCCTGCAAGCCATGCCGTCGCTCGAAGGGTTCGGCACCGGGCGCATTCGGGCCTGTCACGCTGCACTGGAGGCCGTAGTGTGAGCGCGCCGCTGCTTGAGGTCCAGGACGTCAGCGTCACATTCGACGTGGCCCGGCAGGGTAGTTGGCCCTGGACGCCACCGCATGCATTGCAGGCCGTGAAGCAGGCTTCGATCATGTTGGAGCCGGGCCAGACACTTGGCCTTGTGGGCGAAAGCGGCTCGGGCAAATCAACGCTGGCACGTGCGATTGTAGGCACCGTACCGATCAGCACCGGACAGGTGCTGTGGCGCGGCGAGGATGTCGTCGGCTTGAGCGCGGCCCACCAACGGGCGCGCGGGCGGCATGTTCAGATGGTTTTTCAGGATCCGCTGGACGCTCTGAACCCACGGATGACCGTGGGCCAGATCGTCGCCGAGCCGCTGCTGACCCATTTCCCGGACCTCTCGAAGGAAGACATCCGCGCCAAGGTCGGTGGAATGATGGAACGGGTTGGCCTCCTGCCTGCGCTCATCAATCGATACCCGCATGAGTTCTCAGGCGGGCAATGCCAACGGATCGGGATTGCTCGCGCCCTGATCACCGGTCCTGAACTGCTGATCTGTGATGAACCGGTCAGTGCGCTGGATGTTTCCGTACAGGCGCAGGTCGTGAACCTGCTGCAGGATCTGCAGCGCGACATGGGGCTCGCGCTTTTGTTCATCGCGCATGATCTTAGCGTCGTGCGGCATATCTCGCACCGGATCGCGGTCATGTATCTGGGCCGGATTGTGGAGACCGCAGCGGCGCCTGAGCTGATCGCAAATCCGCGCCACCCCTACACCAAGGCACTGATCGCCTCGGTGCCGATCCCCTCACCAAAAGCGGAACGACAACGCCACCGCCCTGTTCTGGAGGGTGAGCTGCCGTCGCCAATGGCGCCACCGTCCGGCTGTGTTTTTCGCACGCGTTGTCCCATCGCCCGCGCGAGCTGCGCAGAGACGATGCCCGCGGTTGCAGTGCTTGAGAACGACCACTTTGTCGCATGCCCCTATCATTCCGAAGGGGAAACGCCCTCATAAACGGACCATACGACGACAGATCGGGTGCAATACGCTGCTGAACAACCCGCAACGCGGCTTGCTTTCGAAGCCAAAGTTCGTCGTTTTGCATCTGCTCCCTAGGGACGGATCGCCATCCCTCAGTTGGCAGTTCGCCGAGTTGGATATGTTGGAGCGAATTCATTTTCGTGCCAAGCTCGAATAAGGAGCGCGCAGGCTTGTCGTCAGTAATCAAACTGCGGGATACCGCATCAGTTCTCCATTGGTTGATCAATCACGCAAGCAGGCTTTCCATCTTACCTAAAGACCGCCGAAAGCTGGCAGTGCGGGGTAACAAATGTCGACTGTGTTCACAGTCAGGGCAGTGCGATCACATTTGAAACAAAGCTAGCGCTGAATGCTCTCAAGATAGAAGAGTAGGCCAGCCAAGGCACGGGGTGTCGGGGTAAATACGCCGTCAATTTCCACCGGAACCAAATCTTCCGCCATTGCGCCGCCAAATTGCGGCATCACGCGCGCAAGGTGGCCTTGTTGCGGATCGCCATAAATATAGCTGAGAGCACGCGCTGCGGGAAAGACGCCACCATTTCGACGGCTCAGCTCTGTCAAATCGGTTGGCACAGCCGACAAATCGTCTGCGTTCTGCCCATCGCCCTGTCCTGTTGCGCCATGGCACGCGACACAGTTCTCGGCAAAGAAAGCGGCACCATCTGAAGCGTCCGGCATCGCTTCCTCCGTGCAAGAGAATAGTCCCATGAGCAGGGGAACAAGCAACACTTTTTTCCAATGGTTTGCGGGCACAACAACTCCTTCCTTTTTTGAGTTGTATTCATTTTCGTGAAAATGAGTTCGCTACCATTGACCCATGTCAAACCGCGCGTATCGCGCGGGGAATTTCCCTTATTGGATAAATGACACTCTTGAAATGGACTTCGGATTGCACGCACCTTCAAAGGAGGAGGGCGGGGGCGGAATGCCCCTCTTGCTCAGATGGATAGGTTTCAGGCGTTGTGAATATCTGCTGAGATTGGTCCAGCTTCAAGTCTGCGCCTTCTTCCAGTCGCCAATCTGCCCGCGCCTGAATTCCAGCCACACATACGCCTCGGAGCCGCCGTTCAAGAAAGGGCTGGACTGCGGAAGATGAGCCTGACCCAATCTTGCAATGCCCACACCTAGAAACACGTGTAACAGTAGGATCATTTATCTCCGATAAGGTTACGCAACCAAACACCTAGCTCGGAGGCGGTTCGGATTGTCTCAGGATGATCGTTGTAAATCACGCTGTTCGGCATACCCGCGTGCTGCGCATCCTCAGGATCCTGAACAATCGTTTGTCCCCCCATGTCATAAACAACCTGGGCTCCCCTCATGCCGTCTTTCATTGTTCCGGAAAGCACCACCGCGATGCCGCGCCCCCCGTATTCCGCAGCAAGTGTCATGAACATCGCATCGATGGACGGACGAAAGCCCGAGTCCCGGACCACATCGGACAGATGAATCCTCTGGTTTTGAAACAACGCATGTTTTGCTCCGGGAACCACATAGATCCACCCCTTTTTCAGGATGTCGCCGTCCATGGTCTTTCTGATCTTAAGGGAACTCTTGGACTTCAAAATCTCGGTAAGTTTCGAAGATGGTTCGCTGTGGACCCCAATGACAATTGGGGCGTCCAGATCCGCGGGCAGTTCGGCAATCAGTTCCTGAATAGCCTTCAGACCACCCGCAGAGGCACCGATTGCCACGACATAATTGAATGAAGTTTCTCGTTCGTCATCAGGTTGCGGGTGTTCCATGACCGTAGCATAGGGCCTCGGCGCGCATTCGCAATCATTCACGCGTTCGGGGTGATTCAAAGACTACTGGCTAGACAGAATTCACTGGTGGGTGTTGGCAGAAAAGGACCTCTTGCCGCCGCGCTTTCTGTTCTACTTTTTACTGCTGATGACACGGGTTTCGACGTCATCACCATCCACGCCTTGCAAAGACAATTGTAAGGCAAAAATCTCGAAACGCCGGTGGATCGAAAATATCGAGGGGGAAATGCCATTTCCCCCTCGCACGGTCCTATGCCATCAGCGGTTCAGGAATTCGAGGTCGAATTTGTCCACATATTCCGGAGCCGGGTTGTCCTCGTGCAGCGCTTTGACGATGCCGTAGATCATCAGGAGCAAAATCACCGCGATGGGCAGACCGGCCACGATGGAGGCCGTCTGCAGGGCACTCAAACCTCCGGCCAGCATCAGCACGGCAGCTACGAGACCCGCAGTCAGACCCCAGAAGATGCGAAACTTGACCGGCGGATGCTCATCTCCCATCGACAGCATCGTGCACATCACCAACGTCCCGGAATCCGACGATGTCACGAACCAGGAGATCAGCAGGATCGTGATCAGCACCGTGATCGGATAGGTCAGCCAGTCAAAGCCAAACCCCGCAACGGTGGCAAAGACACCAGCGGCGTAGTCATTGTTCACCGCGTCCACAACACCGGCGTTATTGAACAGATCCACACCGGTGGCCGCGCCGCCAAAAACGCCCATCCATAGCATCACAACCGAGGTTGGAATGAGCAGCACGCAGAAACAGAATTGCTTGATTGTGCGTCCCTTTGAGACACGGGCAATGAAGAGCCCGACAAAGGGGCACCAGGCAATCCACCAGCCCCAGTAGAAGATCGTCCACCAGCCCTGCCATTGCACCTCTGGATCGCCATTGATCCAGAAGCCCATCGGGATGACATTCCACAGATAGTCGCCAAAGCCGGAGATCGTGATCCCCAGCAGGAAGGCCGTTGGCCCGAGAATAATGAAGAGGACCAGCAGGCCAATCGATGCCATCACATTGCATTCCGACAAAATGCGCACGCCCTTGCCCACGCCGGAGGCTGCCGACGCGGTGCCGAGGCAGGTAATGATGGCGACGAGGATCAATTGGTTGGTTTGCGTGTTCGCCATCCAGCCAAGATTTTCCAATCCGGCGGCAATGGGCGTGACCCCCAACCCCAGCGATGTGGCCAGACCAAAAATGGTGCCAAAGACGCCGATAAGGTCAACCAGATGACCCCAGGGGCCGTAGATCTTCTCCTTCAGCACGGGGTAGAGCGCTGTGCGCAGTGTGAGCGGCAGGTCGCGACGGTATGAAAAGTAAGCCAGACATAGGCCCACAAGCACATAAAGACCCCACCCATGGAACCCCCAATGGAAATTGGTCACGGTGACGGCCTTGACCGCAGCATCCACGCTGCCGGCTTCATATCCTGCGCGTTCCATGAAGGGGCTGCCCTGAATGTGGAACATCGGCTCCGCCACACCCCAGTAAATCAGGCCTGAGCCAAGCCCGGCTGAGAAGAGCATACAGATCCATGAAAATGTCGAGAAATCCGGCGTGTCGTCATCCTTGCCCAATTTCACGTCGCCAAAGCGGCTGATCATCAGCCAGATGACGAAGAACAGCGCGGCATTCACCACGATCACATAGAACCAGTCCATCGTGTTGATGATGAAATCCTTGCCCAACAGGAACACCTCCGAGGAGCGTTCGACGTCCATGATCGTATAGCCGACAAAGCCGATGATCATGATCATCGACAAAATGCCCATGACCGGGTTCATCCCGGCAAACAGCCCGGACTTGGCAACAAGATTATCGGGTTTTTGTGTTGTTTGTTCACTCATTTTCTTACCTTTTTCCTGTTGGTCCGCGCTTAGCGCACAGTTCCGGCCGCGCCCTGACGGGCTCCGGCGGATGTCCAGATCTTGAATGCTTCTTCGAGGCGGGCGTGATTGGCAGCCCACCATTCGGCATCCGACCGGATGAAAGCCTGGTCCTCATAGGCTGGGCCATTCGGGATCTGCGCCAGGGTCTCCGCGCTGAGCAGGTCAAGCGAAGAGTTGCGCGCCGGGCCGTTTGGCAGGTATCCGACCATGTCAGCCAGGGCTTGCGTGCTGCTGGCGTAGCGGATGAAATCTATCGCTTCCTCCTTGTAGCGGCTGCCCTTCGGGATGCCGAAGAGATCAAGCTCGATCACCCGCCCATCCATGTTCACCGAGAAGTCCGCACCATCCTCCTGAGAAGCCGTCGCCCCCGTCGTCGCCCAGATCATCGACATTGCGACATCGCCGGAGTTGAGCATGCGGACGGGCTCGCGCCCCGCGCTCCAGAGCTGCAAACCCGACCGGATATTGTCCATCATGTCAAAGGCACGTTCGACACCCTCTTCGGTCTCCAGCATGGGGTAGACGTCTTCGCGCGCCACGCCATCCGCCATCAGAGCCCATTCCATGATGACAGATGGATCGTTTCGGATGGCCCGTGCCCCGGGATAGGTGTCGACGTCAAAGAAGTCCTGAATGGTGCTCGGCGGACTGTCCCCATAGGTCGAATTGCTATGCGCAAAAGCCGTGGCCCAGACGATCACACCCACGCCACATTCATTCAGCGCGCCGGGCACAAAATCCTCGCTCGCGGCTGTCCCATCCGCGCCGGTTGGCAGGTCGATGTCCGAGAGATTTTCGAGCAAACCCTCGCGGCAGGCGCGCAGGCTGTCGGCTTGGGTCAGGTCCACCACGTCCCAGATCACATTGGCGCTTTCGACCTGATCGCGGATTTCATTGATCCCGCCGTTGTAATGCGCCACATGCACGCTGGTGTTGTTTTCCTGCTCATAGGGGCGCACAAAGCCCAGCATCTGGCTCCGCATGTAGGGGCCGGTCCAGGAGGTGAAGGTGATTTCTGGCGCAGGCGGTGCGACAAGTGTTTCCGCCCCTTGCGCTTCCTGAGCACTGGTGATTCCCGGTTGAAATATAAGAAACAGCGCCGCGCATGCCGCTGGTCGCCATCGATAAGCACGCTTTCGACAGTTGAGCATAAATTATCTCCCTTTCAGGCTATTCTTTTACCGGGACGTAAGTGATCAATGTTGGTTACACAGCGCGCACAGCAGTGCCGTTGACCGCAGATTTCAAATGCTGGTCAAAGGCCCGTTTTTCTCTGTGTTGCTTGATCGACATTTCACCGTCCCATCGCCACCATCGACCCAGAATGCATGAACAAGCAAGAAAATTTTGTCTAAGCTAGGTGCGCCTGAGCCTGCGATGGGACCAATCGGCTATGGGCGTTCAGGTCTTGATAGCCTGGGGGCCGCAACCCCACTTCAACAATGAGAAACTGCCAGCCTTCCAAGGCTGCCAGTTTACGCGAAGGGGATCGAAGCCGAATGGCTGAAACCCCGCAGCGGGTTCAGTTCGCGAGAGCCAGACCCGACCTATTTTGGGGTGGGTTCCTTCATCCACATTCTTAGAAAGGATAGAATACGCGGATTGAAACGGATTGATTGTATCAATGAGACGGACGTCCAAGTCTCGAACATCCATCACGTACCGCCTAGTTCCATCCAATAGATGAGTGTTTGGTTTGATTTCGGCGCCTTCTTCTTCAAGCTTGTCAGGGTCTTTTTGTAGTCTCAATCGACCCTATCGCAGCGACCACGCGCTGCCGTGCTGCCTCCTGATCATCCTCTGGCAGATTGGAATAGCACAGTCGCACAACTTTCATTGTGCGAACAATTGTTGTTTTTCAGGGATCGCATCATCGTTGAACAAGGCCTGTTCAACAGTTGGCTTATCGGGATTGCATTCGTATTCCTCGTACCCTTTCGGCGATGTCCGAGGGAATGCTCATTCGGATATGGTATACGCCGTTCAGCAATGTAGGGTTGGGCACTATCAGTCTCATCATGTACCGCCTTCATGTACCAGTGGTGGCAACGCTTCGCCCTTAAAAACAGGGACAGTCCTAAAAACAAGGAGACAAACTGGTGCTGCTGGAGAGAATTGAACTCTCGACCTCTCCCTTACCAAGGGAGTGCTCTACCTCTGAGCTACAGCAGCGCCGATGCGGTGGCTGATTAGACCCAATCGGACATCTGCGCAAGCCTAATCTGGACCCTGCCTGCACCCTGCGGTAGACAAGCGCCATGGCGAAGAAAACAGACCCCAAAACGCCCAACGCAGCCGCGGACACGCGCGAAGACCGACTCAAGGCTGCGCTGAAAGCGAACCTAGCGCGGCGCAAGGCGCAAACGCGCGCGCGGGCAGGCGTGAAAGGGGCGCAAACAGGCAACCCGGTAGCAACCGGATCAGAAAAGGACGCATAGGCGTATGGATTCCATTCTTGTTACAGGCGGCGGCCCGCTTTCCGGGCAAATCCCCATTGCGGGTGCCAAAAACGCCTGCCTGACGCTGATGCCAGCAACGCTGTTGTCTGAGGAACCGCTGACTTTAATCAACGCGCCGCGCCTCAGCGACATCCGCACGATGACCCAACTGCTGCAATCGCTGGGCGCTGAAGTCACATCTTTGCAAGGCGGTCAGGTGATTGCCCTGTCCAGCCACGACATCAATAACCACACAGCACACTATGACATTGTACGTAAAATGCGCGCGTCTATCCTGGTGCTGGGGCCGATGCTGGCGCGCGAGGGTCACGCCGTTGTGTCGCTACCGGGGGGCTGTGCGATTGGTGCGCGACCTGTCGATCTGCACCTCAAAGCGCTTGAAGCGATGGGGGCGGAATTGGAGCTTAGAGATGGCTATGTGCACGCCAAAGCGCCACGCGGATTACAGGGCGGCACTGTCGATTTCGATTTCGCCTCAGTCGGTGCCACCGAAAACGCATTGATGGCGGCCACCTTGGCCAAGGGCACAACCGTGCTCAACAATGCCGCGCGCGAACCCGAAATCGTGGACCTGGCGCGCTGCCTCCGGGCGATGGGCGCGCGCATCGCGGGTGAGGGGACGTCGATCATCACCATTGAAGGTGTCGACCGTCTGGGCGGTGCCACGCACACTGTTGTGACCGACCGGATCGAATTGGGCACTTACATGTTGGCGCCTGCGATTTGCGGTGGTGAGGTCGAGTTGTTGGGGGGGCGGATCAATCTGGTTGAGGCCTTCTGCGAAAAACTCGACGCAGCAGGAATTGATGTTGCTGAGACGGAAAACGGATTGTCGGTCAAACGCCGCAACGGTGATATTCGCGCGGTCGATGTGACGACGGAACCCTTTCCGGGCTTTCCTACGGACCTGCAGGCGCAGATGATGGCGCTTTTGTGCACAGCGAGCGGCACGTCTGTGCTGGAGGAAAAGATCTTCGAAAACCGCTTCATGCATGCGCCGGAATTGATGCGGATGGGCGCGGATATCGAAGTGCATGGCGGGACCGCAACGGTCACAGGTGTCGAGAAGCTCAAAGGGGCGCCGGTCATGGCCACAGATTTGCGCGCCTCCGTCTCTCTGATCCTCGCAGGCTTGGCCGCAGAGGGCGAAACACGTGTCGGCAGGGTTTATCATCTCGATCGCGGCTACGAGCATGTGGTGAAAAAACTCTCCGGCGTCGGCGCGAACATCGAACGGATTTCAGACACATGACAGACGCACGTTTTGAGGACAGCCGCGAGGCGCCGTTAAATCTCGGCGCGCTGGATTCCGAAGATCTCTCGGTGATCTCGGCGCTGGTGCAGGATGCGGTATTCCCAACCGGTGAAATGCGCTGGGATCGTGCTGCCAACAGGTTTGCGCTGCTGATCAATCGGTTCCGGTGGGAGGAAGGACCCGCGCGTGTTGCTTCCCCGGAACGCGTGCAATCGCTTCTGGTCTTCGAAGGGGTCACCGCCGTTGCCAGCAACGGGATTGATCGCAAGGACACCGATACGGTTCTGTCGATCCTCTCGACCAGTTTCGAGGAAACGGAAGCGCCTGCGGGGCATGTTCTGCTGACGCTGGCCGGTGATGGTGCCATTCGCCTCGCCGTGGAAGCCCTTGAGGTGACATTGAAAGATGTGACCAAGCCCTACCAGGCGCCCTCAAAGAAAACACCGCAGCATCCCGAATAGGCCATTCTTCTGGCCGCAAATATCCTCGCCGAAGGCACTATTCTCTTCTGGTGATCCGCCAAAGGTTCCAAAATGCCAGTTTTTTTGAACACCGACGACGCAGATTTCGAAACCGGTTTTCAAGCGCTGCTCAGTGCAAAGCGTGAGGACAGCCCAGATGTGGATGATACGGTGGCCGCAATCATCGCGCGGGTGCGTGAGGAGGGGGATGCCGCGGTTATCGACCTGACCCAAAAGTTCGACCGACTCAGTCTGACACCAGATACCTTGCGGGTGTCTGACGCAGAAATTGCCGAAGCGGCCGCCAATGTGCCACAGGATCAGCGGGATGCGCTCAGCCTCGCCGCGGACCGTATTCGCGCCTATCACGAACACCAGCGCCCAGAAGACAAAGAGTGGACAGATGACACGGGCGTAACGTTGGGGTGGCGCTGGACGCCGGTTGCCGCCGCGGGGCTTTATGTGCCGGGTGGGCTGGCCTCCTATCCATCCTCTGTGCTGATGAACGCCGTGCCCGCCAAGGTTGCCGGGGTGCCGCGCCTGGCGATGGTCGTTCCTGCGCCCGAAGGTGAGTTGAACCCGCTGGTCTTGGCGGCGGCACAGTTGGCGGGTGTCGATGAGGTTTACCGGATCGGTGGCGCGCAGGCCATCGCGGCGCTGGCCTATGGCACGCAATCCATCGCGCCGGTGGATAAGATCACCGGACCGGGAAATGCCTTTGTCGCCGCCGCAAAGCGCAGGGTTTTCGGCAAGGTCGGCATCGACATGATTGCGGGCCCGTCCGAGATTCTGGTAATTGCCGATGCCGACAACGACCCCGATTGGATTGCTCTGGATCTGCTGAGCCAGGCCGAACATGACGAAAGCGCGCAATCCATTCTGATCACGATCGATGCCGCTTTCGGGCAGGCGGTGGCCGACGCGGTGAACACGCGTCTGGAGACGCTAAAACGCCGAGTGATCGCGGGACCAAGCTGGCGCGACTTCGGCGCGGTCATCACGGTGCCGGACCTTGCAACAGCCGCGCGTCTGACCGACCGGATTGCGCCCGAACATCTGGAACTTTGCGTCGCAGATCCCGAGAGCCTGAGCGCCCAGATCACCCATGCCGGTGCGATCTTTCTGGGGCAGTGGACGCCCGAGGCCATCGGCGATTATGTCGGCGGACCCAACCACGTCCTGCCCACTGCCCGGTCGGCGCGGTTTTCCTCCGGCCTTTCGGTGCTCGACTTCATGAAGCGCACAACACTGGCCCGAATGACGCCCGCCGCGCTGCGCGCCATTGGCCCGGCGGCGGAGGTATTGGCCCAGACCGAAAGCCTTGAAGCACACGGTCTGTCGGTTACGGCGCGGCTGAGAAAACTCAACGAGGGCTAGCGGTCTTCTTGATCATTGCGCACGGGCGCGCACCTACGCTAAGGATTGTCGACTGACTTGTACCCGCGTAAAGAATCCTGACCATGTCCCGTATATCTGAGATCATTTTAGACGATTCCGGCCTGCCACCTGCGACACCGGAAATTGAACAGGAACGTCGCGTTGCGATGTTCGACCTGTTGGAAGACAACACATTTGTCCTGCCCCAAAGAGATGGACGTGTGGTGCCGGACGGCCCCTATCATGTCGGGCTGGCAATCCGCGACAAGCGGCTGGTCTTTGACGTGAATACCGAAAGCGCGGAAAAGGCGGCGGAGTTCCACCTGTCGCTTGGGCCCTTCCGTCAGGTGGTGAAAGACTACTTTCAGATCTGCGAAAGCTATTTCGAGGCCGTCAAGAAGTTGCCACCCAGCCAGATTGAGACCATCGATATGGCGCGGCGGGGGATCCACAACGAAGGCTCGCGGGTGTTGCAAGAACGCCTTGAAGGCAAGGCGGAGGTGGATACCGACACGGCGCGCCGCCTCTTCACGCTGATCTGCGTTTTGCATTTCGGGGGCTGAATGAGGCAGGAGCTTCCCCAGTCGGTCCTGTTTTGTTGCGATCACAACGCAGTGCGCTCACCGATGGCCGAGGGGATCATGAAAAAGCTCTATGGCACAGGCACCTACGTGCAATCGGCGGGCGTGACCAATGATATGGAAATCGACGGGTTTTCCATCGCGGTCTGCCAGGAGATGGATGTGGAGCTGTCCAGGCACCGCAGTCGCAGTTTTGACGAGATGGAAAACTGGGGCGATGATCTGGGCTCGTTTGATCTGGTGATCGCGCTCAGCCCGGCCTCCCAACGCCGCGCGCTGGATTTGACGCGGTTTTATCATCTGGACGTCGAATACTGGCCGATCCTTGATCCGACGGGCCTGGGCGAAACGCGTGAGGCGAAACTGGTGAGCTACCGGCAGGCGCGGGACCAGATCATGGAACGGCTCATCGCCCGCTTCGGTCCACCGACTGAGATGATCTGAAAGGACCCAATGCCACATATCGTCAAGCAGTATTTCGACGCGTTCAATGCCAAGGATATCCCGGCGATGCTGGCGTGCCTCTCTGATGACGTGGCCCATCACGTCAATGAAGGCACGGTGCGCCTGGGCAAGGAGGCCTTTGCTGAATTCTGCACCCATATGGCGCTCTGCTATGATGAAACGCTGGTGGATATGGTGATCTTTGAGGCGCCGGAGTTTGATCGGGCTGCGGCGGAATATGTTGTCGAGGGTCGCTATATCACCACCGACGATGGTCTGCCCGAGGCCAGAGGCCAGCGATATACTTTGACGGCGGGGTCGTTCTTTGATCTCGCGGATGGGAAAATCACACGGGTGACAACCCGGTACAATCTCAACGACTGGATTTCGCAGGTATCCTGAGGCGATGGCGCTCGACATCCGCCCTTTGACCGGTGACGCGCTGAAAAATGTGCTGGCGGAAGTGGCCGCACTTCGGATTGAGGTGTTTCGCGACTGGCCTTATCTCTACGACGGCGATGCGGCCTATGAGCAAGCTTACCTGAGCCACTACGTTGAAAGCGCGGGCGCGCTGGTTGTGGGCGCTTTTGATGGCGCGCGGCTTGTCGGGGCCGCAACCGGTGCGCCGCTCACGGATCACGCGGATGATTTTGCCGGCGCCTTCGCTGGCACGGGCGTGGCGCTTTCGGAGGTATTTTATTGCGCAGAAAGCGTGTTGTTGCCTGCATATCGCGGGCAGGGGGTTGGACACGCTTTTTTCGATGCCCGCGAAGCACATGCGCAGGCGTTAGACTACTCAAGGGTCTGTTTCTGTTCGGTTATCCGACCCAAAGACCATCCAGAACGACCAGTAGATTACAGGCCGCTGGACAGGTTTTGGCGCAAACGGGGCTATGCGCCGCTGCCAGATGTCATCGCGTCATTTTCCTGGAAAGACGTGGGCGAGACAGAAGAGACGGCCAAGCCGTTGCGGTTCTGGATGCGGGAGCTGTGATCTGAAGCTCACAAAGGGGTGGTCCTAAACCCCTCGGCAGAGCGCGCCGGCGGTTTCTGCAAAGGTCTTCCAAGCCTCCCAGAACCGTTCGTTCTTGGGCGTGCCGGACTGGCGCACCTCTTGCAAAAGGTGGGGCTCTTCGAAGTATTGCAGCCCGCGCTGCTGCTGTGACGCACTGAGCGTGCGATTGGCGGCGTGCTGAATACAGCCGCAGCGTTCCGGGGTTGCATCGGGGCGTCGCTGGATCAGACAGGCAGATTGAATGGGCCCTGACGAGAACGTGTTTGCATCGCTGATGTTGAGACGCCCAGGCACCGGTTCAGGCGCCCTGCCGGAGCATCCAGCCACCATCAGGCCAACTGCTGCTACTATTACAAACCCCTTCAACATCTGATCCGATGCCCCGCTTTTTAGCCTTTTCCTAAAGCTATGCCGCAGGCGCGGCCAGGTTGCAATTGCACAAAAGGCGCAATTTCACCTGCCCGCCCAGTCAGATCGCGCGCAGAGATGGGGTCAGAACTTCCAGCGCGCACCGATGACCATCACGTCAATGTCTTCGACAGGCGTCGACGCTTCGGTAAATTCGAGGGTCCGATATGTCGCATAAACCTCCAGGTTCTGGTCATCGAAGCGTTGCACCACGCCCAGGCCCACCGAGGAGCTTTCCGATCCGGTGATGGCGAAATCATTGCCTTCGTAGACGTCAACGGAAAGCGCGGTCGAACCGACCGTGAACCAGTTCTGGATGTATCCCAGTTTGACATAGACATAGTCGTCATCGCCTTCTTGCTGCCGTCCGGTGGAGACCGCAGCGTTCAAGCCGCTCGGCTCATGCAGCACGGCCAGTGAGCCAAATGCGACCTCTTCGTCGCTGTCGATCCAGGAGTACCCCAGACGACCATCGACCTTGATGTCGCCATAATCGCGTGCATATTTCAGACCAAGATCATAGAATTCACGATCATCGCCCTCGCGCAGGACCTCTTCGCCCGCGGAGGCGCTGACCGAAAACCCGTTGAAGTCCGGTGTGTCGTAGCGGATGCGGAACCGCCGTGCGCCGTCAAAGTTCGAAAAAGCGTCCCCCACATCGACACCGGATGCCGCACCGCCCAAAGGTCGGAAATCAATGCCGCCTGCCAGATCCCCCAGCGCGGAATAGGCGATCACCGAGGTGCCGGAAAAATCTGCCTCCGCAAACCCATCCGTGGCCGTGCTGCCCTGACCGAAGGAGAACGCGCCGATGGTTGGGGTCGTATAAACCACTTCGACCTTGCGCAGTTCGGTGCGGCGCCAGTCGAATTCCAAATCCGTATCGTCAATCGACACGGACCCGGATCCGTTCAGGCCCACGGCCGTTTCAAAATGAAATTTGAGCTTTGCGCCATTGGCGAGCGGGGATTCCCAGATGGCCCCAAACCGCGTGTTGGAATTGTCATTGTCGGTGATGAAGCTTTCGCTCTGGGTACCATCATCGACGCTGAAAAGGCCAAAGTTGAGCTGCCCGTAGAATTTGAAGGTCGCGTCCTGGGCGCTGGCCACCTGTGGGGCTGCAATGGCCAGGCCACCGACGACGGGGGCAATGGTGCGGAGAAAGGGGGAGTGGCTCATTGGAGACCTCATATTCAGGGATTTACAGGAGCGACTTAAGAATTGCTCCGCGCCGTGCCACTGCGCAATTTCGCACATGTCCTGTCAAATTATACGCATGCTCTTCAAGAAACCCAGAAATTTCAACTATGAAGGGTAAAATTTTCGCATCCGTGGGACCGCAGAGCTGAATTGCTGGGTCAGGCCGCGATCGTGTTCGAGCCGCCGCATCCTGCGTGCATGCTATTCTCGGAAACTGTCTGGGTAATGGTTTCACGATTGGATAGCCGGAGCCCCGGGGACGCACAATAGATTCAGTGCGCTCAATTTAGTGTATCGCGTCCGAACCGAGGGGCAGGAAGCGAAGCGCCCGCCCCGTGGGGGCGGTTCGGGCGCTGCCCAATCATAGATTGGGCATAGACTATGCGTCGGGTGATGTAGATGAGCTATCCAAGATCGCCTTGGCTGCCTGACCTGGTTTCATCTGATTGCTGATTAATCCGCCGACGACGCCGCCCGCCGTTGCGCCAAACGGACCGCCTATCATTGCGCCAATACTTGTACAGCCAAGAATGATCCCAACAGGCACTGTTGCTTCTGCAAAATTTTCAGGTTCGGCATAACGTTTCGCTATGCCGGGAACCAGCGCGCGATACTGGCTTAGCCAACTAGCGGCCTTATCACCGGTTTCACGGATGGTGATGTCGGTTTCATCCGGGAGCATACTCATAAGCTCTGATAGCTTTACCGACAGCTGGTCGATGAAGCTTAGTAGCTCTTCACGATAATCCGGCTCCAATCCGTTCAGACCTCGTACTCGTTCGCGGTACTCGTTCAACTGTTCCAAGACGCTTGCAACGGCGAGGGCAATCGCATCGCGGTTACTCGCAATCCGCTTTGCGATGGCTTCCTTTTGTGCTTCCGACGGTTGAGATGCTGTTTCTTCCGACCCAATCGATTGAGCAGCGTCAAATTCCTTGCGGATTTCCGTGATACGTTTTGCCAC
Organism: uncultured Roseobacter sp.; assembly: GCF_947499265.1. Classification (GTDB taxonomy): domain Bacteria; phylum Pseudomonadota; class Alphaproteobacteria; order Rhodobacterales; family Rhodobacteraceae; genus Roseobacter. Next base: position 407,892 of record NZ_CANMNK010000005.1, on the reverse strand, counting down.
GACGCTGGGTCCAGCGTCCCACTCGTCATCCTTTATTTCGAGCGCAATCCGCTGAATCAAAGCCCACGGGAGCGGCGCGCCATTCATAATCCCTTGGTACCATTCAATCCAGAAGGCCAAATTTGTTCCTTCCCGGCCCATTTGGCCGCGCAGATCGCTCCACTCATCGCCGAGGATACCAGTCTCCCTGAACGGGTCGTCGGAGTCGGGATAACCAGATGACCACAACACATCCCAGTTGAGTGGATCTTCGATATCTTGTGTGGCGCGTTCAAAAGAAACGGGGCCAATTTGGTCATAGTCAACCACTTGAGAACAGCGTTGCAAAGCTTCGGCTGCGTGTCGAGCGGGGGGTGGTGAGACGATGCAATTCAATGCACTCTTGCTGGCCAATTTGGCATCCTGACGTCGCGTACCGTCAGCCTCAAGTGCGTTGAGAGCAGCAATGGCCGATGCGGCGCGTACCTCAAGGACATCGAGATCAAAGGGTTGCATGGTGGATGCTGCGCTTGCGATCACTCCGGCGCGAAAGCAGTTAAGAACAATCGCGAGGTCTGCACCTTGATCGCCCGAGGCGTCGTTGTAGAGGCCCGGTAGAGCACGCAACGCGCAACGTGTTGCGAACCAAATCTGAGTTTGGTGGTCCTGTTGCTCCAGCCATTTTAGCGCTGTTTCTTGGTTCGTAATCTCAACCATCACGCACTACCTTGACCGCCCCGTAAAACCCCTACATATCCTCACCATGACACCGCTTTCACATATCCGCAATTTCTCCATCGTCGCGCACATTGACCATGGGAAATCCACGCTGGCCGACCGGCTCATTCAGTCCACGAATACGGTGGCCGACCGGGATATGAAGGAGCAGATGCTCGACAGCATGGACATCGAGCGCGAGCGCGGCATCACCATCAAGGCGCAGACCGTGCGCATCAACTACACCGCCCAGAATGGCGAGGATTATGTCCTCAACCTGATTGACACCCCCGGCCACGTCGATTTCGCCTATGAGGTCAGCCGCTCCATGCGCGCGGTCGAAGGCTCGTTGCTGGTTGTGGACAGCACCCAAGGGGTCGAGGCGCAGACGCTCGCCAATGTCTATCACGCCATCGACGCCGATCATGAAATCGTGCCGGTGCTGAACAAGATCGACCTGCCCGCGTCGGATTGTGACCGCGTGGCCGGGCAGATCGAGGATGTCATCGGCATTGATGCCTCCGGGGCCATCCAGGTCTCCGCCAAGACCGGGCAGGGGATCATGGAAACGCTGGAGAGCATCGTCCAGAACCTACCCGCGCCCACGGGCACGCGTGATGCGCCGCTGAAGGCGATGCTGGTGGACAGCTGGTATGACAGCTACCTTGGCGTGATCGTTCTGGTGCGGATCATGGACGGGGTGCTGAAGAAGGGCGAACGCATCCGGATGCTGTCGAACAACTCCACCCACCACGTGGACCGCATCGGCGTCTTCCGCCCCGAAATGACCGTGATCGATGAGCTTGGGCCGGGCGAGATCGGCTTCCTGACCGCCTCGATCAAACAGGTCCGCGACACCCGCGTCGGCGACACCATCACCCATGAAAAGAAGGGCACCGAGGACGCGCTGCCGGGTTTCAAACCCTCGCAGCCCGTGGTCTTCTGCGGCCTCTTCCCGGTGGATTCTGCGGAGTTCGAAGACCTGCGCGATGCCATCGAAAAACTGGCGCTGAACGATGCGTCGTTCTCTTACGAAATGGAAACCTCTGCCGCGCTTGGGTTCGGCTTCCGCTGTGGCTTTCTGGGGCTGCTGCACCTCGAGGTCATCCGCGACCGGATCGAACGTGAATATGACATCGAGCTGATCACCACGGCGCCCTCCGTCATCTACCACATCCACATGAAGGATGGCGAGATGATGGAGCTGCACAACCCCGCCGACATGCCCGACCTCACGCTGGTCGATCACCTTGAAGAGCCGCGCATCAAGGCGACCATTCTGGTGCCAGACGACTACCTCGGCGATGTGCTGAAACTCTGTCAGGACCGGCGCGGCATCCAGATGGACCTCACCTATGCCGGATCCCGCGCCATGGTGGTCTACGATCTGCCGCTCAACGAAGTGGTGTTTGATTTCTACGATCGGCTGAAATCGGTGACCAAGGGTTATGCCTCATTTGACTACGCGATGATCGGCTACCGGCAGGACCAGCTGGTAAAAATGTCGATCCTGGTGAATGACGAACCCGTCGATGCGCTCTCCACCATGGTGCACCGCGACCGGGCCGAGCAGCGTGGCCGCGCGATGGTCGAAAAGCTCAAGGACCTGATCCCGCGCCACATGTTCAAAATCCCGATTCAGGCGGCCATTGGCGGCAAAGTGATTGCCCGCGAGACGCTCTCAGCAATGCGCAAGGACGTGACGGCGAAGTGCTATGGCGGCGATGCCACGCGGAAGCGCAAGCTGCTGGACAAGCAGAAGGCGGGGAAGAAGAAGATGCGGCAGTTTGGGAAGGTGGATATTCCACAGGAAGCGTTTATTTCGGCGTTGAAGATGGACGGCTGAAGCTCACATATTCAGTTCTCTGAATCAGTTTCTAGTCGACGTGAAAAAGCATCAAGTTTCGCCTGTTCTACCTTCAGTTCGTATTCGACTTGCCTTCTTTGGGCGCGGGTCTCTGAAGCATTTCGCGCAAGCGTTAGGCCATACTCCTTCGAGATGTCTAGACAAAGGTTCATATAGTTGGCTATTAAGACTGCGCTGTCGTTTTCGCCTGTGCTCCTTGAGTCTTCCAGGATTTCACTAGCGGGAGGTGAAAATATTTCACCCATCTTGGTGCTTGCATTTATGCAGAGCTCCAACGGGACAATGAAATTTAGTGTCATCAGCAAATCTGTCATTTGCTCTTCATAAAAGTCCTCGTTAACAGCAGTATTCATTCTTGCTTCGCACAGGCGGAACATCCCGTCCCGAATTGCTTGAATTCCTTGTGTTCGCCGAAACAATGCCTGCGTTTTGGGGTCAGAGGCAATATCCATCATCGCCTTAGCGGCATCTTCTTGCGTATTACTCGATGCACTGCTCATTGAAATGCTTGAAGCGAGTTGTGTGGCAAAAGCTGACATAGTGTCAGGGGCGGGTTCCGCGCAGGTAAATTGCCCTCTCGATATGATCGAGCGGCGTGATCCATCTACAGTGAGCGTGTGCGCTTCACCTATTGCATGATCAATTGCCTTGAAGGAATTGTGTAAACCAAAAAAGTAAGGTGCAAAAAAAGTGAGTGTAATAGCGAGTGCGACAACGAGAAACCAACCACTGGTGTTTAAGTGAAATTTGCTCAAAATATAACCATCCTTTCCAAAAAAAATCGGAAGCCCTTGGTTTATTTTATTCCATTATAAATATTTAGGCCGTCTATCTTTTTTTGAATTCTCAAGTTGCGAGTATTTATTCCCGATGAAGGCGGCGCAACCAACGGAGTAGATTGATTCATGCCATCAAATGACTTCGGCATGAACTTGTCTTCGATATCATTCTTAGCTCCAAACTGCGAGAAGCTGGATGCCTCAAAGCTCCGCTTCCACGTTTCATATTCCTCAATTTGCTCTAAGCATTCATTCTCGCATTGAGCCATAAGGTGCCCAGCTGGAGGTAGTGTGATGACCGTTTCGGCTCTTTTCTCCGAAATTGCGCCTCCAAAAGAGATTCCTATTGCTGCCGAGATGGATAAATATACTACAAACACTCAGATGCTCCAAAATATTCTTTGATACTACCAAAAGTTGAAGGAAAAAGAAAGCTTAATCACATTCTAAATTGTTCTTGCTGGTTAGAGGGCCTAGAGGAAGGAAACCGGCTAGCGCTAAGTGGTGCGGAATTCCTCGATTTTAAGAGGTGAAATAGGTTTGCAGCATTTCGAAAAAGTAGCCCGCGCAAATCCACCCCAATCCACAGCCTTTCCGCAGCGCGGCAAGCCGCCTGACTTAAACGATATTTCGCGCTTATCCCCAAGTTACCCACAATAGAAATACCAAATAAATCAACAGCTTATCCACAAGAAATTTCGCGAAACCGTCATTTTTCTGTTGCGCGACTCAACCTTTGGGTGCACCTTTAGATCACCGCAACGGAGTTCTTCGAACAAAGGGGTGGACGCAAAAGCCCCTCAGGGTGGAAAGCGGAACGGGATAGGCTCCTCGGGGTCAGGTCCGGATCGCAGAACATCAGGAGGATACAGGTCGGATCGTGTGGGCTCGAAAGGGCCGTGGCGAAGGTCTGGATAAGCAGAGGCAGATCTTACCTGACGGGTCCGCAAGGATCAGGACGGACGATAGGTTTAGGCAGGGTTGAGCGGGGGATGGTTGGTTTTTGGACCAGGCGTCTCGGCTGAGAGGGGTAACGCTCTTATGCAAGCTGGGCCATATATATCGCCCTCTGGGGGGATGATAGGTTCAAGAAGGCGTCAGGATGTGCCGCAAGGCATGGAAAGGATTTCGGTCCGATCCCCTGACGCCTTTCGCTATTGCGGCGGCGCGTCGCACATCGTTCAAACCCATTCTGAAATTGACCCAAATCAAGGCGTTTTCTGCTGCCTGAGAATAGGTTGTGCGCAGACTGAAACCGCGCTTGCGTGCGCCTGACAAAGGGCCCTGAAAATGTTCCGCCTCACTGCCATCCTGTATTGCTTCATTGCTGCCACCCTGGCCGGAAGCGGCGTCATTGCCGTGCTCAGCGCGGGTATGACGGATGTGCTGCCGATCGTGATCGCGGCGGCGGCGGGTGCGGTGCTGGCCCTGCCCGCATCGTATCTGGTGGCGCGTAAAATCGGCCAGTAGTTCGGAGCGCGTGCCGGTCGGTCTTGGGTATCTTTTGGGTGGTGAGATAGCGCGCGCCTCCGCCATGCTACGCCAGCTTGACCCAAATCAATGCGGCGCGGCTGAGAGTGTGCCACCCTGCCTGCGCCGAATGGGAGCGCCCTCATGAATATCACTGCTCAGAAAAAGATTTTGCTGGCCCGTCGTGAAGAGCTCGCGAGCATGATGCAATGGATTGAACACCAGCTTGACGAGTCGCCGTCGAAAGACTGGGAAGACCGTTCTTCGGAGCGGCAGGGGGACGAGGTTCTGGAGGCCATGGGATTGGCGGATCAAGCGGAGCTTAGAAGCATCGATGCCGCTTTGGACCGGATTGAAAAAGGCACCTATGGCGTCTGCGTCACCTGTGGCGAGGGTATCAGCGATGCGCGGCTTATTCTGGTGCCGGCGACACCGTTTTGCAGATCCTGCACCGCGTGATCAGGCGATAGTATAGAGGGTTCACGAAAAAACCCGGCCGCATATTGGGCCGGGTTAGGGGGCAGGCGCGGTGCACCGTGGCCCATGGTATCCGTGGGACGCCCCGATCAGATGGCCTGATCCAGCGCTTCGCCCGCATTCTGGACGTCGCGCCCAAGGCCCTTGGTGGTTTCGCATGCGGTCAAAGCCAGAACGGCAGCGAGTGCAAAAGCAAGTCTGATCATCGGATGGTCCTTTGTTGAAGAATATCCAGAGCAGGATAACCCGATTCAGGACCTGACTTCACGCAAAAAACGGCATTCTCCCACCAGCGAGATGCATTTGAGTGATCAGGTCGGGTTGGTTGCGGCCCCTTCAATCGCCTCACCAAGGTCCTGAATGTCCTCTCCAGCACCCTTTGTGGTTTCACAAGCGGCAAGAGCGATCAGGGCAGCGCACAATGTAGCAATTCTAAGCATGGTTTTTTCCTTTCCAGTTCCACCAAGAGAACGCGCTGACAGGGCAAAGAGTTCCCGAGATCAGGACGCTGTGCCCCCCTTTTTCGAACGACCTCTTCCTGCAAGCCGCGCGGGAAATTATGGGGCGCGGTAAAAGAGATAGCGTTCCGGATCAATGGTGTCCGGGCCTGTGATCTGGGTGAACCCGATCAGAGGTTGTTGGCTGACGATCAGGCCGCCAGGGTGCATCAGGGGGGCGATGAAGGGTGAGAGGCGCGCGCCCTCTTCGACATCCAGTTCCTTGACGCCAAATCCAAAATCATAGTGGGCCAAAACCATCTTGGCATCGCGGTTGGCCAGTTCAGCCAACATGTCGTCGGCCTCACCCAACAGGAAATCATCCTCTGGCGGAATACAGGACGGATGCGGTTTCAGCACCCGGTCGATCACCCAGATCCGGCGGTCGGGCAGGCGCTCGCGCAGGTGATCGAAGGTCCGCCCGTTCCCGAGCCCCAATTCCAGAACATCGCCCGGCATGTCCGCGACAGATTTCGACGCCCAGTTCAGGCCATCGATCTGTGCGGACAATCGCCTGCGCATGGATTCCAATCGGCTCATGTCGTCTCCTTTATGGCTTCGGTCAGTAGTGTGCGCGTCGCACCACCGTTGAGCATTTCGCTCAGAAAGGCGCGTGAGAATGTCCAGACATCCGGGGTGTGCACGAGGTGGTGTGTGAGGTAGCCAAGTGGCTCTGTCCTATCGACATCCCCTCGGCGTCGGGCCTGAAGCTGGGCGACGGCGTCGGCGATGATGCGATCAGGGTCCAGCAAGCCACGCGTGCCCCGCCAATCAATCGGGTCGATATGTGTATTGACGGCCAGCAATCCCGGCGCGGGATGCGCGGAGGGGCGGGGCAGAAACGTGGAAACTGCGGCATAGCCCAGGTCGGACAGGTTTTGCATGAAGGAGGGATGCAGGCGGTTCCATGGGGCAACAAAGGCAGGCATCAGGCTTGACCCGAAAAGGCCGCGCAAGGTGCTTAGAGCTCTCTGAAGTTCGTCGTTGGCACCAACGCGCGGATGGCCAAACTCAGCTTTCTTTGACCCGCTGGGCGCCCTGTTCTCATGCGCCCAGCCATGCACCATCGGGATGAGATTGGGATGCGCCGTGACCATGGTGGCGAGTGACGTCTCCGCGTGGGCGGGAATGACGGCCAGATGCACAGGCAGTGACAGATCGTCAGACAGCTGCGCCAAACGGTCCAGTTCGGAGGTTGCAGCAATCGCATCATCATCCCGCCACCATAGGGGCAGGACCATCTGTTCCGCGCGCCAAAGGGCCAGTTCCGCGCGCAGGGGAGACCAGTCGATGCTCATCGGCGGGCGCTCACGAGGGTTTCGACGATTTCAACGGTCTTGCGTGCGCCGTCCAGTGCGTTGGTTTGCGGCGATCTTTGAGGCGCGGTCATCACCTGCGCCAGATGGTGCAAGAGCGCGTCGCCGCTCAACTGCGCGGTGGGAAGCACTGATATGCCGGGCAGCGCTGCCAAAGCTTTGGCGCGCAGGCTCTGCTCGACTTCGCCACCGGCATCGAAGGGGACAAAGACAGCCGGTGTGCCGGTTTGCAGAAGATCAAGCGCGGTGTTGTAGCCTGCCATCGAAATGGATGCCGCCGCGTGGTGCAGCATGTGTCTGAAATCGGGCCGGGCGGGTTCAATGACGACGTTTGTGGGGGCATCGACCTGCAGCGCCGCTACCCTGCTCTGGGCATTTGTCCCCCCGATCAGCAACCGCCAGGACCGTGCCGGATCTCGGCGTGCGGCATCAAGGGCCGCGGCGAAGAGATCTGTGCCGACGTCGCCGCCCCCCGCGCTGACCAGGATCTCTCCAGATCCCAGGTGGTGCGGATGCGGGGCAGGTGCGGGCGGAGCCACAAATCCGGTATAGTCCAGGTAATCCTCCAGCGTTTCGGTCACGGGCCAGCTGATGTTCAACGGTGTTATCGCCCGATCCGAATGCACCAGTACCGCATCGTAGTGGGAGGTGATGATGTTTTCGGTGGCATGGGCCTTTTCAGGTTTGGAAGGGGGTGCGAGGATATCGCGGACCGAGGCGCAGATCAGCGGCCGCTTGAGCTGTGTCGCGGCGCAGGTGAGCAGATGCAAGAATTCCGCGCGCAGCACCCGACGTCCGAAGGGAAATAGCTCCGTGATCAGGACGTCGGGCCTGAGGTCGTGCAGCGTCACCTCCAACGCCTGCATCCGGGCCTGCATTACCTCTTCACCGGCATCCAGCCCCTCGGCGTTCAGGAGCCGCGTGAAATTCACCCCGTCCGACCGCAGTGGCGGCAGTTGGACAAGGGACACATTCGTGCTGTCCAGATGGGGCGCAGGCATACCGCCGGTCACGACCGTGCTGGCATGTCCTTCCGCCGCGAAGGCCCGTGCAAGCGTGAGCGCGCGGGTCAGATGACCCGTGCCCAAAAGATGTGTCACGGCGATCATGATCTTCATGACGCGCGTTGCCTTAGTCTGATGGGGGTATCTGTAGTGGTCCAGATATCATCGGAGATCGTGATCACGAATAGCCTGTTGCGCTTGATCTGGAAGGGCGCGGGACCTTTGAAATCCCAGCCCGTAGCATGGGCCATCAGAACGCGCATGATGCCGATATGGCAGACCGCTACTGCGTCCTCACGCAGGTCTTGCGCCCAGGGCAGAAGGCGCGCGCGTAGCTCTGCGGGGGTTTCACCCTTTGGGGGGCGGAAATCCCACCCCCAATCTTCTATGTCCCGGTATCCAGACGATGGATCGGCCCGCAGGACTGCGCCCTCCTGACCTTCCCAATCGCCCCAATCCATCTCTGTCAACGCGGGGGCGGTCTTGGGAGGTCTGCCCGCCAGCAGGGTTGCCGTGCGCGTTGCACGTTGCAAAGGGCTCGACCAGAGCATTGCCGCGCGCCAGTCATCCGGCAATGCCAGGCTGGCAAGTTGCGCTTCGGCTTCTGCATCCAGCGGCACATCGGTGCGTCCCTGAATGCGGCCCTGCCGGTTCCAGGCGGTGTGGCCGTGGCGGATCAATGCGAGACGTATCATGCAATTGCCCCGGTGACGGCATCGCAGAGTGTCTTGCTTGCAGCCCCGAGCAGATGGTGGGTTGCAACATAGTCGCGTGCGGCCTGTCCGCGCCGCGCGCGTTCCGCGCAATCACCGAGGAGCAAATCAATTTCCTGCGCCAATACCTCCGGCCCGCCTGCGGGCGTTGGATGCTGATGTGGTGCCAGAACGTCAATCACACCCGGTCTGTCCTGCGCGACGACGGGCAGCCCTGCGGCCTGTGCTTCGAGGTAGGTCATGCCGAAGGCTTCGTTGACACCGGGCCAAAACAGCAGGCTGGCCTGCCCGTAAGCCTCCCCCAATGCCGCGTCGTCCAGCGATCCGCGTAGCTCTACCCGATCTCCAAAGGGTTGCATGATGGAGGCGACGGCGTTGAGCGCTGGCCCGTCACCCGCGATCACCAAGCGCCAGTCGGGCGTTTTGAGAAGGGTCAGCGTGTCGGCGATAAGCTCGTAGGACGCGAATTTGTCGCCATGCCGCAGCATGCCGACGCTGAGCATCGGGCCATCGCCGGAGCTGGCGGGGGGTAAATCGTTGCGCGGCAGGAAGGGCGGCAGGTGGACGATCCGCTGGTGTGCGGGCGCGTAGGCATAAAGAGATTCTGCGTCTCTGGCGGTCAGGTGGAAAATCACATCCGCTGCATCGCTGGCCGCTTCTGCGGCCTGGGCAAAGGTGGACCACGGTCCGTTCAACCGCTTGCGTGCCCGTGTGGCCTCGATCTGGAAATATGGCAGGTTCAACGCCGCGGCCACCGTCGGGCCGACCAGATCAGGGGCTTTGTAATAGCAGTGATAGGTGATCCATACCTGCCAATCCGCATAGCGCCCTTGCGCGATCAACCGTGTTGCTTCCGCCTCTGCCAGCGCCAGCAGCCGCGCTTGGGTATCGACATGACCGTCCTTGTCGCGTGTCTGCAGCTTTGAGACCAGTTCAGCCTCTATCCCGCCATATCTGAGCGCCGCGAGGATGGCGCGGCCCATCGCACGGTCCCCCGAGGGCACCGGATGGGTCGGCGGTTTCATCGGCGCATAGAAGGCAACTTTGGTCATGACCCGTCGCTCAACATCTGCGTCAGTCGCGATTTCAGCTGCGCAATGCCCGGGTGCATCTGGAAGGCGGATACCAGTCTGTCATAGGCCGCGTCCGCCATTTTTTGGGCGTTCTCCGGGCTGGCGGCAATCGCCTCGATCTGGCGGGCAAGGCTTGTGGGGGCATCATCGGTCAGAATGCCATGGGTGCCGGTATCGATGAATTCCGGGATGGCGGAGACCGGTGTCGATAGAATGGGCAGCTTCTGGCTGGCCGCTTCCATCAGAACATTGGGCAGCCCGTCGCGATCACCATTGGAAGCGATCCGGCTGGGCAGCACAAAGAGGTCCGCCGCGCGCATCTCCTCGATGACTTCTGGTTGATCGCTGGGGCCATGCCAGGTGATCCGCTCGGCGACGCCCTGCGTCCGCGCCAGCGCTTGCAACTCATCTTTCAGGGCACCACCGCCGATATGGGTCCAGTGCCAGTCAACCGATGCAGGCAGCAGACCGAAGGCCTGGATGAGCCGGTCAAACCCCTTCTTTTCGACGAGGCGCCCGACGGACATCAATTTGATCGGATCACCCGGGCGTCGTCGCTTTCGCTGCGGAGGGGCTGGAAACCGCGCCAGATCAAGCCCGTGATAGACAAGATCCACCCGGTCGGGCGTGTCGGTGAGGTCTTTTAAATAAGCCGCACCAAAACTGGTGCAGGTCGCGCCAAAGGTGGCACCATGGCTTTCTGCGGAGAGCTTTTCGCGCAACTCCCATTCTGGTGAGGTCCAGATGTCCTTGGCATGGGCCGAGAATGACCACGGCACGCCGGTGAGTATCGCCGCGTAGCGGGCGACGGAAGACGGGGTATGCAAGAAATGTGCATAGAGCCCGCGCGTTTCCGGCGGCAGTTCGCGCGCGAGAACACAGGCCTGCCCGAACCGGCGCAGGCGATTTGGCGTGCGGTCGCGCGGATAATCTGCACGAATGGCGCGCCAGGCAGCGGCGAAACCGGGGCGTGTGAGCGCGCTGAAAAACCCCTTGAGCACCCGCAACGGTTCATCTTTCAGATATTCAGGCAGATAATGCACCGGCGCGCGCAGCCGATCATGCAGCGGGTGGGTCTTATGATCCGTGGGATGGCGCAACGACCAGATCTCGAACGCCAGGCCAGCCTCCTCCAGCGCCACAAGCTCCTGGGCGATGAATGTCTCTGACAGGCGCGGCCATCCTTTAACGATCACGCCCAGGCGCGCGCGGTTTGATGTCATTTATCCGCCATCAATTGTGCAGCGCGTGCCACGACGACATCCAAACCATCCAGCAATCCGTTCGCACCGGCGTGCGATGGTTTTCTCTGGGACGGTAAGCCGCGGATGAATGCGATCATTGTCTCCGGCGTCATCCCGTCGCGCTCTTCGTCCAGCATTCGGACAAGGCCAAGCTCTTCGGCGCGCGATGCTCTGATCCATTGTTCCAGCCGTGGGATCGTCCGCGGCACGATCACGGCCCGTTTATCAAATGACAGGACCTCGCAAAACGTGTTGTAGCCCCCCATGCAGACAACGCCTTCGGCCCCGGCAAAAAGCGCTTCGATCTTGGCGTCGAACCCGACCGCCGTCACCCGGCCATTCAACTTCGCAACGCGGGCTTCAAAAGCCTCGCGGACCTCGCCGGACAGGAAGGGGCCATAGACCAGCACCGCGTCGGGTTTCAGGGTCGGGTCTTTTTCGTAAGCTTCGAGGACAAGGCTGACCATCGCCTGACCGTCACCGCCGCCGCCGGGTGTGATCAAGACATAGGGGGTATCCGGGGTATCTGCGGCATCAATCACTTCGCGGCGCAGATACCCGGTCCAGTAGATCCGCGCGCGCGTAGCCTCCGACAGCTGCAACCCCTCTGTCGGGTCATAAACCGAGCGAGGCCCATAGACCCATATCTGATCATAGAACCGTTCGGTTGCTGCGACCGCACCCTTGCGATCCCATTCAGCCGCCAGGACCGAGGGCGCGTCGAGCACATCGCGCAGGCCCAGAACACAGCGGGTCTGATCGCGCCCCTCAAGCCATTCCAGTGTCGGTAGCAATTCCCCGCGAAACCCTGTGGGTTCTTTATCGACGATCAGCAGGTCCGGTTCATACTGCTCCACCGCCGTCTGGATCAGGCCCGAGCGCAGGTTGGTCGTATCATCGATGTCCAGGCCCAGGGTCTGGCTCACATAGGTCCCGTCGGGCAGTTTCGTGACGCCCGGCAGCCGCATGTGGTCGACCCGCTCCGGAAAGGTGAAGCGCCCGGCAACCGGGGATCCGGTCAGAATGATGGCAGAGGCTTTCGGGTCTGCCGCCGTCAGTGCGGAGGCCAGCGCACGTGAGCGCCGCAAATGCCCCAGACCAAAGGTGTCATGGCTGTAAAGCATGACACGCAGCGACCGCTCGGGCTCCGCGGCACTTTCAGGTTGGGCCGTTGACCCGGCTTGATGATGCACGTTCATGTTACCGGATGTCCCGCCTGTCAGAGCCAGGGGAGCGTATACCTGTCGTGGGGAATTTGGGAACACCAGCCGCGGTGCAAAGCAAATAATTCAGGCGCATCGGCCGGTCCTTGGGTCGGGTGAGGGGCGCTTTGCCCCGTTTTCACTGCATATTTGGCACAAAAGCGAATTATGTGCAAAACACCAGTGATCGCGAGATATTGCGCTGATGTGCAATTGCAATGGGTCATGCGCTCCCCTACCGTCAAACACCAAATTAACATTGCCCGGACTTTCTTTATGCGCGTGCGCTTTTTTGCCATTCTTCTCTGCTTTTTGGCGCTCTTTTGTTCGATTTCTCCCACAGATACAGATGCACAGGGTTTGGGCTCTCTCCTGCCAGGTGCGAATTCGTCGAGCAGCGAAAGCACCGATCAAATTTCGGAGATCATGCGTCAAGCGTCGGAGAATGGTGTCGGCGTGGTCGTCATCAACAATGATGGCGAGATTCTGAGCACAGCCGCCGAGGTCGAGGATGCCCCGGCCGAAGGCGTCGAAGGATCGCGCCTGATGAAGGCGCAGGACACGGTGGTGCGATTCCGCACGGCGCTGGTGGATCGCATCCTGGATCTGCCCAATGCCTTCAACGAGGTGATCTACATCCTGCGCGCCACCAGCCCGGATGGCACGATCTGGGCTTTCGCCTATGCGCTGATTGTCTCGCTGCTGCTTTTCGCTGTGGGGATGGTTTTCGAGAGCCAGGTCTATGGCAAGAGGATTGTCAGGAATTTCGTGGTCTCCCGCATCCGGGAAAACCCGGTGGGATACGCCGAGAAGATGCCCTTTCTCGTCTTCAGGTTTTTCATGGGCGTCATCGGTATTCTGGTGTCCATGCTGGTGGCCTATGTCCTTGGGGCGCTGATCTTTGGCCCGCTGGAAGACAAGGCGATGCAGTTCACCGTCAGCGTGATCAATACCGCCTATTTCATGTGCCGTCTGGTCGCGAACCTGTGGCGCATGGTGCTATCCCCCTACCTTGAACAATACCGGGTGCCCGTGATGAGCAACCGGGATGCCAAACGGCTTCACACCTGGCTCTGGGTGCTGGGCACCTTTGATATCACGGCCATTCTCTTTGGCGTCTGGATTGGTGAGTTGGGCCTTAATTACGACGTCTACGCCTTCCTGTCTTCGCTGATGTCGGCCATCGTGGTGTTGCTGAACATCGTTATGGTGCTGGTAAACCGCGCCGCCATTTCCAACGCGATGCGGAACGGTAAATCCGTGACCCAGGTCAGCTGGGCTGTGAAGTTCATGACAACGATCTGGGCCCCGGTGGTCATCCTTTACGTGATCTTTGCGTGGCTCGAACTGACCTATGATCTGGTGCTGGGGCACCCGTCGTCGATCCCGCTGATCGCCGGGGCGTATATCATCCTGATGTCGATCATCGTGGTTTATGGCGTGATCAATTTCATGATCGAGCGCAGCTTTCAACGCGCCCGGGCCTTGCGCGAATTGAACGAAGCAGGCGCGGCAGATGGGGTCACCCCGGACGACATCCCGATGGAAGAGGCGCCAATGCCGCTGCGTCCGCGGCATGCGTTGAATTCCTTCGAAGCGCTGGCGCGGCGTGTGGCGGGTATTCTGGCGTTTGTCGCCGGAGTCTATGCGTTTTTCTACATCTGGGACAATAATTCGGCCCAGATGGTGGAAAGCTACGCGGCCCAGCTTCTCGACATCATGGTGATCATATTCATCGGCTATATTGTTTATCACACCTTCCGCATCTGGATCGACAATAAGATATTGGAAGAACAGGGGGACGTGAGCGAAGAGGATCTGGGCGGCGATGGTGGTGGGACCGGGGCCAGCCGTCTGGCGACGCTGCTGCCGCTGTTCCGCAATTTCATTCTGATCGTGGTGTTGGTCACGATCAGCCTCATCATCCTGTTGGAAATGGGTGTGAACGTCGGCCCGCTTTTTGCTGGCGCAGGTGTGGTCGGTGTCGCGGTGGGCTTTGGGTCTCAGGCGCTGGTGCGCGACATCTTTTCGGGCGGGTTCTTCCTGTTTGATGATGCCTTTCGCAAAGGTGAGTATCTGGACATCGGTGGTGTCAAAGGCACGGTGGAGAAAATCTCGGTGCGGTCTTTCCAGCTGCGCCATCACCTGGGCGCATTGCATACCATACCCTTTGGCGAAATTCAGGTCATGACGAATTATTCACGCGACTGGGTGATCATGAAACTGCCCCTGCGCGTGACCTATGACACCGATGTGGAGAAGGTGCGCAAGCTGATCAAGAAGTTGGGGGTCGAACTATTGGACGATCCGGTGATTGGTGAAAACTTCATCCAGCCGCTGAAGTCCCAGGGTGTCATTGAAATGCAGGATTCCGCGATGATTATCCGGGTCAAATTCATGACCAAACCCGGCGATCAATGGTTGGTGCGCAAGCGGGTTTACGAAGAAATCCGTATCCTTTTCGAGCGCGAGGGCATCCAGTTCGCGCATAAAGAGGTCACCGTGCGGCTGAAGGATGGCAAGGTCGAGGACCTGTCCGAAGAGGATAAGAAATCCATCTCGGCGGCGGCGCAGGCTTCCATGGAAGAGGAGCTTATGGATGGTGAGGACGCGGGCGACGACCGCTAGGGCCCCAATGCCCGATGAGCGCACGGATGCAGCTGCGCAGCCCCGCGATCCGCCTTTCGAAGATCTGGGCAAAGATCAGGCTGATGGCGATGGATCCGACCACAAAAAGGGCGTCTCGCGCCAGTGTTTCCGCCGGAAAGACAGAGTCGATCAGGTGTAACGCAGGATAATGGGTCACATAGATCGAGAAGCTCGCACCGGCCCACCAGCGCACGGCGCGGTTGTCCCGCGTGTGGTTTTGCAAAAGGCGGGCCATGCCGAAGATATGGATGGTTGTGAATACGCCGACCAGTGCGTTCCAGATGAATTCATCGGAGAAGGCCAGCACGTGCCGGTAGCGGGCGGGGGCCATGGCCTCGGCGGTCAGATGTGCGAGCATGTCGGGCACGCCGATCCACAAGCAGGCCGCGTAGAGCACGGGTGCCCCCCATGCCATCATGCGCGCCGTTTTTGAGGGGAGCGTGCCCGCGCCACCGGCGGCCAGTTTGCGCCAGAGCCAGACGCCCATCAGCCATGCAGGCATCAACAGCAAAACCCGCGGACCGAAGAGCACGACCAGGCCCAGCAGGATGATCACCCGGCGCGCGCCTGACATGAAAAATGCCACCCCGAAAAGGATGTAATAGGCGGCCTCGTAACTCAGTGACCAAAGCGGACCGTTGGTGCCCAGACGCACGCGCTCAAATGCGCCCCATTCGTTGGAAAAGCTCAGCCCGCGCAGCAGCATCTCCCAAAGCGGCAAGGCCCCGTAATACCCAGCCGGATAGGCACCGGGGTCAATGCGTTGTCCCATCTGGTCAAAGACGAAGGTCAACAGCAGAGCAGGCAGCAGAACCGACAGCAGCCGCGTGCCGCGGTTGAAGGTGTAGGTCGGCAGATGCTTGTCGCGCTCAGCGGCGTAAGCAATCACAATTCCCGAAATCACGAAGAAAACGATGACAGCATCGCTGCCCAGATTGAGATCGCGCATGAACTGATAATCCCCGCGCGTAAAACGGGCATAGGCGATATGCGACAAGACGACCACAAGCGTTGCACCCACCCGCAGTACGTCGAGCCAAAGGGAAAGACCGCGGTTCATTGCAGTGCCGTCTGATCCGCGTCGGGCGTCAGGTTCGGATCGCGCGAGGTGCCTTTCCACAGCGCCTCCCAGCTTTCGACGAAGGGATGCAGCAGGGCGGCGCGCAGGGTAGGATGCGGTTGCTCAATGCGGTTCCCTTCTTCGTCCGAGAGGCCGTAATTGATGTTTTCATAGCTCGCCGGAACATAGAGCGTACCGAACATCCAGTCCCAAAAGGCAAAAACCTCGCCGTAGTTCTTATTGTAGTGTTTGCGTTCGATGGAGTGATGAATGTGGTGTTGCGCGGGTGAAATGAAGATATGCTCCAGCACGCGCCCGTAGCTGAGCCAGATGTGGCTGTGGCGCAGGTTTGATCCCAGCGCGTTGAACAGGAAATATCCGGCATTCACGCTGCCAACGGTAAGAACATCGATCTTACCCATCAGTAGAAACAGCATGAGCGCCTGTATCAATCCGACGATCAGACCGTATATGAACAGTCGGATGACAATGAAAACCGGGTGGTTACGATTGGCCGTCAGTGGTGTCAGGACTTCGGCGGAGTGATGGACCGCATGGAAGGGCCATAGGATCGCCGTTTCATGGTGTAGCCGATGTGCCCAGTATTTGCAGAAGTCGAGCGTGAGGATCATGATCAGCGTCGCCAAGGCGAGCTTTTTCCAGTCGTCTTGACCGGGCACGGGAGCCAGGTCACCGCCGGTCAAGAGTAACATTGCATCCAGAAAATAGACCGTCATCAAAGGTGTCAGTGTAACGGCTGCAAAGAAGCCGGATACTGCTAGCAGCGTATTGAATAAAAAGATTTTGATGTCGACGAGGTTGGATTTGTGCAGATATGTTTCTTTTGGCAGCAGGTAGGCAGTGAAACTGCCTGACCGTCCGCGCAGGATCCAGAGTACGTAAACCAGCACCACGGTCGCGCAGAGGTAGATCACCGAGAGGCGAGATTCCCAGTTGAACAGAAAGCTGGTGAACCACTCCAACAGAGCAAACATCACATCCATTTATATCCCTCACACGTGTTCGTTGCGTGAGATTGAAGGTGAAATCTGGTATTTGCGTGGCAAATTGTTGCCCAAACTTCAACGATTTCTCAGGATTTGTAAGGGTCCAAAGAGGCGCGTAACCCGTCGCCCAGAAAGTTGAAGGCCAGTACCACAAAGATGATCGGCAGCATCGGGATGGCCGTCCACGGGTAAATCTCGATGCTGGCGAGGTTCTGGGCATCATTGAGCATCACGCCCCAACTCACGGCAGGCGCGCGCAGGCCGAGGCCCAGGAAGCTGAGGGCTGTTTCACCCAGGATCATCGCCGGGATCGACAGCGTGGCAGAAGCGATGAGGTGGGACATGAAATTGGGCAACAGGTGCCTGCGAATGACCCGACCGGGTTTTGCTCCCATCATCTCTGCCGCTCTGACATATTCCTCCTCTCTCAACGAGAGGAATTTACTTCGGACCGCCCGCGCCAACCCGGGCCAGTCGAGTATGCCCAGAATGATCGAGATGATGAAGAAAACCGCCACCGGGCTCCAGTTCGACGGCACCGCTGCCGACAGCGCCAGCCACAGCGGCAGTTCTGGCAAGGAGCGCAGAATCTCGATGACCCGGTTGATCACCCAATCCGTCTTGCCGCCGAAATACCCCGCGATGGAGCCAAAAAAGATGCCAAGGGCGAAGGACACCGTGATGCCAATAAGGCCCACGGTGAGCGAGAGTTGTGCGCCGTAGAGAATACGGCTGAACACATCCCGCCCCAACCGATCCGACCCCCACAAAAAGATCGTGGCGCCTTCTGGCGCGCAGAAAAGATGCGTGTCAGACCGGATCAGGCCAAAGAGCTTGTACTGGTCGCCATCACAAAAGAATTGCAGCGGCATGGGCCGTGTCGTGTCGGTCTCATAGGTCCAGCGGTAGTTGACCAGATCCGCCGTGGCGGTGGTGGGGTAAACGAAAGGCCCGATAAACTCGCCCTCATGCCACAGGTGCACGGATTGCGGTGGCGCATAGAGGTAATCCGCGCTGCGTTCGTTGGGCGTATAAGGCGCGATGAACCCCGCAACAGGCAGCATCAGGTAGCTGAGCAGCAGAAAGATACCCGATATCAGACCTAGCTTGTGCCGCTTGAATTTGCGCCAGACCAACACCCAGTTGGGAGCGTCCATATCAGAACGTTCCAGCGCACTGAGGTCGGTGGTGTCGGAATAGGGGGCGTCGTCGACATAGCGACCATCAGGCAATTGGGTCATGTGCCGCGGGCTCCGTAGCGGATGCGCGGGTCAAGCAGAACCAGCAGTAAATCCGAAATCATCGTGCCGATGAGGGTGAGTAGGGCAACGAACATCAACACGAACCCGGCCAGGAACTGGTCTTGAGACTTCAGTGCAGTCAGCAGCGACGGCCCGATGGTTTGCAGGCCCAAAACAACAGAGACCAGAACCGACCCAGATACCATCGCGGGCAGCAGGTTGCCAATATCCGCCACAAAGGGGTTGAACGCCATGCGCAGGGGATATTTGGCGAGCAGCTTTGACGGGGCCAGACCCTTGGCCTTGGCGGTCTCGACATAGGGTTTGCTGAGCTCGTCCAGCATATTGGCGCGCAGCCGTTGCATCATGGCAGCGGCCCCCGAGGTCCCGATGACGAAGGTTGGCACGATCAGGTGGACAAGGATGGATTTCACCTTGTCAAAGGACATCGGCTCCCCCTCGAACTGCGGATCCATCAGCCCGCCAATGGGCAGATCGAAATACTTGTTCCCATAATAAAACAGCATCAGCGCGAGCAGGAAGTTTGGCGTGGCCAGCCCTAGGTAGCCGACAAAGGCCGCGGTATAATCCACCCATGTCTCGGATCTTGCCGCAGCGATGACGCCCAGCGGCAGGGCGACCAGATAGACAAAGAGCACGGCGGCAAGGTTCACCAGAACCGTCAGCCACAATGCATCGCCCACGATTTCAGACACAGGCCGGTCAAATTCAAAGGACCAGCCGAAATTACCCTGAATGAGCCCGTACCAGCCCTGCGGGCCGGGCGCCATGCCGACCCAGATCAGGTACTGCTCCCAGATCGGTCGGTCGAGCGCATATTCGGTGCGCAGGAACTCGGCCTTGGCCACCCCTTCGGCCTGTCCCGTGGCGCGCAGCTCTGCGATCTGGTTAGACAGATAGTCGCCGGGCGGCAGGTTGATGATCACGAAAATCATGATTGACACCACCCAGAGGGTGAGCAGCATCGTGATGAACCGATAGATGGCGTAGCGGAGAAACATCATTGCGTGAGCTGCTGGAACGGTTCGTCGTAGTAGAATTCGTCAATCCGGTGAATGCCGAAATGGGCACCAGGGTCCCAGGCCCATTTGGCCACCTCGGGGACATTGCGCAGCCGGTCCGAGACGACAACGGGTTGTGGCGCTTCCGATAGAATGCCGATGCCAAACTGGTGATCTGCATGAATGGCCAGCATTTCGCGCCAGATCGCGGCCCGTTCGTCCGTGTCGGTGGTGTGATCCCAATCCCAGCTCAGCTGCATCAACCGTTTGGCCGCAGGCATGTCCGGGGCTTCGCCAACCTCGCCACCGGTTTGATAGTACTGCCCCCACTTGGGCCAGGCGAAGAACTCCTGATGCGTCGGCGCGAGGTATTCGGGCGGTGTGTAGGCTTGCGGCAGGCCATTGTCCCAGCCGAACCAGACCGCAGACATTGACAGACCCGAATAGACCCGGTTGCGCAGAATATCGCGGTCCAGCGGGCGCATGATCAGCTTGATGCCGATCTCGCGCCAGGTATCCGTCACGATGGCCAGCGCGTTTTCGACCTCCTGCCGCTCACCTGCGGTTTCAATCACAAATTCCATCGGGCGCCCGTCCGGCAACTTGCGGATGCCATCGGGGGTGCGCTCCGTCAGCCCCATTTCATTCAGCAGCGCGTTGGCCTTGGCCGGGTAGTAGATGGACCATGAGAAGAGATTGGCGGGGTCAAAGAACGGGCTTTTGGCTAGTGCGGTCATGCCGCCTTCCTTCGCCAGGCCAAAGTACAGCGCGCGGTTGATCATGCGCCGGTCGATGCCAAGGCTGAGCGCGCGGCGAAAGCGCACATCGCGGATCACCTCGCGCCATACCGGGTCGGCGAAGTTCAGATTGGGATAGATGGTGATCTGGTTTGCCGCGCCATTGGCCCAGAGCAGCGTCTTGTATCCCGCCCCATCGGTCTCGCCCTTTTTCAGGATCGAGATGTCCGGGAAATCCAGCCCCCGCGCCTGCAGATCCACCTCGCCCGCGTTGGCCTTGGCTGCGATCAACCCGCCACCGACAATCGTCATTTCCACGATATCGATGTAGGGCAATTGCACACCCTGCGTGTCGATCCGATGATAATAGGGGTTGCGCACAAAGAGATGACGGCTGGATTTCGTGCCGGATGCGTTCATCCAGGGCTGCAGCGTCGGCAGGTCCGGATTGTCGAATTTATACATGTTGTCACGGTCGTTGTGCAGCGCCGCCCAGGCGCGTACACGGGCTTTTTTGATTTTTTTCTTCAGGGTCTTGGCGTCTGTGAACTCCGCGTGAAACTGTTTCAGGTAATGCGCAGGCCGGTAGATGAAAAAGGGGCTCGCCTGCGCCAGCAGCTGCAAGAACTGCGGGTTTGGCGTCGGCCATTCGATCACCACGGTATGCGCATCGGGAAAGGTGACATCCGCCAACACGCCGTCCACGACCATATGTTGTGGCGGGCCGGCGGGGCTCAGTTCCTTGTTCTGAGCCACGTGTTTCCAGTAGTATTCGAAATCCGCGGAGGTAAAGGGATGCCCATCGGACCAGCGATGCCCTTTGCGCAGGTGCAGCGTGAATTTGCGGCCCTCGACCACCTCGATATCGCGCAGGATGTCAGCATAAAGATTGTAGTTCTGGTCATAGCCTACGAGCCGCGCGTAGCCATAGACCACCATCTGCCGCACATCTTTTGAGCGCGACACCAGCGTGCGCAACGTGCCGCCCTGCTCCCCCAAGGTGCGGCCTTTAGCTTCGAGGTCAACGACCAGCGGCTCTTGCGGCAGGCGTTGGGTCACGGGCGGCAGAATGCCTTTGCCCACTTCTTTTTGCCAGAAACTGCTCTCAGATGGGGTCGGCGTGTCGGCATGGCCGCTTGCGGCGGTCGTCAGCACGATCAGAAGGGCAGCGAAAACTCTAAACATGACAACGCACCTTATGGCCGGGTTCCAGTTCGGTCAAAGCGGGGGCGGCAACGCCTTCAAAGCGGAATGCGTCCGGCCAGCTTGAGGGTTTGCCCGCCCCTTTTGCCACAAGGCCAAGATCGATGGGTCGGCTCACATCTGGCTCGGGCTGTGCGGCGATCAGGGCCTTGGTGTAGGGATGGCGCGGATTGTAGAACAACGTATCAGGCGGGGCCTGTTCGACGACGACACCTTGACGCATCACGGCCACCTCATCCGCGATGCGCGCAACCACCGCGAGATCGTGGCTGATGAAGAGATAGCTGAGGCCAACCCGATCCCGGATATCTTCGAGCAGGCAGAGGATTTGCTCCTGTACCGAGACATCGAGCGCCGAGGTCGGCTCGTCGCAGACCAGTAACACCGGATCGAGCGTCAAGGCGCGCGCGATGGAGAGCCGTTGCCGTTGACCACCCGAAAACGCATGCGGATATCGCCCCAGCATCGAGGGATCGAGGCCAACCCAGCGCAGCATTTCAGCCGCCTTCTCGCGTCGGTCGGATCGTGATCCCAGATTGTGGATTTCCATGGGTTCAGTCAGCGCATCCTGCACCCGCATGCGCGGAGACAGGGACGAATAGGGGTCCTGAAACACCATCTGCGCCTGACGCTGGAACGAAACTCGCTCCGTGAACGACATCGCGTTGATCTTGACGGGCGGCGCGTCTTTGGTGGGTGTGAACACGACCTCGCCGCCGGGATCAGGCATCTCCGCGCCCAGGGCGATCCGTGCACAGGTGGTTTTGCCCGACCCGCTTTCACCGACCACGGCCAGCGTTTTGCCGCGTTGTAACTCCAGATTGACCTCGTGGCAGGCCGTGACGGTCATCGGTTTGCTCCACCCGCCTGCACGCATCGTATAGGTCTTGGACACATTGCGCAGATCAAGGATGAGGTCGTCGTGTTTTTCCGCACGCGCAGGGGCAGCAACCTCAGGGATTATCGGGGCCGCAGCAAATAGCTTTTTCGTGTACCCATGCGCGGGATCCCCCAGAACGGCCGGCGCGGGGCCGCGCTCCATCACACGGCCTTTGTTCATCACCACAACGGATTCGGCCATATTGGCGACCACCCCCAGATCATGCGTGACCAGAATGACGGCCATTCCCGTCTCTTTCTGCAGATCCTTGATCAGCCCCAGAACCTGTGCCTGCGTCGTGACATCCAGCGCGGTTGTCGGCTCATCCGCGATCAGCAGATCCGGCTTGGCGACCATCGCCATGGCGATCATCGCGCGCTGCCGCATCCCGCCCGACATCTCGAACGGGTAGGCACGCCAGACCCGCGCGGGTTCCGGAAAACCAACCCGTTCGAAGGTGTCCAACACGGTTTTCTTGGCCTCGGAGGGGCGCATGTCGCGGTGCAGGCGCAGCACTTCCGACACCTGATCTCCGAGCCGGTGCAACGGCGAGAGTGATCGCATAGGTTCTTGAAAGATCATGGAAATCTGATTTCCACGAATGGATCTCATCGACCGTTCGTTCAGATTTCGCAGGTCCAGCACCTTGCCGGAGCAGTCGAAATTGATGGATCCGCTGCGAATTTGTGCGCTGGCCGGAAGGATGCGGAGCACGGATCTGCAGGTGATGGTTTTGCCGGACCCGCTTTCGCCGACCAGCGCAAGCGTCTCTCCCGGCATAACCTGAAAACTGACACCTCGGACGACAGAATCTGCTGATCCAAAGCCAATGCTCAAATCTTGTACTTCAAGCAAGGGGGTTACCACGTTGCTATTTCTTCCTTGATGCAAATACGTCCCAAAAAGCCGCTCCCCGGCGGCATCAGTCAACTTGATTTCGATGCTCACGTCCAGCGCACAGATACGTGAGCCCCTTTGCGCTACCAATTTTCATTCAAAAGAGGCATGTGAAGGTGACAATTTTGCAAAGGTACCGACAATGAGCCGCCTGGATCTCTTCATCAATCGAATGGTTTCACAGCGCGCGTGTTTGAATCACGCCGCGGTGTTGACCAGGGACCTGCGCGGCTCGGTTTTTGAGTTGGGCCTGGGCAATGGGCGGACCTATCACCACATGTGCGAGATTTTACCCGCCCGGGACATCTATGTGTTCGAGCGGGCGGTGGCCTCGCACCCCGACAGCACGCCCCCCGATGATCGCGTGTTTCTGGGCGACGTCTTCGAAACCCTGCCCGCCGCCTTGAAGCAATTCGGGGCAACCGCACGTCTGATCCACGCGGACCTGGGCGGACATAATGCCGAGAAGAACGATATCTTTGCGCGGAAAATCTCTCCCTTGATTGCCCCTTTGTTGGCGCCGGGCGGGGTGATGGTTTCCAGTGACCGGATGTATTTTGATGAGCTGACCGAGATTGACCTGCCGCCGGAGGCCGTGCCGGGGCGGTGTTTCATCTATCGGCGCTAGTTGGCGCCGCAGCGATTGTTAATTCTGTCACCGTCCGTATTCTGTCTTTGAAATTGCCATGAGCACCTCCTGCTTAGTGCTCTGGTGGCGATCAGCGGAACGAAGAGAGAGTTGATGACAGATAAAATCGCTTATGAGCGCCATGGTGATATCGCCGTGTTGCGGCTTCAGAACCCGCCGGTCAACGCGCTCAGCCAAGAGGTGCGCAGCGGGTTGATGGCCGGGGTGGACCGTGCCGAGGCGGAGACCGGTGTCAAAGCGGTGCTGATTGTTGGGGACGGGCGCGCCTTTATCGCGGGCGCCGACATCAAGGAATTTGGCAAAACGCCGCTGGCGCCGCACCTGCCGGATGTGTGCAACCGGATTGAAGACTCGCCGCTCCTGGTGGTTGCCTCAATGCACGGCGTCAGCCTGGGCGGCGGTCTGGAGGTGGCACTGTCGGCGCATTACCGGATCGCCCAGCCGGAGGCGCGTGTGGGGCTGCCGGAAGTGCATCTTGGCCTCATTCCGGGGGCGGGTGGCACACAGCGTCTGCCCCGGATCACCGGCGTTCCGGCTGCCATCGACATGATCACATCCGGACGGCACGTCAAAGCGCCCGAGGCGTTGAGCATCCGGGTCATCGACAAGGTGGCAGCGGGGGATCCGCAAACCGTTGGTCTGGAGTATACCAATGATTTGCTGGCTCAGGGCGCGCACCGCCGACCCGTCAGCGAGATGCCGGCACCGGAGGCGATTGATTGGGATGAAGCCTACGATGCCGTATTGAAAAAGGGGCGCGGCCAGATTTCGCCCGCACAAGCGGTGCGCGCGGTGCAGGCCAGTGTCGAGATGTCGTTTGCCGAGGGGCTCAAGGCGGAACGGCAGATGTTCCGCGATCTGATGCAAACGGATCAGCGCCAGGGCATGATCCATGCGTTTTTCTCCGAAAGGGCGGTCAGCAATCTGCCTGAGCTCAAGGGTATCGCGCCGCGGCCGGTGGAGGCGGTTGGGGTGATTGGCGGCGGGACGATGGGGGCAGGCATTGCAACAGCCGCCTTGCTGGCGGGTTTGCGTGTTACGCTGATCGAACGGGATGAAGCGGCGGCTGAGGCCGCAAAGGCGCGGATCGCGGGCAACCTTGCAGGCGCTTTGAAACGCGGAAAGATCACGCAGGAAACGCATGATGAGATGCTGGGCAGCGCGCTCACCATGGCCACCGATTACAGCGCGCTGAAAGAGGCCGATCTGGTGATCGAGGCGGTGTTTGAGGAGATGGATGTCAAGAAATCCGTCTTCCGGCAATTGGATGAGGTTTGCAAACCGGGTGCGGTTCTGGCCACCAACACCTCCTATCTGGATGTGAACGAAATCGCAGCAAGCACGTCCCGCCCGGGTGATGTGATCGGGCTGCATTTCTTTTCGCCCGCACATGTCATGAAGCTGCTGGAAGTGGTTGTGGCCGATCAGACCGCGCCCGAGGTCGTGGCGACCGGGTTTGCGCTGGGCAAGCGCATGGGCAAGGTCTCGGTGCGCGCCGGGGTCTGTGACGGGTTCATCGGCAACCGAATTCTCAGCACCTACCGCACGGCGGCAGATCACATGATCCTGGATGGTGCGACCCCGTTTCAGATCGATGCGGCCCTGACCGGTTTCGGTTTCGCGATGGGGCCTTATGCCGTCGCGGATCTGGCCGGGCTGGACATCGGTTGGGCCATGCGGAAACGGCTGGCGCCCACACGGGATGCGCGCGAGCGGGTGGGCCGGTACCCGGATAAGCTCTGTGAAGCAGGGCATTTCGGGCAGAAAACCGGCAAAGGATTTTACATTTACGAAAAGGGCAAACGCGGTGGTGTGCCGAACCCGGAGGTCATGACACTGATCGAAACGGAGCGGGCGGATCTAGGCCTCACGCCGCGCGACTTCACCGATGAAGAGATCGTGCGCCGCTACATGGCGGCGATGGCCAATGAGGCGGCGAAAGTGGTGGGAGAAGGCATCGCGCGCCGCCCGCTTGATGCCGATATGGTGCTGCTCTTCGGTTATGGGTTCCCGCGCTATTGGGGCGGGCCGCTGAAGTGGGCGGATCTGGTGGGATTGCCCGCGCTCTTGTCTGATATCGAACGCTACGCGCAGGAGGACGACTATTTCTGGCAACCCGCGCCGCTCCTGCAGGAGCTGGTGGCTGAGGGTCGCAGCTTTGACGATCTGAACAAGGAAGGCTGAACCATGAAGGAAGCCGTTATCGTCTCCGCCGCGCGGACGGGCCTTGCGAAATCCTACCGGGGGTCGTTCAATCAGACGCATGGGGCGACGATGGGCGGGCATGTGGTGGCCGCAGCGGTCGCGCGGGCGGGTATCGCGCCCGACCGGATCGAAGACTGCATCATCGGCTGCGGTTTTCCCGAAGGCGCAACCGGCCAGAACATCGCGCGCCAGATCGCCCTGCGCGGCGGGCTGCCAATCACCACCTCCGGCATGACGGTGAACCGCTACTGTGCCTCCGGTTTGCAGGCCATTGCGATGGCGGCACATGCGATCACGGTTGATGGCACCGGACCGATTGTTGCGGGCGGGGTCGAGAGCATTTCACTGGTGCAGCCCAAGACCGAAGCCACGCCTGAGGCATGGCTGCTGGAGCACCAGCCCGATGTCTACATGGCCATGATCGACACGGCGGACATTGTTGCTAAGCGCTATAACATCAGCCGCGACGCACAGGATGCATATGGCCTGCGCAGTCAGATGCGGATTGCCGCAGCGCAGGAAGAGGGTTTGTTCGATATGGAAATCGTGCCCATGCAAACGACGATGGCGGTGCAGGACAAGGAAACCAAAGAGGTTTCAATGCATGCCGTGACGGTCGCACGGGACGAATGCAACCGGCCAAACACAACGCAGGAGGGTCTGGCAAAGCTCGACCCGGTGCGCGACGCCGGGTTTGTGACGGCCGGGAATGCGAGCCAGTTGTCCGATGGCGCAGCCGCGCTTGTTCTGATGGATGCAGGCGAGGCCGAGCGCGAGGGTGTCGAACCCCTGGGAGCGTTCAAGGGCTTCGCTGTTGCGGGCTGTGCGCCGGATGAGATGGGCATCGGTCCGGTCTTTTCCGTGCCGCGATTGCTGGAACGCCATGGTCTGTCAGTGGATGACATCGATCTTTGGGAGCTCAACGAAGCCTTTGCCAGTCAGGCGCTTTATTGTCGCGACAGGCTGGGCATCGATCCCGAAAAGTTCAACGTCAACGGCGGATCCATCGCCATCGGGCATCCGTTCGGAATGACCGGTGCGCGGCTGGCCGGGCATCTTTTGCGCGAGGGCAGGCGGCGCGGTGCCAAGCTGGGCGTTGTCACGATGTGCATCGGTGGCGGCATGGGGGCTGCGGGACTATTCGAAATTTATCAGTGAGGGTGGCATATGGATCTGAGCTATAGCGACGAAGAACTGGCCTTCCGTGATGACGTGCACGGTTTTCTGGACGCACACCTACCGTCTGAGCTCTCGGATAAGGTGCGCGCGGGCATCGCCCTGTCAAAGGCCGATCATGAACGCTGGCACACCATCCTGAACGCGAAGGGCTGGCTGGCACCGAATTGGCCTAAAGCCTTTGGTGGGGCGGAGTGGAACGCGGTGCAACGTCACATTTTCGAGGACGCATGCGCATTGGCCTACGCGCCGCGCATCGTGCCCTTCGGGCTGTCGATGCTGGGCCCGGTTTTGCAGAAGTTCGGTTCCAAAGCGCAGCAGGACCATTGGTTGCCACGCATCCTGTCGGGCGCGGATTGGTGGTGTCAGGGCTATTCCGAACCGGGCGCCGGGTCTGATCTGGCGTCACTGACAACGGCCGCGGTGCGTGATGGTGACCACTACGTTGTGAACGGTCAGAAGACGTGGACGACGCTGGGTCAGCACGCGAATATGATTTTCTGCCTGGTGCGCACGAACAAGGACGTCAAGCAACAGGAAGGTATTTCTTTTCTACTGATCGACATGAACACACCGGGCATCGAGGTGCGCCCGATCGTGCTGCTGGATGGCGGGGCTGAGGTGAACGAGGTCTGGTTCACGGACGTGCGCGTCCCTGTGGAAAATCTGGTGGGCGAGGAAAACAAGGGCTGGACCTACGCGAAATATCTGCTGACCCACGAGCGCACGAATATCGCCGGTGTCGGGTTCTCTCAGGCCGGGCTGGCGGCGGTGAAACGGATCGCGAAATCCGAGATGGCGGGTGGCAGGCCGCTGATCGAAAATCCGCATTTTGCCGCGCGTCTGGCGCAGGTGGAGATTGATCTGATGGCGATGTCCACGACCAACCTGCGCATCATCTCCAGGGCCGCTGCCGGGCAGGCGCCGGGCGTGGAAAGCTCAATGCTGAAAGTCAAGGGCACGATCATCCGGCAGGAGATCAATGATCTGGCCCGCCGGGCCGCGGGTGTCTATGCGATGCCCTTTGCATCGGAGGCGGTGGCGGGCGCCAACGATGCGCTGCCCGATCCGCTGCAGGCAGGTCCGGTGGCAAAACAGTATTTCAACAATCGCAAGCTTTCGATCTTCGGAGGGTCCAACGAAATCCAGCGCCAGATCATCGCCAAATCGATGCTGGGAGGTGGCAAATGAACTTTGATCTCACCGAAGAGCGGCAGATGCTGCAGGATAGCTTGCGGCGGTTTCTGGCGGATCGCTACACCACCAAAACCCGCAACGATATCCTTGAAAGTGATACCGGCATGTCCGCGGCGCTTTGGAAAGACCTTGCCGATCTTGGCGTGATCGGCGCGCTTTTTACCGAAGAGCAGGGCGGTTTTGGCGGGCAGGGGTTCGATCTCGCGGTTGTCTTTGAGGAACTTGGGCGCGCGGGTGTGGTGGAGCCGTTTCTGGACACTGGCGTTCTGGCCGGAGGGTTGATTGCCGCATTGGGCGGCACCGATCAGATCTGCCGGGTGGCGGAGGTCATCAGCGGCACCCTGCAGCTCGCCTTTGCCCATGGTGAACCCACCAGCCGCTACGATCTGAGCCGTGTCCAGACGTCGGCCATTGCGCAGGGCGAGGATCTCGTGCTGAACGGGCGCAAGACGGTTGTGGTCAACGCGGAGGCGGCGGATTGTATCGTCGTTTCAGCGCGTGAACATGGGGCGATTGATGACGAAACGGGCATTTCCCTCTTTCTGGTGCCAAAAGATGCACAAGGGCTGAGCGTGCAGGGCTACGCGCTGCTGGCCGGTGGCCGGGCGGGTGAAGTGATCCTGGAAGATGTCACCCTGCCCACTTCGACACGGCTCGGTGCGACAGGGCAGGCCTTTGCCGCCATCGAAAGCCGCATCGCCGCGGCAAACGTCGCGATGTGTGCGGAAACGCTCGGCGCGATGGAAACTGCCACCGCCCTGACGCGGGAGTATCTGATGACCCGCAAGCAGTTTGGTCGCCCCATCGGTAGCTTTCAGGCGCTGGCCCACCGCATGTCCGATCTGTTGATCGAGATGGAGCAGGCGCGTTCCGCCGTGATCAACGCGGCGGGCCATCTGGAACAGGATCGCGTCCTCCGCGAACGGCATGTGTCGGCGGCCAAAAATCTGCTGGGACGCGCGGGCCGCCTGGTCGCCGAGGACAGCATTCAAATGCACGGCGGTATCGCAATGACACAGGAATACGAACTGGCGCATATTGCGAAACGTATCGTGATGGCGGAGCATCGCTTCGGCGATTGCGATCATCATCTGGAGCGGTTCATTGCCCTCTCCGCCGCCTGACTTTCCGATCAGCGGGGCGCAGGGTCTGATCGGCTACCGGGTCGATCTGGAGCGCGCGGCCGGGCGCGCGGAAGTCGTGCTCGACATCGCGGCCCCGCATCTGAACCGTAACGAAAGCCTGCACGGCGGGATCATCGCGATGATGCTCGACAGCGCTGCGGGATTTGCGGCCTCGCTTCATTTTGGTGGTGATGAGCTGGCACGCGTGGTCACGGTTTCGCTCACCACGCAATTTATGGCCGCCGTGCATGAGGGGCGCGTTGTGGCCAGGGGTACGATCTCGGGCGGCGGGCGCAAGATTGTCTGTGCGGATGCAGAGCTGCGCGACGCAGCGGGCGCGTTGATCGCCAAGGCCCCGGGCGTTTTCAAAAGGGTATCGTAATGGCGCGGATCGAAGACAAAGGCGATCGCCTGATCATCTGGAACGGCAATGCGGCGCGGCGTGGGGCGCTGAGCCCGGCGCTTTACGATTGCATTGCACAAGCGATGGTCCAGGCGCAGGCACCGCGCATCCGGGCCGTGATCCTGACCTCGGAAGGGGATTTTTTCTGCGCCGGTGGCGATCTGAACGTCCTTATCGAACGGCGCCAGCTGACCGAACCCGAACGCTGCGAAAAGGTGGATGAGCTGCACGCGCTTGTGCGGGCGATGCGTGACTGTCCGGTGCCCTTGATTGCGGCAGTTGAGGGCGGTGCAGCGGGGGCCGGGCTGTCGCTGGCCTTGGCCTGCGATCTTATCGTCGCAGCAGAGGGTGCGGAATTTACCGCCGCCTATGTTAAGGCAGGGCTGGTGCCGGACGCAGGTCTCACGGCCTCTCTGGCACGGTGCCTGCCGCGTCCTCTGGCGATGGAGATGTGCTTGTTGGCGCATCCGATATCGGCGGAACGAATGATGGCGCTTGGGGCGGTGAATGAAACCACGCCGCCCGGCGAAGCGCTGCATGCCGCAATGTCTCTGGCGGACAGGCTGGCAGAAGGCCCGCGCGCGGCACATGGGGTGATCCGAAGCCTTGTGGCGCAGGCTTATGAAACCACCGAGGCTGCGCAATTGGATGCGGAACGCGATGCCATGGCCCGCGCAGCAGGTGGTGACGAGGCCGCCGAAGGGATCGCGGCCTTTCTGGAAAAACGCGCGCCGAGGTTTGGTCTATGATTTGGGACACCGAACTGACCCGCCGATTGGGTATCAAACGGCCCATCGTGGCGGGCGGGTTGCAGTGGCTGGCTAACGCGCCCTATGTCACGGCGGCGGCACAAGCGGGGATCATGGGCTTCATCACGGCGGCGAGTTTTCCGGAGCGCGACGCCCTGCGCGCCGAAATCAGAGCGGCGCGCAAGGCCTGCGGCGACCTGCCTTTTGGGGTGAACGTCTCGATGCTGCCCAAGCTTGTGCCGGGGGATCAGACGGAGGATATCTTCCGTCTCATCGCTGATGAGGGCGTCCATGTTGTCGAAACCTCCGGGCGTAATCCTGAACCTTACATCCCGCTGCTGAAAGATCTGGGTCTGACCGTGCTGCACAAGGTGCCCGCCGTGCGCTATGCGCTCAAGGCGCAGGCGGTCGGCGTCGATATGGTTTCTATTGTCGGTGCGGAATGCGGCGGACATCCGGGGATGGATATGATCGGGTCGTTTGTGAATGGCGCCATGGCGGGCGATGCGTTGGACATCCCGTTTCTCATTGGCGGCGGTGTCGGACACGGCAGCCAGCTGATTGCGGCTTTGGGCATGGGGGCAGCGGGCGTCGTGATGGGCACGCGGCTGTTGGTGTCCCAGGAGCTTTGTGCGCATGAGGGATACAAGCAGGCGCTGGTGGAGGCGACGGAGCGCGACACGGTGCTGACCATGGGATCCCTGCGCAACACGGTCCGGACCCTCGCCAATGACACCACGGCTGAGGTGATGCGCATGGAAGCGGAGGTGCCGGACATCACCATTCAGGATCTGATGCCGCTGGTGTCCGGCCAGATCGGGCGCAAAGCCTATGAGACCGGGGATGTCAGCCGCGGGTTGCTCTCCGCCGGGCATGCTTTGGGGCTGACCGACCGGATTGAACCGATGGCGGACATCATTGAGCGCATCGAGGCGCAGGCGGTGGCCGCGCAGCAGCGTTTGGCCGGCGTGATGCCGATGCCGAAGGCGGCGGAATGACCGCGCGGGCGCATCGCTTCCTCGCGGATCAGGTCGCGCGGCGGCCTGATGCCTTGGCCATGACGGATGGCACCGGTGTGGCATGGACCTGGCGGGATTTGGAAACCGCCGCCGTTGCCGCCGCCGATGGCCTGTCGCAGCGGGGTTGCCGGGTTGGCGACCGCGTTGTCATCCTCTGTGAAAACTGCACCGCCGCCGTCGCCTTTCTGTTTGGCTGCTGGCGGATCGGGGCGATTGCCGTGCCGGTCAATGCGCGCCAATCCACCTCCGAAGTGACGCGCATTCTGGATCATGCCACCCCCGCTGTCATCGTCCTAACAACCGATGTGTCGCCCGAGGCGCGCGCGCATGCAAAGCGGCTGGCGGCGATGCCCTGCGCGGCGGTTTTTGGCACCGTTCATATAGCGACGCGGCCTGCCTCACCCGCCGAAGACGATGCGCGCATCGCGGTGCTGCTTTACACCACAGGCACAACCGGTGCGCCGAAAGGGGTGATGCTTAGTCATGAAAACCTCGCGTTTGGCGGTATGGCGTCGGCCAATCTGCGCGGGATGACAGCCGACGATGTGATCTACGGCGTCCTGCCCATCACCCATGTCTTTGGTCTGGCATCAATTGTGACGGCAGCCGTCTACACCGGGGCCCAGATCCGGTTCGAAGCGCGGTTTTCGGCGGAAAAGCTCTATACCGCGCTGCGCAAAGGGGTGACGCTGCTGTCTGCCGTGCCGCAGATGCATGCCTTGTTGATGCAATACACCGCTGAGCAGGGATATGACCAACTTGGCTCGGATGATCTGCGCTATGTGTCCTCCGGGGCCGCACCTCTGGATCCCGCATGGAAGCGTAAGGCCGAAGCCTTCTATGGTGTGCCGCTGCAAAATGGATACGGCATGACCGAAACCACGGCAGGCGTCTCCATTACAAACAACCCGCTGGGGTCCGCAGACATTTCTGTTGGCCCCCCTTTGCCGGGCGTCGAGGTGCGCATTGACGAGACCGTGCCGGGCGGTGGCGAGGGTATGGGGGAAGTGCTGACACGGGGCGCGCACGTCATGCTGGGATACTTCCGCAATCCCGCCGAGACCGCGCAGGTGCTGGATGCCGAGGGGTGGATGCACACGGGCGATCTGGGCAAATTCGATGCGGCGGGCCATCTGCATATTCTTGGCAGATCGAAGGAATTGATCATCCACGGCGGTTTCAACGTTTACCCGCCGGAGGTGGAAGCGGCGATCAACGACCATCCGCAGGTCATTCAATCCGCGGTGATCGGGCGCATGACTTCAGGGGATGAAGAAGTGCTGGCCTTTGTGCAGGTGGCGATGGGGTGCGATCTGACCAACGACGCTTTGCGCGATTTTCTCAAGGATCGTCTGGCCGGATACAAGCGTCCAAGCCGCATCGTGCTGGCGGCGCAGCTCCCCGCGGCCCCGACGGGAAAAATCCTGAAACACAAACTTCTAGACAGTTTTGCTGATCAACTGACCTGACCGCCTGATCGCATGACCTCGCATGTGGCTCTCAGACGTAGGTGCCCGCGGCCGCCTCTCTGATCGCCCGGATATTCGCGCCATAGGGGGCCGGGTCGCTGACCGAGCCGCCACGGAAGACCGCCGAGCCTGCCACCAGCACATCGGCACCGGCCTTGGCGACCAAAGGTGCGGTGGTCGGGTCGACACCGCCGTCGATTTCGATGTGCACAGGCCGGTCGCCAATCATCGCACGCAGCTGGCGCACTTTTTCGACTTGGCTGTGGATGAATTTCTGCCCGCCAAAACCGGGGTTCACGGTCATGACGCAGATCAGATCGACCATATCGAGCAGATATTCAACAGCGGCTGCCGGCGTGCCGGGATTCAACGCGACACCGGCCTTCGCGCCCGCGCTACGGATGGCCTGAAGGGTGCGGTGAATATGCGGGCCGGCCTCGACATGGGCCGTGATCACATCGGCACCCGCCTGCGCGAAAGCTTCGATATAGGGGTCAACCGGCGCAACCATCAGATGCACATCCATAACACCCTTGATATGCGGCCGGATCGCGGCGCAGGTTGCCGGGCCAAAAGTGATGTTGGGCACGAAATGACCGTCCATCACATCGACATGTACCCAATCCGCGCCCTGCGCCTCAATCGCCTCGCATTCCGCGCCAAAATTGGCGAAATCGGCAGAGAGGATCGAGGGGGCAATTTTCAGGGATCGGTCAAAGGACATGCGCGCACCTTGTCAGTGGAGGTTTGATAGAGGCGCTATACCCCTGCCGCGGGACGCGAGGCAAGGGGGACTGTCTGCTTGCAGCTTTGGCTGCTTGCGGTAAGCTTTGCGCAAACGGCGCGCAGGCGTCTTTTGAAGAGCACCCGGGAGGACATCATGCTGAAATTCAATCGCCGTCAGGCCATCGGAACACTGAGCGCCGCAACCGCCGTGGGGCTGGCCGCACCGGCCTATGCCACAGGCAAGAAGATCACCGTGGGCGCGCTGCGTTTTACCAGCCATTCGGGCAGCTTCATTGCCTTTGAACGCAACTATTTCGCCGATGCCGGGTTGGAGGTGGAGCTGAAATTCTTTCAGGCGGCGCAGCCCATGGCCGTGGCCATCGCCAGCGGGGATGTCGATTATGCAGTGACGGCGATTTCGGGTGGATTGGTCTCGCTGGCGGACAAGGGGGCGATCAAGGTCATCGGCGGCGCGCTGTCTGAAGAACCAGGGATCGATGGCCAGAAAATTCTCGCCAGTGATGCCGCTTTTCAGGCGGGTCTGACCGCGCCTGCGGGCCTTGATGGCAAGAGCTTCGGCATGTCGACGGCGGGCTCTTCTTTCCATTACATGGGCTCCAAGGTGGCTGCTGCGGAAGGCGTTTCGATGTCCTTCAAGCCACTGCAAAAGGTCGGCGCGATCATCGGCGCGCTGAAATCCGGCCAGATCGATGCCTGGTCGATTGTGCCCCATATCGCCAAGCCGCTGGCAGGCTCCGGCGCCGTGCATATCATTGGCAATATCGCGGATTATCTGCCGGATTATCAGGTCACGACCGTTTTCACTTCGGCCCGCAATGCAAGCGAGGAAAAGGCACTGACACAGGATTATCTGACCGCCTATTCCAAGGGTGTTGCCGATTACAACGCCACGATGATTGCCAAAGACGGCGGCGATGAGGGTATCGATGCGATGGTCGATCTGATCCACAAATATGTCTACACCGACCGCCCGCGCGAAAAGGCGGCGCCGTCCATCATCAACGGCACCATGCGCCTCAATGAGGGCGCCAAGCTGAACGTCTCCTCTGTGGCGGATCAATTGGCGTGGTTCCAGTCCGAAGGGCTGGTGGATATGGATATCTCACTCGATACTCTGCTCGACACCTCCTACGTTGAAACGGTCGGCAGCTAAGCCCGGTGGAGCTCCGTCTGACCGGGGTGGGTCATCGCTATGGCGACCGAGAAGTGTTGCGCGGCATTGATCTGGAGATCCCGGCGGGGCAGATCGTCTGTATCGTCGGGCCCTCGGGCTGCGGCAAATCCACATTGTTGCGGATGATGGGCGGGCTGGAGCAGCCAGATACGGGCGAGATTGCACAAATCGGCGCGGTACCGGACGGCTGTCTCAACCCGCTGACCTATATCTTTCAGGATTTCGCCTTGCTGCCATGGCGATCGGTTGCGGGAAACGTATCGCTGGTGCTGGAAGACCACGACATCGCCAAGGCCGAGGCGGATGCGATGATCCGCGACGTGTTGGCCCGCACGCGGCTGACGGAATTCGCGGATGCGCTGTCACGGCAACTGTCCGGGGGCATGAAACAGCGCGTGGCGATTGCACGGGCGCTGGTGGTCAAACCGGCGGTGATGCTGATGGATGAACCGCTCTCTGCGCTCGACAGTCAAACCCGCGAATTGCTGATGGACGATCTGATCGGGCTGTGGACACGCACGCCGTTTACCGCCGTTTATGTCACGCATAATCTCGCAGAAGCGGTGCGGCTGGGGCACCGGATTGTGGTTCTGTCGCGGCGTCCGGGCGAAATCCGCGAGGTGGTGACATTGGACAAACCGCTCGGGGCACGCGGCTACGGTGACGCGGATCTGGAAGCGCAGCAAAAACACCTTTGGGAGGTGATGCGCGCGGAGGCTGCGGCAGCGGACGCGGAGCTTTTGGGTGCCTGAGCCCGTGCAAAAGGTCACCTTCCGCGGCGGTGGATTTGCGCCGGTTACCCGGCGTTGGGTTGGATTTGTCGTTTTTGCGGTGCTGCTGATTCTGGCAGAATGGGGGACCCGCGCGGGCGTGATTTCCCCGCTGACCCTGCCGCGGCCCAGCGATGTTTTATGGACGTTTCAAGAGCTTTACGCATCGGGATTGCTCTTCAAGCACCTGTTGCCGTCTCTGGCACGTCTCGCCATCGGGGCTGCGTTTGGTGCGGTCGCGGGTATCGGGGTTGGGCTCTTGATGGGGCTCTTCTCCTACATCCGCGCCGGTCTGGTGCCACTTGTTGCGGCGATTTTTCCGATCCCCAAGATCGCGCTGCTACCGCTTTTCGTGATCTGGTTCGGGATTGATGAGGGCAGCAAATACGCGCTGATCGCCTTTGGCACCTTTACCCCGACGGTCGTTGCGACCTATGCGGCGGTGGACAATGTGGACCGTACGCTGATCCGGATGGGGCAAAGCTTCGGGCTCTCCTGGCTGTCGATTGTGCGCAAGATCGTTCTGCCCGGCGCAATGCCGGGTATCCTGGCGGGGCTGCGCATCAGCCTGGCCATTGCGATCATCCTGCTGGTGGCCGCGGAAATGCTGGGCGCGGAATATGGCATTGGCGCTTATATTCTGGAGGCCGGTGCGCTTTATGATCTGGAAAGGCTCTTTGCTGGTGTGGTCATTCTGTCGGTCCTGGGGGTGATGGTCAGTGCGGTCATTGGCGCGGTTGAGCGACGTGTGCTGAACTGGCGCACTTAAGGAGCCTGAGACAAGAGAGCGGATAATTCGGCAAATTGCGTGTCGGGCAAAAGGAGCTTTTCACGCATCGCCCAAATCGCGGCGCTTCGCTCACTGCCAAGCGTCGGCTGCGCAAAGTTGCGGAATTTTTGCGCAACCTCCGCCTCATCCATCGGCGCGTCCAGCCCGCCGCGCGCGTGGATATCGCCGGAATGAAAGACACGCCCATCCCTGAGGGTCACGGCGACATCGGCCATCCGGTGGTTCGGGAAACTGGCATTGTGCCTGTCCTCGACCTGTACGGAAATGCGGGAGATAAGCTCCGCCACCTGCTGGTCCTTCAACCCCGCGCCATCAATGTGCTGCGGGCCGACCTGGCCGTGACGCATCAGCGTGGCCAGCGCGAAATGCAGAGAATACTGGGCCTGACCGGTGGTGTCCGGCATATGCGGGTAGAGGGCAGCACTTTCGGCGAAAGTGCCCACGCGGACAGATTTGATCTCATCGTGGGAGAGGTTATGCGCGCGCATGATCTGGTCGAGCCCGTCCAGAGGTGCATGTGCCCAGCGGCAGATCGGATAGGGCTTGATGTAGTTTTCTTCAATCGTCCAGCGGGTGCCCAGATCTGCCCAGAAAGGTGCTGCTTCAGGCGCTTCGATGGTGATCGCGGGGGCCCCGGTAAAGCCGCGCAGGGCGAGCAGGGTGGCCATGGATCCGGTCAGGGCGCCCATGCCGGAGCCATCGTGCAACATGGTCGGATTGGCAATTTCGCGCATCATCTGGCTACGCGGTCCGTGGTATTCGGCGATGCCCAGAGCCTCGCGCAACTGCGCCTTCGAAGCACCGCCCAAGTGGCAGCCAATGGCGGCGACGGCCAGCGCGTTCCAGGCCCCGGAGGTATGATAGTCAGCGACCGTTGCATGCAGGGCCAATCCGGCCCGCGCGCCGATCTCGTAGGACATTGCCAGAATGTCCAGTGCCTGCTGGCCGGTGAGGTCCGGTACATGGTACGCAAAGGCGCAGAGCGCGGGCACAACGGCGCAGCCGATATGTCCCTTGACCGGGTTGAACCCATCGTGCGCGTCCAGATTATCGATCTGGGTGGCGGTGGCAAAGGCCGCACCGGGAATGGAGGCCTGCCTGCCGTCAAAGAGCAGTGGCGCAGCATGTTGCGGCGCGCTGGCGGCGTGAAAATCCACGGCATGGTCGCGTGCAATTCTGGAAGGGGTCATGCCATGTGCGCCGGCTGCGACGCCCAAAGTGTCGATCAGCAGGAGCGCCGCCATGCGTCGTGCTGTGTCTGGAATTTTTGGTCGAAAGACAAATTCGGAAACGGCATCAAAGGGGTTGGTCATGGCGGCGTCTTTCATAAGCGATCAGGCCCAGAAAACCCTGGGCTGGGGAAATGAGCGCGTCCGTCTGCGACATTTGCCGGGCTGTAAGATCACACAAGCAGACGTGAACGCCGCGCACTGGCCATGTCCGCGCATTCGTGAAAGGTCACTTTTTGAACCAGTGAGAAAGGAAACCAAGACATGTTGATGCCACGCCAGAAAACCCCTGATCTTTTGCTGCCCCTCCTGGGTGGCGGCACGTTTGATTTGTCAAAGGATGGGGCGGAGAAGGGCACGGTTGTCTGCTTTTACCGCGGCCTGCATTGCCCGCTGTGCGCCACCTATCTGGCTGAACTTGAGAAGAAAACGGCGGATTTTGCCGAACGCGGCGTGACCACGATTGCGATCAGTTCGGATGGTGAGGACCGCGCGCAGGCGATGGCCGAGAAGATCGGGGCAAAAGCGCTGCGGTTCGGGTATGATCTGAGCCTGGCCAAGGCAAAGGAATGGGGCCTTTATATTTCGACCTCGCGGGGGAAGACATCCATCGGGATCGAAGAGCCTGCGCTCTTTTCCGAGCCCGGGCTGTTCATGATCACGCCGCAGCAGACACTCTACTATGGGTCGGTGCAGACGATGCCTTTCGTGCGGCCGCATTTCTCGGAATTGGTGGGGGCGTTGGATTTCGCAATCCAGAACGACTATCCGGCGCGCGGTGAATACGAAGGTGCGGTGTAACCTGAGGTCGCTTTGATCCAAAGGCGCGGCTGCGCCGCACGACATGTCCCGGACCAGACCTTTCAGGTCTTGTCCGGTGCTAGCGCGGCGGCAAGCTCAGCGATCATCTGATCCCGCATGATGAACTTTTGCGGTTTGCCGGTGACCGTCATCGGCAGCTCGTCTTTGAAAGACACATGCGCAGGCACCTTGAAATGCGCGATATTGTCTTTGCAGAACTGCCGCACGTCATTCGATGTCAGCTGCGCGCCCTCTCTCGGAACGATCCAGGCGCAGACGATTTCGCCGAATTTATCGTCGGGGATGCCGAAAACTTGGGCCTGCGCGATATCAGGATGTGTATATAAAAACTCTTCAATCTCGCGCGGGTAGACATTCTCGCCGCCCCGCAGGATAATGTCTTTGACCCGACCGGTGATCGCGCAATAGCCTTCGGCATCGAGAGTGGCGAGGTCGCCCGTGTGCATCCACCCGTCCGCGTCGATGCTGCGGGCAGTCTGGGTCTCTTCGCCCCAGTAGCCGCGCATCACCGAGTAGCCGCGTGTCAGCAGTTCTCCCTGAGCGCCAACCGGGCGTGTCTCACCCTTGTCATCGATAATACGCACCTCAACATGGGGATGAATGCGCCCGACGGAGGAGACGCGTTGGTGCAGGGGGTCATCCACATTGCTCTGGAAAGATACCGGTGAGGTTTCGGTCATCCCGTAACAGATGGTGACCTGGTGCATGTGCATTTTGGATTGCACCTGTTTCATCACTTCAATAGGGCAGGGCGCCCCAGCCATCACGCCGGTGCGCAGCGTCGACAGGTTATAGCTGTCAAAATCCGGCAGCGCCAATTCGTTTACGAACATCGTGGGCACGCCGAAGAGCGCGGTGCAGGCCTCGTCTGATACGGTGCTGAGGGTGTCTTTTGGATCGAACCCTTCGCCGGGCACGACGATTGTGGCGGCTTTGGTGACGCAGCCCAAGGTGCCCATGACCATGCCGAAACAGTGATAGAAGGGCACTGGAATGCAAAGCTTGTCGGCGGGTGTGAAGGCCATGGCCTGGGTGACGAAATGGGCGTTGTTGACAATGTTGTGGTGGGTCAGGCTGGCGCCTTTGGGGCTGCCCGTGGTGCCGGAGGTGAATTGGATGTTGATCACGTCCTGCGGGTCAAGCGCCGTGGAAATGGCGTCAAGATCCGCGCCGGGTGTTTGATCGCCCTGAGCGCAGATCGCATCGAAACTCAGCATGCCGGGCGGGATATCATCGCCCATGACGATGATGCTGCGCAGATGGGGCAGGCGCGCGGCGGCGAGCGCGCCGGGGGTCGCGGTTTCCAACTCCGGCGCGAGGGCCGCCAGCATGCCGGTGTAGTCGGAGGTCTTGAACGCGCGGGCGGTTATGAGCGCGGTGCAGGCGACCTTGTTCAGCGCATATTCCAGCTCGGAGAGCCGATAGGCAGGGTTGATGCAGACCAGGATGGCGCCGATCCGGGCGGTCGCGAACTGTGTCAGCAGCCATTCCGCGCGATTTGGTGACCAAATGCCGACGCGGTCGCCCTTTTGGAGGCCAAGCTTCAGCAAGCCACCGGCCAGGCGGTCAACCTCCTGGCTGAATTCGGCATAGGTCCAGCGGATATCCTGTGCGCGGAAGACGGCCGCCGGGTGGTCGGGGTGTTCTGCAACCGTGCGCGCAAGCAATGCGGGAATGGTGAGGTTCAGCAACGGCTCGGAGGTGTCGCCGATCACTTGGGACAGGCCGTTGCGCGGGCGTCGATTATGATCCGTCATATGAATTCCTCCTCTGGGGGGTCTTCGCAGCGCTCAGGTGAACTTGCGGAAGAGTTTGGTTTGATCGAACATGTCTTCAAGGGTCTGCATGCGCTCCTTGGTGTCCGCCCACATCAAATCCTGCACGGCGGCAATGGCCGTTTCGACCAAAAGCAGTGTCGTTGCCGCAGAATCCCAGGCCGAGGGTACAACGATGCGGCTGGAAAAGCAGATATCCGCGAGGCTGTGAATGGGTGATCGCCATTGATCTGTGAACAGGATGATGCGCGCACCCCTGCCGCGGGCCATTTCCGCCAGTTTCAGCGTGTTGCTTTCATACCGCCGCACGTCGAAGATCACGAAGGTATCGTCCTCTTTCACGTCCAATAAATAGTGTGGCCAGGCGTTCGAGGTGGATTGAATGTGGATCACGTCGGGGCGGATCATCTGCATGTGTAAAAACAGATATTCCGCCATCGTGTGGGTAATGCGCCCGCCGACGATGTGCAGTTTTGAGGTGGTGTCTGCGAGCTGCGCGCAGGCGGCATCGAAATCTCCTGTGTCGATCTGCCCAAGCGAATAGCGGATGTTGTCGATGACCGCTTCGGTGAAGCGGTTGAGCATATGGCCCGATGGGGCGCCTTCGGCCCAGGTGTCGTGTTTGGCGATCGGGCTTTTGACCTTCGCTTTCAGTTCCTCACGCAGCTCTGACTGAAATTCGGGGTAGCCCTTGAACCCCAGTTTCTGCACCATTCGGGCCACTGTGGGGGTTGAGACGTCCGCATCATTGGCCAGCGCCGAAATCGGGCCCAGACCGGAGGCCGGATAGTTTTCCAGAATTGAATGCGCCAATTGCCGCTCTGCGCGGGTCAGGGTTTCCAATCGGGCCTGAATACGGTCCGCGATGGTCTGTTCGGCGTCTTCCACAGGGCGCTGCCTTCTTTTTGACGAGTATTGTTACAGTTCGATGCAAACTGAAAGGATAGTTTCATTATTGTGTTGACAGAATCCCGATCCGGCAAGAAGTTTGTGCCAACAGGGGGACGAATGACGCCAAACACCACGTCTGATGCGGGCTTGAGGCCAGCCATTGTGAGCCGCAAGAGCGGTGCTTCCGGCATTGTGCTGGTCTGCGAACATGCGTCCAATCACATCCCCGCGAAATTCGCCGGTTTGGGTGTGAGTGAGGATGTACGTCAAAGCCATGTCGCCTGGGACCCTGGTGCGTTGGGAGTCGCAAGCCGGTTGTCGGAAGTGCTGGACGCAGCCCTGGTGGCCGGTGGTGTGTCGCGTCTGGTCTATGACTGCAATCGACCACCGGATGCTGCAGGCGCGATGCCAACGCGCAGCGAAGTGTTCGATATTCCGGGCAATGCGTCGTTGAGCGCGCGCGACCAAGCGGCGCGTATCGCGGACGTCTATGCGCCCTTCAGGGCCGCCATCACCGAAACGCTGGAGGCCACACATGCAAATGTGCTGATCACCATTCATAGTTTTACGCCGGTCTATCTGGGGCACTCGCGCGGGGTGCAGCTCGGTGTGCTTCACGATGCCGATGCCAGGCTCGCCGATGCGATTCTGGCCCGTGCCGCCGAACACACCACGCTGAAAACCGAACGCAATCAACCTTACGGCCCGCAGGACGGCGTGACCCATACGCTCAAGGAACATGGGGTCAAACAGGGGCTGCCAAATGTCATGCTGGAGGTGCGCAACGATCTGATCGCGACATCTCAGGATCAGGTGGTCATCGCGGATATGCTCGCGCCCTGGCTGCAACAGGCCATTGCGGCGATCCGCGCGGTGGAGGCACAGACATGAGGCGTCTGGCGGGGCTTTACGTGCGCGTGGTGGATGCGGTGAACTACCGGATCGGGCGGGTCATGATGTACGGCATCTTTGTCATGATGGGCATCTTGCTCTGGTCGTCGATTTCCAAGACGTTCTTTCTCCCCTCGCTCTGGACACTTGAGATCGCGCAATTCGCGATGGTCGCCTATTACATCATGGGCGGTCCCTATGCGGTGCAATTGGGGGCGAATGTGAGGATGGACCTGTTTTATCACAACTGGTCGGTGCGCAAGAAGGCGTGGTTCGATGCTTTCACTGTGCTGTTGCTGATCTTCTATCTGGGCATTCTGCTCTACGGCGGCCTCGGGTCCACCGCTTATTCATTGGGGTATTGGGGCCAGGAGCCGCTTAGCTATTTCGCGGGCCTGCTGACGGGGTCGGAGGAGATCGGGCGGCTGGAGCGCTCCAGCACCGCGTGGCGGCCCTACATCTGGCCAATCAAAGTGGTTATGATCGTGGGCTTCTTTCTGATGCTGCTCCAGGCAATCTCCGAGTTGATCAAGGACATTGCGACATTGCGCGAGGTTGATTTGCATGTCGTATGAGATGATCGCGATCCTGATGTTCGCCTCGATGATGCTGATGCTGATGACCGGTCAGCGCGTGTTTGGCGCCATTGGCGGCGTGGCGGCGATCGCGGCGGTGCTGCTCTGGACACCGGGTGGTGTGAACATCCCGTTTTCCTCCGCCATGAAGCTGATGAAATGGTATCCGCTACTGACCCTGCCGATGTTCATTTTCATGGGTTACGTGTTGTCGGAAAGCAAGATCGCCGACGATCTCTACCGTATGTTCCATGTCTGGATGGGGCCGGTATCGGGTGGGCTGGCGATTGGGACCATCGGGCTGATGGTGCTGGTCTCCGCCATGAACGGGTTGAGCGTCGCAGGCATGGCCATTGGTGCTACAATTGCGCTGCCCGAACTTTTGCGGCGGGGCTATGACAAGCGGATGGTCACAGGGGTGATCCAGGCAGGCTCGTCGCTGGGGATCCTGGTGCCGCCTTCGGTGGTGCTGGTGCTCTATGCGATGATCGCGCGGCAGCCGGTCGGGCAGCTCTGGCTCGCCGGTGTGCTGCCCGGTCTGATGATGGCCGCGGCCTTCATTCTTTACATCTACCTGCGCTGCAAGGCGAACCCCGCTTTGGGCCCCGTGTTGCCACCCGAGGAGCGCACCGTGCCGATGGGCGAAAAACTGCGGCTGCTGCGTGCGGGGCTGCTGCCCATCGTGATCTTCATGGCGATGATGGTGCCTTTCGTGAATGGCTGGACATCTCTGGTCGAAAGCTCGGCAATTGGCGCGCTCACGGCCTTCATGGCCGCCGTGCTTAAAGGTCGGATGAACCGCGCAGTCTTCGAGACCTCCGTGCGTCAGACGCTGGCGATCTCCTGCATGTTTATGTGGATTATTCTCGCGGCCCTCGGGTTTGGTGCGGTTTTCGACGGTCTGGGGGCGGTAAAAGCTATCGATCAGTTGTTTACGGAACAGTTGGGCCTGAACCCCTGGATGATCCTGATCCTCATGCAGTTGAGCTTTCTGCTGATGGGCACCTTCCTCGATGACACGGCGATGCTGGTGATCGTCGCGCCCCTCTACGTGCCGCTGGTTGCTGCTCTGGGCTTCGATCTGATCTGGTACGGGGTGCTCTACACGATCACCACGCAGATCGCCTATATGACGCCGCCCTTTGGCTATAACCTCTTTCTGATGCGCGCGATGGCGCCGCCGGAGATTACTCTGCGCGACATTTATGGCTCCATTCTGCCCTTTGTGGGCGTGATGCTGGTGTGTCTGGCTCTGATCATGAGTTTCCCGCAGATCGCTCTGTGGCTGCCAGAATATGTTTACGGAAAATAATCAAGACCCCGGACGACGGGGCGTTCATTTCAACAAGGAGAACCACCATGACGACAAGACGTAAGTTTCTCACCACCGCTGCGGCGGGGGCAGCGGCGGCCCCACTGGCCGCACCCGCGCTGGCGCAATCGACGATCAAATGGCGGATGCAGACCTATGCGGGCCCCGCATTGGCCGAACATGTGATCAAGCCCGCCATCGACAGCTTCAACAAGATCGCCGGGGATCGGATGCAGATCGAGCTCTTCTTTGCCGATCAGCTGGTGCCCACCGGTGAACTGTTCCGCGCCATGCAGAACGGGACCATCGACGCGGTGCAGTCGGATGACGATTCCATGGCCTCCCCCACCGAAGTCACTGTCTTTGGAGGTTATTTCCCCTTTGCCTCGCGCTATAGCTTGGATGTACCGGTGCTCTTCAATCAGTACGGCCTGAACGAGATCTGGGACGAAGAATATTCCGCGGTCGGGGTCAAACACATCTCCGCGGGCGCGTGGGATCCCTGCCACTTTGCCACCAAGGATCCGATCAACAGCCTTGAGGATCTCAAGGGCAAGCGGGTCTTCACCTTCCCCACCGCCGGGCGTTTCCTGACGCAGTTCGGCGTGGTGCCGGTGACGCTGCCCTGGGAAGACATCGAGGTGGCCGTGCAGACCGGTGAACTTGATGGCATCGCCTGGTCTGGCATCACCGAGGACTACACCGTGGGCTGGGCGGATGTGACCAACTATTTCCTG
Organism: uncultured Roseobacter sp.; assembly: GCF_947499265.1. Taxonomy (GTDB): domain Bacteria; phylum Pseudomonadota; class Alphaproteobacteria; order Rhodobacterales; family Rhodobacteraceae; genus Roseobacter. The sequence continues at coordinate 363,154 of NZ_CANMNK010000005.1, read as the reverse complement.
ACCAACAACATCTCTGGCGCCTGGGCGGGGTCGTTCTTTGCCAATATGGAAAGCTACAATGCGCTGCCGCCGGATCTGCAGGAACTGCTCAAGGTCTGCATGGACCAGTCGCATTATTATCGCCAGTGGTGGTACTGGGGCGGCGAGGCCAATCTGCGGGTCAATGGCACCAAGATGGAGCTGACCTCGATCCCGGATGCGGAATGGCAGCAGGTCGAGGATGCGGCGCTGAAGTTCTGGGACGAGATTGCCGCTGAAAGCGAAACCAAGGCGAAAGTCGTGGATATTTTCAAGAAGTACAACGCGGATATGGTAAAAGCCGGACGGCCCTACCGCTACACCTAAACCAACCGGGGGCGGCACGCGTCGCCCCCGACCCACAGCATTTCAATGTCATTCGGGATTATTTTTCGCTGCCTTTCCCTTCGGTCAAACGCCAAAAGTGATAAGCGATGCCCAAGAGACATCAAAACGCTCTAGAAAACGGAACATCCCATGGCAGGCACGCTGAGCTTTGAGCAGTTGAAATCGCAGGTGGCGGAGGGCAGCATCGACACCGTTCTGGTCTGTTTTGTCGACATGCAGGGGCGACTGATGGGCAAACGGTTCCATGCGGCGAATTTCGTGGAACACTCCCATGCCGAGACACATTGCTGCAACTACCTGCTGGCCACCGATCTGGAGATGGCGACGCCCGATGGCTACGCCTCCACGTCCTGGCAGGCTGGCTATGGCGACTACGTCATGCAACCTGATCTGAACACCATCCGGCCCATGCCTTGGTTGGAAGGCACGGCCATGGTGCTTTGTGATATCCTTGATCATCACAGCCACGCGCCCGTGTCGCATGATCCACGGGCGGTTTTGAAAAAACAGATCGCGCAACTGGAGGCCCTTGGTTTTGACGCGATGATGGCGACAGAGCTGGAGTTCTTCCTCTTCGAGAAGAGCTATGACGAGATCCGCAAGGGCGGTTTCCGCGATCTGGCGCCGATCAGCGGATATAACGAAGATTACCACATCCTGCAGACCACCAAGGAAGAAGGGATCATGCGGCCCCTGCGCAATCACCTTTATGCCGCAGGTATTCCGGTGGAGAATACAAAGGGCGAGGCGGAGACTGGGCAGGAGGAGCTGAACATTCGCTACGCCGCAGCGCTGGATTGCGCCGATCACCACACGATTGCGAAACATGCCGTCAAGGAGATCGCATGGGCACGCGGGCATGCCGCAAGCTTCCTGCCGAAATGGGCGGCAAATAAGGTCGGCAGCTCCTCTCATGTGCATCAATCGCTCTGGCAAGGCGACACGCCTGCCTTCCACGATGCGAAGGATGACCTTGGCATGTCCGAGCTGATGAAACACTATATGGCCGGGCTGATTGCCTACGCGCCGGACTATACGTTCTTCCTGGCCCCGTATGTGAACAGCTACAAGCGTTTTGCCAAGGGCACCTTTGCGCCCACCAAAACCGTCTGGTCGGTGGACAATCGCACGGCAGGCTTCCGCCTTTGCGGCGATGGCACGAAAGGCGTGCGCGTGGAATGCCGCATCGGCGGGTCGGACCTGAACCCCTATCTGGCGCAGGCGGCGATGTTGGCGGCAGGAATCAAGGGCATTGAGGACAAGATGGTGCTTGCCCCACCGACCAAGGGCGACGTCTACGAGGATGCAAAGGCCGCCGACATCCCCCAAACGCTGCGCGCCGCGACGGAAACGCTGCGCGGCTCTGCTATGCTGCGGGCGGCGATGGGCGACGACGTGGTCGACCACTACACCCGCTGCGCCGAGTGGGAGCAGGAAGAGTTTGACCGCGCCGTGACCGATTGGGAAATCGCCCGCGGCTTTGAAAGGGCCTGAGCCATGACCATCACTTGCATTTCCCCGATCGATGGGTCGATCTATGCGACGCGGCCCGTTTTGAACGAGTTTGAAGCCGCAGAAGCGGTGGCCAAAGGCAAGGCGGCGCAGGTGGCCTGGGCTGCGCGACCGCTGCGGGAACGCATTGATCTGGTGCTCAAAGGCGTGGCCAACGTGGGCGCGATGAACGACGAGATCGTGCCGGAACTGGCCTGGCAGATGGGCCGCCCCATCCGGTATGGCGGTGAATTCGGCGGGTTTGACGAACGCGCCCGGCATATGGCGGGCATTGCTGAAGCAGCGCTGGCCGACATCGCGCTGGAGGACAGCGACAGCTTTCGGCGCATGATCAAACGGGTGCCGCATGGGTTGATTCTGGTCGTGGCCCCGTGGAATTACCCCTATATGACCGCGATTAATACGGTGGCCCCTGCGCTGATCGCCGGGAACGCCGTGATGCTGAAACACGCCAGCCAGACACCTCTGGTGGGGGAACGCATGGCGCAGGCATTCCGCGCGGCAGGCGTCCCGGAGGATGTGTTCCAGAATGTCTTCTTGACCCACCAGACCACCTCTGCCCTGATTGCCGACCGCGCGTTCGGCTTTGTGAATTTCACCGGTTCCGTCGGCGGTGGCCGGGCCATGGAAGCGGCGGCCAAGGGCACATTCACCGGGCTGGGGCTGGAGCTGGGCGGCAAAGACCCCGGCTATGTCATGGAAGACGCCGATCTTGATGCGGCCGCCGCGACGCTGATTGACGGGGCGATGTTCAATTCCGGGCAGTGTTGTTGTGGGATCGAACGCATCTACGTTACCGAGCGCCATTTTGATGCGTTTGTCGCGAAGGCGGTGAAGATCGTGGAAGGCTACACGCTGGGCAATCCGCTGGACCCTGAAACCACGCTGGGCCCCATGGCACAGGTGCGATTTGCCGATGCGGTGCGCAGCCAGACAGCTGATGCCGTGGCCGCAGGGGCCAAAGCGTTGATCGATCCGGCGCTCTTCCCGCAGGACAGTGGCGCCTATCTGATGCCGCAAATCCTCGTAGACGTGGATCATTCGATGCGGGTGATGCGAGAGGAAAGCTTTGGCCCGGTGGTGGGGATCATGCCTGTTCAGGACGACGCGCACGCCATCCGCCTGATGAACGACAGCGACTATGGATTGACCGCCTCGCTCTGGACCAAAGACACCGCGCGCGCCGAAGCGATTGGTGACAGCATCGAAACCGGCACCGTCTTCATGAACCGCGCCGATTACCTTGATCCGGGCTTGTGCTGGACCGGCTGCAAGGATACGGGCCGGGGGGGTGGTTTGTCTGTCATCGGCTACCACAATCTGACACGTCCAAAATCATATCATCTGAAAAAGGCCTGATCTGATGTCCCTTGTTGCCAACTGGTCCTATCCCACCGCCGTGCGCTTTGGCGCCGGACGTATTTCCGAAATCGCGGAGGCCTGTACTGCTGCCGGGATCACGAAACCGCTTCTGGTGACCGACAAGGGGCTCGCCGATCTGCCGATCACCCAAGCCACGCTGGAACTCTTAACCACAGCGGGGTTGGGTCGGGCCATGTTCTCGGATGTCGATCCGAACCCGACCGAGCAGAACGCCGAAGAAGGTGTCGCCATATACCGCGAGGGCGGGCACGATGGCGTGGTGGCTTTTGGCGGTGGGTCGGGGCTGGACTTGGGCAAGGTCATTGCCTTCATGGCCGGGCAGACGCGCCCGTTGTGGGATTTCGAAGACATCGACGACTGGTGGACACGGGCGGATGCAGACGCGATTGCACCGATTGTCGCGGTGCCGACCACGGCCGGGACCGGCTCCGAAGTGGGGCGCGCCAGCGTCATCACCAATTCGGAAACCCATGAGAAAAAGATCATCTTTCATCCGAAGATCTTGCCCGCCGTGGTGATTTGCGATCCGGAGCTGACCGTGGGCATGCCGCCAGCGATCACCGCCGGCACTGGCATGGATGCTTTTGCCCATTGTCTGGAAGCCTATTGTTCGCCGCATTACCACCCGATGAGCCAGGGGATCGCCCTGGAAGGCATGCGGTTGGTCAAGGACAACCTGCTCACCGCTTTTGAGGATGGCACCAACCTAGTGGCGCGGGCGCATATGATGTCAGCGGCCGCCATGGGGGCCACCGCGTTTCAAAAAGGGCTTGGAGCCATTCACGCGCTGTCTCATCCCATTGGCGCTGTGCACCACACCCATCACGGCACCACCAACGCCGTGGTCATGCAGCAGGTGCTGATGTTCAACCGGCCCCGGGTGCGCAAACATCTTGCGCGGGCTGCGAATTACCTCAGCATTTCAGGCGGGTTTGACGGGTTTTACAAATTTGTGGGTGAGATGAACGCCAAGCTTGGGATCCCGGCGAACCTGACGGCGTTGGGGGTGACCGAGCCGGATATGGACGCTCTGGTGGCATCTGCGCTGCAGGATCCAAGCTGCGGCGGTAATCCGGTGAAAATGACCGTGAAAAACACCACCGAGTTGCTGGAAAGCTGTTTCTGACGGGATCACCCGTACCAGATGGCGCGGCGGATCAGGTTCAGCCCCATGAAGACAAAAACGATCAGAATTGCCTTGCGAAACGCCTGAGCCGACAGTCGGTTGCGGAAGATCTCGCCCAGTGAAAAGCCGACGAGCGTGGGGAGCAGCATCAGGGCCGACGCCCCAGCAAGCGGGCCGGTCATGAACCCCAGCTGGATGTAGGCCAGGCAAAGCGGCAGACTGCCGACAAAGATCAGGAACCCCGTGGCGCGCACAAATTCGTCCTTGTCGACCTGTTTGGTGGCCAGATACATGGCCAGCGGCGCGCCCCAACCGGCTGTCATGCCGCCCACCACACCCGCCAAGAGGCCAAAGCCAATCTGTGCGGATCGATCGTGGCGGGCGAGCAGGGGCGGTACCAGCCCGCGCCACGAGACGGCAACGAAAAACAGGATCACCAGACCGAGAACCGCCAGCAGGGCGCGATCACCGGTGTTTTGCGTGGCGAAGGCCGTCAGGGTCACGCCGCCCAGCAGCACGACGGCAAAGACGGCATAACGGCGTGCGGTGCGCTGCAGTTCGCCCGCACGCAGGACCTGCCAGGCGTTCGAGCCGATCATCGGGAAGAGAACCAGTGCAATGGCCGTGCGCGGGTCAAGGAAAAGGGTCATTAGCGCGATGGCTGCCGTGGGCATACCGATCCCGGCGAGCCCCTTGACGGCACCGGAAAACAGAAACGCAGCACCTGCCACAATGAGAGTGGTCCAATAGTCCAAAGTGCTTCGCCCTGCTCGTGTCTGCCCGTTCTAGATCGTCCGAAAGCGGCAGGCGTGTCAATCGCATGTCTGGGCCGTTGTCGCGGGTCCTGCGCTGTGGCAGTGTCGCGCCTGCACCTACCACCGCAAAGGATCTGCCATGCCCGCCCTGAAAACCAGCTCTGCGCAAATGGTCGCAGATGCGCGTGCCCGTATTGAGGAAATTGAGACCAAGGATCTGATCGCCATGCTGGAAGATCCGAACGTCGTTGTCGTCGACATTCGCGATGTGCGGGAGCGGCAACGCAGCGGTTTCATCCCGGGTAGTTTTCACGCACCCCGCGGGATGATCGAGTTCTGGGTGGACCCCGATAGCCCTTATTTCAAAGAGGTTTTTGCCGAAGATAAGAAATTCGTCTTCCATTGTGCCTCGGGCTGGCGCTCTGCGCTGACGACCGCAACCTTGCAAGATATGGGCTTTGACGCCGCGCATCTTAAAGAGGGGTTTTCGACCTGGGAGAAACAGGGCGGCCCTGTCGCGTTCCCAGACCCGAAAGACTGATCACCGCTCCGTCAGGCCTCTGGCAATAGGCGCAATTCGTCGCACGGCCCTGATTTTCAGACTTCGAAAACTATGTTGCGGGATACAGGCACAACTCGTCTAACGCTCGACAATCGAGGAATAATCCCGTGGACACTTTACTTCTGTCTCGCATCCAGTTTGGTGCGAATATATCGTTTCACATCCTGTTCCCAACGATCACGATCGCTTTGGGCTGGGTCCTGCTGTTCTTCAAGCTGCGCTTCAATGCGACGGGCGAGAGCAAGTGGATGGACGCCTATATGTTCTGGGTCAAGATCTTCGCGCTGTCCTTCGCGATGGGGGTTGTGTCGGGCATCACCATGTCCTTCCAGTTCGGTACCAACTGGCCGGGTTTCATGGAAACCGTCGGCAATGTGGCGGGGCCGTTGCTGGCCTATGAGGTGATGACGGCCTTCTTTCTGGAGGCGGTCTTCCTCGGGATCATGCTCTTTGGTGCATCACGGGTGAAACCCTGGGTACATACGATGGCGACCTTCCTTGTCGCCTTCGGGACAACCATGTCGACCTTCTGGATCATCGTGTTGAACTCGTGGATGCACACGCCGCAGGGCTATGAATTGCGTGACGGGATCGTCTTTGCCACCAATTGGTGGGAGATCGTGTTCAACCCCTCCATGCCCTATCGCTTTGTACACATGATGCTGGCATCCGGTCTCACCGTTGCCTTCCTGATCGCGGGTATCTCTGCGCTGCGCCTGCTCTGGGGCGACCGGGCGGAGAGCGTCAAATCGACCTTGCGGTTTGGCATCATTGCCGCCGCCGCGCTGATCCCGCTGCAAATTCTCGCAGGAGATTTCCATGGTCTGAACACGCTGGAGCACCAACCCGCCAAGGTTGCCGCGATGGAGGCCAATTGGGAAACCGGGCCGAATGTGCCGCTGGTGCTCTTCGCCCTGCCGGATGAGGACGCGCGTGAGAACCGCTTCGAGATTGCCGTGCCAAACGGCGCGTCCCTGATCCTGACCCACAAGGCAGACGGCGTTGTGCCGGGGCTCAACGATTTTGTGGCCGAAGATGGTACTGCGTTGCACCCGCGCGTGGCCCCAGTGTTCTTCAGCTTCCGCGTCATGGTTGGCACTGGCCTGGCGATGCTGGCACTGTCCTGGGCCGGGCTTTATTTCCTGCGCAGATATGGCGCTGGCGACATGCCCGCGCTGCCGCTCTATGCCTTTACGGCGATGAGTTTCAGCGGCTGGATTGCGACGCTGGCGGGATGGTATACCACCGAAATCGGGCGTCAGCCGTGGCTGGTCCAAGGGGTTCTGAGCACCAAGGACGCCGTCAGTGACGTGCCCGCAGGCATGGTGTTGGGCACTTTGATTGGCTATCTGGTCATCTACGCCGCACTGATCATCGCCTATATCGCGGTCATCACCTATCTGGCCCGCAAGGCGTCACGCGGTGAACCCCTCTCAACCCGCACCTACCCACGCGGCGGCGAAGCCGAAGTGGCCGTGCTGCATCCGGGAGAATAGTCATGGAAATGTTTGGCGATCCCGCCATCTGGCTGCCCTGGACATTTGCCGCGCTGATGGGGCTGTCCATCCTGATTTACGTCATTCTGGATGGGTTCGACCTTGGGGTTGGACTGCTGATGCCGCTGGCCGATGATCTTGAAAAAGACCGGCTGGTGGCGTCTATCGGGCCGTTCTGGGATGCGAATGAAACCTGGCTGGTGCTGGCCATTGGCCTGCTGCTGGTGGCCTTTCCGCCGGCGCACGGTATCATCCTGACATCGCTGTACCTGCCGGTGTTCATCATGCTTGTAGGGTTGATCCTGCGGGGTGTGTCCTTCGAATTCCGGGCCAAGGCACCGCTGTCGCAGAAGCCAAGGTGGAACGCGGCATTCTTCGCGGGATCGCTAATGGCCTCCATGAGCCAGGGGTTCATGCTCGGCATGTATGTCATGGGTCTTACGTGGACGGTGTCTCATGTGGCATTTGCCCTGCTGACGGCGGTGTTCCTGACAGTCGGCTACAGCTTCATCGGTGCCGCCTGGTTAATCGCCAAGACCGACGGAGCCTTACAGATGCACGCGGTGCGGTGGGCAAAGGGGGGCATATGGGGTCTGATCCTGGGTATCGGCGCGATTTCCCTCGCCACGCCATTCGTCAGCCCGCGCATCTTCGACAAGTGGTTCAGCCTGCCTGAATTCCTGTATCTGTCACCCATGCCGATCCTGTCCGGCGCGCTGGTCGTGTATCTGTGGTGGCAGATCAATCAGCTGGCGAAGGTGCAGGACCGCATGACCTGGGGGCCGTTTGTCGCGGCCATGGCGCTCTTTGCACTTGCCTTTGCGGGTATGGCCTATTCGTTCTACCCCTATGTGGTGCCTGAGCAGATCACCATCTACGAGGCCGCCGCCGCCCCCGAAAGCCTGTTCATCATTCTGTTGGGCACGCTTTTCGTGCTTCCAGCGATCCTGGGGTACACGGTGCTATCCTACTATATCTTCCGCGGCAAGGCGACGGAGCTCAGATACGATTAGACCCTTAAACGGTCGTTGTCGGTTTGCAGTCGCGTGGTCTGACCCGCCTGGAATTCCAGAGGCAGAACTTTGCTCTGTTCGGTGGGCACGCCGTTGATCCGCGCCAAAAGATTGCGCGCGCCGGTGATGCCCATCAACCGGCGCAGCGTGCGTACGGTGGTCAGTTTGATCGGCAGCACGGACGCCAGATCGAGCGCATTAAACCCGATGACGCCGATGTCCTCAGGCACCGAAAATCCCTTTGCCTGGCAGCACATCAACCCGCCAAAGGCCATGTGATCGTTCAGATAGCAGATCACATCCGGCGCATAGTCTGACAGTAGGCTGGCGGTGCCATCAAACCCCGTGACAAAAGCGTTGCCAAGCGCCGGGCGCTCCGCAATCACCGGGGTCGATCTTTGTTCGGCAAAGACATCGCGGATGCCTTCAAGGCGGGCATCGGCGCGCTTGTCATGCCCCCGCGGTGTGCTGACAAAAGCAGGCCGCTGATACCCCAAGGAGATCGCATGCTCGCCGATCATCCGGCCCGCCTGAAAGTGATCGATGCCGACGCAGATATCGATGGGATCATCCGTGTGGTCCCAAATCTCCAGCACCGGGATGGGGGAGGCCTTGAGCAGCTCGCGGGTTTCAGGGTGGTGATCGATGCCTGTCAGAATAATCGCCGCAGGCTGCCAGGAGAGCAACCGGCGCACCCAGTTAAGCTCAGCCTCGCGGTTGTACTCGGTGGTATCGATCACGCTGGAATAGCCCGCCGTATCGAAGGTCTGGCGCATGCCGTTCAGGATCTCGGCAAAGACCTCTCCGGCGAAGGTTGGCAGCGATATGCCGATCAGGTTTGAGTTCGCCACGGCGAGCGAACGTGCCGCACTATTGGGCATGTATTTCATCTGCCGGGCGATCTTGAGAATTTCCGCGCGCTTCTTCTCCGAGACCCCCTCCACCCCCCGGATGGCGCGGGATACACTCATGATGCTGACATCGGCTTTGCGGGCGACATCCTCGATTTTTGTTGGTTTTGCTTGGCTGGACATCCCTGGTGGCGCTTTCTTCTCTTCTCTACTTCGGTTCAGATTTATCATTCTTTTCAGCGTGTAACACGCGATTTGCGTTAACGTTAACGTAGTTTTCGGTTTTTGTCCTTCCTGAAATTCGTCACGGCAGGCACTCTATTTGTAATCGCTTGGGCTCATTTCACGAGCAGGTGCGAGCGCATTTGGGGGGACTTGCGTGCCACGAATTGTCTTTGATCAGGTCGCCAAGAGCTACGGTGCCGTTGAAGTTTTGCCACCCTTTGACCTGGCGTTGAACGACGGTGAATTCACGGTGCTTGTCGGTCCGTCCGGATGTGGGAAATCGACGACACTCCGGATGCTGGCCGGGCTGGAAACCCTGTCTGGCGGTGAGATTTATTTCGACGACAAACCGATCAGCAAACTCGATCCGAAAGAGCGCGATTTGGCGATGGTCTTTCAGGACTACGCGCTTTATCCGCATATGAACATCGCCAAGAACATGTCTTTCGCGCTGCGTCTGGCCCGGGTCTCCAAGCCGGAGATCGAAGAGAAAGTGCAGCGCGTCGCCGAGATGCTGAACATTGCGCATCTGCTGGACCGCAAACCGGCGGAACTTTCGGGTGGGCAGCGGCAGCGGGTTGCGATGGGGCGGGCATTGGTGCGCGACGCGGGCACGTTCCTGTTTGACGAGCCGCTCTCCAATCTGGACGCCAAGCTGCGCGGCAAGATGCGTGCAGAACTCGCAGAGATGCGCGACACCATCGACAAGAACATGGTCTATGTGACCCACGATCAGGTCGAGGCGATGACGCTCGGCGACCGGATTGTGGTGATGAGCGACGGGCTGATCCAGCAACAGGGCTCGCCAGAGGAGCTTTTCAAATCACCGGCGAATAAATTCGTCGCGGGGTTCATTGGCTCACCGACGATGAACTTCGTCGATGGGGAGTTGGTCGCGGAACAGGACACCGTTTGGGTGCGGGGGGATGGCTTCCATCTGCCGCTGGATGCCGAAACCAGCGCCCGGGTTCAGAACGCACGGGACCGCCAGATCACGCTGGGCCTGCGCCCGTCGAGTTTCACCACCGATCTGACGCAGGGCGCGCCCATCGAGTTGCGCATTGTCGTTTCAGAATATCTGGGGGCGCAATCGGTTCTGGTCACGCGCTGCGGCAGTGGCGAAATCCTGGTTGAGACGCAAAGTGCGGCCCCGGTGAAATCCGGGACCACGCAGACCTTTGGCGTGCTCACCGATGAGCTCATGATTTTCGATAAGACGTCCGGGCTCAAGCTCTGACACATCAGAAATAGCATCTAGGGAGGACTGAAGAATGCTATCACTCAAGACAATCCTGACGGGCACCGCGCTGTCGGTTTCCATGGCCGGACTGGCGCTGGCCGATGGTCACGGCGGGCCCTATGCGCCCTACGCGGGCACCACGCTTGTGATCAACGTACCGGCGCACCCGCATTACAACGCGATGATGAAGGTGTTGCCCGCCTTCACCGAGGAGACTGGCATTGAGGTCGAAGTGGACCAGTTGCAATACCTCAAGATGCGCGAGCGGCAGACCCTGGAGCTGACCAAGGATGAGGGCGATTACGACATGATCGCCTATGTGGTCTTCTCCAAGGCGGATTACGTTTTTGCCGATCAGTTGGAAAACCTGGCGCGGTTTTTCATGAATCCGAAGCTGGCGGACCCCAACTATGACGCCGAAGACCTGATTGACGGCTATGTGGCCAATATCGGGATCGCAGGCGGCAAGAAAGGCTATCTGCCCGGCAAAACCGGATCGCTTTTCGGCATTCCCTTCGGGTCTGAAACATCGGTACTGGCCTATCGCAAAGACATCTTTGAAAAGCATGGGATCGCAACACCCGAAACCTACGACCAGCTGCTCGACGCGGCGTGCAAGATCCCCGAGGTCGAACCGGGCATGGGCGGCATGGCGTCGCGCGCAGCCTCCGGCCACCAGGCCAGCCACGCGTTTCTGCTGCACCTTGCCCCTCTGGGCGGGCGCGTGTTTGACGACAACTGGGAACCCATCATCAACAATGACGCTGGCGTCGCTGCGGCCAATGCCCTGAAGACCATCGTGGATTGCGGCCCTGAAGGGTCACAGACATTCGGCCCGGCCGAAGCTGCGGCAGCCTTCGGCCAAGGCCAGGCGGCCATGTTCATGGATTCCATCGCCTTTGCCGCCGGGTTTGAAGATCCCAGCAAGTCCAAGGTGGCGGGCAACGTCGGCTATGCGCTGCACCCCGAAGGCGTGCGTCGTGGCTCGCAAACCGGTGGGTTCGGCATTGCCATTCCGAAGAATGCGCAGAACAAGGAAGCGGCCTTCCTGCTGATGCAGTGGCTGACCTCCAAGAAGGGCGACCTGATGGTGGCCATGGCGGGCGGCAACCCGTCGCGCTTCTCCACCTATGAAAACGCGGAACTGAACGAGAAATATCCCTATTCCGCGACCTTTGGCGAGGCGCTGAAATATGCCGATCCCGACTGGCGTCCGATCATCCCCACATGGGGCAAGATCAATGCCGACATCGGGACCACCATGAGCCAGGTGCTGACCGAGGGGCTTGACCCGCAGGAAGCGCTTAATGGTGTGGCCGAACGGGCCCGCGCCATCATGGATGAGGCCGGATACTACACCTGGCAGTAAGCGTTTCCTCCCAAACGCTGGCCGGGCGGCACAGGTCGCCCGGCGCACTCCCCGCCCATGGATTTCTGAGACATGCAAAGCGCGAACGTCAACAGGCTGACACCCTATCTGTTCCTGGCTCCTGCGGCCATCATCATGGCGGTCGCGCTGCTCTACCCCATTGGCTATATGATCTACGCCAGTTTTCTGGACTGGAACCCGAGCCAGCGGATCGGCGAAGCTGAATTCGTCGGCCTGCGCAATTACATCAACCTTCTGAGCGACGCGAGCTTTCGGGAAAGCTTTTGGGTCACGCTGAAATTCGCCGCCATCGTTGTGTCTTTGGAGATGTTTCTGGGCGTCGGGCTGGCGCTGCTGCTTGACCGCAATATCCGCGGCATGTCCCTTCTGCGCACGCTCTTCATCCTGCCGATGATGATCGCACCCATCGTTGTCGGCCTGATGTGGCGCTATATGTATCACCCCACCGTCGGTATCTTTAACCGCACGCTGAAATCAATGGGGCTCGATCCGGTGCCCTGGCTTTCAGATGGCAACTGGGCCTTTGCCTCGGTGGTGATCGCGGACGTCTGGCAGTGGACCCCGTTTATCTTCATCCTCTCGCTGGCCGCGCTGCAATCCCTGCCGCAATCGGCGATGGAGGCGTCGCGCATCGATGGCGCGACCGGCTGGCAGCAGGTCATCTACATCAAGCTGCCGCTGATGCTGCCGGTGCTGATTGTAACGCTGCTGCTGCGTCTGATCGATGCCTTCAAGGTGCTTGAAGTGATCTTGGTGCTGACCAATGGCGGGCCGGGACTGTCGACCGAAATCCTATCCTTACGCATCTCGCGCACGGCCTCGGAATTCCGTGAGTTGGGCGAAGCGGCGGCCATGTCGAACTACCTGTTGATCCTGCTGATGATCCTGACCTTCGGCATGTTTTTCTACAACAAGGCGATGGAAGTCCGCGCCGCGCGGCTGCGCAAAGCTGCTGAGGAGGATCTGTGATGTCGGCGAAGACCTACGACCGCCAGAACCCGGCATTTTACGCGCTGCTTGTCGCCCTTGTGGTCATGTCCGTCGGGCCCATCGCGATGATGCTGATGACCTCGCTCAAGCTGAACGTGGACATCATGTCCGACACCTCGTCGCTCATTTTCATGCCGACGCTGCGCAACTATGAAACGGCGCTCTGCGATTTCCTCTGGTACGAAGCGCCGCACATCGACTATTGCGACAAAACCTTTGGTCGCGCGCTGGTCAACTCGCTGATCATTGCGCTGGTCTCGACCGTGCTGACACTGGTGATCGGTTGCATGGCGGCCTATGCGCTGGTGCGTTTTCGGTTCATGGGACGCGATAGCGTGTCGCTCGCCACGCTGGCGATGCGGATGGTGCCGCCGGCGGTGCTGCTGGTGCCCGTCTTTGGCATCTGGACCTTCCAGTTCCAGATCGACGGCACACGCGCCGGGATCATCCTAGTATACGTGGCGATGAACCTGCCGTTCGTGATCTGGATCCTGCAAAGCTTCATCGTGCAGGTCCCGATCCAGCTCGAAGAAGCCGCGCGCATGGATGGGGCGGGGCCATTTCAGGTGTTTTTCCTCGTGGTGTTGCCGCTCATCAAACCGGGTCTGGCCGCCGCGGCGATCTTCACATTCCGGGTTGCCTGGAACGAATTCCTGCTGGCCAATGCGCTGGCGGATCGCAACTCCCGCACCGTGCCGGTCACAATTGTGAATTCCATGACCGAATTTGACATCGACTGGGGCGTGATCATGGCCACTGGCATGTTGCTCGCCATCCCGCCCATTATTTTCACCTTTGTCGCGTCGCGGCAGATCATTACCGGTATGACCGCAGGAGCGGTGAAAGGCTGATGTGGGACTGGCTGCTTGCCCCCATGGATGCGGCAAGCGCGCATGATGTGGGCTGGCATCTGAGCTGGCATGCCCGCGTGATGGTCCTCGCCTGGGGGGTATTGGTCCCGCTGGGTATTTTCATCGCCCGGTACTTCAAGATTACGCCGGGACAGGACTGGCCGCGCACCCTGGACAGTCATTTCTGGTGGAACACCCACCGCATCTGCCAGTATACCGCCACCCTGCTGATGGTTGTGGGGCTGGGGCTGATCCTGTCTGCGCCGCCTTTGACCATCAAGGCGGGGCCGCATGCCTTCCTCGGCTGGGCAGCTCTTGCGTTGGCGGTTGTGCAGGTCTGTGGCGGCATTCTGCGCGGGACAAAAGGCGGCCCCACAGCGCCCGCGCCAGATGGTTCATTACACGGGGATCACTATGATATGACGCCCCGCAGGCTTGCGTTCGAGTATGTTCACAAGGCTGCAGGCTACGTCGCGCTGGCGCTCTCTGTTGCCGCTGTCCTGACCGGTCTCTGGCAAGCCAATGCGCCCAATTGGATGTGGCTTTGCCTGTCCATCTGGTGGTCCGGCCTGTTGGCGGCCTCCGTCATCCTGCAAAACCGGGGCATGGCGGTTGATACCTATCAGGCCATCTGGGGGCCTGATCCGGCGCTCCCCGGCAATAAGCGCAAGCCCATCGGGTTCGGGGTGTCGCGGCGCATCGGATACCGCGAGAAAGACCCCGCAAACTAGGCGTCAGATATCCGCGCCGATTGCCTTCAACGCTGCGGTGGCCACGGCAACATCCTGATCCCCTGATCCGGACCCGATCCCGATCCCACCGATGCACTCTCCTTCGATCATGATCGGCAGACCCCCGGGCAGCCCGGTCATATGTCCGCCCGTGGCCATGCCGATGGCTTGGCGCACGGCGTCCGGTATCGCGGTTGTGGCCGCGCGGATCGAGGCCGCCGTCAGCGCTTTGGAGCGTGCACTTTTGCGGCTCAGAAACTTGGCGCCGGTCATGCGAATTTCGCCGAGCAGTTCGCCGCTCGCATCCACGATGACAATGCATTGCGGTTGCCCGTGGCTTTCCGCTTCGGCGATGGCGGCGGACAGCATTGTCATCACCGCATCATGGGTGAGAATGCGCGAGGGTTGAGTAGGGGACATTGGCGGCACTTTCTGATGAACGTTGATGCAAGCTGCGCCATCATGAAGGGTTTTGCGCGCACTAGGAAGAGACGGCGCGCAATTCCGGTGCCGCTGTGGTTCCGGGGGCCGGTGGACCCGCTCGCAGGCAAGATGACTTGCGCAGCTTCAGCAAGATCATCGTTGTGTCCTGCATGTCATTTTGCGTCAGGGCATCGGCCAATTCCGTGACGTGGCAGGAGACAATCTTTTGCGCGGGGCTCTGTGCTTTCGACACCAGGGTCACCTCAATATGTGCAGCGTAGGGCGACCGCACCAGCAAATCCTGGATCATCGGCGCGCTGGCCACCGACATGTAAAGCGCGATGGAAGCGCCAGGCTGCACATGCGCCAGCCAGGCCGGTGCATGCGGTCCGTCATGCCGGTGTCCGGTGGTCAAGACCAGGGTATCCACCTCACCACGCTCGGTCAGCATCGCATTGCAGGCAGCTGCTGCACCGCTCGCCGCCGTCACGCCGGGGACAATCTCAAAGGGGATGCCAGCCGCTTCCAGGGCGGTGATTTCCTCGGCGCCTCTGGCGAAAATACCGGGGTCGCCGCATTTCAGGCGCACACATCGCTTGCCTTGCCGTGCTGATGAGACCAAAACAGAACTGATCCGGTCCTGCGGCCAGCTATGGCATCCGGGCGCCTTGCCCACGTAGACGCGTTCGGCGTCGCGCCGCGCCAGTTCGAGGATGCCCGGATCGACCAGACGGTCATAGTAGATCACGTCCGCCTCCTGCAGGCGCTGGACGCCGCGCAATGTGATCAGATCCCGTGCCCCGGGTCCGGCCCCCACAAGCGCGACGCTGCCGGTTGTGCCCGCGCCGAAATCACCTGTTTGCAGGGCGTCCTTGATCATGCGGGCGGCATCCCGTTCGGCGCCCCGCGCATGGGCTTCACGCGCAGGACCGGCAAACACCCAACGCCAGAGGTCGCGCCTTTCGCGGGGGGCCAGACGCGCTGCGGCTGCAGGGCGCAAGCGACCAGCGAGGGCCGCAAGACGTCCCAGGCCCGGCTCCAGCACCTGCTCCATTCGCGTTTTGATCTGACGTGCCAGAACGGGTGCGGTGCCTTCGGTCCCGATGGCCACAACCACCGGATCGCGGTCGACAATCGACGGGGTGATCGCGTCACACAGGTCTGGCTGGTCCACCACGTTGACAAGGCTCCCGGCGGCCTTTGCCAGCGTTTGGATCGCGGTATCTGCGCCTGGACAGCCTGTGGCAACAAAAACCAGCGCGCTGCCCTGAAAGGTCTCATCTGTGAGAGGCCCGGTCTGATGGAGGATGCGACCGTCGCATGCCAGCGCGGTCAGTTCATCGTCCAGATCCGGCGCTGCGATGTGGATTTGCGCTTCCGTCTTGAGCATCAGCCTTGTCTTTTGGGCGGCCTGTTCGCCCCCGCCGACGATGACCACGCGTCGCCCTGCCATTTGCAGGAACATTGGGAATGTCTTCACGTGACTTGCCTTTCTTGAGCAGTGCCTTTTGGGCATGCAACGGGAGGGCGGGTTTCGACGTCAGGGTGTCATTCTGCGGCCATCGGTTTGATCATCTGTTGCAAAAGGGCCGCCAACTCCGGTTTGCAAGACCCGCAATTCGTGCCCGCACAGGTCGTCTCACCCAACGCGTCAACACTCGCGGCACCCGCATTCGCCGCCTCCAGCAGCGTGTTGCGGCCAATATTGAAGCAGGCGCAAACGGTCACCCCCGGATCCCTGCGCCCCGCCGTTGGCCGACCTGCAAGCGCAGTGAGCGCATCCACGGGTGTCCCCAGCAGCCCGACCGCTTCGCTACGGGACAGGGCGACGGGTTCCGTTGCCGCAAAAAACACTGCCTTGAGCAGACCATCCGCGACAATGGCAAGCCGGACCACGCCGGAGATCGGGATTTCCACCACCGCGATGTCGCCGGTGGTGATTCCGGTGATCTGCCGCGCATGGGTTTCCCAGTCCGCGGGTATGTCGGTGCCGGCCAATTCCATTTGCCAACCGTTTTGCGTTTTGGCGACCGCGGCATAGGGTCCGTGCGGGACCATCTCGTTGACGCTGGCGGCGAACCCGAACCATTTGGCATTGAACTTTTTGGCCGTCACGAGGCTCGATTTCAGCGCTGGTTGACCTGAGATCGGGTCGACATCCGACGCGATGACGCTATTGATCAGGCCAGCCGTGGCGCGCTGTCTTGTCCAGTGCATCGGGGCAAAGAGCTGTGCCGGGGCCACACGGTCGGTGATCAGAGCGCGCAGCACAACGCGGCCATATATGCTGTCCAGTTGAACGAGATCTGCCGCTTTGATCCCCAGACTGGCAGCATCGCCCGGATGAATTTCCACATAAGGCTCAGCCAGATGTGTCCCCAGTCGTGCAGATTTCCCGGTGCGCGTCATCGTGTGCCACTGGTCGCGGTTCCGGCCTGTGTTCAGCGTAAAACGCTGCGCCATCCGACGGGGAGCGGCAATTGGGAGCATTCTGGCCTTGCCATCGGGATGAAAGAACTTGCCGTCCGCAAAGAAACGCTTGCCGTTCTCAGGCCATTGCGTGGGGCGCAAAGCCTCGTAGTCGACGTTGTCAAACACGCTCAGATCCAGGTCGCGCCCGAAGTGACGTGTCGCGCGCGCCAGCCCGACATATTCTGCAAAAATGGCGTCAGGTGACGCATAAGCAAAGGCGTCCCCCCAACCCATCCGTGCAGCGACATCGCAGATGATCTGCCAATCGGGGCGCGCTTCACCGGGGGCTGGCAGAAATGCCCGCTGTCGCGAGATCCGCCGTTCCGAATTGGTCACGCTGCCGTTTTTCTCTCCCCAACCGGTCGCGGGCAGGCGCACGTCCGCCAGATCACCGGTATCCGTGCGCGCCATGATGTCGGACACGACCACAAAGGGGACGTTTGCAATATCGCGCGCCACGCCGCTGGCATCCGGCATCGATACCGCGGGATTGGTGGACATCACCCATAGCGCCTGGATCTGACCACTGGCACAGGCCTGAAATAAATCAATCGCCTTGAGGCCTGGCTCGGTGCAGATCGTCGGGCTTTGCCAATAGGTCTGAACGGCGTCGCGGTGGTCCGGGTTTTCGATGTCGAGGTGATTGGCGAGCATATTGGCCAACCCGCCCACCTCACGTCCGCCCATGGCGTTAGGTTGCCCTGTGACCGAAAAGGGGCCGCAGCCGGGTCTGCCGATACGTCCCGTGACCAGATGACAGTTCAGGATCGCGTTGACCTTATCCGTGCCGCAGGCGGATTGATTGACTCCTTGCGAATAGACGGTGACGACCTTTTTTGTCTGTGCCCATAGCTGAAAAAACCGTTGCAAATCCCCTTTTGTCAGGCCGCTGTCCAAGGGGTTGGTCGTCCGCGCGGCGTCAACGGCGGCACGCGCGCCGCTCACATGATCCTGAACATAGCGTTGATCGGTGGCGCCGGTATCAACCAGATGTGCCAACAGCCCGTTAAAGAGCGCGATGTCCCCGTCCGGTGCAACGCGCAGGTGCATATCCGCCAGTTCAGACGTGGCCGTTTGGCGCGGATCGACATTCACGACCCGCAGGTCGGGGCGCTTGGCTTTTGCCGCTGCGATGCGCTGATGCAAGACCGGGTGGCACCAGGCCAGGTTGGATCCAACCAGAACAATCAGATCGGCCTCTTCCAGATCTTCGTAAGTGCCAGGCACCGTGTCCGTGCCAAAGGCGCGTTTATGCCCAGCGACAGACGACGCCATGCACAGACGTGAATTAGTGTCGATGTTGGCGGATCCGATGAAGCCTTTCATCAGCTTGTTGGCCACGTAGTAATCTTCAGTCAGCAATTGACCGGAAACATAGAAGGCGACGCTATCCGGACCATGATTGCGGATGGCATCCGCAAACCGGTTGGCCACCAGATCGAGCGCTTCATTCCAACTTGCGCGACGTCTGCCGATCTGCGGGGCGAGAAGACGACCCTGGAGATCCAGGGTCTCGCCGAGCGCCGAGCCCTTTGAGCACAGGCGCCCGAAGTTGGCGGGATGATCGGGATCGCCCTTGATGGTGCCATCCGCGGCGGCCAGAACCCCGCAGCCCACGCCGCAATAGGGGCAGGCGGTGCGCGTCAAGCTCATGCCACGGCTCTCGCGCGCAGAAAGGTCGCGTCCAGCAGAACACGCCCCGCCTCCACCCGCGCGGGATAGGTTGCGACCTGACCTTCATCGGCGCCCTGCGCCTGACCGGTCTCCAGTGAGATCACCCAGTTGTGCAGCGGGCAGGTAACGGCCTTGCCATGCACGATCCCTTCAGCCAGAGGTCCGGCTTTATGCGGGCAGGCGTTGTCCAGCGCAAAAACCTCGTCCGCCCCGGTGCGAAACACCGCAACACATCCCAACCCGGTTTTGATCACACGGGCTCCGCGCTGCGGGATGGCATCAAGGGCGGCAATATCGATCCAATGGGTCATTCGGCGGCCTCCAGTGAAAGATCGGCAACAGGTCGATAGGTCTCGGCGCGCTCTGTCGCGTGCTCGGCCCAGGGATCTTTGCGGTAGATCGATTGGCTCACTTCGAACCGCTCTACCAGGGCCGCGCGCTCCGCAGCGTCCTCGACAACGCGTGAGATGATCCAGTCGATCCCGACCTTGTTCATCCACTTGTAAATCCGGTCGAGATATTTGGCGTTTTCGCGGTAGAGCTGCGTGACCGCCTTGACCACATCGATGGTCTCCTCTTCGGTTGCCACCTGGCACAGCAAGGTCGTTTCCCGCACGTCCATGCCCGCCGCACCGCCAATGCTGATCTGAAAGCCGCTGTCCACACAGACCACACCAATATCCTTGCAGGTGGCCTCGGCGCAATTGCGCGGGCATCCCGACACCGCAAGCTTCAGCTTATGCGGCGTCCAGGACCCCCAGAGCGTTTTTTCCAGCTTGATCCCCAGCCCGGTGCTGTCCTGGGTGCCAAAACGACAGTGGTCGGTGCCGACACAGGTTTTCACCGTGCGCAGCCCTTTGGAATAGGCATGACCGGACACCATGCCCGCCGCGTTCAGATCGGCCCAGATATCCGGCAGGTCCTCGCCGCGTACCCCCAGCAGATCAATCCGCTGACCCCCGGTCACCTTGACGGTGGGCACGGCGTATTTGTCCGCCGCATCGGCAATCGCACGCAACTCATCGGGTGTGGTGATCCCACCCCACATGCGCGGAACCACAGAGAAAGTGCCGTCTTTCTGGATGTTGGCGTGTTTGCGTTCGTTGATGAACCGGCTTTGCGGGTCGTCGCGGTACTCAAGCGGCCAGTCAGCGAGCAGATAAAAATTCAGCGCCGGGCGGCAGATGTGGCAGCCACAGGATGTCTTCCACCCGCATTCCTGCCAGACCGCTGGCATCGAGGTGAGCCTTTGCGATTTGATCATCCGGCGCAGGTCTTCATGGGTCATGTCGGTGCAGCCACAGACCGAGGCTGCCGCAGGCATCACGAAATCATCGCCCAGTGTGACGGCCAAGACCTGTTCGACCAGCCCGGTGCAGGTACCACAGGACCCCGATGCCTTGCTCGTTGCCCGGACGGCCCCCAGATCCGTGGCGCCTGCGGCTATGGCATCCTCGATCTGACCTTTGCAAATGCCGTTGCAACCGCAGATTTCCGCGTCACGCGGTAAGGCTGCAACGGCTGCCAACGGGTCCTGGGGGGACCCTCCCTGAAACGCCGGGCCAAAAATCAGCGTCTCGCGCATCTCCGAGATGTCGGTCTTGTCGCGGATGAGGCCAAAGAACCAATTGCTGTCCGCGGTGTCGCCATACATCACCGCGCCAATGACCGTGTTATTCTCGATCACCAGACGGCGATAGACGCCGCGGGCAGGATCGCGGAACACGATGTCCTCGCGCCCTTCGGCATCCGCGAAGTCACCGGCACTGAACAGATCGCACCCGGTGACCTTGAGCTTGGTCGACAGTTCCTTTTGCACGAACCGTCCAGACGAGCCCAAAAGAGTTTGAGCAGCAACCTTGGCCTGATCGTAGAGCGGTGCTACCAGCCCGAAAATCGCCCCGTCATGTTCAATGCATTCGCCCACGGCCAGCACATCAGGGTCCGACGTGATCATCTGATCATCCACATGGATCCCGCGCCCGACGGCGAGCCCCGCGTCCTGTGCCAACGCGGTGTTGGGCCGAATGCCCACAGCCATCACCAAGAGATCACAGGGCAATTCGGTGCCATCGTCGAGCAGCAAGGCACGCACATGCCCGTCCCGCCCGAGGACTTCCTTGGAATTGGCCGAACATCGTACCGTGATACCCTTGTCCACCAGCGCCTTGCGCAGCAGGTAGGCGGCGGCTTCGTCCAACTGCCGTTCCATCAGATGGCCCATGATGTGCACCACGGTGACGTCAGCGCCGCGTGCGGCCATGCCTGCCGCCGCTTCGAGGCCCAGTAACCCGCCGCCGATCACAACGACTTTGTTGTCCGGCCCCATCGCCATCATGTCTTGCGTGTCTTCAAGGTCGCGGTAGGCGATCACACCTTGCAGATCATGCCCGGGCAGGGGGATCATGAAAGGATTGGATCCCGTCCCGATGAGCAGCTTGTCATAGGCCAGCACGTCACCGTTTTCGGCCGTCACCGTTTTGGCTGTACGGTCGATCTGCGCGATGCGTTCGCCAAAACGGCAGGTGACGCGCGCATCGGCATACCACGCATGGTCATGGGTCACGATCTCGTCGTATGTCTTCTCGCCCGACAGCACCGGGCTAAGCATGATCCGGTTATAGTTTCCGCGCGGCTCCGCGTTGAAGAGGGTGATGTCATAGGCACCCGGTGCCTGGTCGGTCAGATGTTCCAGCACCCGGCCCGAGGCCATGCCCGCCCCAATGATGATCAGTTTTTTGGTCATGTCTTACTCCGCCGCGACTGCTTTAGGGGTGGGGGTTGGAGCAGCCGCCTTTTTGGACTGGTTGCCGTGCTCATATTCCTCCAGGAAATCGAGCACTTCCTGCCGGTAGGCGTAATACTCCGGATGCTCCAGCAGCGCCTTGCGGGTGCGCGGGCGCGGCAAATCCACCTCGGTGATCTTGCCGATGGTCGCCTGCGGCCCGTTGGTCATCATCACCACACGGTCGGCCAGCAGAATCGCCTCATCGACGTCATGGGTAACGCAGATCGCCGTGACCTTGGTGCGCGACCAGACCTCCATCAGCACCTCCTGCAACTCCCAGCGGGTGAGGCTGTCAAGCATGCCAAAGGGCTCGTCCAGCAACAGCAGTTTGGGCGAGAGTGCAAAGGCACGGGCGATCCCGACGCGCTGCTTCATCCCGTTGGAGAGGCTCGCCGCGCCCTTGTCCATGCTATCGGCGAGACCCACACGTTCGAGGTAGTATTCCACCACATCCTGCCGCTCGGCCTGGGAGGCGCGGGGGTAAACTTTATCCACCCCGATCGCCACGTTCTCCTTGGCCGTCAGCCAGGGGAAGAGGTTCGGGGATTGGAAGACAACCGCGCGTTCGGGATCAGCACCCTCGACGTGGCGACCGTCCAGTTTGATCGCACCCTTTGAGATCGGGTTCAGCCCGGCGGCCATGGTCAGCACCGTGGATTTGCCGCACCCGGAATGACCAATGAGCGAGATGAATTCACCGCGGTTGATCTTGAGATTGAAATCCTCGACCACCGTCAGCGGGCCCTTGGGCGTCGGATAGACCTTGTGCAGCTGCGAGAAATCCAGAAAGCGCTCTTCGATCATGCCCTTTTGTGCCTCGGCCACGGCAGCCGGCACGCCATGGATCGGCGTAACGTCGGGCAGGCTGCGCGTCTCTTCGACCTTGGCCGCGATGCCGACATCCATCAGATAGCCGGTGACCCGGGCGCGCAGGGCCTTGAAGGTTGCATCATGGTTCATCTCCATGCGGTCGCGCGGACGGGGGAGAGTGACCACGAACGGGTCGCCCAATGTGCCGTCCGGGTTCAGAGGGATGATCCGGTCGGCCAACAGAATGGCTTCGTCGACGTCGTTGGTGATCATGATGCAGGTCTTCTTGTCCTGCTCCCAGATGTCGAGGATTTCATCCGCCAGATTGGCGCGTGTGAGCGCATCCAGCGCGGAGAGCGGTTCGTCCAGCAACAGCATCTCGGGGTTCATCGCCAGCGCCCGGGCCACGGCAACGCGCTGGCGCATCCCGCCCGACAGTTCCGCCGGGCGGCGGCTGATGGCGTGGCGCAGACCCACCATGCCGACATAGTGGTCGATCTTCGCCTGACGGTCCGCCTTGGAGAGCTTGGGGAAGACCGCGTCCACCGCCAGCCCGACATTGCCACCCACGGTCAGCCAGGGCATCAGCGAATAGCTTTGAAAGATCAGCCCGCGTTCCGGGCCGGGGCCGGTGATGGCTGTGCCCTTGAAGGACACGGTGCCGCTGTCGGGCATTTCCAGCCCGGCGATCAGGTTCATCAAGGTGGATTTGCCGGTGCCGGAGAAACCGAGGATCGCGACAAATTCGCCTTCCTGCACCTCAAGATTGATGTTGTTCAGGACCTCGGACCGGGCAGCGCCCTGTCCAAACCCCTTGTTCACATTCTGAAAGCTCAGGATCATGGCGCTCACCGGTTTGCCGAGAAGGTGAACATGGACTGCAGGGCATACATCACCCGGTCCAGGAGGAAGCCGATGATCCCGATGGTGAAGACCGCCACCATGATCTTGGCCAGCGACTGGCTGGAGCCATTCTGGAACTCATCCCAGACGAATTTGCCCAGGCCCGGGTTCTGCGCCAGCATTTCCGCCGCGATCAGGACCATCCAGCCGACCCCGAGGCTCAGCCGCAGCCCGGTGAAGATCAGCGGCAGCGCCGAGGGCAGCACAAGCTTGGTGATCTTGGTCCAGGTGTTCATTTTCAGCACGCGGGAGACGCTGACGAGGTCCTTGTCGATGCTGCTGACCCCAAGGGCGGTGTTGATCAGCGTCGGCCAGAGCGAGCAAAGCGTGACGGTAATGGCGGAGATCAGGAAGGATTTGGAAAACATCCCGTCATTGCTGGCGTATACGGCGGAGACAATCATCGTCACGATCGGCAACCAGGCGAGCGGGGAGACGGGTTTGAAAATCTGGATCAACGGGTTGAGGGCGGCGTTGGCGGTGGCCGATAGACCCGCGGCAATACCCAGCGGGATGGCGATGACCGAGGCAATCATAAAGCCGAAGAAAACCGTTTTGATCGATGTCCAGATTTGCTGGTAATAGGTCGGTTTGCCGGTATAGGTGCGATGTTTGACCTTATCCGCTTGGCCGTCGGCGATCAGCTTGGCGTTACGTGTGTCCTGACGTTCGTAAAAAGCCGCTTCCTTTTCGCGGGCACGGTTGGCGTCTTCGTTCAGATTGACCGCCTGTTCCCAAACTTGCGCCGGTCCGGGGACTGCCCCCAGTGACGTCTGTACCTTTGGGGCCAGATTTGCCCAGGCCCCAAGAAAGATGGCGATGGCCAGCAGCGGCACGCCCAACAGTCGCCAGATCTCGCCCAATTGTGCTTTTGGATTGTCCCCCGCGACGGCTTTCAGCACCGGTGTCATCCAGCTGAGGCCAAGCACCTGAAACCAGTTGTCGAGCTTGTTGATCCGGGTGAAAAGGCGCGCGCGCCGCGCGTCTCTGTCAAGGGAAATGGGGTCAATGGCGGTCATGTCTGGCGATCCTGTGACTAGGGATTACAGCTGGGATGCCCCGCCCTGCGTGAGGGCGGGGGAGAGGTGAAATCAGCCCTGAACCTCGTTGCCTACGATCACCTGCTCGCCCTTGAGGCCGATGGGCAGGCTGTCGAGATAGGCGTTGGGGGTTCGGCCGTCGTAGGCGATGCCGTCAATGATATCCTCGGCGGGGGTCGGGGCCTTGAACCCGTCACTGTCCCAGGGGAAATCCGCCTCCTTGGCCATGCCTTCATCCACCAGCATGCGCGCGGCCTGCAGGTAGATGTCGGGGCGGTAGACCTCCTTGGCCGTCTCGACGAACCATTCATCGGATTTGGCCTCAGCGATCTGACCCCAGCGGCGCATTTGTGTGAGGTACCAGATCGCGTCCGAGTAATAGGGATAGGTGGCGTTGTAGCGGAAGAAGACGTTGAAATCCGGGATCTCGCGCTTGTCACCCTTTTCGAACTCGAAAGTACCCGTCATCGAATTCGCGATGACATCGTAATCGGCCCCGACATATTCCGACCGCGACAGGATCTCGACCGCTTCGGGGCGGTTGGCATTGTCGTTTTCATCCAGCCAGATCGCGGCACGAATGAGCGCTTTTGTCAGCGCCAGCGTCGTATTGGGATAGCTTTCGGCAAATTCCGCCGTGATGCCAAAGACCTTTTCGGGGTTGTTTTTCCACAGTTGATAGTCGGTGATCACAGGCACACCGATCCCTTTGAACACTGCCTGCTGGTTCCAGGGTTCTCCGACGCTGTAGCCATAAATCGTACCAGCTTCCATGGTTGCGGGCATCTGCGGCGGTGGGGTCACGGAAAGCAATACATCCGCGCCGATCTGGCCGGAAATGTCATCGGGTGAATAATACCCCGGTTGCAAACCCCCCGCGGCCAGCCAGTAGCGGATTTCGTAATTGTGGGTGGAGACGGGGAAGACCATGCCCATGTTGAAGGGGATGCCCTGATCTTTGTAGTCCTCGACAACGGGTGCAAGCGCGCTTGCGCTGATCGGGTGTTGCGGGCGGCCATCCTCCATCAGGGGGATATTCGGCTTCATCTGGTCCCAGATTTCATTGGAAACCGTGATGCCGTTGCCGTTCAGGTCCATGGAAAACGGTGTGATGATATGCGCCGTGGTACCGTAGCCGATGGTTGCGGCCAGCGGCTGGCCTGCCAGCATATGCGCACCATCCAGTTGCCCGCCGATCACGCCATCCAGCAGAACCTTCCAGTTGGCCTGCGCCTCCAGCGTGACAAACAGACCTTCGTCTTCGAAATAGCCATTTTCGTAGGCCACGGCGAGCGGCGCCATATCGGTCAGCTTGATAAACCCGAACGTCAGCTCGTCTTTTTCCAGATCGAGCAATTCGGCAAAGGCCGAGGTGGCAAGCAGGCTTGCCGTAAAGGATAATGTGAGAACTTTCTTCATCAGGTTGGTCCCTTCAGATCGGAGGCGCAGAGGCCGCAAAAGAAAAAGCCGCACGTAGGTATCACGGGGGAGGACCGTGAAACGTACGAGCGGCTTTGCTCAGTTAAACATGTGTGCCTACAGCGGCACCCAACACAAAACTTTGGGCATCTTTGCCCTGCTCCGACTGTGCGGTTAGTCCGGGATGCGATCAAATAAATTGACGTGCTGCGGTGCAAAAAAATGCTGCAATGCAGCTAGCGCTCAATAATTGATCATTTCTCGGTGCCGTTTTCGTAGGTTTTGCCGTCAAAAAAGGCATCAGGTGCAAGAATCATATGGCCCCGGGTTGAAGAAACGGCGGTTGAATGGCGCATCGCGCCTTCGATTTTTTCCGAGGCACCCGGCAGATCGACACCGACAGGCCCGAGATTGTTCCGGTAGAGGTCTGTTCTGAAGCAGGCCTTGGCCTTGGCGATATCATCCGCCGCCGCGCCAATACGCTCGGCAATCCACGCGGCCTGACTGCGCCAGGGAAAGTTGGCGGCATGTTTGTTGAACACCAGAAATCGGTCAATTTGCGTGGGCAGGTCCTCTGCCTTGGGGGACAGCTGGCCGGAGATCGCAGGGTCAATGAGATCCGGCGCAAGGTTCAGGTGTTCGCTGCGCGCCAGTATCTCAACCGCCAGTGATTTGTTTGTCGATGTATCAAGCCAGCGCGCCGCCTGATGAACGGCGCGCATCAGGCCCCGCACCCGGGTCGGGTGATCCTCGATCCACTGATGTCGCGCGGCCAGCACTTTTTCCGGTGCGAAAGCCCAGATCGCGCTGCCCGGAAGCACCAGCTCAGCCACCTCGCGCGACACTGCAACGCTGCCCCAGGGTTCGCCCACCCAGAATGCATCGATTTCGTTACGGCTGATCGCATCGGACATGCGCGGCGGGGGGACGGCGACAATGTCTACCGATAAATCCGGCGGTCCGCTTTCCGCCAGCCAGTATTCCAGCAACAGCCGGTGCATCGAAAAATGAAAGGGCACGCCAATGCGCAGGTGATTTATTCCTGCCGCGTTGAGGCTTTTGTGCAGTTGGGCCGCTTGTCCGAAGGCTGGCGCATGATCCGCCGCACGCAGTTTCTGCGCGAGGGGGGTGGAGAGGCCAAAGACCGTTCCGTTGACCGAGAGCACCATCAGCGCATCGATTTCCGCGCTCAGCCCGCCCAGACCGAGCGACATCGCAACGGGCATCGGCGACAGCATTTGTGCTGCGTCCAGATGGCCCAATGCCAGCATATCGCGCAGTGCCGACCATGAGGGTTGTTGCACGAGATTGAGGTCGATGCCTTCCTCTGCCGCAAACCCAAGCTCCTGCGCGATGATCAGCGGGGCGCAGTCCACCAAGGGGACATAGCCGCAATTCAGCACTGTTTTCATCATGACAGCAGGTCCGCCGCGGTGACCAGCGCCTGGGCCACATCAATCACCTTACGCCCCTGATCCATCGCCGTCTTGCGCATCAGCTTATAGGCTTCATCCTCCGACAGGCCGCGGCGGCGCATCACAATGCCCTTGGCCCGGTCAATGGTCTTGCGATCCTCCAGCGCACGTTTTGCGGCGTCGAGTTCGGATTGCATCTGTTTCATGATCTGAAACCGTGCGATGGCGGTTTCGATCACCGGCCTGATCCGGTTCATTTGCAGCCCGTCGACGACATAGGCGCTGACGCCCGCGGTGAGGGCCGCTTGCGTCAGGTCGGGGTCGGTGTGATCGACAAACATGGCAACGGCGCGGGCTTTGGTGTCGGAGACCTGGCTGAGGTGTTCCAGCGTGTCCCGGTCCGGGTTGGCCAGATCGATCAAAACGATATCAGGTTGACGTGATTTGATCGCCTGATCCAGCCGGGCGGTTTGCCCCAAAGCATGCACGTCCGACCACCCTGCCGCATTCAGGGCCTGGGTGATCTGGGATGCTTTTTCGGGGTTATCTTCCACCACAAGGATGCTGAGGTCTTCGCGCATGTGGTTGCGTAGCATCCATGGTTGCCTGTGACAGGGATCAGAAGCGGATTGCCCCCTGCGCGGCGTAAGCTGCTCAAAATCCGTGCAAATATGATCTTCAACGCATAGGCATTATTCGGTTTACGAAGAGTTGCAGGATGCGTGGAGCGAAAACGCCGTCAATTCCCCTCGGCACGTATTGCCAGATCGTTTCGGTCCAAAACGGTCTGCACGGCGAGACGGAACACGTGCTGGACCCGCATGTCAGGCCCGTCTGCACGGGACGTCAGCCCGACAGGGCCACGCGTCATGGCAGTATCAAACGGCAATTGCACCAGCAGACCATCCGCCAGTTCATTCGCCACAACGCCACCGGAAATAATCCAGACCGCATCCGAATGTCGCGTATACGCACGGCCCAATGCGCCGGAGACTGTTTCAATCTTGTTCGGAAACTCCCCGATGCCATGTGCGATCAAAAAGCGCTCGACGGTTGGGGCAATGGCCGCAGCTGGTGGCGGGGAGATCACCGGATAGTCGATAATGCGCTGGACGTCCGGGCTTGCCAACAGCGGGTGGCCCGCGCGGACGACAAAGACAACCTGTTCGGTATAAAGCTGTGTGAAGGTCAGGCCCTGCATCGTGTCGGGATCGCCCAGACGGCCGATGACCAGATCAAGCGCACCCAAGCGCAATCGGTCGACAAGATAGTCATGCGGGCCATCCAGAACGCGCAGCATCCCGTTCGGCGCGAGATGGGAAAACTCGGTCACAACCTCCGGCATCAGCGTGGCCGCGACGCTAGGCAATGCACCGACATTCAGCCGTTCCTTGAGCGCATGATCCGCGGTTTCCAACCCGTTGAGGCCCTGCTGCAGACTGGCCAATGACATTTGTGCAAAATGCAGAAAGACCGCACCCTGTCTGGTCAATGTCACACCACCCCGGTTGCGGCGCATCAGCGTGGTGCCCAGGATACCTTCCAGCTCTTTGAGCGTTTTGGAGATTGCGGGCTGGGTCAGAAATAATTTCCGCGCGGCGTGTTTCAGGCTGCCCTCGCGCGCGATTTCGACAAAGGCCTCTATATGGCGATACTTGATGCGCCGATCCATAATAGTTTCCAAAACCGGTAAGTTAAATATCTGAATACTCATTTTTATTGCTAAAACCAAACGAGTAATTTGGCCCGGGAGGGGTTCGACGTGAAGACGCAGGTTGTAATCATCGGGGGCGGTCCGTCGGGTCTGCTGTTGAGCCAACTGCTCGACAAAAATGGCATCGACAGCATCGTGCTTGAGCGCAGAACCAAAGCCCATGTGCTGGGCCGTATTCGGGCGGGCATTCTGGAGGTTGGCCTGGTCAATCTGCTGCGCGAAGCGGGCGTCGCCGACCGGCTGGACCGTGAGGCGTTTTTGCATGAAGGCACGATCCTCTCTTTCGAGGACATGCAGTTCGGCATCAGTTTCAAGGAGCACACTGATACGCCCGTAACCGTATATGGGCAGACCGAAGTTACCCGCGATCTTTACGCCGCACGCGCGGCGGCGGGCGGTAAAATCGAATTCACCACCGAAAACGTCACCCTCCACGACGCCCGGTCTGACGCGCCCTATGTGACCTATACGGTGGATGGCGAAGACCGCCGGATCGATTGTGATTTCATTGCCGGGTGTGACGGGTTTCATGGCGTCAGCCGGACGTCGATACCGGAGGATGTTCGGCGGGAATACGAGAAAATTTATCCCTTTGGCTGGCTTGGGATCCTGTCGGAGACCCCGCCGGTGTCCGACGAGTTGATCTATGCATGCTCCTCGCGTGGTTTTGCACTCTGTTCCATGCGCAATGCGCACCTGAGCCGATATTACATTCAGTGCGATCTCGACGATCAGGTCGAGAACTGGTCGGATGACGCATTCTGGTCGGAGCTCAAACGCCGGATCCCCAGGGAAGCCGCCGACAGGCTCTTAACCGGACCATCAATTGAAAAATCCATCGCGCCGCTCAGGTCATTCGTCTGTGAGCCGATGCAATGGGGGCGGCTGTTCTTATGTGGTGATGCGGCTCATATCGTTCCGCCAACGGGTGCCAAGGGCCTGAATACCGCGGCGTCTGATGTGCATTACCTGCATCGGGCGCTGACGGCGTACTACCGGTCGGGCGATGAAACGGGCCTTGCAGGGTATTCGGAAAAAGCGCTCGCGCGGGTCTGGAAAGCGGAACGGTTCAGTTGGTGGATGACCAGCCTTTTGCACCGGTTTCCGGATCAGACCCCCTTTGATCTGAAGATGCAGCAGGCCGAGATCGAATTTCTGCGGTCCAATAGAGAAGCGCAGAGCGTCTTGGCGCAGAATTACGTGGGATTGCCCTATTGATGCAGGGCAGCGCATCAAAGCGACATTTGTCGGCGGTCCTCGGCGCGCGCCACGACACCGTTATACTGGCCAGGAGGACACAGGATGTCTGATCGATTGAAAGCGGGTGATGCCGTGCGGCGCAAGGTACTGGGAGACGCCCATGTCGACCGCGCCGAAGCGGGCAAGACGCCGTTCGACGCGCCATTCCAGGATCTTATCACCGAAAGCGCATGGGGCAATGTCTGGGCCAGCGATGCCATCACGCCGCGCGAACGGTCGATGCTGACGCTGGCCCTCTTGGCGGCGCTGGGCAACTTTGACGAAATCCCGATGCATATCCGCGCCACCGCCCGTACCGGTGCCAGCAAGACGGATGTGTTGGAAGCCTTCCAGCATGTCGCAATCTATGCCGGTGTGCCGCGCGCCAATCATGCCTTGAGGCTGGCCAGAGAAACCTTTGAAGAGATGGAACGATCAGTACGCGGCGAAACCGAAGGGCAGGGCTGACCCCATGACGCGATAGGTGTTGGCGGCGTCACGGCGTCTAGGCCGCAAGCGTCTCCCGGATCAGGCCGCTTTCCGATCCTGAAAACGGAAACCACTTCAAAAACGTCTCCGCTGAAAAGTCTGGGGTGACATCCCGCACCCGCGCCAGATGTTGCACTGCAATATCCCCGCGATCCGCAAGAAGGGCGCAAAGCGCTGCGACAGCGTAGACCTGAACATTGGCGTTTCGGTGCGATGCCGCCCGTTCGCTGTGCACCATCGCGGCCTTCACATTTCCGCTTAACGCGAGAGATTGGGCCATGACGCAATGAAAACTGTAGCCCACCGGATCAAGGGGGCTGATCCGGTTTGCATAGGCTGCATGTGTCATCGCCTCTTCTTTGTGGCCCGCGATCAGGCAGGTCCAGGCCAGCAGGTTGCGGGCGTTTACCGAATTGGGGTTATGACGGCAGGCCTGGCTCATCCAGAACATCCCCTCGTCGCGGCAGCCCGACACGATCAGCGTAGATCCGAGCGCGGTCATCGCATCGGGGTCAAATTCGTCCAACTCAATGGCCGCGCGGGCCATATCCGGGGCCAAAACCAACCGCGGTGGTTCGGTTGGCCGAGTCAGCAGCATTTCTTTGCGGAACTGCAGCGTCGCCTGAGCCGCGGCAATGCGCGCCGACGAAGGCTCAAGCGCGCGCGCCATGGCCAACAATTCGGACAGCTCCGTGATCGTTTCCCGCGCGGCGGCAAACCTGTGGCCCGACGCGCGGTGGTAAAGACCCCAGGCATCCAGATCCTTGATCGGCGTCAGGCGCGCGATGCGGCGCA
The DNA here is from genome assembly GCF_947499265.1 of uncultured Roseobacter sp. Taxonomy (GTDB): domain Bacteria; phylum Pseudomonadota; class Alphaproteobacteria; order Rhodobacterales; family Rhodobacteraceae; genus Roseobacter. The sequence goes on along the minus strand of NZ_CANMNK010000005.1, from coordinate 331,482 downwards.
ATTGTGCTTCGATGACCGCTTCCACGCATTTGGCAATCTCCTGACCGATCTCGTCCAAAACATCGAACAGATCCGATATGGGGCGCTCAAAATGCTCCGCCCAAAGCAGGCTTGCTGTTTTGCGGTCACATAGCCGCGCCATGACGCGCATGCGATTTCCGGAGATGATCACCGATCCCCAAAGCGCGTAACGCACATGCAGCGCCTCTGCCACCTTGAGAGGTTCGACATGGGCGACTTCGGACGCTGTGGCACTGGCAAAGGCGGACACAAAGAGCCACCTGGATTTGGCAAGACTGGCCGCAAGATCCCGCGTGAGCCCTTTGCTCAAGAGGGTGGTCGACGTGTCGGTTGAGATTGCCTCAAAGGGCACGACAACCAGCGAGGGGTGCTGAAATGAGCATTCAAGTTCAGGCGCGTCTGGGTCGGTTTTTTGCGCGGGCGCCGTGCTTTGCAGCTGTCCCAAAAGGCGGTACCCGGATTTTGCAACCGTCTCGATATACTGCGGTTGGCGGGCGTTGTCGCCCAACGCGCGTCTCAGCTCGGCAATGGCCTGCGTCAGGACTTCATCTACAACGGCAACGTCGGGCCACACCCGATCCAGCAGTTCCTGACGGCTGACAACACGCCCATTTGCGGCGAGAAGGATCGATAGCACGGTGGCGGATTTGGGTGTTAGTCTCGTCTCGACACCGTTTAGTGAAATGGTGCGCGCATTCGCATCGAATGCCGTTTCTGGCAAAACCCCGGCCATGGAAAAGTGACCCTTCTAAAATACCAGTCCATTCTTGACCGGCTGAAATCATAAAAATAATTCGGTTGTTTTAGTTGATTAATGTCCATTTGGGAATCCGTTACGTGTTCACATTTTGCTGAGAGGCGTCGATCCGGGGGTCTTCAACGCCTGAAGGTGACACCGCGACATTCTGTGTAAAGGGATAGAGAACGGCTTTCACGTGACGCGAAAAAGCTGGCGATGACCAGTGGTCATGTTGGTGAGACGTCTCTGTCTCAACCTGGGTTTGATGCGATTTCCGGACATGTGAGTGGCGCTCACTGGGTCCAGAAAACGCGCATTTCCGCCGCAAGGCGAAGGGGCGCCGCGCTTTTCTATGGGGTTGCGGCGCCCTTTGGTTACGATGAGACTTTTGGCAAGGATGGGTCGCTCCCCCATTCCGCCCAGGACCGATGATAGACCCGCACCCGGGGGTAGCCGAGCAGGCGCAGCGCCACATAGCTATGTGCAGAGGCCAGACCAACCTGGCAGTGTAGTGTCACACTATCGTCCGTCGTGATCCCCTGCGCTTCGAAGTTTTTGCGCAGCTTTTCTGCCGACAGAAAACGATTGCCCTCACCAAGGTTTTGCGCCCAAGGGATGTTGATGGCCCAGGGAATATGCCCATCGGCATACATTTTGGTCGGGCGCACATCGATCAGCTTTTCGCTGGGTTCGGAGCGATGTCTCAACACGTAATCCGCACTGGCAAACCGCCGGGGGCTCGGCGCGGCCTGAAACCGTGCCCGAGCGTGATGAAACCGGATTTTGGTTGTGGGGCCGTCGATCACGCGCCATGCATCATATCCTCCGTTCAGGAGCGCGACGTTCTGGTGACCAAGGTATTCCAGCAGCCAGAACATCCGTGCTGCATGAAACCCACCGCGATTATCATAGAGGACAACCCGGTGGTCCGCTGAAATGCCCAGCCTGCTCAGCAATCGTTCAAGCTCGGGGATTGTCTTGAGCGACCCGCTGATAGGACTGTTCGCTGCAACAACGGCGTTGGGATCAAGATGCCGCGCGCCGGGGATGTGCCCTGCATCGTAGGCGTCTTTTTTGCGCACGTCGATCACAACGATTGCTGTTGCCGTGCCCTCAGCCTGCGATGGGGTCATCGCGGAAACGGCACCGATCAATTCATTGGGCTCGACAAGCAAATGAGGATTTACGTAGCCTTCGGTAACGGTGTCCGCTGCGGGCAGATGGGGCAGCACGGTGGCTGCGGCGAATGACAAGATTGCAAAACTTCGGCGTGTAAGTTCCTGTTTCACGAAATTTCCTTTCAAAATAAATCAGGTCTGCAGCGCGCGTACGAGCCGCAAATATGGCAAAGGGGTTTTCCATCCGTTCGGAAAACGCGCCTGCGCTTCCTCATTGGAAACTGAGGGGGCGATCACCAGATCCTCGCCGTGTTTCCAGTTGGCCGGTGTCGCCAATTGATGGCGGGCCATCAATTGCAGGCTGTCGATGGCGCGGAGCACTTCGGTGAAATCGCGCCCCGTGGTCATCGGGTAAGAGATCGTCATCTTGATCTTTTTGTCCGGTCCGATCACGAAGACGGTGCGCGCGGTTGCATTATCGGCGGCGGTCCTGCCCTCCGATGTGTCACCGGCCTTCGCTGGCAGCATGTCGTAGAGTTTTGCAATCTCCAGATGGGTATCCGCGATCATCGGATAGTTCGGAGCGATGTCACAGGCGGTTTCGATGTCATCCGACCAGCGGGTGTGGTCTTCAACGGTATCAATCGACAAGGCGAGCAGTTTCACATCGCGGCGGTCAAAATCCGGCTTCATCTGGGCAACAGCACCCATTTCAGTGGTGCAAACGGGCGTGAAATCCTTTGGATGCGAAAAGAACATGCACCAGCTGTCTCCGACCCAATCGTAGAAATCGATGGGGCCTTGCGTGCTTTGCGCGCTGAAATCTGGTGCGATACTGTTTATGGCGAGGGGCATTTTACTTTCCTTTGATATTTCCTGGGCCGGATGCGGCGATTTACCTGCGTCCGGCGCTGACGGATTATCGAAGCGGTCCTCGTCAATCCTGATGAAGTTCTGAGAAAACTCTGAAAGCTTTGTGAGAGAACGTGGCCACTCGGTTACACAGAGCACCCGCGCGCTGTCTTGGATCTTTCAACGCTCTGCTATTCGGGGCGGTAAATCGTCAAGGCGACCGAAGCCTCACGCAAAAGCTGGAATTTCGAGAAAATGCACCGCCCCGACAAGGTCGCAGGCCACAATGCGGCGCTGTTTGCTGGACGCCCAGACCGCCAGCCATCCGTCGTTATTGCAGAAGGCGCTCAGCCGTTTTGAGGATGGTACGTCCCAGACTTCCACCCGGCCACCGTAAGTTCCGACAATCAACTGTGTCTCATCTTCGGTAAAACAAAGGGCGCTGATGTAGTCGTTGTCGGCGGGGCGCAGTTCTGTCGTTTGGCGCGTGTTGCTGTCGATGATGTGCACGTGACCTTTTTGGGTGCCAACCGCAATCTGGCCCCCCGCAGCGGACATCGCGACAGCCGAGGCCGTGACATCAGTCGCCCAAGGAAACGGTACGTCCGAACGTTGGTCACCTGAACCTAGATCATAAAGGATCAAGGCCGGCACATCATCCAGAACCAGTGCACATTTTTGCCCGTCGGTCGTCAGCGCGAGGCACGGATCATAGGCGGTTTTGAATTCCGCGATGGTTTCGGCCTGCCACTTGGGCGCTTGCCAGGTCACGAGCTTTGTCGCTGGCCACCCACTCCGCAGGCTGACCAGTTTAGTTTCTGCCAGTCTGATGACATCAAGCCGTGAAGGGCAATCGCCAACGGCACTTTCTGGAGCGTGGCCATGGACGCTGACAACACCATCAGGTGCTTCAAAATCTACCCTTAAATACCTTATGTTGTCGCCTTCCAGAACCACGAGTGCGTTCCCGTCGGATGTGGCACTGAGCCCTGAAACTTCTCCCGAAATCTCGATTGTTTTGAGACAACGCCCATCGGCCAGGTTCCAGATGCGAATGGCATCACCGGGGGTGCGGGCGCCACCTGTCGCCACCAACCCATGTGCCGTGAGAGGTACGACAAATTGCGCGCCGTTGGCATGTCGCTCGACAGCATCGGTACCGACCAGTTTTTTGATGTCCCAGATGCGCGCGCCATCGATTTTATGACCGGTGATTGCGCGGTTTGTCTGTTGGTCGAGGTGCAGGCCGTAGACCTGCGACGGGTTTGGGCATGAGCCGATTTCGCGAAAGCTCTGCGTGTCCCATAACCGCAAGGCGCCATCCCACCCTGAGGAAAGCAGGTTCGCATCTGCGTTTGTAAAAACGAGACCTGAGAGATGAGAACCCTCTTTCCCGTCAGGCCCGCCGTTCAGCAATCCGATCAGCCTGCCTTCTGGCCAGGATATCAACTGTATTTGCATCGTATTGATGCCCAAAGCCAGCGTGTTGCCATCTGCCGAAAAACAAATTTCCCCGACGGGCTGCGTGATCGTGATGCCGGTGGGTTCCGTCTCTCCCGTATCGGGGTCGATGATTTCGACCGTCTTGTCGTTGGCAAGTGCGAGCTTTGGTTGGTCAGGCAGAAAGCTGATCGCTTGCGACCCGGCATTTTGGGTGAGAGAAATGGTTTTGGGGTCTTTTTCCGAAATGTTCCATATTTGGAGCGCGCTGGTCTCTCCCGTTTTCGCTTCTATGATCGCGGCAAGCTTTGTTCCGCACCGCGAGACCGCCATATTGACCACCTGCTTGCCCGATGCATCCCGGACGGTGCGCAGCGTCATTGCGTCGACATCAAAGACGGTGATGCGGCCCTCCCAATCCCCCAGAAACCATCGCCCACTTTGCTGGCAGTAGGCCGAGCAGGAAAGTGACGCGTCCTCAAGCGCCTCTTTGTATTGGGGGGTGCCGGTAGAGGTCTGCCAAACATGCAGCACACCCATCTCTCCGCCTGCCATTGCCAAGCCACGTGCCTCATCCATTGCGACCGCAGACATGGCAAAGACCTCATCACTATCGAGGCTTTCGGCGGTGCCGGGCAGCACCCGTCGCAGGGGATCGCCAGCTTGTCGCAATGCCGGGGTCAGAGCGCGCAAGATCGATGATTTGGCGCTGGTCGAGGCTTGCGCGACCAGTTGCGTCAGCCTTGGGCTGACATGATTGACCAGCCTTGCCTGCAGTTGAGAGGCCAGGTGATCCGGTTCCGCCAAAAGCAGACCATAGGCCATGTCAAAGATGCTTATGATATCTTCGGTTGCCTTCGCATCATCGGCTGTGAGGTCGTTCTGCCCTTGCATCATGCGCAAATCTTCGATGAAGCCTAAGAAATCCGCTGCAACGCGCCTTTGCATCAGGCTGAAATCAAACAACAGCGCGCAGGCCTCTTCAATGCGGTTTACCTGCATCAGATGATGGGTGGTTGCCGTCATGGCATAGGATGTCATCGTGGCCGGATCACGTTGAAACAGCCCACAGCCATAGTCTGCGAGCCTGCGATGCCCTGCGGTTTCCGCGACCGCATAGGGGCCGGATTTCTTTCGATCCAACAACCACTCCAGAACGGATAGGTGGAACACCGCCAGCCTGTCGCCCTCGGTAAAGAGAATTGATCCGCAGCTTTCGATGATCTCATCCCCGTCGTAATCGGTCCAGTTCAGGATCCGTGCCAATTCCAACTGGGCCATGGGTTCGCGGGCCGTGGTCAAAACCTCAAAGAGCGGGCGTTGCGCTGATTTGTAGAGCCCTATGTCTGGAAACTGGCGTTTGAACGTTTGCAAAAGCATGGCTGCAAAGCCGGAAGGCAAGGCATCTGTCGCCTCAAGGTCAAGGCGTTTGGTCGCAATTTCGCGACAAACCCAAAGAGCATAGAGGAACGACCCTTCACAGCGGCTTTCGATTTTATCTATGGTTGCCGGGGCGGGCGGCGTGGCCAATATGCGCTCCAGGCTGCTCCGCAGAAAGGCCGCCAGGTCCGTTCCGTTTGGCTTTTGCGCCTCAAGGCGAAAAGGGGACAAGTGTTGAAGCGGCAATGAAACCTCGGGTTCATTCGGGCGGCTGGTGACCAGAAACCGGAGCCAGTCAGGCGTTCTTTCGATGCCGCTTCCGACAATGTTGACCAGTGGGTTTGCACCGTTGTGAGACGCCTCATCGAGTGCATCGATCAAGATCAAAAGATTTTCGCCATCTGGCAAGGCGATCCCCGCCAAGGGTTGAATGAATAACTCTTCAAACAGGGTTTCAGCGCCTTGTTCGGACAGAATCTCTTCAAGCGGCAAAGCGTTCAACCGCGCCTGATAGTCCGGCAGGCGCATGCTGAGTTGATAGGCCAAAGACGTCACGGCCCGGTGCGCGTCACTCTTGCGGGCATGGCCATGCTGACAAAAATGGACGGCTGCAAGCTCGGGTAATTGCGCCGTGAGCCAGGCAGACAGCGCAGTTTTCCCCGTACCGGGTCCTCCTGTGAGCCAAAATGCGCGCTCGTCTCCTTGCAGCCAGGCCTTGATTTCGTCCAGGATCCAGGTACGGCCCGTAAACCCATCAAGATGGCGTGCAATGTCGGTTTGGAAAGACAGCGGATCCAGCCGTTGGATCAGACGTTGTGTTGTGCCGGCAAAGTCCAGATCGCCGGTTTTGATCGCGTGCAGGAGCCGTTGAAATTTCACCTGATATACGTCTTCATCGACGTGCCGCGCATCGCGCATATCAAGCCATTGAATGCGGGCGATCGAAAGCGGCGGCTCAACTGTTTCTACCAGAACCGGAATGATTTTGAGCTGTCGGGCCATCGCCCGCGCCAGTTCGTTCAGGCAATAGCCATCAGGTCGCCTGACGGAATGCGGGGTCATCAGGAGGATGAAATAGCCCATCTCCGGGCGTTCAGAGACCCACTCGAGACCTTCCTCGATGTAGCGCTCCCAATCGCCGCCCGGGCAAAGCCGTTCCGCGTCAAACCAGGTCTCGTACCCGGCGTTTTCAAGGTCAGATTTTATCTTTGCGGCGAAAAGCGCCGTGTGATCGTGTCCGTAACTCAGAAAAATGCGTTTCATTCAAAACGTCCTCTCCCAAAGGACCAAATTTCGTTTAGTTGATCGCGACCAATTCGTCTTTCTGGATGAATAAAGTTGGAGCAATATAACTTAGATGAACACCTTGCCGCCCAACGCTACCACAAAACGTGGGCGTTGATGTGACCTGAGGTGGATTTTGTTGTTGTCTATGAGGCCAGCCTCAACGGCAGCATCTTGGGGCGCGGCCTCATTTGATGATGTGGCAACTCTTTTTACAGAAATAAACATCAAGCCCAACCGGTTGGTTGGTCTTGCATTTCTTCCGTCGATCTGACACGAAAAAGGCACCACAGGGGAGCCGCGTAGAGCCGCGGCTGAGATGCGGGCGCATGCCCTCGGACCCTCAAAGCTGATCTGGATAATGCCAGCGTAGCAAGGAGGACAGAAATGTTTGCAGGCGCGCAAGTTTCCCTTTACCCGATGACAGACGGGTTTGTTGATCTCATTCTATCATCGCTAAGCGCCCTTGATCCGTGGCGCGACAGATTGCGGATCGAAACCGATGATATTTCAACCCTGATCGTCGGACCGCCCGAGGTGCTGTTTCCTGCGTTGCGTGACCTTTACGCAGCGGCGGCGGCTTCGGGCAAGCATGTTGTGCTGCGCGCTACCCTGTCACGCGGCTGTCCCGGTGAGCCTGATGACCCGATCTGCCAGACAGGAGCGCTTGCCAACCCGTCAGAGCCGCTGGCGTCACGCCAACAGAACGCGCTAACGGCCATCGCTGCGACACCGCAAAAGGGTCAGGCGGCGGATGCGCAGTTCTCCTTGTATGTGATGGGGGCAGGCGATCACATGGCTGAGATCATGGGCTGTATCGAATTCCTCAAGCAAAGCGGTACCTTTGATCGGTCGAAAAACTTCTGCACGCGCCTCGCGGGTGATGCAGGCCCGGTCTTTGCCACTCTGAAGCAGGCATTTTGCCAGTTCGGCCCCCCCAATGGGCATGTCACGATTGATTTGACGGTATCCGCCAACAGTCCATCCAAGCGCTGAACAGATGCAGCGCCCATTGCCTCGCCGTCCCGGCGAAGGTCTTACCCGTGGCTTTCCCGCCGTCCTGAGTCTGGTCAGCGCCTTCGCGATCTGGGAGCTTTACGTTCGCGTCTCGGGGATATCCCCGCTCGTGTTGCCTGCACCTTCGCGGGTGCTGGATCAGATGGTGCTGAACCGCGCCATTCTGTGGCACAACACGGTTCCGACCGTTAAAGCCACGCTCGCCGGGTTTTCCCTGTCGCTTACGGTGGCCTTTGTCTTCTCAGTTGTGCTGGATTTCACACCGCGTGTGCGCCGCGCGCTGCTTCCGATTTTTGTGGTGAGCCAGACGTTGCCGCTTGTCGCCATCGCGCCTTTGGTCGTGTTGTGGTTCGGTTTCGATCTGACACCAAAAATATTGCTGGTGACGCTTGTGACGTTCTTCCCGATGTTGGTGGCCCTGCTGGATGGATACGCTGCCACCGACCCCGAAATTGAAGACTTGCTGCGCGCCATGGGCGCCTCACGCCGCACAGTGTTTCGCCGCGCGCGGTTGCCATCTGCAATGCCGTATTTCTTTGCAGGGCTGCGTATTTCGATCACCTATGCGGTCGTGGCGGCAATCTTTGCGGAATATGTCGGCGCCCGCGCGGGCCTGGGCATTGTGATTCTGAACGCCAAGAACAGCTTTCGACCTGACCTCGTGCTGGCGGCCGTTGTCATCAGTTCGGCCCTGACGCTGGTGTTGTTCGCCATCACCGCGCTACTGCAACGCATCTTCCTGCGCTGGCGCGACCTGGGAGATGGCAGATGAGCATTCTCGAGATGAAAAACGTCGGTGTCACCTTAGGCAACACCGCGGTGCTGGACGACATTTCGATGCGGGTGGCCGAAGGCGAATTCATATCAATCCTTGGCCCGTCCGGTGCCGGGAAGTCCACCATTTTCCGGCTGTTGACCGGGGCATTGCAGCATGACCGTGGCGCGATCACCTGCAACGGGCGCCCGTTGGCGCAAAATCAGCAGGGATTTGCGTTTATGCCGCAACGTGACGCGCTGATGCCCTGGCGGCGCATCCTCGACAATCTGACCTTGGGGCTGGAGGTGCAGGGCATGACCCGCAAGGATGCGCGCGACCGCGTTATGCTGTTTCTTCATGACTTCGGATTGATCGGGTTCGAGCAGCACTACCCGGCACAACTGTCGGGTGGGATGCGACAGCGGGCGGCTCTTTTGCGCACGGTCGTGCAGGCGCGGCCCGTGCAATTGCTGGATGAGCCTTTCGGCGCGCTGGACGCGCTGACGCGTACACGGATGCAGAAGTGGTTCGAAGAACGCTGGCGTGATGCGCGCTGGACCACGGTGCTGGTCACCCATGATGTCCGCGAGGCCGTAGCACTTTCCGACCGCATCTATGTGCTGTCGTGTCGGCCCGCATGCGTGATCGCCGAAGTTGCCGTGCCAACCGCACGTCCGCGCATGGACCGCGCCATCACAGCCGAAGCCCACGCCCTGGAGGCGCATCTTCTCGACATTTTACTCAATCAAACCGGAGACCAGATATGAAACACCTGATTGCAGCCGCCTTGCTTTGTGTGAGTTTGCCTGCCTGGGCGCAGGAACGCCTGACTGTTGCCCTCGACTGGACACCAAACACCAATCATGTCGGTCTATATGTGGCGCAGGCCAAAGGTTGGTTTGAGGACGCGGGTCTTGTTGTCGATATCCTGCCTTATACGGATACATCCTCCGGCACCCTTGTGGCCACCGGAGTGGCCGAGTTTGGGATTCTCAGTGCCGTGGGTTTTCACAGCCAGCGGGCGAGCGGTGCGGATATGACTGTCGTTTTGGCAGTCGTACAGCATGAGGCCGGGCGGTTGGTCTTTAACGGCGAACGCGAGGACATTCAGCGCCCTGCAGATCTGGATGGGATGACCTATGCGGGTTTCGGCAGCGCGTGGGAGGAGGCGTTGATTTCAACCATCATCCGCAACGACGGCGGCGAAGGGGTTTTCGATACTGTTACATTGGGGACGTCGGCTTATGAAGCGTTGGCCAATGGCAGCGTGGATTTCACGCTGGAGGTCAGCACGTGGGAAGGCGTGAACTCGGTGCTGCTGGATCGTCCGCAACGCGCCTTTCGCTATGCCGACTTCGGCGTTCCGGACCAGCATACGACATTTTTGGGCGGCAATGGCACTTGGCTAAAGCAAAACCCCGACGCCGCCCACGCGTTCGTGCAAGCCGCGCAGCGTGGCTATCAATTCGCCGCCAACAACCCTGCAGAGGCTGCTGATATACTGATTGCCGAAACCGCCGGGATGATGTCGAATCCCGACCTTGTACACGCCTCGATGGTGGCGCTGGTCGAGGGCGGATTTCTGCAAGACCCCGGCGAACCGGTAGGTCTGATCGACGAAGAGATGTTCGTGAATATCACACAGTTTTTGTTCGAGACGGGCATTTTGCGTGGCGAGGACGGCAGACAACTGACCGAATTGCCGGATGTCTCAAGTTGGTTCACAAATGACTACCTTTTGCCTTCAGACTGACGGCTAACACCAAGATGGTAAGTGGCATTCATGTTGAGGGTTGCATCAACCGGGGTCACCGACGCGCCGCCAGATGGCGACTTGAAGTCCGCGTTGCGTGAAGATGGAGATCGCGATCATCCCATTCGTTTAAAGGGTATCTGGTCATCGCCCCGCTTGCTCCAAAAAACGCGAGGGAGCCAGCATTGCGCTTGGCTCCCTTTCAACCAAAAGCGAGGCGGGCTGTCATGACAAGGACATCCGACGCGTGGTCGGCCTAGCCAATCGCTTAGACAGTTGCGTCTTCATTGACCACGTCAGCAAATGACTTGAAGAACTTCGCGGCCAGCTTTTTGGCTGTACCTTGGATCAGACGGCTTCCCAGTTGGGCAAGCTTGCCACCGATCTCGGCCTTGGCTTCATATCGCAGGATGGTCTGATCTCCGTCAGCGGTGAGCGTGACATCTGCGCCGCCTTTGGCATGGCCCGCAGCGCCACCATTGCCCTGGCCGGTGAGCGAAAACGCATCTGGCGCGCCCGCTGTGTCCAACTGCACGTCGCCGCTAAAGCGCGCCTTCACAGGCCCCACCTTCAGGACAACTTTGGCGGCAAGCTCGGTATCAGAGTGTTTGACCAACTCCTCACAGCCGGGGATGCATTGCTGCAAGACTTCCGGATCATTCAGCGCGGCATAGACGCGGTCTTTCGGAGCGTTGATGATGACTTCGTCGGCGAGTTCCATGATATGTCCTTTGCTAACAACAGGGGAATCTGATGTGGTCTGCTTGTTCCGGCGTCAAAGCGATTTTTTGGCGCAGGCGGCGCAGGATGTTCATCCAGTTTTTCATTGCACGGTTTCCTTTCGGGCCAGCAGCGCCTGATAGGCGTCGGGTGTATCGACATCGGTATAAAACCCGTGTGCTTTCAGCGCATGTCGCTGCACCAGATCCGGGTTTTCACGGGTGAAGCGCATGCACCCGGGACGGTCAGGGTCTTCCAGTAGACGCGGCTGAAGTGTTTTCGGGATCACGATGGGATTGCCGCGTTTGTCGCCCTTAATGGGTATGGAGATTTTGGCGGGATCGCCTGCGATATGCGCCTGAAGAAGTGAGCTGATGTCACCTGCGTTCAAGAGCGGCTGATCCCCTAATCCGATCAGCACCAGTTCCGCCGACGGACAGGCACGCAGCCCGCAGGCAACCGAGGTTTGCTGGCCTGTCTCGTGGTCAGGATTGAACGCAAAGGCAACGTCGATATCTTCAAGCGCGCTTACAATCCTGGCGGCGTCATACCCCGTGACGACAACAATCGGCCCTGTGATTGCCGCACGATATTGCAGGACAACATGTCGGATCATTGGCATGCCGGAGATGGGCAGGAGCAGCTTGTTCTGATCGCCCATACGGCGCGATTGACCCGCCGCCAGAATGATCGCGGCGACATCAGTCATCGGCTTTGCCTTGAAAGACGCGGCGTCTCTGCTGCACCAGTTCGGCCAAAATCGAAAGTGCGATTTCCTCCGGGGTTACGGCTCCGATGTCTATGCCGGCAGGTGCTTTGATGGTTGCGATCGGCGCGTCGCCGACCCCGGCCTTGCGCAGCTTGTCCGCCAGAACCGCGAATTTCTTTTGGCTGCCGACAAAGGCGATGAAATTCGGTTTGGCCTGCAATGCGGCCAGGAGCGCGTCCAAATCCCCTTGGCCTTGTGTCGCAACGACCACCGCATGGCGTTGGTGGGTAATGGTGTCTTCGAGCACGCTTTTAATGTCCCAGTGAAAACTGGGCGCAAGTGCTGACAAAGCGTTGGCCACCGGCGAGTTTCCAACGACCGTCAGTACCGGCATTGGCAGGCAAGGCTCGATGAAAATATCGATACTGCCACGCGAGGGGCAGCCATTGCGGGCAAAGCGCGTGCCGTCCACCTCCTCCCCGGCGGTGATCCCCTTCTCGGCCAGCAGCTCTTCCGGAGCGACCGACACCAGTTGCGGCGCCCCTGTTTTAAAGGCCTCGACAGCCGCGCGTTTGACAGCACCGCGCGTGCAGCCACCGCCAAGCCAGCCCTCCAGAATGGTGCCATCGCTGCTCAGCAGGGCTTTTGCGCCGGGCTTGGCCGCTGTCGCCCCGGCGGTGCGGACGATGGTTGCAAAGGCAAAGGGCTCACCTTGTGCGCGCAGGGTTTCCGCCGCTTCGGCCAGATCAGAGGAAAGGATTTCTGCTGGTGTCATAGCGCTGTCAACTCCCGGTCAAGGGCGGCCAGATCGTCCAGCGTGTTGGCGGAGGCAAAGAGATCAAGATGCGGGAGCGCCGCCGCCATGCCCGCCGCGACGGGCGCGTAATCGCGCCACCCTTTCAACGGGTTGAGCCAGATGATCTTGCAGCCGCGCTTTTTCAAGTCTTCGAGGGCCGCGTCCAGAACGTCGGGCGGGGCCGTGTCGTAGCCGTCCGAAAGGATCATGACGACACTGCGTCCATCGACAAAGCGCTTGGCGTAGGTTCTGGCAAAGCGAGCCAGAGACGGCCCGATTTCGGACCCGCCACCAAAACCGTCCGCCATCAATGACATGCGTCCAATTGCACGCAGGGTATCCTTGTCGCGCAGGGCTTCGGTGATGCGGACCAGACGGGTGTGGAACAGATAGGCATCTGCCGTGGGATCACTGCGCATGAGCCCGGCCAGAAATGCCAGAAACACCTGCGCATAGACCGTCATCGAGCCCGAGACATCGCACAGCGCCACAATCTTGTGGGGTCGGTCGGGGCGGTGTTTGTGTAGCAACCGCACCGGCTCGCCTCCGGTCGCAAGGCTGGCGCGGATGGTCCTGCGAAAATGCAACCGGTCCCCCTTGCGCGCGGCGATCCGGCGGCGGGACCGGCGGTCGCGCAGGGCGGCGCCCAACCGGCGCGCGACCCCTTCCGCCTCTGCGATGTCTTCGGGGCGGACCAGATCCCGCAGGTCTTTGCGCATCAGATTGCGCACCTCCGTCGCAATCAACCGGCCTTCGCCCTCGCTTTCGGCCTCACCTTCACCGCCATCGGGCGCATTCACTGACCCGGCTCCGCTGGCGTCATCGCCTTGCGCTTCGCGGGACGAATGTACGCCGTCATCGTCCTTTACGGCCGGGGTTTGCACGATCTTCTGTTTCACGCGGCCCGCGTCCAACCAATAGCTGTCAAAAAGCGCGTCAAACTGGTCGATCTCTTCTTTGCACCCCGTACAGACCGCTTTCAAAGCCTGACGGCTGTGTTCTGGCAGGCTCGCGTCCACCTCACATAAGGCAGCCAGCGCGAGATCAGTTTCGGACACACCAAGGCGCAATCCGTTTTCCCGCAGATGCGCCATGAACCCAACGACCCGCGCTGCAGGGCCGGGATCACGACCTGCAAAGCGGGTGACGCGGCTCATGCGGCGCGCCCGGCGATGCGGCCTGCGACCTCTGGGGTGATATGGGCGCGGTCGCTTTGGGTCTTCAGCAAGGTGCTGAGCGTGTGTTGCAATGCCGCCGGATCCTCCGTCAGATCCGCGATGCCAAGCCCCATGAGAGCGACGGCGAAGTCGAGCGTTTCGGCAATACCGGGCGTTTTCTCCAGATCTTCCGCGCGCAGTTTCTGCACAAACCCCACGATCTGTTCGCCCAACCGTGCCTCAACGCCTGGACAGCGGGCGTTGAGGATCGCGAGTTCGGTCTCCCGGTCGGGATAGTCCACATAGGCGTAAAGGCAGCGGCGGCGCAGCGCATCCGACAAATCGCGCGTGCCGTTGGAGGTGAGGATCACGATGGGTTTGGTTGTCGCCGAGACGGTACCAAGCTCCGGGATCGTGATTTGAAATTCGGAAAGGATTTCCAGCAGATAGGCTTCGAATTCCTCGTCGGCGCGGTCAATCTCGTCAATCAGCAGAACGGGAGGCGTGTCTTGCGTGATCGCGGCCAGCAGGGGACGCTCCAGCAGAAACTCACGCGAAAAGATGCGCGCCTCAACCGATTGCCCGGTTTCGCCGTCTTCAGCGGCGGCGCGGATCGTCAGAAGCTGCCGCTGGTAGTTCCACTCATAGATCGCCTGCGCGGCATCCAACCCCTCATAGCATTGCAAGCGGATCAGTTTGGTATCGCGCAGCGTTGCCATGCTGCTGGCGAGTTGGGTTTTGCCCACGCCCGCAGCCCCTTCCAGCAGCAAAGGCCGGTCAAGCGTCAATGCCAGATGCATCGCAACCGTCAGATCGTCAGATGCAACATACCCATCCGCTGCCAGAGCGGTTTGTAGATCGGTCCAAGTCATTCTCAAATCCCGCGCGGTGGGCACCCGCAGGCCCGGATGCCCACATTAGTTTCCTCAGTCGTGCAAGCCCAGCTCATTCGCCGTCCGCCAGATCCGCCAATGGTCATGCGGCATGTTGGTGTGCCGGTTGCCGAAGGGGCGGAAGGCATCCTGCACCGCGTTCGAGAAACACGGCACCCCGCCCACATGTGGGCTTTCTCCGACACCCTTGGCCCCGATCGGGTGATGCGGGCTTGGGGTGACGGTGAAGTCGGTCTCGTAGTTGGGCACTTCCCAGGCGGTCGGCAGGAAGAAGTCCATCAGCGTGCCGGTTTTCACGTTACCCATGTCGTCATAGGCGATCTCCTGTCCCAGCGCGACGGCAAGCGCTTCGGTCAGACCGCCATGCACCTGACCTTCGATGATCATCGGATTGATCCGCGTGCCGCAGTCATCCAGCGCATAGAAGCGGCGGATTTCCGGCACGCCGGTGTCGACGTCGATGTCCATGACGCAGACGTAAGCACCGAACGGGTAGGTCATGTTGGGTGGGTCATAGTAGCTGACCGCCTCCAGCCCCGGTTCAATCCCCGGGATCGCCTGATTGTAAGCGGCGAAGGCGATTTCCTTCATTGTCTTGAACTTCTCCGGCGCGCCTTTGACGACAAATCGGTCCACGTCGAATTCCACATCATTGTCGTGGACTTCGAGCAGATAGGCCGCGATCATCTGCGCCTTGGCGCGAATCTTGCGCCCGGCCATGGCTGTCGCCGCGCCGGCGACGGGCGTGGAGCGAGACCCGTAAGTGCCCAGACCGTAGGGTGCGGTATCGGTATCGCCTTCCTCGATGGTGATGCTATCTGCAGGCAGGCCGATCTCCGAGGCCAGGATTTGCGCAAACGTCGTGGCATGCCCCTGACCTTGGGAAATGGTGCCCAGACGCGCAATCGCGGACCCTGTCGGGTGGATGCGAATTTCGCAGCTGTCAAACATGCCCAGCCCAAGGATGTCGCAATTCTTGACCGGCCCCGCGCCGACAATTTCGGTAAAGAAGCTGAGACCGATCCCCATGAGCTTGCGGGTCTTGCCAGCTTTGAAATCCTCGACCCGCTGCGCCTGTTCGGCGCGCAGCCCCTCGTAGTCGACCGTCGTAAGCGCCTTGTCCCATGCGGTGTGATAATCGCCGCTGTCATACTCCCAGCCGAGGGCGGCGGTATAGGGAAATTGCTCCTTCTTGATGAAGTTGATCCGGCGCAGCTCTGCCGCGTCCATGTCGAGCTCAATGGCGAGCACTTCGATCATACGTTCGATGAAATACACCGCCTCCGTCACCCGGAAAGAACAGCGATAGCTGACGCCGCCAGGGGCCTTGTTGGTATAGACGCCATCGACCTCCAGGTAGGCGGTCGGGATGTCATAGGACCCGGTGCAGATGTTCATGAAGCCTGCCGGAAATTTGGTCGGGTCGGCACAGGCGTCAAACCCGCCATGATCAGCAGTCACATGACATTGCAACGCGGTGATCTTGCCTTCTTTGGTGGCGGAGATTTTACCCGTCATGTGATAATCCCGCGCAAAGGCAGTGGTCATCAGGTTGTCCATGCGGTCTTCGATCCATTTCACCGGCTTACCGGTGACTATGGAGGCCACGACCGAGCAGACATAGCCCGGATAGGCGCCCACCTTGTTGCCGAAGCCCCCCCCGATGTCGGGAGAGATCACTCGGATATTGTGTTCTTCGATCCCCGAGATCAGGGACACAACTGTACGGATTGCGTGCGGTGCCTGAAACGTACCCCACAGCGTCAGCTTGCCATTGACCTTATCCATCGAGGCCACGCAACCGCAGGTCTCCAGCGGGCAGGGGTGGGTGCGGTGGTAGTACATGGACTCATCGGCCACGACCTCAGCGTTGGCGATGACTTCTTCGGTCGGTTCCTTATCCCCTGCCTCCCAGGTGAAGATGTGGTTGTGATGTTTGCGCGGTCCGTGTGCGCCATCGGGCAACGAACCATCCTCACCCACCAGATCCTCGCGCAAAACCACATCGGATTGCAAAGCCTCAAATGGATCGACAATGACCGGCAGTTCTTCATACTCAACCTCAACCAACTCGATACCATCGGCGGCAGCATAACGGTCTTCGGCCACAACAAAGGCGACCTCCTGTCCCTGAAACAGAACCTTGCCATCGGCCAGCACCATCTGCTTGTCACCCGCAAGCGTTGGCATCCAGTGCAGGCCCAGCGGCTCAAGATCAGCAGCGGTCAGAACGGCCAGCACACCTGGCACTTCCAGCGCCGCAGCGGTATCGACGCTCTTGATCCGCGCATGGGCATAGGGCGAGCGGACGAAATCACCGAACAGCATGCCGTCGAGCTTGATGTCGTCCACATAGTTGCCCTTGCCCTGAGTAAAACGAGCATCTTCGACCCGCTTGCGCGAGCAGCCCATGCCTTTGAGGTTGGCGACGCGATCTTCGCGGTTTTCTACTTCGTCTTTCATTCTGCGGCCTCCACTGTTTTATTGCCTACCGCTTCGCTGCTTGAGGCGGCGGCAGCATTCATCTCAGCGGCAGCGGCCTGAATGGATTTCACGATGTTCTGGTAGCCGGTGCAGCGGCAGATGTTGCCCGCCATGCCGAAACGGATATCTTCCTCGGTCGGATTGGGGTTTTCTTCCAGAAGTTTTGTGGCTCGCGTGATCATGCCGGGCGTGCAATAGCCGCACTGCAGCCCGTGATGTTCCTTGAACGCTTCTTGCAGCGGGTGCAGGTCATCGGGGCCGCCGATACCTTCGATGGTGGTGACCGACTTGCCGCTGGCCTGGGCTGCGAACATGGTGCAGGATTTCACCGATTTGCCGTCGATGGTCACGGTGCAGGCCCCGCAATGCGACGTCTCGCACCCGATATGTGGCCCTGTGATGTTCAGCCGCTCGCGCAGCGTGTAGATCAGCAATTCGCGCGGTTCGGCGAGGAACTCCTCATCCTTGCCGTTCACGTTGAGCTTGATGTGCATTTTGTCAGGCATGTGATCCCTCCCTTAAGCACGCGACCAGGCGCGCAGGATGGCGCGGCGCAGGATGACGCCAGCCACGTGTTTCTTGAATGCGATGGGGCCGCGATTGTCCTCGGTCGGGTCGATGTCGTTCAGCATCGCGGCGGCCGCGGCTGTCAACGCAGCATCGTCCAGCGCAGTTCCAACAAGCGCCGCGCCAGCAGCTTCCGAATAGACCGGCGTGTCGCTGAGGTTCGTCATCGCAATCGCGGCGGAGGCGCAAACATCACCCTCTTTGGTGATCTGCACCGCTGCGGCAGCCGTCGCATAATCCCCGATTTTGCGCTTTTGCTTTTCGTAGGCATAGCCGCCTTTGGGCAGGGGGATCGTCACGGCGGTCAGAACTTCCTCGTCCTCCCGCGCGGTCATATAAGCCGCTTCATAGAAATCGCGGGCCGGAACGTCGCGTTCACCATCAGCGCCGACCAAAGTGAAGCGCGCGTCAAGGCATTGCATCAGGCCGGGCATGTCATTGCCCGGATCGCCGTTTGCGACATTGCCCCCGACCGTGCCCATATAGCGGACCTGCGGGTCGGCAATCTGCAAGGCGGCTTCGCGCAGGATCGGGGCGGCAGCGGCCAGGCTCGCGTCGTCAATGATGTCCGATTGCGTGACCATCGCGCCGATGCGGATGCTGTCGGTACCAACCTCGATGCCCGACATGCCACCGACGTCCTGCAAGTCGATCAGATGCGGCACCTCGGCCATGCGCAGCTTCATCATCGGGATCAGGCTGTGCCCGCCCGCCATGACACGGGCGTCGTCACCATGCTCCTCAAGAATGGCAAGAACCCCGGCCATATCTTGTGGTCGATAGTATTCAAATGCCGCTGGAATCATCGGCTCTCCTCCCTAAAAGCGATTGATCTGGCTTAGGGGAAGTAGTGCATACGCCGGCGTGCGGCGGCTTTAGAAAATCAATGAAAAACAGGTATTTTGCACGAAATGCGCCCTAGGTCGCACGAACTGCGCCGATCTGCGATGCCAAGGCGTCCTGTATCGCCTTCAGCTTCGAACGGCTGACAGGTGCCGGTGGCAAATCGGGGCCCTCGAAGACGCAGCGCCCCTTGTCCTTGGTCCGCTCAAATCGCGCGACGCGCCGCGGGTTCACGAGATAGCTGCGATGGGTTTTCAGAAATCCAGCTGGGACCAGTCGCTTCGTCGCTTCGGTCACTGGCCAGACGCAAAAGAGCCGCTCTTTCTCCGTGTAGACTTGTGTATAGTGGCCGTCAGCACGGACAAACGAGACGTCGTTGGGCGCGATGAAAACCTTGCTGCCGTCCCGCTCGCAGGGGATTTGCAACATCGCGGTCGGATCCGCTTCGTGCAAGGCTGACGGTTCCGGAAGGCCTCTCTCTCTCTCAGGCGAAACAACCAGATAGGTAACGCTGACCCAAAGGCACGCACCGAAGATGACAAAGCTGAAAAAGATGACCCCAAGCGCCAGAGTCTCATTGCTCATCGACGGGCCAAACTCCGAGAGGCTGGGGTCAGCAACAAAGCGGGTTCCGGCCATCGCCAAAAAGTGCACCGAGCACACGGCAATGGCAAAGCACAGCGTGCCCAAGACGATGTTGCGGTTTGTCCTTTGGCCATAGGCAATCCAGAAAGCCAGAACACAAAGCCCGATGGCGACGAATGACGAGACGATGACACCTGATGTCGTGTAGATCGCCCGGCACAGCTCCAAGCCTGCCATGCCGATGTAATGCATCACCAAAATGCCGATGCCCACAATTCCGCCTGCAATTGAAATGATGGCAGGGGTCCGCTCGGCAAAGTGCATCAGGATCAAGGCCGCCCCGACAAGCAAAATCGCAGACAATGCCGAAACAAGCGTAATCGCGGCGTCATAGTAGAACAGGATCGGAAGCTGCAGCCCCAACATCGCGATGAAATGCATTGCCCAAATGCCGCCACCCAAAGCAATCGATGCAAGCGCAATAGACATCTTTTTTTGAAACATCGGCTTTTCCGACAGGTCACGGGTGAGCGAAAGCCCGGTGAAGCCGGCCACAAGGGCGACAACGCAAGACATTGCGACCAGAAAACCATTATGGGTAACGTCCAGAAATTCCATATGTGCAAAGATGACCAAAACCGTTTCTTTTTGCAAACAGGGTGCGCCGCACATTGTGGTGTCTGACGTGCGCTCCAATGGGGCAGTTTAGGTCGATTTGATCAGGGAGTTTGTCTGGATGCGGATTTGTTAGGAATGCACTGCGCCATAGAAAACGCAGCGCCAGTACGCTAACGGTATTCATATGAATTGAGAAAGATCATTTAATCACAAGGAACTATTTGATGGCAGGGGTATCAAAGTTTCTGACCAGTTCCAGCCAATCGCGTAGGCTTGTTGTGATCCTGCATTCCTACAACGGGACGACATCCAGCGTACGAGATGTTTCCAGGACCATTCGCGGATGTTTCGTAGACCATGCAGAGAGCGTCGAGGATACCTTCGCGGAGGCGGACATCCTGATCCCGGCTATGCCAGCGGGACTGCTTTCGTTTGCGCGCGTCGAAGATATCACAACGCAGATCATCAGCGAGGTAACCGCAGCTTGGGACAAGAGCGGAGGCTACGAAGATATCGTCTTCATTGGGCATAGTCTTGGCGGTCTCATTGCACGTCATGCCTATATAGTTGCGTGTGGTGATCACGACAGAGCACCCGGGCTGAAAGAAGATAGCCGCGACGAAGAGCATAGTGAAACTTCCCTGAGGCATGGGCGGAAAAAGCCTCTAGACTGGGCTGACAAAGTCTCGCGGATTGTGCTGCTGGCCGGGATGAATCGAGGCTGGAGGCTGAGTCATCACCTTTCCATAACAACGGCGCTGATGTGGGTGCCTGGGGTGATCCTTATACAACTCCTGCAGCTTTTCGGACTGACACCGCTCATCGCCCAGATCAGAAAAGGCGCTCCCTTCATTACAAATCTTCGACTTCAGTGGCTCTGGATGCGGCAATGGGCTCGCCAGCCTGGCGACTATCCGGGGGCAGCGCTGACTATTCAACTGCTCGGTTCGGTCGACGACATGGTCTCCCCTGAGGACAACATCGACCTCGTTGCTGGAAGCGATTTTGTTTATCTGGATGTCCCGTTTTCCGGGCACGCGAACGTCATAGAAATGGGAGCCTCCGCGAGTGGCAGTCGTCCGGTTCCTGACGCTGCGCCTGACGGACCCCAAACCATGGGTGAAGCGCGTCGAGCCGTTTTAGCCAAAGCGCTTACCTGGACGCGCGAGAGGCTCCGCGATGTAGAGATTATACCCTCGGATGAGATGCCATTTGATCAGGACAATTCTGTGACCGACGTCGTCTTCGTCATTCACGGTATTCGCGACAAAGGATATTGGACCCATAAGGTTGCCCGCCGAGTGGTGGAGCTTGCTAAGCGCGAAAAACGCAAAGCGCGCGTGGCGACCGAAACGTCCAGCTACGGCTATTTCCCCATCGCCGAGTTCTTACGCCCCGCTGGCAGACGCAGCAAGGTCGAATGGTTGATGGATCAGTACGGTGAGGCCGTGGCTCGTTATCCCAATGCCTCATTTTCCTATATTGGCCACTCAAACGGAACCTATCTATTGGCCAAGGCACTGGCATCATATCCCTTATGCCGGTTTGAGAATGTCGTGTTTGCGGGCAGCGTCGTGAGCAGGAGGTTCGACTGGTCGGCAAGACCCGATCAGGTAAAGCGCCTGCTAAACATCAGGGCGACAGCGGATTGGGTTGTGGCCTTCTTCCCCAAGGCATTTCAGGATCTGCGCCTGCAGGACATCGGTTCCGCAGGACATAATGGCTTCACGCCCGGGCAGCATATCGTGGTTGCGCAGCCGATCTGCCGTGGGGCGCATGGAGCCGCGCTGGTGGAGCAAAACTGGGACGCCATAGCGACATTTGCACTGCTCGGCAGAACTCCCAAGATACCTGACAGCATTGACGGTAAGAACCTGAGTCCGATCGCGGCAGGCAGCAAGACCTTGGTTCATGTCGTCGGAAGTGTTGCGCCTCTGGTCTGGGTTATTCTGGCAGTTGGCGCTTACGCCATCGGTTGGTGGATCTGGTCTCTTCCCTACGCGGAGTGGCTGCGCACAGTCCTGCTCGCGGCATACGTGTGGCTACTGGTTAAGCTGGCACATGTAGCTTGAACGTGTGTTGGCCGTTCATCTCTGGCTTAGGTCTCTATGTCTGGCGCCAGGTCAAGTTCAGAGGCACTTCTTCGCACAGCGCTCACTTCGACCGGATGCTGCTCAGATCGAAAATCGATTGGCCGTCTGGAGGATATCCGCAGGCCAAAGCCGGGCCGCTCCGGGTTCGTCATGCATGGTGCTCCTGTTCGGCCAGCGCGTCGCGCAGGGCATCCCCGGCCAGGTTGATGGCCAGAACGCAAGTCACCACCGCGAGCCCGGGCCAGATCATTTGCAGTGGAGTTGAGCGCATATGAATGCGTGCGTCCAGCAGCATGGTGCCCCATTCGGGCATCGGTGGTTGCACCCCAAACCCCAGAAAACCAAGGGCCGAGATGCCAAGGATGGCGCGCGCGAACATCCCGGTCCAAACAACGGTGAGCGACGGTAGGAGCGACGGCAGGTAGTGCCAGCGCGCAATGGCGAGCGGCGATAGGCCGGCGAGCCGCGCCTGAACGACATACCCCCGGGTTTTTAAGGACAGGCCAATCCCGCGTGCGACCCGAGCATAGCGCATCCAGCCGGTCACGGTCAGAGCAAAGATCAAGCTGCCGGTACCTGCTCCGAGCACCCCGGCGATGACAACGGCGGCTACGAGGTCGGGGAAAGCCAGAAATGTGTCGGTGGTACGCATCACCACCCAGTCTGCAAGTTTGCCACCAAGTGCCGCGACAAGACCCATCAGCGTGCCCACGATAAGCCCGATGATGGAAATCAGGAAAGCGAGACCAAGGGACCAGCGCGCGCCATGCAACAGGCGCGACAGGATATCGCGCCCAAGGGCATCGGTTCCCAGCACCCATTCAGCACCGGGGGCGCTGAGACGGTTGGGAATGTCGATCTGTGCCGGGTCATGCGGGGCGAGCATGGGCCCGATGAGCGCAACTGTCACAAGGATCAATGCGAGGATGATCACACTACGCATCGTGTTCTCCGATCCGGGGGTCCAGCGTGCGATAGATCAGATCAATCAGCAGGTTAACGGATACGAAAAGCAGCGCTGCAAGGATCACAACGGCCTGAACCTTGGGAAAATCGCGGGCCTCGATGGCATTCACCAGAAAGCTGCCAAGGCCGGGACGGGCAAAGATCACCTCGACCATGACCGCGCCCTCCAGAAGAAGCGCCAGCTCAAGGCCAAAGACGGTAACGACCGGGATCGCGGCATGCGGGGCAACGTGGTCACGTTCAATGTAGCGCCCCGCCACACCGCGCCGCCGAAATGCGGGCAGGAACGGCTGGCCTCGGGCCTCCAGGATACCGGAGCGTAAAATGCGTGTGAGCGATGCCGCGACGCCGAGCCCCAATGTGAGCGCAGGCAGGATGATATGCGCCGGAGTTCGGGCGCCCATCGCCGGAAGCCAGCCCAAATGAACTGCAAAAAGCAGGATCAAAAGCAGACCCAGCCAATAGGCCGGGATGGCCGCACCAATGGTTGCCACTCCCACGGCACACCGATCCAGCCAACCGCCGGGGTGCCGTGTCGCCAGGAGGGCCAACGGGACGGACAGACTGACGCCGATCAGCAAGCCCGCAAGGGCCAGCGGCACGGTATAAGACATGGCGCTCAAAAGCTCTGGCCAGACATCGCGTCCGGTCACCGCCGATTTACCAAAATCGCCAACCAACAAGGGACCGATCCATGCTTGGAACGCCTTCCAAAACCCCGCGTCCAAACCAGCATTTGTGCGGACCAGATCGACCACCTCGGATGGGACGACCGCATCGTAGCGGGCCAGCGCAATGGCCAGCGCCGGATCACCGGGCGCGTGCCAGAGCAGCGCAAAGGTTGCCAGCGCCGCCCCTGCCAGCACGACAGCAGCACGCAGGAAAAGGGTCGCGATAAGTCGGATCACGCCACACGTTCCAGGGCGCCAAGCGCGAAGGCCGCATCGCGCAAGATCTGGCCGTAGTTGGATTGAGGCGCCTCGACAAAGGCTTTCGATGCGGTCACCTCTTCGATCCGCCCCGCCCGCAGCACCGCGATGTCGTCCGCGAAGGCAGCGGCATAGCCCAGATCATGGGTCACGATCAGCGCTGCGAACCCTTCCTCAAGCTGCATCTGGGCGATCAGGCGGGCGGTATGCTTTTGCGTGACTGCGTCCAGCGCCGAGAGTGGTTCGTCAAACAGAACAAGAGGCGGGGCGGCGATCAGAGCGCGCAGAATGCCAGCGCGTTGCGCCTGACCGATGGAGACTTCGGTCGGACGACGGTCGAGCACGTCCGGCGCAATCTCCAACCCGTTGCAAAGCCTGTCGAGCCTGCTTTGGTCTATTGCCCGCCCCCGTGCTGTCACAGGCTCCATCACGGAAAGGCGAAGTGACATACGCGGATTGAACGCACCACGTGGTTCTTGCATGACAAGAGCCGGCCGACTGAGGCCTACGGGCGCATTGTTCCACGTGATCTGGCCAGAGGCGCATGGGACCAACCCGAGGACCGCGTTGATCACCGTGGATTTTCCCGCCCCGCTCTCGCCGACGACCGCAAGCGTTCGCGACGGTGCAAGCGACAGGGACACATCCTCTAGGACCATGTTCGCGCCGCGCCGGACAGAGACCCGATCAACACTCAGCATGGCAGTTCCAGCCAGTTGCGATGGGCGCAAAGCGCCTTGGCCGCTTGGGTCCTGGGTGCAGACAAGACCTGCGCCGTGGGCGCGTCCTCCACAATGCGACCAGCCTCCATAACCATCAGGCGCTTCACACGCAGTGCGGCGAGGCCCAGATCATGCGTAATCAGCAGCAAAGCCGTCTTGCGACTGGGTAGATAAGCGTCAAGCAGATCCATCGTGCCCGCGGCCACCACAGGGTCCAGCGCCGATGTGGGCTCGTCCATGACCAACAGGTCTGGCGTTCCGATGAGGGCCATAGCGATGACAAAACGCTGCTGCATCCCCCGGCTCCATCCCCAGGGGCGTTTACGCAGGTCACCGCCTTCGATCTGTAGCGCGGAAAAGAGCCCTTGTTGGCGGGAGTTATCGGCTGGGAGGTCCAGCGCGCCCTCCGCCTCGCGCCAATGAAACGCCATGGATCGCATCGGATCGAGCGCCTCATCAGGGCTTTGCGGGACATGCGCGACGCTTTGACCCTGCGCGCGCAGAGTGTCCACCAGCGCGTGGCCTAATGTCGATTTGCCAGACCCCGATGCGCCAACAAGCCCGACGCGTTCGCCGGGCGTGATCTCCATATTCGTGGAATGCAGAATGGTTCGGCCCGAGCGGGTTGCGCTCAGGCCGGTCACGGAGATGGTCATTCGGTCAAGGCAGTCTCATGGGTGATCCAATAGGTCTCGGTCGGGTGCACGGCATAGCCAGTGAGGCCCGCCCGCGCGACATTGGTCTGGCTCACGTGAAAGACCGGGATCATGGCAGCCTCTGCCGCGATGATCTGCTGCACCTGGTCATAAATGGCTTCGCGGCCCGCCTTGTCAAAGGTCGTGCGGCCCTCCGCGAGCAATTGATCCAGTTCGGGGTTATTGTAGCCACCCGCGTTTGATCCACCTGTGGATTTCAACAGCGCCTCCAGAACTGCGGCAGGATCACCCTGGGGCGTTGTCACCCAAGCCTGCAGGAACAAATCGGCTGTGCCATCCGCGATCGCGTCGTTGCTCGCGCCGTATTCGCCCACGCGCACGGTCGCCGTGACGCCAATGGCCTGCAGGAAGGCTTGCGTCAATTCCGCCGTCGGCGGCAATGCGGCACGGGAAGAGTAGGTCACGATGTCGATTTCCAGCGGTGCGTCATCCAGCATCCAGATACCGCCCGCCTTGGTTGCGCCGGCCTCTGCCAGTAACTGTTCGGCCAGAGCCGGATCATAGACCGGATCGATGTCTGCAGCCCATCCCATCCCAGCGGGATAGACGGTGCCCGCGGGCACGCCGCCAACGCCCGAAAGGGCGGCGTCCACAATGCCCTGCCGGTCAATCGCGGCCGAGATGGCGCGCCGGATCAACGGGTTTGCCATCGGGCCGCTGGCTGCATTCACCGTGAAAAAATAGAGCCGCGCCGTCGGCGCAGAGAACCCCAATGCGCCGGTGTCCTGAATGCGCGCAAAATCCGTTTCAGGATAGTTGATCACCATATCGACCTCACCTGCCTCAAAGGCCAGCGCCGCTGCACCAGGATCAGGGATGCCAATAACGCGCACCTCGCTCAGGCCCGGCGTGCCAAGGCGATAGTCAGCGTTTGCTTCAACACGGTAAAGCTGTTCGGGGATGGCTTCCCGAAAAATGAAAGGACCGGTGGCGTTGATCGGGAAGTCCTCGGACGCCGCACCGAGAATGGCAATGCCGGGCTCTGCAAGCGTCCAGGGGAACGCGGCGTTGGGAGTGTTCGTCTCAAACACAACAGTGACGTCGCCCTCTGCCGATATCGATTTCAGATCGAGCAGGTTTTCAATGCGGGCATTGTGCCCGGCGTGGGTGTCATCCGATATCGGCGCAATCGCATCCACGACAGCCTGCGCCGTCACCGGCGCGCCGTCGTGGAACTGAAGCCCTTCGCGCAATGTCACGTGCCATGTGTTCGGCGCGGTTTGCTCGAGCCCTTCAGCTAAACGCGGATAGAGGTTCAACTCGTAGTCGATGCCCATCAGCGTCTCTGTCACCCCGGTCTGGTTCGACATCCAACCGTTGTATCCTGCCCGCGGGTCGGGCACTTCCGCCGTCGGACCGGAGCCAACAGAGATTGTCAGGCTCCCCTCCTGTGCCGCAAGGGGCAGAGCTGTTGATAGGGAAAGCAAGGCAGCAGCAGCGAGCCGTGTCATGAACGACATGGAAGTTCCTCATTCTGTGGGATGAATTGGCTGGCGGATCGCGCGCTTATCGCGGGCGAGTGTATGGATTTCGGCCCGTCGCAACAAGGCAAGCGCTTCGTCTGTGCTCAGACCCTTCGCCTGCGCGCGGCGCCAGATTTTCCGGGCCGATACAGGTGACCAAGGCAATGCGGCTTGACAAAGCCAGCGACGCAGTGGTGTTGGCAAGGCGTCATAGGCTTGCATCGGGTCTCCGGTGCGGCGCTTGTTGCGAAGGCTCGTTTGTCCCAGATTGCGGCTGTATTGTGGAGACATGCTATTTGCCAAAAGTAGGGTGAATATCTTCACGCAACTACTGGAGTTACTAGATGCACGCAACAAAAAATGTTACGTGAAGCAAAGAATGAGCGGAGAAATACCTTGAAGCGAAACAGTCGCCTTTCTTTGGCGCTACACACTCTCAGCCATATGGCTGGCGATCCCGAAAAGATCCGGACCTCTGCCGATATTGCCGAACATGCGGGGACAAACCCGGTTGTTGTGCGGCGTGTCTTGGGCCGACTTCGGGAAGCGGGGCTGCTGACGTCCGAAAAGGGACATGCGGGGGGCTGGCGTTTGGCGCGTGTGCCAGAAGCGATCACGCTGGCAGATGTCTACCTTGCCCTTGATGAACGGCTTGTTGCCAGCAGCGAGGACACCGATGCGCCAGCGTGCTCGGTGGAGCATGCGTTGCACAAACGCGTCTCCAGCGTTTTGGAGGACATCGAACAAAGCTTGGTCCAACGGTTGGGCGAAACGTCCATCTCTGAGGTGCGTGGTACTTAAATCAACCTACCGCCGCGAAGCCGCCGTTTGCCCTGGCGCGGTAATCCGATCAGTCTGGCCTCCAAGTCGGATCCATCGACCTCAAGTGCTGTCGGTGAGCCGCCAGACGTCCTGTTCACTAAACCCACGGATCACCCTTGGACCCAGGTTCTCAAGGTCGAACTGATCTTTGAGAACAGCTGCTACGTCGTTCTGAACACTGATCTCCATTGGCTCAGAGAACTCCTGCAGCCGGGATGCCAGATTAACGGCAGGTCCAAAAATGTCGTAGACATACTTCTGAATCCCCACGACCGAACCAACCACAGAACCGGAAGACAGGCCGATACGGCACCGCCACTGATGCGGATGGCTCAGGTTGCGGCGCGTCAGGTAGCGCACAAATCGGATGGCCGTGTTGGCAATCGCCTTTGCATGATCCGGTGTTGGATCAGGCAGGCCCGCGACGGTGATATAGGCATCCCCAATTGTCTTGATGCGTTCACAGCCGAATTGCTCGCCAATACGGTCAAACGCGCTGTAGATATCGTTCAGTTCGGTGACGGTCACACTGGGATCTTGCGAGGCCACCATATCGGTGAACCCGACAAAATCGAGCATCAGAACAGATACAGGATTATACAATTGCGGGGTGACGACACCGAAGGTCTTGTACTCTTCGTAGACGGACCGGGGCATGATGTTGAGCAAGAGTTTTTCCACCTGCTCTTTTTCCCGTTTGATCTCACGCGTGTTCCTTTCAACCATCATTGAGTAGGAATCAATCATGGATTCCAACTCTTTAATGCGGGTGATATTCTGGCAGACAAGAACAAGGACATCCTCATCTGCGGCCGTGAAGTCGAGCGCGATGACCAGCGTTCTGCGTTTCTTTTTGAACCTGATTTCAGATGTATATCGCCCATTACTCGTCAGGCTTTCTCGCAGCGCATCAACGTCCAACTCGGGGAAGAGCAGCTGCAATTGGCCGGGCTGGTCTTCGTTGCTGAACCAGTCGTTGAACGTGTCATTGCGGAAACCGAACTGGAGCGTCTGGCGGTCCAAGAGCGCGACACCGACACCGATGGCGCGGAGCAGCTGCTCGTTGATGGCTTCAATGCTCATAGATCACCTAACAATCAAGGGGCGGCGTTTCCCAAATTCCGTAACGACAATCTCAACGTCTTCGGGTGCCATACCGTGCTCAAGCAGCGTGCCGCGCAGCACGGCTTCAAGCTCATCGAAATGGGCGTCGTTGACGTCAAGATGAGAATGCAACTGGCGCAGCTGCTTGTCTGTGTAAGCGGCCGGACCACCCAGGAGAGATGCGATGAACTTGGTCTGATGATCAACGATGCGGGACATATCCACGTCGTCAAAAAAATGGCCGATCTCATCGTTGTCCAGAAGGGTGTCATAAAAAGAGAGCACGATCTTGCTGACTTTCGAAAATCCCCCGTACTTCTCATAGAGCGTGCGTTCGGCCATCAAATAATCCTTTTCAAATACAGCAAGATCAGGAGAGGTCTCCTCTGCCGAAGACTACAAATTCTCTTTGGATCAATTCAAGCCTGTCCACTACATGTTGTGGGCCGATGCCCTTCAGCTGGTGGCAGAAGGGCATCGACGACACATTCCGGTGTCTCAAAGACGTTCGAGAATGACCTCGGCATATTCGGATGAGATGCAAAGGGACTCATGTGTCGAGACATCGAACTTTTCGACGAGCGCCAGAACATCGCTGCGCAATGCCGCCTGCCCATTGGCATCAAGTGCTTCGAACGCCTTGTGCATCGGGCCGTAGAATGTGCGGAAGTAGTCCAGGAAGTGCTCTGCATCGCGATAGCGGAGCATAAAGTTCTTGCGCTGGAACGAAAGGATTTCACAGGTGCCGCCGAAGGCCTCTTCGAGCCACGCGCCGTTCCCCCACACAGCCGGTGAGTTTACACCAGCCGGCGGTGGAACATGTTTCCCAATGGTCTTGAACAGCTGACCGACGAAGCTTTCCGGTGTCCAACTGGCCATGCCGATCTTGCCACCTGTTTTTACAATGCGCTGCAGCTCTGCGGCTGATTGGTGCTGGTTGGGCGTGAACATCACCCCGAACGTGGACACGACCGCGTCAAAGGACTGTTCTTCAAATGGCAGGCTCTCCGCGTCGGCGACCTTATAGGTGACAAACAGACCTTCCGCTTCTGCGCGCCTGCTGCTGGCTTCCAAAAGGGCCTCGACATAGTCGGTCGAGGTGACATTGCAAAAGCGTCTGGCGAAGGCCAGGGTCGCGTTGCCATTCCCTGCGGCGACATCCAGAACCTTGGCGTCCGCTTTCATATCCATGGCTTCGGCCAGCTCTTCACCGGTGATCTGAAGAGTGACGCCAACTTTGCTGTAGTCCCCGGACCCCCAGGCGACATTTTGCTTCGCTTTGATGGCCGCGTAATCGGTCGTATGATTGATAGATGTTTGAATGCCCATTTTTTCAAATCCTTTGGGTGTTATGCTGGAAATATGCCAGCAGTTTCGTGGAGTGTTGCATCCGAAGAATGCGAACGGGTTATGCAGCTTCCTGACTTGGCCAACTGCAGGTCACGATTGGCCGTTCCACGGTGGCCACGTGTTCGAAAATTCTCGAATTGATCCATTCTGGCTGAAAGATCGGCGCCATATGCCCAAGTTCCGGCAGGAGGGCGATACGCGCTTTGGGAAGCGCTTTGGCAATAGCCATTGCGACGTGTTGCGCGATTTCGGGAGAGTCCAACCCCGTCATCACCAAGGTCGGTATGTCCAATCCGAACAAATCCTTCAGCGCCCAGGTTTCGGCGAAACCGTTGGAAAAATCGGTCATGATCGACGAGATCTGACCCGCAAATCTTTGCCTGGCTGAAACGGGGAGACCGTCCCAGAACCCTTCGCCATTCCAGAAATCCAGAAATTGCTTCATCCCGGCGGCGGCTGCATCATCATCCTCCCCCGCAGCCGCCGCGACCTGATCCGATATGCCTTGGATCTGTTGAAACAAGCGCTGGCTTGCATTCTTACCCTGCTTCAGAAAGTGAAAAGCAGCCGGTTCGTAGACGGTCAAGCTCTTGACAAGGTCGGGCCGTATCAGCGCGACCTTGATCGCAATGCCGCCGCCATTTGAGTGACCGACGAGGTGCACAGCACCCTCCAGTTTCTCAATTTCCTGAACGACGGCGGCAGCAGAACCTGCCGCACCTGTCCGAGAGGGGTCACTTGCCAAAGGCGCGCGACCATAGCCGGGCAGGTCAAATGCAAGCACTTCAAACCGGCCTTCGAGGTCCGCTTCGAGTTGCCGCCATTGTCCGCTGCTTGAAGCAGAAGAATGCAGGGCGACAATAGGTGCATTACCAGTTTCGGTAGGTCTAAAAGGGATCGTCATGGCGCTTACTCACTTGCGTTTTGGATGAGCAAGAACTGATGCTTCTTTGTTTCAATGGAATGTCTGAAAGGGGCGCAAAGTGTTTCAGTTGTTGCTCTGTGAAGCAGGTCACACAGAGCGCTATCCGCCCTCAAAATATGAGGATTTACGGCGGGGCCTAGTGCGAAGCAGATCGTTGTGAAACAATTGAAACACAAGATGCCGATTTTGAAATGGCACTGAAACAATGATACCCTAGACGATCAGGATGACGATGGGCATGGCGGACGATTTTAAGGAAATCGAGAGAGCGCGAGACCTCCTGCGCGATGCAATCGAGTCTCTCAAGGAGGGTTTTGCCCTCTATGATGAGGATCGCCGCCTTGTGATGTTCAACCAACAATATGCTGAGATGAACAAGGGGGTCTCCGATTTACTGAAGCCCGGTCTGGATTGGGAGATCCTGATGCGCGAGACGGCACGCAGAGGCATCTATGCCGATGCGATCGGCAAGGAAGAAAAATGGGTCTCTGACCGGCTGGCCAATGGCATTCAGTTCATCCAAGACTATGAATTGACCGAAACAGACGGGCGCACTTATCTGGTCTCGGTTCACCCCACCCGTTTGGGCGGCTTTGTTGTGACGCGTGAGGAAATCACCGACAGGAAACAAGCGGAGATCGAAGAGCGCGACGGAGATCTTCTGATCAGAAAAGTGCTGGATGCGAGCTCCGCCGTGGTGACGATGGCACGGGTTGGAGATGGGCAATTACTATACCGCACGCCCGCCGCCCTTCAGCTTTTCGGGCCTACCAAAACGGCCAGGGAGCATTACGCCCATCCAGAAGAACGGGCGGATTTTGTTACTCTGCTGCTTGCAGATGGACGGGTTGATGACTTCAAGCTTGATCTGCTGGACGCCAAAGGCAACATGTTTCCCGCGAGTATCTCTTCGCAGCTCGTTGACTACAAGGGCGAAGAGGTCATCGTAACCAGCATCATTGATTTGACCGTCCAAAAGGAAGCGGACGCCCTGATCAGGCAAGTTATGGAAGCCTATCCGGCCGCCATTAACATGACAGATGCCGAGACGGGCGAAATCCTTTTTGCAACGCCGGATATGGAAGAACTGTTCGGCCCGGCCCAAAGCTCCAGGTCCTATTATGCCAATCCCGCCGAGCGGCAGCGCTATTTGAAGGAACTGCGCCATGCCGGGTCACTGAAAGATCGGCGGATAGAATTCGTCAATGCGCGTGGACGAAAGTTCTGGGGTGCGGATTCCTCGCGCCTGATAGAGTTCAATGGTAAAGAAGTCATCGTTTCCAATACACGCGACCTGACAGACGAACTGGCCATTGAGGAAGAGCTTTCGAAACAACGCGAGATGCTGTTCCAAAATGAAAAGATGTCCGCGCTTGGTGAATTGCTCGCCGGTGTCTCGCATGAACTCAACAACCCCCTCTCTGTGGTTGTGGGTCACTCACTCATGATGAAAGAGGAGATCACCGATCCTGACCTGACCGTCAGGATTGAAAAGATCAGCAATGCGGCGGAGCGTTGTGCCAAGATCGTCAAGACATTCCTGGCGATGGCACGCCAGCAACCCAGCAAGATCGAGCAGGTCGATGTTGCGAGCGTCATTGAAACGGCCGCCGATGTGGTAGGCTATGGCAGCACGTCCGGGGACATCCGCATCAAGCAAAAGCTTCCCGTAGATTTGCCAGCAATCGCCGCAGATGCTGATCAGATTACGCAGGTCATTATCAACCTGATCATCAATGCCGAACAGGCCATGACGTCATCCGGTTGTGGTGACCTTATTGAACTGTCGGCCGAAGCACAGCCTGACAAAGGCACGGTGCAGCTGACGGTGAGAGACAATGGCCCAGGCATTCCCAAAGCCATTCGCGCTCGTATTTTCGAACCGTTCTTTACAACCAAAGAGGTTGGTGAGGGGACTGGCATTGGCCTCGCATTCTGCCACCGGATCGTTCTTTCTCATAATGGGCAGATCAGGCTCGACCAGACCGACAATTCGGGCACCTGCTTTCGGATCACACTGCCCGCCGCCGGCAATCGGAGTTCAGAAGTGGATGAGCCAGCTGAGCCGATCTCACCTTCGGTAAATCTCAAAGCCCTGGTCGTGGATGATGAGGTTGAAGTGGGTGAGTTGAACGCTGAGATCCTCAGAAGAGAAGGGTTCGAGGTTGATGTCGTTTCGTCCGGCGAAGAGGCAATGAACTGCCTTCGCACAGCAACGTACGATGTATTCCTCAGTGATCTGAACATGCCAGGTGTCGATGGGCGCCAGATTTACGACGCGCTGGTGGCCCATTTCCCAGAAATGTTGAGCAAGACGGCTTATGTCACGGGCGACACCATGGGGCAGAAATCTCTGGAATTGTTGAGGGACTCGGGCCTCCCGTATCTCGAGAAACCCGTTTCCCCTTCGGAACTTAGACACCTTGTCGGAAAACTGCTCGCCGAGCACAAGGAAACTGCAGATGGATAACCCAAAAACCCATATCCTGGTGTGTGATGATGAGGTCGACGTGCGCGAAATGCTCCAGGAGTATCTTGGCAAGCGTGGATATAAAGTGTCAGCCGCCGCTGGTGGCGAAGAGCTTCGAGCCATACTCTCTGAGAACGCAGTGGATGTCATGATCATGGATATCAACATGCCAAAGGAAGATGGCCTTTCGATCTTAAGGTCGCTCCGCCCAGAGAATACGACCCCTGTCATCATGTTGACCGCAGCAGGCGATGTGATTGATCGTATCATCGGTTTGGAGATGGGGGCTGATGATTACCTTGGCAAACCCGTGGATCTCCGAGAACTCGAAGCGCGTATAAAGGCGATCCTTCGACGAGAGGCGATCATTGGCACCGCGAAGACGGAAGATTCCGGCGAAAACCGCGCCGCCTTCGGGGACTATGTCCTGGACAAAAACGCGGCAAAGCTTCTTCAGGCTGATGGGGCCGAAGTCCCGTTGACCGCAATGGAATATAGTTTGCTCAAGGTTTTTGCGGAAAACAAAGGGCGGGTTTTGAACAGAGATCAGCTTTTGGAACAAGCACATGACCGGTCTTGGGATCCCTTCGATCGCAGCATCGATATCCGAATATCTCGCTTGCGCCGAAAACTTGAAACCAATCCCGAGAAGCCGGAGATTATCCGAACCGTGCGTGGCATCGGATACGTTTACGATCCAAAGTGACGTCTCTCGACTTGGTTTGCCGCCGCGGACTGAGCGCCGCCTACTAATTCACTGACGCAGTGGAGCTGATTTCGTTTCCTCTGACATAAACCGCAAAGCCGTCGAAGTTGGTTGGTGCGTCAGAAGCTATTCTGTATTCTTCAGCTCATTGGTTATATTCGCAAAGGTGATTTGAAACTGGTATTCACCCGAGAAGAACGGCAGCGGGAAACAGACTTGGAATTCGGACCGATCTCCAACAGCCAGGATATCAGCACACGCTCTTTGCAGTGGCTTTCGAAATCGGACATCTCATGCAGCGGATAGTTCTGGCAATTGGGGCCATCGTGGTCGTGACGGCAGCCGCGCTCTGGTTCGGGGCGCGTCATGAGGTCGGCTCGGACGCGATGCCCGCCGTTGAAGCAGACGCTGGTCCGGCGGAACGCGGGGCTGCGGCTTTTGTTGGGGCGGATTTTGGTGGATTGAGCCTGCACGCCTTGGAAAGCCACGCGGTGCCGTGGAAGCTGGTAACAGCAGCTCTTGTGTTGGAGGCCGTTGATGGAGATCCCACGCAATCGGCGGATCGTAAAACGCTAAACAATCTGCTGGCCTCATTTGGATTTCTGGTGCAGACGCGGGTTCAGAACATGCCAGAAGGCGTGTCGGATCGATCGGACGCACTGCCCTTGGGTATCACGCATGGTGTGCTGTCACCCCTGGCTGGACTGCCCGTGCAAGTCGCCAATATGGGATGCGCTGCCTGTCATGCCGGTGTCACCTATCGCACCGATGGTCAGCCCAATCCAACCGCCGCATGGATCGGGATGCCCAATACGTCACTGAACCTTGAAGCCTATACACAGGCGGTCTTTCGGACGCTCAAGGCTTATCAGGACGCGCCGGCCAGATTGATGGAGATGGTGGCAACGCTCTATCCGGAAACAGGTTGGCGCGAGCGGCAGGCGCTGCGGTGGCTCGTCCTGCTCATGGTGCGGGCGCGCCTGGATCAGATCCCGGGCGACCGTCCTTTGCCGTTTTTCAATGGTGTCCCGGGCAGTACCAACGGGGTTGCGGCGCTCAAGCATGTTTTTGATGTGCCGCTCTTTGGGGACGGTCTTGCCGATGCAGGCATCGTGTCCATCCCTGATCTGGGGCATCGGCACTGGCGCAGCAGTCTTCTGGTTGATGGCGCCTATGCGGTGCCACAGACCGAACGGCAGGCGGAGACTACAGTCGCGGATAACACAGCTGAAAAGCGGGCCGCTTTGGCCGCGATTACGACCTTCTTCACCGTGCCCAGTATGGGTGTGCACCCTAGCAAAGCCATCGAGGCCGTGCCTTTGGCCGAAGACATCTATGCATTTCTGAACAGCACCTACAGGTCGCAGCCCTTTCCAGGGGTGATTGATAATAATCTGGCCTTGGCAGGACACGCGATCTATGCCGCCGAATGTGCCGCCTGTCACGGCGCCTACGATGTCGAAAATGGGCGACCGAAGCTGATCTCCTTCCCGAACTGGCTCGGCGATGTTGGAACCGATCCGCTCAGGGCCGCGGCCTTCACCGAAGACCTTGCCGACACATTTCGGGATACGCCTTATCGCGACCAGATTGCGGTGGCGCGCACCGAGGCCTATGTCGCGCCGCCTCTGGACGGCATCTGGGCGTCGGCCCCTTATCTGCACAACGGATCGGTCCCAACGGTATGGCATCTGCTGACCCCGGATCAGCGGCCCGAGACGTTTGAAGTGGGCGGCCACATGCTCGACTTCACGCGTTTGGGCCTGCGTTTGCAAGACGGGCGATATCCGTTCGATTACGCCCCCTTTTCCAAGCCGGTCATTCTGGACACAACGCACCCCGGCCTTGGCAACGGCGGTCATGACTTTGGCGCGACACTCAGCGAGGCGGATAAAAGCGCATTGATTGAATTTCTCAAGCAGCTTTAGACGACCAGCTCGTCCAATGACCGACGTGCAGGTGGAAACGGCGCATGCTGCTGACGACGACCGATGCGGAACGCGGAGACGATGCGACGGCCCTCGGGCAAATCTGCCATCGCAGCCAACGTCTCGGCACTCGTTGGATCATCCGCCAGTGCGGCCAGAACAGCCGCCCCAAAGCCAGCCGCTTCAATCCTGAGCCACGCCCGATAGAAGGCGCGACCGCTGTCAAACGGGTCTTCACCCTCGGGGCGGTGAAACACCACAATGGCTGCCGCCCCTGCCGTCTTTTCCTCCTCAGACAGGAGCTTTTCCGCAAGCCCGCACCTCAGCAGCGGCCTGAAGCCGCGCCCCAGCACGACCTTGGCACCGATCCTGTCGAAGACCCCAAGGCGCATCGCATCCGCGTTCAACCCGTCGCGTCCCCAATCAGGGTGACCGCGCCGCAACCGCATCCACGACAGAAGCTCCGCACGAAAGTCGTCTCGTACCGTGAACGTGAAACTGGCCATGTCCAACAGTTTCGCAATGACGCGGATCGTATGGGGGCCAGTGACCGCGATGCAATCCGCGTCTGTCAGAGCCTCTGCGGTTTGCCTGTCCTCGTCTGTGGCCGTTGCGAAATCGCCGCGCCAGCTTTGTCGCGCGGCCACATGCTGGACCAGCGGATCCTCGGTGGCACCCGGGGTGAAGGTCAGGCGGGCGACGGGGCGCACATCCCCTGTGCTGTCCTCACCCACTGGGTCAAGAGAGATGCGCAAGTCCTCTTGCGCCGCAGCCATCGCCATCCCCTCAAAGGCCGCACCCAGGCTCATCGCCGCATCATGACCCGTGGGGTCTGCCGCTGACAGACGCACCCGCTGATCTTCAAACAACCAGACCGTCTCGCCCTCAAGCCGCCAGCGGGCGGGTTGCACGTTGTGAACACTGGGCGCAAGACTGGCTTGCGCCACCAGATGCCGAAAGAGATCAGGTGTCATGCAAGATCTTTCCTGAACAGGTGCAGGCGGTGCAAGGGCGTGGCCCCGATCTTGGACATCATCCTCAGGGATGCCTGGTTTTCATCGGCAATCCAGGTGATCCCAAGATGGTCGTAGCCCGCCTCGCGCAGTTGGGTCAGGGTGCGGGACAGAATGGCGCTCATCAGCCCGCGCCCATGGCTGGCTTTGACAACCGAATAGAAGATGATCACCGCGCGTTTGCGCCGCAACCGATAGCGCAGGAAATGAAACGGTGTCATCAGCGAGAACCGCGAGCGTGTCGCCTTGAGGAATCCATTCAGGTCGGGAATGCAGATGACCACACCGACAGGGGTATCACCCTGGGTCAGAACGGCGGATAGCCGGGGATCGATGATGGTTGTCATTTCGCCCGCCTGAAAGGTGAACTCCTCCGCCGTCAGTGGCACGAACATCGGATTTTGCGAAAACCCGTCGTTGAGCACCTGCCGCGCCTCTTCCATACGGGCCGCAAAGGTTTTGCGCTTGACCGGGGCAAAGGTTGTATCCGGCCCCAGCTGCGACGGCGGGATGGTGGCCCGGGCCAGATCCAATTCAAAGGTCGTCATCGGAAAGAAGGGCGCAAATCCGTTCTGGCCAAGCAAATCGGGGATATGCGGCGGGTTCACCACCATATCCGTATAGGGGACCCGGTCGAAATGATCGGTCTGCACACCCATCTGCTGCATGGCCGTGAGGTTAAAATTGCCAACGAGTTCGTTGTGCTTCCTTTCGCGCGCCCAGGCCTCGGCTCTTTGCAATAGAGCGGCGGCAATTTGCGCGTCATCATCGCAGTCGAAAAACCCAAAAGAGGCGCGGTTCGTCCCGTGCAGCTCGTTCGAGGCGGCATGCGTATGCACCACGATCCGGCCCAGCGGACGATCGCCGCGACGGGCGGTAAAATAGGTGAAGGCATCATCGCTTGGAAACAAAGGATTGGTGCCTGCCGTCAAAAAACGCTTCAGGTCCGATTTCAGCGGCGAGACATAGGGCGTGCTTGCATCATAGGCCTGAAACGGCACCTCGAAGAAAGACGGGAAATCGCGTTCAACGATCTCAACCATGTGACACGCCCCGTTCGGCCAGCAGGGTCGCAATGCGCTGTGCAATCCTCAATTCCTGTTCCAGCTGCCTCGATTGCGCGAGTGTCGGCACATTCAGCGCCATGATGCGAAACGGAGCCTTTGAGACCAGCATCGCATGGCTGGCCTCAAACTTGCGAAAGAACCAGTCGAATTGCTCAGTCAGCTGAGGGTTGTCAAGCTGGTCGAGATCGTCGGAGGACACGAGGGTTTGGCGCAAAAAATAATCTTGGAATGCCGCATCGAAATCCCCCAGACCGTCAGCGCCCAGAATCAGCGCGCCGGAGGTCAGCGCCCGCGTTTGCAGCGCTTGCAGGAACGCGCCATGCTCGTCCAGCCGCGTGTCAGCCAGAACGTCTAGAACTCGCCCGACCTTATCCGCGCGTCTGATAAGACGGGCTTGATTGAAAATCAGGGCCAGTAAACCCACACTCACAACAACCGCCATCACCTGCACTGTGGTGCGCGCATCAAGCCCGGCGAGTTCCATGATGCAAAGGGACGCAAAGACCAGGCCAACAACAAGAGCCGCCGTCGCCGAGATGACCTCCGACTGCGTTGCATCGCTGCGCCGGAGCGTCAGGCCAAGCCAGCATACTGCGAGAATGGCAATCCCCGACAGCCGTACCGGGAGGTCGAGAAACTCGGTTCGGAAATCCGTCATCGCCAGCGGCACGATCAAGACCAGAGACAGCGCCAATCGGTCGATCATGGTGTTTTCAGCGACTGACAGGCTTTGCCGGTCCCGACCCAGCACAAGGAGGGTGAGCGCGACAAAGGTCGTCACCTGAAAGACGGCCAGCGAAACGGTGGCCACAAGGGCCTGATCTGGGCCGGCGAGCATGGCCACCAACGCAAAAAGAAGCGCACCTCCAGCCGCCCAGGCTTTCAAGGCCAGCGGCGCATGGCGGCGCAGTAGTGTTTCAGTCACCAGAAGCATGGCCAGCGGGACAAGGCCAGCCACGGCAAAGGTCAGGCGTCCGATCCACTCCATACCGGTCAGCCACTGCAACAGGCGGATGGCGAGCAATGCGGCCACCACCTGAATCACAAACAAGAACCGCTGTGTGATCGCGGTGCGCGGCTGCTGCATGCGCAAAACCTGCGCAAATAGGGCCAGACCGATCAGGCTTGCCAGCGTGACGACGCTGTCGGCAATCATTTCGGGGGGAAGACCTGTCATGCCATCATACGGCGCAAAAAGCGTGTCACCACCGGTCGCAAGAGGGCTTCGGTGATTGCGCTCCGTGGGCGCTCGACCCGTGCCGCGTGCGGGTTGAAGAACCAGCCCCGATAGTCCGCCCCCGGCGGGCGGCCCAAAATGCCATTGGCCACTTCATAGGCCATCAGCATGCCCGTCGAGATTACCATCGGGGCAAAGGACATGCGGCTGCGTTTGCCTGCCGCGACCTCGCCTGCCAGATCGAGATCGATATAGTGACGCGACGAAGAATGCAGGATCACATGTGTTGCCTCGCGGAAAAAAGCTTCGTCTCGCTGATCCTGGGTCAGTGCATCCCAGGGGGTATCACCTGTGGGGTATCGCAACCGCTCTTCCGGCATCGGATCTCCCGGCTGCGTGACGTAGACTGATGGCAGCGGCGAGGCATAGGCGTCGATCACCGCCCGGTGTTCGGCCCGCGCTGTGCGATAGAGCAAAAGCGAGGCACCGAGATCATCAGTGCCATTGACGACGATTGCACTCGCAGCCGTCGCGCCTTGCACATGCGCGGGCCAATCGTCGCGATACACCGTGATCTCCATGTCGGGGTTTATTTGCAGGCATAGGTCGCGCGTCGCCTCGGCCTTGTGCTGCCCGATGGTGTCGCGAAAGGCAAAGGCCTGACGGTTCAGGTTCGATGTCTCGAATTCATCGATGTCCGCGAGGATCAGCCGCCCCACGCCCATCCGGGCCAGCGCAAAGACACAGGCGCCGCCCATGCCGCCTGTCCCGCACACAAACACCTGTGCGGCGCGCAGGGTTGCTTGCTCCTCCGGGGTGACAAAGCCGATATTGCGCGTCGTGAAAGTATCGTAGGAGAAGGTCAAGCTGGGTCCTTTCGCGGGCGCAAGGTGCCAAAGCGGCGGCTGTTGTCGAACCAGTAGATGGCGGGCAAGATCAACCGCTGCAGCATCACGGCCACAAGGGTCAAACCCACACTGGCCAGCGAGGCTCTGGGCACCGAATTCTTCAGATACCCGACTGCTGTTGCCAGATCGATCTGGCCGAGCTGTAACACGTCATCGCCCCGGTCATAGTCCAGCGTCTGCTGACAGAAGTCGTTGTAAACCTGATCGCGGTGGTGGGGGGCTTCTTCAAACGTCTTTTTCAGATCGTCCGAGCCGCCTGTATAGGCATTGGTGATCACAAAGCGATCCTCGTCAAACTCGGCATCGCCCCCGACCCCGAACACGTGTCGGTGGTCTGCCATGATCGTCCGGGCAAGCAGCAGATGCTGAAGCGACCGTTGCCTCTGCCGCCGGGGCGTCGGGAAAACACCGCTGAAGGTTTCCGCGACCATGCCGACGATGGCCGGCACCTGCGTGACATTGGAGACCCACAGCGGGCGCATCTGATTGCGGAAGAGCAACAAGATGCAGGTCAGACCATAGAGGACCCAGGACAATCCCCGGGATTGCTCCTCCGGATCGACCATAACCAGTCCCAGATGCAGAACCTCCATCGGTTCGGCCATCGTGGTGATGTCCATCAAGGCCAGCGCGTTGAACGCAACCGGCTGTCCGGTATCCTTGCGCCGCACAAGTGTGATGATCGTGGATTTCAGCCGCTCCGGATCACCCGAGAAAACGCCATAGGTCAGCGCGCCGCGCGCCAGGGTCTTTGAGGCAACCGTGATCAGGTCCTGAGACAGAGCCGCCAGCTCATCTTCTGACATCCACAGCCCAGGCCGCTCAACAATCCGCGTTTCAAACTGCTTGCCCGTCGCGAGGGTCAAATCAAGTTCTGATTGAAACAACGCACGGACAAGTCCGGACATGCACAAATCCTCAAAGTTTATTCAGCCTGCTCAAGGTCTTTCGAGGCGCTCACGCAAACCTCGGTCTTCCCTGCTTGAGTGGGAAGCAGGTCTTTGCAGTTTTATGGCTGCGGATAGGTTTGTCCAAAGGAAAAAGGCGTCGCTGCAACATTCCAAGAGGCCAGGCGACTGATACCTTAGGTATGTCCGGCTTATGCCTTACGCCGAAATGCGCTTTGACTGCTCGACGTTGCAGTCAAGATAACTCAATAAACGGCATTTGTTCCGCACCAGAAGTTCGACGGCATCGTGTGGAGGGCTGATCCGACGGTGTTTGCGTCACGACATGGAGTGGGCGAGGTTTTCCAACGCGTCAACCGCCTCTTTTTCCCGCCCGTCAGGGACAAACAAGTGATCGTGGAAAAATCCAGAAACAGGATTTACACCCATATCATGCTTTGCCAACTCAGACGCGATAACAGCCATAAACCCGACGGCTTCGAGGGAAGAATGTATGTTGAGCGTGATCATTCGACATGGAAACTCGAACCGGAGCGAATGAGCTTCGGCTTCGGATTTGAGCAGAATAAGGGTCGTGCCTTCGGCCTCCTGAAACATCATGCGGGGTGCAATGTCAGGAATAGGCTGGTGCGGCGGGCACGTGGCAAAGACGAACACGCCGTCGTGCAGCACAGCAGATAGCGATTTGATCAGCGCGTTAAGGTTTGTCT
The DNA here is from genome assembly GCF_947499265.1 of uncultured Roseobacter sp. Lineage (GTDB taxonomy): Bacteria > Pseudomonadota > Alphaproteobacteria > Rhodobacterales > Rhodobacteraceae > Roseobacter. Next base: position 289,772 of record NZ_CANMNK010000005.1, on the reverse strand, counting down.
CTCCGACCATGAGTGCTCCAAATACGTTGTCTTCGGGTGTGGCGTTTCAGTAGATTGTTTTGCCTTCTTTCGCCATGTCCACGAAGGCTCTAAGCCGACGTGTCATATGCCGTTTGCTGCGGTAGTTGAGCGAGTAACGCGGCAAAGACGACAGATGTTCGCCGAGCACTTCAACCAAGCCGTCGTTCGTGACATATGGCGCTGCGATCTCCGCGTAGACATATGCGAGGCCAAGTCCGTGGCGCGCGTAGTGCAAAAGGGACCGCATGTCGTTCGCGACCAGTCTGGGCTTCGGCTGCATGGTGAATGGTCCGTCGGGTCCAGTGAAACCCCAAGGGGCATGATGCCCTCCGGCCCCGAAGGCATAGCAAATCGCGTCGTGGTCCAGAACGTCGCGCGGTTGTTGTGGAACACCCTTGGTTGCAAGATAGGCCTGCGATGCCACGATGCTCATTGACAGCTCAGGACCAACGGCAACCGCATGGGTGTCAGGGTGAAGCAACGTGTTTGATCGGATGGCTGCATCAATGCCCGATGTCAGCAGATCAACCTTTTTGTCGTCATAGATCAGCTCGAGATCGACCGCCGGGTAGGCGGCAGCAAACCGGGCAACTAGATCATCCAGAAAAAACGGTCCGGCGCTGTAAGGGGCAGACAGGCGCAGCGTGCCGTTGATTTCATCCTTCTGATCGTCGAGATCGCGCATTGCGCCCTCCAGCTCTGCTATTGCCGGTAAGCTGCGCGCATAGAACTGCTCCCCGATTGGGGTTAGTGCAACCGATCGCGTGGAACGCTCAAAGAGACGCACGCCAAGCCTGTTTTCAAACCGCTGAATAGCTTCACTCACCGACGCCGGGGCCTGATGAAGGTGTTCGGCAGCAGCGCGGAAACCACCGCTGCGGGCAACTTCGACAAAGACGCGGATATCTCCAAAATTACTTCTGCTCATTGTTCGATAAATCAATCACTGCGTTAGGATAAGTGCGGGTTATCCTTACGGTAGCGATGGCCTAGCTTCATGACAAGTCGCAATCATGAGGAAGGCACAATGCCTAATATCACCGAGATTTTCGTCCTGAAGATGAAAGAGGGCGCCGAAGTTGATGCCATCCGCGAGGCGGCCCGCGCTGACTTTGTCGCACTTGAAGGTGTCACATCCTGGGAAACCTTGGTGACGACAGACCCGTCTCGCCAGACACTTTACGCGGATATTTTCACCTTCCCTGACTACGAAACGGCAAAGCGGGTGACACCCCAATTTGCGCAACGCCCCGCGACAAAAGCCTTCCTAGGGAAGATCGAAGAAATGATCGTGGGCCAGTTTTTCACATCCTACCAACCCAAAGCATCGGAGTAAGACCATGACTGAACGCGAAGAAATCGAAGCCATCATCAACCAGTGAAATGGCGGCCTGGACGATGGCGACATTGAGCAGATGGTCAACACGTGCCACCCGGACGTCATGACGGTCAATGAACGCCAACCTGTAACCGTGGGCACCCAAGCCATTCGCGACAAATACAATCCGCGCATTGCAGCCGCTGAAATCACCTCCGGTTATGACATCGAAGACCTGCAATTTTATGGTAACACTGCCGTGGTCTGTGGTCGCTTCTACGGAACCATGAAGATGCGCGATACCGGTGATGTCCGCAGCCCTGAAGGCCGCCTGGTGCTTGTCTACAAGCGCGACGAGACCGGTGCGTGGAAGATGATCCTCGACATGGACAACAACGGGCCTTCCTAAATCCTCCCTTGGTCGCGTCGCTTAACTCTGCAGTTTTCGTTGCGAGCGATGCGCCTCTGGAGCTTGCTCACTTCAAACCACCACCTGTGTAGATGCCAATTGCTGACAAGCGCATATGAACTGGGGCATTTCTTCAGAACGGGTTGAACGTAACTGCAAGGGCGCAGAAACGCCCAAAATCAATTAAATTGATACGAAATTGCGTTCATACCCGACAAAAGTTCCAAGTCTCGCGGGGCAAGTTGCGATTCACATCGGACGGCATACAGAATTTTTTGGCTGGGATGGTAGGATTCGAACCTACGGTACACTGTACCAAAAACAGTTGCCTTACCACTTGGCTACATCCCAACGTGTCGCGGTAATTAAGCCCCTCTGACCGGACGCGCAAGACCCGTTTTTGACAAAAATTGTGCATTTTCCGTTAATCCTACCAGCCAATGCGCTGCTCCTAGCGGGTGACGTCGATCAGAACCGCGCCTTGCCGGCCCCCTGTTTCGACGGCCTGATGGGCCTTTGCCGTGTCGGCGAGCGGATAGGTTTTGTCGACTGGACAGTGCAGCGCATGGGCATCTAGCGCGGCGTGTAGACGTGCAATCGCGCTGTGGCGCTCTGCCGAAGGCAGCAGGTAGATCAGCGCAATATCGATTGTCACGGCCTTGAACAGGAGCTGGTAAAACGGGAGGCTTGGGGTCATGTCCTGCGCTGATCCGAAAGCCGCAATGACACCATTTGGCGCTATGACTGCAGTGTCCGTTTCGATGTTTCGCCCGAATTCCACTTCGACGATGCGCTCAACCTGTTGTCCGCCATTCGCGGCTAGAATCTGATCTGAAAGGTCTGGCGTGGCGTAATCCAACACAGCGTCGGCGCCAGCCTCTGCGCATCGCGCCATACCCGCCCCTCTGGCCGTCGCAATCACTCTTGCACCGCCCCATTTTGCGAGCTGTACAGCCAGGTAGCCAACGGTGCCCGCGCCGCCCTGCACGAGCACGGTTTGGCCAATGACCTCGCCGCTGCCAAAAACGGTGTGGACCGCGGTCAGTCCTGGAATGCCCAAGATCGCCCCTGTTTCAAGGCTGATCTGGTCGGGGAGTGGGACCGCTTGATCTGCTGGTAAGGTGATGTGCGTCGCTGCGGTGCCAAATGCGCGTTGCCATTGGCCGTTCCAGACCCAGACGCGTTCCCCGATGCGCGCCGGAATTACGCCAGGACCAACCGAAGCAATGACGCCCGCACCGTCGCTGTGCGGCACAACCTTTGGGAAGGGCGGCTTGGTGCCCCCCGGGCGCGATCCTGCGCGGGCTTTGACATCCGATGGGTTGACCCCGGAAAACGCCAGTTCAACGCAGACCTCACCCGGGCCAGGCCCCTGTTCGGGCAGATCCGATAGCTGCAACACCTCTGCCGCCGCGCCAAACCGATCATAACTAATTGCACGCATTGCGAAGCCTCTTTGTATTCAGGGTCATTCAGCGCTACCCTAGGGTGAATTACACGGAATACCATCGGGTATTCACGGGATGGGATAGGGTCATGAAAGTGCTGCGAACGCCCGACCACCGTTTTGACGGGTTGGTCGATTTCCCCTTTGAGCCGCATTACCTGGGCATTGATGACACCGAAGGCGGCGCGCTGCGGGTGCACTATCTGGATGAGGGGCCTTCTGCCGTGGCGCCGGTTCTGCTGATGCATGGAGAGCCGACCTGGTCCTATCTCTACCGTCACATGATCCCGGTCTTTACGGCGGCGGGTCACCGGGTTGTGGCGCCGGATCTGGTGGGGTTTGGTCGGTCCGACAAGCCGATCAAACGCGAAGATTACACCTACCAGCGGCATGTCGACTGGATGTCTGATGTGCTGGATCAGCTTGATCTGCACCGTATCACGCTGGTCTGTCAGGATTGGGGTGGGCTGATCGGATTGCGGCTACTCGCACAAATGCCGCACCGGTTCTCGCGCCTTGTTGTGGCAAACACGGCCCTGCCAACCGGCGATCAAACCCTTGGAGAGGCCTTTGCATCCTGGCGCACCTATTCGCAGGAGGTCGACGAATTCCGTGCCGGACGCATTGTCTATGGCGGCACGGTCAGCAAATTATCTGAGGCTGAAATCGCCGCATACGATGCGCCGTTTCCGGATGAGACATATCAGGCCGGTGCGCGCCAGTTTCCCATGCTGGTACCAGATCGGCCGGATGACCCGGCGTCGGAGGCCAACCGCCGCTCCTGGGAGGTTTTGCGCACTCTTGAGCTTCCGGTGCTCACGCTATTCGGCGCTGAGGACAGAATCATGGCGGGCGTGGACCGGGTGTTTCAGACTGAAATGGTCGGCGCTGCGGGCCAGCCGCATAAGGTCCTTCGCGGTGCCGGGCACTTCCTGCAGGAGGACGTCGGACCGGAACTCGCGCGTCTGATCAACACATTTATCGCGTCGAGCATTGCCGCGACCGGGCATGGTTAGCGCGGCAATGCAGGTGGGTTATTCCCGGATCTCGTCCGGTGCCACCCCCCAGAGGCGGGACTTCGGGGCCCATCCCCGATAGCCGCCGGAACGGAGCTGGCACCATTCCGGACCGCACTTCCCAAGCCGGGCAATCACCCCAAGCTCAAGGGCCGCGGCCACCGGCGCTTCGGCATCGGGACGCACGTGGATTGGCAGCATATCCTTTTCCACGATCACCGTGCGCACGCCGGACAGCAGGGAATAATGCACCCATCCGCCCTGGCCATCGCGATCCTCGACGCGGCGCCAGTGCCCGTGTTCCGCAACGATCTGCAGGGGCATGTCGCGGTGTTTGAAAACCCAGTCAATGCGGTGCGTCAGCGAAGGGCCGCGCCGCACGTTTCCCTCGGTAGCTTTCATCGAGACATAGCGTGGCAGTGGCAGATTCGTAACGGGGCCCGTGTCGCGCGCAAAACCCGGCGAATGTGTCACCGCAAGCAGGAGGCCCCCAACGAGGGCTGCAAAAAAGGTTTTGGTCATGACAGTGCCCGTTATTCGTATTTTGCCCGATTGAATGCGCGAGGTTCTTGTGCCTCGTCGCCATCTCAGCCACCATGCCATGAAAAGGGTGGTTGCGCCAAGTCCGGGGAGGCCCAAAATGCCAAAGCCTAAGCTGAGTGTTGTCGTTACGCGACGGTTGCCGGAAGCGGTAGAGACGCGCCTGTCTGAGCTTTTCGATGTAAAACTGCGCGATGACGACACGCCGATGAGCCGCACCGATCTGGTCTCGGCCATGAAATCCGCGGACGTGCTGGTGCCGACGGTGACGGACGAGATCGATTCTGCCCTGATCGGGCAGGCGGGCGACCGTTTGAAGCTGATCGCGAATTACGGGGCGGGGGTCGACCATATCGATGTTTCCACCGCCCGTCAGCGCGGCATTCTGGTGTCGAACACGCCCGGTGTGCTGACCGATGATACCGCCGATATGACCATGGCGCTGTTGCTGGCGGTGCTGCGCCGGATGCCCGAGGGGCTGAATGTGATGCAATCCGATGGCTGGGATGGCTGGGCGCCCACCGCGTTTCTGGGCGGTCGGGTTGGCGGGCGCCGGCTGGGCATTCTGGGCATGGGCCGGATCGGGCAGGCGGTTGCACGCCGGGCGGCGGCCTTTGGCATGCAGGTGCATTATCACAATCGCCGCCGGTTGCGTCCCGAAGTGGAAGAGGCGCTGGAAGCCACCTATTGGGAGAGCCTCGATCAGATGGTTGCCCGCATGGATGTGATCTCTATCAACTGCCCGGCGACGCCCTCAACGTTTCACCTGATGAACGCCCGTCGCTTGAAGCTGATGAAGCCCGAGGCGGTGATCGTGAACACCTCGCGCGGTGAAGTGATCGATGAAAACGCGCTGACGCGCATGTTGCGATCAGGTGAGATCGCAGGCGCCGGTCTCGATGTCTATGAACGCGGAACCCATGTGAACCCGCGTCTGCGAGAGCTCGAAAACGTGGTGCTGCTGCCGCATATGGGCTCCGCCACCCGCGAGGGACGGATGGAGATGGGCGAAAAAGTCATCATCAATATCAAGACCTTCGACGACGGCCACCGACCACCGGATCAGGTTGTGCCGTCCATGCTATAACCCCAGCTTTCAGATTGGAGAGACCATGCGACTTTTCTTGACAGGACTGGCCCTTTGCGCCGCGACAACCGCAGGTGCACAACAGGCCGCGGACGCGGTTCAGCCGGAAGCCGCAACACAGGGTGCGTTTCAGGCAATCTCTGAAGATGTTGCCGCGGCGCTGGAGGCAAAATTTGCGGGCACGCCGGTTGAGGCGCAAGAGTGGATGGTGGCTGCAGCCAACCCCTGGGCGGTCAAGGCGGGGGCCGATGTGCTAGCCAACGGTGGCTCTGCTGCAGATGCGCTGGTCGCTGTGCAGGCGATGCTCGGTCTGGTGGAGCCGCAATCCTCCGGCCTCGGCGGCGGGGCGTTTCTGGTCTATTTCGACGCGGCAACGGGCACGCTGACCACCTTGGACGGGCGTGAAACCGCGCCTTTGGCAGCCACGCCGCGTCTTTTTCAGGACGGCAGCGGGGAACCGCTGAGCTTTTATGATGCGGTTGTCGGGGGCTTGTCGGTCGGCACGCCCGGCACCCCCGCCTTGATGGAAGACGCGCACGTGCGCTGGGGCAAACTGCCCTGGGCGGAGTTGTTGGCGCCTGCCATTGCACGAGCTCAAGAAGGGTTCGAAGTCTCGCCCCGTCTTGCAGGTTTGATCGAAGGCGATGCGGAACGCCTGGGCCGTTTTGCGACCACGTCTGAGTACTTCATGCCCGGGGGCACGCCGCTTGCAGCAGGCGATTTGCTGAAAAACCCGGACTATGGCGCGACCCTGCAAGCCATGGCAGAGGGTGGTACGCGTGCCTTCTATACCGGTGAGATTGCCGCTGATATCGTGAATACCGTGCAAACGGCTGAAGGCAACCCCGGCGTCTTGTCCACGCTTGATCTGGGCATCTATGCGGTCAAGGAACGCGCGCCGGTCTGCGTGACCTATCGCGCACATGATGTTTGCGGCATGGGCCCGCCGTCTTCCGGGGCGCTGACGGTCGGGCAGATCCTCGGCATGCTGGACAATTACGACCTGAGCGCTGGTCCGATGGACATCGAGGTCCGCCGCCTGATTGGCGACGCATCGCGCTTGGCCTTCGCGGACCGGGGCCGCTACATGGCCGACAGCGATTTTGTGCCGGTGCCGACCAAGGGGCTCTTGGACACGATGTATCTTGCGGGGCGTTCCGCCCTGCTGGCGGGTGATGACGCGCTGCCCGAAGTGACCCCCGGCGCGCCGGAATTCGACCATGCGCTGATGTGGGCGGATGACCAGTCGATTGAGCTGCCCTCGACCTCCCATTTCGTGATCGTCGATGCAGAAGGCAATGTGGCCTCCATGACCACGACCATCGAAAACGGCTTTGGCAGCCGCCTGATGGTGCGGGGCTTCCTTCTCAACAACGAACTGACCGATTTCTCCTTCCGCTCGCATGTGGATGGCGTACCGATTGCCAACCGGGTTGAGCCGGGCAAGCGCCCGCGGTCCTCCATGGCACCGACCATTGTGATGAAAGACGGTGCGCCGGTCCTGACCATCGGCAGCCCGGGCGGCAGCCGGATCATCGGCTATGTCGCGGAAAGCATCATCGCACATCTCGATTGGGGGCTGGACGTACAGCAGGCCGTGTCGGTGCCGCACGCGGTCAACCGCTTCGGCACGTATGATGTGGAGGAAGGCACCTCCGCCGAGGCTCTGACCGAGGGGTTGACCGCCCTGGGGTACGAGGTCGGCAGCCGCGCCTTGACCTCCGGTCTGCATGCGATTTCGATTGGTGAGGGGCTCAAGGGTGGCGCAGATCCCCGCCGAGAGGGTATTGCGCTGGGTCAATAGGATCGGTCGCGCTGGGGAGGCAAACTATGGTGTATCACGCGACGTTGCCGCGCAACGAGACCGGTATCGAAACCGTTCTTGGCGTGCTGAAACAGCAATTCGGCGAGCGGTTCCAGACCGGGCAGGCGATCCGGGAACAGCATGGGCACACGACAACATGGATCGAAAACCAACCCCCTGACGCCGTTGTCTTTGCGGCCAGCACGCAGGAGGTGTCCGATATCGTTGCCGCCTGTGCGCAGCATCGGGTCCCGGTGATTGCTTACGGGACCGGCACCTCGCTGGAGGGTCATGTGAACGCACCCGCCGGGGGTATCTGTATTGACGTCAGCCAGATGGACAAAGTGCTGGAGGTGAATTCGAGCGATCTTGACTGTCGCGTGCAGCCGGGCGTCACGCGGATGGCGTTGAACACGCATCTGCGGGATCAGGGGCTGTTTTTTCCCATCGATCCGGGCGCGGACGCCTCTTTGGGGGGGATGGCCGCAACGCGCGCGTCAGGCACCAACGCCGTGCGCTATGGTACAATGAAAGACAATGTGCTGGCCGTGGAAGCGGTGATGCCCGATGGCAAAATCATCCGCACCGGCACCCGCGCGCGCAAGTCTTCTGCGGGGTATGATCTGACGCGGCTGTTGGTGGGGTCAGAAGGCACACTGGGGATCATTACCGAGATCACCTTGAAACTGCAGGGCATTCCGGAGGCCATCAGCTCCGCAAGCTGTTCCTTTCCGACGGTGGATGCTGCCTGCCAGACGGTCATGGCCGTGATCCAATATGGGCTGCCGGTCGCGCGGATCGAGCTTTTGGATGCGGCAACCGTCGGTGCTGTGAATGCCTATTCCAAGCTCGACCTGCCCGAGACACCACTGTTGCTGCTGGAGTTTCATGGCACAGAGGCGGGGGTGGTGGAACAGGCCGAAATCTTTGGTGCTTTGGCGGAGGATCACGGCGGCCAGGGTTATGCGGCGACAACCACCACAGAGGAGCGCAACCAGCTCTGGCAGGCCCGCCACGATGCCTATTGGGCGATGCTGCAGGTCCGCCCGGGTGCGAAGGCCATTGCAACGGATGTTTGTGTCCCCATTTCCCGGCTGGCCGATTGCGTTGGTGCGGCACAGGGCAAGGCAGAAGAGTTGGGGCTGGTTGCGCTGATTGTCGGTCATGCCGGTGATGGGAATTTCCACGTCACCTTGCTGGTGGATATGGAGAATGCCGAGGAGTTGGAGAGTGCCACGCTGTTCGTGGGCTGGCTGAATGAAGTGGCCATCAAGATGGATGGGACCTGTACAGGCGAGCATGGCATCGGGCAGGGCAAGAAGAAATATCTTGTGCAGGAACTGGGTGGCGCGACCGACGTCATGAGCGCGGTCAAACAGGCCTTGGACCCCAAGGGCATCATGAACCCTGGCAAAATTCTCTCCCCTGATGACTGAGCCCAAACCGGTCTCTTTCAGATCTGCGATGACGGGCATGCTTGTTGCTGCCTTGTGGTGTTGCACAACCGCTGCTTCGGCGGATGAGGTGGTGTACGACGTCAAGGTCACGTTGAATTGGTCGGAAGACACAGCCCTTTCTCCGCCAGACGATGCCCATTGGTCCCGGTTGATCGCTTTCGCACATTCGGGTCGCTACACCCTGTTCCGGGATGGGGATACCGCCTCCAGCGGTCTGGCGCTGGTCGCGACAAACGGGCGTGTGACGGTCTTGGAAGCTGAGGTGGCGGAGGCCGCGCGCCGGGGCCGCGCCGCTGCGCCCGTCATCCTGCCGGGAACCGACGCGGGACGCGGCACATTTGAATTTACCCTCGCACTGTCGGAGAAACACGATCAGGTTTCATTCGCGACCATGCTGGCGCCCAGCCCGGATTGGTTCAGCGGTGTGAGCAATGTCTCCCTGAAGATCCCGGAAGGCTGGCGTGAAAATCTCACGGTGCCTCTTTGGGTCTGGGATGCGGGGGCGGACAGTGGGCAGACCTACAGCGGGCCCAACCTGCCCACGCAGCCGCGCCAATCCATCAGGCTCCTGACCCACCCCGCGTTTTTGCAAGCCGACGGGTTGCGCCCGATCGGGCGCGCTGTTTTTTCCAGGGTGTCGCCCTAGGCAGTCGCATTTTGCCGAAGCGCGGCGTGGGAAAAGTCGTTTTTGCGCGCTTTGCGGTCGGCTGGGCAGAGCGAGGACGCTCAGGTGTTTTCTAGAAATAGGGCAACTTCGCAAGACAGAGGATTCGGCGCATGAAAACCCAGGTAAAAGCCCTTGTCGTTGGCGGCGGTGCTGTCGGCACCTCCATTGCCTATCATCTGGCGCGCGCGGGATGGGACGATGTGATGCTGCTGGAGCGGGACGAGCTGACCTCCGGCTCCACCTGGCACGCGGCGGGGCTGCTGCCCTATTTCAACATGTCCTATGCCACCACGCATATTCATGATTATTCGATCCGCTTCTACAAGACGCTGGAGGAGGAAACCGGGCTCAACGCGGGGTTTGCTGTGGTGGGCAACCTGCGCATGGCGCAAACGCAGGAGCGCATGGATGAATACATGCTCTACGCCTCCACAGCCGAAACCTGCGGCGTGCCCTACCAGTGGATGACGCCGGATGAGATCAAGGAAAAATGGCCGCTCATTCGCACGGAAGACCTCAAGGGCGCGCTCTACCACCACACCGATGGCTACATAAACCCGGCGGATGTGACCATGGCGATGGCCAAGGGTGCGCGGCAACGCGGCGTGATGATCGAGCGGAAATGGCAGGCGGATGCCTTTCACTGGAACGGCACCCATTGGGAGGTGACCGCGACGAAGATGGCCGAAAAGGGCGGCAATCTTGTGCCCACCGACGAGCAGATCGTGATCACTGCGGAACATGTGGTGACCGCCTCGGGCAACCACGCGCAACGCACGGCGAAGATGCTTGGGATCAAGATGCCTGCGATCCCGGTCGAGCACCAATTCATCGTGATGGATCAGGATCCGGAACTGGTGAAATTCCGCGCCGAGGGCAATGTCGAACACCCCGTTGTCCGCGATGCCGATGCGCAATCCTACGTGCGCGAAGAACGCGGCGGCTGGATTTTGGGCGTCTACGAAAAAGGCGCGCCTGCACGGTTTGAATACGGTGTGCCGGACAGTTTCCGCGCCGACCTCTTTCAGCTCGATCTGGAGCGGATCGAAGATCAATACATGGCGATGAACCACCGCATCCCATCCTGCGAGGATTGCGGGTTGAAAGACGATTTCAACGGGCCGATCTGCTATACGCCCGACGGCAATCCGCTGGTGGGCCCGGCACCGGGGCTGACAAATATGTGGCTGGCTGAGGGCTTCTCCTTCGGGATCACCGCGGCGGGTGGCACCGGGTATTACCTCGCGCAGATGATGGTCGACGGCGAGGCCGAGATCGACATGGCCTCGCTCGATCCCAAGCGTTACGGCGACTGGATGACCACGGAGTTTGCCGCGCGCAAGAACGAGGAAGCCTACAACCACGTCTATATCCTGCACCACCCCGACGAGGAGCGCCCGGCGTGCCGTCCCCTGCGCACCTCACCGGCTTACGACCGGCAGGCGGCACGCGGTGCACAGTTTGGTTGGGTCAACGGATGGGAGCGTCCGAACTATTATGCGCCCGAAGGCTTCAGCGATCACGACAGCCGCTCGTTCCGGCGCGGCGGTTGGTGGCAATATGCGGTCGAAGAGGCCAAAGCGATCCGCGAAGGGGTTGGCCTGATTGACGCCACGGCCTTCACCAAACACCGGATCAGCGGGCCGGGGGCAACCGGTTTCCTCGATTGGTTCACAACCAACAAGCTGCCGAAAGTCGGGCGCATCAATCTGACCTATGCGCTGACCAGCCACGGCACGACGCGGACCGAATACACCATCGTGCGGCTGGCCGAAGATGACTATTATCTGGTGTCTGCGGGGGCCTGGCACGCCTATGATCAGGATTACCTCTACAAGACCATCATGGAGAAAGAGGAAGAGTTCGGCCGCATCAACGAGCAGGATGTGACCACGCAATGGGGTGTTTTTGCCATTGCCGGACCGAAAGCGCGTGATGTGCTGCAATCGGTGATCAAGGACGCAGACCCGGCGACGGCCCTGTCGAACAAGCGGTTCCCCTGGCTGTCCATGCGCCAGATCGAGCTGGGCATGTGCCCGGTGCGGGCTATCCGTGTGGCCTATACCGGCGAATTGGGCTGGGAGCTGCACCACCCGATCGAGATGCAGAACTATCTCTTTGACCTGCTGGAAAAGGCCGGGGCGACGCATGGTATGAAACTGGTGGGCGCGCGGGCGCAGAACTGGCTGCGGCAGGAAAAATCATATCGCGCCTTTGGCACCGAGCTGGGCCGGGATGCAACACCGCTGGAGGCAGACCTGCCACGGTTTGTTGACCTCTCCAAGGAATTCCACGGCAAGGAGCGGATGCAGGCCACCGGTGTGCGGTCAAAATGCGTGACCCTGCTGATCGACGGACCCTCTGACGCGGACCCCTGGGGGCGTGAAGCGCTCTACCATGGCGATACACGGGTTGGGCGCCTGACCTCGGGCGGGTATTCCGTGGCCTTCGGCAAAAGCATTGGCATGGGGTATGTGACCCCGGAACTGGCGGTGCAGGGCACCAAGCTCAAGGTCAAGATGTTCGATCAATTGTGGGATGCCGAGGTGGTCGAAGACAGCCCCTATGATCCGAACAATGAGCGCATCCGCGTGGATGGCTAGGGCTCCGGCTTCGTCGCGACAAAGGCAAGGTTATTGGCTGGCATCTCGATACGCTTGAGGGGGTGCGCGCCTGCCAATTCCAGCCAGGCGCAAAGGTCCTGATCGTTCTTGTACCCTATGGCGGGATCCGCGGCGCGCAAGTCGGCGTCAAAACGTGCATCACCATCACTGGTCAAAGCACCGTTTCGCTTGAAAGGCCCGTAAAGGATGAATATGCCCCCGGGCGAAAGCGCGCGCATCGCCTCGGTCACAAGTGTGATGGCGGGTTGCTCTGGGATGAGATGCAGCAGGTTGATCAACACGATCAGGTCTTTTTGACCCGCCTGGCGATGCCAATCGGCTTGCGTGGCATCCAGCATCCGCGCGGGCGCGACGTTCCCGAGGCCCGCGTCCTGCACATAGGCATCGATGCTGGAGATGCGCGCGGCATCGACCTCGGTGGGGTGCCATCTCAGACCGGGCATGGCGCTGGCAAAGGCTGTGACATGCTGGCCGGTCCCACTGGCGATTTCGAGCGCCTGACCGGATTTGGGCGCGTGCGCACGCAGCAGATCACAGAGGAATTCCGCATTGCGGGCGGCAGCGGGCGCGTGCAGTTTCGCCCCCTCCAGACGGGCCGCAACGCTGGCGTTTGGGGGTAGCTTGGAGGTCATCGCAGCCTGTCCGGGGTCAGCGCCGCACGTGTTTCAGCGTCCAATTCGGATGATCTTCCCAGCACGATATCCGCAAGCAGACGCGATGCGGCAGGGGCGGTTTGCATGCCATACCCTCCCTGCGCCGCACACCAGATAAAGTCGGGCATTGCAGGCTCGCGCCCCAGAACAAGCGACCTGTCGGGTGCGAAACTGCGCAGGCCCGCCCAGCTCGATTGCAGGCGCGTAACCGGTTCCGTGACCATCTCCTCATAGAGCGCCAGCCCTTGCGCCAGCGTCAGGTCTTCGGCCCAGGCGTCATGGGGTGCCACCGGATCTTCATCCGCGGGGGAGACCAGCAGATGCCCGGCATCGGGTTTCGCGTACCAGCTTTCATTGACGCCGAAAAACATTGGCCAAGTGCTGACGTCGTGATCGCCGGGGGCGGGGATGCGGGCCATGGATCGGCGATGGGGCACGATGTTCAGCGCTGCAACACCCGCCATCTGTGCGACTTGATCCGCCCAGGCCCCCGCCGCATTGACCAGGGTCGGCGCAACCTCTGTTCTGTCGCCCGCGCTCACGTGCCAGCACCCATTTTCCCGAACAATCGCGTTCACGCGGCTGCCGGTGATCACCGTGCCGCCATTCTGGCGCAGGGTACGGGCAAAATCCTGCAGCAAGAGGTCCGTGTCGATGTCCTGAGCATCGTCGTGGTAGGCGGCAAAGGCCAGCTTTGCCCGGTCCAGCACAGGCACAAACGCGCAGGCCTCCTCTATGGTAATCGGTGTCGTGCCCAGTGTTGCGATGTCTTGTTCGTAGGCGGCGCGCTCATGGGCTTGCGCAATGATCATCAAGCCGCGCGGGCTGAGATACCCACCATCCTGCAGAAAATCGACACTGGCCCGGTTCAACGCCTGAACGCTGGGGGCTCCGTAATTCTGCTCGATCAGCGCCGCGGACCGGCCAGAGGCGTGATAGCCGAGCGCTGTTTCCGCCTCAATGACAGTGACCTGCGCGCCTTCGGACAAACGCGCCGCGGCAGAAAGGCCAGCAATCCCCCCGCCAATGACGAGGATGTCCGTCATTGCTGTTCTTCGATCCGATCCGTGGCGGGCGGTGGTGTGGGGCTGAGAGCCGCCAAGCGATCATAAAGATCATCGCTCATCTGATAGTCCAGCGCGGCCAATGATGGTTCAAGTTGCTGAGCTGTGCGTGCGGATATGATTGGCGTTGGCCCCATCGGATGTGCAGCGGCCCAGGCCACGGCCAAGGTTGCCGCGTTGACACCGATTTCCGCAGCGACGTCACTGAGCCCGACCGCAGCCGCATGCATCCAGTCAAGGCCGTAGCGCGCAGCGTAGCGATCATCTTCGGTCAGACGTCCGCCTTTGCCGGCGTTGTACTTCCCGGTCAGCAGCCCGCCCCCCAACGGGGAATAAGGCGCACAGGCCACGCCCTGATCGGCGCACATGGGCAGGATTTCCACCTCCGCCTGCCGCTTCACGAGGTTGTACATCGGTTGCAGGATATCGACTGTTATGTCGAATTTCGCGGCGATGGTGATGGCTTTGACCACCTGCCAGGCGGCGAAGTTCGACACGCCCACGTAGCGGATCAGACCCTGCTGTTTCAGCTCGGCCAGCGCCTCCATGCTCTCATGCAGGTCCGTATCAGGGTCGAAGCGGTGCATGTAGAGGATATCGACCACATCGAGGTTCAGACGTTTGCGCGAAATCGCGAAGGAGTCCTGGATGTTCTGTTTTGATCCGCCCCCGGTGTAGGCGGCTTTGGTCGCGATGATCAGGCGGTCACGCTGGTCCCGCAGCAACCCGCCCAGAATTTCCTCTGACGCGCCGTCGTTATAAACATAGGCGGTGTCGAAATGGGTGATGCCGCCCGCGATGGAGGCTTCGAACATCTCGCGCGCAGCGGTTTCATCGGCCCGCCCGCCAAATTGCATGGTGCCAAAGGCAAGGCGGCTTGCGGGGGTGCCATCGAGGCTGGTCAACGCATGTGTCATAGGTTCAGAAGTGGCATGACCCGGCGCGCCATGCAATGATCAAAACATGTGATTAGCGCGGAAAGGATGCGGACATGATTACGGCACATAAGTCTGATTTGGAGGGCACATCGCGTGACGCATCGGGGCCCGGCTGGACCAGCCTGCGTCTGCTGGTCAAATCGGACGGTATGGGGTTTTCCATGACCGAGACGCGGGTGCTTCCGGGGGCGGTATTGACGCTGGAATACAAGAACCACGTCGAGGCCTGCTATTGCATTGGCGGCGCGGGCACGGTCACCGAGCTTGACAGTGGCACCGTGCACCACATCACGCCGGGCGTCCTCTATGCCCCGGACGCGCATGACCGGCATGAGGTGCGCAACGATGGGACGGAACCCTTCCACCTGATCTGCGTGTTCTCACCCGCGCTGCAGGGCGATGAGGTGCACGGACCCGACGGCAGTTACGCGTCGTCCTGATCCGTTTGGGGCCGCAGGTTCAGGATGAAATCGCTCACTTTTTGCGCGCTCATTTCGCAAGGGTAAAGCCGCGCACCCTTGTGCAGCCGGTAGAAATTCAGGCTGATATAGTCGTTTCCACCCAGTTCTTCGGCGACCAGCTTGAGGGACTTTCCGCTGTTGAACAGGGTCTTGGACACAACATATCTGCGGTTTCCCGTCTGACCCCTGAACACACCGGTTGGAAGGGCCAGCAGGGCGGCTTCAACCCCCGCGTGCGGGGCGGGTGTCACGATTTCTGGCCGATTTTTGGCTCGGTGCCTGCGCGCAGGCGAGCGATGTTGGCGCGGTGCCGCCATAGAACGATCACCGTCAGCAGTCCCCCCAGAACCACCGCTTCGCCCTTTCCGAGGAAGACCAATAGAAATGTCGAGGCGGCGGCAGAGACAAGCGCTCCCATGGAAGAGATGCGCCAGAGCAGCGCGCCGATCAGCCAGGCGATACAGCACCCGATCCCGACAGGCAGGCTGAGCGCGAGCATGATGCCCAGAAACGTCGCAACCCCCTTGCCGCCGGCGAACCGCAGCCAGACCGGGTAGCAATGCCCGATCATGGCCATCAGCCCGGCGATCTGGGCGGTGTCCTCGCCGCCAAAGGCGCGTGCCAGCAAGACCGCAGCCGCCCCTTTGCCGCCATCCAGGACGAGCGTGAGCGCCGCGGCGGTCTTGTTGCCGGTGCGCAGCACATTGGTGGCACCGATGTTGCCTGACCCGATGTCGCGCAGGTTACCGAGACCCATCACGTTGGCCAGAACCATGCCAAAGGGGATCGACCCCAGCAGGTAGCCAATCAGGGCCCAGAGCAGCAGAATGCTGGTGGCATGTTCGATGAGGGGCATCAGGTCCTCTCAAAAACGCAAGTGCCGGCGACGTAGGTTGACAGGACCTTACCCTGCATCCGGGCCCCGTCAAACGGGGTGTTGCGCGATTTGGAGCGCAGCGTCGCACGGTCCATCAGAAACGGCGCGTCAGGGTCAAACAGCACCAGATCTGCCGGGGCGCCAACACTCAACCTCCCGCTCTCCAACCCCAGACGTTTTGCCGGGTTCAGCGACATCGCCCGCCACAGCACAGGTAGATCAATCAGCCCGGCGTGATAAAGACGCATGGCCGCGGGCAAAAGCGTTTCGAGCGCCACGGCCCCGGAGGCCGCTTCCTCAAAGGGAAGGCGCTTGCTTTCCTCATCCTGCGGGGTGTGCATCGAAGAGATCACATCGATCAGCCCGGTTTTCACCGCCTCAGCCACGGCCAGCCGGTCCTGTTCATCGCGCAGGGGCGGTTTGAGCTTGAAGAACGTCCGGTAATCCGCGACGTCCAGCGCATTCAGCGTCAGGTGGTGGATGGAGGTGCCCGCGGTCACATCCAACCCGTTCGCCTTGGCGCGTTCCAGCGCGGGCAAGGCGCGGGCGCAGGTGATCTGGTCCGCGTGATAGCGTGCGCCGGTCATCTCGATCAGGGCCAGGTCACGGTCCAGTGCCATGCGCTCGGCCATGGGGGACACGGCGGGCAGCCCGCGCAGGGATGCGAATTTGCCGGAGGTCGCGGCGGCCCCTTTGCTGAGCCCGGGGTCCTGCGGATGCGCAATCACCAGCGCGCCCAGACTGCGCGCGTAGGTCAGCGCCCGCGAGAAGACCTTGGTGTCGGTGACGACCCGATCGCAGTCGGTGAAGGCCACAGCGCCCGCATCCATCAGGAACCCGATCTCGGTCATCTCGCGACCCTCACGGCCTTTGGTCAGCGCGGCCATGGGCATGACGTTCACCGGGGCGGCTTCATTGGCGCGGCGCGTCACGAATTCCAGGGTTTCGGGGCTGTCGATGGCCGGTTCCGTATCGGGGCGCGTGATCATTGTGGTCACGCCGCCCGCCGCCGCGGCAAGGCCTGCTGAACGATAGCTTTCCTTGTGGCGATCCCCGGGTTCGCAAACTTTCACGCCGAGGTCGACAAGCCCTGGTGCGAGGTATTTCAGATGGCAGTCGATGACGCGCCCTGATGTCAGGCGTGGGGCATCTTTGGGCAGGAGCTTGGTGATACGCCCGTCCTCGACCACCAGTCCGCCAATCGCGATCTCGTCCTTTTCCGGATCGATCAGACGGGCGTTCAAAAAAGTTGTTTTTGTCATGTCACCACGCTCCGGGTGGGTTTTCGTAGGGGCATCACTCTCATATCCGACACGGTCACGCTCATGAGCCGACCCAGATCATCAGGCCGACAACGCCAAAGGCGACCAGCAAGGCGATCATCGCAATGCGCCCCGACATTTTCGGGTCTTTTGGATCATTCATGATGGAATCCCCGCATCTTCATCCCAAAATCCACCAAAGACCAAGCGCAAGCAGCGCAATGATGCCCAATACGATCACGGCGCTTCCGGACCCTTTGCCACCACCCGGTTGGGGCGATTTTCCGGTCGCGCCGCTGTAGGGTTTGGCGCTTTCAGTCGCGATCGATCCGCCTGCTGCGGGAGGGGTGTATTCGGTGTAGGTTCCGATCAGCGTCAGATCGCCACCGGGTTTCAGGGTCACATCCGTTCCGGCGAAACTGTCTAAAAAGAGTAAAAGGACATATCCCTCCAGGGCATCCAGTTTGCTGCGATCCGGCGCTATCTGGGTGTCTTCGACCGCGTAGCCTTCGGTCAGATAGGCGCTCAACCCCATGCCCGCCAGATCCGACATGGGGAAGATTTCGGTGGTGGAGGTGTCAAGATGTGGGTTGCCCAGCAATCTTCGCGCCAGATCGGGTTTCGGCAGGGTCTTTAACGCCTCCGCCACCTCGCCAGGGGCCTTGTTGACCGCGAAAACCCGGATCGCGCCGCGCTCCTGCGCCTTGATCTCAATCTGTGTCGTCATGCGGGGGCCGCGCGGGTCAGCCGCAGGTTCTGCGCCAGCAGGTCCATGGCGGCCATGCGCACCGCCACCCCCATTTCGACCTGATCCTGAATGACGCTGCGGTTGATGTCATCGGCGAGCGTCCCATCGATTTCCACGCCGCGGTTCATCGGGCCCGGGTGCATGACGATGGCGTCGGGTTTGGCGGATTTGAGCTTGTCTTCATCAAGCCCGTAGCGGTGGTAATATTCGCGTTCGGAGGGGATGAACCCGCCATCCATCCGCTCCTTTTGCAGGCGCAGCATCATCACCACATCCACGTCCCGCAGCCCTTCGTGCATATCGTCAAAGACCTCGACGCCAAATTCCGCAATGCCGGCGGGCATCAGAGTGGGTGGACCAATCAGGCGCAGGCGATTTTCCATCTTGCCCAGTAACATGATGTTGGACCGTGCGACGCGGGAATGCGCGATATCGCCGCAAATCGCGATGGACAGACGTTGCAAACGCCCCTTGGCGCGACGGATGGTGAGGGCGTCCAGCAGCGCCTGAGTGGGGTGTTCATGCCGCCCGTCGCCTGCGTTCAGCACCGCGCAATTGACCTTTTGCGCCAGCAGGTCCACCGCGCCCGAATGCGGATGACGGACGACCAGCAGATCCGGATGCATCGCATTGAGCGTCAGCGCCGTGTCGATCAGCGTTTCGCCCTTTTTGACCGAACTGGCCTGCATCGCCATGTTCATCACATCTGCGCCAAGGCGCTTGCCTGCAATCTCGAAACTCGCCTGCGTGCGGGTCGAGTTTTCAAAAAACATGTTGATCTGGGTAAGCCCTGCCAGCACGTCGGCGTGTTTGTCGGATTGCCGGTTCAGGGCTGCATATTGATCCGCCAGATCCAGCAATGTGGTGATTTCTTCGGGGCGCAGGGCCTCGATCCCAAGCAGGTGGCGGTGCGGAAACGTCATGAGCGGCAACCTATCGTGATTTGCCACCTTATAGGGAGGGTGCGCGGCACGGGCAAGCTGGGCTTCGATGTGCAGGGGTGGTTCAGTTCGGCGCCAGGCCAGCGTAGTATGCCTGCATGGAATCAGCAGAGTTTCACAACGCCTTGGCGCTTTTGGATTGGCAGGTCGAACTGGGCGCGACCGAGGCGATCTGCGATGCGCCGGTCAATTGCTACGAATTGCCCGAAACGCTGGCAAAACCGAAGACGCAGAAGGCCGCGCAGGTAGCTGCAGGAACGGCTCCCCCACCGCCGCAGGTTGATCCCGTTGCCGAAGCGCAGCGCAGTGCCACCGCAGCGCAGGATCTGGAGAGCCTCAAGGCGGCGCTGGGCGCTTTTGAGCATTGCGAGTTGAAGCGTGGCGCGCGCAATCTGGTGTTCTCCGACGGTGTGCCGGGGGCGTCCGTGATGATCATCGGTGAGGCGCCGGAGCGGGATGAGGACCGCGAAGGCCGCCCCTTCGTCGGACGCGCGGGCCAGTTGCTGGACAAGATGCTGGCGGCAATTGATATGGGCCGCGACCACGCGTCGGCGCCGGTCTACATCACCAACGTTTTGCCGTGGCGGCCGCCGCAAAACCGCGATCCGCTGCCGCAGGAGATTGCCATGATGCGTCCGTTTCTGGAACGTCATATCGCCCTGGCAAAACCGCAGGCCCTTGTCATCATGGGCAATATCAGTGCGCAGGCCTTGCTGGGCAAACGTGGCATCACGCGGCTGCGCGGCACCTGGACGGAGTGTTTCGGCTTGCCAGCGCTGCCGATGTTCCATCCGGCCTATTTGCTGCGACAACCCGCAGCCAAACGCGACGCCTGGGCAGATTTGTTGAGCCTCAAGACGCGGATTGCCAATGGTTGATCCGATCACTCTTATGGCCTTCGTGCCTGCGGCTTTGGCGCTGAACCTCACGCCGGGCGCGGATATGATGTTCTGTCTCGGGCAAGGGGTGAAGTCCGGGCCGCGTGCTGCCTGGCTGGCCAGCGCGGGCATCGCGACGGGCGGCATGATCCACGTATTGCTGGCGGGCGCCGGGCTCAGCGCGGTGGTGGCGTCGATGCCGCTGGCCTTTGACGTCATCCGCTGGGTCGGCGTGGCCTATCTGCTCTGGCTGGCCTTTGGCGCGTTGCGCGGGGCGCCCCAAACTGACGACGCGATGGTGCCACCCAGGGGACACGCGTTTCGCGCGGGGTTGCTGGTCAACCTCACAAACCCCAAGGTGATCCTGTTTGTCCTGGCATTCGTGCCGCAGTTCGTTGACCCCAGCGCCGGGCCGGTTTTGGCGCAATTTGCCGTTTTTGGTGCGGTCATTGGCCTTGGCGGTTTTGTGATTAATGGGCTGGTCGGCGTGTTCGCCGGGTCACTGGGCCACCGGCTTGCCCGCGGCAGCCGCGTGTTGGACTGGATCACGGCGGGGATCTTTACCGCATTGGCTGCGCGCCTTGCCGTTTTGGAGAAAGCATAAGATGAGCCGTATCGACGAGAGCAAGGACTTCGTGCCGGTGCGCATCGCAGTCTTGACCGTGTCTGACACCCGCGAGCTATCGGAGGACCGGTCCGGGGATGTGCTGGTCGAACGGCTTCTGGCGGCGGGGCACGAGTTGGCGGACCGGCGTATCCTGCGCGATGAACGCGATGAAATTGCGGCGCAATTGCGTGCCTGGTGCAAGGACAGCGGCGTCGATGTGGTCATTTCCACCGGCGGCACCGGGCTGACCGGGCGCGATGTCACCGTAGAGGCGCATCGCGATGTCTATGAAAAGGAAATCGACGCCTTCGGCACGGTTTTCACCATTGTCTCGATGAAGAAA
Source organism: uncultured Roseobacter sp. (assembly GCF_947499265.1). Classification (GTDB taxonomy): domain Bacteria; phylum Pseudomonadota; class Alphaproteobacteria; order Rhodobacterales; family Rhodobacteraceae; genus Roseobacter. Next base: position 268,610 of record NZ_CANMNK010000005.1, on the reverse strand, counting down.
ATAGGCACCAGCGCGGTGCAAAGCCGGGCAACGGGCGGGGTTGCAAATGGCACCTACCTCTTTGCTCTGCCCGGCAGTCCGGGCGCCTGCAAGGACGCCTGGGATGAGATTCTTGTCCGTCAGCTTGATTATCGCCACCGGCCCTGTAATTTCGTGGAGATTTTCCCGCGTCTGGATGAACATCACCGACGGAAGTAACAATCTGGTGCGTATCACCCTTTAGAGTTGGTATGCATCGCAGTTTGACTAGGTTATACTGCGCTGCAGTAAGTTATTAGGATAACGGCGAAATGCGGTTTTTACGCCAAAGTATGATTGGTCTTTTTTTAGCGGCTGTGACGCTTGGGCTACTGGCCTATGCGGGGCAGCTGGTTGGGACGGCTATTCAGCTTCGTCTGGCCGATCAGGGTTTTAAGCCCGAGGCCAAGGAGCGCGTGTTTGCCGTCAATCTGATCCGTGCCGAAGCCCAGACGCTCAACCCGTTGCTCGAAACCTTTGGCGAGGTGAAGTCGCGTCGCACGCTGGAATTGCGGGCGGCGGTTTCCGGTCGCGTGATCTATCTGGCGGAAACCTTCGAAGAGGGCGGGACCGTGCGTAAGGGTGATGTCCTGGCGCGGATCAATCCTGCAGATATGCAATCGGTATTGGACCGAGCAAAGGCGGATCTGGCTGATGCGCAGGCCGAGGTCAGCGATGCCGCGCGCGCGCTCGATTTGGCCCGTGACGAAGAAGCAGCAGCAGTGGAACAGGCTGACCTGCGGCAAAGAGCCTACCGGCGGCAGGTTGATCTGGAGGAGCGCGGTGTGGGCACCGCAGCTGCGATCGAAACGGCGGAACTGGACGCCGCGGCGGCCCGCGCGACCGTGCTGGCGCGGCGTCAGGCGATCACGCAGGCAGAGGCGCGCATCGATCTTGGCGCCACTCGGCTGACACGCGCGCGCATTGCCCTGGAAGAGGCGCAGCGCAATCTGAAGGACACAACCGTCCGCGCGCCCTTTGACGGCACCCTCAGCGACACCTCGGTGGTCGAAGGTCGGCTGGTGGCTTCCAACGAACGTCTGGCCGATTTGATTGACGCCGAGGATCTGGAGGTCTCGTTTCGGGTCTCCACGGCGCAATATGCCCGGCTGCTGGATGCGCAGGGCGATCTGATCGCCGCGCCGGTGACCGCGACACTCGATGTCACAGGGGTTGATTTGCAAGCGACGGGCACGCTGAGCCGTGTGAGTGCCGCCACCAATGAAATCCAGACCGGGCGTCTTATCTTTGCACGGCTGACCAAGGCGCCCGGGTTTCGACCGGGCGATTTCGTGTCGTTGAGCGTGGTCGAGCCACCGGTTGAAAACGTGGTCCGCCTGCCGGCTTCCGCCCTAAATTCACAGGGCGAGGTTCTGGTTCTGGGGGATGACAACAGGCTTGAAGCCATCATCGTGACGCTGGTCAGACGCCAACGCGATGACGTGCTGGTGCGCGGCGAGGATCTGATCGGGCGCGATGTGGTCAGCGCGCAAACCCCGCTGTTGGGGCCGGGAATTTCTGTGCGCGCCACGCGCCGCGCCAGCGAGGCGCCAGTCATGCCACCGGATATGCTCGAATTGAGCGAGGAGCGCCGGGCGCGCCTGGTGGCATTTGTGGAAAGCAGCAATGCCATGTCAAAGGAAGCCAAGGCACGCGTCCTGGCGAAACTGGCGGAGCATGAGGTTTCGGCAAAAGTCGTCGCGCGCCTCGAAAGCCGCATCGGGGGCTAGGGGATATGGCGCGGCATTTCCCCGGAACTGCGAGCGGTATCCTCTCCTATTTCACCCGGCACCGGACCATCGCGAACCTTGTGCTTGTGACGATGGTGGTTGCAGGATTGGCCGCGCTGCCCAACATGCGCACGCAATTCTTTCCCGATACCATTCTGGACAGGGTCACGGTCACGACGGTCTGGAAAAACGCCGGGGCCGAAGACGTGGACCGGGCGATTGTTCAGGTGCTGGAACCGACCTTGCGCGCCGTGGAAGGCGTCGAGAGCACAAATTCCACCGCACGGCAGGGGCGCAGCCAGATCAGGCTGAATTTTGAACCGAATTGGGACATGTCACGCGCAGTGGGTGAGGTGCAGGATGCGGTGGATTCGGTCACCGATCTGCCGGATAGCGCGGAGATCTCCACCGTGCGGCGCGCCGCCTGGCGTGACCGCGTGACGGACGTTGTGATCAGCGGGCCGGTCGGACCACAGCAGTTGGGGATTTTTGCCGACGAATTCGTCAACCGGCTCTTTTCGGCGGGGATCACCCGCGCAACCATTCGGGGGGTGGCGGCACCGCGCTTGACCGTTGAAGTGCCCACCGCGCAGTTGATTTCCCACGATGTCACCATGGCCGAAATTGCATCGGCCATCGCGGCGGAGGTCGATACCACGCCTGCGGGCGATGTGACCGGCGCAAATGCCCGGGTGCGCACCGGTACCGAAAAGCGGGAACCGGACCAGATTGCCGGGATCGTGCTGCGCTCAAACCCAGACGGGTCAAAGCTGACAATCGGCGATGTGGCAACGGTGACGCAAGAGAGCAACGACCGCGCGCGCGCTTATTTTGTTGGCGAGGACCCGGCGATTTCGGTCCGTGTCGATCGATCCGCCAAAGGCGATGCGATCGAAATTCAGGCCACCGTTGAAAAAGTCGCGGCGGAGCTGCAAGCGACCCTGCCAGCAGGCTCGACGGTGGAGCTCATCCGTACCCGGGCCGCCGCGATTTCCGGGCGTCTTGATATCCTGATGGATAACGGTCTGGTCGGCCTTGGGTTGGTCCTGGGGCTGTTGTTTTTGTTCTTGAACGCCCGCACCGCCTTCTGGGTCGCGGCAGGCATCCCTGCTGCGATGATGGCGGCGATTGCCCTGATGTATGCGGGGGGGATCACGATCAATATGGTCTCGCTTTTCGGCCTGATCATCACCCTTGGCATCGTCGTGGATGACGCGATTGTGGTCGGTGAACACGCAGATTACCGCGCCCGGCATTTGAAGGAAGAACCCTTCATTGCCGCCGAAACCGCCGCCCGAAGGATGGCCATGCCGGTGTTTGCGGCCACACTGACCACGGTGATTGCCTTCTTTGGCCTGCTGGCGGTGGGGGGCCGGTTTGGCACCATCATTCACGACATCCCACTGACAGTGATCGCCGTTTTGATCGCCTCTCTGGTCGAGTGTTTCCTGATCCTGCCCAACCACATGGCGCATTCGCTGTCGCGTGCGAAAGCGCCCGAGTTCTCGCGGGGCAAACTGGCGGGTGCTTTGGCCGTTCTGGTGCTGCTTGTCGGGGGCGGCGCTGCATTTGTGCGCAGATTGTGGCTGGCGCCGGAGGACAGATTTTTTGCGCAGGTGCCTTTTGCGAGCGATGTGGTCACCGGCGCCATTGCGCTTGCGGTGATTGCGGCCGTCTTTCTGCTGCTGAAGCGCGACCGCAAGGCCGCCGTTGTGGGTTGGGTCGGCACGCTGGGCATCGATTGGCCATCGACGCTCGTCAATCGCGGCTTAAACTGGTTTCGCGAGAAAATCTTCCGCCCTTTCATGGCAGGGGTGATCGTCGCACGTTATGTGGTCATCGCCGGGTTGATCGCAGTGCTTGCCAGCCAGGCGGCGGTTTTCATCCGCGGGGATGTACAATGGCGGTTTTTCAATTCGCCAGAACGCGGGTCGGTGACCGGTAACTTTGCGATGACCGAGGGTGCGACACGTGAGGATTCCCTCGCGATGATGCGGGAGCTACAGCGCGCAACGGAAGAGCTCGGCGCGGAATACGCCGAGGAATATGGCACCAACCCGATCAAATTCGTGCTGTCAGAGGTGGGCGGCAACGCGGGCCGCGGGCTGGAGGGCGTCGGGCTGAAGGATCGCGACCTGCTCGGTGGGATTTCGATCGAATTGATTGATGCGGATCTCCGGCCCTACTCCAGCTTTGCCTTTGTCGCCGATCTGCGCGACCGGATCGTCAACCATCCGCTGGTTGAGACCTTGTCTTTTCGCGGCTGGCGGTCCGGGCAAGGGGACGATGCCTTGAGCGTTCAGTTTTCCGGCAGTGATACGCATACGCTCAAAAAGGCCAGCCTGGACCTGCAGGATGCGCTCATGCGGTACCCCGAGGTGCTCGCTGTTCAGGACGATCTGTCCTATGACAAGGAGGAGCTGATCCTGGATCTGACCGCCAAAGGTCAGGCGCTGGGGTTCACGACAGATGCCTTGGGAAGTGTGCTCAGCGACCGGCTGGGCGGGATTGAGGCGGCTAAATACCCTCAGGGGCTGCGCAGCGCCACGATCTATGTAGAGTTGCCCGAAAGCGAGCTGACGTCGGATTTCCTGGAGCGGACCCAGATGCGCACGCCTGAAGGCGTCTACGTGCCTTTGGCGGATATCGTGACCGTGCAAAGCCTGGAAGGATTTCTATCGGTCAAACGCAGGAACGGCACGCGGGTGATCTCGGTCACCGGGGATATCTCCGAGGATGATCCCGAGCAGGCCAGCGAAATCCAGCGGGCCCTGTCCGAGGAAATCCTGCCGCAGATCGCCAGCGAACGGCAGGTGTCGTGGTACCTGTCCGGTCTGGCGGAGCAGGAGCGCAATTTTCTCAGCGATGCCGCCAGCGGGCTGATTCTGTGCCTCCTGGGCATCTATTTGGTGCTGGCCTGGATCTTTGGCAGTTGGTCGCGCCCAGTTGTGATCATGTCGATCATCCCCTTCGGACTGGTGGGCACGATCTACGGGCACGTGGTCTGGGAAATACCGCTGAGCATGTTCACCGTGGTGGGTCTGCTGGGCATGACCGGTATTATCATCAACGATTCCATCGTTTTGATCACGACAATCGACGAATACGCCGAGGAACGGGGCCTGATCCCCTCCATCATCGATGGCGCCGCTGACCGGTTGCGCCCGGTCATGCTGACGACAATGACGACGGTTTTGGGAATGACGCCACTGCTTTATGAAAGCAGCCGTCAGGCCCAGTTCCTCAAACCCACCGTGATCACGCTGGTCTATGGCCTGGGCTTCGGTGTTGTGCTGGTTCTGCTGATGGTGCCCGCATTGATCGCAGTCTCGCATGATGTCTCGCGGCAGGTGCAGGCAATGCGACGCAGTGCAAGCGCGCCAGTGACCAGCCTGCGCATCGGCTTTGCCTTCATCTGGGCGGTTCTGATGGGCTGGGGCGTGGTCACATTGGGCGCGACGATCTGGAAGGGCGCATTGCCCGCCGCGATCACACAGGCCGTCCCGCTTGTGCAGGCCTGGCCGCATATGCCAGCTGCCTTTGCGCTGTTTGTTGCGGGAGCGGCGCTGGTTGTTTTCGCGGCCTATTGCGTCGCGGCAACGGTGATGTTGGTACGTCGCGGCAGGGTGGCCTAGCCCGCGCTGCACCCCCGAATGTCAATCGCGTGGCTGCTGCCCAGGACCGTCAGGCGAATGGCGGAGCGATCCACGGCGATGGCGCCCCCTTCGACGTGGATCATTTCAGAAACCGCAATGACATCGCCGCCCGTTCGGTGGGTTTGCGCCTCGCTGACCCAGACATCGCCGAGGCCGGGTTCGATCACCATCACCTCGCGCGCGCCGGCAGAGGGTGCTGTTACCCGCGCTTCGATCCGAAGGCCATCCTTGGTTGGCTCAATCCGGCAGGTCGCCGCCGTGACCCCGGCCTCTTGGGCCGAATAAGGGCTTTGCGCAAGTGCCGCCGCAATGGCCGGTGTCGGTTTGCTGCCGCCGCCTGCTAGCGTTTCGTCGAAATTCAGGCTGTGCGGGATGCAGATGTCCGAACAGATGCCGATCTCCATATCCAATCTGACGCGGATCGGTTCACCGGGGGCGGTAGGCGCCAGAACGAGGGGGATCACCAATTCATCTTCGTATCCGATAGAGCGCATCCCGTTTTGATCAAACACTTGCGGGGTTGGCCAGGTTATGGCGACGGAATGCAGGTTGCGCGACCCCGACCAATCGAAGCTTGGCGGAATGCCGGCATCGCCGGGCGCGCGCCAATAGGTTTTCCAGCCGGGCTCAAGCGACATGTGCACCGCGGCCACACGCGCGCCGTCGTCCCGCACCCAGCCAGGCAGCACCTGTGCCGTCACCGGAATCGCAAAGCGATCCTGCGCAGCGGCGGGCAGGGCAGTGAGGCAGGCAAGGGCGGCGGCAGCAAATGAACTTTTCATAGCACCGATATGGTTCAGAGCCATTGAAATGCCAAGTCACGATCCGGTTAGCCATGTTTCGCCAAGCGGGCATGCAACCCTCTTGCACCAGCCGGGTGAGCAGGCCATTCTGATCCCATGGCGTCTGCTGTTTCTCAGTCTGAAAAGCTCGATCTGACCGGTTCACTTCTGGTGGCGATGCCGTCCATGGGCGATATCCACTTTGAACGTGCGGTGATCCTGCTCTGCGCCTATTCCGACAAGGGCGCGATGGGGCTGATCCTGAACAAGCAAAGCGCCGATGTCCGGATGAGCGATGTGCTTGACCAGTTGGAGATTCAACCGACCCAGAAGGCAGCGGCCATGCCGGTGCATTTTGGCGGACCGGTGGAGACCGGGCGTGGGTTTGTGCTGCATTCGGACGACTACGAATCCAGTCTGCATACCCTGTCTGTGCCCGGCGGGTACGGTATGACGGCGACGCTGGATATTCTCGAAGAGATTGCGCGTGACAGCGGGCCGGAACGGGCGTTGATGATGCTGGGCTATGCTGGCTGGGGGCCGGGCCAGTTGGAAAACGAGATTGCGCGTAATGGGTGGCTGACGGCGGATGCCACGAAAAAGCTGGTGTTTGGCACGCCTGCCGATCGTAAGTGGTCAGATACAATCAAAAGTCTGGGCATCGATCCCTTGGGCCTCTCCGCAACTGCCGGGCACGCTTGAGCTCAAAACCAGAGCCATGCAGCGACCGCTATGGGCGCGGCGCGGCGGCGCGGGCCAACCTGTCATTGATCGCGCGACCCAGACCATGGGTTGGGATCGGGGAAACAGCGATGGGGCGTTGCAACCTGTCCAACTGATGCAGGCAGTCAAAGAGGTTTGCCGCTGCTTCATGCAAATCGCCAGTCTCTGAAAGGTTGAGATCGCAGGTCATCGGCCCAAACCCCAATAGTACCTCGCCCGCTCTGGCGGTCTGGGCGTTCATCCTCAGAGTCGCAGCAGGCGCGTAATGCGAGACCAATTGACCGGGTGCAGTGACCTGCTCGTTCTCTGCTGGAGAAGCCATCGTGTGGAGCGGCCCGCCGAGTGCGGCTTCGATGGCCTCAGACGGCAGCCCACCCGCTCGCAACAGAACCGGATCGGGATCCAACCCGATGATCGTGCTTTCTACACCAACCGAGCAGGGCCCGTCATCGACGATGGCCGCGACCCGCCCCCCCAGACCCTGCAATACGTGGTCTGCAGAGGTCGGGCTGATCCTGCCTGATGGATTTGCAGAAGGCGCGGCAACCGGCCCGCCGAAAGCTTCCAACAACGCCTTGGCCGAGGCTTGGGCAGGCACGCGCACGGCAAGTGTCGGCAGACCAGCGGTTACCAGTGAGGACAGGCTATGATCCGGCAGCAGCGGCAGGACCAGCGTCAGCGGCCCGGGCCAAAATGCCTGCGCCAGAATATCTGCGGTTTCCGGCCACGCGACATAGCGCCGCGCGGTTGCCACATCAGGAACATGCACGATGAGCGGGTTGAAACTGGGGCGTTCCTTGGCGGCGTAGATGGCGGCAACGGCACCCCCGTCACGGGCATCTGCGCCAAGGCCATAGACGGTTTCGGTTGGAAAGGCGACAAGTGCACCTTTTGTCAAAAGTGCGGCCGCAGTTGCAATGCCGCTTGCGTCGGCTTGCAGGATCAAAGGTGAGGTCTCAGTCATCACGCTCCGTGACGCCGCGTTTTGGTTGCCGGGCGGGGCGATGCGGCACATGTTCAATGGCGTAGACCCTTATAGGGTGGTGTCTTGCTTGCCAAGACAGCCGCACCGCCAACCGGAGACCGACCGATGCCTTACCATGCGCCCGTGGATGACTATGCTTTCTTGTTTGACCATGTGGTAGGCTACGCCGGGTTGCGCGCAACAGATCGATTTGCTGAGGCGACCGATGATGTGACGCGGGCGATCCTGACGGAGGCGGGCAAGCTGACCGAAGAGGTGCTGGCGCCATTGCAACGCGCCGGTGATCTGCACCCTGCGCGATTGGAAAACGGCGTTGTGCGCACCTCGCCCGGGTTTGCAGAAGGTTGGGCCGCGATTGCCGAAGGCGGCTGGGTCGGGATGGCCGCAGATCCGGAATACGGCGGGATGGGCCTGCCGATGACCCTAACATCAGCGGTGAACGAAATGATGAGCAGCGCGTGTTTGTCGCTGCAACTGGCCCCTTTGATGAGCCAGGGCCAGATTGAAGCGCTGGAGCATCACGCGAGCGATGCCATCAAGGCGCTTTATCTGCCGAAGCTGACAGCGGGCGACTGGACGGGCACCATGAACCTGACGGAGCCACAGGCGGGCTCCGATGTCGGCGCGCTGTCAACCAAAGCTGAAAACAACGGCAATGGGACGTTTGCGGTCACCGGACAGAAGATTTACATCAGCTGGGGCGATCATGATGTGGCCGAAAACGTCTGTCATCTTGTCCTGGCCCGCATCCCCGGCGCGCCTGCAGGGACCAAGGGCATCAGCCTGTTCCTCGTGCCGAAATTCATCCCGAACGCCGATGGTACCCTGGGCGCGCGCAATGGTGTGAATGTGGTCAGCCTGGAGCACAAGCTGGGCCTGCACGGATCCCCAACCGCAGTTATGCAGTTTGATGCGGCCACTGGATGGCTGGTCGGGTCGGAAGAGGGCGGCATGGCAGCGATGTTCACGATGATGAACAACGCCCGTCTGGGTGTCGGCGGTCAGGGGATTGGTGTTGCCGAGGCGGCCTATCAGCACGCGCTGGCCTATGCGCTGGAGCGCAAGCAGGGGCGCAGCACTTTGGAGGCAGGCACCGGCACGATCATGGATCATGCAGATGTGCGGCGCATGCTTATGACCATGAAAGCCGATATTTTTGCCGCACGGGCCATCGCGCTGAGCTGTGCGATGGCGATCGACATGGAACACGCAACCTCCGATACCGATTGGCGCGCCCGTGCCGCGTTTCTGACGCCGATTGCCAAGGCCTTTGGCACCGATACCGGCATTGCCGTTGCCGAAATGGGTGTGCAAGTGCACGGCGGCATGGGGTTCATCGAAGAGACCGGGGCGGCTCAGTTCAGCCGAGACGTGCGAGTCACCGCGATTTACGAGGGGACAAACGGGGTTCAGGCCATGGATCTTGTTGCCCGCAAGATGATGGATGGGGGCGATGCTGCCGCCCGACTGCTGGACGAGATCGAGTCCTGCGCCGAAGAAGCCCGGGCGGCGCTGCCCGATCTGGCAGAACCGGTTTGGCAAGCCACGGAAACTCTGCGAGAAGTAACCGAATGGATGGCGGCGCAGCAGGACATGACCACCCGTTTTGCCGGTGCGGTGCCTTACCTGCGGGCTTTTGCACGGGTGATGGGCGGGTATCTGCACCTCAAGGCGGCGCTGGCGGATCAGGGGGGCAAACGCGAAGCATTGGCGCGGTTCTACATTAAACGACTGTTGCCTGAGCACGCAGGGCTGCTGGCGCAGGCGCAGGCAGGTGCGGAAGACCTCTATGCGCTCAGCGCAGATGATTTGGCGGCCTGATGAAAGATCAACCGCCAGAGGGATTGCGCTACCCTTGGGAAGACCCCCCGTCGGAAGGCGCGGCGATTGAGGTCGCAACGGGCGTCTTGTGGATGCGTCTGCCGCTGCCGATGAAGCTCGACCATGTGAATGTCTATGCGCTGGATGACGGCGATAGCTGGACGGTTATCGACAGCGGCTTTGCGTCCAACCGCAGCAAGGCGATCTGGCAGCAGCTGATGGCCGGACCGTTGCAGGGCAAACCCATTGGCCGGGTTGTCGTGACGCATCACCACCCCGATCACATCGGTCTGGCTGGGTGGCTGCAGTCGGAGCATGGTGCGGAGCTGATCACTACGCGGACGGCGTGGCTGATGGCGCGGATGCTGACCTTGGATGAACAAGCCGTGCCCTCTGCGGAAAACCTGGCCTTCTATCGGTCGGCGGGCATGGATGCCGAGATCTACGCGCAACGGGCACAAGAGCGGCCTTTTAACTTTTCGGACGTTGTCACGCAGCTGCCGCTTGGGTTTACCCGCATCAAGCAGGGGGACACTCTCAAGATGGGTGGCCGTCTGTGGGATGTTCACATTGGCAACGGCCACGCACCAGAACACGCAACCTTCTGGAGCCGGGACGACAATCTGGTGCTGGCCGGGGATCAGATATTGCCATCGATCAGCCCCAACATCGGCGTCTATGCGACCGAACCGATGGCCGACCCGATTGCGGAGTGGCTGGAGGCCTGCGGGCGGCTGTCGACGTTGGCGCGACCCGATCACCTGGTGCTGGGGGGGCACAAGTTACCCTTTACCGGACTGCCGATGCGGATGCGGCAGTTGATTGATAACCATCACGGAGCGCTGAAACGGTTGCTGGCCTATCTGGACACGCCGAAATCGGCCGCGGAATGCTTTGCACCGCTTTTCAAGCGCACGATTGGGCCGGGGGAATACGGGTTGGCGCTGGTGGAGGCTGTGGCTCATTTGAGCCATCTGTATCAGGATGGGCTTGCCATGCGGTCCAGACGCGAAGATGGTGCTTGGGTCTACCAACGCAAAGGATGAACCATGGGCGAAAACATCGCAACCGCAGCCGAAGCCATCGAAGCGGACGCCTTGCCGCGGGTCCACGAGGTGCATTGCGACCCCGATACGCCGGCCCCCAAAGCCACAGATTTGCCGGATGCTATAAAATCGAAACCCGCGGCACAAAAATCACCGGCGCAATGGGCCTATGAACGCATCATCCTCTATCTCAAGCATTTCGAAGAGCAGCTGGACAATTCGCATGAGGTTGCGATGGGGTTCACCGGCGGCGATGTCGGCGTTCTGCGGATCGAGGGTATGGGGTATTTCGATCCCGATATCGTAACGTTTTACGGCTCGGACGGGGCGGGTGGCAAAACGCAGCTGATCCAGCATGTGAGCCAGTTGAACGTGATGCTGCGGGCCTTGCCCAAGCCGGAAGAGAAGGCCGAAGCGCGCCGGATTGGGTTTCGGCTGGCGCAGGACATCGAAGACAGCGCCTGAAACATCTGTTGAGCGGAGCGGCTGCGCCGCACGACATGCCCACGCGCTCTGCCTTTGGCAGAGACGCGCGGATGTTGGCGCTGTGATCTGTGATTTCACCGCAGAAGGTTCGGGGATGGGTGACATCGGTGGACGAATCCAGTAGGGCTGACGGCAACACCACTAAAAAGGGCTGCGGCAATGGCAGATCACAAACACGGTGAGATGAACGTCACCACTCAAGAAAAGACATTTGACGGGTTCATGCGTTGGACCACCCGGATCGTGATTGCGATCATTGTGATTATTGTTTGGATGGCGATTTTCATCACCTGAACCCGTGTTTTTGGGAGCCGCATGATGCGCGCATTAATGATGCTGGCGGTTTTCGCGGCTTTGACGGGTTGCGCGATTACATCGCCTTTTGAAGCCTCGCAGGAAAAGATTGCCGCAAGCGCCTATGTCGATGAGGGTCCGCCCAAGTTGACCGTTTTTACCATGGTCAACAACCGGTCCGGGTCGGGTGGTCACACGGCCTTGATGGTGTCCGGATCACAGCGTGTCATCTTTGATCCGGCGGGATCCTTCTATCACGCGGATGTGCCGGAGCGTGGTGATGTGCTTTATGGCATCTCACCGGGCTGGGTGCAGGCCTATAAAAGCGCCCACGCGCGCAGCACCTACCATGTGGTCAGTCAGGAATTTGTGGTGACCCCGGAACAGGCGGAGCGTGCTTTGCAACTGGTGCGCAGCAATGGCGGCGTGCCGGGGGCGTTCTGTACCAGTGCGACGTCGTCAATTCTGCAACAGGTGCCCGGTTTTGAAGACGTCGACAGCACATTCTTTCCGATCCGGTTGATGGAACAGCTTGAACAACGCTCTGGTGTCGTGACGGACAGGTATTACGAGAATGACGAGGGTGAAGTGCGTGACGGGATTGTCGCGGCACAGGGCTAGGCTGTGCCATCAGCCTAAAAGGTACAGCAGGCCAAAGAGCGTGGCAGCGCCCGAAAATACCGCAGTCAACACGCTTTTTGTCAGCAACCCGACCACCAGGGTCACTGTTGCTGCGGACATGCGCGGCAGGTCAGCGGCGCCATCTGTGGCGGCTGGCCAGACGACCTGCGGGGCAACCAGCGCGGGCAGCATTGCCACCGCCGTGTAACGTAAATGACGCAGCAGCCAAGGCGGCATCGGGCGGTCCCCCACGATCCCGAGGAAGGCAAATCGCAGCGCATAGCTGCCGATCCCGAGGCCAATAATCACGGTCCAGAGTTCGGGTTTGTCGATCATGCATTGGCCTTTCTGCGCTCAAGCACGAGTTCGGTCTGCGCACCGGCCATCATGCCCAATGTGCCCGCGATGATGAGCCCCAGCGAATAGGGTACCCAGGCGGTCAGCAGGCTGGTGATGATGGCGACCACCGCCGCGATCACATGCGCCGGTGTCCGCAGCATCGGCGCAACCAGCGCCAGAAAAGTGATCGGCAGCGCAAAATCCAAGGCCCAGGTGTCCGGCACCTGTGTGCCGACCAAGGCGCCGAACAGGGTGCTGATGTACCATGTGGGCACGATGGGGCTGAGAACGCCGGAAAAATAGGCCATGCGCTGCGGCACGGTCATTTGCGGCTCTTTCTCGAATTGTACGACCGAACAGGCGTAGGACTGATCCACGGTGAAATAGGCCGCAATCGCGCGTTGCCAGAGCGGGGCAGCACCGATCCACGGGGTCAGCGAGGCGGAATACATCGCCACCCGCAGGTTCACCGCCAGGGCGGATGCCAGAACGATGGCGGTTGGGGCGTTTTCCTGCATCAGCTGCAAGGCGGTGAACTGTGCCGCACCGGCAAAGACAACGGCGGAAAACATCAGTGTTTCCAACACATCCAATCCGGCTTCTGTTGCCAGAACGCCAAACAACATCGCAAAAGGCGCGACGACCAGCAGGAAGGGTGCGCCATCTGCAGCGCCTTTCCAAAAGGCCCCGGCCCTGGTGCGTTTTTTCGGTGTGGTGGAGGGCATAAGATGCTTCTACAGTTGCCCCAACCGGTACCCCAACCGAAAAGAGGATGCAATTGGCCAAACTGGATACCACCAGCGAGTATCTGATCGCCCCCGATCCGCGCGCGCCTAGGCTGACGCGGACGGTGGCGGGGTTCGACCATGAGGGCACGCGCATTCAGACGAATGTGGTGGAAGAGCGACCGTTGACGATTTTCCTGAACGGGCAGGAGATTGTGACAGCCATGACGATTGGCGACTATCCCGACTACCTGGCCTTGGGATTTTTGCGCAATCAGGGGATGTTGCGCGCCTCCGATGAGATCACCGGCGTGGACTATGACGAGGAGTTGGAAACCGTCGTTGTCCGCACCGCGCGCAAGACCGACTACGAGGAAAAAATGCGCAAGAAAACCCGGACCAGCGGCTGCGCTGTGGGTACGGTATTCGGAGACATGATGGCCGGGCTGGAAGGGGTCAGCCTGCCGCCCTCACCGGTGAAAACCTCATGGCTCTATGCGCTGAGTGCCAAGATAAACCGCACACCGTCACTCTATCTCGAAGCGGGGGCGATCCATGGTACGGTTCTGTGTCATGAGGATAAGCCGTTGGTTTATATGGAAGATGTCGGCCGCCATAACGCGGTGGACAAGATCGCCGGGTGGATGCTGGCCGAAGGCGTTCCCGCAGCGGATAAGCTCCTCTACACGACGGGCCGCCTGACGTCGGAGATGGTGATCAAGACCGCGATGATGGGCATTCCGGTGCTTGCATCACGCTCCGGGTTCACCGCCTGGGGCGTTGAGATCGCGCAACAGGTCGGGCTGACCCTGATTGGTCGCATGAAGGGGCAACGGTTTTTGTGCCTGTCCGGAGAAGACCGCCTGCTCCGTGACACGGACCCCTCGACAGTGCCGCAAGAACCCCGGCACGCAGGCCGGAAAGGCGCGGAATGAAACAGCCATTGGGTGTGATCCTCGCGGGTGGGCAGGCCACGCGGATGGGCGGTGGCGACAAGGGGCTTTTGCACCTCAAGGGGCAGACGCTGCTCGCCCGCGTGATCGATCGCCTTGCCCCGCAGGTTGCGGGTTTGGCCCTGAACGCCAATGGTGATCCCGCGCGCTTCGCAGGCTTTGGCCTGCCGGTTATGGCCGATAGCATCGAGGGTTTTGCCGGCCCGCTTGCCGGTGTGCTGGCTGGGCTCGACTGGGCGGCAGCGCGCGGCGCGGATACAATTGTCACGGCAGCGGCGGACACACCTTTTTTCCCGGGCGATCTGGTGCCGCAGCTTTTGCTGGCGGCTGACGGGATGCGCCATCCCCTTGCGCTTGCGGCCACGCCTGACCCTGATCGTGGTCGTGTCCGACACCCGACGTTTGGCCTCTGGCCGGTGGCCCTGCGGGAGGACCTGCGGGCCGCCTTGCAGGACGGGTTGCGCAAAGTGGTGATCTGGACAGACAAACACAAGGCGGGCGAGGCTCTCTTTCCCGTCTCCGGCTTTGATCCGTTTTTCAATGTAAATACACCCGAGGACCTGGCCAGAGCGGAGACGCTGATATGAAGCTCTATGGGATCGTGGGGTGGAAAAACGCGGGCAAAACCGGGCTGATGGAGCGGTTGGTGAGTGAGATTTGCAGCCGTGGCTATTCCGTCTCAACCGTCAAGCACGCGCATCACGTGTTCGATGTGGATCAGCCCGGCAAGGACAGCTATCGGCACCGGCAAGCGGGTGCGACGGAGGTGCTTTTGGCGTCGGCCAAGCGATTTGCCCTGATGCATGAGCTGCGCGAGGCCTCGGAGCCGACGTTGGAGGATTTGCTCTCCAGGCTGTCACCGGTCGATCTGGTGCTGATCGAGGGGTACAAACGCGACACACATCACAAGATCGAGGCGCACCGTGCGGAGACGGGAAACCCGTTGATCGCGACCGAGGACAGCACCATCCGTGCCGTCGCCAGCGATACGGATCTGACACTCGACCGACCCGTGTTTGACTTGAATGATACTGCGCGGATCGCAGATTTCATCCTTGCTGAGGTCGGTTTGTGAGCGGCTTTGACACAATCGTCATGGTCGATTGGTCGGGCGGCAATGACACAGGCAAATCCCCGCGACAGGATGCGATCTGGGCCTGTGTCGCCCGGTTGGGGCGGGCGGAAGACCCGGTTTACCTGCGCAACCGCACCGAGGCAGAAACCTGGCTTGCGGTGCTTTTTGAGGCCGAACGGCGGGCAGGTCGCCGCGTCCTCGCCGGGTTCGATTTTCCCTTTGGTTATCCCACAGGTTTCGCCAGGGCGCTGACCGGAAGCGATGACCCTTTCGCCGTCTGGGATTGGCTGGAGACCCGCGTTGAGGACAGCCCGCAAGCCAATAACCGGTTTGATCTTGCGGCATCCATCAACCTGCAATTTGGCGGACAGGGGCCGTTTTGGTTCAACGGTCTCAAACGGGATATCGCCGGACTGCCCCGGCGCAAGGACCTGTATGAAAACCCCTTTCCGGAGAAGCGGGTCGCCGAAACAGCGGCAAAGGGGTCATTTTCCTGCTGGCAATTGGGCGGCACGGGCGCGGTCGGTTCGCAGGTCTTGATGGGGTTGCCCGTCCTGTCACGGCTGAGAAAACGCTTTGACGCGGCGATCTGGCCGTTCGAACCTCTGGACCGGGAAATTGCCTTTGTCGAAATCTGGCCGTCCCTGACGCTTGGCGCAGGCCCCGAAGGTGAGATCAAGGATGCCTGGCAAGTGCGCGAGGTGGCGCGCATGGTCTCCAACCTCGATGTAGAAACGCTGCACCGCATTCTGAAGGTCGACGCGCCGGAAGAAGGCTGGATTTTCGGGTTGGGTCATGAGGCGCAGCTAAAGCACGCCGCGTTGCAGCCACCGAAACTGACCAACGACTGTTTTGCCCTGCCACCCGGCGTGCATTGGACGCCGGTGCGTGAGACCCTTGATATGTTGGAAGCGCGCCTGGCTCCAGTCACCCCGGTAGAGGTTGTTCCTGTCTCGGACGCGACAGGCCGTGTGCTCGCCGAGGATGTGGTCGCGCGGCGATCCAACCCACCACTGCCCAATACTGCCGTGGATGGATACGGATTTGCGGGTGGCAAACCGGCCGGAGTGCACCAGATGCCCCTGGCAGCGGGGCGCGCTGCCGCAGGCGATGTGCCAGGTGCGGTCCCTGACGGCCACGCGGTGCGCATTCTGACCGGGGCCTCCCTGCCTGTAGGCGTGGATACAGTGGTGCTGCAGGAAGACGTGACCGTCAGTGACACGACTATTGCCTTTCGCGGACCGATCAACGCGGGCGCCAACACCCGACGGGCGGGGGAAGACGTCGTCGAGGGCGCCATCGCGCTCAAAAAAGGCACCCGCATTGGCCCGGCAGAGGCCGCAGTGCTGGCGGCCATCGGAACTGTGGCCGTGTCGGTTTACGGCATCTTGCGGGTCGCTGTTCTGTCAACAGGGGCTGAGCTGGTGGAGGCGGGAGACGTGGCGGCGCCGGGGCAGATATTTGATGCCAACCGGCCCATGCTGCTGGAACTGATCCGCGCGCTTGGTCATGCGCCGGTCGATATGGGACGGGTTACAGATGACCGGGACCTGCTGGCTGGAAGCCTCTCCAAGGCTGCGGCTCAGGCCGATCTGATCCTCACCAGCGGCGGCGCCTCGGCGGGGGATGAAGACCACGTCTCAGCGCTGCTGAAAGAGGCTGGTGCAATGACGCTGTGGCGCATCGCGGTGAAACCCGGCCGACCCCTGGCCCTGGGCATGTGGGCGCAGACCCCGGTTTTCGGGCTCCCGGGCAATCCGGTTGCCGCGATGACCTGCGCGCTGGTCTTCGCAGCCCCCGCGATGGCACGGCTGGCCGGGCAGAGCTGGCGAGAGCCGCAGGGGTTCGATGTGCCCGCCGCGTTCTCCAAGCGCAAGAAAGCGGGCCGTACCGAATACCTGCGCGCCCGGATCAGAAACGGGCAGGCGGAGGTCTTTGCTTCCGAAGGATCGGGCCGGATCAGCGGTTTGTCCTGGGCGGATGGCTTCGTGGAACTTCCCGAAGCGGCAGCGGAAATCGAGGTCGGAACGCTGGTCAGGTATATTCCTTTCGGCAGCTTCGGTTTGTAGGCCACTTTCCAATCCTCTGTTGCGCCCTAAGATTACTCGTTGACGACAAATGATGGTGGACCGCATGTATAGAACGACTTTTTTGACAACAGCGCTTGCAGCGCTCCTCGCAACCGGCGCTCAGGCGGAATGCATGCAGGGGCTCACGGTGAAATTCACAGAAAGCGCGCCCCGGGATCGGTTTGAAATCATCCATACCGCGACGGGCGTTTTTCTGACCGGGCTGCGGATCGATTTGAGCAGTTCGGCGGGTGGCCTGGTTTTTGATACCGCCGCAGGCGGCAATGGCGTCGAAGTCTTCCAGCCCTTTGTACCGGAGGGCGAGATGCAGCATGTCGATGTGGCGGATGGCGCAGAGCAGTTGGAGGTTCAACTGAACGAGATGTCCACCGGGCAGCGTGCTGGTTTCACCATCGATGTGGACGACCAGCGCGCGCAATCCGATCTTGGTCAGATCCGGGTGACCGGCGCGGAAATCTCAGGCGCAAGCGTGGTTTTCAATCTCGCCGACGGCACCGTGCTCAACGCGACGTTTGATCAGGAGAACCGCGCGAAGGTTTGCACCTAAAGCGCTTAGTCGAATGTTCCTGCGACGCGTCCCAACAGCATGAAGGCCCGCGCCGTGCGGGTTTCTGCCAGTGCCGAGATCTCGCCGTCTGTAGCACTGTGCTCGAATTCGGCGAATGTCTTATCAAAGCGGCGCAGGAAGTGATGCGCGGCATCGCGAAAGATCGGATCCTGCTTCATACGCCCGGCGGTTAGCGCCAATGAGGACCGATCCCTGACACCGCCCAGGGCCGCGATGGGTCGACCGCGCGCACCCTGACCGAACTGGCGCCAGATCTCCGGCCTGGCGCGATCCGGTTGCAGATCATCCATGTAGATGCCGTCCTGGCTCAGCAGCGTCAGCACATCTTGCGCCGCCTGAATAAGCTGCGCGGCGGAGCGATCTTTCAGCGCGCGGCGCAGGGACGCAAACCCCGCTTCGTCCTCCGCCGTTTCGGGAAAATTCAACGCGCGGATGAAATCTTCTGTTGCTAGGGGCGGTGCGATATCCGCCGCCTGCGTGCCCAATGCGAGCGCGGGCTGGTCGTCACGCGGGGCGTCGTTCACGGGCGCAGGTGCGGGGGCCGCTGCGCGATCTTGTTCGCGACGTGATGTGAAGGTGGCCAGAACGGTTTCGGTCTTGCGGGTCGCGGCGGCAATTTCATCCAGTTTGCGTGCGACCGTCGCCGGTTCCGGTCCCATGACACCGCTTTGACTTTGCGCGATATAGGTCTGGCGGATCGCGTCGATGGCCGCCTGCAGACGCTGGCTTTCCTCGCGCATCACCCGGCTGGACCGCGCTGCGGTCGCCGCGACCCAGATCATCGCAACCGGCATGAAAACGGCCAGCATCGTCATCAGGAATTTAAGCCCGCCGCCGCTTTCATCCGCATCATTTGGCACGACCAAAAAGAAAATAACGGAGGCCAGCAACCAGATGGCTGAGAGCGCCAGAGCGACAACCTCGATGCTGGTGATGCCTTCGGATTGGGGGCGGTCGTAGATGCCCAGAGGGGTCGGGCGGGCCGCCGCCTCCGGCATGTCAGATTGTTCAGTCGTGTCAGCCATGTCTGCAGGTCCTGTCAGGCATAGACGATTTTGAGCACCTCATAGGACTTCTCACCGCCCGGAGTGCGCACTTCTACGCTGTCGCCTTCATCCTTGCCAATCAGGGCGCGCGCAATAGGCGATTTTATGTTCAGCAGGCCTTTTTCGATGCTGGCTTCGTGCTCTCCGACGATCTGCCAGGTCTTTTCCTCGTCGGTGTCCTCATCGACCAGCGTGACCGTCGCACCGAACTTGATGGTGCCGCTCATCTTTGCGGGATCGATCACCTCCGCCAGCCCCAGAACGCCTTCGATCTCCTTGATCCGGCCCTCGATGAAAGACTGCTTTTCGCGTGCGGAATGATATTCGGCGTTTTCGGACAGATCACCGTGCTCGCGGGCTTCCGCAATGGCCTTGATGATGGCGGGACGCTCCACAGATTTCAGCTGCTTCAGTTCCGCTTCCAGATCGGCGTGGCCCTTGCGGGTCATGGGGATTTTATCCATCGGTATCGTCCACGAAATGATGCGGCCCGCCGGGGTTCGCCGGGGGCCGCAGGTGAGAGTTGGCAACTACCTGACCTAAAGGTGAGGCAAAATGCAAGGGGTCCGTGCCGGATAGGCACGCGCCGGGTTAGTCGTATTGCACCACCTCATATTCGATATTGTCGTGATCGTGGAAGTAAAACCGCCGTCCCGGTTCATAATCCCCATGGTTTCCGGCGGTGAATCCTTTGTCGGTAACGGCCCGTTCCATTGCATCAATGTCGTCAACGACAACGGCAATGTGGTTCAACCCACCGTTGGTCAGATAACTGTTGGACTTTTCAGCGGTGCCCTTTCCGGGCGTGTAGAGCGCCAGGTACTGTGTATCTGTGCCCACATGAATGGATTGGCCGCCATCGATCGATGGCCCTTTCCAACGGATGTGCCAGCCAAAGAGGTCGCACATCCATGCGGCTGTCGCATCACCGTCCGAGACCGTGTAATTTGCGTGCTCAAGCATTGCAGCCATTGGCTTTCTCCTTTCAATAATCCTTGATCACAGATACTGTAATTTCTAAACCTAACTTTAGGTCAAGGGATTTTTATGCGTGTGAACGAAGGCCTTTCTATTGGTGCACTGGCGGAGCGTACGGGTCTGGCGGTCTCTGCCATCAGATATTACGAAGCGCAGGGGTTGATTAACCCTTGGCGCAATGCCGGGGGACAGCGGCGGTTTCAGCGCTCAGACCTGCGGCGCCTGAGCTTTGTCATGATTGCACAGCAATTTGGCTTCACCCTGCCGCAGATCAGAGCAGAGCTTGACCGGCTGCCCGGCGGGCGTACCCCGACCAAGGCGGATTGGGCAAAGATCAGCGGTGGATTTCGGGAAACGTTGGACCAAAAGATCGAAACCCTGACGCGCCTGCGTGACAGCCTGGACGGTTGCATCGGGTGCGGATGCCTCAGCCTGCCCAACTGCGCACTCTATAATCCGACCGACCGCGCGGGTGAAAAAGGGCCCGGGCCACGTTACTTGATGGGGGACACGCCAAAGCGTGACTAAAAACCGCGCTTTTCCGCGATGAATTCATCGTTTTCACACCTATATGACGCCCAGTTGCGATTGCATTGGGGTGTGACGTGGTTTAGCCAATCGCGAACGATTGTTGCGCGGCGGGTGCCGCGCCCCGAAGAATATAAGGGAGCCGGGAATGTCAGAGATTGAACGCGAAGCGATGGAATACGATGTCGTCATCGTTGGTGCGGGTCCTGCGGGCCTGTCGGCGGCGATCCGGCTCAAGCAGCTGGACGCGGAGTGCAACGTTGTGGTGCTGGAGAAAGGCTCCGAAGTTGGCGCGCATATCCTGTCTGGCGCGGTGCTCGATCCGGTGGGGCTGGATGCCCTGATCCCGGACTGGAAAGAGAAAGGTGCGCCGCTGAACGTGCCGGTGGTCGAGGACAACTTCTACATGCTCGGTGAAGCGGGCCATTTGCGAATTCCCAATGCGCCGATGCCACCCCTGATGAACAACCACGGCAATTACATCGTCTCCATGGGCAACGTCTGTCGCTGGATGGCGGAACAGGCGGAAGAGCTGGGCGTGGAAATCTTCCCCGGCATGTCCTGCTCCGAGCTTGTCTACGGCGAGAACGGCGAAGTGAAAGGCGTGGTGGCCGGTGAGTTTGGCAAGAATGCAGACGGCAGCCAGGGCGATGGATATGAACCCGGCATGGAGCTGCACGGCAAATATGTGTTCCTGTCTGAAGGCGTACGCGGCAGCCTCTCCAAACAGGTGATCGACAAATACGACCTGTCCGCCGAGCATGAGCCCCAAAAATTCGGCCTCGGCATGAAGGAAATCTGGGAGATTGATCCCGCCAAGCACAAGGAAGGGTCGGTGACCCACACGATGGGCTGGCCGCTGGGTGGAAACGCCGGTGGCGGCTCCTTCATCTACCACCTTGAGAACAATCAGGTTTATGTGGGTTTCGTTGTGCACCTGAATTACAGGAACCCGCATCTCTTTCCCTACATGGAATTCCAGCGCTTCAAGCATCACCCCATGGTGGCGAACCTGCTAGAGGGCGGCAAACGCGTGGCTTACGGTGCCCGTGCGATCTCGGAAGGTGGATTCCAGTCGATGCCCAAGATGGTGGCACCCGGCGTGGCGCTGCTGGGCTGTTCGGTGGGCATGGTCAACGTGCCGCGCATCAAAGGCAACCACAACGCGATGCTCTCTGGCATCGCCGCGGCAGAGGCGGCAATCGAGGCCATTGCGGCGGAGCGCGGTGGCGATGAGCTGACCGCTTATGAGACCGAAGTGCGCAGCGGCAAAATCGGTCAGGACCTGCGCAAGGTGCGCAATGTCAAACCGCTCTGGTCCAAATACGGTCTGACCGCCAGCCTGGTGATGGGTGGCTTCGACATGTGGACGAACACCTTGGGGTTCTCGATCCTCGGCACGCTGGGGCATGGCAAATCCGATGCCGAAGCGACCGAAGAAGCCGCCAAACATCAGCCGATCGAATATCCGAAGCCGGATGGAAAACTGTCGTTTGACCGGCTCACCAACGTGGCATTTTCCTTCACCAATCACGAAGAAAGCCAGCCTGCGCATCTCACGCTCAAAGACGCCGAAGTCCCGGTGCAGAGCAACCTGCCCAAATATGCGGGCCCCTCGGCGCGCTACTGTCCGGCGGGTGTGTATGAATTTGTCGAAGAAGACGGCAAGGACACGCGTTTTGTGATCAACTTCCAGAACTGCGTGCATTGCAAAACCTGCGACATCAAGGACCCGGCGCAAAACATCGTCTGGACGACGCCGCAGGGCGGGGACGGACCCAATTACCCGAACATGTAGGGTTGGGCGGGGCCACCTTTTGATCAATAATCCGTCATCCCGCCGAAAGGCGGGGTGCGTCAGCCAGATATGGCCGCGCAGCATTGCGCTTGAGGCTGAACCTGTTAGCCTATGGGAAACACCGTCTTCAAAGAGGTCGTGCATCCGTGTTCCATAAATTGATGACATCTGTGGCCGCAATTGCCCTGTCAGTGGCCGTTGCGGCACCCCTCGCCGCCCAATCGAATGCAGGTGCGTATCTGGCGGCGCGATCTGCCGCGATGCAGAGTGATTTCGACCAGGCCGCCTCCTATTTCACGCAGGCACTGGCGCGCGATCCGCTTAATCTGGAGCTGATGGAGAGCGTTGTGGTCTCGCAATTGGCATTGGGGCGCGTGGATCGCGCTATGCCGGTTGCCGAAACCCTGCTCACGACAGATCGCCCCAGCCAGGTTGCGGAACTGGTGATGACAGCGCACCGGATCCTGCAGGAAGACTATGAGGCCCTGCTGCAGTTCGAGCCAACCGACGAACAAGGCATCGGGCCGCTTGTTGACGGTCTGGTGAAGGCATGGGCCCTGATGGGCACGGGCAAGGTTTCCGAAGCGCTGGCGGCTTTTGATGCCATCTCAGCGCAGCCCGGCCTGCAGGGCTTTGCGCTTTATCACAAGGCGATGGCGCTGGCGTCTGTCGGCGACTTTGAAGGCGCAGAGGCCATTTTCGCAGCGGACACAACCGGTACGATCATTCAGACCCGACGCGGCGTTCTGGCGCGTGTAGAAATCCTGTCGCAACTGGAAAAAGAACAGGAAGCCCTGGAGCTGTTGCAGCGTATGTTCAGCGGTGCCACCGATCCTGAAATTGAAGAGATCATCGCCGCTTTGAACAGCGAGGAACCGCTGCCGTTTCAGCATGTAAACTCCGTGCAAGACGGGTTTGCGGAGGTTTTCTTTTCTGTGGCCGCTGCGTTGATGTCCGAGGCGGGCCCGGAATACACCATCCTCTATGTGCAGGTCGCGCTCAACCTGCGGCCCGATCATGTTGACGCGCTGTTGCTGACCGCCGAGATTTTTGAATCGCTTGAGCAATACAACCAGGCCATCAACATCTACAAGCGCGTGCCAGCGAACGATCCCTCCTATCATGCGGCTGAACTGGGGCGCGCCGCTGCACTGCGCGAATCCGGCAAACCCGAGGCTGCGATTGAGGTGCTGGAACAACTTGCCCGCAGTCATGGCACACTGGCGAGCGTGCACTCCTCGCTGGGGGATGCGCTGCGGCGCGAGGACCGGTTTGCAGAGGCCGTTGTCGCTTATGACAAGGCTGCGGCACTGGCGCAAGACAGTGGCGGGCCAAGCTGGTTCCTGCTCTATGCCCGGGCAATTTCGCACGAACGGCAGGGAAACTGGGAGAAGGCGGAGGCCGATTTTCGCGCCGCGCTGGAGATTAACCCGGGCCAGCCACAGGTGCTGAATTACCTTGGCTATTCGCTTGTCGAGCGGCAAGAACAGTTAACCGAAGCACTGGAGATGATCGAGCGCGCGGTCGCGGCAAGCCCGGACAGCGGATACATCATCGATTCTCTGGGGTGGGCGCTTTACCGGTTGGGGCGCTACGAAGAGGCGGTGCCGCATATGGAACGTGCCGTCGAACTGATGGCGGTTGATCCGGTGGTGAACGACCATCTTGGCGATGTGTATTGGGCGGTGGGGCGTAAGCGCGAAGCGGAGTTCCAATGGGCGCGCGCGCTGTCTTTCGTGGATGAGAATGATCCTCTGAGCGAAGCCAAGCCCGACCGCATCCGCCGCAAGCTGAAAGTTGGCCTTGATGCGGTGCTTGCGGAAGAGGGCGCCACCCCTCTGGAAGTCGCCAGGGAGTGACACAAGGCCATGGCTGATCAGCGTCCGGCTGTTGAGGTCTTTGCGCCGGCCAAGATCAATCTGACGCTTCATGTTACCGGTCAGCGCGCGGATGGCTACCATCTGATCGACAGTCTTGTGGTCTTTGCAGATGTCGGCGACAGGCTGCGCATTGCCCCAGGCGATGCATTTTCGATGACCGTCGGGGGATCTGAGGCCAATGCCGTGCCCAGGGGTGGTGATAACCTTATCCTGCAGGTCGCGCGGTTGTTTGACGGGCTGGAGGGCACAGGGTTCGATCTGATCAAGAACCTGCCGGTCTCCTCGGGGATTGGTGGTGGATCGGCGGATGCCGCGGCGACCTATCGTGGGCTCTCAGCCATCACCGAGGGCGTCGACCGCGCCGCTGAGCTTTTGGCGCTTGGCGCGGATATCCCGATGTGCCTGCACTCTGTCGCCGCACGTGTGGGGGGGATTGGTGAAGAGGTTGCCCCCCTGCCGGAGCTGCCCCCGCTACACGCGGTTTTAGCAAACCCGCGACGTGCAGTATCAACGCCCTCGGTCTTCAAGGCGCTGGTTCAAAAGAGCCATCCGCCCATGCCAAAGACACTTCCGACCTTCAAAAATGCGCAGAACCTGGTCGCCTGGCTTGCCGAACAGCGCAACGACCTGGAAGGCCCGGCAATGTCGCTGGAGCCATCGATTGCCGAGGTGAAAACCCTTTTGGTGTCTCAGCAGAATTGCCTGCTGGCGCGCATGTCAGGGTCGGGCGCAACCTGTTTTGGGGTGTTCCTGGATCAGGAAAGCGCCGAGCGTGCTGCGCTCGCCATCGCGCAGACCCATCCAGACTGGTGGGTCAAAACCGCGCGGCTTGGGTCACAATCGGCGCGCGCGCGTCCTCAATTGATCCGCTCAACCACATAGTCGGCCAGATCGCTCAGCATCTTTTTGACCTCGTGATCGGGAAGGGGCGCAAGTGCATCTTTTGCCTGCGCCGCCCAGGTGCGGGCTGCAGTCGCCGTATCGGTCAATGCATCATGTTTTTGCAAAAGAGCCAGAACGTGGTCCAGATCGCCATCGGTTTGTTTGCCTTTCTCGATGGTCCGGACCCAAAAAGCGTGCTCCTCTGAATCTGCTTTCGCAACCGCCTTGATCAAGGGCATGGTCAGCTTTCGTTCGCGGAAGTCATCACCGATGTTTTTCCCGATTGCACTGGCATCCCCTTGAAAATCCAGAAGATCATCAACGATCTGAAAGGCCACGCCCAAAGCATCGCCATAGTCAAAAAGGGCCCGCACCTGGTTTTCGGGTGCATCAGCGATCACCCCGCCAACTTCCATGGCCGCAGAAAACAGTGCCGCGGTCTTGCCACGGACCACCTTGAGGTAGATGTCTTCCGTTGTGCCCAGATCCTGACTGGCCGTGAGCTGCAGAACCTCGCCTTCGGCAATCGTCGCGGAGGCATTCGACAGGATGTCCAGCACGCGCAACGAGCCGGTTTCCGTCATCAACTGAAAACTGCGTGCGAAGAGATAATCACCCACCAGAACCGACGATTTATTGTCCCACAGCAGGTTCGCCGTCGGACGCCCACGCCGCTGGCCGCTTTCGTCGACGACATCATCGTGCAGCAGCGTTGCGGTGTGAATGAACTCCACAGTCGCCGCAAGATTGATGTGATAAGGCCCCTCATAGCCACACATATGCGCGGCCGCGAGCGTCAGCATTGGCCGCAGACGTTTGCCGCCGGCATCAACCAGATGCGCGGTCACTTCGGGAATGCGCGGGGCATGCTCAGATGCCATGCGCGTGCGGATCAAAGTGTTCACCGCGGCCAGATCATCGGCCAGAAAGGCCGCCATCCGATCATGGGGTTTTTGCGAATTTTCAGTCTGCAACATCAACTTCCCGTTTGCACGCTCGACATGACCGCCAGCTTGCCTTTACATCCCTGATATGAAGGAACTTTTGCGCAGCACAGACCCAACGATCATCGCCTTTGCCACGGCCCTTCTTCAGGGCGAGGATATAGACTGCTTTGAATTGGACGTAAACATGAGCGTGCTCGAAGGGGGCATCGGAATATTCCCGCGTCGGTTGATGGTCCGGTCCGATGATCACACCGCCGCGATGCGCGTAATGCGCGACAATGAAATTCCGCTGGGCAAATGAATGATGCGCTGACGCGGGACGACTTTTTGGGCGGTCAGGTGCAGCTGTTGCAGCCCAAAACCGGGTATCGCGCGGGGGTCGATCCGGTCCTTCTGGCGGCGAGTGTGCCAGCCGTGTCCGGGCAGAGCATTCTGGACCTTGGTTGCGGTGTCGGGGCTGCGGCATTGTGTCTGGGCGCGCGGGTTTCCGGCTTGTCGCTCACGGGCGTGGAGCTGCAGCAAGATTATGCCCGGCTGGCAGAGCGCAACGGCGGCGGTGCGTTGGAGGTCGTGGTGGCGGATCTGAATGATTTGCCGCTGGATCTGCGTGACCGCCAATTCGATCATGTCATTGCAAATCCACCCTATTTTGATCGTAGGGCGGGCCGCGCTGCCGATGATGCCGGGCGCGAAACCGCATTGGGTGAAGACACCCCTTTGCTTATCTGGGTGAAGGTCGCAGCCAAACGCGTGAAGCCAAAGGGGTTTGTTCACTTCATTCACCGCGCAGAGCGGTTGCCTGAAATCCTGGCCGCCCTGCCGCAGCATATGGGCAGCATCGAGGTTTTGCCGATCAGCCCACGTATCGGGCGCCGTGCAGAGCTGGTGATCATCCGTGCGCGCAAAAACGGGCGTGCGGCCTTCAAACTGCACGCGCCACTGATTCTCCACGAAGGCCCGCGGCACCTGCAGGACGCCGACAGCTATGTTCCCCTCGTCAAATCCGTGCTGCGGGAAGGGGCGGCGCTGCGGTTTTGAACGCCGTTAATACAATTTTAACGGGTAGTGTGTGCATTCTGCGAATGCGGCGTGACTTGAATCGCAAGGTGTGTTCAACTTGTGCCGTACCGTAGCAAACAGGAGGAATGAATGAGCGTTACTGCGCATGTCGACCAGCTGAAGAAAAAACATCAGACACTGAGCGAAGCCGTAGAAGAGGCGCAACGCGCACCCGGCATCGACGACCTTGCAATCGCTGACCTGAAAAAACAAAAACTACGCCTCAAGGAAGAAATAACGCGACTGTCGAGCTAGTTTCCCGACGTCAGGCTGGCCCGGGCCGCAATCACGGCACCGCTCGTCACCAGGATGGCCGCGATCCCAAGGGTCGCTGACAATGGTGCAACACCAGCCACTACAAGAACGCACGTAGACAAAAGCGGCGCTGCATAAGATGCCGCTCCCAATAACTGTATGTCTCCGTGCTTGACGCCAATGTCCCAGACAAAGAATGCAAGCCCTACAGGCCCGAGCCCCAGAAGTATTGTGGAAACCCAGGCAACCGCGGTTACTGGCATGGCTGTTTGCTCAAACATCAGGTGCAGTGGCAGCGATAGCGCCGCGGAGGCGAGGCAAAAGACCGTTACAGACTGTGTTGGCGCCTCACCGACCAGACGTGACAGCACAGAATAACTCGACCAGGTCAGAGCGCAGATCAGTGCCAGCAGGTAGCCGCTGAGAAATTCGGCCTGAAAGCCACCACCACCACCCGAAATGATCAAAGCGGCGCCTGCGAAGCCGATGATTGCGCCGAGAAGGTGGCCTCGTTTCACCCTTTCGCCCGGGAGCAATCCTGACAGGACGACAATCAGCAATGGCCAGAGGTACGCGATCAATCCCGCCTCTGCTGCGGGGGCGAGGCGCAGCGCGGAGAAATACAGCGCGTGGTAGCCAAACAACCCCAGCGTGCCGAAAAAATATACCTTCAGCGGCACGGTGCGGAGCACGCGCAGACCGCCGGAAAGCGCTGTCCAGATCAATCCACAGGTCCCGCCGATGGTAAAGCATATGGTATTGAGCAAGAATGGCGGTGTTGGGGAAGAGCCCACGGTGAGGAGCGCCAGAAGCGCCCAAAGGATGACGGCTATAAATCCGACCAGCGTGGCCTGAGGCTGGGTCATGCGAGGCTTTCTATGGGGTCAACAACTTGGATGGCTTCGGTGATGTAGGTCGTTTTGCTGATCTCGCGCAACATCCATTCCCGAAACGCTTTGACCTGAGGCCGGTTTTCCGTGCCTTCCGGACAAAGAAAGCGGAACCGCGCACCGGTTGACAGCGCGGTCCCATAAGGGGCGACCAACCGGCCTTCGTCGATGTCTTTGACCACAAGGGCGCGGCGCCCCAAGACCACTCCAACGCCCGCCAAGGCCGCATCCACGGCATGGTCAGCCTGGCTGAAATGAGGGCCGTGCTGCGGGTCAAAATCATACCCCATAGTGGCGAACCAAGCTTTCCAATCGCAGCTGGGGCGCAGAAAGCTGATGGAATCATCAAATATCAAAGGCGCGGACATGAGGCTTTCCGTGTCCGGGAATTGAGCCGCGAGGGCCGGTGTCATTACCGGCGCGACCCATTCCTTTGCCAGAGGCAGCGAGTAGAGGCCCGCGTCGTCATGCCTGCCAAAGCGGATAGCGACATCAATCGCGTCGCGCCCGAAGTCCATGATTTTCAGCGACGCGGAAAACCGCAGCTCAATGTCCGGATGCGCCTGGGCAAATTCGTAGAGCCGGGGCGCAAGCCATTTGGCGGTAAATGCCGGCCCGGCGGTGACGGTCAGTGTTTGATTGTCCTGCAGGCGCTGCGCGGCGCGCCAAGCGTTTGAGAGGGTTTGAAAACCGTCGGCGGCGCCGGGCGCCAGAGCCACCCCCGCCTCCGTCAATTCGACCGCGCGATTCAATCGGCGAAACAGTGGGGCGCCCAAATGCTCTTCGAGCGATTTGATTTGAAAGCTGAGGGCGGCGGGCGTCACGGATAGCTCGTCTGCGGCCTTGGCAAAAGACATGTGCCGGGCTGCGGCCTCAAAGGCGCGTAACGCTGTGAGCGGTGGAAGGCGTTCTATCATTTCACTTAAGTATATCTTGTCTGAATAGATGAAAAGTCTCGTTTGTCGGTTTTGTTTGCGAATGACATAGTAAATTCAGATCAAATCAACTGATGCCACTACGAGGACTTGAACGATGTTTGAAGCCGCAACAGATACCGCTATACGCAACGCAATGCAGCGGGCCCACGAAGAACGGGCACAGGCGATGAAAGACGCATGGAGCTGGTTGTTCTCCTCTTCCCGCTGACGGACTGCAGCCGACTTACGGGATGCAAAAAGGGCCGGTTGAGATAACCGGCCCTTTTTGGTTCTGACGACAAATGCCTAGACGAAGAATTGCGCCCCATTGGCGGAAATTGTCGAGCCGTTGATGAATCCGGAATCGTCGGAGGCGAGGAATACGACGCAACGTGCGATCTCTTCTGGTTCGCCCAACCGACCGGCGGGAATTTGACCGATGATCGATTCGCGCACCTTCTCGGGTACCGCCATCACCATTTCGGTTGCGATATACCCCGGGCAGATCGCATTTGCGGTGATGCCAGCGCGCGCGCCTTCTTGTGCCAGCGACTTCACGATGCCCAAATCTCCGGCTTTGGTGGCGGCGTAATTGACCTGCGCGAACTGGCCCTTTTGGCCATTGATCGAGCTGATCACAATGACACGGCCAAATTTGCGCTCGCGCATGCCGGGCCAAATCGGATGGACGGTGTTGAAAACGCCGGTCAGGTTGGTGTCGATCACCTCTTGCCACTGCTCCGGTGTCATTTTGTGGAACGGTGCGTCGCGCGTGATGCCTGCATTGGCGACGACCACATCAATCGGGCCCAGATCCGCCTCGACGCCCGCGATGCCGTCTTTGCAGGCGTTGTAATCCGCGACGTTCCATTTGTAGGTCTTGATGCCGGTTTCATCGGTGAACTTCGCTGCTGCTTCGTCGTTGCCAGCGTATGTGGCGGCGACAGAGTAGCCTGCGTCTTTCAGCGCATTGGAAATCGAAGCGCCGATGCCTCGGCTGCCTCCGGTGACAAGTGCGACGCGGGACATATAGGATTCTCCTTTGATTTTCTGATAATCTTGTTACGCATTCAATTCGTGTTGCGCAACTTTATTGCGCAGCGGAATCGTATTGAAGGTAGGAAAAATGTATCGGGCGGCGTTTTAAAGCGCCGCCCGGCTATTGATCAGGGGCGCTCGAGGCACATGGCGACACCCATACCGCCGCCGATGCACAGTGTTGCCAGGCCTTTTTTGGCATCGCGCCGCTTCATTTCAAAAAGCAGCGTATTCAGAATGCGTGCACCGGATGCGCCAATCGGGTGGCCGATAGCGATGGCACCACCGTTGACGTTAACGACTTCCGGGTTCCAACCCATGTCCTTGTTCACCGCGCAGGCCTGTGCCGCGAAGGCTTCGTTGGCTTCAACCAGATCGAGGTCTTCGGCCTTCCAACCGGCTTTTTCCAGCGCTTTGCGGCTCGCGTAAATGGGACCAGCCCCCATGATCGAAGGGTCCAGGCCGACGGTGGCGTAGCTCGCGATACGCGCGAGCGGTTCGATGCCGCGCTTTTCAGCCTCATCGGCGGACATGATCAAAGCACCAGCTGCGCCATCATTCAAACCGGAGGCATTGGCGGCGGTAACAGAGCCGTCCTTGGTGAAGGCCGGGCGCAGTTTTTGCATGGCGTCGATGGTGGCGCCATGGCGGATGTATTCGTCCTGATCCACAACGGTATCGCCTTTGCGGCCCTTCACGGTGAAGGCCATGATTTCATCAGAAAACTTACCCGCTTTTTGAGCTGCTTCGGCTTTGTTTTGCGAGGCGACGGCGAATTCATCCTGCTGATCGCGGCTGATCTGCCATTTCTCGGCGACGTTTTCGGCGGTCTGACCCATATGGTAGCCGTTGAAAGCGTCCCAGAGGCCGTCACGAATCATGGTGTCGATATATTTCATGTCGCCCATTTTGTGACCGGCGCGCAGGGAAGCGGCGTGGGGGGACAAGGTCATGTTTTCCTGGCCGCCTGCGGCAACGATGTCGGCGTCACCCAATTGGATATGCTGGGCGGCCAGAGCGACGGCCCGCAGGCCGGATCCGCACACCTGATTGATCGTCCAGGCTGCACTTTCCTGTGGCAGACCGGCGTTGATATGAGCCTGGCGCGCTGGGTTTTGACCCTGAGCCGCTGTCAGAACCTGACCGAGGATGGTCTCAGAAACTTCCGATGCATCGACACCTGCGCGCGCAACGACTTCTTTCAGCACGGCAGCGCCAAGATCATGAGCAGGGGTGGTTGCGAAAGATCCGCCAAAACTGCCAACAGCAGTGCGGGCCGCGGATGCGATAACGACGTTCGTCATAGAGATGTGTCCTTTGCCATTTCTGGGAAGGGACGCTTCACGCACACCTGAAAACCAAGGCCCGGCACCCCCACCGATGATGGGAAAGTGCTTATCTTATTCGCTGCGCAGCAGCAACCAATGGAAATGTGACATCAGCTGCAAGCGCCATGTATGCGCCCTTGTGAGCTTCAAACAGCGCTTTTGGCTGCTGCGTTGCCCAACCAATAGGGGCGGGTGGTCGCAGCGCCGAAATAATATCCCTGCAAGCAGTCCAAACCAAGCTCTATAAGCGTTTCGGCATCCTGCTTGTTTTCGACAAATTCAGCCACGGTCAGCATGTCAAAATGACGTGCAATGGACACAAGCGCGGCTGTCAGAGCCTGATTATCGGGATCGGTGGCAATGCCCTGAATGAATTGCCCGTCAATTTTCAGCACATCGAAGTAGAAATCCTTGAAGTAACTCAAGGCGGTGTAACCGGCACCAAAATCGTCAAGGGCAAAGCAAATACCCTCGATCTGCAGGCGGTCCATAAAATCAACAACAAGCTCCGGCACGGTCATCGCAGAGCTTTCCGTGATTTCGAGAATAAGGCGTTCAGCGATCATGCCATTGCGCGAGAGCCACCGGTCCAGCGTGCGATTCCATTGTCGATATCCGATGGAGCGGGCCGACATATTGATCGACAAACGTAGATCGGGGTTTTCGTGCAATGCGCGCAGCCCCATACCCAGGGCGAGCGTGTCCAGTTGACGCCCAAGTTCCGTATTCTCGATGGTATTCATGAAATCAGAGGCCGGTATGACGCGTCCGGTCGCATCCAGGACGCGGATCAAGCCTTCGTAAAAGGCGACCTTATCCGGCGCGCGTGATTGCATGACCGGCTGGTAGGCCAACATGACCTGTTTGTGCTTGATCGCCTCTGCAACCATTTGCGTGACATTCTGATCGCGCCGCGACAGGGCGAAGGACAGCGGATTTTCCGCGCCAGCCGGAATATCCGCCAACATTCTTTTTCTCGGTCCGGGCATCTGGTCCTCGCTCAAGTCGTGCCGCCACTTTGTGACCAAAACCCCTAATACTCGGTAAATATTCTTATTTTGTTCCAATTTGAATCGTAGTTTAATGCTTTGAAAGTTAACGTAAACAGGGGCAACGAGCATGGAGCGGTGCGGCTGGGCAGGGCCCGATGAAATCTATTTGAAATACCATGATACGGACTGGGGTGTGCCCGAATATGACAGTCGGGCGCTCTGGGAAAAGCTGGTGCTGGATGGGTTTCAGGCGGGGCTGAGCTGGCTCACCATTTTGAAAAAGCGGGAAAATTTCCGATCAGCCTTTGCCGGCTTTCAGCCCGACATCATTGCGGAGTGGGGACCGGTGGAGGTTGAGCGGTTGTTGGCGGACAAAGGCATTATCCGGCACCGCGGCAAGATTGAGGCCACGATTTCCAACGCGCGCGTCTGGCAAAACCTTGAAGCACGAGGCGGATTTGATCAGTTTTTATGGAATTACATGGGCGGCATCCCCTTGCAGAATAGCTGGAAGACGCTCGAAGACGTGCCTGCTTTTACCCCGCTCTCCACGCAGATTTCCAAGGATCTGAAAAAGGAAGGGTTTCGATTCTGCGGACCAACAATCGTCTATGCGTTCATGCAGGCGGTGGGGATGGTCAATGACCATTTGGTGACCTGCCACCGCCACGCCGAGGTTGCCGAAATCGCGCTGGCAAAGACCCGTTGACTCCCGCAGAGACAGGCGTATAAGCGCGGCTTCATTGGTGTTGGTGGCCCCCGCAAGGGAATGCCTGTCAGGTGTAAACCAGAGGACAACGCCCTTCATCGCCCAACAGGGCATCTTGAGAAGGAGATCAGCCGTGACCAAACGCACGTCTGCCAAGTACAAAATTGACCGCCGCATGGGCGAAAACATCTGGGGGCGTCCGAAATCCCCGGTCAATCGGCGCGAATATGGCCCCGGCCAGCACGGTCAGCGCCGCAAAGGCAAATTGTCTGATTTCGGTATTCAGCTGCGCGCCAAGCAGAAGCTCAAGGGCTACTACGGTGATCTGACTGAGAAGCAGTTCCGCCGCATCTATTCCGAGGCTGAGCGTGTCAAAGGCGATACCGGTGAAAACCTGATTGGTCTGCTGGAGCGTCGTCTAGACGCCGTTGTGTACCGCTCGAAATTTGTGGCCACCGTTTTTGCGGCGCGCCAGTTCGTGAACCACGGCCACGTGAAAGTGAACGGCAAGAAGGTCAACATCCCGTCCTACCGCGTGCAGGAAGGTGACGTGATCGAGGTGCGTGACCGCTCCAAGCAACTGGCCGTGCTGCTCGAAGCAACGCAGCTGCCGGAGCGCGATGTGCCGGACTATATCGAGGCCGACCACTCCAAGATGACCGCGAAGTTCGTGCGCACCCCGGCGCTGGGCGATGTGCCGTATCCGGTCATGATGGAACCGAACCTCGTCGTCGAATTCTACGCGAAAAACTAAGCGTTTCGCGATATTAATCAAAAGGCCGTGTCAGAGAAATCTGGCGCGGCCTTTTTTTTGCGATGGCCGCTAAACCGCGCGTGCGACCACGCCAAAGCTGGTCCGCGAGGGTGGGCCTGCGGGGAAGGCATAATGCTGTTCCGCGACAAACCCGGCGCTTTGCAGCATTTGGTCGATCTCTGCGGGCCTGAACGTGCGGTGCCGCCATTGGAGCCAGATCAGTACGCTGCACCAATGGGGTTTGGAAACGGACAGCCACAATTGGGCACCTGGGCGCGCCAGGCGTCGCATATATCTCAACGCCTCCTGCGGGCTTTTGAAGTGTTCGATCACATGTGCGGCCAGTAGGACATCAAATTGCCCCGCGATCTCGGCGCTCAGACCTTCGATCAGATAGTCCGCATCTACACCACGCGCCGTCAAAGCTGTCTCAGCGCTTGCCAGCATTGCGGCGGATGGATCAAGCAATGCAAGTCGTTCGGGCGCGCCGTTTACGGCCACCCAGGCTTCGGCCATGGCGCCGGTGCCTGCGCCGATGTCGATGACATGGCCGCCCTTTCGGGCAGTATGGGGTAGGTGAGATAGAAACCCCAGATAGCCATCGTAATAGCCCAACAGGCGCATGCGGTCGGACCATTTAGGCGCGGCACTGGCGTATCGGCGATCGAGCAAAGCGGTGTCATGCGGCATATCAAAAGACTGTCACAGGGTGGGCGGGGCGGCAAGTCCGCGCCGCGGTGTGTGCCTGTGCGTTAAGGAAGCAATGGCGACCTGCGCGGTTTTCAGGAAGGCTTTCCAGCCCGGATGGATGCTCAGGCGTCCATCACATGGGCATGCGGCCAGAATTGCGGCGATGCGCCTAAAGCAGGGCACTTTTCGGCATCGTGACGCATCGGCAAACTTCCGGTGGCAGACCACGCTGCACCTCGCTAATGTCCGCCAGACAGGAGACGACCCGATGACACAAGCTATCCGCCCCCAGCCCGGCATTATGGACATCGCCCTTTACCAGGGTGGTGCCTCGCAGATCGAGGGGCAAACCGATCCGCTCAAGCTCAGCTCGAACGAGAACCCTTTTGGGACGAGCGCCAAGACAATTGCTGCCATCACACAGGCCGCAACCGGATTGCACCGCTACCCGCCCACGGATCATATGAAGTTGCGGCAAGCCATCGCCGAGGTGCACGGGCTGGATGCGCAACGCATCATCTGCGGCGTCGGGTCGGATGAGATTTTGACACTGCTGGCCATGGCCTTTGCCGGACCAGGGGACGAGGTGCTCTATACCGAACACGGGTTCTCGCTTTATCGCATTTTTGCGCTCTCGGCGGGGGCGACACCCGTGGTTGCGCCGGAAAAGGATCGGTGTGTTGATGTCGATGCCCTGATCGATCGAATAAGCGATGCCACGCGTCTGATCTACATCGCGAACCCGGCGAACCCCACGGGCACCGCGCTTGACATAGACGCGTTGACGCATCTGGCCGATGCGGTGCCGGATCATTGCCTTCTGGTGCTCGACGGCGCCTATGCGGAGTTCTTCCATGGCTATGACGGCGGCGCATCCTTGGTCGAAGCACGCGCAAATGTCGTCATGACGCGGACCTTCTCCAAGCTCTATGGGCTTGGTGGATTGCGCGTTGGCTGGGGCTATGCACCGCAAAATATCATCGATGTGCTCAATCGGATACGGGGCCCGTTCAACATGTCGTCCGTCGCGCTGGCCGGTGCTGAGACCGCCGTGCGCGACCGCGCCTTTGTCGAGACCTGTTTGCAAGAAAACGCGGAACAGCGTGCCCGACTGACCGGCGGTCTGCACCAGTTGGGCATCGCCTGTGATGAAAGCCACGCCAATTTCGTGATGGCCCGTTTTGCCAGTGAAGCAGAGGCCCTCGCCGCCGATGCACATCTGAAATCCGCGGGTATTCTGGTGCGATTGGTCAAAGGCTACGGCTTCCCGGAAGCATTGCGGATCACCGTGGGTCGCGCAGAGGACGTGACCCGGGTGCTGGAGGCGCTTGGGTCCTTCAAGGGGGCGGAATGAGCGTGATTTACAACCGCGTCGCTCTGATCGGGCTGGGATTGATTGCCTCCTCGATGTTCTGGGCGATGAAACGCAAGGGGCTCGCGGGCGAGATCACGGGCTATGCGCGCAGCGCCGAGACGCGGGACACGGCGCGACGGATCGGCCTGTGTGACCGGGTGTGCGACACCGCGAACGAGGCGGTGCAGGATGCTGATCTGGTGGTGCTCTGCGTGCCTGTGGGCGTGATGGGCAGTGTCGTGGCGGGGATCGCAGATGATTTAAAGCCGGGCGCGACCCTTTCAGACGTAGGCTCTGTCAAACGCGATGTGATTGATAACGTCTCGCCGCATCTGCCGGATCATGTTCACTTTATTCCGGGGCACCCGATTGCCGGGACCGAGCATTCCGGGCCGGAAGCGGGCTTTGCGGAGCTCTTTGACAATCGTTGGCTTCTGCTGGTGCCTGTCGAAGGGTCTGACCCGAAGGCCGTGGCGCAACTGCGCGCGCTTTGGGAAGGGATGGGCAGCAATGTCGAGGAAATGGAGGCCGATCACCATGATCTGGTGCTGGCCGTCACCAGCCATGCGCCGCATTTGATCGCCTATACCATGGTGGGCGTGGCCGATGATCTGCGCCGTGTCACCGACAGCGAGGTGATCAAATACTCCGCCGCCGGGTTTCGCGATTTCACACGGATTGCCGCGAGTGATCCGACCATGTGGCGCGACGTGTTCTTGACGAACAAGGATGCGACGCTGGAAATTCTGGGGCGGTTCACCGAAGAGCTCTTTGCCCTTCAACGCGCCATTCGGACCGGTGATGGCGAGCACCTGCATGACTATTTCACCCGTACAAGGGCGATCCGGCGTGGGATCATCGAAGCGGGGCAGGATACCGACGCCCCGGATTTCGGACGGGGCAAGGCGTCTTCGTGAGGCTTCTGCTGCTCATTTGCGTGCTTGCGGCCGGTAGTGCCGCTGCCAATGCCCCTGATACGTCAAAACGACCGGTCAGCCGACCCACGACAGGCGCGTTGCCCCTGAACCTGGAGAGTTCGGGTGCGATATCAGCGCCCGAGCGCTCGCCCGAGGCCATGGCGGCAACGGTGCGCGGGGATGTGCCGCGCGTCTCCCTGCGCCCGCAGGAACGGACACGGGCGGTGCGCCGTGTGATCCGCAAGCATCAAAAGCTGCGAGCCAAAGGCGCCATATGCGGCGATCCGGACATCCAGGGTGAGGTCGTGGGCCCTGTGACCAGCGGGGTCATAGGGTGTGGCGTCACTCAAGCGGTGCGAGTGCGGTCGGTGTCCGATGTGACGCTCAGCCAAAGGGCGGTTATGGATTGCGGGACGGCGCAGGCGTTGAAATCATGGATCAACGACGCGGCGAAACCCGCCCTGAGCAAGAAGGGCGGCGGGCTGAAAGGCTTGCGTGTCGCGGCGCACTACGCCTGCCGGACCCGGAACAACAAGAAGGGCGCGCGGATTTCCGAACACGGCAAGGGCCGTGCGATCGACATTTCGGGTTTTCAGTTGCGCGATGGATCGGTGGTCACCGTTTTGACGGGCTGGACGGCGCGGGACTACGGTCAGGCGTTGCGCGACATGCACCGGGGGGCCTGCGGCCCGTTTGGCACGGTGCTGGGACCGAATGCCGACAGCCATCACCGCGACCATTTCCATTTCGACACCGCACGCTACCGCAGCGGATCCTATTGCCGTTAGCGCAGGATCAGGCGTGGGGCTTGTCCCAGAGGCAAAAATCCCAGAGAGACAAAACCTTCGCGCAGTGTCAGGGTCAAATCCAGGGCTTCGGGGTTCCCGGACAGCCCGGCGAAGGTCGACAGCGCCTGTTCGATCTGCGGCTTCAAGGCCGACGGGAGGACGCCGCCGGTTTCCGCCAGCGTCAGCATGGCCCGCCAGTTGCGCGCTTGCACATTCACCGTCCCGCTGGCGTTTCCGACCTCGTCCACCTCCAAGCCCGCTGCAAAACGCAATCGGAGTTCGCCCCAGATTGCTTCGGCTTCGTTGATGACGATCCGGCGTGGCTGCGGGCGGGAGACTTCAAGCGCTGTGACATCCCAGGGGCGGTCAAAATGCACGCGGGCCTGCACCGTCAACCGATCAAAATTCACCGGCCAATCTTCGGGGATGAACAGCGTATCGCGCATCACCTCGCCCGGGCGCAGGGCGTCCACATTCAGATCAAACTGATAGGTCGCGGGGTCCTCGGCATCTTGCTGTACCGCGGCCTCTGATGCGCCACCGGACAGAAGATCACCCGCATCCCTGCTCAACAACCAGGCATCTGCAGCGGCCATCATATCTTCCAACTCAAGTGCTGCGTTGGTCTTGACCGACAGACGCGCCTGCCCCTTTTGCGTCAGCAGGCGGTAGCGATCCTCCGGATTGGCCAGCAGAATGGGATCGTCCGGCAAGCCGAGCGTCATCGAGCCCGGCGCCCAGAGCTTTGCCTGCAGGGTCAGGGCGGAGGCTTCAAAAGCGACCCCGGTTTCGGGGTCTGCCAAGGCGGGATCTTTGAGAGTGAGCAGAATGTCGAAAGGATAGCCCTCAAATGCAATCGCGGAGGTCTCCGCCTGCCAGCCTTCGGATTGCCGCGCGGCAAACCAGCCGTCGATGCCGCGTACCAATCCCAGTGTCGCCACGGTCCACCAGATACTCCAGCCCACCGCCGCCAGAACCGCCAGCCAGATGAAACGTCGCATGACAGAGCCCTTTCCCTTGCCGCTGAATTGAGGTTTACGCAATGCAGCCAAGGAGAACCAGTACGATGACAATGTGGGTATTCGGCTATGGCAGCCTGTTGTGGAACCCCGGTTTTGATGTGGCCGAGCAGGTCGTGGGCACCTTGCCCGGCTATGCGCGCTCTTTCTGTATGTGGTCCATTCATCACCGCGGTACAGAAGAGAACCCGGGGCTGGTGCTGGCGCTGGATGAAGAACCCGCGCATGCCTGCGAAGGTGTGGGTCTGGCGGTTGCCGCCGGAAAAGAGGCGCAGACGCTGAGCTATCTGCGCGAGCGGGAACTGATCTCTTCGGCCTATCTGGAACGGGAATTGGATATCGATCTCGTCGATGGCCGTCGGGTTCAGGCACTGTGCTATGTGATCAACCCCGAACATGCGCAATATTGCGGGGG
The DNA here is from genome assembly GCF_947499265.1 of uncultured Roseobacter sp. GTDB lineage: Bacteria > Pseudomonadota > Alphaproteobacteria > Rhodobacterales > Rhodobacteraceae > Roseobacter. The sequence continues at coordinate 229,514 of NZ_CANMNK010000005.1, read as the reverse complement.
GATGCCGCTGGAAGAGCAGGCTCAGGTGATCGCCCGGGCCAGGGGCGGCATGGGGCCAAACACCGAATACCTCTACAACACCGCCGCTCATCTGACAGAGATCGGTCTGCACGATCCTGACCTTGAATGGTTGAGCCAGCGGGTCCGGCACCTGACCGCATAAATCCTTGGCGCTAGGGCCGGTTTTCAGTGTAAGCTGCCGCGAGAGCAGAACAATAAGGCGCGGGGAGCAATTGCGCATGGCATTGCCAGACCAGGAGGCAAGACCGGTTTTTTCACAACCGGTGCGGCAGATATCGCTCATGCTGATTGTGCTGGCGCTGAGCGGCTTCGGTGGCTTTCTGGCGCTACCGCGGGTGCTGCCGGTGTTCGAGGCCAATCCCTATCTGAACGGGTTTATCATCTTCGTCTTTTTCATCGGTGTGCTGGCCTGTTTCTATCAGGTCTTTCAACTGATCGGGTCGGTGAGGTGGATCGAGCGTTTTGCGTCAGATCAGCAGGATGCCAGCATTCAGGCGCCTCAACTTCTGGCACCGCTGGCGTCCTTGCTGCGCGCGCGCGGTGTGCGCATGCAGGTCAGTGCGACCTCGACGCGTTCCATTCTGGATTCCGTTGCCACCCGCATCGATGAAGCGCGTGAAATCACCCGCTACATCGTCAACATGCTGATTTTCCTGGGCCTTTTGGGTACATTCTACGGGTTGGCAACGACAGTGCCTGCGGTGGTCGACACCATCCGTAGCCTCGCGCCGCAAGACGGTGAAGGCGGTGTGGAAGTCTTCAACAGGTTGATGACCGGGCTTGAGGCGCAATTGGGCGGCATGGGCGTGGCGTTTGCATCCTCCTTGTTGGGCCTCGCAGGGTCCTTGATTGTCGGTCTTTTGGAGTTGTTCGCCGGGCATGGTCAGAACCGTTTTTACCGCGAATTGGAAGAATGGCTGAGTTCCATCACCCGTGTGGGTTTCTCCTCGGGCGATGAGGCCGCGGGTGATCAAGGTGCGCTGGCAAATGTGGTGGAGCATATGGTCGAGCAGATGGAAAGACTGCAACTGATGTTCCAGCAATCGGATGTCAGCCGCACCGAGGTGAATGAAAATCTGGGCACCTTGGCGACTTCCATCGAACGGATGACCCAGAAAATGGATGGGATGGACCCCGCAAGCGCGGCTCTTGAGCGTGTTGCCGCAGGGCAGGAGCGGCTGATTTCTGCCATCGAAAATCAAGGACACGGCGATGGGATCGACGCGGAAAGCCGCATGCGGTTGCGGTCGATCGACGTGCAAATGCTGCGGATTCTCGAAGAGATCTCCGCCGGGCGTCAGGAAAGCGTGGCCGAGCTGCGCATGGATCTGTCCAGACTGACCGAAGCACTCCGGTCGGGCCGAACCCGCTCCAACGTCAAGATCAGATCCGGAGATAGCTGATCATGGCGCTGTCGCGACGTACCGGCACACGCTTTCAGGCTTCGATCTGGCCCGGGTTTGTCGATGCGATGACGGGTTTGCTGTTGGTGCTGATGTTCGTGCTGACCATCTTCATGGTGGTGCAATTTGTGTTGACCGAACGGATCACCGGACAGGAAACCGAATTGGACCAGCTTGCCGGGGAAGTGGCTGCTTTGGCGCAGGCCCTTGGGCTTGAGCGGCAAACCAGCAGCGATCTTGAAGCGCGCGTCGGCGCATTGAGCGCGTCACTGACCGACGCGGAAACCCGTATCGCGACGCTGACCGCCACACGGGACGCCCAGGCTGCGGCCTTGAGCGAAGCGCAAACCCAGATCACTAGTTTTGAGGCACAGGTCGCGGCGCTGATCGCGCAGCGCGATACGGCCCTCGGAGATGTTGCCGCATTGGAAGAAACCCGCGATGCGTTGGAGCAGACACAGGCGGAATTGCTGAGCGAACAGGAGGCGCTCAACCTCGCCTTGGCATCCGCACGCACGGAAATCGATGCGCAGGCTGAAGCCGCCCGTCTTGCTGCCGCGCGCCGTGAAGCACTGGACGCGCTGGTCGCTGACTTACGGGCCCGAAATGCCGCGACAGAGGGTGAGGTTGATCAGTTAACGGCAGAATTGGGGGATGCAGAACAAGCGCTGAGCGAAGAGGAGGCCGCAAGGCTGGCGGAAGCTGCCGCCGCAGAGGCCCTGCGCGCGCGGTTGGCGGATGCGGATGCTGAGTTGACGGCGATGACCCTGGCGCTGGAGGCGCAGCGAAAGGAGGCGGAAGACATGTTGACGCTTCTTGCTGCGGCACGGGCGGTTGAGAACGATCTCGATAGCCAACTGGCGGCCGCCTTGCTCCGGATCGATGGGTTGGAGGGCACTGCCGCGTCCGCTGCAGAGCAAGCGGAAGCTCTGCGCGCAGCGGAAGCTGAGTTGCGTGCCGAATTGGAAGCGGCTCAATCACAGGCCGAAACTGATCAGCAGGCGCTGCAAACGCAGCAAGCAGATCTCAAAGTGGAACAACAACGCTTGCGTGAACAACTCGCCACTGCGCTTGCTGCAAAGCTGGCGGCGGAAACGCTTGCCGAGGATACCAGCACCGATGCCGAGCGGCGCGCCGCCCTGCTGGCAGAGGCGCGCCGGGCATTGTCGCAGGAGGAAGAGATCAGCGCCGAAGCGCAACGCCAAACGGAACTTCTGAACCAACAGGTTGCGGCGTTGCGCACGCAATTGGGAGATCTGCAATCCCTCCTGGATGATGCGGTGGCAAGAGACGCGGCCTCTCAAGTCCGGCTCCAATCACTGGGGTCTGATCTCAACACGGCGCTGGCCCGCGTTGCGGCTGAAGAACGTCGTCGCGCAGCACTCGAGGAAAAAGAGCGGATCAGGCTGCAGGAAGAGGCTGCCCGTTTGGCGGAGGAAGCCAAGGATCTGGAGCAATACCGTTCCGAGTTTTTTGGCAGATTGCGCGACGTGTTGGGACGACAGGAAGGAGTGCGCATCGAAGGCGACCGGTTTGTGTTTTCCTCAGAGGTGCTCTTTGCGCCGGGGCGTGCAGACCTTTCCGAGGAGGGGCAGCGTGAAGTCGCCAAGGTCGCCGGGATCATTGCGAGTGTCGCGGATGACATCCCGCCAGAGATTGATTGGATCATCCGCGTAGACGGTCATACGGACAACCTGCCCCTGTCGGGCTTTGGTGAATTCTCAGATAACTGGGAACTCAGTCAGGGACGCGCCCTCTCCGTGGTGAAATACATGGTGAACGCCTTGGGCATTCCACCAAACAGGCTGGCCGCAAACGGTTTTGGGCAATATCAGCCGGTTGCGATAGATGATACCGAAGAAGCTCGCGCGCTGAATCGCCGGATCGAGCTGAAGTTCACGGAAAAGTAGATCCGGTCGTTTTGGAGGTGCAGACGTGATGGCGAGGCGTCCGCAGTCAGTCGATTTGCTGTGTATGTGTCGAACGCTGCGCCAGCTGGGTGAGGCGATTTCAGGCGCTCGAAAAAAAATCCCGCCGTGAATGAGCACAACGGGATTTGTCTTGTTTTTAGATGACCTTTATTCGGCCGTCAGCAAAGGTGGCTTATCGCCGGAAAGGCGCGGTTTGTCCGGGCCTTCGATCTTCAGATCGATTTCCCCACCTTTGACGCCCACTTTGACAATCCCACCTTTAGCCAGCTTGCCGAACAGCAAATCTTCGGCCAATGGCTTTTTGATATGCTCCTGAATGACACGGCCAAGCGGTCGTGCCCCCATTTTTGCATCGTAGCCCTTATCGGCCAGCCACTCCGCTGCCGGTTTGGTCAGTTCGATGGTCACGTTGCGATCCATCAGCTGGGCTTCCAGCTGCAGCACAAACTTCTCGACGACGCGGAGGATAACCTCCTTCGGCAGAGGCGAGAAGCTGATCACAGCATCAAGCCGGTTGCGGAATTCCGGCGTGAAAGTGCGCTCAATAGCGGCGGTATCCTCGCCCTCGCGACGGTCACGGCCAAAACCGATGGCTTCCTTGGCTTGCTCCGCCGCACCCGCGTTCGAGGTCATGATCAGAACGACATTGCGGAAATCCACCGTGCGCCCGTTGTGATCGGTCAGTTTGCCGTGATCCATTACCTGCAACAGAATATTGTAGACGTCCGGATGGGCCTTCTCCATCTCATCAAGCAGCAGCACACAGTGCGGATGCTGATCCACACCATCGGTCAGCATGCCCCCCTGATCAAATCCAACATAGCCCGGAGGGGCGCCGATCAGGCGGCTGACGGCGTGTTTCTCCATGTATTCGGACATGTCGAACCGTAGCAGTTCGACACCCAGGGTATCGGCCAGCTGCTTTGCCACCTCGGTTTTGCCGACGCCGGTCGGGCCTGCAAAGAGGTAGTTGCCAATCGGCTTCTCAGGTTCACGCAGCCCTGCGCGCGCCAGTTTGATGGCCGATGACAGTGCCTCGATCGCTTTGTCCTGACCAAAAACCACCCGTTTGAGCGAGTTCTCAAGGTCCTTGAGCACTTCGGCATCGTCTTTCGAGACGTTCTTCGGCGGAATGCGGGCAATCTTCGCCACGACATTCTCGATTTCCTTCGTGCCAATGGTTTTGCGTCGCTTCGCTGCCACCACCAGATGCTGCGCAGCACCTGCTTCATCGATCACATCGATTGCTGAGTCCGGCAATTTCCGGTCATTGATGTAGCGTGACGCAAGTTCCACCGAGGATTTGATCGCATCGGCGGTGTATTTGACCGAGTGATGATCCTCGAAATAGGGTTTCAAACCTCGCAGGATTTTCACCGCATCTTCGACAGACGGCTCATTAACGTCGATTTTCTGGAACCGACGGCTGAGGGCGCGATCTTTTTCAAAGTGCTGACGGAATTCTTTGTAGGTCGTCGACCCCATGGTCCGCAGTTTTCCGCCTGCCAAAGCGGGTTTCAGCAGGTTTGACGCATCCATTGCGCCACCCGAAGTTGCACCGGCACCAATCACGGTGTGAATCTCATCGATGAACAGCACCGCGTCTTCGTGTTGTTCCAACTCAGCAACAACAGCTTTCAGACGTTCCTCAAAATCACCACGGTAACGTGTGCCCGCCAGCAATGCGCCCATATCGAGCGAATAGATCGTGGTATTTTCCAAAACCTCCGGTGTCTCACCGGCGACGATCTTGCGTGCCAGCCCTTCCGCAATTGCGGTCTTACCAACGCCGGGATCGCCCACGAGAAGCGGGTTGTTTTTGCGGCGACGGCACAGCACCTGAATACAGCGCTCCACCTCGGCATCCCGCCCGATGAGCGGGTCGATATCGCCTTCGCGGGATTTGGCGTTCAAATCCACGCAGTATTTCTCAAGTGCACTTTCCTTTTTCTCGCCTTCGGTGACGCCCTGCGCCTCTTCCTCATGCTCCGGGGCACCTGAAACGGGGCGTTGTTCCCCAAACGCGGGATCCTTGGCCACTCCGTGTGCGATGAAATTGACCGCATCATAGCGCGTCATATCCTGCTCTTGCAGGAAATAAGCCGCATTGCTCTCGCGCTCGGCGAAAATGGCAACCAGCACGTTGGCGCCGGTCACCTCCGTGCGTCCGGAGGATTGCACGTGAATAGCTGCGCGTTGGATAACGCGCTGGAAGGCCGCCGTGGGCACCGCTTCGGAGCCGTCAACGTCGGTGACCAGATTGCTCAGGTCCTCGTCAACAAACTCTACAAGCGTGGCGCGCAGATCGTCGATGTCGACGCTGCAGGCTTTCATCACGCGGGTCGCATCTGGCTCATCAATCAATGCCAGCAGAAGATGCTCAAGTGTCGCAAACTCATGCCGTCGTGCATTGGCAAGGGCCAAAGCAGAATGGATTGCCTGTTCTAGTGTGGTCGAAAATGAAGGCACAATAAGCGCTCCTTCTGATCGGGGTCGGTGGAGGATCTGATTCTTGCCGATCCGTAAGCCGACCATGGCCTCATAGTATTAGAGTTTGGTTGATCGCAGCCCGGCTTCAAGTTTTTTCTTCGTTTTCTCAGTCACAAATTGTGTGAAGACGACATGAAAGGCTGTGATTTGGGCGTTAGAATGCATCCTTTCGGGCGCGGATTTCAGCAAAAACCTCAACGTTCGATGCATCTGGGAGCCCCAAAAGGCGGCGAATGTCAGGGTCGTCAGCGCGCAAGAACGGATTTGTTGCCATTTCCAGCGCCAAAGTCGAGGGAACGGTGGGAACCCCTGCAGCGCGCGCCGCAACGATCTCTTCATTCCGGGATATAAGGCTAGGATTATCAGGATCAATGGTTAATGCGAACTTAGCATTGGACGCGGTATATTCATGTCCGGAACAAATCAGCGTCTCTGGCGGCAGGGCGGCAAATTTGCTCAGGCTGGTCCACATCTGATCTGCCGTCCCCTCAAAGAGACGTCCGCATCCCAGCGCCATCAGGCTGTCGGCGGTAAAAGCGGCCGCCGCGTCGGGGATGTAATAGGCGATATGACCGACGGTATGACCAGACACATCCATCACCTGAACCTGGTGTCCGGCGAAATCGAAGGTTTCAGCATCACCAACGCGGCGGTTCAGCGCTGGTAAGCGGTGCGCATCTGCAGCGGCCCCTGTGACGGAGGCCGGGTGATCCTGCAGCACGCGGTCCAATCCCTGAACATGATCGGCGTGGTGGTGGGTGATCCAGGCCTCATCCAACCGCCATCCCCGAGAGGACAGTGCCTGCAGGATGGGCTCGGCCTCAGGCACATCCACAAGGGCGGTTTTGCCCGTCGAATCGTCATGCACCAAAAAGGCGTAATTGTCCGAAAGGCAGGGGATGGTCACGATCTCGAGGGGCATGGTCATTTTCCTTGGCTTTTGCGACACTCTGACCAGAGTGACCGATACCGGGGCGGGCTGCAATGCATCTGGACGTGCAGGATCTGCGCAATTTCTATTATCGCTCCGCCCTGGGACGGGCGGCGCAAGCGAGCCTGCAGGCGCGCATGCAGGAGATATGGCCTGAAGCAAAAGGACAAACCGTTGTCGGGTTCGGGTTCGCGGCCCCCCTGTTGCGCCCCTATCTGAAGGATGCGCGCCGCGTGATTGCACTGATGCCCGGACCACAGGGGGTGATGCCCTGGCCGCCGGGCCAGCCCAATGTCTCCGTACTGACCGAGGAAACGGAATGGCCGCTGGAAACCGGGCATGTGGACAAGCTGGTTGTCTTGCATGGGCTGGAAACGTCTGAACGGGCGTCTGATCTGTTGGAAGAATGCTGGCGCGTCCTGGGGCCAGGGGGGCGTGCCCTCTTCATTGTCCCCAATCGTGCGGGGCTTTGGGCGCGGCGGGACCGCACGCCCTTCGGCTATGGCAGGCCCTATTCGCCCGGACAATTGGAAACGCAACTGCGCAAGCATCAGTTTTTGCCGGAGCGCCATGCGGGCGCGCTTTATCAGGTGCCCTCGACCAAGCGGTGGTGGATGAAATTCGGCCCGGCTTTTGAAAAATTCGGGCGGCGTGTCCCAACGATGATGGCAGGCGGCGCTTTCATGGTCGAAGCCACGAAACTGGTCTATCCGCCCAAGGGCAAGGTTGAGCCACTGCGCAAATTGCGTGCAAGCGCCGTTTTGGAACCCACGGCCAAGCCGGTTTAGCGATTAAACGATCACCGCTACGGCGGCGATGGCTGCGCAAAACGGTGCATTTTGTGGCTTGGGAATCGAAAAATCCGTTAATAACGCCGCCATTTTGCAAACTTTCTGAGGGGCCAAACGGTCGCACCTGGGCCAAGCCGCTGAAATCATGGGAAAAGACGCAAAATCGCGGTTCACTATCTCATGTTGCGGGGTGTGATCCTCTCTGCTACATCACCGCTGATTTCGACGTCTTGAGTTAATTCAAGCCGCGCCAACACTCTCGGTGACGCGACTTTTTCGCATATCCGGGTCCGACTATCGAAAGGGTGGATGTGTCAGAACCAGCTTCGATTTCCACGAGTATTGCCGGGCGTTACGCCACCGCAGTCTACGAAATTGCCAGCGATGGAAAAGCCATCAAAGCGCTGGAGACCGACCTCGACGCGCTACAGGGCGCCCTTGCAGACAGCGAAGATTTCCGGGCCTTGATCCACTCGCCGATCTACTCTCGCGAAGAACAGGGCGCGGCCATCGCAGCCCTTTCCAAGAAAATGAAACTGTCGGACACGCTTGCCAACACGCTGGCGCTGATGGCGCAGAACCGCCGCTTGTTCGTGCTGCCGCAACTGGTCGCAACCCTACGCGATATTATTGCTGCGGAAAAAGGCGAAGTGACGGCGGATGTCGTCTCGGCCAAGGCGCTGACGAAAACACAGGCCGACAAGCTGGCCAAGTCATTGAAGGCCTCGACAGGCAAAACCGTAACACTCAATGCGACCGTGGATGAAAGCCTCATCGGCGGTCTTATTGTTAAAGTTGGTTCGCGCATGATCGACACGTCGATCCGCTCGAAACTGAATTCCCTCCAGAATGCAATGAAAGAGGTCGGATAAATGGGTATCCAAGCAGCAGAGATTTCTGCGATCCTGAAGGACCAGATCAAGAATTTCGGTCAAGAAGCCGAAGTGGCCGAGGTTGGCCGGGTGCTTTCCGTCGGTGACGGGATTGCGCGCGTATACGGTTTGGACAATGTTCAAGCCGGTGAGATGGTCGAATTCCCCGGCGGTATTCAGGGCATGGCGCTGAACCTTGAATCCGACAACGTCGGTGTGGTGATCTTCGGCTCCGACCGCGATATTAAAGAAGGCGATACCGTCAAGCGCACCAACTCCATCGTGTCCGTACCGACCGGTGACGAGCTGCTGGGCCGTGTTGTGGACGGTCTGGGTAACCCGATTGACGGCAAAGGCCCGATCAATGCGAAGACCTCCTCGGTTGCGGACGTGAAAGCGCCGGGCATCATCCCGCGCAAATCAGTCCACGAACCGATGGCGACTGGCCTTAAAGCGGTCGATTCCATGATCCCAATTGGCCGTGGCCAGCGGGAGCTGATCATCGGCGACCGTCAGACTGGCAAAACCGCTGTGGCGCTGGACGCGATCCTGAACCAGAAATCCTACAACGACGGTGCGGGCGACGACGAGAGCAAAAAGCTCTACTGCGTCTATGTCGCCGTGGGTCAGAAGCGCTCCACCGTGGCGCAGCTGGTCAAGAAGCTCGAAGAAACCGGCGCGATTGAATACTCCATCGTGGTCGCCGCGACAGCCTCCGAACCAGCACCGATGCAGTTCCTGGCACCTTATGCCGCGACCGCCATGGCCGAGCACTTCCGCGACAATGGCCGCCACGCGCTGATCATCTATGATGACCTCTCCAAACAGGCCGTGTCCTATCGCCAGATGTCGCTGCTGCTGCGCCGCCCACCAGGCCGTGAAGCCTATCCTGGTGACGTTTTCTATCTGCACTCCCGTCTGCTGGAACGTTCCGCGAAGCTGGGCGATGACGCGGGCAACGGCTCGCTGACAGCGCTGCCGATCATCGAGACCCAAGGTGGCGACGTGTCGGCCTTTATTCCGACCAACGTGATCTCGATCACCGACGGCCAGATCTTCCTGGAAACCGAACTCTTCTACCAAGGTATCCGCCCGGCCGTGAACACCGGTCTGTCGGTGTCTCGTGTGGGCTCTTCGGCGCAGACCAAGGCAATGTCTTCGGTGGCCGGCCCGGTGAAACTGTCCCTCGCGCAGTATCGTGAAATGGCGGCCTTCGCGCAGTTCGGCTCTGACCTCGACGCCTCGACCCAACAGCTGCTGGCACGCGGCGCGCGTCTGACCGAGTTGATGAAGCAATCGCAATACTCGCCACTGACCAACGCGGAAATCGTTTGCGTGATCTTCGCAGGCACCAACGGGTTCCTCGACAAGGTTGACGTCAAGGACGTGGGTCGTTTTGAGGCCGGTATGCTGGCGCATCTGCGCTCCAAGCACCAGGCGCTGCTGGACGACATCACCAACAACGACCGTAAGGTGAAAGACGACCTCGCTGACAGCATCAAAGCTGCTCTCAACGAATTCGCCGCTGATTTCGCTTAAGAGGTAGGCCCATGCCCAGTCTTAAGGACCTGAAAAACAGGATCGAGTCGGTCAAATCGACCCGCAAGATCACCAAAGCCATGCAGATGGTTGCAGCGGCCAAGCTGCGCCGCGCGCAGGAGGCTGCCGAGCAGTCGCGCCCCTACACGGAACGGTTCAACGCCGTGATGGCGGGGCTGGCGGCGTCGGTCGGCGGATCGGATTCAGCCCCCAAATTGCTGTCGGGCACTGGCAGCGACAAGGTGCAGTTGCTGATCGTCATGACGTCGGAGCGCGGCCTCTGTGGCGGCTTCAACTCGAACATCGCGAAACTAGCGCGCAACCACGCGGACAAGCTTTTGGGCGAAGGTAAAGAGGTCAAAATCCTTACCGTCGGCAAAAAAGGCCGCGACCAGATGAAGCGGGACTATGGCCAGTACTACATCGGCCATGTCGACCTGACGGAGGTCAAGCGCGTCGGCTACGTCGATGCTCAAGGCATCGCCAAAGACGTGCTCGGCCGGTTTGATGGCGGCGATTTCGACGTGGCCACGCTCTTCTATTCGAAGTTCGTGAATGTGGTCACGCAAATCCCGACCGCACAGCAGATCATCCCGGCATCCTTCGAAGCGGAAGAGGGTGACGAGGCCTCAACGCTCTTCGACTATGAACCCTCCGAAGAGGCGATCCTTGCGGATCTGCTGCCGCGCGGGGTGGCCACGCAGATCTTTGCGGGCTTGCTGGAGAACGGCGCGTCGGAACAGGGCGCGCGGATGTCTGCGATGGACAACGCGACACGCAACGCGGGTGAGATGATCGACAAGCTGACCATCCAGTACAACCGCTCACGTCAGGCCGTCATCACCAACGAGCTGATTGAAATCATTTCGGGCGCGGAAGCGCTCTAAAGAACAAACCGGAGAAACGACATGGCAAATGCAGTCGGCAAAGTAACTCAGGTCATCGGCGCGGTCGTTGACGTTCAATTCGAAGATCACCTGCCGGAGATCCTCAACGCGCTGGAAACCGACAACAACGGCAACCGTCTGGTGCTCGAAGTGGCCCAGCACCTTGGTGAAAACACCGTGCGTGCGATCGCCATGGATGCCACCGAAGGCCTCGTACGCGGCCAGACCGTGACCGACACGGATGGCCCGATCTCGATCCCGGTGGGCAACGCCACGCTGGGCCGGATCATGAACGTGGTGGGCGAACCCGTGGACGAGAAGGGCCCCGTGAACGCGGATGAGAAACGCTCCATCCACCAGGACGCGCCTGAATTCGCCGAGCAGTCGACCACCTCCGAAGTGCTGGAAACCGGCATCAAGGTGATCGACCTGTTGGCCCCCTACGCCAAGGGTGGCAAAATCGGCCTCTTCGGTGGTGCCGGTGTGGGCAAGACCGTTCTGATCATGGAACTGATCAACAACATCGCCAAGGTGCACTCCGGTTATTCGGTGTTCGCGGGCGTGGGGGAACGGACCCGTGAGGGCAACGACCTTTACCACGAGATGATCGAATCCAACGTGATCGATCCCGAGAACCTGGAAAACTCGCAGGTGGCCCTGGTCTACGGCCAGATGAACGAGCCTCCAGGCGCGCGGATGCGTGTGGCGCTGACCGGTCTGACGCTGGCCGAGCAGTTCCGCGACCAGTCCGGGACAGACGTTCTGTTCTTCGTCGACAACATCTTCCGCTTTACGCAGGCGGGTTCCGAAGTGTCGGCCCTTCTGGGCCGTATTCCTTCCGCTGTGGGCTACCAGCCGACACTGGCCACCGACATGGGCGCGATGCAGGAACGCATTACCTCGACCAAAGCCGGTTCGATCACCTCCGTGCAAGCGGTTTACGTGCCTGCGGATGACTTGACCGACCCCGCGCCTGCGACGTCCTTTGCGCACCTCGACGCGACAACAGTTCTCAGCCGTGCGATCTCGGAGCTGGGCATCTACCCCGCCGTGGACCCACTCGATTCCACATCGCGTCTGATGGACCCTGCGGTTGTGGGTGACGAGCACTATGCGGTTGCCCGTGACGTGCAGGGGATCCTGCAACGCTATAAGTCGCTGCAAGATATCATCGCGATCCTCGGCATGGACGAACTCTCCGAAGAGGACAAGCTGACCGTGGCCCGTGCCCGGAAAATCCAGCGTTTCCTCAGCCAGCCTTTCGACGTGGCGAAGGTCTTCACCGGGTCCGACGGTGTGCAGGTGCCGCTCGCTGACACCATCGAAAGCTTCAAAGCGGTTGTGGCCGGTGAATACGACCACCTGCCCGAAGGCGCCTTCTACATGGTCGGTGGCATCGAGGAAGTGAAAGCGAAAGCTGAAAAAATGGCGGCTGACGCTGCTTAAGGAGCCGGATTAATGGCAGATACGACGCAATTTGACCTGGTCTCGCCCGAGCGGCGGCTTGCCTCTGCGCAGGTCGTGTCGGTCCAGATCCCGGGCGCTGATGGCGATATGACAGCGATGGCGGGCCATGCGCCCACCATCACGACATTGCGCCCCGGCCTGCTGAGCACCGAAGGCCCGGATGGGACGTCGGAATATGTCGTCACCGGTGGTTTTGCCGAGATCACGGCAGCCGGTGTCACGGTTCTGGCCGAGCGCGCGTTGCCACGCGCCGAGGTGACGGCGGAGCATCTGGCCGAAATGGTCAAAGAGGCCGAAGACGCGTTGAACAACGCCAAAGCGGCCTTTGAGAACGAACCCGGTCCGGTCGACGATGCCGCCAAACTGCTCGCCGATATGGTTGCGGTAGGCGATCACATCGGCATCTCAGCACGCTGAACAACGCCTGATTACAGACGAAAGACCCCGCTCGCATTGCGCGGCGGGGTCTTTCCATTTTTGCTCGTTGCGACCGGCGTTGGATGGGTCCGATTCTCTTGGCCCATGTTACGACGTCCGGTACCGCAGCCGCGGTCGTAAGTGGTGTGCGACGGCGTTCCGGGTGGGAGGCATAAAGCGGGATCACACTCTGTGTTGCCAGACCCGATGCCATGCCTACTGCCTGTCGCCAGGGGCCGTTGAAAGGTGCCGCATCACAATCTGGCGGGGTTGCCGCGCAGCAGAACCGAGTGGTCGGTAATCTTGCCCGTCTGGACCCAGACGATCTTGTTGCCGTTGCGATGGAAGGTCACGCAGCGTTCCTTGCCGCCGCCAAGCTTCGCCCAGCGGCGGCAATACTTGTTGCCCTTGATCCGCCAGACACCGGATTCGATCCGTTTTTTGTTGTACACGATCTTCATTTTCCGGTCGGAACTGTAGTGGATAACGTATTTTCCCGACCGGTCTACGCCGCGCAGGGAGTTACCGACAAGCGCGCTTTTGATCTCTTGCCCGGTCATCTGGGTGTATGTGGATTTCTGGCTGGTGTTGCCGGCGACGGCAGTACTCGCGAGAACAAGGCTGGTCAGACCAGCGATAAGAAGGGTTTTCATCTGTCTCTCCATTCAAGTTGCGTGTGGGGAGAACGGGTGAGATGAGCGGTTATTCCTCTCTTTTTCCTCTTCGCGTCGTTTTTGAATATGCGGGTCGGGTCGTCGGAGCGGCGACGTCTCTTGTTTCGACTGGAAAGGCGAAATAAAAATAAGGTGTTACACTGCGGCGCGCGACTTGCGGTTTTGTCGATCAAGAGGCTTATGGGGGGCTGCGCGAAAGTGCGCCGGATCACCCACCACTCGCTGGTCGCTCTTACTCCACCGTCTCGATGTACAGCTTCACCGCTGCGTACCAATCGGCATAGGCGCGGATCTCTTCGTTGGTAAGCTCCGCGGCCACCTCGCTCATTACCTCGTGTGTCCGCTGGCCGCTTCGAAAGGCTTTGAGCTGTGTGTCGATGTAAATGTTGGTCTCTCCCGCCAGATTGGGCGCATCGTCGAAGAGGTGAATGCCATCTGTTCCATGACAGGCGACACAAGCCTCCGGGGCACCAGCAGGGTCTGCGGTCAACTCTGCCGTTGCAGAATGCCCCGCGTACCAGGCCGCAAGATCGGCGATCTGCTGATCTGAAAGGTTGGCGGCAACGATGGTCATCATCTCATGCTCACGCGTGCCATCGCGAAAGGCGGTCAGCTGTGCGCGCAGATAGGATTCGGGCTCACCGCCGATATGTGGCGCAATAGGAATGGTGGCAAACCCATCTGACCCGTGACAGGTCCGGCACTGACCAGAGATTTGGCGCCCGGCGTCCCGGTCACCGATGATATCCGCAAAAATGGGCCCGGCGTGTAACCCCACGCCGAGCACCAGAAGGCTTGTAAGCCTCATTTGGTGTATGCGATCCGCCAGATCGCACCGGCGAAGTCATCCGAGACCAGCATCGAGCCATCTTTCAGGAAGGCGATGTCCATCGGCCGCCCGCGATATTCGCCTGTTTCCTCGTTCAGCCAGCCATCGGCAAAGACCTGCGCTTCGACCGCATCGCCGGTCTCCGGATCCAGCGCCGTGAACATAACCCGCGCGCCCACCGGCGTCGTGCGGTTCCACGAGCCATGCTGCGCCCAGAAGATGCCGCCCTCATAGGCATCGGGGAAGCTGGACCCTTCGTAGAACTTCATGCCCAGATCGGCGGCATGGGCGGTCAGCTCCAGCTGCGGTTCGATGAAGGTGACGCCTTCGGGACGTGGATGCTCGGCTTCGGACATGATCTCGACACGGCTGTTGGTCCAGGGGAACCCAAAGTGCTGGCCCGCCTCGGTCTGGCGGTTCAGCTCGCCCGGCGGGATGTCATCCCCCATGCCGTCCACCTGGTTGTCGGTCCACCACAGCTCACCGGTCTCGGGGTGGAAATCCTGCCCCACCGAGTTGCGGACCCCACGGGTAAAGACCTCGCGGCCCGTGCCATCGGTGTTGATGCGGATGATGCCGCCGATGCCGATCTTGTCGTACATCTCGACCTTCTCCGCGGGCTGCACGTTGTGCGGCTGGCCCAGCGAGATATAGAGCTTGCCGTCCGGGCCCACGTCACAGACCCGTGCGGTGTGGTTGAAGCTTTCTTCCTCCACCGGCACCAGATCGCCCTGCTCGACCACAACGGCGACCGCGGGATCGGGCCCTTCAAAGAAGAATTCCGCAGCGGGGAAGTTCAGCACCCGGTTGCGCTCGGCAATGAACAGGAAGCCATCCTTCGAGAAGCAGGGCCCGTTAGGAATGTCGAAGGTGATCGAGGGTGCGAAATCCTTGACCTCATCCGCCACCCGGTTGCGGTCACGGTCCACCACGGACCAGACCTTGTCCTTGCGCGTGCCCACAAATGTCACCGTGCCCTGTGGCGCCACCGCCATGGAGCGCGCGTCCGGCACAACCGCATAGAGGCTGACCTCGAAACCGTCCGGGACCTTGATATGTGGAATGATGTTCTTGAGCGCCTCTGCCCGGTCTCCGGACTGATCGACCATCGTGAATGTCGCATCGGTGCGTTGCATATTGGACAGCTTGTCCATGTTATCCTGTGCACTGGCCGTGCCGGCCAGCCCCGTACTTAACAATAGTCCAGCGGCAAGTTTCAGTAGCTTCATGATCATCCTCCCAGTTGATTGAATTGCGGCTACACACCCCACACTGCGGACCCGCAACGCCCCGCATCCGATATAACAGCGTAGTCAAAGCCGACCTGTCAACAACCACCGCGTGTTGCACGCACGGTGCGCACACCGACTTTGGTCGGTCTTTTCGATTGGGAAAACCGGACTAGGGCATGGCGTTTCGAGATAGGATATTGAGGTAGAAGCGCCTGGATCCGAGAACGCCCCAGGGGCGCGCAGATCGTCGCGGGCTGTTCTCCGGCCGGATGTCGTCGCTAGCGTTTTTTGGCTGGCGAACCCTGTGTGAGATTACTCAGCGGCGTACATGCCATCGTAGATCGGGCTCAGCGTTTCCGCCTCGAACAGGGAGGAGACGGAGGTGCCGCTCCAGATGTTCAGGATCGCCTGAGCGAAAACGGGCGCGGTGGGCACGATGCGGATGTTCTTGGCGTTCTTCACTGCCTCTGTTGCCGCAATCGAATCCGTGATCACCAGCGACTTCATCACCGATTTGGTAACACGCTCCACCGCGGGGCCGGACAGCACGCCGTGGGTGATATAGGAGTGCACTTCCTTGGCGCCGTTCTCGATTAACACTTCTGCGGCTTTGCAGAGCGTACCGGCAGTGTCGCAGATATCATCCACTATCAGGCAGGTTTTCCCGGTCACATCGCCGATCACTGTCATTTCTGCAACTTCGCCGGGCTTTTCGCGGCGCTTGTCCACAATGGCGAGCGGCGATCCGATGCGCTTGGCCAGCTCGCGGGCGCGGGCTACGCCGCCGACGTCCGGGGAGACGATCATCAGCTCGTTCATCTTGTTTTTGAACGCGTCCTTGATGTCGAGCGCGAAGATCGGCGAGGCATAGAGGTTGTCCACCGGGATGTCGAAGAAACCCTGGATCTGTGCCGCGTGTAGATCCATGGTCAGGACCCGCTCGATGCCGGTGCCCACCAGCATGTTTGCGACCAGCTTGGCGGTGATGGGGGTGCGCGCCTTGGTGCGGCGGTCCTGCCGCGCGTAGCCAAAATAGGGCAGTACCGCCGTAACGCGCGAGGCAGACGAGCGGCGCAGCGCATCCGCCATGATCAGGAGTTCCATCAGGTTGTCATTGGCGGGGTTGGAGGTGGATTGGACGATGAACATGTCCTCGCCCCGGACGTTTTCGAAGACTTCGACAAAGATTTCACCATCGTTGAACCGCTCAACCCTTGCATCCACAAGCCCCACCTGTTTGCCGCGATGCATCGACATCCGCCGGGCGATGGCATTGGCCAATGGCATGTTGGCATTGCCGGCGATCAGTTTCGGTTCTTGGAATTCTGGCATGGGGGGCGATCCTGGGTTGCGTCGAGCAAATGTGACAGATTCGTGATGTTGACTTCACCTAGCACGGCCTTACCAATCGGCAAAGAACCTCGCACCCATAAGGAGCCCCAAAATGGCACATATCGACCTCTTTTTCTCAACGCTTTCTCCTTATGCCTACCTTGCCGGGAATCGCGCCGAAAAGGTGGCGGAAAAACACGGGGCCTCCATCACCTACAAGCCGCTCGACATCATGGCGCTCTTTGCCCGGACCGGGGGCACCCCACCCAAGGATCGCCATCCAAGCCGCGTTGAATATCGCGCGCAGGAGTTGGTGCGGCAGGCCAAGCTGCTAGACATGCCGTTCAACCTGAAGCCCGCCCATTGGCCGACCAACGCGGCCCCGTCGTCCTATGCCTTTATTGCGGCGCAGAACGCGGGCGGCGGGGATCTGGGCAAGCTCATGTTTTCGATCTGCCGGTCGGTCTGGGCGGAGGACAAGGACATCGCCGAGGACGCGGTGGTGCGGTCCTGTCTGCAGGAGGCCGGGTTTGACGCCGGGCTGGCGGACAGCGGGCTGCTGGTCGGGGCGGAAACCTATGCGGCCAATCTGGAAGAGGCGGTGGAGCACGGTGTGTTCGGCTCGCCCTTTTACATCACCGACAGCGGGCAGCGGTTCTGGGGGCAGGACCGGATCGCCGATCTGGATGCGCATCTCGCCGGAACGATATGACGTCAGGCCATTTCACCCATGCCCGGACCTTTGGGCATGGGGCGAGAGAGGCGCTGGCGATCCATTGCACCCTGGCGCATGCTGGCGCCTGGCGGGGCGTCGGCAGGGCGCTGGAAGATCGTGTGACACTGACGGCGATCGACCTGCCCGGTCATGGCAAAAGCGACGATTGGGACGGCACGGTTGATCTGCATGACCTGTGCATGATGGCCGCACGGGCGCATTTGCCGGTGCGCCGGGATGTGATCGGTCATTCGTTTGGCGCCACGATCGCGCTGCGCCTTGCGGTGGAGCATCCGGAACGGGTGCGCAGTCTGACCCTGATCGAACCCGTATTCTTTGCAGCCGCCATCAAGGACACGCCCAAGCGGATGCAGGCGCATGAGGTCGAAGCTGAACCCTATTTTACGGCCCTTTCAGCAGGTGACACGGCAAAGGCCGCCCGCCTTTTCAACCGGTTCTGGGGCGACGGCACCAAATGGGACGAGATGCCGGAGACGACGCGCCGTTACCTTGCGGACCGCATGTATGTGGTGCCGGGTCAGTCGCCTGTGATCATCGACGACGCCGCAGGGCTGATGACGCCGGGGCGGCTCGAGCGGGCCGCGATGCCCTGCCTTCTGGTCGAAGGGGACCAAACCGCCGATATCATTGACGCGGTCAATGCCAGTCTCGCGCGCCGGTTGCCCAATGTGCGGCGCGCGACCATTGCGGGCGCCGGGCACATGTCGCCGATCACCCACCCCGGCGCGGTAGCGCAAGAGATTGCAGCACTACTCGAAGTGGCTGAGGAATAGATCGATCTGCTCCGCCGTCATCGACCAGTCACATACCAGCCGCGCCGTCAGCAACTCGTCCGGGTCATCGCCCGCGAGTCTGCCCGACCAGATGTAGTAGACGGCACCCGCATCGTGCAGGCGCTGGTGCACCCGGCGGGCAAAGCGGGCAAAGATCATGTTTGCCTGCGGTTCGTGTTCGAATACTGCGCCCGCCGCGCGCAGCCCAGTTGTGAGCCGGGCGGCGTTGGCATTGGCGTTTCTGGCGGCCTCCAGCCAGGCATTGTCCTGCAGATAGCCAGCCATTTGCGCCGACAGGAACCGGTGTTTGGAGAAGAGATGCGCCCCGCGTTTGCGCCGCAGCTCAAACTCCCACGCCTTTTCAGAGTCGAAGAACACCACGGCCTCGACGCCCAGACAGCCGTTTTTCGTGCCGCCAAAACTGACCACGTCAATGCCTGCTTTCCACGTCATCTCCGCCGCTGAGCATCCCAGCGCCGCCAGCGCATTTGCGAAACGCGCGCCATCCAGATGCACCGGCAGGTTGAAGTCTTTGGCCACTGAAGTCAGGGCCTGGAGTTCGTCCGGCGTGTAGACACTGCCGCGTTCCGTCACCTGGGTGATCGAAACGGCCCCGCGTTCGGGCCCGTGCACGCCACGCACGCCTTCCGCCTTGATCCGGGCGCGCAATCCGCCGGGCGTCATCTTGTCGGGTGTGTCCACGAGGCACAGCTTGGCGCCGCCGGTGTAGAATTCAGGGGCGTTGCACTCATCCTCCTGAATATGCGCGATGTGGCTGCAGAACACCGTCTGCCAAGGTTGGCAGTAACAGGCCAGCGCCAGCACGTTCGCGGCCGTGCCCGTGGCAACCAAATATACGGCGGCCTCCGGGGCTTCAAAAATATCGCGGATCTGCTGCCGGACCTCCTCCATGACCGGATCCGCGCCATAGGGCATCGCATAGCCGGTGTTGGCTTCCGCCATGCGGCGCATCACTTGCGGCAGCGCAGGCCCTGCGTTGTCGGAGGCAAAAAACATCAGACAGGCTCCTCGATGATATGCTCTTCCCACTCGTCTTCGGGGATGTCAAATTCGCTGAGCGTCCAGCCCTGCACAGACACGCCCGCGTCATGTACCGATTGCGCCGTGCCGCTGATCAGCGGGTGCCAGTCGGGCAGGGGATCCCCTTGCCACAGCAGCCGGTAGGCGCAGGTTTCAGGCATCCAATAGGCGTGCGTGTCCAGATTGTCAGGTTTCAGCACGATGCATTCAGGGATGAACTGGTGGCGGTTTTCATAATGCGCACAGCGGCAGGTGCTATCGTCCAGCAGGCGGCAGGCAATGCGGGTCAGCGCAACGGCACCGCTCTCTTCATCCTCGAGTTTGTTGAGGCAGCATTTGCCGCAGCCATCGCAGAGCGATTCCCATTCCTTCTGGGACATCTTGGTCAGCGGTTTGCGCTCCCAGAACCTGTCTTTCAGGCCACTGCGGTCGATGGGATCGCTCACAGCGCCCCCAAAATGCGGTGGGCCTGTGCGCTATCCGCGTCCATTTGCGTAATCAGCGCGTCCAGACTGTCGAACTTTTCTTCCGGGCGAAGATGCTCGACAAGCGCAACCGACAGCGGCGTGCCGTAGAGGTCCCCCTGAAAGTCAAAGATGAAGGTTTCCAGGTTGGGGCGATTTTCCCCGAACATCGGACGCACCCCCATGGAGGCAACGCCGTGATAGCTGCCCTGATGCGGGCCTTCCAGCACGTCGACCAACACCGCATAGACACCAAAGGCGGGCGGATGCAGCCCTTCGATGGACATGTTGGCCGTGGGATAGCCCAGCTCGCGCCCGCGCTGTTCGCCGCCAATCACCGGTCCTTCGATCCGGTGCCAGTGGCCCAGCATATCCGCGGCGAGCCGGGGATCGCCATCGCTCAGCGCCTTGCGGATCGCCGTGGAGGAAACTGTCTTGTCCGCTTGTTCGATCAGCGGCGCAATGGTGACGCCAAAGCCCATATCCTGGCCAAACTGTCGCAAATCATCAATGGTACCGGCACGCCCCTTGCCGAAACAGAAATCAGCGCCCACGATCACGTGTTTCAGGCCAAACCCATCGGCAATGACTTTGCGGGCGAACTCTTCTGGCGTGAGCGCCGCCAGTGCGGCGTTGAAGTTCAACTCATAGAGCCGTTGCACCCCCAGTTTTTCCAGGCGGCTGGCGCGGGCTTCGCGGCTCATCAGCCGAAAGGGGGCGGCGTGGGGGGCGAAATGCACGCGCGGATGCGGCTCAAAGGTGACAATCCCCAGCGGCGCATCAGGTTCAACCTGCCGGGCCAGATCGATCACCGATTGATGGCCCAGATGCACGCCGTCAAAATTGCCAATCGCCGCGCTGGCGCCGCGGTTTTCGGGGTCAACAAATTGGTAGTCGCGGATAATCCTCATCCGCCTTGCGTAGCCTCGACGCGCAAGACACGCAAGCGCTCTGACCTGTCAGAAAGGGTGGTGGCGCAGCAGGGGTGAGGTCAGTCGAACTTGCGTGACGGTGCCATCACAGTGGCTTCGCCGATCAGGACTTTCTTGCCGTCTACCGAACAGTGGCATTCCAGCTTGACCCTGCGTTTGGCCATTTCGATGTCGATGACCTTCACCTCGGCGTAGACAAGATCGCCCGGGCGGACCGGGGCCAGAAACTTCAGGGACTGGCCCATGTAGACGGTGCCGTGCCCGGGCAGTTGCTCGCCGATCACTGCCGAGATCAGGCCCGCGGTCAGCATCCCATGGGCAATACGCCCCTCAAAGATCGTGTCGCGGGCGTAGTCATCATCCAGATGCACCGGGTTCCGGTCGGTCGAAATCTGGGCAAACATCTCGATGTCTTCGTCCGTCACCACCTTTTGCAGGTGGCGCGACATGCCCATTTCGATGTCCTCGATGCAGATGGTGCCGCGGGGCAGATTGTCCAACATGATGACCCTTCCGGTAATTTTCTGATCATTACGATGTAACGGTTGAAACTTTATTACTTCGCAACTGCAGAAAAGCAAGGAAAAAATAGGTCAGCGCAGGAACCCTATCGTATAGGTTGGGTTGGACATTTCCCTTTGTAAATAATCCTTTAGCGCATCTGGATCGGGATCGCTGTTTGTTTTGGTCTCCGCCGCGGCGAGACCGCCGGAGATGAACAGCGAATCGATGTCCTCCCCCATGGCGCCTGCGATGTCCGTCAGCACGCCGTCCCCGATCGCCAGAATGCGATTGTCGGGCACATCCGTGCCGAGCGCGGAGAGCCTGCGGCGCGCCAGATCATAGATCGGCGGGTGCGGTTTACCGAAGTAGAGGCTCTCACCGCCCATGTCGGTATAGAGTTGCGCCAGCGCGCCCGCACACCATTCTCGTTGCTCGCCCCGGTCGACAACGATGTCGGGATTGGCGCAGAGCAGTTTCAACCCGCGCTGTTTGGCCATCAGAAACTCGGGGCGCATAACGTCGGGGTCGGCCAGCGGATCGCGCGGGCCCGTGCAGACGATACCCTCGGCCTCTTCCAGAGGCACGGCGCATACGTTCACAGGGTTTTGCACCACACCGATGGGTTCAAAGAACCGTTCATCCCCAGGATAGCCGATGTGCCAGACTTTTTCCCCCACCACACCGCGAAACATGGCCGAGCGCGCGCTGTCGCCCGAGGTGGCGATGGTGTCCCAACTGTCGTCCGGCACACCAAAAGCCACCAGTTGCTTTTCGACGCCAGCGCGGGGGCGGGGCGAGTTTGTCACCAGGACAACCTTGCCGCCGGATGCACGATAGTCTTTCAGGGCGGCGACCGCTTTGGGCAGGGCGGAGACGCCGTTGTGAACGCACCCCCACAGATCGACGAAGAGCGCATCATATTGCGCGGAGATCTCGCTGAGAGAAGTGATGATGCGTGTCATGTTCCGGCCCGCTTTATTGCTGCTGTCAGGCACGGTCGATCAACCCACGACCGGCCCACCTGTTGAAAAGCCCGCCGCCGGAGCTGCGGGCCGGGATATCAGACCTTCAGATTGGGAATGATCTGCTTCTTGCGGCTCATGATGCCGGGCAGAACGACCGTGTCGCCATCCACGCTAGCGTCAAAGCTCTTTTCAGCCACGGATTTCACAAGGTCATTCGGGACCATCAGCGTCGCTTCTTCCTGCAGGATATCGACGACAAACAGCAAGACCTGATCTGCGCCGTCCTCATCGGCGACGCCGGGCATCGCCGCCATCAACGCATCCTTGCGATCCAGCACCATTTTTGGCGAGGTCGTTTCCAAAACGGAGACGCGGAACTGTTTGCCGCCGACTTCGTATTCCTTGCTGTCCATGCGCAGCAGTTCGGCTTCGGAAAAGGCCGAGACGTCGGATTTCGCGGCAAACATCTCTGCGGCATATTCAGAGATATTGACATCCAGCGCCTGCGCCAGATCCCAGGCCACGGCCTTGTCCTCGTTTGTCGTCGTCGGGCTGCGGAACTCCAGCGTGTCGCTGAGAATGCAGGACAGCATCGCGCCCTGGATGCTCTGCGGCATCTGCGCCAAGTCCTTGCCGATCATTTTCCACATGATCGTCGCGGTACAGGCGAGCGGTTCGATGCGGATGTCGATGGGCCCTTTGGTTTCCAGCCCGCCCACCAGCTTGTGGTGATCAATGATACCCTGGATATCGGCATCATTGATGTTGTCCGGCAGTTCCGCAGGGTTGTTTGTGTCCACGATCACCACGGGCGTGTCCGCGGCAACCTCAGAGATGATCTCGGGCTTGTCCAGCGACCAGCGGTCCAAAACGAACAACGCTTCGGTGTTTGGCTCTCCCAGAAGGACCGGTTTGGCGTCGACGCCTTTGATCTGGTTCAGGTACCACGCCCAGATGATGGGCGAGCCGGTGCTATCGGTATCCGGAGATTTGTGGCCAAAAACGAGGGTTGTCATACTGGGGAATCCTACAGTTGCGGAACTAAAAATTTCGCGCCTTATAACACGGGCATCACCGGTGTCACCCCGCCTCTGCTGCGGCGCAGCATCACAGCTTCAATTCGGCGCGTTTCTTCTTGGTCAATCCGGCGATGACCATGTCATATGATGCTTTCAGGTGATTTTGAAGCTCACTGTCCGAGAGGCCAGGTGCCGCATAGTGTTGCAGCCACTTCAGCCCGCGCGAGGCCATATAGGGGGCCGGGCGCACGCCCGGCGTATCTTGCAGAACTTCGAATGCGAGATCGGAGGCCTTGAAGGTAAAGGCGTCCAGCCCGTCATTCCAGCCACAAATGGCGAAAACCTTGCCGCCCACCTTCCAGACATCAGCGTTGCGCCATTGCACCACATGGGTTGTCGCGGGGAGCGCCGCGCAAAAGGCGTTGAAGTCATCGCGTGTCATCTGGCCAGGATAGGACGTGGTGCGGTTTCTGTCATCTCAAACGAAAGTCGCGCCCCCCGAAGGCAGCGCGACATTCTGTTGTAGGTCAAAGTGGGCCGCTTACGCTGCTTTGCGCCGCCGGCGCATCACACCCACGGTGCCCAGACCGGTCAGCAGCAGCAAAGCACCCGCAGGCAGCGGCACTGGCGCCAGCTCGATGTTCACGTCGCCGCGATAGCTGGATGTTTGTAAACGGCGGATCTGAGCGTTCTCGTCACATAAGGTACAGCCCTTGCCCGCAGAGAGCGAGAACCAGAAGGCTTGGCCAAGCTTTTGGTTCTTGTTGTTGGCGCCTTCACCAACTTGAACCGCAAATTGATAGTTGGCTGGCTTCAGCACCGCGTT
Source organism: uncultured Roseobacter sp. (assembly GCF_947499265.1). Lineage (GTDB taxonomy): Bacteria > Pseudomonadota > Alphaproteobacteria > Rhodobacterales > Rhodobacteraceae > Roseobacter. Next base: position 205,438 of record NZ_CANMNK010000005.1, on the reverse strand, counting down.
CAGGTTCAAACCGGCCAGTTTGCCAAACCCAACCAGCATGCCGCCGGTCATATCCAGAAGCCGGATCGGACCAATGGGATCGACACCCTCATTCTTGAAAACCGGGTTTTCCGTGCCGGGCACCGACCCGAAATTGAACATCACGTCAAAACCGCTGGTCGCATCGTTCTGCGACTGTGCCCGGCCCTTCAGATACCCGCTGTCGTCACTGTTCAACATCAGCTTGCCCGCAGCCGGAGCGAAATCGAAGTCGGACCCGAAGAATTGCCCGTGGACCGTTCCCAGCCCGCCTTGCAACCACACGCTGTGGTCTGCGCCATTGCCGACGGCAGATGTTGCGCGATATTTACCGTCAAAAACCGCAGCATGGCTCGCCGTCGCGGAAATCACGACCGCCGCCACCGCGGAGATGAGTGTCTTAATCTTCATATTGGTACCCTCTTTACACCGTTTTTTTTGCCGTCGTTTTGGCATTATGTTGTTTTAGTGAGCGGACGCTAGCATGACATCATGCCTTGTTCATAGCGCGGAGGTTGGTTTAATGCCGTGAAATCTGTGGCACTTAAGGTTAATTTTCGACCCTGCCGGGAATGGCTCTCGCGAGGCGAGAATACCCTCCTGAAACGGGTGGCTGGTCTGCGAAATCCGCGAAGGGAACGAATCATTCCAAGGTCGAAAAATCCCCCATCGAACGCGCCTCGGGAAATGGATCTCTATCCGCCGATCAAGAGGCTGCTCGAAAGCCAGGGCTATGACGTCAAGGCCGAGGTTGGCGCGGCGGATGTCGTGGCAATGCGTGGCGAAAGTGACCTTGTGGTCGTAGAGTTGAAGCTCGCGCCGTCATTGGCCTTGTTCCACCAATGCGTTGAGCGATTATCCCTGACGGACGCTGTTTATATGGTGTTCGAGCGAAAAGCCGGAAAGCGGGGCCAGAAGTCCCGCAAGCAGACCATCGCGATGGCCCGCAGGCTGGGGTTGGGCGTCATGACCGTGCGGCTGAAAGACGGTTTCGTGGAGGTGCATTGTGACCCTGGGCCCTACGCGCCGCGTAAATCGGCCAAGCGCAAAACCGCCCTCATCAAAGAGTTCGCGCGACGCCGGGGGGATCCGAACGCGGGTGGTCAGGCCCGTTTGGGATTGGTGACTTCCTACAGACAGGACGCGTTGCGCTGCGCCGCACATCTCGCCGAACAGGGGGCAAGCAAGGGCTCGGAGGTTGCGAAAGCAACCGGGGTTGCGACGGCGACGCGCCTGATGGCGGACAATCATTACGGATGGTTTGAACGTGTGTCCAAGGGCATTTACGCGCTCACCGCCGCCGGGCGCGAGGGCCTTGTCCACTGGGCGTATAGCTGGGAAGACACCTAGCGGCCCTTGGGATCTTAGGGCTGTGCATAAACCCGCACATTTTTCCAAATCGCGCTGTTGACTCGCTGGCGGATGGTGCCTAGCTATGCCGCGTTAGCACTCGATAGAGGTGAGTGATAACGGTTTGGGCGAAAAAGAGTATCGCCCGGATCCAATGGGAGAAACTTTGAGCCTTAAGGAGCTGCAAAGATGGCATTGAAACCGCTTCATGACCGCGTGCTGGTACGCCGCACGGAAAGCGAAGAAAAAACCGCTGGCGGATTGATCATCCCCGATAGCGCGAAGGAGAAACCTTCCGAAGGTGAAGTTGTTGCTTGTGGCGAGGGTGCCCGCAAAGACAGCGGCGAGCTGATCGAGATGGCCGTGAAGGCCGGTGACAAGATCCTGTTCGGCAAATGGTCCGGCACAGAAGTCACGCTCGACGGCGAGGAACTGCTGATGATGAAGGAAAGCGACATCATGGGGATCATCGAGTAAGCCCTCTGGCTGCTCTGACCTTCACTCGCTGAACTCAAACTAGATATTCTCAAGAGGAGAAAACAACATGGCTGCTAAGGACGTCAAATTCGACACCGATGCCCGTAACCGTATGCTCAAGGGTGTGAACATCCTTGCAGATGCGGTCAAAGTCACGCTTGGTCCAAAGGGCCGCAACGTGGTTCTGGACAAATCATTCGGCGCGCCGCGCATCACCAAGGACGGTGTTTCCGTTGCCAAAGAGATCGAGCTTGAAGACAAGTTCGAGAACATGGGCGCACAAATGGTCAAAGAAGTGGCCTCGCGCACAGCTGACGAAGCGGGCGACGGCACAACCACCGCGACCGTGCTGGCCCAGGCGATTGTCAAGGAAGGCATGAAATCTGTTGCCGCTGGCATGAACCCGATGGACCTCAAGCGTGGGATCGACACCGCAACCTCGACCGTGATCGAAGCCATCAAATCCGCGTCGCGCCCCGTATCCGACAGTGACGAAGTTGCACAGGTCGGTACGATTTCCGCGAACGGCGAAGCCGACATCGGCAGCCAGATCGCTGGTGCAATGCAGAAGGTTGGCAACGAGGGTGTGATCACCGTCGAGGAAAACAAAGGTCTGGAAACAGAAACAGACGTTGTCGAAGGCATGCAGTTCGACCGCGGCTACCTGTCGCCTTACTTTGTCACAAACGCTGACAAGATGACCACTGAGCTGGAAGACTGCATCGTGCTGCTGCACGAGAAGAAGCTGTCTTCGCTGCAGCCCATGGTGCCGCTGCTGGAGCAAGTGATCCAGTCGCAAAAACCACTCCTGATCGTTGCAGAAGACGTTGAAGGCGAAGCGCTCGCAACCCTCGTGGTCAATAAACTGCGCGGTGGTCTGAAAATCGCAGCGGTCAAAGCACCTGGTTTCGGCGATCGCCGCAAAGCCATGTTGCAGGACCTTGCGATCCTCACCGGCGGTCAAGTGATCTCCGAAGATCTGGGCATGAAGCTTGAATCCGTGACCATGGACATGCTGGGCTCGGCCAAGAAAGTTCAGATCACCAAAGATGAGACCACCATCGTTGACGGGTCCGGCGAGAAAGCCGAGATCGAAGCACGTGTGGCGCAAATCCGCACGCAGATCGAAGAAACCACATCTGACTACGACCGTGAGAAGCTGCAAGAGCGCGTTGCCAAACTGGCGGGCGGTGTTGCTGTCATCCGCGTCGGTGGCATGACCGAAGTGGAAGTGAAAGAGCGCAAGGACCGAGTGGACGATGCGTTGAACGCGACACGCGCTGCCGTACAAGAAGGCATCGTTGTGGGCGGTGGTGTTGCACTGGTTCAGGCCGGTAAGACACTCGAAGGCCTCGCTGGCGAAAACAACGATCAGAGCGTCGGCATCTCCATCGTGCGCAAGGCACTGGAAGCGCCGCTGCGTCAGATCGCTGAAAACGCTGGTGTGGACGGTTCCGTTGTCGCGGGCAAGATCCGCGAAAGCGACGACGCAGCCTTTGGCTTCAACGCTCAGACCGAAGAGTATGGCGACATGTTTGCCTTCGGTGTGATCGACCCGGCCAAAGTGGTGCGCACAGCGCTGCAGGACGCGGCCTCCATTGCCGGTCTGCTGATCACCACCGAAGCCATGGTTGCCGACAAGCCTGCGAAAGAAGGCGCGGCGCCAGCAGGCGGCATGCCCGACATGGGCGGCATGGGCGGCATGATGTAAGCCACGCCGATCTGGTGAAAGAATTGGGCTCGCCTTTTGGCGGGCCCTTTTTTATGGTCAGGATCAGTCAATCAAGCGGCGATTTTGGATGGCTTCAAAGTGTTTTCTGTTCGCATCGAGAGGGTTCTGGTCACCTATCCCGAAACGGTCGCATTGCTGTCCCGCAGTTTGGTCAGCGCCTGCGCCAACGTCTCTTCGGTCCTGTCCTTGTCCAAAAAACCGTGAACGTGTTGGTCATATTTGGATTTGATCAGGTGGTGCATTTCTGGAGGCGCAAAAACCAGAACCATGACATCTTGCAGGCGCTCGTCACCAGCCAGCGCATCCAGGAATTCCAAGCCACCCATGCGCGGCATCTGCAAATCCAGGATAACGATAAACGGGACCACGGCGCTATTTTCTGCGGGTTCAGCGTCGCGCAGCACAGCCAAGGCATCCTGGCCGTCGCTTGCCGCAAGTGTAGTGCTGGTGATCTTCAGCCTTTTCAACGCGCGCCGCACGGCCAGAATGGCGACCGCATCGTCGTCCACCAGCAGGAATGTCGCGTCTGTTATCACATCGTGATCCTCTGCGGCTGTCTAAATCTGGCCAAGTCGTTCTTGGGCTCCGGTCGTGCGTCAGGCGTTGCAGGATTATACCTGACAACCTGTTTACGGATGATTGCCAGTTTCAGATCGCAAAAATGCATGCAAAGAGGCAGGTCCTGCGGCCAAGTCGCCCTATTTGATTTGCCTCTCCCCGAAGTGTCACCTGTTAACGGTGTATTCAGCGGGTGGTGCTAGCGTGCGGCAAAAGACACTTCTAAGGATCGCGACTTCATGACCCGCAATATTGCCATCAACGACATCGAAACATCTTTGCCTGCGGGGTCGCAGGACTTTGAGGATTTCATCTATTTGATCAGTCATGATGTGCGCAATTCTGTCCGTGCTCTGATCGAATTGCCGCAATGGATCGAAGATGATCTGGCGGAAGCGGGCGTTAAAGTTGATGGCTCTGTCGCCGAAAGCATCGATCTCATGAACAAGCATACCGGCAGGTTGGACCGCATGCTGGTCGATCTCCTGACCTTTTCACGGATCGGGCGCATGCAGGCCATCGAAGAGGTGGACCTAAACGATGCCTTAGATGAGGTGCTGGAAGAAGTACGCATTCCGTCTGGTTTCAAGGTTGTGCGTGCCCTCGATTGCGCGCGGCTGACAATGGGCGAACGGGATGTGCTGACACTGTTGACGGCCTTGATCTCGAATGCCGTCAAACATCATGACCGTTCGGTCGGCAAAATCATTGTGTCCTGCTACCGCGAAGGCAGCCAGGTGGTGTTGACGGTGCGCGACAATGGGCCGGGCATCCCGTCTGGCTATCACGCGCGCGTATTTGGCGCGATGACAACGCTGAAACCGCGCGATGAAGTCGAGGGAAGCGGCATGGGGCTCGCGATTGCGAGAAAAATCGCGAAACTCTACGACGGTGACGCGAAGGTTATAGAAAACACGGAGAACCGTGGCACAACGCTCGAAGTACGGATTGTTGCATAGGCGACACCAATTTCAGCAGTCTTCCCGTGAAAGTGAACGCGGTTTGCCTTCGCAAGCGATCTGACACCCAACACGTAGTTGGCCTTGCTCAAAAGAACCGCTAAGGCGCATACATGCGTTTGGTTTTGCTGATTTCCTTTACCATGGTCGCTTTTGCGGCGAACTCGGTTCTGACACGGTTTGCCGTCGATGGCGGCTACATTGATCCCAGCAGCTTTGCCCTGATCCGCGTTTTGGCTGGCGCGGTTGTACTTAGCATGATTTTGTCAGTCAGGGGCGGCAGGATGCATTTGTTTGCGCGCGCGCGGTTCGTGGGGGCTTTCAGCCTGGCGGCTTACATGGCAGGATTTTCACTGGCCTACCTGACGCTGGACGCAGGTCTCGGCGCCTTGATCCTTTTTGGTGTCGTTCAGATGTCAATGTTTGCCTATGGCGCGGCCACCAATGCGCGACCCACATCGCGCCAGCTTGGTGGTGCATCGCTTGCGTTTTGTGGTCTGCTTTTTGCGCTCTGGCCTGGACCTGGGGGACAATCAGACCCGATTGGCGCCGGGTTCATGATCTTGGCGGGTTTGGGATGGGCGGCCTACACGATTTCGGGCCGTACCGCCGAAGATCCGCTGGCGGCGACAACGGCCAACTTCATCCTATGCCTGCCGGTGCTCACCATCATACTGGCCGGGTTGGCGACCCATTCATCGCCCATCGGTTGGGCTCTGGCCATCATCTGCGGTGGCGTGACGTCCGGCCTTGGATATGCCTTGTGGTACCGGGTGTTGCCCCAGTTGCAGGGAAATACCGCCGCGGTGGTGCAGTTGAGTGTCCCAATCATCGCGCTGCTGGGCGGTGCTGTTTTGCTGCGCGAGCCGGTATCTATTCTTGTTGTTCTGGCGACGGTTCTGGTGGTCAGCGGGATCGCCATCGCCGTCACATCACGATCGTCTCAAGCGGATCGTAGCTGAGCGCATCGGGGTCCGCAAAAGCGACTTGGCCAAGGCTGCTTGGCTTGAAATTAAGCTCTGCCATATCTTCCTGCGTTGCCCAGATATGATGCGTGACAATATTCTCCGGATCCTGCCAATCCGCTGAAATCCGGGACCCGCCTATGATCTTGCAGCGGAAAAATACCTCCACCTGGTGAAATCCACTGCGCGGATCGTGAAACTCATTAACAAGGCAAGGTTCCGTGACATCAACCCGCAGGCCGGTTTCTTCGTGGACTTCACGCGCCAGATTATCCGGTAAGGAGGCCCCGGGTTCGACACCGCCACCGGGCGCGCAAAGCAGGGTGCTGCGCCCCTTTGGCCAGGCATTCACCAACAGCAGGCGCGCCTCATGAACAATCACCGCGCGAGCAGCCAGGCGAACAGGGTTTGGAGGCATAAATTCAGGTTCCGTTAAAAGCGCGTGACGTTACACTTTCGCAAGGCCAACAATGACACTATCTGAAGGAGCATGACTAGTACCGTGAGAATTCTTTTGGCCGCTTGTGCCGTCGTCTTGGCTGCAACCACAGCCAATGCGCGATGTGCCGTGCTCTTGCACGGGCTGGCGCGGACGGAGTTTTCATTTGCCCTGATGGAGACGGCTTTGATGGCCGAGGGCTACACCGTTGTGCGGCCCGGTTACCCTTCGACAACTGCGCCGGTGGCGGAGCTCGTTGCCCGGACCTTGCCCGATGCCATGGCCAAATGCGGCCCGCGGGGGCAGGTTGATTTCGTGACGCACTCCATGGGGGGGATCCTGTTGCGCCAGTGGGTTGCAGATGCCAACCCGGATCGGATCGGTCGCGTGGTGATGCTTGCACCGCCCAATCAGGGCAGCGAGGTTGTGGATGCATTTTCCGATATCGAAGCCTTTGATTGGATCAATGGCCCAGCTGGTGCGCAATTGGGTACGGGCCCCGGAAATCTGCCACAACGCTTGCCGCCTGTGACCTTTGACCTCGGCGTGATTGCTGGGGATCAATCGCTTAATCCCTATTTTTCATCGCTGTTGCCGGGGCGGGACGATGGCAAGGTGTCGGTCGCTTCTACGCGCGTTGCGGGGATGAATGACCATATCGTTTTGCCCGTGACGCATACGTTCATGATGAACAATCCACGCGTGATTGCTCAAACGGTCTCCTTTCTGAATTCCGGTAAATTCGACCGGACGCTCACCTGGTTCGACGCGGTGCTGTCGCAACTTGGCTGCCCCGATGGCAGTTGCGTGCCGAGCGTAGGAGAGATGATTGGCCGACCTTAAGCTTCAAGGTGCGCAGGTTCTGGGCTCGGAGGGTCTCGCATGCGCAGACTTGTCTATTGCCGGTGATCTGATTGGCGAGGGGTCGACCGGACGCGCGGTGGACCTTGATGGCTTTTTGGTATTGCCGGGCATTGTGGACCTGCATGGCGACGGTTTTGAACGTCATCTTGCCCCGCGCCGGGGTGCCATGAAGGAAATGGCCGAAGGGATTGTCGCGACAGAGGCCGAGTTGGCCGCAAATGGGATCACGACGGCGGTGCTGGCGCAATTTGTCAGCTGGGAAGGGGGGCTGCGCGGCCCTGAATTCGCAGATCAGGTTTTTACCGCGATCCGGGATACAGCGCCTGCTCTGGTAACAGATTTGCGCGCGCAGCTGCGGCTCGAAATCCACCTTTTGGACTTGTACGACGGCTTGCCGGAGCTCGTGACGGCATGGGGCGTCGACTACGTTGTGTTCAACGATCACCTGCCGCATGACCGGCTGTCGCAGGGCCGCAAACCGCCTCGTATGGTCGGGCAGGCGCTGAAGGCCGGGCGCAATCCGGACGACCATTTCGATATGATGATGCGGTTGCACGCACAGGCCGACAAGGTCCCAGAGGCGCTGGACCAGCTCTGCGCGCATTTGCATGAAAAAGCGGTGCGCATGGGCAGCCATGACGACGCCACGAAAGCGGCTCGTGATACCTGGCATCGTCGCGGCATCACGATTGCGGAATTCCCCGAAACTCTGGAAGCCGCAGAGGCGGCCAGGGGTGCAGGTGATGCGGTGATCCTCGGTGCGCCGAATGTTGTGCGCGGTGGGTCGCACAAGGGCAATGTGTCCGCGCTTGAACTGATCGCCATGGGGCTGTGCGATGCAGTGGCCTCAGACTATCATTACCCAAGTCTACGGCGCGCGGCGTTGATGCTGGCGCAAGGCGGTGTGGCTGATTTTGCGACCTGCTGGCAACTGGTCTCCGAAGGGCCCGCGCGGGTTTTGGGATTGCAAGATCGTGGTAGGCTGGAGCCCGGCAAACGGGCGGACATCGTGATTTTAGATGCCGAAACGCAGCGTGTCGCGGCGACCATTGCCGCCGGCAGGTTCAGCTATATGTCAGGTGAGATCGCGGAGCGCTTTATGTCCCTCTAGCGTGGGTTTCACGTAACGATCCGGTTTACATGGCCCATCTTGCGCCCCGGTTTGGTTTCCGCCTTCCCATAAAGATGCAGCGCGCAGTTTCGCTCTTTCGCCAGGGCCGCAACGCGGGCCATGTCCGCACCAATGAGGTTTTCCATCGTCACATCCGCATGACGCGTCCCGTCGCCCAGCGGCCAGCCTGCGACCGCGCGGATATGCTGCTCAAACTGATCAACCGTGCATCCGTTTTGTGTCCAATGACCTGAATTATGCACCCTCGGCGCGATTTCATTCACGACCAATCCGCCACGCGTGACGAAGAGTTCAACCCCCAAGACCCCCACATACTCCAGAGCGTTCAGAACCTTGGCCGCCATCAAAACTGCATCCGTGCGCTGAGCCACGGACAACCGCGCAGGCACGGTTGTGCTGTGCAAAATACCATTGCGGTGCACGTTTTCACCGGGATCATAGCAGGCGACATCTCCGTTCGGACTTCTGGCGGCGATGACCGAAACCTCATAATCGAAGTCAACGAAGCCTTCGAGAATACTCGGATTTCCGCCCATCTCGGCCCAGGCCTGATCGACATCATCGAGCGATCCCAGGCGCGCCTGACCCTTGCCGTCGTATCCAAACCGGCGGGTTTTCAGGATTGCGGGAAAGCCGATGTCTCGCACTGCGGTTTCAAGCGCGTCGCGGGTCGGAATGTCGGCGAAGGGGGCAACGGTCAGGCCGAGATCTTGCAGAAATGTCTTTTCGGTGAGCCGATCCTGGCTGACCCGCAGCGCTTCACGACCCGGGCGGATCGGGGTGATCTCTTCGATGGTGTCCAATGCCGAGGTCGGAATGTTCTCGAACTCATATGTCACCACGTCGACGCTTTGGGCGAAGGCGGTCAAGGCGTCTATATCCTCATAAGACGCGGTTGTGACGCGGTCGGCCACCTGTCCGGCAGGCGGTGCGGCACCCGGCTCAAAGATATGCGTTTTTAACCCAAGTCTGGACGCCGCAACCGACAGCATCCGCCCCAGTTGTCCGCCCCCCAGAATGCCGATCGTGGCGCCGGTCTCCAATGGGTCAGTCATCCGTGGGAGCCTCGGGAATCGACGCAGATAGGGCTTCGCGCCAGGCATCCAGTCGCTGAGCTAAGGCATTATCCTGCAGCGCCAGGATGCCTGCGGCCATCAGAGCCGCATTGGCCGCGCCTGCTGCGCCAATGGCCATTGTCGCAACCGGGTATCCGCGCGGCATCTGCAAAATCGAATAAAGTGAATCCACACCCGAAAGCGCCTTGGTCTGGACCGGCACGCCAATCACCGGCACCCGGGTTTTTGATGCCATCATACCGGGCAAATGCGCCGCCCCGCCCGCGCCTGCGATGATCACCTGCAAACCGCGTGCCGCGGCCTTTTTGCCGTAGTCCCACAAGCGGTCCGGGGTGCGGTGCGCCGAAACGATGCGGGTCTCATAAGGGACGGCCAATTCATCCAGCAGGTTGGCGGCTTCGCGCATCGTGGGCCAGTCGGACTGGCTGCCCATGATGATCCCAACAACGGGTGCGGTCATGTCAAAGGCTCCCCTGGCCCGATTTCTGGAAGCGGCACTATAGCCAAACGCGGGGCGTAGGCAATGCGTTGAAAATCTGCGTGAAAACGGCTCAGGCGATAATATCCGGGGTCAGCCGGTCTTCGATCTGCGCAATGATGTCCTTGAGCCGCAATTTGCGCTTTTTCAGCCGTTGCAGCGTCAATTGATCCCCCATCCCCTTGTCCACAAGGGCGTGAATCGCCTCATCCAGATCGCGGTGCTCGCGGCGGAAGACGGCGAGCTCAACCCGCAGCACTTCGTCCGTTTTCATCGACAGATCGGTTGGAGCATTCATGGGCGCGTGATTCCGTACAAGATATAGGTCTTATCATAAGCATTCACCATCAATACGCCTAGCCCTTGCGTCCGGCATGATTGCTACCCATATTCATACCAAAGGTCGCCATAACGGGGCCTTTATCTGACTGTCGCTTGACGAATAAGGACGTGTCGCATGACGAAGATGACCCTTGCTTCCTATCCCCATATGCTGGGATTTGAACAGCTTGAGCGTTTGCTGGAACGCACCGCGAAATCCGGCAATGAAGGCTACCCACCTTTTAATATTGAACAAACCTCCGACTATTCCTACCGGATCACGCTGGCGGTGGCGGGATTTGCCGAAGATGACCTGTCGATCACCGTGGAAGATCGCCAACTGGTGATCCGGGGGCGGCAGACAGATGACAGTGAAGGCCGCGTGTTTCTGCATCGCGGGATCGCAGCGCGCCAGTTTCAGCGCAGCTTCGTGCTCGCAGACGGTGTCGATGTCGGCGAAGCGATCATGGAAAACGGTCTGCTGCACGTGGACCTCAGCCGCGCCAAACCGCAGACGGTGGTGCAAACCATCAACATCAAGAAAGGGTGACGACATGCAAGAACCATTTGAAACAGCGCCAGCTGAAAATCGCATCGTCTACGTCAAAACAGTTGATGTGACCGAATTGCCCAGTGAAGTCCGCGATCAGGCGGGTGATCTGGACCATCTCTATGCGGTGCACGACAGCGATGGCCAACAACTGGCCTTGGTAGCGGATCGCGGCCTCGCCTTTCGCCTGGCACGGCAAAATGACTATGCGCCTGTGGCGGTGCATTGACGCCCGACCCGCAGGGTGAAATTGATGACAAAGGCCGCAGATCGCTGCGGCCTTTTTTGGTTTGGGGGCTGCCATGAGCTATGATTTTGATTGGGTGGATGCGTTTTCGGATGTCGTCTTTGGCGGCAACGGCTGCGCCGTCGTACACGGAGGGGCCGACCTGCCTGATGCGGTTTGCATGGCTTATGTGCGGGAAACGTCGCTGGTCGAATGCACATTCACCGGCCCATCCGATGTTGCGGACGTGCGGGTGCGGTATTTTCTGGCAAGTCGGGAGATCCCTTTTGCCGGTCATCCGACAGTCGCGACCGTTATGGCGCTACGTGCGCGGGGTCTGGTGACCGATGGACCCTTGACGCTGGAGACGCAGGCCGGTGTCATTCCGGTCGAAGTGACAGGCGATCACGTGAAGATGACCCAGATCGCGCCGACTTTCGGTCCAACAGTTCCTGCTGACGTGGTGGCCGCAGTGGGCGGGATCGCGCCCGACGACATCGTTGGACAGCCGCAGGTGGTCTCAACCGGCCTGCCATTTTGCGTCACTGTCCTCAAGGATCGCGCGACGCTGGAGCGGCTCAAATTTGACGTGGACGCCCTGCGCAGATTCAGCACATTTCTGGGGCAACCCGACACGGATATGATGGAGCCGTTTTGGGTGACCCTGTCCGGGGCCACGGATCATGGCGATACGTTCAGCCGGCTTTTGCTGGCCCCACCCAGCCCGCCGGAAGATGCCTTCACCGGCTCCGCCACCGGCGCGATGGCGGCCTATCTCTGGGCGCAGGGCATGATCCCTGAACCGGCTTTCGTGGCGGAGCAGGGGCATGGCATGGGCCGATCGGGCAGGGCATCGGTTAGGGTCCTCGGCGCGCGCGATGCGATCACAGGTGTGGAAGTTTCTGGACAGGGCGCATTGGTGATGTCCGGTAAGGCATTCCTGTCTTAGCCAATAAAAAAGCCGCCCGCATGGGTATGCGGGCGGCTTTCGATCTGCTGCAGAACCGATCAGACGCGACCGCTGATTAACCCCATGCTTTCCAGTTTCAACAATACCTGATGCGCGCAGTTGTCGACCTCGACATTCTCGGTCTCGACGCTCAGTTCAGGATTCTGCGGCACGTCATAGGGATCTGAGATGCCTGTGAATTCCTTGATCTTGCCCTCACGCGCCAGCTTGTAGAGCCCCTTGCGGTCCCGACGTTCGCATTCCTCGATCGAGGTGGCCACGTGAACCTCGACAAAGGCGCCAAAGGCTTCGATGTCCTCGCGTACCGCGCGGCGCGTGGTGGCATAAGGCGCAATCGGGGCGCAGATCGCGATACCACCGTTCTTGGTGATCTCGGAGGCCACATAGCCGATGCGGCGAATGTTCAGATCGCGGTGTTCCTTGGAGAAACCAAGCTCGGAGCTGAGGTTTTTGCGCACCACGTCCCCATCCAGCAGCGTGACGGGACGGCCCCCCATTTCCATCAGCTTGACCATCAAAGCGTTGGCAATGGTGGATTTGCCGGAACCGGAGAAACCGGTGAAAAACACCGTGAACCCTTGCTGGTCGCGCGGTGGCCGTGTGCGGCGCAGCTCGTTGACCACCTCGGGGAAGGAGAACCACTCGGGGATTTCCAGACCTTCGGCCAGACGGCGGCGCAGTTCGGTGCCGGAGATGTTGAGGATGGTGATGTCATCCTTGTCCTTGATCTCGTCCATGGGTTCGTATTGCGCGCGTTCCTGGACCCAAACCATGTGTTTGAAGTCCACCATCTCGATGCCCATTTCCTCCTGATGCGCGCGGAACAGCTCCTGCGCGTCATAGGGGCCATAGAAATCGTCACCGGCGGAGTTCTTGCCAGGACCGGCGTGATCACGCCCCACGATGAAGTGGGTGCAGCCGTGATTCTTGCGGATCAGACCATGCCAGACGGCTTCGCGCGGGCCCGCCATGCGCATGGCAAGGTTCAGCAGTGACATCGACGTTGTTGCCGCCGGATACTTATCCAGCACCGCCTCGTAACAGCGCACGCGGGTAAAGTGATCGACGTCACCGGGCTTCGTCATGCCGACGACCGGGTGGATCAGCAGGTTGGCCTGGGCTTCGCGGGCCGCCCGGAAGGTCAGTTCCTGGTGCGCGCGGTGCAGCGGGTTCCGGGTCTGGAAGGCAACCACGCGGCGCCAGCCCACCTTGCGGAAGAAGGCGCGCAATTCGTTCGGCGTGTCGCGACGGGCGCGAAAATCATAGTGCACGGGCTGTTGAATGCCGGTCACCGGACCGCCGAGGTAGATGTTGCCCGCCTGATTGTGCAGGTAGTTTACTGCGGGGTGCGCATCGTCATCCGCGCCGAATACCTTTTCCGCTTCCTTTGCCTTGTTCGGCGTCCAGCGGTCGGTCACGGTCATGGTGGCGAGGATGACACCTTCCTGATCACGCAGCGCGATGTCCTGACCAATTTCCAACTGATCGGCAAAGGCGTCGTTTACATCCAGCGTGATCGGCATCGGCCAGAGCGCGCCATCCGCCATACGCATGTTATCGACAACGCCATCGTAATCTGCTTCCGTCAGGAACCCTTTGAGTGGGTTGAAGCCGCCGTTCATCAGCAGCTCAAGATCGCAGATCTGACGGGGGGTCAGATCCCAGCTCAGCAGGTCGCCTGCTTCGCTCTTCAGCTTCTGCGCGGAGTCGTAGGAAACATAGAGCTCGGGGATCGGTGATAGGTTTGGTGTGGTCATCAAATTACTCGCTTAATAAAGGTGTGGCATTTCCCCCCAAAATGCCCTCGCGAGGCCTTTAACGCGTGTCGTATGGCTCTTTCAAGTGGAGAGTGCGGCAAATTCTGGCAATTTGGCCAGTGGGCGCTGATTTCCGCACACCGCGAGTTCAGTGTCGCCTACGGCTTTGGCAGGGGCGCTATGCTTTGGTGAGAATCACCGGCAGACCGCCTTTGGGTTTGGGGATCGGCATGCGTTGCCACTCTGGCGCTTTGCCCGCCAATTGCACCCGATGGTCGCGCAGTAGGGTCGCGACAAAGAGCTTCACCTGCATGCTAGAGAAATGCATGCCGATACATTTGTGTGCGCCACCGCCAAATGGGCTCCAGGCGAATTTATGGCTTTGATCTTCGTTGCGCCCCGGCGCGAACCTTTCGGGATCAAATTCGGTCGGGTTGCTGAAGTGTTCAGCCGATAGCATGGTCACACCGGGGTTCAGCGTGATGGACGTACCGGCCGGAATGTCGAACCCTTTCCAGTGGAAATCCTTTACCGCCAAGCGGGGGATAAAGGGCACGGGCGGCACCAGCCGCAGGGCTTCGCGGAAAACCAGATTGGTCTGCACCATCTTGCCCAGGGCGTCTTCGTCCAACGGGCCGTCGCTTAGGTTTGCTACTTCCTGTGCCAGACGGTCCTGCCACGCCGGATGGGCGCCAAGGGCTGCGATCATGACGGAAAGTGCCGTGGCCGTGGTGTCATGTGCTGCCATGATCAGCAGGTTGAACTGATCGAGGATTTCATCCTCGCTCCACCCTTGGCCGTTTTCATCGGTGGCCAGACACATCTGCGAGAAGAAATCATCGCCGCCTTGCGCCCGACGCTCCGGGATCAGGGTACGGAAGGTTTCGCGCAGGAACCGCCGTCCACGTACACCGCGCCACATTGGCGTGAAAGGAACCGGGCGTCGGATAACGGCAATCGCCGCTCTGATTTCGTCCTGAATGGCGCGGTTCACCTTATTCGCCAGGTCCCCGTCCAGCGGCAGGCCCATGAAGACCGCGCCGCCCAACCGGAGGGTCAGGCTCTTGATGGCGGTGTAGAAACAGAACGTCTCTCCATCGGGCCAGGTGTCCAGCAATGTCTTCATCGCACCGGTCATACGCACCCGGTAGTCGCGGATCGCCGCAGCGCGAAAGGCCGCCTGCATGATCCGGCGATTGGCGCGATGGTGATCAAAATCCTGCAGCAACAAACCGCCGGGGTAGATGCGTTGCAGCGCATCCCACCCGCCTTGGGATGAAAAGATGCGGGTCTTGTCCATCAGCACCATTTCCATCGCATCCGCGCCACAGAGGTTCACCCGCCACACCCCCAGCATGTTGGTCTTGTACACTGATCCATAGCGCGCGATGTAATCCTGCTGCGTGCCGTAGCTGTCACGGGCAATTTTCAGCGTGTGACCGATCAGCGGCAGTGCGGGCGGGCCGGGAATATGGGCCAGGGCGGCTTTGGTGGGCATGGGAGAGACCTCGTGGACATGGAGAAATCAGGGCGTGCCAAGGCGGGCACCGGCTGACTTATCCGGTCACGAAGTGAGAGGCGTCTTAACCCACCGTGCGCACGCAACACCATGTGGATTTCACGTGGGCATGGCGCGACCATTAGCATCGCGCCGGGAGGTTGCCCGGCGCGTGCTGACTGCTACAAATTCGGTGTGTCGCTATTCGGCAGCGCTGTTTGCAACCTCTGCGCCGTAGCCAAGGGGCAGGGAGGTATCGGCGTCCTCATGCTCGGCCAGGAACCGCTCCGCTTCCAGCGCGGCCATGCATCCCATACCCGCAGACGTCACCGCCTGACGGTATTTGTGGTCAGTCAGGTCACCCGCTGCAAAAACGCCAGGGATCGAGGTTTCTGTGCTGTCGGGTTTCGTGACGACATAGCCGCCCATGTGAGTGTCCAGCACGTCTTTGACCAATTCGTTTGCGGGCGCGTGCCCGATGGCCACAAAGACCCCCTTGGCCGCAATTTCGGTGATCTCGCCGGTCTTGGTGTGTTTGACGCGGATGCCTTCCACGCCCAGCGGGCTTTCTGTACCGACAACCTCGTCCAACTCGTGAAACCACAGGGGTTCGATCTTGGGGTTTTTCATCAACCGGTCGATCAGGATTTTTTCCGCGCGCAACTCGTCGCGGCGGTGAACCAGCGTGACCTTGGAGGCAAAGTTGGTCAGAAACAGCGCTTCTTCCACCGCGGTATTGCCGCCGCCGATCACCGCGATTTCCTGTCCACGATAAAAGAACCCATCGCAGGTGGCGCAGGCCGACACGCCGAAGCCTTTGAATTTCTCTTCGCTGGGCAATCCTAGCCATTTGGCCCGCGCGCCGGTCGCCAGAATGACCGCATCGGCAATATAGGTTGTGCCGCTGTCGCCCTTGGCAACGAAGGGGCGTTGATCCAGGTTCAGATCGGTAATGATGTCACCAATGATCTCGGTGCCCATGGCCTTGGCGTGCCCCTGCATGCGCACCATCAGGTCCGGGCCCTGCACTTCGGTGTCACCGGGCCAGTTCTCCACTTCCGTGGTGGTTGTCAACTGACCGCCCGGCTCGATCCCTTGCACAAGAATGGGGTTCAGCATGGCCCGGCTTGCATAGACGCCGGCGGTATAGCCTGCCGGTCCTGATCCGATGATGAGGACGCGTGTTTGTCTTGTCTCGGCCATAAGGACCCCCAAAGAATATCATAGCAGCGAGAACGGATATATAGTGGGGTGGGCCAAGCTTAAACCCCCCGCGTGCAGGCGTTGGCTGCAACCCGGCCTTGCATGTTTCGGGAGTTGAGGAAAGAATCTTGCGCTGGAGCGAAAGAATATTGCGCATAGCTTGGGCGGTGTTATAACAACCGCAAATATTGGGGGTGAAATGGCTGGAACACGACTAGATCCGATTGACCGAAAAATCCTTGCGGAACTTCAGGCCGACGGACGTATGACCAATGTGGAATTGGCCAATCGTGTTGGCATCTCTGCACCGCCCTGTTTGCGCCGCGTGCGCTCGCTGGAAGAGGCCGGGTATATCAAAGGCTACCATGCGGATGTAGATGCCCGCGAGTTGGGGTTCGAAGTGCAGGTGTTCGCGATGGTTGGCCTTGCGAGCCAGGCCGAATCCGATCTCACGGCATTTGAGGACCGATGCCGCGCCTGGCCGCTGGTGCGCGAGTGTCATATGCTGAACGGAGAGGTGGATTTCATCCTCAAATGCGCAGCACCGGATCTTTCGACGTTTCAGCGGTTTTTGACGGGCGACTTGCTGACCACACCCAATGTCGAAAGCGTCAAGACCTCCTTGGTCATCCGCGGCGCAAAGGATGAACCCGGCGTGCCCTTTGAGGTGCTGGAAGAACGTCTCAGCAATTCGGCGTAATCGGGTTGTCAGGCGGCGGTCAGGTCGTCTTCCACTGAGGCGCGCGCATAATTCATTGGCCCGAAGTCGCTGACGTGGCTGATCTGCGGAAAGACGGACATGAACACCGTGCGCAGGGTATGTGACAACAGTCGCATGGGGTTGGCACCCGGATGATAGGTCTCTATCTCCAAACCACCGGCAATAACGGCCGCATGACGCTGCAGGCACACGTGAAACATGCGGATCGGTGTCGGCGGCGTGACCTCGATGACATTCACACCATCGACAAACGCGCGGGCAGGGGTAAACACACGTTTTTCACCCACCTCGCTGCGTAAATGCGCAGGCGTCTGCAACAGGCGCGCTGCCGGGCCGAGGCTCAGAAAACTGTCCGGCCTGCTGACCCCAAAACTATCGGCCATGATGCGTGTCAGCGGCGTGAAATTGCCCTTGTCCGAGGGCATGAACGTAGAAGACCCAATCCACGAAATTTCACTGGATCCGCCGTCAGCGGTCAACAAACGATCGCCAGGTTGCAAATCCTCGATTGCGATCGGGCCCTTATCCGATTGCAAATTTGTCCCATGCGCAAAAGCGGAAAATGCCTCATCGAACAGGGGCAGACTGGGTATTTTGCGTTGTCCGATCACAATGCTGCCATCGGTGCGCAGCGCTGCAATATCGGCGATGCGAACACCAAGTGTGTTTTGAACGGGGTCAGACGGCACATCTGCAGACCGGGGGGATGCCGAACCAGTGGCATTGGGGAACTTGGACTTCATACAATCCGCTTTTCAAGTTGGTCGCATTCCATGTCGGCCCCACCGACGCACACGGAAAGGACGGGACGCGTACTTTCGTGTTCTTTGATCTCTCAAAATACCTTCGTCAGTCAGAGCGTGTCAAAGTACGGGCTCGATTGGCCGAGGCGGGGACATAGTTTTTGTGGTTTCACAGGGTTTGTTTCCCGTTATCTGCAAAGTTTGCCACATTCCAAACGAGAACGCCCCCGGCGATTCGAAGCTGGGGGCGTTTCCATTGGAGGGTTCTTTTTTCCAGAGATAACCCTGGAGGTGGCCTTCTTATTAGCCTGTTTTGCGTGATGTTTTCTGTGCCTCTGCGCGTTTTGCGACAAAGGCTGCCCGACGTTTGCCGCGTGCCCATGGCATTTCGACGTCTGCTTGTGCGGCCGCTTCGACGACTGATTTGATAAAGCGTTTATTGGTGTGCATCGGTTTTCCTGCTCAATGTTGATCTGGGCGTTTGCCTCTTGTTGATGATCAAACTGGCAGGCCATTCTGGCCGCTTTTTGACCAACTGAAAAAAATTTTCGAAAAACTTTCGCCGTAATTCAGCAAATTGCGCAGAATTTGCCGCAATTGGAGTGCGCGCTTATTTTTAAGAGGAAAACGCCACATCAGGGGTTTGAATCGACGCCAATCATGCCAGAAGATGCGGATTGTTGACGCAGAATGCGGCGATGAAGCGGCGAGATGTGCCGAATTCTCGCCCAGTTCACAGATGTTTCACAATGTGATGGCGGCAATCAGGCGACCGTAGTCCGCCTCTTTTTCATGTGTCGTGCGACGATAAGAATAAAAGCGATCCGGATCGGCGTAGGTGCAGTGTCGTGTCCATTCTGCGGATGCAATTCCAGCATTGCGCAAGCGGTGCAGCCCGTATCCGGGAAGGTCAAAGTGCATACGGTCTTCCCGGCCATTGGCAAAGAAACGGGCGTTGCCCGGATCGTCGGTAAGGAAAATCTCGAAAAACTCAGGGCCGACTTCATAGGCGCGCTGGGAGATGGCGGGGCCAATCACCGCTACAGTCGCGTCGCGGCTCGCGCCCAGGGTACACATTGCATCAATGGTTGCCTCTAGGATGCCTTCCAGGCTGCCGCGCCATCCTGCGTGGGCGGCACCGATGACGCCGGCGTCCGTATCGGCAAAGAGAACCGGCTGGCAGTCGGCGGTCAGGATCGACAGGGCCAAACCCGGTGTGTTCGTGACCATCGCATCAGCGCGGGGTTTTTCCTCAAAGGTATCCGCCACCGTGACAGCGGTTGCTGAATGCACCTGATGCACGCTGAGCAGATTTTCAGGCGGCACGCCCATGGCCTTTGCAACACGGGCGCGGTTGATCGCGACGATTTCGGATTGATCGGAACTGCCTTGCCCACAGTTCAGCCCGGCAAAAACGCCGGACGATGCGCCACCGCGCCGCGTGAAAAAGCCATGTCGGACAGACGCGAGGCTTTCAGAGGTCAAAATTTCGAGCGTCATATCTCCAACCCAGGCGGCGGTGGGCTGTCTTTGGGAAACAGGCCAATTACTTTGAACAGGTTTCCCATTTCATCCCGGTGCGTCAAGCGCCGATACGCGGCGATGTGCCGGTCGAGGGCGGTGCCGTTCAAACCTGCAGCCAACGCTTGCGCGCGCTGGGTAATCCCGAGGCGTTCCAGAAAAACGCCCTGCGGCGTCAGGCGGGTTGTCGGGCAGGGTGCTGCGACGGCCAGGGCTTCAAAATCCACATGTGCGGTGAGGTCCGCCCGACCAGGCTCCGCCAAAGGGTCAACCGGCTGATGGTTTTGCAGGGCCTGAAAGGTGTCTCCCAGGCTGTGCCAATCGCCGTAATCTATGATAAGACCAGCCCCCCCGTGCCGCGCGATCCGGCTGCCCAGCGTGTCGATTATCGGCGCCGCAAAGGGTGCATATTCGATCACGTCACCTGCGCGGGTGTCGCCCAGCCGGTCGGCGAGCGCGGGTTGCGGCAGTTCGGGGCCGAGGCCCAGCGTCAAAACCCCATCCTGCGCGCCGATCTGGGTTTCGCGCCAGTGGCTTTCAGCGCGCGTGAATTGCCGGATCGGCAGTGCGTCGAAAAACTCGTTTGCCACGACAAACAAGGGGCCGTCCGGGAGTGCGTCGACATGAGCCTTGTGGCTGACGCTATGGTCCGCCAGGGCCTGCCTTTGCTGGGCGGCGAGTGGCGCGGAGGCTTCGATCAGAAAGATATCAGCGGCGTCATGAAACCCCGGGACACCGCGCGTGGCACGCAGCAGATCCGCCATCAGGGTGCCGCGACCCGGTCCCAATTCAGCCAATGTGAACCGGTCGGGGCTCCCCTGGTCCATCCAGGCCTGCGCCAGACAAAGCCCGATGAGTTCCCCGAACATCTGACTGATCTCCGGTGCCGTGATAAAATCACCCGCTGCACCGATGGGCAGGCCGGTTGTGTAATATCCGAACTCGGGATGCAGCAGACAGTCGGCCATGTAGTCGGCCAGAGAGATGGGGCCCTGCGCGGCGATGCGGGCACAAAGACGGTCGCGCAGGCTCATGACATCCGGCGGGCTCTGGAAACAAGCCAAATGCCCAGCAAGATCATGGGGAGCGAAAGGATTTGACCCATCGTCAGCCCCCATCCGCCTATATGCCATGCCAGTCCCAGCGGGTTGCCGTCTGTGATAAATTGAGCATCGGGCTGGCGGACGAATTCGACCGCGAACCGCGCCATGCCATAGCCCGCAAAGAAGACGCCAGCCACCAGCCCCGGTGTTTTCAGGGCGCCGGAGCGCCAGACCAGCCAGATGAGGACTGCGCCCAAAAGCAAACCTTCAAGCGCCGCCTCGTAAAGTTGCGAGGGGTGGCGCGCGCAGATGCCGACCACATCCGGGCAGTATTGCGCAGCTTCGGTCGGAAAGGCCACGCCCCATGGCAGATCCGTCGGGCGGCCCCAAAGCTCGGCGTTGATGAAATTCGCAATGCGTCCCAGCAACAGCCCCGGCGGCACGCCCAATGCCATGATGTCGGCAGCACTCAGCCGGGGAATGCTATGGCGCCAGGTGTAGATCAAGCCGGCAAGGATTACGCCCAGCAAGCCACCGTGGAAAGCCATGCCGCCCTGCCAGACCGCGAGGATTTCAGCCGGGTGCTGCAGATAATAGGCCGGTTGGTAAAAGGCGACGTAACCCAGCCGTCCGCCGAGGATCACGCCAATAATCACCCAGGTCAGCAAATCTTCGATCTGTTGGGTTGTCATGACCGGGCTGTTGTCTTGCCAAAGGCGTTGCGTTCTGACCGCGCGCACCACCAGCCGCCAGCCGATCAGGATGCCGACAATATAGGCCAGTGCGTACCAGCGCAGTGCCAGCTCGAAACCAAAAATGGAGATCGAAAAGATCTCCGGCGAGATGTCGGGGAAAGGCAGCAGAGCACGCATGGCGCATCCTTTCGGGCGGTGAGGCGTGGAAGTCAACCTTGCAGCGGCCGCAGTTTGCCACCATATGTCATTTGTGAACAGCCGGAGGCGACAGATGCAAACGCGCAATAAGATTTTCGACGATATCTCGCAGTTGATGACAAATGCGATGGGCGTGGCCCAAGGCGCACGCGATGAGGCCGAAACCGCGATGAAGAGCATGATGGATCGCTGGCTTGCGGATCGTGATTTTGTCACGCGGGAAGAATTTGATGCGGTCCGCGCGATGGCACAGAAGGCCCGCGAAGAAAACGAAGCGCTCAAGGCCCGTCTCGACGCGTTGGACGCGAAAGACTGACCCAAAATCTACCGTGATGACGAAGCACCAGCGGCCCTTTTGGCCGCTTTTTGGGTTAACCTCAGTTAAGATCTGGTTAAGCACGATCACCAATCGTTACGATTGGTGACATTTTGCGCCGAAATCCCAAACATCCACAACTTATTGCGGTTACCCACAAGAATAGGGGTTGCCACAGCGCATTTCACACCGCACCATATCTGGTATGGGCACGGGGGATCGCCCCGGTCTGTAGAGCAGGCGCCTAGCTTTGGGGCCGTCACCGGTCCGCAGCGCTAGCGCGATAAAAAGAGGTGGCATCATGGCCCTGTCAGAGCAGTATCTGGAAGACGATATTCACCCCATCGACATTGTAGAGCATCTTGCAACCCATCATGATTGGGATTTCGACCGTATTTCGGACGAGCAGATCGCGATGGCCGTGGAAGGCCAGTGGCGCACCTATTCCCTAACGCTGGCCTGGTCGGCCTATGATGAGACGCTGCGCATGATCTGCACCTTCGACATGGAGCCGCCAGAGGAAAAACTGCCCGAGCTATACGAGTTGCTCAATCACGTGAATGACCAGTGCTGGGCAGGTGCCTTTACCTATTGGGACGAACAAAAGCTGATGGTCTACCGCTATGGCCTGGTGCTGGCGGGTGGTCATGTGGCCAGCGCCGATCAGATCGATACGATGATCGGGGCTGCGGTGATGAGTGCTGAGCGGTACTATCCCGCGATGCAATTGCTGGTCTGGGGCAACCAGACACCAACGCAGGCGCTGCAGGTCGCCATTGCAGAGGCCTACGGTCGCGCGTAACACTCACCCCTGACGCGAAAGGTGCGGGGGTATCACATGAAAGACAGTCGTATTGCGCAAAGCGGCCTTGTCCTGTTGGGCTGCGGCAAGATGGGCTCTGCGATGCTTGCCGGGTGGCTTGCGAAGGGTTTGCCCGCCTCCTCCGTCTGGGTGGTTGACCCAAATCCTTCCGACTGGCTGACATCGACTGGCGTGCATCTCGGCGACTCCCTGCCAGCGGCCCCCGCGGTTGTTCTGGTGGCGGTGAAACCTCAGATGATGGCCGATGCGTTGCCAACACTCAAAGCCATGGGCAATGGCACAACCGTCTTTGTCAGCGTTGCGGCCGGGATCACGATCGCCACTTTCGAGAGCATCCTGGGCGTGCAAACGCCAATTGTGCGTGCCATGCCCAATACGCCAGCTGCGATCTCGCGCGGCATCACCGCAATTGTCGGCAATTCGGTTGTGGAGGCTGCGGCCCTTGATGAGGCAGAAGCCCTTTTGAGCGCGGTCGGTGAGGTTGTCCGCCTGGAGACCGAAAGCCAGATCGATGCGGTCACCGGGGTCAGTGGATCAGGACCGGCCTATGTCTTTCACATGATCGAAACACTGGCGGCCGCCGGCGCAGCACAGGGGCTGCCTGCCGATCTGTCGATGCAATTGGCCAAGGCAACGGTGGCCGGTGCTGGCGCGCTTGCACAATCTGCGCAGGAGGACCCAACGCAATTGCGCATCAATGTCACCTCGCCCAATGGCACGACGCAGGCAGCGCTTGAGGTTCTGATGGATGAAGAGACCGGCTTTCCTGCGCTGTTGGCGCGCGCGGTCAAAGCGGCCACTGACAGATCACGGGAGTTGGCAAATGGATAACATCAGCTTTGACGAATTTTTGAAGGTCGATGTGCGGTGTGGCACGGTGCTGCGCGCCGAACCCTTTCCCGAGGCGCGCAAACCCGCCATCAAGATGTGGATCGATTTCGGAGATGAGATCGGCGAGCGCAAGTCTTCTGCACAGGTCACCGCGCATTACACGCCCGAGGCGCTTGTTGGGAAACAGGTCCTGGCGGTGGTGAATTTCCCGCCACGGCAAATCGGCCCCTTCATGTCAGAAGTGCTGGTGCTTGGCCTGCCGGATGACACCGGCGAAATCGTATTGATCACACCGGATATTGAAGTGCCCGGAGGAGGGCGAATGCATTGACCAAGGTTTTCATGACCCGGCCTTTGCCGGACAGCGTACAAGCGGCTGCGGCGGCGCTTTTTGATCTGACCGTGCGGCCCATGACGACGCCCCTAACCGTTGAAGAGATGCGCGCGGCGCTCAGCGACTATGATGGTGTTGTGCCGACGCTGGGCGATATGTTCACGGCAGAGATTTTTGCCGCAGAACCTGCGTGGCGCTGCCAGATCCTCGCGAATTTCGGGGTGGGGTATAACCACATTGATGTGGATGCAGCTGCGGCCTCAGGGCTGACCGTCACAAACACGCCGGGTGCGGTCACGGATGCAACCGCCGATACCGCGATGACCTTGATGCTGATGAGCGCGCGCCGTGCCGGCGAAGGCGAACGTATGGTGCGCGCGGGCCATTGGGATGGTTGGCATCCGACCCAACTGCTGGGCATGCACCTGGGTGGCAAGACAGTCGGTATCGTCGGCATGGGGCGTATTGGCCAGGCCATCGCGCGACGCTGCCATTTCGGATTTGGCATGAATGTGGCCTACCACAGCCGGTCCGCGAAAACGCTCGATTTCCCGGCGGAGCAAAAGGACAGCCTGCTGGCCCTGGTCGCGGCCGTTGATGTGTTGGTGATCGCGGTGCCGGGCGGGGACGAGACCCATCACCTGATCAATGCAGATGTCCTGGCCGCCATGCAGGGCCATGCGCATCTGATCAACATTGCGCGCGGTAATGTGGTCGAGGAAGCGGCCCTGATCAGCGCGCTTGCGTCAGGTCAGATTGGCGGGGCCGGTCTGGATGTCTATGAATTCGAACCTGCCGTGCCGGATGCGCTGAAGGCGATGGAAAACGTCGTGTTGCTGCCGCACATCGGCACCGCCGCGCTGGAAGTGCGCGAAGACATGGGGATGATGACCGTCAATAACCTCAAGGCCTTCTTTGCAGGGGAAGCGCCGCCCAACAAGGTCTGATGTTTCAGCTGTCGCCAACCGCTTCGCGCCAGTGGCGGCGGCAGAGGGAAACATAGGTTTCATTGCCGCCGATCTGCACCTGTGCGCCATCGCGCAGGGCTTTGCCACTGGCGTCCATCCGCACCACCATCGTCGCCTTTTTCCCGCAATGGCAGATGGTGCGGACTTCGCGCATTTCGTCGGCCAATGCCAGAAGCGTGGCGGATCCTGGGAACAGCTTGCCTCGAAAATCGACGCGCAGTCCAAAGCACATAATGGGCACGCCCAGATCATCCACCGCGCGGGCCAGTTGCCAGACCTGCTCCTCCGTCAGAAATTGCGCCTCGTCGATGAAGACGCAGGCGATGGGCCCCTCATTTTGGCGCTGGGCGATACGTGCAAAGAGGTCGTCTTTGGAGGCGAAGGTATCGGCCTCTTCGCGGATCCCGATGCGCGAGGCGATACAGGCCTCGCCTGCGCGCTTGTCAAACCGGGCGGTCAACAGATAGGGCACCATGCCCCGCTCGCGGTAGTTATGCGCGGCTTGCAACAGCACCGTGGATTTCCCGGCATTCATGGTGGAGTAGTGAAAATAGAGCTTGGCCATAATCGCTTGATAGGCGTGGTCAAAAGCGGCTGCAAGCATCTGAGGATATCAAACAGGAGCCAGTGCGCGGCTGTCGGCCTTTCAGCCGACCCGCCGCTCCCAAACCGGCGGAGCGCAACAAAGCTCCGACCCAAAACCGGTGTAGGGAACACCGGCAACTCGCTAATCCCCCGAACAATGGGAGCACTTTTATAAATGACATTTCCCTGACATCCGATTAATGGAAAACCCTAGACGGTTTTCCCCCTAGCGGTGGATATGTAAAATTTGAGCTGGATGAGGACGATATGACGGCGATCGGCAGATACCTGAAGAAGCACACGGAGTCGCTGGTCAAGGACGTTGGCATTGAACAAGCCTGCCAGATTACCGGAAAATCAAAGGCAACACTTGGCCGCTATTACTCTGACCATGATGAGCATTCTGACCGCTATATGCCCATTGAAACGGTCGCCTTGCTGGAACAGGCGGCCAAATACCCGCATGTGACCGGTGCGCTGGCGGAACTTGCGGGGACGTCCCTGCAATATGACGAGCGCCGCCCCAATGCGGAGCGTCCCGGGGGTGTAAACGCCGATGTCATCGCGCTGAGCCAGCGGTTTGCAATGCTGATGGGGGAATATCAGCAATCCATGGAAGACGGTAAAATCACGGTCAACGAGGCCAAACGGCTGCTACGCGAAACCGGCCTGTTGCAGCAGGTGCTGATCGATATGAAGCTGCATCTGGAAAACGATCACGGCGCAGCGTGACCTCTACGATGGGTTGATCGCCCGTCAGTCGTGCCGTTCAACAAGGACGGAGCCGACCGAGTACCCTGCGCCGAAGGAGCATATCAGCCCCTTGTCGCCGTCCGTCATGTCATCCGAATACTTTGAGAAGGCGATGATCGATCCGGCGGAGGAGGTGTTTGCATAGTCCTGCAAAATGTTGGGTTGCTCTTGTGGTTCGGGTGTTCGCCCCAGAACCTTGCGCCCGATAAAGTCGTTCATTGTCTTGTTCGCCTGGTGCAGCCAAAGGCGCTTGAGGTCGTCCGCTTTTACGCCTTCGTCGCGCATATGCGCTGCGAGATGATCGGACACCATGGGAAGGACCTCTTTGAAGACCTTGCGCCCGTTCTGCATGAATTGCATGTCCCGCCGGTCTGCCATCCCATCCGGGCGTGAGCGGCGCAGGTAGCCGTTGTTGTTGCGGATGTTGTTTGAAAACTCGGTGGCACAGCGGGTCGACTTGATCTCAAAATATGCACCCGTCGCATCTTCGCTGCGTTCGATCAGGGTGGCGGTTGCGACGTCACCAAAGATGAAATGGCAATCGCGGTCGCGCCATTCCAGATGTGCGGAACAAATCTCCGGGTTGATTACGAGCGCACTTTTGACACTGCCGGATCTGACCATATCCGCTGCCGCCTGAATACCGAAGGTTGCCGACGAGCAGGCCACATTCATATCGAAGGCAAAGCCCTCAACACCCAGCAGTTGCTGTATCTCGATTGCGACGGCCGGGTAGGCGCGTTCCATATTGGAGGCGGCACAGATAACAAGCCCGACGTCCTGTACTGTTTTACCGGCCATCTGCAATGCTTTGTGCGCGGCGTCCAGACCCATTTCCGCCATCAGTGAAGGCTCCTCATCCGTGCGCTGCCGCAACAGCGGATGCATCACGGTTGGATCAAGTACGCCTTTTTTATCAATCACATAGCGTTGGTTGATGCCCGACGCTTTGACGATGAATTCCTCTGAGGAATACTCCTTTGCCGACACGGATCCTGCTGTGATCTCCGCCGCGTTTTCCGCATTGAACAAGTCCACGTAGGCGTTGAATGCGGTCACCAGTTCTGCGTTGGTGATCACGTTGTCCGGTGTGAAAACGCCGGTGCCGGTTATCGCGGGTGTATACATCTTTGAGCCTCCAACAGGATGGACCGTTTTGCACGCAAACCAAAGAGCGCGTCAAGTTATGCCGGTCAGGGTGACGCAGCGTCGGCAGGTGTTTCAACGCAGCTGTGCCGCTAGCGGATGGGCACCGAGAACAGCGTATAGCCGTCGCGCCGCCCGACTTCTCGGGCGCCAGTGTCAGTGACAAAAACACCGATGTTTTCCGCATCGCTCGGACAGGCCACAAGATCGGCGGCGTCATCCAGAAACTGATTGGTGAAATCATCCTCACCCACGCGACGGCAGGTATCACCTTCAAAACGGTAGCCGTTGCCAAAAAGCGGTAGTCCCGTGGTCGCAGGGTCAGGCACTGGAACACAAGCGCTCAAAAGGACGAGGCTGGCGGCAATGATCAAGCGCATGGGGTTTCCTTTGCAATTCCGATCCGAGCATCGCATGGCGCCCCTGCAGACGCCAATAATCCACGCCCATACGGCTGCGTTTTGCTGAAATTGTCAAATCAGAGGCCGCGTTCTGAGGGCCTCCAACTCCAGATCTGCGACCTCTGCAAGCGCACCCAGATCGTGTATTTTCAACGTGCCATCGGACCAAACCGCCAACTGTCGCTCTCTCAACCGCGCGAGTGTTTTGTTGGTGTGTACCAGGGACAGCCCGAGCGCATCTGCGATATCCTGTTGTTTGAATGGAAAGGGCATCGTGCCGTTTTGCACCATGCCAAGCGCGTCGCCACGCTGGAACATCCGCACAAGCGCCCATGCAACCGACGTCAATGCGTCGCGCTGGCCAACAGTGGTCAGGGTCTCCCCCAGAAAATGCTCTTCGGTCGCGGCGAGCCAGGTAATGTCGAACGCGCGTGAGGTTGAGCTGCGGAAGAAGTCAAAAAAATCACCTCGGTCAAAGACACAAAGCGTCATATGCGTTGTCGCCTCGACAGAATGGCCCATTTCGCCCAGCATCCCGGCCTGTAGGCCAATGAAATCCCCCGGAAAGATAAAATTGACCACCTGGCGGTTCCCGTCGGGCAGCGTTTTGTACCGCAAACCCATGCCGCGCAGGGCGGTATAGAGCTGCGGCGCATTCGACCCTTCCATCAAGATCGGCGTGCCCGGATCGACGGCCAGCTCACCCGACTTGAAGCGTTTGGTCTTGTCGAGTTCATCCTGAGTCATCTCGTCAAAAAATGATTGCCTGCGAAGCGGACATGCCGTGCAGTCAGTCGTCATAAATCTCTCCTTGCTATGTCATAGATTAATGCAAGAAGGCGAAAAGGGTTCCATGGTGCACATGGAAACCGGGGATTGCGCATTGGACAAAACACTTTTCGTTGGCATCATTGGGGGCGATCCGCTGGTGTCTCAGGACATCGCGGATACCTTCGCCTATTGGCAGGCCGGATCGGTCTGCAGGATTTTCGAAACGGTTGGGGATGCCCGCGATGTATCGCGTGGGGATTTTGATCCTGCGTTGCTGTTTGTCGCAGCGGCGCGCGGGGGTGCCCTCGATGTATCTGGGCAAGAGCTCGCGTGGTTGGATGAACGCGCGGTGATAACGCTCGATCTGCGCGATCGATCTCAGTTCCCGCATTGGCAACACCTGTCACGCCCGTTCACCCAGGCGCAGGTGATTGACGCGGTGCGTCGGCTGATGGAGGCAAATGGTCCGCAGCGGGCCGAGGTGGAATAGGGGCCCAGGTCGGGCCTTGGCCTCGATTTACCCCTGCAGCGCCTTCACCCCGACATCCCCATCTGCTTGCGCGCGGATCGCCAGTGCGGCGGCATGGCTGCCCGCGGCGGTCGTAAAATAGGGGATCTTGTCGTAGAGCGCGATGGACCGGATGGATTTGCTGTCTTCGACCGCTTGCGCGCCTTCTGTCGTGTTCATGACCAGATGGATGGCGTCGTCTTTCATCATGTCGGTCACGTCGGGGCGACCTTCATAGACCTTGTTGACCACACCACAGGCCAGATCGTGATCCGCGAGCCATTTGGCGGTGCCGCGGGTGGCGACCAGTGTGAAACCCTGATCGAGCAGGATGCGCGCCGCTGACAGCATATCGTCGGTTTTGTCCATGTCCTTGATCGACAGGAATGCGCAGCCTTTGGACGGCAGGATCGTGCCCGCCCCCATCTGCGCCTTCAAGAAGGCGCGGGGGAAGTCGCGGTCCCACCCCATGACCTCGCCGGTGGAGCGCATTTCCGGACCCAGCAGGGTATCGACGCCGGGGAAGCGGGCAAAGGGCAGCACGGCCTCCTTCACGGAGAACCACGGCATGTTGGGATCGGCCAGCGTCATCGGATCGCCCAGGGGCAGCGTGGCGTCGTAGGCCGCGTCGGCATCGTAGGGCGCGCGTTGCGGGAAATGGCTCAGGGGTTCACCGGCCATGATGCGCGCGGCGATAGAGGCGATGGCGCTGTCGGTTGCCTTGGCGACGAAGGGCACGGTGCGCGAGGCCCGGGGGTTGACCTCGATGAGGTAAATCTCGCCGTCTTTGATCGCGAACTGGATGTTCATCAGGCCCACGACATTGAGCGCCTTTGCCAGCGCGTGGGTCTGTTTTTCAACCTCGGCGATGATGTCACGTGGCAGGGAGTAAGGCGGCAGCGAGCAGGCACTGTCACCAGAGTGCACGCCGGCTTCCTCGATGTGCTGCATGATGCCTGCGACGTGCACGTCTGTGCCATCGCAGAGCGCGTCCACGTCCAATTCCACCGCGCCCGCGAGATAGCTGTCGAGCAGCACGGGGCTGTCACCCGAAACGACAACGGCGGAGGTGATATAGCGTTCGAGCGAAGATTGATCGCGCACGATTTCCATCGCGCGGCCGCCTAACACGTAAGAAGGGCGGATCACCAGGGGGAAGCCGATATCTGCAGCGATTTCAAGTGCTTCAGCATCCGAGTGCGCGATGCCGTTATGTGGTTGCTTGAGCCCGAGGGACTGCACCAACTGCTGGAACCGCTCACGGTCTTCGGCCAGATCAATGGCATCGGGGGTGGTCCCGAGGATCGGGATGCCCTCGGCATGCAGGGCTTGCGCAATCTTCAGCGGGGTCTGACCGCCGAACTGCACGATCACGCCGTGCAAATTGCCGTTGTCCTGCTCCACGCGCAGGATTTCCATCACATGTTCAAAGGTCAGCGGTTCGAAGTAAAGCCGGTCGGAGGTGTCATAGTCGGTTGAAACCGTCTCCGGGTTGCAGTTGACCATGATCGTCTCATAGCCCGCATCGGTCAGCGCGTAGCAGGCGTGACAGCAGCAGTAATCAAACTCGATCCCTTGCCCAATGCGGTTGGGTCCACCGCCCAGAATGACCACTTTTTTTCGGGCAGAGGGGCGCGCCTCGCATTCGACCTCGCCGAAAACCGGGCTCTCATAGGTCGAGTACATATAGGGCGTCTGTGCTTCGAACTCAGCCGCGCAGGTGTCGATACGCTTGAAGACGGCGGTCACCCCGAGGTTCAGGCGTGCCTTGCGCACATTCGCCTCATCCCGTCCGGTCAGATGGGCCAACCGCGCGTCGGTGAACCCAAGCATCTTGAGCATGCGCAGGTTCTTTTCGGTGACCGGCAGGCCGCTTTTCCGCAACTCACCTTCGGCGTCGATGATTTCGCGGATGCGGGCCAGGAACCATGGGTCAAACATGGTCACGCCGTGGATATCTTCATCGGACATGCCATGACGCATGGCCTGCGCGATGGTGCGCAAGCGGTCAGGTGTTTGCTGGCTGATCGCTTTGACAATGGCGGCACGGTCGGCCCCGTCTGTGTCCCAATGGCCAACACCAACGCCGGGGATGTTGATCTCATCAAAACCGGTCAGGCCGGATTCCATCGAGGCCAGCGCTTTCTGCATGCTTTCATGGATTGTGCGGCCGATGGACATGGCCTCGCCCACCGACTTCATCGCGGTGGTCAGGTCAGGCGTGCTGCCGGGGAATTTCTCAAACGCGAATTTCGGGATTTTGGTGACCACATAGTCGATGGTCGGTTCGAAAGAGGCGGGCGTGACCTTGGTGATGTCATTGTCGAGCTCGTCCAGCGTGAACCCCACGGCGAGCTTGGCGGCGATCTTGGCGATGGGGAAGCCCGTGGCCTTGGAGGCGAGCGCGGAGGAACGCGACACCCGCGGGTTCATCTCGATCACCACCATGCGGCCATCGACGGGGTTCACCGCCCACTGCACGTTGGAGCCGCCCGTTTCCACCCCAATCTCGCGCAGCACTGCGATCGAGTGGTTGCGCATGATCTGGTATTCCTTGTCGGTCAGCGTGAGCGCCGGGGCCACGGTGATGCTGTCGCCGGTATGCACGCCCATCGGGTCCACGTTTTCGATGGAGCAGACGATGATCGCGTTGTCGGCGGTGTCGCGCACCACCTCCATCTCGAATTCCTTCCAGCCCAGCAGGGATTCATCGACCAAAATCTGCCCAACGGGGGAGGCATCCATGCCCGAGCGGCAGATCGCCTCGTAGTCATCGCGGTTGTAGGCCACGCCGCCGCCGGTGCCGCCCATGGTGAAGGCGGGACGGATGATTGCGGGCAGGCCCACCTCTTCCAGCGTCTCCAGCGCCAGCCGAACACCCTCAGCGAGGTCTTTCTTGCCGTTTGCATCCTTGGGGGCGGTGACAATCGCTGCCTTGGGGTTTTCGATGCCCAGCCGGTCCATCGCTTCACGGAAAAGCTTGCGGTCTTCGGCCATCTCGATGGCGTCGCGCTTGGCGCCGATCATCTCGACGTTGAATTTGTCCAGAACGCCCATCTCTTCGAGCGCCAGCGAGGTGTTGAGCCCGGTTTGCCCGCCCATGGTCGGCAGCAGCGCATCGGGGCGCTCTTTCTCGATGATCTTGGCGACCATTTCCGGTGTGATGGGTTCAATATAGGTGGCATCGGCAAGGCCGGGGTCGGTCATGATCGTCGCGGGGTTGGAGTTGACCAGGATGACCCGGTAACCTTCCTCCTTCAGCGCCTTGCAGGCCTGTGCGCCGGAATAGTCGAACTCGCAGGCCTGACCAATGACAATAGGACCTGCACCAATAATCATGATCGATTTGATATCGGTTCTTTTTGGCATGGTCCGGCCCCTCATGTTCTGGACACCCCCGTGCGTCCAAATTGTCCTGCGTTATAGGCAAGAGCGGGCGGTGCGCAAGGGCTGAATGGCCCTTGAGCGGCGTTATTGGACGACATTGGCAAGACAAACGAAAAGGCGACCCTCAGGAGGTCGCCCAAACAGTCCCGACTTTTGCAGGTGTCAGGTTTTCTGGCGGCGGCGCATCACGCCAAAACCAGCCAGCGCCGTGCCAAACAAGAGTATCGACGCAGGCACGGGTACCGCCGCAAGTTCGGCAAGTTCCAGATTGTCCAGGACTACCGGCGCGTCGCCATCCTGATCCTCAGAGAAATCAAGTTGCGCAAGTGCGCGCTGGCCCGTGCCGCCGCCACCAGCACCGCCGAAGCCACCGGAACCGCCTCCGAAGGACGCCACAGACCCGATCCGCAGTTGATCAATCGGCTTGCCGGCAAAGCTGCCCGGCGCAAAGCTGACCGGCCCACCCAGCAAATTCAAGACTTCCGAGACGATCTCGGCACCGTCCAGAAAGCCGACAAACTTCAGGTCTTCGTCAATGCCGTCTGCAGCAAAGATGTCGATGGATTGGAATTCGAAGGGTTTGCCAATGGAATTCACTTCGAAAAACGAAATGGTGCTGTCCGAGAAGGGGGCCAATTGCACATTTACATCGCCACCTGTTGCGCCAAACTCCGCATTTTCAGCGTTGAATTTGAACTGCGCGCTGGCCGTTTGTGCGCCCGCAACGCTGTCGCCTACCGTGAACGTGCCAAACCCGAGCGATGACGCGCCAACGGCTGCGGTCAGGCCGAGCGCGGCTGAGAACACCAAGGTAAAAAGGTTACGCATTATCTTCCCCAAAATCCTAACAGGACCGCTTGTCGCAATCCGTGACGATTACCCTGCCTCATTTGGAGTTGATTGCAAGAATTATGGTCAATTTCCGGAAAATATGAAGAAAATTGGGTGTATGACCGCAACAGATGGGTATCGCATTGCCCATTGTTCCCGATCCGGAAACTGCTCGGTTCCGGCTAGGCCAGTTTCAAAAAGGTGCGTAAAGCGGCTTCGAATTCAC
This sequence comes from uncultured Roseobacter sp., assembly GCF_947499265.1. Classification (GTDB taxonomy): domain Bacteria; phylum Pseudomonadota; class Alphaproteobacteria; order Rhodobacterales; family Rhodobacteraceae; genus Roseobacter. The sequence goes on along the minus strand of NZ_CANMNK010000005.1, from coordinate 172,064 downwards.
GGGGTTTATCTGCATGGAGCCAGTGACCGGCATCCGGCAGTTTCGCAAAACGCGCCTGCGGAAAGAGCGATTTGATCTGCGGCCGGTGGGCGGGCAGGACGTAATCAGACGCGGCACCCGACAGGAACAGGGTGGACCCGTCAAACTGGCCCGACAGGTCCGGGAAGGACAGGATGCCGTCCATTTCGGACGCAAGCACATCGAGGTTCAGACGCCACCGCTTTTGGGGCACATCAAGCGATTGCGTGAAAAAACTCTGCAGCGCGGGTTCAACCCCTTGCTCCGCCAGTTGCGCTTCGGCCTCCGAGCGGCGGGTGATGGCGGAAAGGTCCACGGCGCGCATGGCGGTAATGAACTGAATTTGGCTGTGGCTATAGGCCACCGGCGCAATATCGGCGACGATCAGGCGGTCCACCAATTGCGGGTTCTGCACCGCCAGCACCATGGAGGCCTTGCCCCCCATGGAATGACCGACCACGTGAACCGGCGCACCAAGATGCTCGATCAATTCTGCCAGATCACCGGCCATGTCGGCGTAGGTATGGGTGTCGGTCCAGGGGCTTTGACCATGGTTGCGCTGGTCCACCGTTACCACGTGCGCCACATCTGACAGACGTTTGGCGATGACCCCCCAATTGCGTCCTGACCCATAAAGGCCGTGAACGATCAGGACGGTGGGCACATCCTGGGCGCCGAATTCTGAATAGGCGAGCATGCGCAAGGGCTAGCGGATTTGCGGCGTTGGTGCCAGCGCTATTGCACCTTTTGCGCGCGGGTGATTAGGGTGCCGCGATGCAGGATCCGTTAGATATCGAGGCCAGGGCGCAGAACCTGAGCGCGGCATTGGAAAAGCACCTCGGCGTGAAGGGACGTTCGCTTGCCCACCGTGTGCGACGTGCCGGGCGGCGGTTGCCGCGTCGCATTCGCGAACACGCGCATCTGCTGGCCGAGGCCGACGCCGTGCGCGACAACATCAAGATATCCCGCCAGTATGATGCGGCGCAAATCGCCCGCGCCTACGAGCATGTATCCGACTATCTGGCAACGATTGACCGCGCGGACGCCCGCCGCGGACGCATCTTGTCGATCCTGGCGGTGCTCGCCTTCAACTTTATCCTGCTCTTTGTGGCCTTCGTGGTCTTTCTGCGCATGCGCGGTATTGTCTGAGCGGATCATCTGATGCGTGTGATGTCCGTGCCGTAAAGGCAGCGCGGAAAGAACGGATAGGTATCCGTCGCGACATAGACGTACTGCCCGTCGATCATGCCTCCGTTGCAGTCATCCAGGTTCCCCGCGCCCGGGACATAGGTCCAGTCTTCGTTATACGTCCCATCATGCGCGCCGCCGGGCGCGGTTTCGCGGGCGCCAGGCAGCAGCATGTAGCTGGAGCGGCCCGCATCGCCGAGGTAGTGAATTTCAAACCCATCCGCAGCCCAGCCAATCAGCGTATCGTCGCTGGCGCCTGCAAGGGCCGGGGCCACGCCGTGGTAGTGATACAGACCATCTGGCCCGACGTGGGCATTCTGATCGTCCAACCCCAAAAGATCGCGCGCGCCCATGCCGTCAAGGTTCCATCCGGAACTGCGATCACGCGAATGGCCCCGAGGGCTGCTGGCGTCATAGTAATCTGCGGTGCCGGGCCGTATCAACACACCATTCTCTGCAATGCCAGTGACAGGCACAGGGTGCGCGCGCGTACCGCGTTCAGGGGTTGTGGTGATGCAAACGGTAATGCTTTGCGGTTTGATGCTGTTGCGGTTGCCTGAATTGGGGAATTGTCCGGTCGCGTGATCGGGCAAGCCATCTGATTGGATGCACCGTTCCGAGCCATTTATCTGGCTTTCAATCCGGGCAAAGCCGCTTGTTGCAATCACACCCAGCAGCACGACGACAGCTGTCAGCAGCAGCGGGGCAGGCCATGGGGAGCGCATAAGGGGACCTCCTATCTGTTGGACAGGAGTGATACGCGGCGGTGGCTGATTTCCGTCGCGGAAACGCAAGAAATTCTCAGCCGTCTTCAGCTGCCTGCGTGTAATCTGCCTCGCTGACCTGCTCCATCCAGACCGCCGCAACACCATTCTGGGCTTCTTGCATGGCGAGATGGCTCATGCCGGTATCCGGTGCTGCACCGTGCCAATGTTTTTCACCAGGCGGGATCCAGACGACGTCGCCCGGGCGCAATGTCTGCACCGGCTGGCCTTCGGTTTGAGCGCGCCCGACGCCGGTGGTGACGATCAGGGTCTGACCCAAGGGATGCGTGTGCCACGCCGTGCGCGCACCGGGCTCAAATGTGACCATCACGGCACGCAGGCGTGCGGGCTCCGGGGCGCTGATCACCGGGTCCATCCGCACGGCCCCGGTAAAATAGTCCGCGGGACCTGTTTCTGACGGTTTTGAGCCTGCACGTGTGACGTCCATCGAACCACCCATTTTGTCGGAAGCATTACACGTCAAATGTGACCCGAAGCGCGGCCCTCAAGCAAGCATAAACGGCCCCGTTCTGCGAACTGGAGCCGTTTTGATAGTCGGGCAGCTTGCGGCTGCCAATGCCGGTTCCCTCAGAGGTTTGGATACATCGGAAAACGGGCGCAAAGCGCCGCAACTTCCGCTTTGACCTTGGCCTCAACCGCGGCATTGCCGTCTTCGCCATTCGCCGCCAATCCATCGACAACTTCGATGATCCAATCGGCAATCTGGCGGAATTCCGGTTCGCCAAATCCGCGTGTCGTCCCGGCGGGGGAGCCCAAACGGATGCCAGAGGTGACCATGGGTTTCTCCGGATCAAATGGCACACCATTCTTGTTACAGGTGATATGCGCGCGGCCCAGGGCCTTTTCGGTGGCGTTGCCCTTCACGCCTTTGGGGCGCAGGTCCACCAGCAGCACATGGGTGTCAGTGCCGTGGGTCACGGTATCGAGCCCGCCTTTGATCAATTGATCCGAAAGCGCCTGTGCATTGACGATCACCTGCTTGATGTAGTCCTTGAACTCCGGGCGCAGCGCCTCGCCAAATGCGACGGCTTTGCCTGCAATGACATGCATCAGCGGCCCACCCTGAATGCCGGGGAAGATCGCCGAGTTGAACTTCTTGGCCAGCGCTTCGTCATTGGTCAGGATCATGCCGCCCCGTGGCCCGCGCAGGGTCTTATGCGTGGTGGTTGTGGCCACATGCGCATGCGGGAACGGCGAGGGGTGTTCTCCCGCCGCCACCAGACCGGCGAAATGCGCCATGTCCACATGCAAATAGGCCCCCACCCTATCGGCGATCTCGCGCATGCGGGCAAAATCGATCTGGCGGGGAATGGCCGAGCCACCGGCGATGATCATCTTGGGCTGATGCTCCTTGGCCAGCGCCTCAACCTGATCATAGTCCAGCAGATTGTCTTCCTTGTGCACGCCGTATTGCACCGCGTTGAACCACTTGCCGGACTGGTTGGGTTTGGCGCCGTGGGTCAGGTGACCGCCTGCGTCCAGCGACATGCCGAGGATCGTATCGCCTGGCTGCAACAGGGCCTGGAAAACGCCTTGGTTCGCCTGAGAGCCTGAGTTCGGCTGCACATTGGCAAAACCACACTCGAAAAGCTTGCACGCCCGTTCAATCGCCAGCTCTTCGGCCACGTCGACGTATTGGCAGCCGCCGTAGTAGCGGCGCCCGGGATAGCCTTCCGCGTATTTGTTCGTCATGATCGACCCCTGCGCCTCAAGCACGGCAGCGGATACGATGTTTTCGGATGCGATCAATTCGATCTCATCGCGCTGACGGCCGAGCTCATCGGTGATCGAGGCAAAGATTTCCGGATCACTGTCAGCCAGCGATTTGGTGAAAAAGCCGGGGGCACGGTGTGGCGCGTTCATGGGCAGTCTCCCTGTCAAAAGAGTAAAGATGTTGTTTCCTATCGGAAACTAAGCCGCTCGGAAAGAGTGTAAAGCGACCAATGGATGATCCTGTGCGGCGTTCATAGAATGCTGGATGCCCCGGCGCAATCCAGCCTAAAGGTGGTATTGAGGGGCATGCTGGCCATGGCAGCCGATATATGCTTGTTTCGGATCACAAAGTCCCGGATCGGAAACATGCATGGCCCCTAAGATCGCTTTTACCGCCAGTCGTGCCGAGGTTGCACAAACCGCGCGGGCAGCTCTGATCACGCGCTATGGCAATGTGGCGCCCGAAGAAGCGGATGTGATTGTCGCCCTCGGGGGGGACGGCTTCATGCTGCAAACTCTCCACGATGTGCAGCGCCTCGATACGCCGGTCTACGGCATGAACCGCGGCACCATCGGGTTTTTGATGAACACCTATTCGGAAACCGATCTGCCCGCGCGGTTGCAAGCCGCAGAAGAGGCGGAACTGAACCCGCTGAGCATGACGGCGATATGTGCGGATGGTGCGATGACCGAGGCATTGGCCATCAACGAGGTGTCCCTGCTGCGCTCCGGACCGCAGGCCGCCAAACTCAAGATCACGGTGGACGGGCGTCTGCGCATGGCAGAGTTGGTCTGCGACGGCGCGTTGGTCAGCACCCCGGCAGGCTCCACTGCCTATAATTACTCCGCACACGGGCCGATCATTCCCATTGGCTCCGAAGTACTGGCGTTGACGGCGATGAGCGCCTTTCGCCCGCGGCGTTGGCGCGGCGCGCTCCTGCCCAAAAAGGCCGTGGTGCGCTTTGACGTATTGGAGCCCGAAAAGCGCCCTGTGATGGCCGAAGCCGATGCGAATTCAGTCATGGGCGTTACCAGTGTTGAAATCAGATCAGACCCCAGTGTGGTGCACCGCATCCTGTTCGATCCCGGTCATGGGTTGGAGGAACGTTTGATCAACGAGCAATTCACGTGATCCAAACGCCCGATATCGGTCCGGCAGCGCCGCGCGGGCTCTGCACGGATTGCGGCGTTTCCCGCATGAAAAATGACAAGGCCTGCGGGCAGGCCTGCCAGTTTATCGCGCCCGACTACCCGGGATTGGAAGCAAAGGTGCATGGGCGCGTCCGGCAAGACGGCGACGAGCAATTCTTTGGCCCGTTTCAGGCGATGTACCGCGCGCGGATGAAGACACCCAAATCGGGCGCGCAATGGACGGGTATCACCACGTCGTTGGGGGCAAAGCTGCTGGAAAAGGGTCAGGTGCAGGCGGTTCTGACCATGGTACCGGACGAAAGGGACAGGTGGTGCCCCAGGCCTGCGCTGATCACCAACGCGGAAGATATGGCAAAGGCACGCGGCATGCGCATGGGCTACGCACCACTGCTGGCCCTCTTGGAAAACGCGCAGGACCAGGGCTTCACCCGGCTTGCGGTGATCGGCATCCCCTGCCAGATTTACGCCCTGCGGGTCCTGGAAAAGGACCTGGGGCTGGACCGGCTCTATGTGATCGGCACGCCGTGTTCGGACAATACGACAACGGAAAACTTCCACCATTTCCTCAGCCTGCTGGATGAAGACCCAGACACCATCACCTACCTTGAGTTCCGCGCGGATTACAAAGTCGAGTTGCGATTTGCCGATGGCAGCCAGCGTCTGATCCCGTTTTTGTCGCTGCCGATTTCCGACCTGCCGTCCGACTTTTTCCCGCTGACCTGTCGCACCTGCGTGGACTACACGAACGCGCTTGCGGACATCACTGTCGGCTACATGGGCGGGCAGGGGGAGCAATGGTTGCTGGTGCGCAACGCGCGGGGTGCCGAAATGCTGGAAACCCTGTCGCAGGAGATCAGCCTGTCCACGCCGGGCACCGCAGGAAAACGCACCAGCGCGGTAAAGGGCTTTGTGGCAAATACCAAACGTGCTGCTGGTGGCCTGCCATTGCGGCGCATGCCGGATTGGCTGCGCCCGCTGGTCAGCTGGCTGCAGCCACGCATTGGACCAAGGGGCCTGGAATTCGCCCGTGCCCGGGTCGAGATGAAAGCCGCCGAGACCGTGTTACACCTGCGTCGTGAAGCCCCGGCCAAGATGAAAAACATGATCCCGGACCATGTCTGGAAAATCGCCGCACCCTACGATCTGACGCCTGAAGAAAACGAAACCCATGCTTCTTCTGGCGAAAAATATCCCGGGGGAGACTGAGCCACAGGCTCAGGCGGGGGCTGGCCCCCTGCTGCGGCACCCGTTCAAAACTAGCCGCGAGGTGCCAGGTAACCACGGACAATCTCAGCTGTGCGATCCCCGTCAAGAATGGGGGGCAACAAGGTCAAGGTTTCTCCAGAGCCATCCAGCAGATGCACAAAGCTGCCATGCGCATAGATCCAGCCGTATTCTGGATCTTGAAACAGCGGCTCCACCTCAACCGAAAAGGCATCATAGGCGGCTTGCAGGGCTGCCTCATCACCGGTCAGCCCGACGAAATCCGGATGGATCTCCGACAGCGGCGCGCCCATTGTCTCCACCCGGTCCTGATCCGGCGCGACGGTGATCATCACCGGGGTCACCGTGATGCCGTCCTCGGACAGCGCATCTACCACCTCCGCCATCAGCGGCAAGGCGGCAGAGCAGATGTTCAGGCAATTGGCATAGCCAAAGAACAAGAGCTGCGCATGACCCTCGGGGTCGGCCTGCGTGCGTACCTGACCATGCTGATCCACCAGCGTATAGGGCCCACCGATATCAAAAGGCAGCGGCGCTTCCGCCTGAGCGGTACTGGCCAACAAGACCAGAGCGGCAGCACGCCACATCAGAAGTTCTCTTCGGCATAGGTGACATCTGCCTCAAGCCCCAGACCCAAGTAGCCTTCTGACGCAATGACATCCTTGACGCGCGGATCCCGGCGGAACCAGGGGCCTTTGCCCTTCGCTTCGGGATATTTCTGCGCCCATTTCTTGGTCCAGGTGTTCGCCTTGATCCAATCGGCATCCTCCGCTTTGATGCGTTGCACCAGATAGATATTGCTGGCGCCGATCTCTTCGTCCTCGATCATCAGCCCATCGACTTCGATCACTTGATTGCAGAAGGGCACCAGCTCTTCCGCAGCACCGGTAAAGGCGGGCTGGCTGTTCTTCATCGGCAGCACCATGACGTCATCCGCACTGCGGATCAGCCCGAGCTGCCGGGTGCCTGCACCGCATTCTGCCGGGCAATCGCCGGTCAACTCACACAGCACATCGACAACCTTGGCCTCAAACCGTGCGGGAACTTCGGCGTAGAGGTTCCAGCTTTTCGCCTCGGAACCTGCAGAAAAATCCTGCGCCGCCAGCGGGCTGGCGATCAGCGCCAGTACAAAAGCAAATCTGTGCATCATTTCGGCTCCGGGAATGAGAAGGGCGGCACGGTGCCATAATCTTCATGGGTCTGGTTCACGATATCCATGTCGCTGACCACCTCGTTGACCACGAGATACTTCAGACCGTCGCGCTCATAGAGCATCCCGTCCGCAGTGACTGTATGGGCCGCGAGGCTGAGCTGTGTGTCGCCACCGGCTGAATTCGCATCCTGCGCGATCTTGAGCACGGTATAGACAGTGCCATCTTCGGCCAGCAGACCCACGGGGATACCGCCCGCCGAACACCAGAGCGCACAGGTATGATGCGCAGATCCGACAACAGCATCCGGTCCCCCCATGACGCCGGAGTAATAGCACCACGTGTCGATGATCTCTCCGGTGACCTGAATGCGGGTGCCTTCGCTGGCCGCCCATCCGGGCACCGCAAGGCAGGATAGCAGCAGGGGTAAAATCTTTCTCATATCGGCAGTTCTCCATAACGGTGAAAAAAGCCTAAGCGGGGTGCTGCTTTCGATCAATGCGCGATTATTCGCGCGCCGATCACTTTTTCAGGAACCTTTCGTGCAGCGGCGACGTTCTGGTGCCAAGAGCATGTGATGCACATGTGCTTGGTTCAACGAGATCAACTGAAAAAGGAGAGACCAATGAACTGGGATATTATCAAGGGCAACTGGAAACAGATGACCGGCACCATTCAATCGAAATGGGGCGAACTGACAAACGATGAAATCGATCAGCTGGAGGGTGATCGCGAGCGCCTTGCCGGGCTCATTCAGGAGCGCTATGGCGTGGCCAAGGATGAAGCCGAGCGCCAGATCGACGCCTTCATCGCAGAGCATAAATCAGCCGCGTAATTACCTCGTCGTGACTGATTTTTTAAAGGGCGGCCCCCGGTTTTGGGGGTCGCCTTTTTCGTTTGCACTTACACGGACCGGGTGATGCCGCCGTCCACGCGAATATTCTGCCCGGTGATATAGGCTCCACCCTCGGAGGCGAGGAAAGCCACAACCGACGCAATCTCATTCAGCGAATTTCCGTAGCGTCCCATCGGGATCATCGAGCGGAACTCTTCTTTCTCCGGCAGGCTGTCGATGAACCCCGGCAGCACATTGTTCATGCGGATATTCTCGGCTGCGTATTTGTCGGCGAAAAGCTTGCTGAAAGCGGCCAGACCGGCGCGCATCACGCCGGAGGTCGGAAACACCGGGTTGGGTTCAAAGGCGGCGAAGGTTGAGATGTTGATGATCGCGCCGCCGCCCTGCGCCTGCATGATCGGAGTGACCAGTCGCGTGGGGCGCACCGCATTCAGAAAATAGACGTCCATGCCCGCGTGCCAATCTTCGTCCGTCAGATCCAGAACCGGTGCACGGGGGCCGTGCCCCGCGGAATTCACCAGAACATCGATGCGGCCCCAGTGGTTCATCGCGGCATCGACGAGTTTTTGCAGGTCCGCTTCGGATTGGTTGGTGCCGGTGATGCCCACGCCGCCCAACTCCTTGGCCAGAGCCTCGCCCTTGCCCGAGGAGGACAGGATGCCGAGTTTGAACCCATCTGCCGCCAGCGCCCGCGCGCTGTCTGCGCCCATGCCGCTGCCGCCCGCTGTGACCAGCGCTACTTTGATATCTGCCATTGTCACGTCCTTTTTGAAAACCGCCAAAGCGGTGAGGTTTTAGATTTCTTCGCCGCGAAGAACGGCCTGCTGCACGGTCGCGATGTCCTCCGCGCTCAACCCGTAGTCCCGAGCAGCCACCTCCGCCGAGATGTAGCCGCGCGCAAGATCGCGCTTGACCAGCGCTATGTCCCGGTCTTTCGCCGCGCCGTAGCCCGCGCCGCCGGGGAAGGCCAAAACAACCTTGCGACCATGTGCGACGAATTGTTTGCCTTTGCCGCGCATGGGTTTGCCATCGTCTTGCGCAATCGTCGTGGATGCCCCCGGAGCGCCGCCGCGACGTCCGCGGGCAGGGTGATCGACCCGGTCGAACATGGCGGAGAAATCAAACTCATGGCCTGCGCGGGCGCCCACTTCCATGTACTGGCCCAGACCGCCGCGCTGTTGCCCGGCGCCTCCTGAATCGGGGCGCAATTCCTTGCGCCAGATGATCACGGGACCGGCATGTTCCGTGGCCTCAATCGGCATGGTCATCACGCCGGAGGGGAAGGCCGTCGCATTCAGCCCATCGTGTTGCGGTCGGGCGCCGGAGCCACCGGAATTGAAGGTCAACACTTCGGAGCGTACCGCATCTGCGGGGGCAGGCGCGTCTGTGCGGGGGCGCAGCGAGACCTGAAAGTTGCACAGGCAACCCGCCCCTTCGGCGGGCACCACGTTGGGCAGGATCTTGTCGAGGGCGGCATAGACCGTGTCGGGCACGAAATGACCCACGATATGCCGCAAGGCAACCGGCGCGGGATGCAGCGCATGTACAATCGAGTTTTCAGGTGCCGCGATTTCAAAGGGCGCGAGAGAGGCCGCATTGTTGGGAATTTCCGGCGCGATGGCGCATTTCAGCGCGTAGCACGCGTAGGCCTTGGTATAGACCAGCGGGCAGTTGATCCCCTTCTTGTCGAGGCCCGACGTGCCCGCGAAGTCAGACAGAATGCGGTCTGCTTCGATGGTCAGCTGGACCTTGAGCATGATGGGCGTGTCAAAGCCGTCCACGGTCATTTCGCCGCTGGCCTGCCCACGGGGCAGTGCAGCAATGCGCTCCAGCGTGGCGCGGCGGGAGTTTTCCAGAATGAATTCCGCAATCCCGTCCAGATCGTCGAGCGCGAATTCCTGCATCATGTCGATCAGACGGCGGTGACCGATCTCGTTGCAGGTGGCCAGCGCATAGACGTCACCGATGAGTTGATCGGGCTCGCGCACATTGCCGCGAATGATCTGCACCAGCGTTTTGTCCACCTCGCCACCGGCGGCGAACTTCATGATCGGGATGTAAAGGCCTTCCTCATAGACACTGGCCGCATCCGCGCCAAACCCCCGCCCGCCAATGTCGACGATATGCGCCGTGCAGGCGAAAAAGCCGACCAGCAATCCGTTGTGAAAAGAGGGCGTGACCATCGTGATGTCATGCAGGTGGCCCGTGCCCTCCCAGGGATCATTGGTGATGTAGACGTCACCCTCAAAGATGTTCTGCCGGCCAATGCGCCGGATGAAATGCGCCACCGCATCGGCCATCGCGTTGACGTGACCCGGTGTGCCGGTCACCGCCTGCGCCAGCATTTGCCCGTGGGTGTCATAGACCCCTGCAGAGAGGTCCCCGGCCTCGCGCACCGAGGTCGAAAATGCGGTGCGGACAAGCGCCTGCGCCTGTTCCTCGACAACCGAAATCAGGCGGTTCCACATGACCTGATAGGCGACGGTGGTATGTGTCTTGGCCATGGCCTTACCCTTTCACGGTGATGTCAATGCAGCCGTCAGGCTGGCACACAGCGCGGCGATTGGGGGGCACGATGATGGTGGTCTCATCCTCGGTGATCGCCGCCGGACCTTGCGCCTCGCTGCCTTCCGCCATGGCCTTGCGCAAGATGATTGATGTGTCGAGATAGTCGGCCTGCACAGGGTCGAACATCCGCCGCATGCCTTGGGCAGGCGCGGCGCGGGCGCCCGTCCGGGTGGGCACGGGCGCTACCGTCTCGGGGGGTGTGGTTGCGTTCACCGACCAGACGGTGATTTCGATGTCGAGACCTGCCACCGTGCGACCAAAGAGCTTGGCATAGTCGGCCTCGAAAAGGGCCTGAAAACGCGCCGCATCGGGGTTCTGGGCCTGTTCTGCACTCAGTACAATCGGAATTTCCCAGCCTTGGCCGGTGTAGCGCATGTAAACCTTGAATTCGGGCAGGATGTCGCTTTCTGCGTCGCAGGTGCGGACAAAGGCAGTGGCTTCCGTTTCGAGATCAGAGAGAAGGGAGCGGATTTTCGGCGCGTCGAAATCCGACAGTTTCATGTAGAAGGAGCGGTTGGCCTCGAAACTGAAGGGCGCGCGCAGAAAACCGATGGCAGAGCCGACCCCGGCCCCCGGCGGCACCAGCAACCGATCAACGCCCAGTTTTTCGCACAAGCGCCCGGCGTGCAGCGGGGCGGCACCGCCAAAGGCGATCATGGTGTAGTCGCTCAGATCCTCACCGTTTTCAACCGCGTGGACCCGCGCCGCGTTCGCCATGTTTTCATCTACCACTTCGGCCAGGCCAAAGGCGGCAGTTGTTGCATCCATTTCCAGCGTGTCGCCCAGGTGGGTTTCGAGCGCAGTGGCGGAGCTTTGGGCGTCCAATTTGATGGAACCGCCAGCAAAGTTATCCGGGTCAAGTTTACCCAGCACCAGATCCGCATCCGTCACGGCAGGTTTTTCACCCCCGCGACCGTAGCAGGCAGGCCCCGGCTCGGAGCCTGCGCTTTCTGGCCCGACGCGGATTTGCCGCATGGCATCCACATGCGCCAGCGACCCGCCACCCGCACCGATTTCAACCATATCGATCACCGGGATCGAGATCGGCATGCCGGACCCCTTCTTGAAGCGATAAGTGCGCGCCACTTCGAAGACGCGCGAGGTTTTGGGCGTCTGGTTCTTGATCAAGCAAATCTTGGCCGTGGTGCCGCCCATGTCGAAGCTGAGCACCTTGTTCAGCCCGTAGCGCGCCGCGATATGTGCGGCAAAAACGGCACCGCCCGCGGGGCCGGATTCCACCAGACGCACCGGAAACTCCGCGGCACTTTCCAGCGAAATGATCCCGCCGCCCGAGTGCATCAGAAAGATGTTGCAGCGGGTGCCTTCGTCGCGCAAGCGCCCTTTGAGCCGCCCAAGATAGGATTTCATCAAGGGTTTGATGTAGGCGTTGGCCACCACGGTGTTGAAACGCTCATACTCGCGCATTTGCGGGCTGACTTCTGACGAGAGCGAGATCATCACCCCGGGAAGTTTCTCTGCCAAAACCTCGCGCACCATCCGTTCGTGGCTGTCATTGAGATAGGAATGGATCAGCCCGACCGCGACGCTTTGATACCCTGCATCTGCTATGCTTTCTGCAAGCCGTTCCACCTCTGCCCGGTCCAGCGGGATCAGCACATCGCCCCGCGCGTCGACCCGTTCGGTCAGGGTGTAGCGTCTTTGGCGGGGCAGCAACGGTTCAGGCAGAGTCAAGTTCAGATCATATTGCTCGAACCGGGATTCGGTCCGCATTTCAATGACATCGCGGAAACCCTGCGTGGTAATCAACGCGGTTTTGGCGCCCCGCCGCTCGATCAGCGCGTTGGTGGCCAGGGTCGTGCCATGAATGATCTGGTCGATCTGGTCAGGCGTGATGCTGGCCTTGACGCAGACCTGATGCATCCCATCAATGATGGCGTTTTCGGGCGCGGCATAGGTGGTCAGTACCTTGGTTGAAAAGGACGCACTGTCCTTTTCCAGCACCACGTCGGTGAAAGTGCCGCCAATGTCTACGCCCAGCCTGATCGAAGAAGATTTCATATACTGCCTGTTCCTGGTCCAGTGGCAGATTAGGCACGATCGTGCGATACAATCCAATTATTTGTTTCGATCATATGGATTGAAAAAATCTATCATTCGGGTGCTGGAGCATGATCGAAGGCCAGCGCAGTGGCGGCGGCGATTGCGGCGGCTTGCGCGACATAACGCGGTGCTGTGTCGCGATTATAGCGCGCCGAAAACCTCAACGGAGATGGGAGCCAGAGGCCGTCGAGGAGTGTGAGCCTATCTGCACCGGCGCCCCGTTCCGCCATAATGCGCGGCAGCAGCGCCACGCCCAAACCATCAGCTGCCATTTGCATGCAGGAGGTGAGAGAGCTGGAGGGTGCAAAGCTGGTTGTCGGCACCCCTAGCGCTTGCGCATGGTCGCTGAGTTCGATGTAGGATTGTGTGTGACGCGCGTGGGTCAACAGGGTGTGCGGCATCAGACCCTTGAGCGTCTTTGCAGAGGAAAGCGCATGGGCCAGGGATTTTTCTGCCGCCCAGACGTAGGGGTATTGGCCAATCTCGATCACGCCGGAGGCAGCTGTGACAAATGGGCTGTTCTGGATGGCCAGATCGATGCTGTGGTTTCCAAGAGCTGCGTCCAACTGACGTGACATATCCACGGTCAGCTCGACCGAAATGGCCGGGTAGGTCGCCTTGAGGTCGCGCAGGTATTGATGCAACCACGTTGCGGCAACCAGTTCCGTGACCCCCAGCCGCAAGCGCCCCTCGGACAGATCGGCACGCCCGGCGATTTCGGTCAGGGTTTCAGCCTCGCCCACGATGCGGCGTGCCACCGCCAGGATCTCGGACCCCTTGTCCGTCATCCGCACAGAGCCTGCATCGCGGTGCATCAGCACAAGCCCCAGGGTCTCCTCCAGCCCGGCGATGCGGGCCGAGATGTTCGGCTGTGTCGTGTTCAACTGCTGTGCTGCTTTGCGAAAGCTGCCCAGATCGGCCACCCAGATCAGCGCTTCGAGCTGTCTGAGGCTGATGAGATGACCGATCATGACGGGCTTTCGGGCTCAGCCTTTGGCGTAGCCGATGGTCTGCAGGGCGGCGCGGATTTCATCCAGGATCACCGGATCATCGATGGTGGCCGGCATTTTGAACGCTTCGTTGTCCGCGATCTTCACCACCGTCGCCCGCAGGATTTTGCCCGAGCGGGTTTTCGGCAACCGGTCGACCACCAGCGCATTTTTGAAGGCGGCAACGGGCCCGATTTTTTCACGTACCAGCTTCACACATTCGGTGGAGATTTCGTCGTGCGGACGGTTCACGCCATTGGTCAGGCAGACCAGGCCAAGCGGCGATTGCCCCTTGAGCGCGTCCGACACGCCAACCACTGCGCATTCGGCGACATCCGGATGCCCGGCGAGTACTTCCTCCATGGCACCCGTGCTCAGACGGTGCCCCGCCACGTTGATCACGTCATCCGTGCGCGCCATGATGTAGAGGTATCCGTCTTCATCGATCATGCCCGCGTCGCCGGTTTCATAATATCCCGGGAAGGCGTGCAGATAGCTTTTGCGGAACCTGTCTTCGGCATTCCAGAGCGTTGGTAGCGTGCCGGGCGGCAGGGGCAGTTTGATCGCAATCGCGCCCAACTCACCGGGCTTTTGCGGATGGCCTGCTTCGTCGAGGATCTGCACGTCATAGCCGGGCATCGCCACTGTTGGAGAGCCGATTTTGACCGGCAAAGCTTCAAGGCCCGCAGGGTTGCCCGCGATGGTGTACCCCGTCTCGGTCTGCCACCAGTGATCGTAGACCGGTACGGCGAGAATTTCACCGGCCCATTCTATCGTATCCGGGTCGGCGCGTTCTCCCGCCAGATAAAGCGCGCGCAACCCGCTGAGGTCATATTTTTGCCGCTCCAGCCCTTTCGGGTCTTCACGCTTGACCGCCCGGATTGCGGTGGGGGCGGTGAAAAAGCTGCGCACATTATTCTCGGAGATTACCCGCCAGAAGGTGCCCGCATCCGGCGTGCCCACCGGCTTGCCTTCAAAAACGATGGTGGTGTTGCCGTGAATGAGCGGTCCGTAGCAGATGTAGCTATGGCCAACGACCCAGCCCACATCAGAGGCTGCCCAGAACACATCGCCGGGATCGCATTGGTAGATGTTTTTCATCGTCCAGTTCAGCGCGACGAGGTGACCGCCGGTGTGCCGCACCACGCCTTTCGGGGCGCCGGTGGTGCCAGAGGTATAGAGGATATAGGCCGGGTGGTTGCCTTCTACGGGCACGCACTCGGCAGGCGTCACACCCTCTTGGGCAGCATGCCAATCGAGGTCGCGCCCGGGGATCAATTCGGCGCGCTCCTGATCCCGTTGCAGAATGAGGCAGACGTCTGGTTTGTGATCCGCCAGATCGATGGCGCCGTCCAGCAGCGGTTTGTAGTGGATCACGCGGCCCGGCTCCAACCCGCAAGAGGCAGCAAGGATCGCCTTGGGCTGGCAATCGTCAATGCGCACGGCCAGCTCGTTGGCCGCAAACCCGCCGAAGACGACCGAATGAACGGCACCGATGCGGGCACAGGCAAGCATGGCCTCCAAAGCTTCGGGCACCATCGGCATGTAGATGATGACCCGGTCGCCCTTTGTCACGCCCTGCGCCACCAAAGCACCCGCAAGCGCGGCGACGCGGGTTTGCAACTCCGCATAGGTCAGGGATGATTTTGAGCCGGTGATCGGGCTGTCGTGGATGATGGCAAGCTGATCGCCACGGCCGTTTTCGACGTGCCGGTCAACGGCGTTGTAACAGCCGTTGGTCATGCCATCGGCAAACCATTCATAGAGATCATCACCGCGGTCGAACAATGCTTTGGAAGGGGGGGTGCTCCAGTCAATCTTCTCGGCGGCACCCATCCAGAATGTTTCAGGATCCGCCATGCTGGCAGCATATGTCTCTTTGTAGCCCATCTGTCCCTCCCGGCCTTGCAACGTGCCTTGGTGTAGCCGTGGCACGGGCAGGACCGCAAGTGGTCAGACCCGCCGCTCGCGGGGTATGATGTGAATGTTGGCGTTAACGTCTGCGTCGCAGGGCACGCTGCCGGGTAAAATACGCGTCTGGCGCATTAGTTTTATCCGCCGCGACGCCGGGATCACGCGGAAGGCCCTAGCTCCGGTCGATGCGGGCACTCAGGCCGTTGCGGACCTTGGATTCGCAGTCATTTGGACTGTCGGGCAAGCAGGTGATGTAATACCCGTTCACCCGCACGCTGGTGATGTCAAAAGAACCGTTCGCGCGTTCAATGGTCCGGGTGCGCAACTCATAGTCATCGCCATCCACGTTGATTGTACCCACGGTTTGATTGGCCACGGTGCCACATGCGCTCAGCACAAGCGCGGTGGCTGCCGAAAAAAATACCAGTTTTGCGGTCATGATAAACTCCGATTACTGCCTGAAAATTGGGACGTGGGTTTTGAGTTGCCTCTTATAATTTCGGGCGCGCGGGGACAAAATCAACCACAATGATGAACCGCAACGGGTTTGTGTAGCGTCGTGATCCTCTCGCGCGGTTTGTTTCAGGCGCAACTCATCGCCCCGCATCACACACAGAGGGTGGGGCCGGTGGTTCCCATCTGCGGGTGAAAACCCGTCGCGGGGCCGCGATCAGCCGTAGTGATCGACCGGTGTGCCCGAGACGGCAGACATATTGAGCAGACCGCGCGCCGTGATTGAGGGCGATACGATATGCGCCCGGTTGCCCATGCCCATCAGGATGGGACCAACCTCAAGCCCGCCGCCTTTCATCTTCAGAATATTACGCACACCCGAGGCCGCATCCGCATGGGCAAAGACCAGCACATTCGCGGCACCCTCCATCCGGTTCGATGGCATGACGCGGGCCCGCAATTCCGGATCAAGCGCGGTATCGATGTTCATCTCGCCTTCGTAGCAGAAATCATGTCCCTGACTGTCCAGCAGCTGAATGGCCGCCCGCAGGCGCCCGCCGGTGCCCTCCCCCTGATTGCCAAATTGTGATTGTGAACAGAAGGCGACTTTAGGTTCGATCCCGAAGCGCCGCACATGACGCGCGGCCCCTATCGCAATGTTGGCGATTTGTTCGGGATTGGGGTGCAGGTGCACCTGTGTGTCAGCGATGAACAGGGGGCCATCTTCGAGGATCATCATCGAAAGCGCGCCATCGGGCTTCAGCCCGTCCCGCCCGAGGATTTGTTGTATGTAATTGAGATGCCAACGAAATTCGCCAAAGGTGCCACAGATCAGACTGTCAGCTTCACCGCGATGCACCATGACTGCGCCGATGGCGGTGGTATTGGTCCGCATGACAGCGCGCGCAATATCCGGGGTCGCCCCGCGCCGGGCCATCAGATCGTGATATGTCTCCCAATAATCGCGGTAGCGCGGATCATTTTCCGGGTTCACCAGATCAACATCCTTGCCAAGCCGGATGGTCAGACCCGCGCGGTCGATCCGTGTTTCGATCACGTCAGGACGACCGATCAGGATCGGTTTTTCGATGGTTTCTTCCAGCACGGCCTGGGCACAGCGCAGCACCCTCTCGTCCTCGCCTTCCGCGAAGACGATCCGGCGTGGCGCCAGCCGTGCGGACTGGAAGACCGGGCGCATCAGCAGCGCGGATTTGAACACCGAACCGTCGAGTTTCTGACGGTAAGCGTCGAGGTCCTCGATCGGGCGGGTGGCCACGCCGGTTTCCATCGCGGCGCGCGCGACGGCAGAGGACACGACGCTCACCAGACGGGGGTCGAATGGTTTCGGGATCAGGTATTCCGCGCCGAACGTGAGATGTTCGCCCTGATAGGCTGCTGCCGCCTCCGCAGAGGTGGTGGCCCGTGCCAGTTCCGCTATCCCGTCGATGCAGGCCAGCTCCATCTGGTCATTGATGGTCGTGGCGCCGACATCCAGAGCTCCCCGAAAGATGAAGGGGAAGCACAGTACGTTATTGACCTGATTGGGAAAATCAGAGCGCCCGGTTGCGATGATCGCCTCAGGGGCTACCTCGCGGGCGAGATCGGGCAGGATTTCCGGGGTTGGATTGGCAAGCGCGAAAATGATCGGACGGTCCGTCATTTTCGCCACCATTTCAGGCTGCAGAACCCCGGGGCCGGAGAGGCCGAGAAAGAGGTCGGCGCCCGGGATCACGTCATCAAGTGTGCGTAAATCGGACGCCTGGGCAAATTCCGACTTGCTGGGGTTCATGTCAATCTCGCGGCCCTCATAGACCAGCCCATGAATATCGCAGAGCCAGACATTCTCCCGTTTCACGCCCAGTTTGAGCAGCATGTTGAGGCAGGCAATGCCAGCAGCGCCACCGCCGGTCGAGACGATCTTGATGTCTTCGAAGCTTTTGCCCGCGACGTGCAGCGCATTTTTTGCGGCTGCTCCCACGACAATTGCGGTGCCATGCTGATCGTCGTGAAACACCGGAATGTTCATGCGCTCGCGGCAAATCCGTTCCACCGTAAAACAATCAGGGGCCTTGATGTCTTCGAGATTGATTGCGCCAAAGGTTGGTCCAAGCGCACAGACAATATCGGCGAGCTTTTCGGGGTCGGATTCGTCGACCTCGATGTCGAAGCAATCGATGCTTGCGAATTTCTTGAAGAGGACGGCCTTGCCCTCCATCACCGGTTTGGAGGCCAATGCGCCGATGTTGCCCAACCCGAGCACTGCCGAGCCGTTGGACACCACGGCCACCAGGTTGCCGCGCGCGGTGTACCGGGCGGCCGTTGCGGGATCCTCCTTGATCTCCAGGCACGCCTCCGCCACGCCGGGAGAATAGGCGCGGGCCAGGTCCCGCCCGTTCGCCAATGGTTTTGTTGCGCGGATTTCGAGTTTCCCCGGTTTTGGGAATTCGTGATAGTCGAGGGCCGCTTGCCGCAGGTTCTTTGAATCAGTCATGAAATGGAGGCTCCTCCCAGGGAATAGTTTAGTGTTAAACTAAGTGGTGGCAGTGGCCAAGGTCCTGTTTTTCAATGAGGGGCGCTGCCCCTCACACTCCCCGGGATGTTTTGAGCCAAGAGAAAGAGGGCGGTGGCTTGTCAATCCGCTGAACAGGTCGCAAGATGCGCGCGAACTGGGAGGACCTATGAGCGAGATCAGAGCTGAGGCCGTGCTGCCGACGCAAGAGCTGCGGGACGATATTCCTTTTTACACCAAGGTTTTGGGGATGCGCATGGATATGATCTATCCCGCTGATGATCCATCGGTCGCGGTTTTTTCTGGCCACGGTTTGCGCATACGGATCGACAGGCATGCGGATGTGCCCGCGGGACGGTTGCGCATCCTATGTGACGATCCGATGGCATTTGCTGACGGCAAGACGACCCTGCAAGCGCCAAATGGGACGCAGATCGATATCGTCGCGATGCAGGAACCTTTGGTGATGCCGGAGACGGTGCACAGTTTCGTCGTACGGCGCCTGGCGGATCAGGCCCCCTGGATCATCGGGCGCGCGGGCATGCATTATCGTGATCTTATCCCAGACCGTCTGGGCGGGTCGATCATTGCCAGCCACATCCGCATTCCCGACGGCGGGCCGGTGCCGGATATGGTGCATTACCACACGGTCGGGTTTCAGCTGATCTTTTGCTACAAGGGCTGGGTTGATCTGGTCTATGAGGATCAGGGCGCGCCCTTCCGGCTGCATGCGGGAAATTGCGTGATCCAGCCGCCGGAAATCCGCCACCGGGTGCTGTTTGCCTCAGACAACATCGAGGTGATCGAGATCGGCGTGCCGGCAGAACATGTCACGACCATTGACCACGACATGGAATTGCCCAATGGGCCGCCCAACCCGGATCGGGATTTTTCCGGCCAGAAGTTTGTACATCACAAGGCCGAAGGCGCTGAATGGGCGCCGTTCCGGGTGCCGGGGTTTCAAAGCCGCGACACCACGATTGCGGCGCATACCGGAAATGTGGCGGGGGTGCATGTGGTGCGGCGAGGTGTTGGAGAGAGTACCTGGACCCGGCATGCAAGTGACATTCTGTTCACTTTCGTGATGGCGGGCCGGATGGTGCTGGAAGGCGAGGGACGCACGCCGCATGCGTTGGAGCCAGGGGATGCTTTTGTGATCCCGCCGGGCATGCGGGGGCGATACAGCGATCCCTCGGAGGACATCGAACTGCTTGAAGTTTCGCTGCCCGGTGTGTTTGAAACGACGTTGGGGTAAGTGCGAATATCGCGTGCAGGCTCTTGCAAAGGGGCGCATCTGGCGACACGCTGGCGCGCGACGGATCAAGGTGAAAGGTTCTGGAATGTCCCTCAGAGAGGCGGCTGCAGCGGTGCGTGAAAACGCCCATGCACCCTATTCGAATTTCAAGGTGGGTGCCGCGATCCGCGCGGCGTCGGGCACGGTCTACGTAGGGTGCAATGTGGAAAACGTGGCCTATCCCGAGGGCACCTGTGCCGAGGCAGGTGCGATTGCCGCGATGGTGGCCGCAGGCGAGACCCGGCTGACAGAGGCCTATGTAATCGCCGGATCGCCGATGCCGGTCACACCCTGCGGCGGGTGCCGACAAAAGCTGGCGGAATTTGCTGATGCAGGCGTACGTGTGACGATGGCGACCACGGGCGGCGTGGAACAGGCCATCACCGTGGGTGAATTGCTGCCGGGCGTGTTCAACGTGGCGCATATGAACTCATGAGTGCGCCGACCGCCCGCAAGCTGTTAGCGCAACTGCGCCATGGCATTCCGCTGCAGGGGTCGAACCTGGCGTGGCTGGCGCAGGCACTCAGCGATGGCACAATCAGCGATGCCCAGGCCGGTGCCTTTGCCATGGGCATCTGCGTGCGCGGCCTGAGCGAAGAGGCGCGGGTGGCTTTGACCCTCGCCATGCGGGACAGCGGGCGGGTGTTGAAATGGGACGTGGACGGGCCGGTGCTGGACAAGCATTCCACCGGTGGGGTTGGCGATTGTGTGTCGCTGATCCTCGCCCCGGCATTGGCGGCCTGCGGCGCGTTCGTGCCGATGATTTCAGGGCGCGGGCTGGGACATACGGGGGGGACGCTGGACAAGCTCGATGCGATCCCGGGCGTTGTCACGCAAATGGACGAAGATCGATTTCGCAGCGTTGTCGCGCAGGCGGGCTGTGCCATTGTCGGGGCCAGCGCGGATATCGCGCCTGCGGACAAACGGCTCTATGCGGTGCGGGATGTCACCTCAACCGTTGACAGTCTGGATCTGATCACCGCGTCCATCCTGTCGAAAAAGCTGGCCGGAGGGCTGGACGGATTGGTTTTGGACGTAAAAGTTGGCAGCGGCGCCTTCATGAAGGACATCGAGGCCGCGCGCGATCTGGCAGCCGCATTGGTCGGGACCGCCAATGCAGCAGGCTGCAAGACCACGGCCATCATCAGCGATATGAGCCAACCGCTGGCGCCGAGCCTTGGCAACGCGCTCGAGGTCGCAGATGTCATGCAGGTGCTTACCGGCGGCGATGTGCAATCTCCTCTGGCAGAGATTTCAGCCGCGCTTGGCGGTGTTTTGCTGGCGAATGCAGGCCTCGCCAAAACCCCGTCGAAGGGGGCGGAGGCGATCACGGCAAGCCTGCAGGATGGGCGCGCCGCGGAGCGTTTTGGAACGATGATTGCGGCGATGGGTGGCCCTGTCCATTTCGTTGAAAACTGGGCGCGGTTCTTGCCGGAAGCGACGGTAATCCGAGAGGTCACAGCCCGCGATGCGGGATGCATCAGCGCGATCGACGGCGAAGCCTTGGGCATGGCGGTGGTGAACCTCGGTGGCGGTCGGGCGGTGGAAAGCGACATGATCGATCCAGCCGTTGGCATCGGGCAGATGGTCCGGCTGGGCGAAAAAATCATGCGCGGCCAGCCTTTGGCCGTGGTGCACGCGGCGCGCCCGGATGCGGCGGACAAGGCCGCGGCCGACTTACGCGCGGCCATCACCTTGTCTGACACGCCCCCCAAGGTGCTACCCGATCTCATCCGAGAGAGGGTTGACTGATGGCGCGGGCTTTTCTGGTTGTCATGGATTCCGTCGGCATTGGCGGCGCGCCGGATGCGCATATGTTTTTCAACGGCACCGTTCCGGATGAGGGTGCAAATACGCTGGCCCATATTGCCCGCGCCTGCGCACAGGGGGAGGCGTCAGAGGGCCGGTTGGGGCCACTGCGGGTGCCCAATCTGGACAGTCTGGGCCTGGGCCGGGCCGTGCAACTGGCCAGCGGAAACCTGGCGCTTGGGTTGGGCATGGAACCCGCTGGTGTCTGGGGTGTCGCAACCGAGGTTTCCAAGGGAAAAGACACACCGTCAGGTCATTGGGAGCTGGCTGGCGTGCCCGTGCCCTGGGAGTGGCATTACTTTCCCGATCAGGAGCGCGCCTTTCCAAAAGAGTTGGTGGACAAGACCTGCGCGCTTGCGGGTACGGATGGCATTCTGGGCAATTGCCACGCGTCGGGGACGGCCATCATCGACGAATTGGGGGCGCTGCACATGCACAATGGTCAGCCCATTTGCTATACATCCGCCGATTCCGTTTTCCAGATCGCGGCTCATGAGGGGACTTTCGGCCTGGAGAAACTGCTCACCCTTTGCGAGGACCTTGCGCCCACGCTGCATGACATGAAGGTTGGCCGCGTGATTGCGCGCCCGTTCCTGGGCGACCCGCAAAACGGTTTTTTCCGAACGGAGAACCGGCGAGACTACGCCATCGCACCGCCGCGCCCTGTCCTGACAAACTGGGTGCAGGATGCCGGGCGCAAGGTCTATGCGGTTGGCAAAATCGGCGACATCTTTTCGATGCAGGGCATTGATGTGGTCCGCAAGGGCCCGGATGACATGCTGATGAAACACCTCGTCAACCTTGTCGATATCGCCGAGGAGGGCAGCTTGACCTTCGCAAATTTTGTCGAATTTGACAGCCTTTACGGGCATCGTCGCGATGTCTCCGGCTATGCCCGTGCGCTGGAATGGTTCGACGGCGAAATAGGGAAGGTCATTCGCCGCATGGGCCGCGGTGATATTCTGGTGCTGACGGCTGACCATGGCAACGATCCCACCTGGGTCGGGACGGATCATACCCGGGAACGCGTGCCTGTGTTGATCGCGGGTGCGGGCGTCGATGCGTTGGGGCACATCGAATTCACGGATGTGGCGGCCATTGTGGCGCGCCATTTGGGGGTCAGCATTCCCTGAACCTCTCATTGGTCCAGGGGGCCTTGCGCCTGCGAAATGCTGGGGTTGGGTTGCGGCCTGACCGCCTTCAGGTCTAAACGGAACAGGATTTGAAAAGAGGGGCCCCCATGACCGATCACGTTACCGTCGTCGACCACCCGCTGGTGCAGCACAAACTCACGATCATGCGGGCGAAGGACACACCGACCGCGGTATTTCGGCAATTGCTGCGCGAGATCAGCCAGTTGCTGGCCTATGAGGTCACGCGTGGCCTGCCGATGACCACCAAACAGATCGAAACCCCGATGCAGCAGATGGACGCGCCCACGCTGGATGGTAAAAAACTGGCGCTGATCTCGATCCTGCGGGCGGGCAACGGCCTTTTGGATGGTGTGCTGGAGCTGATCCCCTCCGCCCGCGTCGGATTTGTTGGGCTCTACCGGGATGAAGCCACGCTGCAGCCGGTGCAATACTACTTCAAGGTGCCCGAAGGTCTGGATGACCGCCTGGTCATCGCCGTTGATCCGATGCTGGCCACGGGCAATTCCTCCGTCGCGGCGATTGATCTGCTGAAAGAGGCCGGGGCGACCAACATTCGTTTTCTGTGTTTGCTGGCGGCCCCGGAGGGGATCGCGCGCATGCGTGAGGCGCACCCCGATGTGCCGATTGTCACCGCAGCGGTGGATGAAAAGCTGAACGAGATTGGCTATATCGTGCCGGGTCTGGGCGATGCGGGTGATCGCATGTTCGGCACAAAGTAGAATAGCTGCCAAGGGCTAAAATTCCTTGTGCTGCGCCTTGCGTTGTTTGTCGTCTTCGGGCATCGTCACCCCTATATCTTGTGGGGGCAATGATGAAAATAACCATAACTGTCGCAATCCTAAGCATTGCAGCGTCATTAAACTTCTCCGGTACTGCAGCTGAAGCGCAAACAACCGTTGCTCCGAAAGAATATCCCCCTGCCAGTTATACCGGTCGACAATATGTCGACAGTTCGGGCTGTGTCTTCATTCGCGCCGGTATTGATGATGCGGTGCAATGGGTGCCGCGTGTCACGCGGGATCGCAGATTGATTTGCGGGTTGCAGCCAACGTTCACGTTGCGGACCGCAGCGCCACAAGAGACAGGTGTCGAGGCGGCAGCGCCGGTGCAGGCGACATCAGGCCGGGCGTCCAAAACGGCGGTTGTCGTTGCGCGCCCGGCACAGCAGACAAGCCGCGTGGCGCCGAGCCGTGCAGGCACTGTTGTGACGCGTGAAAACGCTGCTGCGAAGGGTGTTACTAAGGCGACGCGGGTGCTCCCGAAACATGTTTATCAAAACCGTCGCGCCACACGCGGTGTCTCGGTGCCCAAGGGCTATCGCACGGTTTGGAAAGATGATCGGCTCAACCCGCGCCGTGCGGAACAGACGCTTGCCGGCGACGCCAGCATGAACCAGATCTGGACCAACACGGTGCCGCGTCGGCTGATTGACTAAAGCATCGATTTGCGCGTGCGTAGGGTGGCCCTAGCCGCCGCAAATGTTTTGCAATCGCAACCAATCCGCATCGTTGAGTAGGGATCTGGACGGGGTGCCCGACATCGGGTCCGCTTCGATCAGGGGCAGCACGGTCTCGCCGGTGATATCGCGCGCATAGGCGTAGGGGGTGCTGCGCAACTGCGCGGCTTCAAAAACAGGCAGGAGTGTTTCGGGATCGGGCTGTTGGCGCTGTCGGGTCAGCAGGTGTTCTGCGTAGCCGTCCAGAATTTCGCTTTTCAGCTCACCCGTTGTGAGCATCTGAAAGCTGGCCCAGGTGCCGCCGATTTCCAGCAGGGCGCGCAGCGGGTCATCCCTGCGGGACAGGTTTTGCTCCACGATGGCATATCCGGCCGCAACATCCGGTTCTTCAAAGTCTTCCACCAACGCCCGGTTCAGCAGGATGTGCTGTCCCGGCAGATGCAGGCTGGTCTGCACCGCGCCGGGCATCACGCTGATCTTGTCTGCGCCTAGGCGCGCGCGCAGGGTGCTTAGTGCTTTCAGCCCCGCGGGATTGGCGCAGGCCGGGCCGGTCATGCGTTCGATCCGCGCCAGCAGAGCCTCCCCGATGTCGACCCGCTTGACCTGTGGCACCACCGACAGCGTGTGGTTGACCAGAGCCTGCGGCACCCAGAAGACACCAACCGCAACCACGGTGGCGATCGAGAGCGTCATGCCCACCCATCGCAACCTGCCGGGGCGGGGGCGTCCGCGTTCGACCGCACGCCGGAGTTTTTCGATCGCGTCGATCATCTGCGCTTCGCCCGCGTCCAGCTCGAGCGTCTCGCCCGGATCGCCGTCCGGGTGATAGATGGCCGGGCGTTTGCCTGGATTGGCCCGGTGCACAGCGGCCAGCGACCAGTGGGTGATGGCCTGATCGCGCATGTCGGAAATCATCAGGGTCGCGTCGCCTATCGAGACGATCACCTCGCGCCGCTGCGCATCCTCGGACGCGCGCCACAGGCCGCTTGCTTCAAGCCGGGCATATTTTTTCAAAGCCGTCATGGCGTCGGTGGGTGCTGCTCTTTTTTGGTTGCGCGCAGCTTACCATCTGAGCGTTTTCAGGCAATGGGCGCCGCGATAAGGGGTGCAAATGAACGGCGGCGGGGTTTTAGTCCAGCAGCTGTGCTTTTTTGCGCAATTCGAACTTCTGAATTTTACCTGTCGAGGTCTTGGGCAGCTCTTCAAAGACGACTTTCTTGGGGGTCTTGAAGCCTGCAAGCGTCTGACGCGCAAAGGTAATGAGCCCCTCCGGATCAGGTTTGGCGCCGGGTTTCAGCTCCACGAAGGCGCACGGCACCTCCCCCCATTTTTCATCCGGTTTGGCGACCACGGCGGCCAGCAAGACATCCTCATGTCCCATCAATACGCCTTCAACCTCGACCGAAGAAATATTCTCGCCACCGGAAATGATGATATCCTTGGCGCGGTCGGCGATCTGCATATACCCGTCGCCGTGCTGCAGCGCGATGTCACCGGAATGGAAAAACCCGCCGGCAAATGCTTCCTGGGTCGCGGATGGATTTTTGTAATAGCCTTTCATCACCGAATTTCCGCGGATCATGATCTCACCCTGGGCCGATCCATCCTTGGGGATCTGCTGCATCTCGGCATCCATGACGGTGATGTTTTCCATCATCGGGAAGGCAACGCCCTGGCGCGCTTTCGCTGCCGCGCGTTCAGGTTTGTCCAACCCGTCCCAATCCTCACCGCGCCATAGGCATTCCGTCACGTGGCCATAGGTTTCGGTCAGCCCGTAAACCTGTGTGACGTTGAACCCCAGGCTTTCGATTTTGCTCAGCGTGGCGGGCGCCGGGGGCGCGCCCGCGGTGAAGACCTCAACCACGTGGTTAAAGCTGCGGCGCTCTTCCACCGGTGCGTTGACCAGCATGTTCAGCACAATGGGTGCGCCGCCCAGATGGGTCACCCCTTCGTCGGCAATTGCGCCAAAAATGGCAGGCGCGGTGATGTCGCGGCAGCACACGACGGTACCGCCAATCAGCGGCATCATCCAGGAATGGTTCCAGCCGTTGCAGTGAAAGAGCGGCACGATTGTCAGGTAAATCGGGTGCAGAACCATGCGCCAGCTCACCACCGTGCCCATGGTCATCAGATAGGCGCCGCGGTGGTGATAGACCACGCCTTTGGGCCTGCCTGTGGTGCCGGAGGTATAGTTGAGCGCGAGGCTTTCCCATTCGTCCTGCGGCATAATCCACTCAAAACCTGGATCGCCCTCGGCCAGCATGTCCTCATAAGTTGCATGGCGCCCCGAGGCTGGATGACCCGCGTTGGTATCCGGCACCTCAATGAGCATCGGCGCAGGGCCGTCCATTTGCGCACAAGCAGCTTCGGCCAGATCAAGGAACTGGCTGTCGACCAGCAACAGCTTTGCGCCGCCGTGATCAAAGATATAGCTGACCGTGTCCACGTCGAGACGGGTGTTGATGGTGTTCAGCACTGCGCCGCAAGCGGGCACTCCGAAATGCGCCTCGATCTGCGCAGGCACGTTGGGGATCAGGGTGGCCACAACCTCGCCCGGCGCCACGCCCTTTGCGGCCAGCGCCGAGGCAAGCCGCGTGCAGCGCTCGTAATATTGCGCGTATGTCACCCGGTGGTTGTCGTAGATCACAGCCGGATGATTGGTAAAAACGAGGGCGGCACGACGGAGATGGGATAATGGCGTCAGGGCCACGTAGTTGGCGTCACATTTGTCCAACCCGGTTTCATCTTGCATCCAGCCCATTTGTTTTCCCTCCCCATTCGCGCCTGGTCGTGTCAGTTTAGCGCATATCGCAGGATATTGGATTTACGGGATTTGAAAAGAGAATTGTCATACAATTGGAGCCTGCGCCCCAGGCGCCATCCCGGGAGCCGAGCATGATCATTTCCAGAGGGCGCTCATACGTCTTTGTCCATATCCCCAAAACCGGTGGCACATCGCTGGCAATGGCGCTGGAGAACCGTGCCATGAAAGACGATCTGTTGATCGGCGACACGCCCAAGGCACGCAGGCGCAAGCGCCGGTTGCAGGGTCTACAAGCCCGTGGTCGGATCTGGAAACACGCCACGCTCGCCGACATCGACGGTATTTTGACGCCGGAAGAACTGGCAGGAATGTTCACTTTCACGCTGGTGCGCAACCCATGGGATCGGGTGGTCAGCTACTATCACTGGCTGAAAGAACAGCAGTTTGAACATCCCAGTGTTGTCACGGCAAAGCGACGGCCATTCGATGGCTTTCTTACTGATCGGCACATTCGGGAAAGCCTGCGCCACTCTCCAGCCAGCAGTTATATGCGCGATGTTACAGGCGTTGAACGCTGCCGCAGCTTTATTCGGTTGGAACGGCTTGAAGCGGATCTCGCGCCATTGCAGGAACATCTCGGGTTTAGCCTAGAGATCCCACATGAAAACCGCTCGGCGCGGGAAAGCGATTACCGGCACTACTATTCACAAAACTTGCGGGATATCGTGGCGGACGTCTGCGCCGAGGATATTGCCAGATTTGGCTATCGATTTGACGATTTCGGGTGATTCTCGGAAAGCGTGAATTGGTTAACAGCTGGACAGCAAGTTCCCGCCATCGGCGGATTTTTGTTTCTTTTTGGGCAATAATCATCTGGATATAGAAAAAATACACAAAGTTGTGGAAACAATGCCTTACATGCGCCGCAATCGTGGCCAAGCGCCGTCATGGTTTGGTCGTCGTCTGCTGCTGGAAGAGACACTTTCCCGCCTGAATTGAAGGGGCGGGCCACCTAGGAAGAAAAGACATCATGTACGGATGGAGCGTCAACGTAACCGCCGCCCCCCTTCAGCCGGAGGCAATTGCACCGCTGGGTGTGACGATCAAGCCACCGGTCAGCCATGGCCTTGTCGTCGGCACGCGGGTTGCGGCAAATCTAGGCTGGCGGAGCGTTGAATCGCTGGTGGTTGGCGATAAGGTCCTGACCTTTGACAACGGTGTACAGCGCATTGTCGAGATTACGCGCACGACGCTTTGGGCTCAAGATGAAGAGGTCGCGCCGGGACACTGGCCGGTGACCATCCCTGCAGAAGCGCTCGGAAACGCAAAGGAAGTGGTCCTATTGCCGGACCAAGGGGTGATGCTGGAAAGTGAGACCGCCTCCGATCCGATGGGAGATCCCTTCGCGGTGGTGCCGGCGCAGGCGTTGGAAGGATTGTGCGGCATTCGCCGAGAAGCGCCGTGGCAGCCGGTCGAAGTGGTCACTCTTCATTTTGCGAGCGATGAAGTAATCTATATTGACGGTGGTCTGCTGATCCACTGCCCGCGCAGCATGGTGATGTTGCACGATATGATTGCGCCCGCCGAAGTGCTCTATGAAGTGGCTTCGCTGGCGCAGGCGCGCGCTATGCTCGCCGATGGTGAGATGGTCAAGCGCTCCCTGATGCAGGGGGCCGGATATGTTTTTGGTGCGACGGAGATGGTTCTGGTCGCATGAGATGCTGATACAAGGCGCCGAGCAGGTGGCGAGCAGCAAAAAGGGGGGCCGGCAGACCCCCCTTTTCCTTTTCTGATTGCAATCAGGCGGCTGCGGCGGCCTTGGCAAACCTGCCATAGAAACTCTGACCTTTCGCCGCCATGTCCCGCAGCAGATCGGGGCAGGCGAAACGGTCGCCGAAGGTTTCCGTGAGTTGGTCACAGCGTTCAGCGGCGTAGGGTGCGCCGATCATGTCGAGCCAGCTGAGCGGTCCGCCGGACCAGGGCGCAAAACCCCAGCCCAGGATCGCACCCACGTCGCCTTCGCGAATGTCCATAAGTACACCTTCCTCCAGCGCCCGCACGGCCTCCAGCGATTGGGCAAAGAGCAGACGGTGCTGCACGTCCGTCAGATCGGGTTGATCGTCTGAGACAGGGTATTTGGCGGCCAGCCCGTCCCAGAGCCCCTGCCGTTTGCCTTTTTCATCATAGGCATAAAACCCGGCGGCGGACTTCCTGCCCAGGCGGCCTTCGCCCTCCATCCAGAAAATCACCTCGTCAACTGCGGCATCGGGGTAGGCGTCGCCCATCGCGGATTTCGTGGCGCGGGCAATCTTGGCGCCGAGATCAATCGAGGTCTCATCGACCAGTTGCAGCGGTCCCAGCGGCATGCCAACAAGGCGCGCGGCGTTCTCAATGAGCGCGGGCTCAACGCCCTCGGCGACCATGCGGATGCCTTCGTTGATGTAGGGGATGATGCAGCGGTTGGCGTAGAAGAACCGCGCGTCGTTCACGACAATCGGCGTCTTGCGGATCTGGCGCACGTAATCCAGCGCCTTGGCCACAGCGCGGTCGCCGGTACCCTTGCCCTTGATGATCTCCACAAGCAGCATCTTCTCGACAGGCGAGAAGAAGTGGATGCCGATGAACTGCTCCGGGCGGCTTGAGGCCTTGGCCAGTTCCGTAATGGGCAGAGTGGAGGTGTTGGAGGCAAAGATGCAATCCTCGGGGATCACCGCCTCGACCTTTTGCGTCATTTCGGCCTTGACCTTGGGGTCCTCGAAGACCGCTTCGATGATCAGGTCGCAGCCTTTCAGTGCGTCGAGGTCGGTCGTCGCGGTGATGAGGTTGAGCAGCTGCTCTTTCTTCTCCGGCGTGGTCTTTTTGCGCTGAATTCCCTTGTCGGCGAAATTTGCAGTGTAGGCTTTGCCTTTGTCCGCGGCCTCCTGCGTCTGGTCGATCAGCACCACTTCGATGCCCGCCTGTGCGGAGACGAGCGAGATGCCCGCGCCCATCATGCCCGCGCCCAGCACGCCCAGTTTCTTCACCCGCTGGTCGGCCACATCTGTGGGGCGCACGGCACCTTTCTCCAGCGCTTCTTTATTGATGAAGAGCGAGCGGATCATCGCCTCAGACGAGGGGTTAAGCAAGACCGAGGTGAACCAGCGCGCCTCGATCTTCAGTGCAGTATCGAAGGGCACGAGCGCGCCTTCATAGACCGCGGAAAGCAGCGCCTTGGCAGCCGGATAGACCCCTTGCGTCTTGCCGTTGACCATGGCGGAGGCGCCCACGAAGGTCATGAAGCCCGCCGGGTGATAGGGCGCGCCGCCGGGCATCTTGTAGCCTTTGGCGTCCCAGGGTTTGACCAGATCAGCATCTTTGGCGTTCAAAACCCAAGCGCGGGCGTCTGTCATCGGGTCGTCAGAGACCTCGTCGATCAGGCCTGCGCCCTTGGCCTTCACGGGGTCGACCAGCTTGCCTTCCAGGAGGAAGGGTGAGGCCGCCATCGCGCCCATCTTGCGCACCAGACGGGTTGTGCCACCCGCGCCGGGGAAGATGCCCACCATGATTTCGGGCAGGCCGATCTTGGCCTTGGGGTTGTTGGCTGCAAAGATGCGATGACACGACAGCGGCAGTTCCAGACCAATACCCAGCGCCGTGCCGGGCAGAACGCAGGCAATCGGTTTGCCGCCCTTTTGCGTCTTGGGGTCCATCCCGGCTAGCTCGATCTTGCGCAGCAGGCGGTGCATGTCCATCACCCCATCGAAAAGACCTTTGGCCGGGTTGTCGCCCGCATCCGCTTTCATCTTGGCGATCAGGTTCAGATCCATCCCACCGGCAAAGGACCCTTCCTTGCCGGACGTCAGGATGATGCCCTTTACCGCGTCATCGGCCAGCGCGTCATCCATCAGCTTGTCGATCTGCGCGAGCCCTTCGTAGGACATCACGTTCATGGACTTTTCGGGCACATCCCAGGTGATGGTGGCGATGCCGTCGCCGTCGGTTGTCGTTGTAAACTCGGTCATGTCCGGGTCCTTTCTTGGATTGTTCGCAGGGTCACCAAGGCGTTGGACGGCTTGGGGACGTTGTAAGGAAATCGGCTGTTTGCCAGCGAGTTGGTCACGGATTTCAGGTACCAGTTGGTGTTCTCGCGCTTGAGGATCATGCGCGACTTGATCGGTCCAAAGACACAGGTCTCACCGGCGCAGAATTCAGTTGCGTGATAGCCGCAGATCAGATCGCTGGAGATGAACTCCGCATCCTCTGCGCGCCGCACCAGCCGGTCGCAGGACTTTTCCCGCATGGTGTCGCGCAGCATATCGAAAAAGGGGCGCACGTCTTCTGGTGTTGCAATGATCGTATCGGCAAACTCAGTGTGCGACGTGTAGGGAAACAGCAGATAACTGCAGTAGGTCTCGAAATCGTCCTCGGTATTGGCCGCGGAGAGGTCCTCGATGAAGCTTTGGTAAATGGTCAGCGGATGCACGGCCTGCTTGCGTGCATCATTTTCCGGCGATGCCAGGGCCTGTGTGCGCCCCGCATCGTGATGCACACGGGGAATGTAGATCGGCCAATGCGGGTTATCCAGCATGCTCTCCACCTCCAACATCTTCCAGACCCCATCCTCGCGCAGCAACACCATGCGGCTCGCGTAGCTGTCGACCACCGGCACCGCATCCCGCAGCGTGTAGGTGACGTGGTAGCCGGCAATGTAGTTTTCGCTGAGAAACTTAGCCTCCGTGGCCAGGCGCACCAGATTGGTTGCCCCTAGCCCTTTGACGGCCTGACCAAAGGCCAAAATACCTTTGACCAGATCCTCAGGTGTCTCCACCACCACCTCGCTGCTCAACGTGCGATGGAGGTGTGGCAGTTTGGTCCGAGCCAGCGCCGTGCCTGTGTCGTCTGTCATGATCGCGTTGGACAAGACATCCAACGTCTCCTGATAGACGGTCAGGGCGGTGACGCCGACCACGCGGTTACACCCGTTCGATGATCGTCGCGGCGCCCATCCCCGAGGCGATGCAGAGCGTGGCAAGCCCCACCTCTTTGTCGCTGCGTTCCATCTCATCCAGCAGGGTGCCGATGATCATGGCACCGGTGGCCCCCAGCGGGTGACCCATCGCGATCGATCCGCCATTCACGTTCACCTTTTCGCTTTCCACATCAAAGGCTTGCATGAAGCGCAAGACGACAGCGGCAAAGGCCTCATTGACCTCGAAGAGGTCGATGTCCTTGATGTCCATACCGTTGTCGGCGAGAATTTTCTCGGTCACCGGCACCGGGCCGGTCAGCATGATCGTGGGATCGGTGCCAATCTTGGCAGTCGCACGGATGCGGGCGCGGGGCTTCAGCCCGTGCTTTTCGCCGAAGGCTTTCGAGCCGATCAGAACCGCCGCCGCCCCATCGACGATGCCGCTGGAATTGCCCGCATGGTGGATGTGGTTGATCTTCTCCAGATGCGGGTATTTCATCAGCGCGACCTTGTCGAAACCGGGCATGACCTCACCCATCGCCTGAAACGCAGGGTTCAAACCGCCCAAGCTCTGCATATCGGTCTGCGGGCGCATGTATTCGTCGTGATCGAGGATCGGCAAGCCGTTCTGGTCGCGGATTTCGATGACTGATTTGGCGAAGCGCTTATCGTCCCAAGCCGCTTTGGCCCGGCGTTGCGACTCCACCGCAAGTTGGTCTGCGTCGTCGCGGGTGAAGCCATATTCGGTCGCGATGATATCGGCACTGATCCCCTGCGGGACAAAGTATTTTTCCATCGCCAGCGTCGGATCCACGGCAATCGCCGCCCCGTCCGAGCCCATGGCGACGCGGCCCATCATTTCCACACCGCCCGCGATATAGGCCTCCCCCGCGCCACCCTTGACCTGATTGGCCGCAAGGTTGACGGCTTCCATGCCGGAGGCGCAGAAGCGGTTGATCGCGAGACCCGGGATGCGTTCGTCCAGATCAGAGGCCAGCACGGCGGAACGGGCCAGACACCCACCTTGCTCCATCACTTGGGTGACATTGCCCCAGATCACGTCTTCGACCGCGTGACCTTCGAGGTTGTTGCGTTCCTTGACGGCATTCAGCGTCTGCGCGGACAGGCGCAGTGACGTGACTTCATGCAGGCTGCCGTCCTTGCGGCCTTTGCCGCGCGGGGTGCGCAGCGCATCATAGATGTATGCTTCGGTCATATGGGTCTCCTTCTCGCGCGGTTGCACGCGGTATCTTGATCAGGCGCGATCCCGCGCCGTATTTCGGGTCAGGCGCGGTCAGCGGGGCTGCCGGGCATCAGATCGTAGGGGGCTTTCCAGCCCGGTGTTTCGGAAATTCGGGTGAGCCAGGCATCGATGTGCGGCCAGTCGGCGCGGTCAAAGCCAAAGGGCTCAGGATAGTACAGGTAGCCACAGCAACTGATGTCGGCATTGGTGATCCCGTCGCCAACAATCCAATCACGGCCCGCGAGGTGGTCGTTCAAAACGCTATAGGCGGCCTTTAGACGCCCCTGGTTGAACGCTATCACTTCTGCCGGGCGTTTGTCTTCGGGCAGGAAGTTCATCAGGAACCTCGTTGGCCCAGCGGTCGAGCTGAGCTTGTGATTGTCCCAGAGCACCCAGCGCAGTATCTCGCGCCGTTCGGCCGCATCCGTACCACCGAATTTCCCCGACTTTTCAGAGACGTAGTCCTGAATCACGCCCGATTGGGTCAGGCGCAGATCGCCGTCGACCATCACTGGCACTTCGCCCATGATATTCACCTCTGCGCGGTACTGGGGCGTGCGTGCCTCGCCCCCGAAGAAATCGACCTTGAACGGCTCCCAATCGAGACCCGAGAGCTGCAGCGCAAGTGCGGCCTTGTAGGCATTGCCGCTTTCGCCAAAGCAATAGAGTTGGATGGTCATAGGGTCCTCGCAATCAGTTCTTTCATGATCTCATTGGTGCCACCGTAGATGCGTTGCACGCGCGCGTCCGCCCACATTTCCGCGACGGCGTATTCTTGCATAAACCCGTAGCCCCCGTGCAGCTGCACGCAATCGTCCAGCACGTCGCATTGGGTGTCGGTGAGCCAGTATTTCGACATGGCAGCGCGCTCGACCGTCAGTTCACCGCGCAGGTGTGCCGCGATGCATTGGTCCAGAAAGGCGCGTGCCACGGCAGTGCGGGTCTTGCATTCGGCCAGCTTGAAGCGGGTGTTCTGGAATTGCGTCAATGGGCCGCCAAAGGCTTCGCGCTCCTTGCAATAGGCGATGGTGCGTTCCACCGCGCCCTCCATGGCCCCCACCGCGCCGCAGCCGATGATCAGCCGTTCCTGAGGCAGTTGTTGCATCATCTGATAGAAGCCCTGACCCTCATCACCGCCGAGGATATTCTCGGGCGGGATCGCCACCGCGTCAAAGAAGAGTTCAGACGTGTCAGCCGCATGCAGTCCGACCTTCTCAAGGTTGCGCCCGCGGCTAAACCCTTCGGCGCCATCGGTCTCCACAATGACCAGCGATACGCCTTTCGACCCTTCGGTCGGGTCGGTCTTGGCGGCCACGATGATCAGGTTCGCATGCTGACCGTTGGTGATGAAGGTTTTCTGCCCTGAGAGTCGGTAGACGTTTCCGTCCTTCACCGCTTTGGTCTTGATCCGCTGCACGTCGGACCCAGTGGAGGGTTCGGTCATCGCCAACGCGCCAACCAGCTCACCCGACACCATCTTTGGCAGCCAGCGTTGTTTCTGTTCCTCGGTGCCGTAGGCAAGCACGTAATGCGCCACGATCCCGGAATGGATGCCGTGCCCCCAGCTGGCCAGATTGGCGCCGGAGGCCTCGATGAGGATTGCGGCCTCGTGACCGAAATCGCCACCCGGCCCGCCATAGGCTTCGGGCACGGAGGGGCAGAGCAGACCCAGAGCACCGGCCTCTGCCCAGGTTTCACGGTCCATCTGGCCCTGTTTGCGCCATTTTTCAAATTTGGGTGACCATTCGGTCGTGATGAATTGCGCGGTCATCTCCGCGGTCATGCGGTGCTCTTCGGTCATCCAACCGGAGGTGTCGCTTGATCCGTCTTTCATCTCGCACCCTCCCCAGATGTGCTCATTTCTTGCGTGCATCAAGCTCCGCATTGAAGAGCCGCAGCCGGTGGCCGAACGTCTCTTCGTTGATGACGCTGTCGAAATTCTCAAAGAGAAACGACAGCGCTTCGCCTTCGTCCAGACCGGCGTCGCCCGCGAAACGTTTGAGCCTGCGGTAGCCGTCTTCTGTCATGGCGACGGGAAAACGGCGGGTCAGACGGAAACGTTTGGGCATGGGCCGGGTCCTTTGCAGCGTCGGAAAGGGGGTGGGTCGTAGCCCACTTTTCCGACCTTAGAAGTTTGCCACCTCCAACGCCATCACAGTATCGGCACCGGTTTCGATCCGGCTGAGGTGCAGGGCCGTCGCTGGCAATTGCCGTGCCATATAATAGCGACCGGTGTTCAGCTTTGTCTCATAGAACGCAACGTCAGAAGCACCGGTGTCCAGGGCGGTTCGCGCCGCTTTGCCCATTTTTGCCCACATCAGGCCGAGGCAGACATGACCAAACATATGCATGAAATCATAGGAGCCCGAGAGCGCGTTATTCGGGTTTTTCATGCCGTTTTGCATGAAATACATGCCCGCTGCCTGCAGATCCTTGCTCGCGGCTTTCAACGGCTCCAGGAATTGTGCGTCGAATTCGGCATTCTGGCCTGCGTTTTCTTTGATGAAAGACTTCACCAGCTCGAAGAAGGCCATCACATGCTTGCCGCCATCCTGTGCCAGCTTGCGCCCGACAAGATCAAGCGCCTGAACGCCATTGGCACCTTCATAGATCATCGCGATCCGGGCATCGCGGGTGTATTGCGACATGCCCCATTCCTCGATGTAGCCGTGGCCGCCATAGACCTGCTGCGCCTTGATGGTCATGTCATAGCCCTGATCGGTCAGGAAGCCCTTGATCACCGGTGTCAGCAGGGACACCAGACCATCGGCATCCTTGTCCTGGCCGCGATGGGCCGCATCGATCAGGGTCGACCCCCAGAGGATGAACGCCCGCGCGCCTTCGGCAAAGCTCTTCTGATCCATCAGCGAGCGGCGGATGTCCGGGTGCACGATCAGCGGATCGGCGGGTCCTTCGGGGTTCTTAACACCCGTCACGTCGCGGCCTTGCAGCCGGTCCTTGGCGTAATCCAGTGCGTTCTGATAGGCGACCTCGGCCTGTGACATGCCCTGCATGCCCACGCCCAGACGTGCCTCGTTCATCATGGTGAACATGGCGCGCATGCCCTTGTGCTCCTCGCCGAGGAGATAGCCGGTTGCGCCATCATAGTTCATGACGCAGGTGGAATTGCCGTGGATACCCATCTTCTCTTCGATCTTACCCACGGCAACGCCGTTCCGCTCTCCCAGGGAACCGTCGTCTTTGACAATGAATTTCGGCACGATAAAGAGCGACACGCCCTTGATGCCCTCCGGCGCGCCGGTGATTTTGGCCAGCACCAGGTGAATGATGTTGTCGGACATGTCATGCTCACCGGCGGAGATGAAAATCTTCTGTCCGGTGATCTTGTAGCTGCCATCACCCTGTGGTTCGGCCTTGGTACGCATCAGGCCTAGATCGGTACCGCAATGCGGTTCGGTCAGGTTCATCGTGCCGGTCCAGTCGCAGGCGACCATCTTGGGCAGATACATGTCTTTCTGCGCATCTGTCCCGTGGGCCAGGATTGCCGATGCCGCGCCATGGGTCAGACCCTGGTACATCGTGAAGGCCATGTTGGAGGACGAAAACATCTCGCCGACCGCGGTGCCGATCACGTAAGGCATGTTCTGACCGCCGTACTCCTCGGGCATGTCCAGCCCGGGCCAGCCGCCTTCTTTGACCTGCTCAAAGGCTGCCTTGAAACCAGTAGGCGTGCGCACCACGCCGTTTTCCAGAACACAGCCCTCGGTATCACCAACCACGTTCAGCGGGGCCAGCACTTCGGAGGTCAGCTTGCCCGCCTCTTCCAGAATGGCCGAGGTGAAATCCGCTTCAAGCTCATCATATCCGGGGATGTCCTGGCCGGTGACATTCAGCACGTCGTGCAGGACAAATTGCATGTCTTTGGTGGGGGCGGTGTAACGGGGCATCTGGTCTCTCTCCCTGAAATCGTGATGTCTGGTGGCGCTATTCTGCAGCGTCGCGCGACGTGTTCATCGAGGCGAGCATCTCTTCGCCCCACTTCAGCTGGTCGCGCAGATCCGAAATCGCCGTGTTCAAGGCGTCACGCTGGCTTTCCATTTCGGCCAGACGTTTGAGCCCGACCTCATAGGAGGCTTGAAGTTGCGCGTTCTGCTGATCGCCCATGTCGTAGAGATCCAGCAGTTGCCGCAGCTCCTCCAGGCTCACGCCAAAGCGCTTGCCGCGCAGGATCAGTTTCAACCGCGCACGGTCGCGTCGGGTAAACAGACGCTTTTGCCCCTCGCGGATCGGGAACAAAAGCTCTTTGGATTCGTAGAAACGCAACGTCCGGGGCGTTACATCAAACGCATCGCACATCTCGCGGATGGTCATCGTCTCATCTGTCATTGATCTACTCTTTTCGGCATCGGAACGCGGTACAGATATTGTCTGGCCCTGCTGCTACAATATGAGATTACGTTTACGTAACCTGAACGTCACGTCACTTTCCCGAATGCCATCGCGGAAACCAAGCGACACGCTGCGTCACATCACTATGAGCGCAAAAAACCGCCAATCCGCACAAACAGGACCCCAGATGCCCAAGCGGCAATGAAGCGGTGAGTCGTTTCAAAAGCGGTTAAAATCAGGTGGTTTTGATCTCATTGGCCACGGAGTCGCGCAGATCCTGAAGCTCTTGCATCGCCTCGTCCAGCTGCGCGCGTTGCTCTGCCAGTTCCTTTAACTGGCCATCCGCCAGGGTGACCCAGGCTTCCATTTGCGCGGCGGTGCCTTCTTTTTCGTAGATCAACAGCCACTGTCGAATGTCTTCGAGCTGAAAGCCGAATTTGCGACCGCGCAGAATAAGTTTCATCCGCGCGCTTTCTCGAGGGCCGTAAAAACGTGCACGCCCTTCGCGATCCGGCTGTAACAACTCAATGTATTCGTAATAGCGCAACGTCCGCGGGGTCACGTCGAATTTGGCGCACATTTCTTTGAATGTCAGGCGCTGCTCTGTCATGCCGTTTCTCTCCCTGCGTGCAGGCTAGGACTCTAATTCGTCAAGCGCAACCGTCGCTCTTGCCCTTCGGCGGGCTCTGGGATGATAAAGGGCGCAGATACATCCGGGACAAGCCGATCGGAGCAGACACCCATGGCCACAAAAACCGACATCGCGCGGCAGTTTATCGAAGCCATCCCGCACAGCAAATCATTGGGCATGCGCCTGACGGACATGGGGGAAGGTGTCGCAACCATCGAAATGCCCTATGATGAAAAGCTTGTGGGGGATCCCGAAACCGGGGTCATCCATGGCGGGGCTGTGTCGGCGCTGATGGATACCTGCTGCGGCGCTGCGGTGATGAGCCATCCGGAAAATCCCGGCGGCACTGCGACGATCGACTTGCGCATTGATTATATGCGGGCGGCAAAGCCGGGTCAGGCGATCACGGCGCGCGCCACCTGCTATCACGTGACACGCACGGTGGCCTTTGTCCGGGCGACGGCGACGGATGCTGATACCGACAACCCGGTGGCGGCGGCGACGGGCGCCTTTACCGTGGAGGGGGCGCGATGAAGGCGCCGCGGCGCCCACCGGAGCCGGTTCAGGTGATCAAACAGCGCCGCGATGCGACCTTGCGGGCGCTGGTCGAAGGCGTGCCCTATATTCAGTACCTCGGCATGCAGTTTGAGCGTAAGGGAGATGAGTTGACCGGTGTTCTGCCGTTCGATCAGAAACTGATCGGCAACCCGATGCTGCCCGCGATCCATGGCGGCGTCACTGCGGCATTTCTGGAGGTCACCGCGATCATCACGCTGAGCTGGACCTACCTGTGGGAGGATGTGGAATCGGGGGCGATCAACACGGAATCTCTCGAAAACGGTGGCTTGCCCAGATTGCCCAAGACCATTGATATTTCAACCGATTACCTGCGATCTGGTCTGCCACGGGACGCCTATGCGCGGGCGCGGATCAACCGGTCCGGGCGGCGGTATGCGTCGGTGCATGTCGAAGCCTGGCAGGACAATCGCAACCGGCTTTTTGCACAGGCAACCGGGCATTTCCTGATGCCCCAACGCCGTGACTGACACGGCAACCACGCCCCAGGCAGCGGTGACGCATAGGCGTGTCCTGAAAATCGCCCTTCCCATCGTCTTGTCCAATGCCACGGTTCCCATTCTGGGGGCGGTGGATGTCGGCGTGGTAGGGCAGATGGGCGAGGCTGCTCCCATTGGCGCGGTTGGGCTGGGCGCGATCATCCTGTCGACCGTCTACTGGATTTTCGGGTTCCTACGCATGGGCACGGTCGGGCTTGTGGGCCAGGCCGAAGGGGCAGGGGATAAGGCCGAGGTTTCCGCCTGGTTGACCCGCGCCCTGCTGGTGGCGCTGGCGGGCGGGATAACACTGATCATTCTGCAGCCGCTGATCTTCTGGGGCGCTTTGCGGCTGGCACCGGCCAGCGATGAGGTTGAAAGCCTCGCGCGGACCTATCTGACGATCCGCATCTGGACAGCGCCCGCTGCCATTGCGGTCTATGCGCTGACCGGCTGGCTGGTCGCGATGGAGCGCACGGGCGGCGTCTTCTGGGTCCAGTTGGTCATGAACGGCACCAATATCCTGCTTGATCTGCTGTTTGTACTGGTCTTTGACTGGGGTGTGCCCGGTGTGGCCATTGCCACCGTGATCGCGGAACTGACAGGGGCCGCGCTTGGCTTGTGGTTCTGCCGAAGCGCCTTTCGCAGACCTGATTGGCGCGACTGGCCGCGCATTTTCGACCGCGCAAAGTTGATCCGGATGGCGCTGCTGAACACCGATATCCTGCTGCGTTCGGCGATGTTGATGATCATCTT
Organism: uncultured Roseobacter sp.; assembly: GCF_947499265.1. Classification (GTDB taxonomy): domain Bacteria; phylum Pseudomonadota; class Alphaproteobacteria; order Rhodobacterales; family Rhodobacteraceae; genus Roseobacter. The sequence continues at coordinate 132,026 of NZ_CANMNK010000005.1, read as the reverse complement.
TTCGTCCTTTGTCTTCATCGGCGCAAAGTTCGGCGATGTGACGCTGGCGGCAAATGAGGTGCTGGTGCAGTTCATGTACATCACCGCCTACGCCATGGACGGCTTTGCCTTTGCGGCGGAGACGCTGATTGCGCGCGCCATCGGGCGTGGGGATCGTGCCTATGTGCGCCGAAGTGCTGTGCTCACATCGACCTGGGGCCTGGTGATCTGCGTCACAACAGCGGCGGCCTTCGGGCTATCAGGTGGATGGATCATCGATCTGATGGCCAAGGACCCGGAGGTGCAGGCCACCGCGCGGGTGTTCCTGCCTTACATGGTCTTGGCCCCGCTGGTTGGGTGCGCGGCCTGGATGCTGGATGGCATCTTTATCGGGGCAACGCGCAGCCGGGACATGCGCAACATGATGGCGCTCAGTTTTGTGATCTATTGGGCGGCCATTTTGGTGTTGCTGCCGCTGCTCGGAAATCACGGGCTCTGGTTGGCACTGCTGATTTCATTCATCGCACGTGGGGTCACGCTGGGCCTGAGGTATCCGGCACTGGAGGCCTCGGCAGAGAAAACCTGACCGTCAGAGCCATTCACCGCGGCGGCTGCCCACAGCCTCCTGCACGCAGGCAAACCCGTCGCGCGCCAGCAGTTTGTCGAGGCCTTGTGCGATTTCGCTGACCAGCGACAGCCCGCCAAACACCAGCGCGGTATAAAGCTGCACGGCGGATGCGCCCGCGCAGATTTTGGCGTAGGCCTGCTCTGCCGATCCAACGCCGCCGACACCAACAATTGGAATATCTGTCTGGGCGGAAAGCTGCGCCAGTACCCGCGTGGATCGCTCAAAAAGCGGCTGGCCGGACAACCCGCCAGCTTCGGACGCATGGGCGCTGCGTAGACCGTCCCGTGATAGCGTTGTGTTGGTTGCGATGAGTGCATCGACGCGGGCGTCCCGCGCCACCGTCGCGATATCGGCGATTTCGTCCCTGCTCAGATCAGGTGCGATTTTCAGGAAGACAGGTGTAGTGCCACGCACCTGCATCACGCCGTCCAGCAATCCTGCCAGCGCCGCTGGCCCCTGCAAATCGCGCAGTTTTTCGGTGTTGGGGGAGGAGACATTGACCGTCGCGAAATCGACGGCGCCACCCAGATGCGCCATGACCTTGGCAAAATCCGCGGCACGGTCTTCGCTGGTCTTGTTGGCGCCAAGGTTGATGCCCACCGGCACCGAGGATGACGCCGCGCCAAGCCGCGCGCCAATGGCCGTCATCCCGTCGTTGTTGAAGCCAAAGCGGTTGATGGCGGCCCCATCCTCAGCCAGGCGGAACAAACGCGGCTTGGGATTGCCGGGTTGCGGCACCGGCGTCGCAGCGCCCACTTCAAGAAACCCGAAACCGGCTTGCGACAGGGGCGCAATCGCCTGTGCGTTCTTGTCGAAACCCGCGGCAAGGCCGATGGGGTTGGGCAGCGCCATGCCCGCCAGTTGTGTTTTCAAACGGTCAGAGGTGATCGGGCCGGGGGCCGGTGCCAGGCCATTTTGCAACGCCTGGATCGCTAGCGCATGGGCGTTTTCGGGATCGATCTGGCGCAGTGCGCGCAGACCGATTTGTTCAAGAAGCTTTTTCATTGCCGCTGTGCGTTCACGCGCTGGCCTCTTCCAGACCCGCGGGGAACTCATGCGCGCCATCTTTCAAAAGCAAAGGCTGCGCCCAGACCACATCGGCTATTTGCAGATCCCGGTAGAGATGCGGGAACAATTGATCGCCCCGCGATACTTCCCATTTCAGGGCGTCGCCCAGACGGTCCGTGTCAACGGCAAGCAGCATCAGATCGTCTGCACCAGCGAAATGTTTCGCAGCGGTTTCAGCGGCTTGCGATGCGGTTGAGAAATGCACATAGCCGTCCGCCACATCAATGGGCGCCCCGGCTGTTGTGCCGTTTGCACGCAGATCGGCCCATTCGGAGGCCCGGAAAATCTTGTAAATCATCATGGCGCTTCTGATGCCTTGCAGCACCCGTGGGGTCAAGGCCTCCATCATGCTGACATTTTTCGACCCTGACGCAAAGGCAAGCCGCTCCAGATGCTTTGACAGTCGTTTCGGCACTCGCCACGATGGTGGCAGAGTCCAAACGAGGAAAAACCCATGAAACGATTCCTGACAGCGAGCGCCGCCCTTGCCCTGACCAGTGGCATGGCAGCGGCTGAATACAATCTGACCATCCTGCACACCAATGATTTCCACGCACGGTTTGAGCCGATCAGCAAATATGACAGCGGCTGCTCTGCGGAAGATGATGCAGCGGGCGAATGCTTCGGCGGCTCCGCGCGTTTGGTTACCGCCATCGCGGAGGCGCGCGCGCGGTCCGACAACGCCATTCTTGTCGACGGGGGCGACCAGTTCCAGGGCACGCTCTTCTATACCTACTACAAGGGTACGCTGGCCGCCGAAATGATGAACAAACTGGGGTATGACGGCATGACCGTCGGCAACCACGAATTTGACGACGGCCCGGAAGTGCTGCGCGGGTTCATGGATGCGGTGAACTTCCCGGTGCTGATGTCGAACGCGGATGTTTCGCGCGAACCTTTGCTGGCGGACAAGCTGGCCAAATCCACGGTGATCGAACGGGGTGGCGAAAAAATCGGCCTCATCGGCCTGACGCCGGAGGATACAGATGAACTGGCCTCCCCGGGCGACAACATCACCTTTTCCGATCCCGTTGCGGCGGTACAGGGTGAGGTGGACAGACTGACAGCAGAGGGTGTGAACAAGATCATCGTGTTGAGCCATTCCGGTTACCGGACCGACCAGCGCGTTGCGGCGGAAACCTCTGGCGTTGATGTGATTGTCGGCGGCCATTCCAATTCACTGCTCTCAAACACCAATGACAGGGCGGAAGGTCCCTATCCGACGATGGTCGGCGATACCGCGATCGTGCAGGCCTATGCCTACGGCAAGTTTCTGGGCGAATTGAACGTCACCTTTGACGACGATGGCACTCTCACCGAAGCCAAGGGTGAGCCGATCCTGATTGACGGACAGGTTGCCAAGGATGCGGCGACCGCAACGCGGATCGCAGAGGCTGCCAAACCGCTGGAAGAAATCCGCAACAAGATCGTGGCCGAAACTGCTGCGGAAATCGTGGGCGTGCGGGAGGATTGCCGCGCCCGTGAATGCGCGATGGGCAACTTGATCGCCGATGCGATGCTCGCGAGGGTGAAGGACCAGGGGGTGCAGATCGCGATCCAGAACGGTGGCGGCATCCGCGCGAGCATCGACGCGGGCAAGGTGACCATGGGCGAGGTGCTGACCGTCCTGCCGTTTCAGAACACGCTCAGCACGTTCGAGGTGACCGGTGAGACCATCATCGCCGCGCTCGAAAACGGCGTCAGTCAGCACGAGGAAGGCGCAGGCCGTTTCCCGCAGGTGGCGGGTATGAGCTTTGCCTTTGACGTGTCCCAACCGGCGGGTAGCCGCATCAGCGACGTGATGGTCGGCGGCGCGGCGATTGATCCGGCCAAGGTCTATGCCGTGGTGTCCAACAACTACGTACGCAATGGCGGCGATGGTTATGATATGTTCAAAACAGCGGCCAATGCCTATGATTTCGGGCCCGATCTGGCGGATGTCACAGCGGAATTCCTCGCAGAACACGGCCCCTATACGCCCTACACGGATGGTCGCATTTCAGCGAAGTAACGCCCTCTGATAAACGCGAACGCGCCCGGGTCCAGCTCGGGCGCGTTTTTTTATGCCCGGATCTCTGGATACCCGCGGATTGAGCGATTACGGTCCGCGGATGTGCGGCCGTTTTGTCATCACCCAACCCAGCGATGCGATGGCGCAACTCTTCGACGCCCAGCCAGACAATGATCTGCCTGACGTGCCGAATTACAATGTATGTCCGACCAATCAGATCCATGTCGTTTCAAAGTCCGAGGGCGGAGCGCGACGGCTGACGCAAATGCGGTGGGGGTTCCTGCCCGCGTGGTACAAGACAACAAACGCCGGTTCCCTGCTGATCAACGCGCGATCTGAAACCATCGCGCAGAAACCTGCGTTCAGAGAGGCTGTCCGCGCCCGGCGCGCTCTGGTCGCCGTCACCGGGTTTTACGAATGGACGAAAACGCCCGAAGGCCAGCGCAACCCCTGGTACATCACACGTGCGGACGGGGCGGCGCTTGTGATGGCCGCCGTTTGGCAGGATTGGACAAGCCCGGAGGGTGATGTGCTGCGCAGCTGCGCCTTGGTCACAACCGGTGCAAATGCGCCGATGTCGACAATTCACCACAGGATGCCGGTGATATTGCAGCAAAAGGATTGGCCATTGTGGCTGGGAGAGGCGGGCCATGGGGCGGCGGTGCTGATGCGGGCGGCACCCGACGACGCGTTGCGGATGCACCGCGTGAAGCGTGATGTGAATTCAAATCGCGCTTCGGGTGCGGCGCTTATCCACGAGCTCATTGATGACGACGATGTTGCAGCACAAGTCATGGTGGGCCGATAGCGTGTCAGTCCGGCAGGGGCGCGCGGATCAGATCCAGCCGTCCTTCGATCAAGCTGTTGGTCCAGCCGTGAAACCGTCCCGCCATGGCCTGCCTGATCTCCAAAGTGACTTCGGCGCCATCGGCGATCATGTCCGTTGACCAAATCCCTTCTGAACTTCCGACCGTATGCTTGCTGCCGCTGGCGTTCACGAAACGCACGGTGTCGCCCATCTCGACGCTGATGAGATCGGGAAAATATGCGGATTGAAGTATCATGACGATATGTTCGTCGGCACGCACCTGAACCGCCGTGAATGAGACCGATCCAAAGAGTAACAAGGCAACTGGTAAAGCAGATTTGAGCAGCAAATCAATAACATCCTTAGACCGGTCCCACCCAATCGGCAGATGCCTTTGAACTAAATTTGAAATAAGGCTGAAAATGGCCCGACCAATGGCGCGGGAACGGCAATGCGCCCGCGCACAGAGTGTTTCTGAAAACGGTACAATATATTGAAATTAATTAATTTTCTCTCGTTGGTTGTGGTGGGGGATTCAAAAACCGTTACCTGCTAAGGGTTTACCGTTTGCGTGGCCAGCCAGTTGCAAAATGAGGTCAGCGCACTGCGCTCTTCCCGGTCTTCGGGCCAGACCAGATAGTAGCTGCCGATGCTTTCGGAGGTGCGTTGTGAGGCAAGCACCAACTGCCCGTCCGCCAGATAGGGTTCTGCAAAAAATGTCGGCAGTAGCGCAATGCCAAGGCCATGAATCGCAGCCTGTGCCATCGTGGAAAACTGGTCAAAGACCATGCCCGGCGGCACCTCGGCATCCAGCCCCAGCGCGCGCATCCAGCGTACCCAACCGCGTGGTCGCGTGTCGAGATGCAGAAGGTCATGGCCGAGGATTTCATTTGGGTCTGTCAGCGGCGTCGGGATCAGCGATGGCGCGCACACCGGCACAACAATTTCGGGCAGCAGTGGCAGGTAGCGAACCCCTGGCCAGTCCTCGCGTCCGAAATGGATGGCGGCGTCGAAGGTCGAGGTGCGAAAATCGAAAGGGGCCAGTCGTGTCGACAGGTTTACCGTCACTTCCGGGTGCCGCCGCGCGAAATCCCGCAGTCTTGGTGCCAGCCAATGCATGCCAAAGGCGGGCAGAATGGCCAGATTCAGGGGGCCGCCTTCGGTATTTGTGCGTGCAGAGATTGTTGCCCGACCCAACCGTTGCAATATCGCGCGGACTTCGCGCACATATTCATGTCCCGTTTGGGTCAGCACGAAACCCCGACCCTCGCACCGCAGCAGAACCACGCCAAGCTGATCTTCGAGCGCTTTGAGCTGCCTGCTGATCGCACTTTGCGTCAGGGACAGCTCGGCGGCGGCGTGTGTGGCGCTGCCCAGCCGCGCCACGGCTTCAAAGGCGATCAGCGCGGAGATCGACGGCAAATAGCGGCGCGGGACAGACATATGAGTTTTTCTCATGATTTGCAGAACAAAGCATCGTTAGTCTTTTAGCCCTGAATTTGCAATAATGAGGCAAAGACCGACCCGATCCCTGCCGCATCGAAAGGACATCACATGAACGTTGAAAGCCCTATCCTGAAAGCCAAGGACGCGCCCGATCTTGGCGCTTTTGAATGGTCTGATCCCTTTCGCCTGTCCGAGCAGTTGCAGGAAGATGAGCGTATGATCCAGGCCTCCGCGCAGGCCTATGCGCAGGAAAAACTGCAACCCCGCGTCATTGAGGCCTTTGCCGACGAAGTCACCGATCCATCCATTTTTCGCGAAATGGGGGAGATGGGCTTGCTCGGCGTGACCTGCCCGGAGGAATACGGCGGGTTGGGTGGCTCCTACGTGTCCTACGGTCTGGTCGCGCGTGAGGTTGAGCGGGTTGATTCCGGCTATCGGTCAATGATGTCAGTGCAATCCAGTCTCGTGATCTATCCGATTTACGCATATGGGTCAGAGGCACAACGCCAGAAATATCTGCCCAAGCTCTGTTCCGGAGAGTGGATCGGGTGTTTTGGCCTGACCGAACCTGACGCCGGGTCCGACCCCGCAGGCATGAAGACGCGGGCGGAAAAAACGGCGACAGGGTATAAGATCACCGGGTCGAAAATGTGGATTTCCAACGCGCCGATTGCGGATGTTTTTGTGATCTGGGCGAAATCCGAAGACCATGGCGGGAAAATCCGTGGGTTTGTGTTGGAAAAGGGCATGGCGGGTCTGAGCGCGCCCAAGGTGGGCAATAAGCTCTCGCTGCGGGCGTCGATCACGGGTGAGATCGTGATGGACGGCGTTGAGGTAAGCGAAGAGGCGCTTTTGCCAAATGTTCAGGGGCTGAAAGGACCCTTCGGGTGTTTGAACCGGGCGCGCTATGGCATCAGTTGGGGCGCGATGGGCGCTGCCGAATTCTGCTGGCACGCGGCACGTCAATACGGGCTGGACCGTCATCAGTTTGGCAAGCCGCTGGCGGGTACCCAGCTTTTCCAGAAGAAGCTTGCCGATATGATGACCGAAATATCATTGGGCCTTCAAGGCGCGTTGCAGGTGGGGCGGTTGATGGATCAGGCCAAGGCCGCGCCCGAGATGGTAAGCATCGTCAAGCGCAACAATTGTGGCAAGGCGCTGGATATTGCCCGCATGTCCCGCGACATGCATGGCGGTAACGGCATCAGCGGCGAATTCCAGGTGATCCGGCACATGATGAACCTGGAAACGGTGAACACTTACGAGGGCACCCATGACATTCACGCGTTGATCCTCGGGCGGGCGCAGACCGGGCTTCAGGCCTTTTTCTGATGGTTCAGGTTTAGGGGGGCGCTTGCGCAGGGGATGCCAGCTCATTCGAGCGGGCAATCAGATCTACGCCCATTTGGTGCATCAGGTGCATGTAGTCGAGCAGCACCCAGTTTTCCGCGATCTTACCGTCGGCACATCGGTAGAAATCCATGACGCGCAGCGTCAGGGCGCGAGCGGTCGGCGCGATACCCAGATAGTCGCCGCGATGGGTCATTGTCATTGATGGCCAGCCCGACACCGCAGCATAGTTGCCGTGGCCAATCCGGCAGTAGTGATTGCCGCCCTTTCGGTCGGGGAACGCCGTCAGGAACGGCGCGCGGTGATCCCTGACGAACCCCTCCCAGCGGTAATTCGACCCGATGCCGCCGGGCCCGTACCACAGCATGTCCTCTGCCCAATACCCATCCTGACCGGTCTGGCCTTCGGAGCCACCAGTGTGTGGGTCATAGTGGTGCAGATCGCCCAGCATGGCCTCCACCAGATCAAGGCTCGCGGCGCCATTCGACCCTTCGGGCAAGACCCCATCATGGGTTGCCGGCCCCGGAAACAGGGTCTCCAGGCCAAGCTGGCCGCGAAAAGGATCACGGCCCGCCTGACGCATGAGATCTGGTAAATCGAGGATGATTCGCGCCTGGGTTATCTGGCCGTTTTCGATTCTGTAGAATTCGCCTGACCGTAAAAACGCCAGTTTTTGCGATGGTATGATGCCCATAAATGCGCCGCTGAAGGTGCCCAGATAATGCGTGACGCAGGCGATCCAATCGCCGCCTTCGTCGCGTCGATTGGCACCGCTGATGAAAATTTCGTCACGCCGCCGGGTATGGTGCAACGCCGCGCGCAAAGGTCTCAGGAAACCATCGATTATGGCCTTCGGACCTTGCAGGGGCTCAAAGGGATATGAGATTTCGAAGACGCAGCCGGGATGCAGAAACCGGGCACAAAGCGGTTGCAGGGCTGCATCATCCGCGTGGATCACGGTGTTTAAAAAATCGCGAATTTCGGGTGTGGTGTTTTGCATTGCTGAATCCCTGAGCGGCGCTCAATCGGTTTTGCACACGTGTGCAAAAAACTCTTGCCAAGTGAGGGCGGGAATGTCTAGCGTCGATAAAAGCCTGCAAAAGGCAGGTCTGCGACAGCGGGGACATCATGGCTGAAATTCAACTGCGGAACATCAACAAAAGATGGGGCAGCTTCGTTGGCGTCGATAACTTTGACCTGACGATTGCGGACCAGGAATTCCTCGTGCTGCTCGGCCCATCAGGGTGCGGCAAGACGACCACGATGCGCATGATCGCAGGTCTTGAGGATGCAACCGATGGCGAGATCATCATCGATGGTAAGGTGGTGAATGATCTGGACCCCAAAGATCGCGATGTGGCGATGGTGTTCCAGTCCTACGGCCTTTATCCCAATATGAATGTCTACGAGAACATCCGCTTTCCGCTGAAGGTGCGTAAGGTGCCCGAGGAGGAGCATGATACGCGTGTCCGTCGGGCCTCCGCGATGGTCGAATTGGACGATTTCCTGCACCGCAAACCGGCAGAACTTTCGGGGGGGCAACGCCAACGCGTGGCGCTGGCCCGCGCCATCGTGCGTGAGCCCAACGTCTTCCTGATGGATGAGCCGCTGTCGAACCTTGATGCGAAACTGCGCGTCTCGACCCGCGCGCAGATCAAGAACCTCAGTCACGAGCTGAAAGTGACGACAGTCTACGTGACGCATGACCAGATCGAGGCGATGACGCTCGCCGACCGTGTTGTGGTGATGAAGCAGGGCAAGGTCCAGCAGGTGGGCACACCGACCGACATCTACGACCATCCAGCCAATACGTTCGTCGCCAGCTTCATCGGCAGCCCCGCAATGAACCTGATGGAGGGCGAAATGCGCGGTGGCACCTTTGCAGGTGACAACGTGTCGATTTCGGGCCTGAACGGGTCGGATGGCCCTGTCACGCTGGGCTTTCGCGCCGAAGACGCCACGCTGGCCGAAGGGGCCAGTGGCCAGATCACCGCGCCCATCTACACCATCGAACTGCTGGGCGATGCCACGATGCTGACCGTGCGGGCTGGGGGGCAGCTGGTGTCGGTCAAGGCACACAAGGAATTCCGGGCGGAGATCGGGGACATGGTTTCGTTCAATGTCCCGACAGCGATTTGCCATTTGTTTGACAAGGACACCGGGGCACGCATCGACGCGGGCAACAAAGACAGCGGGACGCGCATCGGCGTTGCTTGATAAATACGCCCCTGAAGGGGCCAACCAAAGGGTGCAGCCTTGCAAGATGCACCCAAGCCAACTGCAACAGGGAGTTTGCATATGTTTTTGAAGAAAATTGCACTGGCGGGGGCGATCTCGTTGATGGGCAGTGCTGCTTTTGCGGCCTGTTCCTACGAGAATACAACGCCGATCAAATCGCTGACGGCTGGTTTTGAAGCCTGGAAAGCCGTCACCGACGCCATGGCGGAATGCGGAAACTTTCAGGCCGAGCTGGATCAGGAATTCCGCACAAAGCAGCCTGCTGCCTTTGAGGCCAATCCATCGCTCTACCAGATCGGGGGTGTCTCCAACGGGACGATCACGCCGCTGATCAACGCGGGCACAATTCGCCCCCTGGACGATCTGGTCGCCAAATATGGTCAGAACCTGACCCCGAACCAGCTGATCCGCATCAACGGCAAGATCATGGCCGTGGCGATGATGGTGAACACCCAGCACCTGATGTACCGATCGGACATTCTGGCGGATCTGGGCATTGAAACGCCCACAACTTGGGATGAAGTTTACGCCGCCGCCGAGAAGATCAAGGAAGCCGGTGTCGTCGATTACCCCTTGGGGGCCACGATGAAATCCGGCTGGAACCTGGCGCAGGAATTCGTGAACATGTACCCCGGACACGGCGGCCAGTTCTTCAACGATGATAACACCACCGCAGTGAATTCCGATGCTGGTGTGGCCGCATTGGAAACGATGAAAAAGGCGCTGGCCTTCACGGATCCAGAGGTGTTGGTCAGCGACTCCACCTACGTGCAGCAGCAGTTTCAACAGGGCAAAATCGCGATGGCGAACCTCTGGTCGAGCCGCGCAGGCGCGATGAACGATCCGGCGGAAAGCCAGGTGGTGGGCAAGGTCGCGATGGCGGCTGCCCCCAAAGCGGTCGCCGATGGCGCACCAGCCACGACCCTGTGGTGGGATGGCATCGTGATTGCCAAGAACATCTCTGATGAAGAGGCGGATGCGGCGTTCCGGCTGGCGATGGAAGGTCTGGACGCGGAGACCGTACAGGGAGCCAATGATGCGGCGATTTGGCTTGTGAACGGCTACGTACCAACGGAGATCGCGGAGGGCGCGATTGCCACCGCAACCGCCGCACCAGCACCACCCGCCTATCCTTCCACGACACAGATGGGCCTGCTGCACACTGCGCTGGGCAATGAGCTTCCTGCTTTCCTGACCGGTGATCGCGACGCCGCAGCCACGCTGACGGCAATCGAAGAGGCCTATACCACCTCTGCCAAAGAGGCCGGTGTGCTCAAGTAATCTATTGGGGCTGGCGGCGTTCGTGCGGCCAGCCCCGACCAACGGCGTGTTTTGCAGAGCGCTTCGACAAGGGGCTTTGCAAAACGCACCAGAAACATTCGCAATCTGTGCTGCCGTGAGGAGAGTGCCATGAAGTTCAAGACATTTGCCGCCTTTGTTGGCCCATCCGTCTTTATGATGCTTCTGTTTATCGCGGCACCCCTGGTGAGTGTCTTCATCCAGAGCTTTCAGGTCACGCAACCCATATTGCAACAGGTCGAAGTGGAAACCTGTACGCCCGGATTTCTCACCCAGACCTGTGTGACGGAAACCAAGACGGTACCGGTACTGGATGACGCTGGCAAAACCATGACAGAAACCCGGTGGGTCGGTTTGCAAAGCTATCGCAACGTTTTGCAGATGGATAAGTTTTGGGAGGCTGTGGGCAACGGCAGCTGGAATGACATCATGCAGATCGATTTCTGGAAAGCGCTGCGATTTACCCTGTCCTTTACCCTGCTGACACTGCCGCTGGTGATTGGCGTCGGGCTGGCCATTGCGCTTGCAGTCAACAACGCCACCCGCTCGATCCGCGGGCCAATCATCTTCATCTCCCTCCTGCCGTTCATTATCACACCGGTGATCGGCTCGTTGTCGATCTACTGGCTTTTCGTGGGCGATGGCATCCTGACCGCCATGATGGAGCGGTGGACCGGCACCAACATCTCCATGTTCGCGCAGGCCTGGACCATCGAGTTGCTGATGTATTTCTACCGGGTCTGGCACGTGGCGCCCTTTGCCTTCGTGATCTTCTATGCTGGGCTGCAAACGGTGAATATGGACACGCTGGAATCCGCCGTGATCGATGGGGCCAGCCGCTGGGAACGTCTGCGCCATGTGATCGTTCCGCACCTGATGCCGCTCATCGTCTTTATCGCGCTCATCCATCTGATGGATTGCTACCGTGTCTTCGAGGAAATCGTCGGCTTCCGCAGCCAGGCGCACGTCATCTCGCTGCAATGGCTGACCTATGACTTCATGACGCCGGATGACGCTGGCAACCGCGCGATCTCGCGGGCCTCCGCCTCCGCCATGCTCACCATGATCGGGATCGTGTTCCTCTTGATCCTGCCGCTGCGCCGCACCTGGCGTGACCACAAAGGGAGCGCGCACTGATGTCTACCCCCAAAGCCATGCAGCAGTCCTTTGCACTGCGCTTCTCCTCCGGCGCCTTCCTCGCCTTCTGGTGCTTGCTTGCCGCCTTCCCGATCTTCTGGATCGCGGTCATGAGCTTCAAATCGCCCGTCGACGCCTTCGCCGACAGCGCATGGGATGTCATCACAGGCCCCGCCACGCGCGCAAATGGCGATGGGTTGTCGATCATCGACATCGCTTTGGGGCTGGCGGTGCTCTATTTTGCCATCCGCTGGGCCTTCACGCGCTTGCCGGGGCTGGTGCAGAGATACTGCCCGCCTGGGTTGCTCGTGCTGGGGTGGATCATCGGCGCGCTGGCCTATGCCATCCTGTTTGTCCTTATCTTCTTCGGGGTGCTGCCGCTGGTGCTGGGCGTGCTCAACAGCCTCCTTGGTCCGTTGGGCAACCCGGTGCTGGGCCTCACGACCCAGCACTACGTGGCTGTCTGGGCCGAAAACGAATTCTATCGCAACTTCCTCAACTCCATGCTGGTCACCGCAGGCGTGGTCACCATCTCGCTGACCGTCGGCACACTCGCGGGCTATGGGCTCGCGCGGTCCGGCTCCGATCTGGCGTTCTGGTTGCTGATCCTGGCGCTGGTTTTCCGCGCGTTGCCACACTCGGTGCTGGTCGCGGGCTACCTACCGGTCTTCATCAACTCCTCCGAAATCCTCCGACCGATCTTCGGCGAAGGCGCCCCCACGCTCTACGGCCAGCCTTGGGCGGTGATCGCCGTGCTGGTGTCCATCAACCAGCCGTTCACCATCTGGATGCTGCGCTCCTTTTTCCAGAACATCCCCGCCGAGTTGGACGAAGCCGCCCGCGTCGATGGCTGCAGCCATTTCCAGGCGTTCCGCCGGGTGATCATGCCGGTGATGTGGCCCGGTGTCATCACCACCGGGCTCTTCTCCTTCCTCTTGGGCTACAATGACTTCCTTGTGACGTCGCTGCTCCTTGACGCGCAGAACCAGACGATGGTTCCGGCCATCGCGGGTTACTTCAACCGCGAAACCACGACCACCGATCAGGTCGAAGCCGTGGCGGCGGCCGTCTCCATCACCGCGCCGCTCTTCCTTCTGGTCATGGTTTTCCAGCGCCAGATTGTCAGCGGATTAACCGCAGGAGCCGTCAAAGGATGACCCTGACTTCCATTATTCCTCGGACATGCCCGCCGGAGGTGGAGCCGCGATGAAAGGATCACGTCCCGAACAAGCGGTGCTCAGCCGCGACACGGATATGAGCAAGACAGAAGACACCCGCGCCGTGATTGAAGGCATGGTCGATGGCCTGAACGACCACCGAATTGACGATATCGGGGCCTTCTTTGCGCAAAACTTCCGCTGGATGGGCAACCTGGGGTGCGGCACCAAAAACGGGTTGCAGGAATTTCAGGACAATTGGCAGCGCCCGTTTCAGGCGGCTTTTTCCGACAAGGTCTGCGTCGATGAAGCCCGCCTTTACATGGGCGAATGGGCCGCCGCCTTTGGCCGACAGGAGGCCACGCATTCCGGCGCCTTCATGGGCGTGGCGCGGACCGGCAAACGGGTCGAGATCCGCTACATGGATTTCTGGAAAGTGGAAGAGGGGCGCATCACCGACAACTGGGTGATGGTCGATTTCCCGCATGTGTTGGCCCAATTGGGCGTGGATGTGTTCAAGGGCGAAGGCTGGGAGGCTTTCGACCGCGGCGAGAAAGCCCCGCCGCGCCCGGGCGAGTAAGGAGTACAACGGATGGCAATCGAGTATTTGAAACGTGGTAAGCCTGAGGCCGAACGCGCAGATGATGACGCAAAAACCCGCGTCGCCGTCGAAACCACGCTGGCCGATATCGAGATGCGCGGAGATGTGGCCGTGCGGGAACTGAGCGAGAAGTTCGATAGGTATTCGCCGGCCTCCTTCCGTTTGAGCCAGCAGGAGATCGACGATCTGATCGCGCAACTCAGCCCGCGTGAGCTCGAAGATATTAAATTCGCGCAAGCACAGGTACGTAACTTTGCGCAGGCCCAACGGGACTCCATGCTCGACATCGAGGTCGAAACCCTGCCGGGCGTGATCCTCGGGCACAAGAACATCCCTGTGCAGTCGGTAGGCTGTTACGTACCGGGCGGTAAGTTCCCGATGGTGGCTTCGGCGCATATGTCGGTGGCCACTGCGAGCGTGGCGAAGGTGCCGCGGATCATTGCCTGCACACCACCTTTCAAGGGCAAGCCCAATCCAGGTGTGATCGCGGCAATGCATCTGGGTGGGGCGCATGAGATCTACGTCATGGGCGGCATTCAGGCGGTGGGGGCCATGGCGCTTGGTACAGACACCATTGATCCCGTGCATATGATCGTGGGGCCGGGCAATGCTTTTGTAGCCGAAGCCAAACGTCAGCTTTTCGGCCGTGTCGGCATCGATCTCTTTGCGGGGCCAACCGAAACCATGGTGATCGCGGATGAGACCGTGGACGCGGAAATGTGCGCGACCGACCTGTTGGGGCAGGCCGAACACGGGTACAACTCCCCGGCAGTCCTGCTCACGAATTCACGCAAACTGGCCGAGGAGACGCTGGCCGAAATCGACCGTATCCTGACCATTCTGCCGACAGCGGATACTGCCAAGGTCAGTTGGGAGGAATACGGCGAGGTGATCCTTTGTGACACCTGGGAAGAGATGCTGGAAGTCGCGGATGACGTCGCCAGCGAACATGTGCAGGTGATGACGGAGCGTGACGATTGGTTCCTGGAGCACATGACCTGCTATGGTGCGCTCTTTCTCGGACCGCGCACCAATGTGGCCAATGGCGACAAGGTGATCGGCACCAACCACACGTTGCCCACCAAGAAGGCCGGGCGCTATACCGGTGGGCTCTGGGTTGGAAAATTCCTGAAAACTCATAGCTATCAGAAGGTTACCACCGATGAGGCCGCCGCCGAAATTGGCGCCTATGGCTCGCGTTTGTGCATGCTGGAGGGGTTCGTGGGGCACGCAGAGCAATGCAATCTGCGGGTCCGGCGCTATGGCGGGGTGAACGTGCCCTACGGTGAGGGTGCCCCGGCCCGCGAAGCGGCGGAATAAGCAGCAGCCGGGGGCGCTGCCCCCGGACCCCCGGGATATTTTCAAGCCAGAAGAAGATATGGATACGCATTCACGGAATAAAGAGACACTCGCGCCCCTGCGCGCGGCGCTGTATGATTTTGACCTGGCGGCTCTGCGGCGCTTGCTCCATGAGATCTGTGCGCCCAATGTGCTGTTCCGCCTGGCCTATCCGTTCGAGACGATCACCGGCGTCGACGCTTATGTGGATGCGGTCTATGCGCCGCTGGTGCGGGCGGTGCCGGATTTGGAACGGCGTGATCACATCGTCATGGCGGGACCCACAGCTGAAGGGGCTGATTGGGTTGGCTGCGGCGGGTTTTACACCGGCACCTTCTGCATGCCGTGGCTGGATATTCCATCGACCGGGCATCTGATGCACCTGCGGTTTCATGAATTCTACCGGTTCGAGGACGGCAAGATTACCGAGATGCAGGCGCTTTGGGATCTGCCAGAGGTCATGATGCAGGCGGATGCCTGGCCGATGAGCCCGAGCCTGGGGCGCGAGTGGCATATTCCCGGGCCTGCCACCTGTGACGGGCTGGTGCCGGGGCCGTATGATGCGGCGCAGGGGGCCGCCACCTGTCGGCACATCGTGGAGATGTTGGAATATCTCAAGCGCCACCCCTCGCAGGGCGGGCCGGAGGTTATGGAGATGGAGCGCTTCTGGCATCCGCGCATGAGCTGGTATGGTCCCTCCGGCATTGGCACCGGGCGCGGGATCGAAGGGTTCCGCAAGTGGCACCAGATCCCGTTCCTCAACGGCATGCCGGACCGCGGCCAATATGTGGATGAGATCGAGTATCATTTCTTTGGCGACCGCAATTACGCGGCGGTGACCGGCTGGCCCGACATGTACCAGTCGATTTCGCAGGGCGGTTGGCTAGGCATTGCGCCCACGGGCAAGAAGATCGAAATGCGCAGTCTGGATTTCTGGCGGGTGGAAAACGGTTTGATTCGAGAAAATTGGGTATTGGTGGACCTGCTGCATATGTATGATCAGATCGGGGTCGATGTTTTCGCGCGCATGCGGGAATTCAACAAGGCTCGCGTTGGGTTTGATTCTGCAACAGGGGCTGCACTTTGATGGAACTGCCAGAAACGCCGTCATTTGATCTGTCGGGAAAGCGGGCACTGGTCACCGGTGCGTCGTCGGGCATCGGGTTGGGGTGTGCCGTGGCGCTTGCCGAGGCTGGCGCCCATGTGGTGTGTGCAGCCCGGCGCGCGGATGTCTTGCAGGCATCGGTGAATGCGATGGCGGGGCAGGGCTGGTCCGCTGAAGCCATGCCGCTGGATCAAGGTGATCTAGGTGCGCTACGGGCTGCTTTTGAAGAGCCCTTTGACATCGTGATCAACTCAGCAGGGCTGGCGCGTCATGGGCCCGCCACCCAGACCACGCCCGAAGACTATGATGCGGTGATGCATGTGAACCTGCGCAGCGCTTATTTTTTGTCTGCACAGGCGGCCAAGGCGCTGATGGGCGCAGGGCTGCCGGGGTCGATCATCCATATCTCAAGCCAGATGGGCCATGTGGGCGGGGTGGACCGCGCCGTCTATTGCGCGTCAAAACACGGGCTCGAAGGGATGGTGAAAGCCATGGCCATCGAATGGGGCAAGTCGGGGATCCGCATCAATACGATCTGCCCCACGTTCATTCGCACGCCCCTTTCTGCGGTGACGTTTGACAATCCTGAACGGTTGGCCTGGATCATGGACAAGATCAAACTGCCCCGCGTGGGTGAAGTGGAAGACATCATGGGGGCCGCGCTTTTTCTGGCGTCGGATGCCTCGGCCATGATCACCGGCACCTCGATGATGATCGACGGCGGCTGGACGGCAGGTTGAGGATCGGGATCAGGCAACATGGGTAAGGTGACTTCAGTGGAAGTGGCGGAGCGGGCCGGGGTCAGCCGATCCGCGGTCAGCCGCGTGTTTACGCCCGGGGCCTCCGTCAGCAAAAGCACGGCCGAAAAAGTGCGCAAGGCGGCAGCACAGCTGGGCTACCGGCCCAATGTGTTGGCGCGTTCGCTGATCACCGGGCGCAGCCGGATCATTGGTCTGGTCGTCGCCTACCTTGAAAACCAGTTCTACCCGGAAGCCATCGAACGCCTGTCAAAGGCGCTGCAGGCGGAAGGCTATCATGTTCTGGTCTTCATGGCGTCGAACGATCACGCGGCCACGCAGACGGTGATTGATGAGCTGCTTGACTACCAGGTGGATGCGATCATCGCGGCCTCCGTGGGCCTGTCGAGCGACCTGACGAAACGGTGCGAAGGCCTCGGTATCCCCATCGTGCTATTCAACCGGCACCAGTATGACGAGCGGCTCACCAGCGTGACGTCGGACAATGTGGCAGGCGGGCGCAAGCTGGCGGAGTTCCTGATTGCGGGCGGTCATAAGCGGATTGCCCATATCGCAGGCTGGGAAGATGCCTCGACCCAGATCGACCGCGAGGCGGGGTTCATGGCGGGCTTGAAAGAGGCAGGGGTCTCGCTCGTTGCCCGTGGCATCGGGAATTTCAACTTCGAGACCGCCCAAAACGCCGCGCGGCGGATGTTTGGCGCGCAAGAACGGCCCGACGCGGTGTTTGTCGCCAATGATCACATGGCCTTTGCGGTGATGGATGTGCTGCGGTTTGAACTTGGTCTGCGCGTGCCGGAGGATGTTTCGGTGGTGGGCTATGATGACGTGACGCTCTCACATTGGCCCAGCTACGACCTCACAACCGTGCGCCAGCCCGCCAACCGCATGGTGGCTGCCACGGTCGAGGCCCTGTTGGCACGCCTTTCCGAAGAAGACGAAGCACCCCGCCGCATCACCCTCGACGGCCCATTGATCATCCGCGGCTCTGCCCGCAAACCTGAAAGTTGCACGCTATGAAAGGCTTCGATCCCAAATTCAAGGATTTCCCCGATTACATCATCGGGATCACCAGGGAGATCTGGGAGGATCGCGGCATTGCGACCCTGCATCAGTATTATTCCGACGACATCGTTGTCCGCTCCCCGGCCTCGGTGGTCATTGGCAACCAGAATGTGATTGGTGCGACCATGGCCACGCTGGCCGAATTCCCGGATCGGACACTGTTGGGGGAGGATGTGATCTGGTCGGGCACACCGGAGGAGGGCATGCTGTCCTCGCACCGTTTGCTCAGCACGGCGACCCATGCGCATGACGGGGTTTACGGCAAGGCGACGGGCAAGAAACTGACCTACCGGATCATGGCTGACTGCCACGCCATCAACAATCAGATCAATGATGAATGGCTGATCCGGGATCAGGGCGCCATCGTGCGCCAACTGGGCATGGATCCGAAAGACTACGCCGCCGATCTGATCGCGCGCGAAGGCGGGCCAGAGGCCTGCACCCAACCGCTCAGCCCGGCGACAGATCAGCCCGGTCCCTACAAAGGTCGGGGGAATGACAACGCATGGGGGGCCAAATACGCCGATATCCTCACCCGGATCATGGGTGCGGATATGGCGGCAATCCCTGTGGAATATGACCGTGCTTGCCACGTGGAATACCCGGGCGGACAGACCGGACATAGCCACGGCGACGTTGATCAATTCTGGATGGGGCTGCGGGCGTCTTTCCCGGATGCCACCTTCCAGATCGATCACCAGATCGGACGCGACGACCCGATGATGCCACCCCGCGCAGCGCTGCGCTGGTCATTGCAGGGCAAACACTCCGGCTGGGGGCGGTTCGGGGCGCCGACGGGTGCGGAGGTTTACCTTTTGGGGATCAGCCACGCAGAATTCGGCCCCTGGGGGCTGCGCCGTGAATATGTCATCTTTGATGAGACCACGATCTGGAAACAGATCCTGCTGCACACAGGAGAGCTCTGATGCCCCGCGCGATCCATGAAGATCTGCGCCGATACCACCTCTGGCGGGCGTCGCTGCGCGCGCGCCGTCTGAACCTGCGTCCACCGGGGAACGGGTGACCTCACCCACTTACTTCCCATTCAGACAAGGACCAAAGACATGACACCACAAGAGATGGAAACCCGCATCGTCCGCTACGGCGATTTGATGCCTTGCAAGACCGCCTTCATCGACGCCCACACACCCGGCTCCGATCAGAAGGAAAACTTCACGATCATCGGCGGCGGTGTGTCGGAAAGCCCCGATCAGCATGTGCATATCGCGATCCCGCATGGGTTCAACATCGGCGCGGCGGGCCAGCCGCCCAAGTGCCGCAATTCGCTGCACAGCCACCGCACGGCAGAGGTGTTCTTTGTGCTGAAAGGCCGCTGGCGGTTTTTCTGGGGCCGCTGGGGTGATGCGGGCGAGGTGGTGCTGGAAGAGGGCGATATCTTCAACATCCCCACCGGTATCTTCCGTGGATTCGAGAACATCGGCAATGACTACGGTATGATCATGGCGATCCTTGGCGGCGACGACGCGGGCGGCGGCGTGATCTGGGCGCCGCAGGTGATCGAGGACGCCGCAGATCACGGGCTGGTGCTGTCGGAAGAGGGCAAGCTCTATGACAGCAAACAGGGCCATACGCTGCCGGAGGGTGTGAAGCCGATGCCGCTCCTGACCGAAGACGCGCTCAAAAGCTTTCCCGAACCGACCACAGCCGATGTGATCCCGGGCTACGTCGCGCGCTATTGGGATATGGTGTCGCTGGCCGACAAGACACCTGCAAGTGTCATTGGCGCAGAGGCAATGCTGCGCGACAAGCCGGGGTTCGAGGTGGCGCTGGTGACCCGTGGCTCCGCCAGCACAGACATGCATCAGCATGACCGGCCTTCGGTACTCATGCCGGTCACCGGGCACTGGAAAGTCACATGGGAAGGCGGCACCGCGACGCTGGCCCCTGGCGATACGATGTCGGTGCCGGAAAACCTGATGCACAACGCCGTGCCATCGATGACCGGCGATGCCGCCCTCTATCACATCGTGGGCACGGATGACCCGGCTGGTGCCACATGGCAGGGATGACTGCAGATCCGGGCGACACCCGCGATGTCTATGAAACCCAGGCCGCGCTTTACGATGCGCAACGCTCCCGCGCGCTCTTCGAGGCGCGGTGGCTCGCGCGGTTTGCCGCTTGTCTGCCGACGGGAGGTCGCGTTCTTGACCTGGGGTGCGGGACGGGAGAGCCCATCGCGCGTTGGTTCCTTGCTGAAGGCTTCGAGGTGACGGGTGTCGATTTCGCCGATGCCATGCTGGAGATCGCACGCAGTCGCTGGCCCCAGGGTGACTGGCGGCAGGGTGACATGCGCCGCTTCGATCTGGGCGAGACCTTCGATGGGATCATCGCCTGGGACAGCTTCTTCCACCTCACGCCCGACGAACAGCGCGGCTGTATCGCCCGTATGGCTGCGCATCTGACCTCCGGCGCGTCGCTTTTGATGACGGTGGGACCTGATGCCGGTGAGGCGACCGGCACCGTCGGTGACCAGCCCGTCTATCACGCCTCGCTCTCTCCGGCGCAATACGCCACCTGTCTTGAGCAAAACGGCCTTCGCCTGACCGGGTATCTTGCCGAGGACCCGGAGACCAACAAACACAGCGTGCTCATGGCGCGCAAGATCTGAGGAGATTGCCATGTCCATCCTGACCACGCACGCAGGCTCGCTGCCCCGCACCCAAGAGGTCGTCGATTTCATTTTCGCGCGCGAGCACGGCACGCCCTATGACTCGGCAGAATTTGACGCGGCGATGACGCGGGCCGTCTCCGATACCGTCGCCAAACAGGTGGCTGCGGGCGTGGGCATTGTCAGCGATGGAGAGACCTCCAAGATCTCTTACGCCACCTACGTCAAGGACCGCTACACCGGGTTTTCAGGCGACAGCCCGCGCA
This sequence comes from uncultured Roseobacter sp., assembly GCF_947499265.1. Lineage (GTDB taxonomy): Bacteria > Pseudomonadota > Alphaproteobacteria > Rhodobacterales > Rhodobacteraceae > Roseobacter. The sequence goes on along the minus strand of NZ_CANMNK010000005.1, from coordinate 111,146 downwards.
ACGCGCCTGCGGATCTGAAGAAATTCCCCAGCTTTCTCAAACGTCTGGCCGAGGATGGCGGCACCCCGAAATACGCGCGGCCGATGTGCACGGGTGAGGTTAAATCCAAGGGTCAGGGCGAGTTGCAGAAAGACATTGCCAACCTCAAGACGGCGATGGCGCAACATGGCGCGGCGCGGGGTTTCATGAATGCGGCCTCTCCCGGGGTCATCTCGCTCTTCCTGCAAAACGACCACTACAAGACCCGCGACGCCTATCTCGCGGCGCTGGCCGATGCGATGCGCGAGGAGTATCAGACGATTGTCGCCGCCGGGCTCGATCTGCAGCTCGATTGTCCGGATCTCGCGCTGTCGCGGCACATGCTTTTCAACGATCTGTCGGATGATGAGTTCCTCAAGATCGCGGGCGCCCATGTGGAGGCGTTGAACCATGCGCTTGAAGGCATCCCGCAGGACAAGGTGCGCGTGCACATCTGCTGGGGCAATTACGAAGGGCCGCATGTCTGCGACATCGGGATGGAGAAGGTCTTTGACACGCTGATGTCGACGCAGGCGAGCTACCTGCTCTTTGAAACCTCGAACCCCCGCCATGCGCATGAATGGACCGTCTTTCGCGACCGCAAGGCAGATATCCCGGACAACAAGGTGCTGGTGCCGGGCGTTGTGGATACAACAACCAACTTCGTGGAACACCCCGAACTGGTCGCCCAGCGGATTGAACGGTTTGCAGGCATTGTGGGCGCGGACCGGGTTGTGGCCGGGTCAGACTGCGGCTTCGGCACATTCGCGGGTTTCGGCGCGGTCGATCCCGATATCGCTTTCGCCAAACTCGAAGCACTGCGCGATGGTGCGGCACTGGCGGAGAGACGGTGATGGACGCGGCCCTACTGGACCTGCTGCGCAGCGTCGACACGCCCACCGTCTGCAACGCCATCGAAGTGGCGCAGGGCAAGCGCGGCTTCAACGATTTTACCCGCGGCACGATGCAATGCTCGGCACCGGGGCAGGCAATGGTAGGCTATGCGCGCACCGCGCGCATTCAGGCCGTCACCCCGCCATCCGAACCGCCCGAGGTCATCAAGGCCCGGCGCATGGCCTATTACAAATACATGGCCGAGGGCCCGCGCCCTGGCGTGGCTGTGGTGCAGGACATGGATGTCCCGAACGCTATTGGCGCCTATTGGGGTGAGGTCAACACCAATATTCACAAGGCCTTTGGCCTTGCCGGGGCGCTGACGGACGGGGTGATGCGCGATCTGGGAGACCTGCCGGATGGCTTCCCGGTGGTGGCAGGCTCCATCGGGCCAAGCCACGGGTTTGTGCATGTGCTCGACTTCGATATCAAGGTGGAGATTTGTGGTATGTCCGTCGCCCCCGGCGCGTTGATCCACGCGGACCGTCACGGCGGGGTTGTGATCCCGGATGACATTGTGCCGCGCCTCGCCGAGGCCATCGCGCAGCTCTTTGCCTCAGAAAAGATCGTTTTCGAGGCGGTCAAAGACAAACGGATCAGCTTTGCGGAGTTTGAAGCCGCCTGGGCCGCGTTTGAAGCCTCTCGGACCTGAGGCTATCCCTTTGGCGCAGGTGCGCCGCCTTCAAACGCATTGCCGTTGACGTAGTCGCAGGGCGCTTCCTGCATTTCCAGGTGCAGGCGGGTGCCGGTGTAGGGATGTGCGCGGGCCAGTTCCTCGTCCACATCGATGCCCAGACCGGGCGCTTCGGGCGGCGTGACAAAACCCGCCTCCACCTGGATGCTGCCCTTGATGAGTGCGTCGTGAAAGGGTGTCTCAATGGTTTCCGCCATCAGCAGGTTGGGAATGGAAGCGGCAAGGTGGATGTTCGCGGCCCATTCCACAGGGCCAGCATAGAGATGCGGCGCCATCTGAGCATTGTAAACCTCGGCGAGGGCGGCGACTTTTTTCATTTCCCAGATGCCCCCGGCCCGGCCCAAGGCAGGCTGCAGGATGCTGGCCGCCCCGGCGCGCAGAACGGGCGCGAATTCGGCCTTGGTGGTCAGGCGCTCGCCCGTGGCCACGGGAATGCGCACGGCGCGCGCGATTTTGGCCATTTCGTCGATGGCATCGGGCGGGATCGGCTCTTCGAACCAGAGCGGCGAATAGGGTTCCAGCGCCTGGCCGAGGCGGATGGCCCCCGCCGTGGTGAACTGACCATGGGTGCCAAAAAGCAAATCGGCCTTGTCGCCCACCGCCTCCCGGATGGCTTTGCAGAAGGCCACGGATTGGGAAATGTCGCTCATCGCGGGCATATGCCCCCCGCGCAGGGTGTAGGGGCCCGCCGGGTCAAATTTAACCGCCGTATAGCCCCGGGCGAAACAATCGGCAGCGGCTTCGGCTGCCATCTCGGGCGAGGTCCAGAAGGCAGTCATATCCTGTTTCGGCAGCGGGTAGAGATAGGTGTAGGCGCGGATACGGTCGTTCATGCGGCCACCCAGCAGCGCCCAGACCGGGCGCTCACGTGCTTTGCCCAAGATGTCCCAGCAGGCGATCTCCAGCCCGGAGAATGCCCCCATCACCGTCAGATCGGGCCGCTGGGTAAAGCCTGAGGAATAGGCGCGGCGGAACATCAGTTCGATGTTTTCGGGGTTTTCGCCCGCCATGTGCCGTGCAAAGACATCTTCGATCACCGCACGCATGGCGTCAGGTCCGACAGAGGACGCATAACACTCCCCCCAGCCTGTGATACCATTGTCCGTGGTCAGTTTCACCAATATCCAATAGCGTCCCCCCCAGCCCGGCGCCGGGGGCGCGGTAACGATGATGTCGAGGTCCTGCAGTTTCATCACGGCGTCCTTTTGCCAAATGGTGGGCCTAAGCTTAACGCGTCTGTTTGAGGGGTTTACCGGTCAAAGAGGATCACATTGCGCCGCGCGGCACCGGATTTCGTGTCAGCAATGGCTTCATTGATCTGGTCAAGCCGCCAGCGGCCTGAGATCAATTCATCAAGCTTCAAGCGTCCCTGCGCGTAGAGATCAACCATCCAAGGGATGTCACGCTGGATCACCACATCGCCCATTTTGGATCCGATCATGCCCTGACCCACCGCCGCCAGGATCACCGGTTCATAAGAGGATTGCGCCCCGGAATGCGGCATGCCCACGATGATCACCTTGCCGCCCATGCCCAGATAGCGCGGCGCCTGATCATAGGCCGGGATCGCCCCAACGGTGACGATCACAGCGTCGGCACCTTTTCCGCCGAGCGCCTTGAAGGCGGCTTTCCAGGGTTTGTCTTGCGTGGCCAAGACACCATCCGTCGCGCCAAATTCCTTGGCGGTCTCCAGCTTCTCCGCGCTCATATCAACCGCCACAATGCGGCGTGCGCCTGCGATGCGCGCGCCCTGGATCGCGTTCAAACCGACGCCACCGGCGCCGATGACAACCACATCCTGACCTGCGCGCAATTGGGCTGCATTGACCACGGCGCCGACCCCGGTAATCACCCCGCAGGCAATCAGGCTCGCCGCGTCCTTGGGCATATCGGCATTGATCCGCACCACTTGATTTTGATCGACAACGACCTTTTCCGCAAAAGCGCCGGTGGCCATCGCCTGATGCAATTTGCCACCATCTGCGGTTTTGATTGGGCCGTGATCGCCATCATAGGGCGTTTCACACAAGGTCGGCTTACCCCCGGCGCAACTGCCACAACTGCCACAGGCGCGGATCAGGGTCACCACAACGCTATCGCCCGCAGACAACCCTCGAACACCTTCACCAACTGCGCTGACGATGCCCGCGGCCTCGTGGCCGTAGACCGCGGGCAGGGACCCGCCCCAGGCGCCATCGGCATAGGAAATATCCGAATGGCAGATCGCCACGGCGTCGAGTGTCACCTCCACTTCACCCAGGTCGGGCGCGCGCAATTGGATGTCTTCGATTTTCAGGGGAGCACCAAATTTGTGGCAAACAGCGGCTTTGATCGTCTGCATGGATGAACTGTCTTTCTGCTTCGCACGCCAATGCGCTGGATGTCAGCGTTCAGGGTGACCCGATGGCGCCCTGCGCGCAAGACACATTGCGACATGCCCGTGTCGTTGTTGTTATCCTTCCACGGGGGCGGTTTTGCGCGGAGGAAAGGAGACGAAGACGACCAACCCCACCACAATCAGCCCCGCGGAGAGGACAAAGGGCGCGCCGGGCATGTAAACGGCGGCGTTGGTGTCGGTAAAAGCGGCGAAGGCGCTGGTCATCATCATCGGGGACAGGATCATTGCGAGCGCTGTGACGGAGGTGAGCGCACCCTGCAATTCGCCTTGCGCGTCGGGGCCGACCGCTTTTGACATGATGCCCTGAAGGGCGGGAGTGATCACGGCGGCGAGGGCGGCTATGGGGGTCAAAATGAGGGCGATGGTTCCGCTGGTCACGAAGGCGATGGCCAGAAAGGCCGCAACATCAATGAGATGCCCGTAGACGACTGTGCCGCGTTCGCCCAGCAGGCGCAGCACCCAGCGGATCAACCCGCCCTGGACGATGGCCAGCATGATACCGAAAAGCGCAAGGCTGAGCCCGATGGTGGCAGGCTCCCAGCCAAAACGCTCCTTGCCGAAATAGGCCCAGACGGCAGGGTAGACCATGAAGGCCAGTTGGTAGAGGAAAAAGACGATGAGCAACGGCCCTAACCCGGGCAAGCGGCCAAGTTGGCGGAAACTGCCCAAGGGGTTGGCGCGTTTCCATCGAAACGGGCGGCGGATGTCATCGGTCACCGTTTCGCGCAGGACGACGTAGCCGAAGACCGCGTTAAGGGCGGCGAGAGCGGCGGCGGCATAAAACGGCGCGCGGGTGCCGAATTCGGCGAGCAGACCGCCCAAAAGCGGCCCCAGAACGAAGCCCAATCCGAAGGCCGCGCCGACCAACCCGAAGTTTGCGGCGCGGTCTTCGGGACGGCTGATGTCGGCCATATAGGCATTGGCCGTCGATTGCGTTGCCGCAGTGATGCCGCCGACGATCCGGCCCAGCATCAACAGCGCGATGCTGCCCGCAACTGCCATCACCAGATAATCCAATGCCATCACGACCAGCGAGATCAGCAGTACCGGGCGTCGGCCAAAGCGGTCAGACAGGCCGCCGATCACCGGACCGAAGAGAAACTGCATCACGGCGAATGTGGTCGACAGGATGCCGCCCCAAAGCGCCGCGGTCCCCAGATCGGAGCCTTGGATTTCCTGAATGAGATCCGGCATCACCGGGACGATCAGCCCAATGCCCATGGAATCAAGCATCACGGTGATCAGGATGAACAGAACGGCAGGGCGCATGTGTCAGAGCGCTCGCGCACGTGCTGCAAAAGCACGTGCCTCAGCCGGGGCCTGACCCAATTGCGCTTTGGGATCGAAGAGTGATGCAGGCAGGGTCGGATACTGCGTGCGGGCGAGATCCGACAGCGGTACGCCTGTCTGCGCGACCTCGGCGCAGAGCGCTTTTGTGGCTGCTTGAGCATCAGGGCGGGGCATCTGTGCAGCCAGGGCAAAGCTCAAGGCCTCGGCGTGGAGCAAACCCTGTCCTTGCTCAAAGGCCCGCGCCATTTGCGCCGGGTTCGGCTGTATCGACTGGGCCAGGGAAACAGCGTGTTGCAGCGCCGATGCACAGCTGAGCGCGATTTGCGGCATGAGCATCCACTCGGTGAACCATGACGCCCCGTCGCGCTGGTGTTGATGGGAGGCTGCAGATTGCAAAGCGGCCAGCAAGCCGGCGGTTTGATGCGACAGGGCGACAAGCGCCGACGCCCCCACGGGGTTTTGCTTTTGCGGCATGGTTGACGACCCACCGGCCGGGCCGGTCGTGACCTCCTGCACCTCTGTCGCCGCAAGAGCCGTCAGCGTTTGCCCCATGCTGCCCAAGGTCGCCGTCACCTGTGCTATCCACCCGGCGATCCGCAACATCGGCCCCCGGTCGGTGTGCCAGGAGCGTGCCGGGTCATGCAGGCCCAAGCCCTCTGCCAAGGCTTTGCGGAGTGCGGCAGCCTCGTCCCCCAGCGCCGCGGACGTCCCCGTGGCACCAGACAGCGACACCCAGAGCGATCTTTCCCGCAGGTCGGGCAGCGCCTCCAGCGCGGCCAGCAGCGGCATGCCCCAGCTTGCCAGCACCGCGCCCCAGCTGGTGGGCGTGGCCTGTTGACCATAGGTGCGTGCGGGCATCGGCAGATCATCATGGGTTTCCGCCTGATCGGCCAGCGCCACGACGATGGTCCGTAAATCAGCCTCTGCCAGCGCGAGGGCCTGGCGCAGCCGCAACATCAGACCGGTGTCGATGATATCCTGCGACGTCGCCCCCCAATGCAGGTATTGCGCATGCTCCGGCGCGTTCATTTCCGCACGAAAAGCGGCGACCAGACCCGGTAGGCAGACCCCGTTTTGCCCGGTCGCCTGCGCCAGAGCGCCGGGATCTATCTGGATTTCCAGCGTGGCGCGGTGGATGGCAGCGGCGCTGAGTTCAGGGATGATCCCCATGGCACCCTGCGCCTTGGCCAATGCGCCCTCGACCAGCAGCATCGCGCGCAGGGCCGCGCTGTCGGAGAAAAGGCGGCCCGCGTCTCCGGTCGGAAAGAGGCGCGCATAGAGCGGGCTGTCAAAGACGCTTGCCGCCATGGATCAGGGGGCCCTGTTCCCAGGGAGACGGTCAAACATGTCCCACCTCTTTCAGGAAACGGGTCAGGACGGCGGCATATTCTTCGGGCTGTTCGACGCAAGGCAGATGCCCGGCCTTGCGGATCACATGGAACTGGCTGCCTGGGATAAGATCGGTGGTCTCGCGCACCAGATCCGGCGGGGTGGAGCCATCCTCCGCGCCCGCAATGCCCAGCGTCGGCAAGCGCAGACTGGCGGTCGTCGTGTAAAAATCCGTGCCGGAAATCGCGGCAGAACACCCCATGTATCCCTCGTCTTCCTGACGGGTGAGCATGTTACGCCAAAGCTCCAGGTCCGGCTTGTCCTGGAAGGATTTGGAAAACCACCGCTCCATGACAGCATCCGCAAGGCTTTCAATGCCGCCCTGTTGCACGCCTTCGATACGTTCCGCCCAAAGCTCCGGATTGCCGATCTTGGCCGCTGTGTTCGACAAAACCATGGCGCGGATCATGTCGAGCCGTTTGACCGCAAGACCCTGCGCAATCATCCCGCCAATCGACAGACCGACAAAGACGCAGTCCCGGACGCCCAGATGATCCAGCAGCCTTTCGGTATCAGTGACCAGCGCCCCCATCGTATAGGGGCTTGGTGGGCAGGTCGACAGCCCATGCCCGCGTTTGTCGAAACGGATGATCCGCAGCCCGTCCGGCAGATGCGGCAGGATCGGATCCCACAGCCGCAGATCCGTACCCAGCGAATTGACAAAGACCACGGGCGGCCCGTCGTCGGGTCCGTCCACGCGGTAATGCAGCCTGACATCGCCGAGATCCAGCAGTTTCATGCGGCGTCTCCTTGTGGCACGGCCTCGTCGCCAAGGTTCAACGCTTGCTGGAAAACATCTGGGTCCACGTTGCCGCCGGAGATCGTGACAATCACGTCTTCCCCCTCAATCTGGTCGCCGTGAAAAAGGGCTGCGGCGAGCGCCACGGCGCCGCCGGGTTCGGCCACAACTTTCAGCCGGTTGAACGCCTGCGCAACCGCGCGGAGTGCCTCCGTTTCGGTCACCACCAACCCTGGACCCGCCAGTCGTTTCAGGATCGGAAAGGTGATGTCGCCCGGTTGCGGGCTGATGATCGCGTCACAAAGGCTGCCTGACACCCTGGCGTTGCGTTCGATTTTGCCCGACCGCAGGGAGCGGGCGACATCATCGAAGCCTTCGGGTTCGGCGGGGCGCATGCGCAGGCCGGGCGCGTCTGCCTCCAGCGCCAGGGCGATGCCGGAGGAGAACCCACCACCGCCACAACAGACAATCACATCCGCCTGGCTTACACCGACCTCTGCAGCCTGTGCCGCGATTTCCAGACCTGTCGTGCCCTGACCGGCGATCACCTGCGGCTCGTCAAAGGGCTTGATCAGCGTCAGCCCGCGCGCACCGGCAATCTCGCGACCAATGGCGTCGCGGTCTTCGGCCGCTGCCCGATCATAGAGGACAACTTCGGCTCCCAATGCCCGCGTATTCTCGATTTTGACCTGCGGCGCGTCGCGCGGCATCACGATGACAGCCGACGCACCATGTGAGGCCGCGGCCAGCGCCACGCCCTGTGCGTGGTTGCCGCTGGAGTAGGCGATCACACCTCGCGCCCGCGCGTCTTCCGTCAGGGCGGAGACAGCCGACCAAGCGCCACGGAATTTGAAGCTGCCAGTATGCTGCAGGCATTCCGGTTTGACCCAGACGCGGCGCCCCGCAATTTCATCCAGGAACGGCGAAGACAGCAGGGGGGTGCGTCTTGCGTGGCCTCTAAGCCGCTCAGCCGCGGCGCGGATCATTTCGATATTCATGACAGTGCATTCACCCATGTTTGCAAGGCCGCAACGGCCTCAGGCTCATCGAGAAAGGGTATATGGCCGCGCCCCGGGACGGTCACGCTGATCATATCCGGTCGGCGGCGCTCCATTTCCCTCAGCGTCTCATGGCTCAGTAGATCAGAGTTTTCACCGCGAATACAGGCAATCGGCAGACCCTCAAGCGCGTCGAAATAGGGCCAGAGGTCTGGCGCGGCCTGCGCGCCCAAGGCTTCAATCGCGTCGCGCAAATGTGGATCATAAGTGATCTCCAACCGACCGTCGATCTGGCGGAAATGCTTGTGTGCTTCCTCCATCCAGCGCGACAGGGGAACATCCTGAAAACCGCTGTAAGACTGCTGCATCGCCTGCGCCGCATCGGCGTAATTCTTGGCACCCGGATTGCGCCCCAAATAGCCTGAAATGAAGGCAAGGCCCTTGGGCTCAAGCACCGGGCCGATGTCGTTCAGCGCCACCCCGATCAACCGTTCCTTGGCACCCGCAGCCAGCCCCATCGCATTGAGGCCGCCGCGGGATGTGCCCAGAATGGCAACCTTTTCAAGCGCGAGGTGGTCAAGCAATTCCAGCACATCGCGGCATTCAATTGGCAGTGCGTAGTTTTGCCAGTTGCTGTCCCAATCCGATGCGCCACGCCCACGGTAGTCCATCTTGATCAGGCGAACGTTCTCCAGAAAGGGGGTGACGTAATCGAAATCGGCTGTCGTGCGGGTCAGCCCGGCAAGGCATAGAACGGGCAGGCCATCACCCTGGTCGGTGTAGTGCAATGACAGCCCATCGGAGGAGTTGAAATGTGCCATCAAAGTCCTGCCAATTCCGGAATGCCCGTCAGGTCCTGCAAGATGTGTGCGGGCCGCCAGGGCAGGCGGTCCACCGGATCACCGGCCCGGTTGACCCATACCGTCTTGAAGCCATAGCCCGTCGCGCAACCCGCATCCCAGCCGTTGGATGACACGAACAGAACCTCATCTTTTGCGCAGCCAAACCTTTTACTCACCAGATCATAGACACGCGCGTCCGGCTTGAAGACACCAACGCTTTCAACCGACAGCGTGTCGTCGAGCACCGCTTCGATCCCGGCAGAGGTCACCGCACCCCGCAGCATATCCGGTGACCCGTTGGACAGAATTGCGGTCGCCATGCCCTGTGCTTTCAGGCGCTGCAGCATTTGCGGCACTTCGGGATAGCTCTGTAGCTCCCAGTAGAGCGCCAGAAGCCGCTCGCGCAGCGGTGCGTCGCCCTCCAGCCCAGTTTTTTCCAAGGCCCAATCCAGACCCTCTTGCGTCACGTCCCAGAAATCGCAATGCGCCTGCGTGATCGCGCGCAGCCAGGTATATTGTAACTGCTTCTGGCGCCAGTGTTCCGCCAGTGCCGGCCAACGATCCGACAACTGTGCGAATTCGGGTTCAGAAGCCGCTTGTCGCGCTGCGGCTGCGACATCAAAGAGCGTGCCATAGGCATCAAAAACACAATTCGTGATCGGCATGGGTGCGCTCCTGTTGCAAAGCTTAAGGTCAGATTGTCACGGCGCGACCTGCGCGAAAAGGCCCAAATGCGCGGATTTCGGGTTTACTCGGCCAAAAGGGACGGGCAGGCTATCCGCATCTCAGGAGAACCTGCGCAGATACGCGGCCTCCAACACCCCTTCTCACATATGATCGGAGAACTGATGACCCAGGTTAAAACGGGCGATACTGTTGGCATTCACTATACGGGCACGTTGCTGGATGGCACCCCATTCGACACCTCCGATGGGCGCGAGCCGCTGGAGTTCGAGGTCGGGTCGGGGCAGATCATTCCAGGGCTGGATGTGGCGCTGCCCGGCATGGCGGTCGGCGACAAAAAGACGGTCGAAATTCCCTGCGATCAGGCTTATGGGCCGCTGAACCCGGAAATGCGTCAGGCGGTACCGCGTGAGGGCATTCCGGCAGATGTGCCGCTGGACATCGGCACGCAGCTGAATGTGCAAACGCCGGATGGTCAGGCCATGCAGGTGATGGTCGTTGAAGTGGATGAGGCGACGGTTACCATCGACGCCAACCATCCGCTGGCTGGTCAGGACCTGAAATTCGATATCGAGCTGATGTCGATCAAGTGATCGGGATCCCGGCGTGTCGGGGTGCAGCCTTTAGCGTTCCGGCAAGTGCCTAGATCCATTGTTTGCCGCCTTTCGCCTTCGGCGCAACCGCGGAAAATGATGTTCGTCGCTTCAGGTTTCCCCGAAACGCTTAGCCGTCGACTTCGGGGCGGTTCACCGGTGTTCTGGATACCGGAAGGCCAGCCAGTTTCGCATTGAATTCTGCGGCCCTTTCCATGGCGGCTTCCTGCAGTTCGCGCACTTCGTCCGTCGAAAACTCACCGTCGATCATGGCGGTCACCATCGGTTTGACCACCTCAAGGCCATCCATGAGTTTCGGCTGAATCGCCGGATCCGACCATAGCGCCGCCGAAAACGTTGCGGCCGTGACCGGCATCAGCAGCCAGCCAAAACGGCGGGCGCGACTGGCGCGTTTGATGTAGCGCGCTTGGCGCAGGGTACGGGAATCAGCGTAACTATACATGCTGATAGCGTAGGCGTTGAATATGGCATGACTGCGGCGTCACGGTGCCGCCGCGTGGGCTTCTGGGGTCAGCCTGTCAGAGGTTTTCACCCTGCGGCATGCCCAGAACGTGGTAGCCGCCATCAACGCGAATGACCTCTCCCGTGGTGCAGGCGCCTGCGTCTGACGCAAGGTATGCGGCCGTGCCGCCCACCGCTTCGAGCGTTGCATTGGAGCGCAAAGGCGCGTTCTGATCGGTGTGTTTGTAGGTCTTGCGCGCGCCACCAATCGCGGCCCCCGCCAGCGTCTTCATCGGGCCGGGTGAGATCGCGTTCACCCGGATGCCCTCCGGGCCGAGATCGTTGGCCAGATAGCGCGTCGCACTCTCCAGCGCCGCCTTGGCCACGCCCATCACATTGTAGTTGGGGACAACGCTGTTGCTGCCCTGATAGGTCAGCGTCATCAGCGTGCCGCCATTTTCCACCATCATCGGATGTGCGCGACGGGCCACCTCGATGAAGGAATAGGCGCTGATGTCCATGGTTTGTTTGAAATTGTCACGGGTGGTGTTCAGGAACCGCCCCGTCAGCTCGTTCTTGTCGGAAAAAGCAATGGCATGCACTACGAAATCAATGGTCGGCCAGCGCGCCGCCAGTTGCTCAAACGCGGTGTCCAGCGAGGCATCATCGGTGACGTCCACGTCGACCATGAAATCCGAACCAACCGAAGCCGCGAGAGGGGCCAGCCGGGAGCCAAAGGCGTCGCCTTGATAGGTGAAGGCCAGCTCTGCGCCCGCCTCGGCCATGGCTTTGGCAATGCCCCAGGCGATGGAGCGTTCATTGGCCACGCCCATGACGAGGCCGCGTTTTCCGTTCAGTAGACCAGACATATGTGCTCTCTTACTCCTGATACTTGGACAGGATCATGGACCCGTTGGTGCCACCAAAACCGAAAGAGTTGGTCATCACGGAATCGAGCCCGGCATTTTCAACAAGCTCCGTGGCAATCTCATCAGCTTGGAAAGCCGGGTCCAAGGTCTCAACATTGATCGAAGGCGCGATGAAATCTTCCTTAAGCATCAGCAGGCAGTAGATCGCTTCCTGCGCGCCCGCGGCCCCCTGGCTGTGCCCGGTCATCGATTTGGTCGAACTGACAGGCGGCTGGTTCATGCCCTCAAAGGCGCGGCGCACGGCTTCGATCTCCGGCTGATCACCGGCAGGAGTGCTGGTGCCATGCGCGTTGATATAGCTGACACTGCGGCCCGCTGGTAACGTCTCAAGGGCGATCTGCATAGCGCGACCGCCGCCTTCGCCAGAGGGTGCCACCATGTCGTGGCCGTCCGATGTGGCCGCATAGCCGGTCACTTCAGCGTAGATATCAGCACCCCGCGCAAGTGCGTGATCCAGATCCTCCAGCACGACAATCCCGCCGCCCCCGGAGATCACGAACCCATCCCTGTTGGCGTCAAAGGCGCGGCTCGCCGTGTCGGGTGCCTCATTGTATTTGCTGCTCATCGCGCCCATCGCGTCAAAGAGGCAGGAGAGCGTCCAGTCGAGTTCTTCGCCGCCGCCGGCAAACATCACGTCCTGCTTGCCGAGCATGATCTGCTCGGCTGCGTTGCCGATGCAATGCAGCGATGTCGAGCAGGCCGAGGTGATCGAATAGTTGATGCCCTTGATCTTATAGGCCGTGCTGAGGTTGGCACTGACCGTCGAGGACATGCATTTGGGCACCGCAAAAGGGCCAATACGTTTCGTTGCACCGGTATCTTTGACGACGTTGTGCGCGGTCAGCATGGCACTGGTGGAGGGACCGCCAGAGCCTGCCACCAGACCGGTGCGCGGGTGGGAAACCACATCTTCGCCCAGCCCGGCATCTTCAATCGCCTGGGCCATGGCGATGTAGGCATAGGCAGCGCCCGGCCCCATGAACCGCAATGTGCGTTTGTCGATATGCTCGGATACGTCGATCTTGAGCGTGCCGGCGACCCGGCTGCGGAACCCGTGTTCTGCCATCTCCGGGCTGGCGACGATGCCACTCTTGCCCGCTTTGAGAGAGGCGAGAACCTCTTCGGCATTGTTCCCGATGGATGAGACGATCCCCAATCCTGTCACGACGACGCGGCGCATGGCGCTCTCCTTCATTCCTTCGATGCGTGTTCAGGCGTCAGCTTTCTGACAGCGCGACCTTCATGTCAGTTACCTGATAGATGGTTTCGCCGTCTGCTTCCACCCGGCCATTGGCAACCCCCATTGTCAAGCGTCGGGTCTGAAGGGCTTTTGTAAAATCAACGTAATAGGTCAGCATTTTGCGATCCGGACGCACCATGCCGGTCAGTTTGACCTCACCAACGCCAAGCGCATAGCCACGCCCCTGCCAGCCACGCCAGCCGAGGTTGAAACCGGTCAGTTGCCACAGCCCGTCGAGCCCGAGGCAGCCGGGCATGATGGGGTTTCCCGGAAAGTGACAGTCGAAAAACCACAAATCCGGCTGGATATCGAATTCAGCGACAACGTGACCCTTGCCGTGCTCGCCACCATCCCCTGAGATATCGGTGATCCGGTCCATCATCAGCATTGGCGGTTCGGGCAACTGCGCGTTCCCGGGGCCAAAAAGCTCCCCGCGCGCGCATTTCAGCAGGGCATCTTTGTCAAAGCTTGTGGGGTATTGGGCCATACTGGCGCGTCTCCTGCTCGGCAGTTTTTTTGTTGGTCAAACCCCTCTAGCATCGGGTTTGCGGGCTCTGCAAGTGCGGGAACGGGCCATGCGCCCCGCGATCCAGCCCCCTTGCCGCGTCAAAGCGCGCAGACAAAATCGGCTTATTCAATTGAAAATGCCTCGCAAAGCGCCCTATATAATAGGCGAGCATGATCAAGAGGGTGCCATGACACGTGCGCAACAAGACATAGGAGCCTCCTGGCTGGCGACGGCCGGGCTGCGTCCGACGCGTCAGAGGGTAACGCTTGCAACGTTGCTGGTCGGTGATGGTCAACATCGGCATGTCACGGCAGAGAGCCTTTTTGCCTCCGTAAAAGAGCAGGGCGAACCGGTGTCACTGGCGACGGTCTACAATACGTTACGTGCCTTTTGCGATGCGGGTCTGATGCAGGAAGTAACCGTGGATGGATCCAAGAGCTACTTTGACACCAACACCCACGATCACCCGCATTTCTACTGGGAAGATGATGCGAAGCTGACAGACGCACCATCGGATCAATTGGTGATTGCACAGATTCCGGACGCGCCGGAAGGGGCCGAGATTGCATCGGTTGATGTGGTCATCCGGCTGCGGCGCAAATCCTGAAGCTTTCTGACTTCGCAGACTGAGTGGCCCCGTTGACGGGGTCAGAACCACTGGCCGGGCTCCATCAGGCCCAAATCAAGCAACTGTCGTGAATGCCATTCAAATGGCGCCGAGTTGTGCCATTTGAACGTGTGAATGCCATGGGTGCTGCCCGGATTGCGCTTCAGCGCCTTGGCAGTGCGGAACGAGCAGAGCGCCGCCGTGATGTTGTGATGCCAGGGGCAGGCGTAAGTGTTGTACTCTTCCTGCGAGAACGTGTGATCGGCCCGCAACGCCACACCAGCTTGGGCCCGAAAGAGCGCGATCCTGTCGATCTTGCGTCGGGTGTAGGGCACGTGTTCTTCAAACCGCCAGCGTAGCCCGCCAAAGAAGTCCAACTGGCGTTCCTTGGGCTGGTAGCCATTTTCGGCATCCTTGCGCGCCAGGGCATAGTAGCCTGACCGATCCAGATGCGCCCGGTCCAGCGACACGGCATCCGGATGCTCCGACAGGTCATCCGCGTATAGATCGACCACATAGGTCAGCATGGCATCGCGCCGCTCTTCGGTGTGAAAAGCGAGCAACTCGCTGATGCTGCGTGTCTCACAGAAGGGGAAAAACAGGTATTCAGCGTTGTAGCAGTAAAACATCCAAACGCCCGGAGCCGCTGCCGCGACGGCATTGACCGCGGCCTCAACCGCCCCCCCCGCCGTGGCGTCATAGTCAATTCGGTGCACGGTCTCTTGCAGATCGCGCGGCAGATCGAAAACCGCTGGCATGAAGGCAAGCACCGATGCAAAGCCCATTTGTTCGTGGTGCCGCAGTGTAGTTGCAACCTCAACATCGTCTTCGACAAAGATCATCGCGACCGGTCCCTTGGTCAGGGCGGTCTGGCCGTCTTTCAGGAACGCGGTCACATCTCTATATTGCATCAGGCTCTCCGCTTGGCTGCATGACGCAGAATCAGTTAATTCAGCGTTCATTGCAAGCCTCTGCCGGGGCTGGTAAGCACCGCGCCAACCTCCTTTGTTCCGGAAACCCCATGACCACGCCTAAAAAGCTATTCATCAAGACCTATGGCTGCCAGATGAACGTCTATGACAGCGAACGCATGGCGGAATCGCTGGGCGGGCAGGGGTATGTGGAAACGCGAACCGCTGAAGAAGCGGATATGATCCTGCTGAACACATGCCATATCCGCGAGAAAGCCGCCGAGAAGGTCTATTCCGAGTTGGGCCGCCTCAAGGCGCTGAAGACCGAAAACCCGGACCTGAAAATCGGCGTGACAGGATGTGTCGCCCAGGCGGAGGGCGAGGAGATCATGCGCCGCCAGCCTGCTGTTGATCTGGTGGTCGGGCCGCAGTCCTACCACCGGTTGCCGCAAATGGAAGCACGGGTGCGGGCAGGGCAGACGGCGCTCGACACCGATTTCCCGGAAGAAGACAAGTTCGAAACCCTCAAAGGGCGGACCAAGGCGGTTCGCGCGCCTTCGGCGTTTTTGACTGTGCAGGAGGGATGCGACAAGTTTTGCGCCTTTTGCGTGGTGCCCTATACGCGGGGTGCGGAAGCCAGTCGCCCAGTGACGCGCATTCTCGACGAGGCGCGGGAGCTGGTTGATCGCGGTGTGCGTGAGCTCACCTTGCTGGGTCAGAACGTGAATGCCTATCACGGCACCGGGCCTGACGGCGCAGAGCATAGCCTTGCGCAGCTGATCTGGGCCCTGAATGACATTGATGGTTTGGAGCGGATCAGGTTCACCACCTCCCATCCGAACGATATGACCGACGACCTGATTGAGGCGCATGGCAGTTGCGACAAGCTGATGCCCTACCTGCATCTTCCGGTGCAATCCGGGTCAGACCGCATTCTCAAACGCATGAACCGCAGCCATACTGCTGAAAGCTATCTGCGGGTGATCGAGCGTATCCGGGCCGCACGCCCCGATATCCTGATGTCAGGCGATTTCATTGTCGGCTTTCCTGAAGAGACCGAAGAGGACTTTCAGGCGACCCTCGATCTGATCGAAAACGTGCGGTACGGCTACGCCTATTCCTTCAAGTATTCGACCCGTCCCGGGACACCGGCGGCCGAGCGCGCCCAGGTTGACGCGGATGTGGCGGATGAGCGGCTGCAGCGTATTCAGGCGCTGATCACGCGCCAGCAACAGGAAATTCAAAACGCCATGGTGGGTCGGGATTTGCATGTGCTGGTCGAAAAGCCGGGGCGCAACCCTGGTCAGATGGTGGGCAAGTCGGAATATCTGCATGCCGTGCACATCGAGAATTCGGACGCGGCGGTCGGCGATATCGTGCCGGTGAGAATCACTGAGGCCAAGCGAAACTCCTTGGCAGCAATAAGGCGAAATTAAGAGTTAATCTCGCACATGTCGTCAGCAATGCCCTTTTTGACACTGCAGTGATGCCAAAGCGTAGACAATACGTGCAAGTTCTTGCGCCTGATGATAGTTAGATTTTAAATAACGTGTTGATAAATTGTATTTCCTCGCGTGCATTTTGGCGTTGAGGATCGGTTTTGGGTTTAAAGTGAGGGACAGGGCTTTGGGTTTCAATATTTCCGATGCCGGACAAAGGCTGGCGTGCTTGGCGCTGAGCCTGACCGTTTCGCTGCAGGGCGGGGCAAGTGCTGCGCAGGAATCATCGCAGGGTGGTTTGGACAAGGGGCAGTACATCCCCACAATCTGGGTGGACCCGGATGGCTGTGAACATTGGGTGATGGATGACGGCGCGGAAGGGTTCATGACCCCGCATGTCAATCGCAACGGCATTCCGGTTTGCCGAGACGGAAATATCTGCGGCGTTTTGAATTCTGATCCGTTTTTTGCAAGTGGCAGTCCCGAGATCAGCGCGAGCGGGCGGGCCAGCCTCGAAGAATTCTTTGCAACCACACAGGCCAGATCTTTTGTGATCACCGGGCACACAGACAGCCAGGGATCGGATGCGTCCAACATGCGGCTTTCGCTGGCGCGGGCCAACACCGTTGCAAACGTCGCCCGATCGCAGGGTGCGGTTGTGTCGGACATTCGTGGTTTGGGTGAACGCCAGCCAAAGGCATCCAATGATACAGCATCTGGCCGGGCTCAGAACCGCCGTGTTGAAGTCACGTGCGTACGCTGAAGGGGCCTGCAGATGATACATAATAAATCGATTTTACTCGTTGCCTGTGCCGTCGCGATGACCGGATGTGGCGAATTGAGTGCCAACAAAACCTCTGACCGGGGTATCGACTCCAAAGAGTTGCTGGAGTTGCAGGCCGGCATATGGGTCGATCCCAATGGCTGTGATCATTGGATTATCGATGATGGGTTGGAAGGCTATCTGTCTGCACGACTTGATCGCAAAACCGGCAAACCGGTGTGTTCGGGCATCGCCGCACCGACGCAAACCACCGGTGAATTCAAAGGTGGCGCGACGACGATCATCGGCGATATTTTCTGATCTTGCGCAGTCATGACCATTCTGGGCGCGCTGGTATCACCGGCGCGCCTTTTTTCGGTCCGGCGAATGTTTCAATGTTGTGATTTCCACGCGGTTGCGCTTGTGTTGAGCGCATGTAATTGGCACCGTCATTTGTAACCCCATGCTTGAGGAACAGCGATTGGCCCCCAGCGATCCGAGTCCAACAGAAACGTTGATTGCCGCGCCCGGCGGTACAATTGATTTCCCTGATAATCGTTTATTGATCGATTTGTGCGGCGCATATGATGCCAATCTTGCGCAAATCGAAAAGGCGCTGGGCGTTCAGATTGTGCGCCGGGGCAATGAGCTTGCCGTTTTGGGGGATGCCGAGGCTCGGACAGATGCCATTCGCGTGCTGCACGCGCTTTACGCCCGTCTTGAAAGTGGTCGCGCGGTGGAGGCCGGTGATGTGGATCGTGAATTGCGGATGGGCCCCTTCGAGGAGGCGACCGGCACGCGGGATGGCGACCAGTTGGAAATGCCGATTGGCAATCGCATCGAAATTCAGACCCGTAAAAAACGGGTAGAGCCACGCACAGAAGCGCAAAAAGCCTATGTCCAATCTCTCTTTGACAATGAGCTGGCCTTCGGCATCGGCCCGGCGGGCACCGGCAAAACCTATCTTGCAGTGGCTGTGGGCGTGTCGATGTTCCTTGCAGGTCAGGTGGATAAGATCATCCTGTCGCGCCCCGCGGTTGAAGCCGGTGAGCGCCTGGGCTTTTTGCCGGGGGATATGAAAGACAAGGTCGATCCCTACATGCAGCCGCTTTATGATGCGCTTGGGGATTTCCTGCCCGGCAAGCAACTGGCAAAGCTGATCGAAGAAAAGCAGATTGAAATCGCGCCCCTGGCCTTTATGCGCGGTCGTACGCTTTCCAATGCCTTTGTGGTGCTGGATGAGGCGCAAAATGCGACGTCCATGCAGATGAAGATGTTTTTGACCCGGCTGGGCGAAGGATCGCGCATGGTGATTACCGGTGACAGAACCCAGATCGACCTGCCTCGCGGGGTTTCGTCAGGTCTGGCTGACGCGGAGCGGCTTCTGAAATCGATCCCCAAAATAAGTTTCAACTACTTCACTTCCAAAGATGTTGTGCGCCATCCGCTCGTGGCGGCGATCATTGAGGCCTATGAAGCAGAGACACCCTCGGCGTGAGGCCGATGCCGGGCCTGCGCGATACATCGGATAAATCATGTTGGACATTCTGATTGAAGCGTCCGGCTGGCGCGAAATCGCTGTGGATGCACTGGCCAAGCAGGCCATTTCGCAAACGCTGGCGCAGGTCAGTTTACCGGTGGAACAGGTGGATATCTCCTTGCTGGCCTGTGATGACGCGCGGATTGTAACGCTGAACGAGGCGTTTCGGGGCAAACCGGTTGCGACAAACGTGTTGAGCTGGCCGGCGGTTGATTTATCCGCCGGGATCGAGGGGCACGCACCGGCACCGCCAAAGCCCGATTTTGATGGGTCTTTCGAGTTGGGCGACATCGCAATCGCCTATGAAACCTGTGCGCGCGAAGCGGTTGACTTGCAAAAATCTCTGGAAGATCACGCGACCCATCTGATTGTTCACGGGCTGTTACATCTTTTGGGATACGATCATGTCCGTGACCGCGATGCCACGCTGATGCAGGCATTGGAAACCGAAATACTTGGCAAAATGGGTGTTGATGACCCATATTAACGCTGATCGGCCCCGGAGCCGAGCCATTCTTGAACAGGACCCAATGGGCGACAACGACGGACAGTCTGACGCAGCGCAACGCGCGCATGTCGAAACAGACAAAACTTCAGAACCTGAACCTTCCAGGCCAGGTGGTTTTTTCAGCCGAGTGATCGGGGCCTTGAGCCCATCGGAATCAGAGGCGGCAGTGCCCTTGGCTGCGGCGCTTCAGGAACGTCCGCAGACCCATGGGATGATCAACCTCAGACGCATGCGGGTTGAGGATGTTTCTATTCCCAAGGCGGATATCACGGCGATCCCTGCGACCGCCTCGCTGGAAGAAGTCGTCGCCATCTTCAAGGAAAGTGGTCTGACGCGATTGCCTGCCTATGATGGCACGCTGGACACGCCGATTGGATTGCTCCACCTCAAGGACCTTGCGCTGACCCATGGATTCAATGGCGACAGTCATGAATTCGATATGCGGGCCATGCTGCGCCCGTTGCTCTTTGTGCCACCCTCCATGACCATCGGTGTCTTGCTGACGAAAATGCAGGCCGAACGCCGTCATATGGCGCTGGTCATTGACGAATATGGCGGCGTTGATGGCCTTGTGACCATTGAGGATTTGATCGAGCAGGTCATCGGTGAGATTGAGGATGAGCATGACGTCGACGAAGGGCTGTATTGGACGCAGGAAAAACCGGGGTGTTATCTGGCGCTGGCCAAAACCCCGCTGGATGATTTTGAAGCCGAAATTGGACAATCACTGACCGAACACGACGAAGTGGACGAGGAAGAAATCGACACCTTGGGTGGGCTAGTCTTTATGCTCTCCGGCCGCGTGCCGGCGCGTGGGGAGGTGGTGGTGCACCCGGACGGCCCGGAGTTTGAGGTTCTTGACGCTGATCCGCGCCGCATCAAACGATTGCGTGTACGCACCGGGACGCACGCCGCATAATGGTCAAAACCATCCCGAGACAGAACAAACCTTGGGGGTGGTACACACGCTTGCCGCGTCTGGGCCGCATGGCAATCGCAGCGGTCTTGGGGGCGATTGCGCCCTTGGGGCAGGCACCTTACGGCCAGCCGCTGGTCATGTTGCTGGTCTTCTCACTCGCGTTTCTGACCCTGCGCCGTCAAAGGCGCCCCTGGAATGCCGCGTTGATCGGTTGGGCCTTTGGTGTTGGGTATTTCGCTGTCGCGCTGGCCTGGATCGTGGAGCCCTTTCAGGTTGATCCTGACCGGCATGCCTGGATGGCGCCCTTTGCTTTGGTGCTCATGAGCATGGGGCTCGCGCTTTTTTGGGGCGGGGCATTCTGGCTGGCGCGATTATTGTCATCACGCACCTGGCCGCTGATCCTAACGTGGACCGCTGCAGAGGTGCTGCGCGCCTATTTGTTCACCGGGTTTCCCTGGGCCAGTCCTGCGCAGGCGCTGGTGGGGGGGGCTGCCGGGCAGGGGCTTGCGTGGGCGGGACCGCACGGCATGACGTTGTGGCTGATGTCAATCGCCTGGGCGCTGTCTTTCCCCGCGGTCTACCGGAAACGCGGTGTAATGCGCGCGGGGCAGGCGGTTTTGCTGTGCAGCACAGCGGCGCTTTTCTATCTTCCGCCTTCTGCACCGCCAGCACCCCTCACACCTCACACCGTGCGCCTGATCCAGCCCAATGCGGCACAACATCTGAAGTGGCGATCCGATCACACGCAAACATTTTTCGACAGGCAGTTGGCGTTCACGGCGGCGGCACCAGAAGCAGGTAAGCCAATGCCCGATCTGACCGTCTGGCCGGAGACGGCGATTCTCTGGACATTGGAAACGGCGGGACCGGCATTGCGCCAAATCGCCGAAGCGGCAGAGGGAAAGCCAGTCACCCTCGGGCTTTTGCGCCGCGATGAGGATGCGCTTTACAATGCCATGGTCCTTTTAGACGCCGCAGGGTCGCCAACGCAGATCTATGACAAACACCACCTGGTACCCTTTGGCGAATACATTCCTTTTGCCAACCTGCTGAACCGGTTTGGTATTATGGGCCTGGCTCAGACATCATCGACCGGGTTTGCCAGCGGGCCCGGCGCTGAAGTACTCGATTTTGGTGCCCTTGGGTCGGGTTTGCCGCTCATTTGTTATGAAGCCGTCTTTGCACACGGCGTAGGCGCTGTGGAAGAACGTCCGGACTTTCTGTTGCAAATTACAAATGACGCCTGGTTCGGGCAAAATGTCGGACCGCAACAGCATTTGGCGCAAGCCCGCATGCGCGCGATTGAACAGGGCCTGCCGTTGATGCGTGCGGCGAACACTGGAATTTCGGCCATGATCGATCCACAAGGCCGTATCCTCGCGAGCTTGCCGATGGGCGTCGCGGGATTTCTGGATGTACCCCTGCCCGCTCCGATGGCCCCAACATTTTACAGCCAAACAGGCGACACGCCGATCATTGTTTTGCTGGCATTGGGTCTTCTGTGCACACGGCTGGGTAGAAGGCGGCAGAATTAGATTGACGGGTGATGGCGGGCCACGTAAGCACGCTCGAACGTGCCGCAACGGCTTCCTGGCGTGGCACAGTATTTGTCTTATCGGAGCAATTCATGTCTCGTAAAAATTATGTATTCACCTCGGAATCCGTTTCGGAGGGGCACCCTGATAAGGTGTGCGACCGTATTTCAGACGCGGTATTGGACGCTTTTCTTGCCGCGGAACCCGAAGCGCGCGTCGCAGCGGAAACCTTCGCGACCACAAATAGAGTTGTGATCGGTGGCGAAGTAGGGCTGTCGGATAAAGAAGCGCTCAAGGATTACATGGGCCGTATCGAGGAGATCGCGCGCGCCTGCATCAAGGATATCGGTTACGAGCAGGATAAGTTTCACCACGCGACATGTGAAATCACCAATCTGCTGCACGAACAGTCGGCGCATATTGCCCAGGGCGTGAACGCCAGCGGGAACAAGGATGAGGGCGCAGGCGATCAGGGTATCATGTTCGGGTTTGCCACCAATGAGACACCGGAATTGATGCCAGCCCCGATCCACTACGCCCACGCCGTGTTGCGTCGTTTGGCGGAAGTGCGCAAGGATGGTACTGAGCCCACATTGCGGCCGGACGCCAAGAGCCAATTGTCGGTCCAGTATGAGGACGGGAAACCGGTTGGTGTTACGTCCATCGTGCTGTCGACCCAACATGCGGATGAAAACCAGACCTCACAGGACATCCGCGCGATTGTTGAACCCTATATTCGTGAGGTTCTGCCGGAGGGATGGATCACCGAAGCCACCGAATGGTGGGTGAATCCCACCGGCACTTTTGTGATTGGCGGGCCGGATGGCGACGCGGGCCTGACGGGGCGGAAAATCATTGTCGATACCTATGGTGGTGCCGCGCCACATGGTGGCGGCGCGTTCTCGGGCAAGGACCCGACGAAAGTGGACCGTTCTGCTGCTTATGTGTCGCGCTATCTGGCGAAGAACGTGGTGGCCTCAGGCCTTGCGGACAAATGCACCATTCAGCTGAGCTATGCGATTGGTGTGAGCAAACCGCTGTCGATCTATTGTGACACCTTTGGCACGGGTGAGATGGATGACAGCGTGATCGAAGCGGCTATTGGTCAGATCATTGACCTGACACCACGCGGTATCCGCGAACATCTCAGTCTCAACCGACCGATCTATGCCCGCACCGCCGCTTATGGCCATTTCGGACGTGCGCCAGAGGCTGATGGTGGCTTCAGCTGGGAAAAAACAGACTTGGTCGATGCATTGAAAGCCGCTGTCTAATGGTCTCTGCTCGCTGAATTCGGCGTTGGGCATTTGCCTCTGAACCAAGGCACGCATGACTATGATGCCTGTCTGATAGCAAGATATCGTGTGCCACTACTTTTTTGATTTTCCGAACAGGCTTGGCTTGACCGGTTTTCTTTTGCGCTGAACGGACGCCGGTGCCTCCTGCGGCGCTTGCAGCCGTCGCGGTTTCGATGGGGTCACCTTGGCAGCATCGCTGATCGGAGCGGCCTCAGGTACGGCACCCGGTTCCAGCGATTTCACAAAATTCTGCGCGGCGAATGCCTCCTCCGAGATGTCCGTCCCCTGATACCGTCCAAGGTCGTCCAGAAACTCCCACAGGCGCATGCAGGATCTTTCGATCCGATCATACCGATCCGCAAGCTGGTCGGCACTCAGCGCCGGGGCTTCGCGCAAATCGCGTAATTGCCGCATGACACGGCTAACAACAGGTTTGATTTCATTGGCGCATTCGGTTGAGAACCGTTCCAGCACTTCTTCCATCTGTTTGCGCTTGCCGTCCTGGGTTTCCATGCCAATGGCCAGGTGCGATTTCTGCAGTGCATTGATCGAAGCGCGCCTGAAGGAAGAGGCGGAGATGTCATCCTTGGTAATGTAATCGCTGCACCCGCGTTTCAGGGCCTCAATCGCGATCTCATTCTGGCCATCACCGGCGACCATGATGATCGCAGCCTGGCGGTTGTGCGGATCAAGGCGAATGGCATCCAGAGCTTGCAACCCGTTACCATCGGGCAGGTTATAGTCCACGAAGATCAAATCGAACTTGTCGCTCTGGAGTTTTGCCCCCATCGTTTCAAGACAATCCGCCTGAACCACATGGGTGTCAAATTCCAACTCATCGATCAGACGCAACAGCCGCGCCCGGTCAAAGCGTTGGTCATCGACGATCAAGATACTCGCGAACTTGGGTAGGGCGGTCACGCTGGGCGCAAGCTTTGCGTGTATTTTTCCCATCTGGCTCAATGATCTGCCTCCCTCTGGAGCAATACCTATCTGGCACTCTCTGTAGCAGCGCCTTCTTAATTCTTGATGAAACAGTGAAGGCCATTGAGCAGATGACATTGCGGTAGCGGCTGGTCCAAGCTAAAGGCCTCGCATGTCGCAGAAATCCCGCCCCCGCAGAAACTTCTATGGACGTTTGAAAGGCAAGAGCCTCAAGCGATCACAGAAGGTATATTTGGATGAGGATCTGGGCGCTTTGTCGGCTGGCCTGGTCTCTTGGGAAGACAATCCAGACCGCATACCACTTGATCTGCCTGGGCTGTTTGGTGGCAAACCGGTTTGGCTCGAGATCGGATTTGGCGGGGGAGAGCACATGGTGCACCAGGCCAGCAACAACCCTGAGGTCGGCCTGATCGGGGCAGAACCCTACATCAACGGTGTCGCGATGCTTCTGGGGAAAATCAGACGCGCCGGTGTTGACAATCTCGCGGTGCATCCCGGTGATGTGCGTGACCTTTTCGACGTTTTGCCGGAAAACACGATAGACCGCGCCTTCTTGCTCTACCCGGATCCTTGGCCGAAAGCGCGCCACCATCGTCGTCGGTTTGTCACGCCGGAACATCTGCAACCGCTGGCCAAGGCCCTGAAACCCGGCGCGATCTTTCGTGTCGCAACGGATATCGAAGACTATGTGCGGCAGACCCTGGAAGAGGTGCCAAAGCATGGGTTTGAGTGGTTAGCCGAGCGACCGCGAGACTGGCGGCAGCCTTGGGACGACTGGATTTCCACGCGATATGAACAAAAGGCCCTGCGTGAGGGGCGCACCCCCCACTATCTGACGTTCCAAAAGAGCTGACCCAGGCGGAGCCATGGGGGCTGGACCCTCCGGGGCGCAGCCGTTAAGCCTCGCGCAACATCAGACTTAACCGAGAAATACCATGTCCAGCCACGGCGCGCCCATTCCCATGACCTCACGCCCCTGCGGCCCTCTCACAGGCGAAGCGCGGGTGCCGGGTGACAAATCCATTTCTCACCGTTCACTGATCCTTGGGGCGCTCAGCGTCGGCAAAACCGAGATCACCGGATTGCTTGAAGGGCAGGACGTGCTCGATACGGCTGATGCGATGCGGGCTTTTGGCGCGGAGGTCACCGACCATGGCAATGGCGATTGGTCGGTCTTCGGCGTAGGTGTCGGTGGCTTTGCGGAGCCTGAGAACGTGATCGATTGTGGGAACTCCGGCACCGGTGTTCGGTTGATCATGGGCGCCATGGCCACCTCCCCGATCAGCGCGACCTTTACCGGGGACGCATCGCTCAACGGGCGCCCGATGGCACGGGTGACCGATCCTTTGGCGCTCTTCGGCACGCAGGCGTACGGACGGGCCGGGGGGCGTTTGCCCATGACCATCGTGGGGGCCGTTGACCCTGTACCCGTTGAATACACGGTGCCAGTGCCGTCGGCACAGGTGAAGTCGGCGGTGTTGCTGGCCGGGTTGAACGCACCGGGCAAGACGATCGTGATCGAGGCCGAAGCCACGCGCGATCACACCGAACGTATGCTGGCAGGCTTTGGCGCGGAGATCACCGTCGAGGAAACGGAGGCGGGCCGCGTCATCACCCTGACCGGGCAGCCAGAGCTGAAGCCGCAGAAGATCGACGTGCCACGTGATCCGTCGTCGGCGGCTTTCCCGGTCTGTGCAGCGCTGATCGTGCCGGGCTCGGATGTGCTGGTGCCCGGCATCGGGTTGAACCCGACGCGCGCCGGGCTCTACACCACGCTGCGCGAGATGGGCGCGGATCTGACCTATGAGAACGAACGCACCGAGGGCGGGGAGCCTGTGGCTGATTTGCGCGCGCGGTTCTCACCGGACCTCAAAGGCATCGAGGTGCCGCCCGAGCGTGCCGCCAGCATGATCGATGAATACCCGGTGCTCTCCGTGGTTGCGGCCTTCGCACAAGGCCAGACCGTGATGCGCGGCGTCAAGGAACTGCGGGTCAAGGAAAGCGACCGTATCGATGCGATGGCGGTGGGTCTGCGTGCCAATGGCATTACCGTGGACGAGGGCCCGGATTGGTGGACGGTGACGGGCCTTGGGCATGGGAACGTGCCGGGCGGTGCAACCTGCGCCAGCCATCTGGATCACCGGATTGCCATGTCATTTCTGATCCTCGGGATGGCCACGCAAAACCCGGTGAGCGTGGATGATGGCGGGCCGATTGCCACCTCCTTTCCGATCTTTGAGCCACTTATGTCTGCCCTGGGCGCGCAATTGGTGCGCAACAATCAGTGACACGCTATGGCCAAAACCTTCACAATCGCGGTTGATGGCCCTGCTGCGGCGGGCAAGGGGACGATCTCCAAGGCGGTCGCGGCGCATTTCGGCTTTGCGCATCTGGATACCGGGCTGCTGTACCGCGCCGTGGGCGCAAAACTGCTTTTGGGTATGGAGCCGATCATGGCGGCGCAGACGCTGACCGCCGAAGACCTAGAGGCAGATGATTTGCGCAGCCCCGAGGTGGCACAGGCCGCGAGTAAAGTGGCCGTGATTGCTGAAGTGCGCGCCGCTTTGCTTGATTTTCAGCGCAGTTTCGCCCGTCGGGCAGGCGGTGCTGTCTTGGATGGGCGGGACATTGGCACGGTCATTTGCCCCAATGCTGAGGCCAAGCTCTTTGTGACCGCCAGTGCAGAGGTGCGCGCGGACAGGCGTTTTGCCGAACTGGCCGCATCAGGTGCCGCGATCAGCCGCGCCCAGGTGCTCGCCGATGTTAAAGAACGCGATGCCCGGGATCGGGACCGCGCCGAAGCCCCCCTGAAGCCTGCAGAAGATGCGGTTGAGATCGACACCTCGGAGATGAAGATCGAGGCCGCGATCGAGGCCGCAATCGCAGTGATTGAGGCGAAGCGGGCGGGCTAGGCCGGAATCACCGGTGGTGTCTGTGACCCGCGACGCTTTGCACAAACTCCGGCTGGTTCCGCTAAAACGGCCTGTTTCGATTTGGCGGCGATTACAGGGGCCGTGGGTCCTTATCGATTGAATTTGCTTCCGGCGCGCGCCCGCGATGTTGCAAACTGATCACCAAAGGGTGCTTGGTGTTTGATGCCCCGCGCGGCTAGCCTAACCGCATAACGACGGCGAAAGGCATTTCAATGGCACGACTTCTCATCACGTTGGTCCTGGTTTTTTGGGGATCTCTCAGTTTGGCACAGGAAAACGATACAACAGAGGGCGCGCCCGCGGTTGAGCCACCGATGACACTGGAACGCCTCGCAGAGATTATTCTGGTCATCGATGCCGAAGCACAGCTGCGCGGTGCAGCCATTGAATTCACGGTGCAGGACATTCCGGTGGTTGTCATTGCCGATCCGCGCGCGGATCGCATGCGGGCGATGGTGCCGATCAGATCGGCGGAAGGCCTGAACGCAGAAGAATTGATGCGCCTGATGCAGGCCAATTTTGATAGCGCCTTGGACGCCCGCTACGCCGTGGCCCAGGGCAGGCTATGGGGGGTTTTCATCCACCCACTGTCACCGCTGCAACACGAGCAATTCCTCTCCGCCATCGCGCAGACGATTAACGTCGCGCGGACCTATGGGCAGACCTATTCCGGCGGCGCGCAAGTCTTCGGCGGTGGGGACAGCAACGGCATTTATCAGGACCTGCTGGATGAATTGCGCAAGGGACAGGCCCTCTAGCACAAATGTCTGACAGCAGGCAAAATGCGCAGATGGGTTGATCCCGGACAAAAACCCCTCTATACGCGCGAGCGTTGACAAGGCGGGAACAGCCTTTGCAGCTGAGCAAACGAGCAGGGTCGGTGCAAACCGGCCCTTCGTTTGTTAAATGCATTGGTTCCGCGCGTATCGGCAGATCAAATCCAAAGACCGGCGGAGACAACCGCACGGCCAGAAACAAACGTACAAAGGAACACACGCTACATGGCGCAAAACGCAACTATGGAAGACTTCGAAGCCCTTTTGGAAGAAAGCTTCGAAATGGACACACCCGAAGAAGGGTCTGTTGTCAAAGGCAAGGTGATCGCAATCGAAGCGGGCCAAGCCATCATCGACGTCGGCTACAAAATGGAAGGCCGTGTCGAACTCAAAGAATTCGCAGATCCGGGCGAAGCGCCCAAAATCGAAGTTGGTGATGAGGTTGAAGTCTTCCTCCGCCAGGTCGAAAGCTCGCGTGGCGAAGCTGTCATTTCCCGCGAAATGGCCCGCCGTGAAGAAGCCTGGGATCGTCTGGAAAAAGCCTATGCCGATGAAGAGCGCGTTGAAGGCGCCATCTTCGGTCGTGTCAAAGGCGGCTTTACCGTCGACCTTGGCGGTGCCGTGGCCTTCCTGCCCGGCTCCCAGGTTGATGTGCGTCCCGTGCGTGACGCGGGCCCGTTGATGGGTCTGAAACAGCCGTTCCAGATCCTGAAAATGGACCGTCGCCGGGGCAACATCGTGGTATCGCGTCGTGCGATCCTCGAAGAATCCCGTGCCGAACAGCGCGCCGAAGTGATCGGCAACCTGACCGAAGGTCAAACGGTCGACGGTGTGGTCAAGAACATCACCGAATACGGGGCCTTCGTGGATCTTGGCGGTGTCGACGGCCTGCTGCACGTCACAGATATGGCATGGCGCCGGGTCAACCACCCGTCTGAAATTCTGGCGATTGGCGAGACGATCAAGGTGCAGGTCATCAAGATCAACAAAGATACACACCGTATCTCCCTCGGCATGAAGCAGCTGCAGGAAGATCCATGGGATCTGGTGGCCGCGAAATATCCGCTGGAGTCCACGCACACAGGCCGCGTGACCAACATCACCGATTACGGTGCCTTTGTTGAGCTCGAAGCCGGTGTTGAAGGTCTTGTGCACGTCTCCGAGATGTCCTGGACCAAGAAGAACGTGCATCCGGGCAAGATCGTTTCCACCAGCCAGGAAGTCGAAGTCATGGTTCTGGAAATCGACGGTGCCAAGCGCCGCGTGTCTCTGGGCCTGAAACAGACCATGCGCAACCCATGGGAAGTGTTTGCAGAAACACACCCCGAGGGCACAGAGGTCGAAGGCGAAGTCAAGAACATCACCGAGTTTGGTCTGTTCGTGGGCCTCGACGGCGACATCGACGGCATGGTGCACCTCTCCGACCTCAGCTGGGACGAGCGGGGCGAGGATGCGATCCAGAACTACCGCAAAGGCGACATGGTGCATGCCGTTGTCTCCGAGGTGGACGTTGAGAAAGAGCGCATTTCCCTGTCGATCAAGGCCGTTGGTGGCGACAAGTTCGCCGAAGCCGTTGGTGGCGTGAAGCGCGGCTCGATCGTGACCGTGACCGTGACAGCCATCGAAGACGGTGGTGTCGAAGTGGAATACGAAGGCATGAAGTCCTTCATCCGTCGCTCCGATCTGTCGCGTGACCGAGCCGAACAGCGCCCTGAGCGTTTCTCGGTTGGTGACAAGGTCGACGTGCGCATCACAAATGTGGACAACAAGACCCGTCGTCTTGGCGTCTCCATCAAAGCGCGCGAAATCGCCGAAGAAAAAGAAGCCGTGGAACAGTACGGGTCTTCGGACTCCGGCGCATCCTTGGGCGATATCCTCGGCGCGGCGCTCAAAGGCGACGAATAAGCGCTTCGCTCGATCTGAAAATTCGAGGGCCCCGCAGAGCAATCTGCGGGGCCTTTTTCATCGGCACCAGCGAGCGTATTTTTCTGCGGCGATCTGGGTAGCGGGGCTGTTACCAATGCCTTTCAACAGCACCCGGTCAGACCAAAATACGCTTCTTTTGCTGAAGATCAGATGGATGTCGGGGCGCCGCGAATCATTTGGGAATGCTGCGACGCAGCAATGCGGGCGGTCTGGCCCGAAAAACCGAGATTGCCGGTAAGCCCGCGAAAAGCCGCACAAATACAGCGCCTTCGACGCAAAAAACTGTGAAAGGCGGGCAATGGTTCACTTTCCGTAGGCCTGCTTTCTTTCTATAGTTCGTCAAAGGGGCGCGAGAAAATACGCCCTAAAATCCAAAGAGGGGTGCTGCCATGATCCGTTCCGAGCTGATCCAAAAGATCGCAGATGAAAATCCACATCTTTATCAGCGAGACGTCGAGCGTATCGTCAACACCATCTTCGAAGAGGTCACCGGGGCCATGTCGCGCGGGGATCGGGTTGAGCTTCGTGGCTTTGGAGCCTTCTCGGTGAAAAAACGGGATGCGCGCGTAGGTCGCAATCCGCGCACCGGCGAAACCGTACACGTCGAGGAAAAGCATGTGCCCTTCTTCAAGACCGGAAAACTGCTGCGTGATCGTTTGAACGGGAAATCCTGATGCGCTACATCCGCTACGCCTGCATTGCGACCTTTGCGGCTGCTTTGATCTCTGTGGCAATTGCCAATCGTCAGATGGTTTCGCTGCAACTGATCCCTTCGGAAGTGGCCGGATGGTTTCATATGAACCCTGGCATCGATCTGCCGCTCTTCATCGTGATTTTCGGCGGGATTGTTGTCGGGCTTCTGGTCGGGTTCGTCTGGGAGTGGGTGCGTGAGCACAACCAGCGCGCCGAAGCGGCCCGCCAGGCCCGCGAGATGCGTCGGCTGGAACGTGAGATCGCTAAGCTCAAGGGCGAAAAACACGAAGGCAAGGATGAGGTTCTGGCGCTTCTGGATGAAGCGAGTTGACCTGAGTATCTTGCATTGGCGCGGGGACCGTGATCAAACCCGGCCATGCCTGAGGACACCTCTGTAAAAATCTGTGGATTGAGCACAGCGAAAGACCTGTCAGCGGCTGCTGAAGCGGGGGCTGCCTACTGCGGCTTTGTCTTTTTCGATAAATCTCCGCGCAACCTGTCGCTGACCACAGCGCGTGCCTTGGCCCTCGACGCGCCGCTGGGGCTCGCCAAGGTTGCGTTGATCGTCGATGCGGATGACGCCTTTCTTGATGCGGTGACCGCCCAGGTGCCGCTGGATATGCTTCAGTTGCACGGGCATGAAACTCCCAAGCGTGTTACCGAGATCAAGGCACGTTATGGCCTGCCGGTCATGAAAGCGGTGGGGGTTGCTGATGCGTCGGATTTACCTCTGCTGGAAAGCTATCTGAAAGTAGCCGATCAGATTCTGGTCGATGCCAAGCCGCCGAAGGATGCCGCGCTGCCGGGCGGCAATGGGTTATCGTTCGATTGGCGGCTGATCGCCGGACGCCGGTGGCCGATCCCGTGGATGCTGGCGGGCGGGCTGACGCCCGAAAACGTGGGCGAAGCCATTGCCATGACAGGTGCGAAACAGGTGGATGTGTCCTCGGGCGTAGAGCACGCACCCGGAGAGAAAGACCCGGAGCTGATCAAAGCTTTCGTGAAGGCGGCCCACGCATGAACGTTACCTTCCGCCCCGCAAAACGCGAGGAGGTCGCGGACATCATCGCGCTGCTGCAGGACGATGCGCTTGGCGCGACCCGCGAGGGCAGTGATCTGGAGCTTTATCTCAGCGCGTTTGACAGGATGGCTGAAGAAGGCGGCAACCAGTTGATTGTCGGTGAGATGGACGGTCGCGTGATCGCGACTTATCAACTGACCTTCATCACCGGGCTTTCCCTGCGCGCCGCGCGCCGGGCGCAGATTGAAAGCGTTCGGGTGTCCAGCGACTTGCGCGGCCAGGGCATCGGGCACCTGATGATCGAGGATGCGGTGGTGCGTTCAAAGGCCGCAGGGTGCAGCCTGATGCAGCTGACCATGAACAAAAGTCGCACTGATACGGCGCGGTTCTACGGTGACCTTGGCTTTACCCCTTCGCACATCGGGTATAAACGCAATCTGATCTGACAGGAGTGCGCGGGATGGCGAACGATCTATTCAATTCTTTCATGACCGGCCCGGACGAGAATGGCCGATTTGGCAATTTTGGCGGGCGGTTCGTCTCCGAGACGTTGATGCCGCTGATCCTGGAGTTGGAAGAACAATATGAGGTGGCCAAGACCGACGAGAGCTTCTGGGCGGAGATGGACCATCTCTGGACCCATTATGTGGGCCGACCCAGCCCGCTCTATCACGCCGAACGGCTGACCGAGCATCTGGGCGGTGCCAAGGTCTACATGAAGCGCGACGAGCTCAACCACACCGGCGCGCATAAGATCAACAACGTGCTGGGTCAGATCATCCTGGCGCGCCGCATGGGTAAGACCCGGATCATCGCGGAGACCGGCGCAGGCCAGCATGGTGTGGCCACGGCCACCGTCTGCGCCAAGTTCGGGCTGAAATGCGTGGTCTACATGGGCGCGCATGATGTCGAGCGTCAGGCGCCCAACGTCTTCCGCATGCGTTTGCTCGGCGCCGAGGTGGTGCCGGTGACCTCCGGACGCGGCACGCTCAAGGACGCGATGAACGATGCGTTGCGCGACTGGGTGACGAACGTCCGCGATACCTTCTACTGCATTGGTACGGTTGCGGGCCCGCACCCGTACCCGGCCATGGTGCGCGATTTCCAGGCGATCATCGGCAAGGAAGTCCGCGAGCAGATGACCGCAGCGGAAGGGCGTTTTCCGGATACACTGATTGCCGCGATTGGTGGCGGGTCAAACGCGATGGGCCTGTTCTACCCGTTCCTCGATGACAAGGAAGTGGGGATCATCGGCGTTGAGGCTGGCGGCAAGGGTGTGAATGCCAAGATGGAACATTGCGCGTCCCTGACCGGTGGTCGCCCGGGTGTGCTGCATGGCAACCGCACCTATCTGTTGCAGGATGATGATGGCCAGATCCTCGAAGGCTTCTCGATCTCCGCCGGTCTCGACTACCCCGGCATCGGGCCCGAGCACGCCTGGCTGCACGACATTGGCCGCGCCGAATACGTGTCGATCACGGATAAGGAAGCCTTGGCGGCGTTCCAGCTTTGCTGCGAGTTGGAAGGGATCATCCCCGCGCTGGAGCCCAGCCATGCGCTGGCGCATGTGATGAAAATCGCCCCGGACCTGCCCAAAGATCACATCATCTGCATGAATATGTGTGGGCGCGGCGATAAGGATATTTTCACTGTTGCCAAAGCCTTGGACTTCGAGATGGGTGAATTCGCTTAAAACCGTCGCAGAATCCCTGACGGGCCTACCTGGTCATTTTGAAGTGCTTTTGACCCAATGGTCACGATCGCAATGGGAGAACGAGTGATGGATCGCTATCGCGTGACGGCTGATTGGAAAGCGGCGTACCCTGATCCGATTGCTCTGAGCGCGGGTGAAGAACTCTGGTTGACCGGAAAGTCAGACATGTGGGACGGACATGTCTGGGTCTGGGCGCGAAATCAAAGGGGCAAAGAGGGCTGGATACCCGACACGCTGGTTCAAAGTCGTGTCGGTAAGACCTATGCGAATGCAGATTTTTCTGCGGTCGAGCTGACGTCTCACCGAGGCGAAGAACTGCTCGCCCTCAGCGAGACGCACGGCTGGATACTATGCAGGGCACAAAACGGAGCGGAAGGCTGGGTGCCCGCAAGAAATCTCAGCGCAATCTGATCAGAACTTCTGGCTTGGTGGCATCACGCGGGCAAAGCGTGCGCCTGCAGCACCTTTAACGGCACGATTTCCAGCGCCCGCCGGTGCGTAGCGGCAAGATGTACCTTGGGCGCACAGCCCTCGTCATGGGCCTGCAGAAACCGGCCCGCGCAGAGGCACCAGGGATCGCCGGATTTGAGGCCAGCAAAGCCAAACTCAGGCCGTGGCGTGCTCAGATCATTGCCGACGTATTTCGAATAGGCCAGGAATTCGTCGGTCATCACGGCACACACGGTATGGCTGCCCTGATCGGCGGCGCAGGTATTGCATTGACCATCGCGAAAAAAACCAGTCACAGGATCGGTGCCACAGACGGCGAGCGCCTGGCCTAATACATTTATGCTCTCATCTTTCTCCATCGGCGCCTCCTTGCAGGCTGTCTGCAATGTCCCGGAACATCGCAACGTTCTGCCGCTGCACTGTTTTATCGCGAAATTGCAAATCAGCGGCGGTCAGGGCGATCACGACGCCCGCCTCTTCATTGATGTAGAGGTATTGTCCGTAAATGCCACGTCCCATGTATTCGCGCGGTCGCGCGTCACGGGGCATCCACCATTGGTAGCCATAGCCCATCTGATCCGCATCTGTCGGTGCCGACGGTGTGGTCGAGGCGATCACCCAGTCGCGCGGCACGATTTGCTTGCCGTTCCACAGCCCTTGCTGCAGATACATCTGCCCAAACCGGGCATAGTCGCGCGTCGTGCTGTTGAGCCCGCCCAGAACAAAGGCCACGCCCGTGCCATCGGTCAGATAATAGGGTGTACGCTCAACGCCCAGCGGCGTGATGATCCTGTCGCCCATCAGATCAATGATCGACCGCCCGGTGGCCGCGCGGATCACCATGCCCAGAACATGGGTGTCGATGGAGACATATTTCCAATCGGTGCCGGGCGCGGCAAAGGTATCGGTCAGGCCCGCCGCAAAGGCATCCATTTCGCCGCCCAGGGCCAGAATGCGCCCCATGCGGTTGATGTCGGATTTCTGGTCCAGATAGTCCTCGTCGAAAGTCACACCAGTGGCCATGTTGAGCACGTTTCGAATGGTCGCCTTGTGGTAGGCCCCGTCGCGCAGCGCCGGCACATAGTCGATGACCCGGTCATCCAAACTGTTGATGCTGCCCTCTGCCAGAACAACGCCCATCAGGGCGGAGAGATAGCTTTTGGCCATCGACCAACTGACGCGCAGATCATCCGGCTGCGTCCCCTGCAGGTAGCGCTCGTAGACGATGGCACCATCCTTGAGCACGACAACCGACGTCACGTTTCGGTCTTGCGCAAATTGTTCAAACCCATCGGGCAGGGAGGCTTCAGCGCCTCCGGGCAGGGGGGATGCAGGGCCATCCCCGCGTGGGATCGGGGCATTCAGAAACGCCCGATCCATATGGTTGAAGTTTTCGACGATCTGATCTGGAAGAAAGAGGCTGTTCACAGCGATCAGCCGAAAGAGTTCTTCGCGTTTCCAATAGCCCATGACCAGGCCTGCGAGCATCAGCGCGACCACGAGCCGCACAACCCATTTCAAAATGCTGTGCATGTCAGGTCTGATCCTGCCCGGTCGCGCCGACCCATTTCACCCACCGACCGTGGAAGTCACCGCGGCCAAGGTGTAGCGTCACATCGCCTGGCCACAGGCGCAGGGTGATCGCCGCACCAACAGCACCGGTTGTGTCGCCATCGCTCTCCATGGACAACCACGCCAGCGGTCGGGTTTCAGTGGCCCGTTGCCCCGCAGCTTCGATCAGGGACCTGCCACGTTCTTGCGCATCGGGTGGAAAATATTGCCAGGCAACGGTGTGTTGGATCAGATGCACATGGCCTTCGGGCGCTTCGTTTAATCGTGTGTCCAGCCAATCGATTGCATCGCCCTGCACGATTTCAGCGGTCATCACCGAGGCTGCGGCGCGGGTTAGGGCGAGCCGATGGGGCTGGTCCGGCCAGAGGTAGGCGATCAGCCGCAACAGATCCGTGGCGTTGGCAGGATCGAGCGGGTTCAGGTCGACGCCCGCGCGCGCTGCGATCTTGGGGC
Organism: uncultured Roseobacter sp.; assembly: GCF_947499265.1. Lineage (GTDB taxonomy): Bacteria > Pseudomonadota > Alphaproteobacteria > Rhodobacterales > Rhodobacteraceae > Roseobacter. The sequence continues at coordinate 75,465 of NZ_CANMNK010000005.1, read as the reverse complement.
GTGTGACCGGCGGCATGGGCCCTGTCCAATCGGGCGACAGGGTCAGCGCGGGGTTTTGTGGGGCGATCTGCAGCTTCGGCAGCGACAGCGCGTAGTGATCCCACATCAGGTTCAGGCCACCGCTTGCCCCCAGTTCCGAGATCACAAACGGCAGATCGAAACGCTCGGCAGCGACGCCGGCGCCTGCCATCAGGGCCGCAGACCGGCGCACTTCGTTTGTCTGCGGCGGGCTGGTGACCCAGTCGAGCATGAAATCTTCATGCGCGATCATCGCCGCCTGCACCGCTTGCCACAACGCCTGATCGGACACTTTCTGTGGCGGGTAGACGGCGGCGAGCTCCGGGGCCTGCCCGGTCAGAACCAAAGCGTGAAGCCCACCGGCCGTGCGCAGAGGCAGGGATGCCCCAGCAGGACCAATGTCACCGGTAAAACGCGCGAGCGCAGCGTCCAGTTTGCTGTCACGCGGCCAGTGTTCCGCCAGCAGCCGCAGCAATTGCGCCATGAAAGGCGAGCCCAGTCTTTCGCAGCTGATCGCCTGTTCCCGAAAGGCCAAAGGCAGGTTCATCGAAAGCGCTCCAGCAGCTTTTGGATCGCCGACTTGCTCTCGGTTACGGCCTCCGCTGGTTCCGGCGTGGCAGCTGCGGTTTTTGGGACAGCTTCGGCTGATGCCTTGGGCTTTGGGGCTTTCTGGCCGGTTCCCGACCGCGGCGGCGACACCCGCAGCGCGACCGCATTCATGAATTTGGGCGGATCACCTGCGGCCAGGAAAGGCGCGCCATCACTGACGCCGCGCAAAACGTCCTCCAGCCAGGTCTCGTCGGTCTTGGCGAAATCATGCAAGACATAGGCGGGCACGCGATCCTTGTGCCCGGGGTGGCCAACGCCCAGCCGCACCCGTGCGTAGTCAGGTCCGATATGTGCATGCACCGACCGCAGCCCGTTGTGCCCCGCGTGGCCGCCGCCCACCTTGTGTTTCACCTTGCCCGGCGCAAGATCGATCTCGTCGTGCAGGACAACCACATCCTCGGGGTCCAGTTTGTAGAATCGCATCGCCGCCTGCACCGACTGGCCGGAGTTGTTCATGAAGGTCTCGGGCTTCAACAGCACCGCACGGTCCGAGCCAAAGCGTCCTTCGGTGATGCTGCCCTGATGCTTGCCTTTCCAGGGGCCAAACCCGTGGTCGTCGGCCATGCGGTCCAGCGCCATAAAGCCGATGTTATGCCGATGACGGGCATATTTCGCGCCTGGATTGCCCAGGCCAACGATCAGTTTCATGGCGTTGCTCCTTTATGTTGCGATGCAGCCTAGCAAAGGCCTGCCCGAAACGAAATACGGGGCCGCAAAGGGCCCCGCATTCACCATATTCGAAGAGATTGTCTTATTCTTCAGTGGCTTCTGCTTCTGCCTCTGGTGCATCTTCACCCTCGGCTGCATCGTCTTCATCTTCGTCGTCAGACGAGGCCAGACCCGCAGGTGCGGACAGCTGCGCAATCACGAAATCACGGTCGATCGTCGGCTTGGCGCCTTCCGGCAGCGTCACCGAGGAAATCGTGATGTTGTCGCCAATCTCCATCTCGGAAATGTCGATGGTGACGTGATCGGGGATGTCACCCGCGGTCACGATCAGCTCAACTTCCGGACGGATCAGCGTCAGCACGCCGCCTTTCTTCAGGCCGGGCGCTACATCTTCGCCTTCCACTTCAACCGCGATGAAGAGGTTGATCTTGGTGGTGCGGCGCAGGCGCATGAAATCGATATGCGTTGGCAGGTCCTTGACCACGTGGCGCTGCACATCACGGCAGATCACACGCACGTCGTCGTGGCCGTCTACTTTCATGTTGAACAGGGTCGACTTGAACCGTCCTGCGCGCAGCTTCTTGATCAGCACGTTGAACGGAATGTTGATCGGCAGCGGGTCAACGTCGCCACCAAATACAATCCCAGGAACCATGCCATCGCGGCGTGCCTGACGAGCGGCGCCCTTGCCTGTCCCCGTCCGTTCCTGAGCTTCAAGATCCGGAATTGCTCCAGCCATCTTTAGTCTCCAATATGTTAAGGGCGGGCCTCCTCCAAGGCTGTAGACCCGCGTGAAGTCGCGCGTATAGACCGGTTTGCGCAGCATGAAAAGAAGTTTTTCGCACCCTGTCTCTTGCGGGGGATCGGACCCCGTGTCACGCATCGAGCATGAGCCTGATAAACGACATCAAACACTCGCGTAAACCGCTGGCTGGCTTTCTGGTCATCGGCTGTGCCTGGGCGACCTGTTTTGCCCAAATGCCTGCGATCAAGGCCGGGATCGGCGCGTCTGACGCGGTTCTGGGCACGGCGATTCTGGTGTCTTCGATGGGCGCGCTGGCGGCGATGTGGCTGGCCCCCTTTGCGGACCGCGTCGCGGGGCGGTGGGCCATGCCGGTTTTTGCCTGTGCCGTGGGCGCGGGCATGATCGGAGCCGGGGCGGCAACCGAGGTGATCGCCTTTACGCTGGGCATGCTGCTCGCCGCTACGGGCTCTGGTGTGGTCGATGTGCTGGTCAATGTGCGTGTCTCCGAGATCGAGGCCCGGACCGGGCGCAAACTGATGAACCTCAATCACGCGCTTTATTCGTTCACCTACGCCGGTGCCGCCCTGGCGACCGGGGCGTTTCGCGAATTGGGGTGGACGCCGTTACAGGTCTTTGCCCTACTGGGCGCCGTGGTGGCGGTTCTGGCCTGGATGACGCTCGAAGCGCGCACCCCGCCCGAGATGGAGACGGAGATCCCCCAGGGTGCCGCGATGCCGCACGGTTTGGTCTGGCTGGCCGGGCTGCTGGTCATGGTCGCTTTCCTGTCCGAAGCCTCCGCCGAAGGGTGGTCCGCGCTGCATCTGGAACGCACGCTTGGGGGCGGCGCTGCCGAGGGGGCGCTGGGTCCTGCCATATTGGGCCTCACCATGGGGATCGGACGGCTTGCGGGCCACATCATCGCGCATCGGGTCACCGATACGGTGATGATGATCTGCGCCCTCTTGCTGTCGGGCTTCGGGCTGGCGCTGGCGGGGGCAGCGCCGACGCTTGGCATCGCTTACCTGGGGTTTGGGCTGGGCGGCCTGGGCATTTCCGTTTTGGCCCCTGTGACGCTCGCGCTTGTAGGGCGGATTGTCCCGCCCAAGGCGCGGCTGGCCGCCATTAGTCGCGCGTCTGTACTGGGCTATGGTGCGTTTTTTCTGGGACCGCCGCTGATGGGCTTCACCTCCGAACTCTTTGGCCTGCGTGCCGCGTTTTTTGTCATCGCCGCAGTTCTGATCATTGCCTGCGCCACCATCGTACCCGCACTGGCACGTGGGGTCCGGCGGAACGAACTGGCCGTCTGAGCGCAGCTCAGCTTCGGGTCAGGGCTGCCAGCGCCCTTCGAAATCCTCTGGTATCAAGAGGTTGTGGCGCCCCAGATCCGTGACCTTGGTGTCGCCGCAGAGCGCCATGGTGGTGTCGAGTTCCTTGTGGATCACCTCCAGCGCTTTGGTCACGCCAGCCTCGCCCATCGCGCCCAACCCATGCACAAAGGCGCGGCCGATGTAGGTGCCCTTGGCCCCCATCGCGAGCGCCTTGAGGACGTCCTGACCGGAGCGGATACCACTGTCCAGATGTACTTCGACCTTGTCGCCCACCGCATCCATGATCGCGGGCAGCGCGCGAATGGAGGAGAGCGCGCCGTCCAATTGTCGACCGCCGTGGTTGGATACCACGATGGCATCGGCACCCACCTGCAACGCCATTTTGGCATCTTCCGCATCCAGGATGCCTTTCAGGATCAGCGGCCCGCCCCACATCTTCTTGATTTCCTTGACCTCTTCCCAATTCAGCTGTGGATCAAAGCTTTCAGCAGCCCAGACCGCCAGCGACGACAGATCGCTGATCCCGTCGATATGGCCGACAATATTCCCGAATTGACGCCGCTTGGTCTGGGCCATCCCCGCGATCCAGCGCCATTTCGTGGCCAGATCGATGATATTCGGCAGCGTTGGTTTGATCGGAATGCTCAAGCCGTTCTTGATGTCCTTGTGCCGTTGCCCAAGGATTTGCAGGTCCAATGTGACCACCAGCGCAGAGCATTTCGCATCCTTCGCGCGCTGGATGATGTTTTTGACGAATGTTTTGTCGCGCATCGCATAGAGCTGAAACCAGAACGGCTTGCTGGTGTTCTCGGCGACATCCTCAATCGAACAGATCGACATGGTGGAAAGCGTGAAGGGCACACCGAACTTCTCTGCCGCTTTCGCCGCCAGGATCTCGCCGTCCGCGTGTTGCATTCCGGTGGAGCCGACGGGGGCGAGCGCCACGGGCATGGTGACATCCTGCCCGATCATCTGGCTAGCCGTTGTCCGACCAGTCATGTCAACGGCCACGCGTTGCCGCAGCCTGATTTTTTCAAAATCCGTTGTGTTCTCGCGGAAGGTCTGCTCGGTCCAGCTGCCTGACTCTGTGTAGTCGTAGAACATGCGCGGGGTCCGGCGTTTGTGCAGGTCTTTGAGGTCTTGAATGGTGGTGATGATCGGCATGCTGGCCCCTCGGATTGGTCAATTTTAGTTACCAATTGAGGGCGGAAAGATCAATCGGAGAAAGGAAAGTAAAAAAACAAGTTGATTAGTGCGAAATCGTACCATATATAAAGTACGAAATCGCACTATATATATGGAGGAATTCTGGAATGCCCATCACACGCCGCAAGACACTGACATTGATCGGAGGGGGCACGATCCTTGCTGCCTCCGCTTCCGCGGGCGCCTTTTTGACCACGCGCACGCCCCATGATGCCCTGGCCCCCTGGGATGCGGCCGGTGACTACGGCGACCCGCGCCTGAATGCGCTCAGCTTTGCGTTGCTGGCCCCAAATCCGCACAATCTTCAGCCCTGGCAGGTGGCGTTGGAAGGGGAGGATCGCGTGATGATTTATCATGACGCATCGCGCCGTTTGCCCGAAACCGACCCCTTTGACCGACAGATTATCATTGGCTTCGGCTGTTTTCTCGAACTGATGGTTCTGGCCGCGGGTGCTGCCGGATATGCCGTTGATCTGACGCTGTATCCCGAGGGCGATAATGGCCCGATTGCAAGGGCGGTCTTTGCCTCCGGCGGTACACATGATCCGCTTTTTGATAAGGTGATGCGCCGTCGCTCGTGCAAAGAACCTTTCGAAAACAGAGCTTTGAGCGCGGCACATGCAAATGAGCTGGAGCTCTTTGCGGATGTCTACACCGACGCACCGACCGTTGAGGCGCTGAAAGCGCTGACCTGGGCCGCCTGGGAGGTTGAGGCTCGGACCCCGCGCACGATGCAGGAATCGGTGGACCTGATGCGATTTGGCAAGGCGCAGATCAACGCCAACCCGGATGGCATCGATCTTGGGGGGCCATTTCTGGAGAGCCTGATGCTGGCGGGTGTTCTAACCCGCGCTGAGCAGGCCGATCCCACAAGCCAGAGCTTCAAACAGGGTGTCGAGATTTATCGGGAGATGCTGCAAGCAACGCCCGCATACGCCGCCTTGGTCACCGCTGGAAATACGCGGGCCGACCAGATTGAAGCGGGGCGCCGGTGGGTGCGCCTGAACCTCAAATGCGCGGGCCTGGGAGTTGCGCTGCACCCGGTCAGCCAGTGTTTGCAGGAATACCCCGAAATGGCCGAGCTTTACACCCGCGCGCAGGATGTGCTGGCGTCACCGGGTCAGACGGTTCAAATGCTCGGACGATTGGGGTACGGTCCCATGACGCCGCGCACGCCGCGCTGGCCCCTTGAAGCAAAGTTGATGAATGCCTGATAAACGTGCAGCCCTCTATTTCGACGTTTTCAATGAGATCGGTATTATCGAACAACTCAGTCGCGCTTTGCTGGAAGCGCGGTTGCCAGGAGGGTTGATTGCGCCGCACTTTGCCGTGATCAACCATCTGATCCGGCTGGGGGATGGGCGGGCCCCCATCGACATGGCGCGCGCGTTTCAGGTGCCTAAAACAACCATGACTCATACCATCAAGGGACTGGAGGCGCATGACCTGGTGGATGTGCGCCCAAACCCGGAAGATGGCCGTTCAAAACTTGTGTGGCTTACAGAAAAAGGGCGTCAAATGCGGGATCAGGCGATTGCAGACCTCGGCCCGGATTTCAAACGACTGGCCCAGGGGTTCGATACGGACCGGTTGCTGAACATCCTGCCGGTTCTGAAAGATCTGCGGGCTTTCCTGGATGAAGACCGCAATGGCACCGCGCAATCAGGCTGAATGCGCCCCATCCGAGAGCGACTTCACGAAAGTCAGAACCTCCGATACCGGCGCGCCCGCACCGATCTTGCCAACGATCGCTGAGCCGACCACGACGCCGTCCGCGACACTTGCGATGGCGCGCGACTTTTCGGGGGTGTTCACCCCAAAGCCGACGATGACGGGCAGGCCGCTCTCGCCTTTGATCCGTGCAACCTCCGGGCCCACATCGCCTGCCTGCGCTTCGGCCGCCCCGGTGATGCCGGTGATCGACACATAGTAGACAAAGCCGGAAGTGTTTTGCAAAACGCGGGGCAGGCGCTTTGCATCCGTGGTCGGGGTGGCCAGCCGGATGAAATTCAACCCTGCTGCCTGCGCGGGCAGGCACAATTCGCTGTCTTCTTCGGGGGGCAGATCGACAACAATCAAACCATCGATACCCGCCGCCTTGGCTTCTGCCAAAAAGCTGTCCACGCCGCGACTGTAGATCGGGTTGTAGTATCCCATCAGGACAATCGGTGTCGTCTGGTCGGTTTCGCGAAAGGCGCGGGCAAGCTGCAGCGTCTTCTGCAAGGTCATGCCGCCTTCGAGCGCGCGTTGGCCCGCCAGTTGGATGGTCGGACCGTCCGCCATTGGATCGGTAAACGGCAGACCCAATTCGATGACATCGACGCCAGCGCCCGGCAGGCCGCGCACGATTTCCAAAGAGGTTTCAAAATCCGGATCGCCTGCCATTATGTAGGAAACGAAAGCCTTCTTTCCGGCCTTGGAAAGCTCTGCAAATTTGGCGTCGATGCGGGTCATGGGGCGTGCCTTTCTTCTACTTGCCCCGCAATGCCCAAAACGCGCAGGGAAATCAATGCACCTTGGACATCCGCGCGCCGGAGCTGTGCGGGCAGCGCATGAGGGGTAGAATTTCATTTTCCCCCTTACGTTTTCGACATTGGCACCTAGGTTGAGGTCATGAACTACATTCTTGCCATCCTTCTGCCCCCGCTCTCCATCCTGCTGACGGGGCGCCCGATCCTGGCGGTGCTGGTGTTTCTGATCTGGATTCCCGCGCTGTTCTTATCAGGCGGGCTGACCCATCCGATGTTCATATTGCTGGCCTGGTTTTTGATCTTCCACGCCCGTGAGGACAGACGCCAGCGCAGGGACTTGTCTTGACGCCTGAGACACCCTAGGACAAGCGCCAGCAAAAAAGGACGCGGACATGGGTTTCAAAATGGGTATCGTGGGGTTGCCGAATGTCGGTAAATCCACATTGTTCAACGCGTTGACGCGCACGGCGGCGGCACAGGCGGCGAATTTCCCCTTCTGCACCATTGAGCCCAACGTGGGTGAGGTTGCGGTTCCTGACGCGCGATTGGACCGTCTTGCCGACATCGCCAAATCGAAGCAGATCATTCCGACCCGCATGACTTTTGTAGACATCGCCGGGTTGGTCAAAGGGGCGTCGAAAGGCGAGGGTCTGGGAAACCAGTTCCTGGCCAATATCCGCGAGGTCGATGCGATCGCCCATGTGCTGCGGTGTTTCGAAGATGGTGATGTGACCCATGTCGAGGGCCGGGTGGACCCGGTTGCGGACGCGGAGACCATCGAGACCGAATTGATGCTTGCCGACATCGAAAGCATCGAGAAACGCCTGCAAAACATCGTGCGCAAAGTGCGCGGTGGCGACAAGGAAGCGGTGCAACAGGAACGGTTGATGCGCGCCGCGTTGGCGGCGTTGGAAGAGGGCCAGCCCGCCCGCGTTGTTGAGGTGGATGACGAGGATGCGCGCGCCTGGTCGCTTTTGCAGCTTTTGACCACAAAGCCGGTGCTTTACGTTTGTAACGTTGGTGAAGCGGAGGCCGCTTCTGGCAATGCGCATTCCGCCAAAGTCGCGGAGATGGCTGCAAAGCAGGGCAATGCGCATGTGGTAATCTCTGCGCAGATCGAAGAGGAAATTAGTCAGCTCGAACCCGACGAAGCGTCAATGTTTCTGGATGAAATGGGATTGTCTGAGGCGGGTCTCGACCGGCTGATCCAGGCGGGCTATGCGCTGTTGCACCTGGAAACCTATTTCACCGTTGGTCCGAAGGAGGCGCGTGCCTGGACCATTCGCAATGGCACCAGCGCACCGAAAGCTGCTGGCGTGATCCACGGCGATTTTGAAAAGGGATTTATCCGCGCCGAAACCATTGCCTACGACGATTTTGTGTCTCTGGGTGGAGAGGGTCCCGCCAAGGAAGCCGGCAAGATGCGCGCCGAGGGCAAGGCCTACATCGTCAAGGACGGTGACGTGCTTCATTTTCTGTTCAATACATAAGCGGCACGCAGGTCGGCGAAGCGGGCGCGTTTTGCCAAGATCGCCCAGCAGGCATTGGGATGGTTTCGCTTATTTCAGGGCATCACGGGGGCAGGCGGCGCTCTTTCTACCGTCAAGATGGGGCGCGCAGATGGCACAGCCTTACCAAAAGGGCGGCTGATCCGTCATGTGTCTTCCTTCATCAGGCGGTCCGCTTTCTTGCGCACCAGAACCGAGCGCAAATCATGCATGGCGAGCAGCAGGTCGTCAGTCACATCTTCCAACTGTGCCGTTGTCGCACGCGACTGCGCCCATTGTGTCGTAAGGTTCAGGTGGTCGATGGCGCGGTGGATGTCATCCATGTCGCGTGTCGCAAGAAGCGCCTTACGTTCTGACATCCAATCCCGAATGACCCCGAGATCGTTCTCTGACAGCTGGCGATTGCCCTGGGGTTTGATCTCACCATTGCGAATATTCACCACCGCAATCTGATCCATCTCGATCCGGCGCTGACGGTTTTCGGTGTCCACGCGAAAAACGGCAGCGCCGTTCTCACGCACGCGGAAATAGTATTCCGGCAGCTCGCCCGCCATGTGGTGCCCCTTGCTACGTCAACCCCGCACAGAATGTCTGAATGCGGCCACAGGCCTCTTTCAAGGCCTCGTCTGAAGTAGCGTAGCTGACCCGAAAGTTCGGCGAAAGGCCGAATGCCGCCCCGAAAACAACCGCCACGCCGGTTTCTTCCAGCAAAGCCGTGGCAAAGGTTTCGTCATCTGCAATGACCGTGCCGCCTGCCGAGGTCTTGCCGATGCAGCCAGCGATGGACGGATAGACGTAGAAGGCACCGTCCGGCACCGGACAGCGGATGCCCTCGGCGGCGTTCAGCATATCGACGACCAGATCGCGGCGCCTTTGGAAGGTCGCATTGTTGGGGGCGAGGAACTCCTGCGTGCCGTTCAGCGCCTCCACCGCCGCCCACTGACTGATGCTGCAGGGGTTCGAGGTGCTTTGCGATTGCACCTTGCGCATCGCCTTGATCAGCTCTTCGGGCCCCGCCGCATAGCCAATCCGCCAGCCGGTCATCGCGTAGGCCTTTGAGACCCCGTTGACAGTCAGTGTCCGGTCATAAAGCTGCGGTTCTACCTGCGCCGGGGTGCAGAATTTGAAATCGTCGTAGACCAGGTGCTCATACATGTCGTCGGTCATCACCCAGACATGCGGATGGCGCATCAGCACATCGGTCAGCTGTTTCAACTCGTCCCATGTGTACCCGGCACCCGTCGGATTGGAGGGCGAGTTGAAGATCAGCCATTTGGTCTTGTCGGTGATCGCCGCTTCAAGTTGATCCGCTGTCAGCTTGAAGCCCGTCTGCAACGAGGCCTCGGCAATCACGGGCGTGCCCCCCGCCAGCAGCACCATATCGGGATAGCTCACCCAATAGGGGGCGGGGATCACCACCTCGTCGCCTTCATTCAGCGTGGCCATCAGGGCGTTGTAAAGGATTTGTTTACCACCTGTGCCCACACTGACCTGTGAGGGGGTGTAGGTCAGATCGTTGTCGCGTAGCAGTTTTTCGCAGATCGCTTTTTTAAGCTCTGGAATTCCATCTACAGCGGTGTATTTTGTCTTCCCAGAGGCAATTGCAGCAACGGCAGCATCTTTGATGTTCTGGGGAGTGTCAAAATCCGGCTCCCCGGCGCCGAGACCAATAACGTCACGTCCCGCGGCCTTGAGCTCTGCGGCTTTCGTCGTCACCGCAATAGTGGGAGACGGTTTGACGCGGGCAAGTGTCGTAGACAGGAATTCCATTCTGGCCTCCGTTTGATAGGACTAAGGCCGACTCATAGGGGGCGTCCCGCCGCCATTCAAGCGCGATCATCGCAAAGGAAATCACAGCATGCACGAGACACAAGATTGGTATGGCCCCGAGACCGCAACATTCGGCGACCGGGTCGCAGCGGCGCGTGAAATGGCGGACATGTCACAGTCTCAACTGGCGCGGCGCCTGGGCGTGCGCATCAGTACCTTGCGCGCCTGGGAGGATGACCTGAGTGAGCCGCGCGCCAACCGTCTGTCGATGATGGCGGGGTTGTTGAACGTTTCCATGATGTGGTTGATCAACGGGCAGGGGGAAGGGCTGGACGCGCCTCTTGAAGAAGCGACCTTGCCGACATCAGCGAATGACATTTTGAACGAGCTACGCGATCTGAGGACAGATATGATCGCCCGCGTGGAACAAATGGGCCGTCTGGAGAAGAAATTGCGGACGGCACTGAAAGAAGAAGCGCATGAAAGAGCCGCATGATCACCGCGTCAAGCGGCTGAAAATGCGGTCGATGCGGCGCGGGATCAAGGAGATGGACCTGATCCTGCAACGCTTCGCCGAAGCCAATCTCGATGCGATGGATGACGCGGGCCTCAGCCTCTATGACGCAATGCTCAGTGAGAATGATCACGACTTATATCAATGGGTTAGCGGGCAGGTAACGCCGCCCGATACCTACGCTGATCTGATCGGTCGCATTGTCGAGCAGTTGCCCAAAACCTCGGCCTGAAAACGCAGCGAACGGCTTCTTTTCACGCTTTTAACGAATTATTGGCTTTTCCCACGCAAATTCTGACCAAATTAGAACGAGTCGGAGCGCGTAGATGAGCATTCAAGATCAAATCCCTTCAGAAACCTCTGCAATGAGCCGCACGCAGGGCTTCATGGTCAACTACCTTGAGGCACTCTCGCTGGTGGAGCGTTTGCACCGCTTGTTGCTGGATGTGATCAAAGACGAATTCGAAAGAGTTGGCGTTCTGGAGATCAACGCAGTCCAGGCCCTGTTGCTGTTCAACATTGGCGACAACGAGGTCACCGCGGGTGAACTGAAGAGCCGAGGGTATTACCAGGGCAGCAACGTCAGCTACAATCTGAAAAAGCTGGTGGATATGGGCTACATGCATCATCAGCGTTGTGAAATTGATCGCCGGTCCGTGCGTGTCAAGCTGACGGAAAAAGGTCAAAAAATCCGAGAAGTGGTGTCAGAGTTGTTCTCCCGTCACGCGGATGGGCTGGAGGCCAAAGGTGTCCTGGGACCTGATGGGATCGATGACATCACCCGGTCGCTGAAGCGTATGGAGCGTTACTGGTCCGACCAGATCCGCTACATCTACTGAAGCGCGCTGACAGCCAAGCCGTCGAGTTCCTGTTTCAACTTGGCGGTCATGGCTTCTGCATAGGCTTCAAAACCAAGAGCTGTCTGCACAAACGCATCCGGGCCTGTGATGACTTCGGCGCGGAAGTATGAGGAAAGCTCTCCAATTTCGGATTGTTGGCGATCCCCTGTTGCCGGAGCGTCCGCGCCGATGACCAGCGCATTGATCGTTATCCCGCGTGCGCCGATGGCCTGTTTCACGTCTCGCGGACGCGGACCCAGATTTGATTGCCCATCTCCTGAGATATCGAGCGTCCGTTTCCAGCAATCTTTTTGTTGATCAAGATACTGCGCGCCTAGAGTCATCGCCACACCCAAAGCCGTTCCGGGTGTCGCGTTGCGTCTTTGTGTGCCAGCCAGGGTTTCACTGACAATCGCCAGAGTTTGCGCATCAGAAATGGACGTCCACGGCACGAGGACCGATTGATCGGCAGGTCCGCTCCACTCGAACACCATCAATGCCACGGGCGCATCGGGCGATGCCAGCAAAGCACTTACAACGTCCGGGTGATTCAAAGCTGTCACCAATCCGTCCAGCTGCAGCCTGTACTCCCGAAGATCCACCGAACCGGAAACATCCAGCCCCAACGCGAGGGCCTGTCTGCAATTTGCCGCCGTCGATTGGGCGAGAGCGCATGTGACCAGCAGGCTGGTTAGCAGACTGCGCATCATCTCACCCCTTTGGTCGCAGTTCAGGGCGCGCACCATCCATTCCGATCACGGGCGGTGTCAGCTCACGTTCAAGTTTGCGGCGCATCGCGCGCTCGTAGTCTTCGAATCCTTGTGCGATTTCGATAAATGCACCTGGCCCATGCAGCACCTGGCTCTTGTAGAATGCGATCAAGCCAGTTTCCGCCTCGTAGTCCGCGCCGTTCACCACAAGCCCGTTCACCGTGACACCTTCAAATGGGAACTCAGCATAAGCCGCGGCGGGGCCGAAACCTTCATTGTTCTGGCCATCACCTGCCATATCCAAAGTTTTGTACAGACATTGGGGCGCGCGTTGCAGCAGACCCGCCCCATACCCCAAAGCATACCCCATCGCCGTCGGAAAATCGTTGTGACTTCTTTTGCTGGCGGCAATCGCTTCCGCGGCGCCGATCAGTTCCGCGGGCCCTTCGATCAGGGTCCAATCCAGCAGGATCTCCTGATTATACCGCCCCGACCACTCAAATACCGCAAGGGCAACGGGCTGATCCGTCGCAAAAAAAGCAGCACTTACTTCCGGTGCCGTCAGGGCGGACACGAGGCCGCCCCGCTGTAGCCTATCCTCGGTATCATCAACCGAACTGGACACGTCCAACGCCAACACCAAGGCCAGGCGGCACTCAGCCGCCCCCGCCCCGCTGGCAAAGAGCGTCAGCCCGACGATGCCGGCACGGATCACCAATGCCCGGTGTTTTCCATGCTGGCCCAGGGTTCTGCCGGTGCCAGATGGTCACCCTCTTGCAACAGCTCAATTGAGACGTTGTCGGGCGATCTTACAAAGGCCATATGGCCATCACGTGGCGGTCTGTTGATCGTCACGCCATTGTCCATCAGGTGCTGACACACGTCGTAGATATTGCCGACGCGGTAGGCCAGATGCCCAAAATGACGGCTGTCACTCGGCAACCCCTCGTCGCCATCCCAGTTGTATGTCAGCTCAACAGGGCACTCCTCCTGGCCAGGCGGCGCAAGGAACACCAGCGTAAAACGACCGCCCTCGCTGTCCATCCGCCGGGTCTCTTCTAGGCCCAGCAACTTGTAAAACGCGATCGATGCATCAAGGTCTTTGACCCGGACCATCGTGTGCAGGTACTTCAGGCTCATCTCGCCCCTCCAGTTTTCAGGTTACGCTCCGGGCAAATCTAACATGCCCCGCCCCAGATGCCAGCACCATCAGACACTTGTGATGCAGCATCAGAACATTTCCGGAATACAGCATATAGCTGTTCCGCCATACGCTTTGCCCAGATATAGTCATCCCCGACTCACACCCGAAAAGGACCACGCCCATGCCGCTGAGCCCTGAACAACAGGCCGAAATCGACGAACAACGCAGCATACCCACGCCAACATTGCGCGCGGTCAGCCCCGGCATGGAACAACACCTCTACAAGGCGCAGCCCGTGCTTGATCACGGCTTTGTCCGCGTTATCGACTACATGGGCGATGATGCTGCTATCTGCCAGGCCGCCCGTGTCTCCTACGGCAAGGGCACCAAATCCGTTCAGAACGACGAAGGTCTGATCCGCTATCTCATGCGCCACTGGCACTCCACCCCCTTCGAGATGTGCGAGATCAAACTGCACGTGAAACTGCCCGTTTTCGTCGCCCGCCAGTGGATCCGCCACCGCACCGCCAACGTCAACGAATACTCCGCCCGCTACTCGATCCTCGACCGCGAATTCTACATTCCCGCACCGGAACACATTAACGCGCAATCGGTGGTGAATAATCAGGGGCGTGGTGGCGTGCTGAAAGGCGATGAGGCCGCGCGCGTTCTTGAAATCCTGAAAGCTGACAGCAACCGCTGCTATGACAACTACGAAACCATGATCTCACAGGAGGGGCAGGACGGTCTGGCGCGTGAGCTTGCCCGCATGAACCTGCCCGCCAATGTTTACACCCAATGGTATTGGAAAGTGGACCTGCACAACCTCTTCCACTTCCTGCGCCTGCGCGCCGATGCCCACGCGCAATATGAAATCCGGGTCTACGCCGATGCGATTTGCGCCATGGTAGCCGACTGGGTGCCCGCCGCCTACGGCGCCTTCGAGGACTACCGTCTGGGCGGCGCCACCATGTCCGGCAAAGCATTGGACTGCGTGAAGCGTATGCTGAAAGGTGAGGAGGTCACGCAAGAGACCTCGGGAATGTCCAAGGGCGAGTGGCGGGAGTTTATGGGGGTTATTGATGGGTGAAGTATACATCCGTTATCAACGTTTTCATAAGTCACTCGTGGCGCTACTCGAACCACTACGAGCGGTTAGCAGGATGGTTATTTGAAACCCAGTGGGGCAACGAGCGAACCAGCCTTCAATTCATTGACAAATCGATTCCTGAAAGTAGCCCGGTTCATTCCGCGGTAAACGATCAGGAATTGGCAATGGCAATTTTTCAACGAATTGATCAGAGTGATGTTGTCGTAATTCCAACAGGGATGTACGCGAACTATTCGCGGTGGATAAAAACTGAAATTGATGGGGCTCAAGCTTTTAGAAGGCCAATTGTTGCAGTTGATCTTTGGGGTGCCGACCGAAAATCATCGATTGTGAGCAAAGCAGCCAACGAGATTGTCGGCTGGTCTGGAAAGTCTGTTGTCAATTCGTCTTGGCGACAATCTGGTAAGTAATCTTGAAAGTTCTAAGCAATTCAAACTTAATCGCCCATTGCCTTAGATCTCTATTGTATTGCCCGCCAAAGGCGGGCAGCGCCCGAACCGCCCCCACGGGGCGGGCGCTTCGCTTCCTGCCCCTCGGTTCGGGCGCGGGGCTCTATTCTAAGCGTATTGGTGACGTTAAAAGCGCCTGTCACCCGGCCCGATTCTTGCGAATTTTGCGTTCGGCATTTCAAATGATCCCCCGGATCATTTGATCCGGCTGACGCCGGACCATGCCTCACCCCACCACGGGGCGGGCGCGCCAGTTCCAACCGCAACACATCACACCCACTGACCCATCGGGAACGGACCGATACACTACCTGGTCGCTTGACGAAGCACCTTTGAGCCATCGATCAATCGGACTAAGCTTACCCAATGACCAATCCACGCACCGCGCTCACCAAACGCCTCAAAACCCTCGACGCAGAGGATGCCGCAGGCCTTGATGGTCAGAAAACCGTTACGCTCGATCAGCAGGCGGTGGGGCGGCTTTCCCGCATGGATGCCTTGCAGAATCAGGCCATGGCGCAGGCTCAGGCGAGACGTCGGCAGGCAGAGCGTCAGAAGATCGCCGCCGCCCTCCAGCGCCTCGACGAAGGCGAATACGGTTTTTGCACCGATTGCGGAGAGGAGATTGCGCCCGCACGGCTCCTAGCGGACCTCGCCATCGCCCGCTGTCTCGATTGCACGCGCGGTTAGCGAAGCTGCTTGGCATTTGACAAGGCCGCCCGATCCCGCACACTTCGCCCATGTTTAACCTCGCAGACCCGCCGCCGGACTTCCCGGAAAACCCCTTTCCCTACTACGATCAATGGCTGCGCGAGAGCCCTGTCTGCCCGCAGCCCGATGGGTCCTTTCTGCTCGCCCGCCATGCGGATCTGTCATCAATTTATCGGGACGTTACCCGCTATATTTCTGATAAAAAGACCGCCTTTGCGCCAAAATTCGGCGAAGGGTCCCCACTCTTTGAACACCATACCACCAGCCTTGTTTTCAACGACCCTCCGCTGCACACCCGTGTCCGGCGGATCATGACTTCGGCGCTCACGCCCAAGGCCCTGAAACGCATGGAGCCCGGACTGGTCGCAACCGTTGACGAGCTTTTGGATCAGATGCCGGACCAGCCTGACCTGATCGAGGATTTTGCAGCCTCGATCCCCATTCAGGTGATTGGCAACCTGCTGGACGTGCCGATGTCGGAACGCGCGCCCTTGCGGGGCTGGTCCCTCGCCATTCTTGGCGCGCTTGAACCAACCCTGACGGATGCGCAGCTCACGCGCGGGCATGAGGCCGTTTCCGAGTTCAAGGAATATCTGCAAGACCTGATCGCCCGTAGACGGGCCCATCCCGGCGACCCGGAAACCGATGTGCTGACCCGCTTGATCGAGGGCGATGACGGCGGACAACTGTCTGAAATCGAGCTGATCCAGAACTGCATCTTTATCCTCAACGCAGGGCATGAAACGACCACGAACCTGATCGGTAATGGTCTGGCGCTGCTTTACGATCACCCTCAACAGTGCGACCTGCTGGTGCGCAATCCCGACCTCATCGACCGGGCGGTGGAGGAAATCCTGCGCTTTCGGTCGCCCAATCAGTTCGGGAACCGGCAGACGACGGTCGAGGTGTCGTTGGGTGGCTATGCGATCCCACCGGGGGCTAACCTGCATCTGTGCATTGGGGCCGCCAATCGGGATCCGCAAGTCTTTGATGCCCCAACGAGATTTGACATCTCCCGTCATCCAAACCGGCATTTGGCTTTTGCGGGCGGGCCACATGTTTGCGTCGGCCTGACGCTTGCGCGCATGGAAGGCCGCATCGCGCTTCAGCGGTTTTTGAATCGCTTTCCGGACTATGCGATCACTGCGCGCACGCATGGGGGACGTATCCGGTTCCGGGGCTATGCCGCGCTTTGCGCCGAACTCGCCAGATAGTCGCAATTGGGCGCATTTTGTTATCCACAGGGCGTCATAAAACTGTTACGATTGAGCATGTTGAAATGGTCAGCAGTCGTTTTTCTATCTTCGGCGTCCATGGTTGGCGCGACAACACCGATTGGTGAGGTCATTTGCGCGCCGTCAGACGAGATGCTTTCCCGGCTTGCCCAGCAATACGGGAGCGCGCGCCAGGCCAGTGGCCTGCGCGGGCGGGAACAGGTGATGGAAGTCTGGACGGATGATCGTGGAGATTGGACGATGGTGGTGCGCTACGCCTCCGGCACATCGTGCATCGTGGCCATGGGCGAGCATTGGACAGATTTCGCGCCGCACGACCCGGGCTGATCAAGCTGGTCTGAGATGCGGAGATGAAAAGCCCTGTGTGATTACCGGCTTGCAGAAGCAATTGCGATCACCTGACCGGGTTTTTCGTGCCCGTACCCAAACACATAGGCGGTTCAGTGTCTTCATGCGGCCGATCGGCGATCGCCCGCGTTTCTGGTCTTTTGGGGTTTCCTGGGGTGTTAAAGTAGTTTCAGATCGCTGGCCATCTGCCGTCCGTCGCGTCCTTCAGAAAGTTCAAAGCTGACTTTCTGATCATCGGCAAGTCCGGTCAGGCCGGATCGTTCGACTGCTGAGATGTGTACAAACACATCTGAGCCACCACCTTCCGGCGCAATAAATCCGTAACCTTTAGTCGTGTTAAACCATTTCACGGTGCCGTTTGGCATCAGTCCCGTGCCTCCTTTTGTATTTGAGACCGCGTCAGCTCTTCCGACGCGGCTTGTTCACGCACCCAACACAAAAATTGCATTGAACACCCTTTAAGAGATTGACCTTCACATGTAAAAATCAAGGAAAACGGGTGCAAAGGTTGCGATTTTCGCGCCGAAAACCCCAAGTTGTGGGCAAATTATGCGATTTTATGGATTGAAGACCTGTGACACCTGCAGGAAGGCGCTGAAAACCTTGCCGGAGGCGGAATTCGTCGATGTGCGGGCCGATGGCGTGCCGGAGGCTGTCTTGCAGGCGGCACTGGAGCAGTTCGGGGAGGCGTTGATGAATACCAGATCAACCACCTGGCGCGGATTGGATGCGACCGAGCGCGAAAAGCCACCTGCTGAATTGCTCAAGGTGCATCCAACGCTGATGAAGCGCCCTCTGATTGTCACCGAGAGCGGCATGCATTTGGGGTGGACGCCCGCCACACAGCAGGCGCTTGGGGTTCAGTGAGATCAGGTTTGGGCGCTGCGGCCGCGCAGCGCATTGTCGAGTGACACAGGCCCGGCTCCTTTGATCACCAGAACCAACAATACGAAAATCCAGAAGCTGCGTTGGTCCAGGATCACGCTGTCGGGAAAGCGATCAAACCACGCGCCAAAAGTTTCCTTGTGCTCAAACCCGCCGTGACCAATCAAATCCGTCAAGGATTGCACGATGATGAACCCGATCATGCCAAGCGCGGAGAGCCGTGTTAGCAGCCCCAGAACGATGAGTGCTGGCAGAATGAATTCCGCCCAGGTGCCCGCAACAACGACCGCCCAATGGTAGAGGGACAGCTGTGAGGTGTCATATGTCACCGCTTCCATCGCCTTTGGGAAAATCTGCGCGTAGGCACCGACAGAGGGCTGAAAGAGCCCGACAAGACCGCCGCCCAGTTTTGTCAGCCCGGAGACCCAGAAATACATCAGCAAAGTACCCGCGAAGACAAGGCGCGCAAGCGTCGGCAAGAGCCAGTCTGCGCGCGAGAGGCGTTCGGTGACTGAAGTGTAGGCGGAGATCATTTAGCTGTCCTTTGTCTTGAATTCTGTGAGGGCACCGGTTTGCAGCGCCTGCGACAGCGCTGCCGAGAGATCAAATGAGGGCGCGGCGGTGATCGTCGCTTCATGCGCCGACCCAAATGCCATGCCGTTTTGCAGGTGCTGAAGCCAATCCGCACCCCCCGGCTGCAATGCATGGGGCGCGGGGTCGAATTCCGGGCGGGTGATCAGAACGTCCTGGGCCGTTGCCCGTGGTTTTGGCGCATCTGGCTCAAAATTCAACCGCCAGATGTCATGCAAGGGCCAGTCAGAGCGCAGCACAATGGTTGCGGGCGCAAGCGCCAACCGCAGCGACATCAGCTCTTCGGGATCGGTCTGGAAAACGCTGGGGTTAATCGGCGCGGCGTCCTTCGCGTGATAAGAGCGGCGCATTGCGATGTCCAAACGGGCGCAGTCGGGCAAATATCCGATATGCGAAAGCGGTTGAAAGCTTTGCAGGAATTTTGGCAGCTCTTGTCCGTAGTGCATCATCAGTGGTGACGATGGCGGTTGCTGGCGCACATAGATCGCTGCCAACCGGTCAAAGGTTTGCGCACCCAGGAGCTTGTAAATCAACGGAAACGCCGTGCGCAGAGCTTCGGTCAGGGACACCACTACGTTGTTTCGGTATACGGAAAATCTGGCGCCTGCTGGGGTGTCGGAGCCGTCGAGGAGACCTTCGGGCACGGCTTCTTCCGCGTCCAGCAAAGCGCTGCGGAATGTGGCCTGTGAAACGCTCATTGTGCCGGGGCGAGCGCCAGTGCCGCACGTTCGGCCTCTGCTCGCAATACCGGCCAGTCGGGGACGTCATTGTCCCATTCAACAAGCACGGGCCTGGGACCGGATTTCGCGAGGGCGAACGCCAGAAGGGACCACACCGGGTCCACAACGGGTTTGCCGTGACTATCGATCAGCAGAGGTGCGCCGTGATCATCGGTATCTTCATCATGGCCGCCCACGTGGATCTCGCCAACCGCATGCAGCGGGAAAGCCTCGATGTAGCTTTCAGCAGACAGCCCAAGGTTGGTGGCAGATATGAAAACGTTGTTTACATCAAGCAGCAGACCGCAGCCTGTGCGATGCACCAACTCAGCCAGAAAATCGGTTTCGGACCAAGTGCTTTCGGCAAAGCAAAGGTAACTGGAAGGGTTTTCCAGCAGCATCTGGCGTCCCAGCGCTGTTTGCACCTGATCGATGTGATCAGCCACCCGCTGCAGCGTTTCGGATGTATAGGGCAGGGGCAGCAGGTCATTCAGGAATTCTGCACCATGTGTGGACCACGCCAGATGCTCTGAAAAACTGGCTGGACTGGACCACCCGACAAGCGTTTTCAGACGGGCAAGGTGGTCACGGTCAAGCGGTGCTTCGCCACCAATGCTCAGGCCGACACCGTGCACAGACAGGGCAAACTGATCCGCCAGCGCACGCAGTTGCGCAAGAGGGCGCCCGCCGTCACCCATATAATTCTCAGCATGGACCTCGATCCACCGCACGGGGCCTGGATCGGCGCGTAAGTCCGTAAAATGCTGAGGTTTATAGCCGACACCGGGGGCGTTTGGCAGGTTGGGCGCGCGAGGGGAGTTGTCTAACATCGTGACCCACCAACTAACTTCATGTGTCCTAGGGCATCGTTTGGTGTGAGGGTCAGCCGGTAGATCACCGCCTGACCTCTTCTTTGGGGGAAACCGGCTTAGGCTGGCAGATCGCGGTCCAGTTCTTCCAGCGAACCCTTGCGCTCGGTGCCGTCTGCCATCGCGGGCAGTTCGATCTCTGCGCATGTGCCTGCGTCTACCAGCGTCCAGGCGTTGCCCTGATAATCCACTGTCGATGTACCGGCACAGGTTGTGCCCGGGCCAGCAGCGCAATCATTCGCGCCCGCCAGCGAGATGCCGAAACACTTTTCTTTTGCGGCAGCCTGTGCGGTTGTCACCTGCGCTGCCATGGCTGCTGCAACTGCGCCTGCGATCGCTACGGTTTTCATTGTTTTGGACATGAATTCATTCCCTTGTTGCGGACCATTGCGGTCGTTGATGCAGTATAGGTATGTTTTTAGGCGTTAATATACCACTCACGAGCCTGTGTGTCACAGAGCTGTCAGTGGAAATTATCTCGGACGCGGAAAATCGCACTTCAAGCACCTGAAATGTTACAAAACCGGCCCCGGAAACGGTCTTTTGCCGCTCCGGGGCCGGAGTTTGTTACAACTGGTCGGGCGGTGTTGCGTCCGTGGAGAGCGCGGCGGCAACCTCATCAAGGGGTTGGACCTGTGTCTGCTTTTCACCCAGACGTCGGACAGTGACCGTGCGTTCCTCAACCTCGCGGGCACCGACGGCCAGTATGACCGGCACTTTGCCCACGGAATGCTCGCGCACCTTATAGTTGATCTTTTCGTTGCGGATGTCGGCTTCGGCCCGCACGCCCGCTGCGCGCAGCGTCTCGACCACCTCTTGTACATAGTCGTCGGCGTCAGAGATGATGGAGGCAACGACAACCTGGCGTGGCGCCAGCCAGAACGGCAGCTTACCAGCCGAGTTTTCGATCAGCATGCCGATGAAACGCTCAAAGGAGCCCAGACAGGCGCGGTGCAGCATGTAGGGCCTGTGCTTGGCGCCATCTTCCCCGATGAAGGTCGCCCCCAGCCGCTCGGGCAGGTTGGGATCCACCTGGAAGGTGCCGCATTGCCATTCCCGGCCAATCGCATCCGTCAGTTTGAAGTCGAGCTTGGGCCCGTAAAACGCGCCTTCACCCGCGTCCAGAGTATAGGGGTGGCCAGTGGCCTTGATCGCGTTCTCAAGTGCGGATTCGACGTGATCCCAGCTTTCCTCTGAACCAACGCGCTTTTCGGGCCGGGTCGCAAACATGATCTCGAAACTGTCAAACCCCAGATCCTTGTAGACGGAGGAGAGGTAGTTGATGAAATCTGCACATTCGGCCTCGATCTGATCCTCACGGCAGAAGATGTGCCCATCGTCCTGCGTAAACCCGCGCACCCGCATGATGCCATGCAGCGCGCCCGAGGGCTCATAGCGGTTACACGAGCCGAATTCCGCAAGACGCAGGGGCAGATCGCGGTAGGATTTCAGACCCTGATTGAAGATTTGCACGTGGCAGGGGCAGTTCATCGGCTTCAGGGCATTGATGGCCTTCTCGCGCGCGTGTTCTTCGTCCACCTCGACGATGAACATATGCTCCTGGTATTTGTCCCAGTGGCCGGAGGCTTCCCAGAGTTTACGGTCCACGACCTGCGGGGTGTTCACTTCCTGATAGCCCGCTGCGCGCTGTTTACGCCGCATGTAGTCTTGCAAGGTGGTGTAGATGGACCAGCCATTGGGGTGCCAGAAGACCTGCCCGGGCGCCTCTTCCTGCATGTGAAATAGGTTCATCTCGCGGCCCAGCTTGCGGTGGTCGCGCTTGGCGGCCTCTTCCAGCATGTTGAGATGCGCGCGCAGCTTTTCCTTGCCGGTGAAGGCCACGCCATAGATTCGTTGCAACATGGCGCGGTCGCTGTCGCCGCGCCAATAGGCCCCGGCAATCGACATCAGCTTGAAGGCATCGCCCGGCACCTGCCCGGTGTGCTGCAGATGCGGCCCACGGCAGAGGTCCTGCCAATCCCCATGCCAATACATGCGCAATGGCTCGTCGCCCGGAATGGCGTCGATCAGCTCCACTTTGTAGGGCTCGCCCGCGTCTTCGTAGTGCTTGACGGCGCGCGCCCGGTCCCAGACCTCGGTCCGCACCGGGTCACGCTTGTTGATGATCTCTTTCATCTTCTTCTCGATGAGGCCGAGATCTTCGGGAGTGAACGGGTCTTCGCGGTCAAAGTCGTAATACCAGCCGTCCTTGATCACCGGGCCAATGGTGACCTGAGTGTCGGGCCAGATTTCCTGCACCGCGCGGGCCATGATGTGCGCAAGGTCATGGCGGACCAGCTCATTGGCCTGCTCTTCGTCCTGCATGGTATGGATGGCAACGCTGGCATCGCCTTCAATCGGCCAGGCAAGATCGTAGTGCTCGCCGTTCACGGTCGCGCTGATCGCCTTCTTGCGCAGGGAGGTCGAAATGCTTGCGGCAACATCGCCAGCGGTTACGCCAGCCGGGTAGTCGCGCGCATTGCCGTCGGGAAAAGTAAGAGAGATTGAACTGTCTTTTGGGGCCATCTTGGGCACTCCTCGTCGGTTTGGCGCCTACGAGACGCCCGGTTGCGGGTATATGTGCCTGCGACATGACGGGTGCGCGGTAAACTGTCAAGCAAAACACTTGGCCTGTATACCGAAGAATACGTTGACTGCGACATTTCACGTGTTAAATCCGACATAGACCAAGAGAAGTTTCATCGCCTAGGGGAACCAGATGCCGAGCTATAACCGTACGTTTGAATTGAGTATCCACGATGTCGATCTGATCGAGGAGTCTCTGCGCGCGCGCGGTCGTGAGCTTTGCCGGATGCGGCGGGCGCTGTCTGACGAAAACCCTGCTGATTTGCAGTCCGTGACGGTGATCGAAGCCGACCAGCGCGAAAACGAAGAGCTGCTTGGGCGTCTGCACAACCAAAAGATTTTCTATCGCCCCGGCGCAACACCCTACGTCAGCGGGTAATTGCGCCGCAGGCGTTGCCCTGTCAGGCGACGTATGCCGCGTAGGCCATCAGCAAACAGCACACCCATCCACTTGTGAAAATGATCGGGCGCAATGGCAAACGCGCGAGGCCCGAAATCATGCCTGCCGCATGTGCGATCCGCAGCCAGAAAAAGGCGATGGCCGTCCAATAGGTAAGGCTCGAATAGCCCCCCAGCCGATCAATGATCAGAACCAGGATGGCGAAGGGCAGCAGTTGTTCCAGCAGGTTGAGATGCGCCCGATAGGCGCGGTGGACCCAAGGACGCAGCTGCGTCAGATCGCCGGGCCGCGTGAAATTGTCGATGGGCGCGGGGTCCGTGTTCACGCCGACGATGTAGGGGATCCACAATGATGCAGCTAAAATACACAGCATGATCAGGATGCCCATTTCGGTGGAAAGCGTTTCTGTCGGCATGGATCAACCCTCCGCCTCGGCATGGGAAAAGCGGACGGATTGCCCGGTCTCCAGCCATGTTTTCAGACCCGCAAGGGTGCGATGCCAGCCATCGGCTACGCCTTCTTGACCGGCGGGGATGTCGTAGTGCTCCAACGTGAGCATGCAATTCTCGCCCTGCGGTTCGATCATGTAGACAAAGCGTGACTGTTCCAGCGGCACATCTGGGCCCGCCCAATGGGGCTCAAACGTGCTTTCAATCCGCGTTTTCGGCGTCAGCTTGGTTTCCGTCAGGACCAGCATCACGCTGTCATCGGGAAATTTCAGAACCAGCTTGTTGCCCTCGCGCACGCAGCTGCCTGCGACAAAATTATAGGCAGCGTTAGCCTCTGCATCAGTCAGCGCATGCCAAAGTGCATCTTGTGTGCAGTGAATATAGGTCTGCATCATGAAATCGGGTTTGGTCATCTTCGGTGTTCCTTCAAGTTGGGTTTTGAGATTGAGCACCGCTCGTGCCGCTGGTTGCTGAAGCAGGGGCTCCACCCAGCGATCAATTGCTTCCTGCAGCGGAAGCGCGTTGAGGTAGTGGTATTTGAACCGGCCTTTTTTATGGGTCACGATCAGCTTTGCCTCTTCCAGCACGCCCAGATGCTTCATCACACCAAAACGCGTCATATCGAGCTGTACCTGCAGATCCTGCAGGCTTTGCCCGGGCTTGACGCGCAGGCTGTCAAGCAGCGTGCGACGGGCCGGATCGGCAAGAGCTTTGAAAATCGAATCCATGAATTCTTTATAAGTGAGTAGTTAATCACGTGACAAGATGGTAACATATAAAAATTCTGCAAGGGGATTGCAGGCTCGTTCTGCTTGCGCGCATCATCGCGCCAGAAAGGACCCATCCATGACCACGCCAAATACCTTCGTCGGGCCGGAAGGCCGCAGGCTCGCCTATCACCTGACGCCGGGGCGCGGGCCCTGGATCATCTTTCTGGGCGGGCTGAAATCCGACATGGAGGGAACCAAGGCGCTACATCTGGAAGATTGGGCGCGGGCGCAGGGCCGGGCGTTTTTGCGGTTCGATTACTCCGGTCACGGCCAATCGTCCGAGGCTTTCGAGGAAGGCTGCATTGGTGATTGGGCCGAAGACACCTACCAGATCATTCAGGCCCTGACCGACGGGCCGATTTTACCGGTGGGGTCGTCCATGGGCGGCTGGCAGGCGCTGTTGCTGGCCAAGCGTCTTGCGGATCGCATCGCCGGGCTGGTGACCATCGCCGCAGCGCCTGACTTTACCGAGGACAGCTATTGGGCGGGTTTCAGCGATGCACAGCGCGCCCAATTGCAAGAGGATGGCCGTGTCGAAATCCCCTCTGACTATATGGAACCTTACGTGATCACATGGCGCATGATCGAAGATGGTCGCAAGCATCTGGTGCTGCTATCCCCGCTCGATTTGCCCTTTCCTGTCCGCTGTCTGCAGGGCACGGCAGATACGGCCGTCAGCACCGAAACGGCATTGCGTCTTGTGGACCACGCAACCTGCCCGGACATGCGCCTGACGTTGGTCAAGGACGCGGATCATCGGTTTTCAGATGGCCCCTGTCTTGGCATCATCGAAACGGCAATCGAAGACATTCTGGCGCTTGCAGAATAGGAGCAGACCATGGAACAGCGGATTAGCCTGATTACACTTGGCGCGCGTGATATCAACGCCTTGTCGGCATTTTACGACGCGCTTGGTTGGCAGCGCACGCCCTCGCCAGACGGGGTGATCGCCTATGATCTGATTGGCCAGACGCTCGGTCTTTATCCGCTGGACAAGCTGGCAGAGGATATCGGAGTGTCTCCGGATCAGCTTGGGTATGGGGCGAGCACGTTTGCGTATAATGTACCGGCCAAAGAAGACGTCGCGCCGCTGCTGGCCCGGGCTGAGGCGGCTGGTGCAAAAATCCTCAAACCGGCCCAAGACGTCTTTTGGGGTGGGCACCACGGGTATTTTTCCGACCCCGAGGGCCATATTTGGGAGATCGCGCACAACCCGTTCTCGCCGCTGCGTCACGATGGCGCTTTCCGGTGGAACGGATACGCGGACGACTGATGCGCAGCCCTAAATCCATGTGGAGCCTGGAGACGCTTGGCCGCGTGCGGTTGTCCAAGCATTTCTACATGCGGGATTTTCTCTATTCGGAAATCAGTAACATCCACGGCGTGCCCAATGTGCCACCTGATCCTGAACTGGCGCTTGAGAATGGGCGCATGCTCTGCACAGAACTGCTTGATCCGTTGGAGGAAACTTTCGGCCGCCTCGCCATCAGGTCCGGATACCGGTCCCCGACACTGAATGGATATGGCAACGCGCATAAATTGAATTGTGCCGCCAACGATAACCCGATCGAGTGCCATATCTGGGATCGCGGCGCGGGGGCCGAGGCGATCGCAGGCACGTCGCTGGCCATTCCCTGGTTTGCGGATCAATACGCGCAAGGCCGCGATTGGCGTGATCTGGCCTGGTGGATCCATGATCATCTGCCCTATTCCGAGGCATGGTTTTTTCCCAAACTCGCGGCGTTCAACCTGGTTTGGCGACCCACCCCCCTGCGCACGATTTCGAGCTATATCGCGCCCAAGGGGATGTTGCTCCGCGCTGGCGCCGAGCCAGCGGAATCGTTGGAAGATCGCAGGGGGCGCTACGCGGACTTCCCTGCTTATCGCGGCATTAAATTCCCGCAGAACTAGAGCATATTGTATATTTTTGGCATCTTATCCACAACATATTGATTGAACATTGACCTAAAACGAGATTTGAGCAATGTCTCCCCAGCGTCATCAGGGGGGTGATGATTCATGGTCAGGCTGTTTTTCTATATCTTGGTTCTGTGCGGGTTTGGCCCGGGCAATGTTATGGCTCAGGCTTGCGGTGGCGACTACGAGGTGGCGCGGGGCGACAGCCTCTCGCTCATTGCCAATCGCCTCTACAAAGATGCGGGTAAATGGACGGCAATCCATACTGTGAACCGCAGCGTGATTGGTGAAGATCCCGACAAAATTCTCGTGGGCACGCGGTTGGAGCTCGCGTGCATCAACGGTTTGCCCAAGGGCATGTCCCCCCGCGGCGCGGTGTCCGGCGAACGGCTAAAACTGGATTCGGTTTCCCCCGGAACCAACGTCTCGGAGCCAAGCGTTCCGCCGGTTCGTTCGACGCCTTTGCGGGTGGTTACCGGCGACGATCAGGCCCCGTTTTCGGACCATCGTCTGCCGCAGGGTGGGATGCTGGCCGAAGTGATGGACCAAGCATTGCAACGGGGTCTGAAGAGCAGAACGGTCAAGACTTTCCGCATCAACGATTGGGCATCACACCTTGAACCGCTGCTGACAGGCGATCTTATGGATGTGTCATATCCTTGGCCAAAACCGGATTGCGACGACCTGTCTGGCGCGCCCATCTGTCAGGCTTACGCATTTTCTGACCCGATGTTCGAGATGTTGATGGTGATGTTCGTGGACGCAGACAAGCCGGTTCCCCTGGCGAACACCGAGGACATCCATGGCAAAAAACTGTGCCGACCCGCGGGCCGGATGGTTTTCATGCTGGATGCTGAAGGGCGGGGATGGTTGCGAAATGGTTTGATTGAATTGGTCCGCGCGCCAACGGTAGCAGGCTGCTTCGATCTCCTGGTGCGCGGGGATGTCGATGCCGTGGTGGTGAACGAATTTACGGGGCGAAACGCGGTTGCAACGCTGGGCCTGACAGATCGTGTTACGCCGCTGCGAAACACTCCGCTTGGTATTGTGACGCTTCATGCCGTCGTGTCCAAGCAGCATCCGCAAAGCCAAAAGATATTGGCGGCGCTCAACGATGGGCTGCGAAAACTCAAGCGTGACGGTGGGTTCCAAGACATCCTTGACCGTCATTTGAGCGCGGTTTGGGCAGGTTTATGATGCGGCTTCGACCCGTCTCATGTATCTTGGCTGCGACGATGGTGGCGTTTTCGGCGCAGGCAGACATCAGCCTCCTCACCGGGCCGGACAATGCTCCGTTCACCGCTGCAACCTGGCCGGAACAAGGTATTTTCACGGAGTTGGTGGCGGCGGCTTTGGCGGCAAGCCCAGCGCCGGAGCCGCACTCCATCACCTGGCAGGACAATTGGTCCTCCCAACCGGATCTGATCAAGTCAAAGGCCTATGACATGGCGTTTCCATGGGGTCAGCCCGGGTGCGAAGTCACCGCCGCGGATGATGTCAGATGCACCGACTTTCACTATTCGGAGCCTGTGATCGACGTGGTTATTCTGCTCTTCGTGCGAGCGGACGATGAATTTGAGTTCGACCAGAATGCGGATCTTGCGGGGCGCACCCTGTGTCGGCCTTCCGGTTTGCTCACCCATGATCCGAACGGATTTGAAGCCCAGTGGCTGCCGAATGACACTGTAAAGTTGCGACAGCCTCAGACGCTTGGGGCGTGTTTCGACCTTTTGATGGCGGGCAGGGTTGATGCCGTCGCCGTCAACGAATTCCAGGGCGTCCAGCACATGTTTGCGGCGGGACTGACGGAGAAGGTGGTGCCTTTGACCCGCCCTCTCGCCACCCAATCGTTGCATGTGGTGATCTCAAAGACCCATTGGCGCGGCACCGCCCTGATGTATCGGTTCAACGCGGGGTTGGCGAAACTGAAACAAACAGGCGCCTATGCTGAAATCCTGTCCCGTCACATCGCGATCTATTGGGAGCGGCTCAAAGGCTGAGTTTTGCCGAAAGCTCCGCGCCTCAGCCTTGCGATTGCGCGCATAGCGGGTAAGACTGCCTTCAAGATCGCGGATCACGGGGCATTTCATGAGCAGCACGCAGCGCCACTCTGGCAGGAGGCTTCGGCATGGCTGAGCCTTTGGTGCTGCTGCCCGGAATGATGTGTGATGCGCGGCTGTTCGGGCCCCAAATCGCAGAAATGTCCGCGGATCTGGCGGTGATGGTCGCACCGATCACGCAAGGCGAACGGATTGAAGAGATTGCCTCGTCCTTACTCGATCAGCTGCCAACCCGGTTTGCCCTCGCGGGCCTGAGCATGGGCGGCATCGTGGCGATGGAGATTTTGCGCCGGGCACCGGACAGGGTAACTCGTATTGCCCTGATGGATACCAATCCCCTCGCCGAAACCCCGCAAATCGCAGCGGCGCGCGAACCTCAGATCGTCGCCGCGCGCACCGGTCGCATGCTGGATGTGATGCGTGAGGAGATGAAACCCAACTATCTTGCACCCGGTGCACATCAACAGGATGTTCTCAATCTGGTGATGGATATGGCCGAAACCCTAGGGGCGGAGGTGTTTGTCCGCCAGTCACGCGCGCTGCAGCGCAGGCGTGATCAACAAAGCACATTGCGAAAATGCAAGGTCCCCACACTTGTGCTATGCGGGCGGCACGATGCGTTATGTCCGGTGAAACGGCATGAATTCATGTCGGAACTGATCCCCTATGCGACACTTCGGGTCATGGAGCATGCGGGGCATCTGCCGACCTTGGAACAGCCTTCCGAGACCACCCGGGCCCTGCGGGACTGGATGGGGCTGCCGCTGGTGCTCAGATAGTCGCGCGGATCAAGCCGCTGCGTTTTTGTTTGCAGCTTTGCGGGGCTTTTTGGCGGGCTTGCCGCTGTTGGCGTCAATGAAGTCCAGCACCAATGGGCGGATGTTTTTGCGCCAGCTCTTGCCCGCAAAAATACCGTAGTGGCCCGCGCCCTCTTCCACGTGGCTTGCTTTTTTGTTGTCCGGCAAGCCGGTGCACAGGTCCAAGGCTGCAATGCACTGTCCAGGGGCCGAGATGTCGTCCTTTGAGCCCTCAACTGTTTTGACCGCGACGGTTGTGATCTTGCCGATATCCACTTTCTTGCCCTTCACCACGAATTCGTTCTTGGCAATTTCGCCGTTCTTGAAGATGCGCTCCACCGTGCTGAGGTAGAATTCGGCGGTCATATCCATCACGGCGAGATATTCATCATAGAACCGGTTGTGCTTGTCGTGATCGGCTGCTTCGCCGCGCGTGACACGACCGATCTGATCGGCAAACGCTTTGCTGTGCTTTTCGGCGTTCATCGAGATGAAGGAATTCAACTGCAACAGCCCGGGGTATACCATGCGTCCGACACCGGGGTATTTGAAGCCAACGCGCTGGATCATCAACTCCTCAAGCTGACCCATCGTTACCCGGTGGCCAAAGTCGGTCACATCGGTCGGCGTTGCATTCGGATCGATCGGGCCGCCGATGAGGGTCAGGCTACGCGGCTGCGCTTTGGGGTCTTCTTCGGCCAGATAGGCGGTGGCGGCAAGGGTCAGCGGGGCGGGCTGGCACACGGCAATCACATGGGTGTCCGGCCCAAGCTCCCGCATGAAATCCACCAGATAGAGCGTGTAATCCTCAATATCGAACTTGCCGGCGCTGACCGGAATGTCGCGCGCATTGTGCCAGTCGGTGATGTAGACATCCGCGTCGGGCAGCATGCTGATTACGGTGGAGCGCAGCAGAGTGGCGTAGTGACCGGACATGGGTGCCACCAGCAATAACTTGCGGCTTGGCAGGTCGCGACCAGGTACAACAAAATGCAGAAGGTCCCCGAAATCCTTTTCCATCACGATCTCGGTGCTGACCACATGGTCTTGTCCGTCGCTTGATGGCACAGCCGGAATGTTCCAGTCCGGCTTTACAATCATGCGCTGGAACGTGCGCTCCGTGACTTCACCCCAGGCTGTCATCCATGCCAAACCGGGGTTTGGAATCATCGAGAAAGCCGGGTATGATCCCATGGCAAGGGCCGTCGCGCCCAGCCATTGGTTCGTGTTGCGGATGGTTTCCATGAGGTCATAAGTGGCCATATAGCGCATAGGGGTCTCCTTGTAACAATCCGGGTGCACCGGTGAACACAGTCGCTTCGCCCCCTGAAAGCCAACGACATAATGCTGCAACTGCGAACATACGAGGGATAGGTTAATATGACAACAGGAACTGACAGTGAGGTGATCCCCTCGGGAGAAACGCTTGAGAGAATGACGGAAAATCTCAAGAAAGTTGAGGAACTGTCAGAGAGGTTGCAACGGGTTCTGACCAATCGTCAGACGCATCACCCGGCTTTGGATGGCCCGAATCAAGAGCTTTTTGGGCGCGCAGCGCAGGCGTATTGGGCGGAAGCGGTGAACAATCCCGCGAAGGTATTCGAGCATCAGATGTCCTATTGGGCGGACACGATGAAGCAGTTTGTGCAGGCGCAGCAAGAACTGGCGAAGGGCAAATTGTCGGCCCCCGAAGATCCGGGCCCAAAGGATCGGCGCTTTGCCAATCCGCTCTGGGATACGCACCCCTATTTCAACTACGTGAAGAAACAATACCTGATCAACGCGGATGCGTTGAACACTGCGGTCGATGATGTCAGCGATCTCGATCCTGAGGAAAAGAAGCGGCTGACCTATTTTGCGCGTCAGATCGTTGATCTGATGTCCCCGACAAATTTTCTGGCCACCAATCCGGATGCGCTGGAAAAAGCGCTTGAGACCGAAGGGCAAAGCCTCGTGCATGGGCTGGAAAACCTGATCCATGACCTTGAGGCGAACAAGGGCGAATTGGTCGTAAAGCTCGCGGATGAAACGGCCTTTGAGCTCGGTCGCAACATCGCCACAACGCCGGGCAAGGTGGTTTATCGCAACCGGATGATGGAGCTCATTCAATATGAGGCCACGACCGAAGAGGTGCATAAAACCCCGCTGGTGATCTTTCCGCCGTGGATCAACAAATACTATATTCTGGACCTGAAAGCGCAGAACTCTCTTGTCAAATGGCTGACCGATCAGGGCTACACCGTCTTTATGGTCTCCTGGATCAACCCGGACCCGACCTACCGCGACATCGGGATGGAAGACTATGTTGAAGACGGCTATCTGACCGCGATTTCAGAGATCAAGCAAATCACGGGCGAAAAGCAGGTCAACGCGGTCGGCTACTGTATCGCGGGCACCACATTGTCGCTGACCCTGTCTTTGCTCAAGCAGCGTGGCGACAAATCGGTGAAATCCGCGACGCTATTTACCGCGCTGACAGATTTTTCCGATCAGGGCGAATTCGCGCCCTTCCTGACCAATGATTTTATTGACGGGATCGAAGAAGAGATCGCGGATAAAGGCGTGCTGCCATCGGTGATCATGGCACGCACCTTCTCCTTTCTCCGCTCGAATGATTTGATCTACGGTCCCGCGATCAAGAGTTACATGATGGGCGAAACGCCCCCGGCGTTCGACCTGCTGTATTGGAATGGGGATGGGGCGAACCTGCCGGGCAAGATGGCGATGCAATACCTGCGGGGCCTTTGCCAACGGAACGAACTGGCGCAGGGCGGGTTTGATCTGATGGGCCATAAGCTGACACTGAAAGATGTCGACATCCCACTCTGTGCGATCGCCTGCGAGACCGATCACATCGCTGCCTGGAAGGACAGTTACCGCGGGGTCCAGCAAATGGGCGCCAAGGACAAAACATTCATCGTCACCCAATCGGGGCATATCGCCGGCATCGTCAATCCGCCGACCCGCAAAAAATACGGCCACTACACAAATCCGGATTTATCGCTGGATTATTCCGATTGGCTGGAGGATGCGGATTTCACCGAAGGCTCATGGTGGCCGCGCTGGGAAAGCTGGTTGAAAAAGCGTTCCGGAAAGATGATTCCCGCACGTATTCCGGGAGATTCGAGCCATCCCGTCCTCTGTGATGCGCCCGGAACATATGTAGCCAAGAAGGCAACTCTTTGATTTCATATTGAATTTATGGCTTAAAATTTTTATGCTGCGGTGCAGAAAAAATACTTGAAATGCCGCACTGCAGCATGTATATCCTTTTCCAGACGCAGAAAGCCGGGATGATCCGGAAAGCGACAAAAGGATTTTAGACATGACAAAGACACCTGACATGACCGCCGTATTCAAAGACGTTCTGGGCGCATTCCCAGTGGACACAGCTGCAATGGAAGACGCGTTCAAAACAACCGCTTCCCTGAATGAAAAACTGTCCGGAGTTGCGCTGACAGCTGCAGAGAAGTCCACCGAGATCTCCAGCAAATGGACACAAGACACGCTGGCCAAACTGGCCGACATGTCGAAAGCAAAATCAGAGCCAGTTGATTACGCAAAAGCGATGACCGATTTCGCATCTGCGTACTCCGAAGCCGCTGCTGAGCACATGGCCGCTTTCGCTGAAGTTGCGAAAAAAGCGCAAATGGAAACTGTCGAGCTGATGATGGCTGCTGGCAAAGACATGAGTGAAGACGCTTCTGCCGCTGTCAAGAAAGCCACAAAAGACGCAACAGCTGCTGTCAAAAAAGCCGCAACTGCGAAGTAATTCGTCTCCCAGTTAGCGCCTACTTCCTCCCTGAACGGCGCCAACTAAGAGGGCGGGCTTTTTGGAGCCCGCCCTTTCTTTTTACAAATCTGTGTCTTAAGCTGCACTGCAGCGTCTGATGAGGGAGAACTCGCGTGGCGGAAAAAGACAAACCATTGCTGATCAAACGATACGCAAGTCGGCGTCTCTATAACACCGAAACAAGCGATTACGTCACGCTGGAAGATATCGCCTCCCTGATCCGGGAAGGGCGTGAGGTTCAGATCGTTGATCTGAAATCCGGCGACGATCTCACCCGTCAATACCTGCTTCAAATCATTGCAGAACACGAAAGCCGCGGGGAAAGCGTGCTGCCGGTTGATGTGCTCAACGATCTGGTGCGCAGCTACATGACACCAGGCTCCAGCGTGGTGCCGCAATTCCTGCAGGCGTCCTTTGAAATGCTGCGGGATGGCCAATCACAAATGATGGACAAGATGACCGCCATGAATCCGATGGCGAAAATGCCCGGATTTGAATTGATGCAAGCGCAGCAACAGGCCTTCATGAAAGCCATGACTGGTGGCCTGGGCGGGGGCAGTGGCTGGAGCGCGCCAGACAAGGACGAGCCTGCCGAAGACCAGGAGAGCGCCGAGGATCTCGACGCCATCAAAAAGCAGCTGGCAGAGCTTCAGGATAAGCTGTCCAAGTTGAAATAGCGCTCAGGCGACCGCAGATGCCTGCGGTGCCGTGACAGTTTCGATTGCCGACAACAGCACATCCGTGACCGCATCCAGCTCCACGGTTTTCAGCCGTACCGGCAGGCGCACATCACAGGCCTTCATCAGCATTTCGCGCGTTTGCGGCAATTCAGGCAAATCCTTGATGAATTGCCAGTTCCAGAAGGCGCGGGCGTTATCGGCGCTCTGACCAAAGACCTGCACCTTGACGCCTGCCTGATCCGCGGCCTTTGCGAAGGCGGTAATCGCGCTGTTGTCCAACCCGACAAGATTGAACTGAATGCTGTCAGGGGCACGCTCCTCACCCTCCAGCGGTTCCGGGACATCGATGAAGGGCGAGGTATTTAGCCGTGCGGCGACGTAGTCATGATTGTGTCGACCATCCCGAACCCGTTGCGGCAGCGCGTCCAGTTGTGGGCGAATGAGGGCTGCCGAGAGGTTGTTCAGACGCAGATTATAAAGAGGCAGCTTATTCTGGTGGCGCGAAAAGGCTTCCAGAAGCACCGGGTGTTTCTGCCAGTTATGCTCGTAGGCGCCCGACATGATGATGGCGCGTGCCACCAGATCAGCGTCATCCGTGATCAGAATGCCGCCTTCGCCAGCATTGACCATCTTGTAGGACTGAAAGGAAAAGCACCCGATCTTGCCGATGGTCCCGATTTTACGACCCCGCCAGAGCGTGCCCAACGAATGTGCGGCGTCTTCGATCACCGGAACGCCTGCCGCGTCACAGAGCTGCATGATCGCATCCATGTCAGAGGTGTGCCCGCGCATGTGGCTGATGATCACGGCGCTGATCCCATCTGAAAGCTTCGCCGCAAAGTCATCCAGATCGACGCGGTAATTCTCGCCGACTTCGCACAGAACGGGGCGGCAATCTGCATGCACAACCGAAGAGGGCACTGCGGCAAAGGTAAATCCGGGGATCAGGACCTTGGCCTCCCGCGGCAAATCCAGCGCTTTGAGGGATAAAAACAGCGCAGCCGAGCAAGAGGAGACGGCCAATGCGTATTTACTACCCATCATCTGCGCGAACTCAGCTTCCAGCAGCGAGACAGGCGCGTCGCGCGCAGCCGTGTAGCGAAACAGATCGCCAGTTTGCAAAAGGCGCTCAATCTCCGCGCGTGCCGCGTCAGGGATCGGCTCTGCGGTGTGCATGTCTGGCAGCATCATATTTAGAATTCCCAAATTGAAGTTTTCGAAATTCTAAATCAATGGCGCGTGCGGGCCAAGCGAATCTTTTGTGACAGGGGATTTCGGCTAAAATCCAAGCCGGTCGCGCAGCGCATACCAGCTCATGGCGAGCACCAGCAGCGGGCTGCGCAGCGCGCCACCACCCGGAAAGGCGGGCGTCGGAATGGTGCCCATGGTGTCGAAGCCGTCTGTCTGCCCTTCGATCGCCAGCGCCATCAATTGACCGGCATGGGTCGCCGTTCCGACGCCGTGGCCGGAATACCCGGACGCAGAGAGAACATTGGGCGCGACACGGGCAAGATAGGGAAACCGTTTCATCGTGATGCCGAGTGTACCGCCCCAGGCGTAATCAATCTTGACGTCTCTCAGGTGTGGAAAAACGATCTCCATCGGTTTGCGCACGGTGGCGGCGATGTCCCTGGGAAAGCGGTAGCCATAGCTTTCGCCACCGCCAAAGAGCAAACGCCCATCGTGGCTGAGCCGGAAGTAATTCACCACAAAGCGGCTGTCAGCCACCGCAATGTCTTTGGTCAGAACCTGCTTCACACGGTCACCCAAGGGCTCTGTGGCGATGATGAAATTGTTGATCGGCATCACCCGGGCGGAGACCGAGGGCGCCAGCGACGACAGATACCCGTTGCAGGCCAGGATCACATGATCGGCCACCACGCGCCCCGCATCGGTTCGGACCTTGGCGGGAGTGCCATGTGCCAGCGTGTGCACGCAGGAGCGTTCATAGATTTCAACGCCTGCGTCCTTGGCAGCACGCGCCAGCCCGAGCGCGAAGGCCAGCGGGTGCAGGTGGGCCGCGCCGAGGTCCAGCACACCGCCCTGATAATCGGGGGAGGGGCAAATTTCATGGCATTCCGCCGCCGTCAAAGCGCGGATGTCGGAATACCCGTAGGTAGAATTGAGCAATTCCGCATAGTCATGCAGATGTGTCACATCGGATTGAGATGACCCGGTCCAGGCGATCCCCGGCTTCAGATGGCAGTCGATCTGATGCTGGTGGATCAGGGATTTCACCAGCGCTTTTGCGTCTTCGCCCAGATCCCACAGGGCTTGCGCGCGCGTCTTGCCCACCATCTTTTGCAGCGCATCCTGTTCGACCCGCTGACCACTGCCCAATTGTCCACCATTGCGACCCGATGCGCCAAAGCCGACGCGGTGCGCCTCCAGCACGACCACGCGCCGCCCGGCTTGCGCCAGATGCAATGCCGCTGAGAGACCCGTGTAGCCCGCACCTATGATACAGACGTCGGCTTTGACCTCGCTTTTCAGGCTGTCAAAAGGCGCGAGTGTGGGCGTGCTCGCGGCGTACCAACTGGGCGGATACTGGCCAAGGGTGTCATTGGCGTAGAGCAGGTTCACAGAGATGGGCTCCTGTTTCCGGGTCGGTGCCTTGTGACGGTGTCAGACGTTGAGCAACAGGTGCTCACGCTCCCAGGGTGAGATGACCTGCAGAAATTCGTCGTATTCGGCACGTTTCACGATGGAATAGACGCGTGCGAACTCCGGTCCCAGCACCTCGTGCAATTCGGTGGCCGCTTCGAAGAGGTCGAGCGCGGAGCCGAGCACACGCGGGATATCCCCTTCGCCATCATAGGCGTCGCCCTTGAACTCGTCGCGGGGGTGCTGCCCCTGCACCAGCCCCAGATAGCCGCAGGCCAGACTGGCCGCGATGCCCAGATAGGAGTTGCAATCCATGCCGGCAAGCCGGTTTTCCACCCGCCGCGCCTCGGGGTCCGATAGCGGAATGCGGATGCCTGTGGTGCGGTTGTCGCGCGCCCAGTGCAGGTTGATGGGGGCGGCCTGATCTTTCACATAGCGCCGGTAGCTGTTCACATAGGGCGCGATCACCGCGAGCGCCGCTGGCATGTGGTTCTGCAGCCCGGCGATGAAATGCAAAAACGCATCCGTTTCCGCGCCCGAGGTGTCCGAGAACAGGTTCTGCCCGTTCGACGTCTCAAGCACCGAGTGATGAATATGCATGGCACTGCCGGGCTCATCCGCAATCGGTTTGGCCATGAAGGTGGCAAAACAATCGTGCCGCAAGGCCGCCTCGCGGATCAGCCGTTTGAAATAGAAGACCTCATCCGCCAGTTTCACCGGATCGCCGTGGCGCAGGTTGATCTCCAACTGGCCCGCGCCGCCCTCCTGGGTGATGCCGTCGATCTCAAACCCCTGTGCTTCGGCGAAATCATAGATGTCGTCGATCACCGGGCCAAATTCATCCACGGCAGTCATCGAATACGCTTGTCGTGCCGCAGCAGGACGCCCGGAACGGCCCATCATCGGCTTGATGTCATGGGCGGGATCGAGGTTCCGCGCGACCAGAAAAAACTCCATCTCGGGGGCGACTACCGGCTCCCAGCCCTTGTCACGATAGAGTTGGCACACTCGTTTGAGCACATTGCGCGGGCTGAAAGGGACGGGGTTGTCCGCCCGGTCGTATGCATCGTGGATTACCTGCAATGTCCAGTCACCGGTCCACGGCGCGGCGGAGGCTGTGCTCATATCGGGCTTCAGGATCATGTCCTTCTCGATGAACCCGTCCTCTCCCGCAGCCTCCCCCCAGTCACCGGTGATGGTCTGGTAAAAGATGCTGTCGGGCAGGTGAAAGAAATCCTGCCGCGCGAATTTGGACGCAGGCACCGCCTTGCCCCGCGCAATGCCGGGCAGATCGGAAATGATGCATTCCACTTCATCCAGCCGCCGCCCTTCCAGATAGGTCTGCGCCGCCGCCGGGAGTGTATGTGTCCAATCGGCCATCAGGCCCTCGCTTTCTTGAAAAAATCAGCCATAGTCTGCGCGACAGCCATGCGGTCCGTTGGGGTGTCCAAATCCGCACTGGCCCGGTGCAGCAGCGCATCCGGGACGACCCCTTGTCCGCGGGTCTTGATCAGGCCATCGATGAAATCCGATCCGTATTCGGGGTGTGGTTGGATGGTCCACATCCGGTCACCATAGAGCAATGCGGCGTTCTCGCAAAAATCGTTGCGCCCGATCACCTCGGCCATATCCGGCTTCTCTACCACCTGATCCTGATGCCAGGCGTTGACGCTGACCGTTTCCCCGTCCATCTGATATTCCGTGCGCCCGACCGCCCAGCCGCCAGCGAATTTCTCGACCCGCCCGCCCATGGACTGTGCGATGATCTGATGCCCGAAGCATACGCCGATCATCGGGCGTTTGGCGGCGTAGGCGGCGCGGATGAAATCTTCCAGCGGCGGTATCCAGGCGTGGTCTTCATAAGCGCCATGTTTGGACCCGGTGATCAGCCAGCCATCGGCCTCTTCGACGCTGTCCGGAAAGACGCCATCCACCACCGACCAGCCCTGGAAGATGAAACCGTGCCCGTCCAGCAGCCGCGCAAAATACTGGTCGTAAAGCCCACCCGCCATCAGGGTGTCAGGGGGGTGTCCGGTGATCAATATGCCGATCTTCATGAGGTTCTCATACTGTGTCGAGGTAGATTGTAACCTGCTCTGCCGGTGTCAACTCCTGCATGTAGTGCAGCTCCTGCCGTTTGGTCAGCACAAGGTTCCGGATCAGGTCGGGCGCAAAAATGCGGGCAATCTCGGCATCTGCTTCAAAGGCGTCAATGGCGGATTTCCAGTCGCCGGGGATCTGAGGCAGGTCCGCGGCATAGGCGTTGCCGGTGATCGGCTTTGGCGGCTCCTTGGCATCTTCGATCCCGTTGATCGCCGCGCCCAGAACAGCGGCCAGCATCAGATAGGGGTTCACATCCCCGCCCGCGACACGGTGCTCGATACGGCGCGCAGCGGCGGGCCCTGATGGGATGCGGATGGCGGAGGTGCGGTTTTCATAGGCCCAGCTGATGCCCGTGGGCGCGTGGGATCCCGGTACCATCCGGTCGAAACTATTGGCATGTGGCGCAAAGATCAGCGCTGATCCCGGCATGGCATTGAGACAACCCGCCACTGCGTGGCGCAACACATCCGTGCCGTCGTCACCACCGTTGTCAAAGACGTTATTGCCCTCTGCATCCAGCACCGAAAAATGCATGTGCAGCCCGGAGCCGGAATAATCCGCATAGGGTTTGGCCATGAAACTGGCGGCAAACCCGTGCCGCCGCGCCAGCCCCTTGACCAGCATCTTGAAGAGCCAGGCATCATCCGCCGCGCGCAGCGCGTCATCACAATGCATCAGGTTGATCTCGAACTGTCCCAGCCCGGCTTCGGAAA
Organism: uncultured Roseobacter sp.; assembly: GCF_947499265.1. GTDB lineage: Bacteria > Pseudomonadota > Alphaproteobacteria > Rhodobacterales > Rhodobacteraceae > Roseobacter. Next base: position 36,144 of record NZ_CANMNK010000005.1, on the reverse strand, counting down.
TCGCGGTGTCTGCGGGAATGTCCATCTCTTCGCAGGCGTCATAGAGATCGGTGAAGAAGGTATCGAATTGATCCAGCGCGCGCAGTGACAGGATTTCGCCCGCGACGCGCCGTTTCCCCGACCGGGGGGAGGGCGGCACTTGCAGCTTGCGGCCGGAGTCGTCGATCAGAAAAAATTCCAGTTCGACCGCGCAGACCGGTGTGAGCCCGCGTGCCTTGTATCGGTCCAGCACCGCGCGCAAGGCATGGCGCGGATCGCCGTCATAGGGGCGCCCGTCTTCGTGAAACATCCAGATCGGCAGCAGGGCCGTCGGCGCATCCAGCCAGGGCATCGGCATGAAACCACGCTCGGTTGGTTTCAAAACGCCGTCCTTGTCGCCGCTTTCGAACACGAGGGGGCTGTCGTCGATGTCCTCGCCCCAGATGTCGAGGTTCAGCACTGACATCGGAAACCGTGTGCCACCTTCGACAGCCTTATCTGCATACCGCGAAGGGATGCGCTTGCCCCGCGCCTGTCCGTTCAAATCTGCCGCGGCCACACGGATGGTGCGGACCTGAGGATTTTTGCGGAGCCAGTTCTTCATATGTCACCGATGCGGTGGGCTGGTGAGAGGCCAAAGACCTACCGCATGGCCAGCGCCACAAATAATTTGATCAAATTCAGGGATACTACCGGATCAGGTTCGGGCGCAACCTGATTTTGCGGCGCATGTTTTGCGGCAAATGGCGGTTCAGGCGGGCGTTGACCAGCCCAAAGGTGCCGATCACGACCAGCGTCAGAAGGATGAAATAGAACGCCAGAATAGGGTAGGGAATGAAGGGGTTGAAGGTCTTGTCCGCAAAATAGCTGGCGTAATAGAGCGCATCGCCCCGTTGCTGCCAGGCCGGAAAGCCGGAGAAAAACACCAGCGCCGTGGCGTGGAAGAGAAAGATCGCCTCATTGGTATAGGCGGGCCAGGCGAGCCGCAGCATGGTCGGCCAGATCACCCGTTTGAACCTTGACCATCCGGACATGCCGTAAGCGTCGGCAGCCTCGATATCGCCCTTGGGGATGGACAGCAGCGCGCCATAGAAAATCTCGCCGGAATAGGCCGCCGTATTGAAAAAGAGCACAATCAGCGCCCCCAACCACGCGGCGGTGAAAGGGTCAAAGAAGGGCGAGACGGATTTCAGGTTGAGAAACAGGAAGTACGCGAAAAAGAACTGGATAAACAGGGGCGAGCCGCGAAAGAGGAAGATGAACCATTCCGCAGGTTTACGGAAGATGGCGCTGGAGGAGGCCTTGCCCATGGCCAGTGCGGTCGCAAGGAAAAAGCCCATCATGAGCGCGAAAAGCCCAAAGTAGATGTTCCAGATCATGCCCGACCCGATCAGCGTGAACTGCTGACACAGCGTGAAATCATCACGCGGCAACAGGCGTTCGCCGATCCCGATGGCGCGCAGACCGTAGTCTTGTATCGTGGCCCAGCAGCTCACGCGGCGGCCTTTCGCTGTGCTTCACCACCCGCCGTGGCCTGGCCATGGGTCAGACGGGCCATGATCCGCGCAAGCACGATTTCCGAGACCCGCGTAAAGGCGAGATAAAAGACCAGCAATGCGAGGAAATACCACATTCGCCAATCTCCATGCGGATAGTCGGTGAAACGTGGTGTCTTGGTCCCGCCCAACTCACGCGCCCAGTAGACGATGTCTTCGACGCCCAATAGGAACAGCAGCGGCGTGGCTTTGATCAAAACCATCCACAGATTGCTGAGACCGGGCAGGGCGTAGACCCACATCTGCGGCACCAGCACGCGCCAGTAGGTCTGGCGCCGGGTCATGCCGTAGGCTTCTGCCGTTTCCAGTTGCGCATGCGGCACGGCGCGCATGGCACCAAAGAGAACATTGGCAGCAAACGCACCATAGACGATGGCGAATGTCAGGATCGCGATCGAAAACCCATAGGTTTCATGCACCCATTGCGGCGCATTGCCCAGCGGCATTTTCGCCGCCTGACAGACAACGAAATCGTTGCCTTGCCAGATGGGTTGGGACCAGTCAGGGCACTTCACCTTGTGCCGCAGGTATTCGATGATCTGATCTAGTGCGATGACGAAAAAGAGGAAAAAGGCAATCTCCGGCACGCCCCGGACGATGGAAATGTACGTCTGCCCAAGCCACCGCAGAGGCGCAAAATGCGAGCGCGCGGCAGAGGCGCCGCCAAAGCCAAAGAGCAATGCAATCGGGGCGGTGATCGCCAGCAGGGTCAATACCGTCAGCACGGACCAGTAAATGGACATGTGCTTGCCCGTGGTCAGGTAACACGCCATCCACTGCCAATCGGGCAAGGTGCTGGGATCTGTGCAAAAACTAAAAATGGCGGCCTCTTAAATATGAGGGGGCGGCACATGGCCGCCCCTTCTGGTCGATCAGAACTGTCCGGAAATTTCCCATTTTGCGAGCAATTCGTTCAGAGAGCCGTCTTCCTTCATCGAAGCAATGGCGGCGTTGAACTTCTCTTTCAATTCCGTGTCGCTTTCACGCAGACCCAGGCCAATCCCGCCGCCGAGCAGTTCTTCCTGCTCCAACATGATCAGGTCAGCATCGGCGTCCGCAATCGGTGTCAGGAAGGCCTTATCGGCCAGCACGGCGTCAGCCTCGCCATTCTTGACTGCGGCGATGGTTTCTTCTGGCGTCGCGAATTCCACCAATGTGGCGCTGCCTTCCGCGATGAAGGCGGCCTGGATGGTGTTGGTCTGTGCCGCCAGAATGCCGGACTTGAGGTCTGCGTCTTCGGACATCGCGATGTAACCCGATGGGTCAGGCAGCGTGTAGTTCTGAGTGAAATCAATCACTTCATCCCGCTCGTCGGTGATGGACATGCCCGCGATAATCACATCGTAGTTCCCGGACACCAGGTTGGGGATGATGCTGTCCCACTCGTTGGTGACCCATTGGCAGGTCAGCTCGGCACGCGCGCAAAGCTCATCGCCCAACTCGCGCTCGAACCCCGCAACTTCGCCCGCGTCATTGAGGAAGTTGTACGGAGGGTAGGCGCCCTCGGTGCCCATGCGAATGGTTTTCGCGTGGCCGTCTGCCAGCGCCATTCCTGCTGTCAGGGCAAGTACTGCGGATGTCAGAATAAGTGTTTTCATGGTGTTTCTCCCGTTATTTTTATTTGGGTTACGCTGCGTGGGTTGCCGAAAGGAAACCGCGCAATCGTTCGGATTTGGGCGCACCAAAGAGTGTCTCTGGTGGCCCCTGTTCTTCGATCAGACCGGCATGCAGAAAGACCACATGGTCAGACACATCCGCGGCCAGTTTCATATCATGTGTCACAATCATCATGGTGCGTCCTTCGGACGCAAGATCCTTGATCACCCTGACCACTTCCTGTTCCAGCTCCGGATCGAGGGCGGAGGTGGGTTCATCAAACAGCAAGGCTTCGGGCTCCATGCAAAGCCCCCGCGCGATGGCGGCGCGCTGCTGTTGCCCGCCGGACAATTGAGCGGGATAGACATCGCATTTGTCGCCAATGCCCACTTTATCCAGATACATGCGCGCCGCGTGTTCGACCTCGTCCCGGTCCCGTCTAAGCACCGTCAGTGGTGCTTCCATGACGTTTTGCAGGATGGACATATGCGCCCACAGATTGAATTGCTGAAACACCATCGACAGGTTTGTACGAATGCGCAGGACCTGATCCGCGTCCGCCGGGCGCCGGTTGTGACCTTCGCCTTTCCACGCGACCAGCTCTCCCTTGAATATGATCTCGCCTTGCTGGCTGTCCTCGAGAAGGTTGCAGCACCGCAGCAGCGTCGATTTTCCGGACCCGGAGGACCCGATCAGGGAAACCACATGACCCTTCGGGGCCGTGATGCTCACGCCTTTGAGCACTTCGAGCGCCCCATAGGCTTTGTGCAGGTTTTTGATTTCGATAACCGGTGGTTGAGTGGACAAGGGGCACGGTCTCATTGTTGATTCAAGGCGGTATAAGGGGTCAAAAATACCGCATTTGCAATGTTGAAAGCGGGGAAACGGCGTTTCCGAAGGATAACTTTCGCAGAATCCGCGGTATCGACGGCAATTCAAGCAGGCGGAAGCGGTTCAGCCAGATAAGTGCTGGCCGGAATCGCGACCAGACCTTTAAGGAGCAGCTTGGCCCGATCCCGCGCGTCCAATTCCTGGATCGCCCGGGTGATGGCCTCGAACATCGTCTGCGTATCCGCGCCCTTCGATGTAATGAAGGGCAGACCCGGTGTTGGTCGTGTCGACGCCAGGACGCGCAGTTCCTTTGCCATCGGCATTTCACGTTTGATTAACGTCCAGGTCACCGCGTCGAGGGATGCGATGTCAGCCTGTCCTGCGTGCACGGCCTGCGCCGATCTTGCATGGCCACCGGTGTCGATGGTGTTGCCCACAAAGCTGAAGCCAAAATCGATTTCGCTCAAGTGCCCTTCGACGGCCGCCCAACCTGATTGAGACCGGACATCATTGCGTGCAAGCGTCGCTCCCGCGAAGGAGGCCAGGTCGCGCCGCGGGTCATCCTTGCGCACGACAAGGTAGGATTTGTAATACCCTGAGGGGCATCCCCGGACGCCATAATCAGGCGTTCCCACCAGTGCAACGCGGTCATGCAGCCCGCTTCGGTAGGGCAGTCCACAGGTTTGCGAGAGGATAAGATCCGGCGCGTCCCAAGTATCGTGAGGATCGGTTTCGCGATCCAGTTCCAAGGGGCCTCTTCCAAGGTGTTTGCGGATCAATGTCCAAAGCCGGTCGTTCGCGGAGCGGGTCGTGCCCGTGTCGTACATCGGCAGGCTGGCCGTCATGCCTCGTCGTCGACAGCCTGGCGCGCCAGGGCTGAATCGCGGTCGCTGATGCCCAGGAAATTCGTGACCATGCGCACAAGCGCGTCTTCTTCCTGCGCGCGCGATCCGTCCGCCAGAACAACCTGCCAAAGCGCCTGTACCACGGCACGGCGTTGCTCGTAGGGCACCGCATCCTTGATCGCGCGGGTGAAGCGCACAGTGTCGGGCGCCTCTGATTCCAGCACTTCAGCTTCCGCGCGCAGGGCGGCGGTCGCTCCCGGCCCCAACCCGTAACGGCGCGCGTTGATCTGGTCGATGCGTTCCATTTCCCGGTCGCTGTAATCGTTGTCAGAACGCGCGATACGCACCAGCAAGGCGGTAAGCGCCAGGCGCGCGTCTTCATCGGGAAGCACATCGGGTTCCGGCTGTGTCAATCGTCTTATGAAATCACCAAACATGAGCGCGATATAATCAGGATTTTCCCAACTGCCAATATCAGTCGGGTCTGAGCGCGTTTTTTCGGGCCGCGGCGATGTCCTCATCCGTCAGCCCAAGCGCCGTTTCGATGGCCAGCAACTGGACTTCTTCATCGGTGTCCCGTTCACCATCGGCCAGGGCAACGGACCACATGGCATCGGCCAGGGCCCTGCGGTCGTCATAGGCCACCTCATCGCGCAGGATCTGCGCAAATTCCGGCGTGCCGGGCGCGTGCCGCTCAAGGGCTTCGCAGGTCGCGCGCAACTTGGCGGCTTCCAGCGGCTTGAGGTCAAAGGTGGCGGCGAGTATCCGGTCAATCTGGCCCACCTCGGAGGCTTGGTAATTGCGATCCGCCATTGCCACGCGTACCAACAGCGCACCAAGCGCAAGCTGAGCGTTGGGCTGCGGCAGGGGTTTCGGATCAGGAGTCTTTCGGGGGAAAAGTTTTTCAAACATAGGAGGTTAGCTGAGTTCCGGTGTCTTTTCAAAGCGGACGTTATCAAGGGCGACCCCCTGTGGATCGGTGTTCGTGATCAGCACGCCAGCGATATCGGCTTCTCCGGTCGCGCGGATGAATCCAAAGGCGTGCTCGCCTGCTGGCGGCAAGTCCATACGCATGATGACGACGCCATCGCGGCGGTAAAAAACCACCACGACGGCCCCCTCTTCGCCACCGCGAATTTGAAAGGACAGGGCCGACTGATCGTCGTCGAACAAGAAGGCCATCGCCCCCTCGCCCTGGGCATGGCGTTTGGGATACCCCGCCACGCCGTATCCGTTCAGCACGTTGTTGCCTTGCAAAAACACGACTGACAGATTCTGGCCGTCTTCTCCGGGCATGATCGTCAGGGGCGAGAGTGCTTCGCCAAGTATCTTGTCATGATCGCCTTCTGACACGGTGACCTGTCCGGCAAATCGTTCGCCAAAGACGGCGCCCTCTAGAACCAGTAGATCCTTGACCTGATGTCCGGGGCCCTGGCTTGACTGCGTGTCCTCGAAGGTGATGACGCGGGTCAATTGCAGCACTTCAGGATCGACAAGGCAGACGGGCGCTTCACAGGCTAACGCCGCACGGCCAAACAGGACAAAGAACAGGATCATCATCGCGCGCATCTGGGCACATTGGCACGCAATATGCGCGCTGCCTAGTCGGGAATTTCGTGCGGGAACGGCTTAACGCGTGAGTGTTGCAAAACACTCCGACAGCCTTTGCGCTTCGGTGTCCAGCCCGTAGGGCGGGTTGAGCACAAAAAATCCCGAACCCGTCATTCCGTGGCGAGGGCGTGCCGGGGGGAAATGCACTTCATGCCGCAGTGCTTGCGGATGGTGCGCTTGCAGGGTGTGTAGCATCTGACGGTGTGCCTGCGACTTCAGGATCGGGTACCACAGGCAGATCACGCCAACATTCCAGGCGCGGGTAATCTGCGCGATGTGTCTGGGGATCTCGGCGTAGTCGTTCTTGATCTCATAGCTTGGGTCAATCAGCAGCATACCCCGCCGTGGTGTGGGGGGGCACAGCGAATGTGCAAGCTCGAAGCCATCCATCCGGTGGCATTTTGCGGCGAAGGCGGACATCGCAAAATCGAGGGTTGCATGCTCCTGAGGATGCAATTCGGCAAGATGGATCGCATCGCCGGGTCGGAGCATCTGTGCCGCGATTTGCGGTGACCCGGTATAGCTGCGGGCGCCATGTGCTGCGCGCGTTCGCGCCAATACTTCGGCATAAGGATGGTCGGCGGGGAACCACGCCGCTACCTTGTCGATACCCTGCGCTGCCTCGCCGGTTTTCAATGCCGAGGGATCGTCCAGATCATAAATCGCCCGCCCCGCATGGGTCTCGATGTAGCTGAGTGGCTTATCTTTCCGGGTCATATAGGCCAGGATCCACGCCAGCAGCCCGTGTTTATGAACGTCCGCAAGGTTCCCGGCGTGATAGATATGTTGGTAGCTGAGCATGCTGCGACGTGTACCGGACCCATCCCGCGACGCAACGCGAAAACGTCTCGCCTGGATCAAGCTTTGCGCAAGTGAGGGCTGGTCGGCATGGGCTGCTCAGGCGCGGGGTGCTGCTATGCCCGCTGAAAACGCCGCGTGATCACCAGGGCTGCCAATCCGAACAGAGCAAAGAGGAAAGACGGGCTCAACGGCACCACCTCGATCGGGTTCAAGCTTCCCGGAACGATCGCAAATTCGGCCTCATAGCCGAAGAAATCGCAATATCCCGCAGGCAAAGAGGCGGCAAGTGGATCGCTCAAGCTACACCCGCCTGGTAGGAAGCTGCCCGCCGCACCGAAAAAGGCAACGCTTTCCGCGACAAGGTCAAAGCGTATGTTGATGTCGCCCAGACCGTCGAAAACATCCACGATGATCGGCTCGTCGTTCGAATCAACCTGTTCGAAACCTTCGGAAAATGAGGGGCACGCGAACGTTCCTCCAAAGGAACAAGACGCTACACCATCGTCTGATAGGTCAACATCGACTTCCAGAATGCTGCCGCTGGTCAATCCGGCAAAGGGGGATAATGGGCCGCGCAGGGTTGCAGGCACTTCAAAGCCAACCGGGAAGCATAAACTGTCACCGGCATCGCATACTTCCGCATCAGGCGTGTGCAATTCGGTAAGGCTGTCGCCAAGGAACTCGGCTTCAAACCCAAGCGTTGTCGCCGATGCGGTTGAGCCAAAAGTTGCGGCAGCAAAAATCAATATGGCCTGAAATCTCATCCAAAAATTCCCTTACATTCACCATGATTAACGAAGCTCACGTTATGCGCGAAAACAAACGCGGCAAAGCCGCCTTTTTTTGTCGGAGGGGAATTTGGGCTGGAAACCGCAGATCGGCGCGCAAGGGCGGCAGATTTCTGCGAAATCCCGTCTGATACGTGTCCGGGCTTGACGAGCAAAAAGGCTCAGACTAAGCGCGAGACTTCCTTGGCCGCGCGGATGAAATCCTTGAACAACGGATGTGGATCAAAGGGCTTGGATTTCAGCTCGGGGTGGAATTGTACGCCGATAAACCAGGGGTGGTCCGGCCATTCGACAATCTCCGGCAGTTTGCCATCAGGCGACATGCCGGAAAAGCTCAGACCCGCGCTTTCCAACTGTTTGCGGTACTTGATGTCCACCTCATAACGGTGCCGGTGGCGTTCGTCGATTGTGGTCGTGCCGTAGACCTCTGCCACCTTCGACCCGGCACTCAGCGTGGCGTCATAGGCGCCCAATCGCATCGTCCCGCCCTTGTCGTCTTCGACCTTGCGGGACACTTTCGCGTTGCCCTGAACCCATTCCTTGAGGTGGTAGACCACAGGTTCAAAACGCTTCTTCCCGGATTCGTGGTCGAATTCTTCGGAGCCTGCGCTGATGATACCGGCCACATTGCGCGCCGCCTCCAACACCGCCAACTGCATGCCCAGACAGATGCCCATGTAGGGCACTTTGCGAGTACGTGCGAATTCAGCGGCCTTGATCATGCCTTCCGTGCCGCGCTCACCAAAGCCACCGGGGACAAGGATGGCGTGCAGACCCTCAAGATGAGCGGCGGGATCCTCACGCTCGAAAAGCTCCGCGTCGACCCATTCAACCCGGACTTTCACACGGTTGGCCATGCCGCCATGGGTCAGCGCCTCGACGATGGATTTATAGGCGTCTTCGAGCTGAGTATATTTGCCGACAATCGCGACCCGGACCTCGCCTTCCGGATGATGGACCCGGTCCGAGACATCACGCCAGACACTCAGATCCGGCTTCGGGGCAGGGGAGATGTCGAAGGCATCAAGGACAGCCTGATCCAAGCCCTGTTCATGATAGGCCAGCGGTGCGTCGTAGATGGTCTTGAGGTCATAAGCGGCCACAACAGCCTCTTTGCGCACATTACAAAACAGCGCGATTTTTTCGCGTTCCTTTTCGGGAATGGGCTGCTCCGAGCGGCAGACCAGAATATCCGGCGCGATCCCGATGCTTTGCAGTTCCTTGACCGAGTGCTGGGTTGGTTTTGTCTTCAATTCGCCTGAGGCTGCAAGATAGGGCAGCAGGGTCAAATGCATGAAAATGCACTGGCCACGCGGCTTGTCATGGGCGTATTGGCGGATGGCCTCGAAGAAGGGCAGGCCCTCGATGTCCCCAACCGTGCCGCCGATCTCGCACAGCATGAAATCCACCTCATCGCCGCCCACATCAAGAAACGCTTTGATCTCATTGGTCACATGGGGGATCACCTGAATGGTTTTGCCCAGATAGTCGCCACGCCGTTCTTTTTCGAGGACGGTGGAGTAGATGCGGCCCGAAGAGACGGAATCAGTATTGCGCGCGGACACGCCGGTGAACCGCTCGTAGTGGCCCAGATCAAGATCGGTTTCCGCGCCATCGTCAGTGACAAACACCTCGCCGTGTTCAAAGGGCGACATCGTGCCGGGATCAACATTCAAATAGGGATCAAGCTTGCGCAACCGCACCGAAAATCCACGGGCCTGCAGCAGCGCGCCCAAAGCGGCGGAGGACAACCCTTTGCCCAAGGAAGACACCACACCACCGGTGATAAAGATATAACGTGCCATGGTCTGATATGCTCCCGTGCATCTTTGCGGTGTGTGAAAGGCCGCTCAAATAGACCGCGATATTCGCAGTTCCACGGGATTTAAGCCTAACAGGATTCGGTGTGCAAAGGCAAGACGTACCGCAACATGATGTTGCAAAACATCTCGCATCCGCAAGGGGTTGTAGTTAGAGGTTAATCTGCTGTCGGAACAAGCGGTGCGTTGTCACCCGGTGTCGGGGGCAAAAGCAGATCGCTTTCCGGAACCGCAGGCGTTGCAGGTTCATTCAGGGCGGGCGGCGTGACACCAAGTCGATCCACAACCGAGCTGCCAGAGGCGTTTTCGGCGGCGAAAATGGTCAATGTGATCGACGTGCAGATAAACGCGATGGCCAGAAGCCATGTCAGTTTGCCCAGAGCCGTGGCCGCCGCACGCCCGGACACGGCACCGCCACCGCCGCCCATCCCCAGGCCACCGCCTTCAGACCGCTGCATCAGCACAACAGCGATCAGGCTCAGCGCCAGAATAAGGTGGACGATCAGGATGACGTTTTCCATTAAGGACCTGCGGGTTTGATTTGGCTTTGGGGGTATCTAGGCAAGTTTGCCCCGGCTCGCAAGGGAGGAAAGCCGCTAATCCGTTGGGGTTTTCACAAGTCAAGACCGCCGCCAGTCGATTTGTCCGGGCGACGGTCTGTCGAAGCTACTCTCTCTCGCGCGCAGACTAAGAGGGTTATCCTGGAATTGAGGCGCTGAAGACTCACTTCATGCAAAATGCATAGCACGATTTGCGCTAGAAATCGCCCTCAAAATACAACCTGTGGATAAGTGCGGCAGAGAACCGCTGGACAAGTCATTCACTGGCCCGCAATGATATGTGCATGCCCCATGATGACCCTGATCACCCCCATAGCCTCCTGCCGCCTGATCCCGCCCTGCGCATCAAGGCACTTGAAACAATCCTGACCCGAAAAGGGCTGATTGATCCGGCGGCGCTGGATGAGATTATCGATACCTATGAAAACAAGATCGGTCCGCGCAACGGCGCCCATGTGGTGGCGCGTGCTTGGTTGGACCCTGCGTTCAAGGCGCGGTTGCTGGAGGATGCCACGGCTTTGGTCTCCGAGCTTGGCTATTATGGACGGCAGGGCGAACACATGGTGGCGGTCGAGAACACCGACGACATCCACAATATGGTCGTTTGCACGCTGTGCAGCTGCTATCCGTGGCCGCTGTTGGGCATCCCGCCGGGCTGGTATAAATCAGACGCCTACCGCGCCCGGACGGTCCGGGAACCACGGGCCGTTCTGGCGGATTTTGGCGTGACCTTGCCGGAAAGAACGGCGGTACGGGTTTGGGATTCGACGGCGGAAATTCGATATCTGGTGATCCCGAAACGCCCCGTCGGCACCGAGGGCATGGACGAGGCCGGGCTGATGGCGCTTGTCACGCGCGACAGCATGATCGGCACCGGATTGGCGCTGGATCCACAGGCCTCGGAGGCTAAAGCATGACACGCCCGCATGATATGGGTGGCCGCTATGGGGACGGCCCGGTGATTCCGGAAGCCGAGGGTGAGGTATTTCATGCAGATTGGCACGCGCGCGCGCTGTCTGTTACGCTGGCGGTCGCCGCGCATGGTGCATGGAACATCGACGTGTCTCGGCATGTCCGTGAAAAACTGGCCCCGATGGATTACGCGCGCTTTTCCTATTACGAAAAATGGATGGCCGGGCTCGCAGATCTTTTGGTTGAGGCGGGTATGGTCACTGCCGCCGAACTGGCGGCAGGAGATGCGGCACCCCAACCACCGGCAGATAAAATGTTGACCCAGGAAAACGTGCCTGCTGTTCTGGCGCGCGGCGGGCCGGCGGACCGACCAAGCAGCGTCGGGCCTGCTTTCAAACCCGGTGACGTGGTGCGCACCCGCCAGATCGCGGCGAATATGTTTGTCGATGGCGGCCACACCCGTTTGCCGCAATATGCCGCGGGGGCCACTGGCCGCGTGATCCGCTATCACGGTACCCATGTTCTGCCCGACAGTTCCGCGCACCGGTTAGGGGACGCCCCCGAACCGCTTTACGCCGTGGCCTTTGCGGCGTCGGATTTGTGGTCACATCCGGAAAATCCAGGCGATGAGGTGATCCTTGATCTTTGGCAATCCTATCTGGCTCCGGCATGACGAGCGCGCCTGAGCCCAAGTTTTCCGAGCCTTGGCACGCCCAGGTTTTCGCTTTGACGGTCGTTCTGAACGAGGCCGGTCACTTTGACTGGCCCGATTGGGCCACCCGATTTGGGGCCACCCTGAAACGACACGGTCTGGACAAGGAACTCGACGGTGGTGACGATTATTTCATCGCCTGGCTGGAAACGCTTGAGCACTACCTGGCGAGCATGGGCATGGCGGAAACGCAGGATGTTTTGACGGCCAAAGCCGCCTGGGAAGCCGCCTACCTCACCACACCACACGGCGTGCCGGTTCAGCTTGCAGATTAGCCTTTCGGCCGTGCGGTGAGCCCGGCTTTGTTCAGAAACCGACGCCATGCGCCCTTTTGTGGGAACCGAGGCAATCGCAAACGTGGCTTGCCTGCGAGACGGTCAAATTCGTGCATGTCTATGACCCGTTCGGCGCAGCCACATCCTTCACCCAGACCAACCTTGGCATAGTAGAACTTTTGAAAGTCTTCAGGTTTGTCCGGCGTGTTCCGCATGTGTCGTCTCCTCGCCTGAAATCTAGTCTGTGACGCAGCACTTGGCCATGATCGATTGAACAAATGAGTTTAAAGACCGCTATTCATCGACATCATCCACATCTGACTGACCTGACAGCGCCCGCCTGACATGGCTCCAGCTCAGGCCGATCCCCAGCACGAAAGACAGGGCAAAGACACCAAGCCAGACCTGGAAGCTTGAATTGTCCAACTGCAGAATGCCCAGATCGTAGAGCACCCAGATCAGGGCGCCGATGATGGCAAGCACCAGCACCATGCCTCCGGCGCCGATAGAGCGCAGAGTCGCACGCAGATAGATGATGTACCCGACGGTCAGGATCAGGGCGAGCAGCACCGCAATCGAGAGGTTCATGGCCCCGTAGTCACGTGCCCAGTTGATGTAATTGTATTGCGTCGGGTTGAACGTCAGCGCCAACAGCGCAAAGGCAAAAAACCACCGCGTTAGAAATCCCATGATCCATTGCTCCCGGCTTTTGATCGGTCTGGCGGAAAATACCCGTGTCGCGGCTGAAATGTCTATGGCGGTCGGGATCCGAACTTACGGCAGGCGGCAGGCTCTTTTCGGGTTTCGCCCGTCGCCCCGCGCGGCTATACCGGCGCGGGTTTGAAGCACAGCAAAGAAGGACCAGCCATGGCAAATGTTGTCGTTGTCGGCGCTCAATGGGGCGATGAGGGAAAAGGCAAGATCGTGGACTGGCTCTCTGAGCGGGCGGATGTGATCGCGCGGTTTCAGGGCGGGCACAACGCCGGGCATACGCTGGTGATTGACGGGGAGGTCTTCAAGCTGAGCCTGCTGCCATCCGGGATCGTGCGTGGTGGCAAGCTGAGCGTGATCGGTAACGGTGTGGTTCTGGATCCCTGGCATCTGGACAGCGAGATCAAGGGGTTGCGCAACCAAGGTGTTGAAATCACCCCCGAAACGCTGATGATTGCAGAAAACACCCCCCTCATTCTGCCGATCCATGGGGAACTGGACCGCGCCCGTGAGGCGCAGAATTCCGTTGCCAAAATCGGCACAACCGGGCGCGGGATTGGCCCCGCTTATGAGGATAAAGTGGGCCGCCGTTCCGTACGTGTGGCCGATCTGGCGGATGAAGCCACGCTTGAATTGCGGGTTGACCGTGCGCTCGTGCATCATGACGCACTGCGCCGCGGATTGGGGTTGGAAGTCGTCGACCGCGATGCATTACTGGCAAAACTGCGAGAGATTGCGCCGGTTGTGTTGGCGTACGCGGCGCCCGTATGGAAGGTGCTGAACGAACAACGCAAGGCAGGAAAGCGCATTCTGTTCGAAGGCGCGCAAGGCGCGTTGCTGGACATCGATTTCGGCACCTATCCTTTCGTGACCTCCTCCAACGTGATTGCGGGGCAGGCGGCAACGGGCACGGGCATCGGGCCGGGATCCATCGACTTCGTACTGGGGATCGTCAAAGCCTATACCACGCGTGTGGGCGAAGGCCCTTTCCCGGCGGAACTTGACGACGCGGACGGCCAACGGCTCGGTGAACGCGGTCACGAATTCGGAACGGTTACGGGGCGCAAGCGCCGCTGTGGCTGGTTTGACGCGGTGCTGGTGCGCCAGACCTGCGCGACCTCGGGTGTCAATGGGATCGCCTTTACCAAACTCGACGTGTTGGATGGCTTTGACACGCTGAAAATCTGCACAGGCTATGAATTGGACGGTGAACCGTTGGATTATCTGCCCACAGCGGCGGATCATCAGGCGCGTTGCACGCCGATCTACGAGGAGATGCCGGGGTGGCACGAATCTACCGAAGGGGCCCGCAGTTGGGCAGATCTGCCTGCCAATGCGATCAAATACGTGCGCCGGGTCGAGGAGTTGATCAATTGCCCCGTTGCCCTACTTTCCACCTCACCCGAGCGTGAGGACACGATCCTTGTGACGGACCCTTTTGCCGATTGAGAAAACCCCATGCCCGTCAGTTACAAAGCCCGCCGCCGACTGTCGCTTCTGATCCTGCTGGTGGGTCTGCCCGCCTATATCGTTGTTGCGGTGACCATTGTGAATTGGCTGGAACGTCCATCGCTCTGGGTGGAGCTTGTGGTCTATATCGTGCTGGGCATCGTATGGGCGCTGCCCTTCAAGTTTGTCTTCAAGGGAATTGGTCAAGCTGATCCGGATAAACCCGATGAATAGCTAAAACAGGCGTCTGAAATGCAAAAAGGCAGGCGATGAAAGCCTGCCTTTTTTGTTTTGCGATAAGGGTTTACCCTGCTGCGCGCTCATCCGGCTTGAAACCGATCGCCTCGGATGCGGTGAAACGCCCGCCCTTGATCTTCTCGATTTTACCGGCGCGCAGCAATTGCCCAAAAGAACGCAGACCGTCTTCGCGACTAAATTCACCGCAGTCGACCTGGCGCACGCGCGTCATCAGTTGCGGGCGGGAAAACTGCTCATGCCCTTCCACAAACGAAAGATAGGCAGCAGCAGCTTCGAGAAGCTCGGGCAGCTTGGTTGCGCCCATCTCTTCGGCAAAATCTGCAAAGCCAGTGTCCTCATCCGTATCAAAATCGTCATCGAAGGCCGCAGCAACACGCCGTGGTGTGACGGGTGCGTTATTGCCCGCCCCATCGACGTCAATGCGCTGTTCGGCCACGAGTTTCAGCGGTGTCGGGCGGGCTTCTGCCGGACGCTCTGTACGGTTGCCGGAGGCGACCGGGCGGCGCGGTTTGACCACCTCTGCAAGGTCGCTGCGATAGGCCTTTGTGGTCTCTTCCTCGGTTGGTTCCTCGCGCATGGTCTTGTCGGCAAAACGCGCCGCAACCGCCGCGCGAAGATGCGCAAATGCGCTGCGCCGTGTGGCACCTTCCGGCTCCTCCATTTGGCTGTCCGCTTCGGCCATCAGGCGTGACACGTCTTCGCTCGCATCCGCGTCGATGGCAGGCAGGCTCGGGCGGGTGGCTTGGGCATCTGTGTCATCAGATCCCGCTTCGGCGGCAACCGCGTCCAATTCACGCTGAAGCTCTGCTTCGTCTTCATCGGACAGTTCAGGCGCGTCGGAGCCGTCAAATTCTTCGAGCTCACCGGAGTCCAGAGCAGCTTCCAGTTCCGCGCGATCCACTTTCATCACACGGCCCTGAACGGGGGCTACGGGCAGGTCGTCATCCTCTTCCTGGGCCGCAATGGCCTCTTCGACTTCGGCAGTCGGTTCTTCATGGTCGTCCGCGTCGTGATGATCCTCTTCAAAATGATCGTCATCTTCAAAAAGGTTTTCGCCCGCATCGTCCGTGATCACATCATCATCGTCTGCGCCGATCAGAGTGTCTTCTTCCTCAAGCGCGTCACTTTGCGCATCGCCAGCCTCAAGACGGCTCAGGATGCCAGAAAGTTCGTCCTCCGCCTCATCCTGTGGCTCTTCCGCTTCGGCAGCGATCTGGTCATCCGCGTCGAGCGCGCTTTCGATGTCCTCCGCGGCGTCCGTCAGCGTGGTGTCTTCATCATGCACGCTGTCTGACGCTTCTGTCTCAAACGCTGCGTCGAGGATATCGCTGGCGTGCTGATCCTCTGCTTTAACGATGTCTTCTTCGTACTCAACGTCCTCGGCTTCGTCGTCGTGCTGCGAGACCACTTCGCGAATGCGTTGCAGTTTGGCCGCAATACTATCGCTCGCATCGGCGGTAGCGGCGGGCGGTGCGACGAATTCGGGTTCAGCAACAAAACTATCAAACGGCTCAATGGCCTCTGATTCCATTTCCACGTCGTCTTCCATGTCGTCGATGGAAGGGCTATCGGCAAAAAAGGCCTCCGCGCTCAAAGCGAAGTCCTGTGCCACAATCTCTTCGGCAAAATCCTCTTGGACCGTGGCGTCTGCGACAGCTTCACCGTGTTCAAGCGCCGATGTGACCGCCTCAACCCGTGCCACCTCATCGGCTGCGGGCGCCACTTCAGCGGTCTCCGCAGCAGGCTCATCGGCGTCGAAGGCTGATGCATCGACTGTGGATTCGGTTTCTTCAACCGCCGTTTCAGCAGGCTCTTCTTCTGCGATGTCTTCAATGACCGATGTTTCGGGCGAAATTTCGGCGGCAGGTGCCTCTTCCGCCACAAAGCCGGTTTCGGGCTCCGCAACCTGCTCCGGCGTTGTTGCCTCATTGGAAACGATATCTTCGGCGGCTTCCGCTTCCGGAACCGCGGCGACAGCAGCTGTCGTCACCGCTGCAGCCTTGGGAGGTTCGACGGCCTCTTCGACGATCTCATCATGTGCCTTAAGCATGATACGGCCGTCATGTTCACGCGCTTCAACACGCCGCGCAACCTCGCGCTCCGCGATCCGAGCGAGCATTTCTGCATCGGGTTGTGGCGGTTCTGCGCCAAAATACCTGTCATCTGCAGCCAGATCGCGGAAATACTCCGCAATCGCTTTCATTGTGTCGAAAGAATCGTCAAATCCTTCGAGCGTGCAAGAAAATGTCCCGTAGGAGACTGTCAAAATCTTGTTGTTATTCATCATCGGATGCTCGTCCTCTGCGTGATCTCAACAAACTGTTTACCATACGGCAAAAGTCCAAACCGGTGCGAATCTGTGCTTTTTACCGTATCATTTCGTGGCGAGATTGTGTTCTGTTTCCAAAAAGGACATTAAACTTCGGTGAATAATAAAATTGTAGACGAATTTGAGGCAGTCACTTTGGTGGGTGGGGGCGCGGTTGGGCCTGAGGATTTGCAGGCGGCTTTGGCCCTGGCGCCGGTCTGCGTGGCAGCCGACAGCGGGGCAGATGTTGTACTGCGGGCGGGTATCGAACTGACGGCGGTCATTGGTGATATGGATTCCATCTCACCCGAAGCGCAAGCGCAAATCCCCACGGCGCGGTTCCACAAGATCCCTGAACAGATGAGCACGGATTTTGATAAGGCGCTGCGCAATATCAGCGCGCCTGTTGTTTTGGCCGTTGGATTTTGCGGTCGGCGGATCGATCATCAACTGGGTGTGTTGCACACACTTGTCATGCGCCCCGATGTCGCGTGTCTCTTGCTGGGGGATGAAGATGTCATTTTTCTCTGCCCGCCGACGATAGAAATTCCCATGGCTCCGGGCACACGCGTGTCATTATTCCCGATGGGAGAGGTGCGCGGGGTTTCGCAGGGGTTGGAGTGGCCGATTGAGGGTCTCACGTTTTCACCTACCGGTGCCTCGGGGACGTCAAATCGGGCTACGGGCGACCTGCGCCTCGAAGTTGATGCGCCTTTCATGCTCTGCATCCTGCCGCGCCGGTTTTTGGCGGCGGTTACGGAACGGCTTGCTGCGCTGCCAGATCACGCGCGGTGGCCCGCTCGCGCAGCACCACATAGAGACCCGCAGCCATCGTGATCAGAATGCCGGTGGAGGCCAGCGGGTTCGGCCAGTCGCCAAAGACCAGAAAGCCGATGATGGTCGCGAAGGGGATTTCCAGGTATTGCATCGGCGCCAGCGTCGCTGAGGGCGCATAGCGCAGCGACCAGGTCATCAGCAGGTGCGCGACCGTGCCCAGAAGCCCGATGCTGATCAAAAGCGTCCACTCGAAATTGCTGACCTGGATCAGGTGCAACTGCGCCAGGCTGCTGCCCTGAAATACCAGCAGCACCGGCAGCATGACGCCAACCGCCATGACACCGCTGACCGCTTGCAGCCCAATGGGATCGGTTTCCTTGGCAATCTGACGTGTGACCAGCATGAAGAGGGCGAAATTGACCGCCACCCCCAGTGGCAGCAAGGCGGGCCAGCCGACCTGCGTGAAGCTGGGTTGCACCACCAAGAGCGTTCCGATGAAGCCCACCAGACAGGCGATCATGCGGCGCGGGCCAACCTCTTCGTTCAAGGCGTATCTGCCCAGCAGCAACATGATAAAGGGCATGACAAAGGCAATGGCAACGGCGTCAGCCAGCGGCAGGAACTTCAGCGCGGTGACCATCGCGCCGATCCCGAGGATATGAAGCAATGTGCGTATAAAGGTCAGCGCCAGGATGCGGCCGCGCATTTTCCACATGCGCCCGGTCGCCCAGACAAGGGGGATCAGAACAAGCGCCTGCACCGCAAATCGCACGAGCACCAACTGACCGATGGGGACGGTCTGCCCCAATATCTTTGCCACGGCATCGCCCACGGGAGCAAGAATGCAGAAGCCGAGCATCAGGGTGATGCCGAGGAGGGGACGATCTAGGGCCATTGGCGGAGGCTAGAACCGGAACTCAATCATTGCAAGAAGAGCACGGCGTTTAACACAACTTTTAGCAGTTTGGCACATTTACCGCCAAGCCGCCCAGCGATGTCTCCTTATATTTCTCTGACATATCCACCCCGGTCTGACGCATCGTCTCGATACAGGCGTCCAGCGGGACCAGATGCGTACCATCTCCGCGCAGGGCAAGAGAGGCGGCAGAGACAGCCTTGATCGCACCCAGCCCGTTGCGTTCGATGCAGGGCACTTGCACCAGCCCCTTCACGGGGTCACAGGTCATCCCGAGGTGGTGTTCCAGGGCGATTTCGGCAGCGTTTTCGACCTGTTGCGGCGTGCCCCCCAGCACAGCGCATAAACCTGCCGCAGCCATCGCGGCTGCCGAGCCAACTTCGGCCTGGCAGCCTGCCTCGGCCCCGGAGATTGAGGCATTGTACTTGACCAGCCCGCCGATGGCCGCCGCGGTCAGCAGAAAGTCCTCGATATGCGCCTCTGATGCGCCGGGCACATGATCGAGATAGTAGCGCAGGGTTGCCGGCAACACGCCGGCCGCGCCATTGGTTGGGGCCGTGACCACCTGACCACCGGCGGCGTTTTCCTCGTTCACCGCCATCGCGTAAACGCTCATCCAATCGTTGATGGTGTGGGGCGCGGTGAGGTTCATGCCGCGCTCCTCCAACAGCTTTTCGTGGATCCCCTTGGCGCGCCGTTTCACAGACAGCCCGCCGGGCAGTTCGCCTTCGCTGGAAAGACCGCGATTGATGCAATCGTTCATCACCTGCCAGAGCCGTTTGGTGCCGGAGCGCAGGTTATCCACACCACCTCTCGCTGCCTCGTTCGAACGTTTCATTTCTGCAATTGTGCGGCCCGAGGCTTCGGACATCTCCAGCATTTGTGCCGCTGTTTTGAAAGGGAAGGGGATCGGCGCACCCTCTTCAATGTCCTTTCCCTCGGCCAGTTCCGCCTCGGTCATGACAAAACCACCACCGATGGAATAATAGGTTTCGCGCAGCGTCACGTCGCCCTGCGCATCCGTGGCCATCAGCATCATGCCATTGGCGTGTCCGCTCAGAATGGTGTCGAAGTCGAAGATAAGATCCTGCGCGGGGTCAAAGGACAGTTCTGGCAGGCCCTCAGGATGGATCACCCCCTCCGCCTTGATCTGCGCGAGCGCTGCGTCCGCTTTATCGGCATCGTAGGTGTCGGGCACAAACCCAGCGAGACCAAGGATGGTCGCGCGGTCCGTGGCATGGCCGACGCCTGTAAAAGCCAGCGAGCCATGCAGGGAGGCGCGCAGCCCGTGAAAGACAAAGGGCGAGGCGCGCATTTTGTCCAGAAAGCGTGCCGCAGCCACCATCGGCCCCATCGTGTGTGACGACGACGGGCCGATCCCTACCTTGAACATATCGAAGACAGACAGAAACATCTAAAGAGCACTTCCTTCGGGCGGGGTTGGCGCCTGCGGCGCGGTGAAAGGATATGGTCCAAGACCCTCGGCAGCCTGGGCCGCGATGACCGACGCGCGGGTCTCAAGCGCACTTGCCATGCGATGTAGAGCAGGAAAGCGGTGCAGGTCAAACCAGCTGGTATCGGTGTTACGGGGGTAAAGCCTAATCCAGCGCAGCATCGGTGCGGTGTAGAGGTCGAGAATCGAGGGTGTTTCACGGTGACGCCAATGCGCGTCCAATAGGGCAAAATGCTCCAAGATACTTGCGCGCGCGGCGGTTTGGAGCTGCCGTTGATCTGTTTCGGATGCGCCGATGTAGGCGCAGGGATAAAACAGCATCCGCAGGGCGGGGTGCACCGTGTTGGAGAGGTAAAACAGCCATTTCAGGCAGTCGCCGCGCTCAGGAGCATCGGGCGCAGGGGCCAAGCCGCGGTGTTTGTCTGCCAACCACAGAAGTATAGCTGCAGTTTCAAAAAGCGCGCCATGTTCTGTCTCCAGCACCGGGATTTTGCCGTCCGGGTTCAATGCCAGATAGGCCGGTGTGCGCTGTCCTTGTGCGCGGCGGTCCACCAGATGCGTGGTGTAGGGCGCGCCAATCTCCTCCAGCGCCAGGCGGATCACCAGCGAGGCATTGTCAGGGGCGTAATGGAGCTTGTAGGCAGCGTTCTTCATGCCCCAGATCTATTCCGATTCCCTTATGGCAGCGGTGCAGGAAACGACGTTTTTCAAAGCGATTTGCACATGGCACATCGCCATGAGGCCAATTGTCCGCAAACCAGACACAAGTTGCTCAAAATCACCCCTCGCACCCGCTGCACATGTTTTCTATAAGGCTGACATCTCTCGCCAAGGATTCCGCCCATGCCGTCTGAACTCTCTCCCATCGACAAAGCCAAGTTCGTCTCCGCCAAACGCGCGGCACAGCTGGTGGAAACGGGGATGCGCGTTGGATTGGGGACCGGATCAACCGCCGCCTGGCTGGTGCGCTGTCTTGGTGAGATGGTGCGTGATGACGGGCTGCGGATCAAAGGGGTGCCTACCTCCACCCGCACGGCAGAGCTTGCCCGGGATGTCGGTATCGAGGTGATCTCCCTTGACGAGGCCAAGTGGCTCGACATCACCATTGACGGTGCCGATGAATTCGACGGTCAGCTGAACCTGATCAAAGGGGGCGGCGGCGCGCTGCTGCAGGAAAAGATCGTGGCGACGGCCTCTGATCAAATGGTTGTGATTGCCGACGTGGGCAAGGAGGTCGAAACGCTCGGCGCTTTCCCCCTGCCGATCGAGGTTATCCCTTTCGGGTGGCAGACAACTCAGGCGCTGGTTGAGGAAACGCTGGTGTCCATGGATGTGCTGGGCCGGGAAAGCAGCCTGCGCATGAATGGCGCGGTCCCCTTCGTGACAGACGAGGGCAATCACATCATTGACCTGCATCTTAAGCGTATCGGCAATGCGCGGCAGCTTTCCCTGGTGCTCAACCAGATGCCGGGTGTGGTCGAGAATGGCCTCTTCATCGATATCTGTGATCGGGTGATCATCGGCTTCGGCGACGGCAAGGTGGAAGTGCGCGACATCAACGAAGGCACGGTCGAAAAAGGACAGCTGGATTTTGTTGAATCAGACAACCTTTTTGCCGATCTGTCCGACTGAGTGCCGCTCAAGGGCCTGCCAAAAACACCGAGACCTTGTGGTAATGACCTGCCGCACACTTATATAGACCCCTCAAAGACCCGAAAGACTTGGAAAGGCCCGCGCGATGAGCGATTTTGACTATGATCTCTTTGTCATCGGAGGCGGGTCGGGCGGTGTGCGCGCCGCGCGTGTTGCCGCTGGCGAGGCGGGCGCAAAGGTGGCGCTGGCCGAAGATGACCGCTATGGCGGCACCTGTGTCATCCGGGGCTGTGTGCCCAAAAAGCTGATGGTGTTTGCCAGCGAATACGCGGGCGTTGTCGAAGACGCGCAATCCTACGGCTGGGACCTGAAGCAAGGGCCGTTTGACTGGCCCGCTTTCCGCAAACGGCTGAATGACGAGTTAGACAGGCTGGAGCAGGTCTATCGCAATTTGCTCAAGGGGTCCGGGGTCGACACCTTCGATGCGCGGGCGTCGGTGGCCGGGCCACATGAGGTCAAGCTTTCGACCGGCGAAACAA
Organism: uncultured Roseobacter sp.; assembly: GCF_947499265.1. Taxonomy (GTDB): domain Bacteria; phylum Pseudomonadota; class Alphaproteobacteria; order Rhodobacterales; family Rhodobacteraceae; genus Roseobacter. The sequence goes on along the minus strand of NZ_CANMNK010000005.1, from coordinate 13,854 downwards.
AGACGGCGAAACATATCCTGGTGGCCACCGGCGGCCATCCGGTGCGACCTGATACGCCCAACGCGCATCTTGGAATTGTGTCAGATGATATTTTCCATCTGAAGGCTTTGCCCAAATCCCTGCTGATTGTCGGTGGCGGCTACATTGCCTGTGAATTTGCGGGCATCATGAACGGCCTTGGGGTCGAGGTGACACAATATTATCGCGGTGCACAAATTCTCCGGGGATTTGATGAGGAGGCCCGCGGCCTGGTTGCCGAATCCATGCGCGAGCGCGGCATCGATTTGCGGGTGGGCACGAATATACTGGAAATGGCACCCGCGAGTGAAGACCATTTGATGAGCTCGGCGGGCACTGCGTCCGACGCGGCGATGGGAGCGGATGTGAAGCAGCGCGAGGAGATGCAGACCACTGCCAAAGCCACCGATGGGCCGATCTGGGTCAAATCGACCAATGGCGGCGAGCGTGTCTTTGACATGGTGCTCTTTGCCACCGGCCGTGATCCGAACTCTCGGGACATGGGACTGGAGGACGTGGGGGTGAAACTCGGACGTCGCGGGCAGATCGAGGTTGATGAATACAGCCAGACCGCGGTGCCCTCGATCTACGCGATCGGCGATGTCACAGACCGTGTGAACCTTACCCCTGTGGCGATCCGCGAAGGCATGGCTTTTGTCGAGACCGTGTTCAAAGGCAACCCGACGCCGGTGGATCACGAGCTGATCCCCTCTGCGATCTTTACCCAACCGGAGATGGGCACCGTTGGCCTCAGCGAGGAAGACGCGCGGGAGCTGGAGCCGATTGAGGTCTATTGCACCTCGTTCCGCCCGATGCAGACGGCCTTTGCCGGGCGCCCGGACCGGGTCCTGATGAAGCTGGTGGTTTCCAAGGAAACGCGTAAGGTCCTGGGCTGTCACATCGTCGCACCGGGCGCAGGTGAAATGATTCAGCTGGCGGGCGTTGCAATCAAGATGGGCGCGACAAAAGAGGATTTCGACCGGACGGTGGCGGTGCACCCGACCATGTCCGAAGAGATTGTAACGATGCGCACCCCGATGCGTACTGCTTGAATTCCGCGCAACCTTGCGTACCTATGGCATGATTTAATCGCACATGAGCGCGATTTAGGAGGGAAAGAGACTGAATGGCTGGCAATAATGGCGGCCCCTGGGGGGGCGGCGGCGGAAATTCCGATGACGACAGACCCGGCGGCGGAAACCGCGGGAACAATGGCGGAGGCCCACGTGGGCCGGGTGGCGACGGGCCCCAGATTCCGGAAATCGATGAGCTGGTCAAAAAAGGTCAGGAACGTCTGCGCGTTCTGATGGGCGGCAAAGGCGGCGGCGCGGGCAACGGCAGTGGCCGTGGCGGCAACGGCGGGCCGGCGTTTACCCGCGGGACCATTGGTCTTGGCGTTTTGGGTGCTGTGATCCTCTGGGGCATGGCGAGCTTTTACACCGTGGCGCCGGAAGAGCAGTCGGTAGAGCTGTTCCTGGGCGAATATTATGCGACCGGCGATCCCGGTCTGAACTTTGCGCCCTGGCCGCTGGTCACCGCCGAGGTTCTGCCTGTGACACGCGAGCAAACTGAAGACATCGGGTCGCGCGTGGACAGCGGGCTGATGCTGACCACGGATGAAAACATCATCGATATCGATTTCCAGGTTGTTTGGAACATCAGCGACCCGGCGAAATATCTCTTCAATCTCGCCGAGGCGCAGGAGACGATCCGCGCCGTTTCTGAATCCGCCATGCGCGAGGTGATCGCGCGCAATCAGCTGGCGCCGATCCTCAACCGGGACCGTGGAATCATCGCCGACGAGGCGCAGCAGCTGATCCAGGGCACGCTGGACGCCTATGACAGCGGCGTGAATATCGTGCGGCTCAACCTCGATAAGGCGGATCCGCCGCGCGAGGTGATCGACAGCTTCCGCGAAGTTCAGGCGGCGGAGCAGGAGCGTGACCGTCTGGAACGTCAGGCGGATGCTTATGCCAACCGGGTGACAGCGGGCGCACGTGGTGAAGCCGCAAGTCAGCTGGAACAGGCCGAGGCCTACCGCGCTCAGCAGGTCAACGAAGCGCAGGGTGAGGCGGCACGTTTCACCTCCGTTCTGGAAGAATATGCCAAGGCGCCTGAAGTGACCCGCAAGCGGCTTTATCTTGAGACGATGGAACGTGTGTTTGGCGATGTCGACAAGATCATTCTTGAAAGTGATCTGGGCGGCGGAAACGGCGGGCAGGGCGTTGTGCCCTATCTGCCTTTGAATGAATTGCGTCGCGGCGCTGTTGCTGGAGGAAACAACTGATGCGTGCTGGCAATTTTCTGATCCCTATTGCTGTGATCGCTGTGGTGGGCGTTCTCGGTTCGGTTTTCATCGTTGATGAGCGTGAAAAGGCGCTGGTGCTGCAGTTCGGCCAGATCAAATCCGTGAAGGAAAACCCCGGTCTGGCGTTCAAGATCCCGCTGATCCAGGAGGTCGTCCGCTATGACGACCGGATCCTGTCGCTGGATACGGATGTGACTGAGGTCACGCCCTCTGATGATCGCCGACTCGTCGTGGATGCATTTGCGCGCTACCGTATTTCGGATGTGACACAATTCCGTCAGGCGGTTGGTGTGGGCGGTATGCGCACCGCCGAGGACCGGCTGGAAGGTATTTTGAACCCGACCATCCGGGCCGTGCTGGGGTCGGACGGGGTGACCTCGAACACGATCCTGTCGGCGGATCGCGCCGGATTGATGGCACGGATCACTGAACAGGCGCGCCTGCGGGCGCTGCCGCTTGGTCTGGAAGTAGTTGACGTGCGTCTAAAGCAGACCAACCTGCCGGAGCAGAACCTGGACGCAACCTTTGCGCGGATGCGGGCGGAGCGGGAACGCGAAGCGGCGGACGAGATCGCGCGTGGTGAGGAAGCCGCCCAGCGGGTGCGCGCCCTTGCCGACCGTACTGTGGTCGAGCTGACATCGGATGCAACGCGGGAAGCGGATATCATTCGCGGTCAGGCGGATGCGGAACGTAACGCGATCTTTGCTCAAGCCTTTGGCGAGGACCCGGAATTCTTTGAGTTCTACCGGTCGCTGACCGCCTATGAACGCTCGCTGAAGGGCAGCAATTCGACGATGGTTCTGTCGCCGGACAGCGAGTTCTTCAACTACCTGCGCAGCGATCAGGGCGCGCGGTCCGATGAGGGCGAGCGGTGAGTACGCTTCTGCTTGCTCTCGGGCTGGTGATGATTGTGGAGGGGCTGGCCTATGCGCTGGCCCCTTCGCTTATTGAACGGATGCTGGAGGCCCTGCGCGCCATGCCGGAGGCCGCCGTTCGGCAGATCGGATTATTGATCGTGGTCAGCGGTCTGATCCTCGTCTGGCTGGCCTGGCAGCTTGGCGCCACCTTCGGCTAACCGTTGCGCAACGCCTTAAAAATAGAGCGCCATCTTCACAGTTTGGTAACACACTGTTGAAACTGTGCCAGCGTGATACATCTTTGATGTTGCACCAAGGTCACCCTAAATGCACTCTGTGAGCAATCACACCGAGCAAAGACCAATGTGGCCCCAAGGCCAAGAAACAAGTATTTTCAGGAGACGACGCATGCAGCCCAAGGCAGTACCTACGTCCATCATCAGTCCCATCACCGTCCAGATGCGCCTGTTGCTCTTGGCGGTTCTGACACTGGCTTTCATGCTTGTGCAACCGCTGAGCGCGGTCGCACAGCAATCCAGTCTGGCACCGTTGGCAGAGAAAATCAGCCCCTCCGTGGTGAACATCACCACCTCCACCGTGGTAGCTGGTCGCACAGGTCCGCAGGGGATCGCGCCGGAAGGATCCCCCTTTGAGGATTTCTTCCGCGAATTCCAGGACCGCAACAATGGCGATGGCAACCGGCCACGACGGTCCTCGGCCCTGGGGTCAGGGTTTGTGATTTCCGAGGATGGCTATGTTGTGACCAACAACCATGTCATCGAGGGTGCCGATGAAATCATGATCGAATTCTACCCCGGCGACGGCGAGTTGATGAAAGCCGAAGTGATCGGGACCGACCCCAACACCGATATCGCGCTGTTGAAGGTCGAAGCGGATGGCCCGCTGCCCTTTGTCTCCTTCGGGGACAGCGACATCGCCCGCGTTGGCGATTGGGTGGTGGCCATGGGCAACCCGTTGGGACAAGGCTTTTCTGTCAGTGCGGGCATCGTTTCCGCGCGCAATCGGGCTTTGAGCGGCACCTATGACGACTACATCCAGACCGATGCCGCGATCAACCGAGGGAACTCCGGTGGGCCGCTCTTCAACATGGACGGCGAGGTGATCGGGGTGAATACGGCAATCCTGTCACCCAACGGTGGATCGATCGGGATCGGCTTTTCGATGGCCTCCAATGTTGTCACGCGCGTCGTGGACCAACTGAAAGAGTTCGGCGAGACCCGCCGCGGCTGGCTTGGCGTGCGCATCCAGGACGTCACCGAAGATGTGGCTGAGGCGATGGGTCTGGCGTCCGCATCCGGTGCGCTGGTGACAGACGTGCCTGAAGGGCCGGCAAAAGAGGCCGGTATGGAAGCCGGTGATGTGATCATGAGCTTTGCTGGCAACGAAGTGGCGGATACGCGCGGTCTGGTGCGGACGGTCGGCAATAGCCCCGTCGGCGAAACGGTCCGCGTGGTTGTCATGCGTGACGGCAAGTCGGTGACACTCAGAGTGACGCTGGGCCGTCGCGAAGAAGCCGAGGGCGCCGTCCCGGCCGTTGCGACCGCCCCTGATGAAGATCAGGACCCCGTTACCAAAGATCTGCTTGGGCTGACCCTGACGTCGTTGACGGATGAGTTGCGCCAGGAGTTGGGAACGGATGCGGGTGCGCAGGGGCTCGCGGTTACCGCTGTTGATGAAACCTCGGAGGCTTTCGAGAAAGGTCTGCGCGCCGGTGATATCATTACCGAAGCCGGACAGCAGAAAGTGACAAGTATTTCCGATCTGGAAAAACGTGTGGAAGCTGCAGAGGAAGCCGGGCGCAAGTCGCTGCTGCTTTTGGTCCGACGGGCAGGCGATCCGCGGTTCGTGGCGCTGTCGCTGGCTGAATAGCCTCAAGAAAATATGAGATCGGGGCGCCCTGGTGGCGCCCTTTTCGTGTCAGGACCTGCGCACAGCGACAAGTCCGAGGCGTTCGGCGGCTTCAATTGTCAGTTCGAACCCGGGCAGATCCTGGGCTGTTTGATACCCCGCGATCGCATCCCGCGTCGCAATGTCGAGCTGACCCGTCGTGGCGCCTTGGTAATACCCCCGCACAGAGAGCGCACGCTGGAGGGTCGTCACGAAGTCCGGCGTCAGCGTGTCCGCGCATACGATCTGGTACCAGTTTTCTTGTCTGGGCTGCAGAATGCGCTGGCGATTTTCTTTCTTGTATTGAGCAGGCTTGCGGATGATCCCGTCGTCGCTGATGTCTGCGGGCGCGATCAGTATACGTTCGCTGACCGTTTCGATGATTGCCGGTGTCTCGGTCTTATCCCAGCAGGTGCCTGGCGCCGCGTCCGGTGGGCTTGTCCGGGTGCCGGCGGGGGATTGGTTTGCTGGTGATGACGCCGACAAAACCAGTGTTTCGGGGGTGCAGGCGGTCAGCAACGCGGTGGCGAGAACGGCATATGCGGCGTTTCTAAATGGGATTTTGCGTGCCTGTGTCATGGCCCAATGCCTCTTGGGTCTTTCGTTGCACATTTTCTATCGCTTTTGCCACCAGGTGCCTAGGGGGTATGGGCCCCCCCTTCGAAACCAACGGCGCATCCGGCGCGGGGCAGATGTCCGCGATGGTTTTGGCCAGCGCGTGGGAACAAAACTAAAACAAACCTGCATTGTCGCACCTCAGGTCGTTCGGGGTCGCAAAAGAGGCTGGCGCGTCCTATATCGCCCCGGTAGACAGGCTGAAACAGATCAGAAGGGAACGACAGACGTGGCCAAGATCACCTATATCGAACACGGCGGCACGGAACATGTGGTGGACGTCGCCAACGGCCTCACCGTGATGGAAGGCGCGCGGGACAATAACATCCCCGGGATTGAGGCGGATTGTGGTGGTGCCTGTGCCTGCTCGACTTGCCACGTCTATGTGGATCCTGCCTGGGCTGACAAGCTGCCTGCCAAGGAAGACATGGAAGAGGACATGCTGGATTTTGCCTATGAGCCTGATCCGGCCCGCTCGCGTCTGACCTGTCAGCTTAAGGTGACCGATGCCCTGGACGGTCTGGTCGTGCAAATGCCGGAAAAACAAATCTGATGTGGGCCAAGGCGCGGCGTCTGCTATCGCGCTGTCTGCACCCTTTCGCGCGCCGCGCGCTGCTGGTGTTGTGCGTGTTGCCAGGGTCTTTGGCGGCGACAGAAGCGATCATTTCGGCCCGCTATGAGGATCCGACGACACGCTACGCACATGGGGTGCTTGGCGATTCTGTTGAACACGCGGCCCTTGTGATCGGGCTGTCGGATGGCACGTTTCGGCGATTTGTCCTGCCGGATGATCTTGTCTTTGAAGATACCGCCCCACGTGTCGGTGATCTGGATTTCGATGGGGTGCCGGAAGTCATCGTTGTCGAAAGCAGCCAGACGCGCGGTGCCCGCCTGGCGATTTACGATGCTCAGGGGCGCATCACGGCAACGGAGTTCATCGGGACACGCTTCCGCTGGCTGGCACCTGTGGGCGCCGCGGATCTGGATGGTGATGGCCATACGGAAATCGCATTTATCGACCGGCCCCATCTGGCTAAGACTCTGCGCCTCTTTCGCTATCGCGACCAGAAACTTGAAGCAATAGCTAGCCTTGGTGGGCTGACAAACCACAGGATTGGTGAAACGGACATTGCTGGCGGCATACGCACCTGCAATGGTTTGCCGGAAATGCTGGTGGCCTCTGCAGACTGGTTTCAGATGATCAGTGTGACGCTGGAGAGCACGCTGGTGACCCGTCCGATCGGGACCGATACCAGCCGTGCGGCATTCGCAAAGGCGCTGGGCTGCGCGCCTTAGTCTTCCGACAACGCCCGCCAACCGATATCACGTCGGCAAAACCCGTCGGGCCAGTCGATATCGTCCACCATTGCATAGGCCTTGTCCCGTGCGTCTGACAGCGTTTGCGCGCGCGCGGTGACGGCCAGAACGCGCCCGCCTTGTGCAATATACTGCCCTGACGCCCGGCCCGTGCCAGCATGGAAGACCATGTGACTGCTGTCTTCGGGCAGGTGTTCCAGGCCCCCGATGACGGAGCCCTTTTCATAGGCGCCGGGATAGCCTTTGGCGGCCAGAACGACCGTCAAGGCGTGGTCCGCGGCCCAATTGACCTGAGTATCTGCCAAGCGCCCTTCGGCGCAGGCCTGGAGCAAATCCAACACCTGCCCGCCCAGTCGCATCATCAGCACCTGGCACTCCGGGTCGCCGAACCGCACGTTGTATTCTACTAGCCGGGGCGCGCCGTTTTCGATCATCAACCCGACAAAGAGGACCCCTTGATAGGGTGTGCCCTGCCGGGCCATCTCAGCCATGGTGGGTTTCACGATTTGGTCCAGCGCCGCTTGCGCGACATCATCGGTCATTACCGGGGCCGGGGAATATGCGCCCATACCGCCGGTGTTTGGCCCAGTGTCGCCTTCGCCCACCCGTTTATGATCCTGCGCCGTGCCGATGGGCAGCACATCCTCGCCATCGCAGAGCACAAAAAACGAGGCTTCCTCGCCCTGCATGAATTCTTCGATCACCACCTCAGCACCCGCATCGCCGAAAGCGCCGGAGAACATCTCATCCACCGCGGTTTCAGCATCCGCAACCGTCTCGGCGATGATCACGCCTTTGCCCGCGGCCAGACCATCGGCCTTGATGACAATCGGTGCGCCCTGCGCTTGCACATAGGCCTTGGCCGAGGCTGCGTCACTGAAATGCCCGTAAGCCGCCGTGGGCGCACCCGCAGCATCGCAAATCTGCTTGGTGAAGGCCTTGGAGGCCTCCAGCCGCGCTGCGGCACCGCTTGGGCCGAAGACCAGAAAACCCGCCGCGCGCAACCGGTCCGACACGCCCGCTGCGAGCGGTGCCTCTGGCCCGACGATCACGAAATCAATGGCGTTTTCCTCGGCAAACACGGTGACGGCACCGCCGTCTTCGATGTTCAGCGCGGCACATTCCGCAATTTCCGCGATCCCCGCGTTGCCGGGGGCCACGATCAGCCGGTCACATTTGGGGTTCTGCATCACCGCCCAGGCCAGGCTGTGCTCGCGCCCGCCGCTGCCAAGGATAAGAATGTTCATGGGCGCGCTCCTGATCTGCTTGGCCTCGGGTTCCGGGCGTTCTAAGCTGCACGCACCGGCGATACAACACCAGAGGTTTCATGGATCTGATCGACGCTCCTGAAGACGGGCTCAACAGCCCTGAATTCACCGTGACCGAATTGTCGGGCGCGATCAAACGTGTGATTGAAGGCGAGTTCGGGCATGTGCGGATCAAGGGCGAGATCGGGCGCGTGTCCCGCCCCCGGTCCGGTCATATTTATCTCGACCTCAAGGATGACCGCGCGGTGATTTCGGGCGTCATCTGGAAAGGGGTTGCGGCCCGTCTGCAGACCCAGCCCGAAGAGGGGATGGAGGTTGTTGCAACCGGCCGCGTGACAACCTTTGGCGGGCAGTCGAAGTATCAGATCGTCATCGAAGACATCAAACCCGCGGGCATGGGTGCGCTGATGGCCCTGCTGGAAAAACGCAAGAAGATGCTGGAGGCGGAGGGGCTCTTTGACCCCGCGCGCAAACGTCCGCTGCCCTATTTGCCCGAGGTGATCGGCGTTGTGACCTCGCCCTCGGGTGCCGTGATCCGCGATATTCTGCACCGCTTGCGGGACCGTTTCCCGCGCAAGGTGCTGATTTGGCCGGTGGCGGTTCAGGGCGAAAAATGTGCGCCCGAAGTGACCCGCGCGATTGAAGGCTTCAATGCGATGACCCCCGGTGGCGCGTTGCCCCGGCCTGATTTGCTGATTGTCGCGCGCGGGGGCGGGTCGGTTGAAGACCTTTGGGGGTTCAATGAGGAAAGTGTCGCACGCGCGGCAGCGGCCTCTGACATCCCGCTGATTTCCGCGGTGGGGCATGAGACGGATACAACGCTCATCGACTATGTGTCCGACAAGCGCGCGCCGACGCCAACGGCGGCAGCAGAGCTTGCGGTGCCTGTGCGTCACGAGCTGATGGCCTGGCTCGACGGGCAGGATGCCCGGATGCGGCAGGCGTTGAGCCAGGGTCTGACCCGCCGGGGGCAGCGGTTGCGGGATGTGGCGCGGGCACTGCCACGGGCAGAAACCTTGCTGGATACACCTCGTCAGCGCTTGGATATGGTCAGCGCCCGCCTGGGTCCGGCGCTGATTGCAGGCGTGCAAAAACGCAAGGTGCGGCTGGCGGATATGAGCGGCAGCCTGCGGCCAGCAACGCTGCGTCGATCGTTGACGGTCGAAGAGCGCCGCCTGCGCGAGATATCGGCCCGCCTGGCCCCGGCGCTGAGCCGGTCCGTTTCAGCCAAACAAGAACAATTGACCGCCTGCGCACGGCGGTTTCGACCAGCGGCACTGGCACAGGATCATGCGCGCAAAACCAAGGATTTTGCCGCCATCGCCCAACGCCTGTCCGATGTCGGTCAGCGCAATATCGCGATTTGGCGGGGGCAGGTTGACGCAATGGAACGGCTCAGACGCACGCTGGGGTATGAGGCGACGCTGGAACGGGGATTTGCCGTTGTGCGCAGCGACGGCGCGGTGGTGACAGACAGCAAGACGGCGAAGGCGGCAACCTCTTTGGAGATCCAGTTCGCGGATGGTCGCGTCAGCCTGGGCGGAAAACCCGGTGCGCGCAAAGAGGCGCGCAAACCCCCCGAGCAGGGATCGCTGTTCTAGCGCGTTTCGCACTTAGCTGGAAACATGCTGTGTCGCCTAACAGCGCTGAAATCGTTGATTTCAGGCAGCGCTATGTGCCGCGGGTTCAGAGCGAAATGCTTTGAGGCATTTGGTCAAACGCCGATTTCAGGACCCAAGCAGATCATTTCCTGGCCCAGATCATCCGCCTCATAAAGGTCGGTTGTGCCGGGGGAATTCTGAAAACGCGCCACCAACCCGGAGCCCTCTTTCCGGAACGTCCAACATTGCGGGTCAGGATTGTCGTCATAGACAAAACAGATGTGACCGGCCTCTTCATACCATTCGCCTTCCTTGCACTGACCATCCAGAAACGACCAGCGGACGCGACGATTGTCCATGTAAACCTCGGCGCCATACGAAGCCCCGTTCTGACCGTAGAACAGGGTTTTCCCGCGTGTGTAGCTGTCGAATTCTTCGGCGCTCATGGTGCCTTCGGCGACAGCAGGAGACATCGCAAGACAAAGGCCGATCAGGCACGCGCTGGTGAATTTGGGGACTGAAAACATAGATTTACTCTTACAGATTTGACGTTTTGGGAACAGGGGCAGGGGTGGCATTGCGTATGACGTTGCCGTGATGTGCCGCATCAACTGGCTGATACTCGCGCACGCGCGGGTCCATCACCTTTCGCCACCAGGGCGGGATCATTGCGATGGCCCCCATCACCGGCACCGAACGTGGTAAGGTGGGCATGGCCTCCGCATCATAGCGCAAGTCGGGAAAGGCACGCGCGGGGTTCATATGGTGGTCGGAATGCAGGGGCGCGTTCAGCATCAGCGCGGCGGAATAGGCGTGCGGCGCATTCCAGCTGTGGCGCGGCCCCATTGGCTCTGTCCGTCCGTTTTCATCCGTCTGTCGTCGTAACCCGTAGTGCTGCAGATAATCCGACAGCATCAGTTGCATTTGCGCGTGCGCGCTCAGCCCCAAAATCACCAGAAGCCCCGCAAAACCGCTCAGCAGATAGGCGGCCCCCATGCTCAAAAGCGCCCCGGAAATGTATATCACATAGGGGTGCAGCCCGGAGGTATGTGTCTGTCTGCGCTTGTTTTCTGCCAAAAGCCCCTCGCGAAACTCACGCACGACCACTCGTGAGAAAAAGCGCCAGAACCCCTGGCCGATGGGCGCGGAATTGGGGTCGCGCGCGGTGCCGGCATGTATATGATGCACAAGCATATGAGCCGATACATGCTGCCCGTTCAGCAGCGAACAATAGATGGCCGTGCCAAGGGCGCGCAGGGATCTGTTGTTGCGATGGATCAACTCATGCGCGCAAGCATTTGAGACCTGTCCAAGATATAACCCAATGCCCAGAAAAAGCGCCGCCTTTTCCGTCAGATCCAGACGGGCGTCCAGACCGATGGCCCAGACACCTGCAGTCAGAACTGCGAAATGGGAGAGACCGACAAGGCGCGGCAACCAATAGCCTTGCCGCGGGGTACTGGCAGCCGCCAGACCGGATTTGTCTGCAATCAGGACAACTGCGGTGATGCCAAGCAGGCCCAGATAGGCATAGATACCCCCGGCGTAGGCGCCGATAACCAGCAAAATCGCTGGCCCAAGGCTCGCGAGGGCGAAGGTTGATGAAGATGCGCGCGCAGTCATGTTAGGAATCTGTTTACCGTGTTGCAGGCGCTGCTCCAAGCGCCGCAATTTGTCTCAGTTAACGTCAGAAGTTTCTGATCAGACACAGAGTGTCGCTTCTGGTCCTACTTGGTGCGTGGTTTGGCCGTATCCTGCGCGAAACCGGGCTGATACGGTCCGTGCAACCGAATGAAAACTAAGGCAGGAGCGATCCGCTCCGGCACGGAGACCCGAACATGGCATTGGATACGGCAGATAAATCCCCGCGCAAGGGGGTGTGGAAGTCAGGCAAAGGCAAAGGTCGTCGCCATACCAAGGGCCGCCAGTTGCAAGATGACGCCTGGGAGGCGGTCAAGACGCTGCTGGGCGATGCCCCGCGTCGCGCCGATTTGCTGATCGAGCATTTGCACAAGATCCAGGATCACTTTGGCCATTTGTCTGCAGACCATTTGCGCGCCCTGGCCGAAGAAATGCGCATGTCGATGGCAGAAGTCTATGAGGTCGCAACTTTTTATGCGCATTTCGATGTGGTCAAAGAGGGGGAGACCCCGCCACCGGCACTGACCATTCGAGTCTGCGATTCGCTGTCGTGTGAATTGGCGGGTGCGCAGGAGTTGAAAACCGCGCTTGAGGAGGGGCTCGACCCGGCGCAGGTCCGCGTTCTGCGCGCGCCCTGCATGGGGCGGTGTGATACAGCGCCGGTGCTGGAGCTGGGTCATGCGCATATCGATCACGCGACGCCCCAGAAGGTAGAGGCGGCAATTGCCGCGGGGGATACCCATGCGCATATCCCCGCGTATCAGGATTTTGCGGCCTATGAGGCCGAGGGCGGCTATGCGGCGCTAAAGGAACTGCGCACGCAGGGCGACTGGGAAGCGGTGCAGGACAAGGTGCTCGCCTCCGGTCTGCGCGGTCTGGGTGGGGCGGGTTTCCCATCGGGCAAGAAATGGGGCTTTGTGCGGGCAAATGCGGGGCCACGTTACCTTGCCGTCAACGGCGACGAGGGCGAACCGGGCACTTTCAAGGACCGTTACTATCTGGAACGCGTGCCGCATCTCTTCCTCGAAGGCATGCTGATCGCGGCTTGGGCGGTCGAGGCGGAAACAGCCTTCATCTACATGCGGGACGAATACCCCGCCGTGCTGGAAATTCTGGCGCGTGAAATCAAGGCGTTGGAGGAAGCCGGGATCGTGGAGCCTGGGTATATCGATCTGCGCCGTGGCGCGGGTGCCTATATCTGCGGTGAAGAATCCGCGATGATTGAGAGCATTGAAGGCAAACGCGGCATGCCACGGCACCGCCCGCCCTTTGTGGCGCAGGTAGGTATCTTCGGTCAGCCGACGCTGGTCCATAACGTCGAGACGCTGCATTGGGTGGCGCGTATCTGCCGTGAGGGGCCGGAGGTGCTGTCCTCCACCGAAAAGAATGGCCGCAAGGGCCTGCGCAGCTATTCGGTCTCGGGGCGCGTGGCGGCACCGGGCGTCTATCTCTTGCCCGCCGGATCAACGATCACCGACATCATCGAGGCAGCGGGTGGCATGGCGGAGGGTCATCAATTCAAGGCCTATCAGCCGGGCGGGCCGTCCTCGGGCCTCTTGCCCGCCTCGATCAATGACGTGCCGCTGGACTTCGACACATTGCAACCCCTGGGCTCGTTCATTGGGTCGGCTGCGGTTGTGGTGCTGTCTGATCAGGATTCCGCACGGGCCGCCGCCCTCAACATGCTGCGGTTCTTTGAGGATGAAAGCTGCGGGCAGTGCACGCCTTGCCGGGTGGGCTGCGAAAAGGCCGTGAAGCTGATGCAGCAGGACACATGGGATCAGGGCCTGCTTGAGGAATTGAGCACAGCGATGGTGGATGCATCGATCTGCGGGCTGGGGCAGGCGGCGCCGAACCCGATCCGCCTGGTCATGAAGCACTTCCCCGACGAGATCTGACACCGGGTATCAATCCGGGTGCGGCCCTTTCCCTTCTGACAAAATCCCCTTAGATGGGGATCACGTGAGAAGTGGGGCCGCGCATGGCATTTTTCAAAAAACTCAAAGACCGTCTGTTCAAATCCTCCTCCAAGATCGATGAGGGGCTTGAGGCAATTGTTGAAGACGGTGGTGTTGAGGAGGCCGTTGTCCCCGCTGCGGTTGAAGAGACGGCGGAAACGGTTGCAGAGACCGCTGATCTGGCGCCTGAAGCGGTTGTACCTGAAGCTGCGCCCGAACGCGCCGTTGAGGCAGCGGATACGATTGTTGTTGACGGGGACCCCGAACCTGAGGTCGTTTCGCCAGAGCCAGAGCCAGAGCCAGAGCCAGAGCCAGAGCCAGAGCCAGAGCCAGAGCCAGAGCCAGAGCCAGAGCCAGAGCCAG
>NZ_CANMNK010000004.1 GCF_947499265.1 uncultured Roseobacter sp. | reverse complement strand
CCCCTCAAGGTTCACCTCCATCACCTGCAAAGGCTCCCCCGCAGCAACCGCAACCGCAGCTCGCGTTCTCATCATAACAATGGCTCCTCACGTGTTCATTCTGCCCGTCTCAGAGAACGGTCATAGGCTGTGTTGTCAAGCAAAAGCCAAGGCACTGCTCAACCTCAGGCGGGAGGCGGGGCCAGAGAGCCGCGGTGAATGAATTCCGTGTTCAGTTCCACGCTATCAACCTCGGGCGCGCCACTGAGGCGATCCAACAACACGCGGGCCGCCACGCGCCCCATTTCGATCTGGGGCACACGGACCGTCGCAAGCGGCGGCGTCACCACGGACGCCAGCCCGATATCATCGAACCCCACCAGCGAGACGCGGCCGGGCACATCAACACTCAGATCGCGCGCACGCATCAACGCACCCGCGGCCAGCACGTCATTCCCGCATATGATCGCTGTGGGCGCGGGGTTGGTGCGCATGATTTCCGCGAATGCTTCGGCACCATATTCAATGCGGTATTTTGCTTCCATCACCTGCAATAACTGGGCCCCCTGCCCGAAATCCGCGATTGCCGCCTGAACACCGTCGTACCGATCCTGCGCCCGGTCGTTGCCTTGGCGCAGACCACAGATCATCGAAATACGCCTGTGCCCTTCCGCCAGTATCCGCGAGGTCGCATCATAGGCGGCCTGCCGGTTGTCAAAGCCGACAAAAGTGCGCGCCGGGTCCTGCCTGAAACACCACGACAGCACATGCGGCACGCCGCGTTTTTTCAGAAAATCCTGCGTCGCCTGCGGACGCGCGCTGCCGATCAGGAGCAAGCCATCAGCACCATGCCCGACCAGCGCTTTGATCTGGCGCAACTCATGTTCGGGGTCATACCCGGTGCTCGCCACCAGCAGATTGACACCAGCCTCCGAAAGCACTTCCTGGAACGCCTGTACGCCGCTGGCAAACATCGCATTTGCCATGCTGGGGATGATCGCGCCCACGGTGTTCGTGCGGCTGAGCGCCAATACCCGCCCGCCAAAATGCGGTGTGTAGCCCAGCGCATCAATTGCCGCTTCAATCTTCTCGCGCGTGGGTTTTGAAACCTTGTCAGGATCGTTGAGCGCCCGCGAAATACTCGCGGTGGAAACGCCCGCCATGCGCGCGACATCTTCGAGAGTTGGAGCGGTGCTCTTGTTCATCTGCAAAATATATCGCCCCTTTGGCTCAAAGGCTCGTGCTTTCTTTAAGGCCAGTTTTCGCATGGCAATCCCCGCAGATCGTAAGCGCTTGCAAGAATCAATGTAAGCGCTTACACGACTTTAACGACCCCCATTTTCTGAATCGAATCCGTGGTCAGTTTCCAAACCTGATAGGGAATGACAATGCACAACACAGACTGCCAATTTTGGTCACACCGGCTGCCTTGCTTTCGGTGTTTTGCAAAGGCTGCTGCGGGCGCTTTCTGGCACGCGCGCTTTTTGCCAGGTGCAATTCGTGCCTGACCTGCGGACCGATCTTGAAACCTTCTGCAAATGAGGTCCGCATGACCGATTTCCAGTTCCGCATCACGAAGGTCACCGGATTGGGTGCGGGCACAATCGTACCGCCGCTTGGCCTGAACCGCGTTGTGATAACTGGTCTTACAGACACATCGCTTCTGAAGATTGCCAGCCGGGCCGTCCCGTTTGTAATCTTCTTATCACTGACTGTGCTGATGATTGCCGATGTAACGACTGTTTCACCACTTCTTCCAGACGACATCTATGAATAGGAACCTCTTCAATGGCTCGTGAGTACCTCAAAAAAGCTGCCAAAACGGCGATGACAGACGCCGGTGACGTGCGTGAAACCGTGCAAAACATCCTCAACGACATTGAGGCCGGCGGCGATGCTGCCGCGCTGAAATACGCTGAAAAATTCGATAATTACCAAGGCAGCATTATCCTCAACGAGGAGGAAATCGCAGCCGCCTCGGTCTTGGTGTCGCAAAAGCTCAAAGACGATATCGCCTTTGCCCATGACAATGTGCGCAGGTTTGCCGAGACCCAGAAATCGACCATGAGCGACGTAGAACTTGAAGTGGTTCCAGGCCTGATCGCAGGGCAAAAAGCGATCCCCTGTCGCGCTGCGGGATGCTACGTGCCGGGGGGACGCTACAGCCACATCGCCAGCGCCATCATGACCGTGACCACCGCCAAGGTGGCCGGATGCCAGCATATCACCGCCTGCTCACCGCCTCGCCCCGGCGTCGGGATCAACCCCGCCATCATCTACGCCGCCAATCTCTGCGGCGCGGATAATATCCTGTCGATGGGCGGCGTGCAGGGCGTTGCGGCCATGACCTTTGGTCTCTTTGGCCTGCCCAAGGCAGATATTCTCGTCGGCCCCGGCAACCAATTCGTGGCCGAGGCCAAGCGCATCCTCTTTGGCCGCGTCGGCATCGACATGATCGCGGGGCCTACCGACAGCCTGATCCTCGCCGACAAGGACGCCGATCCCTTCATCGCGGCCACGGACCTCGTAGGTCAAGCGGAGCATGGCTATAATTCGCCAGTCTGGTTGGTGACGGACAGCCGCGCGCTGGCTGAAAAAGTGATGGAAATCGTACCGGGGCTGATCGCAGATTTGCCGGAACTGAACCGCGCCAATGCCGAAGCCGCCTGGCGCGACTATGCCGAAGTCATTGTTTGCGCGGACCGCGAAGAAATGGCCGCCTGCTCAGACGACTATGCCCCCGAACACCTGACCGTGCAGGCCGCGGATCTGCCCTGGTGGCTGGAGCGGCTGCAGTGCTACGGCTCACTGTTTCTCGGCGAAGAAACCACCGTGGCCTTCGGCGACAAGGCATCCGGCACCAACCACGTGCTGCCCACCTCGCAATCGGCGAAATATACCGGTGGCCTGTCGGTGCATAAATACATGAAAATCGTCACCTGGCAGCGCGCAACGCGCGAGGGGTCGAAACCGATTGCCGAGGCCACCGCGCGCATCTCCCGTCTTGAGGGCATGGAGGGTCACGCACGCTCAGCAGATGCGCGGCTGCACAAATACTTCCCGAAAGAGAACTTTGACCTTTCCGCCAATGATTGACGTGACATGAACCAGCTCTTTGATGTGACGGGTAAAACCGTTTGCGTGACCGGTGCCAGCAGTGGCCTTGGTCGGCAGGCCGCGAGCCTGCTGGCCCGGGCCGGGGCTCGCGTCATCGGGCTGGCGCGGCGCGCCGACGCCCTGGCGGCCTGGCGCGAAAACACGCCCGGCGAGACGGCGAGCCTGACGGCGGACCTCTCCGACCGCGACAGCTTGCAGGACATCGCACGCGACGCGGCGCAACCCTTCGGGGCCATCGATATTCTGATCAATGCCGCGGGGATCAATACCCGTCAAAGCGCGGATGATGTGACCGATGCAGGCTGGGATGTGACGCTGAACCTCAACCTCGCGGCCCCGTTCTTTCTGGCGCAGGCCATGGTGCCCGCGATGAAGAAAAACGGTTGGGGTCGGATCGTCAACTTTGCGTCGCTTCAGTCGCGCCGTGCTTTTCCCGGCGGCATCAGCTACGGTGCTTCCAAGGGGGGTGTTGAGCAGATGACGCGCGCCATGGCCGAGGCCTGGTCACGGGATGGCATTACCGCCAACGCACTGGCGCCGGGGTTTTTCCGCACCGAGCTGACGGGGCCGGTTTTTGCCGATCCGGTGCTGGCGCAACGCAATGCCGATCAAACCTGCATTGGCCGCAATGGCGAACCTGTCGACCTGGATGGCCCGCTGATGTTCTTCTGCTCTGGCGCCTCGGCCTATGTGACCGGGCAAACCCTGTTTGTGGATGGAGGCTTCACCGCCAAATGAAGGCATTGATCTACACCGACGTCGAGGTCTTGACCTACATGGACCGCCCGATGCCTGAACCACAGGATGGCGAGGCGCTGGTGCGCATCATGTCCTCCGGCATCTGCGGCTCCGATATGCATGCTTACCTGGGACATGACGCTCGCCGCCCCGCCCCGCTGACGCTTGGTCACGAGGCCGCAGGCGTGATCGTGGGCGGGCCTGAGGATGGGCGCCGCGTGACAATCAACCCGCTGGTGGCCTGCCAGACCTGTGACTTCTGCAGGACGTTGCGCGAAAACCTCTGCCCCAATCGCCAGATCATCTCGATGATGCCGCGCGAAGGGGCCTTTGCGGATTATGTCGCAATGCCAGTGCGCAATCTGGTCACGGTGCCCGATCACGTGACCCTGTCTCAGGCCGCGCTTGCCGAACCCATTGCCTGCGGCTGGCACGCGGTACGGCTAGGCCGTGCCGTTCTGGGGGGGGATCTGTCGGGCATGCGCTGTGCCGTCATCGGTGGCGGTGCCATTGGCGTTGGTGCCGCCTTATCGCTTTATGCACAGGGTGCGCGCGACATCACAGTGATCGAGCCCAATGCGGTGCGGCGTGAACGGCTTGCCGATGTTGCCGGTTTTGACACCTGCGCCCCGGGGGGTGATGGCATGCCCGCAGATGGCAGCGTCGACATGGTGATCGATGGCGTGGGCTATGCCGCGACGCGGGAAACCTGCAGCGCTTTGGCGCGCGCGGGCGGCGTGATCGCGCATATCGGTCTGGGCGAAGCCACCGGGGGATTGGATGTCCGACGCATGACGCTGCAGGAGATCACCTTCATCGGCACCTACACCTATACCGCCGCAGATTTCGAGGCGACGGCAGCGGCCATCTTTGATGGCAATCTCGGGGCCCTCGATTGGGTGGAAGAGCGCCCGCTTTCCGAAGGCCACCGCGCCTTCAAGGACATTCGGGCAGGCTTGGTTGCAGCGCCCAAGATCATTCTCACACCGGATCACACGACCGCCGGACCCTAGGCCAGATCAGCCGGGGCCGCGCAGACAGGAAAGGACCTGACATGCACAAGAAAATCATCGTTTCACTCGCTCTGGATCACGGTATCAGCGCAGAAGCGCTGGCCATGGCGCGCCACCTGCGCGGTGAAGACGGCGAGATCATCGCGGTTCACGTTTATGAAACCCCACCCGGCATGGCGAATGCCTATTTGCCTGAAGACGCTGTTAAAAACGCCTTTCAGACCGCAAAAACCAAGCTGGAAGAAAAAGTCGCCGAAGCGGGCGATGTGGATGCCGTTATTCTGCAAGGGCACCCGGGTCGCGCCATCGTCGACTATGCCACAGAAATCGATGCGGATTGCATCATCATGGGCTCCCACAAGCCTGGTCTGAGCGACTACTTCCTGGGCTCAACGTCATCCCGGGTCGTGCGTCACGCGCCATGTTCAGTTTATGTGATGCGTTAAATACCACCTGTAAAATACTGAATTATAATACTTTCACCACAAGGAGTGCCTAGGTGTCCATCAATACCAGAATCGTGGATGACTTCGTTGCCAATGGCATCGAATTTGTCACCACAGTGCCATGCAAACAGCTGGCTGGCGTCATCGATGAAATCGAGGCGCGCGAGGAGATTTACCATATCCCCTCCAACAAGGAAGACGAGGGCATGGGGCTCTGCGCCGGGGCATTCATGGGGGGCAAGCGGCCTGCGATCATCATGCAGAACACCGCCATCGGCGTGACCATCAACACGCTGGCGACCCTGACCCAATTCTACCGCATGCCGTTGCCGATGCTGATTTCCTACCGGGGGGAGCTGCGCGAACCCGTGGCCTGTCAGGTGGAAATGGCCGTTCACACCAAGGCGCTGCTGCAACAGATGCTGATCCCCACCTACCACTTCCACAAGGAGTCGGATGCGGAGGAGTTGGACGCGATCCTGAAATACACCTTTATGTGCAACAAACCTGTGGCGATCCTTACGGATGCGTCTTTCTGGGGAGGCTACGGCGACCAATGATCCGTTCTGAAATCCTGCGCGACATCGCGCCAATCCTGCGTGACCACCTGGTTGTCTGTAACATCGGCCTGCCCAGCCAAGAGCTGCATATGATCGACGATCAGCCGACGAACTTTTACATGCTCGGCACCATGGGACTGTCGTCCTCCATCGGTCTGGGCGTGGCTCTGGCACAAGACAAAACCGTCATTTCCATCGACGGGGACGGCTCCGTTCTGACCAACCTCGGCACCCTGCCGACGATCGCGAATAACGTGGCCGACAACTACATCCTGCTGATCATCGACAATGGTAGCTATGGATCCACGGGAGACCAGCCCACCTATGCGGGCAAGAAAACCAAGCTGGAGAATGTCGCTTCAGCCTGTGGCTGCGAGAATGTCGTGACCTGCGACGCGAAAGACACTGGTAAAGCCTTGCAAGCGGCCATCGACAGTAAAAAGATGACCGTGATTGTCAGCAAATGCGAGAGCGGCAATATCAAGCTGCCGGTTATCACGATGGACCCCGTTGTGATCCGCGACCGCTTCATGAAGTCCGTTCAGGCCTGAGGTTTTGGGCGCAAGCGCCATCCATTCCTACAGCGACGCCCGGCGCCTCGCGCGTCGGCGTCTGCCATGGATGGTCTTCGATTATATCGACGGGGCCGCCGGCGAAGGCGTTGCAGAAGCGCGCAACCTGGCGGCCCTGCGCGAGATCGAATTGCAGCCACGGGTATTGGTCAATGTCAAAGATCGCGATTTGACGGTGCCGGTCTTCGATCATGCCGGGCACGTCCCTTTCGGGATCAGCCCGATGGGCATGTGCAATCTGTCAGGCCCCGGTGCCGATCTGATGTTCGCGCGGATGGCCGCAAAACACCAGGTCCCGCATGGCGTGTCGACCGTGGCGTCGACCACCATGGAGGAGATCATAGAGGAAGCCAACGGACACGCGTGGTTTCAGCTCTATTTCAGCGGTGATGGCAGCGGCACAAAGAAACTGGTGGAGCGCGCCAAGGCTGCGGGTTACCGCACGCTGGTCATGACCCTGGACGTGCCCGAGGTCGGACGTCGCCCGCGCGAGCTACGCCGCGGGTTCAAGATGCCATTCCGGATTGGTCCGATGCAGTTCGTTGACTTTGCGCTGCATCCGCGCTGGTCCATTTCAAGCCTGCTGGCGGGCGCACCGGATCTGGCGAATTTCAAGAAAGACGGCTTTGATTTTGACCGAACAGAAAGCCGTGCGCTGGCGGATTGGGATTTTCTCAAGCAGTTACGCGACAGTTGGGATGGCAATCTCGTGGCCAAAGGCGTGACCGATGTTGAAGACGCCAAGCGTTTGAAAGCCGAAGGGGTCGATGCCATTCAAGTGTCCAGCCACGGAGGGCGCCAGTTAGATGCTGCACCCCCACCGATCCTTGCCTTGGCCCGTATTCGCGCCGCGTTGGGCGCAGATTACCCGTTGTTCTACGATACCGGTCTGCGCTCTGGCGAGGATGTGGTCAAAGCCTACGCGATGGGTGCCAGCTTTGTATTTTTCGGGCGCGCCTTACAATTTGCCATTGCGGCAGGTGGCGAAGCGGGTTTGGCACAATATTGGCAGCTCATCACCGAAGAGATCAGCCTGACACTGGCACAGATGGGGCAAGTCGCCCTGCCCCGAAACGGAATTCTGTAGCGCCTGAGCTTATCGTGCGATGATGTTCGCGACACGCATCGCAATTGCACGGCTTGCCTTCTGAGAAGGGTGAATCCGATCCCCCGAATGGTACGACCGGTCACCGTAGGGCACGAGATCCTGCAGCGATACAAAATGCACGCCAGGGTCCGCCTTGGCCATCCGCGAAATACGGCTTTCCAACTCATTTCCCTCTTCACGGCAATGCTCGATGATCGAGCCCACACCTGGGCTGCGCAGATAGCCTACATAAATCACCTGCGCGCCGGTTTGCCGCATTTTTTTGACCATGCGGGCAATCTCACCGCTGCTGCCGTCTGCGCTGATCATGCGGTTCATCTTGCTGTCGCAGCGTGAGCATCCACAACCAAGCCAAAGGTCATTGCCGCCACCGTTAAGAACGACCCAGTCCCAATTTCCAGGTGCGTATTGCTTGGAAATGCTGAGACCCATCGCACCCGTAATTGGCAGGTGGTAGAGCACCCGTGCACCAACGACGGAGCGGTCAATGACCGGTTCGTTCAGGATTTGCTCGATGTTGTCCGAAATACCGCGATCATTGCCTGCATGCCAGGCCATCATGGAATCGCCCATCGCCAGAATGCGAGGAGACTGATCGTGTGGCACATATTCCCCACATCCAACCAGCACGAACATCAAAGCGTACAGTTTAAACAGCAAAAATCTCATTTTTACATCACCCACAGTGTTACCAACAAACATTCGAGCCGTCCGAATGTCCCCCAAGCCTCAAAATAAGGAAGCTCCCTTCAAAACTCGTTAACGCGCCGCAGATTCCTTCGGAAACCGCGCGTTGGGCAGGTGAAAATTACACGCAAGGCTTTGATTTCATTTTACTTTGAAGACCTGTGAGGTTCACAAAACCGACATCCGCACGGCAGTGTGATGGCAGCAATGGAAGCAATGGAAGCAATGGAAGCAATGGAAGCATTCAACTTGATGCACCGACCGACGCCAGACCCCGTCAAAACGCCCAAACCGCCAATTCAGGAAAATCAATTCATCTGGCTGGGCGAAACACCAAAGCGGGATTTGTAGTCGGCCGAAAAACGACCCAGATGGGAAAAACCATTGGCAAACGCGACACTCATAACACTGGGCTTGTCGCGCTGAACGGTCAGTTGGTAATGCGCCGCATCCAATCGCGCGTTTTTCAACACCCGCATCGGGGTCTGCCCCAAAACCCGTTGGAACCCTTTTTGCAGCGTTCGCACATTCATGCCCGCGTTTTGCGCGATGTCGTTCAACGTGATCGGCTCGGCCAGATTGGCATGAATAAATTCCACCGCAGCCCGGATCCCTTTTGGCATCGCCCGCCCGTCTGAGCGCTCGATAATATGCGAAATGTTGCTGCGTTGAAGCGTCAGGAGCGCAAGTGCCAGGTCATATTCCACGCGCATTTCCACGCCGCCGATGCCATTTGCAAGCAGTTGCCCGTGTTCGACGGCCCGGGCGCAGGACAAGAGCATGTGCTTGATCTGCGCCCCACCCGGTTTTGTCAGATCGACCTCCGCATCAAAGCGGATCGGCCCCGGCAAAGCTGTGCCAACAAGCCCGCGCGCGACCTCCGTCAAGTGCCGCTTGTCGATCTGCAAAATCAACTTTCGGCAATCAGCGCGCCAATCCATGTGGGTTTCACGATCCGGGTTGAGGATCGTTGCGGTGTTACGCGTGGCACAAACCTCCGATCCGCGGTGACGGACCCGTGCCCGCCCCGACAGCGGAATCTGCAGAAGGTAAAACGACCCCAACATGCCCGGATCAATGGTCACATCCGCGCCGTATTGCAGATAGTTGATCGATACATGACGGCCTGCGGCGTGGTTGTGATGCACATTCAGGGACGCGTTACGGGGCTGCGCCACCTCCAGCCGGTGATCGCAGAATTTTTGCGCCACCCGGTGGCGCGCCTCCTCCAGATCGCCGGTCCGCATGAGCGGGTGGTTGGGCAAATACTCCTGCCCAGCCGTCTGTGCGGTGTCTGTCATGGTTCCTCGCATTAAGGTTAGCAGCCTAGAGAGACGCCAATTTATTTCAAGCCTAAAGCATCTCCACCCAACAAAGGTTCGTTTTTTGGACAATCGAATCGCGCATTTCGACGCAAACTACCCGGATAATCCAAGAACGGGGAGATTCGGGTGATGGACAAAGGTGTGACCAAGGCCGCCGAGGGGCTTGAGGGACATAAATGGAATGTTGTGGGGCAAACCTATGTGCCCAAGCTGCTTAGCCATGACGCATTTGTCTGGCACGCGACGCTGCCCGCCGACACATTTGTGCCGCCGCATATTCACCCGACGCAGGACGAATGGATTGTCGTTCTGGAAGGCGCGCTCGACATCGAATTCCTCGGTGATCTTCATACTGCCGGTCCGGGCGATACCGTGCGCATGCCCAAAGGTGTCGCGCATGGTATCTTCAACCGCTCCGGCGCGGAGGCGAAATGCGTGTTTGGCGTCGCCCCGGCGCGCAAGCTCTTTGACCTCTTCATCCAACTCGACGGCGTGACAGATCCCGGCGAACTGGTGCGATTATCGGCCTTGCATGAGGTGGATTTCCTGCCGCCCCCGGACGCCGCGTGAAGGGGGAGGTCAAATGATGCCCGTCAGGAAAAAGGTCGCCGTGATCGGCGGCGGGGTCAGTGGTTTGGCCGCAGCCAAGGTATTTGACGCACAAGGCCACCGCGTCTTCGGGTTCGAACGCAGCCACGATTTTGGCGGGGTCTGGGAAGTGTCACGGTCCTACCCGGACGTGCAAACCCAATCGCCAAAGGATCTTTATTGCTACACCGATCATCCCATGCCTGAAAGCTATCCGGAATGGCCAAAGGGGCCGCAGGTGCACGCCTATCTGCATTCCTATGCCGCCAAGCATAAAATCGCCCGATTGTTTCGGCTGAACACCCGCATCCAGACCATGGCGCGACGGGCGGACGGGCAGCCCGGTTGGACGCTGACCATCGAGGCCGCTGGCAAGACATGGACCGAAGACTTTGATTTCGTATCTGTCTGCACCGGCCAGTTTTCGGAAAAGAACATCATCACCCACCCCGGTCAGGACGCCTTTGTCGCCCGTGGCGGTCAGGTGCTGCATTCCTCCGAATACACCGACCCGGGGCTGGTCGCGGGCAAGGATGTGGTTGTGCTGGGCGGGTCGAAATCCGCCACGGATATTGCAGTCAATGCCGTCAACAGCGGCGCGAAATCCGTCCGGCTGGTGTATTTGGAGAACGTCTGGCGGGTGCCCTATTACGTCGGCGGAATCAATTTCAAGAACCTGCTCTACATGCGCGCGCAGGAACAGCAATTCAATCAATGGGGCAAGAGCCCGCTGCAGCGGGTGATTGCCGCGGCTCTCAAACCGCTGGTCTGGGCCAATTTTCGCGGGCTGGAGACGCTGCTGAAACTGCAACTGGGGCTGAAAAAGCATAATATGGTCCCCAAGACCCCGATTGAGAAAGAGGTGTCCTGCTCTGTGCCGATTGTGACGCCGGGGCTGTTTGAGTGTTTGAACGCGGGGACCATCGTGCCCACCCTCGGCACCTTTGAAAGCTACGAGGACGCCGGTCTGAAGCTCAGCACCGGCGATGTGGTGCCCTGCGACATCGCTATCCTGGCCGTGGGCTGGAAACTCGGTGTGCCATATCTGCCGCAGGCGTATCAGGACAAGCTGATCGAGGCGGATGGCCAGTACCGGGTCTACCGCCTGGCCGTGAACCCCGATCTGCCGGACATGGGGTTTGTCGGGTTCAATTCCAGTTTTTGCACCGTGCTCTCAGCGGAAATGATCGCCAATTGGCTTGTGCGCTATGCGGACGGGCAATTGGCGCGGCAGCCCACGCCACAGGAGATGAATGAGAACATCGACATGATGCTGAATTGGAAACGCTCCGAGCGACCGGCGGCCCGGATCTATGGCGGTCTGTGTTCAGCGCCCTTTCATTTCAAGCATTTCGATGAGTTGCTGGCAGACATGGGCGCCACCCGGAGAAAGCGCGCCAACCCACTGGCGGAGCAATTCTCCTATCCGAATGCGGCGGCCTACGGCAGTTTTCTCGCCTCCACGCCGCAATACGAGGTGACCTGACCCAACACCCAAAACCCGAGAACACCCCAAAAGGAGAATACCATGGCCCGCGTCAAAATCTGGTCAACCGATCAAACCGACGACCCCATTATTCAGGAAATCTTTGCCTGGGTGACCGAGATGGAAGGCGATGTGCCAAACCATTTCAATGTGGAGATGAACTTCCCCGAATACCTCAAGGCAAAGCTGGGATCGACCAAAGTGCTGTGGCAGATGGGAGAGCTATCCTTGCCGGAAATCCAGCACGTGGGCATTCTGGTCTCCAAGGCGAACAAATGCCCCTATTGCACCGCCGCCTTTTGCACCATTCTGAACTACGGATTGGGCACCGAGGATGATTACGTGCGCGACCTCGCAGCGCAGGGGATCGATGTGGTGAATCCGGGGCGCCTGCGCACGATCCTGGAATTTGCACTCAAATCCAATCACAGTGGCGCGGATGTCACGGAGGCCGACATTGATGGGTTGCGTGCTGTTGGGCTGACCGACAAGGGAATCGTGCAACTGGTTCACCTGGTCAGCGACTTTGGCTCTTACAACCGCTTAAATCTGGCTCTGCAAACGGATTACGACTATCAGGACAAATGGCGCGAAGCCGCCTTCAACTGGAAGAACGACGGAAGCGCGCCAGCGGGAGACAATACCCGCGGCGTCCGGGTGCAAGCCTGAATTTTCGAACAAGGAGGACAAAATGAAAGATCTTGAAAAAGGCATTACCGAAAACGGCGTGGGCTATGCTGAAACCACATGGAATATCCTGGGCCAGACCTATTACCCCAAAGCCATATGCGAGAGCACCTTTGCCTTTGAAACCAATTCGGCGCCGGGCGATTTCGTGCCCGTACACATTCATCCGGGCCAGGATGAATTCATTCTGGTGCAGGAAGGCGAGCTTGACCTGAAGCTCGACGGCGTGTGGAGCAAGGCCCGCGAGGGCGACATTGTGCGTATGCCGCGCGGCATCCCGCACGGGTATTTCAACAAGTCGGACAAGCCCTGTCGCGCGCTCTTCTGGGTGTCCCCGATGGGCAAATTGAAAGACCTTTTCGAGGAATTGCACGACCTCACGGATGTGGAGAAAGTGGTGAAAATCTCGGCTGACCATGACGTGGACTTCCTGCCGCCTGAGGCCAACGACTGAGGTCGCTGCTTCAGGGGCATGCAAGTTGTCGATGCGGGTCGGGAGATCCGCCCTGCCCGCATTTCATCGCTCTGCGCCCAAATCACGCGCTCCATCTGCCATCGCATCAAATCTTGCGCTTTTTCGCTCGAAAGAGGATGTTCCCCCCATAGTGCAGGGAGAAGAGACATGACATTTCTGAAATCCATCAGCGTGATTGCCGCCACGGCCATTGCAATTGGCACGGCGGCCACCGCTGAAACGCGGGTCACCTACAAATCGGCCAAGGCCGGATCCTCCTATTACCAGATGGCCGTCCAACTGGCCGAAGCCATGAAAGCCGGAACGGGCGGCGATGTTTCGGTCACTGTGGAGGAAAGCCAGGGGTCGGTTCAGAACGTAATGGAGGTTCGGGCGCGCGGGGGCGATTACGTCTTCACCACCCCGCCCGCACTGATCGGACTGGCGCAGGACGGCAAGGCAATGTTCGAGGGCAAATCCGATCCGTCCTTCGGCGAGATCCGGGCGCTTTTCCCGATCCCCTCCCTGACCATGCATTTTGTCATGTCCGAGGCCAGCGGTGTGAAAAGCTTTGCCGATATGGAAGGCAAAACCATCCTGTTGGGCAGCGGTTCGTTTGGCGCGCGGGAGGGGGCGAAATATCTGGGGCTCTTTGGTCTGGAGGATAAAGTCACGCTGGCGGATTCCGAACTGTCCAACGCTGTGAACGCCCTGAAAAACGGCCAGATCGACGGGTTCGTCACCGCAGGGTCCTACCCTGCCCCGAATGTCATCGAGGCCGCCGCCTCAACGGGTGTGACCGTGATGTCGCTTGATGCTGATCAGATCGCCCTGACCAAACGCACCCGGCTGACAATCCCGGCAGGCACCTACGCGGGGCAGTCGCAGGACATCACCACAACCTCGCTGCCGGTGGTGGCCTATACAACGGCCAAAATGGACGAGGATACCGCCTATCTGCTGACCAAAACCTATTGGGAAAACAAGGCTGATATGGCCGGTGACGCCGCCTGGTGGGCCGGTGTGTCGGTTGATATGCTCAGCAACATCACCAGCCAGATCCACCCCGGTGCCATTCGCTATTACAAAGAGGTCGGTGCAACCTTAAGCGACGCGCATATGTAACTGACCCGCCATGTCCCGCCCAAGGGGCATGGCGCCCAAAGGCGAGCGGCAATGCAATTTCTCAAGGCGCGTCACTGCTGGATCGTTCTTGGCGCGCTCACCTGCGTCTTTCATATCGGTTTGATCTTTTACGGTCTGGTGCCGAACCTTGTGGCGCGGCCCTTGCATATGGCGCTGATCCTGCCGTGGGTTTTTGTCTTTGGGGCAAAGACGCGCTTTTCCACCTTCACCGGCAGTGTGATCGCGGCAATTGGGGTTGCCGGGTGCGTCTGGATCGCCGTCAACCATCAGATGCTGCGCAACCAATATGGTTTTCTTGAGGATGGGTTTCAGGTCACGCTGGCAATGGTTTTGCTGCTGATCGTGATGGAAGGTGCGCGCCGGATGATCGGCTGGCCCCTGCCACTGGTGGCGCTGGCCGCGCTGCTCTATGGGCTCTACGGGCAACACATCCCCGGCGAATTTGGCCATGCTGGCACGCCGCTGCGCAGTTTTCTGGGCACGCTTGTGGTTGCCGAAGGCGGCATCTGGGGCAGCCTGACAGGCGTTTCCGTTGGCGTGGTCGCCATCTTCGTGATTTTTGGCGCGGTGCTGAACGCGGGCGAGGCAGGCCAGGGCTTCATGAATGTCGCCTCCGCCGCGGCTGGACGGCTGGTGGGTGGCGCGGCCAAGGTGTCGGTTCTGTCCTCAGCGCTTTTTGGCTCCATCTCCGGATCTGCCTCGGCCAATGTCGCCTCCACCGGGGCCATCACGCTGCCTGCCATGACCAAACTGGGATACCCCAAACGGCTGGCCGCCGCAGTGGAGGCTGTGGCCTCTTCCGGGGGACAGATCATGCCGCCGCTCATGGGGGCTGGCGCCTTCGTCATGGTGGAGCTCACCGGGGTGCCTTACGCGCAGATCATGCTCGCCGCGCTGCTGCCAGCGATCCTATACTTCCTTGCGGTCTGGATGGGCATCAACGCCTATGCGCAGCGGTTTGAACTCAAGGCTGTGCCCGCAGATCAACGCCCGACGCGGCGCGCGGTTCTGATCACATCCGCTTTCTTCATGGTGCCTTTCTCCGTGCTGCTGCTGGCCATGTTTGCCTCCGGCTTTACCCCGCAATATGCCGCAGCCCTCGCGATTTTCGCGGCCATTGCCGCCCTGTTTTTCGATGCAACACCCCGCAGCAACTTCTCACAGGGGTTTGCCCGGCTGGGCGATGCCATGCTGACAGCGGGCAAGCAGGTTGCGATGATCGCGGCCATCATCCTTTGCGCCTCCATCATCATCGGCGTTCTGGGCATCACGGGTTTGGGCGTCAAGATCACCTCTGTCATCCTGTCAGGCTCCGGCGGGACGCTCTGGCCTGCGCTGCTGCTCACGGCCCTCGCCTGCCTGCTCCTGGGCATGGAAGTCCCCACAACCGCGGCCTATGTCATTTGCGTTTCCGTGGCCGGGCCCGCGCTGATCGAACTGGGGCTGGAGCCGTTGCAAGCCCATCTCTTCGTCTTCTGGTTCGCGCTGCTCTCGACGATCACGCCGCCGGTCTGCGGCGCGGTCTTCATCGCGGCTGGCATGATTGGCGAAAACTGGTTGCGCGTCGCAGTGACCGCCATGGCCCTCGGCCTCGGCCTCTACATCATCCCGCTCAGCATGATCGCCAACCCAAGTCTCATCCGGCTTGGACAGGAACCGCTGTGGGCACTGACCGCATTTTTGCATGTGGGGTTTGGCCTGTCGTGCCTGTCTTACGCGCTGATCGGCAAGGGATCGGCCCTGCTCCGTCTGGTACTGATCGGTCTGGGGTCTGCAACTACGTTCGCGGGTCTCTTTGCAAACTAGGATTTGCAAATATTCCATCGGAAAATCGGGGCGAAAGCCTGCGTCTGACGCGCTGTAAAACGGTACAATCCAAGTGCCTCACCTTTTCACTGCATCCGTTTCTGCGGCGGTCGGAAAGTGTTCTGACCGCACCGGTCGGCTGACCTTGAGAGATGCTGCGGCATTCGCCCATTTGACCGCATCAATCTCCCGTCGTCCCCGCGCCAGAGCCAGCGTGAAAGCCCCGTGCCAGACGTCCCCGGCCCCCAGCGTGTTTTGCACATTGGCGGGCACGGCAGGCGCTTCGATCTTCATGCGCCCATCGTGACACAAGACCGAGGACGCACCGCGCGTCACCGCACACCAGGTGCCCAGACGCAGGGCCGCTGCCTTGAGCGCCAGTGCGTCGCAGGCGCCGATATAATCCGTCAAACCCTGTTCTGAGAAGATGATATGCGTGGCCAGCCCCAGGGCCTCAGAGGCAATTTTGACCGGGGCTTCGGCATCGACAACACCCGGCTTGCCTGCCCGTTGGGCCGCCTCCAGAATACGCAATGCCCCATCCGGCCACCGGGTATCGACAAGGGCGGCGTCAAAACCAAAAGGCTCCGGCAGATTGATGTCAAAGGCGGAGAAAGCCTGGTCTCGGTGGTTGACGATTGTCCGATCGCCATTGGGTGTCAGCAGCACCGTGGAGCTAGGCGTGCGCACCCCCGGCAAGACCAGCACATGAGTGCTATCTATCTGACGTTCATCCATTTTCTTGCGCAGAAAGGTGCCAAACTCATCCCGTCCAACCGCACCCGCAAGGCAGACATCCGCGCCCAGACCCGCAATCGCAGAGGCGGCGTTCATGGCCCCGCCGCCGGGGATCAAATGCGCCGTCGATGCGCGGTTTTTGGTACCCGCCGTAGGGTATTGCGCGACCTCGAAAACCAGATCTACCGCGATCAACCCCGCACAAATAATCCTCGGCATTCCGGTCGCTTCCTTCGTCATCTTGCCCTGGGGCGTGCTAGACTGATCTGTGACATGTTAGATTGACAGTCAGCGTGTGGCCAGCAACAATTCCAACGAGTCGGCCTAAACGATATGTCGAAGAACGGGGGATACGATCAAGCATTTTGGGATCTCAGCCGCACTGCTGACGCCGTTTCAGGCAAACGGCAGCATTGATACCCCGCTTTTATGCGCGCATGCCAATGAATTGCTGGCGCAGGGGGTGCAGGGTGTGACCCTTTTCGGCACCACCGGCGAAGGGGCCTCGATCGGAGAGCAGGAAAGGTCAGCCACCATTACCGCCGCGATCACAAGCGGCATTGAGAGCGCCCGAATGACCGTGGGTCTCTGTGGCACCGCCGTAGATGATATCGTCAGACAGATCCGGCAAAGCGTCGACCTTGGGATCACGGATTTCCTGCTTTTGCCGCCCTTCTACTTCAAGGATGTGGCAGAGGATGCTTTACGTGATTGGCACATGCGCCTGTTTGAAGGGGCCGACCCGCGTGCCAGGTTCATTCTCTATCACATACCGCAAATCACCCATGTGCCGCTGTCCCGCGATCTGGTGATGCGATTGCGCCAACACGCCCCGGACAAGGTCATCGCGATCAAGGACAGCTCTGGCGTTTGGGACAACACCCGTGCACTGATCGACAGCGGCGATATTCCGGTTCTGGTCGGCGACGAACGATTGCTGCACAAAGCTGCGGCTCTTGGCGCGGCGGGCTCGATCTGCGGGATGGCCAACCTCTACCCGGACCGCGTGCGCGCAGTGTTCGACACACATAAAGAGGATAAAAAACTGTCTTCGGAGGTGGATTTGATCGTCTCCGAACCCGTCATCCCCGCCCTGAAACTGGCGATGGCGCAGAGCAGCGGCAACGCTGCCTGGGAATACATCCGTCCGCCCCTGCAAGCCCTGACCGGCACCGCCCGCACAAAGATCCTGACGGCCTATCCCGGAGAGGTTTTCGCATGAGTGCCTCGCCCGATCTGCGCCTGCGGGATCACGCCTACTCCAATTTCACGCAAAAGCTGCTGGCGCGCGACATCAGCCCCGGACAGATCGTGTCGCAACGCGAGCTGGTTGCGCTCACCGGCATGCCGCTGGGCGCCATTCGCGAGATGATCCCGCGGTTGGAGGCGGACGGGCTGATCAAAACAGTCCCCAAACGCGGCCTTCAGGTCCTGTCCATTGATCTTGACCTGGTGCGCAACGCGTTCCAGCTGCGCCACATCATCGAAGGGGAAGCCATCGCAGTGTTTTGCAAGGCCGCGACAACCGAGGAGATCGACCGGCTGACGGCACAGCACCGGGATATTCGTAAAGAGGCCATCGCCCATGTGTCACCGGATGTATTGCAGCGCGCCCAGCAAATCGACTGGGCCTTTCACGACCGGATCATCGACGCGATGGGCAATCCGATCATCTCGGACATTCACCGGGTGAACGCCATAAAAATCAGGCTTATTCGCAATTCCGACACGCGGATGCTGCCGGAATTGGTGGTGCCGGTTCTGGACGAGCATCTGGCCATTTGCGCCGCGCTGAGCGCCCGTGATGTCCCCGCGGCGGTGGCGGCCATCCACACACATATTGAAAGCGCCCGTCGGCGCGCCTTGGGATTACAGGAAGACTTTCGATGAGGCGTCAGCCTTGCGGAAAAGCAAGCGGTCCAAAACCGCATTCAAAACGGAGGAGACTTTAACATGATGAATTTGACACGGCGCACCCTGATGGCGCTCACCGCCGCGACACTGGCATTGCCCGCCTACGCGGCTGATCAGATCACGCTACGCATGTCCACGCCGGCATCCGAAACCGATCAGCGGTCCGTCGCGCTGGCCGAAGTTTTCGCGCCTGCCGTTGCTGAGTTCGCGACCTATGAGCCGCATTATAACGGATCACTGATCGCACAATCCTCGGAATTGGAGGCGATTGCGTCCGGCGATCTGGAAATGTCGATTGCCTCGGCGCAGGAGCTGGCGCAGTTCTTCCCCGAATTCTCGATCTTCGCCACTGGATATGTGCATCAGGATGCGGCGCATCAGGTGGCCGTGTTCAACGATCCGCTGATGGAGCCGTTCAAGCAAAAGGCCGAGGATGAGTTGGGCGTGAAGCTGCTGGCGGTCATGTATCTGGGCCGCCGTCATGTGAACCTGCGCCAGACCAAGGATGAGCTGACGGTCATGACCCCCGCCGATCTGGCCGGGGTGAACCTGCGGATGCCCGGCACGGATGCCTGGCAGTTTCTGGGTAAGGCTCTCGGGGCAAACCCGACACCGATGTCGTTTACCGAGGTCTACACCGCGCTGCAGACCGGATCGGTTGACGGACAGGACAACCCCCTGCCCACCGTTGTGGATGCCAAATTCTACGAGGTCACCAACCAGATCGCCCTGACCTCGCATTTGGTCGATCTGAACTATGTGGCCTTTTCCAAATCGGTCTGGGACGGTCTCACACCTGAACAACAGGCAACGGTTCAGGCGGCCGCCGAAGCGGCTGCAGAAAGCGGACGGATGAAGCAGTTGGAGAAGGAAGCCAATCTGGTGTCCTTCCTGAAAGAACAGGGGCTTTCGGTCTATGAACCGGATCTCAAAGCCTTCCGTGAGCATGTGCAGGGGCAATACGCGGGATCCGAGCTCGCCGCGAGCTGGCCCGACGGTGTGCTGGACAAGATCAACGCCCTTGGCAACTGATCAGGCAGGGTGGAGGGCGCGTTTTGCGCCCTTCGCCCTGTGATCTGCTCGACATCCGCTGAAGATCACAGGCCCGCGCGGAAACATCCATGAAACCCATCACATCCGCCCTCAGTCACTTTGCGCAGGCCGTGGCCGCCTTGATGATGGCGCTTATGTTTCTGACGTTCATCGTGCAGATTACCGTACGCTATTCCGCCCGTCTGGCATGGCTGCCAGCCCAGTTTCCGTTTCTGGATCCGTCACTTTACGGCTGGACGCTGGAGTTTTGCCTGCTGCTCTGGGTCTGGCTGATCTTCTGGGGCAACGCCTTTGTGGTGCGCGAACGCGATCACGTGACGTTTGATATCCTGTTCCTTTCGGTCCGACCCGCTGTGCGACGCTGGTTCATCATCATTTCCGGGCTGGCAATTTCTATCGGGCTGGTGGCCTCCATCGAACCCACCTGGTCAAAATTCTACATTCTGCGCCTTAAGAAGACCGCGACCCTCTCCAGCGTCTTCGGCGACTGGATCCGGATGCGCGACATCTATGCGATTTACATCTTCTTTCTGATCGCCGTTTCCCTGCGCTACGGGTGGTCGGTGTATCGTGCGATCCGATACGGCGTTGCAGACATCGAGGCTGACGCCGTCGGAGATGCCGATAGATGAGTGCCGAATTCCTCGTCTGCATCGGCTTGCTGTTCTTTCTGGCCGGGATCGGCGCGCCCATTGCCTATGCCATTCTGATCGCCTCTCTGGGGTACCTCACCATTTCCGGCCAAGGCATTGGCATTGCCGGCAAAGTCCTGATGGACGGGCTTTATCAGAGCTTCATCCTGCTAGCGGTACCGCTCTTCATTGTGGCTGCCAACATCATGAATGCGGGCACCATCAGCGACCGATTGCTGGGGTTCTGTGTCGCGCTGGTCGGACGGTTCCGCGGCGGGCTTGGGCATGTCAATGTGGTGGCCTCCCTGATCTTTTCAGGCATGTCGGGATCGGCGGTGGCGGATGCTGCAGGGATTGGCAAGATCATCATCGGGATGATGACCAAGAGCGGCCATTACACCCGTGGCTATGCCGCCGCCATGACCGCCGCCTCCGCCACCATCGGCCCCATTATTCCGCCCTCGATCCCCATGGTGCTCTATGCGCTGGTTTCGAACTCCTCCATCGGTTATCTGTTTCTGGGCGGCATCATCCCGGGGCTGATGATGGGGCTGGTGCTGATGGCGATGAACACTTTCCTGTCGCACCGGCGCGGGTTTGCGCTGGAAGAGCCTGTACCCCTTTCGCAACTGCCCGGACGCACGGTAAACGCCTTCCCCGCCCTGCTGATGCCCGCCATTCTGCTCTACGGCATCTACGGTGGGGTCACGACACCCACCGAAGCCGCCGCCGTGGCCGCTTTCTATGCCCTGCTGCTGGCGGCGCTCTTCTACCGTGCGCTCAGCTTTCACGCCCTCTATGGTATCCTGGTGGAAAGCGCGCGGTCCTCGGCGGCCGTGGGTTTGGTCATCGGCGGCGCGCTGATCCTCAATTTCGTTGTGGCCTCGGAAAACATCCCCAGCCTGCTGGCGGCACGATTGGTCGGGCTCGACATCGACCCGCTGCTGTTTCTGCTGGGGGTGAACCTCCTCCTGCTGCTGCTGGGCTGTGTGCTGGATGCCACAACCATCATCCTGGTCATCATTCCGCTCTTCTTGCCGACCTGTCGGGAGCTGGGCATCGATCTTGTGCATTTCGGTGTTGTCGCCGTGGTCAATTGCATGATCGGCTTGATCACCCCGCCCTATGGCATTCTGCTCTTTGTGCTGAACGCGGTCACACGCATCCCGCTGTCCGAAATCATCCGCGAAATCTGGCCCTTTCTGATCGCCCTGCTTCTCGCGCTGATGAGCCTGGTGATCTGGCCCGACCTGGTGCTCTGGCTGCCGCGGCAATTCGGCTACGCAGGTTAAACAGTGGGGCAGACCATCGCGACGGCGATGGCTAGCCGGGTGCACTGAGGCAAATGAACACTCATTCCGGAAAACCTGAGGGTGTTTTCAATGACACTATGGTTCCACCGGTGTGTTTCGGGCATTGTCTGCGGAGCCTTGGAGCAGCAAAATAGCAGCACGTTGACCATTCTTGCCATCCACAGAAAACAAGGGCGCGATGACGAACTTTATCCTGCGAAACCCTGACGTCGTTTTTATCCACATCCCCAAAACCGGCGGTACCTCTGTGCGAAAAGCTTTGAATGGCGGCATTGTACAACGGTACTTTGGCCACATTCCCGACCGGTATGATGGTCTCTTCCGGTTCACCATCATCCGCGACCCAAGAGAACGCTTTCTCTCTGCGTTTCGCATGTTCAAATACGGCAACATGCTCGAAGGGGATTACTATGCTCAACCGCGCTGGCCCGATCTGACGATAACGACGGCGCTGGATGTCATCGAAGACCCCTGGATTGGATATGACCGCAGTCAAAGGTGCCTGCCCTGGAACCTTAAACACCATATGCTGCCCCAAACGCATCCATTCCATTGCCTTTCGGCGGCCAATTTCGTGTTGCGGTTCGAAGATCTGGAGAGTGATTTTGCGCGCTTATGCGCACAGCTGGAAACGTCGGCAGAGCTGCCTAAACTACGTGAATCGTTGAGGCATGAGAGCTCAGAAGAGGTATGGACCGCGGCAGATGAGGATCGGTTTCAAGAGATTTTCCGAAATGACTATCAAGAACTGGGGTACGCGCCGGAAGGTGCACAAAAAGTAGACCAGCCTTTAGGCAACAGTTTTGCTGAACCCAGCACATCCGAGCCATCGGTTTTTGGACTTTGGCCTACATATTTTTCTGATCGCAAGGTTTTTTTAGATGCGCCTCAGGAGGCTCTGCCCAGTGAGGACTGCGCGCTGGAACCCTTTGTCGATGAGATCATTCCCGGCAAACCAAGCGAAAGCTGGGCTGGCAGATCCAGCGAATTCATGGAGCATTTCCGCCAGCTTCAACCAGAGTTCTGCGGCGCGTCGCGACTATCCCATCTGCTTGCCTGTACCATCGTCGTCCTGCGCAGAGACCCTGAATGCAAGAACGCGGTGACGCTCTTTTGGCGCATTCTGGATGAACAATTTGCCGCGATCCAATCTGAGCTTTCGCTCCGCTGGCTTGTGTCGGTATCCGACACCATTGCAGATTACGGGCGCACGGACACCGAGCGCGCAGTCGGGCTGAATGCGAGCATCCTGGCCAACACCACTAAACTGCACGAAAGCGAGCTCACCGTCTACTATCCCGAACGGCCATGGCCCCCGAAGAAACGGGTGGCGTCAGGTGGGGCGCTTTTCGACGGAATGCGCACGTTTTGGACAGAAAAAGGCGATATGATCGAAAACATGTTTGAGCGATCCGGCCACGTCGCCGACCTGTCACCAACCGCAGGGAAAGTCTTGACGGAAGTGATTGAACGGCTCAGGAGAGGGCCAACCGTTTATAGAAGGTTCGCCCGGATTTTTGGCAAACCTCAGGTACCCTTGCTGGAAGAGGACACCAAAAAGAGAATGCACCGCATGATGAGAAGGAAACTCTGATGGACGCGCGCAAATAAATGGTAGGCGCCTACAGTCACAGTTTTATTCTCGGGCCCCATACACCACTGTCGCTTCCCTTACAAAGGCTGCTGGCGCGGAACCCCGATCGGCTTTTGGAGGTGGGTGCTGAATTTCCGGCGGCAAAGATGCATCGCGAGGTGCTGAGCAGCATTTTGAAAAGTCCCGCCCATGAACTGGCCACGCCGGCAGCCTATCAATCCTATGTTGATACGGTTCTCGAATATGATGAAACCGAACGCGTGATCTACAACTACGATGCCTTTATCGGAAGCCGTAAAAACGCTTTGATGGACGGCTTCTTCTATCCGAGCATGGAGACCAAGATTGCGCTGCTGCGGCAATTGACGCTCGGACAGGAAATCGCGCTGTTTCTTTGTATCCGGCATTATACCGCATTTCTTGAAGTCGAATTGCAAAACAACGAACTATTTGGTGAACTTGTCACGTCTTATCCCGATCAAATCGACTTTTCCTGGACACATTTTATCTGGCGACTTCAGAAAGCATGGCCAGAGGCGTTGCTTGTGATATTGGATGCGGACACGCTACCGCAAAACTGGGCGCCAGTGGTTAGCCTGATCACGGGACATCCAGAAACACATCTCTTTCAAAACATCGGGAAGTATCCAGCCTCCTGCTTGGCCGACGCGGGGCGACGGCCCTATCTCAAATCCATGAAATCCAAAGCGCCCGACTCCATCACGGAATGGGCAGACAGGACCAGCGCGTTTTTTCAGGAGTTCGGCACTCAGGACGCTATCCTGAGAAAGGTGATCGCCAGTGCCTGGAAACCTGATCAGGTTCAACATTCCAAAGAGAAGTATGACGCGGATATGGTCGCGCTGCGCTCCCTGGAAAATGTGGTTCTGGCACGCGATCTGAATTGGGAGGCACAATGAACGCCGGACGCAAGCCGGAGATCGTCTGCATCGGTGCGCAAAAGGCCGGCACCTCGTGGCTGCATGTAACGCTGTCGGCGCGGTCCGACATCTGGGTACCTCCGTTCAAGGAGCTGCATTTCTTTGACCATAAATTCGTGCAGGAATGTCGCCGCTGGACACCGTGGCACGTCAAAAAGGGTTTAAAAGAAGCACGTGCACGTCACCTTGCCAAAACGGTACCGCCCAATGAGGACTATCTCAACTATCTGAGCCGTTTGGAGGAACGCCCCATTCTGAACGGAACGTGGTACAAGTTCGTGTTTTCACGCGCCGCGCCGGATCAGATGTGTCTGGACGTGACGCCTGAATACTCCTGTATTCCAGACGCGGGGGTCGATTTTTTCAAACGCTTCCTGCCTGAAGCGAAACTGATCTACATCATCAGAAACCCGCTGGACCGGTTGACGTCACAGCTGCGTATGGCAGCACAGCGCAAGAAGGTCCCCCCAACCAGTCAGACCGACTGGAACGAATTGCTGGAGATGCCCGCACTGAAAACACGCGGGGACTACAAGGCAAACGTCACCCGCTGGGACGCTCGGTTTGCGCCCGATCAGTTGCTGTATCTGCCGTTTGGCAGGATCAGGAAAGACCCGCTTGGCGTTTTGCGGCAAATCGAGAGCCATTGCGGTCTGCCATCGCAAGACTACAAAACCGCGCATCAGCAAGTGCATCAAACGGCACCTTTGATCATTCCGGATTTTGTGATCGAGCAGTTGCAAAACGCCACTGCCGAACAAGATCAGTTCCTGCAGGACAGGTTTGGTGCCGAATTCTTTGAGGCGTCTTCTTGAGTGGATTGACACTTCGGCCAGCCAGTCCGTGACCTGCGCGACGCGGCGCAGAGAGCCGCCATGGCAGTGATGATCTAACGTTCGCCCTCTGCGTTGGTGTCAATCTGATCGCGCTCTATTGCCTGTTCAATCTCCGCCATCACTAGCTCGGGCAACGGGCCAAAGGCCAGCGCCCCCGCGATACCGGTGATCTGTTCCACCGTCCGTGCGCCGGGAATGGGAACATTCCGATCGTTTTTGGCCCACAGCCAGCAAATCGCCCCCTGCACCAGGCTGCGGCCATCGCTCATGAGCAATTCGCGCACCTTTTCGAGCTGGGTCAGGAACGCGGGATTGGCCTTTGCGCCCTCAAAATACCTGATCATAAGATTGTCCGTCGCCCGGATGTCATCCGCGGATACCGCATCGTTTTTGCCATACTTTCCTGACAAAAGCCCCATGGCCAGAGGGGAGCGGATCAAGGCCGTCAGATCATGACGGTCTGCCACTTGCTGCATGTCCGGCGCATCCACAAAGACGTTCATCGCGTGCTGCACCGCGGTGAAATGTTTCCGTTTGGCGAGCGCAGATGCGCTTTCCGCAAAATCAGTACTCCACCCGTATGATCGGATCTTGCCCGCAGCGCGGGCTTTTTCCATCTCGTCAAAGACAGCTTCTGCCCGGTCAACGGCCAGTCCATTTTGGTGCAAGAGCATCAGATCAATGCGATCCCGTTGCAGGCGCGACAAGCAGGCATCGATCGCAGGCAGCACCGTTTCCGGCTCAGCGTCCTCAAAGGACAATTGCTTGCTGGTTTCATCAATCGTGATCCCGATCTTTGTGACCAACATTGCATCAGGGCGGTCTTTGAGCGCGCGGGCCAGCAGCCGCTCCGCATGCCCTGCACCATAGGCAGCCGCAGTGTCAAAAAGCGTAATGCCCGCGTCCAAAGCGGCGTGAATCGTTCGTATGGATTCCGCATCGTCGGAATTTGCGTAGCCCAGCGGCTGATCACCCGTAAACATGGCTCCGCCAATGGGCCAACAGCCCATTCCCAAAGGGGCGATCTCCTGATCAAGAAAATTCATATGCTATCTCCTGCGCTCGTGTTCTCCCGCAGCCTGCACCTACCGCCCCTTCACATCCATGAAATCTATTGCAATGATCGTTTCATGAATGAAACGAATTTCGATTGGGACGATTTACGCCTTTTCCTCGCCGTGGCCCGCGGCGGCGGTCTTGCGGCAGCGACGGTCGCAACCGGGAAGAGTGCGCCAACACTCGGCCGCAGGATACTTACCCTGGAGCGGCAGTTGGGGACGGAGCTCTTTCAGCGTCATGCCAGAGGCTACACCTTGACCGAAGAAGGGCAACAACTGCTGGTCCAAGCCACAGCGCTTGAAACCCGGATACAGCCGATTGTCGAACAGGCATCTGGGCATAGCATACCAATCGTTAAGGTATCCGCAGGCACCTGGGTGACACATGTGCTTTGTGATGCTGCGGCCAATCTTGTCGGGCAAACCCGGGTTCAGCTGCGTTTCGTCGCGGCGGACGATATGCTCGATATTGCCAGACGCGAGGTCGTGATCGGCGTGCGCAACAGGCGCCCGGAAGGATTGGGGTTGGCGGGTCGGCGGGTTGGTCGCATCCGGTTCGCCGTCTATGCCAAAGAGGCCAGTGTGCTGCCCTGGGCGCGGGTGATCGGGCGCACGCCCT
Source organism: uncultured Roseobacter sp. (assembly GCF_947499265.1). Lineage (GTDB taxonomy): Bacteria > Pseudomonadota > Alphaproteobacteria > Rhodobacterales > Rhodobacteraceae > Roseobacter. Next base: position 572,927 of record NZ_CANMNK010000004.1, on the reverse strand, counting down.
CCGCGCAGTGGCTCAAGGACCAAAGTGCTGGCAGCCCTGCCATAGAGGTGACCAATCCGCGCAACGCATTGGACCTGACGCTCAAGGGAGAAACGCGCGCACTTCTGCCCACATTCATTGGCAGACGCTATGATGCGCTGAAACCGCTGACGCCGCCGATTGAGGAGCTTGATCACGAACAATGGCTTGTGACCCATCACGAAGACAGGTTTCTGCCGGAAGTACGCGCCGTAATTGATCGAACCTATAAGGTGTTGAAGGAAAACTGCGCGGACGGCTGAGCAGATTTCCCGGGCAGGCGGTGTTTGATCGATTCTTTTCGCGGTGGTCCATGTACCCAGCCGGATTGCGATATGTGGCGCATTTGCGCTCCATTTCATTCAAGTGATCCGATATTGTTCTCACTTCATAAACTTCTTGCGGATATGCGTTAGCCGCTCTGATGGATGAGAAGATGCGCATATGGAATTGAACCTCGACTGGGCCAAAGATCCGATTGTACAGCTGGAAGATGAAATCCTGCCAAGTCTATGGCTGCCTGTTGATTTCATCCTGCAAAAAGACGGGTCAGACGATCTTTCGATCCTTTCGCCCAAAATGGATCGCGCCGCTGATCTATTACGGAGCCATGGCAAGGAATATCTCGAACCGGCTGGCGCTGCGGTTGATGCGGAACGGTACAAGACCTGCGCAGCAGCTGCGGATGCTGTCGAAAAAGTGCATGCTGCCGTGAAAACCTTTGCGCGCGGCTCATCAGACGATCAGAGCGCCAAAGACCTGATGCAAATGGTGCAAAACGACATGCGCCCGCTGGTTCTCGAGGTGATCGATGTCTTTCGCGAAACCTTTCTGACGATGGTTCTGACGCGCCAGCATAAACATGCAAATATGTCCGAACACTCCATCGCGGAGCTGGATGTCATCAGCAAGAAGATCTTCTTTGTCGCGATCAACGCATCCGTTGAGGCCGCGCGCGTCGGTGATATGGGGGCCGGGTTTGCCCATATCAGCACCGAAATCCGCAGCCTGTCTCAAAGCGCGCAGGCTGCCATCCAAAACATGCGGATGGGAAAATCCTAGTGAACGGTCACGACGCTCTGACTTTCCCTGGCCTGCGCGTCTGATCAATTCGGTGGACCAAGCTCATCGCTATTTCCCACTGCAAAAAGTGTAGATAGATGAACCAGCGAATAGGCCGGGTGCCAAACGCGCAATAACCCTATTCGCTGACCTCACGAACGCCGCTTTCGAATTCCACTTTCAGGGCCGCAAAACGTGCCGAGAGGTGATCGTACATAGCCTGCCGGGCGGCGTTCGGGCTCCGCGCTGCAATCGCATTAATCAGTACCTCATGCTCGCTGTGGGGCACAGCCAGCGAGGACCGGCTCCGCGCCCTTGCCCGCACCGCCACCCACTCGGGGTTGGAGCGGATGCGATCCAGCAACGCAAACGCTGTCAGCAAGGGCCGGTTGCGCGCACATTGTGCGATCAGCCGGTGCAGCGCCCCATCCCAAAGTTCAATCGTCTGGGCATCCGCCGCAACCTGCCGTGAGGCCAGGGTGCGCAGGCGCGTGATTTCTTCGTCGGTCATGCGGGTGGCGCAAAGTGCGGCCAGCTCCGGTTCGATGCACAGACGCGCTTCCATCACCTGAATGGGATCGGTCTCGCCCGCGATGCGCGCTGCCAGATCGCCCGTCGGATCCGAAGGCTGACCCGCGTAGGTGCCCGACCCCTGCTTGCGCCAAACCAGACCCTCCACTTCCAGTTGGTCCAGCGCCTGCCGGATCAGCCTGCGCGACGTATCGAACCGCTCCGCCAGCGCGCGCTCGGTCGGCAGGCGACCATCCGCGGGCAGTTCGATCTCGATCAGGCGCATCAAGCGGTGTTTCAGCGGGTCGTTCATATGTCCACGGCGTGCGATTGACTGGGGCGACCTTCCGATATCCGACGCGCATCGGCTTCGGCAATAGCGCCGTCGATATGATCGCGGGTCGGGCTGCCCGAAAATGCCGCGCGCGTGGGCATCCCAAGCGTGAAATGGACATAGCGTTCCTGGGCCACCTGCCAGAGGCGGTCCAATTCACTCAGAGGATCGGCGTGGTCGTCCGCGCGCAAGGACAACCATGGGTGATCCTCACCGTGGTGAATGGTCAATCCCGCCGCCTGCCGCCCCCGCTTGTCACCGCCTGCTGCTTCACCGGCGCGCATCGCAGCAATCAAACGATCCGCGAAAGCGCCCGAAGCATTCTGATAGGCCTCAGACGTCGCCGCGATCACCTCGGGCCCGGTCAACATATTGCCCGCCACCGAATGATCCTCTCGGATAAGGTGTCCTGCCCAATCGACGCAGTCGTCCCCCGTAAAAGCCGCGAAGTTCCCCTGCGCATCCGTCATATGCGCCTGCCGGATCGCGCGCCCGTCATCGCGGGCCACCAGATCAGCAAGCACCTTATCGACGTTCTCGGCCTCCAACCGCAGGCGTCCTTCCGTTCCCCAAAGCGGATTGCAAAACGCTTGGCTCGCAACCGCGGTGCGCGCGCCCACATAGGGCACAACCGCGCCGCAAGCGAAGAACTTGGAGGCAACGATCAGGCCGATCTCTGCACCATCACGGGCAATCAAACTCCAGGTCATCGGCCCACCGCATAGGCTTGCATCAGGCGCGGGGTGGCAGCAGCGCGCAACACCCCATCCGGGTCACGAAGTGCCGCCGTCAAACGGCCCACGGACCAGGGTTCGGCGACGTGAACGATATGGCCCCGCCTGCGCAGATCATCGATCACTGCATCCCCGAACGCAGGCTCCAACATCATTTCGCCAGGCTTGGCGTCGCGCGGGTAGAAAGAACTTTGAAAATGCATCGAATGGAACAGCGGCGCATCGATACAGGCCTGCAATTCCATGCCCCAGTGCACAAACCGCAGGAACCAGATCAGCTGCCATTGGTCCTGCTGGTCACCACCCGGCGTCCCGAATACCATACGCCGACCATCTGTGTGGGTCGCAAGCGAGGGGGTGAGCGTGGTGCGCGGGCGCCTGCCGGGCGCGAGCGATGAGGGCAGCCCTTCTTCGAGCCAGAACATCTGGGCACGTGAATTCAACGCAAACCCCAGTCCGGGTACGACAGGGTTGGACTGTAACCATCCCCCAGACGGCGTGGCCGCGACCATGTTGCCCCAGCGGTCGATGATGTCGAGATGCACGGTATCGCCGCGTTTTTCGGTCAGATGCGCCATCGTCGGTTCCTGCGGTGCCGCATCCGCGACACCAAAATCGCGCGCCGCCCGCATCACATAGGCCTCGGCCAGATGTTCGAACCCGGGAACCAGCCCGGGGCGTTGCTCTAGGCTGGCGGAGGAGCCGATCATCTGCGCGCGCTTGCCGCTGTAGGCTTCTGAGAGCAGGTGATCCATTGGGATGTCACTGTGACGCGGGTCCCCGTAATAGGCCTCGCGATCCGCATAGGCGAGCTTGATGGCCTCAATGACCGTATGCACGAAATCTGCACCCAGCGGGTCCATGGTGGCGATCTCATGGTGTTTCAGGATGGCAAGCGCCTGCAACAGCACCGGCCCCTGCGACCACGGACCGGCCTTATGCACCGTCCATCCGTGATAATCGATGGAAAGCGGCGGCTCATAGCTGGCGCGCCAATCCGCCATGTCTGACTTGGTCAGAACGCCGCGATGCGTGCTGCCAGAGACATCCATGACCTCCGCCTCCCGCAGGTAGCTGTCCACGGCATCGGCCACAAACCCCTCGGCCCATTCCTCGCGGGCGGCATCGATCTGCGCTTTTCGATCATCGCTCTTTGCTTCTCCGGACACGACGAGCCGCTCGTAGGTGCCCGCCAAATCAGGGTTTTTGAACAGCGTGTGGGGCTCCGACGCCACCCCATCCGGCGTCCAGACCGCCGCGCTGCTCGGCCAATGGTCGGTGAAATACGCGGCCAGACCGGCAATGGTATGGGCGACGCGCGGCAACACCGGGTGGCCGTCTCTTGCATAGCCGATGGCGGGGGCCATGACCTCTTGCAGGCTTAGTGTTCCATGGTCCCGCAGCATCAACATCCAGCCATCGAATGCGCCCGGAATGACAGTCGCCAGCAGGCCGGAACCCGGGATCAGGGTCAGCCCCTGCGCACGGTAATGGGCAATCGTGGCCGCCGCCGGGGCCGGGGCTTGCGCGCAGAGGACCTGTACGTCTTCTCCGGCTTTCTGAAAAATCGCCGGCATATCCCCGGCGGGGCCATTCAGATGCGGCTCCACCACTTGCAAGGTCAGGCCGGTGGCCACCGCGGCGTCGAATGCATTGCCGCCCCGCTCCAAGATCGACATGCCGACCGCAGACGCAATCCAATGGGTTGAGGTTACAACGCCAAATGTGCCTCTGATCTCGGGGCGCGTGGTGAATGTCATCGGCTGCCTTTCAGTGTTCGCGCGGATCAAGCGCATCGCGCAACCCGTCGCCCAGAAGATTGAACCCCAGCACCACCAGAAAGATCGAGATGCCCGGGTAAAGCGCCATCCACGGCGCCTGATTGAGGAAGTTCTTGGCGGTGTTTAGCATCGAGCCCCAGCTGGGCGCGGGCGGTTGCTGGCCAAGACCCAAAAAGGACAAGGAGGCCTCGGCGATGATGGCGGTGGCAATGGTCAGTGTGGCCTGCACCAAGATCGGCGGCAACACATTGGGCAGGATGTAGCGCGACAGGATCAGGCGCGTGGGCAGGCCGATGGCGCGGGCGGAATCGACGTAATCCTCCACCTTGATGTTGATGACCTGGCCGCGCGTCAGGCGGATGAAAAGCGGTGTCGCTGAGATACCAATCGCGATCATCGCATTGGTCAGGCTTGGCCCCAGAAACGCGGCCAGGGCGATCGCGAGGATCAGGAAAGGGGCTGCCAAAAGCGCCTCGGTGCAGCGCGAGATGACCGCATCGATCCAACCGCCGAAATAGCCTGCAATGATGCCCAAAGGCACACCGACGGCCACCGCGATGCCGACAGAGACCACCCCTGCCAAAAGCGAGGCCTGCGCCCCCCAGATCATCCGCGACAACACATCGCGCCCAATCTCATCGGTGCCCATCCAATGCGCCGCCGAGGGCGCCTTGCGCACGGCCCCCCAGTCCGTCGCCGCCGGATCGGGGATGGGCAATAACGGCGCCAGGAGTGCAATCGCTATGAAAAATACCACGAGAAAACCGCCCAGCATGGCGGACTTGTGGGTGCGAAACTTCTTCCAGACCCGGTTTTCCGGCTTGGGCAGCGTGGCGGTATCGGCGGGGGCGACCATCACGCGTTCCTCAGGCGAGGGTTGAGCAGGAAATAGGCCATATCGGCCAGCAGGTTCATAACGATAAAGCCCACCGCCGTGACCAGAACAATACCCTGCACCACGGCGTAGTCGCGGTTGAACACCGCATCCACCACCAGTTTGCCAAAGCCCGGGATGGTGAAAATCTGTTCCGTCAGGACAGCCCCCGCGATCAACTCACCAAAGAGCAGCGCCGTCAGCGTCACGATGGGCGTCAGCGCATTGCGAAAGGCGTGTTTCAGCACCACCTTGCGCTCGGACAACCCCTTGGCGCGGGCCGTGCGGACATAGTCGGAGGTCAACACGCCCAGCATGGCTGAGCGGGTGTGCCGCATCAGCGTTGCCGCCAGCGCCGTGCCCAGAACAAAGGCAGGCATCAGCATGGTGCGGATCGATTGCCACAGATCCTCGCCCGGCGGGACATAACCGGAGGCGGGCAAGAGTTGCCATTTCACCGAGACAAGCAGGATCAACATGATCCCCAGCCAGAAATTCGGGATCGACAGGCCGGACAGCGCCACGACATTCGCCACGTAATCCGTCACGGTCCCCTTACGGTAAGCGGACAAAATTCCCGCCGGAATGCCGATCACCACGGCGAAGATCAAAGACATGACCGCAAGCTGGATCGTGACCGGCAGCTTTTGCGCGATCAGTTCTGTCACCGGCTGATTGGTCCGGAAGGATGTGCCCAGATCACCCTGCAGCGCGTTGCCCACCCACGTGAGGTATTGCACAGGGATCGGGTCGTTCAGTCGGTACTTTTCGCGCAGAAATTCAAGGACTTCGGGGTCACGCTCCTCGCCTGCAAGCACCAGCAGCGGATCCCCCGGCAGCAATTTCTGCAGCGCAAAGACGAACACCGAGATCAGCAGGATCGTCGGAAGTGCGATGGCGACGCGACGCAGGAAGAAACTGAGCATGCAGGGCCTCGAATTGGAGGATCCCGCCCCCTGGATCAGGGGCGGGAACGTGACGGTTACTCGGACAGGGACACGCCTTCGAGACGGATCATACCATCAGGATAGGGGGTGTAGCCTGTCAGTTTGGCGTCCATCGCGGTGATCCAGCTCTGGTGATAGAGATAGACCAGCGGCGCCTCGTCGATCAGGATCGCACGCGCGGCGTCATACTGCGCCTTGCGTGCGGCGGTATCGGCTTGCGACCGCGCCGCGTTCAGCGCCTCATCCACCGCCGGATGCGAAAAACCGCTGTCATTGATACCACCATCGGTGGTGACGAACTGATGGATGTTACCATCGGGATCGACCCGACCCGACCATCCGATCTGGCTCGCCTGATAGTCCCCTGCGGACTGGTCCGACAGCAATGTGGCGAATTCCTTGGAGACAATCTCGACACGAATGCCCGCCTCGGCCGCCATCGCCTGCACCACCTGCATCAGCTGCAAGGGGATCGTGGTATTGGGCACCTGCACGGTCAGATCAATCCCATCCGGGAAACCGGCTTCAGCCAGCAAGGCCTTGGCTTTCTCCACATCGCGCGCTTCGATCGGAAACTCGGCGTTGTACCATGGAGAGGTCGGTGGGAAAGACTGGTTGCCCGGCGCATATGCACCCTCAAACACCACCTGATTGATTGCTTCACGGTCCATGGCATAGCTGAAGGCCTGCCGCAGGCGCTTGTCATTGCCCCACGGGGTGTCGGATTTTTCACCATTGCCGACATTGAAGGTAACGCCCTGATATCCAAGGGAAACCGCAGAGACGACAGTGATGCCCGCATCCGCCTCAGCCTGCGCCAGATCGGTGGGGGCAAGACGCTCCAACATGTGAATATCACCCGATTGCAGGTTGGCCAGGCGCACAGTGGTATCCGGGATCGGCAGGAAGGTTACACTATCGAAATTGATCTGATCCGCATTCCAGTAATCCGCGAACTTGGTCAGGACAATCCTGTCCTGCGCTACCCGCTCACTAAAGCTGAATGGGCCGGAACAGACCGGCGCCAGCCCGAAATCGGCCCCCTTCTCTGCCGCCGCCGCCGGCGAAATCATCATGCCCGCGCGGTCCGCCAGTTGCGCCATCACCGTGGCATCGGGCGCTTTCAGGTTCAGCGTCAGCGTATAGTCTCCGGTGACCTCAACCGAGGAAATCGAGGACAGCTCGGATTTGCGCCGGCTTTCTTCAAGTGTCTGGGATCTCTCGATATTATCCGCGACGGCCTGCGCATTAAACGCCGTGCCGTCATGGAATACGACCCCTTCGCGCACGGTCATATCGATGGACATGCCATCCTCTGCCACCGTCCAAGCGGTCGCGAGCTGTGGAATGATCTCAAGGTCCGGTGTGATGTCCACCAGCTTGTCGCACATTGACGCATAGACGATGCGCCCCACGAAAGTCCGGGACTGGTCGGGATCCAGGATGTCGGCATCCGATTGCAGCGCGATCCGCAAATCTTGAGCCATAACGCCCGTGGCCAAAAGCGCCAGGGCAGCAGTGGTGAGGGTCAGGGTCTTCATCAAATTTCCTCTCTGTCAGGATTGGGTTGCGCGATCGGGGTGATCTTCGCCCCCTCCGTCGCTTTTCGGTAGAGTGCGAGCCGGGCTTCGGTGGCCGGGCTTCGGCTGATCAGGGTGATGGAACGGGCGCTTGCACCGATGTCTTTCCAATGATGGCACGCGACCATATGGCCATCGGGCGTGGTCTCGGCCTGCGGCACATCTTGCGAACAGATGCTGGTCGCATGGGGGCAGCGCGTATGGAATGCACAACCCGGCGGCGGCGCGAAGGGGCTTGGCATTTCCCCTTCAATCTGCGCGCGCTTCGCATCTGTCTGCTCGTCCGGGTCCGGGATCGCATCCAGCAGCGCGCGGGTGTAAGGATGGCGCGGTGTTTCAAACAGCGCGTCAGTGGTGCCCTGCTCGACGATCTTCCCCAAATACATCACAGCGACCCGGTCCGACATGTGCCGGATCACGGCAAGATCATGAGCAATCAGGATCAGCGTCAGCCCCAGATCCTTGCCAAGATCGCCCAACAGGTTGACGACCTGGGCCTGCACCGACACATCCAGAGCGGAAACCGGTTCATCCCCGATGATCAGGCGCGGCCCGGAAGCCAGGGCGCGGGCGATGCCGATGCGCTGGCGCTGCCCCCCGGAAAACTCATGCGGATAGCGGTCTGCGTGTTCCGGCCTCAGACCGACCTGAGGCAGCAATTCGGACACTTTGGCCCGGCGCTCCGCCTTGGACAACTCTGGCGCGTGCACTTCGATGGGTTCGCCGACCAGCTTGCCCACGGACATTCGCGGGTTGAGCGACGAAAACGGATCCTGAAAAATGAATTGCATGTCTCGGCGCAACGCGGACAAAGCGCGACCGGTCGCTGTGGTCACCTGTTTGCCGTCGAACAACACCTCACCCGCTGTTGCATCCAACAGCCGCATCAGCAGCCGCGCGAGCGTGGATTTGCCACAGCCGGATTCTCCGACAATGGCAAAGGTCTCCCCGGGTGTGACCGCAATGGAAACGTCGTCCACGGCCCGTACACACCCCTTTTTAGCAAACAAACCGCCACCGGTTTGAAAGTGCTTCGTCAGACCCTGCGCTTCGAGGATTGGTGTCATCCTGCCACCCTTAAGGTCTGTTCCAGAGGCGCGAAGTGACACGCGGCGCTGTGGTTTGGTCCGACCTTGGCCAACGCAGGCCGCGTGGCACAAAGATCCGACGCGAAAGGGCAGCGACTGCGGAACCGGCATCCTTGCGGCATTTTATCGAGCGTCGGTACCGTGCCTTCGATGGTTGTCAGCCGCGCTCGCGGACCAGAAAGCCGCGGGACCGAGGCCATCAAGCCGATGGTATAGGGATGCTGCGGGTTTGCGAATACTTCCGCCACAGGTCCGGTTTCGACCACCTGCCCGCCATACATGACGGCCACCGTATCGGCGATGTCGGCAACGACACCAAGGTCATGGGTGATCATGATCGTGCCCATGCCGGTTTCGCGTTGCAGGTCGCGGATCAGGTCGAGAATTTGCGCCTGTATGGTGACGTCAAGGGCGGTTGTCGGTTCATCCGCGATCAAAAGGCGTGGATCATTCGCCAGGGCCATTGCGATCATCACGCGCTGACGCTGACCACCTGAGAATTGGTGCGGGTACTGATCAAGCCGCTGCTCCGGGGAGGGCAAGCCGACGCGGCGCAGCATTTCCAACGCTCTTTCGCGCGCCGCCGCGCGGGTGCAGTCACGATGGCGCCGCACAGATTCCGCGATCTGCTCACCAACCCGAAATGCAGGATTCAAAGACGTCATCGGTTCCTGAAAAATCATCGCCATGCGCCCGCCGCGCAGATCAGACGAGATACGTTCTGATTTTAGATCAATGACTTGCCCATCGAACGCCAGCTTGCCGGATGAGATTTGCGCCGTGTCGAGCGGCAACAATCCCATCAGCGCCATGGCTGTCACACTCTTGCCGCAGCCCGATTCCCCTACGACGCAAAGGATTTCGCCTGTGCTGACAGACAAGCTGACATTTTCCACGACATTCGCAGCTTGCCCGCGAAATTGCAGGCTGAGATCGTCGAGAGACAGCAAGGGCGTCGTTTCTGACAAGAGGTATTCATCCAAGCTCTGAACCAATTACACATTGGTTCATCATTGGGCGTCCAGTGTCAAATAAAACCGGCCCGCTGCCCTGGATCATCTGCTGACATTCCTGCAAAGCTGCCCGATTGCTGTGCGATTCTACGGTGCCATCGATACGCAAAGATCCGTGGATCGACCGATGCGATGCCAAAGCGCTGCGCCTTAGATCTGAATCACATCGCCCCGTTTAACGACCAAACGCTCTAATTGATCGGGAACTGGCGCAGGCACTGGTTTGCAAACCGCTCAAAGTCATCGAAGGTTTCCAGCACATCACGCCGATCACGCACCACGCGAAGTGCCGCTTTTTTCTGCGCCCAGGTCCCGCTGACATGCTCCACCAGAATACGCACCGTGATGTCGAGCATCACATCCTTTTCCAAGGCCCCGATCCGCCCGGTTGATTCCAAGGCAACCGCAGTAAACGCCATGGTATTGGCGCAGCGCAGAGCCGCAGCCTCTTCCCCCTCATAGGTTTTCTGCTGTGCCGAGAGGGGAGCAGCCCACAGGGAAAGTGCCGCCAAGCTGCTGAGCCAGCGCAACGTCAAAAGACCTTGAACGTCATCGTCGTCAGCGACCGCTCAATCCCTTTGATATCCAATAGTTGATCGTTGATATATTTGCCGACATCCGCGTCTTGGGGGATGTAGACCTTCATCATCAGGTCGAAATCACCGCTGGTGGAATAGAGCTCCGAATGGATCTCGCGCAGCGCGATCTCTTCCGCCACCCGATACGTCGAGCCGGGTGTGCAACGGATCTGGATAAAGACGCATGTGGTCATGAATGCTCCTTGAACGGGCAGTACGCCCTGCCCCAAGCTGGCATATCCAACACGCTGCCCGCAATCCCGAATGTCGCGTCTTGGCCTGCGCGCGCGGACTGGTATAAGGGCGCGCAATTCCACTGGCCCGGAGGCCCCCATGCGCACCCACACGCTGACGCGATCCACATCAGAGACCGAGATCACCGTAACCATCGATCTAGACGGCAACGGGGCTTATGACAATCTGACAGGGGTCGGCTTTTTTGATCATATGCTGGACCAGTTGGCGCGCCATTCCCTGATCGATATGACCGTGCGTGCCAAGGGCGATCTGCACATTGATGATCATCACACGGTCGAAGACACCGGTATCGCGCTGGGTCAGGCGCTGGCGGCGGCGCTGGGTGACAAGCGCGGGATCAAACGGTACGGCGCCTGTCTGCTGCCGATGGATGACGCGCTTGTGCGCACCGCCCTGGATCTTTCTGCGCGCCCCTTTCTGATCTGGAATGTAGAACTACCGACAGCGAAGATCGGGACTTTTGATACCGAACTCGTCCGCGAGTTTTTTCAAGCGCTTAGCACCCACGGTGGCATCACGCTGCACGTGGACATGTTGCACGGGCTCAACAGCCACCACATTGCGGAGGCTGCGTTCAAATCCGTCGCCCGCGCGCTGCGAGAAGCGGTTGAGGTCGATCCGCGCAAGGCCGATGCCATCCCGTCGACCAAAGGCGCGCTCTGAGGTGCTCACGGCCATTATTGATTACGAAAGCGGCAATCTGCACTCAGCGCATAAAGCGTTTGAACGCATGGCCCGCGAAACGGATGGCGGCGACATCGTGGTGACCGGCGATGCCGATGTGGTCGCAAAAGCCGACCGTATCGTGCTGCCGGGTGATGGTGCCTTCCCGGCCTGCATGGCCGAACTCAAAGGCCATTCGGGGCTTTATGCAGCGATGGTCGAAGCGGTTGAGATTAAAGGTCGCCCCTTCATGGGCATCTGCGTGGGCATGCAGTTGATGGCCACCTGGGGGCGCGAGTATCGCGACACTAAAGGTCTGGACTGGGTTGGTGGCGAGGTCACCCAAATCCTACCGGATGACCCCACACTCAAGGTGCCGCATATGGGCTGGAATGACCTGATCCTCGATGCGCCGCACCCTGTGTTCGAGGGCATTGCAACGGGTGATCACGCTTATTTTGTGCACAGCTACCATATGGCGGTATCCGATCCTGCGCAGCGGCTCGCGCATGTCGATTACGGCGGCGACGTTACCGCGGTAATTGGCACCGGCACCATGATCGGCGTGCAGTTTCATCCTGAGAAAAGCCAATCCGCCGGGTTGCGGATGATTGCAAATTTTCTGAACTGGCAGCCCTGATGCTTGAGTGCTCAAGCGTTTGGCGCGCAGCTAGTCGCTAAGGTTCGACATCATGACCAGCGGCGGGGAGCCGAAAGACACGGTATTGCCCTCGTCATCCAGAATCGACCAGCGCGCGGCAAAAAGATAATAGCTGCGCGTTTCCCATCCGGTCTGATCTCTTCGAAACCTCGGCCTCCATGCCCCCTCAATCAGCACAGGCAAGCGGATATAGTCGATGTCCGGTGCATCCGCACCCGCGGCTGAAGATGCGCGAACGGCATTGGACAGCATCGCACGCAATCGGGCCTCCAAGGGCCCTGCTTCTTTCACCCGGCGACCCGCAAATGCGACCTCGATTTCGATCGTTCGATTGGCAAAGCCGCGCACAACCAGATCATTGCGCGAGTTACGCGTCATCTGAGGCACCAACTCCACGGAGATCTGGCCCACCTTGCTTTTGAACAGGCCACTATCTTCGTATTCAGGTGTCACTTCCGAAGCTGGTTTGCGACGTTGAGGCATTGTTGAACCAAAGCAGAATCAAATGAACACGCTCCCAACCTTTAAATGGGCGCGCGGAGACACCGCCTTCATAGTCCATGATCTGTTAATGAAGCGTTGAGCGCAGCGCACATCCACTCGCTGGAACGCAATGCGCCTCCGATGCGCTTGGTCGCTACTTTACCCGCGCCCAGCTTTGCTTTGAGCAGATCAGACCGCCAGCAACGCAGCCAGATAGTTTTATGGTATCGCCACTCAATGCAATCTTCCCCAGGTAGATCTTGTCATTCGACGGCCGCCAGACCTTGCCTTTGTAATTGCCGTCCCCCTGCGCGGCCATGTCGATGACGAGCGTTTTGCCAAGGTTTGGCGACTGATACTCACCGCTGCCGTTGAAGGTTTTCGCGATCTTTCCGCAGAAATTTGCACCGCAAGGCGCAATATCGACATGCGCGTAGGCCCCATCATCCGGTTCGGTTTGCCACAGCCCTTCCAGCGGATCGGCAAATGCCGCGCCGGACATAAATATGCAAGCTGCTGCTGCAATTATCTTCGTTTTCATGGTCATTCTCCCTATTTCGCGCACCTTCCCCTGTCTTGCGCGCGGCGTGCAAGTATGACCCTGCGTCGCGTTGCAAATGCAGATCGAAACGTGCATGAGACATCGTGACACCTGACCCTGCATTGATCGGAGCCCGCGATGATCCTCTACCCCGCGATCGACCTCAAGGACGGCAAGGCTGTGCGCCTGCTCCACGGCGATATGCAACAGTCAACCGTGTTCAACGACAACCCGGCAAATCAGGCGCGGGAGTTTGTGGACGCGGGATGCGAATGGCTGCATCTGGTGGACCTCAACGGGGCTTTTGCGGGTGAGCCGGTGAACGCGGCACCGGTTGAGGCGATTCTGCAATCCTGCCATTTGCCGATCCAGTTGGGTGGTGGCATTCGGGATATGGCGACCATCGAGAGATGGCTGGAAAAGGGGGTGACGCGCGTCATTCTGGGCACCGTGGCCGTTGAAAACCCGGACCTTGTGCGCGAAGCCGCCAGGGTATTCCCCGACCATGTGGCTGTCGGCATCGACGCACGCAACGGTTTTGTTGCGACCAAGGGCTGGGCCGAGGAAACCGATGTGCGCGTCACCGAGCTTGCAAAGTCCTTTGAAGATGCGGGCGTCGCCGCGATCATCTACACCGACATCCTGCGCGACGGTGCAATGGGTGGCCCCAACATCGCGGCCACAGCCGATCTGGCGCGCGCCGTATCGATCCCGGTGATTGCATCCGGTGGGGTTTCCTCGCTGGCCGACCTCATAGCCCTGCGCGATTGTGGCGCAAATTTAAACGGCGCAATTTCCGGGCGCGCCCTTTATGATGGGGCGATCGATCTCAAAGAGGCGCTTGCAGCCCTGGCAGCGTAAACCCGATGATGCCGCTTGTGACCAAAGCCCACCTGCCCCCCGAGAGCCCGTTGCACAAACGTGTCGGCATCGGTGACTTTCTCGATTGCTACAAGGTTGCAAGCGATCTGGCCGCCCCGGCGGCGGCGGAAATCATCGTTGATTTTCCCGGATGGGCCAAAGGCCTTGTCGCCCTGCGAAACCTGCTGACCGCGCCCTTTGGCCTGATGAAGGACGGGCCAGCAACGGACCGTAAACTGGGCCTGTTCCCGGTCGAGATGTCGACGCCGACGGAGGTCATTGTCGGGTTTGACGACCGGCATCTGGATTTCCGCGTCAGCGTTTTCAGCGCAGACAACACCGTCTACCTCGCCACCTGGGTGCATCCGCATAACATCGGCGGGCGCGTCTATCTGCGAGCCATTCTTCCGTTCCATATTCTGATCGTGCGCAACGCACTTGCCCGTGTTGCAAATGCCACGCAGCCGGGGCACAAGGCCCCCGTCCCGGAATGAGCGTAACATGTTGAAAACCCGTATCATCCCCTGCCTCGACGTTGCCGACGGGCGTGTCGTGAAGGGTGTCAATTTCGTCGACCTGCGCGATGCGGGCGACCCGGTGGATGCCGCCGTGGCCTACGATGCGGCGGGCGCGGATGAGCTGTGTTTCCTCGACATCACCGCCACTCACGAAAACCGCGCAACCATGTTCGATGTGGTCACGCGCACGGCAGAGCATTGCTATATCCCGCTGACCGTGGGCGGCGGTGTTCGCACGCCCGGCGATGTGCGCGCATTGCTTCTGGCCGGAGCAGACAAAGTTTCGTTCAACTCCGCCGCCGTGGCCAATCCGGATGTGGTGGCCGCCGCGGCTGATCAGTTTGGCAGCCAGTGCATCGTGGTCGCCATCGACGCCAAGACTGTCAGCCCGGGCAAATGGGAAATCTTTACCCACGGCGGGCGCAAATCCACTGGGATCGATGCCGTGGAATTCGCCCGGACCGTGGCCGCCAAAGGGGCCGGGGAAATCCTGTTGACCTCGATGGACCGGGACGGTACCCGCGCCGGGTTCAACCTGCCGCTGACGAAGGCAATTTCCGATGCGGTTCGGGTCCCCGTCATCGCATCCGGTGGTGTGGGCACCCTGGATCACCTTGTCGAGGGCGTCACCGAAGGGGGCGCCTCCGCGGTGCTGGCGGCCTCGATCTTTCACTTTGGTGATTTTACCATCCGTCAGGCCAAGGAACACATGGCCGCCGCGGGCATCCCAATGAGGCTGACATGACGCTGCAGGAGCTGTTTGAAACCATCGAGGCACGCAAGTCCGCTGATCCGGCAAGCAGCTGGACTGCGCAACTCTTGGCAAAAGGCCCGGAAAAATGCGCCGAGAAGTTCGGTGAGGAAGCGATCGAGGCGATCATTGAGGCCACCAAGGGAGATAAGGCCGCGCTGACCTCCGAGGCTGCCGACGTGATCTATCACCTGCTGGTGATGCTGGCCGCGCGCGATGTCACCCTGGATGCGGTGATGAGGGAATTGGCACGTCGTCAGAGCCAGTCTGGGATCGCGGAAAAGGCGAGCCGCTCCTAGAGCTTCGACGAAATCACACCGGTGGCAAATCCACCCATGCGCAGCTCGCCAAAGAGCCGTTGATATTCGATCTTCGGGCAGCGGTTCTGAATGACATCCACACCCTGCGCCTGAGCCTTTTCGGCGGCCTCAGCGTGGCTGACCCCGATCTGCATCCAGATCGTTTGCAGATCACCAAAACATTCCAGCGCTTCGTCCACAATCGGCGGCACCGCCTCTGAGCGTCGAAAGATATCGACCATATCCACGCCGGTCTTGATATCAGACAGCGCGCCTTGAACAGTCCGACCAAACAACTCCTTGCCCGCATGCACCGGGTTGACCGGCACCACCTCAAAGCCTTTGAGGGTCAGATAGCGCGCCACGTAGTAGCTCGGGCGCACCGGGTTCAGCGACACACCAACCACGGCAATGCGCTGCGTGCGTGTGAGGATCTCTTTCAAAAAGGCGTCGGTGTATTCCATGATGTCTGTCTAGCCGGTCACACCGCCGAAAAAAAGAGCGCCCGATGCTGCGAAGCATGGGCGCAAAAGGTACGGAACGAGGGACAGTCATGAGCTCAACAGGCGTTCCGGGCCCGTTGACATGACAAGTAGATAAGCACGAAATCGCGCATATCCAGACTGTCTCGCAAATCTGTGAACGAAGCGTTAATTTCTGGCGGCAAAAGGCTCGGGCTCACCTAATCGAAAATATCCTCGATCACATCGAAGGCTTCTTCAAAGAGGTGTTGAACGAACCCCTTCCGCCGCTTTTTGCTTTTCTTGTGGGGCTTTCGTTTCCGCTGCCAGTTTTCCTCGGTGCCCCTCGGTGACTTTCGAACCGCAGAAGGCCGCACCAATTCCGTTTTGCCCGGATGATCCCGCGGCAGGCGTTTCAGATCGTGCAACGGTGCCCCACAGCTGGAACAGGCCAGCTCATGCCGGTTGCGCCCCAGCACCAGCGCCGCGCGGGTGCCGCAATAGCAACAGGTTGCAATCTTGGTGGCGTATGCCATGCCGCTCCCTTCAGTCTTGTGCGCGGTCCACCGGCGCCTTGCTTGCATATAAGGCGATTGCAGCCGCATTCGAGACGTTGAGAGACCCAAATTGACCCGCCGCGTCAATCCGTACCAGCGCGTCGACCGTCTCCTTGGTCTTTTCACGCAGACCGGGTCCTTCTGCGCCCAGAACCAGCGCGACAGGGTGATCCCGTTTGCCCTCGACCGCCATTTCGATGGTCTGCGTCGCCTCGCCATCCAGACCGAGCACGAGGTATCCCATGTTTTGCAAGTCGCGAATGGCATCCGCCAGATTGCGCACCCGGATGTAGGGCTGGCGCTCCAGCGCACCGCTGGCGGTCTTTGCCAAAGCGCCGGTCTCGGGTGCAGAATGGTGCCGGGTGCCCACAACCGCTGAGGCGCCCAGCACTTCTGCGGAGCGCAAAATGGCGCCGACATTATGCGGGTCGGTCACCCGATCGAGCAGGATCACACGGGGCGACTTTGGCCCGATGCACACATCTTCAAGCCGCCCCCACTCAAGAGGTTTGACCTCCATCGCTGCGCCCTGATGTACCGACCCCGGATCGAGCGGCACCGAAAACCTGCGCGGATCCACGATCTCCGGCGTGATCCCCACCCCATCAATGGCATCGCTGAGTTTGTTGTGGGCATTCAGCGTCACAACCAACCGGATTTTCTGGCGGTCCGGGTTCATCAGCGCATCGCGCACCGCGTGCAATCCAAACAGCCAGACGGTCTCGCGCCCCTGCGCCTTCTTGTCCTGCTCTTTTTGCACAACCCACTTGGGCTTTTTCATCTGCTCGGTCCACCTGATTTAGCTGGCAAAAAGGTTCTGATTTCGCCTTGACGCCTCTTGGCACCGCTTGTAATCACGCCTTCACCGTTCATGCAATGCAAGAGCGGCGTGGGCGACAGGCCGCAAGGTGTGGCAGGGGACTGTAACTCCCTCGCGGAGACGCACGCCTGGTTCGATTCCAGGGTCGCCCACCATCCTCCTCAAGGTGCTGTATTTATTGGCTCTTATGGGCTATCTTGACCCCATAACGGGTCAAATTCGATACATCTGAGCAGCAATTCGATACAATGACGGGGCAGAAGAAGGTCAAATATCTCAAGATCGACCGTGGTCGATACTTCTACCAACGTCGTGTTCCGGACCGTTTCCAGAGACATCTGGGCCTCAAGAAATGGCTAATAGCATGTGGGAACGTAGATTACCCCAAAGCTGTACAGATGGTCGTGACGTGGGCGGAGGAACACGACCAACTCATCGCTGACCTGAAAAACCCGGAGACGCTGCGCAAGGCGAAGGTAGAAACCGTCCGTCGTGCCGTAGCACAGTCAAAGAAGAGTAGCGAGGACTTGGGGATTGATACTTGGTATGAGATGACGGAGCAGCGGGAAGGTGAAAAGAAGAGGTATAGACGCGAAGCCTTACCTCGTCCGTGGCAGGCTGCTGCGAAGATGCTCAATGATGCCGACGCCAGCTTTGCAGGCAAACCGGACTTGAGTAACGCAATCGCTGACATCGACTTCTGGGTTGCTGAGGCGCAGCGAGGCGATCCCCCCACTCGTGTACAAGAGTTCCCCGACTACGAAGAGATTGTCCGTCATCTTGCCCAGTATGACGCCTCAGTAATCAAAGCAGCGCGTATTACAATCGTGGACAAGGGTCCGGGGCTTCAACCTGAGAACTATCTTGATTGGCTACAGACAGCTTACGAGATCGGGTTCGGGCCGGACAGGAAACCGCCCGATGACCCGGATGACAAAGATGAGTTCGAGTTCATAAAGCGGAAGCTAGAACGAAAGATTTCTGGGCTGATGCCGGACCCCTCAACCCTTAGTGCCGTGATGCAGAAGTACTGCGACTTCAACTCGATCAGGCCAGGTACGAGGTCCAAGTACAGACGCGATCTGGCCCGTTTGATTGAGATCACGGGCGATGTTCCGATCAGTCACGTACGCACCGACGACTTGCGGCGGCTTCGCGACGATCTCATTGGTCGGGTCAAACCGGCATCGCTCCAGGCCATCTTCACACCGATCAAGGGCATCTTCAGCTTTGCCTTCGACGAAGACATCATTGGCAGCAATCCTATGATGGCGGTCAAGCTGCCGCCAGACAAACGACCCATAGAAGAACGGAAGTGGAAGTCGTTTGATCCTAGCGAGGTCAGCCGAATTTTGACAACAGCGGAGACCGAATGGGGTGATCAAGCTCGTGGCCTTACAAAGGAAAGGAGCGAGGCCATACTGATGGTAGTCCGTGTCTTGGCATTTACAGGGATGCGCCCGATTGAAGTTATCCGTCTTACACCAGACGATATCGACGACCGGTTGATCAGAATAAGGGGTAGCAAGACAGAAAGTTCGACGCGCGTCGTACCCCTTCACCCCGTGTTAGCCGAGTTCCCTGCTTGGGTCGCCGCCGGAGGTCTTACAACGTTCCAAACAATCAAGACCGATCCAGTGGGTTCTGTACGTCATAATTTCGGTCGTCTGATACGTGCAAAAATGAACCCGCCCATCAAGGACTCACAGAAGGCGCTCTATTCGTTGAGATCGACCTTTGTGAACGCCATGCGTCGTGCCGGTGCAGATATCCAGGTTCAAAGGGCGATACTTGGCCACAAGGAGGCCGGGGCCATACGTCACTACGACGACGGTCCAGAGTTCGCCGTGAAGAAGAAGTGGGTTGAAGCAACCGATCCACGCAGGTGAGTCAGCAACATAGGCGGGACGGCCTTTAGGTCTGCTCAATGGGCGTATCGAACATCAAAAGAGTTTGAAACTCATCTGCTTCTTCAGCCTGATCACGTCATCACGCCCGATGGTATGGGCCTTGCGGCGTTCTCCACCGCCCTCTGTGATCACTTCGAGGTCAGAGTTGTCCATGATCGCACTGTGGATGTCGTCACTGTGTGCAGGCGTCTGGTTATAGATTGACCTATAGAACTCACTAACCTGCATCACGTCGCCACCCTCAGATATGAGGCGGGCGATGTCATCTGGAAGCTCTTGTCGTGCCGCCGACCTGGCGGTCGTATCAAACAGGTAGAGTGAACCCTTCTCATGCTCAGGATTGAACGCCAACATCCTTAGGCCAGCCCGACCGAAGTGCGCCTGTTCGCTGCTGTTGTCGTGCAACACGTCATTGTAGACCTGACGGGCCCTGTCGGCGGTCGCGAAGTGTATGAACCAGTAACGCCACCCATCTGGGTTGTGGATAGAGAACGGGCTGACAAAAGGTGCACATCGCCGGAATACTTCGTACACCAGCCGTTCGATAGACCCTAGCCAATCGGTCTTGGTCACCAGCCCATCAGGTATCTCACGCCAGTCAATACCCTCACCAAGATGTCTCAGGTTTCGCCTAACGCTCTCCGGATCGGCCTGGTTGAGGTAGGTCAACAGCGATTGGATAGAGTATGTGTAGAAGAGTTCGACTGACTTCTCCGATGACATCAGATGATTGATCGTTTCCAGCGTGACCTGTGAGGTACCGCACTGGTCGAGATTGTAGATGATGTTGCCACATTTCGCTGACTTGATCGCTGTCTGAAACGCTGGAAGCATCTCTTCAAACTTTCCGCACTCATATCGGGTCTCAAGCTCAACGCCGGAACCCGATTGTTGGGCACAGTGGACCAGTGGTGCGATGTTTGACCGAAGCAGGTTTATGGCGTCTGGGCTTGCATCATTCATGAGGAACAAACAGTGGAGTTCGACTGTCGGCATTCCCTCTGCTGCACGGGACACATTGATCTCTGCCACCGTGTCCAGCATCGTTGAAAGGAATATCAGGGGTGATCCTTGCTCACCGTCACGATACAGTCCTGCCCCGGCAAAGCCATCCACGATTGCCAGCCGGAAATGCCGTGACAACGGGTTCTTGCAGCGTTCGAGTATGTACCGCCGGAAGTATTCTCGAAGAATCTTGTGCTTGCGTCGGGAGTGTTCTTCAAGAACAGCGCCATCTTTCCAGTTGTACGGTTTGCTTACCAACTACCTCACCTCAATGAGCTTCGACCCCGGTCGGCATCTGATCCCAGGTCCGACCGCGATAGGTTCGGCCATTCTGCTTCTTGGAACGCCGCTTGTTGTCTTTTCCCCAGGCTCCCCACTGCTTGAAGAAGAACGCCGTTCCGTAGGTCTCGCAGGCACTGTGCACTTCGTCTATCCACTCCTCTTTGATTGGACGTGCACGAGGCCCGCTTTCGCCGCCCACGATGGCCCAGTCGATGCCAGAGAGGTCAACTGGACCAACCGGGCCGATGAGTGGTTCGAATGAGATGAACCTGATCTTGGCCGGGATGCTCCTGAGTTCGTCAATGCGACCAATCACGTTGACATCTTCTACGCTGGTGCCAAGCCAAACGTTATCCAGAATGCCACCTTGCCAAGCCTTAGCGAACTCAGCCATGCGGTCCGGCCTCTTAGTCAGAATCTGGTAATGATGGTGCGGCGTCTCAGCCATCACCGACCAGACGCTGCCTATAAAATCCATCGATACTTCTGGGTGAAAGAGGTCACTCATGGAGTTCACAAAAATCTTCCGAGGCTTCTTCCAACTCTTGGGTATAGACAGGGCTTCATAGTCTTCCCGAACAATGCCCTTCCAGACGGACCGACCGCCAGATTTCCGCGTCAGATCATCGTATTTGCTAACGCCCATCCTTTCGAGACGATATGCCATCTGCATGGCATAGCAGTTGGTACATCCGGCTGACATGATGCTGCATCCAGCTACCGGGTTCCATGTCGCATCAGTCCATTCGATTGCTGTTTCACTCATGTCCTCACCCAGTCCTACATGATGCCAGAACTAGCCCGGCGAGAACAAAACAGCAACATTTTCCGGTTCGATCTCATTTGAACATTGCTTCTATAATCCCAAGATGTCTCTGAGGACTGAACTCGGCAGTTGCGTCATTGACGATGTAGTTGATCTCCAACCGATACAGTTCACTTACTGCCAGCGCCATCTTCTCTGGGGACGGGTTGGCACCTAAATCGTTCACCACCTCTTGAACGGCTTCCACGACCAGCTTGAGGCGATCCAGATCAATGGTGGATGGCCTAGTCACGATGCTGCCTGCAACCAGCGCCGAGGCGGACACGTCGTAAAGAGTGGCCAGCATTTCCAGTCGATCCATCGTGACTTTCGAAAGCCCGTTTTCCATGCGTGAGAAGCTGGCACCGCTGATACCGATGCACTCAGCCGCTTTCTCAAGCGTGAGTCCGGCCTGTTCTCTGGCCTGTTTGAGCATGTTGTGGAGTGCCACGGTCGTCGTCTCATCTGTGAAGCCTTTTGCAGTGTTACATTTTTTGTAAGGCAGGTGAAGCCCGCCAACAGCTGGAAAGCATCTAGCGAATCATTTACGAAATACGTAAGAACGTAAAGACATGAGGCTGCAAGATTTTCTGACTTCGAGAGGGATAACGATGGCATCTTTTGCCACCACAGTAGGGACGACGACAGCCACCATCAGCCGCGTCTCTGATGGTGTGGTTGTGCCGCGCAAGGAACTAATGAAGCGTATCTACGCCGCCTCGGACGGGCTGGTGACGCCTAATGATCTGGTTGGCCTCTATTGTGTCGAGCCATGTACCCAGACTGTGAATGCCAAGGATCACGGCGATGATTGAAACCCTGTTGATATCCTTCACCGGCCTGCAACTCATCCTCCTGCTCATCGTCACGGTTGTGGGCGGGCTGGGCATTGGGTTGTTGGCCTACAGCACATCCGAAGTGGTGATCGGCTGGGGTGTCGTGATCTTCCTACAGTTCATCCTGTTCTGGACCTCGGCGCACTTGGACACAGTGCTCTACGGCTATGAAGCCGGGATACTCGGAGTAAATCCTGACGCCTACGTCCTGCTGCATCATGGGGTGCAAATCGCGATCTTATGGGCAAGTTTTGCCGCAGGCCGGGCCTACGCATTCCGAAACAGCAAATGATCCACATCATGCATTCCGTTCCAAAATTCATCGTTGCCGCGTTGTACGCAGCGCTTTTTCTGAACGGTAGCCCATCGAGTGCGGAGAACTACAGAGTACCAGCATCAGTGGAACGCCAGGTATCTGGTATTCTGGGGGAGGCTATCGAGGCAACTCAACGGCTTGCTCGTCCGACTTCAATGCAAGCAATGCAACAGGGCGGCATCCTCTTCGTCCGTTTCACAATTGCTGATGGTGACATCGGCGGGGCACCGACAGACAACGATCCAACCCATAGTCGCATATTCGGTAAGCCGTACAGCGAACGCGCAGAAATACGGACTGAGGACGCCCTCCGCCGCGACTCAGTCTACGAGGTGAGCTTTCAGGTGCGGTTTGTTGAAGGCTTTTATGGGGACAATGAAACCTTTTTCCAAATACACACCGGTCAGAAACCGCCCTTGATGTTCTTCTTCCGCCAGTTTGGGCGAACCCATCTGCTGGCAAACTTTATGCAGGGCTGCACCCGCACCTGTGGGCACAATGATCGGCCTGACTATGTTCGTGTGAAGGAGTTCTATCCTGCGTCCGGCATGTTTGGACGTTGGCATCAGTTTCGGTTCCTGATCGACACGAGGAACCAGGGTCAGATGTCGATCTATGTGAACGAACAGCCATTCGCCACGAACCAGCCGGTCACATTCCCATCCCAACACCGCCCGTACCTGCGTTTCGGGGTCTATCGATCTGGCAGAGAAGACGGGAACCGTACCTCTGTTATTGATTACCGCAACCTCAGTATTCAGAGGGTTGGACAAGCCGGTCAGTGAGTTCTCGTCCGACGGTCCGTCCGCCAAGCGGCAGGTCTGGTCATGCCGCTACGCCAACAGGATGGATGATGTTTCGAAATGTTTCATTTCGGCGCTTTTCATTCTTCAAGAATGAAGCAGGTGCTCGTCATGTGTGACTGAAGGGGCCGTTCCCCGTTGGCCTTGCTTTGTTGATCTGACTGACCGCGAACCAATGCATTCGTGAAGAACAAAGCGTTCGTCCGGGCGGAGTAATTCGTTTATTCTTCAAGAACATACGTGAGATCACGATTTTCCAACCACTCTGCATTTTCATTGAATCACGTTAGCCATTCGCCTAGCTTTGGGATGCGCGGTGCAAACTCACCGCAGCCATCCATCAGGTCCGATTCCTGGTAACATCCTAGAGGAGTTATGCGATGTTCAAACGCGCAAACGGGGGCACTTCGCCTCCAAACACCACATCCAAATGCCACATCATCAGGCAGCGGACGACTGGCCACAAACGTGGTCCAGTTCATCTTCACGGGTCTCATGCTCGATCAGCAGTTCAATTGCGTCGCTGACCAGTTCGCCCAATGACCGGCGTCCGGTTTGCAGGACATGTACCTTGGCTTCGACCAGAAGCTCTGGGTCTAGGTTTCTGATGGTGTGACGGTTTCCTGACATCGTTTTTCTCCCGATTGGTGACACCAATATTTAGGGAAACAAGACCGTCACAGCATACGTAGCGGCCAACGTCGCCGGTCAGCGCAACCCAACCCTAAATACCTCGTCAGCCTGGTACGTCATGTCGGACCAGACCCACTTCGTGTGGATTGATGCCCCGTGGCTGACGCACATCAACTCGGAAGCGTCCAGCCCAGCGTCCGTCAAAGGGTGCCCAGGCTGATGCCAAGGCATATGAAGCAAAGAAACCAAACACGGCGGGTCAATCGCGATGAAATCGAAGTTGCCCGGAAAACATCCAAGAAGGGTCGTCTGCAACGCACGTTGAGCAAGACGATCTTCTCGGCAAGATACATTGCCTACGTCATGAGCAACCCAGAGGGCCTCCTACGGATGCCGTATCTGATCCGGGAACTCCAAGCCACAAAGCGCATCCTGAAGGCTCTCAAGAAGCGTATAGACGATCCCAAGTGCAAAGCCCTCTATGAGAAGATCAACATGCTGGATGGCAGCACAAAGCCGACATCGCCCCTCTGTGCCATTGCACGCCACCTGACAGCACGATCCATGCACCTCGATCTCGACAGCCTGTTCTTCGAGGATTGTATGGGGGAGTGGACGATGGAGACCATTATCCATGGCATCGCCCCCTTTACGGACGACCAGCGCGGAGTGGTTGGCGTCGCCCGTGAGAGCTTCAAGACGATCCAGAACGCCATGAAGGCCGCTGATGCTGGCTATGTCGAGGTTGGTGCCTTTGAGCCCGATCTGCGGTCCAGTGACGAGTTCTTCGACAAGGCCGCCCTGAAACGGCTTTGCATAGATCAGGGATGGGACTTCCCGGAAAACGGGGCCTTCGTTGTCTGTTCCCATCGTCTGGTCCGGGTCCAAAGCGATGATCTGTATCAGTCACTGCTAGACGCTGAGTTTCCAGGGTACCGCCGTGTTCACCGCAAACACATGGACCGGAACAAAACCTTGCAACAGAACTGGGAAGACATTCTGGATTACATCTGGAAACTCGAAGAACTGGTCAATGGTGCCAACGGTGATGCCGAGATCGCCGAGGGTGACTGCCGTCGGTGCATTCGTGTCACCGCACTGGGAACAACGACCGATGGTCTGAAAGGCCGTAAGCGTGAGGATGCTCTGTGCGACTTTGGCTTGTTTCTGGACGACCTGGGTCTGGACTTCTTCAAGATCAACCACGTGAATGTCTTTGCCAGAGCCTGGTACAACAAAGACGAGCGTATGATGTTTACTGCTCAGGGTATCGAACTTGCGGATGCGCCTGGTGTTCGTCCTCAGGATTTACACACCCACTGCAACGACGCTCCTCGCCGTCGTCTTCTTCAGGAAACACCGAAGTATCCGACGATGCCAGTACATGATCGGGCCCGGCTGCTATTCGCACAACGGGAGATGGAAACGTTGAATACGTCGCGTGAGGTGGGGCCGCTGATCCCATCAGGGCAGAAACTGGTGTTCACGGACCACACAGAGGGCTTTTCCATCCCAATCGTTGGGTATGGTGCCCGGTCTGAGCAGAACAGACGACGATCTGACCAGATGAATGCCGAGAGCAGAAGGTTGAAGGTGGAGCAACGACAAAGACGACGACAGCAAGCATCACACAGGCGTTCAAACACCCACCGAAAGCTCCCACCATAGAGACAACATAACAGAGCCTTCGCGTCTGGCTAGGTGAACACCTTAGCTACAGACTGTCCTGCTAGAGATTGCTCAAGGTTTTTCCTTACCATGCGTTCACATCGCTGATCACGAACTAGTGAAGCTTGACCATCAATCGTCTCTCGCATTATGTTCTCTATTTGTTCCCGTGGGGTGTACATGGTTAAACGGTCAAGCAATCGTAACAAGCTGGATGACACGGCCTACCCGATCCGGGTCAAGCTGAAGGTGCCAGACAACGGACATGGCATAGCTCTCGACCGCTACAACCAGTACCTGAACAGTCATATCGGCCCCGGCCAGTTTGCTTGGCACAGTTCAACGACACTCGGTGGACAGGCGTCAGCAGTCTATTTCCGTGACCTCGATGCAGCCAAGACGTTCTTGGCAGAGTTCCCCACACTGGAACTTGCAGACGCGACGGATCGATTGCCTTACAACGCGGTGTATAAGGACGAGTGGACCAGTGAGGACTTGTTATCAGTGTGTAATCTGTACCGAATGACTTCGGCCCAATCGGCCATCCGTGAACTGTTCGATGACCTCAAGGACGATACTGGCAACCTTCCACCCCTTGAGGGCATTTACCCCGACTACCCGGCACCTGTCATCTACAGGGCGGATAGCGCCCTCACGATGTCTATGTTCAGATGGGGTCTCCCTAGCCCCGCCTTTGCACTGAAGGGCAAGAAAACTGACCGTGGTGTTACTAATGTCCGCAACACTCGTTCACCTCATTGGCGAAGATGGCTGGGGGTCAGACATCGGTGCGTGGTGCCGTTCACTTCGTTTGCTGAGCCGCATAAGCCCACAGGCGGATCGTTTCAGAACGTTTGGTTTGAGCTGCCAGACCAAGAGATTGCATTTTTTGCAGGACTATGGACCCAGTGGACTTCAGTCAGGAAGCTCAAAGAGGGTGAGGTCACGGCCAACCTATTCGGGTTCCTAACAACCGAACCCAATGCGGAGGTCGCAGCAATCCACCCGAAAGCCATGCCCGTAATCCTTAGAACCAACGAGGAAATCTTGACATGGCTGAATGCACCGGAACCTGACGCACTGTCGTTGCAACGGTCTCTACCAGACGCATCACTTCGTATAGTAGGAAATCGAGTCTAGCAATCGCGACCCTGCCGCTCGTCAACTCTTGCTTGCCAGGTTTCGATCAAAAACAATGCCATGGAACCAGCTAGATTTACCGTCAAAGCGGCATGACGTGGCTTGAATGGGACTCGCAAGCGCCCCCCGGCATGGGCATCGCCACCTTTGTTACGTAGCGAACCAATACTCTGAACAACACTCTGACAGTTCCCTAAGATAGTTTTGAACAGTTCTTCTTGGTGCTGCGCTGGAGCGAGCTTCAAGACCTTTGAAGCTTCGGCATAAAGTTTCGGGACATTCCACTTTGCCTCCCATTCTCCTCCGCTGTCTTCGATGATGTGTTTGCATACCTCTTCAAGCAGTGTACTTGCAGCGGTAACAGCGCCGTCCGGGTCCAAGGTTCGCCGGTCCAGAGCCTTTGCCCAAAAAGCTTGGACTGCAGGAGCATCATACACGTCGAGGCCCTCTGTGATCGTTGCGTCTGCCGCACTTCCACCTGACTCCAGATAGGTCAACAAAGGTATGAAGGATTCGGTTACGTGGCCCCGGCGTATGGCCCAAGAACCTGAGCCACTTGCGACACTCGATAACGCTGACTGCACCGAAGCAGCATCATTTGAGAAACGCACAAAGTTTGGCAGAAGCCGTTTACTTTCCGGGTCGTCCATTAACATCCTTCTGGCACGTTTATACCCAGACTCCGAACCCCCTTGGGTCGTCAGGCCAATGATGTTGTTTCTCAGAAACAATGCGCATTCAAAAAGGTCATCGGGAATGTCTGGCTCATCGAAAAGGCCGTAGCTCATTTACCATCTCCGATTAAAAACTTCGCATCTGTAGTCCCACTAGAGAATTGCCAACACTGTCACAAACACGCGACTGTACGTAAACAGGACTTTAAGGGATTGTTCCACTGAGACGACATAGAGGTGCCGATACGGGCATTGCCGGAGGTCTAGACCTGACTGATACGATGCCTTCTTGATTGCACACAGCGGCCTTAGGGCTTGAGGACTGTGAAGTTCAAATATCTTACGCCCAAGACTGAAACCAAGTGCAGCAGAAATCAAGATTCAGAAGATCGTGAAGCACCAGGCAGCCATCGATATAGTGTCGGCACCGAGACGCCTACCGCAGCAGCCGCGTCCCTCACGGGCGTCCCGTTGGACAACAATTCGCGGACTGCGTTCACCTTGTCATCCGTCATCTTCTTAGGACGACCACCAACCCGTCCTTTTTCCCTGGCAGCCCTCAACCCCGCTTGGGTCCGTTCGATGATTAGGTCACGTTCAAAGGCGGAAATTGCACCCATCACATGAAACAACAGTCTGCCCCCTGGAGTGTTTGTGTCGATGGCTTCAGAGATGCTCTGGAACTCGATACCGTGCCTGTTCAAGTGATCCATGATCTCGATCAGATGTGGGAGGCTGCGGGCCATGCGGTCTAGCTTGTAAACCACTAGTTTGTCTTCAGCATGTGGACGAAGATAGGCAAGGACCTCGGCCAGCACCGGTCTATCCTTCTTTGCGCCAGATGCAACCTCAGTGAATACCTTTTGGCATCCTGCTGCCTCTAGTGCCGCGATCTGGGCGTCGATGACTTGGGTGTCTGTGCTGATACGTGCGTAGCCTATGTTCATTCGTTCTCCTTCTCAAAACTCATCTGCACTGTAGCGGTGTAAGTGATTCGTTTCGATAGGGGTTTATAAGAATCCTGCGATGTGTAATTTATGGTGGTGGCTTGGTTCTCCCAGTACCTGTATCGAGAATTGCACAAACGTTCGTTTTCGATAACCACCACGGATCGACGTTCCGCCGGTCAGGTCATATCGTAAGGATATGAGATTTCATGAAGATGGCCCCATCATACCAGACAGCCTACTTGACCGATGCGATCAAGGTCGTGTCGTGTTCCTATGTGGCGCAGGGGTATCCCTACCGTCAGGGATGCCGAGCTTCATCGGTCTGACGCAGCATGTGATTGAGTTCTTCGATCCGCCGGTGGACTCAGAGATCATGACGGCCTTTCAACCATGGCTAGACAATCCCTCCGGTTCGAACATGCCACTCGATCAGGTCTTCAACCTTCTTCACCAAGAATACGGCAAAGACGCCGTGAACGCCCTCGTGACAGAACGACTGCAAGCACCGTCAGTTGACGGGTCAGCAGGTGGTCATCATGACCTTATCAAGCGAGTGTCATCTAGCCCGAATGGTGTGCCACAGATCGTCACCACCAACTTTGATTTGTTGTTCGAGGCAGGAGGACCCACGACGGTTTATGTTCCACCCGCATTTCCCGATCTTGCATTTGGCTCGTCCATCGAGGGTATTACCTACCTTCATGGACGGCTTGCAGAGGTCGAAGCAGAACGGCACCCGTATGTCTTGAGCAGCGCAGATTTTGGGCGGGCCTATCTTTCTGAAGCCTGGGCAACAAACTTCATCAGGAACCTACTAGAACGATACACTGTGGTCTTGGTGGGCTACCAGGCGGAAGACCCGCCGAACAAATACCTACTTCAGGGTCTCAACCACGATGGTCAGTATGATCGGTCCCGCCTCTTCGCGTTTGACAGGGGGACACCAGAAGGCATTGAGGCGAAGTGGCGGGATCGAGGGGTCACAGCTATCGCTTACACCGATCACGACCATCTATGGCAGACCATGGAAGCCTGGGCTGTTCGTGCTGATGATCCGAGGGCATGGCGGGCATCTGTGATCGATGGTGCACAAAGGGACCCAAAGACACTTCTCGCCTACCAGCGGGGACAGATGGCACATGTGCTAAAGTCCGTGCCAGGTGCGAAGCTCTTCACAGAGGCCGAGCCGTCCGCACATCCTGAATGGGTCTGTGTCTTGGATGCCAATGTCCGATCTGCCCAGGAAGCTACTGGCTACGGCGATGATGCGGAGACCTTTGATCCACGGGATGCCTATGGCCTAGACGACGACCTGCCTCGCATCACAGATGAGGATTATCGACGTGGCGTCACAAACGACAGCCTGCTGGTTTGGCGTCACGGGGATGAGAACCCAAATGAGCCGCACCGTCTCGGAGGACGACAAGCCGAAGGATACGAAGCTGTCCCACCTCGGCTGTGGCATCTCCTCACCTGGATCGGGAAGAACGTTAACAGCCCCGTTCTGGCGTGGTGGGCGATCAGGCAGAACGGTCTTCACCCTCGCCTTCTACAGCACCTAGCGTGGCGGATCGCGCAGTTGCCAGACTTGCATGAGCAAGCCCGGCATACCTGGAACCTGATCATTGAACACCACAAAGACCCTAGGAATCGTCAGTGGGACGGCGATTGGTTTGATGTAAAGAAGCGCATAGACACTGAAGGATGGAACTCAAGCGTTCTGCGGGACTTCGGTCGGATTTGTGCGCCACGGATCGAGATCAAGCCACCCTACCGCCTTGGTGGTGTTCAGCCGCCTAGTGGAGAATGGGGCGACCTACGCCTCGGTGACCTCGGACAATTTGAGGTGAAGTTTCTTGAGCGGCACAACGAGGACTTACCCGTCCCAGATGACATGCTTGGGTCAGTGTGTGGCTTGTTGGAACAAGGGATGGTCGCGGCGTCCGGTATGTTGGCCGACATCGGCACAACCTACTTCGTCACACCGACCTGCTACCCTGGACGTGAAGTGGATGGCGAAGAGCGGGCTTCTGATGCTGGCGAGGTGATGGGGCTGTTTATCGAACTCTTCGATAGGCTGGCCGAGCATGACCAAGATACCGCCCTTGGGCATGTTCTTACCTGGCCGGAGATCGACAGATACTTCTTCCGCAAGCTGAGGCTATATGCATTCTCCAAGACAAAATTATTCACCGCTGATCAGGTCGCTTCTAGACTGCTGGCTTTGGACCAGGATATTTTTTGGGATACGGATGTCTCCCGCGAATTGATGTTCCTGATCGTCGATAGATGGCCAACATTTACCGATGATGACCGGATCGAACTGGCTGAACGCCTCCTGCGCGGGCCTGACAAGGCGTCATACTGGTCCGACGAGGAGTATCCCGGCATCCGCGACGAGTTTGCAGCAAGGTATGCTCGTTATCTCGAACTACAGGGATGTGTCTTGCCCGAAGCTCAAGGAGCACGGTTGGCGGAGATTATCTCTGGCATCGACAGATGGGGCGACGGATGGGCCACTTCAACGGTTACCCAGCGAGGCAGCCGTGTCGGATGGGTCGGTACTGATGAAACACCAGATGTCGTAATCGATCTCCCTGTGAGTCAGGTTGTTACCAGGGCCAAGCAAGACCTGGAGCGAGACTTCGACAACTTCACCGAAAGGCGGCCCTTCACCGGATTAGTGAAAGCGAAACCTGCAAAAGCACTGTCGGCACTTACTGTTGCTTCGAAGGATGGGGACTATCCTCAGGGGTTCTGGAGTGCACTGGTCAACGAAATGCCAGCCGATATCTCACCACGACTGCGGCAGGTCTTCTTGCACCGACTTTCCCGATTGCCGAATACGGTGGTTAAAGAGCTTGGACACACACTTGGGCGGTGGATTGAGCAAAACCTTGAGAGCATTCTAGAGTTCGACACTGATCTTGGGTGGTTGGTCTTCGATCATATCGTCGATGGGATCATAGACGGAGGACCTAACGCAGCAGAAAGCGGTCTTGGTGAAGTTCGTCGGGGCGGTCAGGTCATTGATCGGTCACGCCGCACATACGGCCATGCGATCAACGGCCCGTTGGGTATGTGTACAGGTGCTCTGTTCCGCGCTGTTCCCGGAGAACAGCAAGAAGCTGGTTCACTGGTTCCCGATTATATTAAGTCGCGACTGGAACGCCTCTTTGCTGCGCCAGGCGAAGGGTCGGACCATGCCGTCTCTATCACCGCAAGCAAACTGAATTGGTTGATGTTTGTTGATCCTGACTGGACCGAGGAACGGTTAGTGCCGATGCTGGCATTCGAACACCCGGCGGCAGAGCCCGCATGGAATGGATTTCTACATGGCCAGAGGGTGCCACGACCACAACTGGCTAGTCTGACTAAGCCACTACTCTTGGAGTTGGTGCCATGGGTCTACCAGCAGCAATGGGATCGTGACCTCTCGAAGGTGGCGGCGCAATGGCTTGGTTTCATGTGCATCTTCAATCGGGATGAGCCTCATGGGCTGACCAGGAATGAGATGCGTAACGTGTTGCGGAATATGTCTGAAGACACCCGTAACGACGTGATCTTTTGGCTTGGCCAGGTTGGGCAACGCAACGAGGATGGATGGAACGAACTGGTTATCCCATTCATCCAAGATGTTTGGCCCAGAGAGCGCACATATCGAACGGCTTCCTCGACCTCATCGTGGGTAAGTCTCATGGATGACACGGCCCAGGACTTTCCCGCCGTGTATGCAGCGATCAAGCAGTTCCTGGTTCCCGTGGAAACGGATCGACATCCATTCTATCGGTTTACCAGGGAGTTGGATGGCGAGACCCCACTGACAGCACAATTCCCAGATACGACCCTTGATCTAGTCCACACGGTGACACCACGAAAGCTCAGCAGGCCGCCTTATGAGCTACCGAAGATACTGGCAGTAATTGATGACACTGCACCGGAGCTTAGGTCGGACCATCGATACCTGCGACTCATTGATCTCGTCGAGAGCAACTGACCACTTCATTCAACGGGAATGTGTCACGACAGAACGGTACTAAGCTTTGACGACCCGTCGCTGCAAGCCTCTGTGGTACCCCAAAGTGCTTCGGGTCAGGGTAAGATCGCATCATGTCTGATAGCAGACCTTGCCCATGGTTCAACGCATCCTGTCATACCGACCTTCCTGGATTCTGCGCTTATCAGCATGGCACGGATCGACCGACATCTGTTGGTATTATCCTTCCACCTGCCGTCATGTAGAGCGGTGCTGCATAAGCACGACGCAGACCAGGTACGCCTTTTTCGGATGCGCCAAGGTCGGCGTTGGCCACGTCGATTGCACCACATGCTTCGTCTACAGTTACACTTGGAGGAATTGCAGCCAGAAGTGCGATGCGAATGGCGTCAGAATTAAGATGTGGAAGAGAACTCCAAGTGCAAATGCGGAACCGACCTTTAGGACTTGGTTAGATGAGATAGCCAACAAAACTCCAGAAGCAATGAAAACACCTGGTGCAAGGACTGAGTTAACAATGAAATTGCTCAATGTTGAGTAGAACGGTTCCGGTTCTCGCCAATCCTCCATCCATGCGTATCCACCGGATTGGGCGTACACGTAGTACTCAAGGAATAGTTGCAATCCTGCGACTATCATTTGACCGACCAAGAATGTCACAGCGATGTATTTGGCTATCTGGCCGAAGGAAACAGGAACGCTCATAATTCTCAGCAAGGCATAGATAATCATCGATATCACCAGCGTGGACAGTATCACTCCGTGAACGGTGACAATTAAACTCTGCTCGAAGAAACTCTCCGCGCTTGTGCTTTCATCTGCTGCAAAGAGCCTTGTCGAAATCCAGATAACGGCGGCTTGAAACTGAAAGTAGAACAACACCAAGGAGACAAGATTGATCTCAGCGACGACTACCCGGTAGAATTGCTGGGGACGTAAAACTGCTGCTCTTACAACTTCCCATGCGACGGTATAACTCTTTAAGAAGCTTTCCAATGCTTTGCACTCCGAGGACACGCGGACTGGCGTAATTGCAATCGTAAGCTAACCGTGTCGGTTAAAGTAGTCGAGATGAACGAATATAAGTTGGCTGCGATCAGCGCCAACGGCTACTTACAAAGCGGTTCGGTTGCGGACTGGAACAGGGCCTCACCTAGGCCAGGCTTGATTGGAATCAGCTATCAGACTATCCAGTCTATCTGTCTCAACCCCGAACCCCACGGAAGTCCGATGTAATCGCCGCGCACATGATCAAACCTACGCCCTGATAAATCCTGCCGGGCGTTTTTGTGTGACCAATCGATACATTGTGAGACTGTTATGACTATCCAGAAATACCCGCGTACGCGGCACATTGAAGGTTCGCGCCTTCAGGTCGGCGATATGGCGGATGACAAACCAATTAAAGAGCTTTCAGGCCAGCCCTTGATTGTCGAAGAAAAGCTCGACGGGGCCAATTCCGCTGTGTCCTTCGACGTGGATGGCAACCTGCTGCTGCAAAGCCGCGGGCACTATCTGACCGGTGGTGGCCGGGAAAGGCACTTCGCCTTGCTCAAGACCTGGGCTGCGGCCCATGCACATGTCCTGCACCCGGTGCTGGGGCACCGCTTCGTCATGTATGGCGAATGGATGTATGCCAAACATACGGTGTTCTACGACCGACTGCCCCATTACTTCATGGAGTTCGATGTGCTAGACCGGGACACTGGCCTGTTCCTGAGCACGGCGGCTCGTCGGGCTTTGCTGACCGGACTGCCGATCATGCCGGTGCCTGTCGTCCATGCAGGCGAGATCAGGTCCGTTGACCAACTGGTCAGCCTGATCCGGCCTTCGCCGTACAAATCGGAAGAGTGGCGTGACGCACTGGTACTGGCAGCAGAGCGGTCTGGCAGCCGCCCCGATATGGTTGACCAGCAGACAGAGGATAGCGATCTGGCCGAAGGACTGTATCTGAAGCAGGAAAGTGCGGACCACGTGGAGAACCGCTTGAAGTTCGTCCGTGCTGATTTCTTACAGGCGATTGAGGCGGCTGACGGACACTGGCATGACCGTCCGATCCTGGCCAACGGCTTGGCCGATGGCGTCGATATCTTTGCACCCACGCTGGGTATGGAGGGGGCCTACGATGCTTAAACCCGTCAAACCCGTCGTAACCCATGAAAACCTGCTGGACTTGGTGCCCTCTGGTCCAGTTTGGCAGGTGGACTGGGGCGAGATTTGGTCTCTGTGGCCGGAGCTTGTCGTACTCGACACCTGCCCGCAGGACCCGGTCCACCATGCCGAAGGTGATGTTGGCACCCATACACGTATGGTGGTGGAGGCTCTGGTAGCGGACCCTGACTGGCAGGCTCTTCCCGATCTGGACCGTGCCAACCTGTTCTGGGCCGCCGTCTTGCATGATGTCGGCAAGCCCGCCGTGACAAAGCATGAGGATGACGGACGCATATCTTCCCGTGGTCATTCCCGTGTCGGTGCATCCATCGCACGGGAACTGCTGTGGTATGCGGGGTCTCCGTTTGCCTGGAGTGAGGCGCTGTGCGGGATCATCGCCCAACACCAACTTCCGTTCTGGCTGATCGAACGCCCTGATCCGCAACGTTTGGCGATTGAGACATCGTGGCGATGCAGACCGGATCATCTGTGCCTCCATGCCAAGGCCGATGCGCTGGGTCGGATATGTCGCGATCAGCAGGCGATACTGGAGAGTGTTAGCCTCGCTACGTTGACGTTCCAGGAGGCCGGTTGCTGGGACCATCCGTTCACCTTCGCCAATGATGAAAGCCGTGTCGCTTTCTTCGAACTGGAGAACCGCGATCCACATTACACGGCACACGAGGCATTCCCGTGCACTGTCACAGTCATGTCCGGCCTGCCTGGAGCGGGGAAAGATACCTGGATCAATAAGCACCGCCCGGAACACCCGGTTGTTAGTCTCGACCTCATCCGGGCCGAACTGGGCGTCACTGCAACTGACAACCAAGGTCAGGTCATTCAAGCCGCACATGAACGGGCCAGAGAGCACCTGCGGGCAGGACGTGATTTTGCCTGGAACGCTACCAATGTGACACGACAGAACCGATCACGGGTTCTGCGGCTACTGCGGGACTACGGTGCCCGGATCGAGATTGTCTACCTCGAACCCGGCCCTGATCAACTGCGCCGTCAGAACCGGGATCGTCAGGATGCGGTACCTGATGCTGTGATTGATCACCTGGCGAAGAAGCTGGAACCACCACAGATGTGGGAGGCTCACAGCCTGCTTGTTGTATCATGACCGCCAATACTAACCGGCAGGGTAAATATCCTGGAGGATCGAGAACCTACTGGGCTCGGACCAAAAGGAACATGAAATGAGCAAACCAGATTATCGAGCAAACACGTTGTCGTCTGATCTACCCGACGCCCTGGAGTTTCTGAACCATGCCGGTGATGAGGAGTTACGTGCGTTTCTGCGGCGTTTGCCCATCTTCGCGGGCAATGATGGTGGCCCAATCACAATAGCCGATTTGGCTTATGAGATGCGGTTGCAGCCGTTTGTGATGGAGGCGTGGTCGAGAGTTGGTGGCAACCATGGCATCCCGGCCCGGCTACTACAGTTGAATAGGGTTTACAAAAAAGCCGAGGCTGAAATGGAACGGCACACAGGAGAGCGTCGGCGGCTACCGAGGGTCATTGACGTGCCCAGCTTCATTGAAGTGTATGCGGCGTTGGGACTGCCATAGCGGCTCTCTCAGTGCCTGATCGGTGCTCCCTGACCAGTCCACTAACCCTCTCCTAACCTCTCTGAAAGGCGCAGAAGGCTGGGTGGTGGCCGGTAGAATTGATCATACCTGTCGTGGTGTCTTAACCCCTTAAACCTGTCTCACCATTTTGACTGAAAGCCTATTGGAGCGACTAGCTGTTTGCTTCTTGCTTGCCATGACGCAGGTCACTTATCGACAGTCGCTTTCCAGGAGGGATACCTAAACCTGACACTGACAGGGTAGCGCCGGTCAAGCATCTGGGTCATCATGGAGGCCATGAAGACAGATACATTGATCTACGGCGAAATGTCTTGTGAGATTTCGAGCCGCGCAGACGGAAGCTACTCAGGCATCCTTAGGTACAAGGTATTTGAGAATGGTGAGTTCACCGGTTCAACTGTAGATAGCATCTCGCAGCAATTTAAGGCCGTTTGCGAACTCGTGGAGAACGGCGCTCAGGTTCGGCTTGGAATAGTGATGACCGGCTACCATGACGAAAAATACAAAGGGGACGTGTTACTGATCGACGGTGAGGTCATCGGGTCTTGGGAAATGCAAGATGACGATGAGTGGAGTGTGTTCACTGCCACTGGCGCATCTGAATGTACGCTTGAAGCACCATCTCCATGGATGCTGCACGATAGTATCGCAGAGTGGCACTCAGACTCTAGTAGTTGAAGATCAGCGTGTTTGACCTCACCTAGTAAACCAGAATAGACGAAGCAGCTATGACTGACAAATGGCGCACGCGACTAGAAGTGACGCATTACTGTATTCGGCCAACGCCCGTTCACCCGTCGACGAAAAACCTGTTCGCGGGGATGCCGTATCAGGTCGAGCATCGCGGGGCGATCTAGATCACCCTGCCGCCCGACTATTTCGTCAGCAGCATCGGAATGAGACTTCTTTTTAACTATGTTTGCCACGTCGCAAATCGCTGAAGCATAGCCAACCGGCACCGCCTCATCTTCAGGTCGGGGCGTCCAGTCATCGTGAAGATTAATTCTGAACCAACGCTCTGGAATCTTTTGGCAACTTGCCAAGAAGAATCCGTTTCCCGCCATCGGCCCAAATGTTTCGTGGATCGTCTCTTCAGATGGAGCTTCCGGCATGTGCCCTAGGCTACTAACTAACAACGCACCACGAGCTATGTGCACCGATCTGTTCGAGACACTGTATAGTTCTCCAGACTGGTTCGCCCTCTTCAGGTTTGACAGTGCGCTCTCGGATAAACCACTCCAGTAAGACAGAACGATGTCGGGAAGCGGGAGGGTCCGCTCCTTCATCGCCTGAACCGCCTCAACAAACATGAAACGCCGAAATCCAAGTGACGTGGGTTCATATGACACATTCGCGCTGGAACCGCGCACAGGGAGCCGAGGTAGGAGCCGCTTCAGGGCCATGAGCATTTCTGTGAACTCAAGCATTTCTACCACAACGAGCGCAGCTACGTCGGGCTCTACCCGCGCCTCGGACGCTGCGTGCGTCATTGCCACCAGTCCCAGCACATCAGAGAATGCCTCTCCTTGCTGAAGTTGCTTGAGATAGTCCCACCGATCTCTGAACTTGATCCCTTGGATTATGTCGCCACTGAAGACACCGTCGGCGTTGAATTTCTGCACACACTCCGGTTTCAAGAAGCGGATAGACTGACCAGGAGAATGCCTATTCGCTTCGCTCTCGTTATCTTCATAGGTGGCGGTCACCCATGCGGCTATTTCGTTCAGCGGCCCAGGCTTGTTCAGGGCGAGATGGCCGATCTCGTGCCCAGTAACAAAGGACAGCACCATGCCTGAAGTGAGCGCGTTGAAGGCTTCCTCGTTTGGTGCAATAGGCCGCGGAAAACGCGGGAAGTGCTTTTGTGAACGAGCGTAGCGCCGCAGCCTGTCGTTTGCCTTCTTAGCAACCAGCAGAGCCAGCCCCTTCTGGTCGGTGCTATAGAAGAATTCAGATGCCCGGACCATGAACTCGATATAAGGGAATATCGGCCTTTCGTGTAAGAAGCTCTTGGCCAAGAGGAAGCTCACAGCATTCGCCTGCTCCACGTCGATCAGTGCAAGCTGCTTGGAGCCGAACGACAAGGTGGTGCTTGACCACTCTAGTGTTGATACTGGCAGGGCATTTGGAGTTTCCTCGCCGAGGCCGAATACAGCACTCAGATAGCCGCTGGCTGCTCGTATCTGACGACGATCTCTCAAGATGACTGGATGCGCGACCTTTCGTCTGAAGAGCGACTTAACCTTCTGTCGTTCAGATGGGTCGAGACCACTAAAGGTGGTCATCAATTGCTGCCAAAAACTCTTTCAACTGCGAGGGTTTGAGGTTCTTCATCCGGATAGTGGTATCGCCCTTTTGAATCTCTAGCTCACCCCTTTTGGCCACCAGGTAGCCGAAGACCGCCGTTATGACGGGAGCGATGTAAGGAGAAATCGATACCACCCAAGCCGCTACCGCTGCTCCATCAAAATTATCGGATAGGATCGGCTCTCCTAGATCGATGTCCTGATCCAACGCCTCAGCGACTCTGAGGTCCTTCCAGAAGACCTGGAAGTCGCCAGCAACATCTGCGGGGACGCGGACTATAAACTCACTCATATCGACGGTCAGACCTTTTTCTAGCTTTGTTAGCTTACGTCACTTGCGTGGCCGTTACCATCGTCATCAAGAAGACCAATGTGTTAGGCTATCCAGACATGGGAAAGTGCAGGAATCTGCCGACCATATTGGCCCGCGCCTGACGCGGCGATACAGTGTTGCACCCATTTTCGTGTGCCAATAGAAAAGTAACTGCCAGTGAAGTTTCGATACATTTTTTGACTCTCTCGATACAATCATCCAGCCTTTCACACCAGAAACTCAGAAGTCTTCAATAACTACAGATACTCAGATGCTGCCTATACCTCATGCAGACTTCGATTCCAGGGTCGCCCACCATTTTTTCTAATATCCGTTTTTCGAGCGCAAAACCATCCGGTGCGACCCACTGGTGGGACATATTGCATGTGTCAAATAGTGTATCTAGTCGCACCCAGACAGGTTAGTTTTATTTCAAGCAGCCCATGATTTGCGCGCATACCGCGCCGCGTTTGTTGGAAAAGCCCCGCGCCGCGTTGCCCAACGCAAGATCACCGGGCCGGGAAAAAGGGGATGAGTTGGATCTTGCCCAATTCTTAAAGGCATAGGGCGCAAAGAGCGGTAGAAAAATTACTCGGCCACACCAGGCATCAAAGGCAAGGCAACTGAGTGACACATGGATAAATGCACCCCCGCACCAGAAGTGCAGCGGGAGGTACAGAATGCAGAAACGAGCAGCATTTTATTGGTCGGTTGGTCACCGTCGCTCAACTGACCTGCCCTGCCGAATCGCGAGAACCGTGCCGGATCAAGTCGTCCAAAGCTGGTGCATGTGTGCGACACAAGAAGGGCACCATCATTGGTTCGCGTGAGAAGGTTCCTGTCACCGGTCCCGATCAAGAATAACAGCCGCTTTCTCAAAATAGTCCGGCGCTCCAAAGTTACCGGACTTTAGCGCGATGACAAGCGTGTCACTTGCCCGCAAAGCAGGCACGCCTGGATCAATCTCCGGTCCAATTTCGAGCGCTTTCAGATTCAAACCTTCAACAACGGCACCCGATGTTTCACCACCAGCGGTGAGGATCTTACGAATACCTGCGTCAACCAATTGGCGCGCGACCTCTGCGAAAAACGATTCAAGTGCCTCTGCGCTTTTGTCCCGTCCGAATTGCGTTTGAATCTCCGCCACCACCGCAGGATCAGCCGAACTATATGCCAACGGAACGGCATCCGCATTGATCAGCCATTGGGATACGGTCGCAGGGCTCATTTGGCCTGTCATCACCATCGTCGCATCGATTTCATAGGTTGGGTTGGTCTTGCTGTGCAAAGCAACCTGCGCGCGCGTTGCGTTTGAGCACGACCCCGACAAAATGACACATTTACCGCTTTCGCCGCGCCACTGCGTTTTGTCAGATGTCATCTGGCCACGCTTTTCGAAATTGCGCGGCAGGCCAAGTGCTACGCCAGACCCTCCCGTGATCAGTGGCAAGCCATCAGCGGCAGCGCCTATTTCCATCAAATCTGCATCTCGCAACG
This sequence comes from uncultured Roseobacter sp., assembly GCF_947499265.1. Lineage (GTDB taxonomy): Bacteria > Pseudomonadota > Alphaproteobacteria > Rhodobacterales > Rhodobacteraceae > Roseobacter. The sequence goes on along the minus strand of NZ_CANMNK010000004.1, from coordinate 532,660 downwards.
CATCCACAACGATCAACCTGTGACCGGCGTCTTGTTCTGCCTGAAGCGCGTCCTTGATGGCCTTTTCACCGGACAGAACCGCCTCTGCATCGACGTGACCAACAGAATACTTGGTTTGCGGTCTGAGCCAACGCCGAATGTCGGGGTCTGTCATGGGTGTCAGCGGATGATCCTGCAAGCCGCTTTCGTTGAGCAACCGATCATGGACGAAAAGATGCCCCTTGTAGATCGAACGGCCCGTGCCGGGAAACGCGGGGCAGACGATGACCTGTTGCGCGCTCAAGGCATCTGCCAAAGCATCGGCAACCGGTCCGATATTCCCTTCGGGTGTAGAGTCAAAGGTTGAGCAGTATTTGAAGAAGATCTGCTCGCACCCTTGTGCCAGAAGCCAGTTTAACGCCTCCAAGGATTGGCTCACGGCATCCTCAGGCCGGATGGACCGTGACTTGAGGGCAATGACCCCCGCCTCAACGTCGCTTTGCGCAGGTGTGGATGGGACGCCGGTGTATTGCACGCACCGCATCCCCTGTTTGGACAGCGTGTTCGCCAAGTCTGACGAGCCGGTGAAGTCATCCCCGATACACCCCAACAACATCATGTGTCCCCCGGCAGCGTCAGACCCGCATTGCGGGCATAGACCTTGGCAACAGCTGCGTCGTCTTCATGCCCCAAGCCGGAGCCTGAGGCGGCTAAAAACTGTTGCAAGGCAGCAGCGGTAAGAGGTGCCCCGAATTTGGCGGACTTCGCCGCATCGAGGACAATGCCAAGGTCTTTTGGCCAGATATCAACCGAAGAATGCGGGGTGTAGTCGCCCGCCACGATATGCGGCGCGCGGTTTTCCAGCATCCATGAGGTGCCGGCGCATTGGCTGATCACCTCAACAAAGGTTTCGGGTGCCACACCTTGGGTTATCCCAAAGGTCATCGCCTCGGCCATTGCCGCGATGTGCACACCGGCAAGCAACTGATTGACCGCCTTCATTGCAGACCCCGCACCCGCGCTGTCACCCAGTTCAAAAACCGTGCTTGCTGTCGCATCGAGCACAGGCCGCGCGGCGGCGAAGGCTTCGGCAGACCCGGAGGCCATGATGCTGAGAGCCCCTTCGCCCGCTTTTTTGGATCCGCCAGAAATCGGGGCATCAAGATAAAGAACGCCCGCCTCGGCACATCGTGCCGCCATCTGGCGCGCAAACTCAGGTGCGACAGTCGCGCAGGCCATGACCGCCGCACCCGGCTTCAGCCGCGCCACGACACCTTCTGAGCCGAAGAGAACGCTTTGTGTCTGCTCTGCATTCAGCACCACGACGACCACGACATCCAAGGTCCCGGCAATCCCAGCAAGGGTTTCGGTCTCTCCGCCTTCGGCTTGAAACCGCTCTGCCGCTCGTGGGTTAACATCATACCCATAGGTCGCATGCCCCGCGCGCAGCAATGATTGCGCCATACCGTAACCCATGGAGCCCAACCCAATAACGGCGATCTTACTTTGCATCAAAAAATACCTCTCCTGATTTCAGGTTTGTGTTTTGCGCCTATGTGCCGCATCGCTTCGATTGGAACGGACCCGCCAGACCGAATCCGAAGAGGTGATAAACATCTCCGTTCCGGTGTCCCCACCAAAGCAGATATTGGAGGTCTGTGACGGGAGGCGTATCTTGCCCAGACAAGCGCCTGCCTGATCGAGACAATGGATACCGTCCAGGGCGCTGGTCCAGATGAGCCCCTCATGATCGACGCGAAACCCATCTGGCACCCCCGGCGTAATTTCAGCAAAGACCTGCCCGCCTGACAGCGTTGTGCCGTCCACCTCAAACACGCGAATATGGTGCGGCAGGCTGTGGTCTATCCCTGGAAAGCTGGCGCCGCGAATGGCCCCTGAATCGGCGATGTAGAGCTTGGTTTCATCCGGTGAAAACGCCAGCCCGTTTGGTTTGTCAAAATCGGTGACAACGGCCGTCAGGGCGCCATCAGGTGCTGCGCAAAAGACGTAGCACCCATCAAGCTCGCTTTCGGCCGGGTAGCCTTCGACATCGGAGTTGATGCCATAGGGAGGGTCCGTGAACCACACGGACCCATCCGATTTGACGACGACATCATTGGGTGAATTCAGGCGCTTGCCCTGATAGCGATCTGCGATCACTTCGACCGCTTGCGCGTCTTCGGGATCAAGCCGCCGAATGACACGTCGTCCGCCATGTTCGCATGAAACCATGCGCCCTTGTGCGTCTCGCGTATTCCCATTTGCGAATTCACTGTTTTGCAGCGCGATACTTGTGCCTTGCCCGTCTTGCCACTTCATCATGCGCTTGGCGGGAATATCATTGAAGTAGAGCGTGTCGTGGATCCAGACGGGTCCTTCTGTCCATGTATAGCCTTGGGCGATCAGTTCGGGCGGGTGGCTGGTGTCGACCATATCCGCAAATGAACGGTCAAAGCTTTCAAAGTACGCTCCCATATCAAGCCCCCTTTCTGCGCAGTGTCTGAAGCAAAAGCATCACAATGATGATCATGCCAAAAGTTATATTGCGCCAGGCATCCGAGATTTGCATCACCGACAGGATCGACGTCAGCAAGGTAATGAACAAGACACCGCCGATCGTGCCCACAAGGCTGCCGCGCCCGCCCAGAATTGACGTACCACCGATCACAACGGCCGCAATCGTTGGCAACAGGAACGGATCGCCCATCGACTGATAGGCCTGGTTTGCATAGCCCGCCAACAAGACACCACCCAGCGCCGAGCAGACCCCGGCAATCGCAAAGGCCGCAAAAATGACCGATGGCGTTGAAACGCCCGACAAGAACGTCGCCTTTTCATTGTAGCCAATAGCCGACAGGTAGCGACCAAAACCTGAGCGGGTGAGCACGAGAGCCATCATCCCCGCAACGAGCATCCAGACGAGAAAGGCCGCCGGGATCCCGGCCAACTGCCCTGTTGCAAGCCATATCATTGTGTCACTTGCTTCACCCTTGGGGTTGAACCCGCCGGTGTTCAGGACCGCGACGCCCAACAGCATCGAATTGACCGCCAGCGTCCAGACCATTGACGGAATGCGCAGGATCGCGACGCCAACACCGTTCACAATGCCGATCAGGCCGCCGAAGAGGAGCGCGGCCGGGATTGCCAGAGCGGTCAAAACCGCGTCGCCTGTTCCCGCAAGCGACGTCGAGAGAATTGCGGCGCCGCCCAGGATCCAGGGAACGGACAAATCAATATGACCCAGCAGGATGACCAGGGTCGCCCCCAGCGCAAGCAATCCAAGAAACGCCGAGATCTGCAGCTGCTGCGCGAGATACTCAAACCCGAGAATCTGAGGGTAAAAAACACTGCCCCCCAGGATGAGCAGGACGGTCCCGATGTAGGGCACCAGGCTGTCCATACCGGGCAGACGTTGCATCAGGCCACTCATCGTCCGAACACCTCCAGCTTGTTCTTCACGCGCAGGACATCCGCCCCGCCGATTGCGATTGCCGCGGCCAGGATCAGACCTTCGACGAAGGGTTGTGCCAGCGGTGGAAGTCCTGAGAAAAACATCAGCGCTCCGATTGTCTTGAGTATGAACGCCCCGGCAATAGCGCCGGTTAACGTGCCGACACCTCCCCGCAGCGCCACCCCGCCCAAGACAACAGCCGCTATCGAATTCAAGGTGAAATTCGGCCCGATCCCGGCATCGCCTGTCGTTGTGACCAGACTGAAGTAAAGCCCGGCAAGCCCCGCAAAAAGACCGCCCAAAGCAAAGGATGCCAGTCGAATTCTGGCAACCGGCATGCCCGACTGAAAGGCCGCCTGTTGAGAAGAACCAACCGCGTAGAGGCCCAATCCGAGCCCGGTGCGACGCAGGGGCACCCAAATCAACCCAATGACCGCCACTGTGATGATCAGCGCCGTCGGCACGCCAAGCACATCCAGGGTCAGCGCATCAGCAAGGTCATAGTCGATCTGCCCCCCGGGCGTGGGCCGCAACAGCAATGCAAGGCCAACAAACACGGAGGCCGTCGCGAGGGTCACGACGATGGGCTGGATACGGCCATAGACGACCAACAGACCGTTCAACACCCCGCATCCGACCCCGGCGGCCAGGACGACGATGATGCCAAACGTCATTTCGACACCGGTCCCTATGACCAGATAGGAGGCAATACAGTTGGTCAGCGCCATGATCGCCCCGACCGACAAATCAATACCGCGCACGATGACGGCAAAGAACTGTGCAATCGCGGCCAAAGCCAGGATGAGACACTGGTTCGCCCAGATTGTCATGACATAGGGGGTCGGGCCTGCGGGATGCGTTGCAAGATAGGACACCAGCAAAACCAGCAGAACAGAAAAGGCGATTGTCTCGCGCTGGTTCACGCGCATAAGATCACGCATGAGCGATCCCCTCGGCAGCAGCTGGCGTCTCATGCATGTTCAGCGAAGCGGCGATGATGTTTTCTGCCGTGATATCGGCTCCGGAAAGCCGGCGCACGACGCGTCCGCTGTAGAAAATATGCGCGTCGTCGCACAGGTGGATCAGTTCTTCGTAGTCTGTTGACAGCAGCAGGATGGCGACGCCGCTGTCTGCCAATCGTCTGAGCAAGGCGTAGATTTGGGTCTTGGTTTTGACATCTATTCCGCGGGTCGGGTCGGCGAGCAACATACATCGCGGGCCCAGCGACAGCCATTTGGTGAGCGCCACCTTTTGCTGGTTTCCCCCTGAAAGTTCGGAGACCGTCTGATCCAGACTGTCGCATTTGAGTTCCAGCGCGTCGAGGAAGGGTTGATAGATCGCGGGGTCGCCCGCATCGATACCCTCAACGCCCAAGGCGGCGAGTTCCATATTGTGCGCAATGCTTTGCTCCAGCACCAGACCTTCGGTTTTCCGGTCTTCCGGGACCAGAGCGATGCCAAGCTTCGGGGACTTGGCGGTCCTTGGGTGGTTTACCGTGATTTTCCGCCCATCCATCATGCAATCCCCTCGGGTGCCCTTGAGCAGCCCAAACAGACCTTGCAAAACCTCACTCTGGCCTTGCCCATCCAAGCCGCCAAGACCCGTGATGCAGCCCTTACGCAACACGATGGACACGTCATCCAACGTGTCGCCCCAACCGAAACCATTCAGGCTGATAACCTCTTCAGCGTCAGCAACCGGGTCGGGCTTTGCCGGGAACAGGTCATCAATGCGCTGGCCTACCATCTTGCTGATGATCGCGCCGTAATCATAGGCCCCGTTGTCAAAGGTCTCGACATGGGACCCGTTGCGGAAAATCGAGATGCGATCTGCAAGCGCTTCGATTTCGTGAAACCTGTGCGAAATGAACAAGACGCCGACGCCCGCGTCGCGTCTGGCCCGTATCAGACGGAATACTTTTTCCACCACGGATGCGTTCAGGGCGGAGGTTGCTTCATCAAGGATCAGAAGCCTTGGATTGCGCGAAAGCGCCTTTGCAATTTCGACCTGCTGGCGCTCGGCCAATGTCAGGTCAGCAACACGCGCCTTCATCCGGATGGCGTCGCCATCAATTTGCGACAGGATGCTCTTTGCGCGCTCTACCACTGCGGTATCCAGCCGCCCCAGGCCGCGTCCCGGCGCGCCCAGCATCAGATTTTCGCGAACCGTCAAATCCGGGACCAGTGAGAGCTCTTGGAACATGCAGATCAGGCCCCGCGCCATGGCATCGGCCGGTGAGGATAGATCGGTCCTGGCACCGTCCACATCGATATGTCCGGAGGTGGGTCGGATAACCCCGGATACCAGTTTCATCAGTGTTGATTTGCCAGCGCCGTTTTCGCCCAGAATGGCGTGAATCTCGCCCGCGAAACAGGCAAAGTCCACGTCTGACAACGCCCTGGTTGCGCCATAGATTTTGGAGACGCCAGACAGGCGCACAATAGCGGTCTCTGATCGCGGCATTTGAACCATCCGACTGTAAAACGGGATCGTAGACCCGGCGACATCGGATGCCGCCGGGATAAGTACCAGGCCCTTAGGTGTCGTCAGCGCTTTGGCCGATCAGCTCTTCGGGGGTGAAGGGCGCAATGCAATCCGGAAAACCGGTGCCTGTGTTGAAGGACTTCGGCAGATCGGGGAAGTAATTCACGCCAGCCTCCAGATCACTTGCCAGAACCTGCGGGATCGGCAGGAATACGGTTTGCGGCAGTTGGTTCCCCTGCAATAAGGCGACAGCAGCTTCGAGCGCGATCGCGGACATGGCCGGGGCCTGCGACGCAGAGATGCCGGGGATATCCAGTTCATCCATCAAGATCCGCACACCGTTTTCACCGTCAACACCCATCGGGACAATCGGGTGCCCCGCCGCTTGCATTGCGTTGATTGTGCCAGCGGCGCCGTGCTGCGATACGACTGCGTCAAATTCGCCGTGGGTGGCGAGTGCGTCAGCAACAACCTTTTGACTGGTGCCAGTGTCCCAGTTGCCGACCACTTCCACAATCTCAAGACCCTCAACTTTTTCGAGAACGCTCATCATGCCGAGACGACGGTCCCGATCAGTGGCATTGCCCGGCAAGCCGTTGACCATCAGAATTTTGCTGGCGTTTCCGCCCAGTTCATCCATCACCGTTTGTGCCTTCAGGCGGCCAAGCTCTAGCTGGCTTTCATTGATCTGGACCACCTTGTCAGTATCCAGAACGTTGTCGAAAGGTACCAGCACCGTGCCTGCACGATCTGCGCGGCGGATCACCGGTTCAAAGGCACTTGGGTTGACCGCAATAAAGGTAATGGCGTCATAACCCGCTGCGATAAAGTTATCGATTGCCGCGATTTGCGCAGCACTATCGTTGCCGACGGAAACGACCGTAAACTCTTCGATATTTGCGGCGTTTTCCGGCCGCGCGGCCCAGGCTTTTGACGCTTGAATGGCCGCGATACGCCAGTCGTTGCCAGCAAAACCGTTAACGAAAGCAATTTTGTAAGGTCCGTCCTTAGCCTCGCCCTGAATCGTGCTTGTCCCAGGCGCCGGGACAAAGCACTCCGGGCGGTAGGTGTCCGCATGGCCTGATGTCGCTAAGACAGCAGCCAAAGCCGTACCCAAAAGAAACTTATTCATTTTGATATCCTCCCAATTCGTCGAAATACTTATATGTTTACGTAAACATACTGGCCATCATTAACATGTTTACGTAAACATGTGTCAAGCCTTTCTCTCGTCCCGGTCGGACGTTGCCGCGCAACAGGCAGGAAACTAAATGAAAATTATGAATACTCGCCCAACCATGGATGACGTTGCCGAAAAGGCTGGCGTGAGCCAGATGACTGTCTCCAGGGTGATGAATGGCAAGGGCTACATCTCCGAAGAAGTCCGAGGCCGCGTCAGGGCCGCGGCGGCGGAAATTGGCTATGTGCAGAATCGTCTGGCACGCGGGCTCAGATCAGAAAAAACGCCACTTGTCGCGGTTGTTCTGCCAACGCTTGGGAACTCAGTTTTCAATGATGTGCTTAGCGGTATCACGGATGCCTTGACCCAAGCGGGTTGCAGGCCAGTCTTCGGCGTCACTGAGTATTCCGAAGAGAAAGAAGATGAACTCGTCCGTGACCTGTTGTCCTGGCGCCCCTCCGGGATCGTGCTGACCGGTTTGGAGCATTCTGACATCACACGGGCTGCAATTGCGGCGGCAGGTGTCCGGGTCGCCGAGATCATGGATATCGATGGCACACCGATTTCAATGGCTTTCGGCATGTCTCAGAGTGCTGCGGGTCATGCCACTGCAAAGCACATGTTGGCGCAAGGGCTCCGCAGATTTGCTTACGCGGGCAGCCATAGCGGGCGCGATCTGAGGGCTGGCAAGCGGCTCGAAGGTTTCCGGCGAACGCTTCGCGAAGCAGGGGCAACCTTGCTGTCAGAGAATATCAGTCCAAACCCATCCTCGATGATGGAGGGGCGTCGAATGACGGCAGAAATTCTTTCGCGCCCCGATAAACCAGAGGCGATCTACTATTCCAACGATGATTTGGCGACCGGCGGCATCATGCATTGCCTGTCAAACGGCGTCCGGATGCCCGAAGATATTGCGCTCGCGGGCTTTAATGGATTGCCATTTCTTGAGGCCTTGCCGGTGGGTCTGACGACTGTTGAAACCCCGCGCTATGAGATGGGAAAACAAGCGGGGCAATTCTTGTCGAGGCCAGATCCTGATCTCGCTGACGACACCGGAAAAGTGATCGACTTGGGGTTCAATCTCATCGCGGGGCAGACGTGTTAGCAATTGATGCCTCTTACAGGCCAGGCTAGCGGAAAGGGTCCGGCTGTCGATTACGTCAATCCTGTCGCTACACATTTATCGGATGACATTCGATCACGCCAAAAGTCCCGAAATAAGGGCTAAACCGCAACTATTCCCAAGGCTCCCAAGCTACCAGATCAACTCGAGAACGAACACGACTGGTGCGCCCCGTTTCGGCGTGAACCGAAAGCTGTGATCGCATCATAAACCCGATCAGCATCAACGTTCCTGCCCCCTTTCACTATTTTGCGCGAGCGTTGGATATGAGCAAATTGGCATTCCCTGCCAGTAGGAAATTCCGATTGTTCGATTTGATAAAATTCAGCAGACGCATAGCAATCAAATGGGTCTCATGAAGAACCATGTGGGTTGGGCTGCACCCTTGAACTGGCCTGCTCGCCGGTATGGTAACTCTGAAGGAAGAGGTGCTTGCAGGAAGTGTAAAGGTGATTTCCGACCCTGACTGCAAAGGAATTTCGCTACTGTATCGACGCCAATTCCGCGAACCGGCCGATGGTTTATCCAACCGTTTGTTCCCAACCTTGCGATGGCAAAGACAGAGCTGAAAGCGGCTATTTGCGGTGTGACCGCTCCAGCCCTAGCAAGCGAAAAGGATTCTGCTTCTTTGCCCCCTGGAATTTCTTACTCTCAGTATCAAAATCTCTAACTATTTGATTTCTCATAAAACGTAGTATCGCTATTGAATAGGTCCTGCGCGTGAAAAGGACGGACCAACTGGCGACAAGCGCCTGACATCACGCATCAAGGACTTCGCGGATCAACGTCGTAGCAGCTCCCCAACCTTCGAACGAGGCCGACAGGAGCCAAAACCCAATAACAGTCAGAAGAATGGCGAAGGCGGCTCCAAAGAACTGCCAAAATGATGTGCCCGCGCTCTTTTTTTCACGAGCACGGCGCACATCATGCAGTAGGAAAAATCCCAGAGCCATCAAAAGCGCCCCGACCCCCATGCCAAGAACAACACCCGACAGCCGGAAAAAGAAATCCGCCTCGATACGTCCATCACCGATATCGAATGCGGCTGCGAAATACTGAAGCGAAAACCCGTAGGCTACAAATGGAGACAATATCAGCGCGGCCAATCCCCCGGAAACGGTAGGGAGGTTGGCTTGGTTGGCTTCCGGAAGTCTGGAACGGCGGCGCGAGATTCTGAGGTTCAGCTGCTTGCGCCGCTTCATTGATCCAGGAAGGAGCGCAACTTACGTGACCGGCTGGGATGCTTGAGCTTGCGCAACGCTTTGGCCTCGATCTGGCGGATCCGCTCGCGGGTCACGCTGAACTGCTGACCCACCTCTTCGAGCGTATGGTCGGTGTTCATCCCGATGCCGAAGCGCATGCGCAGCACACGTTCCTCGCGCGGCGTCAGGGACGCAAGCACACGCGTCGTGGTTTCCTTGAGGTTCTCCTGAATGGCACTGTCCAGCGGCAGCACCGCATTCTTGTCCTCGATGAAATCACCCAGCTGGCTGTCTTCCTCGTCGCCAATCGGCGTCTCCAGCGAGATCGGCTCCTTGGCGATTTTCATCACCTTGCGGACCTTCTCCAGCGGCATCTGCAGCTTTTCAGCCAGCTCTTCCGGCGTCGGCTCGCGGCCAATCTCGTGCAGCATCTGGCGACCGGTGCGGACCAACTTGTTGATCGTCTCGATCATATGCACCGGAATGCGGATCGTGCGGGCCTGGTCCGCGATAGACCGGGTGATCGCCTGCCGGATCCACCAGGTGGCATAGGTGGAGAATTTATAGCCACGGCGGTATTCAAATTTATCGACCGCCTTCATCAGGCCGATGTTACCTTCCTGAATGAGATCAAGGAATTGCAACCCGCGGTTCGTGTACTTTTTGGCAATCGAAATCACCAGACGCAGGTTCGCTTCGACCATTTCCTTCTTGGCCTGACGCGCCTCTTTTTCGCCCTTCTGAACCTGCTGCACAATGCGGCGGAATTCGGAGATGTCGAGACCAACATACTGCCCAACCTGCGCCATGTCAGCACGCAGTTCCTCCACCTTGTCGGTCGAGCGTTCAATGAACATCTGCCAGCCGCGGCCGGGCTTTTCAGCCATCCGTTCCATCCAGTTCGGATCCAGCTCATACCCGCGATATTCATCAACGAATTCACGCCGGTTGATGCGCGCCTGATCCGCCAGTTTCACCATTGCCGAATCGATCTGCATGATGCGGCGATTGATGCCGTAAAGCTGATCGATCAACGCTTCGATACGGTTGTTGTGCAGATGCAGTTCATTCACCAATAGAACGATCTCGGCGCGCAATTTCTGATAAAGTGCTTCATCGCCATCGGTGAAACTACCATCTTCATTCAGCGTCGCCGAAATCCGGCTGTCCTGCATCTCGCTGAGCTTCACATAGTCGTCGGCGATGATGTCGAGCGCCTCAAGCACCTGCGGCTTCAGCGCCGCTTCCATGGCCGCAAGCGACATATTGGCCTGGTCGTCCTCGTCATCATCATCATCCTGGACAATCGGATTGCCGTCGGCATCCAATTCCGGGCTCGCCTCTTCCTTCTTTTCTGATGTTCCATCGGCGGCCACGACGGGCTCGTCCACGGCACCGTCTTCATCCATCTGGTTGCCAAAGGTGGCCTCCAGATCGATGACATCCCGCAGCAAAATCTCTTCGGACAGAAGTTCGTCGCGCCAGATCGTGATCGCCTGGAAGGTCAGCGGGCTTTCGCACAGGCCCGCGATCATGGTGTTGCGCCCGGCCTCGATGCGCTTGGCGATCGCAATCTCGCCCTCGCGGCTCAGCAGTTCGACCGATCCCATCTCGCGCAGGTACATCCGCACGGGGTCGTCGGTCCGGTCCAATTTCTCGGAGGTGCCGGAGCCGAGCGTAACCTCACGCGTGCCTTCCGTGGTGGTCAGCTCGGTGGAGCCCTTGGCCTCTTCTTCCTCGGCATCCTCATCTTCGATGATGTTGATGCCCATCTCAGACAGCATCGACATCACGTCTTCGATTTGCTCGGAGCTGACCTGATCGGGCGGCAAGACCGTGTTCAACTGGTCGTAGGTGATGTAGCCCTTTTCGCGCGCCTCACCGATCATCTTCTTGACGGCGGCCTGGCTCATATCAAGCGAATGGCCTGCATCCTGATCGTCGGGTTTGGCGTCGGTGTTGGTGTCTTTGGCGGCCATGCACTGCTCCTCAAAGGTCTCATCGATTCGCTTGCCCGAATCACTAGGGAATCATCTAGCGTTTTTGGGTGATTCGGCCACCCGTTTACCGTCTTTTTCTGGAGGTTTCCCGTTCAAATATGGTTAACCCTCCGGTTTCTGATGCTTAATAGCATCAAGTAAGGCGTCCAAGGCGCTCCGTTCCTGCCGACTGATTCGGGCACCATTCTCGCCCAGGTCGTATTCTGACGTGTCTTCCTGCCCGCTTCTGCGTGCCATATCCGCCGCCTTTGCGGCCTCCGACAGGCGCCACGTCACCCCTTCGTCGGCAACTCCGCTGAGGTCCTCCGCGGCTTCGGCAATCTCGGCGCTCAATCCGCGCGTGCTGTGCAGTTTGGCCAGTTCTTCGGCCACGGTCATGCGCGCCATATCGGCATCCCCCGGCGCGCGAATACAGGGCACGATGGCCACATGGCGCTGGTTCAGCAGATTTTCAAGAGCCTCCGCCCCCATCACCTCAGAAATTCTGCCCTGCAATGCCTCGGCGTCCAAATCCATGTGCCTCAGCAACGTTGCGCGCAAATCAGCATGGACAGGATCGGCGCAACGCATCTGCTCAATCCCGGATTCAAAGGGTTCAATCACTTCCGGACAGGTTACAAGCGCTGCCAGAATGACAGCTTCGCGCAGATGCTCGGTGCTTTGCGTGTCTCCGGAAGCCGCCAGCAAAGACGCCTTGGTGGAGGCCAAGGCCGGTGCCGGTGCCTTGTGCCACCCCCGTTGCCCACCGCTGCGCGGGCCGCCTGCGGGCTTGCGCTGCGGACGGAACAGCTGCCACCGTAAATCTTTGATTTCCTGACCATAATGGCTTCGGATCGAGGGGTCCCTGATCGTCATGATCTTGTCGCGCAGCGCCTTGTCCAAGGCCGCTTTGCGCTCCGGACTGTCAAAAACACGCCCCTCGGTCTCGCGCTGCCAGAGCAGCCGCACCATGGGCAGCGCCTCGTCGAGCAGCTTTTGCAACGCCGGCGCGCCCTGCTCGCGCAACAGATCATCGGGATCCTTGCCCGCAGGCATAATCGCAAACCGCAGCGACTGCCCGGCTTCCAGCAGCGGCAGCGCCAGATCGATCAGACGCATCGCCGCGCGCAGGCCCGCCGTATCCCCATCCAAAGCAATGATCGGCTCCGGCGCTATCCGCCAGAGCATCTGCAGTTGGTTCTCGGTAATCGCCGTACCCAGAGGCGCCACCGAGGCCTCGAACCCGGCAGAGGCCAGCGCAATCACATCCATGTAGCCTTCGGCGACAATCAGCGGCTGGCCCTTACCCGCGGCCGTCCGCGCGGGCCCCTGATTATAGAGGCTGCGCCCCTTGTCGAAGAGTTCCGTCTCGGGCGAATTGAGGTATTTGGCATTGTCGTTCGGGTCCATCGCCCGCCCACCAAAGGCAATTGCCCGCCCCCGCGCGTCCCGGATCGGGTAGATGATCCGCCCGCGAAACGTGTCATAAGGCTTGCCGCCTTTGGTCGAGGGCTTGGCCAGGCCGGCATCCAGGATCAGCTGGTCTTCAACACTCTTGGCCTTCAGATGATCCCACAGCCCCTGCCACTGATCCGGTGCAAATCCGATCTCCCAGCGCTCCAATGCGCCTGCGTCCAGGCCCCTGCGCTCAAGATACGCGCGGGCCTCGGCCGCAGCACCCGTGTTCAGTTGCAGGCGAAAGAATTTGACCGCCTGCTCCATCACCTCCGCCAACTGGCTGCGTTTGTCCGCCTTTTGCTGGGCTTGCGGGTCACGTGCCGGCATCGGCATGCCCGCTTCGCGCGCCAGAATTTCCACCGCTTCCATGAAGCCCACGTTTTCGGTTTCGCGGACAAAGGAGATGGCATCGCCCTTGGCGTGGCAGCCAAAGCAATAATAGAATCCCTTGCGGTCATCGACGTGGAAACTGGCGGATTTTTCCTGATGAAAGGGGCACGGCGCCCACATGTCACCCTTGGCCTGGTTGGATTTGCGCTGATCCCACATGACCTTGCGCCCGACCACCTGGGTCAGGCTCATCCGTGTGCGCAATTCATCCAAAAATCCGGGCGGCAGGCTCATGAACTATATATCGGCGCGCACCGGGGTAGAGTCCAGAGCGTGAGGGTCAGTTCACCCGTTTGATCCGCGCCCCATCACGCCTCTCGCCAGGTCAGAAGCGCCACAGGCGGCTCAGTTGCCCTGCGCCGCGCTAAGATCTGCCCCCATGCATTGCTCGAAGGTCGCGCCACGCCAATCGGTGTTGCGAATGTCCTTGCGTTTCAGCCCGTACAAATGCGGCGCAAGCACCGGGATCATCACGTTATAATTCTCAGGCCAGGTGGCGGTTTCTGCCAGCGCTTCGGGCAATTTACGCTCACTCACGCGATCCAGACGCGCTTGGGCAATGGCCGCCACGATATCCGCCTGATGCCCGCATAGGACTTCCTTGTCCTCCTGGGCCAGCACCGGAAAAGCAGTCCAGGCAAGCGCAAGAACCAGAGAATAACGCAACATATGAAGTCTCCGCATGGGTTGTTTCGCAGGCAGTTTAACCGCGTGCGGCGACGCCTTCCATAGCCTGTTTCAAATCGTGCACCAAAGTGCCGACCATGGACCGGAATACCAGGATCAGGAAGCTGTCCGCGCCAATCCGCGTGATTGAGCCGTTCATATGCATGATCAAAGACCGCACGGTATGGCCGCGCTTAAAATGCACCGCGCGCAGATCCACCGGGACCAGTCGCGCCAGCGCGTTCTCTGCGCCTTCACCAGTCAAGGCCACACAGGCCCAGGCATCCGATTGATCGGTCAATGCTGCGGGAGTCATCAGAGCCGCATCCGGAGCGGGGCCCGCCAGCAATGCCATCCCACGCCCAAACCAGATCGCCCGCGCGCCCTCCTTGCCCGTCGTCCGATTGGGCGCAGGAAACGCCATGCCATGCGCTGATTTCAGCGCCGTTGAGGCCGCCTCTTCCTGTCCGACGTAAGGTGCGATCGACGTCAGATGGCCCAGATCGACCTCTGCCAGGGTCAGCGCACCAACAGTGACGGGCAGCACCCCTGCGCCGGGGCTTTTTGCAACAAGATCAACCACGGGTTCTGCCTCCCTCCGGGTCAAAGAACACTGGCGAACAGATTTCCACGTCAGTCTCCAAATCGCGCATCTGGTCAACGATGCGCAGGGTCTCCCCCATCCGCTCCGACCCGCGTTTCACAAAGCCCATGCCGATGAAATGTCCCAGCGTCGGCGAGAACCCTACTGAGGTCACATAGCCCTGATCGTTAACCCGCGTGGCCTCATCCCTTTGGTTGAACACATGCGCGCCCGCAGTCAGTTCCTTTTTGGCGTTGATGGGTTTGAACCCGACAAGCTGTTCGCGCTCCGGATCGATCATGCCTTCGCGGGCGGCCATCGTCTTGCCGATGCAATCCTTCTTGGCACTGATCATCCGCCCGAACCCAATATCAAAAGCCGTTGTGCGGCCGTGGATTTCAGCATGGGTGATATGGCCTTTTTCGATACGCAGCACGTTCAGGGCTTCCATGCCATAGGCCCCACCGCCCATGCTTTCGGCCCGCGCCACCAGCAGCTTGAACAGACTCTCGCCGTAGCGCGCAGGCACCGCAACCTCATAAGCGTGCTCGCCCGAGAAGGAGATGCGGAAAAGCCTGCCCGCCACCCCCGCAACCGTGACCGTGACCGCGCCGCAGGCCATGAAGGGCCAGTTGTCATCGTCAACCGGCGTCTCCAGCAACTCGTTCAACAGCGCGCGCGATTTCGGCCCCGCGACAGCAAATTGCGCCCATTGCTCCGTGACCGAAGTGAATCGCACATCGAGGTCAGGCATCAACGCCTGATGCACAAATTCCAGATGGCGCATGACGTTGCCCGCCGCCGCCGTGGTGGTTGTCATCACGAAGTGATGCTTCCCCAGGCGCGCGGTGGTGCCGTCATCCATCACATGCCCGTCTTCGCGCAGCATCAGGCCGTAACGCACGCGCCCGACCTTCAGCGTGGAAAACATGTTGGTGTAGACAAAATCCAGCAACGCGGCAGCACCCGGCCCCTGAATGTCAATCTTGCCCAATGTGGAGACATCACAGACCCCCACAGCCTCGCGCACATAGCCCACTTCGCGGTCGCAGGACTGCCGCCAGGTCGTTTCGCCCTTGCGTGGGAAATAGCTGGGGCGATACCACAAGCCCGCCTCGATCATCGGCGCGCCCATCTCTATGCTGATGGCATGAGATGTGGTCAGGCGTTGCGGCGCAAATCCGGCCCCCTGCGCGCCCGCACCCATCGCCGCAATGGACACCGGGGTATAGGGGGGCCGAAAGGTCGTCGTGCCGGTTTCGGGGATGCCACGCCCGGTGGCATCGGCCAGGATCGCAAGGGCGGCAACATTGGAATTCTTGCCCTGATCGGTGGCCATGCCCTGCGTGGTATAGCGTTTCATATGTTCGACCGAGCGGAAGTTTTCAGTGGCCGCCTGTTTGACATCCTTCACGGTCACATCGTTCTGGAAATCAAGCCACGCCCGGCCTTTACCCGGCACGGCCCACAAGGGCGACAGCGCATAGGGGGTGTTATCCGCTTTCGGCAGGCTGGCGCGCGGGGCTTTCTGGCCCAGCTCTTTCAGCGCCGCCTTTGCGGCCTCGGCGCCCGCTGCCAAACAGTCCGCTGTGCTAAAGTCGCCGTTGCACGCCCCTGCCGACACAAGGCCCAGGACGGACCCTGGGGTCGGTACAAAGCTTGCAATATCCTCGCGCCATGTCGGGCGGCCGTTCATATGGCAGGTCAGATGCACGGTCGGGTTCCACCCCCCTGACATCGCCAGACAATCCACATCGATCTGGCGCTCGGAATTTGCGGTTTTGACCATCACCGAGGTCAACCCAAGCCGCCCTGTGCTGCCCGTCACCATCGCTCCGGCGAGGACCGGGAAAGACGCATCCGAAACCTGCACATCAGGGCGGCTGTCGATCAGGGCCGCAACCTCCACCCCCGCCGCCGCCAGATCCGTGGCCGTTCGATGCGCATCATCGTTATTGCCAAAGACCGCGACACGCTGGCCCGGGCTCACGCCCCAGCGGTTGAGGTAGGCGCGCACAGCCCCCGCGGTCATGATGCCCGGACGGTCGTTATTTTCAAAGGCGATGGGGCGTTCCAGGGCACCAGCCGCAAGGATCGCGCGTTTGGTGGCAATGCGCCAGAAGGTTTCCAGCGGGGCACCATCGGGGCGCAGGCGCCGGTGTGTGTTAACCCGTTCCAGCGCGGCATAGGTACCCTGATCATAGGCGCCGGTGACCGTCGTCCGGGTCATCAGGCGCACGTTGTCCATGCTTTGCAGTTCGGCCACAACGGCCTCCGCCCAGGCATGGCCCTGCATCCCATCGATCTCATAGGTCTCGGCATTCAGCCGTCCGCCCATCCGACTGTCTTCATCCACCAGGATGACGTCGGCGCCGGCGCGTCCTGCCACCAACGCGGCCATCAGGCCCGCAGGCCCCGCCCCGATCACCAAAAGGTTGCAGAACGCATAAGCACGTTCGTATTTGTCAGGGTTGTTCTGCCCGCTCAATCCGCCCAGTCCAGCGGCACGGCGAATGATCGGCTCATAGAACCTCTCCCAAAATCCGCGCGGCCACATGAAGGTCTTGTAGTAAAATCCTGCCCCAAGAAAGGGCCAGGCGAGATCATTTATCCCCATCAAATCCGTCTTCAGCGAAGGCCAGGCATTTTGCGACCGCGCCTCAAGCCCGTCGTAAACCTCCTGCATCGTCGCGCGCACATTGGGCTCCTGCGCGGCACCGCGGCCCACGGTCAAAAGCGCATTTGGTTCCTCGCTGCCCGCCGTCAACACGCCACGCGGTCGGTGGTATTTGAACGAACGCCCCATCAGGCGCTGCCCCTTGGCCAACAGCGCCGAGGCAACCGTGTCGCCCGCATAGGCGGTATGCCCGATGTCATCGAATTGAAAACGCACCGGTTTCGACCTGTCAATCAGGCCCTTGCCCTCAATTCTCATGACCGCGCCCTCGCCGCATCCTCGGCCAGGACGGTCGCCAGAACCTCATGTGTCACCGTGTTGCGCGTGACCACTACCCAGGCACCGCACCCGCCATCATGCTGCCAAAGATCGCGGGTCTCGCCCGCCGGATTATCCCGCAGATGCACGTAATCCGCCCAAGGATCATCGCCCGCATCAGGCGCCGGACGGCGCAGCGCCACCGCATCCCCCTGATAGTAAAACTCGCGCCGGTCCCGTTCGCCGCAGATCGGACAGGTCAGCCTCATTGCGACACCCCTTGTTTCTTCTGGCCCAAAATATCCCCGCCGGAGGCTCCCATCACTTGCCTCCCTCAGTGCAGGTTGTGTTGAGAGCCGGTGCCCTCTTCATCGATGAGCCCACGCCCGGTCCTGAACCGGTCCAGGCGGAAACCTCTCGCCGTTTCATGGCTCTCTCCCGTCGCCATCAGATGCGCCAGGGCATAACCAGACCCCGGCACGGCCTTGAAGCCGCCGTAACACCAGCCGCAATCCAGAAACAGCCCGTCCGTATCCGTCTTGTCGATGATCGGGGAGCCATCAGGGGTCATATCCATGATCCCGCCCCAACTGCGCAGGACCTTGGCCTTGCCGATCATCGGCATCAGCGTCATCCCCGCCTCCATCACATGCTCGGCCATGGGCAGATTGCCGCGTTGCGCATAAGACGCATGGAAATCCAGATCACCGCCAAAGACCAAACCGCCCTTGTCGGATTGGCTGATGTAGAAATGCCCCATGCCGAAACTGACCACGTGATCGATGCAGGGCTTCAACCCCTCGGTCACGAACGCCTGCAGGATATGGCTCTCGATCGGCAACCGCATGCCCGCCATGGCCGCCACCTGCCCGGAGCGACCCGCCGTGACAATCGCAACCTTCTTGGCCCGGATCGCGCCGCGACTGGTCTGCACCCCGCGCACCACACCGTTTTCGATGTCGATGCCGGTGACTTCGCAGTTTTGCACCAAATCCACGCCGCGCGCGTCCGCGCCCCGCGCATAGCCCCAGGCCACCGCATCATGCCGCGCCGTGCCCCCCCGCGGGTGCAGCAAACCGCCATAGATCGGGAACCGCACATTATCGAAATCCAGATAGGGCAGATATTTCCGCACACCGTCGCGGTCCAGCAACACAGCATCATCGCCCTGAGCCGCCATCGCATTGCCGCGCCGCACAAACGCATCGCGCTGCCCATCGGAGTGGAATAGATTGATCAGGCCGCGCTGGGAGTGCATGATGTTGTAATTCAACTCGTCCTCGAGCCCTTCCCAAAGCTTCAGCGAGTGGCTGTAGAATTCGGAATTGCCCGGCAGAAAGTAATTGGCGCGCACAATCGTCGTGTTGCGTCCGATATTGCCGCTGCCGATGTAGCCCTTCTCCAGCACTGCAATGTTGGTCATGCCATGGTTCTTGGCTAGGTAATAGGCAGTGGACAACCCGTGCCCGCCCCCGCCGATGATCACCGCGTCATAATCCGCTTTGGGTTCGGGGTCACGCCAGTGCGGCGCCCAGCCCTTGTTGCCTGTAAGGCCTTCCCTCAGAACACGCAGGCCCGAAAATCTCACGTGGTATACTCCATGCTTTTCAGCAAATCCTAACAGCAGTCATTCGGGGTGTCCGCGACCGAAACCGACCAAAGATGTCGCGGAAAGACTGGCATGCTCACTCTCGATACGCAGCGCTACGCTCTTCGGCGCTGATCACCTGGGGTGTCGCAACCGGTGCGCCTGCGGCGTCAAAGAAAGGGGTCTGCCGCGCCGTGCCATTGAGGTAGGCGGCAAGCGAACGTTTCAGAAGCCCGCCCAGCATGCGGCCCAGCCCCTTGTCCTTGCGCGGCCCCCCCGGCAAGGCTGCTTTTGTAAAGCCATAGGTCACAACAGGTCCAAAAACCTCCGACTGAGCAAAAATCGGCCGCCACATGCCCGCAAAAGGCAGGCGCGGGGATCCGGTGGTATTGGCCAAAGGGGTTTTGCAACAGGCCGCATACCAGCGATGCAACCCTTTGGCAGAGAGGCGCAGGCAGGCGATCTGCTCTGCGCCTTGGGTGATCTCAAGGCGGGCGGGTAGCACCTGAACGATCGGGCTGCCGCCGCCGGGTTCCAGCGCGTCCAATTGACCCATGTGACGGGCAAAGGCCCTGCAATCCTTGCAAAAACACATCAAGTGGCAGGCGGATGAGGGGGAGGCATCGTGCAACACCCCTTTCAGGGTGCCGCAAGAGCAAGAAAACGCAACATCGGTCATAGACGAGCCCTGAAAAATTGATGCTGCGCGGCCACTTCAGGCAGCCGCCAGCCTGCTTTTCAGGGTCGAGGGTACGCGTGGTTGATCCGGCTCACAACCCTTTCGCGCGGTAGCTTGCCGCAACTTTTTCGATGGCGACCAGATAGGCAGCGGTGCGCAAATCCTGGACATCATCGCGCGCGTGCCAGACCTCTGCCATCGACTGATAGGCAATGCGCATGGTGTCATCGAGACCGGAACGCACCAGCTCCAATTCGCCCGCCCCGCGCAGGTATTGTTCCTTGAAGCCCGGGCTCAATGTCCAGCCCAGCTCCTTGTCCTTGCTCAACCGTTCCAGCTCATTAATGATCAACTGGTGGCGCGATTCCTCCTGGCGTCGACCCATGCGGCCAAACCGGATATGGCTGAGGTTCTTGACCCATTCAAAGTAGCTCACCGTCACACCGCCCGCGTTGGCATACATGTCCGGGATCATCACCACCCCTTTTTCACGCAGGACCTGATCCGCCCCCGCCGTCACCGGCCCATTGGCCGCTTCGATGATCAAAGGCGCCTTGATCCGGTCAGCATTCTGCAGATTGATCACACCTTCCAGCGCCGCCGGGATCAGGATATCGCACTCCTCTTCCAGAACTTTCGCGCCATCCTTGACGCGGTGCATGTCGGAATAGCCCGAGATACCGCCATGTTTGGCGATCCATTCGCGCACCCGGTCCACATCCAGCCCCTCAGGATTAAAGAGCGCACCGTCCCGTTCGATGATACCTGTGACCGTGCACCCATCCTCTTCGGTGAGGAATTTGGCCGCGTGGTACCCCACATTGCCAAGGCCCTGCACGATCACCCGTTTGCCATCCAGATCACCGCTCATGCCGGCCTTCTTGACGCCAGTGTCATCGCGGAAGAACGCGCGCAGCGCGTATTGCACACCACGTCCCGTGGCTTCGACCCGGCCCGCGATGCCGCCGGCATTCGGCGGCTTGCCGGTCACACAGGCGTTGCCGTTGATATCTGTCGTTTGCATGCGCTTGTACTGATCCGCGATCCAGGCCATTTCACGCTCGCCTGTACCCATATCCGGGGCCGGCACGTTTTGGCTGGGATTAATCAGGTCGCGCTTGATGAGCTCATAGGCAAAGCGCCGCGTGATCTGTTCCAACTCATGTTCATCATATTCGCGCGGATCAACGCACAGCCCGCCCTTTGATCCGCCAAAGGGCGCTTCGACCAACGCGCATTTATAGGTCATCAGGGCCGCAAGCGCTTCGACCTCGTCCTGATTGACCCCCAGCGAAAACCGAATGCCGCCTTTTACCGGCTCCATATGCTCGGAGTGGACAGACCGGTACCCGGTGAAGGTCTGGATCTTGCCACGCAGCCGGACGCCGAACCGCACTGTATACGTCGCATTACACACCCGGATTTTCTCTTCCAAGCCCGGCGAAAGGTCCATCAGGCTGACCGCCCGGTTGAACATTTGGTCGACGCTTTCTCTGAAGCTTGGCTCGCTGCTGTGCTGGTTCAATGTCTTTCTCCTGCTGGCAGAACAGTGTTCTGGTTTTGACAACAATCTCACCCTATGGTGGTGAGTCGTTCATTGCCAGTTTTTTGAGCAGTTCATGAAAATGCGGTGAACGACGCAAATTTAGCGCTGTCGCCGAGACAGAAACAGTCGGCCCTCGATGCGGTGACCGTTTCCTGAAACCCCCGGAAATGTCTGATCTATAAATAAAAGTTTACCGATTTGCGGGGCTTCAGCGTCTTTCCGCCCGCTTTTCGCCACAAAACCCAGGGATAAACATCAGTCAGTTTCCGTGCCGCAGGGCACCACATCGCAATGAGTTGGTATGAACATGACACGTTTTTCGCCGGAGAACCCCGAAGTGAGATCGATGATCCGCAGGAGGCTCATCCGTTTTTCACGAGAAGAAGACGGGGTGCTGACAATTTTCACGATCTTCATGATGTTTATGCTGCTGATGGTCTGCGGCATCGCGGTGGATCTGATGCGCAATGAAATGGAGCGGGTGAAGGTCCAGAACACGTTGGATCGCGCCATTCTCGCCGCTGCGGACCTGCAACAGACGCAGTTGCCTGACGATGTGGTCAAAGACTATTTCAAGAAAGCCGGGATCGAAGAATACCTGGGCGACATCACGGTAACCCCAGGCGACAACCTGCCAACAAACTATTTCCGGACAGTGGAAGCCTTTGCCCGTGCCCGGACGGC
Source organism: uncultured Roseobacter sp. (assembly GCF_947499265.1). Lineage (GTDB taxonomy): Bacteria > Pseudomonadota > Alphaproteobacteria > Rhodobacterales > Rhodobacteraceae > Roseobacter. The sequence goes on along the minus strand of NZ_CANMNK010000004.1, from coordinate 510,733 downwards.
GTCTCCCTATATGGCGATGACCGGCGTGGACGACCTGCCCCTCTATGTTGCGGGTAAAGCCGAGGAAGTGGTGAGCAACCTTGAGATTTCCCTGGTGCTCGACGTATCGGGCTCGATGAACAGCAACAGCCGACTGGTGAACCTGAAGGTTGCCGCGAAGGACTTCGTGGATCAGATCGTCAACAACAGCCAGGAAGGCCGTATGGCAATCTCGATCATCCCATACGCGACCCAGGTGTCCGTGCCCGACAACATTGCGGAGGCATTGGACCTGGAAGGTGTCAATGAGCACTCCAACTGCATCAACTTCGAAGCGGGTGACTTTGAAACCCCCGGCATGCGTGTCCCATCTGACGAAGCGGGTGCGCCAGCGGTTGTGCCCTACGAACGCACCATGCACTTCGACCCCTGGACATATAACAGCGCGCTGAGCTCCGGAGACGGACGTTATTCCGACCCGCATGAGCTTGTGCGCAGGCCGGTGTGCGAGGCAGACAGCAAACGCGAAGTCCTGGCTCTGCAGAAAGATCGCGACATTCTGAAGAACTACATCCAGGCGCTGACCGCACGCGGGAACACCTCCATCGACATTGGCATGAAGTGGGGCACTGCTCTGCTGGATCCCAGCCTACAACCTGTCGTCGACGATCTGATCGCGGATGGCTCGGTCTCAGCACAGTTTGACCCGCGCCCCGCTGCCTACAATTCCGACGAATACCTCAAAGTCATCGTTCTGATGACGGATGGCGCAAACACCAGCCAGTATTACATCGAAAATGGCTACCGCGTCGGCCAAACCGACATCTGGTGGAATTCCGAAGAAGAAACCTATTCCGTCTATGACGACGACGAGGAAGAGTTCTTCTACTCCAGACATTTTGACACCAATGGCGACGGCAACGTCTGGCAGAATGATCGCTGGGGCAACGCGCCTTATGGCTGCTACAACCCATCGGATTCCAAAGACCCTGAGGACTGGGATTGCAGCCCCGGCGTCGAAGATGGCGGTGCATATAACATCAGCTTCCCAAGCCTTTGGGCGCATACGCCGATCAAGGAAAACTATTACACCAACTACAGCCCTTGGATGTCTGGCGCGGCAACACCCTGGTACTACAATGTCTTTGACAGCGTTGGCTCGGGCACCAAAAACAGCCGCACCAATGACATCTGTGCTCAGGCGAAACAAAACGGCATCGTTGTCTTCACCATCGGCTTTGAGGCGCCGGAAAGCGGGCAGACCGTGTTGCGCAACTGCGCCAGCTCCGCCAGCCACTTCTTTGACGTGGACGGCCTGGAAATCGCGGATGCTTTCACAGCCATCGCCCATGAGATTACCCAGCTGAGGCTCACACAATGATACGTCAAACCAAAAAGCGGCTAGGGCGGTTCCGCAGGGAAGAGGATGGGCAGATCGCCATTGAATTTGTCATCCTTGTCCCGCTGATCTTCACGATCTTTCTCAGCTCCATCGAATTGGGCATCTACTCGATGCGCCAGATGTGGATGGAGCGCGGGTTGGAGATCGCGGTGCGCACAGTCCGTCTGAGCACCGGCAATGCGCCCCAGCACGACGAGTTGAAAACCATGGTCTGCGAACAGGCCCCTTTCCTGCCGGATTGTGAAAACCGCCTGAAGCTCGAAATGACGCCGATCACACCAACCGCCTTTGCCGGGCTACCGCCTGCTGCGGACTGCGTGGATACCAATGAAGAGGTCAACCCGCCACGGACCTTTGTACAGGGTGGCAACCACGATCTGATGTTGATCCGGGCGTGCCTGGTTTTCGATCCGGTCATTCCGACCTCCGGTCTGGGGTTCGAGTGGGATCAGAAAGAGGGTCTGCCACGCATGGTTGCAATGTCTGCCTTCGTACAGGAGCCAAACGAATGATTTACGCACTCAACACCGTTCGCGACTGGGCCCGGGATTTCGCACAGAACGAAGAGGGCAATGTCACGATGGAATTCGTGATCATCTGCCCGTTCATGTTCTGGACGCATATGGCGATGTACACCTATTTCGATGCGTTCAAGGAGCAGACGATCAATCAGAAAGCGGCCTTTACCGTTGCCGATCTAATCTCGCGTCAGAGCGCCGTGAACGACGCTTTCATCGACGGGTCACATGAGGTTTTCAACACGCTGGTGCGCTCCAACACCGCCACCGCCATCCGGGTCACAAGCGTCACCTATGATGCGGACGACGATGAGTATTCGGTGCTGTGGTCACAAGAGCGTGGCGCCGACGGGGTGCTGACATCAGAAGTCGTGCAGGACTGGCATGCCTATCTGCCCAAAATGTACGACACGGCAACTGTGGTGGTGGTGGAAACATGGTCTGGTTTTAGCCCGGTCTTCCAAATCGGCATGGAGGCTCGGACGCTGCATAACTTCACCTTCACCCGGCCGCGCTACGCACCTCAGGTGGAGTGGGAACCCAACATCGGCACCTGATCGCGCCTGCGGCTCAGGCGCCGTCGCGCTCCGCCAGCATCACCGCGATGATCTCGGACATGTATTTGGTCTGACGCCCCGGGGTCATGCCACCGACCCCGACACGGCGCCCAAAACGCCACCAAAGCCCCGGACGCCATTTGCGCGGTTCGGGGTTTTTCATGTGCAACAGGAACCCGTTGGACGGCTTGAAGGCAAATGCACCCCGATCAATGCCGGTGATGTCTTCCACCTTCGCGATGACCACGCCGCCGCTGTCGCGCAGCTCTGTTTTGGTCAGTTCCAGCACATGGGCGGTCGAGCGACGCATTGCATCTGCCATCATCAACGAGACAACGCCGAGGGCGATCAGGAAAACCTGCCAGCCAAAGGACGGTGGCGAGATAAAGGCCACATAAATCACCAACGCCCCCAGAAACCCCAACATGCCGATGCCGAGGAAGCGGCGCCCGTTTGACGCGGCAACTGTCGCTAGGACATCGGGATCGGCGGAGTTCTGCATCTGGCGGCGGCCCTTTTGAGGTAACCCCCGCGTCCTACCCTGCCCTGCCCCCGCCTCACAAGCGCAAAAGGACGCGCGATGAGATCAACTGTCGCGCAGCAGGCCGGGCATCAAACGGCGCAGGCTCGCAGGCCGGTAGGACGGCACACTCGCCAGACGCATGCGCGCGGTATTGTCCAGATCCAATGCCCGGTCAGGCCCCGCGCGCCATTGCAGCAACCGCGGAAGCAGCCGGTAGATCATGCCTGTATCCGCGATCTCCGTCGTTGCTGCACTTGGATTGGTCTTGATCTGTGGCAGAGCCAACCCTGATTTCAGCTGCAGACCGCAGGCCGCCGCCCCCTCCCAGATCCAGGCCAGGCTGATCTCGCTCAAGGCGCGGGTTTCAGCTGAGCCGCCCACGATCCCATGATCTCCGACAAACCATGTTTGCTGATAGGGGCGATCGTGGCTTTCGTCTCCACGGTTCAGCCCCGGATTTCCGTCCTGGCCTGTCAGGTTGTCCCATAGGCTGGGCTCGAAAAGCACCCGGCGTTCATCCAATGCAACCGCATGACGCGCGGATTCGACAAGATGCGACAACGTGGTGTCATGGAAGGTGTAGCGCGCGTTCCAACGCGCAGCGAGCCAACCAAAGACACTTTCGGGAATGCCCAGCGCACCAACCGTATCCCAGACCCCCAAATATGCGATGCGGACCAGACAGCTATCGTCGCCCCGCGCCAGCACATCCGTCTGACTGGTGGCGAATTTCGGCGACAGCAGGCGGCGTTCGGCGCGAATATGCGGGGCGTCGGGGCCATTTTGCGGACCGCGCCAGCGATAAAGGCTGAAAGCGCGGCGCAGATTGGCGGGGGTCGGGTCCGCCAGAATACCGCATTTGCGGATCATGCCCACCAGCGAACGCGCGGTATAGGCCCCGCGCGAAAATCCGAAAATCATGATCTTGTCGCCGGGTTGGTAGGTTTTGCACAGTTCGAGATAGGCCGCCTTGATATTGCGGTTCAGCCCCCAGCCAAAAAGGCCGCCGCCGACCTTGCTGATCCATCGGCCCACATCGCTGACCATCCCGGTGCCCGTTCCAACGCCCTCAAAATAAAGCACTTTTTGCCTGTTGCTGCGCGCACAGGCGGTAGACAGCCGTAAAACATGTGTTGCTGCACCTTTTCGTGCCGAATTCCATGTGCCGTCGCAGAAAATCGCGATATGAGCCATTTGCCAGTCCCCTTTTGCGTCCTAGACATGACACGAAGGGTGATGGCAGCCGCTTAATGCTGCGTGCGCTGTGGTAACGGGCCACGTGAACGGCCCCGCAAGGAAGAGGCGATATGACACCAAAACCTGTGGCCCTCGTGGCATTGCTGCTGGCCTTGTCCTTTGCTGCATCGCCCATTTTGGTCGCCGATTTCGACGGCTTTGCGCCGGATCAATTTCCGGTTCCGCAAAACGATCCACCGGTGCAACCGGCTGGATATGCCTTTGCCATTTGGGGGATTATCTACCTTTGGCTGATCGCTGGCATGGGATACGGCCTGCTGCGGCGCGTGGACGATCCTGAATGGCACGCCATGCGCAACCCCTTATGCATTTCACTGGCCATCGGTACGTTCTGGCTCGCGGTCGCAATACAAAGCCCGGTCTGGGCGTCCGTTTTGATTTGGGCAATGCTATTGAGCGCACTCATTGCCCTCTACCGCGCGCCGACCGGAGACAAGTGGTGGGCGGCCCTGCCCGTCGGCCTCTACGCCGGATGGCTCAGTGCGGCCAGTTCGGTTTCACTGGGCCTGATCACCGCCGGGTATGGCTGGCTGGACGCCGGGACGGCCGCGCTGGTGTTTGTCTTTTTCGCGCTTGTGCTTGCTTCTGCCATCCAATCCACCCTCAGACGTGCACCTACCTATGGGTTGGCTGCGATCTGGGCTCTGGTGGCCATCGTCGTCCACAATATGTCCGGCGATGCGACGGTTGCAGCGCTGGCAGGTGGCGGTGCCGGAGCGCTTCTAGTGCCAACCTGGCGCGCGGCACGCGCCGAATTCAGCGCCTGAAAATCAGTCCCTGCGCCGCCCATCGGTATGCTTGCGCAGCTTGGACGGTGCGGCCTTCTTGCGCCCCTTGTAGGGGTTGGCCTCGTTCTGACCGCGCATCCACAGCCGGATCGGCGCGCCCGGCATGTCAAAATCCAGTCGCAACCCATTGACTAGATAGCGGCTGTAGCTCTCAGGCACTTTATCAGGGTGCGAACACATGACCACAAACCCCGGCGGTCGGGTCTTGGCCTGGGTCATATAGCGCAGCTTGATCCGTTTGCCCTGTGGTGCGGGGGGCGGATGTGCCTCAACCATACCGGCAAGCCAGCGGTTCAGGTGGGCTGTGGGCACGCGCCGGTTCCAGACATCATAGGCGCGCATGATCGCAGCCTGCAAACGGTCCAGCCCGCGCCCGGTTTTCGCAGAAACCGTGATCAGCGGCGCGCCCCGCAATTGCGGCAGCAAGCGCTCGAAGCTTTCTTTCAGCTCCTTGAGCTTGCCCTGACGGTCCTCTTCAATGTCCCATTTGTTCACCGCGACCACCACCGCGCGACCTTCTCGCTCCGCCAGATCGGCGATGCGCAGGTCCTGCTGTTCAAAGGGGATCGCCGCATCCAGCAGCACAACCACCACTTCGGCAAACTTCACCGCACGCAGCCCGTCGCCAACGGAAAGCTTCTCCAGCTTCTCCTGAACCTTGGCCTTCTTGCGCATGCCCGCCGTGTCGAAAATCCGCATTGGAACCGGATCGCCATCAGGCCCCGCCCATTCGGTGCGCAGGGAGATCGCATCACGGGTGATCCCCGCCTCCGGTCCGGTCAAAAGGCGGTCTTCGCCAAGGATCTGGTTGATCAGCGTGGATTTACCCGCGTTCGGGCGCCCCACAACGGCCACCTGCAAAGGTTTGGCCTTTGTCGGCATGGAGATTGCGGCGTCCATGTCGCCGTCATCCTCATCCAGCGTTACATCCGTCTCCGGCGCATCTTCGGCGGCCCGTTCTGCAAACTGGTCAGCCAGCGGCATCAGATGTGTGTAGAGGTCGTTCAGCCCTTCGCCATGCTCGGCGGAGAGCCGGATGGGTTCGCCCAGCCCCAGCGAATAGGCCTCAATCACGCCCGCATCCGCCGCCGATCCTTCGGCCTTGTTGGCGGCCAAAATTACATGGGCGGCGCGTTTACGCAGGATGTCGGCAAAGACCAGATCGGACGGTGTAATGCCAACACGCGCGTCGATCATGAAAAGGCAAATGTCAGCCATATCCACGGCGCGTTCGGTCAGACGCCGCATCCGGCCCTGCAGGCTGTCGTCGGTGACCTCTTCGAGACCTGCGGTATCGATCACGGTGAACCGCAGATCCGCCAGACGCGCCGCCCCTTCGCGCAAATCACGCGTCACCCCCGGCTGATCGTCGACCAGCGCCAGACGTTTGCCCACCAACCGGTTGAACAGCGTGGATTTTCCCACATTCGGGCGCCCCACAATGGCAAGTGTAAAGGACATGTCACAGGCTCCGACATCCGGATTAAAGGCGCGCTTTACCCTACATGGGCGTCAACGGAAAGCGTGCAATTGCCCTTTCGTGGAGACAACGTAAAGCACGCCACCGGCCACGACCGGCGCTGTGGTCGCCCCACCGGGGATTTCCACCGTGCCCAGAAGCGCGCCGGAGGCCGGATCAAAGCTGCGCAGCAGCCCATCGTTGGAGGCGATATAGAGACGCCCGCCCGCCAGGATCGGCCCGTGATGCGCAAAGACTTCGGAGCGCCGACGCGGGCGGTCTTTCACGAAATTCGGCAGCTGTGTGCCCCAGATCCGCGCGCCGTCAGATGCGCTCAACCGCAGCAACTCCCCCAGTTCAGACATGGCAAAGACGCTGTCACCGACGGGTAGAACCGGCCCAACGGTGCCCTCGCGCGCCGTCCACAACCGAGCGCCGGATTGGAAATTCAGCGCCACGATGCGCCCGGCCTGGTTACCAATATAGACGGTGCTGCCGGAAATCACCGGCGCGCCGGTCACATCGCCAACGGCCCCCAGGGCGCGGGCGGCGCGTTTACCCAGAGCCGAGGCATCCCAGCGCCGCAGGCCACCGCGTCTAAAGACCGCCTGAATCTCACCTGATCCAAAAGCAAAAACCGCCAGATCATCGGCCACAGCAGGCGCAGGCGCGCCCAGGACATTGTTGATATCTTCAGAGGCCGACAGCTGCCATTCGATCCGCCCGTCTTCTGCGCGCAACGCCCAACCCGTGTCGTCCCCGGAGGTGAGATAGACAAGATCGCCAAAGACCGTTGGGCTGCCGGAACCGGTCCCTTCAAGACGCTGGCGCCATTTTTCGGCGCCCGTGGCCGCATCAAGTGCCACCAAAGACCCGTATCCCAGCGAGACAAAAAGCGTCCCGTTTGCAAAGGCCAACCCGCCCCCCGTGGCGGTACCGGATCCGTCGCGCGGCGGTCTCACATCCTGTTGCCAGACACGCTGACCCGCCGTCGAGGTCGCCGTGACCAAAGCATCGGAATCGAGCGTGTAGACCACGCCGCCTGCGACAACCGGATCTGCCGTGATCCGCTGGCGACGGCTGTCACCATCGCCGATATTGGCCGACCAGATTTGCTGGGTCGCAGTGCCGAACGCCGCGTGGCTGACCCGTGTCGCGGGCGAGCCCATGCTTTGCGTCCAATCGGCATTCGATTGCTGTGCAGGCAGGGAAATCGGGCGCGCCTCGTCGGTGGACGCCACCGCGGCGGGCAATGCTTCTTCGCCCTGCAGGATGGATTGTACGCTCTCCCGCTTGCCGGGCAGAATGATGTCAGGTTCCGAACACGCCGATACCAGCAGCGCCGCGATCACTGCAGCGAAGGGGAATATCCCCCGCACAGGTCTTTTGTGAATTTGCATCATGCCCTGCTCGCTTCGCCCTTTGTACCGCCCAAACCTCAAAACCACATTGCCCCGCGGGTTAGTTTCCCGTTGTGGGCACGTTTTCCAGATCCGGGGTGCCTCCCAGCGCCACAATCACCTGTAAGGCGCGTTGTTGCAAGTCCGAGGTCACAGCAGCGTCCTGCAGAATGTTTTGATACCGCTCAATGGCCGCCTCGGTTTCGCCTTCGGCCACATCGATCAGGGCCAGTTGCTCGCTGGCCAGCAGGCGCAATGGCGATCCTGCGGTCGCCAGCGCCTCAAACCCCTGCCGACGCGTCGCCGCATCCAGCGTCTCGGCCTGCAGCGTCAATGCCTTGAAGCTCGCAATCTGACGGTAGATCACCGGCACATCCCCGTTCACCGCGATGGCATCGAGCTCGGCAACCGCCGTGGCCAGATTGTCGCCCTGTTGCGCCTCGGAGGCGGCCAGCATCGCCACCAGCGCGCCTGCGGTGGGGTTTTCAGCCGAAAGCTCTTCCAGCGCGGAGACCCGCGCGTCGGGGGTTTCTTCGGTCAGGGCGGCCAGCATGCCATCGCCGAGCGCTTCGGCCTGTGCACGCGCCTGCGCCTTTTGGTATTCCGACCAGGCAGCGCCGCCCACGATCAGCAAAACCACCAGACCACCGATCCAGCCATATTTGCGCAACATGCCATAAAGCCTGTCGCGGCGGACCTCTTCGGTGACTTCATCGATGAAACTGTCGGTGTCGCTCATGGGGACCTGCTTATTTGCATTTGCGCCCCTCTTAACCTGCCCATTCCAGCAAGCCAAGACCCGCGTTGGGCCGCGCGCCAGCAGAGCATTGCACCCGGACAAAGAAATCTCTAATCTGAACTGGTCAGTTTAGCGTATCTGTCCTACAGAGCGTGCGCCATATGACGGCAAGTTTCGACCGTGGGTGGCGTTGACAGTCCAGTGCGAGGCAAACGACATGCGACTTTTTTCAATCCTTGCTGCCCTCGTGGTATCAGCAGCTTTGGCAATGTTCATTTTGGATCGACCACGGCTTTTCGCACTGTTTGGTGGTGATCCCGCCGCAGAAGAAGCGACAGAATCAGAAGAGCAGACCGACGCGGAGGCGGCAGGTGCGTCGCTGGTGAAGGTCGTGGTGCAGCGATCCGTTGCGCGGCAGATCGACACGGCGGTTGTCCTGCGCGGACAGACCGAAGCCGCGCGCACCGTTGAAGTCCGCGCGGAAACCGCCGCAACCGTCGTTTCAGAACCGCTGCGCAAAGGCACGCGTGTTGAGGCGGGCCAGATGCTCTGCCGCTTGGATGAAGGCACCCGGGGCACCGCATTGGCGCAGGCCCGGGCCGAACTGAGCGAGGCGCGCTCCCGCGTGCCGGAATCACAGGCGCGGCTGGATGAGGCGCTTGCCCAGTTGGATGAGGCTTTGATCAATCAGAACGCCTCGACAAAGCTCAGCGAAGGCGGCTTTGCCTCCACCACCCGCGTGGCCAATTCGCAAGCCGCCGTTGCAACCGCAGAGGCCGGTGTGCAAAGCGCGCGCGCGGGGCTTCAGGCAGCGCAATCCGGCATTCAAAGCGCGCAGGCCAGTGTTGCCCTGGCCGAGAAAGAGATTGAACGGCTGACCCTCACCGCGCCCTTTGGCGGCTTGCTGGAAAGCGACACGGCGGAGTTGGGGACCTTGCTTCAGTCCGGTTCGCTCTGCGCCACAATCATTCAGCTGGACCCGATCAAACTGGTCGGTTTTGTGCCTGAAACCGAAGTGGCGCGCGTCACGCTGGGCGCTACGGCATCGGCGCGCCTTGTATCCGGCAGCGGCGCTCTGACCGGCGGGCCGGAAGCACGCAGCAATGAAGTCCGCGGCCAGGTGACCTTCCTGTCCAGCTCCGCTGACGAAATGACGCGCACCTTCCGCGTGGAGATCGCGGTGCCAAACGGCGACAACAAAATCCGCGACGGGCAGACCGCTGAAATCATGATCTCCGCAGAGGGGGCCACCGCGCATCTGTTACCGCAGTCCGCCCTTACGCTGAATGACGACGGCACATTGGGTGTGCGCACCATCGACGATGGCGCCATCGTCGAATTTCACCCCGTCGCGCTGATGCGCGACACAACCGAAGGCGTCTGGCTGACCGGGCTCAAGGACACCGCTGATGTCATCGTGCTGGGTCAGGAATTTGTGATTGCCGGGGTGCAGGTCGCGCCCACCTACCGGGAGCTGAGCCAATGACCGGCATCGTCGATTGGGCCGCCAGCCGCGCGCGGATGGTGCTGGCCTTTATCCTGCTGTCGCTTGTCGTCGGCGCCTATGCCTATTCCACGCTGCCGAAAGAGGGCGAACCGGACATCGAGATCCCTGCTCTCTTTGTCTCTGTCCCCTTCCCCGGCATCTCTGCTGCCGACAGCGAAACGCTGCTGGTCAAGCCGATGGAGACCGAGCTGGTCGATCTGGACGGGCTGAAAGACATGTCGTCCACGGCCGCGGAAAACTATGCAGGCGTGGCACTGGAGTTCGAGTTCGGCTGGGACAAAACCAAGGTTCTGGCGGATGTGCGCGATGCCATGGGCAAGGCAGAAGCCGATTTCCCCGATGGCGCCGAGCAATATACCATAAACGAGATCAACTTCTCCGAATTCCCGATCATCATCGTGAACCTCACCGGTCCGGTGCCGGAGCGTACGATGATCCGCGTGGCCAAGGATCTGCAGGACGATCTGGAATCGATGGATGCGGTGCTGGAGGCCGGGATCGCCGGCAGTCGGGATGAGATGCTCGAAGTGCTGATCGATCCGCTGCGTCTGGAGGCCTATAACGTCACCGCGGGCGAATTGATCGATACGGTACGCAACAACAACCAGTTGATCGCGGCGGGCGAGGTTGACACCGCGCAGGGCTCATTCGCGGTGAAAATCCCGTCGTCCTTCGACGAGCCGCGCGATGTCTACGACCTGCCGGTCAAGACAAACGGCGACCGCGTCGTCACCCTCGGCGATCTGGCGGAAATCAACCCGACCTTCGAGGACCGCACCGGGACTGCGCGCTTTAACGGTGAAAACTCGGTGGCCCTGCAGGTGGTGAAGCGCAAGGGGTTCAACCTGATCGACACCGCCGCCATCGTGAAGGAACTGGTAGACGCCAAGTCGCAGACCTGGCCCGAAGGGTTGCAGGCCGCGGTTGAGGTCGGCACCTCCAACGACCAGTCCCGCATCGTCAACGGCATGGTGCAGCAGCTTCTGGGTTCGGTCTTCACTGCGATTGCGCTGGTGATGATCGTGGTGCTGGCCGCCCTGGGCATTCGCGCCGCGTTGCTGGTCGGTTTTGCGATCCCGACGTCCTTCCTGCTCTGCTTTGCCTTTCTTGCCCTGATGGGCATCTCCGTCTCCAACATCGTCATGTTCGGTCTGATCCTCGCGGTGGGGATGCTGGTCGATGGCGCCATCGTTGTGGTGGAATACGCCGATAAACGCCAGCAGGAGGGCGTGGGCCCGATGCAGGCCTATGTGGATGCCGCCAAACGCATGTTCTGGCCGATCATCTCCTCCACCGCGACGACGCTCTGCGCGTTTCTGCCGATGCTCTTCTGGCCCGGTGTGCCGGGAGAATTCATGGGCATGCTGCCGGTCACCCTGATCTTCGTCCTATCGGCCTCGCTGGTGGTGGCGCTGATCTACCTGCCCGTGATGGGCGGGGTCACGGGCCGCCTGGAACGCTGGATGTCTGACTATATGACGGCGATTGCCGGGCTGCGCTGGTACCTGCATCTGGCACTCTTCCCGATTGCCGTTGTGATGATGGCCATCTCAGGCCTGATGGGTCCGATTTTCGGGGTGATCGAGGCGCAATTCGCGGCGATGAACAGCCTCGAAATCCTCTCCTCGGTGATCCCGACGCTGCTCATTGTCTTCCTCCTTGTTCTCGCGGCGACCGCCTGCCTCTTTGTTGCTCTGGGCGGCTTCATGTTGGCGCTGGTGTCGACCTTCGCGCTGCTCACACGCCTTGGCCGGTTTGGCCGCTGGCTGGTCAGCAGGTTCTTTCGCCCAGAGCCCGACAAGATCAATGCGGGTTACCAGCGCTCCGGATTTGGCCATGTGATCGCGGCAATTGCGGGCAATCCGGTCATGCCATTGGTGGTGGCTGGTACCGTCTTCATCTTTGTCGGTAGCATCCTGATGTTCTTTTCCAACAACAACAACGGTGTTGAATTCTTCGTTGAATCCGAACCCGAACAGGGGATCGTCTACGTACTGGCCCGCGGCAATCTTTCTCTGGAGGAGAAGGACGTACTGGTCCGGCAAGCCGAGGACATCGTGCTGGCGCATCCGGGCATCAGCAACGCCTTTTCTTTCGCCGGTGAAGGCGGACTAAACACCGATACCTCCGGCGGGTCGCGGCCCAAGGACCTAATCGGTCAGGTTCAATTCGAGACGATCCCCTGGGAGGACCGCGCAGACAGGCCGGAGCTTGATGGCAACATCGTCATTGCTGAACTGACGGAACAGCTGACCGCCTTGCCGGGCGTCAATATCGAGGTGCTGGAGGTAGCCGACGGCCCGGCCTCCGGCAAACCCGTGCACCTGCGCCTCAAGGGCGACAGCTTTGTCGACCTCACCGAAGCCGCAGCAACCGCACGTGCCGAATTCAACCGGACCCCGGGCCTCACGCTCATCGAAGATACACGCCCCCTGCCCGGCATCGACTGGCAGATCGACGTCGATGTTGAAAAAGCCGGGCGCTATGGCGCCGATGTGGCGACCGTTGGCGCGATGGTGCAACTCGTCACCCGTGGTCTGATGCTGGACACGATGCGGGTGGATACCTCGGACGAGGAAATCGACATCCGCGTGCGCCTGCCGGAAAGCGACCGCGTGCTCTCAACACTGGACACGTTGAAAGTGCGGACCGCAGACGGGCTGATCCCGCTGTCGAATTTCATCACCCGTACGCCTGTGCCAAAACTGGCGGAGATCAACCGCGTCAACCAGAAACGTTATTTCGACGTGAAGGCCGACGTGGCCCCGGGCCTGATGAAAGTGGTCGAGACCCGCCGCGAAGAGGGTGTGGATGTTCAGGAGACGCTCGCGATGTTGCGTCCCGCTGGGGCGGATGCCGATCTGATCACGGCGGATCAGACCGCTTACAAGATCACCAACCGGATGGATGATGGCACGCGGGACCTGCAGGCGGGTGTCACTGCGGGGGCGCTGCGCCTGATCCCGGTCAATTCCAACGAACGCATTGGCGTCCTGACAGAATGGCTGGACACCAACCCCTTGCCCGCGGGTATCGAATTTGAATGGACCGGCGATCAGGAAGAGCAAGAAGAGAGCCAAGCCTTCCTGTCATCGGCCTTTGCCGCTGCTCTGGGCCTGATGTTCATCATCCTGCTGGCGCAGTTCAACAGCTTCTACAATGCCATTCTGGTACTGCTGGCGGTGGTGCTATCCACCACCGGTGTGCTGATCGGGATGCTGGTAATGGATCAGACCTTCTCGATCATCATGACCGGCACGGGGATCGTCGCGCTCGCCGGCATTGTGGTGAACAACAATATCATCCTGATCGACACCTATCAGGAATATAGCCAGTACATGCCGCGGATCGAGGCGATCATCCGCACCGCGCAGGCGCGTATCCGGCCCGTCCTGCTGACCACGATTACCACCATGGCCGGGTTGGCGCCCATGATGATTGGCCTCAGCCTGAACTTTGCCGAGGGTGGCTATACCTTCAACAGCCCCACGGCCCTCTGGTGGAAACAGCTGGCCACCGCGGTGGTCTTTGGTCTGGGCATCGCCACTGTGCTGACGCTGATGGTGACGCCATCGATGCTGGCCATCCGGGTCTGGGCCTCCACCTATGTGCACTGGATCGCGACGCTGCTGGCCAAGATGTCGATGGGACGCGCCTCGCGCGCCGCGCGCGACTGGGCCTTGCAAAAGGACGCACACCGCATTGTGTCCGGCGAGATCCTGTGGGAAGACCTGCCCGCCACCGCAGACCAGCCAAACGTCGAGAGCGCGCTCAAAGCTGCCGAGTGACATGCGGACACAGGCTTGTGATGGGACTCCCGAAACCAGTTTGCTAGGGTCGTCGCATTAATCGCAGCAGGAGCGCACCATGATACGGTCCCTAACTCTCAGCCTTGCCCTCGGCACGGCCCTTTTCACCACATCAGCACTGGCAGACGACATGATCAAGATCACTAGCCCCCATTCGGTATCCGACACCATTGACCGGTTGGAACAAGCCGTCGAAGGGGCCGGTGCCATGGTGTTCGCACGTGTGGATCATGCCGCAGGTGCTGCCAAGGTCGACGCCGAATTGCGCCCCACGCAGCTCTTGATTTTCGGCAACCCCAAGATCGGAACCCCGGCCATGCAGGCCGCACAGACCTCCGGTCTGGACCTGCCGCTCAGAGTGCTGGCCTATGAAAACGAAGCGGGTGAAACGGTGGTGGTCTATCACGCCCCTGCTGCCATGGCCGAAGCGCATGGCATTGATGCCGAGGCGCCCTTCCTGCAGACCATGACAGGCGCGCTCAACAAGCTGACGTCCAAAGCCACCGCGGCTGAATAATCATCCATCCCTGAGGCCGCGCGGCGGACGATCCGCGAGCGCGGCTTCAGATTTCAAAGGCTAAGCCGCTTCGTCCGATTGCTGGCGATGCCAGAGCTGCGCATAGCGGCCCTCTTGCGCCAGCAGATCTTCATGCGTCCCCTGTTCGACAACTTCACCCTGTTCCAGCACAATGATCCTGTCGGCTTCTGCAATGGTCGACAGACGGTGGGCGATGGTCAGCACGGTGCGCCCGCGCCCTGCCTGCATCAAGGCTTCTTTGATTTCCTGTTCGGTCTCGGAATCCAGCGCGGATGTCGCCTCGTCCAGCAGCAGGATCGGTGGGTCTTTCAACAACGTACGGGCGATGCCCACGCGCTGCTTTTCACCCCCTGAAAGCTTCAACCCACGCTCACCCACGGCGGTGTCATAGCCGTCCGGCAGTTGCACGATGAAATCATGGATCTGCGCGGCCTGGGCGGCGGCTTCGATCTCTTCCTGGGTTGCACCATCCCGACCATAGGCAATGTTGTAGCGAATGGTGTCGTTAAAGAGCACCGTGTCCTGTGGCACCACACCGATGGCGGCATGCAGGCTGTCTTGCGTCACGTCGCGCACGTCCTGGCCATCAATCCGCAGCGCCCCGTCGCCCACATCATAAAACCGGAACAGCAGGCGCCCGATCGTCGATTTGCCTGACCCGGTGGAGCCGACAATGGCCACCATCTCACCTGGTTCCGCCGCGATGGATACGCCCTTCAGAATGGCGCGTTCCGCGTCATAGCCAAAGCGCACCTGATCCAGCTCCACACGTCCGCCGGTAACGTTCAGGGTCTTGGCGTCCGGCTTGTCGACAACTTCGGCGGGCTGCTCCAGCAGATCGAACATCTCGCCCATATCCACCAGCGCCTGACGGATTTCGCGGTAGACGGTCCCAAGGAAATTCAACGGCACGGTGATCTGCACCATATAGGCGTTGACCATGACGAAATCGCCGACGGTCAGCGTTCCGTTCTGGACCCCGATGGCGGCCATGATCATCACCCCGATCAGGCCTGCCGTGATCAGCAGGGATTGCCCGAAATTGAGAAACGCCAGGCTATAGCTGGTCTTGATCGCCGCCGCCTCATAGCCTTCCATCGCGGCGTCATAGCGCCGTGCCTCGCGGCTTTCCGCGCCGAAATACTTGACGGTTTCATAGTTCAGCAGGCTGTCGATGGCCTTCTGGTTCGCATCCGTGTCCTGATCGTTCATTTCCCGTCGCAGCTTCACCCGCCATTCGGTCACGGCAAAAGTGAACCAGACATAGAGAGCAATGGTGCCCGCGACGACCAGCAGATAGTAAAAATCGAAAACCACCGCGAGGATGATGCCGACCATCACCAGTTCCAGCATCAACGGCCCGATGGAAAACAGCAAAAACCGCAGCAGGAAATCGACGCCTTTAACGCCCCGCTCGATGATCCGGCTCAACCCGCCGGTCTTGCGTGTGATGTGATAGCGCATCGACAGCCGGTGAATATGCTCAAAGGTCTCCAGCGCCAGCATGCGCAGCGCGCGTTGGCCGACACGTGCAAAAACCGCATCGCGTAGCTGTTGAAACCCAACCGTCATCAGGCGCGCCACGCCATAGGCAACCGTCAGCCCAATGGCGCCGAGCGCCAGCATCGGCACGCCTTCCTCGGCCAGCGCATCCACCGCCCCTTTGTAGAAAAACGGTGTGGCAACGGAGATCATCTTTGAGAAAATCAGCAGCGCCATGGCCCCGATCACCTTGTGCCGCACCCACGCCGGATCCGCGGGCCAAAGATAGGGCGCGACCTTGCGAATGGTGCGCAAACCTGATTGGCGCTCTTTGATTTCGGTCTGTTTTGAGCCCTGCGCCGCGTCAGCGCCGGTGGGAGCAGTGGTATCGGCTGGCATGAAAGGTCCTGCTTGCGTTCAGAGTGCTACCTAATTCACTCCCCGGCCCTTTGCCAGTCTTGGGGCGGATAAATTGCTGTGGATCAGCCCGTTGCGCGATCTGAAAGGACCAGCCCTTGGGCCCAAAAACCTATTCCACAGGGAGGTCGAACACCTGTCCCGGATAAATCAGGTCCGGATCGCGAATGGCCGCGATGTTTGCTTCAAAGACGCGCACATAGAGCAAGCCTTCGCCATAACGATCCCGCGCAATCGCCCAGAGCGTATCGCCGGTCTGGACGGTGACAGCGGTGACCGGGCCATCCTGGCCTTCGGTGGCCTCGGCCAGCACCGCCGGCGCTTCGCGTTTAAAGGGCGTCTCGATCCGACTGGTCACAACGCTTGCGGTGTTCATTTCATCAACGCGCAAGCTGTACACGCCTGCGGCCACATCGGCGATTGTCCCGCGCCAGCTGCCATCCGCATCCACCGGTATCGAGGCAACAAATCGGTTGTTGAGGTACACCCGCACCTCGAATGTGCCCGGAACGGCACGCCCGGCCAATTGCACATCACCGGTATCGGAGTATCCGATGGTATCGATCGCCACATTCGGCGCGGGGCGGGTATCCGGCTGCAGCAATTCCACGCCTTCCGCGGTGGATTTCAGAACGGTCACGGATTGTGTGGTTGTTTCTGGGTCGGTTGTCGGTTCAGCCTGCGCTGTCGCTTCAGGTGTGGCGGGCGTCTCGGAGGTGGTCTCCGGCGGTGATGCAGGGGCATCATCCACACTTGGCTCAACCACCGTGTCTTCTGGTGTGACCAGGGTTGCGACATCGTCGTTTGGTTCTTGCACCGCCAGGGCATCCGTCTCTGGGGGCCCCGACGCTAATCCTTGCGGCGCGGGCTGATCCGCCGGGGTTGCTTCTGATGGAGGGTCTGCGCGTGCGACCACATCCGCCGTATCCGATTGCGGCGCGGCCTCAGCGCCCGAAGCGATTTCCGCGGATGTCGGTGGGATCGCTTCCGCCTCCGTTGATCCTGCGTCACCTGTTGGAGCCGCAGAGGCTTGCGCTGTCTCCGCTGGTTTCGCGACAGGCGCCAGAATGACGTCCTCGACCGAGGCGATGGTCGCCTCTTCGCTCTCCGCTTTGAGCGTTAATACCCGTGCGGCATCACTTGGCTCCACCACGGCGACAGCGGCGAAATCACCCCGGCCATCCGCCACGGTGGTGGCAACCTCGACGCCATCCACCAATACAGAAACCGTAGCCCCGGGGGCCGCGTTGCCTGCAATGACCGTCAGCCCGTCATCCTCCAGACGCACCTCGTCGATGCTGGGCGCTTGCGCGCTGGCGGCGCTTTCGGTGGACACCTCCGGCGTTTCCGCCTGTCCCACGGCCGCGCCTTCTACGCTGTCACCGGCTGGGGCGTCCTCAGCGGAGGTGGGCGCTGTTTCGGCCTCAGGGGTGGCAGGCACCGAAGCGCCCGGTGCCACGACCGCCGCCAGATCTTCCTCGCTGGGGCCGGTATCACTGCGAAAACCGATGAGAAAACCAGCTGCGATCACACCTGCGATCACAATGCCAGCCATCATCAATCCCGTGCCACCTGATTTGGTGACAGCCTCGTCTTCGCGCATAAATCCCGTCTTTCTGTTAGGACGCCTATCGCGAGCAGAGCGACAGGCGTTGAGCCTACATAGCAACTGCTCTATCACCGGTCAAAACCCCGACCGTCACATTTCCTTTAAATACACCTGCAAGGGATGACCATATGAGACCGAAATCCGTCTGCGTTTATTGTGGCTCCCGCCCCGGGGTGGACCCTGCGTATCTCAAGGACGCAGAAGATATGGGTCAGGCCCTTGCCCTGGAAGGCTGGCGGCTGGTTTACGGCGCGGGCGACGTGGGCTTGATGGGGGCGGTGGCACGCTCGGCACAACAGGCCGGAGCAGAAACCTTTGGGGTCATTCCAAAGCATCTGGTCGACTGGGAAGTCGGCAAGACGGATCTGACGTCATACGTGATCACAGAAACGATGCATGAACGTAAAAAGGTCATGTTCATGAACTGCGATGCCGTGGTGGTCCTGGCCGGGGGCGCGGGATCGCTGGACGAGCTCTTTGAGGTCCTGACCTGGCGCCAGCTGGGTCTGCATGAAAAACCCGTTTTGCTCGTGAATACAAATGGCTACTGGGATCCGCTGATCGCGCTGCTGCTGCATGTCACGCGCCAGGGATTTGCCGATGAGAGCCTGCACAAATACTATACGGTGGTCCCCGATGCCTCGGCGGCGCGCGCGGCCTTGCGCCGCGTGCTTTCCAACCGCAAGGACGCGGCGGAATAAAGCGCCAGAGCGCTCCAGATCAGCGAAAAGGCAATGAGATGCCAAAGCCCGAACGGCTCTGAAAACACAAAGACCGCGCAGGCAAATTGCAGGGTCGGGTTGATGTATTGCAGCAAGCCCAACGATGTCATGGCAAGCCTGCGCGCGGCATAGCTGAACAGGATCAGCGGCAGCGCGGTGATCGGCCCGGCAAAGACCAGCAACACCATTGTTTGCAAATCACCCCCAAAAACCGCGCCACCGTTGTGATAGGTTTGCAACAGAATGACGACAGCAAACGGGGTCAAGAGCAGCACTTCCCCCGTCACGGAAACCACCGGGCCCACGTTGAGCTGCTTTTTGATCAGGCCATAGACGCCGAAGGTCGCCGCCAGCGTCAGCGCAATCCACGGCGCAACCCCGGGCCCGAAGGTCAGCAGCGCCACCGCAACCGTTGCCATGGCAACGGCCAGCCACTGCAGCGCCGTCAACTGCTCCCCAAAGATCAGACGGCCAATCACCACGGCCACCAGCGGGTAGATATAATAGCCCAGCGAGGTCTGGGTGGTTTGCCCGGTCTGCACGGACCAGATGAACAGGGTCCAATTGGCCGCGATCATCAAAGCGGCGACCACAACCAACCCGAAAGAACGCATGGTGTTCATGGAGCGGGCGATTTCGCGCAAGCGCCCCTGCAGGGCCAACACCATCGCGAAAATGACCAGCGACCAGATCATGCGATGCGACAGGACTTCGAGGGCGGGCACATGGGACAGCAGCTTGTAATAGATCGGGGACAGGCCCCAGATGCTGCAGGCACCGATCATTGCCGCCACACCCTTTGCCCGTTCGTTCATCATCGCCGAACCCCTCTCGCTCAGGGTTGTGAAGCCAAAACGACCCGCCAACAAGCAAAAAGGCCCCGCCAAGTGGCGAGGCCTTTCGAATGCGCAGAAAAGCGGAGCCTCAGAGGCGCGAGGCGACGTTTTCCCAATTGACCAGATTGTCGAGGAAGTTTGCCAGGTAGTCCGGACGTTTGTTGCGGAAATCGATGTAGTAGGAGTGCTCCCACACGTCACAGCCCAGCAGAGCCGTCTGACCGAAGCACACCGGATTCACGCCATTTTCGGTCTTGGTGACCTTGAGGCTGCCATCGGTATCCTTGACCAGCCACGCCCAGCCCGAGCCGAACTGGCCCGCGCCCGCGGCCTTGAAGTCATCCTTGAACGTGTCGACCGAGCCAAAGCTTTCGGTGATCGCCTTTTCCAACTCCCCCGGCATGGCGCTATCGTCCGGGCCCATCATCTCCCAGAACTGGTTGTGGTTCCACAGCTGGCTGATGTTGTTGAAGATGCCGTTCTGCGCCACGGCCGAGCTGTCATAGGTGCCCTTGATGATCTCTTCGAGGGATTTGCCCTCCCACTCGGTGCCTTCGATGGCCTTGTTGCCGTTGGTCACATAGGCGTTGTGGTGCAAATCGTGATGATACTCCAGCGTCTCCGCTGACATGCCTTTGCCAGCAAGCGCGTCATGGGCATAAGGAAGATCAGGAAGTGAAAAAGCCATTTGGGGCCCCCTTTGTCATTTCGGTTGGGTACACTGCACATGAAGCGCACCCGCCCCCGAGTTCAAGTGTTAACGAGCCTAAAAAGTACCAGAAATGCCGATTTAGCACTTTAGCTTTGACATGCGGGTTCCCCGTGATCGACGTTTCGCGCGATCATAGGATGCGTATCGTGCAAGTTCCTGTCTCGAAAAACCTGTTGCTATACCCGGATGGGCTTGCATGAACGGTGATCTTGCCACCCTTTCGGATTGTCGCATTGAATTTGAAACGCGGCAAACTCACGTTGTTACTCGAAACCCCAAGCCCATGTCCCGTCCAAAATATGACGGTTTTACGCGCATTGTAGCGTGTAACCTTGGCGGCACCGAAAATGATAGGTGCCCGCCCACGTAAAACCTTGATCGTCACGCCGCCTGATTGAATGGAAAATTCTATCCTTTCAGGTATATAGCCGCCTCCTTTTCGCGTTTGTTCCATTTCGCAATCGTATAGTGTTCCCTGAGCCAAAGCTGAGGAGCCCAGAATGATAAGGAAAAAGGCAGATAGGGTTCGGATAAGCATAAAACTCTCTTGGGTTTGTTTGAAAAAGGCTATTCTTGGCGCAGCGTGCACTGCCCCTTGCCTGAGAAATTCTTGCGGTATCCGGGCAGTTTGCCCCGGACAGTGATCTGGTTGGACGGTCTTTTGATCCGGGCGGTATACTGCGCATCGGGCAGTATATAGTTTTTCTCACGCAATCCGCCTTCTACCTGCCACTTGAGCCGCAATTCGTTGTCCGTGCTGCTCACAACCTCTGCCGTCACCGTGCTCAGGCCATAGCCCAGGATGACACCATCCGACACAACGACCTTGCCGTTGTTCAAAACCACGATGCCGATCTTGTTGGATACCCAGAAATCGTTGCTCTTGGTGACGCGCATATTGCAGTCGTAAAACACGCCGCGGGATTGATCGCCCGCGGCCGTGCTGCCCGACACCATGAGTACAAATGCAATGCATCCGCCCACCCGGATCTTCGACGGCAAGCGTTTTTTAGAAGAAGAGAGGCTCATTTGAGGATCTTGCAGCGGCCTTCTCCCCGCACCTTGTTGTCGTAACCTCTGACAACCGCGGATATGGTATATTTGTTTTTCTCGAGATATAGATTGCCCGTGTAGTTCACGGTCAGCTCGGTTGTGCGACCCTTGATGTTGGCGACCGTCCAGTTGACCCGGTAGATGCTATTTGATCGCTTGGTCAGCTTGCCCGCCATGGGCCCGTCTGTGACGGATTGCACAACACCATCCAGAACGCGCACAGTACCCTTTTCTTCATCCAGGAAGAAATAGATCTCCGGTCCAACGAAACCCTGCTTGGACACATACGTCGCTTCACAGCCGTAGATTGTTTCCGCCGCCGGGACCGCGCCAGCCACGGCACATAACATTGCAGCCAGGGGGCCCATCCAAAAATTCTTCATTCTTCTCGATCCTTAATCATTAAAATAACACAAAGGTCGCACGGCCATTTCAGCGTGAGTTAAACCTTTGCGCAGGGATTGGGAAGGCCTCCAAGCCATGCTCACAAGCCGACCCACTGTTATGGCGCGGAACTGATCGGTGCCGCACGGGATGGTCCATCGCAGCACGAAATCTTGGTTAACGCTGTCCGCAAGCACGCCCTGGTACCCGGGTGCCCGTACGGTCCAACGGCGATATGGCAAAGAATTGACCATCATCTGCTCTGGGCGCGGGCGTCTAAGGCTTGCGTGTGGTGCAGGTGCCAGTGCCAGAAAAACGATTGCGATAACCGGACGGGCGCGCGTAGACGGTGATTTTGCCATCCTTACGGATGGTGGCATCGAAATTGAACCGCGAGGTCGTTTGGCTGTCGCTGTTCTTGAAGTCACGCAGCACCCAGTTCACGACCAGCTTCCGGTCGGTCTTGCGCACACGATCTGCATCAATCGGCACCGAGCTAGATCGCAGAATGATGCGATCACTTACTGTGACCCGCCCGTTCTCGTGCAGTGCAATGCCGATTTTTTCGGAAATCCAGCCGCCGCCCCGCGAAAGCTGCGTCATAGTGCAGTCGTAAAGCACGCCCTGCGCCGCAGCGGCAGGCAAAGGGGTAAACAAGATGAGATAAAACAACAGAGACCGAAACACGAACACGTCCTTTGAAAAGGGCGCGTCCGCGGCATCCGTTGCTGCATCACACTGCAGAGCTCGCCAACAGAACCGTCGCCACAATCCGCGCACCGGATTAAATCTGTAGACAGAATGACATTGACGCCAAGTGGCGTCAACAGTTAGGTTAAATAAGCGTTAACGCCTGACCCGGGCTGGGCGGCAATACTAAGAAGATCAAAGACATAACGCGCCTGTGAGCGGAAACAAACGAGTTGGAAACTCTCCGCATCCGTCATCCAGAACGCGGCGGGCACCTGTGCCATCCGGGTGCGTCGAAACATGCCCGGCGCGAAGTTTTCAAGCGACAGATCCACGGGGCAGAGTTTCGCAAGGACCTCGCGCGCCTGCGTACCGGTGATCCGGAACGCCGCGCGCGCATCCGACACGTTGACCGCCAAAGCGTGGGCATTGCCCAGCGTCTCGGTCATCTTGTCGATGTTCGCCGCCACCATGTCGTACGGGCATAAGATCAACAACTCATCCGGGCTCATCCAGCAGATCCCGCGATCCTCAACGCAATTGGCCTGATTGGTGCCGGGCATCTCTACCTCCGCCGCGCCCGTGGCCGCTTTCTGGACCGCCGAAGACGCCAGATCGCCGCGCAGCGTTATCATCCCCTGCAGGGAAAGCTCCATAATCCGGGCGATGCCGGTCTCAGACGCGGCGCCGGCAAGTGCGGTGATCGGTTCAGACATTCCCCTTCTCCCCTTCCTTGTCATAGAATACCGGATCGACAATGCGCGCCTTGAATGTCGCGCCCTCGGTTCCGGGGAATTCGATCACCTCGCCCATCCGGTCCGGCCCATGCAGCACCAGTCCCATGGCGATGCCTTTCCCGAGATTTGGTGAGTAATAGCTGGAGGTGACACGCCCGATCATGTTTTTCTGACCATTGGCGTTTTCGCCCTCGCCAACCGCATAGGCGCCATCCGGCAGCACCGCCCCGGATAGGGTTTCAAGACCCACAAGCTTCCAGCGGGTAGGGTCCGTCATATGCGATCTTTCCTGCGCGCGCTTGCCCAGAAAATCCTCTTTCTTCTTCGAAATTGCCCAGTGCAATCCCAGATCCTGCGGGATCACCGTGCCGTCGGTCTCATCCCCGATCATGATAAACCCTTTTTCCGCCCGCAGGATGTGCAGCGCTTCGGTCCCATAGGGCATCACGCCGAGATCGTTCCCGACAACCATCAGCGCATCCCAGAACGCCTGCCCGTGGCCTGCATCCACGGCGATCTCATAGCTCAGCTCGCCAGAGAAGGAGATGCGATAGACCCGGACCTTGAACCCGCCCAATTCGCCATCCGCCCATTCCATGAAACCGAGCGCCTCCTTGGACACGTCCATGCCGCCGAGCTTTTCCAGCGCCGTGCGCGCATTGGGACCAACAACGGCAACCTGCACATATTGTTCGGTGACATTGGCCACATAGACCTGCCAGTCCCACCATTCGGTTTGCAGCCACTCTTCCATATGCTGGTGGATGCGTTCGGCGCCGCCCGTGGTCGTGTGGCAGAGGAAGGTCTCCTCGTCGATCCGCGCCACCACGCCATCGTCGATCAGGAAGCCGTTTTCGGAACACATCAACCCGTAGCGGCATTTGCCCGGCTTCAGGGTCGACATCATGTTGGTGTAGAGCATGTCAAGGAAACGCCCCGCATCCGGGCCCTTTACGATCAGCTTGCCCAGCGTGGAGGCATCCAGCAGACCCAGATTTTCGCGCGTATTTTTCGTCTCACGCATCACCGCATCATGCACCTTCTCGCCCGGGCGCAGATAGGCGTAGGGCCGGCGCCATTGCCCAACCGGTTCCCAATCCGCGCCATTGGCATCGTGCCAGTCATGCATGGGGGTGCGGCGCACGGGCTGGAACACATCGCCGCGCGCCTCGCCGCCGATGGCCCCCATCGAAATGGGTGTGTAGGGTGGGCGGAACGTGGTGGTGCCCACCTGCGGGATCGATGTGTTCAGCGCACCGGCCAGCGTCGCCAATCCGTTGATGTTGCTCAACTTGCCCTGATCCGTGGCCATGCCCAATGTCGTGTAGCGTTTCGCATGTTCGACACTTTCAAAGCCCTCTTGCGCGGCGAGCTGGACGTCGGAGACTTTGACATCATTCTGATAATCCAGCCAGGATTTGCTGCGCAGTTCAACACCAGCACCCTGTGGCATCAGCCAAATTGGCATCATCGGGGCCTCTTCCGGGCTCTCGCCCACCGGGCACCGCGTCTGTTTGACCTTGAAGCCTGAAGCAGCGGCCGCCAGTTTGCCCGCTTGATCCCCATCACCCAGCACATCGCTCAGGTGCAGCGCGCCGCTTGCAGCCCCCGCGGTGGTCACAAAGGGCTGTCCATCGGCGCCGGTCGGCGCTTTGTCCACATCCGGCCTGAAATGCGCCTGAGCGTCGTCCCAAGACAGTTTGCCACCGCAATGCGACCAGAGATGCACGACGGGAGACCACCCGCCCGACATGGCCACGGCATCGCAGGCAATCTCCTCCAAAACAGCACCTTCGCCCGCCTGACTGCAGACCGCGACACCGGTCACGCGCTTGCCGCCTTTTACCTTTGCGACCGCGTGTCCCATCATCACGCGGATGCCCATGGCCTTGGCCTGCTCCATCGCCGGGCTGTCCTCCGCCAGCACACGGGCATCCAGGATGACAGGTACGCTGAGACCCGCGTAATTAAGGGCAAATGCCGTAAGGTAAGCGTCATCGTTGTTGGTGACGATCACCGTGCGGTCCCCGGCCGAGACCCCGTAATTGACCACATAGTCGCGCAGGGCCGAGGCCAGCATCACGCCCGGAATGTCGTTTCCGGCAAAGGAAAGTGGCCGCTCGATTGCGCCCGTCGCCGTCACGATGTGGCCTGCGCGGATTCGCCATAAACGGTGGCGTGGACCGGGTTTTTCGGGCGCGTAGTCACGCAGTTGCTCGTATCCCAAAACGTAACCGTGATCATAAACGCCCGCGCCCATCATCCGTTTGCGCAGGGTGACATTTGGCATCGCTTCAAGCTCGGCGACGGTTTGTTCCACAAAGTTATCCACAGGGATGCCATCCACGGTGCCCCCGTCGACCGGCGCACGCCCGCCCCAATGGGCGGTTTGCTCGATCAGAAGAACCTTTGCACCTGACGCGGCTGCGGTTTTGGCCGCCTGCAAGCCCGCGACACCCCCGCCGATAACCATCACATCGCAGAAGAAATAGAAATGTTCGTAGGTGTCAGCGTCCCGCGCCTTTGGTGCCCGGCCCAGCCCTGCGGATTGCCGGATGAAAGGCTCATAGACATGCTTCCACAGCGGGCGTGGATGGATGAACATCTTGTAGTAGAAACCCGCGGGCAGGAAACGGCTGAGATGCGTGTTGATGGCGCCCACATCGAATTCGAGACTGGGCCAGTGGTTCTGACTGGTCGCGGTCAACCCGTCAAACAGCTCCGTTGTGGTGACACGCTGGTTGGGTTCAAAACTGCCCTCGGCGCCGAGGTTCACCAGACCGTTGGGTTCTTCGGCGCCCGAAGCGACGACACCGCGCGGCCGGTGATACTTGAAGGAGCGCCCGATCAACATCTGATCGTTCGCCAGAAGCGCCGAGGCGAGCGTATCACCTTCAAAGCCGCGCAGCTGCTTGCCATTGAAGGTGAAAGACAGCGCTTTTTCTTTGTTGAGCAGGCGACCGCCTGCAGCGAGGCGAGTGCTCATTGATCAAACCTCAGCGTCGGTGTGGGGGTGGGGAGCCTCCGGCGGGGATATTTTTGGCCAGAAGAAATGGGGCACGGGATCATTTGAACGCCCTCCAAGACCAGCCCGGGCGGGCCTCGCTGATTTTGTCACAGATCTCTTTTGGCGGCTCAAAGGTCTGGGCTGGATAGGTGCCGAAGACCTGCAAGGTTGTGGTGCAGCGCGCTGCGTGAAACCATTTGCCGCAGCCATAGGCATGACGCCAGCGCTCAAAATGCACGCCCCGGGGGTTTTCGCGCATGAAGAGGTATCCCTCTAAATCATCATCCGTGGCACCGGGGCCAAAGCGTTTGAGGTGGGCTTCGCCACCGCCATGAAATTCGGTTTCTTCTGCGGTCACACCGCAAACGGGACAGGTCAGCGTTAGCATGAGGGCATTCCGGCAATCTCGTCGCGGCACAGCAAAGAGGCGGGCGTCACAAGACGCCCGCCTCCGGCGGTCCGCACAATTGAGTGGGAGCTATTCGACGACAGCCGGTGCTGTTTCAGCAGGGGCTGCAGGTGCGGACTCGATGGCTGCCGGATCACCAGCTGCATCAGGATCGGATGGGACCGTGCCGGTACCCAGTACCGCCAGCAGGAAGACAAACGCGCCGATAACCAAAAGCGCGATAAAGATGCCTTTACCACTGACACCGTCGTTGTGGGTCGTATAGTCAGCCATGGTTGTGTCTCCTTGTTACGGGAGGCCAGTCTGTCGGCTGGGGCACGGGTCGCAATATCGGCGGGAATCCCCGGTGTCTTTCGGCGAGGGCAAGCCGGAGTGACACGCGCCTGACGGCTGAAAAGTGCCGATCGCTGTGGCGCAGCGGCACACCGCAAAAGGCCGCCCGGATGAGAAATCACCCCGGCGGCCTTGTCTTTGGTATTATTGGTGTCGTCAGTCGCCGGAAACAGCTTCGGCGGCGCCTTCGATGACGGTGTCGGGGCCTTCGACCGAGATTGCATCACCCGTGGTGAGCATGAAATACGCCAGAATGGCGACGACGGCCACGAGGATACCAACGATGAATGCAAGGCCCGTGTTGCCATTGCCGGAAGAGCCATGTGTTTGGTCAGACATTGTTTTTCTCCTTTTCGCGTTGCGATTGGAGAAGAAACAAGCCGGGCCGCAAAAAGGTTCCATAGCCTTTGCTGCAGCGCGGAATGGCCAGGGCACATTTTTCGGTTTAGTATTCCGGTATCTCTACGTCTAAGGAGCATCTGATGAGCCACGAAATGATCGCCGTTATGGTCTTTGGCGCCCTTGCAGCCGTGGCGATTGTCATGCTGGTCATCGAGCGCCGCGGGATTGCGGCACGCAAGGCGGCCAGAGGCGGGCGCGAAGTCGATGTGAGCAGCCTGATCGCCTTCGGATCGGCGGCAGGCGAAGGCGATCGCAAAAAAACGGACGACAAAGACGGGTAGCAGATGACCGATACCTTTTATCTGGTCGCTCTGGGGCTGATGATATTCTGCGTTGTGCTGATCGTTTTGCGCGGCCTGAGACGCAAACCCGATGGGAGCAACAACAAAAGCGATATTGGGGGTGGCCCCGGTTCCGATCCCTGACATCAGTGCGCCACCCCAGCGGCGACGCTTTCATCGATGAAGCGCCCTTCGCGGAACCGCTCCATGCCGAATGCATCCGTGAGCGGGCTGTGCCCTTTGGCCATCAATTCCGCCATGGCCCAGCCGGAGCCCGGCGTTGCCTTGAACCCGCCCGTGCCCCAGCCGCAGTTGATGAAGACGTTCTCCACCGGTGTCTTCGACAGAATGGGCGAGCGGTCCCCGGTGATGTCCACGATCCCGCCCCATTGCCGCAGCATTTTCAGGCGGCTGATCATCGGGAAGGTTTCGACCAGCGCACGCACGGTTTCCTCGATATGGTGGAATGACCCGCGCTGGGTGTAGTTGTTGTAGCCGTCGGTGCCACCGCCGATGACCATCTCGCCCTTGTCAGACTGGCTCATGTAGCCGTGCACCGTGTTCGCCATGACCACCACGTCCATGCAGGGCTTGATCGGCTCGCTGACCAGCGCCTGAAGCGCCACGGATTCAATCGGCAGGCGGAAGCCCGCAAGGCCCGCCACGTGACCGGAATTGCCCGCCACGACGATCCCCAGCTTGCCGCAATCAATCGCCCCCTTTGAGGTATCGACGCCGACAACCTTGCCACCCTCACGGCGAATGGCGGTCACCTCGCACTGCTGGATCACGTCCATGCCCATGTCCGAACAGGCCCGCGCATAGCCCCAGGCCACCGCATCGTGCCGCGCGGTGCCGCCGCGCGCCTGCCACAGGCCGCCCAGCACCGGGTAACGTGGCCCGTCGATATCGATGATCGGCACCAGCTCCTTCACCCGTGTCGGATTGATGAATTCCGTCTTCACCCCCTGCAACGCATTGGCATGGGCCGTGCGCTGATACCCCCGCACCTCATGGTGCGTCTGCGCCAGCATGATCACCCCGCGCGGGGAAAACATCACGTTGTAGTTGAGATCCTGGCTCATCGTCTCATAGAGCGACCGGGATTTTTCATAGAGCGCCGCCGACGGATCCTGCAGGTAGTTGCTGCGAATGATCGTGGTGTTGCGCCCGGTATTGCCGCCGCCCAACCAGCCTTTTTCCAGAATGGCGACATTCTTGATGCCGAAACGCTTGCCCAGATAGTAAGCCGTCGCCAGACCGTGACCGCCTGCCCCGATGATGATGACGTCGTATTTCTTCTTCGGCTCTGCCTTGCGCCACGCCCGTTCCCATCCTGTGTGATAGCGGGCAGCCTCACGTGCCACGGCAAAGACAGAATAACGTTTCATGGCAAGACCACCCCAAGACGAAAGACACCGGATTCGCGCAGGCACCCGGACTGCATCAGTTCTGCGCGACTTGGCGAAAAAGAGGATACCGAGCGCGGCGCTTTCTAACAAGTTTGCGACACCGCGCGCAATTCTGACGGCAACACGCGCACCCGTGATCATTTGTCCCTTTTGCGCGGGCACATTGATCGCTACATCAGGCGTTCAAGGAGCGTTTGAACATGACCTTTTTCTGGATTGTCGCTGGTGTGTTGGCACTTACCGTTGCGGCACTGCTCGCTTTGGGCTTGCGCGCGCCACGGCAAGGGGCAACAGAACCTGCCGCGGCCTACGACCTGCGGGTCTATCGCGATCAGCTGCGCGAGGTGGACAAGGATCTGGCGCGCGGTGTGGTCAGCGCCGCAGACGCCGAACGCATCCGTGCGGAAGTGTCACGCCGCATTCTTGCCGCCGACGCCGCCATGCAGTCAGATCAGATCACAGCAGATGCGGGTAAGGGCGCACCAAAGTTCGTGGCTGGCATGCTGGCCCTGGTTCTGATCGGCGGCAGCTTTGCGCTTTATCTGCAATTGGGCGCGCCGGGCTATGGTGATCTGGCGCTGGCTGACCGTATCGAAATGGCAGAGAGCGCGCGAACTGAACGCCCCAGCCAGGAGGCCGCAGAGGCCAGCCTGCCCGAGGTGGGCACACCTGAAAACGCCAGCCCCGACTATGTGGCCCTTGTCGAGCAACTACGCGACACGGTCGCTCGGCGTCCCGATGATCTGCAGGGCAATATCCTCTTGGCCCAGAACGAAGCCAATCTTGGCAATTTCCGCGCTGCAGCCCGGGCGCAAAGTCAGGTTCTGCGGCTCAAAGGGGACACGGCGGACGCCACTGATTTCATCGATTATGCGGATATGCTGGTGCTGGCAGCCGGAGGATACGTGTCGCCCGAGGCCGAAGCCGCCCTGCGCACAGCGCTCAGCTTTGACCAGACCAATGGCACCGCGCGCTATTACATGGGGCTGATGATGGCCCAGACCGGTCGCCCCGACACAGCCTTTCGCATGTGGGATGCCCTGCTGCGCGAAGGCCCCGAAACCGCGCCCTGGATCACCCCCATTCTCGCGCAGATCGAAGACATGGCCTTTCGCGCTGGCGTCACCTACCAGATCCCCCAGATCGGCACCGGCCGCGGGCCGAGTTCGGCGGATATCGAAGCCGCAGGTGATCTGACCCCGGCGGAACGGATGGAGATGATCCAGAGCATGGTGGGGGGTCTGTCAGAACGGCTGGCCAGCGAGGGCGGCACCGTGGACGAATGGGCGCAGTTGATCGGTGCGCTTGGCGTGCTGGGGCGCACCGCGCAGGCCCGCGCGGTCTATGAGAACGCCATCGAGGTCTTTGCCGATGATACCCGCGCGCTGGATTTGCTGTTGCGCGCAGGCCAGCGCGCCCAGGTGGCTGAATGATCTTCGATGAGGTCGGCGCGTTTGCTCAAGCCCTGCCCCCCTTGCAAAGCATCGCAGGTCTTGATCTGGGCACCGTGACCCTTGGCGTCGCCGTGTCAGACACGTTTTTATCTGTCGCAACGCCGCTCGAAACAATCAAACGCCGCAAATTCACGCTCGACGCTGCCCGTCTGGCCGAAATCGTGGCCGAGCGGCGGATCGGGGGGCTTGTGCTGGGTCTGCCGCGCAATATGGATGGCTCCGAGGGGCCACGCTGCCAATCCACACGCGCCTTTGCGCGCAACCTGGAAAAGGTCGACGGTTTGGACATTCCGATCACGTTCTGGGACGAGCGCCTGTCGACCGTCGCCGCCGAACGTGCCTTGCTGGAGGCGGATACGTCGCGAAAACGTCGCGCCGAAGTTATTGATCACGTGGCGGCAGGATATATCTTGCAGGGAGCGCTGGACCGCATTCGGGTCATTCGCGCGGCATCAGAAGGGTAAAGCATGACAGACGACATCTGGCGCCGCGACGAGGTGGAAAGCCCCTGTATCAAGGTCTGTGTGATCCATCCCGAGGCGCGGCTGTGCACCGGCTGCCTGCGGTCGATCGACGAAATCACGCAATGGTCCCGCATGACCCCCGAAGCACGACGCACAGTGATGGAGGCCCTGCCCCTGCGCAGTGGCCAGATCACCAAGCGTCGCGGTGGCCGCGCCGCGCGTCTCGCCCGCTGATCGCGAGGTTCTGTGTCAACACGCCGCCACCAGCAATAAGCTGCTCAAAGACCAGCGCAAAAGGAGACCCATTTTTGACGTTTGGTCCCGTCAGGGTAGAATTGTGATAATGTCTGTCATGAAGTTTGATGCAGACGCAAAAACCGAGGCTTTGACGGATGCCGGGCAAAAAAACGAGTGAGGAAATAGGGGCGTCGCAGGCGACCAAGGTCTCGCACGCAGCGGAACAGTTGCACTCAGCAGACTGGGAGCAGCGTGTGCTGGCCGCACGGGCAAAGCGCGAGAAAATCCTGGCGGAGAAAAACAAGCAGGCCAAGACGCCCGCCACCGAAGCAAGTGACGCGGTAAAATCCACGCCAAAATCAAACCCTCTGAACAAAGCATCCGCGCGCGCGGTACGCTCCGACCTCGCCGCCGTACAGAGACCTGAAACGCCCAAGCGCTCTTCGAAGCCTCCGGTCTTGCGGGCTATTCGACCGCCATCGGAGACAGCACCCAAACAAGATTTTTCAGCCCTGTTCACGAGTGCGGCGAAGCAGGCCAAGCAGGCTTTGAGCCGCAATGCCCTGATCGCTGTGGCATGTTGCGCGGCCCTGGGGTTTGGCCTGTCCTTCGGATTTAGCACAGCCATCGGGTTGGACGGCCTTTCCCGCCCAGAGACAGCCGATACCGCGCAGAATGTTATCCAAGAGCAAGCACAGCCCATTAAGGTCTCTGACCTTGAAGCTGATGTGTCCGGGGATCAACAAGCCGCGCTCGACGCAAGTTCGGCACCAGATGATGCAGTAAAACCGACAGAGGCATCCGCACCGGTCCTCGCCATCGCCCCCGAAAAGAGACCGGTTGAGCGACCTTTCACCCAGCCGACCGCGCTTGACGCCTCTTTACCCAAAATTCATGTCTACGCGCCCGACAGCGTGACAACCGCAGCGCTCGATCAGAACAAATCGCAATTGAACACCGGCGGGTTTCAAATCGCCGATGTTCAGCGCGTCAGGC
The DNA here is from genome assembly GCF_947499265.1 of uncultured Roseobacter sp. GTDB lineage: Bacteria > Pseudomonadota > Alphaproteobacteria > Rhodobacterales > Rhodobacteraceae > Roseobacter. The sequence continues at coordinate 478,620 of NZ_CANMNK010000004.1, read as the reverse complement.
TGACGATTTCGGCACCCCATGTCCGGTTTTACGATGTGACCGACGCTGCCATCGCATCAACGCTGGCGGATGATCTGCAGATTGAGGCGCGCGATTTCAGTCAGAGCGGGCATGGCGCGCCGGGACGCATCGAAGTCTGGCTTGATGGCACCTCAGACAGAAGAACCAGCCGACGCAGTTCGCAAAATCCTGTGGATGAACTGATCCGCCTCGGCAACCGGTTCATCCGCAGCCTGCAGTGACCCCTGGGTCTGTCGCGGGATGCAAGCTCGTCAAACAGCCTGTTTCTTACGCGCCTTGATCATCGTGGCGGCCTGCGTATAGCCCCCTGACGCGCCATCAATGAAGTGAATGTGATCATCGGTCAGGATTGAGGGCACGATGCAGGTCATCATCGCCTGATCCTGCTCAAAAAGACCGTAGTCCACCGCACCTTTCGCCTGAGCATCGGCAAGCAGGGATTTGATCTGCGCGAGCGTAGCTGCGTCACAATCAAGGGTCATTTTCAAACCATCGTCGTATTTTCGGAAATCCGAATTGCGACCGGTAATGCGCGCATAATGCCGCGCGTTGAAGCCGCCGATTGTCCACCCGGTGCGAAAGAGAAACCAGGCGATCAGCGTCTCAAACAGGATCTTGCGTCGGGTCGCGCCCAGCGATCCTGTGCCTTTGCTGGCATGCGCCTCCAGCAGGACGCCGGGGGGCGGCCATTGCGTTTCCGGCCCCTCCACCGGGACCGGATGCCCGCCACGCTCCAGCCCTTTCGCCAGTTGAATGACGTCGCCCGCTACCTTGGTGAATTGCGCGTCATCCACACCGCCAACCGGTTGCAGAACCAGCGAGAGGATCGTGCCGTTTCTGGATGAGGTCGGCGTCCAGCGGCAAGAAAGCCCGGTCAGGTCAGGGACTGTCCCGGAAGGCGCTGGGTTAAAGCCATATACCCCTGATTTCAAGGCGTTTTCTGCCCAGGATACGCCACCCCCATTGAACATTGCGTAGTCGGCACCTTCGGACGCCCGGTAGCGTGCAACCCCGATCTGCAATCCCGCCGCCACGATGTCGCGCACCGGCACCAAACCCGCGCGCAGCCCGATCTGGAACTCTTCCTGCGCCCAGCATTGTACTGCACGCAGCGCTTTTTCCGCGGCTTCCGCCTGTTCCGGCCAAATCGCGAAGGTGGCGCCATCGCCGCCAAAAACAAATGGGAAGGCTGTCTTGTCAGAGGCATTGATTTGTGCCGAAATCACCGCCGCTCCGACCATATTGACGGTCTTGTACCGCCCGTTGGCTACTTCGACCGTTGAATTGACCACGTCGGAAACGCCGATCAACCAGTCATCAGGCAGCGGCGTAAAGCAACCCGCATCACACAGGCTGTCGAAGGCCGAAATCTTTGGAAGATCGGTGTAGAAACTGTCTGTTGCGCCCGCTTTACCCATGCACCCACATTTCCCACACGGGGAGATTTCCGGTACCCTGCAAGCACCTATGCGGATGATTTACCACAAAACGGTCGCAGGCCAAAGTGTCGCGGATCAGAGACTGGGCCCCCTATCCTACGAGGCCACTTGAGCGCGGTATGCGACGCTATTGCGCCTGTAGCTTGCGTGCCTCTTCACCCGCAAGATGCAAAAGCTGCTGCATGAACGGTTTTTCCAGGTCGTCGGTCCGCACGGCGGCATAGAGCCTGCGGGTGATACCATCCTTGGTCAGCGGACGGGTGACATAGTCAGATGAATACTTCACCTCGCGCACCACCCAATCCGGCAGAACCGACACCCCCCGGTTCGACGCCACCAAAAGCAGGATCACCGCGGTAAGTTCCACCTGCCGAATGGCGGCAGGTTCCACTTTTGCCGGGATCAACAACTGGCTGAAGACATCAAGACGGGTGCGTTCCACCGGATAGGTGATCAGCGTTTCACCCCGAAAATCAGCAGCCTCGACAAAGCGCTTATCCGCAAGCGGGTGGGTACTTGCCGCAACGAAAACCGGTGCATAATCAAAGAGCTCCACGAATTTCACACCCGGCAGATCTTCGGGATCAGAGGAAACCACCAGATCGACCTCTTCCTTGAGCAAAGCTGGCAGCGCGTCAAAGGCCAGCCCGGGCCGGATGTCCACATCAACATCGCCCCAGCTTTTGCGAAACTGCTCAAGCACCGGGAACAGCCACTCGAAACAGGCGTGGCATTCGATGGCGATATGCATCCGCCCCGTGCTGCCTTCACGCAACCCGGTGAATTCTTCCTGCAAGGCCTGAATTTGCGGCAGCACCTGATGCGCCAGCTTCAACAGGCGCAGGCCCGCGGGTGAGAGTTTGAGAGGTTTGGACCGGCGCACAAATAGCTCAACCCCCGCCTGATCTTCCAACCCTTTGATTTGATGGCTTAAAGCGGACTGCGTAATATGCAGCTGATCCGCGGCACGCGCCAGGCCACCCGCCTCGTGAATGGCCTGAATGGTCCGCAGGTGACGAAACTCAATATGCATATTGTCCTCATATTAAAGATGAGAGTTATGAATTTGTCTCACGAAGCCAGATATGGCACAAGGTGTCAAATCATGAGGAACCGCGCCCGATGCCCACGCCATCCGTTTCGTTCGAAGTCTTTCCCCCCCGCTCGATTGATGCCTCGTTCAAGCTTTGGGAGACCGCACAGGCGCTGGCACCGCTGGAGCCACGGTTTTTTTCGGTGACCTATGGTGCGGGCGGCAGCACACGTGATCTGACCCATGATGCGGCCTACACGCTGCACAAATCCTCTGGGCTTCCGGTGGCCGCACATCTGACCTGCGTCGGCGCGTCCAAAACGGAAACCCTCGCCATCGCGCAGCGCTTTGCCAAGGCGGGCGTCACCGATATCGTGGCACTGCGCGGCGATGCGCCTGAGGATCAGGACAGCTTCACACCGCATCCCGATGGCTTTGCCAATTCCTGCGAATTGATCGAAGCTTTGGCGCAGTCCGGGCAGTTCACGTTGCGCGTTGGCGCCTATCCCGAAAAACACCCCGAAGCTGCCAGCCAAAAAGCCAATATTGACTGGCTGAAGGCCAAGATCGACGCAGGCGCGGATGAGGCCATTACGCAGTTCTTCTTTGAAGCGGAGACCTTCCTGCGCTTCCGCGATGATTGCGCCAAGGCGGGCATCACCGCCCCGATCACCCCCGGTATTCTGCCCATCATCAATTGGACAAGTGCCCGGAAATTTGCGCTGCGCTGTGGGGCATCGGTACCCGCCTGGCTGGATCAGGCTTTCGACACTGCGATCCGCGATGATCGGCATGATCTGCTGTCGACCGCGATCTGTACCGAGCTTTGCTCAACCCTGGTGGACGAAGGTGTTGACGCGCTGCATTTCTATACGCTCAACCGGCCTGAGATGACGCGCCAGATCTGCCACGCCCTGGGCGTCACACAGGCCATTACCGGCGTAAGAGACGTCGCGTAACCCTTGAGAGCGAAACGCGAAACTGCATACCTTTGAGGGGACTAATCCCTCGGAGTGCCCCATGCCCATCGCCAAATCACCCGCCGATTTGTTGTCCCAATCCGACATTCTTTCGATGTCTGGCCTGGAGTTCATGCAAGGCATCCTTGAGGGCCGCAATCCGGGTCCGCCCATCGGTGAAACCATGGGATACACGCTGCAAGATGTCAGCGATGGGCGCGCTGTCTTTCGCGGCACGCCCGAATTCAATGTGACAAACCCCATGGGCACCGTGCATGGGGGCTGGTACGGCACGTTGTTGGATTCCGCGATGGCCTGCGCGGTGATGACCCGGGTACCACGCGGATCGATCTACACAACGCTGGAATTCAAGATCAACATTCTGCGCAACATCCCCCTCGGCACGACCATCGATTGCATTGGCGAAGTTGATCATTCAGGCCGCTCCACCGGCGTCGCACATGGTGAAATCCGCGGGCTTGAAGACGGCAAATTATACGCAACCGGTTCCACCACCTGCATCATCATGAAAATCGCCTAGCGCATGAGCGGCAAATTTGTACCGATACGGATACAGGGAGTTGAAAAACGCGCGCGCGCCTGTTATCGAGCGCGGACGGAAACCCTGACACCAGAAAGGTCAGTCATGAAGAATCGTTGGATCCAAATGCTATCTGTAGCGGGCGTTGTAACCAGCTAGAGCGGTCTGACAGGTTTCCAATCCGAAGGCCGCCTCATGATGCGGCCTTTTTTTATTTGTTCCCCCTCATGTGGCGGCTTTCCATCATCCATGGAGAGTAAATATGCCAAACTTATCAATATACATCCCGTTTAACCGCTCGCGCGGGCTCTTGTTGCGGCTGGTGGCGGTCCTGATATCGACCAAGCGTCGGGCTTCGATACCGCGCGGTCGGGCGCAACTACCGGCCCATCTTCGCAAGGACGTGGGGCTCCTGCCCGAGCCGGAGCACCCGCCTCCTATATTACATCGGTTCCCGTTCTAACGGGGCCTGGCCCGGGCATCCCTGCCCGGGTCTTTTCGGGTCATAGTTCTAATTAGCAGCGGAGGGCGCGGGCGTTGATGTGCTCCAAATTGCACCGCCGTGATTGGGTTGCGTCCCGCCGAACCCAGTCAGTTCAGCGTGTCTTTTCATCAATCCACTGGGTGATCTGATCCAACACCCCGGGCGCATAAGCGCCTGCCCCCGACATCATGAATCGAAACCCGGCCACCGCTGTCCAATCCGCAGGCGTCTGAAAGTTGTAGTGCTCCGCGCGCAGCAAGCTGTGCGTGGCCTCAGGTATGATCCGAACGTCATGTAAGGCGTTCTCGGCATAGGTCGTGGCCGTTTCCGCCGGATCAACATTCAAATCTTCCGCGCCGATCAACACCAGTGCAGGTGTGGTCATCGCCAGGACCGGCACCGTCGCGTCCGCGCGGTAATTCCGTTTCACAAAACCGCAGCGGGCCGCGGTCATGTCCTCGCGCCTGGCACAATCGCCGCCGGCTCCGAACAATACATCGTTCTCAGACAGGTTGCGCGCAACCGCTTGCGCGATTTCATCCGGCGCGATGCCCTTCTGTTCCAGGCGTCTGGATGTGTAATAGGCGCCTTGACTGCGCCAGTTGATCGCGGGGCCAATCAGCACAGCATATGCGGCTTCGGTGTCGAGTGTCGCCTGCGGCACCACCCAGCCCGCTTGCGAGAACCCGAGAAACCCCAGCTTGTTTCCGGAAATGCCGGCTGTCTCCCGCAGGTAATCATAGACCGCCACCGCTTCTCGCGTACGATCCGCCATAGAGTGGGTCAGCCGATCCCCGGTACTCTCCCCCACGCCCGGTTTATCCCAGGAAAACACCCCGATGCCAGCATCGAGCAAGGCGTTGATCAACGGCAGATAGGTGGCATCAGACCATCGGTTTTGGGGGCCATCGCCGTGCACGATCACGACAACGGCCGGGTTCTCCTGATCCGCGGGCAATGCCAATGTGCCTGCCAGGCGGTCGCCCTGCACAAGAATTTCGTGGTCGGACAAACGCGCAGTCTTTGGCAGTTCAAAGGACCGCATCGCATCCAGCCCCTGGAGAACCATCACTGAAATGATCACCGTGGCGGCTATTGCGCCCCACCATATCGGTTTCTTCACGCGCTTGCCGCTTTCATTGTCACGCCCCATCGATTTCGCTTTTCAGAGCGTGCCTGCGATACCGCAAAGGCACGCCACTTGTTCTTGAAGAGAGATGGGGAGGGAAATCGGAATTACACTGTTTTTCCGAAACTTATCCAGCTTTTGGGGGCTGGCTTGGCGGCTTCTCGCAGGGCGACGCTGTCATGGATGCGCTCGGAGGGATCCTGCATGATTTTACGCGCCCGCCGTGTGATGAACCACTTGCCATTGCCCCTGAAGGTACCAAGCATCGGTGCGGTCGCGTCCTGCCGCAGGCGACCCGCCCATCCGTCGGGCAGGGGCAGCCCGTTCATCTGCGCCCGTTCCAGCATCCAGACCAGCGGTATATTGGACAGGTAGCGTGCAGCCTCAAACCCGCCCAACTGCCCACCCACATCGCCATGGGTGCCTGCAAACCACACCTGCTCCACCCGGCCCTGGAACCCCTCGGGCGAGCTCCAAAGCACGGGTGCATAGGCAACCCGTGTTTCATCCAGCGCCAAAGCCTGAAACCCGGCTTTGACATTGTGGCTGAGGTGCGTGGTGTGAAACGCGTGTTTCTTTTCGCTCAACCGCCACAGGATCGGTGCATTAAAGCCAAGCGATTTCACGGTGTCCCACACACCGATCATTTCGATTTCCACATCCGGCAGACAATGCGCCGTGGCAAACTGCCGGGCGCAAGCGCTTTCAGGATTGCACTCGTAGTGGCGGTAGACGTCGCGGATGTTACGCTCGGTCGCGTCTTCGGCGCGCAGCAACCCCATTTGGTCGATCACACCCGCAAGACTACGCACCGCATAAGCGCCGCGCGAATATCCCATCAGGAAAATCTTGTCACCCGGCCGATACCGCGATGCCAGATAGCCATAGGCGCGCCGGATTTGCCGGTTGATGCCGCGCCCCAGCATCACATCCATGGCCGAGCGCCAGTTGTTCCATTGCAGCCCCGGCTCATAGTAGATCGAGAGCGGGCTGCCCATTTCGCGGCAGATATGATAGGCGCGCCCGGCGTTTGTTTCGCACCCCGGTTCCAGCGACGACATGGTGCCATCAAGGATCACCACGTGAACAACAGGGCCCCGTCTTGGGCCAAAATCGCTATCGGGCCGGCGCCAGAACCTGCTGCGCAGCCAGCCGAGCCATCTGTTATTCCGCCGCGAGGACCTCACTGTTCAACAGCTCCCAAACTTTATGCGGGGTGAATGGCATATCGGCCTGACGCACCCCCCGCTCCCAAAGCGCATCCTGAACCGCGTTTGCCACAGCGGCCAATGCGCCCACCGTGCCAGCCTCGCCACAGCCCTTCATCCCCATGATGTTGGCGGTGGATGGCACCGGCTCCGATGTAAAACTAATAGTGGGCACATCGTCGGCACGCGGCAAGGCGTAGTCCATGAACGATGCCGTGAGCAATTGACCGTCTTCATCGAAGACAACATGCTCTGTCAGCGCTTGTCCGATACCCTGAGCCACGCCGCCATGCACCTGACCTTCGGCCAGCATCGGATTGATAAGATTGCCAAAATCATCAACGACGGTGTAGCGCTCGACGGTCACGACGCCGGTATCGGGGTCCACCACAACTTCTGAAACATGACACCCGTTTGGAAAGCTGCGGGCAGGCAGGGTGACGCGCGCCTCATGGACCAAAAGGTCGTCGCGCCCCTTGGCGCGGGCCATCTCCGCAACCTCCAGCATCGTCGGCGTGAGGTTAGATCCATCCGCGCGAAAGCGCTCGTCATCAAAGCTGATCTCGGAAGCGGGCACGCCCATTTCATCCGCCAGAAAAGCGGTAAAGCTCTCGGTCATCTGCGAAACGGTTGCCAGCGTTGCGTTGTTCTGAACCGTCACAGAGCGCGATCCGCCGGTGCCGCCACCCTGCGCGATGAGGTCGCTGTCCCCTTGTACAACGATGATTTTATCTGCGGGAATACCGGTCTGATCGGACAGGAAGGTGGCAAACACCGTCTCGTGCCCTTGTCCTGTGGATTGCGTGCCCACGTAGATCGTCACCGTACCATCCTCATTAAACGTCACCTTCGCGCCTTCCGAAGGATCACCCAAAATACTTTCGATATAGTAACACAAGCCGACGCCGCGGAGCAGGCCTTTGTTGGCATTAGACTGTTTACGGTGTTCAAATCCTGCAAAATCAGCCTCTTGTAGCGTTCTGCTCAACAGTTTGTCGAAGTCACCAACGTCATAGGTTTCCCCGGTCGAGGTCTTATAGGGAAACTGATCAGCCTTGATAAAGTTCCGTCGGCGCAATTCGGTTGGGTCAACACCCAATTCGCGCGCAGCCCGGTCCATCAGCCGTTCCAGCACATAGATGGCCTCGGGCCGTCCGGCGCCACGGTAGGCATCCACATAGGTGGTGTTGGTATAGAAGCCTTCGACCCGCAGATAGGTGTTTTGCACATCGTAGACGCCCATCAGGACGCGGCTGAAAAGCTGGCTTTGGATAAACTGCCCGAAATGGCTGTTGTAGGCGCCGAGGTTGCAGCGCGTATGCACCCGGTAGGCCGTGATCTTGTTGGTGTCATCAAAGGCAAGCTCAGCCAGCGACGTGAGGTCCCGACCCGCGTTATCGGTCAGCATCGCCTCCGTGCGGTCTGACATCCAGCGCACCGGGTGCCCTGTGACACGTGCGGCATGGGCTGCCAGCGAGTATTCGGGGTAGGGAAATCCCTTCATCCCGAACCCACCGCCAACATCCGGATTGGTGACGCGCACGTTTTCCTTGTCGAGCCCCAGCGCGGTTGCAATGGCGTCTTTGTGCGCCCAGACGCCCTGCCCGCCCAACGACACGTGCACCCGGTCACCGTCCCATTCTGCATAGCAGCCGCGTGGTTCAAGCGAGCTGACAAGGATACGGTTGTCACCAACCTCCAAACTGACCGTGCGCGCCGCCGATTTGAACGCGGTCTCGGTTGCGGCCTCATCCCCCATGCCCCAGTCGAAACCCCGGTTGTCCGGCACATCGTCATGCACCGGTGCGCCCCCGGTGGCGAGATCCATTTTCGCGGGCAGGTCCTCGTATTCCAGCACGATCAGTTCAGCAGCATCGCGCGCCTGATCCAGCGTGTCGGCGACGATGAATGCCACCGGCTCGCCCACAAACCGCATCTTGCGCTTGGCCAGTAGCGGACGGTCCGGGTTGGCGCCCGGCGACCCGTCGCGATTTTTCACCGTCGCTGCATACATGTTGAGGTTCATCCCGGCCGCTTCGAGATCCTCGACCGTCAGCACGGCATGGACACCGGCCGCATCAAGCGCGTCCGAAACATCAAGCTCGGTGATCTCGGCATGGGCAACCGGGGCGCGAAAAACAAACGCCCGCAGCGCATTTTGCGGCGCGATATCGTCCACATAGCGCCCATGGCCGGTCAGAAACCGAAGATCTTCAACCCGTTTGACCGGTTGTGACTTACCAAATTTTTCCATGGGGAGGCTCCTTCAAGCGCTGCGCGATACTGCGGACACTAGCGGTCCTTGGGCGCTTGTCCAGTCGCCGCTATTGTTGTTTCTGAACAAGGGCATCCGATTGCGCAGATGGCGCAATTTGCAGGCCCGGTTGCACGTTATGGCGCGTGCTGGATACCGCGCGCATAGCTTGCCTCGGCGGGGTGCAACTCCGCGCGCTGATCGACAAAGACCGCACACCACTCAGCAAGACGGCGGCCCAACCTGCGGCACATTTCCTGTTCTGCTGCGCTGCGCGGGCTGCCCGCGACCACCGCCCCGTAATGTGGTGCCATTTTGCGCCCGACGTAGTCCGTAACGCCAAACACCAGCACCCCGAAGTTCATCAGCAGCGTGGTCAAGGCCTGACAGGTGTGCTCGCCCCCACCGCCCCAGGCGCCGGACGACGAAAAAGCGCAGCCGATCTTGCCGTCCAACGCGCCCCACACATCAAAGCTCAGCTCATCCCACCATTGCTTCATGCGCCAGGAAATTCCGCCAAGATTGGTTGGCGATCCAACGGCGATCCCATCCGCCCAGAGCAGATCGGCCTTGCTGGCCTGCAGGATGCTCAGACATCGCATCTCGACACCCGCGACAGTCTCGGCGCCGGCGCGGACAAGCTCCGCCATCTCGGCGGTGTACCCACGATTGTTGCTCTCATAGAGCACCAGAATTTTAGCCATCCGCCCGCCCCTCCAGCATCGCGATGATGCCTGCCTGCGCCTGCGCAATGCCCTCCTCATGTCGCGAGAAAAACGTCCAGCGACCATGGCGCGCGCGTTTGACCAATCCGACCCGCTCCAACATATGCAGGTATTGCGAGACCGTTGGCTGTGAAAGCTCGGATTTGGCAAATATATAGCTGGCGCAAACGCCGGGCAGATCGCGGTGCTCCGGCAGGCAGGGCGGAAAGTGCTTTCTGGGCTCTTTCATCCAATACAAAAGCTGACGGCGGTGGGCATTGGCCAAAGCAGTATAGGTTTCATCGTTCATAAATTGATAATTAGCAATATATCTATTAATGTCAATGAACCCTAAGTGCGACCCGGTTTTGGGTCGCAAACAAGACAGCAGCCACAGCATTGATGCGGAATCATCGTTCTCAAAACGGAGGTGATCATGCCAACGCCGCTACCCCTCACCAACGATCGCCTGAGCGATGCGCAGATAAAATCCTATTGGGAGGATGGGTATCTTTTCCCGATCCCCATCATGCCCGGCGAAGAAGCGCAGAAGTTGCGCGCAGAGCTCGAAGAGATCGAAGACCATTGGCAGGATGCGGACCTGCCCTTGCCGCTCAACACCTACAAGCGCGTCAACGCGCATTGCGTCATGCCGATGGCCTACAGGATCGGCGCCGACCCGCGCATTCTGGACGTGGTCGAGGGCATCCTGGGCCCGGACATCATGATCTATGCGGTAGAATTCTTCATCAAGGAACCCAATACCCGGCACAAGGTCTCGATGCATCAGGACCTGACCTATTGGGGCCTGGGTGCTGTCGACGGGCTGGTCACCGCGTGGCTGTCGCTCTCCCCGGCCACGCCCGCGTCGGGCTGCATGGATTTTGTCAAAGGATCGCACAAAAACCCGATCCTGCCACATGAAGACACCTTTGCAGAGGACAACCTGCTCAGCCGCGGACAGGAGATCAAGGTGGATGTGGCCGACGCGGATAAGGTGCCCATCGAAATCCATCCTGGCCAGATCTCCCTGCACCACGGGTTGACGATCCATGGCTCCGGCCCCAACACAACGGATGACCGCCGCATCGCAGCCGTGATCCGGTACTGCACGCCGGATGTGAAACAACTCATCGGTGACGTCGACTATGCGATGGTGGCGCGGGGTGAGGATGCGGCTGGCAACTTCACGCATTTCGATCCGCCCTCGACACTTTTTGCCCCCGAGGCGCTGGCGCTCTATGAGGACATGCGGACCGCGCAGGCAAAGGTGATGATGGCCGGGACAAAAGCCAAAAAAGGGCTCTACGCATGACGGATCAGGACCGGAAATACGTAAGTTTCACCGCGATGAAGGACGGCACGGCCGAGGATTACGCATTTCTCACAAACCATGAGATCGCATACACCAAAGGCACCGCCGGGCGGTTACTGAAAGCGCTGGTCGAGCTTGACGAGAGCCTGTCTGGCTATCAGGTCACGCGGCTCGGGCATTCGCTGCAATCGGCCACGCGGGCCTTTCGCGACGGCGCCGACATCGATTGGGTTGTGTCCGCGCTTTTGCATGACATCGGCGACATCTATGCACCCTACAATCACGACGAATACGCAGCGACCATCCTGCGCCCTTTTGTGCGCGAGCAATGCAGCTGGTGCGTGCAGACACATGGTGATTTTCAAATGATCTATTACGGCCACCATGTCGGTGCCGACCCCCACAAACGCGACCGGTTTGCAGGACATATCTATTTCGATGACTGTGCGGCATTCTGCGAACGCTGGGATCAGGCCAGCTTTGACCCCGATTATGAGACCCTGCCGCTCGCCCACTTCGCACCCATGGTCGAAGAGGTGTTTGCGCGCCCGCCCTATGATCCGGATGTCATCCGCCCCGGTCACCGGGAACCGCTTCAGTCAGAAACGAAAAAACCCCGGCGCTGATGCACCGGGGCCTGGAAATGTCTAGGGCTTGGGGTCAGGCTTTGCGGCGACGGCGTGCCACAACAATCATGCCAAGGCCGCCCAGCAGCAGCAGGCCGCTTGCAGGAACCGGCACAACCGCCAATTCACCCTCGGTGATCACGCGGACGTAGTCACCAGGAGACGAAGCAAACCAGTCCACCAGGAGACGTGTCCCGATGCCCGGATCTATCCCAACCGAGTCGCCACTCTCAAGACCGCGCAGCGCGGGGCTGAGGTAGGTTACTTCGGGGTCGCCAAGAAAATCACTCAGCGTCAGCGCGCCCAGCGATGTGATCACGGCAAGGATCGGGCTGTCGAAATCGACGAAGCCTTCCTGGAAGCCACGCACGGGGTCAAAGAAGACATAGTGGCTGGAAACCACGGTACCGGCGGAGATGCTGCCGCCCATATCGGTGCTCAGGTCCGAGGTCAGCTTGACGTTCTGCGCCTCGTTGAACGCAAAGAGATTGTCTGACTGCTGGTTGTTCTGACCCACGGTCAGACCTGTCGTATCCACGATCTCTTCGAACGACCCTGCGCCGGAGGTTACAAAACCATCAACGACCGCAGCGGAAACGGAATGCGTGGCGGCAACGACCGCAAACACACCTATCGCTAGTAACTTCTTCATTAGACAACTTCCTTCACATCGTAAGTGACAACTGTAACGCGAATCTCATGGATAGTCATATTTCTTAGAACCCATGAGTAACACGAAAAACTTCCTTCTGAGCGAACATTTGCTAGAACCTGCACAGTGAATAGGCAACAAACCGGTCTTTTACTCGCCCCCGACATTGGGTAGAGCACAATCACCTCATAGATTTGATGGATGACGCTCTCATGACGATGGAAAAAAAGTTTGATGCCAATGAGGCAGAAGCGCGCCTATACGCCGCCTGGGAACAGGCGGGCGCCTTCAAAGCCGGTGCGAATGCCACCCGGGAAGATACTTTCTCCATCATGATCCCGCCGCCCAATGTGACGGGATCGCTGCACATGGGGCATGCCTTCAACAATACATTGCAAGATATTCTGGTCCGCTGGCACCGCATGCGCGGGTATGACACGCTCTGGCAACCGGGCACGGATCATGCGGGCATCGCCACCCAGATGGTCACCGAACGTGAGATGATGCTGAACCAGGAGCCCAACCGCCGCGACATGGGCCGGGAGAAGTTCGTCGAGCGGGTCTGGCAGCAGAAGGTCGCCTCGCGCGGCACGATCATTGGTCAGTTGAAGCGTCTGGGTGCCTCCTGCGACTGGTCGCGCGAGGCCTTCACCATGGGCGGCGCGCCGGGTGACCCGGAAGCGGGTCAGGGCCCGAATTTCCACGATGCGGTCATCAAGGTCTTTGTCGATATGTACAACAAGGGCCTCATCTACCGCGGCAAGCGGCTGGTAAACTGGGACCCACATTTCGAGACCGCGATCTCCGACCTTGAGGTCGAGAATATCGAGGTCGACGGTCACATGTGGCACTTCAAATACCCGCTCGCGGGCGGGGCCACCTATGAATACATCGAGAAGGACGAAGACGGGAACGAGACGCTGCGCGAAACGCGCGACTATATCTCCATCGCCACAACACGTCCGGAAACCATGCTGGGGGATGGTGCCGTTGCGGTGCATCCGTCAGATGAGCGCTACGCACCAATCATCGGGAAACTCTGCGAAATTCCCGTTGGCCCCAAGGAGCACCGTCGCCTGATCCCGATCATCACCGATGAATACCCGGATGCCGATTTCGGCTCTGGTGCGGTGAAGATCACCGGCGCACATGACTTCAACGACTACGCGGTCGCCAAGCGCGGCGGCATCCCGCTCTACCGTTTGATGGATACCAAAGGCGCGATGCGGGATGATGGCGCGGCCTACGCTGAGGCGGCCGGCATTGCGATGGCCGTAGCCCAAGGGGAACGTGCGTTGAATGAGGCAGAGGCCGATGCGGTCAATCTGGTGCCTGATGCGCTGCGCGGGCTCGACCGCTTCGAGGCGCGCAAACGGGTGGTCGCCCAGATCACCGAGGAAGGTCTCGCCGTGATGACCCCTGCGACGATCAAAAACGACGACGGTGAGGAGATTGAGACGACCGTCCCGCTGGTCGAGAGCAAGAAGATCATGCAGCCCTTCGGCGATCGTTCCAAGGTGGTTATCGAACCGATGCTGACCGACCAGTGGTTTGTCGAGACCTCGAAGATCGTGCAGCCCGCGATTGACGCGGTGCGCAACGGCGATGTTGCGATCCATCCCGAGCAGGACAAGAAGGTCTACTTCAACTGGCTGGAAAACATCGAGCCCTGGTGCATCTCGCGCCAGCTCTGGTGGGGGCATCAGCTTCCGGTGTGGTACGGGCCTGATATCAGCCCAGAGGGCGTCGAAAACGCGGTCGCTGTGATGCGAGATAACGGGAGATCGAATGAGACATATACCGGTGCCAGTAGGACTTTCTGCGCCAGCTCAAATACAGAATTGATTGAGCAGATCGAGCAGTTCTATGGACCACATGCCAGCATATCTTTGGTCGAACATGATCCGACGAAGCGCCTGCATGACCAGGGCAAGATGCATATTGAGATCAACAGAGTCGATGCTCGAGTAGAAGGTGAAGACAGGAAACTCGAAGAAAATGATACTTTGTTCATCGAAGTAGTTCGCGACCCAGACGTCCTCGACACATGGTTCTCCTCTGGACTCTGGCCCATCGGCACGCTGGGCTGGACCGGCGACGCGGAACAGGACGCGGCCAACGAGGCGCTGCAGAAGTACTTCCCGACCTCGATCCTGATCACCGGCTTCGACATCATCTTCTTCTGGGTCGCGCGGATGATGATGATGCAATACGCCGTGGTCGGGGCGAGACCCTTCGACACGGTCTATGTGCACGCGCTGGTGCGCGACGAGAAGGGCAAGAAGATGTCCAAGTCGCTGGGCAACGTGCTGGACCCGCTGGACCTGATCGATGAATACGGCGCGGACGCCGTGCGTTTCACCCTGACGGCGATGGCCGCCATGGGGCGCGATTTGAAACTCAGCACACAACGTGTTGCAGGCTATCGGAATTTCGGCACCAAACTCTGGAATGCCGCCTCTTTTGGTGAACGTCACGGCGTCACGGATATCCCGCACACCGACGCGCCTCCCACCGCGACGCTGGCGCTGAACAAGTGGATCATCGGCGAAGTGGCCAAGGTGCGCGAAGAGGTGGACACCAGCCTCGCGGCCTATCGGTTCAACGATGCCGCCAGCGCCCTATACGGGTTTGTCTGGGGCGTTTTCTGCGACTGGTATCTGGAACTCAGCAAGCCGGTGCTCGAAGGTTCGGACGCAGCGGCGGCGCAGGAAACGCGCGCGGTCTATGCCTGGGCGCTGGATCAATGCCTGATCCTGCTGCACCCGATCATGCCCTTCATCACCGAAGAGATCTGGGGGCTCAAGCAGCGCCCGAGCATGTTGATCCACGCGGATTGGCCAAGCTACACAGCGGCTGATCTGGTGGACGCCGAGGCCGACAGCGAATTGAACTGGACGATTGGCCTGATCAACGCGATCCGGTCCGCGCGCGCGCAGATGCACGTCCCTGCCGGGGCCTATGTGCCGCTGGTTGTTGTCGGCTTCGAGGATCAGGCCCGCGCGGCTTTCACCGCCAACGAGGCCATGATCAAACGCCTCGCACGCGTGGAAAGCATGACCGAAGTGGAGAGCTTCCCCAAGGGATCGGTCACCCTGGCGGTTACGGGCGGCAGCTTTGGCCTGCCGCTGGCGGACGTCATCGACGTGGCGGAAGAAAAAGCGCGTTTGCAAAAGACGCGTGACAAACTTGCAAAGGAATTGGGCGGCCTCAGAGGACGGCTCAACAATCCCAAGTTTGCAGCCTCTGCCCCGCCAGAGGTGGTCGAAGAAACGCGCGCCAACCTGGCCCTGCGCGAAGAGGAAGACGGCAAACTCGAAGAGGCGCTCGCACGGTTGGCCGAATTGGGGTAAAATGCCGCCATGCGCAGTTTTCGCTCCCTCATCGAACGGCAGATCGCCAAGGCACAGGCCTCAGGCGCTCTGACCGGGTTGAAAGGCGAAGGCGCGCCCCTGCCCGACCGTCCCGTTGAAACCAGCGACGCGGCCTCGATGTCTGCGGGCATGCGGATCATGGCCGAAGCTGGCGTGGTCCCTGAAGAGTTTGCTCTCAAAAAGGAGCTGGACGCCGCGCGCAAAACCTATGCCGCTTGCGAGAGCGAAGCGGATCGCAAAACGGCCATGGCCAAGCTCGCCGATCTGGAATTGCGTTATGAAATTGCCCGCGAAGCGCGGCGCAAGTTCATGTCCTGAACCCGCGAGCTGACGGCTAGTCAAAGACCGGCGCACGCTTACCGAATTGGGCGGCGACCACCTCCATTTGCTCCGGCTTGCCCAATAGCTCGGCCTGTAGCCGCGATTCTGCCAGAAGCACGGCATCGGGCGGCTCCCGTTCGGCGATCCCAACCAGGGCTTTGGCCGCGCGAATGGCCTTGGGGCTTTTACCTGCGATTTCACCGGCCAGCTTTTCCGCCGCCGCCATCGGATCTTCGGCAATTTCCGTTACCAGCCCCCAACGCTCCCCCTGTTCGGCATCTACCGGCGTTGCGGTATAGATCAGTCGGCGCATCACATCGGAGCGCACCAATCGCGGCAACAGGACCATGCCACCCATGTCCGGGATGATCCCCCATTTCATCTCCATCACCGCCAGTTTGGTATCCGGTGCAGCAATCCGGATGTCGGCGCCCAGCGCAATCTGCAGGCCAGCCCCGTAAACCGCACCCTGCAGCGCCGCAATCACCGGAATATCAAGACGGTGCCAAACAAGGGCCGCTTCCTGCCACTTGTTCGTCGTACCCTCACCATGGGTGCGGGCCATGATCATCGCCTCGATGTCCTGCCCGATCATCGCCCCGAGACTGCCGATGTCGATCCCGGCGCAGAAGCTTTCTCCCGCACCCGACAGAAGGGCGACCCGTGCCTTTGACGCGGCCACCTGCGCCCCGGCCGCGATGAGATCATCGAACATCTGCTGATCCACCGCATTGCGTTTGTCGGGTCGGTTCAATTGCACACGGGCGATATGATCGGAAATCTCTACGGTGACGTTGGACATCGGGTTCTCCTTCTTTGGTCTGATGTGACCAAAGGAGCGCGTTTTTGACCAGAAGAACGTTGGGGCAATCTGATACTTGCCCAAACCAGCCAAGCCGTTTTATGAGACGCCATGACTCACTATCGCTTGACACCCCTGGCCGACTCCCTTCCCGACACAGTACCCTTCGTAGGGCCGGAAACCCAGGAACGCGCGCGCGCGCAGCTCTTTGACGCCCGATTGGGGGCCAATGAAAACGTCTTTGGCCCCTCGCCCATGGCCACACGCGCCATGGCGGAAACCCAGCTGTGGAAATACGGCGACCCCGAGAGCTATGAGCTGCGCGAAGCGCTTGCGGATTATCACGGCATTCTGCCGGAAATGATCGTTGTGGGCGAAGGCATCGACGGTCTGCTCGGATATCTTGCGCGTCTGATGGTGGCCCCCGGAGACGCGGTGGTGACCTCCGATGGCGCCTACCCCACGTTCAACTACCACGTCGCAGGCTATGGCGGTGTGCTGCACAAAGTGCCCTATGCCGATGATCACGAGGACATCGAGGCGCTTTTTGCCAAGGCCGCGGAAGTGAATGCAAAGATGGTCTATGTGGCCAACCCCGACAACCCGATGGGCACCGCGCATGACGGCACCGATATCGTTGCGGCGATGGAAAAGCTGCCCAAAGGCACCTTGCTGGTGCTGGACGAGGCCTACATCGAATGCGCGCCCGAGGGCACCGCTTTGCCCCTGCCAATGAGCGATTCCCGCGTGATCCGTCTGCGTACCTTTTCAAAGGCGTACGGGCTTGCCGGCGCGCGCGTCGGCTATGCCATGGGCGCCCCGGATCTGATTGCGGCCTTCAACAAGGTGCGCAACCACTTTGGCATGAACCGGGCCGCACAAGCCGGCGCACTTGCGGCACTGGACGATCAGACCTGGTTACGCTCCGTGCAGGCGCGCATCACCACCTCGCGCAACAGGATCACAAGCATTGCGCTGAAAAACGGGCTGCGGCCTCTTAAGTCAGCCGCGAATTTTGTCGCCATCGACTGCAGGCACGGTGCTGAATTCGCGCAAAATGTTCTACGGGAGATGGTGGATCGCGGTGTTTTCATCCGGATGCCGCTGGTTGCGCCGCAAAACCGATGTATCCGCATCAGCTGCGGCACTCCGGCAGACCTCGATATTCTCGCAGAAGTGCTCCCGGCAGCGCTGCGTTATGTAGAAAAAGGCTGACGTCGGGAACTTCCGGTTTATACTTGCGCGAACGATCCGCAAACGAGACGCGTGTCATGGAAAACCGGAAAATCGGACGTGCGCCGAATTATACAAGTGCCTGTATCGTCATGTTTGGCGTCAACCTGACCTGGGTGCTGCTGTTTCTCTTTGCGCTTTGGGGGTTGGTCGTCGCCGTTTTTGTCGCGCTGGCCGTCAATCATTGGCTCAACTGGCTGGATTTCAGACGCCGGGCGGAAGCACGAAAGTGGGAAAGCCCACCGCGCCGCTAGCCCTGCGCGATCACCTCTGATGCGGCACTTAAGCCCCCCGCACCGTGTGGAATGTCCAGAGCTTTCAAGCCTGCTTCGATCCCGCCCAGGAGCCCCAGGATCATGTGGCCGTTGACATGCCCCATATGACCCAGACGAAAAAAACCATGCCAGGCGGGATCATTCACGTCGACCATGCCCAAACCGATGCCCAGCGTGAGACCCAGCTCACGTTCTGTCCATTCGCGCAGGGCCGTGGCTTGCGGGGCTGGCAGATGCAAGGAGGTCACAGCATGGCTGCGGTGCGCGGGATCCTGAATGTTCAGCTGTAATGCGCCGCCCGCCGCCCAGGTTTCGCAGGCGGCCCAAATTGCACGGGCGAGCATTGCGTGGCGCGCCCAGATGGCCTCGATGCCCTCCGCATGGATCATGTCGAGTGCTGCGCGCAGGCCGTAGACATGGTGCGTCGGTGCGGTTCCATTCCAATAGTGGGAAAACTGCTGCGCCTCCGCCCGGGGCGTCCAATCCCAGTAATTGCTGACCCGTGGCATGGCCCGGCGCACCGCCGCTGCCTTGTCGTTGAAAAATACAAACCCCATGCCGGGCGGCACCATCAGCCCCTTTTGGGACCCTGTCACCATCACATCGACGCCCCAGCCATCCATTTCAAAGACGTCGCAGCCCAGCGATGCAATGCAATCGGCCATCAGCAAAGCAGGGTGACCGGCTGCATCCATGGCCGCCCGCACCGCCGCAATATCGTTGCGCACGGAGCTGGAGGTATCGACATGCACCGCCAGCACCGCCTTGATCTCATGCGCGCGATCCGCTTTCAGCGTTTCTGCAACGCGCGCCGGGTCGACGGTGGCCGACTTGCCGAAATCAAGCACCTGAGCTTCGGCCCCCAGCCCTTCCGCCATGCCGGCCCAGCCATGCCCGAAGAAGCCTGTCGCCAGCACCAGAACCTTTTCACCCGGCGAAATCACATTCGACAGGGCAGCCTCCCAAACGCCATGCCCGTTGGCGATATAGATCGCAACATGACCTTCGGTCCGCGCCACGCGCCGCAAATCCGCTACAAGCGCCGGCATCATCTCGGGCAGTTCACCGTCGTATATGTTTGGCGCCGGACGGTGCATCGCGTTCAACACCGACTCCGGCATCACCGAAGGGCCCGGAATGGCGAGGTAGCTGCGTCCTGCGGGCGCTTTCGGAGAATGGGGCATAGAGGCTGTCCTTTTGATATGGCGCAACACTAGCCTGCTTTACGGCGCGGTCAATCGCAGCGTTCCAACCCCGCGGAGGTGAAAGCCGGGAACCGACGTCTGAGGAAATGAAGGTAAGAGATCTGAGAGATCAGCGGCGATAGCTTTCGGCCAGGTGCTGCGGGGATGCCCCGGCAAAATAACGCAGAAGGGTCCATAGGTTGCGTGCGCCACGCCGCACCCATCCCTGACTGCGATGGCGGGCCGCACATGTCTCCGCCACACCATCGATGGGTGCCAAACGCCCCTTGAGCGCGCGGGCGATTGCCACGTCCTCCATCAGGGGCTGGTCCGGATATCCACCCACATCCGCATAAAGCGCCCGCGGAAGCAACAGCCCCTGATCCCCATAGGGCAGGCCGAAACGACTGCGCAGATTGGCCCAGGCCGCCACCAGAGCGCCCGCGCACCCGCCCTTGGCAAAGGCCAAACGGAACCAACCGGCATTATGCGTGTCCAAATGCAGGATCGCCGGGCCAACCCAGCCCGGGCGCAAAACCGTATCCGCATGCAATACCAGCAGCCACGCGCCCTTGGCCTTTGCACAGCCGCGCGACAACTGCCCGCCGCGCGACGCCGCACCGGTCACGATCTCTGCGCCCCAGGCCTTGGCAATCGCCACGGTTGCGTCGTCGGACCCACCATCTGATACAATCAACTCGCGGATCAAACCGGCTTCGACCCCCGGCATCAGCGCGGTCAGACAGTCGCCGAGATGCGCCTCGGCGTTGAGTGTTGGAATGATCACCGATATCGGTGCACGCATAGGTTATGCCTCTTCTTCTTCGCGGCGAAACTTCTATATGTCATGTAAGGCCAAAAGAGGACCCCCCCATGACCAAACGTCGCATTTTGCACCTGTCGGGCTCAGATGTTCGCGAATTCCTGCAAGGGCTAATCACCAATGACATCAATCGCATCGATGACGGCCTCGTCTACGCGGCGATTCTGACACCGCAGGGGAAATACATTGCCGACTTTTTCCTGGCGCCCGCGCCAGATGGCATCCTGCTGGATATGGATGACAGCCTGGGCGATGCAGTGACTCAGCGTCTGAACATGTACAAACTGCGTGCCGATGTGACCATTGCGCAGGCTGACCTGCATCTGCATCGTGGGTTGGGGGCCGTGCCTGAAGACGGGTATGCCGATCCGCGCCATGATGCTTTGGGATGGCGGGCCTACCGCACAGTGGCGCAGGCCGATGACACGACGGATTGGACAGCACTCAGGGTCGCGCATCTGATCCCCGAGACGGGCGTCGAGCTGACACCCGATACCTTCATTCTAGAAGTGGGGTTTGAGCGGCTGTCCGGGGTCGATTTCCGCAAGGGATGTTATGTCGGTCAGGAGGTGACCGCCCGCATGAAGCACAAAACCGAATTGCGCAAAGGTCTGGCAAAGGTCTCGATTTCCGGCGAGGCCGAAACCGGGAGCGATATCCTCTCCGCGGGCAAGGTGGCCGGCACCCTGCTCAGCCATACCAAAGACAGCGGCATCGCCTATTTGCGGTTTGACCGCGCAAAGGGAGAAATGCAGGCCGGGGATGCCACGGTCACACGCGCCGACGCCTGAAAAAGCCCCGCCGGTTGGTACCGCGGGGCTTGCCCCCTCTCAGGTTTTCGCGCTCAGGCGCGTTCTGAGTATTCCATCGTTTCGGTGTTGACGATGATATCCTCGTCCTGTCCGACAAAGGGGGGCACCATAACTTTGACGCCATTTTCCAGAACCGCGGGCTTGAAAGAGTTGGCCGCCGTCTGACCCTTCACAACAGGTTCCGTCTCGACGATCTTGCACGTCACTTTTTGCGGCAAGGTCGCGTTCAGCGCTTCGTCTTCATAGAATTCGACCACGATGGTCATGCCGTCCTGCAAAAACGGGCGGCGCTCTCCCAAAAGGTCGGCAGGCAGCTGCACCTGTTCGTAGGTCTGCGTATCCATGACGACCAGCATGCCCGCGTCTTCATAAAGGAACTGCTGGTCTTTCTGCTCCAGACGCACCCGCTCCACCTTATCGGCACTGCGGAACCGTTCATTCAATTTGGAACCATTGCGCAGGTTGCGCAGTTCCACCTGAGCAAACGCACCGCCCTTGCCGGGTTTCACATGATCGACTTTTACAGCTGCCCAAAGGCCACCATTATGCTCCAGTACATTCCCGGGGCGGATCTCGTTTCCGTTAATTTTAGGCATATGACCAGACCATGGCAAAAGGTTGATGAAATGTTGACGCACCCTATATCTGGGAGGATGGGTGGTGACAAGACAACGATATATCGTGCTGCAGCTGCAGAATGCTATGCGCCAAATGCATACATGCCATGCAATTACGGGGTATCCGAATCGCATGAAACGCGCCATAAGGAGCGTCACGCCGGAAAGACAAGAGCAAGAATAATGGAAAGGACGACGAGATGAAAGATTTCGTTGACGGCACAGCCTTCAATAACGAGCAAGGCAATCGTGCACGTAAACTTTTTGCAGCCGTGGTACTGGCTGCATTGGACGACGCCATCGCGGACGACAAGAAATATGGCAATGGTCCAGAACAAATAGCACGCTGGGCGCGTTCGCGCGACGGGCGTGAAGTGTTGAGCTGTGCAGGCATTGACCCCAATGAGCGGGTTGTGTCTGGTTTGATGGACTTCGTGGGCAAAGGGGTACGGACCTCTGTTGCACTGTCGCGCGAAGAATCCGAGCGGCGCAACGCGGCGCAGCAAGCCGAAGCGGCTTAATAAACTCCTGAAACCTATCACAAAAGTGCGCCCGAAGCTGGGCGCGCTTTTGTGTTTTCAGCTGTCCGTGAAAAAGAACATCCACTGGCTGACCACCCAAAGCTCTGCACCCAGCAAGATCGCGACGATGCCGGTCATTGCCCAGCCGAGCCTGCGCCGCCACATTGAGATGGCCGCGACACAGGCGCAAAAAGCTCCCAGAGGGGCAAACCACATCGCGCCATGATCGCGGTCCCAGTAGCTGACCGGGCTTTCGAACACCCAATTGGTGAACGGCCAGAAGTGGGCACGCCCATCATCGTGGTGCAGTGGAAAGTCGAAACACAGATGCAACAGAGCGGCACCTGTGAGCGCAATGGCCCAGGGCGTTCGGCGCCAACAGGCGATCCCAAAAAGCAGGCCCCAGATGACAAATGAATTGTCGATCGCAAAGATTGTTTGCCAGGTATCGGAGAAATACAGCTCATTGAAGACGATATACGGCGGGATTCCGACCACATAGAGCGCTGTCCCCGCCAGCAGATAAAGTGACAGATCGGGCAAGAGCGCCCCCGCAAACGCGGCCCAGACAACGCTCTTTTGCCCGTTTCGCCCGAAGAGCGCTGCACCGATCAACAAATGCGCAGGCGTATTCATCTTTGCTCCTTTTCCTCCGCGCAATCATGCGTCACGTTGCGACAAACGGAAAGAGGCTGAGCCCATGACACGCGCAATTATGATCCAGGGCACGGGCAGTAATGTCGGCAAATCCATGATCGTGGCTGGCCTCGCGCGGGCCTATACGCGGCGCGGCCTGACGGTGCGTCCGTTCAAGCCGCAAAACATGTCCAACAACGCCGCCGTGACCGTCGATGGCGGTGAGATTGGGCGGGCGCAGGCCCTGCAAGCCCGCGCGGCAGGTGTGGCACCTCATACCGACATGAACCCGGTCCTGCTCAAACCGCAGACCAACACAGGCGCGCAGATCATCGTGCAGGGTCAGGTCTTTGGCGAACAGGAGGCGCGCGATTTTGGCGCCGCCAAGGACAAGCTGATGCCCTTCGTGCTCGAGAGCTTTGCGCGGCTCGCTGAAGGCTGTCACCTGGTGCTAATTGAGGGCGCGGGCAGCCCGGCGGAGACGAACCTGCGCGCCCGTGATATTGCCAATATGGGCTTTGCGCGGGCCACAGATGTCCCGGTTGTCCTGATGGGGGACATCGACCGTGGCGGCGTGATTGCACAGATCGTGGGAACCCAAGCCGTGTTGGACGATGCTGACAAGGTTTTGATAAAAGCCTTTGCAATCAACAAATTCAGAGGCGACGTGCGCCTTTTTGATGAGGGGCGTGACGATACCTGCAGGCGCACCGGTTGGCCTTGCCTCGGCGTGATCCCATGGTTTGCACAGGCCCATAAACTGCCCGCCGAAGACGTCGCCGATCTGCCTGCGCGCGCCCGGGCAAAGGGTGATGGTCTCAGGATCGTGGTGCCGCACCTGCCGCGCATTTCCAATTTCGATGATCTGGACCCGCTGGCGGCAGAACCGAATGTGGACCTGACAATCATACCTGCGGGCACCCCCCTGCCCGCCGATGCCGATATTGTCCTGTTGATCGGGAGCAAGGCGACGCTGGCCGACCTCGCAGCGCTGCGCCATGAAGGGTGGGACGTCGATATCGCCGCGCACATCAGGCGCGGCGGCCATGTGCTGGGGCTTTGCGGCGGGTATCAGATATTGGGGAATACCATCTCGGACCCCGATGGGTTGGAGGGAACGCCGGGTCTAGCGCAGGGCTTGGGGCATCTGGATGTCGATACCGTTCTGCAACCCCGCAAGACGCTCAGCCTCAGCCAAGGGACACATCTTGCCAGCGGTGCGCCTTTGTCAGGATATGAAATTCACATGGGTCACACCACAGGGCCGGATTGTGATCACGCCTGGCTGGATCTGAACAATGGTCCGCAAGGGGCGGTTTCACCCAACGGTCTGGTTCAGGGATGCTATTTGCACGGGCTGTTCAGCTCGGACGCTTTCCGCGCGGCCTGGCTGGCGCACTATGATCAGGCGGCACAAGTGGCCTATGACCAGACGGTCGAAGACACCCTCGACAGCTTGGCGGACCATCTTGAAACGCATCTCGATCTTGATCTGCTTTTAGATCTGGCCGAAACGCCCCGTTTCTGACCCCAAATTGGGTCTAAGCGGGCGACTATTGTAGATCCTGCGCCGCTAGCGCGCGGTGGATTTCTCGGCGCACCAACTTGCGCACATTGCGGGTGATCCGCTCCCCCAAGGCGCCCTGAAGCTCAGAACGCACGATCTCGGCCACAAGGTCCCGCAGCGCATCTTCGTCCAGCAGTTGTTCCTCGACCGGCACGTCAGACAGAGGCTTTGCTGCATCGGCGGTTTTGTCACTCTCGCCGGTCTCCGGCGGCAGCGGCGTGCCTTTGGCATCCAAGTCAACGCTATCCTGCCAGGTCATGGTCTTGGATTGCGTGCCCGCATAGGCGTCACGGCCCGCCCCATCGGGCTCCCATTGGTCCGAGGTCTTGGCAATAGCTGTTTCCAGCGCAGCGATCTTGGCTGTCAACTCGTTCACGCCGAACACCTGCGCTGCATCATGTGGTGCCTCATCGCCTTCCGGCGCTTCGAAAGCTTCATCATTCAGAGACACAAAGGGATCTTTAGTCGTTGCATCTTCTGCCGCTTCAGTATCCTGCGGAGGGGTCGTTTCATCCTCAGCTGTGGCGTCGTCTACCGGCGGTGTTTCAGGAGTAGAATCGTCTTGCAGGCCCTGCTTTGCGTCCACCGCATCCTCAGGGCGCAACCGCAAAACACCAAGGTCCTCAACGCGATGCTGCGGCGACAAAACAAGCCGATCCGTTCGGTCCAAACCCGCATCCGTACCAGCTTGTGCCTTGTTATCGCTCACCAATCGCCGGATGGACGACAGGACGTCTTCTACATCAGAATTTGAAACCGGTTTTGACATCTTCACACCACTCTTACCCGCAACAATCTTACCCGTCCGGTGAAATTTTCACAATGGGTCGTGAAAGATGTCAGTTTTTTTGCAGCGCTCTCAAAACCCGATCCAGCTTCTGCCCCTGGGCCGAGGATGGCACGGGAGCGTCCTTGACCAAATCGTAATAGGCACTGGGGTCATAAAGCTGCACATTCAGCGACAAATCCTTGGCTGTCAGCCGCCCGGTGGATTGCAAAACCGCATAAGCCGCGACGTAAAGGCTGGCTTGGGCAGAGATGCGCGAGGTTTCCGCATCCAGCAATTCCTGCTCTGCATCAAGCACATCCAATGTGGTCCGTGCACCCAGGGTCGCCTCTTCGCGCACCCCCTCAAAAGCGATCCGGGCGGCCCGAATACGCTCTTCGCTCGCTTGCAGGCTGGCGCGTTGCGCCGACAGGGCGGCATAGGCCGATCCCACGTTCTGCGAAACGGTCTTGCGCACGTCCAACAGATTGCCACGTTGTGCGTCACGCGACGCCATGGCGGAGCGGATGGCTGCGGACAAAGCGCCGCCTCGGTAAATCGGGCCACTCAGCGTAATACCAACGGTGCCCGATCGGGTGTCATTGATCGTTCCCAGATCTTCGCTCGCATCGAGCGACCCTGTCGCAGACAGCGTGGGGCTAAGTGCGGCCTTGGCCCGCATGATATTCAGCTCTGCCACCGCAACCAGATGCTGTGCGTTGCGCAAATCAGGGTGGTTTTGTACAGCCAGCGCGCGTGCATTTTCGACATTACTGTCCAGTTGCGGCAAGGAGGGCGGCGGCGATAATTGGCCCGGTGTGCGCCCGACCACGCTGCGATATTCTTCAACGGCTTCGACCAGATCGCCTTGTGCCGTTGCCAATCCGCTGCGTGCTTCGGCAAGGCTTGATTCCGCCTGGGCCACATCTGTGCGGGTGACTTCACCCACTTCGAAACGGTCCTGTGCGGCACGCAATTCCTGGGTCAGCAAGCGCAGGTTGTTTTGCCGCAATTCTACAAATTCTCTGAACGCCACCACGTTGAGATAGGCTTGAACCGCCCGCAGCAGCACGGTCTGCTCAATGCTGATCAGCTGTTGGCGTGTGGCCAGCACGGTTTCCTTTGCAGCCTCAGCGCCAAGTTTCGTCGCACCGCTGTCGTAGAGCAGCAGTGACGCTGAAATCCCGATCGCCGCGGTTGTGCTTTCCAGGCTCGTGGTGGTCCGCAATCCACTCAGTTGCCGCGTCTGTCGGTCGCCGAAATCGCGTTCAAGACTGGCACTGTAGGTCAGGATCGGGCGCAGCGCGGCAATCGCTGTGGCAACATCTTCATCTGCAGCACGCAGAAGCGCGCGGTTCTGATCCAGTAACCCGCTTGTTTCATAAGCGCCAACCAGGGCATCAGCGAGCGTTTCAGCCTGCGCACTCTGCCCCATGATACCCACGATCACACCCGCCGAGATCAAGGCACCGCGACATAGCGCTTTGAAACCACCCTCTTTTCTCAATTGGATCATTCTGGTATGCCTCTTTCTGCTCTGACCCGAATATGGGTTCTGTCTATTTTTAAAACTCAAAAACCGCTGCTTTTGCAAATCCATGGAGCACTGGCGCGCCTGCGTTGAAGGCCATGCGCCAGGAGATGCTGTCGCCGCGCTTGTAGCCGATGCGCACCTCACCCAACGCACCCTCCATGAAGAGACAGGCGACCCGGCCGCCATCCTTGATCTGATCCTGAAGGCTTGCGGGCAGTTGCTGCACGCCGCCCTGCACGATCATGACATCATAAGGCCCATGCTGGCTGGCCCCTTCGTGCAGCGGGGCGACATGCTGGATCACATTGTCGATGCCTGCTTCCGCCAAAGCCTCCTGCGCTTCTGCCGCCATGCTGCTATCTTCTTCGACAGCCACAACCGCTTCCGCCATATGCGCAATGACCGCAGAGGAATACCCCATTGCAGAGCCGACATCGATCACCAGCTCATCATTCGAAATATCGAGCGCATCGAGCATTTTTGCCAGAGTACGCGGTTCCAGCACCACGCGGCCATCCCCCAGATTGAGGTTTTCACCCATATAGGCGGCTTCACGCTGCGCGGCTGGTACAAAATTCTCTCGCTGCACAGTCAGCATTGCATCGATAATGGGAAACTTGGTCACGTCAGACGGTCTGACCTGCGTATCAACCATCATCGTGCGGCGTGTGGCAAAATCGATCATGCGGCTAAACTCATCCGTTCAGTTGTCTTCTTTTTAGATGTGCCACATTCACGGACCTGCGGCAACGCCGATACGTGGCATTTTGCCAATCTGTGGCACTTGCAGCACCCAGCCTAATCGGATAGCAGTTTCGGCACACCATCCGAGGCGAGTTGGCGGAGTGGTGACGCAGCGGATTGCAAATCCGTGTACACCGGTTCGATTCCGGTACTCGCCTCCATTTAAATTCAAGTACTTAGCGGTTTTTTCGCTTCGGTTTGAAATCGCGTCTAAACAAAAGTCTAAACATTCTGTTTTTGTTCTGTTCTATTTGCGGTCCAACGTCGCTCGGATGTCATGTCTTTTTCCGGCGTCTTTGGGCCTCTATCGCACGAACCCGCTGCCGTATCTGCTGCGTGTAATGCATGACCATTTGAGGGCTCTGACCTGTAACGGCGGCAATCAAATCGTCGCTGCAGCCCGCTTCGAGCAACTCGCAGGCCGCGTTGTATCGCCAACTGTGAATGTCGTAGCCCTGCGCCCCGATCTTCTCGCGAATGTTCCGAATGGCCTGTGATGCGCCACGGTAAGACCAACGGTTGGTCGCGCGATGGTTCGTGAGAATGTAGATCCCCCGGCGGGGTGCGGAGTCCAAGGCTTTCTGCAAAGCCGGAACGATGGGTACCCACAGGTGCTTGCCTGTTTTGCTTTGCTTGACTGAGATCCCGCCGTCCTCGATGTCAGTCCATCGCATTTCTAGCACATCCCCGATGCGTTGACCGGTTCCGAGACACAACTCCATCAAAAGGCGCTCTCGGGTACCAAATGGCGCGGTCTTGCGGAAAGCCTTTATGAGAGCTCGTGGCCAGGGAAGGCGCGGATCGGATTGGACCTTCAGCAGCGACACGCCCTGGGCGGGGTTGTCCGCCCGCCAGCCAAGGTCTATGCAGTGCTCCATCAGGATGCGGATAACCTTGACCGCATAGTTCGCGAAGTATGGCTTTCCGGCGTTTTGGTCCCTTAACCGGATGACATCCTTGCGCTGAAGATGGGTCGGGTTCAGCGGCCCGAATCGTTCCCCAATGAAAGCTGTATATTTGTCGTAGTCCAGAGCCGTCCGAGGCTTCAGGTTCTTGTACCGCGGAGACTTCTGGTAGCTTCGGATAAGGGCTGAAAAACTGCGACGCAGCACTTTCGCCTTCTGCTCCCCTTTCAAAATGGCTGCATATTCAGCCCAAAAGTCTGGCGTGTCGAACTCGTTCTCGATTTTGCGCGAGGGCCAGCCACGCCTCTGGAAATAGAGCCCGTTCCGTTGCCGGTAAATGTGCCTAGGAAACTCCCGCTTTGTCATATCGCATGTCTACCTTGTCGAAATCACACGACCCGGCCGTGGTCGTCTCCAATTCCAATTCGATCCTCTTGCCTTCGACCACGACCCGCTTGACGATATGGCCCTCGGCCTCAAGAGCTTTGAGGAAGGACAAGGCTTTCTTTTCAACTGTTATTGTTGGCATGGGGCGAACCCTTTCGGCGCGTACCTAACCGCTTGACTTACGAACAAAGCGATGTAGCCAGCAGCCGAAAACCCAACCTGTTCCTGCAGTCTATAACCCATCATTACCTATCTCTCGTATCGGGTCCAGAAACTCACCAAGATCAATTGCTTTGCGCCAATCAAAGCCGGGAATTCAACGAAGCTGCTAACTGATCCCTCTATCGTTCAAGCATTCGCGAACTGATCTTTTCGTATCTGATGACCTTAGACTGCGCACCTGCTTGGGTGCCGTCGAGATCAAAATAGTCGTCGTAGCGCAAAGAACCGTGCCGTAGTGCTCCTTTCTTTCCGAGAGCAAAAGGTCTGCGGCTGTCGCCGTGGCGGGTTTGGAGGTCGAGAGAGAGGCTCTCAGGCCGCCCGTCCTGGAGAACAGCCATGACTGCAATCGAGATCACGAACGGCCGCCCCGAGAGCGGCGGCTACAAGGTGGATGTGTCCCGCGGCGGGCATAACGGGCGGGTGTCGTCCGAATGGTTTTCGCGGCCCGATGACGAGAAGTATCTCTCCCTCTCGGACCTCTACACCTCGGTGAAGGGCCGCGCGGAGCGGAGCCGGACGCGGACGGTGGAGAGCGCGGCGATCCGCGTCGAGGCTCATCGCGACGATCCAGAGAAGCTGGCGCTCGTCCTGCCGGACGCCGAGGCGCTGGTCGCGCCCACTCATTGGAGCTTCGGCCAGCTCGCGAGCCTGGTCAGCGCGCCCGCGGCCTATCTGCGTCAGCTTCCGGCGCCGCTCGCCGGCATCAACCTGCAATACGGGTTGACCAACCACCGCGCCGAGCAGGTGAAGACGATGGAGGTCGCCAACGGTCGGACAGAGCTCCGCGCCGTTACTGGCCCGGACTATGGCCGCATTTACGATCACGAACTCGTCTCCGCCGTGCAGCGCATCGCCGGCGACGGCGTCGGCGACACACGCTGGAAGGTGCCGGGGGTGCTCGACTGGTCGACGGGCGTCTACAACCCGATGGTCGATGTCACCAAGGACACGACCACGCTCTACGCCTCCGACCGCGACGTCTTCCTCTTCCTGGTCGACGATATAAATCCTATCGAGGCGGGCACGCTCCCCGACGGCTCGCCCGATCTCTTCTTCCGGGGCTTCTATTGCTGGAACTCAGAGGTCGGCGCGAAGACGCTCGGCATCGCGAGCTTCTATCTCCGCGCCGTCTGCCATAACCGCAATCTCTGGGGCGTCGAGGACTTCCAGGAAATCAGCATCCGGCACTCCAAATATGCCGCCAATCGCTTCGCGCATGAGGCGGCCCCGGCACTGGCAGACTTCGCGGACTCCTCACCGCAACCTTTCGTCCAGGGCATTCGCGCGGCGCGCGAGAGGATCGTTGCGTGCAACGACGAGGACCGCACCGATTTCCTGCGCAAGCGCGGGTTCTCGAAGGCAGAGACCGGCAAGATCGTCGAGACCGTTCTCGCCGAAGAAGGCCGCCCGCCCGAAAGCATCTTCGATTTCGTCCAGGGCATTGCCGCCGTCGCGCGGGGCAAGCCGCAGCAGGATGCCCGGCTCACCATGGAGACCCGCGCTAAGAAGCTTCTCGAACAGGCGGCATGATCGCCTGATCTCCCGATCCCGCCTCCGACCGAGAGGCGGGATACAAGCTGAACCGCCATTGGGTGGTATGGTATGGGTGGATCATGGAGCAGATGCCCGACATTCTGATCGCAGCACTTGCCTTGGCCGGACCGCCGCTCATCGCCGTCTACGGAACGCGGATGTCTGCACGACCGGCGGCGCTGTCGACCAACCTGTTATGCCAGGCAATGCTCCTCGGCCTCGTGGCGCTTGTCCTGGTATTGTTCAACTTTGGTGGCAGGTACTCCCTGAGCTCGATCGGCTTTCAGGCACCTGACCTGGGGACGCTTCTTTGGGCAGCCGGCATGGCCGCCTTCTTCATCCTCGCGCTCGGTCCGCTTCTCATGCGGCTCCCGCATTGGCTTGGCCTCTCGGGCTTCGAAGCGACACTCTCCGATCTTTCGCGCCTTCCAGTCTGGTATCTGATCATTGCAGTTCTGATCGGCGGCGCTGCCGAGGAAATCCTCTATCGAGGAGTGGCACTCGCCATCCTCACATCTTTGCTTGGCGATGCCTATGTGGCGGCTGCCGTCATCGTTCTCGCTTTCGGGCTGGCGCATCTTCCGTTGTGGGGGCCTGGCCCTGCGCTGACGACGGTGATCTCCGGCGCTGCGCTGACCGTCTTCTTCCTCTGGCATGGCGATCTCTTCGCCAACATCATTGCCCATGTTGCAACCGACTTCGTGGGGATCGTTCTCGGGCCGCTCCGGGAGGCGTTGCGAAGACGAGAGTGAGAGGGAGGCGGAATTTTTCGTGACGGGTTTGGAGGTCAGAGAGAGTCTCGTGTTCCTCCGTGACGACGCCCCACCCGGGGCGTCGCCTGCCCATTCTGGGCATCCGTCGTCACCCCGTACACGGAGAAAACTCATGACGAAGTCCAAGAAAATTACCCTCAGCGCCTCGCGCGACATCCCCTTCAACAAGCTGGTGCTCAGCCAGTCCAACGTCCGCCAGATCAAAGCCGGCGTCTCGATCGAAGAGCTGGCCGAGGACATCGCCCGGCGCACGCTCCTGGCGAGCCTGACCGTTCGCCCCGTCCTCGACGATAAGGGCGCGGAAACCGGCGTGTTCGAGATCCCGGCCGGCGGCCGCCGCTATCGCGCACTCGAACTGCTGGTGAAGCAGCGCCGTTTGAACAAGACCGCGACGGTGCCCTGCATCGTGCGGACCGAGGGTCTGGCGGAGGAAGACAGCCTCGCGGAGAACATCCAGCGCGCGCCGCTGCATCCGCTCGACCAGTTTCGCGCCTTCCACGCGATGCGCGAGAAAGGCAAATCCGAGGAAGAAGTCGCCGCAGCCTTCTTCGTCTCGGTGGGTGTCGTCAAGCAGCGCCTCAAGCTGGCCGCCGTCTCTCACGTCTTGCTCGACGCCTATGCCGAAGAGGAGATGACCCTCGACCAGCTCATGGCGTTCACGGTCAATCCCGACCATGAGCGCCAGGAACAGGTCTGGGAGGCGCTCAAGCAGCACTACAACCAGCAACCCTTTGAGATCCGTCGCATGCTGACCGAGGGCGCCGTGCGCGCGTCGGACCGGCGGGCGCAATTCGTGGGTCTGGACAACTACATCGAAGCCGGTGGCGAAGTGCTGCGCGACCTCTTCCAGACCGACGATGGCGGCTGGCTGCAGGACGCAGCGCTCTTGGAGACCATGGTCACCGAGAAGCTGAACGAGGAGGCCGAAGCGATCCGCGCCGAAGGCTGGAAGTGGATCGAGGTCGCAACCGACTTCCCCTACGGTCACACCTACGATCTGCGGCGCATTCGAGGCGAAGCCGAGCCGATGTCGGAGGAGGAAGACGCGACCTACACCGCGCTCAAGGCCGAGTACGACAAGCTCGAAGAGGACTATGCCGAAGCGGACGAACTGCCCGAGGAGGTCGATGAACGCTTGGGAGAGATCGAGACGGCGATGGAAGCGCTCCAGAACCGTCCGATCCGATTCGAAGCGGAGAACCATGCTATCGCGGGTGCCTTCGTCAGCATCGACAGCTCCGGCGGTCTGCGCGTCGAACGCGGCTATGTCAGGGCCGAGGATGAGCCGGTGGTGGAGACCGACGTCGATCCCGAGGACGACGCCGCTGATCCGATGAGCCATGACGATGCCGTCGACGGCACGGGCCAGGCCACCGATCCGGACGAAGAAGAGGACGACGACGGCACCAAGCCGCTGTCGGACCGTCTCGTCTGCGATCTGACCGTCCATCGCACGATGGCACTGCGCAATGCGCTGGCGAGCGATCCCGAACTCGCGCGGCTCGCCTGTCTCCACGCGATGGTTCTGTCACTCTTCTACCATTACGGCCAGGACAGCTGCGTCGAGATCACGTCCAAGAGCACACAGTTCGGCGCGCAGGCGGACGGCCTTTCGGACATGCCCTATGTGCAATCGATCGATCTGCGCATCGAGACCTGGGCGGGCAATCTGCCCAAAGCGCCGGAAGATCTCTGGGAGGCGCTGACCGAATGGGACAGCAACAGCCGCGACGCGCTCTTCGCCCATTGCGCGGCAATGACGGTCAACGCCGTGCATGAGCCGCATTACCGGAAACCGCGCCAGATCGCCCATGCGGACGTGCTGGCGGGCACGCTCGGTCTCGACATGGCCAAAGCGGGCTGGACGCCGACAGCGGACAGCTATCTTGGCCGCGTGACCAAGGCGCAAATCCTCGCCGCCGTGCGTGAGGCAAAGGGCGACAAGGACGCCGACCGGATCGCCGGGTTCAAGAAGCCAGACATGGTCGAGGCTGCCGAAGAACTGCTGGCCGAGAGCGACTGGCTGCCCGAGCCGCTGCGCACACCGCCGCTGGTCGAACAGCCCGATGAGCCGGAGTTCGAGATCGTCGATGATGGCGACATTGCGCCGGATGCAGAACCGGCGGACGACAAGGCAGTCGCCCTCGAAGCTGCAGAGTAGTCGCATAGCGACAGGTGTCCGGCGGCCCTCGGTCGATGGTGGATTTCAGCCGATTGGGCGATGATCTGACTGTCGTCGGGGCCGCCTTCGCCCAACCCTCTCGGAAACCAGCGACCACAAACCGAGGGATATCTTCCCCCCAAACTCCCTCGGCCTCGGGCCTGTCGGACGCGGCAGGCCCTTTTTTGTCGCAAGCACTGGAGGCGCCCATGGACAGTTCGGCATCATCCCTGTCGCAGAAGCTCAGCCGCGAGGCGGAAAATGTCTGCCGTCACTATCTCCCGAACGGCAGGAAGATTGGTCGCTATTGGCTGGTCGGTGACGTCCAGAACACGCCGGGGCGCAGTCTCTATGTCCGGCTCACCGGACCTTCATCCGGCCCCGGCGCCGCGGGAAAATGGACCGATGCCGCCACAGGCGAGCACGGCGATCTGCTGGACCTCATTGCCGCCAACCTCAATCTCTCGACCCTTCGAGATACGCTCGACGAAGCGCGACGGTTTCTCAGCCTGCAGAGACCTGATCCTCCTCGGCACGAGACACTGCCGCCCGTACCGACAGGTTCACCAGAGGCGGCACGACGGCTCTGGGCTATCTCTTCGCCGATCACAAACACATTGGCCGAGCGATATCTTAATCAGCGCGGCATCGCAGACTTGCAGGGACTACCAATGCTCCGGTTCCATCCCCGGTGCTACTATCAATTGCCTGCCACTGCAGAACAGCTTGGGCGTCAGATGTGGCCAGCGCTCATTGCCAAGATCACCGACACGGACGGAACGCTTACCGGATTGCATCGGACCTGGCTCGATCCTGACACTGCCACGAAAGCCCCGCTCGATCCGAACCGCAAGGCGATGGGCCATCTACTCGGAAACGCCGTGCATATGGGTCCACGCTGCGACGTGATCGCCGCTGGAGAAGGTCTCGAGACCATGCTTTCCCTGCGGCAGGTTTTGCCGAGAATGTCCGTCGCAGCGGCGCTCTCCGGCAATCATCTTGCGGCCTACCAGCCCGCAGCTTGGGTGCGGCGCCTCTATATCGCCGTCGACGCCGACAAGACGGGACGTATTGCTGCGAACAGGCTGCGTGACAGGACGTCTGAAGCGGGTCTCGAGACAATC
The DNA here is from genome assembly GCF_947499265.1 of uncultured Roseobacter sp. Classification (GTDB taxonomy): domain Bacteria; phylum Pseudomonadota; class Alphaproteobacteria; order Rhodobacterales; family Rhodobacteraceae; genus Roseobacter. The sequence continues at coordinate 443,941 of NZ_CANMNK010000004.1, read as the reverse complement.
ATGCTGCGGCCCGCACGCGGCGATTTCAACGACGATCTCCGCGCACTCGGCATCGACCGGCTGCGCGATAACCTCAGGGCGCAACTGGCGAGCAACGACACTCCAGAGCGAGTGCCTGAGCGCACCGGCTGATCTCAACGGGAACAAGCCGTTCGGGCCAGAGGAGGATCGCTCGCCTTGCATCAAGAGCCGCGCCCACGGCCTTCCGAGAGGGGCGAGACGGAGCGCAAACCGCCCGGTCCGGCAATGGCTGCGGCGGCCCCGTTTTCCGCCGCCGGACCAGAGGTTCGGCTTTGCATCGCGAGCCAAAACGGCGCCGCCTTCGCCATCCTCCGCTGACGCTCCGGTCCCGCGAACGCGGGATGCAAGCCCGATCGGCCTCCGCTTGCCCATCGCCCGTGAAGGCCGCGCGAGGCACGGTCAGACAGCGAAGGAGATCGATCCCATGACAATACACGAACCGCAAACCCGCTCGGCCACCGCCCTGGTGCTCGACGAACTTCAGCTCTTCGGACACCGACCTTTCGCCGATGAACCGGACCCGCGACCGCTGCCTGAACCGGACACTGTCCAAGCCGCCATGACGGACATCTTCGACGCCCTCGTGGTCGCCCTCGGAGACACTCGGCTGGAACCCGATCTTGAAGACCTGCTCTGGTCTACGACCAACGTCTTCCACCGCATGGCCACTCGGATCGACCGGAAGCTTGACGGCAATGAGCAAGCGCAGAGGCGCGGCCAACGCAGCCAGGATGGTTCGGAAGTTCGGTCGGTTGAGCTGGAGCAATTGGTCGCCGAAGGGCTCACACTCACCGAACAGCGCAACGCCTATGAAAGCATGCGCGATCTCGCGGCCGATCTCTTCGAGGCCCATCTCGGGCAGACCTGGCACCCGCATTCAGGCTCACAGGTCAACCGCAAGCACATGACCGCCGCTCTGATCGACAGCCGCGACTACCTGGATGCCAAGCGGAAGACAGATCTTGAACCGCTGATGCCAACCGGCACCAAGATCGCGTTCACCGGCGGGCAGGACGTCACCGACACTGCAAGCATCTGGGCCGCCCTCGACAAGGTGCGCGCCAAGCACGATGACATGGTCCTGCTGCATGGCGGTTCGCCCAAGGGCGCCGAACGCATCGCGGCTTGCTGGGCCGACAACCGCAAGTGCCAGCAGATCGTCTTTAAGCCGAACTGGACCCGCCACGGCAAAGCCGCCCCGTTCAAACGGAATGACCAGATACTTGAGACTTTGCCCATCGGGCTCATCGTCTTCCCGGGCTCGGGCATCTCCGACAATCTCGCCGACAAGGCCAAGACGCTCGGCATTCCGCTCTACGATTTCCGGCACAAGAAAGGCGGGTCGTCATGACCCGTGATGCGCATTTCGCATCGCGTTGCGCTGCATCGGAATATTCCGAGAACAGCGCAATTGTGCTATGCTTTGTCAGCGCCACGGCGTTGGTGGCGGCGCAATCCATGAGAGGAGACCGCCCATGTTTTTGTCCGCATTTCTGAGCATCATTGGACTGGGCGTCCTCGTCTACGTCCTGTTCAGCCTCGCCGTTTACGCGCTGCCTTTCTTTGTCGCCATGACCGTCGGCCTGTATCTCTACGACACCGAAACTGGTCTCATCGTGGCGATCCTTGTGGGCCTGTTCGCGGGCGTCTTCACGCTTCTGATTGGACAAGTCGTTTTCGCCAAAGTGCAGTCCGTTCCGATCCGTCTCGCTATCGGCACGCTCTACGCCGCGCCGGCCGGCATTGCAGGATTCTCCGCGATCAGAGGTCTCTCCGAGATCGGCGGGGCGAGCGAAAGCTGGACACTCGCTTTTGCGACCATCGGAGGTGTCATAGTCGCCGGAACTGCGTGGGTACGGATCGCAGGTCTTGCCGGGCCGCCGGGAGGGGATGATTTATTGCACTCAAAAGCACATCAATCCGCACCATTCGCGAATGACCGGTGAGCGGGACGATAGGGACATTGGACGGAGGTGTCGGAATAATCGCTTCAGAAAGATCAACGACCTTGGAGGCACGGGTCGTACGACCTGAGCTCACATCGTCGCACCACCGTTTACCAGCATATGCTGGCAGGTGATCCACGCGCCGCCATCACCCGCCAGAAACGAAACAACCTCAGCAGTGTCTTGCGGCTCACCGAGACGTCCAAGAGGCGAAGCTGCGGCGGCCTCTTCGCACAGATCCGGCCCGGCAAAGTTGAACATGCCCGGTATCGTGGGGCCGGGCGAGACGGTATTCACGGTGATCTGTCGCGACCCTAATTCCTCTGCCAACACCTTTGCCCAGGTGCGGACGATAGCCTTGCTGCCAGCATAGGTCGCCATGCCAGTGCTGGGAAAATCGACAAGCGAAGATGAGATCGCAATGATCCTGCCGTGATCGGCTACTGTTTTTGCGGCCTGTCGCAATACTTTGAACGTCGCCTTGACGTTGGTGCCGAGGGCCGCGTCCAAATCCTCGTCGGTGATGTTGTGGAAGGCGGCGGCGGGCGCTCCTGTGCCAGCATTCGCCACGACGACATCCAATTGACCAAAGCGGTTCAGCACGGTCTGGAACAGGACCTCCACCTGTTTGGTCCGGCGCAGGTCAGCCTGAACGGAAATGGCTGTCCCGCCGCTCTTCTCGATGGTGGCGACACAGTCGTCGGCCCCGACCCGGTTCGTACTCCAATGGACAGCCACTGCCATCCCATCCGCTGCGAGTTTCTGCGCGATGGCGCTGCCGATGGCGCCACTGGCTCCGGTCACGAGGGCGACACGCGTCACCCTCGTTTCTGCGTTCCTCGACTGTTCCATATCAGGAACCAGCCGGGATCGCGCCGACCTGCTGCATCAGGCCAAGAGCATCGACGAACACGTTGTCTTCGGCGATCTTGCCGTCGCGCAGCCGGTAGAGGTGCATGACGTTCCAGAACAGCGGCTTGTGGGTCGCCTCGAACGGTCCCAATGGTCCCTCATGCGTTCCGCCAAAGCGGTCATAGACCATCACGATGTCGCCTTCCGCGATCATGTCGAGCGTTTCCGCTTTGACGTCGGGGAGGCCGTTGTAGAACCCCTCATAGACGGCGCGCATGCCCTCGGGGCCGTGGGCTTCTTCGGCCGGAAACGCCGCCACCGGCTTCAATACGAAGTCCCGCGTCAGCACCTCGGGCAGCAGGTCAAGGTTGCGGCCATTGAACACCTCTTCCAGCAGGCGGGTGACGACGGCTTTGTTGGCTTCGAGTGCTGTGTTGGTCATTGGTCTTCTCCGTTTGCTGTGGTGTGAAGAAGATATGGACCATTTGACTAATCGTGATAATCTGGCACTCTTGTGAATGACTATTCAGAATTATGCATAATGAGATTACGCCTGTATGAGTGACCTCCGCGATCGACGCGCCTTTTGCCGGGTGGCGGAGTTGACCTCCTTCGCGGCGGCGGCCCGCGATCTGGGATTACCGACTGCGACCGTGTCCGCCTCCGTCAAGCGTCTCGAAGATACGCTTGGTGTTCGACTGCTGGAGCGCACCACCCGCAAGGTCTCGGTTACTGAGGACGGGCGCGCCTATTATGACCAGATTGCCCCCTTGTTGGATGACATCACGGAAGTGGAGTCGCGGGTGCACAGTCGCGCCGATACCGTATCGGGCCGGGTCAGGATCGCAGCCCCCCGACATCTGGCCAGCGCCTTGCTGGTGCCGAACATCGCGACCCTTGTGCGCCAGCACCCGGGGATCGAGCTGGATTTCACACTGGCCGACGCCGCAGTGGATATGGTGGGCGAAGCCGTTGACATCGCTGTCCGCATTGGTCCGCTGCCGGATACCTCCGCGAGTGCAATCCGCATAGGTGCATTCGAACAAGTGCTCTGCGCCGCCCCGTCATGGATCGAAACGCATGGCACCATCGCACATCCCGGTGAGATACCTGATACACTTCCAATGGCCTACAGGTTCCCGGGATCAGCGCGCGGCTACCCTTGGGTGTTTACCAAGGACGACGAAACGATCGAGATTAACCCCCACGCCACCATCCGTTTTGACGATCTTGACACCTACGTCGAAGCCGGGCGCGCCGGGCTTGGGCCGATCTGCGTCCTGTCGTTCCAGGCGGCAAGCTATCTGGCCGGTGGAGACCTCATTCATATGCTGACGGACTGGCGTGGGGCAACCATCGACGTCAATGCACTCACCCCCGAACGTCGCCATAGATCCCGACGCGTCGAAGTTGTGCTCGATTGGTTGAGACTATGCGTTGCAATCTGAAGCTGATGCCTCACCGCTTTGGACGGTCACTCGACGAGGAGGCGCGCTCGAAAGCTGGCGCTTGATTCCGTCAATTTGGGCATGTCGCGTCTAGTTTTGTTCGAAACCATCGACCGGGTTCGATTTCCGAACCTACCGCCAATACCCGCAATTGGGAGCGTTTTCGCATTCCCTTGGACCTCTGGCGATAAGCCCGCTCCAGCCGTTCTGCACGCGGCTGCCTGTCTCCATACGACAAACGGCGCCGGTGGATTGTTGGAACCGAGCATGACTGTCATTTCTCTTTCTAAGGCTCTCATCACCCGCGTCCGTTGCGGTCTCTCCATGGGCTGATCTGACCGGGATCGGCTGACGCCTCGACCGCCTCAGCCGCAACGCCGGGTTCGGACTTTTTTCCCCTGGGCTCTGCCCATTCCTCGCGGGACGACCCTGACGGGTCCAAGAAAGTCCGCCCACGGCGTCCTCCGCTTACGCTGCGGGCCAAGGGCTGCGTCGGCGGATCGTCCCGGTCCTGACGATCGCCATCGAGACCGCGACGGGCGTGGGATCGAAAGCCAAAGGAGAAATGACATGGCCACCATCGGAACCTTCAAGAAGACCGGCAACGAATACGTCGGAGAAATCGTCACCCTCAACGTGCAGGCGCAGAACGTCCGCATCGTCCCCGAGGACAGCACCTCTGGCGAGAACGCTCCCTCCCACCGGGTCTTCGTCGGCCGCGCCGAAATCGGAGCCGCCTGGTCCAAACGCTCGAACGAGGATCGCGACTATCTGAGCCTCAAGCTGGACGATCCGAGCTTCACCCAGCCGATCTACGCAAACCTTTTCGATGACACCGTGGTCGAAGGCGGCGAAGAGACCTTCAGCCTCATCTGGTCTCGGGCTCGCCGCAAGAACGGCGAGTGAGGATCGTCCGACACGCCTCGCCCGGTCAACCGGGCGGGGCGTTCTTGGTCTACCTTTGATCCTGCCACCAGAAGTGGCTTCGATTCCCCAAAAATCTTGACCATTGCCGCGCGGCCAAAGCCCGCTCGCGAGCCTTCGCATTCGCTGGTTTTTCTGCCACTTAGGCGGCAGAGTTCAGCGACTTCGTAGCATTCTCGACGGTGTCGGTCGTGAGATGCTCATGCACAATCCGCCATCCGTCACCTTCGCGCACCCAGACATGTGTGCCGTGCTGCGCTGCCGACACTTTGTCCCCGTTGGTGGAGATGCCCTCGCCAGCAAAAGCGAATGTCACGACGGCCAGGTCGCCCGATATGCGGATCTGGGGCTCTCCGATGGGCGCGATGGACCAGCTGCGGAACCCCGACAAGGTCCAAGTGCGCGCGTATTCATCGAAGCTTTTCAGGACAACGACCTTGTCGTCAAAATTGTCCACGACATGGATTTCGCCGGTCGAGAACAGCGGGCGCAGCTTCTCGACATCGAATGCGCTTGTGCCGATGTTCCAAGCCGCGAACCATGTGTTCATGCCTTCGGTAATTTGTGCGTGCGGTGTCATGGTTTCAGCCCTTTCTATTGTAGATTGTTTCAGCCAGCTTCGATCCAGTGGCCGAAGCGCGCCATCAGATGCGGCATGATCCAAAAGTTCAGAAGCGGGACAACGATCAACGTCAGAACAAACGTTCTTGCGATCAGCGGCCAGTCCCCGATCACTGGCCCGGTCAGGGCCAGCACCAAGGTGATGAGGGGGAAGACGGCTGCCCAGAGAAGGGCAGTGCGCCGTAGCGATGATCTGTTGATCAGAATTGGAGTCGTCATGGCCTTGCTCCTCAATTGCGGTCATCGCTGATCAGCGACCGTGTGGTCTCTGGGTCCGGGAAGGGAACCGCCGAAGAGCCGTGCTCGTGGATGATCCGCCACGCCCCATCTTCCTGTTTTTCAAAGATCAGGGTCACGCGGGCCTCCGGAAAGGCAATTGGATCCCCGTTGGGCATCGCGCCCGATCCCGACAGCGATACGGTGGTCCAGGCGATGTCACCCCGGACCGTGACGCGCATGTCGTCCGCCGGGACCAGCGTCCATTCTGCAGGCAGCGCCATGAAACCTTCATAGTAGCGCGATGCGGCTTCCCAGCCTTCTACGCCATTATGCGGCCGGCCGAAGTCGTAGGAAAACAGGCGTTCGTCCTGGACGTAGAGATCGGCGATCTGGTCAATCGAGAACGGCGCGTCTGGGCTGGTGCTCCATCCCGCCACCCAGGCGCCGGTCAATTGGCGCAATTGCGCGTCGTCCGGAGTGTCCTGCGCCTGTCCCAATCCGGTGACGCCAAGCGCGAGTACGGCTGCCAAGGCGGTGGTTTTGAAAAACTGTGTCATGGTCTTGCTCCTTTCGATGTGTGTCAGGCGGCCACGGATGCGGCTGCCGCTTTGGTAAGTTGTTTGGCCAGTTGTGAAAGCGTTTGCGCCGCGGCGGCCTGCCGGTCTGGCAGGTGTTCCTTGTCGACGGCGGTCAGTTCGACGGCCACTTGCGTGACGTCTCGGATGCCGATGAACTTCAGCGCATAATCGAGATAGCGCGCCTGGAAATCCCAGTCTTCGACGCCGGTTCCGGGGGCGACGGTGCCGCCGCGCGCGGTGATCACCACAGCGGATTTGCCGCTGAGCAGCCCCCAATTCTCATAAGGCGCATCCGCACGGGGCTGATAGGTGTAGCCGGGTTGCGCGATGATATCGATCAGGTGCTTGAGGACATAGGGCACGCCGAAGTTCCACATCGGGGTCGAGATCACGATCAGGTCCGCATCGGCGATGCGATCAATGACCTGCGTCACGCTTTTCCAGGCACGCGCCTGATCGGAGGTCGGATCCTCACCATTCAGCAGGGCATATTTGGCATCGATCAGCGCACCGTTGAACGCGGGCAAGTCCGTGGCCCACAGGTCCATCCGGTCGATTTCAACGTCCGGATTCGCAGTCTGGATGTCCTTGAGAAATTGCGTCGCCAGCGCGATGGAATGCGAGCGCTCCTTGCGTGGCGAGGCTTCGATATAGACGATCTTGTTAAGCGGTTTCATTGTCATTTCTCCGGTTTGATCTGTTGTCTGGTCCTCACAAACATCGCGCTGCCGGGCCTTGATTGCCAATTCGAATGGCCCGTTCTGTGATAGGCATTGCTTATTAAAAGCCGCTCTGGCAGATTTGGTTCATGTCAGGGTTCAGGAGATACGAGTGTTTTGTGGCGGTCGCGGAGACGCTGCATTTCCGCAAAGCGGCCGAACAGGTCGCGATGACGCAGCCCGCGCTCAGTCAACAGATCGCTGCCCTGGAAAAATCCCTGGGTGCGAAGCTCTTTGATCGGGATCGGCGCAAGGTCAGCTTGACGGAGGCTGGCAAGGTCTTATTGCCTGCTGCCCGGGACGCCCTGAAGCGATTGAAAGAGGCCGAAGCGGAAATCGGACGCCTTGCAGCGCAGGACGACACGCTGCTGCGGATCGGCTTTCTTGAATATCTCAAGGTCCCGCATCTGAGCCAGGTTCTGGGTGATCTGAGGCAGAAACACCCGCAGATCGACGTCCGGATGTCAGAGCTGCATTCCGACGCTGTGCTGCATGCGCTTGTTGCCCGTGACATCGAGATCGGTGTCGGATTCCTGCCCCCGGATCATCCCGATCTTGCGGGGCGCGAGACCATGAGCGGCGTCTGGATGGCAGCGATCCCGGAGGACCATGACTTGTCTGAGTTCGACGAGATCCCGCTGGACCGGCTCGCCAGCGACAGCGTGATCACCTTTGCCCGGCATCTCAACCCACCGCTTTATGACAGGGTGCTGCGTCTGATGCAGTCCGCACATCCCGAGGCGCACATCGCCTATCACGTGTCCCAACCCTCGACGGGGCCGGAGTATGTGCGCGACGGGCTTGGGTGTTTCCTGCATGCGTCCTATGTCTTGCCCGATCTGCCACCGGGGGTGACCCGTCGACCCGTGTCCGGCTTCGATCCGATCTCCATCGGCCTGATGTGGCGGTCGGACCGGAAAACAAAGGCGGTTCGGGCCTTTCTTGAGGCGCACAAGCGCGAGATTGCGAAAAGCCGTTGACGCGCGCGGGGCAGCGGACTCAGCCCCGGGTCACAACCGCGCGCCCGCGTTACGGTCACTCGCTCAGTCCGGCGACCTTTTCGACGATGTAACAATTGCCCTCATTCCAGGTGATCGTCTGCACCATCTTTGTGATCTTTCAGCTCGTTTCCCGCGCACGTCTTCAAACGATTGAATCTTGGACCGTTACAACGATGTTGCCGATCGCCTTGCCGTCATCGACCATCCGATGCGCGTCAACGATCTCCTCAATCGGTAAATGAGCTGCGATAAATGGCTCAATACAGTTATCTTCCAGAAGCCTTGTGAGTTCATCGCAGGCGCGTTCAAGGACGTCGCGCGGCAAATCATAGACCAAAAAGAACCCATAGGTGATCTGCTTCACGATCGAGAGGATTGCCGGAATCTTGGCGGTCATGGCGTCCGACCCGTAGACAGCGACGAAGCCATTTGGAGCCATCAGATCACCAAGTACGGGACCGTTGATGCCGAGATTGACCTCGATGAGGTGAGGAAACCTTCAGCCTCATCTGGTCCCGGGCTCGCCGCAAGAACGGCGACTGAGGATCTCGGCTACCGCCCCGCCCGGTTTCCGGGCGGGGTTTTTTTCGATCCAAATCAAGTAGAATGGCCGGCGCAGCGGTCGCTCAGGCAGACCTCGAACGGCCGGTTTGAGCCCGAAGCGGACCTAGGACAAGGTCCCAAAATTCCGTTGAAAAAGCACCAATGGGAGGCATCCACGCTACCTAGTTTGGTCTTCTCCACGAAGGTAATCGGCAATCAGATCGTTGAAATCGTCCGCTCTTTCGAGCTGAGGCCAATGACCGGCACCGCTGAACTCATGAAAGGAAGTGTTTGCGAGTTTGGATGCCAGGTTTCGTGAGGCGTCAACTGGCACAATCCCGTCCTGGGTGCCGTGGACGATTAGGGTTGCCATCTTCAGAGCTGCAAGCCGATCATCTGAGTATGTCGGTTCACCCGATTTAATCGAACGGGCCAAGGACGCGACGGCGCCGCCCGAGTTAACCTGCCTATGCTCAGCCAGCAGAGCTTCGATGACCTCGGGATCTGTCGGTGGATTGGCATACACCCTCGATAGGTAGGCTTCCATTTGGCCTATGGTCTTGGGAGAGGCGCCGGATGCGAGCATATCTGCCGTGACAGCTTCCGGCAGGCCGAAGACGAACGCCGGTGCGACCAAAACAAGACGCTCTACACGCTCGGGATAGCGCTCGGCGAAGAGCATGGATATCAATCCGCCCATGGAGCTACCGACAAGGGTGGCGTTCTCAATGCCCAAATTGTCCATCAAGCCAGCAATCTGATCGACATACATCGATACGCTGTAGTCCATATCGGGCTTGTCGGATCTGCCGAACCCAACAAGATCGGGTGCGATCACACGGTTGGTTTCAGACAGCTTGTCTATATTTGCATTCCAACGTGTGTGATCAGCGCCCAAGCCATGAATGAGAATAATCGCCGGGCCGGAACCTTGATCCACATGGTTGATTTTGTGGCCGTTGACTGCCGAGATCGAAGTCTCGGCAGCAACATTTGAGGCGAGAGCCAAGAACGAAGCGGCGGCAAATGCCAGAGTTTGCTTATTCATTTTACCTCTCCCAATGAATGGGGCGTGACCTTCTCATTCCGGTCTAGCCAGTTGTGCAGCTTGGCGGTCGCGAAGGGCATGATCAGATAGATCATGGTTGGAACCATGATGCCGGTTAGCAGGAGCGTCCGCAGCGGCATCGGCACCCCACCAAGGATGGGGTTGAGCAATGCCAGAAGCCCGGTGATCAGCGGATACACAACGATCCAGGTCAGGATCGCCATCTTGTGTTGTCGTGCGGAAGTCATGACGTATCTCCCTATTCTTCCAAGTCGTGGGCAAATTCGATGACGTTGCCCTGGTTGTCTTTGATGAAGGCGACACGGCGGCCAACATCCGGGAAGCTGGTTGCTGGGAAGAACGGCTCGACGCCCTTTGCGGCCAGTTCGCTCATCACCTCGTCAACATTGTCGACGACGAAGGCGAGGTGGCTGAAGCCGTTGTCCGAAAGGTGTTCCGGCAGATCGTTCGGAATGGAACGCTTCTGGAAGCTCTCTGCCTGGCCGACGATCTCGATCATGAAGCCGTTCTTTTCCAGATAGGCAAGGCGAACGCCTTCAAACTCCGGCACGGTCCACTCGATCTTGATGTTGAAACCGAGCATCTCGGTCCACCAGGACATCGTGGCATCGTAGTCCGACGTGCTCAGCAAAACGTGCTCGACATGCATTGTCGAAATGGCATTTGTTTCTTGGGGTTTAATCTGCATGTTCATTTTGTTTCTCCTTTGAGTTTGTGTGTTGCTAGGTTCATGATCTCTTAGATGCACAGCATTCGGTAGACGGATTTCCTGAGTTTTAGTTATTTGCCATGCGAATATAAAAGACGTGCGAGCATCATCCGAGGTGACGGGTCAAACCAGGTCCCAAGCGCTCCAGTTCTCTTCCAGATGCGCGATAGACGTGGTTCCTGCGATCACGACAATGTTTGGCGACCTCTTCAGGAGCCAGGCGAGTGATTGGCGAGGCTCAAGCTTTGCCCCCTGCTGCATGGGGTCTGCGCCCAAAGGCCCATATGGAATGAATGCGATGCCTTTGCTGGCTGTATAGTCAACAAAGTCGGAGTCCGACGTTTCGCTGACGTTGAAGCGGTTTTGCACGCTCGCGATTGGAGCGACCGTCAACGCCCGATCCAGATGGTCACGTTTGACGTTGGACAGACCGATATGTCGGATGCGTCCATCTTCCTGGGCCTCTGCCAGGGCAGCAATCGACTCCTCAATGGAGGTTTCAGGATCAACGCGATGGAGCTGAAACAGGTCGATCTGATCGCGCTTCAGGTTCACGAGCGCCTGATCGATCTGACGGTGCAAAGTGTCGCGAGAGCCGTCCACAACGATGCGGGTCGGTTCCGGTTTATCGACGCCACCTTTTGTGGCGATAATGACACCGCGTCCTTCAAGGCCCTCGCCAACAATCTGATCGGCGGTTTCAGGGCCGTATGAACGCGCGCTGTCGTAGAAACTGATGCCAAGATCAGCGGCGCGGCGCAGAAGCTTCAATCCGCCTTCCCAGTCTTTGTAAGGGCCAAAGTTCCCGGGGCGTCCGGTCAGGCGCATGGCTCCATAGCCAAGGCGATTGACCTCAAGGTCGCCGCCGATTTTGAAAGTTGTTGGTGTGCTTGTCATTTCTAAATTCCTCTCTTCGTGAACTGCGTTTCGTTGAGAGTAATGTGCACTGATCAGAATAATTCGGTAGACGAGTAATTTGACTATCTGTTATTTGTATCGAGCATGAGCAAGACACTTGATAGACTGACGCTGTTGGAGACCTTTATCCGTATCGCTGAGCGCGGCTCGATAAGCGCTGCCGCCTCAGACCTCGGACTGTCTCAACCTTCAGCAAGCCGCCAGTTGGCCGAATTGGAGACGCGCTTTGGCGTGCAGCTCATCCGGCGCACAACGCATTCCATGGCTCTCACCGCTGCTGGACAAGCCTTGTTGCGGGACGCCAGGGAGATCGTCTCTGCATGGAATAGCATCGAAGAACGCCACGGTTTGGCGGACGGTGTGGTCAAGGGACCGCTCAGAGTGGTCGCACCGGTGGCATTGGGGCAGCTCTACCTGGCTGAGACAGCTTTGCGCTTCCAATCAGACAACCCGCTTGTTTCCCTGGATTGGCAGCTCGAAGACGGTGTCATTCGAGTTGCGGAAGTGGGCTGTGATTGCTGGATCAAGATCGGTCCGATCCCCGATGACACCCTCATTGTTCGCAACCTTGGGAGCGTTGAACGACTTGTCGTGGCGAGCCCCAATTGTATTGGAACGCGGTCGCTCAAAACCCCGAGCGATGTTGAGAAACTACCGTTTATCGCTCTTGGGCCATTCGAGGGCGGTCGGATTGGTCTCTCGAACGCCATCGGCAAGAAAGTGGAGCTGACGCCCAAAGTCGCGGTCACCACAAACAACATCTTTTCTGTCCATCGCGCCCTTCTGATGGACACAGGAGCGGCGGTCATGCCGCGTTGGTTCGTAGAGGAAGACTTGGAGTCAGGGCGTCTTGTCGATGTTCTGCCCAAGTGGCGCGCAGCTCAGCTCAACATCAACGCAGCATTCCTGCCCGTCCGGCACCAACCAAAACGGTTGGAAGCGTTTCTCGAAGCTGTATCTCGTGAGGTTCCGAAAATTCCTGGTGTTATAAGCGCAGAAAGTAAATGAACCAATGGCGGCTTCGTCCCGCAAAGTTGCCGTCTACGTGCAAAATATCATGGTGAAGTGCGCCCGTGACTTATCCGTCGGCTTGCTCTTCGAGCAGCTTGTTCGGCGCCACATCCAGCGCCAGGGCCGCATGCCAAAGTGTAATGATCGTGACGTTCTGCTGACCGCGCTCCATTGAGCTGACATGAGCACGATCCACGCCCATCTTCACGGCGAGCGCCGCTTGGCTCATGTCCGCTAAAGCCCTGTAGTGTTTGAGATTGTTGCCAAGAGTCTGCCGGATATCCATCCGAAGACAAAGGACTATCGCGTATTTTAGTGCGACGTATTATAATACTCACTATGACAGTGCCATCCAGACAACCGAACGCAAAAATGCGGTCCCTCTGCTGTGCCACCGTTGCGGAAGGCCCTGCAAATAGGGCATTAACCATTCGGGCGCAGCGACGCCCGCTGGGGGACTAGATGGGCAATCAAATCAGTCAAAAACTTACGGATATTCCTGCACATAGCGACGCCCTGACAGACTATGATCGCGCACAGTTGAAACTGTATGCACGATTGCTCGACGCCGAAGCCGAGGGCGCGGCGCTGTCGGAAGTCGCCCAATATCTCTTCGGAATCGATGCTGATGACGAGCCGGAACGCGCGCGCCGCGTGCATGACAGCCATCTGGTTCGAGCGCATTGGATTGCGGAACACGGTTACCGTGAGCTTCTGAGATAGGCACCAGCACGTGCGACGCTGACGCCAAGGTTATGCTTCTCACGCATCACCCTATGCCCCTGACTCCTCTACGAATTCCCGCTTAACGCGAGCATATTGCCGTGTCCTCAGCGTCTGACGCTCGGCGCGTAGCAGTGGGAGAGCGGATATGCCGACGAATTGGCGAGACGAAACCAACTACGACTACATCGAAAACCTCGATGCGTCCGGGCTGGCCTGGGAATGTCTCAGGCGCAATCCCGACTACCGCGCCGCATTTCCAAACATGACCGAGAACGAGGCGGCCGCATGGGGGTTACGATTTCCCCGTCGATCCCGAGCTCAAGGCGACGGCGGCGAAGCTCTACTGGAGGCCATCCATTGCACCGGCCGTCACAACACTGATGACGGATACGGCGCTTAGCAACGCAGACCCAACCGACTTTCGCCGCGTGATCATCGACGTCCGAAGAGGTGCGCAAGGCCGGTATTGGACGTGCATCCGCAGCGGTCTGATCATCGTCTCAAACGATGCTTTGTTACCCGACCGGCCGCGCGCCATCGTCATTCCGATCACTCCCGACTGGTCAATCAGGATGTTTGCGGCGGAGCGCCTGAGAGCCGTATGGCGCGGTCAGACGCCGCGCGCCTTGTTCACGCTTCAGCGACGCCGCCGCATCGGTCATGCGCTGCGCACTGACGATGCGCGGCAGTCCGGTGCGCCGCTGCGCGATATCGCAGTAGCCTATTTCGGCGCACACCGAATCGCTACCGAACCATGGAAGACCAGCGCTTTGAAAGCGCAGATCGCGCGACTTGCAGCATACGGAAGAACGCTCGTCGGTGATGGCTATCGGCAATTGCTTCGAGGGAAATCAGCGGCCCGATCGCGTCGTTAGCAGCCGTAGTCGCCTAGCCTCGCGCAAGATCTGGCAAAAACTGCACCCCAGTAGGGGGTGACGATTTCTTCGATGAATCTTCGTCATCCCTCCCGGAGGCTCTTCTCCGCTTCTCTGACCATCAGCCGTCCTTCGCATCCCGCGAGGAACCCGCGATGACCAGAGGAGCCCCAAATGCCCGATCCCAATGCCGGCCTGCCGCCGCGCTATCTCAGAACCCCTGAAGCCGCCCGATTTCTTGGCCTCTCCGGTCGAACGCTGGAGAAGCACCGCACCTACGGAACCGGTCCGAAGTATTCCAAGATTGGCGGCCGCGTCGTCTACGCGGTCGATGATCTGCAAGCTTGGGTGAGTCGCGGTGAGAAACGATCCGCCTCCGACGACACCGGCGACACCGTGCTTCCCGCCAAGCGCCACGCGGCGATTTCGCCCGCCTATAGCGGTGGGAAGCGCTGATGAGCGCGCGCACGACCATTGAGCTGACCTGGATCGAAGGTCGCATCGAACGCTGGTTGCGCTTCGGCCAGATCGTTCAGGAGACGATCAAAAGCCGGTCGGTGCGCGTGGTTGGCGTCGATCCCGGCGGCATCTTCGCGTTCGTCCGCTGGGCCGCGAACGACTACGGCACAGTCGAGAGCCGGATCGACATCCTGCAAGCTGTCAGTCGAGGCGAGAACTATTCTACCGTGCCGTTTGTAACGCCCGGCGGTGTATCGCTCTTGCGGCTTTCGGGTTGGCCCAAGGTCGAAACGGTGTTGCTCGCCATCGACCAGATCGAGGCCGAACGCATCGCGCCGGAAGACGTCTGCCCGGATCACTGGCGGCACGTCCACAACCGCCTCAGCTCCAATCTCGAGCCGCGTCCCTACACGCCCTTCCGGCATGACGCCTGGCTCAAAAGACGGGCGCTAGCGGCATGACACGTGCGCGACCATCGCTCTTCATCGGCAGTGCCGGTATCGCCCTGATCGCATTCTCCGCGATCGTCCGCGCCAACCCGATCCTCGTCTGGAATGCGTCCGCGAGTGTGCCCATCGGGTTCTACGCCGTGCAGCCGCTCGACACGCCGAATGTCGGCGATCTCGTCGTCCTCGAACCGCCGTCACCGCTCGGCGACTGGCTTCTGGAGCAAGGCCATCTCGGCGCTGATGTCCCTCTCATCAAGCATGTTGCAGCACTTCCCGGGCAGCATGTCTGCCGCACCGAAGTCGAGGTCAGCATCGATGGCGTGACCGTCGCGATCGCAAAGGAACGTGACCGTTTCGACCGTCCCCTACCGATCTGGCAGGGCTGCCATCTGCTCTCCGACAATCAAGTCTTCTTCCTCAATCCCGACACTGAGGCGAGCTTGGACGGTCGGTATTTCGGACCGCTGCCGCGCGACACGATCGTCGGCCGCGTGGTTCCGATCTGGACACGGGAGGGCTGACCGAATGCCTGTTCCCCTTCTTTCCGGTCGTCGCTTCATCGCCGCTTTCGCGATATTGACGGCGCTTTCCGGCTGCGGGAATCCGCCGGTCGCTGATGCGCGGGATACGGTATCGCGGACCACTGAAGCCTTGGTCGCGACCACAGACATCGACGCTCATATTGCTGAGGCTTCACAGCGTTTCCGCATCCCGGAACGCTGGATACGCGCAGTCATGCGCGCCGAAAGTGCCGGCAACGACCGCGCCGTCAGCAGCGCCGGTGCGATGGGCCTGATGCAGATCATGCCCGGCACCTGGGCCGAACTGCGGACTGCACATGGCTTCGGACCGAACCCGTTCGACCGCCGCGAAAACATCCTCGCTGGCACCGCCTATCTGCGCCAGATGTACGACCAGTTCGGCGCGCCGGGGTTTCTCGCGGCCTACAATGCTGGCCCTCGACGGTATTCCGAACACCTCCGAACCGGCCGCACTCTGCCGCGTGAGACGCGCCGCTACGTTGCAACACTCTCGCAGGAGCTTGGTTTTTCGGATGCGGCGCCGTTGCAGTCGGTCCGCACAGTTTCTGCCGATCGGTGGCAGGCAGCACCGCTCTTTGCGCCCGTCACAGCTTCGCGTGAAACGCAACGCAGAGCCGAACCAGTCCGCACATCGGTCGATGTTCAGAGCGCAGGAGAACCGACCCAGCCGGGTTCACAGAACCGCCAACCGAATTCGCTTTTCGTCTCCAGAACCGGGGAGTCAGACCGATGAGAACATCGATCTTGCTCCGCGCCGTTCCGTCGTGCCGCATCGCATGGAGTGCGGCAGACGGAGGATTGCAGCCGACATCAACGACGGGAGGGCAAGATAAAAGGCCGGACGCGCGGGGGCGCTACGGCGTTGTTGTTGTTGGGGTTTTTGCGTGCTGCGCGCTTGGTCACAGTGCTGCACTCACAGCTATCGCTTTGATCACACTCAGCTTTCACCGTGCCATGCCTGATTTTGGGGAGGCACGAGCATGAGCCAGCGCGATAACGACATCCGCATCAAACCGGGGCGCATCCGTGACAAAGGCCCCTCGGCCAAACGGGCAAAAAGCTTCGTCGGACAGGTCATGCGCGCCGCGAAGAAGGCAGGGCATACCGGCAATCATTTCAGGACGAGCGGCAGTCGCGCTGGTCGGTCGACGTTTGGACGTGGACGCTTCGTGCGAGTCTCAAGAGGCCTCGCGCGAACCCAGCGCCGGGTTGTCGTGAATGCGCGGATCGTTAGACATCGCGGCCAGAAGTTTCGCTCGGCGCCGCTTGCCAAGCACCTCGACTATCTGAAGCGCGAGGGCGTCACCAAGGATGGCCGAAATGCGGTGATGTTCGACAAAGAACATGAGCAGGCCGACGACCGCGTTTTTGCCGCCAGCACCGAGGACGATCGGCATCATTTTCGCTTCATCGTCTCGCCGGAAGACGCCGGACAGATGGAGGATCTGCGCGCCTTCACCCGCGATCTTATGGCCCAAGCCGAGCGCGATCTCGGCACCGATCTCGATTGGGTCGCGGTCGATCATTGGAACACCGACAATCCGCATATTCATGTGATGGTGCGCGGCAAGGCCGATGACGGGAAAGACCTCGTGATCTCGCGCGACTACATCAGCCGCGGTTTGCGGGGCCGCGCAGAGGAACTCGTCGAGCTCGAACTCGGACCACGCAGCGAGAAGGAAATCGCCGCCGGTCTCGATGTTGAAGTGAAGGCCGAGCGCTGGACTGGCCTGGACCGGGCGCTGCGGTCCTATGCGGACGACACACTCGGGATTGCGGATATGCGGCCCGGCGCACCCGATCTCGACGACAAAAACCTCAAGCGAAGGTTGATCGGGCGCGCGCAAACCCTCGAAAGGTTTGGCCTCGCTGACAAACTTGCGCCCTCGGTCTGGCAGTTGAAGCCGGGGATGGAAGGCACGCTGCGCGAGATGGCCGTGCGCGGTGACATCATCAAGACGATGCACCGGGCGATGGGTGCTCAATCCCGCGGCCAAACTGACTTTGCAATCCAAGGTCAGCCAGAGAACCCGATCCTCGGCAAGCTGGTCGATCGCGGGCTGCACAATGAACTCTCCGGCGAGGCCTACGCGATCATCGATGGGGTCGACGGACGTCTTCATCATCTGCGCTTCCGCGATCTCGATCTCACGGGCGACACACCGGTCGGCGGGATCGTCGAGACGCGGAGTTGGGCCGGGAAGGATAGTGGGGCGCGACGCCTCGCGCTGGTCGGGCGGTCGGACGTTGCGCTAGAAAAGCAGATCGATGCCGATGGTGCCACATGGGCCGACCGACTGGCGCTCGCCAAGACCCGCGCACCGTTGGCGCAGAGCGGATTCGGTGCTGAGGTCCGCGACGCTTTGGAAAAGCGGGCCGAGCATTTGGTCGAACAAAGTCTTGCGACGCGGCAAGGTCGGCGCGTCACCTTCGCGCGCGATCTCTTGAAGACACTGCGCCAGCGCGATCTCGATATAGCCGCGAGCAAGATCGCCGACGACACGGGCCTGCCATTCCGCAAGTCCGGTGAGGGCGAGACCGTGGCGGGCACTTATCGCCAACGCCTTGATCTCGCGTCGGGCCGCTTCGCGATGATTGACGACGGCATGGGCTTCGAACTTGTCCCCTGGAAACCCCAGCTCGATAAACACCTCGGCCAGACCGTCTCGGGAACCGTCACAGCAGGCGGCGGCATCGACTGGTCGCTTGGCCGCAAGCGCGGCCTGTCGATCTGACCCGGAGACCCCTATGACCTCGAAGAAACACGCATCACCGGCCACCGCAATCCTCTGGGGTCAGATCTTCATCGTGTCGACCGTCGCTCTGCTCTTCGTCTGGGCCGCGACGCAATGGGTGGCCTTCCGGCTCGGCTTCCAATCCGAACTCGGCGAGCCGATGACGACCATCTTGGGTCTGCCGATCTACGCGCCGTGGAACGTCTTCATCTGGTGGTACTGGTACGACGCTTACGCGCCGCGCATCTTCATGGAAGGTGCTATCGTCGCCGGTGCGGGTGGTATCGCTTCTGTCTGCGTCGCGATTTTTCTTTCCGTCCTGCGCGCCCGCGAAGCGAGCAACGTGACCACTTACGGCTCCGCCCGCTGGGGCACTGAGAAAGATATGCGTGAGGCGGGATTGTTCGTGAACGATGGTGTGGTCCTCGGACGCTACCAATCCCGCTATCTCCGCCATGACGGACCCGAGCATGTGCTCTGTTTTGCGCCGACAAGATCCGGCAAGGGTGTCGGGCTGGTCGTGCCCTCGCTCTTGACTTGGCCGGGCTCGGCGATCGTCCACGACATCAAGGGCGAGAACTGGCAGCTCACGGCCAGTCACCGGTCGCGATTCAGCCGGGTGTTGCTCTTCGATCCGACCGATCCGACCTCGGCGGCCTACAACCCGCTGCTCGAAGTGCGGCGCGGCGACAGCGAAGTGCGCGACGTCCAGAACGTCGCGGATATCCTGGTCGATCCCGAAGGGCTGCTCGAACGGCGGAACCATTGGGAGAAAACCAGCCACTCGCTTCTGGTCGGTGCGATCCTGCATGTTCTCTATGCCGAAGCCGACAAGACTCTGGCGGGCGTCGCGGCCTTTCTCTCCGATCCGAAGCGTCCGATCGAGTCAACGCTCGCGGCGATGATGCGGACGCCACATCTCGGCGACCACCCGCATCCGGCCGTCGCACAAGCCGCGCGGGAACTCCTGAACAAATCCGAAAATGAACGGTCGGGCGTGCTATCGACGGCGATGAGTTTCCTCGGGCTCTATCGCGATCCGGTCGTCGCGAAGGTCACGCGTCGTTGCGATTGGCGAATCGACGATCTCGTGACCGGCGACAGGCCGGTGACGCTCTACCTCGTCGTGCCGCCCTCAGATATTTCGCGCACCAAGCCGCTGATCCGTCTCGTGCTCAACCAGATCGGCCGCAGGCTGACCGAAGACCTGCACGCGAAGCGCAGCCATCGCATGCTGCTCATGCTCGATGAGTTCCCAGCCCTCGGGCGGCTCGACTTCTTCGAAAGCCAACTCGCGTTCATGGCGGGCTATGGGATCAAGGCGTTCCTGATCGCGCAGTCGCTCAATCAGATCGAGAAGGCCTACGGGCAGAACAACGCGATTCTCGACAACTGCCATGTGCGCGTCGCCTTCGCGACCAATGACGAGCGGACGGCAAAACGGGTGTCCGATGCCCTCGGCACGGCGACGGAGATGCGCGCAATGAAGAACTATGCCGGCCACCGGCTGTCTCCATGGCTTGGGCATTTGATGGTCTCGCGACAGGAGACGGCACGGCCGCTGCTCACCCCCGGCGAGATGATGCAGCTCCCGCCGACCGACGAGATCGTCCTTGTCTCCGGCGCACCGCCGGTGCGCGCGGAGAAGGCGCGCTACTACATGGATCCGCAGTTCAAAGCGCGGATCGCTCCCCCGCCGGATCGCAGTGCGCAAGCTGGAGCAGCTAACGGTATGACAGACGATTGGAGCGGTCTCGAACCAATCGCTGCGCCGCCACCTAGGAAACGGAAGTCATCAAGCGACGAGGCCGATGGCGGCATTCGTCGGCAGCCCGACCTGCCGGAACACGAGGACATCGCTCCCGAACCGGCTCCGGCCCGCAGCGAGTTCGCAGATCTCGACGACGAACCGGAGGATGATGCGCAGCGGGCCAAGACGATGCGCGACCGGTTCGGTACGGTCGCGCGGCAGGCATCGCTCGACCCCGATGACGGGATCAAGCTCTAGGATGTGGCCATGAAGAAGGGGCGCCTGAATGTATACTTCGATCCGGCTCTAGCGGGCGAGCTGGAAGCGCTGGCAGCACGTCGGAAGGTCTCGAAATCGCAAATCGTAGAAGCGGCGCTCGCTGCATTTCTGTCACCAGATGGCGCGGATCAACGAGAGGCCGCAATCGTACGGCGCCTGGATCGGCTTACCCGCGCGGTCGAACGACTGGAGCGGGATGTGTCGATCGGTAATGAGGCGATGGCACTCTTTGTGAAGTTCTGGCTGACCACCACACCGCCATTGCCCGATGAGATGCGCGAGGTGGCGCAAGCGTCAGGCAAGGAACGCTATGATGGATTCGTGGAGGCACTTGGGCGGCGACTCGCAAAAGGCAAAACGCTTACCAAGGAAGTCTCGGAGGACATCCCAGAAAGAAAATCGACTGTCTGACACCATCGCGACTTCGTGCAAAATGCGCTTGTCCCTGCCTCTCCACGCCAGCCCACTACTACGCCCTCAAACCTGTTGCGACTGACCATTTAACGGTCTTCTTGATCGACCCCGTAACCAGATGCGGGGCCGCGAATGACCGTCCACACTCTCAAATCAGCAGCGATCGAGCGCGGTTCCCGCATGCTCCGCACGGCGCTTGGAGTCGATATCGCAACGTGGCTCGACGAGGACGCCGTCGTCGAAGTCATGCTCAATCCCGACGGACGGCTCTGGGTCGATCGGCTCGGCGAAGGCCTCTGCGATACCGGCGCTAAGCTGTCGGTGGACGACGGAGAGCGGATCGTCCGCCTTGTCGCCCATCATGTCGGGGCAGAAGTCCATGCCGACGCTCCGCGGGTTTCAGCCGAGTTGGCCGGAACCGGGGAACGCTTCGAAGGATTGCTCCCGCCTGTCGTCGCGGCCCCGACCTTCGCCATCCGCAAGCCCGCCGTCGCCGTCTTCACACTCGACGATTATGTCCAGGCCGGGATCATGAAAGGTGCCGCCGCCGAGGCGCTGCGCGAAGCCGTTGCGTCCCGCGCCAACATCCTCGTCGCCGGCGGCACGTCCACGGGCAAGACCACGCTCACCAATGCGCTGCTCGCGGAAGTCGCCAAGACCTCAGACCGCGTGGTCCTCATAGAAGACACGCGAGAGCTGCAATGCACGACCCCTAATCTGGTCGCGCTGCGCACCAAGGATGGCGTGGCGACGCTGTCCGACCTCGTTCGCTCGTCCCTGCGCCTGCGACCGGATCGTATCCCTATCGGTGAGGTTCGAGGAGCGGAAGCGCTCGATCTCCTGAAGGCCTGGGGCACGGGACATCCCGGCGGTATCGGCACGATCCATGCGGGCTCGGCCATCGGCGCGCTGCGCCGCCTCGAACAACTCATCCAGGAAGCCGTCGTCACGGTCCCGCGAGCCCTGATTGCGGAGACCATTGACGTGCTCGCAATCCTCCAGGGGCGCGGTTCGGACCGCCGCCTCGCTGAACTCGCTCGCGTCACCGGCCTCACAGCCGACGGCGACTACGCGCTCGAACCAATTCTCACCCCCGCGAAAGGAAATGCCCAATGACCAGCCGACTCAATCTCCTGTATCCCCGCTGGCCCATCTACGTCAGCGCCGCAGCGATCGCCTTCCTGCTTGCCGCCGGTCAGGCCGAAGCAGCCGGTTCCGGCATGCCTTGGGAAGCGCCGCTGCAAGCAATCCTGGAATCCATTGAAGGGCCGGTCGCCAAGATCGTCGCGGTCATGATCATCATCATCACGGGCCTGACCCTCGCGTTTGGCGACACATCGGGTGGCGCGCGCCGGCTCGTCCAGATCGTGTTCGGCCTATCGATCGCATTCGCCGCATCGAGCTTCTTCCTGTCGTTCTTCTCCTTCGGCGGCGGCGCACTGGTATGAGCGATCCCACCGACATCCCCGGCTTCACGGCACCCGTCCATCGCGCCCTCACCGAACCAATCCTGCTCGGCGGCGCGCCACGGACCATCGCGATCGCCAACGGCACCATAGCGGCCGCCGTGGGTCTGGGCCTCCGGCTCTGGCTGGTCGGGCTCGCCCTCTGGGCCATCGGTCACATGCTGGCGGTCTACGCCGCTAAGCGGGACGCCCAGATCGCCGACGTCGCGCGCCGCCACCTTCGCTACCCGACCTGGATGGGGGTGTGAGGAGATGATGCGCCTCGCCGAATACTGTTCCAAAGCCGCGCTGCTCGCCGACTTCCTGCCCTGGGCTGCGTTGATTGGCGAAGGCGTGATCCTAAACAAGGATGGGAGCTTCCAGCGCACGGCTCGGTTCCGCGGTCCCGATCTCGACTCCGCAACACCCGCCGAACTGGTCGCGACCGCAGCGCGGCTCAACAGCGCCTTGCGCCGTCTGGGCTCGGGATGGGCGGTCTCCGTCGAAGCGCAGCGCATCCCGGCGCGCGACTATCCGCTCTCGGAGTTTCCCGATCCGATTTCGGCGCTGGTCGATGCCGAGCGGCGCGCGCAATTCGAGGAAGCCTCATCCCACTATGAGAGCCGCTATTTCCTAACGCTCACCTGGATGCCGCCCGCCGACGATACGAGCCGGGCCAGTGGTTGGCTGTTCGAAGACGCGCCGAGTAAGGGGGCGAACCCGCACGAACAGCTCGCGGCGTTCCGATCACGCTCGGACCGGCTGCTCGATCTCTTCGAAGGCTTTATGCCCGAGGCGGTCTGGCTCGATGACGCGGAGACGCTGTCTTATCTCCATTCGACGATCTCGACACGGGCGCAGTCCGTCCGTGTGCCCGAGACGCCGATGCATCTCGACGCCTATCTGGCGGACGAGCCGCTGGTCGCCGGGCTCGCGCCAAAACTCGGCGAGGCGCATCTCCGCACACTGTCGATCGTCGGCTTCCCGACATCGACCTGGCCGGGCCTGCTCGATGAGCTCAACGCACAGGCCTTCGAGTATCGCTGGGCGACGCGCGCGATCTGTCTCGACAAGACCGACGCCACCAAGCTCTTCACCCGCATCCGCCGCCAATGGTTCGCCAAGCGCAAATCGGTCGCCGCGATCCTCAAGGAGGTGATGACCAACGAAGCCTCGACGCTTCTGGACTCGGACGCCGACAACAAAGCGCTCGATGCAGACGAAGCGCTACAAGAGCTGGGAAGCGATATCGTCGGCGCGGCCTATGTCACCGCAAGCATCACCGTCTGGGACGAAGACGAGCGCGCAGCGGACGCCAAGATCAAGCTCGCCGAGAAGGTCGTGCAGGGTCGCGACTTCACCTGCATCCCGGAGACGCTGAACGCGGTGGAGGCTTGGCTCGGCTCCTTGCCAGGGCATCTTTATGCTAATGTCCGTCAGCCGCCGATCTCCACACTGAACCTCGCCCACATGATCCCGATCTCAGCGGTCTGGGCTGGACCCGCGCGCAACGATCATCTGGACGGCCCGCCGCTCTTCTACGCCGAGACCGAAGGCGCGACGCCGTTCCGCTTTTCGACCCATGTGGGCGATGTCGGTCATACCCTCATGGTCGGCCCGACCGGCGCGGGCAAATCAGTCCTGCTGGCGCTCATGGCGCTGCAATTCCGGCGCTATGAGAAAGCGCAGATCTTCGCCTTCGATTTCGGCGGCTCGATCCGCTGCGCGACGCTGGCCTGCGGCGGCGACTGGGAAGATCTCGGCCTAGCGCTGTCAGACGAAGACGACGCGGTCCAGCTGCAACCGCTCGCGCGGATCGACGATGCCGCGGAACGCAGCTGGGCGCAGGACTGGCTCGCCGGATTGCTCGCCCGCGAAGGGGTCACCATCGATCCGGTGGCGCGCGACCATCTCTGGTCGGCGCTTACTTCGCTCGCCTCCGCTCCTGTCGAGGAGCGCACGCTGACCGGACTCTCGGTCCTGCTCCAATCAAACGATCTCAAGCGTGCTCTCGCGCCGTTTTGCCTCGGCGGACCGTTCGGTCGCTTGCTGGATGCGGAAAGCGAAGCGCTCGGCAGCGCCGACTTCCAGGCCTTCGAAACGGAGGGATTGATTGGGTCCGCGGCCGCGCCCGCCGTTCTCGCCTATCTCTTCCACCGGATCGAAGCGCGGCTTGACGGACGTCCCAGCCTTATCATTGTCGATGAAGGCTGGCTCGCGCTCGACGACGCAACCTTCGGCTCGCAGCTGCGCGAATGGCTGAAGACTCTGCGCAAGAAGAACGCCAGCGTCATCTTCGCCACCCAGTCGCTCGCCGACATCGAGGGCTCCGACAACGCGCCTGCCATCGTCGAGAGCTGCCCGACGCGAATCTTCCTACCCAACGAGCGCGCTTTCGAGCCGCAGATCGCCGCCACCTATCGCAGTTTCGGGCTCAACGACCGGCAGGTCGAAATCATCGCAAGGGCGACGCCTAAACGCGACTACTACTGCCAGTCGCGCCGCGGCAACCGGCTGTTTGCGCTTGGTTTGGGCGAGGTCGCGCTGGCCTTCACCGCGGCGTCTTCCAAATCCGATCACGCCGCCATTGACGCGATCCTCGACGAGCATGGGCGGGACAACTTCGCCGCCGCATGGCTCGCCCGCCGCGATCTTGGCTGGGCGACCGAGCTGCTCGGCCCGTCCGATGCCGTGATCGGGGCTGCCCCATCCCCCACCCCAGAAGCCAATGACGACAAGGAGAACACCCATGTTCAAGACCAACACACGTAAACTCGCCGGGCGCGCCGCCGCAGCCCTGCTGCTGTCGAGTGCGATCGCGCTCACCCCGACCACAGCACCACCAGCCCATGCGTTCTTTGGCGGTGGGTTCGGTGGGATCGTCTACGACCCGACCAACCATGCCGAAAACCTGCTGACAGCCGCACGAACCCTGGAGCAGATCAACAACCAGATCGCCCAGCTCCAGAACGAGGCGCAGATGCTAGTCAATCAGGCCCGCAATCTCGCGAGCCTGCCTTACTCTTCGCTCTCGCGGCTACAATCTTCGGTGCAGCAAACACAGCAACTCTTGGGCGAGGCACAGCGCATCGCCCATGATGTGGCGACGATCGACGAGGCCTTCACCCAGGATTACGGAGCCGCCGCCGCGCGGGGCGATTTCGACGACATGATTGCGGGCGCGCAGGACCGCTGGCGCACCTCGGTCGCTGGGTTCGAGGACGCGCTGAAGATCCAGGCCGGTGTAGTTGGCAATATCGAAACCGCCCGGACGGAGATGCAAGCGCTTGTGGGCCGCAGCCAAGCGGCCACCGGCTCGCTGCAGGCGACGCAGGCGGGCAACCAGCTGCTCGCCCTTCAAAGCCAGCAAATCTCCGACCTAACGGCCGCGATCGCCGCGCAGAACCGGGCGCAATCGCTCGAAGCCGCGCGTGTTGCGACGGCCGAAGCGCAGGCGCGCGAGAATCTCTCGCGCTTCCTCGATTACGGCTCCGGCTACGAGCCGTCCACCGTTCGGATGTTCCGGTAGGCGGCCATGAAACTGATCGCCGAGACCACCCTCAAAGGCATCGCCATCGCAATGGGTGCCGGTGCCGCGCTCATTGTGGCAGTGGAGTTCCAGACTGCCCTTGAGACGGAGCATGCGAAACGCCCTGCTGCCGTCGTCCCGGACGATCCATTGCGGGCAACCTTGCAACGCTGCCGGACGCTGACCCCGGAGGAATTGGAGACCGACACGACCTGCCAAGCGGCTTGGGAAGAGAATCGGCGGCGCTTCTTCGGCCTCACATCCGACGATCAGGACGCGGAGTAGGCCATGGGCGATGTCGGCGTCATCGATCGGTTCCTGGAGGTCTTCACCACCTATATCGACAGCGGGTTCGGGCTGCTCGGCGGCGATGTCACCTTCCTCGCCACGACGCTGATCGTCATCGACGTCACGCTCGCAGCCCTCTTCTGGGCTTGGGGGGCGGATGACGACATCATCGGACGGCTCGTCAAGAAAACGCTCTTTGTCGGCGTCTTCGCCTACATCATCAGTAACTGGAACACGCTCGCCCGGATCATCTTCGAGAGCTTCGCCGGACTGGGTCTTGTCGCGACCGGTGGCGCGCTTGGCGCAGGCGAGCTGCTGCAGCCCGGACGCATCGCGGCAGTCGGCCTCGAGGCCGGTCAGCCAATCCTCGAATCCGTCGCAGACCTGATGGGCTTCGTCGCCTTCTTCGACAACTTCATCCAGATCATGATCCTGCTCTTCGCCTGGATCGTGGTGCTGCTGTCCTTCTTCATCCTCGCGATCCAGCTCTTCGTCACCCTCATCGAGTTCAAGCTGGCGACGCTCGCGGGCTTCATCCTCGTCCCCTTCGGTCTTTTCAACAAGACGGCCTTCATGGCCGAACGCGTCCTAGGTCTCGTCATCTCCTCGGGCGTCAAGGTACTCGTACTCGCCGTGATCGTCGGGATCGGATCGACCATTTTCAGTGAGTTCACCACCGGCTTTGTTGGCGAACCAACCATCGGGGACGCCATGGCCGTCGTACTGGCAGCCCTCTCCATCCTCGCGCTCGGCATCTTTGGCCCCGGCATTGCCAACGGTATCGTCTCGGGCGGCCCGCAGCTCGGCGCAGGGGCAGCGGTCGGTGCGGGCCTTGCAGCAGGTGGCGTTGTCGCGGGCGGTCTGGCAGGCGCGAAGATGGCCGGGGCCGCCGGTGGAGCCGCCCTGCGCGGCGGTTCCGCAGTCGCAGGTGGCGCTTCGACCGCCTTCAAGATCGGCGCGGCCTCGGGCACGTCCACGGCCGGGAAAGCTGCGAGCGGTATGGCCAGGGTCGGTCAGGCCGGGATGTCGGCTGCCGTCAGCCCGCTTAAGCGCGCCGTCGGCGACAGCTATCGTTCCGGCTCGCGCGCCGCGTTCGAAGCCACCGGCGGCAAGTTCAGCAATTCCCCCTCGTCCATGCCGACACCCGCCAATGCCGGTCCACCCGCCTGGGCGCGCCGGATGAAGCGCCAGCAGAGCCTGCAGCACGGGACCGCCGTTGCCGCACACGCCATCCGCTCCGGCGATGGCGGCGGCGCGGGCACCACCATCAGCCTTTCGGAGAGATCATGAGATTCAAGCGACCCAGCGTGCGATACGCCAAGACCCCAGACCCCGTGACCCCATACCAGAAGGCGGCCCAGGTTTGGGATGAACGCATGGGTTCCGCCCGCGTCCAAGCCCGCAATTGGCGGCTTATGGCGATTGGCTGTCTCGCCACCACCGCGACCTTCGGCCTCGCGTTGGTCTGGCAGTCAACGCAAGGAACCATCGTGCCTTACGTCATCGAGGTCGACCAGCTCGGCGCGGCGCAGGCCGTCGCACCCGCCACTGCCAATTACCGCCCGACCGATCCGCAGATAGCCTTTCACCTCGCGCGTTTCATCGAGAACGTTCGTCAGGTCCCGGCCGATCCCATTGTCCTGCGCGAAAACTGGCTACGCGCTTATGACTTCGCCACTGATCGCGGGGCTGTCGCGCTCAACGATTTCGCGCGGGAGAACGACCCCTTCGCCCGCGTCGGCGAAGTTCAGGTCGCGGCCGAAATCTCCAGCGTCATCCGCGCCTCGGACTCAAGTTTCCGCGTCGCTTGGATTGAGCGCCGCTATGTGAACGGCCAACTCGCCGGGACCGAACGCTGGACCGGCATCCTCAGCGTCGTCGTTCAGCCACCTCGCGACGCCGACCGCCTCCGCAAGAACCCCCTCGGCGTCTTCGTCCACGCCATCAACTGGTCACGGGAGAACGCCCAATGAGTGATTGCATCACACGCCAAATCTGCATGCCAATCAAACTGTCCATCACCACTTTGCTCGCAACTTCGATGCTTGCCGGCTGCGCCACCTTCAAGCCGCCCGAGATCAGCTACGATGACCCGGTCGCCGCGACGCTGGTCGCCGAACCGGCGCGGCCTGTTCAGATCGTCGAGACACCCGAACCATTGCCGCTGCCGGGCCAGCTCATGCGGGTCGATGCCGATGATCGTCCGGCAGAAGCGACGGAACCAACTGAGCGGGTGACCAACGCCAACGCGGCGGCCCGGATCGAACCGGTACGCGACGGCTTCATCAACGCCGTCCAGCTCTATCCCTACAGTTCTGGCGCGCTCTATCAGGTTTACACGTCGCCTGGACAGGTTACGGACATCGCCTTGCAGCCGGGCGAAAGCCTTGTCGGCTCCGGCCCGATCGCGGCAGGCGATACCGCGCGCTGGATCATCGGCGACACCGAGAGCGGATCCGGCGACAGCCGTCGCATCCATGTGCTGGTCAAACCGACCCGGCCCGATCTCGTCACCAATCTCGTCATCAACACGGATCGGCGGACCTATCACCTCGAACTGCGCGCGACGCCGCAGGCCTACATGGCCTCGGTCTCCTGGCAATATCCCGAAGACGAGCTCATCGCCTTGCGCCGTCAGAACGATCGCGCCGAGGCCAGCCTTCCGATCGGCCGCAATGTCGATCTCGACGATCTCAACTTCCGCTACCGGATCACCGGCGACCGCGCGCCCTGGCGGCCACGCCGCGCCTTCGATGACGGACGGCAGGTCTTCATAGAGTTCCCGCGCGGGATCGGTCAGGGCGAGATGCCGCCGCTCTTTGTCATCGGACCGGAAGGAGAGGGTCAGCTGGTCAATTACCGAATCCGGCGCAATTACATGATCGTTCACCGACTGTTCGCCGCCGCGGAGCTGCGTCTGGGTGATCGCCAGCGCGTGGTCCGGATCGTCCGAACAGATGGACGCAACAGATCCGCCGAACGCACTACGACGGCGAGTAGTCGCGAGACGGATCGATGAGCGATGACCGGAACGAGGAAGAGCGCGCGGAGCCGTCGCGCTCAGAAAGCGAGATCGCCAAGGAATTGCGTCTGCGCCCGGACCCGCCGCGGGTCATGCGGCTGTCGCGCAAGGCGATCACGGTGCTCACCGTGGCGGGCGGCCTCGGCATCGGGGCGATCCTGATCGTCGCGCTGCGGGGTCCGGATCGGACCGATGGGCCATCCGAATTGTTCTCGACCGAACGGGTTCAGGAGGCGGAGGGCCTGTCGCGACTGCCGCGTGACTACGGATCGATCCCCCAGCTCGGGCCACCGCTCCCGGGCGAACTCGGCCGACCAGTCCTGTCAGCGCAACGCCGCGGAGAACCGGTGCCCGTCGTGACTGCAACCGGCCCAGCGGTCGATCCTATCGAGCAATTGCGCCTCCAAGAGGCCGAGGCCGCTCGTTTGGCGACCCTCTTTGCCGATGCGCAAACCAGCGTTGTGACGGCCAGCTCTCAACCGGCACGGGCAGCGCCGCAGCAATCATCAGTGCTGCAGGGGCTGTTTCCAGCCTCCGCCGGAACGTCGCCGCGACCGGATACCACGGAACGGCAAGAAGCATTTCTCGACCGCGAGGTGGATCGCAGGACGACCGCCATAGATCGCCTGCAATCGCCACCGAGTCCCTACGTGCTGCAGGCGGGCTCCGTCATCGAAGCCGCGCTTCTCACGGGGCTACGATCCGATCTGCCGGGGCAGATCACGGCGCAGGTTACTGCCAATGTCTACGACAGCCCGACAGGACAATTCCTCTTGATTCCTCAAGGCGCGCGCTTGCTCGGCGAGTATGACAGCCGCGTTGCCTCGGGTCAGCGGCGTTTGCTGCTTGCTTGGATCCGGCTTATCCTTCCGGATGGCCGCTCCATCGTCCTCGAGCGTGAGCCGGGCACTGACCAGGCAGGCTTCACCGGGCTTGAAGATGGCGTCGACAACCATTGGGACCGCCTGTTCCTCGCCGCAGGCCTCGCGACGATCCTCAATATCGGCCTGGAAACCGGCGAAGATGATGGTGACGAGATCGCCGAGGCCATTCGAGACGGAACACAGGACACAATCGGGCGCGCCGGGGAAGGGATTGTGCAGCGTCAGCTCGGTATTCCACCGACGCTGACGATCCGGCCAGGGTTTCCGGTACGTGTGATGGTGACGCGTGATCTTATTCTTGAACCGTATGGAGCCGCACGATGACCAAACTCAAACTCTCAGATATTCGCGACGACAAACCGGTGAAGCTGTCCATCGAACTTCCGGCGCAGACCCATCGCGACCTCGCGGCCTACGCCGAACTCCTCGGTCAGGAGAGCGGCCAGACGCTCCAACCCGCGAAACTCGTTGCTCCGATGCTGGAACGGTTTATGAGGACCGATCGCGGATTTGCAAAACTCAGGAAAGAGCGCCGCTCCGCTTCGCCTCGATCCTAGCCAGAGAGATGAACCGGCGGAGCGCGGGGTTGTCGTTTTCCGGACGCCAGATCATGGAAAAGGGGACGATTTCGTCATCGTTACCGATCGGGACGAACGTTACGTTTGGATACCTGACGCCCAGCCAATGATCAGCGACGAGACTAACGCCAAAACCAAGACCCACGAGAGACATGATACCTTCCCGGCCCATACTGTGCCGTCGCACTTGCACAGTACGTCCGAGGTCGCTCAGGTTTCGCACCAAATAGTCGTGGATCTCTGGCCCTGGTTCTTGAGTGCTTACGACGAAGGTCTCTTTTAGGACTTCGCTCCATCGCAATCCTTGTCGATCCGCTAAAGGATGGTCTGACGGCACAGCCAGATAAACGCGCTCATGTGCTAATATCAGCCCGTCACCACTCTCATGATCGGGTTTTCCGGGAGCGACCACCAAATCTAATCGGCGGTGGCTCAACTGAGTGAGAAGTTGGCCACGATCCAACTCAGCAATACAAAGATCGACGTAGGCGTGCGAATCAACAAAGCTTTCGAGCACCTGACGCAATGGTCCGCGAGACAAAGAGGCGATGACGCCAATCCTCAGATAGCCATTTTCTCCAAGCCCAGCTCCGCGCGCCGTGTCGGTCGCAGCTCTCAAATCATCCACGATGACGCGCGCTCTTGCCGCGAAACACGTGCCAGCAGTCGTTAGGCGTGCGCCCGTTGATCGCCGTTCGAAGAGTGAAACGCCGAGGATATCTTCCAACCGCTGAATCCGTCGGCTAACCGCGGGCTGACCGACGTTCAAACGGGATGCGGCCTTTCGAAAACTTCCCGTCTCCGCGACCGAAAGAAAATAGGTGAGATGCTGAGTCTCAATTTCAGTCTTCATGTCAGCCGTCCCGACCCGAACGTGAGAAGCATTGTCGAGGCTTGGTCGATCTGATTTTCGCCTAGAGAGGAGACATCAGCCTCCTCTCCAAACGAATTTGAAAGACCGATCAAAGCTACTTCCGGTCGCTCATCTTATTCATTGCCGTCCGGCGCCGACAGATGCTCAGCGAGAGATCGGCGGAAGGTGCGCAGGTCTTCTACATAGAGCTCAGGCACTTCGACCATGGGGAAATGCCCCCCCCGCGCGGGCGTCGTGTAGTGAATCAGACTCGGTCGGCTGCGTTCGACGTATTCCCGTGGCGGCAGCGGGAAGACTGGGTCCGGCCATGCCGTGACGCCGGCTGGATTGGCAATCACTTCACCTTCCGGGAGAACCGCATTTTCCTCAACACCCAGCATGAGATAGGGCCAAAGGGACGTGCGGAAGCTGTCGGTGAGGATGTAATACATCACCTCGTCAATCAGTCGATCTTTTGTGTGAATTTCCTCGAAGGCCGCACCGCTCTTGTCGGTCCAGTAATACCACTTGTCCCAGATCCAAGCGGCTTGACCGACCGGATTATCCGCTAGGGAGGCTGCCAGCGTCTCGCCACGCGCGACGTGCGTCAGAATGTATGCGAGTTGGCCGAAGGGCGCTGCCGCTTCCGCCTCGATCCAGGCTTTCTCTGCCTCTGTTGGCTCGGCGCCAATTTTGCCGGAGAGCCATGGTGAACTTGCGTGCCTTGGGAAGTGCATGTGGGTGTGGTGGCCCATAACCGCATCGGGATAATCATACGCCATCCATCCAGCGCTTAGGGCACCCTGATCCCCGCCGTGGGTGATGTAGCGGTCGTAGCCGAGCACCTCGGTCATCAACTTGTGATAGCGTCGGCCTGTCGAGCGCAAGCTCTCCGGCTCATCGGTCGCTTCGGAAAAGCCCACCCCGGGAATGGACACGACCACCACATCGAAGGCATCGGCCGCATCGCCGCCGAAGCGTTCGGGATGCGCCAATGGCTCGATCACGTCGATGAAGCTATACACCGAATAAGGCCAGCCATGGAGGATCAGCAGCGGTGTCGGATTGTCGCCCGAACCTCGCTCGTGAATGAAATGGAGCTGTTTTCCGTCAATCTCTGCGCGGAAATTGTCGAACCGGTTGAGGCGTGCTTCTGCGGCGCGCCAATCGTAGTCTTCCGCCCAATGGGCGCCCATTTCGGCGAGCCAGGATTGCGGAACGCCGAAGCGCCATCGCTCAAGCCCGGTATCGGGCAAGAATTCGTGTTCGCGGACCTGCGATATCACCTCGTCCAGCCGCTCTTGCGGGATTTCGATGGTGTAGGGCTCGGGCTGGCTCTGCGCTAAAGTCGGAACAGCCGCCCCACCGATGCCCAGTCCGACAATGGCTGTAGCAAGAAGCGTTCGGATCATAGTCTTCTCTCCTAGTGAGTTATACAAAAAAGAAATCAATTCAAGCTGGCATCTCCCGCTGGCTTCCACAGCTCGGCATGATCTTCGGCAAATTGGCGGAAGCTACGCGAGGATCGGCCCAACAATCGCTCGGCATCGGGTAGAACTTCAGCATAAGCACCGGTAGCGAAAAGCGCCTGAATCTCCGCAAGAGCATGCGCAGACCAATCGGGCATGCCGGTGACTTTTAGCGCCGCTTCCATCTCATCCGGCGTGATCGGCGTGTATTTCACCGGTGCAGCGCGCACGTCGCTCAGGATCTCGGCGACGTCGTCGAAGCTGAGGCTCTCGGGGCCTGTCAGATCGTAGGCTTTGCTAACATGACCGTCGGTCGTGAGGATGGTCGCGGTAATCTCAGCAATGTCCCGGACATCGATCAAGCTCTGCCGCGCCTCGCCAAGCGGCAGGGCAAAAGTACCGTTTTTGGCGATGCCTTGCACTTGCCCAAGCATATTCTGGTAAAAAGAATTCGGGCGAAGGATGGTGAAGGGTAGTCCGCTTTCGCGTAGCGCCTCGTCCGTTTCACCATGTTGGCGAATGACCTCTGAAGGGCTATTCACATCCGAACCAAGCCCGGAAAACTTAACGATATGAGTAACGTCCGCAGATTTTGCCGCGCGGAAGAAATTTTGGAACAGGTCGATCGTATTGGGTTGGATCGAGGTGACGATATAGGCCTTTCCAACGCCGTCAAACGCGGCAGCGAGACTTTGGAGATCGGCCAGATCGCCTTCGACGATTTCGACGCCATCGCCGAACTCAGCCGAAGCCGTATCGCGCACGAGTGCGCGCGGAATAATGCCATCATGCTTGCTCAATTCGTCGGTCAAAGCACGGCCGTTCGTGCCGGTAGCGCCAGCGATAAGAACCCTCATCATTGTGCGGCTCCTTTAGGTGCAGAAGG
The DNA here is from genome assembly GCF_947499265.1 of uncultured Roseobacter sp. Lineage (GTDB taxonomy): Bacteria > Pseudomonadota > Alphaproteobacteria > Rhodobacterales > Rhodobacteraceae > Roseobacter. The sequence goes on along the minus strand of NZ_CANMNK010000004.1, from coordinate 410,179 downwards.
TTGGAAGGTGGTGCGCCGCGTCAGGACGGCCACGCCAGCGAGAGCGATAAGAGCGGCGGCGAGCAAGCCAGCTTCCGGGCGGTTCGCGAGCGTGCTGGCAGCAATGGCAAGAGCAATGCCGATGACACCGCCAACCTGTAGCGTCGTCTGCTGCAATCCGGCGGCCACGCCCTGTCGATCCCTCGGCACTCCGCGCACTGCACCCACGGCGAGCGGTGCGTAAGCGAGCCCCATGCCAAGACCGCCGGCCACTGTGGTCGCCGCGATCACGAGCCAGATCGGTGCCAAGCTGCCAGCACTGAAGAGCCAGACGGAAGCGAGCGCAATGAGGCCAAGGCCACTCGCCGCGACTCTATCAATATCAAAACGATCCATCACTCGCGGAGTGGCGATCTGAGCAACCGCCACACAGAGAAGCCCCATCGGTAGCAGCGCGAAGCCTGCCATGTCGGCAGCCATGCCGTGCCCTGTCTGCAGCGCAACGCTGACCAGCAGATTGAAGCCGAAGAAGGCCCCGAGAAGGGTCAGCGAAGCGAGGCTGGACCGACGCAACCCGGGAATACGCAGCATGGAGAGCGGCATCAAAGGCTCGGCATGGATCTTCTCAACCCAAATGAACAGGCAGCCAAGCAGAATGGCGGCGGCCACAAGGCCTAGTTCCAAGACCCCGAATCCATGCTCCGCGCCCAAAGTCAGTGCTAGCGTTAGAGTGCCAATAGCCGCCGCAACGGTCGCCGAACCAAACCAGTCGAGCTTAACAGGTTTGCGATCGCCCAGCGCGACCGGGATCACAGATATGCCAGCCACCACGATTAAACCCGAGGCCGGGAAGTTCAATCCAAAGGCCCAGCGCCAGCCGAGTTCGGCGATGAGTAATCCGCCGATGACGAGGCCAACCGAGAAACCTGCGGCGCCCGCCGCATTGAAAGTGCCGAGCGCGCGGTTGCGCGCCGGTCCTTCGGGAAAAGCGCCGGTCAGGATCGATATCGACGTCGGAATCATGAAAGCCGCCGCGGCGCCTTGGATTCCGCGCGCCGTGAAAAGCAGCCCCAACGATGGTGCAAGCGCGACGATCAGCGAAGCCAATCCGAAGAGAGCTGTCGAAATAAGGAAGACACGGCGTCGGCCGTAAAGGTCAGCAACCCGTCCTCCGAGCAGAAGCAGTCCGGCAAAACCGATGATAAATGCACCGTGCGTCCATTGCAGCACGGCTAGAGATACGTCGAAATCAGCCTTCATGTTGGGGATCGCGATAGCCGTGATCGACACAGTCATCGCCTCGAGGAACAGCGCCGCGGAGACTATCGGTGTCAGTCCGCGCTTCGCGCGTTCGCAGCTCGGCGCGTTGTCTGCGCCTGCCGTGAGCGTAGTCATAGGACTCATCCTTTCGTTTCGGTCTGGCCTCAAGCGACCTGTTCCTGACGGAACACAGCCACCCGTTCGGCGAGTTCGTCGGCGGAGAGGACCACGTTCCAGATCGGACTGGGCGGATCGAGCGGACGAGATTGTGCAAGCGTCCCCAGATCAACAGGAACAAGGCCTGCATCGCTGATGAGCTTCGCGACGATCTCACGATCTTCGGCAGCGTCCGCCGCCAGGGTCATGGCTACTTTCGGCGCATCGCGATCGCTCTTTTTCTCGACGTGACCCGTCCACAACGTGGTGAACCCCTTGGCCACCCGAGCACCGGGTAGCTTGTGGGCCATCATTTCGCCCGAAATCGCATCATCGGGGATCACTCGCTCGACACCACCGCCCGATACACGGATGAGCGGATTGGTGGCATCAATCACCAGCTTGCCGTTAATCGCGGGCGCAATGGCGGACACAGCTTCGTCTACCGTCGCATAGTTAACAGCCAAAAGGATGACGTCGCCAAACGCCGCCGCATCCTCCGGTGTGCCTGCTGTCGCGCCGATTTTGCGCGCCGCGTCTTCGCGAGTGTCGGACGACCTGGAAGCGATCATGATATCATGACCCGCTTCGCGCCACAGCTGGCCATAGAGCTTACCGATATCGCCGGCACCGATGATTCCGATTTTCATAGAATTTCTCCGTTATGGGCGTGGTCGCTAGCGGTTCTCGATTGCTTCAAAGTCATTCCAAGGCAGCCTCCGATCGCGCAGAATTGAGCGATGGTCTGCCGCCAGCGTTGATAGATTACAATGTATAGACTATGTAATTTCGGATAAATCCGGGTATCGAGGCTTCAGAATGGAATTTTTGTCATGAATAACTTGCCATCTCTGATCAGCATCGAAGCCTTCATCAGCGTGGCTGAGACTGGAGCTTTCAAGGACGGAGCCCGACGATTGAACCTCACGCCATCTGCAGCGTCGAAGGCCGTCACGCGCCTCGAAGAAACACTGGGTGTTAAATTAATTCACCGAACCACACGTAGCGTCAGCCTAACTCCGGAAGGCGAACGCTATCTGGAGGGCGCCAAGCGATTGATCGCGGACGCCCTGGCTTTAGGTGCGGAAGTCAGCGACACTGCAAGCGATCCTGTGGGGCGGCTAACAGTCAGTGCACCTGCCGCCTTTGGTCGTATGTGCTTAGTCCCGGCGCTTGACGCCTTTCATCGAGAATGGCCTCAAGTCGAAATCGAACTTTGGCTAGATGATCGTGCGGTTGATCTCGCCGGTGACGCGGTTGACATCGCGATAAGAGCGGGAGCGCTTTCCGACAGGGCCAATCTGATAGCGCGTCGGGTTTTCGATGATCAACTCGTACTGTGTGCATCTCCAGACTATTGGGATCTGCATGGCATGCCAGAACACCCGGACGACTTGGCGAAACACGATTGCCTCAATTTCCGCAATCGCCGCACAGGTAGAGTAATGCAGTGGCATTTCACACAGGATGGGGAAGTTGTGTCCAAAACCTACGAGGGTTCGGTCACAATCGATGATGGTGAGTCTGTAGGTCGCGCAGCTCGTGCCGGTCTCGGTGTAAGTCAGATGCCATCATTCATGGCGGCTGAAGGAATAAAACGGGGCAAGCTCGTGGAGGCGCTCGAGGAGTTCCGGCCGCCACCTACGCCCTTTACTGCGCTCTATCTCGACCGTCGCCTTGTCTCGCCGAGGATAAGAGTGTTCATCGACTTCATCTTGCAGGCGCAATCGAAATGGGACTGCAAGACTTGACGCCGATTAGTACTGGCCGTCTCAAGAGTTGCCTGAAAGTTCAACGGCAAGCCAAACCAGCCACACCATCCCTGAGTACTGCTCACGTTCGGCTGCTTGCGAAAAAAAACTCGCGTAAGCGCCACTGCCTCGGATGCGGCCCAACCTTAGTCACTAATATATAAAGAAAAAATTGGCGCACCCGACAGGATTCGAACCTGTGACCTTCGGCTTCGGAGGCCGACACTCTATCCAGCTGAGCTACGGGTGCTCAATGTATTCCTACTGCTTACGCAGTGCTTACGCGAACTTTTGGCCGGTTTGAAGGGCGATCCGAACATCTACCCAAGCCTTTGTTTCGCAACTTACTTTTGCCAGCACCTTTCGCGATCGCCAGACTTGACATCCGCCTTCGGAGCGATCAGCTATATGCTTCTCCAGCACTGAAAACGTGGAAACTCCTACCACCGCCCTGCCCCACAAACTGGCATCCATCTCGATGGTAGCGATAATGGGCCCCATTATCGTTACCGCTGAAGCGGGCAATTTCGGAGTGGCGACCCACCTATGCTGAACTGCTGAACTCAAGCAAAGGAGTTCAGCATGCCCCATCTCGATCACACAGCTTTCGTCAACTCGCGCCGTGATGAGCGCAGTCTCGGCCATCACACGCTCCGGGCCTACGCCCAGGATCTTCGTACCTTCGCGCGCTTCACCAAGGCGCACCACCTCAGCGACCCGTTGTCGAAAGACGACATCCTCGCCTACCACCGTCATCTGCGCGAAGAGTTGGGCGCCAAGCCCGCAACCATCGAACGGCGGCCCGTCAACCATGAATCGGATTGGCTTTGTATGCAGAAGTCTCAATCAACTGATCTAGCGTGTTGCTTGCAAGCGGATGGCTTTCGCCGAGAAGCAGGGGTGCAAAGGTGCGGTAACGCGGGACCAGAGTTGCGCGCAGTTGCAATGCAATGAAGCAAGCATAGCGAGGACCTGTTCTTTGCCTCCGCAGGGGTGGCAGCCCCAGAACTCTACCAACAACACCCCTGCGCTCAAGGTCAGTCGATTTGCGAGAGGGTGATTAACTCACGCAAAAGCCGCAAACAGCCCATTGGTCTTAAACGAAAACTCCGAGTCTTTGCCGATAATCACATGGTCATGAATAGTCACGCCAATTGCCTGACAAGCCGTTGTGACGGCCTCCGTCATCTCGATATCCGGTCTGCTGGGAGACGTGTCGCCAGACGGGTGGTTGTGCACAAGAATGATGGCGCTGGCGTTCAATTCCAGCGCGCGCTTAGCCACTTCTCTGGGATACACCGGCACATGGTCAACCGTGCCTTTGGCTTGTTCCTCATCTGCGATCAGCACGTTCTTGCGGTCCAGAAACAGGATACGGAATTGCTCAGTCTCACGATGTGCCATCGCCGTGCGGCAGTAAGTGATCAACTCATCCCAAGATGTCACAACTTCGCGTTCAAGGATTTTCGCCTGCCCCATGCGCTGCGCGAAGGCCTCCGCAAGCCGTAAATGATAGTACACCCATGGCGTTGCTCCCTCGACCTTCAACAAGCGGTGTTCTGACGCGGCAATGACCCCGTTCAGATCCCCAAAGGTCGCCAGCAATCGCTTGGCCAAAGGCTTCACATCAATGCGGGGGATTGCATTGAACAGCAGCAGTTCAAGGACTTCGTATTCCGGCATTGGTTTGTGGCCACCGGCGAGAAAGCGATTACGCAGCCGTTCGCGGTGTCCCCAATAGTGCGGAACCTTGTTGCCTTCAGCATCGATGACGAGCCCGCCGCCAGCAGAAGCCTTCTTTGAGAGCCGTTCCGTGTGCTTGTAGCTCGGCGCAAAGGCGGATTTCACTTCTGTGCCGGGAGGTGGCATCCTGGCATCCAGATCCTCTAGACCGCGCAACGCATCCTCGGAAAAGCCTGATGCTCTGGGAGAGCGTTTTTTCGTGACGGTGTTCGGGTCTGGTCTTTGTTTTTTGCCAAAGACGGATAATCCAGACGTAAGCCAATTTGTCATTCCAGCAGCCTCCTGCGCCCCCAAGGCGCACAGTCATTTCCCCTGAGACTTATGCTGCGGAATTTTGGTTAATGCTGGCTTAACGAGGCTGAATTACCTCCGATTGTATGGTTGATGTTTGTCAAATTCATCTGCTGAGGCCGCGTTATCCTCCCGAGTTCTGATAGTTCAAAAGGAGAGCCCGGATGTCGATGTCACCAATGCTTTTCATCTGCCTGTTTTTCGCCGGTTTTGGAGTGTTTCTGATGGGTGTCAGCGCAATCTGGTGGGTTTCTCTCCAGGATAAGCTAATCAAACAGATGGATGTACGCTGATTGCGTCGTGCACGATGTAAGGCAGACAACCAAAACTGAACTGCGTTAACCACTGGTTTACCTTGATCGAACCAAGGTCGCAGCACGTCAACATCAACACAATGGATCGACGCCCGGATGAAAAGCCGACTAAAATCACTGGCAACGCTTACTTGTCTTGCCATCTCTTCTCCGCTTTTCGCAGAAGAACCCGTTCCAGATTGCGGTCTCTACACCTACCGCGCCACCATCGTCAGGGTCATTGATGGTGATACCATCGTTGCGGATATCGACTTGGGCTTTCGTACCTGGCTTCACGGCGAACATCTGCGACTGTTCGGGATCAACACCCCGGAGAACAAGACAGACGAGGGCAAAGCCGTTACAGAGGCCGTCAGGGCGCGCATAGAGGGCAAGTCGGTGTTTTTGTGCACCATCAAAGCCAAGCGCTCGGAAGCGGAATCTACTGGCAGTTTTGGTCGGTATCTGGTCACAATCCATGAAGGCGGCGAGAACGTGAATGAATGGCTGCTGGCGACGGGTCAAGCCGAGGCGTTCATGGATTGACATTGTGATGCTCAAGGAGTTCGCCCGGGAATTCTGGCAGTTCACAACCTATTTGCAATCAGTGCTTATACTAGCGAATTTCACGCAATGAGGGATTGACCAGTCCCTCTTCCTCCAGCCTTTTTAGTGCGTCAGGATCGTCTCGGAGAGCTCGCAAGAGGCGGTTATTCATTTGCCCCCTTTCGAAAAGTAGCTGACTTGTTTGAGTTTGTAATTTAACCAAATCCGATAATGACTCTTGAAGAGCACGAGAGAACAGATCCTCATCAATTGGAACCCCGCCTCGCTGCGCCCATTGTTCCAATTCATCATTGGTCATTTCCACCCCGCTGAATCGGGCCAGCGCCTTCAAAGCGAAGCGTCTGGCGTGTATCGGTTCGCTGGCGTCCTCGGCCTCAAATTCACCCTTCAAAATGGCAAGACTCAACTTGACCATTTCGATATCCAATTCTCGGCTTTCCTTGAAGAAGGTTAGTGAAGCCGCTCCTATTGTCGCAACTGTTGTTAGGAAGGCTACGGTCGCTGTAGGCAAGACGCTTGCCCAAATCGACTTCCTTTCATGTTCCTCTTTTTCAGCATTCATGCAAATCACCCAATTGGTTCAAAAACAATTATTTTTCCAGGGTTACCCTTCATAAAATCAAACTAATTCACGGCTCCACGCCTGAGAGCAAAATAGGTATTTAGGCGCGCCTCACTTACGTCGCTGTCGTAGCATATCGGAGAATACCCTCCTGGCTTTGACCAAGCGCTTCTTTTCCCACACCTTCTGCCTGCACGGTCAGTATTGTAAGGACAAGGACAGGAGCCAGGGTATGAAGATAAGCTTTGCCGGATAATTGCATTGCGAGCCGCTTGTTTTTCGCGGCTCGTCGGCAGTGCGATTTGCCTTTTGCGACTGCTTTCGGGCCGTTGGGTTTCGACTTTCGGTTTTGTGGCCGCAAGATATTTGGCCGACATCCATCCGACGCCGTGTCGCGTTTCGATTTCCTTCCAACCGGCAGCAGCGGAAACCTGTTTTACCGCTTCGCCATGCACAAGTTGCCCGATGACACTGTGATTGGTTCCGGGACCCTTTCTAACATTCACCCTTGAGCCCGATACGAATAGCGTGGTTTTCTCTGCTGAGGATGTGACCGGCGCGTCTGGTGGGTTTTGAACCTTAGGTTTGTCGAAGCTGCTTTGGCCAAGGCTTTGTATCCCATCTGGCGCGAGGGTGACGCTGATCACAGGTGCTTCAGGATCTGAGCCAAGCGCCCAAACCACAAAGCAAACGAACCCAATGACCAATATCCACCGCATGAAAAACCACCCGAACCAATGATGTTATGGTAGCAAATTTTTACCATTCCGGCCATTGGCAATACTTACGTAGGGGGGGCGGCCATGCTATTTACGCACCAGCTCTGAAACCGCTGATGTGGTCCATTCGAGCAATCGTGCGAGTTCAGTCCTTCGGTCTTGTCAGCAATCTGTCAGATCAATTTCATGTCTTCGAGGTGCAACAGCTCCAGGTCGAAGGTCTCGACCAACCTTCGGGCAACGTCCATATTTGGCAGGTAGAATGCGTTCGCATAGTGGCCGGGTTGATTGTCCCCGGTCCAGGCATAGTTGCCCCAACCTAGTTCACGCAAAAGCCATTCGTGAATGGCATCGGCGTCCAGGATTCGATCCTCATCAGATGCTTTGGTACGCAGTCGTATTGGGAACTTCTGTTCAGCATTGCGTTTCAGTGGGCTTCGGGCACGAGTCGACATCGAGAACGAATAGCGAACATTAAATCAGTCTGTCAATTGGTTCGATCAACTCCGGATCATCATCGTCACGACCAAACTTGTTCACCTCATGGAACTTGAACCGGCCATCCCAGCCTGTGCCAAGGGCATCCTGTGAGGCAGTGGTCTCCATTTCGTCACTGATCCAGGGGGCAAGCTCATCTTGCCTCAGGATGACGGGCATCCGGGTATGGATATGTGCTATCTGCTCCGCTGGTTCACGCGTCAGTATCGTGCAGGTTCGTGAGCCGTCCTGAAGTGTTGAACACAATCCCGCAAAGAAGATCAGCGGCGCATTTGTCTCAAGCGTGATGTAATTTGGTTTGCGGTCGTTCTTCGGGCCAGACCATTCGTAGTATCCAACCGCCGGGATGATGCAGCGCGAAGTTTTCCATGCGGTCCTGAAGGTGGGTTTCTCTGCCGCCGTTTCGATCCGGGCGTTGAAGGTGGTCTGTTTCCAGTCTTTGACATCGCCCTTGAACCAATGCGGGACAAACCACCAGCGGGCCGATGTGCCAATGAAGGCTTCGGCGTCCTGACAAACCATGTGGATCTGCTGGGTGGGTTTGATATTCCATCCGCTGCACGCTTCAGGTGCAACGGCATCGGGCACAGGCGCTCCGTAGAGAAAGCCCTCCATGATGGCCAATCTGAGCCTGGGTGAGATTTCCGCCTACTATTCGTCCGCACATCAGGCGAGATTACAAAAAAACGAGCAATGGTAAATGCAGACAATGGTGTAGTTCGTCTGCTTGAAGCCAATTTGATCGATGCTGCACCAAGCACGAATGTCAGATCTCCCTAGCGCGGCTAAAAAAGTGACAAAATCAATGATTTTTAGATACTATGAGACGGTGGAGGCGGACATGAAATCTCGACCGCATGGAAGTCCACCACGGCAGACCCATCAACGCCGCCGTACGAGCGTCGCTGCAATAAAAAACTCGACCTCTCCGCTTCAACGTCTGGCGGATTCAAGTCCTACAACAAGAAAAATTGCGGAGCTTCAGGAGGTGGCGAACCAGGCAAACACTTTGGTTCAGCTAAAGAGATTCCCGACACAGTCGCTGGACGGCTTCAGATTTCAGAGTGGGGTGGAGGTATTTGATCCGAAACAAGAAAATATACAGAAAAATTATAGTTTTGTCATTCTCGATTCAAAGGGCCCAATTTATGTTGGGGGCGAAGGACCGGGAGGTCATCCGCAACTTTATCATACCGCCACTCAGGAATTTGAACTGGACTATGTCGAATCCATGAAAACGCCTGGTGTGTACTATGCCGGATTGATTGCAAAACTTGGATTTGACGACAATTGGGGTTGGACAAACTGGTCGGGGCACTTTCAACCAACTACGGAATTTCATGACCAAGCTGTTGAGTCGGGAATGCCTGAGGAGAACTATGTCACGCTAGAAGAGTATCAAAGTAGCGGATTTGACAGTTTGGATCGACAAGACCAGCCTCCAAGATTTGAACTTGGTGAAACAGAGGCGATTAATCTGCTTCCCGAACGTGAGGATCAGCAAGGTGAGCAGTCATTTGGCTGCTTTGGCGGCATATGCAACTGGTTTTCCAAATAGACTGAGTAAGCTTCTGTGCGGATCGGATGTGTCAGTCTAAAAAAAATCTACTACTTGAGACTCAACTGAACTGGCCTTCGTTGCTCATGTCTTTGCCTCAACTTGTAGCTTCCCCAGCCCTTGCTTCGTCAGCAAGCTTGAAAAGCCATATTCGCGAAATCGCGACGGCAATAGGGCGTTGCTTGCGAAGCGTTTCGCTTTCCCGAGGTCTTTTGGCTCGAAACGGACATTAGCAACCATCATCAACATCAACACTGCTGTGCCGCCTATGCGCGTTGCGCGCGCGGCTCAGTACTGTAGGCAAAAAAATAGCGGACTTATTGCGCAGTTTTTTGGGCGTCCGCCTCTTTTTTCGCGCCTTTTAACAATTTTGAGCCGTGGCGTATCGGGGCGATCGGGCTACCCGATGTCATTCGCCTAGTGTTGCAGAATTTGACCGAGAAATTCTTTCAGCCTGTCGTTCTCTGGATGGTCGAAAAAGACACCGGGGCTAGCCTGCTCAATTCGAGATCAATCGCCTGCCGTTCAGAATAACTTGCGTTGGCGAATAGGTCTTCATGGAGCTAACCAAGCAGGAGATAGTCTGGAGGAAGACAATCAGATTGCTTGAAGCGCAGTGTGCAAGGTATCAGCTGGAAGCGGTTTGGAGAACATGTAACCTTGACCGAAGGTAACGTTCAGATCGACCATGATTGCAGCCTGGCTATCGTTTTCGATACCTTCGACACAGATCTGAGCGCCAAGTGTCTCAGCCAGTACGCAGATCATCTTGACCATCGACTTCTTTCGGGGATCGTTCTCAACATCGTCCACAAACGCTTTGTCAATCTTGATCAGGTCAAATGTCAATTCGTTTAGATATTCCAAGGATGAATAGCCTGTCCCGAAATCGTCCAACGCAATTTTCACGCCAAGCTCCCGCAGCAAGCCAATCTGTCGAGAGGCCGAGGCGAAGTTACCCACCATCGAGCTTTCGACGATCTCCAATTTCAGGTTTTGGGCTGGAATATGCCGCGCGCGCAGGCCTTCACCAAGTTTTTGAGGAAAGTCCTGCTGCATCATCTGTTGCGCTTCGAGATTGACCGTCAGAAAGAGCTCTCCAAACGGCGCGCCCATATTTGCCCAAGTTGCAAGTTGATCGAGGGCTCTGGTCAACATGCGCTCGCCAATCGCGTCCATCACCCCTAATTCTTCCGCTATTGGAATGAACCGGGCCGGAGGTAATATACCCAGGTCCGGATGGGACATCCGGCAAAGTGTCTCAAAACCGAGCGTGCGCTCGCTTTTCATATCCACTATCGGCTGGAAATAAGGAACAAACCAGCCGCGTTCAAGCCCGCGGCGAACCTGCTCCTGCATATATGCCCTGTCGCGCGCAGCCTCAATCTGCTCTTCATTCAGTATGTTGCTGCGATGACCGGAGTTCCGTGCACACCGATAAGATGCCCATGCATCGCGCATTACATCCGACGGAGAACAATCAAATTCATGGACGGGCTGAGTTACACCAATGGCGACATCAAGCTGTATGTTCCGAAGTCCCGTCGAAAACGGGCGGGTGAAGGCATCGAGAACAGACTCCAGAACCTTTGCGTGCAGATCTTCCGCCCCGATGTCTTGAGTTAGGATGGCCGCGTAGTATTCCCCGGAAAGATGCGCCAAATCCGACACGAACGGAAGCGATGAAGACAAGCGATATGCAATGGCCTTGCGCAGTGCGGACAACTCATCCGATCCCAATTCCTCCTTCATCGAAATCACGCGAGGGACACCGATGACCATAGCCCGAAAGGGTATCTTGCGATTGATGATGTCTTCGAGCGTGGATTGTAGACTGTCCTCGTTAGGCAAGCCCGTTGATGCATCAATGGAGCGCAGTTGGTGAACGTCTGTTTGAGTGCCTGCCATCAGGATCGGACGCCCGTTCTGATCACGATGACACCTCCCTCTGCACCAAACCCAGCGATACGTACCATCCGCATGCAGGATCCTGTAATCTTCGGTCAGAAAGTGCGTCGTTCCCTGCAAATGTGCCCGAATGGCCGAACGCAGGCGCTCCTGATCGTCCGGATGAACCTTGAGAAGCCAATCGTCGATCTTGTTAAGCCGCTCATTATCAAGACCCATCAATTGCCGCCATCTCGGCGAATATTCGACGCAGTCATTCGGCAAGTCCCAAAGCCAGACGCCGTCATTGGAACTTTGAACGATGAGATCGAGTTTGAGTGTCCGCTCACGGACTTTCGTTTCAAGATCCTGGGCCAACTTGGACAGACTGCCAATGTTGCGCCGTACGTTCTCGAGGAGCGAATTGATCAGAACGGTAAGCTTTTGAACTTGAAGCGATTCTGTGACCCCCTCACCGTCGACTTGGATCTGGATGTCATAATTGTCCTCAACGATGGTACAGAGTTGATCTGCAATCGATTCCACGAGAGTGTCTGTGGGGTTTTGCGGTTTAATCATGTCGCTGATCCGCAAACTGCCCATGCCAACCCTACCGGTCGCACTTTCGAAATGCTGCTCAACCCCTGACTGGGCCGCGCCAGCGTCAACGCGGCGTTTTTGGGCCTTGATTTTCTTTTGTGCGCGAGCGGCTTTAGCCATGTGTCGACTTAAGCTCGTGATCATGTGTTTGCGGGGATGTAAAGAACGTCGGAGTCCCCGCGACACTCGTCCATTTCATTGTCATTCTGCAAGCGTTTGCGCCTTCGTGCGCGCATTCGTGAGATGCGAAAACAACCTCGTCTCCAAAGTGTTTAGCGGCGGCCCGGACCAAAGCCTCGTAAAAGCCGCAGAGTTGCAGCTGTGATTGGTAGTGAACTGTGATGTGGTGTGGCCCGTGATCCTCAATTCGGAATTTGTCGGCTGACTTCTGGCTGTCACCAGGTTTTCTGCTGCCTGCCGCGATCAATGCATGGATTTTGGCCTGTTTCCGCACGAGGTCTTCCGATGTTCTAGACATCCGAAGAAACTCGGGAAACACACCCTCCACAAACTCGAGAAAGGCCTCGGAAAGCAAATCGAAAAGTTCAGAGGTTTCCAGTCCGGTGACTTGGAGAACCGCTTCTATCAATCGCATCGTTTCGCCATCATCATAGTGTCGATCTATGCGGTAGATGCGGTCATTTGGGATCTTTGCGACAAAGAACACATCTTGCCGAAGCTCATCCCCGCCCAATTCAAGGAGGCTGTCCACAATGACTTTCTCGATTATTCCGATCATTTTTGTGCCTTCCAGCAACTTGCCAGAGCACACTTAGACCAACATGCTTAAAGTCTCCTTATCTTTACCCAAACAAACTTCTCCCAGGCATCACCCAACTTGGTGTCGCAACAGGCAGGAAATGATAGGCTGTGCAACTCACCTTTTGTGGCTGCTAGTCCTGGTTCAAAAAATGGAAAATTTCTTCTGCTGTAACCGCCCCGATGCCAAGCATTCTAGATCTGACATAATCAGATCCGCATTCGCGCAGCAGAAGCCGCAGCTCGCCCACGGTGTAAATATCATTCTTGGCCAGGGCACGCCTGGCTCGCATAGAAAGAGAGGTGTTTGAGATTTCTGTATCGTCCGTCATAAAAGACCTCAATCGGATTCCGCTTCAATGAGAAGAGGCCGTCTCTGCCCCATATAGGGACGCGGTTTTGGGATCGGTGTGAACCATAAAGCATCGCTGCCTATCCAGTTCTTGGAACAATGGGATCGCTACAGCCAACGCCCCGCAAAAGTGCCATTGCTTCATCGAGTTCGAGGGGTTTTGCAAAGTAGAAACCCTGGGCCAGGTGCACTCCGATATCCATTAGGAACTGCGTTTGCTCCCAGGTCTCAACACCTTCGATTGTCACCGTCTTATCTAGATCGTGGAACATTCGAGTGAGATGAACGAGCATTGCTCGATTTTGCTCGATCCTGGTTACGTCTCTTGCGAGAGAACGATCGATTTTGATCTCGTCGAAAGGAAATTCCAGTACGTAAGACAAGGATGAGTACCCCGTTCCGAAATCGTCAAGGGCAATCCGCACGCCTGCCTCACGCAGAGCTTTCAGGGCCTGACGCGCCATTTCCCAGTTTTGCATAAAAACGCTCTCGGTGATTTCGAGCGTTAACTGCGAAGACGAAAGCCCGGTCACCATTAGAACGTCGAGAACCCGCTCAACGAAATCTGACATGCGCAGATCAATCGTGCTGACGTTAACAGAGAGCCCGATCGGGGTCTGATTAGACCGGGAAGCGTCTGCGATAAAGGCCGCGGCCCGGTGCATGATGTGGAAATCGACCTGCTCGATCAAGCGACACTCTTCGGCCAGCGGAATGAATTCTGTTCGCGGCACTTCCTTGCCCTGAAAGCGCCAGCGAGCCAGGGCTTCGAATCCGGTGATATCGCCAGTTTGCAGGTCGATCTTCGGTTGCAGAACAGGTCGGACCTCGCCTTTGGCAAGGGCAAGCGGCAACTCAGAGGTGAGCTCCATCTTGCGGCCCATCTTTATTCGCAGCGTTTCATCAAAGATCTGGAAGCGTGATTTCCCGGCATCCTTGGCGGAATAAAGAGCCACATCAGAGGCCTTCATCAAGGCAGCGATGTCGGCGCCAACCACCTCGGAGAGCTGTGCTATGCCAACGGAACAGGCAGGCCGCAGGACCGATTGCCCGAACTGAAACTCTTGGTGGATCACGTCGACAAGCTTTTGTCCGAGGTGCGTCACGTTGAAATCAGTCTGTTTTGGAGCCAACACTACCGCAAATTCGTCACCACCGAAACGCGCGACCAGGCCGTCGAACGGATCAATCACGTCGCGCAGGCGTTCCGCGATAGTGACGAGAACAGCGTCACCTGCGTCATGGCCGATCGAGTCGTTGATCATTTTGAAATCATCGAGATCAACCAACGCGATCACCACGTCTGCCGCCTCACCGCCACCCACTTGCGCAATGTTCGCTTCCAGCTGATCGTGAAACATGCTCCGATTGGCCGACTTTGTGAGTGAATCATGGGATGCCAGGAACTTTGCTTGTTCCTCCGCCATTCGCTGCTTTTTGCTCAGCCGTAACCTGTCGTTTTAAGGCGGTGACGGTTTTGGCAGACCGCTTGGCTTGTGCCGTGATCAGGATAAAGACCAGAAACCCGACAAGAGGTGCGGTTGCAATTGCATAGACCGCGCCCTGCATCACTGTTCTGGTAAGGTCCGTCTCCACCACAAATGCGCCCATAACGTCGCCCACCTCGTAGATCTCTTCGCCGAGCGCTGCGTTGTGACATCCGACACAGCTGTCTGCGGAGGCGACCGAAGGCACGATTGTGCGACCAACGAACCTTCCCTCGGACCAGAAATGTTCATTGTGGCGCGTTGCTGTTCGCGCCTGCGCCATACCCGCTATGATCGACCGGATGCGTGTATCCTCTTCGATCGTGTTCAGCTCCAATCCAGGCGTGCCCGGCATGCGCATGGTGGACGCGGTTGCCCTTACGTCGACACTTTTCTTGACACTATCGGTGAATTCCTGGATGCCGATCCGACGAAAGGTGGCGGGGACGAGATTGTCTTCATCGCGGTGCACTGCGAATGCACTGGTGAAGGCATTGGTCATGTCAATCAGCTGTTGACGTTGCGAGGTCTCACGTGTCGTGACCTTGTAGTTATAGGCCAGGAAGTACACCGCGCCGACTACGAAGGCGCAGAGCATGCATACGACAATGCGCATCCTTTTTTCGTTTAACGACGCCAACGCAAAAAAACCTATTTCTGGTACCCCTGCGGCGTTGGTATACTGCGGTGGTTTCGAAGCTGTTGTTCGCCTTCCGCTAAATAAATAGAAATAGAAGAAAAAGCCTTGTGGTTTGCGGTGCTGATCCTCTCCCACTAATTTGATCCGCCCCCAAAGTTAGGAAACGAAGGATTTGATATGGCGAGGAAGCGACACTCAGACGAAGATATCCCGAAGCAAACCGATTTAGATCAATACTCACCAAATTTATTGATAGAACTTGACCCAACCATCCGCTCGTCGAACTGCTGGCTCGCGTGGCTGAGCAATATCCGTCCCCGCTACCTGTTTCATAGCGGAGATTTCTCCAATATACCCGCTGGAATTTTGCGAAGCGGTTTGGCTGTGCTTTGTCGGATGGGTATTGCACGCGTTCCCGCCATCATCGTGTCGGAAAAAACTTACCAACTCGCGCAGACGCGCCGCACGCTCAGCGAGTTGGGTCGCTGATGCAGCACCTTCTTCTGCCAGAGCGGCGGTTTGTTGCGTCGTGCGATCAATATCAACCACCGCTTGAGTAACTTCGCTAATCCCGGTAGCCTGCTCCTCTGACGCGCTCAGGATATCGCTGATGCTCGTAACTACATCCTGCACTCCTGCGACGATCTCGGACAGGGCTTCGCCACTGCGGTTGACCAATTCTGTACCTTCAGAAACTTGTCGGTTGCTTGTCGAGATGAGTTCATTTACCTCGCGAGCGGAATCCGACGAAAGTTGTGCCAGTGCTCGGACCTCGGAGGCAACAACGGCGAACCCTCGTCCCGCATTTCCTGCACGTGCCGCTTCCACTCCCGCATTGAGTGCAAGTAGATTGGTCTGAAAAGCTATTCCGTCGATAACTTCGACAATTTTACCGATCTCTGCCGTGTTTGCTTCGATCCGGTCCATTGCCGCGATGGCACTGGTAACGACTTCGCCACCCTTCTGCGCATGCCGTGACGCGCTTTCGGCAGCGGAGTTCGCTATCTTTGCGTTCGCGGCCGTACTTTTTACCGTTACGGAGATTTCCTCCATTGCGGCGGACGTTTCTTCGAGCGTTGTAGCTTGTCGCTCGCCTCGTGCGGACAGATCGGTTGAGCTTGACGCAATGGCCTGTGTCTCATCAGCGATTTCCTCCGACGCTCCGAGAATACCGACAACCATCTCCTCAAGCCGCACCATTGTGGTATTGAATGCCGTCTTAAGGGCTGCGAAATCTCCGGTCAGAGTATCTGGCAGGCGCACGGTGAGATCACCTTCCGATAATGCTGTCAATCCATGAGAGAATGCGTCCATAGCGTGTTTTCGATCAGTGAGTTCCGACGCGTATTTGACAACCTTATACGGCTCCCCGCTCGAATTCAGAATCGGGTTGTAGGTGGCCTGGATCCAGATTTCGCGACCTCCTTTGGCAATCCGCCGGTATTCCGCAGAGAAGAATTGTCCGTTTCGCAGTGTTCTCCAAAAATCGGCATATTCCGCAGATTGCACGTCTACTGGATCAACAAAGATGCTGTGATGCTTACCTCGAACCTCTTCAAGGCTATATCCAAGTGCCTTCAGAAAATTCTCGTTTGCATGAAGTATCGTTCCCTCAAGATCGAACTCGATGACTGCCTGGGATTTTGAAATCGCCTCAAGCTGTCCTGCTGCATCAGTGGTTACCGCTTTGGTTTCAGTGATGTCAGTGGCGAATTTGACGATCTTCACTGGCTTGCCGGCCGGATCAAGTATGGGATTGTAGGTGGCTTGGATCCAGATCTCACGGCCATCCTTTTTAACCCGCATGAATTCACCAGCATGGAACTTACCCGCACCAAGTGTTTGCCAGAAGGCACGATACTCGGCACTGGAAGCGTACGCTGGAGATACAAATATCTTGTGATGTCGGCCTTTGATTTCCTCTAGGGAATAACCGAGTGTTTGACAAAAATTTTCGTTGGCAGTCAGGATGTTGCCGTCCAGTGTGAACTCGATCACGGCTTGAGATTTGGAGATCGCATCAAGTTGGCCAGCGGAATCAGCTGCTAGCTTCTTCGCTTCCGTGACGTCGATCGCGAATTTGACAACTTTCACGGGTTTCCCGCGCTCATCAAATACCGGATTGTATGACGCCTCGATCCAAACGGTGCTGCCATCTTTGGCAATGCGGGCGAAGTCACCGCTGTGAGAATTGCCGAGACCAAGCTTATCCCAGAACTTCGCATATTCTGCACTGTCGGAGTAGGCTTTGGTCACGAATATCTTATGATGCTGACCTCTAATCTCATCAAGTGAATAGCCCATCGCTGCGAGGAAATTGTCGTTCGCATCGAGAATGTTTCCCTCCAAATCAAACCAGATTATGGCCTGAACTTTATCGAGTGCCGAAGCGACCGCCAATGTATCGAGAATATGATGGCCACGCTTTCTGATCGAACTGCTTACCCTGAACATTTTCATAATTTTCTCGCATTTTCTATTTTTTGTCAGATGGCCACCACAACAACCGCGAAGGCATTGACACATGAACCCTTAAAAAGGCGCTAAAAACAGAATTTCAAACTCGGTAGCGGCCAGCAGCTCTTGATCGAAACACTGATGATTTCCGCCGCGGATGGTGCAGTGCCAGAGACAGCCTCGCTAATGACAAGCGCGACGACCGGCATATTTGCCCGACGCAGTCGTGGCGTCGTTGGTGTGGAACCATCGTGCTTTGGGGGCAGCGTGTTAGAACCGCGCATCCGATGCGGGTGCTTATGGAGGGCTGGCCGACTTCTACCTTTCGCCCTCAGGATTCGTGATGCTACACGGCGCTTGGGCCATTTCACGGTCTCGCTCGGCAGGATTTAATCGCTGCATCTAAAGAACAGAGTTAGGAGGTGATCAAGGCGGATCAATCCGCATCTTCTTCTCTGGCTGAGAGATACTCATGCACATGGCTAATGCAAACGGACCCCTCACCGACACCTGACGCGACACGTTTTACCGAACCCGAACGGATATCACCAACCGCAAAAATACCGGAGATGGAAGTCGCGAACGGAGAGGTGCTATCTGCCTTCGCATCATGCCCTGTCAGCACGAAGCCTTTGTCATCCAATGCGACGCAATCGCCCATCCATCCAGTGTTTGGAATGGCTCCAATCATGACAAATAGGTTGGAAACATCCTTGACTTCTTCATCACCGGTTTGTCGGTTCCTAAACGTGAGCTGTTCCAGCATCCGATCACCTTGAAGCGCGGACAGCTCTGTATGGGTATGCAACGTGATGCGCGAAGACTGGTCGATCCGATTGACCAGGTAATTGGACATACTGTCCGCAATGCCGTCACCGCGCACCAGTATATGCACATGATTGGCGTGTCGTGCTAAAAACACTGCCGCTTGCCCAGCGGAATTGCCACCACCGATGACGGCAACCTCGGTTCCAGAACAAAACGGCGCTTCAAGCGCCGTTGCAGCATAGTGAATGCCCTGCCCTTCAAATTCCTCGTAGTTCGGCAAATCCAGCCTCCGGTAGGTCGCGCCACATGCCAGGATCACGGTTCGAGAGACAACGGTATTGCCACCCTCCAGCGTCAACCTGAAGGTACCACCATCTACGTCAATGCCGGTCGCACTGCGCGCGATGGCAAAAGTCGCCCCGAATTTCTGCCCTTGTATCCAGGCGCGTCCTGCAAGAGCCTGACCAGAAATACCCGTTGGAAAGCCAAGATAGTTTTCGATCTTGGAGCTGGTTCCAGCCTGCCCACCCGGCGCTTCTGCCTCAATGACGATAGTGTCCAGCGCCTCTGATGCACCGTATACACAAGCCGACAGGCCTGCGGGCCCTGCCCCAACAACGGCCAGATCATAAATATGGTCATCCATCAGTTCTTCGGTCAGCCCCAAGAGATCTGCAAGTTCCGCGGTGGCGGGGTTGTGGAAAGCCTGCCCGTCCGGGGTACAGATTATGGGCAGATCGCCGCCCTGCTGCTTTACGATCTGGTCACCTTCAGATGTGCCTGGCTCCAGGACGGTGAGTGGATAGCCATTGCGAGACAGAAACCGATTGATGCGGACTACATCTCGGTCGTTTTTATACCCAACCAAAGTGACGCCTGCCTCGGAATGGACAATGAACGCGGTGCGACGCAGGATGAAGGCTCGCATGACCAACTCACCAATGTCCTGTTCGGTGCTGGACATCCGCCGAAACTGCTCACGGGTCAGACGCACCAAACGGCTGTCCTCACCGGTACGACCGCCAACAAGAATCTTGCGCTGGTTGAACAAATCCAGTTCTCCCGTGAATTGATGGCGCGCATGGGTTGTGATAACAATTTCGTCTCCGTCGGGTGTACTATCGGTGATCTCGATGGAGCCATCCAGGATCAGAAAGAAATCCACCCCGCGTTCGCCACGGCTGAATAGAACGGTGCCTTTAGCAAGGTTTTCGACAGTTCCGTAACCTCTCAAGCGGGCAACCTGATCGTCATCCAGTACCGGAAACGTTTGCTGTTCGCGGACATAAGGATCGCTGGAGTCAACTGAGCGGCGAGCGGCCTCGATTGCGGTATCTTTTTTTGGCATTTTCGCCTCCAGATCGTGTTGGATTGGAAGCCGAATGGCACACCGGCTCATATTGAAATAAGAATGTAGGTCGTGATGTCTTGCGACCCAACTGGTACATCGGAGAAACTGATGAAGATCGAACTCGAAGACGGTGAAACTGGTGGGCGCTATGTCATTCGAACCCATGAGGGCGACGCCGAAATGACTTTCGTCAAAACCGGCGAGCGCATGATTATCATAGACCACACAACCATGCCGCAAACCATGCGACGCCGTGGCTTCGGCGAAGCCTTGATAAGGCGGATTGTCGCCGATATGCGAGAACAAGGAAAGAAAATCGCACCCCTTTGCCCGTTTGCGGCATCTCAATTTCGCAAGCACTCCGACTGGTCCGACTTGCTCGCTTAGAACTACAGCCCATTAAACGCCCCAAGCGCATTCGACTGCGACCAGAAATGATTTGTTGTCCTAAGAGTGTGCGCTGAGTCGGGAGAAGGGGTCGCCTTGTTTTTGTTTCGGATACGCCCTTCTCACAGTTTGAATTTGGTGCAGGACTTTGGTGAGAAGAGTACCCAGAGGTACAGTTCTTATAAAAATTTTGCTTGGTCCAGTGCCTCATACGGTGGCGCGGTGTGTACTACGCAGCGTTTGAAGATTTGCCTTCATGGCCCCGCGATCAATGAACCTGCAAACAATCTTAGCGATTGCTTCAATCAAGTGCCAAAGCAGCAGTGTCATCTAAGTTTGGCTCAGCAATGCGTTTTGCAAATTGTAAGTAGTCTAAATTCTCCTTGGCCAGATTTCTGATCTGTTTAAACCACACACTCATTGAGACGGTAGTGCGTATCCAGAACTCGCGAGCATTAGAGTCGCACTCAGCATTGTCCGAAACCATGACCATCAACAAGGCGGTTAAAACTAATGAGCGCAACCATTGCGGTAACGTCCTTCACTACCTTGTCAACCGCCGCTTTCGATGGTCCGCGTTTCTATCTCACCTTCGCTCCGTTTCAGTTTCGATGAGCCAGAAACACTATCTTATCAAATTGCCTTAATTGGACCCATAGGCGCTGCCTGCATTACGTCGCCATCACGATCCGAGGGGTAGGCGGCGCCCCGTCTGGGTTGTACGATCACCTAGCGGGATTGTAGTGGAGTTCCTTCGAGTGACCCCGAACAGATATATCTCACTTCTTATTCTGTCGGCTGTGTTGATCACAGGTGGTATTCTGGTTGCAACGGACAGCGCGCTGACCGGGAGAGTCCTGACGCGGGTTGAGGCGACCCACTTGGCAGACCGGACGGACGAACCCGGCCTTGCGATCCATGCCATCGAGGGGCGCGGCGATCACACCCGGGTCAGCTTCATCCGTGCCGATGATCCGGTACCGCTGGCCCCCCTTCTCATCAAACGATGCGATGCATCGCGGTGCCTGCGCGAACTGGTTACATCTCTCTGGGCGCGCGATGTGCAGCGCGAGATCGCCGATCATATCCTCAAGACATTCGACCGCTGTGGGCTGGCCCCGATTGCCGTTCCGGAGATCGCCCTGCGATGGGGAACGAACCCGCGAACGCAGGAACGGCCTGTCGGTGAAAGTCTGGATCTCGACGCGACGCTGCTGCTCGATGCAGCGCAGATCGAGGGCGATATCGCGGGATTTGAAACACTCGCCCGGACGTGCATGAAGAAACTGACGCAGGCGCCGACGGACAATCCCGGCTGGGCGTTGATCACCGATGACGTAGCGATTGTGCTCCGCGCCCTGCCATTGGCAGCGGGTCACGTACCGCCGCAGGAAAGGCCCGTGCTGCATCCCGGGCCTTACGTGGGGCAACGGCACGATGGGTCCCCGGTGAGAAAGTATGGTCCGACCATCGAGTATCGGTTGGCCATTGAGAACGGTCGGATGACGGCCAGACCAACGTCAATCTCAGTGCCCCCCGCGATGAAGGAAAACCACATCCGTGTGGCCCTGAAGCAACCGCTCCTGGCCTGGTTGGCAGAGACCAGACCGGATCGAGGTGCCGACGGTTTCACGTTCAGGGCCGGCGACGCGCAAGCTGTTGACGGGTCCGCGCATCTTGGCCGTATCTTCGTTGAGGTCACCGATACGCAGACATCGGAACCTGCGGTCGTCGCAGCACTAGTTGATCTCGAGACGCTGCGGGCGGAGGGGTTTGAACTGGTTTCCGAGTTCGGATTCGAGCCGGTCATCGACGTCCCATCCCTGCATTTCGATCTTGAAGACCTGCCCGATGAGTAGATGAAGTCGCGCTGCAGCTATCCAAGGTGGGATGTCAGATAGGTCTCGATCATCGCACCGGCGGAAAGGAACCGTTCCGTGACCTCTCCCGAGACGCGGTCTCGGCCGACGGCATTCTCCCCGAGCAAATCCACGGTCAGGAGGTCCATGCCTGTTTCACCGAGGATGACGTAATCTTTGTGATCCCCTCCCTCACGCCATGCCAGATTGGCTGCAACCAGGCCCTGCCAGAAACCCGCCGGACCGGGTGCGTCGGGTGACTTGTTTGCTCCATAGAGGATCAAACCGTTGAAGTCCGTGCCGTTTGAAAGAGACAGGTAAGTCAGAAATTCATCAGGCAGCCGCGCCGACAATCGGGTCTCGGCCTCCAACCGCAGTGCTTCGATTTGATCCGGCGCGGCAGCACCCTGAAGAGGTTCGCAAGCCTTGTCCTGCTCAGCCCCAACTCTTGCCAAAAGATCTTTCATCGCGAGTCCTTCAATCCGATCTCACAGCCCATAGCCCAGTCACAATTCGCCGCCTTGTCAGTGCAGATCTACAGACAGACGCCGCCGTAAAGAGCGTCGATCGAGCTCACTGTGCCATCGTCGTCCATTTCCCAAAATATGCGCCAGATGGTACGGCAGGGAAAACCGTTCTTCCAGAATGATGCCACGTTATGGTCGCTATCGATTGCAAAGCCCTGCGCTTCTAGCTCGGTGATGATGTCGGTAGCCGGGATCGGTGTCGGAAACAACGCACGAACCCGGGACCGAAGCTCTTCAGTCGCAGCATGATCTCGCGAAGGCAGCCCGCGGCCAAGCTCCGGCACGCGCTTGAAAGGCTCGAAAACGACAACAGCGAGTGCCAGCACCAACGCGGCGATAAGAAACATAGTGCCGATTACAACTTTACGTACCATGGCGGTGTCGTCCGGCAGGCCGGCGCAGACTGTACTGCCTTTTCGGCCCCAAAGGTGGACCTGGACCATCAGCGCCGGAGAACAAAGCCTGCCTCCGCCAGATCGAACGCCGCAAGATCCGTGCCGGAAGCGGCGGCGCCTTGCCTCCCGACCATCTTGATCTGTGACAAATAAACAGGGTCCGAAACGGCGGCCTCAGCCGCAACGCTGACCAGGATGGCCTGCGTTTGCCAATGGGCTGCACGCTGAAACCACGCTTTTGTTCTGGATCTGTTTGGCACGGGTAGAACTCCCTGCTTGATCGAACGAGAATGTGACGTGATGGCATCATCGGTCAAAGCTGTCCGGAAGAAAGTCACTAACGAAATCGGCGGTGTAGTTGGGCGAACTTACGCCGTTTAACCCTTAGGTCAGCGCTCTTTATTGACCTGCGCACAAAGTTCCTGCGTCAGTACGCGGATGTCGGAGAAGATCAGTCTGCCGCTATTCGATGGCGCTTCTGTAGAGCTTTTGAGTGACACTGTGGCACCGCCCGCCGCTGACGCTTTGCACAGGTTCATGAAGCTGGGCCAGGCTGACCGCTTGGCAGTCACACCGCACATCCATGCCTATTACCGCGACATGCATACCCATGCGGATGCTGCGCGGATTGACGAGAGAATGGCCACCCCCGCGCAACCGGAAGATATCTGGCGACATGTCCGCCCGCTGTCGATCACGATCAAGACCCGGCCGGTGGCGGCCGGGACAGGCGGTGGCAGCGCGCCCGTTGTTTACGTGCTTCTGGAAGCGCACTGCGACTGGGAGGACGAGCATGGATTGCAACTGGTCTGGAAGGAAGGCAACACGTTGGTCAAGGTCGGCGCATTTGATGACAAGCCGCTGCATGCTGATCACGTGCCGCCTGGGGCGATCTATCACTCGTCCTACGATGACACCTTCAGCACGTTTCAAGCGCCCTAGTCTGCCTCTCATGGGGTGCTCCGATCTTGGAAACCATCTGAAATGGAGATCTACACGATGAGAAGACACCCGATCCACCTGATCGCCGCGGCGGCCATCATAGGCCTTTCGGCGCAAACTGTGCCCGCTCAGGATTTCTCCATGCCAGTCATCCAGGTTGCGCCAAACTTCGCAATGTCGAATCTGAACAGGGAATTGCTGGACAGACGCAATGCCGAGGGCGCACAGGGGAATGTCTTGAGTTCGGACGGCCAGGCTTTGCCGGGCCTCGACAAGTCCGTCCTGAAGTTCACGGCCAACTCCGGGCGCCGGACTGATAACTTCAATAGTTTTGTCGAGCGGATCAGAGAAACCGATCCGGCAGGTGCCGCGCGTCTGCAAACCCTGTTCGCGACCTCGGATGTCATGGGGATGATTGCCGGCGCGATGGCGTCAATGGGTCTGGATGCCAACAATGTGGCGGATGCTTACACGGTCTGGTGGATCAGCGCCTATCAGGCCAGTCAAGGATCGGGCGACACACCGTCCCGTACGCGCTATCAGGCTGTCCGTCGACAAGCTGAAAACGCCCTTCTATCGAGCCGGTCGCTGACCAGTGCATCAGAGGCCGAAAAACAACAGTTCGCAGAGGCCTACCTCATCCAAGCGGCCCTGATAGATTCTGCGGTTCAGGAGATGCAGGCCAATCCGCAGCATCTAGATTCCCTGAAAGCGGCGGTGGCGCAGGGCGCGATGAAGTCTGGCCTTGATCTGGAACGCATGATCCTGACCGACAACGGCTTCCGAGCTCGGTAAATGGAGAGGGGCTAAATACCGCATACATCAGCAATCGCGACCTCGAAACCAGACCGTTGCATTAAGGCGGGGTCCATATACATCCACACAAGACATTCGCTGCCGAAGCGTAAGGTTAGCGCAAGTGAACTTAAATTGCACGAAACGACCCCGAAGTATCGCGCTGCCCGTCAGAAACCTCAAAGCATTTGCGCAGCCAATAATTCCTGAAACGACGTGAAAGGATCACACGACAAATCGTTGACAGCTGTAGTTTGCTTAACTGCGATTTCTCCGCATAATCACGCCAATCGAAAGTGCGACATTTTTCCTTGAATCGTACAGCCAAGTTGCCTGAAAGCCGTGAACACGATCAACGCTGCGCACACTCTCATGCAAGGGTTTCAAGCCGATCCGAAACAATAGCGCCTTGTCGACGTAAGCCAGGCTGATGACTTTGATCGAGGTTTCCGCATGGAATGGTGCATAGACGAAGCAGCGCGGCGCTTTGGCCGTGCCAATATGGGAATACGCGCACTTCGGGTGCATCTCTATTTGGTCTTTATGGGGCTCATTGGCCAGTTCGTGGGCGCCAGTGCGCTCTGGCTCTACGAGGCTCTTGCAAACGATGTGACAGCACTGACACGGCTTGGTGCACTGACGGGGCGACAGTATGGCGGCGTCAATTGGACACTCGTTGTGGCACTTGGTGCTGCTGCAGTCTTGATGGGCCAGGGCGTCGATGCGGTCGTTAAGACCGCGTCGCGATTGGGCATGGTGCGTATACTCTTCGGCCTCTTTCTTGTGGTCTGGTTCATTTTCGCACCCTTCTTCTTCTCTCCATCCTCCTTTGGCCTGATTGGGGATAGCGACTACTGGCCACTGCGCTTTCTGGCAGTTTTTTTGGGTGGGCTGACAATCTACCTCGTAGGTTTGGCATATGCTGTTTACGGGGTTCTTGGATTGCGCGACGCGCAGGTCCGGTCATGGCTCGAAGCTTCGGGTCTCGGGCGGTCCAGGGTGAAAACCCTTGCATTGTTATGCGTCGGTCCTTTGAACGGTGGGAACACCTCTTGGCGCTGGCTGAGTGGCATCCTCGTAGTATCTGCGGCATTTCTTTTGGGCTGGGGAACCTTCGTCCTGTACGGGATACCCCTGGGGGCGATGGCGACTATCTCCGTCTCCGAAAACCGCGTCGTGCTCGGCGGATCGATTTTGGAACTTCAAGCGGCGTCAGCAATCGCCAAGGCGTTTCTGGCATTCGCATTGATCACGATTGGCCGTTTGGTTTTGCGGCAGGCGCGCCTTGCGGCGACGCCAAGCGTCGCCCAGTCCATCAAAAACCCGCTTGCCGCACTTTATCTGCGCCCGTTCCGCTTTGATCGAACTGAATTCAACGCGCTGAAGCGAGGCATGGGGCCTCGTTTTTTCGATCTCGACACAGGCGCGCATGCCATCGAAGAGATTATTGTCGGTCGGTTTGCCAGCCAAGGGTCGGTGCTTGCTATCGGCGCTCCAAATCTGCCCGAAAGGCAGGACGGAACTCTTCGGATGCACCTGAATCCAGATGGCGACTGGAAGACGAGCGTAGAGGATCTCATGCCCACTGCTGGCGTGATTGTAATCGTACTCGGGGACTCACCAGGTGTTGTTTGGGAACTTGAAACGATTGATCGGCTCGAACTATGGCACAAGTCAATCGTCCTATTTCCAGTGGAAGATATGCAACGCCAATGGAGGACGGACGCTTTGGAACGCATCCTTGACCTGCTTGCAATTGATCCAAAAGAGCTGTCTTCCGACCCGGCACGAAGAATTGTCGCTGCGGCCGGCCTCGCTGAAGACACCACAACTCTTTACAGCACGACGCGCGTGTCCAGGGGCGCGTATCAAGCTGCGCTAGCCACTGCATTAGAGATACATACCGAGCCCAACAAAAGTCGTCCGAAAACGCACAAGTATTTAAGCGCTAGCCGGGGTACGCGAGCCGTTACGAAGACGGATTTCACATGCGGATGACGGCGTAACGGGCAAAGCTCGGATACGGTGCAGCATATTCACTTTGAGGATCGTACTGCCCTAACAGGATCGGCCCTTTCCTGCCGTTCGCTGGCCGGTAAGGATGCTGCGGTCGCAGCCCGCATTCCGGTCATTCGCTGCATGTGCAAGATTTGGCGTCTGGCTAACTCACAGTTCGCGGACGAAGTGTGAATTCGCTGCGGCTGCGCAAGAGGCTGCTTTCGCGCGCTTTCCAGACCTTCACTTTGGAGTGCAAACGAGTTGCACACCTCCAGTGGTTACGACCTTGGTCCAGTGAGACAGGCTGTCCATTCCTCTATAAGTCGCGAAGCGTTTGACTCGCGGTCAATGGCCAATAGCAATCTTCGGTAAACTTGGGGCGGTTCATATTGGCAAGGACAACGATAAGAAGTGTGGGGCGTTTGCCGCCCCACACAGCGTTTTCACTATGCGTGGTGTTTCGACATTTTCTGTAACAACACATAAAGGCCCGCCAGTACCAAAGCCGTTCCGACGACGCCGGCATTCCAGGCGGTCACAGGTTCGGTGAATCCGAACAGCCAAGGCGCCGCTACCAAAATCAAACCGTAGGAAACTCCCAGGTAGGTCTGGACCAGGTAGTGCTTGTTGTGGCCGTAACCCGCTACGGTCAAAGCCAAAAGCCCCGAGAGAATGAGTAGTCCTGCATCGCCAACGAGGGCATTGCTTAGAGCCGATTGGCCGCCGAGAAGCATGAATGGCGACAAGATGAGCCAAAGCCCTGACGCTGTGAAGGTCCATCTGAAAGCTTCACGATTCTGCATAGCGCGTACTCCAACCTTTGGTTTCAGGAGTCGATTTCAGGATCCGCGAGGTTGCCAAGCTCGACGGCGATAGCCATTTCCTCGTCGTCGACAAGCCCATCACCATTTGTGTCGATGTCGCCGAACACTTCCTCGGTGAGTTCAGGATATGAAACCTGAAGTTCAGCGAGGGATGCCTTGCCGTCGCCGTCAGTATCAATTTCGGCAGACATTGCGTTGGCGGAGAATGCGACGGATGTCATGAGGGCAGCTACGAGAGTTACATTTTTCACGTTTTTTCCAATCAAGGTAAGGCAATCCATCATGGATTGCGGTTCAAGTCCCGGCGTATTGCATTCTGCATTTGCGCAAACTGGCCCGCTTTTTCAGGCGGCCGTTATTTATTACGCAAGGGCTTTCCTGGCAGCGTCGAGTTCGTATTTCGTCTTAATGTCGTCATTCGCTTTGTGCGCGGCCTCAGCAGCGTTGTAATGTCTCCAGGCCTGCGTTCTTTTTTCACCGAAGGGTGCGCCTCCACAGCTGGCTTTGACGGACTTCATCTTCTCCGAGATGGTATTGGTGTTGAGTTTCATTGTGGTGTCCTTTCCTAGGTACTTCGAGAAAGAGCGGCGCGCGAAAGAAGGAACTCTTTTTGGGGAACTGCCACTTGCGCGCCGCTTTGAAACTCGAAAACACACTTCCTGCTGAATTTTCAGCGGGCATTTTCTAGCTAGCTTACATTCCAGTTTTCGACGCTTACACAGATCAGCTTGGAGCGACTTGATGTTAGAAAGAGGAGCCTTCAGACATGACCTGCTCAGGGGGCAGAGCGACCCAAAAAGCCGGGTCGCTGGTGCGAGCCGTTTTCAGAAATATGCTGCTCGCAGCTCATAAAGAGTGGTGCCAATGCCGCGAGCAGAAATTCGTTTCTACATCATGCCGCCCATACCACCCATGCTTTCCATGTCGGACATACTATGGCCGCCGGACTTGACAGGTTTGTCAGCCACCATCGCTTCGGTGGTAACGAGCAGGCCTGCAACCGATGCCGCATATTCAAGCGCGATCCGAACGACCTTGGTCGGATCAATGACACCGGCTTTCAACATGTCGCCGTAGTGGTCCAGTTGCGCATCATAGCCGAACGTCTTGCTGGTGTTCTCAAGTACTTTTCCAGCAACGACCGAGCCATCGACACCGGCGTTTTCAGCGATCTGGCGCAACGGCGCCTGGAGGGCTTTGCGGATGATCTTGATACCCGCATCCTGATCCGCATTGTCGCCTTTGAGCCCTTCCAGAACCTTGCCTGCATGGACAAGTGCGACGCCGCCGCCTGGCACGACGCCTTCCTGGACAGCCGCACGTGTTGCATTCAAGGCGTCATCAACCCGATCCTTGCGCTCTTTCACTTCGATCTCGGTCGCGCCACCAACTTTGATCACCGCAACACCGCCCGCCAGTTTGGCCAGCCGCTCCTTCAGTTTTTCCTTGTCGTAGTCAGAGGTGGTCTCTTCGATCTGTGCACGGATTTGAGTGACACGCGAAGCGATAGCTTCTTTGTCGCCTGCGCCGTCGATCACAGTTGTCGTGTCCTTGGTGATTGTGATCTTTTTCGCATCGCCGAGCATGTCCATCGTGACGTTTTCAAGCTTGATGCCCAGTTCTTCGGAAATCACTTGTCCGCCCGTCAGGACGGCAAGATCTTCCAGAATCGCTTTGCGGCGGTCCCCAAAACCAGGCGCTTTGACACCGGCCACTTTCAGGCCACCGCGCAGTTTGTTCACCACAAGGGTTGCGAGCGCTTCGCCGTCAATGTCCTCGGCCATCACCAAAAGCTGCTTGTTCGCCTGCATGACAGCCTCAAGCAAGGGCACCATAGGGGCCAGAGACGTCAGTTTCTTCTCGTGCAGCAGGATGACGCAGTCTTCCAGGGTCGCCGTCATCTTGGCGGTGTCTGTGATGAAATACGGGCTGAGATAGCCACGATCGAACTGCATGCCTTCGACCACTTCGGTCTCGGTATCCAGCCCTTTGTTCTCTTCGACGGTGATGACACCTTCGTTGCCGACTTTGGCCATCGCGTCTGCGATCTGCTGGCCAATTGCAGCCTCGCCATTGGCAGAGATTGTGCCGACTTTGGCGATTTCTGCGGTATCGCCGACAGGGCGTGACATCTTTTTGACTTCAGCGACAACAGCAGTGACGGCCTTGTCGATACCGCGTTTGAGGTCCATCGGGTTCATGCCCGCTGCGACTGATTTCATGCCTTCTTTGACAATGGCCTGCGCCAGAACTGTTGCAGTTGTTGTACCGTCGCCAGCCTCATCATTTGTGCGCGACGCGACATCTTTAACGAGCTGTGCGCCCATATTTTCAAAATGGTCGGACAGTTCGATTTCCTTGGCGACCGTTACGCCGTCCTTGGTGATGCGCGGTGCGCCATAGGATTTGTCGAGGACCACGTTACGACCCTTGGGACCAAGCGTGACCTTTACGGCGTTGGCGAGAGTATTGATGCCCTTGAGCATGCGGTCACGGGAGTCCGTGCCGAATTTGACGTCTTTTGCAGACATGTCGTTATTCCTTATTGAAAAATTTGTGAAAGATGACGCGTCGTTCAGGCCATGATGCCGAGAATGTCGCTCTCCTTCATGATCATCAGTTCTTCGCCGTCGATCTTGATTTCAGTGCCCGACCATTTGCCGAACAGAATTTTGTCGCCAGCTTTGACGTCCATTGCGATACGTGCGCCTGCGTCGTCTTTTGCACCGGCACCGACGGATACGACTTCGCCTTCCTGCGGTTTTTCTTTTGCATTGTCAGGGATGATCAGGCCGCCCGAGGTCTTTTCGTCGCCTTCAATACGGCGGACCAAGACACGGTCATGTAGGGGTGTAAACATCATGGAAATGCTCCTTTTAGGGATTTCCGGGTAGGGGTGGCATGCGTAGGGACGCATTGGCACTCGCCACACCTGAGTGCCAATGTATCAAAAGTGGCTATCCCGACGGAACTCTACAATAGGCTGTTGAACTATATTTCGCTCAAATCTGCTCTTCAGGAATCGCGGCCTGAACGGCTGCCTACTTTACCTATTTCCCACCAATCACCAGCGCAGGCGTTCCTGCGACGGAGTTGACTGTGGCAGAGACCTTCGGCTTTTCTTGATTGTGTTTCTTGGGCGCAGGCGAATGATAGAGGCGTCCTTGTGATAGAGCAGTCTGCGTTTCCTGTGACGGCGGGGAAGTTCCAAGCCCGCTACGCCCCATAAGACATCGGTCGGCGTGACGCGAGCGATGTCTAGACAGACCGAATTGACGGGTCCGGTACGGTACTGGGAAGACGGCGCCGGCACCGATAGAGATTAGCGGCGGCGAGATGCACCCAGGATGACTGGCACGGCGTTCCGCCAGGCGTTCAACCCCTTGCAGCGCCGACAGATCCGTTCTCCAAAGCCTTCACTCCAGAAAACAGCATCGCATCTCAGACAAGGACGGTTTCGAGGTACGTCGCCACAGGCCCTTCCGCTGGCGATGTCCGGAAATGCTACGTCGACCGAGGTTTGTTCGCGATCATATCGAATCCGCGCTGACTTCCGTGCGCATAGCCGACGTCCCTGTCGGTCGTGGAGGCATGCCCTCGTTTTCAGCAGCATGGATTGACGCAATGTCACGTGCACCTAGACGCGCCGGGTTTCGGTCCAGGATATCCCTGTCAGACTGGGGCGTTCGTTGCCCCGAATAGAGATGCCGCATATGTGCTGCAGAGACCCCGTCGGCCTCCATTACGAGGCGCACCATCGGATCAGCCAGCATTTCCTCAAGGAAGAAGTCGGTCAACGCTGTGCCTGTCAGCTTGTCCCTGGCGCGGGCATCGTCCAGATAGGCAAGGGAAACGGTCAGAGACCGTGCAAGCCCCGGATGCGATGTCCGGGGATGAAGTTTCACCATGACGGAGGCTTTCCAAGCTGCGGGATCCTGTTGATCCGGGGGTGAAACCAATTCCGTTTCGATCTCGTACTCTCCCGCCGGAAGCGTCTCGTTGAAGCCCGGAACGGTGAACGGGCGGGAAAAAACCGCAACGGTCTTGCTCGTCAGTTCTTCCATTGGCGTGATCCTTTCCCTTGGTGCTGCGGGTGGTCCGCGCCCCGATTCCGAACTGCGGGGGGCGTGGCCTTTTTTCGCCTCAAGATGTCTTGGATTTCGCTAGCGCATCCTTGCCGGCGTCCTTCGCCTCGTTCTCCTTGGCTGGGGTCTTCGTGGTCTCCGCGGACTTCGGCTTCATTGCGGCCGCAGCCCTGGCTGTCAGGTCCTTGAAGGACATATATCATCGATCCTTTGATTGGCCGGTGCCAACTCCTCGTCCATGACGGACCGGGATGCTTGGCGCCAGTACATACTATATGGGGATTGGCGACCCGGTTTACGATGGCGCATCGAAAAAGAACCCAAGGTCGGTCAGGCCAATTCATCCGTCCAGACCTTGAATTCCATCAAAGTGTTCTGGCCGAATGTCTGGGTCAAAGGGACATCGGCAGCATCGCGACCACGCGCGATCAGGATTCTCGCAAACCTCGGCTTGTTGTTCCGCGGGTCGAACATGTGCCATTCACCAGCGAGAAACACCTCCATCCACGCGGCAAAGTCGCCGGGTGGATAAGGGAGAGGCTCCCCGATGTCGCTCAGATATCCAGTGCAGTAGCGGGCCGGAATGTTCATGCATCGGCACAGGGCGATGGCGAGATGGGCAAAGTCGCGGCAGACACCCTGCCCCTCGGCGAGGGTCTGCGACGCGGTGCGCGTCGCCTTCGCCTGCATGTAGTTGAAGCGGACATGCCCATGCACGTAATCGCAGATTGCCTGAACGCGGGGCCATCCGGGGTCCGTGGTCTCGAAAAGACGCCACGCCTCGTCTGAAAGACGGTCGGTGTCGCAATACCGGCTGCCCTGCAGAAAGACGAGGGTCTCGAATGGCAGATCCTGAACCGCGTGCTGCCGCGCGCCGGGCATGGAGGGATCAGGCTGGCCCGTGTCGCGGAAGATGCCATCCGTCGACAGGCAGAAGTCGCCCGCCGGAGCCATGAGGCGCGTACACCAGTTGCCGAAGCCGTCGCGGTAGCTTTCGAGCGGTACGCTCGGCGACGTCACGAGGTAATCTGCACGCTCCAGATCGCCAAAGCGCGAGTAGTGGACGTTCAGCATCGCGATTAACGGTGTCGGCTGCGGGAAGCTGTAGCGCAGACGGCACCCGATGCTGACGCGCATGCCGGACCCGCCACGACGAGAAACATCCGCATCACCGTGCAAGGACGCACATCCCGTCCGAGAGCCGGAAGCCTCGATTGCAGCTCCACCGGTTGCCGAATCGGTCGAGATAGGCGTTTTCCGGCAGATCGAAGGCGACGCAGGCGCCATTCAGCGGCTCGTATCCGCGCTCGCAGCTCCAGCCCGGTCCATAGGATGCCTCGTCCAGATAGGCATGCGATGGCACGACAACGGCGTCGCATCGGTCGTCGATCTTGACGAAGCCTCGCTCGCAAACCCAGGCGGCGCCATAGTTTGCGTTGGTCAAATATGTGTTCGCTGGCATGGCAATCGGCAAACATGTCCCTGCAACAGCCTCATAGCCACGATCACAGGTCCATCCCGTCCCCGAGTTATCTTCTGTCAGGTAGGCACGCTCGGGAAGAACGATCGGCACGCTTGCCTCGTCCTCCTGCCGGAACCCGCGTTCGCATTGCCAATCGTAGCCGGAAGACCGGAGGAAGGCATTGGCGGGCACCGGGATGAAATTGCAGGATATCCCGTTTACCTCTTCATAGCCACGGTCGCACTCCCACCCTGTCCCGTAGGAGCGCCCGGTTGGATAGGCATGCTCTGGGATGTCGAGCGCAAGGCATTCGGTGCCCGCCACCCGGTAACCAAGATCGCAGACCCATCCGCCGCCATAGCTGCGCGGCTGGGCGTTCTCAGGCATTGGGCCCGTGCCATCCTGCGCGAGAACGGGGAAGGCGAAAGACGCTATCACACCGGCTATGACTGCCGTCTTCGCGATCAGCCTCGCGAGGGGATGCCTCATCGCCGCTTGCTCCTTGGCGGACCAGAGTCCGCCGTTTGCCGCGCGAGTCTTCGATAGCGCAAGCGTGAGCGTTCCAGTCAGCCGTCGCGTGGGCGCGGGCGGCGGCGGGGAGCCCCTGGAATTCGATCTCGATGGCATGCCTTCGTTCTCGGCCACCTGGATCGCGAAGTCCGGCGGAACTGTCGGATGAGTACTAACGGTCATCGGGGCGACAACTTGTGCAAGGCCGAAGCGGCAAGAGCATGTTCCTTCTGGTGGTAGTCGCCGCGGAACTTGCCATCGACCTTCACCTCCCAGATGCCGTTTCTTTCTTGCACCTGAACTCCACCGCGCTGCGGTGGCCTGTTCATGGAAGAATCCTGTCCACCTTTGCTTTTCGGTGGCACGGGTTGCTTGTTGGTCATTTCGGGCTCCTTCGCCTTGGGCACGCGCGCTTCTCCGAGGAGCATCACGGCGCGAATCAATTCTGCCGCGTAGTCGTCCGTTTCGCGGTGGTCGTGTTCGTGCCGGGTCCGTTTCATCGGTTCCACAAACCGCTCCCGCAGGTGGTCGACAAAACGCGGCTCGGTACGGGCCATGTAAGCGATCAGGGCCTGCAGGATCCGTTCATGGGCCAGCACGCGCCGTTCAAGATCGGTCGTCTCTGCGGCCGTCCTGGTACGATTTTTCACTGATGTCATGGCTTGTCATCCTTCACGCTGCGTGGTGTGACGCTGGATGTCGTGTGCTCGAGCGTGTGCAGGCAGGCCCTCACCTCATCGCGATACAACTCTTGCCATCTACCTACCAGCCAAGCGTAAATCGTGCGCTGACCCAGGTTAGGGGCACAGAAATTAAGTGGGTGTGTCTTGCCCAGAAGCGTAAAGAAACCGACCTCGGCAGTCCGAGTGTGATTGACGTGCTTCCGCCATGATTATGGCTGTCAGCCTTCGTTGAAGACTGATTCATTGTCAAAATAGAAGCCCAAAAACCTGCGCGAGATCTTGCCTGAGCGTCATCATGCTGCCTGCTTGCCAATCGCCCAGATGATTACGAGTGCAGACAACGAGAGGAGGAGAATGGCGGCCGCCTCGATCAGTATGTTTTCCGGCGCCATTTCCTTGCCCTGCAGGACGACCAGCCGTCCGACCGCAGTGATCGCAATAAAAATTGGATACACAAACACGGAATTGCGCTTGGCATAATACACCGCAACCATTCCGATCACTTCAAGATAGAGAAACATCAGCAGAATATCGGCCAGCAGGATGGTGCCAAGGCGATATATTGCCACGATTTCGAAGGCAACGGCGAGCAGCGTCATGGCCACGATGACAACCAGCAACAGACGCTCGATGAAGTGGAACAGACCCAGGGCAAACAGTCTTTCGCCGCGCCCCGCGCCATCGTCTTCCTTTGGGGGCAGCGTCTTGTCTCCCGCTGCCGCTCCCGCTTGATACCCTCTATTCATGATTGCTGCCTTTGGCCACGAAACTATCGGCCAACGCCGACATCTGAGCGTGTCACGATCGGCGTCGCGGGGTCTTGCGCTGGTCGGGGCCTGCCGATTGACGCCACGCCACCGTCGCCTGGGACGCTGCCCGGATCGCGGAGTGGGTCTGCCTCGCCCTGCATGCCGCGCAGGAACTGGAACAGATCGCTGTCCGTCGTCAGGACAAGCGTCGTGTCGTCCGAGATCATATCGCCGTAGGCCTGCATGGTTCGGGTGAAATCGTAGAATTCGACCGAAACGGCATCGACATTGTAAGCACCCGCATAGATTGCTGCTGCGGCGGCATCTGCGGCACCGCGGATTTCCTCGACGGCGCGATAGGCTTCGGACTGGATCTTGTTCAGATCCCGCACCCTGTTGCCTTGAATACGGGCCGCTTCACCGTTGCCTTCGGACAGGAAGCGTTCGGCGATCTGTCGCCGCTCCGAGATCATGCGTTCATAGATCTTGGGTCGCACACTTTCGTTGTAGTTGATGCGTTTGAAGCGGATATCGAGAAGCTCGATCCCGAAAACGCGCACCTTCTCAGCCGCCGCCTCGAAGATCTGCTGCTCGACCAGCGCCCGCCCCTTCGTGATGGGAACCAATGCGCCAATGTCCTGCGCAAGCTCCTGATCCGTCAGAAGCGTGTCCCGAAGCGGCGTTCGGCCCCTGGTCCTGCGCACGATCTCGATGAGTTCGTGCTTTGCGACGGCGTTCCGCGTCTCGCTGCCGAGGATATCATCGAGGCGCGACTGGGCGCTACGCTCATCGCGCAATCGCAAAAAGTACTGCAAAGGATCGGTGATCTTCCAGCGCGCGAAGAGATCGACTGAGATATAGAGCTTGTCCTTGGTGGGCATATCCGATGGCGAGCCATCCCACTCCAGAACCCGGCTGTCGATCCGGTTGACCTGCTGAACGAAGGGGAGTTTCAACTTGAGACCAGCCTCGGTGATCGGCGCGCCGACCGGCTTGCCGAACTGGGTGATGATGGCCTGTTCGACCTCGCCGACCGTGTAGACGGCGGATGACGCAGCGACGACCCCGGCAACCGCGACCCCCGAGGCAATAAGCGAAAGGGTCTTCATCGTTGCTCTCCTGTCTGTCGATCAAGGTTCAAAAGCGGGAGGATGCTTGCCGTGGACCCGTCGACAATGATCTTGGAACCAATTCCCGGCAGAACATCCTGAAGGGTTTCGATGTAGATCCGGCGCCGGGTCACTTCGGGCGCCAGACGGTATTCCGTCAGGAGGGCCGTGAATCGGGCCGCATCGCCCTCGGCTTCGTTGATCCGCCTTAGGCGATACCCATCGGCTTCGCGGATGCGCTGGTCCTTTTCGCCTTCGGCCAGAGGGATGACGCGGTTGTATTCGCGGCGGGCCTCGTTGATGATCCGCTCCTTCTCTTGTTGTGCCTGGTTGACCTCGTTGAACGAGGCTTGAACCGGCTGGGGCGGATTGATGTTCTTCAGCTGCACCTGGTCGATGCTGATGCCCATCGCGTATTTGGTCGCGAGCGCCTGCATCTTCAGGAGGGCTTCGCTTTCGATTTCCTGGCGCCCGACGGTGATCACCTCGTCGACTGTGCGGTCTCCCACGACTTCACGCATGACGGACTCCGAGACGTAACGCAGGGTCGCACTCGGCTCGCGCACTTCAAACAAGAACTTCCGGGGTTCGGAAATCCGGTACTGCACTACCCACTCCACGAGTGCGGCGTTGAGATCGCCAGTCACCATCTCGGTCTCGCGGCGACCGTCCGTCGGGCTCTGATAGGGGTCGGTGGCGCCCGGAGTCGTGAACCCGAACTCTTGTTTCAGCTGGCGCTTGACCGGGACCAACGTGGTCACGTCGATCCCGAAAGGGATCTTGAAGTGCAGCCCCGGAGGGACCTCGGCCGCGTATTTCCCGAACCGTTGAACAATCGCGACGGAGTCGCTCGGCACCGTGTAGTAGGAAGTCCACGCCCCAAGCGCCGCAAGCGCAATGGCGGCCCCAATTGCAAGACGCTTCACCGGTGGCAGACCGTCAGGCAGGATGCCGTGCAGCCGATCCCGGCCCCGCGTGAGAATTGCGTCAACCTCAAGGGGAACGCGGGTCTGCTTGTTTTTCCAAGGTCCGCGATCTTCCGGTCCATTGTCATCAGAAGGCATCGCAAGCTCCTATCTCGGTTTTGGCAGTCGGGGCGATGCGTGGCTCGCGCGTTTGACGGTGCGACCCGTTTTGCGCCATCACATCGTCGGCTCTGAACGGCATGACCTCAGAGGTCCAGTTCCTTCAGGCAGGCTTGCGCAATGTCTCGGTCTGGGGCATCGGTTCCTGGCATCGTCGCCCAGCCGGCGGTCATGAGAGCGTCGCGCTTCTGGTAGGTTGAAGCTGCCCGGATCGTTGCAAGCTTGTCCGCCCGCGCCGGGTCTGACCGCGCCATGTCGAGGCAGACCGGTACCATTGAGGCGACGACATCGTTACGAGACATCGCCACCGCCCGGTCATTCGAGGTGCCGCCGGTCACCCAGCCACCCCATGAAAATCCGACGACGCCGACAAAGACAGCACCGATCACAGCACCATAGATGCCGGGTTTGAGCCATTCGGGAGTATTCATTTCAAGTCCTCCTGCGGAGAAAGCGCCGCTTCGCTGTGGTTTTTCATCTCAGTCGGACCTTGATCCCGGCTCAGCGCCTCATTCAGGTCGCGCTCTGATATCGTGTGCAGTTCCATGCAACCCGCCCGGTCCCCTCTGCCAGGAACGGTCATATGGGTCGCCGTCCTCTGATACGTTTCGAAACCTCGACCGCGGAGAACTTCTTCCTGAATCAGGACTTCGTAGTGCCCGGCCGGTAGTTCGTCCGGAAAATCGGCTAGGCTGAACGGGTGCAGGAAAGTCACCCTCAAACTGGATGAACGCACGCTCATCTCTAGCCTCCACGATTTTGGCAGATCCGTCGCTCGCCACAGTTGACGGCCCCTTGGACTCCGGACCTGACCAGTCGAACGATTTCTCCTCTTGTACATCGGAACCGTTCGACTGGTGCTGACACATGTTAGTCCCGGGCGCCGCGCGGGTAGCGAACACCCTGGAGAGGTTTGCGGGCACTGACCTGTGTAAGGGCGCGGGGTCCGACCTGCGCGTACGCTTTGGGAAACAGGGATGACCTGCATTCCTGCAACCCTTGAAAGGATTGGCGATGGCCGACCCCAATGTTCTCAACCCGCACCCGCCCGAGTTCAATCGGTTTCTGCATGCGTCGGTCGGCGAGGACCGGAACGGCTATGCCGTGACTGTGCTCTCCACGCTCGCGCGGCTTGGCCTCGATCCATGGAAGGAAACCGCTGAACTGGTCATGCTGGGGCACGACGCCGCGCAGGCACGCTTGGGAACGCTGCTTGCCCGATTTCGGGACGTACCCGCGCTCGCCAGCGATCACGGCAGGATCGCGCGGGACTTGAGCGAGCTGCTTCCCGAAGGCCGGGCGTCAGGTAGCCTGAAGCGAGCTGCCTCGACGGTGACCGGCGACCGCCCGGGGACAAGCGGAGCGATCTGGGCGTTGCTCGCGATTGTCTTCCTTCTATTTCAGATGTTCATGGTTGGCGGGTCGGGGTCAGGCGAATGACTCTACCAACCGCGACCGCGAGGAGACCGGCCCATGCGGCACACAAGTCCGGCACGCTATCACCGGGTGAACAGGGCGTTCTGTGGGACATGGAGGAACACTTCTGGACCAGTGGCGCCGACAACGCGCGGGCGACGACAGCGACCAACGCAGTCATGGTCTTCCCCTATCCGCCCGGGATCCTCCAGGGTGACCAGATCTGGCCCCATCTTCGCGAAAGGACCGGCTGGCGTTCCGTCGTCATGGCCGAACGGCGCGTGACACGATGCGGTGACATCGCGATCCTCACCTATCGGGTCTCGGCGGAGAAGCCCGACGTGCCAATCTACAAGGCGCTCTGCGCCTCAACCTATCTTAACGATGACGAGACTTGGGTAAGGATTTCCCACCAGCAAACTGTGGTGACATGAGAAGCGCAGAGGCAATCGACCTGCCGCGGCCGCCAAGACTAACCTACGTCAGTACGGCGTGGCGCTAACATCGGTTAGGTGGGACGTGCCCGCCGAGTATTTGGCGGTGCATCTTTTTCCGAGTACCCGAGAAGCGTGTGGGCTTGCCGATCCCAAAAGGGTCGGCATGTCGGCGCGCTTCTTATTCTCGGAACGTCCAGGAAAGGACAATTCCAATGACTCCCGAACAGAACAAGACTGCCGAGAAGATGACCTCCGTGAAAGCCGCGTGGGACAAGGCGCCCTCCGGCCCGAAGAAGGACGCTGCTCTGAAGCATTACCAGGCAGCCGAGAAGGCGCATACGGCGAAAAACGACGCCGAGACCAACAAGGAACTCGATGCGGCGACCCACGCCCTCGCGTGAACGCCATCGTCTGATGTGATGCCTGGGGTCGCCTGCCGAGCAACGGAGGGCGGCCCTCTCACTTCAGGGGCGGGCCGCTCTGATCCAGATAGGCTGCATCAAACTCAGCCAGTTTCACCAACCCGGCATGATCTTCAAAGGACACGCGACCGTCTCGAAAGGTCACCAGCCCTCTTTCGCGCAGCTGTCGCAGGACGCGATTCACATGAATGGCACTTAACCCCAGCACATCGGCCAAGTGATACTGGGTCAGTGGGCAATCGTATCCTTCCCTGGATCCCATACCCACCAGTGCGAGCCTCGATCCCAGTTCCAACAGAAAATGCGCCATGCGGGCGTCCGCATCGCGCCTGCCGATCCCTACAAGGTGTTCGACCACCATTGCCTCGTCCCGCGACGCCGCCCAAAGAATGGCTATCGCAAGCCGCGGAGTATCCGAGAAGGCCGCCAGAAGGTCGCTCTTCAACACTTCGGCGGCCTCAATTTCCACGATGGGTTCGAAACTGTGGTCCGAGGTGCGCAACAGCACGCTGCGCAAGCCGAGGAAATCCCCGGGCACTTGAAAATCGACAATCTGGCGTGTCCCGTCAGGCTGGAGCTTGTAGGAACAGACCCAACCCGCGGACAGGATATAAGCAGCTTGATCCGACTGCCCCTGATGGACCATATCGCGCCCAGCGACGAAGGAGCGGCGGCGCTGGTGCAGGCGCTCGAGCACATCGAACTCCGCCTTTGACAAAGCGACAAAGGCCGAAAGCTTGCGGGTGAGCGGGCTGTTCGCGAATGGTGTCATAGCTTCTCCCTGACAGGTCCGTCAGCCGTGTGGAAATCGTTTCTTCGACTGCTCTCGATCAGTCCAGCATAGCTCATTTCGTGCGAGAAGTACGGATGGGTCAGGCGCGAATTCAGCCTAGATCGCGAAACAAGAAGGGAATTCCGAAGATGTCTACGGCGAACGAGCATTCAGGACAGGCCGCCCTTTCAATCTGCGAAGCACTTCTGCTTGCCATGAACGATGGCGGACTGCTGCCGGAGCATAAGATCGTGGGTGTTCTTCGCGACGCCGCAGCAACCCATGAGAACGCAAACGGATCGGAGGCCGAAACGGAAACGCACCGATCTGTTGCGGCACTCATCAACCAGATCATTGCTGGTGGCAACTCCGTTCGGAGGCCGCATGTGTAAACGCTCAATCACACAGGATTTCTATTGTCGATGAAGCTTTCGTCCCATTCAACCAACAGTCGTCGCCAAGGGCGAGATCGAGAAGAGATACCGGATCAGACCACCAACCGGGTCCGCAAAGCTCAGCCTCTGAGCGCGCCGCAGCCCCCAGTACAAGCGCGGACCTCGTCGATCACGGGTAAGGAGCCGGGCACGCGAAATGCTGCCGGTCAGACTGATCTGATGCGGGAAGAGCCCAATTTGGCTCCGTCAGACTGGTCGCGGGCGATGGCGAAATACCGACAGCCAATCCATTCGCGCAGCATCTTCGAGCTGACTGTGACAGTGGCCCCGTTCGTGGCAATATGGGCGGTCGCCTGGTGGATGCTCTCGATCAGTACTGCGCTGGCAATGGCCCTAGCACTGGTTAATGCGGCGTTCCTCGTCCGACTGTTCATGATCCAGCACGATTGCGGTCACGGGTCCCTGTTTCGCAATCGGCGCCTGTGCGACTGGATCGGTCGCCTGATCGGCGTGATCACGCTGACGCCCTATGACGTCTGGCGCAAAACGCACGCAATCCATCATGCCACGACCGGAAACCTCGACCGGCGGGGTGTCGGAGATATGCCGACACTCACAGTCACGGAGTACCGAGAAAAGGGGTGGCTAGGCCGGGCGCTCTATCGGCTTATCCGCAATCCAGTTTTCCTGCTCGGGGTGGTGCCATTCTATACGTTCTTTTTGCAGAACCGACTGCCCGTTCACTTAATGCGGTCTGGCTGGCGATACTGGCTGAGCGCGATGGGAACAAACGCCGCCATTGGTTCGGCGCTGACCTTGATCGTTTGGCTGGGTGGATGGGACGTTGTTCTGTTCGTCTTCCTGCCAACCATGTTCTTGGGTGCAGTAGCCGGCATGTGGTTCTTCTATGTCCAGCATCAGTTCGAAGAAACCAGTTGGCAGCACGAAGAAAATTGGAACATCCACGAAGAAGCACTTTACGGAAGCTCACATTACGAGCTTCCGAGCATTCTACGCTGGATCACTGGCAATATCGGTGTCCACCATGTTCATCATTTGGCCAGTCGAATTCCGTTTTATCGCCTGCCCGAGGTGATCGAGGATCACGAGATTCTGGCACAGACCAAACGCATAACGCTTCGGCAAAGCCTCCGCTGCGCGCACCTCCACCTCTGGGATGAGAGTCGCCGCAGACTTTTGTCGTTCGCCGAGGCACGCGCTCTGTCCGCCTGAGCCTTGCATGATATGATGTCTGGGCAAAGAGACGCGCGAGGGTGCCTACAGGGCTGTGATGTGAGAGCGGTGCATCTTCTAATTGGAAAAGGCACGCTCATCCCATGATCGACGATCCCCGGACTCTGCCTCATGAGGCCGCCGACAGAATAACAAAGCCATTTGTGCGCTTTCTGAAAATCGAAGCGGCGGCAGGAGGGCTCCTGCTTCTGGCGGTTCTACTGGCCTTGGCGCTGGCGAATTCACCTTGGCGAGAGGCCTTTCTGGGCTTTTGGGAGACGCCCATTGGCCTGAAATTCGGCTCGTTGGATTTCACCCGCTCGCTGCGACACTGGATCAATGACGGTTTGATGACGCTCTTCTTCTTTGTGCTTTCGTTGGAGCTCAAGCGGGAGATCGTGCTGGGCGAATTGCGAAACCCTCGACAGGCCGCCCTGCCGTTTGCAGGCGCAGTGGGTGGCATGGTTGTACCGGTCTCCCTGTTTCTTGCGATGATGTACGGGCAACCCGGGATGCACGGCTGGGGAACCGTGATGGCGACGGATACGGCGTTCGTGATCGGATGCCTGGCCCTTTTCGGAAACCGGATCCCGCCCACCTTGCGTCTGTTCCTGCTTTCCCTCGCTATCTTTGATGATGTCGGCGCGATACTCGTGGTCGCCCTTGGATACGGGGAAGCGTTGACTTGGTCGGCCCTCGGGTTGGGCTTGCTGGGAATTGGTATTGTAGCAACCGCCTCGCGCCTCGGGATCAGAAGCATCCCGGTCTATTTCTTCATGGGAGCGGCAGTCTGGCTGTGCTTCGATGCCTCTGGCGTTCACGCGACCATCGCCGGTGTCATTCTGGGCCTCATGACCCCTACCCGAATTTGGGTGAGCGATATTCGCCTGCGTGTGATCCTCGGGCGCGTACTCGCCGCTCCGAACGGCGACCATCGGCAAGGGGATGTTGCAGGCCATCATGACCTTCGTCAGGCGGGCCGAGCGCTCACCGAATCGCTCTCGCCAGTCGAACGTCTTGAGATAATGCTGCACCCTTGGGTCGGCTTTGCAATCATGCCGATCTTCGCGCTGGCAAATGCTGGCATCACGATTGGCGGTGCCGATTTTGGACAACCGGTTTCCGTGGCGATCATTGTCGGCCTGGTGCTGGGAAAACCGATTGGCGTCCTCGGGTTCAGCTGGCTTGCGGTCCGCTCAGGCCTGGCTGTGCTCGCGCCAGGGCTGTCGTGGCCATTCATCATCGCCGGCTCGTTTCTCACGGGAATCGGTTTCACGATGTCGCTGTTTATTGCGAGCCTCGCATTCGACTGGTCCGTCCTAAATGCGGCGAAGTTGGGCATTCTCAGCGGATCGGCTCTCTCCGCGATGCTCGGAGTCGCACTGCTGATCTGGCTGACACAGCGAAGGACGTGACAACAACTCACCGCTGGTACGATGCGCGACCTCGTTCATGTACCGCCAATGTCCATGGTCGATGTCGACGCTACGCGCTGGATGGGCATTGCCACCACGTGCCGCACGTCGCAACGGGCAGGAGTATCGAGTTCGAGAACACAGCATCCTTCTGATCCCGGGCGCTCAGTCCCCTGCTCCCGATCCGTGTCAGTGCAAGAAACAGCACGAAAAAGACAAATCCCGTCGCGACCAAGAGGTACATTCAGCCGAGGTTTGTGGCTGTCGCATGGAGCACTGCACGCTCGATCGCCGCAGGCATGATCGCGGCGGCTAGCACGAAGATGGCAACGACCGCCACCGAAACGGGAAAACGCCGACCTTCAACTCACCAACTCTTTGATGGGCACGACAAAGGACAAATGACTACGTGCCGTCGCAGACTTGGTGAGATCTCTAGGCCGTTCCAAGTCCAACTCGCTTCAATTTAGCCAAATCCACACAATCGCCAAACGCCCGACAGAGTGCGCCAGAACGCGATTTTTTGTTGCACATACGGTGCACACGGAATCAATTAAGATACTGAATTTACTGACTAACCCGTCCAGTCCATCACCGGACAGACGCAAAAAACATCCTCGAATGACCGCTTCGCACCTGTTGTCGGACCTTGGTACAGAGCGCAGCATCCGGAAAAATGGGCTCCTTGCGGTCATTCACCGCTCCGCAACATCACCGGTGATATAGGGAACGACAAAAGGCATTGACGGCCCAAAGGCGACATCCGACCGCTGACACCAATGCTGCAGTCGCAGCCCGCATAGCCGACCTTCGCTGCGGCTGCGCAAATGACTGCTTTGCGATGCCTTGTAACTGCCGGTAGATCAGAAAACGGTTTGGCAGCTACAGGTAAAGAGCCGGATTGTGCCGGACCTCCTCAGCCGAAATCGTCATGATGGGGAAGTGATCAACTCACACGGAGTGCGGTGTCAACTCTGCGCGAAGAGGCCATCGACTTCTGCCTCGGCTTCTGCGGGGATCTCGGGATGTTAACGTCCGATGCGCTTCGCTTGCTCCGTGTTGGGGACGCCGTTGCAGGAACGGCCCGTCAGATTTTCGTTTGCCGCAAGTTCAAAATACGAGAGCATGCTTTCATGAACGTCCAGTATCGTGACAGCAAAATCAGAGATTCAACTCGGTCAGCCCTGGATGC
Organism: uncultured Roseobacter sp.; assembly: GCF_947499265.1. Classification (GTDB taxonomy): domain Bacteria; phylum Pseudomonadota; class Alphaproteobacteria; order Rhodobacterales; family Rhodobacteraceae; genus Roseobacter. The sequence continues at coordinate 365,809 of NZ_CANMNK010000004.1, read as the reverse complement.
TCGTCCGGACGGCGACCCGAGGGCCAATGAAACAGACGCGACTGTTCCGTGATTGGCATATCGTTGATGCTGGCAATACGACGGCACATCCGCCCGTCTGCCGCAAAATCCCAGTTCTCGTTGCCATAGGACCGGAACCACTGCGCGTCGTCATCACACCATTCGTAGGCAAAGCGCACGGCGATCCGGTTTTGTGTCCATGCCCAAGGTTCCTTGATTAGACGATAGTGATGTTCGCGCTGCCATTTGCGCGTCAGGAATGCTTCGATTTCGATATGTCCAGTGAGGAGTTCAGACCGGTTCCGCCACTGGCTGTCGTCGGTATAGGCCTGCGTCACGCGCTGGGGGTCTCGGCTGTTCCAACCATCCTCGGCGGCGCGCACTTTTTGCGCGGCAGTTGTTTCGGAAAATGGCGGAAGCGGCGGGCGGCCCATAATGAAGCTCCATACAGATTTCATGAATTTGCTTGCGCCAAAAATGGCGGATTGCGCCGACCTAGCTGGGCATTTCCAATGGACGCAAAAAGTGACGGTCATAGCGCCTGATACAGTCTGTATCTTCGGCAAATTTATATGCTTTCTGGCATTCGCTGTCTGTCAGGCTCTTGATGCGATAGGTCTCATAATCCGCCAGAGAGGGGAACGAAAACAGGCAGACGGCAAGGTCGTTCGGGCTTTCGTGCGGCAAATAGTACCCGTGATGCGTTCCGCCAAATCTTTCGACCAAGGGGATCCATACACGCGCATATTCTTCGAATTCGGGAATTTTAGATGGGTTCAGTTCATATTGAACGTAACAGGTAATCAATTGCGTCTCCTAACATGGAATTTTCTGACTAAGGTTTCGCATTTGCGGGTGCCAAGGTGGTGTTGTTACGGCCGCTTCCCGGTCGATCGCAAAACAGAAAAACACTGCGCTATGGGGGAAGCCCCACACATGCCTCAACCTGATCAAGACATGAGGACCACGATGGTTGTTCAGAGACGAATGTCCTGTACTTTTTGACCACTTCCGGCTCCCCGCGCAGAGATCCCGCTGGAACGATCATTTTCATTCCGTCGCCGCTTGCCCAGGGAACGCCTGATCCGCATACACGGCAGAATGATTTGGAGATGTCTCGCGCCGACATTTTGTAGGTGGCAACTTCATCGGCGCCGCTCAGCCAGTTGAACCCATCGGCTGCTATGAACAGATTTGATGCAAAGGCCGATCCGGTGATCTGTCTGCACTGATCGCAACTACACAAGAACATTGTGTCGAACGCGTTGACGACCTCGAACGAGACCGCGCCGCACAGGCAGCTTCCGTTAAGTTTTGGCATTCTCTGAATCCTCTTTGAAGGGTTCCACACGTCGGCCAAGGCGCTGCAAGATTTCCCCGGCTTGTGAAGTCATGTCCTGAAGAGTGGCTTGCGCAGGCCCACGGTTTCGAATGAGGTCAGCAGCTTCGCCGACGATCACGGCGGCTACATCCGTGTCACCCGCTGCCGAAGCGGCGTTGAAACGGATTTGCTCTTCTGCAAGGTTTTCGCCCAAGCCGACAATATCCCCGCTCCACCGCCGCGTGAAGGTATTGCGCATCGTGCGCAGGTTCCAATCCGAAGGCCAATTGAGCCCACGTGCCATGTCGAATACGGAACTGCGTTCAGTATCGTCGCCCGAGCCGCGCAGAGCAGCTTGTTTGGCATTTTCACTGGCGAGGGATTCATCGCTGGCAAAGAAGGCGGTTCCACACAAGACGCCGGAAGCGTCAAGCGCCAGAGCCGCAGCCAGACCACGTCCATCAGCGATACCGCCTGCCGCGATGACTGGTATTGCTTGCGCGATATCCACAACCGCCGGGACGAGGGGCAACGTCGCTCTGGTGCCGCCGTGTCCGCCTGCCTCTGTGCCCTGCGCCACGACGGCATCAACGCCAGCATCGACAGCTTCACGCGCTTGTTCGAGCGTCTGCACCTGAACGATCAGTTTTATTTGGGCGTCCCTGATCTGACGGAGAAACGGTTTAAAATCACCGAACGAGAGCATGAATGCTGCCGGGTTGCGCGCGAGGGCAAGATCGAGCAATTGCGGCTGGCGCGCGAGCGACCAAGTGATAAAGCCGACCCCGATCCGCGCATCACCTGCTGCGTCGAATTCGCGTTTGAGCCAATCGGCGTCGCCATAACCGCCGCCGACCAGGCCCAAACCACCTGCCTTGCTCACGGCCGCAGCAAGCGCCCCGCCGCTGACACCTGCCATAGGTGCCAACAGGACGGGATGTTCGATGTCGAAGAGATCACAAAGGGATGTGCGGATGGCCATTCAGGTCAACCTGCCGCGTCGCGTCTATACTGGTCGACCGGTAGACCTCCGATCCCCCAATCCTCAAGCGCAACTTCGTCAATGACGACAAAAGTTGTCGCCGGAGACTTGTCGAGGATCCGCACCAGCAAGTCGGTGACGCCGTTGATCAACGCGGCCTTCTGATCCGGGGTGACACCTTCACGTGTTACTTTGATATTTACATAGGGCATATCGCTTCCTTTCAGTTCGCGCGTTCAGTGATTTGAAAGATTTTGGCCATGATCGACCATGCGCCGTCGGTTCGCACAAGCGTCAAGAAATCGATGAAATCCTTTGTCCCAATGGAACATCGCACACGGGCAAAGGCGGTGTTTTCACCTGCAAACTCTATGGAGTCGATCACATCACGCCGAGGTTCATTGCGCGAGGCCGGGGACACGCGCTTGGCCACTACCGCGAAATACTCATCCATCGTGCGATACAGCAGTGGTGCTTCATCCGCTGTCGCGTAGATCGCCTTTGGGTGAAACGTTTTAGCCAGCCTGTCCGTATCGGCGTGATAGAGACCGTCGAAATAGGTCTCTATCACCTCTGTTACTGCCGCAAATGCAGTCATGCCGCCTGCTCCATCAGGCCCTCGGCAATCATCGCTTTGATCGAGGCGGGACGTGCCGCAATACGTGCCACGTAAGCCTGGGTTTTCGGATGCGCGTCAAGGCTGAGCCCGACAAAGCCTGCCCAATTCAGCACTACAAATGCATATGCATCTGCGACGGTGAACGTGTCACCTAGCAGAAAGGGACGACCGTCTGCGAGACGTTGCTCAATATGCGCCGCGCGGCGCCCGACACCTGCCTCGACCCTCTTTCTTGCATCGCTATCAAGCTCCCGACCCGTAAAAAATGGGCTGAAGGATTTGTGCAGCTCTGACGAGATGAAATTCAGAGTTTCCTGAAGCCGGGTACGTGCCAACGTACCGTTCGGTGGCGCGAGACCAGCATCGGGTGACTGATCGGCCAAATACTGCAGCACGGCTGGATTTTCGGTGATGATGTCGCCTTCGTCGGTGATCAGAGCTGGAACATAGCTGTTCGGACTGATTTTGAGGAAATCATCGCCAGCCTCTGTTTTGTTTGTATCTGTGTCTGTCTTATCCAGATCGAACGGAATCTGAAGTTCATTCAGAATGATGTGGGATGCCAACGAGCATGCGCCGGGTTTGTAGTAAAGTTTCATTTGTCTTAGCTCCTGTTTGCTTTGGTGACAGTTCAGAGATGATGACTTTGCTAACCGTTGACAACTAGGTATCTAGAGGAAACTTGATTATCGAGTTACCCAAAGGAAACCTAGTCAACTGTCATGCCGCTCAAAGTCCGCAAAAACCAAAGCCCCGAACCGCCGCAGCCTTGTATGCTGACGCATTGTATGGCGGTGATCTCCGGCGCTTGGGCCGCCAATGTGATTTGGTCGCTGCGTGCTGGCCCGCGCCGCTTTAACGAGTTGCGTACCGACATTCCGCCAATTTCGGCCAAGGTGCTCTCCACACGGCTGACGGAGCTTGAGCAGCGCGGAGTGTTGTCCCGGAACGTGCAACCGACCTCACCCCCATCCGTCGAATACGCCCTTACAGATCTGGGCGGTGAACTTGTGCCTGCGCTTGAGGCCATTGTGAAAGTTGGCCATCGGTTGAAGATGCGCGACGAAGGGTAAAAGTCAGTCATGCTCTATTCCCGCTGATTGATCATCTCGCGATGAAAATGCAGTTTTCACTGTGATGTTCTTTAGTGGGGCAGTTCCTTTCCAGAGAGCGTTCAAAACACCTCACGCAAGGCACTGCTAAAGCGCGTCGAACATCAGTCCAGTCCAAATGTCCGTTGAGAAAAATCCCCCAGACCATTTGGCATCAAATTGGTCTAGCGGCCTAAGATCGACTACTTGCTGGCGCGTTTTTCCTTCACCTTTCAGTTTGCTGAGTTCATCGCGGGCATACTGAAGCATTGTGAGGTACTCCAAGAGGTCATCGCGGGATCCCAACGAGCCATGGCCCGGGATGATTTTGGTATGTTCATCGGTGTGGTCGCGTAGCATTTCAACGGCACTGATCGTGCCCTGCAAGGTACCGCCATTGTGAGTATCAATCACCGGATAGATGCCGTTGAAGAATACGTCCCCCGCGTGCACGACATTGGCCATCTCAAAAAATACCACCAAGTCTCCGTCCGTGTGTGCCCGGGGCGTATGGACGGCGCGCATTATGTCGCCATTTAGATGGAAGCTCATCGAGTCCTTAAAGGTGACAACGGGCAATCCATCGCTTGCCATCGGCTGAAACGACAAATCAAAAAGAGGAATATCACTTCCATCAGCAAGACGCGTACGGGCCATCTCGTGACTGAAAATCGTTGTACCAGTTCCGCCAAGAAGTTCATTTCCGCCAGTATGGTCAAAATGGAAATGGGTGTTGATCAGGAACCGGGGGGGCTCGCCCCCCAATTGGTTTATAAGCGCAAGCAATTCCGGCAAAGCAGGTGCCATCTGATCGTCGATGAGAAACGTGCCATCGTCCCCGATCATGACGCCGATGTTCCCACCATCGCCTGTCAGCATGTACAGGTTTTCGGCGACTTTCGTTGACATCAGGTGGGCCCCATCCGCCAACGCCGGTATTGGAACGGCGATCATGGCAGTTAAGAACGAGGTCAGAGCCAGAGACCTACTGAGTCTGTGAACCTGTTGTTTCTCAGAAGTGCGGTTGCTCGTCATGGTGTGTCTCGTTTCATAGATTGCCGTGCCCAAAGAGTTTGTGATCCACGTCAGCCGTGCCTCATCGCTTGTAGGCACGCCTAGGGTGCTTGGATGAGCTCAATATTGTAACCGTCAGGGTCTTTGATGAAGGCGATGGTTTCGTGTTCGCCGGTTTCATCCGGTGCGGCTTTCATCGGGCCCGGGTTTCGGGTGACTTCGACGCCCAGCCCGGCCAGATGAAGGCAGGTCTTGTGTATGTCGAGAACCTCCAATGCGATGTGTCCATATCCGGTGCCGTGCGAATAGCTGTGCTCGCCCCAGTTATAAGTCAGCTCAATCATTGCGCTGCTGTCGGGATAACCGACAAAGACCAGCGTAAATTCAGCAGCTGTAAAAGTCTCTCGACGCAATTCCTGCATCCCGAGTGCATCGCAATAAAAGCGCAAGGACCGATCAAGGTCTCGGACACGGACCATCGAATAAAGAATGGCGTGCGGTGTGTTTGGGGACGTTGACTGAGTGTTCATAATGATACGCCTGAAGGATCCAAAGGACCGGGGACAAACACTGCCTGTCCCCGGTAGCTTATTTTAGCGGCAGATTTCACCCTGGTAGCGGACCAGCCCAACAAGGTTGTCATCGTCGCGCAAATCGACAAGGCCATAGCTGTTGAATTGGCCTGAGTAGCCTTTCATCGTGCCGCGTGTGACGTCTGGCTGAATGTCGTAGGTGATTTCGATCATAAAGCGGCCCGGCTTGCCCGGCACGGCGGTCAGAACGCCCAGATCCTTTGTTTGGAATGCGCCGCCATCGTCACGGCCAAAGTAATGTTCCATGTCCATCTCAAGACCCGTTTCAGTCTCGCGGGTGGCCGTGATCTTGCCAGCCGCATTTTGAACAGCACCGGTCAAAACCGCCGAGATGATCATCGGCTGGCCTTCGCCTTCACCAAAGAAGTTAGGGATGGCGACGCCGCCCATTTCAAAACAATCGGCAGCCATTGCAGCAGTTGACGACATCGCAAGCGCCATGATGGCACCAGAAAGAGAGTTCAGTTTCATGTCATTTCCGTTCAGTTGAAGAGGTTAAAGGTAGTAGGGAGAGTTGAGGCCGCGGCTTGCGGCCTCGGTCACACGGGCATCGAAGACGCGCGTATAAAAGGCAGCGTTCATCGCGGCTGTCGTTTTCGGGAATTCATTGATGGCAAAGTCCAACGCATTTTCGACAGTGTCGAAGGCGTCCAAGCCACCCAGCGTGTTTGTGTTGTGTCCACTTAGCCAGATCTTGGACAACAGTCCCTTTTGCCTGCGCAAGACCGGATTTCGGTCCTGCCATGGTGCGTTTTCAAATGGAACAGCGACCTGCACTTCGGTGTAAACAAATGCGCGGGGCTCGGCTGTGACCCGTCCGCCAAAATGGGGCGCATCCATCGCCGCGCTGGCCTCTGCGGTTGCCTGATTATCAAAGACCCGCGTTGTTTGCGCCACGCCAAAGTCACGGGCCAGAGCAGGGAAAAAATCCGTGCAGTACAGCAGCGCATCATCGACGCTCGCAAACCCGTAAAGCCCGCCGACAGAATGGTTGCCCAGCCCGGAAAACCACGTTTTGTCAACAAACCCGGGTTGGGCCGCGATGGCAGCATTCAGCTTTTCCCAAGGAACATCCGTGAAGGGCACGGACGCTTGCAATTCTGTGTAAACGAAGGCGTTGGCAGGCATAGTTTGGTGTTCCTTTTGATTGGATTGCGCAGTTGCAGCTGACCTGTGAGCAGTCAGCCCTATTGCCGCGAGGGGAATGGCGGCCAGCCCTGCGGTAGCTTTGCGCCGTGACATTGGCGCAGTTCCACCGGGCGCGTGCCGGGGCACACGTGAAGCCATGTCGTCTTCTCCTTAAGATTGGGGCCACCTACCTTGGTGGTTGTCTTGGGGTGGGTAACGAAATATAACGATCCCTATATATCGCTATTCCGATTGGCGCCCGCCGTCAATCAAAAAATATAGTGGTCGTTATTTTATTAGCTAAAGGATTGGCTTGGCGTGAAAAAATCAGAATCCACCAAGATGAAACTGCTAGAGGCGTCTGGCCGGGCATTTCGAAAAGAGGGCTATTCAGGGATCGGGGTCGACTCAATCGCGAAAGACGCTGGTGTCACGTCTGGCGCTTTCTATGCCCATCTGAAATCCAAGAATGGTGCCTTCCGGGCGGCACTTGTCTCGGGTCTGGAAGACGTCCTTGCCGCATTGCCCGAGTATCGCAAGAAGCATGGCGCTCAGTGGCCAGCAGCCTTTGCAGACTATTATCTTGGAAAGGGTCACCGGATCGACCTAGAGGGCGGTTGCGCAATGACCAGTCTCACGCCGGACGTGATCAGGGCAGATCCAGCTGTGCAAACCGAATACGCGGAACTGATGAGCCGCATCATCAAAGAGATTGCAGACCACCTGCCGCAGGCGGGGTCTGCGGCCGAACGCGAGGCAATTGCATGGGCGTTCCTGTCGACACTGATTGGCGGGCTTACCCTCTCGCGGGCTGTGGGATCAGGTCCCGCCGCTGACCAGATCGCGCGCTCCAGCAAGGCGGCGGCACTCGACGCCATCGGCTGTTCTGCAGGCTAGGAGCGACAGGCGACAAAGCTGTCGCGGTGCGCCTTGCAATACGGGGTCAGAATGTCCCGAAAAGCACTCAATTTTCGCGATGGCCAGATATCAGGGTGCCCCACCACCCAGATATCTGCATCGGTTTGTGGCAGCAGTAGCGGCACTTGCACCAGATCAGCCGCTGCGCGTCCAGGAAGAATGGGCATCCGAACGACACCCAACCCAGCCTGAGCCGCGCCAACCTAGGCCACCATATCATCAAGCCGCAGATGGACCCGATAGCGGGGAAAGTCCGCTGCAATCCCCTTCGGCACGTCGGGATAGAAGAAATATACCCCATCATGCCTGCCATTTGTACTCCCTGCAGCATCCGTCACTCTGGGCTCGTAGCTGACCTCGGACGCCGCGCAGCATCCTGTGATACACTGCTTTGGTCAACGTCGGGTTGTCGTTGTGGGCGGGCATGGCGGATCGGAGGATCAGTCATGGAAACACGAAACTTACCAGCCATTCGCGCTCTGCGCCCAGCTTGGAACAAGGGCCGCATCGTTGGACAAAAACGACCACTGAAACCGAAACATGTCTGGGCGATCCGCGTCAGACTGGAACTGGCGGAGAACCATCGAGACCTCGCGCTCTTCAACATGGCGATCGACAGCAAGCTGCGTGGATGCGACCTCGTAAAGCTGAAAGTCGTCGACGTCATGGCATCTGGCCAGATCAAAGAACGGGCTTCCGTGTTGCAAAGCAAAACGCAAAAACCGGTGCGCTTTGAGATATCCGAAGGCACAAGAGCCTCGGTCGAGAAGTGGATGGAAGACGAACTCATGGTCGGCTCAGAGTACCTTTGGCCAGGCCGCTTCCATGAGCGTCTTCATATCTCGACTCGCCAGTATGCGCGGATCGTCCGCGATTGGGTCACTTCGATCGGGTTAGAGGCGAGCGCATATGGCACGCATTCGATGCGGCGGACAAAGGTGACTCAGATCTACAAGAAGACAGGCAACCTGCGTGCTGTTCAGCTTCTCCTCGGACACACGAAGATGGACAGCACGGTGCGATACCTTGGCGTTGAACTTGAAGATGCACTGGCGATCGCTGAGGCCATCGAAATCTAGAAATTTGGGCCGTCCTCGCTGGCGGCCCATAGCTGCCGTTCGTCCCAGATCTCGCATGCTGCGACGCGGCCCGCCAGACCGGACTTTCGCCGCGACCGCAAGATCGAGTTAGACCCAAACTCCACACATTAGCGGACATTGCGGTCACCCGAGTCAAATCATCGAGCTGACAGTTGTCCTCTGTTGCCCATCGCCTGAGAAAGATGGTCGGTAATAGTCCGAACCCGTGCCTCGACGAAGAGCTGTCTGGCCTCGTTTAAGCCGCCCCAAGGGTATTGCAGTTCCAATAGGCCCTAAGCATCGATTCAAAACACGCCCATATAGACTAGCAGACAGACCAGCAGAAACCCCAAAACTGTCCCCCAGCTTACGGCGGAATACAGCTTCAACGTTTGCCATTCCAAACCGGTTGAACCTGGCGGCTTCAAAACCGAGCCACCTGTGATCGGTTTGGCAAACGATGGAAGTAAAGACCAAAAGTCACGAATGCTATGCGTGGGAGGGGGCAATCCTTCCATTGCGTGTTTTATGGTCAGGTCGAATTTGACCCCATAGTCGCTTCGATAATCGTTGGCCAATTTCTCTGGCTCATCGACCGTACGCATAGTGGTTATTGTGGTCTGGTTTCCACCATCGGTCCACACCAACCCACCTCTCGGATCATAAGGCGGAAGCGATACATTGAATAGGGTCCTAAAAGATGTCCGAAAGGCCTCCCATGACGCCATGCGCGCCTTGTCTGGCCCCGCCGGATGGGCCGTAGGCACGTCTCCGGATACTGCAAGCACGTTGCGGGATCTCGGTGTCATGACGAACAGAACCTTTTCGAGCTGATGATTTGTGGCCAACCATGCGATCTCTCTTCTCAGTGACGGCGTATCGTCCGGTGCTACAATTATGACGCCCGCGGCGTTTGCGGCTGCGCAAAACGCCTCCCACCAGGTCGCTTCAGATGTTTCGATGAAGGCGACGCCATGATCTGGCCCAACGGGCAAGTTGAGCCCAAGCGCCAGTGGGAAATACCCTTCAGACCTAAGGCCGCGTTCAAGTTCTTCAAAGATAGAAAAACCTCCACCCAGATCGCTATATGAGCGATCTTCGTGAAATGCTCTCAAGAAAAGTGCGATTGGCAGGACGCTCTCCACCGCGTTCGCTTGTGCTTTGATTGCGCCCTCCAATCGCTTTGAATTCTCGCGCAGCACGTCTCGGATCATAACGTCGATCGTTGCATGACCCATGATGACAAGTGAGGTGAAAAACAGCGTTTGCCAGGCAGGATGATTGCCAGCCCACGTAAAGAATGCGCCTGCATAGGGCATTAAGATAAGAGGAAACAGGATTGGAGAGAGCAAGAACACGACCAAGCTCATCTTCGGGCTTAGCCAAATAGGGCGTGAAGACGCTTGGTGCGCCTCAAAAAGCTCCTCCGCTGATTTCTGGTCGTGTGGTCCAGTCATCTGGCTACTCTTTAGAGTTTGAGCTTTCATCATACTCGCATTGTCGGCTCAAAGCAGTGAGCAATCATGCATGCCTTAGGGTTGCGGCAAAAAGGCATGTCATCGTTGATGTTCAGCCGGAGCACGCTCGGTTCGGAACATTCGGTCCTGTGGGGCGTTAACGGGTATCGGTCATTGATAAGGCAATCATGGAAGTCACGACAATCACGACGGCGCTTATGGACAAGCTCACCGAATATGCCGATGCGCTTGTCGACGTCGGGCCGCGGCTGGTGGTCGCTGTCGTCGTGGTTCTGGCGACATGGGCCGTTACGTTGCTGGCCAAGGGAATTGTGCGGCGGCTCGGCAAGCGCTTCAGGATGCGCCAGAACCTTATCGATGTGCTCGCGATGATCGCAGGTGTTGGTCTGTGGCTTGTCGGGATACTGCTGGCGCTCACAATCGTTTTTCCATCCATCACACCCGGCAAGGCGCTGACAACGCTCGGTCTGGGTTCTGTGGCGATTGGTTTTGCCTTCAAGGACACGTTCGAGAATTTTCTGGCGGGTATCCTGATCCTGCTGCGGGAGCCGTTCCGCATCGGTGACCACATCGAATGCGACGACGTCGAGGGGCAGGTGGAAGAGATCACGATCCGCGACAGCCATGTCCGCCAGACGGACGGCCAGCGGGTGGTCGTGCCGAACCACATACTCTTTCAGAACGCCGTCGTCGTCCGAACCGACCGCGATCTGCGCCGCACGACCATCATGTGCGGGGTTGCCTATGGCGAGGATGTCGATGCCGCGCGCAGCATCATAGAGGATGCGGTGATCAGTGTGGATACCGTGCGCGATGATGTGAAGGATGTGGAGGTCTTTGCGCAGGCCTTCGGTGCATCCTCGATCGATTTCGAGGTCACCTGGTGGACGGGGTCCAGACCCATCGATATCCGCCGCTCTCGCGATCAGGTGATCGCGGCGGTCAAACGGGCGCTGGACGACGCAGGCGTGGAAATCCCCTTCCCCTACCGGACACTGACTTTCAAGGAACCGCTGAACGTGAAATCCGGCGCGCTCGGCAAAGAAGAGGCCCAGTCATCCTGAGGGCCCGGCGCCTGCAGAGCCTGCCAGAGCTTTAATGACGAACCAGGAGGAAACACAGAATGTCGATTGGAACAGGAGACAAGGTCAAGTGGGACTGGGGCAAGGGAACTGCCACCGGCACCGTCGACAAGACCTATACCCGCTCGGTGACCCGCAAGATCAAGGGCACGGAGGTCACGCGGAACGGGTCAGATGACGACAAAGCGCTCTACATCAAACAGGAGGACGGGGACGCTGTGCTGAAACTCGCCTCCGAGGTGACCAAGTTCTGATCATGCCAGGCATCGTCTACTATCCGGATGACCGTCCGGGCATCACGCGCCAACGATGGGGCCGAGGGTTCAGGTACCTCGCCCCGGACGGCACGGCGATAGATGATGCAGGCGAACGCAAGCGGCTGGCCTCGCTCGCCGTGCCTCCGGCCTATGATGACGTGTGGATGTGCCCCCTGCCCCACGGCCACCTGCTTGCCACGGGACGGGATGCGAAAAACCGCAAACAGTATCGGTATCACCCGGATTGGGCGGCAGAACGGGCCAGGACCAAGTTTGAGTTGCTGCCCGACTTCGGCCGAACCCTGCCGCGCATCCGGCGCCGGGTGCGGCGTGATCTTACCGAAAACGCCGGTGAAAAGACCTTTGCGCTCGCCAGTGCTGTGGCCTTGATCGACCGGGTCGCGATGCGGGTCGGCAGCGACGAATATGCCCGCGAGAACGGAAGCTATGGTGCGTTGACGCTCAAGCAGCGCCATGTCGCGCTGAACGGAACCTGTATCAATCTCAGCTACACTGCGAAAGGCGGGAAGCGCGTCCGCAAGCAGATGGCGGACCGGACCCTGGCGCGCATCCTGAACAAGATCGGCGATTTGCCCGGTGCCACGCTCCTAAGCTGGGTCGATGACGACGGCGCCCCGCAGACACTCAGCTCGCACGCTCTGAACGACTACATCGCGGCCACCTGTGACATGGACAGGATCACCGCCAAGACGTTCCGCACATGGGCAGGGACATTGGCGGCTTTCGAAGTTGCCCAGGCCGGTCCGACCACGATCAAGGAGATGTCACAGGCCGCGGCAACGAGGTTGCACAATACACCGACGATTGCCCGCAACAGCTATATTCATCCGAAGGTGATCGATTTGGCGCAACATGAGGCGACCCTGCCAGCGCCAACGGAGATTCCCGACCTGCGGGTGAGCGAGCAACATCTGCTCAGCTGGCTTGAAAGCTAGGGGACCCCGGGCAGCAGACGACAGGGCGTGACACTGGCTCAGATACGGTCGTGCCGTCTATGCTTCTATCTGCGCCCCGCCGAACCCAAGCCACAGGAGAAGAGACATGCCCACAGCCGACCTTCCAAAAGATCCGGATTCGAACGATCTGGCGAATGCGAGAACGGCCTGGGCCGAAGATCGCACGGTGCTTGCCAATGAAAGGACCTTTGCGGGATGGATGCGCACCGGGATGGCATGTGTCGCGCTGGCCCTTGGCCTCAAAGCGGTTTTCAATGGCACGGAGTATCCCCTGCTGGCCAAAGCGATCGCCGAGCTTTTTATCCTGTCCGGCATCCTCATCTTCTGGGCGGCGGCAATCAACTGTCGCAAGACCCAGACGCGCATGTCGGAACATGACGTGGAGACGCAATCCTACAAACGTATGACCCTGCTCGCCACGATCCTGACCTTCGCAGCGGCGTGCACCGGCGTCATTTTGTGGTTTCTCTAGCAGTCAGAGGCGCCACGTCATCCCGCGCCTCGGCCTTTGCCGGACCGGAGACCAACTCGCCTGCCGTGCCGGTCGGCACTCCGAATATCAGTATCTCCGTTCGAGAGAAGCCAATTCAGGTCCCGACAAACAGCGGACGGTGTCTGGACCAATCGCGCCACCCGGAGCAAAACCTGGACAATCACGTCCTGCCGACATCAGCCCGAGATATGCGAGCCTGCATCATCAGGCCGCTTCCGACAATCGCGCCTCCGGGAAAATGTCGATGTTCTGGGATTTTTCCAGATCGGTGGCTTCCGCAATCAGCTTCTCCCGCGCTTTGCAGGCCATGTCCCAGGATGTGTTCGGATCGGCGCAGGGCAGCGCGAACCACACGTCCTTGCCGAGCGCATCCTGCCCGGCGACCCGGACTTTCGCATCATCGAGATCGCCCAGCTCCTCCGGGTCCAGAGATGCAACCACCCGATCAAAGATCGTGCGCAGCTGATCGACATCCGCCTGATGCGCGCATTTCAGCTTGATGATCCGCAGCATCTCGGGCTCTTGCATCGTCCAGTTCTCGAAGGGCGTCGAGATGAACTCGTCAACCGGCACAACCAGACGCGTTCCGTCCCAGTCACGAAGCTGGACATAGGTGAAGTTGATGCGCTCCACATGGCAGAGATAGTCCTTGTAGACGATGCGGTCGCCAATCCTGGCAGATTGGTTCAAGGCGATCTGCATGGAGGCCATGATGTTGCCCAGGACCTGGCGGGCGGCAAAGCCGAGCACGAGGGTGAGTGCCCCTGCGGTGCCCAGCAATGTCAGACCGAGGTTCTGGAACACGTTGGTCTGCGACAAGAAAACACCGCCGCCGATCAGCACCACAGCAACGACCAGCGCCCGCCGCGCCGCGGCAACGCGGGTTGCGACGGTGCGCATATGGTGGGCCTGATATTTGGTCAGATCGGTCTCATCGAATTCCGTCAGCCGGTCGAGGATGACGTCGATACAGTTGACGGCGAACCAGAGCCCCGAGGCCATGAGCCCCAGCCAGGCCGCGGGAGTAACAACCGTGGAAATCTGGCCGGAGAACACGAAGAGGTTGGAGCCAATCGCCAGCGCAATCCCCGTGGCGCTGCCAATGGCGGCAGGGCCGCGGGCGGAGCGCAGGATTTCGCGCGTTATTGCTCTCTTGGCCCGACGCTTGGCGGCGGTCAGGCCGGTCCAGACAAAGCGGCTGCAAAGAAAGGCAAGCAGGATCACAATCGGCAATCCAAGTATCTCCCACCACATCAGGCCAAAGCGCGTGCTTGCTTTCAGCGCCTCGGGCAGTTGCGCCTCGAACCAGGTTGGGCCGTAGAGCGCAAAGAGCGCATCTGTGTTTTGCACCGTCTGACGGGAGAAGACCCAGACCGGATCGCCGCCGTCAGGACGGATCCGGTTGAGACGAATGCTGGCGGGATAGCGCTTGAGGTCGACGGTCCAGAGCAAAAGCGACTTGCGCGGCTGACCTGCCAGCGGCGCGTCTGCGGCTGCGGTGGCATCCATGCCGTCAGGTCGGTCTGGCAGGGCGCCCCAGCTGATCACGGCTTTGCGGCTGATGACGGTCTCGAGACGTTCCGCAAGACGCGCACCGATCCGGGCCTGGTCGCCCTCTGGCACGTCAGACAAATCAAGCAGATGGGCGGCATCAGACCAGTTCTGGTGCCGGGCGGCATTGAGGAAGCTTTCAATGGTTGCCCGCGGCGTGTCGCGATCCACGGTAGCAGAAAGCGTCGTCAAACCCGGGTTTAGAGTATCCGCGCAATACCAACGCTCGCGGTCACAGGTCTCCTCTTCCGCAAGGGAGACCGTTGCAACGAATAAGGCGGTCACCGCCGCCACGGCGTACGAAATGTAATTCAGCATTCGGGCAGAACGCGCTGCGCACCGTTTTGGTTCCACAGGCTGGTAAGGGTGTACGCGGGTTACGGGCGGCAGCACCGCCAAGTGTGTCTGCCCTGATGGTGCCATGGCACCGAAAAATCTGTCGTTCTACCATACAAAAAGGCGCCGCATGCGCGACGCCTTTTTACGATTGGACTGTGGTTATACCGGCGGGCGACCCTTGACCGCGCGTGCGATCATTGCGACCACAAACAGAACGAGGAACAGCACAAACAGAACTTGCGCGATACCTGCGGATGCCCCGGCAATCCCGCCAAAGCCCAGCAGTGCTGCCACGAGAGCAACAATCAAAAACGTCAAAGCCCATCCAAGCATGACATAACTCCTTTTGTCGGTTTAGTCTGCGATATTGAGTTAGAAACACCCTGCGCTTCCGGAAGGTTCCGAGGTTTTTCACTCATTTTTGCAGCTTGCGGTTTTGTTCCATGCTCTTGCCGGGTGAAACCATACCTGGAGCCGCCCGTCGCGGAGCGGAGCTGTATGACACCGCACTGCCCGCCACCCAACGCCGGGTGGCCACACATGGAACCACTGGACCTTGAGCGAGGTTACCGCTGTGCGCGCTATCGCGTTACGTCGATACGAACGCCGGATCATCGCATAGAGAGCGGGTCGGCCCCCTTACCCACGGCACCGAGCGCAGAGCTACGAACAGAGGCCAGCACACAGGGAGATTTACAGTGTCTGTCAAGCTTATGATTACGAAACTGGCCTTGGCCTTTGCCGCGAAAAAGGGAGTCGAGGTGTTTCGATCAATGGGCGGTCTGTCCGGTCTGAAATCATCCCTGCAGGGTCTGGGCGAACAGACCCGGCAGCCGGGCGGCATGCAAAGCCGCATCGGGGGCGCGACCGATGCACGGACCGGCGGGCTGGGCAGTATTCTCGACAGTCTCGGCATGGCGGGAGCATCCGGCCCGCGCGAAGCCGGCGCGTCGGGACAAATCAGCCCCGCGAACCCGTCGCTGGGCGCGCTCTTCGGTGGATTGGCAAATGCGCTTGGCCACCGCTCGGAGGCGGAAACCCCGGCGCGCGAATTCGAAGATCAATTCAATCTGCAGGACGTCGAAGCAGATCAGGATGCCAGGCCGATCCTGCGAGCGATAGTTCAGGTCGCACGCGCAGACGGTGCGATTGACACTGAGGAACAGCAGACATTGTTGGACATTCTGAATGACGCCTCCCCCGAGGAACGGGCAATTCTGCAGACGGCTTTGCGCGAACCGATCGACCCGCAGGCTGTCGCCGCGGCCACGCCACAGCATGCCCGCAAGGAGGCTCATTCGGCGGCGCTGCTGGTCGGGGATCTCGATAATGAGAGCGAGCGGCACTACCTGTCATCCTTTGCGACAGCTCTGGGTCTGTCTTCCCATGAAACGGCTGAACTACATCGCGCGATGGGCAAGGTGGAACCTGTCGCCTGAAGGCATTTGTCCTGCACCACCCATGAATGCGCGGCGTACCACGCCGCGCATTTTTCGTGTCCTGCTGGCCGGTCCGGATGAACGTCCGACGATAACGCATCTCGTCTGGGCAATCGATTTTGAATGATGCGTTCCGTGTACCTCACACCCCTGATGGTCGGCGTACCCTGCCCTCGCGACACTCCCTGACTTTAAGGCCACGCAGCCACCCTTCCAACTGATGCGCGAGATCGCGCCTGTGCCCCGCGCGCCTGTCAATCTATCTTGATACGCCGGAAATCCGCGCCGGTACTCTGAGCCTGGAACATGCAAGGAGGGTGGCCCGCATGCACAGTGTTTTCTACCTCATCGGCCTGGTCGTGGTCGTACTCGCGATTCTCAATTTCATCACTTAACCCGCAGGAGGCTCAGATGGCGACGCGCAGTCCCTCATCTCAGACGACGTCAGCAACACAAACGCAACCGGACCAGACCGGCACGGTCCAAAAAGCAAAAAAACAGGCCAAGGCGCTCGCCGAGACCGTCTCGGAGGAGGCAGGTGCCTACGCGAAAGACGCACAGCAAACGGCGATCTCCCAAGCGGAGGCGGCAAAGGACAACGTGGCCGCAGAAGGCAACAACATCGCCAGTGCGCTGCGCACCGCAGCGCAGGAAATGCGCAGCGGGTCGCCTCAGGAACGCACGCTGGGGCAGATCGCTGATGGTATTGCCGATATGTCAGACGCCATCCGCGACAAGGACCTCGGTCAGATCGTCTCAGACCTTAATGACATTTCGCGCCGCAATCCGGCGGTCTTTCTCAGCGCGGCAGCCCTCGTCGGTTTTGCGGCGGTGCGCTTTGCCAAGGCAACCAATACCGGTTCGGAAGACTCTGGATACGACGCCGCGCGATCTCACGCGTCACGTGGGACCACGTCGGTCGGCACGTCATCCGCCGACCCTGGCGCTTCGGCGGCCCATATCGACAAGGGAGGTCTTGTATGAACACGCATTCCGACAAATCGACAACCGGGCTTTTGAACGACGCGATGAGCCGCGTCAGTTCCTTGGTGCGCAACGAGGTCGATCTGGCGCGCGCCGAGATCAATGAAAACATCGCAAACGCCGGTGTCGCCATCGGGCTGCTGGCCGGGGCCGTGATCATTACGCTGACGGCGCTCAATGTGCTGGTGGCAGCAGTTGTCGCAGGGCTCACGGAAGCAGGGCTGCATGGCGGCTGGGCTGCGCTCATCGTGGGCGTGGCGCTTGCTGCTGTCGCCTATGGGATGGCGCACAAGGGCATGACCGATCTTAAACTCAGCAACCTGGCCCCCACGCGGACAGCCAAGAATGTCCAACGTGATGCCGCGGCCGTCAAGGAGGCATACAATGACGACTAAAACCCGAAGCCCCGAAGAAATCGAACGTCAGATCGAGCACGAGCGCGCCGGATTGACGGACACGCTGGAGGATCTGCAGGACAGGTTTTCGGTTGAGGCCGTCACCCGCAAGGTGACCGACCACCTGCGGGAAAACGGAGGCGATATCGGCAGATCGATCTCGCAATCGGTCAAGGACAACCCGATGGCAATCGCCCTGACCGGCATCGGGCTCGCGTGGCTGATTTTTGGCAGCGGAACCGGCAGCACCGCCGCCACGACACGGCGTTGGGAGCGTCGCGAACGGCACTATGGATATGACGATCAGTGGGAACGCGGCGACGTCAGACCGCGTCATATTCCCAGCGGGGACACCGAGCGCCATGCGCATGATCCGTCCTGGGCGCGGACGATGCATTACACGGACAGGGATGGCGATGGCGCTCAGTCAGATGCGCAGTCCGGGCATAGTCTGAAAGACAATGTCGCCGATGCCGCGAAATCCACGGCCCAAGCGGCATCCTCAAAGCTGCAGGCGGCGCGCGACAGCGTTGGAGGCGCCGTCGGCCAGTTGTCTGACACGGCATCGGACCTGCGGAGCCGTCTGGCGGAAGGCACGGAGGACTTCAGCGATCAGGCGCGGGATCGTATCATCGCCGCCCGCCAACGGGCCGTCGAGGCGCGAGACGCCGCCGCGCATCAGGCCCGACGGGGCCGCGACCGGGCGGTTGACCTTTTTGAAGAGCAGCCGTTGATTGCCGGGGCGCTTGCCCTGGCCGCCGGGGCCGCCGTCGCGGCAGCCCTGCCGCGCAGTCGCGTCGAAGATGACTACCTCGGTGAACGCAGCGACGCGGCGATGGCCGAAGCACAGCGGGTGTTCCGTGAGGAAAAGGAAAAACTCGGCAAGGTGGCGCAGGCAGCAGGTGATGAGGCCAGAAAAGCGGCCAGCGACATCAAGGCGGAGGCGGATCGAGACGCATCGGGCGAGACCGCCGCGACGACGGCCAAGCAGAAGGCGAAGACTGCGATCAAACGCGTCACCGACGCCGCAGAGGCCGAGGCCAAATCTCAGGATCTCGGCACATCCAAGTCGTAGGTGTTGCCCCGGACAACGCTGTCCCTGAAGGGGCTTGCGTCATGATCATGGCGGCGGACGGTGACGTCCGCCGCGGGGCTTGCTCGGGTCCGATCTATTGATCCTCTGGCACTAGCGCAGCAGCGCCTCGGCGGAAAGCCTGTCCATAATCCGGGCATCGGCGGGAAAATCGCTGCGATCAGCATAATCCCCCGGAAAAGCCACACAATCGATCCCGGCGCTGCGTGCGGCCTTCATGCTGACCGGCGTGTCCTCGATGGCAATACAATCCGACGCGGCAAGGGCAAGCACGTCAAGCGCGTGCCGGTAGATATCCGGTGCCGGTTTGCTATGATCGACCATGGTTGCGTCGCCAACGAAATCGAAATCACCCGCAGAAAGATCCCCCGCCAAGGCCGCAAACACCGCATCGACGTTCTGCCGCGACGTGGTGGTGACAAACCCCAGCCTGATGCCCTGTTCCTTGGCGGCAGTGACCACACCCGACACGCCCGGCCGCAGGGAGAGACCGCGCGCGGTGATGGCCGCGTCGAAAATCTCTGTCTTGCGTGCGTGAAGCCTCTCTGCATCCACATCGATATCGCGTTCGCGCGCATAGTCTTCGATCCGCCGTCGCCCGCCCGATTTCGCAAGGCGCGCCTTGTAGTCTTCCAGGTCCCAGTCCCACTCAAGACCTGCTTCGGCAAAAGCCTGGTTGAACGCCTGGCGCTGCAGTTCCGATGTCTCGACAAGAGTTCCGATGGATCCAAAAAATACTGCTTTGAGGGGCAATTTCACATCTCCCATGGTGGCACCGGCAAAGGACCGCGTGCCGGTTTGCGTTGTCGGTCCGATCTAGCAACGATCAGCACTGTCACCATCAATCTAGTGCAACGTCAGCCGGGAACGATTGCTTCAGTCTGACAGTTGAAGACATGTCGGCGCGATGGACTTTACCGGCGCAATGGCAATCCAGTTTCACCCTAGCAGGAGACCCGAATGACCAATCTTACCTTACCCTCCGTGAGAGAAATCCCGACACACAGCGACACGGTCTATGCCTTTGATGTGACCGGCCATGTGTCGGACGACGATGCAGAAGCACTTGCCAAATACATGAACGATGCCTTCGACCGGCGCGACAAGGTCAACATGTTGATCCGGCTCAGCGGCTATACCGGCAGCGACAAGGATGCGCTCTTCGATGGGGATGTGCTGGAATCGCGTTGGCGGGCCTTGTTCAAGGTCGACAAATATGCCGTGGTCGGCGCACCGGATGGTGCCAGCCGGATGATCTCCATCATGGACAAGGTCCTGCCGGTTGATGCGAAGACTTTCGAGACATCGCAAGAAGATGAGGCTTGGCGTTTTGTCGGCACCGCCGCGGCCGACGACGACATCGCGCAGGGCTGATCCGCCTGACGGATAGAACTCCCCCGCAAAAAAATGCGCTCCCCGAAGACCGGGGGAGCGCATCGTTACTCGTTACCAGGGATATGACAGATTTATACTGTCGGAGGGCGCTCTATCAGCCCTCGTATTCTGGCTGGCTTTCCAGATTTTCCTTGGTGGCGTCGATGTAGACACGCACGTCGCCGCCTTCGGCTGGCCGCAGGATCTTGAGTTCATCCATCGCGACCGCAATGCGATGCTCGCCAATGCCGAGGAAACCCCCGATGTCCAGAACCGCTTGCTGCAGCTTGCCGTTGTCATCAACGATCAGCTGGTCGATCTCGCCGATATCCTCATCCTTGGCCCCGTAGAGCCGTGCACCGGTGAGATCCTCGGTGGTCAGCTGATCCGGGGTTGCGACCTCATAGCCATCGCGTTCGACAGCCGGGGGCGCCAGCATCGGGCGGTCGGCTGACGTCACTGTATCGTTGGCCATGGCGACATCGTCCTGCCGCTCATAAGCGGGCGCGTCGGTCAGGGCCTCCTTGTTGGTCTTGACCACCAGGAAGAAATCACCCGGATCGTCATTTTCGTTCACGATCTTGATGCTGCTCATGTCCACGGCAACATCTTTTTCCCCGATGCCGATGAAACCGCCAACACCCAGGATCACCGCCTTGACCTGCCCGTCGCGGCTCAGGATCACATCGTTGATCTCGCCGATGTCGTCCCAGTTCTGTTCGGCATCGTCCTGCATGACGATGTCAGCGGTCAGCGCATCGTAATCCGCTTCGGCAGAGTAGATGCGCATGCCGATCAGGTTGGACGCATAGAGATCGCCGGTTTGTTCGGATTGATACGTCATCATCGCGCCTGAGTGCGCATCGGCGAACGCCGATGTCGTCAGCATCAAACCCATCGCGGTTGAGATGAGAAGTCTTTTCATGAAGCAGGTCTCCTTCTGAGATCGACAAAAATGCCCGCAATATGGCGGAGCCACAGGGCGCGGGCCTTCGGTTTTGCAGACAGGGATACGGTGGCAGCACGCCATTCGCCTTCTGTCTGTCGCCTGATCGTATCCAAGGCGGAGAAGGCCGATCTCAATCTATATTGAAACCGGCATGATCTTTACCTGCGCAGCATGAAAATCTGAACCGGGGCATCCTGAAACGGACCCAATTCATGGCAATCCTCTGACTTTGCGCCCTATTGGTGCTAAGCTCAGAGGAAACAGATTTGTCCGCTTCTGTGCGGACTTACGAAAGCGTGCCGTCCCCGGTTACACCAACTGCGGGAGCCGGCTTGGTGGGCTCACAAAGAGGAGGGTGACATGTCGACCCAGAGTAAAAGCTGCCTTGTGGAAAAGCTGTCCTACTACGTGGATCTGGACGACACTGCGGAAAAGCATCTCGCAGCGCTGGAGGAGCACGAGCGCAATTACTACCGGCATCAGGAGGTTTATAGCGAGGGAGACGAACTGCAGTACCTTCACGTCGTCAAGGAGGGCTGGTTCTATTCCTACACCGACATGCCCGATGGTCGGCGACAGATCATCCGGGTCCTACATCCCGGCGACATAATCGGCTTTCCCGACATCTCGTTCGAGGAGGCGACCTGCAATGTCCGGGCTTCCGAAGATGGCTGCCTATGCCCCTTTCCCAAGAGCAAGCTCGACGTCATTTTCCGGGAATCGCCCAAGCTGACCGCGCTGATGTTCTCCATCGCCAACCGCGATCATGCCTGCGTCATCGACACGCTGCGCGCCATGGGGCGCATGGATGCGCGCGAACGGCTGTCTTACTTCTTTCTCGACATCACTGCCCGGCTTCGGGTGACCAACAAGGCCATGAGCAACACGATCCGGATGCCGATGAATCAGCATGAAATCGGCGATGCCCTTGGCCTGACACATACCTATGTCAGCAAAACGATCCGGGAAATGGAAGACGCGGACCTGATTTCCCGGAACGGGGCTACGCTGACGCTGGGCTATGAAGACAAGCTGCGCGACATGGTCGACTTTTCAGACCGGTACGCAACGCTCGACACCTCGTGGTTCCCCTCCTGAGCCCCGCACATCGGGCGCGATCCGCGCTGCCTTCAAGATAGATTGATGCAGCCCTGCCCCGAGAGGGGCTTACTCGTTCGTGATGGGTGCGACCAATTCCGGTCACCATATGAAGGAGCGGCTTATGGACGTCTATTCGGCTGAAGATCTTCTGTCCCGCCGTCTCGGCGACATCCACTCCAGCGCATGCTTTCTGGCGCAGCATATCCCTTTTATGGTCTCGGCGGCTGAAAGCGACGGCTTGCGCAAGCTCCTCAACCTCTATCTCGATGTCGTGCGGGACAACGCCGACCGCACCGAAGAAGCCATGAGGGTCGTTGCCGACCAGTTGAGTGGACGCGACCCGACCGCCGTGCCCGCCATGGTCGATGATCTTTTCGATTTGATCGACCGGATAGACGAACCCGCCCTTGTGGATGTGGCGATTTTGCTTTCCAGCAACGAGATCGGATCTTTCGAGGCCCAGCGGCTGCAGCTGCTTTCCAATTTTGCCGAAACACTGGGGCGTACCGATGCCAGGAACGCTCTCCGGACAAGCAGTGAGTGCCTGGCCTCCATCTGCGCGCAGCTGAACGACATGATCACCGAAAACGGGGAAGACCAGCGTCTTCAGTGAGACCAATCCTCCGGACTGCCCCCTTGACAGC
Organism: uncultured Roseobacter sp.; assembly: GCF_947499265.1. Classification (GTDB taxonomy): domain Bacteria; phylum Pseudomonadota; class Alphaproteobacteria; order Rhodobacterales; family Rhodobacteraceae; genus Roseobacter. The sequence continues at coordinate 342,908 of NZ_CANMNK010000004.1, read as the reverse complement.
AGGGCCGCCCGCGCAGTCACCGCCCGTCCGGGGCATTTGAAAACCATGAGAACCGAAACCTGAACAGAAAGGAGAAATCATGAGTATGAACAGCCTGAAAGAGGTCTATGCCGATCAGTTGCAAGACATCTATAGCGCGAACAAGCAGGCCGCCGAGATGACAGAGGCGCTCGCCGATGCGGCGACACATGAAGATCTGCGCAGTTTGCTGCAAAAGGGTGTGGAAGGCATTCGCGACGGCATGGAACAGGTTGCGGCACTGGTCCGGCGTCACGACGCGGATCCGAACGGTGAACACTGCAAGGGCATGGAAGGTCTTGTCAAAGAGGCCAAGGCACATGCGATCGAGGAGGATTTTGGCGACGACGACGCGCGTGACGCGATGATCATCACACAGTATCAGCGCATGGTCCATTACGCGATTGCAGGCTACGGATGCCTCGCCGCCTTTGCCGGGCGCCTTGATCTGCCGGAGGATAAAGCCGTGCTGCAGACCTGCCTCGACGCCTGCTACAGCGGTGATCGGCAAATGACCGAACTGGCAAGTTCCGAGATCAACAAGGCGGCTGTGTAGCGCGTCCGATTGCAGGCAAAAGCGCCGCCCTGGTATCGGGGTGGCGCTCCCGGTTGACAGTTTCACTCAACCTGCGCGGTACAATGCGGTTGTTCCTTGCAGTCCACAGGGCTGATCTGGTTTACCCGTGCGAACCCCTGCTTTGGCCTGAGGGATGAGAGCCTTCCGTAGATGCGAACTGGAGGCTTACTGTACCAAAAAATAACAGATAATTGGCCCAAGCTTTCTCCCAGATTTACAGTTTAGGGCAAGATCTGTCTGTTCAGATCCCACCATCAAAGGCCACACATACATCCACACACTGCTTCTGCAATCCGCGACGGCGTCACACAGCAATCGACCGGAAATGGCCCGCCAGTTCAAACACTAGATCCAATAGGGCACTTTGAATTTCAGTCACGATAATACGGAAATAATCGTAAAACGGCCCACTCCCGCCGTTGGCTATGTTGTCGAGCGCTGCGATGCAGCTTCACCAGACCGGACTTTCGCTGCAGCCGATCACACGATGAAAAATACGACCGTCATCACAGCTCCTATGGCGATGATAACACCGCGCAGAATGTTTATCCGCGTCATACGGCGCACAAGGCGTGATGTGACATATGCCCCGCATATATTGGCAAGGGCCATGGGAATGGCTGCCTCCCATGCGATGAGGTCGGCTGTCATGAACGTGACAACGGATAGCGTGGATAGAATGGACGCGAGCAGGTTTTTAAGCCCATTCATCCCGTGAATGTTGCGATACCCCTGCAGCGCAAGCGCGGCGAGCATGATGATGCCCAACCCGCCGTTGAAATAGCCTCCGTATGTCGTGACCAACAAAAGCAGGATGGCGGCCATACCTGTCGAAGGTATGCCGATGCTGGCATCCTCAGTTAGTCTCTGAAGCCGGGGGGCAAATGCAAACAATAGCGTCGCTGTCAGCAAGAGCCAGGGAACAAGCGCCAGAAACGCATCAGGCGATGTCACGATAAGAAGCACTGCACCGAATACACCGCCGAGTGCCGCCATCATGATGATCGTTCCAAGACGCAGGGCGCCTTCAGCGCGAATGTCGCGGCGATAGGCCCAAACGCTGGCGATGTAACCTGGCACAGCCATCGTTGTTGCCGTGGCATTTGCGACAACCGGCGGTATCCCAATCCATATCAGAACAGGCAGCGTGACGAAGGTTCCTCCACCCGCAATGGCATTCAATGCACCACACAGAAACCCGGCAGCAACGATGACGACTAGCTCGACCAAACCAATTCCTTCGACCACTTTCGAAAGCCTTTATCGGTCTGCTACATTGGTCTCATAATTGGTCTGGATTTGTCATGCAGTATACAAAAGCAGCAACCGCGCTCGCCCGGCTTCGGGAGTTTCTGCGGACCAGCGCGTTCGCCGTCGGTGACAGGTTGCCGCCTGAACGGGTCTTGGCGCAGCGGTTCTCATGCAGCCGTGAGACGTTGCGCCGTGCGATTCTTGTGTTGGAGCAAGAGGGTGAGATTTGGCGTCACGTAGGCCAAGGGACATTCTATGGCCCAAGGCCCGCCACTGCGCCGCTGAGAGAAAGCCTGCTGGTTCAGGCCACATCCGTTCAGGAATTGGTGCAGGCGCGACACCTGATCGAGCCGGTGGTGGCAGCGGAAGCCGCCCGCAGAGCGACCGCGCTTGATATTGCCAAGCTGAATGACTGTGTCTCGGTCGGGCGTGACGGTCCTGACAGGTTCGAATGTCAGAAAGCGGATGACATCTTTCACCAAACCATTGCGACGGTAGCAAGAAATCCGATCCTGTCTTCGATCCTGACTTTTCTGTCAGAAGCGAGGCGTCGGTCATCGTGGCAGTCACAATGGGATCGAACGTATCGGCACATTGGCATCAAAGAGTTCAAGGGGCAGCACAGTGACCACCACCAGCGCATCGTTGATGCAATTGAACGCCACGACCCCAACGCAGCAGAGGCTGAAATGCGCATGCATCTGGAAGCAATAATCGTGGCTCTTCAACTTGCGCCAGGATCACCGCAGTTCTCAAACTCAGGTTAAGTCACAGCAGTCCCCAGGTCGTCCTGCGACCCGTTTCATGCGCTTGCCGGAAACGCCCGGATGAAAGCGCACGATCGAGGTCAATCTCCGAAAGATAGCCGCTACACCCGTCAGAGCCTCCAGTTTCTACAAGCAATCGACTCCAAAGGGATTTGAGTTTCTTGTAGTTTCTTGGGGCTCGAAAAACGCGCAAAACCAGACACTTGATCACTTGTTCTATTTAGGGCGTCACAAAACCGGGCCGACAATCGTCACTATAGCATAGGATACACATGCAAGGACTACGGTGATGAGCACTTCTGCTGCGACGAAATACGAACAGACTATTCCCGACGTGCTTCAGACGATGGGCACCGTACACCAGGTGCTGGATGCCCATGGGCTCGATCTTAAAATCCGCCACCTGGTTCAACTTCGCGCATCCCAGATCAACCGCTGCGGATTCTGCGTCAAGATGCACACGAGAGAGGCGCGCCAGAATGGCGAGACCGGCGAGCGCCTCGACAGAGTCATCGTCTGGGATCAGGTGAGCGATTTCACGGATGCGGAAAAGGCAGCGCTTGCCTGGACAGAGGCTCTGACAAGCCTGCAACTGAACGCCGACCTCGCGCCCATTCGAGAACGGTTAGGTAAGCATTTTTCTGACGCCGAAATCGGCGCGTTAACCGCCGAAGTTGCCATGATTAATCTATGGAACCGGATCAATGTATCGAAGCACTGAACTCACAACCGCAGAACTTGCTGCGTTCGAAAATATGCGTCCGAAACTGGCAGGCCTTGCCTACCGAATTCTCGGTTCGCTGAGCGATGCGGAGGATGCGGTTCAGGACACGTTTCTCAAATGGGCGGGTGCGGACCGCACGGCAATCGAGAATACAAGTGGATGGCTCGTCACCGCCTGCACCCGGCGCTGCCTCGACATGCGCCGCTCGGGTGACCGGTCGCGGGTGGAATATGTCGGCGCCTGGCTACCGGAACCGATCCAGCTCTCAAGCGAGAGTGACGCCGAGGAGGCCGCGGAACTCGCGTCCAGCCTTTCCATGGCCTTCCTGATGATGCTGGAGCGGCTGACGCCAAAGGAACGAGCGGCATTCCTGTTGCACGACATTTTTGAGTTGTCCCACGCCGATGTCGCGGAGACGCTTGACACGTCCGAAGCGAGCAGCCGAAAGCTGGTGTCCCGGGCGCGCGGCCACATCGGACGTTCTGTGGTGCGTCACAGCGCATCGCCAGATCGGCAATTGGCGTTCCTGTCGGCGTTCAGGACAGCCGCGACAGAGGGCAGGATCGATGATTTGTCGAGAATGCTGGCGGAGGATGCCCGTCTGAGTGCTGATGGCGGTGGCAAGGTTCCGACGATCTTGAAAGCGATCGAAGGATCCGCGTCACTCTGCGAGTTCATCTCCTCCGACTTGAGGCGATACTGGGCCGATCATGAGTGGGTAACTGTGAACCTTAACGGCATGCACGGCGCCTTGATCAATTTCAAAGGGAGGACGACTGCGGCCCTCTCCTTCGCCTTCGACGACAGTGCAAAGGTTCGGGACATCTACATCGTCCGGAACCCCGACAAACTCACCCATCTCGACGCGGTTCACGTCAACTGATCCGCACCTATGGAGACATCATCATGAAACACATAGTTCAAACCTTTGGAGCCATTGCGATGTTCACTTTCGCGACGAACCCCGGCGCGGCCGCGGACACTCAGGCGGTTAATCCGGCCGGACTCTACGATCCCACGCCAAACGGGTACAGCCATGTTGTTGTCGCAGGCGACTTTGCTTTCATCGCCGGTCAAGGGGGCGAGACCCGGACGGGCCACCTTGCACCCGATTTTGAGGCCCAGGTCGCGCAAGCCTATAGGAACCTTGCTACAGCGCTGGACGGCGTCGGCGCGGGCCCAGAGCATGTGGTCAAGCTCACCACATATGTCGTCGATCACGACCAGAGCAAGCTGATCGTGCTGACGCGTCAACTGCAGGGGGTATTCGGAAGCCACCTGCCGGCGCAGACGCTGGTACCGGTTCCAAGGCTAGCGCTCGACGGGATGCTCTTCGAGGTCGATGCCATCGCAGTGCTGAATGCCGGTAACGCGGAGCGCTGACGCAAACGGCGCCTATGAAAACCCATCCGGAGGCGCCGGTCGACGCGCTTCCCTGTTCTACCGACAGAGTGAGCAAGACAATGACGGCGTGGACATCCTCCGCCCGCCCAAGGCAGGTGTGTGCCGAGGGCAGGCTCGTCTCAGAGAGTGGCAAGATCCTAAAACTGGCCGTCCCTACGGTTCTGGGACTGGTCTCCACGGTCGCGATGGGGGCTATTGATACCGCGATGCTCGCACCGTTTGGCAGCGACGTTGTGGCCGCCGTTGGACTTTCAACAAGCGCGTTCATCTTCGTCAATTCGGCGGTGATCGGCTTCGTGTCGGTGATTGGTGTCGGAATTTCGCGGGCCCACGGGTCAGGTGATTTGCGCGATACCTCCGAGGCGATGTCCTCAGGGCTTGCGCTTGCCGTCATCCTGTCGTTTCTGGCCGCGCTATTGATGAGCCTCGCCAGCTCGCTCGTACCCTCCCTCGCCCCTGACCCGAAGATTGCGTCCCTGACCGGGACCTACTGGCTGACGTTGACCCTGGCCGCCCTTCCGCACACGATGCTCGCCGCCTTTCGTGGCGCCTATAGCGCCCTTGGCCGTCCCTGGACAGCGTTGGCTGTCACGCTTCTTGGGATCGGGTTCAACGTTCCGCTAAACCATCTGCTGATCCATGGTGGCGCAGGGATGGGCGGTCTTGGAATTCTTGGAGCCGGTTTGGCGAGTTTCCTCGCGAAGACGCTTGCAGTCATGGTCTTTGTATTTCACTGGCGCGCGGCACGCTCCATGAGACCCACGCGGCACGGTCTTCGCCTTTCGTTCGGATCGGTAATGGCCCGGGCACGCGATGGCGCTCCTGTCGCAATAGGCAGCGTTGCCGAAGGCGGTGCATACGCGGTTACAGGGTTCATGGCCGCGATGCTAGGGGCCACCGCACTTGCCGCGCATCAGGTCGTTCATTCGGTTGGCGTTCTATTCTACATGGTCCCGATCGGCATGATGATCGCGTCGTCCATTCGGGCCGGACAGTTAATTGGTGCCGGCCGGAAAAGCGAGGTTATCTGCATTCTGAAGGCGGCGAACCTCATCACGCTTGCATGGTCAACCGGCGTCCTTTTGTTCGTATTGGCGCTTCGGATGCCAGTTGCCAATGTCCTGAGCCCGGAACGGGACGTCGCTTCCTTGGCGGCGACCCTACTCCTGACCATGGCTTTCGTACAATTCGCGGACTGTGTGCAGTCCAATGCCCTAGGCGTGCTGCGGGGGATGGTGGACAACGTTTTGCCGAGTGTTGTAACGGTTATCGCCTATTGGTTTCTGGCCTTGCCGCTTGCCGCGTTTCTGGGCCTGGTCCTCAATCTTGGAGTTGTCGGAGTCACGCTCGGATATGGATTGGTTGTCCTTGGCGTTGCCGCTTTCCTGCAAATTCGTGCAGGAAAAAGGTCCAAGCTCTTCTGAAACAAAAGCTCCTGAAATACCCGGAAGTTCGCAGGCATATGAGCTCGCATCGGAATGCGTAATTCTTCAACCCGCCCTTCCACGAACCACCGCATCAGTCAATCGGTCTAGGGCTGTCATTGGAGTAAGCACGCAACTTTTCCATCAAGTGATCTTGCATGTCGGCCCATAAGAGACATTCGTCACAGTCATCGGTGCCGCAGTGCGGCTCCACCAGACCGGCCATTCGCTGCAAGCGCAAAATCTGACCGCTGTCTAACTCACAGATCGCGGGACGAAGCTGCCATTCACTTACTCAGTTCGAACGGCAGCTTTCAGAATTTGGATGCGAATTTCACGACATTATCGACATGCTCGCTACAAGCCATCGCGCCGGACAGCACGTCCTCGACAGCCCACCACCGCGCGTCGCTCACATCATCCTGTGCGGCGGGCTCACCTGAGACGAAGTCGCAAAGCACTGCCACCAGCAGGAAATGGAACCGGACCAAGCCGTCCTTTTCACGCACAATCACATCCACATTGGTTAGGTAGCGGACCGGATACCCGATGACGCCTGTTTCCTCGCGCAACTCACGTGCCGCCGCGTCCATTACGGTTTCGCCAAGATCGACATGCCCGCCCGGAAAACCCCAAAGGCCCGCATCCGGTTCATTCCGCCGCTTGACCAGCAGCACCTTATCGTCCCGGATCACGACGGACAGCGCGGCAAGTTTCGGATGGTTTGTCATCGGGCACCCCCTTCCGGCTTTCTCAGACTTGCCGCCCACACAGCGAAGGCCAGCGCGACCCCCGATGAAGCGAGCATAAGTGACAACAGCACCTGTGGCCCATTGGCCTCCGACACCGCAAGGCCCGTCAACGCCGTCAGGATCGCGCCGCCTGCGACGATCAAGGCACCGCTCAGACCTACCGCGCTTCCCGCAAGTTCTGGCCGCACGGACATCGCGCCCGCATTACTGCCGGGCATGGTGATGCCGTTTCCGAGGCCGACGAAAATTGTGCTGCCGAAGAAGAGGTAGGGTGATGTGGCCCCCAAGGCCAAAAGCACCAGACCAAGGGCAAGACCTGTGCAAGCAAAGAGGCGGCCTGCGATCATTATCGTCGTCGGGTCGAACCCCGCGCCGAACCGACCTGCAACAAAGCCGCCGCACATAAAGCCCACCGTGATCGTGCCGATGTAGAAACCCAGTTCCGCCGTTGATACTTCGAACGTCGCTTGCGCAACGAGGGGTGCGCCGGTGAGGAAGATGTAAAACGCCCCCACCGAAAACGTCCCGCAGAGCGCATAGGCCCAGAACAGCGGTTCCCGGATAAGCGCCGTTGAGCCGATCAACGGTGCTCTGGAGGGTTCCGTCGCTTTCGGTCTTGTCTCGCCTAGGTCCACCCAGCAGATCGCAAGGAGGCCAAAGCCCGAGACCGCGTAGAACAAGAAGATGGACTGCCATCCGAAAAAGGTATCCAGAACCCCGCCGAGCATTGGTCCCAGCATCGGGGCCACGGCCATTGACATGCCGATATAGCCGATCAGGCTGACCGCCTGCCGCTCCGATCTGGTGTCCCGCACAATCGCAAGGGACAGCGCATATCCGGCGATGATGCCACCCTGAAGCATACGAAAGACCAGAAATGTTCCGATGTTTTGCGCCAGCACACAGCCTGTCGAGGCAATCGCAAAGACCAATACGGCCACGAGCAGGACGGGTCGCCGTCCGATCCGATCCGAGAGCGGTCCGACGATGAGTTGGATGACGGCAGTGATGGCCAGATAGCCCGAGACCGACCAGCTGACCGTTGCATAGTTCGTCCCCAAATCGACAGCGATACTGGCGAGCGACGGCAGGAACATATTCAGCGACAGCGGCGAGAACCCTGTCAGCAGGATCAAGGTCAGAAGATGCGGCGGTGTTTTAGGGCAATACATGGCGGATTGTCTTGATCTGGAAACAAAAAAGCCCCCGAAGATGTTCGGGGGCGCATGGAAACGGATATGGAAACCCTTATCGGACCATGCACCTGTTGCTCACCATGACGACGAAGTTGAAAGTCATATTTTATCTCCTGTGACGTAAAGCGTAAGTTGTGCGTGTTGGATTGGCAATATCGAAAGTGACGCGCTGCGAGATGGTCCTGCATCGGTCATCATTCCTGCTTTTCGGAACGTGGCAGCGACAGAAAACCCGCCACCACAATACCAAGATACCCGCCAACGACAATGCCGAAGGTCGCTCGCCGAAGAAGATTGCGCCCCAGATCAGGCTGAAGGCGAGATAGCTGTAGTCGAACGTGGCCACCGTTGCAGGTGGTCCGTTTTGATAGGCAATCGCCGCACCGACGCTGCCGATCAGGATCACCGCCGCAAGCGCCGCGACGACCCCGATCAACCTGAGATCAAGGCGTTGCCACGGGCCGAATATAAACGACCCCTCTTGACCCGAAAACAGACCGAGACCCGCACCCGCAACGGCGAAGGCGATGTTGAGCGCCAGCGCCAGTGCGACCGGATCGTCTTCGCGACACTTGCGGGCGGTCAGCACCATTGCGCAGGCGTAGAGAAACGCGGCCATTAGCGGCCGTAGTGTCGCGAGATCAAATCCGGAAGCGTCTGGCCGCAGGATCAGGACGACGCCCACAAACCCGAGAAGAATTGCAAACAGGACGCGCGGTGCAGGCCAGCGACAGGCGAGAACAGCGGCGACGACTGTGATCAGGATCGGCGAGGTGTAGTAGGCTGCTGCCGCCAGAGACAGCGGCATCAACGGCAACGCGGAATAGTAGCTGAGCCACATGGTGACGAGCAGGATGCTGCGGATGACTACCCAGAACAGAGAGCCGAAAGGACGGAAACCGTTGCGCCAGGCCAATAGCCACAGGGGCGGCAGCACGAGCGCTGATCGCAGGATGTACATCTGCCACAATGGCAGATCGAGGCCGGTGGCCTTGATGATCGCATCGCCAAGCGAAAGCGCCAAAACGGCAATGACAACTGCGCCGACCGCATAGCCGGTCCGGTATCCTGTCTGAACCCTGGTCATGCGCCGTCTTTCACATGCGATCTTTGTCGTTCTCCAAAAATCATTTATCAAAGCAGAGATAAAATGAATTTTCGCCTAATTTGGATAACTTTAGGTTATGGAAAAGCCTCTTCGCCACCTTCCTCCGCTTACGCGATTGCGGCCCTTCGAGGCCGCCGCGCGGCACGAGAGTTTTTCGCAGGCCGCTAACGAACTGGGCCTCACCCAGACGGCGATCACCAAGCAGATCGGTCTTTTGGAGGGGGAACTTGGGATACCGCTGTTCGAGCGCCGCAACAGGGCGGTTTTTCTGACGGATGCCGGTCGCAGGCTTGGGCGCGTGGTCAGCGCGGCTCTGTCTGACGTTGCCGCCGAGGTCGCCTTGCTGCGGGGCGACCGGCGGTCGGATGAGCTGATCCTCCATTGTCAGCTCTGCGAAGCCTTCTATTGGTTGATGCCGCGCCTTTCCGGCTTCCATGAGTGCTATCCCGGTGTGGAACTACGGGTTGTCAGCAGCCTCAATCCGCTGACCGAAGCCGCCGAGAATTTCGATGTGGCGATGCAGACATCCGGTCGCACAGCTGGCACGGCGCGACTCGCTTTCACGGCATCAGACGACATCTTTCCGGTTTGCGCACCGTCGCTTGTCGCAAACGAGGCTCTACCTTTGGACCCGCTTCGTCTGACAGAGTTTTCGCTTCTAGCTCACAGCGTCACACCGCAGGACTGGATGGATTGGGACGACTGGTTTGCCGGAATTGGCGCAGCAACGACCAGTCGGCCGAAACTGGTTCCTTTCGACAGCTACCCTCTTGCGCTGCAAGCCGCCGTGACCGGACAGGGCGTGGCGCTCGGATGGCGACGAACGACCGAGAGCATGATCGCGGAGGGCAAGCTGATCCGCCCTTGTCGGGAGCAGGTCCAGCGGCCGACCGAGATTTCCGTGTTTCGCAGACCGGTCGGAAGGCCACATCCGCAGACTGAGCAACTTATCAAATGGTTGGAAGATGAATTGGGAACTTAGTGATGAACAATTTGGCTGAAGTCTGCTCTTCGGGACACTCGCCGAATCCTCACGCTTGGATCGATTTGGGCTCGAAACGGACTTTCTCTGTATAGTGCTTCGATAGTGACCACGCGGACTTTTGCCGACCTTCGTTGCTGCTGCGGGAAAGTCTGCTTTTCGATCAATTTCTTGATCTGTTGATCATTCCAACGCAGGTCATCCGAAAACAGGACAGCCAAACATGGAACAATTATACACCTATCTGCCCGGAATCTTGCTAGCCTACTCAGCGTTTCTCTTGGGCGTTTCCAGTCCCGGTCCGAATGTTTTGGCTGTGATTAGCACATCAATGAGTGTGAGCCGAAAGGCGGGCATTTCGCTGGCTCTAGGAGTGGCGACCGGCTCTTTCATATGGGCAATGTTGACCGCTTTGGGCCTTTCCGCGCTTCTTACGACGTATGCTGCGGCCATCGCTGTTACTAAGATCGTCGGTGGACTTTACCTATTTTGGTTGGCCTACAAAGCTTTCAAATCTGCTGCCTCAGCCCACAACATTGAGGCACGCGCGCTCGATGGTCAGACACGGGCACCATTTGGGTATGCTTTGCGAGGATACATCATCCAAATGACCAACCCGAAAGCTGCTTTGACTTGGATCGCCATCATCGCTTTGGGCCTCCAGCCCGGTGCACCGCTGTGGGTTGCAGCAGTCATCGTCATTGGGACGTTCATGCTCTCGATTGTGATCCACGTACTCTATGCCGTTGCGTTCTCGACGCCCATTATGGTGACGCTCTACGGCAAGGCAAGCCGATTTATCCAAGCAACGCTTGGTGTGTTCTTTGTTTTCACCGGTTTCAAGTTGCTCACAAGTCGCAGCTAGCAGGGATGGAGTAAGGGCTAAGCATGCTGGAGATTTGGGGACGCCGCACTTCATCTAACGTCCAAGCTTTGATGTGGTGCGTCAGCGAACTGAAATTGGAGTTTGTTCGTCACGACGCCGGACATGTGTATGGTCTAACCGATACACAGGCGTTCGGCGAACTTAACCCCAATCGGACAGTGCCAGTGCTTCGCGATGATGATGGGCCTGCGATCTGGGAAACCAGCGCGATCCTGCGCTACTTGGCAGGACGTTTTGCGCCAAATGAGTTCTGGCCCGATGATGCGGGCGAACGAGCACAGGTCGATAAATGGGCCGAATGGGCGAAAATCAACGTCGCTATGGCGTTCACTGGCCCGATCTTCTGGCGTGTGGTCCGGATACCGGAGGCAGATCGAAACCCGACTGCAATTGCGGAAGCGTTAGATGACCTGCACGACAAATTTGCGATAGCAGAACGGCAGATCGCGATCACCGGGTGGCTCGCCGGATCACATTTTACGCTCGCGGACATACAATTTGGACATATTCTGTACCGCTACTTTAATATCGAAATCAACCGACCGGATTGGCCGATCCTGCAACGGTACTTCGATCAACTCATGGAACGTGACCAATATCGCGAACACGTGGCAATTTCCTACGACAAACTCCGGGGGTCACTGTGATCGAATACCACATGAAATAGCTCGGTATGGAGTTGGTCATAACCTGCCATATCTCCTTGGTTCCACGAAAGCTGCCTTTCGGCTCACGCCGTCGATATGGGAAAGTTCCTGGCTACCGATATCCGGGCGTTACCGCAAATTGCTCAGGCGGTCCCTCCAGGCTGACCTTGGGAGCTCTTGGCTCGTTCCAGCGAAACAGTGTCACGTGCCAGAGCTTGGCACGGCGCCGTGATGGATCAATAAGTCCAACAGCACCTGACTCCCTTACGATATCAGCAGCGGTCCAAGACGGTGGGTCTTCACCGCTCTCAAGCGCCGTGCGCCATGGGCATCGCGCCAGTTCGTAGAGCTTGGCTGCATTTTTGCTTCTGAGATCAACGAGCTTGCAGCGTGCAACTTTGTATCTGGCCAGCACGCGAGGCGAGTCGTTACATGTCACATCGCCGCCAATTGCAACATGCGCGCTTTCGGCATCTGGACTTAGGTAAAGCGCATCTTCTCCACAGCGATTAAAACGTGCCGGCGGTCTATGCGGGTGCCCTCTTTGCAAGGCGATTCCACTCGCATCCGCCGCTTCGATCCTGACGAAGCATCCAGAAATTTCGATAAACTCCGTTGGTATTGAGAGCAATTCATTTGATGGTTCCATCGTCATTTTCGCCAAATACATTCAACCTACACTGCGGAATGCCGACATTCGAAGATTGTGCAGCATTTGTCAAAATGGGCTCTTCACCGCCGTTGGAGTAAGCGCAGCATCTAGGCGTCCGCTAACGGTTACCTAGATGGGGACGGCCCTAACCAGACATTGAACCAGCCTCGGCAATGCTGCGATCGCAGCCCGCATTGCCGACATTCGCCGCAAGCGCGAACTCCTGGCTTCGTCGAACTCACGCATCGCGGACGGGGCTGCCTTTTGATTTCTTCGTCTCTAAGTCTGCTTTGCGCCGTTTGCGGTCGCAGCAAAAAGCACTTTGGATGGTACGCAGTTCTTCGCCGCGGTAGCAGCACATATATCATGCGTACGCAAAGCGGACCTTTGTTAGCCCAATAACAGTCGGAGCCTTGCAGACCTCACACCGGAGAGAGCACGGCGACCGCGAACCAGGCTTTGGTGTCGGTGTGGAACGCGTCGATCTTCCAGCCGGACGCCTTCGCCAACTCGTGCAGGCCTGCTTCGGTGTATTTGCGGCTGTTCTCGGTAAGGATGGTTTCACCAGCCTTGAACTGAATGTGCGCGTCACCGACGCATACGCTCTGGTCCACCTCGCTGCGCAGGTGCATCTCCACCCGGCTTTCATCTGCGTTCCAGCGGGCCTCGTGCCGGAAGCTTTCCAGATTGAACGTTGCGCCGATCTCGCGGTTCAGGCGACGCAGGAGGTTCAGGTTGAACTCGGCCGTCACACCCGCCGCGTCATCATAGGCCGGGATCAGGACATCAGCCGACTTTACAAGGTCAGCGCCAAGGATGAACCGGTGAACGCCGTCCCACGCCCGGACGCAGGACAGCAACGCGACCGCCTGCTCTTGATCCAGATTGCCGATGGTCGAGCCGGGAAAGAAGATCGTCTTTGGTACGTCAGACAAGTCTTTGGGCAACGCAAACGAACCGGTGAAATCCGCGACCATGGGCTGTACGGACAGTCCTGGGTATGCCTGCGACAGCTTGACCGACGTGTCTCGCAAAAACTCGTCTGCAACATCGACTGGGACATACAGTGCCAGATGCGGTGCGGCATCAATCAGCAGCCGAGTCTTGACGCTTGCGCCACTTCCAAGTTCGACAAGCGCCCCGCCAGCCAGGATGGATTTTGACAGCCCGCCAGCCTGCGCGCGCAGGATGTGCGTTTCCGTGCGGCTGGGATAGTACTCCGGCAGTTGCGTGATCTCTTCGAAGAGGCGGCTGCCTTCGGTGTCGTAGAACCATTTGCTGGGGAGTGTCTTTGGAACCTGTTGAAGACCGTCGAGCGCCGCGATCAGCAGCGCCTCGTTCATGATGATCGGCGTGTCCAGCATCACGCGTCCTTTGCCAACCGGAGGCCGAGCATCTGCCAGCGCTGATGTGGGTAAAAGAACGTCCGATAGGTCGGCCGCATCTGCGCTTGCGGCGTCGCGCAGGACCCTCCGCGTAGAATGAACTGATTGACCATGAACTTGCCGTTGTATTCGCCGATGGTGCCGGTCGGCGCGCGGAACCCGGGGTAAGGGGTGTAGGGGCTCTGGGTCCATTCCCAAACGTCGCCCCAGATGCCGTCGCCGGGCAGCGGGAGGAACGCATCGCTGTCGGCGAAGTTGCCCTCAATGGGCCGATTGCGAAATGCCGCTTCGTGTTCAGCCTCAGTCGGCAAACGCGCTCCGGCCCAATGTGCGAACGCATCCGCCTCATAGTAGCTGACATGGACAACCGGAGAATCGAGGGCAACGGGTTGCGCTCCGCGCAAGGTGAAAGACCACCATTCGTCATCTTGTCGCCACCAGTAAAGCGGCGCATCCCAAGCTTCGCGCTGACGCGTCGCCCAGCCGTCGGACAACCACAGGGTTTGTTTGTCGTATCCTCCGTCCTCGACAAAGGCGATCCAGTCGCGGTTTGTGACCGGGCGATTTGCCAGCGCATACGGGGCGAGGTGGGTCGGGTGGCGCGGGCCTTCACAGTCGTAGTGAAACGCATCGCCTGTATAGCCGATCTCCACGAGACCACCGACATGGCCAATGAATTCCAGCTCTGGTGCCTGGACAATCGGGAGCGGTTCGGGTGGGCGATAGGACGGCATCAAAGGGTTATGGGACAGGCCGTGAAGCAAATCTGTCACCAGCAACTCCTGGTGTTGCATCTCGTGGTGACACCCAAGTTCTACCAACGCCGCGATATCGACCAGCTCATCCCGCCCTGAGTTGAGAAGCCTGTCGAGCGACGCATCGACATGAGCGCGATAAGTGTGAACGTCCTGCAGGGAAGGGCGCGAAATCAGACCGCGCTTGTCACGGGCATGTCTTGGGCCTGCTTGAACATAGTAGGAGTTGAAAAGGAACGCGAAACGGTCGTCGGGAGAGACGTAGTCTTCGACATTGGTTCGAAGGATGAATTCTTCAAAAAACCAGGTGGTATGGGCCAAATGCCACTTAGCTGGGCTGGCGTCTTCCATGGACTGCAGCATGGCATCTTCGGCAGAGAGAGTTTCGGCCAGCGCTGTTGTGCGCTGCCGGATCTGGGACAATAGCGTCTGAACGGCACCCAAGTCATCTGTTTTGAAATACAGGGCTTCGGTCATATCTGTGGCCTCCGGAAACTGGCTTAGATTACTTCAGCGTTAAGCCAACGAAGGCCGCAATTGCCTGCGCGTCCCAGCCGGTGAACATCTGTTCGCGGCCATCCGGCAAACGGACAAAGAAGCCCGGCGTACCCGCAATTCCTAGCGCGCGCATGGCCGCCGTGTTCACCCGCATGTCGTTCTGGTATGTGTCGATTGCATCCTCGGTATCCGCGATCTCGACAGCGATCGCCAGATCTTCAAGCTCGCGGAGCGCGCGGGCGCCGGTCATCTGGCCCCGGCCATCCATGAGCGCGTGGTAGGCACGATTATAGTCTTCCGGCTTTGCGATTGAGAACGTCAGCGCCGCTACTTCGCGCGATCCGGGACCAAGCAACGGAACGTCCACCGCGACCACCCGCGTGTTGTCGGGCATCTGCGTCAGGAACCGTTCCATTTGGCGGTGCGCAATCCGACAGATTGAACAGTTGAAATCGAAGAACTTGTAGATCACCAGATCGCCGTCGGGGTTGCCGAAATAGCCGCCGCGCGCCTCAGCCGCGGCTAAGGCTTCGGCTATGACGGCTTCTGGCGCGACGCCGGTGTCCGGCGCAGCTGTGACCGCAAAAGGAAGTGGCCGAATTTGTGCCACCGGCACACCTGCGACCCGGTCATCTATCCAGGCGGCAATGGCACGGCGTCCGGCCCCGCTGACCACATGGGGGACCGGGAAGGTTTCCAGTTGAACGGATAGCCCGGCATCTGAAAGCGCGGCGACGGTTGCATCCAGTTCCTCGGCGCTAAAACGCGTGTCGCGTGCCCCGTATCCCAACAGAACAGGCGCGCCGCCTTCGACTGACCAGTCTTCTGCGCGGATCTCACGTGGCAACCCGCCCGCAAAGGCAATGTAGCCCGCCGCGAGATCGGGGTGAGTTAGCGCAAGACCGAGCGCCATGGACGCGCCTTGGCTGAAGCCAATGATGTAAACCTGCGCCTGGTCCGCTCCGATTTCGGTGACAAGCGCGAGTGTTGCGTCAGCAACCCATTCACTGCCCAGCCGTACGTCGCCCGGATCTACCACGATTGATCCCGAGCTATCGTCGAGAGGGAACCAAGCGCCCCCTCCGCCCTCCACGGGCACCGGCGCGTTCAAGGCAACAAAGGAGTGGTCTGTGTTTGGTTCAATATTGACGAGTGTTTCAATCTGCTTGGCGTCCATGCCGTAACCATGGAGGCCGATGATGAGCGCGGCGTCGGGTGCGTCCGCCTTTCTTATGATCCGTGCATCGATCTCACCCTGATCGGTCACGAGCGTGATGATGTCCGCGTCAGATTGCGCCGCGGCCCTTTTGGGGGCCACGGCAGCGAAGGGGATCGACAAGCCGACTGCTAGCAGAAGAGATAGTATTTTGCGCATGTTCGACCCCCTTGGCGATCAGTTTTAAGACGGGAACTGGCGCGCGTAGGGCGTACCATTCTCAAGGAAATACTTGAGATCGTCGATCCCGAAGCCCGCGAACATGAAGAAGCTCGTCCGCGCGAATGCGACAGCCTGCGGCGGTACGCCCGGTGCGGTTTCGAAGACGATGGACACCGTGACTTCAGACGAATCTTCATCAATCGGTTTGACGCTCCACTCGGCTTCGTTGGTGGTCACAAACGGAGGCATGCCTGCTTCGATCGTGTAAGCATAGGTGAAATTGTCTTCGTCGTAGCGTGTGATGATCTCACGGGTCGCGCCCCCAAGGCCGGGGATGAAACAGGCGCGCACGTCGCCAACCTTCCCATCCGTGTCCTCGAATTCGATGGACTCGATCACGCTCGACCATTCGTGGGCACCAGCGTAGTTCTCGGCAACTTCAGCCCAGACGGCCTGTGCCGACACATTGAACATCCGGGTGTGGGTCAACGTAACGTCAGCGATCCCGCTGTGTATCCCGCTGGAATAGCCGCCAAATCGGTCAGTGAGGCTTGCTGCAGCTTCGGTATAAAGCGCCATCACCTCCTCGGAGGTCTCGCCGTCGAAATACTGCTGCCAGGACAGGACTGCACCGTCGCGTTCCTCTGCGGGGCGTACCTGCATCACGGCAAGGTGGTTGGACATGCCCAACGGGTTGTCGCCGGGCAAGCTGTAGGCAAAGGACAATTTGCCTGCATCGTTCACGAGGATCGTTTCGGTCACTACCGTGCCGTCTGCCAGGGTCAGATCGCGGGACTTGCCGTCGCTGGACACGGAAACATCGGACACGGTGCCGATTATGTCATCAACGTTGTTGCTGTCCGAGACGAAGGCAAAAACGTCAGCCGGCGAGGCGGCGAGTTCGACCTCGATTGCGAATTGCATCGGAGCCATGGTCAGTTCGTCGACCATGACCGCACCGACGACACGCGGTGGCATATCCTGAGCGACCGCAACGGGTGCGGTAGCCGCGAGGCTTATGGCAACGGCCAGAACGGCGGCAGTTGTCTTGAGAGTGGAAATCAGGCGCATGGAATCCTCCTGGTTGGGTACCTGCGCACGAAGTTACACTAGTCGAAAATGCACCTCATGTTCTGTTTGAGGGCCGCACTGGACGAAAAATGGAACAGTAGCTATGAATTAAAGTGTGACATCCACACACGAACAAAAATTCCGCCGCTAATCCAAAGGTGATTTCTACGGTGTCTGTTGATTGGAACGATTTGAAGGTCTTTCTCGCAGTCGCGCGTGCGGGGTCAATCCGCGGTGCATCAGAGAGCCTAAAGGTCGCGCACTCCACTGTGTCCCGCAGAATGGATGCGCTTGAATTTGCGTTGAAGGCCCGCTTGTTTGATCGAACGCCAGACGGTTTGCTGATCACTTCGGCAGGCGAAGACCTACTTGGGTCCGCCCGAACGATTGAAGAAACAATGCATTCAGCCGAACGGTCCGTCGCGGGACGAGATCGCGAACTGTCCGGCGACGTTCGCTTTACTCTTCCGCTACCAATGGCCGTTTGCGTTCTGACCGACGACCTAGCCAGCTTCGTTGAGCAAAATCCACTCGTTAACCTGATCCTCGATATAACCGAGGACCTTCTTGATCTTTCAAAGCGGGAAGCTGACATTGCAATGCGTTTTACATCCCAGGGTAATTCGCCGCCTGACTACCTGGTTGGGCGTAACCTGGCGACACAAGCGTCCTGTGCCTATGCTTCGACCGATTACATCGAGGCACATACCTTTTCGGGATCAAATCGAAATGGACGCTGGCTGGGATGGGACGACGTTGTTGAATATCCGAAATGGGTCCATTCGGCGGGGCTGGAGCCGATGCCGGTTATGGGCAGTTTCGACGACGTGTTTGTCCAGATGGCTTTTGCCAAGCGTGGCCTCGGTATGGCCTTCCTTCCATGCATGATGGGCGACCTAGATCCGGGGCTTCAGCGAGTGCCTGACGCGCGGCCAGTTCCGCATACGACACTTTGGGTTCTGACGCATCCGGACCTGCGGGACAGCGTACGACTTCGGAGTTTTCGCGAGTATCTCTACGACGTTGTGTCCGACAAACTTGATCTTATCGAGGGGCGCGGCGCTTAGCCTTGCGCCTTTCGAAGGGCGTCTAGCACCGCTCCGCGAGTCAAAAGCTCAGGCAGCACGATCCCGTCTGGCGCGCCGGGCCCATAGACTACATTGAACGGAATGCCGTAGCGGCCGTGGCTCGTCAGGTACGACAGAATGCTATCGTCGCGCTGCGTCCAGTCGGCCTGCAGGGGCGCGACCCGCTCCGCTTCCAGCGCAGCGCGCACATCGGCGTCGCTCAGTGCAACTCGTTTATTGACTTGGCACGTGATGCACCAATCCGCTGTCACATCGACAAAGACGACCTTGCCCGCCGAGACGAGACGGTCTCGCTCCGCTTCGGTGAATACTCCGAACTCGGCTGTCACGACGGACGAGGCATCAGCCTGCGACGAGGTGATTACGCTGGGGCTCAACATTAGTGCCAACGCAATAATCGCAAGTGTCGCCCCGATAGCACCGCCCCGGCCTTCGACCGACCGGCCTGCCCAAAGCGCAGCCCCCATGACGGCAAGGCCAGCCGCTACGACAATGGCAAGGGTATGCCCGGAAACGCCAGCAATGACGAAGAGCAGCCAAACGGTCGTTGCGGCAAGGGCAAACCCAAGCACCTTCTTCATTGTTAGCATCCACTTACCAGGCTTGGGCATCGATGTTGCAAGCCGGGGGAAAACAGCGACAAGCAGGAAGGGTGCGGCAAGGCCGACACCGAGCGCGGTAAAGATGGCGAGTATCTCGAAAGTGCCCGATGAAAGCGCGAAACCGATTGCTGTACCGACGAAAGGTGCAGAGCACGGTGTGGCGAGCAGCGTCGCGAAGACGCCGGTCAGGAAATGGCCCTTTAGCGTGTCGGAATTGCCAATCTGCGCCGTCCCAGACATCCAGTGTGGCAGCGGAATTTCAAACATGCCGAGCAGATTGTAAGCGAATACTGTTACGGTGATGGCCATGAAGACAAGGAAATAGGGGTTCTGGAACTGAATGCCCCATCCCACCGCAACGCCGAACGAACGCAGGGCGACGGCGCCAAGCGCGAGGACCCAAAAGGACGCCAGGATGCCCATGGCAGAAGCTAGGAACGAGAGGCGGACCCGGGCTGGACTATGACCGCCGTGTGAGACCACCGAGAGCAACTTGATTGACAGCACGGGAAGGACGCACGGCATAAGATTCAGGATCATACCGCCGACAAAGGCAATCCCAACAAACCCCAGAAACGCGGAAACTGAAATGCTTGCCCTTGCCTTAGTGAGTGTCGCGGTGTCCAGGCGAGCTTCGAGGCCGCGCGTGCCATCCAAAATGGTGAGTGTCAGGTCTTTCTCCGCTAGGTCGGCGTGCGTGCCCTCGACGGTTTCGGCCTGCAGTGTCGCGGTGAAGCCCAACCCATCCTCTTGCAGATCAATAGCAGGGCGAGAAAACAGGATATCTTCCGGCCCCTCTAGGATTACGTCCGGAGCGGTCAGCGGGAACACGGACGTAACGCGCACAGCGATACCGTTGCCGGTGTTCGTGAGTGTAATATCGTCCAAAGAAAAGCCGGACTGAGACCCATCGCCCGGAACCTGAGATTGGTAGAGGTCGATCAACTGCGCATCCGGTCCGGCGATCGGCGTGCCCGGGTCGAGTGTCAGAGAGACTGACGCGGTCTGCGGCACGCAAATTTCCTTGCAGAGCAGATAATCGACCATCGCGCTCAAATGAACGGGCTGAGAGGGGTCCGGGACATGCACATTCACAGGAAAAACGACGCGCTCGCCGTATCCAAAGGTGTCGAGGTCGAAGAGCGAAAACCGGTGCGGCGCGGGCCATTGCATTTGTGTCGGTTCAGCGTTGTCCGACTCCGACCACTCCACCGTGACCGGATACCCCGCGTCGCCTGGGCTTCTCCAATAGGTTTTCCAGCCGTCGTTGAGCCAAATGTCGATGCCGACCTGCAGCGAACCATCTGCTGGCGCTGCCGTTTGCGCCGCGATCAGCCGCGCGCTCGACAAATCCAGGTCCGTCCAGCCCTCATCCGCCTGCACGGAAATCCCTGCCAACATCGCAATCGCAAATGCAAACGACCTGAAGAACCGCATCAGACTACTCCTGCTCTTGGGGCACCAGGCACGTTCTAACGGACCAATTTCAGACCAGCACGTATCATTTTTGGAACCGACTGGTGCGAAATTGCGCATAGCGCCAAAGGCCGCGACAGCCCATCTTCAGCGGCATTGATGTCCCAAGGAGCAACGGCAATGCCCAAGCCACCACTCATCTCAGTTGAGCTCAAGACGCCTGATACCGCGGAAGGTGCCGCAGCGGATATCCTCGCTGGCGCGCGGGGCCAGCTTGGCTTTGTTCCAAATATGTACGCGGCCATGGCGAACATGCCGGCTGTTCTGGAGCATTACACCGCGAGTTATGCAGTGTTCCGTGAAGCGGCGGGATTCACGCCCGCCGAGCAGGAGACGGTGTTCCTAACAATCAGCCATGCGAACGGTTGCCATTACTGTATCGCCGCTCATTCCATGCTCGCTGACAAGATGTCTGGCGTTCCGAAGGACGCGCTGGACGCCCTGCGCAAGGGTGGCATGCCTGCTGACGTCCGGCTTGGTGCCTTGTCCGTGTTCACCCGCAAGATGACCCTCTTGCGAGGATCGGTCGACAAAGACGATGTCGACCGCTTCTTGGCTGCCGGTTTCACCAATCAGCACGTTTTCGGGGTAGTCCTCGCCATCGCATGCAAGACCTTCTCCAATTACACCAACCACCTGGTCGGAACCGAGGTCGATACCGCGATGGCGGCCTATGCCCTGTCCGGCAGCGAGCCCGCGGAAAGTACCGCGTAAGCGCCTATCGCGCGCACCTCACCCTCAAACCTAGAAGGAACAGAAATATGCATGCAGAAATGACAAAGCGCGTGAATGCGTCGGCCGAAGACATCTGGGCGGCCTTTAACGACTGGGGCGGCATCTGGCGCTTTCAGCCATGGGTCGTGCGGTCCCCGCTGCTGAGCCAGAACAACGAGGGTGTGGGCGCCAAGCGCCGCTGCGAGTTCGTCGACAAGACGTCCATCGTCGAGACAATCACGAAGATCGAGGAGGGGCGCGCCATTCACATGTCGCTTAGCGAGACCCCCACACCCATGAAGGGCGGCAAGTCCGTCATCCGTCTGAGCCCAAGTGGCAACAGCACCGACGTCATCGTCGAAATGGACATAGAAATCGGTATGGGGCCCCTCGGCGCGATCATGGGAAATCTCATGATGAAGCCCATGATGAAAAAGCGCGTGTCGCTGATGTTGGAGAGCCTTGAGCATCACCTCAAGACCGGCGGAAAGATCGACAGCAAAGGCGTCAAGCACAGCTCCCCGTCTGCTGCTGGTGCGGTGCCCGCTTAAGACATCAAAACGAAACAAGGCGTGGCCGGTCGTCGCCACGCCTACGATGGAGAACGAAATGAAGAAGATACTCAAAATAATTGGCGGCCTCGTCGTGATCGCTATCGTTGGTGGATTTGGGTTTCTCAGTTTCAGCCCCACTCTGAGAAGCGACCCGGGTGTTGGCCTTTCGCCCGAAACTCACGTGTTTGGGGAGTTGGACGTCCGAGACTTCACCGACAAACCGCTGGGCGCTGAGGTCAAGGTGTTCCTGCCGATTACACCGTCCGAAGCCATGGTCATCGTCGCCGCGTTCGAAGACTACTCCGATTGGGTGTCCCCTCCACCGGAGAATGTTGTAATTGACAACTCAGCCAGGGAAGCTGGGGATTTTGGGGTCGGTTCTCTGGTCTCTTACAAGGAAGGCGAAACAGACGAAATCGTTCACCTTGACCCGGCGGCTTCAATGGTCGCGAAACCACTTTGGGCACCTGACGCTTTTGAAGGCCATCGGGGGGTCGTGATCGTGACGCCAGCCGAAGGCGGCTCAATCATGCATATGCGGCGGTATTTTGAGACCACGAGTATGCAGGGCTGGATGATGTCGAAAATGATGCCAATGTTCATGGAAGGAAGCGCTGAGAACCTTGCAGAGATCTATGGCGGTGAAGTTCTTTGAAAGCGATCGCGTGGATGTGCGCGGGATAGTTAACCGTGCCGCGTCAGCCAGGCGCGGCATGGCTTTTGATTGGCGCGGAAACTCCATTCTGCACGAAATGGGGATTGACGATGAGAGTTAGGTATCACGAGCTTGGTTATCGCCCTAAACCAGATGGACAATAGCAGCGCAGGAAAGTGGCGGATAAGCCCGCGGTCTTGCATTTGATCACCTACTAAATCGTGCCGTTGCGGCGAACGACAGGTTTGAAAGGCCGCGCCGCTTCATCAAGGCGCTGAAGCCCGCGGCAGCTTCGAGCAATTCTCACATATGCGAATGTCAGCAAACGCTGCTTCGCAGTTACTCATGCAAGGTGCAGCATTTGGAACTTTGGGGCTCTTCGCGGCCATCGGAGCGACCGCGGCATCCTGTGCCCAAGGTCGGATCGGGTCGATGAGGACGGCCCAAAGGCGACATCGATTGGGTTGCTTAGCGCCGCAGTGCAGCTTCCTGAAAGCAGACATTGATTTCTCACAGATTTAACGAAGAGATCCCCGCGAACGGGGCTCCCTGTGCATTTGTTATTGGCCTCACTTGATTGCGAGGATGTCGTAGTTACGCACGTTGGCGACCACACCGTCATCCCAACCGCCTTTAACCAGGTCAGAAGCTTGCGCATTCAGGAGACCTGCAACCTGCCCGGCGAAGTGGGCTTCGCGCCCTGAGTTGTCAGCGAAGATGTCATAGATTGCGAAGTTGTTTTCATCGATCTGTAAGGCCATCCAAAGTAGGGTTTTCGCTTCTGTTTCGGCGACGATGGGACCGGCTGCGGTCAATAGAGCCGCCAATTCGTCCGCTTTGCCCGGTGCCGCCTCGATGGCGATGTAGGTGGCGGTTGTTGCGGTGTAGCGATCAACCGGAGCCTTTGCTGATAGCACGCTGGAGTTGTTGATGTTGGCGACAACGCCCGCGTCCCAGCCTCCGGCGACAAGAGCATCAGCGTTTTCGTTCAAAGCTCCTGCGACAGCACCCGAGAAGTGTGCGTTGCGTGCCGCTTCGTCGACGAAAACGTCAAAGATGGCCAGTGTGTCGTTGTCTTGTAGTGCGAACCAAAGCTCGGTTCCCGGCTCTGTCTCCTTTACGATGGGTGCAGCACCCGCGAGAAACTCCGCGAAGGCTTCGGTTTGGCCTTCGGCGGCTGGCATAGCGATATAGCTTGCGGTGTAGTTGTCCATAACGTTTTCCTGTGCGTGAGAAGTGGATGCCGTTGCGATCAGTGCGATTGCGCCGAGTGCGTTGAGGATTCGGGTCTTCATTGGTCGTCTCCTGGTTTGAGTTCATCTGGGTTCGTTTCGATGCACTCTTGTCTCACGGCAGATGTCTTCAGCTCCAATTCCGAGATTCTATATTACGATAGGCAATGACTATGGTTTATTCAGGGCATTGAGACGGTAGGCCAACCAACATGGAAATGAATCAAGTTCGATATTTCCTTGCAGTGTGCGAGCACCGCAACTTCACCCACGCCGCGAGCGCGTCCAATGTCTCACAACCCTCGCTCACGACAGCGATCAAGAAGCTGGAGGACGAACTTGGCGGCGCTCTATTTATCCGTGACCGCGCAGGCTGTCGCCTCACACCGTTGGGGCAGCTTGTGAAACCAAGACTTGAAAGGGTTCAAGCAGAGACTCGCGAGGCCAAGGCGGAAGCGGTACGACATACGAGACTGGAACGCGTACCAATAGGTATCGGCATTGGGGATACGGTCGGAAACAACAAAATCGCTGCTGCGGTGGAGAGGTTTAGGGAACGCCTTCCGCAAGCGGAAATCGAACTGATTGTGGGGCGGACTGAGGATCTGCTTACGAAGCTTCGGGACGGGCAATTGGATGTTGTCGTCGCCTCAACAGATGCGAGCCCTGATCTCTATCGAATAGATCATCTCTATGACGAACAGTACCGCGTGGTGGTGAAAAAGGACCACGACCTGGCCAAGCTGGATGCTGTTACTCTCGGTGATCTTGCGAAAACAACGATGCTGGATCGACCAAACTGCGAGATGCGAGACACTTTGCATGCGACCTTTTCTGATCTCGGACATTCCCTATACGCATCTTACCGATCTAACCGCGTAGATTGGCTCATTGATCTGGCTCGCCAGGGTTCCGGTGCTGTTATCCTGCCTGAGACCGCCATCCCAAACGACGTTGCGCTAAAGACAATGCCAATCGAAGACATGCACATTCAACGGGACATCGTAGCGCTCAGATACCGGCACCAATCAGGGCGACCCGAAGCTGATGAACTCGTGAAAGAAATGGCGCGAAGATAACGTCCACGGCCCATTGCTGCCGTTCACCGATCGATCAAGATGCTGCAATCGCAGCCCGCATACCGGTCAATCGCTGCAACAGCAAAACTCTCGACACAAGGAACTCACTATCTGCGAAAAAGTGTGAATTCGCCGCAGCTGCACCAATGTCGGCTCTTAAGTGATTTCCTTCAGCAAACTCACCGAATTGACGATTTGGCAGATGCCTAGACGTAGGTACCTGATACGAAACCTACCTCGGGAGTGCGATTGGAGCTTACTACCTAGTTCGCGGCAAACCGCTCAAATATCTGGGCCGTTGCTTCGTCCATCGGGTAGTAAAGTTCGATCTTCAGATCGTCCAAGAACAAGTCCTGGGGCGTCCCAAACTGTGAGATCGTTGCAAACATCGAAAGCCGCTGATCTCCCATTTTCAGGATCGTCGGCATGACTGGACTGGGGGGTAGTTCATGTGAGGCAGCTGCAACCGTCAAGTATCGGATCGCTTCTTTAAACTCTGGGATGCCGCCGTGCGCTGCGCTTTCGGTTCGCAGACGAAGGGCAGCCTGATGAGCTACCTCAGGCCAATTCTCGACGACTTGTGGCAGTATCTCAGACATCATCAGGTCTAAAAGACTACCACCAACACTAACGCCGAAAGGCGCGAACAGCGCTATTGCTACTGGATTCGCCTGACGGATGGTCCAGAGGCGATCAACAGCCAAACCCGGGTACGGCATGTTTCGCTCCAATTGGCGCGAAACGGCGCGCCGGATCGGTGCCATCGCCTCATCATTCCAGTCCCGCGTGGCGTACCGAATGGCAAAACCGGCATGGGTCAGCATCTGGTTGCGCGCGTCCAGCGGTAGCTCCAGCGCTTCGCCCAATCGCACCACCATTTCGCGGCTCGGTCGCGCGCGCCCGGTTTCCAAGAACGACAAATGCCGAGCGGAAATCTCAGCCTGCATGGCCAGGTCCAGCTGGCTGTATCGCCGCGCCGCACGCCAAGCTTTAAGTGTCGTGGAGAAATCGTTCATGGCTCCTCATACCGCATTCATATCTACTGTGCACTTACCTCCAAGGTAATTGCGGGTATGCCCCTGACTTCGCTACGACGTTGTTGTCTTATTCAGGAGGAGCCTGTCATGGCGTCGCATTCAGAACATAAACGATGGCTCAAGGTATCTGCGTTAGTCATCGGTTTCTTCGGGCCTGCGCTGACCCTCGGAACAATTCCCGCGACCAATGAGCTTGCACGCCTTGGTCTTGATATCCTGACCTGGCCAGTAGATGGATTCCCCTCCTATGCCTCCGAGGAAATTCGGTTCCTCTCGGCCTTGACCGGTGGGTTCCTTGTCGGCTGGGGTGTCACCATCTGGATGCTTTCCTCGTTGGTTTATGACGCGGCGCCTGAAGCGGTGCGAAGATCGGTGCTGTATGGCGCTCTCGCGTGGTTCTTTGTGGACAGCTTCGGCTCGATCACATCCGGACATTGGCCGAACGCGCTTTGGAACGTGCTTGTACTCTTGATGATCGTTGGCCCGATGTGGCGGCCCGCAGAGCCAGTAACCACTAACAGAGAAGGAATAACTTCGTGACCAAATTTCGTCATGCCCTCATTGCTATGACGGTCCTAATCGTCACGTTCACCGTGGCGGCAATTGCCAATGGCGGCATCAACTTAATCACGCCCTTCCTGACGCCGATCCTTTCGCTCAGCTGGCAAGGTCAGTTCAATATCGACTTCGCCTGTTATCTTATTCTGTCAGGTATTTGGATGGCTTGGCGGGGTGGCTTCAGCAGCAGGAGCATCGCGCTTGGGGTCTTTGCACCGCCGCTCGGCATCCTGTTCTTCGCACCCTACCTCATCTATCTGGTGGGCAAGTCAAACGGCGATCCACGGCAGCTTTTATTGGGTGTACACGCTTAGAGGCCCAGACATAGCGTTGCAGCAAAAAGCCTTCATTCGCCGCTGATGTGCCAATCGTCACGCAATTTTGGCGGATTGAAGCTATTGCTTCCGCTTCTGCAAATCGCGCAGTGTTATCCCGTCTTTGATTGCAACCATTGCCTCGTCCACACGCCGCTGTTCGGTAGGTGTAGTCTTTGCAGACATAACGTGATTGGTGAACATGCGCTTCTTTCCGGCTGTGAGCCTAGCCCACTCCGCCAAGGCTAGTTCATCTTCGTTCAATGCGGCCTGTAAAGCAGCAGGCACGTCCACGTAATCCTGATCATCGATCCGGAACCGCATCTCGACCTCATCGCCGACATCAAGACCAGTGTTGGCCTTGATGTCCGGTGAGACAATGAAGTAGCGCCGCCCGTCACCCACTGGCATCCATGCGCCACGCACCGGGACATCGGCAATCTCGCCTTCGACCCGAAGCCGCGGAAATGTCTTGAAGGGAAGTTCGGCTTCAAAACGCGGTGGCATGAACAGTACCTTGTAGGTGATCACCCGCGATTTCCCAACGCCATGCAGGGCAATCTCGCCTACAAAGTCATGGGTGAAGTAACTCATGCCCGGATCACGCCGCCCGTTTGTTGTGCTCGTAAGGGTTATCGCCTTTCGGTGGGCGTCCCACAACATCACCGTTCATATCTCGATGCGGCGGCTCCGAGAAAGCCTTGAGACCAGCGAGGTCTTTCCGGTGCATCTCTCGCGTCCATTTCGTGAGGCCTGCAAATTTCCAGATCGCGTTGAACGGGCGCGGCAGTTCATTGATGAAGTGGGCAAGAACGCGGGTGAGCCCCTCGCCCTCGGGACGAAGTTCGAATGTCAGTTTGGGTTTATGGGGCGGGCCGGGGCCAACAAGCGTAAGAGCAACTTCCTCGTTCTCTTTCAGACTGACAACCTCCTGATGTCCGACACGTTTACCTTTGGTGAAGAACGCGGTTTTTGCTCCCATTTCGCCATCAGCGCCCTCAACTCTGCATGTCGATTTCGTCTCTTTTGGCCAGACCGACCACCGCATCAGATGCTCTTGAAGGCGAATGTCGTCGTAGACATCTGCAACCGGTGCATCGACCGTTATCTCTTCCGTGTATTCCACCCGCGTGGGCGCGAGTGCCGACAAAAAGGCAATAAGAGCAATCAATCCAAGTACGACGTAAAGCGCGATTTCCATTCCAATATCCACTGTTCTTGCGTTCAAGTCTCGCTTGGGCGATGATGTATATCAAGTAACTTGATTGTCAAGCTAAATGGATGACGCCAATGGCAGCGACTAGCGAAACCACGCCTCAAGACCTCGTTGCAGCTTGCCGCAGATTGTACGCGAGCATTGACCGACTGGACACAAAGGCCGCCAGCACTGTGGGGGTAAGCCGGAATGATTTGCGGTGTTTGAACATGCTCGCAGAAGCGCCGATTAAGCCGAGCACAATCGCAGCCGAGTTGGGCTTAACCACCGGGTCCGTTACGACCCTTTTGGACCGATTGGAGAAGGCCAACCTGGCGAAGCGCGAACGTGATCCGGACGACCGGCGAGGGATCATTGTTCATCCAACACCCTTCCTATTTGAGTCCCTAGGGCCGATCTATTCCGGGGTTGCAAAAGAAATTAAGCGGATCGCAGCCGGGTATCTTCCAGAGGAACGAAAAGCCGCAGTGAAGCATCTCAATGACGCGTCTTCTGCATATGAGGTCGTTACATCCACTGGAGGTCAATAGTGGTCATCCGCGCGGAGTGCAGCATTTAGTAGGTCTGGGCCTAAATTCACTATCGGATGCAGCGCAGCATTCACCCAATCGCGGCTGTTGTCGGCGACACCAGCGGCCCAAAGCTGCCGTTGGCCACACCACTGCAATGCTGCGATTGCAGCCCGCTTAGCCGCCATTCGCTGCGATAGCGAATAGTGTGGTGGGTGGAACTCACGCCCTGCGGACCTTGCTGCCGTTGGAAGTGTCGGTCCCAATGTCTGGTTTGAGTTCCTGCTCAGACGCCCTCTTGACTTCTGCTAAAGTTAATTTAGTTTTTACTAAACAGTTTAGGGATAAATAAAACATTGTGAGCACCGATGCGACTTTCTCAGCACTCGCGCACCCTGTCAGGCGTCAGATGCTGGATAGACTTCTGGATGGGCCGGCTACAGTGAGTCAGCTCGGCGCCAATCATGGCATATCGCCAGGGGCGATTTCCCAACACCTCCGGGTGCTTGAGCAGGCAGATATGATCCGCAGGACGTTGAATGGTCGGCAACACCATATCGAACTGGACGAAAGAGGCTTCCAACCGGTTCTAACTTGGGCGGAAAAGTATGGAGCCTTCTGGGGTGCCAATCTGGAGTCGTTGGGTGAGTTCCTAATGCGCGAGAAGTCCGATGAGCACTGACGCTGTATCTGATGTCGACGAGGTCAAAGTATCAGCCTGGTACGCGGTAGGTGTTCGCCAAGCATTCTCTGCTTGGACTGACCCCGGCAAAATAGAGAAATGGTTTGGCCCCAAAGGCTACCGCGCCGAAGTCCTCGAAATGGATTTCAGGATCGGCGGCCGCTGGCGCTTCAAGATGATCTCGCAGTCCGGAGATGTCTCCCATCATCGAGGTCGGTACCTAGCAATCGAAGCCGACAAATTGCTTTCGTTCACTTGGGAAAGCGAAGAAGAGAGTGACCTGACAGGAGGGCGCGAAACGCGCGTAAGAGTCAATTTCTGTGCGGAGGCGGGAGGCTCACGAATGACGTTGGTGCATGAACGACTTCCCACACTCCAGGCAAAGCAAGCTCTCGAATTTGGATGGTCGAGTGGCATGCCGAAACTGGGGCGACTTTTGGAAGGGAAGCGGGATGACTGAGATTATTCATGGGGGCTGTGCCTGTGGCGCCGTGAGGTATGAAGTTCGCGCTGAAATCGAGTTCTCGTTCAATTGTCATTGTCGGAAGTGCCAGAGAGCGACTGGCACTGGTCATTCGTCGGCATTCGCGGTCCCGAAGGCTGAATTCAAATGCTCTGGGACGACTAGGGAATTTGCTTCCCCAAGTGACAACGGTGCAATCACCCACGCAGGTTTCTGTCCAAAATGCGGTTCGCCAATGACCAGCCGCACCGAGAGGTTTCCCGAGCGCATATACATACATGCCGCCACAATGGACGAACCATCCAACTTTACGCCAGCCTTCGTAGTTTTTGGCGATGCGGCGCAACCTTGGGACCTACCAAGTGATCAACTGGCGAATGCCCCGCGGTAACCCGAGCAATTTGAAGCGGAAGAAAGCGGCAATCGAAAGCGACTTAGAAAAACTAGCATTGGAAGCGACAGTGTCCGCCAAATCTTTCGTGAAAGAATACGAACACGCTCTCGGCACTCAGGATTGGAGCTCCGTTGCGCCGCTCATCAGCGACGACGCGATAGTGATCTTTTCGAATGGCTCTTTGCATGCGGGGAAAGAGGCGATCAGGGCGGCATACCAACACAACTTCAATACGATAAAGAGTGAAAAGTACCGGATCGAGAACGTTCACTGGCTGGCGGAGACGGCGGACGCCGCCGCTTACAGTTTCGAGTTTCATTGGATTGGCGAAATTGAAGGACGGGAAGCTTCAGGTTCGGGGCGTGGCACTGCGGTATTGGTTCGCATTGATGACTGTTGGCTGCTGGCTGGAGAGCAGTTGGGGCCAAAGTCGTAGCAGCGGAACGCATTCTTCGGCGTTGCAGCATGCGGTGTTCTAGGCTGACTACGTTGAAAAGAACAAATGCCGGACTTCGCACTTTAGAGAGACCATAAGATGAGCAAGCCTGAAAAGTTCTGGGACCAATCGGCCGATAGCTACGATAAGACTGAAGAGCGATTTGAGTACATCCACAGCCGGAGCCGAGACCTTGCCAAGGAACACCTTAAGGATAGCGATGTCGTTCTAGACTATGGGTGTGGCACCGGCACGACCGCCTGCGAAATTGCAGGTCACGTGAAGGAAATTCAGGGGATTGATATATCCGCGAGAATGATTGAAATCGCAACAGGCAAAGCGGCCAAAGCGAATATCGCAAACGTTGACTTTGCCCAAGGCGACATCTTTGACGATCAGTTCGAGGAGGGATCCTTCGATGTCATTCTGGCCTTCAACATGCTGCACACAGTACCTGATCCGCAGAAGGTCGTTCAAAGAACGCTTGAGCTGCTAAAGCCGGGCGGGACTTTTTTGTCCGCTACGCCGTGCCTGGGAGGCAAGATGGCCTTCTTTGTTAGCCTCCAAATCTTGCTTGTGCGATTGCTGCTAGTGACCGGGGCAATCCCCGTTCCGATCAGGCGACTAAGAACAGCTGATTTGGATAATTTGGTGGCGGTTGAGGGACTACGTACGGTTCGCACCGAAGAGATCTACAGGGGAGCATCTAGCTACTTCGTCG
The DNA here is from genome assembly GCF_947499265.1 of uncultured Roseobacter sp. Lineage (GTDB taxonomy): Bacteria > Pseudomonadota > Alphaproteobacteria > Rhodobacterales > Rhodobacteraceae > Roseobacter. The sequence goes on along the minus strand of NZ_CANMNK010000004.1, from coordinate 311,703 downwards.
TGGCAAAAAAGGACTGATCATGTCGCTTGCCACGGTTCAGGGCCGTGATGAAAGTAAACTCAAGAGCGGACACATGCAGGTGCCGGACAACCTGTAGTTCTGGCGAAGGCCTTACAGGATCAAAGAAGGGCCATGTCACCAGTTAGTGTGTCAATTTCAGCATCCATCGCCGGGCCAATACCCAAGCAAGTGATTGTTCCTTTTGCAAGAAGCGTCTTACCAGCATCTCGAATGAGGCAGGCAGGCAATGACTTGGTTTGCGCTTCGGAATGCAATTCCTCCAACTCCAGTTCCGAAGCGCATTTAAGCACAACTTTTGGCATTCCGCGTTCAAGCCACTCTTCCCGCATACTTTCTGCTGCTGCAAGAAAAGCCGATACTGAAGCATGGGCAACCTGTGCCGAGAGCTTACCTTTAGGCAATCTCAGCGCGTCGTTCACGACAATAACCTGTTTCATTGAAACACAGTGCCCGCATTCCAGAGGCGCGACAACTCGATTGACCGCTTTGGAGTTGATAGTTCATTATCAGACTTTCAATGACCACTAAGGACTCTCATTCCTGACATTGGCGGTGTGGCGCTTAGACTAGGGCTTTAGCGTCACCAAGAGCACAATGAGCACCAGAAGACCGAGTCCGGCTGGCAAGAACACGCGTCCGCCCGCCACGACCTGATCTGAGCTATCCCAGATGGCTCGGCGCAATTTTCCGACGAGCGCGCCGTGCAGGCCGGAGAGCGCGAGGACCAGCAGGATCTTGATCGCTAACCAAGCGGAGCTAAACCAGCCGCCCTGCACGCCCAGAAGGATGCCGAAGAGAAGGGCCAGGATCATAGCGGGCGTCGTGACTGCGCGGTCATAGGCCTTGAGCGGCTTCATGTGGATGAGCGCGGGGTATCGTAGCGCCAGGGCGACTGCGACCATGCCGCCGATCCAGACAAAGAGCGATATCAGATGGGCTGCTTTGGTAAGGTCATAGAGCATCAGGTGTCCTTGATTTGTCGGCGCAGCCAGCCTAATGCACTCCCTGATCTCTCAGGTCTTGTGCTGCATTGAAACTTGACGAAGCCCAAGTAGTTGCCGTTCCCTATGAATATGGAGATCAATGAGGACAGTGTTGACGACGCGGTTCTGGCGCTGCTCTGGCTAACGCTCCACGACCGGGGACGTGCTTGGAAGGGCCATGACTGGGACGTGCTCGGTCGGCTGCACGAAAAGGGACTCATTCTGGATCCGGTCGGCAAAGGAAAGTCTGTGGTGCTTACAAACGACGGCTTACGTCGGTCAGAAGAAATGTTCAAAACTCTTTTTACCAATGCGCCAAAGCCGTGACTTAAAGAATTGCTGTCCCTGGCAAAGGCGGCCCAAAGCGGACGTTGGCCTAGACATACACTGCTGCATCGCAGCTTCCCATAAGCAGACGTTGAGAATGTGTTAGCTATCCATCTTCGCTGCGGACGATACCCTGCCAAAACCACAAAGGTTTTGCCGGGGGTTTGTGTCTTAGCTAAGCGGTTGATCCTGGGTGGGGCGGGGCATCCAGACAAAAACAACCGTTTTTGACTACCCATCCCTTTGCAAGCTAAGCTCGCCCTATCGTAAAGATACTCCAGGCATCTGTTATTTTGTAATCTGAATCCTAACCTGCGCACCTGCACCCTGCCAAAGTTGTTATTGACATCTGAGATCAGCAACTCGGCGATGTTAACTAAGTTGGCCGCTTGGTCCCGACACGGAGAGAGAAATGACCCAAGCCGAATATTTTTCGTTTCGACGTATTACATCAATGAATGGCATAGTTGTTCATGTGGATGATGGTGATACGGCTGTAGTTGTCGATGAAAATGGAGAACGGCTCGACATCAGATTTTACGGTATCGACACACCAGAGACAAGAAACATCGACCTCGGGTGGGATGCTCAACCCTACAGTAGTGAGGCGAAAGAATTCACCAAGCGTATGATTGAGGATAAAACGGTGTTTGTGCGTCTAAAAGGCGAGCAAACCTATGGCCGGTCTGTCGGAGAGATATTTATTAATGGTCAATCGGTCAGCCGAGAACTGGCGCGCGCAGGTTTAGCATGGTGGAACAAGAAATACCAAGGTGACGATCTCGACATCGCTCAGTTAGTCTCGGATGCTCGTGAAGCCCAAAAGGGGCTTTGGGCAGACAAGAGCCCAATTGCACCTTGGAAGTGGCGTTCAACGAAGGGCGGCACAGTAGAAGCGGACGAAGATAGCAGCACGCTGATTGCAAGGTTGAAGCAACTCTTTAACCGGAGTTTTCAGCCTGATGAATGACCAAGCAGCAGATGTTCGTTTGCTGGGTTTGAACTGCCTTGGGTTTGCCTGAGGCTCCAACTCACGAGTAGGATGGAGAATGAAGATGGCTTCAGATGTGGACAAAGGACCTCCGGTTCAGTTCTAAGTTGGTGAAAGCGATAGGGTGCAGGTCGCCGCGCAGCGAACAACGTATTAGCTTTATTCTAGTAGGAGAAATAATGACTGACTTGAGAATCTTAGCCGCCAGCTTTTTCATATCAGCTAGTTCGGCTGCCGCAGAATGCAGCATTCCGCACTTCCAGTTACCACCATCTGACCCTAACACCACAACTTTCGAATTGTCGCTCGATTACCCCGCTGCAGGTTCGGAACTTGACAGCTTTTCAACTGAGACAGATTTCCGATCCGATTGGATGGGCTACCTGAACGAAGTTCTTGCCTACGCATTTGAGGGCAACCTTGAAAATGACTTCGTGGTACAGGACAATTCGATACGTAGCTGGTTTCATACGCCCTGGCTTCACGCGGGTCATTCTGGTCGGGAGTATGTTCATGGCCTCACGAGGGAACGAAGCAGCCGACCCAACGAGTTGCAAAACGGGGTTGATGCATTCTTCCAGAACTGGGGGGTTGGCTTTTACAATGAAGCCGCTGCGGGCACCTTGGGAGCTATCTGGACTGACTTCTGTAACCCATCCGTCGATGCCCTTGCTGACGTCGATTTTCCTGAAGGCTCCGTGTCCTTTAAGGTCTTGTTTACAGCGGCAAGTGAAGCCGAAATCGACGCACTGGAAGGTGCGCCGACTTGGACAGCGCATATTCACACGCAAGGCCCACCATGCCGACGCGAAGACCCCTGCCCCCGTGAAGAGAGAACCGTGACACTCTTACAGATTGATGTTGCCATTAAAGACAGGAGGGCTACCGATACCGGGTGGGTGTTCGGAACATTTGTTTACGACAAGAGGCTGAGCCATCTGGCACCTTGGGAAAGGCTTGTTCCTATCAGCATTGGATGGGGAAACGATCCAGAGGTCGAGCCTGAAGAGCCTCTCTTTGAGAACATCATAAATGAGGACTTCGACGGGGTCTTCTTTGGTTGGGACGCGAGGCCGCACATGGGCTGGAATGGACGTGCGAATGGTCCTGTCGATAATCCAATCTCCAGTTGCGTTTCCTGCCATGGTACAGCGCAATTTCCCCGGTCTGACACATTCGCGAATATCCTGCCCTCTCGCTTAACGTTGACCGATTCAGAAATCAGACGCGTCTACTTCCAAAACATACGCGGCGGTAGCCTTTTCGATCCTGATGTCGTGCCACGACCTCCCTTTCAAAGTGATTTGGTTGTCCCCGTTGCTTTGGATTACTCCTTACAGACACAACTGGGGTTGGAGCAGCTTTGTTTTGCTTGGATTGACAGTCGGCCGCCTTTCGATACCGTCGCCTCAAAACCAGCGGTATGCCCTTCTAGACAACCTGAGGCGGAGAGTCTGGCGGCCTTCCGGACGATGGGACTGACCGAGGCCCAAATGGCACCACTTGAGCGTTTCTTGGGAGATATTCGCGATGAGCCTGTATCCAAAGATAATAACTGATGTCTGCGATCAAAGGGTAAGTTCAATGGTTCTCAACGGCCCCAAAGAGAAAGGGGTTCGCGGAACAAGGACCGCGATGGTTGACCCCTGATTAATAATGGGACTGCTGCTTAAGTGATGGTGCGTAGCCAAGCTGTGGCTGTGGCTGTGGCTGTGGAGGTCCACCATACACAAGCTGAGATCTATCAATGGAGTTGGAGTTCGTACCGGCATCCACCGTACCCACCGGTTCAATTCCAGCTAAATGGCGGGAGACGGTGATCGACGAAAGAGGACGGCTGAACGTCATCTCGTATGAGCTTTGCGTACTGACGCAGTTGCGCGAGCGCATCCGAGCGAAGGAAATCTGGATTGATGGTGCCGACCTTTACCGTAACCCAGACGACGATTTGCCCAAGGATTTTCAGGAGCGCCGCGATACGTATTACGCGCAGCTGAACCTGACCCAGGACGCCCGCGATTTCACGGCGGCTATCACAACATGAGATTTTCTATACCGAGGGGGCACCAACAGAAAGCTTGTTCACCGGCCAGGAAGCTTTGAAGTCAATCAGCCCAGCGGCGCGGCAAGAAATTTTCGATATATTCCCTGAATTGAAGCAGCGAGATCGCTCGCCTGAGCCTGCCCGGTTCATCCCAACCGGAAAGAGCCAAAAACAACTCATCGCGAGACACCTTAAGAATAGAAAGCTCCCCTTGTCCCAAGAAAGACCTAGGCGTTCACAAATGTTCTGAATTTTGGCCGCTATCGCAGCTTCGAGCCGGTTGGGCCTAGATGGTTCCAACTATGGACTTTTGATGTACTATGTCGATCATATCATGCGGCACGGAGCAAATTACCCGTTTCAGATTTTGACCCGTGCATTAGCACGAGATTTGTTAGGAGAAAGAAAATGAGCGACAAAGCGACTTCAGCTAGTGCAGAGAAAAATGAACAGATGGCGAAAGCTGCTGCAGATAACGTGGACGCACTTCAATTCAATCCATGTATTGGCGTTGAGACAGTTGTTCTTGACCTACAAAGAAGAGTTGCAGCACTTGAGGCCAAGGTCGGTTAACACGCCGGGTCGCTCACAGAAGCATAAAAACGTATGTTCTTATGGCGATGCATTATGCGGTTTCGGCCCCAAGCCCTCGTACCACTGGATAGCTCGCGCAGAGCGACAACCTGCGTGTACTAAACGATCTCTGCTTGTTTGTGATCAGGTTCAAACCTCGTGCGGCCTGCTAAACATGATCTACTCATCCCGGAGCTTTGGTTTTCGAGTATGAACGACTCTATGGAATTTATTCATCCTCTGTATCACTGGCCGCCTCGTTTTATGTGGCGCGAGAAGCGCCATAATTCACTAAAATGGGGCAATACCTCAGTATATCTTCACTATCCGTTCTGTAGATACCTGTGCGACTTCTGTGGGTATGAAACAAGACTCGTGAATGGCCGCGTGTCGAAAACGTTTCCAGTAAACCTAGCACAGCAGATCAACTTTCTCGCCAACGTTGATGATTTTTCCGCTGCGAACCTAGAAAGTGTTTTCTTCGGCGGCGGAACTGCATCGATAATTCCCGAGAAAGCTATAGCGAAGATACTTCACCAGATTGACGCTGATATCGGTGACACAAGAACTGCTGAAGTCACTCTTGAATGCGAACCTGGAACAATAAAGCGACAGAAACTTCTCTCTGTGCAGAAGCTAGGTGTCTCTAGAATATCGGTCTGTGCACAGTCCTTTGATGACACAGTGCTTCAGCGCAGCGGTCGCAAACACACGGCAGCTGATGCACTGGACCTAGTGGACATGTGCTCGGAAATTGGATTCCAAGATATCCATGTCGACCTGATTTATGGGCTTCCAGGGCAGTCTTGGGCCAGTTGGGTCAGCACAATTGACCTCTTGGTAAAGCTACCCATTCATCATGTCTCGATCTATAAGCTTTATGTTTACCGACACGGCAAGCTAGATCGCGCTGCCTCGACCGATCCAGCTATCTCTACAATGCCTCCCCTGGATGAACTCAAGGCGATGCATGACTATGCGCAGCAAGCACTACAAACCAACGGCTTCGACCAATACACGCTAACCGAGTACGCTAGATGCGGGCACCAATCGAGATATATAGATGCTACCTTCGGTCAGTCGGATGTAATGCCCATTGGTCCCGGTGCTTTCGGCAAATGTGGTGTACATCTCTGGGAAAACGAACCATCAATACCTGGATACGCTGCGAATTCTGTGAAACTCCCAGCCCATGCATTGGAGCTGACACCGTTTGAAGCCTTTCGGCGAAGTGTAATTCTCGGGCTGTGGCGACTTGGCGTTGATTTGGCCGTCACAGCCGCAAAATTCGGAGTCCATCCGTCCAGGGAACTTTACACGACTCTTCACCAGCTTGCTCGCGAGGGCTTCATCCATCTGACGGGAGACGTGATTACGCTTGCGACGGAACAACGGTTCAATGCTGGTCTCGTGATGGATACTCTGGCTCAATTGCCGATTGGTCAGTGGTGCAGTGATGCTCCAGCTGCTGAATCTGTTGATCTTCTTCGTAACGACACGCCACATGTGCGAAAGATCACTACTCTTCTCAAGATGGCTCGGCGAGATCGTGAACTGTACTCTGAGATTGTGCGCGACCCGACCAATGCGCTTATGAAGTATGGTGTGCCCGTTGACACGCCTGAAGCTGTAGAGATTATTGCAATTATCTTAGGTGCCCAAAAGTCGATCGATCGCCCACTACTACTCTCTTCGTGGAACAATGTCCTAGAAGCACGTCGCTTGGATGGCGACGGTCGCGCAGCTTCGTAAGTCATCACAAGAACGATAAACATCCCTTAGTCTCGAACGGCTTCTATTGCGAAGTGTGTAGGAAACGGTGTGAGGTGTCCTAGTTCAAAAAACCTGAGTGATTTGAATCCGCTGTCCGTTACGCCATTGATGATCGTCCCCAGTTGGTAGTGAAAATTCGGGTGAAACGTATACTGCGAACCATCACAAAGAAGTGTTTTTGAGCGCTTCTTTGATCCATCAATGTAATAGGAGCCGTCTTCCGCGAAAACGACATCCTCAATATGATTTGGTCTCTGTACGTTGTGCGGGTGAACATCCCAAATGATGATCTTTCCACCCCGCCGTAGAGCGGAATAAGCACTATCTAATAGGTCTACAACGAGCGCTAGCTCCGATGTGTCCAGTATGACATTTACAAGCGTGACAAGGTCATATTTCTCTTTAAACTCTAGATTTCTCACATCGGCGCAAAGCACTTCTACAGTGTCGCCCAAGTCACCAAGTCGTTTTTGAGCTTCCTCTACTTGCACTTTACTTCTATCTATTCCTACTACCTTACTCCCTTTTCGCGCGAAGAACGCCAGTAGTTTCCCATTACCGCATCCTATGTCCAACACTGTGCTCTCCGGCAAAAATTCACTCAGCCGAGCTTCGATGAAGGGCCAAAAATACTCCTCTAGATCAGTTGTACCAACATTGATCGCTCTGACAGCATGCGGGCTATATCTAGGCACTTTCTTATCACCCTTTCTGGCTTTGCCCTGGTAGTAACTTTTAAGTACGTTTGCGTATGTCTACGCTATGACGGTCGTCTGTTCTGGCTCTATAGCATCCACCCGGAAGGAACATACTTGCCGCACGAACTTGCACTAAGCGTCGCAATCTCGCGCAAAGGGGTCATTGGTCACAATGGCGGTGTACCTTGGTCGATACCAGACGACCTGCGAAGATTTTATCGGATCTCTGTCGGAAAGCCCGTAATTATTGGCTTTGACACATGGCGACATATGCCGAAGCCGCTTCCTAGACGAAGAACGATAGTTCTCGCTGAGGCTGACAAATCAATCGATGGGGCATTCCATGCACACAGCCAGGAAATGGCGCTCAACGAAGCCGAAAGGGCTTGCCAATACCTAGTCTCAGCAGAAGCGATCGTCGCCGGTGGAGCTAACGTCTACGAGCAGTTCCTACCTCAGTGCACCAAAATATACATGACGGAAATACTCTTTGAGGGCCCGGGCGATACATATTTTCCGCAGCTATTACTTGATGAATGGAGAGTTCACGATGAGAGTCCAAGACGGGAGTGCGCCGTGAGTGGGCTTCTTTATCAGTTCAAGACAATGTATCGACGCGAGAAGTAGAGCTGTGAAGGTTAAGCGTATGAAAGTGGGGTCTTGCGTTTCGTTAGACCCGCAAACCGCTCACTTGCCGTGCCAGGTTCAACCTTCTGTCTCCTCTGTGCTAGTCTTGACCGGACTTCAACCAGTATGCCCTCTGCTTCTCCTTCAAAGTTTGGGCAAATCCTATTAACGAAACTCTCTAATTCGGGGTTTGAGTAAATATACTCCATATCTCCTAAGGTGGTCAGCCAAGAAAGTGGGGAAGAGCTGAGGGCCTCCGTATTCTTGCCGCATGCAGTTCGAACATAGCCAACAACAATCTTTCCGGATACCAAATGTAGCCGTAGGTCAAATAGTCTACTTTCTCTACCAGGAAGCTCAGAGGGTCTAACCCACTCCTGTATCACATAGGATTTTAGTCGCTCTTTGCTGCCAGTCATCGCATGAAGACCTCCGGATTGCAGCAACGAACAGAGGTCCTCTGCCCTGTATCGCTCGACACCTAGTGAGCCATAACCAAAACGCGGCTTAACGATTAGATACTCAAACCGGGAACAAAACTCTGATACCTCTTCATAGTCGGCACTCGCATCACACGTAGCAATCATCCATCTATGACAGTCGGCGGGGAAGAGTTGTGCAAGAAGTAGTTTATCGCGACAAAAACTGTGGGTTTGCCTAACGCTATCAGGGATCAACCAATGCGATAAGTCGGACGACCGGGCGTCCACGACATTAAAATTCCGAGTACCTTCTTTAGATAGCGAGTCTAGAAACCTCGCATCAGCAAACGCGATATTGTGTCCGAGAACCCTTAGTTCAGTTCTCAACGCATTTAGAAGACGGATTACAGATTTGGCGCTTTCGGTGACCGGATGGTCATCGCCTTTACGTAAGACGATCTGGGTAGGTCTCACATCTTGGATAAGATCAAACTCAAAACGCTCCGATAGTATTATGATGTTTCTTTTGTTTTTCTTGCACAGTTCCGACAATGCGCGGGCATATATGGACAGCGGATTTTCGCTCTTTGCTTCCGATGAGCGCACCGCTTCCCTTGCCAGAACAGTAAGGTCGCCTGGCAAAGAGTTTAGCTCTATCAACCGGAGGCTTCCGGTTTGATCTATGAGGAAATCGGCCGCAACATAGTGCAGTGGGCCGAAACTCACGCTTTCGCTAAGTCCCTCATCTCTGCGATCCAGTCGCCATGTTCAGCAGTAGCGTCATGCAGGAAAGTAGATTCGACCGTTTTGCCCATGATATCGAGGTATGCAACCGTTTCATCTTGAGTAAGTCCAATACCATGTGCCTGTAACGCAGCTGTCGGGTTTGACATAACTTGAGCGCCAAGTTCTCGATCTTTAGCTGATAGCCTGACCACAGCATCGATTTTTCTAAGCGATCCGGTCGTGGACGCCGACTTTATCGTCCCCATCGTTAATTCCTTTCGATTTTTGACTTTGTTTTTGCTCCGTTGCGAAAACTAGCCCTCACTCTAATGGTGTTAGAAGCTACCAGAAATTCGTTCAACTGTCTTCATGAAATTCTCGGCAAAAACGCAATCGTCAGAACAAGCAGCGGTAGCGTTTTGCGAAGCACCAGCGCCTGTTCGAACCGGACAAGTAGTTCACCGCTCCCTCGTTCGTCCTCGCTTCCCACGTTATCATGCATAGCAGTCAGTCTGTCAGTGTCTGAGACCAGGATCACGGTCCAGTTCCTCGGCGGCCAGATCGTCACCGCGCTCAACCGCTGCCTCGCGCTGCGCTTCAAGCAACCGGTGATCGACACGGTCCAGCTCCACTGCCCGCTCCAGGGCACGGTTCTGCAACTCGGCCCAGAGGCCGCGCATCTGCTCGATCTCAACGCCGCCGGTCTTCGCGGAATCGAGCACGCGGGTCTTGGCGGTGAAGCCTTGCGCCTCCAGCTTGCGGGTGGAAGTCAGAACATGGGCATGGTGGTTCCGCTGATCGCCTTCTCGGTGCGGCGCATCGATCGCCACATCGACGGCGACGCCGTAGCGGCTGACCAGCTCCTGAGCGAAGTCTCGGGTGATTTGCGAGCGGTCCTCCGCGCTGATCTCTGACGGCAAGGCCAGCTCCCATTCGCAGGCGGTGACAGAGTTGCGGCGAGTCTCGAAAGCCTCTACCTCGTTCCAGAGGCGGGACCGGTCCTTAGCCCAGTCCGGGGCGTCCTTCGGGGTCAGAATGAAGGTCTCCTCGATGCCTTGCTTACGGGTGTAATCATGGACCCGGCCTTCACGCTGACGCTCGATGCGCTCCCCGACACGGCAAGGCGCGGCTGCCGTGGCAGAGCGCCCGGCGCTGCGTTTGATCGTCTTCACGGAGAGGTGGAAGCTGGCCTGCAGAAATTTTCCCGCTTGGTAGAGACTGCCGCAAATCTTGAAACCGCAGGTGAAGGGTTTGCAAAAGTGCGCTCTCAGCGATTTTTCGCACCACGGTATCTGAGTGGCTCAGAACGGACTGCTGGGTGGCAGCACCATCAGTCTATGACCCCCCGGGGGCCATCGGCCCATAGCCGGAGTTAGCCAACCGATGAAATTTCTGCAGTCGCAACCCGCATAGCTGCCTTTCTCTGTGGATGTTCAGTCGAGGCTCGCAATCCTTATTTCGCGATCCATATGCTGCCCGTTTCGCAATTCTGCACGGACGCGTGCTCAAATGTAAAACCGGTAAGAAGGATTGGGCGTTGCGTTGTCCGATAACTCGCACATGAGCTCGCCAACTCGTTTTGCGAAGAGCAAAGTAATTGGAAGCCTTGTTATCCCGTCACTTGAGTTCCAATTCATCTTTGTGAGCGCCAAGATTTCTTGTGCCCGCGCGCGAATATCGGTTTCTCCCATGCTGCCTATCTCGAGTGGTGCGGGGATATGCATGCCCGGAAACTCATTCCACCAAGGCACATAGCCGCTTGTGAACAGGTAGTCGTGCTGGTCGAGTGAACACAGCGTCCCTCTCCAAGGCTCCTCCGTGCCCTTTCGGACCACTCGAAAGGACGTGTTGCGAAGCCAAACCAAATCGCAGTTGGCAATGCGTCCGTCTGCTACCTTGCGGAACCCTGTCTCCTCTTCTGGTTGGTAGTGCGTCGTTTTGTGAACAACAACTCGGTCTGGGCTCACGCCCGCTCGTTTTTCGTACTCGTTAAGTATCTGCTCCATCAAACCGCTGGCCTGATCTTCGTCGAGATAAGGTTGCCTGTCTCGTTTCTGGTTGTGATCAATGTTTGCGCCCTTGATCGCAAATGGTTCGATATCAGTTGAATACGCCTGAGCCACGCTGGCATAAACGAGATGACCGCCGCGCTTCTTCATGTGATGAAAAGAAACACCTACAAAGCAGACGTTCTTTGGCAGGTCTGCTGGCCTCCAAGGTATACCCTTAGCTTTGTAGTATATCGAAACTGCAGCATTCCACGCTCGGGTCGCATGGCTGTGCCCCTTTTCATCGGGACGATCGATGGTCTCCCGTCTAATGATTTGGACGGGTACCGCCTGATTATCTGACATTATCCGAGCTTTGAGCGCGCGATAGAAAGTCCTGAAAAGAAGGTCGTCGGCCATAGTCTGGAGCGCGCTTGCGGCCTCCAGTTCTTCTGGCGTCGGTTGGAAGAGCGCGAGCTGGTCGCTTTCTTCTTCTGCTCTCACCATCTCGAGCGCATGTCGTTCTTCGGGGCTAAGACCTGGATTGGCCGCGCGCAGGTCGCCGAGTTCCGGCTTTATGCAAAGGACAATGCAATCCGGAGCCTCATCGCCGTAAAGGCTGGCTATCGCATCTTCAAACAGCTCGACGAGTTCGCCAAACTTCTGGCCGCGATGGGCTTCACTTACAAGCAGTTGGTACTTTGATGAATCGATAATACGCTTTTGGCGTTCATCGATTTCAAACCGAGCATTGAGTGCACTCTTTAGCCCCGGCCAGTCTCTATAGCGTTGCGAGTTTTTTTCTTGCGCCGGCATGAACTGCTCGAGTCTTGAGAACCACTCGGTCGCCGCGCGAACGTCGTCAGCCAGTCCAACAAAGCCAAGGCGAATAACCTTTTCACCACGATTGTCCGATGGTCCAGACAAGGGCAAAGCGCGTCGGGGATCAACATCGAGCTCTCCGTTGGAAAACTCGAGCATAGGTTCATGCAGGACGTCGATCTTCAGCTGAACTGTCATCGCTCAGTAATCCTTCCTCGGTCACATCTGCCATAAAGAAACTTCCCTCAAGTATGAGGTCTTGCACGTGGCTATCGCCGATACTTATGGTTTGTTGCCCTCTTGATAAGAAGCGTCCCCAAAAGACGAAATCGCTGTCGACGTTGGTGTTCCTATCGAACCTTATTCTGCGTGTTGCCCGTTTTGTTCTGAGGTAGCCTGGCAGTGGAGATTGACCGTCTTTCTTGGTGAACATGTAAAACGGTTTGATCCTTACGCCCCAACCCTCACCAAACCGGACGATTTCATAGCCGAAACCTTCGCACTCGAACCACGGCTGACCTTCATCGCCGCGCTTCTTGACCACACCCCTCCTGATCCCCTTTCGTAAAGGACTGTCGTAAACGATTGTGCGGTTTTTTTGCCCCTTGCTCTTGAAGTAAGCACGCTTGGCTGGAAAACCTTTTTTGGTCTTTTCGATGATGAGGCCATCTTCCTCAAAGGAACGCAAATACCCTTCGAAGTGCTTGCGCATGAGCCATGCGATCTTTTTGTGTATGATCGGATCTTCGTCGGCTGTGGCTAAGGAAACTTCTTCATGTTCACCCTTTAGCACACCACCAAAGATCGAGGAGGCAAGTACGGGATCGAGAAAGGTCCAAAGCAAGCCTGATCGGCTTTCGAAGACAAATGGTCCAGCTTCCGTCAATGCCGCTTTTGACTTGAGGTCTGCCCAGCCTCCGTCAATGTTCAGCTTCGTGATACACTGCGGGAGTGCCGAGAACACCAATGTGTTGAGGGTGTAGGTTCCAATCGGTCTTTTGTCGATCGAAACAGCTGCGGACCCTGCGGACGCACCTGGTCGAAAGAGCTTTCCAACAAACCGCTCGGCACCTGGCGGAAACGCAAAAAGTGACGATCCGCCTGCATCGGTACAAAGACTGAGTGCATCGCTCAGGCCTGTTCCCGCCCGCTCCATCGCACTGATTCCAAAAAAAACATCGCACAGGGACCGGTTGCGCAGGTCGCTGAACTCAGGGACCGGATCAAACGCGCCATTCTCATCTGTTGCGAGACGGACTTTGGACCTGGGCGACATGATCGCAGGGTTCGTAAATGTGATGCTGTAATTGTCTTCGACATTGATTGTAGATGGCTGGTGAGCTTCATAATCGCGGTGAACTATCATGTTTACGAGCAGCTCAATCAGTGCGCGTTCAGGATATGCAAGACGAGATACGTGCTTTTGTTTGCCTTTGACCTTGATCTCGGGGTTTACATCCTTGGTTTCCAACCAGTTCAACGCATCGTTGTACTGTTTGATGAGGTTGCCTTGAAAGACCGTTCGCTTCTTGTTTGAAACCGTAGCGGTCAATACCGAATGCGGGAAGAACCGCTCAGGCTGCCTACCGAACAGCAGCACACAACCATTACTTGGGAGTTCGTTCCCCTCGGGGTCTTTGCGTAACAGCCCTATCTCGCGCATCAGAGGTTTGAGCTCCGCCGCCGACAAAGATCCGCGCTCGAGCTTCTCGCAATATCGCCTTAAGGTACTCAGTGCTAGGTCAGCATCAACGTCTGCCCACACGGCTCCTTCGCAAATGAGGTCATCATACTCTTGATTTTCTTGCGATGTGATTGGTTGGGCAAAGCGTTGAATACCCGCCAATTCGAGGTTGAGGTCTCCTACAGCTTCGTCGAAGCCCGAAATGTCCAGCCGCCTAAAATTTCGGCCCAGCCTTTTTTTCAATGCTTCGACGTTGGGATGAAGGGCCTCGCTTCCTCTTGTGCACCAGTAGACACCTTGCCTGAATTTCTGATTTTCATCGCCGAGCAACGATTTCATGATCGAGTCCTCCGCACCGCGGTAGCCCATGACGACAAGGGGTGTCGCGTCCAGCAACGGGCGAAGACGCTCCAAGAGAACCGCGTCGAGTGTCTTGGTTTCTTCGATCAGATTCCGGTCCGTGTATTGTTCTGCCTTACCGTGAAGCCACACGATCTGTGCTTTGGCGAAAAGGCTAAACTCATTAAAGTCATTCTCGCTTCGGTTCACTTCTGCAACGTGGCGGATGTGCGGTTGCTTTTCTGCGAGAGCCTTAGGCAGGCACAGATCGAAATTTGTGGTCATCACAGTGCCCGCCAAACCACGGAGCACTAGGTCAGCAAGTGCGTGATAGCCGGTCCCAATGTCTCCCTTGTTGCTCGTAAGCTCTAGGAGCAGTTTGCGCCGGTAAGCTTCGGGCTGAAGTAGATGCTCAATGATCAGAGGAAAATTCTCAGCGAGACTGTCATCACCTGGTAGGAACCATTCGTGGTTCCTGAGCCAATTCATCCATTCGGATGGCTTGATCTGATCGACTGGAACCCGACCACCGAGCTCCCGCTCTGCAAAGACTTGCTTTGCCAGCCTGCGAACACTTTCGCCAGCCAAAGGAATGCCCGATGTGAAAGAAGCGCCAGCACCGAGCAGCAGCGTAGGCCGAGCATCATTCTCGGGGCGAAAGAGAGACGAGAGAATCGCGACAGATGACTTGTGTGACATTCACCAACAATGACTCCATCACGCGAACAAAACAAGAATTGATACTCGGTGTTGTGGTTTATTCACATCGACGCACATATTGTTGATGAACCAAACAATCCGAAAGACCCGTCAGGCTAGAATGCTCGGCAACAGACCCAGGAACAAAAGAAGGTATGACAGAGGAGCCTAGCGACAAGGAGTACATCGTCTTCCCCGAGGAGGCGATTAAGTACCTACCACCTGAATGGCAGCAGCATTTTCAGAAGATAGTCGACGATGGCAAAGCCGTCCTTGAAGATGCTGATGCAAACCTCAAAAACCTGAATCGCCTCGTTCATGCATTTCCAACGATGGCAAGCTTACGCTACATTCACCATCGTCTTTCACCGACGAAATTCGAACCGACGAAGGATTGGGCACTTGAGAATGACATGCTGACGATGGCGTTTGTCACGACTTACGTTCGGCTAATCGAGGGAGGTATGGGCAGCGGTGTATCGCGCAAATCCATTCCAAGTGATCTCAGGGCGATTCATGACGACATCATACGCCTCCGAAACAAGCGGTACGCTCACAACGGCGGTCACGAGTCGATTTCAGGGAGCCTGCAAATCGAATTTGAGAACGGGCGATTTGATATCGGTGTGACCTTCACAATGGGATTCCACGTCGGAGGTGCCAACGAGTGGAAGTCGCTTGTTGAATTCTTGGATAACCTGATGATCGAAAGACTTAACGTTCAACTCAGAAAGCTGGAGGAGCGAACTGGATTCAAGTGGAGCTTTCCAAGCGGACCGCCACCAAGCTGGGTTGCTGATAGTCAGCAATAAGGGCCCTTATGTGCGCGATTGCCTTGAGCAGAAGGTAAGTTACTTACTTAACGAGCGCTCCGATCTAGGCTGGCAAGGCTTGGCCACACACCGCATTTGGTATACATTTAGTTGTTATGAATGCCTACACAGCCTACCTGTTGTAGAATTGGGCCCCCAGCGGTCCAAGAAATTTCGAGCGACTGCGATATTTGGAGTGAAAAAGTGGAAGACTATTTTGTAGTTGAGGGTGGCAGCCACAACGATGCGGATACCATGTTCCGTAAGGTGATGTCGGATATCCTTTCTTCACCTGTTGCGAAGGGGGTGAATACTGGCAGCGCAAGGATTCAGCAGGATACAAACGAAGGTCTTGGGTATTCGATTGTTCTTTCGAACCCTCTTGATCGCATCATCAGTAATGATGCTTACAAACTCGACCTTCCAGTTGCAGTCGCACGCTTTGTTTGGATGATCTCAGGCAACAACCGGCTTGCCGATATTAAATTCTACCAAAAACAAGTTGAGAACTTCTCTGACGATGGGATTATCGTTCCCGGCTCTTCGTACGGTGCACGCATTAGGCAGGCGTTCCCGGGAATCGACCAACTTCAAGGCGTCATCGATAAGCTGAAAGCAGACTCCAACTCTCGGCGAGCAGCAATTTCGATCTATCAGCCCACGGACGCAACACGTGAGTCGAAGGATGTTCCGTGTGCTTTCGGGATGTTTTTTCACATCCGAGACGGGGCGTTGCACACACAGGTCGTAATGCGATCAAACAACGCGACTGTGCTGCTCCCATTCAATATCTTTGAGTTTTCGATGCTTGGGGAAGTGATCGCTTCTGAGTGCGGTGTAGTTTTAGGTCCTTTCAAACATTACGCCGCATCGATGCATGTCTACGAGAGTGCGCGAGAATGGTCGCAAAAGATCGCTGACGATGCCGGGGCAAAGCTTTCTAGCCAAATGCAGCACATGCCTGCATCACCACTCGACGAAATCCGTAAGCTCGTTCAATTCGAAGCTGAAATGAGGCATAGATCAGAGGCGATTTCTGATGCCACGATTGCGGATTGGATTAAGCAGATTCAGGACGAGTTTTCTGTCTACTGGCAGCAGTTTGCGTACTTGCTTCTTGTCACCCCGGCCAGACGAAAGTGTTCAGACGATGGACTGGAAGAGCTTCGCTCGGCAATGGACTCAGAACTTGCAAATATTGTCGACTGGCGCTCTCAAGCAGACGAGGGCACAGATGAAGAAGCTTTTAGTGCCGCGTCACTTTTGAGTGTCGAAAACGAGAATATTGTGCTTTTTCACCAAACGCGAACGAGCAAATCTCTGCAAGAACACATCTTGAAACGCGAGCAAACAACAGGAGATCGGCTACCAACCAAAGTGGTTTTTGGCCTGCAAGAGCACTTCACTGAAAAGCTAGCGGCCCAACGCGACGACGTTGACATCTCCTCGGCGGAATTCGAGAAAGCCGTCTCAGATACGACCGAACAGAGCTAGTCCTTGGTGACGTGACAACAATCGACCCATCCGCAGCAATCGCAGCAATAAACCAAGTCTTGGCGTCCAAGTCTGGCAGCTCGGACGCAAAGAGCGGCATGCGCAGATTGTGCAATTCAGCACTCAAAGAAACTGGCCAAGCGAGCCCCCCATTCAAAATAAGCCCACTCTTACGACTGGCAGGGGTCGAATGGTCCTATGAAGATCAAACCCAGGATGACAGAGATGCTGCCATCGTCTTCGCAGAAGGCGGCCTAAAACTAGCCATTGCGCGAGAGAAGTTTCAAAGCGGTGGCGTGTCTAAGAGGTGGCGGTTTTCTGTTGCTCATGAGTTCGCTCACGTCGTACTCATACGCGCTGTTGGGGCCCGCGTTGTCGACTTGGCCAACAGCAGCAAAGAAGCCTACGAGTATGTTGAGCGACTCTGTGACTACGGCGCTTCGCAGATACTGGTACCCCGGACTAGCCTTAGGCAGACCTTGCGACAAAGAAAATTGTCCCAGCGAACAGTAGACGAACTCTCCGACCTCTATGACGTTTCTCTTTCCGTGCTCATGTGGAGCCTAACCGATCTACTGCCAGAAGGCGGCATGATGTTTCTACGAGAGTATCGCCGCAGTGCTCAGGAAAGCAACGAACTACGCGTCTGGTCAGTCTATTCTCGATACAGCCCCACACTTGAAGAGCCTTGGTTACCAAGGGGCTGTACCATGAAGCATATTAGGGTTGGGCAGCGACCGCTGGGGTTTGAGCATTTGGATGCGCGCGGGCCTCTGCCGATAGAGCTAGTCCTTGGGAAACGAGTTCGTAAGCTCGAGGCTTCTGTGGTACCGTGGCAGTCTAGGTGGTGGACTTCATCTTTTTTTGATGATGAACGATCAGACTACATAAAGGCGAGCGAGAATGGCCTTTTGCTTGCATGCGCTGCAACCGGCAAGCTTGATCTTGACATGTTCGGGGGAAAAAAATGAAATACTATGTCTCCGGTGCATTGCAGGGCTCTGACAATCTCAAAGAAGCCCGGGCGGTGTACGAACGCGCAGGAAAGGCGATCCAAACGGCGGGAGCGATGGCATACGTTCCGCACACAAATACAGACCCTGAAACGAACGTTTCGCTCGACAGTCATTCGGTTTTCAGAACAGACCTTGACGAGATAAAGAAAGCCGACGCCCTCGTGGTATTTTTGAACGAACCTTCCCTAGGTGTGGGCGCTGAGATCGCGATAGCTCTGAGCATGGGCAAACAGCTTCTGCCGGTGGTCTTTTCGGGCAAGCCCTATTCTCGCTTCGTTGGCGGCATGCTCGAGGCTCATGGCGTTTCCGTTCAACAATACAAAACAGTTTCCGAGCTAGAAGACATCATTGCGAAACACGTTTCTGATCATCTAGCTGGCGATGAGTCGCAAAACCTGTGCAACGCGGTCTGAAACGGAACCAGTGATAACGACAGGATTCACACCGAATTTCAGATAGAACTCATCAATTTTCTGATCGATTGATGCCTGAAAACTGAGGTCAGCCTCCCGCGTACCGTCATCCTGCACTTTAAACTCAATCGGGACTTTCAGAATGTAATCGTAGGTGGCAAGCCATCTTTGAACGGCATCCGAAATCACTTTGAACTCCGATGTACCGCTAAATTCTGGAAATAGCACATCGGTGTAAGCCAAGTGATCTACCATCGTTCGGTCCGAAATGAGTATGTCTTTATCAGACCCGACGAGATGATCTTCCATAACCTGATACAAAAAAATCAGCGCTTGCCGCAGTTCGGTGTTGTTACCCCGTCTGAAGTACTCGCGATCCCCAACTACTTCGCCGATCACGCGAGGGACTTCTCGGCAAATCTCTACATTCCGAGAATCCTTGAGTTCCTCGTATAGAGCATTAACCAACGTTGTCTTGCCCGTACCGTGCGCCCCTGAAAGTGCTAGCTTCAAATTTGCCTCCTCAAATGACTAAACCTAACCTTAGTAGAAAAACGCGAGCGAAGCACACTTGTTTTTTAAGGATTGGGTCGCATCTCAATCACTGGATAGTTCAGAATACTGTAAGATCTCCGGGTCACTGATTTTGCTCTCTGGCACCTAGTCGTGGTGCTTTTTTTGAACCACGAAGGTTTCCACTCCTTAGCCCCTAAAACGCACCAAATTTTTCTCGGAGTTTCTCAACACGGGAACATTGAATGTCCGTTGTTAATAGTTTCTCGAGTTGCTGACGGCGACGCAGCGAATGTCCGGAATCCGCCCTCCGCCGGCGGGAATGCTTAGCTCAAGGCCACTGGTGTCCACAACGCGCTCAGCGGGAGAGCAAAGTTGCCGTCTCCAAAGGTGAGCTTCTCCTTCCCCAGATAGAACAGAAGGCCGGTGAAGTCGCGCCCCTTTCCTGGCCCGGCGTTTGCAAACCACCTCAGGTGTTTGAAATCATCGGCCGAAACGGTGGCCGCTGTCTTGACCTCAACACCGACAAGCCGGTGCCCTCCGTCGATCAAAATGTCGATCTCTCGCCGATCCGCGCTGCGCCAGTGATAGAGCCGATAATCCTCGTCTTGCATGGGCAAGGCGCGTTGCAACTCGCCAACCACGAAGCTCTCCAATAGGCCGCCCAATGCTTCTGGGGTGTTGCCTATCTCGAACGATCTCTCGTTCAATCGACGCAGGGCCGTGGCAATGCCGGTGTCGACAAAGTGAAATTTCGGCTGCTTGATATCACGCTTTCCCTCCCCCGGCATCCAAGCGCTCAACTTGCTCACCATCGAAAGCCGCATGAGAATATCGAGATATTGATCGACAGTCTCACGTTTGAGTTTCGCCAGCTTCGCCAGTTCGGACGTGTTGATCTCCTGCGCCGTGCGCGCAGCCATCTGATCGATCAAAAAGCGCAGCGCGTCAGGCTTACGAATGGGCATGATGTCGGCCACGTCTCGATCAACCACGGCATCGACGTAGTCGCGATACTGGCGCTGTCTCGGCCGCAAGGGAAGTGCGCGCGTTTCGGGAAAGCCACCCGCAAGTATGAGATCGATATAGTCCTTGCGACCCAATGACGCCGGGTCTGTGATTTGCGCCAGCGATGGTGCATCCTGCATCGCCCAGTCGATCAACCGGCTCACGGGCAACCGATTGGTCTCGGCCACTGACAAAGGCCAGAGCTTGAGGGTTCGCATTCTGCCGGCCAGTGAGTCCGCAACCTCCGCTGTTGTAAAGACGTTGGATGACCCGGTCAGAACAAATTGGCCTTTCCGGCGATTGCGATCCACGATCTTCTTAATGGCGAGCGCAAGCCTTGATGACCTTTGTGCCTCATCGATGATGATCGGCGCGGCGCCCTGCTCTTCCGCAAGGCTTGTCAGCTGACCTTCGGGGTCTGCGTCCATGGCCGCCAAAACCGCCGCATCATCCAGTGTTACGAAACGGCCCTCTTCAAACAGGTCACGAACGAGTGTCGTTTTTCCGACCTGCCTTGGTCCAACGAGGTTTACTATGCGCGCGGATTCAAGTGCATCGTGCAATTCCGACGTCAGGTGACGCGGCAGATATTCGTCTGTTTCAGTCATTTCACGAGATGCCTAGTAGAGGCTTCACGAAATGTCCACTACAAGCCACACCTTTTGCCCGATAAGCGTACCACCAAAACACCATCACGCAACTAGGACGCCCCCAACCCCGCATCCATCAACTGCTCCCGATCCGGCAAGTCCTGCAGCGTCTCCAGATCGAAGGCCACCAGGAACTGCTCCGTGGTCACGTAGGTTTAAGGCGCTCCACGCCGTGGCGACCGTGGTCCGGTGCCGATGAGACCTTGCGCATGCAGCCGCCCAATCAGGTCGCGGCTGATCTCCTTGCCAAAGATGTCCTTCAGGCCGTCTCGTGTGATCGGCTGGTGATAAGCAATCGCGGCGAGCACAGCGACATCGTATTCGCGCAAGTCGAGGTCCTGCTCGCCGACATCCGCCGCAGCCCGAATCGCGGCGGCATAGACCGGCCGCGTCCGGAACACCCAGCCGCCGGCCAATCGCGCGGCGCGTCGGGCCAGGTCGGCCGCCTCCCGCGTTGCCTCGCCTGCCGCTGCAGCGATCGCCCGATGGCAGGCCAGCCGCAGTTCTTCGTCCGTTTTCAGCAGATCACCGCGCGTGAGACCGAGTGCCAAGAGCGGGAAGACATGCGTCCAACCCAGCGCTTGCGTCAAAGCCGCGTCGGCCAGGATCAACGCAGCGGTGGGATCGCGGGGTTGATCCTCAATCACGGCTTGGAGCACAGCCGCGGCCTGTGGGGCCGGCGCCCCCTGCCCCGTGTCGAGCCACATAGCGATCTGGTTCGCTTCCAAGGTTGGCAATGCCCGCTACAGCCCTTTGATCGATACCCGCCGCTCCACCGCCCGCCGCCAGGAGAGATAGATCTTCCCCGCCGGTCCGGGGTTGTCGCTGACCCCTTGGACAAACTGAATGCCTGAAACCGGAATTTGCGCGCGATACAGTTTGGAACGGTTAGTCAAATATAATGCTGAGATGGCGAGGACGTCTAAACATTCGGGCTTTGTTCCTCACAATTCAAGCTGATGTCTAAACAAAATACCATTCAATTTCGTCGACATGCTTACTCTTGCAAATCCGTGTACGCGAGTTCGATTCTCGCACTCGCCTCCAATATTTTGTGGTTTTCCCCACAATTCAGCTAAACAGACACAAGATGTAGTCGCGCGCATTTTGTGCACAATTCGTACACACCGTTTGCGCTTGAACTGATCGCATTTAGCTTAAATTTTAGCTATTGTCCAAATGTTTACAAAGACTTGGCTATGACTGCGGTTTATGAGCTACGGCGTTCGCACAAAATTCGTCCACAAAAAGCTGAAACTCGACAAGCGGCGTGGCAGCGACAACTGGTACGTGCGCATGACGCTGGAGAACGGCAAAGGTGTCGTTCGCAGCACAAAAACCGAAGACTTGAGCTTGGCGACAGAGCGCGCGTGGGAGCTTTTTCACGACACACAGGCGCGCGTTCGGAACAATCTTCCGGCGCAAACTTGCAAATTCAAGCACGTGGCGGTGCATGCCATCCGGCGGATGCAGCATGAGCTGGACGAAGGCGGGGGCAAACAGGCGTACAAAGACTACAACTCGGCGCTGCGGCGCTGGCTGATCCCCTACTTCGGCGACACCGACGTGGCGAAGATAGACTTGGCGGCGCTCAAGGCGTTCGATGAGTGGCGGACGAAACGGAACAAGAAGCCCTTCTCACAGAGCGGCATCAACAACCACAACGCGGCTCTGAACCGGGTGCTGGACGAAGCCGAGTTGAACGGCTGGATTGTCAAAGCCATGCGCCCCACCCTGCTGAACAAAGGCACCAAGAGCGAAAGCCGGGGCAGCTTCACCGACGCCGAATACAAGAAAATCCACACGGCGCTGCGCACATGGCACAAAAAGACGCACAACCCCAAGACAGCAGTCACGCGAGAGGTGCTGCGCAACTACGTGCTGTTCCTCGCCAACACCGGCGTGCGCCATGGCACGGAAGCACTTGGGCTGCGCGCATGCGAGATTGCTGCCTTGCGCGTCGGCGACGTGTTTGAAGGCAACGGCAGCGTCAGAGACACCATCTACCTGGCAGCGGAGCAGACGAAGGGCGACGAAGGCGCTGACAGCATATGCGGCACAGTATCCGCGTCACGTCAGCCGCCCAGCAGCTTCCCTATTTTTTAGCGCCAAGGGCGGCGGCTTTAGCGCACAGACAATCGTCAACCTGTTCGCACGCTTCTACAAGCTTGCTGGCGTCAAGGGTGCTAGTTCACACAGCGGACGTCGCCAGTTCCTCACAGAGCTTGCTGACAAGGGCATCAATGCGCGGGTCATACAGGCTCTTGCTCGACACAAGCACCTGAACACGACGATGCGCTACATCGACTTGAACGAGAACCAGCTGCGGAACGCAATCGAATTATGACCTATATCACAACCCCATAGTGTTCGGACTGCTGCAATGGGAAGCAATCCAAGGCCGCATTCCAGACTTTTCTTGAACTCGAAGCACTATGATACGCAACTGGAAGGCTTGGCAAAGATAGGTGCACACGTTACCGTTCCGAAAGAGTAACCACTATCTCGGGAGACGTAGAGCGATGCCCCCTAACCATTTGGACCGTGCTGAAGGCATTACGTGAGGTTTTATGATATCAGAAGGCGAAGGTAATAGAAATCAGCTTGTTCATCCTCACGGCAAAGACGAACGCATGGCTCAAGTTTTAAAGATTTTCGACAGAATTGCAAAAGATGATTTTAAACCATTTGAATACGCGAAGTCTTATGTTTTCCCCTTCCAGGTTGACGAAGAATTCCTATCGAAGTTTAGCGTCGCCGCCAACAGCCTTTCGGAAAACCTAGACTTCGGTGATATTGACTTTGAGGCAACCACACGTTTTCAAGATCTGACTGTGTTGAAGCACAACAACTTCGAGACCTTTGTCAAAAATGCTGGCGATAAGAAAGAGCCAGAAAGCATTAAATTGAAATGGAGATCTTTCGGCATAAAACCGAACGGAGAAGTTAACGGTAGCAGGATCGAATTGAAGTGCGTAACAGAGAAAAAGCTAGAAATCGATGTACAGAGCCCCGAGAAAGTAAAAGTTGCAAGTATTAGGATTTCCGTAAGTGGCTCAGATGAGAACTGGGTGAAGTCTTCTTTTCATGAACTTGAACAGTACGTTCCTAATGCACAGATATCCGGCTTACTTAGACCACTCGCAGTTTTTCGTAATCAATGGTGGGTAATGTCTTTGTCGATTGCTGGTGCTATCTTTATTCAGACAGTAGCTGGCGACATATATAGCAACTTTTATTTTGAAGACCGATATTTGGAACGAGCTGAAACACTTGATGAGCTAATTCAAACCGATGGAGTATCCAATAAGCTCGACGCATTTTTTAGGTACCTTCTGGATCGGGAGCAGCCATTGTGGTACCAGGGTTATAGTAGAGTAACGATACGTCTAGCATCTCTTTGTATTGGACTATTCACACTTATTAAAGTTCTTCCCACCCTCGCGCCAACATCTTCTATTGGCATTGGCTTATCAAATCGAAGAGCAAAGTCACGGGAGAACATCTATCGGGTGATGGTAGTTTCAATTTTAATGCTAGGTATTTTGATACCAACGTTCCGTGATGCAATAACGTCGGTTTTTGCAAGATAGCCTGGCAGAAAGAGCCTAGAACGAATTCCTGAGGTTACTTACTCGTTGACTTTCAAGCATCGCAACCCTTTGAATGTTTTGCGTTTGCGAGACACTTTTTCCATTTAGACTGTACTCTATTCCGAATTTGACAGCCCCGACGCATTGAGTAAAATTTGGCTTAAACTTTTTTATTTTCGACTACTGGCGGACTGTTCTGTCCACAAAAATGTACACGGCAAAGTATTAAGTGCGTAAGCCACTGTAATGACTGACAGACTTTGACTGTCTACTTCTTGCAAATCCGTGTACACTGGTTCGATTTCGGTACTCGCCTCCATTTAATTTCAATTACTTAGCGCGCATCTGGGGTTGGGTAGAGATGGTTTCTACCCGCCTGCCTACCCATTCATGCTTCGTTCTGTTCTTGTTCCGGTTCCGGATTTCCTGGCCCTGCCCTCCCCTTGGCCCTCGCCCTACCCACAGCAGAGCTATCCGCCATAAAATGTGTGGTCTTTACCAAGTCAATGAAACAGTTCCCTTGCAATAGGAGGGGTCGCCCTAGTAAGAAAGTTACCGTTCAGTCTGGTTCAACCTGAAGTCCGGCTCAGCCGTCTCGACGGCTGCGAGGTCCAGGGCCTGAGTTTCTAGTTCAGCCTTCATCAAGAAGACGTTGTAGATAGGCTTCCAACGCGACATCGTGAAATAGACAGCGTCGTCGATGTCCAGGCCCGGGACGATGTAGGGCGCGTAGAGGCCAGGATAGTCATCGGCATGCGCAACGATCTGAGGGGCACTCCAGGGGCCGGTCATCGTTGGCGCAGTTCGCAGAATGACCGCTCTTTCAACGGGCTCCAGATACATCATCAGCCAAGACTGGTGCGCATCGCTCCACGCCACCGATAGCTCGCCCGCGGGGGCTGGAACCACTGCTTTGGCCGCGTGCACATTGGTCGACCAGGCCTGACCGTCCCAATAGCTGTATGCCGTGGGATCGAGCACGTCCTCAGGCGTCACGCGACCGAGCCGCACGCCACCGAAACGCCCTTGCGGGATGCCGAACACATAGATCATTCCCGCGTTTTCGACATAGGCCACCTGCTCAAAGCCCGTGCCCGCAGGCCAGATCGCTGTTTCGGACCGCGTCCAGTTCTGACCGTCGTCATCGGAATAGGCGAGGCCCGAGCGGCGTACATACCACTTGTCGTCAGCGCCCCACATGCGCACAGACATGTAGTGAAGGACCATCCGGTCTCCAAGCGAGATGCCATTTGTCGGGATGACGGTCCATTCAAAGCCCGGCACCTTCGCCGAACGGATGATTTCTTTTGCGGCGCCCGTCGCGCCTTCGACCATGGCGGCGATGGAAAAACCCTTCGCGGGGTCGGGATCCGCGATCCGAGCAATGGTATTGCTGCGCCAATCGCCACCATCCGGTCCGTAGGTGTCACCGAAAACCATGTACAGTTGGTCCTTGTGGGTGAACATATGGCCCAGGTCGGTACCGTGCACGTTCCAGCGCGTGTCGGTGGCATTCGCGGATTTTGATCCCGTCAGTTGATTTACGACCTCGGTATCCACGATGCGCAACCCGAGCGGGACAGATGTTTCCGACAGCTCCTCCGGCTGTTGAACCTCCGACAACGCCATGACATCGACACTATCCATATTCTCAATTTCGGCGATTGCCATCGGCAAGGGCGCGGTACAGGAGAAGAGGAAAACGGAGAGAAAAACGCCAGCCAGGGCAGAGGATACACGCAATGTAACGCACCTTCGTTAACAGGGACACTTGTGAATTCGGGACTTCTCGGGTGCTTTCCCAATCGGTACGACAGCCGTTAACCATGTTTGATGCGAACGCGCCGGCAAATCAAGCGGGTTTTTGCTCATATGACGCAGTGTAAGAAATCTTGATTGACGGCTAAAATATGCCTATGGGCGGCGCCTCGCCCAAATATCGGCGCGCTCAGTTGCCTGGTAATTTGGCCGACGTATCCGCCGGGTCGCAGACAAAACCGTAGGCGGGCCATGTTACAGGGCCCGGTTGCTCAATCGGAAGTGTCGAGCAAGACAGATGCGGATTGCGGTGTTCGATCCATCGCAACATCTGTTCTCCATCGGTCGGAATGACGATGCCCCCCACCGGCTCCAACGGATCGCGATCCGATATCGCATCTTCGGTGCGCCAGGTGACGCGGTAGATCGCAGGCGCAGGTATGTCCCCCAGCAACTCGTGATAGAGCGTGGCCATTCGAAGACCATAGGACATGGAAACGACAGGATTATCGACGGGTGACTGGGCCATCACCACGTCCAGTGTTTTCACCAGTTCCGCGTAGTCGGGTTCGCGGGCGCTCAGATAGCCTGCCATTTCACCCGTGCGCAGGACGCCAAAGGCCAGAAGCAGCGCGCCAAGCCAAGGTCGCAACCTCGGCCAGCCCGCGAGCCACCAGCCAATCGCTGCGATTGCACCGATGAGAAGCGGGCCGAGCACCGGCAGATGGAAGGCCTGAATGTCGTAGGCGCCATACCAGATCATGAACGGCAGGAAGGCCAATGCGGTGCCCAGAACAAGCGCGATGCCCATCCAGCCCGCATTGCGGCCACGCCAGCCAGCCACGAAAGCCAACAGGCCAAGCCCGATGAGGGGCAGCGAGATCATCGGATGGGCCTGGCTGAGCGTACCCATCAGGACCGAGGCGGTCTGCAAGGATTGCAAGCCCGAGCCGTAGAGATCGCCGAAGTAGGTCCCCGCGATGTAGTCGATCAGCTCCGATGTCGTCGGCGGCAGCGGCAGGTATTCAGAATATGCGGTCGATGGGGCCTGCGTGACCCAGGCCAGATAGAGATACTGGCTCGCCCCGGCCAAGAGCAACGCCAGAACCGCAAGCAGAACACGCGGGCGCAAGAGAATGCGGTGGTGGGTGGCCATCACCAGCAGGCCAATCGGCGCCAGCATGACCATCATGAGGTGATTACCGAAAGACAGCGCGTAGATCGCGCAGGCAATGATGAAATAGGAGGGCCGCTTTGTCTCGATGAAGAGGATCAGCGCAAACACGACCGAAAGGATGAAGGCAAGTGCAAGGGGATAGACCTCTGCCTCGGTCGATTGCACGGCCATCAGACCGGCACTGCCCAGCAGAAATGCGGCCGAAACGCCAAAGAGAGCACTACGGGTCAGCCGTCCAACGATCAGGAACGCCATCGCATTCGCCAGCGCGCCGGGCAGCGAAGCCAGGGCAATGGTCATGACGCGCCAGGGCTCAAACGGTAAATCCAGCGCCCGCACGACCGTCCCGATCATCAGGACAAACGGGTATCCCGGCCCATGGACGAGAATGGAGGTATGACCCAGGGTCTGGAACTTGGCGGAATCCCCCGCATTCAGCATTCCCCCGAGCCCGGGAAAGAGAAGGCTTGCATAGTAGGTCAGCCAGAAGAGAAAAATTGCGATGACCAACCAGGGGCTCTGGTAGGCGGGTCGATGGGAGGTCGGGGCGCTGGTGGACATCTCGTTCTCGCTTCACATGACCTGTTCGGCAATCACACCCTTGGGCAACTGCCATCCGGCATCGGAACACTGGACCTAATTTCGGATGGTGCTGCCTGGTCGTGTTAAGGGCGCGACGGTGCTGCGCGTCGCGATTTCAAACTGCGGCACGCCAGCAGCGAGCATAGGAGAAAAGACCGTCCCGCCGATCCCGAAGGGCAGATCGACGTTTCTGGCGACCTGCTCTGTTTCGGGCTCTGGTGTGGCGAACAGCTGGGCGTTGCCCATGACATACATCGCGCCGCTTTTCAGGCCGACTTCGCCCAGCATGTCGATCTCGAGCCGTTCGCCCACGATATTCAGCCGCGAAATCTGAACGGTTCCGGCCTCGATACCAACCTGACCCTCGATAAGGTCGAATTGGGTCCGGCCAGCGGCAGGAATGAGCGGGCCTTTTTCCTTGGTCATGAACTGACGGCCCTGCGCCAGTGTCTCAAGAGTTGCTGTCACATCGGCCCCCGTCAGGCTGCCGTTCACCATCGAGGCGGTTACCCAACCGGCAAGGCTTTCAAAGATCTCACCGGCCGTTTCACCCTGCCCCGCCAGTTTGAGTTCGGCGTTGAGCGCGCCCTCGGGCATTGGCAGCGTGCCAATCAACCGGGCCTGCATTCTGCGGGATATCGGTTGCATGATCTCGCTGACCGATGCATCGGAGAGGCTGGCCGACAGCGTGACCTCTGCCGCGGGGTTGATCGCGGTTCTTGCCTCAAGCCGACCAAGCGATTCGCTTTGCGCAGCCACATCGAGCGACAGGTTGTAGTCACGCGTATGGAGCGAAATGGCTACGGCGTCGAATGCGGCACCGCCGACCGCGATATCCCGACCTTCCAGATCAAGATCGATTTCCAATCCGTTGAGCCAGCTTGTGGTGATCGGTGTCGCTGACCAGTTGCCCGAACTTATCTTGTGCACCGCCTCGGAAAGCACTGTGTCGGCCGAAACTTGAAGCATCTGCACTTGCGGAAAAATCGGTGTGTCTGCGGTGGTGCGCAGGTCTAGATCGCCCTGCAATGCGATGCCACCTTTCGAGAAAGTTGCATTCGAAACCCTGATCGCTCCGGGCATTACAGCAAAGTGCCCATCAATCAGCAAGGGTCCTGATCCGAATAGGTTCAGGTAATCAAGGACACGCCGCAGTTCGGTGAAAACGCGGCTTTCGGATGCGGCGCCCGATGGATCAGCTTCAACGGATGCCGCCATTGTGTCAAAGCCGAAAGACAATGTGCCCTTGCTCCCGCCTTCTGAAAAAAGGGTTTGCGGATCGTCCAACTGCAGTTCCACGAAGGTTCGGCGCGCCCCTGTGACGAAATCACCTTTCACAGAGATCCCCGCCGACGCCGTCAGGGGACGAATGGAAAGGTTCAGATCGGAGATGACGGCGTCACCGGCGAATTCAAGGGTGCCCTCCGTGATGCCGATGGTCACTGGTGTGTTCCGGCCCTCCGTGTTGGTCTTGTCTGTTCCAGGCATTCCCGGCCCCAGGAAAACCGGCGCGTCAATGTGATCCATTGAGATGTGAGGCCCGTGCAGGTGTAGGCTCGCGATTTCCTCGCGCCCCAGTAACAGCGGCGCTATCCTGAGCCCCGCCTCGATCCGCGACGCATTCAGAAAGTCTTTAGGTCCGCCACCATCGACGCTTGCAAAAATCGGGTCCGTCACCACAACACGAAAATCCGGGCGTATCGACACCCTGGCATCACCACGCAATTTCAAATCCTCGCCGACCATACGCCCGATCTCGTGATTGATGCCGCTGCGTGCGACATTTTCGAAGTCCAGCTTTATCATCAGGAGCACCGCACCAGCGCAGATCGACAGCACGGCAAGTGCTGCGATGCCCCAGCGCCTTAAGCTAACGGGCCTTTGCCGATTTCGTATTTTCATCACATTCCTCCCAGCCGTTAGCGGTGCCACGGTGCTTGATGTATTTGGATCACGTCTGCAGATGGGTGCGCAGCCAGCGCTGGAGCATGTCCTGACGCGCAATCGATTTGGCGAGCTAAACCGCGTCGCCACCCTGAGAAATGAATCCCGAGATACACTGAAGTTTAGATAGGGTTTGGGATGCCCCACAGGCAATCCGTTCTGCCGGGTGAGTGTCGTTGGGGCCCGTTTTCCGGCCTTCTGCCGCCGATCGCCCTCTCAATTGGGCACATCCCTGCCGATGCGAAACCTGCTCGTGGAACCGGTTTGCAACCTTTTTGGTTTTACGAGGATGGTTTTGCAACCGTGTCATCAACCGCGTGTCGTGGCAACGCCGCGCAAGGCTTTTGGATGGGTTGGGCGGTCAGGAACACCGCAGATGTGGAACCGGAACTTAAGTGTGCGACCGGCGCGTCGGTCGCCGAGATTACGTCATGCAACAGGAACTATCAGAAAGATGCATGTATTTTCGATCCAGCAAAAGTCGATAGGATGCCCAGCTTTGAGCAACAACAGCCGCAGGGCAGGCATGGATTTTGTCGGTATTCTGAAAACTGCATCGGAGCTGGTTTTCAAGAAGCTGAAAGTTTGAGGTGACACAGGTGTCCAGGATAAGCGGTCTTTTCTCACCCATTGCGCTGGCCACGCTTGTGACCACGGTGATGTGCAGCGTTCTTTTGGTTCTGCCGGGAACGACCGCAACATCAATGTATTTCAACGACATTCTGATTTTCCTCGACGGTGCATATCGGGTGGTTCACGGTCAGGTGCCGAACCAGGATTTTCACACCGCTTTAGGGCCAATCAACTACTACATGCCTGGGTTTGGATACTGGCTGACCGGACGGCTCGGTATGGCGATGCCGGTCGGTATGGCCGCGCTGATGCTGGTGACAGCGCCGATCATGATCCATGTCTTGCGATCAAGGATGCGCCCGCTGATTGGTGTCCCGCTTGCCATCTTCTTCGTGCTCCTGCTCGCCACACCGATGAATACCGGCGAGATCCCTTCGAAGATCTCGTTTGCGATGTTCTACAACCGTATCGGCTGGGTCCTGCTGGGCATTCTGCTCGTCATGCACCTGCGGCCTGAGCGCGCGGTGCGGGGGCAAGGTTGGCTCGATGCCGCAGCGGCGGCCATACTGACGATGATGCTGACCTACACCAAGATGACCTACGGTGTGGTTGCCTTTAGCTTTCTGATCTTGGTGTTGCTGCAGCAGGCGCAGCGCCGCTGGGCTTTTGGCGCAATCGGCTTATGCGTCCTGATCGGGCTGGTGGTTGAGGCTTTCTGGGGCGGTACGCAGGCGTATATTACCGATTTGCTGGTCGCCACACAGGTCAGCGGTGTCATCGAGCCTGGCATTTACCTGCGCTCCTTTCTGGACACCTCCGGTGAATATGCGGTTTTTGTGCTGATCGCGGGTCTGGCACTCTGGCATCGACCACGCTTTACGGACTTTCTGTTCTACGGCTTTTGCGGGGCGGCGGGTTTTGCGCTGCTCAACCAGAATTTCCAGATCATCGGGATCGTCAGCATGCTGGTCGGGGCCGCTGTCGCAGCAGAGATACTTCTCCGCGATCAGCACCCCGCGCCATCGCGGAAGATGCAGACGGTCATCCAGGGCGTGCCCTTTGCCGTTATGGTGCTGCTTTTGCCCATCGCGCTGTCTTCGGCTGCCGCGATTGGCGTTCATACTGCAATTGCCACAACAAAGGCGGGCGTCGCGCTTGAAACGCCGAATGGCAAGGATTTGCGGATCGTCAACCTTCTCGACGAGTATCACTTCGACTTTTACAGCGACTATGTAGAGACCCTTGCCAGCGGATCGGCGCTGCTTGCCTCGCTCAATTCATCGGCGTCGCGGGTTCTCGTGATGGATTTCGTCAGCCCCTTCACGTCGCTTGCAGGATTGCCGCCGCCGGAGGGCGGCCCCGCCTGGATGCATTCTAATCGCAACTTTGATCTGGAGTTCCACCTGCCCGCTGAAGAGATGCTGGGCGGTGTTGATGTGGTCATGATCCCAACGCAACCTATTGCGGATGGGACGACCAAAAAGATGGAGCAGATCTACGGGCCCTACCTTGAGCGCCACTTCAGACTTACAAGGGTCAGCAAATTCTGGTCCCTCTACCAGCGCCGCGCGGCGCCAGGGGCAGATATGGGTCTGACCCGCCTCAACAGCAGCTAATTCAGGTACGACGCCGCGGCATCAAGGTGGACAGGCGGCTTAGCCCTCGCCACCACGCTCCACCCAGGCATCCGTCAGCCAGGTTTCAGTCAATGCGCGTTCCTTGTGTTGCAGGTAGGCGCGCAGACTGACGGGCTCAGGCCCCGTTTGTTCGAAATCGAACATCAGCCGCCAATGATCCGTTCCAACAACAGGATAGGCGTCAATCGGTTCGAGGATACGGCCATTCACGGCATCGATGACCGGAACCACCCCGCTGTCGCGATTAAGGCCATTCAGGGATGGCCCCTCAAAATCGACGACCATCTTCGCGACGCCTTCGGGCAGCGGATCACCCGGCACGCCGCCCTCCCCCTGACGCGTGGCGATGACACGGGCCACCCCATCAGGCAGTGGGTCGGTTTCGCGCCATTCGATCTCGTAGTCGAAATGGAAAGCCGCGCCCTTTTCCGTTGTGCCGTCCGGCACCCAATATGCGACGACGTTGTCAAAGGTTTCGTCACCTGTCGGGATCAGAACGAGCTGTACTTGCCCGGGTCCCCAATCGCCGATCGGTCTGATCCAGGCGGAGGGGCGGCGATTGTAGAAAACGCCGTCGTCCTGATAGTTTTCGAAAGTACGGTCGCGCTGGATCAGCCCGAACCCGGCGG
Organism: uncultured Roseobacter sp.; assembly: GCF_947499265.1. Taxonomy (GTDB): domain Bacteria; phylum Pseudomonadota; class Alphaproteobacteria; order Rhodobacterales; family Rhodobacteraceae; genus Roseobacter. The sequence goes on along the minus strand of NZ_CANMNK010000004.1, from coordinate 279,187 downwards.
GGTTTTCGTCCATGAAACTCGATGTCGTCACGCTTTCAGGATTGCTCAGCGGGCGCCAAATCCGCTCGCCGTTTCCTGTCGCCATGGCGAGGCCATCGCTGTCGTGGATTTCGGGGCGCCAATCGTCACCTCCGGCGCGATCGCGCTCCGAATACCAATACATGCTGGTGAGCGGCGCCACGCCCAGGCGTTCGATCCCCTCCCGCAGGAAGAGATGGGCGGATATGCGTGTCAGATGCCCGCCAAACGCCGCATTGCGGACCAGACCGAACCGGTAGGCACCGGTGATCGAGGGGCCATCCAGCTCTGCCCAGACCGAGAGCTCTTCATTCTCGGCTTCGGGCGGGCCGAGCCAGAACGCGGTGAACCGGGGAAACTCCTCCGGCATGTCCAGCCCGGTATTGACGGCGATGCCGCGCGTTGACAGCCCATACTGCGCCTCAGGCCCATCCGTGCGGAAGTAGGAGGCGCCCAGAAACGATATCCAATCGGGCTCAAGACCCGGCCGCATGATCCTGAAACCGGCAAAGCCGAACCCTTCGGGCAGATCACGCGCGGGGTTGTCCTCCGGCATCGAGAAAAACTCGGGGCCAAACGGCACCTCATGCGCGGTGCCTGCCTGGTCACGAATGAGGATCTTAACAGGTTCGGGGAAGTAGCGGCCCGGGTGGAAAAACTGCACAGGCGCTCTGTTTCTCCCGACATAAAGCGTTGCATCTTCACGAAACTGGATCTGCCAGTGCGCGCTGTAGTCCAGCTTCTCGATAAGGTCGGGCGCGGGGATGGTGGCTGGCTGAAATGGTTGAGTGGCCGCGTTGCGAGCCTTTTCGATGAGCCCCTCGAAGGTCATGGGCGCCGCAGGTGTGGTGCGGGACCTGGCACAGTCCCAAAGACCCAAAGCCAGAAACGCCGCCGATCCGACAAGGACGGCGCGGCGCGATGGTTTCGGGAACACAGTCTGTCGTCCTGTGCTATGGTTTTCCAAGGCGTTGGATGATGTATGGTCGGTCATTTTCATGTAGGGGCCTCACCGGGCTGGGGTGAAATGCTGTTGATTGGATGTATAGGCCGCTGTGGGGTTTGATCAATTTGCCCCTGCCGGGACCGGCGCAACTTTGCCGAAATTGCAATATGACGCCGATGCAAAGCCGTAAGGCATCCACGATGGGACGCAGGCCCTCAGCATAGGCGGCCGCAAGTGCATCCTGCATATGCCAAAGGCCGGGGATCGTTGCGGGTGATGAGGTCGTCCGTTCTTTGACTGACCAGTTTGCGGCGCCCAGAAGATCAATGCACTCGCCAAGATCGGTCGCGGGAGCCTGCCCTCTTTCCACCTTTGCCGCAAACATTTCTCTGATACCTTCCACGAAGGTTCTGACGCTTGCTTCTTGGCGTCGCTGCCTTTCTTCATCAGACCTCACGTCGCGCGAGTATCCGCTATGCTCCCGTGTATTGCGGTGCCCGCCGGTTGATCCACGCACTCAAACCTTCATGAACATCATCGGTCGCAGCCATTCTGGCAAACTGTTCGCGCTCGATGAGCAGCCCTTCGTCGATTGTCGTGTTGATCCCTCTGGTCACGGCGGTGATGATCCGCGACGCGGCGAGGGGTGAGTGACGGATAATACGTTCTGCCAGATCAAACGCGGTTGGCAGCAGCTTGTCATGCTGAACCACTTTGTTCACCAGCCCCATCTCATACGCCCTTTGGGGGGAGAAGGTGTCTCCGGTCAGAAGCAGCTCCAGCGCGCGCTTTCGCCCCGCCAAACGCGGCAACCGCTGCGTTCCGCCAAATGTTGGCGGTATCCCGATGTTTATCTCTGGCTTTGCAAAAAGGGCTTCTTCGCTTGCCACGGCCAGATGAACGGCCTCTGTGATCTCGCATCCACCTCCGAAAGCAATTCCGTTGACGGCGGCGATAATGGGTTTGGGAAAGGTTTCCAGTCGGGCGGTCATGGTCTGCCCCCTTTTGCAGAAATCCCTGACGGCGACGTCGATCCCCGCTTTGACACTTTCGGTAAACTCGTAAATGTCCCCACCCGCCGAAAACGCACGCTCGCCTGCACCGGTAAGGACAACCGCGCGTATGGACGGGTCGGTTTCTATTGATTCAAGCAACGCGAGTAATTGGTCGTTTGTTGCGTAATTGAGCGCGTTCAGTTTCTCGGGCCGGTTCAGGGTGAGAAGGGCAATCGCCCCTTTTTTGTCATATGTTATTAGCTCAGGCATGAGGATCTCCGTTGGATTTCGAGAATCCTACCGAGATTTGAATTTGACGTATACTCACTGAGTAGTATACATAGGTATGGCCTCAGAAACCCCCTCCGCAAAAGACCGTATCCTGGATGCGGCGAACCGGCTGTTTTATAGCGAGGGCATTCGTGCTGTGAGCGTGGATGCCATTGCCGCAAGAGCTGGTATCACGAAGAAGACGCTTTACTATCATTTCAAGAGCAAGGACGATCTGATTGCGGCCTATCTGGCGTCGCGCGACCAGCCTAATCTGGCACTCTTCAGAAAGTGGTTTGACGAGGCAGAGGGGGAGCTTGCGGACAAGGTTGAGGCGATTTTCCTGAACCTGGCGCAATCTGCTCATCATCCCAAATGGAAAGGCTGCGGCTTTTTGCGAACGGCGGCCGAGTTGGCAAACATGCCGGGCCACCCAGCCATGAAAGTCGGGGCTGCGCACAAAAAAAACTTCGAAGCTTGGCTTTACGAAGAATTCCGGGCTCGAAACTCGGATAACCCGCACGAGCTGTCCAGGCATGTCGTTCTGCTCATGGACGGGGCGTTTTCCACTGTGCTCGTTCATCACGACCCCGATTATATCGTTTCTGCCGGGCGCGCGGCCAGAACCATGGTTGCGAATGCCTCATGATGACCTCGTGGTCCGAGAACAAAAATACCGTGAAGCAATCATTCGAGTTCTCGCAGTGCAAACCCGGGTTTTCATCAATCACTCGGATCGTGGTGAGAGACAGCTTTGAGGACTCTGCGTCGGACGCCGGGGCCCCCTACGCATGGCAGTTGTTGCGGCGCAGATTGAAAACCACGAGCGAAGCCAAGCGTCTCCTCCGATCCGGTCAAGTCTAAAGCCGGATAATCGCTACCCGAATGTCGCAGGCCCTACCCCTGATTGCGCAGCCACTCCATCACCGAAGGGCGCACCGACATCTCACCCCGATGCCGCGCATCAGAAATGACCTTGCGCACCTCCTGCAGGTTGCTGCGCCTTAGCAGGCTTTTGACCGGCCCGATGGAAGCAGGGCGCATCGACAAGCTGCGCAAACCAACAGCGGCAAGGCACATGGCTTCGACCGGACGCCCGGCATCTTCACCGCAAAATGAGACAGGCGTATTGGTGAGCGCACAGCGTTCGACGATCCCCTCGATGAAGCTCAGGAAGGAGACGTTCAGCGTATCATAGCGACGTCGCACACGCTCGTTTTCACGGTCAGCGGCAAAGAAGAACTGCTTGAGGTCATTGCCACCAATCGAGAGGAAATCAACTTCCTCAAAGAACTTGATCGGCGCAAAGGCAAGGCTCGGCGTTTCCAGCATCGCCCCGACCTCAATGGATTCCGGCAGGACATGACCCAGACGCGCTTCCGCCGCGAGGGTCTTTTCCATCAGTTTGCGCGCTGCGCGATATTCTTCGAATTGCGCTACAAAAGGGAACATCACGGTCAAAGGCCGCCCGTCTGCGGCCCGGATCAGCGCCTGCAATTGCATCCGCATGATGCCCGGTTTATCGAGCCCCACACGGATTGCACGCCAGCCCAAGGCCGGGTTTGGCTCATCGTTGGGCTTCATATAGGGCAGCACTTTGTCGGAACCGATGTCCAAGGTTCGGAACACCACACGCTTGCCCCGCGCGGCGTCCAGCACCCGTGCATAGAGCGCCACCAGTTCAGCACGCCGTGGCATCTGATTACGCACCAGAAACTGCAGTTCGGTCCGGAAAAGGCCAACGCCTTCGGCCCCCGAGTTAGGTAATGACGGCAAATCCGCCATCAAACCTGCGTTCATGTGCAAAGAGACGACGGCACCGTCCAGCGTTTCCGCGCGCTTGTCGCGGATGGAGGCATACCGTTCCTGCGCAGCAGCCAACATGGCGATCTTGTCGCGAAACGCGGTGACCACGGTATCATCCGGGCGCAGATGCACGATGCCCTGCTCACCATCGACCATGATGTGATCACCATTCAGCGCTTCGGTGGTCACCCGGCTCGCATGAACTACCAAAGGAATGGCCAGGGCGCGGGCCACAATGGCGGCATGGCTGCCGACGGAGCCTTCTTCGAGCACGATGCCCTTGAGCGACCGCCCGTATTCCAAAAGCTCCGCAGGACCGATGTTGCGCGCAATCAGGATCGGATCGGCCGGCATTTCCGCACCTGTATCCGCCCCCTGCCCGGTCAGAATGCGCAGCAACCGGTTGCTGAGGTCATCAAGGTCGCTCAAACGCTCCCGCAGGTAATTATCGGTGACCTGACCGATGCGGGCCCGAGCCAGCGATTGTTCTTTTTCCACGGCCGCTTCGGCGGACAGGCCATTCGCGATGTCTTCCTCCATGCGCCGCATCCAGCCCTTGGAGTTGGCAAACATGCGGTAGGCTTCCAGAACCTGCTGCTGATCCTTGTCATGGCTACCAGCGATTTCCAGCATCTTGTCGACACCGACGCGCAGATCTTCCACACCCTCACGCAGGCGCTCCAACTCCCGCTGCGGATCATCCGCGATCGGGTTCGTGACCACCACCCGCGGTTCATGCAGCCAGACATGCCCTTCAGCGGCACCTTCTTGCCCGACCGTGCCGCGGAACATTGCGGGTTGCGAATGCCGCGCAGACATCGCAGCCCCTTCACCGACAAAGGCGCCCAGTTCCGTCATTTCCGCCAGAACCATCGCCACGACTTCCAGCGCATAGACCTCATCCAGCAGGAACTCGCGGGCGTTTCTGGATTGCACCACCAATACGCCCAGCGCTTCGCCCAATCGCTGCACCGGCACGCCCAGAAAGCTGGAATAGACCTCTTCGCCGGTCTCCGGCATATACCGAAAGCCCTTGGTCTGCGGCGCATCCGCCGTATTCACGACCTGACGCCTGCGCGCCACCATGCCCACAAGGCCCTCGCCGAGCTTCATCCGGGTCTGGTGCACCGCATCCTGATTGAGACCTTCCGTCGCACAAAGCTCCAGGGTGTCTTCGTCGCGGAACAGATAGATCGAACAGACCTCACAGCCCATGCTGTCGGCGATCAAATTGGTAATCCTGTTCAGACGTGCCTGTCCTTCGACATCGCCCGCCATCGCGTCTCGCAGCCGCCCTAGCAGCTTCCGCGAGCCGGTCTCAAGACGTTCAGCCACGCGTGCGATCCTCCCAAATCAGCCAGTTATCCGCACATGCTGTGCCGCTCAGGCCGCTTTTTCCAGCTCGAAGGCATCATGCAGTGCCTGCACAGCAAGTTCCATGTATTTCCGGTCGATCAGAACAGAAATCTTGATCTCCGACGTGGTAATGACCTTGATGTTGATGCCTTCAGCACTCAGTACCTGGAACATCTTTGCGGCAACCCCCGTGTGGCTGCGCATGCCAATGCCCACCACGGAAATCTTTGCCACATCGGTGTCGGCAATCACCTCATGGTAATTGATGATGCCCTCAGCCTTGGCGTCCGCGACAGCCTTTTGCGCCCGTGCCACCTGATCGGTGGGGCAGGACCAGGTCATATCGGTGCGCCCTTCCTCGGAGATGTTCTGCACGATCATATCGACATTTACCCCGCCTTCGCTCAACGCGGTAAAGATGCTTGCCGCGATCCCGGGACGGTCCGCGACACTCACAAGGGTCATCTTGGCCTCATCGCGTGAAAAGGCCACACCGGCCACAACATTGCTTTCCATGATTTCCTCCTCATCGCAGACCAATGTGCCAGCGTCATCTGATTGCTCTTCGAAACTGCTCAGAACGCGCAGCTTCACCTTGTAGCGCATGGCCAGCTCAACCGACCGTGTCTGCAGCACCTTTGCCCCCAGCGAGGCCAGCTCCAGCATCTCCTCAAAGGCGATCTTGTCGAGTTTACGCGCCTTTGCCGAGACCCGCGGATCGGTGGTATAAACCCCGTCCACATCCGTATAAATGTCACAACGCTCCGCTTCAAAAGCCGCGGCAAAGGCCACCGCCGTGGTGTCGGAGCCGCCCCGCCCAAGCGTGGTGATCCGTCCTTCCGGGCTGACCCCCTGAAAACCTGACACCACCGCCACGCGCATGCCTTCCGCAAATTTGGTCATGATATTTTCGGGCGGGATCTCCTCGATCCGCGCCGCGGAATGCGCCGAGGTCGTTTTGACCGGCACCTGCCAGCCCTGCCAGCTGCGCGCGGGTACATCCATCTCCTGCAGCGTCAGCGCCATCAGGCCCGCGGTCACATTCTCACCGGAGGAGACCACCGCATCGTATTCCCGCGCATCATAAAGCGGAGAGGTTTCCCCCACCCAGCCCACCAGCTCATTGGTTTTGCCGGACATGGCGGAGACGATAACGATGACATCGTAGCCTTTGGCGACCTCGACACCTACACGTTTCGCTGCCCGCCGAATGCGGTCCAGCGTGGCCACCGAGGTGCCACCGAATTTCATCACCAAAACAGGCATGATGCGCCCCTTGTATCGATCGCGGCGGGTTTACGCGCTGATGCGCCGACACACAAGGCACCCCGAACACTTATGATACGCCTTCGGGATCGAACACGCGCCATCCAGCTGCGGGACGCAGCTGACAGCATCATGTGGCGGCGCCAGCCGCCTCCTTTGGATCAAGATCAATAGGCGTGGGGACGCCCGTCCCAGGTTTCAAAGACACCCGTACGCGCAAGATCAAGCCCGTCAAACCGGGCCATGAGCCCATCAACGGCCTCGTCCACGGTGATTTCCGCCGAAGCGGTTCCCATATCCGTTTTCACCCATCCCGGATGATAAATACCCACAGCGATACCTTCGGATTTCAAATCCGTCGCCAGATTACGGCCAAGGTTCAGCGCTGCCGCCTTGGAAGCACGATAAATATAGCTGCCGCCCGGGGCGCGCTCGGATGATCCCATTTGCGACGAAATGACCGCAATCTTCGGGGTCTCTGCCCCGAGCAGATTGGGCAACAGCGCCTGCACAGTCAGGAAAACGCCCGTCACGTTGACGGCGAAACTCTGCGCCCACTGATCAGCAGGAAATCCGCCTTCCAAACCCTCGTCCTTGTCGAGGTAAACACCGGCGTTGCACACGAGCAAATCAACCGCGCGTCCCTGCAGACCCGCCGCAAACGCCGCGTGGCTTGCCGGATCAGTGACCTCAAGCGCATGCGCCCCGGTGCGGGTTGTTCCGATCACATCCTCGCCGCGCGCAGCATAGGCGGCAGCCAGCCCCGCCCCAATGCCGCGGCTGGCCCCGGTTATCACAACAGTCATGCGGTCAGTTCGCCTTTCGGTTCGGTAAAAACGGCAATGGCGCCACCGGCACCCCGTCCTCAATCAATGCCTTGGCTTCTGCACCATTGGCTTCCCCGTAGATCGCACGCTCCGGCGTCGTACCCAGATACATTGAGCGTGCTTCCTCGGCAAAACGCGGTCCGACATAGTCTGCATTTTCCTCGACGTGGCGGCGCAGTTCGGTCAGTGCCTTTTCCTGATCCGTCTCGACCTTCTGCAGCGGTTTGTCGGCCTTTTCCTCTGACACTGTGGCCACCCGCGGTGCCATGATCGCCTTGCTGACATCGCTGCTGCCGCAGACCGCGCACGACAAATGGCCGCCCGACTTCAGCGCATCAAACGCTGCAGCCGATTGAAACCAGCTGTCAAATGCGTGCTCCTTGTCACATTTAAGCGCATATTGGATCATCCGGCGCAAAATACTCCGTAAGTCTTTACCTTCCCTTTACGAAATGGGGCGCTTTTGCTGTGGCGTCAAGGATTTCCGGTGGCTGTGCGCGGGTCGAAGTCGCGCAAAATGCTCGCCAATTCAGGCTCTTCCACCAAACGCGCGGCTTTTTTCCGGCTCATCCAGCTGCGCTTTCGCTGCCCTGCTTCGGGGAATTCATCCGCCAAATGCTCGACGTCCACCGCGTAAACCATGGCCAGACAGGGCAGCGCGCCCAGATCATCCGCGTCCTTGCTGAAGGAATAAATACCCAGGCAACGCCCATCCGATTTGCCACGCACGCCCGCCTCTTCCCAGGCCTCCTGCATCGCTGATTCCGTCGGCGTGCGCCCGTCCATCGGCCAACCTTTTGGTACAATCCAACGCTGCGTACCGCGCGAGGTGATCATCAGAACCTGTATCTTGCCCTTCCTGACCCGGTAGCACAAAGCTGCAAATTGTGTGCGCACGTCCCGTTTCCGGGCACCAGAGAGCGATATGGGCAATTGTTTAATCATACGCGGGGCAAGCCGACAAATAAGAGCAGGGAACGGAGTGATTGCCTTTTAGGTAAAATATGCCCGAATCGCACTGTCTTGCCAACAATCTATGGTCCTCAGATTGAAAATACCCACAGGATATTGTGATTTCACTTTTTCTGTAGGTAGTTAGCGCACCGCGCGTGATTGCATCCGGGCCCGTAGTTGTGCGGCCAGGGTTTCCACCGGCACATCCGCGTCAATGCCGAGCTTGCGCAGGCCAAAATGCACATGCGCCATTTCCTGGTAATAATTGGTATAGGCATAGTTGGTCGCGGCTCCGGCAACCGCCCCCAGCACCGGCACGGTTTGGGCGGCGAGCTTCTGTCCCAGGACCGTGGCCAGACGGGGCGCGACACGCGCAATGATCCCTTGTAAAGCGGCTCCCGTAAGGGTCACACGCGCCGACAAAAAGCCGAGATCCGCACCATCATCATCTGCGAGGGGTCCGGCCGAGGCAAAGACCTCAATGCAATCAAATTGCACGCTTTCAGAGTTCGGATCGAAATCATATTCCACAGCCACGCCCTGAATGATCCGCAGCAAAAGCGTGGTTGTCACAGGCAGTTCCGCCAGCGCCGTGGGCAGCCCTCCAACGCCACCAACCGCGCCCATCGCAGCCCCAACGGTCGTATTGAGCCAGCTTTTCTGGTCGGGCACGACATCGCGGCTGGATTGTGCCGCCTTCAGGGCCTGTTCCAATGCCCGGCGTGTCGCATCCTGAAGCCCGGACTGCGCCGCCTGGGGGAGCCTGTCCAGAAGACCTTCGGCACGCCCGCCAATGACGTTCAGCAGATTAATTGCCCCGCCCCCCGCGCGCCGATAGCGCTCTGCAAGCGCATCGAGCTCCGCCTCGACATCAATCAACACCACGTTTGAAATATCTTCCATGATCATGCCCCTTTACCTGACAAAGTGGGGGCCAATCGTACGGATTTCAATCTGACAATGCGCGTCCGCCGGCCCAGCGGGTAACGTCTCCGGCGATCCCCTCCCAGGCGGAAGGGGTCAGCGCATGGCCCAAAACCCTGTCTGGATTGGTGGGTGGGGGCATCACGACGCCGCTCAATTTTTCAAACCCAAAACGCGCGTAATAAGGCGCATCGCCAACCAGCATGACCCGGTCCCATTGTCGTGCAGCGGCCCGCGCCATCGCATGCTGGATCAATTGGGCCGCCAACCCCTCCCCCTGCCGGGTCGGGTGCACCGCCACCGGACCAAGCAATAACGCGTCCGCCTGACCGACTGAGACCGGCCAGAACCTGATCGCCCCCGCAAGGATACCGTGAGGGTCACGCGCCACCTGATTGAGCGCTGCAACCGAGGGCACATCATCCCGCAACCGATAGGAAGACAAGGCCTCCCGCCCCGGCGCAAAACAAAGATCAAACAGCGCCTCGACCTCATGCACGTCGCGCGCAGTTTCCAGTTTTAATTCATACACGGCGGCTGCGCGGCCCCAGCTTGGGTTTCAGGTGGCTCGGCCCTAGCACATGCGCTACACCCGCTGCAAATACTCAGGAGTTTGCAATGTTCTACCGCCCTCAGGATGGCCACGGTCTGCCCCATAATCCCTTTAATGCCATCGTCGCCCCTCGCCCAATCGGGTGGATTTCCAGCAGAGACGTGCAGGGCCGTAACAATCTCGCGCCCTATTCTTTCTTCAATGCGGTGGCCTACACGCCGCCGCAGGTGATGTTCGCCTCAACCAGCGCCAAGGAAGACCAGGGCGACACCAAGGATTCCGTGGCCAACATCCGTGAAACCGGTGCTTTCTGCGTCAACATCGTGGAATACGCGATGCGGGATGTGATGAATATTTCATCCGGGATGCTGCCCAAGGACGTGGATGAATTTACGGCTGCGGGCATCACCGCTACTGAATGCAACGAAATTGATTGTGCCCGTGTCGCAGACGCGCCCGCCGCGCTGGAATGCCGTATGACCCAGATTGTCGCGGTGAAGGGTGAGAGCAACTTTGTCGTCTTTGGCGAAGTTGTTGGCGTGCACCTGCGCGACGACACTTTGGTAGAGGGTCGTTTTGACATTCGCACCTATCAGCCCCTGAGCCGCCTCGGCTACCGCGATTACACCCGCGTCACCGAGGTTTTTGAACTTGCGCGTCCGGACGAATAGCCCGCGCCCAATTTGCTGGCGCAACGGGCCTACAACCTGTGCTAGACTGCCCGCCACGCGGGTGTGAAATTGGTATTGTGACCTCCCGCGACTTATTTTGCGGAGGACATTATGACGAATTTCAACCATTCCATCATTCGGGCGGCGGTATGGAACCTGGCGGGGTTTTCCCGACCTGGTCAACCCGTGGGCATTTCGGCCCGCTCGAAAAAGGCAGAACGGCAAGCCGAAGGGCTGGCGCTTCTGGACGCAGAATTCGTCACCCTGGTCGAAGTCTCCCCGGCCAACTACATCGAAACGCTGGTTGAGAAACTGAATAAATACGGGGTCGAATACAACCACACCATACTGCCACAGCAGAGCGGCAATATTCACATCGGCTTTCTGCACAAACCGGGCATAGAGGTGACAAATCCGCGGTTCATCCCCGGATCAGAAGGCGATTATTCCGGTGGTCGCCAGGCCTTTGCGGTGGACATAAAGATCGCAAAGCTCAAGGCCATCGTCATCGGCGTGCACCTGAAGTCGGGGCGCGACAGGCAGGAGCAGAAAATGCGCGACAGCCAATGCAAAGTGATTGGCGAGTATATCGAACAAATCCACCAAACGCCGGGGTTGAAGCGCCGCGCGATCTTCCTGATGGGGGATTTCAACATGATCCCGGGGCAGGATGTATCCAATTTTCACCACTTGGGTGGTGATGATGCCATGGACTTTGTCTCCTCATGGGATTTGCAGGACCGCTTTTCGCATATACTTGAGAAAGGTCGCGCCAACCTGCTCGACGGCTTCGCGGTCAGCCGCAACTTCTCAACCGATTACATCAAGGGTAGCCTGAGGTTGTTTCCCATGCATTGGACCATGGACATGGGCCGCGAAGCTTTCCGCAAAGGGGTCTCGGACCACCTGCCCTTTGTCGCCAGCTTCAAAATATACTGACCAAATCGCTCACGCCGAGGCGACGCAAGACCCAAAACGCCCGCTCAACCGGTTACACGCTGCCTCCCCGGACATCGCAAATGGGACGGCGGGTGGGGCGCCTTGGCCGCAGGCCAATAGCGCCATCCGGCGTCAGTGCCCGCCCAGAATCCCGGTCCGCACCGAATAATCTACCGCAAGCGCGTAATCCGGGTCATCGTCACTGTCGATCATCAGCTGTCCGGCTTTCAGCAGCAGGCTGTGACAATCCCGGCTCAAATGCCGCAGCATCACCGTTTTCCCTGCCTCTTCATATTTTGCGGCAAGGGCTTCAATAGCCTGCAGCGCCGACTGATCGACCACGCGGCTTTCAGCAAAATCAACGATCACCGTGTCAGGATCACCCTCCACGTCAAAAAGCTCCATGAACCCATCTGACGACCCAAAGAACAACGGTCCGTTGATCTCATAGACCTTCGCCCCTTTTTCAGTGTGCGACTCGCGCGTTGTCGCGTGAATGCGCGTCGCATTGTTCCAGGCATAGGCCAGGGCGCTGACGATCACGCCCACAACCACGGCAACCGCAAGGTCCTCCATCACGGTCACAACCGTCACCAGCAGGATCACAAAAGCATCCGTAAAGGGCACCTTGCGCAGGATTGTCAGACTGTTCCAGGCGAAGGTCCCGATCACCACCATGAACATCACGCCCACAAGGGCCGCCAATGGGATCAACTCAATGACCGACGATCCCACAAGAATAAAGAGCAGCAAGAACACCGCCGCGGCGATCCCCGCCACCCGCGTCCGACCGCCGGATTTCACATTGATCATCGACTGACCGATCATCGCACAACCGCCCATGCCGCCAAAGAAACCTGTCACCGTGTTGGCCACGCCCTGCGCAATACACTCCTGTGACGCCCCGCCGCGCTGGTTGGTCATGTCGCCGACAAGGTTCAGCGTCAGCAGGCTCTCAATCAGGCCAATTGCCGCCAGAATGACCGCATAGGGCAGGATAATCTCAAAGGTTTCCCAATTCAGCGGTACCATCGGAATATGCAACGCTGGCAAACCGCCCTCGATCGAGGCCAGATCACCCACTCGCGGCACATCCAGGCCAAAGCCGATCACGACCGCGGCCACGATACCAATGCCCGCCAGCGGTGCCGGAACGGCGCGTGTGATCCGCGGCATTACCCAGATGATCGCCATGGTTGCGGCCACCAGCGTCAGCATCAGAAACAGCGGCTGCCCGCTCAGCCATTCGCCCCCACCCATGCCATGGCCGGTATCGACCATCGTGCCGGGCACCTTGAACTGGCTCAGTTGTGCGAGGAAAATCACGATCGCCAGACCATTCACAAATCCCAGCATCACCGGATGCGGCACCAGCCGGATGAACTTGCCCCACTGCATCACGCCCGCAAAGACCTGCAAAAGCCCCATCAAGACCACCGTCGCAAAGAGATATTCGACCCCATGCTGCGCTACCAGCGCCACCATGACCACAGCCAAGGCCCCGGTTGCACCGGAGATCATGCCAGGACGCCCGCCGATCAGCGCGGTGATCAAGCCCACCAGAAACGCCGCATAAAGCCCGACCAGCGGATGCACCCCGGCGACGAAGGCAAAAGCGACCGCTTCGGGCACCAGCGCCAGGGCAACGGTCAGCCCCGAGAGCAGCTCAATACGCAGACGGCCAAGTGAAAACCCATCCTCGGGCATCCAGCGCAAATCAGTGATTGCAAGGTTTTTTGTAAAGCTGCTGAACGTTGTCCGCGCCATTCTCAATATCCTAAACTCTGTTCAGAGGGCGGGCCGACCCTTGTCTGGCCCGTTTGCGCGTTGCCTAGACGGTTTCCAACAGAATGAAAACCCCGGGCAGGCTTTCCCAGATCATGGTAAAGATTTGATAAAGATACCTGTGCCGCGCGGACGCCGCGTCAAGAAATTCACAAACACGGTCCTGCAGACTGATCACAGGATTGCGCACAAATCCACGCTTTTTCCACCCCGACGACCGGTTGATTTCTCCGGGCAATCTCGCCACGATCCGCAAAACACAAACAATGGAGCCGTTCATGACCGCACCCAAAATCGCCGTGATTGGCGGCTCTGGCATCTATGACATCGACGGGCTGGAAAACGCCAGTTGGACAACCGTGGACACGCCATGGGGCGCGCCTTCCGATGCCATTCTGACCGGGGTATTGGACGGCACCGAGATGGCCTTTCTGCCCCGGCACGGGCGCGGCCATGTGCACAGCCCCACCACGGTGCCCTACCGGGCAAATATCGACGCGCTAAAACGGCTGGGCTGCACCGATGTGATCTCCGTTTCCGCCTGCGGCTCCTTTCGCGAGGAAATGGCACCGGGTGATTTTGTGCTTGTGGATCAATTCATTGACCGGACCTTTGCACGCGAAAAATCGTTCTTTGGCACCGGCTGCGTGGCACATGTCTCGGTGGCGCACCCCACCTGCCCGCGCTTGACAGAAGCCTGCGAGAGCGCCGCAAAGGATGCTGGCATCACAGTCCACAAGGGCGGCACCTATCTGGCCATGGAAGGGCCGCAATTCTCCACTCTGGCGGAGTCGAAGATGTACCGCGAAAGCTGGGGGGCCGATGTGATCGGGATGACCAATATGCCCGAAGCCAAACTCGCCCGCGAGGCCGAGCTTTGCTACGCCTCCGTGGCCATGATCACCGACTATGACAGCTGGCACCCCGACCATGGTGAGGTTGATGTCACACAGATCATCGCGACCTTGATGGGAAATGCCGACAAGGGACGCGATCTGGTGCGCCGCCTGCCTGCCCTGTTGGGACAGGAGCGTCTGCCCTGCCCGCATGGGTGTGACCGGGCTCTTGAACACGCCATCCTGACCGCGCCGGAAGCGCGCGACCCTGCAGTGATGGCAAAACTGGATGCTGTTGCAAAAAGAATACTGGCGTAGGGGGTCATGCCTACGCCAGTCAAAAGCTCACACACATATCAGTTGATCTTTACAATATTCCAATCGACTTTCATGCGGGTGAATGCATCCGCGTGAACAATGTCCCGCAAGGTCTTGGGTTGTGGACATTCCGTGCAGGTGCCCGGATCGATCATCAGGGGGTTTGCAAAACGCACCCATCTCGATTCACTTTCCGCATCCCGCACTTCGTAGATCGAGTCCACCACGAAAGGCGTCAAGGTGATGTTTGCGGCCACCGCGACAACGGTCTGCAAACAGGCCGGATCCATCGGCGCATTCACCGCAGGGCGGTGCGTTTTGGAATAGACCCATTCACGCTCGGGCGATTCCACTTTTGCAAAGCCGGTGATCTTTTCGCCAACCCATTCGCTGACTGACGCCATCGTCTTATTGACCCGCGTTCCCAGAACATTATGCGCGGACAATTTGTCTTCGACAGCCACGAAATTCGTTGAGAATTGCTGCAGGGAACACACCTTACTCTCAACAAAATCATTGATCTCGTGGTTGAACACATAGACATCGCCGGGATTGGGATTGCTGACGCGGTTGGCCTGCACGATCAGTCGCGCATATCCAATGTCATCCTCATCCGCATCCAAAACAAGCGTTTCCACAACGTTGAAGGCCAAAACAACCCCGACCATGCTGGCAATCGTCCAGAACTTGTAATCAAACTTCCAGCGTTTTTTGGGCTTTTCCTCAGTGGTTTCCGTGCTGACATCGGTCATTGGGGGCAACACAGGTTACTACCGCAGTTGTAGTATCCCTCCGGACAAGCCGCGTAGGCCGCGACGGCAGAAGATAGGAAAATTGCTGCTGTTAGCGTAGAAATCATACGCATGACGAAATCTCCAAGTTAAATTAAATTGTGACAGTAACCTATTGATTCCACGTATGCGGGAAATTGTCTGTGACAAAGATCACATTCGTATGGCTTGAAGTTTTATGTGCAATCTGGAACGACTGGCTCGTGTAATTATGGACCCTGCCCATGCCCCTTGATCTTTGGCTGACATTTGTCGCCGCTTCCACCGCTTTGTTGCTCATTCCCGGCCCGACGGTCTTGCTGGTGCTCAGCTATGCCTTGTCCAAGGGGCGCTCGGTTGCTGTGGCCTCTGCCGCAGGTGTGGCCTTTGGCGATCTTATTGCGATGACGGCATCGCTGGCCGGGCTCGGCGCCCTGGTTCTGGCATCCGCGACCCTTTTCACGGTGTTGAAATGGGTCGGTGCGGTCTACCTCGTCTGGCTGGGCTTCAAGCTGATCCGATCCGCGCCCAGCAAGGGTCTGGCGCCACAATCCGCGCAGATCAATGCGCGCGGGGTCTTCCGGCACACTGCGGCGGTCACCGCATTAAACCCAAAATCAATTGCATTCTTCATCGCTTTCGTACCGCAGTTCCTGCGCCCCGAGGCCCCGCTGATCCCGCAATTTATCATTCTCACAGCGACCTTTGTCACGCTGGCCGCCGTGAACGCGCTGGCCTATGCGCTGCTGGCAGACAGGCTCAGACGGGTGATTGCACGCCCGGCCATTTTGACCTGGATCACCCGCGCAGGCGGTGCAACTTTGATCGGCATGGGGGTTCTGACCGCCACCCTGCGCCGCGCCAACTGAAAGAGATTTCATGAAAACTGTTCAGGATTACATCCGCACGATCGTCGACTTCCCGCATGAAGGGATCATGTTCCGCGATGTCACCACGCTTTTTGCCGATCCGCGCGGGTTTCGCATGGCGATTGACCAGATGCTGCACCCCTACGCCGGGCTGGAAATCGACAAGGTCGTGGGCCTGGAAGCACGCGGTTTCATCCTCGGCGGCGCCATCGCGCACCAGCTTTCGGTCGGCTTCGTGCCCATCCGCAAGAAAGGCAAGCTGCCCGGCACCACGATCAGCCAGGACTACAAGCTCGAATACGGCGAGGCGATTGTCGAAATCCACGATGACGCCATCCAACCGGGAGAGAAAGTGCTCGTCGTCGATGACTTGCTCGCCACCGGCGGCACAGCGGAGGCTGGGATCAAGCTGATCGAACGTCTAGGCGGCGAAATCATCTCCACCGCTTTCATCATTGATCTGCCGGAACTGGGCGGGCGGGCCAAGCTTGAAGCCATGGGCATGGAAGTGCACGCGCTCTGCGCCTTCGACGGCCTTTGATCCAGGCGCCAAAACCAAATCCCGGAGGGATTTGAAAAACATCGTGCGGCGCGTCAGCGCCTCATGTCTTGAGGACCGCGCCCGGGTTCATGATCCCCAACGGGTCAAGCGCGGACTTGATCGCGCGCATGGCCGCGAGTTTCGCGGGATCGCCGTAGCGTTGCAGATCCGCCACCTTCAGCCGCCCAATGCCATGCTCGGCACTGACCGAGCCGCCCAATTCATGCGCCAGGTCATGCACAATCCGCTGCAACTCCGCGCGCTGGTTGGCATGGTCAGATGCCCGCCCCCCCGGCAGGGCAAAGATGTTGTAATGCAGGTTCCCATCCCCCACATGGCCAAAGCAGTTGATCCGGAACGAGCCCACCTGTGCAATCAACTCTTTGCCACGCGAAATGAACTCCGGGATGCTGCCCAGCGGCACCGATACATCGCTGGAAGTGATGGCGCCCACCCGCTTGTTGGCTTCCGGAATATGCTCGCGCACCGACCAGAAGGCATCCGATTGCTGCGCGCTTTGGGCAATCACACCGTCCAGCGCAAGGCCCTGTTCAGCGGCCCCCTCGAAGACATGTGCCAAGGCCTCCTGCGGATCCAATCCTGCGACGAGGCCAACCTCGATCAAAACCGACCATGCAGGCGCGGTCTCAAAGGGCTGGCGCACCTCAGGCACCGTCTCGGCCAGAAACGCCAGCCCCTGCCCACTGATCAATTCAAAGCCGCTGACCATCTCCCCTAACTGCGCCTGCGCCAGCGCCAAGAGCGACAGCGCCGCCGCCGGTGACGGCACCACAAAGATTGCGGTACCCGATGCCGTCGGGCGCGGACTTAGCTTCAAAGCGGCAGCGGTAATAACGCCCAACGTCCCTTCCGACCCGATCAACAGATGCCTCAAATCATAGCCCGTATTGTCCTTGCGCAACCGTTTCAAGCCGTGCCAGATCTGCCCGTCCGGTAATACCGCCTCCAACCCCAGACACAAATCGCGGGTATTGCCATAGCGCAGCACCGCCGTGCCGCCAGCATTGGTCGCTAGGTTCCCGCCGATCCGTGCAGAGCCTTCCGAGGCCAGCGACAGAGGAAACAGACGGCCAACGCCCTCCGCTGCGGCCTGCACCTCCGCCAATACAGTGCCTGCCTCGCAGATCAGGACATTTTCTTCCGGATGAAGACTGCGCACCGCAGACATGCGCTCCAGCGACAGGATCAGGGGCAAGGGCCCTTCGGGCGAGATTTGCCCCCCCACGAGGCCGGTGCCCCCACCATAGGGCACAATCCCCACACGTTCCTGCGCGGCCAGCTTCACGATTCTAGCGACCTCTTCCGCGGTTCTGGGCAAGGCAACAAGGGTTGTGCGTCCCTGCCAGCGGCCACGCGGCTCTTCCAGATACCGTTGTTCGGTCTCCCGAAGTGTCCCCTTCGGCAGGTTCTCATTCAAAAGGGTGGCGAAGGCGGAATCGGCTGACGTCAAACTCATGCGCATTGATCCCCCGCCGCGCGCGACGATGCAAGCGGGGACTACGGCTCCGAGAGCCAGACGGGACGCAGGACCATCACCGTGGGTCGCCCCGGCAATCGGTCCAACGACATATCCAACGACGGGCCACCGACCTCGACAACCGCAAAGTCATCCGACATGCCCGCCAAAAAATCATCCAGCGCAAAGAGTGAAAACCAATGCATCGGGATCACCACGGAGGAACGCAACCGTTTCAAAACCCGGATCATCGTCGGCAAATCGAGCGTATAGCCGCCGTCGACCGGGGCCATGACAACGTCCAGACGGCCAAGTGCCGCGTATTGCGCGGCATCAGGTTCATGGTGCAGATGCCCCAGATGCCCGACACATAAGCCCGCCAACTCGAACACAAAGATCGAATTGCCCTTGGTTTCAATCCCGGAAAACTGTGACCGGATATCCGTGGACACATTGCGGATCAGCACCTCCCCCAGATCCAGGTGGTGCGATATGCCCTCGCCGAACGGCCCCCATCCGGGCAACACATGCGGGATGGCAGGATCGGGGTTCGCGGTCCAATGCGTGTCATGGGCGTGGTTCATCGTCACCACATCCGGAATGAAGGGCGCAGACCCGGTGAACCCGGTGTAATCCGTCACCATGTTCAGCCCGCCATGGCTGCGGATCAGAAAACTGGCGTGGGTGATATAGTGGATGCGCACGGTCTCATCGGCCACGGGCCCGAGGCTTGCGGGCACCACGTATTCCAACCCCGGCGCATTTTCTGCCAGAGCGACGCAGTGACTGGGCGTGCGGTCCTGCGCCACAGCACTTTGCGCCACCAACACACCCAAAACGATACCAAATATCCGGATCCGCATGGCCATTCCTCCCATGGCGACAAGGATAGCGCAGTTGTCGGTATTTCCGGAACATTTTAAGCGCAGAGATGGCACGCCACCGCCTATTGCCTGAAAATCAGACACCCCCTGTTTCTTCTGGCCCAAAATATCCCCGCCGGAGGCAAAACGCGCCTTTTGGAAAAAGGCGCCTGCATCATGTGCGGCACAGCCGCGCCGCTAACCCGCGCCGGTCTTGCCGCGCCGATCCCCGCGCAGCGCGGCATAAAGCACATGGGTACGCCAGCGCCCGTCGATCTGCAGATAGCTCTGCGCGACACCTTCATATTTGAACCCGGAGGTTTCCAACAACCCGCGCGAGGCTGCGTTTTCCGGCAGGCAGGCGGCCTCGATACGGCTCAGGTCCAGTTGCGTAAAGGCATGATGCACCAGCGCCGTGATGGCCTCGCGCATATACCCCTGCCGCGCGAAGGGCTCCCCCGTCCAATACCCCAGGGTGCCAGCCTGTGCAGGCCCCCGGCGAATGTTGTCCAACGTGATGGCCCCCAGCAGCGCATCATCCTGACGCCGGATCAGAAACAGCGGCATCGCGGTACCGCCGGAAACAGATCTCTGCGCCCAGTAGACACGGTTGGTGAAGGCCTTGCGCGTCAGATGGTCCTTTGCCCAGCTTGGCTCCCACGACGTCAGATAGTCTTTGCTTTGCACACGCAGCGCGGTCCAGGCCCGAAAATCCGAATGGATCGGCGGGCGCAATGTCATGCGCTCTGTTTCGATCCTGAGTTTGCGAAACCCGCGCAGCATCACGCGGCTCGACGGGCCTGCAATTCCGCCAGGCTGGGGGCGGCATCAATCGGCCCGTAAAGCGCCAGGGCCGCAGGCGAGGCGGACGCCATGCTTTCCGCGAACTCGCGCACATCGCCCGTGGTCACCGCATCGATCAGCGCAACCGTCTCCTCCAGCGCAGGCACACGGTCCCAGATTTGCACCAGCCGCGCCAGCCGTTCCGCGCGGTTGGACGGGCTTTCCAGACCCATCAACAGCCCCGCTTTCATCTGCGCCCGCGCGCGCGCAACCTCCGCGGGGGACATATCGGTGGCCGCCCGTTTCATCTCATCGATTGTGATCTCGGCCAGCTGCGGCAGCTGCTCAGCCGAGGTACCTGCATAAATCGTGGTCATGCCCGTATCCGCATAGGCTCCGGCCTGTGCAAAGATCGAATAACACAGGCCGCGGTTTTCCCGGATTTCCTGAAACAGGCGGCTCGACATGCCGCCGCCCAGAGCCGAGGCATAGATCTGTGCGGTATAGATCATGTCTTCGCGGTACCCCGGGCTCTCAAACGCCAGCGCGAAATGCGCCTGCTCCAGCGCCTTGGTCTGGCGCCGCTCGCCGCCGGTGAAACGCGCCGCATCCACATCAAAGGCGGGTTTGTTTTCCATGCCGCCAAAAAGCTTTTCCGCCAGTTTGACAATCGCCTCATGATCCACGGCCCCAGCCGCTGACAGGATCATCTGTTCCGGCCCGTAGTGCTGCTTGATGAACCCTTGCAAATCCGCGCGGGTAAAATTCGCCACGCGCTCGCTGGGCCCCAATATGGTCCGGCCCATGGGATGATCGGGGTAGGCTTCTTCCTGTAACCAGTCAAAGATCACGTCGTCCGGTGTGTCGAGCGCCTGACCAATCTCCTGCAGGATCACGCCGCGCTCCACCTCGATCTCACTTTCCTCCAGTGTCGGGTTGAGCAGGATATCGGCAATCACATCCAGCGCCAGCGGCACATCGTTCTGCAACACCCGCGCGTAATAAGCTGTCACCTCGCGGCTGGTATAGGCGTTGATATAGCCCCCCACATCCTCGATGCTCTCGGCGATCTGCAATGCCGTGCGGCGCTTGGTGCCTTTGAAGGCCATATGCTCCAGAAAATGCGCAATCCCGTTCTGGGCAGGCGTTTCATGCCGCGCGCCGGCGGTGACCCAGACCCCGACAGAGGCAGAGGCCAGGCCGGGCATTTCTTCGGTTACGATGCGGAAGCCGTTTGACAGGCGGTGTTGGTTCAGTGTCACGCAGGTATCTGCCCTTTGATATGCGCGGTGAGCGCTGCCAGATCATTTGGCACCCGGCTCACCCGTTCCGCGCGTTCATACAGGTCTGCCATGCGCGGGGGCAAGGGGGGGCGTTGCCCTGAGGCTTGTTCCACTGCGTCAGGAAACTTCGCCGGGTGTGCCGTGGCCAGCGTGATCATCGGCGTGCCGGTCTCCCGGGTCTCATCCGCGACCTTCACGCCCACCGCGGTGTGCGGGCAAAGCAGCTCGCCGGTGGTCTTGAGCGCCGCGGCAATGGTCGCCATGGTTTCGGCCTCCGTGGCGCGCCCGGAGACATAATGCGATTGCAGCACCTGCATCGCGCCCTGGCTGACCTCAAAACCGCCGGCTTTCAATTCGTCCATCAACTGTACAATCGCCGGGCCCTCCCGGTCATAGGCATCAAAGAGCGCACGTTCGAAGTTGGAGGAAACCTGAATGTCCATCGACGGGCTGATCGATGGCACGGTTTCGCCCTTGTGGTACCCCTGCCCTTTCAGGCAGCGATCAAGGATGTCGTTCTGGTTCGTCGCCACCACCAGCTTGTCGATGGGCAATCCCATGCGCTTGGCGATATAGCCCGCGAAGATGTCACCAAAATTGCCGGTGGGCACCGTGAAGCTGACCGGGCGGTGCGGTGCGCCGACCGAGACCGCAGCGGAAAAGTAATAGACCACCTGCGCCAGCACCCGGCCCCAGTTGATCGAATTCACGCCCGCGAGCTTCACCGCATCGCGGAATTCAAAATCGTTGAACATGTCCTTCAGCCGCGCCTGGCAGTCGTCGAAATCGCCATCCATCGCCAGGGCGTGCACATTGGATTCGGTCGGGGTGGTCATCTGCCGCCGCTGCACCTCCGAGATGCGCCCGTGCGGGTAGAGGATAAAGACATCGACGTCGTCGAGACCCCGAAACGCCTCGATGGCTGCCGAGCCGGTGTCGCCCGACGTCGCACCCACGATCGTCACCCGCTCGCCCTTGCGCCCCAAGGCCGTCTGGAACATCTGGCCAATGAGCTGCATGGCAAAGTCCTTGAAGGCCAGTGTCGGCCCGTGAAACAGCTCCAGCAGGAAATGCCCCTGATCGAGCTGCACCAATGGCGCGCGCGCCGCATGGCCAAACCCCGCATAGGCGCGGTCGATGATCCCCTCGAACTCATCGTCGGTGAAAACGTGCCCCACAAAGGGCCGCATCACACGGTAGGCAATCGCCTCATAGCTCAACCCCTCCAGCCGGGAAATCTCCGCCGCCGTCATCTGCGGAATCGTCTCCGGCACATAAAGTCCGCCATCGCGGGCAAGACCTGTCAGCATGGCTTCTTCGAAATTCAGAACGGGCGCAGTGCCCCTGGTGGAGATATAACGCATGAGTGTCAGCTTTTGTTGGTGCCGGGTTTGCGGCGCAGAAAGATTGCGGTCATTGCCAGCCAGATGGCGGACAAAGAGAACCAGGTGATCGCGTATTGCAAGTGATCGTTGGGAATGGCGGCGGTGTCTACCGGCATTGGCGTCACGGGACCGCCTGATTGCGGCGCATCGCGGCGCACGACCAGCACCGGTTCGGTGTCGAGCGCTGCGGCCATGGCGGGCACATCACGCGCGAACCAGATGTTTTCCGCCAGATCGGGGGCGGGGGTATAGCTGTCTGTTTCCTGCGGCCATTGCAGATTGCCGGTGACAATCAGGGATGGGCCTTCCTCAAAGGTCAGGCCATCCGCATCCGCGACGGACACAAAGCCCATGTCGATGAGGATATCCCCCTCCGCACGCAGCATCGGGCGGATGATGCGATACCCTGCGCCCACCTGCTTTTTCGACACCAGGACCCGCAGATAAGGCGCGCCAAGGCTGCCCGTCACGGTCACCGGTAAATAGCTGTCCGTGGCGGCATCCGGTGTGGCAGGCAAGGGAACGGGTGCATCCGCGATGCGGGCTTCGATATTGGCAATCACGCCTTCCTTCCACGCAAGGCGCTGAACCTGCCATATCCCAAGGCTGATCAGGATCGCCGCCCCGCCCAATCCAAAGGTCAATAGAAAAGCCAAACGGCGCATGATGTCCCGCGTCCTCACAACGGAAAAGCGCGCGAGAGCCGCGCGCTTTGTTCTTGGAAACCGGGGCGGGCGTCTAGTGCGCCCCAGGCATCTGTCCTACGCCCCAGATGTACACCGCAAAGAAGAGGAACAGCCAGACCACATCGACGAAATGCCAATACCAGGCAGCCGCCTCGAAGCCCACGTGTTTCTCCGGTGTGAAGTGACCCTTCAATGCGCGCACCAGACAGACGGTCAGGAAGATCGTGCCGATGATCACATGCGCACCGTGAAAGCCAGTGGCCATGAAGAAGTTGGAGAAGAACTTGTCCCCGCCGAACTCCCAGCCCTGATAGAGCAGGTAGGAGTACTCGTAAGCCTGCAGTATGGTGAAGGCGACGCCAAGGATGATGCCGATGGTCAGGCCCCAGATCAGGTCCTTGCGGTTGTTTTCATGGACCAGCGCGTGGTGTGCCCAGGTGACCGCGCAGCCAGACAACAACAGGATCAGCGTGTTGATCAGGGGCAAATGAAACGCATCCACATGGTAGATCTCGGGCTGAATGTATTCTGTGCCGGCATATTCGCTCATCGGGTAGATGGCGTTCTTGAAAAAGCTCCAGAACCAGGCCGCGAAGAACATCACTTCGGACATGATGAAGAGGATGAAGCCATAGCGCAGACCGATCCGCACCACCGGGGTGTGATCACCGATCTTGCTTTCGGCCACAACCTCGGACCACCAGCCAAACATCACGTAAAGTACGGCGACAAAACCGGCCCAGAACAGGAACGGGGTGATGCCCTGCATCCACAGCACGGCGCCAAAGAGCATGAAGAACCCGGCGAGCGCGCCTAGCAGCGGCCAGATCGAGGGGTTCAGAATGTGATAATCGTGGTTCTTTTCATGGGCCATGACGTCGCTTGCCTTATCTTGGTCAGTTCAGACTTGTGTCTGAGGTTGGTTCCATGTCCTGCACGGCGGCATAGCCCTCGGGCAGGTCAATTTCGTAGAATGTATAGGAGAGCGTGATGGTATGTATATATTTTCCATCGCGATCTTCGACAATTTCGGGGTCCACATAGAAGGTGACCGGCATCTGCACCCGTTCACCGGGCTGCAGCACCTGCTCTTCAAAGCAGAAACACTGGATCTTGTTGAAAAAGCCACCCGCCTGATAGGGGGTGACATTGTAGCTGGCAGAGCCTGCAATCGGGCGGTTCGTCGGGTTGTAAGCCTCGTAGAAGGCCAGGCCGGTCTCGCCGATTCGCACCTCCATCTCGCGTTCGACCGGTTTGAAGGACCAGGCCATTTCGCTGTGCAGCGAGCCATCGAAGCGCACTTTGATCGTCTGATCCAGCACATCATCCGGGGCGACCTCGGACACCCCTGTGACGCCGCCAAATCCGGTCACCCGGCAGAACCAGTCATAAAACGGCACCGACGCCCAGGCCAATGCGCCCATGACGACCACCAGGCTCACGGTTTGTGCAACGGTTTTGGCAGGACCGGTCATCGCCATTACTGGGTCAACTCCTCTGCTTTGGGCAGTTCGAAATCACCATTCGTGACCTTGGTGAAGGTCAGTGCCAGCACCAGCACCACAAAGGCTGCGAGCATCAGGCCAACGCCGATGTTGCGCCCCTTGCGCCGCGTATGCAGTTCATGTTCAGGCTTGAAAGTCATGGATCACCAACCTGCCAAACCATAAGGGCGCAGCATCGCCTCAATCAGGATCACGCCGAAATGGGCAAAGAGATACCAGAGCGAGAGGCGGAAGAACCGCTTTTCGACCTTGTAGCTGTCCGCCTCGGACTGTGCCTCATCCCGGCGCCAGATATCGACGGCCCCCTTGAGGAACAGGATGTTCAGCACAACGGCTGTCGCCAGATAGAGCGGCCCGCCAATGGCGGTGAACCCTGTGCCCACGGCGAGAAGCGCCAGCAAAACAGTATAGACGATAATATGGACACGGGTTGTGCGACGCCCATGGGTCACCGTCAGCATCGGCACGTCGGCGTCGTTGTAGTCGGACTTCATGAACAGGGCCAACGCCCAGAAATGCGGCGGCGTCCACATGAAGATCAGCGCGAACATCAGCCATGCCTCGATCGAGAAACTCCCCGTTGCGATGACCCAGCCGATCACCGGAGGAAATGCGCCAGCCGCACCACCGATCACGATGTTCTGCGGCGTGGAGCGTTTGAGCCACATCGAGTAGACCACGGCGTAGAAGAAAATGGTGAAGGCCAAGAGCCCCGCGGCCAGCAGATTGGCCGAAAGGCCCAGCATCATCACCGACAGGCCCGAAAGCGCGAGCCCCAGCGAGAGCGCCTCGCCCGCTGGCACGCGACCTGAAGGGATTGGGCGTCTGGCCGTGCGCTGCATGACACCGTCGATGTCGGCATCCCACCACATGTTCAGCGCACCCGAAGCCCCTGCCCCGATGGCCACAAACAGGATCGAGGCGAAGGCGATCACCGGATGCACGGATACCGGGGCTGACAACAGGCCCACCAGCGCGGTGAACACCACCAGGGACATCACGCGCGGCTTCAGCAGCGCGAAGTAATCGCCCAGTTGTGTATCGTAGTCACCTGCCGGTGTGGTGTAGCTAGCGTCAGCCATTAAGCGCCTTCTTCATGCTGTCTGCTGGCGGGCGGCCTTTAGCGCCGCCCAACGGCGGTTCAGTTCGACGCGATCACGCGGGTTTGCGGAATGCCTGCGTATTCCTCTTTCGCCTCAGCCAACCATTCGGCGTAGGCCTCCTCAGAGACGACCTTCACGGTGATGGGCATATAGGCGTGGTTCAGACCACAAAGCTCAGAGCACTGGCCAAAATAGACGCCTTCCTGCTCTGGCTTGAACCACAATTCTGCCAAACGACCGGGGACAGCATCCTGCTTGACGCCGAACGCCGGGATGGTCCAGGCGTGGATGACATCGCCGCCGGTGACCTGCATCACGATGGTCTTGTTCACCGGCACCACCACGGAAGTGTCGGTTGCCAGCAGGAATTCCTCTTCCGAGAACCCGGCCTCTTCGAGCTGCGCAATCACCTCGGGGCTTTTCTGATTGGTGCCACCGGTCGCAGGCGCGCCGATCATGTAGCTGGAGAATTCGAACCCATCGTCCACGTATTCATAGTCCCAATACCACTGGTAGCCGGTCACCTTGATAGTGATGTCCGCTTCGGGAATTTCTTGCTGCTTGAACAGTATGGGCAGGGAGAACGCGCCAATAAACACCAGTATCACGATCGGAATCACCGTCCAGGCGATCTCGACCGGTGTGTTATGCGTGAAGCTAGCGGACTCAGGATTGCGCTTGGCGTTATAGCGGAAAGCGACCCAGAGAATCAGCGCTGTGACAAACAATGTGATCGCCGTGATGATCACCAAGATCATGCCGTCCAGCCATTGCAGGTCTTCGGCGAGCTCAGTTACCGCAGGCTGGAACCCCATCTTGCCATCCACCGGGCGGCCGATGATTTCAAGATTGTCCTGTGCATGTGCAGCTGTTGCGGCAAACCCGGCCATAAGGCCTGAGAGAGTGAAATAACGTTTCATGTGTCGTCCTGATCTTGGGATCAATGTTGCGCACGCAGGAAGAGGAAGCCTGTGCGCACCGTCCCTATCCGTTGTAATCTATGCTCTTACAATCATATTCTGATCACGAGATAAAGAGTTGAGCTTGCTTCAAAGAGACGCAGATCACATTTTTACCCGCCCAATTGAGGATAGACCGGATGACAGACACGCCATTCACGCCCTTCGACGATGCGTTGGACCGCGACACCGCCCTGACCATTTTGCGCGAGGCGACCCATGGGGCCGATGATGGTGAGCTGTTTCTGGAACGGCGGCGCTCGGAATCGCTGGTTTTTGATGACGGTCGCCTCAAGACGGCGAGCTATGATGCGGCACAGGGGTTTGGCCTGCGCGCGGTGCGGGGTGAGGTGGCGGGCTATGCGCATTCCACCGAGATTTCCGAACCCGCGATGCGCCGCGCGACCGAAACCGCGCGACTGGCCGTCGGCGAAGGCGGCGGCACCTGGGCGGATGCCCCGAACCCAACCAACACAAAGCTATACACCGACGAAGACCCGATTGCCGGGGCCAGCTTCCCGGTGAAAGTCGAAACCCTGCGCGAGATCGATGCCTTTGCCCGGGGCCTGGATGCCCGGGTGGTTCAGGTCTCTGCAAATATCGGAGCCAGCCTGCAGGAGGTGGAAATCCTGCGCCCGGATGGGCAGTCGCTGCGCGATGTGCGCCCGATGACCCGGGTCAATGTCTCCGTCATCGTGGAGCAGAACGGCCGTCGCGAATCCGGCTCGGCGGGAGGCGGCGGGCGCGTTGGGCTGGATGGGCTTCTTGATCCCACGGATTGGCAGGCGAAAACACGCGAGGCGCTCCGCGTGGCCTGCGTCAACCTCGACGCTGTTGCGGCCCCTGCCGGGGTGATGGATGTGGTGCTGGGCCCCGGATGGCCGGGCATTCTCTTGCACGAAGCCATCGGGCACGGTCTTGAGGGCGATTTCAATCGCAAGGGATCCTCGGCCTTTGCCGGGCTGATGGGACAGCGCATCGCCAGCACGGGTGTGACGGTGCTGGATGACGGCACGATCCCGGATCGGCGGGGCTCGATCTCCATTGATGACGAGGGCACCCCTTCCGGCAAAAACACCCTGATCGAGGATGGCATTCTGGTCGGCTATATGCAGGACCGCCAGAACGCCCGACTGATGGGCGTTGCCGCCACAGGGAACGGGCGCAGGCAAAGCTATGCCCACGCCCCGATGCCCCGGATGACCAATACCTATATGTTGGGGGGTTCTTCAGACCCACAGGATATCGTGGCCGATCTGAAGGATGGCATCTACGCCGTCGGGTTTGGCGGCGGTCAGGTGGACATTACCAATGGCAAATTTGTCTTCAGCTGCACAGAAGCTTACCGCGTTGAAAACGGCAAGGTCGGCGCGCCCGTGAAAGGCGCCACGCTGATCGGAGACGGTGCCACAGCGCTCAGACAGATCCGCGGCATCGGCAATGACATGGCGCTTGATCCGGGCATGGGAAATTGCGGCAAGGACGGGCAATGGGTGCCGGTTGGGGTGGGCCAGCCGACCTTGATGATCGGTGGGTTGACCGTCGGTGGATCGGCTTCCTGAAAAGGAACCTCCCCATAAATAGCGAGAGCATCTTAGCTATTTGATTCATGCGTTGTTAACCAACTCGCCTTAAACCTGATTCTGCAACGGACGGAGACCAGGATGACTGAAAAGGACCACAATCCTTCTTCCACTCACCCCCCACTCCCACCCACCTCGGAAGACGAGCAGTTCTCCCGTCTCCGTCTGTTGCGATCCCGCCGGGTTGGCGTAACGACGTATAAACGACTGCTGACTGAACACGGCACCGCGCAGAACGCGCTGGCCGCGCTGCCTGAGGTAGCGCGCGCCGCCGGCGTTGAGAAATATGAAATCTGTCCCGAAGCTGTTGTGCAGGCCGAACTCAATGCGGCCCGTGCCGCGGGAGCGCGCCTGATCATGCATGGCACCCCCGCCTATCCAGAGATTCTCAGCGAATTGGACGATGCCCCGCCGTTTTTATGGGTGCTGGGCGATCCCGATCTGCTCAACCGCCCGATGATTTCGCTGGTGGGCGCGCGCAACGCGTCCTCCTTGGGCACCCGGATGGCCAAAGCACTGGCGCGCGATCTTGGCGGGCAAGGCTATGTGGTTGTGTCTGGACTTGCGCGCGGCGTTGATGCGGCCGCCCATCTTGCCGCCCTGCCGACAGGCACCGTCGCCGTGCAAGCAGGCGGCGTGGACGTCATCTACCCGGCGGAGAACACCCAATTGGCGCAGGATATCGCGGAGTCCGGTCTGCGGCTTTCAGAGCAACCCATCGGGCTGCAGCCCATGGCGCGGCACTTTCCAACACGCAATCGCATTATCTCCGGCCTCAGCCGGGCAACGGTCGTTGTCGAGGCCGCCGCAAAGTCCGGCAGCCTGATCACGGCACGTGACGCGCTGGATCAGGGCCGCGATGTGCTCGCGGTCCCGGGTAACCCCTTTGATGCCCGCGCGGCCGGGTGCAACCAGTTGATCCGCGAAGGGGCCACGCTTGTCCGCTCCGCGGCCGATGTGATCGAAGCTCTCACCCCCCTGCATGGTGAAACA
Source organism: uncultured Roseobacter sp. (assembly GCF_947499265.1). Classification (GTDB taxonomy): domain Bacteria; phylum Pseudomonadota; class Alphaproteobacteria; order Rhodobacterales; family Rhodobacteraceae; genus Roseobacter. The sequence continues at coordinate 249,923 of NZ_CANMNK010000004.1, read as the reverse complement.
CCGCAATTGCCGCTGGGCATCCCTGATAAACCTCGGGCAAAGCGCAGCCCGACGAAGAACAAGGCGTTAAAGGACGTCGCCACATTGCACCGCAAGATCCTCGCACGCCTGAGCCCGTCGCCTGTCGCCGAAGATCAATTGATCCGCGATCTGGCCGTGGCCCCGGCAGAGGCCGCGCCTGTTTTGCTTGATCTGGAGTTGGACGGGCAGATCACGCGCCAATCCGGCGGTTTGCTGTCGCGCGGTTGATCCGGTTTCTTTATTCCGCATTTCAGGTCGCAGGCCCGGCGAATTCATGCCTTCCGCCGGGGTGAGCATCTGCGCGCGCACCCGCGTCACAATCCAGAACTGCCAGGCAAATATTGTACCCGGTTTTGGGGTGCGACAAACGTAAGCGGATTGACAAATCCACTTGCACACCACATTTGGCAAAGCCATAGACGCTACAGATTTTTACCCAGAGGTGCCGCAGTACATGCCAGTTGTCGTCGTTGAATCGCCCGCAAAAGCCAAGACAATCAACGCCTATTTAGGCAATGATTACACCGTTTTGGCGTCCTACGGACACGTGCGCGATCTGCCTCCCAAAGACGGCTCTGTCGATCCCGATCAGGAATTCAAGATGCTGTGGGAAGTCGCCAGCGATAGCAAAAAACACGTCAAAGCCATCGCCGATGCGCTGAAAGACGACAATGCGCTGATCCTCGCCACGGACCCGGATCGCGAAGGCGAAGCGATCAGCTGGCACCTGCAAGAAGCGCTGACCAAGCGCAAGTCGATCAAAAAGGACACGCCCGTGTCCCGCGTCGTGTTCAACGCGATCACCAAGACAGCTGTAACCGAGGCGATGAAGAACCCCCGCGAAGTCGACATGCCGCTGGTGGAGGCCTATCTCGCCCGCCGCGCGCTCGACTATCTGGTGGGCTTCAACCTGTCGCCCGTGCTCTGGCGGAAGCTGCCAGGCGCGAAATCCGCAGGCCGTGTACAATCGGTTACCCTGCGCCTGATCGTCGAGCGCGAGATGGAAATCGAAGCCTTCCGCAATCGCGAGTACTGGTCGGTCAAAGCGTTGCTAGCAACGCCCCGAGGTCAGGAGTTCGAGGCACGTCTGACCGTGCTGGCGGGCAAGAAGCTCGACAAATTCGACATCGAAAACCAGACACAGGCCGAGATGGCGGTGCAGGCCATCACCAGCCGCAATCTCAGCGTCAAATCGGTGGAGGCCAAACCCGCCAACCGCAACCCCTCCGCCCCTTTCATGACCTCCACCCTGCAACAGGAGGCCAGCCGCAAGTTCGGCATGGGTGCGCGCCAGACGATGAGCACGGCGCAGCGGCTGTATGAGGCAGGCTACATCACCTATATGCGGACGGACGGGATCGACATGGCGCCCGAAGCCGTGCAAGCCGCCCGCGCCGCGATCGAGACGCTTTATGGCAAAGACTACGTGCCCGGCAGCCCGCGCATGTACAAAAACAAGGCCAAGAACGCGCAAGAGGCGCATGAATGTATCCGTCCCACCGAAATGATGACCAAGGCGGAGGACCTGAAAACGTCTGATGCCGACCAGCGCAAACTCTATGACCTGATCTGGAAGCGTACGCTGGCCTGCCAGATGGAAGCCGCCCGGATGGAGCGGACCACGGTTGACGTAGGCAGCGCCGATGGTCAGGTCGAACTGCGCGCTACGGGTCAGGTTGTGCTCTTCGACGGCTTTCTGCGTGTCTATGAAGAGGGTCGCGACGATGTGGTGGATGAGGACGACAAGCGCCTGCCCCAGATCGATCAGGGTGATGCGATGGACAAACGCTCGGTCACGCCGGAGCAGCATTTCACCCAGCCGCCCCCGCGTTATACCGAGGCCACGCTGGTCAAGAAGATGGAAGAGCTCGGCATCGGGCGCCCCTCCACCTACGCCTCGATCGTGACCACGATTCAGGACCGCGAATATGTCCGCAAGGACAAGAACCGCCTGATCCCCGAAGACAAGGGGCGGTTGGTCACCGCCTTTCTGGAGAATTACTTCCGCAAATACGTGGGCTATGGCTTCACCGCCGATCTCGAAGATCAACTGGATGACGTCAGCGCGGGCGATGCGGAATACAAAGAGGTGCTGCGGCGCTTCTGGCGCGACTTCTCGGCGGCTATCGCCGAGACCGCCGATCTGCGCATCACCGAGGTGCTGGAGAAGATCAACGAGGTGCTGGAGCCGCATCTCTTCCCCCCAAACGAGGACGGGACCGACCCACGGCTCTGCCCGAACTGCGGCGCCGGACGCCTGTCGATGCGCACCGCGCGGTCGGGCGGGGCGTTTATCGGCTGCTCCAATTATCCGGAATGTCGCTATACCCGTGCCTTTGGCCCGCCGGGCGAGGAAGACGACAGCGGCATCCCACCCGAAGGCAAGCTGCTGGGCGAGGACGCGGGCGACAAGATCTATGCGTTCAAGGGACGGTTTGGCCCCTATGTGCAGCGTGGCGAGGTCACCGAGGACAACAAGAAGCCACCGCGCCAGTCCATTCCCAAGGATTGGCCGCCCGAAGACGTGGACCTGCCCCAGGCGCTTAAGCTGCTGTCGTTGCCACGTGAAATTGGCCCCCATCCCGAAGATGGCGTGACCGTCTGGTCAAACATCGGGCGCTACGGGCCTTACCTCAAACATGCGGCCAGCACGTCCGAGCGGGGCGGCACCAATGCCAACCTGGAAAGCATCGACGAGGTTTTCACCGTTGGCATGAACCGCGCTGTCCAGCTTCTGGCAGAAAAAGTCGCCAGCCGGGGTGGACGTGGCGCCGCGGCCAAAACCCTGCGCGAGTTGGGGGAACATCCCGATCAGGGTGGCCCGGTGAGCATCATGGAAGGTAAATACGGCCCCTACGTGAAATGGGAAAAGGTCAACGCGACCCTGCCCAAGGGCTCCGAACCGGATGATGTGACACTGGAGGCTGCCGTCCTGCTGATCGAGGAGAAAGCCGCCAAGAAGGGCACAGGGCGCCGGAAAGCGCCTGCCAAGAAAAAGGCCCCGGCAAAGAAGAAGGCGGCGACAGCCAAGAAGGCCTGAATCTGGGGACAATCTGCACGATAGTGCAGTTTCGGACAATTCTTGATCAAAGCGGTTTGACCTAGATCAACCGCACATTGTAGGCTTTTGCTTGAATGTATGCGCTAGGCAAATCGCCTTGCTTCAGTGCTGTTCATGGGAGGACGTTCGGTTAGCCGACCGAATGAAGGAAGCACAATGAAGAAAGTCTATAGCTCTGCGTCTGAGGCGCTGGATGAGGTGTTTCAGGACGGCATGCTTACCGCGGCCGATAGCTTCGAGCCCTGCGGCATCCCTGGTTTTTATACGAAAACCGGCGTCGGCAAGGTGATGGCCGAGGGCAAGGAGCACAAAGACTTTGATGGCGAGACCTACATCATGCAGCGTGGGATCGTTGCGGATCTGTCGATCGTGAAGGCCTGGAAACGGGATGAGACGGGCAATCCGGTGTTCCGCAACTTCAACCCGCCCGTCGCGATGTGTGGCCGCATCTGCGTGGCGGAGGTCGAGGAGATCGTGCCGCTGGGCTCGCTTGATCCCGACGCCATCCGCCTGCCGGGCATCTACGTGCACCGCCTGATCCAGGGCGCACATGAAAAACGCATCGAACAACGCACCACACGGGTCGCCTGAGGAGAGAGAGTATGGCCGATTCCTTAAACAAACTCTTCACCGAAGATGCGTCCTTTGACGATTTTAGCCGCACCCAGGTCGCAATGGTCGTCAGCGACCCGTATCTTGAGGACAACCCGATCATCTACGTCAACCGTGCCTTTACCATTCAGACCGGCTATGCGCGCAGCGCGGTAATCGGGCGCAACTGTCGCTTCCTTCAGGGCGAAGACACCGATATTGCAGCCGTGAACCATATTCGAGAAGGCATTGCGCGGCGCGAATCCGTCACGGCGGATATTCTCAACTACCGCGCCAATGGCGAACCCTTCATGAATCGCCTGCTGATTGCACCCCTGACCGACAAGGCGGGCAAACTGCGCTACTTCGTCGGCATCCAGAAAGAGATGGATGCCGGACTGAAAGATACGGCAACCGAAATCGCCGACGTACAACTCTCCGAAATCCAGGATCGTGTCGAAAACGATATCTCTCTGATCATTAGTATGGTCCGACGGCAATCCAATGCCGCATCAGCGCCCACCGAATACGTGGCCCTCACCCGTCGCATCGAGACATTTCAGCTGCTCTATGAGGAAATGAAGCTGTCAGACAATCAGGCAGACCGGGATAACATTCACATTGGCAGTTATCTGTCGCGCCTCTGCTGTGCCATCGGGCACGCTTACGGACGGTCGGGCATTCGTTTGAACGTGCAGCTTGAATCACTGGACGTACCGATCGAGACTGCATCGCGGGTGGGCCTGGTGGTTTCAGAAATTCTGACGAATGCCTTTCAGCATGCTTTCCACCGCATTGAAACCGGCCTGATCGAGGTACGCATGTCCAAGCTGAGTGCGGGCGGCTTGCGACTGACAATCTCCGACGACGGGCTGGGCATTCCAAATTCGATGAAATGGCCTGACCCATCGACGGCAGGCGGTCGGATCGTGACCGGGCTGATCGAAGGGATGGAGGGCACACTGCAGCTTAGCCGTGGCGCTGCGGGCAGTCTGTTCACGATCGAGGTGCCCGCGGGGGCATCTTTGCAAGGCTGACCGACCATCACACTTTTTAGAGTGCCTGGATGGGCGCAACGCTTGGACTGCCAGAAGCATGGGCTGAGGCGCTCTTGTGCGCAGAGCCATTTCCGTGGGCGCAACCGGGCGCTCAGGTTGCTCTAATTCATCGCGGCAAAGACACAGCCATCGGTGATCAGTTCGGGTGGCGTCAGGCAAAGACCCCGCGCCACCTGAAAAGCGGCGAGAACCTTGGGCACATAGTCGCGGGTTTCAGCGAAGGGCGGAACGCCCGCGTGAGTGCGCACGGACCCTTCGCCCGCATTATACCCGGCCAGAACCAGTATTGGATCGCCCCCGAACTCGCCCATCAGCCAATCAAGGTATTTCACCCCGCCCAGGATGTTTTCAGACGCGACCAGGCTATCCTTGACGCCAAAACGCGCCGCAGTGTCCGGCATGAGTTGCATCAACCCCTGCGCCCCGGCTGTGCTGACCGCGTCTGCCTTGCCGGAGGATTCAACGGAAATCACCGCCAGAACCAAAGCAGGCGAGACCTGCGTGCCAACCGTTGATTTCAGAATATCCACACCATTGGTCTGCGCGATCGTCTGCATGTGCTGCAAACGCGGCGCCGCGATATCGTCAGAGCCACTGAGGATGTCCATGACGCCGTCCAAACGGCCCGGCTGGGTGTCGAAGATCGACGGCGATACCCGGTCCCAAAACCAGCTGTAGCGACCAATAGGGTCAGCGCCCGATGAGGGCGGCTGAGCGGTCGCCTCAGGGTCGGGGCGCGCATCGGGGAGCGCCAGAGCCGCGCGCTGCTCTTCAGGATCGATCTGAACCCGAATACGCTTTTGGCCCGTTTGAGGTACGCCAATGCGTTTCGCTTCAAAGGTGGGAAACGGCTTGGGAGAATCGGCAGCCCCCGCATGGGGGGCCAAAACCGCGCCAATCAGCCCGATCATCAGGAATGCACGCATTTGAACTGCTCTTTGCTTGTTTTTTCGCGCTATTTGGCGCTCAGCATCGCAGAGATTCCACCGTCGCACCAGAAAATCCAGCCTCTGAACGCGGCGTTTTTGCCACATTCAGACCTTCCTTTAAGGAAATGTAAAGATCAGGAAGTTTTCTTTTCCATATAAATCATGCGGTTAGCTTTTTTTGCGGGTTTTTCCGGCCCTCAACCGCAAAAGTCACAATTGCCGCCAAAATCATGCCCCAATCCCTTGGCTATATAGCTGCATACCAAGTCGGACGGACCAAACGAGAGAACTGGTCACTGAGGACGGCAAGGTTAGCAAGTGAAATCTAAGTGATCCTTTGGAGGGACATACCATGATGAAATTTATCAAGAACTTCCGTAACGACGAAGACGGCGCCGTAACAGTTGACTGGGTTGTACTGACAGCCGCTGTTGTTGGCCTGGCAATCGCTGCCTACACATCCATCGAAGAAGGCGCGACCGCTCTGACGGCAGACACGTCGACCTATCTTGACACCACCATTGGTGACAACATCGGCAACGTCGGTGCACCACCTGCTGCAGCCGAATAATTTTCAGTAAAATAAACTAGGTTGGGGGGCCGCATTCTGTTCGCAGGACGCGGCCCTTTTTCCAACAAATGATCCTTTGAAAGGATATAACGAGATGAAATTCATTAAGAAGTTTCACGATAACGAAGACGGTGCCGTAACAGTTGACTGGGTTATTCTGACGGCAGCAGTGGTCGGTCTGGCGATTGCCGCTTACACATCCATCGAAGAAGGTGCGACAAGCGTGACGCAAGCGACCCAAGAGTTCCTGGATACGCAAACCGTTGGCGACATCGGCGCACCAGAAGCCGAATAGTCTTCAGTCAGGATAATGTAGCTTGGGGGCCGCATTCTATTCTCAGAACGCGGCCCCTCTTGTTCGTCAGAGCAATCTCGCGTTTCCTCAAATCACCACAGGGAATTGGCATAGATTCATTGCCAGCCGTTCCGCATACTGCGCTCAGAGCCACCGCCCCTACCGCCTTGTATGACCCCAGGGTTTTAATGAGGCGTCACCCTCCAAATTTTGGAGACGTGTTCGGGCTTTTCGCATCCAAACGTCTGTCACCGGTTCGAAAAAATACTTCTGATTGTTGCGATACCGGGGAAAAAGCCGCGCCTTGGTCATGGGTTAATCCCGAAAATGCCACAATCGAATGACAGTTTATCATGGAATTAGCGCGGGTTTTCATCGGGCTATGCGATCTACGAGGTTAAGATTATGCGAATGATATTCGGACTGGTGCTTGTGGCCGGCATGGCGCTCGCTGGCGGCGCTGTATACATGGCAAAAAACTACATCGGCGCGTATCAGGCTGAATTGGCCCGCGCGCAGCAAAATCAAAAAGCGGTGGTGCCGACGCAGACTGTTTACGTCGCAAACCGGCCCCTGAAATACGGTGAGGTCCTCAAAGAAGAGGACGTTCGCGCGGTTGCATGGCCGCAAACGGCAATTCCTGAGGGCACTTTCAGCGACATGGCGGTGATCTTCCCAGAGGATGAAGAAGAAGTTCGACTGATCATGCGCGCGATGGAAAAAGACGAAGCCATCATGGAGGTCAAGGTGACCGAACCCGGTGAAGACATCGGTCTGACCACGCGACTGGAAAGAGGCATGCGGGCCTTTGCCATCCGTGTGGATGTTGCGAGCGGTGTTTCGGGCTTTCTGCGCCCGGGTGACCGCGTAGACATCTATTGGACCGGGAGCATCAATATCGGGCCCGATGCTGGCGAGGTCACGAAACTGATCGAATCCGCGGTGAGCCTGATCGCGGTTGACCAGAACGATGCTGAACTCAGCAGCGCACAGATTGCGCGCACTGTGACGGTCGCGGTCAATCCCAACCAGGTTGCGGCGCTGGCACAAGCACAGTCAACCGGCAAGCTGTCCTTGTCGCTGGTTGGCGCTGGTGACGACACGCAATTGTCGGAAATCGAGGTGGATCAGGTCTCCCTCTTGGGTCTCAAAGAAGCTGCTCCTGCCCCGATCGCTGAGAAAAAGCGCGAGTGTAGCATCAGAACCCGCCGCGGGGCGGAGGTCGTCTCGATCCCGATCCCTTGCACAAACTAAAGCAAAACCAACGTTTTAGAGAGGCGCTGCAGACCCCTGCGGCGCCTTTGCCTTTGCCCCCTGTTGCCATTTATCCACATAAAGCAAACCTCAGAACCCATTGATTCTTGCAAAAAAATCAAAACCGGCGCACAGTACCATCTATGCGGGCATTAAGACCCGAAACCGAGGCGTGATCAAAAAGGGCAGGTCACATGAAAATTGTTGGAATGTTTAAGGCGGCCCTTCTGGGGCTGACACTCAGCGTGTCACCGCTGGCGTTTACCGCGCCGGTCACGGCACAGGCAGACACATTACGTGTGGTCACCAAGGGCACCAATAAAACACTCGCCGTGCCGATGAATCGCGCGGTTGTTGTTGAAAGCGAAATCCCCTTTGCGGAACTCAGCATTGCCAATCCAGGCATTGCCGATATTTCGTCGCTGTCGGATCGCAGCATCTATGTTCTGGGTAAAACGCCCGGGATGACGACGCTGACGCTGCTTGATGCAACCGGGCAGTTGATCACCAACGTGGAGGTGCGGGTCGCGCCGGATGTCACCGAATTCAAGGAACGTCTCGGACAAATCCTGCCTGGTGAAAGGGTAGAGGTTCGCACCGCAAATGACGGGATCGTGCTTTCCGGGACGGTCTCAAGTGTCCAGCGGTTGCAAAAGGCGCTGGATTTGGCGCAGCGCTATGCACCTGATCGGGTCTCAAACCTGATGAGCGTCGGTGGTGTTCAACAGGTTATGTTGAAAGTGCGCTTTGCCGAGATGAACCGCACCGTCTCCAAGTCGCTCAGCTCCTCGCTGGCCTTGGGCGGCACCGACGCGCAGGCAGGGATCGGCACGACAAACACCGCCGGCAGTGTTGCCAACTCACTTGCCGGGAATATTCCCGCCGGCAACGAAAACTTTGGCGCGGCCCTCTTTGGATTTAACGTTGGATCCGTGCAGGTTGGCCTGTTGCTCGAAGCGCTGGAGCGCAAGGGTGCGGTACGTACTTTGGCGGAACCAAACCTGGTTGCACTGTCAGGACAGGAAGCAAACTTCCTGGCGGGTGGCGAATATCCGGTTCCGGTGGCGCAAGACAACGACACAATCAGCGTGGAATTCAAACCTTTCGGTGTTGAACTGAACTTCGTACCGCGCGTCGTAGATCAGGACCTGATCAATCTGCAGCTTTCAGCTGCGGTCTCCGCGATTGACCCGTCCAATGGTGTTTCGCTCGGCAACGGCTTCGAACTTGACGCCTTCTCGCGTCGCGAAACAGCAACAACGGTTGAGATGCGCGACGGCGAAAGCTTTGCAATTGCTGGGCTTTTGCAGGATGACTTCACCGATCAGTCGTCGCAACTGCCATGGATCGGCGATGTGCCGATTTTGGGTGCCCTCTTCCGCAGCGCAGACTACCAGCGCAGCCAGACGGAATTGGTGATCATCATTACAGCACATCTGGTCTCTCCGACACGCGGCGAAGCGCTGGCCTTGCCAACCGACCGGATCAAGCCACCGACCGAACAGGATCTCTTCCTCTTTGGCCGGACCACCCGAAATGCCAATGCGCCCCGCAAGGGTGCAGCCGGCGAAGTCGCCAAGCAAGACTTCAGCGGTTCCTATGGCTATGTGATGGAGTGATAGGATGGAACGCCTGACATATCAAAAATCCCGCGCAATTGCTTTGCTGGCCGGTCTTGCCACGCTGGCGGCCTGCGGCGAACAAGGCAGCGGCGGGCAGTGGTTTCGCGAAGCTGGCGCACAGGTAGACAGCGGCGAGTTCGGGACGGCAACAATGCAGAACATGGTCGCTCAGACCTGCAAGACAAGCGGCTTTGGTGCCGGTAAAGCAGGCGGCAAGCTGGGCACGGTCGGGGATCCGGTCGTCGTTCTCGATCCCTCAAGCACGACGTCCAACCCGGTCTACCGGATCCATTGTGACGGTCGTCTCGACGGAAAATATGCGGAAGTCATCTACCGTGAATACGTAGAAAGCGCGACGCAAAAAACCATCACGGAAGACGCCGAAGCAGAGTAGAGCCAACTGGCTCTACTTTTACAAATCCACGGTCAAACGTGGTTATTGTGTCTAGATACCCAACAATTGGGCGGATTAAGCCCTAATCTCGCCCAAGTTCACTGCGACTTTCCCTCTAATGGGACACTTATGTCCGGCCGAAAAGCCGGGCACGGGCGGTCGCAGGGGACGTTGGGGTAATATAAAAATCATTCCTCTACAGCTCTGCCTCGCCCTTTGAACATAAAGGAAGACGAGGCAATGAGCACAATGCCGCAACCAGATACATCCCTTATCGTCGCCTGCACGGTCAGTCGCGATGTACAGAACTTCGATCTTCTGATCGAGGACATGGAGTTGGCTCTTGGGGAAAGCTGGGGCGACCTGGGCTTTGCCGAAGCTCTCGCATTTTTTGGACAACCAGAAGCGCAAGCCCTTGAATTCGTTGCACTTGCCATTGACGAGGCGGATGAGGACAACCTCGGCCTGATGGGCGAGATCATCACCCAGGCCAAATCGCGCAACATCAAGGTCATTCTGATCGCGGAAGACGTCACGCCCGCCTCCCTGCACTCCCTGCTGCGTCAGGGTGCCGATGAATTTGTCCCCTACCCGCTCCCCGAAAATGAATTGGGCGAAGCCATTGAGCGTGTCCGGGCGCAGGATGCCGCAGTCTCCGCTTCGGCTGCCGCCCCGGCACTGAAATCCGACAGCCAAAAAGAAGGCGCTGTGATTGTCGTACACGGGTTGGCCGGCGGCACCGGGGCAACCACGCTTGGCGTCAACCTGGCCTGGGAATTGGCCACGGCGGAAAAAGAAGGCGGCCCAAGCGTGTGCATGCTGGATCTCGATCTGCAATTTGGTGCGGTGGCGACCTTCCTCGACCTGCCGCGCCGCGAGGTCGTCTACGACATGCTGTCCGATACCGAAGGCATGGATGATGAGATTTTTGGTCAGTCTCTGCTGACGTTTCAGGATAAGTTACAGGTACTTACGGCGCCGATGGAGATGTTGCCACTTGACCTGATCACCTCCGAGGATGTGAACCGGGTGCTCTCCATGGCGCGTCGACACTTCGATTATGTCGTCATCGACATGCCCTCCACGCTGGTGAGCTGGTCCGAAGCGGTGCTCAGCGCCGCTCACGTATATTTCGCAACCGTTGAACTGGACATGCGCTGCGCCCAGAACACGCTGCGTTTCAAACGTGCGTTGCAGGCCGAAGAGCTGCCCGTGGAAAAGCTGCGCTACGTCATGAACCGCGCGCCGAAATTTACCGACCTTAGTGGTAAGGCCCGGGTGAAACGCATGGCGGAAAGCCTGGGCATTTCCATCGACGTGCATATGCCGGATGGTGGCAAACCCATTACGCAGGGGGCGGACCATGGTCTGCCACTCGCGGAATCCGCGCCCAAGAACCCGCTGCGGCGCGAAATTCAGAAGCTGGCGGCCTCCATTCACGAACTCAACAGTAACGACGCCAAGGCGGCCTGATCCCGCAAAGGAAACCGCGCATGTTCTCCAAGTACAAAAAACCATCGGCAGGCACCCCGCCCGCCCCCGCCAAGGACGCAGCGCCGGTTGCGGATATTGCCGCGGCGCAACCCAGCGGGGTCACCCGCAAGTCTGCACCGCAGGGGTCTGCGCAGGTCACGCCGATGGACAAGGAGCGCAAGCGCAAGGAACGCATGGGCGAGATCAAGCTGGATCTGCACCGTGTGCTCTTGGACAATCTCAACCTGTCCGCTTTGGAACATGCGACAGAACAGGACTTGCGCCAGGAAATCAGCGCCATTTCCAGCGAGTTCCTTGAGGAACGCAGCATTGTTCTCAACCGCGAGGATCGTCAGAACCTGACTTCCGAGCTCTATGACGAAGTGACCGGCCTCGGCCCGCTTGAGACGCTGCTGAAGGATGAAACCGTCAACGATATTCTCGTCAACGGACCACAGCAGATTTTCGTGGAACGCTCCGGCAAGCTGGAACTCACCGACATCACGTTCAAGGACGAGCGGCACCTGCTGCGGATCATCGACAAGATCGTTTCCGCCGTTGGTCGGCGTGTGGACGAGTCCAACCCTTATGTCGACGCCCGCCTCAAGGATGGCTCACGTTTCAACGCGATGGTGCCACCTGTTGCAGTCGACGGGTCGCTGGTTTCCATCCGGAAGTTCAAAAAAGACAAGCTGGGCATTGATGATCTGGTGCAATTCGGTGCCTTTACCGAGGAAATGGCCGCATATCTGCAAGCGGCGGTGGCCACACGCCTCAACGTGATCGTCTCCGGCGGTACCGGTTCCGGTAAAACCACGACGCTCAACGCGCTGTCCTCCTTCATCGACAACGCTGAACGCATCCTGACCATTGAGGATACGGCGGAACTTCAGCTGCAGCAGACCCACGTGGGCCGGATGGAAAGCCGCCCGCCGAACGTGGAAGGCAAAGGCGAGGTGTCCCCCCGCGACTGTCTGAAAAACGCCCTGCGGATGCGCCCTGACCGGATCATCGTCGGCGAGACGCGTGGCGAGGAAGTCATCGATATGCTGCAGGCCATGAACACCGGCCACGACGGCTCGATGACCACGATCCACGCCAACTCCGCGCGCGATGGTGTCAGCCGTCTGGAAAACATGATCGCCATGGCCGGGATCGAGATGCCGCTCAAGGCGGTGCGCTCGCAAATCTCCTCTGCTGTGAACCTCATCGTTCAGGCCTCCCGCTTGCAGGACGGCTCGCGGCGCATGACCTCCATCACCGAAATCACCGGGATGGAGGGCGAGGTCATCTCCATGCAGGAAATCTTCCGCTATCAGCGTGTCGGGCTGACCCCGGACAACAAGATCATCGGCCACTTCACGGCCACTGGCGTGCGCTCTGCCTACGCCGAACGCTTCCGCATGTGGGGCTATGATTTGCCGCCTTCCATCTATGAACCCATCGCGGCCGAATAAGGATCAGGATTATGAGTGCAGAACCAATTATCTATGGCTTGATCTTCATTGGCGTGCTGGCGCTGGTTGAAGGTCTCTATCTTGTCACCTTCGGCAAATCCATCAGCCTCAACAGCCGCGTCAACCGCCGGTTGGAAATGCTCGACAAGGGCAATGGCCGCGAGGAAGTGCTCGAAAAGCTGCGCAAGGAAATGCAGCAGCACATGAAATCGCGCTCGATCCCGCTCTATTCGCTTCTGGGAGAAAAAGCGCAGAAAGCCGCGATTGCATTCACCCCGCGCCAGTTGATCATGATCATGGCGCTTTTGGGCGGCGTGGCCTTCATGGGTCTGACCGTCGGCACACAGACCGAGGTTGGGGTGCGTGCCCTTCTCTCCGTCGGTATTGGTGTGGGTGCGGTATACTTCTGGGTCTCCGCCAAGGCCAACAAACGCATGTCGATGATCGAAGAACAACTGCCCGATGCGGTCGAACTCATGGTGCGCTCCCTGCGCGTGGGGCACCCCTTTACCTCCGCTGTTCAGATCGTCGCCAAAGAGGTTCAGGACCCTCTGGCCTCGGAATTCGGGATGATCGCGGATGAGGCCGCTTACGGCCGTGACGTGGGCGATGCGCTCAAGGAAATGGCGGAACGTCTGGACATGCAGGACTTGCGGTTCCTTGCGGTCGCCGTGACCATTCAGCAGACCTCTGGTGGTAACCTCGCAGAAATTCTGGCCGGTCTGGCCAAGGTCATCCGCGCCCGTTTCCGCCTTTTCCGTCGGGTGAAAGCCATCACGGCCGAGGCCAAATGGTCAGGCAAGTTCCTGTCGGGTTTCCCGGTTGTGGCCTTAATCGTCATCAACATCGGCGATCCGAATTACTACGATGAGGTGCGCGACCACGCATGGTTCATTCCGGCCTGTTTCGTGGTGGGCATTCTGCTCGCGCTGAACCTCTTGGTCATGCGCATTCTGACCGACATCAAGGTGTAAGGAACTGATCCAATGGAAATGCTGAAGTCTGTAAACACCATGATTGTCGATCTTCTGGGCCCCTTGGGGCCGATGATCCTGCTGGGCACCGTTGGCCTGATCATGGTCGCCGTGACCGTCGCGCTGATGCTCAATCAGCCCGAAGATCCGATGGCCAAGCTGAAAAGATCGGTCCAGACTCCCGACGCTTCAAAAGAGCCACAACAACGGCTGCGCCAGGGCGAACGCAACGAGCAGTTGCAAAAATTCGCAAGCTTCCTGGAGCCGAAAGACGTTGCCGAGCTGAGCAAGAAGCAGTTGCAACTGCGTCAGGCCGGGTACCAGAGCAAGGACGCGGTCCGGTTCTTTCACTTCGCGCAGTTCGCCCTGGGCATTCTGGGCATTCTGGGTGCCTTCATCTACCTCATCCTGCTGGATGGCGGCGAGGGCTTCAGCAGCAACAAGATGATGATCTATTTCGTCGTGCCCGGTTTCTGCGGCTACTACCTGCCCACCTACTGGATTACGCGCCGCATCGATATGCGCAAGGAAGAGATCACCCAAGGTTTTCCAGACAGCCTCGACATGATGCTGGTCTGTGTGGAAGCAGGCCAGTCCCTGGACCAGAGCATCGTACGGGTTGCGCGTGAACTGCACGCCTCCTACCCCGCGCTGGCGCAGGAATTTGATATGGTTGCCTATGAAATGAAGGCCGGTAAGGACAAGACAACCGTTCTGAACGATATGGGTGAGCGCTGCGGCGTACAGGATGTGTCCTCCTTCGTGACCGTGCTGGTTCAGTCGGCCACTTTCGGGACCTCCATCGCCGAGGCCTTGCGGGTCTATGCCGCCGAGATGCGGGATAAACGTGTGATGCGCGCCGAAGAGGCCGCAAACAAGTTGCCAACCAAGATGACCCTTGCAACAATGATGCTAACGGTGCCGCCGCTGCTGATCATCCTGGTCGGACCTTCGGCGCATGGCATCACGCAACTTGGAAATATGGGCGGACCTTAATGACCAAAAGGCACTGGCGGGTGCGCACGCCCGCCGCCTTGCTTTTGCTGAGCCTAAGTCTCGCCGCCTGCGCGCCGGGCGGCGATGCCATTCCTGAAGGTCAGGTTGACGCGCCCGGCGTGGACCTTGACGCAAAGGCCGTGGACGGTGTTGAGGTCGGGCACCGGCTGATTGCCGCCGGGGAATACGAACTGGCGATCAAAGCCTTCAACCGCGCAGCGCTCGACCGTGGCAAGATCGACGCTGAAATCCTCTCCGGCTTGGGCAGTGCAAACCTCGGGCTTGGACGGTTGGGTCAGGCTGAAAGCCTGCTCAGACGTGCCATCGACACCGAAGGAGCGCAACCGGAGGATTGGAACAACCTCGGCGTCGTCCTCATGGAAGCTGGCAAAACCGCCGAGGCGGAACAGATATTCCGCCGTGCCTTCGCGCTCGACAATGGCGAAAGTGTCGCAATTCGAGACAACTTGCGCTTAGCGCTCGCAAAATCTGAAAATTCTGCTACAAGTAGAGTTGAAACCGACGACTATAAGTTGGTTCGGCGCGGCAGCAGTGAATTTCTGATACGTCCGACGCCATAATTGAGGTAAGAGCAGTAAAAGGACGCACAAAATGCGCCACCCTATCCTTCTGTCCGCTTGTCTGGCGGGTGTGGTTCTCATCGCAGGCTGCGCCGAAAAAGACGATGAAACCGTGGAACGTGCCTTTCAGGACGTGAACGTGGTCGATGAATCCAATCTCAGTGATGTCATGCTAACCGTCGCGGATCCCAATGAGGCGGTGAATTATTTCAGCCGCACCGCCAAGGAGAAGCCCGATCGCATCGACCTGCAGCGCGGACTGGCCTATTCGCTGGTGCGTGCGAAACGCTTCTCCGAAGCCGCACCTGCCTGGGAGCGAGTCACCGAAATGGAAGAAGCGACCGCAGAGGACAGCGTGAACCTCGCGGATACGCTGATCCGCACCGGTGATTGGGCCAAGGCAGAGCAAACACTTGATGCCCTGCCACCCACCCACGAAACCTTCAACCGCTACCGTTTGGAGGCGATGTTGGCTGACAGCAATGAAGAGTGGACCAAATCCGACAGCTTCTACGAGATCGCAACCGGCCTGACGACAAAACCGTCGGGCGTGCTGAACAACTGGGGCTATTCCAAGCTCACACGCGGCGACTACAAAGAGGCCGAGCGTCTTTTTGGCGAAGCCATCCGTCAAGACCCAACGCTTTTCACCGCCAAGAACAACCTCGTTCTGGCCCGTGGCGCACAGCGTGACTACAACCTGCCCGTGATCCCGATGGATCAATCTGAACGGGCACAACTGTTGCACACAATGGCCCTGTCGGCGATCAAGCAAGGCGATGTGAGCGTGGGCAAGGGTCTGCTGCGCGACGCGATTGAGACGCACCCGCAGCATTTTGACGCCGCAGTACGCGCGCTGGAAGCCCTCGAAACCTAAATGGCGATTACAGCCTACTCCGCCTGGTGGTTTCTGCCGTTTGTGCTGCCGCTTTGCGTCTATGTGGCCTATACGGATCTTTCGCGCATGAAGATCACCAACAAGGCCGTGCTGGCGCTCGCAGGCGTCTTTGCGGTTTTGGGTCTGATCGCGATGCCCAGCTTTGATGTCTACCTCTGGCGGTTGGCGCAACTGGGCATCATGCTCGCCTTTGGCATCTTGCTGAATGCGGCTGGCACCATGGGGGCGGGTGATGCGAAATTCATTGCCGCATCAGCGCCTTACGTGGCGCTTGGCGATCTGCGATTGGTGATCGCCCTGCTGGCGGCCTCACTCCTGGCGGCCTTTGTGACACATCGCATCGCGCGGCATACACCGCTGCGAAAGCTGGCACCGAACTGGCAAAGCTGGGATCAAGGCAAGAAGTTTCCCATGGGCCTCGCCCTTGGTATGACACTTGCCCTCTATCTGATCCTCGGTGCCCTTAATGGTGCCTGATTTACGCCATTTTCACCCTCTATCGTCACTCTGATCGCGCTCTGCGCGCTCTGAGCAGACGGATGTTATTGAGGGCCCCAAAATGAACATGCAAACCGCCAATGTCATGGCACCGCCACCGCCACGCACGCTGGACGAGATGAAGCTGTCGACTGTCATGATGCGCGACATCGTCCTGAAAACGATGTTTCGCAAGAATGTGGATATGGTCAGCGATCTCAGCAAGGCGGTGTGCCTGCCCATTCCGGTCACGCAGGAACTGGTGGACATGGCCCGCGAGCAGCGCCTGCTGGAAGCGACCGGCACGCTTAACGCCAACAATGGCAATGAAATGGGCTATCAGCTGACGGAGCAGGGTAAGGCGCGCGCGCTTGATGCATTGGCCCAGTCGGAATACTTCGGTGCGATGCCCGTGCCGCTCGATGTCTACCGCGAGCAGGTCAAACGCCAGTCCGTACGCAACATGCAGATCACCCGCAGTCAGTTGACCGGCGCGATGGGCCATCTGGTCTTGCCCGATATGTTGCTGGATCAGTTGGGGCCTGCGGTTTCCGCGGGCCGCTCGATCCTGATGTACGGCCCCCCCGGCAATGGTAAATCCTCGATCTCCAACGGCATCCGCGATGCGCTTGGCGACAATGTCTTTGTTCCCCGCGCCATCGAATACGCCGGTCAGGTGATTACCGTGTATGACCCCATCGTGCATGCCGCCGTGCCGATTGAAGAAGACGATCCAAATTCACTGCGCCGTGCGACCAAATTCGACATGCGCTATGTGAAATGCGAGCGCCCCACCGTCATCACCGGTGGTGAATTGTCGCTCAACATGCTCGATCTGGTCTACAACCCCACGGCGCGGACCTATCAGGCGCCGCTGCAGCTGAAATCCACCGGTGGTATCTTCATCGTGGACGACCTTGGCCGTCAGGCTGAACCGCCGCAGTCGCTGGTGAACCGCTGGATCGTACCACTGGAAGAAAGCAAGGACATCCTCGCCCTGCAATCGGGTGAGAAATTCGAAGTACCCTTCGACACCCTGGTGATTTTCTCCACCAACTTCCACCCGAATGAAATCTTTGACAAGGCGGCCCTGCGCCGGATCTTTTTCAAGATCAAGATCGACGGGCCCAATCAGGAAAACTTCCTCAAGATTTTTGCGATGGTCGCGAAGAAGCGGAAAATGCCGCTGGACGAGGCGACGCTGGTGCACCTGCTGAAGGTCAAATACCCCGAGATCGACAATATCTACGCGAATTATCAGCCGATCTTCCTGATCGACCAGATGATCTCTATCTGCGACTTCGAAGGCATCCCCTACCAGATGTCACCGGAGCTGATCGACCGGGCCTGGGCCAACATGTTCGTGAAGGACGAGCACATCGTGAAATGATCGAGCCGCGGCACGCCGCCGAGTGATCGGAAACCGCCACATATTGTGCAGTCGCGGTTTGGCCCTCAAGCTTGCCGTGACTGCCAGCTTTCAAACATCGGCTTTGCTTTGTCCGGCGTGATCACTCACGCGCCTTGTGTCAAATCTTCCGCAAGCATGAGCGCGTTGCCATCGGGGTCGTAAAAGGTTGCGGTCTTGACCATGCCCTCGACGACATCTGTTTCGCCATCAAACTTGACCTGCGCCTGTTCCAATTTGTGGCGCGCGCCATCAAGATCGCCGATCCCGAAAACGGGCACGCAGTTGCCGGGAGCGGGCTTGGTATGCTCGCCCAGGCCAAGGGTGACACCTGTGGTTTTGGTCCGAAGTTCGGACCAGCCCGCTTCATCCGCATGATAGAGGGTCTGAAATCCGAGCATGTTTTCATACCACTTGGCACTTGCATGACGATCTTTGACCGACAGAGCGATGGTGATGGTGTCTTCCAGCGAAATGAGCGACATCGTCTTTCCCTATGATGCGAAGTATACTAACTATACTTTATGTACATAGAGCTTTTTGTCAACGTCACGTCTAAGGCCTGGGCATTGCCCATCTTGTCGAGCCTGCATGCAGGGATTCCCGGACGGCAGGCGACACTCTTGACCGCAACAGGTGCCAGCAGGACGTCTTTCGCCCAGAGCATGGAACATCTTATTGAGCTTGGTTTGCTGGAGCGGAACCCGGGGCATGGTCATCCGCTGAGACCAGAGTTTCGGCTCACCGAATTCGGCAAAGAGTCTGCAGCCATCGCGCATAAGATTAACAGCGTCTCCCAAGACGAAGATCAGGATTTACTGCGGCGGGCCTGGACATTGCCGGTATTGGCATCGCTCCATACGCCAAGCCACTTCAACGATATCAGACGAAGCCTGTTGACGATCACCGATCGTGCCTTGTCGCAGTCCCTGAAATCCATGGAAAACCGCAATTGGGTGCATCGAAGTGTCAACGTCGACGCACGCCCGCCAAGGCCGATCTACAGCGCCATCAACACCGGGGGCAGAATATGTCAAATAACTGCGCCCGAAATCAGTTTTATGCAATGCTGACCCCAAGTTGATATCGCCGCATAGGCAAGTCGAACACACATCGAACAAAAAGATCGATGCCGCTTCCCTCTTTTACGGCTGGGGCTTTTCCCTGTGGCCTCCTGCGCTACACTGCCCATCATGCGCGCGCTTCCCGACATCTTTGCCCATTGGTTCGCCGAGAAGGGATGGGCTATCCACCCGCACCAACAGGCCATGCTGGACCGCGCCGATGCCGCTGCGTTGTTGCTCATCGCGCCGACCGGGGGTGGTAAGACGCTGGCCGGTTTCCTGCCCACGCTGGTCGATCTCGCCGAAGGCTCGCACGACGGTCTGCATACGCTCTACATCTCGCCGCTGAAGGCGCTGGCCGCTGATATCAAGCGCAATCTTACCACCCCGGTGACCGAGATGGGCCTGCCCATCCGCATCGAAGACCGAACCGGTGACACACCTGCCAGCCGCAAGAAGCGCCAGCGCGCCGACCCGCCACATATCCTGCTGACGACACCGGAAAGCCTGGCTTTGCTGGCCTCTTACGAGGACGCGCCGCGCATGTTCAAGGGTCTCAAGCGCGTGGTTGTCGATGAAATCCACGCCCTCGCCGAATCCAAGCGTGGCGACCAGTTGATGCTCGCCCTGGGGCGTTTGCAACGGCTCTGCCCTGATCTGCGACGTGTGGGCCTCTCGGCCACCGTGGAAGATCCAGCCGCGATCGCCCAGCAACTCGCGCGCCATCCGGATGCCTGTGACATCCTCCGCGCAGACCCCGGCCCGGCACCGGATATTTCCATGCTGACGACGCATGAGGCACCACCCTGGTCCGGGGGGAACGCCGCTTACGCGATCCCGGCTGTGCTGGAGGAAGTCCGCAAACACAAAACCACGCTGATCTTTCACAACACCCGCGCGCAGGCGGAGATTTTCTTTCATAATCTATGGCTTGCCAATGACGACGGTCTGCCGATCGGCATCCACCACGGCTCCCTCGACCGCCAGCAGCGCGAAAGGGTCGAGGGCGCGATGGTGCGCGGTGAATTGCGCGCCATTGTTTGCACCGGCAGCCTCGATCTTGGCATCGATTGGGGGGATGTGGATCTGGTCATTCAGATCGGTGCCCCCAAGAATGTCAAACGGCTGATCCAACGCATCGGTCGGGCCAATCACCGATATAATGCGCCCTCAAAGGCGCTGCTGGTCCCCGCCAACCGGTTCGAGGTCGTGGAATGTGTGGCAGCCCTGGAAGCCGTGCGTGCAGGCGAATTGGATGGTGATCCGCGCGGTTCCGGGCCGCGCGACGTGCTCTGCCAGCATATCCTGATCACCGCCGCGGCGGGCCCTTTTGAGGCGGATGCGCTGTTTCATGAGGTCACCAGCGTCGGCGCCTACGCTGCGTTGATCCGCGCAGAATTCGATGCCTGCCTCGATTTTTGCGCAACAGGCGGCTATGCGCTGCGGGCCTATGACCAATGGCAACGGCTGCAACAGCGCCCGGACGGGTTGTGGCAGTTGCGAGACCCGCGCGCGGCGCAGAAAATCCGCATGAACATTGGCACCATTCAGGACACCGACACCCTGAAAGTCCGGCTGCGCCGCAATCGGGGCGGCAAACCACTGGGCGAGATCGAAGAAGGCTTCGCCGCTTCACTGACGCCGGGTGATACGTTTCTGATCGGGGGACAGATCGTGCGCTACGAGGGGTTGCGCGAAATGACCGTTGAGGTCAGCCGCAATGCGGCCAAAAAACCGAAAGTTGCCACGTTCATGGGCACCAAATTCGCCACCTCGACACAGCTCAGCGCGCGTGTGATCGAGATGTTTCAGCAGGCGGAGTGGCCGGAACTCCCCGCCCATACCGCGGAATGGCTGGCCCTGCAGCGGGAGGTCAGCCAGTTACCGAAACCCGGCCGCTTGCTGATCGAGAGCTTTCCACATGACGGTCGCGAACAGACCGTAATTTACGGCTTTGCCGGGCGCAATGGGCAACAGACGCTGGGGCTGCTGCTGACCAAACGTATGGAAGAAATGGGCCTGAACCCGATGGGGTTTGTGGCCACAGATTACGCCACCTTGATCTGGGGACTAGATCCTGTTGAGACGCCTGCCCCCCTGTTTGATCTCGACGCGCTGCAAGATGGATTGGAAACCTGGCTCGCGGGCAATGCGGTGATGAAGCGTACCTTTCGCGCCAGCGCCACCATCGCAGGGCTGATCCAGCGCAACACCCCGTCAGCCCGGAAATCCGGTCGGCAAGCCACGTTCAGTTCGGACATCCTCTACGACACTTTGCAAAAATATGATCCCGGTCATCTGCTGCTGGACATCACCCGCGAGGAGGCCCTGCGCGGGTTGGTTGATTTCGGCCGGATCGAAGAGATGGCGGAACGGGTTGCAGGCCGCATTGATCATTTGAAGCTGACGCGCGTGACACCGCTGGCTGCCCCAATGTTTTTGGAGATGGGGCGCGTGCCTGTGAAAGGCGCCGCGGAAGAAAGGCTGCTGGCCGAGGAAGCCGCACGGCTGATGGAAAGCGCTGGCATCGCCGATATCACGCCACAGCCAAGCAACACGCCGCGCTGGCGTGTCGGATATTGAACGGCTTGCAACACACGCGCTGATGCGCCATGAACAAATCATGAACTGCCATCCCTTTACCTTCGCTGGAACGGCTATCAAGGCGCTTGGCTCTGGCGCGCTCTGGTGGCCCGAGAACGAAATGCTATGCGTTTCAGACCTGCACCTGGGCAAATCCGAGCGGGTTGCGCGCCGCAGTGGGCAGTCGCTGCCACCTTATGAGACCCGCGATACGCTCGCCAGGCTGGCGGCAGATCTGGATCAAACCGGGGCGCGCATCGTGATCTGTCTGGGCGACAGTTTCGATGACCTGATGGCGGCGGCCACGCTACCCGAAGCCGAACGCCTTTGGATCGCGCGTTTGCAGGCGGGGCGCCGTTGGATCTGGATTGAGGGCAACCACGATCCCGGTCCAATTGAGTTTGGCGGCGAACACCTGCAAGACATCACGCTCGGCGCACTGACCTTTCGGCACATCGCAGCGCCCGGCTGCACCGCAGAGGTCTCAGGCCACTATCATCCAAAAGCGGCGATTCAGACCCGCGGGCGGCGCATTTCGCGGCCCGCTTTCCTCTATGATGACGATCGCTTGATCCTGCCGGCTTACGGCACCTACACCGGCGGGCTGCGCAGCCACAGCGATGTTCTCGGCCATCTGCTGGGGCCAAAAGCGCTTGCCATTCTCACCGGCCCCGTGCCCACCTGTGTGCCAATGCCACGATAGGAAAACGCGATGGAAGACCGTCAGAAGGCCCGCATCCAAAAGAGTTTTGCCGCGCAGAGCATGATGACCACTCTGGGGGCCGAAATTCACAGCATCGCCGAGGGCACCGTCGTGATCACCGCGCCGCTCCTGCCGGGATCGCTGCAACAGCAGGGTTTTGGCCACGCGGGCCTCACCTTTTCCATCGGCGATAGTGCCGCAGGCTATGCGGCGTTGACCACCCTGCCGCTGGACAGCGAGGTGGTGACGGCGGAGATCAAGATCAATCTGCTGGCCCCCGCCAAGGGGGATTTCCTCCGGGCCACCGGCCGGGTGGTGAAACCCGGCAGGCGGTTGGTTGTGGTGACCTCCGAGGTTCACGCCATTAAAGACAACACGGAAAAGCTGATCGCGGTATTGCAGGGCACGATGGTGCCGGTACCGCTCTAGCGCTTAAGCGGTCAGCCCCTCAGGCTCCGGCAGATCATTGGCCCGGCAACAGGCCGTGACCGTGTTCGCCAGCAGGCAGGCGATTGTCATTGGCCCCACGCCACCCGGTACGGGGGTGATCGCGCCCGCCACTGCGGCGCAGCTTTCGTAATCGACATCGCCGACGAGGCGTGTCTTGCCCTCGCCGCGCTCCGGCGCATCCAGACGGTTGATGCCAACGTCAATCACCGTGGCACCCGGCTTGATCCAATCCCCCGGTACCATTTCGGGGCGCCCGACGGCAGCCACAACGATATCGGCCCGGCGCACGGCATCCGGCAAATCCTTGGTGCGGCTATGCGCGATGGTCACCGTGCAGCTATCCCCCAGCAGCAGTTGTGACATCGGCTTACCCACAATGTTAGAGCGCCCGATCACCACGGCATCCATACCGGACAGGCTCCCATGATGATCGCGCAGCATCATCAGACAGCCCAGTGGCGTGCAGGGCACCATGGATTTCTGGCCGGTACCCAGCAGACCGACGTTCGAGATGTGGAACCCGTCCACATCCTTTTCCGGCGCAATCGAATTGATCACCAGATCCTCATCAAGGTGTTTCGGCAGCGGCAGCTGCACCAGAATCCCGTGGATCTCAGGATCATTGTTCAGCTGATCGATCACCGCCAACAGATCCGCCTCGGAGGTCTCCGCATCCAGCTTGTGCTCAACAGATTTCATACCCACTTCGACGGTCTGCTTGCCCTTGGAGCGGACGTAGACCTGGCTTGCAGGGTCTTCGCCCACCAGGACAACGGCAAGGCCGGGGGTGATCCCATGGCCCTCTTTGAGCTTGGTCACATGCTCTGCGACCTGGGCGCGTACTGTGGCAGCAAAAGCTTTTCCGTCGATGATCTTGGCTGGCATCTGTTGTCTTCCTATTGTCGTTTGAAAGTGACCTTATGGGCCCATGAGTGACCATCTGTGATCACCAACTCGTCGAACTGCATCAGCTGCAGCAAATCGTAAAACGTTGCGACGTATTGCAGTTCTTCCTGCCGGAAAAACCCACCCTGACGCACCGCAACTGTCATCTGCGCCATTATCGCGCGGGCTCGGTAGAGGGTCGAGAAAACCTCATCATCAAGCGCTGTGAGAATGAGTGTGGAGGAGGTTTCGCCTTTGGAAAAGAACACGAAACGCGGGCTTTCCGGCGTATCGAGCTGCGCCGTGGTCAGGACATTCACAAAATCGATGCGCACGGCCTTGCCCGCCCCCTGACTGGCTCGCACGACGCGGTCGAATGTCTCCTCAGACGTGACCTTGGGGTAGTAATATCCAACGTAGCGATCCTGCGCGGCCACAGCCCCCGCAAACACCACCGCGAACAGCACGGCAATCAATCTGGTCATCATGGTCTCCTTGAATGTCATGACGCGCAGCTTGGCGGTGCGAGGCGCAAGGGGCAACCTTTTGCTGCCCCTTTTCACATCACGGGTGACGCCTTGGCCTTAGAACAGGCCTTCGACGTCACCATTTGCGTTGAGTTTGATGTTTTCAGCCGACGGCACGCGCGGCAGACCGGGCATCGTCATGATCTCACCACAGATTGCCACCACAAATCCGGCCCCTGCGCTCAGGCGGACTTCGCGTACCGGAATGTCAAACCCTGTGGGCGCACCGCGCTCATTGGGATCGGTGGTGAAGCTATACTGGGTTTTCGCCATGCAGACCGGCAGGTTGCCGTATCCCTGATCTTCCCAATCCTTAAGCTGGTTGAGGATTTTCTGATCCATCTGGGCGCTGTCGGCACGGTAGATCTTGGTCGCGATGGTGTTGATCTTCTCCGCAAGGCTCATGTCATCAGGGTAGATCGGCGCGAAATTCGCCTCATCCGCATCGATGACTTCGGCAACTTTGGTGGCCAGATCAGCTGATCCTTCGGAACCGAGCTCCCAGTGACGGGACAGAACTGCCTCAGACCCCTGACTTGCGACGTAGTCTTTGACCGCCTGCACTTCCGCATCGGTATCGGTGACAAAGTGGTTGATGGCGACCACCACCGGCACGCCGAAGGATTTGACGTTCTCGATGTGACGACCCAGGTTGGCGCAGCCGTTTTTCACCGCATCGACGTTTTCCGCACCCAGGTCCGCTTTGGCGACGCCGCCGTTCATCTTCATCGCGCGCACGGTGGCCACAACCACAACACAAGACGGGGCAAGCCCGGCCTTGCGGCATTTGATGTTGAGGAATTTCTCGGCCCCGAGGTCCGCGCCGAAACCCGCTTCGGTCACCACGTAATCCGCCAGTTTCAGGGCCGTTGTAGTGGCGATCACGGAGTTACAGCCGTGCGCGATATTCGCGAAGGGGCCGCCGTGCACAAAGGCGGGGTTGTTTTCCAGCGTCTGCACCAAGTTCGGCTGCATCGCGTCTTTCAAGAGCACGGTCATCGCGCCATCGGCTTTGATGTCACGCGCGAAAACGGGCGAGCGGTCACGCCGGTAGGCCACGATCATGTCGCCCAGACGTTTCTGCAAATCATCGAGGTTCTTGGACAGGCACAGGATCGCCATGACCTCGGAGGCCACGGTGATGTCGAAACCGGCTTCGCGTGGGAAGCCATTGGCGACACCGCCCAGAGAGGTGGTGATTTGACGCAACGCACGGTCGTTCATGTCCACAACACGGCGCCAGACAACGCGGCGAGTGTCGATCTCAAGCGCATTGCCCCAGTAGATGTGGTTGTCGATCATCGCCGACAGCAGCGAATGCGCGGAGGTGATCGCGTGGAAGTCGCCGGTGAAATGCAGGTTCATTTCTTCCATCGGCACGATCTGCGCGTAGCCACCGCCAGCAGCACCGCCCTTCATGCCGAAGTTTGGCCCGAGGGAGGCTTCGCGGATGCACACAGCGGCCTTTTTGCCGATGCGGTTCAGGCCATCGCCCAAGCCCACGGTTGTCGTGGTCTTGCCCTCACCGGCTGGCGTCGGATTGATCGCGGTCACGAGGATCAGCTTGCCGTCGGGACGGTCCTGCACGGAGTTGATGAAGGACTGGCTGACCTTTGCCTTGTCATGGCCATAGGGCAAAAGGTCGTCGCTGGAGATGTCCAGTTTCGCGCCAATCTCCTGGATCGGTTTTTTCGACGCTTCACGCGCGATTTCGATGTCAGTTTTGTAAGCCATGAGAGAATCCCCGTTGAAATGCCGCGCACGGCAATGTTGCTGGAGCATGCATACGAGCGCGCAGGTGCGCACAGAAGGGCAATTCCGACATTTCCAAGACGTCTTGCGGCGGGAAGCGCGCCAATCGTTTCGTTTCGGAAACGAATGTTACGTACGCACGTCCCCAAAATGCGCCCATACGGGCTGGTCCGGAATGTGCAATGTGACGGTATCGCCAACCGCGATGGATCCTTCCCGTTCCACCCAGGCTGTCACGCCACGCCGGTTTTTCGCCGCGGGTTTGAAGGCCGGGCCAAAGCCCGGACGGTCCTTTTCAATCTCGCGACCGGGGTAGATGCAGGGGCGGTTTTCCATGTCTATGGTGATGCTGGCACCGCTGGGCACCTGCAGCCGCGAGGAGGGTGGGACATGGCTGAAATCCGGGATCCCTTCGATCACCATCGATGCGCCCATCCAGGCGGGATTCATCTCATCCAGCCCCATTTCCGAGGCGATCAGGGCCAGTTCTTCGGCAGAGAGAACAGAAAGCTGCCGCACATTCCGGATTTCGGTACCCTTGGGATACTGCGCCTTTGTGCGGACGCAAGACGGACGCGTCAGACCGCCATGACATTCGCCTTCAATGCCAGCAAAGGTCAGCTCTGCGGATTTGAGCCCCTCCGCGCGCAGGGTCTCTTCGCTGTCGATGACCCGGCCCAACCATGTGACGGTTCCGGTGAAGTGTGTGGGCAATAGCGCGGGCACAAGGCAACTCCTGTTCTGGTTCAGGAGTGATCTGACCAAAGACCCATGCAAAAGAAAAGGCCCCGCCGAAGCAGGGCCTCATGATTTTTTGTGACGGCACCATCGCGCCGCGTGATCAGGTCGAAGGTTCAGGCTCCAGACCACCATCCGATGGTGGCGCCTTTTTGCTCTTCGCCTTGGCTTTGGGAATGCCGGTGACGCTTGGCGCTGATCCGCTGTCAGGCTTGTCCGCTTCATCCGATGGGGGCACCGGTGGTTCGCCGTCCATCACGCGTTTGATCTCATCGCCGGTCAGCGTCTCATACTCCAGTAGACCCTGTGCCAGACGTTCGAATTCGGTCTCGCGTTCCACGATGATCTTCAGCGCCCAGTCGTATCCATCCTGGATAAAGCGGCGCACCTCTTCCTCCACCGTCTCCTTGGTGTTGGCAGAGACGGAGAATCCCGCCGTTGCGCCCTGATACCCCTGGGCCGCTTCGGAATAGTCGATGTTGCCCACCTTGTCCGACATGCCCCATTGCAGCACCATCGCGCGTGCCAGGGCGGAGGCCTGCATGATGTCGCCCGCCGGACCATTCGATACGGCCTCTTCACCGTATTTGTGAATTTCAGCGGCTTTACCAGCCATGGTCATGGCCAGACGCTGGTGGCATTCATCCTTGAACATGTTCAGGCGATCCATCTCCGGCAGGCTCATCACCATACCAAGCGCACCACCGCGCGGAATGATCGTCGCCTTGTAGACCGGATCGCATTTCGGCAGGGTCATCCCAACAAGGGCGTGCCCGGCTTCGTGGTAAGCGGTCATTTCCTTTTGCTCAGGCGTCATCACCATGGAGCGACGTTCAGCCCCCATCATGATCTTGTCCTTGGCCTGCTCAAAATCGATCATGGTCACGAAACGACGTCCGACCCGAGCCGCGCCCAATGCAGCCTCGTTCACGAGGTTTGCCAGATCGGCACCTGAGAAACCGGGTGTGCCGCGCGCAATGATCCGAAGATCCACGTCTGGTCCAAGCGGTGTTTTACGGGCGTGCACACCGAGGATTTTCTCACGGCCCTTGATGTCTGGATTGCCGACGGTCACCTGACGGTCAAAACGGCCCGGGCGCAACAGTGCGGGGTCGAGCACGTCTTTACGGTTGGTCGCGGCGATGATGATCACGCCTTCGTTGGCCTCGAAGCCATCCATCTCCACCAGCAACTGGTTGAGCGTCTGTTCACGCTCGTCGTTGCCGCCGCCATAGCCCGCCCCGCGGTGACGACCCACAGCGTCGATCTCGTCGATGAAGACGATGCAGGGCGCGTTTTTCTTGGCTTGCTCGAACATATCGCGGACACGGGACGCCCCCACACCAACGAACATTTCAACAAAATCGGAACCGGAGATCGTGAAGAACGGCACACCCGCCTCGCCCGCAATCGCGCGCGCCAGCAGTGTTTTACCGGTGCCGGGAGGGCCCTCAAGCAGCGCGCCTTTCGGAATTTTCCCGCCCAATCGACTAAATTTCTGCGGATTACGCAGGAATTCAACGATTTCTTCGAGCTCTTCCTTGGCCTCATCGATTCCCGCCACGTCGTCAAAGGTCACGCGACCATGCTTTTCGGTCAGCATCTTGGCTTTGGATTTGCCAAAGCCCATGGCGCCGCCTTTGCCACCGCCCTGCATCCGGTTCATGAAGTAAACCCAGACACCGATCAGCAGCAGGAACGGCAGGAGTGACATCAGGAAGGTCTGAAACCCTGACTGCTGTTGTTGCTCAGCCCGCACGGCAATGTTGTTTTCGATCAAAAGGCTCGTGATTTCAGCGTCTTCCGGCTTGATCGCGATGTAATCGACGCCGTCCTCCTGACGGAATCGCACCTGCTCACCATCCAGCGTGACATTGCTGACATTGCCGGATTCCACCGCATTCACGAACTCAGAATAGCTGATCTCGCGGCTTTGCAATGTGCTGCCGGGGCCGCTGAACAGATTGAACAGAGCCAGGATCAGAAGGAACAGAACGACCCAAAAGGCGATGTTGCGTGCGTTACCCAACGAAATTCTCCTAAATATGCGCGTGGTGCGCACCGCAATGGTACCACCACCCGACTAAGATAGACACTGTGCCGACATGTTCAATGCGATAAAAGTGCGGCAAAAAATGCTTCTTCGTCGTTTTCCAGCTGCGCGTGCCATCCGTTGGCAAAGCCCGCCAAGGGTGCCGCAACCACTTCGGACCCCTTCCAGATCGCTGGCGTGCTGCACAAGAGCGCGCGCGGCCTGCCGGTTTCGCGCCAAGTCTCGATCTGGGTCAATCCTTCGGAGCCCAGGGCCGCGATGCGGGCGGCCCCATCCATCGCGCCTCCCCGCATCTGCCATCGGCCATCCCATACCTCGTTCAGCGGACAGGTCAGGTCGCGCACCGGATTAAACTCCCGAAACACCCAGAGCTTCTCGGGATCACGCCATGTCTGACAACCGTCAAGGGTCGCGGTCACACCTTGTTTCAGCGCCTCTATCATCCCCAGAACGGCCTTGCGGCGCGGTGGGTACTCTGACCCGCCAACCCAGCCAATCGCGCTCACCAGAATGCGGCGTGCCGTCTCATCCGGCAGGGTTCTGTAGGCGCGCCAGTCGATACAGACCGCGCCCGCATCAATGGTGACCATCGACCGGGCGGAGAGAAACGCCTGCCATGCCAGAGCATCCCGCGCGCGCGCCATGTTGAAGGCCACCTGCCCCAGCGTCTGCGCGTCGATGCCAAGGGGTTCCAACACCGCCAAAGCCTGACGGGTTTTGATACGGTCATATCGCGTGTCGTCATTGCTTGGGTCGTTGCACCAGGCAACACCGCGGGCTTGCAATTCGCCTCTCAGCTGGGCCCGGCGAATGGTCAGCAGGGGACGAATCCAGGTAATCCCGTCAGCCGTTCGGCGCGGTGACATGGCAGCGAGGCCATCCACACCGGCACCGCGCGCCAGGCGCATCAAAACCGTCTCTGCCTGATCATCACAGGTATGGCCCAACGCCACAAACCGCAGGCCGCGTTCACGTGCCCATTCCGAAATCAGCCGATACCGGGCCCGGCGGGCTTCGTTCTGCAGGTTTCCGTGATTGTCCCACCCTGTCCAATGCACAATCTCATGGGGTAGCTTCAGATCCCTGCAAATGCGTTTGACAAAAGCCGCTTCTTCCGCCGCTTCTGACCGTAGCCCGTGATCCACCGTAACCACATGCAGTTGCGTCCCATGAACGCCAGCGAAATCATGCAGCAAATGCAAAAGAGCGAGGGAATCGCTGCCGCCGGAGACCGCAACGCCAAGGGCGCTTGGCGGATTGGGCAGCAGGTGTTTTGCCAACACCCCGCCCGGATCCGGAGGCATTACATCATGCACAGCCCAGCGATTGCATCTCGGTACGGGCCTGTTCTGCGGCGGGATCGCTGGGGAACCGCAATCCAACCTCGCCCAGCGTGATGCAAGCCTCCTGCGTCTGTCCCAGCCCGCCAAGGGACCGGCCCAGACGGTAAAGCGACTGTGGCGCCACCGGGCCCGTCGGATCCACGCTGAAACTGTTCAGATAGGCGCGGGCGGCCTCGCGCGTGTCCCCCAGACCTTCAAGCGCTTCGCCCCGGCCAAGGTCGGCCCCGGCCGCCAGTGGCCCGCCCGGATAGGTCGCGCTGAACGTGGCAAACAGCGCGGCCGCGTTCTGAAAATCGCCTTCCGCCAAGGCAGCCTGCGCCTTTTTGAAATCTTCCTCTTCGCCAACGGCCAGTTGCGTGCCCCCTTCCGGGAGGACCGGCGCGCTACCCGCGCCGGGCGTGGGCGTCGCGGTTGTGGCAACATCACCGCCAAGGGTGGTGGTTTCGCCGAGCGCGGCAATATCGCCACCCTCCAGCTCCACCAGACGGAACTCCAGATCACCGATCCGGTTGGTGCCATCCTCGACGATCCGATTGATGCGGAACTCAAGCTCCTCGGTCTTGGAGGTCAGCCGCTGCATCTCGCTTTCGATCACGTTCATCCGGTCAAGCACGGAGCCGCCCGTCTGATCCACGGACGGCGCGCCCGTGGTCGATAACTCGCGCCGGAGCTTCTGGATTTCGACGTAGAGCACCGTCATTTCCTGACGGATGTCCGCAAGGGTCTGATCGTTCTGCGCCGCCGCGCTCAGCGGGGCCAGGGCGATACAGGTTACAAGTGCAGCTAGGATCCGCATGGCGTTACCCTGTCAATCCACCCGCCAGCACCGTCACCGCGCGGCGGTTCTTGGCGTAGCAGGCCTCGTTGGAACAAATCTCGATCGGGCGTTCCTTGCCGTAGCTGACGGTGCGCAGCCGATTGCCCGCAACCCCCTTGGACACCAGATATTCGCGCACGGAATTGGCGCGGCGGGCACCCAATGCGACGTTGTATTCGCGGGTGCCCTGTTCGTCCGCGTGCCCTTCGATGATCGCGGTAAAATCTGTGTTGGTCAGCAGCCATGTGGCCTGCCCGTCCAGAACCACCTGACCCTCAGGTGTCAGGTTCGACTGATCCACGGCAAAAAGCACCCGGTCACCGATGGTCTGGTTGAAATAGGCCGCAGATGTCGGGTCATTGGCGCTGCCCGGAACAATGGGGCCGCCCGCACCGCCGATACCCCCGCCGGCGCCATCGCCGCCCAGGCGGCTCGGGTCGGTACAGGCCGCAAGCGCAAGGCCCGCAACCAGAAGAAGAATTTTTGCTGTCGTTGTCATGGTCTCTGCCTCATATTCCAAGTTTGGTTGTTATTTTATTGGTGTTTTATCACAGGCAGACGCCCATGGAAACGATTTCAAGGGGGTCAATTCTGCAAAGGCGACCATGACGGGTCCGACCCGCCATCCGGCGTACTGATGGGTCGCAGATTACGGCCTGAAATATCAACGGAATAGAGCGACGAGCGCCCGCCTTCTCCCTGGGTTTCGCGAGTAAACATGATCACACGACCGTTCGGGGCCCATGTCGGCCCTTCATCTAGGAAAGAGGCGGTCAAAAGCCGTTCTTCGGATCCATCCGTGCGCATTACGCCGATATGAAACCGTCCGCTGTTCTGCTTGGTAAAGGCGATCAGATCCCCACGCGGTGACCAGACGGGCGTGCCATAGCGCCCGGGGCCAAAGGAGATCCGCTGCGCCTCGCCGCCGCCTGCAGGCATGATGTAGAGCTGTTGCGAGCCGGACCTGTCACTTTCAAAGACGATCTGGCTACCATCGGGCGAAAAACTCGGCGCGGTTTCAATCGACGGCGTGGAGGTCAGCCGCGTGGCCCCGCCCCCGGCGATATTCATCGCCCAGATATCGGTATTGCCGCCCTGGCTCAGCGAGAAAACGATGTTCTGCCCATCGGGGGCAAACCGGGGCGCAAAGCTCATGGTGCCGTCCTGGCTCTCCAACTCGCGGCGCTGCACCGAGCCCACGTTCAGCACATAGATGCGCGGGAAACCCGTTTCATAGCTGGTGTAGAGCACGCGGTCGCCGTTGGGCGAAAACCTCGGGGCCAAAACAATCGCGCTGCTGTCGGTCAGGTACTGCACGTTGGCCCCGTCGTAATCCATGATCGCCAGCCGCTTCTGCCGCGCATCCTTGCCGCCCGTTTCAGACACATAGACCACCCGGCTGTCGAAATACCCGCCCTCGCCGGTGATCCGGCTATAGACCGCATCCGCGACCTTATGGGCCATACGGCGCCAACCGTCGGTCGTACCGGTGAATTGCAGGCCCGAGCCCATCTCGGCCCCGGAGAACACGTCATAGAGGCGGAACTTGACGTTCAACTGCCCGCCTTGGACGGCCACCGCCCCGGTGATCAGCGCCTGTGCGTTGATCGCTTTCCAATCGGCATATTGAACGGGGGCTGCAAAGCTGCTGATGTTGCTGATGAAGGCATTTGCCGGAATTTCGCGGAAAAGCCCGGTGCCCGAGAGATCGGCGGAGACCACCTGGCTGATCTGTGCTGCCAGACCGCCAGCATCGCCGGTTTCCGCTTCAAAGATCGGCAGGGCAAAGGGCAAGGGTTCGATCACGCCCTCGGTGATCTCGATCCGCAACGGGCCGTCACTTTGCGCCTGCGCTTGGCTTACGGGCATTGCGGTCAATCCAAGGGCCGCAACCAGCATCATTCCCAGAAGTCTCATTTGATACGCATCCTTTCGGGATTGAACGTCATCTCAATATCCTGCCACTGACTATATTTTTCTACGGGTAATTCGAAACCTTTTGCGCCACATCTGATAATTGCGCGACGTGCCGCCTCAAAGGCCTGACGCGCGGCCTGCTCGGCGCCGCCGGAACTCGATGCCATGCGGATTGACGAGGTGACCGGCTTGCCATCCTGTGACATCGCAACACTGACCACCACGGTTGTCGCCAGCGCGTCCGTGGACAGCGAGCCGACGTTCCAACAGCTGGAGACCGCTACCCGCAGGGCTTCCTTTTCACCCGCCGACAGAGGCGGGCCTTGCGGCGTGGATGGTGCACTAGACTCGGTAGCCAACGCTTCGGCAAGCGCGGAGGCCACCGCATCCTCAGTAGTGTCGGAGGGCGGTTCCGCGGCGGGCGTCTCGGGTTCGGGGGTTTCAGCCGGTTGCGCCGTCTCTACCGGCGCTTCCGGTCGGCGCGCCGGAGGCCGGGCGGATGTGGTCGGCAAAGCACTCGGCTTTTCCGCCTCGGTCACGATTTCTGTTGCGGCGGCTTCGGGCGCTGTGGCTTCAGCGGGATCTTCAGGTGTCTCCCCCGCCTCATCTGGAACCACCGCTTCCTGCTCCACCGGGTCTGGTATGGCTTCGGGGTCGGGCTGAGCCACGGCTTCGGGCGCAACGCGTTCGGAAGCCTCCGGGACAGGTGTATCGCTGACCTCAGGTACCAAGACGGCCACATCCGCAGGAGGTTCCGGCAAGATTGGCGCCTCATCACTCACATCGGCCTGCGGCGGGGCCAGCTGCGACACATCCGGCGCATCCTCGGCATCCGGCGTTTCCGCCTGCGCGGGGGGCGTCTGTTCGGTTGTTGCATCATCGGTCGCCGCAATCTCCGGCGCATCCGGGGTGACTTCGGGGCTGGAAGGCTGTGCGACTTCGGTGGTCGATTGTGGCGCTTGTCCGGCGGCAACCATCGCGGCATATTCCGCGCCCGAAATCACCGAGACCGCACTTGCCTCAAACGGCAGGGGTTCAGCGGCAAAGACATCGCCAAAGATGAGCCACCCGATCAACAAGGTGTGACCCGCGCCCGAGATATAATGACCGGTATGCACCTCGGCCCTACCGATCCGCCCCGCCAGCGGCCCCATCCTGGCCGTCGAGCGTGGGCCCGCCGATATCCGTCACCAGCCCAATGTTGGAAAACCCACCCGCGTTCAGCGCGCCCATCACTTCCATCACCCGGGAATAGGGCACCGCACCATCCGCGCGCAGAAACACCTGATCACTGGTCCGTTCGGCGGCAATGGCGCGCAGTTTCGGGATCAATTCGCCTCGGGCGGTCTCGGTGGTCTGGATCTGCAGGCTGCCTTCGGCGGTAATCGTGATGGTCAGCGGCTCTTCCTGATCTGCAGGCAAAGCGCCAGCGGCGGTTTTGGGCAGCTCGACCGGCACCCCCACGGTCAGAAGGGGCGCTGCCACCATGAAGATGATCAGCAGCACCAGCATTACATCTACGAAAGGGGTGACATTGATCTCGGACATCGGCTGCGGCTTACCGCGCCCGCGACGTCTGCGCCGCGTGCCCTCGCCCTGATTTTGTATGACCCCCGCGCCCATCGGTCAGCTGTCCAACTGGCGGCTGAGGATGGTGGCAAATTCGTCGGCAAAAGCCTCGTAGCCGGAGAGGATCTTGTCGCAATCCGCACTCAGCTTGTTGTAGAAAATCACCGCCGGGATCGCCGCCAAAAGGCCAAGCCCCGTGGCCAGCAGAGCCTCGGCAATGCCAGGCGCCACAACCGCGAGGTTGGTGTTCTGCTGCTCCGCGATCTCGATAAACGCATTCATGATGCCCACGACGGTCCCGAAAAGGCCAATGAAGGGTGCGGATGACCCCACGGTTGCCAGAACGGTCAACCCACCGCGCAAGTAATCAGCCTCTTTGTTGATGGCCACATCCATCGACCGGTCAATCCGCGATGTCGCCCCCGCGATAAGCCCACCATCATCTCGGTGCGAGCGCCGCCATTCCGTCATACCGGCCGCGAATATCTTTTCCGAACTGCCTGAAGGGGCCGGGCCAACGGCCTCAAAGAGCCCGTCCAACGGTTCACCGGACCAGAACGCCTGATCAAATTCACCGGCCTCGGCACGGGCGCGCCGAAAGATCAGCAGCTTCATCACAATGATCGACCAGGACCAGAACGAGGCCACGATCAGCATGATCATCACGAGTTTGACGATTAATGTCGCGCGGGCAAACAGCCCCCAGAATGAGAAATCAATCTCATGCGCCAGTGCCAGCGTTTCTGCTTCCATGATGCCTGCTCTTTACTTTGTACCGCTTTGGGCCGTTTTGCCGACCTCAATTTCACGCGATTCTAACGAAGAACAACCGGGATTGCTATCACTATGCTGTCATGAGGCAGGACTAATTGGCATTAAGCGGAGTTCTGCTGGCAGCCGGACGGGTTTTCCCCCCGCCCCGATGCAGGCAATTGTCACATCGGCGGTAAAGAGCACGTCATCGCCGCGCAGCACTTTCTGCGCCATGATCATCCGGGCTGGTGTCAGTTTCACCAGCGCGGTGTGGACGTCCAGCGCATCGTCAAACCGCGCGGGTTGAATATAATCGGCCTCGACCCGGCGCACGGCAAAAACGACGCCCTGCGCCTTCATCGCCAACTGGTCGATGCCTATCTCGCGCACCCAGTCGCTGCGGGCCCGTTCGATGTAGCGCAGGTAATTGGCGTAATAGACAATGCCCGCCATGTCGGTGTCTTCATAGTAGACGCGGATCGGGAAGCTGTGCATCAGCCGTCTTCCGCACGATGACAAGCAGCGGCCTGCACCACCAGCCCATCAGCGCCGAAATATAGGGTTTCGGCGGCAAGCACCCCGTGGTGATTCAGATAACTGATCACCATCATGTCGTGCCCCTCGAACACGTCCTCAACGGTGAAGATCAGGTCAGGCTGCGCCTCCAGCGCTTGCGCCCAATAGCTTCGCAGCGCCGCCTTGCCACGGATCACGCCGCTGCCGGTCGACGCCTGCGCCTTGCGCGAATGAAAAAGGATATCCTCGCTATAATGCGACAGGATACGATCCAGATCATGGCTGTTCCACCCCGCTTGCCACGCTTTGGCAAAAGCCTGAAAATCCATCTCCCTCATTGCATCTGGCCCACCCGTGCCGCCAGCCTCAATGCGTGGCTGGGGTCTTGCGCAGCCGCTGGCAGGACCGGATCATAGGCCGCACGGATCAACGTGGAAATATCGGGGCGCAAA
Organism: uncultured Roseobacter sp.; assembly: GCF_947499265.1. GTDB lineage: Bacteria > Pseudomonadota > Alphaproteobacteria > Rhodobacterales > Rhodobacteraceae > Roseobacter. The sequence continues at coordinate 213,741 of NZ_CANMNK010000004.1, read as the reverse complement.
ATCGTTTTATCCCCGGCCACCGCCAAGGGCGACTTTGCCCGAAACGCCGTATCTGACCACAGCAACACCGACTGCACGATCTGGCTCAGCGCCAGGGTCTCGGCAGGCACCACACTTAACTCTTCGTCCATCCGCAGGAACACAAAACACGCCTTGATCGCCCCATCCGGATCAAAGTGGAAAATCCGGTACTGATTGGCCTCAACAGATTTCAGCCGCGCCACCAGCGGGCCGAGTTCAGGGATCAGCCGGTCCAGCCCCGGCACCTCGGGCAATTCGTCCCATTCGCGAAAAAAGAACACCATCAGATTGCTGCCCAGCTCCGGATCCGTCTCCGCCATCTGATGCCCTGACAAAACCATCACCGCTTCCAGCGCCCCTTTGACAACGGACAACGTCTCATCCGTCACCCCAAAGACGATCGGGGCAATGGGCCGCCCCCACCGGGCAAAGGCAAAATCACCGCTTTCTCGGGTAAACAGCGCTTCTATCTCGGCAACCTCCATCATGCGCTTCTTCTGGCCCGAAATATCCCCGCCGGAGGCATAAATCTCTTCTCCACCCTATTTCTCGAACAAATCGGTCTGTGTTTTGGGCGGCTGCATCCCCAGATGCGTCCAGCCTTTTTGCGCCAACATCCGCCCGCGCTGGGTCCGCTGGATCAGCCCCTGTTGCAACAAAAACGGCTCGATCACCTCTTCCAACGCATCCCGACTTTCCGACAATGCCGCACTCAGCGTCTCGATCCCGACCGGGCCGCCCGCGTAGTTCTCGGCGATCAGCTGCAAATACCGACGGTCCGCCCCATCTAGCCCCAGATGATCCACACCCAGCCGCGTCAGCGCCATATCGGCAAGGTCACGGGTCACATGGCCATCCCCCTCAACCACGGCGAAATCCACGACGCGGCGCAACAACCGTCCGGCAATCCGCGGGGTACCCCGTGCACGGCGCGCAATCTCCCGGGCGCCGCCTTGATCCGCCGGGGCCCCAAGCTTGCGGGCATTGCGGTCCACAATGACAAAAAGCTCGTCCTCGGTGTAGAACTGCAGCCGTGTGGGAATGCCGAACCGGTCGCGCAAGGGCGTGGTCAGCAACCCCATACGCGTGGTCGCCCCCACCAGCGTAAAGGGCTGCAATTCGATCCGCACGGTGCGCGCCGCAGGGCCTTCGCCAATCACCAGATCCAGCTCGAAATCCTCCAGGGCCGGGTAGAGCACTTCTTCCACCGCCGGGTTTAGCCGGTGAATCTCATCGATAAACAAAACATCGCGTGGTTCCAGATTGGTCAGGATTGCCGCCAGATCACCCGCCTTGGCCAGAACCGGCCCACTGGTCATGCGGAACCCCACGCCCAGTTCCCGCGCCATGATCTGGGCCAATGTCGTCTTGCCTAAGCCCGGGGGCCCGTGGAACAGCGTATGATCCATCGCCTCCCCACGCTGCCGCGCCGACTGAATAAAAACACGCAGGTTTGCGCGGGCCTCCGCCTGCCCGACAAATTCATCGAGCATCTGCGGCCGCAGGGCGCGGTCCACATCCTCAGGCATCGGCTCGGGCCGCACGGTGGGGTCGATGTCGCTCATAAGATGTCCTGTACCGGGCTCACCGCACCCTAGCCCTTGGGCGCCAGAAGTTTCAACGCCGCACGGATCAATGCAGGTGTATCAGCGTCCGGCGCTTCCCCTGCCGCCTGCGCCACTGCCCCCGCCGCATCACCAGGGCCGTAGCCAAGGTTGCCCAGGGCCGAAAGCGCATCCGCCTGTGCGGAGGAGGCCACCTGCGCAGCAGGTGCAGCCGGGGGAGAGGTCTCGATGACCTCCGCCACGGCTTCTCCACTGGCGGCGGCAACGGTCCCGCCCATCGCCATCACGCCGGGGGCCTTGTCTTTCAAATCAAGCACAACGCGCTGTGCGATCTTGGGCCCGACGCCCTTGGCCGCCTTGACCGCATTCCAATCACCCAAGGCAATGGCCCGGCTCACCCCGTCGGGTCCCAAAGTGCCCAGAATGGCCAGGGAAGCTTTGGCACCCACGCCCTGAACCGAGGTCAGCAATCGGTGCCATTCCTTCTCCGCCAATGTGGTGAAGCCGAAAAGCTGCATCAGGTCCTCGCGCACCACCAGATCGGTGAACAGAGCCACGACCTCTCCAACCCCGGGCAGCGCCGCCATGGTCCGATCCGAGCAATAGACCAGATAGCCGACACCGCGCACATCGATCAGCACATGGTCGGCGGCTCTGTAATCAATCCGCCCGGTAATCTTGCCAATCATGCACGCGCCCTTTCGATGGCTGCACTCAACCCGCCGGCACCGCTATGATGCGCGTGGCAAATCGCAATCGCCAGCGCGTCAGCGGCATCCGGTCCCGTAATCTCCGCGCCGGGCAGTTGCAGCTGGACCATGTGCAAGACCTGGGCCTTGTCCGCATGGCCGACACCAACCACGGCCTTTTTCACTGTATTCGGCGCATATTCACCAACGCTGATCCCCGCCTGCGCGGGCACCAGCATTGCGATCCCCCGCGCCTGACCGAGCTTGAGCGTGCCTGCACCATCCTTATTGACAAATGTCTGTTCCACCGCCGCCTGTTGTGGCGCGAATTCTGCGATAATGACAGATAGCTGCTCGTGCAGTGACAACAGCCGCTGGCTCAGATCTGTCCCTGATGATTTGCAGATTCCATTGGCAACATGCGAAATCCGGCTGCCGGCAACATCCACCATGCCCCAACCGAGGTTGCGCAACCCCGGATCGATACCAATTATGCGTATCACAAGCCCTGCCCCGACATTTTGATGCTTTTTGTACGCATTAGCACGAAAGGCGAACATCCGCCAAGCAGTTCCTTTATCCTAAGGCGCAACACCGGTTTTGACGTGGCAGCAGGTCTCACGGTCCAAATGCGGCATGATCCGGCACGTTTTCGACAGACACCACCAAAGATTTTCCATTTTTTTACGGTGCGTTAACCACGTATTCGACCCATGCGAAAAATGCATATCACACATGCATTTTCACATCTTGCTGAAAATCTAGGCAGGTCCTATCTGAGCCTCACAACACACCGGCCAGACCGGTTCACCTTCAGACAAAGGACGGCTAACATGACTACTTTTGACACTTCCCGCACCACCTATGGCTCCGCATCCGTTGCAAGCCGTTTCTCCAGCTTCATCAACACCACAATCGCTTCTGTGGTGGCATGGAACGACGCGCGCGTCACACGCAACGCGCTGGCGACATTGTCCGATCGTGAGCTTGAAGACATCGGCCTGAGCCGCTCCGACATCGACACCGTCGCGGAAAGCCACATCATCCGCTAAGCGGTATCGCTCTTCAAACGACAGAGCCTTTTGAAAAGAAAAACCGCCCCTTCTTGATTGAAGGGGCGGTTTTTTTACCAGTGAACATCATTGGAGGGACATTCGATTACACACTCGGAACGCGTCACGCGCGCTCCGTACCAATTCAAGGTATCATCTTCGTGAATGTTTCCGCCAGATAGCGCGAAACGACATCGGGTTGCATCACCCAGGCCGCAGCCTGTTCAAAAACGGTCCCGGAACTCAGCGCTGCAATGCGGTTTTCATAGGTGGCAAGCCCGGTCGAGGTCAGCAGCAGGGCCTTGAACAAAAACACACCGACACCCATCAGAACAATTGTGCGCGGGCGGATCGGCGACCGTACCCGCTTGGGCTCGACCATGATAAGGCCGTCTTCGCCAATTTTTGCGGTATATCCACGCGCCATTTTTCTGTGCTTGGTTGTAAGCACCGCAAGGCGTTTTTCAAATTGAGCGTAATCAGACACCACACTCTCCTGACAATCAGGCCCCCACCGGATCATCATCAAATTGGCTTAAAAACGCATAAAACTCAACGCAAACAGGTCAAATAAGGCGGAAGTGAGGCAATTAAGGCAGTTCTCTACTCAGAGTAAGCGTCGTCCAGTCAACAATCTCTTCTCGGTGCTCAAGATTGATGCCAGCCTGCGCATAAACTGCGATCACCTCATCCGCCTGTTCATTCAAAATGCCCGATAGAATCGCATGTCCGTCCGGTTGCAAGTGACGTGCCATATCGGGCGCGAGCGCCACCAGAGGCCCTTTCAGGATATTGGCAAAGATCAGATCAAAGGGGGCCGCCGCCAACAAGTCGGGATGGTCAAAGCCTGCGGCTTCCACGCATTTTACCCCTCCCTGCAGACCGTTTGCGGCCACATTGCTCGCGGCAACATCGACAGCCACCTGATCAATATCGCTGGCCAGCACCGGGTTCGGCCAGATCCGCGCCGCCGCCATCGCCAACACCGCCGTACCACAGCCAATATCGGCGACGTTCAGCCCCGTCTTGCCCGCCGTCGCGAGCCTGTCCAGCGCGCGCAGGCATCCCAATGTCGTACCATGGTGACCGGTGCCAAAGGCCATCGCCGCCTCGATCAACAAAGGCTCACAACTTGCGGGCACCTTGTCCGCGTCATGGCTGCCGTAGACAAAAAAACGTCCCGCCGCGACCGGTGCCAATTCGCGGCGCACGTGGGCCACCCAATCGGTTTCCGGCAGTTCGGATATGACGAATGGCTTTGCCCCCATCGCGGTCGCCAGCAGGGTCAGCGCCGTGTCATCCGGCGTTTCGGTGAAATAGGCCCCGACTTCCCAGAGACCGGAGCCATCCTCGACCTCGAACACCCCGACACCCGTCGGTTCCGGATCAAGCCGCTCCATCGCCGCTCCCAGTTTTTCAGCGGCAGCTTTCCCCGGCAGGGTTGTGAGGGCAGTGAAGGTTGGCATCAACGTCTCCGATATCGGTCGGGGTTCGGGTAGGGCCGCGCAGGCGGAAGGTCAAGCGCCTCTGGCGGTACGGGTCTGAGGCCTTGCACGTACCGCCATCCCCAGAGCGCCGAGGCAAGACCGACACATGCACCGGCCGCCGCCTGCCCATAGATCACGCCGGGCGCACCGTAATACGTCGCAAGGAACGCAGCGGACGGCCAGCTGAGCAGGCCATCCTTGATCCAGTTCACAAGCGTGGACCGCCCCGGTTTGCCCAGATTGTTGAAGGCGGCATTTGAGACAAAAAGCGCCCCGATGAAAATAAACCCACCCACACCGATCATCGTGAAGGCGTAAAGCACGTCAGCCCCCTGCCCGGTCAATCCGAAGGCACGGGTGAAAAAAGGGGTGGCCAGTGCCAGCAGCGCCCAGGTGACCAGCGTATAGGCCAGACAAAAGATCAGGGCATCGCGATAGGTGCTGCGCAGCCGGTCACAGTGGCCAGCGCCGAAGTTTTGCCCGAAGATACCGCCAATCGCGCCCGAAAGCGCAAAAATCCCGCCAAAGGCCACCACTGTCAGTCGGCTCACAACGGCCCAGGCGGCCACGGCATCATCCCCAAAGGGTGCGATGACGATGGTCAGAAAATAGTTGCCTGCTGGGGTTGCCATTTGCGTAGCGATGGCGGGCAGCGCCACCACCATATAGGGGCGCAAAATTGTGCGCGTGCTGGCCAGTGTCGGCCATGCGATCAGATTGTGCTGAACCGCCGCGAAATAGAGGCCCAACCCCATCAGCGCGATGCGAAAGCTGACGAGCCCAATGGCGGCACCGTCAAGCCCAAGGCCCAGCCAAAGGATCAGGATCGGGTCGACCACCATCAAGAGGGTGCCAGACAGTAGCGTCACATACATCGCCTTGGCGCCAAGCCCCTCTGCCCGCAGCGTACCTGATGCGATCATGCCAACGGCCATGAAGACAAGCGACGGCATGGTGAAGCCGAGATACCGTGCTGCCAGCGCCGCCGTTTCGCCCGAGGCCCCGGCGAAGGCCACCAGATCATGTCTGAAAATCACCACAAGGGCGGCAACGCAGGCCTGAATGCTGGTCGCAATGACAATGGCCGCCCCTGCCTGCGCCCGCGCGGCGTCCCGCTTACCGGCCCCGATGCTGCGCGACACCAGCGCGGTGGCGGCGATCATCAGGCCAACGCCGGAGGAGACCGAAAAGAACTGCACCGCAAAGGCAAAACCAATGGCGGCCACCAGCGTGGGATCGCCCAATTGCGAAATCCACAACAGATTGGCCGCATCCACCAGGAAAACAAATGTGATGCCCAGTGCGCCGGTTGCGGTCATCCGCACGACATGCCCCATGGTGGAGCCTGTCAGAAAGCGCGCGTCGCTCATTCCGCCGCGGTCGGCACCGGCCGCGAAAAGATCGTCTCATTGCCCGCTTCGGGATGGCGCGGGATGAGCGTCGCTAGGATCAGTGACACCCCCGCCATCGCCGCCGCCAAAAAGAAGACGGCCGCAGGCGACACCAGCCACATCAGCCCGAGCATCACCGGCAGGAACACCGCAGCGATATGATTGATGGTAAAGGCGACCGCTGCGGTCGGGGCGATATCCCCCGGATCACCGATCTTCTGGAAATAGGTCTTCATCGCCAGCGCCAGCCCAAAGAACATGTGATCGATCACATAGAGTGCTGCGGCGACGGCAAACCCCCAGTCAAAGAAATAGACACCGCCATAAGCCAGAAACACGCAGACCAGCCCGGCGTATTCGAAAACCAGCGCATTACGCTCCCCGTAACGGGCCACGATATGCCCCAGAAAGGGCGCCACACACATGTTGATCACCAGGTTGATCAGATAGAGGCCCACAACCTCATGCACCTCAAAGCCAAACTTCTCGACCATCATGAAGCCCGCAAAGACCATGAAGATCTGCCGCCGCGCGCCGGACATGAACTGCAGTGCGTAATAGAGCCAGTAGCGTTTGCGCAGCACCATCTTCTTGATCTGCGGATGCGGGGCCTCGAACTGCGGATAGGCAATCAGCGCAAAGAGGGCGATGGCCGCGGTGATCCCGCCACCGAACATGAAGACGATGTTGTAGCTTAGCCCCAGAGGCTCCCACAGGATCATGATCACGAAGTAGACAATGAAAGTCGCAGCAGAGCCGGTGGCCAGCAACCATCCCAAAATCTGCGGCGCGCGGTCCTTGGGCAACCACTGCAATTGCAGCGACTGGTTGACCGTCTCATAATAATGAAAGCCCACGGAGCTGAGGAAGGTGAGGATCAGAATGCCCGTCAGCTGCGGGAATTGCGCGGTGATTGCCGTTGCGGCACCCAGCAGCACCAGGGACACCAGCCCCAGCACTTGTTCCCGCACAAACAGGATGACGGCAATGACCCCCACGGCCAGAAACCCTGGTATTTCCCGGATCGTATGCAGCAGGCCAATGTCGGCGCCATCAAAGCCTGCGACTTCCTTGGTGAAATTGTTCAGCAGCGCGTACCAGGTGAAAAAGGCCACCGGCATCGCGAAAGCCATCAGAAACAGCAAGGTGATCGGACGCCGCCAAAACGGCATCTGTCGCGCGTCTGAGAGAGGAACAAATTGGGCCATGAACCCGGCATATGCTGTTTGCCCCCCTTTGGCGAGGCGCAAAAAAGCACAAGCTCTGTCCGGTGACGCGCAGGGGTTTCTTCTGGCCCTAAATATTCCCGCCGGAGGCGGGTCTGGTGCGTCAGCACCAGACCCATAAAACTCAATAGAAACTCTGCGGATCGATATCAACGGCCAGACGCAAATCCCCCTTGATCCGCAGCTGTCCGACCCATCTGGCCAATGCGTCCTGCAGGGGCGCGGTTTTCTCGGCCTTGACCAACAGGCGCACCCGGTGGCGCCCGCGCACCCGGGCGATCGGGGCCGGTGCAGGCCCAAAAACCTGCGCCCCTATAGCGCGCAGCGGCCCATCCTGCCGCGCCAGCTGGTTGCCCGCGTCGAAGACACGCGCCACATCCGGGCCGCTGAGGATGATGCCTGCCATGCGGCCGTAGGGAGGCACACCTGCCACCTCTCGTTCACGCGCTTCCGCCGCCCAGAACCGATCTTCATCGCCTGCCAGAATGGCGCGAATGACCGGGTGCTCAGGCTGGTAGGTCTGCAAAAGGGCGGTGCCGGGCTTTTCCGCGCGTCCCGCGCGCCCCGCCACCTGTCGCATCAGCTGGAACGTCCGCTCCGCAGCCCGCAGATCGGAGCCTTGCAACCCCAGATCGGCATCAATCACCCCCACCAGCGTCAGCTTGGGGAAGTTATGCCCCTTGGCCACCAGTTGCGTGCCGATGATCACATCCGCAGCCCCCTCGGCAATCCCCTCAATCTCGGCTTTCAGCGCCCGGGCAGAGCCGTACATGTCGGAACTTAACGTGGCGATCTTTGCCTCGGGAAACAGCGCTGCGGCTTCTTCTCCCAATCGCTCGACCCCCGGCCCCACGGCGGCCAGACGCCCCTCGACTTCACAGGCGGGGCAGACATCCGGCATCGGTTTGGTCTCGCCGCATTGATGGCACACCAGCCGCTTGAGAAACCGGTGTTCCACCATGCGCGCATCACAATGATCACAGCCAATCTGATGCCCGCAGGCCCGGCAGAGCGTGATGGGCGCATAACCGCGCCGGTTGATGAACAGCAGCGACTGTTCCCCCTTCTCCAGTCGGGACGTCACCGCGTCCTGCAGCTCTTTGGACACCCACCTGTCGGACGGCAACGCCTCTGCGCGCATGTCAATCGCACGCATCTGCGGCATCACGGCGGGGCCAAATCGCGAGGTCAGCTCCAGGCGTCGGTATTTGCCCGCCTCGGCATTGGCCCAACTTTCCAGCGATGGCGTGGCGGAGGCCAGCACCACCTGCGCGCCGCAGATCGAGGCCCGCAGCACCGCCATGTCCCGCGCATTATAAAGCACGCCCTCTTCCTGCTTGTAGGAGGTGTCATGCTCCTCATCGACCACAATCAGCCCAAGGTTCTGAAACGGCAGAAACAGCGCCGACCGCGCGCCGATCACCAATTGCGCATCGCCCTGCCCGACCATGCGCCAGATGCGCCGCCGCTCGGTCATGGTGGCACCGGAATGCCATTCCGCGGGCTTTGCGCCAAAACGTTCCTCGACACGGGTCAGGAACTCCGCGGTCAGGGCGATCTCCGGCAAAAGCACCAGCGCTTGCCGCCCGGCGCGCAGGGCTGCGGCAACCGCCTCCAGATAGACTTCCGTTTTGCCGGACCCGGTCACCCCCCGCAGCAGCGTGGTACCATACCGCCCGCCGGTGACCGCCGCCTCCAGTTGCGCGGCACCCGCGGCCTGATCAGCGGTCAGTTCCTTGCCGGGCAGCGCCGGATCGAGCCGTGCAAACGGCAAATCGCGCGGGCTGTCTTCTTCGGCAACGGCGTTCTGCGCCACCAGCCCCTTGACCACGGAGGTTCCAACCCCCGCCATTTCCGCCAGTTCCTTGAGCGTGAAGGACAGATCGCCATAGGAACTCAGCGCCTCCAGCACCTTGCGCCGGGCAGCGGTCATCTTGTCAGGCTCGCCCGGCCCGCGCCGATAGATCTTGCGCATCGAGGGCGGATCGCCCAGCCCTGGCGCACGCGTTGCCAGCCGCAGCATCGCGGGCATCGGGGTAAGCGTATAATCCGCCGCGCGTTCCAGAAAGCTGCGCATCTCTTCGCGCATCGGGGCCACATCCAGCACCCTCATCACCGACCGGATCTTCGCCAGATCATAGTCGCCTTTCCCGGGCCCCCAGACCACGCCCAGCACCTTGCGCGGGCCCAGAGGCACCTCCACGAAGGCCCCCAGATGGCAGCCGCCTTCCGGCGCGCGGTAATCCAGCGCGCGGCCCAAAGGCTGAGTTGTAAGCACGCCAATCAGATCGCCATGGTCGTAAAATTGCGGCAGCGTCAACAGGCATGCTCCGGCAGGGGTGGACAATTGAGGGTTTAAGCATCGCAGATCATGCGGTAAAGCCAAGCGCAAGAGAGAACGATGTTAGCGTTCACATACACCTTCGAAAGGAACAGCAGCGATGAAATTCTTTGTCGACACGGCCGACACCCAGGCCATCAGCGAACTGAACGATCTTGGCATGGTAGACGGGGTCACGACCAACCCCTCCCTGATCCTGAAATCCGGGCGCGATATCCTCGAAGTGACCAAGGAAATCTGCGGCATCGTCGAAGGCCCCGTCAGCGCGGAAGTGGTGGCGCTCGAAGCTGAGGCGATGATTGCAGAAGGCCGCAAGCTGGCCGAGATCGCCGAAAACATCACCGTCAAGCTGCCGCTGACATGGGACGGGTTGAAAGCCTGCAAGGTCCTCTCGGGCGAAGGCAAGATGGTCAATGTCACGCTTTGTTTCTCTGCCAATCAAGCGTTGCTGGCCGCCAAGGCGGGGGCCACCTTCATCAGCCCTTTCATCGGGCGTCTGGACGACATCAACCTCGACGGCATGGACCTCATTCAGGACATCCGCACCATCTATGACAACTACGGGTTTGAAACGCAGATCCTCGCCGCCTCCATCCGGTCCGTGAACCATGTGCAGGATGCCGCCCTGATCGGCGCCGATGTGATGACCGCCCCGCCCGAGGTGATCCGCAAACTGGCCACGCATCCCCTGACCGACAAGGGGCTGGAGCAGTTCATGGCCGATTGGGCCAAGACGGGTCAGAATATTCTCTGATCGCGGATCGCGATCCTTCCCGGAAATCGCCAGCGCTGACCCGGCGCTGGCACCCATCGGCAACACCTCGCGGGTCTCCGGCCAGCCCGCAAATTTCTTGGCAGCTTTTGCGCATAGATCATGTTATGACCTTGCAAAAACATAAGAGCACGAGATGAGCAGCAGCCCAAAAATCGAAGATGCCTTGCGAGAGGCCATCATTTCGCGACCCGATGTGATCCTTGACGATACCGATGTGATGAACGCGTTGATTGCGGCGAATGAACGGTCCATGGGGGCCAATATCGTCGATCTGCGCGGCATCGCGATGGACCGGATGGAATCCCGTCTTGATCGCCTCGAAGACACGCACCGGTCCGTGATTGCGGCCGCCTATGAAAACCTTGCCGGCACCAATCAGATCCATCGCGCCATCCTGCGCATGCTGGATCCGATCGCCTTCGAGGATTTCCTCAAAGAGCTCAGCGGCGAGGTCGCCGAAATCCTGCGGGTGGATGCGGTGAAGCTTGTTCTGGAATCCACCCAGGGCGATATGGATTTGGTGCTGGGCAGCCTTGATGGTGTGTTGGCGGTGGCTGACCCGGGGTTTGTCGAGGACTACCTCGCGCAAGGCCGTCATGGCGCGACGCGTCAGGTCACCCTGCGGCAAATCCAAGGCGGTTCCGAATTTCTCTATGGCGACAAGGCGGATTGGATCAAATCCGAGGCCTGTCTGATGCTGGATTTCGGCCCCGGCAGATTGCCCGGCCTGTTGGTTCTGGGCGCCGAGGATCCACATATGTTCGGGCCGCAGCAAGGCACCGATCTTCTGACCTTCTTTACCGGCGTTTTCGAACGGATCATGCGCCGCTGGCTGTCGTGAGCCTGATCAGCCCCGCCGCGCGCGATGCGCTGGAGATGTGGCTGAGCCATCAGCGGGCATTAAAGGGGTCTTCGGACAATACGATCATCGCCTATCAGGGCGATGTCACGGAATTTCTGGCGTTCATCACCGAATACAAGGCAGAGCAGCAGGGCCTGGCGCCGTTGGCAAGGATCACCGTGACCGACATGCGCGCCTGGATGGCGCAGGCCCGCGGGACAGGCATCGGCGCCCGGTCATTGGCGCGCAAACTCTCCGCGGTCAAGGCCTTCTACCGCTGGCTGGCGGAGCGTGAAGGGTTTGAGCCAACCGCTGTCTTATCCGTCCGCGCGCCCAAGTTTCAGAAAAAACTGCCCCGCCCGCTGGCCGAGGATGCCGCCCGCAGCCTGATCGACGCCATCGAGATGCAATCAGAAAAGCCCTGGGTCGCGCTGCGCGACGTGGCGGTGGTGACCTTGCTCTGGGGCTGCGGCTTGCGCATCTCCGAGGCGCTTGGCCTGACCGGTGCCGATGCGCCGCTGCCCGAAACGCTGCGGATCATCGGGAAAGGCGGCAAGGAACGGGTGGTGCCGGTGGTGCCCGCCGCCCGCACAGCCGTGGATGCCTACCTGCGCGCCTGCCCCTATCCACTGGAGCCCAATGCAGCGCTCTTTCGCGCGGTGCGGGGCGGGCCGCTGGCCCCCGGCGCGATCCAGAAGGTGATGGCGCGGGCGCGGATGCAGCTGGGGCTGCCTGCCAGTGCCACGCCCCATGCCATGCGGCACAGTTTCGCAACGCACCTGCTGGATGCGGGCGGCGACCTCCGGGCCATTCAGGAATTGCTGGGCCACGCCTCCCTGTCCACGACGCAGGCCTACACGGCTGTGGACACCGCCCGTTTGATGGAAGTCTACGACCGGGCACATCCCAAAGCCTAGAAATGCTCACGACAATGTGCGCGAAGGTTTACCGCATGCCGCATGGGTTATGTGTCAGGGTCCTGCTGCGGCATACCGCCGCATACCAAAATCCGAGGGATTACAATGACACGTTTCAGCCTAGCCGTATTCGCCATGGCCTTTTCACTCACCGCGACTGCTTCCTACGCCGCCGACTGCCCCGTGGACGTCGAGAGCGCCTTCGATCTGGAAGAGGCAGAGGTTGTGGCCCTCTATGATTGCGTCAAGGATGCCATGGCAACGGGCTATGCCAAGCAAGGCGATGAGGTTGGCAGCACCTATCGCAGCTGGGCCGTGACATCGACCCGCCCTGCCGTCGCCGGCCCCCATGGCAATCGTCTGTTACAGACCTTCGCCAATGACGTGGCCGCAGAGCAATATCTGAAGTTCGCCGAAGAAGGGGTGGAGATGCCCGTCGGCTCCGTGCTGGCCAAGGAGAGCATCTCCATCAGCAAGAAGAAAAAAGCCGCCCGCCCCGGACCGTTGTTCATCATGACCAAACTGGACGCAGGCGGCGCGCCGGAAACAGACGACTGGCTCTATGCCGGGCTGCAGCCAAATGGCAAACCGATGAAATTCAAACAGGCGTTCTGCCACGATTGCCATGCCGGGTGGGAAGATCAGGATTCGCTCGCGTATCCACTGGAAGACGTGCGCATCAGCAACTGACGCGATATCCCGAAGTGTTGCGGATTGGCCCATCCTAATCAGTTATGGGCCTTTTCCTTTTGCATCCCTCAGCCGCTTGCGGCAAGAACATTGGATGACACTTCGACTACGCGCGCTTGGCGTGCATCTCTTTACCGCCACAGGTGCCGTTTTTGCGATGCTGGCGATGCTGGCCGCCGTGGATGCCAAGTGGGATCTGATGTTCCTGTGGCTTGTCGTGGCCTTTTTCGTGGATGGGATCGATGGCCCCCTGGCCCGCCACTACCATGTCAAAGTCAATGCGCCGGAATTCGATGGTGTCCTGCTGGATCTGATCATCGACTATCTGACCTATGTGTTCATTCCCGCCTTTGCGCTTTTCAAGAGCGGGTTGATGGATGGGTGGACAGGGTGGTGTGCGATCATCATCATTACCTTCGCCTCGGCTCTCTATTTTGCAGATACCCGCATGAAAACGAAGGATAATTCTTTCTCCGGCTTCCCCGGCTGCTGGAACATGCTGGTGCTGGTGATCTTTGCTCTGCAACCCAATTTCTGGGTCTCGCTGACCATGGTGACGGTGCTGGCGATCGCGATGTTCGTGCCGCTGAAATTCGTGCATCCCGTTCGCACCGAACGCTGGCGATTTATCACGCTGCCGGTCGCGCTGGCCTGGACCTTCTTTGCGGGCTGGGCGGCCTGGGTCGACTTTCACCCTGAAAGCTGGGCGCATTGGGGCCTTGTTACAACATCGATCTACCTGGTCTTTGCGGGCATCGCACAGCAGATATTCCCCCCTAGAAAAGCGAGCGCTCTGCAGCAACAGCGGTAAGATTACGGCCCCCACGCCTGGGTCAGATCAGCAGCCCTGCCGCTTTTTCGTGACGCAGCAAGGCAACCTTGGTCTCCACCCCACCTGCACCTGAAAACCCCGTCAGGCCCTTTGCGCCCATCACGCGGTGGCAGGGAATGATGATCGGGATCGGGTTGCCGCCGCAGGCCTGCCCCACGGCTTGCGCGGGGACATCCAGCGCCTTTGCGATATCGCCGTAGGTGCAGGTGTCGCCGAACCGGATCGCGTAGATCGCATCACAGACATCACGCTGAAAAGCCGACCCCTCGACACGCAGCGGCAGATCGAACACCTCCCGCGTGCCAGCGTCATATTCTTCGATTTGCCGCACCGCCTTCTTGAGCAATTCGGTAGTGTCATTGCGCGCCGAGGTCCCCCAGCGCAGGGCAACAATGGCATCGTCCTTTTCGACGATGACCAGGGATCCGAATTGCGTGTGGACGGTGGTTTCAAACACGACCCGAACCTGTCGGATGTGCCGGGTGAGAGCAACCCGGTTCCTGCGCAACATGCCAATATGCGAATTTTCTGGCCACCCGAGCCCTCAGGGGTCATCCTGAGTGCATTGGTAAAAATGCACATAGCTCAAATGGATACGGATCATGACCCTCGACGAAAAAGCCCGCGATTATACAGCGGCATGGAATTCCGCAAACCCCGGCGCGGTTGCTGCCCATTTTGCGTCCGACGCTCAGATCATCATCAACCGGGGCGATCCGCACAAGGGCACACAGGCCCTGCATGATATGGCGGCCGGGTTTCATGCTGAATTCCCAGACCTGCAGCTTACCTGCGACGCGGTGCGCGGCAACGGAAGTCATGCCGTCTATCTCTGGACGTTGCGCGGGCACCATGCCGAAACACGCAATCCGGTCACTGTATCCGGTTGGGAAGAATGGGACCTGACCCGCGACATGGCAATTGCCGCGTCGCTGGGGTGGTTTGACGCCGAAGATTATAAGCGGCAGATCGACGGCACGACCTGAGCCCGCGGCGGGCAGGTAGTGATACCGCCTGCCCCTTTTGCTTATCCGATGGCGTCGTTGCAGCGACCGCAAACACCTGCGTGGCGGTGCTGTCCGACATCGGGCAGGACCTTCCAGCAGCGCGCACATTTCTCGCCTTCGGCCTTGGCGAAAGTAAAGCCATGCTTTACCCCGATCTCGTCTCCCGGCACGCCTATTTCGATCTTCACGCCGGAAGTAATGCAAATATCCGCGAAGTTAATCTCCTCAAGATAAGCCTTTGCGTCTTCAGCGCTGTCCCAGAAATGGATATCGTTCCCTAGGTACACGATTGGGGAAGCTTCCAAACTCGATCCAATCAGCTTCTCAACTCGCTTTTCTTCGAGTTTTTCCGTCACGGTTTTTCTGATGCTCCGCACAGCATGCCACTTGTCATCCAACTCTTGATCGCGCCACTCCAATGGCGTCTCAGGAAAGTCCTGCAGATGCACCGAACTATCCGCGCCGGGGAAGCGTTCCAGCCAGACCTCTTCCATGGTGAACACCATGACAGGCGCCAGCCAGGTGGTCAGGCGATGGAACAGCAGATCCAGCACGGTACGCGCGGCACGACGCTGCAGCGTATCGCCATCGCAATAAAGCGCATCCTTGCGGATATCGAAGTAGAAGGCCGACAAGTCCACCGTCGCAAAGGTAAAGACCGCCTGCCAGACACCCTGAAAATCGTATTTGGCATAGCCATCGCGCACGGTTTTATCGAGCTCGGCCAGACGGTGCAGCACCCAGCGTTCCAGTTCCGGCATCTCCGCAGGATCTACCCGGTCCGCATCGCTGAAGTCACTCAGCGAGCCCAGCATGTACCGCATGGTATTGCGCAGGCGGCGATAGCTGTCGGCTACCCCTTTCAGGATTTCCGGCCCGATCCGCTGGTCCAGCGTGTAATCCGTCTGCGCCACCCAGAGCCGCAGGATGTCCGCGCCATATTGCTGCACGACCTTTTCCGGCACGATGGTATTGCCCAGGGATTTGGACATCTTCATGCCCTTCTCATCCAGCGTAAACCCGTGTGTCACAACGTTGCGATAGGGCGCGCGCCCCGTCGTTCCCACCGATTGCAACAAGGAAGAATGGAACCAGCCGCGGTGCTGATCGGTGCCTTCCATGTAGACATCGGCAATGCCGTCCTCGGTGCCATCCGCGCGGTCGCGCAGGGTGAAGGCATGGGTGGAGCCGGAATCAAACCAGACATCCAGAATATCCGTGACCTGATCATAGTCATCAGGGTTGTAGTCATTGCCGAGGAACCGCTCCTTGGCCCCGTCTTCATACCAGGCATCCGCCCCTTCGACCTCAAAGGCCTCGACGATCCGCTGATTGACCGCCGGGTCGCGCAGCAGGAAATCATCATCCGTGGGCAATGCGCCTTTCTTGGTGAAACAGGTCAGCGGCACGCCCCAGGCGCGCTGGCGGCTGAGCACCCAGTCCGGGCGCGCCTCCATCATCGAATGCAGACGGTTGCGGCCCGACTTCGGGGTCCAGTTGACGTTGTCGATCTCGGTCAGCGCGCGTTCGCGGATGGTAGTGCCATGCATGTCCTGCCCGTCCCCGACAGGCTTGTCGATGGCGGCAAACCACTGCGGGGTGTTCCGATAGATCACCGGCGCCTTGGAGCGCCAGGAATGCGGATAGCTGTGCTTGATCTTGCTGCGCGCCAGCAGGCCCCCAACCTCCGCCAGCTTGTCGATCACGGCAGCGTTGGCATCGCCTTCCTTGCCCTTGCGGTTCAGGATGAATTTGCCTCCAAAGAACGGCAGGCCCTCGCGGAACATGCCCTCATCGGTCACATTATAGGTGATCACCTGGCTCAACATGCCAAGATCACGGTAGAGCTCGTATTCCTCCATCCCGTGGGAGGGCGCACAATGGACAAAGCCAGTGCCTTCGGTATCGGTCACGAAATCCGCCGCGCGGAAATCGCGGATGTCATCCCATTCGCCTGCGCTCCCCTCAGCACCGCTAAATGGATGCGCCAACCGCAGATGGCTGAGTTCTTCCGCCGTCACGTCCCGCAACCGGCGATACATGGTCTCATCCAGCCGCGCACGGCCCAGCACATCCGCCGCCATGCTGTCAGCGAGCAGATAGCGCTCCCCGATCCGGGCCCAGCATTCCTCAGGCCGCCCGGTGATTTCATAAAGCCCGTAGGAGATGTCCGACCCATAGACCACCGCCTTATTTGACGGGATGGTCCAGGGGGTGGTCGTCCAGATGACGACGTAGGCACCGTCGATACTTTGAATAGCCGCTCGCGTAGTTTCGCCTAGATCGTCACCTACAAAAGCATTTTCCGCGACAACCTTGAACTTTACCCAGATGGTGAAGCTTTCCTTGTCGTGGTACTCCACTTCGGCCTCGGCCAGCGCGGTTTGCTCCATTGGCGACCACATCACCGGCTTGCTGCCCTGATAGAGCGTGCCGTTCATCAGGAATTTCATGAATTCCTCGGCAATCACCCGCTCTGCATGGAAATCCATGGTCAGATAGGGGTCAGCCCAATTGCCGGTGATGCCCAGACGCTTGAATTCCTCGCGCTGGATGTCCACCCAACCGGCGGCAAACTTGCGGCATTCGGCGCGAAAATCGTTGATCGGCACCTCGTCCTTGTTCTTGCCCTTTTGCCGGTACTGCTCCTCGATCTTCCACTCGATGGGCAGACCGTGGCAGTCCCAGCCGGGGATGTAGCGTGCGTCAAAGCCCATCATCTGATGGCTGCGCACGATCATGTCCTTGATGGTTTTGTTGAGCGCATGCCCGATGTGCAAATGCCCGTTGGCGTAAGGAGGGCCATCGTGCAGCGTGAAAGGCGTGCGGCTCGCCTTCTTGCGCAGCTGGTCATAGACCCCGATCTCCTCCCACCGCTGAAGCCAATCGGGTTCGCGCTTGGGCAAGCCCGCGCGCATCGGGAAGTCGGTTTTTGGCAGGTTCAGCGTGGACTTATAGTCAAGGTGTGGGGCGGTGTCGGTCGTGTCGGCGCACATTGCGGGCGTCCTTCGGATGGGTCATTGAACAGGAAAAAGCGGTCGGTGCGAGCGGCTCAAACACCTTGGCCCGGCGTCTCAAAGCTCAGAGCGCCGGGGATATAATTCGAATAATGATAGCGCGGACTTTTGTCATGCGGGCCTTATAAGCAGAGGCGCCAAGGGGAACAAGTCCCAAGACCACCCGGAGCCGCAAACACCAATGCAGCGACCAGCCAAGTCGCCTCTTACAGGGATCAGGCATTCACGTGTTCCCACGCGGCGGACATCACCACCGACCCTTCGCCGACGGCTGAAGCGACGCGTTTGACGGAGCCCGCACGCACATCACCGACAGCAAAGACCCCCGGGCAGGAGGTTTCATATTGAGAGCGGCCGCCAGCCTCGGCCCCGGTCAGCACAAACCCCTTGTCGTCCAGCTTGATCAGCCCCGAGAGCCAACCGGTATTAGGGGCCGCACCCACCATCACGAAAAGGGCCGCCGTGCGCAGATCCCAGTTCTGCCCCGATGCCCGGTCGCAGATCGTGATCTTTTCCAGCGTGTCGCGCCCGTGCAGTTCCATCACTTCGGTACGAGTGTGAATGGTGATGCGTGGATGTGTGTTCAGCCGCTGCAGCAGATAATCCGACATCGAAGCGGCCAAGGATCCCCCGCGGATCAGGACATGCACGTGGCGGGTGGTGCGGGCCAGAAACATCGCTGCCTGACCTGCCGAGTTGCCGCCCCCAATCACCGCAACCTCGGTATCGCGACAATAGCGTGCTTCAACCTCTGTGGCCGCGTAATACACGCCTGCGCCTTCAAATCGCTCCAATCCCGGCAGCGGCAGGCGGCGATACTGCACACCTGTGGCCACGATCAAGGCCTTGGCGCTGACCTCCTGACCATCATCGAGCGTTGCATGAAACCATTTCTCATCACACTGACGCAGCGCCGCCGCCCGCCGGGGCACCGAGAACCGAGTGCCGAATTTCATCGCCTGCACTTCGCCACGCCCGACCAGATCGCCGCCGGAAATGCCGGTGGGAAAGCCCATGTAATTCTCGATCCGGCTTGATGTGCCCGCCTGGCCGCCGATGGCCATATCTTCCAGCACCAGCGCGCTGAGCCCTTCTGCGCCTGCATAAACCCCCGCGGCCACACCGGCCGGACCGCCGCCGACGATCAGGACATCAAAGGCATTGTCGTCAGCGACCTCAAGATGCAAACCCAGTGCTTTTGCAACACCGCGCGGCGTCGGGGGATCAATCTTGCGTTCGCGCCCGAAAATCACCCCCGGCTGCGCCTGTTCGATGCCGCATTGCGCGGCCAGGGCCATCGCCTCTTCCGAGGTGACCTCGATCTCACGGAAAGGGATGCGATTGCGCGCTGCAAAGCTGGCCACATGACGGATGTCGCGGCTGATTTCCGACCCGATCAAGGTCAGCGCGGAATCCGATGCTTCGACCGCCCGCCTGCGCCGCGCCGCCAACACGGTTACGATAATATCGCTCATCTCTGGCATGTCCGACATCAACCGCAACATGTCGGCGCGGGGCACGCATAAAACCTTGCTGTCCTGAATGGCACGCGCGCCCGCCAAGGACAGCCCGCCCGAGAGAAATTGCAGATCGCCAAAGAACTGGCCCGGACCAAGCGTCGCAATCCCGACGCGCTCCAACGTGTTGGGGTCAACCGCCTCCAATTCACCTTCGATCAGATAGTGAAACAGCTCGGTCGCTTCCCCCGGCTCCTGCACAAAAGCCCCGCGCGGAAAATCGAAGAGTTTGCCGTATTTTTGCATGGCCGCAACATGCGCAGGCTCCAAAGGTCTGCGAACCATCGTGGCCAGATCAGCGGCAAAGCTTTCCATCAGTCACTCCTTTGCGTGCGCGGTCATCGCGCCTGTCTGCATTCAGGATTTTGACGTCGAAAACAGTCCGCCAAGGCTCCTCTTGATGATATCGCGCACTTTTGGCTTTTTTCCAGTGGCAAACGGCAGCGGTCGGCACACTTCCATCGCCGCAACGCCCACGCGAGCGGTCAAGGCGCCATTGACCAGCCCCTCACCGAACCTGCGGGAGAGTTTTCCCAGGATGGACCCACCCAAGACCGGCTCCAGCAGGTCATCTCCGACGGCCACCGCGCCGGTGGCCACCAGATGCGCCATCACTGCACGGGTCAGCCGCCATCCGCCCAGGAACCCGGAGCGCCCGCCATAGACTTCGGCAATCCGCCGGATCATCCGCAGGTTTGCGGTCAGCGCTGCCGCGACGTCGGCCAGCGCCAACGGGACAAGTGCCGTGACCGTGGCCACCTGACGGGCTGCGGCCTCCACCTCGCGCGCTGCCGCCACATCCAGCGGGCCGAGAATTTCGCTATCTGCCAGCACCAGAAGGCTCGATGCATCCATCTGGTCGCGCTGCAATTCCTCAAACCGACCGCGGCCCCAGCGCGTGTCCTCACGCCCTTTGTAGAGCGCAAGAAGCCGATCCGTGACGGCGCGGGCCGCCGTCAGATCCTCCGCTTCAAGCGCGGTATCTGCAGCGCGGCGCAATCCATCCAGCCGCCCTAACCGGCCCAACGCCGCAAATTCACGCAGGCAGATTGCAACCAGCACCAGCAAAAAGGCTCCGGTCAGCGCCGTCACCCCCCACCCCAAAATCGGGTTGCGCAGCACCAACCCGGTCAGAAAGTCCCAGGCGGCGATGGACGCCACGGCCCCGATCAAGGCGACCGCCAGCGACCAGAACCAACGTACCAGACGCGAGGGCTTGCGCGCAGCAATGCCCGCGGCCACTTGCATCGCCTGACCCTGTGGAAGTGCCAGATCCTCGTCCGGCACCGGCGGCGCATCGGCAACGTTCGGCCCGGTGCGGTCTTCCGCGTCTATTTCAATAAGAACCGGCCCCTTGGCCATCAGAAGGCGCCCTTGGCCCACTCGAACCGGATATCGGGCAGGCCCACGTCATTTTCGCTGCCATCCGTGCGGGCGGTCTCGATAAACCCGCGCAGCCCGTAAAACCGGGTCGCTGACGAATTCGCCTGATAGCTCCACAGCGCCAGGAAATCACATTCCGTCTTGGCATCATCCAGCAGCGCGGTACCCACGCCACAATCCTGTGCCTCCGGCAGGACATAGAGCGCGTGCACATCGCTTTCGTGCCGTGCAATGAAGCCCACGACCTTCCCATCGATTTTCGCCACGCGCACCCATCCGGCTTCGATCATGTCGCCAGCATACATGATTTCCTCAGCTGCGGAGTGAAGTCGCGGCAGCCAGGGCATGGTGTCATTGGACACTGACAAAATGTGGCCCACGGCGCCTGCATCAAGGCTGCGTGCCGGGGTGATCATGATCGTGCTCATAGCCTATCCCCTAAAAGGAATTGGGCTGCCTTATCAAGCCGGATGTGCGGTGGACCATCGCCGGGGCGCAAAGTAAGCGGCGAAGGTGCGAAATTCATCACACGGTAGTCCTGGTCCAGCCAGTTTTCGGCTCCCTCGCGCGCAGGCGTTAACAAATGGCTGGGATCCTCGGGCAGCGCACCGGGATAAAATGCTGCCTCTTTCCCGCTGTCCAAAAGGGTGCCGCGGACCACGTCCAGCGCCTGACCATCATGGGTGATGCTGTCCTCGGTCGTCGCCCGTAAAGAGGCAATCGCCATGGCGGAGGTTTCGGCACCGGCAAACCGCGCGCGATCCGCCGCCCCACGCAGGAAGGCCTCCATGATGGCGGTGAGACGCTTGTGCTGTTTGTGATGCAGGTGATCTGCCTTGGTCGCAGCAAAGAGGATTTTCTCCACCCGCTTGCCCTGAAAAAGCTGCGTCAAAAAGGCGTTTTGCCCCGGTCTGAAAGCGCCCAGAATATCGGCCATCGCATCGCGCATGTCTTCGACGGCGCGCGGTCCCTTGTGGATCGCCCCCAAGGCATCGACCAGCACCACCTGACGGTCAATGCGGGAAAAATGATCCCGGAAAAACGGGCGAACAACTTCGCGTTTATAGGCCTCATAACGGCGGTTCATCTCGCGCAGCAACGAGCCGCGGGGTCCCGTGCCCTCCCCCGGCAGCGGCGCGAACGTCAGAACGGGTGATCCAGCAAGATCCCCCGGCAGCAGGAAGCGACCCGGCGTGCAATCGTAAAACCCGGCGGCGCGCGCCGCATTCAGATAGTCGGTGAATCGGGCGGCCAGTGTTTTCGCGGTGGTTTCTTCCAAAGACGCCGTGGCATCGGTGTCACCCACCAGCGCCGCAAACTCCTGCGCTGCCTCGCGATTTCGCAACCGGTCGAGCGTTTCACGCGACCACTCGGCGTAGGATTTATCCAGCAGGGCCAGATCCAGCAGCCACTCGCCGGGGTAGTCGACGATATCAACGTGGATCGTACGCGGCCCTTGCAGCCCGGCCAGCAAGCCCGCACGGCGGACGCGCAGTGACAGGCGCAATTCGGAGATGGCGCGCGTGCTGTCGGGCCATTTCGGGGCCTGCGCGGTAAGCTGCGACAGATGTGTTTCGAAATCGAATCGCGGCACGGTGTCATCTGGCTGTGGTTGCAAAAACGCTGCCTCGATGCGACCCTCAGCGGCGGCGACAAGATGCGGCATCCGTCCACGGTCCAGCATATTGGCCACCAGTGACGTGATAAAAACCGTCTTGCCAGAGCGCGCAAGACCGGTCACGCCAATTCGGATCACGGGTTCAAATAGGGTCTCGTTGACCGTGTCCTGCACCGTTTCAATCTGGCGCAGCACCGTATCGGCGAGTGACGAAATGACCAAAGCCTGACTGCCCCTGCGGTTCTGTTTCCAGATACATAAGCCCTGCTGCAGGGGCACGCCAGTGCGAACAAAGGCATTTGACGCAATGGGCGGCACAGGCTAGGGGCAGCGCCATGCCCCGCTATGCACTGAAAATCGAATATCACGGCGCCCCCTTTGCCGGCTGGCAACGCCAGAAAGACCAGGTGACGGTTCAGGGATCCATCGAGGCCGCTCTGGCCCGGCTGGAGCCGCGCGCGCATACGATTGCCGCCGCCGGGCGGACGGATGCTGGGGTTCACGCGCTGGGTCAGGTCGCTCATTGCGATATGGCTGCGACCTGGACTCCGTTTCGTTTGTCCGAGGCGCTCAACTACCATCTCAAACCTGCGCCTGTTGCAATCATCGACTGCGCGGAGGTAACGGAAGACTGGCATGCAAGGTTTTCAGCGCAGGAGCGTCAGTACCAGTTCCGCATCCTGACCCGCCGCGCGCCCGCGACGCATCAGGAGGGGCTGGTCTGGCAGGTCAAACACGACCTTGATGTCGATGCGATGCAGGCCGCGGCACGTCATTTGGTCGGACGCCATGACTTCACGACCTTCCGTTCAACCATCTGTCAGGC
Source organism: uncultured Roseobacter sp. (assembly GCF_947499265.1). GTDB lineage: Bacteria > Pseudomonadota > Alphaproteobacteria > Rhodobacterales > Rhodobacteraceae > Roseobacter. Next base: position 190,546 of record NZ_CANMNK010000004.1, on the reverse strand, counting down.
CGACAGCCCGGTGAAGACACTGAACCGGCTGGAGGTGACGGCTGTCGACACACCGCACGGGCGCGAGGTGCATTTCGATGTGCGCGCGCGATCTTTCCTGCACAATCAGGTCCGCAGCTTCGTCGGCACGCTGGAACGGGTGGGCGCGGGATCTTGGGACCCCGACCAGGTGGTGCTTGCGTTGGCAGCCCGGGACCGCGCGGCCTGCGGCCCGGTTTGCCCGCCCCAGGGCCTCTACCTCGCGCATGTGGTTTATGAGACGGATCCGTTCGCGGGCGCGTAAGATCCTGCGAGGGTCAATTCGACTTACTTAGTCATTGTCCGTGAGACCGGCACCCGCGCCAGCAAGACGCGAGGCCTCGCTCTCCGGGACAAAAGTGCGCGCCGCCAGGGTCGTCATCTTCTCAATCGCAAGGTCGCAGCCGGTGATCCGGTCCAACGAGACACCCGGTGCCGGAACGGCCGATTCTAGCACAACATGAAAGGTCTCAGGCGTTCGCGCAGTAATCGTGGTCTTGCACGGCAAGCTTTCCAGATAGCTTTCGAAAAGCGCCGCATAGGCTCCAACTTCGACACTGGCATCGATGCTCTGCTGTCCCTCTGCGGAGATCATGACCCGGCTGATCTCAACCGGTATCTGCAGGATCGGTCCTGAGGGCAGCTGCTCCAACGCGCGCAGCAGATCATCCGCCGACCGTCCCCGACCCAGATGTTGCGCAGCGGCTTGGCCAAATTGAGCGGCCTGCCCCGGTGGCGCCGCTGCCCCGCGCGCGGCTTTTGTGGCCAGGGCCAGGATTTCCGCACGCGACCAGCTCATGGGCCAAAAACCGGCAACCACCAATCGTCTGCGCGCGCGTCCAACTCATCCGCCAAAGGCGCCCCTTGGCACAGGGTAATCCGCGTCCAGCGATCCGACTTCGGGTCAAACTTGGAGGCCCCGAAAAACGACAGCTTGCACCGCAGCATATCAATGGGCAGACAGTTTTCTGCGATCAGATTGTCGCGGATTTCCGCATAGGGGTAGTGACCTGCAAGACCCGCGCGCGACACCGCCAGAAAATGCTCGGGGTGACGCTCCAAAAACGCGCAAATGCCAACGGGTTCCGACGGCAGATCATCGTATAGCGCTCTGATCCGACGCGCGATATCCAGCGGGCTTTCCAATTCCGCACCCGCTTCGGCGAAACGGTTGCCCAGCCGGGGTTCCTGTTTCGCCGAACTCACATACCAGAATTGCTGACATTGATCCGTCGCGGCATAGTCCAGCTGAAGCGCCCAAACGAAATGCGCCTCAATGGCGTCGCGCAGCGCATTTGTATCCCTGGGCAGCGCCGCCATCGGCCCGATAGGATCAGCCATACAGTCCGTCAATCCGTCCACCAGGTCCGGGAAGAGTTCAATCACAAGTGCTACAATCAATTCCTGCACATCTTCGGTCTGGTCCGATGACCAACTCAGCAGGGCCTCTATCGCGTGATCGGCCATCATGTTTTCTGGCGTCAGCCAAGCAAGAACCCGCGCCCAATCCCGCCGCAGGTCGTCGATGCGCTGCTGATGCCGGGTGTCAGGCACCTGCCATTGGCTCAGATGCTGCGCCGCACGGGTCGCCAAATCGTGCAACCGCTGCACGGATGCAGAATCCAACCTCGGCACCGCCCGCACCCGCGCCAATGCCGTTTCCCGTGCCAGCATCCAGTTGTTCAGCAAAACCGGATGCGTCACCAGAAAGGGCGCCATGCCCAGCCCGGTGGAATTGCCGATGCCCAGGTGTCGTTTGAGCCTGCGGTCGAGCGTGCCCTGGCCCACATGCTCCACCAAGTCATGCGTAAAGTGGCGGATCAGCCAGACGGTCAGCATTTCGGCCATGAAAGGCCCGGAAAGACCGGGGCGCGTTTCAATGACCACGCGATCGGCGATGCCAAACTTGCCGTTGCCGTAAACGGCCGTGGTGCGCATCAGGTATCCGATCTGGCGCACCATTGCGGCATCCGGCTGCTGGCCAGCGCGCAAACGCTCCACAACATGCGCAAACAACCTGACCGACTTATTAGCGCGGCTGAGCACCAGATCACGCTCGGTAAAACGGGCCGCCTCCTGTTTTGGGGCAGCGCTGCAAATCCGCGCAATTTCATCCGCATCGGGCACGCCGTCATAGAGCACATAGGCGGTGTCCCAGGCGGTGGCGATCACCCGGTCGGTGCGCTCTTCGGGGGCGAGCTGCGTTGACACCGCAACGAGCGAATAGGTGTATCCGCCAAGGGTCACGCAATATACCGCGTGACCGTAGCCCTCGGGACACATCTGCCAGACATGCCGCGTTACCTGGGCGTTTTCAGCTGCCAGAAACCGCGTCAGCGTGCGCAGAAAGGACAGGCGCGTGGGAAACATCGACCCCATCCGCGACAGGCGCATCACCTGACCGGGCGAGCGCAGCGGCGCTTGTGGCGGGGCAGACAGATCCTTCATAGCGGACCGAAGCTTTCTGTGTAGAAACGGTGCCAGTTGCCGCCCATGATCCCGTCTACCTCCTCCGTGGTCATACCCTGATCCAGCAACCCTTTGCGTATATTGCCAAAATCCCTGTTGTCCTCAAACCAGTCTGGCATCGGTGGGAAGCCCGCGTTTGCGGCTGATCCCTCGCCGTAGTCTATGGTTTTTGACCACCGCCCCACCCGCATCCATTCCACGACGCTATCGGGCTGATCCTGACAGAGGTCCGATCCAAGACCCAGATTGCGCGCGCCGTACCGCTCCGCGGCCTCCGCAATCATACCACAGAAGCTTTCCAGCGTGCAGGCACCGCCGCCCGCCAGATGATGCGGATACATCGAAAAGCCCAGCATCCCTCCGGCCTCCGTCAGCGCGGACAAAACACGGTCGGATTTGTTGCGCAGCGCCGCATGCCACCAATGCGGGTTGGCATGGGTGATGGCGATGGGACGGGTCGACTGCGCAATCGCCTCAAGTGTGGAACGCTCCGCGGAATGCGACATGTCGACGACCATGCCGACCCGGTTCATCTCGGCCACCACCTGCTTGCCCATCCGTGTCAGGCCGGTGTCATCCTCCTCGTAACAGCCCGTCGCCAGCAGCGACTGATTGTTATAGGTCAGTTGCATGAAGCGGATGCCCAGTTGGTGGCAAATTTCCACCAGCCCAATGTCATCCTCAATCGGGCTCGGGTTCTGGAAGCCAAAGAAAATCGCGGTGCGCCCGGTCTCTTGCGCCCTGCGCACATCCTGCCCTCTTGTTCCTTTGAAGATCAAATCGGGATGATCCTCGAACCACCGGTTCCAACGCTCCAGATTAAGCACCATTTCACGGAACGTCTCATGATAGGCGATCGTGACATGCACCGCATCGACGCCGCCCTCGCGCATTTGCTCAAAGATGCGAGGTGAAAAATTTGCATATTGCAGATTGTCTATGAGTGGCGCGCGCATGTGTGCACTGTGAGAGAGAAACCGGCGCCGCTCAATTCAAAAAACGACCGAAATGGCTGTAGACCGGCATCTCGTGTGATTGAACTCGCTTAAACGAATTGATGTTAATCAATTATATGACTTCAAAGCCTCCATCAAAAATTCACAAAATTGATAATATGCGATATTATGGCCGAAACCAGCGGGTATAGCGGGCCGTCGCAAAACGACTGTCAAAAAACTCAGATCTTTTCCTGCGTATGCTTTCGCAACTCCGCGCGCGCGACCTGTCGGCGGTGCACCGCATCGGGCCCATCCGCAAAACGCAGCGCGCGTTGCCAGGTCCAGGCCATGGCCAGCGGCGTGTCCTGGCTGATGCCCTGCCCGCCGTGCATCTGCATCGCCTCATCGATCACCTTCAACGCCATGCGCGGGGCAACCACCTTGATCTGGCTGATCCAGGGCGCTGCCGCGCGGGCGTCCCCCTGATCCATCATCCACGCCGCTTTCAGGCACAATAGCCGCGCCTGTTCGATCTCCATACGCGCCTCCGCAATGATGTCGAAATTCGCACCCAACTGCACCAGCGGCTTGCCAAAGGCCTCTTTCTGCAAAGACCGGCGGCACAGCAATTCCAGCGCGGCCTCCGCTTGCCCGACCGACCGCATGCAATGGTGGATCCGCCCCGGCCCCAGGCGACCTTGTGCAATCTCAAAACCGCGCCCTTCGCCCAGCAACATGTTCTCCGCAGGCACGCGCACGTCGGAAAAACGGATATGCATGTGCCCGTGGGGCGCGTCGTCATGGCCAAAGACCTTCATCGGGCGCAGTATCTCAATACCCGGCGTCGCGGCGTCCACCACGATCATCGAATGGCGCTTGTGTTTGGCGGCGGCGTCGTCGCCGGTGCGCACCATCACGATATAGACCTTGCAGCGCGGATCGCCGGCGCCAGAGGCCCAGTATTTCTCGCCGTTCAGGACATAATCATTGCCCTGCCGCACACAGGACATCGCGATATTGGTGGCGTCTGACGAGGCAACCTCCGGCTCCGTCATCAGGTAGGCAGACCGAATCTCACCTTCCAGCAACCGCGCCAGCCACTGCTCTTTCATCGCAGATGTCCCGTAGCGCTCGAACACCTCCATGTTGCCGGTGTCCGGTGCCGAGCAGTTGAAAACCTCCGCGCCCAGCGGCGTCTTGCCCATTTCTTCGGCGAAATAGGCATATTCAACGGTGGTCAGGCCGAATCCCTTTTCGGAGTCGGTGAGCCAGAAATTCCACAACCCCGCCGCCTTGGCCTTGGCCTTCAACCCTTCGAGAATTTCCGCTTGTCGGTCGGTATATTGCCAGCGATCCCCCTTGCCAATCTCTGCATGGTATTCTGCCTCCATCGGCATCACATCATCGCGGATCATCGCCGCCACACGGCCCAGAAGGTCGCGGTTTTTCTCCGCCATGCCAAAGTTCATATCCACGTCGCACTCCTCCTTTGACACGATCGGGACTTTCCCCGCCGCCGCAGACTTGCTTAGATCACCGGGACTTGTCCATGGGCCATGAAGGATTTCGCGATGCACCGGTACGACCCAGACGCGCTTGCAGCCTATCTTGCCGACCATGTGACAGGGTTTGAGCGGCTGGACAGCATCGAGAAATTTTCTGACGGGCAGTCCAACCCCACCTATCTGATCAAAAGTGGCGCGCAGGCTTTTGTGCTAAGGGCAAAACCGCCGGGCAAGCTCCTGAAATCCGCCCATGCGGTGGACCGCGAATACCGGGTGATGAAGGCGCTGGTCGACACCGACGTGCCGGTGCCGCGCGTCTATCACCTCTCGGGTGAAGAGAGCCCGATGGGCACGCAGTTCATGGTCATGCAGATGGTGGAGGGGCGTATTTTCTGGGACCCGGCCTTGCCGGAGCTGGAGATCTGTACCCGCGCTCAAATCTACGATGCGATGAACAGCGTGCTTGCGGCACTTCACAGCATCGATCCCAAATCGGTCGGGCTGGAGGACTATGGCAAGCCCGGCAATTACTTCGCCCGGCAGGTCGGGCGCTGGTCCGGCCAGTATCGTGATACGGCAACGGAGGTGCTCGCGGATGCGGAGTGGCTGATGGATTGGCTGGGCGAGCATATGGTGGCTGATGACGGGGCCAGCAGCATCGTGCACGGCGATTTCCGCATCGATAACATGATCTTCGCCCCGGAGCGCCAGGAGGTCGTTGCCCTGCTCGATTGGGAGCTGAGCACGCTGGGGCACCCGCTGGCCGACCTTGCCTATCAATGCATGCACTGGCGATTGCCGCACAAGGGACACTTTCGGGGTCTTGGCGGCGTGGATCGCGCGGGCCTTGGCCTGCCGGAGGAGGAGGCATATGTGGCCGCCTATTGCGCGCGCCGCAACATCCCGACGCCCGCGCATTGGAATTTCTATGTCGTCTTTTCCTACTTCCGGTTGCTTGCCATTTTGCAGGGCGTGTTGCGCCGGGGGCTGGACGGCAACGCCTCAAACCCAAAAGACACCGGCCGGTTGCGCGACGTGATCGCCTTGATGGCCAAAGATGCGCGCAACCTGGCGCAGAAAGGATGATCAGATGAAAACCATTGAGTATTTCTATTCCTGCCACTCGGTCTTTGCCTATCTGGGCGCGTGGCGGCTGGCCGAAATTGCCGATGAAAAAGGGGCAAAGGTCATTCACCGCCCGTTTGATCTTGATCCGGTCATGGTGGCCGCGGGCAGCACACCGTTCAAGGCGCGCTCCAAAGCCCATAAAGCATATTATTTTGGCCGCGAGATCATGCGGTGGGCGGAGTATCGCGATCTGCCGTGGATCAAGCGTCGCCCCAAACATCACGACAACCCGCTGGCTCTGGGGAATGGGGCGATCATTGCCGCGCAATCCGCTGGCCTGGACGTCGACGCACTGTCGCGCGCGCTGCTGCAGGCGCATTGGCGGGACGACGCGGATCAGGCCGATCCGCAGATGATATCTAGCGTCGCAAACTCTCTGGGGCTGGACGGCCATGCGCTGCTGGATGCGGCCCGCAGTGAGGAGACACAGCAACAGCATGACGCCAATACGGCCGACGCCATTCGTCTGGGTGTCTTTGGCTCTCCGACCTATTTTGTGGACGGCGACATGTTCTATGGTCAGGATCGGCTGGAGCTTGTGGCACGCGCGCTGGACCAGCCCTTTTCAACATGAGAATTCACAAAGCTTGACGAACCCATATCGCCCGTGTTCCAGAGGCAACGCGGACGTGGGGGGATCATGACACAGCAGCATTCATCTTATGATGTCGTCATCATTGGCGGGGCCATCTATGGGTCAAGCGTCGCATGGTGGCTGACACAGATGGCCGGGTTTGACGGTCGCATTCTGGTGGTCGAAAAGGACCCCAGCTATGAATTCGCCGGTACCAGCCACACCAATAGCTGCATCCGGCAGCAGTTCTCCAACAAGGTCAACATCGGCATTTCGCAGTTCGGGGCGGACTTCATCAAGAATTTCCAAAGCTTCATGGGCGACGACCCGGACGTGCCGGAACTGGTGCTGCAAAGCTACGGCTACATGTATATGGCCGATACGCCGGAATTTGCGGACACCCTGCGCGATAGCCAGAAGGTACAGGCAGGCCTTGGGGCGGGGACAAGATTCATGACCCCGGAGGAGATCGCGGCAGACTACCCCTTCTATATGCTCGATGACATTCTGGGGGCGAACCACAACCTGATCGACGAGGGGTATTTTGACGGCGGCACGATGTTTGACTGGTTCAAACGCATGGCGCGAAAAAACGATGTGGAATATGTGGCCGACGAGGTCATTGCCATCGCGCGCGCAGGCAATCGCGTCGCAGGCGTGACGCTCAAGACGGGCGGCAATGTGGCCTGCGGCACGGTGGTCAACGCCTCCGGCACACGCGGGGCGCAGACCGCGCAGATGGCGGGGCTTGATATTCCGATCGAGCCGCGCAAGCGCTACACCTATATCTTCGATGCCGCGCACCCGTTGGACCGTGATCTGCCGCTGACCATTGACCCCTCGGGCGTACACATGCGCACCGACGGGCGCTATTATCTTGCGGGCGGGCCGCCGGATGATGACCCCGCGGTGGCACATGACGATTTCAACGCCGATCATGCGTTGTGGGAAGATAAGTTCTGGCCGATCATCGCCACCCGCATCCCCCAGTTCGAAGAGATCAAGCTGATCAACATGTGGGTCGGGCATTACGACTACAATACGCTGGATCAGAACGCGATTGTCGGCCCGCATCCGGAGGTCGGCAACTTCATGTTCATCAACGGGTTTTCCGGTCACGGGTTACAGCAAGCACCGGCTTTGGGGCGCGGGCTGGCGGAACAGATTGCCTATGGTGAATACCGCACTCTGGACCTCGCACCCTTCTATGTGGACCGGGTTCTGCGCGGTGAGAAATTCTTGGAAAAGGCCGTCATCTGACGGCAAGGAAGGACAACTATGAAACTGGTTTTGACAGGGGCCGCAGGCCGTTTGGGGTCGTATTTGCGTGAACCGCTGGCGGCGATGTGCGACACGCTGGTCAGCACGGATATCGCCGAAGACATCGGCACGCTCTATGACGGTGAAACCTATGTGCAGGCCGATCTGGCGGATATGGCACAGATCGCCCCCGTCCTCGAGGGCGCGGATATGGTGATCCACTTCGGGGCCATCGTCGATGAAAAACCCTTCGAAGAGCTGCTCGGCCCCAATTTCGTTGGCTCCTATAACATCTGGGAGGCGGGCTACAAAGCGGGGGTGAAACGGATTGTCTACGCCTCCTCGATCCACGCGGTCGGCATGTACCCCAAATCCGAATGCATCGGCATCGACGTCCCGCATCGCCCCGACACCTTCTATGGCCTCGCAAAATGCTTCACCGAAGATCTGGGCCGCATGTATTGGGAAAAGCGCCAGCTGGAATCGGTGCATCTGCGCATTCTCTCCTGCGCGCAGGTCAGCAACACCCGCGCGTTGGGATCGTGGCTCAGCTACGATGATCTCATTCAGTTGGTCACCCGCGCCATCGACACCCCCTCGGTGGGCTTTGCCATCATCTACGGCGTGTCCAACAACGACCGCGCGCCGGTGGACAATGCCAAAGCCGCCTTTCTGGGCTACCGGCCCAAAGACAACGCCGAGCAATTCGCGCAAACTGTGCTCGCCGAGGCGGGGCCCGTAGATGTGACCGACCCGGGGCAGATGTGCCACGGCGGACCGTTCTCCTCGGTCGATCTGGGGCAAAGCGGCATGGCGCAGTTGAACATCGTCGACGACCGCAAAGAGACCTGAGCCATCAGATCTCGGTCTGCATCCGGTAGCCGGGGGCAAAGCTCAACCGCACAAAAGTGACGGAGCGCGCTTCAAACCACGTGGTGCGCTCTGTCACGAAAACGGCCGCGCCGACCTGCGTTTGCAACAGATCGGCGGTTTCGGCGGAAGCGTTTTCTGCTGCGAAGGCAATATCGCCACGCGAGAACGGCGCGTGTTGCAACAGCCATTCATTGGCACTGACCTGTGAAAAATCCTGGCTGGACGCAGCCGGCACCGTTTCCAGATTGATCCAGCGATCCTCTGCCACAAACGGCACGCCATCTTGCAGGTGCACCGCACGGACCTGCAAAAACCCATCCGATCTTGCGCGCATATAGGTTTGCAGCGCAGCGTCTGGCACCGCCCGCCCAGCCGAAATCAGGTGATAACCATAGGCGTGGCCAGCCTGCTCGATCTGTCGTCGGATCATCGGAATTTCAAGCGTCGCGCGCCGGACGGGGTGCAGCGCCACCCGCGTGCCCGCTTTGCGCCGACGCTCCAACAGCCCGGCATCAGAGAGCGCCCGCAAGGCCCGGTTCACCGTGACCCGCGCGCAGCCCAGTTCATCGGCCAGATCCGCCTCATTCGGGATCATCTCGCCGGGGCGCCAGATCCGCGCTTGCAGTCGGCGCAACACCTCGTCGCGCACCGCCTGCCAGCTGTTGAAGACGGGCGCTGTCACATCACATCCCGGAGCTTGGCGAGGGTCCTGACATAGCGGTCACAGATCGCGCGATGGCGAATGTGTTCTCCGTCCTGCACCAAATGCCGCCCCGCGGACCAGACATCGCGGATCATCCGGTGGTCGCCCGCAAAGATGAAACTGTCGAGGATCGTATCCCCCTCGCGCCCCATCAGGTCAGGCGCGGCGCCGTCGAGCGCCAGCAGATCCGCCCAGGCGCCCGGTTGCAGCCCCCCGCGCCCCCGCGCCGCAGCCTGCGCCCCACCCGACACCACCGCGTCGAACAAGACCCGACCGGTCGACTGCGCCTGCGTTGCAAATACCGCTCTGCCGTGATCGCGCAACCGTTGCGAATACTCCAGCGTGCGCAGTTCCTCGACCAGGGAGATGCGGATATTGCTGTCTGACCCAACCGCCATGGCCCCGTCTGCGGCCTGCCAGCCCACCCCGTCAAAAATCCCATCGCCAAGGCTGCTTTCGGTGATCGGGCACAGCCCGGCAACCGCACCGGTTGCCGCCAACCGTACCACCTCACGCGGCGACAGTTGCGTGCAATGGATCAGGCACCAGCGCCCGGTTACGTCGATGTTGTCGAGCAACCATTCGGTTGGGCGTGCGCCCCAGGCGGCCTCCACTTCTTCGACTTCCGCTTGCTGTTCTGCCAGGTGCATATGGATCGGGCCCTCTTTCGCAAGCCCGGCAATTGTGGTCAGATCCTCCCGAGCGACAGCGCGCAGGGAATGGGGTGCGACACCTATTGCCGCATCTTTGGACAGGGTTTTTACGGCCTGCTGCGCCCCCTGCCACAGTTTCGCAAATCGCTCAGGGTCATTGCCAAACCGCACCTGCCCCGGCCCCAGGCCGCGTTTGTCACAGCCACCGTATTGGTAGTGCACGGGCAAAAGCGTCAGCCCGATACCGCTTGTTTCCGCCGCGCTCACGATCTGCTCTGACATCTCGGACAGGCGGTCATAAGGTGCGCCGCCCGGCTGATGGTGCAGGTAGTGAAACTCGACCGAAGCGCCGAACCCGGCCTCCAGCATCTCCATCTGCACAAAAGCCGTGATCGCTGCCACATCATCCGGGGTCAGTTGATCAAGAAAGCGGAACATCAGCTGTCGCCAGGTCCAGAAGCTGTCGCACGGGTCGGGGCCCCGCCGCTCGGAAAGCCCGGCCATCGCCCGCTGAAACGCGTGACTATGCACATTCACCGGCGCCGGCAGCAAGATGTCAGCGCGCGTGCCCTGCGCCATTTGCTCTGTCTGGACATCCGTAATGCGCCCCGCGTCATCAACATCGACGCGGACGTCTCGCGCCCAACCCTCCGATGTCAGCGCATGTTTCGACCAAATCACCGGCACCGGCTTCTCCGTCTTGACAGAAAAATATGTACATACATAATAATAAAGCCACTCTGTTCCGCAAGAGGTTTGATGCATGATTCTGTCCAATCTCACCCTCATGGCGATGACCGGCGCGGCCCCGCCGCTGCCGGATGCCGCCATCGTGATGCAGGGGGATCGGATCGTTTGGGCCGGGGCCCGCACCGCCCTGCCAGCGGAATATCACAAAGGCGATCATATTGATCTGGGCGGGCGCCTGGTGACGCCCGGCCTGATCGATTGCCATACCCATGTTGTCTTTGGCGGCAACCGGGCAACCGAATTCGAAATGCGGCTCGAAGGCGCAAGCTACGAAGACATCGCACGCGGTGGCGGTGGCATCATGTCGACCGTGACGGCGACACGGGCAACCTCTGAAGAGGCGTTGATTGAACAAGCCCTGCCCCGCGTGGATGCCATGATCGCCGAGGGCGTGACCCTGCTGGAAATCAAATCCGGATACGGGCTCGATCAGGAGACCGAGTTGCGCATGCTCCGCGCCGCGCGCGCCGTTGCCGAACATCGCCCCATACGCATTTGCACCAGCTTTCTGGGCGCGCATGCGCTGCCGCCGGAGTACGCAGAGAATGCGGATGCTTATATTGATGAGGTCTGTATCCCCACGCTTCAGGCGGCCCATGCCGAGGGGCTGGTGGATGCGGTGGATGGCTTTTGCGAAAACATCGCCTTTGACACCACCCAGATCGCGCGCGTCTTCGATGCCGCCCATGCCCTTGATCTGCCCATCAAGCTGCACGCCGAACAATTGTCTCATCAGGGCGGCACGGCCTTGGCCGCTGCCCATGGCGCGCTATCGGCGGATCATCTGGAATATGCCACCGAGAAAGACGCCAAAGCCATGGCTGCAGCGGACATGGTGGCGGTGATCCTGCCCGGCGCCTTCTATACCCTGCGGGAACGCCAGAAACCGCCGGTTGAAACCTTCCGGGCCATGGGGGTGCCGATGGCGATCAGCACCGATTGCAATCCGGGGTCGTCGCCGATGACTTCGCTGTTGCTTGCGATGAACATGGCCTGCACGCTTTTCCGCATGACCCCGGCGGAGGCGCTCGCGGGCGTGACCTGCCATGCCGCCCAGGCCCTTGGGCAAAGCAACGCCGGGAAAATTGCCACTGGGTGTCACGCCGATCTGGCGATCTGGGATGTCACGCATCCTGCGGAGCTGGCCTACCACATCGGGTTCAACCCGCTGCATGCGCGGGTCTTTGGCGGCCAACTGGAAGGGCCCGGGGCATGACGCAAATTCTGGTGCCCGGCGCGACCACGCTGCGCGATCTTCATGCGGTTTGGACGGGTACGGGACTTGTGACGCTGGCCGCAAGCGCCCGCGCTGGCATTGATGCCGCCGCGGCACTGGTGGAACGGGCAGCACAGGGCGACGTCGCCGTTTATGGCGTCAACACCGGGTTCGGCAAACTTGCGAGCATCAAGATCGCGGCCCGTGACACCCAAGCCCTGCAACGCAACCTGGTGCTTTCCCATTGCTGCGGTGTCGGCGAACCGCTGGAGGCCAACACCACCCGGCTGATGATCGCGCTGAAGCTGCTGTCGCTGGGGCGCGGTGCATCGGGGGTGCGCTGGCAGACTGTCGCGCTCCTTCAGGACCTGCTCGCCCATGATGTGATGCCCGTCATACCGGTCCAAGGGTCGGTGGGGGCCTCTGGCGATCTGGCGCCCCTGGCACACATGGCCGCGGTGCTGATCGGCGAGGGAGAGGCGGTTTTTCAGGGCAATCTGATGCCCGGTGCGGCGGCCCTGAAAGCCGCTGGCGTGTCCCCGGTCACGCTGGGGGCAAAGGAAGGCTTGGCCCTGATCAACGGCACGCAATTCTCCACCGCCTGCGCTTTGGTGGGTCTTTTCGCCGCCTGGGAGAACGCCCGCGCCTGTATCCTGACGGCGGCCCTGTCCACCGATGCGATCATGGGATCGACAGCGCCTTTGGTCCCCGAAATTCACCTGCTGCGCGGGCATCAGGGCCAGATTGAAGCCGCCAGTGCGCAGCGCGCGTTGATGCAGGGGTCAGAGATCCGCGAAAGCCATCGCGACGGTGACACCCGTGTGCAGGACCCTTATTGCATTCGCTGCCAGCCGCAGGTTTCAGGGGCCGCGATGGACCTGCTGCGCGTGGCTGGCGCGACCCTGGAGACAGAGGCCAATGCGGTGACGGACAACCCGCTGGTCCTCGTGGATCCGTCGCATCCGACAGGCGGTCAAATCGTGTCGGGCGGGAATTTCCACGCTGAACCCGTGGCTTTTGCCGCCGATCAGATCGCCGTCGCGCTGGCAGAGATCGGGGCCATCGCGCAACGCCGCGTGGCGCTGATGGTGGATCCCACGCTCAGCTTTGATCTACCGCCTTTCCTGACACCTGATCCGGGTCTGAATTCCGGGCTGATGATCGCCGAGGTGACGACCGCGGCACTGATGAGCGAAAACAAGCACCTCGCGACCCCCTGTGCCACCGACAGCACCCCAACCTCGGCCAATCAGGAGGATCACGTTAGCATGGCCGCACATGCCGCGCGCCGTCTTCAGAAGATGAATACCAATCTCAATGTAATTCTCGGGGTCGAAGCCATCTGTGCGGCCCAGGGGATCGAATGCCGCGCGCCGCTCAAAACCAGCCACGCCCTGCAAACTGCGATGAACCTTCTGCGGGCGGAGATCGCCCCCCTCGAAGCGGATCGCTATCTGGCCCGGGATATCGAGACCGCAGCTCGTATGATATCAACGGGCACGTTGGTGCAGGATCTTGACCTGCCCTGCCTGCAAGAAGGAACAAGACCTGATGCCCGTTGATGTCACTGTTGGGTCAAGCCCGCTGATCCTTGCGATCCCGCATGCCGGGACCGAAATCGCGGACCCGATCCTGCAGCGGCTGAATGAGATCGGGCGCCGCTTGGCGGATACCGACTGGCATGTTGATCGGCTGTACAGCGATCTGATTGATGATGTGACAACCTTGCGCGCGAATTTTCACCGCTACGTCTGCGATGCGAACCGCGACCCCAGCGGCGCCAGCCTCTACCCGGGGCAAAACAGCACAGGTTTGGTACCGCTGACGAGTTTCGACGGGGAAGACATCTGGGACGACCCGCCCAACAAGGTCGAAATGGCCACCTGGCGCTCTGCCTGTCACGCGCCCTATCATGCCGCCCTCGCCGCGCAAATCGCGCGCCTGCGCGCCAAACACGGATTTGCCGTGCTCTACGATTGCCATTCGATCCGGTCAAAGATCCCCTACCTGTTCGAAGGCACCTTGCCCGATTTCAGCATCGGCACCTACATGGGCGCGTCCTGCGATCCGGAAATCGCGGCGCAGGTCACGCAGGTTTGCAAGCAGGCGGCAGATTACTCCACTGTCGTCGATGGGCGTTTCAAAGGCGGCTGGACCACCCGCAAATTCGGCCGTCCGGAAAACAACGTGCATGCCATCCAGATGGAATTGGCCCAATCCACCTACCTGACCGATGAGGCAGCCCCATGGCAGTATGACGCGGCCAAGGCAGCCCCTCTGCGCGAAATCTTGAAAGACGTATTGACCTATCTGAAGCACTGGAGGCCCGCATGAGTGATCCGCGCAAGAATATCCGCGACGTTTTCCCGGCCACAGGGCCGAAGATCACCGCCAAAAGCTGGCTGACCGAAGCGCCGATGCGGATGCTGATGAACAACTTGCACCCGGATGTGGCGGAGAACCCGCATGAATTGGTGGTCTATGGCGGCATTGGACGCGCCGCACGCACCTGGGCGGATTTCGATCATATCGTCGCCAGCCTCAAAACGCTTGAGGAAGACCAGACGCTTCTGGTGCAGTCCGGCAAGCCCGTGGGCATTTTTCAGACCCACAAGGACGCCCCGCGCGTCCTGATTGCCAATTCCAACCTGGTGCCGCATTGGGCCAATTGGGACCACTTCAATGAACTCGATAAGCGCGGTCTGGCGATGTACGGCCAGATGACGGCGGGATCGTGGATCTACATCGGCTCGCAGGGCATTGTGCAGGGCACCTATGAGACCTTTGTCGAGGCAGGCCGACAGCACTATGGCGGCGATCTGACCGGGCGCTGGATCCTGACCGCAGGATTGGGCGGCATGGGCGGTGCGCAGCCACTTGCCGCGGTCATGGCCGGGGCCTGCTGCCTGGCGGTCGAATGCAACCCGGATAGCATAGATTTTCGCTTGCGTACCAAATATCTAGACGAGAAAGCTGAGACTTTGGATGAAGCACTGACGCTCATCGAAAAATGGACAGCGGCAGGTGAGGCGAAGTCCGTGGGTCTGCTCGGCAACGCGGCGGATGTTTTCCCGGAACTGGTGCGGCGTGGGGTACGGCCCGACATCGTGACCGATCAGACCAGCGCGCATGATCCGGTCAACGGCTACCTGCCGCAGGGCTGGAGCCTTGGCGACTGGAAGGCCAAGCGCGAGAGCGACCCCAAGGCCGTGGAACGGGCCGCGCGCGCCAGCATGAAGGTGCATGTCGCCGCCATGGTGGATTTCTGGAACGCCGATGTGCCGACGCTCGACTATGGCAATAACATCCGGCAGGTCGCGCTGGAGGAAGGCCTCGAAAACGCCTTTGCCTTTCCCGGGTTCGTCCCGGCCTACATCCGCCCGCTCTTTTGCCGGGGGATTGGGCCGTTTCGCTGGTGCGCCCTGTCGGGCGATCCGGAAGATATCTACAAGACTGATCGCAAGGTCAAAGAGCTGATCGATGACCCGCACCTGCACAATTGGCTTAATATGGCCCGTGACCGGATCAGCTTTCAGGGGCTTCCCGCGCGAATCTGCTGGGTCGGTCTGGGTGTGCGCCACAAATTGGGGCTGGCCTTCAACGAGATGGTGCGCAGCGGCGAGCTATCCGCCCCGATTGTGATTGGGCGGGACCATCTGGATTCCGGCTCCGTCGCCTCGCCCAACCGCGAGACCGAGGCGATGAAGGACGGCTCAGACGCGGTCAGCGATTGGCCCTTGCTGAATGCGCTGCTGAACACGGCCAGCGGGGCCACCTGGGTATCGCTGCACCACGGCGGTGGTGTCGGCATGGGGTTCAGCCAGCATTCCGGCATGGTGATCTGCTGCGATGGTACCGAAGATGCGGACCGACGGATCGCGCGTGTGCTTTGGAATGACCCTGCAACCGGCGTGATGCGGCATGCGGATGCGGGCTATGCCGAGGCGCTCGATTGCGCCCGCGAAAATGAGTTGAACCTGCCGGGCATACTTTAGCTATGACGCGTAAGCATCTGCAATCACAGGGCGCCTGAGCGCTGCGAGATCATGTGCCTCAACCCTCAGGCCCTGCCGCATGAGGCAGGCCAGCAGGCTGTGCTCCACCAGATCACGCTGTGCGCGACTGCCGCCGATGCGCGCGGTATCGGCCATCGCACTCTTGAAATGACGCGCGGCAGCGGCCCAATCGCGGCGCGCCATGTCCTGAAACCCTTGCGCGATGCTGGGCACCAGATCCGAAGCGGGACCTGCGGGCTCCGAGATGATCCGGGAGATGCCCGAGGCCTCACCGGCCATGGCATGCGACACCGCGACATGCATATCGACAAAAGCATTGCCCGTGCGCGGAAAGGCCCGGGCGGCGAATTCGCTGATGGACACCCACCGCTCCTGCGGCACGGTAATACCCGCCAATTCCGCTCGATGCAGCAATGACGCCGTATCCACCAGCACACTCAGGGGCGCGCCACCGATCGCCGCTTCCGGCGTCACGGCATCATCCAGCAGTGCCCACATGCCCGCGACATCGCCGGTCTGTAGCATCCAGAGAGCCTGGTGCCAGCTGAGATGCCCGTGCATCACACCCGCCTTGGCATAGCCGGGCAGCCACGCCTTTAAATAGGCGATCCCGCTGTCAACATCCCCCTCTTCGTATGAAACGTGGCTGCGCACATGCGCGCCATGGGCGTTGTCGGGGTTGAGTGCCAGCGACCGGTCGATCATGTCACCCGCCTGCGCCAGCTGCCCCGTTTCGCAGAGCGCAAAGGCGTATTGGCTCATCAGCCACCAATCCTCACCGTAATGCGGCATCAGACGCGACAGAAAAGCCAGCATCTGCGCTTCGCGCCCGGGCTGGCCGGAAAACCCGATCAGCCCGTAGATCGAGGAGCTGGTCTGTGCGACAACGGCGTCCCGCGGGAAACGGTCCACATGGTCATAGACCGCCTGCAGCGCCTCGGCCCCCTTGCCGCCCATCATCAAGGACAGCATGTGGATTTGCGAGGCTTCGCGCGCAGTCACGCCACCAGCAAGCGTCTGTGCCTGGGCGATGGCGGCCTGCGCCCCCGCCATGTCACCAACCGTTTGCCGGGCGCGGGACAGGCCCGCGTATGCGGCGGCGAATCCGGGATCGGCCTCGATCGCGGCGAGAAATCCTGCGTCCATTTCCGGTCGCCCGGCAAGCAGCCGGTCAAGCGCGCGGTCATAAGCGTCGGCCGCAGCCTGAGACGTGGTCGTCAGCGCGTTGCCATAGCGATCTTTGTACATGAAGCCCCCCGGATATCAGGCGAGACGCTAGAACGGCTGAGGCGGTGGCGCAAGCCGCACCTCAGGCGGCTGCTGTCTTGAGCCTGCGCAGGGCGAACCCCCAGAACCTTGCCGACAACAGCAGGGCGGCAACGCCGAGGCCAATGACCAGACCGGCCCAGACCCCGATACCCTCATAGCCCAGCACAAAGCCAAGCACATAGGAGCAGGGGATGCCGACACCCCAATAGCTCAGCGCGGCACAGATCATCGGCACCCGGGTGTCCTGCACACCGCGCAGCAATCCAAGGGCAATCACCTGAGCGCCGTCGACCAATTGAAAAAGCGCGGCCATCGCCAGAAGCCCGGTCCCAATCAGCAGGATCGTGTCCCTTTCCGGTTCATCCTTCTGCATGAAGATCGAGATCAAAGGCTCTGGCATCACAAGGAAAAGTACCACAGTCATCATGGCGATGATCAGCGACATTGCGGTCACCATCCGCGCGCCTTTGTCCATGTGGTTGGGGTCATGGCGGCCGTAGGCATTGCCCGCGCGAATGGTCGCGGCATTGCTCAGCCCCATGTGCACCATGAAAGCAAGGGCCGAGAGCTGCACCGCAATACCATGCGCGGCCAGCGGCACAGTGCCCAGCCATCCCATCATCATGGCGGAGGCGGCGAAAAGACCCACTTCGCTGAGACCCGTCAGCCCAATGGGCCAGCCCAGACGAAACACCTGCGCCAGCATCTGACCGTCTGCGCGCCACAGGCGTTGGAAAAGCGCGTGTTCCGGCAGCGCCACCCGCGCGTAGATAACGATACCAATGAGCGCACAAATCTGGGTCGCGACAGAAGCAATCGCGGCACCGGTGATGCCAAGTTCCGGCGCCCCCCAATTGCCGAAAATCAGCGCGTAGTTGACGACAGCGTTCACAACAGCGCTGAACACCGTGATCCACAATACCACCTGTGTCCGCTCCAGCGCCGCCAGATAGGATTTGATCACCATGACCAGGAGCGCCGGCAGAATGCCAAAGCCTGCGACGCGGAGATAGGCGCTCGCATCGGCTGCAAGGCCCTCGCCCTGTCCCAAAGCGATGAGCAAGGGCTCCGACCAGAACATGGCGGGCAGTGCCAGCACGGCAAATCCGAAACTCAGCCAGAGCCCCATCCGCGTGGCCCGACGCAGTCCGACCTCGTCGCCTTCCGCGTCAAAGGAGGCGACCATCGGCATCACCGCCCAGGCGAAGCCCGAGCCAAAGATGAACAGTACAAAGAAGAAGGTTGAACCCAGCGTCACGGCGGCCAATGCCTCGACACCATACCAACCCAACATGACGGTATCGGTGACACCGATTGCCATCTGGGCCAGATGCCCGCCGATCAGCGGCAGGCCAAGGGTCAGGATAGCGCGACCGTGTTCGGGATATGTCATCACTTTGCGCATGAAACTGCATTACGCCCAGTGCGCGCCGGGGGGAAGAGGTCTCGATGATCCTCGCTCAAAAAACCTGCCGCGGTGGCAGGGGCATCTCAGCTTCAAAGCCGAAAACCGAAGCTCCAGCCTTGATGTCGAAACCGCTGAATGCCACCGGATACCCCCTCCGCAATAGCAAAACGGTGCAAGGCCACAGGCCGTTTGCACGGGATAGAACGCGATGGACACTGGCCGCAGCAGGAACAAATCCGGGACACCGGTCACAAATCTGAAACAGATGCTGTTCTGTAGCGGGTCGAAAATCTTGGAGTTCGACACAAATAACACACCATAAGTGCTTGAATGGCGGAGAAAACCTGTCAATCTGGCGGCGCGAGTACGATAAGACATCCGCGCGGAGCACGACGATGACGACCAAACGAAACCTTGCTGCCATCGCAGCCTTCATGGCGGCGCCGGCGCTTGCCAATCCCATCGACTTGATCCGCCCAGATGCTCCCGAACTTGCAGACTACGGGCTATTGCCCATCGGGGTGCAAACCCTTGAGCTGGTGCACTCGAGCCAGATCGATATCGTCAACACGGATGGCGACAAAGAGCCGGTTTACGACAGATCACTCACGGCGGAGATCTGGTACCCGGCGGCGGACGGGACCGAGCCCGGCGGCAGCTATCAGGCGATTCTGCGCGACGGCAAAACCGAGGTGACACTCACCGGGCGAGCGGTGCGCGACGCGCGCCCTGCCAGTGGGGAACGCTATCCGCTGATCATCATCAGCCACGGCTATCCCGGCAATCGCTTCCTGATGTCACATCTGGGGGAAAACCTTGCCTCCAAGGGCTTTGTCACGGTCTCGATCGACCATACCGACAGCACCTACTCCGATCAGGCCATTTTGGGCTCGACCCTGTTCAACAGGCCCCTCGATCAACGGTTTGTGCTGGATCAGATGGCGGCTCTTGACGGGGATCTGGGTGCAATCATTGACGCCAGCGCTGTTGGTGTGATCGGATATTCGCTGGGTGGCTATGGCGCCTTGATTTTTGGCGGCGCGGGTGTCACGCAATCGGCCACCGAATACAGCTGGGGCACCCCCAACGGGCTTCTGTCCCGCCACCTTGCCGGATCTGAAAGCCACGAGGCGCTGATCGATCCACGCGTCCGGGCGATCATTGCCATTGGCCCATGGGGTCGAAACGCCGGGTTCTGGGATGCCAATGGCATGGGCGGTCTGCGCGTCCCCACCATGTTCATGGCAGGCGGCGCGGATGATGTGTCCGTCTATGATGCCATTCGCACGATTTTTCAGGAGGCCAGCGGCACGGACCGCCATCTTTTGACGTTTGATCACGCCAATCACAACGCCGCCGCCCCGATCCCGGCGCCGCGCGAGGCCTGGGTGCCGGTCGAAGACCTGGAATTCGTGCCCTTTGAGCACTATGCCGACCCGGTTTGGGACACCACGCGCATGAACAACATCGCGCAGCATTTTGCCACCGCCTTCATGGATTTGCACCTCAAGGGCGATGTCAGCAAACGCCCCTATCTGGAACTGATCCCGGATGCGGAGGCTGGCATTCTGGCACTGGATGAGGAAGCCAATCCGACCGAAGATCACACCTATTGGACGGGGTTTGCGCCCCGCACGGCCAAGGGGCTGCGATTCGAGACACTGCTCAAGGGCGAGTGATCCACAACCGCGCTTTTCGGCACCACGAAGGCGCCAGGTTCTGTGCCCTACCGGTGGCCCCAGTCGTTCGGATCATCGGAATTGCCGGGGGACAGCCCGATGATGTCGCCCTCCGTCGAGCATCCCAGCCCCAGGACAGTTCGGTTGGCATAGGCGAAGTAACTCACCACCTGATTGATCTCCAGAACCTGGCCGTCATCAAACCCGGCCGCGCGCAAGCTTTGAACGTCCGTGATTTCCATGTCACCGGGCGTGCACGTCAGCTTTTGTGCATAGCGCAGCGCGGCCCGCTGGCCTGTATCAAGCGGCGCGGCCTCAACATCAGCTGCGGAAATCGCTGACCGGATCGCATCTGCGCGCGCATCATCGCCCAGCAAGCGCTTCATGCCCGCAAAATGGTGGTTTTCGCAGTAGTCGCACTTGTTCAGCGCGGAGACCCAGACCCCCAGCACTTCCAGAAACCATTTTGGGACCGTATTGCCCGAATGGTGCAGCACATGTTTGTAGATCGCCATATGCCCCTCCATCGTGTGGGGCCGCAGGCTATGCGCCATCATGATGTTGTCCACGTTGTTGCCCGGCCCGGTGATGCGCTCATAAAGCCGCTTCAGTTTGCCGGTGGCCTGCTCAAAGGGAACGGTTGCGATCCAGGTCATTTCTTCACACTTCGTTAAGGGATGTCACCCTGCATGAGAGCCCAGGTGGCCAGGAAAGGAAAGAGGCACACGCCATGCGCGCAGCCCTTTCCCCGCCCTGCCCGCTCTGCCATACTCAGGCGCAATCAAGACAAAGAGGTTCGAGCACGATGCCCAATGATCTGCTGTCCAATACCGATGCCCCCGCCTATGACGCCTCTTCCATCGAGGTGCTCGAAGGGCTTGAGCCCGTGCGCAAACGCCCCGGCATGTACATCGGCGGCACCGACGAGCGCGCCCTGCACCACCTCGTGGCGGAGGTTCTCGACAATTCCATGGACGAGGCCGTTGCCGGTCACGCCAACAGGATCGAGGTGGAACTGCATGAGGATTACGCCATCACCATCCGCGACAACGGGCGCGGCATCCCCATTGATCCGCACCCGAAATTCCCTGACAAATCAGCGCTGGAGGTGATCCTCTGCACCCTGCACGCGGGCGGCAAATTCTCCGGCAAAGCCTATGAAACCTCGGGCGGTCTGCACGGCGTTGGCGCCTCGGTGGTCAATGCGCTGTCGGATTCCATGGTCGTGCAGGTCGCGCGCGACAGGCAGGTCTTCGAACAACGCTTCTCGCGCGGGATCCCGCTGGGTCCGGTCGAAAAGGTCGGCAGCGCCCCCAACCGTCGCGGCACCACCGTGACCTTCCACGCCGATGCGGAAATCTTCGGCTCGCACCGCTTCAAACCCGCGCGGCTTTTCAAATCCATCCGCTCCAAGGCCTACCTCTTCTCCGGCGTCGAAATCCGCTGGAAATCCGCGATTGCCGATGGCGAAACCCCACAGGAAGCGACCTTCCACTTCCCCGGCGGCCTGTCGGACTACCTGCGCGAAACACTGGGGTCGGCAACCACCTACGCAGACAACCCTTTCTCCGGCTCGGTTGATTTCAAAGAGAAATTCGGCGCAGCGGGCAAGGTGGAATGGGCCATTAACTGGACCCCTTCACGCGACGGTTTCATCCAGTCCTATTGCAACACCGTGCCCACGCCCGAGGGCGGCACCCATGTGGCAGGTTTCTGGGCGGCGATCCTCAAGGGCATCAAGGCTTACGGCGAGTTGGCGAACAACAAGAAAGCCGGCCAGATCACACGGGAAGACCTGATCTCAGGCGGCTGTGCACTGGTGTCCTGTTTCATCGCGGAGCCCGCCTTCGTCGGTCAGACCAAGGACCGCCTCTCAACCGAGGCGGCGGCAAAGATGACCGAAGGTGCGGTGCGCGACCACTTTGACAACTGGCTGGCGGCGGATACGAAATCCGCGGGCGCCATCCTCGATTTCCTCGTGTTGCGCGCCGAGGAGCGCCTGCGCCGCCGTCAGGAAAAGGAAACGGCCCGCAAATCAGCCACCAAGAAACTGCGCCTGCCCGGCAAACTGACCGACTGCACGTCGAAGTCCCGCGAAGGCACTGAGCTTTTCATCGTGGAGGGCGATTCCGCTGGCGGTTCCGGCAAGGGCGCGCGCAACCGCAACACGCAGGCCCTGCTGCCCCTCAAGGGCAAAATCCTCAATGTGCTGGGGGCTGCCTCGTCCAAACTGGGCACAAACGCGGAGATCAGCGATCTCTGCGAGGCGCTTGGCTGCGGCATGGGCACCAAGTTCAACCTTGACGATCTGCGCTATGACAAGATCATCATCATGACCGACGCCGACGTGGACGGCGCGCATATCGCCTCGCTGCTGATGACGTTTTTCTTCACCCAGATGCGGCCCTTGATCGACGCAGGGCACCTCTATCTGGCCTGCCCGCCGCTCTTCCGCCTGACCCAGGGCGCCAAACGGGTCTATTGCCTCGATGAGATCGAGAAGAACGAGTGGCTCGAAAAAGGTTTGGGCGGCAAGGGCAAGATTGACGTGTCGCGGTTCAAGGGTCTGGGCGAAATGGACGCGAAGGACCTCAAAGAGACCACCATGGACCCGGCAACACGCAAGCTGATCCGCGTGTCGATTGATGAGGACATGCCCGGTGAGACGGGGGATCTGGTCGAACGGTTGATGGGAAAAAAGCCCGAGCTGCGCTATCAATACATTCAGGAGAACGCGAAGTTCGTGGAGGAGTTGGATGTTTGAGTGAAAATGCCAATACTTCGGTCTCCAATCTTCAAAATGCCGTCGAAGAAATTATCACTCCCACGGCGAATGGAAGACTTACCAGAAGAGAATCCAGAACCTTAGAATTCAAGGAACAATTCAACTTCGCGGCCTTGGCCGATTACTTCAGAGATTTCGCAGCATTCGCAAACAACGTGGGTGGATTGTTGGTTTTTGGGGTTACTGATAGCCCACGAACACCCGCAGGACTTTCCCAAAAATCTCTAAACAGTTTCGAAACCCTCGACGCGGAAAAAATCACCGGATTCTTAAACGATTGCTTTTCTTGCGAAATCGCTTGGGAAGCCGTCTGTTTTCAAAAGGATGCAAAAAGCTTTGCCGCTTTTAGCGTGGAGATTGCCAACGAAAAACCAGTGATTTGCACCAAAGACGAGGGCAAAGACCAAGTACTGAAAAACGGAGCGATCTATTATCGCTATGGGGGGCGCACTCAAGTGGTTAGAGCTCCGGAGCTTCAAGCAATTATTAACTCTCGAATCGAGCAAACGAATGCGGCATGGATTGAACACGTCCAGCAGGTTGGAGTTGCAGGTCCAAACAAGGCAGTTTTGCTGAATGAAGCTGAATTGGCAGCCACCGACGCCGGTTCTCGTTTCGTAGTGGATCGCGATTTGGCAGCAAGGATTAAGTTCGTGAAAGAGGGACATTTAAAGAAAATGCAAGTGCGCAAGCGATGCGACTAATTGGCGAAGTTACTCCTGTTGAAGCGGTCGAAATTGAGAGACTGGTAGAGGAGAATCTTTTCGAGAAATATCCTTACACTGCCAGAGTCTTGGCCTCAGAAGTCGCTGGTCGTGTTCCAGGCGCAACGCAGAATAAGATCTGGAAGGCAATCGCAGACAACGGACTGAAAGGTGATCAAGCCTACTCTGTATACAACTTCCTAAATCCAGCACAAAGAAAGAGGTTTAACGAAACAGGTCAGGTGTCATCTACCGTGCCGGTTCTGTACAATGACACGGCAATAGATTTTTTGGTTACACATTTTTCCGAGTGAATGCCGCCCGAGGCCCCGCCTCGGGCCGCGCCCGACCCTCCCCCCGGGAGGGCGCACTGCGTTTGCCCTGGGCTGCCGCCCGCTCCGGCCTCAAACTGTCCACTGGACAGTTTGCAAGACGGCCTCCGCCCCAGGGTCGGGCGCGGCCCAACTCAACGGTTTCGCATAGGCCTTATAGCGCCCATCCGGGGCTCCGCCCGTTCAGCCCTCAAACTCTCTCCCAGAGAGTTTGCAAGACGGGCTTCACCCTCGTCCACGGGGAGGGCGCGTCCCCTAGCAACTGTTGGGGCAAAAGCCACTGCCTCTGAGACGCCACCCGCGATCACATTTCCAACCCTGCGCAAAAAGTGGCTTGATCCCACCCGAGGATTCAGGCCCACTTAACTCATGCGTCTTGTTCTGATTTCCCTGTTGCTGCTGGCCGCCTGCGGGCGTCCTCTCACCCCCAACGAGACCGCCTTTGCGCGCGCCATTCATGGGGACACGCTCGACACCAGCAAAGTGCGTCTTGTCGACGGCGCGCCTACCCGGGCCGTCACCTTTGAGCGCAAGCCACGTCCGCGCACCACCTGTCGCGAGCGCATCCTGCCGCCGATCAAATCGGAAACCGTCACCTCGAAGCCCGCCGCCGTCGCCGTCTACAACCACATCCTGTTTGATCGGGATTGGTATCTGGACGACTACCTGCCGGAGTATCCCGATAGCATCGGTCTGGTGGCGGCGATGCTATTCGCCCATGAGGTCGTGCACGTCTGGCAATGGCAGAACCGCAAGGAGACGGGATATACGCCGCTGCGCGCGGCCTTCGAGCATGATGGGGCCAGCGACCCCTATCTGTTCGAGCTGGACGCGGACCCGCAGTTCAGCGATTTCGGGTATGAACAGCAGGGCGCGATCATGGAGGAATTTGTCTGCTGCCGGGCGCTCGATCCGACCGCGTCGCGGACACAACGCCTGCATGATCTGATCTCTCAGGCGATGCCCGTCGCCCCCTTGCCAAAGGCGCGCGAATACTCGGTTGGGTTGCCTTGGGACGGTGTTGAGCTGGAAGGCATTTGCAGCTGATCAGGGCCGTTGCAACGCCTGCAGATACAGCAGCAATTCCGCCAGCGGCTCGGTGGTCCGCAAGCGGCCCTCTTCCAATTTGACGCGCCTTTTCTGATCACTCTGAAGTCCGGAAAACCCCGTCATCTGCCGCCCGCGCATCCCGCCCGTGGCGTAGCCTTGCAGCGCCTCCAGCGTGTCGTTGGCCGGAAAGGTGCCACCGTTGCGCGCGCTCAACCGCGTCAGATCTGGCGGCGTTTTGCTGAGCCCCGCGACGCCCGCACCGCCACCGCCCTGCGCATCGCCACCGTGGCACACGGCACAATTGGCCGCATAAAGCGCGGCACCTGTTGCGGCATCGTCACGGCCAAACCCACCGCAGCCCGCGAGCAGCAGAGACATTGCAAAAGCTATCAAACACATACGGTTCACAACGAACCCCTCACGATTTTGACACTACGGCATCATCCCGGGCTCATCAGGCTTGCCGATCACACGGCACATCGCCATGGTCCCGATATGCCTGCGCGACCATAAAGGAGATGTATGAATGGCTCATTACGCCGCGATCATGTTGCTGGCCGGGATCGGCATCCCCCTGCTTGCTGCCCTGAATGCAGCTTTGGGCGTTCGGATCGGTTCCCCCGCTGCGGCGGCAACTGTGCTCTTCGCCGTCGCTTTTCTGACCTGCGCCGTGGTGATGGTACTGACCGGGCCGCAGGCGCTGGTCAAAGTTGCCGCGGCGCCGCGCCATCTCTTCCTTGCCGGGGTCTTGATTGCGTTCTACGTGCTGACAATCACCTATATTGCCCCCACTTTCGGCGTCGGCAACGCGGTGTTTTTCGTCTTGCTGGGGCAATTGATCAGCACCGCCGCGATTGATCACTTCGGCCTCTTCGGCGCGCGCGTCACGCCGATGGAAGCAACAAGGGCGCTTGGCATTGCGCTGATGGCAGCGGGCGTTTTTGTGACCCAAAAAGCCTAAGGGGCGTCGTTGGCAAGCTCCAGCAAGCGCGCCCAGGTCGGCTCGCTCACTTCAACCTCCTCCGCCATACGCCGGTACTGACCGGGCATGCGCGCCCCTTCATCCTGCCCGGCGACGCTGGCCAGGGCGACCAGCCGTGCCCGAAACTCTGTCGATGCGTCGGGATCGATCAGGATGTAATATTGGCCAAGATCATGGGGCGGACCCTGCGGCGCCTTCAACGGTTTGACGTTTTGTGACAGTACCGAGCCGGTCATGCCCGCAGCCAATATCTCCGCCATCAGGCCAAACCCCCAGCCTTTCGCGCCCCCGACGGATTCCAGTGACCCCTGTAAGGCCGCATCCGGATCCGTGGTCGGATTGCCATTTGCATCAAGCGCCCAGCCCAGGGGGATTTTCTCCCCCAGCGCCTTGGCCATCGTGATTTTACCCAGAGCAACCGCGCTGGTGGATTGATCAAACTGCATCGCAAG
Organism: uncultured Roseobacter sp.; assembly: GCF_947499265.1. Classification (GTDB taxonomy): domain Bacteria; phylum Pseudomonadota; class Alphaproteobacteria; order Rhodobacterales; family Rhodobacteraceae; genus Roseobacter. The sequence continues at coordinate 163,782 of NZ_CANMNK010000004.1, read as the reverse complement.
GCCGCCCTCGCCATCCGGCACGGAGAACGCAATCGGATTGGTGCCGATCACACGGCTCTTGCCACCGGGGGCCGCGACAATCGGCGATGCGTTGGTAAATCCGATCCCGATGCAGCCCGCCTGAGCAATCTGTTCGGTAAAGTATCCCAGGGATGTGCAGGTATGTGCATGACCAACGGCCAGGGTCGCGGTGCCATACTGACGCGCCGCATCGAGCGCCGGAACCAACCCATGTGCAAAAGCCGGTTGCGCAAAACCAAAGCCCGCATCGACATGAACAACCGCGGGGCGGGGCGTCGTAACGACGGGGGTGACATCGCCCTTGACCCGGCCCGACCCCAATTGCAGGCAATAGCTTTCCACGTAGTAGAGACCGCAGATCTTGTTGCCGTATCCTTCCGCAACCCGCACGGCACGGGCGACTTCGGCAGCTGGAAAGGGCGCTGCGCCATGGTTCAACAATGCTTTTTTGGTGAGCGCTTCAATTTCGTCCAGCGTATGGTGAGCCATAAATATCGATCCGAATGTTCATTGCAGATCAGGTTGTTCGATAAAATCGCACGCCGTCAAGCGCGGCTTTCGCATCAGACGGGGACGAGACCGCCCGCATCCAGACGAATCTGACGATCCATGCGCGCGGCAAGCTGCAGGTTATGCGTCGCAATCAAAGCAGAGAGCCCGGTACCGCGCACAAGCTCCATCAACGTCTCAAAGACCTGATCCGATGTTCCGGGGTCGAGGTTGCCGGTGGGCTCATCCGCCAACAACAGTTTCGGTGCATTGGCAAGCGCGCGGCAAAAGGCCACGCGTTGCTGTTCACCACCAGAGAGCGCGGCAGGGCGATGGCTGGCGCGATCTGCCACACCAACACGGCCCAGCAGATCCATTGCGCGGTCCTGCGCCGCGCCCCGCGCCACACCATTGGCAAGCTGGGGCAGCACGATGTTCTCCAGCGCTGAGAATTCCGGCAGCAGGTGATGGAACTGGTAGACGAACCCTACGTCCGAGCGGCGCGCCGCCGTGCGTTTGTTATCGGACAGGTTCGTCATATCCTGACCAGCGATTTCAACCTTGCCCGAATCCGCCGTGTCGAGCAGCCCGGCAATATGCAAAAGCGTGGATTTGCCCGCACCCGACGGGGCCACCAATGCCACTACCTCACCGCGCTGCACCGTCAGATCAACGCCGCGCAAGACGGTGACCTCACTGGCCAAGCCACGGTTGTAGGATTTCTCAATCGCGTTCAACGCCAGCACAGTCTCACTCATACCGCAGCGCCTCAACCGGGTTCATGCGCGCCGCCCGGCGGGCGGGAAAGATGGTCACGACAAAGGACAGCCCCAGCGACAAGGCCATGGCTGAGAGCACATCGCTCAGATGCAATTCGGCGGGCAGCGCGTAGATTCCGCGGATGGATGGGTCCCAGACCCCGCCCCCCATGGCCATGTTCACGAAGCCAAAGATCGGATCAATGTAGAGCGCGAAGAGCGAGCCCAGGATGACACCAAAAAAGGTGCCGAGAATGCCCGTAAACGCGCCGCAGATGAAGAAGACCCGCAGAATGGATCCCTGGCTGAGCCCCATGGTGCGCAGGATGCCAATGTCGCGCCCCTTGTTCTTGACCAGCATGATCAGGCCGGAGACGATGTTCATCGCTGCAATCAGCACAAGGATCGACAGGATGATGAACATCACATTGTCCTCCACCTCCAGCGCCCGCAAAAACCCGCCCGAGGCGTCCTGCCATGTCCAGACCTGCGCCCGCTCTCCCGCCGCCTGCAACAGAGATGGGGACATCGAGCGCACGTTCTCGGGTTCCTCAACCATCACTTCAATTTCATCTGCTATACCCTCGCGGTTAAAGAAGGATTGCGCATCGGAGAATGGCAGATAGGCACGTGTCCGGTCGATGTCATACCGCCCGGCGGTAAAGACATAGGTGACATCATAGGCGTTCACCCGGGGGGAGGTGCCAAAGGCCGTTTTTACCCCGTTGGGGGAGATCAGTTTGATCTTGTCACCGACGCCTACGCCCAACTCGCGGGCAACGCCTGACCCCAAGGCGATGCCCTTTTCAAAGTCGTTGATGTCCCCACGGGCGGTTTCGGGATCGGCAATCCGTGGCAGGGACAACAGGTCCTCAGGCGCGATGCCGTAGATTTCCACGCCGGCGTTTCGCCCCTGATATGCGGCCATGACCTGGCCCCGGACCAGCGGCGCGGCGCGGATTACCCCGGGCACCTCACCGACGCGCTCCGCCAGCGCTTCATAGCCGCTGATGCTGCGATCCACCTGTCCGTTTTCGGCGACCTGCCCAATGGCATAGACCGTCACATGCGCGTTTGAGCCCAGGATGGTGTCAACGAATTCCGCGCGAAACCCCGAGCGCACGGCCAGCGTGGCGATCAGGGCAAAAACGGCGAGCGTGATCCCGATGAGACTGATCCAGGTCATCACGCTGACGCCCCCTTCGGCCCGGCGGGCACGCAGATACCGCCAGGCGATCATCCATTCAAAGGGAGCAAAAGGAGCGGTCGAACGGGCCATGCAGGTTCCTTCTTGAGGCATTGCGCGCAACCTGAGGCTTTGATCCCGGAGGGTCAAGCAGGCAATGATTTACGTCGCAACAGGCCGCGCAGCGCCGCCAGGAACAGGCTGGCACCAGAGGCTGAGAGCAGGAAACCCACCCCGGCAAAAAGCGCGGTAGCGAAGGTCAGCGGCAGCGCGGGTTGAAACGCCTGCCAAGCCCGTTTTGCGATTTCCCCGTCGGTCAAATGGCTGGCATGATAGGCGCGCATGAAGGGCCCGTGCCCCTGCAACGCCAGGAGATCAGCCCGCAAGGCATCATAGCGCCCGATGGCGCGAGTCATATCGGCGCGCCGACGCTCCACAAAGGCGGTGCCCCGCATCTGCGCCAGCGCCTCCTGCCGCGTCAGCCCCACCGCTGCCGCCGAGGCGTCAAAATCGGCGACAACCTGATGCAAGGCGTCCACCGCGCCGCCAAGGCGCTGCATGTATTGCTGTGAATAAGCCGGGAACTGGGCGGCGCCGAAGGCCCCTGCCAGCCCGACGGCCAGCGTAATTGCGCGAAAGATCATACCTGCGCTCCTGCTCGCCCCCCGGCGGCATGGCGCAGACCCTAACAGACTGCGACTTCGCCGCAAAGCCTTAGATATATGTGTGGAACGACCTGTTGCCCATCATCTGAACGTGCTCGCTGGTGTGATGGCCGCTGTAGATTTCTGCGATCTTCTTGACGGCCTGCTCAGGCGGCAGCTCTTCGCTCTCCCCCGTGCGTCGGCTGGTCAGCTCCACGACACCGTTCTTCAGGCCACGCGGGCCGACCGTGATGCGCCACGGTAGCCCGATCAAGTCCATCGTTGCGAATTTACCGCCAGCGCGTTCGTCGCGATCATCATAGAGCGGCTCAAGCCCCAGCGCCTGCAAACCGGCATAGAGGCTTTCGCAGGCAGCATCCGCCTCGGCGTCGCCCTGTTTCAGGTTCACGATCCCGCAGTGATAGGGCGTCACCCCCTCGGGCCAGATGATCCCCTTGTCATCATGGCTGGCCTCGATGATGGCGCCGACAAGGCGACTGACCCCAATGCCGTGGCTGCCCATGTGTACGGGCGTTGGCTTGCCGTCGGGGCCCTGCACCGTGGCGCCCATCGCATCGGAATATTTGGTGCCAAAGTAGAAGATCTGGCCCACCTCAATCCCGCGGGCGGTGCGGCGGCGCTCTTCGGGGACCTGATTGAACAGCGCTTCATCATGGGTCTCATCCGTGCGCGCATATCTGGACGTGAACTCCTCCAGCACGCCTGCGCATTGCTCCACGCTGTCATAGTCAATTTCCCGATCCCCGAACGTCAGATCGGTCACGGCGCTGTCATAGAAGACCTCAGATTCGCCGGTGTCGGCCAGAACCAGAAACTCATGCGTGTCATCCCCGCCAATGGGGCCACTGTCCGCCCGCATTGGGATCGCCTGCAGCCCCATGCGCTCATAGGTGCGCAGATAGCTGACCAGATGCCGGTTGTAGGCGTGCAGCGCGTCTTCCTTTGTCAGATCAAAGTTATACCCGTCTTTCATGAAGAACTCGCGGCCTCGCATCACACCAAACCGCGGGCGCATCTCATCGCGGAATTTCCACTGGATGTGATAGAGCGTCAGCGGCAGATCCTTGTAGCTGCTCACATGGCTGCGGAAGATGTCGGTGATCATCTCCTCATTGGTGGGCCCGTAGAGCATATCGCGGTCCTGCCGGTCCCGGACGCGCAGCAGCTCATCGCCATAGGCATCATAGCGCCCGCTTTCACGCCAGAGGTCAGCCGATTGCAGCGTGGGCATCAACATCCCGATGTGGCCCGCGCGCGCCTGTTCCTCATGCACGATGTTTTCCAGCTTGCGCAGCACTTTGAACCCCAGCGGCAGCCACGAATAGATCCCCGCGGCATTCTGCTTGATCATGCCCGCACGCAGCATCAGCCGGTGGCTCACAATCTGCGCCTCCGCTGGGTTTTCGCGCAGCACGGGCAGGAAATAACGGGTCAAACGCATGGGACGTCCTCTCGAGTTTCGATCCAGCCCTGATTAGGCCAAAGCAAAGGGACCCGCAATCGCGAAACCGGCCCCTTCCAAATCCCCAAGCGGCCAGAAGCGGGCGGCAATTCATGACGTGTGCAAATATTACACGTTTCTCACAAAGCCGCGAGGGCGCTGATCCGGGGGCCCCAACCTGCCGTAAGCTTCACATGTCAGACAGGCATGTATGAACTTCAGCAAAGGGACCACCCATGACACATTTTCGTAAAATCGCAGCCGCCGCTGCAATCGCATTGACCCTCGGCACCGCCGCTCAGGCCGCCGACATTGTTGAGATTGCTTCCGGCGACGAGCGCTTCTCCACGCTGGTGGCAGCGGTTTCCGCAGCAGGTCTGGTGGAAACGCTTCAGGGTCCCGGCCCCTTCACCGTTTACGCGCCGGTCAACGATGCCTTCGCAGCGCTGCCAGAGGGCACGGTTGAAACCCTGCTCAAGCCCGAAAACAAGGGGCAACTAACAGACGTCCTGCTCTACCACGTTGATGACCGCAAGCTGACGGCAGAGATGATCCCGAACGGCTCCACCTACTTCAAACCGGTCTTGGCCTCCCAGCGTCTGTGCATCTCCAAAGGGGCGGATGGCGTCTCCATCGCTGATGGCACAGGCGAAACCGCCACGGTGGTTGTGGCCAACATCGAAGCAGACAACGGTGTGATCCACGTCGTGGACAAGGTGCTGCTGCCAGGGACACGTCCCGACTGCCACTGACCCCAAGGCACAGAAACACATAGGCCTCGCAATGTGCGGGGCCTTTTTCATGCGTTTTAGCGGTGCAGTGATCGCGGGGCCGCAAGCGGCCTGTTCCTTTATTGGCTTGAAACACCCGCACGCATGGGCGATGTCACCAGTATCCCGATCCATGGAGCGCTTATGGCCCTGCCCGTACACAAACAGCTGACCTATTGGGGGATCGCCATGGCGGTCTTTCTGGTGTTGATGTGGTCGCTTGGGCATGTGTTGCTGCCCTTCGTTCTGGGCGGTGCCATCGCCTATTTCCTGGACCCGGTTGCGGACCGGCTGGAAGGTCTGGGACTGAGCCGTATCGCTGCGACAGGTATTATCACCATCGCCTGTATCCTGGTCTTTGTGATGATGGCCCTGCTGGTGATCCCGACACTGACAAATCAGGCGCTGCAGCTGTTCAACGTGGCCCCGGAATACGCCAGAAGCATCAGCACGTTCCTCATCGAACGTTTCCCATCGCTTTTGGACGCAGGCTCGACCCTGCGCCAATCCATCGATACCGTCGGTGAGACCATCAAGAGCCGGGGTGCGGAACTGCTGGAAACCGCTCTTGGGTCGGTCGCGTCGATCCTCAATGTGGTGGTGCTGTTGGTCATCGTTCCTGTGGTCTCGGTCTATCTGCTGCTGGATTGGGACCGCATGGTGGCCCGCATCGATGAGCTTTTGCCGCGCGATCATGCGGCAACGATCCGCCAACTCGCCGGAGAAATCGACAGGACGCTGGCCTCTTTCATCCGCGGCATGGGCACCGTCTGCCTGATCCTCGGCACCTATTATGCGGTCGCCCTGATGATCGTCGGGCTGCAATTCGGGTTGGTTGTGGGCTTCATTGCCGGGTTGGTGACCTTCATCCCCTACCTTGGCGCGCTGATCGGCGGGGCGCTCGCCATCGGGCTTGCGCTCTTCCAGTTCTGGGGGGACTGGCTGTCCATCGGGATGGTCGCCGGGATTTTCGCGATCGGTCAGGTGGTCGAAGGCAATATCCTGACCCCGAAGCTGGTCGGCAATTCCGTCGGGCTGCACCCGGTCTGGCTGATCCTCGCGCTTTCGGTTTTCGGGGCTTTGTTCGGGTTCGTGGGCATGCTGGTGGCGGTGCCCGTCGCCGCCGCAATCGGCGTGATCGCACGGTTTGCGGTCGATCAATACAAGCAATCCCTGCTCTACCGCGGCCTCTCCGGACGCGACGAGGACTGACATGCCTGAGCAACTCGGATTTGATCTGCCAAGCGTCCCGGCGCTGGGGCGCGCCGACTTTATGGTCGCGCCATCAAACGCGATGGCTCTGGCCATGGTCGAAAGCCTGCAGCGCGGCAAGCTGGTGCTGACCGGGCCGGAAGGAGCTGGCAAAACCCACTTGGTTCATGTCTGGGCCAGCCGCATGAACGCCACGATCAGAGCTGCAAAAGACATCCGTGATGAAGACGTACCGCTTTTGTCCCAGAGTGCCGTTGCGGTGGAAGATGTGCCCTTGATCGCCAATGATCCTGCGGCCCAAACCGCGCTTTTTCACCTGCACAATCTGGCGCTGGCAGAAGGCCACGCGCTTTTGTTCACCGGTCGGGCGCCGGTACGTGACTGGGGCCTCACCCTGCCCGATCTGGCAAGCCGCATCGCCGCCGCCCCCACCGCCGCGCTGGAGGCTCCCGATGACACCTTGTTGAGCGCGGTACTGGCCAAACTCTTTGCGGATCGGCAACTCACCCCAAAAGCAGACCTCATTCCCTATCTGATCCGCCGCATGCCCCGGTCTTTTGCCGATGCCCGTGCGCTGGTCGATCAGCTCGACGCAGCCTCATTGGCACAAAAACGCCCAGTATCACGGGCACTTGCAGCCCAGTTGCTGGACAATGACAAGGGGGCCGGTTGATAAATGTCACACAAGTTTCACACAGCACCCCCTAAAAGGCCTGCATGACACAAGCCGATTTTCTGACTGCCGATTTCCCCGCCGCCACCGAGATGCCAGATCTTGATGCCAGCGGACCCGCCCGTTTTTTCAACCGAGAACTCAGTTGGCTGGGGTTCAACTGGCGGGTGGTGCAGGAGGCCGAAAATCCCCGCGTTCCCTTGCTGGAACGGCTGCGGTTTCTGTCGATTTCAGCCACCAATCTGGACGAATTCTATACGGTGCGCGTCGCCGGTCTGCGCGAGCTTGCCCATGCCGGGAACACCACCCCGGCGGCAGACGGGTTGAGCCCGACAGAGCAATTGGCCTTGATTGATGAAAACGCTCGCCAGCTGCTGGAAACACAGCAACGCGTGCTGGTCGCCCTGCTGAAAGAGATGGAAGGCGAAGGCATTTCGCTGCTGCGCAGCGCTGATCTCTCGGCAAAGGATCGCAAATACCTCGAAGAGGTTTTCCTGACGCAGGTTTTTGCAGTCCTGTCACCGCTGGCAATTGATCCCGCGCATCCCTTCCCTTTCATCCCCAACACCGGCTACGCGTTGGCGCTGCAGCTCGAACGCACCTCTGACAAACGCCCGCTGCAGGCGCTTTTGCCGATCCCAGCGCAGATTGACCGTTTCATTGCCCTGCCTGCCGAAGACGGGAACAGCCGCTTTCTACCTCTCGAAGAACTTCTGGTATTGAACATTTCCGGCCTGTTTCCGGGCTACAAGCTCAAGGATTATTTCGAATTCCGCGTCCTTCGGGACAGCGATCTGGAAGTGGAAGAAGAGGCCGAAGACCTCGTGCGGGAGTTCGAAGTGGCCCTGAAACGCCGCCGACGTGGGGAGGTCGTACGGCTGACCCATTCCCCGGGCGCGCCGGAAAAGCTCAAGGCCGTGATCATGGAAGAGCTCGGTGTGGAGCAGAGCGAGGTCATCGAGATCAATGGCATGATCGGCGCGGCGGATCTCAAGGAGCTTGTTCTGGACAGTCGCCCCGATCTTTTGTGGTCGCTGTTCACGCCGCGCGTGCCTGAAAGGGTGACCGACCACGAAGGGGATCTGCTCGCGGCCATCCGATCAAAGGACATGCTGCTGCATCACCCCTATGAAACCTTCGATATGGTGGTGCGGTTTTTGCAGCAAGCCGCCCGGGACCCCAAGGTCGTTGCGATCAAACAGACGCTCTATCGCACCTCACGCGACAGCCCGATTGTCGAGGCGCTCTGCGAGGCGGCGGAGGACGGCAAATCCGTGACCGCGCTGGTAGAACTGAAGGCCCGCTTTGACGAGGCCGCGAACATTCGCCAGTCCCGCAGGTTGGAGCGCGCGGGCGCGCATGTGGTCTACGGCTTTCTCGACCTGAAAACGCACGCCAAGATTTCCACCGTGGTGCGGCGTGAGGGCAACCAGCTTGTCACCTACACCCACTATGGCACCGGCAACTACCACCCGATCACGGCACGGATTTATACCGATCTGTCGCTTTTCACCTGCGACCCGCGTCTGGGGCGGGATGCGACCAAGGTCTTCAACTATCTCTCTGGCTATGCGCTGCCCGAAAGCCTCGACAACCTCGCGATCTCTCCGACGACTCTGAAACCACGTTTGCTGGAGCTGATTGCGGCGGAGGCCGAGCACGCACGCGCAGGCAAACCCGCGGTGATCTGGGCCAAGATGAACTCGCTGATCGACAGCGAAGTCATCGACGCGCTTTATGCCGCCAGCCAGGCGGGGGTGAAAATCAGCCTGGTGATCCGCGGGATTTGCGGCTTGCGGCCCGGTGTCAAAGGTCTGAGCGACAATATCCGGGTGAAATCGATTGTCGGGCGCTTTCTGGAGCATTCCCGCATTGTCTGTTTTGGCAATGGCCACGGTTTGCCGCACAAAAAAGCGCGCGTTTTCATCTCATCCGCGGATTGGATGGGGCGCAACCTGAACCGCCGCGTCGAAACCCTGGTTGAGATCGAAAACGCCACGGTCAAAGCGCAGATTGTCAGCCAGATCATGGCCGCCAACCTCGCCGATGTCGCGCAAAGCTGGGTCATGGGGCCTGATGGTGTCTTCGACCGCCCACCGGTGCCTGAGGGTGCTTTTGCTTTCAACTGCCACCGGTTCTTCATGGAGAACCCCTCGCTTTCCGGGCGGGGGTCTGCGGGCGCGTCCGATGTGCCCAAATTGACCCACACCGAAGACTGATCCGACATCGCCCCTTTGGCGCGGGGTCAGGAACATTGACCCAAGCGCGATTATTGAACAGGGTGTCCCTGCAAAATACCGGATGTCTGCATGACTGAAACCACCACACTTCCCGGACGCGCGGCGTCGCAGACAGACCACCCGGACATGGGATTTTTCGGCAGACCCCTTTTTGATGATCCTAGTGCACGGGCGCTGTCGCGTGTGGGTGTTGTCGATGTCGGATCGAACTCTGTGCGCTTGGTGGTGTTTGATGGCGCGGCGCGGTCGCCAGCCTATTTCTACAACGAAAAGATCATGTGTGCGCTGGGTGCCGGTCTGTCGGAAAGCGGCAAACTGAACCCCGAGGGGCGCGTGCGCGCGCTCAGCGCCCTGCGCCGCTTTCAGCATCTGGCCCAGGGCATGGGCCTGCCGGAGCTGACGGTTGTGGCCACCGCCGCGGTGCGCGACGCCAGCGATGGCGCTGATTTTCGGGAGGAGGTCAGGCGCGAAACCGGGCTGCGGATCTGGGTCATCGACGGTGAAGAAGAAGCGCGCCTGTCCGCGCAAGGCGTCTTGCTGGGCTGGCCCGGCTCCTACGGGCTGGTCTGCGACATCGGCGGATCGTCGATGGAATTGGCCGAAATCTCCGACGGGCGCGTCGGGCGGCGGGTGACATCGTCGCTTGGCCCCTTGAAACTGCGCGAGTTGAAGGGCGGCAAGAAAGGCCGTGCAGCCCATATCAAACAGACCATGACGCAGCTTCAGGATGTCATGGGCAAGCAACGTGACAGGCTGTTTCTGGTGGGGGGCTCCTGGCGCGCCATCGCCCGGATTGACATGTATCGGCGCGGCTACCCCCTGCAAGTTCTGCATGAATACCGCATGACGGCGCGCACGGTTAGCGAGACCGTCAATTTCATCCAAAAGGCCGATCTGGAAGAGCTGCGCAGCGCCTGCGGCATCTCCTCGGCACGGATGAGCCTGGTCCCACTCGCGACCGAAGTTCTGGGGCGCCTGATCAAGAGCTTTCGGCCCAAGGACATCGCGATTTCCAGCTACGGCATCCGTGAGGGCATGCTCTATGAACAAATGCCTCAACGCCTGCGCGACCGGGACCCCCTGATCGAAGCCTGCCGTTTCGCCGAGGCCAAGGACGCGCGCATGCCCGGGTTTGGCAAATCGCTTTATGCCTTCATCCACCCGATTTTCAAATCGGTGCCCCTGCCGCGCCGCCGGTTGATCAAGGCCGCCTGTCTGCTGCATGATGTCAGTTGGCGGGCGCATCCCGATTACCGGGCGGAAACCTGTTTTGACAATGCCACCCGCGCCAATCTGGGCGGTCTGAAACACTCGGAACGGGTCTTTCTCGGGCTGGCGCTGCTGCACCGCTATTCCAACAAACGCGAAGGCACCCGTTTTGCGGATCTCTATGATTTGATTGACGAAAAGTCTCAGCTCGAAGCGGAGATTCTGGGCAAGGCCATGCGGTTCGGCGCGATGTTGTGGATGACGCAGGATGCGGAACGCGGCACGTTGCGCTGGTTTCCCAAGAAAAAGGAACTGCACCTGCGGCTGACACCTGACATGGTGCCGCTTTTCGGGGAGGTCGCCGAGGCAAGGCTGATGTCGCTGGCGTCATCTCTCGGAGCGGACGTTCAGATCAAGAAAGTGCGCTCGGCGCGGAGCTAAAGCTCAATCTGCGGTGGCTCTTCTTCTGGCGATATCTCTTCCGGTTTGCGACGGATGATGATGTCGCCGTTGTCCAATATCTCCGGCGCTTCATAGGCGGACCAGTCTTCGATCTGTCCCATCAGGTCCGCAAAGGCGGGCCCCATTTCATCCATAAAACCACGCATGCTCTCAAATGCCGGTTCCATTTCAAGCAGCAATCCTTCGAGGAATTGCTGCGCCCCGCGTTCCATCATTGACGGCGCGTCCTTGTCCTCTGCCCGCACGGGGTGGACAGCGAAATGCAACACAGCAAGGGCAATTAGAACCTGTTTCATGCGGCCAATATAGCCACCCATGGGCGATTCTTCGAGGTCAGATGTCCAAATCCATCGTGACGGGGAAGTGGTCCGATGCCATGACCAGCGCCTCGCGCAGCTCAACATCGGCCCAGCAGGCTGGATCATCCAGCGGATGCCAGATGCGCCAGGCAGCGCCCCGCTGCCGCAGATCGGGTGTGATCATGATGTAGTCCAACAGCGCTTGCAAATAGCGCTTCTCCGGCTTGATCCAGAAACGCGCGGTCGTCGGCACGGGCCCCAGCCGCGTGGTCAGCGCCCGGCTGGCATGCGGATCAAAAAGCGCGCCCGCCGGCCCGTCCATGACAATTTCAACGGAAGAGCGGCCAAAAAGCCCCTCGAACTCATCCAACCCCGGGCCGTCATTCAGATCGCCCAAAACCACCAGCGGTGTTTTTTCGTTCAGATGTCGGTCGATCCGGGCGCGCAGCCAGACCGCCTGCGCCAATTGTTTGCGTCTGTTGGCAATCGCCAGCTTCATCGCGTGGGCTGGGTTGCGCGCGCCGTGGGGGGCTTTCGATTTCAGATGCGCGCCAATCATCTGAAAGGTGAAACCGGCATTTGTTGTCACCTCCAACTCCAACGGCGGTTTGGAAAACGTGACACTGTCGCGCGTGGCATCGATGTCGAGATCAATCTCGAAGGTGCCATCAAACCGCGGGACATCCGCGGTGCCGGATCGCGGCGCGTGTTTTGCCGTCAGGGCCTCCGGGTCATAGAGCAGCGCAATCTCCTGCTGCGTATCATTCATGAACCCCATCACCGCAGCACGGGTGCGCAACCCGAAATGCGCTGCAAAATCTTCCAGCGCGGGCACGGTTTGTCGTTTGCCACTCGCATCCGGCGCTTCGATGATCATGATCGCATCCGCATCCATCGCGCGGAAAACAACCCCCAGGGCTTCGGCCTGCTCGGCCCGTGTCACGTTATGGCGCGCAGACCATTCACCATTGGGTTCAAGCCGGTTTTCCCGGTCAAAAAGCGTGGTGAACCACTCGACATTATACGTCGCCAGCCGCATCAGCTCATGACACCGGCGATCTCATCCCAGGCGCGGTTGATGTCCGCCATGCGCTTTTGTGCAAGGTGCACAGCCTCTTCAGGCACTCCGCGCGCGATCATCGCGTCCGGGTGATTTTCGCGGACCAGCTTGCGCCAGACTTTACGAATTTCATCGGGTGGCGTGTCCGGCGTCACGCCCAGAACGGTGTAAGGATCCTGATGTGTTTCGGGAGCAAACCGCATGCGCAAGGCCTTGAACTCCGCCTGCGGCAACTCAAAAATTTCGGTCACACGTTCCAGAAAGGCGTCTTCGTTGGGGTGGTAAAACCCATCCGCCATCGCAATGTGAAAAAGCCCTTCCAGCAAATCGCGCAACGTTTCCGGCTCCCCCGAGAACATCGCCTTGATGCGCGCGGCATAGACCTCGAACCCCGCGACGTCCTGACGTGCCAAATTGAAAACCTTTGCGGCGCCCGCTTCGTCCTGGGCGGCAATATGGAAAACCTCGCGAAAGGCCGTGACTTCGTCGCGCGTGACCTGTCCGTCCGCCTTGGCCATCTTGGCCCCCAAGGCAATGACCGCGATGGCAAATGCGACTGATCGTTCACGCGGGCTGCGCAAACGATCAAAGACCTGCGACAGGCTTTCACCCGCAGCAAGGGCCGACAACGCGTCAGAGATGCGGGACCAGATGGACATGGGGCGACCATACCCGTTACCCCGCAGCATGTCAGGTGGCGAAGCGTCGCGTCAGAGAATTTTCTGCATCAAAACAAGATCGAGCCATTGCCCGGCCTTCTGACCGACTTGCGGCATCCGGCCGACTTCGGTGAAACCGAGACGTTTATGAAACTTTTGCGCGCCCGTGTTGGTATTGCTGATCCCGGCAACCATCACGTGACACCCAAACTGGCGCGCAGCCGCCTCAAGCCCTGCCATCAACATCCGCCCGACACCCGCGCCCTGCTGACGCGCATCCACCAGCACGGTGTGCTCCACCGTCGCGATATAGCCGGGACCGGAACGGAACGGGCCAAATGTTGCAAAACCGGCGAATTGCCCCGCCTTTTCAGCAACAAATGAGGTCGCCGCTCTGGTCTCGATCAACGCCTGAACCTCGGCGCGGGATTTTTCGACCGTTGTGAAGGTTGAGAGCGTCTCCCGGATCATGACGTTCCAAAGCGCCGCCACGACGGCAGCGTCCTCCGGAATTGCCGCCCGAACCTTCACGCAATCAGGCGCACGCCATGGGGCGTGTCAAATTCTGCGACCAGACCTTTTTCCCCGGTTTCATATGACACCCGGTCGTCTTGCAACATCGGAGCAAAGAGGTTGTTGATCGCCTCCGCATCGGGGTGCTGAACGGTCAAGCGGCGCAGGCGCACGCCTGAAGCGGGCAGCATCTTAGCGGGATGCAGCGACGTGTCCCACTGAATGAGCGCCGGCGCGCAATTGTCGAAGGGCAGAATGCCATCATCCGGCACAGACATGCGCCATTGCAAGTCGCCACGTTGCAAAGCCACAGGATTTCCCATCTGATCCGGTAGTTTCTCCAGCTCCTCCAACATGTTGTCAGATCGGCAAATCCAGTTTGTCAGGCGGGCGGGACCCACAAAACGGTCCAGATCGAACCAGCGCGCACGAGAGGGCGTCGGCGCATCAGGGTCGATCGCAATCGCCTCTAGGTAGAGGCCATCCTCCAGACCCAGGAGCGCGTTATGGGTTGAAAAGACATCATGCTGACCTCCCGGTTGGAGGCTCATCCCCAGTGCAGCTTCAGCATGCTCTCTCGCCTCTTCCAGTGTTTCACCGGCTATCGCAATGTGATCAAAGTCCACGATATTCTTCTCTTTTCAACTATGAATGCGATCAGGCGCAGCCGCAGCATTGCAAGCCTGATGGCGCAAACATGCGCCGCAAACCCAAGCATGCGCAAGACAGAAGATCGACCAAATTCGAAATAGCTACCCCCGCGAGCGGGCTCGGTCAGGACCGTGCAGCAGAGATGAGTTTGAGAATGTCCTGGGCCGCTTTCGGAATGTTTGTCCCTGGGCCAAAGATCGCCTTCACCCCGGCATCGTAGAGAAACTGGTAATCCTGCTGGGGGATCACCCCACCGCAAATCACCAGAATATCTTCAGCACCGGCGTCTTTCAGCGCCTGAACAAGCTGCGGGGCCAGCGTTTTATGCCCTGCGGCCTGCGAACTGATGCCGATCACATGCACGTCGTTATCGACGGCATCCTGAGCCGCTTCTGCCGGGGTCTGGAACAAAGGCCCGACATCCACATCGAACCCGATATCGGCGAAGGCGGTTGCGATCACCTTGGCGCCCCGGTCGTGCCCATCCTGGCCCATTTTCACGACCAGCATACGGGGCCTGCGGCCTTCTTCCTCGGCAAAGGCTTCGACGGATTTTTGAATGGTCGCAAACCCTTCGTCGCCCTCATAGGCGGCGCCATAGACACCGGCGAGCGTTTTGACTTCCGCACGGTGGCGGCCAAAGGCTTTTTCCATTGCCATACTGATCTCTCCAACTGTCGCACGCGCGCGCGCCGCCTCTACCGCAGCCGCCAGCAAATTGCCGTCCTCTGCCGCGCATTTGGACAGCGCCGCCAAGGCCGCCTCACACGCGGCCTCATCTCGTGTCGCCCGGATTTTGTCCAATCGTGCGATCTGGCTGCCCCGGACGGCGGCATTGTCGATGTCGAGAATGTCGATCGGATCTTCGCTGTCGCGCCGGTATTTATTGACCCCAACAATCACCTCGGTGCCGCGGTCGATCCCCGCCTGGCGCATCGCTGCTGCCTCTTCGATCCGCAGTTTTGGCATGCCTGAGGCCACCGCCTTGGTCATGCCGCCCATCTCTTCAACCTCTTCGATGAGCTTCCAAGCGGCATCGGCCAGATCCGCGGTCAGCTTTTCCACGTAGTAAGACCCAGCCAATGGATCGACCACATTGGTCACCCCGGTTTCTTCCTGCAAAATCAGCTGCGTATTCCGCGCGATGCGGCTGGAATTTTCCGTGGGCAGCGCAATCGCCTCATCCAGGGCATTGGTGTGCAACGACTGGGTGCCGCCCAGAACCGCGCTCATCGCCTCGTAGGCCGTGCGGATCACATTGTTGTAAGGGTCCTGCTCCTGCAGGCTGACGCCGGAGGTCTGGCAATGGGTGCGCAGCATCGAGGATTTGGGGTTCTTCGGCTCGAACTCCTCCATGATCCGGCTCCAAAGCAGCCGTGCCGCGCGCAGCTTGGCCGCTTCCATGAAAAAATTCATGCCGATGGCAAAGAAGAACGACAGCCGCCCGGCGAATTTATCCACATCCATACCGCGCGCGATGGCGGCCCGCACGTATTCGCGCCCATCGGCCAAGGTAAAGGCCAGCTCCTGCACCAGGTTCGCGCCCGCTTCCTGCATGTGATAGCCGGAGATTGAGATCGAATTGAATTTCGGCATGTGATCGGAGGTGTATTCGATGATGTCCGCGATGATCCGCATCGACGGCTCCGGCGGGTAGACATAGGTGTTGCGCACCATGAATTCCTTGAGGATGTCGTTCTGGATCGTGCCCGAAAGCACCGATTTATCGTGCCCCTGCTCTTCTCCTGTCACGATGAAATTCGCAAGGATCGGGATCACCGCGCCGTTCATCGTCATGGAGACGGATACTTTATCCAGAGGAATGCCGTCAAAGAGGATTTTCATATCCTCGACGCTGTCGATGGCAACGCCGGCCTTGCCGACATCACCCTCCACACGGGGATGATCGCTGTCGTATCCCCGGTGGGTGGCCAGATCGAAGGCAACGGAAACCCCCTGTTGTCCGGCCGCAAGCGCCCGGCGGTAAAACGCATTGCTTTCTTCGGCGGTAGAAAAGCCTGCGTATTGACGAATGGTCCAGGGGCGACCGGCATACATGGTCGCTTTGACACCCCGGGTGTAGGGGGCCTCGCCCGGAATCGTACCAAGATGGTCAAGGCCTGCCACATCCTCCGCCGTGTAAAGCGGTTGCACCGCAATCCCCTCAAGGGTCTGCCATGTCAGGTCCTGCAAAGGCTTGCCGCGCAACTCGGCCTCAGCCAGGTCGCGCCACTTGTCTTTCTTCGTGCTCATCTCCATGTCCTTCCGTCTGTGCACCGGCTGGCAGGATTTGTCCTGCTCTTGTCCGGGCGTGATCCTCTGTCAGTGTGGCGATGCCGTCTGCACCGGCGGTGAGCCACATCATGTCGTCTGCATATGTTTCGCGCAGGGCGGCGTGTTCATCGGGGGTAAAGGGGTTCCAGCGTTCCATGCCAAAGGGCAAGACCGCGCCTAACGTGCCACGATCCGCCAGAACACGGCGCAATTCCGGCAAGGTGGGCGTCCGGTTCAACCACGCGCGATCACTGTCTCTGGGCGCCTCGACCCCCGCACCGCGTTCCAGCAGCACTTCAGGTCGACCCGCGTAGTATTCAAACGGCAGCACCTTGATGTCTGCGTCAGGTACCGCACATCCCAGATCGGTGATCACGTCGCGCCAGCCACGGCGCGCGTAGGCAATGCTGCGCAACTTGTCCCGTTCCGGTACCGCGTGTCCACGCGCCACGCCATAAGACAGCGCGGAACTCCAGTAGAGCTCAAGGCTGCGCGGGCTGAACATTAACGTTGTCACCTGCCCCTCGAAGGCGCGTGCAAAGCGGGCCATACGCTCGCCAATCCCGGCATAAAGACTGCCCGCGCTGATGTTGTCGCGCACGGAACCGATCATGCTCTCGTCACTCACCACCAGCGTCTTGAGCCCGCGCGCGCGGGCCGCCGTGAGCTGCAATTGCACCCGCCCCTCGGCGCGCCGCCGCAGATCCCGTCCCTTGGCCACCTCGGGTTTTGGCACGATGCCCGCGAACAACCCGCGCCGCGTGCGACCCGGGCCCCAATAACCGATACCCGCCTCTGCCAAGGGTTCGGCATGGCGATGCATGTAATCCTGAAATGTCTTTGTCCCGGTGCGATGTGCACCTACGTGAAGAATAACGTCCATGACGCGCGTGACCCAATGTTTAACGACCGCCCCTGCCGGTCCGAAGGTTGGGGTGAGCGTCATCATTACACGCAATCCCTTGCCGCAGATTTAATGGTAAATTTGCGTGTATTACCCATCGCATATCCTGCACGCAGCCCTATATTGGTCGTAACAGGAGATACGATGAAACCGATATTACCCCTTGTTTTAGCGTGCTTTTTTGCGACCGGTACGGCAGCGCAGACAGCCGAGGCAGAGCCCCCGAAAACACTGTTTACGACGATGGAAGAGGTGGATTTGAACCAATTTAAGTGGAAAAATCGCCCCATCGTTGTTTTTTCCGACAGTGAAAACAACCCTGCCTTCATCGAACAGATGCGATTGCTGGAGGAGCGTCCCGGCGAATTGCTGGAACGCGACGTGGTTGTGATCACCGATACCGACCCTGACGCGCAATCCGATTTGCGGCGCAGATTGCGCCCACGCGAATTCATGCTTGTCATTCTTGGCAAGGACGGTGAGGTCAAACTGCGCAAACCTTTCCCCTGGGACGTGCGCGAGATCACCCGCAGCATTGACAAGATGCCAATGCGCCAACGCGAAATCCGCGAACAGAAAGAACGCGCCATCACGCGCTGATCCTGCCCTGGGGTATCGCATTCACGCCTGATCATCGGATCATTCGAACTCCATGATGACATCGTCCACGGCCAGGCTATCGCCCGCGGCAGCGTTGATCTTGGACACAACGCCCTTGCGCTCGGCGCGCAGGATGTTCTCCATCTTCATCGCCTCGATTGTGCAGAGCGCCTGCCCGTCCTGCACCTCGTCGCCCACGGCCACGTCCAGTTTCACAACCAGGCCAGGCATTGGGCAGAGCAGCATTTTCGAGGTATCGGGGGGCAGTTTTTCGGGCATTTTGCGCGCCAGTTCCGCCTGAAGCGGCGTGCGCACATGCACTTTCAGGTCGGCCCCGCGCGTTCTGATGCGAAACCCGCCGCTGACCTTTCCCACTTTCAAAACCAATGGCGCATCGGCCACCGTCATCTCTGCTAATTGGTCGCCCGGTGTCCAGGCGCCGCTGACGCGCAATTCCGGGCCATCCTCGAACCGCACGGTCGAGCCCTCCTGATCCGCATCGATGCAGACGTCATAGGATTGCCCCTGCAGGCGTACATTCCAATCGCTGCCAACTTTGCGTTCGTGGTTGTCCATGCGGCCCGACACCCGCGCGCGGCGAATTTCAGCAACCCGGTGCATTGCCGCACAGGCCGCCGCAATCCGGTGCAGCTCACCTTCCACCAGGGTCACGCCCTCGAACCCGTCGGGGTATTCCTCGGCGATGAAGGCCGTTGTCATGTCGCCCGAAACAAATTTGGGGTGATCCATGACCGCCGAGAGGAATGGCAGGTTGTGCCCGATCCCCTCCACCTCGAAGCTGTCCAGCGCCACCCGCATCCGTTCGATCGCTTCGCCCCGCGTCGGCGCCCAGGTGCAGAGCTTGGCGATCATCGGGTCGTAATACATGCTGATCTCGCCGCCCTCGTAAACGCCGGTGTCGTTGCGCACCACATGGCTGGCCTCGGCGACCTCGGCGGGGGGGCGGTACCGGGTCAGGCGGCCAATGGAAGGCAGGAACCCACGGTATGGGTCTTCGGCATAGAGCCGGTTTTCAATCGCCCAGCCGTTCAGTTTCACATCCGCCTGTTCGAGGGTCAGCGCCTCGCCATTGGCAACGCGGATCATCTGTTCCACGAGATCAACGCCGGTGATCAGTTCGGTCACCGGATGCTCCACCTGCAGCCGCGTGTTCATTTCGAGGAAATAGAAATTCTTTTCGCCATCGACGATGAATTCGACCGTACCGGCAGAGGTGTAGCCCACGGCCTGTGCCAGCGCGACCGCCTGTTCACCCATTGCCTTGCGAGTCGCCTCATCCAGAAACGGGCTCGGCGCTTCTTCGACCACCTTCTGGTTCCGGCGCTGGATCGAACACTCACGTTCCCCCAGATAGATTCCATTGCCATGCGCATCACACAGCACCTGGATTTCAATGTGCCGCGGCTGAGTGACGAATTTCTCAATGAAAATACGATCATCGCCAAAGGAATTCGCCGCCTCGTTCTTGGAGGACTGGAAACCTTCGCGCGCTTCCTCATCGTTCCAGGCAATCCGCATGCCCTTGCCGCCACCGCCAGCGGAGGCCTTGAGCATCACCGGATATCCGATTTCATTGGAAATCTTCACGGCTTCATCCGCGTCCTCGATCAGCCCCATATATCCCGGCACCGTGCTGACACCCGCCTCCTGCGCGATTTTCTTGGAGGTGATCTTGTCCCCCATCTTTTCGATCGCACCCTTGGGCGGGCCGACAAAGGCAACACCAGCCTGCGCAAGCGCCTCTGCAAATTTCGCGTTCTCAGACAGAAAGCCATATCCGGGATGGACAGCCTCGGCCCCTGAGGACTTGATCGCCGCCATGACGTTATCAATCACGATGTAGGACTGGTTGGCTGGTGGTGGCCCGATGTGTACGGCCTCATCTGCCATTTGCACATGCAGCGCCTGTTTGTCGGCGTCCGAATAGATCGCAACGGTTTTAATTCCCATCTTCCGGGCAGTCTTGATGACACGGCAGGCGATTTCGCCCCGGTTGGCGACCAGGATCTTGTTAAACATGGGATGTCCTTTTGACTTTCAGGGAATCTGATTGGGTTCCAAAACAAAACCCCCGCAACAGCCATCGCTGTGCGGGAGGTTTGTAGATATATCCGGGAGGATGCACCGTCTGGGCACAAGGCGCCCATGTGCTTTGGGCGCGGTTAGCAATCCGCGAGGTCAGTTTGGCAGGCAAGCACGTTTGCCCCTGCACCGAGGGCCGCGCCGCTGAGCACGCTGCCGCCGGTAAGCACAGATGCGCCCGCGCCGACGGCTGCTCCGCCGACCGCTTGCTGACCCAATGTCGCGCCGCATGCAGCAAGGCTTGCACAGGCTCCCAGTGTAAGAAGTAACTTTTTGACAGGCATGATCTACGTCCTTTCAGGTTCACCGCTGACACCTGAAGAACGTGGGTTGATCCGGTTTGTTCCGAAGGCCCCCACCAGCCCAAGAAAAAGGCGGGCAGTTTAGGCGTATAACCGCCGTACTGCCCGCCAGGGGAAGGGGTACGAATAGTGTATGCAGACACACTGCGGGGATATTCGCGAGTGCCTACCCGAGCACCATTACTCGCAGGGGTTGAACTATCTACCCTTTTAAACCCGCATCGGTGTGAATGAGCCATCTGCCGCCGGTTTGGCGTTGTCACAAGCAAAAAAGCGCCGATCATAGTTCAAATGCCTCAGGAAAGGACTGCCGCGCGACACGTTCGTCGATCCTCAAAATGGCTTCATAATCAGCAGGATCAAAAGGATCGGTCGCAGGTACCACCTCCCGCCCGAACAACCAGGACAAACGGCCAGCGTCCAGATTGCCGCGTTCAAAGGGTTCGGCGCCAAAATGCTCCCATAGGGCTTTGAAAAAGGCGGCATCCGCCCGGCGATCCGCAGGTTTGCGATCCTTGAAACGGGCACGCTCCGTCAGCGGCGTCACGCCACGTGGGTTAAATCTGCGCAGGGTGAAATGGTAGTCTGTGCCCGGCAAGCGGCCCGGGAAACCGCGGTGTTTCAACATGATAGCCCCCTTTGCAGCGGGCGGCCATCTGTCAGGGCAGGCCCGAAAGCCCGCCCTGTAACAGGTTTAGTTGTATTTGCCGGTATAGGTCGGCTCGGTCGAGATCGGCTCGGGATCGACCACAACGAATTCTTCTTGCTGCTCGTTTGCACAAGCGGCCACCAGGGCAACAAAGCCCAGTGTCGCCAGCAATTTGATGCTCTTTGACATCTGTATCTCCTGTCACAATTTCCGCCCGCCAGAAGCATCTGGCCTGAACGGATCTCTGTTTTTTGTGTGAGCCCGCCGAGCGGCGATCCCGCGCGGAGCATAGGCGCCCGCGCTGCGAATGGAAACGCGCGCGGCGCCAATCCGCCGTTCTGTGACGCCAATGCCGCAGGGCGTGTACGCCAGTCGCTTGGCCGCAAAAAGTGATGAGCCGGCATTAAAACCCCTCCCAGACACAAGCGCCGGAGGTGACCCGGAAAAGATCGATGAATTGCGTGGCATCAGGATTGGTGACCCCGAATTCAACAGGCCGGTCCAGCAAGGTCACCGCCACAATCTCCGGGCTGAGATTGAATTCCGCCAGGTAGGGCAAAGCCACCTGCACGCACAAATGCTCCAGATCTGGTTCAGCCTGCGCAAAATCGACGGTACCGGTGTCACGCGCAATCTCCGGTGCCAGAAAACGAAACCGCAGCCATGTTTCAGCGCCGACCTCGTCGATCAATACCTCATAAAGCTCGATTGGTTGGCCGGACGGCACCTCCAGCACGGGCAATGCCACCATATGCGTGGCAAACGCGATGGTGGCCAGCAGGCTCATGGCGCGGCCTCGTCATGGGTGTCAAAACCGGCGGGCGAGATTACCTCCAGCAATTCCAGATCGTCGGAATGGCGCACTTCACGATGCTTGATCCCGGGGGGCTGCAGCACACAGGATCCCGCACGCAGAATGTGCTCGCCCGTGCCTTCATACTCATAGACCACCCAGCCGCGGGTGACATAGACCATCTGAAAATCCAGATCGTGGCTGTGCCAGACAGCAGGGCTTTCCATGCCCGGCACGGCGCGGATGACATGCGCCCCATAGGCGCCTTTGGTCGCCGCGTTTATCCCCAGATCGCGATATTCAAAGAAAGCCCGCAGCCCTGCGCCTTCGAACTTACCCTCATCCGCATGGGCAATTGTGAATGCCTGATTTTTCCAGAGCCGGGTCATTCCGCACCCCTTCGTCGGGCCAGGCAATCGATCTCGACCAACGCCCCTACCGCCAATGCCGTCACGCCAATGGTCGTGCGGGCTGGCAGGCGATCCGCCGGGAAGTAGCTTTTGTAGGCGCTGTTGAAAATATCATAGTCCCGCTCGAATTCGGTCAGATAGCACCGACATTGCACCACATCGCTCAGATCAAGTGCCACGCCTGCGAGCACCGTTTTCAGGTTTTCCATTACTTGCCGCGTCTGCGCCTCGATCCCATCAATCAACGGCGCGTCCGGCGCCCCCGGCACCGTGGGCATCTGCCCGGTCAGCATCACCCAACCGCCCGCCTCCACCGCATGCGAAAAGGGCGCAACATGTGTCGGGGCATCGTCAATGTTATGAAAAACGGGCATTACCGGCGTCGCCTAAAGCGGGATGTTGTTGTGCTTTTTCCACGGCATCTGCGCCTGCTTGTTGCGCAGGGAGGCAAAAGCACGGGCGATCCGTTTGCGGGTGGTGCGCGGCATGATCACCTCGTCCACGAACCCACGTTCCGCCGCCACAAAGGGATTGGCGAAGCGGTCTTCGTAATCCGCGGTGTGTTTGGCGATCTTGTCGGCATCGCCTAGATCGGCACGGTGGATGATTTCCGTGGCGCCCTTGGCCCCCATCACCGCCACCTCGGCCGTGGGCCAGGCATAGTTGAAATCAGCGCGCAGATGCTTGGACGACATCACCACATAGGCACCACCATAGGCCTTGCGCGTGATCACCGTGACCATCGGCACAGTCGCCTCACCATAGGCAAAGAGCAGTTTCGCCCCGTGCTTGATGACACCGCCATATTCCTGGCTGGTACCGGGCAGGAACCCCGGCACGTCGATCAGCGTCAGCAGTGGGATCTCAAAAGCGTCGCAAAAGCGCACAAACCGCGCCGCCTTGCGCGAGCTGTCAATATCCAGACACCCGGCCAATACCATCGGCTGGTTGGCCACCACACCCACCGTGCGCCCCTCAAGGCGGATGAAGCCGGTGATGATGTTCTTGGCAAAATCTTCCTGAATTTCGTAGAAATCGCCCTCATCCGCCAGCTTGAGGATCAACTCCTTCATGTCGTAAGGCGTGTTCGGGTTTTCCGGCACCAAGGTATCCAGGGAGGATTCCACCCGGTTCGGGTCGTCAAAGAACGGGCGCACGGGCGGCCTTTCACGATTGTTCGCGGGCAGGAAATCCACCAGGCGGCGCACTTCGGCCAGCGCTTCGACATCATTTTCGAAGGCGGCATCTGCCACGGAGCTTTTACGGGTATGCGTTGTTGCCCCGCCCAACTCCTCCGCGCTGACCTGTTCGTTGGTCACGGTTTTGACCACATCCGGGCCGGTCACGAACATGTAAGAGCTGTCTTTCACCATGAAGATGAAATCGGTCATTGCCGGGGAGTAAACAGCGCCACCGGCACAGGGGCCCATGATCACGCTGATCTGCGGCACCACGCCGGAGGCCGTGATGTTGCGCTGGAACACCTCGCCATATCCAGCAAGTGAATCCACGCCTTCCTGAATGCGGGCACCGCCTGAATCGTTGATCCCGATCACCGGTGCACCGTTTTGCACCGCCATATCCATGATCTTGCAGATCTTGCGAGCGTGGGTTTCAGAGACCGATCCGCCCAGCACGGTGAAATCCTGGCTGAACACATAGACCAGACGCCCGTTGATCGTGCCCCATCCAGCGACAACCCCATCACCCGCAGGTTTTTGCTGTTCCATGTCAAAGTCGGTGCAGCGGTGGGTCACGAACATATCGAATTCTTCGAAGCTGCCTTCGTCCAACAGCAGGGTCACGCGTTCCCGGGCAGTGAGCTTGCCACGACCATGTTGGGCATCGATCCGTTTCTGACCGCCGCCCATGCGGGCGGTTTCACGGCGTTCTTCCAGCTGCTGCAGAATATCTTTCATGGTGACCCCATTGGTAATTTTGCGCGACCATATCGTTATGTTGCGTCGGATCGAAGGGGAATCTCGCAAATTTGCAAACTCTTTTCAGTAAAGCAGTCGCAAATTGCAAAACTGCAAAATTGCAGTCAGCGCATACCGGCTATGCGTGGACAACAAGGCGGCAAGCACTTACTTCTCGGGGATGCAAAACCCTCCGGTCATTCGATTTCTGGATCGCACGACACCCCCACATATCGTGACGCTGATCCTGCTTGCTGGCATGTCGGCGATGGTCATGAACATGTTCTTGCCCAGTCTGCCCAATATGACCGAGTATTTCCAGGCCGACTACGGATTGATGCAGCTCTCTGTTGGCCTCTATCTCGGGGTCAGCGCGGGGCTGCAAATCCTGATTGGACCAATTTCGGACAAATACGGACGACGTCCAATTGTTCTATGGGGATTGGTCATCTTTTTGGTCGCGACAGTGGGCTGCATCTTTGCACCCACAGCAGAGATTTTCCTGGCGTTCCGGGTCTGTCAGGCGGTCGTGGCCAGCGCCATGGTGCTGAGCCGCGCCGCAGTCCGCGATATGTTCGATCAGGATCAGGCGGCTTCGATGATCGGATATGTCACCATGGGCATGGCAGTCGTCCCGATGATCAGCCCGATGCTGGGGGGGGTGCTGGATGAGCTTTTTGGCTGGCACGCGAATTTCTGGGCGCTTTTCGTGCTCGGCGCAATGACCCTCTGGCTGGCCTGGGCCGACCAGGGTGAAACCGCGCGCAAGAGCGGCAAGACGCTGCCGCAGCAATTCGCTGAATATCCGGCCCTCCTCGTTTCGCCCCGGTTTTGGGGCTACTCGCTGGCGGCCGGGTTCTGTTCTGGCGCGTTTTTTGCCTATCTCGGCGGGGGCCCCTTCGTCGGATCCGTTGTCTTCGGCATGTCCCCCTTCTGGGTCGGCATCTACTTCGGCGCACCGGCACTGGGCTATTTCTTTGGCAACATGGCCACCGGCATGCTGGCGCAACGCGTCGGCATCAACAAGCTGGTGCTCATTGGCAGCCTGATCAACGCCAGCGGTGTGCTGCTGTCGCTGCTGATTTTTGTCGCGGGACACGGATCCGCGTTCAGTTTCTTTGGCCTGATGACATTCGTCGGGTTGGGCAATGGCCTTGTGATCCCGAATGCAACGGCTGGCATGCTCTCGGTGCGCCCGCATCTGGCGGGCTCTGCATCGGGACTTGGGGGCGCGATCATGATTGGCGGTGGCGCCGCGCTCAGCGTGCTGGCAGGCGCCTCGCTCAGCGAAGCGACGGGCGCCTTTCCGCTGCTTTATATCATGCTGGCGACCTCCACTGCCGCCGTGGTCTCGATTTTGATGGTCTACCGGCGCGAACGTCGGATTGCCTTGCAAAACCCCACCATCTGACAGGGACGTTAGGACCGCGTTAACCAAGACCCGGCACCTTGCCCCAGCGGGTTTGCAAAGATAGCGTTTGCGAATCTGCAAAGTTGCAAAGCAACCTGGAAAGGGCGCGGGGGATGGCCACACAAAAACTCTATGCCGGGGCGAAACTGCGCGAATTACGTACCCGGTTGGGTCATACGCAAAAGGATTTCGCGGCCAAGCTTGGCGTGTCCCTGCCTTATCTCAACCAGATGGAAAACAACAACCGCCCGGTTTCGACAACGGTTGTGCTGGCGCTGGCGCAGGAATTCGGGCTCGACGTGACTGAATTGAGCGCGGGTGACAGTGAGCGTCTGGTCAGCGATATGCGCGAGGCCATGGCCGATCCGCTCTTTGCCGACGCGCTGCCCCCCATCGCCGATTTGCGATTGGCGGCCTCAAACGCACCGGCCTTTGCCCATGCCTTTCTGGAACTGCACCGCAGCTACCGGCAAATGCAGGAACGTCTTGCGTCCCTGGACGAGGCGCTTGGCCGAGAAGACGCGCGCGCAACCCCCAGCCCCTGGGAGGAAGTGCGCGACTTCTTTCACTACTGCGACAACTACATCGACGCGGTGGATCGTGCGGCGGAACACTTTGCCAATAAGGAAGGCGGCCACCGCAACATCCGTGTCGCCGCAGTTTCCGCTTTGGGCAACAGCGGAGTGACGGTGGATTTTGCGGATACCGACAAATTGCGAAGGCTGGATCCAGACACGAAGACCCTCACCCTGTCGCGCCGCGCGCCGCCGGAAAGCCAGACCTTTCAATTGCTATTGCAAGTCGCACTGGTCAAGCAGGAGGCCCTGTTGGAGGCAACGCTTGATCTGGCGCGGTTCCACACCGCAGAAGCACGCGCCATCGCAAAGATTGGCCTGGCCAATTACTTCGCCGGGGCCGCCCTCATGCCCTATGGCGCCTTTCAACAAGAGGCCCGCGCCTGCCGACATGACGTAGAAGCCCTGGCCGGACACTTCGGCGCGTCAATCGAACAGGTTGCGCACCGGCTCTCGACCCTGCAACGCCCCGGCGCAAAGGGCATCCCGTTTTTCTTTGTGCGCGTCGATCAGGCCGGAACCATCACCAAACGCCATTCTGCCACCCGCCTGCAATTTGCCCGTTTCGGGGGCGCATGCCCTTTGTGGAATGTGCACCGCGCCTTTGAGCTGCCCGGCCGGTTTTTGCGCCAGCTGGCGGAAACACCCGATGGGGTACGCTACATCAATCTGGCGCGTGACGTCTCAAAACCCGCTGGCCGTTTCGGGGCCCCGGTGCGGCGCTACGCGATTGCACTGGGGTGCGAAGTGCGGCATGCGCGCGATCTGGTTTACGCCGATGGCATGGACCTGGGCCGCGATGGGGCCTTTGAGCCGATTGGCATTTCATGTCGCATTTGCGAGCGCGCCAATTGCCATCAACGGGCGGTCCCGCCTTTGGAGCGCAAACTGCGTGTCGACCCGAACCTGCGTGACCTCCTGCCCTATCAGGTGGACTAACGCTTGGCCGCGCGCCAACCCGCGGATTGCGCGTCTGATATCGTGCAAAACCAGCGTTCGCCTGTTTCGGGGCGTATCCCCGTGCGCTCATAATACAGCTGACCGGGCACATGAAAAATGCGCGTGCCCTTGCTGGAAATGTTGCCTTTGATCTTGCAATTGCGATCAGGTGGGATCCGCCCCACCGCACGGGTCTGGCGAAACTGCGACGGGTTTTGCACGCGGCTCGCGTGTAGGCCGACATCGCGCACAGCAGCTCCTTTTTCGGCAAAGACATAGCGGTCCGAATACTTGCGATAGGCGAAAGCCAGACCAGCGCTCACAATGGCCTCGCCCATATCCCGCCCCCGGACCTCGCACTGCGCAACGATGCGGCCATAGCGGTCCGTGTCCACTGGGACGCAGTGCGCCTGTCTGCCAGCAAAAAGTGTGATGACCTGATCGCTCACCCAGGCGCCACAGGCCCAGGACTGTCCCTGCTCCGTGGTACACATCTGATCCGCCTCTGGCGCGTCGATACCAAAGAGCCTGACACGCGCCCCACCCACATCAAGGGTATCACCGTCAATCACACGCACCGTTCCGGACAAGCCGGGCGCTGCAAACGAAACATTGGGCAGGGCAAGCGCTGCCGCCCATAAACAAAACATGAATACTCGCATGCCCGCGATATGGCCTGATCCATCGGACCACACAAGCGAAATTGTTAACCAAGGTTACCAAGAGGTTAACGTTGCGAGGTCGCCCAGGCCGGATGCACCCAGGGCACGTCATTGGAGCGCGCCAACGGATCGCGGCCCAGCAAATGATCAGAAACCTTTTCGCCAACCATGATCGACGGCGCGTTCAGGTTACCATTGGTGATGCGCGGGAAAATACTGCTGTCGGCGACGCGTAACCCGTCAACACCAATCACCCGCGCCTCCGGATCGACCACGGCATTGGGATCATCCGCGCGGCCCATGCGGCAGGTGCCACAGGGGTGATAGGCGCTCTCCGCATGTTCTTTGATGAAGGCGTCGAGCTCATCATCCGTCTGCACCGCTTGGCCCGGTTGGATCTCACTTTTGACAAAGGGCTTGAAAGCATCCTGCGCGAAAATCTCGCGGGTCAGACGGATGCAGCGCCTGAAATCGACCCAATCTTCCTCCGTGGACATGTAGTTGAAGAAGATTTTCGGCGCCGCGGCGGGATCATTCGATGCCAGCGAAACGGCCCCCCGAGAGGGCGAACGCATCGGCCCCACATGCGCCTGAAACCCGTGACCTTCCGCCGCCACCTTGCCGTCATAGCGCACCGCAATGGGCAGGAAATGGTATTGAATGTCCGGATAGGGCACACCCGGCTGTGAGCGAATGAAAGCGGTGCTTTCAAACTGGTTCGACGCCCCCATACCGGTTTTGGTAAAGAGCCATTGCGCCCCGATCATCGCCTTAGAGATCAGGTTCCAGTGCTTGTAAAGCGTGATCGGCTGGCTGGCCGCCATCTGCAGGTAAAGCTCCAGATGGTCCTGCAGGTTCTGCCCGACGCCTGGGCGATTTGCGGCAATCTCGATCCCATGTTCCGCCAGATGCGCTGCGGGTCCGATGCCTGACAACATCAGCAGTTTGGGCGAGTTGATGGAAGAGGCTGCCAGAACCACTTCGCGGCGCGCCGTGACAATCTCCACACGACCGCCCCGGCGGATTTCCACGCCAGTGGCGCGGCCCTCTTCAATCACGATACGCTGCGCCAACCCGTTGATTAGTTCACAATTTTCGCGTTTCAGTGCCGGACGCAAGTAAGCGTTGGCCGCGGACCACCGCCGACCCTCCCAGACCGTCTGCTCCATCGGTCCGAAACCTTCTTGCTTCTCGCCATTGTAGTCGTCGGTCGCCTCATACCCAGCCTGACGCCCGGCATTCACGAAAGCCTGGTAAAGCGGGTTCTTGCGCGGGCCCCGGCTAACATGCAGCGGGCCATCCGTCCCGCGCCACGCAGGATCACCACCATGGCCACCATCATGCCAGCTCTCCAGGCGCTTGTAATAGGGCAGCACATCCGCATAGGCCCAGCCGTCTGCGCCCTGCTCCGCCCAATGGTCAAAATCCATCGCATGGCCACGCACATAGACCATGCCGTTGATGCTGGAGGATCCCCCGATCACCTTGCCGCGTGGACAGGCAAGACGGCGGTTGTTCAAATGCGGTTCAGGCTCCGATGAAAACCCCCAGTCATACCGCTTCATGTTCATCGGATAGGACAGCGCCGCTGGCATCTGGATGAATGGCCCCACATCGGTACCACCGTGCTCAATGACGATCACGGAGGATCCGGCCTCGGCCAGCCGGTACGCCATCGCGCAGCCCGCGCTTCCCGCGCCCACAATTACAAAATCTGCTTGCATAACTCGTCTCACTTGTCTGGAATGCGCCGCGCGGCACGCGCGTAAATCATGGCGTGCGCGTCAGCGCTCCTTTGGATCACATCTGTTCAGAAGGGGGCTTCCAGATCGCCCATGCGCACGTAAACCGATTTCAACTGGCTATAGTATGCAATTGCGGCCTTGGAGTTTTCCCGCCCGACGCCTGAGGCTTTCGATCCCCCAAAGGGGGCCTCCACCGGTGCGTCATTGTAGGTGTTGATGTAACAGGTGCCCGCCTCAAATCCCGCGGCCACGCGGTGCGCCCGTGCCAGATCCCGGGTGAAAACACCGGCCGCTAGACCAAACTCCGTATCATTTGCACGGGCCATCACCTCCGCCTCATCTGTGAAGTCGAGCACCGCCATCACCGGACCAAAGATTTCCTCGCGGGCGATGATCATCTCATCCTGCACATCCGCAAAAACCGTGGGCTGCAGATAGAAACCCTCGCGGTCCAGGCGTTCACCGCCATAAACCAACCGCGCGCCTTCGGATTTCCCCTTTTCGATGTAGTCCAACACGATGTTCATCTGCCGCTCCGACACCATCGGGCCAAAGCTGGTCTCGGGCTGCATCGGATCGCCGATCACGGCCTTATCCAGCCGGGCGCTCAAGCGCTCCAGGAACGCCTCCTTGATGTCTGCATGCACAAAAACGCGCGTTCCGTTCGAGCAGACCTGACCGGAGGAATAGAAGTTCCCCAGGATCGCGCCACTGACCGCATTTTCGATGTCCGCATCTTCGAAAACGATCATCGGGGATTTGCCCCCCAACTCCATCGTCACATGTTTGATGCCTTGCGCCGCTGCCGCGTAGACCTTGCGGCCCGTGGGCACTGAGCCCGTCAGAGACACCTTGTCCACCCGCGGATCTGTGACCAGCGCGCTGCCAACCTCACCTAGCCCCTGCAACACATTATAAACGCCTGCGGGCAGTCCGGCTTCATGCAGGATCTCTGCAACTTTCAGCGCGCAGAGCGGCGTCGTCTCGGACGGTTTGAAGATCATCGTGTTGCCGCAGGCCAGCGCCGGCGCACCCTTCCAACACGCGATCTGTGTTGGATAGTTCCACGCGCCGATGCCCACACAAAGGCCCAGGGGTTCGCGGCGGGTGTAGACCCAATCTTCGCCCAGTTGAATGTGCTCCCCCGTCAGGGTCGCCGCCATGCCGCCGAAATATTCAAGCGCGTCGGCCCCGCTGGTGGCATCGGCCACACTGGTTTCCTGATAGGGCTTGCCCGTGTCATAGGTTTCCAGCACCGAAAGATCATGGTTGCGCGCGCGCATCATATCCGCCGCGCGCCGCAGAATACGACCCCGTTCCGTGCCGGTCATCGCGGCCCAAGCGGCCTGCGCGGCCTGCGCACTTTCGATGGCGCGCTCAATCAACGCAGGCGTCGCCGCATGCACGGTCGCGATTTTCTCGCCCGTTGCCGGGTAGATCACATCGATCGGGGTGCCGCCCGTGTCTTCGACATATTGCCCGTTGATGAAATGGCTGGCGGTGGGTTGGGTGGGATAGGTCATGTGGGCCTCCGGCGACAAATATGAAGAGGATGAAGGGGGTCAGTCCCCACGGGGGAAACGCTTGGTCTCTTCCAGAACGTTCAGGTCCATGTGGTTGCGCATATATTGCTCGGACGCATCGCGCAGAGGCTGATAATCCCAGGGGTAATAGCCACCCTGCCGCAGCGCATCATAGACAACCCAGCGCCGCGCCTGGCTCTTGCGCACATCTGCGTCAAAGCTTTCGAGATCCCAGCGCGCCTCGGACTTGGCCTTGAGCTGTGCCAGGGTTCCCTGATGGGCCAGCACCTCGGCAAGATTGGTCAATTCATGCGGATCGGCATCCAGATCAAAGAGCTGGTCGGGGTCCAGCACACAGCGGTTGTACTTCCACTTGCCATAACGCAGGGACACCATCGGCGCGTAGGAAGCCTCAGCGGCATATTCCATCGCAACCGGTTCGGTGCGCGCCACCCCCTGCCCTATGGGCACCAGTGAGACGCCCGTTGTCCAGTCCATCACCTCCGCCATGGAGACGCCAGCGAGGTCACAAAGCGTCGGGCAGACGTCGATGTTGGAGACGGGCGTGGTTTGCAGCCCGGGTGTCATTTGCGGTGCTGCGATCATCAAAGGCACGCGCGCAGAGCCTTCAAAAAAGGACATTTTGAACCAGAGCCCGCGCTCACCCAGCATGTCACCATGGTCAGAGACAAAGAGGATGATGGCCTCCTGCCGGGTGTCTTCGAGGGTCTGCAGGATCTCACCGATCTTGTCATCGAGATAGCTGATGTTGGCGAAATAGGCCTGGCGGGACCGGCGAATATCCTCTTCGCTGATGTCAAAACTGCGCCAGTCATTTGCGTCGAAAATGCGCTTGCTGTGCGGGTCCTGGTCGTCGTAGTCGAAGGCGGGCACCTCGGGCAGCAGGTGGTCGCAATCTTCATAGAGGTCCCAGTATTTCTTGCGCGCCACGTAAGGATCATGCGGATGGGTAAAGCTGACCGTCAGGCACCACGGGCGATCATCCGCGCCCCGCGACAGATCATAAAGCTTGCGCGAGGCGTTGAACGCGACCTCATCGTCGTATTCCATCTGATTGGAAATCTCGGCCACACCGGCGCCCGTCACGGACCCCATGTTGTGATACCACCAGTCGATGCGCTCACCCGGTTTGCGATAATCCGGCGTCCAGCCGAAATCGGCGGGGTAGATATCGGTTGTCAGGCGCTCCTCAAAACCGTGCAACTGGTCGGGGCCAACAAAATGCATCTTGCCGGAGAGACAGGTCTGATAGCCAGCGCGGCGCAGGTGGTGGGCGTAGGTGGGCACCGACGATGGGAATTCCGCGGCGTTGTCGTAAACGCCGGTGGCCGAGGGCAGTTGCCCGGACATGAAAGCCGCCCGCCCCGGCGCGCAGAGCGGCGAGGCGGTGTAGGCATTGCGGAACCGCGTCGAACGCGCCGCCAGTTTCTTTAGATTGGGCGCGTGCAACCACTCCGCCGGCCCATCGGGAAAGAGCGTCCCGTTCAGCTGATCCACCATCAGGATGAGAATGTTCGGGCGGCTCATGAGCGGGTCTCCAACAGAATATTCAACGTGTCGAGCGCGGTGCGACGCGCCGCATCCGGGCTTTGCGACCGCGACAGCGCCGCGCGCAGATAGAGCCCATCGATCAGCGCCGCCAGGGTTTCGGCAGCCGTTTCCGGCTGACCCATCAGCGGGCGCAACGCGTGGGTGAGGTTGGAGGCGAGACGCCGCTGGTAGAGCTGCAACAGGCGCAGCATCTCGCGGTTGGTCTGGGCCTGCGCATAAAGTGTCATCCAGGCGCTGACCGTATCGGGCGCAAAGCAGGTCGGTGAAAAGCTCGCCTCGATCAAAGCCACCGCACGGTCCTTGGGGGTGGCCGCATTGGCCAGCCCGCGCCGGACCTCCGCCCCGAAGTCCCGCAGGATCTGGCGCATGGCGGCGAGGAAAATCTGGTCCTTGCCGCCGAAATAGTGATGCGCCAGGGCGGTCGACATGCCCGCGCGTTTGGCGATCTGACCCACGGTGATATCCATGGATCCCTTGGAGGCAAGCTCTGCAATCGTCGCCTCGACCAAGGCCGATCGGCGGATCGGTTCCATTCCAACTTTTGGCACGCGACTCTCCTCTGGCTGCATCGCAGGCCAGATATCGGGTTTTTTATTGATCAGTCAATCAATAAAAAACCCGGCGCTGCACTCACACCTTGGTGGCGTGCACGGTTGGGGTGGTTTCGCCGCGTTTCAGCGCAGCCTCGCGCCAGGTGATGAAGACAACCGAACTCAGGATCACAATGCCGCCCAGAACCACCCAGATGTCGACGGCTTCATCAAAGATCAGATAGCCCAGCAGCACCGCCCAGACGAGTTGGGTGAAGGTCACGGGCTGGGTCACCGTCAGCGGGGCCGCCGCAAAGGCAAGCGTCATCGTGTAGTGTCCAGCGACGGCAAAGCAGGCCACACAGAACAGTAAAACCAGATCACCCGGCGTGGGCGTCACCCACTGCATGATCGCGAAGGGTGCCAGGACGAGGGTCACAAAAATCGACAGCATGGCGACAACGACCGAGGGTTTGACCTCATCCGCCATCACCTTTGCCGTCAGGTAGGATCCGCCAAAGACGATGGCCGCAAAGAGCATCGCCAGATGGCCGCTGCTGACCTCGCGAAACCCCGGGCGCAGGATGATCAGCGCGCCGATCAGAGCAGCGATCACCGCCAAAATGCGCCGGAACGCCAGCTTTTCGCCCAGAAACAGCGCCGCCCCGATGGTCACATAGACCGGCGCGAGGTAGTTCATCGCCGTAACATCGGCGATGGGAATGCGCACCATCGCGTAAAACCACAACATGACACCGCAGCCGTGCACCAGCCCGCGCACCCCAAAAAGCCCCCACTGGCGCTTTGTCAGCCGGGCGTCGCGCAGCGCGCCAATCGCCGGGATCAGAAACACAAGCCCCAGCAGATAGCGCAGAAAGGCCATCTCCACCGGGGGCAACCGTGGCCCCATATATTTGACGAGGGCGGTGACCGCGACAAAACACAGGCCCGTCACCAACATCCAGAAGATGCCAACAACCGGACGATGGGGAGTGCGGGTGACCATGCGCCATAGACACCGCGTTTTACCCCAAACCGCAAGGGGTTATGCCCACAATAATCCCGCCGCGATGGCCCACATGGTGCAGGCGATCAACCCGTCCAACACGCGCCAGCTGGAAGGCCGCGCGAAAAGGGGGGCGAGGACCCGCGCACCATATCCCAAGGCAAAGAAAAAGCTGATGCTGGCCAGAACCGCGCCTGTACCGAAGACCAGCCGATTGTCATATTGCGCGGAGATCGACCCGATCAGGACAACCGTGTCCAGATAGACATGCGGGTTGAACCAGGTGAGCGCCAGCAAGGTCAACAAGGTGGGCATCAACGGTCTGCGCGCGCCTGCATCCGCCTGCAGGGCATGCCCGCCCGCCCAGGCAGAGCGCGCATTGCGCCATCCGTACCACAGCAAGAATAGGGCCCCGCCGTAGCGCATCGCGGTCTCGAACCACGGGACGCGCTCGGCCAATGTGCCGAAACCCGCAACACCCGCCGCAATCAGGATAGCGTCTGAGACCCCGCAGGTCAGGCAGACCCAGAAGACATGCTCACGCCGCAGCCCCTGCCGCAGCACAAAGGCGTTTTGCGCGCCAATGGCCACGATCAGCGAGAGGCTCAGAAAGTAGCCGGGAAGAAAGGTATCAAGCACGCCGTATCTCCGCGAAGGGTGACGCATTGACTAGAGAGGGTCAGATGATTACTCAAATTAAATAAACTGAGGATGATTAAGCATAGCTAATGTCGATTGACCCCAGTCAACTGGCCGCTTTGTCGGCAATCGTGCGTCACGGCAGCTTTGATGCGGCGGCGGCACACCTGAACGTGACGCCCTCTGCCATTTCGCAACGCATCAAGGCGCTGGAAGAACGAATGGGTACCGCACTTGTCAACCGTGGCCAGCCCTGCACCCCGACCGCCGCCGGAACCAAGCTTGCCCGGCATGCGGAGGATATCGCGTTGCTGGAGTCCCATGTCCTGGCCGACATCGCGCCCGGATCGGCCAAGGCCGCGCCGCGTGTGCGCCTTGCGGTGAATGCCGACAGCCTTGCAACATGGTTCGTGCCGGGCCTGATGGGCGCTGGCGACATGCTCTTTGACCTGGTGATTGATGATCAGGACACGTCAACCGACTGGCTGTTGCGGGGGGCGGTCAGCGCGGCGGTGACGGGTGCGGCACAGGCGGTGTCCGGGTGCAATTGTCATCCCTTGGGCGCATTGCGATACATCGCAACCGCAAGCCCCGCGTTTATGTCAACGTGGTTTGGGCAGGGCGTGAACGCCGCCACATTGGCGCGCGCACCAGTGCTGACCTTCAACGCCAAGGACGCACTGCAACATCGGTGGATCACGCAAATCACCGGGGAAAAGCTGACACCGCCGGCGCATCAGCTGCCCTCCACCCACGCGTTCATCGATGCGGCCCGTGCCGGACTGGGGTGGGGGCTCAACCCGCTCCCCCTCGTGCAACAGCAGCTCGATCATGGCACGCTTTGCCCCTTGCTGCCGGATAAACCCTTGGATGTAGACCTTTTTTGGCAAACCAGCCGGCTGATGTCAGACGCTCTTGCGCCCCTCAGCCGCGGCATCCGAGCGGCGGCGGCGAAACACCTTGTTAAAAATTCTCACGCAACTGTTACGAAAGAAATTTAATTCACAGAAATCTTATCCGGGATGATTGGCGTATACCGTTTTACACCCCATATGATGGGAATGGTAAAAAGGATGCGTTTCGAATGTTGGATAACTTGCACAAATTGGGGCTCTCGGAAAAAGACATCGAGTTGATCGAGTCCGCCCTGCACACACAAAAGAAAATTCTGTCGGTTCAAAGTGAAGCGGGCGGCAGTGGCGCGCACCAGAAATTGGTAGATCTCAAGCACCTGATCAAACGCATCAATCGCAGCACGATACGCAAACCTGCGGAGCCGTCACAAAGCTGGTCGAACTTCCTCCGCATGTTGTTTTGCACCGAGTGTAATCAGACCCGTTAAGCGCCCGTCCTCTGACACATCCAAAAGCCGCCCGCGCATCCGGGGCGGCTTTTGCATTTTTAGGCATATCCGGAATTGCCTGCTACGTCTTTTATCCCTTAACGCGCTGAAGCCTATGATTTCCGGCAGCGACAGGTGAGCAAGGTTGTTTTGAAACCGCTATCGCCAAGTCTGCGATTACAGTTCTGCCATAACCTCGTCGGTCGCCTCGAAATTGGTGGTGACGCGCTGCACGTCGTCGTCATCCTCTAGCGCATCGATCAGCTTCATCAGCTTTTGCATGCTGTCGAGGTCCATCTCCGTCGTGGTTGTGGGCCGCCACACCAGCTTGGTGCTCTCGGATTCGCCCAGTTCCGCTTCAAGGGACGTCGCAACTTCATTGAGGTCAGTGTCCGCGCACCAGATCACATGCCCGTCCTCGGTGCTTTCAACGTCCTCTGCGCCCGCCTCGATGGCCGCCATCATAACCGTATCGGCATCGCCGACCTCCGCAGGGTACGTGACCTCACCCTTGCGGTCGAACATGAACCCGACACTGCCCGTTTCGCCCAGATTGCCGCCGTTCTTGGTGAAGGTTGAGCGCACGGTCGATGCCGTCCGGTTCCGGTTGTCCGTCATCGCCTCGACGATGACCGCAACACCGTTGGGACCATAGCCTTCGTAGCGGATTTCTTCGTATTCATCGCCCTCCCCGGCCTGCGACTTCTTGATCGCACGGTCGATATTGTCCTTGGGCATGGATTGCGACTTGGCTTCCTTGACCGCCAGCCGCAACCGCGGGTTCTTATCGGGATCGGGGTCGCCCATCTTGGCGGCCACCGTGATCTCCTTGCTCAGCTTGGAGAAGAGTTTCGCCCGCACGGCGTCCTGGCGCCCTTTGCGGTGCTGGATGTTTGCCCATTTTGAGTGTCCGGCCATTGGCACCCTCCATTCTTTGATTTTGGCGATGTGTATCCGCGACGCGCGGGACGCTCAACCCCTCTGCCTAGCCCGTAAGCATTGCACTCAGGATGAGAAAAGCCCGGATCGCGAGGCCGAGGGTCAGAGCCGCAAGCATGTAGTTGGGCATGACACGGGCAAAATCCTGATAATACCGCGCCTCTTCGCGTTTCAACTGAACTGTGTGATCGTCGACGCCTTGCTCAAGCAGGCGGTCCGCCTCGCGTTCATACCAGCGTGACCGCAACAGAAAGGAACACGCCCAGATGGCCGGGGCCAGGATCAGCGCATCGGAAACCAGACCCGCCTTCGTCACTTTTTAACGGCGTTCAGCTCAATCCGGTACCCAAGCGCCTCGGCAAGGGCAAAAACCTTCCACAAGGTGGGGCCGGTTTTGGACGACCCCCGCGCAATGCGCGACAATGCGGTGTGGTCGAACCCGGATTGCGCGCCAATTTCCCGCATGCTGAGCTCTGATCCATTCAGCATCTGCGCAATCACCTGCGCCCCCAGCGTGCGGGCCAACTCCTCCCCCACATTCCGGAACACCGCGTGTTTCTCCGCCGGGTCCAGCCCATCGAATGCAGCGTCAAATGCGGTTTCATCAAGCGCCGCCAGCGGTGCTTCAGGAGTGGGCGAAGTCCGCGCAGCCTGCCGCGAAACAGCCCGCTTGGATGTTTTGGCCTCCGCGCCTGCGTTGATCTGTACATCAGTCATGGGTCACCGTTCAGGGTTAGCGGTTAAGAAAACTGTTGTCTTGCAAAGCAACACTTAGGTGATAAAACCCCTTCTGTCAAGATTTCACCGTGCGGTGCGCTTGGGCTTTGGCAAGGCGCGCAGGTCAGAAATGACCCGTCTTGCATGGGTTGCCTCCTTCAGCGCCGCCAGCTTCTTGTTGCACTCCGCTAGGGTGCCCACCAACACAAAAGCCAACCGGCGATCTGGCTGTTCAGTGTAGAGAATCACACAGGCCAATTCAAACTTCCGGGACCGAAACCGCGCGAAATACCCCTCTGGATCCGGGTCCTTCAGCCCTTCAATCGACTGAAAAACAAGCGGTTTCTCGATCTCGCAGAGAAACGCGCCGAATTCAGGGGGCGGATATGCCTTTTTGATGTGACGCGCTTCATCCACATGGCTCCAACGCAGATGATCCGGGTCACGCCAGCTGTACTCGATCCCATCGAGATACTTCTTCAGACCAAAAATCCGGGATTTGGACCTTGCTGCCGCGCGCGGTGCCAGCTTGCCGGCCCGGTCCAATGCGTCCAGAAATACATTGGTGGTAAAAAACTTCAAATCAGACATAACGGCAGTTGAGGTAAAACAACTCGCAAAATCAAGAGCGCGGAGCAGGCCCCGGTGACAACAGATCAAATCATTCTTTTCACGCTCTTTGGCGCGGTCTTCGGGCTGCTGCTCTGGGGACGTTTTCGCTATGACATCGTGGCCTTCACCGCCCTGATGATCGGGGTTGTGCTGGGCGTGGTGCCGACCGAAGAGGCCTTCTCCGGATTTGGGCACCCCGCCACCCTTGTTGTGGCGCTGGTTCTGGTCGTTTCTGCCGGGCTGGTGCGGTCGGGGGCGGTTTTCCTGATCACCCGCACGCTGGTGGATGCTTCGCGTTCCTTGGGCGCGCATATCGCCCTGATGGGGGCGATTGGTGGCGTGCTGTCTGCCTTCATGAACAATGTCGCGGCGCTCGCCCTGCTGATGCCCGTGGACATCCAAACCGCCCGCAAGGCCGGACGCCCCCCCGGGCTCAGCCTGATGCCACTCAGCTTTGCAACCATCCTTGGCGGCATGGCCACGTTGATCGGCACACCGCCCAATATCATCATCGCCTCGATCCGGGAGGATGCGCTGGGCGCCCCCTTTGCGATGTTCGATTTCGCACCGGTGGGTGGTGCGGCGGCGCTGGCGGGGATGGTCTTTGTCGCGCTGATCGGCTGGCGACTGATCCCCCAAAGCGCCGAGGCGGGCGCGACCCCGCAAGACATCTCTCAATACATCGCGGAATTGATCATCCCCGATGACAGCAAACAGATTGGCAAACGGGTCGCGGAGTTGGACGACGCCGCAGACAAGGCCGATGTGGCAATCCTTGGCCTGATCCGGGATGGCAAACGGCGCTACGGACAGTCCCGCAATACACCGCTGAAAGCCGGGGACGCCCTTGTGATCGAAGCCTCGCCCGAGGCCTTGGACGAATTCCGCACCAGTCTCAATCTGGCTGTCGCCGACACCCAACGCGAAGAAGCCCTGCGCGCCGACGGCGAAGGCGTCGAAATCATCGAAGTGGTGGTGCCGGATGGCGCACGCATCAACGGTAAAACCGCGCAATCGATTGGCCTGGCATGGCGGCAGCGCTCAGTTTTGCTCGGCGTTTCACGACAAGGCAAGCGGATCACAAAACATCTGCGCAAGACAGAGATCAAGACCGGCGACATCCTGTTGCTGCTGGTGCCCCGCGATACCGGGCCGGATGTCACCGACTGGCTGGGGTGTCTGCCGCTTGCGGATCGCGGCCTGGCGGTCACGGAAAACAGCAAGGTCTGGCTGGCCATCGGTCTTTTTGCTGGTGCGGTCGCGGCGGCAAGTGTTGGGCTGCTCTATCTGCCCATCGCGCTCGGCCTTGTGGTTGTGGCCTATGTCCTGACCCGCATTGTGCCGCTGGGTGAACTCTATGATCACATCAACTGGCCCGTGGTGGTCTTGCTGGGCTCGATGATCCCGCTGGGTGCCGCATTGGAAAGCTCGGGCGGCACGGAGCTGATCGCAGGCGCATTGGTGTCCTGGACCGGTGGACTGCCCGCTTGGGCGGTGCTGACCGTGCTGATGGTGGTGACCATGACTTTGTCAGATGTGCTCAACAACACCGCCACGACAATCGTTGCAGCCCCGGTGGGCATCCAAATGGCGCAGTCCCTTGAGGTCTCGCCCGACCCCTTCCTGATGGCCGTCGCCGTTGCCGCCTCCAGCGCGTTTCTGACCCCGATCGGGCATAAGAACAACACGCTGATCCTGGGCCCCGGGGGATATAAATTCGGCGATTACTGGCGTATGGGCCTGCCCCTGGAAATCATTGTGGTCGCCGTCTCAATCCCGGTCATCCTGATTGTTTGGCCACTTTAGCCCATCACATTAAAAACCCGCGCCCGTCATGCCCAAAATGGACGACGGCGCGGGTTTGGGAATTTCGAGGGCGCCGGGGTGACGCCCGTTTGCCTCAGCGTCCGTAGACGTGAGAATAGGCCACTTGATATGCGTCTTCCGGGAACATCCCCAGATCAATCGCTGTTGCGCGTGGCATATACCGCAGCTCGTGATAGGTGCGGTTGAACTCGGCACGTTTCGCGGCCGCGTTTTTCAGTTGTGTCATGATACTGTTCATATGACTCTCCATTCATCAAAACCAGATGTTCTGATAGCGCCAACATGATATCGAAAAGCTTAACGGACAACGTTCAAAAGTGAAAAGCAGACCTGCAAATGCTGCATAGCGGCATGAGCCTCAGAGCGGCCAGATCAGCGGGATCATCATCGACACGATCACAGCGGTGGACAGGTTCAACGGAATGCCAAGCCGCATGAAATCCGTGAACCGATACCCGCCGGGGCCATAGACCAGCGTATTGGTCTGATAGCCGATGGGCGTGGCAAAAGCGCAGGAGGCCGCGATCATCACCGCCACCACAAGCGGGCGCGGGTCGAGCCCCAGCGCCGCGCCCAACCCGATGGCCAGTGGCGTCATGATCACGGCGACTGCGTTGTTGGACACAACTTCCGTGAGCGTGGAGGTCATCACAAAGACCACCAGCACCACCAGCGTTGGCGGCAGCGTCATCAGCGTCGGCGACACCGCATCGACGATCAGCGCTACGGCCCCGGAGTTTTGCAGGGCTGCGCCCACCGCCAACATGGCAAAGATGAGCGCAAGCAGGCGCCCTTCGACAAAGGAAAACGCCTCATCCGCGTCGATGCAGCCGGTGACAAGAACCAAGGCGACGGCCAGCACTGCCAAGAGTAGGATCGGGGCCACGTTGAACGCCGCTAGCACCACGATGCCCACAAGCGCCAGAATGGCGATCGGGGCATGACTGCGCCGGAAGGCCCGCGCAGAGGGCGTAGAGACGTCGACCATATCCATATCCGCCGCGAGGCGTTGAATGTCCTCGGGCGCGCCTTCGAGCAGCAGGGTATCGCCGATTTTCACTTCCAGATCATCGAGTTGCCGCCCGATGTTCTGATTGCGCCGGTGCACCGCCAGCGGATAGACCCCATACCGCCGCCGCAACCGCATGGCACCCAGCAGCCGCCCCACCATGCGGCAACCGGGCGTGATCAACACTTCCACGGTCGTGGTTTCCACGGCAGAAACCTGATCGACCCGTTTCAGCTCTTTAGTCGCCTGCAGGCTGAGGAGTTCGGTCATCTGCGTGCGCAGGACAACCCGGTCGCCCAGCTGCAGGGTCACACCCTGCAGGTTGCGGCGCAATGAGGCATCGCCGCGGATCACATCAACCAGCCGCACGCCTTCGCGTTTAAACAACTGCACGCTCAGCACTTCGCGCCCGATCAGGTTGCTCTCCGGCGGGATCACCGCTTCGGTGAAGAATTTCATCTTGGACCGATCCGAGAGCATATTCGCCATGCTGTCGCGTTCCGGCAGCAGACGCGGCGCAAGGACGGCCATGTACAACAAGCCCCAAAGGCAGACGACAAGCCCGATGGGCATGATTTCGAAAATCGTGAAAGGGGCAAGCCCCTGTCCGCGCGCCACACCATCGACGAGCAGGTTGGTCGAGGTCCCGATCAGTGTCAGCGAGCCGCCCATAATCGCGGCGTAGCTCAGTGGGATCAGGAATTTGGACGCCTTTGCCCCCAGCGTCTTGCTCAATTGCACCACCACCGGAATCATCACTACGACAACCGGCGTGTTGTTCATAATCGCCGATGCCCCCATCACCGACAGGATCACCCCCACGACAGCAGATTTGGGGTGGGTTTTGGCATAGCGCTCGGCCAGCTGCGTCAACACCTCAAGCGCGCCGGTGCGTACCAGCGCCCCCATCACGATGAACATCGCCGCGATGGTCCAGGGCGCCGGGTTGGACAGCACCGCGAGGGCGTTATCGTAGGGCAATACGCCCAGCAGCAGCATGAGCGCCGCACCGGCGATGGCCACAACCTCCGTCGGGAAAACCTCCCGCACAAAGAGGATGAACATCACGGCGACCACCCCGAGGGTCAGCAGGGCGCCGATGGTTGGTGAAAATTCTATGAAAGGTATCACGGGACGGCAGCCTGTTCCTTGCATTCAACCAGAGGTGAGTGTCGCCGATTGCTCAGGCCGGGGCAAGCGCCGCTTTGGGGCGCGGCTGCACCAGATACATGCCTGCAAACATCAGTAGCAACGCTGCCCAAATCCCCGCCGGATAGGATTCGTCCAGAATGAGTTTCGCCCAGAGCACCCCAAAGCCGGTGACCAGATAGCTGACCTGTACCGCAAAAACCGAACCGGCCCGCCCGACAAGCCAGACGTACCCGGTGTAGACCAGCACATGGATGATGGAGGCCAGTATCAGGGCCTGCCCTTCGGTTGTGAAAGCGGCATCAACTGCAATCCATTGCCCCGAGAGAAGCGCCACAGGCAGCATGATGATCCCGCCCATCAGCGAGGCCCCATAAAGCACTTGAAACGGATCCATGCCAGCGGTGCCGAATTTGGCCACCAGGTTGCCTTCCAACCCATAGCAAATGCCGCTAACCAGCGCGACGAGCACCCAGAAAACGGCCAGATCCATGGCTGACGCACCAGGCGCTGCAATCAGCAAGACGCCGAAAAGCCCGAGCGCCAGACCCATGAACCGCCGCCAAGAGAAGCGATCCAACCCCATC
Source organism: uncultured Roseobacter sp. (assembly GCF_947499265.1). GTDB lineage: Bacteria > Pseudomonadota > Alphaproteobacteria > Rhodobacterales > Rhodobacteraceae > Roseobacter. The sequence goes on along the minus strand of NZ_CANMNK010000004.1, from coordinate 120,736 downwards.
AGCAGCGCAATGGGAAAGGCCCACATCGGCACCATTGACAACAAGATCGACAAGATCCCGGCGGGCAAATGTACGGCGGCCTGATAGGAGGTCGAGTTGGGGATCATTGTACCGATCATCGCGACCATCAGACAAATGCCGATCTGGCGGCGTCCCCGGGGCAGCCTCGTGCCCCGCGCCCAGCAAAATAGGGCCATCAAGGCCGCCCCGATGAAGAGCTGCCAGAAGATCAGACCAAAATGCTTATACCCGGTGGAGACCGCGATTTTCGTCAGCGGCTGGGTCATGCCCCACCCCGCGCCCATGACCACAAGCATGGCGGTCAAGAAGAACACCTCGCGGCGTGACAGGGGGCTCACGGTGCAGCGGCCTGCAACAGCCCCCCGTCGCGCACCATTGCCACTTTGGTCGCGCGCCCTGTGCGGTCATCGGTTTCGATATACACGCCCGACAGCGTCGCCTCCCCATTGGCGGGCGTAAAGCGCTCGCGAGGCATTCCGGTGATGAAACGCCGCAAAGGTTCTGCCTTATCCATCCCGATGACGGAATTATAATCACCACACATGCCTGCGTCCGTTAGATAGGCCGTGCCCCCCGGCAGCACCATTGCATCGGCGGTAGGCACATGGGTGTGGGTGCCGACAACCAGACTGGCGCGCCCATCACAAAAATGGCCCATGGCCATTTTCTCCGACGTCGCCTCACAATGCATGTCCACGATCACCGCCTGGGCCATGCCGCCCAGCGGATGTGCCTTCAACACTGGATCAATGGCGGAAAACGGGTCATCAAACGGGCGTTTCATGAAGACCTGCCCCAGCGCCTGCGCCACCAGCACCTTGCGCCCGCTTTTGGAGGTAAAGAGCCGCGCGCCCTTGCCGGGTGCGGATTTGGAAAAGTTCAGCGGGCGGATAACGCGGGGCTCCTGCTCGATGAACTGAAGCATATCCTTTTGATCAAACGCATGATCGCCGAGGGTCAGACAATCGACGCCCGCGTCAAGGAGGGTCCTGGCATGTGCCCCGGACAGCCCTGCCCCAGAGGTTGCGTTTTCGCCGTTGACCACCACGAAATCCAGTTTCCACGCCTCGCGCAAGCGAGAGAGGTTTTCCGTGATGGCGCGCCGTCCGGCCCGCCCCATGACATCGCCCAGGAACAAGATTTTCATGTTCTTTGGGTAGGGTGCGGGACCGTTCAGGGCAAGGGGGAGCACCAATAAATTTGGCGCGCATTGCAATAGCCCGATCCGCAATGTCGGGCTATTCTGACCAGATACAACAGCGAGGGCGGCATCATGGCGTGGGAAGAGATCAGATCAGCAGGCGGCCTTGCCGTGATCACAGGGGCGGCCAGCGGTGTTGGCTTGGCAGCTGCCCATCACCTGGCGCGTGACGGGTTCGAGATTCTGCTTGCGGATGTCGCCAAAGAAGATCTGGCAAAAGCCGCCGATGACCTGCACGGCGTGGGCGCAAAAGTGCACACAAGGCTCACGGATGTGTCGGACGCCGATGCCGTCACGTCGCTGGCGGAGACGGCATTCGCCATCGGACCTGTGGCCGTGGTGATGAACAACGCAGGCGTCGGGATCGGCTCCTCGACCTGGGAGGCGCCAGAGGTCTGGCGCAAAACATTCGATGTGAATTTCTTTGGGGTTCTGAATGGCGTGCAGGCCTTTGTACCGGGCCTGATCGAAGCCGGACGACCTGCGGCGGTGATCAACACCGGCTCGAAACAGGGGATCACGACGCCCCCCGGCAACCCAGCGTATAACGCATCCAAAGCCGCCGTGAAGGTGTTGACAGAGCAATTGGCCCATGAACTGCGGCAGGCCGGTGCGCCCATCGACGCCCATCTCTTTGTCCCCGGCTTCACCTATACCGGTATGATTGCCGCCGTCATACCGGAAAAACCAGCGGGGGCCTGGACGAGCGAAGAATGCGTTGACTATCTCTTTGGCCGTGTGGCGCGGGGAGATTTTTACATCCTCTGCCCGGATAACATGGTCGATGAAGCGGTCGATGCGCGCCGTGTGCTGTGGGCGGCGGGCGATATTGCAGAAAATCGCCCGGCCCTGTCGCGCTGGCATCCTGACTGGTCGGATGCTTTCACGGCTTTTGAAAAAGGCGAAACCGGTCCTTAGGCGCGCCGACGCGCCGACGCACTCGTTTGACAAAGCGCCAAGGCGCTATCGAGATCCGCAGGCCGCCCCAGAAGATACCCCTGGATCAGCTCCACCCCGAGATCCAGCAGGATACCCAGTTCGCCTTCGGTTTCGACACCCTCTGCCACGATTTTCGCGCCCGTTTCCTCGGCAAATCCAACCATCGCGGAGGCCAGCGAGCGCTTCACCACGTCCTGATCGATGCCTGATGTCAGCGACATATCGAGCTTGATGATATCCGCACAAAGTTTGACGATATGTTGCAGACCGGCATAGCCCGCGCCAGCGTCATCAATGGCAATCCGCACCCCGATATAGCGCAGCCGCTCCACTTCCTTAAGCAGCGCGTCATAATTGCCGATAATCGAATGCTCGGTGATTTCGAGCACGATACGCTCCGGCGCAAACTTGGCAAATACATCCCGCAGCTTGCCTTCGGCGACCGTTTCAGGCGACGCGTTCACGGAGAGGTAGAGATGCGGCGGGAGAACCTCCAGAGCCTGCAGTGCCTTTTCGATGACGCAGACTTCCAGCTCTGCCTGCAGGCCAACGCTATGGGCTTCGGCAAACCACAGATCCGGCGAGCGGTAGGGCTCGCTTTTGAAACGGCACAAGGCTTCAAAACCCGCTGGCTTGCGCGCCTCACCCACCATGATCGGCTGATAGGCGATGTCAAAACCCGCCTCGTCCATCACTTTTGTCAGCTTTTCGCGCAGTTCGTCCTTGAATGCCTGTTCGGTCAGGCCGCTGTTGATCGTTTCGCTCGACAGCGTGGCAAAGGCGCGCATGACATCCAGATCGCGTCCGTTCAGCGTCGGTCTTGCTTCACGGCTCAGACAGCAAAACATGCCGTAGGGCGAACCGTCGCGTTTGCGGATCGGGATGCTGACATGCGACCTGATGGGCAATGCCTGGGTGAGCGGGATGGTCTGCGCGAAGGGCTCCTGATCGGTGTCCGGGATCAGTTCCGGCAGGCGGCCCGCCAGAATATGCGGGCAATAGACCTGATCGAGCGGCATGCTGTCACCCACCGCGATCATCTCTTCCAGACCCGGAGCACTGACCCTTCGGAAGGTCAGATTGTCGCCAACGAACTCGGACAGATAGGCAACCTCCATGTCCATATGACTGCGCACGAATTCAAGCGCTTCCTGAATAACGTCCCCAGCATCATCCTCAATCATTGCGGCGGCAATCAAGTCGTTGGTATCGGTCATGACGGGTTCCACGCATCAGTTTCGTAGAATGCGTAGCTACGCGCATTTCCTCAACAGAAGCCTTACGGCGCGCGAAATTCCTGTGCGAAACACTTCAAAATGTTCAGATCGGCAAGGCGCGCAGGTCGATCACCTCATGCTCATTCACGATGATGTCCAGTTTTTGATCGGTCTCTTCAAGCGGCAAACGGTCAGCCATTTGCGCGCGGTAGGCAAAACCAATGGCAAGCGTCGGGCGCCTGGCGCGCAGCCGTTCCAGCGTGCGATCATAAAAGCCGCCACCATACCCCAGTCTTCCGCCCGCAGCGTCAAAGGCAACCAGGGGCACGATCAGGATCTCCGGTTCGAAAAACCTCGGGGTTTCGGGGATGCGCGCGCCGAAGGCCCCCTCGACAAGCGTCATATCCGGCTCCCATTGCGCGAATTTCAACGGCTGCCCTGCCCCGATGATGACCGGGATGCCAACAGGGCCATGCGCGGCGGCTTCGGCCATGGCAGGCAGGGGGTCGATTTCGGTGCGGATGGGCATGTAGCCCGACAAAGGGACGCCGCGGTAACCCGCAAGCACCTCTGACAACACCCCCGCCCCAGTACCCGGATCGGCGGCATGGGCCTGTTTGCGTCGTGCAAACCCGGCCTTGCGCGCTGCGGCCTTGATCTCAACCAGATCGCTCACAGCAGCGCCAGCGCGGCCAGTCCGAGAAAAGCGAAAAAGCCAACCACATCGGTCACCGTCGTGACGAAGGCTCCGGAGGCCAGCGCCGGGTCAACACCCACACGTTCCAGCACAACCGGGATCGCCGTCCCGGCAAGTCCCGCCACCACGAGGTTGATCACCATCGCCGCGGCGATCACGTAGCCCAGCGCGGGCGATCCGAACCAGATCACACCGACAATACCCATCACCACCGCGAAAATCACGCCATTCACCAGGCCCACCAACACCTCGCGCCGGATCACGCGCCAGACGTTGGCACCGGTCAGATCCTTGGTGGCAATGGCGCGCACCGCCACGGTCAGGGATTGCGTGCCGGCATTGCCCCCCATCGAGGCGACGATGGGCATCAGCACCGCAAGCGCCACGATCTGTGCAATCGCCATCTCGAACTGCGCAATCACCAGGCTGGCGGCAATGGCCGTGACGAGATTGACCGCCAACCAAGGCAAGCGTTGTTTCGTGGTCTCGATCACCCGGTCGGACAGTGATCCTTCGCCAACGCCCGCGAGGCGCAGAATGTCCTCCTCATGTTCCTCGTCGAGCACGACCATAGCGTCATCAATGGTGATCACCCCGATCAGACGATCCTCATCATCCACCACCGGGGCGGAGATCAAATGGTACTGGTTAAACGCATAGGCCACATCGGATTCGTCCTGTAGCGCCGGAATGACCTGAAAGGTTTCCTCCTTGATGTCGATCAGCCGGGTTTCCCGTTTGGACCGCATCAGCTTGCCCAGGGTCACGTTGCCAATCGGGTGCAGGCGCGGATCGACGATGACGATATGATAGAATTGCGCGGGCAGCTCTTCTTCGGGCGTGCCGCGCAGATGATCAATCGCCTGCCCCACCGTCCAATGCTCGGGCGCCATGACCACTTCGCGCTGCATCAGACGGCCCGCGGAATATTCCGGATATCCCAGCGCCTGCTGTACGGCGACACGGTCCGCGTCTTCGAGCGCCTCGAGAATGGCCTCCTGCTGGTGGTCCTCCAGATCCTCGACCAGATCGACAACATCGTCGCTGTCCATGTCGCGCACGGCCTGCGTCAGCACGTGTGGGGTCAGGACACCGATCACCTCTTCGCGCAGGGATTCGTCCAGTTCAGACAGGATTTCGCCATCGAACTCACGACCATAAAGGCGGATCAGCCGTGAGCGGTCAAAAGCGTTGATCTGTTCCAGCAGGTCCGCAATATCCGCCGGGTGCAGCGGGTCCATCAGCTCGGTGAGCTTTACGGCATCGTCAATATCAACCGCATAAAGGATGGCGGCAATCGCCTTCGGACCCAGCACATAGGCGTCGTCGTCGGTCTCTGTCTCCAGCTCTGCGATCTGATCGGACATTGGCGCGCCTCCCCTGCTCTTGCGCGGACCATAAGCGGGCACCGGATCGGATACAATGCTGTGCCAGACCCTCACACGCCTGCCAGTTGTCGCCGCGCGCGCAAGCGCCTAGACAGAAGGCATGAACACCAAAACACTTCTGTTGGGTCAGACCTTTGAGGCCCGTGGCAACCCTTTGACGCACCCCTGGCAGGACGTCACTTTCGTCAATTCATCGGGCGGCGTTTTGATCCAGGGCACCACGATCACCGAGGTGGGCGACGCCGGGGTTCTGCGCAAAAACCACCCCGACGCGGAGGTCCAAGATTACGGACAGCATCTGATCTGCCCGGGCTTTGTCGATGCCCATGTGCATTACCCACAGACGGCAATCATTGCCAGCTGGGGCAAGCAACTGATCGACTGGCTGAACACCTATACCTTCCCCGAGGAAATGCGCCTGAGCGATCCGGATTACGCCCGAACCATTGCCGAACGCTACCTTGATCTGGCGCTGGATCATGGCACCACGACCATGTGTTCCTACGCCACGATCCATCCCGCCAGCGTGGATGCGTTTTTCGAACAGGCCGCGTTGCGCAATATGCGCACCGTGGCGGGAAAGACCTGCATGGACCGCAACGCGCCCGATGGGCTGCGCGACACGCCGCACTCCGCCTACGATGATAGCAAGGCACTGCTGCGTAAATGGCATGGCAAAGGGCGCGCGCACTACGCGATCACCCCGCGATTTTCGCCGACATCAACCCCGGAACAACTGAGTGCGCTCGGCGCTCTCTGGGCGGAGCACCCCGACTGCCTGATGCAGACACATATCAGCGAGCAATTGCCCGAGATCGCCTGGGTGCAGGAACTTTACCCGGCGGCGCGCGACTATCTGGATACCTATGAAAGCCACGGGCTGATCGGCGCGCGCGCGGTTTTCGGTCATGCCATCCACCTGGAGCCCCGCGAGATTGACCGGATCGCGGAGACAGGTGCCGCGCTGATCCACTGCCCGACCTCCAACAGCTTCATCGGATCCGGTCTGATGGATCTGGCGGGCCTTGCTGCCCGCGCCATTCCGCTGGGGCTGGCGACCGATACGGGCGGCGGTTCCTCTTTTTCGATGCTGCGCACCATGGCCGCAGCCTATGAAATCGCGCAGCTGCGTGGGACCGCCCTGCACCCCGCGCAATTGCTGTGGCTCGCCACGGCCGGGTCCGCGCACAGCCTGCATCTAGAAAATCGGATCGGCACCCTCGCACCCGGCAGGGAGGCGGACATCGCCGTGCTTGATCTGGCCGCCACCCCTGCAATTGCGCAACGTACCGACGAAGCGGAGACGATCTGGGAAGCCCTCTTTCCCACCATCATGATGGGGGACGACCGCGCCATTGCAGATGTCTGGATCGCCGGATCAAAACGCGGCCCTGTTTCTTCTGGCTAAAAATATCCCCCCCCGGAGGGCCGATTTCAGCACGGGAAACCGCCTCAGCAGCCCGGGGCCGCCAAAACCATCACCCAAATACGCGCAGGTCCTTCAACCAAAGCGAACTCCGTTGCCTGACGCGACAGCATATTGCGCCGATGCCCGCGTGAATCCGCCCAACCTTGCATGACCTCTGCCAAAGATCGCTGCCCCTGCGCGATATTCTCCGCCACAAAGCACCACCCGTAGCCCTGTCGCGTGACGCGCTGGCCGACGGTTGAGCCATCGCTGCCGGTGTGATCGAAGAACCCAACGCGGGCCATGTCCTGCGCATGCGCGCGCGCCGCAGCTTCGAGCGCCGGTGAGTAGCCCAGAGCAGCACGGCCTTGGCCCGCACGGTAATCTTTCAACGCCTGAACCGCTGCTTCATTGGCCGACACGCCCCCGGCAATGACCATGACACAGAAGGCACAAAGCAACCGGCTCATAGCGCGCCCCGAAGGTCGCGCGCCATCCGGTTTTGCCGCGCCACAAGTGCGCTCATATCCACCGATGTCACCTGACCGTTCTGCACAACCCTGCGCCCCTCCACGATCAAATCCCGAACCGTCGTCGGCCCCGCGAGCAGAACCGCCGCAGGGTCCCAACTGCCCGCGCTTTCAATGCCCGAGACATCCCAGACCGCAATATCGGCCCGACACTCCACCGCAATTCGCCCGCACTCCGGCCGACCCAGCACATCCGCGCCGCCGCGTGTGGCGATCTCCAGCGCCGCCCGTGCACTCATCGCATCGGCCCCCTGCGCCACCCGCTGCAACAGCATCGCCTGCCGCGCCTCGGCCACCAGGTTGCCCGCATCATTGCTGGCCGAGCCGTCCACGCCCAGCCCAACCGGCACCCCCGCGGCACGCATCGCTTTTACCGGCGCGATGCCGCTGCCAAGACGGCAATTGGAACAGGGGCAATGCGCAACGCCGGTCTGCGTCTCGGCAAAAAGGGCAATTTCCGCCGCGTCGAGCTTCACACAATGCGCATGCCAGACATCCGGCCCAACCCAACCCAGATCCTGCGCGTATTGCCCGGGCCGGCAGCCGAATTTCTCCAGCGAATAGGCGATGTCTTCGTCGTTTTCCGCCAGATGCGTGTGCATCATCACCGCTTTGTCCCGCGCGAGATGTGCCGCTTCGCGCATCAGATCCCGGCTGACGGAAAAAGGCGAACAGGGAGCAACGCCCACCCGGCACATCGACTCCGGCGAAGGATCGTGGAAAGCGTCGATCACCCGGATGCAGTCTTGCAGGATCGCCGCTTCGGTTTCGACCAGACCGTCGGGCGGCAGCCCCCCATCCGATATCCCGATGCTCATGGCGCCCCGGGTGGGCTGAAACCGCACGCCGATCTCGGCTGCGGCGTGAATGGTATCCTCCAACCGCGTTCCGTTCGGATAGAGATAAAGATGGTCACTGCTGAGCGTACAGCCTGAAAGCGCCAGTTCCGCCAGCCCGACCTGCGCCGAGGTGAAGACATGATCCGGCGTGAACCGCGCCCAGATTGGATAGAGCGTCTGCAACCAGCCAAAGAGCAGCGCGTCCTGCCCCCCCGGCACCGCGCGGGTCAGCGACTGATAGAGATGATGATGCGTGTTTACGAGACCCGGCGTAATGACGCAGCCGCTCACATCCAACACCGGCGCGTCACTTTGCAAAGAGACTCCAACCGCAGCGATCTGCCCATCCGCAATCAGGATATCTGCGCCCTCAAGCTCGCGCCGCGTATCATCCATTGTCAAGATATGCGCAGCGCCCCGAAGCAGCAGCTTTGTCATGACATCGCGTCTTTCAAAATCGCAAGCGCCTGCGCGTGAATTTCGGTATTAGCCGCTGCAATCGCGCGCCCACCCTGATGCGCAGGCTCACCTTGCCAATCGGTGACGATGCCGCCCGCCGCCTCGACCAATGCAAGGGGCGCCTGAATATCATAGGCTTGCAACCCGGCCTCGATCACCAGATCCACCTGCCCGGCGGCCAGCAAAGCATAGGCGTAGCAATCCATCCCATAACGCGTCAGCTTCGCGTGTTTCGCAACCGCGTGAAAGGCGGCCCCCTCCTTTGTCGTGCCAACTTCAGGAAAGGTGGTGAACACGACGGCATCGCCCAGCATGCTGGTTGTCCGAGTACGCAGCGTCGCCTGCCCATGGGGCCCAGTCATCTGTGCGTGCCCGTGATGGCCAATGAATCGCTCGCCGATGTAGGGTTGATCGACCAGCCCGTAGAATGGCCCCAGATCATCCGAGATGGCGATAAGCACCCCCCAGGTCGGCGTGCCGCTGACAAACCCGCGTGTTCCGTCAATGGGATCAAGCACCCATGTCAGCCCGCTGGTCCCTGCTGTTGACCCGTATTCCTCGCCCAGGATCGCATCCTCCGGGCGCTCCTGGGCCAGAATATCTCGCATCGCCCGCTCCGCGGCGCGATCGGCTTCGGTGACCGGATCATAGCCGCCGGCAAGCTTGTTGTGCTCGGAGAGGTCCGGGCGCCGAAAATACGGCAGGATCACGTTTCGGGCGGCATCCGCCATACGCTGTGCCGTCGCATCCAGTGCTGCGGTATCGTGGGTGTGATTTCGGGGCATATTGGTCATTCACAAGACGTGCCAGCCCCATCCAAAAGAGGCAAGGGCCGCGCTCCTTATTCCAAAGCGCCGCCCCAAATTTAGCGTCTTATATGTTTTTGGTGATCAAGCGACGTCGCTGAGGACGCGCGCCAATTCAAACAACCGGCGACGCTGGTTTTCCGGAATTGCATAGTAGGAGCGCACCAGATCCATCGCTTCCTTGTCACCCATCATATCGGCAGGGATGGACTCGCTTGCTGCTTCGACATCCGTCTCGGATTTAAGGCCCTCGAAGAAGAATGCCACATCAACGTCAAGCGCATCCGCAATATCCCACAAGCGAGAGGCGCTGACCCGGTTCGCGCCTGTTTCATATTTCTGGATCTGCTGGAACTTGATGCCCACACACTCCGCAAGCTTCTGCTGTGTCATGCCAACCAGCCAGCGGCGCTGGCGGATGCGCTTTCCAACATGAACGTCTACGACATGTACCATCTGATTATTCCTCGCATTTACCTTGTCAAAAGGTGGTCAATCGACCGGACTGCTTCTTGGCACAACCTAGCCGCGATCACCACAAAACCGTTACGAGGTCAAACAATAATCAAAATCGGGTTGCAATCAATAACAAACCCATCCCATTGACGTGAGCGTAAACAGCGTCGAAACAGTTTCAGGCCGTCTTCTTCAAGGTTTTCAGACGCTTTGCCAATTCAGGCCTTTCGGCGTCTATTATATAAAAAATTTTACTAAACACTAAAATTTAGCGCATTGATAACCACCATAGGTTGCAGGACGCATTTTGAAATTTGGAAAATCGAGCCAAAAAATGCACTTTAGTGCCACTTGTTCCGAATAATTTCGTGAGCGCAGGCATCGGCAAAAAACGCCCATCCGAGTCGCAATCCGGCGGATACCCGCCGAACCAACGGTTATTTGCATCGCACTTGTCGGTCGGAGACACAGGAAATTCCGCTATTTGGCGGAGCCGCTTGCTCAAATCACACAGCTTTGAGCCGCACCGGATCTGCCCCGGCGAACGCCCGGCGCAGGAAGTCGCCAAGCGTATCCTGAACCACCCCCTTTTTGGATTGAGCGCCATAAAGATTGATCAACTGCATGGGCAGGTCGGGCAAGGCGCCGCCGTGCTCAATCCTTTCCAAGTGCGGTGGTTCGGTGCCTTCGATCATCGTATGCACTGCCAAATCGGCACTCACCGTTGCCTCGATCGTCCGGTCACTTTCTGTTTCCACGATCACGTCCCACGGGATCTCCGCTGCATCCAGGGCTTCAACCACACGGGGACGGAAAGTGCACAATCGCCCGAAGGCGAGTTTGAGTGGTTTTTGTCGCCAGGCAGCGCCCCCTGGCGCCCCAATCCACCGCAAGGGCTTGCGGCAGAGCGTCTCTGAACCGGGCTCCACATTGTTTTCGGTTGTGAGGATGAGATCGCATTCACCCCGGCCAAACTGCTCTTTGAGCGCGCGCGTATATGACGAGACCAGATGCACCTTCACGCGGGGAAACGCGGCGTGAAACTGTTTCAGCACCTGCGGAATGGCGGGGTAGACGATGTCATGCGGCACCCCCAGAACAATCTCGCCCTCATAGGCCTGATCGGTGAGACGGCTGATCACCTCATCGTTCAACGCCACCATCCGGCGCGCGTAGACAAGCAACTGTTCGCCGGAAGCCGTCAACGCGATGGTGCGCCCTGACCGGTCCAGCAATTCGAGGCCCAGAAGCTCCTCAAGCCGCTTGAGCTGCATCGAAACTGCGGATTGCGTCAGATGCAGGAACCCGGCCGCACGGGTCACCCCCCCGGCATCCGCAACAGCAACAAACGAGCGCAGCGTGGTGACGTCCAGATTTCTCATATCAACAATCCTGATGCATAGCTTCACAAACATTCGCTTTAACAATGATACACGTCCTGCCATATACATCAAGAGAATTGATAAAAGAGATCGAATACATCACGAAAGGAACTGACGATGGCACTGATTGATCACTTCTTCACCACTTCACGGGGTGCAAACCGCTCCCGTCGCACCGGTCTGATGACCTACCTGGCACTTTGGCGATCCCGCCGGGCTCTTGCGCGGCTTGACGCAAGAGCGCTCGAAGACATCGGCGTAACCCGCGATGCCGCCGATCTCGAGGCCAACCGCAACCTGTGGGATGTGCCGAACACATGGAAAAACCAGTAATTTCGCAGCATTTTGCGACCGTTTGAGCGAATTGGTAACACTTTATTATCCAATTCCGCTCAAACCGGCACATTCCCGACCGAAAAACCTTGAAATACACCCGTTAGGGACCGATATTCTTGACAGAGCGCGCAGAAGGTCTGCCGCGCGATCAAAGAAGTATTATTTGGAGGTCTCAATGGCTGACGTGAATACAATCCGGTCATCGGCCGGATCCCGCGCCGCCCAGATTGATGAGGGTCTGCGCGCCCATATGAACAAAGTCTACGGCACGATGTCCGTGGGCATGTTGATCACATTTGCCGTGGCTTGGGCCGTGGGTACCGCGCCTGCGCTGCTGTCAGTTTTCCGTGATCCAATCACCTTGCAACCCAATATTCTGGGCTGGATCGTGATGTTCGCACCGCTGGGCATGGTCTTTGCCTTTGGTGCAGCCATCAATCGGCTGTCGGCAGCTGGTGCGCAGCTGTTCTTCTACGCCTTTGCTGGCGTGATGGGCCTGTCCCTCGCCTGGATCTTTGTTGCCTTCACCGGTTTCTCGATTGCGCAGATCTTCCTGATCACATCGATTGCCTTTGCCGGTCTGTCGCTCTGGGGCTACACCACCAAGAAAGATATCTCCGGTTGGGGTAGTTTCCTGATCATGGGTGTGATTGGTCTGGTTGTGGCGTCGATCGTGAACCTCTTCCTTGGTAGCCCCGCGATCATGTTTGCGATCTCTGCTATCGGTGTTCTGATCTTCGCGGGGCTGACCGCCTACGACACGCAGAACATCAAGAACACCTATCTGGCGCACGCCCATCACGGCGACCAGGAATGGCTGCAAAAATCGGGTATCATGGGCGCATTGAGCCTGTATCTGAACTTCATCAACATGTTCATGATGCTGCTGCAGCTCTTCGGAAACAGAGAGTAAAACTTCACCAACACGAAGTGCTCGACAGGTCCCGCTTAACTGTTTGTTAAGCGGGGCTTTTTTTGTTCCATCACGTGTCATGCTAACATTAGTTGGCTCAGAAACACCTGCCAGACTGAGGTGTCAACCTGATGAATTCCGAAAACGGCTACATTTCAAACCCTTACCCTTTACGAGAATTTACACGCTAAAGTTCAGCTGCCGCACGGTTTCGAAATCCACAAACGAGTATGTCGCCATGATCGCTGATGTCTCGATTGAGCGCGACACTCCGCATGTGCACAAGGTCTGGGCGACCGTCGATTGTGGCATCGCGATTAACCCGTCTATCATCGAAACCCAGACGACCGGCGGTCTCGGCTTTGGCCTGTCCGCCGCGATGTTCGAGGAAATCACGCTGTTGGAAGGTGGTGAGGTTGATCAGTGGAATTATGACGCCTACCGGATTATGCGCAATGCTGAGATGCCGGAAGTCGAGATCGCTATCATAGAGAGCCAAATCGAACCGACTGGCATCGGGGAGCCTGGTACGCCGCCCATCGCGCCCGCTGTCGGTGACGCTCTGCGGACACTAACCGGAGAGACCCCGAGGCGACTGCCGTTTGTTGCGGCTTAATTGTTCAAGGGACTAACGTCTTTTCAGAAAGGGCATTCGACAGCGGATTATTCGGAAATTCTGAAAATCAAAGGTCTGGCTTAAGATAAGCAACTAGCTATGGAGATCATCCGGCGTAGTCTTTGGCATGCGGAACACTTCTACTGTCGTTCTTCATATTGAGTGACGCGATCGCGCCAATACAATCTCGCGTCAGCAGTATGTAAAGGCAGTCGACAATATCTGCATTGGACGCAGTGTTGGAGGAGCGCAACTGGACCTCGCGAGCAGCTCCATGGCATGGCCCTTCCTTCTCGCGACCCGGTCATGGCTTGAGCAAGAATTCTGGGTGATTGACTAACGTCCGCGTTTTCGACGCCGCTTCGCAGCAATGGTTGATTAGCTGAGTGGCGGCTTTGGGCCGTCCTCATCACAGCGCGACCGGCTTTCCAAGAAGATGCTGGGCTTGTCCTGAGGTCGGCAATGAGCCCAGCATTCCGGCATGTTGCATCGCGGCGAACGGCAGCTTCAGCGCGCCTGAGTTGTCAGATGAGCACCGCACACGATCACTCCTGCGCCAAAGTACGTCCATCCCCAAAGCCACGTTCAAAGGCGTCGAGACCTTCCGCGCCATTCGCAAGCGCCATTTTGCCGGATGTGAGCGCGGCGTCACCAACGAGATCAGCTTCGTCCGAGATCTGTTCGACGCATGCAAGAAGACAAGCTGAAAAGCCGTGATACCGAGCTTTCCTAATACGCTCAAATCAATGCAGCGGACCCCTCAGAAGTGGCAGCCGTCGAGCTCCTCCATGAGCACTTTGAAAGTCTGACTTTCACGCAAAGCCGCGAAATCCAAATCCGTTGCGATCCAAGCGATCAAACGACGTCTTACCAGGTTTGACGTCTTTGACAGACGCGCCAAGCGTTCTACCGCGTCGTCGGGTTGACCCATCAGTACGAATGCCCGGGCAAGGTTGTAGTTGAATTGCACCAGACCATCGCCATCTCCGAGGATCATTGCCCAGCGACACCATTCTTGGGCCTGATCGATCCGACCAAGCTCAGCGTAGACAGATGCCCCAAACGCAAGGGCGTCAGTGTTGTCTGGATGTCGCTCCACCGCCGCCTCGAGCCGGCGCGATGTCTCATCAAGCGCCTCGATTGCCTGATCGTTGCGGCCCAAGGCACGGAGCTCTTCTGCAAGCAGACCCGAAGACCGATAGTCTTCCCGTCGCAAAGATGCCGCTTGCGCGTAAAGACGGGCCGCCTCGGCACGGTCGCCACGAACACGGTGATTTCGGGCGAGGAAAAACGGTGGCTCAAAGAGGTCAGGATCCATCCGCGCCGCGATGGCGAGCTGCCGCTCGGCGGCGCCATAATTGCCTTTGGCGTAATGACCAAGGCCCACTGCGGCTCTGACCTCCGCCAAATCCGCATCCAATCCGAAGGCCGTGTGCGCCAGGTCACCGCAGCGAGAGCAGCCAGGGTCGCCTGCTCCACGGATCGACAGGTAGAATTCGCATAGCGACAGAAGCGCAAAGGCTTGTGCATATCCGGGATCACGCTCAACCGCCTGCGTCAGCAGAAGCTGTGCCGTGCCAAGACTGCGGTGGTCCAATCCACGTAGGTAAAAGGAGCGTGCCTTGAGGAAGAGCTTGTAGGCCTCTATATCTTTCGTGCCCCTTTTGAACTCGGTATCGACGTCCGGAAACAGGGCTCCACGCAGCTCTTCGACGACACGGCGTGCGAGCCGGTCTTGCAACACGAAGATGTCGGTCAGGGGATGGTCGAACCGATCCGCCCAGAGTTGGTCTCCGGACCCTCCCACGATGAGCCGCGCGGTCACGCGCACCGATTGTTCATCCTGTCGAACGCTGCCCTGCAGGATGTGGCTCGCGCCCAGGCTTTTCGCGACCTTGATCGCACAGGTGTTTTCCCTCTTAAGTGCAAAGGCCACACTGCGTGCTGTCACACCAATTCCGCGAACCTTGCCCAGATCTGTAATGATGTCCTCGGTCAACCCATCCGCAAAGTAGTCTTGCGTCGGATCGCCCCCTATCGCAACGAACGGCAGGACAGCGATCAATATGCCGTTCGAAGGTGCGACGACAGTATTGGGCGCCACTGTGTCAGCCGCTCTGATCTGGTCTGCCATCTCGGTGGTTTCTTGGTCGGGCTCTATGCCGAGGTTTTCGGCAAGCAGTTCGCGCGCCGACTCGTAGCATCGCAAGGCAAGGCTTCGCTCGCCCCGTTCGATGTGTCCCTGCATGAGTGTCCGCACCGCTTCTTCATTGAACGGATCAACCGAAAGCAGACGGCGCGCCGCATAAGAGGTAGCGTTGGACTGCTTGCTGACCTTGCCACGCCGCATAAGGCGCAAAGCCAGATCCGTGAAAACGGCATCGAGCCGCGCGCGTTCTCCGAGAAGCCAGTCTCGAAAAAGCGGATCAGATATCTGCAGGCGTTCCAGCAGCGGGCCACGGCGCAACCCCAAAACATCCTCTGAAGGATCGTCCGCCGCCTCCAGAAGCTCAAATACGTCAACTGACAACTCGGGCCCGAGCCTGACCGACTGGCGATCCGCCTCTATCAGGCAAATCCCTGCCTCTTCAGACAGCAACTTCAACCGGCGCAAGGCCTGTTTCAGGCTGTCCCGGGCATGTGTTTCGCTGCTCTCGCTCCAGAGAATACCGGCGAGTTGGCTGCGCAGCATGCACTTGCCAGCCGAGAGGGCAAGGAGACCCAGCAGTCCACGATCTTTGCGCGCCGAAACAGGTAGAAACTGATCGCCGCGGCGCAATTCGAAGGGTCCGAACAGATTGAGACGGATGCCATGTTCCACCAGAAATCCGTTCATGCGGCCTTCAGTTCGCTCAGTGATGATCTTTGAATTCACGTTTTTTTCCCAAACGAGTTCCCGAATCAATTCCCTCGAGGCGTGCACACTACCACGAATCAGGACCGTTGATCTGTGATGCAGAACCCACCGCAGGGGTTCGGCAGTAATTTGTAAGAGGTTATTTTAATGCGAGATAGATACCCCGCCAGTTGTCACTCCCTTTGGCCCGCACACCCGGCCACTGTCTTTTGGACCCATCCGCAATTGACCCATCCGCCGATACGACATCGCACCCACAGGATGGGTCCTGGTCGGCGGTCGTATTGGAGCGTTGTTGGCTTTGTGGTCGCTGCAGCCCTCGTGCAAAGCGTTGCACCGCCGCAAGAGCAGGCCGCTGCCCGCTCCGATGATCCAGATCGGATCGTGATGCTGACACCGGGCACAGCAAACTGAGCACTTCTTTTCCGACACGTGAGGATCGCCGAAATGTCAGAGACCACCCTTGAATTCATTACACTGAGACAGCCCGAACGTATCCGGCAAAAACTGAAGCGCCTGCGCTATATCCGTGACCTCAGAACGGATGCCCAAGCTCCATTCCGCCAACAACTCATCGGGACGGACAATTATTTACAGAAGGTGGTTCTTGCCAGAACCATGATAGAAGGCCCTCTCTTCTTCAGCGCCGAACGATATTATCAACTGCAATTTGAGACAGTGACCGATACCCTGCGTTCTGAGTTGCGGGGTCCGGTTCACAACCGGGACGGCAGCACTACGGAGGGCGTAGAGCTGGCAAGCATCATCGCTCTGCTCGAAGACCGCATACCCGCCCTGGCGACTTCGAACTTCTTCCATGATCCGGTGCTGCCGCCGCCTGCGCTTTTGGTCCTCTTCCTGGAATACTCTGTGATCTGGGAGTCGCTTTATGCGGTCTGTGTCATGGCGGGTATCCATCAGGTCGAAACCAACCATCACATAGACGCCATTCGCGGGATGCATCTTCTGACCCTTTTACGTCTCGAAAATCTGAAACCCGCACCGCCGATCACATGGCCTTACTACGATTTCGATGCCTACGAGGCGACATTGCCCAAAGATCTCTTGAGCTACGACAACCTAGCTTAGCAGCCGATGAAGCGGAGAGCCAAAATGAAACGTACGAAGACATCACAATCCGGACCCTCGGATACCGCCGCCAACAAGACTGCTGCAACACCGACTGCTGCAGAAGATGCCGCAACCGACAAGCCACTGGCATCACTGAACACAATTCTACCGATTTTCGGAGGCGATGACGACCTGCTGCAACCGATCAAATCATGTATTCATTTCCGCCCCTTGCGGCAAAGCTGTCTTGCGCCCGTGACCGTCGGCGACCTGCTGGCCGTTGAGCAAAACCTCTGCGGTTACAAGATGGGTGAGATCGCGCAGATCGAAAATGTCATGGCGCGAGAGCGCCGCGAATTCAGCAGCCGCGATCTCAACAGCATCACGGATACCACCGAAAGTTCCTTTGAACGTGAGGTCGAGGAAACCCAGACTTCCGGGTTCGAGGAGCGGTTTTCCCTGTCGGTCCAATCGCAAGAGGCGCAAAGCCAGCAGACATCTGTCAGCGGCAATATCAGCGCGTCCTACAATGCGCCTGCCTTCTCGGCGACCATCGGTGCGAATGCTTCCTATACATCCTCCAAGGACGCATCGCTCACCACGTCGCAGGAATACGCGAAGACGGTGACGGAAGAAGCAACCAAGCGCGTGCGCGAAGCAGTCAGTGAATCCAAAAAGGTCACCATTGTGACCGAGTCGGTAAAAACCACGTTGCAGGGCTTCGACAACACTGAAAGCGATACTCATATCACCGGCATCTACCGCTGGATCGACAAATACTACAACGCGCAGCTTTTCGATTACGGCAAACGACTGTTCCTGCAATTCCATGTGCCTGAACCGGCCTTCTTTCTGCGCGACCTGGCAAAATTGATCGACCGTCAGGAACTTGCGGACATCGACCCGCCGACACATCCGCGTGACCTCTCCCCGCCCATCAAAAGCTATGAGGACGTGACCGAGGCCAACTATGCCAGCCTGGCGGCAACCTATGACGCCACGGATATCGCGCCGCCACCGCCCCTGACGCTTGTGAAGGGCAAAGGCATTTCGCACCCCGAAGCCGATCCCGGCACGTCTGACAACGGCGTGCAGGACCACAACGAACCAACCCTCGCCAAGACGATCGACACGGTCATTGTTGATCAAGGATATCACCTGGTGGAGTGGCAGGCCAATATCCCCATGACCCAGATCGGTCGACCCGACAAGAACGGCACGAACACGGACGTCAAATACGGGTACTACACGACCATCGGCTTTTCCGACACGTCGTCGGACGTCAATATGCTGCTGGTCAATGTGATGGGTGTGACCTGTTATTACCTGACCCACAACGATGGTGCCGACAACGACAAGGACATCATGGTCAGCACCAATCGTTTCGACGAATGGCACGCGTCGCCTGATCCGCTGGAAGGCGAAATTCCGATCACCATCGGGGCGGAATTCGAGGGCAAGTTCTACTTCAATCTGCTCTACAAAATGGAGCGCAACGACGAGACGTTGCAGCAATGGCAGATCGACACCTATGCCAAAATTCTGCAGGCCTATACCAACAAGCAAACCGCCTACGAGCAAGATCTGCAGCAGGCAGAAACGTCTCGTGACAGTCAGGTGGGCGCGCTTAAGGCCCAGCCACGTGAGGAGACCTACAGGCGGATCGAGGCCGAAGAATTGCGCAAGCACTGCATCGACATTCTGACCCGGCACACCGCCTTTGCAGAGCAACCGCGAAAGCTGAACGAACTGCCCGACGGGCGGATGGAAATCAATCTGTCGGGTCTCTTCGGCATTCCCAATTGGCAGGCCAATAACGTCAACGGCGTCACCGCGGCCTTTGCTGAGGAAGCGTTTGAATGGGAAATGATCACTTACAAGCTCTATCCCTACTTCTGGACAGATCGCCAGAGGTGGGATGAGCTCTTCCGCGAGGAGGAAACCGGCGACGCGCTCTTTGATCAGTTTCTCAAATCCGGCTTTGCTCGGGTCGTCGTCCCACTTCGTCCGAATTACGAACGGTCGGTTTTATACTTCTTGCGCACAAACATGATCTGGGCGGGTGGTGAGGTGCCAGCCTTTGACGACGACACGCATCTTTCGCTTCTCGAAGAGCTGCACGACTCGGTGCAGATCGGCAAGGGTGACGGGATGCCCGTGGATGCGCCTTGGGAGGTCAAGGTACCGACCAGCTTCGTATATCTTCAGGAGGGATCAGACCTGCCCGAGTTCGACTGTTCCTTCGGCGCCGATACGGATGGCGCGGTCGAATTGCCCAGCGAGGAAGAGATCGAGGAGCAGGAGACCGCCATGGCGGCCCTGATGACATCGACCGAAAAGGCCGGTGCCGATGGATGATGCAACAGGGAGTGGCGAAGATTTTGCCTATGATATGTATGCCGAGCTTTTCGGCGCTCTCAACGAAGCGCCGGAAAAGGATCAGGCGCGGATACTGAAGACGTTCCTGATCGGGAACATCGATACGATGCGCGAACACACGGTGTTTCAACTCGACCTGATCGAAAAGCTGGCATCGATCGCACTCAACAATGTGCAGGATGTCAGGCTTCATAGCCTGGAGGCGCGGGTGCGGGGGATCGAACAGGGAGAACCCGTCACCTTTGGACAGATCATGGGTGAGTTGTTTTTTGCGCTCGCCGTCGAAGTCACCCTTCTGGCTGGAGTGACGGGCGCCGCGCCGGTGTTAGCCGGTGCCAGTGCGCTCCTGTTGACCAGCATCAAGACATCGGCTCGGTCCAAGGTGATGATGCGACGCATCGCAACATTACCAGGGCGCAAAGCTGCGGTGTTGGACCGCATGCGCTCAGAACTGGTAGGGCAAGAGGTACGGCTGCTCAACCGACTGCATATGCGCGGTCCGCCCAAATCCCGAAAACGCGCGTGGCGAAAACGACAGAAGCTAAATCTGGTGACGAAAGAAGAACTGGCCCGCGTCCGGCACGATATCGAATACCTCGATCAGAATCGAGGCTTCGCGATCGAAGCGATGGAAAGCGGTTTGCCATCAACAGACGCGCTGGCAGTGCGATATCAGGACATCACCGAGCGGAAAATCAACAACAAGATACAGGGTCTGATCGACGACTATGCTCATCACATCGATGCAGGAAAATCGGAATTCCGCGCCTTTTCGCAGGTGGCCTTGCAAAGATACCCGGAGGCCTTCCCAGCTGAGGCATTGGCCGAGAGAGACAGCACGTCAAATGAGCGATCTTTCACGACGACTGGCGCGATTGTCGAACTGACCACCGAATGCGAGTCCCTCAAATTGGACGTCATCGAACACTACGCTCAGATGCGCGCCATTCTTGAGGCTGTAGAAGACGATGATGTCTTCTCGTCATTTGAAACGGTGTTGGTCATGGAGGAGATCGAAAGCAACCTCTTTGATCTGATTGATCTGTCCGATACCATGCTCGCCGATCTGGATGCTTTCATAGTCCCCATGGAGCTGGCCGTATGGCTGCTTTATCTCGAAGCAAACAACGTCCTTGAGCGCGAGAAAACCCCAAGCGGTAAGTCCGTGAGGGCGGGAGGATATTCGCCTGCGGAAACCCGCTTTATCGACGACAATTTTGTCGATCAGATCCTGAGTTCGACCAGCGGTCTCACGGATTCTCCAAATACACTTTATGAAGGTCGGCAGTATCCCGGCCTGCGGCTGCTTGATGAACACCAAGCCTACTACTTGTTCCACAGGTTTGCGAAACCCGCTTTTGATCAAATATCCGAGCGGGTGCCGGTCAGTGCGACCAAAGAGCTTTCGGATTTCATCCACAGAGATGTGGCCGAAGGTGCATTCGACAATGCACTCTCCTTGGAAAAGGTCTTTTTCTGGAGCGGCGAAAATGAACGGCGGCGGGATTTGATCAATGAGATGCGCGTGGTCGTCATCGAGTATTTCAACATTGTGTGCGAAAAAGTGGAACGGCGAGAGACGGTTGGTTTTTCGCAGGCCGTGCCCGAGGGCTCTATGATCGGGCAATTGCTTGGCAGTATCGAAAAACCGGTGCTTCCTGAGGTTCCCTCCCAGGAAGAGCAGCCCAAACTGACGACCCAAGACATTTTGCTCGAGTTGGACACGGCACAGTTGATGGCTTGGGAAGAGCGCACGCTTGCCATGCTGGATAATCTCGACACCGCTTACGAAAGGGCGCTTGAATTCCTTGCGCACAATGAGGCGATGAAAGAGAAATACAAAGAAGACTTTCCGGAAACGACCTTCAATGACCTTTTCTTGTCTCAAGCGGAGGCCCAGTTGCTTTCGACCCGAACGGCCATCGAAGGGCAGATCGGTATGATCCAGACCGATCGGAAGCATAGCTCGAGTAAGGTTGACAACCGAGCAGACGCGCTCATGCGAAAGTTAATGCAATCGCCGGTTAAGAAAGAAATGTTCAGCACATTCGAACATTAAGATACTTTCGAAAACCGGAACTGTAGATTTGCCATTACCGGCGGGACATTTCCTTTAAACTCCCTGTTTTGGAAAGAAGAAGATGCTGACAAAGCTGATCGAATAACACGCATGGCTGGATGCCGGTGCGCAAGCACCTTCCAACTCAGTCGATGCGATGTCAGCCAGATCCAGAACTGGCAAGTCTTTTAGTCCTGGGATTGAGATCAGGATCAACGCGCAAATGATGGTCCCAACCGTAGAAACCTCGACTGCGAGGTAAAACAGGAACGATGGGACATCCCCCTATGCAGGCGGCACCGGAAAATACATCGGTACCGCCTGCGAAACCGACGGCATAACCAGTAACTCGCGTTTTCGGGCTATTGCCCTGCGCGCTGTTTTTATGAAGGCCAGCGATATGACCACCGCCCCGGAAATTCTCGTCGATGCCTTTATCACCAACACGACCCAAGGCGTGAGCAACCCCAGAACCGTCACCTTGACGGACGGCCGCTTGCTTGTGGCCTATGCGACCGAGGAGGGCGGCAGTCCGGGGGTCGATATCCGCGGCCAGCCTTTTGAGGCCAACGGTACGCTGATCGGCAGTGAGTTTGGGTTCGACATTTTCAATGAGGTCGATGAGCGCACCTTCGACATTCTGGCGGTTGGTGTTAACCGCGTTGCCCTTGTCACGGAAACCGACGGCGGGGCCGCTGGAGCCCAGATAGAGACAACCCTCTTTTTCGCGAGTGATTTTGGTGCTCTAGTTGTAGACCGTGGAACATCCCACACCAATATTGGCGGCGGTTTACAGTTCCTCAATCCGACGATCGCAGACGTGGGCGGTGACCGATGATTATCGGTACTTCTTCGTTCGTCGGAACTCGACGAGTTAGATTGTTGAGATGCACGGACTGGAGAATGGTGACGCCTTCTTTGACATCGCGGAGATCGACTTCGCAGGCAACAGCAATGCCGAGCTTACCTCGACTACGCTGGAAAACGGCAACATCGTTCTTGTCATCGATCCCGACGGCCCCGGCGGCAACCGCGACGGTCGACTTCTCGCCTCCATCTTGCGCCCGGATGGCTCGATCGTGCAGCAAAGGGACGTCGGCAACCGCGACGACCGGGCCTTTGAGCCGGCGATCACCGCGCTCAAGGGCGGCGGTTTTATCATGGCCTGGACCGAGTTCGATGGCGACCGGGACGTGCTCTATCAGGTCTTTGATGCCAATTTCAATTCCGTGCCCCCCTTCCGCGGCACGGGGTTCAACCTCGGCAGCGACAACACCAACAACAACGAGCCGGTGATTGCCGCGCTGGACGATGGCGGGTTCGTTATCTTCTACGACCAGGACAATGGCGCGACACAGGTCCGCGGCCAGCGTTTCGACAGCGCGGGCGACGCGGCGGGCGAGGATTTTGTTCTCGCGGACGAGGCGGCCAACCAGATCGACGCCACGCTGCTGCCCAACGGTCTGGTGGTGGTTAGCTACCGCACGGCTGACAGCGCGATCAAGACCGTGATCCTCAACGGCATGCCTGAAGCGGTCCGCGGCACCGAGGGCGATGACACATTGGCTGGGGGGCGAGATGACGATGTGATGTTTGGCTTTGACGGCGACGGCACGATGAGCGGCGAAAACGGCGACGATACGATAGACGGCGGCGCGGGCAATGACCGGCTGATCGGCAACCGGGGCAATGACACCCTGCGTGGCGGGGAGGGCAACGACCGGCTGCAAGGCTTTGGGGGGAGGGACATCCTTGAGGGCGGCAGAGGCAATGACGAGCTGAGCGGCGGCACCTAGGCCGATACGTTTGTCTTTCGCGATGGCGATGGCATCAATACAATCACCGATTTCGATGCCTTTGATGCGCATGAGAAAATCGATCTCTCAGGCGTTTCCACGATCACCAGCTTCGTCGATTTGCAGGCCGACCATCTGTTGCAGAACGGCTCAGACGTGCTGATCACTGACCGCAACGTGCTGGTGAACGGAGACGGACAGCCGGTCATCACGCTGGAAGACGTGAACATCGCTGATATCGACGCATCTGATTTCATTTTCTGAGACGCCGCGTCGGTTCCACAACGGCCATGCATGGCCACGTCCTGTTGGTTAAACGGCGGAATGAACCGGATGCTGGCCTCTGGGGCTTTCCGGGTGGGCACGTGAACTTTGGCGAAACCGCGATGGAGGCCGCCGCGCGCGAGCTGCGCGAAGAAACAGGCGTTATCGGGCATCCGGTTCGCTATCTGACAAATGTGGATGTGATCGAGCATGACGAGGACGGTGGGGTCCGGTTCCATTTCCTGCTTGCGGCAGTGCTTTGCGACTACCTCTCAGGCGAGCCTGTCGCAGAGGATGATGTGAGCGAAGCGCGGTGGTGGAAAATCGAAGATGTGATACGCAGCGCGATAATCAGTATTGACGAGCTAGCAAATCGGAACACCTAAAGATGAAGAACAGGCTGACGGGGTTCAAATGCGCAAGGGGTTGACGTTTTTACTGATAATGGTCGCGACATTTCCCGCGGCAGCCCTGGATTTGAAAGAAACAGGCCGGTACGATCTGAACCGCCCGGCCAGCTTGGATTATGATCCGACATTTTGCGGCCTGTGGATCGCCAATGAGGGGCCCGATGCGGTGCTGGTCACATTGCAGGGCGAGGAGTTGCGACGCGTCGGCAGTGACCTGCTTCGGATTAAGGCAATTTCACTGGAAGGCGATAATCTGCTCGTCGGGGATGGGTTTGGCAAGCTGCAACGGCTGACAAAGAATGGCGAAACCTTGGGGCCGCCTTTCACCTTGGACGGCGGATTTTCGGACACCGAAGGCATTGCGATTGCCGCGAATGGCGACATCGTAACAGTGGAGGACGATCCAGAACGCCTGTCCTGGTTTAGCCCGACTGGCCAGCTGAAAACACAGATGAACACGATGAAGTTGTCCCCACCGTTGAGCGAGGCGCAGGGGATCGCGATCGACCCTCGCACAGGTCATCTCCTGATCGTCGACGATTGGGAAGGATCGAACAGCCTATATGAATTTTCCTCCGATGGAGAACTTCTCGCACAGGCTAGCTTGTTGGAGTACGGCAATGATCCGGAAGGGATAGCCATCAGGCCGGGCTCCGATCAGTTATTCATCGCGTTCGACGGTGGCGCGCAAATCGTGACATTCGACTACACACCCACGCTGCAGCCGGGTTCCGCGCCGTTGCCACCGGGCGCAGATTGCATGATGTTTTGAGCGCATCAATGTTGTGCCAGATCAGGCGGCCGCGCTTCGTGTTGCAGCAAACCTTCCCTGTGCTTGAGACCGTTGATATTGCGGACTGCATGATCGGCAGCTTTCGGAATCTCCACAGCGGGTTGTAAAAGTCGGCAATGGGCCGATCTGTCGAGTTTGCTGCCCGAATGAAGCGCAATTGTCGCGGCATGTGGGGTGCCGAATGGGCCAGGGTCGAATTCGATCCAAGTGGCATCAGCTTCAATCTGACAACCTCTTGTTGGTTCAGGCTCTTCAATCAGATCGAATTCGTGGTGCAGAATTTCCAAGAACTCTATGCGCCTGAGGAGGCGCGCCATGTCAGAGCCGGCTTTCCATCTGAATGGGCCAAAAACCTACCCGGTTGAACACGTGAGGTATCTATCAAAGACAACCGGATGACTTGGATCACTATGGTCGGATCTGAAACCAATGTCCTGTGTGTCTTATCGTGCTGGGGCAAAACACTCAGCACAGGCACGGCGTCGGCAAACTCAGTCTCAACCAGGCTTGGTTGGTTGGACAGGCGGATCCTGAGCTTCCAACAGTGCTGCAAAATCCTGCAGCCCCAGCGTCGCGGCCGTTGTATTGTCCGGCCCCAGGATTTCGTAGATCATCCCATCGGTCCCCCAATTGCTAAAAAATGCGATGCAATCGACATCACCGCCACCTTCCGTATGCGCGGCACCACCCGCTGATTTCTCCACAAAGCTGGCCGTTGGTCGGATCTCTTTGATCTGTCCGTCTTCATCGTAGATCCGCAGCTCTCCTTGAATAATAAACGTGCTGTAATCAGCGTGGTGCTTGTGCAGGACAATTTTTTCGTTGGCAGCAAACTTCAGCAAAAGATCGACAATCTTCGCGTCAGGATCGACCTTCAGAATGTGGTACCAAACATGGTCGATACCCGGCAGCGTGTTCCACCTCACGTTGCTTTCGTCAAAGCCTATCGGCGATGCGGCCGGGCTGGCGCTGGCCACGCCCGCGGCGGCAGCTGCTCCTATTCCGACGAGTCCCTGACGGCGTGTGATCGGTGGTGTCTTCATTGTCTTCCCTCCATTGAAGCGATGTGTCTTCGTTTGAAAGGGAGCCGAAAGCAGTGTGGCGTGTGTGAATTTTGTGCAAAGTCTTCGCAAAAAAAGTGCAAAAAATCGCTCAGGTGGAGAGGCGATACCCAACACCTCTTACGGTTTCGATGATCCTGGGCAACTTCCGATCTGGGTCCAGCTTTTTGCGCAAGTTGATAATGTGCTGATCGAGTGCTCTTGAGTTGGGCATGAAATCACGCCCCCATCCCACATCGTAAAGCTCATCTTTCGTGACCACCGAACCTTGTCTGTCAATGAGCAGCTTCAGGAGTTTTAAGTCTCTGGGTGTAAGAGCAATCTCAAGATCGCCACGCCTTGCGCTGTACCTGTCCGGAACGAGTTCGAGATCAGTGCCAACCGAGTGTTGACACAGCTTGCTCCAGGCGGCGAATGCGACCAACGCCATAGAGACAACACCCAGCACGACGTTCAACCAGTTGAACACACCAGGATTTTTCAACGCACCAGTACGAAGACCAAACAACTCTTCCAAAGCGACGCGGTCATAGACCAGGCAAATCGCATCTTCCTTACGACAGTTGAGCAACTTCTGGCCATCGCGATCAAACCGCAGCCACTGGGATTCGGCGGTCTGCGCGTAGATTTCCATCAGATCTCTCAACTGAGTTTCTGATAACGTGAACCGCACGGGTACGAAGCCGTCTTTTTCTGGATAGATTGGTATTTGGTTGACATCAAACAGTACGAGATGCCGGATTGTTTCATCCTGAATCAGCGCAAACCCAATGCGATCAGGCCTCTCGGCAACCGATGCAAAGAGTAGAGCATCCTGTCGTGCTTTGTCCTCGACCTCCCTCCACCGGTCAGGGCGCAACATGGACAAAGAGAGAAGAAACACGCACAAAATCGCCAATATCATTGAATACTTGGCCATGACATACCTTAGCTTGGGTGACAGATTTCGCAAATCAGTCTTTTGTCGGAGTATCGCCGCCGCGCCACCCGCCCTAACGCTCACAATTATCCATACATGGCGAAAGCTCGGAAGTCCGGCCTCGCCCAAGCGCTAGCTTCGGCGGGGTTTCTAATTTGTAAGTCCTGAAATCTCTTTTTCGGAAAAGATGGGATGGTAAGACTTTCAACAAGGCGAACGGAGTGCCATAGAGCCTCCATGACCGTTGCCCGTTATCTCTCGCATCCTCAGGTGCAGATCGATCCTCAGAAAGAGATCCAACTCTGGTCGCTCAACGACATCGGTACTGCAAGGGTTGCGCGTCTGGCCCAATCGAATGCCCTTGCCACCACCCGGCGTATCGTCACAAGCGCCGAGGTCAAAGCGGTTGAAACGGCACGCCTCTTGGCCGACGCATTGGGCTGCGCCCTTGAGGTCAGAGAGCGCATGCACGAGAATGACCGCAGCGCGACGGGGTTTCTGCCGCCGCAGGAATTTGAGCAGGTGGCGGATCAGTTCTTTGCCGAGCCGGAGACCAGTGTGAGAGGCTGGGAAACCGCCCGCGCGGCGCAATCGCGTATCGTTTTCGAAGTACGAGCCTGCCTGCGGGACCACGGTGAGGGCGATGTGCTGTTTGTCGGGCATGGCGGTGTTGGCACCCTTCTCTATTGCCACCTGGCCGGGCTGGCTATCGATCGCGCGCACGATCAGGGACCCGGTGGTGGGGGCTGTTACTTCGCATTCTCCGCGGAGATGGGGCCACCAGCCCATGCATGGCGCCCGATGGAACAGCTCGACCCATCGCCCCTGTGATCCTTCCGCCGGCGGCCTCACGCGCGCTCTAAATCGCGCGCCTTTTTCTCATAATGCGCCAGCGCCAGATGATCGGTCTTGCAATAGGGCTGCGACGCGAGAAAGCTCCGTTTAAAGAGCTCATCATAGGTCAGCCGTGGACCGAGGTGGTATTTCCCTGCGCCCGCGTCACCCAAACCTTGCTGATAATTCTGTGCCGTTTTCAATGCGTTGTGCATCCAGTTCAGGCAGTTGATCGCGGTGAACGGATCATTCACCCCGGGCGATAGTGCGCGGGCCAGCATCTCCACCAGTTCATCCACCAGAAACAGAACATTCTGATGTTCGGTACGGCTCACCCCGACCGCAAAACAGGCGCGCAGTTCCGCAATCGCATCTTGCGAGATGTCATCTTTGGTCCAGACGGCCAGCGCCGGGGTGAAGGGCGTGACAAAATCTCCCGGCACCTTCTCGATCCGGATGTGCCAATCTGCCTCCGCCGTCAGTTCCTCGATGCGGGTGTAATTCAGTGTCTGGATATACCCTGCCGCCTCCAGCGTGAAGAGATGATCGGGATCTCTCTGGGGATAACGGACCTTTGATTTGGGATCCAAAGCCGCATCTGCCTCGATGATATTAATGATCTCACGTTCAAGCCGCCGGCCCAGGTTGGCCGTGATGTTTGACACGTTGATAGTTTCGGGCACGTGATGCACAAAATAGATCATCGTGAAAACGGCCACGATACTGCCGAGCATGGCAATTAACATCGAGTATTGCGGCACGAAGGCCTCGACGCCTGCAGCCTCTGAGGGGTCCTGCACGGCACGCAGGATCGACAGCGCATAGACGAATGTGGCGATCAGGACGCCCAGGCTGATCTGATTGCCCCGGTCGCGCATGAAATTCCCGATCAGGCGCGGGCCGTAGTTCCCGGCGGCAAAAGACACCGCGACAATCGTCATGGAGAACATCACCCCGGTCACCCCGATCACCGCAGTCGCAATCGTGGACAGCGTGCTGCGCGCGCCATCGACCTGTGTGTCGGTCAAGGCGTCGGGCAACTGCAACGGGATCAGTGCGACGTTGCGATCCAACCACTCTGATCCATGGGCCAAGGCCAATGCGACCAGCACCAGAGTGGCCGGGATGAACCAGTAACTGGCCCGCAAATCCTGCGCTATTTTGAGTAACAGAGCCCGTTTGCTCATCGCCCTTCCCTTCACGCGCGGTTGCGCAAACTTGCTGATCCCACGGCCTCGTTTTCATCACGTCATTCGGCAGAAAACCAACTTCATCTAAACCTCGCACGACGTTCTTTTACAACTGCTCCTGCGGTCAGATCACGGCTCTGGTCGCGTTTGTGCCTCTGCCGCCCCCAAAAAGTTGCCGATGACCTTCAAACTATCGATCTTGTCGCAAATGACTTTGAACACCAGCAAAAACGGCACGGCGACAAGAGCACCCGCAACACCCCACAACCACGCCCATAGGACCACGGTCAGGAAGACCGCAACCGTGTTCAGTTCCAACCGTTTACTGACCAGATAGGGGGTGACGAACTGGGCCTCGAAAGCCGTCAGTGCCTGATACAAGAGCGGAGCAAGCAGCGCATAGGAAAAGCTGTCGAAATAGATGATGGCGTGCACCGCGACGAGCAGCGTACCAATCAGCCCGCCGAGGATCGGCAGATAGTTCAGCAAGAAGGCCGCGATCCCCCAGATGTAGGCATATTCCAGCCCCACCAGCCAGAGCGCTGATGCGATGATCACACCCAGCCCCGCGTTGATCAGCGTGATCGTCAGCAGATAGCCCGACACGCGCCGCTCGATGTCATAGACCATGGTCAATGCATGCTTTTTCGCGCTGAAAGTAGGGAATGCTTGAACCAGCTTCACGTAGAAGAGATCCCCCGAGGCAAGCAGGAAAAGCGCCAGAATGAGGGCGACGCTGATGGAGGTCGCACTACTGGCCGCGAGGGTCACGGCGGAATTCAGTAAACCGGGTTGCTGCACGACAACGGCTTGTGGTCCGCCTGCAGACGCCGCTGTCATTTCCTCC
Source organism: uncultured Roseobacter sp. (assembly GCF_947499265.1). GTDB lineage: Bacteria > Pseudomonadota > Alphaproteobacteria > Rhodobacterales > Rhodobacteraceae > Roseobacter. The sequence continues at coordinate 91,048 of NZ_CANMNK010000004.1, read as the reverse complement.
ACCTGCGACGAGGCGTCTTTTACCGCGTCAATCGCTTCGGTGACGCCACTCAGCTTATATTTGAGCTCTCTGGCGATGTTGGGAGCATCGTCTGACCAGGTCCGCACCGTGTCACCAGCGAAGAAGATGATCGCCGCAATGGACCCGGCGGCCAGCAGGATCAGCGTTACCGCTGAGACCGCCGCAGGCAGCCCCTGCTTTTGCAGGTAGCGATTGATCGGGCTTAGGGTCAGCGCGATCAGGCAGCCCAGCATCACCGGCAGAATCAAATCGCGGGCAAAATAGGCGATCACAAAAATTGTGATTGTGGTTAAAGTGCTTACGCTCCGCCGGAGGGCTTTAATGTCTTCGCGCATGGGCTTTTTTGTATCCAGTTTTTGGGATCAGTAATCGGTTCGGGTTTGAGGGGTGCGGGGTTGCGACGGAGCCGTCGCTCAGATGCTCTGAAGAGATCTGGAAGTCTGGCGGAACTGTCGTTGGCGTGACCTCACGCCGCCGACCGAAGCTTGGCAACGGGCTTTGCCTCATGCGTTAAAGGTTTCCGATTTGGGAGCGGAGCATCACCGCGACATGTGAACCCGCCGCCCCTTCTGAACAGTCACCTAAGGGTTGCGATGGAAAATCACCAGTATGAGCGCATCACCCTTCACCGCAGCCCGAGAAACGACAGGATTGCCAGAATGACGACTATCAGGCCGATGATATAGATAATGCGGTTCATGGAGTTACTCCTGTTTTCTGATCTTTGATTTCGGCGCCCCATTTTAATCGGTGCGTCGATGTCACAACAAAGCAACAAGCGGCAGCTTGATTTTGTTCCGCATTGCTTTGCCCTATCCCCCGCAACTTGGATATTTTCAGGCTACGTGCTGTGTAATTTTTAGACAGAGCATGGGACAGTTCGGACCCGATTTACGCGCGGGCGGAACAAATATGCCGAAAGCCCAATTGCGGCCTTGTTAGGAAATCAAAAATCACCGAAGCTGCGGTAATGACGCAGGTTAGGGCGGTCCATCACGCAGGGTGTCACGTTTGCTGGTTCCGGTCTTTGTCCTTGATCCTGAGACGTATAATCCTAACTCCCGTCCAAGACGGTCTGGGCCTTCGCCCAGCGATCAAAAAGGCACTCCCCAAATGAAAAATACACTTGCATGGGTCGGAACCTTCTTTGCCATTCTGATCGGCAGCGCCGCTTTGGCGCAACAGGGGCCGCCCCCGGTCACGGTTGCCAACCCGGTGGTGAAGACCATCGTGGAGGACGATGAATTTGTCGGCCGTTTCGAGGCGCGTGCCGAGGTCATCGTCAGGGCACGGGTATCGGGGTATCTGCAGGACATCCATTTCGAAGACGGAAACATCGTCGAAAAGGACCAATTGCTCTTTACCATTGATCAACGTCAGTTCCAGACCGCTTTCCGGCAGGCCCAGGCGCAGATTGATGTGGCGCAGGCAACCTATGATTTTGCGCAGGAACAGCTGGAACGCGCGCAATCGCTTGTATCAAACGGCAACATTGCACAAAGCGTTGTGGACGAACGACGCGAGGCATACCTTTCCGCACAGGGCGCACGCGAACAGGCGCGCGCAGACCTTGAGCTGGCCCAGCTGGATGTGGAGTATTCGCAGATCACCGCCCCCATGTCGGGCCGCATTGACCGCTCACAGGTGGACCCGGGCAACCTGGTTTCAGCCAATGACACGGTGCTGACATCGATTGTGTCCTCCGATCCGATCTATTTCTATTTCGACATCGATGAGCGTTATTTTCTTGCCTATGCGCGGGATGCGCGGGCGCGCGGCGCCTCGCTGCAGGAGGGCGGCGGCGGGCTGGAGGTCAAGGTTTCACTGTCAGACGACAGCATCCCACCGCAGACCGGCATATTGGATTTCTCCGAAAACAGAATTGATGCTGATACCGGCACCATGCGGGTCCGCGCCGTTCTGGACAACCCAGATGAGGTCCTGACCCCCGGTCTTTTTGGCCGCGTCAATGTGCCGGGCTCCCTGCCCTACGAGGGCATTCTGATCCCTGATTCCGCCATCGTTTCGGACCAGAATCGCCGACTGGTGATGTCTGTGGACGCGGAAGGCAACGTCACCCCGATCCCGGTACGTCCCGGTCCACGCATCGACGGATACCGGGTGATCCGGGATGGGCTGGATGGCTCTGAGGTGATCGTGATCGAAGGGATCGTGCGCGCCCGACCGGGCAGCGTCGTGACCCCCGAAATGGTCGAGCTGCCGCTGATTGCGGAAAACTGAGATGGGCCGGTTTTTCGTCAACCGTCCGATCTTTGCCATTGTGATCGCCGTCATCACGACGATTGTGGGCCTGATCTCCTATACACAACTGCCGATTGAACAATATCCTGAGATCGCGCCCCCCTCGATCGTGGTGCGCGCCTCTTATCCCGGTGCGGATGCAGAGACGATTGCGGCCACTGTGGCCACACCGCTGGAGCAGGAAATCAACGGTGTCGAGGACATGTTGTACCTGTCCTCCTATTCGACCGCCGATGGCTCCATGAGCCTCACGATCACGTTCGAGCTGGGCACGGATCTCGATGCCGCCCAGGTTCTGGTGCAGAACAGGGTGGCGATTGCCGAGCCACGCTTGCCGCAGGAAGTGCGCGCGCTTGGTGTGACCACAACCAAATCCTCCCCGGATCTGATGATGGTTGTGCATATGCTGTCGCCGGACGAAAGTTTCGACCAGCTTTACGTGTCGAACTATGCCCGCTCGCGCGTGCGGGACAGGCTGGTGCGGCTGGATGGTGTCGGCGATTTGCTGATCTTCGGCGAACGCGAGTTTTCGGCACGGGTCTGGCTGGACCCTGACAAACTTTCATCGCTGAGCCTGACAGCCGCAGATGTGGTCGACGCTCTGCGTGAACAGAATGTCCAGGTGTCGGGTGGCTCGCTCGGTGCGCCCCCCAACGACAGCGACAGTGCCTTTCAGGTCACGATCACAACCCAAGGACGCCTGCAAAGCCCGCGCGAATTTGGCCGCGTCATCGTCAAGGCTTCCGAGGACGGGCGTGTCGTAAGGGTGCGAGATGTTGCCCGTGTGGAAATCGGCGCGCGCTCTTACGTCAACAACTCCTATCTGAACAACAAACCGGCGGTGGCGCTTGGCATCTTCCAACGCCCCGGCTCCAACGCCCTAGCTTCCGCTGATGAGATCATCGCGGTCATGGACGAGCTATCCGAAGACTTCCCCGACGGGTTGGAATACCGCGTGGTCTACAACCCAACCGAATTCATCGCCGCCTCTGTCAACGCCGTCTATGAGACGCTCTTCGAAGCGGTGTTGCTGGTGGTGGTGGTCATCATCGTCTTTTTGCAAAGCTGGCGCACAGCGATCATTCCTCTGCTTGCCATTCCGGTGTCCCTGATCGGCACTTTCGCCGTCATGCTGGCCCTTGGCTACACGCTGAACCTGCTGACGCTCTTTGGTCTGATCCTTGCCATTGGCATCGTGGTGGACGACGCCATTGTGGTGGTGGAGAATGTCGAGCGGAATATTTCCCGCGGCATGTCCCCGCGCGAAGCATCCGCTCGCACCATGGATGAGGTTCAAAGCGCGGTCATTGGTACCTCGCTGGTGCTGATTGCAGTCTTTGTGCCCGCCGCACTGGTGCCCGGGATCACCGGACAGTTTTACAAACAATTCGCCGTGACGATCTCGGTCGCGACCGTCATCTCCACCATCAACTCGCTCAGCCTGTCGCCCGCGATGGCCGCCGCCATTCTCAAACCGGCCCGCACCGCCCCCTCAAGAAATCCACTGACGATGATCACCACCCCCCTGGCCAACGGGTTCAACAAGGGATTCGACAAAATGTCGAACGGGTACAGCAGCATCGTGAGTTTCCTGGTCAGTTCCAGAGCGACCATCGCCGCCTCGCTTGTCGTCTTTGCCGGCCTTTTGGCAACCAGCTATTGGATCAACCAGAAGGTGCCGACAGGGTTCATCCCGGATGCGGATCAGGGCTACGCGATTGTGGTGGTCCAACTGCCCGATGGTGCCTCGCTGGAGCGCACCGACGCAGTGATCCGGCAGGCCACGGAAGTGGCGCTCGAAACACCTGGCGTGACAAACGCGGTGGCCTTTGCAGGGTTTTCCGGCGCGACATTTACCAATGCCAGCAATCAGGGCGTCATCTTCACCACCTTTGACAGTTTCGAGGCACGGGCAGAAAGCGGGCTGAATGCAGGTGCCATCGTCGGACAACTCTTTGGCCGGATGCAGTCGCTGCGCGAGGCCTTCATCATTGCCATTGCCCCTCCTGCGGTGCGCGGCGTCGGTACTGGCGGCGGCTTCAAGCTGCAACTGAGGGAGAATGAAAGCGCCGATATGTCCCGCGTGCTGGGCAGCGCCTATGCGATCATGGGGGCATCGGCGCAATCGGATGCGGTGCAGGGGGTCTTCACCACCTTCTCCGCAGGCTCGCCACAGGTCTATCTGGAGATCGACCGTGTGCGCGCGCAGATGCTGAATGTCCCCATCGGCGAGATATTCGAGACCCTCTCGATCAACCTCGGATCGGCCTACGTGAACGACTTCAACGCCTTTGGCCGGTTGTTTCAGGTGCGCGCGCAAGCAGATGAACAGTTCCGGCTCGAAGAGGAAGACATCACCGCCCTCAGGGTCCGATCGGCCACCGGCGCGCTGGTGCCCCTTGGCACACTTGTTTCGGTCGTGGATACGGCAGGGCCTTCGCTGGTGCAGCGCTACAACCAGCAGGTCTCCGTACCTGTGCAGGGCTCAGCCGCGCCCGGCATCTCCACCGGCGAAGCACTGATCGCGATGGAAGAGCTTGCCGCCTCCATCGCACCGCCAGGTGTCGATTTCGAATGGACCGAACTTGCGCTGCAGGAACGCAATCAGGGGAACACGGCAGCCTATATCTTTGCCTTCTCGATCCTCTTTGCCTTTCTGTTTCTGGCGGCTCTCTACGAAAGCTGGGCCTTGCCTGTGGCGATCATCTTGATCGTGCCCCTTTCCGTCCTCGGCGCGCTGGCCGGGGTCATGTTCCGCGGCATGGACAACAACATCCTGACGCAGGTCGGGCTGATCGTGCTGGTCGGGTTGGCGGCGAAAAACGCCATCCTGATCGTGGAATTTGCCAAGCAAGCGCAGGAGGAGCGCGGGATGTCACCGGTTGAGGCCGCGATTGACGCCAGCCGTTTGCGCCTGCGCCCCATCCTGATGACGGCCTTTGCTTTCATCCTCGGGGTATTGCCGCTCCTAATTGCGACGGGACCGGGGTCCGAGATGCGTCAGGCTCTGGGCACAGCCGTCTTCTTTGGCATGTCCGGTGTGACGTTCCTGGGGCTGTTCTTCACACCCGTCTTCTATGTTGCAATCAAAAGCGTCTTTCCGGGAAGGCCCCGCGAGGCATCGTAGGCCCCTCGCGGGTATCCACACCCGGTGTTGACCCGGAGAGGACCGCCCCAAGCCGTAGAACAAAAAAAGCCGCGCATATTGCGCGGCTTTTTATTCTTCTGACAAAGGAGCGATCTTACTTGATCTTGCCTTCTTTGTATTCAACGTGCTTGCGCGCCACCGGGTCATACTTCCGCACAACCATTTTTTCGGTCATGGTGCGGGCGTTTTTCTTGGTGACGTAGAAATGGCCTGTCCCCGCCGAGGAGTTCAGACGAATCTTGATCGTGGTTGGCTTGGCCATGTTTCTTCTCCTGCTGCAGCGCTCCTCCGGTGAGGGACTGCGTGAATCCTGAAGCCCGGCTTTTAACCGGATGGCCCCCCGAGTCAACCGCAAAAGGCAGGATTTCGGGCTTTGCGACCAGCCGGCAGTCAAAAGGCCAGCACACATATGTGCGCTGGCCGGAACTGCTCGATTATTCGATCGTTCTAGGACGTGATGTCGTAGGCCCGTTCGCCATGCGCAGAGAGATCGAGCCCATTGGTCTCGTCTTCCTCGCTGACGCGCAGCGGCATGACCGCACGCACCACCAGAATGATCAGCACGGTGATGACCAGCGTCCAGATACCGACGACCGCCAGCCCGCCCAGCTGTGCTGTCCAGGACGCGTGGCCAAAGGCCGCCAGCATGATGATGCCGAACATGCCGCCCACGCCGTGCACAGCAAAGACATCCAGCGTGTCGTCGATCTTGAGCAGGTTTTTTACCACGCCGCAGAGTTCCTGACACATGATGCCTGCAACGGCCCCGATAAACAGCGCCTCAACCGGACCGACGGAGCCAGAGGCCGGGGTGATGGAGGCGAGGCCCGCGATGGTGCCCGTGACCATGCCCACGAGGGACGCCTTGCCATAGCGGAATTTCTCCCAGCCAGCCCATGTCAGCGACGCAGTTGCCGCAGAGATATGCGTGACCGTCAGCGCCATGGCGGCCCCACCGTCTGCGGCCAGTTGCGAGCCGCCGTTGAAGCCGAACCAGCCGACCCAGAGCATCGCGGCGCCGATCATCACCATGCCCGGGTTGTGCGGCGGCTGGTGTTTCCCTTTGCGCGGCCCCAGCATCGCCGCCAGCACCAGCGCTGCGATCCCGGCGGTCTGGTGCACCACGATGCCACCGGCGAAATCATTCACCCCTTCGGAGAAGAGCGACCATTCCGCGCCTGCCAGCAATCCGCCGCCCCAGATCCAATGCGCCACCGGCGCGTAGCAGATCAGCATCCACAGACTGGAGAAGAGCAGCACAAATCCATATCCGATGCGCTCGACATAAGCACCGACGATCAGCGCCGGTGTGATGATCGCAAAGGTCATCTGGAAGGCAAAGAACAGCACTTCGGGGATGGTGCCCGAGAGGCTGTCCGCGTCGACCCCGTTCAGAAAGGCTTTGCCCAGACCGCCCCAATAGGCGTTGCCGTCGCCAAAAGCGATGGAATACCCCGCAGCAAGCCACAGAATGCTCATCAGGCAGGCAATCGAAAAGCACTGCATGAAAACGCTGAGCACATTACGCGCGCGTACAAGTCCGCCGTAAAAAAGCGCTAGGCCCGGCAGTGTCATAAAGAGCACCAGTGCCGTGGCCACGATGATCCAGGCGGTATCCGCTCCGTTCATGTCTTTGATCCTTCCCCATATTCAAGTGCGCAACGGGGTGGTGCAAAGACCTGCTGAAATAAACAGCAAAAGGGCGATATGCCGCTCAATAAGAGAGCGTTTTACAAATCGCTATAAAATTAGGCGGCATAGGATGCAATGTGACCTATATTTAAGCGAAGTGCGTTTGCGCCTATCGCGCCTTACAACTCCACACGCACCTCATGCATCCAGAGCTTCGCCGGGCGCGACAGCATGAAAACCACAACATCGGCCAGATCATCCGGTTCGGTGAAGATGTGGTTCGGCACCTCTTCGCCCGCCTTTGCGAACATGCCGGTGTTCGTGCCCGACTGATAGAGCCCGGCAATGCGCACGCCGCTTTCCTGCTCATCCTCTTTCAACACATCGGTGAAGCCGCGCATGCCGTATTTCGTCGCGGTGTAGACCGATTGTCCCGCCTGCGCCACGACACCGGATTTGGAGATGACGTTGAGCACGGCTGCCTCAGGCTGCGCGCGTAACGTCGGCAAAAGCGCGCGGGTCAATTGGATGGTGCCCGTCAGATTGGTCTGGATCGTGGCCTCGATCATCGCGTCGTCAATGCTGTCCAGCGGGCCCGTCTTGTGCCAGATACCTGCGTTGTTGATCAGGATGTCTGGCGCGCCCTGCCCGTCCAGAATGGCCTGAACGGTGGCTGCAATCGCCGCCGGGTTCTGCATGTCGCAAGAGTAGCTCTGCGCCTCTGGCGCGCCTGCCTCGCGCGCATCCGCCTCGGCGCTGGCCAGTCGTTTCGCGTTGCGGCCCAGGATGGCCAGACGGCAACCCGCCGCTGCCAGCTTCAGGCAAATGTGCCGACCAATTCCGTCGCTGCCGCCCGTGACGACCACCAGTTTGTTGTCCAGTTGCATGATTTCTGTCCCTCAAATGTCTATGCGCGGAAGGCCTGTAAGCCGGATTCTGTTCCCCGGATCGCTCCGGTTCGATGACCATTCCTCTTGCCCGCCGGTTGCCCGGCGGGCTCTAGCTGCCAACCCGGATCTGCTGGGGCAAAAGCGGCCCTGTCTTGCGACGCGCGATCCCTATTTGGCATTGCTCCCGGTGGGGCTTGCCGTACCGCCCCTGTTGCCAGCGGCGCGGTGGGCTCTTACCCCACCGTTTCACCCTTGCCTGCGGGCGGTTTCGGTTGCCCGACCTCTCCGCTGGCGGTTTCATTTCTGTGGCGCTTTCCGTCAGGTCGCCCTGCCCGGGCGTTACCCGGCACCGTTGCTTTTTGGAGTCCGGACTTTCCTCGACACCGGTTACCCGATGCCGCGGCCATCCGGCCTTCCGCGCAAATTGCAGCTACGCCGGACGCGCATCGGGGTCAATCCAAATCGCGTCACACCAGATCGTGTGCCCACCGGCGATTGTGCACGAGAGGCGCTGCATGATACGCTTGCGCCAAGATCGAACCCACCGCGCAACCGGCATGTTCAAACTGTTTCAACACCATAGGAGACCGAGAATGCAGAACAGACGCAGGTTTTCCATCACGGCACTGGCGACCCTTTTCGGGGTCGGGACGGGCATGGTGCCTGCCGCAGCCAGCACCCGGAACAGGTTCAACCGCGGCATCAACCTGCCAACCTCGCTCAAGCTCAAATATCTCCCTCAGGTCGACATAAGGACGCTGCCCCCCGTGCTCAGCACCGTGCCGGGGCGGCCAGGCGGGGCCACCCTTGACGGTTTGGTGCGCTGGCCCGCAGGGGGCCGCCCAGCCGAGCTTTATGATCTGACCTTGCCTTTACCTGTTTCTTACGAAGATCGATCGCACCTGCTTACGCCAACCGTGTCCAAGGCCTTCAGCGGGGCTATGAAAGTGGGATCATTGTACCTCACTGGTGATCCGGCGATCATCTACGTTGAGGAAGAGCCCGGCCTTCCCGGCCCCGAGCTTCTGGCCCATAAAAACTATTCCTATGAATTGACATCCACGCCAAAGGCGGTGGCATTGCCGGTTCCAAACGTTTCGAACTTGCATGTTGTCGGGTCTCTTTACCTCAAAAAGGAAGACGCCGAACCGCCCAGGGTTCTGGTTCTGCTGACACCGACCATCGTGCAGATCACGTAGCGCAGGCAGAAGCGCACCCGGCGGCGATTTTCATGTCCTGCGCATCCAGCGGACCGGACGCCGACGGGCGATGTCGCAGGCGAAACGCTTCCAGCAGGCTCTGATCATCGACTGCCGCCGTGAAGCCCGCGGCATTTACAATCGCACGAAACGCCGCTGTATCGGGGTCACCTGCGGGCGACATCTGCGTCGGGGCGGCAAGCTGTGCTTTCGCCAGGCGCATCCAATCGAACCGGGGACCAGGATCCCCCTTTCGCCCCGGTGCCATGTCGGAATGCCCGATGACATCACAAGGCCGGATCGCCCAGCGCTTCAGGATCCCGGCCAGCAGGGTTTCCAAGGCGGCCATTTGCGGTTCTGGAAACGGATGGGTGCCCGCGTTATCGAGCTCGATACCGATGGAGCGTGAGTTGATGTCGGTCTGGCCGCGCCACTCGCCCGCCCCCGCGTGCCACGCCCGAAGCACCTCTGGAACCAGCTGCGTGACCTCTCCGGTGCGTGCGATTACGTAATGCGCGGAAACTTCAGCCGATGGGTCGCACAGTCGTTCGATGGCAGCCTCGGCGCTCTGCATCGCGGTGTAGTGGATCACGACAATGGACGGTGTCAGCCCGTCCCGCCGCGGGCCGCAATTTGGCGACGAAACCTGCTGCATGGGCGTCAGCCCTGCGACGCCTTACGGAAAGGTGCCGGGTCCCAATCACACGCGTAGCCGTCCCCGTCCGGGTCAAGGCCCTTGCGATCCCGCACCGGGCCGCCGCGCTCCAGAAAGTCGATCTGCGCCTGATCAGAGGACGCATAAGCCGCACAATTGCGCGCCGCCCGTGCCTCGCCTCCGAACCCGGCCCGCGCATAGACGCTTTGGCCTTTGGGGTGTTTGGTCTCCAACGCGAAGGCTACGATATTGGGCTGCTCGCCACCGGAACGGGTCGGCAGCGCTTCGGGCTGCACCACCTCATATTGCGCGCGATTGTTGGCGATGCGCTCAGCGTCACTTTCAATGGTCTGACGTTCGGACACCGCATCAAAATTGTTCTCGTCAGAGATGCCGGGATTGTCCAGCGCAAGGGGGGCTGCATTCGTCGGGCTGGCCTGCACCGGCGCCACTCCGGAATTCAACGCGGCGCTATCGGCAGCACCCGGACGTGTCTCATTCAGGATGCGCGTGGTTTCTGCGGCTGTGGCTTCGGCAGATCCGGGCGCGGGTGTCGACGCGGGCGGCAACACAGTATCCGGCACCCGGTATTGCGGGCCCGCCAAGGCAGCGTCACGTTGGCGCTGCGCTTCCAATGAGTTGTCGAACCCGATCCCTTGCCCGCTATCGGGAACCTGCGGAGCGCAAGCGGCCATCGCTGCCAGAGCGAGACCCGCGAAATACACACGTGGCGTCATCAGAAAACATGCCTGTCGTTGCTTTTGTTGGCGCGAGATTACCACCATTTTCCGGGCTTGGCCACAAAGCCTGCGGCAGTTTCCAGCGCATAGGCTGCGCTGAGCAGATCGGCCTCGGCCCATGGCCGCCCGATCAGTTGCAGCGCCAGCGGCAGCCCTTTCTTGTCCAAACCGGTGGGCACCGCAATCCCCGGCAGTCCGGCGAGGTTCACCGTGACGGTGAAAACATCGTTAAGGTACATGGCAACCGGATCCGCATCCGTCATCTCCCCCAAGCCGAAGGCCGCAGAGGGGGTCGCAGGGGTCAGAATCGCATCAATGCCCTGATCAAAGACCTGTTCAAAGTCGCGCTTGATCAGCGTCCGCACCCGGCGGGCACGGTTGTAATAGGCGTCATAGAACCCCGCAGAGAGCACATAGGTGCCGATCATCACACGGCGCTGCACCTCTGGCCCGAACCCTTCAGCACGGGTCTTTTCGTACATCTCGGTGATGCCATCGCCCTGATCGAGCTTGGCACGGTGGCCATAGCGCACACCGTCATAGCGCGCGAGGTTCGAGGAGGCCTCGGCAGGCGCAATCACGTAGTAGGCAGGCAGCGCGTATTTTGTGTGCGGCAAGGAAATGTCGATGATCTCAGCGCCCGCATCCTTCATCATTGCAATACCTTCGGCCCAGAGCGTTTCGATCTCATCGGGCATGCCGTCCATACGGTATTCCTTGGGAATGCCGATTTTTTTGCCACGCACATCGCCTGTCAGGGCCGCTTCGAAATCGGGCACGGGAAGATCGGCAGAAGTGCTGTCCTTGGGGTCATGACCCGCCATCGCTTCGAGCATGATGGCGGCGTCGCGCACCGATTTGGTCATGGGGCCCGCCTGATCCAATGACGATGCAAAAGCCACAATACCCCAACGCGAACACCGCCCGTAGGTCGGCTTGATGCCCACCGTCCCGGTAAACGCCGCAGGTTGACGGATAGAGCCACCGGTGTCGGTACCCGTTGCGGCCAGACAGAGATCCGCTGCGACGGCCGAGGCCGAGCCGCCCGAAGACCCCCCAGGCGTCAACGGCGTTTCATCATTGCCGCGCCGCCACGGATTGACCGCATTGCCATAAACCGAGGTTTCGTTGCTGCTACCCATGGCGAATTCATCCATATTGAGCTTGCCCAGCATCACCGCCCCGGCATCCGCCAGGTTTTGGCTGACCGTGGATTCATATTCCGGCAGAAACCCTTCCAGGATGCGCGATCCGGCCTGACTGGGCACCCCTTGGGTACAAAACAGATCCTTGATCCCGATCGGCAGCCCGCACATCGACGGGGCATCGCCCTGCGCAATCCGCGCATCTGCCGCCGCTGCACGCTCCAGCGCCAGTTCCGGCGTCTTATGCACAAATGCGTTCAGAACACCGGCGGCATCGATTGCCGTCAGGCAGGCTTCGGTCAGGTCCCTGGATGTCGTCTCACCCGCGCGCAGCGCATCCCGGGCAGCACTCAAGGAAAGCTCGTTCAGCTTGCTCATTATTCGACCACCTTCGGCACCGCAAAAAATCCCTCGCGCGCATCCGGCGCATTCGACAGAATTTTGTCCTGCTGCCCCCCTTCACGCACCTCGTCCACCCGGCGCTTCAGCACCTGGGGCGTTACCGAGGTCATCGGATCGACGCCCTCAATGTCCACCTCATTCAATTGTTCGATAAACCCCAGAATGGTGTTGAATTCCCCCGCCAGCGCTGGCAGCGCTTCAGGCTCAACCTTGATCCGGGCCAGCTTGGCCACGCGGGCGGCTGTGGTCTCGTCAATGGACATCACGTTTCCTCATCTGCTTGGCATTGGCGTTTAGCGTCATGCGCGCGCCTTGCCAAGACGTGCACGGCGGTAAACCTCGATCATCCAACCCAGCATCAGCCCATTCAGCACATGCCAGGCAAAATGAGTGCCCAACGGCAAATGCGCGCAGAGCGGCAAATCCAGCGTCCTGAAGGTCAGTGAGAGCACAAGCAGCCCCGCACCCAGCGCCAATCCCCGGGCCAGATCAGGGTCTCGGCGCCTCAGCAAGAAAGCGTAGGCCAGGATCAGCACAGGCACCGGCGCATATCCCGCCGACGACCCCAGACCCGGGACCAATTGGAAGATCGGCACGGTCACCGCAGCGTAGGGTATGAACAGACATGTCACAGCAAAAGCAGGCCAAAACGACAGGCGCCATCCCACCCGATTGATTGCAAAGATATAGATCAGGATAAAAAGACCGATGGGCAAGACATCCGCCATCCCGGCCCAGACCTGTGCATGCGTATGAAACAGATAGCTGCCCACGCCGATGGCAAAAAGAACGATGCAAAGCAGCCGTGCCAGCAGATCGTTCCCGCAACGACGCCACATGTAAAGCGCCGCCAGCACAAAGGCCAGATTGGTCACCGCGTTGATCGGCTCCGCCCAATACGCGGGCCCGATCCGCTCACAATACCCATCTACCGCACGTGTCCAATCCACACCCACCCCACTTTCTTCTGGCCCACAATATCCCCGCCGGAGGCTCCCCTCGTCCGCAAAACCCCGCTAAACTCGAGATATGGCACAAAGGGAGAGGATCAATGGACATCATCTGGTTGGGACACGGCAGTTTTCGCATCGAAATGGCGGATCAGGTCCTGCTGGTCGATCCCTGGCTGACCGGCAACCCGATGCTGGGCGACACCCAGCACGGCGCCGCAACCGAAGGGGCCACCCATATCCTGATCACGCACGGTCATTTTGACCACACGGCAGATGTCGTCGTCCTTGCCAAATCACTATCGGTCCCGGTCGTCGGCATCTATGAGCTGATGAGCCATTTCGAAGAGGCCGACGGCCTCACCACGATCGGTTACAACATGGGCGGCACGGTGCACCTGGGTGAGGTTGCTGTCTCTCTGGTGCCTGCGCTGCACTCCAGCACCCTTTCCAGTGCGCCTACGGTTTCCGCCGGTCGCGAGGCTGGTTTCATCCTGAAAGCCGAAGGGCACACACTCTATCTCTCCGGTGACACCGGCATCATGGCCGACATGGACTGGATCGGGGATTACTACAAACCCGACATCGGCATTCTCAGCGCAGGGGGCCATTTCACCATGGATATGGCGGGGGCGGCCTATGCCGCCAAACGATACTTCGATTTCAAAACGGTGATCCCCTGCCACTACCGCACCTTCGATTTGCTGGAACAATCAGCGCAGGTGTTGGTCGACGGGCTGCCGGGCGTGAATGTGATCGAACCTCAGGTGATGCAGCCCATTTCGTTCTAGGTGTTCAAGATCTGCCGTGATGTGTCACCGCCCGGCGTAAAACTTGGCACGGGTGTCAGGCCATCACTACCTGCGCTGCGCGAAGAAGGCCCGCAGATATGCCTCGGACTCCACCGCTGCAATACCGTCGAACACCTCCGGCGCATGGTGACATTGCGGATGAGAAAAAACCCGCGCACCCTGTGCCACCCCACCTGACTTGGGATCGCTGGCACCGTAGTAGAGCCGCGCAATGCGGGCCGCTGAAATCGCCCCCGCGCACATCGCGCAGGGCTCCAGCGTCACGTAGAGCGCGTGATCAACGAGCCGCTCAGTCCCCCGCGCCGCACAGGCCTCCCGCAGCGCCAGCATCTCCGCATGGGCGGTCGGATCCTTCAACTCGCGGGTCCGGTTGCCCGCTGCTGCAACGACATCGCCGCGCGGGTCCACAACCACCGCGCCCACGGGCACTTCACCACGCTTGCCCGCCGCGCGGGCTTCCGACAGCGCAAGCTGCATATGCGAATTGAACTCCATGCGCGCCAAATGCCCGCAAACCGTCCCCTTTCGCAAGCCCCGCAAACAAGGTAAGGCCAGCCCATGTCAGACATTTCCCAGAACACACCGGCAGGCGACCGCATCGCCAAAGTCCTCAGCCGCGCCGGTGTCGCCAGCCGCCGCGAGGCCGAACGCATGATCGAAGCCGGGCGGGTTCGCGTGAACGGGTCACAGATCAGCTCGCCCGCGCTCAACGTCACGGACAAAGACACCATCACCGTGGACGGCAAACCCATTGCCGCACCGGAACCGCCGCGCCTTTGGCTTTTTCACAAACCCATCGGTCTGGTCAGCACCGACAGCGATGAAAAGGGGCGCGACACAATCTATTCCGTCCTGCCCGAGGACATGCCGCGGGTGATGAGCGTCGGCCGTCTCGACATCAACTCCGAAGGGTTGCTGTTGCTGACCAATGACGGTGGCGTCAAACGCAAGCTGGAATTGCCTGCGACGGGCTGGCTGCGCCGCTACCGCGTGCGGGTGAATGGCCGCCCGACGGATGCGGCCCTCGACCCGCTGCGCAAGGGCGTGACCGTTGACGGCGAAGCCTTTCAACCGATGACCGTGACGCTGGACCGTCAGCAGGGCGCCAACGCCTGGCTGACAATTGGTCTGCGCGAAGGGCGTAACCGTGAGATTCGCCGCGCGCTGGCGGAGGTGAACCTGTCGGTGAACCGCCTCATTCGCATCAGCTACGGTCCCTTTCAGCTTGGCGAGCTGAAACAGGGGGATGTGGAAGAGGTCCGGCGCAAAATCGTGCGTGACCAATTGGGGCTGGAGCTGGAAGACCCCAGCGGCACAGCCACAAAGAAACCCGCCAAGGTGGCGCGCCAACGCAAGGCCCGCCCGCCCCAGGGCATCCGCAAAACGCCGCCCAACCGCACCGGGCGCAAGCCTCGCTAGATACAATTGTGATAAAACCTGTTGTAAATTCCCCCTCACGATCCCACCCCATCGACCTCAAATATGTAAAATCCAAGGCGTGAGGCACATTTATGACAGTCCGGAGGTTCAATGCCCGGCGACGCGATACTAGAACTGGCCAGCCACGCCGCATGAACCTATATTCCGCATAACGTCTGTCTGGGGAGACAACATGACGCCAACAGCATTTCAAAAGGTCGCATATGTCGCGCTCCTTCTCCTGATGACCGGTGTGGCCGCGGGCCTGCTGGGCGGGCTTTAAGTCATGGCAAAACGGTTCGGCGGAAAATACAGCCCGCAAGGGGCTTCGGATACGGAAAAATCCGCGCCACGCGGGGCCTTTACCGGCGCAAAAGTCGATCCGGTTGGGGCACGCGCCAACCTGATGTTTTTGCCGGCCATTGTGCTGGTGTTCATGTCACTGGTTCAGGGCGCACTTGGTCTGACGTTCGGATTGCTGGGCGCTGCTGCGATGAGCCTTGGGGCCTGGCTTTTGCGCTGGGGTCTGATCGCGGAAGCTGCATATCACAGCCGAAAGGTCGCACGCCGCCCCGCCTTGCCGCGCAAGTGTTTTGCCGCCGCGCTGGCGGGCATTGGTACCGCTCTTGCCGCCCTCAGCCATGACGGTGGCCTGATCGCCGCTGTTCTTTTTGGCGCGGCGGCCACCGGACTGCATCTGGCGGCCTTTGGCATTGATCCACTGAAGAGCAAAGGCATGGAGGGGATCGATACGTTCCAGCAGGACCGGGTCGCCAAGGTCGTCGATGAGGCCGAAGCGCACATGGCCGCGATGAACGACGCACTCAAACGCTCCGGCAACCTGCGCGTGATGACTCGGATGCAGCAGTTCCAGACCGTCGTGCGCGACCTTATCCGCACCGTCGAGGATGACCCGCGCGACCTGACTGCCGCCCGCAAATATCTCGGGGTCTATCTGCTGGGCGCACGCGACGCCTCGGTGAAATTTGCTGACATCTATGCCCGCACACAAGACACCCAGGCCCGCGATGATTACTTGTCGCTGCTGGATGATCTGGAACGTAATTTCACCGACCGCACCAAGAAGATGCTGCTGGACGATCACAGCGATCTGACGGTCGAAATCGAGGTCCTTCGGGACCGTCTGCAACGCGAAGGCGTGCGTCTGGACTGACGCGCCGACAACAAAAGGATCAACCAGTATGACCGAGACGACACGCGCAAAAGCAACCGAGGCGCTCAAGATGGTGGAGGAAGTGACCGCCGTCGTGCTGCCAGACCCTGTCGAGGCCAATGCCATCGTGCCCCTGGCGGATGCCGATGAACCCGTCAGCGCGGAAATCTCGAAACGCATGGCCGAGATCGATATGTCGAACACACAGTCGATCGTCTCTTTTGGATCGCGCGCGCAAGTGGAACTGCAGGAAATCAGCCAGGCCATGTTGGGCGGCGTGCGCAATAAGGATGTGGGCCCTGCGGGGGATAGCCTGCGCAACATCGTCACCACCATCCGTGGCTTTTCCATCTCCGAGCTCGATGTCCGCCGCGACCGCAGCTGGTGGGAAAAGCTGTTGGGCAAAGCCGCACCTTTCGCCAAATTCACCGCCCGGTTTGAAGAAGTGCAGGGCCAGATCGACCGGATCACAGATGATCTGCTGACCCATGAGCATACCCTGCTCAAGGACATCAAGTCGCTCGACATGCTCTATGAAAAGACGCTGCAATTCTACGATGAGCTGGCGCTCTACATCGCTGCGGGTGAGGAAAAGCTGCGCGATCTCGATGAAAACGTGATCCCGGCAAAGGCCGCTGAAGTCGATAAGGCCGCGGAGAACGATCAGGTGATGGTTGCGCAAGAGCTGCGCGACCTGCGGGCGGCACGTGATGATCTGGAGCGCCGGGTGCACGACCTGAAACTGACCCGTCAGGTGACGATGCAGTCGCTGCCCTCTATCCGGCTGGTGCAGGAGAATGATAAATCGCTCGTCACCAAGATCAACTCGACACTGGTCAACACCGTACCGCTTTGGGAAACCCAGCTGGCACAGGCGGTCACCATCCAACGGAGCGCCGAGGCCGCTAAGGCCGTACGGCAAGCCAATGATCTGACCAATGAGCTGCTGACCGCCAATGCCAAGAACCTGCGTGACAGCAACAAGATCATCCGCGAAGAGATGGAGCGCGGCGTCTTTGACATCGAAGCGGTGAAACAGGCCAACGCCGACCTCATTGGCACCATCGAAGAAAGCCTGCAGATCGCGGACGAAGGCAAAGCGCGCCGCGCGGCCGCCGAAACCGAGCTGCAGGAGATGGAGACGAAGTTGCGCGACACCCTCGCCAGCGCCAAATCGCGCGGCGACGGCGTTGGAGATACGGCCAGCACCTCCGTGCCGAATTGATCTGACGTGGCGCTGGGGCGGAGACTTTTGCGTGCAAGCGCTTTGATTGTGGCAGGCGCCGCCTTGGTCGCCTGCGACATGGCGCAGCCCGTTGCCGCAGTCAAAACGCCCCGCGCCCGGCCCACCGATCTGGCGGAAACACAGCTGCGCCCGACCTCCGAGGCCAGCGCCGCATTGCGCAGTTACCTGGTGCAGGTGCAAGCCGCGCAGCTGAACCAGGGGTTGTTGCGCGAGGACGGCGGTGGGCCAGATACGCCCTTCACCGCCGATATGCTGGCGCGCAACTTTGAACGGATCGTGTTTTTCAATGAATATGCGCAGGCGCTGCAGGGACGTGGCGGGGAAAGCCCCTTGCGCCGTTGGGACACGCCTGTGCGCGTCGGCATCGTCTTTGGACAAAGTGTGCCCCCCTCGCAACGCGCCAGTGACGGCGCGGCCATTCGCAGCTATGCGCGCAGGTTGGGGCAGATTTCCGGGCATCCGATCAGCACCTTCGGCAACCCGAATTTCATCGTGATCGTGGCCAGCGAAGATGACAGAAGCGATGCCCTGGACGCGGCTGCCGCGCGGGTGCCCGGGATCACGCCGGAAAGCCTGAATGCGCTGCGCAGCCTCTCGCGCGATACCTATTGTGCGGTTGCGGCCTATGCCGCAGGGTCAGATGCCAATACCTATACCGCCGCCGTGGCGATCATCCGCGCGGAAAATCCGAGCCTCTTGCGGCTCAGCTGCATTCACGAGGAAATGGCGCAGGGCCTTGGCCTGGCCAATGACAGCCGCGACGCGCGCCCGTCGATCTTCAACGATGACGACGAATTTGCATTGCTCACCAAACATGACGCATTGCTGCTCAAAATGCTCTACGACCCCCGGCTTGAGGCCGGTATGAGCGCCGCCGAAGCGGCCCCCATCACGCGGATCATCGCGCGCGAACTCAAAAGCGGCCCGCTCTGAGGCCACTAGGTAAAGGACTGACGGATATGGGTATTTTTGATTTTCTCTCGGGCGAATTCATCGATGTCATCCATTGGACGGATGACACCCGCGACACAATGGTCTGGCGGTTCGAACGTGAGGGGCACGAGATCAAATACGGCGCTAAGCTGACGGTGCGCGAAGGGCAAGCGGCGGTTTTTGTGCATGAAGGGCAACTCGCGGATGTCTTTACCCCCGGTCTCTATATGCTGGAGACCAACAACATGCCGATCATGACCACGCTACAGCACTGGGACCATGGCTTCCGCTCGCCGTTCAAATCGGAAATCTACTTTGTTAACACCACGCGGTTCAACGATCTGAAATGGGGCACGAAGAACCCCATCATCTGCCGCGATCCGGAGTTCGGTCCGGTGCGGCTGCGCGCCTTCGGCACCTATTCAATCAAGGTCTCGGACCCGGCAAAATTCCTTGTGGAGATTGTCGGCACAGATGGCGAATTCACCATGGATGAGATCAGCTTTCAGATCCGCAATATCCTGGTGCAGGAGTTCTCCCGCACCCTCGCACGGGCGGGCATTCCGGTGATGGATATGGCCGCAAATACCCGCGAATTGGGCAAGCTGGTGGGCGGCGAGATCACGGCACAGCTGGCCGAATACGGGCTCTCCATGCCGGAGCTTTACATCGAAAACATCTCGCTGCCCCCTGCGGTCGAGGAGGTCATGGACAAGCGATCCTCCATGGGGGTCATCGGCAATTTGAACGAATATATGCAGTTCCAGGCCGCCGAGGCCCTGGGCCGCGAAGGCGCCGGGGCCGCTGCCATACAGGCAGGCCTTGGCGCAGGTCTGGGCATGCAAATCGGACATGCCGCCGCGGCTCAAGGTCCATGGGGCGCGCGCGCCGGGACCCCGGCTGCCGTTCCACCGCCGCCCCCCGTCGAGCACGTCTGGCACGTGGCCGAAAACGGCCAAACCAAGGGCCCTTTTTCCAAGGCCGCCTTGGGCCGCATGGCCACAGAAGGCGCGTTAACCCGCGAAAGCATGGTCTGGACCCCCGGTCAGGATGGGTGGCTGCGTGCCGAAGACGTGGCCGAACTGGCACAGCTCTTTACCGTTCTGCCGCCCCCACCCCCGCCACCTGGAGCCTGATCCATGAGGCCCAGCTTCGGACCACCGCCCCCTGTTTATCGCAGCATCGTCAAGGTTTTACACTGGACGGCACTGGCGTTTGTGGTGGCCGCGCTGTTTTACGGCAATGTGCCGGTGATCAAATGGGGCCTATTGGCCACTGCCGTGCTGTGGTCGGTTGGCTATGGCAGCTTTGGCCTGCTGTGTACGCCGGGCCCGGTTCTGACGGGGATTTTGCGCAAGGGCTTTGTACCACTGCATATTGTCATGCTGATCCTGCTGGATGTCACCGCCCTGATGCTCTTGAATGCCGAGCCCGGGCCATTGACCGGCGCTCTGCGCACGGTGACGCTGCTGACCCTCGGCGCGGGCCTCTTGCACGGGATTTTTCACCTATGGCGTCATACCGCTCTGGGCGATGGTGCCCTGCGCAATATGACGCCGCGCTTCATGCACAATATGCTTTGAATGATGACAACTGCGCCCTCTGCCCCTCTGGCCGACCACCATTTCCCCTGCGACAATTGCGGTGCCGATCTGCGATTTGACCCAAAGGCTCGGCAACTGACCTGCGATCACTGCGGCAATCATCAATCGCTCGACGGCGGCCCGTGGGGCACCCCGCAGATCAGGGAGCTGGATTTCAACAATGCCCTGCGCGACAATTTACCGGCGGTGGAGATGGAGGAGACGCGTGTCTCCAAATGTCCGAACTGTGCCGCTGAGGTCGCATTTGACGCCGAGCTTCATGCCACGGAGTGCCCGTTCTGCGCCACCCCCGTGGTCACCGACACCGGCAGCCACCGCCATATCAAACCACGCGGCGTGCTGCCCTTTGCGCTGGACGAGGAAACCGCGCGCGAGGCCATGACCGATTGGCTGGGGGGCCTGTGGTTTGCGCCGGGCGGGTTGCAGGAATACGCCCGTAAAGGTCGGAAAATGCAGGGTATTTACGTCCCTTACTGGACCTTTGATGCGGATACGAAATCCTCCTACACCGGCGAACGCGGCACGATCTACTATGAAACCCGCACTGTCATGCGGGGCGAGCGGCAGCAAAAGGTCCGTGTGCCAAAGGTGCGCTGGCGCGCGGCGCGGGGCCGGGTTGCGCGGTTTTTCGATGACGTTCTCGTGCTGGCCTCACGCTCCCTGCCCAAACGGTTCACCGATGCGCTGGAACCCTGGGACCTGGGCGGGTTGGAGCCCTATGCGCCCGAATTCCTCGCCGGTTTCAGGGCCGAAGGCTACGCGGTGGCGCTGGAGGACGGGTTTGGTGAGGCACGTCAGAAGATGGACCAGGTGATCGCCCGCGACATCCGCTTCGACATCGGCGGCGACCGCCAGCGCATTCATCAGGTGCAGACCGATGTGCGCGATGTGACCTTCAAGCACATCTTGCTGCCGGTCTGGCTTGCCGCCTACAAGTATCGCGGCGAGACCTACCGGTTTGTGGTCAACGGCAGCACCGGAAAGGTGCAGGGTGAACGCCCCTGGTCGACCATCAAGATCGCCTTTGCAATCCTGATCGGAGCCATCATTGCAGCGGGTGTGGGATACGGGGTCGCGATGAACCAATGACGGATATTGAAACGCTCCAGAACCTGCTGAGCACCCGCTATTCCTGCCGCGCCTTCCGCTCTGATCCCGTGCCGGGCGAGACAATCCATCAGATCATCGATGCGGCACGTCATGTACCCTCATGGTGCAACGCGCAGCCTTGGCAGGTCATTGTCACAGAGCCAAAGGCGACAGAAAAGTTCCGCAAGGCGCTGCAAGAAGAGGCTGCAAAGGGGTCCCCCCGGCTCGATCTGCAAGGTCCCGACGGCTACCCCGGCGTTTATGGCGATCGTCGTCGCACCTGCGGCTGGCAGCTTTACGATGCGGTGGGTGTGCAAAAAGGGGATCGCGCGGCATCCGGCGCGCAGATGATGCGAAATTTTGCCCTTTTTGACGCACCACATGTGGCCATCATTTCCAGCCCACGCGCATTGAGGGGATATGGTGCCATGGACACCGGCCGATTTGTCACCGCCTTCACCCTGGCCGCGCGGGCGCTTGGAGTGGACAGCATCGCACAGGCGGCTGTGGCCTCCTACGCGGATTTTGTGCGCAGGCATTTCGAAATTTCAGACGACAGAATGATCCTCTGCGCGATCTCCTTTGGCTACGCTGATCCCGACCACCCCGCCAACGGCTTCAAGACCGAGCGCGCATCGCTCAAAGAAATTATGGAGGTCCGCTCGTGAGAGCCCTGATCCAGCGGGTGACGCACGCAAGCGTCACGGTCGAGGGTACAAGCGTTGGAGAGATCGGCCCCGGTCTGCTGATCCTCGTCTGCGCCATGCCGGGGGATAATTTTGACACCGCCAGGGCTTTGGCTGCAAAGGTCTCCAAGCTACGCATCTTCCATGACGCCGCGGGAAAGATGAACCTGTCGCTGGCGCAGACCGGGGGTGCCGCGCTTGTCGTCAGCCAGTTTACGCTCGCCGCCGACACGTCTCGCGGGAACAGGCCCGGCTTTTCCGGCGCGGCCAAACCCGATGAGGCAGAGACGCATTACCTGCATTTCGCCCATTGCCTGCGCGAGTTGAACATCCCCACCGAAACCGGCCGCTTTGGCGCCGAGATGAAAGTGGCCCTCATCAATGACGGACCCGTCACCATCTGGCTCGACACCAACGCCCCCTGAACAGGAAGAAGAAATGCCCTCCGACGACTTCTTACTCCCCCTTTTTGCGGCAGGTGTTCAGGCTGTGCGCGGTGACAGTGCCGTCAGTACCGCATTGCGCGACGCACCTTGCCCGGTGCCCGATCAGATCATCGCCGTGGGCAAGGCCGCGACGGCAATGGCCCTTGCCGCCCACGCGCGTTTTCCCGACACACCCTTGTTGATTGTCACCAAATACGGCCACAGCGCGGGTGCGCCGGACGGCGCGGAGATCATCGAAGCGGCGCATCCGGTGCTGGACGAGATGAGCCTCAAAGCAGGCGCGCGCGTCGGCACAGTGGTGCGTAGCATGGCGCCAGGCAGCCATCTGTTGATGCTGGTTTCGGGCGGGGCCTCCGCGCTTGTCGAAGACCCAGCAAGTCCCCTGACCCTGACCGATCTCACCGCGCGCGCCGAAAAGATGCTCGCGTCCGGCGCGGATATCCATGAGATGAATGCCGCCCGCAAGGACATGAGCCGCGTCAAGGGCGGCAAACTGCTGGCCGCTTTCAAGGGGGCCTCTGTCACCACGCTGGCAATCTCGGATGTGGAAGGCGACAGCCTCGACGTGATCGGGTCGGGCATTGGCGCAGCGCCCAAACCTGCAAACTTCATGTTTGACCCTCGCATCGTGGCCAGCAACGCCATCGCGCGCAGCGCTGTGGCCCGGGCCGCGGCGGCGCAAGGCATCCCGGTGCAGACCAACGAAGAGACGCTTTATGAAGACATCAACGTCGTGGCGCCCCGCATCGCCAAGGTTCTGACCTCGGGTGCCTCGGGGCTGCATCTTTTTGGCGGGGAACCCACCGTGGTCTTGCCACCGAACCCCGGCGAAGGCGGCCGCAATCAGGCACTGGCCCTGCTGATCGCGCGCGAAATCGCTGGCGTACAAGATCTGCGCGTGCTTGTTGCGGGCACCGACGGCACCGACGGACCAACGGATGCGGCGGGTGCGATTGTGGATGGGGCGTTGTGGGAGCGCTCTGGACAGGGGGCACTGGAGCGTGCTGACGCAGGTACCTGGCTGGGCGCGCGCAATGCGTTGCTCAAAACGGGGCCGACGGGCACAAATGTGATGGATCTGGTCATCGCGCTGAAATCCTGACGCCAGCGCTTGACAGCAGCCACGGTCGCGGCAAACGTCTGCGCATGACCCGACCCAATGCCCTGCGCGACATCGAAGAACTGCCCGATTACGGAATTACCCTCGAAGATGGCTGCAGGCTTTCGGCCCGCATCTGGCGGCCAAAAGATGCCGGCGACGACCCGGTGCCGGTCATTCTCGAATATCTGCCCTACCGCAAAAGAGATGGTACCACGGCGCGCGACGCGCTGACCCACCCGTGGTTCGCCGAACGCGGCTATGCCTGCGTGCGTGTTGACATGCGCGGCAATGGCGACAGTGAAGGGCTGATGGCGGACGAATACACCACCCAGGAACTCAGCGATGCGGTCGAGGTGATCACCCAGCTTGCGGCACAACCCTGGTGCAACGGCAATGTCGGCATGATGGGCATCAGCTGGGGTGGGTTCAACGGGTTGCAGGTGGCAGCCCTGGCGCCTGATCCGCTGAAAGCTGTGATCACGCTCTGCTCCACCGTCGATCGTTTTGCAGATGATATCCATTACAAGGGCGGCTGCCTGCTCAACGAAAACCTCGGTTGGGGCGCGACCATGTGGTCCTATTCCAGCCGCGCGCCGGACCCGGCCCTGCGCGAGAACTGGCGCGAGATGTGGCTGGAGCGCCTGGAAAACGAACCCTTTCTGCCCTCGGTCTGGCTGCGCCACCAGCGGCGCGATGCTTATTGGCAGCATGGGTCAGTGATCGAAAACTACGCGGCGATCAAGGCCAAGGTTCTGGCCATCGGTGGCTGGGGGGACGCTTACAAAAACGCCGTGCCGCAGCTGGTGGAGGCCTTGCCGGGTGCTAAAGGCATCGTTGGGCCCTGGGTGCACAAATACCCGCATTTTGCGGTACCGGAACCCCGCATCGGGTTTTTGCAGGAAGCCCTGCGCTGGTGGGACAGGTGGCTCAAGGACGCGGACACAGGGGTCGAGGAAGACCCTGACTACCGCGCCTACCTCATGCACAGCATCCCACCCGCACGCTGGTACACCGAACGCCCGGGCCAATGGATCGCCGAAGAATACGGGGCCGCGTCGCATATCCCGCACCGCAAACTCTACCTGACCGATCGCGGCCTGTCGGACACTTCCGGCTGGCTTTCGGCCAGCATCGCCTCGCCACAGGATTGCGGTGCGGAAAGCGGTGAATACTGCGCCATCTGGCTGGGTCCGGAAATGGCGGGCGACCAGCGCCGGGATGATGCGATGTCCGCCTGCTTTGAAACGGCCCCTTTGGACGTGGACACGGATATCGTGGGCGCGCCGCAGGTGAAACTGCAATTGACCTCAGACGCGGAGCAGGGGCAGATCGCCGTGCGCCTCTGCGATGTGCACCCGGATGGCGCGACCAGTCGTATCACCTATGGCGTTCTGAACCTGTCGCACCGCAAGGATCCCGCCGCCCCCATTCCGCTGACGCCCGGTGAACCAACGCAAGTTATGGTGAACCTGGACCACATCGCCTATCGCATCCGCGAAGGCCACCGGCTGCGCGTGGCCATCTCAAACAGCTATTGGCCGCTTCTCTGGCCCGCCCCAACGCCCAGCACCCTGACACTGGACCGCGGCGAAATCATCTTGCCGATGCGGCGCACCAGCAGGCGGGAGGAGCACAGCTTTCCACCGCCAACCGCCGCAACGCCCTGGCAAGTTGAAACGCTCAGGGAGGCCAAGAACAGCCGGACACGCGAAATTGATATGACCACCGGTGTGGTCTGCCTGCGGATCGAGGATGATTTCGGCAAGCTGCGCGATGCCGACCACGGGTTGATCTCCGGCTCGGTCGCGCGAGAGGAATGGTCGATCCATCCGGACGATCCGCTTTCCGCCAAGGGCCGTTGTCATTGGACGGATGAGCTAGAACGCAACGGGATCAGATTGCGCACGGAAGCGCATTGCGCCATGTGGTCGGACGCGACCCATTTCTACCTGAGCGCGCGGATGGAAGCCTATGAAAACGATCAGCTGATCTTTGAACGCGATCATTCGGACCAGATTGAGCGCGATCACCTGTGAAACTGGCCCTATGGAATATCTTCAAAAGCCCTTGCGACAGGCCCCGAAATGCGCAAGCCTGCCCGCATCACTGATAAGAATGCGCAAGAGACGCACCATCCAACTGGGAGAAACCAATGAACGATCAACTCAAACATCTGTCCGAACGCGTGACAAAGGGCCTGATGACACGCCGCGAATTTGTCGGACGTGCCGCGGCCCTGGGCGTGACGGCAGCCGTCGCGAACTCGATGCTGGCGACCGCCGCCAAGGCAGAAGGCCCGGTCAAGGGCGGCACGATCAAGATCGGCGCCTCGGGGGGTGAAAGCACGAACACGCAAGACCCCGCGCTGACGGCCTCCGAAGTACCGCTCTACAACCTGCGCCATTGGGGTGAGACGCTGGTGGATGTGGGTGCGGACGGTAGCCTTGAGATGCGCATGGCGGAAAGCGTCGAAGGCACCGCTGACGCCAAGAAATGGGTCTTCAAGATCCGCAAGGGCATCCCCTTTTCCAACGGCAAGGACATGACGCCGGACGACGTGCTGATGACCATGCAGCGCCACTCTAACGAAGACAGCCAGTCCGGTGCTCTGGGGATCATGCGTGGGATCGAGAATATGGCCGTGGACGGCGACAATTTTGTCGTCGAGCTGTCCACCGGCAACGCCGACCTGCCCTATCTGATGGCCGACTACCACCTGATGATCCAGCCCGGCGGCGGCATGGACAACCCCGGTGCGGGCATCGGCACGGGCCCCTACACCATCGAATTCGATGAGCCCGGCGTGCGCCACGGCTTCAAGCGCCGCGACGACTACTGGGATTCCGAAAACCGCGGCCACGCAGAATTCTCCGAACAACTGGTGTTGAACGACGCCACCGCTCGGACCGCTGCCCTGCAATCCGGCCAAGTGCACATGATCAACCGGGTTGACCCCAAGGTTGCCGGTCTGCTGGATCGTGCGCCAAATCTGACGGTGAAATCCGTCGCGGGCCGTGGACACTACGTGTTCATCATGCATGTGGACACCGCACCCTTTGACAACAATGAGCTGCGTCTGGCGCTGAAATACGCGATCAACCGCGAGGAAATGGTCGACAAGATCCTGCGGGGCTATGGCTCCATCGGGAACGACATGCCAATCAACGGATCCTATCCGCTCTTTGACGACACCATCCCGCAGCGTGAGTTTTCACTGGAGAAAGCAGCGGAGCACTATAAGAAATCCGGCCACGATGGCTCACCGATCATCCTGCGCACAGCGGATGGTGCCTTCCCGGGCGCGGTTGATGCCGCAGCGCTCTTCCAGCAATCGGCGCAAGCTGCTGGTATTCCACTGGAAATCAAGCGTGAGCCAAATGATGGCTATTGGTCCGAGGTCTGGAATGTGCAGCCCTTCTGTGCCTCCTACTGGGGTGGCCGTCCGGTGCAGGATCAGATGTACTCCACCGCCTATCTGTCCACAGCCGACTGGAACGACACCCGTTTCAAAGTGCCGGAATTCGATGAGATGCTGTTGGCCGCACGTGCAGAAATCGATGAGGCCAAGCGCAAGGATATCTATTCCAAGATGGGCCGGATGCTGCGTGACGAAGGCGGCCTGATCCTGCCGATGTTCAACGATTTTGTCGGTGCCATCGGCAATAACGTGGGCGGCTACTATGACGACCCCAACGGCCCGTTGATGAACAACAAGGCCCCAATCAAGTGCTGGCTGACTGACGCATAAGGCGGTCTGCAGATGCATCCCATCGTAAAACTGGTTGCCCAACGCCTCGCGTTGGGCCTCCTGTTGCTTTTCGCCGCCTCAATCCTGATCTTTGCAGGGACGTCCATCCTGCCTGGAGATGTGGCCCAACAAATCCTCGGACAAGCCGCCACCCCGGAAGCGCTGGAAAACCTGCGCCGTGAACTGGGCCTGAACGAGCCCGCCGTCACCCGGTATTTCAGCTGGCTTGGTGGCATCCTGCAGGGCGACCTCGGCACCGCGCTCACCAATGGCCGCGACATCGCCGAAAGCCTCAGCAGCCGACTTTCCAACACGCTTTTCCTCGCCTTCTGGGCCGCGGTCATCGCGGTGCCGCTGGCGATTTTCCTGGGCCTGTTGGCCGTACGCTACAAAGACCGCTGGCCGGACAAGATCATCTCTGGCGTCACGCTGACAACAATCTCAATCCCGGAATTCATGATCGGCTATGTTCTGATCTACTGGGTGTCGATCAAGTGGGGCATGTTCTCCTCCGTTGCCATCATCAACGACAGCATGACATTGGGTCAGAAACTCAACGCAATCGCCATCCCGGTGATGGTGCTGACGCTGGTGGTGCTGGCCCATATGATGCGCATGACACGGGCCGCGATCCTGAATGTCATGCAATCGGCCTATATCGAGACGGCGGAACTCAAGGGCCTCGGCATGCTCAAGATCATCCGCAAACACGCCTTCCCGAACGCCATCGCTCCCATCGTGAACGTGGTGATGCTGAACCTCGCCTATCTGGTGGTGGGCGTTGTGGTGGTCGAGGTGGTCTTTGCCTACCCCGGCATGGGGCAATATCTGGTCGACCATGTGTCCAAACGCGACGTGCCGGTGGTACAGGCCTGCGGCCTGATTTTCGCCGCCGTTTACATCGGGCTGAACCTGATCGCTGACATCGTGTCGATCCTCGCCAATCCAAGACTGAGGCATCCAAAATGAGGATACCGATTTCCGCCCTCATCGGCCTGTTTTTTACCGGGCTTTTCTTTGTCATGGCGATTATTGCACCGCTCATCGCCCCCTACGGCATGGCCGAGGTGGTCGGCGATGTTTGGGAAGCGCCTTCCGACAAGTTTCTGCTGGGGACCGACAGCATTGGCCGCGACCTGCTCAGCCGGATGATCTATGGCGGACAAACGACGATCTTCATCGCCACGGCGGCCACCATCCTCAGCTTTGTCACAGGTTCGGTGCTTGGCTTTTTCGCTGCCGTGTCCGGAGGCTGGGTAGATCAGGTGATCAGCCGCTTTGTCGATCTGATCATGTCGATCCCCTCGCTGATCTTTGCGCTGGTGGTCTTGTCGGTCATGCCCACCACGATCCCAATCCTGATTATCCTGATGGGGCTGCTGGACAGCACCCGCGTCTACCGGCTGGCCCGCGCGGTCGCGGTGGACATCACTGTGATGGATTATGTCGAGGCCGCGCGTCTGCGGGGCGAGAAAATCGGCTGGATCATCTTCCGCGAAACCCTGCCCAATGCGCTCTCGCCGCTGGTGGCGGAAATGGGGCTGCGGTTCATCTTCATGGTGCTCTTTGTCTCCACCCTGTCGTTCCTGGGCCTTGGCGTGCAGCCACCGCAGGCCGATTGGGGCGGGATCGTGAAGGAGAACAAGGAAGGGATCAATTACGGCATCTCCGCAGCACTCTATCCGGCCTATGCCATCGCGATCCTGTGTATCTCGATCAACCTCGTGGCAGATTGGGTTCTGAACCGAACCACCTCGCTGAAAGGAGGTCGTGGATGACCGAGCCCTTGCTTAAGGTCCGCGGCCTGAAGATCGGCGCCACAATCTATCCGCCCGGCGAAAAGTCCCGTGAGATTGAAATCGTGCACGGGGTCGATTTCGATCTGGCACCGGGTAAGGTGCTGGGGTTGATCGGCGAATCCGGTGCCGGCAAATCCACCATCGGTCTGGCCTCTATGGCCTATGGCCGGGGCGGAGTGGAAATCACCGGCGGCACGGTTGAGGTTAACGGGCGAGACATCCTGTCGTCCGGCCTGCGCGATGTGCGCCGTTTGCGCGGGGCCGAGGTGACCTATGTGTCGCAATCTGCGGCTGCATCGTTCAACCCGGCCAAGCAGATCATGGAACAGGTGACCGAAGCCGCGATTTTCCAGAACAAGTTCTCCAAGAAAGAGGCCGAAGAACGCGCGGTGGAGCTTTTCCGCAAATTGGGCCTGCCCGATCCGGAAAACATCGGTAGCCGCTATCCGCATCAGGTCTCCGGGGGTCAGTTGCAGCGCTGTATGACCGCGCTGGCGCTGTGTCCGCAGCCTGATCTTGTGGTTTTTGACGAGCCCACCACGGCACTGGATGTCACCACCCAGATTGACGTGCTGGCCGCGATCAAGGAAGCGATCCGCGATACCGGTGTGGCGGCGCTCTACATCACCCACGACCTCGCGGTTGTGGCGCAGGTAAGCGACCACATCATGGTGCTGCAACAGGGCGCCACGGTGGAATACGGCACCACCGATCAGATCATCAACCACCCCAAGGAGGACTACACCAAGGCATTGGTGTCCGTCCGCTCGATCCAGCATGAGGAGAAGCAGCCAACCGAGACGCCCGTGCTGAGGGTCGAAGGCATTACCGCGCGTTATAAAGGCACGAATTTCGACGTGCTCAAGAACATCAATGTGGAGCTACACCCCGGTCAGACGCTGGCGGTGGTCGGTGAATCCGGGTCCGGCAAATCGACGCTGGCGCGGGTGATCACCGGTTTGCTGCCGCCCTCGTCGGGCAAGATCACCTTTGACGGTCGGGAACTCACGCCGGATCTACCGACGCGCCCGTTGGAAGACCTGCGTGAATTGCAGATGATCTACCAGATGGCGGATACGGCGATGAACCCGCGGCAGACCGTCGGCACCATCATCGGACGGCCCTTGGAATTCTATTTCGGCCTCAAAGGCGCGGAGAAGCAGAAGCGCATTCAGGAGCTGCTGGACGAGATCGAGCTTGGCGACGGGTTTCAGGACCGCTATCCAGCGGAGCTTTCAGGCGGGCAGAAACAACGTGTCTGCATCGCCCGCGCACTTGCCGCTAAGCCCAAGCTCATCATCTGCGACGAGGTGACCTCAGCGCTTGATCCACTCGTGGCTGACGGCATCCTCAAACTGCTGCTGAACCTGCAGAAGATCGAAGATGTGGCTTATCTCTTCATCACCCATGACCTCGCGACGGTGCGCGCCATTGCCGACAGCATCGCCGTGATGTTCCAAGGGGAAGTCGTGCGCTACGGTCCGAAATCCCAGGTACTCTCGCCGCCCTTTGACGATTACACCGACCTGTTGCTCAGCTCGGTACCGGAGATGAAACTGGGCTGGCTGGAAGAGGTGATTGCCAACCGCAAGATGGAAAGCGCGGGGAACTGATCCTGAGCCGCGACGGGGGCCAGACAGTCAGGCTTGCGCCGATAATCCTTCGGTGTTTAGGCGTCTTGGCGCACAGCCCCATGGTGTGCCTTGAATATCGCATCGAGCTGATCGCTGTTGTGCAGCCCTTGCACGGTCTGGTGCAATCCGCCCGCGCCATCAAAGAGCAACAGGGTCACGTTACCGACCCCGTGCTGCACAGCGAAGGCGCGACCTTCGGGCGTGGTGATATCCGCGATCAAATACACCAAATCACATTCGCCAAACTCCTTGAGCGCCTTGCGCGCCTGCTTTTGCAGCGCCGTGCAGGTCGGGCATTGCGGATCATGCACCTGCACCACCACCGGCTTGCCCTGCCCCAAACGGGTCAGGTCGTGCTCGGCGGCATAGGCACGAAACGACCCAACCGCGAAATACCCCCCACCTGCGACCGCGGCCGCGGCAATCGCACCATTCCGGGCGAGCTTGAACACGTCGCGGCGCGTCGGCTCAGGCGTCGCGGCGGCGGCCTTGGACTTGCGGGACTTGGTCTTGCGGGGTTTGCTCATCACGTGCTCCAGTGCCTATCTCAAACGCACCCTAGCTTTGGCCTGCTGGAACCGGCAAAGGCTTTCACTCCCGGCCTTTGTCACGTTTTTGTCAACGGATCGTGAGACTGCAACCGGCGGAGCGGTCAAACCATACCCCTGAAAACCAATTGCGACCCTCATTCAGCTGCCTCGCGACCGCGGGCCCAGGCCGTCGCAGAAAAGCCGGCCTACGTCGATTTCGCAGTTGTGCATGTGCGTTTCTTTCCGTCAGATACCTGCGAGAAAAGGAGCATCAGGTATGGAACCCAAACTGCTGTTGATCATCCTCGACGGGGTGCCCTGGCGCAATTGGCGGCGTCTGTTCGGGAATCTCGAGGGCTGGGTCGACAGCGGCGATGCCCGGGTCTGGAAAATCCGCTCCGTGCTGCCGTCGATCTCTGCCAGTTGCTACGCATCGATCCACACCGGCGTCACCCCGGCGGCGCACGGCTGCACCGGCAACGCCAATGTGTTCCGTCTGAAGCAGCCGGACGTCTTTTCCCAGATCCGCGCGGTGGGCGGCATCACGGGTGCCGTGGCACATTCCTTCTGGTCGGAGTTTTTCAACCGCGCGCCCTTCGATCTGGTGCGCGACATCGAATATGACGAACCCGACAGCAAGACCATCAACCACGGCCGTTTTCATACCATGAGCGGTTATGGTCAGACCAATCAGATGACACCTTCGGATGCGGATCTCTTTGCGACCCTCACGGGGCTTTGCGAGCGGTTTCACCTCAACTACGGGATGTCGCACACCTGTACCCTCGACAGCATGGGCCATCGGTTTTTCCATGATTGTCAGGAAATGGATCACGCCTGTTTCGTGATGGATGAAATGCTGGCCCCCTTCATCATCCGGTGGCGCGATGCCGGGTATGAGGTAATTGTGACGGCAGATCATGGTCAGGACGCGCGCGGCCACCACGGCGGGCGCGATCCCCTGCAACAGGAAGCCGCCCTTTACTACTTCGGCCCCGCAGACGGGCCCCAAAAAGACGATGTGATCGACCAGTTGCAACTGGCCCCGACAATCCTGTCGCGGCTTGGGGCGCCCATCGCGCAAACGATGAAAGCGCCCGTTTTCCTGAGCTGATTACTCGGCGGCAACCACGCTGCTGGCCAATTCCCAAGGCCGGACAAAAGCGCTCAACGCATGGGCAATCGCATCCGTGCCGGCGCCATTGGGTTCAATCTGCGCGACAAGGCCGCGCTTCTTGTCATCCACAACCATCACCACACGGGCGGCAACGCCATCCTTTTCCAGCGCGGCATTGTAGATACGGGTAATCGCCATCTTGCGCAGCTCCGGTTTGAAGATTTTACCCACAGCCGTCTTTGGCAATTCCGGCATGATCGTCATGTGCTTCGGTTGTGCGGCACGTTCGTGCACATGCTCCTTGCAGAAGGCCAGCAGCTCCTCTTCGGAAACGCTTGCCCCCTCCACCAACTCGACAAAGGCGCAAGGCACTTCACCGGAATGCGCATCAGGCTGCCCGATGGCCCCGGCGAAGGCCACGGCCTCGTGGTGCAGCAGCGCTTCCTCGATCTCCGCCGGGTCAATATTGTGTCCCCCGCGAATGATCAGGTCCTTGGCGCGCCCGGTGATCCACAAATACCCATCGGGATCGACCCGGCCCAGATCGCCGGTGCGCAGGTGATCGCCGTAGTAAAGGTCCTTGTTCTTATCCGCCTCCGTGTAGGTATGGTCGACAAAAACACCTGGATTGGAGACGCAAATCTCTCCGATTTCGTCGACATCGGCCTCGATCGGCCCACTGTTGGTCGCCTTGAAGATCTTGACGGTGCAATAGGGAAAGGGGATGCCGATGCTACCCACTTTCTTCTCCCCATCCACCGGATTGCAGGACACCAGGCAGGTTGCTTCCGTCAGCCCATAGCCTTCGACCAATTTCACGCCTGTCGCCTGTTCGAACCGACGAAACAGCTCAAGCGGCAGCGGCGCGGAGCCGGAAAACGCGGTTTTGACCGTGCTGACATCCGCGTTGATCGGGCGTTGCATCTTGGCCGAGATCGCCGTCGGCACGGTGATGATAAAGGTGATCTTCCAGCGCTCCACCAGCTTCCAGAAATTATCCATGACCCCTTCGCCGCGATAGCCCTGTGGCGTCGGGAATATCACATGCGCCCCGGAGGTGACCGCCGCCATTAGGATCACGTGGCAGGCAAAAACATGAAAGAGTGGCAGCGGACAGATGATGTTGTCTTCCTCGGAAAACAGCAGCTCGGTGCCAATCCAGCCATTGTAGATCAATCCGGAATAGCGATGTTGCGCCACTTTCGGCATGCCGGTGGTGCCGCCGGTGTGGAAATAACAGGCGACCCGGTCCTCGGTGCCGTCCTCAAAGCTCAGCACTTTGGGTTGCTTGGCCAGTTCCGCGTTGAAGTTCATGTATTTCGCGTGGTTCTGAACCGTGCGCTTCGGGCGGACCAGCGGCACGATCCAGGATTTTGGCGGGGTCAGATAGCGCAGAAGGTCAACCTCCAGCACCGTCTTGACGCTGGGCGCCAGCGCCACGGCTTCGGCGGTCTTATCCGCCACATCAGTTTTGGGAAACGGGCGCAGGGTGACCACAACCTTGGCGTTGGTTTCGCGCAGGATGGAGCCGATTTGTTCCGCATCCAGCAGTGGGTTGATCGGGTTCACAATACCCGCCACCGCCCCGCCGAGAAGCGCCAGAACCGTTTCATTGGCATTTGGCATGATGTAGGCGACCACATCGTTTTCGCCGATGCCCAGGGAGCGGAACAGGTTTGCCGCCTGCGTCACCTGCTCTTTGAGATCCGTCCAGGTCAGCGTTTCCGCCTTGTCCCCGGGGCCTGAGAATATCTGGTAACTGACCGCGTTATGGTTGGGAAATTTGCCTGCGGTTTCGCTGAGCAACGCATAGAGCGTTTTTGGCAGTGGACGATCCACCCATGGCATTGCAGCCTCGATCGCATCGCGATCTTCGATCCCGGCAAAGGTCATTCATTTTCCTCCCAAACGCCCGTTTTCGAGCGATTTATCTGTGGCAAAGAAGATGGGGCCTAATGCAATTTAGTGCAAGCTCCGCGATAATCGCCACAGCATCCGGAACGCTGCGTCACACGCCGTGACGCTGGGGCACAAAACCAATGTGTCGGCCTGCGAAGGGCGTGTCAATCTGCGCTGCTACTCTGCAGCCATGCCATCGGTAAACTGCAGCCGGGCCAGACGCGCATAAAGCCCGTCTTCCGCGACAAGCTCATCATGTGGTCCGCTGGCGACCACCCTGCCCTGATCCATCACGACAATCCGGTCCGCTTTCTTAACCGTGGCCAACCGATGCGCAACGATGAGCGTCGTGCGCCCCCGGCTCAGGGTGTCGACTGCGGTTTGTACGGCGCGTTCGCTTTCCGCGTCCAAGGCGCTGGTCGCTTCATCCAGCAGCAAGACGGGCGCATCGCGCAAAATGGCCCGCGCAATGGCGATCCGTTGCTTCTGCCCGCCCGACAGCATCACGCCGCGTTCTCCGAGATAAGCGTCATAGCCATCCGGCAGGGCCGCAATGAAATCATGCGCTGCGGCGGCTTTAGCGGCATTCTCAATCTCCGCATCCGTGGCGTCGGGACGGCCAAAGCGGATGTTGTCCCGGGCCGAGGCCGCAAAGATCACAGGGTCCTGCGGCACCAGCGCGATGGATTTGCGGAAGGCGTCCCGCTGCAGCTGGCTCAGGTCCATACCGTCCAATGTGATTTTCCCCGCAGAGGGGTCGTAAAAGCGCAGGATCATCTGGATGATGGTTGTCTTGCCCGCTCCCGAGGGTCCGACAAATGCCACCGTTTCGCCGGGCTCGATGTTCAGGCTGACGTCATCCAGCGCATTGATCTTGGGCCGTGACGGATAGGCAAAGGTCACATTTTCAAAGGCGATCCGACCGGTCACGGGTTGCGGCAGCGCCAGACCCGTTTGCGAGTCCTGCACACTATCTTGGGTCTGCAAAAGTTCCACCAGACGTTCGGTCGCCCCGGCTGCCCGTTGCAACTCGCCCCAGATCTCTGACAGCGCCGCAACACCCCCGGCCACCATGACCGCGTAGATGACAAATTGCACCAACGCGCCTTGCGTCATGTCACCTGCCCGCACGTCCCGCGCGCCAATCCACAGCACGCCCACGATGCCTGCAAAGACAAGGAAAATCACGATGACTGTCATCAGGGCGCGGGTCCAGATCCGGCGGCGCGCGGAATCGTAAGAGAGTTCGGTAAATTCGGAGAACTTCGACCGGCTGGCCGTCTCATAGGTGAATGCCTGCACGGTTTGCACAGCACTCAGCGCTTCCGAGGCATTGCCCGAAGACGCCGCGATCCAGTCCTGGTTTTCCCGGCTCAGAACCCGCAGTCGGCGCCCCAGCACAAGGATCGGCACCACCACGGCGGGCACAATCAGCAGCACAAGCCCGGTCAGTTTTGCCGAGGTCAGCAGCATCAGCACGAGGCCGCCAATAAAGATCAGCAGGTTGCGCAGCGCGATGGAGACCGATGAACCAATGACCGACAAAAGCAGTGTCGTATCTGTGGTGATCCGGCTCAACACTTCGCCGGTCATGACCTTTTCGTAAAACGCGGGGCTCATGGTGATGACGCGGTCGAAAACAGCCTTGCGGATATCGGCGACAACTCTTTCGCCCAAGCGTGTGACCAAGGCATAGCGCAGACCGGTCCCGATGGCCAAAAGCCCCGCAATGCCCAGGGCGGCCCCGAAATACTGGTCAAGAATGTGCGAATTCGCCGTGTCGAAATTGTCGACGACACGACGCACCGCCAAAGGGAGTGTCAATGAGATGAGCGCCGTTGTGACCAAGGCGGCGATGGCCGCGAACATGAGCCGCCTGTACGGCCACAGAAACGGCACCAGAGCCGCAAGCGCACCGATTTTGCGCGACTTGGCGCGTTCTTCTTTTTGCCCCGGTGCCGCAGGGGCCGGGGGAGTACCGCGAGCCATATCAATTCCTCTTTCGTCGGGCTATTTCATGGCCGTAGGCGTGCAAAGGGTCAAGGCTCCGGAAGCCTAAACGCCCGATCGGGGCCGAAATGCCGCGGCAGACTTCCCGGTATGCGTGTAGGAGGCGAGCGGGAGCGTCCATTCAGGCTGCTCAATTATGACTTTGTGAGGGGCAATTACTACCCGCAACGCATGACTAACGGGCCGGTTCAAAGAGATGCTGTGCGGCGCAAAAAACAGCTCTTTCAGTGGGTCTAGAAAGTTGGAGCGGGCGGCGGGAATCGAACCCGCATCATCAGCTTGGAAGGCTGAGGTCTTACCATTACACAACGCCCGCTCAACAGATTCTGGGTCTATTTCATACCTCTGTGAGCGTCAAGTGAGCCAAGTCAGGTCCGTTAGATGATTTGCAATTCTTCTACCGCCCACGGCCCAGAGCTGCCAATCATTAAGTGCCAAGATGCTGCTGTCGCATGACCGCTTTCCGGACATTCGCTGCAAGTGCAATGTTTAGGTGCTTCCGAACTCACATAAGCGTACGAAACCTACCGTTTGTTGTTTGTTCTTCAAGGTCCGCTTTGCACGCTTCCTAACTGCGACAATCACTCCGTTCGGTGAGAACCCATTGCACACATGACTGGTCTGACCCTGCAGCTTCGGTTTAATCGCGCCGTTGCAGGGAGGTGCCCATTCCGAATTAAGTCAGCAGTCGCGGCAAGTAGCCCTCTCTTTGGTCAAAATCCGAACGTCACGGGATCATGCCGAGCCTCCGGCCGTAATCGCATTAGCGCTTTCGGCAGTAGGATATCAAGGCGCTCTTCTATCAGATGCGCCCGCACCCCAGCATAGATCGCGGCCAGCCCACAAAGCGCGATGATCCCAGCGGCGACATAAAGGTTGTCCCAAGCCTGAAACCAGTCACCAAGGTAGATAGCGAGCGCTA
Source organism: uncultured Roseobacter sp. (assembly GCF_947499265.1). Taxonomy (GTDB): domain Bacteria; phylum Pseudomonadota; class Alphaproteobacteria; order Rhodobacterales; family Rhodobacteraceae; genus Roseobacter. The sequence continues at coordinate 53,834 of NZ_CANMNK010000004.1, read as the reverse complement.
GCATGCCACCTGACACGCCTCCAGGGCGGCGAATATACACAGAGAAGAGCATCATCATCAGGCCGGTGGGCAGCAATAACCACAGATGCGGCGTGGATCTCGGAAAAGAAAAACTGAACACCAACGTAAATACGAGAAATGCAAAAAGCCCTGCTTTGTTCACCCAAAAGCCGTGGTTCCGACGCGCATTGAGGTCAAGCCACCAGCCAAGCGCGCAGCAAATGACTGTCGCGAACAACCACAGTGAATAATCAGCGTACAGATGGTCAAGCTGTTGGCCATAGAAAATGTCGGTGATGTACATACCAAGTACGCACAAAACCCCAAGCCACGCAGGCAGAAAACTGCGGGACCCGATCAGGATTGCCGAGACTACCAGAATCGGGAAAAGCGGTAAGTATATCGTCTGTAAAATGATCGGCGCACCTTCCAGACTGTTCCATGCTTGCCCTGGCCCGTTTAGCCCCCAATTGGCATGTAAATAAGCCGCGACGGCGAAGGCCAAGGTAACCCCCATTCCTGTGACCAATAGTGATGACAAAAGGCGTAGACCAAAGCGAGGCTGTACCACCCTGTCCAAAGCAAAAAGTCCCCCGCTGTATACCAGGCACACCCAAGTCAGACGCTCCATATCGCCTTGCGAAATCTCTGCAGCCAACAAAGTCAGGGCAAAAACGATCAAACTTACCCCGCAGAGCCAAAGCAAATGCACTATCGATAGGCGTAGGCCGGATTGCTGCGCATCCAGCTTTTCAATGGCTTTGCGTTGCGCTTCGGAAATGATACCGTTTTCGACCGCTATGCGTAATTGTTCCATTGCAAACTCCACTCTATTGATTTGAACTATGTTCATGAACACAGTTCAAGTCAACCCGAAACGTTACGTCAAACCAATGAAGAGTGCCTGTGCCCCTCTCACCCTTGGCAAAAAACTACCTTTGGTTTTGGTGGCTTTTTTCGGCAACGACTTGAGAAACCGGACATTCGTGCAAGCAGCAGCATAAAGTAGTTTGGGCTCTAGACCGGACCTCGGATACGACGCAGCATCTTGTGATATGCTGCGTGGGTCAACGTCGGGTTGTCGATTGGGAGGGCATGGCGGATCGGAGGATTAGTCATGGAAACACCGAATTTACCTGCCATTCGCGCGCTTCGTCCCGCCTGGAAAAAAGGTCGCATTGTAGGCTAAAAAACGACCCTTGAAACCGAAGCATGTCTGGGCAATCAGAGTGCGACTGGAACTGGCCGAGAACCATCGCGACCTCGCGTTGTTCAACATGGCAATCGACAGCAAGCTTCGCGGGTGTGACCTAGTCAAGATGAAGGTCGTCGACGCCATGGCGTCCGGCCAAATCAAGGAACGAGCCTCGGTACTGCAGAGCAAGACGCAAAAACCCGTGCGCTTTGAGATTTCCGAGGGCACACGTGCCTCAATCGAGAAATGGATGGAGGATGAACTGATGGTCGACTCAGAACACCTGTGGCCAGGCCGGTTCCATGAGCGCCTGCACATTTCGACGCGTCAGTACGCGCAGATCATCCGCGACTGGGTCACTTCGATCGGCCTTGAAGCGACGGCCTATGGCACCCATTCGATGCGCCGCACCAAGGTTACTCAGATCTACAAGAAGACTGGAAATCTCAGGGCTGTACAGCTAATGCTTGGTCATACCAAGATGGATAGCACGGTTCGGTATCTCGGCGTCGAAATTGAAGATGCATTGGCTATCGCTGAAGCCATTGAAATCTAGATTTTTGGGGCCGCCTGATAAGGCGACCCTTAGCCGACATCCAGCCCGCAGCGTCAATGCTACGCTTGCAGCCTGCATTGCGGATGGGGTGGATGGCTCCTGTTCCCCCGGCGTCACAATGCGCCATACTGCAGTTGTCTATCACTGCTAGGAAAGCAGCCACCCAATGCAGGTTACAAAAGTCGGCCTAGATCTGGCCAAGAACATCTTTCAGATGCACGGGATCACAGAAGATGGGACCGTTGCGTTCAACAAGTCACTCAGGCGTTCACAGCTCTTGGACTTCTTCAAGAACCTTGAGCCCTGTCTCATCGGCATGGAAGCTTACGGATCCAGCCACCATTGGGCGCGGCAGTTTCAAAAGCTGGGCCATAAAGTCCGGCTGATGCTTGCGATGTACGTGAAGGCCTATGTTAAACGTGGGAAGTCAGATGCCATCGACGCTGAGGCGATCTGTGAAGCGGTCACGCGCCCTACGATGCGTTTCGTGGCGATCAAAACCGAGGAACAGCAGGGTGTCCTGTTCCTCCACCGTGCCCGAGACATGGTCGTGCGGCAGCGGACCCAGCTCAGCAACATGTTACGCGGACTGTTGGGTGAGTTCGGGATTGTGATCGCGCAAGGGGTCGGTAGAGCCGTGAAGTTTGCGAAGGCGGTATTGGACGGAGACCTCCCGAGCATTCCCGATGTCGCCATTGATGCGTTAACGAACCTGTGCAACCAGATGGTCGCTCTGCATCTGCGCATTCTCTGGTACGATAAACGCATCCTGCTTGAAGGTCGAAGAGACCGCCAGGTCATGCTATTGCGAACCATTCCCGGGGTTGGCCCGGTCACCGCCGCGGCGATCGTCGCGACCGCTGGCGACGGGCATCAATTCCGCAATGGACGCGAGATTGCTGCTTGGCTGGGACTGACGCCCTTGAACCGATCCAGCGCTGGCAACGAACGTCTTGGGCGCATCTCCAAGATGGGAGACAGATACGTCAGACGCCTATTGGTAGCAGGCATGACAGCACGACTGAGACACATGAAGGACAATCCGGACCGCGTAGATCCATGGGCAATGTCCTTGCGAGAACGAAAATCCCCGCGCGTGGCTACCGTCGCCATGGCCAACAAAACGGCCCGTATCATCTGGGCGGTTTTGACCCGCAACGAAAGGTATCAGCCTCACACAGCATAAACACCCAAAAGGAAGACAAGAGACGCAAGACCATTGAGATGATGGAGCAATGTCAGTCCGCCAACCAAGACACCCCGTCGAATGTCAGGGACACGAAGTTGTCCGTATTGCGGTTTGGGACTTGGCCAGCGGAAACCATCAGGGCCAGCAGCCGCGTGCGCTGCGCCAATAGGCCGGACACACGACTGCATCTGACAGACGATCAAATCAGCTCAAAAATGTCTTGCTATGCAGGAGACATCCATACAGGACGTTCATTCTCGGTGCAATTCCAACGAACCACGCGTCTTGTCGCGTTTACTCTGCGCTCTCGGACGCCAATGCTTCAATGATCGCGCGCGATTGACGGCATTCAGCCAGACCAGGTCGGGTGATGAAATAAATTGGCTCTGAGTTGCCATTTGGACAGACGGCATTCTCTGAAAGACTTCCGTGTCGTGTTTGCCTGGCGAGAAGCAATGCATCAAGTTCGTTGTTCCAGATCAGTTCAATCTCGTCGGTGATCCGTGTATCCCGGACATAAGACTCAAGCTCGGTCGAATGCCGCGGCCATCCTTTTGGAAGCCGCTCGACGACCAGCCGGTCGAGACCGATGCTCAGCTTGCGGCCATTGAGAGCTGGAGCAACTGCTTCCGTGGCGTCTGTGAGGACGTCGAAAGCGCGCGAGATGTCAGGGAGATAAGCAGCGCCTTCCCGCGTCAACAACAACCCTTGAGGGAGGCGCCGGAAGAGAGAGATACCGAGAGACATTTCCAATCGCTTGACCTGCTGGCTGACGGCACCGGCCGTGACGCCAAGCTCAGCTGCGGCAGCCTTGAAGCTCAAATGCCGCGCCGCCGCCTCAAATGCTTTGAGCCCGTTCAAGGATGGAAATCGATAGGTCATGCTGTCTCCTTGGGGCGTCTTAGCATGGACGACCTCCGAACGAGACTGAGATTTTCTGAGTCTCGCGTTCAAATTTTGTCGTTTGAGTAAAAGCAGGCAATCCGGTCAAGTCTTGCCAAAAGTCAGGATGAGGACCTCCATAATGATCAGATACAACCCTCCGACTGGATGGCCACAACTTGGCCGTCCTTTCCATCATGGTGTGATCGCGCCGAAGGGCCACGTGCTCCACATGACCGGACAAGTGGCATGGGACAAAGATGCCAACGTCATTGGCAAGGGCGATTGCGAAGCGCAGGCACGGCAATGCTTCGACAATGTCGAGAACATTCTGAAAGCCGTCGGCGGGCAATTGGAAGATATCGTCTCCTTAACCGTCTTCTATCTGGACCCAACGGACATGCCGGCGATTCAGAAAGTCAGGGCCGAACGCCTCCAAATGGAGCATGGCCCGGTCAGCATTCTAATCCAGGCAGCGGGGCTGATCACACCAGACCTACTGGTGGAAGTCGCGCCAATTGCCGTGATCCCCGACGATCGCTTTCACGAACCAAGATATTGAGGTTGAACGGACATGAACAAATACAGCGGCTTCAGAGCCATTCGCAGCTTGGACTACGTGATCATCCTTTGCCATGACCTCGCAAAGATGAGAGCTTTCTACGAGCAACTATTTGAGTTCCAAATAGAAGAGGATTTCCCCGAACGAATGATGTTCTTTAGGGTTGGGGTCTTGTTTCTTGGCCTACGAAAGCGAGGGCGCGCCTATGATGGACCGAGCGTGCCGTCATCATCCGCTTCCATCCAGATCAGCTTTCGTGTGCCACCCGCTGATGTCGATCTCGCCTATGACAAGCTTGTCGAATGTGGCTTGGACGTCATCGAACCACCTACGAACCAAGATTGGACCCACAGGACCCTGTTCTTTAGGGACCCAGAGCATAACATCGTTGAAATCTTCGCGGACATCCACCCGAGTGAGACTTTGGCTGAAACATCAGGGGTTCATCAAATTGTCATTTGACGGCCCAAACCGGACTTTGAACATGTCAATCATTGCGCCAATGCAGCGTTCCAAAAGCGCACATCCGATCTAATCCAAGAATCCAGCCCTAAGCGCAGCCTGTTTGAGCGGGCCGCCAAGGCGGCCCGCATTGATTCCTTTTTACTGAAGCATATGCGACCGATATTCGCCTTGCCGCTGAATCATCCAGCCTGGGTACTCCGCTGGCAACTGTGTCACCTTGTCCAGCGCCGCAATATCCTCTGATGAAAGGGTGACTTCAACGGCACCAACGTTGTCGGAAAGCTGTTCTGGACGCTTTGCACCCAATATGACGCTTGTGACGACCTTCTGATGCAGTAGCCAGGCCAGCGCCACCTGTGGCACCGAACAGCCCTTATCCTTCGCGATAGCCCGCATCACATCGATTGCATCATAAGCCCGGTCCTTAGCGATCGGCGGGAAGTCGAAACTCACGCGGCGACCTTCCGCGGTCTTTCCTTCTCGATCAAACTTACCGGAGAGAAAGCCACCTGCGAGCGGGCTCCAGACCATCAGGCCGATCTGCTCAGCTTGCAGCATCGGTGCCAGTTCCCGCTCTAGGTCGCGACCCGCAACGCTGTAGTAAGCTTGCAACGACGTAATCGGCGCAAGATGCCTTGCCTCTGCAATCCCAACTGCCTTGACAATCTGCCACGCCGCCCAGTTCGAAAGGCCGAGATAACGGACATGGCCTTGCCGAACCAGCATATCCAATGCCTCAAGCGTCTCGACCATTGGCGTGGCTGGGTCGAACCCATGAATCTGATACAGGTCGATGTGATCGAGATGCAGCCGTTTGAGGCTCGCCTTTGCCTGATCCAAAATGTGCCCACGCGAAGAACCACGCGCATTTGGCCCTTCGCCCATCGGGCCGTGGACCTTGGTTGCAATCACAACGTCGTCCCGAGCGACACCGACATTCTTCAGAGATACCCCGAGGATCTCTTCGCTTTTGCCCGTCGCGTAGATATTGGCGGTATCGATAAAGTTAATGCCCGCATCCAAAGCTGTTTTTAGCAGGCCGTCTGCATCGTCCTGCTGGAGCTTGCCGATCTGCCCCCACATGTCGTCCGATCCGCCGAACGTCATAGTGCCGAGGCAAAGTTCCGAGACAAAGAGACCGCTGTGACCGAGGCGTTTATAACGCATTATATCTTTCCTTCGTTGAAAGTGCCTGGGCCGATGCAGCCGAGGCTCGCCAAAGATATGCGACCTCACAGCCTGTTCATGCCACGCCGATCCTCGCGAAACATTGCACGATCCTCTCAAACGTCCGGGATTGGTCTGGCCACCCATGGGTGACAAGGTAGAGTAACGGCATGACGAGCCCGCATCTTGAAACCTTGACGGAACGCGCTCTGGATCTCTGGCAGATCCATGGGCGTGAGCCCCCTCTGCCCGGCGTTTTTCTTGCCGTAGCCGAAGAACCGACGGGTCCTCTGCACGGCGTTTATCAACCCTCGCTCTGCGTTGTCCTTCAAGGGTCTAAGGTCAGCCGGGTCGGACACAGGAGCTATCGCTACGACGCAGGAAAATGCCTGATTGCCTCATTGGATGTGCCGGTGCAAGCGGAAATCACCACCGCCTCAAAAGCGCGCCCCTACGCGGCCATGATCGTCACTGTCGATCCGGCGGTTGTAGCTGAGCTGTTGCTTGATCACCCCACAACGGGAACAGGTGCCGAAATCACACCTGAGGCACTCGCTGTGCATCCTCTGTCCAGTGACTTGATCGACCCGCTCGAACGGCTTTTGGCGTTGGCAAAGCGCCCCCGTGACATACCCGTCGTCGCACCGATGATACAGCGGGAAATCATATGGCAGCTTCTGAATGGCCCGCAAGCTGGCATGCTTTGCCAAGTCGGCTTGGCTGACAGCCGCGTTGCGCGCATTGGCAAATCGATTGCCTGGGTGAGGGAGAACTTCAATGAAGCGTTGAGTGTGCCCCATTTAGCAATGCTCGCGGGGATGAGCCCAGCGACGTTTCACCGGCAGTTCAAGGCCGCGACCGCAATGACACCGGTTCAGTTCCAAAAGAGTTTGCGTCTTCAGGAAGCCCGGCGATTGCTCTTGTCGGGAGGGGTGGATGTGGCTCAGGTCGGTTTTGCCATTGGCTACGAAAGCCCATCGCAGTTCAGCCGCGAATACCGCCGGATGTTCGGCGCACCCCCTGGTCGCGACGGGATTCAGCTACGCAATATCGTTGCGGCAGAAAGCCACGGCTAGATTGCATCGAACGCAAACCGGCCCATAGGGGACATCTAGTAGCCAATCGCTACGCTGCGCTTTCAGCCTGCATCGCCGACATTCGCTGCGGGTGCAAGGAGGTGGCTGTTTGACTGATCTACGCAGTGGACACAGAGCAAGCGATAAACCAATCGACGCGCCAGAGGCCGCCCACTTGCGTATTGCTCGGTAGCCCCTAAATGTAAACAGTATTTACATGGAGGTGGCGCGATGCTGAAGATACGGGATTGGGTTTTGGCCTCTGCGGTCATCTTTACATTCGCCCCTATACAATCGCTTGCTCAATCCGGTCTCGAAACCACTGGTCGTGTGGTCGAGATCGAGGTTCCAGCACCCGCGCTGGAGGACAATCTTCTTGAAAGCCCTAGCATTCAGGCCGCTGCCATCTATCTACCGCCCAGCTACGACCAGCAGCCAGATAGCCGCTTCCCGGCGGTCTATCTGCTTCATGGCATTTTTGACGATTATGGGGTCTGGACGGAGAATTTTGAGGTGCCAACCATCTTGGATCACCTCATCACAACCGGGCAAATGCCAGAGCTGATCGTGGTCATGCCCAATGGCGGCAACAAATACGGCGGAGGGTTCTACCGAAATTCACCCGTTAGCGGTAATTGGGCTGATTATATTGCTGATGATCTGGTTGGAGCCATTGATGCGCGGTTCCGGACCATTCCGGATGACGATAGCCGCGCTGTTGTGGGCCATTCAATGGGTGGCTATGGCGCGCTTCATCTTGCGATGACGCGACCAGGAGTTTTCTCCGTGGTATGGGCCCTTAGTCCTTGTTGCCTTGCAGCCAACGACGACCTGAGCTTTGGCAATGATGCTTGGCGACGGGCAGCATCGGTCAATCAGCCGGAGGATCTTCAAAAACTGATCGATAGTGGCGATTTCTATCCAATCGCTGTCCTCGGAATCGTGACGGCCTTCAGCCCTGATGCAGAAGCCGCGCCCATCTACGGTAAGTTTCCATTTGAGATCGTTCGCGGAGAGATCATCCTAAACAACGCGACCTTTGATCGATATCTTGATCAGCTGCCGGTTAGGCAAGTGCAGACAGCCCGCGACAATCTTCGCCAACTGAGTGGGTTGGCAATGGATGTCGGTCTCAATGATCAATTCTTGCATATCCCAAAGGGAACGCTTGAATTGTCGCAGCAATTTGGCAGGGAACGCATCCCACACCGTTTGGACGTCTATGCGGGTGACCATCGCGAACAGGTGAGCGAACGCCTGGAGAATATCATTTTTCCCTGGGTCGCTGAGCGACTAACGATCACGGAGTAGACAATAGCATGGTCTCATAGCAACAATGAACTCTCTGTACCACCACCGAACTTGGGTACGAACGGCACGGCCAAAGCCCTCATCCGCCGGTTGGTTTGGATGCTGCGGTCGCGCCCGCATTCCCGCCATTCGCTGCGAAGCGAAGTTCACCAGCACCTCGCAGCGCCCGATGACCGGTTCGCGGGAAAAGCCGCCTTTTATCCATCGGAGCGAAAGTCCGCTGATCTGAATTCAGGCAAGTGCGCGGCGACGAATGCACGCATTAACGGCATCAGCACCGGACTTCGTTCCTCCAAGATTTTCAACGGCACGAGCACGCGGCAATGCCCCTTCAGGGTTGCTGGACGCACCGCCTGGGAAGACCGAATAAACACCAGTTGCCTGTGTCTCCTCGAGGCAGGCATCGACCAGTGCTTTAACCTCACTCTGGGGCAAAGGTTTGCTTGTTGCGCACCCTGCCAAAACCAAAAAAACAGGAAAAAGCAACTTGCGCATTATACTACCGTCATGACTAAAAGAGAGCAGATTGGCGTTTATATTCCTTGTGCTCGTCAGTCAACTGGTAAGTTGCCTCCGACAATAGGCCGAACCCGGCTGTTTTCAGTTGCACCGCAATTTGCTTCCGTCCGGTCATGTTGCAGCATCCGTCACCTTGGGCTCATTGCGGACCTCGGTCGAGTGCAGCATCATAACTACCAGCACAACCTACTCAGATGAGGACGACCTTAACTGACACTCAGTTGGGTTTCTGAATACTGCGGTTGCACCCGCATTCCGGACATTCGCTGCAAGCGCAAATTTTCAACATTCTTAAACCCGCAATCCGCGGGCGCAGCACCATTTCGCAGCGGTTGCGTCAAAGGCTGTTTCAACGAACTATCAGTTATCCAGAAAAACCTGCTTTGAACAATCGCGCCCGCAGTTCGTTCAATTTTTTGAGATCTTTCAAAGGAACACGATCAAGATCTTTGACGCTGATGTCAGGCAGGACGTTCTGACAGGATTTGACGGTGTTGGTCGCGTCTTCTTGGTGGCCTTGCGCCACATGACTCGCGGCCAAGATGAAGTGTGCGAAATACCACGTTGGCATACGATGGATTGCGCGCTCTGCCCATTCGATTGCGGTGGCGTAACGTCCAGCCATATAATGCGCAAGCGCAAGACCGGAAAAACGAAAGAAGATGCTTGGGTCGAGAGGATTTGAGCGGATAGCGATTTCCTGATTGGCAATAGCCGCGTCCGAGCGGCCAAGAATGCCAAGCAATGTACCAAGACTGCCATAGGCCAGCGAGCAGTTTGGGTTCAGGGCCACGGCGCGCTCCAAGGATGCAAGCGACTCATCGTATTTAAGCAGCCCCCAGCACGAAATCCCCAATGCCCAATGCGCATATTCATTGCGGTCGTCCAACTGCGTGGCGCGCCGTGCCAATGCGTAGGCCGTTTCCATTGCAGGCTGGACGTCCGGTACAAACCCCATGATGGCGATATGGTGGTTGATCAACGACAAGATCATGTTCGCCTCGGCGCTCTCAGGGTCAATCGCCAATGCCCGTTCCAGCAACGTCTTGGCGTGGGCATAGCTTTCTGGTGTGAAATCATAAAGCAGATGCCAAGACCGCATTGTCAGTTCCCAGACCGTCAGATCGGGGCGTGTCGCGCGCTCAACGGGCTCTTGAATGGTACTTAGGTGAACAGTTGTCTGGATCGAGGCCACCACGTTACGAGTAATTTCATCTTGCAGATCAAAGACATCCATGAGCTGCCCGTCATAGCGTTCGGACCAAACATGCCCACCGGTTGTTCCGTCGATGAGCTGCGCCGTCACCCGCATCCGGTCGCCTGACCGTCTGACACTGCCTTCAAGGACAAACCGAACCCCAAGTTCTTCGGCGATGCGCCGAACATCAACGGATCTGCCTTTGTACGTAAATGTCGTGTTTCGTGCGATGACAAACAGCCAAGGAGACCGTGACAGGGCCGTGATGATGTCATCACTGATCCCGTCGGAGAAGTACTCCTGCTCAGCATCGCCGGACATGTTTTCAAAGGCCAGCACCGCGATGGAGGGTCTTTCTGGTCGGGTGGGACGTTCGATGGGCAAGTAAGAGAGCCGGGTCGCAACGGGGGTCAGCCGATCACGCAATTCCAATTTCGAGGACACGCCGAGTTTGCGGTAGATGGTGGCCAAATGTGTGCGCACCGTAGACGGCGCAAGACACAAACGATCCGCGATCTGCTGATAGCTTTCGCCTTGTGCGTAGTCCTCCGCGATTTGGTTTTCGCGGGTGGTGAGCGTGCTTGTCTCGTCGAACTTCTCGGTCACGAATGCGCCGCCTGTATCGCTTTGATCATGCGCGCGTTCTCCAAAGCAATCACACTTTGGGCCGCAAACATCTGCGCAAGCCGAGTGGTGTCGTCGGAAAAAGGGCGCACCGTCTGGCGATAGATCGTGAACGCGCCCACCAAACGGTCACCGGCAAGCATAGGAATAGCGATAAAGGACCGCGCCCCGCCGAGGTCCGCTGTGGCATAGCGCAAGGGATCGTCCGTTTGGTAAATTGCCTCGGATTTGACGTCGATGATATTGATGACCACACGCTGGTTGTTCATGCGGCCGGGACCAGTTTCGGGGCTGACGGCGAAGACGCCTTGATCATCCAGCCACGCCCTAAACGGTTTCGGAATTCCTGCAGCGTGATTGGCAAGAAACCTACCGTCGTGCTGATACTCGAACAGAATGCCAAACTCCGCATCACAAAGTTCAAGGGCGTAGGTCAGGATCAATGGCATCACTGCTTCCAGATCACCTCGGGACGCGCTTATGATCCGCAAGACTTCGCTCAGGGCTCTTTCCCGACTGATTGCTTCTTCTAGGCTTAGCGCCAATTCGGACACGATAGCCGCCATTTCGGATTGGCTGCGGGGGTGCGGGGCGTCGCCATTCAGATGGGTTGCCAGTTCCAGTTTTGAGGAGACTTCAAGCTTGCGGTAGATGGTCGCCAGATGCGTCCTCACAGTGGATGGTGCAATGCAAAGCGTGTCAGCGATTGTCTGATAGGTCTCTCCACCCGCATAAGATTGCGCGATCTGCAATTCTCTTTGGCTGAGACCTGATTGTCCAGACACCTAAAATACTCCGAGAAAATCAACGTACTATGAGTGTGATGAGAACGCGTTCAACAAGCAATCCTGCAAATGCTGTAGTTTGAATACTGCATGTCGGATGCTGATTTTACAGCATCTGCACGATACCTAGCACCATGGGCGTTGGGCCAAACTCTCTACAACAGGTAAACATAGAGGATAGCACAATGTCACAATATGAAACTGCAAAAGCCTTTTTTGAAGCTTGCGAAACCGGCAAAGGATGGGAAGGCTGCAAGCCTTTCTGCCACGAAGGGGCGGGATTTTCCTGTCAGGCTGACGCGCTGGCGGAGACGGCAACACTTGCCGAATACGCTGAGTGGATGAAGGGGCTTCTGACCCCCGTGCCAGATGGCCGTTACAAGCTGACAGCCTTTGCGGCAGATGAAACGCGCGGCACCGTTGTTGCCGCCGCCGAATTCCATGGAGCGCAAACCGGGGAAGGCGGACCGGTCGCGCCAACGGGCAAAGCAGTGGTCTCGGACTATGCCTATGTCATTCAGTTCGACGGCGACAAGATCAGCCATATGACCAAAATCTGGAACGACGTACACGCGCTGCGCGGGCTCGGCTGGGCGTGATGCGCTGGCGCGTCCTGGGATTGTTGTTTCTGGCCCGCATCGGGATCGGGTTCCAATTTCAAACCGTGGCTTCAGTGAGTGACGATCTCGTTGTCGCCTTTGGGCTCGACTATGTTGATATCGGCTTCCTAATCGGGCTGTTCATGGCTCCAGGTTTGTTTTTGTCCATCCCTGCCGGGTACTGGGGACGGTACGTTTCTGATCGTATCATGGTGGTGTTCGGGCTCGGGGCACTGGCTTTGGGTGGGGCCGCGTCCTCCCTTGCAACAGACAGCTGGGTTATTGGGATAGGCCGCGTCTGTGCAGGGGTCGGCTTTCTGTTCACCTCGCTATATTTCACCAAGATGGTAGCGGATTGGTTCGAAGGTCGCGAGATCGCCACGGCCATGAGCATCCTGGTGATGAGCTGGCCCTTCGGGATCGCAATGGGACAAGTTGGCCACGCCTGGTTGGCGCAGACATACGGCTGGCAAGTCCCGTTTCAGGCCGCTTCAGTGTATTGCCTGATTGCAGCGTTTGGTGTCTTTTTGCTCTACCGTCCGCCGCATGATTTGCCGGATGCGACAGGCGGAGCGTGGGTTGCGCTGACACGGCAGGAATGGTCTTTGTTACTGTGTGCGGCGGCGGCCTGGGGCGTTTTTAACGCAGCCTACGTCATCTATCTTGCCTTCGCGCCAAAGGTTCTTGAGGGCCACGGCCAAACCGCCATCGTTGCTGCTGGCATCATCAGTATCGGCAGCTGGATCATGATTTTCTCAGGTGCGGTATGCGGGCAGATCGTGGACCGATTTGACGGGCGGAATGCTGTCTTGGCGGTCTGTATGGGTGGAGCTATCGCGGCACTCTTGCTGCTCGGTCTGCCAGGCGCCGGAGTTGGCGCGAGCATTCTGTTTGGACTGATCGGCATGGCGCCTGCCGGGGTCATCATGGCGATGGCAGGGCAAGCCATGCGGCCTCAGGTCAGGGCTTTTGGCATGGGGATGTTCTTAACTGTTTACTATGCGATCATGTGGATCACGCCGCCGGTCGCTGGTGCGATCCTTGACGCAACTGATAATCCGCAGGGCCCCCTGTGGCTTGCAATGATCCTCTTCTTTGCCGTGGTGCCGCTAGGTTTCGCGTTTCAGTTTTTCAGGGGTGCGCCCGTGGTCCGTCAGGAAAGGAAAGTGTGATGTTCAACACACGGAAAACGGTTTTCACCAAGGAGTTCATCACCGCAGATGAAATGGGGCAGTCATGCGACCAGATCACGCGCGTCGCTGCAATGGCCGTCATCAGAAACCCCTTGCTGGCGTCCATCAAGACGACCTGTCGCCGCTTTTCGATGTCGGCGCGCAACTTGGTGAGTCACTGACACAAGAGTTGGTGAGCATGCTGGCTGTACCCGCTGTCTGCTATGGAAAAGCGGCCCTCGTCGGATCTTTGGGCGCGATGGAGCATGGGGCCGCCCTGCTACACCCCGCGCTTGGCAAACCGGTGCGGGCAGCCGTTGGCGGCGGCAAATCCCTGATGCCTTCTAACCACAAAGTCGGGCCGTTGGGCGGGTCCGTTGATTTGCCACTGGGTCACAAGGATGAGGCATGGTCTTTTGACCATATCGACACGATGACGCTCGGGGTGCCTGACGCACCGCGCGCCGACGAAATCGTATTGTGCATCGGACTGTCGGACGGAACACGTGTACATCCGCGGGTTGGAACGGGCCCAAGCCCCACTTGATCGCACCAACGTTCTCAAAGAGGCCATTAAATACAGACGCAGCACCGGTCAAAGAGGGCTCACCGCAGTCCTCGAAGGCAACTCAGCATCTTGTGATAAGGTGCTCTGGTCAACGTCGGGTTGTCGTTGCGTGGGAGGACATGGCGGATCGGAGGATCAGTCATGGAAACACCAAACCTAGCAGCCATTCGCGCACTTCGCCCTGCCTGGAACAAGGGTCGCATCGTAGGTCAGAAGCGCGCGCTCAAGCCGAAGCATGTCTGGGCTATCAGCGTCCGGCTTGAATTGGCCGAGAACTATCGCGATCTCGCGCTGTTCAACATGGCGATCGACAGCAAGCTTCGTGGGTGTGATCTCGTTAAGATTAAAGTCGTCAACGTAATGGCGTCGGGCCAGATCAAAGAGCGGGCCTCAGTGTTGCAAAGCAAGATGCAGAAACCTGTCCGCTTCGAGATCTCCGAAGGAACGCGGGCTTCCATCGAGCAATGGATGGAAGATGAACTTATGGTCGGCTCGGAGTATCTGTGGCCAGGTCGTTTCCACGAACGCCTGCATATCTCGACTCGCCAATATGCGCGGATTGTCTGCGACTGGGTAACTTCGATCGGCCTTGAAGCGACGGCCCATGGAGCCCATTCGATGCGCCGCACCAAAGTTAGACAGATCCACAAAAAGACTGGAAACCTGCCGGCTGTTCAGCTCCTCCTGGGTCACACCAAAATGGACAGCACAGTCCATTACCTTGGTGTAGAACTTGAGGACGCTCTGGCCATCGCAGAAGCCATTGAAATTAGTCCAAAGGGTCGTCTATAGGGGCGGCCCAGAGCATGCGTAATTGGCTGACCCTGAGTTGAGGTCGAGCTCCCGATAGGATCACAGGGAAACTGTGAACAAGGGAGATTTCGAATAGAATATTATGCCGGCTTGGATGTGTCGCTTCGATCCTGCGCGATTTGTGTTGTCGACGGCAAAGGCAAGGTTCTGCGTGAGCGAGACCTGCCCTGCGAGATCGTGGAGATCGCAGCTTACCTAAATGCGCTACCCGTTTCGATCCAGCGCATCGGGTTCGAGTCCGGCACCTTGAGCCAGCATTTGTTCTACGGATTGAAGGCGGAAGGGTTCGATGTTGTCTGCATGGAGGCGCGCCAGGTCAGCGCCGCGCTCTCCGCGATGCGCAACAAGACAGATCGCAACGATGCCCGCGGCATCGCCCAAATCTTGCGGACGGGTTGGTTCAGCCCGGTTCATATGAAGAGCCGGTAGGCGCACGGCGTTCGGGCACTGCTGAGCACACGGAAAGCCCTGCTGAACAAGACCATTGATCTGGCGAACGAGATGCGCGGGTTGCCGAAGATATTTGGCATCCGCCTGCCGAAAACAGTCAAGCATGGCAGCTTCGATGGCGTCGTCCGGCTGGTTTTCTATCAGCACTTCCTTGAACTGGATCGGAGGGTCAAACGCGCCGCCAGTCAGGATGAGGTCTGCATGCGCTTGATGACGGCTCCCGGTGTCGGCCCCATCGCAGCTTTGACCTTCAAGGCGGCGGTCGATGATCCTGCGCGGTTCAAACGGTCTCGCAACGTGGCCGCCCACTTTGGCTTGACGCCCCGACGATACCAATCTGGCGAACACGACAACCCAAGCCGGATATCGAAAGCCGGGGATCGAGACGTGAGGTCAACGCTCTATGCCGCCGCAAACGCGTTGCTTATGCGAACTATGACCGGATCGCAGATCAAGTCATGGGGCATGCACTTGATGCGCATCAAAGGTCGCCGCCGCGCAGTTGTGGCTGTCGCGCGAAAACTGGCCGTTCTGCTCCACCGCATGTGGACAGATGGCACCGAGTTCCGTCCAGAGAAGGTGGAGGGCAGAGCATGATCTAACCGCCCAACGCCAATCTGAACGGGATCGTCCTCACCGGACGAGGTTCGTGGATGAAGCCGAAAATGGCTGCTGCGCCACTTGAAGCGCGTCTCTAAGCAAGGCTCTCCACTGCGAATCCGACACATGCGTGCAGCAATGTCCCAAGTGGCATCAAACAGACTGCGAAGAGAAGCGTGACCCGGATGAGCGACAAAGATCCCAATAGCAAAGGAAAACGAGCTCGACCCAAACGCCCAATTAGAGAAGCTGCCTTTCACCGACCTGTCAAGATGCTGCGACGCTGCCCGCCGAACCAGCCGTTCGCCGCATGCGCAAAATCCCTGGGGCGGTGAACTCACACAGTCGGGACCAAACCTGCCATTAGTGTTGTCGGTTCGACAGGCCGCTTTGCCCACTTTGTGACCGAGGCGTAAATCACGTGGGGCGGATCCCGAAGATTTTTCTTAGTAGGCTGCAATTTTTGACCTGAGGCCAACGCCGACATTCACACTAGCTTTCGTATGGGTTCGAGATACACGCCGTGTTTCCTGTTGCTCCAACAATAGACCTGTGAGGGCTCGACAAAGTATAGACCGCAGTTAGCCCTCTAGGATGTTCAAGTTTTTCAGCCATGGGAAAGACCGCACTTTTTCCCGCGGGCCGTACCTGCCCTAGTTTGTTGAATGCATCAAAGTCGACAGTACAGCTTACCAAACGTAAGATGTTGTGAAACCATTTGGGTTCGCAAGACTTTAAAGAGAACAGGTGACATTTGCGAACCCTGCCATCAAAACAGGTTGGGAGGCCCTTACCCAATGAGACGGCGGCAACTTCTGATTGTTAGCGGGGCTTTAGGGGCGTGCAAATTGTTTACGCCTTCACTAGTCCGAAGCCAAACAGCCGCTAAAACGAAGACGCTTCGCATAATGCGGTGGAAGAATTTTGTTCCGGGCTTTGAGGTTTGGTTCAATGATGTCTTTGTCAAAAACTGGGGCGCGGAAAACGATACCAATGTGATCGTCACAAATGTTGGACTGGGGCAAATCGAGCAACTTGCGGTGGATGAAATTGCCCGTCAGGAAGGCCACGACCTCCTACTGTTCCTCTCGCCAAAGCCATCATTTGAAGATCACACCATCGATCACCGTGAAATACATGAAGAATGCGAGCGGCGTTTTGGCAAGGCACATCCCTTTGTCAATCAAAGCAACGTCAATCCACGCACCGGCGTGCATCACGGATTTATTGAAAGCTTTGCTCCGACATTTCTGACCTACCGCAAAGATATTTGGGACGCGGTCGGAACAATCCCGGACACGTGGGACAACATACGAAAGGCGGGGCGCGCGGCGAAGCTGCTGCACAATGCACCTGTCGGGATCAGTCTTGGCCCGGAACACAATGCTGAACATAGCTTGCGGGCTCTGATGGCAACGTTCGGGTGTTCCGTTCAAAATGAAGGTGGGCGACCCTCTCTTGCGTCGCAAAATACACTGGAAGCGCTAAAATTCGGCAAGGCGTTATTTGAGGAAACGATGCAAGCTGACGTCCTGAACTGGAGGTCGACATCCAACAATTTATCTGTGCTCGCCGGCGATGTCAGTTTGACCATAGACACGATGTCGATTATCCGGGCGGCCGAAGCGAAAAATCTTCCTGTTGAACCCCACCTCGCCCTTGCCACGTTACCAGAGGGACCGTTTGGGCGTGGCGGACCTGCCTATGCCACCAATACCTATGTCATCTGGAAGTTTGCCCGGAATATATCCGGCGCTCAGAAATTCCTGCTCGATTACATGGCTGCATTCGCCGATGGGATCATCCATAGCGGATTTCAGAGCATGCCAAGCTATCCCGGCACTGTGCCGGAGCTGGCTGATCTTGTGGCGGCTCCGAAAGGGAGGTCAGGACGCTATGACGTACTTCTCAACCTCGCGGACGGATTAACCAATCTTGGACATCCAGGGCATTCGAGCGCAGCAACCGATGAGGTGCTCAATCAGCGGATCATTTCAAAGATGTTCGCGCAGGTCGCCAGTGGTGCCGCGACACCGCAAGACGCGATGGATCACGCACAGGCCGAAATTGTCCCGATTTTTCAGAAGTGGCGCGATGCCGGCAAGATCTGAACATTCCAGCGGCCTCAGTCTGCGATGAAGATTCGCAACAAGCTCTTGCTTGCCATCACGGTCCCGGTTGGTTTGCTGCTGCTGCAGATTGCTTTGGTGACGTATTTCGTCCGTGAACTGCAAGTGGCCGTCACATTCATAGCCGAGACCCACGAGACGATTGAAGGCGCATTCACAGCAGGTGATCTTGTGGTCGAATTGCGCGATCAGGCGAAGCGGTTACCGTCTGGTTTCGTCTCGGAAAAAGCATTGGGCGAGGAAGAGCTTGGGGAAATGCGCGCGACCTTCGATGAATTGACGCTGCGGATACAGTCGATTTCATCTGGAACACCACGGCAAGCCGCCCAAGAAAGCTTTGGCGCGCTTGAGCATGCGTTTGCCGGCCTTCCCCAAGAACTGGCCCTTACAGAACGAGTTCTGTCATCGGAAAAGGTGGATATGGACACACTACTTGAGCGCGCAATCTTTCTGGATGCTGCCCTGGTCGATGTCGCTGCGGCGTTGGATGATCTGTCACGAGAATTGCGCGTGCAGTTGCAAGCAGCCGTCGACCGCGAACGTGAGATCCACAACCGTCCTGTTGTTGCCGGGGTTGCCATCGGTGGCCTCAGTGTTTTGATGCTCTTGCTATTCACGTGGTTGGTCGTGGATCGCAATTTTGTCATGCGCTTGACCAGTCTTAGCAGGGCAATGCTGTCAATCGCTGCCGGTGATCTTCGAACATCCCTGCCTGAAGCAAAAGGCGGTGACGAAGTTGATGAAATGACCCGCACGGTCGAGACTTTTCGTGTCACTGCACAAGAAAGAGACAAATTACTTGAAGAGCGCGCCGAAGCTGCTGAGCGCTTGGAAAAACAGGTTGCGGAGCGCACTGCAGAACTTGAAACTGCGAACCAGTTCAAGACCCGGTTTCTCACCACGGCGAGCCATGACTTACGGCAGCCGCTTCATGCGCTCAACCTGCTCATTGATCAGTTGCGTGACGCGCGGAAACCAGATGAACGTCGCCATCTGGAGGAAAAAATATCGGAAGCCGCCGCTTCGACCAACGAGTTGTTTGATGCCTTGCTCGACATGTCGAAACTGGAAGCCGGGGTTGTTAAGGCCGATGTATCCTCTTTCCCGATTTCGTCAATTCTGGATCGTCTCGAAGCCAACTTCACCACAGTTGCTATGAACAAGGGCGTGCGGTTTCGCGTTGTCGGCAGTGACCTTTGGGTCGAAAGTGACGCGATTCTACTGGAACGCATTCTTTTGAACCTGGTGTCGAACGCAGTCAGGGCTACGAATGAAGGTGGGATTATTATCGGATGCCGCAGGCGGGGCAAGACCGTACGGATTGATGTCTATGACACTGGGCCCGGTATTCCAACTGAGATGCAGCACCCGTTGTTTGCGGAGTTTGCCCAGTCGGCTTCGATACATCAAAATGCGTCAGAGGGTCTCGGCCTCGGACTTTCTATTGTCGATGGTTTCGCGAAATTGCTTGACCACAACATTGAACTCGCGTCGACACAAGGGCGCGGCACACGATTTTCGGTGCACGTGCCGATTATCGATGCAGGAAAGATTGCATCCGCACCTTCCGCGCCCTTCGAACCGTTGGCTGGCCAGTGCGTCCTCGTGATCGAGAATGATGCGCTTGCCCGCGAAAGTATGGCGGGCATTTTCGGGGCTTGGGGCTGTGAAGTGCTACTGGCAGAAGGCGTAGCCGATTGCGTCAAAGTCGTATCAAGTGGTCCGACACCTGACCTGATCGTGTCCGATTATCGTTTGGAGAATGGCCAAACCGGCCTCGACGCCATTGTCGAGGTGCACCGCATTGCCAACCGCACCGTACCAGCGCTCCTTGTTACAGCGGAAACCGCGGCCACGCGCCTGCGTGACGCCGCTCAAAGCGGGTATCCGATCCTGCACAAACCGGTTACGCCAATGGCGCTGAGAGCCCTTTCATCGCAACTCATCAAGAACGGCTGACGACCTTCCCCAAAGACAGCCCCAGTGCGGATGCCGCGACAACCGCTTCGGTCCGGTTCGTCGCACCAAGGGCGCGCAGGATCGCAGTGACATGGTTCTTGACGGTCGCTTCCGCGATATCGAGCTGACGGCAAATCATCTTATTGCTCCGCCCTTCCATCATCAACTGCAGTACATCAATCTGGCGCTCTGTCAGGCCAAGCTTTGCAGCGTTCTGTATTGCCGAAGGTGAAGGTTTGGCCGCCGGCGGTACAACCGGTCGGTTCAGGATCTCTGGCGGCACGTAGATTCCACCTGAAAAGACCAATTTCAACGCACTGCGCATCACCTCTCGTGTCGCAGACTTGGGGATGTATCCTGCTGCGCCGTTTTCCAGCACTGTACTCATTTGGGTTCGGTCTTCGTTTGCCGATAGCACGACGACGGATGTCCCTGGATGGTCGCTTCGGATCGACTTCAGAAGCGGCAGCCCGTCACGATCAGGCAGCGCAAGATCGAGCAAAACCAAGCCAATTCCCGGCGTCTCAGCAAGCGCCTTTTCGGCGTCAGCAGCCGTTGCCGCCTCAAATACGACGGTGATCTCGCCAAAAGAACCCAGTACGCCGCGCAGCGCATCCCGGATCAGTGCATGGTCATCGACAATGAGCGCAAGCATGGGAATTCTCCGTCTCTTGGACGTGGATCATACGCCAGTCCTAGGACTATTGCACCATCCAGAATTGCAAGTCGCCACCAGAATTTTAGCTATGAAAACAGTATTTTGCGACTTTCTCCGCATACCGCATGACTTTGGTGGCGCTCCTTCTGGCTGATTGAGCGTGTGTCATGAACCCGCAAATCTGGCGGTACCCGTCGAAAATGATCAACCGTCAAACGGAGGTAATTCATGGATACTTTTTTGACAGTCGTCGTGACCTGGCTATCCATCAACTTCGGTCTGCCGGTCAATTTCGAACATCCCGAGGTCAAGCTGATTGGTCAAAACGAAATGATCGAATTGCGCATTGCTGCATTGGACGACGAGGATGCCGTGAAGTTTCGGAGAACTGTTGAACAAGGGCACAGTATCATCGCCTTCTACGATGATCCCACGCGCACAATCTATCTTCCTGAAGGCTGGTCCGCAGAGTCCCCCGCTGATGTTTCCGTGCTTGTCCATGAAATGGTGCACCATCTGCAGAATGTTGCAGAGATCCCACAAGACTGCCCGGAAGGACGCGAATTGCCAGCCTATCATGCACAAGAACGTTGGCTTCAGCAGGTTGGCACCACATTAGAACAAGAGTTCGAACTTGACGCTATGACGCTGCATTTTCTTACCAAGTGCTGGCATGGACCGCCTTGAAGCGACGTTCCGGGCCATATCTCACACGATGATTTTTTTCCCATGTTCCTTTTGCTAGCCCCTAAGTTCTGTAGTTTTGTGACACATAATCGATTTGCTTGTACGGACGAAAGGATGGCGGTGGTTTGACGGCCAATCGTGACAGGCTTGATTAGCGAGGTGTTGAGTTGGCAATATGCGACAATGGGCACTGATCTGATTGAGAAACGATAAATGAAACGGCGTCTACCTCATGAAACGGACCAGCGATTTCTTGTATTCGCGGCGACTGGGACGGATTTGATTTTCAATCGCGGGGTCGAGTTGCCCGGCTTTGCCTCTTTCCCCCTTGTCGAAGACCCTAAGGCACAACCCATTATTGTTGACCAAATGCGTGACCTGATAGAAGTGGCCGCCGAGCATGGGTTGGGATGCATCATCGATACTCTGACCTGGATGGCAAACAGAGATCGAGCCGCGCCATTGGGATACGACACCGCACGGTTGGCAACTCTAAACCAAAAAGCGGCAGCGCTGATGTGCGATCTTCGCAATGAGACAGATCACGACGACGTTTTGGTGGCGCTGTGCATCGGACCATCGCGGGATGCATATGCAAAGCTTGACCCGATGACAGTCGAGGCCGCACGGGCTTATCATGCCCTCCAGATTGGTTCTGTTGCGAGTACCGATATCGATTTGGTCAATGCCTATACGTTCAATCAAGTGGAAGAGGCAGCGGGCGCCGTGCTTGCGGCCAAGGATTGCGGAGTGCCGATTGCTGTCTCATTCGTGGTGGAAACTGATGGACGTCTGGACAATGGCACCGGGCTTGAGGAGGCGATTGATCAGGTCGATGCGATCACGGGAAATTCTGCCGCCTATTTTATGGTGAACTGCGCGCACCCAGATCATTTTAGTCACGCTCTGACCGGTCATCCTCGTTTGAAGGGGATGGTGGTGAATGCTTCGAGGCTCAGTCATGCGGAATTAGACGATGCCAGTGAATTGGACGACGGGAACCCGAAAGAACTGGGTGTGGAGGTCGCGCGCCTTGTGCACGAATATCCCAAGATCTCCGTCGTTGGTGGCTGCTGTGGGTCCGACTTTCGGCACATGGGGGAGATGGCACGAGCCATCGTGGGCTAACGCCGAAATCACGGCTACTATCCGAAAGCCAAATAAGCTGCGCTCCTTTTCAAATGACTGCTTCAGTGAAGAGATGTGCTACCGCATTTGTTATTGGGTGAATGCCCTGAGTCAGCCATTTTGAGAGCTTCCAGTGTCGGCTTTCAGCACTCGGCGCCATTTGCGAACGTTGCAGCATCGGACACAGTGGGCTCATCTGGCAATTTGCTGCGCGACGCGCGAACGACTGGTCCAAGGCCGAAGGCCGCTATTGAAGCCATCTCTTGGATTAGCTTGGCTTTGCCGCTGCTTCGAAAAGGCCCTGCTGACATCGACGTTTACGCTCCCCCGCAAACAACTTGAGCTAGAATAATCCAATTAGATCAAACACAAACCAAGGCAGACCAGAGGTGCCCGTTCCCGTTGACCTGTACATCAACACTTAACGGGCCAATAGCGTGCTCCTACACGATTTTGAGCGGATTATGCTCAACGGGATCCAACGCCGAGTGCTCAGCGCACCTCATGCCTGCTAGCCCGCGCTATTTTGGGGTCAAGAAACGGGCTGATGTCGACCCCTCGCGCCTGCGCACTCGCCTGAACCGCCTCGCGGAAGATGGCGCTGCGTTTGATCAGGCGACGGAAGCGGCCTTCGTCCAGAACCAGCAACGCCGTGGGCACAATCGCCCTGACTGTCGGCCGATGCCGCCTCCGGCTCAAAAGCGCCGCTTGCCCGAAGATCTCGCCCCGGCCCAGGCGCCAGCTTTGCCCGGCAAGCCTCAGTTCGACCGCACCGGATGCGATGAAGAATGCGCTCCGTGCCGGATCATCTTTCTGGATGATGTTTTCGCCCGCATCCGCGTAGCGGGTTTTTAGCGCTCGAGCTAGTTGCTTAAGGCTTTTCTGGTCCAGATCGCCGAACAATGGCAGCTTCTGCAACAGTTCAATGCGCCGGATTGCAACATCAAGCTTGGGTCGACGCTCCGCCTCAATACGCGCGGCCGCGATGCCTTGCATGAGAACCGAATGCGGCTCGGAACTGATCAGACCATCGTCGAGCATCGCATTGTATTCCCGTTCCTCGAACCGAAGAGCCGTGCGCCGGATAAAGCGCTTCTGCAGCTCCTCGAAATAGCCCGGATATTGCAGTTGCAGACCTTCAAGAGCGGTCTCGACGATCTCGATGCGGCGATCGACAAGATCGCGAAGAATATCGGCAACGCGGCGGCCGTGGATGCGGCGAATGCGTTGGTCGATGAAGTCGCAAACGTCGCGCAGCACCAGTCGCTGCGCCAGGAGGATCTCGAACCGGTGCGCGGTCATCATCGCGATGGGGCGCTGCGCACCGAACCAGTCGTTGAGAATACCCGCCGCGCGGAACTGCCGCCCAAATGTGACCGTACGCAGGGCCGCACGCATATAGCCCGTGCGACCATCGAGGCGCGTGGCCTCGATCAGCCGGTCGATATCGACAATTGCGTCTTCAGCCAGCCGCGTCGACAGGGATCGGTCGCGCATGTGTCGCAAGATGATATCCCTCTCCGCCCCGGCAACAGAGAGCAGCCCCAGGGTGATGCGATCGCGGTCGAGGATGTCCTGCGCGTGTTCCGCGCGCTGCACCGCGTCTTCCAGCTGTGATCCGAACTGCACAGCCTCTGCACGGACGATCTCGGGGTCCAACTCGTAGTTTTCGTTGTTCCGAGCTAGGTCTTCGCGCACGGTCTGCAAGGCAACCGCGACAACCTGCTTGGACAGAGCCTCGTCAAGCGGGCTCAACCGATCAAGCCCCAAACGCCCGATGATCTTGCGAAGTGTCGTACCCTGAACCAGTAGCGTAAAAAGAGTGAAGCCGGTTGCGAGAATGCCGACAATGCGCTGTACCTCATCGGGCACACGCGCGCTTTCGGTCACTGCCAGCGCGAGTGCGAGCGTCACCGCCCCGCGCAGCCCACCCCAGAGCATGGCCACACGGTAAGGTCGCTCGATGATCGGCGACGCGCGCAGAAAAGACAGCAGCGGCAGCAAGCCAAACAAGACGACAGCGCGGGCAACAAAGGCCGCCAGAATGACGACGCCCAATAGTGCAAGATCGCCCAGGCGCAGGTCCGACAGGAATCTCGGGATCAGGATCGCCGCGAGGATGAAGATCAGCGCGCCCGCCCAATAGGCCAGAACGTCCCAGGTCTCCGCCAGCCGAGACCACGCCTGCGGCGTCAAGCGCCCTGGCGCGGCAAGATTTAGAGTGAGACCCGCCGCTACCACGGCGATCACGCCCGACGCCCCCACGGTTTGCTCTGCGCCGATGTAAGCCAGATAAGGCAAGGCAATCGAGATCGAGATCTGCGCAAGCTCATATCCCTCGAACATTGCCATGAGCCAGATGCCAAGGCGCGTAAGGAACCAGCCGGTGACCGCGCCACCCAGCAAGAGAACCGGAAAATCCTTCAGTGCGTCCTGCAGTGTGGGGTCCGGCACGCCGATCATCACAAAGCCCATGAACAGGCCGAACAACGCCACTGCCGCCGCATCGTTCAGAAGGCTTTCGCCCTCGATGATCCGCGAAAGCCGCTGCGGCGCCGCGATGGACCGGAAAATCCCCACGACGGCCGATGGGTCCGTTGTTGAGACGATCGCGCCCAACAGAAGACAGGCCGCGAGCGGTAGCTTGCTAACCGCGCTCAATGCATATCCGACCGACAGCGTCGCAACTAGAACGGCCACCACTGCCATGACGAGGATCGGCACCCAATCGTCCAGCATGCGACGTAGGTTCATACCTAGCGTCGCCTGAAAGAGCAGAGTTGGCAAAAAGAGATACAGGAACACGTTCGATTTGATCGGAAAATCAAGAATGGCCTCGGCGACCGGGTTTAACGCGTCGGTCAGATCGGTCTGCAGGAAGAACAGCGCGCCGGTCCCAATTAATGAGCCAAGCACAGCCAGTATCACGCTGAACGGAAGCCGAATTTTCGCCGCCAATGGTTCGGACAGCCCGATCACGACGAACAGGGCGGCGACAACTGAAGTGACCAGAACGATATCCATACGTTTGTCTATCGCAGCGATAGAGCGTAAACCAGACGGCGCAAAATGGTGCGAGGCATTCCAACAGACGGCCGGTTCATCTTGGCCATTGAAACGGCAAAAAAGGGGCTATGGAGCTTCAAATTTGCGATCTACGCCCAGTTTTAAATGAATCCAGGTGTACGCGTTGTGTCGCTAGCATTGCGTGCTTGGCCATCTATCCTTCTTGAACTGTTTGCTCATCACCCGGCGTCGGCGGCAAACGGGCGTCAACCGAGATCTTGTACATTGTACCACCACACGGCCCAATCCGGACCTTCAGCATGGTCATTGAATGCTGCAGTCGCAGCCCGCATTGCCGACATTCGTTGCAACTACTCGAACTCAACGGTGGTGGACGCTCAGATAGCGGGACGAAGCATGGGTAATCGGGCTGACCAAGTAGAAGGGTCGGGTTCTCGATAGAGTTGCGGCAAATGCTGCAATCTGAGGAGAACGAGATGGATTACTTTGTGGGTTTGGCGTGTCGCTGCGGTCGGTGACTGTCTGCGTAATTGATGCCGACGGCAAGCATGTCTTTGAGGGTGCTGTCGCCTGCGAGATTGAGGATATCGTGGTCTGCCTGCGCGATGTGCCGCCCGGGCAGTGCCGGATCGGTTTCGAGTCTGGCGCGATGAGCCAGCATCTTTACTTTGGACTTCAGGCCGCTGGCTTCGATGTGGTTTGCATGGAAGCGCGCCAGTTGAATGCGGCGCTGTCAGCGATGCGTAACAAGACCGACAAGACGGACGCCAGAGGGATCGCGCAGGTGCTTCGGTCCGGGTGGTTCAGCAAGGCCTTCATCAAAAGCAGGGAAGCACACGCCTACCGGGCTTTGCTGAGCAGCCGAAAGACCGTTCAGAAGAAGTGTATCGATTTGGCTAATGAGGTTCGGGGGCTGTTCCGGATCTTCGGCCTGCGCTTGCCGTCTCGCGTTGATCAGGGATCTTTCGACGAACGGGTCAAACCCATGATTGAGGCCGATCCGGATTTGTCGCGCGCCTTACTGCCGCTGCTGGATGCGCGGGCAATGCTCTACAAGACCTATCGGGAATTGGATAGGCGCGTGAAGCAAGCCGCCAGTCACGACGCGGTTTGCCTGCGCTTCATGGCAATGCGAGCTTCGCTTACATCGCCTACGCAATCGTCTTTGTCGTGAACACAATCTCGCTGTTGTTCGACATCCGCGAGACCACAAAGTGGTTCGGCGGCCAGAAAGGCATCGCCTGACCCAATCCCTCCCCAACCACTTAGCAAATGGAGAACTCCCCAATGACCCGACTCACCGTTGAGACCGCACCAGAAGCATCAAAAGACATGCTGGCTCAGACCGAAAAGACCTTTGGATTTACACCTGGCTTGTATCAAGTCATGGCTGGTGCGCCCCAACTGTTCAAAACATACGGTGCCATCCATCAGGCCTTCCAAAAAACCAGCTTCAACGCAAAAGAGCAGACTGTTGTCTGGCAGACCATCAATGTTGAACATGAATGCACCTACTGCGTCCCGGCCCACACTGCGCTCGCAGGCATGATGAATGTCGATCCTGACCTGAACGAGGCGCTGCGCAACTAGGAACCTTTGAATGACGCCAAGTTGGAAGCCCTGCGCACCTTCACACTGGTTGTTGTTCGCAATCGCGGTCATGTTACCCAAGCTGACTTGGACGCATTCTATGCCGCCGGATATGGCGAGCAGCAGGTCCTTGAGGTCATCCTCGGCGTGGCGCAAAAGGTCCTGAGCAACTACACCAACCACATCGCTCAAACACCAGTGGATCCTGCATTCACTCAATTTACGTGGACGCACAGCGGCTCATAAGCTGCGTAAACAATTGTTGCGGCGAGCGGGGTATGAACCTACGTCTGCCGCAACGTAGATTGAACTTTGCAGAATAGCGCCCGACGAGCCTGATGCCATTCCATGCGTTCTAAATCCATGTAAAGAACCCGACTGTCACTCGACGGCTACTTTGTCCCGCAAGCCGTGAATCCAAACGTAGCCTGGTTCTGTTCTCGCAGCGAAAGTCCGGTCTGGCGGGCCGCACCGCAGCATATGAAAAAACGGCCAAGGTCCACTTAGGGCCGAAGCTAGGCGACGGGTCATAATGGACTTGGATCCTGCAACGCTTCTGACGTCCGTTACGAGTCCAACCCAGACTTTATCTGTCTCGTGCTGCGCGCGCACGCAGCAAGACAATCTTTCTGGGCGCGCGGTTTAGTGTGCTGCGACGCGGCGGGAAAAGCGGTCGTTCTGGCACAGTGCCCCCATCGACAGTTGCACTGCACTGATCGAAGTTTCACCATTTCAAGTTCGGATAGTGGAGAGTGTTGTTTTCGCGATACTCTGTATCATCCAAGATGGCGCGATTGACGACGTCATAACTATAATTTAGTAAGCGCTTAGATCTGTTGGGGTGCCCAGTTCCGGGCTGAGATGCGTTTTTCGCGGACCCATTGAACCTGAACCGGTTAGGACCGGCGGAGGAAACAGCAATGGCGTATAAGACCGCCCGTATAGTTTCCAACACCAGTTTCGAGCCGCACAACTGAGGTGTTGGTAAAGTGATAGCCAAAGCTCTGACAATTGCGGGCTCGGATTCGGGCGGCGGTGCGGGCATTCAGGCTGATCTGAAATCCTTTGCCGCGATGGGTGTCTATGGCGCGTCTGTCGTCACTGCCATTACAGCCCAAAATACGCAAGCCGTTACCGCCATCCACGCTGTGCCGGATGAAATCGTTGCTGCGCAAATAAAGGCCACTCTGGACGACATCGACATTCACGCAATCAAGATCGGAATGTTGGGGACACCTTCCTTGATCCAGGTCGTGGCCGAAGCGCTCAGCAGCTTTTCGGGCCCGGTCGTGCTTGATCCTGTGATGGTCGCAAAGTCCGGCGATACGCTTCTGGCCGATAGTGCGATTGATGCCTTGACAACACAGCTGATCCCACGCGCAACCCTGCTCACACCGAACTTGCCCGAAGCGGAAAAGCTTGTTGGTGTCGGGACACTCCAACAACAATCTGCCCGGTTATTGGATCTTGGCGCGCGGGCCGTCCTGATGAAAGGCGGGCATGCCGAAGGAGCGACATGCGTCGATGCTTTGGTGACGCGCGATGCAACGCATGAGTTTTCGGCGCATCGTGTTGAAACGGACAACACGCACGGCACGGGATGCTCCTTCTCGTCCGCGATTGCCGCATGCCTCGCCCAAGGTCTGACCTTGGAAGCTTCTGTCACGCGCGCGCATAACTGGTTGCATCAGGCAATTGTGCAGGCGGATATGCTGGAGGTCGGGCACGGTCATGGCCCTGTTCACCACTTCCACGCGCTCTGGACATGAGTGATGCGTTCACCATATTGGGCGGCGGTGTCTGCGGCCTCGCTATGGCGGCAGAGCTGTCATCGCGCGGCGCGCAAGTGACCATTTTTGATCCCAAGGGTGCCCCTGGAGAACACGCTTGCTCATGGTGGGCCGGTGGCATGTTGGCACCCGATTGCGAGGGGGTCAGCGCCGAGCCAGAGGTCGTACGGCAGGGCCGCAAGGCTGCTGATTGGTGGGAACGCCATGGGGCGGAGGTCTCGCGTAAGGGAACACTCGTGGTTGCTTTGGGACGCGATCAAAGCGAATTGACCACTTTTGCCCGCCGTGCGCCAAATGCTCGAAGCTTGGACCGCAAGGCGATAAACGCGCTTGAGCCACATTTGGCGGATCACTTCGCCAAAGCGCTTTTCATTGAAGAAGAAGCCCACCTTGATCCCCGCGCCACGTTGGCCACCGTCCATGCGCGACTTCCTCAGAACGGCGTTTCCTTTGTCAACGAAATCAAGGGGCAAATCATCGATTGCCGAGGGCTTGTGGCGAGCGACACCTTGGCGGATCTGCGCGGGGTCAAAGGTGAGATGCTGGTGGTCCTCTGCAAGGATGTATCGCTTTCCCGCCCTGTGCGACTGCTGCACCCACGCTTTCCGCTTTACATCGTGCCGCGCGGGGATGGCGTCTTCATTTTGGGCGCAACCCAGATCGAAAGCGGCGAGCGCAACCGCGCGACACTGCGCTCGGTGATGGAGTTGATGAACGCAGCCTACGCGCTCCATCCCGCCTTTGGCGAAGCAGAACTGCTGGAAATCGGCGTGGATGCACGTCCCGCGTTTCCTGACAATCAACCGCGCATTCGCCATCTCAACGATCGCATCTATGCAAATGGGCTGTTTCGGCACGGGTTCTTGCTGGCCCCCGCGCTGGCGTGCATGACAGCTGATTTAGTGCTTGAGGGCAAAACACCGGAGGTTTGGTATGAAGATCATCGTGAACGGTGAAGCCGTGGAAACTGGATCACCAAACTTGGCGGATTTGCTGGCCGAATTGGGGAAAGGCGATGCAAAGGTTGCCACGTCCCTAAATGAGGCGTTTGTCCCCAAGGCGCTGCGCGAGACGCAGGCTTTGACCGACGGTGACCGGATTGAGATCGTTGCCCCAAGGCAGGGGGGCTGAGATGCCCACGTTCTACGGAAAAGAGATTGCGTCGCGTTTGATGCTGGGGACCGCGCAATATCCATCGCCCGCCATTCTTGCCGATGCATTTCGCCGATCAGATGCCGGGATTGCGACGGTTTCCGTACGGCGCGAGGCCGGTGGTGAAAAGGCTGGGCAAGATTTTTGGGCGTTGATCCAAGACCTTGGCGTCGCGGTATTGCCCAACACCGCCGGGTGCCATTCCGTCCGCGAGGCCATCACCACAGCGCAGATGGCCCGTGAATTGTTCGATACGAACTGGATCAAGCTAGAGGTCATCGGCCACGCCGACACGCTGCAACCCGATCCGTTCGGTCTGGTCGAAGCGGCAGCGCAACTGACTGATGATGGGTTCGAGGTCTTTCCCTATTGCACCGAGGACTTGGTGCTGTGCGAACGCCTTGTCCAAGTGGGCTGCAAGGTCCTCATGCCTTGGGGCGCGCCAATTGGCACCGGCCTGGGGTTGAACAACATCTATGGGCTGCGCAGCCTTCGCGCGCATTTCCCCGAGATTTCGCTGGTCGTTGACGCGGGCCTTGGCCTTCCGTCTCAGGCCGCGCATGCGATTGAGTTAGGATATGACGCCGTATTGCTGAACACGGCTGTCGCCAAGGCGGGTGATCCTGCTGCGATGGCCGAAGGGTTTGCCCGCGCGGTTGAGGCCGGTGCGTTGGCGGCTGAAGCCGACCCGATGGAGCCGCGCGACATGGCCGCACCCTCGACCCCTGTGCTAGGAAAAGCGTTTCTATGACCCTCTCCCGCTTTTACCCCATCTTCGATGATGTTGCATGGTTGCGCCGGATGTCGCCCTTGGGGGTCAAACTTGTACAGCTCAGGATCAAAGAGAAACCGGGTGATATTCTAAGGGCACAGCTGACTGAGGCCCGCGATCTTTGCCGCGCGCATGATGCTGTGCTTGTGGTCAATGACCACTGGCAGTTGGCTATCGAACTGGGCTGCGACTGGGTGCATCTGGGCCAAGAAGACTTGGACATTGCCGATGTGACCGCGATCCGTGAGGCGGGATTGAAGCTGGGCGTCTCGACCCATGATGATGCCGAACTTGACCGCGCCTTGGCCCTTGCACCCGACTATGTGGCGCTGGGCCCGGTCTATCCAACCATCCTCAAGAAGATGAAATGGCACGAGCAAGGGGTTGAAAAACTGACCACGTGGAAAGAACGCATAGGCGAAACGCCTCTTGTTGCCATTGGAGGGATGAGCGTTGAACGCGCCCCCGGGGCTTTTGCCGCTGGCGCCGATATCGTTTCTGCCGTGACAGACATCACCCTGAACGCTGATCCCGATGCACGAGTGCGCGCGTGGTTGGACGCCTGCGCATGACCCGCTACGCCCGCCAAACAGCCGTGCTTGGGCCCGACGCGCAGCGGCGTCTAGCCGAAAGCCGCGTTCTTGTGATCGGTGCTGGCGGCTTGGCGGTCCCTGTCTTGCAATACCTTGTTGGGGCGGGCGTGGGCCATGTCCGTTTGGTGGATGCGGATGTGGTTAGCCTCAGCAACCTGCACCGCCAGACCCTGTTCCGCGAAGCTGACATTGGCCAACCCAAGACAGAAGTGGCGGCGCGCAGCCTGGCGGCTTTGAACAGTGACGTAGACCTCGAAACGGTGGTGATGCGTCTTGATCCATCGAATATCGGAACGCTCTGCAACGGTGTTGATCTCCTGCTGGATTGCGCAGACAGCTTTGCGGTCAGCTACATGGCCTCGGATCATTGCCTTGAAACCGACCAACCGCTGATCAGCGCCAGCATCGTCGGTTCCGAAGGATATGTCGGCGGCTTTTGCGGCGGCAAACCGGGCCTGCGTGCTGTGTTTCCCGACCTCCCTGAAAAGCTTGGGTCTTGCGACAGCGACGGGGTTCTAGGCCCAAGCGTTGGTGTGATTGGCAGCTTACAGGCGCAGATGGCAATAGCCTTGCTTGTTGGAGATCGCACACCCTTGGGCAAATTGGTGACGTATGACGCGCGCGCCTTGCGATTTGGGAGTTTTCGTTTTGACAACGCACGCGATCCAGCGCCCAACCCAGCCTTTATCGCGCCCTGTGAAATTATCGCCGACGACTTTTTGGTTGATCTGCGTACCCGCGATGAAACCGGCCCACCTCTGCCCGAAGCCATACGCTCCTCCGTTGCTGCATTTGGACCGGACGGGCCAACACCCAAACATCACAAACGTGCCGTTTTGGCCTGTCGCAGCGGGCTTCGCGCCTGGCAGGCGGCTGAGCGACTGTCGCAACACTGGCAAGGAGAGATCAAGCTCCTTGCTTTGGGAGACTAAGGAGACCCACATGAAAGTTCTTTTGACCAGCGCCGCAGCTTTGCTGATCGCCGCGCCAGCCTATGCCCAAGACAAGATAACCCTCTTGCTGGATTGGTTTATCAACCCCGATCATGGCCCGATCATTGTCGCCGAAGAGCTTGGCTATTTCGCCGACCAAGACCTTGAGGTCGAGATCATCCCCCCGGCAGACCCGTCGGCCCCGCCGAAGCTGGTCGCAGCGGGCCAAGGGGATATTGCCGTCAGCTATCAGCCGAGCCAGCACTTGCAAGTCGCCGAGGGCCTGCCGCTGATCCGCGTCGGTACGCTTGTCGCGACACCTCTTAACTGTCTGCTAGTCCTGAAAGATGGACCCATTCAAGACATCAGCCAGTTGAAAGGGGCCAAGATCGGCTTCTCGGTCGCCGGTGTGGAAGAGGCCGTGCTAACCGCGATGCTGGGCAAACACGGTGTCAGTCTCGATGATGTTGAGATGGTAAACGTCAATTTCTCACTTAGCCCGTCGCTGATGTCCGGTCAGGTTGATGCGGTGATTGGGGCCTACCGGAATTTCGAATTGAACCAGATGGAAATCGAAGGGGTCGAGGGCAAGTGCTTTTATGTCGAGGAAGAGGGTGTGCCGACCTATGACGAGTTGATCTACGTCACCAACTCCGAGCTGATGGACAAAGATCAGGTGCGCCGCTTCCTGCGCGCCACAGAATTGGCGACACAGCACATCGTGAATAACCCGGAGGCGTCATGGGACCTGTTCAAGGGCTATGCCCCGGAATTGGACGATGCCTTGAACGCAAAGGCATGGGTGGACACGCTGCCGCGCTTTGCCTTGCGCCCCGAAGCACTGGATGAAGGCCGCTACAGCCGCTTTGAGCAGTTTCTGGCGGACAGTGGCTTGGTCGAGGGGACGCGCCCTGTGTCCGCGCTGGCGGTCGATCTGGGTGCGGAATGAGTTACGGTCGCGTTTTCGAAAACTGGCGAGGGGCGACCCCTGCTTGGTCTGATTACACTCAGCATGCGTTTGTTCGGGGGCTTGGGGAGGGCACATTGCCGCCCGAGGCGTTCCTGCACTACCTCAAACAGGACTACGTGTTTCTGATCCACTTCTCACGCGCTTGGGCTCTTGCGGTCACCAAGGCTGATACGGTCGCGGAAATGCGATTGGCTGCAGGCACCGTGAACGGTCTGATCAACGAGGAAATCGCGCTGCACATCAAAATCTGTGCTGATGCCGGGATTGGTGAGGCGACACTATTTGCAACCGAAGAACGCGCCGAGAATCTGGCCTATACGCGCTATGTGCTGGACGCGGGGCATTCGGGCGATTTGCTTGATCTGCTGGCGGCATTGGCGCCTTGCGTCATGGGATATGGCGAAATTGGCAGTGCGCTGGCGACGTCCAAGACCTCCGCGACCTATGCGGACTGGATCAACACCTATGCCGGTGAAGACTATCAACAGGTCTGCCGGGATGTCGGCGCGATGATTGATGCGGCGGTACAGCGCAGACTGGGTGATGACCCCCAATCAAGCCCCCGCTGGTCCACCCTTCAAAACCGTTTTGCGACGGCAACCAAGCTAGAGGTCGGGTTTTGGGACATGGGGCTGACCCCGTGACGCACGCTGTGCGGCTAAACGGGTCTGCAACCATTGGCGGCGTTTCTGTCTTTTCGCACCTTGATCTGTGTTTGGAGCCCGACAAATGGACCTGCCTGCTGGGGGCCAGCGGGGTTGGCAAATCTACGGTGCTCAAGCTCTTTGCAGGTCTGGCGGATGCGGTCGATTTTCAAGGCGAAATCACGGATCCTGGCCGCGTTGCCCTCATGGCGCAGCACGACCTCCTTTTGCCGTGGCTGAGTGCCCTGGACAACGTGATGATTGGATCTCGCCTTCGCGGCGAGAACCCAGATCCAGAGAGCGCAACGCAGCTTCTGGAACAAGTTGGCCTGAAAGAGCATGCGCAAAAGCGGCCCCATGCGCTGTCCGGTGGGCAGAGGCAACGGGTGGCCCTGGCCCGTACCCTGCTCGAAGATTGCCCTCTCGTGTTGCTCGATGAGCCGTTTTCAGCCCTCGACGCGCTAACACGCCTGCAAATGCAGGACCTCACCGCGTCGCTTTTAAAGGGCCGCTCTGTCCTGCTCGTGACCCATGACCCCGCTGAGGCAGCACGGCTGGGCGAGCATATCAAAATCATGACGCCATTAGACCTGATCGACATCGCCGGACCCAGCGGCCCTATTCCCCGCCCCATCGACGCACCAGACGTCCTTGCGACGCAAACGAAACTTCTCAATGACCTCAGGAGCCCGCTATGAGCGCCACAGATACCCTTCAATCTCTGGCCTCTGAGGATTGGCACGCCGCCACGACCCATGCTTTTACCAATGCGCTGGTAGATGGGACATTGGACCGGGACAAGATGGCCGGTTATCTGCAGCAGGATTACCTTTTTGTTGAAGGATTTTTGCGGCTGGTTGCCTCTGCTGTGGCTCGTGCGCCCAGTCTGGCCGATGCGGTCCCGGGCGCACAGTTCCTTGGGCTGATCTGCGGACCGGAGAACACCTACTTCCTCCGTGCGTTGGAGGCGCTTGACGTGCCCCAAGCCAACGAAGTCGCCGCGGAAACACGGGCCTTTCAAGATCTGATGGACGCGGCCCGCCGCTCTGGTCGCTACGAAATCATGCTGTCGGTGCTGGTCGTGGCCGAATGGATATATCTGGATTGGGCCACGCCATTTGAAGACAAGGCAGAGGACCTTCCCTTTTGGCTCGGGGAATGGATTACCCTGCATTCGGGCGAAGGTTTTGCAGGCGTGGTCGCATATCTGCGCGAGCAGCTTGATGCTGTCTGGCTTGGCCTCGATGAAGACGCCCGCGCTGATGTCCAAGCGACATTTACAAAAGCCGTCGCCCTGGAACGCGCCTTTTTCGATGCGTCGTGGGCTGGGTTCCCGGTCGCACGGTGAGCGGTTGGCGCGCAGGGCTTGCAGCAACGCTTCTTGTTGTTTCGCTTTGGCAGGCCGTTGTCTGGAGCACAGGCGTGCCCAGATTCATACTGCCGCCTCCGATGCTGGTTGCAGAGACGATCTGGACCAGCCGCGCGTTGCTGGCCGAACACGCGTTCATCACGATGGCCGAAGTTCTCATCGGGCTTGTTCTTGGTGCAATCCTTGGATTTATGACGGCCATTGCGCTCGTCGCATCTCCTACGGCGCGGGCATTGGTCAGGCCAATCCTCATTTTTAGTCAGTCGGTGCCGGTTTTTGCCTTGGCCCCCATCTTGACGCTGTGGCTCGGCTTCGGGCTATGGTCCAAGATTGTGATGGCCCTCATAATCATCTTTTTCCCGGTCACATCCTCATTCTTCGACGCGCTTATGCGCACCAACAAGGACTGGCTGGGTATGGCTCGTGTGATGGGTGCAAGCCCCACACGCATCATGCTGCACGTGCGCATCCCGGCCGCGCTGCCGGGCTTTGCATCCGGTCTCAGGCTTGCCGCAGTGTATGCCCCAATCGGGGCGATCATTGGCGAATGGGTTGGCGCGTCTCGTGGGCTTGGCTATCTGATGTTGCTGGCCAATGGCCGCGCCAAGACCGACCTTATGTTTGCTGCCTTGCTTGTACTTGCTGTTCTTACGATCCTGCTGCACGCGGGTGTCAACAAGCTCTGTGAAAGGATGCTGGACCACCCAGAAATATCATGATGGCTTAGTGAGTTTTGAGGCAGTTTCAGACCATACCACGACAAATCTCGGCACCCACCAAGCGATGTATCAATGATGACCGGATTGGCGACTTGTGCCGCGCCGCAGTAATAAGCGTGCCGCAAGTGCGAAGGCATGCTGCATCGGCGAAGGCAGAAAATCCAAGGTCCGCAAAGTCCCGCCTTGCGGTCATCGGTGCTGGCTGCGGCGAAAGCTGATGGAGAACCCAAATCAACCGATGCTGCGGCTTGCACCAACGTCCGCTTTCAAGGTCAAAAAAGTTGCGACGGAAATCGCTAGGCCATCCGTTAAATACGCATAGCTGCCGGAGAAACCGATGCTTGATAGTGAACGACTACTACCCGCCATCGCACTTCTCGTCTTTTCTACGATGAGTTTATTGGTACTAGAAACGTCCGAAACACTAGCCATTGAGGGGAAGTCTCCATTGGAACGCTTATCGTCGGCGCTGAGTTCATCGATTGATCGCGACATCGGCTCTCAGAAACTCCATTCCTCAACTCAAACATCTTGGATTCAAGGTAATTTTCCCTAGGCGGCAAGGATGGCTAAGAAACCTCATAAATTTCATTCGCTGCTGCACAGCGCGGACATCCTTGAAAAACGACTTGCGACACTACTGACACCGGTTGGCATTACGACGCCGCAGGCGCGTATTCTGAGTGTTCTCAACCGGACCGGAGAAGTATCGCAGACAGTTTTGACAGAGCGGTTCGATGTGACTTCCGGCAGCATGAGCACCATGATCGATCGGTTGCTCAAACTTGGCATGATCGACCGTCGCAAGAACCCCGAGGACCGTCGAGGCGATCTCATCTCTATTACCGATCAGGGCACGGCGGTTTTGAACGAAGTCCGAGATGTCTGGCAGGATATCGATGAAATGATTGCAGAAAAACTAGGCCCTAAAAACGCGGCACTTCTCGCCGAGCTTACGCGCGAACTGAAGTTCGCACTCGGTGGTCGTGTCCCCGGCCGAGATCTGCCCCAACCGTCGGACCAAACAACAAAGCGGAGAAAAACACATGAAACCTGACGTCTTGCCCTTTGTCTTGGCAGCACTCGTTGCAACAGCCTTACCGACACTCGCCGAGCCTCCGAACGCCGTCGCCCGTCATCTATCTAGCCGACAATCTCGACGAAAAAGATGGACTCGGGTGGTGCATTGATACGCTTGGGAGAGGGTTTGCCGAGCGACTGCAAGCTCACTCCTGCAAGCCACAGGGCGGCGACGTTCAGTTTTCATTCGACGCCGCGGCAGGACAAATTCGTTCGGTCGAGTATCCGGAGTACTGCATGGCGCATAGCCCCAGTGAGGAGAGCACATTCGCCCTTGTCGTTTGCGACGCTTCCGCGGGCGACCAGCGGTTCGTCTACAACTCTGACGGCGGCACGATTCAAACAGTGGCGGATGACAGCACTTGCGTATCCGTTGGTGAGAACAGCAGATCTGCGGGTCCCTTCATGTCGCGAACGCTAGTGCTGGCCGATTGTGCTATGACGGATGGTGTGTTCAAGGAATGGATTGTTCTGGAGTGACACGGAGACAAAATCGCTTAGGCCCGGTCTCTGCCACCTCTGTCAACGACGAGCCACTGCCCGAGGGTAGTTCGCTCCATCGATGGCAAGACACGGCGGGCGTACCGCTTGGCGGACGGAAAAGCTTCAAGAGGTGGTTTGAGACCTTTGCGGGCAAGTTGGTCATTCATTGTGATGTTTTGACCCACGATGGTTCCGGGATGATACAAGTCGTCGAGGTCATCGAGTGATTTGGGCGTTGTCATTCATCAAGCAAAACTGGCTCTTGGTCAGTCTGTTCCTTGGATCATTCACAATCGCGCTGTGGGTTGCCTGCCATGCGATTAGCGACGCGCGATAATTCAACGATCCGCGCGATGTCGATGTCGCCTTAAAAACGTGGATGGCACCACGCTACGTCGTACTCAGGAATGATCTGCCACGCCCACTGGGCATGGAACTTCTGGAGTCGGACCCTGAAGACGACCGGGGCGAGCGGTTGGACGCCCGGCGCGGGATCGCAACATCTCGATGGAAGAACTGATGGCTCTCGTGCGGGATGCGGCTGCCTCGTATCCGGAGGGCCAGGAATGACAGACGCCAAACTCGCTCTTGTTCCGGGCTATGGGGTTTTCCCGGTTTTTGGTGTGGTCCTTTTGGCCTGCCTCTCGGTCCCTTTGCCCGCCTCTATGCTGGTGTTAACCTCTGTGAGCTTTGCAGCGGCCGGAGATATCTTACTCTTGACGGTCTTCTTGGTTGCGACAGTCGCTTATGTCCTCGGCGAACATCTGGCCTACCGGCTGGCGCTCTGATCTGGATCGCGACGTGTGTTGCCCTTGGCTACATATTCGCCTCCAAACTTGAACAAGTCGCAACCATCCTCAGTGACTTTTTCGGCGTCGTCCTGGCGGGATCTGTCGCGGTGGCCTCGGTCATCTTCCTTATACGCCAATGGCAAGCCCAGGCTTTGCCAATGAACCAAGAACCATATTCCCAAATACCTATCTCTCTGAACAGAAAGGTCGAAATCGTGAAATATTGCCTCCCAATCGTCACCACTGTCATAGCTTTTGCGGGCAACGTGGTACTTGCTGAACCCAACATCCTTTTGATCATCGCGGACGACATGGGGCTGGATGCCTCACGATGCTACGATGTCGGAAATCAACAGGCCCCAATGCCGAACCTTGAGGCCATGTGTGCAAACGGCATTGTCTTCGATAACGCTTATGCCCAACCGACATGCTCGCCCACACGCGCGACTATCATGACAGGCCAATATGGCTTTCGCACAGGCGTCGGCGCGCCCATTGCCCCTGACGGTAGTGATGATTTAGACCCCGATACACCCACCTTGTTCGATGCATTGGCCCCGACAGGATATGCGGCAAATGTGATTGGGAAATGGCATATCACAGGCCGCGACATGGGTTACGATCTGCCCCAACAGATGGGTGTTCCTGATTACTTCGGCCTCTTCTATGGCGGTGTGCAGGACTACTTCAATTGGACTGCTGTTGAGGACGGTCGGGAAGTCCAAATCGAAGGCTATGCAACAACCGTGCTGACGGATCGCGCGATCGAATGGATCGAGGGCCAAGAAGACCCGTGGTTCCTGTGGTTGGCGTACAACGCCCCGCATTCGCCTTTCCACCTTCCACCAAACGACCTGCATACGTTCGATGATTTGCCGGTTGACGAAGCCTCAGTCGACGAAAATCCACTGCCATATTACCAAGCCATGTTGGAAGCACTGGACACGGAAATCGGTCGCTTGCTCAATTCTATGAGCGATGAGGAACGCGCGAACACTGTCGTCATGTTCATGGGTGACAACGGCACGCCCAATCAGGTTCTAAACGGCTTGTACGGCGACCATCAGGCCAAAGCCACACTATACGACAGCGGAACACACGTGCCCTTGATTGTGTCCGGTCCTGGAATTGATGCAGGGCGCACCGATGCCTTCACCAACACATCCGATCTGACCGCGACCATCGCAGGATTGACGGGAGCAGAGTTCTCATCCCCCGATTCTTATGATTTCGGCCCAGTGCTGGCCGGTGGCGAGGGCAGTCGTGACTACATCTACACGGACCATTTCACCAACCGTGCAACGCGCGGTGGCGGCATATATGGATGGGCGGTGCGTGAAGACAACTACCGCCTTGTCGTGCCAAAAGACGCGCCGGCAGAGCTGTTTGATTTGTCATCGGATCCGCTTGAACAAGTGAACTTGCTTGCAGATGGCGGAACGGATGAAGTCATAAAGATTGTGGCAGACTTGCAGGCGCGGCGCGATGCTCTGGTGGCGACAGCCAACTAGGTCAACGATCTGACCCTGGGCCAGTCGAGATCTAAAGCTCCTTGCCAGTCAATTTTTCAAGGCTGGCGAGGCAACCAACAGTAGATATCATGAAGCGCTTCCTTACTCTCAGCCTTGTTCTTACCGGCATGGCAGCAACCGCCGATGCCCACGAAGACAGCCCCGAGCGGCTGACCCAAATCGTCGCGATGTTTGCGCCGAATGCAATTGTCGGCATCCCCATCACACCCGTTGCCGCGGAGGCACCGCGCCGCATTGGCAATCTTGGACCAGGCGTCGCGCTCAACGGCGTGCGGACCGATGGTCCGGCCCCGGCAGATGCCATCCTCGCTGCACATACGATTGCACCATTCGACGATTGCGGCGGGCACGTCAATCTTGGTGTTGGATATCACTACCATGCGGTCACCAGCTGTTCGAAAGAGGTCTCAGCAGCAGTTGCGGACCACGCACCCATCATCGGTATCGCGATGGATGGACACATACTGCATGCTCAACTGGACGCTGACGGCATGGAACCATCGGATTTGGATGCGTAGGTTCTCGGAATACGCACTCTGCATCAAAGCTCGCGAATGAGCCCGGCTTTGCCACCGATGCGATAGCAGCCAATGTCCAACCTTCATTCCAAGTTTACCTGAAGTCATCGAACGACTTGGATGAAAATCCGATCGTGACGCCGTCGAATGCTAGGCGCGATACGCTGGCAAGGGGGCTCGGTCTTGTAACTCGATCATTCTACGTAACATCGTTTCGGTGACGGCCTGGCGCGCCCCAACTGCGATAGGAGCGTCGTAAATATTGCTGAGTTCGTCCGGATCAAGCTCCAAGTCATACAGCTCATTCCAGTCTTCCCCCTCCCTTAGCGACATTCGATATTTT
Organism: uncultured Roseobacter sp.; assembly: GCF_947499265.1. Taxonomy (GTDB): domain Bacteria; phylum Pseudomonadota; class Alphaproteobacteria; order Rhodobacterales; family Rhodobacteraceae; genus Roseobacter. The sequence continues at coordinate 13,237 of NZ_CANMNK010000004.1, read as the reverse complement.
TCGGTGACAACCGTCCGGATCCGTTGAGGACGGTCAAAGCCGGTCATGGTGCGCTGACTGTCTTCTTCGACGATGATGGCTTCGGGTGGCTTTGTGGAGAGCAAATCGCGGCCCTGAAGGCCGTTGAAAGGTTGAATGCCAGCGCGGGCAAGGATGGTTGCGGAGATATCGATGGACGAACTGAGCCCGGCATCGGCTTTCGCTTGGGTCTGGTTGGCAGGATCGTTCCAGATAAACGGCACCCGGATGATACCTTGGTAGTGCAACAACAACTTCAGCATCAGGCCATGATCCCCCATGTAATCGCCATGGTCCGACGTGAAGATCACCACCGTACTCTCGGCGAGACCGAGTGTTTCCAACCGCTTCAGGACCCGCCCGATGGCATCGTCGATCATGGTGATCATGCCATAGGTTAGCGCGATGATGGCGCGGGCTTCGTCTTCAGTCACGGCAAAGGGGTTCTGGTTGTCCCTTGGGTCGGTGCCTTTTTGCATCGCGTCTTTCATCGCCTGGATCGGTGGTAGATCGCCTTGGCCGAATGACGCGGGCAAGGGTATGTCGGCGGGATCATACATGTCCCAATATCGCCCTGGCGGCGTGAAGGGGTGATGCGGATCCGGGAAGGACATTTGCAGAAAGAACGGGGTGGCTTGTTTGGCCTGATTCTGAAGCCAGGCTTCGGACCGGTCTGCGATCCAAGAGGTCGAATACCGCTCTTCGGGCACAGCAGTGCGCCAGGCCTGAGGGGCGTTGATGCGATTGTCCGGTAGGGCGTTGTCCGGGCCGGTCATTGTGTCGAAATCAGGTACCTGTTTGCGGGCCCACAACAGGTAATCACCTGACGCCTGATCACCATGGTCAGCAGCAACCTCGACATGATTAAAGCCGTAGAAATCGCCCTTTAACCGGTCGGCCAACGGCGTGTCCCAGTTAGGCGCGACCTCGAGGTCATATTCGTCAGAGTGACGGTTGTTCTTGTAGGCATCGCGAAGATGCGCCGAGGGGGTGGTCAACCCTTCCTTGGCCTCAAACCTGTTGGCGGCAGGCAAGCCGGTGAAGCTTTGCAGGTGAGACTTGCCGATGAGGCCGGTGCTGTATCCGGCGTCACGCAGCAATTCGACAAACGTGGTGTGATCCTTGGATAGCGGGATACCGTTATGGCGCGCCCCGTGAACCGAGCACATCCTCCCTGTCATGATCGATGCCCGGTTTGGCATGCAGATCGGGTTTGCGACATAGAACCGATCCCACCTGGTGCCCGTCGCGGCGATCCGGTCGATGTTTGGCGTTTGCACAATCGCATTGCCGTAACATCCCAGATGATCCGCGCGGTGTTGATCGGTGATGATGAACAGGAAGTTTGGCCTTTTGGTCATTGGGATGTCTCGGAGTTAACGGCTTTGGATCGACCGGCGTAAACATCGAATGCAATCAAGGCCAGCCCGACCAAGATTGCCGGCAGATGGATCATCGGATCTGTTGCCAGGCACATGAACGCGGTTGCAAAGCGGATCACGATTTCTGGCACCGTCAGCTTGCGACGGTCAAATCCGGATAGCGCTGATGAGAAGAGCCAGATGCAAAAGCACGTGCGGGTCACGATCCAGATAAATGGCACCAGACTGAATTCTTCGATGATCAGGATGGTCGGGTAGAAGGCGAAGATGAACGGAATAATGAACTTGGCCATGCCCAGCCGGAAAGACATGAACGCGGTCATCAACGGGTTGGCTTGCGCAATGGGTGCTGCCGCATAGGCGGCAATCGCAACTGGTGGGGTCAGCGATGACGCGACGCCATAGTAAAAGACGAACATATGGGCCGTCAGCATCGAGACGCCCAGTTCCTGAATTGCCGGTCCCATAACCAGGATGATGATCAGGTAGGCCGGCAGCGTGGGCATGCCCATGCCAAGGATAAGTGCGCCCGCCATGGCCACCAGTAACGCCGAGAACAGGCTCTCACCTCGGACCGACGCAATGACATTGGCCAGTTTAAGACCCAGACCGGTGCTATCGAGTGACCCCACAAGGATACCAATGGCGGCAATGGCGATCAGCAATGTGGCACCGGATTCAGCCCCTTTTAGGAAGGAGTGCCAGATGCGGGCCGGATCGTTCCGGACCTCGGGATTGATGACCGAGAGAACCAAAAGAGTAGCGACCGCATAAAAGCCGGCAGCCGAGGTAGAGAGCCCCGCCAGAAGTGATCCGATGACCACAAGGATCGGTCCAATAAACAGAACTGAGTTGATCAGGTCGGTGCGGGTGATCTGATCATCGACGGTCATTTGCTGAACTTCGATGCCTTGGCGGCGCGCTTCGACTGTCACTGCCGAGAAGAGGCTGAAATAGTAAAATAGGGCCGGAAATAGGGCAGCAACAATAATGTTGAGGTATCCCACACCCGTCAGGTCAGCCATCACCAGAGCCGCGGCCCCCATGATGGGCGGCATGATCTGTCCGCCGGACGACGCGGTCGCCTCGATCCCTGCTGCAAAGGTGGGCGTAAACCCGCGTTTCTTGATCATCGGGATTGTGAAGGTACCCGTACCCACGATGTTCGCCACCGTGGAGCCTGACATGGTACCAAACATGGACGAGGCCAGAATGGCGGCATGGGCCGGGCCACCCCGGGTGCGGCGGGTGGCGAGAAAGGCGAATTTCAGCAAAGTGTAGCCCGCACCGGTCCCTTCGAGAAGCACACCGAAGATGATGAAGATGAACACCGTGCTTAGCACGATATTCGTGATCGAGCCAAATACGCCTTTGTTGGTGTTGTACCAAAGCGCCTCGGCCACCTCTTTCAGGGAGAACCCGGAATGCGCCATGACGCCTGGCAGGTCCTGACCGAAAAGAAGGTAGACCACCCCGAAAGTGCCAACGCCAAACAGCCCCCAGCCCCACAATCGGCGGCACAACTCAAGAAACACCGCAAGTCCGGCCAGCGCTGGCCATGCGTCACGATTGGTCACGTCATAAAGCGCAGTTTCCATTTCGGTCTGGACGAAATGAAAGGACCAGATTGACCAAAGCCCGGCAACGATCAGGGCAACATCAAAGACGAGTTGCAAAGGGGTCGTGCCGTGCCGGCGCTTTTGGGAGACCGCCACCGCAACAAACAGGGCCAGACCAAACCCAAGGGCGCGGTGCAGTTTCGGGTCGATCAGGCCTATTCCCGATGAATAGAGCGCGATCAGGCCAAGAGCAAAGCAGGCCGCGGCAGAGGCAAAGGCGAATAACCGCAGCGGGAGGCTGGCTTTGGTTGCCGCATCAGACATCGGATCCACTTTCGTTACTGAAATAGAGGCCGGACCGTGTGTCGGCCAGGATCAAAAGATCACTTACCGGGGCGCAGTTCGTCAGGAATGTCGAACCCGGCCTCTTCGTAATACCGCAAGGCACCGGGGTGCAGCGGCACGTTCACCGATGTGAAGGCAGACTCTTTCGTGACTTCTTTCAGGAAGAACGCAGTGGCATGGACCTCGCTCAGGTTTTCCCAGAACGCTTTGGCCGCGTTGTAAACCACATCATCAGAGACACCGGCATGGGTGCCAACGAACTGCGTGAAGCCAAGGGCCGTGATCTCGCCGGTCGTCAATTGACCTTTGTAAACGCCGCCATCGAATTGCAACATCCCGCGACCCGGACGACCAAACAGCGCCTGCATCTCTTCGCTCCCAACCTTGTCTTCGGGGATCGACAGAACCAGGAATTCGCCCGACAGGCCAAAGCGTTCGATGTTGGCCGAACCGATTTCCGCGGGGCGCACCATCATGTCGATCTTGCCGTCTGCAAGGGCCGCGTAGCCTTCGCCCCAACTTAGCCGCACGGCGGTATAGTCTTCGCCTGCCACATATCCCGTGATGATCTTGATCAGTGCTTCGGAGGTGGCCGAGGCCGATCCAGCCGGTGGACCGGTGAAGACAGTCTTGCCCTTGATGTCCTCCCAGGTCTCAATGCCCGATCCGGCCAGTGTTACCGGATGGTAGGCCCCGGCTTTAAATCCCAAGATGGCGCGAATATTCTTGGCCAGTTCAGGTGCATCTTCAATGTTTTCGTACATCCGCTTCTGACCAGCCATCAGATTGACCAATGACGGAACGGTCGAGAAGAAGTCGATATCGCCCTTTGCCCCTTTGAGCATGGACTTGGTCAATGTCTGCCCGGCGTTGACCTGGATCTCAACACCGGCTTTTCCGGCCTGATTGGAAAACGCCACGAACATAGTGTGGACCGGATCGCCAACACCGGCTGTCTCGCCCTTGAAAATTTGCGCTGACGCTGCGACCGGTAAGGCCAAAGCAATCGTAGCGGCCAGCAAGCCCCGGCTCATTGACTTGAATTGAAACATGGTGTCCTCCCATAGACGTTTTGAGGACGGTAGCACTTCAGATTGATATGGAATAATCAAACTTTTGACCTTATTCATATCACTTAGGCATGAAACTTGACCCCAAACACCTTGCCCAACTCTCGGTCATCGTTGAGGCTGGATCATTCCAGTCTGCTGCCGGGCGACTTGGCACAACCCAACCCGCGCTTAGTCGGAATATGAAGGCGTTGGAGGCCCGGCTTGGAACACCCTTGTTTCAGCGCGAAGGGCGACGGTCGATGCCCAACTCCCTTGCGTTGCGGCTTGCCCGGAACGGGCTGGCCATCCGGCTGGCCGAGGAACAGGCCGGAATCCTTGCGGACCAGTCGGCCAGAGGTTCGGTAGGCGAGCTGCGCATCGGTGCACCCCCGATCGTATCGGGCCGCTTCCTCAGCAATGCGCTGACCCAATTTATCAAGACCAACCCGAATTGCAGTGTCGAGATACGCACCGGACTGGTCCATGAACTGCGCACAATGTTGGAACGCGGACAAGTCGATCTTGTTTTCGGTCCTGAGAGCCTTGCTGAACCTGTGGATGGGTTGGAATTCGAAGAACTGATCGACGATGGCGTCGGTGTCATGTGCAGATCGGGGCACCCGCTGGCCACGCGCAAAAGGATCATGGCATCTGATCTTGAGGCCCAAATCTGGCTTGCACATTCACGGGGCAGTCTACTGCGACAACAGACCGAAGCTGCCATGATCGCGTGCGGCGTACGTTCGATGCGGATCGGATGCGAGACAGATTCCATCCGCTCGGTTCTGGAGATCGTTTCCGAAACCGACCTGATCACCACCATGCCAAAGGCTACAACCGCCCCATACCTTGAGGATCGTTTGATATTCCTACCGTTTCACAATCCGCAGTTTCACAGACCTTTAGGCGCCATCCGTCGCGCGAACAGCTTGTCCAGCAGAATTGAGGATCGATTTATCCGTATGCTCCGTCAAACTGTCGGCGGTCTACTACCGCACTAATGCAGCAGTTTGTTTTTCGCCATTAGGTGGAGTGAATTGGCCGCCAAACCAAGGATTGGAAGCACTTTGAACCACAAAATGCGCGCTCGGGGCACAAGAAATTAACTCGCTCTTGCCACGAGCTAACACTGGTTGGTCGGTCAATAGGATCCGCCTTCGGCCCTCCAAATTACAACTCCTTTGCGTTTGCAGCGAATGTCGGCAATGCGGGCTACAAATCCAGAATCCCAGAACATCCTACGTCGCAATGAAGCCGCCATCGACGGCAAGAACATGGCCAACAACAAAGGACGCGGCATCCGAGGCGAGCCAGACGACCGCATTGGCCACTTCCTCCGGCTCTCCCATGCGGCGGATGGGCAGGCCTGCTGCGACGGCTTTCATGTCCATGACCTTGGATGATAACATCATGTCCGTCACGACCCGTCCGGGCGCGATCGCATTGATCCGCACACCTTGTTCTGCCGCTTCCATCGCCGCCGATTTGGTCAGTGAAATGACAGCGGCCTTCGACGCGGAATAGATCGAAAAGCCCGGATTAGGGTTCTTCATCCCGCTAACCGACGCGTTGACAACGATCGCCCCCCGCGTCCTTTCATCGCCTGAATCTGGCGCCGCAGTGACAGAAAGACCGCCCGGACATTGGTGTCGAACACACGTGCGTAGACGTCCACCGTCTGGTCGACCAGGGGGGCCTTGGCTTCCTGATATCCGGCGTTGTTGAAGGCAATGTCCAGCTGCCCGTATTCGTCCAGGATACCGTCGTGAAGAGCCTCGATCTGGGTCGGATCGGTCAGATCCGTCTGGATAAACGCGGCGCGTCCGCCTTGCGCCTTTATTTCGTCAATCGTTGCCTCTGCCTTGTCCCTGCGCCGCGCTGCGATGATGACCTGTACGCCGCGTGCCGCGAAGGCCCGCGATGCCGCCGCTCCGATCCCGGTCGCGCCACCTGTGACGAGGGCGACCTTTCCAGCGAAGGTGTCATCAGGGTCAGCGATGTCGTTCATGCTTGCGTCCTCGTATCGATCAGAGATAGTTGTATTATACAACTATACAGGAAACCTGCATGAAATCCAACACAGCAACCGACATCGAACGGATCCGTTCGGCCTCTCGCAAGCTGGTGCGGGAGCTCGGTTTCATGGAGCAAACTCTGGCGGGCACCAATCTGTCCCCGTCTGCGGTTCATGCCCTGATCGAGATCGCGGAAGGCCGCGCGACCACGGCGCGGGATTTGTCAGACCTTTTGCGCCTTGAAAAATCTTCGGTCAGCCGATTGTTGAAAAAACTGATCGACACCGGAGACGTTGTCGAAACGCAGGACGAGGACGACTTTCGCATCAAGCGATTGACCCTGACGACAAGGGGGCGTGATCTCTTTGCGGCCATCGCGAAATCGGCTCAAACGCGGGTTGGTCAGGCGATTGTGCCGCTTGCGGAAGACACCGTTCGCACCTTGATTGCTGGTTTGGAAGGGTATGCTGAGGCTTTGGCGCGCTCGCGTTCGGACAGCACGGCGCCTGATGAACCGGAGATCGCCGAGGGCTACCGCCCGACATTGTTGGCGCGTGTCGTGGAGATGCACGCGCACTACTACAGTGGGCTGGTCGGGTTTGGACTGCCGTTCGAGACCAAGGTGGCGTCGGAACTGGCCGAGTTCATGACAGGCCTTGATGCACCGACAAACGGCATCTGGCATGTGGCGTCGGGTGGCAGGATCAGAGCATCGATTGCGATTGACGGTCAGGATCTGGAGGGCGATATCGCACATCTGCGGTGGTTCATCGTGGACGACACCTTGCGCGGTACAGGCATCGGCAAGCGGCTGCTGGACGCGGCCATCGCCTTTTGCGATGCGCAGGGGTTTTCGGAAACGCATCTTTGGACGTTTCAGGGCCTCGATACCGCCCGCGCCCTTTATGAACGTGTCGGTTTCCAACTGGCCGAAGAAAAGGCAGGCCGACAATGGGGCGCAGAGGTGATCGAGCAGAGGTTTGTGAGGATCGGTCAACTTGATTGAACGAGCCGCAGGCTCGCGCCGAATACACTTTGGGCTCCTTCCCGCCCCACCATGCAGAGAGCGGATAGTCATACGAAATTCGGTGATGGTCCGGAAGGAGCCCATTTTGATCAATCCTGCAGAACGCATGAGCGTCCGGTTCTCTTCAAAAAAAAACCGTCGGCAAGCACATCTGAACGCACCGATCTGTGCGGTCTCATGAAATTGGCCTGTCATCATAATGGACGTGCGTGTAGTTTTCTTGAAAAAGACGGTTCATGGGCACCTTAGAGTGGTTTTCAGTATCAGAACATTCGTGGTATTTGTGCTGTCGACAGCCATGGTCGTCGCCGTCATGCTGCGTGCCGTTAAGGCTGTCCAGGGCCTTCAAAATTCAGATGAAACGGCGTTTCTCGCTTTCCCGCTTGCCGTAATGATCCCAGCTTTGGCCTTTTCATACTTGGCGGTGCGTCGTGGAATGTCCTCTCAAGAGGGTGTTTTGATGCAGCTTGGAACAATGATCCAGTTGCTGCTCATCATCGCGCTACCGCAGTTCGCGCTTTATCTTGCGTTGGGCTTTCCGGTTGTTTTTTTTGCTGGTGGAGATTTTTGAGACGCGGTTTCCGGCGCAGATCCGATCTTGGGTCAAAAGGCAGGTTATCTCATGTTAGATTTGGGCCTGCCCGAACCGCTTATGCTGGCCCTTCGATGGCTGCTTTTACTTGGGCCAATATGTTTGGTGCTGTACTTCGCTTTCCTCCGCGAAACCGAACAGCGCGCAAGAATAGGCGGTTTGTTCGCCTTTCTCTATGGCGTGCCGTTGATTTTTATCACGCATTCCATAGCCATATACTTCGGCTGGTGGCGCTATGGGTGGGATGCTTTGATGCTAAACGGTATTCCAGCAGACATCCTTATTGGTGGTGCAATACTGTTTGGTCCGGGACTGTTCTTCGCATTTCCTAGGGTTGGCCCGCTCATGATATGCCTGCCGATCATCATTGGCTTGCACGCGACCCTGTTTAGCTCCTTGGAACCACTCGTGTACGCTGGTCCAAATTGGTTGATAGGTGTGGTTTTCGTCTTTGTGACGGCTCACATTCCCGCGATCTACTTGGCCAAGTGGACGGCAGAGAGTCGCCATCTTCCGATGCGGTGTGCGTTGCTCGCAATTATGACGGGCGGTATGATTCTTGCCATTTTGCCTTCGCTGATCATGCAGGCGATGGGCGGAGAATGGGCGATGCTCGAGCGTCCGATATGGAGTACCGTTATCTCAGCAATACTCTTGGGTCTTGCGTCAGTAATCGGTCTATCTGCGAACAAAATGCTCTGCTTGCAAGGTGGCGGTACACCAGTCCCTCTCGATCCCACAAAACTCCTCGTGCGGTCTGGTATCTATGCCTATGTCTCAAACCCCATGCAGCTTTCTGCGGCACTTTGCTGGGTCATCTTGGGCCTATACCTGCAAAACATATGGGTTGTCGCCGCTGCGGGCATGGCATGGGTTTTTGTCCAAGGCATGGTGCGTTGGCACCATCGGCACGATCTTCTCAAACGTTTTCCTGAAGGTTGGCCTGAATACAAAGAAAACGTGCCTGAGTGGATTCCACGCTGGAAGCCGTGGGTGCCGACACCCGCCAGTTTCACCGTGCACAACCCCAGTGCAATTTGGCCGAAAGCGCTCCATGGCGCTACGGGCCTTTCTGTTGAATCGGGCAAGGGTTCCGCGACCTATCAGCCAGCGGGTGAAAAGCGTCAGTTCATAGGTATTGAGGCGAATTTATTCGCACTTACGCACATAAACTTCGTATGGGCCATCGCCGCGCATGCTGCTTTGATCATTTTGTTGGCTTGAAAGTATGTTCTGGCTCAGGCCGTCCAACCAGCGAAGGTTGGGGTATGACTGAACCAAGGCTGCTGCCTTCAAACCCATCGGCATTGATGCTGGGGCTGGATAGCCTAGTCGCCATTCGCAGCGATCAGCTGAGTTTTTACGCACGCATGCAGGAAAAGCATGGGGATCACGTGATCCTTCGTCTCGGTCCCTACAGATCACATTTGTTCTTCCATCCTATTCACATTGAGGCTCTGCTCGCTGGCAATTCGGGCTCTTTCATTCGCTTCAAGAAGCTCACGGATGTTGTCCGGCAGTGGAATGGCAACAGCCTTCTTGTGGAAGAGGGGGAAAGTTGGCGAACCCGCCGTAGGAAGGTTTTGCCAGCCTTTCAGACGCGTAGATTGCCCGCGTATGGGCAAGCCGCCGTTCTGGAGGCGGAGCAGTTGTGTCGCTCGATGCGCGACGCGCAGGCGTCAGCTACAGTACGCTTCGACACCGATGCTGTGATGGCCAAGCTAACTTTGGACATCGCGACGCGAACGTTATTTGGTGCGCCGCCGCGCGAAAATGGGTTTGAGATAGAGCGTGCGATCCAAATCTTGTCGGACACCGCATTCTCGGAATCGACTTCGCCGGTCACGTTGCCAGACTGGTTGCCGCTGGAACGAAAACGCAAAAAACGCTGGGCCATGCTAGTCATGGATGATCTTGTTTCTGGTCTTGTTCGCGCAGGGATCGCGCGCGAGGAGAACGCAAGCAGTGGGGACTTACTTGGGTCACTGATTGAGCATCACGAAGGAGATTTCACCGATATCCGAAATGATGTCATGTGTCTTCTGATCGCTGGGCATGAGACGTCTGGTGCATTACTAAGTTGGCTCTTTGCGTGTTTGGCGACGCTCCCAGAGTGCCTCGGTGCCGTTCAGGATGAACTTAGACTGGTTCTTGGAGGAGCATCACCAACACCAGAAGTGATTTCTGAACTGCCGGTTTTGCGTGCTACGATCAACGAGACTCTTCGGCTTCACCCGCCTGCGTACACGCTGTTTCTTCGAGAAGCTGCTGAGCCGGTTGATCTGAATGGTGTGAAGCTTGCGAAAGGCGACTTGGCTCAAATCATCCCGTTCACGACGCATCGCGATCCGCGTTTCTTTCCTGATCCAGCCGCATTTGATCCAAAGCGATTTTTGAAAGACCCGACTTGGCCACAGTTTGGGTATCTGCCGTTTGGCGCAGGGCCGCGTGTCTGCATCGGTCAAAATTTTGGACTTATGGAAAGCTGCCTCGTCGCGGCAACGATCTTGCAGCGGATGTCGCCTTTGCCAATTAAGAACTTGCCAAGACCGTCCGCCAAGTTCTCTTTACGTCCGGCTGGTGGATTGGCGATGGATTGGCGTCTAGTCTAGGAAGCGATGGCGCTGTTCGGGAGTTGGCAAGAGGCAGTCTTTCTCTTCCCCGAACCAACGCAATCGATTTCTTGCGACGATATCGTATATACCGTCTCGGATGGGGCGAGGAACGATGCGTAGAACACGGAACAAAGACCACGGTTTCTTGAATTCACCTAACAACGCCAAAGACGCGTCTGATTTTGTAAGAGCCTGTCCTTCCTGGATAACCAAGTAGGTCAGATCGAGGTCTTCTGGTTTGAAACCATACCCAACCGCAAGGGACATCCCGATAGCTTTTCGAGACGACGCGAAGCGTATATCTTCAGAAGCCCCATGTCTCAGAATAAATCTGACCCAATGGCTGCAAAGAATACAATCACTGTCGAAGATAACTATGACGTTTTCATCGAAACTGGTTTTATCAATAAAAGGACTGTCCGACAGGGTGCACGCTTTCATTCCCGTTTCCACCCCTTGAATATATTGATCTGTTTCGAACATAGCCAGATTGAGAATGACCAACGAAATTTTGCTGTAGTTCGTATGTGCAAAGCGACCGTTGGCGCAATCGCAGCTAAATGGTGCTTCGTCCCATAGAACCGCCGTCCAGCTTGAATTTGTTTGAATAACATCGCCGGATGATGGCTCTGGAGCAAACTTGACCGATGCTGCGACGTGTAGGAATATCGGCTTTCAAGTATTTGGTTCATAGGTTCAGCATGCCTGAACATGATCTCGTTCCAATAAGCTTGGATGGCTACGTCGCTTTCTTTGGTGCACTCATCGTGGTTATTGCGGCTCTATTTTGGTACCTGCAGCGAAAAGAGAGGCAGGCTCGCAAACAGTTTTTTAGTAAGTTCGAGGATGCTGAACTTAGGATGAGCCCATATCAAATCGGACTCGTATACCGAGTGACAAACACGGACGAAAATGCGGTTTCCGTTGTTCGAATTTGGCGCGGAAAATCACAGGTCGTCGATGCAAAACAACAGACACTAGACGCCAGTCAGTTGATCCCATTTGATGAAACTCGCTTCTTTTGACGCTCCTCAACCTGCATTCTCACCGTAGAAGTCATGAATCTTGCTGGTTTGCAAAAGCAGCCATTTGTTTAGAATTCAACAACGGCAGCAAAGTCCCGCAGAGCGGCCAGTCTGGTTCTCGACCGACCGCCGGCGGCGTGAAGGTCCGCTTCAAGGAAGGCGCACCGCGGATCTGGGCTCGCAGTGAACGGCGGCTAAAGGCCGCTCAGTTCGAACCCCGTAAAGTGATGGATAGTAGATATTCAACATATATTTCAAAAATTTACTAGATTTCGTGTGCAAGAGATGTTCACTTCATGATCGTGATGTAGCGAAGTGAGTCGCAGGTTTGGTGGACTTTCCGTTTTGACGAGATTGGTCTTCGAGATCGCTCAATTAATGGGTCGCCTTTAGAGAAGTACCGCTCTTATTGTCATTGCAACAATGCCAAGAAAAAGCACGCTTGCAAGCCAAAGACCGACGAACCAAAGCCATTTCGAAAGTTGCACACGGCTCATCAGTGATACTCTTCCGATGGGTTCATCTTTCCGCGAAATACCCAGTAGGCATAGGCGGTGTAGGCCAGGATGATGGGTACTAGGATCGCAGCACCAACAAGGGCGAAGGCAAGGCTCGACTCCGGGGCGGCGGCGTCCCAGATCGTCAGGGATGGCGGAACCATCATAGGATAAAAGCTAATGCCGATCCCGATGAAGCTGACAAAGAAGAATCCAAGGGCAGAGAGGAACGGCTAAAGGTCCTTTCCGTCGTTCAGACCCGTGAAAAAGGTCCAGGTCAATCCTAATATGATCAAGGGCACGACCATCACGAACAGACTGCCCGGCAGGTTGAACCAGCGCTGGAAATACTCTGATTCCTGAAACGGGGTCAGGAGGCTCACGATACCGATCAGGACGAGGGTTGCTGTTCCAAGTCGCCACGCATAGCCGCGCACTTGGATTTGAATGTCGTTCTCTGTTTTCAACACAAGCCATGTCGCGCCGAACAGCGCGTAGCCGACGATAACAGCGAACCCGGTTAGAATGGAAAAAGGTGTCAGCCAGTCAAACCAACCGCCGGCATATGCGCGGCCATCGACCTCGATCCCTTGCACAAGAGCGCCAAGGGCGATGCCCTGACAGAGCGCGGCTACGAACGACCCGCCGAAGAACGCAGCATCCCAGAAGCCTTTGCCCCGCACCGTGCGCCAGCGGCGTTCAAACGACACACCCCGGAAGACAAGGGCAAGCAGCATCAGTGTGATCGGCATATAAAGCGCGGGCATCACGATTGCGTAGGCCAGAGGGAAGACGGCAAATAGCCCGCCACCCCCCAGCACGAGCCAGGTTTCGTTGCCGTCCCAGACAGGCGCGACCGAGTTCATCATCATGTCCCTGTCCGGCTCGGATTTTCCAAACGGAAACAGGATGCCAATTCCAAGATCGAACCCGTCGAGAATGACGTAGACCAGTACGGCGAATGCAATCAGGCCAGCCCAGATGAAAGCGAGATCGATTTGCATCGCCGGGGCAATACCGGCGGTACGGATGGTGTCTAGCCCCCTGATCCTGGGCCACAAATTTGGGCTTTCTCTAAAATGGTTTCTGGGACGGGTGGACGCATGTTGA
>NZ_CANMNK010000003.1 GCF_947499265.1 uncultured Roseobacter sp. | reverse complement strand
GCTGACACTGGACGAGATCAACCACGGGTTCGAGCTGATGCATGAGGGCAAGTCGATCAGGGCTGTGGTGGAGTTTTAGTACAGGCAAACGATCTGGCGCGAAACGCAATTCGTGATACGCTCCCGCCGCAACGCGGGGGCGTTATTCATGAAAGGGATTGCAATGGACGGCTTTGATCTTGGCACATATGCCCGACACATCACCACGGCGTCAAAGACGGCGCAACGTCACTTTGACACGGGTCTGATCTGGCTGTTCGGCTATAATCACGAAGCCGCCGCCGACTGTTTCAAACTGGCCATTGCGGCTGATCCCAAATGCGGGTTGGCCCATTGGGGCATCGCCTATGCCGTTGGGCCCAATTACAATAAACCCTGGGAGTTTTTCACAGCCGAAGAGCGGGTGAGCACGCTGCGCGAGGCGCATGACGCGCTGGCGCAGGCGCAAAAGCTCAAACCCGATCTTACGCCTGTCGAGGTTGCTCTGATCGAGGCGCTGGCGGACCGTTTTCCCGATGATCCGGAGATTGAGGATTTCGCGCCGTGGAATGACGCGTTTTCCGACGCGATGCGCCGGGTCTACGCCGATCACCCGAACGATCTCGACGTCATATGCCTTTTTGCCGAGGCGTTGATGAACCGGACGCCCTGGCTCTTGTGGGATCTGCCCAGCGGTCAGCCGCGCGAGGGGGCTTCGACGCTGGAGGCGCAGGCCGCGCTTGAGAAGGCCTTTGACACGCTCCCCGGCGCCTGGGATCACCCCGGCTTGCTGCATATGTACATTCACCTGATGGAGATGTCGCCGTTCCCGGAAAAGGCACTGCGCCAAGGGGACCGGCTGGTCGATCTTGTGCCCGATTCCGGGCATCTGGTGCATATGGCGACCCATATCGATGTGTTGTGTGGCGACTACCAGAACGTGGTGACACGAAATGCGCGCGCGGCAGAAATTGACCAGAAATACGAGGCCGTTGCAGGGGCGGAGAACTTCTACACCGTTTACCGCATTCACAACGTGCATTTTGAGGCCTATGGCGCGATGTTTCTGGGTCAGCCGGAAAGGGCGTTGCAGGCGTCCGAGCGCTTGATCGAGATGTTGCCCGACAAGGTTGTACGCTACCTGCCGGATCTCTTTGAGAGCTTCTGGGGGAAGAAAATCCATGTCATGATACGCTTTGGAATGTGGCAGCATATCATTGACGAACCCTTGCCCGAAGATGCCGAGCTCTACAGCTACACAACGGCGGCGATGCGGCAGGCGCGGGTGATTGCGCTGGCCAACCAGGGTCTCATTGATCAGGCACGACAGGAGCGTGACAAAGCCCTTTCCGCTATGGCGGCGATGCAGGACACCCGCATGGTTTTCAACAACTTCGGGTCAGATGTGCTGAAGGTGGGTGAGGCGATGATGGAGGGCGAACTGGCCTTCAAATCCGGCGATCACGAGGCCGGTATCGCGCATCTGCGGCGCTCGGTCGCGCTGGATGATGCGCTGCTCTATGATGAGCCCTGGGGCTGGATGCAACCCACCCGCCATGCGCTTGGCGCGCTGCTGATGGAGATGGGGCGCTTTGATGAGGCCGAAGCGGTGTACCGCGCGGACCTCGGCTTGGATGAGACACTGGCGCGGGCGTGCCAACACCCGCGCAACGTTTGGTCCCTGCACGGGCTGCACGAGTGTCTGGTGCACCGGGGTGAATTGACCGAAGCGCGGCACATCAAACTGCAACTGGATCAGGCGATCGCACGCGCCACCGTGCCAATCCGCGCCTCCTGCTACTGCCGCAGCAAGGCTCGCGCCGCCTGAAATGACCTGCCCTGTAGGGTTCTAAGACTTGCTGATGGGCTGTTGTGACGTTGCGACGTCGTTGCTGGCGGCGCGTGAATTTCGTAAATTGATGTTGAATTCGCGAGGATGAGATCGGCATGAAATTAACCGTGAATGGCACAAACCACGACGTGGATGTTGCCGACGATATGCCCTTGCTGTGGGTGTTGCGGGATACCCTTGGGATCACCAGCGTGAAATACGGCTGCGGCGTTGCGCAATGTGGCGCCTGCACGGTGCATGTGGGTGGGGTTGCAATGCGATCCTGTCAATTGGCCGCGGCAGACGTCGAGGGGCCGGTGACCACAATTGAAGGTCTCGGCACGCCCGAAAGCCTACATGCGGTGCAAGCCGCCTGGATCGATCATCAGGTCGCGCAGTGTGGATACTGTCAGTCGGGCCAGATCATGCAGGCGGCGGCTTTGCTTGATGCTGTGCCGGATCCAAGCGACGCTGACATCGATGCAGAGATGAGCGGTAACCTGTGTCGCTGTGGCACATATCCCCGCATCCGCGCCGCGGTAAAGACCGCCGCGCAAAATCTTCGAGATACATAACCTGTAGTTCATTCAGTGTGTTATCGACCCGCTTTCACTCAGCAGTCGATACCATGCCCAAGCCTGAAACCTCGCGCAGGGCATGAATGACATTTTCAACACCCTGGCCATGGCGCAGCGCTGTAAAGATGAAGGGCCGCCCCGCGCGCATTCTTGCCGCGTCCCGTTCCATGACCTCCAGCGATGCGCCGACATGCGGGGCCAGATCTGTCTTGTTGATGATCAGAATGTCCGACCGGGTGATGGCGGGGCCCCCCTTGCGGGGGATTTCCTCGCCCGCCGCCACGTCGATCACATAGAGCGTCACATCTGCGAGTTCCGGCGAGAAGGTCGCGCTCAGATTGTCACCACCGCTTTCGATCAGAATGGCGTCGACGTCCGGGTGTCGCGCCTGCATTTCCGCCACGGCGGCCAGGTTGATGGAGGCATCCTCGCGAATGGCGGTATGGGGACAACCGCCTGTTTCTACACCAATAATCCGGTCTTGGGGCAGGATTTGCAGGCGCATCAGCGCGTCCGCATCCTCCTGCGTGTAAATGTCATTGGTGATCACACCAATGGAGTGGCGTGGGCTCAGAGCGCGGGCAAGGCAGGCGGTCAGCGTTGTTTTGCCAGCCCCTACAGGGCCACCGATACCGATGCGCAGGGGGCCGTTTAGGTTTGTCATGTTCGAAACACCTTTGAATACTGGACCTCATGTTGCATCGCCGCGATGTCAGCGGCAAAGCAATGGCTATGAAGATCGTGAAGTTGCTCTGAAACAGCGGTCTTGGCAGTGGCCCTGATAAGAGGCGCGAGTTTGGCCAGCAGCGCCTGACCCTCGGTCTGGCCCAATGGCACCAGGCGTACCGCGGCGGAGATCAGATTGGCAGCGAATGCGTGCAGGTACATCTGCGCGGTCAGCTCCAGCGGGATCGCCTGCGCGCAGGCCGCCCGTCCGACAGCCACCGGATAAGTGCAGGCCCCGAGCTCCGTGCCCCAAACTGCGTCCACCGTTCTGCAAAACGCGGCCCCTTGCTGCTCTGTCTCCAGCAGGCGCTCCGCGCTGGCGGCAAAAGCGCGGGCGGTTTCATCAACCTGATGTAGTACATGAGGGTTAGCATGATAAGCACTTGATAAGATGATGGTATCAGATCGACCTCCTCCCTGGGAGATCAGGTCGGTGACCCATGTCTCCAGATCATCCACAGACGTAATCGCGCCGGTTTCAATGGCGGTTTCCAGCCCGTGCGAATAGGCAAATGCGCCAACCGGAAACCCCGGCGACAGCCATTGCGTCAGGGTCAGGATCGCGTCAGTGGTCATGGGCGTGTATGTGATCGTCTGGCCCGTGTTGGGCATCGTGATCATGACCGTGGGTCCGCCCATGGCCATAAGCGCCGCCTTCCGGTGTAAAGGGCTCGACCACCTCATGCACATGCGCGCCCAACTGCGTGAGCATCTGCGCGATGACGTGATCCCGCTGGATCAAAAGCCGGTTCTCCTCGATCTGGCAGGGCGTGTGGCGATTGCCGATGTGCCAAGCGATACGGTGCAGGCCGTGCCCGGTGATCTCCAGCAAGGGCTCAGGCGCGGCCCGTACCCCAATGAACCCGCCATCCGTTGTCTCCAACCTATCCCCATCCGCCAGCGAGGTCGTTTGGGGCAGATCGACAAGAACCTGCGCACCGCTTTGCGTGGTCAGCACCTTGCGGCGCAAAAAACGGGCATCATAGTCAAGCGTCACATGGTCCTGCACGGGCTGGCCCTGTGATGTCACCTTTTGAGCAGTTGGTATCATGTGTTACCCTCAGAACAGGAAGTAGCGCTGTGCCATCGGCAGCACCTCGGCGGGTTGGCAGGTGAGCAATTCACCATCGGCACGGACTTCATAGGTCTCCGGATTCACTTCAATCTCCGGCAGTGCGTTGTTCAGGATCAGATCCTTCTTGCCGATGTTCCGGGTGTTTTTCACCGCAATGACGTCTTTGCGCAGTCCCAGCGTGCCGCCGATCCCTGCGGCCTCTGCCGCAGCACTGACGAAGGTCACGGCAGAGCGCTCAACCGATCGGCCAAAGCTGCCGAACATAGGCCGCGTGTACACGGGTTGCGGGGTCGGGATGGAGGCGTTTGGATCCCCCATCTGCGCACAGACAATGGTACCGGCCATCAGCACCATTTCGGGCTTTACGCCGAAGAATGCGGTGTTCCAGAGCACGAGATCCGCGCGTTTGCCTTCCTCGATACTGCCAATCTCATGGCTGATCCCATGGGCAATTGCAGGGTTGATCGTGTATTTGGCGATGTAGCGGCGCACGCGCCTATTGTCGTTTTCGCCGGTTTCTTCAACCAGACGCCCGCGCTGTTTCTTCATCTTGTCGGCGGTCTGCCAGGTGCGGATCAGCACCTCGCCGACGCGCCCCATCGCCTGGCTGTCCGAGGCAATGATCGAAAACGCGCCCATGTCATGCAGGATGTCTTCGGCAGCGATGGTCTC
This sequence comes from uncultured Roseobacter sp., assembly GCF_947499265.1. Lineage (GTDB taxonomy): Bacteria > Pseudomonadota > Alphaproteobacteria > Rhodobacterales > Rhodobacteraceae > Roseobacter. Next base: position 605,057 of record NZ_CANMNK010000003.1, on the reverse strand, counting down.
GCGCCGGATGCGGCTTTCGGCGAAGGCCACGTCTTCAGGGATCGATTTGTCGAGGTGGTGACAGACCATGAGCATGTCGAGATGCTCTTCCAGCGTGTTGACCGTAAAAGGCCGCGTCGGATTGGTCGACGAGGGGATCACATTGGCGTCGCCGCAGATCTTGATGATGTCTGGCGCGTGGCCACCCCCTGCGCCTTCAGTATGAAAAGCGTGGATCGTGCGGCCCTTCATGGCGGCCACGGTGTTTTCTACAAAACCGCTCTCGTTAAGCGTATCCGTGTGGATCATCACCTGCACGTCCATGTCGTCGGCCACGCTGAGGCAGCAATCAATCGCGGCAGGTGTTGTCCCCCAGTCCTCGTGCAGTTTCAAGGCACAGGCGCCGCCCTCGACCATCTCGACCAAAGCTGCCGGTTGGCTGGCGTTGCCCTTGCCGGACACGCCGATGTTCATGGCAAAATGATCCACGCTTTGCAGCATACGCCCGATATGCCAGGGCCCCGGCGTGCAGGTGGTGGCCAGCGTCCCATGCGCGGGCCCGGTGCCGCCCCCGAGCATCGTTGTGACGCCGGAATGCAGCGCGTCTTCGATCTGCTGCGGGCAGATGAAGTGGATGTGGCTGTCAAACGCACCGGCCGTCAGGATCTTGCCCTCACCGGCAATGGCCTCGGTGCCGGGGCCCACGATGATATCCACGCCCGGCTGGGTATCGGGGTTGCCTGCGTTGCCGATCTTGTGGATGCGCCCGTCTTTCAGGCCCACGTCCGCTTTGTAGATGCCCGTGTGATCGACAATCAGCGCATTGGTGATCACCGTATCGACCGCACCGCCCGCGCGTGTCACCTGCGATTGCCCCATGCCGTCGCGGATCACCTTGCCGCCACCGAACTTGACCTCCTCGCCGTAGGTGGTGAAATCGCGTTCCACTTCGATGATCAGATCGGTATCGGCAAGCCGCACGCGATCACCGGTCGTCGGGCCAAACATGGCGGCATAGCTGGAGCGTGAGATTGTGGCGGGCATGGGTGTCTTCCTGATCAGTTTGTCTCGGTGAATAGGTGCAGGTCTTCGGTGCGGCGCTGCGTCAGCCGTTCGAGGCACATCAGAAACAGCTGGCTTGCCATCGTGCCACCGCGGGCAATCGTGGCCTCGGCGCTGCAGGCCTGATCGCGGAAGGTGATCCAGCTGCGTTGCGCATCGCGCAGGATTTCTTCGCTCGACGGCTCATAGCCGGGATCTGCCTCATCGCGTTCTCTGGCGGCTGCAACCGCGCGTTGCCATGTTTCGTTCAACTGCTTGTCCGCCGCCTCGGCGGCGCGGCTGGCGCAGCCGGTCATTTCCACTTGCGTGACGGGGTTTGTGCAATCAAGTTCCTGTGCACGGGCAGGGACCGCCACCCCATGGACAACCACCAGCACTAAGGCCAGCGTAGCAGCGCTGACCTCGGCCGGTGATATGAGATGCAAGATCCTCACTACACCATCGCAAAGATGCGCGCAGGACCGCCCGTGCCGCCCACATGGTTCGGTGCGCCGACGACCAGCGTGGCGCCCGCCGCAGGCACCTGATCCAGCCCGGCCAGGTTTTCAATACCGTAGCGACCAGATGGCAGCCACGCGTAATGTGTTGCGAAATCGGGCGAGGGGCCGTGGTCCAGCGACAGGGTATCCACCGCCATTGCCACAGCCGTGGTTTCCTCCAGCAGCATCTGCGTGGCTTCGATGTGGAACCCGGGGAAGTGTTTGACGTCGCTTGCGTCATTGCCCACATAGTCGGCGCTTGCGGTCTTGGCGGCCCAGCCGGAGTGCATCGCGATGCAAGCCTTGTCGGGGATCGCCCCATGATCGGCAATCCACGCCTTCAGATCGTCGGGCGTCACCTGAGCATCCGGGTTTTCCGCGGCCTTCGCGGCAATGTCGATCACGCAGAGCGGCACGACAAGGTCGCTGACGGGGATTTCATCCACTGAATTGCCATCCGCAGAGAAATGCAGCGGCGCATCAATATGGGTGGCGGTATGTTCATTGATGCTCAGGTTGAGCAGGTTGAAGCCATGTTCGGCAAAGTTGAATGGCTGCTCGGTCGAGATGCCCGGCACGCCAAAGAAGGTTGGGAATTCGGGGCTCAGCTTGTGGGTCATGTCGAAGACGCCGCCATGACCGGCCGCCAGAGCGGGCGGCGCCGTTGCGACCGTGCCCAGTGCTGCAGCCGCGCCGACGACAGCGCTGGTTTTGAAGAAGTCACGCCGCGACAGCATTCGTTCCTTCACCGAATTGATCACACAGATATCACACATGGTCTTTCCTCCTCCAAGGTTTGAACGATCACAGATCGCCCATGATGTGTTGGTTGAACCCAAAGACGCGGCGCGCGCCGGAGAGCGGAATGAGCTGCACCTCGCGGCGCTGGCCCGGCTCAAACCGCACGGCGGTGCCCGCGGCAATATCCAGCCGCATGCCCCGTGCCGCGGCGCGGTCGAAATCAAGCGCCGGGTTGCTTTCGGCAAAGTGATAATGGCTGCCGACCTGCACCGGCCGGTCACCGGTATTGGCCACCATCAGGGTGATGGCGTCGGCGCCTTCGTTCAGGGTGATGTCGCCCTCGGCGACCATGAGTTCTCCGGGGATCATCAGCGTCTCCTACCTGATCGGATTATGCACGGTGACAAGCTTGGTACCGTCGGGAAAAGTCGCCTCGACCTGTACATCGTGGATCATCTCCGGCACCCCTGCCATACATTGATCGCGGGTGATGACCTCTGCACCCGCCTGCATCATGTCAGCAACCGATTTTCCGTCGCGTGCTCCCTCAACCACGGCATCGGTGATCAGGGCGATGGCTTCGGGGTGGTTCAGTTTTACACCACGCGCCAGACGGCGCCGCGCCACTTCGGCAGCCATGGCGACCAGCAGTTTGTCTTTTTCACGGGGGGTCAGCTGCATGGCTTACAGTCTCCAGCTTTTGGGCAGTTGGTTTTGGGTCAGATCGTCGAGCATGGGCACCAGACGCCTGCGCAGATGAAAGCCGTCCTCCGCCAGCAGCCGGGCCACCAAGACGCCCGGGCGCAGCAGACTGACACCGCCGGTCGAGCCGATGAGGTCGCGCAGTGGGGCAACATGCGCTTCGGCTTCCGGTGCGACGAAGACAAGGCTGGCCATGGCGCGCGCGCCGCCCGCGATGGTCGGGCGATCAAGCTGTGCTGCGGCGTCGCCAGAGAGGCACACCCCGTCGCGGTAGATCACGGTGCCCTCCTGTCGGAGCGTGATCTGGTCCTCAAAATGGATGTCGTGGACATCTTCGCCCATCGCGCGTCTGCCAAAGAGCACCGGTTCGACCATCAGAAACCGCGACCCGGCGGCAATCTCCACCTCGAGGCGCCTGCGCAGGGCACTTCCCTCATAGAGGATGGTTTCCTGCGGCAGCCAGTTCAGACGGGCACCGCTTTCGACAGTCAGATGCGTTTCCAACTGGCCGGTTTGCGTCTGCTGGGCCCGGTAGGCGCGTTCAGCGGCCTGGGTGGTCAGTGTCAGTTCTGACCCTTCTCCCGCCGTGCCGGAGATGGTGAAGCTGTCACCGCCGGTGATGCCGCCGGCGGTGTTGATCAAGATCGCCTCAAGCGGGCCCGTGGTCCGGGGAAAGAGCAGTTTCAGCGCGCCGGATTGGCGCAAGCCGTCGATATAAGACCGGTGCGCACGCGTTTTGCTGGATACCATCGCGGCGCCGATGGCGCGCGGCTGGTCCAGCGATGTCGTGGTGCGCATGAGCAATTTCAGTGGCCTTCGGGCGTCAACTTTCCAATGGTTAATGTCACATGGGAATTGTCGTTTGACCATAGATGAGATCGATGATCTGCACAGCTGTCAGGATTTCCGCCTGTTATTTGTGCACCGCGTGAAGATTAACCCGCGTCACAGCGCGACGCATCACGTGCCACCGATCAGGCTGGGTTTGTCAGGGCCGTGATCGAGCCGCCAGATATGCGCCGCCATGGCTGGGGGAAAGGCCTGCGTGACAAGCGGGTCATGGCCTGGGACAATCAGCGTGGCGCGGGTGGCGAGCCGCGCCAACGTGTCGAACCCATCCAGCATGTTTTGCAGATCCACAACGATGGGGAAGGGTTTGCGCGCAAAGACATTTTCATAGTAGTGCGCTGCATCCGACGCCAGCACCAGCCACCCGGCAGAGGTGCGCACGCGCACGGCCTGCAACCCGCGGCTATGGCCGCCGATGCAATGAACCGTGACCCCCTCCGCAACCTCGCCATCACCCTCGTGAAAGATCACCTGCCCGGCGTAGAGGCGCGTGACCGCTTCGCAGATGTGCCCGGCGGTGAAGGGCATCTTCAGCGTGTCATGGCACATGCAGGGCCCGGTGGCATAGGCCATCTCCGCCGCCTGCATATGGAGTCTCGCATTGGGAAAGAGGTGCAACCCACCCGCGTGATCATAGTGCAGATGGGTCACGATCACGGTTGTGATATCTTCGGGCCTGAGCCCAAGCGGCGCAAGTGAGGCCGCCGGGTCCTGCCGGATCGGGCGGTCCCGCAGGGTCGCCTCCGCCGCATCATAACCGGTGTCGACCAGAATAACCTCTGCCCCCCGCCGCAATACCCACATGAAATAGTCCATTGGGTGCGGCGCATCGTGATTATCGTCGAAAATGAAACTCTCGCGCCGCGTGCGGCTGTTCCGGTCCGCGTATTTGATGGCGTAGACTTCCCAATCGCTCATTGCAGGACCTTTCCGTAGGTTTTCACGGATTTCTCCGCAATCATATCGGCGACGGTGGCGTCGAAAGATTTGAAATGCGCCGAAGCGAGATGCGCATCAAATGCCGCCGCACTGTCGTAAAGCTCGTAAAGGAAAACCTCGCCCGGGCGCGCCGGATCCGTTGCAATGTCAAACTGGCGACATCCCGGTTCCTCCCGCAGCGAGGTGGACGCGTTTTCTGTCATCAAGGGCATGAACGCCGCCAAATGCTCCGTTTTGATTGAAAAAGTGACGACAACAGCGAACATATCAATCCTTACTTGTAGATCGGGTCAGGCTTACGTATAAATTAATGCATACATTAAAGTGGCGATATATGTCATCCCCTCAGATGCTTTATTGAGACTGGATGCATAGCACACACCAAGAGGCGCAAAGATCAATGAAAAAGAATTATGACATCGCAGTCTTTCACGGCGATGGGATCGGCCCGGAGATCATGGCGCCCACGGTGAGTTTGCTGCGCGACCTGGCACAAACCTCTGGCTACCAGCTGGCGTTCACCGACTGTGCGGCGGGGGCGGCGCATTACGCGGAGACGGGGGACTCCCTACCAAATGCGTCGATGGAGACCGCACGGCAATCGGATGCGATTCTGCTCTCGGCCATGGGCTTGCCGTCCGTGCGCTATCCCGATGGCACCGAAATTTCGCCACAGATCGACCTACGCAAAGCGTTGAATTTGTTTGCAGGCGTGCGCCCTGTTCGCATTTTCCCGGGTCAAAAGACGCCGCTAAACATGCCGGAAGGCCGTGAGGTCGACTTTGTCCTGATCCGCGAGAGCACGGAGGGTCTCTTTCACACGCAGGGCTGTGGCGAGGTTACCGAGAACGAGGCCCGCGAAACCCTGCTGATCACACGCGAAACGTCGGAGCTCCTGTTCAAATTTGCCTTCGATCTGGCCCGCACGCGCAAGGAGACCGGGCGCAGCGCTGGCCGTGTGACCTGTGTGGACAAGGCGAATGTGTTCCGCGCCTTCGCCTTTTTCCGCGAGCTATTCGATGCCGAGGCGACCAGACATCCGGATCTGACCAGCGATCATGCCTATGTGGATGCGACCGCCTTGTGGTTTGTGCAAAAGCCGTGGGATTTCGATGTGCTGGTCACGGAAAACATGTTTGGCGACATATTGTCTGATCTTGGTGCCGGGTTGATGGGGGGGCTGGGCGTGGCGCCCTCTGCGGACATCGGGCTCAACCATGCGGTTTTCCAGCCCTGCCATGGGTCGGCGCCCGATATTGCCGGGCAGGGGATCGCAAACCCGCTGGCGATGATCCTCTCCGGCGCGATGATGCTGGAATGGCTGGGCCTGCGGTATGATCATGCGGTGATGGCCGCAGACGGCGTCCGGTTGCGCACGGCCACCGAAGCGGTGATTGCCCAAGGCACTGTGCTCACCGGGGATCTGGGCGGATCAGCGACGACGACCGAAGCTGCCACCGCCGTGGCAACGGCCTTGAGGGAGAGCTGATGTCTGATACTGCTCTTCGGGTCGCTTGCGTCGGTGCGGGGTATTTCAGCCAGTTTCACTACGGAGCCTGGGCGCGGTTGCCGGAGGTCACTTGTGTGGGATCCGCAGATCGTCAGATCGCAGCAGCGCAGGCAACCGGGGTTCCGGCCTTCGATGACCTGCACCAGATGCTGGCCGCGACCAGGCCGGATATCCTCGACATCATCCTGCCGCCGGTGGCGCATCGGGACGCGGTGCTCCTGGCGCTGGATGCCGGGGTCAAAACGATCATCTGCCAGAAGCCGTTTTGTCAGGATTTGCAGGAGGCCACATCCCTTACGGTTCTCGCCGAACACAGCGGTGCGCGGTTGATCATCCATGAGAACTTCAGGTTTATGCCCTGGTACCGCGCCATCAAGTCCGAGATTTCCAGCGGGCGCATCGGCACGCCGCTACAGGCCAGTTTCCGGCTGCGCCCCGGCGATGGGCAGGGTCCGGACGCCTATCTCGACCGGCAGCCCTATTTTCAGCAGATGCCGAAATTCCTGATCCACGAAACCGGGGTGCATTGGATCGACACATTCCGCTTCCTCTTCGGCAATCCCGGCGCGGTCTACGCGGATTTGCGGCAAATCAACCCTGATATTCGGGGGGAGGACGCGGGATTTGTTCTCTTTGATCATCCGAATGGGGTGCGCGCGCTATTTGATGGCAACCGGCATTGCGACCATTTGGCGGACAATCAGCGCCGCACCATGGGCGAGGCGCTCTTTGAAGGGACAGAGGGTGTCTTGACCCTGCTGGGCGATGGGTCGGTGAGATTGCGACCGCATGGCAGCATGGAGGTCGAGATGGTCCTACCGCCGGACACCTGGGAGGGGTTCGGCGGCGATTGCGTCTATCACCTGCAAAACCACGTGGTGCAAGGTGTACTGGGACGGGGCGCGTTCGAAAACGAAGCCCGCGATTATCTGGAGGTCATCCGTATCAAGAATGCGATCTACCAATCTGCTGAAACCGGTCAGAAAATTGAGCTGTGGTAGAGGATCCAGCGACCCATCAGATCATAATGGCGTCCCGTTTGCGGTTAATCTCGCGCAGCACGCTGTAGACCGTGGCAACAGATGTCTTCGCATTTCCTGCTGATGCGGCGTTGTCGATGGTCATCGCAAAGCCGCCCGCCGGGCTTGAAACCTCATAGGCGTGTTGGTTGCCGGTCGCTGCCGGATCGGCGATCAGCGAGACGCGCGTGCTGTCAAATCCTGCACCGGCAAGCGCCAGGGTCGCGGCGACATTTGCATTCTTGGGATAGGCCATCGCCGCCTCTCGGGCGGTGCCCTCAAAGAACACCTGCGGCGAGGTCAATGCCGACAGATCACAGACTTCTTCGGCGCGTGTCCCGGCCCAGGCTGCGGGCGGTTTTGTGCCCCGGTAGCTCACCTGCACCTCTCCTGCCAGCGCCAATGCTGCCAACAGGTCAATGCCGCCGATGGCACCGGAGGGCAGGGTCATCTGAGCGGATCCCGCTTCTGCAGCCAATCGCAACTGATCCGCCACCCCCTGATCCGCCAGCGCTCCGATCGAGACCAGCAGCAGATCGTGCCCCGCGCGCAAAATCCGTGGACCATGCTCCGCAACAACTTGGTGGCCAGCGCATTCCGCAACCAGATCAGGTTTTGCCTGCAACAGCTCATCGATGGTGCCGACGACGCTCGCCCGAGACGCGGCTTTGCTGAGCGCAGCGTCCTCTTCCAGAGCGGCCACGCGTGCGGGCCGCACAAGCACGGTCAGACGTGCGACCGGTCGGTGCGCCAGCCAGGCAACTGCCGTTTGCGCAATGTTGCCATATCCGATGATCGCCAGGTGCATAGAAAATCTCCATCCGGGGGCTGAAAACCTGTGTATCCGCAAATGCGCCGACAGGCGACGTGATTTGACCAGACCACCGGGGAACATGCGCAGCAATCCATGGGAGAAATCGTTTGTTCATTTGAGATATCACAAAAGGCGGCGACGAAGCCGATGCTGCGCTTACCAAGATCGGTGCGTTAAATGGCGGGAAAAACGCGTGTCTGGATGGCCGCCCGGGGTCTTCGCGCGCGCCGGTTTGTTGCTGCAGGTAGGGCGAGCTGCGGGGCTCATGACCAAAGCGCTGGGCATCTACCGTCGTGACATTTGTGCGGAATTTGCGCCAGGCATCCTCTGGATCACAGGCGAAAGCGGTGGTCATCCCATTGCATTGGCGTCGAAATCCGGCAACTTAGGCGCCGAAGACTTCTTTGCGCATGTGTTCAACGTTCTTGAGGCCCCATGACCGACGAAACCAAACTACGTGAACAAATGTGTTTGCTGGCGAAATCCCTCTTTGATCGGGGGCTGACCGGCGGCAGCACCGGTAATATTTCGGCGCGCACCTCGGATGGCGGGCTGCTTGTCTCGCCAACGGGCACCAGTTTCGGACGGCTCGATCCCGCGCGGCTCAGCCACTTCGACGCCTCGGGAACGCTCATTGGCGGCGACGCTCCGACCAAGGAAATGCCCCTGCATTCCGCCTTCTATGACACGCGCAAAGGTGCCGGTGCCGTGGTGCACCTGCATTCCTGCCATTCGGTGGCCTGGTCGATGATGCCGGGCGTGGATCCTGACAATTTCCTGCCGCCAATGACGCCCTACGCGATCATGAAACTGGGCAAGGTCAAGCTGCTGCCGTTCTTTCTGCCCGGCGATCCGGCGATGGGCGCGGCAGTGCGCGGGCTGGCGGGCAAAAGGAGCGCTGTGATGTTGGCCAACCACGGGCCGGTGGTGGCGGGCAAGGATGTGGAGGCGGCCTGCAATGCCATCGAAGAGCTTGAGGACACCGCGCGCCTGGCCATGCTGATGCGCGGATTTGATGCAAACATGCTGAGCGCCGCGCAGGTCAACGATCTTGTGACCCAATTTGACGTGGAGTGGGACGCATGACCCGATTTTCCGCCAACCTCGGGTTTCTTTGGGCAGACAGGCCGCTGCCGGATGCCATTCGCGCGGCCAAAGCCGCCGGGTTTGATGCGGTCGAATGCCATTGGCCCTATGCGGTTCGCGCCGCAGAGGTCGCCGCTGCGCTCGAGGAAACGGGCCTGCCGATGTTGGGGCTGAACACGCGGCGGGGAAACCTGGACACGGGTGAAAACGGTCTCAGCGCGCTTGTCGGTCGCGAAACGGAGGCGCGGGAAGCCATCGACGAGGCGCTGGAATACGCGCAGCAAACCGGTGCAGGTGCTGTGCATGTGATGGCAGGCTTCGCGCAGGGCGATGCGGCTGAGGCCTGTTTCACATCCGCCTTGAGCTATGCCTGCGCGAAAGCCGCCCCGCTGGGCATCACCATCCTGATCGAGCCGCTCAATCACTACGATGCCCCAGGCTATTTTCTGACAACGACCGAGCAGGCGCGCGACATCATCGAAGCGGTGGGCGCGGATAATCTGAAGCTCATGTTTGACTGCTATCATGTGCAGCTGATGGAAGGTGATTTGAGCCATCGGCTCGACGCCCTGCTGCCGATCATTGGCCACATACAGTTCGCCAGCGTGCCTGATCGGGGGACACCTGATCACGGCGAAGTTAATTTTGACCATATCTTCGAGGTTATCGCGGGATTGGGGTATGACCGCCCCTTGGGCGCAGAGTATAAGCCCACGGCGCCCACCGAGCAGACGTTGAGCTGGATGCAGTCGCTCAAGCGCTAAGATCGCGCGTTCGGAGAATCGCCCAGGCGATAAGTTTCGGCGGCAACAAGCGCGCCTGCAACAGCTGCGCCAGCGCGATTGCGGCGTGGACGATAAAAAATTAACGCATCTTTCCGCGCCGATCTGATGTCCATTGGTGAACTTCACTGGCGGATATTATCGCCCTGCCAAATTGCTCGCTTGATTTTGAAATCGGTCCGGTCACCGGGCGTATTCTTCTGGATGAGGTATAGCCTTTAAACCAATGAATTTTATTTTAATTGCATTTTGTTAGGAGTATTTCCATAGGTGAGAAACCCGACACGTTTGTCTGGACCTTCGCCTATAACCACGCTTCCGTCTGCGTTCCAACGCATTGCTGTGTCGCTGACGTTCTGCCGTATTTTCAGATGAGGTGTCGTTCAGAGGCCCTGGTGGAGCGGTGAAATAATTCCTTGACTGAAACACTTGCCGCCACGTTAACTTGAGGTTGAATAAGATCTAATTTTCAGACCGGTGGGGCGTTTTTAAGTGTATTCCTTGCTCAAAACATTTGCTCTCAAAGACATTCTGGAACGCGAGTTTATCCCCTTCACCGTCGCTCTCATTGTCGCACAGCTCTACTTCAAGTGGGGCAGTTTTGCGCTGGAACTGGTGGGGTTCATTTTTACTTGGTTGGTACTTGGTTTTGTCGCGCAGCTGATTTTGAGCGCATTTCGCAAATAACGAAGTACCGCCGCTGCCAGCTTGGGTGCGGCGTCATCAACTGCCTTTGAAACGGGCTGTTTTACACCGCTGGACCTGCGCCTCTTGATTTGGGGAAATCGCCATGGTGCGTCGGCCAACATCACGACCAGGGTTCACGCCGGGCGCTGCTGTCTCGGGCACGCGGCTGCGGGATCTGGGCAGGGTGCCCGGTGCCTCGGCCAGTTTTCGCAGACGATTTGAGAACATCCTCGACGAGGTCGGACGGCTGGATGACATTCGCATCGACGATCTGGTTATTGTGCGGGACAAGCCGCCGGTCTTTGAAGATCTGGGCGATTTCATCGGCAATATCGTCAAGCCCAACGACCTGACCGAGATACTGGGGTCGGTGATCACGCGGCCTGACCTGCCCAAAACCAATCAGCTGGATTTTGTCACCACATCCCTCATGGATCAGCTGCGCAAAAACCTCCCCGATGCATTGCCCAAAGTTCCGATCAAGACGGGTAAGAAGGGGGCTGACCTGCCGGTCACGACCAAGGGGCTGACGCAGCTTTTGCAACTGGCAGCGGTGCGGATCTGCGAGGATCAGGACAGTGTCATCTGGGACGATGGGATCAACCAGCTGGTTGTGCATGCATCGCAAATCCAGGCGACACTGACCGAGGGGCTGGTGCGGGTCGATATCAAGGTCGAGGCCGACAAGCTGCGTGCGACAATGCAAATCCCCTTTGCCGTAGGCAGCGAAGAGCGTCTGACCGGTCTGGTGATGGCCACAACGGACAGGCCCGCGGGCAACCCTGTCGTGGCGCAGGTCTGGGGCGAAGCGCTGATCGCGCTGGCCCATGGTGCCTTGATTTCTGCCAGTGAGAGCCTTGCGGGGGCCTCCGGTCGCGACGTGCAGAACCAGCGCCTGATTCCGCGCGCCCTCACGGCCCGGCGCGGCAGTCTTGTGGTGGAAAGCCAGGCCCGGTTTGTCTTCAAGGAGGATCTGCGATGAACGCCTTTTCGCCGGATGACTTTGGCGAAACCGCCGATCTGCTGCGTGCGTTGGGGCTGGTTGGTTCTGATGGCGAATTCAACAGCGACTGGCTGGGCGATCCCGAAGCCTACCTGAAAACAATGCTCGCCGATGATACGCAGCGCCAGGCGCTGTTTGATTTTGTCGCGACCATGCGCGGCGGCGAAACCGAACGGGACGCTGAAGATCGGCTATGGATCGAGCTCTTCTCCGAAGATCTGGGCGGCGGGTCACAGATCGGTTTCTTTGTCGTTGCGGACGACACCCCGGTTTCTGAAAACACGCCCATCGATGAGGTGCATCTGTTTCTGGGGGTGCGTTTCAATACAAGCGCGCCGCTGGCGGTCAGCCAATCCGCCCTGATGTTTCCCCTGTTTCGCGCGGCGAAAAGCGGGCCAGCGCCGTCCAGCCCCGAGCTGATCCGCCAGCGGGGCGGGTTCGTCGCGATCAGCAGCGAAGTCACCGTGTCCGACACCCCGGCGCCTCCCGGGGAGGCCCGTTTGCAGGCCGTCGGGTTGCGGCTGCTGATCCCCACCTTCGCCGCCGATGGTGATCCGAAGGTGGGCCTTAGTCTGCGCGGGCTGCAATTGCCGGGCGAGGCCACGGGGCGCGACCTGACGCTATCGCTGACCGACCCTGACAGCCTGCGGGATGCGGGGCTGGAGCTGATCATTGGGTTGCTGCAGGCAAAGGTCGGCACCGCAGCAGGGGCGCAAATTCAGGCTTTTGCCAAGCTGATCGGTCTGGATGGCGATCCGGTGATCCCATCCTTGCCGGTAGAGGATATCTTCAACCGCGGTCTCGATGCATTTGGCGACTGGTTGGCGCAGGTGCTGGGCGACGCCGCGCGGCGCGCGGCCTGGCTGCAGGCACTGGCGGACGTGTTTGGTGGTGGTGCCACGGTGCAGGGCCACGAGGTTTTGCTGACAGTCGATTCCGCGGTCGTCAGGATTGGCTTGCGAGCCGAAGCGGGCGCATCCGGCAAACCGACGCTCACGCTCACCACCGCATTTGGGCTGCGGGATGGCCCGGCGGAGGTGTCCCTGCGCGCGGATCTGGTGCGCGTCGATCTTGGCCTGGGCACCGCCGTGGCCGTGCCAAACCTCCGGGCAGAGGCGCGGTTTGATCTCTCAGGCGTGGTCATGCCCGACGTTTCGGTCGACACGCTGGTCGTGGGCTTCGGTCTCAACGCGGCGCGCAGGCCGGTGCTGGTGCTGGAACTGCTGGATGTCACCCTTTTCAGCACCACGCATCCACGATTGGATCTGACAAACCCGGAGGCTTTGGCCGCAACAGCAGCACAGGCGATCACCGACGCCTTGAGCGAGGTGCTGGGCACCCTTGGACCAGCCGGGGATCTGATCGCCATCATGCTGGGGTGGCAGGCCCCGCCCGGGGCCAGCGCGGGATATCCGCGTATTGATCTGCTGGAATTCCTCGGCGATCCGCTCGGGCGCTTGCGGGCGCATTGGGAGGCGGTGCTGAACAGCCACATCGCCGATGTGCCCGCCGTGCTGAGCAGTTTGCGCGAACTGCTCACCGGCGACGCAACGCCGGGGGCTGTGACCGGATCGGGTACGGATGCAGCACCTTGGGTCCTGCCACTGGTCGCAGGTCTGCACGTGGCGGTCTGGCGTGACGCTGCCGCGCGGCTGGTCATCGGGCTTGGATTTCTCAGACAGATCGACACATTGGGTGAGCGCTGCACGGTCCTTGAGACGCGGGTGCGCGCTGGCATCGTGGCGCTCGATCTGGACAGTGGTGCCGCCGGGTTCCTGCCGGAAGTCTCCGTGCGGGCTCTGGGCCGCGCCCGGGGCGGGGGACGGTTGCGCACCGATCAGGGTGGTTTCCGGTTCGAGGTCGATCACCTCGGCCTGCGCGCAGGCTGGACGCCGGATACCGGGCTTGATGTGGGCTATGAGGCACCCAAACCAGCGATTTACATTGACGGGCTGCAACTGCCGATCGACATTCCTGATTTTTCCGGCGGGGTGGCGCAGGCCATTGCATCGATCACCAATTCACAATGGGACGCGCTGGAACGGCTGCTGGCGCATCTGGCACAGCAGATCGGTCAGGACTGGCTCAACGATCTGATCGAAGCGGTCGGCTGGCGCAGGTCCGCGCCGGTGCTGGGCGATCCGCGGCGGCACCGTTTGCGGTTGGCAGAACTGATATCGGATACGGAAAATGCGCTGCGGAGCTGGCTCGCGCGCATTCTTGCGGACGCTGAGAGCAAGGTCGAGGAACAATTGCAGCCGCTGGCGCGGTTCCTGTCGGGCCGTCCCGAGGCGCAGTTCAACGTCAGTGGCACGGGCACGATCACCGACCCCTGGCGGATCAAGCTGTCGGAGGCGCCGAATATGCCCGCGATTGCGGTCTGGCGACAACCCGATGCGCCGCTGCCGACGCCCAATGGGCTCTTGTCCTTGCCGCTGCGACGGTGGCGTCCGGGGGATGCCGGGCTGGAGCCGGGGAAACTGGCGCAGGCCATCCTCAGCGAGTTTTCCCAGATCGCCGGACCCTTTGGCGCCGGTCTGGCGCAAGACGCCGTCAGCGCCGGGTTGCACGGTCTTGCAGGCCTATGGCAGGGCAGCGACGGGCAGGTCCGCGCGCCCGCTGTCGCCATTCCCGGGGCGACGGTGCATCTGATCCAGAACCAGACCGCAGCTGCGATTTTCGAGAGCCTTGATCTTGCCCCTATTGTCGGCGCGGCCCCTGCCACGCGGATCAACGTGCAGGTCATCCGGCCCGATGCACCCATGGACCCCGCGCTTGATCCCGCCCGTGTGCTGGACATGCGCGAGGCGGGGCGTGACCCGTTGGCGTTCACGCCTTTGTCGTCACAGGCGGGCACCTGGCATCTGTTGTTGGCCCCGCGCGATGCAGCGCGTTTGCCTTCGGGCGACGCGGATGGTGTGGCGGGGCAGGTGGCGCGGCTGCGTCACGGTCTGTCCCTTATGGCGGCACGGCCAGATGTCACCGTGGTTGCGGATGCGGCGGCGGCGCATGCCTGCTGGCTGGCGCTCGACGCCATGGGCAGCGGGATCAACCGGTTGGTGACAATTGGTCAGCCGGTCGTCGCCGAACAGGTGCCGTTGCCGCTGCCCGCGGTTGAGGCGGAGATGCTGCGCCGCCTTGCGGAATTCATGCCGGAGGAGGACGCGGGCGAGCTTGATGATGACGACCTTGCCCGCGCCCGGCGGCTGATCGCGGGATACCTCGGTGATCGTGCCATGGCTGTGGCCGATCTGGCGCTGCCTGCGGGCTGGACCGGCACCAAACGCGGCGATCTGGCGCTGCACCTTGTCTACGGGGCGCTGGATGCGGATACAATCCGATGCGCGCTGAGCGCCACGGTTGCATCGGGTCTCAGCCTCAATGCCCAGACGCGGAGCACGCGCCGTGAGCTGCAGGAAATCACATCTGCGTCTTTGGGGGCTTGGGTGCCGCTTTCCAGCGCGCCCGCGGCCACGGGACTGGTGGTGCAAGGGCACGGTTTGGCCGAAATCGTCGGCGTCGATCTCGAATTTGGGTCCGGGGCACCGGCCATCGCCCCGCGACAGGCGCGCACCATCACCGCTGCGCTGGAACTGCGCCATAGCAGCGGGTGGCTGATCGGCGGGCCACAGGCCGCGCCGCTGCCGCTTGATCTGGAGCTGCGCTCCATCGAGATCGATCTGAGCCTTACCCTGGGTGGTGCGGCGGACCCGGCCCTGAACCGCGCGCAGATTACTCTGCACGGCGTGCGCATCCATGATCGCAGCTTCCCACGGCTTGTGCTGTCGCCCGGTCTTGCCGATGGTGATCTAGGCATCGAAGGGCTGGCCGCCCCCAGCACGCCGGAAATTCAGGATTTGCTGTCCCAGGTGTTCACCCAACTGGCGACCGCAGCGGATCCGGCGCTGGCCAAGGTTGCTGACGCCCTGCGGGCAGCAGGCGTTCTCGGGGCGGGCGACGGATTGGACCCGCTGTCGCTGTCCAACTGGTTGGATGATCCCGCGGCGCGCCTGCAGGATCTGCTGGCCGATCCTGCGTTGCGCAACCGTCTGATGACCTTGATCGCGGATATCACCGGGGACACCACGGGCATCAGCTTCGACCCGGTGGCGCGGCAGATGACGGTGACGCTTTCAGGGGCCACCGGCATGCCGGTTTTCTCGGAATGGGCGGTGTCCGGAAAGATTGGGCAGGCGGGTGTGACCGCAGCGGCATTGCGTCTTGGCGCAGAGGAGGAGACGCACGTCAACGTGCCCCTGGCCCCCTTTGCGGCCACCTTGCATCTGGGCACCGCAGAGGCCGAGGCATTGGGCGGCCTGCCACCCAGCGTGCCGCTTTGGCCTGCGCCGGATGTGATGCGGCTGGCGCAAACGGCCTTCCCGGCCATGGCGACCACCGCGCTCGCGCGCATCCTTGAAGGGGTCCGACAGTCCGATCCCGGGGTGCGCCCAATCATCGACGCCGCCCTGACCGGTCTTGGGCTGCTCGACAGCTCAGGCGGTACCCCGCGCGTGGTGATCCCGCCGCTGATGTTCCTAAACCCCGGTGCGTGGTTGCGACGCGGGACGGTGCTGGGCACGCTTGATGGGAAAACGGTGCAGCCTGACCGGGTGATCGCGCTGATTGATGCGCTGAAACCTCTGGTGGGGCTCTCAGGGGCACCCGGAACCTGGGAAATCGCGCCCGGCATCGGGGTGCGCGCCCGCAATGCCAGCGGTCTGGTGCTCGAATTCACGCTCGACCCGACGCTCTTCATGCCAGCGGCGGATGTTGATTTTGGTGGCGCCGTCGGCATCCATATCGACCTCGATGGCCGGGTGCTGCCCGCCATCGCCGTTTTTGTCGGGCTGAGCGGTGGCACGGTCGGACAGCGCGCGGTGCATCTGAGCGTCGCCAGCGGTGCCGTCAGCCTGTTCATGCGCGATGGCGCAGGCACCGATCTGGAAATATACCCCAACCCGGCGGGCCTTGCGCAACTGGCCACCGCCGGGGTCACCGCGGCCTTGCCAGCAGCGCTGGATGCCATCGTCGCGACGAACACGCCCGCGGGCAATCTGATCGCCGATATCGGTGATGCGCTGCTCCTGCGCCAGGGGGGCAACTTCGACGGGCCCGCGATGGTGGCCTGGGTGACGGACCCGGCCGGAACGCTGGAGACTCGCTGGCCGCAGCTCATGGCATCAGGGCTCCTGCGCCTGGATGATGCCCTGCCTGACGGCGTGTCGGTGGTCCCACTGGGCGTCGGACCCACCCCGATGAATGCCGGTGCGCGTCTTGAGATCGCCGATGCCGGGACACCCGGATCAACTCTGCATGTGACCTTCCACGCCAGCCCCATTTCGGTCGAGGTGGGCGCGAATATTCTGCTTGTGCCCTTTGCAAACACCGTCTCTGCCGCGCTGCGCTTTGACGCCACCGGGGTTGCGGGGATGCAGGTGGGCGTGGGGCCCGCGACCATCCCATTGGGGGGCGGGATCGAGCTCTATCCGGTTTTCGCGCTGGAAGTGGGCAGCACGGTGGCGGTGCCGTCGGTGTCCATCGGGCTGGCGGTTGATCCAGAAAATAGCCAAGCGCTGACGTTGCGCTATGATTTCGAAACCAACCTTACCCCTGGAAAATTCGACCTCGGCTTCGGCACCAATACCCCCGATGAGATCGCCAGCGGCATCATGCATTTTGCCATCGATCTGGTCGGCACCTTCCTGCTGGAACTGCCACCGGTCAGGGAGGTGCTGGACAAGCCCATCGGCGCACCGGCCAGGAACCTCAAGCTCGAAGACATGCTCACCGGTGTGCTGCTCAAACCCGGCGGTGGGCTTGATGCCGATTTCTTCCGCGTGATCCTGCGCGAGGATGAGGAGGCCTCCGATCTGCTGGAGGATAAGCTGGCGCGTGTGATCACGCTGATTGACAACATCGCGGATGCCGAACCCACCGTTACCATTGATGGCGCGCTTGATATCGGTCTCGCCAAACCCGGCGGTGTCGTCGGGTTCAGTCTGAGCGTCAGGGATCGTCTGCCCATCGTCGAGGGTGACATTGCGCTTTGGCTGGAGAACGACAGCCGCTGGATCATTGGCGGGCCCACCGCGGGGTTGAAAATCGGGCTGCTGAAACTGGGCATGGGCGGCCTCGATTTCGAACCGACGCTGTCAGTCGATGGGGTTGGTCTGAGGATCGGTCGGTCAAACGCGCCGCTGCTGGATAGCCCCATTGCGATCGGGTCGATTGCCCTGCACGGCTTTGCGCGTCTGTCCAGTACCGAAAAGCTGGGTGGTGCGCAGGTGCAGCTCTCCGATCTGGCCGTGGCGGTGGGCGGCGAGACCGGTAGCGAGGAGGGCGGCAATGCGGTTGCCGAGGGCATGCTGGCCGAGACAAATGAGGGCGACGCGGCCCTTGCTCCCGCCTTCAGCCCCGCGTTTTCCGTGCAGTCCAAGCCTGGTGGAGACATCGCATTCCGCTTCAGCGCAGGTGACGGTGACGGCCCCTGGTGGCTGCCCATCCGCAGCCAGTTCGGTCCGATCTACATCGACCAGATCGGCCTCGGTTCGCAGATCGCTGATGATACGCTGCAATCCATCTCCCTGCTCTTTGATGGCAATGTCTCCATCGCCGGGCTGCAGGCCGCGGTGGATGATCTGGAACTGCGCTACCGGCTTGATAGCGGCGGTATTTTTGACCCGGCCTCCTGGGCGGTGGATCTTGCGGGGCTTGCGGTCTCGGCGGATATGTCCGGCGTGGTGCTGGCGGGGGGGCTGCGCAAATTCGAAACCGATGTCCCGGTTACCACGCCAACGGGCACGGAGATGGTCAAGAGCATCGATTACATCGGCATGCTGGCCGCGCGCTTTGGCACCTACGGGCTGTCGCTCTACGGCGGTTATTCGGCGGTCAAGGGCGACGACCCCTATACGGCGTTTTTCGTCTATGGTGCGGTGCTGGGCCCAATCGGTGGGGCACCGGCATTTTTCCTGACGGGCATCGGCGGTGGCTTCGGGATCAACCGCGATCTGATCCCGCCCACCAGCCCGGGTGATTTCGACGAATTCATCATGATCCAGGCGCTGGATCCCGCGTTCAGCCCGGGCGGCAACCTGTCGGAGGATCTGATGGTCATCCGCGGGAATTTCCCGGCAAAGAAAGGCAAGTTCTGGTTCGCGGCAGGCATCAGCTTTACCTCTTTTGCGCTGGTCGACGGCATCGCCGTGGTCGCGGTGGAGTTCGGGCAGGGGTTCGAGCTGTCGATCTTCGGGCTGGCGCGGATGGCGCTGCCCCGGCCTGAGGTGGCGCTGGTCTCCATCGAACTGGGCCTGCTGGCACGTTTCTCCACCGAAGAGGGCGTGATCTGGATACAGGCGCAGCTCACCGATAACTCCTGGCTGCTTCACAAATCCGCGCGGCTGACGGGGGGCTTTGCCTATGTCAGCTGGTTCAAAGGCGATAAGGCCGGGCAATTCGTCCTGACGCTGGGCGGCTATCACCCAAGCTTTCAGCGTGACGGCTACCCGGTGGTACCGCGCCTTGGCTTCAACTGGTCCGTCTCCAGCAACATCGTCATCAAGTCGGAGACCTATTTCGCCCTGACCTCCGAGGCGATCATGGCAGGCGGCCTCTTTGAGGCCAGTGCAAAATTTGGGCCCGCCTTTGCGCATCTGAGTTTTGGCGGCAACGCCATCGTCTATTTTGACCCCTTCAGCTATGAGGCCGACGCCCATGCGCGGGTCTCGGCAGGCATCCGGATCAAGACCTTCCTGGGCACGATCAAGCTGTCCTTCAGCCTTGGCGCCTATATCGAAGTGCGCGGCCCGGAATTCCACGGCACGGCACGGGTCGAGGTCGGCCCCATCGACATCCGGGTCCGCTTTGGCGACAGCAGCCCGGTGCCAGCACAGCTCATCGCCTGGACGGCCTTTGCCGAGAAATATCTGGAACTTGCCCCCGGCAATCGCGCGCGGGCGATGAGCGGCATCGCCGGAAAAGGGGCCATTCCACCGGCGTCGGAGGATGGTGACGAAGCGGGCAGCGCCGATGGTTCCATCGCGCATCCTTTTGATGTCACTAGCGAGTTTGAGCTCTCCTTCACCAGCACCATCCCGCTGACCGGCATCGATTGTGACGGGATCGGGGTGCCCACAGGGGCCAAACCGAACCTCGGCGTGGCGCCCTCCGGCAAGACCGTGGATGACATCATCCTGACCATGCGTCTGACGCGCATCGATGGTGGTCCGGCCTCTTTGAACGCCCCGACCAAGATCTTCCCGACCGCGCGCCAAACCGGGAAATTCCCCATCGGGGTCTGGGGGCCGCCACAGGATACCGATGCCAAGAAACTGCCCAAGGGCGATGTGATTTCCGCCACCGAAGGGATCGATATCAGCTTCAAATCGGTGCGCTCCAAACGCATCCCCAATGATGCATCGGGCGGCGTTGCCTTTGAGCAGGTTGAACCGGGTGACCGCAAACCACTGCCCCTGCGTGCGGCGGGGTCGTTGCGGGCGGCCCTCGTGCGCGAGGCGCAGGAGCAGCGGGCCTTGCTCAACGCGATGGGGGATCAGAAAATGCCCCGGATTGCCGCCGATTGGCATGGTGCTGCGCGTCAGCCAACAGCGAAACGGTCCTGGGCGCGCGAGCGTGCGGCACCGATGCGCGTCGGGCTTTTGTCGGAGCGTATCGTCGGGTCCGCCGCCGCCGGGCGCAAACGTGTGGTACCGAAGAAGGGGCTGACAACCAGGACGGTGAGTTTTGGCAAGGCCCGGTTGCGTGGCTATATGGTGCAGCCATCGCGCGCGGCGCGCGGGACGGCCATCGATGCGGTCACAAAGGTCACGCGCGTCACGGCCAATAGCGAAAAATACCAGCGGATCGCACCGCCCGTGGTGGCCGGGACCGCTCAGGCGTCCCGCACCGCACCGGTTTTGCTGCGCGCGCAGATCGGGGCACCCAAGATCGACAAGACGCTGGTCGCTGCTGCCACTGTTCCGGAAACACTGTCGCCCGTGGCCGCATTCTCCGCTGGCAGGACGGGCGCGGGGGCAGTTGACAGAAAAACACTCGCAGCCGTCGAAAACATGGTGCAAGCGGGGGCGGCCCGGCACGGGGACAGCCGCGCGCTCAATGCTGGCGAAATCGCGGTCTACGATCTGCCGGGCGCAAACGGAACGGTGCGCTTCCCGACGGCTGGCGAATTGAGCATCAAAGGGGCCGCGCGTCTGGTGGTCATCGGCGCGGCAGGTCAGGTCATATTGAACCAGCTTGACGCCAGCCGGGTCAAATTGCCGTCTGAAAGCCGTTCTTTCGCAGTGCTGGCGGGCGAAGAACCCGCGCCGGGAGACATCGCGGGATGGCTGGAGACCACGCAGGTTGCCTATCTGGGCCGGGGCATGGCGCGCTGTTCAGGCGGATTTGTGCGGGCCGAGGGGGCCAGCCGCGCCCGCGCCGGCAAACGCGCAGGCTGCGGATGGATGCAGGCGCGCGATCTGACCGATCAAACGGCCCTGGTCGAAACTAGCTTCGACCGTGGCGCGCAGAGCCTTGCCATCATGATCGAGGGCACGGTCGACCCGGCAGATCTTGAGACCCTGGCGGTGCATTTTGATGGCATCGAGGCCTCGGATGCCGCGCCGCAGCTAGTGCCCTTCGACGGCAAAACGCTGATTGTCTACAGTCTGAACGCCAAAGCCGACAGGCCGTTTTCGGTTAGCCTGGGCGGGCGCACCGACGACCGGCTGGATGGCATCATCGCGGGCCGGATCACGGCGGATCAACTGATTGCGCGGCTCTTGAACAACGCCATCCGGCTCGATCTCGAAACGCTGTCGGGGCAGAGCACCAAGACTGTAACCGCTGCCTGGAAGGCCCCCGGCAATCTGCGCGTGACGCAGGCAGAATAGGAAAAGCACATGGTCGCCAGAGGTAAATTCTACTTATACGACAGCATCGTGCCCCCGCTGTCGGCGGGCAGTTACAAGATCCGCTCGACGCTCGATGTGGATGTCACGGATAACACCAGCCTGCCTGTGGCCCCGCATGACATGCATTTCAATGTCACCGCCCCGCGCCTGAAATTGCCCCCCGATCAGGCGCTGATGACCTTTCCGCCGGCGAACTCCGAAGGGGCGTATGAGGCGCGTCTGCCGCAGATTGTGCTGCGCAAGCGCACGCTGCCCTGGGACCGGCGCGCGGCGGCAGCGGGCACGGTATTTCATGGTCAGACCGTCGAAGACACCACCCCCTGGATGGCTTTGGTGGTCATCGCCGAGGGGGAAGGCGAGATCAAACACGACCAGCCGTGGGAGGAGTGCATCACCCCGCCCAAGACATTGACCGGCAACATCGACACGCCGCGCGCCAGCTATCTGTCGGTGCCGCAGTCGACGGTCGACAAGATTTTCCCCACCGTTCAGGACCTGTCACTGCTGACCCACGTGCGCGAGGTCAACCCGGATGACACCGAGAACGCGATGGGGGATGAGGATGGCTTTCTGGCCGTCGTCATCGCCAACCGAATGCCGCAGTACGACACGGTCAACTGCAAGCCCAAGGCCTACACCGCCTGTCTGATCAACCTCGAAAACCAGTTGGACGTGCTGCCCGCGCCCGCGCCACCGCGCCCTTTCTACGAGATGGCCGATCTCTTCCTGAACGGGACCGTCGCCACCTATGCCGCTTCGGTGTCCTCAGGGACCGCGGTGCCGCAGAAGGTCAGCACCGATACGCGCCTGCTGGATCTGAGCAATGCGGGGGCGATGGCCGATGCGGTGCGCCGGGGTGAGGTGGTGTTTCACAATGGCACGCTGATCGACCGGGCCGGGGCCACGTCGGACGGGTTGAACGTACTGGGCCGTATGGATTCCATCTCCTTTCTGGACGGCGATTTCTCGACCGTTGCGCGCGCCACGGACGCCGCCGCACAGCCGCAGGTGCGGCGGGTCGAGGGGACCTTCTCAGGCTTCAACTTCCCGCTTGACCGGCTCTTTGCCGAGAAATTCTACCGCTTTCCCGTGCTGACCTCATGGCGGTTCACCTGCGCGGGGGCGGGCAGCTTTCAGCAGTTGATGAGTTCGCTGGATGTGGGCCTTCTGGGCACCGTGGCCGAGGGCGGTTACGAACGCGCCCTGCCGGACTGCGTGCCTGAAGTCACCGGGGATGATCCGGGCGCGGCGCCTGTCACCCAATTGCCGCTGGAGATGGCCGAAACCGGCCATGTCGGTCTGCCGCATCTGACCCGCACCGGTGAAAACGCCAATGCCTGGTATCGCGGTGCGTTCTCCCCCCACCAGCTGCTGCGCAATCCGCTGGCGGAGGAGGCGCAATTCCCGGTACTGGCCCATATCAGCGACCATTTGCGGATGATGACGCCGGATGGCCGCGAGGATGTCTCGCTCGCCGTGGCCTTCGAGACGGGCCGTTTGCTGGCGATGTCGCAGCCTTCCTTTGTCGCCGCGCTGCAACGCTGGCGGGCCGAACGGTTTGGCGCCAGCCGCGCGCGGGTGAGCCAGGAAACGGTCTTTAGGCAAAGCACCGACATCCTGGGCACGCTGATCAATGATTTCGACAACGCGCGTATTCTGGATGCGATCCGGGCAGGGTTGATCCCGCAACTGCTCGAAAGCGGGATCATTGCAGCACTGGATCTGCGGCGGGACCGCACGATCTCGACCCCGGTGGAGCTGGTGACCCCGGGGGTCAAGGCGCAGGGGCTGGCGGGCGATTTCAACGGATTCCTGGCGGAAGGGCTGGGCATGGACCGCGCGCTGGTCGATCAGATCGCAGCCCAGCCGGATAACCTCGATGCCTTCGCCCAGCTGCAGGCGTCGGAGCCCGGGCGGGTGAGCACTGCAGAGATTGACCTGAATGGCGAGATCGAGACGCAACTGGATGACGTGCTGTCCACCGGGTTGGTGGAGCTGGCCCAAACGGCGATCGGCGCCAAAGACATCAGGGCCGACACCGTCAAGGACCTGAGCGATTTCTCGTCGCTCGACAGTTTCGTCAAAGACCGTTTCGAGAGGAATTGACCATGGCGCTTTCCCAGAACATGACGCTGCAACTTCTGGCCGATGCGGTTTTCGACACCACCGGCGATACTGCTGGGGGTACGATCACGCCGCCCGAAATCCTGACATTTCTGGCCAAGCTGCGGATGCTGGAAGGGGTGCCGTTCAACAATCTGGTGCCCGATACCGAGCTGTTGCCGAACGAATCCATCCGGTTCTTCTATCTGGATCGCGCCTGGACCGATGCGTTGGTGCAGGGGGCGCTGAGTGTCGCGACCACCAACACCATCGAGCGCGGGCAGCTGGAGCAGCTTTATCCGCAGATCGAGGGGGAGGTCGATGACGCCGAACGGCAATATCGCGCGCCGGGGGGCGAGCCGGTGCTGCGCGGCACGGCCGGCGTGGTGACCGGGTTCCTGCTGCGCTCGGCGGCGGTGGCGGGGTGGCCCGGGCTGCACGTGCGGGCTTACAAGAATGAACCTGCGCCCAATGACGCGGAGATCGTGCCGGAGTCCCATCCCAGCCGGATCAAGCTCTTGCGGCTGCAGCGGCTGTCGCCTGCCGTTCTGCTGGCGCTCTTTGATGGCATACCCAAGGTGCTGCACATCGAAGAACCCCGGCAAGGCATCCAGTTCGGCGTCAATCTGAAAACCAGCGCGCGGGGCAGGACAACCGCAACCGTGCCGGCCCGTAACGTCGAAACCGGGAACTACGTCAACGCCAGCGGTGTCGAAAAAGACCTGCCGACACAGGCACAGCAGATCCCGGTGAGCTTTCGCCGCGGGGCTGCGGGGGTGCTCGATCTCAGCAACACCGCCCGGTCCTTTGCCGCCGCCACGTCCACGAATATGAGCGCCGGGCCCAATGACCCAGTGAGCGGCGCGGAGTTTGCCATGCAGATGATCCGCTTTCCCTACCGGCAGGTCTTTGCCCAGAACGTGGGCACCACGGCGACGCAGAACGACGCCTTCAAACCGACGCTTGGCAAGGTCGCGGCCCGTTATACGACGGCCCTGAAACTGAAGATCGCGGAGGACTGAACATGGCGGATCGGATCAAGCCGGACCTGATGAACGCCATTCTCGGCAGTGGCAACTGGACGCTGGCCACGACGGTGCAGGACCGTGTTGTGGATGCCAATGTGCTCTTTCCCAAACCCCCGGTGGTGCCCGATCCCGCGTTGCTGGTGCCGGTGGATGTGCAGGCGCTGTATGTGCCTGCGTCGCATAGCGAACGCTATGTGCGTCTGCCGCTGGAGCTGGGCGAGGGCGCCGATCAGGGCAAGGTGACGGAGCCGTTTTCCACACCGCGCGCACGGGCCAAGGGCGTGCATCTGCATTGGGCGCTACCCGATGGCTTGCTGCGGGGCGAGATGGTCGAAGACAAGGATGCACCGGTGCAAATGCGCCCCTTGCCCAACCGTTGGCTGGTGGTGCGGATGACGGGGCGCAGCGGGCGCACCAAGGTGGATCTGAAATCCTGGATGATCGAGGCTGACACCGGGCGTGTGTTCGACCTGCCCAAATATCCCAATGCGCCTTCGGCCAGTCTGGCGCATAAACTGGAGCCCGACGGGCTGACCGGGATCGTCGGCGGATCGCCGAACTGGACGGCTTCCTATGACGCCAGCCTCAACCGTTTTGCCTTTCACGACCCATTGGACGGTTTGCAGACCGGGCAGGTGATGACAAAGCAGGCCAGCTATGTGGTGATCGGCTGGTGGGCGGAACGTGCCAATGATCCGTTAAGCGGCATCAGCCTGCCTTATTCGGTGCCACGCCGGATCGCGCAGTTCAACTGGACTGCCTCAACCGCCCCCTTCATCACCCAGTGGCAATCACCCAAACGGCAGCTCACCACGGCCCGGCAAGACGCCGAGATGGACGCCACAGGCATCGATGTGCGTAGCGCGCTGAAACTCAGTTCCTCGCAGATCGGATTGCTGTCGGGGTTCAAGGAATACCAGATGGACGAGGTCGTGCTGCGCCGCACCCGTGCCCGGTATGAGACCGTGCTGCATGGCGCGGTTTACGGCGTGCCGGTGACCGGTGGCGTGGCCAAGGATGCGGCACCCGGCGCGTCCAGGATCGAACTATCGATGGCCCCGACGCTGGAACGGTTGATCGCGGCGCAGGCGGCCAGTGGCATGGGCATTCGCACCGGCCCGAAGAAAGAGTATTTTGAACGTCTGCTGACGGCGGTGGCCAATACATCGTTGATGAACGTCGGCAACCGCGATGGCATCGTGGCGTTGGACGAGGCCGAACATGCCGATGGGTTTGAGGCGTTTCAGGGGCCGGAAACCTACGAGGATGTCATCATCTCGCGGCAGCAGTCTGCTCTGAAAGCGGGCAGGCCCCTGCGGACCAAAGAGGCCAAGGCAAAATCTGCTGCTGCGCCGCGGTCGGATGTGATCTGGAATGGCCGCAAACGGGGCAAAACCTCCTCGGATCAGGAGGATCTGCGGCGGCGGGCCGAGGACATCAAATACAAGCGCAAGGGCAGCATCCTGGACGATGCGCCCGAGCGTCGGCGTGTCAAACGCCCGGGTCCGCGGTATCACCGGCCCACATCACCGGTCATCGGGCTGCGCAACTACGGACGTGCCCAGCGGTTTCTGGGCGATGGCCGTTTCACCAAAGACAACAAACTGATCTGTCGCTGGTCGACGGAGCTGAAGGAGAAATACGGCGAAGGGTATCAGGCCTCGACCTACGTGCCGGTGCTGATCAACACCCATGTGCCCGCGATCACCAACCGCATCCTGCGCAGCAGCTTCATGGATGATCTATACATGATGCCGTGGATCTTTGCCGCGATCAAAGCGGTGGTGCGGGACGATCAGGTCGGGCCCACGCAAAACCGTGTCCGCGGCGAGATGGCGCTACGCTATTCGCCGGACGGGGTTTACGACGGCATCGTACCGGTCGCGCGGGGCAGCGGTGAAACCTCGATGGCGACGCAGATCGCCCTGAGTGACGCGATGCGCCGGTTTTCCCTCGCCGAGGGGCGCGATCCGAGCCCGGTGGCCGTGACCAGCTGGGTGCAGCCATGGTCGCCGGTCTGGCTGGAGTGGGAGGTCGAGCTCGCGCCGGGCAGTGGGTTTGAGGGATGGACGCTGGGGCGCATCGAATTTGCAGGCGAGGCTGAGCCGCAGGGCAAGACGATCACGTTGCGCGGACGCTCCGTGATCACCTCCGGGCTGGCGCGCACCTATCAGTCGGTCATCGACACCTATCTGATCGCGGAAAACCAGCGCGACGCGACGAATGAGGGCGAGATCAACGAGGGGCATGAGCGCACGCTCTCCGATCTTTCCGGCTTTTTGCGCAATGCCGATCTGGGGTCGATCACGCTGGACCGGATCAACGATCTTTGGCTTGCCATCGAGACCGGCCCCGATGGCCAGGTAATGCAAGCGCCGCAATCGGTGGCAACGGCATTGGAGGAGGCCGGATTGCCCGATCTGATTGCCGATGGGACGCTGCGCCTGTCGCGGGCCCGGATCGTCGACAGCTTTGGCCGGTTCCGGGAGGTGCCAACGACCAAGATCACGCTGCCCACGGCGCTGGCGACCAAGACGGAAGCGGGGGACCCGGCCTTGGCCATGCCGCCGCGTCTGTCCTTGCCCGCGCGGTTGATGTGGCGCTTTGTGGATCCCGCAGACACTTCCGCAACCCCGGCCGAGGCGCGCTTGGATCAATCGACGCCCGCCAATATGATCAACCCCATCTCGGGCTATGTGCTGCCGGACTTCATCGACGAATCCGTGGAATTCTTCGACCAGACCGGGCAGCCCCTGGGCGAGGTTCTGCATGATCCGGTGACCGGCGGTTTGATCTGGGAGGGCGGCGTCGGGCGGGACGGGCCCGCGTCAGGGTCCCCCATGGCGGATCTGCCGGCCTCTGCACGGCTTTGTGGCCGGATTGCGCAAGGCATGATCGAAACCGACATTCTGCAACGAAATTCGGAGGCTGACGCGGAAAAAGAAAGCCCCCTCAGTGCCTTTCTGCGCGCGGTCGATACCACCAGTTGGAGCGTCGACAGCAGTCTCGCCTCCGCGGGGGCCACCATTGCCGGGCTGGTCGGACGGCCCATCGCGGTGGTCATGACGCAACTTTGGCTGGATATCCCGGAAGATCTGTCAAAAACCGGCGCATTTGGCGACAGCGCGGATGACATCCGCGAACATCTGATCCGCGAGGCAGTGTTCGATGCGGTCAAATCGCAGGAATTCAAGGTGCGTCTGGGGGAGATCGCCAAGGGGCATGACGGGCTTTACGGGTTCTTCATCGGGGAGGATTACGGGCTGTTCCACCTGATCGAAAAAGAGATTGCGCAGGCCGCACGCATCAGCCGTCAAGGCGCGGGGTTCCGTGCAATCATGGGCGGGGTGTCAGCGCAGGTTGGCGCCGGTTTCCTGCCTGCACCCAATCCGCTGGATGCCCCTTACATTGGGGCGGGCGAGCCTTTGGGCGTTCATGTCGGGCAGAAACTGCGGCTCACCTTGCTCATGCACCCCTCGGCGCGGGTGCATGCGACCACCGGGTTTTTGCCGCGCAAGTCGCTGGAATTGCTGAATGATTGGGTCTCACCGGGGCTGGGGCGCGTGGCGCCCTCGGCGCGCATTGGCCCGGTGATCATTGATCCGGACAAGGTGCGCCTGCCCAAGATCGCGGCGTTTGGCGCCAATCAGACCTGGACGCGGCGTGGCACGCCGATCACCTGGCGCGACGATCCTATTCTGGCCGCCACGCAGGCCGCCGTGCTGCCCACAGGCCGCGCCACTGTCGAAGAGGGCTATATCCGCATCACCCCGGATGACGGCCCGGAAATCGGGGAGGACAGCTGATGACCCGCTACAACTGGCCACGCGAATTCTCCAAATCGCCTGATATGCTGGCGCAACGGCAGGAACAGGCGGCGCGGGATCGCGGTATCGGCCTGCCGGGCGGGGTGCTGGGGGATCTCGAAGAGCTCGATGACGTCATTCAGGCCAATTTCGACGAAGCCCGGACATGGATACCGCTGGGCCCGTCGATCATGACAAACGGGCAGGCCGAGGGTAATCCGGTGGTGGCAGGCCGCGTGCGCGCGATCAAGGTCAGCCCGAACGGCCAGCGCATCTATGTGGGCAGCGCCAACGGCGGGGTCTGGTATTCCGCTGACGCCGGGGTGTCGTGGGTGCCGTTGGGGGCTGCTGGGCTGGCCCCGACCGCTGATCGGTCAGATCTATCACTGACCATCGGTGCGCTCTGGGTCGTATTTGGCAAGACCGGTGCGGCTGACGATCCGGCCAAGGACATTGTCTATGTCGGCACCGGCGAAAGCAATCCGCGGCTGGCGGAAATTCCGGGCAGAAAGCTGGGGGGGCTTGGGGTGCTGCGCCTCAGCGGCACCTTGCCGGATGCGCTGGCCAATCCGTTGCAAAATCCCTGGACCCGGGAGGCCAAGAACCTCGCCGGGCGCGGCATTTTCCGGCTCGCAGCCGATCCTGGCGTGACGCCCACATTGGCGGGTGCTGGGACCCTGGTGGCGGCGGCCTCCAATGGGTTGTGGTCGCGCGAGGGGGATTTCGACGAAGATAGCGATTGGAACCGTGTAGAATTCACAACCACCAATTTTGCCGATCTGCCAGGCGATCCCTATTGCTCGGATGTGGTCTGGAACGACAAGGGCCTCTGGGTGACATTGGCGGGCAGCGGTGCGCAGGATGGGCTCTACCGGTCACCAACGGGCCTGGGCGGTACCTTTGAACGCATCGCGTTGACCAATATGCAGCCAAAATCGCGGATCAGCATCGCGCCGGCGCCGGACACCGACCGCATGTATGTGCTGGGCAAGGTCCCCAGCCCGTTCCAGCCCGCGACAAATCTCGACCACGCCGCCCTGTGGCAGGTGGATCTGTCGCAGAGCACAAACAGTGCTCCGGTCGTGCAGAATGTGCCGGTCGGTCTCTTTGTGTCGCGCGTCAGACGGGATGGGGCGGGCAACCTGATCACCACCGGCAATGACCAGGCGGACTACGATCAGGCAATTGCCGTGCGTAAGGTGGGCAGCGATGACGTGGTCACGATCGGCGGGTCATTGGAACTCTATGTCGACTGGAATGCGGCGCTGTTCGATTTGACCATCACCGGATCCGGCGCCGGGCTGACAACGGATTTTGATCCGGGCAATCAACATCTTGCCGTGATCGATTCTACCTATATCGGGCTGGGCATGCACCCGGATGTCCATGTTCTGACCGAAGTGGGCGGCACGATCTGGGTGGGCTGCGATGGCGGCGTCTTCCGACATTCCGGCGGCACGACCCGCGCGATGAATGCCGGGCTCGCGATTGCCGAACCCGGCTACATCGCCTCCCATCCCGCGCTGGACGGGCCGATGATTGCGGGGACGCAGGACAATGGTGCCATTCAACGCATTGGCGATACGGTCTGGTCGCTGCAGCGCAAGGGCGATGGCGGCGGGTGCCTCTTCCACCCCACACAGCCGCATCAACGGGTCATGCAATATGTGCAGGCCTCGTGGAATTTCGAACCCGCCGCGATGACCCCCTGGGGGCCGGTGGTGCGTACGGATCCCGCGACAACGGCGGAAACCGACGAAGGCAAGCGGTCGAGCTTTTATTCTCAGGGGGCCGCTGCGGCAGCCACCGACAATGCGGATGCGCGGCTGTTTCTGGGCACGAACCGCATCTGGTATTCCGACAAATGGCGCGATGCCGCAACCAATATGAATTGGGTCACGATCCCCAGCCTGACAGATGGTCATGCCGCCGCAGCCCTCAATCAGGACTGGCTGACCGAGGGCGGTGTCCGCGATCCGGTGCTTGGGATCGAAATCCTGCAGGAAGGCGACACGGCAGATCAATATGAGGGGACGGCGCTGCTGGTGCTTTGTACGCGCACCATACGCATCTTCCGCTCCGCCCGTGCGGTAACCCCCGGCCCGCAGGTCTGGACCCCGATTGCGAATTCGGTGGTCAGCACGTCCTCCGGGGTTGAGCGCCCGAAGAGCAAGAAAGATGATGACGTCCCAAACCCATTCTTGGACTATCTGCCCCATCCCGCCACCAGCGCCTGGACCGATATTGCGGTGCACGACGCCACGGTGTCCGGACGGGAGACCTTCTATGTGACCACTACCGGCCAGCGCAGCGAAGATGCCAGCGGCGATATTGTCAGCGACCCCGAGTTCGACACGCTGTGGTGGTACAACGGGCAGGGGCGCTGGTATCCCACCGGCCTGCGCAACGCGCCGTTGGACGCGGGCAGCGGGACGGGCGGATCGCCAGCGGGGGCGCATTGCGTGATCGTTGACCCCGAAGCGCGCGATCACGTCTATGTCGGCAATCGCATAGGCGTGTGGCACGGGGAGATTGACCGTAGCGGCGAACACCCCAGCTGGACCTGGCGCCCGGCGATGGAGGGTTTGCCGCAAACGATGGTGCAGGATCTGAGCATCTCCGTCTCGACGGCCGGTACATTCCTGCGCGCCGCGCTGGTGTCGCGCGGGGTGTGGGAGCGGGAGATTTCCGACGTACCGACCTCTGTGGGCAAAACCTTCATCCGCACGGTGCCCCATGACACGGGCCGCATGGAATTGCCCGCCACGGCGCTGAGCCCGCTGGACAATGTGACCGACCAGACCTTTCACAAAAGCCCCGATCTGATCATTCTGCCCACGGGCGCACATCCGTGGGATCCGGGGTTGCCGAATGAGGCGGACCTGCTCACCGCTCCCGAAGCAGTGCAATACGCACAAGCGGTTCATGACGTCTTTGCGATGGTGCACCATCGCCATACGACCCCGGTGCCGGGCAGCGATGTGAACATCGACCTGTTTTTGCAAAGCGGTGCGCCGTCCGGGGACCTGAGCGGGTTTGCGATGACGAACCCCTGGCGCACTTTCGTTCAGGAGACCGTGCAGGGCAATTCCCCCGCCGCTGTGGCGGGTCTGACATACGTCGGGCGGGGCAAGCCCACCGCACCTGTGGACGCCCGCACGCCGCGCGCGGTCAAGTTCACCGTGGATCTGACCCATGCCGGTCCCAGTGACTATGCCATGCTGATCGCGGTGGTGACCTCTCCGGGCAACCCGCTGTCGCTGGCCGATCTCAACCGCGCACATCTGAAAGCGGTGGTGCGCCGGTCGGCCCAGGTTGCCGTGCGCAAGTTCAAACGCGCCTAGGGTTCATCCGGAATTACACCGGGCTTGACGGGCTGGGTCACCGCCTCCTGGGCCGCTGCGGTGACGGCTTTGCGTTCGTCTTCAGTCAGGTGTTCATCACCCGCGATTTCAACTTTCACATTGCGCTCGGCCATGCGGATCCCATTGGCCTCAAAGGCATCGCGCACTTTTTGATAGGCATCGCGCCGCACCAGCCATTGTTCGCCCGGGCGGGTCATGAATTTGACGCCCACCACCATGTTGAATTCTTCCATCCTCCGAACCCCTTGTGATTTCAGCGTATCGAGAATGGAATCGCCGTAGTGTTCGTTGGCCTTGAGCTCGGCTCCGACTTTTTTCACGATCTTTTTCACCAGCTGCAGATCGGTGTCGAAAGGCACGCGGAATTCCAGCTTCATGATCACCCAGTCGCGCGAGTAATTCGTCATGGATTTCAACTCGCCAAAGGGCAGGGTGTGGACCGCGCCGCGGTGGTGGCGGATCTGCAAGGATCGGATCGAGATCTTTTCGACCGTGCCGCGCAGCTGATCGATCTCGACGTATTCACCGACGCGGAAGGCATCGTCGATCAGGAAGAAGATGCCTGAGACCACATCCTTGACCAGCGATTGCGCGCCAAAGCCGATGGCGATGCCCATGACGCTGGCACCTGCGAGGATGGGCGCGATATTGACCCCCATCGACGACAAGACTGACATGATGACCATGCTGAGCAGGGTCACCATCAGCACCACGCGCAACAGCGGTAGCAGCGTGGCCATGCGCGCCTCGGGGCCGGGCGCCTGGCCATCTTCGGGGGGCTTATAGGCGGCCAGTCGGCGGTCGATGGATGTTTTGCCCCAGGTCCAGACCAGATCGGCGATCAGGACAGCGGCGGCGCTGTCGATCAGGATGGAGAAAATGCGTTGCGCGACGGTGGGCGTTTCGGAGTTTTCAAAGACCCCGGCATTCCAGATCAGGGCAAGTGTCAGGCCCAGGGCGACAAAGACCGCAAAGCGGATCAGTCTTTGGGCAATCGGGCGGTAGGTTTCATAGGGATCAACGATGGGCTCAGGTTCTGGCGGCGCTTCTTCTTCGCTTATGATCTCCTCGGGGTCGAGGGAGGTTTCGGCGGCTCGGGCCTTTTCGGCTTTGGTGGTGAAATCCGCGATGGCATGGTCAAATGCCATATTTGTCCAGCCCTTCAGCAGCTTGAGCATCGGGATCGTCAGACCGATGGCCCCCACTGTCCACATCAGCGCGCGTGTATCAACCAGCCAGGTCGCAAAGATCAAGACACTCAGCAGGCTCAGGTACACCCGCCAGCGCGCCATCGATCGGTGCGAGATCAGCCCGGTGTGCTTTTTCGCCTGCGAAAAACAGAGGGCGATGGCAATCAGGCTGGCGACCAGCAGCAAGAGGGCAAAGAGAACCGCGACGGAAAGCGTCTCAGGAGAGACAGCCTCCGGCACATCTGCCGTGGTCAACTGATCGAAGACGTCGATCAGAGAGATCGCGAAGATCAACATCGCCGAAAAGGTCATCAGTGTGCGGCCCACGACACGGGCCATCCTGTCCCCGACAGGCAGCAGCCGCAGCTGCGCAACCTTGGGGGCGAGGAAAAGCTTGATCAGCGTGTTGATGGCCCGGACCGACACGATCCCCATCAGCGTGGCCAGGATCAGCGTGTAGAGGAGGGGCGGCCATGACACGATGGAAAACGCACCGATGCTGCCAATCGCAAACATCGCGAGCCCTGTCAGCGCAAGGGCGGTGCGGGTGAGGGCGGCATAGAGCCGTTCGCGGGGGCGTCTGAAGGTGCCAAATTCGATCCGCCGGCGCAATGGGTTGGTGTATTGGCGCGACAACCATTCCAACCCGGCGCCGAAAAACAGGAAAATCAGCGCAAAGGTCAGGCTGCGCACGCGTCTGTCCGGCGTCAATTGTTCACGCCAACGGGCGGCAATGACCTCCGGTGCCTGATCAAAGCTGGCCCAAGCCGCGCTCAGGTCATCCACACGGGCATTGACCCTGTCCGTCGCTTCGCGCAACTGCGCGCGAATGGTTTTGCGTGTCTCGGGGGCGGCGGCTTCCGCGCCATCCGCCTGATCCTGTATCCAATTCTGGATGCGTTCATCTGCCAGCAGCCGGGTGAATTCGTGCAGATCATTGGCCGAAGGTGGGGCGACGGGTGTTGTTTCCTGCGCAGCGGTAATGGTTGCGATCAGCAGCAAGACGGCGGCGATGCTCCACGCACGCAGCTGT
Source organism: uncultured Roseobacter sp. (assembly GCF_947499265.1). Classification (GTDB taxonomy): domain Bacteria; phylum Pseudomonadota; class Alphaproteobacteria; order Rhodobacterales; family Rhodobacteraceae; genus Roseobacter. The sequence goes on along the minus strand of NZ_CANMNK010000003.1, from coordinate 570,969 downwards.
CGCCAGAACATCACGCCGGGGCCTCCGAGGCGCGCGGAGGCTCTACCCGGGCATAGTCCTCGTCCTTGAAACTGTAATCCGCGGGGTAAAGCGGCTCAACTTGCAGAAAACCACCCGAGGGGATCAGTTGGCAGGCCAGTCGCACATCCTCCGCCGCCCCAAGGCGGCCCAGGGTTTTGGCCTCCAGAGCGCTTGGGTCCGGCAGTGGGAACTCCGAGGATAGGATGCGCACCGCGCAGGTGCCGCAACGCCCGCGCCCCGAACACAAACCGGCGTGCGGCTGATGATGCGCCTGGAAGCTATCATAGACACTCAGCGCGGATGTGGTCTCAATCGGTGGCGTATCACCGCGCTGCAGGCGCACGGTTTCGGACCTACGCAGGGCCACCCGCACCCCACGGGCCGCGAAGGTGAGTAAAGCCAGGGCAAGCGATCCCCAAATCACCTGATTTGTGACCTCTTTGATCACCTCATATGGCACTCTGGGGGCCGCGCTGGGGGCTGGCGTCTCGGCGTATTCGGGGGGCGCCTCCGAATAGGCTGGTGCGGCGTTTTGCATGGCTTGCGCTTCGATCAGAACGCCGCGCCCGGCCTCGGCAAAGCCGACAAGCGCCAGCACCGGAACCGCGACCGCGATGGGGTAGAGCCCGCCCAGCACATTGCGCATGCTTTCCTTTGCGCGCAGCCAGGTAAACAACCCGGCGCACCCATGCACCCAGACAACGGAGAGCAGGATCACCTGCAACAACCCGATTGCCGGTTGGCCCAACCAGAAGAATTTGATCGCCGCAGCATAGTCAAACGTGACGCCATTCAGCTTGAGCGATGACACGCCCACCGCATGTGTCGCCAAAAGCGGCACCACGATCACACCGGAAAAGAGCTGCACGAGATCCTGCAGATTGGTGCGCAGCGTCGGACGCCGATAGATCGCCCAAAGGCCAAGACAGAAATGGATGAAAAGCGCGCTGAGCAGCAGCGGCCCCATGACCGGGTTGGCCCAGAGGCCGGACAGGAACGGCCGGGCCGCATCCATCGCATCGATAGAAATCACCCCAAGGCTGACGTTGAGCAGATGTGTGGTCACGAAAGCCAAGAGGAACAGGCCGGACCAGATCCGCACCGTGCGCAGGATCAGACCCGAGGCTTTTCCCGTTGCTCTCGCGGTGTCCATTGGCTCTGCCCCCCTTCAAGTCCCGGCGGCGATGCAGATGCGCCGGAAACGCGTCTTTTGCGCGGTTTCGTGGTGAAACTGTCCGCATTCTTGTCTGCCATTGCAACCCGTCTGCGCATTTTCCACGCAGAATGGCCATGATCGATCAGAGGGTGTGGGGAATTTGCGTCGCGCGTTACAGGTCAAAATCATCGGCGTGGCGCTCGAAAACTTCGGTGAACTGATCGATGGCAAGCGGCAGTTTCTGGTAGGGCGGATAAAACGCTGTCAGCCAGATCTCCGGCGCGCGCCACTCTGACAGCACCTCAACCAATGCGCCTGTTGCGATGGCCTCCTGCACAATAAAACGCGGTAACAAGGCAATGCCCGCGCCAGCAACGGCCATTTGCGCAATCAGATCGCCGTTGTTGCAGGCAAATCCGGGCGGCACGCGCGTGGGCCGGACCGTATTCCCCGTTACATGCGCCAACTGCCAGACCTCGCCCTCGGATTGGTTGGTGTAGCCCAGACAGGCGTGGTTGCCGAGATCGCTCGGTACCTTCAAAGCGGCAGCACCGGCAAGATAGGCAGGGGCGGCCACCAGACAGCGCGGCACGGGCCTGATCTTGCGCCAGATGGTGGATTTGTCGCTGGGCGCCGAAGAAATCCGCAGCGCCATGTCGTGGTCATCCTTGATGATATCGACAAAGCTGTCTGTCAGGTTGACCCGCAAATCGACGCCGGGGTGCAATGCCGCATATTCGGTCAGGGGGTCTTTCAGAAAGCGGGTACCAAAGGAGAGCGGGCAGCTGATTTTCAGTGCGCCGGTCAGCGCGTCCTGATGCGCCCGCGCCAGATCATCGGCAAGGGCAAGATCGGTCACCAGCGGGCGCACCTTGTCGTAATATTGCAGGCCCGCCTGGGTGAGCGACACTTTTCGCGTGGTGCGGACAAATAGCTGAACCCCCAGAGTTTCTTCCAGTTCGGCAATGTAGCGTGTCACAGCCGAGGAGGAGCTGTTCTGCGCCCGCGCGGCGGCGGAAAAGCTCTGCGCATTGGCGACCGACAAGAAGGTTTTGATGCGTTCCAGGTGTCCGGCCATGATATAATCCCACTTTGCGGGATAATAACTTCCATAATCCGCCGCTTATCGCAACAGTTGGCTTTCCCTATCTTGGGGTCAGAAACAGGAGCTGTTGCGGCCGCAGGGTCGCGCTACCGAAAGGAGAAAGACATGCTGAACCAAATCAAGGGCCTGCATCACATGACGTCGCTGGCGGCGGATGCAAATGAGAACAATACCTTTTTTACCCAAGTCCTCGGGTTGCGCCGGGTCAAGAAGACCGTCAACTTTGACGCGCCGGATGTCTATCATCTTTACTACGGGGATGAGGTGGGAACGCCGGGCTCGGTGATGACGTATTTCCCGTTCCCCAACATCATCCGTGGCAGTCAAGGCACTGGAGAGATTGGCGAAACCGTCTTCTCGGTGCCGAAAGGGTCACTGGCGTTCTGGCAGGATCGTCTTGCCGCATATCATGCTGGCGAACTGGCCCTGCAGGACCACTTCGGGGAAAGGCGTCTGACGTTCAAAAACCCCGATGGCGAAGGCTTCGCGCTTGCCGAAATCGACGCGGATACACGTGCACCGTGGACAGGAAACGGGGTCGCCGAAGATCATGCGATCCGCGGGTTTCATTCCGCTGGCATGCGGCTGCAGGACGATGGGGCAATGGCAGAGTTGCTGGGCTTCATGGGCTACCAGAAAGTCGACCAAGCGGGAAACATCACCCGCTTTGCAGTCGCGGAGGGGACCGGTGCCAATACCATCGACCTTGAGGCGCTGCCTGATGTGGCACCCTCCCGACAGGGGGCGGGGTCCGTGCATCACATCGCCTTTGCGGTTGAAGACAGGGCGGCACAGCTGGAGGTGCGCAAGGCGCTGATGGACACCGGCTACCAGGTCACGCCGGTCATTGATCGCGACTATTTCTGGGCGATCTACTTCCAGACCCCCGGCGGCGTTCTGTTCGAAATTGCGACGAATGAGCCCGGTTTCGACCGGGATGAAGATACGGCAAACCTGGGTCAGGCGTTGAAGCTGCCAACGCAGCATGAACATCTGCGCCCGACACTTGAGCGTACATTGCAACCGATTGCCGGGTGAGGACGCCTCATGTCGCATGACAGCTACCTATACAAGGAGACTTTGGGACAAGGGGATGCACCCCTTGTCTTCACCTTTCACGGCACCGGGGGCAATGAGGCGCAGTTCCATGATCTGGCAACCCATCTGCTGCCCGGTGCGCATGTAATCTCCCCGCGTGGCGACGTATCAGAGCAGGGCGCCGCCCGGTTCTTTCGCCGCACGGGCGAGGGTGTTTACGATATGGCTGATTTGGCCGCGCGTACCGATGCCATGGCGCATTTCATGAGAGCGCATGTTGCGCGGTTGGCGCCATCGCGGGTGATCGGGCTGGGGTATTCAAACGGTGCCAATATTCTGGCCTCGGTCATGCTGGCGCAGCCTGATCTGGTGCAGGAGGCGGTTCTTTTGCACCCGTTGATCCCGTGGCAACCGGCACCGCAACCGGGGCTTCGCAAGACGCGCGTGTTGATTTCCGCAGGGGAGCGTGACCCGATTTGCCCACCCGAACAAACCCGGGCCTTGCAACGATATCTGTCGGCGCAGGGATCGGACGTACGGATCCACTGGCACGCAGGCGGCCATGAGATCGCGCAATCCGAACTTAGCGCCGTTCAGGATTTTCTCAGCACGGACCCGGGAAAGGATTGATATGCATCCCGAAGCGGCGTGGGTCATCAATCCGCACGTATCGCGCACCTGAAAAGCAGTGTTTTGCATCAAAGTGGTTGCATGATCGCCCTGCGCGGAAGAATGTCCGGGCAAAGATTCGGGTCACGCATACGGCCCGCGCTCGACCAGAGCGTGTCACTTCTTGAACGTAAAGGAACGCGCACGATGAAGAAAGTCTATAGCTCTGCGTCTGAGGCGCTGGATGGGGTGTTGCAGGACGGGATGCTAATCGCAGCCGGCGGTTTCGGGCTTTGCGGCATCCCAGAACTGCTGCTGCAGGCGATCAAGGATGCGGGTACCAAGAACCTGACCTTTGCCTCCAACAATGCGGGTGTGGATGACTTCGGCATCGGCATCCTGTTGCAGACGCGCCAGGTGCGCAAAATGATCTCCTCCTACGTCGGCGAGAACGCGGAATTCATGCGCCAGTACCTCTCGGGCGAGCTGGAGCTGGAGTTCAACCCGCAAGGAACCCTCGCCGAACGGATGCGCGCGGGCGGCTGCGGCATCCCTGGCTTTTATACGAAAACCGGCGTCGGCACGGTGATTGCCGAGGGCAAGGAGCACAAGGAATTTGACGGCGAGACCTACATCATGGAGCGCGGGATCGTTGCGGATCTGTCGATCGTGAAGGCGTGGAAAGCCGATGAGACGGGCAACCTGGTGTTCCGCAAGACCGCGCGCAACTTCAACCCACCTGCGGCGATGTGTGGCCGCATCTGCGTGGCGGAGGTCGAGGAGATCGTGCCGCTGGGCTCGCTTGACCCGGACACCATCCACCTGCCGGGCATCTACGTGCACCGCCTGATCCAGGGCACCCACGAAAAACGAATCGAACAACGCACCGTTCGCCAGAAGGAGGGCGCATAATGCCTTGGGATCGCAATCAGATGGCGGCGCGCGCCGCCGAAGAACTCGAAGACGGCATGTATGTCAACCTTGGCATCGGCATTCCGACCCTGGTGGCAAACTACGTTGGCGAAAAGGACATCACCCTGCAGTCGGAAAACGGCATGCTGGGCATGGGCCCCTTTCCTTTTGAGGGGGAAGAGGACCCGGACCTGATCAACGCAGGCAAGCAGACCATCACAGAGTTGCGCCGGACCTCCTATTTCGATTCAGCCCAGAGCTTTGGCATGATCCGCGGCGGCAAGATCGCAGCGGCCATTCTGGGGGCCATGGAGGTGGCAGAAAACGGCGATCTGGCGAACTGGATGATCCCGGGCAAGCTGGTTAAGGGGATGGGCGGCGCCATGGATCTGGTCGCAGGCGTCGGACGGGTAATCGTTGTGATGGATCACACCAACAAGCATGGCGACAGCAAGGTGCTGAAAGAATGCACCCTGCCGCTGACGGGCAAAGGCGTTGTGGACCGGATCATCACGAATCTGGGCGTGCTGGATGTGGTCGAAGGTGGACTGAAGATCGTCGAGACCGCGGAGGGCGTGTCAGAGGAAGAAATGCGCGCCGCAACACAGGCAAAAATCGTCTAGCCCCCTGTCGAAACTCTCATGCGCGCGCGGGGTATCATCCCCTGCGTGCGTGATTTTCCAAGACAAATGCAGTCAGGTCTCTTCCAGCACCCGTCGGGCCACCCGAAAACACTCCAACGCCTGCGGCACGCCACAATAAATCGCGACGACATGAATGATGGCGCGGATTTCTTCCTTGCTCACCCCGTTGGTGAGCGCGCCCCGGCAATGGATTTCCCACTCTGACATCTTACCCAACGCGCCGATCATCGCGAGGTTCATCATCGAACGGGTCTTGGCGTCGATCACGTCATCGCCCCAGCCAAAGCCCCAGCACCAGGCCGTCATCGCCTCCTGAAAGGGGCGGGTGAAATCATCCGCTGCAGCGAGGTTTGCCTCAACGTATTCCGCACCAAGGGTCGCCTTGCGCTGCTCCAGCCCTTTCAGAAAAAGATCCTCGTCAAAACTGCTCATGTCTCATCCTTTCAATTTGATGGCGAAGGTCCACAGCGCCTCGTGCCCTTTTACCGGCCATATCCCGATCCGCTTTAGCCGCCAACGGGTGTTTGAACACCGCCAACGGACCGTTCACTCACCAAAACCTGCCCGTTTCTCGCCTGTGCCGGGGTTGACCTCACCCATCAAGCGCTTCCCGCATCCATTGCTGCAGGTGCATGAGGGAATGTTCGGAATTCACGCCGGAAGCGGGATCAACCACCAGCGGGCCGGGCCTGTAGCCGCGCGACTTCAGCCCGCGCTGAACCGATTCCACCAGGTGAATATCCTCCTCGACAGTGGTTTCGCGGTCCTGTGCCGCCAGTTGCCGCACGGTGGCGTCCTCCTGTCCGTCGATGGCGTACCAGCCGCGCCAGACCACCACATGATCCGCGTCGATCTCACGCCAGTGGTAGGTGTTCAACACGTTGCCGGGGTAGACCTGAAAGCTGAACATGGGCCACAAAAACCAGCTGGAATAGGCGTCGTAATGGGCGTGGCCGGAATGGATGTCGTAGCGCATCGCCTCAAGGTTCTGGCATTCGGTGGTGTGGCGCAGGCACTTGCCCTGCGGCTGGATGTCGTAGGTCGAAGGTTTCACCACGCCCGTGGCAAAGGTCGGATGGTTTAACGCGCAGTGATAGCATTCGGAATAATTCTCGATGGAGACTTTCCAGTTGCAACGCTCCGAGATATCGACCCACTCCAATGGCTGCAGCCGCGCCCAATGCGGCACCCATTCCTCCAGCTGGGCGCGCGTGTTGGGAAACCAGTCTTCCATCGGCCGGGCATCGGGATCCAGATTGACAAAGAGAAAGCCCAGGAAGTTTTCCGCGCGCACCTCGGTCAGGCAGATATCTGATTTATCCAGCCCGGCGACGGCATCGATGTTCGGCCCGGCGCGCAACTGACCGGTCAGCTCATACGTCCAGGCATGGTAGGGGCAGGCCACCACGCGGGTGCTGCCGGTGCCAGAGACCAGTTGATGCGCCCGATGCTGGCATACGTTGTAGAAAACGCGGATCTGATCGTCGCGCCCGCGGATGGCAAAGAGGCTTTCGCCCGCAATCTCGAAGGTCGTGTAATCCCCGGGCGTGGTCAGCAGGCTGGTATGGCAGCCAAATTGCCAGGTCCGCCCAAGCAGGCCGCTGCGCTCGATCTCGAAAATCTGCGGGTCCGTGTAATACCGCGCCTCAAGCGTCCGCAACGCTTCGGTCATCGGTCGGCAGCCTCATGGTAGATCTGCAGTTCATGGCGGCGCTTGTGAAAGGCGGTGACGCGGTCCACGATTTCGTCGCTTGCAACGGCGATGACAAAGGAGAGCAGCGTTTCCAGCAGGGCGATGGTGCTGACGGAGGAGGGAAAGAACTGCGGTGTGTCGACGGCGACAACAAACCCGTGATCCGCCGCCAGAATGACCGGGCTGGCCGGGCTGTCCGATAGGCCAATCACCGTCAGGCCCTGTTCCTGCGCAATTGCAATGGCCTCGATGACCTCGGTTCTGTAGGGCTTGCAGGTCATGGCAATCAAGACATCCTGATCATCCGCCCAGGCAAGATCATCCACTGCCGTTGATCCGGGCCGGGGAATAGCATGAAACTGCGTCATGCCGGTGGAGGCCAGGTAGGTGAAATTCCGAGCATTGGCGTTGTTGACGCCAACCCCGAGGGCATAGACATTGCGCGAATTCCAGATCGCCTCGGCGGCGGTCTTGAGCTGCTCGGCTGTGATCTGCGCGAAGGTCTCCTCGATATTGCGCAGCGCGTCCTGCACCATATCCGCATAGAGACCGCCCAGATCGCCGGATTTACGGATGTCCTGCAGCCAGCGTGCACGCTCCGGAAAATCCGCTGATCCTGCCCGAATGGCCGCGCGAAAGGGCGCGCGGAAATCCTCGTAGCCTTCAAAACCAACCTGACGGGCCATCCGGACAAAGGTATTGGGTTTGACATTGGCTGCTTCCGCGATCTCGCGCACCGTCGAGACGCCGACATCGTTCGGGTTTTCCAGCACGTAGCGTGCGGCTTTGCGCGCCTCCGGCGTCAGCGCGTCCCAGACGGCGCTGAGCTGGTGCAAGACGTGTCTTGATACATTTGTTTCATTCATGATTGACAATGGTACATATGTATACTTAGCCTGTCGAGTAGTTTCAGGACCGCCCTCGAAAAGGACGCAGCGATGCCGGAAAATGCCCTTCCAAGCCACGCCCGGGTGGTGATCGTCGGCGGCGGGGTAATGGGTTGTGGGCTAGCCTATCATCTTGCACACGAAGGCTGGCGCGATGTTGTACTGTTGGAAAAAGCGGAGCTGACCTCGGGCTCGACATGGCACGCAGCCGGGCAGATCACCCAGTCCACCAGTTCCTTCGGGCTGGGCAAATGCGTCGACTACAACATCGGGTTGTATTCGGGCGAGCTGGAGCGTGAGGCCGGGCAGGCGGTCACATGGCATGGCTGCGGCTCCTTCCGGCTGGCTTATACCGAAGATGAAATGGACTGGCTGCGCCACACGCTGTCCGTCGGGCGGTCATTGGGTTTCAACATTGAGCTTGTCGGGCGCGATCGCGTCGCTGCCCTGCATCCTTTCTACAATCTCGAAGGTGTACTGGGCGCGCTGCACACGCCGGATGACGGCCACGTCGACCCGACCAATGTAACCATGGCGCTGGCAGCGGGCGCACGGCAATTGGGGGTGCGGATCATCCGTCGGTGTCGGGCGACAAACATCACGCAAGATCCGGGTGGCGCATGGCGGGTGGATACCGAGCAGGGCACCATTCGGTGTGAGCATGTGGTCAATGCCGGCGGGACCTATGCACGCCAGATGGGGGAATGGTCCGGCTTGCAACTGCCGATGACCTCGATGACGCACCATTATTTTGTCACAGAGCCGGTCCCCGAGTTTGAAAACCTGGACCGGGAACTTCCGGTCATTCGGGACGACAAGAAGGTGTCGGGTTACATCCGGATGGAGCAGAAACGCGGCCTGATCGGCATCTATGAGAAGGAAAACCCGAACACGGTGTGGGAGGATCACTGTCCGTGGGCAGCGGAAAATGAGCTCTTTGACCCTGATTACGACCGGGTCATGCCGTGGCTTGCGGAAAGTCTGAACCGCATGCCGATCCTTGCCGATTTGGGCATCGCCCGCGAAGTCCACGGGGCCATCTCGCATCCCCCCGATGGTAACCCGTTGATCGGGCCGGCACCGGGCCTGCGCAATTACTGGTGCTGTTGCGGTACGCAGATCGGGATCGGCTGGGGCCCGGGGCTCACCCGCGAACTGGCGCGGTGGATGGTGCATGGTGCAGCAGACATTTCGATGCGGGACCATGACCCGCGGCGGTTTGGCAGCTACGCGCAGAAACCGTGGCAGGTGATCAAGGCAAAAGAGGATTACTGCCTGCGCCACGAAGTACCCTTTCCGCATTTCAACCGGCTGGCGGGCCGCCCGATCAAGCCATCGCCGCTTTATGAGCTGCTGAAAGGCAAGGGTGCGGTGCATGAAGAGGTCTGTGGTTTCGAGCGTCCGCGATGGTTCGCAAAACATGGCCTTGCGCAGCAAGATCATTACTCCTTCCGGCGCAATGAGGTGCATGAGATTGTCGGCGAGGAAGTCAAGGCGGTGCGGGAGCGTGCGGGCATTATGGATGTCACGGCCTTCACCAAACTGCGGGTCGAAGGGGCAGGGGCGCATGCGCTCCTCGACCGCCTGACGGCCAACCGCATGCCGCAAAAGGCAGGTGCCATCACGCTGACGCATATGCTCAACCGTCGGGGCCGTATCGAGCTGGAGACGACAATCCTGAAAATGGGCGAGGGGGTTTATTACCTCGTCTGCGCCGCCTTTTTCGAACAACGGTTGCGGGATCATCTGGCGCAGCACCGAGAGGAGGAAGACGTGACCGTAAAGTCGCTGTCCTCTGAGTGGTCGGCGCTGTCTTTGAACGGGCCCCGCGCCCGCGACGTGCTTGCCGGATGTACCGATGCCCCGCTCGACAATCACCGGTTCCGCTGGTTGTCGGCTCAGCAAATATCAATTGCGGGCCATGATGTCTGGGCCTTGCGCATGTCTTATGCGGGAGAGTTGGGGTGGGAATTTCACATGCCCAATGCGGCCTGCCTTGAGGTCTACAATGCCCTTTGCTCGGCGGGACAGGCGTTTGGACTGGCAGATTACGGCTCCTTCGCGATGAATGTGATGCGGATGGAGAAAGGGTTCAAAGGCGTGGCAGAACTCACCAACGAAGTCACCCTGGCAGAGGCGGATGTGATGCGGTTTGTGGCTCTGGACAAGGCGTTCCTTGGCAAGGCGCAATCACTCGCGGAAACCACCGAGTTGCGTCGGCTGTGCAGCTATCTGGAAATCGAACCGGACGGGGTGAATGATGGTCATGGCGGCGAGGCGGTCCTGTTGAACGGTGAGCTTGCCGGATCGATAACCTCAATCGTCTATGGGCACACCGTGCGCAAAATCCTTGCCTTCTCCTACCTCAAACCGGAAGCGGCGGTGTCTGGCACGCATCTTGATGTGCTCATCGCCGGACAGCCGCGTGCGGCCAAAGTGCTTGGCGCGCCCGCGTATGATCCCGACAGCCTGAACCCTCGAACAGATACCCTAGCGGAGCTCATTGAATGACCATCCCAACCACCATGCAAGCCTATGTGCTGACACGGCACGGCGGGCCCGAGGCCTTGGAATACCACACCGACTGGCCCACGCCCGAACCGGGCCCTTTCGATGTCCTGATCAAAGTGGGCGCTTGCGGGATGAACAACACCGATGTGAACACGCGATCCGGATGGTATTCCAAGACTGTGACCGAGGCGACAACGGGTGATGCCTATCAGGAGGTCGCGGAAGAGGATCCCTCATGGGGTGGGGCGCCGATCACCTTTCCGCGGATCCAGGGGGCGGATGCGGTCGGCGAGGTTGTGGCGGTGGGGGCGCAGGCTGACCCCTCTCTCATGGGGCGGCGTGTCATGGTCGATTGCTGGCTGCGTGATTGGGACGACCCATTGAACAAGGATAAAACGGGGTATTTCGGGTCGGAATGCGATGGCGGTTTTGCCCAATACACTGTGGTCGATCATCGCAATGTCCGCGCGGTGACAAGCGATCTGAGTGATGCGGAACTTGCCACGTTCTCATGCTCCTATTCGACCGCAGAAGGCATGTTGACCCGGGCCAGTGTCACCAAAGGCGACACGGTGCTGATCACAGGCGCCTCTGGCGGCGTCGGCTCTGCTTTGATCCAGTTGGCCCATCGGCGCGGGGCACGTACGGTCTGCTTGGCGAGCGAGGCAAAGCATACCGATATCGCCGCGCTCCATCCGACAGCGATGCTGCCGCGTGCGCCCTCGAACCTGCGAGCCGCGCTGCGTGACGCCATTGGTCAGGATACTGTCAGCGTTGTGGCAGACATCGTTGGCGGCGATTACTTTGGCACCGTCATCGATGTTTTGGAACGGGGCGGGCGCTACACCTGTTCGGGCGCGATTGCCGGTCCGATTGTCGCGCTGGATCTGCGGACATTCTACCTGCGGGATCTGACCTTCACCGGTTCCACCGTCCTGCCGCCGCATGTCTTTGCCGATCTGGTCGGGTACATCGAGCGGGGTGAAGTGCGCCCGATGCTGGCAGCAACCTACCCATTGGCGGAACTCAACGCGGCGCAGGCCGCATTTGTTGAAAAGAAACACACCGGCAATATCGCGGTGATCCCCTGAGGCGCGGAGGGGGCGGTAGGGCGTGACGAAACACCCTAGCGCGGTCCCAAAGGACGGAGTTTGCAATGCTCAAGGTCAAGACACAAGATGAATGGATCACCCGGGCAAGAGAGGTTTTGCCCGCAGGTGGCTTTGGCAATTTCGATCCGGGCATCATCATCGCACGCGGTGAGGGCAGCCGGGTGTGGGATGAAAACGGCACGGAATATGTCGATTATCTGATCGGATCGGGACCCATGCTGTTGGGCCATGGGCATCCGGAGGTCATGGAAGCCGTGCTGGAACAATTGCCAAAGGGGATGACATTTTTTGCCAATAATGCCAAAGGGATCGAACTGGGCGAGGCGATTTGCGCGGCCGTGCCCTGTTGCGAACAGGTGCGGTTTGTCACCTCGGGCGGCGAGGCGGATATGTATGCAATCCGTCTGGCGCGAGCGGTCACCGGGCGTGACAAGATCCTGAAGTTTGAAGGCGGGTATCATGGCATGAGCGCCGAAGCCCAGATGAGCCTCGCGCCCAATGTCCAGGTCAATTTCCCCCAAGCGGTGCCCGACAGCGCCGGCATCCCGCAGGGTGTCGCCGATCAAATGGTTATCGCGCCCTTCAACGATCTAGACGCAGTGGCGTCTCTGCTGGCCGAATACGCCGACATTGCCGCCATCATCGTGGAACCGTTGCAGCGTATCATCCCGCCACAGCCCGGATTTTTGCAGGGCCTGCGGGCGCTTTGTGACCGGCATCATGTGCTGCTGATCTTTGATGAAATCGTCACCGGGTTTCGTCTGGCCTATGGCGGTGCGCAGGAGCGCTATGGCGTTGTGCCCGACATCTGTACCTTGGGAAAGGTGATCGGGGGCGGGTTTCCTCTGGCAGCTTTGGGCGCCAGTGCCGAAATCATGCGACATTTCGACAAGGCGGCAGTAGGGGCCGACGGGTGGTTGATGCAGCTTGGGACACTGTCGGGCAATCCGGTTGCCGCCGCTGCCGGGCTGAAAACGATGGAGGTGCTGCGCCGTGACGGCATGTATGATCACCTCCGCAACACCGGGGAAAGCCTGCAGACCATGCAGTCGGAGGCCCTGCAGAAGGCCGGTATCGCGCATCAGATCTGCGGCGACCCGACACTCTTTGATATCTATTTCACGGCGCATGATTGTCTGGATTATCGCAGCGCAAAGCATTCCGACGCTGACATAAACGCCACCTATAACAAGGTCCTGCGCGACAATGGTGTCTTTAAATCTCCCGGAAAACTCTACCCTTCGCTCGCGGTCACGGACGACGATCTTGCCGTGACACAGCGCGCCGTTGAGAAAGCGGTCGCCGCCCTCTCGGCGGCCTGGGCAGGCTTTCTCGCTGATTTGACGTCCCACGGTGCGCGAGGCCTTGTTGGTTACAAAAGCGACAATTAAAGCAATCTGAGACCTTCTGGATCGGGCGCGCCCATCAAATATGTCAGATCCTGAACCGGAATTACAATGAGATCTGGCCCGCGCACCAGATCAGGGAGACATAGATGAGCAAGGCCTTCGCGTCCCAAGGGGACCTGTCAGAGAAGAAAATCACCTTTGATGAAATCGGCGAGGGCCTTTGGGCGTTCACCGCCGAAGGAGACCCCAATTCCGGCGTGATCATCGGCGACACGTCCGTGATGATCGTGGAAGCACAGGCGACCCCGCGCCTGGCTGGCAAGGTCATCGAGAAGCTGCGCGGGATCACCGACAAACCGATCAGCCATGTGGTGTTGACCCATTATCATGCTGTGCGCGTGCTGGGCGCCTCGGCCTATGGCGCCGATCAGATCATCATGTCGGATGCGGCACGGTCGATGGTGGTCGAGCGCGGGCAGGAGGATTGGGACAGCGAATTCCAGCGCTTCCCGCGTCTCTTTGAAGGGCACGAAAGCATCCCCGGTCTGACTTATCCGACAACGACCTTCAGTGACAGTATGACGGTCTACCTTGGCAAAAGACGGGTGGACATCAAGCATCTGGGCCGCGCGCACACAGCCGGCGATGCGGTCATCCATGTGCCGGATCAGAACGTGATGTTCACCGGGGATATCGTTGAAGATCACTCCGCATGTTATTGTGGAGACGGACATTTTAGCGATTGGGGTACCACACTGGATGCGATCCAGGCCTATGATGTGGACGCGATTGCACCAGGCCGCGGGGATGCGCTGGTGGGGCGCGACGCGGTGGCGCGGGCCATTGCTTCGACCCGCGATTTTGTCGACAGCACCTACCGGCCCGCAGCACGTGTCGCCGCGGGTGGCGGCGCGCTGAAAGACGCATGGGACGCCGTGCGGGCCGCCTGCGATCCGAAGTTCAAGGACTACGCGATCTACGAGCACTGCCTGCCGTTCAATGTGTCCCGCGCCTATGATGAGGCGCGCGGCATCGATACCCCGCGCATCTGGACCGCCGAACGCGATCTGGAAATGTGGGCCGCCCTGCAGGGCTGATCGCAGGCAAGGGAGGCCAGCCGTGGTGGATGTCAGATATGATATTGCCTTCAAACTCTACCCCTACACCCGCGTGCCGGCGCAAGACGCGGCGGCGGTTCGTCATCCGGTAGTGATCGTCGGCGGCGGGCCCATCGGCATGGCGCTTGCGCTGGATCTTGGGCAAAAGGGCACGCCAGTTTTGGTGCTGGATGACCATGAAGGGGTCGGGCAGGGCAGCCGCGCCATCTGTTTTGCAAAACGCACCTTGGAGATTGCGGATCGTTTGGGGGCAGGCCAGCCCATGGTGGACAAGGGCGTTGTCTGGAACGTCGGCAAAGTGTTTCACGGCGACGACAAGGTGTTCGAGTTCAACCTGCAACCGGAACCCGGGCACAAACGGCCAGCCTTCATCAACCTGCAGCAACCCTATTTTGAAAAATTTCTGGTCGAGGCCATCCGCGCGGCCCAAGAACAGGGCGCGCCGATTGAAATTCGCGGGCGCAATGCGGTTACCGGGCTGACGCAGCACGCGGATCACGTGGCGCTGGACGTCGACACGCCCGATGGGCGCTATCAGGTTGAGGCCGATTGGCTGGTGGCCTGTGACGGTGCGCGGTCCCCGGTCCGGGACATGATGGGCCTCAGCTTTGAGGGGCGGGTGTTTGAGGATAACTTCCTGATCGCGGACGTCAAAATGACCGCCGAGTTTCCTACCGAGCGCTGGTTCTGGTTCGAGCCGCCATTCAAGGACAGCGGGCAATCCGCACTCTTGCATAAGCAGCCGGATGACATCTGGCGGATTGATTTCCAGCTGGGGTGGGACATTGACAGGCAGGCCGAACTGGACCCGGTGAAAATCCGCGCGCGGGTCGATGCCATGCTCGGCGAAGGCGCCGAGTACGCGTTGGAATGGACGTCCATCTACACCTTCCAGTGTCGCCGCATGAAGAAGTTTCGCCATGGCAATGTGCTCTTTGCAGGCGATAGCGCGCACCAGGTCTCGCCCTTTGGGGCGCGGGGCGCGAATTCCGGCATCCAGGATATCGACAATCTTGGGTGGAAACTCGATCTGGTGGTGAAAGGATTGGCGCCTGATGGGTTGCTCGACAGCTATTCGGCGGAACGGGTGCATGGCGCGGATGAGAACATCCTCAACTCGACCCGCGCGACGGATTTCCTGACGCCCAAAACGGAGATCAGCGCGATTTTCCGCAATGCGGTGCTGGATCTTGCCCGCGATCACGCTTTTGCACGGCCGCTGGTGAATTCCGGGCGTTTGTCGGTGCCCTGCGTTTACGATGATATGCCGCTGAACGGAACGGATGGGCTGGCAGGGCCCGAGATGACCCGCCCGGGCGCACCATGTGTCGATGCGCCTTTGCGACAGGGGCATTTGCTGGACCGTCTGCCGGGTCAATTCACGGTCCTGGCGTTGAACACAGAGGCCCCGGAGATATCTGATGTCGGCGGGGTTAGCATAGGCACAGTGTCATTGATGACAGATCAGGACGATCCGACAGGCGCGCTGGCGCAGCGGTATCTGGGAGCTTGCGGCGCGGCGGTCTATCTGATCCGCCCCGATCAACATGTGGCGGCCCGGTGGGCGCAGTGCGATGCCGAGGCGATCCGATCCGCCGTTGATCTGGCTTTGACACGGGGAGCAGGGGGATGACGCTGAAGCTGACACCAAACATTGCCGATCCGGATGACTTTTACGACGCCTTGCTGGCGGCACATGAAGGATTGGACAAGGCGCAAAGCGATGCGCTCAACGCGCGGCTGATCCTTGTGCTCGCCAACCACATTGGCGACCGGGAAACGCTGTTTGAGGCACTTCAAACCGCCAGGGCAAGGGCGCGCGACTGAGTTTACGTCGCCCTTGGGGGACGTGTAATGTCCGCATCATGCCAACCCGCGTTCACCGCTAGGTGGATCAGTCCTCGATAAATGACTTGCCGGCCTTGCCGCGATATAGGGCGGTCAGCTCCTCGGGCACTTCTGTGCCATCCACCAGAAATGGCAGGATCCCCTTGCGCAAGGACGCCCCGCGAGAGGCTTCGATGTCGGCATCAGACCTGGTGGTGCGTTGCGACAATCGCCGACCCCATTGCGCCAAATACCCATAAAGGCGATCAACCTCCTCCTGATGTCGGTCGGATTTTCCAAGATCGTCAAATTCCTGAGGGTCTTTTTGCAGATCAAAGAGCATGGGGCGGAACCCCCCTTCGGCATGCATCAGCTTGTAGCGCCCGTCAAAGACCATGAAGAGCCTGGCATCACGGGGTGCGAGGCCCAGCTGCGCGCATTGCGCGGTGGGGGAGTAGTCGAATTCGCTGATCACGAAATCGCGCCACTCCGGGGTCTCGCCCCGCAGCCACGGCAGCAGCGAGCGGCCCTCAAGAATATGATCCGCGACCTCACCACCTGCTGTCTCCACGAAGGTTGGCGCCAGATCAATCGCCTCGACCAGCGCGTCGCAGGTGGTGCCGCGTGTCGCGTCGGCCGCAGGGCGCGGATCATAGAGGATCATCGGGATCTTGGCGCTGGGATCGTGGAACAGTTCCTTTTCCCCCAGCCAGTGATCCCCCAGATAGTCGCCGTGATCGGAGGTCAGCACGATCATCGTGTTGTCCATCCGTCCGGTGTCATCGAGGAAATCAAGCAGGACGCCAAGCTGGTCATCGCATTGTTTGATCAGGCCCATGTAGGTCGGAATGACCTTGTCGCGCACGTCGTCGCGCTGAAACGCCTGTGAGACCTTGCTGCGCATGTAGACGTCATAGATCGGATGTGGGTCGTTCTTTTCCATGGCGTGCCGCGCCGGTTTTGGCACATGGTCCGGGCCAAACATGTCATGATAGGGCGCGGGCACGATGTAGGGCCAGTGCGGTTTGATGTAGCTGACGTGGGCGCACCAGCCGTCCCCGGCCTGTTTGATGAATTCAATGGCCTCGCGCGTCAGCCAGGGGGTTTCGCTGTCTTCCTCGCGGATATTGGCGGGCTGATCGGCATTGGCAAACATCCACCCCGTCGCCTTGTTACCTGATGCATCAATGCCCGCATTGGCAAAATCGGCCCAGGGGTTCTCTGACGGGTAGCCCCTTGATTTGAGATACTCGTTATAGGGCGATCTCTTCTGATCATAGAGCCCATCGGGTCCGGCGCCCCAAAGCCCGTCATCGCGGACCCAAGGATCGAACCCGCATTCCGACTGGCGCACGCCGATGATGCTGTCCTTGTCGATCCCCAGACGGGCCATGCCCGCGTCGTCAGCTTTCATATGGGTTTTGCCGATCAGGGCACAGGACATGCCAGCGCGCCGCAAGTGATCGCCCATCGTGTGCTCGCCCACGCGCAGGGGAAAGCCGTTGAACTGCGCGCCGTGCGAAGAGACATAGCGCCCGGTATAAAAGCTCATCCGTGACGCGCCACAGATCGGAGATTGCACATAGGCATTGGTGAAACGGACACCCATCTTCGCAACGCGGTCGAAATTGGGGGTATGCAGATGTGGATGCCCGGCGCAGGACAGATAGTCAAAACGCAGCTGGTCATACATGACGAACAGGATGTTGAGCGCGGGCGCCTTCGGGTTCTTGGACATAAATCATCTCCCCGGTCCATCAGTGCCAAGATCGCGGCCAAGCTTCAATTCAAAACGAAAACGCCCCGGCGGGTGCCAGGGCGTGATCTTGTGTTCCGGATCAAGGGCTATCCGGGCTGAAAGCAGAACGCCAATGGATAGGACACGCGCCGCGTGGTTGTGCCGAAAATGTTGTTGGGCGCGTTGAAGCTGCCGACAATCGTGCGGTCCCATGCCGTGACTTCCGCAGCGTAGCC
Source organism: uncultured Roseobacter sp. (assembly GCF_947499265.1). GTDB lineage: Bacteria > Pseudomonadota > Alphaproteobacteria > Rhodobacterales > Rhodobacteraceae > Roseobacter. The sequence continues at coordinate 553,013 of NZ_CANMNK010000003.1, read as the reverse complement.
GCATTCGATGGGCGGTTGACCACCGGTCGCCGCGATATGGGCCTGCGTGATGTTGAACTCGGACAGCAGCACGTTTGTGGCGTTGCCGGGCACCGTGCCCCCCAGGCTGATTTGCGGTCTGTCCGACCCGTCGTTGTCAAAGACGGCATCCAGAGGCTGCACAACGCCACCACCGTCGCGGTCATTGGGCGCAATGGATTGCCAGCCCACCACATTCCCACCGGTCCAGCGCAGGGTATAGCGCCAGAAGTGCTGATCCCGGGCGCGTCCAAGCAGATCGAGGATGACGTCGCTTGATCCTGCGGTGACATCACAATCGCTGACCTGGGCGTCCGATCCCGATGCAACGCCCAGCGTCATGGAGACGTCACCCGTCAGAGGCATATCCTTGCTGGCGGGCAAGGCATAGGTGTTGTTGTCCAACCGTACCGTTTCAACCGCGGAGACGGAGAAGGGCACCGCGCTGCCAACCTCGCGCATCACCAGACGAAACTGCACCGTGACCGGTGGATCGCCTGCTTCGACGCTGGCGGCAAAGGCGCTGGAGTTCCAGACCGCGAGGCTTGCGTCCTCGCCGCATTCATCAAAGCGCCGGTAGTCGGCGAGGTTGAACCACCCGTTGCCATCCGGCTGATAAAGCTGGCGCGGATTGCTTGCCGAGGGTGCGCAATCAATGATCGGGGACGGGTTGCCATCCAGTTGCCGACGCCAGTTTGTGGGCACGGCCAGCGTATTGGGATCGCCGATGGCCGGAAAACCGGAGCCATCGTTCAATTCGATACGGAACTCGTATTGCGGCAGGATCGGACATTCCAGCCATGTGGGCATCGCGCCCTGGATCCGCAGCGATCCGCCAAATGGCCGGTCCGACAACCCGGGTGTTTGCGCGACACCGCCGATGATGTCGGTAATATCGACGCCACTGATCCGCGTGATGGAGGGGGCGCCGCAGGCAATTTCCCCTGCGGTCAGATGCAGGGCGTCCAGCCCCAGATCAAAGCTCGCGGGGAGAAGCGATTTCAACAGGACCTCATTGCGAAACCGCAAGGTTGGACCGGGCTGCAACGCGTCACCATCGGTATAAAGACCTTCGGCGCGCATATCGATCTCGGACGACATCAACTCGGACGGTCCGCCGGTTTCCGGGTCAACGCCAAAGGTGTAGGCATCCAGCCCGAAATCCACGCCTTTTGAAGGGATGCCCGCAGGAAGCGACGGCAGCAGTGTCTGATTTGACCGGAATATCGTGCCCGAGCGAACAGACAACAGATCGCCATCGATGAAGGCGGGCGCTGTTACTGTTGGGGCCGTGCCTTCTGTGGAAAACAGAATGTCGAGCTCAAAAGCTTCCAGCAGTTCGATCACGATCTGCGGCTGCGCCTGCAACTCGCGGCGTGACACATTGCCCATTTTTTCGATGAATTCGCGCCACCCAGCCGGACGCCCGAGCAGGCTGACCGCGTCTAGCCCGATGTCATGTCGCAGATCAAATCGCTGCGTGAGCGCAGAGTTTGGGATCACCAGACCGGTTGTGAAAATCAGATCACCCGCCCCGAACTGCTCGTTTGGATCGTCAAGTTCGGTGGAGAAGGCTAAAATCTCGCGCTCGCGGTCCAGTGCCGCTACGGCATCCAGCCCAAAATCGACGCGCGGAATGTCGAACCGTTGCAGCAGATCGCGGTTGCGACGGCAGATGGTGGTGGTGCCACCGTTAAAGGCCAGCAGGTCGCCATCGGAGACAATCGGGTTGCCGTCCGGTCCCTCCGACTGCTGCATGGTGAAGTCTTCGGATGTTGACAAAAGCAACCCTTCGCACCCGGCGCCTTGGGCATAAGACAGGCTGGCATTGCTGAGGAAGAACGATAGGCACAACAAAGTTGTTGGCGCAAAACGCCATGAAAATAAAAGCATAACTATAACTCCGAACAAAAAATAACTTTGCTAAAAAGTGATCATTACATAGCACAGAATGGCCGTTTTTTCAATCTGGGGTTGGGGCTGCTTAGGGCAGTCAGCGGTCGGGGTGCCGACTAGTGCCTGCGAGACGGAAGTGCTGCCCAGGCTGTGCGGAATGCTCGATAAGTCTAGAAATCAATGCCTTACTGGTCCGTTTGGATTTTGTGGGAACGGTGGGCAAAGCGCACGCTGTCACGCACCACGAAGGGTCAAAGCAGTTGCACTCTCATATCGAAAACCCGCGTTTTACCCGGGGTTTGAAGGGACGCTTGCGGGCGGGTGACGCTTATGAGTCGCCCCCCTCATTTTGGTCGCAGCGAGGCATCCGCCTCACCGCTGCGGCTGGAAATCCTTGGAGGCCAGTAACGCCGCCGCGGCAATCATAAGGCCGCCACACAGCTTGTTCACCAATCCTGAAGCAAAGCGTCTCAGCACCGTTGCCGACCGGATGCCGAGCCATCCCCAGAGCACTAAAATAGCGCCATCAATGACGATATAGGTGAGCCCGAGGATAAAGAGTTGTGGCAGTACCGCCAGCGTTGGGTCGATGAATTGGGGGAACAATGCGCCAAAGAAAACCACGGCAAATGGATTGGCCATCGAGGTCACAAACCCCTGTCGGTAAAGCCGCAACCGTGCAGGTGAGGCATTGGCGCGGACATCGGAGGGTTGCTCCTGTGATCGCATCAATTGCACCCCGATCCACACCAGATAGGCCACACCGAGCCATTTGATCCAGATGAATGCGGTTGCTGATGTGGCGATGATCGCGGCCAGGCCAAAGGCGGCGCCGGTCATCTGCAGACAGTTCGCAGTCAGGTCACCGGCGATGGTGTACACGCTCTTTCGCAGCCCGTGTTGAATGCTGTTTGAAACGATCAACAGTTGGCTGGTGTCGGGTGGGGTGGCGAAGAACACCGCCACCGCCGCCAGATAGATCAGATAGGTTTCCATTGGCATGATGTCCGCCTCTCCTTGTCCGCCCGCCGACTGGGCTGCACTACAAGACGCTTTGTCGCACAGTGGCACCTGGGATCAAGTGAAAGCCGATGTCCCTGCAGGCAGGTACCGGTTCCCCGGAAAGCCGCGCGATCATCATTTCAGCGGCCGCGTGCCCGAGTTTCAGGTGGGACACATGCACGGAGGTCAGCCGACGTTTCAGCACGGACGCAACGGCTAGATCGCCCCAACCGACAATGCCAATATCGCTGGGCACATCCAGCCCGTTTTGCTCGCAATACTGCAAACCGCCAAAGGCCATCGAGTCGTTTTGGTAAAAGATGCACTCGACGTTGCGATCAGATGCCAGCAGCTGTTCGGTGCCGTAGAAACCTGGGTAAAAACTCGCAGTGTCATGCAGACACAACTGTTTTGTGACTTTGCCACCCCCGTCTTCAATCGATTTCGTAAACCCTTCAAGGCGCGCGGTTGCCGCATTTGCTGTGTCGTGCGAGGTTCCGACAAAACCAACTGATTTGTATCCGCAACTGATGACAAACCTGCCCACATCAAAACCGCAATCGAAATGGTTGATCCCCACGCTCATGTCGAGCGGGCTGGAATTCAGATCCCAGATTTCCACGACGGGAATGCCCGCGTTGCGCAGCATGTCATAAGACCGTGGCGAATGAGATCTGCCGGTCAGGATCAGCCCCGCAGGTTGCCAGGACAGCACAGTGCGGATCCATTTCTCCTCTTCTTCCGCGGCATGTTGCGTGAGGCCCAAAACGGTCTGATGACCAAATGCGCCCAGCTTTCGGTCAATGCCTTCCAGCACCTGGGCAAAGACCTCATTGCCCAGATCCGGGATCGACACGCCGATGAATGTCGAATTCTGATCTCCCGCGAAAACACTCGCCAGGCGATTGGGCAGATAGCCGAGCTGATCCACTTTCGCCATGACCTTGGCTTCGGTTTTCTTGGAATATCCGCCTTCACCCCGTAACACACGGCTGGCCGTCATCTTTGAAACACCCGCCGCTTTGGCGACCTCAGAAAGGTTTATCTTACTGTTTTTATTCTGTTTATCGTCCATATCAGGTGATTTTACGTTACCGGTAACTTTTCGCTTGACAGTTTTGGCCTTTGGCGATGACCATGGCACAACGTTACGGGTAACTCAACGGATGTGAGCATTTACGCGGACGTCGGCGCCAATGTGCGTTTCGGGAGGAAGAATGACAGACAACCTGCACCAGGGTCTCTTCTTTGATGGGATCGACAAGCACTTTGGCGGCACCTATGCGCTGAAGGATGTGTCGCTGTCTGTCGGACGCGGAGAGATCGTCGCCCTTTTGGGGGAAAACGGCGCGGGCAAGTCCACCTTGATCAAGGTTCTGGGCGGTATTCATCAACCGGATGCAGGCCGTGTCCTGATTGACGGAGAGGCCTATCAGCACAGGCCCGCCGGGTTTGGCGAACGTCAGAAAGTTGCCTTTATTCACCAGGATCTGGGGCTGATTGAATGGATGACAGTGGCGGAAAACATTGCCCTGGCTTTGGGGTATTCACGCCGCAGCGGGTTGATCCGCTGGCATGATGTCGAAGCCTTTGCCGTCGACGCGTTGAAAAGGGTCGATTGCGAATTTGATCCGACCACTCGAGTTGAAGACCTGACCCGCACGGAAAAATCGCTGGTGGCCATCGCCCGCGCGCTGGCGGTTGATAGCGAATTTCTGGTGCTCGATGAACCGACAGCGTCTTTGCCCGCGGACGAGGTCGAAAGACTGTTCAAAGCCCTGCGCCCCTTGCGCGAGCGGGGCGTTGGCATGATCTATGTCAGCCACCGCCTGGATGAGATTTTCCGGATTGCCGACCGCGTCGCCGTGTTGCGCGATGGGATCATGGTTGGCGTGCGGCGCATCGAGCACACAACGCCGGAAGAGCTGGTCCAGAAGATTGTTGGCCGAAAGACGCGCGCCACGATGAAGGCACAGGATGCGCCCGGTGATGATATTCTGCACCTTCAGGACGTGACGGTTGGGGCGGTTGGTCCGCTCACAATCACTCTGAAGCACAATGAAATCATCGGTCTGGTCGGGTTGCGCGGAGCAGGGCACGAAGTGATTTCGCGGGCGCTCTTTGGGCTGACGGAGCATAGCGGTCAGGTGCGCCTCTTGGGAGAGGTGCCCGATCTGAGCTCCCCGCAATCGGCGTTGCAATCCGGTATTGGGTTGGTGGCCAGGGACCGCACCGAGGAATCCGTGGCAATGAACCTGACAATTCGGGAGAATACCTTCCTCAACCCGGCTGCCATCGGGCGCGGATTGATGAACCTGCTGTCGGCGGGAAAAGAAGCAGATGATGCGGCAAAAATCGGTGCGGACCTGGGCCTTTCCCCAAATGACCCGACGCTGGCGATCGAAGCGCTTTCCGGCGGTAATCAACAAAAAGTCGTTATCGGGCGCTGGCTTGCGACGGAACGGAAACTGTTAATCTGCGAGGATCCGACCGCGGGTGTCGATGTCGGCGCGAAATCAGAGATTTACGCGTTGCTCAACCGGGCGCTGGCCAAGGGTGTGGGCATTCTCATCGTGTCCACCGATTTTGAAGAGATCGCAACGATTTGCCACCGCGCCATCGTTTTCAGTCAGGGTAAACTGGTCGAAGAACTGACTGGCACCCGGCTGACCACGGAAAACCTTATTCAATCGGCATCAGCCGGAAATATCGCTTCGGAAAAGGAGCACCCGAATGCAATCGCTTGAATCCAGCGCGCTCGAGCCCACCCGCGCCGAAATGAAGGACCTCAGCCGGACCAAGCGGCTGCTGCGCCTGTTGCCGGTCTATGGTCTTGTGATCCTGACGGTGCTTCTCATCGTGCTCTTTTCCATCCTGCTGCCGAACACCTTCCCGACAATGCTGAACCTGCGGGCGATCATTTCGGACAAAGCCATCATTGCGCTGCTGTCGCTTGGGGCGATGATCCCGATGGCTGCGGGGCGGATTGACTTGACGGTCGGGTACGGCATCGTGTTGTGGCACATTCTGGCCATCAGCCTGCAGACCATGCTGGGCCTGCCCTGGCCGATTGCCGTTGCGGTCGTGCTGGTCCTTGGCGCAGTCGCCGGTTTTCTGAACGGATTGCTTGTTGAAGTCGCAAAGATCGACAGCTTCATCGCGACACTTGGGACGGGCACAGTCCTCTATGCGCTGGCACTTTGGCACACCGGGGGCCGCCAGATGGTCGGCGTTTTGCCAGATGGTTTTTATGCGCTCAACACCACTTTTGTCTTTGGACTGCCGATCACCGGATATTATCTGATCGCGATCACATTCGTGATGTGGGTGGTTTTGGAATACACGCCGGTTGGTCGTTATCTCTACGCCATCGGCGCCAATCAGCGCGCGGCACAGCTCAATGGCATCCCGACACGGAAATACGTAATCGGGGCATTTGTGGCATCAGGCACAATGACGGCGCTTGCGGGTGTGCTCTTGGCGGCAAAACTGCGCATTGGTCAGGCGTCGGTTGGATTGGAATTCCTGTTGCCTGCACTTGTCGGCGCCTTTCTGGGCTCCACCACAATCAAACCCGGACGGGTGAACGTCTGGGGCACAATTGTCGGTGTTGCCATTCTGGCGGTCGGCATTTCCGGCATTCAACAATTTGGTGGGTCGTTCTGGGTCGAGCCGCTGTTCAACGGGGTGACCCTGCTCATTGCCATTGGCATCGCCGGATACGCGCAGCGGCGCAAGGGTGCTGCAAAACGTTGAAAAGATTTCAAAACTGGGAGGAAACCATGCAAAAAAGAACATTTCTGAACACACTACTTGCGAGTACCATGCTTGCAACACTGTCATTCCCCGCGCTGTCGGAAACGGCCTTTGACGGGCCAACCACCGGTCCGCAGGCGGCGGAGGGCAAGACCATTGTGGTGCTTGCGGGTGATTTGAAAAACGGCGGAATTCTTGGCGTCACAAATGGCGTTGAAGAGGCAGCGGGAAAGATTGGATGGGACGTGCGCGTGCTTGATGGCGCGGGCTCGGTTCAAGGGCGCACCGCCGCGATTGGTCAGGCGCTTGCATTGCAGCCTGATGGTATTGTGATCAATGGCTTCGATGCGGTTGAACAACAGGCGGCCCTTGAGGGCGTTGTCGCGGCTAGCATCCCAATGGTGGCCTGGCATTCCGGACCCAAAATTGGCTGTGATGCGCCGGGTGGGATTTTCGCAAATGTATCCACCGATGCGATGACCGTGTCCGAAGTGGCCGCGAAATGGGCGATGGAAGATGGCGGCGACGGCGTCGGGGCGGTGATTTTCACCGATTCAACCTACCAGATCGCCATCGATAAAGCGGATCGTATCAAGGAGACCATCGAGGCGATGGGGGGCACGGTTCTTGAATATGTCGACACACCGATTGCGGATACGTCGACACGCATGGGCCCCCTGACAACAAGCCTCTTGCAAAAACATGGTGCAAGTTGGACGCATGCTTTGGCCATCAATGACCTATATTTTGACTTCATGGGTCCGGCTCTTGCGGCCGCGGGTATCCCAGGTGATGGATCGCCGAAAGCCGGGTCCGCGGGCGATGGGTCCGAGGCGGCCTTTCAGCGCATTCGCGGTGGCCAGTATCAGACCATCACAGTTGCCGAGCCTTTGAATTTGCAAGGGTGGCAGCTGGTAGATGAGTTGAACCGGGCCATTCAAGATGAGCCGTGTTCCGGCTACGTCACTTCGCCGGCTTTGGTAACGGAAGAGGGGTTGGCAAAACTGGGGGACAGCAACTCATTTGATCCCGACAGTCCGTATCGTGATGCCTATTCAAAAATCTGGGGAAAGTAATTTCCTATAACGACAGGCCGGGAAACCGGCCTGTCAATTCGGTGCGGCCTACCTCCCCTTTGCCAACTTATCCCACCGCTGAGGCCTAGCCTGTTTTGGCAACGAAGCGGAGCCTGTCGAGCATCTTTAGACCAAGCCAGACGCTTCTGCGAAGGTATCTCTTACAATCGGTGCATTGATATTTGGCGATAAGCGGATGAGGTCACAACCAGACCTATTTTGGAAAAAGCAGCGGATCAAAACTCGTCCCAACCATCAAAATCTTCGGCGCCAACCGCTTTTTGAACCTGGGGCTTTGATTTCTCGGGAACCGCTATTTTCGGCTCTTCCCGCATCGCCACAATGTTTTTAACACCCGCTACCTGAAACCGTGTTGTCGCCGCGCGAAGTTCCTGCGCTTCTTTTGCAAGCACATGGCTTGACGCGGTGACCTCTTCAAAAGCGGCCGCCTGTTTCTGCGTATTACCATCGATTTGTGTTACTGCGGAGTTTATTTCATTGATGCCAGCTGCTTGCTCCGAAATAGCCGTCTTCACAACGTCGACGCTCTCGGAAATATTGATCACTGTTTTCGCGATATCCTCCAGCGAGTCTTTTGCGCTGGCGACATTGACCACGCCTTCGGCAACGGCGGCATCACTTTGTGTTATCACATCCGCGATCTCCTTCGCGGCATCGCTGGATCTCTGCGCGAGTTGGCGTACTTCAGAGGCCACGACCGAGAATCCACGGCCTGCTTCGCCGGCGCGCGCAGCCTCGACCCCGGCGTTGAGCGCCAGCAAATTGATCTGAAATGCGATGTCATTGATCACGCTGATCACGCGTGCGATCTCTTTGGAACCTTCTGCGATGCGGTCCATGGATGTGGCGGCCTCCGCCGCAATGCGCTCGCTTGAGGAAGCGGTATTTCTCGCTTCCTTTGCATTGGTGCTGACATCTGCGATATTGCCGTTGACCTGTTTGATGCTCGCAGACAGCTCCTCCAGTGCGGCGGAGGTCTCTTCAATCGAAGCGGCATTTTGCTCGGCCTGATGTGACAAGGCGTCTGCTGTCTGTTGCAGCTCGGTGGATGAGCTCGTCAGTGTCACGCCGCTTTCGGAAATCTCGCCGACAAGAGAGGTCAGCGAGTCGATCATTTCATTCACATTGCGCTGCAGGTCAGCAAAGGCGCCATGGAACTCTCCTTCCATCCGTTCGGTCAGATTGCCCGTCGCAACCCGGCCCAGGAGCGCGCCGGTTTGGGCAAGCCCATTATCAACGGATTCCATGAGCAGATTGATGTTTTTTGCCAATTCGATCAGGGTTTCGTCGTTGAAATCGGAAGCGACACGGCTAGAAAACCTGCCCGCAAGCGCGTCATCGACCACCTGGCCGAAGGAACTGCCGAGACTGCGCATCATCTCATCGCGCTCCGCAGCAGCAGCACGATCCGCTTCTTCTTTTTCGCGGGCCAGCTCGATCTCGCGCTCGGCGGCTTTTTCGCGCTCAGCACTCAACTCAGCCATCTTTTCGTTTGCGGCTTGCTGTTGCTCATTCATTTCTTCCATTTGAAGGGCGTTCTGGCGGAAGACTTCTGTTGCGCGCGCCAATTCGCCAATTTCATCGCCGCGATCCGTTTCCGGCACATTTGTCGAGAGATTGCCATTGGCGACCTCGTTCACGCAGGCGGTCAGCTTTTGAACCGGCTTTGAGATGCTGCGGGAAAAGAAGATGGAGATGACCAAAACAACCAAGAATATCACCGCGGCCATAAGGGCTGCCAGCTTCAGGAACCAATTCATGTCCGAGAAAAGCTCAGCCGTGTCTTGCTGCACGACCGAAACCCAACGGGTGCCGTTGAACTCAATCGGGGCATAGTATCCCATCACCTGACCGCCCGTGTGCCCCACGGATTGGAACAGGCCGGAACCGCCTTCCAGACCATCGGTGATCGCTTCGTGCTCGACAGATGTGACCAGGATGTCAACAACTTCGGATTGTATGGAATCCGTCCGCATGAGACCATCGTCGCCCACGATGAAACCGTCCGTGGTTGATCCCAGGCCCTCCAGCGCACCGGCGGTTGCGTTGAGTTGACCGATCGGCATTTGATACGCCAAAACGCCCAGCAAAGTACCCTGCTCATTGAAGACGGGCCGCGCAATGAAAGCGGCGGGCGTGTCATTGCTCGGACCATATGGGGAGAAATCCACGAATACAGATGGATCTGTGGGACCGATCTCCATTGCCCCACGATAGGCTTGCGCAAGCCCGGAATCGCGCCACTCACCCGTCAGCATATTTGTGGCGAAGTCACTCTCTTTGAACACGCTGTAGACAAGATTGCCTTCGGTATCGAAGAGAGAGATGTCGTAGTACTCCATCTCATTTTGCAACTGATCGAATGTCGGATGGTAGATTGCGTGGATGAAACCATAACTGGAACCCGTGTCCGCCTTGACCAATTGGTCCTTTTGCTCCGGCGCGTGTTCATTTTCCGTGATGTAAACCCGTTGGAGGGTATCTTGCGCGTTCTCCAGTGAATCGTATCCGTCCGCGAGGGCAATCAGCGCTTGGCTGGTGGCCGGCATGCCCGCGCGCAGCCGGATGTCGCGATCGATATTCTGCATCAGCGTATTAACACGACTGGCCTTGATCAGGGCGATGCTTTCGAGCGTTTCAACGGCATTTTTTGACAGGATGTTCCGGGTCACGGATGCGTTTGCGATTGCCATCACCAGGATCGTAATGGCGACCAGCATGGTCATTATGACAGGTAGCTTCACCCCCAGTTTCATGCCATCGAACGTCTTTTTCATGGTGATATTCCTTAAAACTGGTCAGAAATACCGGGCGAAGTTCGGGGTATTTTCTGCGGACTTGGCGACCCTTCGGTGCGGATTTGATCTCCGCCGGGCTATCACTGACGCGTTACCAAACTCTGAAAGCCCATCTGCGCTGAAACAGGAACTTCCTACAATCTTCGTGATTGCGACATGGGCTGCATGCAAACCTTGCAAGCCGGGCATGGTTCGCCGTTATCCTTGCTGCCCTCAAGTGATGAAAGACAGGGCTTCAGTTCGCGCCCGCAGGACAAATCCCTGAATGCCCAGTGAAGCCGTAGATATGCACGAAAGCACCTATGGTGCCGGCTGCGGGCCGTTCGTAAAAAATTGTTCGTTTGACCCCGACACGCTCTGCGTGAATAGTCACCCTATTTAATCCGCTTTGAGACCATGATGCCAAAAAATATCCTTATTTTCTCAGATGGTACGGGGCAGGTGGGGGGGCTTCGCCCGGATCAGCGCCTGTCCAATATTTATAAGATGTACCGCGCCATGCGCCCGGGGCCGTCCTCCGCGATCAGCCCGTTTGAGCAGGTCTGTTACTACGATCCCGGGCTTGGTGCGGGCGAGGTCGGGCGGTTCACTGTCGAACGGATGCGGAATGTCATATCCGCTGCCATCGGGACCGGCATCGATGAAAACGTGATCGATTGCTATGAGAAGATCATCTCCTATTACGAACCGGGCGATAAGGTGCTGCTCTTTGGCTTTTCGCGGGGGGCCTATACGGTACGGGCGGTCGCCAATGTGATGAACCTCTGCGGTATCCCGACGCAAATGCCTGATGGATCGCCGGTCCCGCGCCATGGGCCAAGGTTGCGCAAGATCGCCAGTGATGCGGTGAACTATGTCTACAATCACGGTAACGGATATGCGCGCGGGCAGGAGCCTTACTACACCCGCCGCGAGGAACTGGGGCGCAGGTTTCGTCGCAAATACAGCAGTTTCGTGCCGGATGCCGAGCACGACGTCCAAGGCAATGTGCAGCCTCATTTCATAGGGGTTTTTGATACCGTGGCCGCCCTAGGGAACGGCGTGGTGCTATTTGTGGCTCTGGCGGCTATTGCCGCTTTGGCGGTGTCGCTGGTCTTGATGATATTGACGTCGGTTCATTGGGCGTGGTGTAGCCTGCTGGCGATCGTTTTGGGCGTGATCCTGTTTCAATATGCCAAACTGCGTTGGTCCCAGTTCAAGTATTTCTCGCCCGATGAGGACAATCCGCTGAAAGTGACAAACATCCGCGATTGGCCCTCGATCTGGAAATACGGGCACCACGCGGTCTGGAACCGCAAAAACTACGACAAATGGCTCGATTCCGATGTGCAGCATGCCCGCCATGCCTTGGCGATTGATGAGCATCGCCGGGATTTCCCGCGGGTGAAATGGGCCATGCGTGCGGAGGCGCAAAAGACCGCCGGTCGCAAACCCGCGTGGTTGAAGCAGGTCTGGTTCCCGGGATGTCACAGCGATGTTGGCGGCAGCTATCCGGAGCCGGAATCGCGCCTGAGCGACATCGCGCTGCACTGGATGCTGGAGGAGTTGAAAGACTGTGTGCCGGATGTGCAGATCAATGAAGATAAGCTTTTTGTCACGCCTGATCCGCTGGGTATGCAGCATGAGGAAACCTATATGATCGAGATCGGACCTTTCAAAAAGAAATGGGTCGCACAGCCCCGGGTCGTGGATGGGATCTTTCCGCTGCATCCCTCGGTGGCAGAGCGTTTGAAGGCAGAGCAGGTGTCGCATCTGGGGGAGATGAAACCCTACCGACCGCTACAACTCAAAGAGCATCCTCAGGCCAAGGCGTATTATGAATGACAGGTGCGGTGCCTCAGCGCCGCCCTATGGCCAAGCTGGTTGAAAACCGCTAATCTAGCCTCGCCGCAAGGGGCGGCATCCAGGTTCGCGGAAAGCAGTCATCAGCGCCCCTCACACAGTCGATGAAAACCTCTTTTGGTATTTCTCTTGCCCGGATCAGCGAACCGGCGGGCACGCATTGGAGGAAACCAAATGAAGTCTCTTGATCAACTGCGCCGCGATGCCAAGACCTTGCGCAAAGCGCATGAAGCGGGCGATATCCATGCCCGGCAACGCATCGCCAACCATCCGCCCCGATCCGAAGATACCTCGCTGAAGCATGCAGACTACCTGCATGTGATCGCGCGGGAAAATTCCTTTGTCAGCTGGCCAGCTCTAAAGGCCGCCGTGGAAGTGGATGGCCTGGATCTGGCGGCGTGGCGACAACGGCTCAGGATCGCAGTTTTCAACGGTCAGGCGCATGTGGCGGCGCGGATATTGGGGCAGGACCCGGATCCGGCAGCGGGGGATCTTGCACTGGAAATCGCGTTTTACCGAAAGGACGCCGTGTTTCGCGCGCTGGATGCTGACCCGGAGGCCGCGACACGTGTCCTCAACGGGCGCGCGCCGATCTGTCATTTGGCCTTCTCCAAAGCCATCCATATGACCGCCAGCTCAGAGGACGATATGCTCGCCATCGCCGACCGGCTTGTGGCCTTGGGCGCGGATGTCAACGCCTCCATCCCTGTGGCGCCGGACAATGACCACCCGCTGTCAGCGCTTTATGGTGCCATCGGTCACGCCAACAACATGCCGCTTGCGAAATGGCTGCTGGAGCAGGGTGCGAACCCCAACGACGGTGAATCGCTCTATCACGCAACAGAACTGGGTCACCCTGAAGCGCTGAAGATGCTGCTGGAGCACGGCGCCGACCCGAAAGGCACCAATGCGCTGTTGCGGGCGATGGATTTCAACGATCACAAAGCGGTTGAAATGCTGCTGGCCGCCGGGGCGCGGGCGGATGACTTTGACGGGACCCATGTCGGTGGAGAAGCGCCCTGGGTTGTGCCTGCCCTGCATCAGGCGGCGCGGCGGATGTCCGATGCGCGGATGATCAACATTCTGCTGGACGCGGGCGCCGATCCAACCCGTGTTTTTGAAGGGAATACGGCCTATGGCTACGCGCGTGTGTTCGGCAACACGACCCTTGCGAAGGCCATTGAGGCGCGCGGGCATACCCCTGACCTGACCGACGCGGAGCGGCTTCTGGCGAGGGCTGCGGATGGGGAAGATACCGGCGATGCGCAGGTCGATCCGGAGGCGCTGCCGAAAGCCTATCGCACGATCATCCGCACCATCCTGCATCTGCCGGGAAAGCTTGATCACATCCGGCGGCTGGTCGCATTGGGGGTCGAATTCGACGTGCCGGACACGGAAGGGCTGACACCGGTGCAAGTGGCCGGTTGGGAGGGTCTGCCCGATGTGATGGCCTATCTGCTGAGCCTGGGGCCTGACCTGATGCATCAGAACGGCTATGGCGGCAGCCTGCTGTCAACCATCCTGCACGGGTCGGAAAATGCGCCAGGTGCGGAGACGCGTGATCATGCCGGATGTCTGCTGTTAGCCCTGGAGGCGGGCGTTCCGGTGCCAAGACGCGCGCCCGATCTGGCGGGGGTGCCGGAGCTTGCCGAGATCCTTGCCGATTGGTGCGAGGCCCATCCCGAGCAGGTCGTTGAGGGCGGTGCGATTTAAACACGGACCATGGCGCGCGGGTCTGAACCTTTGAGCGGCCCCGCGCGCCATACCTTTTACGGTAAAGGGTCAGCGCATCACAAAGGGGTTCGCCATGGGCGCATCGGAAATGTTGATCCAGGTCGTTTTGGTGCGCGTGTAGTCCAGTATCGCTTCTTTCCCGGCCTCTCTGCCGTATCCGGACTGGTTGAAGCCGCCAAAGGGCGCGATGGGCGAAATGGCGCGATAGGTGTTCACCCAGGTGATCCCGGACCGGATGCGTTTTGACACGCGATGCGCGCGCGCCACGTTTTGCGTGAAAACTCCCGACCCCAGCCCAAAGTCACTGTCGTTAGCCAAAGCTATCGCTTCCTCTTCGGTGTCAAAGACCAGCAGGGACATCACCGGGCCAAACATCTCCACCTTCAGCGTCGCCACCTCCGGCGTATTGCACAAGACAAGCGTGGGCTGAAAATAGTGATCGCTCCCGGCATCGGCGGTGGCACCGCCGAAGACCACCCGGGCACCTTGCTGTTTTGCTCTCGCAAGCGTCTCTTTGATCCGGGTGATCTGTGCCACTGTGCACAGGGGCCCCAGGTGCGTCGCTGTATCATGCGGATCGCCCACCACCAGATCCTTGCACTTTTCTGCAATCGCCGCTGTCAGGGCCTCATAAACAGGTCGGTGCACAAGCCCGCGCGACCCCGCAACGCAGGATTGACCCGAGGCGCCGAAATTCCCCGCGATCAACCCATTGGCGGCTGAATCGATATCCGCATCATCAAACACGATGATCGGAGATTTGCCACCCAGTTCCAGCGTCGTCACGGCGAAGTTCTCAGCCGAATTGCGCACGACATGACGGGCGGTTTCGGGTCCGCCGGTAAAGGCAATCCGGTCCACATCCTTGTGGCGCGTCAGCGGAATGGCGCAATTCTCTGCATCCCCTGTGATGACCGAGACTACGCCCGCGGGAAATCCGGCTTCGGCGATCAGCCGGGCAAACGCGAACATCGGGGCAGGGGCCACTTCCGAGGCTTTGATCACCACAGAACACCCCGCCGCCAGTGCCGGGGCAAGTTTGGTGGCAGTCAGGAACATCTGCGCATTCCAGGGTACGATCGCGGCTACGACGCCAATGGGCAGCACTTGCGTGTAGGCATGCATGTCCGACTTGTCGATGGGCAGCACTGCCCCTTCGATCTTATCCGCAAGACCGGCGTAATAGCGATAATAATCAGATACATAGCCGGTTTGCGCCATCGTCTCGGTCGCCAGCTTGCCGCTGTCTGTGGTCTCGATCCGCCCCAGGTGTTCGGCGTTTTCCGCGATCAGATCAGCAAGGCGGTAGAGCAGTTTACCGCGCGCGGTTTGCGTCATCTCCCGCCATTCGGGCACGTCCAACACGGCTTTTGCGGCACGGATGGCCTGATCCACATCCGCCGGTGCTGCGCAATCGAAGGTGGCCCAGGCCTTGCCAGTGGCCGGGTTGATCGTCTCCAAAACCTGCCCGCCCGATCCGGCTTGCCAGTCCCCGGCGATGAAAAGCTGATAATGCGGCATATCGCTCATGGTGGCTTCCGTCCTTCAGGTAAATGCTGGCATGACGTCGTCGATGAACCGGGCGAGCGAGGCGCGTTTGCGCTCCGCACTCATGCCGCTGTCGATCCAGAACGAAAACTCATCATAGCCCAGATCCTCGTAGCGTTTGATGCGGTCAATCACATCCCCGGCGGTGCCGATTGTCAAATCGCGCCGCATGTTCTCAGCGGCCATCATTCTGTTTGCGGCCATATCCGCCGCGCTCAATTCTTCCATCAAACCTTGCTCCACCGGGCGTTTGTTCTGAAACCATGCGCCGAAGTAATTGTAAAATCGGCTGAGCTCTCGTGCGGCCAAATCCGCGTCCGCTGCATCCGAGGCGACATAGGTGTGGTGCAGTAGCATGATCTTGGGGCGTGGTCCGGCATAGGCGGCGCAAGCACCCTCAAAAGTGCTCATCAGGTTTTCAATTTCGGCCTCACCCTGCCAAAGCGGCGTGACCTGCACGTTGAACCCGTTTTGCACGGCAAATTCATGGCTGTTGGGGTCTCGGGCGGCGACCCAGATCGGTGGCCCATCCCGCTGGACGGGTTTGGGGGCCGAGGTGGTGCTGGGAAAGCTGTAAAATGTGCCGTCATGCGTGCAATCCCCGGCCCAGAGCTGGCGCACAAGCGGCAGTGTCTCGCGCATGCGTTGACCGGCATCCCAGGCATCCAGCCCGGGCATCACCCGTTCGTATTCATAGGAGTAGGCCCCGCGTGCCGCGCCAATCTCCAACCGGCCCCCCGTGATCAGATCGGTCATCGCAGCCTCCCCGGCCAACCGGATCGGATGCCAAAACGGCACAATCACCGTGCCCGTGCCCAGCCGGACATTTTTGGTGTGATGCGCAAGGTCGACAAGCGTGGTGAAGGGGTTGGGGGCAATGGTGAATTCCATCCCATGATGCTCGCCCGTCCAGATCGCCCGCATCCCGCCGTCATCCGCCATTTTGCAAAGCGCGATGAAATCGGAATAAAGCACCTCATGGGACTGATCCGCCGTCAGCCGTTCCATATGTGCGAAGAGAGAAAATTCCATACTGCTACCTCTCGCTGGCGGGCAACACGTCGCCGTCATACGCGTCGCCGATGTAAAACCCGAAATTCTGGGTGCTGTGCTCCTGCGCGAACCGTGTCAGCAACGCCTTCAGGGCCTCGTCCCGGATGCTGAGCTCGGGCAGGTTTTGGGTCGGGATCTTGCTCAGGCCGGGTTGTGGGCCTTTGGTCTGGCCGCGAAAAACGATGCGTCGGGCATGCGGGCCTTCGTCGTAGATGGCGTAGACAACGTTGAGATTGAACCTGATCTTCGCGGCTTCCAGCCTGGCGGTGAGCGCCCGCAGAGGGCTGGTACCAGCGGGCACGGATGCGGTGGGCAGATCCTGATCTGCTGTCAAATAGAGGTGCCGACCGTCGTCCAGCAACACGCTGGCGCGGGTGGATTGCACCGGCGGGGCTTGGGCCTCGCGCTCCTGGGTCTGTTCGAAATAGCCGTTTGGTCCGTAGCCCAGTCCTGGCAGGCAGGCATCATCGAAATCAATCACCTGCCCGATCAGCACCGCATGATCGCCCGCATCAAGGGCGTGAAACCTGTCACAGACAAACCCGGCCGCCCGGCCTGAGATCAGGGGAACGCCCGTTGCATGAGGCTGCCAGTCACAAGTGCTGAACCGGTCCTCCCGTCGGGATGCAAAGAGGTTTGAGACATGCTGCTGCCCTTCGGCAAGAACACTGATCCCGAACCGGCTGGCGTTTCGAAAGACCTCGAATGTGGACAGGTGATTGCCCGGGCAGACCAGAACGAGCGGTGGGTCAAGCGAGACGGAGGTGAAGGAATTGGCCGTGAACCCAACGGGCGCGCCATCGACCCCCCGCGTCGTCACAACCGTGACACCGGTGACAAAGCGGCTGAACGCGGATCGCAGGGCTTTGGCGTCAGTGACCATGCTCATGCTGCTCCCGGGTTGAAGGTTGACAGGATCGCATCCGCGGCGGCGTCAGGGTGCGTCATCGGCAGCATATGCGCGGCATCTTCAAGCACCACGCAGCGTCCCCGCGGGCAGCGTGCGGCCATCTCTTCCGACATCTGCGCCGTGGAATTTGGATCCTGCCCACCCGTCAGGAAAAGCGTCGGGCAGGTCAAGTTGCGCAGGTCATCATCGCAGGGGCCATCGTGATGCGCGAAAACAGAATATGCAGCGGCATAGCCTGCAGGGTCTGCGTCGCTCAGCCAGGCGCGGCACGCCTCAGCGGCCTGTTTTTGATCGCTCTGCGGGGCGTTTCCAAACCATCGCTCCAGGGTCGCGGTTGGATCGGGGGCGTCGGCCTGCTGCAAGGCTTTGGTGCGCGCCTGAACGGCCTGGGCTGCATCCGGTGATCGCCTGTAAACGGCATTTATCGCAGCAATACCAGAGATTTGCCGAGGGTTTTCCGCACCCAGTGCCAGCGCAATCATCGCGCCCATGGAATGCCCGGCAAGGCAGACGGGTTCCTGTAATGCGTCAATAAATGCGCCTGCGCGCGCCGTGTAGTCCTCCAGACTGGTTTCGCCTGCGCGCGGCGAAAACCCATGCCCCGGCATATCCAGCGCGTAGACCGTGAAATGCCCCGCCAGCGCGGGCATCATCGCGGCCCAGGCTTCGGCGCGCAGGCCGACCCCGTGGATCAGGATAAGCGCCGGTCCGCCGCCTTGCGTCCAATAGGCCAGGCTGCTGGCGCCGTCAGACCGCGGCCGGGTTGTCCAGATCATGTCCCAAATCCTTCAGATCCTGATACCGATCGCCGATGCGGTGGTGCGGACGGCCATTCAGGGCCGCGCCCAAGGCGACCACGACCTCATCAGCGCGCGGGGCATCCGCAATCGCAAATTGAATGGTCAGGTAATGTGACCGGCGCCCGGCGTCGTTCTTGTCCATCAGCGGAATCTGGATCGAGGCATTGGCCCCGCCACGGATGTTCGTGAAGGCCAGATAGGATTTTGCGCCGACAGCCTCGCGGAAATGATTGCCGAAGCGCAGGGTGTGGATCAGGCCTGAGGCATGTTCAATCTCACCATCCAGGCCCACAACAGCCGCCTTGCCAAAAGCCTCGATGCGGTTGCCGCCCCCCGCCATGTCGGTGATGCGTTGGGTCAGCAAGGCGCCCAGTTCCGGCCCATAGGCCTGTATCTCGGGTTTGAGATCTTCGACGAATTTCCCGGCCCAGGGGTTGGTGATGACCGCTGCCGCCGCGCACATGGACCAGGGATGCGCTGCCGGTTTGAACCCTTCGATCAGCACATCTTCCTGATAGGTCACGATTTTTCTAATTTCTGGTCGCATTCCGTCCACTCCACATTACTCCGGAATTTATCGGTGCGTGCAGGCTGTGACAAACGATAGAAAATGATATGAATACATTAGATTTACTAATTCGATGGAGCCCTTATGGCCAAATCCCTTCCCCCGTTGACGTGGTTTCGGGCCTTTGAAGCCGCCGCGCGCCATCTGAGCTTTACCCTTGCGGCTGATGAATTGGGCTTCACCCAATCCGCCATCAGCCAACATGTGCGCGCTTTGGAAGAACGGTTGGGCAGCCCCTTGTTCGTCCGTCGGCATCGGGCGCTGCAACTTACCGATGCCGGGCGGTTGCTGGTGCCGGATGTGGCTGCCGCCATGGCGCGGCTGGGCCAGGCAACGGAGCGGTTTTTGCCCGTCGTCTCCAAACCGAAACTGACAATTGCGACCAGCACCAGCATCGCGCAATACCTCTTGGCTCCGAAACTGTCGGCGTTCGCCCAGCTGCACCCGGACATCGCATTGCAGATTGTCACGACGGTCTGGCCTGATGATTTTACAGCCGTGAACTCCGATATCGAAATCCGGTTCGGTGCGCAGGAGGTTGTTGGGCAAAACGCTGACCTGTTGGGGCCGACCTATCTGCATGCTGTTGCGGCACCGCAGTTGGCACGAGATCTGACCACGGCCACAATCTGGGAGCATCTGGCCCATCTGCCGCTGATCCAGCCGGTCGGGATTTCCGCGACCTGGTCAGCGATCGGTGCCACGCTGGTCCCGCTAGAGGCGCATTTCTACGTCGACACGCATGGGCTGGCGGTCGACATGGCGCTGAGCGGGGCAGGGGTCGCGCTGACTCATGCGCTGGTGACCCGGGAGGCCCTCGCAGACGGCCGGTTGATCGAAGTGCCGCTGCCCCACATTCCCGCGCGGGAAGGGTATTACCTTGCCCGAAACCCCAGCCAGCATCCGAAGCTGCAAGACAGCCTCGCCAGTTGGATTTTCGCGCAAGCAGCTGCGTGATCACGCGAGGATGACAGGGGTCTTCTCCGCATGGGACCGGGCGGCGGCATCTGCAAGCATCTGGGCGCGCAGACCATCCACGATGCCAGGGGTCATGGCATCACCTGAGCCCGCGTTCTGTACGAAATGCGCCATCTCCGCGTGATAGGCCGCCTCGTAGCGCTCCAGAAAGAAATGCTGCGCGGGCGCTCTGCGAAATCCGGTTTCGGTGGCGACTTCGACCGAGGTTTCCAGCATGTTTTCGGCGCGCAACATCCCCTTTGCACCATGCACTTCGATCCGTTGGTCATAGCCATAGGCTGCGCGGCGCGAATTGGAGATCTGGCAGATTTTGCCCGACGCGGTGGTCAGGGTGACCGCCGCCGTATCCACATCTCCGGCTGCCCCGATTTCGGGATCCACCAGCGCCGCGCCCACCGCGTAGACGGTGACCGGCTCCTCGCCCAGAAGAAAGCGCGCCATGTCCAGATCATGGATCATCATATCGCGGAAAATCCCGCCAGAGCTTTGGATGTAGCTCACTGGCGGCGGGGAGGGGTCGCGGGACAGGATCGTCACAATCTCGACCGCGCCAATCTCGCCCTGGGCAATCCGCGCCTGAAGGTTCGCAAAACTCGGGTCGAACCGCCGGTTGAACGCGGTCATGAAGGGCACGCCCGCGCTTTCCACCGCCGACTGGCAGGTGCGGATGCGATCTGCGGACATGTCCACCGGCTTTTCGCAGAAGATGGCTTTGCCCGCGCGGGCTGCGGCATGGATCAGATCGAAATGCGTATCGGTCGGCGTGCCGATGACAACCGCGTCGACATCCGCGCTGTCAATCAGCGCATCGGGGGCCAGCACCTGCGCCCCGGTGCGGCTGGCCAGCGCCTGTGCAGGCTCGGCAAAGGCGTCCGCCACCGCCGTCACCACCGCGCCATCAATCCGGCTGATTGATCGTGCGTGCACCTGTCCGATCCGACCACAGCCCAACAATCCAATTTTCAGCATGTCATGCCCCCTTGAACCCCTTCAGCACGCTGCGGGTGGCGGCGACGATGGGATCATGCGTATCCCTGAGGATGCTCACGCGATCAAACCGGTCCGGGTCACTGTCTACGGCTGCGCGCAGGGCCGCCCCGAAGGCCATGCGCAATTCTGTCCCGATGTTGAATTTACAGACAGCCGAGCCGCGAGAGAGGCTGCGCCGCTGATCCATCGGCACACCGGAGCCGCCATGGATGACCAGCGGGATGTTGGTGACCGCCTCAATTGCCCGAATGCGTGCCAGATCAAGGCCGCCTGACTTGTCTTGCTGCAGATGCACATTGCCCACAGAAATGGCCATGGCATCGACGCCCGTTTCACGTGCAAACTGCGCGGCTTCATCGGGGTCGGTGCCTGCGGAGTTCTCGCCGCCCGCATAGCCGACAAACCCGATCTCTCCCTCGCAGGACAAACCCGCGGCATGCGCCATATCGGCAATGGCTGCCGTGTCGGCAATGTTTTTTGCCAACGGACCGCGCGATCCGTCGTACATGACAGAGGTAAATCCGCTGTCGATGGCGATCCTGCACTCCTCAGCGGTATACCCGTGATCGAGGTGTGCTACGACCGGCACATGTGCCGCTTCCGCCAGATGCCGGAACATCTTGCCCAGGACCGGCAGCGGCGTGTGTTCGCGACACGACGGCCCCGCCTGCAGGATCACGGGCACATCTTCGGCCTCGGCTGCGGCCACATAGGCGCGCATGTCCTCCCAGCCGAGCGTGACCAGCCCCGCAACGGCATGGCCCTCTTTCAAGGCCGGTTGCAGCACCTCTGACAGGGTCGCCAGCGTCATTTGAACTTCGCCACCATATCCATGATGCCGGGGATGGTGTGCAGCTGTTCCGCATGGGTGGGTTGGAAATACTGCTTCAGACTGCGCTGCGAGAGACCGCCCAGAATGGTGAAGTAATACATCTCATACCCCGGCAGGACCGCGCAGGGGTGATAGCCCTTGTCGATCATGATCGTGGAGCCATCGACAATGTGATAGGCATCACCCGCCTTGTTCTCTTCACGTTGCAGCATCTGCACGCCGGAGCCGTAATTGGGCTTGAAACGGAAATTATAGGTCTCGTCGTGGCGGGTCTCTTCCGGTAGGCGGTCGGTATCATGTTTGTGCGACGGGAAGCCCGACCAGCCGCCTTGCCCCACGGTGTAAAGCTCGCTGACCAACAGGCGGCCCACCTTGTCATGGTGGCTGGCGCCGAGGATATGTTTGATCTTGCGGTGGGTCTTGGTGTCATCGGAGCCGTATTGCACCTTGTCCAGCCCGTCTGCGCGCACGTCGAACGGCTCCAGCACCTTGTCGTATTTCGCACCCGCAATGAATGTTTCGGTCGCCTCCGTCAGGCAGGTGATGCGCACTTTGGCGCCCACCGGCACATAGACCCCTTCAGGTTCGCCGTCCCAGACATCCACCGTGCGGTTGCCCAGTTTTGCAAACGCCGCCCCCTCGACATCCACATCCACGGTGCCGGTGGCCGGGACAATGCAGGTCTCATACCCCGGTACGGCATATTCAAAGACCTCGCCCTGCTTCAGCTTGACGATGTTGAAGTAGTTCAGCGGCACCAGATCGTGATCCGTGTCCACAATCGGTTTGTTCTGGTTGTCATAGGGCGCAATATGCATGGCGTTTCCTTTCAGCACTCTGTGGGGCCGGGATGCGCGGCCAGAAAATCCTCGAGCCCGTTTGTGTCGGGCATCGCGGGGGCGCAGCCCGGTCGGGCAACGACGATGGAGGCGCAGGCAGAGCCGCGCAGGACCGCCTCTTTCATCGGGCGGCCTTCAGACAGACCGGCCAGGAACCCGGCCATGAAACTGTCTCCGGCCCCGGTGGGTTTGACGGCCTCTACCGGGTAAATCCCGGTTCGGAATTCCGCGCCGTCGGCAAAGGTGATCGCGCCCTCATGACCCATCTTATAGACGACAATCGAGGCCGCGCCTTGAGCGAGATCACGTGCCTTGGCGAGACCCTTGCCGATATCACCCGCCATGAAACCGAACTCCTCGTCATTGCCGACAATCACATCCGAGAGCGCGCCTGCGCGGGACAAAACGTCTTCGGCAACCTCCGGCGAGGGCCAGCTATAGGGGCGGTAATCCACGTCAAAGATGATCGGCAAGCCGGCGGCACGCGCCAGGTCGAAAGCGCGAAAGGCCGCACTGCGCGAGGGCTCGGCAGCAAAGACGGTGCCTGCGGTAATCAGCGCGCCGAACTGGCTGTAGTCGACGGCTTCGACATCCGCGACGGTCATCTGAAAGTCGGCGGCGTTGTTGCGGTAGATGACGCTTTGATGGTCTTCGACACGCGTTTCATAGACCGCGAGCGAGGTGCGTTCCTCGCCGCGAATACGTGACACATAGGTGCGTTCGACGCCGTAGCGGTCCAACTGACCCTCGCAATACCACCCCACCGCATCATCGGAGACTGAGGTCACCAATGCCGCCTTGCACCCCAGCTTCACCAGCCCCGCGGCGATATTGGCGCTGCTGCCGCCCATGCCGACGACCATTGTCGTTGCATCCGGCGTTGATGTGCCGGGTGGATCGGGACACAGATCCATACCGACCCGCCCGACCACCAGAAAATTGCGCTCTGCGATGCCTTCCAGCGCCATCAGACGCCCTTCCGCTGCTTGGCTCGGCTGGCTTCCCAGTCTTCATGCGCCGCCGTGACCTTGGCGCTGGCGCTCACATGTGGCGTGCCGACTTCCCACCAGGTGTGACCTTCCGTCGTCCAGCCCTCATAGGCATCCACCTTCATCACGATCACATGGGTGCGGTCGCTGGCTTTGGCGCGCATGAACGCCTCGCCCAGTTCAGCAGGGTTTGAAACCGTCTCCGAGATCGCGCCCTGTGCTGCGGCATGGGCTTCGAAATCAACGCCAAAGGGTTCGGGGATGGTCGGACAATCGGCGATCAGGTTGTTGAAGCTTTCGTTCCCGGTGTTGTTTTGCAGCTTGTTGATCACCGCAAAGCCGCCATTGTCGAGTACTAGGATGATCAGCTTTTTCTGGCTCAGCACCGAGGAATAGATATCGGAATTCAACATCATGTAGGAGCCATCGCCGATAAAGACGATGGTGTCCTTGTCTGCTTCCCGCTCGACCTGCGCGATCCGCGCGCCCCAGGCGCCTGAGATCTCGTACCCCATGCAGGAAAATCCGAATTCTACGTCGACCGTGCCCAGCCTCAGTGTGCGCCAATTGGCGGTGACTTCCGCAGGCAGGCCCCCGGCGGCGGCGACCACCCGGTCGCGCGGATCACAAAGCGCATTCACCACCCCAATCGCCTGCGCGTAAGAATTGGGGCGGTTTCCGTAAGCCACGTTCTCCGCGACATAGGCGTTCCACTTGCTGCGCTCGGACTGCGCGAAATCCACCCATGTCGCAGGGGTTTGGTAGTCGAGCGCGCCCGCCAGCGCGGTGAGCGCCATCTTGGCGTCACCCACAACCGGCAGGGAGCGGTGTTTGCCCGCGTCGTGGCGCGCGGCGTTGACGGAAATGATCCGTGCGTCCTTGGCAAAGGCGGTCCAGGAGCCGGTGGTGAAATCCTGCAACCGCGTGCCCACCGCCAGGATCACATCTGCGGCCTCGGCAATGGCATTGGCGCTGTCGGAGCCGGTCACACCGATGGGGCCGATGTTCAGGGGGTGATCGTTCAGCAGGTTTGCCCGTCCGGCAATGGTTTCGACAACGGGGATCTGATGCGCCTCCGCAAAACCGGTGAGCTCCGTGGTTGCGCGGGCATATTGGACACCGCCGCCCGCGATGATCATTGGGCGCTCAGCAGCCCTTAGCAGTGCAATCGCATCGGCAACTTCAGCGGCATCCGGCGAAATGCGCCGAATGCGGTGAATTTTCTTCTCGAAAAACACCGTTGGATAGTCATAGGTCCACCCTTGTACATCCTGCGGCAGACCCAGAAACGCGGGCCCGCAATCGCCAGGGTCCAGCAGGGTGGCCAGTGCGGCGGGCAGCGACTGGATCACCTGCGCCGGATGGGTGATCCGATCCCAATAGCGCGACACGGGTTTGAATGCATCGTTCACACCGAACGTCGGATCGTCGAAGTTTTCCATCTGCTGCAACACCGGATCGGGCAGGCGGGTCAGAAACGTGTCGCCGCAAAGCATCAGCATCGGCAGCCGGTTGGCATGGGCCAGAGCCGCCGCTGTCAGCAGGTTTGATGTCCCGGGTCCGGCGCTCGCCGTGCAGAACATGAAACGCTGACGCAGCCATTGCTTGGTATAGCCGGCAGCGGCAAATCCCATGCTCTGTTCATTCTGTCCCCGGTAGAGCGGCAGGGCGTCCTGCACCCCGTACAGCGCTTCGCCAAGGCAGGTGACATTGCCATGGCCAAAAATGCCGAAACCGCCGCCACAGGCGCGCATTTCAGTGCCGTCAATCTCGATGAACTGATTGGAAAGCCAGCGAATAATAGCCTGCGCCGTGGTGAGCCGGATGGTGTCGGATATGGCTGTCATGGTCCCATGAACCCTTCAGGAAAATTCAGTGCGTTGCCGAATGCGACTTGCGGGATGTCGATTCCCACGATACTGATTTTGCAACCGGTTGCAAATTGAATTTCGAAATTGGGAGAACCCTGCGATGCCACAGATCGGAATTGGTATCCTTGGCGGTGGCTACATGGGCAAGGCGCATGCGGTCGCCATGTCGGCGGTTGGCGCGGTTTTCAACACCACCCTGCGGCCAAAGCTGGAAATGGTCTGCGCCTCAAGCGGTGAGAGCGCCGAGAAATACCGGGTCGCTTACGGGTTCGAACGCGCAACCGATGAGTGGCGCATTCTGGTCAATGACCCGAAAGTGGAGGCCATCGTCATCGCCTCTCCCCAAGAAACGCACCGCGCGGTTGCCGAGGCGGCTTTTGCGCTTGGCAAGCCGGTGTTCTGTGAAAAACCCCTTGGCGCATCGCTGGAAGATAGCCATGCGATGGTCGCCGCGGCGCAGGCTGCGGGTGTGCCAAATATGGTGGGGTTCAACTATATCCGCACGCCCGCCAGCCAGTTTGCCCGCCAGTTGATTGCCGCGGGTGAGATCGGCGAGATCACCTGGTTTCGGGGCGAGCACACAGAAGATTTTTACGCGGATCCGCACGCGCCCGCGACCTGGCGCACGACCGGGCAAGCCAACGGCACGATGGGGGATCTGGCCCCGCACATGGTGAATGCGGCGCTGGCCCTGATGGGACCGATCACGCGGGTGATGGCCGAGGTCGAGACCGTGCATGTCACGCGCCCGGGCGGCACGGTCACCAACGATGATCATGCGCAAATGATGTGCCGCTTTGCCAATGGCGCGATGGGGCAGATGTATTTCAGCCGCATCGCGACGGGTCGCAAGATGGGCTATGCCTATGAAATATCAGGTACAAAGGGTGCCATTCGCTTTGATCAGGAAGACCAGAACGCGATCTGGCTCTACCGGATGGAGGGCCCGGAAGCGGAGCGCGGTTTCACCAAGATCCTGACCGGTCCCGTGCATCCGGACTACCTGCCGTTTTGCCAGGGACCGGGACATGGCACGGGGTATCAGGACCAGATCATCATCGAGGCGCGCGATTTTCTGCACGCGATCGAGACCGGTGAAAACGTCTGGCCGAGTTTCGCGGATGGTCATGACGTGAATGTCGTGATCGACGCGGCATTGCGCTCGGCACGGTCTGAAAAATGGCAAGACGTGTGAACAACCTGAGCATGGGAGAGGCTTGTACATGAACATCAGAATTGGCAATGCGCCCTGTTCCTGGGGGGTTGAGTTTGCGGATGATGCGCGCAATCCGACGTGGCAATCGGTGCTTAAGGACTGCGCGGCAGCAGGCTACAAAGGCATTGAATTGGGGCCTGTCGGGTTCATGCCCGAGGACCCGGCGGTCCTGGCGGACGCTCTGTCCGAACATGATCTTGAGTTGATCGGCGGCGTTGTTTTCCGCCCGTTCCACGATCCGGCTGCTTGGGATGATGTGCTCGATGGTGCTGTGCGGACCTGCAAGGCATTGACCGCCCATGGCGCTGAACATCTGGTCCTGATCGATTCCATTTCGCCCCGGCGCGCGCCCACCGCCGGGCGTGTGGCGGAGGCGGAGCAAATGGACGCGACCGAGTGGTCGGCCTACCGCGACCGCATCGCAACCATTGCGCGCATGGGGGCCGAAGACTACGGGTTGATAGTGGGCATCCATGCCCACGCCGCGGGCTTTATGGACTTCGAGCCGGAGCTGGAGCGGTTGCTGGAGGAAGTGGACGAGACCATCCTCAAGATCTGCTTTGACACCGGTCATCATTCCTATGCTGGCTTCGATCCGGTGGCCTTCATGAAGCGGCATATCGACCGTATTTCCTATATGCATTTCAAGGATATCGATCCAGCGGTCAAAGCCGATGTGATCCGCAAACGCACCGGGTTCTATGACGCCTGCGGGCAGGGCATCTTCTGCAATCTGGGGCAGGGCGATGTTGATTTTCCCGCTGTCCGGCAGGTGCTGGTGGAAGCCGGGTTTGAAGGGTGGTGCACGGTGGAACAGGACTGTGATCCGACATTGGATCCCGATCCCATCGGGGATGCCCGCGCAAATCGTGAATATCTTGAAACCATTGGTTTTAAATAAGGAAATCGAACCATGGCAAAGTTGAAATGGGGTATGATCGGCGGCGGTGAAGGCAGCCAGATCGGGCCGGCGCATCGTCTGGGTGCGGGTCTGGACGGGGCCTTTGAATTTGCTGCGGGTGCATTGGATCACCGGCCCGACGCGGGCATCGACTATGGCCGTCGCATGGGGCTTGGGGATCGCGCCTATGGCAGCTGGCAGGACATGTTGGAAGGCGAACGCGCGCGGGAAGATCGGGTCGATCTGGTGACGGTCGCCACGCCCAATGCCACGCATTTCGAGATCACCAAATCTTTTCTGGAAAGCGGCTTTCATGTGCTCTGCGAAAAGCCAATGACCATGACCGTCGAGGAAGGCGAGGAGATCGTGAAGATCGCCGCCGCGACCGGAAATATCTGTGCGGTGAACTACGGCTATTCGGGCTATTCGCTGGTGCGTCACATGAAGGCGATGGTGGCGCGGGGCGACATCGGCAAGGTGCGTCTGGTCAAGGCTGAATTCGCCCACGGCCATCACGCGGATGCCGCAGATGCGGACAACCCGCGGGTGCGCTGGCGCTATGATCCGGCGCAAGCGGGTGTGTCGGCGCAATTTGCCGATTGCGGCATTCACGCGATGCATATGGCATCGTTTGTCTGTGGTCAGGAGGTGACGCGGCTGAGCGCCGATACGGTGTCCTGCATCGATGTGCGCGTGCTCGAAGATGACGCAATGGTCAATTTTCGCATGGAGGGCGGGGCCGTGGGGCGGCTCTGGACCTCGTCCATCGCGCTGGGACGTCAGCATGGTTTGACGCTGCAGGTGTTTGGCGAGACCGGCGGCTTGCGGTGGGCGCAGGAGCATCCGAACCAGCTGTATCATATGCCGCTGAACGGACGATTGCAGGTGATTGAGAGGGGTGAGGGCAACCTCTCCCCCGAAGCGGATCGCACCAGTCGCGTGACGGTCGGGCACGCCGAGGGCATGCCGCTCGCCTTTGCCAATATCTACAGCGATCTGGCCGAAGCGATCCGGGCGCAGAAGGAAGGCCGCCCGATGGATCCAGCGGCAAATCTCTATCCACGTGCGGAGGATGGTTTGCGGTCGATGGCGGCGGTTTATGCGGTGGCGGCATCGGGTAAGCAGGACGGGGCCTGGCTGGATGCCCGCCCGCCGATTTTCAGGTAAAGTCGTTCAGGGGAGGGGCCGCAGGGTCCCTCGTTCGATGACGGAACAGGGGAAGATGCGCGCCTCCGGGTAGCGGTCAGGCTCGTCCAGCATCGCCACCATCAGTTCAATGGAGGAGGTCACGATTTGCCTTATGGGCTGGTGGATCGTGGTCAGGTCGATGTTTTGCCAGCGCGCCATTTCCATGTCGTTCAACCCGATGATGCCGATATCATCGGGCACTTTCAGCCCGCTTTCGGTAATCGCGGATAGAACGCCAATCGACAGCACATCATCCCCGCAAAAATATGCTTCCGCAGGGGTGGTTTCCAGCAGGCGCAGCATTTCGCGCCGCCCGGCGTCAAACGAATAGGCATCCGCAAAGGAATGGCTTGTTTCGACCTCGGGGTGCGCGTTCAGCACGTCGAAAAACCCGGTGTACCGATCCTGGGTCGAGGTGGCGCTTTGCGGACCACCCAGAAAGGCCAGCCTGCGATACCCCCGCGCAATCAACGTCCGGGCGGCCATGCGCCCGCATTCCACGTTGTCGATGCCGACAACATGCACCTGAGGTGTGCTCGAAGAGCGCCCGAAGCTGTGCACAACCGGCACACCTGCGTCCCGAAAGGCGCGCGCAAAGCCGGGCGGCAAGGTGGAGGAGGCAACGACCGCACCGTCTACGGAATACTGCCGCAGCATCCGAACGGAGGCTTCGGGATCGGTCTCGTCAGACAGGTTGACCAGCAGGGGGCGCAACCCCCGATCCTGCAGTCCGCGGGTGAAAAGGTCGAAAACCTGCAGGAAAATCGGGTTGTGAAAGTTGTTTGATACAAGCCCGATCAGCTTGGTGCGCCCGGTGGTCAGGGAGGAGGCGAGCGCATTCGGGCTGTACCCCAATTCACGCGCGGCTTTCTCAACCTTGCGGCGCATTTTCTCGGAGACCGACGCCCCATCGGTGAAAGCGCGCGACACCGCGGACCGGGAAACCCCGGCGCGTTCTGCAACCTCTTTCAATGTAATGGCCATCGTCTCTTGTCCGTTCCCTTTGGCGTTCTGCGTCTGCCGCGCAGCCATACGCTTGCGGTAGTATGAAATTCAAAGAGTATTTTTGCAACCGGTTGCAAAAAAACGGAGGGTGTGCTTAGCTTGAGTCGGAGAGGCGGCGCAGGTCGCTCTTTTGCCATGAGAACGGTGATCCTTGGGAGGACAATATGACTTCATTGATGAAGAAACTGGTGTTGGCGACAGCAATTGTTGCGGCCCCCTTCATGACCGCGCAGACAGCCGCGGCAGAAGGTGAGAAATACATTCTGGTCAGCCACGCGCCGGACAGCGACACCTGGTGGAACACGATCAAGAACGGCATCGCACTGGCCGGTGAGCAAGTGGGCGCCGAGGTCGAGTACCGTAACCCGCCGACAGGTGACATTGCCGATATGGCACGCATCATCGAGCAGGCCACCGCATCTGGCCCGGATGGGATCATCACGACGCTGGCGGATTTCGATGTGCTCAAAGGGCCGATCACGGCCGCTGTCGATCAGGGGATCGACGTGATCATCATGAACACCGGCACACCGGAACAGGCCCGGGAAATCGGTGCGCTGATGTATGTGGGTCAGCCTGAATATGACGCGGGCTTTGCTGCTGGTCAGCGGGCCAAGGATGAGGGGGTGACCAATTTCCTCTGCGTGAATCACGCGATCCAGCAGCCCACGGTGGGCGAACGCTGCCGGGGTTATGCGGATGGCCTGGGCATTGATCTTGGCAGTTCGATGATGGACAGCGGCACCGACCCGTCCGAGATCAAGAACAAGGTCCTGGCCTATCTCTCGGCAAATCCTGATGTGGACGGCATCCTGACGCTTGGTCCTGTCTCTGCGGATCCGACCATTGCCGCGCTGCAGGAAAACGGCATGGCCGGTGACATCCATTTCGGCACCTTCGATCTGGGCGAGGAAATCGTCAAAGGCATCAAGGACGGCACCATCAACTGGGGCATCGACCAACAGCCTTTCCTGCAGGCCTATATGCCGGTTGTCATCCTGGCGAACTGGGATCGCTATGGCGTGCTGCCCGGCAATAACATCAACTCCGGCCCGGGTTTCGTCACCAAGGACGCATTGGCCAAAGTGGAAGAGTTTGCCGGCGAATTCCGGTGATCTGATCCCAAAACCACAGGCGGCCTTCCTGTCCGGAGGGCCGCCTTTTTCCAATTCTGCAAGCTGAGGGACACGCTATGGCAGAGACCACGCAAACAGACGAGCGGATCAAGGAGATATCCCCGCTGCGCCGCGCCCTGATCCGTCCGGAGCTGGGTGGCATTGTCGGAACCTTTGCCGTCTTCACACTCTTTGCACTTTTTGCATTCGACAGCGGGATGTTTAACAGCCAGGGCGTGATGAACTGGTCGATTGTTTCGGCGCAATTCATGATCATTGCTGTCGGCGCCTGCCTGCTGATGATTTCCGGCGAGTTCGATCTCAGCGTCGGGTCGATGATCGGTTTCGCCGGTATGATGATCGCCGTGTTCGGCGTTGTGTTGGCCTGGCCGATGTGGATCGCGATCATCATCACTTTCGTGATCTGCTGTGCGCTTGGGGCGCTCAACGGCTGGATCGTGGTGCGTACGGGCCTGCCCAGCTTCATCGTGACGCTGGCCTTCCTGTTTATCCTGCGGGGCTTCACCATCTACATCCCACAAACCATTGAGCGCAAAACCATCATCGGTGGCATTCGTGACGCAGCCGAAGGCGATTGGCTGGCGCCGATCTTCGGTGGTAAAATTGGCCAACCGGTTTTCCAGTGGCTCGGCGATATGGGTATCATCGGCGTCTTTGAACGCGGTAGCCGGGCCGGCCAGCCGGTTGTCGATGGCATCCCCATGCTGATTATCTGGGCAATCATTCTGATCATCTTTGGCCACATTCTGTTGACGCGCACACGGTTCGGCAACTGGATTTTCGCTGCCGGGGGGGACGCCGAAGCGGCCCGAAATTCCGGCGTGCCGGTCAACAAGGTAAAAGTCCTCATGTTCATGTTCACCGCCTTCTGTGCGACCGTTTTCGCGGTATGCCAGGTGATGGAATTTGGCTCAGCCGGGGCGGATCGTGGCCTGCTGAAGGAGTTCGAGGCGATCATTGCCGTGGTCATCGGTGGCGCGCTGCTGACGGGGGGCTATGGCTCGGTGATCGGGGCCGCGCTTGGCGCGCTGATCTTCGGCGTCGTCCAGCAGGGACTGTTTTTTGCGGGCGTTGAGTCGAGCCTGTTCAGAGTGTTCCTAGGTGTCATCCTGCTCTTTGCGGTGATCCTGAACACCTACATTCGCCGCATCATAACGGGAGAACGCTGATGGCTGATCCAATCATCCAGATGAAGGACATCGAAAAGCACTTTGGCAGCGTGATTGCCCTGGCGGGCGTGTCGGTCGATGTCTTCGCCGGTGAATGCCATTGCTTGCTGGGCGACAATGGCGCGGGCAAATCGACCTTCATCAAGACCATGTCCGGGGTGCATAAGCCCACGGCCGGGGAGATCATCTTCGAAG
The DNA here is from genome assembly GCF_947499265.1 of uncultured Roseobacter sp. Classification (GTDB taxonomy): domain Bacteria; phylum Pseudomonadota; class Alphaproteobacteria; order Rhodobacterales; family Rhodobacteraceae; genus Roseobacter. The sequence goes on along the minus strand of NZ_CANMNK010000003.1, from coordinate 520,682 downwards.
GCAAGCCGCTTGATTTCGCCGATCCGCGGGATGCGATGGCAGCGGGTATCGCGACGGTACACCAGCACCTATCGATGATCCCGCTGATGTCGGTCAGCCGGAATTTCTTCATGGGCAACGAACCCGTAAAGAAAATCGGTCCCATCGACTTTTTCGATCACGACTACGCCAACCGCGTTACCATGGAAGAGATGCGCAAGATGGGGATCAACCTGCGCGGGCCGGATCAGGCGGTGGGCACCCTCTCTGGCGGCGAACGCCAGACCGTGGCCATTGCCCGCGCCGTGCATTTCGGTGCCAAGGTTCTGATCCTGGATGAGCCCACCAGCGCGCTGGGGGTGCGGCAAACGGCGAACGTGTTGGCGACCATCGACAAGGTGCGCAAACAGGGCATCGCGGTCGTCTTCATCACGCATAACGTCCGCCACGCGATGGCGGTGGGGGACCGTTTCACCGTCCTCAATCGTGGGCAAACACTGGGCACGGCAGAGCGTGGCGACATCACGCCTGAGGAGTTGCAGGACATGATGGCCGGGGGGCAGGAGATGGTCGAGCTTGAGGGGAGCCTCGGCGGTACCGTCTGAGTTTTCGATCTGCACAAAAACACCGTCACGCACCCCGTGGCGGTGTTTTGTTTTTGCAGTTCCCATGCTTTTCGCTGTGCGATTTCAATCCCGCTGCATCGGCGCGACTTGAACGATAGTGTATTGTGAAAATTGTTCTTTATCAGATGTTTGAGGTTATTTCCTGCCCCTTCTGACTTTGCCAAAAGAGCAACGCCATGTGACTGACAAAAAACGCCAGTCTTGACAGGTCCAGCTTCATGTTCTCTTTTAGGTAGCATCCCAAGCTTTTTTTCTGGGACAGTATTTTTATCATATCCGCCCATTTTTTATTTCGGCGGAACACATTTTAGGGGGTTTACGCGATGAATTTGAGGCGAGTCCCAATTCGCTTGATTGCACTGTTTGGGCTGGTTTTCGCACTATTGATTGGGTGCGACCGACTGGCAGATCCCTATTCCGCTGAGGCCTACAAACAAGCAACTTCGCTGAAAGCGCGCAGCCTTGCGCTCGTGGCCAAGGGCACGGAAAGCTATTCAAAACACGAACAGACCGCTGACCTGCTTTTAATTGACGCGGCGTCTGCTCATGAATTCGCCAAGGGCCGCGGCAAGGAGGCAGCGCAATCTGCGGCCAAGCAATGGGCCATCATTGTGGATCCTGATGGCGGGTCGCTGGCGGATTTTGTCAATCAGTGGCGTAAGGCGCCGGGTGGCAAGATGAGTAAGTTTTTTGTTGAAGAATTTTCATCCGTGCTGGCGCTCCAGTTCGATCGGATCATCGAACTTGAAACGGGACGCAAGGCAGCGGGTAATGTGGAGGGCTGATAATGCCTAATCTTGACGATGTGTGGGATACTTTTTCGAATTCGGTAAAGGATGGTGCTGGCGAACTGGCGCAGAACCTGTTTCAGGAATGGAAAGACCCGGCCAAAGAAGACGCGTCTGAGTTTATCGAGATGACGCGGGAAAAACTGCCAAAATGGACAAAGGCGCTGGCGCAGGGTCACCTGACCAAAAGCGAATTCAACCTGCTGATCCGAAGCCTCGAGGGCTTGGCTGAATTGAATGCGTTGAAAGCAAAAGGCCTTGCGAAACAGAAGCTCGAACAGTTTCGTGTCGGGCTGATCAGCCTTGTGGTCAACGCAGCCGTTGGCGCGGTCGGGCTCTAGCGCGCCGTCCCATCCGTGCCCGGGTCGCGCAGACGTGACCGGCCAGGTGATCACACCGCAATTATTGGGTGTCGGAAGAGAGGATTGCGGGGTCGAGGTTGTATTTTTCCAGCCAGTCCATCGCGGGCATGTCCGTCGAGCCAAAGTCAAATTCGGAGAGTTCAGTCATGTCACTGATTTTCGCCAGCGCGCAGAACGCATCGCTTTCATACGCTGCCTCTGAAGCGCCGGTACCGATTTCCAAAACCGTCCCATCCGCTTCGGTCACCGTGCCGCAGACAAAAGCCCAATCGTCGGACTGGTTCTGCATCTCAATCTTGACGGCCACGGGGCGGTCAATCTGGCGCGACGCAGCCTCCGAAATCAGCGCTTCGACCGTGACAGGGTCCGGACGCATCCACCAGACCGCAGCGCCCAGCACGCCCACGCCAATGAGCAAAATCAGGAATTTTCGAGATGTCGCCATAGCATAAGAACGTTCGGTTGAGTGAGGAGGTCGCAATTTTTGACCTCTATTCAAGAACCAAATCCAATTCAATTCAAAAATATGAGGTCCAACGATGTATACTTTTGACAACGACATTTCTCAACTGGCCAATTGGATCGAGAAAGAAGTCGCCTTTCCCGGCAATATTGCATCCGGCAAGCGTGGCACCGCGGCGCGGCGCGTTCAGGAATGGCTTTGCCTGCACAACCATCAGGTATCGATTGACGCCGATTTCGGCGGCGTGACGAAGGACGCGGTTCAGGATTTCCAATCTGCAAGCCGTCTGCCGGTCACCGGGGTGGTTGATGAAGCGACCCACAACAAATTTGTCGCCCCGATGCTCCGCACGCTCAGCCCCAAGATCAAGAAGAACATGAGTTATTCTGACACGGTTGTCGCCTTCGCCAAGGCGCATTTGAAGGAACATCCTCTGGAGGTTGGCGGGGCCAATCGCGGGCCCTGGGTGCGCATGTATATGAAAGGGAACGAGGGCAAGCCCTGGGCATGGTGCGCCGGGTTCACGACATTCTGCATGCAACAGGCCTGTGAAATGCTCAATCTCCCCATGCCGATCAAGGGCTCCTTCTCCTGCGACTCGCTTGCAGCACAGGCCAAGAGTGCCGGATTGTTCTTGCGCGAGCGGGATGCGACCGCCAGCACCGTGCCAGCGGGTTCGCTCTTTCTGGTGCGCCGCACCTCAACGGATTGGACACATGTCGGGTTGGTCACCAAGGCGGAAGCCTCCTCGTTTCAGACCCTTGAGGGCAATACCAACGATGACGGCGACCGCGAGGGCTACGAGGTCTGCGCCCGCCGCCGGGGCTATGGCAAGAAGGACTTTGTCGTTTTCTGATCCGCCGATTGGCTGATCTAACAGAACCGGACATATCGCGCGCGCATCATGTAGCATTCATCGCTGCAGCATGCGCGCGTGTATTTTTTAACGCCAGATCGGTACCACCTGACCGGATCGCAAAAGTTGGCGTTTGTGAACGCTGCTTTTGCCGATATTGCAATATCTGATTAAAATAATCAGAAAGCACCCATTTATCCAAGTATTTTTATCAACAATATTGATTTCCCCCAAGGAATCAGTAATTGAGTAAATTAATAAGGTTTAACCCATGGGAGTTCTCAATGTCGGCAAGATCCACAATCTCACTCACCGCGCTTACTGCAATGGCACTCGGAGGCGCCGCCTCCGTTGCATATGCCGAAGGTGAGGTGAACCTCTATTCGTCGCGCCATTATGACACCGACGAACGGCTTTATTCCGATTTCACCGAAATGACCGGCATCACCATCAACCGCATCGAAGGCAAGGCGGACGAACTGATTGCGCGCATGGAGGCTGAGGGCGCGAATTCACCCGCCGATGTGCTGCTGACGGTGGACACCTCCCGCCTGGAGCGGGCGAAAGATGCCGGTGTTTTGCAATCGATTGAGAGCGCCGTGCTCGAAGAGCGCATCCCCGCCAATCTGCAGGACAGCGATAATCAGTGGTTCGGCTTTTCACAACGTGCCCGGATCGTCTTTTACGACAAGGCGGATGTGACCGAGCCACCGGTTGACTATGTCTCGCTCGCGGATCCGAAGTACAAGGGCATGGTCTGCCACCGGTCATCGTCGAATGTCTACAGCCAGACCCTGCTGGCCGCCGTGATCGAAAACCACGGGGAAGAGGCGGCGAAGGCCTGGGCACAGGGTGTGGTCGATAATTTTGCGCGCGAACCCGAAGGTGGCGATACCGATCAATTGCGCGGTCTGGTCTCCGGTCAATGTGATATCTCGATTTCCAACACCTACTATTTCGCACGGGCGCTGCGCAAAGACGTCTCTGGCGTGACCGCTGATGTCGACAAGATCGGGTGGGTTTTCCCGGCTCAGGACGCGGAAGGCGCGCATATGAACCTGTCGGGGGGTGGCGTTGCAGCGAATGCACCGAACCTGGAAAATGCGATCAAATTCATGGAATACCTCGCCTCCGATCAGGCGCAGCAGTATTTCTCTGCGGGTAACGATGAATTCCCCGCTGTGCCGGACGTGGCGTTGAGTGAAAGCGTGTCCAAACTGGGTGAGTTCAAGCCTGACGCGGTCGACCTCTCCAAGGTCGCGAAAAACGTGCCTGCCGCGCAGAAGATTTTCAATGAAGTGGGCTGGAAGTAATCCACCGATTTCACAATCTATAAAAAGGAGCGTGCCATTGGTGCGCTCCTTTTTCGGTGTCTGAAGCCTGCCTGTTTCGGCCGTCGCTGGGGAGACGACGACACCTAAACCGGCACTTCCGTGGTGTGTTTGATCCGGCGCAGCGCGAAGAGCGTCGATGTGCTGGCGACGCATTTATGCTCTAACACGCGGCTCATCAGGATGGTTTCGAAATCCGCCATGTCCCGCACCAGCAGGTGCAGCAGATAATCCCAATCGCCGGAGATCGAATAGACCTCGACAATTGTGGGCTCAAGCGCCATGGCGCGCTGGAAATCCTGGCGGGATTTGGTGCTTTGGGACGTCATGCGCACCTGGCAGAACACGTCCATACCGCGGCCCACAGCCGCTGGGTCGACCAGTCGAACCGTTGCTCCTAAGATCCCCCGGTCTTCCAGATTGCGCAACCGCCGCCAACAGGTCGCGGGCGAGCTGTTGGTTGCTTTTGCAAGCTCTGCCACGCTGCCGGAGGCGTCGCGTTGCAGCAGGGTGAGTAGGCGGGTCTCAAGAGCGTTCAGTAGCTTCATTTGTTTCACTTTATGTTTAATATCTGAAATATAACTATCACTATTCCGCATAACTTGACAAATTTTGAGAGGTTGCTTCTACCATGCCGCGTTAGAATTGCGCGCAATAATGCCACCTGAAACAGGAAGCGGATTGCGGATGACCGATCAGACCACCATTCTTGAGCATTACGAGCTGGAGGAGCGCTACACACGCACCAAAGGCCGGGTTTTCCTGACCGGCACGCAGGCAATCATCAGGATTGCGCTGGATCAGGCCCGGCGGGACCGGGCGCGCGGTCTGGACACCCGCGGCTATGTGTCGGGCTACCGCGGGTCGCCAGTGGGCGGTGTTGATCTTGAGATTGCGCGCAACAAGGATGTCGTTGCAGAGGCCGGGATCACCTTTCTACCTGCCATCAACGAAGAGTTTGGCGCGACCCAGATGATCGGCACGCAGCAGGTGGAAACCGATCCGGACAAGGACTGTCTGGGCGTCTTCGGGCTCTGGTACGGCAAGGGGCCGGGGGTGGATCGGGCATCGGATGCGCTCAAACATGGCAATGCTTATGGGTCGTCCCCACATGGCGGTGTGCTGGTGGTGGCTGGCGACGATCACGGCTGTGTTTCCTCGTCCATGCCGCATCAGTCGGACGTCGCTTTCATGAACTTCTTCATGCCGACGGTGAATCCGGCGAATGTGGCTGAATTCCTGCCCTTCGCCGAATGGGGATATGCCCTGTCGCGATATTCCGGCATGTGGGTCGGGTTCAAGGCGATCTCTGAGACCGTCGAGTCGGGCATGTCCTTTGAATTGCCCGCGGATCGGGATTTCCTGACGCCGGATCACGCGATACCGGACACAGGGCTGCATTACCGCTGGCCCGATCTGCCGGGCCCCCAGATCGAAGAGCGCATGGAGGCCAAGAAAGCGGCAACCTTGGCCTTTGCCCGCGCCAATCCCATCGACCGCGTCGAATGGGGCCACGCACATGCCCGGTTTGGTATTGTGACCACCGGGAAATCGCACCTCGACGTGCTGGAGGCGCTGCGATTGTTGGGGATCGACAAGGAGATGGCGGCAGATCTGGGGCTTGATATCTACAAGGTCGGCATGGTCTGGCCGCTGGAACCGACACGGGCGCTGGACTTCGCACAAGGCAAGCAGGAATTGCTGGTGATCGAGGAAAAGCGCGGGATCATCGAAAGTCAGCTCAAGGAGCACTTTTACGACTTTCCGGGCCAGAAACCGCAACGCATGGTGGGCAAACGGGACGAGAAAGGCGAGCGGCTTGTGCCCTGGACGCATGAATTGGGTGCCGTGATGCTGGCCGAGATCATCGCCAGGCGGCTTGATCAGAACACCCCCGGTTTGAAACTGTCGCAATTGGCGGCAAAAGCGGTCCCGACGCCAAAGCTGATCGACATCCCCGGTGCCGCGCGCACGCCTTATTTCTGTTCGGGCTGTCCGCATAATACCTCCACTAAAGTGCCAGAAGGCAGCGAGGCATTGGCGGGCATCGGCTGCCATTTCATGGCCAGTTGGATGAACCGCAAAACCACGTCGCTGATCCAGATGGGGGGTGAGGGGGTGAATTGGGTCGCCCGGTCCAAGTTCAACGGAAACAAGCATATTTTCCAAAACCTCGGTGAGGGAACCTATTACCATTCCGGATCACTCGCGGTGCGCCAGGCCATCGCGGCGGGCACTAATATTACTTATAAGATCCTGTTCAACGACGCGGTGGCGATGACCGGTGGGCAGGGCGTCGACGGGCCCATTTCGGTGCAGGGCATCGCGGCCAGTCTGATTGCAGAAGGCGCGCGAAAGGTCGTGGTTGTTTCCGATTACCCCGAAACCTTCCGACGCGCGGATTTTCCGGCAGGTGTGCGGATCGAACACCGCCGCGATCTGGACCGTGTACAACGAGAATTGCGGGAGATACCGGGCACGACCGTTCTGATTTACCAGCAGACCTGCGCCACCGAAAAACGGCGCTTGCGGAAACGTGGAAAACTGGAGGACCCAAAACGGTTTGCCGTCATCAATCCGCTGGTCTGCGAAGGCTGCGGTGATTGTTCGGTCGAAAGCAATTGCCTGAGTGTCGAGCCATTGGAGACCGAATTTGGCCGCAAGCGGCAGATCAATCTCAATTCCTGCAATAAGGATTTCACCTGTCTCAACGGGTTCTGCCCCAGTTTCGTGACGGTCGAAGGTGGCACGCTGCGCAAACGCGGCAGGGCCTCCGCTGGGGATGCATTTGATCAGCTGAAACGTGATCTTCCGGCGCCAGAGATGCCGACGCTGCAAACGCCCTGGGACATTCTCGTGACCGGAGTGGGGGGCACCGGTGTGGTGACCGTCGGGCAGGTGATTGCGATGGCGGCCAATCTGGAAGGGAAGGGCACAACCGTTCTTGATTTCATGGGGTTTGCCCAGAAATTTGGCCCGGTTCTCAGCTATATCCGCATGTCGAACACACCGGAGGGGGTGCATCAGGCAAAGATCGAGCCCGGTTCCGCCGATGCATTGATCGGATGTGATCTGGTGGTCAGTTCCTCGCCCAAAGCGTCAATGACCTATCGCGCTGGTAAGACGCGCGGGGTCGTCAACACGGCGCTCATGCCGACCGGTGATCTGGTGCAGAACCGCGATGCCGATTTGAACGCCGCCACGCGGTTGCAGCAGATTGCGCAGGTTCTGGATGCGGATCTGGCCGCGCTGGATGCAAATGCGTTGTCCGAGGCGCTGTTGGGGGACAGCGTATTTGCCAACGTCATGATGCTGGGCGCGGCCTGGCAGGCAGGGCTGGTACCCTTGAGCGAGGCGGCTTTGATGCGTGCGCTCGATCTGAACGGGGTCAAGCCGGAGCAGAACAAGCAAGCTTTTATCTGGGGGCGGATCGCTGTTCATGCACCGGATGAAGTGGAGAAAGCAGCCGACCTGCCTTTGAAAAGCGCCGAAACCATCGAGGAATTGATCGCGCGCCGCGCGGCCTTTTTGACGGCCTATCAAAACGACGATTGGGCGGCACGGTATCTGGATGCGATTGACGGCATAAAACAGGCGGAAACACGAGTGCTGGGCGCGCCGGGAGCGTTGACCCAAGCGGCGGCAAAGGGACTTTTCAAAACCATGTCGTACAAGGATGAATATGAGGTGGCCCGGTTGCACAGCGAAACGGGTTTCATCGAAGTTTTAAACCAACGGTTTGAGGGCGATTTCAAAGTCTATCATCATCTGGCCCCCCCGCTGATCCCTGCCGGTAAAGACGCACGGGGGCGTCCGCGCAAACGGTCTTTTGGCCCCTGGGTGCACGGGGGCTTTAGAGTATTGGCGAAAATGAAAGGCTTGCGGGGCACGCGCTGGGATCTCTTTGGCAAGACGAGTGAGCGCAAAATGGAGCGGGCGTTGATCGGTGAATATCGAGAGGTGCTGGCGCAATTGAAAACCGGGCTGACGCGCGAAAACCACGAAGACGCGGTGCGGATCGCTGGGCTGATCATGGATGTGCGTGGCTTTGGACCCGTCAAGGAAGAGGCTGTGCACAGGATGCGTGCGGCGCTGTCCACCGCCTTGCAGGGATATGGAAAGGTCAGCGCAGGGCCTTGATTTGCATCACCCCTATGACCCTGGACCAGCGCGCGAAATGCAAATTGCCACCCGCTGCGTGTTGTGCGTAGTCTCGGCGCATGACTGCACATGATACGCCCCGTTTCGCCGCCCGCCTGAATGCCTTCAAAATCGGTGCAGATGCCTATTGGCCAGGCAAAAACACGGTCACAACGGCGGACTTGCTGGCGCGGGCGGCCACGGCTGGCCTGAACGCGGCCGATCTCAATTATCCCGATCACTTTGTAAATGACCGACCGGTGGACCTGAAAATTGCCCTCGACGACAACGGTATGGTGCTGAACGGGATGGCCATGCGCTACTACACCGATCCCGGGTACAAGCTGGGGGCGTTTACCCATCCCGATGCGGCGGTGCGCCGGGCGGCGATCGATGAGACCAAACGCGGCCTTGATGTTCTGGCCGAGATGGGGGGCCGTCTGATGACCCTTTGGATGGGGCAGGACGGTTTTGATTACTCGTTCCAGATGCACTACGCGCAGGCGTGGGACCATACGCTGGCCGCGATGGCCGAAGTGGCCGACCACAATCCCGGCATAGACATTGCGCTGGAATACAAACCCAATGAGCCGCGCGCATTCGCCCTGATGCCGGATGCCGCAACAACCTTGCTCTCGCTCAAAGACATCGGGCGGTCCAACACCGGTGTGACGCTTGATTTTGCCCATGTGCTTTACGCGGATGAAATGCCGGCATTTGCCGCAGCGCTGGTGGCACGGCATGCGCGCATATTGGGCGTGCACCTCAATGATGGCTACGGCAAATGGGACAATGGCCTGATGGTGGGGGCCGTACATCCCATTCAAACGATTGAACTTTTGGTGGAGCTTGCGCGGTCCGGCTATGATGGCGCGCTCTATTTTGACACCTTCCCCGATCATTCCGGCCTTGATCCGGTCGAAGAGGCGCGCACCAATATCGAGGTGGTGCAGAAGCTGCGGGGCATTGCCGCGGGTCTGGTCGGAAACGCAGAATTGCAGGACGCGATTTCACGTCAGAATGCGCCGGCGGCTATGCGGATTGTGCAAAACGCGATGCTGGCGTGAGCCTCTTCGTCGTCGGGGCATTGCACCTTGATGTCGTGCTGCGTGCGCCGCATCTGCCAGTGCTGGATGAAACGGTAACCGGCAGGTCGGTTGACTATGTGTTTGGTGGCAAGGGAGGCAATCAGGCGGTTGCCGCCGCGCGATTGGGTGCAGAGGTCAGTTTTGCCGGTCGGGCGGGGGCTGACAGTTTTGGCGATATGATCCGCGCGGAGCTGAAAAACGCAGGCCTCGATCACCGCCAGTTGCAAAGCGACGCAGGACCAAGCGGCATGAGTGCGGCCATCGTGGACGATCAGGGCGAGTACGGCGCAGTGATCGTATCGGCGGCAAATCTGAACATCGATGCGGATGCCATTGTCGTGCCGGAAGGCACGCAGCTTGTGGTGCTGCAGAATGAAATCCCGCAGGCGGTCAACACGGCGATTGCGCAAAAAGCCAAGGCGCTCGGCGTGCAGGTCTGGTTGAACGCAGCGCCTGTGCGCGCCTTGCCAGATGCCTTTGTCTGCCTGATCGATTTGATCATCGTGAACCGGGTTGAGGCCGCAGCATATCCGTCGCCGAGTATGCCCTTGCTGGAGACCCTGGGCGCGGATGGCGTGCGTTATGATCAGCAATTCTACCCTGGGCATTCGGTTGAGGTGGTATCCACCCATGGGGCAGGGGACATGTTTGTGGGTGCCCTGGCCTCCCGCGTCGTGTCGGGTGCAGATGTCGCCGGGGCGATTTCCTTTGCGCAGGCCGCGGCCGCGCTGCATATTTCCATGCCTTTGCACGCGCGCGCAGACATCACCGCCCGAAAGGTCGAAGATTTTCTGGCGGCTCAACGCAGCCGGTAAAACCGCGCAGCGCTGCCCCCAAATATATCGGCCCGCTCCGTCGCGCTGAGATGCGCCGTCAGCGCCTGCGCCGTGTCATGCCAGACATCATATTCCGCCTGTAGCCTGCAGACCGGCCAGTCTGACCCCCACATCACCCGTGCCGGTCCAAAAGCGTCGATAACATGTTCTGCGAAGGGGCGCAGGTCCTCGATGGTCCAGCCATCTGCCGCTTCGGTCACCATGCCGGAGAGCTTGCAATACGCATCCGTATCTTCGGCGAGCCGTGTCATTCCCGCAGCCCAGTCAGAGAAGGCTTCCCGGCCCGCCATTGCCTCGCGGATCTGCGGTTTCATCACGTGATCGACTACCACGCGCATCGACGGATAGCGCGCCAGAAGCGTCTGGAAATTAGCAATATGTTGCGGGAACCCCAACGCGTCGAAGGTCAGGTCCAGATCGACGATTGTCCGATAGGCCCATTGGATTTCATCACGCAGCATCCAGTCGACTTCGGGAATGTCCTGGATCATCGGTCGTACGCCGAGAAACTTTGGATGTCTGGCCAACCGTTTCAGGGACGCGAGGTGATAGGTATCATCAAAGTCGATCCAGCCAACGACGCCTTTGACACTCGGGGTCGCGTCGGCCAGGCCCAGCATGTATTCGGTCTCCTCCACCGTGGCAGCCGCTTGTACCAGCACCGTGCCGTCAATGTCATGACGTGCGAGTGAGGGTGCAAGATCTGCGGGCCAATAGGGCCGGTTCAGGGTGCCGTTGTCCTGCGGCATCCAGTCGTAATCGCCCCGCGCGGGCTGCCAGTAGTGTTGGTGCGCGTCGATCTTCACGTCGGCGCATCCTCACGCATCAGACCTTTGGCTTTCAGGTCCTCCCAAAGCGCCGATGGGATGTCGGCCTGGGCCGCCGCGAGGTTGCCCTGCATCTCCGACACCCCCTGACCGCCGGGGATGACCGCCACATGGGCCGGGTGCAGCAGCGGAAACTGGAAGGCTGCATCCACCATGCGCACCCCGTGATCTGTGCAGACCGCTTCGATGGCATTCACCCGGTCGATGATCGCCTGCGGCGCCGGATCATAGTTGTAGTAGGCGCCCGGTTTCGCACCCGTGGCCAGAATGCCGGAGTTATAGGGCCCACCGGTGACAATCCCGATGCCGCGTTTTTCGCAGAGCGGCAGGAAACTGTTCAATGCCTCCTGCTCCAGCAGCGTATAGCGCCCGGCGAGCAGGAACAGATCGAAATCCCCGCGTTCGGCAAGGGTCTGGCAGACCTCCCATTCATTGATGCCGCCACCAATGGCCTGAATCATCCCCTGATCGCGCAGGCTGATCATCGCGTCATAGCCTCGGCCACCAAAGAATTCCTCGATCCGCATGTCGGAGATTTCTTTCGAGCCGTGGCTGAAGATGCATAGATCATGCACATAAAGAATGTCGATCCGGTCCACCCCCAGCCGCGAAAATGAATGCTCCACCGAGCGCATGACGCCGTCATAGGTATAGTCATAGTGTTCGCGCCGCTGCGGCACCTCGAACCATTTCCCCACGCCTGCGCGATGCTCGGGCGCGCAATGCTGGATCAGGCGACCGACCTTGGTCGAGAGCACGTATTCATCGCGCGGTTTGCCCCGCAGAAACGGGTTCAGACGTGTCTCCGACAGCCCCAGGCCGTATAGCGGTGCCGTATCGAAATAGCGCACACCGCCCGCCCAGGCCGCATCCAGCGTGGCCCGTGCATCCTCATCGGAAATGGCCTTGTAGAGGTTGCCAAGCGGGGCCGTGCCAAAGCCCAGTTCGGTAAATGTCAAACCGCCATTGCCAATCCGGTCCCAATGTCGCGTTTTCAATGCCATGCCGGCCTCCCGTTCTGTTAGCGCCACCCTAACCCAGTTTCCCTTTGCGTGAACAGGTCACAAAATCTAAGCTGAAACAGGAAAAGGGGAGCGGGAATGACAGCACGGTTCAGGGCGGTATTTGCCCAGAAAAAGCCGGTGATCGGGATGGTGCATCTGGGGGCTTTGCCGGGGGCGCCGCTCTATGACCCATCGGTTGATCTGGTGGCCGCCGCGCGGGCCGATCTGCGCAGTCTGCAGGCCGCAGGGTTCGACGCGGTGATGTTTGGCAATGAAAATGATCGGCCTTACGAATTCGAGGTTGATGCCGCGTCGACGGCGATGATGGCCTATGTCATCGGTCAGCTGCGCGATGACATCACGGTACCTTTCGGCGTCAACATGCTCTGGGATCCGATGGCCAGCGTGGCGGTGGGCGCGGCGACCGGTGCTGCATTCGTGCGGGAGATTTTTACCGGCACCTATGCCTCCGATATGGGGGTCTGGTCGCCGGATGCCGGGCAAGCCATGCGCTACCGCGCCCGGTTGGGGCGGTCCGACATGGCGATGCTCTTCAACGTGTCCGCCGAGTTTGCGCATTCGCTTGATGCACGTCCTTTGCCGGATCGTGCCCGCTCAGCGGTTTTCTCATCCATCCCCGACGCGGTGCTGGTGTCGGGTCAGATCACCGGCGAGGCTGCGACGCTCGGTGATCTGGAGGCCGTCAAGGCGGCGCTGCCGGGCACGCCGGTGATGGCCAATACCGGTGTCAAACACGATACGGTTGCGGATGTTCTGCGCATCGCAGATGGCTGTATCGTGGGATCTTCGCTCAAGGTCGACGGAGATACCTGGAACGCGGTCGATCCGGACCGGGCGGTGGATTTCATGGCGCGGGTCCGGGCGGCGCGCGGATGAAAGAGCGCATCAGACAGGATCTTCTGACCTTGATGCAGGTGCCGGGTCTTTCCGGGCACGAGGACCGCGTGCGCCGTTCCATTCGCGCAAGCTTGGATGACATCGGCATCGCCAGCGAAACCGATGTGCTGGGCAATCTGGTGACCACATTCGAGGGGACGGGCCCGTCGGTCATGCTGTTTACGCATATGGACCAATTGGGGTTCGTCGTGCGGCGGATCGAGGCCGACGGCTTGATCCGGTTGGAACGCCTCGGCGGGGTACCGGAACGCGCGCTCGCAGCGCAAGAGCTATTGATCTGCGTCGGCGAGGGGCGCGATGTGCCGGGCATCATTGCCAACAAGAGCCACCACGCCACGACACCGGATGAAAAATATAAGGTTCTGCCCTATGCCGAAGTCTTCGTTGATGCCGGTTTTACCGCGCGAGCGGACGTCGAGGCGGCGGGTATTCGGATCGGCACCCCCGTTGTCTATGCGCCGCGCGCGCTGGCCATGGGATCAGACAGGATCTGCGGCACAAGCGTCGATGATCGCGCAGGCTGCGCTGCGCTTCTGGAGGTCGCGCGCAGTCTGCGCCGCCGAAAAAATGGCCCACCGGTGCACCTGGCGTTTACCGTACAGGAGGAATTCAACCTGCGCGGTGCGCAACCTCTGGCGCAGCAATTGCAGCCCGATATCGCCATCCAGATCGACCTGATGCTCGCAAGCGACACCCCCGATATGGCGGCGCGGGGTGACATGGTCCTGGGCGGCGGGCCGGGGATGAGCCTCTATTCCTTTCACGGGCGCGGCACGCTCAATGGCGTGATCCCGCATCCGGCGATGGTTCGACTGATCGAGGAAGCGGCAGAGGCCGCCGATCTGACCCTGCAACGCAGCGCGCAGGGGGGCGTGCTGACGGATCTGTCCTATGTGCAATTGGTGGGCAAGGGCGTGGCCGCCATCGATCTGGGTTTTCCCATGCGCTATTCGCATTCCGCCCGCGAGCTGTGTGACCTCAATGACCTGGAGGGGCTGACCAGCCTGCTGACCACGGCGCTTGCCCGTATTGGCCCGGATTTTTCATTGAACCGGGATGAGGTAACCTGATGAGCTACACATTGGGCATCGACATCGGCACCTATGAAACCAAGGGGGTTCTGGTCGATCACGACGGGCGCGTCGTTGCACAGGCCGCACGGGGTCACAAGATGCTGGTGCCTCAGGCAGGTTGGGCGGAGCACCAACCCGAAGAAGACTGGTGGGGCGATTTCGTCTTTGTCTGCCGAGCGATTTTAAAGGAAAGCGGCGTGGCGGCGGCGCAGATCAAGGCTGTTGCCTGCAGCGCCGTCGGCCCCTGCATGTTGCCGGTGGACAGCAGCGGTAGGCCGCTGATGAACGGGGTTCTCTACGGCGTGGATGGTCGGGCGGCGGCGGAAGTGCAGGAGCTGACGGACCGCATTGGCGCAGAGACAATCATTGCGCGCTGCGGCAATGCGCTGACCTCGCAATCGGTGGGGCCAAAAATCCTTTGGCTCAAACGGCACCGGCCTAAGATCTATGCCAAAACGGCGCATATCCTGACCTCCACCAGCTTTCTGGTGCAGCGGCTGACCGGTGAGGTGGTGATCGACCACTATACGGCCGCCAATTTCTCGCCGCTTTATGATGTGGCGACGCAACGCTGGGTGGATGATCTGGCGGATGACATCCTGCCCCTGGATAAACTGCCCCGGCTGTTATGGTCCGATGAAATCGCGGGTCATATTACCACCGCCGCGGCGGAGGAGACCGGATTGGCTGTCGGCACCCCGGTGACCGCAGGCACCATCGACGCAGCCGCCGAGGCGTTTTCGGTGGGGGTGGATCAGCCTGGCGATATGATGATGATGTATGGCTCCACGATCTTCATCATCCTGCGCGCGGCCAACCCGGTCAGCGATCCGCGCATCTGGTATGCGCCCTGGCTTTTTGCAGGCGAGCACGCGTCCATGGCCGGGCTGGCGACCTCGGGCACGCTGACCCATTGGTTCCGCGATCACATGGCGCGCGATCTCGATGCCGCTGAGGCTTTTCCGGCTTTGGCCGAGGAGGCGGCTTCATCCCCGCCGGGCGCCAATGGGCTGCTTTTGCTGCCCTATTTCTCAGGCGAGCGAACACCAATCCATGACATGGATGCGAAAGGCGCCCTTTTTGGCCTGAACCTCACGCATACGCGCGGCGATATGTACCGGGCGCTGATTGAGGGGATCGCCTATGGCACACGTCATGTGACGGACACCTTTGCCGAACTGGGGCAGGAGCCGACCCGTTTGTTGGCCGTTGGGGGCGGCACGAAAAACCGGCTCTGGCTGCAGGCCACCTCGGACATCACCGGGATTGATCAGGTGGTGTGCGACAAAACCATCGGGGCGAGCTACGGCGATGCCTTCATGGCGGCGCTGGCGATTGGCGCGGTGACGCGCGAAGATATCGCAGGCTGGAACCCGGTATCTGAGGTCATCGAGGCGCGAACTGGTGCCGCCTACGAAAAGAACTTCGCCCTGTTCCGGCGCCTTTATGAGCAGACCAAGGACATCGCAGCAGCACTTACTTGACCGCGCCTGCGGCCATGCCCTTGATGATGTATTTTTCGAGAAAGATGGCCACGACAACCAGCGGCAGGATGGCCGCGGAGGACAGCGCCGCCATGGACCACCAGTTGATGCCTTGGGAGCCGGTTTGAGAGGCGACCATGACGGGCAGGGTTTTGGCGTCCGTGGAGGTCAGCAGGGCGGCGAAGAAATACTCGTTCCAGCAGAGCACGAGGCTCAGGATAAAAGCCGCGACCATGCCGGGCAGGGCGATGGGCAGCACGATCTGGACAAAGGCCCCCCAGATACCGAGCCCGTCGACCAAAGCCGCCTCTTCCAACTCTACGGGGATGCCCTGAAACTGATCGCGCATGATCCAGATGACGATGGGTAGGACCATGAGTGTGTAGAGCAGGATCAGACCGATCCGGCTGTCGAGCAGATCGAGGGATTTGTAAAGCACGAGGAACGGCAGAGCTAAGACCACAGGCGGCAGGATCATCTGGCTAAGAAAGAAGAACGAGATATCGGAATTGCGCATGAAGCCGAAACGGTAATTGAACCGCGACAGCCCGTAGGCGGCAAGCGATCCGAGGATCACCGCGAGCATCGACGCGGAGACCGCGACGATGGCGGAATTCCAGAAACGTTTGAGGAATTCCTCGCGCACGGTGGAGACCTCGCCGATGAGGCGCGGGGAGAGGCCGAGGCTTTCCCAACCCTTCCATTTCGGCGTGAAATCCCACCAGGGGATCATATTACCGCGCATCACGTCGGGGGCCAGTTTGAATGATGTGGTGATTGTCCAGAAGATCGGAAAGAGGCAAATGACCGCCCAGGTTATGAGTGCCGCATAGATAGCAATGCGGCTGGTCCACCATTTGACCTGCACCTTGCGGTCGGCCTCGTGGTCTTTGAATACGGCACTCATGCCGGACGCTCCATCCAGCGGCTGACGAGTTTCAGCAGGGCCGTGATGAAGATGACGATCAGCACCAGATAGACCATCGCCAGCAATGTGCCGTAGCCCACGTTGGAGCGGTCGCGGTATTCGCGGAAAATGAAGCTGGTCACACTATCGGTGGCCCCGCCCGGGCCGCCGGAGGTGACGTTGATGATGATGTCCGCCAGCTTCAGTTTGAAGATGATCCGGATCACGATGGCGGTGACGGAAACGGGCAGCATCAGCGGGAAAATGACTTCCTTAAAGCTCTGCCAGCCGGTGGCGCCATCGACCTTGCTGGCCTCGATCACTTCGCGGGGCAGGGCCTGCAACCCGGCCAGCAGCATGATCATCATGAAGGGGATGAACGTCCAGGCATCCATGGCCATGATCATGAAACGCGCCATTTCGGGCGTGCCAAAGAAGCTTGGCTCAAACCCCAACTCGCGCACCAGCCGTGACACTGGCCCAAAGCGCACCTCCAACATGGACTTACCGACCATCCAGCTCACGGCCACAGGGCTGAGCATCAACGGCAGCAGAAACACCACGCGGAAGAACTTGCGCGCCCGGATCTGCGCATTGAGCAGCAGGGCGAGGCCAAAGGCGATCACATATTCCACGCTGACGGCGAGCACGTAATACACCATGTTTTTCAGCGCGTTCCAGTAGAAGGCATCACCCCACATCTGGCGCATGTTGTCCCAGCCGTTGGGCTGGGGCCCGTTTAGGGAAGCGAGGTTCCAGTCAGTGAACGACACATAGAGCGCAAAGAGCAGTGGGAAGACGACCAGGCTGATCACAAAGAGTGCAGCGGGCAGTACGAAAAGCGTGCGCTTGCCCTTTTCGCCATTCACGATCACCTGGGCCGCACAAAGCGCCGTGGCCCAGAGCAGGTAGGCAAAAAGCACCGGTCGCCAGGTGTTGAAACCAACAATGGACCGGTCGGTGTCATACATGAACTGCATCGCGGTCATGACGCAAAAGAGCATGCCTGCGCCCCAGACCATCGCCCGGCCGACGCGCCTGCGGGTGTCGGTGATCGTGTCCGCTGTGACGGTGTGCAGGAGGTCGCCTTCGGTGCTCATCACATGACTGTAGCGAGCCAGATGGAGGCTGTTAACCCTGAAATTTCAATGCGAAAACCGTAAAATGCAAAGGGCGCGACACTTCCATGCCGCGCCCTGATTTAGATTGAGGATGTTACAGCCCGAGCGACGCCTTATAGAGCGCAATCTGGCTGTCCCGGCCGATCTGGTCGGTGATCTTCTCCCAGGCCGCGGCAATGGCATCCGCGGTTTCCTGAGCCGAACCGTATTGACCGGCGTACCCCTTGGCCAACTCATCTTCGGCAACGGAATAGTATTGGAAGATGCCCGGAATACGGGGTTCAATCGCCGCATTCGGGTGGTTGTAGCTGTCGGCGTTCGAGGATAGGTAATCCTCCACGAAGGCACGGTCATAGCCCGCCTCTTCCCACTCGTCATATTGGAAGTGAGAGTTGCGATAGGGCTGGAACCCGGAGGGATAGGCCGAGGCCCAGAGCGACAGGTCCTTGCCACCCAGATGGGCCGCTGCTGACCAGGCAGCCTTCTTCTTTTTCTCGTCGCCGTCCACCGTGGCCATGACATAGATGCCCCAGCCGATGTAGGCGTTGTTGGGCGATACGTTGGGCGTTTCTTCCCAGGCACCGGTCTGCGAATTCCACACCTTCGCCGAGCCGGGGTTGATGTCGAACCCGACCACATCACCGACCACCGAAGTATCAGATGTGCGTGCCGAGGAGCCCACATCGCCCCACCAGTTCAGCATGCCGCCGGTACCCGCCAGGAACTGCTGGAAGGCGGTGGTGCCGGGGTCGGCGTTGATCTGATCGGCGGGGTAGGCATCGGCTGCGATCAGGTCCATCACATCCTGAATGGCCTGCACAAAGGCTGGGTTGTTCACACGCGGTTTCATCGTGTCGGGATCGAACAGCCACGCCGGATCATCCGGGTGCTTGGCATAGGGGGCTGCGCGGTTTTCGAGGAAATAGAAACCAAAGCCGCCCCAACCTTTGAGCGGATCAAGATAACCGTGGGCATCCAGTCCGGTCAGCGGATCGGTCTTGCCCACGAGGAATTTGGACTGCGCGTTGACCTCTTCCCAAGTGGTCGGCTGTGCCCAGGGCGTGGTGTTGCCCGCATCGGCCCAAGCCTGCGCGAATTCCTCGTTTTCGTAGTAGTCCTTACGATACGCAAACGTATGGGTGTCGCCGTCGATGGAGACGCGATAGGTCTTGCCGTCCCAAGTGCCCACCGGCGCCTTGAGGTAATCAACATAGTCATCCATGTCGATCTGATCTTTGACCCAATCGGGCATTTCGGAAGCCATGCCGCGCCCCAGCACGTCACCCTCAAAAGGTGCGCCCATCTCGATGATGTCAAAATCGACGGTGCCGGTGGCAATCGATTGCTGCAGCCGCGCGTTATAGTCGGCCTGTGCCAGATCGATCCAGTTGATCTTGGCCCCCGTGTAGGCCTCCCAGGGCTTCAGGAATCCGCGAAATAGGAAGTTGTGCAGGTTCTGGTTGTTGAGCCCCATGAAGGTCAGCTCAACCCCGGCAAACTCACCTTCCGCGACGTTCTCTTTGGTCGCGCCGAGGCACATCTCACCCACTTTTTGCCAATCGCTGTCGGTGGGCGAACCGGCGCCAACACCGGGGATTTTCAGGATTTCGGCGCGCACATTGCCGTGCCCGTCCGCATAAGCCGCAGCCTTGGGCATCATCGCAACGGCCCCCACCGCCGCGGTGCCTTTCAACATCTGGCGACGGTTTATTTTCTGCGCCGCTTTTATATAATTATAAAGGTCTACTTTCATTTCCATCCTCCCGGGACTTGGTGATACATTTCGTCCTTGGGGTGATGGCCGGGCGCAATTATGTCGGTGTGTTTTTGATTGTCGCGCCGCATGATCCCCCCCTTAGAGCCATCACTATGGTCGAGAATTACGTTAAGTCAACAAAGCTGTAAGCCGGGCGTGGACAAGGCAAATTCCTTTCTCTAGCATCGAAATTCGAACTCGGGGGGAGTGTTGCGAATGGCCGGCGTCAAAATTCAGGATATCCGAAAATCCTATGGGGCGACCGAAGTCATTCACGGTGTGAACGTCGATATTGCGGATGGTGAATTCGTTGCTCTGGTGGGGCCATCGGGGTGCGGGAAATCCACCTTGCTGCGGATGATTGCCGGGCTGGAGCCGATCAACGGCGGGACCATCGCCATTGGCGAGCGGGTGGTGAACAACCTGCCGCCCGCCCAGCGTGACATCGCGATGGTGTTCCAGACCTATGCGCTTTACCCGCATAAATCCGTGGCCGAAAACATGGGGTTTGCGCTGAAGGTCGCAAAGGCGGATCGCGCCGAAATCGCAAGACGTGTGCAGGAGGCGGCGGAGATCCTGAGCCTGACGGAATATCTCGACCGCAAACCCCGGCATCTGTCGGGCGGGCAGCGTCAGCGCGTTGCGATGGGGCGGGCCATCGTGCGCGACCCGCAGGTGTTTCTGTTTGACGAGCCGCTCTCGAACCTTGACGCCAAGCTGCGCATTCAGATGCGCACCGAGATCAAGGAATTGCACCAGCGTCTGAAAACCACCACGGTTTTTGTGACCCACGATCAGATCGAAGCCATGACGCTGGCAGATCGCATCGTGGTCATGCAGGCGGGCGTCATCGAGCAGATCGGCACCCCGCTGGAGCTATATGACAACCCGGCCAATGAATTTGTCGCCACCTTCATCGGGGCGCCCTCGATGAACCTGCTGAACGCTACGTTTGACGGCGCGTCGGTGGATTTGTCCGGCCACAAGGTGCCGCTCGCGGGGATCTCTCACAAGGGTGCGGTGCGCCTTGGCGTGCGCCCCGAACACCTCAATCTGGTGCAGGAGGGCGCGGGCATTCCGATGGAGGTGAAGGTGGTGGAACCCACCGGATCGGAGACCATGGTTTTCCTGCGGTTCGAGGGGCAGGACATCACCGCCGTCTTCCGCGAACGTCATGCTTTTGCGCCGGGCCAGGTTGTTCATCTGGCGCCCGATCCCGATCACCTGCATTGCTTTGACGCGACCACCGGCCAAAGGATTTGAGCCATGCGCGGCTTCGTCCAGTTTGCGACGTCGCTGCCAGGGGCCATGCTGCTGACCGGGTTTCTGATGGAACGTTTCGGCGTTCTGCAGGTCTTCGAACAGCTTGCGCTGCAATTTCAGAAAGTCAGCGCGGATTTCTGGGTGCTGGTCTTTTGGGTCGTACCGTTTCGCATCGATTATGACCCCAATATCCTGTCGACCTATACGCTGCTGATCGTGCCCGTGATCTTTGAAGCTTGTCGCGGCAAGCTGATTTATGAATACGCGGCCAAGGACTGGTACTACTACTTCGCGGGGCTTGCAGCCGTCGCACTGGTGGTCACCGGATATGAGGCTTGGGGGTTCTTTGCAGGGATCTATCAGGCCTTCGGGCTGATCCTTCTGACCGTGCTCACAATCTTTGTGCTCTACCTGCCGGTGAACCTCATCTGGCTGGCGTGCTTCGGTCTCATGGGCATGTTTGTGGTGAACCAGTTTCTCTCCTTCATCTTTGGCGTGATCCTGATCGTTTTCTGGTTTCTGGATGCCAGCCTGGCCGATGTGGTGCTGAACAGCGGACTGCCCGGATGGATCAAGGGGCCCATTGCCAACATGATCAACCTCTACAGTTGGAGCACGCTTGCCTCCTTCTTCTTCGCGCTCTTTACCTTGATGGTTCTGGCCGCCGCCCCCTTGACCAAAGCCCCCCTTTTCGTGGTGGCCTGGGTTGCGGTCTTTTTTGCCGCGAGCTGGTTTGACACCCATGTGCGCCCTGTGCTCAATGACTATCTGAACGGGCTGTCCTCGGCGCAAATCATCCGACCGGACGACGCACCCGTCACATGATTTGAAAGGACGCCACATGCTCAAAGGAATAGACCCGATCTTGAATGCGGATGTGCTTTATGCGCTGCGGGCGATGGGGCATGGCGACGATTTGATCATCGCAGACACCAACTTCCCATCCGACAGCGTGGCACGCGAGACGGTGCTGGGGGAGGTGCTGCGCATTGACCGTCCGGCGGCAGAGGTGGTGCGGGCGGTGCTGTCTGTCTATCCGGTCGATACCTTCGTCGATGACGCGGCGGCTCGGATGGAAGTGGTCGGCGAGCCGGACACCATCCTGCCGGTGATGGAGGAAGTGCAGGCCGAAGTCAGCGCAGTTGAGGGTCCCACGATGCTGGGCATCGAGCGGTTTGCTTTTTATGACCGCGCCAAACAGGCCTATGCCGTCATTCAGACCGGCGAGCGGCGGTTTTATGGCTGTTTTGCCCTACGCAAAGGCGTCGTGCCCCCGGATGCGGAGAGCTGATTGATGGGAAAGGTTGTCATTCTCGGCGTCTTCGTCGCAGATACCGCCTACCGCGCGGACCGCATGCCTCGCATGGGCGAAACGATCCTGGGCAATAGCTTTGCGCTGGGGCCCGGGGGCAAGGGATCCAATCAGGCGGTGGCCTGTGCGCGGATCGGCGCGGACACGCATATGATATCGAAACTGGGCCAGGATGATTTTGCCAAGCTGGCGCTCGACACCTGGGCGGGCGCGGGCGTTGTGCCGCATGTGGAACAGGTCAGCGACAGCTATACGGGCGCGGCCTATATCTTCATCGAAGAGAGCACAGGGGACAATGCGATCATCATCGCGCCGGGCGCGGCGGCGCTGATCAGTGCAGAGGATATCGATGCGCAGGCCGATCTGATCCGGTGGGCGGATGTTTTCGTAACCCAATTGGAGCAACCGATGGTCGCTGCCCTACGCGCCCTTGAAATTGCCAAGGCGGCAGGTGTCACAACGATTTTGAACCCGGCCCCGGCGGCCCCCTTGCCCGATGGGATGCTGGCGCTATGCGATTACGTCACGCCAAACGAGACCGAGTGCGAAGCCCTGACCGGGATCATGGTGGAGACCGAAGAGGATGCTGCCCGCGCCGCCAAAGCCTTGCGCGACCTTGGCGTTGCGAAACCCATCATCACGATGGGTGAAAAGGGGGCGTTTCTGGACGGGCACGGGTTGGTCCCGGCCATCAAGGCGGGCGCGGTGGTTGAAACAACCGGCGCCGGGGACGCCTTCAACGGCGGCTTTGCGGCGGCGCTGGCCGAAGGACAATCCGCACTCGACGCGGTCAGGATCGGATGTGCCACAGCCGGGATTTCGGTGACGCGCGCGGGCACGGCACCCTCGATGCCGGATCGGGCGGAGGTCGACGCGCTGCTCAAATCCTGATCGCGGCGCAGCTATCCCAGAAACAACAGGCGAATATAGGTGCGCAGATGCATGATCTGTGACGACACCGTGCGCGGCTCGCCCAGGGCGCGTTCCAGCACCAGCCCGCCTTCGACGACACTCGACACCATGTCGCCAAGCGCATCCATGTTCACCTCAACACGGAGCGGGTGAGCCTCGGCAATTTCTTCGAACATGCCGCGAAATCTTTTGCGCCAACCCAGAATGGCCTGGCGGTTCAACTCCCGGACGCCTGCATCAAACAGACGGTCCTGATAGGTGGTCGACGCGATCACACAGCCGGGGTGCCCGTTCGGCATATCATCCAGCAACTCCGCCAACAGTTTGAGACCGATCAGCATCGCGTGCAGTGGATCATCATGCAGCTGGCGCGCCCGGTCGAAAAGGTCGTTATAAAGCTTATCCTCGTTTTCGATGTAGCGTTCGATCATCGCGCGGGCGAGTTCGTTCTTGTCCTTGAAGTGGTAGAAAAATCCGCTCCGGGAAATCTCTGCCGCTGCTGCAATCTCCTCAATCGACGTGGCCTCAAACCCTTTCGCCAAGACAGCGCTTTCCGCGATGTCGAGGATGAGGGATTTTGTTTCCTGCTTTGCGCTCATGTCACCCTCCTAAGTGTACCGCGAGTCCAGTTGACATCGCTTATCCGGTGAAACCCATGATTCAGTTACGCTAACCGATTGTGTTTTATTCATAAAAAAATTCTGCCGCGATGCACCACGCGTTCACTGTCCATGATGCAACCCGCTCGGCTACATCAGTCGTATTGCAAAAAATGGAGTTTGAAAATGCGATTGGAAAAATTTGCAAACACGTCCCGGTTCTATCTGTCTGACGGCGGGTTGGAGACGTATATGATTTTTGAGAAAGGGTTCGACCTGCCGTGCTTCTCGGCGGCAAGCCTGCTCGACGATGCGCGGGGACGCGCGGAACTGACCGCCTACGCCAAGCGGTACATAACGCTGGCGCGCGAAACCGGGCGTGGTTTTGTGCTCGATACGCCCACATGGCGGGCGGGTGCGGCCTGGGCCGATGCGCTGGGGATGAGCCTTGATGAGGTCATCGCCCTCAATGCGCGCGCGGTTGATTTCATGCGGGTGATCCGGGACCGGCATGAAACCTCTCGCCTGCCGATCCTTCTAAACGGCGTCGTGGGGCCGGGGGGCGATGCCTATACCACCGAAACCCAGTTTCAGGCGGAAGACGCGCGGGAGCTGCACAGCACCCAGATAACTGCGCTGGCTGACGCGGGCGTGGATATGATCAGTGCGATGACCCTGACCCATGCGGGCGAGGCCGCAGGTATTGCCCTGGCAGCGCGCGACAATAGCGTGCCGGTCGTCATTTCCTTCACCCTGGAAACGGACGGACATCTGCCGTCCGGTCAGCCCTTGCCCGACGCCATTGCCGAAGTGGACGCGATCACACATGCGGGGCCGCTTTACTATATGATCAACTGCGCTCATCCGGATCATTTCCGCGATGCGATGGATGGCACAGCGGATTGGGCGGCGCGGATTGGCGGCGTGCGCGCCAATGCCTCCCGGATGAGCCACGCGGAGCTTGATGCCAGCGAGACCCTGGATGCGGGTGATCCCGAAGAATTGGGCGCGCTGAATGGTGAGCTGCTCAGCATTCTGCCCAACCTCAAAGTTATCGGGGGGTGCTGTGGCACAGATCACAGACACGTCGGCTGCATCGCTGCACAACACCGGAAAATGAGCGCGGCCTGAACGCGTTCAACGACTGTTTTTTTAAAAGGAAAGACCATGTTAAAGATCAACATTCTCACCGCAATTGCATTCATCGCCTACGCCAGCACGACCGTGGCGGGGGGTGACAAACCCTGTGTCGACAGACATGCGCCTGCTGGTCAGGCGCTGCAGGCCAATGATGCGGACATCGCGACGGTACGCGACAGCGCTGACTATTTCGAAGACTGAATGAGGCACATTTACGCACGCGGCCCCGGTCGGGTCGCGTGCGGTATTTAAGGAGTAAACCATGTTGGACAATCTGACCCAAACCCCGGAACCCGCGACCCAGGATGACGCGGCGCGTCTGGCCGAATTGATCGTCATCGCGGGCGACGGCCTGCCGCTCGTGGTGTGGGAGGGCATGCGCCAGGGGGATGAAAGCCTGATGGATATTGGCGCGGCGCGCGCGGCACGGGAGACAGGTGGGTTTTCCTTCCGCAATGCGGATGTCATCCGCGATGAGGGCGAGGTGATCTCGGCGCTTGTCTCCTATCCTCTGACCGAAAAGACATCCCAAACGGATCTGGCAACAGTGCCAGAGCTCTTCAAGCCTCTGGTAAAACTGGAAAATCTTGTGGTGCCGAGCTGGTATGTGAATGTTCTGGCGACGGTCAAGGCGGCGCGGCGCAGGGGGGCAGGCACGGCGCTTTTGAGTGCCGCCGAGACCAGGGCCCGTGCGCGCGGATACCAGCACCTGAGCCTGATCACGGGGGACATCAACCCCGCGCGATCCCTGTATGAAAGCTTCGGATTTCGAGTGGCGGCGCAGGAAAGCATCGTCAAAGAGGGATGGGACTATGCAGGTGAAAACTGGCTGCTCTACGTCAAGGACCTTAGAGCTGTCTGAGGCGCCATCCTTGCTTTCAGGGCGCCGTGGCGGTGCCCTGAAGGCATGGCGGTGCAGGATTACACTGGCTTTCGCGGCAGCTCTCCGATGGCATCGCGTGCAACCGATACCGCTTTGAGCACGGCAAAGACCTGGCGCCCCGGTGCCAGCGCCAGGGCCTGCGCGGACCGTCGGGTGACCCGCGCCAGAATAAGCGCATTGCCAAAGGACAGTTGAACCATCGCGCCGGGACCTGCGCCCAAACGCAGCTCCCGCACGGTCACCTCTAATATATTGAGCGCGGAAATCCCTTGCGGGCGTTCCGTCGCCAGCATCACGTCCTGCGCTTCGATCCAGACGCGCAGCGGCGTGCCGGGGGCTTGGCTTACCCGTGGCAACAAAAGCGATGCGCCCTCGGCCTCCAGCGTCGACAGACCATCGTTGTGATGCTCTTTGACGCGCGCCTCTACCATAGCGCCCGCGGAACGCACCCCAAGCGGGGTGACGGCGGGATCGCTCAGCACGTCCGCGGCGGGCCCCTGGCGCGTCACGCGCCCCCCGTCAAGCGCGACAATCGTTGTTGCGATCCGGGCAACCTCGGCCGCAGCGTGGCTGACATAGAGGATCGGCACCGATACCTCATCGCGCATGCGCTCGAAATAGGGCAGGATTTCCGCCTTGCGCTGCTCATCCAGCGCGGCCAGCGGTTCGTCTGCCAAAATCAGTTTCGGGCCGGCCAAAAGGGCGCGGCCAATAGCAACGCGCTGCTTCTCTCCGCCCGAGAGCGCGGCAGGTCTGCGGCGCAGCAGGTGCCCGATCCCCAACATCTCGACAATCCGGTCCATGTCCTCTCGCGGCGCAGATTTGGGGGCGAACCACTGACCATAGGCGAGGTTCTGGCGCACGCTGAGATGCGGAAAGAGCCGCGCGTCCTGAAAGATATAGCCCAGCCTGCGTTTGTGGGGAGGCGTCCATTGCCCTTCGGCGCTGTCAAAAAGCACCCAGTCTTGGGAGGCAATCCGGCCCTCTCGCGGTCTCAAGAGGCCCGCCACGGCGTCTACAATGGTTGATTTTCCGGCCCCGGATCGCCCGAAAAGCACGGTGATCCCGGCAGGGGCCTCAAACGCCACATCCACATCAAACCCGTCGAAGTCATGGGCAAAGGCAACGGAAAGCGTCATATGCCCCCCACCTTGGCAGCGGCGCGTCGGGCCAGCCATTCCGAGAGCAACAGCGCGCTCATCGCGACCACGACGGAGACAATGACCAGCCGCCAGGCGGAGGCTTCGCCGCCCGGCACCTGCAGGAAGGCATAGATCGCCGAAGGCACGGTCTGGGTTTGCCCGGGAATGTTGGATACAAAGGTGATGGTGGCGCCAAACTCACCCATGGCCTTGGCAAAGGCGAGGATCGCGCCGGCGATGATGCCGGGCAGGATCAGGGGCAGGGTGATCGTCAGGAACACCCACACGCGCGACGCCCCCAGCGTGCCCGCGGCCTGTTCCAGTTTCGGATCTACCGCTTCGATGGACAAGCGTATCGCGCGCACCATCAATGGAAAGGCCATGACGGCCGCCGCCAGCGCAGCGCCGGTCCAGCGAAAGGCAAAGACCACGCCAAAGCTTTCCAGAAAACCGCCGATGGGCCCTTGGGTGCCGAAGGTGGTGAGCAGCAGATAGCCGGTGACCACCGGCGGCAGGATCAGGGGCAGATGCACCAGACCGTTGACGATCTGTTTGCCGGGAAACTCGCGGCGTGCAAGCAGGTAGGCAACCCAGAGCCCGAGCGGCAAGCTCAGCAAGGTCGCCCAGAATGACACTTTGAGCGAGAGCGCAACCGCGCGCCATTCCTCAGGACCCAGCCAATCCGTCACGCGGGCGGCTCCAGAACCACGAACCCCTGGGTTTCGAAAGCGGAAATAGCGGCTTCGCTGCGCAGATGCTCAATAAACTGATCGGCCGGGGCAGACCCGCGGCCCGCCACAGCGGCAACCGGGTAGCGGATATCGGGGTGGCTCGCGGCGGGGAAGCTTGCAATCACGCTGACCCGTGGTTCGGCCTTTGCGTCCGTTGCGTAGACGATGCCAAAAGGCGCCTCGCCGGTGGCCACCAGCGCCAGCGCCGCGCGCGCATTATCCGTCTGCGCAATCTGTGCGGAGAGGACCTCCCAAACCCCGAGGTGTTCCAGGGCCGCCTTGCCGTAGATCCCGGCGGGCACGGCCTCGACCAGCGCCATGGCAATGCGATCTTGCTGAAGCCGCGGCATCAGGGCGGTCGCCTGCAGGTCAACCGGCGGTGATGTGTTGCCATGGGCGATCAGGACAAGCTGATTGCCCAGAAGGTCAAAGCGGCTGTCATTGTCGATGGCTTGCGCCTCTTGCAACCAGTCCATCCAATCCGCACTGGCAGAAATGAAGACATCCGCAGGCGCGCCCAGCGATATCTGCCGCGCGAGCACCGGCGTGCCCGCATAAGACATGGCAACTTCATGTCCGGTCTCACGTTCAAACCCTTGCGCCACCTCATCCAGCGCGGTTTTCAGGCTGGCGGCGGCAAAGACCGTGACATCCCCTGCCGATGCAGTGGTTGCAGCGACCCCTCCAAAGCCAACGATCATCGCCAGACTGATACCACGCAGCACGTCTGCCCAGCCCGGCACCACAGACGCGCCGTCTGTTTTCTGCTGGCGCAACCGCAGGCGGTGATCCCTCACCGTTGTGAACCCGAATTCGAAACTCATACCTGACACCCTCTTGCACGCGCCGCGATGTTTCAAGGCTTTGCCCGCTCAAGCCGTTGAAAAGGAGGTGCGATTTTCGCACAACCGGTTGTGACACAATCATTCTGTTTCGCAAGCGCGGGCCGGGGTAAACTCGTGACCTGAACCAAAGGAGGTGAGGATGCGGACATTGGACGATATTCTGGTAATCAGTGTCGGGCGCAAAGGGTCCGTCGAAGCCATATTTGACGGGTTTACGCCCGCAAAATCGGGCGCTGAACTGCAGGCCACGCCAGATGATCGCTGGCTGGCGGCGATGACGCGCGCGATCTTCAATGCTGGTTTCAACTGGAAGGTTGTCGATGCGATGTGGCCGGGGTTTGAGACGGCCTTCAAGGGGTTTGAGCCTGGCCCCTGCTCGATGATGGATGATGTGTGGTTTGACGCCTTGATCACTAACACGGATATCGTGCGCCACGGGCCGAAAATCCGGGCAGTGCAGGAAAATGCTGTGTTCGTCCGAGCAGAGGCGGAGGCTCACGGCAGTTTTGGCGCTTTCATCGGCAATTGGCCGGTTGAGGATTTCGCGGGTCTGCTCGCACATCTGAAAACCAATGGCACGCGGCTCGGGGGCACCACGGGGCAGTATTTTCTGCGGTTCATGGGGGTGGACGGGTATATCCTGTCGCGCGATGTGGTTGCCAGGTTGATTGCCGAGGGTGTGATCGACAAACCGCCCACGTCAAAAGGCGCGATGAAAGCGGTGCAGGCGGCGTTTACCGACTGGCATCAGACCTCCGGTCGATCTTTGAAGGAGATCAGCCGGATTTTAGCCACCAGCACGGGTTAGCCGCGTTCTGGTGTGAGGGACGTGGGTGCGACGTGCTGCAGGCGCGCGGCGCCCAGCGTGCTGAGGATCAAGAGCAGAGCGGCGGTACCAAGGCATAGGGGCAGCCCGCCGATCTGATAGCTTAGGCCAGAGAGCACCGTCCCCAGCAGGCGCCCCGCCGCGTTCGCCATATAGTAAAACCCCACATCCATCGTGACCCGCTCGCCCGAACTGAACGCCAGGATCAGATAGGAGTGCAGGGCTGAGTTGATGGCAAAGAGCCCGCCAAACACCAGCAACCCGGCGATGATGGTCAGCGTCAGCCACCCCGCAGGTTCAGGCGTGACATAGACCAGGGCGGCAAGCAGCGCGGGGATCGCAATCAGGCTCGCGCCCCAATGTCGGGCGCTTTTGATGATCTCCGCCTCGTCTCGCGCGCGCGCTTTGAGGAGCCGGGGGGCTGCGGCCTGCACCGCACCGTAGAGGATGATCCACAGCGCCATAAAACTGCCAATGGTGAAAAACGCCGCGCGGTTTCCGGCCTCTGACCCATCGAAGAGCACCGCGTAGAAATAGATCGGGATGCCGACCACGAACCAGACATCTCGGGCGGCAAAGAGGAACACCCGAGCAAAGCTCAGCCAGTTGACGTTGGCGTTCTTGGAGAATACTTCGCGGAACTTCGCGTCCTTGCGCCCAACGGGCAGGCCGCCGGGCATTTTTGCGACGATGGCCACAAGGATCAGCGCCAGGATGGCAGCCATGCCCAGCACAGCAGTTTTCAGCCCGACCAGCCCCAGCAGCACCGCACCGATCAGAAAGCCGAAGCCCTTGACCGCATTTTTCGATCCGGTCAGCAGCGCGACCCAGCGAAAGAGACCGCCTTGTTCAGCCGGGGCCAGGAGCTTCACGGCGGATTTGGCGCTCATCTTCGCAAGGTCTTTGGCCACGCCCGACGCGCCCTGCACGGCCATCACGAAGACCACAGAGGCGGCAACCGTCCACGACGGGTCCAACTGCGCCAGCGCCACCAAGGCCGCGACCTGCAAGGCCAACCCTGCATAAAGCGTCGAGGTCAGCCCAAAGCGCGCGGCAATCCATCCCGCACTCAGGTTGGTAACCACGCCCGCGACCTCATAAAGCACAAAGAGATAGGCCAGTTGCACCGGCGAAAAGCCCAGCGTGTGAAAGTGCAGCAGCACCAGCATACGCAGCGCCCCATCCGTGAGCATGAACGCCCAATAGGCCGCCGTGACGGCGACGTAAGCAGCCCCGGCGCGTTCCATGCTCACAAGGATCCGCCCACCATGAAGGCCACATCGACGAGCCGGTTGGCATAGCCCCATTCATTGTCATACCAGACGTAGACCTTGAGCTGGGTTCCATTCACGACCATGGTCGAGGGGGCATCGACGATGCCGGAACGCGGGTCGTTGGTGTAATCCGTGCTGACCAGTGGGCGGGTTTCATAACCCAGAATGCCCTTTAACGGGCCATTGGCGGCGGCTTCAAAGAGGCCGTTTACCGCCTCCACCGTGGTGGCGCGCTCAAGCTCAAACACGCAATCGGTCAGCGACGCATTGAGCAGCGGCACGCGCACCGCATGACCGTTCAACCGCCCCGTCAGTTCCGGGTAGATCAACGTGATTGCGGTGGCGCTGCCCGTGGTGGTCGGGATCAGCGAATTCAGGGCAGAGCGGGCCCGGCGCAGGTCCTTGGCGGGACGATCGACGATGGTTTGGGTATTGGTCACGTCATGGATCGTGGTGATTGAGCCGTGCTTGATGCCAAGGTTTTCGTGCACGACCTTGACCACGGACGCGATGCAATTGGTGGTGCAGCTGGCCGCGGTGACAATGTCATGCACGCTCGGGTCATAGATGTCATTGTTCACGCCGTAGACGATGTTTGCGGTGGGTCCGTCCTTCACAGGCGCGGAGACCACGACCTTTTTCACACCGGCGGTGAAATAGGGGGCGAGCGTCGCCTCGGTCTTGAAAACGCCGGTGCAGTCGATCACCACATCGACGCCCTCAAGCGGTAACCTGTCGAGTTCAGTCTCGTTGTGAACGGCAAGCCGGGTGCCATCCACGGTGATGCTGTTTGCATCCGCGCTGAAGGCCGCGGGCCAGCGCCCGTGGACCGTGTCAAACTCCAGCAGATGGGCATGCATGGCCGCATCGCCCACCGCATCGTTGATCCAGGCGATCTGCGCCCCGCGTTCAAGCAGGGGCCGCAGGGCAAGCTTGCCAATGCGGCCCAGTCCATTGAGGGCGTAAACGGTCATTAATGGGTTCCTTCCAGGTCAACCGCGCCGATCTCATCGACGGCGGCTTGCAGCGATATGCGATTATGTGTCTCGATGGGCAGGGAGGCGAAGGCCTTGATACGGTTGTTCAGCGCGCCATAGGTCTGCTGAAATGCAAGCCTGCGTTCAGCGAGGCTGCCCTCGGCCTTTACTGGATCGGGCAGACCCCAATGCCCGCTGATCGGCTGACCCTCCCAGGCGGGGCAGTCTTCGTTGGCGGCGCGATTGCAAACGGTAAACACAAAATCCATCTTTGGCGCCTCCGGGGTCTGAAATTCGGAGATATGCTTGGCGCGTAACAGGGATGTGTCATGCCCCTTGGACGCCAGCATTTCCACGGCGAGGGGGTTGAGTTCTGATCCTGGGTTTGTGCCTGCGGAATAGGCCTTGAACCGGGATCCTTCCAGGTCATGCAAGATCGCCTCTGCAAAGATGGATCGTGCGGAATTGCCGGTGCAGATAAAGAGAACGTTGTAGCTGGTGTCAGTCATCGTCAGCGCTCCTTTTGGGGGGGAAGAGGGGACAGGGGGACAAAGCTCGGGGCGACCGCGGCAGCATTCGTTGAAGAGGAAATCGATCAGCTCGCCCGCAGCCTGGGTCCGGGCGCGGTAGCGCAAGGAGGTGCCCAGCCGGTGTTGTGTGATGAGTTTCGCATCGCCCAGCGATGACAGGTAAACAGATGTTGTCGAGGGTTTTAGGGCAAGCGCCTCGGCGATTTCGCCGGCGGGCACCTCATCGGGGTAGCGGCGCATCAACAGGCGAAAGACTGCAAGCCGGTGCGGATGGCTGAGGGCAGAAAGGCGATCAAGGGATTCTATTTCCATATTTCATGAATATTAGAAATAAAGCAGAATTCAAGAGATTCGTACGAAAAAACGCGCCCGATGTCGGGCGCGTTACGGTCTATAGAAACAGGGGTCTTAGCGGACGACGTGCACGCTGCAGGTGGAATGGCGCACCACCCGGGCCGCATTGGGCCCCAGCAGATAGTCCTTGAAATCGGGCTTATGCGCCCCGATCACAATCAGCCCGCAGCCGGTTTCTGCGGCAACATGCAGAATTTCCTCATAGGCGTTTCCGGTGGCCACGATATGGCGCACCATCGCGTCCGCGTCCGCCCCAAGGCTTGCGGTGATTTCATCGCTCAGCAATTGTCGCGCTTCGGCAACGGCCTTTTCATGGTGATCCGCTTCGAAGTAGGTGCTGACAATGCTCTGCCCGAAATCCGGAACAACGGTCACAACGTCCAGAGAGGCGCCATCCAGATCGGCAAGGCGCTTCGCAATCTTGAGAACTTCAGCATCCCTGCCTTTGTGGCTGACATCGACGGCGCATAGAACGGGACGGCTCATGCGGTCACTCCTTCTGTTTCTTCTTTCCCGGCCCGACCGCGCTGCAGCAGGACAATAAGACCCAGCAGCAACAATGCGGGCAGGAACATCAGCTCCTTGGGCATCTGGTCCGCCGGGGCTTTGACCGCTTTGATGGTGACAAATTCCTCGCCGTAGAAGTCATAGCTCTGGAAGGTTTCCGCGAAGGGCGTGCCAAAGAGCGGCTCCTCCAGGGCGATCTGGTCCCCTTCCTCGAGGGTCAGCAGCCCGTAAGCTTCCATCCGCGTGCCT
Organism: uncultured Roseobacter sp.; assembly: GCF_947499265.1. Classification (GTDB taxonomy): domain Bacteria; phylum Pseudomonadota; class Alphaproteobacteria; order Rhodobacterales; family Rhodobacteraceae; genus Roseobacter. Next base: position 487,579 of record NZ_CANMNK010000003.1, on the reverse strand, counting down.
TCAGGTTCGTCCCCGATGGGCACCAGCAATGTGGTTTCCTTGATCTCGCCCGTGTCGAAGTCCGGACCGCTGACAACGACCCTGAATTCGCGGCCAACGGGCGCCGCCTCGACCCGTTCGGCAAAGGCCGCAGGGGCCACGTCCTGGAAGGGTGGCGAGATGCGGTCCATGAAGAAATCCGGACGGAACAGCATGAAGGCGATGAACACCAGCGCGACGCTTTCATAGATGCGGTTCTTGGTCAGGAAATAGCCCATGGTGCCGGCGGTAAAGACCAGAATGGCAATGGTGGCGGTGACGAACACCAAGATCCCCTGCGCCCATCCGACATCGATCAGCAACAGATCGGTGTTGAAGATGAAGACAAAGGGCAGAGCCACAGTCCGCAAGCTATAGAAGAAGGCCACGAAGCCGGTGCGGATTGCGTCCCCACCGGAAACCGCTGCCGCCGCGAAACTTGCCAGCCCCACGGGTGGCGTCACATCCGCCATAATCCCGAAGTAGAAGACGAAGAGGTGCACGGCGATGAGTGGCACGATCAGCCCGGATTGCGCGCCCAGTTCGACGACAACCCCCGCCATCAGCGAGGAGACCACGATGTAGTTCGCCGTGGTGGGCAGACCCATGCCGAGGATGAGGCTTAAAAGCCCCACCATGATCAGCATCAGAATCAGGTTGCCGCCAGACAGGAATTCCACCAGATCGGCCATGACCTGACCTACACCAGTCAGCGTCACGGTGCCCACGATCACACCGGCTGTGGCCGTGGCCAAGCCGATGCCGATCATGTTGCGCGCGCCGTCGATGAGGCCCTGCAGCAGGTCGGCCACGCCGTCCTTGAAGGCATTTGCCATCGCGCTTTCACCGCGGAACATCGCCTTGAGCGGTTTCTGAGTGAGCAGGATCACGAACAAGAGCGAGGTCGCCCAGAAGGCGGAGAGGCCGGGCGATTTCTGCTCGATCATCAGGAAGTAGACCAGCACGATGATCGGCAGCAGGAAGTAGAGACCGGCCTTGTAGATCTCGCCCACAACCGGCAATTCGATCTCTTCGGCGTTTGGATCATCGGGCTGCAGGTCCGGGACCTTTGCCGCAAAGAACAGCAAAAACACATAGGACAGGAAGACCAGCGCCGACAGCAGCAAGCCGGAGTTTGGCAGCAGCGAGGTGATCCATTTCACCGGGTATTGCACGCCGTAGCAAAGCGCCGCGAAGCCCACGAAGAAGGCCGCCATGCCGCCGATGGTTTTGCCCATCGACACCACACGGTTGCCCAGCGTAGGCATGTTGTTCTTCACCGCTTCCAGATGCACAATATAGACCAGCGCGATGTAGGAAATCGTCGCGGGCAGGAAGGCGTGGGTGATCACCTCGACGTAGGAGATGCCCACATATTCCACCATCAGGAAGGCCGCAGCGCCCATCACGGGGGGCATGATCTGGCCGTTCACGGAAGAGGCCACCTCGACCGCGCCGCCTTTTTCGGCGGAAAAGCCTACGCGCTTCATCAGCGGGATGGTGAAAGTGCCGGTGGTCACCACGTTGGCGATGGAGGAACCGGAAATCAGGCCGGTCGCGGCAGAGCCCACAACAGCGGCCTTGGCGGGCCCCCCCTTGAGGTGACCCAGCGCCCCGAATGCCATTTTGATGAAGTAATTCCCTGCCCCCGCCTTATCGAGCAGGGCGCCGAAAAGCACGAAGAGGAAGACGAATTTGGTCGACACGCCTAGGGCGATCCCGAAGACCCCCTCGGAGGTGATCCACATATGGCTCATGGCTTTTTGCAACGAGGCGCCTTTCCAGCGGATGACATCTGGCACCGCCGTGGACGAGCCAAAGAAGACATAGAGCAGGAAGATCGTGGCGATGATCGCCATGGCCGGGCCCAACGCGCGGCGCGCGCCCTCAAACAGGATGAGCAGACCGGCAAGCGCGAACCACTTATCCGTATGATCGGCGAGGCCGCCGGAATTCACGATCTTGTCGTAGAAGATATAGCCATACATCGCGATGAACGCGCCGCCGATAGCCAGCACCCAATCGTGGATGGGGATGTAATGACGCGGGCTCGATTTGAGCATCGGGTAGGCCATGAAGGCCAGGAATATCGAAAACGCCAGGTGGATCTGGCGCGAGTTGTTGATCACCGAACCGGGCAACAGCTGATTGGACAGGGGCGATGCCAGCATGACCTGAAACAGCGACCAGACAATGGCCACGATAGCCAGAAAGGTCCCCACCGCACCGGCGGGGTCACGGGCACCGGCATCCGACGAGGATACGAGCTCCTGAAGTTCTTCTTCGGTCAGCGCACGGCCGCCGCTGGACTTATCTGCCATTTGACTGTCTCCCTGGGATGCCGCTGTTTACGGCTTTTGTTCTGAGAATGGGCCCTCTTGGCGGGGCTTCAGAGGGCGGCTGTCCGCCCTCTGTGGGATCGTTGCGGTGGATTATTCAATCCAGCCTTTTTCCTTGTAGTACTTCGCTGCGCCTGGGTGCAGCGGCGCAGACAGACCCGCTGTCGCCATTTCCTCTGCTTTCAGGTTTGCGAATGCAGGGTGCAGTTTCTTGAAGTCTTCGAAGTTGTCAAAGACTGCAGCAACAACGGCATAAACGGCATCTTCGGAAACACTTGCCGATGTCACGAAGGTTGCGCCCACACCAAAGGTGGTGGTGTCCGCATCGGACCCGCGATACATGCCGCCCGGAATGGTTGCGGAGCGGTAGTAGGAGTTTTCACCGATCAGCGCCTCGATTTCCGCGCCGGAAACTTCAACAATCACGGAATCGCAGGCCGTTGTCGCTTCCTGAATGGAGCCGGAGGGGTGACCCACGGTGTAGACCATTGCATCGATCTGGTTGTCGCAAAGTGCTGCCGATTGTTCCGCCGCCTTCAATTCGGAGGCCAGTGCCAGATCGCCCGTCGACCACCCCATTTTGTCGAGCACAACTTCCATCGTGCCGCGTTGGCCGGAGCCGGGGTTGCCGATATTCACGCGTTTGCCCTTCAGATCGGCGAAGGTTTTGATGCCCGAATCCGCGCGTGCCACGACGGTGAAGGGTTCAGGGTGCACCGAGAAAACAGCGCGCAGGTCTTCGAACGCGCCCTGATCTTCGAACTTCGATGTGCCGTTATACGCATGGTACTGCCAGTCGGACTGCGCCACACCGAATTCCAGCTCGCCTTCGCGGATGGTGTTGATGTTGTAGACCGAACCCCCGGTTGATTCGACGGAACAGCGGATGCCATGCTCCTTGCGGCCCTTGTTCACCAGACGGCAGATGGCGCCACCTGTAGGGTAGTAAACCCCTGTAACACCGCCCGTACCGATGGTGATGAACTCTTCGGCCATGGCGGCAGGCGCTGCCATCATCGCCAGTGCCGCACCTGCGACCGTCATTTTTAATCCATTGAACATTGTTGTCTCCCTTATGTGGATTATTGGTTGTAGCTTAGCCGTCCAGAACTTGTTGTAAACGGCGGTTACACAGTTCGGCCTCTGCAGGACCTGTGCAAAAGACTTCGCCTTTGATTTGGGCAAGCATGCCCTTCAGCGTTTCCAGAAAGAAACGCGCGGCTGCGTAAAAGGAAAAGAAAAGCGGCGTTCTTGAGGGGGCGATCAAGCCTGCAGCGGCGCGGTTGAGCGCGGGGCCGTCTGCGATTGTCACACCAGAGCTGCGACTTGTGCGCGCCGGTTCAGGGTCGCGTGCGTGGAGGGCTGAAAAAGGTGTCGGTGATATCACAACGAATACCTCGGGGCACCCGGTAAGGCTTCGTTCTCAGGCATCCTGATATCAAGCGGCTGCGCCATGCACGCTCCCCAGCCACAATGAGTCCCATGGCGAGGACTCATTTGTTTCAGTGCATTGTCAACGCAGGCCCCGTATGTTTCACAAAAGGCAGCTAAACTAGGGAGGTTTCGAATGTCACATGTATTCGCCCGTCACTCTAAGGCCAATCTTCGACGCGCGTCTATAGGTAAAGGCGCGTACCTCTATGATGCTGATGGTAAAGAATATTTTGATGGATCAGGTGGGGCGGCGGTGTCTTGCCTCGGCCACGGCGATGCGGATGTCATTGCCGCCATTCAGGAACAGGTCGCACAACTGGCCTATGCGCATACGAGCTTTTTTACCTCCGACCCCGCCGAAGAGCTTGCCGACCGTCTGGTCGCTGCAGCCCCCGGTGATCTGGATAAGGTCTACTTCGTCTCCGGTGGTTCTGAAGCCGTCGAAGCCGCGCTGAAACTGGCGCGACAGTATTTTGTGGAAATCGGGCAACCCGCCCGGCGTCACTTCATCGCCCGGCGGCAGAGCTATCACGGCAATACGCTTGGCGCGCTGGCAACCGGTGGCAACGTCTGGCGCAAACAGGCCTTTGCGCCGATCATGGTGGACACCGCGCTGATCTCGCCCTGTTATGCCTATCGCGGTCAGCAGGAAGGAGAGAGTGCCTTTGATTACGGTCAGCGAGTCGCCAATGAGCTGGAGGCGGAACTGCAGCGCCTTGGGCCTGAGACGGTCATCGGTTTTGTCGCCGAACCCGTCGTTGGGGCGACGCTTGGGGCCGTCCCTCCGGTGGAGGGCTATTTCAAACGCGTCCGCGAGATTTGCGATCAATACGGCATTTTGCTGATCCTTGACGAGGTCATGTGTGGCATGGGTCGGACCGGCAGCCTCTTTGCCCATGAGCAGGAGGGGATCACGGCCGATATCGTGACCATCGCCAAGGGCCTCGGGGCCGGGTATCAGCCCATCGGCGCGATGATGTGTACCGCGCAAATCCATCAGGCCATCGCGGATGGATCCGGTTTCTTTCAACATGGCCACACCTACATCGGCCACCCGACCGCCTGTGCGGCGGGCAATGCGGTTCTGAAAAAACTGACCGGCGGGTTGGTGGATCGTTCTGCGGAGATGGGGGCGAAATTGCATGATGCATTGCAGGGCGCGTTTGGTCAGCACCCACATATCGGTGACATTCGCGGGCGTGGCCTGTTTCAGGGGCTGGAGATTGTCGAGGATCGGGCCAGCAAACGCCCCTTTGCCCCGGAAAAAGGGATCAACAAAAAGATCAAGCAGGTCGCGATGGAAAACGGCTTGGCCTGCTATCCGATGGGGGGCACCGTGGACGGGCAGAACGGCGACCATGTGCTGCTGGCACCGCCCTTTATCATGGAAGACTGCCACGTGGATGAAATCGTGTCGAAGTTGAAAAAGACTTTTGATACAGTGCTTTAAGGTGCTCAGTCGAGTTTGAAGCCGATCTCGCGGATGAAATCGGCGAAATCCGTACGTTGCGGGGACGCATACATTTTCGCCTTGGCTGCAGACCAGCCCGAACCATCGGCGCCTGCAAGCCGCCGCGTGTCGTAAGCCGACACTTCCTCTTTGGTGATATCAACGAACTGGTTGTGGTGTACTGTTTTTGCCAACGGCAAGCGCGCGCTGATCTCTGGCGTTTGAAGGGGGTGTCCCACCGCCATTCCCGCAACAGGGAAGACATGATCCGGCAGATTGAGCAGGCCTCTTACCTCTTTGAGGTGATTGCGGATGGTGCTGATCGGACAGCACCCCAGACCTGCCGCCTCTGCCGCAACCATGAAGAATGCAAGCGCGATGCCCGCGTCCACGCTGGCGTTGAAGAAGGCGTCCAAATGATCGTTGGGAAAGGGCTGCGCGTGCCAGGCCTGCAGCTGTCGCTGGCGACGGTTGTTCGCCAGAAAGACAGCCATTGCGGGCACATCGGCAATCCATTCCTGCGCGTCGAGCAGGGATTTGAGGTCCCGCAACAGCCCAGGATCGGTCACGATCAGGATATCGCGTTGTTGTAGATCGCTCTTGGACGGGGCGCAGAGTGCCGCGGCGCAAAGTGTTTCCAATATGGCCGGATCGATTTGATCGGGTGTGAAATGGCGGCAGGACCCGCGCGCGGCCAGGCGGGTGATCTCCGGGTTTGTTGCCAGAATTTCCGGTAGGTCCGGGGCTTCTCCGAAACGCTGTTGGAACAGGCTTCTGAGCGGAGCGTCAGCCATGCAGAAGTGATCCTTTATTGTAAGTATTTCTTACAAAAAACATAAGAACATATTCCTTCTCGTTAGCATTTCTGGCGGTTATATCATAATCGCAATGTGAACAGTCACAAGTCAGGAACGCGTGGTGGATGCAGATACAGCCCCTTTGGAAGTCTCCGTTTGGCGCGGCGACGCAGAGGGTGGCAGTTTTCAGCAGTTTGAGGTGCCTGCGCTTGAAAATCAGACCATTCTCGATGTGGTGTCGTGGATCCAACAATACGCAGATGCGACCCTGACCTACCGTTTTGCCTGCCGTGTCGGCATGTGCGGCTCCTGCGCGATGATGGTGAACGGGCAACCGCGCTGGACCTGCCGCACCCATGTCAAAAAGGTGTTGAGGGACCGTCACGTTGAAATTGCGCCGCTGCGAAACCTGCCTGTGATCAAGGACTTGGCGGCGGATATGGATCCATTTTTTGACAAGTGGATCGCTGCGGGCGGTGCCCATAGGCCAAGCGCCAGTCGTGACGATCCGATCCCGGGCATTGACCCCGCAGACGGCGCGCGGGTTGAGGCCAGCGCCGGTATCGAATGCATCAACTGCTCCATTTGCTATGCGGCCTGCGACACGGTGGCGGGCAATCCCGATTACCTCGGACCCGCGGCGCTGCAGCGGGCGTGGACCCTGTTGAAGGACGCCAAACACGAGGGCCGGAGCGCCATCCTAGATGCGGTGTCCGGAACGGGCGGGTGCCACAATTGCCATTCCATGGGCAGCTGTACGGTGTTTTGCCCCAATGACCTTGATCCCATGTCCGCCATCGCCGGTCTCAAACGCGAAACCACCAGGTCGTTTTTCGGGAGGCGCAAGTAGCTGATGCTTGATCTCAGGCTCTATATGCTGCAACGCCTCTCCGCGCTGATCATGGTGCCGCTGACGCTCGGCCATATCGCGGTGATGATCTACGCGGTGCAGGGTGGGCTGACGGCGGAGGAAATTTTAGGCCGGACGCAGGGGTCCCTTTTTTGGTTCCTGTTCTACGGTTCCTTTGTCCTTGCGGTCTCGCTGCATGCGGCCATCGGGCTGCGGGTGATCGTGTATGAAACCTTCGGGCTGAGGGGCACGACGTTGGTTGGTTTGACCTGGAGCATTGGTCTGCTGTTGCTGGGCCTGGGCACACAGGCGCTGGTCGCTGTGACATGGCCGGGGGGCGTATGAGACCCGCGCGCGCGCATCCCCTATGGCTGGCCTTTGTGCTGCACCGGGTGTCCGGGCTGGCGCTTGCACTCTTTCTGCCGCTGCATTTCTGGGTGCTGTCCTGGGCGCTGACGCAACCGCAAAAGCTGAACCAGTTTCTGAGCTTTGCCGAGCAACCTATTGTTAAAATAGCAGAGTTTGGGTTGATCTTTCTGCTCGCCGTGCATGTATTTGGCGGGCTGCGGCTGATGGCGATGGAATGGTTGCCGTGGTCTGCGCCGCAAAAGACACTGGCAGCGGGCGCTATCGGGGTCGCTGTGCTGATCTCCGGCACCTTCTTTTTGCAGGTGGTGTGAATATGAGCAGAGACATCGACCGCCACGACACGGATATTCTGATCCTCGGCACTGGGGGCGCGGGGCTCTTTGCGGCGCTACATACGCAGCAAGCCGCCCCTGAAGGCACCAAGATCACGATTGCTGTCAAAGGTCTGATCGGCAAATGCGGGTGCACGCGGATGGTGCAGGGCGGCTATAACGTGGCCCTGGGCGGCGGCGACACGGTCGAGCGGCATTTCATGGACACGATTGAGGGTGGTAAATGGCTGCCCAATCAGGACATGGCCTGGCGGCTGTGCGAACAGGCGGTTGTGCGCATCCGCGAGCTGGAAAACGAGATTGGCTGCTTCTTTGACCGCAATGCCGATGGCACCTTGCATCAGAAAGCCTTTGCCGGGCAGACGGCGGACCGCACGGTGCACAAGGGTGATCTGACGGGCATCGAGATCATCAACCGGCTGATGGAACAGGTGCTAAGCCGCCCGGTCGAAAAGCTGCAGGAGCATCGCGCGGTTGGCCTGATCCCGACCAAAGATGGCAGTGCGCTGGCAGGGGTATTGATGATTGATATGCGCACCGGCAGGTTCCGCTTTGTGCGGGCCAAGACCGTGTTGATGGCCACGGGCGGCGGCCCGACCATGTACAAATACCACACCCCCAGTGGCGACAAGACGATGGATGGGCTGGCCATGGCGCTGCGCGTCGGGCTGCCACTGCGGGATATGGAGATGGTGCAATTCCACCCCACCGGGCTTCTGGCGGGTGCGCACAGTCGCATGACCGGCACGGTGCTGGAGGAGGGGCTGCGCGGCGCCGGCGGGCAGTTGCTGAACGCGGCGGGGCAGCGCTTCATGTTCGATTATGACGGCAAAGGCGAACGCGCAACGCGCGATGTGGTCAGCCGCGGCATCTATGCGGAAATGCGCAAGAGCAATGATCCCGATCAGGTAGGCATGTTTATCTCCATGTCCCACCTCGGCCCCGACAACGTGCGCGCCAGGTTCAAGGGTATGGTGAAGCGCTGCGAGGACAGCGGGTTTGACCTTGCGGGTGGTCTGGTCGAAGTGGTGCCAACCGCGCATTACTTCATGGGCGGCGTGGTGGTGGACACGGATACGCGCACGGGGCTTCATGGCCTTTATGTCGCGGGTGAGGATGCGGGCGGCGCGCATGGCTCCAACAGGCTGGGCGGCAACGGTGTTGCCAATTCCACCGTCTATGGCGGGATCGCGGGTGACACGATGGGTGCGGACATCCGCAAAATGCCGAGGCTGCGTGATCCTGATGAAAGCCTGCTGATGGCAGAATATGAACGCGCGCGCCACCCGCTTTCCCGGCCCCCTGATTTGGTACAGCCACTGCGCAATCGCCTGCAGGAGGCGATGTGGGAAGATGTGGGCGTGATGCGGGACGCGGCCGGGATGACGCGCGGTTTGAGCCGGGTGCGGGCCATTCGCCGCGACCTCATGGATGTCGGTGTGGCATCGGACACGCTGGCGTTCAATCTGACGTGGCATGACTGGTTGAACATGGCGAGCCTCTGCGATGTCTCCGAAGTGATCGCTCTGGCGGGGCTGGCACGGGAAAACTCGCGCGGTGCGCACTACCGCGAAGATTTCCCCGAAGCCGGGGATATGGCCGCGTCCTATTTCACAGTTGCGGAACGCGCTGGTGACAAGGTGAATGTCACGCGCCAAGACGTTGATTTTTCGATTGTTCGCCCGGGCGAGACGATCCTGCCCGAAGGCGAGCCAGAAACCCTGGTGGCGGCACAATGATCTCAATTGACCTCATTCAAACGACCGCGGAAACCCTGATGGACAAGGCGGCCATCGAAATTCCGCAAGACTATCTGGACGGGCTGCGCGCGGCAGCAAAAACCGAAGACGGTGATCTGTCGTCATTTGTCTTGCAGGCCATGCTGGAGAATTACGAGGCCGCCAAGGAAGACCGCCGCGCGATGTGTGGCGACACGGGCGTGCCGCGCTGGTTTGTGAAAATGGGCAATGATGCCCGCATCGAAGGCGGCCCGATTGCCTTGGAAGCGGCGCTGCGGCGGGCCACGGCCAATGCCACCACCGGCGTGCCGCTGCGCCCCAACCGGGTGCATCCGCTCTGGCGCACGGATCACAACAACAACGTCGGCATCGGCGCGCCGGAGATTGAATATGGCTTTGAGCCGGAGGGGGAGTGGATTGACCTGATCACGGTGCACAAAGGCGGGCTATTTGGCACCGACTACCGGATGCTCTTCCCGTCGGACGGCATTCAGGGGATCAAACGGTTCTATCTCGACAGCCTCGTGGCGTTTGGCAAGCGCGGCCTCGCGTGTCAGCCCGCGATTATCGGCATCGGGCTGGGGGGATCGAAAGACACCTGCATGGTGCTGGGCAAACGGGCCTCTGTTTTGCGGACGGTGGGCAGCCGGAATTCGGACCCAAGGATTGCGGAGATGGAGGATGAATTCAAAGAGCTGGGTAACTCAATCGGTATGGGTGCCATGGGATTTGTTGGCAAAAACATGGTGATAGACTGCAATATTGAAGTGGGCTACTGCCACACCGGCGGCATGCAGATGTCGGTGCATGCGTTTTGCCTCTCCTCCCGGCGGGCAGTGGCGCGTGTCTTCCCCGATGGGCGGGTCGAACATCGCACGGATCCGGATTGGTTCACCGATTATCAGCGCCGCGAAACCATTGATTGGGATCCGGTGCGGGAGGCGGCAGAATGAAAATCCGCGAAGTCACCCTTTCCGCCACCCCCACCGCCGAAGCGATTGCCGATCTGCGGTTGGGGGATATCGTCTACCTTGATGGGTTGATCTACACCGCGCGCGAAGGCGTTTACATGCGCGCGCTGGAGGACAAGGCCAACATCCCGATGGAACTGCCCTCGCAAAGTGCTGCGAACTTCCATTGCTCCCCTGCGGCGGTGATCCGCGAGGATGGCTCCTTTGATCTGGGGGCGGTGACGGCCACGGCGAGCTTCCGTTTTGCCAAGTGGTTGCCCGAATGGATGGCCAAGACCGGCGCCCGGCTGATCATCGGCAAGGGCGGCATGTCGTCCAAGGACTACAAAGAATATTTCGTGCCGAATGGCGCGGTCTATCTGTCCACGGTCGGCTACGGCACCGGTGCGCTGCTGGGGCGCGGGGTGGAGACCGTGGAGGCCGTGCATTGGCATGAAGAACTGGGCATCGCGCAGGCGATGTGGGTGATCCGGGCGCGCCGCATGGGGCCGTTCATCGTGGCGTCGAACATGGCCGGTGAGTGTTTGTTTGAGCGTGAAAACGCCAAGATTGTGCAAAATCTTGACCGGGTTTATGAAGGCACGAAACCTGCGGTGTTGAAGCGCTATGGCGAAACCGATGATCGTTCCGACGAGGTTATCGGCTAACGGCGCTTGGTGCGGGGGCTTTGGCGTTAAAGAAGCTCACGCAAGAGCAAGACGGTGCCTGAGATCAGGCAGATCGCGATCAGCAATCTGCGAAAGACGTCGTCCGTCAGCCTGCGAAAGACGATGATCCCGACCTGTGCCGCCAGGATCGCGGAAGGTACTGCGATACAGAGTTGCAATAATGTGCGCTGATGATAGGCGCCACCCCAGGCCAGTACGAGGGCCGTCAGGGCCAGCACGGTCACGTTAAAGGGCTGCAACACAGCGCGTGTTTCATATTTGGGCCAGGCGCGCATGGAACACCACATGGTGGGCAACGCGCCCGACAGCGATGCCGCACCGCCCAGGATTCCGGCGCAGAACCCAATCGTGCAATCGATGAACGGCGTGGGCCGGTCGATTTTGGGCAAGGTGCGCCGGAAAGTGAAAAAACCGCCGTAGAGAATAAGAAAGAAGGCGATGAGGTATTTCAGCACGGAGACATCGATTTGCTTCAGCGAGGCGACGCCCAGCGGGATGCCAAGGATGGCCGGGAAGAGGAAGCGCGCAAGGCGCCGCGGGTTCTGTGTCAGCGAATGGCGCACGATCCACAACCCCTGCAATCCGCTGACCACTGAAATGGCAACCGTGATCGCAACCGCTTCAACGGCGGGTACCACCGTCAGGAAAAACCCCAGCGCAAAAAGGGACGTGCCAAATCCGGCAAGCCCGTTGATGAAGCCGCCCGCGAGACCGCCAATGATCAGAAATGTCATTTCCTGGGATGTCATTCAGCGGTGGCCAGAGGGGAGGGGCCGAAGGCACCGATGGTGACCGAGCGCAGGCAGATGCTGTGCAATTCGCTCAGAACCCGACCGCGCGCGGTATCCTGCGGGTAGGCGAGGCCCAGACGCCGGATGGGCGCGTCTTCGCCAAGGGGTAAACGCTTGAGCGGCAGGGGGTTGTTTGGCTGCACCGCGCGTCTGGGCGCGATTGCGACGCCAAGATTGGCGTAGACCATGCTTGAAATCGCTTCCAGACTGTCCAGTTCCATCGCCTCGTTCACGCGGATGTTTTTTCGTTGCAGCCAGCTTTCGATCATATGGCCCACCACGGCCTCGCGGTTAAAGCGGATAAAGGGGTGTTTCGCGAGCAGCTCAAACGGATCATCGCTGCCAGTGTCCAGAGAGGCCAGCAGTTGCAGGGGCTCCTCTGCAATCTCGCGGAATTCAAACCCCGGCGGCATCAATTGGGGACGGGTTACAAGGGCGGCATCCAGCGCCCCGCGTTCCAGCTGCGACATCAATTGGTTCGTCAGACCGGGAAAGAGCCGGACATGCACTTGGGGGTAGGTTTTCACCAGCATCGATATGGCAGAGGGCACCAGCGTCGTCAGTGTGGTCGGCAGCGCGCCCAGTTTGACCTCGCCGCTGACGCTGCTTTCGCCCAGCACGGAAGGCAGCATCTGATCATAGTCCCGAACCACATCGCGCGCTTTGGCCACCAATGCACGGCCCAATGGCGTCAGTTCCGGCGTGCGTTTCGATCGATCAAAAAGCTGCACGCCCCAGCTTTCTTCCAGACCGCGCATCTGCTGGCTGACCGCGGCATGGGTCACGTAGACGGCATCCGCCGCCGCGCTGAAGGTTTTGTGATCATGCACGGCGATAAGCGTTCGCAAGGTGCGAATGGACATGGGATATGTGCCTTTTGTGTTAGCTTGGCTAACGGATTTTGTAATTTATTATTACTTCTATAAAGCATGTCTTAACGTTACCAATTGTCAAGGGCGCCATCGGCTTCGCCCGGGGGGTCCGAATGGCCGGTCATACTGGGAGGAATACGATGTCTTTTAGAACACTCGGCGCGGTCTGCGCTTTGAGCCTTGGGATCGCTGGCGCGGCGCTTGCGGAGTATCCTGAACGGCCCATTAATATGGTTATTCCCTACGGTGCGGGCGGTGCCACCGATATCTCCGCGCGGACAATTGCAGAGCCGCTGGGGGCGGCGGTGGGCAAGCCTCTGGTCATGGCGAATGTGACGGGCGCGGGGGGGGCGACAGGATCGGTTGCCGTGCAAAACGCCAAGGAGGATGGCTACACGATGCTCTTTGCGCGCGTGGGATCGCATTCGGTGAACCCGGCGATGAAAGCGACGCTGCCCTATACGCTCGACGATTTCCGCTTTGTCACCGTTTACGAGATCAACCCCTTTGCCTGCGTGGTCTCTGCGACCTCCGACCTGATGTCGATGGAGGACGTGCTGGCGGCGGCCAAGGGCGATGGTCTGAGCTTTTCGTCTTCCGGTGTCGGCTCGGGGCCGCATCTGGCGGCGGCGATGGTCCTAAATGCCTTCGGGCTGGAAGATGCGGCCAATGCTGCGACGCATATTCCGCAGCAGGGCGGCGGGGCTGCGGCCACAGCTGTTCTGAATGGGACGGCGGATTTCCTCTGCACCAACAGCTCGGCGCTGGCGAGCTTTGTGGCCAATGGCCAGATGCGGGCGCTGATGGTCACCACCGCCGAGCCCGTCGAGGGTTTTGATGCGCCGACGGCGACATCGCTGGGGCATCCGGAGCTGGAGCAGATGGTCGGCTGGACGGGCATCGCCGGGCCTGCAGGGTTGCCGGATGAGGTTGCCGACAAATGGGGCGAGTGGATGACAGCCGCCGCTGCGGATGAGGAGTTCGTCAGCTCCATGGAGGCGCGCGGGTCGATCATTCGGGTCATGTCGCCCGAGGAGGCAAACGAATTCATCCGGGCGCAATACGACACCTTCCGGAAACTTGTTGACGATTTGGGCATGAGGATTGAAGGCTAGGCGGGCGGCCTTGCCGATCCACGACGCTGAAACGCCGGACCGCGCGATGGTCCGGCGTTTTTTATGGTGCGGACTCCGGATGGGAGGGGTGTAGATGACACAACGACAGGTGCAGTTGCGTCTGGGGGGCGGTGCCCTGATCGTGGCTGCGTTCCTTGCCCTTTTCGCCATTCCGCAATGGGTTTCCTCGCCCAGCAATGTGGGCAATATCGTCCTGTCGCCGCTCTTTTGGCCCTACGCGCTCGCGGGGTTCACCGGCTTGACGGGGCTTGGTCTGATCTTTTCCGGTTTGCAGATGCAAGGTACGGATGAACCGGTCAATGACCCGATCGAGGATACCGGCGCGGCCTGGCTCAGACTTGCGGCCATGGCCGTGCTCATGGGGCTGACGATGTTCCTGCTGCCCAGGCTCGGTATGGTACTGACCTCCATGCTGGTGTTTGTCGCCTCTGCGTTTCTGGTCCGCACGCGCCACCCGATCACCGCCATTGTCTGCGCGGTAATTGTGCCGCTGGTGCTTTATGCATTTTTTGCCCATGTGGCGGGGGTCGCCATCCCGCAGGGTGAGTTTCTGAGGCTGCCATGAGTTTTCTCGACAGCATCGCGGCGGGTCTGAGCCTTGTCGGCAACATCGAAGCGTTCCTTGCGCTTTTTGTCGGTGTCGCCATCGGCGTGGTCGGCGGGGCGATCCCCGGCATGTCTGCCACCATGGCCGTGGCGCTAACGCTGCCCTTCACCTTTGCCATGCAGCCGATCACCGGCATTCTGCTGCTGCTCGGCGTCTACAAGGGCGGCATTTTTGGCGGGTCGATCCCGGCAATCCTGATCAAGACACCGGGCACACCGGCCTCTTCGGCCACGATCCTCGACGGCTACCCCATGGCGGAAAAGGGCGAGGCGGGCCGGGCGCTGGGCATGGCGCTCTGGGCGTCCTGCACGGCAGATGTGATCTCCAACCTCGCGCTCATTCTCTTTGCGGGCTGGCTGGCGTCTTTCGCGCTCAGCTTTGGGCCGCCGGAATTTTTCACGCTGATCCTGTTTTCCCTGACCATCATCGCGGGCGTGTCGGGGGAAAGCCTGTTGCGTGGCGCGCTATCGGCGCTCCTGGGGCTCTTGCTGGCCACCATCGGGCTTGATCTGGTCTATGGCACCAACCGCTTCACCTTCGGTGATCCGAACATGATGGGGGGCCTCAATTTCATCGCTGTCCTGATCGGGCTTTTCGCGATCCCCGAAATTCTGGCGATGGTCTGGCATCCCACGGCGCATGTCGGCAAGACCCGTTCGCTGGGCAAGAACTGGGTTTCTTTCGCCGACTACCGACGCAGCTTCAAATCCATCGTGCGCGGTAGTTTCATCGGCGTCTTTCTGGGGTCCATCCCGGGCATCGGTGCCGCCCCATCGGCTTTCCTCAGCTATTCGGAGGCGCGCCGCACCTCGAAAAACAAGGAAAACTTCGGCAAGGGCGAAATCGAAGGCGTCGCGGCTTCCGAGGCGGGCAACAACGGTGTCGCGGGTGCCACCCTGATCCCGCTGCTGGCCCTTGGGGTGCCGGGCGACGTCATCACCGCAATCATCATCGGGGCTTTCATGATCCACGGTCTGCAGCCCGGCCCGATGATGTTCATCCTGAATGTGGACATCATCTATGGCCTCTTTATCGGGTTGATCGTCAGTTCCGTCTTCCTCTTCATGATCGGCTCCGTGGCCATTCGCGGGTTCAAATATGTGGCCGACATCCCCAAACGCATCCTGATCCCGGCGGTGCTGGTGCTGTGCATCTACGGCGTCTTTGCGGTGAACAACAACATCTTCGACGTGGGCGTGATGTTCGCGATGGGCTGGGTCGGATATCTGATGGTGCGTTATCACATCCCGGCGGCGCCCTTTCTGATTGCTTTCATTCTGGGGCCCTTGCTGGAGGATAACTTCCGCCAATCCATGCTGATGTCGGGGAGCGATCCGACGATCCTGGTGCGCGGTCCGATCACCTGGTTTTTCTGGACACTGACCCTTTTGACAATCGTCGCGATTGCGCGCGCAGGGGTGCGGGCGGTCAAAAACAATCCGCTGTTGTCTGGCCGATCAGGTCCGTAACGCGGGGGGTAGTCAATCGGCGTCTGGTTGCCACGCGAGCACCTTACCCTCCAGCACCACCGCACTGACGCGGAAAAACAACAACAGGCGCAATAGCGCCAAAAATACCCTGCAGGCAGAAATTGTGATTTGGCATGGCGACAGATTGCATAGCATCTTGGGAAAACTCAGGCATATGTGCCCGCAGCGGTGCGGCCAAGACCCCAGGTATGACAAGGATTTTGACTATGATACCGACGCTCGTTGCAACCCTTTCCACCTTGCCGGACCGTGATCCTCAATATGCGTTGGTGGGCGAGGTTGATCTGGTGGTGGTGCGGTTCGACGATGAGGTTTCGGTGTTCTACGGGCGCTGTCTGCACCGGGGTGCGCTGATGGCGGATGGCCATGTGCGTGGCAAGGATCTGATCTGTGGCGTGCACGATTGGGATTACCGGCTGGACAGCGGTGTGTCGTCCTATGCCAATGACGAAGCGCTGCCGAAGTTCAAATCCTGGATCGAAGACGACCGGATCATGGTTGATGCCGATGAGATCAACCAATGGGGTTTTGACAATCCGCAGCCCTACAACCGCGATGCTTATCTGGGCCTATATGCAGACCCGAGCCATGGCGACACAGGCGAGCCCTACACCGGTTTGATCCAGCAATATGCTCGCGACGGGCTCAGCAAGACCGGGCATCACGGCGTTGTCGATGCCATGGGGGTGCTGCGCGCGGAATTGCCGGATTGGGATGACATCCAGCTGCTGACCGCGCAACTGGCGAAACCGCCGCTGTTGGAGGACACGCCGGTGGGCACCGAGGTGGTGATCGGCCCGAATGCGCAAAAACCGCTGCGGCTGGATATTCCGCTGTTCGTGTCTGACATGTCGTTTGGCGCGCTCTCTGAGCCTGCCAAGATTGCCCTGGCGCGCGGCGCTGAGATTGCGGGCACGGGCATCTGTTCCGGCGAAGGCGGCATGCTGCCCGAAGAGCAGGAGGCCAATGCGCGGTATTTCTACGAACTCGCGTCCGCGCGTTTTGGTTTCAGCTGGGACAAGCTCGACAAGGTGCAGGCCTTTCACTTCAAGGGCGGGCAGGGCGCCAAGACGGGCACCGGCGGGCATCTGCCGGGTGCCAAGGTCCAGGGCAAGATCGCCGAAGTCCGCAGCCTGGATGAAGGGCAGGACGCGATCTCGCCGCCGCGGTTTCCCGATTGGACCGATCCCGCGCAGATCAAGGATTTCGCCGATGAGGTGCGCGACCGCACGGGCGGCATTCCCGTCGGCTACAAGCTCAGCGCCCAGCATATCGAGAAAGACATCGACGCGGCCCTCGCTGTCGGGGTGGATTATATCATTCTGGACGGGCGCGGCGGCGGCACAGGGGCCGCCCCGGTGATTTTCCGCGACAATATCTCGGTGCCGACCATCCCCGCGCTGGCCCGTGCGCGGGCGCATCTGGACCGGTTGGAGCGGGGCGACGTGACGCTGGTCATCACCGGCGGCCTGCGCAAACCCGCGGATTTCATCAAGGCCATGGCGCTTGGCGCGGATGCGATTGCCATTTCGAATTCGGCGATGCAGGCCATCGGCTGTCTGGCCATGCGCGCTTGTCATACCAACAATTGCCCCGTGGGCATTGCCACGCAAAAGCCGCATCTGGTCAACCGTATCGTTGTCGAGAAATCCGCGCGCCAGTTGGCAAACTTCTTTGAGGCA
Source organism: uncultured Roseobacter sp. (assembly GCF_947499265.1). GTDB lineage: Bacteria > Pseudomonadota > Alphaproteobacteria > Rhodobacterales > Rhodobacteraceae > Roseobacter. The sequence continues at coordinate 470,034 of NZ_CANMNK010000003.1, read as the reverse complement.
TCGGTCGAATTGATGCAGGTGATGGCCCGGGCCTGTGGTCACAGTCACCTGTCGCAGTTCAATCATGATGACCTGACCACGTGGAAAAAGGAGATGTCGGAGATCTCAGGCGTGACTTTCGGAGGCGTTGCATGAACCAGGCAGAGGCGATCCTGATGGGGCTGCGGATCTGGGGCAGCATCGGGGCGGTGGTGGCCGCGATTTTTCTGACCATCGGCATGGACCGGATCGATGAGGATGCACGCGAGGCCTATATTTTCAGGCCGCTGCTCATTCCTGGCATTCTGGTCATCTGGCCGCTGGTTTTGTGGCGGTGGTATCTCTACGAGACGGGCCGGGAGCTCTGGACCCGGCGCTATGATCCGCCGCGCAAATCGCATTATGCCGTTGGATGGATCCTGCCCATTGGCATCTGCGTGATCATTGTGACCGGGCTCACCCTGCGCCAGACCTGGCCGGTGGAGATTGCCCCGGTGCGCCTGTCCGCGCCAGCGGAGGTCAGCCAATGAGCGTCAAGTACATTCCCGTTCAGTGGAACACGAACAAGTATATCTATGACGCGGTGATGCTGCTGGGGGTCGCGCTCTTTCTTTATGTCTTCCTCTACGCCGCGCCGGACATTCTGAGCCATGAGCGCCCGATCAACAGCCAGGTGCACAATGCCCGCGCCTTCGGGGCCTGCGCCTTTGTCATGCTGACGGTGATCTTGTGCATCGGACCTCTGGCGCGGCTCGATCCGCGGTTCCTGCCGCTGCTCTACAACCGGCGGCATTTCGGTGTGATGACCACCTTCGTGGCGATCACCCACGCGGGCTATATCGTGGATTGGTATTTTGCCTTTTCGTCGTCGAACAAATACGAGGCGCTGCTCTTTGCCAATACCAGCTACAGCCAACTCGCCGGGTTTCCGTTTGAGGCCTTCGGGATCTTTGCGCTCTTCATTCTGATCGTGCTGGCGGCCACGAGTCATGATTTCTGGATGAAATTCCTCAGCCCGCCGCTGTGGAAACGCATCCATTACCTGATCTACCCCGCCTATCTGTCGGTTGTCGCGCATGTGTCTTTCGGCATCCTGCAAGACCAGCAGAACCATGTTTTCACGGGGATTTTCATGGGTGGCGCGGTCTTGGTCGGCGGGCTGCATCTGATGGCGGCGCTGCAGGAGCGGCGCGCGGATCAGGCGCTCCTGGCGCCGACAACCGAATGGGTGCATGTCTGTGATGTTTCGGAGATGAAAGACGGGTTTGCCAAGATCAAGTTGCTGGCGGGCGGCGACCGTGTCGCCGTGTATCTCAACGCTGGCAAGCTCAGCGCCATTTCCAACGCCTGTGCGCATCAGAACGGGCCTTTGGGTGAGGGGAAGATCATCGATTGTCTGGTGACCTGTCCCTGGCACGGTTTCCAATATGACGTGGCTTCCGGCCGGTCGCCCGCTCCCTTCACCGAGAAGGTACCGACCTATAATCTGAAGACCGAGGGCACCGCCGTCCTGGTGGACGTCAAGGCAAACCCGCCGGGCACCTATGTCGAACCCGTGCCCGCGCCGGGCCAGGAGGGGATATCATGAGCGATAACGACAAGCCTTTCTTCGTCGGATACCTGCCGACACCCAAGGCCCTGCGCGGTCTGTTGCTGGCGGTCTGTGTGCTCTTCATCAGCGGGCTCTCCGGGTTTGGCCTGGCGCTCGGGGTGGCGCAGGATGATCCCGGCGATGGCGCATTTCGGTTCGATTACGGCCGTCAAACGGTGACCGGTGTGGTGGAGCTCACGCCTTATCCGCTGCTGCGCGTGACCGAAGGCAATGAGCGTATCCCGGCGGGCCACACGTTGATGCTTGCGGGCGGTGGCAAGACCAACGTCGAGAGCCGGGCGATCCCGCTGGAAGGGCAGCTCGCACAGGTTTCGGGCACCATGCTGCAGCGGGGTGCGCTCGATATGCTGCAACTGCGCGGCGGTGCCAATGGGATCAGTGCGGCAGAGGGTGAGGTGCCGCAGATTGAGACCGTTCCGTTGGGCCGCTGGAAGCTCGCGGGCGAGATTTGTGACGGCAAATGTCTTGCCGGGGCCATGCGCCCGGGGCGCGGGTTGGCGCATAAGGCCTGCGCGAACCTGTGCTTGTTGGGCAAGGTACCACCCGTCTTTGTCTCGACCCAACCCGTGGACGGCTCCGAATTCCTGCTGGTGACGGGCCCGAACGGAGAGCATTTACCCGAAAAAGCATACCATTACGTGGCGCAATTCATCTCTCTGGAGGGGGATGTCGAGCGGCGCGGAGATCTCCTTGTCTTGCGGATGGATCCCGATACGCTGGAGGTGCTGGACTGATGCGCCGCGTTGTTATGCTGCTCATTGCCGCCGTTCTGGCCGCGATTTTCTTCTACCTTTCGCGCTTCTGGTATCTGTCGCTTTGGGACCGTCCGGGCCTCTTCGGGTTGGAAGAGTTGCGCCCACAGGGCGGTCTGGTCGCGCAATGGGTGCGCGGCACCAATGCCGCCCCGTTCGAGCTACTGATCTGGGCGCTGGGTTGCTTTGCGGTGCTGAGCATTGTCCAAAAAATCTATGACTTTTTCACCACGCCAACCGATGCAGGAGAGCCCCATGAGTGATGAAACCCTCGACTGGATCAGTGTGGGCCAGATTGATGATCTGCCGGAGGGCCGGGTGAAAACCGTCACGGCGCGCACCACGTCCATCTGCCTTGTGCATTTCGACGGGCGATGGGCGGCGATGAACAACCATTGCCCGCACCAGCGCGGTCCGTTGGGCGAAGGCTCCATCGAGAAGGGTATCGACGACAAATGTTGGATCCGCTGCCCCTGGCATGGCTGGGATTTCGACCCGCTGACCGGCAAGCCACCCGGTGGGCACGAGGACACCGGCCAACAGATGTACCCCGTCGATATCCGTGACGGTGAGATTTTCGTTGGTATCGCACCCGAACCACCGCATGAGCGCACGGTCACCGATGTCATGGTGGAGACGCTGACCAACTGGGGTGTGCAATCGGTCTTTGGCATGGTGGGGCATTCCAATCTTGGTCTGTCGGATGCGATCCGTCTGGCGGTGGGTGATGGCAAACTGCGCTACTTCGGGATCCGTCATGAGGGGGCAGCAGCCTTTGCGGCTTCGGCCTATGGTAAGCTCACGGGCACGCCTGCGGCCTGTCTGACCATCGCGGGTCCGGGGGCCACAAACCTGTTGACCGGCCTCTGGGATGCCAAGGTGGACCGCGCGCCGGTGCTGGCGTTGACCGGGCAGGTACAGACGCAGGTGATGGGGCCGGGGGCGTTTCAGGACATCGACCTCTTGTCGGCGTTCCAGGCGGTCACCAGCTTTTCGCAACCGGTTTTGGGCAGCTCCAACCATGCGGAGCTGGCATCACTGGCCTGCAAGACGGCAATTGTGGAGCAGAATGTCGCGCATCTGATCTTTCCCGATGACGTGCAGACCAACCCTTCCGATCAGGCTGCAAGTGCGCCGCAAGGCCGTGTGACCGCCGCCCCGGTGACGCCTGCGCAAAGCGAGATCGACAAGGCCGCCGCGATGATCAAGGCCGCCAAACGGCCGATCATCATCGTGGGTCATGGCGCATATCCGGTGCGCGACGATATCGCCGGTCTGGCCGAAACACTGGGCGCGCCGGTGCTGACCACTTTCAAGGCCAAGGGGCTCTTGCCCGACAGCCACGCCTGTGCGGGCGGTGTGTTGGGGCGCTCCGGCACGCCGATTGCCAGCTGGTTCATGAATGAGGCCGATCTGATCATCGCGCTTGGCACCAGCTTCTCCAATCACACCGGGATTGAGCGCAGCAAGGAGATCATTCAGGTTGACCATGAGCGCATGCAACTGGGTAAATTCCATCCCGTGGCGCTGCCCATCTGGGGCGATGTCGGCGCCTTTTGTGATGCGATCACCCGCGCCGATTGCAAAAATCCAGGGGCGACGGACCAGATCGCCGAACTGGCCGACCGTTGGGACATCTGGCGGCGCGAGAAACAGCAGCGGTTGGCTGAAGATCTGGGCAAAGGTATCCATTCCTTCGCCATCTTCGAGGCTCTGGGCCGGCTGGTGCCCGATAACACGATCTTTGCGGTGGATGTGGGCAACAACACCTATTCCTTTGGCCGCTATCTGGAGACAAAGGGCACACAAAGGGTGCTGATGTCCGGCTATCTGGGCTCCATCGGCTTCGGTTTGCCCGCCGCCATGGGGGCCTGGGCGGCAACGCAGGACAAGGATGATCTGAAGGGATGCAAGGTCGTGTCCATCTCGGGCGATGGCGGCTTTGGCCAGTACCCGATGGAGTTCACCACCGCCGTCAAATACGGCATGGATATCACCCATATCCTGCTGCACAACGGCGAATTGGGCAAGATCTCCAAGGAACAGCGCTCCGGTGAATGGCCGGTCTGGGAAACCGACCTGCAGAACCCCGGCTTTGCCGCCTTTGCCCGCCTCTGTGGTGGCTACGGGGTGAAAGTCACGGATGCGGCGGACATCGAAAGCGCGATCAAGGAAGCGCTGGAGCATGTCGGCCCGGCGTTGGTGGAGATCATGACAGACGCGGATTTGGTCTGATCCGATTGCGCAGCAGGCGGGCATGTCATAGGACTGTGCAACTGATTTTTGAACGCGTTGCAGATGACCCGGCCTGAGACATGAACGATATCTATGAAGGGCTGGTCGCCGCGTTCTGGCTGGTTGTGACCCTCGATTCCGACCTGATGCAGATCAGCCTGCGCTCGCTGCAGGTGAGCCTCTCGGCACTGCTCATCGCATCGGCCATTGCTCTGCCGCTTGGCACATTTCTGGCGATCCGGCGGTTCCGGTTCCGGCGGCTGGTCATTTCATTGCTGAACGCCTTGATGGGGCTGCCGCCGGTCGTTGTCGGGCTGATTGTCTATATCCTGCTGTCGCGCTCCGGGCCCTTTGGTGTGCTCGGCCTGCTCTTCACGCCCACGGCGATGATCATCGCGCAGGTGATCATCATCACGCCGCTCATTGCCTCCATCACCCATCAGGCGATGCGCGAGCTTTGGGCGGAATACCACGATCTGCTGATCTCGCTCAACACCAGCCCCTGGCAGCGGATCAAGACGCTGATCTGGGACGGGCGGCGCAACCTGCTGACCGCCTCACTGGCGGGTTTCGGGCGGGCGATTGGTGAGGTGGGGGCGATCATGATCGTCGGCGGCAATATCGATAATGCCACCCGCGTGCTGACCACGGCCATCGCGCTGGAGACGGGCAAGGGCGATTTTGCCCTGGCGCTGGCTCTGGGCTTTGTGCTGATTGCCTTGGCCATTGGCATCAACATCTGCATCCACTGGCTGTCCCGCACGGAACGGGAGGGGCGCTGGTGAGCACGATCCTTCCCCTAATCCTCAAGGATGTGGCCGTGCGACGGCGCGGCAAACGCCTGCTGGGGCCGGTTGATCTGACGCTGAAATCCGAGGGCCTGACCATGATTGTCGGCCCAAATGGCAGCGGCAAAACCACGCTGCTGCGGGTGATGCACGGTGTCGAACGGCTCAGCAGCGGCTCGGCGACATGGGCGGTCGCCGAGGAGGAAGCACGCCACCGCCAATCCTACGTCTTTCAGACGCCGATCATGCTGCGCCGGACCGTTGCTGATAACCTGCGATATCCGCTGCAACTGATCGCTACGCCACGCGCGGAAGTCGAGACGCGCATCGCCCGTTGGGCCAAGCGCATCGGGTTGGAGGAGCGCATGGGTCTGCAGGCCACACGGCTTTCCGGCGGAGAAAAGCAGAAACTGGCGCTGGCGCGGGCGCTCATCCGCAAGCCGGATGTGCTGTTTCTGGATGAACCCTGCGCCAATCTGGACGGCGCCTCGACGCGTGACATTGAAAGCATCCTGCAAACGGCTCTTTCCGAAAAAACCCGCATTATCATGACCACACATGATCTAGGTCAAGCCAAACGGTTGGCGCGTGATGCAATCTTCATGTTGCATGGCGTCGTACATGAAACCGGTCTCGCAACGGGTTTTTTCAGCGCGCCGCAGACCGCCGAATTGCAGGCGTTTTTCAGAGGAGACATCATCGCATGATCACGCGCATCGCTGCATTGTTCACCGCGCTTTCATTGAGCACCACCGTTCTGGCAGAGGATATCAAACTGGCGGTGACGACGTCGTTTGAGAACTCAGGTCTGGCCGACGTCCTATTGCCAGCCATCAAGGAAGACCTTGATCTGGATGTGCAGTTACTGGTCGTCGGCACCGGGCAGGCGCTGCGTCTGGGGCAGGCGGGGGACGTGGACGCGATCCTTGTGCACTCCCGTGCGGCGGAGGAAAAATTCGTGGCCGAAGGCTATGGCACCTACCGCCGCGAGATCATGTACAACGATTTTGTTTTCATCGGCCCCAAAGATGATCCCGCGGGCGTTGGCCAGGCGACATCCGCAGCCGAGGCCCTGAAACGCATCGGTGTGACCAAACCCGCCTTTGTCAGCCGCGGCGATGACAGCGGCACCCACAAAAAGGAAATCGCGTTGTGGCGGGCTGCCGATCTTGCGCCTGAGACCTTCGGCGCCTGGTATCGTGCGGTGGGCGCTGGCATGGGCGCAAGCCTGAACACGGCGGCGGGTCTGGACGCCTATATTCTGGCCGATCGGGCGAGCTGGCTGAACTTTGGTAACAAGGCCAACCTCGATCTGCTTTATGCGGGGGATGCCGCGCTGTTCAATCAATACGCCTTTCTGGCCGTGAACCCCGAAAAGCACGCACATGTGCGCAATGATCTGGCGGTGCAACTGGAAGACTGGCTGGTCAGCCCGCGCGCCGCAGAGCTGATCAACAGCTACACGATCAACGGCGAGACGCTCTTTACCTTCAACGCAGCGCCTGAGTAATCCCAGCGCGGTGAGGGTGGCTGAGACGCAATGACTGCTTTGAGCCCAAAGTGACATCTATCAGCGCCCGTTGGAACGTGGTAGCCGGAGAGCCTGTGCCTGCAAGTTATTGGACTTAAGGAATGCTCAACCCAAGATGCACTGTCATTTTGTTTTCCCTCGTACTAGCTGGCTGTGCGGAGGGTCAATGGATTCCACAAAGCCCAAATGCCCGCCCAGGCTCAGACCTACTGCCACCAAGTTTTGCAGGTAACTTCTTCACAGAGATTTGTCTGACCACAGCACCAAACTTCGAGAAGGTCCCGCAAGCAATTGCAGGTGAGCCGTTTGTCCAAGACCAAAAAACCGGAACCTACTTCCACAAATTCGCGGATCTATCAATAAAGGTCAGCGACTATGGATGTTCTCTGGTCTTTAAGTCTGAATTAAGCATCGATGAAACAGTTTCCGAACTCGCAACAGGTGTTACGAAGAATGCAGCGAATTGGGGTGTGGACATACCACCGAACATTGATGTTACCTCCGATGCGTCGCCAGACGGGCGAGGCAGGTATTTCCGCATTGGAGTCCCAAGACCATAACACCATGAGCCGCTAAACGGCGGTTTTGTCCCGCTTGCCGTCCCCTACTTCGCGACGCTTGTTGATGTTCGGTTGTTTGTCAGCATCAACGGGTTTTGGCTCAGCTGCCTCTAATGCTGATGAGGTTCGCCGTCCAGCGACCCATGGATCGCGAATTGTTCGATGCCAGCTTCCTGCGGTTCGATCACGCGGTAGCTCTCTTTCACACCGGCGTCGGTCAATTCGCGCGTGACGGTGAGCAGCGTGTTGAATTCCTGATTTTCACAGAGCGCGACCATCTGGCTGATTTCTTCCATCGCCACCCCCATTGCGGCCTCGACAGAAGGCGCGCCATAGATGTCGACGAAATGCTGCGCGAGGGCGGCCGCAATCGCGTCGCGCTCGCTTTCCTCGATCTGGGTGACGGCGACAAAACTGGCGCGGCCAAAGGTTTCGACCCCCATCCAGCCATTGGTGAAGGCCTGTTTTGCCTTGCCGGTCAGATCGCCGTCCGACCAGTTGGAAAACTCGAACCCGCCCGAAATGCACCACTCGCCGGTGCGCGCGGGGCTGTGAAAGACGCGGGTGTCGCTGTCGTCGAAGTGAATGGCACGGGCCAGTTTCATGAAACCTCCATCAGGTCGCGGGCGTCAGGGTTTGGGTGATCGGTATCATCGCTGTCTCATCCGCGCCCTGCAACAGCATTCCGAAGCTTTCATCGACGCCCAAAAACCTGCCCGACTGCGTGCTAATCGTTGCGCTTTCGCCGATGCCATGGGCCAGGCCAGTCCATTCGTCATGCACCGGTTTGACACCTTCGTCACCCCATCGGTTGATCCAGACCAGCGTGTGGCGCGCCCAGGCTTCAAGCAAACCAGTGGCATCCACCTCGCTGCAGCCTTCGTCAAAGAGCGTGGTTTCATCTGGCCTGGTGCCCTTTTCTGACCCCTCCGACCAGAGGGTGAGCGTCAGGCCAACGACCAGCCAATCGGGTTCGATGTCCGGGTTCTCCGGGGCGGCCATTACCTGCAGGGCACCGCACCTGGCGCCATTCACCCGGATGCCGCCGCCCCATTCCAGATGTACGGAAACCTCGGGCGGGGCCAATGCGCCTAGCGCATTCTGAAAACCGATCCCGCAAATGGGCAGCATGATCATCGCCTCGCGCAACGGAACCTCGGGGGCAAAGACGATGGCCGCGCGCAAGGCGTCCAGTGTGATGTCATAGGCAACGAGACCCGCGTCACAGCCCGCGCGTGCCTCCGCGCAGGCCACGGCCATCGGATCCGCACCCGCAGTTGCAAGCGCCTGGAAAAGCGGTGGGAATTGCGGTCCGCTCATGCTGTCCCATCGGTGATCAGGGTGCGGGCGACCGCGCGAAACGCATCCGCCTGAGCGCTGTCCGGCTTGGACACCACGATCGGGGCACCGCCATCCGCGGCCATCCGGATATCAAGATGCAACGGGATTTCCGCCAGCAGCGGCACGCCGAGTTTTGCCGCCTCGCTGGCCACACCGCCATGGCCAAAGACATGCTCTTCGTGTCCGCAGTTGGAACAGATATGCGTCGACATGTTTTCGATCATGCCCAGAAGGGGTGTGCCCAACTGGTTGAACATATCGATACCCTTGCGTGCATCCAGCAGCGCCACATCCTGCGGTGTTGAGACGACCACCGCGCCATCGACCTGGAACTTCTGCGTCAGCGTCATCTGAACATCACCGGTGCCGGGCGGCAGATCGACGATCAGCACATCCAGCGCGCCCCATTGCACCTGGGTCATCATCTGTTGCAATGCGCCCATCAGCATCGGACCGCGCCAGACCACCGCTTGGTCATCGTTTGTCATCAGCCCGATGGACATCATGGTCACGCCGAAATTGCGCATCGGCAGAATGGTCTTGCCATCCGGGGACGCGGGACGCCCGGAGACCCCCAACATGCGCGGTTGCGAGGGCCCGTAGACATCCGCGTCCAGTAGGCCGACGCGCCGCCCTTCGGCGGCCAGTGCGCAGGCGATGTTCGATGCCACGGTGGATTTGCCAACCCCCCCCTTGCCAGAGGCGATGGCGATGATCCGGTCAATACCGGGGATTTTCTGCGGGCCGCTGGGGGTGGATTTTTGCGGTTTCAAATCCGGTGGGGCGGCGGGCGTGCTATGCGCCGTCATGACGACAGAGACGGTACCGACGCCGGGCATCGCCTTCACAGCGGTTTCCGCTGCGGCCTGAACATCCGCGTAAAGCGTGGCCTGCGAGGGGGGCACTTCAAGCACGAAACGCACGTCAGAGGTGTCGCTGACCGTCAGCGCCTTGACCAGCCCTGCGGCCATGACATCGGTTTCGGTCACCGGATCGGTTACCGTCTTCAGAACGTTCAAAACGTCGTCGCGCGTCAGGCTCATGTGGGGTTATCCGTCTTCCTGGCCAGTGATCTGGCCCGTCACTGTGTGTTCGAGATCAAGACCCTCAACCGTCAGCACCACTTTGGCGCTGAACGTCTTGCCGCTGGTGTCACCGGCGGTGCGCATGGCTTCTTCGATCGCTTGCTGGGAGGTCACACCGACCTGCTTGAGGAATTTGCGCATGGACATGTTGAAATCATCGCTCATTCTGGGCTCCTTTTGGCTGTTTTGAGAGGGGATGCTTTGGAAAACTTGACGGTTTGGCGAGGCTGGTTCTACGTTGAACCCCTTACCAGCTGAATTTGGGAGGGTTTGTGCGGGGGATCTTGGCGGCTTTGCTGGTGATTTGTGCGATGCGGCCCGTTGCTGCACAAGAAGAGTTGCGGCTCGCGGTTCCGACCCTGCTGGAGCAATCGGGTTTCGCCCAATTTGTGGTGCCGCGGTTTGTGTTGAAAACCGGCGTTCGCATCACCCGCGTGGGCGAGAGCGAGGCCGCGGGGATGCGGTTTACCACCGAGGGGCGCGCGCTCTTTGAAGGGCTGGGTGCGCGGTGGGGCTTTGAGCATGATGGCGGGGAGGGGGCTGAACGCTTTGCGACCTGGCTGCGGTCCGACATTGGCAAGCGCACAATTGAGAGCTTTGTCGCGCCCGACGGCAGCCGTTTTTCCGTGCAGGTGAAGGCGGTGGCGGTCACGCCGGTCTTGCGCTACGACGGGGACCCGATCGCAGGTGAAACCCTTTCGCTCAGCATGTGTGGTCGGTGCCACGTGATCAACGAAAAGAACCGGATGAACGGTATGGGCGCCACCCCGTCCTTTGCGGTGTTGCGAGGCCTGAGCGACTGGGATGATCGGTTTGCAACGTTTCATCTGCGCAATCCGCACCCGAGTTTCACACAGATCGAAGACATTACGGACCCCTTTGACCCCACGCTGCCGCCCCCCATCGTGCCAATGGAGATGACGCAGAAGGATCTTGAGGCGATCCTTGCCTATGTCTCCGGGATCACCCCAGCGGATCTTGGTGCGCCTTTGCAAACTCAGTGATCCTTGCGCTTGCTCAGGTAGTCATCCGTGGTGCGGACACGCGGGCGCTCTTTGCTGGCAAAGGGATTGTTTTGCGAATGATATTGCGCCTGAATGCGGCAATTGTCGCACATCTGGATCATGCGCGCGGTTTGCGGATTGGCAAACATGGAATGCTTGCCGGCGAGCTTTTCCATGATCCGCTCGACCGTGGACTTTGACCCGAAGAGCGCGCCGCACTCGACGCAGGGAAAAGGTTCCTCCTCATTCACTACCGCCTGGGTAAAGGCCGCGTCTGTCAGGTTCAACTGTGGGGTCAGGGTGATGGCGTCTTCCGGACAGATGTTGCTGCACAATCCGCATTGCAGGCAGGCGCTTTCCTGGAAGCGCAATTGCGGCTTGTCCGGATTGTCGCCCAAAGCGCCTGCCGGGCAAAGGGATACGCAGGACAGGCACAGGGTGCAGGCATCCTGATCCACCAGAATGGCCCCATAAGGCGCTGCGGCTGGGAGGGGAATGGTTTCGGCCTCCGGTTGCAGCGCCTGTGCGGCCAGGCGCGTCACCTGACGCCTTGATCCGAGCGGCAGGATCGGCGTTTCAACGGCGGCTCCGGGTTCTGCAGCGTATAAGGTGTCGCTGAGCGCATCAGGGTCGTTGACATCAATCAGCGCAATGGCATCCCGCCCAGCGATGGCGCGGGCCAGCGTGGCTTCATCCTCAAGCACGGGGCGTTCGCTGCGGGGACCGAGCACAATCGAAACAGTGCAGAAACCGCAGGCCTGGGCAGCCAGCATTTCGGCATGACCAAACCCGGAAAGCGCCGATACCGACAAAGGAATGACATCCGCCGGCAAACCCCGGCCATACCGGGCCGCGAGAGAGATCAATTCCGATCCGAATTCCCCGTCATGCACCAGCACGCGCGGGTTCGTTCCGCCCGCTTTGCGGTAGGTGCTGGCCAGTGTGTTCAGACGGGCAAACAGACTGGAGACGGGCGGCGCGTCATAGGTGATGGCCTCCGATGGGCACAGGGCGGCACAGGCGCCGCAGCCTGCGCAAATCATCGGATCGATGGCCACATGCTCCCCGGCGGAAGTGATCGCACCCGTGGGACAGATGTTGAGGCACTTTGAACAGGCCGCCTGTTCCGCCCGCGAATGTGCGCAAAGCGATGCCTCCAACCGGACATAGAGCGGTTTTTCAAAGGTGCCGATCATGGTCGAGGCGTCGAGTACGGCCTGCGCCACTGCGGTCTGACTGCCGGGATCGGCCCGCAGATAGCCGTCACGTTTTTCGGGCGCCGGGAACAGAGGCGTCTCGCCGCTCAGGTCCAGAATGACATCGCATTCCGAGAGCGCACCGTCACTGGCGGGGGTCCAAGCCGCTGCCCCGCGCCCTCCGGCGATGATCTGCTGGAACTTATCGATGCGCAGGCTGAACCGCCCAAGCGTGCCGGTGGCGCGCGCGAGGGTCCCGCTGACACTATCGAAGGGCAGGCCGGGGCTGGTGTCCACCGGCGTGGGGGTCAGCAAGGTCACCGCCAGCGTTTTGGACAGATCCCGCGCGGCCTGCTGTGCAACGTCACCCGACCCGATGATCAGGCAGGCCCCGTTGGAAACCACATCCACCGTGCGTTCATTCGGCGTTGGCAGTAACGCCTCTGCGGCGAGCGCGGCCATTTTCGGGGCGGCCTGCGATCCCTCATCGCTCCAGCCCGCGCGGTCGCGCAGATCGACAAACGCAGGCTCAGCGACCTCAATCTCTTCGGCCAACTCTCTGAAAAGCGGTGCTTCTTGCTGGCAGGCAACCATCGTCTCGCCCTTGGCCATCAGTGCTGCCGTCTCTTCGATCTGCGCGCCGCAGGCATGGGTGAACATCTTGGAACAGGTCAGCCCGGTTGCTTCCGCAACGCTCTGCGCATCAACGGTCTGGCTGCCGAGGCAGTCACACAGGATAATGGTTTTGGTCATCTCTCCCCCAATGACGCGATGCGCTGTTGCGGGGTCCCGCGCTGCGCCGATGCATAGCTATTCAGGAATTTAGGGCCTCGTAAACTGGATTCGACCCCGCAGGTGTTTCAAGCCATGAATTATCTGCCTGCTATTATCCATTTAATTCCAGGACGTTGCAAATGCAGGATCGACAAAGGGCAGAGATTTCATGCCTTTGGCAAAATGCAAGAGACACCAACGACTTGGCAACAACGGAATGTGTACAGGTGCATGCATATTTTTCTAGGATAACGGGGATGATTTGGTAAGGTAAGGACAAGTACAGCGCGCTTGGGGAGAAGTTTTGGGAGTCGTCTATCCAAATTCACAATCTGTGAAGCTTGGTGTTGTGTTGCGCCGGTCGCCGGGTGTCACCGCCTGGGCGAAGTGGGTTTGGACCGCAACCTCGGTTATTCCGGGCGCGCCGCAGGCCTCTTGGAAACTTTTGCGCGAAGAGGGCGAGACCACTGAGTACCATGCCTCCACTCATGAGCTGACACTCTATGTTTCCGATACCGAAGCCTATGCGCATGAGCTTCAGGCGGACCAGCCATCGGTTTACGTGGTGATGCGGACGGTCGACAACGCCGAAATGCCCCTGAGCATTCTGCACGTGACCGTGTCGCCCTATGAAGCACAGGATTATTGCGACAGCGGTGAAGAGACCGTGGAGCGCGTGGCGATGCCCGCTGCTGTTCATGCATGGGTCGGGGCGTTCGTCGACGACCACCATGTCGAGGAAGAATTCATCAAGCGCCGCCGTGACAAGCTGCATGTCGACCGCAAGGATGACGGCATCGGCGATGCCCGGATCGCACAGGCCACGGATGTATACCGCGCGCCAACCAGCGGGCCACGGGAGGCTGCAGAATGAGCGGGCAGCCGTCATTCTGGGCGCGTCGCCGCGCGGCGGTGCAGGCTGAGGCGCAGGCTGAACTGCGTGCGCAAGAGCTGGCGGCGGAAGCTGAGCGCGCCGCGGATCACGCGGAAAAAGACGACGAAACATTGCTTCAGGAAATGGGGCTGCCGGACCCGGATGGTCTGGAGGCGGGCGATGACTTTGCCGCCTTCATGGCGCGGGATGTGCCCCGCCATTTGCAGAATAAGGCGCTGCGCAAGCTGTGGCGTAGTAATCCGGTTTTGGCCTGTGTCGATGGTCTGAATGAATATGATGATGATTACCGCGCGGCCATGCTGGCGGCTGAGCCGATCAAAACCGCCTATCAGGTTGGCAAGGGCATGATGGCGCATCTTGAAGAGATGGCGCGCCAGAAAGAGGCCGCGGAACAGGTGGCTGAAGCGCCTGATCTGGCGGAGGAAACGCCGGAAAGTGACGCCCAAGCTTTGGTCGAAGAAAATGTGGCAACGGCAGAGCCGATTGCAGAGGCACCGACACCCGCGATGGACGAAGCGATGGATGAGGCACCCGCGCCGCGCCGGATGCGTTTCCGCTTCGAGGAGGCGACCACATGACCGCAACCGCCGAGACATTGGATATCGCGCCCGAAGATCGCCTGCGGGCTGATCTCTACAATTATCTCGGCTTGCTGCTGGCGCGCCCTGCGGATCAGATGTTGCTGGACCAGACAGCAGGGCTTGCGGGCGACGACAGCCCCATCGGTCAGGCGATCAACGGTCTGGCGCGCGTGGCCAAGGCCACCAAACCGAAGTCAGCCGAACGTGAGTTCAACGCATTGTTTATCGGCCTGGGGCGCGGTGAATTGCTGCCCTATGCCAGCTACTATCTGACCGGTTTCCTGAACGAAAAGCCTCTGGCCAAACTGCGCCAGGACATGGTGGCGCATCAGATGGCGCGGGCGGATAACGTCTTTGAGCCCGAAGACAGCATGGCCGCGCTGATGGAGATGATGGGCGGTATGATCGTGGGCCGGTTCGGCCAACCCGCGGCACTCGATCAGCAGCGGACATTCTTTAACAACCACATCGCCCCATGGGCCACGCATTTCTACACGGACCTGGAGGCGGCAAAGGCGTCGGTTCTCTATGCGTCTGTTGGTGCGGTCGGGCGCGAATTCATGGCCATCGAGAAAGAAGCATTCAGACTGACGGCAGATTGATCTGCCACAAGGGGCGGGACGCCGCTCAGGACAAGACGAAAGGGAGAAGTGATATGGCAAAGACATCTGAAGGCGATACCAACCGCCGGGATTTCCTGAAATTGGCGGGCACGGCAGCCCCTGCCGCCATTGCGGCGGTCGCCGCAGGCTCAAGCGCTGCTGCGGCATCCGAGGTGGATCCCTCTGCCGACACCATGCAGGACACGGCACATACGCGAGCGTATTTCGACAGCACGCGCTTCTGAAGCCTTTCACGTCTCAGCTATGGGCTGAGCGACAATAGATAACCCAGCCACCTTACCGGGGCAGCAAGGGAGGACAACATGCTAAGGAAAAAGACCAATCGGGTCTCGCATCGCGCAGGACGCACCAACATCCTGTCCGAGGTCGGATCGAAATCAGTGGACCGCCGGGCGTTTTTGCGCGGATCTGGTCTCGCCATCGGCGGCTTGGCTGCCATTTCCGCAACGGGGGGCTCTGTCACCCAAGCGTCGGCTGCCGCTGCTGTGGGCGGTGCGGTTGAGACCATCAAATCGGTCTGCACGCACTGTTCCGTGGGCTGCACGGTAATTGCCGAGGTGGCCAATGGCGTCTGGACCGGGCAGGAGCCCGGCTGGGACAGCCCCTTCAACCTTGGGGCCCATTGCGCCAAAGGGGCCGCCGTACGCGAGCACGCTCATGGCGAGCGTCGCCTGAAGTATCCGATGAAGAAGGAAGGCGGGGAGTGGAAACGCATTTCCTGGGAAGAGGCCATCAACGAGATCGGCGATGGCATGATGAAGATCCGCGAAGAAAGCGGACCGGATTCAGTTTATTGGCTGGGATCCGCGAAATCGAACAATGAACAGGCCTATCTGTTCCGCAAATTCGCTGCCTACTGGGGCACCAATAACGTCGACCACCAGGCGCGGATTTGTCACTCCACCACGGTGGCCGGTGTGGCGAATACATGGGGCTACGGCGCCATGACCAACAGCTACAACGACATCCACAATTCCAAGGCGATGTTCCTGATCGGGGGCAACCCAGCAGAAGCGCACCCTGTGTCGCTGCTGCACATGCTCAAAGCCAAGGAACAGAACAACGCGCCCTTTATCGTTTGCGATCCGCGGTTTACACGGACAGCGGCGCATGCGGATGAATATGTGCGCTTCCGTCCGGGCACTGACGTCGCACTCGTTTGGGGGATCCTCTGGCACATCTTTGACAACGAGTGGGAAGACAAGGAGTTCATCCGCACCCGTGTCTGGGGCATGGATCAAATCAAAACCGAAGTGGCCAAATGGACACCTGAAGAGGTGGAGCGGGTCACCGGTGCGCCGGGCAGCCAGCTCAAGCGCGTCGCGCGCACCCTGGCCAACAACCGCCCCGGCACCGTCATCTGGTGCATGGGCGGCACGCAGCACACCAACGGCAATAACAACACCCGTGCCTATTGCGTGCTGCAGCTGGCCCTGGGCAACATGGGCACCGCGGGTGGCGGCACCAATATTTTCCGCGGCCACGACAACGTGCAAGGCGCCACGGACCTTGGCGTTCTGGCCAACACGCTGCCAGGCTACTATGGCCTCTCGGACGGATCATGGGCGCATTGGGCCCGTGTCTGGGAAGAGGATCTGGATTGGCTGAAGGGCCGTTTTGCCGTCATGGAAGGCGCTGGCAAGGATGGCGGCGACCGGATGATGATCAATGAGACCGGCATCCCGGTTTCGCGTTGGATCGACGGGGTGCTGGAGGATGCGGAAAACATCGACCAGCCCGATAACACCCGCGCCATGGTCCTCTGGGGGCACGCGCCGAACTCGCAGACCCGTCAGAAAGAGATGAAGACGGCGATGGAGAAGTTGGACATGCTGGTCGTCGTGGACCCCTATCCAACGGTGACGGCGGTGCTTCAGGACCGTCAGGATGGTGTGTACCTGCTGCCGGCCTGCACGCAGTTCGAGACACGCGGATCCGTCACGGCCTCCAACCGGTCGCTGCAGTGGCGTGACAAGGTGGTTGATCCGCTGTTTGAATCGCTGCCCGATCACACGATCATTTCGATGTTTGCCAAGAAGTTCGGCTTCCACGACAAGATCTTCCGCAACATCGCGATGGATGGTGACGAGCCGGTGGTCGAGGACATCACCCGCGAATTCAACCGCGGCATGTGGACCATCGGATATACCGGTCAATCGCCGGAACGTCTGAAAATGCACATGGCGAACCAGCATACCTTTGACCGCACCACCCTGCGGGCGGTCGGAGGCCCGGCAGATGGGGACTTCTACGGTCTGCCATGGCCAAGCTGGGGGACCGCCGAGATGAACCATCCGGGTACTGCAAATCTCTATGATATGTCGATCCCGGTGGCCGAAGGTGGCCTGGCCTTCCGTGCGCGCTTTGGCGTGGAACGCGATGGTGACAATCTGCTGGCGGAAGGGGTCTCCAACCCTGGCGCGGAAATTCAGGATGGCTATCCTGAATTCACCATGCAGATGCTCATGGATCTCGGCTGGGACGGTGATCTGACCGCAGAGGAACGCGCCGCGATTGATGCGGTGGCAGGGCCCAAGACCAACTGGAAAACCGACCTCTCGGGCGGCATCCAGCGGGTGGCGATCAAGCATGGCTGCGCGCCCTTCGGCAACGCCAAGGCGCGGGCCGTGGTCTGGACCTTCCCGGATCCGGTGCCGGTGCACCGCGAGCCGCTCTATACCAACCGTCGTGACCTCGTGGCCGATTATCCGACCTATGAGGACAAGAAATTCTGGCGCCTGCCGACGATGTATAAGTCGATCCAGGACAAGGATTTCTCCGCGGATTATCCGATTGTGCTGACCTCCGGGCGGCTGGTCGAATATGAAGGCGGCGGGGACGAGACGCGCTCCAACCCGTGGCTTGCGGAACTGCAGCAGGACATGTTTGTCGAAGTGAACACCCGCGATGCCAACAACCTTGGTATCCGGGACGGCGAGCAGGTCTGGGTCGAAGGGCCCGAAGGTGGCAAGGTCAAAGTCATGGCCATGGTCACCGAGCGGGTCGAGGCCGGTGTGGCCTTCATGCCCTTCCACTTCGGGGGGCATCTGGAGGGTGTTGATCTGAGGGATAAATATCCCGAAGGCGCCGACCCCTACGTTCTAGGGGAAAGCACCAACACCGCGCAGACCTACGGCTATGACAGCGTAACCCAGATGCAGGAGACGAAAGCGACTCTCTGCAAAATCTGGGCAGCATAAGGGAGGACATGAAAAATGGCCGCTAGAGCAAAATTTCTCGTCGACGCTGAACGCTGCATCGAATGCAATGCCTGCGTGACAGCCTGTAAAAACGAACATGAAGTGCCATGGGGCATCAACCGCCGGAAGGTCGTCACCATCAATGACGGCTCGCCCGGAGAACGGTCGATTTCCGTGGCCTGCATGCACTGTTCGGACGCGCCCTGTATGGCCGTCTGCCCGGTGGATTGCTTTTATCAGAACGAAGAAGGTGTCGTTCTGCACTCCAAAGACCTCTGCATCGGCTGCGGATACTGTTTCTATGCGTGCCCCTTCGGCGCGCCGCAGTTTCCGCAGGCGGGCAACTTCGGATCCCGTGGCAAGATGGACAAATGTACCTTCTGTGCCGGGGGACCAGAGGAAAACAACTCCACGGCGGAGTTTGCGAAATATGGTCGCAACCGCATCGCAGAAGGCAAGCTGCCGATCTGTGCGGAGATGTGTGCCACCAAGGCGCTGCTGGCCGGGGACGGCGATGTTGTTTCCAGCATCTACCGCGAGCGCGTTGTTGCCCGTGGGTTCGGGTCCGGCGCCTGGGGGTGGGGCACCGCCTACGATCAAAAAGGCGGCTGACAACCTGCCACCACATGAACTTTCTCAGGGGCGGCTCCATCGGGCCGCCCCGGGTGTCTTAGCCAAACTGGAGTTTCCAATGCTTCGTCTTCTTTGCCTCCTGGTGTTCACAATGACGCTGACGGTCTCGGCGCAGGCACAAGAGGCCGAGCCAACAGATCGCAGCGCGACAGGTGGGGCGCAAACCCTCGAAGACATCATGAAACGTCAAGAAGGGCTGAAACTGGATGACAGTTTCCGCAGTGGCGTCACCGGCAGCCCTGACAATGCAGCACCGATTTCCGACCAGCTTGGCACGTTGGGCGGGGCATCAGACCCTGATCTCTGGCGTGCTTATCGCTACAATTCCGCGGCCATCACAACGCAAGCGCGCGGGCCCGCTGTGGATGTGCTGATCCAGGATGGCGGGATGCGCTGGCTGCTGTTCCGCGAAGGTCCTTTGCTGACCTATGGCATGGGGTCTTTGGGGGTGATGGTCGTGTTGCTGGTGCTCTTCTATCTGATCCGGGGCAAAATCCGGATCGATGGTGAAAAGACCGGTCAGACCATCCTGCGGTTCAAATCGGCGGAACGGTTTGCGCATTGGCTGCTGGCGGGGTCCTTCATCCTCCTGGGGATCACCGGCATCATCACGCTGGCAGGGCGCAAGTTTTTCATCCCGCTCTTCGGACATGAGGCCTTTGCCACCGTGGCTGTGGCCTCCAAATGGATCCACAACAATGTCGCCTGGGCCTTTATCCTGGCGCTGGTGCTGGTCTTTGTTTTCTGGGTTGTGCACAACCTGCCCGACCGTACCGATATCAACTGGATCCTCAAAGGCGGCGGTATCCTCGGCGGCGGTCACCCGCCCGCGAAGAAGTTCAACGCCGGTCAAAAATTCATATTCTGGTCGGTGATCATTCTGGGCGGGTCTATTGCCGCCTCCGGCTTGTCACTGCTCTTCCCGTTTGAGCTGCCGATGTTCGCGGCCACCTTTGACAAGCTCAATGCGCTGGGATTGCCGCAACTGGTGGGGTTGGGAGAGCTGAATACCGCGCTCGCCCCGCATGAGGAAATGCAATACGCGCAGCTTTGGCACGCGATTGTCAGCTTCGTGCTGATGGTGATTGTCATTGCGCATATCTACATCGGTTCTGTCGGTATGGAAGGCGCCTATGACGCGATGGGCAAGGGCGAGGTCGAATTGCAGTGGGCGCGTGAGCACCACAGCATCTGGACGGCGGAGGTCGAAAAGGCCAAGTCAGAGGCAAGTTCCACATGAGAGAGATTGTCCTCGCAGCGCTCGCCATGGTGGTGATTTCCATCGGTGCAAATTTCGCGCTGAAAGAGGCTGGCTTTTCCGCCGAGGAACAGACCACCGGGCAGGCGGTGCGGCTGGACGATTAAGCCTACTGCCCGGGCCCTACTGCGCCGCGGTGCGCAGTTCCGTCATGAGGTGGCGGAATTTTTCACCCTGAATGCCCACATGATCCCGCAGCGCATTTGCCGCGCGCGGTGCGTCTCCGGCTTTGAGTGATGCGACAATCTCTTCATGTTCGGCCATGGATTGCGCCATGCGCCCGCGCAAGCGCAGTTGCAAGCGCCGAAAGGGCTTGAGCCGACGGTGCAGGCGCAACGCCTGTCCCGCGAGATAACTGTTGCCTGACTGGGCATAGATGGTGTGGTGAAAATGCTCGTTTTCACGATAATAGCCGTCGGTATCCTGTGAGGCGATGGCGTCACGGCATCGGGCGTTTGCGCCTTCCAGCTCGGCCAGCGCCGCGTCCGAAATTCGCAGGGCTGCCAAGCGCCCACAGACCCCTTCGATCTCGGCCATGGTTTCAAACATTTCCATCAATTCGACGGGACCGGGTTGCCTTACGAAGACGCCGCGCCGGGGCAGTTGCTCGGCAATGCCGGAGGCAACCAGGCGCTGCAGCGCTTCGCGGATCGGGGTGCGGGAGACGCCGAATTGCTTGGCCAGCCTAATCTCGTCCAAACGATCACCGTCATTGAACTGTCCGGTAAAGACCAGTTCTTCCAATGCGTCGGCGATCCTGTCTGCGTGTCTGATGTCCATATGCGAACTATAAGAAAGATTTGCGCACGCAACAATCCCATTATTGTATACAAAAATATTGACTCTGGATGCGAGAGTCTGAATGCTGACCCATGAGCTGGGCATCGAACGCCAGCACTCTGGGAGGATGACAATGAAAATGAAACTGCTTTCCGCAGCTCTTGCAGCTGCTCTTGCAACGGTTGCCGCCTCGGCGCAGGCAACAGAATTGCGTCTGTCGCATCAATGGTCCAATAAGGATGTGCGCCATCAGGTGGCACAGATCATCGCTGATGAAGTTGCCGCCGCCGATGTCGATCTGGAGATCAAGATTTTCGGATCGAAATCCCTTTTTAAGCCGCGTGAGCAATATAAACCCCTGAGCCGGGGGCAGCTGGACATGACCGTGCTGCCGCTGAGCTATGCGGGCGGCCAGCAGCCGGCCTATAACCTAACGTTGATGCCGGGTCTGGTCAAAAACCACGATCACGCAGCGCGGCTGAGCGACAGCCCCTTCATGGCGGAACTCGAAGCGAAAATGGCCGATGACGATGTGATGGTGCTGGTCCACGGCTATCTCGCCGGTGGTTTTGTCGGCAAGGATAAATGCATCACCAAGCCCGAAGATGTTGTGGGTCAGCAAACGCGGGCGGCGGGCAAGGCCTTTGAGCAGATGCTTGCGGGGGCAGGGGCGTCGATTGCCTCGATGGCGTCCTCGGAGATCTACAATGCGATGCAAACCGGGGTGCTGACGGCCGCGAATACCTCGTCGTCGTCGTTTGTATCCTACCGGATCTACGAGCAGGTCGCCTGCTACACACCCGCCTCGGACGTGGCGCTGTGGTTCATGTACCAGCCGGTTCTGATGAACAAATCCACCTTTGACGGGCTGACCGAGGGCCAGCAGGCGGCGCTTCTGGAGGCTTCCGCCAAGGCTGAAGCCTTCTACCTGGAAGAAGCCAAGAAACAGGACGCGGCCTCGGTGAAAGTGTTCCAGGACGCGGGTGTGGAAATTGCCGAAATGACGGCCGAGGACTTCGCCGCGTGGCAGGAGATCGCCAAGGAGACCTCGTTCAAGGCTTTCGTCGATGAGGTGCCGGATGGTCAGGCATTGCTCGATATGGCTTTGGCCGTAGAATGATCTGTTCCGGGCGGTGAGACATCACCGCCCGTTTTCTTTTCTGCTTCTTCAGGATACTCCCCATGTCTGGTCAAAACTCCGTTGCCGAGACCCGCGTCGGGGATCACCCATTCCTGCGCGCTGTCGCGGCTCTGTCGACCCTTGCTGGCTGGTGTTCTGCTGCCATGATCGTCGCGGCCGTTGCGATCACCTGCCAGATGATCTTCGTACGCTTCGTGCTCAACGGATCGACCGTCTGGCAGACGGAAATGGTAATTTATCTGGTGATCGGCGCGACACTGGTGGGCCTGCCCTATGTGCAGCGGTTGCGGGGCCACGTAAACGTGGATCTGATCCCGCTGGCGCTGCCGAGGCAGGCGCGCCGCGCGTTGGCGGTGCTGACGCTGTCGCTTTCCATCGCGATCATTGGTGTCATGCTGTGGTATGGATATGACTATTGGCATTTTGCCTGGGATCGGGGGTGGAAGTCCGACACGGTCTGGGGCGTGCGACTGTGGATCCCCTATCTGGCACTACCCGTGGGCTTCGGTCTGCTGCTGTTGCAGCTGGTTGCTGATCTCTTTGGTGTCCTGAGCGGCACCGAAAAACCCTTCGGTCTGGAGGACGGCTGATGGACCCGCTTGTGCTCGGCGCGCTGGTGGCTGTCTCCACCATCATCGTGCTGTTTTCTGGCGTTTCAGTTGCCATTGGGCTGCTGATTGTCTCCGCCGGGTTCCTGATGATCTTCGATGGCATGCGCAGCCTTGAGCTGATGCCCGAGATTCTGTTCGGCAAGCTCGATAACTTCGCGCTGCTCTCGATCCCCATGTTCATCATCATGGGGTCTTCCATCGCCTCAACCCGGGCGGGCGCCGATCTTTACGAAGCACTCGAACGCTGGCTCACGCGCGTGCCCGGTGGCTTGGTGATCTCCAACCTCGGGGCCTGCGCGCTCTTTGCCGCGATGTCCGGCTCCAGCCCGGCCACCTGTGCTGCCATTGGCAAGATGGGCATCCCCGAGATGCGCAAACGCGGCTACCCCGACGGTGTCGCCGCGGGCTCCATCGCTGCAGGGGGCACCCTTGGTATCCTGATCCCACCCTCGGTCACGATGATCGTCTACGGTATCGCGACCGAGACCTCGATTGGCCGATTGTTCCTCGCCGGTGTCATTCCGGGGCTGATGCTGGTGGCGCTCTTCATGGCGTGGTCGCTCTATTCCACATGGCAATCTGGCAATGCGAACCTGCTGACCGCCCGCAGCTATTCCTGGCGCGAAAAGCTGGAAATCCTCCCACGCGTTCTGCCGTTTCTGGGCATCATCATCGGCGTGCTCTACGCCATGTACGGCGGCATCGCGACGCCCTCGGAAACTGCCGCTGTGGGTGCGCTTTTGTGTCTGATCATCGCGATGGTCATCTACAAACTCTGGAGTCCTTCCGCGCTCTGGCATGTGCTGCGCGACAGCACCAAGGAAAGCGTGATGATCCTCTTCATCATCGCCGCCGCCGGTGTGTTTTCCTACATGCTCTCCAGCCTCTTCATCACCCAATCCATAGCCGAATGGATCGGCACGCTGGAGGTGAACCGTTGGGTACTGATGGGCACAGTGAATGTCTTCCTGCTGATCGCCGGTTTCTTTCTGCCGCCCGTGGCGGTGATCCTGATGGCCGCGCCCATTCTGCTGCCGATCATCACCACCGCCGGGTTTGATCCGATCTGGTTTGCGGTGGTGCTCACGATCAACATGGAGATCGGTCTGATCAGCCCGCCGGTGGGTCTTAACCTCTATGTGATCAACGGGATCGCACCGGATATTTCATTGAAAACCATCCTCAAGGGGTCACTGCCGTTTGTGGCCTGCATGGTCATCGCGATCATCCTGCTGTGTCTCTTCCCGGGGCTCGCCACCTGGTTGCCCGACGCGGTGATGGGCCCCTCGTTTTGAGCTGGTTCGCGGATATCCTCTCCACGGTGTTTGAGCGGCGATACCGCAGCGCTCTGGAGCCAGATCTCACCGGGCGCTCCATCCAAGAACTGTGCACCGACCTGCTGGGCAGTTCGGGTGAAATATCGGGGGCCGTGACCGCGAGCCACATTCTCGACCGCTACGCAGGGATGGACCGGGGGGAAAAGCAGGCGTTTTTCGCGTTTCTGGCCGATGAGATGGGCATTGATCCGGAAGCCGTGCGCGCAACCCTCAGCGCCTTTGAGGCAGATCCCTCCAAACAGAGCTATCGCGCGTTCTCCATCGCCGCTGAGCCAAAACGTCAGGAGTTGGCGCGCCGCCTCAACCAGGTGCCGGGTGCCACGGCGCAGCTTGTCCAAATGCGGGATGATCTTTTGGGCTTTGCTGCTGAGCACCCCGAATTTGGTCCTGTTGATCAGGATCTGCGCCACCTTCTGTCGTCGTGGTTCAATCGTGGTTTTCTGGTTCTGCGCCCGATTGATTGGGAAAGCCCGGCGGATGTGTTGGAGAAAATCATCGCCTATGAGGCCGTGCATGCGATCGACAGCTGGGAGGATTTGCGCCGCCGGGTCCAACCGGGCGACCGCCGCTGCTTTGCGTTTTTTCATCCGGCCATGCCCAATGAGCCGCTGATATTCGTCGAGATCGCGCTGACGCGTGGTGTGCCCGGATCCGTCCAGGAGCTGCTCTCCGAAAAACGCGAAGCGCTGCCGGCGGTCGATGCGGACACGGCGGTATTCTATTCGATCTCGAACTGCCAGTCCGGGTTGGCGGGGATCTCTTTTGGCAACTCGTTGATCAAACAGGTGGTGGCCGACTTGTCGCGGGAATTGCCCGGGCTTGAGACATTCGTGACGCTCTCGCCCATTCCGGGCCTGGCCACATGGGCGCGCGCGGCTGGGGTCGAAACGACAGATGACGCCGACATGCAATGCCAGGTCGCCGCACATTATTTACTGGCCGAAAAACGGCGCGATGGCAGCCCCCGCGATCCGGTTGCGCGCTTTCATCTGGGCAATGGTGCGCTGGTGCATGATGTGCATGCGGGCGCAGATCTGTCACCCAATGGGATGGCGCAATCTTTCGGTGTGATGGTGAATTATCTTTACGATCTGTCCCTGATTGCACAAAACCACGAAGGCTATGCCGCTGAGCATAGGGTTGCGGCCTCGGCCCGGGTGCAGTCTCTGGCGGCGGCGATGGAAAAGACACAGCACTAGGACAACGAGATGGCAAATCCGCTTTTCGACACGCTCTTTGGCTGCCATGCAAGGAAAGACACGGTGTTCCTGCACCTTCAGGACGGATCGGTCGTGACCCACGCGGCCTTTCTGGCGCGGGCCGCCCAATACGCCAACGCCTTTATCGCTGCTGGCCTGCAACCGGGGGACCGGCTGGCCCTGCAGGCAGAGAAATCACCGCAATCCCTTGCCGTCTATGCCGCCTGCATCCAGGCGGGCATTGTCTATTTGCCACTGAACACCGGCTACACCGCTTCCGAAGTGTCCTATTTCGTGGAGAACAGCGGCGCGCGGCTTTTGATTTGTGACCCATCCAAGGCCGATGATCTGAAGCCGGTTGCGCAGTCCGCGGGTGCCTCCATCCTGACGCTGGATGCAGCAGGCGCAGGTACGCTGCAGCAAAGTGCGGCGGGCATGCAGACGCAGTTCGACACGGTGGCACGCGGCGCGGATGATCTGGCGGCCTTCCTCTATACATCCGGCACCACCGGACGCTCGAAGGGGGCGATGCTGACGCAGACGAACCTGCTGTCAAATGCGCAAACACTGGTTGATGTCTGGCAGTTCACCAAAGAAGACGTGCTGCTGCACGCGTTGCCGATCTTTCACACGCATGGGCTTTTTGTCGCGACCAATGTGTCCTTGCTGACGGGTGGCGCGATGATCTTCCTGCCCAAATTCGATGTGGAGGCGGTCATTGACCTTTTACCGCAGGCCAGCGCGATGATGGGCGTGCCGACGTTCTACACGCGCCTTCTGGACGATGCGCGATTTGACCGGGATCTGGTGGCGCATATGCGCCTCTTCATCTCCGGCAGCGCGCCTTTGCTGGCCGAAACCCATGTGCAGTTTGAGGCCCGCACCGGCCACCGCATTCTGGAACGCTACGGCATGACCGAAACCAATATGAACAC
Organism: uncultured Roseobacter sp.; assembly: GCF_947499265.1. Lineage (GTDB taxonomy): Bacteria > Pseudomonadota > Alphaproteobacteria > Rhodobacterales > Rhodobacteraceae > Roseobacter. The sequence goes on along the minus strand of NZ_CANMNK010000003.1, from coordinate 443,984 downwards.
CTCCAACCCCTATGACGGCGCGCGGCGGGCCGGGACGGTCGGGTTCCCGCTGCCGGGGGTTGAGCTCAAGATCACCGATCCGGCGACAGGTGACGCGCTGCCGCAAGGGGAGATTGGTCAGATCGAGGTGCGGGGTCCGAATGTGTTCAAAGGCTATTGGCAGATGCCCGAAAAGACCCGCGAAGAGCTGCGCGCGGATGGGTTCTTTATCACCGGCGATCTCGGGCTGATCGACGATCAGGGCTATGTGCAGATCGTGGGCCGCAACAAAGATCTGATTATTTCAGGTGGCTACAACATTTACCCCAAGGAGATCGAAGTTCTGCTGGATGATCAGCCCGGCGTGCTCGAAAGCGCCGTCATCGGTGTGCCGCATCCGGACTTCGGGGAGACGGTGGTTGGGTTTCTGGTGCCGGAGAAAGGCCAGGACCCGGATCTGGAAAGGATCGACCGCGCGGCGCGTGCGGATCTGGCCCGCTTCAAGCACCCGCGCAAATTGATTGTCCTGCCGGAACTGCCACGCAACACGATGGGCAAGGTGCAAAAGAATGTCCTGCGTGCAGAATACGGGCAGCTTTTCAGCGCCTGACCATCACAGCAGGTCTTGTGGCGTCTTCCCGGCAAAAAACGCATCCAGATTGTCGAGCGCCCGGAAGCCCATGGCGTCACGGGTCTTTGTGGTGGCTGAGCCGATGTGCGGTAGCATGAAGATGTTTTCATGGGCGGCAAAGTCAGGGTTTCCGCCCGGTTCGACCTTGAAACAATCCAGGCCCGCCGCTGACAGATGCCCGCTGGACAGGGCGGCCAGCAGCGCGTCTTCATCGACCAGCGCGCCGCGTGCGGCGTTCACCAGAACCGCGCCTTTCGGCAGCAGGGCAAACCTTTCGGCGTTCATCAAGTCGATTGTTTCCGGCGTGGCCGGGCAGTGCAGCGACAGAAAATCGGCGACAGCGAGAAGGCTTTCGACACTGTTATGATAGGTCGCGCCCTGCGCCTGCGGGTCGGGCAGGGGGCTGCGGTTGTAGTAGTGGATGTCCATGTCAAAGCCACGGGCCTTGGCAGCAAACGCGCGGCCCACACGCCCCATCCCGACGATCCCCAGCCGCGCGCCGGTGAGTTGCTTGCCGACCATGAAGGAGGGGGACCAGAAATCCCACGCGCCTGTCCGCACGATCCGGTCGCCCGCCACCGCATGGCGTGCGGCCCCCAGCATCAGCAGCATGGCAAGCTCGGCTGTGGCGTCCGACAGCACATCCGGCGTATTGGTCACCGCAATGCCCCTCGCTTTCAGGCTGGGTAGGTCGCAATGATCGACGCCCACGGAATGATTGGCGATGATCTTCAGGCGCGGGTCCAATTGGGCGGCGACTTCGGCGCTGAAATGCTCGGAGTGGCAGGGGATGATCGCATCAAATTCGGCACTCGCCGCAATCAGGTCCTGTGCACTGCCGGGCGTGTCGGCATGGTTGACGACAGTATCATAGTCCCTCTCGGCGCGGGCGAGGGTGGCGTCGGACAGGCGACGCGTGATCCAAAGGCGAGGTTTGGTCATGGGTCACTTCTTTCGAATGCACTCGTCCCAATAGTCATAGATCGCCATGGCGCAGACGATGATCACAATGACCATGAAGGGAAAGCCCCCCCAGAACCCGGCAAAACCGGTTGAGATGCTGTGCGAGAGCTCGCCTACAAAGATCACCAGCAACGCGGTGCCGATGAGCCCGACGATCAGTTTGACGGTATATGACATCTTTGCGTCCTTTCGGTCAGGCGGCAGCAGCCGCAATATGGTTTTGCAGCCAGCGCGCAGTGCGCAATAGCCGGTCGTCTTTATGCGCGGGGCCGATCAGTTGCACGCCGACCGGCAGGCCGGTCTCCCCGACAAGCAGCGGCAGCGTCACGCAAGGCAGGCCCGCCAATGTCCAGAGTGTGCAGAAAATCGGATCTCCTGTCCCATCCCCAAACCGTGGCGCCTCGCCCGCTGCGGCGGGGGCGATGATCGAATCGTATTCGGTGAAGAAATCCTCGAAAAACGCCTCAGCGGAAGCTTTCACCGCCAGGGCGTCTTCGTATTCCGCCGTACTGATCTGGCGCGCGCGGGTGATGATGGGTTTCAGCGTCTTGCTCACCTGATCCCAATGTCGGTCAAAGATCTCTGCCTGATGGCGCGCGATTTCATATTCATGGATGCGGGCCTGTACTGCGACAAGTTCCCCAAGTTGACTGGCGGGGTCCATGCGGGTGACACGCTTTCCGAGTATCTCCATCACACCGTCCAGCCCGTCGTGGGCGGCTTCCGATAGGCGATCATTGAAGGGCAGGTTGAACCAGACGAAATCCGGCTCCATCTCAGCGTCCTTGCGCGCGCCCGCCGCCATGGCAGGCCGCGCATGCACGAAGCTTTCGCTGTCGCGTTGGTCGTAGCTGCTGATGGCGTCGGCGAGCAGGGCGGCGTCTTCCAACGTGCGTGCGAAGGTGCCGATCTGGTCCAGCGACACGGAAGTTTGCAACACACCGCTGCGCGGGATGGTCCCCCGCGTTGGTTTAAACCCGAAGGTGCCGCAGAAAGAGGCTGGCCGGATGACGGAGCCGTTGGTTTGAGTGCCGATGGCCAGCGGCACATGGCCTGCCGCCACCGCCGCCGCCGACCCGCTGGAAGATCCCCCAGGGGAGTGGTCCGGATTGTGCGGGTTGCGCGTTTCATTGGCATGGACGAAGGCCAGCTCCGTTGTGACCGTCTTGCCCATGATCACCGCCCCGGCCTCGCGCAGCATCTCGACGATCCGCGCATCCTCGTCCGGCTGACGCCCCGCAAAGATCGGCGTGCCGCGTTGGGTGGGCATGTCGCGGGTGTCGATGATGTCTTTGAGCCCGACGGGCAGCCCGTGCAGAGGGCCGGTCGCCAACCCGCGCTGGCGCTGACGGTCGCAGGCCTCTGCCTGGGTCAGCGCCGCTTCGGGATCAAGATGGGCCCAGGCATGTATCGCACCATCGGTCTCCGCAATCCGGTCGAGGCAGGATTGTACCAATTGCACGGATTTCAATCGACCGGAGGCGATATGGGATGCCGCCTCCGTCGCACTCAGACTATGAGGTTTGATCTTGCTCACGGAATGTATTCACCAAAGAGATAGTCTGGGAACCACAGCGCGATGCCGGGGAACTGATACATCAACACCATGGTGAAGATCACGATGCCAAGGTACGGCATGATGCCCCGGAAGATTTCCATCAACTCGATCTGCTTCTTGAGCACCCCTTTTAGGTAGTAGGCCGACATGGCCATGGGCGGGGTCAGGAAGGAGGTCTGCAGGTTCAATGCTACCAGCATCGCAAAGAAATAGGGGTTCACGCCGAAGACTTCCAAAAGCGGCAGGAAGATCGGCACGAAGATGATCAGGATCTCGGACCATTCGAGCGGCCAGCCGAGCAGGAAGATGATGATCTGCGCCAGCACCAGGAACTGCCAGGGCTCCAGGTCCATCCCGCCGACCCAATCGGCGATGATGTCGTGCCCGCCGAGGTAGGAGAAGACGCTCGCAAAGGTCCACGACCCGACGAAAAGCCAGCAGACCATGGCCGTGGCCTTGGCCGTCAGAAACACGCTTTCCTTGAGCTTGGTCCAGGTCATCGACCGGTAGAGCACGGCCAGGATCATGCCGCCGAGGGCACCCATGGCTGCCGCTTCCGCCGGTGTTGCGAGGCCGCCTAGGATCGAGCCCAGCACCAGCGCAATCAACACGGTGAGCGGCACGAAGCTGACCAGCAGGTTCCAGTAGATTTCGCGCGGGGGCGGCACGTCATCCATCTGCGGCTTTGGCGCCAGCGCAGGATTGAACCAGACGCGCACGATCACGTAGACGATGTAGAGCCCGGCCAGCAGCAGCCCCGGGAAGACCGCCGCCGCGTAGAGCCGCAGAGGCGACAGATCCGCGATGGCGGAATAGACGATCAGCATGATCGACGGCGGGATCAGGATGCCAAGCGTACCGCCCGCGCAGATCACGCCGGAGGCGAAGCTTTTATTGTAATTTGCATTGGCCATGGCGGGGAAAGCCAGCAGCCCCATCAGCGTCACAACGGCACCCACAATGCCGGAGGCGGTGGAGAAGACCGCACAGGTCAGCAGGGCGGCAATCGCCAGTGAGCCGGGCAGATTGCGCGCGGCCTGGTAGAGCGAGAAGAAGAGCTTGTCAACGATGTTGGCGCGTTCGACCACGTAGCCCATGAACAGAAACAAGGGGATCGCCACCAGCGTCGGGTTTTCCATCACCGAATAGGTGTTCTGGTTCAGCAGATAGAAGATGTTGTTGTTGAAGATATCGCTGAAGCTCTCGATGGGGCCGCCCTGATGATAGGCGTAGTAGCCAAAGGCCACGCCCATCGCCAAAAGCGTGAAGGCAATCGGAAACCCAAGCAAAACCAGCAGAATAAACAGGCCCAGCATCAACAGGGCGACTTCGGGATTTGTCATTTTTGTATCTTTCTTCCTGCTGGCGCGTCGTTATTGCTTGCCGGGATGGATGGCTTGGATTTCAGCGATATCTGCGTCCGAGAGCAGATCTTCGGTCTCTTTCACATCGGCCAGCCGCTCGGGCCATTCCCCGCTTCGGATGGCGATGACACAGCGCACCAGCTCGGCGACGCCCTGGATCATCAAAAGCGCGCCTGCGACGGGGATCAGAGATTTGAAAAAGTAGATCTGAATGCTGGCGGGGCTGTTGAAGCTCACTTCCTTATAGCGCCAGCTGTCCGAGGCGATCTCATAGCCGAACCAGACAAGGGCGGTGACGCCCGGAAAGAAAAACAGGAAGTAGAGGAGGAAATCAAGGCTCGCCTGCACCTTGACCGGGAAGAGACGGTAGACCACATCCGCCCGCACATGCGTGTCCTGCGCCAGGGCATAAGCGCCACACATCAGAAACAGCGCGCCATACATCTGGATCATCATGTCGAACGCCCAGACCGTGGGCGCATTGAGCACGTAGCGTACAAAGACCTCATAGGACACCGAGAGCGTCAGGATCAGGATGCACCAGCCGAAGGCTCGACCGACCCAAAGGCTCAATCCTTCTATGGCGTGAACGAATTTCATGGTTTTGATTTCCCTGTCGTGGCTGGGCAGGCCCTGCTGGTCAGGGCCCGATCGTCAGCTGTAGAGGCCGGGCACCCGCCTGGGCGCCCGATCTCGATCTGCACTTACACTAGATCAACCGAAGTAGTGGTTGTAGGCCAGCTTGTAGTCAGGTTGGTTCAGGTTCAGGTAGTTCATCACGTCCTTGGCGTAGGCCTTTTGTGATTCCATCACCTTGGCAAAGAACGGATCGTCCTCCGCGATACGTGCTGTCACCTTGTCCCAGGCTGCCAGCTGGGCCGCCATCACCGAATCCGGTGTGCGGTAGACGTTCACGCCATCGGCTTCCTGCAGTTTCAGCAGGTCATCGGAATAGCGCTTGGTGTTGCCCCAGTAGAAACCGGAGTTTTCGGCCATGGACGCGTTCTTGATGATTGCCTTGTGATCGTCGGAAAGCGCGTTGAACTTGTCCTTGTTGATCGTGACCTCAAAGAACTCCTGGCTCTGGTGGAAAGAGGCGAGGTGATAATGCTTGGACACGTCCTGCATCCCGAAGTCGCGGTCGGATGTGGGGTTGTTGAACTCCGCCGCATCGATCAGGCCTGATTTCATTGCCGGCTGAATCTCACCGCCGGGCAGCTGCACCACCGACATGCCCATTTCCAGCAGAACGTCCGCGGCCAGACCAACGGTCCGGTACTTGAGACCTTCCATCTGCGAGGCGTCAGTGATCTGCTCTTTGAACCAGCCCATCGGCTGTGCGGGCATCGGCGAGTTGAAGAACGACACAACGTTGAGGCGCAGCTCGGCCATCAGCTCGTCAAAGAGCTCCTGACCGCCACCGGCATAGACCCAGCCCAGCACTTCCTGGCTCGACCAGCCAAAGCAGGGGCCCGTGCCAAAGAGCGAGGCCGCTTTGGATTTACCGTACCAATAGGCGGGCACGTAATGCGCGGCATCCAGCACGCCGCGGTGCACCGCGTCCTGCATTTGGCTGGTTTTCACAACGGCGTCGACCGACAGGACTTCGATGGTCAGTGAGCCGCCGCTCATTTCATTCACGCGCGCCGCGAAGGACTGCGCGTTTTCCAGGAAAATACCGCCGCCCCAGGCCGCTTGCATTTTCAAGGTGGTGCCGTGGCCATCCGCAATGGCTGGCGTGGCGAGAGCGGCCGCACCTGCGACGGCTGAGCCGCGCAGGAACTTTCTGCGGTTAAGATTATCTGTCATATTTCCTCCCTTAAGAACGGGCATGAGCGCCCGGATCTGTCGTAAGGCGCGGTGAGCGCCATTCTGTGAAAACTCTGGAAACGCGGTTGGGCGTCTGGTGGTGTCATTCGGCGCAAATCTCCTCGGGCGCCAAACAAAACCAATTCCCCGAATTTACATTGGTAAAGCTAGGTGTTTCGCAGGCGCTGGCAAGCAAAACTTGCCTCAAAAACAACCCGTTAGTGCAACCTTTGGGGGAATTTTATCCGTTTTCCGTTTGTTTTAACCGTTTCTCCTTCTGCACAGGTCCAATTGCGATCTTAGGCCAGCGGGCCCGTGCCTGTTGTCGTTGCTGTGAATTCGCCATTTGAGCCTATGGCTTTTGCGGGCAACCGACCACCAATCAGGTCGGTAATCTCCGTGGCTGCCGCAGCAACCGTCGCACCAAGCTCCGGCACGCGCAGCGGGTCAAACCTCGTGCTCGGCCCGGAAATCGACACACCCGCAACCGGGTCACCGTGTTCATCGTAAATCACCGACCCGATGCAGGACATGCCCGCATGACGCTCTTCGCGATCAAAGGACCAGCCGCGTGCGTGGGTTTCATTGAGGTCGGCAAACAGAGCCTCCGGTGAGACCAGCGTGTTGTCGGTGAAAGGCGTGAGGCCGGAGGTCATGAGCAACTTGCGCACCCGCTCGGGCGGCATCGCAGCCAAAATAGCCTTGCCGATCCCGGAGGCGTGCATGGAGGTGCGCGTGCCACGTGCGAAAAAGGCGCGGATCGGATTGAAGGTCTCGACCTGACCGACAAACACCACCTCAGCCCCATCGGGAATTGCGAGGTTTGCGGTTTCGCCGGTCTTTTCCATCAGATGACGCATGACCGGTCGGCTGACCGTGCTCAGCCCGGTGCGGTTCATGAAAGACACGCCCGTCCGATAAGCCTCGATCCCAATGACCCAATCCTGGCGTTCCTCGTCAAAGGCGACAAAGCCGTGCTTTTGCAACGTTGTCAGAATGCGATGGGTTGTGGCGGTCGGGACACCAAGCGACATGGATAAATCGGTCAGCGTCGCCCGTTCCGCCCGAGACACTGCCGTCAGAATGCCAAGCGCGCGATCAAGCGACTGCAGTGTCCCTGCGGAGCTTTCGCGAAATTGGGATTTTGGTCTCCCACGCTGGCGTTTCTGAATTGTCACGGACACGTCCTTGAGAATCTGCTTCAGGATTTATGGCATGAATGAAAAATAATTTCAATAAATTCATTTAATCGATTTTTGAAAAAGGTAAAAGTTATTAAAAACAGAGTGATGAATAATTAAATTAGTTAATGGAAAACATTTTCGAGAAAATTGAAATGCGCGCACTAATTGGTATGTTGCTGCATGACGTATGAGGAGACCGACATGTCAGACCAAAACCCAGTGTTCATTCCCGGGCCAACGAATATTCCCGATCGGCTGCGTGCTGCGATGCACGTTCAGACCCGTGACCACCGTGCGCCTGATTTTGTCGAAACCTTCGCGCCAATTTTGGAAGACACCAAGAAGGTATTTGGAACGACGAAAGGCTCTGTCATCACGTTTCCGGCCAGTGGCACCGGCGGATGGGAAGCGGCCATTTGCAATACGCTCAGCCCGGGCGACAAGGTTCTGGTGGCGCGCTACGGCATGTTCAGCCACCGCTGGATCGATCTTTGCCAACGCCATGGTCTGGATGTTCACATTATTGACTGTGCATGGGGGTCGGGGGCGCCTGCTGACAGGTTCGAGGCGGTTCTGAGCGCGGATAAGAGCCATGAGATCAAGGCCGTTTTGGTCACGCACAACGAAACAGCGACCGGGGTGAAATCCGACATCGCGGCGGTACGTGCGGCGATGGATGCGGCCGGCCATCCAGGCATGATGTTTGTGGACTGCGTAAGCTCGCTGGCGTCGATGGAATTTCGGATGGACGACTGGGGTGTCGATATCGCGGTCTCCGGCTCTCAGAAAGGCTTCATGCTGGCGACGGGCATGGCGATCCTTGGCGTCAGCCCCAAAGCGCTGGCCGCCATGGAAGCGGCCAAGCTGCCGCGCACCTTCTTTGACTTTCGCGATATGATGGGCGCCAATGCGTCAGGCGGTTTTCCCTATACACCGCCCCTGCAGCTGATCTATGGCATGCGCGAAAGCCTGAAGATGCTCTTTGAGGAGGGTCTGGAAAGCGTTTATGCGCGCCATTTCAGACTGGCCGAAGGGGTGCGGCGTGCGGTTGATGCCTGGGGGCTGAAGCTGGTCGCGGAAAATCCCGCGCTATACTCCGATACGGTCAGCGCGATTTATGTGCCCGAAGGGTTCGACAGCAATGCACTGACGGATCAGGCGTTCAACGCCTATGGCGTGTCCTTCGGCATCGGCCTGGGTGAGATGAACGGCAAAGCCTTCCGCATCGGCCATTTGGGCAGCCTGACGGATGTGATGGTGTTGTCGGGATTGGCAACGATTGAAATGGCCATGGCTGATCTGGACTATCCCATCGAGCTTGGCAGCGGTGTCGCGGCGGCCCAGGATTATTTCCGTGCGCACCGTGCGGCGTTGATCAAGACAGCAGCGTAGGGGGGCGGTATGCTAGATACATTGACCGGACCAGATCTGACCATCGATCACGTGCGTGCCGCGCATGAGCGGATCAAGCCCTATATCCACCGCACGCCGGTGCTGACCTCGACCTATTTCAACGAGCTGACCGGGGCAGAGCTGTTCTTCAAATGCGAGAACTTTCAAAAAGCTGGTGCCTTCAAGGTCCGCGGCGCGTCGAACGCGGTCTTTGGCCTTAGTGATGCGATGGCCGAGAAAGGCGTGGCGACCCATTCCTCGGGCAACCACGCGCTGTCGCTCAGTTATGCAGCAGGTCGGCGCGGGATCCCGTGCCACGTGGTTATGCCGCGCACCGCGCCCGAAACAAAGAAGGCGGCGGTGCGCGGCTACGGCGGGATTATTACCGAATGTGAGCCTTCGACCACCAGCCGCGAGGCGGTGTTTGCCGAGGTGCAGGACGCGACAGGGGCAGAATTTGTGCACCCCTACAATGACCCGCGCGTGATTGCGGGGCAGGCGACTTGTTCGCTGGAATTGCTGGAGCAGGTTGATAACATGGACGCGGTGATCGCGCCCATCGGCGGTGGTGGCATGATCTCGGGCACCTGTCTGACGCTCTCCAACCTGGCACCGAAGATGGAGATCTACGCGGCGGAACCCGATCAGGCGGATGACGCCGCGCGCTCTTTCCGGGCGGGGCATATCATTGCCGACGATGCGCCGGTGACCATCGCGGACGGCCTCAAGGTGCCGCTGAAGGAGAATACCTGGCACTTCGTTTCCAGCTTCGTGACCGATGTGCTGACGGCCAGCGAACAGGAGATCATCGATGCGATGAAACTGACCTGGGAGCGGATGAAGATCGTCATGGAACCAAGCTGCGCCGTGCCGATGGCGACGATCCTGCGCAATCCGGAAGTGTTCCGGGGCAAGCGCGTGGGGGTGATCATCACGGGCGGCAATGTGGATTTGAACAAACTGCCCTGGATGAAGGGCTAAGGAGGACGCGATATGAACAAGCAGGTCAAATTCGAAGATTTTGAAGTGGGCTACGACATTCCGGCCGCAATTGGCATGGACGAGGCGCAGATCCAGACGCCGTGTCTCGTGCTCGATCTCGACGCGCTGGAACGCAACATCAAGAAGATGGGCGACTGGGCGAAGGCGCACGGCATGCGCCACCGGGTGCACGGCAAGATGCACAAATCCGTCGATGTGGCGCTGTTGCAGGAAAAGCTGGGCGGCTCTTGTGGTGTCTGCTGCCAAAAGGTGTCAGAGGCAGAGGTGTTTGCGCGCGGCGGTATCAAAGACGTGCTGGTTTCCAATCAGGTACGCCAGCCCGAGAAGATAGATCGCCTGGCGCGGATGCCGAAGCTGGGCGCGCGCACGATCTGCTGCGTGGATGACATTGAGAATGTGGCGGACCTGTCGGAGGCGGCGATGCGCCATGGGACCGAAATAGAGTGTCTTGTCGAAATCGACTGCGGTGCGGGTCGGTGCGGTGTGACCACAACGCCTGAGGTGGTGGAGATTGCAAAGGCCATCGATGCAGCCGACGGTCTGAAATTTGCGGGCATCCAAGCCTATCAGGGCGCGATGCAGCACATGGACAGCTATGCCGACCGCAAAGCCAAGATCGACGTGGCGGTGGCCATGGTGAAGGAGGCGGTCGAGGCGCTGAAAGGTGAAGGTCTGACATGTGATATCGTCGGTGGCGGCGGTACAGGCTCCTATTACTTTGAGGGCAATTCGGGTGTGTTCAACGAGTTGCAATGTGGCTCCTACGCTTTCATGGACGCAGATTATGGGCGCATTCTGGATGAAAACGGCAACCGGATTGATCAGGGCGAATGGGAAAACGCGCTGTTCATCCTGACCTCGGTGATGAGTCACGCCAAGGCGGATAAGGCCATCGTGGACGCGGGCCTCAAGGCGCAATCGGTGGACAGCGGTCTGCCGGTGATCTTTGGCCGCACGGACGTCGAATACGTCAAATGCTCCGACGAGCATGGCGTGGTGGCCGACCCGGATGGGGTCCTTAAGGTCAACGACAAGCTGAAACTGGTGCCGGGCCACTGCGACCCGACCTGCAACGTGCATGACTGGTACGTGGGCGTGCGCGACGGCAAGGTTGAAACGCTCTGGCCGGTGTCCGCGCGCGGCAAGGCCTACTGAGCCAAAACGGCACCGGAAAAGATGGGCGCGCCCGACGGCTTCGGGCGCGTTTGCACGTAGAACACAGACTGAAGGGTGAAGACATGGCCGAAGGATTGCTGATTGTAGGGGAAGACGTCTGTGCGGAGGTGGTGAGCAGCGCCGATGCATTCACCGCCGTTGAAGCGGTCTTTGGTGCCATGGCCAAGGGGGATGCCTATAATTTCCCGGTGATCCGAGAGGCCATCGGCTATGCCGACGCGCTTTACGGGTTCAAATCCGGGTTCGACAAGGCGGGCAAGACGCTTGGCGTCAAATCGGGCGGCTACTGGCCCGGCAATATGGACAAGGGGCTGACCAACCACCAATCCACCATTTTCCTCTTTGATCCCGACACCGGCATGTTGCAGGCGCTGGTGGGCGGCAACTACCTGACGGCGGTGCGTACGGCGGCGTCCTCCTCCGTTTCCATCGCCCATCTGGCGCGCAAGGATGCGAAGGTGCTGGGCATGGTGGGCGCCGGGCATCAGTCGACCTTCCAGCTGCGCGCCGCGGCACAGCAACGCGATTTTGAAAAGGTTGTCGCCTGGAACCCACATCCCGAAATGCTGCCGCGTCTCGGGTCGGTGGCCAAGGAGCTTGGGCTGGCGTTCGAGGCTGTCACCCAGGAAGATCTTGGCGCGCAATCGGATGTGATCATCACCATCACTTCGGCGTTTGAACCGCTGCTGATGAAGGGCTGGATCAAACCGGGGACGCATATCGCCTGTATGGGCACCGACACCAAGGGCAAACAGGAAATCGATCCCGAGATCTTCACCACCGCGACGGCCTTTGCGGATGAGATTGCGCAATCGACGACCATCGGCGAGGCGCAGCATGCCATTGCCTCGGGCCTCATCGGCAAAACCGAAATCACGCCGATTGGCGCTGTGATCAATAGCGATCATCCGGGGCGCAGCGCTGCGGATGAAATCACGCTCTTTGATGGGACGGGCGTGGGGTTGCAGGATCTGGCGGTGGCGTCGGTCGCGGCTGAGCAGGCGGAAAAGCAGGGCAAGGCCACGCGGGTCGCGCTCTGACTTAGATCATTGACCTTGCAAGAAAAAACCACCCGGTCGCAGCCATTGCGGTCGGGTATTTTTCTGGTCTGAATGCCCATTAAGGCTTCATAAATTCGCATAAACTTGTCGTTTCATGGCACGCCCGTTCCTCGTGTCGGCCATGTTTTGAACACAGCATTTCGGCCTTTTTGACGTGACGCTTACTCCCTTTGCACCTCACCAGAGGAGCGATGGGCCGATGGCGAGAGGCGAAAGACTGAAAGCAAGATGAGCACCCAGGACGAAACACTACACGACGAGGCCAACAGCGAGGCGCTGGCCCCCGGCAGCAAACTGCTGAGCGGGCAATATGAGATCGTGCGCTATCTCAGCAGCGGCGGTTTTGGCATCACCTATCTGGCCAAGGACAGCCTCAACCGCACCGTGGTGATCAAGGAATGCTTTCCCGAGGCATTCTGCAGCCGGGTGAAGAAAACGGTGCGCGCCAGAACCAAAAACTACGTCGATGATTTCCGCTCGATTGTGGCGCTTTTCATCCGTGAGGCGCATGCGCTGTCACGTCTGGATCACTCCAGCGTGGTGGGCGTGCATCAGGTGTTTGAGTATAATGAGACCGCCTATATGGCGCTCGACCTGGTGGACGGCAAAGACCTGTTGGAGATCATCGAAAGTGGTGCGCCCGCGATGTCCGCAGCGCAGGTGCAGTCGCTGACCGTGTCGCTGCTTGATGCCATCGCGCATGTGCACAGTCAGGACCTGCTGCACCGCGACATCTCGCCAGACAACATCCTGGTCGACAAATCGGGGCGTCCGGTGCTGATCGATTTCGGTGCGGCACGGGAAGAGGCCAGCCGCAAGAGCCGCGTTCTCTCTGCGGTCCTGGTGGTGAAGGACGGCTATTCCCCGCAGGAATTCTATGTGGCCGGCAGTCAGCAATACCCCTGCAGTGACCTTTATGCGCTTGCGGCGACCCTGACCCATCTGATTTCTGGCGAAGCGCCGCCCAACAGCCAGGCGCGGCTTGCTGCACTGGCATCGCACCAGCCGGATCTCTACGAGCCGCTGCGCGGGCGCTTCCCGGCCTATGACGATGATTTTCTGGCTGCCATCGACAAGGCCATGAACATCGTGCCCGCAGATCGGATTCAATCCGCCGAAGAATGGGCGTTGATGATCGATCCCACGAGGCGTGCGGAAATTGCGCGGGCGCAGGCGCGCGATGATCAGACGATCAACCTGACCATCAGCAATCTGATCCAGTCTGTTCAAGACGACAAAGAGGACGCCGCGCCGGTTGAGGTCGCGCCTGTGCCGGAGGTTGAACCCGAAGCCGAGATACCGGAGCCCTGGGATACAAAGCCGGTCGATCCGAAATACGACGCGGCATTTTTCAGGGATCTCTACGATAGCGAGACGCCGGAAGAGCAGGGCGATACCGGTGGCCCAGAAGCATCAGCTCAGGATATGTCCTCTGCGGACCGCAAGATGATCGACCGCGTTTCGGATAAAGCGACAGCCGCCGATCCGGTGAACTCAGTTTCGGCACCGAACGGGGAAAAACAAACCCGTTCAAAGGTTTCCGTCACGCCAGCGGCGGTGGTCACCACCAAAAGCCGGATCTTCAAGGAAGAGATTTCGACGCCACGGCCCGCGGCCAAAAAGGAAGCGTCACAGGCAAGGCCGAAGAAATACAAGACCCTGCCGGATGTCATTTCCCAGCAGGATTTTGATGCGCTGATGGCGGCGGAGCGGTCCGTGGCGCGCTCTTCGATCTGGCGCAGGTGGGCGACGTTGCCGGTCATCCTGGTGGCCTATTTCATGCTGGGGCAGGCCGCCCTGCAATTCGACGATTTTCATGCTGTTACCGTGGGGAAGCTGCTCAACATGGGTGAGGACTACGGCTACTGGACGATCAACCAACGCTACACGGCAGGGGGCTGACCCGGGATTTGGCCGCGTAGATCACACTCACTCTCCATAACACCCGGGTGGTCCGGGCAGCGAGACAACAGGCGATATTGGAAAGGCACGATATGACACTCTTCCGCAAGGTATTTCAGAACCAGTCAAGACCCGCCACCGAGGATGAGGCGCTCGACGAAGACGCGTTGCGCGAGGCCTTCATGGAGACGTCGGACAAACGGGTGCTGCCGCTCGATCCATTCGCCGTGGCGGGTGAAGAGGATGATCCTGAAGCCTTTGGGGAAGAGCTTGAGACGGATGTGATGGATCAATTGGGCCTTAGCCCGGAGGAAGCGCCTTTGGCGGAAGATTCATTTGAGAATGATGACGCCCCGGAAGTGGCTGAGGACGATGCCGAAACCGAAGAAGATTTTGTGGAAGCGGTCAGCGCGGCAGATACGGCGGAAGACGACCTCGCTGAGGAAGAGGATGATGGCGGCGCGGATATCGCAGCCGTTCTCGCCCAGACCCGGATGATGGAAACCGCACCGGCGGTTGAAGCGGAACAGGAAGAAACGCCTGGCGAGAGCTGGTCCGAAGGCGAGGAAGCCTCCGAAGAAGTTGTGGCCCTCGAAGAGGACCCTACCGAAACAGATGCGTCAGCCGCAGACAATCCAGACATCGTGGCCTTCGCCCAGCAGCAATTGCAGGCCGTTGAGAGCACCGAACCGGCGGGTGATCCCGCGCCTGTTGATCTGTCCAACACCACGCCGCTCTCCGCTGTTCCGGCGCCGGTGCCAGGCCGGGCGGGGCGTCGGGCAGGGCGGGTGAAAACACGTCTTCTGGGGTTCAATCGCGCCGAGCCGGATGCCAATGACCCCTTTGGCAGTGCAGAAAACGTCACCGCCAAACCACAGCATGACAAATTCCCGGTGGGCTGGCTGGTCGTCGTGGAGGGCCCCGGCATCGGGCATTCCTTCAGTATCTTTACAGGTGCGTCGATGATCGGTCGCGGTGACGATCAGGTGATCAAACTCGATTTCGGGGACAACAGCATTTCGCGTCACAATCACGCGGCCATCGCCTACGATGAAGAAGAGAACAAATTCTACATCGGCCACGGTGGCAAATCGAACATCATCCGCCGCAATGCGCGCCCGGTTCTGAGCACCGAGGAACTGCAACACGCGGACCTGATCCGCATTGGCGAGACCACACTGCGCTTTGTGGCGCTCTGCGGGTCTGACTTCAAATGGGAGACCACGGAGGGCGGCGATGCGCCCGCCCTTTGATTTCGATGCGGCCTCGGCGTTGAGCAAAGGCCGCCGCAGCTATCAGGAGGATGCGGTCATTGCCGATTTCTCCCGTGGCTCGGAGGTTGGCGTTGCGGTGCTGGCGGACGGCATGGGCGGACATGCAGCAGGCGATGTCGCGAGCAAGATCGTGGTGACCGAGGTCTTCAGTGAATTGATGTTCCAGCGCGGCGATGTCGATGCGTTCGAAAGCAAGGTCACAACGCATTTGTTCGAGGCTGCGATGGCGGCGAATGCCTGCCTGCGCGATCATGTTGCCTCTTACCCGGAGACCCATGGCATGGGGGCGACGCTGGTGGCGACGGTGATCATCAACCGGCATCTTTACTGGATTTCCATTGGGGATTCGCCGCTGTTCCTGTTCCGGGATGGAGAATTGTCGCAACTCAACGAAGATCACTCCATGGCGCCACAGATCGATTATATGGTGAAATCGGGACTACTGGACAAGGAAGAGGGTCAGTACCACCCTGATCGGAACACATTGACCTCTGTGCTTTTCGGCGAGGACATTCCCAAGATTGACTGCCCCACCGACCCTGCAGCCTTGCAGGCAGGCGATATTCTGATCGTGGCCAGCGATGGTCTGCAGTTTTTGACCGATGAGGAGATTGCGCAGGTTTTATGTGCGTCCCGTGGGGCACAAAGCGCTGAAATTGCCGACCGTTTGCTGGACCGGCTGCGCGAGCAGAACGATCCGGATCTCGACAACGTGTCCTTCTCGGTGGTGCAGCTGCAAGATGCTGATGACTGCAAAGCACAGTCGGAAAAGAGCCAGCTGACGGGGATCCGCTGTGTTGGATGACACCACCCCAAACCGCGTAATTGCCGAGCTGGAGAAAGCCCTCGCCAAGGGCGTGTTGACGGGCGCACCGGCGGAGCAGGCGACCCAATTGCTGGAGCGGTTGCGCACCGGTGTCCGGGTTGTGGTTCTGGGGCCCAAGGGCGTGGGCAAATCGCAGCTATGCAGTGTGTTGCTGCTCCAGGTGTTGCAGCCGAATGTGCAAGCGGGTGCAGTGACCTACAAATCCGGAGAATTTCGCGATGCCGCCGCTGATGCGCAGAACGTATCAATGGATCACCCGCTCTTGCAGGTCATTACCCTGACGGACACAGGCCCCGCGGCGGGGGCCATTGACGCAGCGCAGCTCGAAGCGATGACGCAGGCCGATGTCGTGCTCTGGTGTACACAGGAGTTTTCCAAGCCGGAGGCGGAAGTCTGGGCGCAGGCCTCGGATCATCTGAAAGACCACAGTTTCCTGGTCCTGACCAAAGCCGATCAGTTTGCCGAGCGTGGCACGCTGCCGGAGCGGATCGCGGCGCTACAAATGGTTGCGGGCGAGGAGTTCCACAGCTTTTTCCCGACCTCGACTTTCCACGCACATCAGGCGCTTTGCAAAAACGGTGACATTCCCGAGCAGCTCTTTGCGGCAAGCGGCGTAAAGGCGTTGATGCAAACGCTGTCAAACCTTGCAACCTCCGGTCAGCGCGCCGATCTCGACAATGCGTGGCTGTTCCTGCAGCGCAACGGAATTGAGGCCGCACAGATCGACAATGCCGCAGGTCAAGGCGACCGCGCGCCTGCGGAGGTCGCGACCTATGAAAAAGCACTGGCCTTGTTGCGGGCACGCACGCCGGAATTGATGGCGACCTCAGCGGATTCCGACGAGCTTCGTCCCGAAGCGATCCTGGGCTGTTGCGGGACCCTTGCCGAAGACCTGGCCGAAATTGCTGCTGATGAAACGCATAGCGCGCCTGATTTTGATGCCTGGCGCAATGATCTTTATGAGGCGAGCGATAAAGTCGTGCTGATGAGCCTTGAAAATGACCTGCGATCGGCAGCGGATGCGGCAACGATCATTCTGCAACTGACCCGCGACCTCGAAGCCCGGCTGGTTCACTAAAAGCTTAGCAATTCTCAGCATTTGAGCCTGCCGAAGGTCACAATCACCGCACAATTGACGGGCATTTCTGAACGGTGAACACGTATCTTTGGGGCTGAAAACATGATGGTCGTTCTAACCTGCCGCATTCTGAAAAATGCACATGCCTGCGGGGATTTGTGCATTGAGGGGGCGTCATGAACGTTCTTAACGCCTCGGCGGAGCAGGACTTCAGGAAAGCCTCACAGGCTGATCTGCTGAGCATGGGGCTGACCCCCTTGCGCGATGTTGCGCAGTCCATTTCGGATCTGCGGTCAGCACTGGATGCGCTGGAGGTTCTGGGCACAGAGAACACGGCCAAACGGGTGGAGCGGTTGCGCCGCCAACTTGATGCATTTGAGCCCAGTGTGACGATGGTCGGGCAGATCAAATCCGGCAAGACCTCTCTGGTCAACGCGATTGTGGGCCAGTCCGATCTGCTTCCGGCGGATGTGAACCCGTGGACCTCGGTCGTCACGTCATTGCATTTGCACCCGGAAACACCGGGCTTCAAAAACAGCGCCTCCTTCCGGTTTTTCGACGAAGATGAATGGGATCGTCTGGTCTCCGGCGGGGGGCGCATTGGCGAATTGGCCAGCCGCGCCGGGGCGGATGAGGAGCTGGAAAAGATCAAACTGGAAGTGGCGAAAATGCGCGAAAAGTCACAGGCGCGCCTCGGCCAGAAATTCGAAATGTTGCTGGGACAGCAGCGCGACTATGGCTATTTCGACAAGGGCCTGATCGAGCGCTACGTGTGTCTGGGTGAAGAGCCCGATGCAGATGATCCCGACATTTCGGACGAGCAGGGCCGTTTTGCCGATATCACCAAATCCGCTGACCTGAATATGGAACGTGCAGCATTGCCCATCGGGCTTTGTTTGCGTGACACCCCCGGGGTGAACGACACCTTCATGATGCGGGAGCAGATTACCATCCGGTCGATCCGTGAGAGCCGGATTTGCGTTGTCGTTCTATCCGCACATCAGGCGTTATCCTCCACGGATCTCGCGCTCATTCGTCTGATTTCGCACGTAAAATCGCGTGATATCGTGATCTTCGTGAACCGGATTGATGAGCTGTCTGACCCGCAGACGCAAATCCCGCAAATCGCGCAGAGCATTTCGGATACGCTGGCGATGCATAAGGGGCCGGAGGACGCGCAGGTGATTTTTGGCAGCGCGCTTTGGGCCGGTTATGCGCTTGACGGTCGCCTGGCGGATCTGCCGCCAGCAAGCGCCGATGTCCTGAAGAAATGGTCGGAAACCGTCGATCTGGGTGACATCTTGAATGAGGAGAATCGCCGCGATCCGATCAAAATGGCATGGGGATTGTCCGGCGTGCCAGCGCTGCAGCAGGCACTGTCACAGCGGATTGTCGACGGGATCGCCGAAACCACGTTGCAGCGCGTTGGCAGCAGTGCCTTCAACCTGATCAACGCCATTGCCGCGACCCAACAGATGGGCGGTGCGGACAAGGCTGTCGGGCCTAGCGAGAAACTGGAAGGACCTGCAGCGCAGGCGCGGCTATCAGAGATTTCTGTAACTCGAAAAACCGATCTGGATGCCAGCTTCACAGCAATACTGGAGGAGTTTTCGGGACGTATGGACCGGGTGCAGGCCAGTTTCCTTGAGCGTGCGACCGCCTCCCTGATCGTGCATCTGGAGCAATTTGGCGACGCCACGCCCTGGACCTATGATCCTGCAGGTCTGCGGATGTTGCTGGGATCCTCGCATAAGGTCCTGGCGCGGAAGAGCAAGGCGGCTTTTGAGGCCGCCGTGCAGCAAACCTCAGAGGAACTGGGGGACCTCTATACGGCTGCCTTCGGGCTTTCGGCAGAGCAGGTGGGCATGGTTGTGCCCCGCGCGCCGCAAGTGCCGGCACCGGTGACCTTGGGGCGGACCATCGCCCTCGATCTGAACGGTAGCTGGTGGAAAAGATGGTGGCTACACAGACGGGGATATAAGGCCTACGCGTCGAGCTTTTACGAGTTAATCAAGGCTGAAACCAATCCCTTTGTCGAAGAGCTGCGCGATGATCTGGCGCAATCCGTCAAGGATACGGCCCTCGAAGCATTCGATATATTTCTCGAAGAACAGCATTCTGTTTTTGCCACCTTTGATCGGATGGCGCAGGCCGATCCTGAAGAACTCAAAGCGATTGCTACTAAGAATGCACCGCCTGATCGCAAGGCGCTGTTGGGTAAAACGTTGAAAACGCTAAACGAGTACGCATCATGACGTCAGAAGCACCACCGACAGAAAGACCTGCATTCTTTGACAATGTCAGCAAAACCAGACGCCCCCGTATGGCGCTTATGGGGGAATTCAGCGCGGGCAAAAGCACGCTTGCCAATCTCATGATCGGGTCTGATCCCTTGCCGGTTCAGGTCATCGCGACACAGCTGCCACCCGTCTGGATCAGCTACGGATCAGAGCCTGCGGTGATTGTCGATCTGCAGGGGAATGAGACCCCCTGCGATCTTGAAGCGCTGCAGGAAATCTCGACCCAGGAAACGGCCTTCATCCGCATTCAGAGTGAAGAGGAAATTCTGAAGATGTGTGATGTGATCGACATGCCGGGCATATCCGATCCGAACATGCCATCTGATGTCTGGGCGCGGATTCTGCCCCTGGCGGATGGGGTCATCTGGTGCAGCCCGGCAACGCAGGCTTGGCGGCAAAGCGAGGCTTCTGTCTGGGAAAATGTGCCGCCGCACATTCAGGAACACTCTATCCTGCTGCTGACGCGCGGCGATATGCTGGTCTCTGAAAGGGACCGTAAAAAGGTGCTCAGACGCGTGCGCGCGGAGACCGAAGGATTATTTGCCAGCAGCATGATCATGTCGCTCACGCAGGCGCGTGATGCGGAGGATGATGCCGATCTGTGGGACCAAAGCGGCGCGGAGCTGTTCGTCAGTGAGTTCTTGAGCATCGTCAATGGCTTGACCGACCGACTGGCGGAAGGTGAGGGCACTGAGCCTTTCGATACCTCGGGTCTCTGCGCGACGGAAACACTCCCGGATGCAAAGCCGGAGGAGCCCACCTCTGCGGAAAACACGACGGATCGCGTTGTGCCGCGCAGGCCGGTGGCAAAGTCAGTCCGGGCGCGCCCGGTGCCCCCGCCTGAGGTTGAGGAAGAGCTAAGTCTAAGTCCCAAATTCTCCTGAAATCGTTAACCGGATTCACATCAACTGCCGCTATGCCTGAGGCATTCTGAAAAGGCAGAGCACGTGTGCATATCGGATCACGGTGGATGACATGACGGTAGGGGATCGGCTGGACCGCTTTCGCGCCCGGTTTCCGGGATGTTTCGTCGTGGCCTTTGCTGATTTGTCCACGGGCATGGTGCTTGCCGACAGTTCCGGCGCGAAAACCGTGCAGGAACAGTTGGATGCTTTATGCCATTCGGCCACGGACAGCCTGAATGGCAACATCGCGCAGCAGCTTCCCGGCGCAGGTCTGCCAACAAATTCCATGCCTCAGCATGCAGTGGCCCTGAGTGGCGGTGAGATGGCGTGCTTCCTGCGCTCTCCAACTGTTGAAAACGAGGCTTTGTGCATCTTGTGCGATCCTCAGATGCCATTGAGCGCGGTGATTTCGGAGGGCGCAGAGTTGCTGGCCGATATCGGGCGGGAGGCATAAGCGATGCCCGAGAGCCACCATGAAGAAGCCCTGCGTCTGACCGCAGTCCTACAGCAGTTGAGTGAGGTGCCGTCGGTTCAGAGGGCGGGCGGTCGGCTCATCACAAGCTCTGGTGATGATTCCGCGCTGTTGGGGATTTTGCAGGAGGTTCAGGAGACTGTCTTGCCGCGAGATTTGCACTTCTGCGCTGCGGATCAATCGGAGCTTGTTTTGACGGTCGCTGAGCGTCGGATCACCCGAATGCGCCTGGTTGAGAAGGGCGCCCTAAGCCAGAACCTGCTCAAGGATGGATCCGCAGACGACCTCGCCCAGGTAGCGGCAAGGCTGGTCGCGTTTTGCGCAGATGCATCGGAGATATGGGTAAGGGCCGAGTTGATTTCCGACCATCTGGCCGTTGACGCAGTGGGTTTATCTTTAAGCGCGCTGAAATCTCATTTGGGCGGCGTTGTCGGTGCGGCGGTCGAACCGATATCACTTGATGCTGCCGTTTCCGGCAGCAAGGATTTCGCTCTCGCGGTTCTGGACAGCAACGCTGCTGAGTCAGACCAAATCATCGGCCAGCGCGATCTTGGTGCCTCGCTTCGTTTGCTCGATGCTGAATTGCTGCGCGACGGTGTAGGAAAGGATCGTCTATCAATCTGGTCTGGTGCAATGCCGGATGACCCGTCAATTTTGCTGGCTGTTCGCAATGAGCGACGCATCTGGCTGGCTTTTGAAGCCGACAACCTTGACGCCTGTCTCGCTTGCTGGACAGAAGTCTTCGCACCCGCGCCGTGATTGGAAAAGGTGTCAGTCTCTTTCACCAAGTCCATAATCCGAATTGCCACTTGTTTGAGCATTTTGGCGGCTACGGCATATATCCTGACTAAATTCTGAACAAACACGTGGAATTTGCACTCTTTCTGGGCGAACATACGGGTCTTCGGCCAATTCGCCCGCCTCAGGCTTTCCTTCCGGCAGCCTGCTCCGGACGCTTTGCGCCAAAGCACAAACCGGAGGTTGCCATGATTCAGTCCAAAATTCCCCATCTCGTCTGCGCGTTGAGTTTCTGCGCGTCCGCCAGTTTCGCCGATGGTCATCTCACGCCCGTTGTCTTCGGGACCAACTGGCTCGCTCAGGCGGAACACGGTGGGTTCTACCAGTCGGTTGCGGACGGGACCTATGCGGCTTGCGGTCTGGACGTTGAGATCATTTCGGGCGGGCCGCAGGTTAACAACCGGGCGTTGATGCTGGCGGGCAAGATTGATTTTCATATGGGCGGTGACATGTTGCAGGCCTTCAACGCCGTCAAAGAGGGCATACCCGTCGTTTCGGTCGCGGCGATTTTTCAAAAGCACCCGCAGGTCATTCTGGCGCACCCCGGAGAAGCGGAAAGCTGGGAGGATCTCAAGGATCTGACCCTGCTGATCGGCGACAATGGTTTTACGTCATACTACCAGTGGATGATCGCGGAACACGGCTTCACGGTCGAACAACGCCAACCCTACACGTTCAATCCAGCCCCTTTCATTGCTGATAAAGAAAAGGGCATGCAGGGGTATCTGAGCTCCGAACCCTACGCGGTGTTGAAGGAGGCCGGGTTCCAACCCAATGTCTTCCTGATCGCGGACGCCGGCTATTCCTCTTACGCCACGACGATTGAGACGATGGCGGACACAATCGAAAGCGCGCCGGAAAAGGTTGAGTGCTTCGTCGATGGCTCGCTGACAGGGTGGTACAACTACCTTTATGGGGACAGCGCCGCAGCCGATGAATTGATCCTGGCTGCGAACCCGGACATGTCGCAGGACAAGATCGATTTTGCCAAAAAGATGATGCTTGAAGAAGGCATCGTTGACAGCGGCTCAGCGCTGGAAACCGGTATCGGATCGATGACCGACGAGGTGATCGGGGATTTCTACGCCAAGATGGTCTCCGCCGGTGTGCTGGAGGACGGGTTGGATTGGCAGTCTGCCTATACCCTTGAATTCACGAATAAATCTGTTGGTAAGGACATCAAGCCCTAGTTGAGCAGGGTGACCACCGGGGGCGCATTAGCCCTCGGACGGGGACAGGCGGGGGATCTATGACCGAACTGCAAAAGCCGCTGGGATCGCGGCCTGAATTGTTGCGGATGGAGCAGGTAGACAAGACGTTCAATGGCAACATCGTTGCGTTGAAGGGGATGTCGTTGCAGGTGGGCGAGGGTGATTTCATCTCGTTGCTGGGGCCGTCCGGGTGCGGCAAATCCACGGCGCTGCGCCTGATTTCCGATCTGATCCATCCGACAGCCGGGCGGATCAGCTGGTCCGGCGGGCATGACACGGGCGATCTGGGCGTTGTGTTTCAGGAACCGACCCTGATGCCCTGGGCCACCGTTGCCCAAAACGTCTGGCTGCCGTTTCGACTGCGCGGCAAAACCTATGCGGAGGTCAAGGACGACGTGCTTGAGGCGCTCAAACTCGTCGGGCTGGAGAAATTTCAGAACAGCTATCCGCGGGAGCTGTCGGGTGGCATGAAAATGCGCGTGTCCATCGCGCGGGCCATGGTTACCCGGCCGCGCCTGATCCTGATGGATGAACCTTTTGCCGCGCTGGATGAAATCACCCGTTTCAAGTTGAACAATGATCTTCTGAAATTGAAGGCCGCCATCGGATGCACCGTCGTTTTTGTGACCCATTCCGTGTTCGAATCCGTTTTCCTGTCTGATCGGATCGTGGTGATGGCGGCGCGGCCCGGGCGGGTGATTTCGGAGTTGGAAGTTGATGCACCCTATCCGCGCGACGAGGATTTTCGCACCTCCGCTGAATACGCCGCCTATATCCGCCGGGCCACGGATGCGCTGCATGAAGCGATGGGGGAAGCGGCATGAGCCTTGCCGATCAGAGCGACCAGCCGATGACCCTTGACGCGGATGAGGCCGCGCGCCTGAAACGCAAAAGGTTTGAAAAATTCGGCAAATGGATCTTGCCGGTTCTGGTGTTGGTCCTGATGCTGCTCATTTGGGATCGCATCGTGGTGTGGAACGAAATTCCGCATTACATCCTTCCCGGTCCGGGGTTGGTGTTTGAGACGCTGATCAAAGATTGGGCGATGCTATTCGAGGCATTGCTGGTCACAGTTCAGATCACTTTGATGGCGCTGGCCGTGGCAGTAATCGGCGGGGTCGGGCTGGCAGTGCTATTTACGCAATCGCGGCTGGTGGAAATGAGCTTCTACCCCTATGCGGTCATCCTGCAGGTCACGCCGATTGTGGCCATTGCACCGCTGATTTTCATCTACGTGGACAGTCGCATTGCCGGATTGTTGCTCTGTGCCTGGCTGGTGGCCTTCTTTCCGGTGCTCAGCAATACGACGCTTGGGTTGAACTCCGCCGATCACAATCTGCGCGATCTTTTCCGGATCTATGGCGCGTCGCGCTGGCAAACCCTGCGGTTTTTGCAATTGC
Source organism: uncultured Roseobacter sp. (assembly GCF_947499265.1). GTDB lineage: Bacteria > Pseudomonadota > Alphaproteobacteria > Rhodobacterales > Rhodobacteraceae > Roseobacter. Next base: position 419,699 of record NZ_CANMNK010000003.1, on the reverse strand, counting down.
CCTCCGCCTTGCCCTATTTTCTGGGCGGGCTGCGCATTGCCGGTGGATTGTCCCTGATCGGCGCGGTGGTGGCGGAATATGTGGCGGGTACCGGTGGTCTGAAATCCGGGTTGGCCTTTCGCATATTGGAGGCGGGATACAGGCTTAACATCCCCCGCATGTTCGCCGCCCTGATCCTCATTGCGGTCACCGGTGTGATCATTTTCGCAGGTCTTAGTTTTCTCAGTCATATGTTGCTGCGCAAGTGGCACGAAAGCGCATTGAAACGAGACCCCTGATGGATTTTATGCAACTTCCGGCGGGGCCGCTGACCCTGCAAAATCTGACGGTGCCGGATTGCCTGATCGGTGGCGTGGGAGATCTTTCCTCCATCAGCTTGAACATCCAGGACGGCAAGATCAGCGATCAGCCGGGGCAGGTGGTCGACATGCTGGGGGCGATGCTTTTCCCGGCCTTTGTCGACATGCATGTGCATCTGGACAAGGGGCATATCTGGCCCCGTGCGGCCAATCCCGATGGCAGTTTCGAGGGGGCGCTGGCGACCGTGGGGGCCGACCGGCAAGCCCATTGGACTGCTGAGGACGTGAGCGCGCGGATGGATTTCGCGCTGCGCTGCGCTTATGCCTACGGGACACGCGCGGTGCGCACGCATCTCGACAGCATCGCGCCGCAAGATGATATTTCATGGCCCGTTTTCAAGAAATTGCGTGCGGCGTGGCGGGGGCGGATTGATCTGCAGGCGGCCTGCCTTGTGGGATGCGATGCCGTTACCGCTGAGGGTCCTTTTGTACATACCGCAGATCTCGTGGCCGAAGCGCGTGGCGTTTTGGGCATGGTGGCCTATCCCGTCCCGGACATCGAAGACCGGGTCAGGCTGTTTCTCGACATGGCCGCGGCGCGGGGACTGGCGGCTGATTTCCATGTGGACGAAACACTCGATCCATCATCCGAGACATTGCGTGTGGTGGCACAAACTGCGCTGGAGACCGGCTTTGACGCCCCCGTAACGGTTGGACATCTGTGTTCGCTGAGCGCGCAGGAGCCGCGCCGCGCTGCGGACACCATGGATCTTGTCGCGCGCGCGGGTCTCAATGTGGTGTCCCTGCCCATGTGCAACCTCTACCTTCAGGATCGCCAGCCCGGCACGCCGCGCGGGCGGGGGATCACCCTGGTGCATGAGATGAAAGCGCGGGGCATCAATCTGTCCTTTGCCTCCGACAACACCCGTGATCCGTTCTATGCCTATGGCGATCTGGATATGATCGAGGTCATGCGCGAGGCCACCCGCATCGGGCATCTTGATCATTCCGACACCGATTGGACCCATGCTTTCACGACAAACCCCGCAAAGGCCTGCGGATTTGCCGCGCCCAGCCTCGCGCCGGGCGCACCTGCCGACCTGGTGATCTGCCGCGCGCGCGGCTGGACCGAGCTTTTCGCCCGTCCGCAATCCGACCGGATTGTGCTGCGGGACGGTGTGCAGATTGACCGCACATTGCCTGACTATGCCGAACTTGACCATCTGATGAGGACGCCATGACCCCGAACGTTGCCGCCGCCAAAGCCGCCCTTGCCCATCTGGACGTTGAGCAGAATGACGCTGCGATTAAGTCCAAAAGCCGCGATTTCTTCTGGTATTCCCCCGTTCTGAAGGCGCGGCTCGATGATGTGATTGCGGACTTTGTGGTCAGCCCGCGCAGCGAGGCCGAGGTCATCGAGGTGCTGAAAACCTGCTATGCCCATGACGTGCCGGTCACCACCCGCGGGGCGGGTACCGGCAACTATGGGCAGGCGATGCCGCTGGCGGGCGGCTGTGTCATGCATCTGCGGCACATGGCGGCCGTCAAGGAGATCCACCCCGGACGGGTGATCGTGGAGCCAGGGTGCCTGCTGAAAGATCTCGACGCTGCGTGCAAAAAACATTCAGGTCAGGAAATCCGGATGTTCTCGTCCACCTGGGCGACGGCGACGATCGGGGGCTTCATCGCCGGTGGCTCGGGCGGCGTTGGCTCTTGCACCTGGGGGTCGCTGCGCGATCTTGGCAATATCATCCGGCTGCGTGTCGTCACCATGGAAGAAGAGCCGCGCGTGCTGGAATTCCGGGGCGAAGAGCTCGCGCGTGTCAGCCACGCCTACGGCACCAATGGGATCATCACAGAGATCGAGATGCCGCTCGCCCCGGCCTATGATTGGGTCGAGATGTTCGTGGCGACGGATGACTTCATGGTAGCCGCGCGTTTTGCCGACGAACTGGCGAATGAAGATGGCATTCTGATCAAACTGGCCACTGTGTTCGAGGCGCCCATTGCGAAGGATTACTTCCAGCGCGTCGCCCCCCATGTGGAGAAAGATACCAACCTGATTGGGTTGATGGTGGCTCCGCACTCCATGGATGGGTTCGAGACCTTTCTGGGCCGCAGACCCTCGGCGCGCCTGATTTACCGCAGCGACGCCTCAGATTGGGAACGTCAGCCGGGCATGGTTTTCGAATATGGCTGGAACCACACGACGCTGCGGGCGCTCAAGGTTGACCCGTCGATCACCTATCTGCAGGTGCGCTATGGTTTTCCGCAGCATCTGGAGCTGATCGAAAAGATGCGCGATGCCTTGAGCCCGGAGGTTCTGCAACATCTCGAAGTGCTCAAGGAAAACGGCAAGGTTATATTTGCCGGGCTCAGCCTGGTGAAGTTCTCCACCGAAGACCGTCTGGATGAGATCGTGAAAATGCATGAAGACGCGGGCGCGATGATTTTCAACCCGCATCGTTACACGCTGGAAGAGGGCGGGCGGCAAACGGTTGATGATCGCCAGCTTGCGTTCAAACGCGAAGCCGACCCCAAGGGGCTGCTCAATCCCGGCAAGATGATTGCCTGGGATGATCCGAACTGGGCGTTTGATCGGATGTACAGCTATCCGAAACTGCGCGCGGCGGAATAGGCCGTGGCACGTGCGCTTGTTCTGTTTGCCCATCCTTGTGAAGAGAGTTTTTCGGCCGCGCTGCACACTTGCGTGACCCAAAGCCTGTCGGCGCACGGCTGGGAGGTGGATGATTGTGATCTGAACGCGGAAGGGTTCTCACCCGTGCTGACGGCGGCAGAGCGGCGCGGCTATCATGATGAGGCCTCAAACAAGGAGCCGGTTGCCAGCTACGTGGAAAGGCTGCGCGCAGCGGATGCGTTGGTGTTGGTCTTTCCGGTTTGGAATTTCGGGTATCCGGCCATTCTCAAGGGCTTTCTCGACCGGGTGTTTTTGCCCGGCGTCTCGTTTAAACTCGAAGAGGGCAAAGTTGTGCCGAACCTGCGCAATATCCGCAAACTGGCGGCGGTCACGACCTATGGCGGCACCCGGATGCGCGCCGTCATGGCGGGCGATCCGCCGCGCAGGTCCGTGAAGCGCGCGGTCTGGCACGTCTGCCGCCCGGAGAAGCTGCGCTATCTCGCGCTCTATGACATGAACCGGGTGACCGAGCAGCGCCGGGCGCAGTTTCTCGCGCAGGTGCGCACAGAAATGGAGGCATTTTGAATGCGAGCACTTGTGGTCTATTGCCACCCCAAGGAGACCAGCTTCACCGCTGCGGTGCGCGATCAGGTGGTGGAGAAGCTGGATCAGGCCGGTGCCGAAACCCGCGTTCATGATCTTTACCGATCCGGGTTCGCGCCGGTCTTGAGTGGGGCGGAGTTGGACAGCTATGAGGATGCCGCCAAAAACCGTGCTCCTGTCGCGCAAGCGGTTGAGGATGTGTTGTGGTGTGACACGCTGATCTTTGTTTACCCGACGTGGTGGTACGGCATGCCCGCGATGCTCAAGGGTTGGATGGACCGTGTGTTGCTGCCCGACGTGGCGTTCCTGATGCCGGATGGGGAGAATGACAACATTCGCCCAGGCCTGACGCATATCACCCGATTGGGCGTTTTCACGACCTGCGGGGCCAGCTGGGGGCTGACGCAAATGATCGGTTCTCCGGGCAAGCGCATCATCCTGCGTGGGGTACGCGCGATCTGCGCCAAACGGTGCAGGACCGTTTTTGCCGCCCACTATCTGATGGACAGCTCAACCGACGCGTCGCGGCGCGCGCATCTTGCGCGGGTGGCGCGGAAGATGGAAAAGTTCGTAGGTGCGGCGCAAGTTCATCGCAAGGAGGCGAATGCATGATCCCGGTTCTGGACTGGCAGCGGTTTGAAACGGACCAATCCGCGTTTCTGGCAGATCTGGGGGCTGCGGTACGCGGCCCCGGATTTTTCCTGCTGCAAAATCACACGGTTCCGGAGACCCTGCGCACGCAGGTTTTTGACAAAGCCGGCGCATTCTTTGATTTGCCCGTGGCGGAGAAACGCAAACTGTCGATCCTGCACACCCCGCACTACCGTGGCTGGGCCGCTGAGGGCGACGAGTCGCTGGACGACACCTCGGCCCAGATTGACCGCAAGGAAAGCTTCAACATCGGTTTCGATCTCGCCCCGGAGGATCCGCGTGTTCTGAAAGGTGACCCTTTTCGCGGCGTCAATGTCTGGCCGGAGATCGACGGTTTTCGCGACACGATGCTGGCCTATTTTGAGGCGGCCCTTGCCCTTGGCATCGACATTCACCGGGCATTTGCTGCCGATCTTGGGCTGGATGCGGAGCACTTTACGCCTGCCTTTCACGACCCGCTCGCAGCACTACGGCTGCTGCACTATCCCCCGGCAACGGGCGCTGCGGATGAAATCGGCGCAGGCGCGCATACGGACTACGGCGCGATCACCTTGCTGATGACGGATGGCGAGGGCGGTTTGCAGGTCAAGCCAAGGGGAGGGGACTGGACGGATGTGCCGCATGTCGCGGGGGCCTATGTGGTCAACATCGGCGATTGCCTGATGCGCTGGACCAATGACATCTATGCCTCCACCCCGCACCGCGTCTTGCCTCCCAAACGGCAACGGCGCTCGGTTGCGTTTTTTGTCGAGGCCAATCCGGACACGGTGGTGGCCGCGCTGCCGGGGACAGGTACGCCCAAATATCCGCCCGTGCGCGCCGCCGATTATCTGCAATCGCGGCTCGATGCCACCTACGCCCCCAAGGCGGCGCTATGACGGTTTTGCGTGACTGGGCGGATTTCCGGGCCCCGGATTTCAGCGATGTTGATCCGATGAAAACCATCGCGATCCTGCCGACGGCCGCTATTGAACAGCATGGGCCGCATTTGCCCGTGGGGACCGATACGCTGATCGGGCAGGGGATGCTGGAAGAGTTGCGGCGGCAGGCACCTGACACCATGGATCTGCGGATATTGCCGCTGCAGGCGGTGGGCAAGTCAAACGAACATCTCTGGGCGGCGGGGACGTTGACGCTCAGCGCCGCGACAGCGCTTGCCGTGTGGACGGAAATTGGCTTGTCGGTCGCGCGCGCAGGCGTACGCAAAATCGCGATTGTGAACTCTCACGGCGGCAACCTCGATCTGGTGTCCATTCTGTCGCGCGAGTTGCGGGTGCAGGCGGGCATGCTGGCGGTGAAATGCCAATGGGGATCCTTTGGCGCGCCGGAGGGGATGTATTCCGCCCAGGAAGACGGTTTCGGCATCCATGGCGGTGATGTGGAAACCTCGCTGATGCTGCATTTCAGACCGGAAACCGTGAATATGGACGCCGCACAGGATTTTCGATCAACCGCCGAAACCAGCCCGATATCGCCCATCGGACCAATTTCCTACGGGTGGATTGCCAGCGATCTGAACCCCGACGGTACGGTGGGCGAGGCCCATCTGGCGACGGCGGAGAAGGGGGCAGCCACTGCCGTGCACCAAGTGGCGGGTTTCGTCGATCTGCTGCACAAGATGGAAGGCATGGCCCTGCCCAAGGCGGCAACAGGTCAGGGCTAGGCCCGCGCGATGATGACCTGAGTCCCCCAGTCCTGACAGCTCTGTTTCAACGCACGCGGCAGGGGTTTGTCGGTAAAGACGGTCGACAAGGCACGCATCGATGCGATCCGGGCAGGGGCTGTCCGGCTGAATTTCGAATTGTCGGCCACCAGGAAGGATTTGCGCGACTGCGCGATGATCGACTGGCTTACGCCCACCTCCTGAATGTCGAAATCCAATAAATCGCCGTCTTCATCCAGAGCGGAGCAGCCGATCACGGCGATGTCGAACTTGAACTGTTTGATCGTGTCGATGGTGATGTTGCCGACCAGACCACCGTCAGAGCGGCGAAAGGCCCCACCGGTCACGATGATCTGACATTCGGGGTTGTCCACAAGGATGTTGGCAATGTTCATGTTGTTGGTCACCACCATCAGATCCCGGTGCTGCAGCAATTCGCGTGCCACGGCTTCCGTGCTGGTGCCGATGTTCATGAAGATCGACGATCCTTCGGGGATCTGCCGGGCACAGGCGCGCGCCATCGCCAGTTTGGATGCCTGGTTCAGATTGCGCCGCTCATCATATTGGATATTGGTGGTGCCGGAGGGCAGGATCGCGCCGCCGTGCACACGTTCGAGTTTGTTCGCTTCGGCCAGTTCCGTGAGATCGCGGCGAATGGTTTGCAGCGTGACCCCAAAGTGATCCGCCAACCCTTCGACTGTTACCTTGCCTTCGCGTTGGGCAATTTTCAGAATGTCCGGATGGCGAAAAGTTTGAGACATGCAGGTCCTCCTGTCCTTGGAATACCCCAAAGCGGTTTGAATTTCCAGCATATTTCTATGGGTATTTAGCCTTCATTGTTTTTTCACCGGTCTTGGCGGGGCATCTCCGGCGTGCGCGTATGCGGAGAAAAACAACACCAGTTCAACATGTTCCGCGACGCGCCAGGTATCGCGGGAGATCCGACTCGCGTTCTCTTTCGATCAAAAGCGAACATAAACGAAAAAAAGCGCTTGATCCGATATGCACACTGCGTTACCCATTTCTGCGTCGCACGTACACAGGGATTGGGAGGGTCTGGTGTCCAAGCAGCACATGCATTCCAAGACATATGACCTCTTCGTCATTGGTGGCGGCATCAATGGCTGCGGTATTGCGCGCGACGCGGCGGGTCGTGGGCTGAGTGTTGCGCTGGCGGAGATGAATGATCTGGCCTCGGCCACATCATCGGCGTCAACCAAGCTATTTCATGGCGGGCTGCGCTATCTGGAATATTTCGAGATCAATCTGGTGCGCCACGCTTTGGCAGAGCGCGAAGTTCTGCTGAAGGCCATGCCGCATATCAGCTGGCCGATGCGTTTTGTGCTGCCCTATCATAAAGACATGCGGTTTGAAGGGGCGACGCCAACCTCCCGCATTCTCAACGTTGTCATGCCGTGGATGAAGGGGCGCCGCCCGGCGTGGCTGATCCGCTTCGGCTTACTGCTTTATGATAACCTCGGGGGGCGCAAAATCCTGCCCGCCACCAAGACGCTGAGCCTGAAGGGCAGTGCCGAAGGGGCTCCGATTGAGGATCGGTTTGAGAAGGCTTTTGAATACTCTGATTGCTGGATTGAGGATTCCCGGCTCGTGGTCCTGAATGCGCGAGACGCTGAAGCGCGTGGCGCAAAGATCATGGTGCGGACCAAAGTGGTCAGCGCCGCCCGCGTTGACGACCACTGGGATGTGACGGTTGAAGACGTCGATAGCGGTGAAACCACCACGCTGAGCGCGCGCATGCTGGTGAATGCCGGCGGTCCGTGGGTCGGGGACATCATCCAGCAGAAGGTGCGCATCAACTCCACCGAAGGCGTGCGTCTTGTGCGCGGCAGCCATATCGTGACCAAGCGGCTTTACGATCATGACAAATGCTACTTCTTTCAGGGCACGGACGGGCGGATCATCTTCGCCATTCCCTATGAAACCGACTTCACCCTGATCGGGACAACCGATGCAGAACATGAGGATCCGGGTGTGAAGCCGGAGTGTACGGCAGAAGAGCAGAGCTATCTGATCAATTTCATCAACCAATACCTCAAGCAGGACATTGGCCCGGAGGATGTTGTCTGGACCTATTCCGGTGTGCGCCCGCTCTATGATGATGGCGCCAGCAGTGCCACGGCAGCGACACGGGACTACACGCTGAAGGTTGATAGCAACGGTGGCGCGCCCATCCTCAACGTCTTTGGTGGCAAGATCACCACCTATCGCAAGCTTGCCGAGGATGCGATGGATAAGATCGTGCCGTTCTTTCCCGGCACCTCCGGGCATTGGACGGCCGGTGTGGCCTTGCCCGGTGGCGATTTTGCCGTTGACGGGTTCGACATGCTGGTGGCCCGGTTGCGCGCAGATTTTCCCTTCCTGTCCGATTTCTGGAGCAAGCGCCTGATCCGTGCTTATGGTACAGAGGCCTGGGACGTGCTGGCGGGAGCGGAGAGCGCGGATGATCTGGGGCAGGGCTTTGGGGCCACTCTGACCGAACGCGAAGTGCGCTGGTTGCAGGACAATGAATACGCCCGTACCGCCGAGGATATCGTCTGGCGGCGCAACAAGCTGGGGCTGAGACTGACGAAAGAAGAAATTGCCGCTTTGGAGCTGTACCTTCGGCCTGATCCGAAGGAACGTAGAGACAAAGCGGCGGAGTGAACGGGGGACGGACATGACCTTGATTTTGGAAGGGGTGTCTAAAACTGTTGGGGGGGCGACCCATATTTACCCAACGGATATTGAGCTTCAGACCGGCACGATGAACGTGCTGCTGGGGCCGACGCTATCGGGCAAGACATCCCTGATGCGGCTGATGGCGGGACTGGATGCACCGGCAACAGGGCGGGTGATCTGGAAGGGCGAAGACGTGACCGGCATGCGGGTGCAAGACCGCAAGGTGGCGATGGTCTACCAGCAATTCATCAACTATCCCTCGATGACGGTCTACGACAACATCGCCTCGCCGATGCGCTTGCTGGGCCAGTCGCGTGCGGAGATTGACGCGCGTGTCCGCGAGACCGCCGATCTGATGAAGCTGACGCCGATGCTGGACCGCAAGCCGCTGGAGCTGTCGGGCGGGCAACAACAGCGGTGCGCGCTGGCGCGGGCTTTGGTCAAGAATGCAGGCCTTGTGCTGTTAGATGAACCGCTGGCCAATCTGGACTACAAGCTGCGCGAGGAATTGCGCGCCGAAATCCCCAGGATATTCGAGGAATCCGGGTCTATTTTTGTCTATGCGACAACGGAGCCTGAAGAGGCGCTGCTGCTCGGCGGCAATACCGCGGCCTTGTGGGAAGGCAAGGTGACGCAATTCGGTCCGACGCCATCGGTCTATCGCAAACCGGTAAATGCGACGACGGCGCGGGTGTTTTCTGACCCGCCGATGAATTTTCTCAAGATCACCAAGTCGGGCGCCACCCTGTCTTTTGGGGACGGGCAGAGCGTTGCCGTGGCCGAAAGTGCAGCACAACTGCCCGATGGCGTCTATACGGCGGGTTTCCGGCCCAATCATCTGGAACTGTCCCCCCATGTCGCGGGCGCGATGTCCTTCAAGACCAGCCTGACGGTGACCGAGATTACCGGATCAGAGACATTCGTGCACCTGGATCACCACGGCGAGCGTTGGGTCGGTCTGGTGCACGGCGTGCAAATTCTGCAACCCGGGCAAGACCTCGAAGTCTTCCTCGATCCTGCGCATGTCTATATCTTCGGGCAGGATGGCAACCTTGTCGTCGCAGCACCCTATGCGGAGGCGGCATAATGGCCAAGATTACCCTTGATAACCTCGCACATTCCTATCTGCCGGTTCCGAAATCCGAGGATGATTTTGCGCTGAAGGAATTGAACCACGATTGGGTTGATGGCGAAGCCTACGCGCTGCTGGGGGCGTCGGGCTGTGGCAAATCCACGCTTTTGAATATCATTTCGGGGCTTTTGCATCCCAGTCAGGGGCGCATTCTGTTCAATGACCGGGATGTGACACATGCACCGACCGCGGAGCGCAACATCGCGCAGGTGTTCCAGTTTCCGGTGGTCTACGACACGATGACCGTGCGGGATAATCTTGCATTTCCGCTGCGCAACCGGGGCGCGGACCCGGCCTATGTCGCGCAGCGTGTGGATCAGATCGCAAAGATGATCGGCATGGAGGAAGAGCTGAACCGCAAGGCGCGCGGGCTGACGGCGGATGCCAAGCAAAAGATTTCACTAGGGCGCGGGATGGTGCGCGAAGATGTCAATGCGCTGCTCTTTGACGAGCCGTTGACGGTGATCGACCCGCATATGAAGTGGGAGCTGCGCACGCAGCTGAAATCGTTGCACCACGAGTTCGGCCACACGATGATCTACGTGACCCACGACCAGACCGAAGCCTTGACCTTCGCGGACAAGGTGGTGGTCATGTATGACGGACGCGTGGTGCAGATCGGCACGCCGCAGGAACTCTTTGAACGCCCGGCGCATACCTTTGTAGGGTATTTCATCGGCTCACCCGGCATGAACCTCTTTGATGCCGAAATCGACGGCGCGGTGGCCCGCATTGCGGGTGTCAAAATCCCCTTGGGCGCAGGCTACGCGCCTACGGCTGGCAAACTTCAGGTTGGGGTGCGTCCTGAGTTTATCAAGCTCACGACCTCGGAAACGGGGGTGCCGGCACGCATCAAACGTGTCGAGGATGTCGGTCGTCACAAGATCATCCGCCTTGATGTAGAGGGCCGTGAGATCAGCGCCATTGCTGGCGAAGATGACGCGATTTCTGAAGGTGCCCAGAAAATCACATTCGATCCACAAGGGATCAATGTTTACGCCGATGACTGGCGGATTGCGCCGCAAGGGGAGGCCGCCTGATGAACAAGACGGTTAATCAAAAAGCATGGTTTCTGGTCTTGCCGGTGCTGGTGTTGGTCGCCTTTTCCGCGGTCATCCCGCTGATGACGGTCGTGAACTATTCGGTGCAGGATACCTTTGGGAACAATCAGTTCTTCTGGGCCGGTCTTGAGTGGTTCAAGGAGATGCTGGAAGAGGAGCGCATGTGGGATGCGCTCTGGCGGCAGATGATGTTCTCCGGGATCATTCTGGCCATCGAAATTCCGCTTGGGATCTATGTGGCGCTGAACATGCCCAAGAGCGGGTTCTGGGCGTCCTTTTGTCTGGTCATGATGTCTCTGCCGCTGCTGATCCCCTGGAATGTGGTCGGCACCATTTGGCAGATCTTTGGCCGCGTTGACATTGGCTTGCTCGGCTACACGCTTGATAAGATGGGTATTTCCTATAACTATACGCAGGATATCTTTGCCGCCTGGATCACTGTGATCGTGATGGATGTCTGGCATTGGACCTCGCTAGTCGCTCTTCTGGCTTATGCCGGTCTGCAGTCCATCCCGGACGCCTATTATCAGGCCGCCAAGATCGATCAGGCCAGCCGCTGGAAGGTTTTCCGCTACATCGAATTGCCCAAGATGGCCGGTGTTCTGATGATCGCGATCCTGCTGCGTTTTATGGACAGTTTCATGATCTACACCGAGCCTTTCGTGGTCACCGGCGGCGGACCCGGCAATGCCACCACCTTCCTGTCGATTGACCTTGTGAAAATGGCGCTGGGGCAGTTTGACCTCGGACCGGCGGCGGCCTTCTCGATCATGTATTTCCTCGTGATCCTGCTGATTTCATGGGTGTTCTACACCGTCATGACCAACCTTGATAAACGGGATGGCGTATAATGACCGATACCAGCATTCAGGCGACCGCCCCCGGGCAGATGTCGGCAAGCGACGCCCAGGTGACGCGGCGCAAGACACCCAGAATCAATGGCTCCGCGGTGGTCATGGGGCTTTACCTCTTGTTCCTGCTCTTGCCGATCTACTGGCTGATCAACATGAGCCTGAAGACCAACACGGAAATTCTGGGTCAGTTTTCCCTGTTTCCCCGCGATCTGACGCTGGCGAACTACGTAAAAATCCTGACCGATGAGAGCTGGTATATCGGCTATATCAATTCGTTGATCTATGTAGTGATGAACACGGTGATCAGCCTGACCGTGGCGCTGCCTGCGGCTTATGCGTTTTCGCGCTACAGCTTCATGGGGGACAAGCACTTGTTCTTCTGGCTGCTGACCAACCGGATGGCCCCGCCTGCGGTTTTTGCCCTGCCGTTCTTCCAGCTTTATTCTTCCGTCGGCCTCTTCGATACACATATCGCCGTGGCGCTGGCACATTGCCTCTTCAATGTGCCGCTGGCCGTTTGGATCCTTGAAGGCTTCATGCGCGGCGTGCCCAAGGAAATCGACGAAACCGCCTATCTCGACGGTTATTCCTTCCCGCGCTTTTTCATCCGCATCTTCACGCCCTTGATCGCAAGTGGGATCGGTGTGGCGGCCTTCTTCTGCTTCATGTTCTCCTGGGTGGAACTGCTGCTGAGCCGGACGCTGACCACCGTGGATGCCAAGCCCATCGCAGCCATCATGACGCGGACGCAAGGGGCGGCAGGCATCGACTGGGGCGTGCTCGCCGCAGCGGGTGTGCTCACAATCGTGCCGGGCGCCTTGGTGATCTATTTCGTGCGCAATTACATCGCCAAGGGCTTTGCCCTGGGGAGGGTGTGATGAGCGTCGTCCAGATATTCTCCAGCCAATGCACGGCTGTGTTCATCTCGCACGGGGGGCGACAGGAGGCCCAACCGCCGACCTACATCAACCTTGCACAGGTGTGTTGGGCGAGAACTGTCATGCCGCAGAATCTGATATCCTTGAGCATGTCGAACGGTTCTACCTGGGAGCTTAAGTATCAGGACTATCCTGTCTTTTTGAAGCTTGTGCAGGCGGTGAGCGAATTCAATAGCAACGAAGGGGAGGCGTAAGACAATGGCCTGGATGGCATGGACCATACCCACCGCAATTTTCTTTGGTGTGATCGCCTGCTTGCTGATCACCTTCACAATTCTCGCCATCAAATATCCGGAGACGCCCCGCGTGGGCATTCTTCGGATCGAAACCACGCGGGGGGATCGTTTGTTCATCACCCTGCTGGGCTCAGCCTTCATCAACCTGATCTGGCTGGGTCTTGAGGTCGCACCACAGCCTTATGCGCTGCTGGCGTGTCTGGTCTATGCCGTTGCGGTTTTCCGCTGGGTATAGATGGGAAGAATGGTCGATCCGGGTATTTTCCGGGGGGCCAGTTAAAACAGTTCAATAATGTCTTGGGAGGACTCACATGAACTTTTCACTAAAATCAACCACAGCGGTGGGCGCGATGGTCGCGTGCATGGCCCTGCCGGCTTGGGCCGACATGGAAGCGGCGAAGGCGTTTCTTGACGATGAAATCGCCGGGCTCTCCGTGCTCGACCGCGCCGCACAGGAAGCGGAGATGCAATTCTTCGTCGATGCGGCGGCTCCGTTCGCGGGCATGGAAATCAAGGTGGTTTCCGAGACGATCACAACGCATGAATACGAGTCCCAGGTGCTGGCGCCCGCATTTACGGCCATCACCGGTATCAAGGTCACCCATGACCTGATTGGCGAAGGCGATGTGGTCGAAAAGCTGCAAACGCAGATGCAGTCGGGCGAGAACATCTATGACGCCTATGTCAACGATTCCGATCTGATCGGTACCCACTGGCGCTACCAGCAGGTGCGCAACCTGACCGACTGGATGGCGGGTGAGGGCGCGGATGTGACCCTGCCGTCACTGGATGTGGAAGATTTCATCGGCACCAGCTTCACCACCGGTCCGGATGGCAAGCTCTACCAGCTGCCGACGCAGCAGTTCGCGAACCTTTACTGGTTCCGCTACGATTGGTTCAATGACGAGAAGAACAAAGCCGATTTCCAGGAGAAATACGGCTATGAGCTTGGTGTGCCGGTCAACTGGTCGGCCTATGAGGATATTGCGGAATTCTTCACCGGTCGTGATCTAAGCCACATGGGCGTCGAGGGAGACGTCTTTGGCAACATGGACTACGGCAAGAAAGACCCGTCGCTTGGCTGGCGCTACACCGACGCGTGGATGTCCATGGCGGGCATGGGCGATGTCGGTGAGCCAAACGGTCTGCCGGTCGATGAATGGGGCATTCGTGTGAACGAGAATTCCCAGCCGACCGGTTCCTGTGTGGCCCGTGGTGGTGCGACGAATTCGCCTGCTGCTGTCTATGCTGTGACCAAGGCCATCGAATGGCTGCAGAAGTACTCGCCACCCGCCGCTGCCGGTATGACCTTCTCTGAAGCGGGTCCGATCCCGGCGCAAGGCAACGTGGCACAGCAGATGTTCTGGTACACCGCCTTCACCGCGGCAACGGTTCTGCCGGATCTGCCGGTGATGAACGAAGATGGCACGCCCAAGTGGCGCATGGCCCCTTCGCCACACGGTGTCTACTGGAAAGAAGGCCAGAAGATCGGCTACCAGGACGCAGGCAGCTGGACGCTGATGGAATCCACCCCGGTGGACCGTGCCAAGGCCGCGTGGCTTTATGCACAATTCGTGGTGTCGAAGACAGTCGACCTGAAGAAATCTGACGTCGGTCTGACTTTCATCCGCGAGAGCACCATCGATGCGGATCACTTCACGCAACGTGCGGACAAGCTCGGCGGTCTGGTGGAATTCTACCGGTCGCCTGCGCGCGTAGCATGGTCCCCAACTGGCACCAATGTTCCAGATTATCCGAAACTGGCGCAACTGTGGTGGCAGAACATCGGCGACGCGATGTCCGGTGCCAAGACCCCTCAGGAAGCGCTTGATGCACTTTGTGCTGATCAGGAACGCGTGCTGGAACGTCTGGAGCGTGCAGGTGTTCAGGGCGACCTGGGTCCGGTCATGAATGAGGAAGAAGATCCTCAGGCGTGGTTCGACCGTGAAGGCGCGCCCTACGCCAAACTGGAAAACGAAGACGAAGAGCCACAGACCGTCAGCTATGACGAGCTGATCAAATCCTGGCAGTAAGTCTTTGACCTTCGGCCGGGGCGCACGCTTGCGCCCCGGCCATTTTTTCGGGCAGATTTGCCTGATAGACATCACAACATCCGGGGGCGGCCATGACCCATATTCTTGCGATCGACCAGGGGACGACCTCCTCACGTGCAATCATTTTCGACGCCGATATGGCGATCAAAGCCAGTGCGCAGGAAGAATTCCCACAGCATTTCCCCGACAGCGGCTGGGTGGAACATGACCCGGGTGATCTGTGGTCGACAACTGCCGGAACATGCCGCGCCGCCATCGAGAAGGCGGGCCTGGGGCCGGATGACATCGCCGCCATTGGCATCACCAACCAACGCGAAACCGTCGTGGTCTGGGAGAAAGACACCGGCAAGCCGATCCACAATGCCATCGTCTGGCAGGACAGGCGCACGGCGGATTATTGTCGCGAACTCCGCGAGGCTGGTCATGACAAGATGATCACGGCCAAGACCGGCCTGCTGGCGGACCCGTATTTTTCGGGCACAAAGCTGAAATGGATTCTGGACCATGTGGACGGCGCGCGCGACCGGGCGCGCAAGGGCGAGTTGCTCTTTGGCACGGTTGACAGCTTCCTGATCTGGAAGCTGACCGGCGGTGCGGCGCATGTGACCGATGCTACCAATGCGGCACGCACGCTGCTTTACGACATTCACAAAGGGCGCTGGAGCACGTCGATCTGCGACCTCTTTGATATCCCACAGGAAATGCTGCCGGAGGTGAAGGATTGTGCGGCCGACTTCGGCATGACGCGCGCTGATCTCTTTGGGCGCGAGGTCCCCATTCTGGGCGTTGCCGGGGACCAGCAGGCCGCTACGATTGGTCAGGCCTGTTTTGAACCGGGCATGTTGAAATCGACCTATGGCACCGGGTGTTTCGCGCTTTTGAACACGGGTGAGACTGCCGTGACCTCCAACAACCGCCTGCTGACCACCATTGCCTATCAGTTTGACGGCAAGCCGACCTATGCGCTTGAGGGGTCCATTTTTGTGGCGGGCGCGGTGGTGCAATGGCTGCGTGACGGGCTCAAGATCATCCGGGAGGCGGCTGAAACGCAGCCGCTGGCCGAAAAAGCGGACCCCCATCAGAACGTGGTGCTGGTGCCGGCCTTTGTTGGGCTGGGCGCGCCCTATTGGAATGCGGAATGCCGCGGCGCGGTCTTTGGTCTGACCCGGAATTCCGGCCCGGAGGAATACGCCAAAGCCGCGTTGGAAAGCGTGGGCTATCAAACCCGCGACTTGCTGGAGGCGATGCAGGCCGACTGGCAGGGCGAAGGGGCGGGGGCCACCTTGCGCGTCGACGGGGGCATGTCCGCTTCTGACTGGGCGATGCAGTTTCTGTCCGACATCATCGGCGCGCCGGTGGACCGTCCGCAGGTTTTGGAAACAACGGCGCTTGGCGCGGCGTGGCTTGCGGGGCAGCGCGCGGGTTTGTACCCGGACCAGGACGGCTTTTCCAAAAGCTGGGCGCTGGAGCAGCAATTTGCGCCGAAAATGGAGGCCACAGATCGCGATCAAAAATATGCCGCCTGGAAACGCGCGGTGGCGGCGACGATGAGCTTTTGAGCCTGCCGCCGTTCAGCTTCCTGTCGCCGGGACGGATCGAGTTTGGCCGTGGGGTGCGCACACAAACAGCGCAGCGTACAGTTGCGCATGGCAAACGGGTCTTGCTGGTGCGTGGTCGGTCGGTGCCTTGGGTCGACGCCTTGACCGAAGAACTGCACAGCATGGGCGCCGAGGTCACATCGGTTTTCAATTCAGGCGAGCCAACCGTATCGGGTGTCGAACAGGCGTTGCAGCAAGCGCGCGCCTTGGACGCAGAGGTCGTGGTTGCCGTTGGTGGTGGTGCGGTGCTCGATCTGGGCAAGGCCGTGGCCGCTTTGACTGCGGGAACTGGCGCCGTCATGGATCATCTCGAAGGCGTCGGCGCGGCCAAGCCGCTGCATGCGGATCCCTTGCCATTCATCGCTGTGCCGACAACTGCCGGGACCGGTGCGGAGGTGACGAAAAACGCGGTGATTGCGGTGCCGCAGGCCGGGCGCAAGGTCAGCCTGCGCGACGACCGCATGGTGCCGGATGTTGCGATCATTGATGCGGCGTTGACGGACGGCGCACCGCGCGCGCAAACGCTGGCGTCGGGTCTGGATGCGCTGACACAGGTGATCGAACCCTTTCTGTCGCATCGGGCGAACCCGCTCACCGATGCTTTGTGCCGGTCGGCGATACCGCTGGGGGCCATGGCGCTGGCGAGGCTTTCAAAAGGGGAAGACATTCAGGCCCGGGATGACATGGCCTTTGTCAGCCTCTCGGGCGGGTTGGCGCTGGCCAATGCCGGGCTGGGCGCCGTACACGGGTTGGCGGGGGTGTTGGGCGGACGTCTTGGGGCGCCGCATGGGTTGATTTGTGGGCGTTTGATGGGCCCCGTGCTGGCCGCCAACGCGCAGGCCATCGCCGAGGCCGGGGCTGATCTGTCGCGTTTCGAGGCGGTGGCGCAGTGGTTGGGAGATG
This sequence comes from uncultured Roseobacter sp., assembly GCF_947499265.1. GTDB lineage: Bacteria > Pseudomonadota > Alphaproteobacteria > Rhodobacterales > Rhodobacteraceae > Roseobacter. The sequence goes on along the minus strand of NZ_CANMNK010000003.1, from coordinate 402,390 downwards.
CCTTTGAACTTGATGCGACGACTGTTTTTGAGGATCTGCCCACACTCCTGGACAGCTGGAAAGTGCCGCGACTGGCGCAGTGGCTGACGCCAGAGACCGATCTGGAAGCCATTGCGCGAGAGGCCGCCGGAGCATCCTCCATGAAGGCGAACCCCTGCGTATTGAGCACTGGGGCGCTTGTTCAGGCCATGCAACGGGCAGTCTGAGCCGTCAGACCGAGGACAGACCGGCGTTGGTGTTCAGGAAGAATTGCGAAAAAATTGGCCCGCTGGCGGCGCCGATTGCGCGCGCGTTAAAGCCGATGTCGCCCGCTTCGATCCGTGGGGCCAGCAGACCGCGGGTGTCCTGAGTGATCAGATAGCGGCGCACGCGGTCCACCAGTTCCGTGCGCACAGCGTCCGGGAAGGCGCCATCGATGAGGATCGCCTCGAAATCAATGACGGAGCAAATGGAGAGTGCGGCCTTGGCCAGTTCCTGGGCGGTTTCACCGATCCACGGATCCACATAGCGCGACAGGGCCTCCCAATTCTGCGGCATCTGCCAGAGCTGCTTGGGATCAAGCCCGACTTCGACAAGCCGGCCTTCAAGCAGATGCAGCGAGGCCACATCGATCAACTGACGGCTCTCGCCAAGCGGGCCCGTTGTGCGCAACGACCCTAATGCCCCGGCATTGCCCTGATTGCCCTCAAAAACCGTGTGGTTCAGCACCACGCCGCCGCCGATGAACGAACCGATGTAGAAATAGGCGTAGTCGCGATACTCTTTGCCCAGCCCGTAAAGGTGTTCCGCCCGGCAGGCCGCCGTTGCGTCGTTGCATACAAAAATTGGCAGGGTGCTGAACTTGGCCACCTCTTCGGCAAAATGGATGTCTTTCCAGGAGCTGAAATCCTCGACCGGTGGACCTGAGAGATCGTGCCACTTCCAAAGTTCGAACGGGGAGGCGACGCCGATCCCGCAAATCCGGTTTTGCTGAGCGGCACTCATCTCCTCCATCAGCTGGTCAATGCCATCTTCGAGAAATCCAAACACTGTTTCGGGCAAAGGGTAGGGGTAGGAGAGATGCAGTTGCTTGATCACGTCCCCCTTGAAATTGAGCAGCAACAGCTCCGCACTGCGCCGCCCGATTTTAAGCCCAAAGGAAAAGACGCCCTCCGCTGAGAGATCCATTGGAATAGACGGCTTGCCCACCTTGCCCCGCTGCGGCGCACCCCGCGCCAAAAGGCCGTCTTTTTCCAGCTTGCGCAGGATCACGGAGACGGTTTGAGGGGACAGGCCAGCCATACGGGCAAGGTCGCTGCCGGGCAGTGCACCATGGCGCATGAACATGGAAAGCAGCAGGCGCTCGTTATAATTGCGCACCCCGCGCTGGTTCACGCCGCTGCTCAATCCCTTGACCTTGTTGCCATCCATAAGGTCGCCCATACTCATATTTACTTGGGCAATATCGACTTTTCGAATTAATAAATCAAGTTTATTTATTTATTGACAGCCGTTCTGAAATGATGTGTCTTAACCGAGACCTGTTGGGGAGGATTCCGCAGGGGAGGCGCGCTGCCAGCGTCTCAAGCAAAACAATTTTTTAGTTTCCTTGGGAGGAAAACATGAAAAAACTTCTCGCCAGCACAATCCTTGGTCTGAGCGCATTGGGCGCAACAAGCGGCGCTGCATTTGCGGCCGACGACGTGACCGCTTGCCTGATCACCAAGACAGACACCAATCCGTTCTTTGTGAAAATGAAAGAGGGTGCCGAGGCCAAGGCCGCGGAGCTTGGCATGACCTTGAAGGCGTTTGCCGGTAAAGTGGATGGCGATCATGAAACCCAGGTTCAGGCGATTGAGACCTGCATTCTGGACGGGGCCAAGGGCATCCTGATCACGGCATCAGACACCTCTTCCATCGTGTCGGCGGTAACCCAGGCGCGGGATGCAGGCCTTCTGGTGATCGCGCTCGACACGCCGCTGGAGCCAATCGATGCAGCGGATGCAACCTTTGCTACAGACAACTACAAGGCCGGGGTTCTGATCGGCGAATGGGCGCGGGCGCAACTGGGCGATGCGGCGGACAGCGCGAAGATTGCGACCCTCGACCTGAACGTGAGCCAGCCCACCGTTGACGTGTTGCGCAACCAGGGATTCCTCGATGGTTTTGGCATTGATCTGGCAGATCCAAATGTGATCGGCGATGAAAGTGATGCCCGTATTGTTGGCAGTGACGTGACCGACGGCAACGAAGAAGGCGGCCGTCGTGCGATGGAAAACCTGCTGGCGCGGGACCCGTCGATCAACGTTGTGCACACGATCAACGAACCCGCGGCTGCTGGCGCCTATGAAGCGCTGAAGGCCATCGGGCGCGAAAAGGAAGTGCTGATTGTTTCCGTCGATGGCGGCTGCCCCGGTGTGCAGAACGTGGCGGATGGCGTGATCGGCGCGACATCACAGCAATACCCGCTGCTGATGGCCTCGCTGGGTGTTGAAGCCATCAAGAAATGGGCAGACGAAGGCGTGAAGCCGGAACCGACACCGGGCAAGGCATTCTTTGACACAGGTGTCGCTCTTGTGACAGATGCGCCCGCCGATGGGGTTGAGTCAATCTCTGTCTCCGAAGGCAAAGACCTCTGCTGGGGCTAAACCTATAAAAAAATGTGGCGTGCGTGACAGCGCGCGCCGCATCCGACCGCGACAATTTCGTTCCGGTCTGTCACACTATCACAACAAATGGATGGGCCAGCACCCGTTGAATGGGAGGGGGATCTCGTGTCTGAGGCATCGGGAAAAACGCAAGAATTCGAGAGCGAGTTGAAGAAAAGCCCCGAAGCGGTGGCGGCATTCGAAGACACGCACCGCGGGTTTGTCGGGACAATCCAGCACCTGCTGCATGTGAACCCCTCGCTGGTGCCGTTGATCGTTTTGATTGCATCGATTGTGATCTTTGGGCTGCTGCTGGGCACCAAGTTCTTTTCGCCCTTCGCGCTCACGTTGATCCTGCAACAGGTGCAGATCGTCGGCATCGTCGCGGCGGCGCAAAGCCTCGTGATCCTGACCGCCGGGATTGATCTCAGTGTTGGCGCTATCATGGTGATGTCTTCGGTGGTGATGGGCCAATTCACCTTCCGATATGGCATCCCGGTCGAGATCTCCGTCGCCTGCGGTCTGCTCTGCGGTACCCTGATCGGCTTTATCAACGGCTGGCTGGTGGCGCGCGTCAAGCTGCCCCCCTTCATCGTGACGCTGGGCATGTGGCAGATCGTTCTGGCCACCAATTTCCTCTACTCCGCCAATGAAACGATCCGCTCGCAGGAGATCGAAGCGGAAGCGCCGCTTTTGCAATTCTTCGGCAACACCATTCAACTGGGCGGGGCGCGGCTGACCTTCGGCGTCGTCTTCATGCTGCTACTGGTCTTTGTCCTGGCCTATGCCCTCAAACACACGGCCTGGGGGCGGCATGTCTATGCCGTCGGTGATGATCCGGAGGCGGCGGAACTGTCGGGCGTGGACGTCAAGAAAACGCTGATCTCCGTCTATATGCTTGCGGGGCTGATCTGCGCCTTTGCGGGCTGGGCGCTGGTCGGGCGCATCGGATCGGTGTCGCCCACCTCCGGCCAGTTGGCCAATATCGAAAGCATCACCGCCGTGGTGATTGGCGGGATTTCACTCTTCGGCGGACGTGGCTCCATCATGGGCACGCTCTTTGGTGCGCTGATCGTCGGGGTCTTTACGCTGGGCCTGCGCCTGCTGGGGGCGGATGCGCAATGGACCTATCTGCTGATCGGCGTGCTTATCATTGCCGCCGTGGGCGTGGATCAATGGATCAGAAAGGTATCGGTGTGATGGAACCCATTCTCAAAGGCCGCAACCTCGTCAAACGCTACGGCAAGGTCACGGCATTGGATCATTGTGATTTCGATCTGATGCCGGGCGAAATACTCGCAGTGATTGGCGACAATGGCGCGGGTAAATCCTCGCTGATCAAGGCGGTTTCCGGCGCCGTGATCCCGGACGAGGGCGAGGTCTGGCTGGAGGGCAAGCGGGTCAATTTCACATCGCCCATTGATGCCCGCAATGAGGGGATCGAAACGGTTTACCAGACATTGGCGATGTCGCCTGCCCTGTCGATTGCGGACAATATGTTCATGGGCCGCGAAATCCGCAAACCGGGGTTTCGGGGCAAATGGTTGCGCCAGCTGGACCGCGCGGAGATGGAACGTCTGGCCCGTGACAAGTTGACGGAACTTGGACTGATGACCATTCAGAACATCAACCAGGCGGTTGAGACGCTCTCAGGCGGTCAGCGGCAGGGGGTTGCTGTTGCGCGGGCTGCGGCTTTTGGCTCGAAAGTGATCATTCTGGATGAGCCGACAGCTGCCTTGGGGGTAAAGGAATCCCGCCGGGTGCTGGAACTGATCATGGATGTGAAATCGCGCGGCATCCCGATCATCCTGATCAGTCACAACATGCCGCATGTCTTTGAGGTTGCCGACCGCATCCACGTGCACCGTCTGGGCAAACGCCTCTGTGTGATTGATCCCAAGGACTACACGATGTCGGACGCCGTGGCCTTTATGACAGGGGCCAAGGAACCGCCTACCGAGACTGTTGCCGCTTGAGCGTTTCACTGAATAGTCTTTCGGCCTTGTCGGACTATGTCCTGGCCGCGCCGCGCAGGGCCGAGCGTCGGTTGGTTGCGATGGCGGGTGCGCCCGGCAGCGGTAAATCGACTGTGGCTGCGCAATTGGCGCATCATCTGACGCAGCAGGGCAGCCCGGCGCAGGTGGTGCCGATGGACGGGTTTCACCTGGATAATAGCCTGCTCGACGGCATGGGATTGCGCCATCGCAAGGGCGCGCCGGAGACATTTGATGTGGCGGGGTTTGCCCGTCTGGTCTCTGCGCTCGGCGCGGGCAACCCGGTGTATTACCCCCTGTTTGACCGATCTCGTGACATTGCGATTGCAGGCGCGGATGTGCTGGCAGAAACCTGCGATACGGTGATTGTCGAGGGCAATTACCTGTTGCTGGACGCGCCAAATTGGCGCGATCTTTCGTCGCTCTGGGATGTGCGGATCGCGCTATCCGTTCCCGAACCGGTCCTGCGGCAAAGACTGACCGAACGTTGGTTGGATCAGGGCCTTGCACCCGAGGATGCCATAGCCCGGGCCGAGGGGAATGATTTGCCAAATGCTCGTCGCGTTTTATCCGAAAGCCTGCCCTGTGATGTCGTCTTTGAAAACGACAGTCCGGACGCCTGAACTCGATTCGCGATAAGGTGGCGCCTTAGGCTCAAATTCGTGCTAAGCTGGCGGTGTCTGCGGTCACTGGGACGTTGAACAAGCATCATGCCACCGAATTACCATGCCAGCCCAGTCTGCGGCAAAATCAGCCATTGATGTTTCGGTTGGAATATGTTCGTTAGCGCTAACAAAGCCCTTTCGCGCGTCTGATGCGCTGAGCAGGAAGAATTCTGGAGGAAGATGATGTCACACGCAGTTGCAATTAACGGTTTTGGCCGCATCGGGCGTGGCGTGTTGCGCGCTTTGGTCGAAAACGAGGTCAACGATGTTGAAGTCGTCGCAATCAATGATCTGTCATCGCCTGAAACGTTGGCGCATCTTCTGAAATATGACAGTGTGCATGGCCGCTTCAAAGCGGATGTGGAGGTCAAAGGCGATGCGCTTGTTGTCAACGGCCAGACCATCAAGGTGACGGCGATCCGCAACCCGGCAGAATTGCCCTGGGATGGCGTCGACGTTGCCATGGAGTGCACCGGGCTCTTCACCGCACGGGAAAAAGCAGCACAACACCTTGAGAACGGATCGCGCCGCGTGCTGATTTCCGCACCCGGGGCAGGGGCGGATCGCACGGTGGTGTATGGTGTGAACCACAAGGACATGAGCAAGGATGATATCGTGATCTCCAACGCGTCCTGCACCACGAATTGCCTCGCCCCGGTGGCCTATGTGTTGGACAAGGCATTCGGCATCAAGACCGGCTACATGACCACCATTCACGCCTATACCGGCGATCAGCCATCCCATGACGCACCGCACAAAGACCTCTACCGGGGGCGTGCGGCGGCGCTGTCGATGGTGCCGACATCAACCGGGGCCGCGAAAGCGATTTCGCTGGTCCTGCCGCACCTGGAGGGGCGCCTTGAAGGGTCCGCCGTGCGGGTGCCGACGCCCAATGTCTCGCTTGTCGATCTGGCCTTTGTGCCGGAAAAGCCAGCGACCAAGGATGCCATCAACGCCGCGATGAAGGCCGCCGCCGAAGGTGAGTTGAAGGGCATCCTGTCCTATGAAACTGACCCGACCGTCTCCATCGACTACAATCACGATCCGCATTCTTCCAGCTTCGCCGCGCCACAAACCAGCGTCACTCAGGACGGCCTGGTGCGGGTTGTCAGCTGGTATGACAACGAATGGGGCTTTGCGAACCGGATGATCGACACCGGGCGCAGGCTTGCGGAACTGTCCAAAACCTGAAGCCAAACATCTGGCACCAGCACCTGAGCGCCCAAGCTCGGAGGGAACCGAGATGACTTTGAATGACACGATTGCCCGCGTCACGGACCGCATCATTGCGCGCAGCGAAGGGCCACGGGGCGACTATCTGAAACGCATGGCCGATGCGCGGGTCAAGGGGCCCGCCCGCGGGCATCTCAGCTGCAGTGGCCAGGCGCACGCCTATGCCGGCGCGGGCCCGGACCAGTCGGCCATGGCCCATGAAACCGCGCCGAACCTCGGCATTGTCACCACCTACAATGACATGCTGTCCGCGCATCAGCCATTCGAGCGGTTCCCGGAGCTGATCCGTGAGGCCGCACGTGCCGCTGGGGCCACGGCGCAGGTGGCTGGCGGCGTGCCTGCAATGTGCGATGGTGTCACCCAGGGCGAGCCCGGCATGGAGCTGAGCCTGTTTTCGCGCGATCTGATCGCGATGGCGACCGGTATCGCCATGACCCACAACACCTTTGACGCCGCGGTCTATCTGGGCGTCTGCGACAAGATCGTGCCGGGGCTGATCATTGCCGCGCAGACCTTTGGGCATATCCCGACGGTATTCCTGCCCGCCGGGCCGATGACCTCAGGCCTGTCCAACGATGAAAAAAGCCAGGTGCGCCAGAAGTTTGCCGCCGGCGAAGTGGGTCGTGACGCATTGATGAAGGCGGAAATGGGCGCCTACCATGGCCCGGGTACCTGCACCTTTTATGGCACTGCGAATACCAACCAGATGCTGATGGAATTCATGGGCATGCATCTGCCGGGGTCAAGTTTCGTGACGCCGAACACCGGCCTGCGGGATGCGCTGACCCAGGCGGGGGCCCAGCGTGCACTTGCGCATTCCGATCTGGGGGACAACTATCTGCCGGTCTGCGATGTGCTGGATGAAAAGGCCTATGTGAACGGCATTATCGGGCTCAACGCGACGGGCGGCTCGACCAACCTGCTGATCCACCTTGTCGCCATGGCGCGCGCGGGGGGTATCATCCTCGACTGGCAGGATTTCTCCGATCTGTCAGAAGTCACGCCGCTGCTGGCGCGGGTCTATCCGAACGGTCTGGCGGATGTGAACCATTTCCACGCGGCAGGCGGTCTGGGATACCTGATCCGCGAATTGCTGGGGGCAGGTCTGCTGCATCCGGATACCAAAACCGTCGGTGGGGGTGGCCTCGAGGTCTACACGCGAGAACCCAAGTTGCGCGACGGTGTGGTCGTCTGGGAAGATGGCACGGCAAAGAGCCTGAACGAGAAGATCGTGCGCCCGGCTTCCGACCCTTTCCAGCCGACGGGCGGCTTGAAGCGCCTTAACGGGTCGCTTGGGAACGCGGTGATGAAGGTGTCCGCCGTGAAACCGGAACATCAGATCGTGGAGGCACCGGTGCGTGTGTTCAACGATCAGGAAGACGTGAAAGCCGCCTGCAAGGCTGGTGAAATCATCGAAGATACCGTGGTCGTGGTGCGCTTTCAGGGGCCGAAAGCCAACGGCATGCCCGAGTTGCACAGCCTGACCCCGGTGCTGAAAAACCTGCAGGCCAAAGGGATCAACGTGGCGCTGGTGACCGACGGGCGCATGTCCGGTGCGTCAGGGTCTGTACCATCGGCCATTCACGTCAGCCCCGAGGCCTTGGACGGCGGTGCGATCTCTAAACTGCAGGACGGCGATATCCTGCGTGTGGACGCGGTGGCGGGGGACCTTGACATATTGACCCCCGGCGTGCTTGACCGCGCGGCGGTGCGGGTCAATCTGGGCGCCAATGAATTCGGTCTTGGCCGTGAGCTTTTTGCGCAATTCCGCCGGTCTGTTGGCACTGCCGACACCGGCGCAAGTGTGCTCTTTTAAGGAAAGGAACCTGCCATGACGCCGCAGGACGCCAGCAGGCAGGCCCGAGAGATTTGCGGTTTGGCCCCCATCGTTCCGGTTCTGGTTGTAAAGGACGCAGGTCACGCGCGGCCTCTGGCCGAAGCACTGGTGGCCGGTGGCTTGCCCGCGCTGGAGGTCACCCTGCGCACCCCGGCTGCGCTGGAGGTGATTTCGGAAATGGCGAAAGTTCCTGGCGGTGTGGTTGGGGCGGGCACGCTTGTCACGCCGCAGGACGTCAAGAACGCCAAAGCCGCCGGGGCCAAGTTCGGTGTGTCCCCGGGGGCAACTGACGCGCTGCTTGATGCTTGCGAGGCAGAAGACCTGCCCTTGCTTGCCGGGGCCGCGACCGCATCAGAGGCCATGCGGCTCTTTGAGCGGGGCTATGATGTGCTCAAGTTTTTCCCTGCCGAAGCCTCGGGAGGCGCGCCCGCGCTCAAAGCCATCGGGGGGCCATTGCCGCAAATCTCTTTTTGTCCGACAGGGGGGGTCAGCCCCAAAAACGCCGAGAGCTATCTGTCATTGCCCAATGTGATTTGTGCGGGCGGCAGCTGGGTCGCACCGGCGGATATGGTGTTGGCGGGTGACTGGACCGGGATCGAAGCTTTGGCCCAGGAAGCCAGCACGCTGAAGGTCTGATTGCCGACAATTCTGGCTTTGCAGTTGAAATTCCCGTCACTTCTGGCGATGTTCCGGGCTTCACTCGGGGTCATCATAGATGCAACACAAAACGGATCATTCTGCAAGGAACCGGCTTTTGGAGCCTGACTTGCTGATCCTGGATTGCGACGGCGTGGTGATCGACAGCGAGGTCATCAGCGCGGAAACCCTGATTGCGCTGCTCAGCGGGTGGGACATCCAGATTGACGTCGCATTTGTGCGCGAGCATTTTCTGGGCCGCAGTTTTCCCACCGTCGCCGGATGCGTTTACGATCTCTTCGGCGTGCGCTTGCCCGCCCGGTTCGAAAGCGACTACCGCCAGCGCCTGTTTGAGACCTTCGAGACCGATCTGCGGCTGGTAGCGGGGGTGGAGGCATTGCTCGATCATCTCACCGTGCCGTTTTGCATCGCCACCTCCAGCAGCCCCATTCGGGTTGCGCGCTCGCTTGAGCTGACGGGTGTGCGCGCCCGATTTGGCGATCGGGTCTTTACAGCTTCCGAAGTAGCCCATGGCAAACCCGCGCCCGATCTGTTCCTGCACGCCGCCCGAAAGATGAATACCGCGCCGGACAAATGCCTGGTTGTCGAAGACAGCAGCGTGGGCTTGCAGGCGGCCCTTTCCGCGGGCATGCACGCGGCCTGGTTTACAGGGGGCGCACATATGCGCAAAATGGCCGACACTGACATCGAGGTCGCGGGGTTTCCGAAGGGGCCGCATTTCAAGGTCAGCGCATTTGATGAGTTATTCGACCAAGCGCCGGGCATCGGGCGGAGACCGGACGGAGAGGTACATGGCAGCTAAATCAGGCACAGACGAGCCCGCGGTCGACCTCGCGGCCCGTGCGGGTTGGATGTACTATCTGGGGGGCATGACGCAGGATCACATCGCGCGCGAGCTCGGCATTTCGCGTCAACGCGCACAGCGTCTGGTCGCGCGGGCCGTTGCGGATGGTTTGATCGCTGTGCGCCTGAACCACCCGATCGCGGCTTGTCTGGAGCTTGAGCGCGCCTTGAAGGCACAGTTCGGTCTGACCCTTGCGCGGGTCGCGCCCGCGTTGCCCGAAGGTATGGATCCCGTGAAGTCCATCGCACCTGTCGCTGCCAAGGAGATCGAGCGCGTTTTGAAAAACAGCGAAGACTTGGTGATTTCGCTCGGAACCGGGCGGACCCTGCGCCAGGTTGTCGACGAAATGCCCGTGCTTGATTTTCCAAATCACAGGTTGGTGTCCCTGATTGGTAACGCCGCGCGCGACGGCTCGGCCACGGTGTATCAGGTGATCATGCGCCTCGCGGACCGCGTGGGAGCCCGCCATTTTCCACTGGCATTGCCGCTGCATGCCGAAAGCGAGGCCGACAGGGATTTTTATCTCGGCTTGCGCCACGCGCAAACCGCACTGAAGCTGGCGCGTGAGTGTGACATTGCCTTTGTTGGTATTGGCGATGTGTCCCACACGGCGCCGATGATCATTGACGGGTTCATCGACACGGCCGAAATCGATGAGCTGCTGGCCCGGGGGGCTGTCGGCGAGATTGTTGGCTGGGCCTTCGACAGTGATGGCAAATACCTGGAGGGCGGCTCAAATGCCTTGATCAACGGCGTGCGCGCCGACACGGCCGGATCCCCGATTGTGTGCATCGCCGCAGGCGTACGTAAGTACGAAGCGCTTGCGGCAGCCCTGAAAGGCCAGCTCATTTCGGGTTTGATTACCGACGAGACCTGCGCCCGCCATTTATTGGCATAATTCAACCTAGAATACATATGGCGCCAAGAATTTGGTTGACTCGCGCGCACATAGTTGTGAATAATTGTCATCACGGTGAGCAAAAGCTCATATGACGTTTTGGGAGGAACTAATGATCTACACGGTAAGCCGCCTTATGGGCGCTTGCGCTATTGCAGCGCTGTCTACTGCTGCCACCGCAGAGACGCTCACAATCGCTACAGTCAACAACGGCGACATGATCCGCATGCAAGGCTACACGGACAACTTCACCGAGAAGACGGGGCACACCGTTGAGTGGGTGACGTTGGAAGAAAACGTGCTGCGTCAGCGGGTAACGACTGACATCTCAACCAAGGGCGGTGCTTTCGACATCATGACAATCGGCATGTATGAGACGCCGATCTGGGGCGCGAATGGCTGGCTGGTTCCATTGGACGGTCTGTCCGAGGAATACGACGTGGGTGACATCTTGCCCGCCATGTCCGGTGGTCTGTCTCACGACGGCACGCTCTATGCGGCGCCGTTTTATGGCGAATCGTCCATGATCATGTACCGCACCGATCTGATGGAAGCGGCTGGCATGGAAATGCCCGATGCCCCGACATGGGATTTCATCGGCGAAGCCGCCCGCGCGATGACGGACCGCGACAACGAGATCAACGGCATTTGCCTGCGCGGCAAGGCCGGCTGGGGTGAAGGCGGTGCTTTCATCACAGCGATGTCAAACTCTTTTGGCGCCCGCTGGTTTGACATGGACTGGAACGCCCAGTTCGACACACAGCCCTGGGCCGACACGCTGAACTTCTACGTCAACCTGATGAATGACGCGGGCCCTCCGGGATATGCCACAAACGGGTTCAACGAAAACCTGTCGCTGTTCCAGCAGGGCAAATGCGGCATGTGGATCGACGCCACAGTTGCGGCATCCTTCGTGACCAACCCCGACGACTCCACCGTCGCGGATAAGGTTGGATTTGCATTGGCCCCCGATACCGGTCTTGGCAAGCGGTCGAACTGGCTCTGGGCCTGGGCTCTGGCAATTCCTGCCGGTACTCAGAAAGAAGACGCAGCAAAAGAGTTCATCGAATGGGCCACTTCCAAAGAGTACATCGAGTTGGTCGCGGAGAACGAAGGCTGGGCAAACGTGCCTCCGGGCGCACGGGCCTCGCTTTATGAGAACCCGAACTATCAGGAGGTTCCTTTCGCTCAGAAAACGCTGGACTCGATCCTTTCAGCTGATCCGAACGACTCCACCGTGGAACCAAGCCCCTACGTAGGCATTCAGTTCGCAGCGATCCCTGAATTCGCTGGCATTGCAACAGAGGTCAGCCAGGAATTCTCGGCAGTCTATGCAGGTCAGCAAACAGTAGAAGAAGCGTTGGCAAAAGCTCAGGCCTTGACCAACGACGCAATGGAAGCGGCAGGCTACAGGTAAGGCCCCCTTCGACTTACCAGGGGGCGGTCCGCCGCCCTCTGGACACTTATTTACCACTCGTTCCATTCGACTGATTGTTTCCAGGCGGCAGATTTGTCCGTCAACAGAGGAGATGTGTTATGGCGACCCAACAATCCCGATCCGCAGCCAGATTGATGATGGCACCTGCCGTGATCCTTCTTTTGGGTTGGATGCTCGTGCCATTGACGATGACCCTTTGGTTTTCATTCCGCAAATACCTGCCACTGCGCGGTGGCGACCTTGGTTGGGCGGGTTTCGATAACTACACACGTTTCATAGGTTCGAGCGCCTTCTGGCCAAGTGTACAGGCCACCTTGGTCATCGTGGGCGGTGTGCTCATCATCACCATCGTCCTCGGCATCATTCTGGCCCTGCTGCTGGACCAGCCCATGTGGGGGCAGGGCATCGTCAGGATCCTCGTGATCGCACCCTTCTTTGTCATGCCCACCGTGTCAGCGCTGGTTTGGAAGAACATGTTCATGGATCCGGTCAACGGGCTCTTTGCCTATGTCTGGAAATTCTTCGGCGCTACCCCGGTCGAATGGCTTAGTCAGGCCTCGATGCAATCGATTGTGATGATCGTGAGCTGGCAGTGGCTGCCCTTTGCAACCTTGATCCTGCTGACCGCCGTGCAGTCGCTTGATAGCGAGCAACTGGAGGCGGCTGAGATGGACGGCGCGTCCTTCATGAGCCGGTTCTGGTACCTCATCCTGCCGCATCTGGCGCGCGCCATCACGATTGTCGTGCTGATCCAGACGATCTTCCTGCTGTCGATCTTTGCGGAGATTTTCGTCACCACCGGCGGTGCGTTCGGCACCAAGACACTCTCCTACCTGATCTTCCAGCGCGTGCTGGAGAGTCAGAACGTCGGATTAGGGTCCGCGGGCGGTGTCTACGCCATCATCCTTGCCAATATCGTTGCCATCTTCCTGATGCGCATCGTCGGCAAAAACCTGGACGCGTGAGGAGCAAATCATGGCACGTGCTGTTACAAACAATCGCAAAGCTCTGAACACCGCAATCGCCTGGTCCATCGGTCTGGTCATCTTCTTCCCGATCCTGTGGACGATCCTGACCAGCTTCAAGACCGAGGCCCAGGCCATCAGCAACCCACCCGTCTTTCTGTTCTTCGACTGGACGCTGGAGAACTATGCCGTTGTGCAGGAACGCTCCAACTACATGCGTTTCCTGTGGAATTCGGTCTTCATCGCGGGCGGGTCGACCATCCTGGGTCTGATCATCGCGGTGCCCGCCGCCTGGTCGATGGCCTTTGTGCCCTCCAGGCGGACCAAGGACATCCTGCTGTGGATGTTGTCGACCAAGATGCTGCCAGCGGTGGGTGTGCTCTATCCGATCTACCTGCTCTTCATCAAAATGGGCCTGCTGGACACACGCCTTGGGCTGACCATCGTCTTGATGCTCATCAACCTGCCGATCATCATCTGGATGCTCTACACCTACTTCAAGGAAATCCCCGGCGAGATCCTTGAGGCGGCTCGGATGGACGGCGCGTCGCTGCCCAAGGAGATCATCTATGTTCTCACGCCCATGGCGGTTCCGGGCATCGCATCAACACTGCTGTTGAATTTCATTCTCGCCTGGAACGAAGCTTTCTGGACGCTCAATCTGACCGCTGCCAAGGCGGCACCGCTGACCGCCTTTATTGCCAGCTACTCCAGTCCTGAAGGGCTCTTTTACGCGAAACTCTCAGCGGCCTCGACAATGGCCATTGCACCAATCCTGATCATGGGCTGGTTCAGCCAGAAACAACTCGTGCGCGGCCTGACGTTCGGCGCGGTGAAGTAAAGGAATAAGACCATGGGAAGCATTACACTCAAAAAAGTCTCCAAAAGCTTCGGTGATGTGGAGGTCATTCCACCACTGGATCTGGAAATCAACGACGGTGAGTTTGTGGTCTTTGTCGGCCCTTCCGGGTGCGGTAAATCCACGCTGCTGCGGTTGATTGCCGGGTTGGAGGATCTGACATCCGGCGCCATCGAGATCGACGGCTCAGACGCCACCGACGCAACGCCAGCCAAGCGCGGGCTTGCGATGGTTTTCCAGTCCTATGCGCTTTATCCGCATATGTCGGTCCGCAAGAACATCAATTTCCCGCTGAAAATGGCGGGGATGGATCCGGCAGAGGCGAACAAACGCATTGATGCAGCCGCCAAGGTGCTCAACCTGACGGATTATCTCGATCGCAGGCCGGGTCAGCTCTCGGGCGGTCAGCGGCAGCGGGTGGCGATTGGCCGCGCGATTGTGCGGGAGCCATCGGCGTTCCTCTTTGACGAACCGCTCTCCAACCTCGATGCTGCGCTGCGGGTGAACATGCGTCTGGAAATCTGCGATCTGCACAAGACGCTGGCTACCACCATGATCTACGTGACCCACGATCAGGTCGAGGCGATGACCATGGCCGACAAGATCGTGGTGCTGCACGACGGGTACATCGAACAGGTGGGCAGCCCGCTTGAGCTCTATGAAAGCCCGGTCAACAAATTCGTGGCGGGCTTTATTGGCAGCCCCAAGATGAATTTCGTATCCGGCGCATCGGCCAAGAAACGTGATGCCGACAGCATCGGCATCCGTCCCGAACACCTCACGGTTTCAGCGGATGCGGGTGAGTGGGAAGGGATCGTCGGCGTTTCCGAGCATCTGGGCTCAGACACCTTCCTGCATGTCAAACTATCCGATGGCAGCATGATCAATGTGCGGGCCAGCGGCGAGTTGAAAGCGGCTTATGGCCAGAAAATCTTCCTCAGCCCGCAGGAGGATAAAGTGCACCGCTTTGACGCCCAGGGACTGACGATTTGAATCGACTGTCCGGCAAAACGGCGCTGATCACGGGTGCGGCCCGAGGGATCGGGCTGGCGTTCGCCAAGGCCTATCTGCATGAAGGGGCGCAGGTGGCTTTGGCGGACATTGACTTTGCAGCCGTTCGGCGTGCTGCGGAAGAATTGGGTGAGGGCGCCACAGCGGTGGCGCTGGACGTCACCCGGCAGAGTTCCATCGACGATTGCATGGCGCAGGTTGTCGTGGAACTGGGGCGGGTCGATATTCTGATCAACAACGCAGCGGTCTTTGATCTGGCCCCGATCACGGATGTGACGCGCGAGAGTTACGACCGGCTCTTTTCGATCAATGTCTCTGGCTGTCTCTTCATGATGCAGGCGGTGGCAAATCAGATGATTGCCCAGGGCCATGGCGGTAAAATCATCAACATGGCAAGCCAGGCCGGTCGGCGCGGCGAGGCCGTGGTAACGGTCTATTGTGCCACCAAAGCGGCGGTGATCAGCCTTACGCAATCGGCAGGGCTGAGCCTGATCCAGCATGGGATCAACGTGAATGCCATCGCCCCGGGCGTGGTGGATGGCGCCCATTGGGATGAGGTCGATGCGCATTTCGCGAAATACGAAAAGATCCCCAAAGGCGAGAAGAAGCGTCAGGTTGCTGCTGCGGTGCCTTACGGGCGGTTGGGGACGGCAGAGGACCTCACAGGCATGGCCGTTTTTCTGGCCTCTGAAGAGGCGGATTACGTCGTGGCGCAGACCTACAATGTGGACGGCGGGAACTGGATGAGTTGACATGATCAAGCTGACAGAAAAATCGCTCGCCTCCCTGGCCGGCACCATATCCGTGCCACAATATGATCGCGCGGCACTGCGGCCCGGCATCCTGCATGTGGGCGTGGGCAATTTTCACCGCGCGCATCAGGCCATTTACTTCGAAGATCTGCACAATCAGCAAAGCGATCCCGCGTGGGGGATTTGCGGGGCAGGGGTGCGGGCCCCGGATGCGCGGATGCGGGCGGAGTTGTCGGAACAGGATTGGCTTTATTCTGTCGTGGAAGTGGATGGTGAGGCGCTCACCGCCAGTGTTGTTGGCTGCATGACCAATTTCCTGGACGTAGAGCCATCGGCAAATGCGTCGGTCCTGGCGCAAATGACCGACCCGGAGACGCGGATCGTCTCCCTAACCGTGACCGAGGGTGGATATTTTGTCGACAGCGCAAGCGGCCAGTTTGACCTGACCCATCCGCTGGTGGCCGCCGATATCGCCACTCCGGGGTCGGCGCATACGGTCTTCGGCGGCATTGTCTCTGCCCTGGCGATCCGCAAGGCCGCTGGCACCGCGCCTTTCACCGTGATGTCCTGTGACAACCTGCCGGGCAATGGCGATGCAACGCGGGCCGCGGTGCTGGGGATCGCACAGGCAATTGATGCGGATCTCGCGGCGTGGATCAGCGATCACGTCAGCTTCCCCAATGCCATGGTCGACAGGATCACCCCGGCCACCGGTGATCGTGAGCGCGCCCTGCTGGCGGATAACTTCGGGATTTCCGATAATTTCCCGGTCTTTTGTGAACCTTTCCGGCAATGGGTGCTGGAGGACAATTTCGTGAATGGGCGACCTGCCTTGGAAACTGTCGGGGTCACCTTCACCAAAGACATCCACGACTTTGAAAAGATGAAGATCCGCATTCTGAATGGCGGGCATGCGATACTGGCCTATCCGGCCGCCCTCATGGGGGTCGAATTCGCGCATGAGGCCATCAAAACCCCCGTTATCCGCGCGTATCTGCGCAAAGTGCTCACCGACGATGTGCTGCATCTCGTGCCCGATGTCACCGGCTATACACCAGCGGAATACCTTGATCTGATCTGTCATCGGATTGAGAACATCGGGGTGGCTGATCAAATCGCGCGCCTGTGCTTTGACGGTTCAAACCGGCAACCGAAATTCACCATTCCCTCCGTGCGCGATAATCTTGCGCAGGGCAGGCAGCCCGTTGGCCTCGCGTTGAGTGCTGCGCTGTGGTGCAGATATTGCGCTGGGAGCACCGACAAGGGCGCTGAAATTGCTGCGAATGATCCCAATTGGGAGGTATTGCACCCCGTGGCGGTGGCCGCGCAAACCAACCCGGATGTATGGCTGGAACAAGAGGCGATCTACGGTGACGTGGGCACCCACGCCGGGTTCCGTGATCTGTTTGCGGCCTGTCTGACGTCGCTTCAGAACAATGGGGCCGAGGATACGTTGCGCCGCTATCTTAACGTTGGCACGTTTTTGCACGATGGGCCGGTACGTCATGGCCAAAATGGCTGATTTCCGGCTCAAACAGCGCGCATAGCATTTGACTTTGCGGCTATGGTAGCGGTAACGCAACAGGGTGGCGCGGCCCAAAACAAGCGTCTTACCCCGGAGGCTGAAGATGATTTTGTGTTGCGGAGAAGCATTGATCGACATGATCCCAAAGGTCTCCGATCAGAATGAGACGAGCTTTGTGCCGCATTCGGGCGGTGCCGTTTTCAATACCGCGATTGCGCTGGGACGGCTCGGTTGCAAGACCGGGTTCATCACTGGTCTCTCGCGCGATCTCTTTGGCGCTCAATTGGCGAAATCCCTTGAGGATAGCAATGTGGATTGCAGCCTGGCCATCCAGTCCGATCTCCCGACGACATTGGCCTTTGTCCAGCTGAAAAATGGGCAGGCCAGCTATACGTTCTATGATGAAAACACGGCGGGGCGTAGCCTGACGCCGGAGCTGATGCCCGACTTGCCGGACGCGGCACAAACGCTCTATTTCGGGGGGATCAGCCTGATCAGTGAACCCTGTGCCGATTTCTACGCGGCGCTGGCGCTGCGCGAGGCCGCCGCGCGCCTGATTGTCATGGACCCTAACATCAGGGCCGCATTCATCAGAGATGAGACCAGATATCGTGATCGCCTGGATCGGATGATTGCGGTCGCGGATGTCGTGAAAGTGTCGGATGAAGATCTCGATTGGATTGTTCCTGGCACAGGTGGGCTTGAAAGCAAGGCCCGTAACCTGTGCGCGCAGGGTCCGCGAGTGGTGATCGTGACACGCGGCGCTGATGGTGCACAGGCCTTCCTCAAAGACGGCGCAGCCGTCGAAGTCCCCGCCGAGCGGGTCAGCATCGTCGACACCGTCGGCGCGGGAGACACCTTCAACGCCGGCGTTCTGGCAAAACTCGCCGAAAACGGCTTGCTGATAAAATCACGTCTGGCCGATATCGACGCAGATGCTTTGCACGACGCACTCCGCCATGGGGTCAAAGTCGCCGCTGTAACGGTGTCCCGTGCCGGTGCCAATCCACCCTGGGCGCATGAAATACCATAAACGGGTTTTTGCCCGCCCGCAAAACCTGATAGCCTGATCCAGACCCAATCCTGGGCATCCGTAACCCGACGTATCAAAGTAAAGAGATCCAATGCCCGCACCGAGCATCCCCCCTGTTTCCGCCCAAGATTTCAGCGCGGACATCCTGCGCCACCTCAAACATTCGCTGGGCAAGGATGACAGTCACGCCTCGCTCTATGATTGGCGCATGTCATTGTCGCTGGCCCTGCGGGACCGGGTGGTTGATCCGTGGTTCGACAGCACGCGCAAGACCTATGAGGCGCGCGGCAAGCGGGTGTATTACCTGTCGATGGAATTCCTGATCGGGCGGTTGATCGAAGATGTTGCGATCAACCTGGGGCTGGATGCAATCGCCGAAGAGGCCTTGGCCGCACTCGGGCAGGACTATGGCACCGTTGTCGCCAATGAGCCGGATGCGGCCCTTGGCAATGGTGGTTTGGGCCGGTTGGCGGCCTGTTTCATGGATTCGCTCTCGACCCTGGGCATTCCCGCCTATGGCTATGGCATCCGGTATGAGCACGGCCTCTTTGAGCAGCATTTCGAAGATGGCGCGCAGATGGAAACGGCGGAGACGTGGCTCGCGCAGCGTCACGCCTGGGAATTCGAGCGCCCGGAAGTCAGCTATCCCATCGATTTTGGCGGTCATGTCGCCGAGGAAGACGGCAAGACCGTCTGGCATCCGGGTGAGACGGTCATGGCCTCCGCCTACGATACCCCGGTGATCGGTTGGCAGGCCCAATGGGCCAACACGCTGCGTCTTTGGGCGGCAAAACCGACCACTGCCTTCGATCTGGAGAGCTTCAACCGCGGCGACTACATGGGTGCCAGCGCACCAGAGGCGCTGGCGCGTACGATCAGCCGCGTGCTCTACCCCGATGATACGACCGATACGGGCAAGGAACTCCGGCTCAAGCAGGAATTCTTCTTTACCTCCGCGTCGATTCAGGACCTGCTGCGCCGCTTCCTGAGCGAAGACGGCGATCTGCGGGACCTGCCTGATTACGTGGCCATTCAGCTCAATGATACCCACCCAGCGATCGCGGGCCCCGAGCTTGTCCGCCTGCTGATCGATGAACACGGGTTTGAGGTCTCGCAGGCGATCTCGACCGCGCGGGGCTGTCTTGCCTATACCAACCACACGTTGCTACCCGAGGCATTGGAACGCTGGCCCGAAGATCTGTTCATCCGCGTGCTGCCGCGCCATCACCGGATCATCCAACTGATCGAAGCGGCGCATCTGGCGTCGACGGGCAGCGATGTGCGCATTCTGGAACATGGTGAGGTCAAGATGGGGGAATTGGCCTTCGTCATGGCGCATCACGTCAACGGCGTCTCGGCACTGCATTCCGACTTGGTCAAGGAAACCGTCTTTGCCGATCTGCACCGCGACTATCCGGGGCGGATCATCAACCAGACCAATGGTATCACGCCGCGGCGCTGGCTCTATTCCTGCAATCCGCCGCTGCGCAATCTGATCAACGAGACCATCGGCACAAGCTGGCCGGATGATTTGCAGCAGCTCGATGCGCTCAGCGCCGACGCAAGCGATGCGGCGTTTCTTGAGCAGTTTCAATCCGCCAAGGATGCCAACAAGGCCCGCCTGTCCAATTGGTTGAAGGCGCGCGATGGTGTCGATCTGGACCCCTCTGCGATGTTCGACGTGCAGATCAAGCGCATCCACGAATACAAGCGCCAGTTGATGAACCTCTTGGAGACGGTCGCGCTCTGGAATGACATTCGCGACACTCCAAACGGCAATTGGACGCCGCGGGTCAAGATCTTTGGCGGCAAGGCGGCACCGGGATATGTGGTGGCCAAGGAGATCATCCATCTGATCAACGACGTTGCCAAAACCATCAACGCCGATCCGGTCACCCGCGATTACCTCCAGATCGTCTACCCGGAAAACTACAATGTCTCGATGGCCGAAATCCTGATCCCGGCCACGGATCTTTCCGAGCAAATCTCAACGGCGGGTAAGGAAGCCTCCGGCACCGGCAACATGAAGTTTGCGCTGAATGGAGCGCCAACCATTGGCACCCTGGATGGGGCGAACGTCGAAATCCGCGACTGCGTTGGCGCCGATAATTTCTTCCTCTTCGGGCTGACAGCGGCAGAAGTGACCGCCCGCCGCGCCGAGCCGGAATATGCGCGCCGCGCTGTCGAGGCCAGTCCGCGTCTTGCCCGCGTGCTAAAACAGATCGAGAGCGGCGCGTTTTGCCGCAGCGATTCAGCGCGCTACAGCGGGTTGGTGCAGGGGCTGATGAACCACGACTACTTCCTCGTGACCTGCGATTTCGACAGTTATTTCGACACCCAGCGCGTGGTCGATACCGCATTTTCGGACCAGGCCACATGGACGCGTATGGCCGCGCTCAACACCGCGCGCGTCGGATGGTTCTCATCCGATCGGACGATCAGCGGCTATGCCCGCGACATTTGGAAAACCCCCAGCATGATTGGGTCAAGACGGTCGCGCCAAGACGTGGCGTAGCAAAAAAGGAGACCCGCGTGGCACTTACACCGCAGGACGCACAGGATATCGTTGCAGGCTGTCACGGGGATCCGTTCGCGGTGCTGGGGCTTCACGAGGTGGCGGGTAAGCTTGTGGTGCGCGCCTTTGTGCCCGGCGCGCAAAGTGTTGCGGCCATAGATCCGAAAACCGGCCGCAAGGTTGCCGCGCTGAGCCCGGTTGACGGGGCGGAGGGCCTGTTCGAAGGGAGCGCGGCGCGGCGTAAGAAGCGGTTCGCCTACCACCTTAGCGTCACGCAGGACGGGCATCACTGGACCGCAGACGATCCGTATCGCTTTGGTCCAGTCATGGGCGAATGGGATGAATATCTGATCGGGGAGGGCACGCACCGGCAACTCTGGCACGTGCTGGGCGCCCATGTGATGAAGCATGAAGGTGTCCAGGGTACGCATTTCGCGGTCTGGGCGCCCAATGCGGCGCGCGTGTCGATTGTTGGTGATTTCAATACCTGGGACGGGCGGCGCCATCTGTTGCGTCGGCGGGGTCAGACCGGTGTCTGGGAGATTTTCGTGCCCGCCATCGGCGCAGGCGACGTTTATAAATTCGAGATTTTGGACAGCAATCGGCATCTATTGCCGCAAAAGGCGGATCCGGTTGGGTTCGGGTCAGAACATCCGCCGCGCACCGGATCGGTGGTGCGCAAGCTCTCTGGCCATAGTTGGGCCGACAGGGGATGGATGAGCAAACGCGCCGCGACACAGCGCTTTGATCAACCGATTTCAATCTACGAGGTGCATCTGGGCTCCTGGCGGCGCGTGCCGGAAGAGGGCAACCGGCCCCTCAGCTACCTTGAACACGCCGAACAGTTGATCGCTTACGTGAAGGAGATGGGCTTCACTCATATCGAGCTGATGCCCATTTCCGAATTCCCCTTCGATGGATCCTGGGGCTACCAGCCGGTTGGTCTTTTTGCCCCCACGATCCGACACGGCACGCCCGAAGAGTTCCGCGCCTTCATCGAGGCGGCACACACCGCCGACATTGGCGTGATCCTCGATTGGGTGCCCGGGCATTTCCCCGAGGACGCGCATGGGCTGGCGAAATTCGATGGCACCGCGCTTTACGAGCACGCGGACCCGAAGGAGGGCTTTCATCCGGATTGGAACACGATGGTGTTCAATTACGGGCGTGCGGAGGTTTCCAACTACCTGATCGCAAATGCACTTTACTGGCTGCAGGAACATCATGTGGACGGGCTGCGCGTCGATGCGGTGGCCTCGATGCTCTACCGTGACTACAGCCGCAAGGACGGCGAGTGGATCCCCAACAAGGATGGCGGGCGCGAGAACCTGGAGGCCATCGCGTTTTTGCAGACCATGAACACCACCGCTTACGGTGAAGTTGAAGGCATCATGACCGTGGCCGAAGAATCCACCGCCTTTCCGGGCGTGAGCGCGCCCACGGATGCGGGCGGTCTGGGGTTCGGTTTCAAGTGGAACATGGGTTGGATGAACGACACGCTCAGCTACATGGCCGAGGACCCGATCCACCGCAAATACCATCATTCCAAGATGACCTTCGGCTTGCACTACGCCTTTTCGGAAAACTTCATTCTGCCGCTCAGCCACGACGAAGTGGTGCACGGAAAAGGCTCGCTGCTGGACAAGATGCCGGGCGAGGGCGCGGATAAATTTGCCAACCTTCGGGCCTATTATGGGTTCATGTGGGGGCACCCGGGCAAGAAGCTCATCTTCATGGGTTGTGAATTTGCACAAGGCGCCGAATGGAACCACGACAGCAGCCTCGATTGGCATCTTCTGGATATTGATCTGCACAAAGGCATCCAGACCCTGATCCGCGATCTCAATATGCTCTACCGCGAACGCCCTGCGCTCTATGCGCAGGACACGAAACCCGAAGGATTTGAATGGGTTGAGGAAAACAACGGTGACGAATCGGTGCTGGCCTGGGTACGCCATGGGGCAGCGGGTGCGCCGCCGATCCTGGTGGTATCAAACTTCACGCCCGTTGAGCGGGCGGAGCGCCGTGTCGGTGTGCCGGAACAAGGGCACTGGGGTGAGCGTTTGAATACGAATTCGGAGTTTTACGGTGGCGATGGCCGCGGGAACATGGGCGGCGTGCACAGCGAACAGATCGCAGCCTCCGGGAGGGCGCAGTCGATCAAGATTACGCTGCCGCCTTTGACGACACTCTTTTTCGAGTTGGAGCGGGACTAGTGTTTCAATTTTAATTCAACAGATCTTTTGGGGAGGAAGATAGATGGACAGAGAAACGCAGCGGCTCGCGCAGCAAACCATGGCCTTTGTTTTGGCCGGAGGTCGGGGCAGCAGGCTCTATGATCTGACGGACCGACGCGCCAAACCGGCAATGTATTTCGGGGGAAAAAGCCGGATCATCGACTTCCCTCTCTCCAACGCGGTGAATTCGGGTATTCGGCGCATTGGCGTGGCCACACAATACAAGGCGCATTCGCTGATCCGGCATCTGCAACGCGGGTGGAGCTTCTTCCGCGCGGAACGCAATGAATCGCTCGATATCCTGCCGGCCTCGCAGCAGATGGACAATGAAAACTGGTACAAGGGCACAGCGGATGCGGTCGCGCAAAACCGTGACATCATCGAAGGATACGGGCCCAAATACATCATCATCCTTGCGGGCGATCACATCTACAAACAGGATTATGCGCAGATGATCCGCCACCACGTCGAAAGCGGCGCGGATGTGACCGTGGGCTGCATTGAGGTGCCGCGCATGGAGGCGACGGGTTTTGGCGTGATGAAGGTCGATACCGAAGACCGCATCCTGGATTTTGTTGAAAAACCCAGCGATCCCCCCGCCATGCCCGGTCATCCGAACCACGCATTGGCCAGCATGGGCATCTATGTATTTGCCACGGACTACCTGTTCAAGCTGCTGGACGAATGCGCGGGCAGCGAAGGATACAATCACGATTTCGGCGGCGATGTCATCCCGCAGATCGTTCGGGACGGCAAGGCGATTGCGCATCCCTTCAGCCGCTCCTGTGTGCGGTCGGGCATCGAGGAGAAAGCCTATTGGCGTGATGTGGGGACGGTTGATGCGTTCTGGCAGGCGAACATCGATCTGACGGATTTCAAACCCGAACTTGACCTTTACGACAACGAATGGCCGATCTGGACCTATTCAGAACTGACCGCCCCGGCGAAATTCATCCACAACGAAGAGGGCAGACGCGGCCATGCGGTCTCATCCATGGTCTCGGGCGGGTGCATCATCTCCGGCTCCAGCCTGGATCAGTGTTTACTGTTTACCGGGGTCAGAACCCATTCGTTTTCACAACTAAACGGGGTGGTCGCCCTGCCTTATGTCGAGATCAACCGCAAGGCGCGGCT
Organism: uncultured Roseobacter sp.; assembly: GCF_947499265.1. GTDB lineage: Bacteria > Pseudomonadota > Alphaproteobacteria > Rhodobacterales > Rhodobacteraceae > Roseobacter. Next base: position 378,166 of record NZ_CANMNK010000003.1, on the reverse strand, counting down.
CACCAATGTGGTGATCGACAGGGGCGTGGTTATCCCCCAGGGCCTGGTGGTGGGCGAAGACGCTGCAGAAGATGCCCGACGGTTCCGCCGCACCGAAAATGGCATTTGTCTTATTACGCAACCGATGATCGACAAACTGGACCCCTGACGTGAAAATTCTCTTTGTTGCCTCCGAATGCGCCCCTTTCATCAAAACGGGCGGGCTGGCTGATGTGATTGGTGCCGTGCCCAAAGCATTGGCACCGCTGGGCGTTGCGGCGCGGGTGATGCTGCCAGCCTATCCCGCGCTTGGTGATCTGGTGGCGCAGGGGCAATCAGTCTGGGAAACCGCGGAGCTACAGGGCGGACCGGCGCGCCTGATCGCTTGTCAGGCAGAGGGCATCGATCTTTTGCTGCTGGATGCGCCCCATCTCTTTGACCGGCCCGGCAATATTTATCTCGGCGCGGACGGGCAGGATTGGCCGGACAACGCACAACGCTTCGGGGCGCTGTCCTATGTCGCGGCGGAAGTGGCCCGACAGGGCGTCGAGGGCTGGATACCGGATATCGTTCACGCCCATGACTGGCAGGCCGGTCTGGTGCCCGCCTATCTGCATCAGCACCCCGGACCAACGCCGCCTTGCGTGCTGACCATTCACAACATCGCGTTTCAGGGCCTGTTCGATCCCTCGTTGATGACCGCGCTTGGGCTGTCATCCGCGCTTTATACGCCGGATGGTATGGAATATTTCGGGCGCATTGGGTTTTTGAAAGCGGGGATCGCCTATGCCAGTAAAATCACCACGGTCAGCCCGACCTATGCGCGCGAACTGATGCTGCCGGAGTTTGGTATGGGGCTTGAGGGGCTGCTGCGCGCCCGGGCGTCGGATCTTTTTGGCATTCTGAATGGCATCGATCTGGAGGTCTGGAACCCCGAAGACGATGATGCCTTGGTCGCGCCCTACAACGCACGCACGCTGAAACGCAAAGCCGCAAACCGGGCGGAGGTGATGAAAAGGTTCGGGCTTAATGAGGACGGCGCGGGGCCGCTTTTCTGCGTTGTCAGCAGGTTGACGACGCAAAAGGGGCTGGACCTGCTGTTGCAGGCGCTGCCTGTGCTGGTGGCGCGGGGCGCCAGGCTCGCCGTGTTGGGCAGCGGCGACAAGGCGTTGGAAGACGGGTTCGTGGCCGCGGCACAGGCGCATAGCGGTTCTGTTGGTGTGATCATCGGTTATGATGAGCCGCTGTCGCACCTGATCCAGGGGGGCAGTGATGCCATTCTGATCCCGTCGCGGTTTGAACCCTGCGGGCTGACGCAGCTTTACGGGTTGCGCTATGGCACGATCCCGGTGGTTGCGCGCACGGGCGGGCTGGCCGATACCGTGATCGACGCGAATGAGGCTGCGCTGACCACCAAATGTGCAACCGGCGTGCAATTTGCCCCCGTCACCACGGCCGCGATGGAACAGGCGATCCTGAGAACATGTGATCTTTTCGATCAACCTGCCATCTGGGCAGGGATGATGCGCCGGGCGATGCGCCACCCTGTAGGCTGGGACGTCTCTGCGCAGGCCTACAAAGACATCTATCGGGGCCTCACAAGCGCGCAACCACCGCAGGATTGAACCGCATGGGATATCAAATCACCTCTGGTACCCCGTTCCGGTTGGGCGCGCATGTCGATGGTGACGGTGTCAGCTTCGCCGTGTTCTCCGCCCATGCTACCAAGATCGAACTGTGCCTGTTCTCTGCGGATGGCGGGCGGGAGACACAGCGACTGCCCTTGCCCGAACGGACCGGCGATATCTGGCACGGGCACATCGCGGGGCTGCCCGCGGGAACGCTTTATGGATATCGCGCCCACGGGGCCTACGCACCCGAGCACGGGCACCGGTTCAATGCCAACAAGCTGTTGCTGGACCCCTATACCCGCGAGCTGCGCGGACGGTGGATCAACGACCCGGCCCTTTTGGGATATGACGCGCGCTCCAGCGCCGGGGATCTGTCTTTCGACGGTCGCGATTCCGCGCGGTTCGTCCCGAAATCAGTGGTTTCCGATCCAAAGCTCTTTGAGGCGATGACGTCGCCCCTGGGCCACGCATGGGAAGACACGCTGATCTATGAGGCGCATGTGAAGGGGGCGACACAATTGCACCCGGATGTCGCGGAAAACCTGCGCGGCACCTATGAGGGTCTGGCTTCGGATGCGCTGATCGATCACCTGCACAAGCTGGGCGTGACGGCCATTGAACTGCTGCCGGCTCATGCTTTTGTCAATGATGGTTTTCTGCTTGAGAAAGGCCTGACAAACTATTGGGGTTACAACACAATCGGGTTTTTCGCACCGGAGCCGCGATACTTTGGTCTCGAGGGGATCATGGGTTTTCGCAACATGGTGCGGCGCTTTCACGACGCGGGGATCGAGGTGATCCTTGACGTGGTTTACAACCACACCGCGGAGGGCGATCACCGAGGCCCGACGATCTGCTTTCGCGGGCTTGATAACGCCTCTTACTACCGGCTGATCAACGGCCAGCCGCGCTATTATGTGAATGACACCGGCACCGGAAACACGGTCAATGTGGCCAATCCTTATGTGCTGCGCACGGTGATGGATTCTCTGCGGTTCTGGGTGGAGTGCATGGGGGTCGATGGGTTCCGCTTCGATCTCGCAACGACGCTGGCGCGCGAGGACGACGGGTTTGACGTGCACGGCGGCTTTCTCGATGCGCTGCGTCAGGACCCGACCCTCGCGGGCATCAAGATGATTGCGGAGCCCTGGGATATTGGCCCGGGCGGCTACCGCCTTGGGCAGTTTCCACCCAAATTCGGCGAATGGAATGATGCCTACCGCGATACCGTGCGGCGGTTCTGGAAGGGGGATGCCCACAGCGCGCAGGAACTGGGGGCGCGGCTGCTGGGATCAGCGGGCGAGTTTGACCGCGGGGGCCGGCGGGCGTGGTCATCGGTGAATTTTCTGGCGGCGCATGATGGCTTTACCCTTGCGGATATCACCCGATACTCAAAACGCCATAATGAGGCCAATAAGGAAGGCAATCAGGACGGGCACAACGCCAATCATTCCGACAACTGCGGTGTGGAAGGGCCCAGCGATGACCCCGCCGTAACCGCCCTGCGCCAGCGTCGTCAACGCAACATGCTGGCCACACTGTTCTTATCCCAAGGCACGCCGATGATCCTGGCCGGGGATGAGATCGGGAACACGCAGGACGGCAACAATAACGCCTATTGTCAGGACAATGAGATTGCCTGGCTGGACTGGACACAGGCGGATGCAGAGATGACGGCGTTTGTCGCCGAGCTTTCCGCGTTGCGCCGCGCGCATCCGGTGCTCAGGCAGTCACGGTTTTTACATGCGGCGCTGCGCGCTGCGGACGGTCAGCCGGATGTGGAATGGATGGATTTTCAGGGGCATCCCCTTAATTGGCGCGATCCGGGTTTATCCAGCCTTTGCCTGATGTTACGCGCTTCTGCTGAAGCGCCTGAAACAATGGATCATGACGATGCCGTCTTTGTCATTTTCAACCGCGCCGACACCTCTGCTGAGGTGCAGATACCCGCCTGCGCCAAGGGGGCGCATTGGTGTGTTGGACTGGATACCTCCGGAAGTCACGCGCGCCAGACACCGGTGGATGCAGGGACCATCACGGTGCGCGGCCCCTCTGTCGTCGCTCTGGTGCCGGGCCCCGCCGGGAACGCCGTATGAGCGCAGATCAAATCCTGTCTGATCTGGCGGATCACTGCGGGCTCGTTGCGGACTTCAAGGATCTGGATGGCATCACCCGATCCGCAAGCCCGGACACTCAACGCGCGTTGTTGCAGGCCATGGGCGTGCCCGTTGGATCATCTGCCGAAATGCGTGAAACGCTCCAGATGATGCGCGCCGAGGACGTCGCGCGCATCCTGCCGCGGGACGTTGTGGTACCCAGTCACAAGAAAACGACGGTGCCCTGCGCGTCCGGGGTCGCATGGCAGGTGATCCTGGAAGGCACCTCGGAGGTCTACGCCGAAGGGAAAAGCCGATCTAATATTGAAGTACCGGCCTTGCCCTCGGGCGTGCATGACCTTCAGGTTCAACGCGGGTCAGAGCTGCAATCTGCCACGCTGATCGCGACGCCGGATCGCGTGCCCTCGTTGCAGGACATGGCCGGGGCCGATCAGACATGGGGCGTCGTTGCGGCACTTTACGGGTTGCGTTCCGAGCGAAACCAAGGGCTTGGAGATTTCGAAGATCTCGCACAGCTGGGCGAGGTCTTAGGCGAAAAGGGCGCAGGATTTCTGGGCATCAACCCGGTGCATGCGCTGGGATGGGCGGATGTGGCGACGATCAGCCCCTACTCGCCGACCCACCGCGGGTTTTTGAACACGAACCATATTGCGCTGGACCGTATCCCCCATGTCGCCGCACCGACATCAGCGCCCACACAATCCGGCCCGCGGATCGACTACGCAGGGTTTGCGCAAGCCCACCGCGCGGCGTTACACGCTGCCTTTGAAACCATTCAAAGCGGTGCCGACGGCATGATGCACGGCGATCTCGCGGCGTTCAAACGCGAAGGGGGCCCCACGCTGGTAGACTACGCGTTGTTTGAAGCCTTGTCTGAAACCCATGGTCCCGATTGGCGATCCTGGCCAAAGAACCTCCAGACACCGACCTCCGCCCAGACCGTTGCGGGTACCGTGGACACGGAGTTCCACGTTTGGCTTCAATGGCTGGCCGCGCGCCAGCTGGAGGCGGCCCACACCCGCGCACAGTCAAACGGCATGGCGCTGGGGCTGTACCTCGATCTGGCCGTGGGGTCACGCCTTGGTGGAGCAGAAGCCTGGGGGGCTGCAGAGGTTCTGGCGCAGTCGGTCTCGCTCGGTGCCCCCCCGGATCATCTCAGCCCCGCGGGTCAGACCTGGCAGCTGGCGGCTTTTGCCCCGGCAAAACTCCAAGCGCAGCAATACCGCTCGCTGCGACAGGTTCTGCGACAGGCGATGCAACACTGCGGCGTGCTGCGGATCGACCACGCTCTGGGTCTCAACCGCAGCTATTGGGTGCCTGAAAACGGTGCGCCGGGCGGCTACATCCGGCAGCCGTTTCAATCACTGATGGGGATCATCGCCATTGAGGCGGAACGGGCCCGGACGTTGATCGTCGGCGAAGATCTGGGCCTGGTACCGGCAGGTTTCCGCGCGACCATGGCGGCCAGGGGGATTTATGGCTACACCGTTGCGCAATATGAAAAAACCGATGACGGAAAATTTCGAAAAGCGGATGATATGAGACCACAGTCGCTCGCCTGTTTCGGGACCCATGATACGCCGACCCTCAGGGGCTTCTGGGAAGGGCGCGACATTGGCTGGTGGCATCAATTGGGCTGGATCGATGCAGGTGAAAAAGCCAGGGCGGAAGAGCGCCGCGCGCTTGAAAAGGCCGATCTGGTCGGTGCGACACCCGAGACAGTGAGTACATTTGAGGCGACCGATCTGGCAACGCAAGCACATCGCGCGCTTGCCCAGGGGCCGACGGCGCTGGTTGCGGTTCAACTCGATGATGTGCTGGATGTGGCGGAAGCGCAAAACCTGCCCGGCACCGTGGATGAGCATCCAAATTGGCGGCGTAGATCGCCGGTCCCCGTTGCAGATATGGCGGCACACGCAGGGCTGTGCGAGACCGCGAAGATGATGGCCGATGCCGGGCGCGGCACGCCGAAACAAAAGACCTGAAAGGACGTTGCATGAGCATTCAGATCATTTCCAAAGGACCCTTTGACGGTCAGAAACCCGGTACCTCCGGATTGCGCAAGAAAACCCGCGTCTTTATCGAGCCGGGCTATCTGGAGTGTTTTGTGCAGGCCACGCTCAACGCCATCGGCGGCGCTGCGGGCAAGACATTTGTAGTCGGTGGCGATGGGCGGTTTTTCAATCGCGAGGCCATTCAGACCATGTTGAAGATGGCGGCGGCAAATGGCGCGGCCAAGGTCATCGTGGGGCAGGGCGGTTTGCTGTCCACACCCGCTGTCTCCAACCTGATCCGCCAGAACAAGACCGACGGCGGTTTTGTGCTTTCGGCCAGTCACAATCCGGGTGGGATCAACGCGGATTTCGGGGTTAAATACAACGTCAGCAACGGCGGCCCTGCGCCGGAAAACATCACGCAGGCGATGTTTGAGCAGACGCAAACGATCTCCGAATATCGCATTTTAGAGGCAGCGGATGTTGATCTGTCGACCCTCGGCACTGCCCAGATTGGCGAGATGCAGGTCGAGATCATTGATCCGGTGACCGACTATCAGGCATTGATGGCGCAGCTCTTTGATTTCGACAAAATCCGCACACTTTTTGCGGGCGGGTTCACCATGCGGTTTGACGCCATGCACGCGGTCACCGGTCCCTATGCGACGGCGATCCTGGAGGGCGCGTTGGGCGCCCCTGCGGGCACCGTCATCAATGCGGTGCCGAGCGAGGATTTTGGCGGTGGCCATCCTGACCCGAACCCGGTCTGGGCCAAGGTGCTGATGGATGAGATGATGTCAGACACAGCGCCGGAATTTGGCGCGGCCTCTGACGGCGACGGCGATCGCAACATGATCGTGGGGCGGGGGGCCTATGTGACGCCCTCCGACAGCCTCGCGGTTTTGGCGGCAAACGCCCATCTTGCGCCGGGCTACAAGGCCGGGCTCGCCGGGGTTGCGCGGTCCATGCCCACCAGTGCCGCCAGCGACAAGGTGGCCGAACGTCTGGGGCTGGGGTGCTTTGAAACGCCGACCGGGTGGAAGTTCTTCGGCAATCTGCTCGATGCAGGCAAGGTCACGCTCTGCGGTGAGGAAAGTGCGGGCACGGGGTCTGATCACGTGCGCGAAAAAGATGGTCTCTGGGCGGTCTTGTTGTGGCTCAACATTCTGGCGGAACGTGGTCAGTCGGTGGGTGAGATCATGGCCGATCACTGGGCGACCTACGGGCGCAACTACTATTCGCGGCACGATTACGAGGCGGTCCCGGTGGAGGCGGCAAATGCGCTGATGCAAGGGGTGCGCGATCAACTGGAGGCGCTGCCGGGCACGACCCATGGCGGGTTGGCGATCACCTCGGCGGATGAGTTTTCCTATCACGATCCGGTGGATGGCTCGGTCAGCCACAATCAGGGTCTGCGCATCGGCTTTGCGGGTGAGGGGCGCGCGGTGCTGCGCTTGTCCGGCACCGGGACGGAAGGGGCAACGCTGCGGGTCTACCTGGAGCAATATGCCCCGGCGGAGGCGGATCACGGATTGTCGCCGGATGTCGCCCTGAAAGCCGTGCGGGCCGCGGTGCTCAGCATCACCGACATGCAGGAACGGATCGGGCGCACCGACCCGGACGTGAAGACCTAGGCGCAACGCCTTCAATTCCTTGACAGCTCCGCGCGGCTCGCAGAGCATCGGCGCAGTTTATCACTGCGCCGCGGAGCCCCAGCATGATCAGCCAGGAATTGAACCAAGCCTTGACGCAATCGGGGCCGGGTACACCTGCCGGAGAGGTCATGCGCCGGTATTGGCAGCCCGCAGCGCTGAGCGATGAGTTGGCGGTCAAACGCCCGGTCGTGCCTGTGCGCCTGCTGGGCGAGGACCTCGTGCTCTTTCGTGACAGCGAGGGGGAATTGGGTCTGATCGCGCGCGCCTGTCCACACCGGGGGGCTGACTTATGCTACGGGCGGCTTGAGGACAACGGCCTGCGCTGCCCGTTTCATGGCTGGCATTTTGACCGTACCGGGCAATGTGTCGAGCAGCCAGGCGAGCCCGAAGGCTCCACCATGCATCAGCAGATCCGCAACCAGAGCTACCCGGTGATTGAAAAGAACGGCATCGTCTTTGCCTATATGGGGCCGGGTGATCCACCGCCCTTGCCGGGGTTTGACTGCTTTCGCGCGCCGGAAACCCATGTCTTTGCCTTCAAGGGCCTGTGGGAATGCAACTGGCTGCAGGCGATGGAAGTGGGGATCGATCCGGCGCATGCCTCCTTCCTGCACCGCTTCCTGCAAGACGAGGACCCGGCCGACAGCTATGGCAAGCAATTCCGCGACGTGGCCGCGAATACCGAAATCCCGATGACGAAACTGCTGCGCGACTATCCGCGTCCTGACATCTCTGTCGAAGAGACGGCGTATGGTCTGCGTCTGATCGCGCTGCGCCATCTGGACGACGGGCGCACCCATGTGCGGGTCACCAACCAGATCTTTCCGCAGGCGATTTCCATCCCCATGAGCCGCGAGATGATCATCACCCAGTGGCACGTGCCGGTCGATGATGAAACCTGCTATTGGTATGCGATGTTCACCAGCTTTGACGACCCCGTGGACAAGGACAAGATGCGCGATCAGCGTCTGAAGGAGCACCGTTTGCCGGATTACGCGCCCCTGAAGAACAAGCGCAACAACTACGGCTACGACCCAGACGAACAGGCGGGTGAGACCTATACCGGTATGGGCCTTGATATCAACGTGCATGACCAGTGGGCGGTGGAAAGCCCCGGCGCGATCTTTGACCGGACGCGCGAACATCTGGGTAAAACCGATGTGGCGATCATCCGCTACCGTCGCATGCTGCGCGTAGCAATGGCGGCGCTTGAAAAGGGTGAGGAAGACAGCTTGCCCATGCGAAACGGCACAGACCCCGCCACGGTGCAGGGGCCGATCAGCAATGACACCATTGCCATGACCTCCGATTGGAAAGCCGCTTTCACAGCAAGTGATGCGGAACGCCGGGCGGGTTGCACGCAGTGGGATGCAACCATCGGGTGAAACAGTGTTTTTTCGCGTGACGCCTCGCGGTCTCTGCGGCTAGGTTCCCATCGGGGCAGGAGGCCACATGGGCGACAAGCTAGAGATTTCCGATGGGGCATTGGCGCGACTTGGGTTGCTGGATGCCGGTGCGATTGCGGCGGCTGAGGCCCTGCTGGCGCAGGTGCAGGACAGCGATCTGGAAACCATTCGCATTCTCTTTCCCGATCAGCACGGTGTCTTGCGCGGCAAGACCATTGTCGCCGCCGCCTTTGCCTCTGCTTTCTCCAGCGGCATTGCCGCGCCCTCAACGCTCTTTCTGAAGGACACCGCGCATCGCACCGTCTATCCGGTCTGGGACGGGTCCGGTGACAGCCCGGTTCAGGGCGCAGGTGACGTGCTGCTGGTGCTCGATCCGACCACGTTCCGTGTGTTGCCACATGCGCCGGGATCGGCCTGGATCCTCTGTGATGCGGTGATGAAGTCGGGCGCGCCGCTTCCCTTTGCGCCACGCACCGTGCTCCGCCGCGCGGTCGCGCAACTGGCCGCAACCGGGTTGCAGCTGCGCGTCGGGCTGGAGGTGGAATTCCACGTCTTCGCGGTCACCGATGACGCGCTGTCCCATGCTGATGCGACCATGCCGCCAGCGCCGCCCCAGACCCGCAATCTCGCGCCCGGTTACCAGTTTCTCACCGAAACGGTCTATGCCCGGCTTGAACCCGTCGCCGAGAAACTGCGCCGGATGATACAGGCGGTGGGCCTGCCGCTGCGCTCGATGGAGGTCGAGATGGGGCCGAGCCAGCTGGAGTTTACCTTTGATCCTGCGGATCCGATGACCCATGCGGATCATCTGGTTATGCTGCGCACGCTAGTGAAGGAGGTCTGTGCTCAAGACGGGCTGCACGCCACCTTCATGAGCCGCCCCAAGGTCGAAAACGGCTGTGCCTCCGGCTGGCACCTGCATCAATCGCTGCTGGATGACACCGGCGCTTCGGTGATGATGCCCGCGCAGGACGGTACGCTGAGCCCCCAGGCTGCGGGTTGGATCGCGGGGCTGCTCGACCACGCGGTGGAAAGCTGTTTGCTGACCACGCCGACCGTCAACGGATACAAGCGCTATCAGCCGTTCAAACTGGCACCGGACCGGGTGGTCTGGGGGCGCGACAATCGCGGTGCGATGCTGCGGGCGCTGATGGCGCCGGACGATCCCGCGTCGCGGGTGGAAAACCGGGTGCCCGAGGCGGCGGCCAATCCATATTATGCCTTTGCCAGCCAAATCCTCAGCGGGCTTGACGGGATCACGCGCGGCCTTACCCCACCGCCGCCCGTGGAAAACCCCTATGCGGATGCCGCACAGGTCTTGCCTGCCTCTCTGGGCGCTGCCATTGAGGCATTCGAGACGTCCGCGTTTTATCGCGCGGCCCTGGGCGACGGGGTTGTGGACTATCTGGTGCGTCTGAAACGTGCTGAATGGGAACGTTATCTGGCGCATGTCTCGGATTGGGAACAGGCGGAATATTTCGGGCTTTATTGATGCAGATATTGAACATCTTAACGGCGGTTCTATTGGGATCTGCGGTCGGGGCCGAGATGCCCGCTCCTGTCACGGACGCCGATTATGTACCGCTGGACATGGCGCAGGTGCGACTGGGGCAGATGCTGTTTTACGACCCGATCCTGTCGGGGAACCGCAACATCTCCTGCGCCACCTGCCACCACCCCAAATTCGCCACCGCCGATGGTGTGGCGCTTTCCATCGGTGAGGGTGGTGTCGGATTGGGGCCCGAACGGCACGCAGGGGCCGAAAACACGCCGGAACAACGCATCCCGCGCAATGCGCCTGCGTTGTTCAATCTTGGGGCACATGAGTTTACGGTCATGTTTCATGACGGGCGGATCGAGGTTGACGCCACCAAGCCCGGCGGTTTGCGCACACCCATGGGGGCCGAGATGACCCAGGGTTTTGCCAATCTGCTCTCGGCCCAGACGATGTTTCCCGTGCTCAGCGCCGATGAAATGGCTGGGCATTACAGTGAAAACGACATCAGTCAGGCGGTCCGGCAAGGGCGCATCACCGGACCGGAGGGCGCCTGGGCAAAGCTCAGTACGCGGGTCTCCGGGACGCCGGGATACGCGCCGCTGATTGCCGAAGCCTTTCCAGATGGACAGACGCTGAGCTTCACGGATATCTCGGATGCCATTGCCGCTTTTGTCGCCTTTGAGTGGCGTTCCGACACCAGCCCTTTTGACGCCTATCTGCGCGGGCAAGCGACGCTGCCTGCGGATGCGGGCCGTGGGATGGACCTCTTTTACGGCGCGGCTGGCTGTAGCGTCTGTCATGCCGGTGCCTTTCAGACGGATCACGGTTTTCATGCCATGGGCGTGCCGCAATTCGGGCCGGGCAAAGCCGCGCGGTTCGAAAGCCACGCGCGCGATACCGGCAGGATGCGGGTGACGGGCCGTGCCGAGGATGCCTATGCCTTTCGCACTCCCTCCTTGCGCAATGTCACTGAAACTGGCCCCTATGGTCACACCGGCAGCCATGCGGATCTGGCGCGTTTCATCGCCGATCACGCGGATCCCGCCGCGGCCTTGGATCGGTTCGATCCGGCGCGTGTTGCGCTTGCGGAGATGCCGGGGGTGGACGATTGGCGGCATATCAACGATCCGGCAGAGCAAGCGGCCCTGCGTGCGGCTATCACGATGGCACCGGTGTCGCTCAGGGAGGCGGACGTCGATGCTTTGGTTGCGTTTCTAAGCAGTTTGAGCGACCCGGTGGCGTTGAAGGGCAGGCTTGGGGTGCCCGATGCGGTGCCAAGCGGGTTGCCCGTCGATCGTTAAGGCGTGAGCGTCAGGCGCTGATCGGTCTCAAGATCAGGATGCGCGGTCACCCGCCCATCGGGCCAAGTGACGGTCACGCTTGCCCTCCGCGCATTCCCCAGCCCGAAGTGAAGAGGTCCTGAGTGACCGCCTGCGTGTCCGCCCCCGACCGTGCGTTCCTGTATTTGGGTGAGATCACCAGTGGTGACCTCGACCAAGGCACCAATGGCGCGGGTGTTTGCACCGGGCATCGCCAGGTCAATGGCCAGCCAGGAGCCGCTGTCCGCTGTGACATTGCGATAAAGCTCGATGGGTGCGCGCCGGTTCATCACCACCAGATCGAGCCGCCCGTCGCCATCCAGATCCGCCAGGGCTGCGCCGCGCGAGCGGTCTACCGTGGCAACGCCCGCCGTGATGGAGCGTTCGGCAAAACTGCCATCCGTTTGTTGAACCAACAGGGTGTTGGGATCTTCCATCGCGAGGCCCGGCATCTGATCTACATTGCCCTTGGCGATGAACAGATCCGGGCGCCCATCGTTGTTCACATCGCCAAATTCCGCGTGCCACCCGGTGGAGGGGCGGCCATCGTCACCCAGATGCGGGCGCTGCGCGTAGGTGCCCAAGGCAAAAGGCGCGGGGGTATAGAGCCCATCCGCGCCAGCCATTTGCATCAGCTGATCCCCCATGGAGGTCAGCATGACTTCCGCCCGGCCATCGCCCGTGATGTCACGACTGGCGATGCCCATGCCCCAGAGGCGAACCGTTTCCCACCCATCCTCCGGGCCGAGAAACCGGGAGAGACCCAGGTCGTACATCTGCTCCGCACCATTGCTGACGTAGTAATGCCGGTCGTTTGAAATCCGCAGCCGTTTGGTGCCGCTGGCATCGCGGGCAAAGAGCATCGACAGGGCGCAGTAGCCCGGTGACAGGGGGGTTGCGTCGAAACGGTCGCTGGCCCAGCGGTGCAGGGTGTTGTCATCACAGGCTTCGAAGGGGCCTTCCGGATCGGTCCGGTCCACATAGTTTCCGACCGCCAGAACAGGCCCAGACGTATCCCATGTGGCGGAGAATGCTGTGGACCAGGCATTCCCACCGTCAAAGCCCCAGAGCGCGTTTGCCGGGCTGAACCCACAAGCGCCATCGCCGCGCAACAGTTGGTTTTCCCCGACCCGCAAGAGCATCACATCCAGATGGCCATCGCCATCGACATCCAGCGGATAGGCCCCGGTGGTGCCGGTAAAAACGGGCAGGGCGGCGGGAATAAACTGCATGTCGCCCCGGTTGATCATCAGCTTGGCCGGGGTCGTGCCACCGGCGGCCAGAATGTCGGGCAGGGCGTCTCCATTGCAGTCAAAGACGGCAACGCCACCGCCCACGAAATGCTCCCACCCGCCGGTGTAGCTGTGATCCGGCAGATGGGCGGAGAGGTCCTCAAAAACAACATCGGCCTGCGCGGTCTGCGTGATGAGACAAAGTGCAAGCGCCCTCATCCACGCCCCTCCGCCATGGCATCCGCGATTTCGGATAAGGCCAGGGCCGCGGCGCCATGCGCCCACATCAGATCGCCCCAGGCGTGGGTTTCGACCTTTTGTGGCGCGGCATCCCGGTTCAGCGCCAGCGCGTGCATCTCGCGCAGCACATCATCGGCGTAGAGGTAGTCATATTGCATCCGCTCGCCCGACAGAATGATCAGCGGCGGATCAAAGAGGTTCACCACATTGGCCAGCCCCAGTGCCAGAAATCGCCCGGCCCGGCGGAAAATAACACGCGCCGCCTCATTGCCGGCCTTGGCCTGCTCATAAAGCTGCTGCAGCATCACGTCGGGGGCGGCGACGTCGACATGCGAGGGGTCCAGCGCCGTGGAGGCTTCGCGCACCAGCGCATAGTCGGCAATATAAGCCTCCAGACAGCCACGTTGTCCGCATTGGCAGAGCGCGCCGTCCATCTGCACCTTGGTATGGCCCAGTTCCATGCCCAAAGATCCCGCGCCACGGTAGAGCCGGTGGTTGATGACCAGCCCCATACCCACGCCCTGTTCGATCGTCACAACCGCAAAATCGGCCATGGCGCGGCCCTTGCCAAACCAAAGCTCCGCGAGCGTGACCAGATTGGCGTCATTGTCGACGGCGACTGGCACGCCAAAGGCATCTTCGGCCAGTTGTCGCAGGGGGCGATCCCGCTCGGTCAGCAGCGGCGACCAGACCATCTGGCCCGTGGCATGATCGATCATGCCCGGCATACCCAATCCGATGCAGGCGATATCGGCCCGGGCCAGGCCCGCTTCTTTCAGGAGCGCATCCAGAACCTGACCGGTCTCTTCCAGCGTCTGCGCCAAAGAGCGGCGGCGTTGGGCGCAGGCGAGGCTGGCCTGGGCGAGCGGCCGCCCCGCCGCATCCACCAGCAGCGCGGTATGCTGCGCGCGCGCCAGCTTGATCCCGACCACGTAACCGGCATCCGGTTGTACCGAAAGTGCGACGGGGGGGCGGCCCCGAGTGGACATGCGGGTTGTGTCGCTGCTTTCCCGAAGCAGGCCGAGGTCCAGCAATTCACCCACCAGGGCCGTGATCGATGCCGGACTGACCCGCAATTGCTTGGCCAGATCAATGCGCGAGATTTGCCCGGCAGAGCGCACGGAATCAAATACGCGGTGCCGCAAACTGCTGCCAATCGCCTCCGATTCCGGGCGAATCGGTCCGCATCCTGCGGGATTTGCTTCGCTCTCCGATTGGGAAATTTCGACATTCATTTATTCAGCATCCAAAAATAATATATCGAAAAACGTCGAATTCATCAAAAATTCCACGCAATTATCGGCGTTCGCCTGATATTTTGGCTCAATATGCATAAATTTATTTTGACAGCTGAATTAAAACAGTCAATCCTTTTGAACGTGCCGCAGAAACTATCGGCATCAACAGTCAACAGAACTGTCCTTTGGGAGGATATCATGAAGAAGATCGCACTTATGGGAGCCGTTTTGTCGGCGGCCCTGTCCACAACAGCACTGGCGGAAGGCCTGACGGTTGGCGTCAGCTGGTCGAACTTCCAGGAAGAGCGTTGGAAGACAGACGAAGCCGCCATCAAAGCCGCGCTCGACGCTGCTGGTGCCACATATGTTTCCGCTGACGCGCAAAGCTCCTCGGCCAAGCAGCTGTCAGACGTGGAAAGCCTGATCGCACAGGGTGTCGATGCCTTGATCATCCTCGCACAGGACAGCGCTGCCATTGGCCCCGCCGTGCAAGCCGCAGCAGACGAGGGCATTCCGGTTGTCGGCTATGACCGTCTGATCGAAGACCCCCGCGCTTTCTATCTGACCTTCGACAATGTCGAAGTGGGCCGCATGCAAGCCCGTGCGGTGTTCGACGCCCTGCCTGAAGGCAATTATGTGATGATCAAGGGCTCGCCCACCGACCCGAACGCGGATTTCCTGCGGGGCGGTCAGCAGGAAGTGCTGCAGGAAGCCATCGATGCGGGCAAGATCACCATCGTGGCGGAGGCCTACACTGACGGCTGGTTGCCTGCGAATGCGCAGCGCAACATGGAGCAGATCCTAACCGCGAATGACAACAAGGTCGATGCGGTTGTGGCCTCCAATGACGGTACCGCCGGTGGCGTTGTTGCGGCGCTGACGGCGCAGGGCATGGAAGGCATCCCGGTCTCCGGTCAGGACGGCGATCACGCCGCGCTGAACCGCGTTGCCAAGGGTACGCAGACCGTATCGGTCTGGAAAGACGCGCGTGAGCTGGGCAAAGCCGCAGCCGAGATTGCGGTTGAACTGGCCGGTGGCACCGAAATGACCGCAGTGGGCGACGCTCAGGAATGGACATCCCCCGGTGGCACCAAGATGACCGCGCGGTTCCTGGCACCTGTGCCTGTCACCTCGGCAAACCTATCCGCCGTTGTGGACGCGGGCTGGATCACACAGGAAGCACTTTGCCAGGGCGTCTCCGGCGGCCCGGCACCTTGTAACTAATCTCCCGAAACTGGCGGGCCCTTCACCTCTGAGGGGCCCGCACATCTCAAATCTGCGTTTGCGCTACGGCGCGGACCCAGTCCTTTTGTCTTTTTCGCAGGAGCAAACTCCATGACGGATGTGCCCGCCCCGCAAAATACAAAACGCACCGGCTTTCAGGCGCTGGAGGTTGATACCCGGCTTTTGGGCATGATCGGCGCGTTTCTGGTGATCTGTATTTGTTTCAACGTGTTGACTGACGGGCGTTTCCTGACGCCGCGCAACATTTTCAACCTGACAATCCAGACGGTGAGCGTGGCGATCATGGCAACCGGCATGGTGTTCGTCATCGTGACGCGCCACATCGATCTGGCCGTGGGCGCGTTGCTTGCGACATGCTCTGCCTTCATGGCGATGCTGCAGACGCGTTACCTGCCCGACCTCTTTGGTCTCGGCCTGGGTCATCCGCTGACGCCCTGGATCACGATCATCGCGGGGCTTGCGGTGGGCACACTCATCGGCGCGTTTCAGGGCTGGCTGGTCGGCTATCTGGCGATCCCGGCCTTTATCGTGACCCTTGGGGGCCTGCTCGTCTGGCGCAACGTGGCGTGGTATCAGACCAGCGGCCAGACCATTGGCCCGCTCGACACGACCTTCATGAAATTCGGTGGCATCAACGGCACGCTTGGGGAGACCTGGAGCTGGATCTTCGGCGTGCTGGCGGTCATCTGGGCGCTTTATGCGCTGTGGTCCGCGCGCCGCGCCAAACTTGCGCATGGCTTTCCGGTAAAACCCGCCTGGGCTGAGACCACAATCGGCGGCATCATCGCTGTGGGCATTCTAGGCTTTATTGCCATTCTCAACGCCTATGAAATCCCGTCCCGGCGGCTGGAACGCATGTTCGAGGCGCGCGGCGAGGTCATGCCCGAGGGCTTCACTGCCTCATATGGCCTGCCGATCTCGGTGCTGTTGCTCATCGCGGTTGCTGTGGTCATGACACTGATTGCGCAGCGCACACGACTTGGCCGCTATATCTTTGCCACCGGTGGCAATCCGGACGCGGCGGAGCTTTCGGGCATCAACACGCGGATGCTGACGGTGAAGGTCTTCGCCCTGATGGGCGCGCTCTGCGCCATCTCGGCGGTCGTGGCCTCGGCGCGTCTGACCAACCACTCTAACGACATCGGCACGCTGGACGAATTGCGCGTCATCGCCGCCGCCGTCATCGGGGGTACCGCGCTGGCCGGGGGCATTGGGACGATCTATGGTGCCATCCTGGGCGCCCTGATCATGCAATCGTTGCAATCGGGCATGGCGATGGTCGGCGTCGACGCACCGCTGCAGAACATCGTGGTGGGCACGGTTCTGGTCGCCGCCGTCCTGATCGACACGATCTACCGTAAAAAGACTGGAGGCCGCTGATGGCACCTTTATGCGAAATGCGCGACATCTCGATTTCTTTTGGCGGTGTGCGAGCGGTGGACGGCGTTTCGATCCACGTGAACCCCGGCGAAGTTGTGGGCCTTCTTGGTCACAACGGGGCCGGAAAATCCACGCTGATCAAGATCTTGTCGGGCGCCTACAAGGCCGATGGCGGCGAGATTTACGTCGAAGGGCAGAAGGCCAATATCACCAGCCCGCGCGATGCCCGCCGCTACAACATCGAGACGATCTACCAGACACTGGCGCTGGCAGACAACCTCGATGCCGCCTCGAACCTCTTTCTGGGGCGGGAACTGACCAATTGGATGGGGTTCGTGGATGACGACCGGATGGAAGCGGAGACGCGCAAGATCATGGCGCGGCTTAACCCCAACTTCAAGAAGCTCAAGGAGCCGGTATCGGCCTTGTCCGGCGGTCAGCGCCAATCGGTGGCCATCGCCCGCGCGGTCTATTTCAACGCCAAGATCCTGATCATGGATGAACCCACCGCGGCTCTTGGTGTGCACGAGACGCAGATGGTGGCCGAACTTATTCAAGAACTGAAGAAACAGGGGTTGGGCATTTTCCTGATCAGCCATGATACCCGCGAAATGCTGGAATTGTGCGACCGTGTGTCAGTGATGAAAAACGGCCAGTTGATCGGAACGGAGCGGGTTGAGGATGTGACCGAAGACGACATCCTCAGCATGATCATCATGGGCAAGAAACCGGATCAGGCGGCGTAAGGCGATGTATCTGGGGCTTGATCTGGGGACCTCCGGCCTGAAGGCGGTGCTGATTGATGAGGATCAGCACCTGTTGGGCGAGGCGACGGCGCCCTTGACGGTGCAGCGTCCGCAGAGCGGCTGGTCGGAGCAGAACCCGGCTGACTGGCTCGCGGCGGCGGAAACCGTGATGACGGCGGTGGCCGCGCAGCATGATCTGAGCGCGGTGCGCGGCATCGGCCTCAGCGGTCACATGCATGGGGCAACGCTGCTGGATGCCTCTGATGAGGTATTGCGGCCCTGCATGCTCTGGAACGATACGCGCAGCCATGCGGAGGCGGCGGCCTTTGACGGCGATCCCCAGTGGCGCGCGATCACCGGCAACATCGTGTTCCCCGGCTTCACAGCCCCCAAGGTGGATTGGGTGCGGGTGCATGAACCCGATATTTTTGCAAAAACCCGTAAAGTGTTACTGCCCAAGGATTATCTGCGCCTCTGGTTGACCGGTGACGCGGTGTCGGAAATGTCGGATGCGGCAGGGACAAGCTGGCTGGAGACCGGCAAACGCGACTGGTCGGATACGCTTCTGGCCGCCTCCGGACTGACCCGTGAGCATATGCCGCGCCTTGTCGAAGGGTCCGAACCTTCGGGCACGCTGCGTGCGGCGCTCTCCGCCCGTTGGGGATTGCCGGAAGGCGTGATCATTGCGGGGGGGGCCGGTGACAACGCAGCGGCAGCCGTTGGCATGGGCGTTGTGAAACCGGGGCAGGCTTTTGTGTCGCTGGGCACCTCCGGCGTGCTTTTTGCCTCCAGTGAGGCCTATCAACCGGATGCGCCCTCTGCGGTGCACACCTTCTGCCACGCGGTGCCCGACACTTGGCATCAGATGGGGGTCATTCTCGCCTGCACCGATGCGCTCAACTGGTATGCGGCGCTCGTCGGATCCGACGCGGGCAGCCTGACCGCCGATCTCGGCGCTCTGCAAGCGCCGTCCGAAACGCTTTTCCTGCCCTACCTTGGGGGCGAACGGACGCCCCACAACGATGCCAGCGCCCGCGGCGCGTTTCTGGGACTCAGCCACGCAACGGATAAAACCGCAGGCACCCTTGCGGTGCTGGAGGGCGTCAGCTTTGCGTTTAAGGATTGCTATGATGCCCTGCGCAGCACTGGCACCCGGATTGACAGCCTTGTGGCCGTCGGCGGCGGCAGCCGATCCGACTATTGGCTGAGCCTTCTGGCCACGGTGTTGGACATGCCGATCGATGTGCCTGCGGCTGGCGATTTCGGCGGGGCCTTTGGGTCGGCGCGTCTGGCCCAGATGGCAGTGCTGGGGGCAGGGGCCGAAGGCGCCACCCCTCCGGCAACGGCACGTACCATCGCGCCCGATCCTGCGCTGACCGATGCATTCACGACCCGCCACGCGCAGTACCGCGCGGCGTATTCCGCCCTTAAGGAGGCCCTATGACCGACTTCTTCGCAGGCATCTCGCCCGTTTCCTACAATCCCGATGCGCCCGCGGATGACCTGGCCTTTCGCCACTATAACGCCGATGAAATCGTCGCGGGCAAGCGCATGGAAGATCACCTGCGTTTCGCCGTGGCCTGGTGGCACAGCTTCGCCTGGCCGGGCGGGGATCCCTTCGGTGGGCAGACGTTTGAGCGGCCCTGGTTCGGGGACACGATGGATCTGGCCCGGCTTAAGGCCGATGTTGCCTTTGAGATGTTCGCGCTGCTGGGTCAGCCCTACTACTGCTGGCATGACGCCGACATTCGACCCGAAGGCGACAGTTTTGCCGAGAGCAAGCGCAATTTCGAAGAGATCATCGATTACATCGGCACCAAGATGGACGCAGGCGGGCCGAAGCTGCTTTGGGGGACAGCGAACCTGTTTTCGCACCGCCGGTTCATGTCCGGTGCGGCCACCAACCCGGACCCGGAGGTCTTTGCCTGGTCGGCGGCCACGGTGAAAAACTGCCTGGACGCGACCCACAAGCTGGGCGGCGAAAACTACGTGCTCTGGGGGGGGCGCGAAGGCTATGAGACGCTGCTCAACACTGATCTGAAACGGGAACGCGCGCAGGCCGGGCGTTTCCTGCAGATGGTTGTCGATTACAAGCACAAGATTGGTTTCAAGGGCGCTATTCTGATCGAGCCCAAACCGCAGGAACCGACCAAGCACCAATACGACTATGACGTCGCCACCGTTTACGGGTTCCTCAAGGAATTCGGTCTGGAGGGTGAGGTTCAGATGAACATCGAACAAGGGCACGCCATTCTTGCCGGGCACAGTTTTGAGCATGAATTGGCGATGGCGGCGGCCTTGGGCATCTTCGGCTCCATCGACATGAACCGCAACGACTACCAATCCGGCTGGGATACCGACCAGTTTCCCAACAACGTGCCCGAGGTGGCGCTGGCCTACTACGAGGTGCTCAAGGCGGGCGGCTTCACGACAGGTGGGACGAACTTCGACGCCAAGCTGCGCCGCCAAAGCCTCGACCCCAAGGATTTGATCGCCGCCCATGTGGGCGCCATGGACATCTGCGCCCGCGGGTTCAAGGCCGCTGCCGCGATGCTGGAGGATGGCGGTCTGGAAACAGCCCGCACCGCACGGTATGCAGAGTGGGAAATTGGTGCGGCACAGGGCTGGCTCACCAATGCTACACTGGAAGAGATCGAGGCAACTGTTGCCGGGGGTGGGGTCGATCCCGCGCCACGCTCGGGGCAACAGGAAATCCTTGAGAATTACGTCAGTCGATTTGTCTGAGGACACATAAAATGGCACTCATTCTGGCGGATGTCGGAGGAACGAACGTACGCTTTGCCTGCGCCAGAGGCGGGGCCATTGATGCCGCCCTGACCCGTCGCTTTCAAAACGATGATTACGCCAGTTTCGACGCTGCATTGTCGAGCTATCTGGCAGAGGTGAAGGTCGCAACCGTCGAGGCCCTGACAATTGCTGTTGCGGGGCCCGGGAACGGGGTGACGGCGCGCCTGACCAATCGCAACTGGCGATTTGATGCGCGTGAGCTGGCGTCAGCGCACGGTGCGCATCAAGTCAGTTTAATGAATGACCTCGGAGCTTTAGGATACGCTCTTGATAGTTTGGATGAAGGCGGTGTGCGTGTCGTTGTGGAGGCCGAGAGCATGCCAGCAGCGCAGATGCAGCGCCTGGTTGTGGGGATCGGTACCGGGTTCAACGTCAGCCCGGTTCTGACCCACAATGGGGGTGTGACCTGTCTGCTGGCCGAAGCAGGCCTTGGCAGTTTGCCAAGCCGTATGCGCCGTCCTCTGGAGGCGTTTTTGGGCAGGCCCGCGGACTGGGTGCGTTGCGTCGAAGACGTGATTTCCGGGCCGGGTCTATCCCGGTTGCATACAGAAGCCACGGGGGAGGCGCTGGACGCGCGCGTGGTTTTGGAACAGGCCGGTGCCGTGGAGGCAAAGGCCATGGCCAGCCGCGAGGTCTTTGCCAAGATGCTTGGCGAATGGGTGCAGGACCTGCGCCTGCTTTACATGCCCACGGGGGGGATCTTTCTGGCGGGTTCTGTGGTGCGCGCGCTGCTGGACAGCCCGGCGCGCGAGACCTTCGTGCAGACGGTCAGCGCACAGCCCACGGTGAAATCAACGCTGCCGCCAGTGGCAATTTCCGTCATCACACAGGATGAGGCAGCGCTTCTGGGATGCCTCGCCTATGCCAAGGCGGCGCTTTAAGTCGTTTCGACTTTTCGGTGAAACACGGCACATTTTTTGCATTCACCTGTCGGGAGAGGCTGCGCCCAAGTACTTCAAGTTAAAGCCGAAACGCTCTAGCGCGTCCACCAATGCACACCGGCAGGGGGGATTTGCACACCGTCAAACAAGACCGTATCGGAGTTATAATTAAAGGCAAAAAGATGGGTCTGTGTATCCCTAAGGCGCAATCCTTCGGGCAATTCTCGCGTCTCGACGCCTGCCTGTTCCGCCAGATCTACAATGATACGGTCCCAGAGTGCTTCATCCGGCCAGGCGCCCAGATAGTGCAGCGCGCCTTCGCTTTTTAGGATGGCGTCACCCGTGACCGTCTCGAAACGCGTCGCGGCCTGTCCTTCCAGCATTTCCATCCAATGCTGGATCGTGCCACCGCCCTTGACCGCCCGGGTCACGTCCGGCGGCAGGCTTTCAACCCGCGCCACAGTGGTATCCAGACCCGGCAGATCCGGTCCCATGGGCACCGGTATGCAAAGCTCTTCGGTCACCGCATTGGATCGCGGGCCAAGCAGGGCGACGGTCCCCGTCAAAGCTGTTTTCAAAGCATCAGGCAGATGGGCCAGACCGGGCGCCAGAACCATGGCGTAGTCTGATACATCGTCGACTGTCGAGGGAATGATATCAACCGAAAGACCCTGTCGCCGCAGGGCGCGATACGCCTCCAGCATCAGGCGGAAATAGCTGAACCCGTCGCCCTGCGGCAGCGTGACCCAGGCCCATTCAGACGGGTAGTCGAAAACCAGCGCAACCGGTGCTTTCTTGACCGCGACATCCGGCATCTGCGCCATTTCCTGCGCGACCTGCGCCGCCTCGGCCAATCCGGGCGCCGGGGCATCGTCGGGGCGGCGCAATCCGGCATGCATCTGCTCTTGTGCAAAGGGCGCCTGACGCCAGCGGAAGTAGCTGACGACCTCGGCGCCATGGGCAAACGCCTCCCAGCTCCAAAGCCGCACCATGCCCGGCAGGGGCGCGGGGTTGTGCGGGGCCCAGTTCACCGGGCCGGGTTGTTGTTCCATCACCCACCAGCGCCCGTCCTTGCCAACGGCGCGGTAGAGATCATGGTGGAAGGCCTGCATATCCGGGTCGCCCTGTTGCAGGTAGCGCGCCTTGTGTTCCGCGCTGCCCTCCAGCCGGTCGGACAGAAATCCGATGGGGTAGCTGTCCCAGCTGGCGATATCAATCGAGGCCCCGACATCGAAGTGGTCGAAATCCAGCACCCGACCCATGTAATTATGAATGAGCGGCGCATCGGTCCGGGCGCGCAGGGCGGCCACCTGCACCGCGTGATAGGCCACCACCTGATCGGAGCTGAACCGGCGAAAGGCCAGTTCATGGCTCGGATTGGCCTGCGTCACTGTGAGATTGGGCAGGTCGATCTCATCGAAACCGCGGTATTCCATCGACCAGAACACATTGCCCCAGGCCGCGTTCAGCGCATCGATGTCGCCATACCGGTTCCGCAACCATAGCCGGAACGCCTCCCGCGCGGCGTCCGAATAGGACAGGACCGTGTCATGGCAGCCATATTCATTGTCGATCTGCCAGCCCTGTATGCGCGGGTCGCGACCGTAGCGATCTCCCAGAACCTCGGCGATCCGGCCGCTGGCCGCGCGGTAGCCTGCGTGGCTGAAGCAATAATGCCGCCGGGAGCCGAACTTGCGCGGCTGCCCCTGCGCGTCAACGGCCAACATGTCGGGAAACCTGTCCAGCATCCAGCGTGGCGGGGTGCAGGTGGGCGTGCCGAGGATGATCTTCAGGCCCGCAGCGCTCAGCGTGTCGATGGCGCGATCCAGCCAGTCGAAGGTAAAGGTGCCGGGTGTGGGTTCCATCCGGCTCCAGGCAAATTCGCCGATCCTGACCCAGGTGATGCCTGCCGCGATCATATTGGCGGCATCTTGCGCCCACATCTCTTCCGGCCAGTGTTCGGGATAGTAGCAGGTGCCCAACGCACGTTTCATAAGATCACCCGTGGTTCTGCCAGCCCCTGCGCAACGCCGGGGATCGCAAAGGTTTGCCCGTGGGCTTTTTCCGCCGCCAGATGCGCCGTTTCCAGCCCCTGCATGGCGCTGGTGACGTAGAGCGTGGTCAGATCCGCGCCACCAAAGGCCGGGCAGGTGGTATGCGCTGCGGGCAGCTCGATCGCTTGCAGGAATGTGCCATCTGGAGAATAGGCCGCGACGCGTCCTGCGCCCCATTGGGCAATCCACAGCGCCCCGTTTTTGTCCACTACGGCCCCGTCAGGGTTGAGACCTTCGGCGCTGAGATCAAGGAACACCTGCGGTGCGCCATCGGGCCAGCCATTGCGGTCCAGCGGCACGCGCATGACCTGCGCCTGCGCGGTATCGGCGAAATAGGCAAAGTTTCTGTCGGGGGCAAAGCAGATGGCGTTGGAGATGGTGATCTCGCCAAAAAGCTTCCGCAACTCCCCTTGGTAGAGCCTGTAGATTGCGCCAGCCCCGACTTCGGCATTCTTGCCCATGGTGCCAATCCAGAACCCGCCCCAGGGATCTGCGCGCCCGTCGTTGGAGCGTGTGACGGAATTGCCTTGCTCCAACGGAACGATGCGGGTCTTTTCAGCGGTGATCAGGTCAAACCGCCACAGCCCGGTGGCCGAGGCGATCAGCAGGGTATCGGCATCGATCCAACCGGCAGCGGAAACCGTTTCGTCGAATGGCCATTCCAACGGGTCTGCGCCTGACTGGCTCAGGAGTTTCTGACCGATAATATCAAACCAGAAAAGCTGCTGGCGCAGCGGATGCCACAGCGGCCCTTCGCCCAGCTGGCAGCGCCGGGCATCATGGACCGAAAACGTCACGCGGTGGCCTGTTTATAGGCCTCAACGATTTTCCGGGCTCGGTCAGCCACATCCTGCGCGGTCAGTCCCGGTTTGTAGATGGCCGATCCCAACCCGAAGCCATCCGCACTGGCGGCAATCCATTCGTCAAAATTCTCCGGACCTGCGCCGCCGACGGCAAAGACCAGCGTGCCCTTGGGCAGGATCGGGCGCATCGCCGCAAGACCAGCGGTGCCCGCCATCGCGCCCGGAAAGAGTTTCAGTCCGTCAGCACCTGCGTGCAGGGCCGCGAAAGCTTCGGTGGGGGTGAAGACGCCGGGCCAGCTTTGCATGCCAAGAGCCTTGGTCGCGCGGATCACCGCGACATCGCAGTTGGGCGATACAATCAGCTTGCCCCCCGCGTTGGCGACGGCATCCACCTCCGCCACCGTCAAAACGGTACCGGCACCGATCAGGGCCCGGTCGCCGAATGCGCGCGCCAGGCTGCCGATGCTTTCCAGCGGATCGGGTGAGTTTAGTGGCACTTCGATCTGGGTGATGCCCGCGTCCAGCAGCGCCTCGGCGATGGTGGGGGCCTCGGGCGGAGTAATGCCACGCAGAATGGCGATCAGGGGCAGTGTCATGTGAGAGCCTTTGCGTTTCTATAAGCGGCGGTCAGCCCGGCAAGGGTTGTTCGTTCCGTATCGACAAGCATTGCCTCAACGCCTTGGGGGCGCAGGGCCGATTGGTAGGCGCGGGCCTGATCGCCCGTGCCCAATATGGCAACGTTCTGACCCAGCCAATAGGGGCGGGCAGCGGCGAGTTCTGCACCAATGAGAAACCCCGACAGCGCCGCGCGGGTGCTGGCCGCAGGGGTCTGATGCAACAGGTGATCTGCGCGCAACCCAAAGAGCCGGGCGGCAAAGCGTTCGGGCTTGGCCATGGCATCGCTGACTGCCGCATCAAAGGCGGCGTTCTCCCACCCGTCCTCAGCCAGGGAATGGCGCAGAACCGATCCGTCGCTGATCAGCGCAAAGAGCTCACCCGACATGAAGGTTTGAAAGCTGACAACTTCACCGGCACTCAGGTGCACCCATTTCGTATGTGTGCCGGGCAGGCAGAGCACGCCGTCCCAGCCCGGGTTGAGATGCAGGAACCCGGCTATCTGCGTTTCCTCGCCGCGCATGACATCCGCGGGGCTGGCCTGGGACAGGCCAGAGACAACGCGCACTTTCAACCCTTGGGTGGTGGGGGCCGTGGTCAGGGTTTCGGCCAGGGGGGTGCAGGGCACCGAGCGGTAGGGCGCCTCGACCCAGCCCTGGCGCGATCCGACCATGCCGCAGGCGATCACCGGCACGGGGCCGCCGGTCAGCCAATCGCCGATGAGCCGCAGGAGCGCAGGTTCAAACTCTTCCGTCTGCAACCGGCCCATGCCGTCGTCGGATTGCGCCCGCGCCAGCACCGCCCCCCCCTGCATCGCAAAGGCGCGCAGATTGGTTGTGCCCCAATCCACCGCGATCCAGTCAGGTGCTATGGTCTGGCTCATGCGCTCATCCTGTGGTGACCACGCCGCCGTCCACAACCATACACTGCCCGGTCATCATCTTGCTGGTGTTCGAGGCCAGAAACAGCACCGCATCGACAATGTCCTGCGGTTCAAGGTGGGTCTTGAGGCACTGGCGTTCCAGATGGGCCGCCAATGCATCCGGTGTCGCCCATTTGTCCAATTGCTTTTCCGTCAGAACCCAGCCCGGTGCTAGCGCGTTCACACGGATGCCATCGGGGCCCAATTCACGCGCCAGGCTGCGGGTCATGGCGGTGATGCCGCCGTTGGCGCTGGTGTAGGCGGGGTAGCCCGCGTTGCCCATCATATAGCTGATCGAGCTGAAGTTGATGATCGCGCCGGAGCCCCGTTTGATCATGGCAGGCGCCACCGCTTGTGCGGCAAAGAAATAGGCCTTGAGGTTGACCGACAACAGAAAATCCCAATCCTCCGGCGTCAGCTCCAGCCAGTTGTGCCGGCGGTCATTGGCGGCGTTGGAGACCAGCGTGTCAATGGGGCCGTGGGCCTCTTCCGCCGCAGCGATCGTTTTGCGCAGACCGTCCGTATCGGTGATGTCGCCCTGGAAAAACAGTGGTGCGCGTCCGTGTTTTTCGGTCATTTCGGCCACGAAGGCGCTGGCATCGGAGCGACCGATGAAAGCGACGTTGGCGCCCTGGGCTAGGAAGCCATCGGTGAGATCCGCCCCAATGCCCGATCCGCCCCCTGTGATATAGATCGAGGCACCGTCGAGATCGTGAAAACTTGCGGTCTTTGTCATGATACTGTCCCGGTTATTGCCCGAAGGCAGGATGGTGCAGGTGATGGCAGCGATGTGCCCCGAAGGTCGATGATATTCAAGCGAAATGGCGTTCCGTTGATCTGTGTCACAGCCGCTTGCCCTCCAGCACCCACATGCTCTCGGGGAAGCTCCATGGCAGGGTCACCCCGTTGTGCATGAGCGCGGCCCCCGTCAGCGTCAGCGGGCCTTCTTTGAGCGCCAGATTGCCGCGCGACAGCACGGT
Organism: uncultured Roseobacter sp.; assembly: GCF_947499265.1. GTDB lineage: Bacteria > Pseudomonadota > Alphaproteobacteria > Rhodobacterales > Rhodobacteraceae > Roseobacter. The sequence continues at coordinate 351,423 of NZ_CANMNK010000003.1, read as the reverse complement.
GGCGGAGGCGCGGTTGCGCAGGCTGATTTCATACTGCGCGTCCGGTTCCAGGCGCGTCAGCCGCAGCGGGCGCGGTGCAATCTGCGGTGAGGTGCCCGATTTGCCGGAAAAGACCACAAAGCGGCTGCCGTCCCGTGCCTGCTGCTGTTCGGCGATAACCGAAGGGTCAGAAGCGTCCAGCCGCAGAATATCCGCTGTATACATCCAGTCGCGGTTGTCCTTCCACCAGGCGGTGACATCCGCCAGCACGCGTGCCTCGTGATCGGTCAGTTCGCGCGGGTCCATCTCAAACCCCATATGCCGCTGCGCCGCGACCCATGCGCGGAATTCGATGTCCAGCACGCGACCGGAGGTGTGGCATTTGCGCGGACCCACATGGCTGCCGGTCACGGCAGAGGGCATGAAGATCGACGCATTATGCTGCATTTTCAGCCGCTCCAGCGCGTCATTGCTGTCTGACAGCCACACCCGCTGTGTCCGACTGAGGATGCCGAAATCAATGCGTCCGCCACCCGAGGCACAGCTTTCAATCTCTACATCCGGGAAATCCGCGCGCAACCGGTCGATCAGCGCATAAGACCCGCGGGTTTGCGCGGCATCCGGCATCGGCAGCACGCGGTTGTGGTCCCATTTGATGTAGTCGATGGGGTGGGTGGACAGCAGCTTGGAAATCCGCTCGTAGAGGAAATCACGCACTTCCGGCAGCGCCATATTCAGCGCCTTTTGCTGGCGGCCCAGCACCTGATCCTCCGACCCCAGCGCCCAATCGGGATGGGCGCGGTGAATATTTGAATTGGGGTTGATCATCTCCGGCTCGAACCAGATGCCAAAGCTCATGCCCTGCCCATGCACATAGTCGATGAGCGGGCCGAGACCATCAGGGTATTTGCGCGGATCCACTTCCCAATCGGACAGGGAAGAGGTGTCATCGTCGCGTTGCCCGAACCAGCCATCATCCAGCACGAAACGCTCCGCGCCAAGCTTGGCAGCGCGGGTGGCGATGTCTTTCAGCACGGGCAGGTCATGGGCGAAATAGACCGCTTCCCAGCAATTGTAATGCACCGGGCGCGGGCGTCCCGGTTTGGTCCAGGTGACCACCCGGTCGCGCAGATGCCGCTGAAAAGACACCGCGCAGCCGTTCAAGCCATCCGACGAATAGACCGCATAGAGCGGTGCGGTGCGGAATTCCGTCGAGGGGGAAGTTTCCATGCGCGCCGCATGGCCGAACTGGATCTGGCGGCGCCCGTCGGGTAGTTCTTCGGCGATCATGCGGTGACCACCAGACCAGCCATAGTGAAAGGCAAAGGCCTCGCCGCTGGTGTTGGTGGCTGCCTGGCACGGGACGATCAGGCCGGGGAAGTGTTCGTGCCCGGTGCGGCCCGTGCGGTTTTCGCGGTAGCGGATGCCGGGCGACCAGGCGGTGCGGTTCATCTGGAACTCACCACACCAGCGCCCGGCAAAATCGATCATGTCATTGGCATGCTGCGGCGCAGGCAGCACCGGGGCCGCCAGCCAGTGCAGATGCAGCGGGCGATCTGCCGAGAGTGCCGCCGTCATCGCGATGACGTGGGTCTCGGGATCAAGCGCAAAGTCCGCAGTATAAGTTAGACGGTTCCCCTGATCCTTGCAGATCACTGTCAGCCCGTCAGGGCGCACTTCGACACCATCGAGATGGAATTTCGGCAAGAGCGGTGTGCCGTCCTGATCGCGGACGATCAGCCCGGGCTGGCCGGGAAAGGTGCGAGAGGCCTCCGGACAGAGTGACAGATCAGGATTTTCATCCAGCATGCCACCCGTAACATCAAGCGTGCTGATGCGGGTGATCGCCGTCAGGTCTTCTCCCGCGGGCAGCGGTGCGCCCCAATAAACAACCTGTGGGCAGCGCCCACCGGAAGAGGCGAGCGCCAGTGTCTGACGCTCGTCGTCCAGCCGCCAGCATTGTGTCACTTTACGGCTCCGAGGGTGAGACCGGCGATAAAGTGCCGTTGCATCAGGAAGAACATCAGCACCGGCGGCAGGGCGGCGACGATGGAGCCCGCGCTCATCAGATGATAGGCGGCGCGGAACTGCGCGTTGAAGCTGGTGATCCCCGCTGTGACCGGCTGGCTTTCAGGGCCCTGCGTCAGCACCACCGCCCAGAAGTAATCGTTCCAGATGAAGGTGAAGATCAGCACCGAGAGCGCCGCAATCGCGGGTTTCATCAGCGGGATCACCACATACCAGAAAATCTTCCACTCCGCGATGCCTTCGACACGGGCAGCTTCGATCAATTCATAGGGCAGGGCGCGGATGAAGTTGCGCATGAAGAGCGTGCAGAATCCGGTCTGGAAGGCCACGTGAAAGAGGACCAAGCCGGTCTTGGTGTTGTAGAGCCCCATGTCGAGCGTCAGGTCGCGCACCGGCACCATCAGGATCTGGAAGGGCACGAAGTTGCCCGCCACGAACATGAAGAAGATCCAGATGTTGGATTTGAACTTGTAGACGCCAAGGGCAAACCCGGCGAGGCAGGACAGAGCCACCGCGCCAATGACCGTGGGCACCGTGATCAGCACCGAATTCAGCATGTAACGCGGCATGTCGGAGTTGAAGAATACCTGACCGTAGTTGTTGAACATCTCGAACGACGAGGGCAGGCCCCAGTAGTTGCCCTGGGTGAAATCCACCGCCGGTTTGACTGAAAACACGGCCACGGCAATCAGCGGCAGGAGCCACATGATCAGGGCAATCGGCAAGAGCGACTGATAGGTCAGCTGCCAGGAACGGGGGGTTTTCTCAATCGGTGTCGGGAACATCTCAGGCCTCCTCGCGGGCGGGCAGCGCTGCTTGCGCTTTTTTGGTCAGACTGGCGCGCACAATGTCGTAGGATGTGCAGAGCCTATGGCGCAATTCGCCATCTTCTGTTTTTTCCGGCAGGTTGATCCAGCTGCGGTGGAAATAGGGCGCCTTGTTGCCCACACCGGCCTCGATCAGCATTGTTGCGGTTTCGATGTCCGGGGTTTTCACGGAAATCCCCGGTGCCGATGATCCGATACAGGCGAACATCTTGCCGCCCACTTTCCAGGCGTCGTGGCCGCCGCCCCAGGGGTCGGATTTCTCCGCCCCGGGCAGGTCGCCGCAGATCATGTCAACACGTCTGCGAAAGCTCATCGGCCTTTCTCCTCGCGCCACATGGACCACAGGAAGTAGGCGATGAAGATCAGCATGATCAGGAAGAGGATCACGGCGATGGCCGCGCCATACCCCATGCGGAAGCCGTATTCGCTGAGCGCCTTTTCGAACATGTAGAAGCTCAGCACGCGGGTCTGCCCGAAGGGGCCGCCATTGGTCATGATCGAGATCAGGTCAAAGCTCCGCAGGGCGCCAATGATCGTCACCACGAAGGCGATGAAGGTCGCAGGTTTCAGCTGTGGGATGATGATGAACCAGAGCATCCGCCAGCCCTTGGCCCCATCAAGGCGGCCCGCTTCGATCTGCTCGGGGTCAACGGCGTTGAGGCCGGTGAGATAGAGGATCATGCAATAAGCCGTTTGCGGCCAGAGGCCAGCCGCGATGATGCCGTAGGTCGCCAGAGTCGGATCGCCCAGCACGTTGACCGGCCCCAGCCCCACCAGCCCCAGGACCCCGTTCAGCAGCCCCTCGTTGGGCAGGTAGAACCAGGAGAACACCAGGCCCACAACCACCTGGCTGAGCACGAAGGGGAAGAAGAAGAGGGATTTGTAGATGCGGATGCCCGTCACCGTCTGGTTCAGGAACAGCGCGATGAAAAGTCCGCCGGGAATGGCCAGCAGGTAGAGCAGCAGCCATTTGAGGTTGTTCCAGAGCGACACTTCGAAGGCGCTGTCCTCCATCAGTTCGGCGTAGTTTGCCATGCCGACAAATGTTGCGTCGCCCAAGCCGTCCCAGTCGTAAAAGGAAATCGCGATCGACTGGTAGATCGGCCAGATCACATAAAAGGCAAAGAACAGGATCGCGGGCGCGAGAAACAGCCAGGGGGTGACGGCAATCTCGTTGCGTTTGTACCAACTCCGCTGCGATGGCGCGGGCGTGTTTGTGGGGTCCAGTGCTGTCATCGACGGGTCTCCTCAGTCAGGCAGGGCATGCGGCCATGATCGTACAGGGCATGCGGTCGGTGTCGCGGCGCATTCGGCAATAGGGCGCGGGCCATACTCTCGAATGGGTCGGAAACTGGCCGGGCGTTTGGGAGCCGCCCGGCCAGTTGGTCGTTACTTGTAGACGCGCTCCTGAACCTTATCCAGACGGTTTAGGATGTCGTCGAGGTTGTCGGGGAAGACCATGAATTCCTGCAGGCCCTGCATGGCTTCGTTGGCCATTTCCGCCGGGAAATCGCGGTCAAAGAACTGCGCCACGCCCCCCGGAGAGTTTTCCGACAACATGGCAAAGCCCTCGTTGAGGAACTTGTCGTCATCCACTGCGGATTGCGCATTCACCGGCAGCTGTCCGAGGTTCGAGCCGTTGTTGATCTCGGTCTGGACATTGGCCGAAACTACGTAGCGCAGGAACTCGCGGGCCGCTTCCTTGTTGGATGCGTTGGCCGGGATGTGGAAGGTATCCGTCGGCGCGTCTTCTGCCAGAGCGATCCCGGGTGTGATTTCAGGGAACTGGTAAAAGTCCAGCTTGCTGTCATCCAGACCGGCTTCGCGCAGCGGGGCTACGGCGAAGTTGCCCTTCAGGATGGCCGCAGCCTCACCATTCACGATGAAGGGCAGCGATTCCTGCCAGCTGTAGTTCTGGTGGTTGTCGATGAAGGCGCCCATGTCTATCAGCTCGCGCCAGTTGGCGAAGGTCTGCTTGACGCGATCATCGGTCCATTTGACCTTGCCTTGCGCCAATTCCATATGGAAATCAAAGCCATGCGTCCGCATGTTGAGGTAGTCAAACCAGCCGCCTGCGGTCCAGAGGAACTTGGTGCCGATCGTGTAGCACTTGCGACCTGAATCAAGGACCGCCTGACAGTTGGACTTCATCTCGCCGAAGTTCGCAGGTTCGTTCAGACCCAGCTCTTCATAGATGTCTTTGCGGTAGTAAACACCCCATTGGTAGTAGGTGTAAGCCACACCCCACTGCTTGCCGTCGATGGTCATCGCGCCCTTGGTGGAGGCGAGGGCCTCAGCGATCTCGGGCTCCTCCCAGAGGTCCGAGACGTCTTCGAACAACCCGGCGTTCACAAAAGGCGTCATCCGGTTGGCCGCGTACCATGTCGCAACATCGGGCGAATCCGCCGTCAGGAAGTTGCGGATCTGCGTCTTATACGCGTCCCGGTCGATGATGGTGGTTTCGATGCTCAGGTCGGGGTGCAGCTCCTGGAAGTCTGCGATCATCGCTTCCATGGTCGCCCGGGGGGCAGGGTTCGAGGTGTCGAGGAAAATCTTCAGATCGCCCGTCAGCTCGGCGTGAGCCGCGCCTGCAAGCATGGTCGATCCCGCCAATGCCATGAGCATTGATTTGGTGGTGAAACGCATGGTGTCCTCCCTAAGATGCGTGTTCAGATATGAAAACTGTTTTGAGGTTCCATTATTTGAAACCTAGTTTTATATATTGAAAACTACACTGCAATCTGCATAGACTGTCAACAGTGTTCTTTGGGAAACTGCAGAGCACGCACAGCGCTCCGGGAGGCGGTTTTGAGCTTAAGCATCTGATGCTTAAGAGTATTTCCGAAAAGCGAGGCTGTGATTGAGTTGGGAGGATACCGGTTATGTCCGGCGACGGAACCGTTGGCAAAGCTTTGGATGTGCTGGATCAGGTGGCAGCCTACGGGCGGCCTGTGCGCTTTGCGACCTTGCTCGAAGCCAGCGATTTTCCCAAGGCCACGCTCTATCGGTTCCTGCAGACCCTCACCAGCCAGGGCATGCTGGCATATGATCCGGATCGTCAGACCTATAGTCTTGGGGTGCGGCTGGTGCGTCTGGCCCATGCCGCCTGGACACAAAGCTCGCTGGCCCCCATTGCGCGCCCGCATCTGGACCGTCTGAGCGCCGAGACAGGGCACACTGTGCATCTGGCGCAGCTCGACAATGCGCAGGTGCTCTATGTCGATAAGCGAAATGCTGCCCAGCCCATCGAGATGTACAGCGATGCCGGCAAAGTCGGCCCCGCCTATTGCACCGGCGTGGGCAAGGCCATGCTCGCCTTCATGCCACAAAGCGATTTGCAGCGGGTGATCAAACAGCAGTCTTTTCACCGGTTCACCGACCACACCTATACCACGCCAGAGGCGCTCTGCGCAGAGCTTGAAGCCATCAAAGACCGCGGATACGCCTTTGACCGTGAAGAACATGAGCCAGGCATCATCTGCATCGCGCATCCGATCCTGACCGACCGCGGTCGTGTTTTGGGCGCGATGTCCATCACCGGCTCACTTGAAACCACCAACCTAACGCAACTCGAAACCTGGGCACCGCGTCTTGCGCGGACAGCTGAGGCCATTGCCTATGAGGCACAGGCCTGGCGCTTCCCGGATTCCCACCTTCAACACACAGGGACATAAACCAATGACAGGTGTAACGCTGAACAACGCGATCAAACGCTATGGCGACGTGCAAGTGATCCATGGGGTCGATCTTCAGGTCGAGGACGGGGAGTTTTGCGTGTTCGTGGGGCCATCCGGGTGCGGGAAATCCACGCTCTTGCGGATGATCGCGGGGCTGGAGGAAACCAGCGACGGCCAGATCCACATCGGCCCGCGCGACGTCACCAAGATGGATCCGTCCGAGCGGGGCGTGGCCATGGTGTTCCAGACCTACGCTTTGTACCCGCATATGACGGTCGAGGAAAACATGGGCTTCGGTCTGCGGATGAACGGGGTGCCCAAGGCCGAGATTCAGCAGAAGGTGAAGGGCGCCTCCGATATTCTGAAGCTCGACGAGTATCTCGCCCGCAAGCCCAAGGCGCTCTCCGGCGGGCAGCGGCAGCGGGTGGCCATTGGCCGCGCCATTGTGCGCGGGCCGGAGGTGTTTCTCTTCGATGAGCCGCTCTCCAACCTCGACGCGGAACTGCGGGTCGAGATGCGGGTGGAGATCGCCCGTCTGCATAAGGACATCGGCGCGACCATGATCTACGTGACCCACGATCAGGTCGAGGCGATGACGCTCGCGGACAAGATCGTGGTGCTGCGTGCGGGCCGGATTGAGCAGGTGGGCGCACCGCTTGAGCTCTACCGCAATCCCGATAACAAATTCGTTGCCGGGTTCATCGGATCCCCGGCGATGAATTTCCTGGATGGCGTGGTGGCGGAAGGGGGCGTCGATGTCCCCGCGCTGGGCCGCACGGTGGCGGTCACGGCGAATTTGCCCGCTGCCGGGACCGAGGTGACCCTGGGAATTCGCCCCGAGCACATCGAGGTGGATATGACCAAAGGCGATTTGAATGCGGAGCTCTCCGAAGCGCTGGGCGGGGTTTCCTACCTGCACCTCGTGGCCAGCACCGGCGAGCGCATCATCGCGGAGGAACGGGGCGATGATCGGGCTTCTGCAGGCGATACCGTCGACATTGGATTTGAGCCGAGACGGGCGATGGTCTTCGCGCGCGACAGCGGATTGCGCATCCGTTAGGCGGAAGATCCACCAGAACGTCCCACTGAGAAATATATTTTAGGCATAAAATATTTTTCCTTGAAGCAAATTGCGACTCGCCCTAACCTTTCAGGCAGGGCGGCGTCGATCTGCGCCGGAGATATGGTAGGGGCAACCTTCGTGGCGCAACGGATATTTCGGGTTTTCGAACGTGCAGTCCCAGGCCGGGGCCGCTCGTCGTTCCGATGGATGGGCACCTCCGGTATCTGTTCGGTTTGCGACAGAATGGAACGGCGCGCAGCCCGCGTTTCATTAAATCCCGCAGGGGCTTTGCTGGCGCTGTCCCCGATCAGAGCCTTGATGTTGCCACCAGACCTAAGCAACCCGCTGGTGGCGGAGGTGGGGTCCTGATGCTGAGGCCTTCCGCCCATAGCGACACATTCGCCCGTGATAATCTCCCACCTGAGAACACCTGGCCTGATCTCTTGTTGGACGGATTCGACTATCCCGACCAGCTCAACGCCGCCGTTGAGCTCACCGATGCGATGGTTGAGCGCGGATTTGGTGACAACACCGCGCTGATCGGAAACGGGCGCAGGCGGACCTATAAGGAATTGAGCGATTGGACCAATCGGCTGGCCCATGCGCTGGTCGATAATCTCGGGTTGAAGCCCGGCAACCGCGTCCTCATCCGCTCCGCCAATAACCCGGCCATGGTGGCCTGTTGGCTGGCGGCTACCAAAGCGGGCGCGGTTGTGGTGAACACGATGCCGATGCTGCGCGCGGGTGAGCTTTCGGCCATTGTTGACAAGGCCGAGATCAGCCATGCGCTGTGCGACACCCGTCTGATGGATGAAATGACCGCCTGCGCCAAGGCGAGCGGGTTTCTGAAATCGGTGGTGGGGTTTGACGGGACCTCCAACCATGATGCGGAGCTTGACCGGCTCGCGTTGGAGAAGCCCGTGCAGTTCGAGGCCGTTCCCACCGCGCAGGATGACGTGGCCTTGCTGGGGTTTACCTCAGGGACGACTGGTGATCCCAAGGCCACCATGCATTTTCACCGGGATCTGCTGATCATCGCCGATGGTTACGCGCGCGAGGTGCTGGGAGTGGTGCCTGAAGATGTCTTTGTCGGCTCGCCGCCGCTGGCCTTTACCTTCGGGCTGGGCGGTTTGGCGATATTCCCGCTGCGCTTTGGTGCGGCAGCGACACTTCTGGAGACCGCATCGCCTCCGAATATGATTGAAATCATTGAAAAATATCGCGCAACGGTCTGTTTCACGGCCCCCACCGCTTACCGCGCCATGCTCGCGGCGATGGCGGAGGGCGCTGATCTCAGCAGTTTGCGCGCGGCAGTCTCAGCGGGTGAAACCCTGCCTGCGCCGGTCTATCATGACTGGCAGGAAAAGACGGGCAAGCCGATGCTGGATGGGATTGGTGCCACCGAGTTGCTGCATATCTTCATTTCCAATCGTTTCGATGATCACAAGGCCGCCTGTACCGGCAAGCCCGTGCGCGGATATGAGGCTAAAATCATCGACATGGAGGGCAGGGAGGTTCCCCGCGGCACGGTTGGTCGGCTGGCGGTGCGCGGTCCCACCGGGTGTCGGTATCTCGCCGATGACCGGCAGGCGGCCTATGTCAAAGATGGCTGGAACATCACCGGTGACAGCTTTGCGATGGACGAGGATGGCTATCTGCATTTTGCAGCGCGCAACGACGATATGATCATATCGTCAGGCTATAATATTGCCGGTCCGGAGGTTGAGGCCGCACTGCTGTCGCATCCTGCCGTGGCCGAATGCGCCGTCGTCGGCCTGCCGGACGACACGCGGGGCCATATCGTCCAGGCGTATGTGGTTTTGAACATGGAAAAAACTGAGAGTGACAACCTTATCAGTGAATTGCAGGATCACGTGAAAGCAAAAATTGCGCCCTATAAATACCCGCGTGACATTCAGTTTATCGATGCGCTGCCCAAAACCGCGACTGGGAAAATCCAGCGTTTTGCCCTGAGAGGTCCGCAATGACCGACAACCCATCCGACGGGGCAAAGATGGATTTCGCCAGCGACATGTCCTATGGCGACTACCTGCGCCTCGATCCGATTTTGGATGCGCAGCACCCGCTGTCCGAGGCGCATGATGAGATGTTGTTTATTGTGCAGCACCAGACGTCTGAGCTCTGGATGCGGCTGGCAATTCACGAATTGAACGCGGCGCGGGTCTCCATCCGGTCCGGCAATCTGCGACCGGCGTTCAAGATGTTGTCGCGGGTGGCGCGGATTTTTGAACAGCTCAACGGGGCCTGGGATGTTTTGCGCACGATGACGCCAAGCGAGTACACCGCGTTTCGGCCCAGCCTGGGCAATTCCTCCGGGTTTCAGTCGCATCAATACCGGCTGATCGAATTTATCCTCGGCAATCGCAATGCGAAACTGATGCAGCTTCACGCCCATAAGCCGGCAGCCACGGCGGCGTTGGAGGCGGAACTGGCGCAGCCCTCGCTCTATCAGGTGGCGCTTGATCTACTGGGCCATCGCATGCAGGTGCCGGATCTGGCAGGCCCGGTCGGGCAGACCGCATGGCAGCCGCAGGACCGCATCCAAAACCTGTGGCAACAGGTGTATGAGCACCCCGAGACGCATTGGGAGATTTACGAGTTGGCCGAAAAGATGGTCGATCTGGAAGACTACTTCCGGCGCTGGCGTTTCAATCATGTCACCACGGTGGAGCGGATCATTGGCTTCAAACGCGGCACGGGCGGCACGTCAGGTGTTGGCTATCTGCGCAAAATGCTGGAAGTTGAACTGTTTCCGGAGCTTTGGCACGTGAGAGGGGCCCTGTAGGTGGCAAATATACTGCGAAAAGAGGCCTTTGCCCTGCCGGAGGGCATGATCTATCTGGATGGCAATTCGCTGGGTCCGATGCCGAAAATGATGCCGGATCATCTCTCGCAGATGCTGGAAACGGAATGGGGTCACTTGCTGATCAAGGGGTGGAATGCGGCGGGCTGGATGGAACAGCCCTCGCGCGTTGGCGACATGGTGGGCCGTTTGATCGGTGCGCCACCACAGTCCGTGGTGATGGGCGATACCCTGTCGATCAAGGTCTATCAGGCGGTGGCCGCAGGCCTGAAACTGAACCCGGGGCGCAAGGTGATCCTGTCGGATACCGGCAACTTTCCCACCGACCTATATATGGTCGAAGGGCTGATCAATACGCTGGGTCAGGGCTATGTGCTGCGGACGGTTGCGCCGGAGGAGGTCGCGGGCGCGATCACCGATGAGGTGGCGGTGGTGATGCTGACACAGGTCGATTACCGGACCGGACGTATGCACGATATGAACGCCATCACACAATCCGCCCATGACAAGGGCGCGGTGATGCTGTGGGATCTGGCACACTCGGCGGGGGCGATTCCGGTCGATCTGGCCGCTTCGCAGGCGGAGATGGCCGTGGGATGCACCTACAAATACCTCAACGGCGGGCCGGGTGCGCCGGCCTTCATCTACGTGCGGCCGGATTTGGCGGATCGGATTGAGCCTGCGCTGAGTGGCTGGCTGGGTCATCAGGCCCCCTTTGACTTTGTCTTGAACTACAAGCCCGGGGCAGGGATCGAGCGAATGCGCGTTGGCACCCCGCCGGTGATGCAGATGACGGCGCTGGAGGCCGCGATGCGCCTCTGGGAAGACGTCGACATGCACGATCTGCGCGCCGCCTCGATTGCCTTGCAGGAACAGTTCATCGCAGAGGTCGAGGCGCGAGCGCCTGCGCTCACGCTGGCCAGTCCACGCGATCCAGAGGCGCGCGGCAGTCAGGTGTCGTTCCGTTTCGCGCAGGGCTATGCCGCGATGCAGGCGTTGATCCACTTGGACGTCATCGGAGATTTCCGGGCCCCCGATATCATGCGCTTTGGCTTTACACCGCTCTATCTGGATGCGGCAGACGTCAGCACCGCCGTTGATCGGATTGCCAAAGTGATGGACGAAAAGCTTTGGGATGATCCAAAGTACAAGACACGCAACAAGGTAACTTGATGACACACCTTCCGGGCGTCATGCCCGGCAAAAACCAAAAGGCCAAAAGCGCCTTTATCAACATGGGAGATATGAGATGAAATTACGATCATTGGTTCTGGCCGCCGGGCTTGCCGCCTTGGCAAGCACCGGGCTGGCAGATGGACACGGCGGCAAGGTCAAGGTCGGCATGATCACCACCCTATCGGGCGGCGGCGCGGGCCTTGGCATCGATGTGCGGGACGGCTTCATGCTGGCAGCCAAGATGGCCGGAAATGACAATCTTGAGGTCGTGATCGAGGATGATCAGCGCAAGCCGGAGATTGCGGTGCAACTGGCGGACAAGATGATCCAATCCGAAAAGGTCGATGTGATGACCGGCATCATCTGGTCCAACCTGGCCATGGCGGTGGTTCCGGCAGCGACGGCGCAGGGTAAATTCTACCTGTCCCCAAATGCGGGCCCATCGGCCTTGGCCGGGAAGGGCTGTCATCCGCTATACTTCAACGTCGCCTGGCAGAACGACAATCTGCACGAGGCTGCGGGTGCCTATGCCAAGGAAGCGGGATATCAGAATTCCTTTATCCTTGCGCCGAATTATCCGGCGGGACAGGACGCGCTGACCGGCTACAAACGCATGTACGATGGCGCGCTTGCAGGTGAGATTTACACCAAGCTGGGCCAGACCGATTATGCTGCCGAGATTGCGCAAATCCGCGCGTCAGGTGCCGATAGTGTCTTTTTCTTCCTGCCCGGCGGGATGGGGATTTCCTTTTTGAAACAATACGCTGGATCGGGTGTCGACCTGCCGGTCGTGGGCCCCGCCTTCAGCTTTGATCAGGGGATCTTGCAGGCCGTGGGCGACGCGGCACTGGGGGTGAAGAACACCAGCCAGTGGAACAAGGACCTGGATAACGCGGCAAACAAGGCCTTTGTCGAAGCGTTCCAGGCGGAATACGGGCGCCTGCCGTCGCTCTATGCCAGCCAGGGGTTCGATACCGCCAATCTGCTTTTGAGCGCGATGGCCAAGGCCGATGTCTCCGACACGGATGCTTTCCGCGCAGCACTTGCCGAGGCTGAATTCGATTCCGTGCGCGGGGATTTCAAATTTGGCTCCAACCAGCACCCGGTGCAGAACTTCTATGTGCGTGAAGTGATCAAGGAAGGGGACGTCTTCACCAACAAGATCATATCAGCCAGCCTGACCGATCACGCAGATGCCTACGCATCCGAGTGCACATACTGATCTGACCGCTGCTCCGGAAAGGCTTTCGGGGCAGCATCCTTCCCGCAACACCCCCCTGATGCGCAGCCCAGTCGCCGCGCCGCCGGAGCCTTTGTCCCATGTCCACGATTCTGCTCATTGAACAGGTCCTGAACGGTCTGCAATTTGGCGTGATGCTGTTCTTGATGGCGGCGGGTCTCACGCTGATCTTCGGGGTGATGGGGCTGATCAATCTGGCGCATGGATCGCTCTACATGATAGGGGCCTTTGCGGCAGCAGCAGTTGCGGGGGCGACCGGATCGTTTTTGCTGGCCATCATCGCCAGTCTGGCCGCGGCCGCCGCTGCCGGCGCGCTGGTTGAGTTGGTGGTGATCCGGCGTCTTTACGACCGCGATCACCTCGATCAGGTGCTGGCCACCTTTGCGCTTATTCTGATCTTTTCCGAAGGCACACGCTGGGTTTTCGGCTCCTTCCCGCTGTTTCTGGACATTCCGGCGGCCTTGTCCGGTCCGGTCATGCTGCCCGGTGGCATCCAGTATCCCGCCTACCGGTTACTGATCATCGCCATCGGGCTGCTGATCGCCTTTGGTCTCTTTCAGCTCATCGCCAAAACCCGCATTGGCATCCAGATCAGAGCGGGGGAGAGTGACCGCGAGATGATTGCGGCCCTTGGGGTCGATATCTCCAAACTCTACACCATTGTCTTTGCGCTGGGGGCCGGGCTGGCCGGGCTCGCGGGGGCCCTGGTTGGTGCCATCCAGTCGGTGCAGGTGGGCATGGGGGAGCCAGTGCTGATCCTCGCCTTTGTGGTGATTGTCATCGGTGGGATCGGGTCGATCAAGGGCGCGCTGGTCGGTGCCCTTCTCGTGGGTCTGACGGATACCTTGGGGGGCGTGCTGCTGCCCGGCTTTTTCGCCACTTTCATGGAGCCCTCTGCGGCCACCGCCGTGGGGTCGTCGCTGGCGTCGATGTCAATCTACATTCTGATGGCGGGTGTGCTGCTGTTCCGCCCCACCGGCCTCTATGGAACCGCCTGATATGACCCGCGAGAGCCTGATCAACACCGCCCTTTTCCTGATGCTGCCGCTAACCGCTGGCGCGGCCTGGATGCTGGATGAACCCTTCATCATCACGCTCGCGACCAAAGTGGCCATACTGGCGCTGGCGGGTGTCGGTCTCAATATTGCGCTGGGGCTGGGCGGTCTTGTCAGCCTCGGCCACGCCGCATTTTTCGGCATCGGCGGTTACGCCATGGGCATTCTCGCGCATCACGCACAGAACTACACGCCGCTGATGGAGGCGCCGTTCCTCATTGAGGGCACCAACGCCATGCCAATAATCTGGCTGGTGGCGGTGATCGCGGGCGCGCTTGCGGCGCTGGCCATCGGGGCGCTCTCCCTACGCACCTCTGGGGTCTACTTCATCATGATCACCCTCGCTTTTGGGCAGATGCTCTATTACTTCGCGATCAGCTGGCCAGCTTATGGGGGGGAGGACGGGCTGTCCATCTATGTGCGCAACGGGTTTCCGGGGCTCAATACGCTGGATCCCGTCCAGTTCTTTGCCATTGCCTTTGTGATCCTCGCCGTAACGCTCTTTGCCGCCGGGCGTCTGGCGGCCTCCGCGTTCGGTCTTGCCCTGTCGGCAGCGCGCCAAAACGCGGTGCGTGTCGAAACCGTTGGTCTGTCGCCTTACCGGCTGCGCCTGCTGGCCTTTGTCATCTCGGGCGCAATCACGGCGCTGGCGGGCGCGCTCTTTGCCGATCTCAACCGGTTTGTCAGCCCCACAATGTTCAGCTGGCAGATGTCCGGTGAGATCATGATTTTCGTCATCCTCGGCGGCGTCGGGCGGCTTTATGGCCCGGTGGCGGGGGCCGCGCTCTTTATCCTGCTCGAACACGTGCTGGGCGGGCTGTCGGATTTCTGGCACGTCTATCTGGGCATCTTGTTGCTGTTGGTGGTGCTTTTCGCGCGCGGCGGCATGATCGGGTCGCTGGCAGGCCGCGAGGTTGCCCATGACTGAGCCGCTGCTGGACATCAGAGGGTTGACCAAATCCTTCGGCGCGCTGGTGGCCACCGATGACGTGTCCCTGACGTTGCGCCCGGGTGAAATCCACGCGCTGATTGGGCCCAATGGTGCCGGGAAATCGACCCTGATCAAGCAGATCGCGGGCGGTCTGCCCTCTGACGCGGGGGAGGTCTGGTTTGCTGGGCAAAACGTGACAAAGCTCACGACCGTTGCGCGCTCGCGCGCCGGGCTGGGGCGAACGTTTCAGATATCCTCACTCGCCATGGAATTCACGGTTCTGCAAAATGCGGTGCTGGGCGCGCTGGGGCAGCGTGGCACCATCTGGCGGTTCTTCTCCCCCGTGATGAAAAACCCTGAATTGCGCGCAGCGGCGATGGCGGCGCTGGAACGGGTTGGGCTGGCGGATCATGCGGGCACGCGCACGGCAGAGCTCAGCCATGGTCAACGCCGGTTGCTCGAGGTGGCGGTAGCGCTGACGCTGAAACCACGGGTGTTTTTGATGGATGAGCCGATGGCCGGTCTTGGCGCTGAAGGGTCCAAGGGGCTCACCACGTTTCTCGACGATTTGCGCCGCGAAGCGCCGATCCTGCTGGTGGAGCATGACATGGACGCGGTTTTTGCCCTGGCGGACCGCATTTCCGTGCTGGTCTATGGCAAGGTCATCGCAACGGGAACCGCAGAGCAGATCAAATCCAACCGGGATGTGCGCGAGGCCTATCTGGGCGAGGAGGAGGCGTTATGAGCTTTCTCACGCTGGACAATATCGCGGCATTTTACGGCCCCAGTCAGGCGCTTTTTGGCGTCAGTCTGACATTGGAGGAAGGGGAGGTTTGCGCGCTCATGGGGCGCAATGGCATGGGTAAATCCTCCACCATCAAGGTAATTTGTCGCCTGCTGAAACATTCCGGTGGGCGCGTTGCGTTTGACGGCCAGGACATCGCCGACCTACCGCCCCATAAAGCGGCGCGCGCAGGGCTTGGGCTGGTGCCCGAAGGGCGGCGCTGTTTCCCCAACCTGACGGTGCATGAAAACCTGATTGCCGCAGCACGTCCCGGCCATTGGGATTTTGCCGTCGTTGCGCGCCTTTTTCCGCGCCTGCAGGAACGCAAGGATCAGTCGGCGGCCTCGCTTTCGGGCGGTGAACAGCAGATGCTGGCCATCGGTCGCGCCCTGATGACCAACCCGCGCCTGCTGTTGCTGGACGAGGCGACCGAAGGCCTGGCGCCGGTGGTCCGGCAGGAGATCTGGGCGGCGGTGCATCGGCTGAAATCGGAAACCGGCATGGCCATCCTGGTCGTGGATAAATCACTCGCGGACCTGCGCCGGGTCGCTGACAAGGCGGTCATTCTGGAACGGGGCACCAACGTCTGGTCGGGCGCAATGTCAGAGATCACCGCAGCGGTTGCGGATCAGTATCTCGGCGTTTGATCCGGGGCAATTTGGGAGAGGAAAGCACATGTCTCATCAGATCATTCATCCGCAGGGCTGGAAGCCCGCAAAGGGCTATGCCAATGGCGTTCTGACACGCGGTGGGACGCTCTATGTCGGCGGGCAGATCGGCTGGACAGCGGATCAGGTTTTTGAGGCGCATGACTTCATCGGTCAGATGCGGCAGGCTTTGCAGAACATCCGTGCGGTTGTTGAAGCGGCGGGTGGGACGCCAGCGGATATCACCCGGCTGACGTGGTATGTGACCGACAAGAAAGAATATCTGGCGCATCAGGCGGAGGTGGGTACCGCCTACCGTGATGTATTGGGCCGGCATTTCCCGGCCATGACGATGGTTGTGGTCTCAGAACTGGTGGAAGATGCCGCACGGGTTGAAATCGAGGCCACTGCCGAAATTACGCAACAGGCCTAGCTCTGCAATATTCATTCTGCCGGATAAAAATTAAATATAACCAAGATTTTGCACGGTATTTCTCACGTGGATCGCGATTTTCAACGAATTACCTGACAGATTGAAGCATAGAAAAAGGCCCCGCGGGGGGATGCGGGGCCTGATGGTTTTAAAATAGCTTTAACAATAGCTTAGATGGCGATTTTGCCGCCACCTTGTTTGGTGACCACCACAACCGACGGCCGGGGTGGCATCGCTGGATCAAAGTCCGGCCAGCGTGTTGCCGGGTCTTCAAAAGTTGAGTTGCGTTCGAACCCGGCGAAGTCCTTGGTCCCATCGGTGCCGGGGTGCTGAACCGCGAGGAACAGCGTCTCGCCACTGTCGTGGAAGTACGGACCGCAGAGCTCACCACCGACCGGGCAGCGGAAGAAGAGCTTGGAGTGCCCGCGCAGGTCGCCCTCGGTTTCCAGCGCATAGAGCCCATCCGATTTGCCGGTTTTGCCCCAGCTGGAGCCCTGATCGGTCGAAATCCACAACCGACCGTCCGCGTCGATGGCGCAGTTATCTGGCGAACCGAACCAGCCGTTCTCGGAGGTTTCCGGGTTCCATTGCGCGCCGACCTCTTCGATGGTCGGATCACCGCATTTCACCAGGATCGACCAGGTGCCGCTGGTGGCCGCGTGGTCGCCGCCATCTTCCTTGATCTCGATGATGTGACCAAAGGACGATTCAGGCCGCGGGTTGGCGGCGTTGACCTGATCGGGCTGACGCTTGGTGTTGTTGGTCAGCATGATGTAGGCGGTGCCGTTCGGGCCTGGGTTGGCATCCTCGGGGCGGTCCATCGGGGTGGCGCCCAGCAGATCGGCGGCGATGCGGGTGTCGATCATCACGTCGGCCTGACTGTTGAAGCCATTCTCCGCCGTAAGCGGTCCTTCACCGTGCACCAGCGGCAACCATGCCACCGTGCCATCCTCGTCAAAGCGCGCTACGTAAAGTATACCATCGGACATAAGTGGGCTGCCAAAGACGCTGTTCTCATCCGTGACCGTGCCACCAGAGACATATTTGTACTGGTAGTCAAAGCGGTTGTCGTCGCCCGAGTAGATCACCAATTTGCCGCTGGAGGAGATGGTGGTTTCCGCCCCTTCGTGGCGGAAGCGACCCAGTGCCGTGTGCTTGATCGGCGCAGCCAACGGGTCGCGCGGGTCGACCTCGACAATCCAGCCCCAGCGGTTGGGCTCATTTGGTTCCTTGTCGATGTTCCAGCGATCGTGGAATTTGCCCCAGGCGTACCAGCCACCGGGCACGCCGTAGCGCTTCATACTGGTGGCTTCGGCCTGGCCGGAAACGTCGGGCTTGCCTTCAGCATCGACCACATCGGTCCAGAAGTAGCCGTGAAAGTTTTCCTCCGCCATCAGGTAGGTGCCCCAGGGCGTCATGCCGCCCGCACAGTTGTTCACGGTGCCGATCACAGTCATGCCGTCGGGGTCGGCGTTGGTCTTCATCCGGTCATGCCCGGCGGCGGGGCCGTCGATGGTCATCTCGGTGTTCAGGGGCGTGATCCGGCGGTTGTACTGGCTGTCGCGCACCAGCGCCCATTTGCCATCGTCTCCTTGGGCGATTTCCACCACGGTGCCACCATGGGCGGCCATCTCGATGTCCACCAACTCCTTGGTCATGCCGGTGAACCCGTCACGGTCCTGACGGCCAAGGCCGGGGAACATGACTTCTTCGTTGGTGTACTCGTGGTTCACGCACAAGAGGCCGCGGGTGCCTTCGTCGTTCAGTGCGGTGAAGCCCACGTAGTCGTTGTTGTAGCCGAACTGTTTCAACTGCGCGTCCACGGTCTGGTTCATCACGTCGAATTCCGGCGCGTCAGCCGTGATCGGGTCGCCCCAGCGCAGCAGGATGTCGGCGTTATAGCCTTCGGCGATGTGGTGCTTTTCGTCGTTGCCCCAGGTCAGTTCATCAAAATTATACCGGCCTTTTGCATGTCCGCCTGCCACTGCCTGTTTTGGCGCGATCATGGCGGAGGTCCCGAAGAGCGCGGTCGTCGCTGTCACACCCAGCATGCCCTTGAGCATGTCGCGGCGTCCGTAGCGGCTGTTGATCACGTCACCAATGGTGCGGCTCAGATTCGGGTTTGTGGGGATATCGTCAAAAGCCTCATAGGCTTCTGCTTTGTTTCCGATGCTTGGGTTATTGATGATATCTTTACGGTTCATGTGCTTCCTCTGTCGGTGGCGTTGTAAATGGCGCGGTCGCTTAATTGCGCCACGCCTCATAAATCTGATGTGCCCGACGCATGTAACGCCGATATGACTAATCAGACTGGTTTTATTGGGATCTCCCGACACCAGTGTAGCTGCAACTCACGCGAGAAATCAAATCAACTGGCTGATCAGGTCGGGGATATGCTTCTTGAAAGGGAAAAAACCCTTTGTTGCCAAGGGCCAGGCGGCTTCATCATAGGCGCGCCGCAAGGGGATAAGCGGCGGCGCGTCGGGGTGTTCCTGCAGTTGCTGCAGCGTCTCGGCAACCGGCCCGACGGGCGCATAGGCGGTGACAATTTGGCGCAGGTTTTGCCGCTGTGCCCAGGCCAGAATATCGGCGACCGATCTGACCGTTTCGGCGGGGCTGCCCAACCTGCCGGACCACCGCGCGCAGGCATCCTCGGCCGCGGCATCGCGGAAGGCCGCCACATGCGGTGCGGGCAGCAGCGGGCTGATCCCATTGGGGAGCGACAGGGTGGCAGTGCAGCTGGGGGTGATCTGATCAAGGAGAAACCCCGGGCTCAGATCGTCATCCTGCAGCAGCAGCCCCGTTTTAAGTTTTGGGTCCGGTGACTGCACTGCGGGCAGGGCGCGTATGGGGAGCAGCGGGGGTGGCGACATCGCGTCGGCGGCATCTGCCAAGCCCTGCGGCCGGAACCGTCCTTCGGTGTATTTTTCGATGTTGCTGGCGCGGGCCAGATAGGTTTTGCCGAGGGTCTGTTGGCCCGTCACCCAGCGCCAGCTGAGCGTGTTGGACGCGGGATCGCCATCCAACAGATGCCGCAAAAAGAAATCCGCGCCCAGCGTCCAGGGCAATTGCAGCGTGAACACCCAGATCGAGGCAAACCACATGCGGGCGTGGTTGTGCAGATACCCCGTTTGCGCCAGTTCCTGCGCCCAATGGTCGAAACAATCGATCCCGGTTTTGCCCGTGCAGGCGGCTTCCCAACGGTCTCGCAACCCGGCCTGCGTTTGCAGGTCGTCGATATCCCGGTGTAACGCCTGCTGATACTGCTGCCAGACCCCCGGCCTGAGCTCCAGCCAACCCTTCCAATAGGTGCGCCAAAAGACTTCCTGCACGAATTTTTCGGCAGCGGTCAGGGAATGGCGCGCCAGAACAGCCTCCAACACCTCTGCTTCAGTGATCAGCCGGCACCGCAGATAGGGCGACAGGGTGGAGACACCAGCGTGTGCCCCCGGACCCAGGTCATAGTTGCGCCGCGCGGCATAGTTGCGGCCCGCATCCGGCAGAAACCGTGCAAGCCGTTCCCGCGCCGCCGTGCGGGTTGGTACAAAGATCTCAAGCGCATTCATATCGGGGGCATCTAACGCGGCAGGCAGCCACTTCAACATGAATGTCTAAGATTGAAACGGCCCCCCTTGCAGCCCCCGATTGCCGATACTAAGCTTTGCGTAACGGTTCGCGGAGTATGGTCTGCGCGAACACCAATGAACAGGCATCCCACATGAACGATCCCATCGATACCTATATGAATACCCTTGTCCCAATGGTTGTTGAGCAGACCAGCCGGGGCGAACGCGCCTATGATATTTTTTCGCGTCTGTTGAAGGAGCGGATCATCTTCCTCTCTGGTCCGGTGCACGATGGGATGTCGTCGCTGATCGTGGCGCAGCTGTTGCATCTGGAGGCGGAGAATCCGAGCAAGGAAATCTCCATGTACATCAACAGCCCGGGTGGTGTCGTGACCTCCGGTCTGTCGATCTACGACACGATGCAATACATCAAGCCGAAGGTCTCCACGCTGGTCATCGGGCAGGCCGCGTCCATGGGATCGCTGCTTTTGACAGCAGGTGAGGCCGGTATGCGATTTTCTCTGCCGAACAGCCGCGTGATGGTGCACCAGCCCTCTGGCGGCTATCAGGGGCAGGCAACCGACATCATGATCCACGCGCAGGAGACGCAGAAGCTGAAGACGCGCCTCAATGAGATTTACGTGAAGCACACCGGTCAAACCCTTAAAAAGGTTGAAGAAGCGTTGGAGCGTGACAACTTCATGTCGCCGGATGAGGCCAAGAAGTGGGGCCTGATCGACGAGATCGTCGAGAGCCGTGGCAAAGGGGACGAAGACAGCTAAAGCTCGCGCAGGACGCACAGTCAGTTTACCAATTAGCGATTGTGGACCTGTCAGCGCTGGCTTAAGCTGGCAAAAGAGTATCGAAACGCTCCTGCCGAGGGGTGTATTAGTTGATTAGCAAGACCTGAAAGGGTTGACATGGCGACGAATTCGACAGGCGACAGCAAGAACACCCTGTATTGCAGCTTTTGTGGCAAGAGCCAGCACGAGGTACGAAAGCTGATCGCCGGACCGACAGTTTTCATTTGCGATGAATGTGTTGAGCTCTGCATGGACATTATCCGTGAGGAGACCAAGGCCTCTGGGCTCAAGGCAACCGATGGGGTGCCGACGCCCAAGGACATCTGCGACGTGCTGGACGATTATGTGATTGGTCAGGCCATGGCGAAACGGGTGCTGTCTGTCGCGGTTCACAACCATTACAAGCGCCTCAATCACGCCCAGAAGGGTGGCGACATTGAACTGGCCAAATCCAACATCCTGCTGATCGGGCCGACCGGTTGTGGCAAGACGCTGCTGGCGCAGACGCTGGCGCGGATTCTGGATGTGCCCTTCACCATGGCAGATGCCACCACGTTGACCGAAGCGGGCTATGTGGGGGAGGACGTGGAGAACATCATCCTCAAGCTCCTGCAATCCTCTGAATACAACGTCGAACGCGCGCAGCGTGGCATCGTCTATATCGATGAGGTCGACAAGATCACGCGCAAATCGGAAAATCCGTCCATCACACGTGACGTGTCAGGCGAAGGCGTGCAACAGGCGCTGCTGAAACTGATGGAGGGCACCGTGGCAAGCGTGCCGCCGCAAGGGGGGCGCAAGCATCCGCAGCAGGAATTCTTGCAGGTGGACACGACGAACATCCTCTTCATCTGTGGCGGTGCCTTTGCTGGCCTCGACAAGATCATCGCTTCACGTGGCAAAGGGTCGGCCATGGGCTTCGGCGCGGATGTGCGCGACAATGACGAACGCGGTGTGGGTGAGATTTTCACTGATCTGGAGCCGGAAGACCTGCTCAAGTTTGGCCTTATCCCTGAATTTGTGGGTCGTTTGCCGGTTCTGGCGACGCTGGAGGATCTCGACGAGGATGCGCTGGTGACCATACTGACGCAGCCAAAGAACGCATTGGTCAAGCAGTACCAGCGTCTGTTTGAGCTTGAAGACACGCAATTAACCTTCACCGATGACGCGCTGTCGGCGATTGCCAAACGTGCGATTGAACGGAAGACCGGGGCCCGCGGGCTGCGCTCCATTCTGGAGGACATCCTGCTCGATACGATGTTCGATCTGCCGGGTCTGGAAAGCGTGACCGAGGTTGTCGTGAACGAAGAAGCGGTTGTCTCCGAAGCCTCTCCTTTGATGATCCACGCGGATACGGAAAAAGAGCCTGCAAGCGCCGGGTAGCGCAAAACGCATCGAAAATCATCTAGGCAGGTCTTTGGGCCTGCCTTTTTGATTGAGGGCGGGCTTTGAGCATAAGACCCCGCACCGTAAGGGCGGTGCGCATAAGCCGCTCCGCGTCGGCCGCCCCAATAGTGAAACAGAAACTCAAAGGAGTTGTCATGGCGATAAAACGCATTTCTTCCGGCGGAGAGTTCGAACCAAAACTTGGCTATTGCCGGGCCGTTGTCGCGGGTGGATGGGTGCATGTTGCGGGCACGGTCGGCCACGGCACCACCGCGGTCGAGCAATGCCGCTCTGCGCTCGAAATTATCGGCAAGGCGCTGGCCGAGGCGGGCACTGATTTTGCCCATGTCGCGCGGGTGACCTATATGCTGCCCGACCGTGCCGAATTTCCCGCGTGTTGGCCGATGCTGCGCGAGGCGTTTGGAGAGAACCCGCCTGTGGCGACAATGATCGAATGCGGGTTGATTACGCCCGAGGACCGCATCGAAATCGAAGTCACCGCTTTGCTGCCGGAATAACGGGGCGAAAACCGCCATATGCCGCGCATCCAACTGGACGTTTCCGACGCAATCCGGCATATGTGGAGCAACAGTGCGACCGGAGGCATTTCATGGGAATTCTGACATCTGTTCTGCGCGCAGTCACGTGGTGGAATGGCCAGACGTTGAACACGCAGCTTTGGACATGGCGCAACGGTGTCAAGGTCGGCGAGGACAGTCAGGGAAATGTTTTCTACGAAAACAAAGATAAGTCGCGCCGCTGGGTGATCTACAATGGCGAGGCGGAAGCCAGCCGGATCGATCCCGATTGGCACGGCTGGTTGCACCATACCTGGGATGCCGCCCCGACCGACGCGCCCCTGTCACACAAGTCTTGGGAAAAGCCGCATCAGGAAAACCTGACCGGTACCGCACTTGCCTATGCCCCCAAGGGATCCATTCGTCGCTCTGATCCTGCGCCGCGCAGTGATTATGAGGCCTGGTCGCCGGAGTAAGCTGCCAAATGTCTGAAAATACTACCGAAGTCATCGTTGGCGCGGGTGTGCTCGCTGCTGCTGTCGCCTTTGTCGTTTATGCAGGTCAGGTCTCGGACTTCGGCAGCGGTGGCACCAGCTACCCGTTGGAGGCCAGCTTTCGCAGCCTTGAAGGCGTAAGCGTCGGCACGGATGTGCGCCTCGCAGGTGTACGTGTGGGCTCCGTTGCGGCGGTTGACCTGAACCCCGAAACCTACCGCGCCGACACGACGGTGGAGGTGCTGCAGGGCATCGAAATCCCGGATGACAGTGCTATTGTGATCTCATCCGAAGGACTTTTGGGTGGCAATTTCGTGGAGATCGTGCCAGGCGGGTCACCGTTCTTTTTCGAGGCGGGTGACACCATCACCGATACGCAAGGGGCTGTCAGCCTGGTCTCACTGCTGCTGAAATTCGTGAGCGGATCGTCTGAATGATCCTGCGGCTCGCTCTTGCGATCGCGGTTGTCGCAAGCGCGGCATCGGCACAGCAGGTCAGCGAGGCGGATGGTGTTGTCCTGCGCGGTCTCGATAAGATCAGTGGCCAAGTCTATGATATCGAAATGAAATCCGGACAGACTGCCGTATTCGATCAGCTGCGCATTACCCTGAATTCCTGCCGCTACCCCGTCGGCAACCCATCCGGTGATGCCTTTGCCGGTCTGCAAGTTGTGGATACGGGAAGGGGCGAGACGGTCTTTTCCGGCTGGATGTTGGCTTCTGCGCCCGCGCTGTCCGCCATGGACCACGCGCGCTACGATCTCTGGGTGATGCGCTGCACAACCTCCTGAGGGGGCCTGACAGGCGGCGCTGAAAAGTCGGCTGGCAGATCGCAGGCAACATTGAGCGCTTTGTGATACGCCGCCCGGCTAATCTCGATCCCGCCCAAAGATGCAAGATGTTCGGTTAGGAACTGCGTGTCAAACAGCCGGAACCCGCCATCCAGCAAACGGTCGATCAGACAGGCGAGGGCAATTTTAGACGCATTGCTGCGTCGCGAAAACATGCTTTCGCCGAAAAATGCCGCCCCAAGGGTCACGCCATAGACACCACCAACCAATTGCGACGCGTCCCAGATTTCGAGCGAATGGGCTTGGCGCGTTCGGTGCAAGGCTATGTAAAGGCGTCGTATTTCGGTGTTGATCCAGGTGTCCGCGCGATCCGCGCAGGCGTCGACCACGCCCGCAAAGTCCTGATTGATACTCACCTCAAACGAGGTCTTGCGCATCGCGCGGCGCAGGGATCGAGACACGTGAAACCCATCCAGGGGCATGATCCCGCGCCGCTGCGGATCCACCCAGAAAACCTCCGGGTCGTCTCGATGTTCGGCCATAGGGAAAATCCCGGTCGCATAGCCTTGCATCAAGATGTCCGGGGTCAGTCGCATGAGGCCAAAGCCTCAGCCGTCGCCGAGATTGGTTTCCAACCAATGCTCCAGCCAGTGGATGTTGTAATTGCCCGACAGCACATCATCCTCCGCAAGCAGGGCGTGGAACAGCGGCACCGTGGTGTCAACGCCATCGACAATCAGCTCGCCCAGGGCCCGGTGCAGCCGCGCCAGGGCTTCGGGCCGGTCGCGCCCATGCACGATCAGTTTGCCGATCAGGCTGTCGTAATAGGGCGGAATCGAATAGCCGTCATAGAGCGCGGAATCCATCCGAACGCCTAACCCGCCGGGCGCATGGTATTGTGTGATCCGACCGGGGCAGGGCGCGAAGTTCGGCAGTTTCTCGGCGTTGATCCGTACTTCGATGGCGTGGCCGTTGATCTGCAGATCGTCCTGCTGAAAAGACATCTCCATGCCAGAGGCCACGCGGATCTGTTCGCGCACGAGATCCACGCCAAAAATCGCCTCAGTCACCGGGTGTTCCACCTGCAGGCGGGTGTTCATCTCGATGAAATAAAACTCGCCGTTTTCATAAAGAAATTCGATGGTGCCCGCGCCGGTGTAGTTGATCCGTGCGACGGCATCCGCACAAACCTTGCCGATGGCGGCGCGTTCTTTTGCCGAAATGGAAGGGCCGGGAGCCTCTTCAAACACCTTCTGGTGGCGGCGCTGCAGCGAACAGTCGCGCTCGCCCAGATGCACCGCGCGGCCCTTGCCATCACCAAAGACCTGGATTTCGATGTGGCGCGGGGTGGTCAGGTATTTCTCGATGTAGACTTCATCATTGCCGAAATTGCTCTTGCCCTCGGCGCGCGCCGTCATGAAGGCTTTTTCCATTTCAGCAGCGCTTTGCGCCACTTTCATGCCGCGTCCGCCGCCACCAGCGGTTGCCTTGATGATCACCGGGTAGCCAAATTCCTCGCCGATACGCTTGGCGTCTTCCAGCGTGGCCACACCGCCATCGGACCCGGGCACACACGGCACGCCGAGCTTTTTCATCGTGTCCTTCGCGGTGATCTTGTCGCCCATGATGCGAATGTGTTCGGCGGTTGGACCGATGAATGTCAGATCGTGATCTTCTACGATCTGGACGAAGTCTGCGTTTTCACTCAGGAAACCATAGCCGGGGTGGATGGCTTCGGCCCCGGTAATCTCACAGGCGGAAATGATCGCGGGCACCGAGAGGTAACTCTGGGTTCCGGCAGGCGGGCCGATGCACACACTTTCGTCGGCCATGCGCACATGCATCGCATCGCTGTCCGCCGTGGAGTGAACAGCCACCGTCGCAATGCCCATTTCACGGGCGGCACGCACCACGCGCAGGGCGATCTCGCCGCGGTTGGCAATCAGGATTTTTTCGAACATTGCGCGCGCCCCTTATTCAAGGATCACAAGCGGTGTACCAAACTCAACTGCGGCACCATCCTCGACGATGATGCGCTTGACCGTGCCAGCGCGCGGCGCAGGAATATGGTTCATCGTTTTCATCGCCTCGACGATCAGCAGGGTGTCCCCTTCGGCCACGCTGGCCCCGACGGAGATGAAGGGATCTGCCCCCGGTTCGGCCTGCATGTAGACGGTTCCGACCATCGGGGAGGTCACTGCGCCGGGATCATCGGCTGGATCTTCGCTGCTGGCGGCAGGGGCTGGCGCCGCGGCGGCGGGGCTTGCAGGCGCTGCGGGGGTGGGGGCGGGAGGTGCGGCCACCTGCGTCACAACCTGCTGCTGGGTTTGGCGGCTGACCCGAACGTTCAGGCTGTCGTCTGCGCCATAATCCCGTTTGACCTGAAGCTCTGTCAGGTCATTTTCACGCAGCAATTCGGCCAGGGCCTGAATGAAGGCCACATCAGCGTCATGGTTCTTTTTTGTCATGTAAGTCCTCGACCGTTCGGGGGAGCCTTGTTGATTTCGGCCCTTGTTCCTGCGCCCCCGTTATAGGGGAAGGGTTCGCCCATGAAAACCCGCCTCTTGCAGGGCGTGCCGAGCCCGGTAGATTGCCCTGAACAGGAGGAGGCAAAGATGAATCTCGCGCATTGGCTGGAACGCACCGCGCTGACCGCGCCAGACAGGCCCGCGTTGTTTCTGGGGGAAGAATGCGTGGCGGATTATGCCACCTTCTGGGTGCGCGCGCAGGCCGTGGCGGGGTGGTTGCGCGCGCAGGGGGTGATGCCCGGGGACCGCGTGGCGATCTTCATGAAGAATGTCCCGGAATACCTGGTGGCCTTTTATGGCATCTGGAGCGCTGGCGTGGCGGTGGTCCCCATTAATGCGAAGCTGCACGGGCGCGAGGCGGCCTATATCCTGGAAAACGCCGGTGCCGATCATGTCTTTGCTTCGCCTGAATTGGCCGAGGCGTTGCAACAGGCGGAGGCGCGAGGAGAGATCACGGTTGCCCCCGGCCCATCGTTCGACGCAGCGCAAACCCATGCGCCCGCCACGACGATCACCCAGCGTGCCCCCGATGATCTCGCCTGGCTTTTCTACACCTCCGGCACGACGGGCAAGCCCAAGGGGGTGATGATAACGTTCCGGATGCTGACCGCGATGAGCCTGTGTTACGGCCTTGATGCCGACGCGCCCCGGGCGGAGGATGCCACGATTTACGCGGCCCCGATGAGCCACGGCGCCGGGATCTACAATATGCTGCATGTGCGGGTTGGCGCGCGCCATGTGTGTCCGGTGTCGGGTGGCTTTGATCCGGCAGAACTCTTTGATCTTGCGGCATATTTCGGGTCTGTCCAGATCTTTGCGGCGCCGACCATGGTGCAACGGATGACGCAGGTGGCGCGCGCGGTGGGGCGTGACGGCGCAGGATTGCGCACGGTCGTTTATGCGGGCGGGCCGATGTATACCGCTGATATCATTGACGCTGTGGACTGTTTTGGGTCGGTCTTCGTGCAGATCTACGGGCAGGGCGAGTGCCCAATGGGCATCACCACGCTCTCCCGCCAGGATGTGGCGGATCGCGCGCATCCGCGCTGGCGCGACCGTCTGCAGTCGGTCGGGCGCGCGCAATCCGCCGTCGAGGTTGCCATCGGGGACGCTGCGGGCAATCCGGTTCCGACCGGCACCCATGGCGAGATTATGGTGCGTGGCGATACTGTCATGCCGGGCTATTGGCAAAATGACGAGGCCACCGCCAAAACGCTGGTGAACGGCTGGCTGATGACCGGCGACATGGGGTTCATGGACGCGGATGGCTACATCACGATGCGGGATCGCTCCAAGGATATGATCATCACCGGCGGGTCAAACGTCTACCCGCGTGAGGTCGAAGAGGTGCTGCTGCTGGACCCTGGGGTCAGCGAGGTGTCGGTGGTGGGGCGTGCGCACCCCGAGTGGGGTGAAGAGGTCGTGGCCTTCGTGGTGGGCGAGGTTGACCCCGCGCGGCTGGACCAATTGTGCCTTGAGCACATCGCCCGGTTCAAACGTCCCAAGGCCTATATCCCGCTGGAGGCGCTGCCCAAGAACAACTACGGCAAGGTGCTCAAGACCGAGTTGCGCGCGATGTTGTCCGAGCCATCTGCCTGAATTGGAAATAATCACGTGCGCATCTCCCTATGACCTTGCAGCTCACCGCCGCCAGACCGGATGTGTCGGTGGATCACCTGGCCGATCTGTTATGGTCCACGGATCCGGCGCTTTGGGCTTTTCTATGTCCTGAAAAACGGCTTTTCCATGAGGTTCTGGCGTTGGAATGGCCCGCATCGCAGGCTCTGCTGTCGCATCGCCTTACGACCGTGGCGATGCAGGAGGATGAGCTGCTGGGGCTCTGTACCGGGTACAGGCTCAGAGATTTCGAGACCAATTTCAAGAAGTCGATGCAGCTGCAACCCAGTGTCCTGAGCCCCGCAAAGGCAGATCATTTGCGAGACGGTCTGATCTGGATGGACCGGCTGTTTCCGACACCGCGGGAAGGGGCGTTCCATATCATGGAGCTTGCGCTCACAAGTGCGGCGCAGGGGCACGGGCTGGCCAAGGCGCTGTTATCTGATGCTGTCGAGCGGGCGGCGGCGGCCGGTTGTCAGTGGCTGACGCTCGACGTGGCTGCGCAGAACGATGCTGTAGGTTTTTACCGGCACTTCGGCTTTGTCGTGGAGCTGGAAAAACGCATACCGATGCTTGCGGAAAACCACGGGATCGGCACGCACCTGCATATGGTACGCGCCATCCCGTAGCGGTGGTCATGACCCCTGCGGGCTTCGCGTCAAATGGCGAGGTATTCTTCGCGCAATTCCTTGTTTTCCAGCACCTCCGCCGCCGTGCCGTCAAAGACGATGCCACCGGTGTCCAGGATCACGGCGCGATCGGCCAGTTGCAGGGCGCGCACCGCATTTTGCTCCACCAGGATCGTGGTGATGCCCTGCTCCTTGATGATCCGCAGCGTCTTTTCGATCTCATCCACGATCACGGGGGCCAGACCCTCGTAGGGCTCATCCAGTAGCAGCACCTTGATGTCCCGGCAAAGTGCACGGGCAATGGCCAGCATCTGCTGCTCGCCCCCCGAGAGTGTCACGCCTTCCTGCGTGCGGCGCTCGCGCAGGCGCGGGAAGAGGTCGTAGACACGTTCCAGCGACCAGCCGATCGGCGGCGCGATCTGCGCCAGTTTCAGGTTTTCTTCGACGGTCAGGCCAGCAATGATGCGGCGGTCTTCCGGGACGAGGCCAAGCCCTGCCTGGCTCGCCTGATAGCTCGACATGCTGTGCAGGGGTTGGTGATCGAGCCAGATTTCACCCCGTTTCAATTCCGGATCGGCCAGTCGTGCGATGGCCCGCAGGGTCGAGGTCTTGCCCGCCCCGTTCCGACCCAGAAGGGCGAGGATTTCACCCTCGTGCACGTTGAAGCTGATGCCCTGCACGATGTAGCTTTCGCCGTAATAGGCGTGCATGTCCCAGACGGAAAGAAAGGCGGGCGCGGTGGCCGCGACATTCGCGTTCTTGGAGAAATCGGGTTTCACATTCATCTCGGTATCTCCTTATGCCGCGTCCTGGGTTTCGCCAAGATACGCTTCGCGCACCTTCGGGTTGCCCTTGATGTTGTCGGGCGTGTCCTCCACCAACGGGGTGCCCTGGGCCAGAACGGTGATGCGTTCAGCCAGTGAAAACACCACATGCATGTCGTGTTCGATGATGGCGATGGTGATGTCACGCTCGTCGCTGATCTGCTTCAGCAGATCGATGGTGTTGTTGGTATCGGCCCGCGCCATCCCGGCAGTGGGTTCATCGAGCAGCAGCAGACGCGGTTCCTGGCTCAGGCACATGCCGATTTCCAGACGGCGTTTGTCACCGCGTGACAGCGAGCCTGCGTGCATCTCGCGCTTGTCCGCCATGTTCATATCTTCCAGCATATGTTCGGCTTTTTCGATCATGTCACGCTGCGAGCCCACGGTGCTGATCGCGTTCAGCTCAAATGCCCCGTCGCGCTTGGCAAAGCAGGGGATCATCATGTTTTCCATCACGCTGAGATCGGAAAAGATTTCCGGGGTCTGGAAGACACGGGAAATGCCCATCTGGTTGATCTCATAGGGTTTGCGCCCCAGCACCGATTGTCCGTCGAACATGACCGACCCGGTGTCCGGGATCAGCTTGCCGACCAGACAATTGAGCAGGGTGGATTTGCCAGCCCCATTCGGTCCGATGATCGCATGCACAGAGTTTTCCGCCACGCTCAGGTTCACATCCCCCAGCGCCTGCAGACCGCCAAAGCGTTTGCCGACATTTTTAACCTCAAGAATTCCCATCTGACGTCTCCTTATTCGGCCGGGGTTGTTTTGCCGTCGGGTGTATCGTCCGAAGGTTTCTTGCGTTTGAAGAGCCGGGCGACACGCTGTCCGCCCTCGACCAGACCACCGGGCAGGAAGATGACGACCAGCATGAAGAGGATGCCGAGGGTTAGGTGCCAGCCCTTGCCGATGAAGGGGTAGACCAATGTGATCAGCAGATCTTCGATGCCATCGGGCATGAAGGCAAACCACTGCTCCAGAATGGACTTGTTGATCTTGGAGATGATGTTCTCGAAGTATTTGATGAAGCCCGCGCCCAGCACGGGGCCGATCAGGGTGCCTGCACCGCCAAGGATGGTCATCAACACGACCTCACCGCTGGCGGTCCAGAACATGCGTTCGGCGCCCACCTGTGTGTCCATCGCCACCAGCAAACCGCCCGCGAGACCGGCGTACATGCCGGAGATCACGAAGGCTGCCAGCGTATAGGGTTTTGCATTCAGCCCGGTGTAGTTCAGCCGCTGCTGGTTTGACTTCACGGCCCGCAGCATCATGCCGAAGGGCGAGCGGAAGATACGGATCGAGAGGTAAAAGGCGATCAGCATGATCACGGCGGCGACATAATATCCGGCGTTGAAGGTAAAGATCCAATCGCCTGCCGATACCTGGAAACTGCTCTTCATATCGAGGCCGAAGAGGTTGGCGCGGGGCGTTTCCCCGGGCGCCAGCGCACCGTCGAGGATGCGCGGGTCGGTGTATTTCGGCTGCAGGCCGGTTTCACCGCCGGTGATCGGCGTGAGCACGGAATAGGCCAGCGCGTAGGACATCTGGGCAAAGGCCAGCGTCAGGATCGAGAAGTAGATGCCCGAGCGGCGTAGCGAGATCCAGCCAACGAGTAGTGAGAAGAGACCTGCGACCAGCACCGAGATGATGATTGCGGGGATCACATTCATCGTCAGCAGCTTCATCATCCAGATCGCCGCATAGGAGCCGACCCCGAGGAAGGCCGCGTGGCCGAAGCTGAGATAGCCGGTGAGGCCAAAGAGGATGTTAAAGCCGATGGCAAAGATGCCGAAGATCACGAGGCGTTGCATCAGGTCCGGATAGCCCGCGTTGAACTGCGCCATCGCTGATCCTTCGGGGAAGGGGTTCAGGATGAAGGGCGCAAAGAGTGCGAGACACGCGACGATGATCAGGAGGGTGAAGTCTTTTTTTGTCAGGCCCATGATTATTCCTCCATCACGCCTTTGCGGCCCATGAGGCCCCGGGGACGTGTCAGCAAGATGATGATTGCGACCAGATAGATGATGATCTGATTGATGCCGGGCAGGGTCTCAAGCACGATGGCCATAGAAGCGAAGCTCTCAAGGATGCCCAGCAGGAAGCCTGCGAGCACAGCACCCGAGAGCGAGCCCATGCCGCCGACAACAACCACCACAAAGCTGAGCACCAGGAAGTCCATGCCCATATGATAGTTGGGGGAATTGATCGGCGCGTACATCACCCCGGCCAGCCCCGCGACGGCGGCGGCGATGCCGAACATGATGGTGAAGCGTTTGTCGATGTTGATGCCCAAAAGGCCCACGGTTTCGCGGTCTGCCATGCCCGCGCGCACGACCATGCCGAAGGTGGTGAATTGCAGGAAGGCAAAGACCGCGCCGATGATCAGGGCGGAGAAGGCGAAATAGACCAAGCGCCAGTAGGGGTAGATGATCGTATTGGGATCGAAGCCCAGCATCGCGCCGAAGTCGAAAGAGCCGCGGAAGGCATCGGGCGCGGGCGTTGGGATCGGGTTGGCGCCGTAGAAATACTTGATGATCTCCTGCAGCACGATCGCAAGGCCGAAGGTTACGAGGATCTGATCCGCGTGGGGGCGCTTGTAGAAATGCTTGATCAGCCCGCGCTCCATGATGAAGCCAATGGCGACCATGACCGGGATGGCAAAGAGGATCGAGATCGGAACCGCCCAATCGATGATGGCATCACCGGTGGTTTGCCCAAAGATATCATAGATATAGGGGACGTCGACCTTGAGCGGATTGCCCAGAAAGTCGGTTTTGGTTTCATCCACGACCGTGTGGCTCAGCGTCAGGATGCGGCTCAGCGTGACCGCACAGAAAGCGCCGATCATGAACAGCGCCCCATGCGCGAAGTTCACCACCCCAAGGGTGCCGAAAATCAGTGTCAGCCCAAGCGCAATCAGCGCATAGGCGGAGCCTTTGTCCAGGCCATTGAGAATTTGCAGGATGATTGCGTCCATGTCCCCACCTTCATGAAACGAGTGTGGCCCGGTGGCCGGAAGAGCAGGGCGGAGGTGTGCTCCGCCCTGCGCGTCTTATCAGGCCCCTGGGTTACAGGTGCCCAAGCTGCCGCCCGCAACCTGCGGGTGATCCGGCGCGTAGGTGACCTGCTCGACAGGGGTCACTTCGACGATTTCGAGAAGGTCGAACTCGGATGTCGGGTTCTCTTTCCCTTTCACGACCAGCACGTCCTTGAAGCACTGGTGATCGTCGGCACGGTAGAGGGTCGGGCCGTTGCCCATGCCGTCGAATTCGAAGCCTTCCAGAGCCTCGACAACACCGCATGGGTTGAAGGTGCCCGCACGTTCGCACGCATCGGCATAGAGCAGCGCCTGAACATAGCAGGTGTGTGCCGCCTGGCTTGGTGGGAAGCCGTATTTGGTGCCGAAGGATTTGACGAACGCCTTGGAGCCTTCGTCGGTCAGCGACCAGTGCCAGTTTGTCGAGCCGAAGATACCCTTCACGTTGGCACCCGCACCCTTCGCCATCAGGCGCGAGTAGAGCGGTACCACGATTTCGAAGTTCTTGTCGTTGACCAGCTTGTCGCGCAGACCAAACTGCACCGCGTTGGTGAGCGAGTTGACCATGTTCCCGCCGTAGTGGTTCAGCACCAGAACGTCGGCACCCGATTGCAGAACCGGCGCGATGTAGGAGGAGAAGTCGGTTTGTGTCAGCGGTGTTTTCACCGCATTGACAGTTTCCCAGCCCATCGCTTCGGTCGAGGAACGCACCGCTTCTTCGGTGGTGTAGCCCCAGTTGTAGTCCGCTGTCAGGTGGTAGGCTTTACGGTCGGAGCCATAGGCATTCTGCAGCACGGGCGCGAGGGCCGCGCCGGACATGTAGGAGTTAAAGAAGTGGCGGAAGCCATTGGCCCGCTTGTCTTTTCCTGTCGTGTCATTGGAGTGCGTGAGGCCCGCCATGAAGATCACGCCCGCCTCCTGGCAAAGCGCCTGCACGGCCACAGCCACACCGGAGCTTGAGCCGCCGGTGATCATGATCGCGCCGTCTTTTTCAATCATCGACTTGGCAGATGCGCGCGCGGCGTCTGATTTGGTCTGCGTGTCGCCCGTGACATAGACGACCTTCTTGCCGAGGATGCCGTTGCCTTGCAGAGCATCAGAGCTGAAAGTTTCCAGCATGCCGTTGTCGGCACCGGTGCCGTTCAGGTGCTCAACCGCCAGTTCATAGGCGCGCAGCTCATCCGCACCCTCATCCGCATAGGGACCGGACTGTGGCACGTTGAAGCCAAGCGTTACGGTGTCGCCTTGCGGGGCATTCAGGTAGCCTGCATGCCCGTCAGCACGCAGATACGTCGGTAGGGTCAGACCGGCTGCACCGGCGACCGCACCGGTCTTGATCAGACCGCGACGCGTAAGTTTCGAATTGGACATTGAAATCCTCCCAGTTGGTATAATCACACGCCCGTCAAACTTCCTCTTTGACCGGCGCGCGGGGCACTTTGGTGCAAAGGTGTTATCGCTTAGTTAAAGAAAATGTCGCAACAAGTGCCTTGAAATGCTCATTTATTTTGTAAACAAATCCACAGTTATGCTACGTTTTTTGTAAATTACATAATATTGCAGCGCAGAAACCTGTTGAAAACGCGCGATATTGCAAAAGGGGCCACTATGGCACGAGAAGGATTGACCGGCAGCCGCATTCGGGAGCGCCGGTCTGTTGCGGGACTGCGGCAAGCGGATTTGGCACGATCACTGGGGATTTCGGCCTCATATCTCAACCTGATCGAGCATAATCGCCGCAGAATCGGCGGTAAACTGCTGCTGGACATCGCCCGGCTGCTGAATGTCGAGCCCTCCATGCTGACGGAAGGGGCGGAAGCGGCGCTGATCGCCACGCTGCGCGAAGCGGCCACCAGCGCCAACCTGCCTGCGTCCGAAATTGCCCGGGCGGATGAGTTCACCGGTCGTTTTCCGGCCTGGGCAGAGGTGCTGGCGGCCGGCTTCCGGCGCATATCG
This sequence comes from uncultured Roseobacter sp., assembly GCF_947499265.1. GTDB lineage: Bacteria > Pseudomonadota > Alphaproteobacteria > Rhodobacterales > Rhodobacteraceae > Roseobacter. The sequence goes on along the minus strand of NZ_CANMNK010000003.1, from coordinate 316,608 downwards.
AGCCTGGAACGCACGGTGGAAACGCTCTCTGACCGGCTCACCCATGATCCGCATCTCGCCGCCTCCGTGCACGAGCTGTTGTCGACTGCGGCAGCGATCCGATCAACAGCCGCCATTCTTGCTGACGAAGAAGACCTGACGGATGAGTGGCGCAACCGGTTTCACGCCAACATCAATGAAGACAGCCGCCGGTTGGCCGACAGCTCGAAGGCGCTGGTTGAATACCTTGACGCGGGCGAGCGGGTCGAGGATGCCGCCGCCAGCCCGCAGGATGAGCTCGAGAGCTTCCTCAGCGATCATAATTACGCCTTTGATGAGGTCGAGGCCGGTCATGAGACACCGGATACGATGATCGCCGCTGCCCCAAGCCTGAAATCCAACGCCGCCCGTCACATGGCCCGGGGCATTCTGGAGCGCGTGGTTCAGGACGCGCAGCTGGTCACGAAACACCGGTTTGAGGCGGCCTTGGAGGCGGTGGGCCCGGATCCGGTGGAGCTTGCGCGTCATCTTGCGTCCCCGGTGTCACTGGTGTTTCGCAGGCTTGCGGGGTTGTCCAAGCTGGAGGCCGGATTGGTTGTCTGCGACCGGGCGGGCAGCTTGCTGTTTCGCAAACCGACCGCGGGTTTTGTCATTCCACGTTTTGGCGCCGCCTGTGCGCTTTGGCCGCTTTTTGCAGCCTTGGGTCAGCCGGGGCAGGTCATCCGCACGCCGCTGGTACAATTGGGCCGGGGCCGTGCCGGGTTCGAGTGCTACGCGGTGGCCGATGTGGTCGGGCGCCCGGTCTATAATCAAGCGCCTTTGGTGCAGGCCAGCATGCTGGTCCTGCCCAATTCGAACCTCGGCGAGGAGGATGTGATTGAGGTCGGTTCAACCTGTGGTGTATGTCCGCGGGAGCTGTGCCCGGGACGCCGCGAACCCTCCATTTTAAGCACCGGTCTGTAAGGCGAAGGGTAATATGTGCCAAACCGGGCTAAGGTTTTGACAGGGCGCCCAAAACCGACAATAGTTTGACTTCCACTTTGAGGGAGACAGGCGGCGGGCCTGGCAGGGTGGAGATTTGGGAGGACGCCACGATGGGCAAGCATGTGCTTTTGGTGGAGGATGAGCTGAATATCATTGAAGCAATCAGATTTTTGCTCAGCCGGGAAGGCTGGGATGTGGACACGCATTCTAACGGGACCGATGCTGCAGAGGTGATCCGGGACCGTAAGCCGGATTTGGTGGTGCTGGACGTGATGTTGCCGGGCAAAAGCGGTTTTGACATCCTCGAAGAACTGCGCGGTGACGCCCAAACGGCTGATCTGCCGGTGCTGATGCTGACAGCGCGGGGGCAAAGCCGGGATCGCGAAATGGCGGAGAAGGCCGGTGTCAGCCGCTTCATGACAAAACCTTTTTCCAATACCGAGGTGCTGACAGCCGTGCGGGATCTGCTTTACGTCCACGGTCAGCGGACCTGAGCGATGGCCAAACCCGGCACGCCCCTTTTTCTGGAACGTGGCAGCTACCGCCAGCGCCGGATGATGGATGCGGTCAAGCTGATTGCCATTCTGGGGGCGGGTCTGTGGATGATCCCGCTGCTCTGGCCCACCGCCGAGCCGGGTACCGCGCAGGCGGTTTCGCTGTCGCAGGCGCTGCTTTATGTCTTTGGGGTCTGGTGGTTTCTGATCGCCATCGCCTATGTGCTGGCCCGCAATATCCGCGACATGCCTGAACAATCGGATGAAACCGAGGCGATGTGATGGCGTCGCTGAATGTCCTCGTCGCGGTTTCCCTGGCTTATGTTTTCCTGTTGTTCTGCGTGGCCTTCGCGGCGGAACGCGCGGGCGTTCAGGGCCGTGCCGGGTGGCTCTTGCGCTCACCGTTGGTCTATACGCTCTCGCTGTCGATCTACTGCACCGCCTGGACGTTTTACGGCGCGGTCGGCTATGCCGCGAGATCCGGTCTGGAATATGTCACCATCTATCTGGGCCCCAGCCTGGTCATTGTCGGATGGTGGTGGATTTTGCGGCGCCTGGTGCGCATCGGGCGCAGCTACAAGGTCACCTCCATCGCTGACCTGATTTCCTCGCGCTATGGCAAGTCGAACGGGCTGGCGATTGTTGTGACGGTGATGGCCGTGATCGGCGTGACCCCCTATATTGCGCTTCAATTGCAGTCGGTTACCGCCTCCCTGTCGATTTTTATCGCGGCCCAGCATGGCAGTCTCGCCGAAAGCGGTGATGCGCACGCAGCGGGGCTGTGGATTTCCGTAGGGCTCGCACTTTTTACCGTGCTTTTTGGCACCCGCAATCTCAACGTCAATGAGCGCCAGCATGGTGTGGTGATCGCGGTCGCTGTCGAAGCCGTCGTCAAATTGATCGCGCTGCTGGCCGTGGGGGTCTTTGTCGTTTGGGGGATCGCTGGCGGCGTGTCCGAAACGCTGGCGCGGATCGATGCGTCGTCCCTGGGCACCTGGCAGATGAATGGCAGCCGTTGGGCCGCGCTAACTTTTGTGTCTGCCGCGGCCTTCCTGTGTTTGCCGCGCATGTTTCAGGTCATGATCGTGGAAAACGACGATGAACGCTATCTCCAGATCGCCAGCTGGGCCTTTCCGCTCTATCTGATGTTGATGAGCCTCTTTGTGGTGCCCATCGCCGTGATCGGGCTCGATTTGCTGCCCGCCGGGTCCAACCCTGATTTCTTTGTGCTGAGCCTGCCGCTCAGCCAGGGGCAGGAAGGGTTGGCGATGCTCAGCTTCCTGGGTGGGTTTTCCTCGGCCACCTCGATGGTCATCGTGGCCACGCTGGCGCTTTCGACGATGGTGTCGAACCATGTGGTCATGCCGATCTTCCTCTATCTGCGGCAGGGCGGTGCCACGCAATCGGGGGACGTACGTAATGTCGTGATTCTGTCGCGGCGCCTGTCGGTGCTGGCGATCATCGGGTTTGGTTATATCTACTATCGTGCCTCCGGCGGTTCCGGTGCCTTGGCGGCGATCGGTCTGATTTCCTTTGCCGGGGTGGCGCAATTCCTGCCTGCAATGCTGGGAGGGATCTTCTGGCGCGGCGCGACGCGGGCAGGGGCCTTCGTCGGGCTTGGCGTTGGCTTTTCGGTCTGGGTTTTTACCATGCTGCTGCCCAGTTTCGGGCCGGGTGCGGCGCTGAGCGTCGACACCTTCGCGAATGGGCTTTTTGGGCTGGGATGGCTGCGTCCGCAGGCGCTCTTCGGCATTCCGGGGTTGGATCCGACGGTTCATGCAATCTTCTGGAGCCTGCTGCTCAATGGCGTCAGTTTCGTTCTGGTGTCTTTGATGACCTTCCCGCAACCGCTGGAGCGGCTGCAAGGCGCGCAGTTTGTCAATGTGTTCGATCATTCCGGCCAGACCCGCGGCTGGCAGGCTTCCGTTGCCGAAAGCGAAGATCTGATGATCATGGCGCAGCGGATCCTGGGCGCCCGCGAGGCGCAACGCCTGTTCCAGGCCGAGGCGCAAAGGCAGGGGCGCGGTGACTATCTGCCTGAACCGACGGCGGATTTTCTGCAAAGACTGGAGCGGGAACTGGCAAGTTCGGTTGGGGGCGCCACAGCCCACGCGATGATCAGTCAGATCGTCGGTGGCAGCGCCGTGTCGGTGCAGGATCTCTTGGCGGTGGCGGACGAATCCGCGCAGATGCTGGAATATTCCAGCCAGTTGGAGGCCAAGTCGCGCGAGCTCAGCCAAACCGCGGCCAAGCTGCGCCACGCCAATGCCAAGCTGATGCAGCTGAGCGATCAGAAAGACGCGTTTCTCAGTCAGATCAGCCATGAATTGCGCACACCCATGACGTCGATCCGGGCGTTTTCGGAGATTTTGCGCGATACCGATGGTCTGGGTCCGCTGGAAAAGACGAAATACGCGAATATCATCCACGTCGAAGCGATCCGCCTGACGCGATTGCTGGACGATTTGCTGGATCTCAGCGTGCTGGAAAACGGTCAGGTGACGCTGAACCAGCAAAGCGGCAGCCTGGTGGATGTTCTTGATCAGGCCGTCGCCACCGCCGAAGCCAGCGAGGCGCGGAGTATTGCCATCAAGCGCCGTCGGCTGGAAGAAACCGTGACACTGCACACGGATCTTGACCGGCTGAGCCAGGTTTTCATCAACCTCATCACCAATGCCCAGAAATACTGCGGTTCGGACACCCCGGAACTGCAGATTGTGGTGCAGCGCGCAGGCGACAGCATCCTCGTCGATTTCATCGACAATGGGTCTGGGATTCCGGTGGCGTCGCGCGAGGTCATGTTTGAAAAATTCAGCCGGATCGGTGCAGAGGATGCCGCAGGGGCCGGTCTCGGGCTGGCCATTTGTCGCGAGATCATGACCCGTTTGGGAGGCAATGTGAACTATCTGGATGGCACCGGTGGTACCGCATTCCGGGTCACAGTGCCCGGGCGGCAGGCGCTTGCTGCACAATGATTTTTTGTGATTTTCTGCACCGAAGCATTTGCCATAAAGGCTATGGTAACCATTGGCCCTTATCCCTCCCTGTACAGGACCGCGCAGTGGGCGAGGCGCAGGTTGTTTTGACAAGGGCCGAAGATGTCAGTTTTGCAGCGCAAGGCGCAGGCAGGAAAGCAGGAACATCAGGCACGGGCTATGACCGTGCCCAAAGCCCTGCGCGTCAGCCTCGCAAAAATCGCTGATCAGATGTTCGACATGGCCTTGGCTGTGATCGGGGCGACGCAAGAGCGGTGCGGGGGTGACGCGCTGAGCGACAAGATGGATGATGCATCGCTGCTTGTGGTGCTGGACGGCCCCAGGGGGAATGTTGGCGGCGCGGTGATTGGCGCGGAACTGGTCGCGGCGATGATCCAGCAACAGACAACGGGCAAAGTCGCCAAAGAAGCCCCCGCCGCACGCCCGCTGACCTCCACGGATGCTGCCTTGTGCGCCCCTTTGCTGGATGCCCTGTTTCAGCGATCACATGGCCTGTTGGAAGAGGATGCGGACCGCGACATTCTATGCCCCTACAAGTTTGGCGCCCGCGTTGAAAATGCCCGGTTGTTCGGTTTGGCGCTTGATGCCAATGAATACCATATCGTGAAGTTGACGATTGATGTCGCGGGTGGTGCCTTTCAATCAAATCTGACGCTGATCTTGCCTGTCTTTGAAAGAGCCCCCGAACACATCGCCTCGGAAGAGACAGGGGTCGCTGCACCCGCCCAAACGCTCGAAAAATCCGTGATGAGCCTTCGGGCCGACCTCACCGCCGTATTGGGCCGGTTGAAATTACCTTTGGACAAACTCAGCCAATTGGTGCCGGGCGATGTCCTGACACTGAAACCTGATGCATTTGATACTGTGGAGATCATGACTTGTGACCGGCGGGTGGTCAGCCGTGGCGCAATGGGGCAGATTGAAGGCCAACGCGCCATTCAACTGGATAATGCTGTGGCGCGGCCGGATCATCCGGCACGGCGCGCCGAAGATCGCGAAGGGCTGGACTTGCCCCAGGTCGACCCTTTGAAAGAGGCGCCCGGCGGAAATGATTTTGGGGGTCTGCCGGATATCGACATCGGCGCGATTGAGCATGAACCAGAAGGTTTGCCGGACTTGCCAGATCTACCTGCGCTTGAAGGTGAGGATGGTCTGCCGGATCTGTCAGATTTGCCAGGACTGTCCGAGGATACCGAAATGGCGGCTTTGCCTGATTTGTCCGACCTACCCGGTCTGAGCGATGAGGACGAGCTGCCATCCTTAGAAGATATGCCTGATTTCAAGATCGCCTAGAGCGTTTCGTCCCTGGCCTGAGATGTGATCTATCCCATAGCAGGTTGACATATCTGACCTAGGACAGCGCTAAACGAAAGCGGTTTAGGCAAAAACGCTTAGTCGCGATGCTACCTTGCCGAAGCGTGGATTGCTTCAAGGGTCGGGCGCAAATTCTCCAGATCATAGCCGCCAGATCTAGCAGCCTGAATGACCTGATCCGCGGGCATTTCATTTGCGGCGGCCAGCGCCCAGGCGATGGTCGAGCGGGTGCCGGATGCGCAGTAGGCGAGGACCGGTCCGTCGCAGTCTGTCATCAAGGCGTGGTTGGTTGCGATCACATCTGGTGTCATCGACTGATGCGTCAAAGGCTGGATCACGAACTCCAACCCGGCGGCCTCTGCGGCTTCCGCCAGCACAGCGCAATTATGGCTGGGCGGCACCTCCATATCAGGTCGGTTGCACAGGACCCGTTTTATGCCAGCCGACGCAATCGCGGGCATATCCTCCGCAGAGATTTGCGGAGCCGCGAAAAAACGGGGTGTGATCTGGCGCATGTCCATGAGAAACCTGTTACGAAACGGCGGTGGGACTGTCCAGCCAGCGATGTAGCAAAGCGGTCACATTTGCTCAAGAAAACTGCAGGGCGGGTGTCTGCTGCCCAAAACGAGCGATGGTCAGGTGATGCTCTTCAAACGAGGTCTCCATCTCAAGATGGAAATGCCACACCGCCCAAAACGCAGGGTCGCCAATGCTAGATCTTGTTCACCGGTAGCTTCAGCATGACGTCACCCTGTTCGTCGGGTTCCGGCATGTTCCCCGCGCGCATGTTCACTTGCAGCGACGGCAGGATCAGCTTGGGCATCCCCAGAGTGGCGTCACGTGCTTCGCGCATCTGCACAAATTGTTCCTCGGCGCGATCTTGTCCGATGTGCACATTGCGCGCTTTCTGAGCGCCAACCGTGGTTTCCCAGGCGAATTCTTCGCGCCCCGGCGCCTTGTAATCATGACCGACAAAGATGCGCGTGTCGTCTGGAAGGCTCAAAATGCGCTGAATGGATTGGTAAAGGTCATGCGCCGATCCACCCGGAAAATCACACCGCGCGGTGCCGAAATCAGGCATGAATAACGTGTCGCCGACGAACGCCGCATCACCGATGACATAGGTCATGCAGGCAGGGGTGTGTCCGGGCGTATGCATCACATCCGCGCGCATCTGCCCGATGTGAAAACTGTCGCCATCGCTGAACAGGCGATCAAATTGGCTGCCGTCCCGCTGAAATTTCGTGCCTTCGTTGAAGACTTTGCCAAAGGTATCCTGAACCGTCGTGATCCGGTCGCCAATACCGATCTGACCGCCAAGTTTTTCCTGAAGATAGGGTGCCGCAGAAAGATGATCTGCATGCACATGCGATTCCAGAACCCACTGGAGTTGCAGGCCGTGGGATTGCACATGGTCGATGATCGCGTCGGCGGAGGCCGTATCGGTCCGCCCGGACGCGTGATCGAAATCCAGCACTGAATCGATGATTGCGCAGGCGGTGCCCTGCGGGTCCTTAACGACATAGCTAACGGTATTTGTTGTGGTGTCGAAGAAGGCTTTTACATCTGGCGACATGTGCGAAACTCCCTGATCTTCGATAATTATATGGTGTTGCGCGCGCGCCATGCAAGTGGCGCGTTACGCCAGAAAGATCCCCAGAATGACCAGCATCAACCCAATGACGGATAGAAACAGCGCGCCTAGATTCATGGGCAGCGCCTTTTGCAGTTTCGCGCGCATGTCTTCATCAGAGAGCTTGGCGCGTCGGGCGCGAGCCACGTAGATAATGCACCAGATCAGACCAACCAGACCAATCAGCGAGAGAGAGGCGCCGCCCCATATCAGAAGGTCAAAGGCTGCGGATGTATCGGTTTGTTCCATGAGGTTGAGCTATCCAATCCACACTTCAAGCGCAAGCGTGTTAGACGGTCGGATGGGGTGTGGTCTCGTTTAACGAACCCACGTATCGTGATCGGTGATTTCACGCAAAAAAGCTGACCATGAGGGGCAATCGACGTATCGTGACTGTCATTGGCGAAATCGCTTGCTAAAGCCGCTTGCAGGTATTGATTCAGATCGCTAGGCAAGGGCGATCTGATTGACCTGATGCTTGAGGAATTCCCGATGACCGATACCGCGACCGATCCTTCTGTTGTTGAAACCGCTGAAGCACCCGGCGACGCGACCTATCGCGTCACAGCCAATGAGTTGCGCCAGTTTGTGGAGCGTATCGAACGGCTGGATGCGGAGAAAAAGGATCTTGCGGAACAGCAAAAAGAGGTCATGGCGGAGGCCAAGGCGCGGGGCTATGACACCAAAGTGATGCGCAAGGTGATTGCGCTGCGCAAACGGGATGCGGATGACATCGCCGAAGAAGAGGCGGTTCTGGAGATGTATAAAGAAGCGCTCGGCATGTGAGCTTAGGCCTCATGTGACGGGCAGTTTCCGCCAATGTCGGTGCGGTGCATTCACCCGACGGGCAAAACGCTGTTCGCATAATTGAGTGGCGTTTTGGTTGAGGTATGAGTGCTGCGCTTAAGGCTGCGCGCGCGAAATTGAGGCCGAAAGCATCATTTTCTATCAAAAGGGGCAGAATTTTGCGCGCCGCTCCGTGGCTGCATCATCGTCACCACATAAGTGATAAATGACTTCTGAAACCGCGCGCGGGTATCCGTGCCGCGATTTTAATATCTTTGGTTCCCGCTTTCCCGGCTGCCCCTTCTTAGGAGCGGTATCTGGGTTTGAATGAGAACCGTCCGATCAAACAGCCCTGTTTGCCCAAGAAAATAACGAAGATTTCAGGTTCTGAGTGCAGGCGAAAAAGACACTGAAAAGAATATTGACATCATGTAAAGAGAAGGATATTGGCGCCATGTAAACTTTACATCAGGTAAAGTTTGATCAGCTATGGAGTTCCACTATGAAAGTCATCGTATTTGGAGCGACCGGAACAGTCGGCCGCCTGACCGTGCAAAGCCTGCTCGCCGAAGGGCACAGCGTCACCGCTTTTGCGCGCACCCCTGATCGGTTGAAACTGAAAGCACCGCAGCTGCGTCTTGTGGCGGGCGACGCGACACATCCCAAAGACGTTTGTGACGCCATCGCCGGTCATGATGCTGTGGTTGTCACTCTGGGCGCCGGAATGTCGCGGCGCAGCCTGATCCGCTCGCAGGGCACGATGAATGTGATCCGGGGCATGCAAGAACACGGCGTTTCCCGGCTGATCTGCCAATCGACGCTGGGGGCGCATGAAAGCTGGAGCAATCTGAATTTCTTCTGGAAGCGCATCATGTTCGGGGCGCTGCTCAAGCCGGTTTTCAAAGACCATGAACTGCAAGAGAAGCTCGTGCAGGCCAGCGGTCTGGACTGGACGCTGGTGCGCCCGGGTGCGTTCACAGATGGTCCTGCCACGGGCGCGTACAAAGAAGGTTTTGGAGCTCAGGAGCGCGATCTGACGTTAAAAATCACACGCGCCGATGTGGCAGGGTTTTTGACCCGACAACTGAGTGATCTGGCATATCTTCATCGCGCCGTCAGCCTGTCCAATTAAGCCGGGTCAGGCCGGTTTTCAGCCGTGTGGGAATGCGTTCTCCAGGGCGGATTGGTAGGCAAACAGCGATGCCAATCCGCCGGTATGCACGAACAGCACGCGGCTGCCTTTGGTAATTTCACCGCTTTCAACAAGGGCCGGCACGGCGGCAAAGACCTTGGCTGTATAGACCGGGTCCAACACGAGACCTTCGGTGCGGGCCATCATCGCCATGGCTTCGGCGGCGGGCGGGCCCAACTGGCCGTAGCCCGGCGTCAGCGCCCCATCCCATATCATGATGTCGTCATCGCCCACCTGTGATGCGTGCGCAGTCAATTCTGCCAATGCGTCAAGAACGGCGCGGATGCGCCTGCGTTGTTGCTGAGCGTCGCGCCTGACGCAACTGCCGATCACGCGGGCGTTGTGCCCCGACGCCCGCAACCCTGCCAACATGCCCGCATGTGTCAGGCCGCTGCCGGAGGCGATGACAACCACGTCAAATGCGCTGTCCTGCTGCAAGATCTCCTCGGCGGCGCGCATGTACCCCAGTGCCCCGAGGGGTGGATTTCCAAGGGCCAGGGGGATCACATAGGGCGTGCGGCCCGCTTGCCGTTCCTGTGCCGCGCGCTCTCGCAGCGCGGCATCTGCGCCAGCTTCATCCTCGCCGGACGGGTAATACATGACCTCCGCCCCGAGCAGGCGGGAGAGGAGCACATTGCCATTCGATCCATAGAGCGCATCGACATCCGGCACCCGGTCTTCAAGCTGGACAATCGTTTTCATGCCCAGTTTTGCGGCGGAGGCGGCGGAGGTGCGCACGAAATTCGACTGCACGGCACCGGTGATCAGAACCGTATCTGCCTGGGCGGCCTGCGCCGCCCCCAGATAGTATTCCAGCTGTCGCGATTTGTTGCCGCCCATGGTGGTGCCCGCCAGATCGTCCCGCTTGATGTGCAGATCGATGCCCAGCAGCGCCGAGAGGTTCGGCAATGGTTCGATGGGCGTGACCGCACTTACCAACTCGGCGCGCGCAAATTCCATGATCTTTGGTCCTCCCGTTCCGATCCGGCACTGGATCAATGCGTCCCAAATCAGTGTTGCACAAAAGCTGGGCCACGACCAAGCGCCGGGGCCTTGGGGGCAATTCGATTTACGCTTGACCGACTCAGATTTGTATACAAGAAGTATACATTATGTAAGCAAAGGATCGCAGATGGCCAGAATTACCAAGGATCAGTGTCTCGATGATCTGAAGTTGCGGATCCTTTCCACGGATCTGTCGCCCGGCAGCGATCTGGATGAAACCTCGCTGGCTGAACATTATGAGATATCGCGCACACCGATGCGCGAGGTGCTGCACCGGCTGGCGGGGGCGGGCTATATCACCACGGCTGAAAACCGCGGCGCCAAGGTGGCCTCGATGGACATTGGCACCATGCGCACCTTTTTCCAGACCGCCCCGATGGTCTATGCCAATATCGCCAGCCTGGCGGCGGAGGCGCGCACGGCACCGCAGCTTGATGCGCTGAAGGATGCGCAGCTGGCTTTTGTCAAAGCCACGGGTGCACAGGATGCACAAGCGGCGGCCCTTGCCAATCATCGCTTTCACGCGGTGGTCGGCGAGATGGCGCATAACCCCTATCTGGTGGCATCGCTGGACCGTCTGCTCATCGATCACACACGTCTGAGCCAGCGGTTCTACCGCCCATCGAATGCGGATGAAAAGCAGCGGATCGTAAAGGCCAGCGACCAGCATGACGCGCTGATCACGGCCATCGAAGCGCATGAGAGCGCGCTGGCGATCGATCTGTCGCTGCAGCATTGGGATTTGTCGCGCGACCGGATGGAGCGCTATGTGCGCCCCGATCCGCTGCCCGTCGACGTTGTGTCGCTCAAGGATCGCCGAAATGCAATTTGAAGGGATCTACACGCCTCTGATCACGCCGTATTACACCGATTTCACGTTGAATGAGGCGGCGCTGGCTGAAACCGTGGATCATTTGGTTGCGGCAGGTGTGCACGGCATCATCGTGGCGGGCACCACGGGCGAATATTACGCGCAATCGACGGAGGAACGCATCGATATGATGCGGCGGTGCAGGTCCCTTATCGGTGACCGCGTGCCGATGATTGTGGGCACCGGTGCCATTCGCACCGAAGACAGCATTCTGTTCGCGCAGGCGGCAAAAGAGGTGGGCGCGGATGCGCTGCTGATTGCGACGCCACCCTATGCCTACCCAACGGGGCGCGAAATTGCCCTGCATGCGCTGGCGGTGGACCGCGCCGCCAACCTGCCGGTGATGCTTTACAATTACCCGGGGCGGATGAGCGTGAATATGGACGAGGAGTGCCTCGACCGTCTGGGCCGCAGCCTGAACTTCTGTGCGATAAAGGAAAGCTCCGGCGACCCGAACCGCCTGCACATGCTGGCACGGGATTATCCACATATTGCGCTGAGCTGCGGCATGGACGATCAGGCGCTGGAATTTTTTGCCTGGGGCGCGCGCTCCTGGGTCTGTGCGGGGTCAAATTTTGCGCCCGAAGCGCATATCGCGCTCTACCGGGCCTGTGCCATCGATGGGGATTTCACGCGCGGGCGCGCCATCATGTCCGCGATGCTGCCCTTAATGCGGGTGCTGGAGCAGGGCGGCAAGTTCATTCAGTGCATCAAACACGGCGTGACTCTGCGCGGTATTGATGCAGGACCCCCGCGCAAACCCCTGCAGCCCTTGAATAAAGACGACAAGCGCGCGTTGGAGGAGGTCATTCGCACGATGAATACCACCATCGCCGCCATACCGGGAGCCCTGTGATGACGGACCTGCTGACACATGCAGAATATGCGGCGATTGCCGGTGATCTGGATTTTCCGAGCGCGCCTTTCATCGACGGGAAGTTTCGCAAGGGCGCGGGGCCGATGATGGCCACGTTGAACCCGGCGACCGGCGCGGAGATTGCAAAGATTTCCACGGCTGCATCTCAGGATGTGGATCTGGCGGTCACCAAGGCGCGCGAGGCATTTGAACAGGGGCATTGGGCGCGGATGCACCCCGCGGCCCGCAAGGATGTGCTGATCAAGCTGTGCAAATACATCACGCGGCGCAAACGCGAACTGGCCGTTCTGGAAAGCCTGGAGTCCGGCAAACCCATCCGTGATTGCGAAGAGATCGACATCCCCGAGACCATCCACTGCATCAAATGGCATGCGGAAACGGCGGATAAGATCTATGACCAGACGACGCCCGCGTGGGAGGATGCGATGTCGGTGATCGTGCGCGAACCGGTGGGGGTTGTCGCCGCGATTCTGCCGTGGAACTTCCCCTTGCTGATGCTGGCGTGGAAGATCGGTCCGGCGCTGGCGGCGGGCTGTTCCGTGATCGTGAAGCCGGCGGAGCAAACCTCCATGACGGCGCTGCGCGTCGCGGAACTGGCGCATATGGCTGGCGTGCCACGGGGTGTCCTGCAGGTGCTGCCGGGGGATGGGCCATCGGTTGGCGAGCCGCTGGGGCGTCATATGGATGTGGATATGGTGAGCTTTACCGGATCCACCGAAACGGGCCGTCGGTTCCTGCACTATGCCGCCGACAGCAACCTGAAGAAGGTGGTGCTTGAATGTGGTGGCAAGAACCCGGCCGTGGTGTTGGCGGATGCCGAAAATCTTGACCATGTGGCGGCGCATGTGGTCAACGCCGCCTTTTGGAACATGGGTGAAAACTGCTCTGCCGCGTCGCGCCTGATCGTGCACCGGGATGTCAAAGCACCTTTGCTGGAGCGCATGCTTGCGCGTTTGCGGGAGTGGAAAACCGGTGATCCGCTTGATCCGGCCAACCATCTGGGCGCGCTCATCGATGCAGATCATTGCGCCAAGGTTGGTGCCTATCTCACCGGCAAGGCGCTGGCGGGCGGCACGGCGGATGGGCCTTTCGTAGCGCCCACGATCTATGAGGTCGCCAAGGCGGATGCCAAGGCGCGCGAAGAGATTTTTGGCCCTATTCTGAGTGTGATTGAAGTGGCCTCCACCGAAGAGGCCATCGCCGTGGCCAATGATACAGACTATGGGCTGGCGGCTTGCGTCTTCACCGCAAATACGCGCCAGGCCATTCGGGCGGCGCGCGACATCCGCGCCGGGACCGTGACGGTGAATTGCTACGGCGAAGGCGACATCGCGACGCCCTTTGGGGGCTACAAACACTCCGGTTTCGGGGGGCGGGACAATGGGCTGCACGCCCACGACCAATACACCGAGCTGAAAACCATCTGGATTGATCTCACCGATCCTGCTGAGGGAGACAACATCGGATGAGCCGCATCGGATTTATCGGCACAGGTCATATCGCGGCACCCATGGTGCGTTTTCTGGTTGGCAAAGGCCATCAGGTCACGGTGTCGGAGCGCAATGCCGGGGTGGCTGCGGCCTTGGCACGGTCGCACGGTGTGACCGTTTCGGTAAATCAGGCGGTGATTGATGCAAGTGACGTCGTGTTCCTGTCGGTGCGCCCTCAGATTGCCGAGGAGGTGCTGGCGCCGCTGGCCTTTCGCGCCGATCAGCAGATCGTGTCGGTCATGGCGGGTGTCTCACATGCGCGGCTAACATCCCTTTGCGCGCCCGCTGATGACATTTCGGTGACGATCCCACTGGGGTATCTGGAGCAGGGCGGGTGCCCCTTGCCGGTCTGGCCTGATGATCACCTGCTGCGCACATTTTTTGCGCCTGAGAACCCTGTGTTCGCCGTGGCGGATGAGCGCGCATTGAACATGCATTTTGCGGTCTGCGCGATGCTGCCCGGCATTCTGGATCTCATGGCCACGGGCGCGGAATGGCTGACCGATCAGACGGGCGATGCCGCACAGGCGGATTTTTACGCGGCGCAGCTGATCGCGGGATATCTGACCGCGATGACAAAGGAGGCGGGCGCGCTCGCAAATGAGCGCGACGGGCTGGCGACGGAGGGCACCATCAGCATTCAGATGACGCGCGCGTTGCGCGGCGGCGGCGCACATGTGGCGTTGCGCAATGCGATGGCGGCCATCGGCGAGCGGCTGGAGGGAAAATCATGAGCGTGGAGGCCGTTGGCACCGCCCGCAGGGGCCGTGGCGCGCGCAAAGCGCTGCGCCAGACGCGGGATGTCACCATGCTGCCTGCGCTCAAGCGGCGATTGCCGCTGACCGAGCCGATGGATGCGGATCAGGTGGCGCGTATCGACGCCGCCTCCATGGATATTCTGGAAAACGTCGGCGTGGTCTTTCGCGACGCAATCGCGCTCGCCGATTGGAAACGGGCAGGGGCGGATGTGCGCGGGGAAACCGTGCATCTGGACCGTGGACTAGTGCGGGAGCTGATTGCCACGATCCCCGAGACATTCACCTACCACGCACGTAACCCGGCCAATACCCTGCCGTTTGGCAAGGATCACTCGATCTTCGTGCCGATGACGGGGGCACCTTATCTGCGCGATCTCGACGATGTGCGGCGCAATCCCACGCTCGATGATCTGGCGAATTTTCACAAACTCAGCCATATGCTGCCCGCCATTCATTCCTCGGCGCATCATATCGTGGAACCCTATGATCATCCGATCAGCCAGCGGCATCTGCGGATCACCTACTCGTCAATGAAGCACTCCGACAAGACCTTCATGGGCATGACCACGAGCCCGAAGAACGCCGAGGATGTGATCGAGATGGCGGCAATCCTCTTTGGCGCGGATTTCATCGACAGCCACCCGGTGGTGACGGGCAATTGCAACGGCAATTCGCCGCTGGTCTGGGATGAAACCATGCTGGGCGCGATGCGGGCCTTTTGCAGGCGCAATCAACCGGTGCTCTGCTCGCCTTTCGTGCTGGGCGGGGCGAACACGCCCGCCTCAGTCGCTCCCACCGTCGCGCAACTGAACGCCGAGGCGCTCAGCGCGCTGGCCTACACGCAGGTGATCCGCAAGGGCGCGCCAGCGATCTATGGGCACTACCTCAGCACGGTCAGCATGAAATCCGGTGCACCGATGGCGGGCACGCCCGAGATCAGCCTGATGAATTTCATGATCGGCCAGATGGCGCGGTTTTATGGCGTGCCTTGGCGGACATCCAACACTCTGGGCGGTGCTAAAACCTTTGACGCACAGGCGGGGTATGAGAGTGCGATGACGTTGAATGCGGTGCTGATGGCCGGTGCGAATTACATCTGGCATTCGGCGGGTTGGAACGAGGCAGGGATGCATTGCTCCATGGCCAAATTCGTGGTCGACGCGGAGATGTGCGCGATGGGCTACCGCATGGCGCAGGGGATCAACTGGGATGACTTCGATGCAGCCCTGAAGGCGGTGGGCGATGTCGGTCCGGGCGGTCACTATCTGGGGCATCCGCATACGCTGGAAAATTTCCAGCGCGCTTTTTTCATGCCCGAGATGTTCGACAACAATTCGATTGAACAATGGCAGGCCGAGGGCAGCTTTGAAATCACCGAACGCGCCCTGATCCGCGCCCGCGCGCTGTTGCAGAGCTACGAGGAGCCCAAACTGGATGTGGCCACCGACGAGGCGCTGCGCGACTACATTGCGCGGCGGGAACGCGAGATCCCGGCAGCCGATGCGCTGAACCAGACGTATTGAGGCGCGCATGAAGGTCACCCGCCTGCCACGCGATCCCGGTCCTGCGGGGTGGCATTGCCTGCTGCCGGATGCGCCCCTCCCGACACCGCTTGAGGAAACAACAACGGCGGATTGGTTGGTCATCGGCGCAGGCTTTGCCGGGCTCTCGGCCGCGCGACGGTTGTCGCAGCTTTGTCCGGGGGATCGTGTTGTGATCCTGGAGGCGGCGCGTGTGGGCGAGGGGCCTGCGGGGCGAAATTCCGGTTTCATGATTGATCTGCCCCATGACCTTGCGTCTGAAAACTACGGCGGGACCCTGAGCGCAGATGCGGCGCAAACCGCGGACAACAGGCGGGCCATTGAATTCGCTGCTGAGATGGCGGCAGATTTTGATTTGCCAAAAGAAGCCTTTTCACGCAGCGGTAAAATCAATGCCGCCGCCACGACGAAGGGGCAAACTCACAACAGCGACTATGCCAGGCACCTGACGGCCCTGGGCGAAGATCATGAACTGTTGGATGCTGAGCACATGCAGGGGCTGACCGGGTCTTCCTATTACCAAGGGGGGCTTTTCACGCCCGGCACGGCAATGATCCAGCCTGCGCTTTATGTGCAGTCAGTCGCAGATGGTTTGCGTTCCAACCGGGTGACATTGCACGAAATGAGCCCGGTGACATCTCTAAAGCGCAGAGGCGATTGGGTCGCGGAGACGCCCAAAGGTAAGGTCACGGCGTCAAATGTCATCCTCGCGGTGAACGGTCATCTGGAGAGCTTTGGTCAAATGACGGGCCGCCTGATGCACGTCTTCACCTACGCCTCAATGACCGAGGCGCTGAGCGCAGAGGAATGCACCAGATTGGGCGGCGCGCCTGAGTGGGGCCTGACACCTGCGGATCCGTTGGGGACGACGGTGCGGCGGATTTCGGGCACCGGCGGGGACCGGATCGTGATCCGCAACCGGTTCACCTTCGATCCATCGATGGAGGTCGACGACAGGCGCATTGAACAGGTGGGCCGTGACCACGACCGCGCCTTTGTCGCGCGGTTTCCCATGCTGGGTGGGGTCAGAATGGCCTATCGTTGGGGCGGGCGGCTTTGCCTGAGCCTGAACAATGTGCAGGTAATCGGTGAATTGGAGCCGGGCCTCTGGTCGGCCTGTTGCCAGAATGGTCTGGGCACTGCGAAGGGGACATTGGCCGGGGTACTGGCCGCGGAGGCCGCCAATGGCGTGGCATCCGATGCGTTGCGGCGCGCGATGTCGGCACCTCTGCCAAAGCGTTTGCCACCTACACCGCTGGCCCGGATCGGGGCCTCTCTTCGGTTGCGGTGGGGGGAAGCCCGCGCTGGCAAGGAACTCTGAGTTAAGCTGAATATGCGCGCCGCTCGGGGATCGGAGCGGCGCCCATCGTTCGGGTTAAGCGGCCTCTTTAGTATCGAGAACCTGCGCCATCGTTGCACCCATCGCCGACGGGTTGGGGGCCACGGTGATGCCAACAGCGCTCAGCATCTCCACCTTTTCCTGCGCGCTTTCGCCAAAGGCAGAAATGATTGCGCCTGCGTGGCCCATCTGTCGGCCTTTGGGGGCGGACAACCCGGCCACATAGGCAACGACCGGTTTGGTCATGTGATCACGCACGAAAGCGGCGGCTTCGGCCTCTTGCGGCCCACCGATCTCGCCGATCATCATCACCGCGTCGGTCTCCGGATCCGCTTCGAAAAGCTCCAGAATGTCGCGGAAGGATGACCCGTTGATCGGATCGCCGCCAATGCCCACGGAAGTGGACACGCCGATGCCCAGGGCCTGCATCTGGCTCGCCGCTTCGTACCCCAGAGTGCCGGAGCGCCCCACGATCCCGACGCGGCCCGGCGTGTAAATGTGCGGCGGCATGATGCCCATGAACCCGCGCCCCGGTGAAATCACGCCTGCGCAATTCGGTCCGATCAGGCGCATTTTGCGGCTCTTGGGATAGCGCCGGAGAAACCTTTTGACCCGCATCATATCCTGCGCCGGAATACCGTCTGCCACACAAACGGCGGTTCGGATGCCAGCGTCTGCGGCCTCCATCATCGCGTCAGCCGCGAAGGGGGGTGGCACGAACATCAGGCTGGCCTCGGCGCCGGTGGCGGCAACCGCTTCCCGCACTGTGTCGAAAATGGGTCGTCCCAGAACTTCCGTGCCGCCTTTGCCGGGGGTGACACCCGCCACCACATTGGTACCGGTCTGGATCATCTCGGCGGCATGAAACTGGCCAATACGGCCCGACATGCCCTGCACGACAACGGGGGTTTTTTCATCAATTAGAATAGCCATGGCACCCTCCGTTCAGGCGGCTTGCGGTTGACGGCGCATGGAGACGGCGGCTTCCGCCGCTTCGGCCAGCGTGTCGGCGGTGATCAGGGGCAGGCCCGATTCTTTCAGAATGTCCTGTCCCTCAGCGACGTTTGTGCCTGCCAGTCGGACCACCACGGGCAGCGTCAAACCCACCTCGCGATAGGCCTGCACCACGCCATTTGCGATCCAGTCGCAGCGGTTGATGCCCGCGAAGATGTTCACCAGGATCACGCTGACATTCGGATCGGACAGCACGGTGCGGAACGCTTTGCACACACGTTCGGGGCTGGCACCGCCGCCGATGTCAAGGAAATTTGCAGGCTCGCCCCCGGCCAGCTTGATCATGTCCATCGTCGCCATCGCCAGACCGGCGCCGTTGATGATGCAACCGATATCCCCGTCGAGCCCCACATAGGCAAGACCGTTATTGGCCGCCGTGGCCTCGCGCGGGTCCTCTTGGCTGGGGTCGCGCAGCGCGGCAATTTCCGGACGCCGGTAGAGCGCGTTGGTGTCGAAACTCATCTTGGCGTCAAGCGCCACAAGATCACCGGTGCCGCGAATGACCAGCGGGTTGATTTCCACCATCATCGCATCAAGGTCGCGGTACGCGCGGTAACAGGCGCGCAACACGTTGACCATCTGCGCGACCTGCCCGCCGGTGAGCCCGAGGGAGAAGGCAAGCTCACGCGCCTGAAATTCTGCCAGACCCACGGCAGGATCCACGATCATGCGGCGCAGGCTGTCGGGGTCCTCTTCGGCAAGATCCTCGATCTCCATCCCGCCATGGGCGGACGCCACGTTCATGATCCGTTCCGATTTCCGGTCAAGCACAAAACCAAGATAGAGCTCTTGTTCGATATCGGAAGCCTCTTCGACCCAAAGGCGGTAAACCCCTTTGCCCGCATCCCCGGTTTGCTTGGTCACCAACTGTTTGCCAAAAAGCGTGGCGGAATAGTCGCGCACCTCTTCCTCGGTTTTGCAGAGCTTCACGCCGCCCGCTTCACCGCGTCCGCCGGAGTGGATCTGTGCCTTGACGACCCAGGCATCGCCGCCCAGTTCGCGGGCGCGGTATCCGGCCTGCTCAGGAGAGTAGGCAACCCCGCCGCGCGGCACAGGCACGCCAAATCCTGCAAGAATTTCCTTGGCTTGATGTTCGTGAATGTCCATCTCGTCTTCCTCCTGGGTCAGACTTTCTCAGCAATTGCCTTCGCGACATCGATGATATTGCGTGCCATTTTCTCCGATGCCGCATCGATCATCTTGCCATCCAGCGAGGCGGCACCACGGCCCTCGTTCTCCGCTTTCCTGAGTTCATCAATGATACGCTCGGCCTTGGTCACTTCGGTTTCCGGCGGGCTGAACACCTCGTTTGCCAGCGCGACCTGGCTGGGGTGGATGGCCCATTTGCCCTCGCATCCCAGGGCCGCAGCCCGGCGCGCGCCGTCCAGATACCCATCAGGGTCGGAGAAATCGCCAAAGGGCCCATCGATGGCCCGCAACCCATAGGCGCGACAGGCAATGACCATGCGTGTGATCGAGGCGTGCCATTGGTCGCCGGGGTATTCGGGGTTCAAACCGCCGATGTTGGTGGTGCGGGCGCGCATGGATGCGGCATAATCCGCAACGCCGAAATGCAGGGCCTCCAGCCGCCCGCCAAACTGCGCAATCGCCTCGACATTGGCCATGCCAAGCGCCGTTTCGATCAGCGCCTCGAGGCCCACGCGTGTCTTCAGCCCGCGGCCCTGTTCGATCTGGTTGACCATGGCATCGACCATATAGAGGTCCGAGGTGACGCCGACCTTTGGCACCAACAGCGTATGCACCCGGTCACCGGCCTGCTCCATCACATCGACCACGTCGCGGTACATGTAATGGGTGTCGAGCCCGTTGATCCGCACAGAAACGGTTTTGCCCTTCGCCGCCCAGTCGATGTCGTTGAGCGCCTGAATGGCGTTGCGCCGGGCCTGTTCCTTTTCCGGTGGCGCCACCGCGTCCTCGAGATCGAGAAAGACATAGTCCGCAGCGCCGGTCGCCGCCTTGTCGATCATCGTGGTGTTGGAAGCAGGGACGGCTAGTTCGGAGCGTTGCAGCCGTTGCTTGTTCAGGGGGAAAAGAGTGTGAGACAAGGGGGTGTTCCTTCTGGCAATCGGTTACTCAGCAGCGACGGCAAGCTGTTGGTGCGGGGCGTTTTCGGTGGCAAACCAGTTCTGGGCCGCAGCAACGCCGGAGCCGAACTCGATCTGTGCGCCCGCGCGGACGAGGGCCATTTCGGCAACGGAAAGCGCGGTCAGGCACATGCCCTCATTCAGATCGCCGATATGCCCGATGCGGAAGACTTTCCCGGTGAGGCGGGCAAGCCCGCTGCCCAGCGATGTGTTGAAGTCCTCATAGGCGATGCGGATCACCTCTCGCGCATCGACGTTTTCGGGGGTGCGGATGGCGGAGACCGTGTCGGAATAGAACGACGGATGTTCTGCGACCAGTTCCAGCCCCCAGGCTTCCACGCCCCGCCGCACGGCTGTTGCCAGTCGGTTGTGGCGCGCGATCACGTTGTCGAGGCCTTCTGCTTCGATGCGATCCAGTGATTTGCGCAGCCCGTGCAGGAGCTGCGTTGGGGGCGTGTAGGGGAAATAGCCGCCGCTGTTCAGGTTCACCATATCGGAGAATTCGAAATAGGCGCGGCGCATCTGGGACGTCTTGGACATCTCCATCGCCTTTTCGCTGACCGCCAGAATACCCAGGCCCGCGGGCATCATCAGGCCCTTCTGGCTGCCGGTGATCGCCAGATCGACGCGCCAGTCATCCATACGGAAGTCGATGGAGGCAATGGAGGAGACACCATCCACAAACAGCAAAGCGTCGTGGAAATTCTCGTCCAGCGCCCGGCGCACACCAGCCACATCCGATGTCACGCCGGTGGCGGTTTCGTTGTGCGTGACAAATACCGCCTTTATCTCGTCATTGGTATCAGCGGCCAGTTGGCGTTCAAACTCGCGCACCGGTGCGCCGGCGCCCCAGGGCACATCGATGATCTGCACGTCCAGTCCAAGCCGCTCCGCCATCTCCGCCCAGAGCGTCGAGAATTGACCGTGGCGCGACATCAGCACGCGATCACCGGGGTTCAGGGTGTTGGTGATGGCGGCTTCCCAGGCGGCGGTGCCGGAGCCGGGGAACATCATGACCGTTGCATCATTGGTCCGGAACACCTTTTTGAGATCCGCAAAAAGGCTCAACGTCACATCGCCGAAATCGGGCGCGCGCATGTCCTGCATAGGTACATTCATCGCCTGACGCACAGTCTCTGGCACGTTGGTGGGGCCTGGAATAAACAGGTGGGTCTGTCCGGTACGCATCACTTTCCTCCATTGATTTGACGGGACCATGCCGCAGGCGGCCTTCTAGGTAAAAGGGAACCGCGTCCTGCTGTGGATGCAAAAATTTACAAATACGAAGAATTGTAAATTTGTAAAATTTTCAGTAATAGATAAAAATGAAAACATTCATCGGACCGAAATTGCGGCGCTTGCGTGGGGATCAGAACCAGACGCAGGGGCAGATGGCCAAGGCGCTGGGGATCAGCACGTCCTATGTGAACCTGCTGGAAAAGAACGAGCGCAGCGTCTCGGTGCCGGTTTTGCTGCGGTTGCTCGAAGTCTACGGGGTCGACTGGCGCGATCTGGTCGACGATGACGATACCGCCAAGCTGGCTGATTTGCGCGGCGTGCTGCAGGACCCGCTATTTGAGGCGGAGCGCCCGGACCTGACGCAATTGCGCGGGGCGCTGACCCACAGCCCGGATCTGGCGACATGTTTCTTGCGGCTGCACCGGGCCTATCTGGCGGCCTCCGATCAGCTGATGAGCATCGCGAGTGCCGATGAGAGCGCGCAGGCCACCCTGCCGAAAGCGCCCGAGGCGACAGTGCACAACTTCTTTCGCCGGCATAGCAACTACTTTCACAGTCTGGAGACGGCGGCGGATGCGTTCTGGGCAGGCAAGCGGATTGCCACGGACGACATCTATGCCGAACTCAAGGCGCGGCTGCGTGACAAACTGGGGCTGCGGGTGCGGGTTGTCCCCGTTTCTGAAATGCCGGGGACGTTGCGCGCCTATAATGAGGAGACGCGCGAGGTCCTGCTGTCGGAAGCGATGGACCATCCCAACCGGGTATTTCAGCTGGTGCATGTCTCCGGCCTGATTGAGCAGGAAGCGGTGTTGGAGGATCTGCTGACCAAATCCGGGCTGACGGATGCCATGGGGCGGGCGCGCTGCCGGGTGGAACTGGCCAATTATTTTGCGGCGGCCGTGCTGATGCCCTACGGGCCGTTTCTGGCAGAAATACTGGAGAGCAAATACGATTTTGACCATGTGGCCACGCGTTTTGGCGTGAGTTTCGAGCAGGCCTGTCACCGTGCCACGACCCTGCAGCGGCGGGGCGCCAAGGGCGTGCCTTTCTTTTTCCTGCGGATCGACAAGGCCGGGAATGTCTCCAAACGCTTTAACGCGACCGATTTCCAACTGGCCGAATATGGCGGCGCCTGCCCACGGCTGGACATTCACACATCGTTTCGCACGCCCGGTCGGATCGTGCCGCAATTCGTGGAAATGCCCGACGGCAGCCAGTTCTTTGTCTTTGCCCGGACGGTGGATCGGCCCAGCTTCACCCGGTTTGCGCAGGATGTCCGTCTGGCCGTTGCTGTGGGCTGCAGCACGGAACACGTCGGGGCCATCGGGTATGCCGAAGGGCACAGCCTGTCAGAGGCCACCATGACGCCCATCGGGATCAACTGCCGGGTCTGTCCGCGGGTGAATTGCGATCAGCGGGCGCACCACGCGGTTGTCCGGTCTGATCCGGTGGATGAAAAGCGCAGGGGCGCCACGCGCTATAGCAGCTAACCCCCGGCCGTCTCTGGCGCCTGGTCGACCTCTTCAGCGGAGATCCGAAAGAAAACCGCGTAGAGCGTGGGTACGATGATCAGCGTCAGAATGGTGGCAAAGCTCAGACCGCAGATGATCACCACCGCGAGCGATTTGAAGAAGGGATCCAGCAGCAGGGGCACCACCCCCAAAACGGTTGTGACGACGCCCAGCGAGACAGGCCGCACGCGGCTGACGGCGGAGTCCACCACTGCGGACATGCGCGCCTTGCCATCCGCAATCTGACTGTCAGTTTCGTCGATCAGCACGATGGCATTTTTGATCAGCATGCCGGTCAGCGACAGGATGCCGAGGATCGCCATGAATTCCAGCGGCGTGTTGGTCGCCGCCAGACCCCAGAACACCCCGATCAGGGCCAGCGGCACGGTCAGCCAGATGATCAGCGGTTGGCGCACCGCGTTGAAGAGGAAGATCACCACCAGCACCATCGCCCCAAAGCCCAAGGGCATGGTTGAGGCAAGGCCCTCGTTGGCTTCCTTCGAGTTGCCAAACTCCCCCTTCCACTCCAGCGCATAGCCGGGGGGCAGGTCGATGGCGTCGATATCGGGGCGCACGATTTCAAACAAATCACCCGAAAGCACGCCGGGTGCATTGTCCGACTGCGCGGTGATGGTCAGCTTGCGATCCACCCGCCGCAGGTTGCCAGCCTCAAATCCCAGATCGAACCGGTCCACGACTTGCGAAATGGGGATATATCCGCCGGTGACCTGGCTGTAGACGTGGATGTCTCGCAGGTTTGCCGCGTCGTTTCGGTTGTTTTCAAAGGGCCGCATGACGATGTCGCGCAGCTCGTCGCCATCCCGGTAAACCCCCAGAGTTGTGCCGCTGAGATGCGCGTTGAGGGCAAAGGCAATCTCGCTTTGCGTGAGGCCCAGACGGCGCGCGTTTTCGGTGTTGATGACCGGGCGAATGACCGGGACCTGTTCTTTCCAGTCATCCTTGATGGCCACCGCGCCCTTGTCTGCCATGATCGCCTTGGCCTGGGTGGCCAGATCGCGCAGCACCACCGGATCAGGGCCGGAAAACTGCGCCTCGATCTTTGAGCCGCCGCCGGGCCCGAGCACGAATTTCCACACCTTGGCCGTGGCCTCGGGATAGGCCTCGTCGATATAGCTCTGCAACTCGCTTTGCAGCGCGTCGATGTGTCGGAAATCCGCGACATCCACCAGGATTTGCCCGTAGGCGGCGTTCTGATCTTCGCTCTCGTAGATCAGCATGAACCGCAAATGCCCGCTGCCTACGGCCATATTGGTGCCGGTGACGTTTTCCAGCCCGCGCACATGAGCGTCGATCTCCAGCAGATCCGCCTCGGTTTGCGCGATATCCGTGCCCTGCGGCAAGAAATAATCGATCACGAATTGCGCGCGTGTCGAGGAGGGGAAGAACCCCGGCGGCACCAGGCTGAAGCTGGCGATGGCGGACGCGAAAAGTGCCACAACAACGGCAATGGTGGCATAGCGCAGGCGGATCGCCTTGGCCAAAATACCGCGATAGCCGCGCATCAGGCCGTTCTCCGGCTTTTCCTCGGCCTTGCCCGGTTTCAGCAGCAGGGTGCAGAAATAGGGCGTCAGCCAGATGGCCACCAGCCAGGAAAAGAGCAGGGCGATGGCAATGGTCCAAAACAGGCTGCCTGCGTATTCGCCGGTGTTGTCCGGGGAAAATCCGACCGGTGAGAAGGCGAGAAACCCGACAACGGTGCCGCCCAAAAGCGGCCATTTCGTTTGCGCGACAATCTTCTGGGCGGCCTCTGCGGCGTTTTCACCCTTTTGCACCCGCACCAGCGTGCCCTCGACCACCACGATGGCATTGTCGACCAGCATCCCCAGCGCAATGATCAGGGCGCCCAGCGAAATCCGCTGCATGTCGAGACCGTAAAGGAACATGCCAAAGAGCGTGCCCGCCACCGTCACCAGCAGGATGCCTCCCATCAAAATCCCGGAGCGCAGGCCCATGAAGATGAGCAGGGTGCCGACCACGATCACCAGCGCCACCACGACATTCATCACGAAGTCATTGACCGAAACCTTGACCGTGTCCGATTGGTCCGAGATCGGCAGGACGTCGATGCCAATGGGCCGTTCGGAGATCAGTTCCGCCAGACGTTGTTTTGCGGCTTCGCCCATGTTGACCACATTGCCGCCGATTTCATTGGAAATCCCGATCCCGATGGCGGGCTGGCCATCGCGGTAAATCAATTCGGTGGGCGGATCTTGCAACCCGCGCGTCACGGTGGCGATGTCCGACAGGCGGAAGGACGCGCCGTTCTGCGGGTTGGTGATCAGCAGATTGCCGATGGCTTCGGTGGAGCTGATGGCGGCATCCGGGCGCAGTTCCAGACGGGTCTGACCGGCCTTCAAGGAACCTGCGGGCAGCACAAGGTTCTGGCCTTCCAGGATGTCGCTGATCTGCTGCGGCGCAAGACCAAGCTCAATCAGACGGGCGGGGGAGTATTCAACATAGATGACCTCGTCCTGCACTCCGTTCAGAACCACCTTTGACACACCTTCGACGGTCACCAGTTCGCGCTGCAAATCCTTGGCGTATTCATGCAATTCCGTCAGCGTATAGCCGTCGCCGACAACTGCGAAATAGACCGCGTAGACGTCGCCAAAGTCGTCAAAAACCAAACTAGAGAGCGCATTGGGCGGCAGATCGGCCTGTGCGTCGTCTATTTTGGCGCGCATCTGGGCAAAACGTTCATAGAGCGTGGGGTAGGTTTTGGTCGATTGGATGGTGAATTCCACGGTCACCGTGCTGCGCCCCGGAGAGGAGACCGAGCGCACCTCATCCACGCCCTGCAACTGCTGCAGCGCATTCTCGATCACCTCGGTAACCTCTTCGGCCACCTCGTCGGCGCTGGCACCGGGGTAGGGGGTGATGATCTGCGCCTGCCGAATGATGAATTCGGGGTCCTCAAAGCGTGGCAGCTTGGTGTAGGAATAATACCCGGCAATCAGAATGAGCAGGGTGGCAACGGCTGAAATCAGACGTTTTTCAATGGCGAACCGGGCCAGATCCATGACTTAGCCCCCGATCCGGGTGACCGGGCGCACCTGCATCCCTTCAATGACCTTTCCCACCCCGGCGGAGATGATCCGCTCACCAGCGCTGAGACCTTCCAGAACCGCCACCGCATTCGCTGACATATCGCCCAGTCTCACCTCCCGCTTGGTCGCGCGGTTGTCCTCGTCAAGCAGCCAGACAAACGGCGCACCATTCGAATTCGCCGCAATCGCGGTCACCGGAACCATCAGGTTTTTTTGCTCCCCCGGCGCAGTGGAAAAAACCCGCCCCACCATGCCCGGCAATATCAATGGGGTCTGCGGCACCTCGACGGACACGCGGCCCCGGTAGGTTTGAGTGGCGGTGTCCGCTTGCACAGAGAATTCAACGACTTCGGCGTCAAATTCCTGATTTGGCAGGGCGTCAAAGACGACCTTGTTGGTGATGTTTTCCTGACCGTTGGCCGACAGTGATGTCACGTCCGGACCCGGCACATCAAAGGCCACATGGACCGTTGAGAGGGTCTGCAGCAGCACGATGTTTTGCCCCGCCTGCACATTCATGAAATTGTCGATGTCCCGTCGGGCGATGATCCCCTCGAAGGGCGCGCGCAGGGTTGCGTAGTCCAGGTTGTTGCGCGCGACTTGCAATTGAGCCTCCAGCCCTCGGAGTGCGGCTTCGGAGGCCTCGATATCCTCGGGTCGGCCGCCCGCCTGGCCGATGGCCAATTGTTCGATCTGGGTTTGCAAATTGGCTTCGGCGACACGCAGGCTGGCTTCGTCTTGCTCAAGCGCGGCGGTCGCCACCACACCCCGCTCCGCGAGTTCGCGGGTCCGCTGGACCTGATCCAGAGCCTGATCCAATTGCGCCTGCGCCGATTCGACGGCTGCTTCCAGCGCAACGATTTCCTCGGCCCGTGCCCCGGCGCGCAAGGCGCGCAACTCCGCGTTTGCCTGATCGCGCTGGCTTTCCAGTTGCGCGACATTCGTCTCGAAATCCGAAGGGTCCAGCCGGGCAATCACATCGCCTTCCTGCACGGTCATTGCGGCCCTGACCGGCAGGTCGATCACGCGCCCACTGACGCGGAACGTCAATTGCACCTCGCGGGAGGGCAGCACGATCGCGGGATAGGTGCGCTCGACATTGCTGGATTGGGTGACCACCGTAAACACCTTGGCGGGGCGCACGGGCGGCTCATCGGTTTGTGCCAAAGCGCTCGTCGCTGCGCAGAAAATACAAGTCCCCAACAACGCTGCCAAACTGATCTTCATGCTGGTGGTCTCCGGATTCGTCTCAATTTGTGTCAGGGTTGCAGGCAAAATCATTGATTGTAAACGACGGAAAGTTTCGCGGATCGATCTCTGCGTCGCAACGCCCGCCGCGCGCAGTTGATCTGACCGGTCGGGAGAACGCGATCACGGCGAGGGTGATTTTTTTCTATGTTTGGTTGAAATCTTCCGTCATGATCGTTTGAGTGTCACAAAAATGAAGATTGCCGCTTTTAGGCAATGTCCGACACTCAGGAGGTCAAGAAAATCATGAAACACACGTTTTTAGCATCGACATGCGCCCTTGTGCTCGCAGGGCCAGCACTGGCGCAAACCGAAATCGAATTCTGGCATGCGTTCACCGGACGTCTGGGAGAGTTGGTGGCCGAACAGGTCAGCACCTTCAATGCATCACAATCGGACTATGTGGTCACCGCGACGCACAAAGGGAACTATTCCGAGACGCTGAACGCTGGTATCGCCGCTTTCCGTGCGGGTGAACAGCCCGACATCCTGATGGTCTTCGAAGTTGGCACCGCCACGATGATGGCGGCCTCGGGCGCTGTGAAACCCGTCTATGAAGTGATGGCGGATGCTGGCGCCGATTTTGACGGCGAGGCCTATATCGGCTCGGTCAAAGGATATTACACATCCAGCGATGGCAAGATGCTGTCGCTGCCGTTCAACTCCTCGACACCGGTTCTGTGGGTCAACCGCGATGCGCTGTCGGATGCCGGCATTGACCCGGATGTCGATTTGTCGACATGGGAACAGGTTGGTGATGTGCTGACCCAGTTGAAAGATGCTGGCAGTTCCTGCCCGCTGACAACGGCCTGGCAAAGCTGGATTCACCTGGAGAATTTCTCCGCCTATCATGATGCGCCATTTGCGACCAAAGCCAATGGGTTCGGCGGCGTAGACACAGAACTGGCGCTGAACGGCCCGGCACAGGTGGCGCATATCAGCGCGATGGGAGAATGGGCGCAGGACGGCAAATTCATCTATGCCGGTCGCCGCAATGAAGGCGGTGCAAACTTCCGGGCAGGCGAATGTGCGCTCTTTACCGAAAGCTCCGCAGGTTATGCGGGCATCAAGTCCGAGGCCGAGTTTGAGTTCGACGTGCGCCCCTTGCCCTATTGGGAAGCGGTGAAGGCGGAGCCGCAGAACACCATCATCGGGGGCGCATCGCTCTGGGTCATGGAAGGCCAGACGGATGAGGAATACGCTGGTGTTGCGGCGTTTCTGAACTTCCTCAGCTCATCGGAGATCCAGGCCAAATGGCATCAGGACACCGGCTATCTGCCGATCACGAACGATGCCGCCAAACTGACCCGGGAGCAGGGTTTCTATGAGGCCAATCCGGGCACCGACGTGGCCGTGATCCAGATGACGGCCAAGGCACCAACCGACAATTCCAAGGGCCTGCGCCTGGGGTCCTTCGACCAGATCCGCGGCATCATCGACGAAGAGCTGGAAGCGGTCTGGTCCGGTGACAAGGATGCGCAAACCGCGCTCGACAGTGCCGCAGAACGCGGCAATGCGCTGCTGCGTCGCTTTGAGCAAGCCAACCGCTGAGAACAGCGCGCGCCCCGCGATAACCGGGGCGCGCCTTACTTGAATGGAAAAGCGCGTCACCTTTAAAGGCATCTGGTTGCCGCTTCTGTTGGTCCTGCCGCAGATCGTCATTACCGCCGTTTTCTTCTTTTACCCGGCGGGGCAGGCGATCTGGCAATCGCTGTTCATTCCCGATCCTTTCGGCCTGTCGATGCAATACGTGGGCCTGGGCAATTTTGAATTCCTGTTCGGCGATCCATTCTATCGGGCCTCCTTTGTTACCACTGCGGTGTTTTCGATCCTTGTGACCGTCGTTTCCATGGGCGTCGCGCTTTACCTCGCGGTGCTCGCGGACCGCCTGATCAAGGGGTCAGGGACCTACCGCACGCTGCTGATCTGGCCCTATGCCGTGGCCCCGGCGGTCGCGGGTGTGCTCTGGCTCTTCATGTTCAACACCCGTGTGGGCGTGGTGACCTGGTATCTGGGCTTGTTGGGGTATGACTGGAACCACGTGCTGAACGGCGAAGAGGCGATGGGCCTCGTGGTCATCGCCTCCGCCTGGGGGCGCATCAGCTATAACTTTCTCTTTTTCCTCGCCGGGCTGCAGGCGATCCCGAAATCGGTGATCGAGGCCGCGGCCATTGACGGCGCGCGCTTCTGGACACGGTTCCGCACCATTGTCTTTCCCTTGCTGTCACCGACCACCTTCTTTTTGCTGGTGGTGAACATCGTCTACGCCTTCTTTGAAACATTCGGTGTGATCCATACGATCACCGCGGGCGGTCCGCAGCAATCGACCACTATTCTGGTTTATAAAGTCTATTCGGACGGTTTTGTGGGACAGGATCTTGGCTCTTCCGCGGCGCAATCCGTGGTGCTGCTGGTGATTGTCGGGCTGCTCACCATCGTGCAATTCAAATTCATCGAACGACGGGTGCATTACTGATGGCGGAGCGCACAGGCATGGTGGAAAAACGCGGGCTTGGGTTGGTTTTCACCCATCTGGGTCTGATCATCGGTCTGCTGTTTGTGTTTTTCCCGATCTGGCTGGCCTTTGTCGCCTCCACCGTGGACCAGCAGGATATCGTGCGCCCGCCGATGCCATTGCTGCCGGGCGACAAATTCCTCGACAATTATACGCGTGCGCTCTTTGCAGGGGTCAATGCGCCGGTTGCCTGGATGATGTTGAATTCGCTGATCATGGCGATGGGGATTGCCATCGGCAAGATCATCATCTCGCTGCTCTCGGCCTTTGCAATTGTCTATTTCAAGTTTCCTGGGCGCAAGACCTTCTTCTGGCTGATCTTTCTGACTCTGATGCTGCCCGTCGAAGTCCGGATCGTGCCAACCTATGAAGTGGTGGCGGGTTTCGGAATGCTCAATAGCTATTCCGGTCTGATCTTTCCGCTGATTGCCTCTGCCACGGCGACGTTTCTGTTCCGCCAGTTTTTCATGACCGTGCCGGATGAACTGGCTGAGGCCGCCCGCGTGGACGGTGCCAAACCGATGCGGTTTTTCTGGGACATTCTGCTGCCCATGAGCCGCACGAATATCGCGGCCCTTTTCGTGATCCTGTTCATCTATGGCTGGAATCAATATCTCTGGCCGTTGCTGATCACCACGGATCCGTCGATGAATACCATCGTCATGGGCATCAAGCAGATGTTCCCCTCAGGCGACGACATCGCCGATTGGCCGGTGATCATGGCCACCTCCATTCTTGCGATGATCCCACCCGTGATTGTCGTGATTTCCATGCAGCGGCTCTTTGTGCGCGGCCTTGTTGATAGCGAGAAATAACCATGGCGACCGTCAGCCTTTCCCAGGTCAAGAAATCCTTCAGCAAGACAGATGTCATCCACGGTATTGATATCGATATTGAAGATGGCGAATTCATCGTGATCGTGGGCCCGTCAGGTTGCGGTAAATCCACACTGCTGCGGATGGTTGCCGGGCTTGAAACCGTGACCTCGGGCGAAGTGCGCATCGGCGGCGCGCGGGTCAATGATCGGGAGCCGATGGACCGTGATATCGCGATGGTGTTCCAGAACTACGCGCTCTATCCGCATATGTCCGTCTTCGACAATATGGCCTACGGGCTGAAAATTGCAGGAACCAGCAAGGCCGAAATTGCCCAACGGGTGGAGACGGCAGCGAAATTGTTGCAGCTGGAACCTTATCTCAAGCGTCGTCCGCGTGAGTTGTCGGGTGGTCAGCGCCAGCGTGTTGCCATGGGGCGCGCGATTGTGCGCAAACCGTCGGTGTTTTTGTTTGATGAGCCTCTCTCCAACCTTGATGCCAAGCTGCGGGTGCAAATGCGGCTGGAGATCAAGCAGTTGCAGCGCCGGTTGGGGGTGACCTCGCTTTACGTGACGCATGATCAGGTGGAGGCGATGACGCTGGCCGATCGGATGATTGTGATGAATGGCGGTGTCGCGGACCAGATCGGCGCACCATTGGATGTCTATGCAAACCCTGCAACCGAATTCGTGGCCGGGTTCATTGGCTCGCCGCCGACGAATTTCATGACCACGGATCTGGCTGAAAGCAACAAGCCCAACGCGGTTAGGCTAGGGGTACGCCCGGAGCATATGAATATCGCCACGATCAATCCGCGCGTATCAGGCACGGTGCTTTACACCGAAGCGCTTGGCGCGGAAACGCTGGTGCATGTGCAATTGCCGGATGGCAGCATCGTCACCGTGCGGCAGCCAGCCACGCATGACTTGCCGCAGGAGGGGGCGTCTGCCGGGCTCAGCTGGTCCGATTTGGATGAGATGGTTTTTGATGAATCGGGTCGGCGCTGCGATTAGCTTCTCCTAGGGGGCTAGGCCGTATCGCTACGAAGTCTCGATAGCTGACACCGTCGCTGCCGGGCGCTCATGCTCAACCCTAGGCTTTGAGTAAAAACCACGCCGCGCCCGCCCGCGTCCTTTGGTTTCTTGCGCCCGCGCCCTTTCGGTTGCCGCAAAGACAGCGGTCAGAAAACGCGTTGGCGTTTGTCATCCCGCAACCGTCTGCTGGTCACGCCCGATGGAATTTGACGTAACAAATTGGTTCCCCGTATCCATCAACGAATCTGTTCTGAGCTTGAGCGCTGCGGTTGATGCCGCCGTCTCTTCAAACATTGCGACATTCTGCTGCGTCACTTCGTCAAGCTGGTTCATTGTCTTGCTGACTTGGGAAAGCGCTTCGGTCTGCTCAGTTGTGGCCGCGGCTACAGTATTCATTGCGTCATTCAGCCCTTCAATGAACTCCGAAATCTGAGAAATTGCATGACCGGTTTGATCTACCTGATCGGCGCCATTGACCACCTGAGCTTCGCTTGCCGTGATCAAGTCGTTGATTTCACTGGCTGCGGTCGCGGCCCTCTGGGCCAGCGCCCGGACCTCGGAGGCAACCACGCTGAAACCCCGACCGCTATCGCCAGCCCGTGCAGCTTCGACACCTGCATTCAGAGCCAGCAAATTGGTCTGAAAGGAGATATCATCGATCAGGGAGGTAACCTTGGAGATTTCCCGAGACGCATGGACAATGGACTTCATGGAATCGACCGCTTTTTTGACGATTTCTCCGGATTGATGCGCAATCTGCATGGCTTGACCGGTGAGGTCTCTGGCTTCACCGGCCTGCGTCGCGACGGACCTTACGGATGCAGACAATTCGGTGACCGCGCTGGAGGATTCCTGAAGCGACATGGCTTGTGATTCCGTGCGCTTGGCAAGCGATTGTGTTGCACCTGCAATCGAGTTTGTATCCAAATCGATGGCGTTGGCGTTCTCAAGAACCGCATCCACCAATTTGGCGATCTGCATTAGAGATGCGTTGAACGAATCCTGCAACGCGAGGAAGGCGCCCTTGAACTCGCCTTCCATGCGCGCGCTCAGGTCACCATCATGCATTTTGCCGATGACTGCAAAGATTGCATCGACACCGGTTTCGATGGATTCAAGCAATTCGTCCACATGACGCCCAACAAGTGCCAGGTCTTCATGGGTTGTCTCCATGGAAACCCGGGTGGAAAAATCGCCGTTACCAGCGGCTTGGGAAACCATGCCAATCTTTTCCTGAAGCGCATCCTGCTCTTTCTGACGTTTGGCGGTCTCTGCGGCGGTGCGGGCCTGTTCTTCTTGCAAGGCCTTTTGTTCCGCCAGCATTCTGGTTTGTTCTTCCGCCATCGCGCGATGTTCTTCGGCGGCTTTTTCAGCGGCCTGTGTCAATTCGATGTTGTTCATCAAAGACTGGCGGAACGAACCGGCTGCCGTTGCAATGGACCCGATTTCTGTTTTGCTGGCCAAATCATCAAATGTAATCGAAGTATCGCCGCCCGCGAGGCTGGATATGCGGTCGGAGAGATCCTGTGCCGGACCAACGGCTGACCGGTATAATACAAACCCAATGCCAACGGCCATCGTGGCGCAGATTGTCGCGGTGGCAACCGCAATGGCGACCCCGATCAGTTTTGACCATCTGATGTCGTCGTCAAGATCACGCGTCTGTTCATAGAGGTCCACGTCGATTTTCGAGGCCAGTTTTGCCAAGGCCTCCAGAGCGGGACCGTCGGACACTTTGACAAGCGCGTCGATCTCTGCGGCTGTCAATCCTTTGGCGACAGCCTCCTGCGCCTGACCGAGCGCATTTTTGTATTCCGAAATGGTTTGGGACAGCGCATTCAGTGCAGTGATTTCGATGTCGCTGTTCAATTGATTGCGGTAGTTTTCGATGTCTTTTTCTGCGCGTTCAATTGCCTTCGAAATTTTTTCAATCCGCGGGGCATCTTTGCGCAAAACATAGTTTTTGAACTGATGGACCATGCCACCATATCCAAGCGCCGCGCGCAGGTCGTTGAGCAATCCGGACTTGCTTTGATTTGCCGACCCCGGTTTGAGGCCTGTCGCCTCGGCGAATGCGATCTGCTGGTGCTCTGAGATTTTCTGAATAGCCGCGAGGGCTGGTGTGTCGTCAATTTTAACCGCGCGATCAATTTCCTCAGATGTCGCACCAGCCTTGAGCAAGGCTTTGACGTCTTCTGTTTTTGCTTCATATTGGCGGACCACGTCGGCAATGTTTTCGGCGTGAACCTTGTTTTCAGAATTCGTTCTGGCCAGCCGTTCCAGGGATGTTTTGGCCGAATGCGCTTCATCGAATACCGCTTCGTAATGCTGCTCCGTACCTCTCAGAACATAGTTCTTGAACGAATGAATGAGACCGCCATACCCGAGGGACGTGACAATCTCGCCCAATTCGATGCCCACAGGGTCCGCGGAATGCGACAACACGCCCGCATCCCGCTCGGATTCTGCCAGAAGGGCTACGATCACGATGGCACAGGCGGTCAGAATCAGGCCCATGGACGTCAGCGCGATGACAATCAGGCGGGACAGTCGTTGGAGAGAGGTCTTTTGAAGCGATTCGAGTAGCATTGAGATCTCCTGCATGAGTGCCTTTGGAGATCGGAATACAATCGAATACACTAATTATGTGTTTAGCCGCAGGGGTCGTAACCGCGTTTTCTTGCGGTGTTTTGGTAACCCTATGATAGGGGGCAAAAGTTCGACATTCGCGGCGTTCAGGACCAATGCAGGCTTTGGCCTTGAACCGCGCATATCTTTGTGCTGACTTCAAAGGGTGACCTGCGATATTTCAACATCATTCCCCCTTAGACCTGACCGGATGCACGAGGTTGGCGGCCCGGGGGCGCAGTCTTTTGCGGTGATCTGTGCGGCGCATGCCGGGTCGGTATTCTTGTGGATCAGAGAGAGCTGGCGCTCAGAACAGCTCAACCCTGTGGGATTCATGGATTTTTTCCCACCCGAAAATCTGCTGGTCGCCACCGCCGGGAATCAGATCGAGGTCCTTGCCACTGCAGAGGAAAGCCTGCGCTCCGGTGTTTTCCCTCTTGTCATCATGGAGTTGAGCGGACCGCTCGACCTTACCTCCGGTCGGCGGTTGCAATTGGCGGCAAAGGCGGGAAAAACCACTGCTTTGGCGATTATTCCCGATGGCATGGGGAGCAATGCGGCCGAAACGCGGTGGTGGTGCGCCCCGGTGTTTGACCAAAACGACTCGACACTTCAGCGCTGGAAGCTTATTAAGAACAAATCAGGAACATTGGGTGTCTGGAATGTTCGATGGTCTCAATCGACGCGTCGTATCGCTGTGGTTTCCGAAGCTCGCTTCTGAGCGGGTTCTGCGGGTGCGACCCGTTGAGGCCCCCTTTGCCCTGACCATCCTGCAGAGCAATGCCAACCGGCTTTATTGCCTGAATTCGCGCGCGGAGCGCCATGGGCTTCACCGCGGCATGTCCTATTCGGATGCGCGGGCATTTTGCCCTGACCTGGTGAGTGTCCCGGTCGATCTGCATGGGGTGCAACGATTTCAACATGTGCTTTCCCGCTGGGCCACACGCTATTGCCCCTGGGTCGGGCTGGAAGGCAATGATGGTCTGGTGCTGGATGTCACAGGGGCGGCACATCTTTTTGGCGGAGAGTGCGGGCTGCTCAACGATATCCGGCAGCGGCTGGGCCGGGCAGGGATAACGGTGCGCATCGGGGTCGGGGATACGCGTGGCGCGGCCTGGGCTCTGGCGCGGTACCGGGAGGGTGTTGCCTCTGCCGGGGACATGCTCGGCGCGCTTGAGACCTTGCCCGTTGCCGCTTTGCGACTGACGGAACAAACGGATCAGGCCTTGCAGCGTCTTGGCTTGCGCAGCGTGGGGGATTTGGCCACGGCAGCCCGGGCGCCGCTGGCCCGGCGGTTTGGGCGTGATCTGCTGATGCGGCTGGATCAGGCGTTAGGCAATCAGCCGGAGGATATCTCGCCGCTCAAGACACCGCCTCATTACGGCGTGCGGATGTCCCTGCCGGAGCCGATTGGCCTGGTGAGCGATGTGATGGCGGGGACAGAGCGGTTGCTGCAGCGTTTGTGCCTGTCGTTGAATGCCGGGCAGGTCGGCGCAAGGGTGTTGAACTTGTCACTGCGCCGGGTGGATCAGGAGAGCCAGCATATTGAATTGCGGCTGGCCCGTCCGCTGCGGGATGCTGCGCGGATTCTCCCTTTGTTTGAACGCGGCGTGGCCGAGGTTGATGCAGGCTATGGCATTGATCAGATGCGGTTGGAGGCTGTGCGGGTGGAACCTCTGCCGCCGCAACAGGTGAGCCATGCCCGTAACGGATCACACAAGGACAAGCTGGAAGATTTGGTCACGCGTCTTGGCACGCGGATTGGCATCGAGAATATCCAGCGGTTTCTGCCTGCGGACAGTCACATCCCCGAGCGCAGTTTTATCATCTCTCCCGCGGCCTATTCGGAACCGGGGGGCGTATGGAACTCTGCGAGGCCACGCCCCGTGATGCTCTTCCCCCCTGAGCCCATCGCAGGGCAGGGCGCGCAACCGCCGGATTTCTTTCGCTGGCGGCGCATGTCTCTTGCAACGGGTCGGGCCACCGGGCCGGAGCGGATCGCGCCTGAATGGTGGTTCTCCGATGACAACTGGCGCTCCGGCGTGCGCGATTACTGGAAGGTGGAGACAAAACAGGGGCGACGGCTTTGGCTGTTCTACACGCCCCAAAACCCCGGCTGGTTCGTACAGGGGGAATTCGCATGAGATCCCCTGAGTATGCCGAACTCTGCGTAACCACCAATTTCACCTTTCTCACCGGGGCGTCCCATCCCGAGGAAATGGTCACGCGGGCAGCGGAACTGGGCCTGCGGGCGGTCGCGATCACGGATCATAATTCTCTGGCAGGGGTGGTGCGGGCCTATACGGCCCTGAAGCACCTGAAAGAAGAGCGTGACGGGGCGATCAAGGTGCGGTCGCGTCACACGACAGACAGCAGCTCACGGCAAGAGAACGGCAGTCCTGAGCAGATCGAACGCCCCGCAACATCACATCTGCCCAAACTCATCGTGGGCTGCCGGCTGGTCTTGCGCGATAGCCCCGCAGACTGGATTGCGCTGCCCCGCGACCGAGCGGCGTATCAACGGCTGTCCCGCCTTTTGACGCTGGGGAAACGGCGGGCGGAGAAAGGGCAGTGCGACCTCTCTCTGCGCGATCTGCTGGAGGGCGCAACGGGTATGATCCTGATTGCCCTGCCGCAGGGACGGCTGAACGCCAGCATGGATGCAATTAGACAGGTCCAGTCCCGCTTTCCCGGTCACGTCTTTCTGGGCGCGGCCCCGCGCTACGACGGCACGGATCAGGCGTATTTCAACGCCTGCGCAGTGCTCGCACAACGCTGTTCGGCCCCGATGGTTGCTGTGGGCGACGTGCTGATGCATCGGGCCAACCGCAAGCAATTGGCCGATGTGCTGACCTGCATTCGCGAACATATCACCATTGATCAGATCGGCACGCGGGCTTTGCCAAATGCCGAGCGGCGCCTGAAAGCCCACCCAGACATGGCGCGGTTGTTCCGCAATCACCCTGCTGCGCTCCGGCGGACCATGGAGATTGCCGCCAGATGCAGCTTTTGCCTCAGCGAATTGAGCTACCAATACCCCGATGAGGTCGCCGAGGGAGAGCTGCCGCAGCAGAGGTTGGAGCGGCTGGTCCACGAAGGGTTGAAGCGACGCTACCCTGACGGTGCGCCGCAGCGGGTACATGACTTGATGGCAAAGGAACTCCAACTCGTCGCTGAGCTGGAATTCCCGGCCTATTTTCTGACAGTGCATGACATTGTTCATTATGCCCGATCCGTTGGCATTCTGTGTCAGGGGCGGGGATCAGCGGCCAATTCCATCCTGTGCTACCTGCTGGGCATCACCGATGTCAGCCCGGATATGATCTCGATGGTGTTTGAGCGGTTTATCTCAAAACACCGGGGCGAGCCGCCGGACATCGACGTGGATTTCGAACATGAACGCCGCGAAGAAGTGATCCAGTGGATTTACAAGAAATACCGCCGGGAACGGGCAGGGCTATGTGCGACGGTGATCCATTTCCGTTCGCGGGCGGCCATTCGCGAGGTCGGCAAGGTGATGGGGCTGAGTGACGATGTCACGGCAAGTCTGTCCGGGCAGATCTGGGGCATGTCCAATGGCGGCGCGGATCCCGAGAGGATCAAAGAGCTGGGTCTGGATCCAGACGATCAACGCCTCTCTCAAACGATCCGCCTGATCGGAGAGCTCATCGGGTTTCCGCGGCATCTGTCCCAGCATGTCGGAGGTTTTGTGATCACCAAGGGGCGCCTGGATGAGCTGTGCCCGATCGAAAACGCTGCGATGGAAGACCGTACCGTGATCGAGTGGGACAAGGACGATATCGATGCCCTGGGGATCCTCAAGGTCGATGTGCTGGGGCTCGGCATGCTCAGTTGCATCCGCAAAGCTTTTGATCTGATGCAGACATATGAGCAGCAGACACTTTCGCTGGAAAAGGTCCCCCAGGAAGACAGCGCCACCTATGACATGCTGTGCATGGCCGATGCTATCGGTGTGTTTCAGGTCGAAAGCCGGGCGCAGATGAATTTTCTGCCCCGGATGCAGCCGCGTACCTTCTATGATCTGGTCATCGAGGTTGCCATTGTCCGACCCGGCCCGATTCAGGGCGGCATGGTGCAACCCTACATCAAACGGCGGCAAGGGCTGGAGGCGCCTGAACCTTTTGGCCCCGCCCTGGAGGCGGTGACAGCGCGGACCCTCGGTGTGCCACTCTTTCAGGAACAGGCGATGCAAATCGCCATCGTCGGTGCGGGCTTTACGCCCGAAGAAGCGGACCACCTGCGCCGCTCCATTGCGTCGTTCCGGCGTATGGGGACGATCGGCAAGTTCAGAGATAAATTTACCGCCGGCATGCTGGCCAATGGCTATAGTCAGGAGGTGGCGGAGCGTTGTTTTGGCCAGATCGAAGGTTTTGCCGATTACGGGTTTCCCGAAAGCCACGCGGCGGCTTTTGCCATGCTCACCTATGTATCGTCCTGGCTGAAATGCCATTACCCGGCGATCTTTGCCTGCGCGTTGCTGAACGCGCAACCCATGGGGTTTTATGCCCCGGCCCAGATCGTGCGTGATGCGCGCGAACATCAGGTCGAGGTGCGGCCGATCTGTGTCAATAGCAGCGTATGGGACAATACACTGGAACGCCGTGCCGATGGCGCTCTGGCATTGCGGCTTGGGTTCCGGCAGATCAAGGGGTTCAAGCAAGAAGATGCGGTCTGGATCGCTGCTGCGCGCGGCAATGGCTATCCCGACCCGCAAAGCCTTTGGCTGCGCGCAGGGATCAAGCCTGCAGTGATGGAGCGACTGGCAGAGGCGGATGCGTTTTCGAATACCGCTCTGACGCGGCGCGAGGCTTTATGGCAGGTGAAATCCATCCGCAGTCAGATCCCTCTGCCGCTGTTCTCCGATCCGATTGACGGCGAACATATTTCTGAACCCAAGGTCGTCTTGCCGACCATGCATCTGGGCGAGGAAGTGGTCGAAGATTACGTCGCCACACGCCTGTCCCTGCGGGCCCATCCGATGGAATTGCTCCGCCCCACA
Source organism: uncultured Roseobacter sp. (assembly GCF_947499265.1). Taxonomy (GTDB): domain Bacteria; phylum Pseudomonadota; class Alphaproteobacteria; order Rhodobacterales; family Rhodobacteraceae; genus Roseobacter. Next base: position 277,152 of record NZ_CANMNK010000003.1, on the reverse strand, counting down.
TTTCCCGATATCACCCCCCATAACGAGCTGAAAGATACCCCGATTGGGCGCGTCAGCGTGTGCGGTCTGGTCATCACCCGCCAACGTCCCGGCACGGCCTCGGGTGTGATTTTCCTGACGCTCGAAGATGAAACCGGGGTGTCCAATGTTGTGGTGTGGAACAAGGTCTACGAGCGTTTCCGGCGTATCGTCATGGGCGCTCGGCTTTTGCGTGTCAGCGGTCATCTGCAGCGCGAAGGCGCCGTTGTGCACCTGATTGCGCAACAGATTGAGGATATGTCAGACAAACTCTCTGATCTGGGCCACCCGATGAGTGACGTCATTGGCGAAACCCTTCCCCAAGCCGATGATACACCACGCCCCCGGAAATACCCTCCCCGCGCCATGCACCCGCGCGAGCAAGCAAAACGACTGTTCCCAAGCCGCGATTTCCATTGAGGTATTTGCGCCAAATAATGGGGTGTGATCTTGGGGCAGGGTAAGGAGGTAACCTTTGTCCGCTTGCCGACAGCTACGGTTTGAGCGCAGGACTAGAGATCGAAAACAACGTTAGATGTCGGTCAGGAGCCCGCGTCCCAATCTCTTATCAAATACGGCAAGTTGGACCCCTAAGCGCTGACGTCAGACACATTTGCCGCGCCAGGACAATTGCGCTTGTGCCGCACATTTAATTGCCTCATTTTGGCGGCGCACAACTCAATGACAAATCGTGATTTTCGGGGAATTAGTTTTCAATGGCGACTGTTGGTTTCGTTCTGTCAACCGGTCGTACCTCAACCCAGAACATCACAGCAATCGCCGCGCGCGCGCATCCTGATGCTATCATCGAACATGAAGCACTTGGTCCAAATTACTTTTCAAGGAGAGTGTTTAGGCAACCAAGGAAATTCACCGCAGTGCTGGGTGCAAACATTCCTTTGCAACGTAAATTGATAGATATTGAGGATGCTATCGCCGCTGGGCAATCTTACCTTGAAGTCGGTTGGCCTGCCTTCGCGTGGCTGCCTTACTTAGCTGATCGCTTTGCCGAGAATTTTAGGTTTGCGCATCTGGTGAGAAATCCGTTTCATGTCGCTACGTCGCTTACAACGCACGGCCTATTTGTCCCTCAAGTTCGAAACGGGCGACGTTTTGAGCGCATTGCCATGATTCATCCGAATGACCCACGCGTGTATTACACTGAGATTGCGGCAAGCGGTGATAAATTCAGCCCGTTTGAGCGCAATCTGTTCCATTGGCTCGAACTTAACCAATTCATGACCGAACAGCACACCCGAAATGGTTTCACAGGTGTCTTTCACTTTGAAGACCTATACCAAGGCAGCACTCCGGCACTTCCAAGCCTATTGAATGGCCTTATTGGAGAGGCGGAATACGATTTGAAGTCCGCTCCGCTGGATAAAGTTCAAAGGAAGTTGCCACTGGAAATCGCTGAACCAAGCCCTCGATTGGTAGATGCGGCCGTCAAGCTTGGAGTGCGTCTTGGCTATTCCGAAGAGGAGCTCTTGGACTCGCTGGATGTTGATCGGCTGAACGAACAGTACTCTGAACGCCGCCTCTAGCTGCTCTTCTTGCTGACGAGTTCGGCGCGATTTTGTCCTATTCAGTTTTGATGTGAACCGGTACAGCGCTGGGATGTTTTTTTGTGATAGCTATATGTTTGATCAATCAAGGTTCAGGATTGCTTGTCACACCGCAGATGCAAAGCGAGCCTAGCCAATACTGCGCAGATATCGCCGTCATTTAGGAAGGGCTGATACGCGCGCTTGGATCTGCATGGCCTCTATTCGCTTATAGACTTATTCGCGGAGAAATCACCAACGACAAAGTCCAAAAAGTAAGGATGATTGCTAACCGGCGTTTGCAGGCTGCTTTATGCAATACCGAAGTCAGGGACATAGACCCCCAGACATCGCCATATCGTTCAAGGCTTTAGGTGGCGTTTCGATCTAGTGAGCCTGTTTTGGTGCCCCCACACGGACTCGAACCGCGGACCTACTGATTACAAATCAGTTGCTCTACCAGCTGAGCTATAGGGGCACTGGGCGGTCGTTTAGTCAGTTTGAACGCGTCGCGCAAGAGGGGAAATGATCAAAACGAATGCGTTTGAACACTGGGCATTCCCAAGCTAGTTTGGCCTGACGAATTTCTGGACCCGTGGAGCATTATGCAACTGGTTTTCCACACGGGCGCTCATTTCACCGAAGAAGAGCGTCTGATGAAATGCCTCTTGCGTAACAACGAGGCCTTCGCCGAGCGCGGCGTTTCGGTGCCCGGACCGGGAAAATACCGCAGGCTTTTGCGGGCAATAATGTCTGCGCTGGCATCCTCGGAAGCTGCTGAAAACGCACGAGAAGTTTTGCTGGACGCGATCCTCGACAACGAACAAGCCGATCGTGTCCTACTGTCTGATGCACATTTATTTGGCGCTCCGAGAACCGTGGTTCGGCAAGGGTTGTTGTATCCCAAGGCGCCCGAACGGCTCGTCTACATGTCGCAGATTTTTCAGCATGACGAGATTGAGCTTTTCATGGCCCTGCGCAATCCGGCGACGTTTTTGCCAGCGGTTTTCGAAAAATCCCCAGCCTCGGAACTTGCCGATTTCATGGGAGGTGTTGATCCGCGCGCGGTGCGCTGGTCGGATACGCTTTTGCGGATACGCGAGGCGGTTCCCCAGATCAGCATTACTGTGTGGTGCAACGAGGATGCCCCCCTGATCTGGGCGCAGATCATTCGCGAAATCGTGGGGCTGGAGCACGGAGAGAAGGTGGTAGGCGGGTTCGATCTGTTGCGCGACATCATGCGCAAAGACGGCATGCAAAGGTTTCTGGCTTACCTCGGGAAACACCCCAATATCAACGAAATACAACAGCGACGGGTGATGATGGCGTTTCTCGACAAATTTGCCATCGAAGACGCGATCGAAGAAGAGCTGGATATGCCGGGCTGGACCGAAGAATTGGTCGAAGAGATGACGCAGACCTATGAGGAGGATGTCTTTGCCATCGCCCGCATTCCAGGGGTGCAGCTCATTGCGCCCTGATCAGCTTGCTCTGCCGTAAAAACCGAGCAGCTCTTCTTTCGAAAAGGCAACGCCCGGCCTGTCATAATACCCAAGCACGGCAATAATACGCGGGACGTCCCCCACGACGGGTGCGACGCGGTGCGCCGTATTCTTGCCCTTGAAAACATTGAGTGTTCCTGCGGCAGACGTAAGCGTTTTAACCTCAGGATCATCCCCACGCAGCAGCGCAGCCACCCCGTCGAAATTCGGGTCATCGTCGCTGCGCAGATCAGACCGATAGACAAATTCGCCGCCCTCCAAGGGCGCCTGCAGCAAGAGCGTCGTGGTGAAATGCGATCGGTCGAAGTGCCAGTTCAACCCCCAGCCTTCGGGATATCCCATCACGTTGAAACGGGCCAAGGGGTCGTCCATTTGAAAGAGCGCATCAAGATCCATCGTGCGGGCCAGAAAGTCGGCAAAGGGCTGCCAGGAATAGATGGTGTCAACGGGCGAGCCTTCGCACTGGTCGGCACAGAGGGTCAGATTGCGCGTCTCCACTTCCTGCAAGGCGGGGTGGTCCGCGGGCAATTCCGGCATCTGTTTGAAGTAGATGTTGTGCCGACGCGCATGCACGAAGGCTTCCTCGGGGGTCAGCCGGGGGGCCGCCTGTGCGACGGCTTCGGCAATCGCATCCGGACGCATGAAACCTTCGAGGTTGAACATGCCGTCACGCGCCAGCTCGGCCTTGCAGCGGTCGATAAGGGCCTCATAACCCGCTGTTTCCGGGGCGTGCAGCGGGTAGCGTTCAAGATCAATCGGCGGCAGCATGGCGGATCCTTTCACATCTTGACCAGCACAATGATCAATGCACCACCCCCGTCAACGTGAAATGCGTCATCCAAATGGCTTCATCACGACATGGCACCAAGGGGCACCGCCTGTCCCGTCAGCGCGGATTGCTGTGCCGCCATGCCCATGCGCACGGCCCAAAGGCCATCTTCGAAAGTCACCTCGGGGCGCGCACGCTCACCGCGCAGCAATTCCAGAAACCCCTGATGCTGGTAGAAGGTGGAGCCGTTGTGATCTCCGGCGGCCAATAGTTTCGGATCGACCGGAATGGGGCGCGTCACAGGGCGTTTCGGGCTGCGTGGGCTGGTTTCCAGAATCGGTGTCGGCGCCGGGCCCAGATCGTCGGGCCAGAAGCGCGTGGGCCCGGGGACAAAGGCCTCGATCTTGCCTGCAGGTCCGACAGCGGCGATTGTTTCCTGATAGCGCGCGCCTTCGGCAAACATGCACAATTCCAGCATCGCGCGCGCGCCGCCCTCAAAATCCACGATGACGTAGCCATTGTCGAGGATATCGGGCACGGCACCGGCGTAGCTCTCATCCAAATGGTTCACGGATTGCGCGGCACTTGCCATCACCCGGGTCGGATTTTCGCCAACCATCAAGCGCATCAGATCAAAGAAGTGGCAGCATTTTTCAACGAATGTGCCGCCGGTCTGATGGTTGAACCGGTTCCAGTTGCCGACTTTGTGCAAGAAGGGGAAGCGGTGCTCGCGGATCGAGAGCATCTTGACCCCACCGGTGACCGTCTCGACCTCATCAAGCAGGGCGGCGATGGGCGGCATGTAACGATACTCCATCGCGACCCAGATGGGGGCGGGATAGGCGGCCACTGCTGCTGTGACGCGCGGAATGTCCATCGGATCCGTCAACAGCGGTTTTTCAACGAGCAGGGGCAGGGGGCGATTTGCGGCGATCTCGATGATCTGCTCGGCGTGGCGGAAATTGGGGCTGGTGATGACAAGACAATCCAGCGCCTCCTCGGCGAGCAGCGCCTCCAAGGAGGGAACAAACCGCGCTTGCGGCGCCAGTCCCCGCGCGATGTCGCACATGCCCGCGTCCGGCTCGAAGACCGCAGTGACGGCCGTGTCCGGCAGCAGTGCGATATTCTTCAGGTGCTCCTGGCCCATCATACCGCACCCGATCATGCCGTAGCGTGTGACTTTGCTCATTCTTATTCTGTCCTTACTTCAAGCGCTGCACATAGACGGCTTTTGTCGTGTCAAACCAGGTGCGCGAAAACTCAATTGCCAAGGGCTGGTCAGCCCAGCTGAACCTTTCGATGTAACCGCAGGCCGCGCCTCCTATGCCGAAATCCTCAGGGGTCCAAGGGGGCAGGGCGCCAATGCTGACGCGGTCTTCGGCGCGGGTGATCCAGAAATGCAGTTGTTTCAGATAGGTCTGGTAGAGGGAATCGGACAGCCTGTCGGCGCTCAGTTCGCCCACGCTGGCGTCGAGCCAAATCTCTTCAACGGCAATTGCTACATCATTCAGGTATCTTCTGCGGCGCATCCGGGTGGCGCGCGCGGCACTGCCAAAGGCGGGCAAATCATCGGGCTTGTCCATCACGTCAACCGCCAGTACCTGCGCTGACGGCAGGCCACCGCCCGACAGCAGTTCAAGCCGGAACATGGCATAGAAACTGGCGGCCTTCGCCGACTTCTGAATGTAATTGCCCGATCCCTGCACCCGGCGCAGCAGGCCCTTGCTTTCCAGATTGGCCAGCGCTTTGCGCAGCGTGCCGATGGAGGTGCCCAGCGACACCGCCATCTCCCGCTCGGGCGGCAGGCGTTCGCCGTCCATCAGCCGGCCGGCATCGATATCCCGGGCCAGCAGTTCGCTCAGCTGGATGTATTTGGGCAGCGCGTTGCTGTGTTGCGGGGGCAGGACCATGGGTGGGATCGGCCGGGTTGGTAAATTGATACACCATTGATCTACCAGTTTGTGAATGCTATTCAAGAGGAAATCACCACAGTTCGTGCAAAGGGAAATATATGACGATCGTGCCCGTGACCTCAGCCGATTTGGATGCGGCAGAAGTATCTTGGTTTTCGGCGCTTTGCTCGGATGACTACCAGTTTCTCGGGGTGCCGGATGGCGATCTGCGCTCCTCCTGGAAGCACTGCTCGGACATTGTGAAAACTGCCGAAGCGCAGGGCTTTCGCAACATCCTGTGCCCTTCTTCCTATCAGGTCGGGCAGGACACACTGAGCTTTGTCGCGGGCTGTGCCCCGATCACGGAAAAGATCAATCTGCTGGCGGCGGTGCGCTGCGGCGAGATGCAACCGATCATGCTGGCCCGCACCATTGCGACGCTGGATCACATGCTCGAAGGCCGCTTGACCGTGAACATCATCAGCTCGGACTTCCCGGGGGAGAAGGCGGAGAGCAGCTACCGCTATCAGCGATCCCGCGAAGTTGTCGAGATCCTGAAACAGGCCTGGACGCGGGATGAAATCGATCATCAGGGCGAGGTCTATCAGCTAGACAAAGTCACGTCGGACCCGGCGCGGCCCTATCAGACCGGCGGACCCTTGCTCTATTTCGGGGGGTATTCGCCCGCTGCCCTTGATCTCTGTGCAGAGCATTGTGACGTTTATCTGATGTGGCCCGAACCCAAAGACGCCATCGCAGGTCGGATGCAGGCCGTCCATGCACGGGCGGCTGAAAAGGGCCGGACGCTGGACTATGGGCTGCGCGTCCACATGATCGTGCGGGACACCGAAGCGGAGGCCAAGGAATACGCCGATTACATTGTCTCTAAGCTGGATGACGACTATGGCCGCAAAATCCGCGAACGGGCGCTGGATGCAACCTCGCTGGGCGTGTCGCATCAGACCAAGAACCGCGATATCGCGGATGAATTCGGCTATGTGGAGCCACACCTCTGGACTGGCGTTGGGCGCGCGCGCTCGGGCTGTGGCGCAGCACTTGTGGGCTCCGCTGATCAGGTGCTCTCCGAGATCGAAGCTTACCAGAAAATGGGCATCCGGGCGTTCATTTTCTCTGGCTACCCGCATATCGACGAGGCAGAGCACTTTGGCCGCCTGGTCATGCCGCACCTCAAGACATGCTCCTTGCCGGAAGCCTACGGGCGCGTGCCCGCCGCCGCCCCGAACACACCGCTCGCCGCAGGAGACCGTCGCTGATGGACCGCGCCTATCTTTCCGAAACACTGAACTTCAGCCGCATTGTCTATGGCATGTGGCGTCTGGCGGATGATGCGGACACGTCGCCCGGGCATGTGCACGCAAAGATTGACGCCTGCCTGTCTCAGGGCATCACCACGATGGATCAGGCCGATATCTATGGCGGCTACGTCGCCGAAGAAGTCCTGGGCACCTGTCTCAAACAAAGCCCCGGTCTGCGTGATCAGCTCGAGATCGTGACGAAATGCGATATCGTAGCACCCATTGGCAAATACAGCGACCGGCGGGTGAAATACTATGACACCTCTGCGGCGCATATTCAGGCCTCGGTTGACGCCTCATTGACCTATATGGGCATCGACCACATTGATCTGCTGCTCATCCATCGCCCCGACCCGCTGATGAATGCTGCGGAGACCGGCGGCGCGCTGGACGCATTAATCCAGAGCGGTAAAATCCGCGCTGCGGGTGTGTCGAACTTCCGCCCGTGGGACTGGGACCTGCTGCAATCAGCGATGAGCAACCGATTGGTGACCAATCAGATTGAACTGTCGCTGGCGGCGCGCGACAGTTTCACCAACGGCGACCTGGCGCATCTGCAGCAACACCGGATCAGCCCGATGGCATGGTCGCCGCTCGGCGGGGGCAGCCTGATGACAGAAAACAGCGCAGTGACCGGCAAGATGGATGAGGTTGCCGCCGCACAAGGCGTGGACCGGGCGGCGGTGGCGGTCGCGTGGTTGCTGGCGCATCCCGCCGGTATCCTGCCTGTGATGGGCACCAATACGCTGTCGCGGATTGCAACATTCAGTGACGCCCTGAAGGTAGAGATGGACCGCCAGACGTGGTTTGAACTCTACGAGGCCGCCAACGGACAGGAGGTCGCGTGATGGCAGATGGAACAGCACATATGGCGCAAATGCGGTCCTTCATGCCCGGGCCTGAGACGCAGCGACAGTTTCGCGATGCGCTTGGGCAATTCTCGACCGGGGTGACTGTGGTGACGGCGCAAACCGCGCAAGGCCCCATTGGTATGACGGCCAATTCGTTTTCCAGCATTTCCATGGACCCGCCGCTGGTGATGTGGAGCCCGGCCAAATCGTCCAGCCGCTATGCATATTTTACCCAAGCGCAGCATTTTGCGATCCACGTCATGGCCGCGGAGCAGGAAGACATCGCCTTGGGCTTTGCCCGCTCCGGCCAGGCCTTTGACGGGCTGGCGGTGGAGATCAACGCACAGGGCGTGCCGCTGTTGAATGACTGTCTGGCGCGTTTTGAATGCAGCACACATGAAATCCACGACGCCGGCGATCATGCGATTGTCCTGGGCCGTGTCCTGTCCGCCGCGTCCCGGGAGGGGGATGCGCTGATTTTTTGCCAGGGCCGGTTCAGAGCGTTTGACAAAGAGGCCTAAAAGGCCAACGAATGAAGCGTGCAGGGAAAACCTGCGCGTCGCGATCCGGAATACCCGGGCGCAAGGGAGGAGGCTCCGCACATGGGGGCATTGCTGGCGGTGATGACACCGCTCCGGCTGGTCAACGAGGCTTTGCTGACGCTGGGCCGGGCCATTGGTGTGTTTGCTGTGGCCGCGATGGTCGTGGCGATCCTCATTCAGGTGTTTTACCGATATGTTTTGAACAGCGCGCTGCCCTGGCCGGACGAGGCGGCGCGGTTCTGCATGCTGTGGATGACCGGGCTGATGGCGCCCACCGCGTTCCGGCGCGGCGGCTTCGTTGCAATCGACACGCTGGTGCGGTTGCTGCCCGCGCGCATTGGCGCGCTGATCACGCTGGTATTGCTGTTTCTGAGCCTTGGCGTCCTGATTGTGGCGGTTCAGATCGGATGGTCGGAAGTGACGGGCTTCGCTGGGAAATTTGCCACCGCATCGCTCTACGTTCCCACTGACATTGCGTTCGAGACCTGGTTGCGCGTGCCGCGCAGCTGGATGATGGCCTCGTTGCTGGTGGGGGTGACCCTGCTGATTTCGGTGAACGTGGAACTGATCCTGCGCGCTATTGTCAAAATGATGGGAGGTGAGGACCGCTTGCCTGCCATCACCCTCGAAGAACAAGTGGGAGCTGAATAATGCTGGTCTGGTTCCTCCCACTGTTCCTGCTCTTCCTGATGATCGGTCTGCCGGTCTTTTTTGGCCTGCTGGCCGCTCCGGGCATCCTGTTGTGGCTGAACGGGCAGGAACGTGATATCACATTGCTTTATCGCAATCTTTACAATGGGATGGACAGCTTTCCTCTCATGGCGATCCCTTTCTTCATGCTCGCGGGTGAGCTGATGAACCGGGGTGGCATCACCATGCGTCTGGTGGAATTCAGCCAGGCGATGATGGGCCATTTTCGTGGCGGTCTGGCGCATGTGAACATCCTGTCCTCGATGCTCTTTGCCGGGCTGTCGGGCTCGGCGGTGGCCGATACCTCGGCACTGGGGTCGATGCTGATCCCGGCAATGGAAAAGCAGGGCTATACCCGCCGGTTTGCCGCCGCCATCACCGCCGCCAGTTCGGTGATTGGCCCGATCATCCCGCCCTCGGGCATCATGATCATCTATGCCTATGTGATGGGAGAAAGTGTCGCGGCGCTCTTTCTCGCGGGCATCGTGCCGGGGGTGATGGTGGGCCTTGGCTTGATGTTGATGGTCAAGTTTCAAGCTGATAAATACGACTTCCCCGTCGCCACCAAGAAGCACTCCTGGGGCGAGCGGGGGCAGGCCAGCCTCAAGGCGTTTTTCCCGCTGATGACCCCCGTGATCATTCTGGGCGGCATTCTGGCGGGGGTCTTCACCCCGACCGAGGCCGCCGCCATTGCCGTGGCCTATGCGCTCTTCATCGGGCTTTTTGTCATGCGCACGCTGAAGATCGGCGACCTGCCGGATGTGCTGAACCGCGCGGGGATCACCTCGGCCGTGGTGCTGCTGCTGGTGGGGGCGGCGATGGCCTTCAAGACCGTGGTCAGCCTCAGCCACGCGCCCGAAGCCATGGCTGAGTTTGTGCTGGGTCTGACCAGCGATCCGCTGATCCTGCTGTTCCTGATCAACCTGCTGCTCTTCATCGTCGGCATGTTCCTGGATGCAGGGCCCGCGATCATCATTCTGGGTCCGATCCTTGGACCCATCTTCGTCAGTCTTGGCGTCGATCCGATCCACTTCGCGATCATCATGAGCGTGAACCTGACCGTAGGGCTGGCGACGCCGCCCATGGGGCTGGTGCTCTTTGTCGCCTCGTCGGTCTCCGGCGAACGGGTGGAGACCATTTCCAAGGCAATCCTGCCGTTTCTGGCGGTGGAAATCGTGGTGATTTTTCTGATCACCTACATACCGGCCATATCTATGACAGTCCCGCGTCTGACGGGTTTTGCGAATTAACCAATTCACAGGGAGAAAGCTAAATGCTTAAAAAAACACTGAAAACCTTGACCGTGGCGGCGATGCTCGCGGGCACGGCGCTGGCTGCGTCCGCTGCGGATTACACGATCCGGGCCACGGCCAACTCCAATGAAAACGACGAGGACTATGACGGTCTGGTTGTTTTCAAGAACTACGTCGAAGCGGCCTCTAACGGGGCCATCGAGGTTGAGCTTTTCATCGGCACGCAGCTTTGCGGCAATGGTGCGGAATGCCTGCAGGGCGTGGCCGATGGCACAATTGACGTCTACGTTTCCACCTCGGGCGGAGCGTCCGGCATTTTCCCTTACGTTCAGGTGCTCGACCTGCCGTATTTGATGGCGGACGACCGCATCGCGGAAACCGTGTTGTCAGGTGATTTCACCCGCAAGATGCGCGACATGGCGCTGGAAGATTCCGGTGGGACCATCCGGTTGATGACCATTGGCAACACGGGCGGCTGGCGCAACTTTGCCAATACCAAGCGCCGCGTGGCCGAGCCCAGTGATATGGAAGGTCTGAAAATCCGCACGGTTGTCGCCGACCTGCCGCAGGAATTGGTCAAGGCGCTGGGGGCTGCCCCGACGCCGATCCCATGGCCGGAACTTTTCACGTCGTTCCAGACCGGCGTTGTCGAAGGCTCCAAGAACGGCATCACCGATATCATGGGCATGAAATTCCCCGATGCCGGCCTGAAATACGTCACCCTGGACGGCCATGCCTATATGGGCGCGCTGTGGTGGATGAACAACGCGCGCTTCCTGGAGATGCCGGAAGACATGCGCCGTGTTGTGGTCGATGGTTTCTATGCCTTGCAGCAGGCGACATTCGCCTCACCCAAGCGCAAATCCATCGAAGCCTATGAGCAGTTCGTGGCTGAGGGCGGGGATCTCTATGTCCCGACGCCCGAGCAAAAAGTGGCGTTCAAAGAAGGCGCTGCACCGGTGTTTGACTGGTTCAAAAGCAATGTGGGCCGGGGTGAGGAAATCTTTGACGCGCTCGCAACTGCCGTTGCCGAAGCCGAAGCCGAAGTGGGCGACGCCCGCGCGGCAGACCTGAACTGAAATCGGGCGGGGCGGCCCCGAACGGTCGCCCCGCCGTCACCGAAACGGATACATCCAGACCTTGTAGTCAGCCACCAGGATATGCGCCTTCTCGATCTCTTCCGCGGTCATTTTCTTGACGACTTCCTCAAGGCTGATCGCCGCGTCCGGATCGCCGCCGATGGCCGACAGGGTGTACCACATATAGGCGCGCACCAGATCGACGCTCGGCAGGCCGCGCCCGACCTCATAGTACCAGCCAACGCCCGATTGCGCGCCCGGATGCCCCTTCATCGCCGAGCGCAGGTACCATTCGAACGCACGGGTATCGTCGCGCGGCACGCCAAGGCCCATGGCATACATGACGCCGATCAGCTCCTCGGCATCCGCATTGCCGGACCGCGCAGCGGGCCAAAGCGCCTGATAGGCTTCCTCAAATCGGCCGTCTTCCATCATGTCGCGCGCCTCTTCGATTTCGGCCCAGGCGGGGCCTGCCAGCAGCGTAAAGGCAAGAAGTATCGCGCGCATGGTGTCGTGTTCTCCTGTTTGGCCACTGCCGCCGGGGCAGGGGATTTGCCACCCGCCCTGACCGCTGCCGATTTTCTGCAATTCGACCGGGATCAGGCGGCTTTGGGCCACTCCTTGTTCTACGATACCATCCTGTCCGGCAACCGGAATATCTCATGCGCGCATTGTCATCACCCGGATTTTGGCACGGGTGACGGGCTGTCGCTCGGCATCGGCGAAGGCGGGCAGGGGCTGGGGCCGGACCGGACGCCGGGCGCAGGCCTCTCGCGCATCGCCAAGCGCATTCCACGCAACGCGCCGGGCCTGTGGAACCTCGGCGCGCGACGTGCACGTTATGTTTCATGATGGGCGGCTGAGCACGTCGGATCTTTTTGGCAACGGCTTCAATTCCCCGGCGGAGGAATGGCTGCCCAAAGGGTTGAATTCGCTTTTGGCGGCACAGGCGCTCTTTCCGTTGGTGGCGCAGTTCGAGATGGCGGGAAATCCCGGCGAGAATGAGGTCATCGGCGCAGTGCATGATCGGATCGACAATGCCTGGCCGATCCTTGCGAAACGCGTCCGCACAGATGCGCGTTACGGGCCGCAGTTTGTTCAGGCTTTCGACCACATCAAGACCGCGGAAGAGGTCACGATTGTGGAGGTTGCCAATACGCTGGCGGCGTTCATGGCCGTGGAGTGGACCAGCATCGACAGCCCCTTTGATCGCTATCTTGCCGGAGACACATCTGCCCTGACGGATGAGCAGCAAAAGGGCATGGAACTTTTCTATGGCAAGGCCGCATGTGACAGCTGTCATGCCGGACCGTTGATGACAGATCAGAAATTCCACGCGCTTGGGTTGCCTGCCTTTGGTCCCGGGCGCACGCGTCTCTTTGATCCCTATGCGCGTGATGTCGGCCGGATGTCCGAGAGCAATCGGTTGGAGGACGCCTATGCCTTCCGCACGCCGATGCTGCGCAATGTGGCACTTACAGCTCCTTATGGTCACAACGGGGCCTATCCGACGCTGGAGGCGATGGTACGGCACCACCTTGATCCGGCTGCGGCGCGCGCGGCATGGCGCCCGAGGGACGCGCAGCTGCCGGAGGTTGCCTGGCTCGCGGGCACCGATTTCATCATCCGATCCGACAGGCGGGAAATGGCGCGTCAGGCACGGTTTGTCCCGCCCGGCGGTCCAGCGCTGGAGGCGGCCGAAATCGCGCAGATCGTTGCTTTTCTGGGCAGCCTCACCGGGACGAGCGTGGATCAGCCCCCCTTTGGCGTGCCCGCCTGGTTCAAGCCCTGAGCGCTTTGGCCAGCGCGTGATAGGAGGCTTTCGGCCTGCGCGCCAACGTCTCGAAATCCACGTGGATCAAGCCAAAGCGTTTTTCATACCCCAGCGCCCATTCGTAATTGTCCATCAGCGACCAGAACGTGTAGCCCGCCAGCGGTACGCCTTCCGCCATGGCTCGCCGTGCGGCCTTGATATGCGCGTTCAGGTAGTCAATCCGCGCCTGATCCGGCACATCGATCTGGTCCGCATTTGCCATCCCGTTTTCCGTAACATAGAGCGGCAGCCCCTTGGTGTAGGTCTCATGCACCCATGTCAGGAAGTGGTGCAGCCCCTCGGGATAAATCTCCCAGCCCATCTGGGTCTTCGGCAGCGGGCCGTTGACCTCTTCATGCGCGGGCCAAGGGCCATCCACTGGCGCGATGCGTTTGCAGGTGTAGTAGTTCAAACCGCACCAGTCGAGCGGCTGACCGATGAGGTCAAAATCATCCTGCCAGCCTTTCGGCATATGGGGGGCCAGGCCTTCCATCACATCCGCAGGATAGGCGCCTTTGAAGAGCCCACCCAGAAAGAAGCGGTTGTAATAGCCATCGTAAAGCTGCGCGGCCTTTGCAGCTTCCGGCGTGTCATCCACCGGGTGCGCGTACTCAAAGTTGCACACAGCGCCGAGGTTTTTCACGCCCAGAGCGCGCATCGCCTGAATGGCGCGGCCATGACCGGTCAGCACGTGGTGCATCGCGTGTGCGGTGGCGCGAATGTCGCGCAGACCGGGCGCATGATGGCCCATGAAATGCGACAGCCAGCCGACACACCAGGGTTCGTTGATGGGGGCTGCGCTGAACACGCGATCCCCGATCCGTCCCATGATGACCGTGGCGAAATCGGCAAACCAATGGGAAATGTCGGGATTGCGCCATCCCCCCAGGTCGGCCAATGGCACCGGCAGTTCCCAATGGTAAAGCGTGGCCATCGGGTTGAGCCCCCGCGCCAGCAACCCATCGACCAACCGGTCATAGAAATCGAGGCCTTCCGGATTGGGCGCGCCGCGTCCCTCGGGCATCACCCGCGCCCAGCTGGTCGAAAACCGGTAGGCGTCCAGCCCTAGCGCCTGCATCAGGTCGAGGTCTTCGTCCATCCGGTGATAGTGGTCACAGGCGATATCGCCGTTTTCGGCCCGCACCACATTGCCGGGGGTGGCGGCAAAGGTATCCCAATGGGTTTTGCCAGCACCGCCGAAACTGTGCCCTTCGATCTGATAGCTGGAGGTTGCTGCGGCAAACTGGAAGCCCTCGGGGAAATCTGATCTGCGAAAGTCCATCACGTGTCCTTTGCCGGGCCGGGCGCGGTGGAGCCACCGATGACAAGCTCCGCGTCCCAAAGTTCCGTTCTGATGTCATGTGCCGGGGTGGTGATCTGTTCGATCAACATCTCTGCACATCGGCGCCCCGCCGCCCGCACCGAGGATCGCATGGCGGTAAAGACGGGGGCATCCAACCCATTGGGAAGATATGAGATTTCGTCGTCAAAGCACAGGATCGACACATCCCGGCCCATGCGCAAACCGCGCTCTTCGATGGCGCGGCGAATGCCCAAGGCAAGCACGATGGAGGAGGTCACGATCGCCGTGGGCGGTGCCGGACCGTCGAGCAGTTCCAGCGTCGAGGCATGCCCGAAGGGCTCGCTCATCTCGCCCGACCGCATGATGGTTTCATCTGCAGCAATCCCCCAAGATTGCAGGGCAGAGACATAGCCATCGCGACGGCGCTGTGCAAAATCCATCTTTTCCTGCCCGTTGATCAATGCGATGCGACGGTGGCCCAGCTCCAGCAAATATTGCGTACCCTGCTCAAGGGCGCGGGTGTTGTTCACATCCATCCAGGAATAGGGCGTTGTGACTTCCGATGCGCGACCATGCACCAGAAAGGGGATGTCCAGTTCCGCCAGAAAGGCGATCCGCGGATCATTGCGGGTGGGGGAATGCACGATAATACCGTCCACAGCACCCTTTTCGGCGACGCCGCGATAGGCGCTCATCTCGTCTTCGTCTCGCACAACGGAGAGGGTCATGTTGTAGCCATGGCGGGAATAAACCTCGCCCGCACCGGCGATGAAATCGGCAAAAACGATGTTCACCATCTCGTTCTGCTTGGAGAAGGGGATGATGTGCCCGATGGACATGGACCGGCCCGTGGCCAGTGTCTGGGCGCGGATGTTCGGCCGGTAATTGTACAGAGCGGCGGCATCCGCGACACGTTTGCGCGTCGCCTCATTGACCTCTGGATATCCGTTCAGCGCGCGGCTTACGGTTGTCTGCGACAGGTTAAGCCGTTCGGAAAGCTCACGTAAGTTCATAAAGTCCGGTCGTTTTTGATGGTAACAGCCTTGCCAGCCTAGGCACCGCCACCGCCTGCGTCAAAGCCGAAACCGGTATTTCGCACAGGTCGCAAACTATTGCTTTGAAAACCTGCGTGAAACCCAACCACGAGTTGACAGAATTACAACCGTAAGCCACGTTTTGGCAATCCAAAGCGCTTTGGGGTGATTCTTTTGCGCAAAAATAATGGGCATTCTGGTGTCAAAATAGGCACCGCAACGGGAGGAAATCATGAAGGCACGTTTTTACGCGGGCGCTGCGGCGCTGGCATTGTCGGCTGGTACTGTCCAGGCAGATGGGCACCAGCCCTTTGCCGTGGGCGAGGGCGACTTCAGCTGGGACAGCTATACGGAATTTGCGGATAAGTATGATCTATCCGGTCAGACGGTGGAGATCACCGGGCCCTGGACCGGCAATGAAAAGGAAAAGGTGGACAAGGCGTTTTCCTACTTCACCAGTGCGACCGGTGCGACGGTCAACTATTCCGGCTCCGACAGCTTTGAGCAGGACATCGTGATTTCCGCGCGCTCCGGCTCTGCCCCCAACCTGGCCGTTTTCCCGCAGCCGGGTCTTGCCGCCGACATGGCCAGCCAGGGTTTGCTGACACCGCTGCCGGAGGGGACCTCCGATTGGGTGAAAAACAACTATGCCGCCGGTCAGTCCTGGGTTGATCTGGGCACCTATACGGATGCGGATGGTGCGGACCAGATGTACGGCATTTTCTACCGCGTCGATGTGAAATCGCTGGTCTGGTATTCTCCCGAGGCCTTTGACGAGGCCGGCTATGACATTCCCGAGACCATGGAAGAGCTGAAAGAACTGACCGATGTCATCGTGGAAGAGGGCGGTACACCCTGGTGCATCGGTCTGGGATCCGGGGCCGCGACCGGCTGGCCCGCCACCGACTGGGTCGAGGAAATGATGCTGCGCACGCAATCGCCTGCGGATTACGACGCCTGGGTCGCCAATGAGATGAAGTTTGACGACCCCAAGGTGATCGAAGCCATCGAGGAATTCGGGGCCTTTGCCCGCAACGATGACTATGTGGATGGTGGCGCCTCTGCCGTGGCCAACACGGATTTCCGCGACAGCCCGGCGGGCCTCTTCTCGATCCCGCCAAAGTGCTACATGCACCGCCAGGCCTCTTTCATCCCGGCGTTTTTCCCCGAAGGCACCACCGTGGGCGATGACGTGGATTTCTTCTATTTCCCGGCCTATGAGAGCAAAGACCTTGGCAAACCGGTGCTGGGGGCGGGCACGCTTTTTGCGATCACCAACCCATCGGACGCAACCAACGCTTTTGTCGAATTCCTGAAGACGCCGATTGCGCATGAATTGTGGATGGCGCAGGGCGGGTTCCTGACGCCGCATTCTGGCGTGAATACGGAAACCTATGCCGAAGAAAGTCTCAAAGCGCAGGGTGATATTCTGCTGAATGCGACGACCTTCCGGTTTGACGCGTCAGATCTGATGCCGGGTGAGATCGGCGCGGGGGCTTTCTGGACCGGTATGGTGGATTACACCACCGGGGCAAGCGCCGAAGACGTGGCCAAGGGCATTCAGGACCGCTGGGACACCATTCAGTAACTGGTCCGGCAAATTGTGGTTCGGCAGCGGTGGGTTGCCGGACCAGCATAAATTGATTTCGCGCTTTGGGAGGGACTGCAATGTCACCGCTGCTACAGGGGATCGTGACAGTTGTTATCGGGGTCGGCGGATGCGTCGGATACTTCTTTCTGTCCAACCTCATCCTCGACAAAGTGATCTTTCCGCCGCGCGCGGATAATCCCGGTCAGAACATCAATCGGGCCAATCTGGTACGCCCCTGGCTGTTCCTGTTTCCGGCCATGGGCGCGCTTGGGCTCTATCTGGTCTACCCGGTCGTGGGTTCTTTCTGGCGCTCACTCTATAACCGGTCGGGCGATGAATTCATCGGGTTTGGCAACTATTCCGTCATGTTCTCGGACGCCGGATTTCAAACGGCGCTCTTCAACAATTTTCTCTGGGTGCTGGTGGTGCCTGCGTCGGCCACTTTCTTTGGCCTGCTGGTGGCACAGCTGACCGACCGGCTCAAATGGGGCAACATCGCTAAGTCGCTGATCTTCATGCCGATGGCGATCTCCTTTGTAGGTGCCTCTCTGATCTGGAAATTTGTCTATGCTAACAACGCCGATATCGGGTTGATCAACGCGATCCGCGACTTTTTCGGCGCGTCGGAGCCGCTCGACGTGTTGCAGGTGCGCTTCTGGAACAACTTCTTTCTGATGTTCATTCTGGTCTGGATCCAGACCGGCTTTGCCATGGTGATCCTCTCCGCCGCCCTACGCGGTATTCCGGAGGAAACCATCGAGGCCGCGATCATCGACGGCGCCAACCCGTTTCAGGTCTTTTTCAAGATCAAGGTGCCGCAGATCATGGGCACCATTGTGGTGGTCTGGACCACGATCACGATCCTCGTGCTCAAGGTTTTCGACATCGTCTACACCATGACGGGGGGCAATTTCGGCACTGAAATCCTGCCCAGTTACATGATGTCCTACATGTTCCGCGATGATGGGCGCGCCACGGCGGTGGCCTTTGTCATCATGATCATCGTGCTGCCGGTGATGATCTGGAACATCCGGCAAGCCAGAGCGGAGATGAGATAATGGACAATATCGCAGGGACTAAATCTTCGCTCAGCTGGGCCGTCAATCTGTCGGTCATCTTTCTGGTGGTCATCTGGCTCATTCCCACGGTTGGCTTGCTCGTCTCCTCCTTCCGCGACCGGGATCAGATATCGGCCTCGGGCTGGTGGCTGTCGCCCTTCGCGGTGGAGCAGAACTTTCAGGCCAAAATTCCCGCCGAAGAGGCCCGGCCCGCCGATGGGGGCTTTGTCATCGAAGGCAACATCTTTGGTGATGCAGACACGGAGATCATCCGCTTTGGTGGCGCGCGCTCCAACCCCACGATTGCAGCGGCGGGGGAAACGGCAGAGCTGACGCGGGACCGGTCGCTGACGGTGCAGGAAAACGGTGATTTCACCTATTTCTCCCCCAACGAAATCAAACGCGACCCGAGCGTCTATTATTCAACCGCGACGCCGCCGGATTTCTCGCTGTCGAACTATCAGAACATCCTGTTTTCCAACAATATGGACATCGCCTTCATCAATACGCTGACGGTGACCATCCCGGCGACAATCATCCCCATTCTGATCGCAGCCTTTGCGGCCTATGCGCTGGCCTGGATGGATTTTGCGGGCAGGGGGGTTCTGATCGCCGTGGTGGTCGGCTTGCTGGTCGTGCCCTTACAATTGGCGTTGGTGCCGCTTTTGCAATTCCACAACAAGATCGGCATCGGGCAGAGCTTTTTAGGAATATGGATGGCGCATACCGGCTTCGGGCTGCCGCTGGCGATCTATCTCTTACGCAACTACATGGTCGGCCTGCCGCGCGACATCATCGAAAGCGCCAAGGTCGACGGGGCCACGGATTTCCAGGTCTTCACCAAGATCGTGCTGCCGCTGAGCTTTCCCGCACTGGCGTCATTTGCGATCTTCCAATTCCTCTGGACCTGGAACGATCTGCTGGTGGCCAAGGTCTTCCTACCATCGAATTCGGAGAGCTGGGTCATGACCGTGAAAATCGCCGATGACCTGCTGGGCTCGCGCGGCGGGGACTGGGGCATTCTGGCCTCGGCGGCCTTCATCTCCATCGCGGTACCGCTCATCGTCTTCTTTACAATGCAACGTTATCTGGTGCGCGGTCTGCTGGCCGGCTCCGTGAAATAGAAAGTCAAACAAGAATGACAAAGATGGAACACCATCTCCACCTTCCCGTCATTGACAAGGATTGGTGGCGTGGCGCGGTGATCTACCAGATCTACCCGCGCAGCTTTCAGGACAGCAACGGCGATGGGATCGGCGATTTGATCGGCATCTCGCAGCGGATGAGCTATATCGCCTCGCTGGGCGTGGATGCCATTTGGATTTCGCCGTTCTTCACCTCGCCGATGAAGGATTTCGGCTATGATGTGAGTGATTATTGCGACGTCGATCCGATGTTCGGCACGCTGGCGGATTTTGACGTGGTGGTAGAAGCCGCGCATCAGCACGGGCTGAAGGTGATGATCGACCTGGTGCTGAGCCATACGTCGGATCAGCACCCCTGGTTCCAGGAAAGCCAGTTGAACCGCACCAATTCCAAGTCAGACTGGTATGTCTGGGCCGACCCCAAGCCCGATGGCACGCCGCCCAACAACTGGCTGTCGATCTTTGGCGGTCCGGCCTGGCAGTGGGACCCGGGGCGGGAGCAATACTACCTGCACAACTTCCTTGTGGAGCAGCCCGATCTGAATTTCCACAATGACGATGTACAGAACGCGATCCTCGCCACCACGCGCTTCTGGCTGGACCGGGGCGTGGATGGCTTCCGGCTCGATACGATCAACTTCTACTACGCGGATAAGGAGTTGCGCGACAATCCCGCGCTGCCGCCTGAACGGCGCAACGCCAACATCGCACCTTCGGTGAACCCCTATAATCATCAGGAACACATCTACTCCAAGAACCAGCCGGAGAACCTGGCGTTCCTGAAGCGATTCCGCGCGTTGCTGGATGAATACCCGGCAGCCGCTTGTGTGGGCGAGGTGGGCGACGCTCAGCGGGGGCTGGAATTGCTGGGCGAATACACCAGCGGGCCGGAAATGGTGCATATGTGTTATGCCTTCGAGTTCCTGGCCAAGACCAAACTGGACGCGACCCGCGTTGCGACGGTGTTCGATGAATTGGGCCGTGTGGCGCGCAATGGCTGGCCGTGCTGGGCATTCTCCAACCACGACGTGGAGCGCCATGCCTCGCGCTGGGATCTGCCGCCCGCCGCACAGCGCATGTTTGCAACCTTGATCATGTGCCTGCGCGGATCGGTGTGCCTCTATCAGGGCGAAGAGCTTGGCCTGCCGGAGGCAGATGTCGCCTTTGAGGATCTACAGGACCCCTATGGCAAGCAATTCTGGCCCGAGTTCAAAGGCCGCGATGGCTGCCGCACCCCGATGGTCTGGGAGCATTCCAACCAGAACGGCGGTTTTTCCGATGGGTTCCCGTGGTTGCCGGTCAGCCACGATCATCTCAACCGCTGCGTGACGGCGCAGGAAGAAGAGCCCGGCGCGATCCTGCACCACTATCGCCGCGCCATCGCCTTTCGCAAGGAACACCCGGCGCTGGTCAAGGGGGACCACGGTGGCGTCTTTGCCTATGGCGATGTGCTGCAATTCACGCGCGAACATGAAGGCCAGACACTCTTTTGCGCCTTCAACCTGTCGGATACGCCATCGCTGCACGGCATGCCGCCGGGCGATTGGATGACCGTCGGGCACGAATTGGGCGGGGCGACCCCGTCCCCTGATTTCAAACTGCACCTGGGGCCATGGCAAGCGTGCCTGGCGATCAAACAGGATTAACCCGCGTCTTGGGAGGGACAAGGACATGGCCAATCTGAAATTGACGGATGTGGGGAAATCCTACGGTGTCGGCGTGGAAGTGCTTAAAAACATTGATTTGGATATCACGACAGGCGAATTGATCGTTTTCGTGGGTCCGTCCGGCTGTGGCAAATCCACCTTGCTGCGCATGATTGCGGGGCTGGAGAAGATCACCGCCGGTGAGTTGCTGATCGATGGCGACCGGATGAACGATGTGCCGCCCGCGCAACGTGGGATCGCCATGGTGTTCCAGTCCTACGCGCTTTATCCGCATATGACCGTGCGCGACAACATGGCCTTTGCCTTGAAGCTGGCCAAGAAATCCCCATCGGAGATCGACGAGGCGGTGGGCCGCGCCGCCAAGGTCCTGCAACTGGATGAATACCTCGACCGCTTGCCCAAGGCGCTCTCGGGCGGGCAACGACAGCGGGTTGCGATTGGCCGCTCGATTGTGCGCGACCCAAAAGTTTATCTGTTCGACGAACCGCTGTCGAACCTCGACGCCTCCCTGCGTGTGGCCACCCGGATCGAAATTGCGCAGCTGAAGGAAAGCATGCCCAATTCCACCATGATCTACGTGACCCACGACCAGGTTGAGGCGATGACCCTGGCCAGCCGCATCGTGGTGCTGGCCAATAAGGGGATTGCGCAGGTGGGCTCGCCGCTGGAGCTTTATGAACGCCCCGAAAACGAATTCGTCGCGCAATTCATCGGGTCTCCTGCGATGAACCTGCTGGCTGGCGAAATCGTTGAGACGGGTGAGGTCACCCATGTGCGTCTGGATGAGGGCGCAGGGGCAATCGCCGCGAATATCCCGACACGCGACAGCGACAAGGGGATGAAGGTAAACGTCGGCATCCGCCCCGAAGACATGGTGACGACCGACGACGAGAACTACGCTTTTGCCGGAACGGTTGAGATCACTGAAGCGCTGGGAGAGGTCACCCAGCTTTATTTTGCCAAGTCAGGTCCCGAAAATGCGGCAATTATCGCAAAACTCCCCGGTATTCACACCGGCGTTCGTGGTACCCAACTGAAAATGACGGCGGATGCTTCCAAGCTGCATCTCTTTGCCAACGGGCATTCGCTTTTGTACCGCGATTAGGGACGCGGGGGCGCAATATAGGCGCATCGTGAAGTGGTGTTGGTCAATTGTTGACTTGACGTTAATTGTTAACGAGCCCCTTTTACGCCAATTTTTGGCGGATAGCTGGATTTACACCTCCACCCGGGAGGCATTAGTCTGGCGTCGTTCGGGGTGAAAGGAAGAAGTCTTGGTTACGAGTTATGGCGCACTTTTAGGTCTGCTGTGCCTTTTTCAGATTAAACATATGCTGGCGGATTACTTCCTTCAGACAAAGATTATGCTCGACGGGCGTGATGAATACCTTCACCTGGGGCGCTTTCTGCATGCAGGCGTACATGCCGCCGGATCGTTGATTGCCTTCTTCGTGGTTGGCGCCTCGCTGGCGTTCATCGTCCCGGTTGTATTGATGGAATGGGTCGTGCATTTCCACATCGACTGGTGGAAAGGGCGCCACACTTCGGGTCTCAACCTGACACCGCAGGATGCAGCCTATTGGCGCGCGTCAGGGGTGGATCAGGCACTGCATCAGTTGACCTATGTGGGTATGCTCTGGCTCTGGCTCTCCATGAGCAGCGGCGCCTGACAGATCTTACTGGGGACGCCCCCGCCGGTTTCATGGTCGGTCTTGTGCCTCCGAAAGAGGATCGCAGTGTGTAGGCCCTGCGACTTTTGATCGCTTCAATTTCGTTGACAGATTGCCTTTTTACAGGACTTCGTTAACGTTAGGTCACTGGTTTTAATCAATTTGAATGGTTTTTTGTGGGGGGAAAGACATATGGAGCGGTTGTTCAGACTGTTTTGTGTCAAGCTGGTCTTTGCCTGTTTCGCACATGCCGCATTGGCTGAATCTCTGACCGAAGCCGTGCGCTTTGCCGTCACCACCAACCCCGTCATTAAATCATCACAAGCAGAAATGCGCGCTTCCGCATTTGAGCTCATTCAGCTCCGCGGTGAATTTGAACCGCGTGTGACGCTCTCGGGTGAAACGGGCTATCAGCGTGTTGATGATCCCAATTCACTGTCGGTGATTGACAACGACAGCACCAAGTCACGGAACCAGTTGGGCGTCCGGGCAGAGGTTGTCTTGTTCGATGGTTTTCGCCGCGCCAATCTGGTCTATGCAAATGCCGCGCGGGTCGATGGCAGCATCTTTCGTCTGCTTGATGCCTCGGAAACGATGGCGCTCAATGCGACCGAAGCCTATGTCGATGTTTACCGGCACCGTCAGCTTTTGGCGGTCGCCAAGCGCAACGTGGCCAAGCACGAAGAGATCGGTGCGCGGGTCCGAGAGCTGGTTCAGGGCGGCAGGCTCCCCTATAGCGACGAGCTGACGATTGACGATCGCATCAGATCTGCCAGGCTGGCGCAGCTTGAAGTGGAACGTTCATTGCGCGATGCAAATGCCCGATATCAAAGGGTAATCGGGCGTCCGCCAACAGGCGATATGAGCATCCCGCTGGCCAAGCCGCCGCAATCGCTGGATCAGTTGTCGGCCACCGCCGAGCAAAACAGTTATCGCGTTCAATTTGCCCGGACGCAGATTGACCAGACCCGCTTTCAATCGGAGGTCACATTGTCTGACCGGTATCCGCAGCTCACACTTGGCGCGGGTGTTGTGCGCGACATTAACCGCAACGGTGTGTCCGGGAACCGCACAGACGAATCCATTGGCGTCGGCCTGCGCTGGACGGTCTATCAGGGCGGGCGGCAGGCGGAGCGGCAGGCACTGGCTGAACGCAACAGCCGCGCGATGTCAGAATTGGCGGTTGCGGTGCGCGAAGTCCGTGAGCTGGCGGCCCGCACGTGGAATACCTATCGCACCAACGTCGACCGGTTTCGTCAGCTGAGTGATCAGCTGCGGATCAATCGATTGATTGTTGAGGTCTACGGGGATGAATTCCTCGCAGCGAAACGCTCGCTGCTGGATTTGCTGGAAGTGGAACGCGCGCGGTTTAACGTGGAATTCGAGGCGGTTGGGGCGCAGGCCGGGCTGGCATTCAGCACCTATCGGGCACTGGCGGCGCAGAGTTTGCTGGCCAATCATTTTGGGCTCGCCAAAAGCGATCTGGCCTTGGAGCCGCGGTTTCAGGATCGCGTCAAGGACAACCCCACCGCGGTTTTCAACGTCAATATCGAGCCTTTGAAATGAGCATCCATGACGGCACAGCCTCCGAGGCGGTGTCGCTGACGCAGGCGGGATCTGACGCGGCATCCGGCCCGTTGGCGCTCATCAAGTGGATGGCTGAAGCCTTTGACAGGCCGTTCTCGGAGGCCGCCACGCGGTCGCGCATCCCGCAGGACGCCTCCCTTTCAGACGCGCATCATCTGGCGCGCGCCTTGGAGACGATCGGATTGAAATCGCGGGTGGTCCTGCGGGATCCGGTGGCTGTTGATGCCATCGCCCTGCCGTTCATCGCATGGCGTAAATCGGGGGACCCGATTGTCATCCAGGGCTTTGGCAACAAGGGCAAGGTCGCGCAGATTGTCGACCCCGTAGAAGGGCCGCTGTCTCAGGAAATCACCCTGCGCCAATTGCGCAAGGATATCCGTCCTGACCTCATGCTGGTGACCCGGAGCGATGACCGGGCAGGTGCCATGCTGTCGCCCGCAACCGCAAAGGAAAGCGCGCAGAAACCCCACTGGTTCTGGGGCGCTGTACGCGCGAATTGGGGCAACTGGGCGCAGGTTCTGGTCGCGGCGCTGCTGCTTAACCTGATGTCTCTTGCCCTGCCGCTCTTTGTGATGAACGTCTATGACAAGGTGATCCCGAACCTGGCCTATGTCACGCTCTGGACCCTCGCCATCGGCGTTGGCATTGCGCTGCTGCTGGATCTGGTGATGCGGACACTGCGTGCCAATATTCTGGAAAACATCGGGCGGCGCGTTGATCTCAAGGTGGCTGCCACGCTTTTCCGACAGGCGATGGACACCACCCTGCTGAACCGGCCTGGTGGGGCCGCAGGCATCGCCAGCACCATCCGGGATTTCGAAGTGGTGCGCGAATTCTTTGCCTCCGCCACCTTCGTGGCCCTGATTGATCTGATGTTTATCGGCATTTTTGTGGCCGCGCTCTTTTTCATCGTGGGGCCGATTGCGCTGGTGCCGCTTTTTGCGGTGCCGGTGGTGCTGGTGATTGCCATCGCCGCACAGCTGCCCATCGGGCGCAGCGCCGGGCGCGCGCAGCAAATGGCCACCAAGCGGCATGTGGTGCTGGTCGAAGCCCTTTCCGGGATCGAGACAATCAAGAGCCTGAATGCCGAACCACTGATGCAACGTGAATGGGAAACCGCCGTGGCCGCCTCGTCGCAGATCAACGGGCGCACGAAATTCTGGTCGAATGTGGCCACCAACGGCACCATGCTGGTGCAGCAGTTGGTGTCCGTCTTGATCATTGTCTGGGGCGTGTTTCTGGTCTCTGACGGGGTCATTACCATCGGTGGGCTGATCGCGGCCAACATTCTTGCGGGGCGGGTGTTGGCGCCCCTGGGCACCATCGCCCAGACGATTTTCCGCGCGCAATACGCGTTCAAATCGCTCGGCGCGCTGAACCGGTTCATGGCGCTGCCGGTCGAGCAGGGGCCCGCGGTCAAAAGCGACGCGCGGGTCAGTGCGGGCGCTATCACCGTGGATGCGGTGACGCTGAGCTATCCCGAGACGCAAAAGCCCGCGTTGGATCGTCTGAGCTTCGACGTCAAGCCGGGGGACGCTGTGGCGCTTCTGGGGCGTGTGGGCTCCGGCAAAACCACGACAGGCAAGCTGTTGGCAGGGCTCATTCAACCAGACAGCGGTTCGGTCTTGATCGATGGGATCGCACTCACGCAGTACGAACCGGCGGAGCTCAGGCGGGGCATCGGCTATCTGCCGCAATCGCCAGAGCTTTTCACCGGGACGCTGCGCGAAAACCTGATGATCGGTAACCCGTCTGCCAGCGATGAGGACATTGCGCGTGCGCTTTATTTCGCGGCGATGGATGAGTTTCTGGCCGAGGCGCCGGAGGGTCTTGATATGTTCATTGGCGAGCAGGGACGGCGGTTGTCAGGCGGGCAGCGGCAGGGCGTGGCCTTGGCGCGCTTGCTTTTGCGGCAGCCCAAGACTCTGTTTCTGGATGAGCCGACCAACGCGATGGATCAGCGCATGCAGACCCAGATCATCGCGCGTCTGGAGGAACTGAACCTCACCGGTACCGGGCTCATTGTCTGCACACACCGGCAATCTCTGGCGGCGATGGCGCGACGCCTGATCGTGATGGATCAGGGGCGTGTCGCGCTCGACGGGCCGCGCGATGACGTCCTGACCAAATTGCGCACCATGGGTGCGGCGCGCGCAAAGGGATAGGGCATGTTCGGAAACCGGATCGAAGATGAATTTGCCAATAGCATTTCCAGCGCGCAGGCGGCGGTGCGTGATCGCGGCCCGTGGCGGCTGTTGCTGGCCATTGCCTTGGGGTTGGCGGCGTTTCTGGCCTGGGCCGCGACCTACCGGATCGAGGAAACGGCGCGCGCCATCGGGCGCGTGATCCCGTCCCAGCAGGTGCAGGTGGTGCAGAGTCTGGAAGGCGGCATCATTCGCGACATCACCGTGCGCGAAGGGGACATTGTGGCGCCGGGTGATGTGTTGATGCAGATCGACGACACGCGGTTTGACGCGGAACGGGGCCAGTTGCTGGAACGCGAAGCGGCGATCCTGGCGGAGTCTGCGCGGCTGAGGGCGGAGGCAAGTTTCGCACAGGACGTGAGTTTTTCAGAGGATTTGGAAGCCCGCACCCCGCTGGCCACGGCGGCGGAACGGGAAGTTTTCCTGTCGCGCAAAGATCAGTTGCGGCGCGAAATCCAGGTGCTGGAGGCGCAGTTGTTGCAACGCCGCAGTGAGTTGGATGAGATCAAGGCGCTGCGCGACCGCACCAACGCAATCCTTGAACCACTTCGCGCCGAGATCGCGCTGACGCAAGGCATGTTTGACCGCGGTCTGGTCCCTGAGATCGAACTGCTGCGCCTGCAGTCGCGCTTTGCCGAACTCACCGGGGACATCGCGGTCAGCAAGGCCAGCGAACCAAGGCTGCAGGCCGCGATTGTCGAGGCGGAAAACCAGATCGATGCTGCGCGCTCGGCTTATGTGCTGACCGCTCGGCAACGTCTGGCCACGCTTCAGCTCGAATTGGCGGTGGTGCAGGAGACCCTGCGCAGCGCCAATGACCGGGTAACGCGGGCGCAATTGCGCGCGCCGGTACGTGGCACCATCAACCGGGTCAACGCCACCACCATCGGCGCGGTGGTGCAGCCGGGCGCGCCGCTGGTCGAAATTGTGCCTATCGACGACAGCCTGCTGATCGAGGCGGATCTGGGCCCCCGGGACATCGCCTTTGTCAGTACCGGCGAACCGGCTTCGGTGAAAATCTCCGCCTATGACTACGTGATCTATGGGGCGCTGGAAGGAGAGGTGGTGCGGATCGGCGCGGACACCATCGCCACCGAGGACGGTACCGAGTTTTTCCGCGTGATCGTGCGCACCGACAAATCATATCTCGGTACCGAGGAAAAACCGCTGCCGATCACCCCGGGCATGATCGCTTCGGTGGACATTCAGACCGGCGAGAAAACCGTGCTGTCCTATCTGGCCAAACCGATCCTGCGGGCCCAGGGCGAGGCGTTGCGCGAGCGCTGATCACTTCTTGGTGGAGGCAAAGACACCATCCCAGTCCGGGCCCGGAGGACCAACGCGTAAATCCGCGATCCGGCTGCGATACATCTCCAGATAGGTCTTGAGCTGCAGATCAAGCGGCTGCACATCAACTGTCAACTGCTCTAGCAGGGCTTCCGCGCGATCCCAATCCTGCTCTCTGTAGGCGCTGAGCATGCCAGCGTTGGTGACCAAGACCTTCTGGAAGGATGGTTTTCGGCGCAGATCTTCGGCCCCCAAAAGCGCGAATATCGTCTCGGGCACCTCTTTGCCAACCACCCGTACACGATCCAGCTCCATGACTGCGAACTCGCCCATAACCTCCTGGGCGGTGGCGTTTCCGAGAATAATCGCCAGGCCATAATACCGCGACTGTCCTTCAAGGCGGGACGCAACGTTCACCGGATCGCCCAATGCGGTATAGTCGAACCGTGTGTCACTGCCCATGTTCCCTACAACGCATTGACCGGTGTTGATCCCGATGCCGACGTTGATTTTGTGCACCTTCGTCCAGGGCTTGCGCTTGTCGCCCCGCTGCGCCACGCGTTTGCGTTTCTGTTCCCGCAAACGCTCTTTGTTGAACTTGTCCACATCCGCAATCATCTTGAGGGCGGCGCGACAGGTCGCGCGCGCGTGGTCGTCGTTGTCCAGCGGTGCGTTCCAGAACGCCATCACCGCGTCGCCCATGAACTTATCGATGGTGCCCTTCTGTTCCATGATCGCGCGGGACAGGATGGTCAGAAACTTATTCATCAGCAGCGTCAGCGCCTCGGGGTCGTCGCGGAACTCTTCGGCGATGGCGGTAAAACCACGCACGTCGCTGAAAAGCAGGGTCAGTTGCCGGGATTCGCCCCCCAAGGTCAGCTTGCCCTGATTGCGGCTCAGCTGGTCGACAAGATCCCGCGAGACATACTGGCCAAAGGCGCTGCGAATTTCACGGCGCTGGCGTTCTTCGCGCAGGTAATTGACCGTGGAAATCAACATTACCGCTGTCGCGGTGGCGATCACCGGAAATGACGCGTCGAGCAGGATGCGCTTGTCGTAGAACAGGTAGTAGGAGGTGCCGACGTATCCTGCCAGCAGCACAAATGAAGATGAAATCAGCAAGCGTGCGGACAGCCTGGGTGCAAAGAGGATGACCAGACCGCAGAGCACCAGCGTGGTCACAAGCTCAATTGCAATCGTGTAATTGGGCCGCAGCAATAGCGTTTTGGCCATAATGTTTTCAAGGACTTGTGCGTGGATCTCAACCCCGGCCATCGCCACTCCCAGAGGCGTGGCGCGAAAATCCTCAAGCCCGATGGCGGAGGTGCCCACCAGCACCAGATGCCCTGCGAGCCGCCCTTGCGGCACCCGGTCCTTGAGCAGATCGGCGGCAGAGATGTAGCGGCTGCGTGACGACGGCGTAAGGTAGGGCCAGACGGTGCCGTCCCGCGCCGTCGGGATCAACTGGCGCGCCAGAACGACCCCCTCGATCCCGGCGTCGTTGCTGCGCACGGCAAAGGGTTGCCCGCCAGTGGCCACCCGCAGCAATTCTGGCGTCAGCCCCAATCTGATCTGACCCTGAACGCTCATCACCAGCGGCACGCGCCGGTAGACGCCATCGGGGTCAGGTCTGGCGCTGAACATACCGCGCCCGGCTGCCGTGGCCTCAAGCTCCGGCAGGTTTTGCACGATATCGGGGAATTTTATCAGGTATGGCGTTGGGTCCGGTCCGATCGTGGCATGTGCGGCGGGGGCCATTTCGCGTTTTTCCGCCCGGTTCCCCGCCGTTGTGCGCACGCTGGCCTGTCCGACAATCACCCGCGAGGTCGCAAAAGCTGCGGCCAGAACACTGTCATTGTCGGGCAGTTTCTTCAGCCCCTCGGCCAGATCGGGCGGCATGTCGGGGTTGTCCTGGGCAATTCGCGCCGGGGACAGGCGATCAGGCTCGGCAAAAACGATGTCGAACCCGATGGCAACCGCGCCCTGTTCGGTGGCGCGGGTCACCATCTCTGCAATGCGGCTGCGCGGCCACGGCCATTGCCCGATTTCCTCAATGCTGCGGTCATCGACGTCGAGAATGCTCACTGGCATCGGCGTCAGGTCGCGCGGTTTGGACTGGTGGTAGAGATCGAAAGTGGCGTTACGCAGGGTCGCGAGCGGCTGTGGATCACCGACGCGAATGGCCAATCCGCACAGCAGACCGAAAAAAGCGATCACCCGCACCCAACCGAACCATTTCGATAGCCATTGCGTCATTTCGGTGATCACCCGACCGCTGACAATAAGCTGCCCCATCAGCGCAGCACAAACCAGCTCCCCCGGGTTGATGTTGCTATTCTGACCGAATCGGCTGACGGATCAAGTCGCACGATTGCGCTGTGTTTGTTTCCATAATAGACGTAATCAAGAGATTTTTTTTGTGCTGGAAGAAATATGGCTTTTTTCTGGCGTTATTTAGACGGAATGTGGGATCGTTCACAGAAGCGGACTCAATTTTAGGTTAAATATCAGTTAAGTTAATCGCTGGGGGAATGGCTGGTGTCTCGGCAATATTTGGCACAAAACGAAGAGCCGAAGGAGGTTGTCACACTATTTGGTGACGGAACCTCGGCGATTTTAGTGCCTGATAGTGCCTTGCTGTTCAGTGGCGAATTCTACCGGCTGGGGCCGGATCTCTACATCGTCAACGATGCCGAGGCGAGTTATCGTATCCCTGATTACTTCGCCTATCAGCCGGCTGTCGATCTGCGCGATCCCAATGGCGCGATCCTGCGGGGGGATCTGGTGGAGCGGCTCGCCGGGCCGATTGCGCCGGGTCAATATGCCCAGGTCGGCGATGTGGCCGAAGCTGGACCTATCGGTCAGGTCGAGACCGTTGAGGGGACCACATCGGTGCAGCGCGCGGATGGCACCGAAGAGACCCTTCAGGTCGGGATGAAGATCTTCCAGAACGATGTGATTGCCACCGAAGAGGACGCGGCCGTTTCGGTGACCTTCCTGGATGGCACGATTTTCACATTGGCCGCCGCATCGCGGATGGTGATTGATGAGCTTATCTACGACCCGAATGCGGATGATAACACCGGCAGCTTCAGCCTGATCCAGGGCAGTTTTGTCTTTATCGCGGGGCAGGTGGCCAAGACGGGCGGGATGGATGTGAACACGCCCTCATCCACGATGGGGATCAGGGGCACCACGGTGGTTGTTCAGATTGCCAGCGAAGGTGGCGTCGATACAACCGAGGTCACATTGACCACGGATCCCGACGGCGGCAAGGGTCGCGTGGAATTGCGCGACATCGACGGCAATCTGATTGCCTTCATCACCGACACAAACACCAAATGGATCGTTTCCGCCGACAATACCGTAACGCGCGAAGTTGACCGGACGCTGCAGGATACCACCGAAGACAACCTGTTGATCGCCGAAGCCTTTGCCGCTTTCCGCCTTGCTGCCTCCCGTCTCGATGCCGGCGAGGCGTTTGTTACGCTCTCAGACACCAGCAGCCGGTCGAACTTCGATCAGGAATCGGCCCAACCGCCGACCAGCCTCGAAGTGGATTCGATTGACGAGATCGACAGCATCGAAGCACCGCCGGATGTCGAGCGCGAGGAGCCCATCGAGGGCAGCGATACCATTGACGACACTCTGATCATCGACACCAACGACGAAGGCCCTGTGCTTGTTGTGACGGGCCTAGAGGATTCCAGCCCAAGCGCGCCCATCAGCGGCGATATCGGGGATGTGGCCGGGAACCTCGTCTTCGCGCTCGATCAGGGCCCTGCAAACGGGACCGTGGTGGTGCGTCCGGATGGCGGGTTCGACTATGTGCCGGAACCGGATTTCAACGGGACGGATACATTCACCTACATCGCCATCGATTCCGGCGGCAATGTGATCGAAGGATCGGTGGTGGTGAATGTCCTGCCGGTCAATGACGCCCCGCAGGCCGAAGACAGCGTCGCGGTGGTGATGGAGGATGGCATCTTCACCGGCTCGATCAATGCCAGTGATGTGGATGGCGATCTGCTGAGCTTTGCGATCAACGAGGTGCCGACCAATGGCGAGGTCGTGCTGCTGCAGGACGGCACCTACGCCTACCAGCCCAATTCGGACTTTTTCGGCACCGACAGTTTCAGTGTCATCGTCTCTGACCCGGATGGTGAAACCGCAGAAGCAACGGTCACCATCACCGTGAGCCCGATGAACGATGCGCCAGTGATCACCACAACGCTGGGACAGGCCCGCGGCGCGCTTGCCGAGGATGATGATCAGGTGGAGGTCCAAGGCCAGCTGACGGCGGAGGATGTTGACGAGGATGCGACCATCACCTGGACCGGCGTGTCCACGGCGGTGTTCGGCGTCTTTGCCATCGATGCCAATGGGGCCTGGAGCTACGAGCTAGACAGCATCTTGGCCGACAGCATTTCCGAAGATGAGGTTGTGGTCGAGACCATGACCGCGACGGCGCGTGACGAATTTGGGGCGGAAGCCACGCAGATCGTCGAAGTCACCCTGACCGGTACCAATGATGCGCCGACGGTCACGCCCAACACCGTCTTTGAGGTGGATACAAACGAGGCAATTGCCGGTCAGCTGTCTGCCAGTGACGTGGACAGTGAGGATGCGCTGAGCTTTGCTGCCGGGGATGATGCGCCGCAAAACGGGGTTGTGACCATCAACGGCGACGGCTCTTTCGTCTATACACCCAACGCCGGTTTTGCCGGCGTGGACCGCTTCAGCTACACCGTGACAGACGCGGAAGGCGCCGTTTCCGTTGGGCGGGTCACAACAGTTGTTGAGGCCAGCAGCGGGGGCGCGGGAGATGCCTCCGTCACGGTAGATGTGGTTGGCGATGCCAGCGACAGCACCGCCGCAGGGGCATTGGTGATCGATGCCGAAGCCGCGGATGCGATCGCTGTCAATCTCGTTGTCGCGATGGACAGCTCCGGCAGCATCGGGGCTGCGGCATGGACGGAACAGAAAGAAGCCGTTGCAGATGCCGTCGCCCAACTTGCGCAGAAATTTGAAGGATCCGATACGGAAGTAGAGGTGCAGATCATCTCCTATTCCAGGGCCGCGAGCGCCATTGGGCCCTTCAGCCTGCAAGATCCCGCGCTTGCCGAACAGATCCTCGACCTGCCGTTCCTGCGCGGTACGACGCGGTGGGATCTTGCGCTGGACGAGGCCAATGAATTCTTTGCGGCGCAGCCAGTGGGTGAGGCAAACTTCCTGCTCTTTATCACCGATGGCGTGCCCACCAGCGAGGCCTGGCGCGACTCGCTGGACGCGCTGCAGAACTCGCCGGATGCGGCCTTCAGCCTCGATATCCAGGCCTTTGGCATCGGTGCAAGCTACGATCCAACCCTGTTGCAGGAAATCGACCCCGAACCGACGCTGCTGGAAAGCTCCGCCGATCTTGCGTCTGCGCTGACCGCGACACCGGTATTCTCGCCCAGCCTGATATCGCTCGACGTGGCGCTGGAAGTGGATGGCGTTGACAAGGGCGTGATCGCAACCGAGACCAGCGATGCGCTGACCGTGGATGGCATCGACTATGTCCTGCCACTTGCGAGCATCGAAAACATCGACACCCTGCTGGGCGAAAGCAACCGGATCAGTGTCACGGCACGTTTTGACCTCGACGGTGATCGCGATACAGCCGAGGTCGAGCTTTTCAAAAGCGATGTGATTGGCAGGGCGGACACAGCGCAGGTGGTTTCCGGATTTGCCGATCATGATCTGCTTTTTGGTGGTCAGGCAGATGACACCATTCAGGGGCATGCGGGTGATGACGTGATCCTCGGGTTTGATGGCAATGATACGATTGATGGCGGCACCGGCGCTGATGTGGTGCTGGCGGGCGCTGGCGATGATGTGGTGCGCGTGGGCGAGGTGTCCGTAGATGGGCTCGACGTCATCGACGGCGGATTGGGCCGCGACATCCTGGATATCGACGTGGGTGGGAACCTGACCGACGATCTGATCCGGTCGCTCGATATCCGCAACATCGAAGCAATCGATATGGAAAACGGTCTTGGAAATACGCTGGAGCTGACACTCGCAGACGTGGTGGACCTCTCCGCCACCAGCGACAGCCAGCTTGAGGCGCTGCTAGACGCGGCGCTGCCGGAAAGTGCGGTGATCTACGGGGATACCGGCGACCAGCTCACGCTGCTGGGCGATGCCGAGGGCGGTTTCCAGAAGGTCGCGGGCGCGCCGGTGGACGATGGTCAGGGCAACACGCTCGACATCTACAACTACGTTCAGGACGGCAATGTGCTGGCGACGCTGGGTGTGGACACGGACATCGAAGTGTCGGGTGCTGTCCCCGTCGTTTAAACACGGACCGCGTGTATTTCCCTAAATGTGAACGAAGGCGCCGGACCCCCGTGTTTGCCTGTTTGCAGCATCGCATCGAATCCCGCTAAAACAGGGAAACGGCGAGTCGCTGGCGCTTTTGCGGCTCACCTGTTGCCAGACAAAAAATGGCGCCGAACCGGGGGGTTAAATGTGCAGGCAACGTGGATGAGTAGGGGATGGGTGTGTAACCGATCCTTGATTGCGGCGTCGATGCTGTTGCTGGGCACGCCCGCGCTGGCGCTGGATGTCGATCTGCAAGGGGCGCTGAGCGAAGAGTTGCGCACCGACATCGAGGGCGGCTCACTGCTGATTGAGCAATCCACAGCTGAGACGGAGATGACGCCGCAGGAATTGGTGTCCATCGCGCAAGCCGATTACAAACGCATTTTGGCCGTCCTCTACGACTATGGGTATTACGGTGCGGTCATCGGCATAAAACTGGACGGGCGCGAGGCCTCCTCGATCAAATCCGTTTCCCCACCTAGCAGCGTTTCGCGTGCGGACATCAGCATCACGCCCGGCAATCAGTTTCGATTTGGCACCGCAGAGGTTGGCCCTTTGGCGCCCGGTACAACTCTGCCGGAGGGGTTCAGATCCGGTGAAACCGCCAAGCTGAGCCTGCTGCGTGATACCGTCAGCGCCACGACCAACGCTTGGCGTGACCGGGGCCATGCCAAGGCCAAGCTGGAGAGCCAGCGCCTGACCGCACGACACGCCGAGGGGACCCTCAATGCCACCCTGCGGCTCGATCCGGGCCCAAGGCTGCGGTTTGGGGATCTGAAAGTGGCGGGCAATAGTGCTGTGCGCACCGAACGCATTCTGGAAATTGCGGGATTGCCCACTGGCACGGTCTACTCGCCGGATGAACTGCAAGACGCGGCAAATCGATTGCGGCGCACGGGAACTTTCAGTTCTGTTGCGATGATCGAGGCCGAGGAGGTGGGGCCGGGAGATGAGCTTGGGATCACGGCGCGGGTCGCCGATGACAAACCACGCCGCTTTGGCTTCGGTGGGGAAATCTCGACCATCGAAGGGCTGTCGCTGAGCGCGTTCTGGGTGCACCGCAACCTCTTTGGCGGCGCAGAACGGCTGCGCGTTGAGGCGGAGATCGAGGGCATTGGCGGGGACACCGGCGGCACCGACTTTCTGCTGGGCGCACGCTACCAGCGCCCTGCGACCTTCAATGAAGATACCGACCTCTATATTCTCGGAGAGGTCGAGCAGCAGGATGAGATCAATTTCTTCTCCCGTCAGGCGACCATCGGAGCAGGCATCGAGCGTATCGCCTCCGACAAACGCACCTACAGGCTTGGGGTTGCGCTGCGCCGCGCCAACACCCGCGATGCCTTCGGCGATGATCAATACACGCTCTTCATGGTGCCTGCGGGCACGACCTTTGATTATCGCGACCGGATCCTGGACGCGCGCAAGGGCTATTATCTGAACGCGGATCTCACGCCCTTCTATGCGCTGCAAGGTGCGGACAACGGGCTGCTGACCTCCGTCGATGCCCGCGTCTATCGCACCATCGGGGACGTGCGGACGACAACCTTTGCCCTGCGTGGGCAGCTTGGTTCCGTTCTGGGGCCGAGCCTCTCCGATGCACCGGCGGATTTCCTGTTTTATTCGGGCGGCGGCGATACCGTGCGCGGCCATGATTACCAATCCTTAGGCGTCGATGTCGGTGGCGGTCAGATCGTCGGCGGGCGTTCCTTTCTCGGCCTGTCCGCCGAGGTGCGATTTCGCAGCGCGGGCAGTCTGGGCTATGTCGGTTTCTTTGATGCGGGCTATATTGGAGATGAGTCCTTTCCAGACGGATCGGGCGAATGGCAAAGCGGTGCGGGCGTCGGTCTGCGGTATGACACGCCGATCGGGCCCATCCGACTGGACGTTGCGGTGCCCACATCGGGGGATGATGATGGGTCATCCTTTCAGGTATACATCGGCATAGGACAGGCATTTTGATGCGTTTTCGCTGGATCATAGTTGGGTTGCTCGTGGTGTTTGTGGCGGGGCCCCTCGGGTTGGCTGCGCAAGAGGGTGAAGACGACGGCGGTTTTCTGACCCGCACCCTCGAAGATCTGCTCTCGGGGGCTGGTCGTGAGGTCAACATCACCGGGTTCGCCGGGGCGCTGAGCTCGGAAGCCTCCTTTGAGCGCATGACCATCGCGGATGACGAAGGCATCTGGCTGACGCTGGAGGATGTGAGGCTGAACTGGAGCCGGCTGGCGCTGTTGCGCGGGCGCTTGGAGGTGGACCGGCTGAGCGCGGCTTCATTGGATTTGCCGCGCCTGCCGGAGGTTGAGGAAACCACCGAGGTGCCTTCAGCCGAGGCGTCGGAGTTTGCGCTGCCTGAACTGCCGGTCTCTGTCGATATCCAGCTTTTCGAGGTGGCCCGCATCGATCTGGGCGAACCCATTCTGGGGGCAGCGGCGGCCCTGGGCGTGCAGGCGTCT
This sequence comes from uncultured Roseobacter sp., assembly GCF_947499265.1. Classification (GTDB taxonomy): domain Bacteria; phylum Pseudomonadota; class Alphaproteobacteria; order Rhodobacterales; family Rhodobacteraceae; genus Roseobacter. Next base: position 240,518 of record NZ_CANMNK010000003.1, on the reverse strand, counting down.
GCGCAGTTGAACGATGAGGGCGCATCCATCGATCTGACCGCAAACCGGGTGGACAATGCGGAAGGCACCTATGTGATCAAGGGCGGTTTTGCCCGCGAAGGGGCGCAGATCGACGTCCAGATCGAGCTGGATGAGACCTCCGGCGGCATCGCAGGGCGGATGATGAACCTGCCGGGGCAGCCCTCCATCGACCTGACGGTAGCAGGCACCGGCCCGCTCGATGATTTCACGGCTGATATCGCGCTGGCCACGGATGGGCAGGACCGCGTCGCGGGGCAGGTGATCCTGAGCGCGCTGCCGGTGGAGACCGAAGGCGCCACGCCGGACAGACGCATTCGCGCCGATCTTGGCGGTGATATCACCGCGCTGGTCGCCCCGCAGTCTCGCGATTTCTTTGGTACCGACGTCAGCGTGCAAGTGGATGCTGTGCGTGCGGCCGATGGGGCCCTTGATGTGTCCGCCTTTGGCCTTGATGCCAAAGCGGTGCAATTGGCTGGGACCGTAAGGCTCAATGCCGAGCAATGGCCGACCTTCATCGATGTGGATGGCGAGATCGCGCAGGCGGATGGGCAACCGGTCCTTTTGCCGGGATCGGATGTGGCAACGACCGTGCAATCGGTTGCTTTGAGCGTCGATTTTGACGCGGCCAAGGGCGATGCATTCCGGGGTGACTTCGACATCGTCGATTTTGCGCGGGAGGGTATCCGTTTCGACGAAACGGTGCTGGCCTTGGACGGCACGCTCACGGGAGAATTGGGCGCTGTTGGCCGGTTTCTGGGGGATCTCGATCTGACCACGCGGGGTCTGGAACTGGATGATCCAGAAGCGGCACAGGCCTTGGGACAGAACATCGAAGGCAAGGCAAACATCGACTACGTCGAGGGCGATCCTATTCGCATCACCGGGCTGGAGCTTGCGGGTGAGGATTACGGGCTGGGGGGCGACATCATCATCGAAGGGCTGGAAGACGGCTTCCCGACCCAGCTGGACCTTTCGGTTCAGGCCGCGGAACTGGCGCGTTTCGCCGGGTTGGCGGGTCAGCCCATTGCCGGTGCTGCCCGGCTCGATGTGGCGGGGAACGTCACACCGCTCAGCAGCATGTTCGATCTCAGCATCCGCGGCACCACCCGCGATCTGAAGGTCGATGTCCCGCAGGCGGATGCCGTTCTGGCAGGCCTGACCGCCCTGACGCTGCAGGCGCGGCGCGACGCAACAGGCACCTATGTCGATGACCTCTCGCTGACCAACGACGCGCTCAACGTCACCGGGGACGTGAAGCTGCAAACCGATGACAGCGACGTCAATGTGCTGGCGCGCCTGAACGATGTGGCGTTGGTGCTGCCGCAGTATACCGGCCCGGTCAATCTGGATGCGCAGGCGACGCAGGATGCACAGGGGTGGATCGTGGATGTGCTGGCACAGGCCCCCTATGACAGCGCCTTCAGCGTGAAGGGCAGGGCAACGGGGCCGGAAACGGATGTGCTTTTCAAGCTGTCTGTTCCGGAAGTGCAGCCCTTGGTGCCTTCGATCAACGGCCCGCTGGATGCCAATGGGCGCGTCTGGCTGACCGCGGATGGGTATAACGTGGACGTGGATGCAGGCGGGCCGTTCCAATCCGAGGTCAGCGTCGCGGGCCTTGCCACGGGACCGGACGCGGCCGTGGCCTTTTCCGCGGCCTTGCCCAACATCGGCGTGTTTGTCCCTAAGATCACCGGCCCGTTTTCGATCGACGGGGATGCGCGTCGGGACGGCAGAAATTGGCAGATTGATACCAACGCGCAAGGGCCTGCGGGCACGCAAGCGGAAATCGCCGGTCTGGTGGCCGAAGACGGCACGCTCGATCTGGGCATTGTGGGATCCCTGCCGCTGGGCCTCTCAGAGCCGTTTTTGCAGCCGCGCAGCCTGCAGGGGCAGGCGCAGTTTGACCTGCGCGCCGAGGGCGCGCCCGGGCTGGATGCGGTGTCTGGCACGATCACGACCCGGGGTGCCAGTTTCGCGGCCCCGAACTTGCGGTTGGCTTTGGTGGATCTGGCGACCGATATCAACCTCTCGGGGGGCCAGGCACAGATCGATGTGACCAGTGCGGTGGAAAGCGGCGGTCGCATCGCGGTGGGTGGGGGGCTGAACCTCACCAGCCTCGCAGCCGATCTGGACATCGATCTCGACAGCGTCGTACTGACCGACCCGCGGCTCTATTCCACCCTGATCAGTGGGGACATTGGTGTCGCAGGCCCCTTGACCGGCGGGGCACGCATCGACGGCACCATCAACATCGGCGAGACCCTGATCACTGTCCCCTCCACCGGGTTGACCAGCATCGGTGAAATCCCCGACATCGTGCATCTGGGCGCGCCGCGTGCTGTCACATCGACGCGCGCGCGCGCCGGCGTGATCCCGGAGCCCGAAGCGGCGGGGGGCAATGGCGCCGGCAGCGTTTATGGTCTGGGCATTCAGGTGAACGCGCCCAATCGCATCTTTGTCCGGGGCCGGGGGATCGATGCCGAACTGGGCGGGGGCCTTGAAATCACCGGCAATACCGCGCGGGTCATCTCCGCCGGTCAGTTCGATCTGGTGCGCGGGCGGCTTGATATTCTGGGCAAACGTTTTGAGCTGGACGAGGGATCGATCCAGTTCCAAGGCGATCTTGTGCCCTATATTATCTTCAGAACCACCTCTGATACCGAGGATGGCTCTGCCAGTATCACCTTGAATGGTCCGGTAAATGAACCCTCCGTGTCCTTTTCATCCGTTCCGGACGGTCCACAGGACGAGGTCCTGTCGCAACTGCTCTTTGGTCGGAACCTCAGTGAAATTTCGGCATTTCAGGCCCTGCAACTGGCGAGCGCTGTGGCCGAGTTGGCCGGGCGCAGCGGTGCGGGGGTTGTCGGCAGTCTGCGCGAAGGCTTCGGGCTGGACGATTTCGATGTGACCACCACCGATGACGGCGAGGCGGCGGTGCGCGCTGGCAAGTATCTGACGGACACGATTTATACGGATGTGCTGACAGGGGGTGGAGAGACCGAGTTGTCGATCAACCTTGAACTCACGGACTCGCTCAAAGCGCGCGGGACGGTCGAAAACGATGGCAATACCGGTATCGGATTGTTCTTTGAACGCGACTATTGACGCGCGCGCATGGGGCAATTCAGTTTTCGGGTGCGAAATGGCCGAATTGCCCACGTTTGAATAGGAGCCCCGGCGCGTCTCCCTCTGCCAGAAAGACATGGCGCACCTCGCCCAGGATCATGGAGTGATCGCCCGCCGGGTGAACCGCATATCTGCTGCAATGAAATTCGGCGAGGCAGCCGGAGAGCCGCGGCGCGCCCAAAGGTCCCGTGGACCAGTCGAAAGCCTCAAACCCATCACCCTTGCTGGCAAAATGTCGGGCAAGATCAAGCTGGTCCGCGCTCAGCACGTGAATGCAAAACCTCTCAGCCTCGACAAAGGGCGCGTGGCGGCGTGACGCCACCGCAGGGGACCAGAGCACAAGGGGTGGCTCCAGCGAAACGGACGAAAACGAGTTTGCGGTGATGCCAAGCGGACCCTCATCGGTTTGCGTGGTGATGACCGTGACCCCGGTGCCAAAGCAGCCCAGAGCGCGGCGCAGATCGCGCAACCGGTCTGAGGTCGGCGCAAAATGCGGCGGTTCAGACAGCATGCTGCGCTGCTTTCAGGAAACTGGCTTTGGCTGTTGGCATCTCATCATGTCCCGTCCTCTAACCCTTGGGAGGTAACGCGCCGCCCTTGAGCGGCAAGGCAAATGTGATTGGTCAGGCAGATCGCGGACGTCGCTGACGGAGACGAAACAGGCGGACCCCAAGCCGGGTCGGCCTTATGATCCATTCGACCTGACGGGCTCTAACCCTTGTTCATGCGGTTTTCGATGAGGTCCTCCACGACGGAGGGATCTGCAAGCGTGGAGGTGTCCCCCAAGGCGCCGAAATCGTCCTCGGCGATCTTGCGCAGGATGCGCCGCATGATCTTGCCGGAGCGGGTCTTGGGCAGACCAGGGGCCCATTGGATCAGATCGGGGCTTGCAATTGGGCCGATTTCCGTGCGCACCCAGGTCCGCAGCTCCTTGCGCAGCTCTTCTGTCGGCTCCTCGCCCCCCATCAGCGTGACATAGCAGTAGATGCCTTGCCCCTTGATATCATGCGGGTAACCCACCACGGCGGCTTCAGCGACCTTTGCGTGGGCCACCAGCGCGCTTTCGACCTCAGCAGTGCCCATGCGGTGACCGGAAACGTTGATCACGTCATCGACACGACCGGTAATCCAATAGTCGCCTTCGGCATCCCGTTTGCAGCCATCACCGGTGAAGTAATAGCCTTTGTAATCGGCGAAATAGGTCTTCTCAAACCGGTCGTGGTCACCCCAAACCGAGCGCATCTGTCCCGGCCAGCTGTCGGCGATGCAAAGCACGCCCTCAACGTCATTGCCGTGAATTTCCTCGCCCGTTGTCGGCTCCAGCACAACCGGCTTGATGCCAAAGAAAGGTTTCATGGCCGAGCCCGGTTTCATAGCATGCGCGCCGGGCAGGGGGGTCATCAGGTGGCCGCCGGTTTCCGTCTGCCACCAGGTGTCGACGATCGGGCAGGTGCCCTTGCCGACCACCTCATTGTACCAGTTCCAGGCCTCCGGGTTGATCGGTTCGCCCACGGTGCCGAGCAGCTTGAGACTGCTCAGATCGCATTTCTCGACAAATTCAGTGCCCTGACCCATCAGCGCGCGAATGGCGGTGGGGGCGGTGTAGAACTGGTTCACCTTGTGCTTGTCACACACCTGCCAGAAACGGCTGGCATCGGGGTAGGTGGGCACCCCTTCGAACATCAGCGTGGTCGCGCCATTGGCCAGCGGCCCATAGACGATGTAGCTGTGCCCAGTGACCCAGCCCACATCCGCCGTGCACCAGTAGATGTCGCCATCATGGTAATCAAAGGTGACCTCGTGCGTCATCGCCGCATAGACCAGATAGCCGCCGGTGGTATGTACCACGCCCTTGGGCTGGCCGGTGGAGCCGGAAGTATAGAGGATGAAGAGCGGGTCCTCCGCCCCCATCTCCTCCGGGGCGCAGTCAGCGGAGGCTTCTGCCGCCAGCGCGTTGTAATCATAGTCGCGCCCGTCGACCCAGGTGGTCTGCCCGCCGGTGCGTTTGACCACGAGGCATTTCACCGTGTCCGAACAGTGCAGCAATGCCTGATCCGCATTTGTTTTCAGCGGTGTGGCGCGCCCGCCGCGCGGGGCGTGATCTGCGGTGATCACCACCTTTGCGTTGGACCCGTTGACCCGTGCGGCCAAAGCATCTGCAGAGAAACCGGCAAAGACAATCGAATGAATGGCCCCGATCCGGGCACAAGCGAGCATCGCATAAGCCGCCTCGGGGATCATCGGCATGTAGATGATCACCCGGTCGCCTTTTCCAACGCCCAGATCCTTGAGCACATTGGCCATTTTACAGACGGCACTGTGCAGCTCACGATAAGTGATGTGCAAGGCGTCCTCATCGGGATTGTCGGGCTCCCAGATGATCGCGGTCTGATCGCCGCGCGTGGCCAGATGCCGGTCGATGCAATTGGCCGCGACATTCAGCGTGCCATCTGAATACCAGTTGATCGAAACGCTGCCCAAGGTGTAGTTGACGTCCTTTACCTGTGTGAAGGGCTTCATCCAATCGACCCGTCCCGCCTGAGTGCGCCAGAAACCTTCAGGGTCCTGGATGGATGCGGCATACATTTCTTCATATTTTGCAGCGTTCACATGGGCGTTGGCGGCCATTTCAGCCGAAGGTGGATAGGTTTTGGCAGATGGGGTTGCGTCGGACATGAAGGCTCCTCCCTTGGGTCGTGACATTCTGAAAGAGCGGCCAGGCCGTGAATGCGCTTTGCGGCATCTTTCTCCTCCGAGCGGGATCATAGCGCGATTGGAAAAGAAGGGAATAAGGTGCAGAAATATAAGGATTTCGCTGTAAACATTTTTCCCGGATGTGGCTGGCGTCTGTAAACTGATGGCCAGAATTGCGATTTTGCCCCTGTTTTCTGGCCTTTGACTGTCAAATCTTGCCGGTTATGAGGTGCCAGGGCTTGGCGGGAGGCGGTCTTCATCCCCATTCTGCCTGCCGATGTCCTTCTTCATGCCGAATTCTGCGCAGAATCAAACGTGGCGCCGGGCACAGGAGCACCGCTGCCATTCAGGGCTTGGCACTGCGTGCCGGCTTGGGTAGCTTTGCCCCAAGCGTGCCCGACCTGAGGCACGTCATAAGGGAGAAACCAAATGAACAAATATCTTTCCGGCGCCGCCGTCGCCGCGATCAGCTTTGCATTCGTATCGGAAGCCGCTGCAACAGAATGGAATGTTTCTGTCTGGGGCAAACGTCGTGCTTTCACCGAGCATGTTGAAAAGCTTGCCGAGCTGGTCTCGGAAAAGACGGGCGGCGAATTCACCATGAACATCAGCTATGGTGGCCTGTCAAAGAACCGCGAAAACCTCGATGGCATCTCCATCGGCGCGTTTGAAATGGCGCAGTTCTGTGCGGGCTATCACCGCGACAAGAACCGCGTGATCACTGTGCTGGAACTGCCGTTCCTGGGGGTTGAGAACCTGGAGCAGGAAGTGGCCGTCTCCTCAGCGGTCTATGCGCACCCCGCCGCGGCCGAAGAGATGGCGCAGTGGAATGCCAAGCTGCTGATGACCTCACCGATGCCGCAGTACAACCTTGTGGGTACCGGCGATCCTCGCGATGAACTGGCCGAATTCGACGGCATGCGGGTGCGCGCCACGGGTGGGCTCGGCCAGGCGTTTGAAGCAGTAGGCGGTGTGCCCACCTCGGTGACTGCGACCGAAGCCTATCAGGCGATGGAAGGCGGCGTTGTGGACACGGTCGCCTTTGCCCAGCACGCGCACCTGAGCTTCGGCACGATCAACCAGGCCGATTGGTGGACCGCCAACCTCAACCCCGGCACGGTGAACTGCCCCGTTGTGGTGAACATCGACGCTTATGAGGCGCTGAGCGATGCAGAGCGGGAAGCGCTCGACAGTTCGGTGGCCGAAGCATTGGATCACTATCTGGCCAACTATGGCGAGCTACTCAAGCGCTGGGACTCGGTGCTGGAGGAAAAGGGCGTCCAGAAGGTCGAGATCTCGGATGAGGTGATCGCGGAATTCCGTGCCAAGGCCGCAGATCCAATTCGCGATCAGTGGATTGCCGATATGGAAGCTCAGGGCCTCCCCGGTCAGGAACTTTATGATCTGGTCGCCAAAACACTCGAAGAAGCCAAAGGCGGCAGCTAAAGCCAATGGGCCGTCCTTAAAGGGGCGGCCCGTTCAATAATAAAGGGGGTAGGGCGATGGCAGGTTCCGCTGCGGTGCTCGAAGATTCCAGTCTGCTCAGTCGGCTGGACCGTGCATTGTTACCAATCGAAAAATTCTGCGCTCTGCTCAGCGGGGTTGCAATCTTTTCGCTGATGTTTCTGGCGGCCTACTCGGTCACCGGGCGCAAATTCTTTGCTTCACCCATGGCTGGCTACGTCGATTACATCGAAGCGGCGATGCCGATCATTGCGATCATGGGCGTGTCCTACGTCCAGCGGGATGGCACTCATGTGCGCATGGACATGCTGGTCAGCGCGCTCAAGGGGCGCGTTCTGTGGTTTTTCGAACTGGTTTCGGTTTTGCTGATCCTGGTGCTGATCGTGGCGCTGACCTGGGGTGCCTGGGATCACTTCGACCGCTCCTTTGACTGCGCGCGGCCCTTATGCAGCCGTGACAGCTCCATCGACATCGGTCTGCCGATCTGGCCCTCTAAACTGGTGGTGCCCATCGCCTTTGCAGTGCTGTGCCTGCGGCTGATCCTGCAGGCCTGGGGCTACGGGCGCGCACTGATCTTGGGGCTGGAAAACCCGGTGGCCGTGCCTCTGAACCTCAGCGTTGCGGAACAAGCGCGTCTTGAGGCCGAAGCATTGGATGGGGCGGACTGATGGAACCCATTGAGATTGGATTGTGGGTCAGCGGTGGCCTGTTGATGTTCGTCGTGCTGGGCATGCGCGTGGCCTTTGCCGCCGGGCTGGCGGGTTTTGTGGGCCTCGTGTGGCTGCGCTGGAACGGCTTCGACTATGATCCGGAGCGCTTCTGGAAAGCGGTTGAGATCAGCGTCAAGGTGGCCGGGCTGACGCCGCACTCCAAAGTGTCGGCGCAGGTGCTCAGCCTGATCCCGGTGTTCATCCTGATCGGCTATCTGGCCTATTACGCCAAGCTCACCACGGCACTGTTCACCGCCGCCAAGCGCTGGATCGCCTGGGTGCCGGGGGGGCTCGCGGTCTCCACCGTCTTTGCCACGGCGGGGTTTGCCGCTGTGTCGGGCGCGTCGGTCGCGACGGCAGCCGTTTTCGCCCGCATCGCCATCCCGGAGATGCTGAAGATCGGCTACAACAAGCAGTTTGCAGCAGGCGTTGTCGCGGCTGGCGGCACGCTGGCCTCGCTGATCCCGCCCTCCGCCATTCTGGTGATCTATGCGATCATTGTGGAGCAGGACGTGGGTAAATTGCTGCTCGCAGGGTTCCTGCCGGGCATGTTCTCCGCTGTGGTCTATGCCGCGCTGATCATCGGCATTGCCGTGATCTTCAAGACGGTGGGGCCACCTGTTGGCGGCTTCACCTGGCGCGAGCGGCTCGAATCCCTGCCACCGGCACTGCCCATTCTCGCCGTGGTCGTGATCATCATCTTCTTTGTCTACAACCCCTTTGGCGATGCCTGGGGCACCCCGACCGAGGGCGGCGCCATTGGGGCCTTCATCATCTTCCTGATGGCGCTTTATCGTGGCATGCGATGGGCACAGCTGAAGGATGCGCTGTTGGACACGGCGAAGCTGACGGTGATGATCTTTTCGATCATCTGGGGGGTGCTGATCTACGTGCGCTTCCTGGGGTTCGCCGAATTGCCAGAAGCCTTTGCCGATTGGATCACTTCGCTGGAAATGTCGCCGATGCTGATCCTGATCTGCATTCTGCTGGCCTACGCGGTGCTGGGCATGTTCATGGATGCGATCGGGATGCTGCTCCTGACGCTGCCTGTGGTCTACCCGGCGGTCATGGCGCTGAATGGCGGTGAGATGGTCAGCGCCGCCGACAGCGCCTTTGGCATGTCTGGCCCGATGTGTGCCATCTGGTTTGGCATTCTGGTGGTCAAGATGGCGGAGTTCTGTCTGATCACACCACCCATCGGGCTCAACTGCTTTGTGGTGGCGGGCGTGCGCGATGATCTGACCGTGCAGGATGTGTTCAAAGGGGTCACGCCCTTCTTTGTCGCTGATGCCATCACCATCGCGCTGCTGGTGGCCTTCCCGGGCATCGTCCTGTTCCTGCCCTCCCTCGCGGGGTAGTCCCGCGTGGGGGGATCAGGGGTCCTCTGTATGTGCCGCTTTGCTGTCGTCCGGGGCCTGCTCCCGGTCGAACATGCCGTAGTCGCGGATCACGCCCGCGACCCTTAACCGGTAGCCGGCAAAGACACCGGCGCGCCCGTCCCGTTGCGCGCCGCGATGCGCGCTGAGCGTTCGCCAGCGCATCACCGCCTCTTCGTCCTCGAAGAACGAGAGCGACAGCAGCTTTGCCGGGTCTGTCAGGCTCTGAAACCGCTCAACCGAAATGAACCCCTCAACCTCCTCCAACATCGGCCGCATTTTCGCGGCGATCTTAAGGTATTCCTCTTTGCGCCCGGCGGCGGGCTCGACTTCGAAGATAACGGCGATCACTCTGGCTCTCCATGTGGCGCGGACGCCAGTTTCAAAAAGGTGCGATCTTCGCGCAGCAGGAATTTTTCCTTTTGCGCAAAGGCATAGTTTTCCTGGCCCAGAGGATCCGCCGCCAAACGCTGGCGATAGTCTTCGTAAGCCGCGAGGCTGGGAATGTTGTAAATCCCATAGGCCAGCGTCGATGATCCCTCATGCGGCGCGAAATAGCCAATCAAATCCGCGCCAGATCGCGGGATCGCTTGCCCCCAATTGCGGGCGTACTGCGCAAAGTGTTCTCTTTTCGTGGGGTCGATGTGGTAGCGGATGATGCAGGTCAGCATGGTTGTCTCCAATTTTAGCGTGCCCGGTAATACCGGATTGATTGCATTGAACGGTTCGATTATGATCGAACTATGAAAGAAGGCCCTGATATCGCCCGCATCGCCGCGCTGATTGGTGATCCCGCGCGCGCCAACATGCTGACGGCGTTGATGACCGGCAAGGCGCTGACCGCGACCGAACTGGCCGCAGAGGCGGGGATCACCAGTCAGACCGCAAGCTCTCATCTGGCCAAGCTCGACGCGGGCGGATTGCTGAGACCGCTGAAGCAGGGACGGCATAAGTATTTCTCTCTGGCCAATGACGACGTGGCGCAGGTTCTGGAAGGGTTGATGGGCTTGGCGGCCAAATCGGGGCATTTGCGGACCCGCACGGGCCCCAAGGACGCCTCCTTGCGCAAGGCACGCGTCTGCTACAATCACCTCGCGGGTGATATGGGCATTCGGATGTTTGACAGCTTCATCTCGCGCGGGTTTCTGGAAACTGCGGACGAGGCATTGCTGTTAACCGAAAGCGGCAGCGCTTTTGCCGAGCAGTTTGGGATTGATGTCGCGACCCTGCGTTCCGCAAAGTCGCCCCTGTGCAAGGAATGCCTGGATTGGAGCGCCCGCCGGTCCCATCTGGCAGGCAGCCTGGGGCGCGCGATGTTTTCTCAAATTGAAAGCCGCGGCTGGGCCAGACGCGCACCAAACAGCCGGGCGGTGATCTTCACCCCTCCCGGCGAAAAGGCATTTGAGGCGGAATTCACCCTGAAGGCGGGGTGAGTGCCAAAGGGACACGCTGTTGTCGCTTTGAGCCTTGCGCGGAAAGCGAACAGTGCCGCTCTCCACGCGTTTTTTAGACGCCTATTTGGCCAAAATCGTGCCAATCGCAACGCCGAGCAATGCGGCACCAAGATTGCCATTGTTGTTATTGTTCGACTTTCTGCTCGTGCCCTTCCGCGCCGTCGCTTGCGGTGCAACATAGGGGGTGTAGCGCCCCTCGGTTTCCGAGACCAATAGCTGGTACTGCGGGCGGTTCAGGTAGCCGGTCGGTGTCAGCCCTTTGCTAAGCTGCCAATTCGTGATGCCGGTGCGGGTTTTTCCGCCCCACTTCCCATCAACGCCGCCAACGTTATTGCCGGTTGCATTCAAGCGCGCCTGAATGTTGCCCCGGAGTGTCCGATCCAGATCGAGCTGGGCTTCGGTTGCCTGGTTCGCGGGCAAACTGCGCAAAGAAGCCGATATGGGCAGTACCAGAGGACCGGCCTCGTTGATTGCAGCGCTTCTGGAGTTTTGCGCTGAGTTCACTGCGGGTTGTTGCGTACGGGCGGCGGCGACCTCAAACCCACCATTTCCCGAGCCTTCGAGCTTCCGGATCATGCGCCGGGCGTTGTTGGCATAGAGCCCCTGCGGGAAGCTCTCAAGATAGGCGCGATAGTCCTCCGCATCGCCGGTGTCACGGGCCAGATCGAACAGCATCTTCTGCTCCTCCAGCATCCGACCTGCAACCGGGGCCGTGGCGGTTGCATTTGCGCTTGCGGTCACGTCGTTCTGGATCGGCTGCACACGGTTGACAGGGTTCAGCATTACCGGACCGGTCAGGGAGACGTTCAGCCACGGGCGTTGCTGCTCTTCGGTGGCGTTATAGACATCACCGGTGACACGGGTGAAGACTTCTGCGATGTCAGTGTTTTCAGCATCCAGATGCCGCAAGAGGGCGGACGTAAAGGGCGAGTTCACACCTTCGCCGTCCAGCGCCACCTGACCGGGGCTGGTGGCGAATGCAATGGCCATGCCTTTGCCGCCGGTGTGCACTTTCATTTCTGCAAGACCATTTTGCACCGCAGCGGACCTGGTGCTGCCCAGCGAACGGGTCAGGTTTGCCGACAATGGATTGTCGCGGCAAGCGTCAAGAAACACCAGGTTGACAGCATCCGACAAGGACATCTGGCGGGTTACGAAATCCACCGGTACAGCCTCGAAGTCCAGCGAGGTTTCGTCAGCGAACGCGGCGTCTACCGGCACCAGATAATTCACCCCCTCCACGGCCATGCCATGCCCTGCATAAAAGAAGATGTTGACGTCGCTGCTCCGGGACGCGCGACTGAAATCGCGCAGGAGCCGTTCCATCCCGATCTTATCGAGATCAAATCCCGTGTAGGTCTCAAACCCCAAAGACTGAAGCTTTGAGGTCATGGCCTTGGCGTCATTGACCGGGTTTGCCAGTGGCGCCGCATGCATATATGCGCCATTGCCGATGACCAAAGCGATTTTGCGCTCGGTTGATGCGTTTGCCGTCATTGCTGCTGCAAAAAGGACAATGCAAGCCGTAAAAATGAATCTCAGTTTGTGCATTTGGTTTCTCCTTACGCTCGCATTACGACAGCGGTTCAAGATTGATGATTTCGACACGCCGGTTCAGCGGGTTCATGATGTTGGTCGGGTCCATTGGGCGGGAAATGCCATAGCCCAGCGGAATGAGCTGGCTGGCGGGCACTTCGTAAAAGCTCGTCAAATGCTCCACGACCGTTTGCGCGCGGCGCTCCGAAAGTGTTTGGTTATACGCGACATCACCGCGACCGTCGGTATGTCCGACCACCTGAAACGTCATACGCGCAAGCCGCGGGTCCAGCAGGGCCTTTGCGAGAGAACGCAATGCGATCATACCGTCCGTTGTCAGATTAGCAGACCCAAGATCGAAGTTAACGGTCAGGCTGACCGATGGAAGATCCACGGTGGGCGGCAACGGCCCCTGAATATTTATCCCGCGTTTGGCGACAGAAGACATGGATCGCACTGTCGGACCAGTGTTTTGCGGCACCAGCTGGCCAATAATGCTCTGGCTGTCGAAGAAACTCTGCGCGCTCGCCTGTTGCGGCGGCAACAGCAGCAGAGCAAATACAAAAACTAGTATTTTGGATCGCATGACATTTTCTCCTTATATGTGTGCACAGTCGGGAATGAATTAGGGAACAACAGTGAGGTGCAGGACCTCGGCGGAAATCTCACGGCGGCCACGGGACAGGCTGTACTCGTCCTCAAGGCTTTCTCTCAGTAGCTGCAGGTAAAGGGCATGATCCACGTCGCGATCAAATGCACCTGTCGCGCCGCGCTCCAGAGCCTCAAGCGCGTCGATTGGACTGCGTGATGCGATCCCGATGATGGCTTCGGTCCCAGCCGGGGCAGAGGCGGTATAGGTCTGCCTGCCGTCGCGACCGTCACCAAACCGCAAAACTGTGCTGGGCGGATGCTGTTCGCGTATCAGAGACCGCCGCGGCGCCAGATTGACCACGGCCCCGTTCGCCTGCAGATAAGCAAGATAGAAAAAGCTGTAGAAATCCGGCGTCTCTATCTCGAAAGCAAGACTTTCCTCAAAGGCGATCCTTGTTTTGTTGGATAGCATCCGTATTTTGGGCCGATCCTTCGAGCTGAGCGGCAGCTCCAGCGCCTCAAGCGCTGAACAAACCGGGAAGGGGCGTTCGATCACATTGGCGACCGTCGCTGCCCCAAACTTTGCTTTCAGCTCTTCCGCATCCACTGCGTCCTTGACGTGACCATCCAAAGTCAGGCGACCATCAGGGTTCATCACCCAAAAGAGATTGGAACATTCAATTGGAAGTTCGAAACGCACGCGGGGGACGATGTTTCTTGCGCATGTCACAAGGCGCTGTTTCGTCTGCGCGTCACCGCGCGCCAGGTTCGGAACTGCAACTGCTGTAAATTCGTCCTGGCAACCACGATCCGCTTCCAGAACCAAAGGGTGATCCGCGATATCGCGCGCCACGTCCGGGACAATTACAGGACTGCCCGCCTGTCTTATCGTTGCATTGCGCCCGGTAATCGTGGAGCGCTGCAGTTCGGTTTCCCAGGCTGAAAGCGCGGCTTCTGTATCATCGATGGCTTTTTGCATTTCGATGATTTTCCGATTGGCCTCATTCACCATGCCGGAAATAGCACGTAGCGCATCGGTTTGCTGCGAAACGGCAGCAGTGGGGAGGAGCAACAGGCCGATCAATGCGGCGCGCTCCAATGCCCTCAGAGGTTTCGATATCACTCGCACCACTGCGCGGCCTCTCTGTAGCTTCTCATGCTGATCCGAAAACTGCTGAGGCTCTGGCGCGCGCGCGCGTACCGCGCGTCGATGTCCAACGGGCTTCCATCTGCCTCTGCCACGCCGTCATCCGGCCAGCAGGTCTCAAGATGGTAGACCATGTCGCTGAGTTGAGGGCGGGAGACAACACTCAATTGCGACTGTGACTCCTCGAGCATGCCTTGCATGAAACCGGGGCAATTGCCCTGTTCGTATTGTTCTTTCAACGCTGTGAACGAGACCATTGTTGCAGAAACCTTACCAACAATATCTTCCAGATTGTTGAAATAGGCATCCAGTTCAGCCGGAGTGTTATGTCCGTATTCGCTATCTAAAAAACACAGCGGGTTTAATCTCAGGCGTGTCCCCGACTGGATGGCCGCAACCTGTGTTTCATCATCTCTCTCGACGCTTGTTGCAGGTGCCAACCCATTGGCTGAGGCGCCGAATTGCAGTAATTCAACTTGCTGACTGATATCTTCGATGATGCCATCTATTTCGGTCATGTCGAGCAAGGACATCTGGGTTTCAATTGCCGGTTGTGCCGTTGCGGGAATCGCAAAAGCCAATAAAGCAAAAATGCTTTTTATCGCTGCCGGACGACTCAACATGAAATATCCACGCCACCCCCCAAATGGATGAAATAAAAGAATCAATTGTCAAATTTCATTAACTCTACAATATTCTTAAGAAGTAGGTGCGGCAAATTATTTGATGGCTTTGTAACGTGGTTTTAAAAATGATTACTCGAGCGTGCGTAATAGGAGCAATTATTGCTACTTTACCGGGACTTGGTGCGCGTGCTGATAGCCTTCTGGACAGTTTCCAATCGCCCTTCGAAAACTTCGATTGCTCCTCCGCGCCGGTGCTCGAAAGATTGAAATTCGATGGCTGTCAATTTGGCTATCTCACGTTCGATCTGCCGACCTATCTTGAGGAGCGCAAGGCAGCGCAAGCGGCCCGGGTTGAGGAAGAAGAAGCCCGGGTTTGGGCATGGTTTGCTGGGCCGCCCACAACTGAGGATTGCGCCTTGTTGCCGGCGCTTGAGCGGGCGAAGTTCAGTGAGCAATGCGATCCACAGACCGCAAGCACCGATGCGCTCAGTCTGTTTCAATGGGAACTTGAGCGGTTGCGGGGACAGCGTGACAGCCTCGCGTCCCGTATATCCAGCCTCAGGCAGGAGTATGAGCGCTTGCAGGCGCGTCAGGAAACCATTGGCTTCAGCCCAAGGGCTTCTGAGGTGGCATTCGCCGACTTCACGGCTGTTTTGGCCGCACTTGATGCGAAACTGTTGCAGGTCGAGGCGATCACGCGGTTATCGCTTGAATTGGAACGCCAATCTGACCTGCCGTTTGGCCAGGTACGGCAGCTTTCGCTGGTACTTGCGCCAGCAAATGTCGTGATGACTGCGGACGCAGATGGTGTGGAAGAATTGGGTAAAACAGCAGCAGATGGGGACCAGGTTATCGTGATCGATGCCGATACCGATATTGCCTCAAGCCTGCTTCTTGTGCACCCTGAACTGGGTTTGGTCTATGCAAACAAGGCCGATTTTTATGCGGATTAAGGGAAATACGATGTCATTTAAGTGCTTTGGACGTAGGCTCATGCGCAGCGTTTTGTTGGTGGGGCAGGCGCTGGTACTGGCGTCCGCCACCAGCCTGGCAGCCAGTGATCAGGATGACGAGCTCTTCCTGACGATTACCGCGGGCTCGCAGAACGGCACCTATTATCGTTTTGCACAGGAAATAGCTGAAATGCTCCCGGGTGTTCGCTTTGAAATTGTCACCAGTGAAGGCTCAGTTCAAAACCTGCGTCGACTCATCGGGTACGAAGGGCAGGCCGAACAACAGTTTTTCCAACTTGCTTTGGTGCAAGCTGATGTGCTGGATCAATTACGTTCTCGTGCGGCCGGAAATGGTGTGCTTGAAAGCATTGTCGACCGTATCAAGGTGGTGATGCCGCTTTACGGTGAAGAAATTCATATATACGCGGAGCGCAATCGCGAGCTGAATACCATCGAAGATATCATTACGCAGGATGTCATCGTGAACGCAGGTGGCGAAAAAAGTGGCACCAACCTCACCGCGCGCTGGCTGTTTGAACAGCTTGGATATGCAGACGCGACCCAGGATTGGACGAATTTTTCAACAGAGGCGGGATTGCCCGCGATGGGAGCTGGCTACGATATTCTGTTTGATGTGTCCGGTGCGCCCAGTTCCACCGGGAGTTCAATTCAGGAAAGCCAGGAACTCAAACTGATCCCAATTACAGAGTATGGAACGCTGCTGGACAGTCAGGAATCGCCTTATCGAACCGCCGTTCTGACGCCTAAACAATATCCTTGGCTCACTCGTGATGTGCCAACGCTGGCTGTTTCCGCCCTGTTGGTGACCTTCGACTATGACGAAAACAATCCCTATTGCGACCTCATCGAGCGTCTGACCCGCGCAATTGCCGATGGGTTGGCTGCACGTCAGGACCCCACCACCAACAGCCACCCGAAATGGCGGGAAGTCGATCTGGTGAATGCGGGCAATCGCAGGGATGTCTACAAATGCGCCCAGCGGGCGCTGAACGGGCGCTGATTGGCATGGGTGTTCTGTGGTTCGATAGGGTAAGGCGCACGCTTTGGGTGGCTTGTGCTGCTTTGTTGCTGAGCTCCCTTTCTGCTGCGGGACAGAGCGCACCCGATCGTTTCGCCTTTATCGTGGGAAACAACGCCTACGAGCGGCGGGCAAATGGGGATATCATCGAAAACTCCCGGTTCAATCTCTTCACCCCGCGCAATGATGCGGTGCGCTACGCTGAGGTGATGGAACGCTTGGGTTGGGAAGTGCTGAACGAGTCCCTAGCGGACCGGTCTAACACCAGCTTGCAAAATGATTTGGATGCCGCGGCAAAACAGATAACGGCGGGTTCCGAAGTTGTTTTCATTTTCAACGGCCATGGGTTTTCGGAAAACGGCAAGAACTATCTCGTTGGTGTCCCTGATGACGGCGAGCGATACAATACGATTGCGGATATGCGCGCGGGGTCGATAGACTTGGAAGGGGTGATTGACCGGCTGTCACTTGCTGGGCCCTCACGCATCATTCTGCTCATCAACGCCTGCGGCGACGAACCTTTGGTCAGCGATGCATCAATCGCGCCGGCAAAGCCAAATTTTGACAATACCGTCTCGGAAATCCTTGTGTTGTACAGTTCGTCCCCCCGCGGGATCGCCTATGACTACATCGATAATGATGAAACACAAAACATCGTACAGAACACGGAAAGCGATAGGACAGACCTGAGTTTGGATGCCGAAGAATCCGACCTTCTCCTGTCTGTTTTCGGTCGGGTGTTTATTCCGCAAATGGAGGAAAACAGGCCATTGCTGAACATCTTTACGGATGCGCGGCTTGATGTTGAACGGTTGAGTGCCAGGGCGGCATCTTCGCGCGATCTGCCCAACCGGCAGGGGCTGCAAATCCCACATGTTCTTTTCGACACGATAAATGGCCAATTTAACCTGGCTGACGTTTCAAAGACGGCAGTGGACAGTGCAAGATTTGCCGATTGGCGCATCTACCCGCCCGCGTGCCGATTTAACGTCGAAGATCGACAGGAAGCTTTGCAGCTGCGGTCAGAAGGGCGCCTTGGCAGCAGCGCCGAAGGGAGATCTATCCAAGCCTGTTTGCTCGCGGCGGCGCTTGGGGACCTTGGTATTGAAAAACTGGCGTTTGACAGTGACCGAAACGGTGTTGTGGTTGCATTAAGTGGGCCGGATTCCCCGTTTCGTAATGGCGATCTGATCCAGATGGCAAATGTGAAGCCAGCCGGTGAGCGCCGCGAACGCTTTAATTTCCGCTCACTGGATGTTTTTGGTGATATGCTTGCACAACATTATTTTGTCGAAGGTAGCAATATTACGTTTGCCTGGCGCCGTAGCGACGGCAGCTTGCCTGCATCCGGATTTGAATCTCGCAATTTTTGAAAGGCTCACGATGAAATATCTGATTGCCACACTGTTTTTAGCATTCGCAACGACACCGGTGCTTGCACAATTCAAGACCTTGGATGTTGTCGGCGAAATTGAGCTCAAAGCGACCATAGACGAACGCGATCCAACGATGTCGGGGTCACTTGAGCACCGCGTTTCAATGAAGACGCTGTTTGCAGCTTTTCAATTGTTTGATGGCAAAAACCAAGACACCATTCAAATGAAGGATCTGGATGTTGTGCAGATTGCCGTTCCAGAAAGCACTGACAAAGACGCAAAAATTTGCACCGAGATAAAGACGATAAACGGATTTTATTCGGCCTTCGGCTTTGGCGACGAATTGATTGATAATGGGTCCGACAAAACCAAAGATGTTAAAATTACAGCAGAGCACAGCGACCGTATTGACGGTGACTATAGTGAAGACATGCTGCTGCTGCGCAGCTATGTGGCATATGACTGCCTGAAGCGTCGCAGCTCGTACTTTGTTCCGATGAAGGTCAGCGAAGACCCGGATACATTTCTGGCGGTTTTCGAAATCGGCAATGCCTCGGTGGAGGCCAAATTGTTCGGCGTTTCCGGTCAAGGTCCTGTTGCACCGTCAGATCACTTGCTGAATTTTGAGTGCACCACCACAAAGCGGGTAAAGTCTGGGTACGATTGCACTTTTCCTTTGGGGCATAAGAACATGCGGCCATTCAAGATGTATGAAGTCAGATTGATCGTGACCAGACCAACAAGCAAAGAGCCGAAGACGTTTCGCGCCCGATTTGCGCTGCCACCAGAGTATCAGGGGCCAAGAAGCTAGATAGCGTCACAGTTATTCCACCCGGAGACGAGTATGCGAAACGGGCTAAAAAATCGTGTCGCCTGGGCGAAACAGTGCTTGGGGCAACGAAAGGTAAAATTCTTCTTTTGTCGTATCACACCGATCCTCACCATCCTCGTTTCGTTGGTGACTGTGCCTCTCTTGATCGCAATTGTTTTATTCGCTGTTGCACCAACCAAGGGTGGGCTTTACGTTATTGGCGCCGAAACCAGCCGGGTACAGTATCAGGTTAATTCCCCCGAGCGCGCGCGCATGATGCTTTATGGCGTAAACGTCAAGATCGGGAATTCTTTCGTCGTCAGAACTGGCGATTTTCCGAAACTGGACGATATGGGTCCTACCGAGATCGCAGTCCCAAACCCGCCAGAACACTGCTTTTGGGGAGAGTTGTCCCCGTTGAATAAAACGTTCATCGAGTTGAGTGTTGAAAAGGGTGTTCAACAGCTGCGGTTGTTCGCGGACCCGATGTCGCCACCAGAGAGTCAAGGTCACTTGGCAACGCTTACCCTGCCTGGCATCGATTTCAAGATTGAAGGTCAGGAAGAGGAGGGGAGCAGGGACGACAGCTTGGTTCTGGACGATCAACCCTTGCTCGAAGACATCGTTCTGGCAGGTGAGATTCAGATCACGCCTGCTCCTGAATGCAACATGAACGGCTTGACAGCCCGCGTCTTCGGTTTTCCGACCCGTGGTTTTGCCACCCTTGCCGAACCTGCCTACATTGATGGGCCAGGCGAGCTGGGTCGGCGCTCTATCGCTACAAAAAGAGTGGAAAAAACGGTCGATTGGCTTGGGATATTGCGTACCAGTCCTGTCACGACCGTCGCGGGCGATCTTGACTATGTATCGGGTGAGGTAGAGGTCTTTGTTCGGCCGTTTTTTTGCATTGAAAAGATCGTTCAATTTTTCGGCCCAAAGGAAAAAAGAACCGGATGCAAGGATATCTACCGGCTGGACAGTGAGCCGCTCAAAATTCCTTCTGGGTCCGCCATCAGGGGGATTGTCCGCGCCGACCGACAAGATGAGACATCTGTGCTCTATGGGCAGGTGTATTTTGATGGGGCGGTGTACCAGGTCAGTGGATCGACTGAAGCGGAGGGCCTTGAAATGCTCCGCCCCGGCAGCGGCGCGACAAGGGAGAGCAGCAACGTTTTATCGGTTTCCTTGTTGGAGCGCGTTGCCTTGGAGCCCTTACTGATTATCCTCACGACGGCCTTTTTTACCCTGCTGGGCATCCTCGTAGGCATCCTGCAAATTGAGAACGACAAACCAGACAGTAAAGGATCATCCTGATCACAACGCGTGTGGCATCTTGCGTCTTCTGATCTGAATTTCTGAGATATTCGCCGTTGAGGACCTGCTGGCTGGTTTGGCTATGAAAGATGCACTGTTCTGATAGCCATGGTCGAAACGGCCCATGTATCTCACGGGAAGCCGCGGCTCGAATTGATGGTCCCTTGTAGTTTGAGCAGAAGAGAAATGACCGTAAGCCGACACGCCAAACTCTTGGTGCCCCGATAGTGGACCGCTTATCTTTTGTTTTGATGCGGTTAGCTCCCGTCGTGCGTGGCTCATATTCTTTCTTCGACCGCGCGGCGTTGCGTTCTATCGTGTTGACGTCGGCGAACCATGGGGGTGATCGGTACGCATTCCAGGCGCCGCAAAATTCGGTTCTCCAGCTGCGTGTCGGGGGTCCGACCATCGGAACTCGTCTTGCGCTTGATTGGGCGTCACTGGAGAGCCGGATGCGCGGAGTTCACCTGCGCGAACTTGGAGGCCGACGTGGCTGGCTGGCAAAAGACTGCAGCGTCCCGCCATCAAGGCCAGTCGCGATCCGCTTGCTCCACTGCACCGCAAGGAATTGATCGCCAGCAGCCCGCGTTCGCAACGACCGGGGGCGCAGCATAGACAAATGGTGCCGCAGCCGAGTTTTGTCCAAGCAAGCCGCGTGTTTTGCAAGTTATCGCTACCGAACAATATGATACGCAGCGTCGAGGGTTCGCAGCGCTCTGTCGACAACTTCGGCATCAGTTAACCTAGCCAAATCTCGGGCAGGTTGGGCACCATTGAAGGCCATGATCACCGGCTGCCCCGTGTAAGGATAGAGGTTAAGCCATTGGTTGAACTGGCCCTGTGGCAAACCGTTCTCGGGTGTCGCGATCCAAGTGGCGTCCGCGTCCCAAAAGACATCATCATAGCGCAAGTAGAGCTTATCCAGAACGCCCATGCCCAAGCTCGCGATTGCGTCTTGTTTTTCTTCGGGCAATGACGGGGTGAAGGATATCATACCTTGTTTCAAAACGCCCAAAGGAACGGTGATCATGACCGCGTCGAATGTGGTACTTTGCCCGTTCAAGTCTTGCAGGTGGACACCGTCCTCGCCGACTTCGACTTTGGTCACAGTACGACCAAGCTGAGTGTCAAAGTCGGCTGAGAACGTATCGAGTAGTTGCGCATACCCTCCCGGGAAGATGACGTCTTCGCCGCCGTAATCAGTGTCTTGCCAATAGGCCAGAATATTGATTTCTTCGCTACCGGCTCCGGCGCTGTGTTGAACTGACAGGACGTTTTCGAGCCAGTCGGGTGCATCGCTATCCCGAATTCTGCGACCATCTCCGCCACGGATGATGTAGCTATCAGTCGTCGCTTGCGTTGCGATGGCATGCTCATCAGCAAGCTGGACCAGTGGATTGCTGTTCGTGCCGTGTATCCAACTGGCTCCCAAATCGAGAGCTGTACCAAGACGGCTATCCGTCCATATCCGCCCGCCAATACGTTCGCGCGCCTCCAAGACCGTAACGGCGTGTCCCCGCTTCGCCAGCGCATTCGCAGCGGCAAGGCCGCTTATGCCCGCCCCTACGATTCCGACCGTCTTTGCGCTTGTCTCGAAGATTGCATCAGCCGCGATGATCCCAGATTCATAGGCAGCATGAACCGTGCTGTTGTATGAAGGATGCGTGGCTTCGCCAGCAAAGAATAGTCGGTTCCCGACCGAGCGGCCCAGGGCCACATGATCTCTTCTCCAAGATCCCTTCGCCAAATATGAATAAGATCCGAAGCTATAGGGATCGCGGCTCCAATTTGTACGGATAAAGCCATTTGCGGTGCTTACGCTCTGTGCTGCTCCGGGCAGGGGAACAAAACCCGCCGCAAGAGTGCCCAAGGCGCTATTCAAGAAAAGTCGTCGGAGCATTTCGGGGCCTTCATTGTCAGTCCATGGTTACTTCTTGGGGTCCCATCCAGGCGGGCGAGACAAAATAGCAAGGGCCTCGCGAATGCTCTTCGAGTGACTAAGGTCTATGACGAGGCCCGGCCATTCCGAAAACCAGACCTTGATCGGGTTTTGGCTATTGAAGTCTCGCTTTAAGCCGTAGTGCGGGGTTTCTTCCTCAACCTGAAAGGTTCCCCAAATCCGATCCCAGATGATGAAGATTCCCCCATAGTTCTTGTCCAGATACTTGTCGTCACAACGATGGTGGACCCGGTGGTGGGAGGGCGTGTTTAGCACGCGCTCGAGCGGTCCCAGCTTGCCGATCAATTCCGTATGCAACCATGTTTGATACGCCAGCACAGCGATCACCCCTAAGATGATGGTTTCTGGAGCAAAGCCCATGAGGGCTAGCGGAATATGGGCGATCAGCGACCACACACCTTCGAACGGACCAAATCGGATACCCGTTATGATGTTCATATCGCGTGAAGAATGGTGCACTGCGTGCTGGGTCCAAAGCAGCCGTACTTCATGAGCTATCCGGTGCTCCCAATAGTATGTGACGTCCGCGAGCAGGACGACCAATACCAGGCTCCACCAGGTCATCGGGATCGCCCAAGGCAAACCCTGGGCAATGATCCAGTAGATCCCATAGGCCCCTGTGAGAATAAAGGTTTCGACCAGCAAATACGGGATTTGGGTCGACGCACTCGCCAGCATTTCACCGAACGTCTTTGCTTTGAACTCGCGCTTGAAGAGCAACTCCGCGATTTCGATCAACAAGATTGCGCCGCCGATGAGGAAGAATGCATCATCAATCTGAGTGGTCAAACTTTCCACGTTCATTCCGCGCGTCCTTTCAATCCTTGTGAGAGTGTTCGCCAGGCCAGCTCTGCGGCTTGTTTCGGTGTCGCCTCGCCGGACCGGACAAGGGACCAGGCTGCGTAGATGAGGTTTTCATAGGCCTCGACGACCCATTCGGTTGGTACGTTTGGGTCGAAGGCGCCTTCTTTCTTCGCTTCGGTCACATCGCGTCGAAGCTCGTCCAGGCTCGCATCGTAAGCGGCGGCAATCTCGGGGTCGGCCTCCAAGCCCTCGTTGGCAAGGAACCATTGGCGGTTCGCCAAAGGCACGATTGCAAACAGTGAAAGTCTAAATCCCTCTTCATAGCTGGTCGCGCTGGCCGTCGCCTGTTCGACAGCTTCTTCAAGTTCGGCCAAGGCAATCTTTGCTAAGGCGCGCATTAACTCGGGTCGTCCCGGAAAGTGGCGATGCAGCGTGGCGCGGCCAACACCGGCGCGCAGTGCCACATCGCCCAGCGAAGCGCCTTGGTTCTCCGAGAAAACCTCGAATGCGGCTTCTACGATGGCGTCTTGTGTCGTTGGTCGAATTTTGCTCATGAGACAGATATGTCTCATATGGGACGTGATTTCAACCCTTCATACCAATTCGTTTGCTGGAAGCCTGTAAAGCCGCAGTGAATGAGCGTCTTGAACAGCGATCGGTGAGCCGCCAAAGACACAGATTTTGAGCTTGCAGTGAATGTCCTCAATACGGATTGCAAACGCAGCATCGGAACACCTTGCGCAAGGGTAGGAAACCGCGTCAAGCCATCTCAGTAAGTAACGCATCAAGACTTGTGTAACTGGCCTCAAGCCCCTCATCCATCGGTGTCTGCAACGCCGCATCACGTGTGGCCTTGCTGTCATAGGTGAGACGCACGGCGACGGTCGTTCGGCCTTCATGTTCGGTAAAGGTCTGTTCAACCAGTGTCTTACTGTCAGGAGCGAAGTCGAATGCCTCGGTGCAGACGAGACGTCGATTGTCCTCGATGTCTCGGTAAACGCCGCTGGCGCTCATTCGACCCTCGGACCATTCCCAGACGTAGCGATATGCACCGCCCACCCGCAGATCAATGTCACATTCCGGCATAGTGTGGCCTGGCGGGCCCGTCAGCCAGCGCTTCACAAGGTCGGGTTCGGTATGTGCGCGCCAGACGAGGTGTCTTGGGGCGTCGAAGCTGCGGATAATCTCGATTGTCGTGTCCGTGGGGCTACTCAACTTCAGAGGCTTCATTCCTTTTCCTCCTGATCCATGAGATCGGCCAGTACATCATCAAGCCGCGCATAATTGGCATCCCAAATTACGCGATATTGCTCCAGCCAATCGCGAACAGCGTTGAACGGCTGAACTTCGATCTGTCTTGGTCGCGAGGTGCCGTTGATACGGGTCGAGATGAGCCCAGCATTCTCCAGCACCTTGAGGTGCCGGGAGATCGACGGTTGCGACATCTCGAATGGCTCACTGAGCTGGTCGACCGTGGCTTCGCCCTCGACAAGGCGCGCGAGGATTGCTCTTCGCGTTGGGTCGGCCAGGGCTTTGAAAACGGTATCTAGCTTTGCCATGGCATCCATAATATAACTGAATCACTATATAGTAAGAGTGCTATTTTTTAAATCATCTGCAATCTGAAATGGGCGACCATGAGAGTGACGCGATGACAAATACCGACAAACCGACTCACTCACCGACCGGGAATCCATACGTCCCAAAGGACGACGGCGATGCTCCCGTAAAAGCATACATCTCCGCCATCTCAGAATGGAAAAACGCGATTGGTATGCAGATCAATGAGACCGTTGAAACAGTCTTTCCGGAAGTCAGGAAAAATGTTCGTTGGAACACGCCCTTCTTCGGAAAGCAGGATTGTTGGTTCCTCGCGATGTATTGCTAAAAAAGTATGTCCAGATCGGCTTTCTGACTGGTTCATCCTCAAATTCCATGCCGTCAAAAGCCTCTAAGCTGGAGGGCACTCGGTATCTGGATATCCGTGAAAATGACGAGTTGGATAAAGAGCAGCTTGCAGACTGGATCCGGCAGGCGCTGACCTTCCCCGGTGTGAAAACCTAGGAATGCGAGCATGACCCATGTGGTTCTCTTTCATTCCATCCTTGGTCTCAGGCACGCAGGGCGCGAAATCGCATCCACCTTTGGGGTGCCCCCGATGTTGACAGGTCACTGTATCATGAAATGCTGCACCGGCTTCGAGCTCTGGTATGAGCCAAACCTAACGAGTTGTTGTGGAATGGCGAACGTTCGTTTCGGTGATGCCGGCCAAAAATGCGAGTGAAGCCGAGCTGAGTGTCGAGAAGGGTTTTTAACTGGTTCAAGGACCATCTTGGCTGCTTTCACACTTTCCGCTATAACGCTGCCACGGTCGGCAGATACCGAGGCGTCGCTGCTCCTTTGGGAGAGCTAAACCTGCCAATAGATCGAACGGCATTCCATTTTCTCAAACTGATGAGAGCGCCGCATCGTTAAGCCAGCGACCAATGATGTTATACCGGTGCTCGATGTGGAAGAAACATGCCGAAGACCCCTTTACCGCTGCGCGCGGGAGACCTGACCACCTTTGTGCGCGCACTCTCCAAACAACTCGGCGATGCAAGTCCGTCGCACCTCACCCTTATGAACATGGCCGCGCGGGCGGCGGGCTATCAGAACGTCCAACACATGCGCTCCGCGCCTGCAGCGGCACAGCGGCTGAGCCGTGCTGCCGATGATCCGCCTCATGATGCGCGGGCAGTAGAGCGCGCTCTGCATCAGTTTGATGCCACGGGCCGTCTCAACCGATGGCCTTCAAAGCGCAGCGTTCAGACACTTGCGCTTTGGGCACTCTGGGCGACGTTGCCGGCGGACCGGTCCATGCCAGAGCGGGAGGTCAACGAACGCCTCGCACCTGAGCACCTGTTTAACGATCCCGCAACACTGCGACGGACTATGGTTTCTTGCGCGCTTCTTTCGCGCCGTAGAGATGGAACAGACTACCGACGCATCGAACAGGAACCCTCCGCCGAGGCGAAGGCTCTGATCAGCGCACTTGCCGCGCGGCGCCGGGCACGACCGCAGGAAGCGGTGGAGGTGAGCCATGTATAAAGGCTCCTGCCTTTGCGGCGCCGTGCGGATCGCGGTCGAAGGTGACCTGCCGCGTCCCTCCGCGTGCCATTGCACCGCATGTCGCAAGCATACCGGTCACTACGAGGCGTCCGTGGATATTCCCCGAACGGCGCTTCGGATCGAGGGGGAGGATGCGGTCCGATGGTATCATTCCTCTGAGAAGGTGCGGCGCGGCTTCTGTGGCACCTGCGGATCGACGCTGTTCTGGGACCCGATCCACCGTGACTGGACTGCCGTGGCCATGGGCGCCTTCGACGGACCGACAAACACCTCGTTGTCGATGCACATCTTCGTTTCAGAAAAGGGCGACTACTACGAGATCGGTGATGGGCTGCCGCAGAACATTCGATAGTACGGGCTAGAGTTGACCAAAACCAACGCGTTTTGGGCGGGCAAAGATGCACCTTTTTTCAACGCCTCTACAAGCCGACATTTGCGAATGGCAGCAAAATTCTTCGGTGCTGTCATCCGCAGGGCCTTAATTCTGCAAGAATGATCTACCTCCGCTTTGTGGAAGCCGCGCTGCGACGTAGAAGAACGCTGCAAACACCTGATCTCCATTCTGGAACCTGTGGAAGTTGCCTTGATACTGGGCGCGCCCTCCACATGGTCCTTCGCTGGATACCTTTGCATGGGGTACGTGTGTTTAGCCCTGATGTTTTGGGCCATTTCGGATTAGAGTTTCGGGCACTGGTGGGCGCGCGTGATGCGGTCGGGTGTGGTTGTACGGCCTGTACGGGCCGTGAGGTTCCAAACCTCAAGTGCTTAAAGCGACTAGTAGTCCAATTGAACTACTCCGCCGTTGCCATGCCGAGACGTCTGAGCACCTGGCGCTCGACGATGACGATAACCTCGTAGAAGAGGGCGGACAGCAGGACCGAGTATGGATGTTGCACCTTGTCGTCCAATGGACCGCAAGCCTTTTGGCTGATCGATTTCCATGTGAAGGCACTCAATGCCTGTAGGACTGAGATATGGCGGGTGTTGATGGCCATTGTCGGGAGACCTGAATCTTCAATCCCGACCGTGCTCCAATCGATCAATGGATTTCGTATACGATTTATCGGCTTCTTCCTGATCCACTTTTTCAATTCTTATCTGGGCGCCGGTGTACATCTTTTTGGGCGAGCGGGTCTCAACGCTGAAGATAAACCCGTGATAGATGTTTACGTTAGAAATCTCTTTTTTGCCATTGACGCGCATGTGGACGCGTAACCATTTATCCTCGAAGTCAGGGTCGTTTATCCTCAGGTCACTATGCGCATCATAGAACCTCAAGACGTTTATTCTCTTGTTGGTTCTCTCAACAAAGAAATCCCGGCTGATCTGCTGGTGTAGCAATTCACGTGCTTCTGAGGGCAATACCTTGAATGCCGACATCAGAATGGCTTCTTCGTGGGGAAATAGTTTCCGATTCCCTTCACCGCCGACAAAGTAGATCACTTCTAAGGTTCGTGTAAGCACTTTCCTTATTGGGAAAAAGACTCTCAAGCTATTCCGCATCCCTATTTGACGAACCGTGTGGCATCTCTGTTGGCTACATCCGGAATATGGTCAATTTTAGGCTCGCATTTGAGATAACAGGATGTATTGCCTCTACGCATGTTGGTTTCTATCGTTGGCATATGAAAGACGCCAAAAATGGAATTGACGAGACGCTCCTGTGGGAGTTGGAGATGCTTCAGGCATCCATTAACGGGGAGTACAGCCTAAACGATGGACGTTTGAACACGTTCCTGATTTTCAACGGTATTTTGCTCGCGGTCGTGGGCGTCTTGGTATCCACTCAGTCAGAAATCATTGTCGGGTCAGTTTCGAAGGCTCTGGTCTTGTGCACAGCGCTTGGCTTGATCAGCAGCGTGATTTCATGGGTGTCTTTACGCGCCGGCATCAAACAGATTGAGATTTTGAAGAGGGGGCGAGCGCAGCTCTATCCACGCCTTCAAGACGCTATGAATACCTCACTCATTGGCGCTGACGTGGGATCTAGTCAACATATGAGCGGCATTTTGGCTTACAGGGCATATCCTGCTTTGTTGGGGCTTCTGTGGCTTTTTGCACTGGCTTATGCAGTCACACTGCTTACGTGAATCTCAATCCATGAAGGCCACTTCTTGGCCTGTCGACAGGAGCCATTCATTCACATCGTCGCCGCCTTCAAGGATTGTGACCAGATACCGTCCAAAACTGCCCCTAGACTCCACCTTCGAGCGTTTGGTTAACGGTCAAAAAACACTGCACTCAATGCACGCCCTGACGGCCTCTGTGGCGGCTTTGCTCTCGTCTGTATTGTTCTCAGGGGTGTTGATCCCAAAAAAGGCGAAGATGTTCCCCGTGCAGCCAGGTGCGGAAACCCAATTTCATATCTGCAACGATGGTATCACCGTCAATGACTCTGACGAATGGTGGCTCTAGACGATGCGATAGACAACGAAGAGCCTCGGAGAGACGGTCGTCAAAGATTTCAAGCGCGCCACGCGCCAGCAGTATTCATCCGAAGAGCAGATCCAGATCGTGCTGGATGGAAAACGCTCGTTCGGGGTCTCGATTCTCCTCGGGGGATGGCATCGGCAAGCCGCTGGTCTTCAGGCGACTAATAGATCCACCAATCTGGATCGCAGCGATGCATTCTGCGCCGAACTGTCCGCCAGAACATCGAGCCGAACCGAAAATTCGGGCACGATCCCGAGCTTGTCCGCGGCTATGTTTCGCAAACTGAGTTTCCAGTCGTGCGGCGGGGGCGGTGGGAGGCCACCACCCCCGCCCGGAATAGTTGCACCGCCACCCGGCGCGGACCTGCACAGGTCGACCTCCAGTGTCTCAAGCACCGGTTCGATGTGATTTGCGTAGGCAAACACCCCCTCGGCTAAGACTATGGTGCCGTTTTCGTCGCGCTCTTCCTCGTTTCCGGCAAACAACAACCCGATGACACGCCGCGAGTTGTCCACCGCGACCGATCCTGAATCTCCTGGCAGCAAGAAGGGGTCGCCCTCCGCCAGATTGGCGAACTGAAAGATCGCCTCGTTGCTCACGCCATTGATCGAATAGTGAATGATCAGGGAGTCCTGGGTGGCCTCGCCCCGCGTTTCGCCGGTTGCCATGAACGACGGCGGACCGGCGAATATAGCTTCGCCGGTGCGGCTTTCGTACATGGCGAGGTTCTGAAGCTGTGTGCCGGACGAACTATAGATCAAAAATACCGATCCATCGCCCTGACTGAACTGAACCACGGGGGCGGGTATGTTTGGTCCGCTTGAACCGCCGGTCAGGATCATACGTTCTGACGGAGGAACCGTGGTGAAATCAACCGACGTCACGCGGCGCGTGATCGGACCAATCGATCCCAGCGTATCGAGGATGAGGACATGATCGTTTCCGTAGATCATGTATCGCAACGTTGTATTGGCGGCGCCCAGATGAGTAAGCGAACCGTTCGGGCCGGTGACCGTGATGCCTTGCGCGTTCATCTCAACCGTGACGTCGCCACTGCTGCTGGAGGGGGCATTCGTCCATTCGCCCGCAATGAACAGCCCTTCTTCGACGGCGATCGACCGCGCCCCCGAGGTGATTTCGATCTGGTTGCTGAACATGACCGGTCCGATACCCTCGAAATCGACGGAGATCGCTACGTCAAGCGCATCGATCGTACCGGAAGTCACGCGCGATGTGCGCCCGCGTTTGCGCACCTCCATGCCAAGGTCGGCCACACCGGTCCCGCCAAGGGCGCCGATCTCGACGATCTCGCATCGTGTTTCGCGGTTTGTAGCTGAGGCAACAGCGGCGTCGATCTGGCCGCCGAGCACTGCGCGCTGCAACGTGCCGATGACATCGTCGGGGCAGGCCCCCGCATCGGGAACCGATGGTTGCACGATCTGATCGCCAACCGCGAACATCTGGTCCAGCGCAAGTACATGGTAGTTGCTCAAAACCATCGGGTCATCGGTCTGCCGGTCCACAACCGGACATCCGAGCGTTCCGGAAAATGCATTGCCGCCGATCTCGCGGCAGCTTCCAATGCTAATGCCGCCGACCAATGGATCGTAGGAACTGGCATCCACCGAAGCCACCACCTGTGGAACAGGCGCGGCAAGAACCATCGGCTTGATCCGCCGCTGGATAACATCGGTCAGCACGCCTGCGAACTGCGGCGGGATGCGTTCGGGCGGCGGAACATCACGCTTGTCCGTCACATAAACCCTTATGGCCAATTCGTTTGTGCGCCTTCCGCCGACATACTTCCAGCCAACGCCAACGCCGACGACCCCGGGCCGCTTAAGAAATTCAGATTCCGCATTGCGTTTTGCGGCCGAAACTCTGTCAAAATCCATCTTTCATAATCCTTCGCTTTGCTTACGAGATGTTGACCAGAACTCGGATCAGGCCAGTCCCGCACGCCAGCGGCTCCATGGCTTTGCCGATCATCGCGCCAAAGGCCTTTGCCGGATCGGACGCCCGCATCGCATGGCCAAAGCGCGAACCGCTCACCAGGATATCGCCAATCTGTATTTCGCCGGGTTCCGCATCCGCCCAGCAATAAACCTGACCCATCAGCGCAATTCGCGCGCTGGTTTCGCCAGCCTGGGCACGACCCAGCACAATCCCTGGGCGCAGTCCGCCAGCGCCCGCAACAACACCGGCGACACGGCTGTCATAGGCTCTGGTCGTGGCACGGACACCACCATCCTTGGTCAGGCGGACAACCTGACCTGCCTCGACGGCGGCATCGGTCGCGAGCCGGAATTCTTCCGCACAATCCCCGTTGCTCAGAACGATATCTCCGGCATCGGCGTTCAGTTCGATGGTTGCCTGGGTGTTGTCGAAAATGTCGTCGGCACCTCTTGGATACAGATACATGTTTCCGGATCTGCCATTGGTCCCGACACGGATGTTTGCATCGCCACCCATCATCGAAGTGATCGCCCCGTCCGCATCGCGGATTTCAAGGCGTTGGTCGCTGGCGCTCAGGTGCACACGCGTCGCACCGCCGGTGTCCCGCAACAGCAAGTCGCCGTCTCCAGCACTGCCGCCGAGACTCGCATTGCCGGTTTCACCGTTCAGGGCAATCGAGGCTTGGCCATCGCTGAATATGTTGCCAGCGTCCGACGGAAACAGAAACAAGTTGCCTGTGCGCCCATTGCTGCCAGCGCGGATATTGGCATCGCCACCCATCATGGCGGTAATCTCTCCGTCGGGGTCGCGGATCTCCATGCGCTGACCGTCCGCGCTGAGATGCACCCTTAGCGCGCCATCCGGACCTCGCAGGAGCAGATCTCCATCCACGCCGCCGCCGCCGGCGCGGATATTACCGTTTTCCGCGTCCATGCGGATGGTGGTCTGGCCCGAAGAATTTCTTGCCTGGATCGTGCCCTCCTGGCCATCGTTCCCAACCGTAATAC
The DNA here is from genome assembly GCF_947499265.1 of uncultured Roseobacter sp. Taxonomy (GTDB): domain Bacteria; phylum Pseudomonadota; class Alphaproteobacteria; order Rhodobacterales; family Rhodobacteraceae; genus Roseobacter. Next base: position 209,009 of record NZ_CANMNK010000003.1, on the reverse strand, counting down.
TCCCGGCTCCGGCATCTATAAGAAATGTCTGAGTGTTTTCACCGTCCTGACCGAGGATTCTGCCATCCACACCGCTACCGCCGATCCGTAGCGTGCCGGTTTGGCTGTTGATATGCAGGACCGCCTGCGCGGTGCCCGCAACCGTATTGGCATCCGCATCGAAAATTGTCAGGTCGCCGTCTTGTCCGTGCCCTCCGAAACTGAGGTTGTTGCCAGGCACCTGCCAGCGGAGCACCACCTCGCCATCGCTGTTGTGGCCAAAAATCGAACCGGTTTCCCGATCCAAGCGCAGCCGGACGATACCGGCGGCGTCGATGATGACCAGATCCCCCTCAAGCACTAGGTCATTTGTTGGAATACCTTCATCTGTCATTTTGCACTCCTATAGCAGGCATAAAATAGGTAAGCAGGTCGGAAGTCAGAATTGTGGGTGCGACTGGAGAATGCGCCCCGCCACCGCAGTATAACACAGCCAAGCCGAAAACGGGCGGCTTGTCGGCTCACGCGGATGACCCCGGCGCAAAGGATCTTGCCGCACGGCAGCGTCACACTCTGCCGTCAAAGATGGCATTGCGGGTAGAGAGGCGCCCTTCTGTCCCGCTGGATGCGCCGTTCTGCAATTCGTCAGAGGTTGGCTCCAAGTCAACTATTCTGATCTTTTGCGACGTGGCAAATGGCTTTTTGCCACCCCTGAAACCCGCGCAATCATTTTCGTTCGGGTTCGGTGGATCGCTGAAAACAATACTATCTTTTCGCCTTGGGGGCTGCGGAGGTAGCAATCACAAAATGAGGCCCATAACCCGGGATAGGTTAGCCTTTGAGGCCGGGGTGTCCCGGTTCTCTTTCGCAGCGCGTCCAGGCGTTGCTCGGACTCGCTCCATTTGGGTGCATCCGCAAATGGCGCGTGATCTTCGCACTTCAGATGCTGCGAACCCTCAATACGCCCTTGGCCGAAATTGCGGAACGTGTCGGATATGGGCCGGTCAACTCGTTCCGTGTCGCCTTCATGAAAGATGTCGGAGTGCCGCCGAGTCGATGGAGGTTACGGGTAAAAGAAAGAAAAATGTCGAAAGAACGGCGAGATGATCGATAAAAATAATGTCTGCGGGCACCCCTAGATTGAAGTTGAAGTGCTTGGATGCGGCGGCACTTGAGTTGCGGACGTTGCACTCGTATTCCAGAACACCTGTTAGGCTACACAGATTTGCGGTTTGTTTGCGAGAGATCCAAGGTCCTCCCCAAGCCCAAAGTTCCGAATGCCGCTGTAAGTTTGAACGGCTACTTTCAATTATGCGCGACCGTCCACTACACTGAACTTGCCTGTAACCCAGGTCTGCGACCGGAAAGGCGTCAGATGAAAAATCTCTCGACCGCACCCATGCTGACGACGCAACGTTTGGTTTTGCGTGGACCCGAACGCAGTGATCTACCTGAGTTCACCCGCTTCATGACCAGTGCCCCGTCGATGGCGGCGCAGGGCGAGACGGTCACAGCAGAACAGGCTTGGTTCGGGTTTCTGACTGGCATTGGCCACTGGCATTGGCACGACTTCGGCTTCTTTACGGTCGTTGAAAAGCAGACGGGGCATCCCGTCGGTCGAGTGGGCTTGATCAAGCATTCGGGCTGGCCGGACGTAGAGCTGGCATGGCATCTATTCGAAGGCGCGGAGGGAAAAGGCTTTGCAACGGAAGCGGCGATGGCCGTCAAGAAATGGGCCTGTGAGGATCTGGGGTTCGACAGGCTATACAGCTACATAGATGCGCAGAATATACGCTCACAGGCTGTGGCAAAGAGGCTCGGTGCCGTCACGGACGGAACGCGGGCCTCGCACGAACCAGAGGCGGAGATATGGGTTCACTCAGTGGAAAGCCATTGAGACAAGCTGCTGCGACCTTTCACAGCCGCCTTCCGGGTCTTCTTCGATGATAAGGTCGACCACGTTGTCGCCGCCCTGGATAGCTTCTTCCAAAAGCATGGCGGAACAACCGCCCAAGCGGCGCAATGGCTGATGCTGCTTTCAATTCCGGTCTTTCGCACGCATCCGGCGAAAGGCCGGTTTGTCCGCGCGGCCGACATTGGCACGGCCTGCGGCTAGCCGCGCTATGAGACTACGCTCGACCTCCTCCAAAACTGAAGGCATCTCACGGTGCAAGACATGCTCCACCCAGCAGCTCGATGCTTCTTTGTCACCACGTGTCACGTCCAAGCTCCGATCGAGCGCAAGATACACATCTGACAAGCTGATCTCGCCGCCGCGCAAGGCGCGCTCCGCCCGCATGTCCTTTTCCATACTGAGGAGGCCTGCATTTCTGAGTTTACCAAGAACACGCCGCACGACGACCGGGGTCTTCCTGGCATGCCCCGCGACATCTGCCGAGGTTTGAACCTTATCGGGATTTCCGGCCATATGACCAATGGTATGGAGAGCAATAGAGAGATGGGAACTACGTTTAAGAGGCGGCCCCTTTCCCGTATGAAGATTAAATGTAACTTTCGGTGTTGCATTTATCTAGTAACAGCGTAGGTTGCGTGACTTGAGCAGCAACACTAGGAGCCGAACATGTCAGATATCCGCCTTCCCGTCACCGTGCTTTCCGGTTTTCTGGGGGCCGGGAAAACGACCCTGCTCAATCGTGTTCTTAACAATCGCGAGGGCCGTCGGGTCGCTGTCATCGTCAATGACATGTCCGAAGTGAACATCGATGCGGACCTCGTGCGTGCAGACACAGAACTCAGCCGGACAGATGAAACTCTCGTTGAGATGTCGAACGGCTGCATTTGCTGCACCCTGCGGGATGACCTACTGGACGAAGTACGCAGGTTGGCTGCCGAAGGACGCTTCGACTATCTCCTGATTGAATCCACAGGCATCTCCGAGCCACTGCCGGTCGCGGCCACTTTCGACTTCCGTGATGAGTTCGGAAACAGCCTGTCCGATGTGGCGCGGTTAGATACAATGGTGACCGTTGTGGATGCTGCCAATCTGCTAAACGACTTCTCTTCTCATGATTTCCTGCGTGATCGCGGAGAGACGATGGGGGAGGAGGATGACCGCACATTAGTGGACCTGCTGACGGATCAGATCGAATTCGCCGATGTCGTTGTGCTGAACAAGGTGGACGATGCCGGGGCAGAGAAGGTCGATGCGGCTCGCAAGATCATTCGCAGTCTGAACGCAGACACCGAGATCATAGAAACCAATCGTTCCGCCGTCGCCGCCGAGAAAATCCTCGACACGGGACTATTCAACTTCGAGCAGGCTCATGAACACCCAATGTGGGCGAAAGAACTCTATGGTTTTGCTGATCACGTGCCGGAAACCGAAGAATACGGTGTCGCCTCCTTTGTCTATCGCGCAAGGCTCCCCTTCATTCCAGAGCGCATTCTGGCGGTGCTCAATGGCGACCTGCCTGGTGTCATCCGCGCCAAAGGCCATTTCTGGATCTCAACACGGCCGGATTGGGTCGCCGAGTTTTCCTTGGCAGGGTCATTGTCGAGTGTGAAACCGCTGGGGACGTGGTGGGCTTCGGTACCGAAAGAGCAGCAACCGAAACATGAGAGCGCGCAGGCCTATATGCAGGCCCACTGGCAAGAGCCCTGGGGCGACCGTCGTCAGGAACTCGTGTTCATCGGGGCAGGTATTGATTGGTCAAACCTGAAGGCGCGACTGGACCATTGCCTGGTGCCAGCAGTGGCCGCGACAGGGCCAGACAATTTGCCGGATTACCCCGACCCGTTCCCGCTCTGGCGGCGGGCGGAGGCTGCTGCATGAGCTTTGTTCGCGCAACTGTACAAGACGCTGCCATCGGGGTCGCTGTCGCTGATGCGCCAGAAGACCTAAAGGCCTTCCTAAAACCCGGATGTGCAGCGGCCATCTGGCGCAGGCGGCATTCGGCAGATTTTCAAGGCTGGGTGAATGCTCTTGATCCCTCCAACCTACCACAAGGGCGCGTGGTTCTGGTACCAGACACAGTTCGATCCAACATGGCCGAACTCTGTGAGATGTCCAAGACGCCCTCCTGCCCCCAGAGGGCGCAACTCATCAATGACGTCGCCAGCCTTGCCGATATTTTCGCGGACCTGATGCAGACGCCTTACCTGCGTTTGAGACTTGCGGCTGTCAGGACAAACGCGTGCCGCAAATTCCACATCGACGCAATCACGGGGCGTTTGGTCTGCACCTATCGAGGGATCGGCACGCAATATGGCATCTCCAGAAATGGACAGGATCCGTCGCGCGTTTTCACCGTTCCGACAGGCTCGCCTATTTTATTGCGAGGGACCCTGTGGCCTGAGAAACCTGCCTCTGGACTACTGCATCGTTCACCGCCAATCGAAGGAATGGGCGAGACACGGCTTGTCCTTGTCCTCGATGCGCTTTCAGACCTGGAAGAAGAAGCTTGAACGGCAATCTTGGAAGATGTGCATGGGAGCCGAAGCGGTCCTTGCGAGAGTTGCCGCCAACCCTGGCAGAGTCCGGCATCGAAGAATGCGAGCAGATTCCGATTTCGCTCTTCCGTGAAAGGCACGTTTGCTCTGTCCCGCCGACCTATTTTCCGACTGTTTCTAGTCAATTCATTGCGGATTGGCTGTTGGCGTTGCGTTCCCTGTGCGCGCAGGATCATTACCTTTCACGGCTTGATCGCGCCGGTCTGCTGACCGGCCAGAATACCTCGTAAGGTTGTGTCATGCTCGACTAGATTGTGTGCGTCTACTAGCTGGCCGCAATGGAAACCGGGGGTGAGATGGTGGGCCTGTGGTCGCGCCCGATCCGGCCGCGCGCGTTGCAACAGCTTTTGACCTCGGTGCGGGTGTCGACGTTGCTGACGTCGGCGCTCTGCCGGTTGTCGACGTTCTGGAACTTGCTGCTGGATGACTACCAGCTCGAACGGGCCGAGATAGCAGGTGGATCAGCGCTGAGGCCCGTGCCGCAGGGGGGTGCCACGCCACAGCGGTTTGGCCATATGCTGATCCTGAAACTGGCCCACGGGCTGCTGTCGTGGTTGGCGCGCCATGAGGTGCAGGTGAAAGGCGTGGAGTGCGCTTTTGACCGCCCCACGTTCGAAGAAGATTACGCGCCGATATTCCACACCCCAATCCGGTTTGGCGCCCCCGCCACGGCGATCCATTTTGACGCGGCGGTGTTGGGGCCTGTGCAAATACGCGGTTCCGGCGATATGGACCGGTTTCTTGAGAACGCCCCTCGCGACTGGACTTTTACCCGGTCTCAGCAGCGCACCCAATCGCTTCGCGTGCGCGCCCATCTCCGTCAGGTCGACTGGGGGATGCTCACCTCGGCGGGGCGGCACAGGTCCTGAGCGTGACGCCGCGCACCCCGATCCGAAAGCTCAACGCGGATGGAACATCTTTTCAGGCCATCAAGGATGGTCTGCGCCGCGATATTGCGATCCGCCGCCTGCAGGTCATCGAGGTCAGTATCGAGGCCATCGCACAGGACGTAGGGTTTGCATCCGTCGCGCGTTTTCACAAAGTCGTTCAGAGATGGAAAGGCGCGACCTCAAGCGTATACCGGCGCAGACAAAGGGCTGACCGCTAATTCTGTCACTTTTGGACAATCGACTGTCACTGCGTGAGATGGCGCGCGGGTAAGATTTGCCTATATAGATCTGAAAACACTATTTACCAACGCACGTGCTTTTAGTGCCTCGCTGTTGCGGCACCACGTAGCTGGCGACATAGGACAGTGCGCGCCATCGAAAGGATGCTGCAATGTCTGAGAAACTGGATGGAATCCTGGCTACGGCCCGCGACCACGCGACTCAGGTCTCACCCCCAATGAAGATGTACACCCGCGCCACGAACGACGGCGATGGCACATGGACCATCAGAGGCGCGAAAGCCTGGGTCAGCCTTGCGGGGGAGGCCGACATCTATTTCACCGTCGTTAAGACCAGCGACGCCCCCGGCCACAAGGATATGGCCATGATCGCCATCCCGTCTGATGCGCCGGGGATCAGCTTCGGTCTGATGCTGCCCGCTGTGATGAGGGACGAAACGGCAATGAGTCCGCCAAAGAGCATGATCACGCCGGAGCGGTCCTGCCCTGACCGGGGAAGCCGCCAGCGTTCGAGCCAGGGCGACCAGAACACTTTGAGGGCCCAGGGCAGGATCAAAAGGGACAAGAGGCCGATCTGGTCAAGTGGCAGCCCTTCGCTGCGCAGGACCGCTGGAAGGCTGCTCCATCTCAGACCAGCGATGATGCTTTGCGCGACATAGGCGGCGCCGATGGCTGCGATGATGCGGGCGTGGGAGAGATGCGCTGCCATCAGAAGCGCTTGGTTAAAGCGATGACGCCGGCCCCTTCAGGACAGTCAGCGCCTCCAGCCCGTAGGGTTCGTTTTTAAACAGCGCTGTGGGCGAGTTGTACTGTCGCAATCCATCGCGGAAAACTCCATCGTAGAAGGCGGGAAAGCCGCGCAGGTTGAACGCATCGAACCGGCTGTCATAGCCGAAGGAATAAGGGTCAGCGCTCGCGGTATAGGTGAGTGTTTCATTCAGTGTCCGGGGGGCCTGATCCTCGATTTGTCTATCGTGATTGCGGTCACAGTCTACGGGATTTGCAGGAGTGGGGTGTCGACCTTGGTGGCCTGTCGACCGCTCTCAACAACATGGCCATCCTGTACAAGGGTTGTGTCGCTCTCTGCTTCGGACACGATGGCACCCAGATCAAACGGTACATCTTGAGCAAGCGCCGGGGCTCCGAGGCCGTATGCGATCATGATGAGCGTGGAAAGCGGTCTGGTCGTCATATGTTTGTCCCATTTTGTCGTATCTCGGCTGGGTACAAACTTACCTGACTATTTTAATCGGTATTTACAGGATTTAGTCCTGAATTAAAGAGATTTCAGGAACTTCTGCGTTCGGGTTTGCCTGTCGTGGCGCGAGAAACAGGCACGAACCTGCCGACCCCAACCGCCGATGTCCGCCAGCGGAGGGACGGATTTCCCAGAAGTCTAAATCGGTCTTCAGTTGCCTACCGACGCATTGCTCTGCTGTGCGTGCACCCAGTCACCAAAGGTGAGCCGCAAGATCAATGAGCTGATCTGTTACTTAAATCAGCCCGCAGAATGATGTTGCGCACCGTCTCCGTGAAGGGAAAGCCTGGTTGGGGCGATGGCGCCAGCCAACATGTCCTTTTGCCTCCTGTGCGTCTTACGTCCGAGCCGCTGGGGGGATCGGTTTGACCAAAGTGGCGCGTGCTCGACTGCCTGGGACTATCCGCGCTGACGCGCTTCGGGCAAACGGGACATAAGTTTTTGCCAGCGCGTTCGAGACTGGAAATGCGGCGCGGCTGATCAGGTGTTTGCAACTGAGATGGTATGTCCGCGATGCGGCAAATGCTGTGGCGATTGGTGCCGTGGCAGACTAGCGCCGCCAATCCAGCACAAGGCTGAATTTAAAGCTGCTACCGGGTAGATCGTCGGGTGCCTTCGCAAAGCGTCTCGCGCGCTTTACCGCGTCTAGAGCGGCTTGATCCAACGCGGACACCCCCGAAGACCGGCCAACGCTCACACCGAGGATTTGTCCGGACCGTGCGACGTTTAGAATGATCTGGGTGCGCCCGTTTTGTCGCGTCCCCCGGGGGTAGCGCTGTTGGCGCGCAAGCTTGGCCCGGATCTTTGCACCCCAGACCGCCTGCAGCTGCTGCTGTTGCCCCGGCGATGCGGTCGCGACCTCGGCTGCGCCGGTATTGCCAGCCTGCGCGGTGCCGCCGCTGCCCGCCGCCCGCCGCTCGGCGCGCCCGGCAGATTGAGCATCGGAGGTTTTGGCCGTTTGCGGATCTGGTTGTCGCTCAGGCCTCAGTTTCGGCCGGGTCGTCGGGGGGGCATCGGGAACGGCATCCGGTGCTGGAGTTTCAACCGTTTCGGGATCAGGCTCTGGTGCGGGTGGTGGGTCAGCTGGCGCGGTATCGATGTCAAGGCTGTCGCGGGTCGGCGCGGGATCCATGATGGCCATGCGCATTTCTGCCCGCGGCGCCTGCTGCACTTGCAACGAGGGCAGGGTCGGGCGGGTGGTTACGGGATCGGTTGGGGGGGGCAGCACGGCGTCTTGTTCTGTCTCCACTTGCGTCGGGCGCTCCCATGCTTCGACCATTTCGATCACGGTCGGTGCGGCAGCCTGCAGCGAGATTATCTCCTCCCCGCCAACGCCTCCCGCTTCCGCGCCCTCGTTCGGTTTCACAACGAAGAAAGCAACATGCAGAGCGACCGCGATGGCCGTAAAGAGAGCAAATTCCAGCCACCGCATCATTTGGGTGTCAACACGAGTTCGACCCGCGACAGGCCAGCTGCGCCGAGATCGCTCAAAATGCGGGCAAGACGCGTCGCCTCCAGACGCGCGTCGGCGCGCAACTGGATAATCGTCATTTCGCTCGAGCGCGCCGCAAGGGACAAAAGCGCCGCCTCACCTTCCACGCCATCAAAGGACATCCGACCGCTTTCATCCAAAAACAGCACCGGTTCGGCCTCGCCGTCGGTTTCAATCGATGCTTCCGGAGGGGTGACGTCAAAGGGCTGTGTTGCAAGCTGAGACGTCATGAGAAAGAAGATCAGCAGCAGAAACACCACGTTGATCATCGGGACGATGGATTCAACGCGGCGGCGCTTGGGAGGGTCGCTCAGATCCATGCGTTACTCCATCAGGACGATGGCGGTGAACCCGGCGGCGCGCAGCTCTTCCGTGACCGTAACGACACGTTGCAGATCGGTGCCGTCCCTGCCGCGCAACACGATCATGTCGGTCGGAGCGGTCATCAGTGGGCTGAGTGCAGCGACCAGATCGCCTGTTGGCGCCCCGTTCAGGGTGATGGCATCCGGGGCGATGTCCACAAGTCGCGGAGGACCATTATACGCGCCGCCACCCGCAGCCAGAGGCAGTGGCAAAACCGCATCCAATCCGAACCGTGAGGCCAGCATGAAAAACACCAGCAGCAGGAACACCACATCGATCATCGGTGTCAGGCTGGGCTTTCGACGCGGCCGGTCAGGAGGAGCGAATTCCATGATTACTGGGCCGCCATCTTCAGGTGCCCCGGCTGCTTGGCAACAAAGAGGCGGGTGGCATTATCCTCGATGTCACCTCTGATCCTGTCGATGACAGATTCGAACCACGTCAGCGCCACGGATGCGGGAATGGCGACCGTCATGCCCGCCGCTGTGGTCAAAAGCGCCTCCCAAATGCCCCCGGCAAGCAGGGCGGGATCCGCTTTGGATCCGGCGGCCTGCAGAGCCTGGAACGCCGCGATCATCCCCAGCACGGTTCCCAGCAGCCCTAGAAGGGGGGCGATAGTGGCAATCAACTCCAAAGCGCCCAAACCCACCCTGGCAGAGGCAAGCTCGCGTTTCGCCACGCGGGCTGTTTCCTCACGAGCGCGATCCTCGGGGAGCTGTTCCATTGCGCCAAGCGCTGTTGCCATGACTTTTGATCGGATGCCGCGGCGGCCTCTGACCAACACCAGTGCCCGTTCCGGATTGCCACCTTCGAAAAGCTCAACGGATTGGCTGGCCTTGCCACGAGACCACGCACCAACACGTGCGAGACGCCAGATTTTCCACAGGATCAACGCCAGTGTGATGACGGAGAGGGCGGCAATCGCCCAGACCACAGGCCCGCCATCCTGAAGAAACGCCTGGGCGCGTATCAGGGCGCTTTTTGCGGTTGGCTCAGCATGCGCCACACCAGGTTCCGAAGCGACGCTCGGGGAAGGCGGCACACGCCCTGTCGCGACCGGCGTATTCTCCGGTGTAGCTTCCGACGCAGGGCGGGGAGGCGCTTCAGCCTCACCGGTGCCGGGAGGTACAACGTCGACCGTTTCCGATCCCACTTTCGGTGCTGGCAGGACGGGTGTGTCGGTTGATGCGTCAGGCCCTGCCGCGTCCTGCGCGAAAGCAGCCGAAAAGCCCATCAGCAAAATGGCCAGCAGAAACGGCTTGATCATGTCAGCCTCCCATGGATTTGGTCGAAACCGTGCAGGAAATCCCTGCGCCGGATTGTCGAAATTCATTTGGATTTGTCTGGCTGGACCGGGCGCTGCGCATGGCAGGGCCTCTCGGTTTTGCTCGATCAGATGAAAGGATCACCTTTGGTTCGGGTAGATTTTTGGCAGGGGTTTGTCAAGAAACGCGGCAAGGTATCGCCGGTTTTCTATCCATATGCCTGACTGGCCAACCCGTACAACTTTACCGGAACAGAAGGCTCGATGAGCGGTCGCTCCCCCTTTAACATGGTCGTCCCCATGTCAACCTTGGACAGCCCGATGGCCTCCAACCAGTCGCAAAGTCCAAGCCCGGGGTCACTATCAATCCTGAAAAACGCATTTTTCGCGGTGTGCATGGCCCGGGTGACAAGTGCCTGCGCCGTTTCGGGCGCGTCGGCCACGATCGGGCCGATGATACTACCTTTGCCAGCGTGTCTTTCCAACGCGTAGCCGACGATCTGATCGTCGCGGGCGGCTGTCCAGCAGGTCCCTTTCTGCATCAGAGCCTGAAGCAGATCCGTTCTATCCCACCCGCGCGCTGCTTTGTCCAAATCTGCAATTCTTGTGACATCGCGAGCGGACAGACGAGAGATATCAAGGTCTGTGTCAGGCAAGGGCGGTCTGGCAGCATGGCCCTGATGCTGATGTATGATGCCGACGGGAACGAATCCCAGTCTGGCATACCCTGGCAGGCCAGCGCCGGTTGCATGCAACAGGATATTGCGTTCACCGATCTGCTTCAGCGCTTCGGTTACAAGGCGTGCACCATGACCCCTCTGACGATGTGCGGCGGCGACGATAACCATGCCGAGCGTTGCATGGGTGGTCTGCTGCCACCACAAGACCGTCCCGATCAACGTGCCCTCGGACATAAGCCCCAGACCCCTGCCATTGGCAATCATATTGCCCCAATCGTTGGGCAGGTGTGGCCATCCCTCGGCCTGCGACAGGGCATGGGCCTGACCCTGCAGGCGCTCTGAAAGGGCGGTTAGCTCAGGCATGATGATCCCTGTGCAGATCTGATGAGGCGCGTTTCAGGCATCCGATTTAATCCGGGATGGCGGTTTCCCGAATTCTTTTGCAAAGGCGGAACTGAAATTGGAAGGGCTTCTGTAACCGGCGATACGAGCGGCCTGCGCCACCGAGACGCGCCCGGATCTCAGAGCGCGCAGAGCCTGCTCAAGCACCAGCCGTCGCTGATGTTCAATGACGGTCATACCGTATGTGTCGCGGTAGATGCGTTGCAGGGAACTGACAGAGAAGCCTGTTGCCACTGCAATGTCGCTCAATCTCGGATGTTCTGAGGCGGTCTGTTCTACATAGACGCGGGCGGCTGCGATACGGGATGAGGCGGCATCACCTTGCGCCTCCAGATGCTCGAGCAGTGAATCCAGTGCTTCAACCGCGAAGCGCGACGCCGCCATGCGGGAGCGCGGTTCGGACACTGCCTTGCCCTTGATCAGACCGCCTGCGGCCTCAGAGGCGGCCAGGCCAGGGGACCAGGAGATAACCTTGCCATGCGTGCCCAGAATCTGCCCGATGCCAGCCTTCCAGGTCACGTCGAAAAAGCTGAGCGGTGTATGCACCTGCACTTTGACAAGATGGTCGGGTTGTGCCGTTCTGCGGGTCACCTCGACCGGCTTGAGGTTCGTCCAGGCCACTGCAAGAGGTTGCGCGGATGTGCGAAAATCATAGGCGTGACCGTCCAATGAAAACGTTAGCCGTCCGTCAAGCACAATTGAGACAAGCAGGCCAGTCTCGGCGATGAAGCTGGTTTCAAATTCGGTTTCGGGCGCAATGCGGCTCTGGTGTACGGTCTGCCCGTCGCCGATGTCCCGAATGCCGAACTGCCCAGCGAAGCACGGCAAGGGGGCGGGGCGCCCAACTGTCATGCGGTGCCGTTTGACATAGGGCGCGGCACTTTTGCGCAGAGCTTCAAACCCAAGATCACCACTCAAAACCGGCACTTGCGCATTTTGCATCGGTTTTTGGTGATTTCGCATAGATCCGCGCCTTTCCAGAACGCTTGGCAGATTAGTAATTTGACAAAAATAGTCAAGAATTTGAAAAGGCGCTTCAGATGCCCCAGGTTTCGCTTCGTGTTTCGCTGCTGGCCAGCGTGGTTCTTGTTAGTCCGCTCGTCGCGGAAGAGGATATCACGGAGCTTGCACCGATCCTCGTCGAAGCCTCTGACGGCGTCGCGACCGAGGGCACCGGGTCCTATTCTACGGAACGGGCGACCGTTGGGGGGCGGCAGCCCGTGGACATCAGGGATATCCCTCAGTCGATCACGGTTGTGACCGACGAACGACTGGAAGACGCGAATGCAAATAGCCTCGAAGAAGCGGCCTTCGTGTTGCCGAACCTCACCACAGCACTGGGGGATGTCTACACCGGGTCGCTTTACTCGCGTGGGCATGAGGTTTTCACATATAACATCGACGGCGCCCCGCGACCGTTTCTAAGCATTTATGGCACGGCACCGGATCTGGTGTTCTTTGACAGGGTTGAGCTGCTGTCTGGCCCCTCGGGGGTCTATCAGGGGACGGGCGAGCCGGTCGGAACGCTCAACCTGGTGCGCAAGCGCCCGACATCGACGCCGCAGGGCCGCGCATCGGTCGCTATCGGCTCCTTTGATGCTCTCCGGGGCGAGTTCGACTATTCAGCCCCGCTCAACGCGGAGGCCACTGTGCGCGGGCGCATCATTGGATATGCGGACACCAAGAATTCCTATGTCGATTTTGTCGAAAGCGACCGCGAGGGGTTGTCCGGCGCGCTGGATGTCGATTTGACGGATCAAACCCTCTTGTCCTTCGGTTTTATCGCAGAAACTCAGGACGCATTGCGGTTTTCCGGTCTTCCCACATTCACAGATGGCACTTTGCTGGACGTGCCGCGTGAGACCTTTATCGGTGCGGATTGGAACCGGTTCGAAAGTGACAGCATCGAAGGCTTCACAGAGCTGGAACATCGCTTCGACAATGGCAGCGTTCTGAAAGCCAGCGCGCGGCGCTACAGCCGGGACGTGGTGATCCGTAGCGTCCTGCCAAACAGCGCCGTCGATCCGCTCAGCGGGGATTTCGATCTGCTGACCTTTGCGCGGGATTTCGAGGAGGACACGGATTTTGTCGATGTGAACTGGTCGTCGCCGATCTCCGCCTTCGGCACCACGGGCGAGGTCACCCTTGGCGCAGACTACCGCAGTACCGATCAGGCGATGCGACAGAATTTTGACTTCTCTGCCGGGACGCAGAACATCAACACCTTCGATCCAACCGCCATTGCCGAACCGGTCATCACGTTTCCTGGCATCGGGCCGGGCTTTCGCCTGAACACCCTCACGGAAACTCAAGAATACGGGATCTACGCGCAGGGGCGCATTGACCTTGGGGCGCGCACAAAACTCTCCGTTGGCACGCGCTATGTGCTTTATGACAGCAGCGTGCGGGATACCGGCAGGGATCTGATACGCTCAGACATCGAAGAACAGCGGTTCGTATCCAACATTGGCCTCGCCTATGCCCTGAATGACCGGTTGACGGCCTATGGTGGGTACTCGGACATTTTTCAGCCGCAGATCGAGCAGCGGGCCGATGGATCGCAGCTTGATCCGGTTGAAGGCCGGCAATTTGAGGTTGGCCTGAAAGGCAGCTTCAATGGCGGGAGCCTGACCACACAGACAGCGGTTTTCTACATTGAGGACAGAAATCGCGCTGTTGAGGATCCGGCCAACCCCGGCGCATTTCTGGACAGCGGTGATGCGACAACCAAGGGCTTCGAAGCGCTTTTGCAGGGCTTCGTTGGGCAAAACTGGATGGTTTCGGGCGGCTATACCTACGTGGATACAGATCGTGACGACGATCCGACCTCTCCGCACACCCTGTCTCTTTGGGGGCGCTACACGGTGCCCGAGGGGCGGCTTCAGGGAGCAGATCTTGGCATAGGTCTGCGCTATGCCAGCAGTTTCTCTCTGGGCACGATCAAAGCACCCAGCTACGTGGTTATCGATGCTATGGCCCGCTACCCGATTACCGAGACCCTCTCAGCGCAGCTCTCTGTCGAAAACCTGCTCGATGGGACGTATTACACTCGGGTCAACCAGACGACGCGGGGCAACTTCTACGGCACGCCGCGTCGCCTCACGCTTGGTATAACGATGCGATTTTGAGGCGACGTGACCCTCTTTACATCATCCAGCCTATCGCCAGAGGAGCATCCAAATGCCGACTGCCCGGAGTACCTTCGAAACCAAAAAAGCGCCCCGTTATCTTCAGCAGCTTTGCAAGCACTTTGCGCATAAGGTGGACGTTCGTTACGGGTCCGACACCGGGCAAGTGGATTTCCCGCTGGCGCAGGCGGATCTGACGGCGCATTCGGATCGCCTGGAATTCGAGGTGCGCGCCGAGAGCCGCGACGGATTGGAGCGAACCAAGCGGATTCTGGAAGACCACATTACCCGCTTTGCATTTCGCGAAAACCCGAAAACGCTGGAATGGTCGGATTGAGTTTCCCGGAAGCCTGTGTCACGGTGCGCCCGCCAGTTACATGCAATTGCATCTCGCCAGCGCCTCTTCCAATAGTTACCTCCCCAGCCCGCAACGAGGATGCCTGATGCTTGCCCGACTGACTGCCCTTATTCTGTTGATCCTGAGCACCGGGACAAGCGCCGCTGATACTCTTGAGCTAGAGACGGCGCAGGGTGTCGTTTCCGTCCCTGCTGCACCGGATAGGGTGGCCGTTTTTGACGTCGCCGTGGCGGACACCCTCGATGCGCTTGGCGTGTCCGTTGCCGGTACGATGGGATCGCTTTACGTCGACTATCTGCAGGATATGACCGCGCAGGCCGAAAATCTCGGATCGTTTTTCGAGCCGGATTTCGAAGCCGTGCACGCCCTGGCTCCTGATCTGATCATTGTGGGCAGCCGCAGTTCCGATCAGCTTAATGCGATGGCCCGCATCGCGCCCAGCATCGACATGACCGTTGGGGATGACCTGTGGTCTGACGCCATCACCCGGCTGCGCAGCTATGGACAGCTGTTCAACGTGGCAGAGAAGGCAGCAGCGCTTGAGCAGGCTTTGAACAAGCGGCTGGCGCAGGCGCGTGAAGTGGTCCAGGGGCGTGGTGACGCTCTGGTGATCATGACCAATGGTCCGAAGATCAGCGCCTATGGCGCCGGGGGACGTTTTGGCTGGCTGCACAAGGATGTGGGCCTCTCGGAGGCTGCACCCGAGACCGGCGCATCCACACATGGCGAAGCGATCTCTTTTGAGTTCATAAAGGCGGTCGACCCCGACTGGCTGATCGTCGTGGACCGCCTCGCGGCCATTGGCCAGCCGGGTGAAAGTGCCGCGGCGACCCTCGACAATGCGATCATGCATCAGACCAGGGCCTGGTCCTCCGGTCAGGTGATCTATCTCAATGCCGCCGATATCTACATCGCGGGCGGGGGGATACAGTCGATGATGCGGACGCTGGACGATCTGATTGCCGGATTTCAGGGCCGCTGACCGGAGATGCGGATCGGCGTGAGCCTGCTAACTCTGACAATAATGGCGCTGGCGTCGCTGTTTGTCGGCGTCATTGACCTGACCCAGGCAGAGGATGCCGAGATCTGGCCCTTGATCCGCGACAGCCGTTTCCCGCGCACGGTTGCCACGCTGCTGACGGGCGCGTCGCTGGCGATTGCCGGGCAGATCATGCAGACCATCGCTCGCAACCGCTTTGTCGAACCCATGACCGCGGGGACCGGGCAGGGGGCGGCTCTGGGTATCCTGCTGGCGGTTGTTCTGGTGCCCGGGGCGCCGTTGAGTTTGCAGATGCTGCTGGCGTCCGGGACGGCACTTTGCAGCTCTCTGGGCTTTTTCGCGCTTACCCGACGGCTCCCGCCAACCCAGCCGCTGCTGGTGCCGCTGGTGGGGCTGATCTATGGCGGCGTTATCGGCGCCGCGGTGACCTATCTGGCCTATCAGGTCGATATGCTGCAAGTCATTGAAATCTGGATGAATGGTGAGTTTTCGGGAACGCTGCGTGGCCGTTATGAGCTGCTGTGGCTCGCCGGGCTGGCGGCTTTGCTGAGCTATCTCGTCGCCGATCAGTTTTCCATCCTGGGGTTGGGCGAGCAGGTCAGCCTGAACCTTGGCCTTAACTACCGACAGATCGTTCTGCTGGGCCTGATCATGATCTCCGTCGTGAGTGGACTGACCGTCGTCACCGTTGGCATGATCCCCTTTGTGGGTCTGGTGGTGCCGAACCTGATCAGCCGTGTCGCGGGCGACAATCTGCGCCGCGCCCTGCCGCTGACAGCCATCGCCGGGGCGGGATTGGTGTTGGCGGCGGATTTGCTGGGCCGTCTGGTAATCCATCCCTTCGAGATGCCCGCCGGCACGGTGATCGGTATCGTGGGGGCTGCGATGTTCCTGTGGCTGCTTTACGGGAGCAGACGTCTTGCGGGATAGAATCGCGATCCTGGGGCTGGTTCTGCTCGCCGCCTGTGCGGCCTATCTCAGCATCGGTGCGCGGGGCGACTGGGGGTTCGTGCTCGCCTTTCGGGGCCAGAAACTTGCGGGGCTTTTGCTGGTGGCGCTGGCGATGTCCTGGGCCACGCTAGTCTTCCAGACCATTACCGCCAATCGCATCCTGACCCCGTCGATCATGGGGTTCGATGCGCTCTACCTGTTGTTGCTCAGCGCGCTGGTCTGGGGGTTGGGCGCACAGACCTATCGCGCCATGCCCGCACAGGGGCTCATGGCCGCCAATGTATTCCTGCTGTGCGGGGCTGCACTGGCGCTTTTTGGGGCTTTGCTGCGGTCAGGCCGGGACGATCTGATGCGGTTGATCCTGACCGGTGTCGTGCTGTCGGTGCTCTTCCGGTCAGTGACGGCTTATCTGCAACGGGTGATCGATCCCAACGAATACGCGGTGATCCAGGCCGCGTCATTTGCAAGGTTCTCTGCAATTGAAGTGGATGTGCTGGGGCTTTCTGTCGTGCTCACGCTACTCGCCTGCGGCGCGCTCTGGCACATACGGCACCGTCTGGATGTGCTGGCTCTGGGGCCGCTTCTTTCCACATCGCTGGGAGAGGCACCGGCGCGCGGCCAATGGCATGTTCTGATCCTTGTCTCTGTGCTTGTTTCAGTATCCACGGCGCTGGTCGGGCCGGTGACCTTCTTTGGTCTGTTGGTGACCAGCCTGACCTATCAGGTGATGAACGCGCCGCGCCATGCCCTGCTCTTGCCCACGGCGGCACTCATCGGGGGGATCATACTGGTGGGTGGTCAGACCGTGATGGAGCGCCTTCTCGGCCTGGCGACACCCTTGAGCGTCGTGGTGGAGTTTCTGGGCGGGCTTGTGTTTCTGGCGCTGCTCTTGAGGAGACAGAGATGATCGATATCGAAGGGGTTTCTTATCGGATCGGGGGGCAAGACATCCTGCGCGACGTGTCTCTGCAGATGGGGCCGGGCGGTGTCATCGCTCTGGTAGGGCCGAACGGCGCCGGCAAATCGACCCTCCTGTCGCTGATCGCACGGTTGAATGCGTTGCAATCCGGGCGCATTACGGTGAACGGCTTGCCGGTCGGGCAGGTTGCCGATGACAGGCTGGCGCGGGAATTGGCCATATTGCCGCAGGATCTGACGGTAACTATTCGCCTGACCGTGCGTGATCTGGTCGGTTTTGGGCGCTACCCTTATCACAAGGGCAGACCAAGTGAGGCCGACGATGCCCTCGTCACACAGGCACTCGGGAATTTTGATCTGCAAGATCTGGCGGACCGGGTGCTGGAAACCCTTTCGGGCGGGCAACGCCAACGCGCCTTTGTCGCCATGGCCTATGCGCAGGACACCGCATACCTGCTGCTGGATGAGCCGCTTAACAATCTCGACATCGCAGCCTCACGCGCCTTGATGGCACGGCTGCGGGCGCTTGCGATTGAGAAGGGGCGCACGGTGGTGATTGTTTTGCACGACATCAATTACGCCGCAGCCTACGCGGATCGGATCATCGCATTGAAAGGGGGCATGGTGATTGCGGACGGCGCACCAAAGCAGATCGTGACCGAAGGACTGCTGCGGGACGTCTTTGAGACGGACGCAAAGGTCTTTCGGGTAGATGATCGGTCGGTCGTTCTGGTCTGAAACTGCGATGTGTATTGTCGTGACCGGGCGAGCCAGTTCCGGCAAGCCGCGATCTGGCTTTTGGGCTCATCGGGCCGCTTCACTGTCCCCTTTGGGCCGTCTCAGAAGGAATTCGACCCATTATGGCTTTCACAGCGCCAACGATGGTTGAAATTGCATAATCCTTAACATGCACTTGCATGTCAAGATATTAACCCTTAGAAACCCAGCCAATCTCGCCTCGCCACGTCCCGGATCGGGCCAGCCCGGCCTTTCTAAATCAAGATCTGGGGACACTTATGACTGTCGCAATTCATTCTGTGCGTGCATGCCTTTTGTGCGGCTCTGCATGCGTTCTGCTCTATGCAACGCAGGCTTTTGGACAAGCCTCAAATGAGACATCCGACGATGGCACAATCTCATTGGATCCGATCGTTGTCCGAAAGGCAGATCCAAAGGGTGATGCGGCGGACCGCGCGTCATCCGTTTATGTCGCTGACGCGGAGCTGGAACGGGCACGTAGCGGCGATCTGAAAGACGTTTTCGCCGGTATCGCGAGTGTATCGGTCGGTGGTGCGATCCCGCTTGCGCAGAAGATTTTCGTCAATGGGATCGACATGCTGAACCTGACGATTTCGCTGGACGGGGTGTTGCAGAACAATCGCGCGTTTCACCATGTCAGTGCCAACGTCTTCGACCCCGGGCTGCTGAAATTCGTTCGGGTCGACCCGGGCATTGCTGCGGCGGATACTGGTCCCAATGCGGTTGCAGGTGCTGTCGTGATGGAGACGGTTGATGCAGCGGATATCATCCGCGATGGTGAGACCTTTGGGGGCAACGTGCGGCTGTCCTATGGCGACAACGGCGATACCTGGGGCCGCTCGGTCACCCTGTCGACACGCGCGCAGGGTTTCGAGGTGCTGCTATACGGGCGTTCCGTAACCGGGAACGACTACTCCGATGGCGATGGCAATGTCATGACCGGTACGGGCGCCGATCTGCAGTCGGGTTTGCTCAAACTGGCCTATGAAACGGATACCGGGCACCGGTTTGAACTGTCCGGCCAGCAGTTGCAGGATTCGTCCCTGAGGAATTTTCGCGCCAACTTTGGCCCCGGAACCCGCCCCCTGGTGCGCTATGATACCGAACGATCCACCTATGCTTTCAACTATGCGTTCTTGCAGGGGGGTGCGATCTGGAATCCGGAGGTGGTGGTCGGCTTTTCGGAAAGCCTGATCAATGCTCCCCTGTTCGAAGAGAGCGAAGGGACGACCAACACGCTGTCGGCCAAGATCCAGAACACCTTCCGCTTGTCAGAGACAGATACAATTGTCGCCGGCATCGACTATTACGACCGTCAGGGCAGTTACCAAAGTGATGTGACGTCCCAGATTGATGAAACGACGCAAAACATCGGCCTGTTTGCCCAGGCGCGATTTGAGCCAACAGACCGGTGGAAGATTTCGACCGGTCTGCGTTTCGATCATCAGGATTTCGAAGGGGTCAACGGCTTCAGCGACTCGTACTCCGGGGCCAGCGGGAATTTCTCCGCGACCTATGCGCTGACCGAGAGCCTCAGCCTGCGGGCAGGATATTCAAATGTCTTCGGCGGGCTTCAGATCGAAGATAATTATATCTACGACATCAACCTGATCCCGGGTCGGGAATGGGACTATGCGGGGCTTGAGCCCTCACGATCACAGAATTGGAATCTCGGTTTTGATTGGACGAACGGCGGTCTGAAGGTGGGAGGCGAAGCCTTCCTGACAGAGATCGAAGACGTTCGGAACGGCGGAGATACCTTTGACTTCAAATCCGAAGGTTTCAATCTCTATGCGACCTATGGCTGGGCTGACGGATTTGCCCGGCTGACATTTTCTGATAGCGAAACCTCCCGCGATGGGGATGAGGTGTCGAGCTTCTATCAGCTCGATTTCGGCGCACCGCTGGGGCAGGTTCTGGCGCTTGAAGTGCAACAGCAGTTGCCAAGGTGGAATATGCTGGTGGGCGGCAGCATTGATATGGCGCTCGACTACGATCCAAATCCGAGCAGTGCGTTGGAGGTGGATCCTTTGCGCACGCTTGAGGGCTATACGGTCCTCAATCTATTTGCAGAATACACGCCCCCAAGGTTTCGCGGTGTCACGCTCCGTGGCGAAGTGCAAAACGTGTTCGACGAAACCTATGCAGATCGCGCGACCTATGGTGGCGATTACGCAGGATTTGCCGCGCTTAACGAGCCAGGGCGCACATTCGTGATCGAGGCTGTGGCACGGTTTTAAGGCAACAGTTTAATCAACAGCCGCGAGAGGGTATAGGCTTCATCCGCCGTCAGGTGCGGCCCGATCTCAGCCTGCATCGCGTCCCAATAGATAGGCCAGATCCGCTCATGCAGCCCCAAGCCCCGTTCGGTCAGAAACAACAGCTGTTTGCGCCTGCCATCGGCGATATAGGTCCGGCGCAGCAGCCCGTCCTTTTCCAGCCGCGCCACGTGGCGCGACAGCGCATATTGCGGTACAAAGAGTTTGTCCTCCAGCGCAGCCATCGGTTGACCATCCGTTCCGGCCCGCTCCACCTCCAGCAGGATCTCGTACCAGATCGGATCGTTGATGCCGCTGGCTTTCAAAGCCTTTGCAATGCGCGGATGAAACTTGCGGTGGGCGCGCATCAGGTTGAACCAGACCCGGTTGAACGAGATGTTTTCGTTGTCATCGCCAAAATAGCGCGCGGCCTCGGAAAGATGCTTGCTGGGGTTCACTATGGGCTCTGCCTCGCGCGACGACACATCAGGGTGTCTTCACAGGTGACTATCTCAAAACCAGTGGTCCGAAAAGTCTCTTGCGCGCAAACTGTTACTTCATACCCCGCCCATTCAGGAGTGCTTTCAAGTGATGCCCATGCGCTCCGAAGCTGAGTTTCGTTCGTCACATTCCCGGGCGTATTTTGACCGTCTGACCCGGCACTTTTCGCATAAGATCCCCGTTGCAGTTGATGGCGACCGGGCAGAGTTGCGTTTTTCTTGCGGGTTGGCAGAGATACATGTCGATGGCAGCAGTTTATTGTTTCTGGTTCGTTCAGAAAGTGCCTCTGATCGAAAAGAGACTTGTGCCGTTCTCAGTGATCACATGCGGCGTTTTGCGTGGCGCGAGGACAAATCCGATTTGGTGTGGACAGATCTCGATGGGATCGCTGGGTGAACGTTTTAAACCTCTAATCTAGTGAGGGCTCATGCCTACTTGGGCATTCGGCTTCGCCAACTTCTTGGTGAGAGACCAAACTGACGTCGGAACAATTTGGCGAATTGCGCAGGGTTACAGTAACCGACCTTTTGCGCGATCGATAAGACGCTCGCGTTTTCTTCCTCCGCCAGCAGGTGGGCTGCATGCTCCAGCTTTCCATGGATTGCAAACTGATGTGGCGACTGACCCGTCGCAGCCTTGAACCGGCGGGAAAAATGGTGACGGCTTATTCCGGCAGTGGCTGCCATCTCTTCAACTGTTACATGACGATCCAAATTCTTGGCGAGCAATTGTTTCACCCTGTTCAAACTGGCCCCGCTGAGCGGAAACGCCTCACCTGATTTCGCAACAGGTTCGAACGGTTGATCCAGCAATTGATGGGTCACCATGTGGGCGGCATGAAAAAGCGTCGCATCAGAGATGTCTCCCGCTTGGGTATGGCCGACGCTCATCAAGGTGCTTTCAACAAGCGGATCACGAAAGACCTTTGAAAAGGTCTCTCTCTTCAGTTTTTGGGGCCAGTCATCGCCAAAACTCTCTGACACACTTTCAATCGCGATCCCCAGTGTGATCACGGAGATTTCCGGCCATTCGCCAGCGCCTTTCGAATTCGGCGGCACAAGACCAATATCTCCGGGTGCGATCTCCGCCTCGATCAACTGAAGCGACGTGCTCTGACGCATTGGGCCGCCCCCCGAGACACACATTGTCACGAAAAGTGCCGGAAGACTTCTGATGTGTCCGACGTGTGCGGGATAGCTTGCCCGGTACAATAGAACGCTTTGATCTTCGGTCACGTAGAGGTTGTGAACCTCAGCCTGCGTCGCCTCAAGACGTGCGCGTGCGATATCAATCGTCAGCAAACCCATATTTGGTATATACCTGACTAAAACTATCAAAAAAAGCACAAATCCATCATTTCAAAGCACAAACGGGTTAGACCCGGCGTGCCGCACAATGAGAGGTAAGACAAAATCGCTTTGTGGGAGCCCAGCTATGAAAATCCGACGCGACGGCGCGTATGTTGCTGTCATTGCCAGTTCGCTAAGCTTGGTGGCTGGCAGCGCCTTCGGGCAAGACATACCTTTTGATCTGGGCGTCGTTGTTCTCAGAGGTGACAAGGTTGAGAGAGACGTTGAAGATGCGCCGCCCAGTACGACGGTCATACTTGGCGATGTTGCCGCAAAACCATCAAATCGCGACATTGATGATGTCATCGGGGATGAGGCGAATGTGCTTGCCTCGGAAGGATTCATCCCACCCGCCATTCGAGGTGTGGGTGGTTTGGGCGGCGACCGCCCTGCAATCACCGCAGGTGCCCGGCCCCGTGTACCGGTTTTGGTCGACGATGTACCCCTTCCGTCAGGCGAAGCGTCAAACATAACGCAGACAAGCGGTTGGGATATCGATTCCGTCGAAGTGGCACGCGGGCCGCAGGCGGCAAGCACAGGTCGGAACACGCTTGGCGGCGCAATACGGGTCTACACCAAAGACCCGGTCTTTGAACGCGAGGGCGCCTTGCGCTTTCTCTATACCGATCAGCAGGAGGCTGAAACGGCATTCATGCTCAATACGCCGCTGGTGGAAGATCAACTCGCGTTTCGGTTGGTCGGCGAATTCGGATCAGGCGACAGCTATATTCAAAACGGGCCGAACCCGCTGCCTGCCGGATTTGATCCCAACGATGAAAGTAGCGAACGGTTGCGGGCCAAGCTGCTCTTCGAACCCGCTGCTGCGCCGCGTTTGAAGCTGCTGTTTTCGGCGGAGCGCAGCAAGGCGGAAGGACCTACAGAAGGGTTCTTCAATGGCGACATAGAGGACCTGAGCGTCAGCGGGGTGTTCGCGCTTGCCTCGTCTTATGAAGAGGTTGACCAGACCGTCTATTCGTCCCGCCTGACATATGATCTGAGCGATAGGGCAACATTTGTGGCCCGTATATCAAGTTCTGACAATGAACTGCGATTTTTGAACACCGGCGAAACGCCTTTTGGCTTTTCTTTCGGAGAAACCGGGTTCGACAAAGAACTCGCAGAAGCCGAGGCTTATCTGCAGTTTAGCGATGTTGGGATTGTAACGAGTGGTGTACTGGGCATCATCCGATCCGTGGAAGACGAAAAAGGCTTCAATGACGGATTACTCGCGTTCTCTGTGGATGGTCGTATCGAAAACACCGGTCTTTTCGGCGAAGTGGAATTGGATGCCAGCGCAGTTGCGCAAGGTCTTTCCGTCATTCTGGGTGGACGCTACGAAAAGGATAAAAGAACGCGCACCAGCTTGGATGGCAGCGGCGCTTTGGTGGGAACGGCCACTTTTTCAGAAAACGTATTTCTGCCAAAGCTTGGCTTGCGCTACGAGGTCAACGAGCGCACGACCCTTGGATATACCTACTCCGAAGGGTTCCGCGGCGGTGGTCTTGACGTTGATCTGGGTGCGGCACTGAGCCCGGCTGCCTTTTCATCGGTTGCCTTCGCGCCGGAATACTTGAAACAGCACGAGGTTTATGCGCAAACGACGGCGCTTGACGGGGCCCTGGATCTGTCGGCAACAGCCTTCTTCTATCAATGGCAGGATGCGCAGGTGTCTGGCGCGGCAGCCTATCCGATCAGCGGCGACAGTGCGATCGGGAACATCCCGGAAGCGGAAGGCATGGGGCTTGAGCTGTCGGCTGTGTACCGGATGACGGATGAGTTTAGCGTGTCCGGCGGGCTTGGTCTGCTCGACGCAGAGATCACCCAAGTTTCGGCAACACAAACGGCGTTTCTGGGTCAGAAATTACCCCTGTCACCAGAAGCGACTGCGTCTCTTGGCGTCGCGTATCAGGGTCGAACCGGCTTCGACGCCTCCGCACAGCTGAGGTTTGTGGGCAGCCGCACATCCGCATTGAACCAATCAAAACTTGATTCATTCACAGTGGTCGATGTGTCAGCGGGCTATGAGACCGAG
The DNA here is from genome assembly GCF_947499265.1 of uncultured Roseobacter sp. GTDB lineage: Bacteria > Pseudomonadota > Alphaproteobacteria > Rhodobacterales > Rhodobacteraceae > Roseobacter. Next base: position 184,718 of record NZ_CANMNK010000003.1, on the reverse strand, counting down.
CTGGCCCACAACCAGATCTTCAGGGTCGACGTCTTCGTCGATAACCTCTTTGACGAGCGTTATCAGACATTCACAGAAGCGACGAGTTTTGGCGGGCTGAATATCGTTGGAAAGCCACGGACCGTAGGAGTGTCGGCGACGTGGCGTTTCTGAAAATCTCATCCTCTCAATCGAGCGGCGCGGCTGAACATATGAAACCGCAAATGACCAAAGGGACGTTATAGTGCGTTGGCGCGTCCTCTCTGTGATCGGGCTTCTGTATTCCGCCCAGTTCATTCCCTTTTTCTTTGCGGTCATGGCATTGCCAATCGTCTTGCGTCAGGAAGGCCATTCCGCGACCACCATTGGCCTGATTCAACTGGCGGCAATCCCTTACGTCTTTAAGTTCTTATGGGCACCCCTCATTGATCGCTACAAGCTCGGACGTGACCGCTACAAGTCCTGGATTGTGCTTCTGTCGGTTATCCATGTCCTTGGCATTGTCGCTTTGGCCTTCACGGATCCGGGGGGCAGCCTCGTTCCGCTATTTATCGCGCTGCTGATCGCGGCCCTTGCGGTCAGCACCCAGGACGTCGCGGTCGATGCCCTCGCGATTTCGCTCATGCGGCCCTCGGAACGCACCATGGGCAGCACGTTTCAAAACGCCGGTGCTTATATGGGCGCGGTTGTGGGTGGGTTTGGGTTCTTGTACATCTACGATCAGATCGGCTGGACCATCGCACTGCTGATCCAGGCCGTCCTCTTCGCGCTACCGCTATTTGCCTTGGTCTTTGTCAGGGAGCCTGCACGCCTGCGCGGCGCGCCGCCTGCGACTTTTCGCAATGCGCTGAAGTTCTTCAAACAAGAAAAGATGCTCCGCTGGCTGGCGATCCTCGGCACGATCCGCGTGCCGCTTCTTCTGACCATGTTGCCGATGCGATTGATGATGGTGGATCAGGGAATGAGCACCGAAGAAATCGCCGTTTGGTTTGGCCTTTTTGCCATGTGCGCAGGGGGTGGTGCGTCGGCCATTTTCGGGCCGCTGCTGCGCAATCTGCCCCGGATCAAAGCGATCTATCTGGTTGGCCTGATCAATATTCCGGTACTTTTGGGCGTGGCCTTCATCGCGGGCTCAATGCCCGAGAATATTCGCTACGCTATTATCCTCGCCTGGGTGGCCATTGCCATGACCGACATTGTGATGTTCCGCGGCGCGATGGACAAAATTCGACCCGAGATACCGGGCTTTGATTTTTCCGTTCAGGTGGCCATCTATATGCTGATCCCGGGGTTGATGGATCCTTTGGTCGGCTACGTCATCGACACACAAGGGTACCTGCCAGCGTTCCTTGTTGCGATCCCCTTGGCGCTGGTACCCCTCGTGATCCTTTACTTTGCCTTTGCACGGCTGCGCCATTCAGACCAGGGCCTGGATGGCGCGCGTGCAGTGTCCACCGGAACGATGGCGCTGGATCAGCCAAAGGCCTTGCTGGCGTTTTGCGCCGATGAGTTCACCGATCATGGGATCAGCTGCAGCTACCCTCAACCCAATCTGCTACGGATGGAGGAAATGGGGTGTCTTGTAGAGATAAAGGCCCTAGACGGTGCCGTTAACATTTTGATCGATACCCCCACCGACAACTTTCTGGTCTTCATCCGGGAAGAGATCATTGAGCAGTTGGAGAAGTTTGATCCCGACGCCTTGCCGAGCCTGAAGTGGGCGGGTGGCCTGACGGTGGGTGACATGCCGTCAAACTTCCGCATCTTGCGCGCTCGCAGGCGCCGCGAGATTCACCCTGGTCTGATACGTGTGACGCTGGAAGGCATTGGCGTCGAAGCCATGACAAAAGATGGCATCCACATCCGGCTCATGATGCCCGAAGATCGCAACCGTTCACCCGTTTGGCCGGTCATCAACGAAAACGGCAGCACGTCCTGGCCACAGGGCAAGGATAAACTGCACACCCGGTATGTGACGGTTCGGGACATCCGACCAGACGAAAGAGAGATCGGTGTCGATGTTGCGCAACACATGGGCGGTCTGATCTCGGATTGGGCCACATTGCAGGGTGACGAACAAGAGATTGGTGTGATGGGCCCCGCCGGGGACCCCGGGCTGACCCATACCCAAAATGTCATCCTTGCGGGTGATGCAACCGGGCTGCCCGCAATTGCGCGGCTGATTGAGAGTGTGGGTGGAGAGATCACCGGCCATGTCTTTGCGGCGGCACCCAGCCAGGCCGCGTTGGAGGCCTATTTGCCAAAGTCGAAAATGAAGGTGTGCGCGCTGGACCCGGATGGGTTTTCGGAGGAGGTGGCGGAACGTTTGGAAAATTGCACCGCTGAGCCGGTCAGTTACGGTTGGTTCGCTGGGGAGTTTGAGGCCGCCCAATCCGTTCGGAAGGTTTTCAAGCAGACCTTCGGCCTGGATAAACGCACTCAGTTGAGCGTCGCTTATTGGAGGGCAGGGGCTCCGGGTCATCAATCCCGTGCTTTGTGATCATTGCCGGTGAAGGATCAGGCTCACCTGATCTCAGGACCCCCGGCAAGCATTGTGACGGCGAAGCAAAAACGGTAGGCTAAGATCGCCAGCAAACTTTGCCGCTTAAGCGTTGCAAAGTGCCAGCATGCTTTCCGGAAACTACAGGATCATTCCGATGAAAACGCATGCGTCCACCTCCGAAACACTTGTGCCAACGGCAAAACCTCAGAACATGCTGGACATGTTCATGTCACACGCGCGCGACGATCACGACATGGAATTCTCCATCGCGCCCGATGGCACCCATTTTATCGAACAAGAGCTGTTCAGGATTGAGTTTGGCGTGCGCGACGACGGGTTACATGTCCGTCTTGCCGGGCCAAATGAAAATGCGCTGATCTTTTTCAAAGAAGAGATTGTGCATCACATTGCGGATATCGATTCAGACGCCGCCGCGCGGATCCGCTGGGATGAACAGGGCATGCGCGCCCGCGAAGGTGATCTGCTGCCGAATTTCCATGTGCTGACCGTGCAAGATAGCTTCGAACTCTTTGAAGGCATGCAGCGTGTGATTGTTCACAGCCCCGAGGTGGTTGCAGGGTACGAAGACGGGCTGCATCTGCGGTTGATCCTGCCATTGTACCCGAGCCGACCCCCGGTCTGGCCGAGGATGGGGGCAAACGGGACACCTGTTTGGCCGCAAGGTGCGGACAAGCTGCACGCACGGTTTGTCACGATCAGACAGGTTCGGGCAGAGAGCAATGAGGTCGATCTTGATATTGTGCGCCATGGTGACGGTTTGATTTCGCAGTTCGCACAAGTGGCTGAAGCCGGACAAGAGATCGGCGCGATGGGGCCTGCGGGAATGCGCGCCCTCCCGGATCATGATAGGTACTTTATTGCTGCTGACGGCACTGGCCTGCCAGGTGTGGCGCGGCTGCTGGAGACGCTGGCCCCCACGGCGCAAGGAGATGTGATCGTACCCTTGCCGGATGACATTGACTATCTGCCACCGACCTCTCTGCGCATACATCGGGTCCCGCCATCGGCTTTCGAAGCAGACGTGGTGCAAAAAGCCATGCAGCTGACAGCGCGGGGAGAAACCGAATATGCGTATTTCGCTGGAGAATTCGAAAATGCTCAGGCGCTACGCAAGCATTTCCGGCATGGCCTCGGATTTGACAAGACCACGCAGATCAGCGCGGCCTACTGGCGGCGTGGCAAACCTGGTTTTGGAAGCTGACCGATGTCCAAGGTGTCAGGATTCCCGCATGATCTTACGCCATCTCGCGTGGCAAGCCTGGATGAGGCGGTCGAGATAAAGTCCCTAAAGACGCGCGGGCCGGTGCTCGGCGTGGGACGTATGGAAAGCATTCGGTTATGGCCCGGCATGCAATTGATGCGCGCGAACATGCGCGGACAGGCGGCGTATGACGCCATGATCCGCGGAATCGCCGGGCTCGTGGTCGAAGTGCGACTGCATGGCGAAAGCCGTTCGCGCGAAATCGGGGGACCGCGCCGTGCGCGCCTGCAAAGTGGCAGTCTTGAGATCGCCGGGTGCCCGGTACCAGCGCAATGGCACGTACAGGCCCCCGCGCAAGAAGTCTTTGCCACTGTTGCGGTTGCTTACGATGGACCCTTCGTTGAAGGGCTAGGCGACGCGGCGCCAGAGTTAGCAGCCCGCTGTACAGCGCTTATGGAACGTGAAGGTTTGATAAATACACAAGCGTCTCAGCACAGTTTATGCATCGCGCAACGCTTGCTGGATACGGACATCCATCATGGTTCGGCAAAGTTGCAGTTGGCAGCAGGGGCCATGGATCTGCTCGCATCGGCGTTCGATGAATTGAAATGCCCGGCGCTGCAAGATGACCGAATGAGTTTTGTGCGGGATTATATCGCCCAAAACCCCGGTGCCGATGTCAAGATCGCGGATGTCGCGCGCGCAGCACGTATGTCACCCACCACGCTCAAGGCCCGGTTTCGCAGCGCTCATGGCCGCTCAATTGGTGCAGTCATGAAGGAGCGCCGACTGCGGCTGGCACAGGAGATGCTGGAAAACGGCTGTGGTGTGAAAGACGTGGCGCACAGGCTGCAATATAGCAGTTCGGATTCTCTCACGCGCGCATTGCGTCAGGCGAGTGAGTCCGAATTGTCGGATTAAATGTCTCTTTTGTTGGCCGATGATTGTATTCACTCAAAGCAATTAACCCTACTAAAACAATCGGGAATTGTTGGTGGGGAATACAATGAAATTTATACTTCAGATCGGTGCCGTTTTTTTGATCGGGTTTTCGGATCAAACCGTTGCGCAAGAAAGCGGGTCATTCGATCTGGGAACGATTGTTGTCGGCGAACGCAAGGACAGGCCGCTTTCGGAGACTTATGTCGGGGCCTCTGTCTTGGACGGGGAGGCGCTCGGCGAAGCGTCAGCCGGGGAACATATCAACGAAACACTGACGGCGACGCCCAACCTTTTTGTCGAAGGAAAGAGCGAGGTGCCATCGCTACGGGGTGTTCAGGGCGGTGGGCCGGGTGGCACTGTTTCGGCCAGCCTGACAGGCGCGGTCCCACGTCTTTCGTTTGTAATTGACGGGGTGACACGCCCCGCGGTTCTGCCGAACTCCAGCGGGTCATCTTTATGGGATGTCGAGCAGGTAGAGGTGTTGCGGGGTCCGCAGTCGCTTTTAAGAGGACGGTCCGCCTATGCCGGCGCCATCATTGTCAGCACCGCCGCGCCGACATTTGACCCTGAGGCCGCTTTCCAGTTTGGCGTCGAGCACGACGATTTTCATGGGCTCAACTATGTAACGAATGGAATGTTTTCAGGGCCGCTGTCGGACACTGTTGCGGGGCGATTGACGTTCGAATTTGCGGATGGCGCTGATCCTCGCCGGGCCACCGATGTCGATGACGACTGGATTGTGGAATATGACAATATCCGCCTGCGCGGCAAGCTTCTGGGCGAGTTCGAGACTGATGCAGGTGGATTGACGCTGAACCTGCTTGCCGAGCATCAGTCGGGGCAAACACCACAGACCCGAAACAACGTGATGACGCCGCTGCTGACCGGGCGTCCGCTCGAGGATCGGGTGCTGGTAAATGCCGCTGCCGGACCCCAGGGTATCCCGGCGCGGACCTTCGATACGGAAACCAATGTGCTATCCTTTGATGCAGCACTGGAGACCGGTCGCGGCACACTCCGCTGGATTACATCCTATGTGGATGACAGCTACGTCTCGATCCCAGAGCAGGTCTATCCGTTCCCGTTCGATGTGGACGAGCAAAGCATCACGCAGGAGCTGCTCTATGAATTCGGACCAACCGACCGTGTGCGCGCCGGAGAGTTTTCCGGACTTGTCGGGCTGGCCTATGAAGACCGGAAACAGGATACCCAGATCGGAGGATTATTTACATTTTCCAGTGATGTAGAGACCACGTCGAGTGCTGTCTTTGCAGATCTCCGCTATGGGATCAGCGACCAATTGACGATCTTTGGGGGTATGCGATTGCAGCGCTACGAAGACGAGCGTTTTCAGGTATCGACGTTTGGAGCAACCACGGGCACGCAGATTTATGACGAGGCGGAGACGGTCTATCTGCCTGCTATCGGTCTGGCCTACCATTTTGATGAAACCCAGGTGCTCAGCGGATCGGTGCGCACCGGCTTCAATCCCGCCGGGTCTTCGGTTAATATCTTTAACGGGACACCTTATACCTATGAAAGCGAAAGTGTTGTCACCGCAGAGCTGACATACCGGCAAGGGGCCCCAGACGGGCGTTACAATTTTGGCATCACGGCGTTCTATAATGACTTTGACGACCCGCAACTCTTTGCGGAGCAGATACCTGGACAACGCGCGACGCTTCAGGTCGTCAATCAAAAGGCGGGGCGGAGCTTCGGGCTGGAATTTGACGGCAAATTGCAAGCCACAGAACGGCTGCTGCTGAGCGGGGCTCTGGGCCTTCTCGACACGGAGATTACAGAAGCCCAGGACGGACGCCCGGACCTAAAAGGGAATTCATTTGGCCAGGATCCAAACCTTACGCTCTCCATTGGCGCTGACTACCGGATAAGCGATGTCTGGAGCGTTGACGCCCGCGCGACCTATCGTGGTGAGAGTTTCAATGATTTCAATAATATCACGGCGGAAAAGGTCGGCGACTACTGGATCACGGATGTTGGCCTGACCGCCCGGATGGGGAATATGGAACTGCGCGGCTACATCAAAAACCTGTTCGATGAGACCGGCGTAACCCGATTTATCGGCGGTGCACAGTTTGCCGATGTAACGGATCCGCGCACCGTCGGTATTACGCTGACAAGCCGATGGTAGGTAGGGCGACAAAAACCGAACGCGACGTTCTCTGGAGCGTCGCCCTTCTGACCTTCGCCGCCGGGTTTGTCGCACAGTTTTTTGCGCAGGGCGTGGTCCTTTTTCTGCGTGAGGCGGGCGTATCCTCTGCGGTGATCGGCCTGCTTTACATTGCAGCCATACCCTACACACTGCGCTTTGTCTGGGCGCCGATCATTGATCGCAACGACCTCGGCGGCGGGGGCCGTTTCGAAAGATGGATATATCTATGTTGTTTTGCGTTGTGTTTTGTCCTGAGCGTGCTGTGGTTTTTCGAACCAGCGCGCCACGCGGCACAGATTATCATCTGCGTCGGGCTGGGAATGTTCGTGCTTGGAACCCTTCAAACAGCGCTCGGAGGGGTGCTAGTGGAAGGGCTTGCGGAGCCATCCTATCCCAAAGGCGCATCGCTTCAGGCGGCCGTATCCGCTCTGGCCGGTATGGTCTTGGGCGGTGCGGTGCTTTTTTTGCTGGGCCCATTGGGATGGGCCCCCGTTGTGCTGGCGCTTCTCGTGGTCTGCGCGGCAATCGCAGGACTTGCGGTGCTTGTCCTCAACCTCGGTAATAGCGCCAAACAAACACCTGCCACACCTCCCAAACTCTGGGACCAGTTTTCGATTTTTAAAATAGCGCGTGCTCGCCACCTGTTGCTGGTGTCGCTTTGTGTCAGCGCCGCGTCAGTTCTCCCATATGCGACCAAATCCGTGCTGCTCATTGATGCGGGTTTTTCAGTGTCTCAAAGTGGCTTAATCGGAATCGTTGCCGGAAATGCCACTGGCTTTATCGGGGCATTGGCGTCACGCCCACTTGTGGAACGCTGGGGTGGCATGCGCGTGTTGGCAGCCTTGGCTGCTCTCAACGCCGTCGTTGTTTTGGTGATGATCTATATTCTGGCGTTCAATGTTGGTCCGCTTCCTATTGTTGCGCTCATTCTTTTTGCAAATTTCAGTGTGTTTGGCGCTTACACCGCCAGTCGCTCTATCCTGATGCCATTGTGTGGGGCAGGGCATCAGGCAACGCACCTAGCCAGTTTCGTAGGTATTGAGGCAATGTGCTTTTTGGTGATTGCTGGGCTGGCTATCTCTGGCTTGGATAAGATCGGGCTGGTGCCTCTGCTGCTGTGTGGTGCCGTGATTTCCTGCTTTGGCGCAGCGCTTGCATTTCGCGACATAATGCGTCGCGACGCTTCCAAAGCTGGGACCTGCATATCCAATGAGCCTTGTCAGTGAAGTGAATCAGACTGTGGCCATCGAAATTTGGGACCCAAGATCCGAAAGCGGGCTTATGGCATCCACCGAAGTTGCGCCGTTTTGCAATGGTACGCCGACGATGCGTATGTACGCGCAAATGGCCGTTGGTGTTGTCTATCTCATGCTGTTGATCACCACGCCCAGCTTATCGATTTTCGCATGACAGTGCGACGGCGACCCATGGCTGCCAGCTCGCTTGCGAAACACCTTGCGAAACCCAATCCCCTTCTCGGGGTGGGGGGCGTCTATCCCATCGAATGGCGGTCCAAAATTGACGGTATTGAAGCGTCTGCTGAAAAGCATCTGAATGTACTTGAGATCGACGACGCCAAGCTCAAGAAACTGCTGGGAAAAAATTCTGAGGCCCTGTGTGTGTCGGCGCACCGTGAATTGTTGCCGATTGGCGATTTGGCCAAGTCAAATCTGCTGAGAGGAGCGGCCATGACACGAAAACGGATACGGGCAATGAAAGAATGGAAGAAAATAAATGAGGCAGAGCAGTTAGGAAATTGTGGGCACCTCATGGAGCGGTCCACAAGGAGAGTTCCATTCTGATCAAATAGGCGGCATACTGCCGACGACGCTCAATCCCGCGCACGCTGCAAACGGATCGGACAAGCGAAAGCACTTCTTTTTTAGACCCGGCTCTCCCGGTGAATCTCGATCATCCCTCGACCGGCAGGCGGGTCGGACATGCATCCGGGAGGGTGTTCTATTGTGAACGCTGAGATGCAGCAGAAGCAGAACTCAGAGGACACCGCCACCAGGATCGGCATCATTGGGGCAGGGATTTCCGGGCTGTCTTGTGCCGCGCGGCTGGTCAGGGATTTACCCGAAACAGGTGCTTGGCACGTTCATATCATCGAAAAGGAAAGCAGGATCGGCGGACGGATCGAAACGAGTGTATGGCAGGGACATAAGATCGAGATCGGCCCGCAATGGATCCATGGGTGGCATGGCAACCCAATCGCCCGCCTGGCGGACAGCCTCGGTCTGGAGGTGGAGCGGCTGGAGCCCGAAACCGTGAGTACTGTGGATTGGCAGTCCGGTCGGCGCTTTGACGGCCATGTCAGCCAATTGGAAATCGATTTCCTGACCGACATCGGCGCGCTTTACGGTCGGATGGTGACGGAACGCGCGATGGATACGAATGCGGCGGCCGTCCTGCGGGACCTTAGGGCGGGGTCGGAGGGGCAGGCCTTCGAGGCCCGTTTCCTTAAGGATTCGGTTCGGGAGGGCATCCCCACCTGGCTGCCTCTCAGGCGCAGCCTAGCGGGTCTCGCCGCGCGGGGGCTGCGATCTCTGCCATCGTTTCGCGGCTGCCATGGTCGGCTCTCCGATTGGATGTTCGAAGAAAACCTCGGCGTTGATATGGGCGTCAGCCCAAAGCTCTACTCGGCCAAGAGGGTTTTCTGGACCGCCCCGATCGTTATGCACCTCCGGCGGGGAGACGCGGTTCTTCCCGGCGGGTACGACGCCCTACCGTCCGGATTGCTGCATTGGATAAAGACGCGCACGCGACAGAGGCCCAATGTCACCGTCTCACTCCATCTTGGGGCGGCCGTCGATGAATGGCACCTCGGAGAGAGGATCGAGGTGCCGATGCGGGGCGAGAGACTGAGCCTTTCAAGGCTTGTCGTCACTTGGCCCGGTTGGGTCTGGGCCGGCAAAGAGCATCTCGCCGACGAGGCGTTCCGTCGGAGCCAGGCAGGTATCGGCGTTGCCCATTTGGCCCGGTGTCATGTCAAGTTCCGTGGCGATTGCCCCTTCCCGGTGACCTATACGAATATCGTTGGGGTCGAGGGTAGCCCGATCCAGTGGTATCGGCAGGCCCCCGATTTGATGGTGGGTGTCGCCTATGGCGCGGCCGCACAGGACCTGGAGCGGGTGTGGCGCGACGATCCAGATCGGATCCGCGCGAAACTTCGAAGTGTTTTCGAGGTGCTGAGATATCCAGAAATCCTTGCCGTGGATATGACATCTCATTCATTGCGAGGAGGCTCCTACTCCTTCCCGAAAGTCGGTGCGGAGGAGCGGGCCCTCTATCCTCGGGACGAGGATCGGCGGGTGCTTTGCGCGGGCGAGCACTGCGTGCCATTCGCTGAACCGGACACCTTGATGAGGTTGGCAGCGGAGGATTCTTCGCGCAGCTTTCCGAAGGTTCCCTTGGAGCAATTGCTCGAAGTCCATCCCGGGTTTCTCGCGCCGTCCTCAACACACAGCGCGTTCAACTCCGGGATCATCGCCGCCAGCAAGATTTTAGAGAGCTTCCCATGAAGGAAATTGTCCGGGTTACAGAAGGAACCTCCGAGGCTTGCAGCAAAGTTCTTGCCGAGACTTTTCAGGATCATCCATTATCGAAGTGGATGTTTCGGTCGGAGGCAAACCGGCACAAGAAGCTCCTGTTCTTGTCTAGGGGGCTTTTGCGTTGCGTCTTGCACCGTGCGGAAGTGATGACGACACCGGATTGTGAAGCCTGTTTTGTCTATCTGACTCCCAGTCAGGCAGAGCCGTCCGATTGGGAGTATGTCAAAAGCGGTTGGTGGAAGGCGCCCTTCAAACTCCGGCCTGACGAAATCGCCAGGCTCATGCGTTTTAACGGGAGGCTGGCAGACCTGCATGGCCGCCTGATGCCGGAGGCGCATTTCTATCTGCTCGTGATCGGCGTGAAGCCCGAGTTGCAGGGGCAGGGCTTGGGACAGAAAATGATGGAACTGCTCTTGGAGCAAGCTGATAGACAGTCGATGCCCGTTTACGTCGAAACCCAGACCCAACGAGTTCTGCCGCTGCTAAGGCGCAACGGCTTCGAGATAAGTGTCGATGAGACCCTGCCCGGATCGTCCGTTCGGCACTGGGTTCTGTCGCGTCCGATCCAGAGATCGGGAACCGGCCTGTGACGGGCGACTGTAGTTCAGGGAGATTTCTGGCCGACAAGGCCAAGGATTTTCTGCGTTTGTGGAAGATCCCCAACGAAGTTCTCGTCATGGCCGATGCCTGGAGCAAAGCCGAGGTTCTCGGGCTTGAGGTCACCCTTGGCCGGGGCGGTGGGGCGGCTGATCTGGCTCTCTCCGTGCCGGTGCCCGAAAGCCGCAGGGCTTCGGTGCAGACGGAGGCTTACGAATACGACCAAGCCGGAGACGGACGGGTCCGGTCACGGCATTTCATCGCCCTGAGTGACGGCGTGACGCCCGTCTCCGCGCGCCAGTTCCTGAAGAGCACGTTGCCGGAGCTCGAACTGCCGACCTGGCCGCTGCGCCCGGGCGTACTGCCCGCGGAGCTCAGCATCGAGCATTTCGGCTACGATATCGCCTGTCCCGAGCGCGGCATGCGGATCTGCGTCCACGGCGATGCGTTGCCCCACATGAAGCGGGCGTTTACCGCATTAGGCCATGAAGATTGCCCCTGGGAGCGGGATACGCCCTACCCGCAGGTGCATCAACTGTCGCGTTGGGGTCAGCTCCGGTTTCTCAATCTCGACATCGCCCAAAGTGTACTGATGCCCCGGCTTGGGGCCGAGTGCCATTTCGACATCGGCCAAGGTCGGTTGGAAAGCTTCCTGCACTGGCTTCATGCGCGCGGCCTTTGCTCTGCAGATGAACGAGAGGCTCTTCTTGCCTGGAATGGACATCAGAGACTGGCCGAGGATAAAATCCTGCTCTTTCGCGTCACTCATCTGAAATTCCAGTATGGCGCGAAGCCTTCCATCAAGGCGTATCTTGGATGCTTTCCATTGTCGCGCGGGGACCATCTGCAAGATCGTCTGCCCCGCTTGAGACCTCGCGCCCGACAGAGCGGATGGCATCCGAATGCTATGGCGGTCGAGGCTCCAGCCCCGTCGGAGAATGAGGGTTGGCTGCTGGAGGATTTTCTGCGCCATGCGGCAACCACGCCGGACCGGCAGGTCGTGATCAGCGATTCCCGGGTTCTGAGCTACGGGGATCTTCTGCAACTCGGCACCAGCCTGGCGCAGATATTGACGGCGGAAAACGTTCGCGACGGGGCGCTTGTGGGGGTGTGCCTGCCGCGCGGCTGGCGTCAAGCCGTTGCTGTGGTCGGCATCCTGCTCGCCCGTGCCGCTTACCTGCCGCTTGATCCGGCCTGGCCCAAGGCGCGTCTCGATGAAATCTGTCGAGAAGCCGGGTGTTCCCTCGTCATCACGGATCGTGAACTGGACACATCGGCGAGAAGCCTGCTTATCGATTTCGATAGTTTACCCAACGCGGAGCGCGCGCACGATCCGAAGGTCTCGGGAAATCACCTCGCCTACGTCATCTACACATCCGGTTCCAGCGGGCGCCCCAAGGGCGTCGCCATCGACCATCATGCGGCCCTCAATACCATCAGGGACGTCAATGAAAAGATCGCGTTGACACCGGATGACCGGCTGCTGGCCGTTTCGTCCCTGACCTTCGATCTTTCAGTCTATGACCTTTTTGGTGCCTGGTCCGCTGGTGCGAGCGTGGTGCTCCTGGATTCTGCGCACACAGCGGACGGAATTCCCTATGCCGATGCCTTGTGGCGTCAGTGTCGGGACCATCGCGTTACTGTCTGGAATTCCGTTCCCTCCCTTTTCCGACTGCTTTTGGCGGGGCTGAAATCGAGGCCACTTCCGGATACGCTGAGATCGGTGTTGCTCAGCGGGGATTGGATCCCCGTAGACCTGCCCTTGGCCGCTTGGAGGCTGCGCCCCAAACTCGACATCCTCTCGCTGGGCGGGGCGACCGAGGCTTCGATCTGGTCGATCATGCACCCGATACGCCCGGAGGATTGCGAGAAATCGAGCATCCCCTATGGCAAGCCAGAATCGATGAGGGGCCAGTGGCTGTCTATTGTTCAACCGGACCTCTCGCTCTGCGCGCCGGGGGAGGTGGGAGAACTGGTCATCGCCGGGAGGGGTTTGGCCCGATGCTATTGGAATGCCCCGGATCTGACCGCGCAATCGTTTGTGCACCACGCGGAACTAGGGCGAGTTTATAGAACAGGCGATCTGGGGCGCCTGGGAGGTGATGGGCGGATCGTTTTCCTCGGTCGCAAAGACCAGCAAGTCAAAGTTTCTGGATTTCGCGTCGACCTTAGCGAAATTGAAAGCAAGATCTCACAACTCGATGCAGTAGAGGAGGCGGCGGTTGTCGTCTGCCGTGGCCGACCTTACGGGCCCATCATTGTCGCTTGGGTGGTCACGACCCTCGCGGAGGCCGATGTTCGAACCCATCTCGAAGAGATCCTGCCCGCGAGCGCGATCCCGCGTCACATCAATAGGCTGCCCGCACTTCCGAGAAGTGGGCAGCAGAAAGTCGATCGGGCCAAGCTTGCCGCATGGACTCCAGCCTCTGCCGCGTCCGTACCAGTGGACGACGCGACAACTGATCTCGAGCAACGCATTGTCAATGTATGGAAGAGAATGCTTGAGTTGGACAGCATAGAAAGCGACACGCATTTCTTTCACTCGGGAGGGGCGTCTTTTGCAGCCCTCGAAGTGATGCTCGAAGTGGAAGAGATCCTGCAGACCGAACTTCTCCCCAGCCTGATATATGAGTTTCCTGTGTTCGGCGATTTCATGGATCAACTGAAGATAAAGGATGGCAAACTGGGCGAGTTCTGTTCCGCCGCACTGACCGTCAGAAATCCGACCCAACGGGATGTCTCGGCCTTCCTGAGACTCGAAAGACTGGCCCCCAACGAACTCCACCTGACTGCCGCCCAGATACGAAAACAGTGGGAAATCTTTCCCGAAGGTCAGTGGATCGTCAGCAGGGAAGCGAAAATACTAGCTTCCCTGAGTGGTTTTCGACGGGAGAAAGGGAAGCCAGGCCAAGCCAGTTGGGCGGCCCTTACGCTGAACGGCACATTCGCCTCGCACGAACCGAATGGCGAATGCTACTACGTCGCTGACCTCAAGACCGATCCGGATTGGCTTGGCGCGCCTTTATTGCCGCTTTTGTGGGACGGGTTTGTTGACTATCTCGTCAGGCATCCAGAGATATCCGAAATCCGAGCGGCCGTGATGCTGGAAGGGTATCGGGGCGATATTTCACCTAGATCTTTGCATCGCTATTTGAAGGGACTGCAACATGGCATGGTGAAGGCGCCGCTGCTCCAAGCTTATCTCTCCCTCGGCGCCGAACCATGCGATTTGATCGCGAACTATGAGCCCGAGGCGCCCGTGCATCGGACGTTTCTAAATCTGCGCTTCGACCGTTCGAAGCTGATCCGTTGCAAGATGCAGCCAGAACCCCGGTCGACCGCTGAGGTGAGCCGCCCGGCGACCTAAGCCCCAAGTTTCCTTCAAGTCGCAGATAGGCGCGGTTGCTCTAATTAAAGAGACGGACTGGTGGCTTATCTTCGCACGATGATGCATCAACGAGATGATGCTCTTTGGTGAAGCGCGCAAAGGTCCGCAAGTCCTCGACGTATTCGGATTGCGAAAAGCCGGTTCGGAAGAAACACCAAGTCTCCAAGCTTTGATGTTCTTTTTGACTATCAGGCCAGAACCTGGAGAAGGTCCGCCCGCCCTTCCTGCGCTGTTTCAGCTTGTCGTACCAGTTGCTCGGTATTGAACCGCCGGCGAGCTCTAGTACCCGTATAGGTATGAACTGGCTCCAGCCGAGCGCGCGTTCCATGACGCCGCTGTTGGTACAAGCGACTATCGTTGCAAATTTGGCGCTCGAGGGACGTGGTGGGTGAAATGGCACGGGCATGATTGCAGTCGCCTCAAACGCTACCATATGACAGCCTTTGCGCGGCGTGGGGTGGCGGATAGAATGTTATGTGCATATAGCGTTTACTCGCGCTCGTTCAAAATACAGACGAGTTTATGGAGATCGAAAATGCTCTTGACCGCCGCTGCCAAGACCCCGCGCCTTTCTATTGCGCCGATGATGGATTGGACCGACAGGCACTGCCGATTTCTGCATCGGCGCCTGAGTAAGCATACGTTGCTTTACACCGAAATGGTGACGTCCGCGGCGCTTGTGCGTGGTAAGGCGCTGCATCTGCTCGCGTATTCGCCTGAGGAGCACCCCGTGGCATTGCAGCTTGGCGGCTCTGATGTCGCCGAACTGGCGCAGGCGGCAAAGCTTGGGGAAGACGCGGGATACTGCGAGATCAATCTCAATGTGGGGTGTCCGTCGGACCGGGTTCAGTCGGGGTGCTTTGGGGCGGTGCTGATGGAACAACCCGCGCTTTTGGCAGAGTGTGTTTCTGCAATGCAGGCCGCCGTATCGGTCCCTGTGACCGTAAAATGCCGTATTGGCGTGGATGATCAAGACCCGGAGGAGGTGCTGCCCGAATTTCTTGCACGTATCATCGGGGCAGGGTGCGAGCGCGTCGCAATCCATGCACGCAAAGCCTGGTTGCAAGGTCTGAGCCCGAAGGAAAATCGGGACATACCGCCGCTGGACTACGATCTGGTGATGCGGATGAAGGGGCTCTTTCCCAACCTTGAGATTTCCATCAATGGCGGCATTACCTCGCTGGCACAGGCGCAAGAGTTTCTCGATGCGGGTCTCGATGGGGTGATGATCGGTCGCGCGGCCTACCATGATCCGGCCGCGATTCTCTGTGACGCCGATCCGGTGATCTTTGGCACCGGCACGCGGGTCGAGCCGGAGGAAGCCGTGCACGAGATGTTGCCCTATATCGATGCACATCTGACGGAGGGCGGGAAGCTGGGGCAGATCACGCGGCATATGCTGGGTCTTTTTACGGGGCGCCCCGGCGCGCGGGCGTGGCGCCGTATCTTGTCCGAAGGGGCGCATCAGCCGGGTGCAGGGTCAGATCTTGTACTGCAGGCGTTGGCGCAAATCCAACCGTCTTCCGGATTGCGGAACGCGGGGTGAAAAGACGCTGGGACCTGAGGGCAGAGCTTGGCTGCGAGCTTGGGGTGGTGACGGGTGATCGGCACAGCTTTGAGCATTCATTGATGAACCTGCCTGATTTGAGCCTGAGAGAAGCGTGATGACGGGTGACTTCTTTGACAGGGGGTGGGCATCTTTTTCCCCTGAAACCGCCGTTGAGGCATGGGCCGCGCACGCCCTTGATCACGCGAAACGCGCCGTTCAAGCACCTGAAAACGCACACTTACATCAATGTGAGGGGACATGGTTCGTTGGGCTGGATGCGCTGCCAAATGATGCCAGAGGGCAGCTTGAGGGAGGTCCCGTGCTTTCCGGCGCGGCGGTTGCCTTCGCAACGCGGCACTGCGGTGGATGGCCCGACCTGCACCCGGCACAATTGTCGGTCATCTATCCGGGCTATCCCAAACCGCGCGCCCGGGAGAGCGAGGCCGGTTTTCGCTACCGCCGCGACCGCGATGCCGCGCATGTGGACGGGATCATCGGGTTGGGCACGCCAAAGCGGCGTTTCGTGCAGGAGCCGCATGCCTTCGTTTTGGGCATTCCGCTGACCAATGCCACAGCGGATGCCGCACCGCTGGTTGTCTGGGAAGGCAGCCATCACATCATGCGTGCGGCCCTGCAGGCGGCATTTGCCGATGTCACCAGAGGGGCGTTTTCCCAGATCGATGTCACAGATATTTACCAAAAAGCACGGCGTGAGGCGTTTGAAACCTGCAGGCGCATCGCCGTCCCGGCACCGCTGGGATCGGTGTCGTTGATGCACCGGCTGACGCTGCATGGCGTGGCGCCCTGGGCGCCCGGTGCAAGGGCGGCGCCTGAGGGCCGGATGATCGCTTATTTCCGCCCCGAAATGGCAGGTGGCGTCGCCGCATGGCTGTCGGCCCCCTGAGCCACCGGCAGCATTTGCAGCGAGCGCATCGCAGCCATGTCCGGCCCGGGTAGGCTTTGCGCGAAACGGCCCTTGGCATTGCCTGGCACAGCACTTATACGCGCAGCCTGATCCCCTATCGGAGCCGAAAAATGGTTGGCAGCGCAAATCTCAACATCATGATCAAAGCCGCCCGCCGCGCGGGGCGTTCGCTGGTCAAGGACTTCCGCGAGGTTGAAAACCTGCAGGTCTCCATGAAGGGGGCAGGTGATTTTGTGAGCCGGGCGGATATCAACGCTGAAAAGATCATCAAGGAAGACCTGATGGCCGCGCGTCCCACCTATGGCTGGCTGGGCGAAGAGGGTGGTGCCGAAGACGGGCAGGACCCCACGCGCCGCTGGATCGTGGACCCGTTGGATGGCACCACGAACTTCCTGCACGGGCTGCCGCATTGGGCGGTTTCCATCGCGCTGGAACACAAGGGGCAGATCGTTGCAGGCGTGATCTTTGACCCGGCCAAGGATGAGATGTTCTTTGCCGAAAAAGGCACCGGCGCGTGGATGAACGAAAGCCGGTTGCGCGTATCGGGTCGCACCAAGATGATTGAGAGCCTGTTTTCCACCGGGCTGCCCTTTGCCGGGCGGTCGGATTTACCGGATACGCTGAAGGAAATGGCGCGCGTGGCTCCCGTGTGCTCCGGCATTCGCCGCTGGGGGGCTGCAGCCCTGGACATCGCCTATGTCGCCGCGGGGCGCTATGACGGCTTTTGGGAGCGCCGTCTGAACGCCTGGGATCTGGCGGCGGGCCTGATCATCGTGCGCGAAGCAGGCGGATTGGCCGAGCCAATTGATCCCGCGGGTAATATTGTCGAAGATGGCACGCTCATCTGTGCCAATGAGGCGCTGTTTTCGCCGCTGGCCAAGCTGGTGCGCGGCTGATCAGCTCCAGGGCCCGCGTCGGCGCTGCTGCCGCCGTGGAACTTTCGGAATGCTGCTTTTCACCAGTGTGTAATGGGCTTCGGGGTGGGGCGGATGCCCTTCCGTGCGTTCCCAGAAAGAGGGCCCGCCGCGTCGCAGCCATGCGGGGATCGTCAGGATAACCCCGGCGATAAACCCACCTGCATGCGCCCAGTAGGCGACACCGCCCGCGTCCGGGTCCGACCCCACGCCACCGACAAATTGCAGCGCAAACCAGACGGCCAGCATGATCCAGGCTGGTATCGGGAAAATCCGAAAGAAGATGATGAAGATGATCAGAATGTCGACCTTGGCCTTTGGAAAGAGCAGCAGATAGGCGCCCATGACACCGGCAATCGCGCCGGAGGCCCCCACTGTCGGGACCGTGGAAAAGGGCGCTGACAGGTATTGCACCCAGCCCGCCGCCGCACCGGCGACCAGATAGAACAGCAAATAGCCGATGTGGCCCATCTCATCCTCGACGTTGTCGCCAAAGATGAACAGGAACAGCATATTGCCGATCAGGTGCATCCACCCGCCGTGTAAAAACATCGATGAAATCAGAGTATAGCCGCCCTGTCCCTGATCCAGTCGCGCCGGGACAAGCGCCCAGTCCGCCCAGAACCCGCTGATCAATCGGGCGTCCTGCATGATGCCAACATAGCTTAGAAAAATACCGACATTGGCCGCCATCAGGATGTAGGTGACATAGGGCGTACGGCCGGACGGGTTATGATCGCGGATCGGAAACACCGGACCACGCTGGGCGATTGGATAGGCGGCGTCAAGAGACCCCGGCGCATTCCCACCGGGGTTTCAACGTCAGGTAGCGGCGCCCAGCAAAGCGGCATTCCCGCCCGAGGCGGTGGTGTCCACGCAGACATGGCGCTCGGCCCTGACCCGCGCCGTATCCGGCAGCCCCGGGATCAACGGGATGATCGGACCGTCGCGTTTCGCCAGCGCCTGTTCAACCGCGCGACCGATGTCTTTGTCGCCCCACCACAGCACCCCACCATAGGCGGGGCCCGTCGTCAGGGCGGCAGGGTCGATGGCACCGGTCGCCAGCACCGCGATGCCGCCAAGCGCTGCCACCGCGCGGGCCTGTGCCGCGGCGGTTTCCGGACCGGGGCCCATACACAACAGGGCGGCGCGGGGCAGGGTGCTGAGACGATTGGATTCGCCCGTCGGCCCCGGCAGGCTTTGCGCGGCAAGCGGCGCGGGCAGCGCATGCCGCAGCGCCGGAAGGGCCGCCATCGCGGCGTCCCATATGCCTTCCCGATCCTCCTGGTCCGGTGCAGAGAATCGCGGCAGATAATTTGGCCCGCCCGCCTTGGGACCGGTGCCTGACAGGCCTTCGCCACCAAAGGGCTGGCTGCCGACGATGGCCCCGATCTGGTTGCGGTTGATATAGATATTCCCGGCCTCGATACGCTCCGAGATATGCTGCACGCGGTCGTCAATGCGGGTGTGCAGCCCGAAGGTCAGCCCGTAGCCGGTGGCGTTGATGGTGTCGATCACGGCGTCCAGCTCGTGGGATTTGAAGGTGGCCATGTGCAGGACAGGCCCGAAAACCTCGCGCTCCAGATCTGCGATGCTGTTCACTCTAATGAGGGTTGGGGCAATGAATGTGCCCGTTTCCGGCACGCCCAACTCCGCGATGACGCGGCCCTCGGCGCGGGCTGCGGCGATGTGATCGGCGATGCCCTTGCGCGCGGTCTCATCGATCACCGGTCCCACATCGGTGGACAGATGCCAGGGCGCGCCAAGGCGCAAGGCATCCATTGCGCCGGTCAGCATTTTGGTGAAATCCTCTGCAATGTCTTCCTGAACGTAAAGGCATCGCAAGGCCGAGCACCGCTGACCCGCCGACTGAAAGGCGCTTTCGATGACCGATTGCACCGCTTGTTCCGGCAGGGCGGTGCTGTCCACGATCATGGCGTTCAGCCCGCCGGTCTCCGCAATCAGCGGCGTGCCCGGCGCGCAGTTTTCCGCCATCGCGGCGCGGATGCGCAGGGCAGTGGCGGTCGAGCCGGTAAACGCCACGCCGCCGACGCGGGCATCTGAGGTGACCATGGCCCCGATATCTCCGCCACCCGGTAGCAACTGCAGGGTGGCGCGGGGGACACCGGCCTCATGCAGGATCGATACCGCCAGATGGGCAGCCAAGGGTGTTTGTTCCGCCGGTTTTGCCAAGACTGCGTTGCCCGCGGCGAGGGCGGCAGTGACCTGGCCGCAGAAGATTGCAAAAGGAAAGTTCCATGGCGAGATGCAGGTGAAGATCCCCGCAGGCGGCGCGTTTGTGGCCTGCGCTGCGTAGTAACGCAGAAAATCCACCCCCTCGCGCAGCTCAGCCACGCAGTCGGGCAGCCCTTTGCCAGCCTCGCGGGCCAGCAGCGCAAAGATTTCGCCGTAGCGGTCCTCCATGAGGCTTGCCGCCCGCAGCAGGACGGCGCGCCGCTCTGCGAGGGTTACATCCCAGGGGGCTGCGTGATCGAAAGCTGTGGCCACATCGGCTGCTGTGGCGTTTTGTACGCTGCCGGGGGTATCCCCCGGATCTGCCGGATTGGTGACCTCGGTGGTCACACCCCCCGGATCGACCGGTGCCGCCAGCAGCGGGGTCGCTACCCATCGATGTCCGGCGAAAGCCCCGCGCGCAGCCTCAATGGCATCGAGTGTCTGGGTATGGGCCAGGTCAAATCCCTTTGCGTTCGCCCGCACGGGCAGGAACAGCGCCGGGCCCTTCGGGATGTCAGATGTCCGCGCGCTCAGACCCTCAAAAGGGTCCGCCGCGACCACTTCCGGTGGCACGTTTTCGTCCACGATCTGGTTCACGAAGCTGGAGTTTGCACCGTTTTCCAGCAAACGACGCACCAGATAGGCCAACAGGTCCTTATGCGCGCCCACCGGGGCATAGATCCTGCAGCGGGTCTTGTTCTGCGCCATGACCAGCTTGTGCAGCGTCTCCCCCATGCCGTGCAGGCGCTGAAACTCATAGACCTCCGGGTCGTCGGCCATATGCAAGATGGCCGCGACAGTATGAGCGTTATGGGTGGCGAATTGCGGATAAATCCGGTCGGTCATGCCCAGCAGCGTCCTGGCGTTGCAAATGTAGGACACATCGGTGGCGGCTTTTTGGGTAAAGACCGGAAAGCCGTCGATCCCCTCGACCTGTGCGCGTTTGATCTCGGTGTCCCAATAGGCGCCTTTGACCAGTCGCACCATGATCTTGCGGTCATGGCGCTCGGCCATGTCATAAAGCGCCTGGATCACGGTGCCGGCACGCGGACCGTAAGCCTGCACGACAATGCCGAACCCGTCCCAACCGGCCAGTGCGGGTTCGCTCATCACCCGGTCAATCACCTCCAGCGACAGGGCCAGGCGGTCGGCCTCTTCAGCATCCACGTTCAGGCCCATGCCCGCAGATTTTGCTAGCAGCGCCAGCGCGCGCAAGCGGGGCACCAGATCGGTCATCACCGCCTCCTCCTGCGCCACTTCATACCGGGGGTGCAGCGCGGAGAGCTTAACGGAGATGCCCGGATTGCGGCGGATGTCCGGCGCGGTGCAGGCGGTTGCAATTGAGGAGATCGCCTGCGAATAGCTCAGATGGTAGCGTTTGGCATCCGCCTCCGTCCGCGCGGCTTCGCCCAGCATGTCATAGGAGTAGGTAAATCCGATTTTCTCCATGTTTGCAGCGCGTTCCATGGCAGAGTTGATGTTCTCTCCCAATACGAACTGCCGGCCCATTTCCTTCATCGCCCGGCTGACGGCGGTGCGGATCACCGGCTCGCCCAGTCGTTTGATTGCCGCCCTCAGATGTCGCACCGGGCCGGGTTGTTCGTCGTCCAGCACGCGGCCTGTCAGCATCAGTGCCCAGGTGGAGGCATTCACAAGGCTCGACGTGGAATGGCCCAGATGGCGACCCCAGTCCGACGGCGCGATCTTGTCCTCGATCAACGCATCGATGGTGTCCGCATCCGGCACCCGCAACAGCGCTTCGGCCAGGCACATCAAGGCCACGCCCTCGTCAGTGGACAAACCGTATTCCGCCAGGAACACCTCCATCAGACCGGGTGCGGTTGTGCCGCGAATATCCCGGACCAGCTGTGCCGCAGATGCGCTGATGGCTTGCCGGGTTTCCGGCGCCAATTGCGCGGTTTCGACCAGATCCGACAGAACGGTGTTTGGATCGGCATAGGTGCCAGCGTCGATTTGATGGCGCAGAGAGAGAGGGGTGTCGCGGGCCATTTGATATCTCCGGTGAAGGTTTTTCCTAGTATACAGCTAAAACAGAAGCCATAATCACCAAAGGTGACGGAATTGGAGGTCGATGTGGTTAAATTACTGGAAGAAAGAGAGCAAAGTGATCAGATGAACCTTGACCGGTTTGATCGTGCGATTCTATCCGTTCTGGCAGAGGACGGCAGGATCAGCATCACCGATCTGGCCAAGCGGATCGGGCTGTCAAAATCGCCCACTCAGGCCCGTCTGCGCAGATTGGAACAGACCGGCGTGATCATCGGATACCGTGCCTTGCTGGATCCCATTCAGTTGGGGCTGGACCACGTGGCCTTTGTCGAGGTGCGCCTGAGCGACACCCGGGAGAATGCGCTGAGGGCCTTTAACGCGGCGGTCGCAAAGGTGCCGGAGATTGAGCAAGCCCATATGATTGCAGGGAATTTCGACTATCTGCTCAAAGTGCGCACCAGCGACATGTCACGGTACCGGCAGTTTCTGGGCGAGACGATTTCCATGCTGCCGCATGTGGCGGGCACCTCGACATATGTGGCGATGGAAGCGGTCAAGGAGACGATGCTGGCGGACAGCCCTTGACCTGGGGCGATCCCATGTCACTTTTCCTGGTATGAAACAGATTGCCTTTATTCTGTCGGTCTGCGCGGGCCCGGTCTTTGCCACCTGTCCTGCACCGGTGGACTATTCCTCTGAATTGGAAACGCTCTTTGCAGAGGCTCGCGCCGCGCCGAACGACATGGCAGGTCAGGAGGTTTCCAACAAGATGTGGCAGGTCTGGCTGCGCGCGCCCGATGAGGCCGCGCAGGAGGTGCTCGACAAGGGCATGCGGCATCGGCAGATTTTCGATTTCGCGGGTGCCCTGGAGGCATTTTCGCGCCTTGTCGATTATTGCCCAGACTATGCGGAAGGCTTCAATCAACGGGCCTACATCCATTTTCTGCGTGAAGACTACAGCAATGCCCTGATCGATCTGGATAAAGCGTTGATTTTGTCACCTTCTCACGTTGCCGCCCAATCCGGACGCGCCCTGACATTGATGAACCTCGGACGGACCGAGGAAGCGCGTGTGCAGCTCCTGATGGCCTTGGAAAACAACCCCTGGCTGTCGGAGCGGTTTTTGCTGTTGGAGGGCGGACCACTTGCGCCTTCGGGAAAAGACATCTGACCCGTTTACACGCCGTTTGTCTTCGCTATTGTGCGCCTCGACCTTGAGACTCGTCTTTGTCCGAGCGGGATGATTTGGGAGCAACTCCGTTCCCTGCATCGCGTGATCAAGCGGGGACGAAAGAGGAAAACCCAAGCGGGAAACCTGCGCGGGGTCTTGAGGTCAAAGGCGGCGCCAGATGCGGGCGTGATGGAATGGTAGACATATCAGACTTAAAATCTGAAGGGCGTATGCCCGTGTGGGTTCGAGTCCCACCGCCCGCACCAAAAATATTTTAAAACAACGGGTTGGATGTTTTTTATGAACTTTATTCCAACTATGGTCTATATTTGAGCAGGGTCTATCCGGTTTTGTTTATTGCGATGCGTTGGCGGCCATTTCTCGGACCCTGACAACTTTCAGAATACCTCACTTTACCGCCCTTCGTCCGCCTCATAGTGTGCCCACACAATTTACAATGGAAGGGTTCAAAAGATGGCGGTTGCTCGATGGCAGGACTGGGAAGGCCACGGCCTTGAGCATTGCGTTTATCTTGAGCAAGTTGATCGTCTGACGATCGAAGGAGTTGTCGCTGGAACGCGTCAGGGGCTATACGGTGGGCGCTATTTTGTTCGCGCCGATGCCGACTTCAGAACACGTGAAGTCCGCGTCGAGTATACCAATGGCGCTTGTTTGCACGTTGAGGCTGACGGTGCTGGAAATTGGCGCGACGTAATCGGAAAGCGGCCTCTTCCAGACTTAAAGGGCTGTATTGATGTCGATATCGGCATCACTCCGGCCACGAACACGCTACCGATTAAACGACTGAAGCTACAGGAGAACGAGAGCGTCGAGATAACGGCAGCCTATGTGCCTCTTCCCGATCAGATAGACGGCGATTTTCTGCCACGGCGCGCGGAGCAACGGTACACCTGCCTGACACCAAATCGTATCTACCGATACGAGGGATTGTTTCGGGCGTTCACCGCTGATCTCGAAATTGATGAATTTGGTCTCGTGTTGGATTATCCCGACACTTTCCGCAGGGTCTCTGTCCCCTAATAGAAGGGCGATCACTTACGTGATGGCGATGCCGGATCGCACCATCTGACCTGTACAACGCCGCAGATAGCGACTGCGCCTAGTTTATCGATGAAACGCCGGCTTTAAGGTTGCCAAACACAAGGTGACACATCGCTAACTTCCCAAATTCTTTTGGAAAAAGCTGCTTTCTGGGTCGGCTTCGTGATTGCCGAAAGCACCGCATGATCTGTAACCCAGGCGGTCGTACAGCCTGTGCGCGGCGTGCAGCCGCGCACCACTTTCAAGCATGATTTTCTGACTGCCGGAGGTTCTGGCGAAATTCTCTACATGGCGGATCAAAAGCTCAGCAACACCGAGGCCACGAGCCGAGGCCGTAACATAGAGTTTTTTCAACTCAGAAAACTCCGGCTGCAGTGAATGCGCGCAGCAGCCAACGGGCTCCCCATCCAGGTAGCCGATAAATAGGGTCATGCCACCAGCTGCCAATGATTTAGGGTCAAACTCCACGTTGGGCTTCTTAGGAAACTCGGCCTGCATCGCTGCATATCCGGCCTTCAAGAGCGCCTGTGCCGTGGCAGAATCAGGGTCAGCCTCGTGAACTTCAATATTCTTGTTCATTTCGGGTCGCTCTCTGCATGCTTTTGTCGAGGCCAATACGATCCGTCATAATGCCAATTTCAATGGACAGGGAGATCACACATGTTGGTGTCAGGTATCGATTTGCCCTGCGCTGCGGCCATTCAAACTTTTATATGAAGTCCGTTTATCGCTGTTTCTTCTGGTTGGCGGCCATTGCATGAGATGCCGGTTTTGCGCTGCTTCACGGATACACATTGATCCCAGTCAAGGTCCACGCGTGGGGGCCATGTCATTGTTAGTGGCATGAAGAGGAGTGCTCGTATGGAAGAGTTGGTCAAACTGGGACGAGATTTCGTTCAGGCGATGCTGGATCGTCGCGGTATTGCGCATGTTGAGGACATCTATGCCGAAAGCGCGGAATCGGTAGAGGCGGTTGTGCCGCCGGGCAGAGATGTACGTATCGCCAAGGGGCGCGGTGCGATCAAAGCGAAACGAGAGGATTGGGTGGCAAAGCACGATATCCACAAGCTCGACGTAGACGGGCCCTATGTCCATCCGCCGAACCGGTTTGGAGTGCGCTACGAGGTTGAGGTGACGCAGAAAGCCACCGGTCGGCGGATGACCCTGCGCGAGATTGCAGTTTATTCGGTGGAGGACGGCAAGATCGTCCGGGAAGAGTTCTTTATGTTCCCGAAGTAGGGGATACAGATCCTCGCGGGCAGCATAATCACGCGCCCTAGCTGGCTGGCGATCCGAATGCTAACTCTATCCCCATGACCCACAAGATTTGGGTGGGTAGTTCAGATGAGACGATCTTCTGGAGACTTATGTTGGGGAGAGGATAGGGTGGGGCCAACACGAAGGTGGGATTTCTCACAAATGTGCTTGGCTTCCTGCTTGTGCCTCGCAGCTTGCGCAGGAAGCGTGTCGTCCATCGTCGAGAACAGTCAGATTTCCAAGATTTCGATTGGATCGAGTATGGCCGAGGTTGAGGATATTTTAGGACGGCCAATAGCGTCTACATCGCCCACCGGACATCCGAGTGGTTGCAAGAGTTACATCTACAACGAAACAATGGACGCGCTGTTTGTGCATGTCTGGTACGTCGGCGGTAAAGTCGTTGAAATTTCTGATAGGAACCAAGCTGTTCGCGACCTTGAATGACGTCGACTGGTGAGTAGTGGCCTTGGCGCGATCTCGCCGTCACCAACGGCGGCGCCACCGGAAACGACCTCACATCAGACCACGTGAACCAGTTCGCGCCGGGTCTGTCCAAAGCGGATGACGCCAGATCGACTCAGGTTTCACCCAATCCGCCGTCTGAGCAGCCAGATGAAGAACACTCCCCCGATCAACCCGGTGACGATCCCAATTGGCACCTCATCCGGCGCCATGACCGTTCGGGCCAGAATGTCCGCCCACAGGAGGAAAACGGACCCCAGCAGGGCGGCAGCGGGCAGCACACGCTTATAGTCTCCTCCTACGACCAGCCGCACGATATGCGGCACCATGAGACCCACAAACCCGATGATCCCGGAAAAGGCGACCATGACACCGGTGATCAACGCGCCCGTGACGAAGATCGACAGCCGAAACCGGGCGACCTGAATGCCGAGCGTCGAGGCTGTCTCATCGCCAATGGTCATCGCGTTGAGATTGCGCGCGTTCAGCAACAGATAGCTCCCGGCAACGACAAGGATTGCCAGAGGAAATATCAACTGGGCCCACTGCGCCAGCCCGAGCCCGCCCAGCATCCAGAACACAACCGTGTGCGTTGCGCGTGGATCGCCGATAAAGATCAGGACGTTGGCCAGGGACATCACGATGAAGGAGACCGCGACACCGGCGAGGATCAACCTGTCTGCGCTGGTCGCAGAGGCGAACCGCGACACCGCAAGCACCAGCATCGTCGCGGCCAACGCCCCCAGAAACGCCAGAAGCGGCACAGTGAGCAGGCCCAGAAACAGACCGGTGTGGAGCAGGGCGAGGATCGCGCCGAATGCGCCGCCCGCAGAAATGCCCAGAAGATGAGGGTCGGCCAGCGGGTTGCGCGTCACGGCCTGCAGGCTTGCACCGACCATTGCGAGGCCCGCCCCCACCAGGCAGGCCAGCAGAGCACGCGGAAACCGGATGTCCCATACGATGGCTTCGCGGCCCGGGGACCAGCTCACCGGCACCGCACCGGGCGCAAGCTTGTTCGCAACCACCCCCCAGACAACCGAGAGGGGGACAGGGATCGCCCCAAGGCTGACAGCCGCGGAAATGGAAAGGCACACCACGATCAGCCCCGCGATCATCACCATAAAGAAGGTCGGCCTGAGGGGCCTGCGCTTGGTGATGCGTTGCGCCATTGCGATCACTGGGTGCGGAAGGCTGCGGCGAGCTTTTTCACGGCCTCGATGTTACGGGGTCCCGGTGTGGCCTCAACATATTCCAGTGTCACAAAGCGGTCATGCTTCACCGCGTCAACATCCGCGAAGGCGGGATTTGACATCATGAAGTCGCGCTTTTCCGCGGCGGTGACCTCGCCATAGTTCACGATCACGATGACTTCGGGGTTACGCTCAACGACGGCTTCCCAGCCGACCGTGGCCCAGCTTTTCGCGAAATCATTCATGATGTTGGTGCCGCCCGCCGCTTCGATCAGCGCGTTGGGCATCGCGTAGCGCCCGGCCGTGAACGGCACGTCCTCGCCGCTGTCATAGACAAACACCCGTGGTGCGGTCTCCAGCGGGGCCAGGTTCGCCGTAAAGGCTTCAAGCTCGGTCCGGTATCCCTGCACAAGCGCGGAAGCCTTCTCGCTGACTTCGAAAATCGCGCCCAGGTTCAGAAGGTCATTGTACATATCCTCCATGCTCGCCGCGTCTTTTTCACCGATATGGATGCAGCTTTCGGTCAACTCGTAAACGTCGATCCCGAAGGGCGCGAGGGTCTCCGGGGTCACGTCGCCGCCCACCTTCATGCCGTAGTTCCAGCCGGCAAAGAAGAAATCCGCATCGGCACCGATTAGCACCTCCTTGCTGGGATATTTCGACGACAGTTCCGGCAGCGCCTCAACGCCCGCTGTCATCTCCTGATCGAGGGTTTTCCAGCCGGAAATCCCGGTGTAGCCGACCATCCGGTCCGCAAGCCCCAACACCAGCATCATCTCCGTCAGGTTCACATCATTGGAGACGGCGGCCTTTGGGGTGGTATCAAAGGTCACCGTGCGGTCGCAGCTCTGCACCGTGGTTTCGGCGCCTAGGCCTGTTGCGATGACACTCATCAGCAGGGTGATCAGGGATGGTTTCATTGATGTGGCTCCTTCAGTCGGGCAGGTGGAATGAGAAATGTTGGGTGTTGCTGGGCGCGAGCCGCTCCTGGCGCGCATCGACACGGAATGTGGTGGAGACCAGCGCCTCGGTCAGTGCCAGATCGGGTGGACCAAAAGCTCTGGTATGACCCCGGTCCAGCAACAGGATCGTGTCACAGATGTCAGCGGCCATATTGAGATCGTGCAGCGAGACGATGATTGTCAGATCGAGCTGGCGGATCAGGGCGAGCACTTCCAGCTGATGGCGGACGTCGAGGTGATTGGTGGGCTCGTCCAGCACCAGAACCTGCGGCTCCTGCGCCAAAGCGCGCGCGACCATGACCCGTTGCCGTTCGCCCCCCGACAGCGTGGCAAGATCGCGGTCCGCGAAAGCCTCCAGATTGAGCTGCGTGATCGCAGCCTCGATGATACTGGCGTCCCGCGCCCCCGCAGACCAAAACCCGCCGTGGTGCGGTGTCCGACCCAGCGCGACGACCTCGCGGACCGTCAAGCCAAAGAGGGATGTGTGCTCCTGCAACACTGCCGCCACCCTGCGGGCGGCCATACGGGGGGGCACGGCCCAGATATCTTCCCCGGCGACAAAGATATGCCCGGTCGAGGGGCGCTGGTAGCGGTAGATCAGTCGCAGCAATGTCGATTTCCCGGCCCCGTTTGGACCAACCACGCCCAGCACCCGTCCGGCCTCTACGCGAAAACTGGTGGGGTGCAACAGCAACGGATCAGGCCCGCGGGGCGCCCAGCTGATGTTCTCAGCGACAAGTTCGGCGGCGCTCACGAGACCCGCTCGGTGCTGTCTTCCAGCGCGATGATCGCTGCCGGTACGCGTGCCAGTGTTGTCTTGCGCAGCTTTCCGGGACGATCCACCGAAGAACACCAGCCGTCCTCCAGCAGCGCGTATTGCCGGGCGAATGCCACGAGATCGTTGATGTCCGCGTCGGGTTCGATATCGCCAAAGAGATAGGTCGCTTTGCGCGAGCCGTGATAGGCGACGGTGCAGGGCCGTGCGCAGCCCGCCATGCAGGCCACGCCGGAGATTTCGAAATCCTCCGTAACCGTATCGCCCGCCGCTGCAATCGCGGCACGCAGCCTGGCGATCAGCTCATAGCCGGGACGGCACGCGCTGCCCTCATGTCGACACGATGTGCATATTGTAATTCTGTGAGTTGGTTGTCCCATGTCGCCCTCCGCGAAGATGCAGGGCGTGCAGCAGGCATGTCACTCTTGACGGGTTGACCCGTAAAACCATCATGGCCTCCTGTCCGGACGCCCCGCCCGGGTTGAAGTTGCATCGATGATGGCAGGTCTCCTGACTCGCGGGTCCGGGCTTGCCCGATCCTTCCCGAACGCGGTGGCGTTCAGTGGTGATCATCGGGGTCGCTCGCCGCTCACAGTTGCGGGGGCAGTCACGGATTTGGTGCCAGGTGGCGCGTCCTCACCGTATTCCCTTTTCATCCCGGTTGTGCATTTCGCAGCCGGGAACCATCTCAGGGACAGTCCGACAGAAGGTCTCCACCGTCAAGTGACATTCACACATTGGCTGTCAGAAAACAGTTGGGGAGCGGCTTTGGTGAGCTGACAGGTTTTTGGACCTGCGTTAGCGACTGTCCGAGAGTCGCGGCACCAGAAGGGTCACCCTGCATCGGCCTGCGTTGCTGCTTGCGGCAGAAGATACCAGTCCGAAGATGGCGGCGGCGTTCGGGTGCGGACCGCGCAATTATAGGCCTCCGACAGATGCGCATCCGTCATCACAAGATCGGTCCGGCCGTCCGCGATGATACGGCCGGATTTCATCAAGACGATTTGATCGGCGAACATGGCGGAGAGGTTGAGATCGTGCATTACCGCGACGACACCGCCACCCGCATCTGCGTAGTCCCGGGCGATGCGCATGACCTCAAGCTGATGACCGATGTCCAGGCTTGAGACCGGCTCATCGAGCAGCATCCAGCGCGGCTGCGCATCTATCACCGGATCCCAGACCTGGCAGAGCACCCGCGCCAGCTGGACGCGCTGTTGCTCGCCGCCCGACAGTTCCTGGTAAAAGCGCTGTGCGTAGCCGGCGAGGCCGACCCGCGCTAGGGCGCGGTCTGGCAGATGCGCATCCGCCGATACCCCTTGACCGAGGCCAAGCCGCACCACTTCGATGGCTTGGAAAGGAAACGACATGGGCGTCGATTGCGGCAGGACGGCGCGGATGCTGGCCAGTTGCCACGCCGGTGTTGTCGCGATGTCGTGGCCTGCCAGGGTGATCTCGCCGTCACAAGGGGTCTCGCCGGTCAGGGTTTTGAGCAGGCTGGTTTTGCCGGAGCCGTTGGGCCCGACAATCGCGGTCAGCACGCCGGGTTGCGCGCTGAAGTTCAGGTTCTCCAGAATGGTTTTGCGCCCGTATCTCAGGGTGACGTTCCGCGCGCTGATCATCTTACAAGTCCACCACATTGCGGCGCCGCAGGAGGATCCACAAAAAGAATGGTGCGCCGAGCACGGCGGTGACGATGCCAATCGGCAATTCCGCAGGGGCAACGACAAAGCGTGATATGATATCGGCAAGCAACAGCAGGCTTGCGCCTAGCAGCGCGGAGTTGATCAGCAACCCGTGATGATCGGGACCCGTGGCCAGCCGCAACAGATGCGGCACGACGATCCCGACAAACCCGATGCCGCCCGAAACCGCAACAGCAGCCCCGGTGGCTGCGCTGACCGCAAGAATGGCCGTATTCTTGGTGCGCTGCACGTTGATCCCGATGTGGTGGGCCGAGGCTTCGCCAAGTGCGAGACCGTTCAGACCCCGGGCGAGGGTGGTGGCGATCAGCGTAGCCAGCAGGATGACGGGCCCCGCAATTGCGACCTTGGCCCAAGTGCTGCCTGAGAGTGATCCGAGCTGCCAGAAGGTAAGCTCACGCAGTTGCATATCATCCGCGTGGAAGATCAGCAGTCCGGAGAGCGCGCCGGTGAGGGCGGCAAGGGCGATCCCCGCCAGCAGCATGGTCGCCACCGACGTCCGCCCGGACCGCGTGGCCACGGCATAGAGCAGCATCATCGATGCCCACGCGCCGACAAAGGCCATAACCGGCAGCAATGCATCTCCGAGAAAAGCCGCAATGCCAAGGGGCAGGGCGGTCCCCACAACGATGGCGAGCAGCGCACCGAGCCCTGCGCCTGCGCTGACACCCAAAAGCCCCGGGTCGGCCAGCGGATTGCGAAAGAGGCCCTGCATGACGGCACCGGACACCGCCAGGGCGGCGCCGACGCATGCGCCCAGCAAAGTGCGCGGCGCGCGGATGTCCCAGAGGATCACCGCGTCGGTTGCCGATGTGCCCTGACCCATCGCGAGGCCCCAGAGCGCCTGCCACAGCGATGTGCCGGACGCCCCCACCGCGAGGCTGGTGACACAGACCACGATCAGACCCATTGCCAGAACGCCGTGCAGCTGACGCGCGCGTTGGCGACGGTCCACGCTCACCGATAAGCTTTGATCGGCGAGCGCCACTGCCTCAGCCCGCCGCGTCGAGCGCGCTATGAAGGGTGCGGACGGCTTGCGCGGTGCGCGGGCCAAAGCCGAGCAGCAAGAGGCCATCCATGCGCACCACGGCCTTGTCCTGCGCCGCCGGTGTCGTGCGCAGCGCGGGCATCTCAAAGAGCTCCGCATCGCTGCTGGCGTGATCGCCCGCACGGTCCATCATCAAGATCACATCCGGCGCGGCGGTTGCAATCGCCTCGGCGGTGACGGATTTATAGCCTTCGAAGGTGCTGATGGCGTTGTCTCCGCCCGCCAGCCGGATGATCGCATCTGCCGCGGTGTCCGTGCCCGAGGCCATGAGCCGCCCGCCTTGGGTGCTGAGCAGGAACAACACCCGCGGGCGCGGTTGATCGGAGGCGGCGATGTCGGCAGCCGTTGCCTGCAATTCCGTCGAAACCTCTGTTGCAAGCGTGGCCGCTTTGCCGGGAACCCCCAGCGCCGCCCCCACGGCTTCGATCTTCTGCGCAATCTGCTCTGCGGTGCGGGCCTGTGGCATTTCGACAAAGGGAACCTGCGCGGATTTGAGCAGATCAAGCGCATCCGGCGGGCCGGCGCCTTCCTCGGAAATGATGAGATCGGGGCGCGCGCTCAGCACGCCTTCCGGAGACAGGGCGCGGATGTAGCCCACATCGGGCAGCGCCAACGCGGCCTCGGGAAAGCTCGACGTAGTGTCCCGCGCGACAAGGCGGTGATCTTCCCCCAGCGCAAAGACGATCTCTGTCACCGACCCGCCCAGGGCGACGACGCGGGTGGCCGGGTTGTCCGCGCGTGTGTTCGACGTGGCAAGTCCCAGCGCCAGCAGGATCAGGGTTACCAGCAGGCCGATCCGATCACTCGTCAGCAGGCGACCTTTGCACATGTTTTTGAACCTCATTGCGCGGCCTCCACTTCCAGGGAGGGCAGATCCTCGACGATTTCGCGCCAGGCCGGGCGGCTGTCGCGGCCCTCTTTGCCAAGCCCGAAGATCTGAAAGATCAGCATGCCTTGGGCATCGAACGCTTCGACGGAGACCGCAGGGCCACGTTGTGTGGGTTTTTCCACCGCCCAGACCTCGGCGATGTGATCCTCACGCAGATGCAGGTTAAAGCGCTTGTCCATCACGTTTTGCCAGGGGCCCATGGGTTTGAGTGTATGGAGCGGGCCGGTGTGGATCTGGATACAGCCACGGTTGCCGACAAAGAGCATGATTTCGATCTGCCGGTCGCGCACCGCTTCCAGCATCATATTGACCGCCTGTGGCGGCAGCGCCCGCACGAAGGGCGCACCTGCAATCCGGTACGCGCCGAGACGGTTCATCTTCAGCTTGGAAGTCAGCCGCAGAAACTGATGGGTGTCGGTCATCCGCACCCATTCCTTGCGCAGAATGTCCAGCTTGCCGGGGTCGGATTTCGCCGCTTCCGCTGGCTGACGGGCCGCGACGGTCAACGCGGTTTCCTGATCGGGCAGGGCGATCTGCGCCTTTGCCTCCGCCCATGCAAGGGATGCGGTTTCTTCCCGCAGGAAAACCTTGTGCACCGCGTCTCCTGCCGCGTCAAAGACCTGCATGCTGCGGCGCAGGCCCGCTTCGGTTTCGGTCTCAACCAGATAGGCATGACGCCAGTGGCTTGGGAAAATCCGCAGGTCGATCTCTTCGGTAAGTACCATCGCAGCATGGGCGCCCGGGTGATAATTGTCGTAGACACCGATTTTTTCATGCACGCAGGAGTTGTTGCGTGTGAGCGCCATTGTCTCGCCAAAGGTCGCGGCGGCATGCATGATCTGGTCGGGGTGGGCGACAACGGCGGTTGCGCCACGCCCGACGTGGGCTGCAACCAGCTGTGCTTCGGTTATATGCAGCTTGTCGGCCAGATCGCGGGCGCGGATCTTGCTGTCTGCGGCACGGGCGGCTCGGATGTCATCGGGGGTCAGGTTGGTCATTACGGCGCACCAATTCTTGTCAGGGAGATCAGAACTGGCTGGGTGGTTGTTGCACCTGGCTCGCGGCATTCGCTGGTATTCTTGACACTTTTAGTAAGTTTAAGATAATACTGCAAGAGGCAGGTGACGTACTTGCCCAAAACACTCCGAATTCACCGCGGCCAGCCTTTTGCAAGCTCGGATATCAGCCAGCTTGTGAGGGATATTCCATGCCATTTTTTTCTGCGCGCAGCCTGCTGCGGGCCACGACTGCAATACTTATCGCAGCCCCCGTCTGTGCCTTGTCACAATCAGAGGAGGCCGCCGGAGACGACACATATCTCGGAACAATCGTGCTTGGTGAAAGCAAGCGCGACGTGGCAACCGACACTGCCATTCCAACGACCACAATTGACGAGACCGAAATCAAGGATCGGCAGGCTGGCACCGTCGCGGAATTGATCGATTCCGTGCCCGGCGTGACACTTGTCAACGGCGCGACAGCGGCGGGGTCGGGCATCAATATTCGTGGCTACGGCGCCAACGGCACCTTTGGCACTGACCAGAAGGTGCTCATTCAGGTGGATGGGGCGACGAAAGGCAGCGAAGAGCTTTACCGCATCGGCACACAGCTTTACACCGACCCTTTCCTCTTCCGCGAGGTCGAGGTCATCCGCGGGACCATTGGATCATTCGAGTATGGCTCGGGTGTTTTCGGCGGTGTTGTCCGATTGGAGACGATCAATGCCTCGGACATCCTTGGGGATCGGCTGGATTTCGGCGGGCGGCAAACCTTCGAATTCTCCTCGAACGGCGATGGCCTCACCAGCTCCACCATCCTCGGCTGGCAGCCCGACGAAAACCTTGAACTGCTTTTCAATTACACCCGGCGTACGCTGGACGTCCGCACCGATGGCGATGGCGACGATATCAATCCGGCGGCCGGGGATCTGGATGATCCCTCGTACCTGTTTAAGGGCCGCTACACATTTGGCGACGGAGAGGCGCATGCGCTGACCTTCAGCTACTCCAACACCGAACAAGAGCAGTTCGACGTCCCCTATGATACCTTTGGTCTGGCCAACTTCGGCAACGTCGACCGTTTTATCGAGAATGAGGTCGCCAGCCTGCGGTATAATTATAACCCGGTTGGCAACGATCTTATCAATCTTGATGTCGAGCTCACCTATTCGGATGAGATTGTCGAAAGCGAAGCAATCGACCGCACTCTGCCTGTGTTCAGTCTCAATCTGCTGGATGCCGACAATCGATACCAGACAACAACCCTGCGCCTGAGGAACACCGCGTTCTTTGACACCGGCACTGTGCAACATGAGCTGCGGGCGGGCGCTGAATACATCCTGCGGGAGCGTCAGGATGCCTCTGCCGGGGCGGCCCCGGGTGGCGAGAAGGAGGTCTTTGCAGTTTATCTGGTCGACGAGATGCGGATCGGCGAGGCCTGGACGATCATGCCCGCCCTGCGCTTTGAAACCCAGAACATCACCGAAGATCCGATCAACGGCGCGGCGGAGTTCGGGGACGATGCGCTGATGGGCGGGCTGTCGCTCAGATACGCCTTCGACAATGGGATTTCGGTCTTTGGCTCGGCGGCCTATACGGTCAACCTGCCGATTGTGGACGATATCGAAAGCGATCTGATCCTGCAGTCTGAAAGGGCCACAACCTACGAGGTCGGCGTGGCCTATGAGGGTCTGGATGTCTTCGATGCCGGTGACACGCTGGCGCTGAAGCTGAATTACTACACACAAGTTTCTGACAGCGTCACCACCATTCGCGCCATGGGCAATCCGCTCGCCTCGGTGGATCAGGTTGATCGGGATGGCTTTGAACTGGAAGCCTCCTACGCCCGTCAGAGCGGGTTCTACGTCGATCTCAATGCGCATATCTCCGAGGGGGAGGAGACGCTTCTGAACGGCACCGTGCAGGACTATCGGTTCAACCCGGCGGATGCGCTTCGGGTTACGATCGGGCAGCGGTTTGGCGATATGCTGGACCTCAGCTACGAGTTGGTCACCCAGCGCCGCTATGACGAGGGCACGGATATCGCACCTGGTTTTGGTGTGAGCAATCTGCGCGCCACCTATGTGCCGCAGCGTGGCCTGTTGGAGGGCACTGAAATTCGGTTTGGCATCGAGAACGTCTTTGACAAGCTCTACGAGCCGCGCCTGTCGACCCGCAATGCAACAGGACGCAATTTCATTCTGAGCCTCGCTGCAACCTTCTGAGACTTGATCGCTTCGTCGCGGACGCCATGTCATAGCAAAGCGACCCAATGGAGACCGGATATGTATATCGCAATGAACAGGTTTACCGTGCGTCCCGAGAATGCCGAGGCGTTTGAGGCGCTCTGGCTGGGGCGGGACAGCCATCTCAAGGATATGGAGGGCTTTGTGGAATTTCACATGCTCAAGGGGCCGGAGGTGGAGGGCACCATCCTCTACGCCTCGCACACGGTCTGGGCCTCCGAAGATGCCTTTCGCGGCTGGACCCGCAGCACTGCCTTCCGGGAGGCGCATAAGAACGCTGGATCAACCGCGAAACTGCACGAGGGATCGCCCACCTTCGAAGGGTTCTCCACGATCCAGCATATCGTCTGAGTCAGGCCGCATTTGATAGCGCGGCCTGAAACGGGTAAGATAAATCATACTCCAGCAACTGCCACGCGGCACCGCCAGGGTCTTTCCAACTTTGTTGAAAACACACCGGGGATGCCCATGCGTCGATCTATATTTCCCATTCTGGCAGCTCTTTTGCCCCTCAACGGCCATGCGCAAGAGGCGCCGACTACTGAGCAGATACAGATCGAGCTCAACGCCGCCGCGACGGATCAGCAGAGCTGTAATTTGACCTTTGTGGTGCAGAATGAGCTGCCCGATCCTATTGAGGATCTGGTGCTGGAGACGGTCCTCTTCACCACCGACGGGCAGGTTGATCGCCTGACCCTCTTCAGTTTTGGGGCCCTGCCAGCCGGGCGGCAGCGCGTGCGGCAATTCGCGGTGGACGGATTGGCCTGTGACAAGCTGGGCCGGGTACTGTTCAACGGAACCGAGCAATGTGTGGGCGAGACGCTGACACCGGCGGCCTGCGAGGGGGCGTTGAAGGCCTCGACACGCACGAATATTGAGGTTCTTCAGTGACATACGCGCTCTCAGGGTGGATCGCGCCAGTGCGTGATCTTGTTGAGACCGGCGGGCCGGTGGTTCTGATCCTTCTGATCATCTCCGTGCTCACGGTCACCGTGATCTTTTACAAACTCTGGCAGTTTGCCAGCGCCGGGGTCGGGCGGCACCGCCAGCTTTCTGCCGCCATGGTGGCCTGGGACGCGGGTGACCAGGACGCGGCGCGCCTTGCTCTGGCCGGATCACACAGCTACCTCGCGCCGCTCTTTCAACATGCGCTTGACACAGGACAGACCCCGGATCGCTTGACCGCCGAAGCCGAGAGCGCATTTGCCCGACTGGAAAACGGTTTCCGCTGGCTTGATACCGTTGCACAGTTGGCACCGCTGCTTGGTCTCTTCGGCACTGTTTTGGGCATGATCGATGCGTTTCAGGCGCTGCAGGATGCCGGCGCGCAGGTCGATCCATCTGTTCTGGCCGGCGGGATCTGGGTGGCCCTTCTGACCACAGCGGCAGGGCTGAGCGTCGCCATGCCCGCGGCCCTGGCGCTCAGTTGGTTCGACGGGCGTATGGCGGGCGAACGCCTATTGGCCGACCGGGTGATCCAGACACTTTGGGCCACAGGCGCAAGGCCCGACGCGCAGCCCCTGGCCGCCATATCGGGAGCGGTCCGTGCTTAGGGTGCCGCGCGCACGGCGGCGCCTCTCCATGACCTCGCTTATTGATGTGATCTTTCTGCTGCTGCTGTTCTTCATGCTCTCCTCGACCTTCTCGCGATATGCCGAGGTCGAGATTGCCGCCGCACAGTCTGCCGGGCGCGCGCCTCAGCCCGCGTCGCCGTTTTTCCTCCAGTTGTCAGCGGATCGGATGACCGTGAACGGCACGCCGCAGGCACTGGATGCGCTGCAAGACAGCCCGCTGGCGGATGTGCCATCTGGTACCGTGGTGTTGCTCAGCCTGCGCGGAGCGGTGGATGCCCAGCGGTTGACGGATGCGTTGGTTGCGCTGCGCCGCTTGCCCGACATCACCCTGACCGTTCTGGGCCGCTGACGGATGCCGAGGCAGGTCCAGAAGCGCGAACCGACGATTGCTCTGATCAACATCGTCTTTCTAATGCTGGTATTCTTCATGGTGGCGGGCACGCTTGTGGCGCCCGTCGACGGTCACCTGAAGCTGGTTCAGACGGCGGCACTGGAAGGCCGCGCCCCACCTGTTGCATTGATCCTGCAGCCGGATGGACAAATGCAATTTGCGGGCAAAGCCGTCAGCAGCCTTGCCGCATTCTACGACGGTCTGCCGGAGGCCGCGCGGACGCAACTGCGGCTGGTACCGGACCGGGCGCTTGCGGCTGAAAAGCTCATCGCGGTCGCAGCCGAGCTGAAGGCCCTTGGCGCTGGCAAAGTGATGATCGTGACCGAGCGGGCCCTGCCATGACCCTGCGGCTTTCCCTGGTCAAATCCACGGCTTTGATCGGCGCGGCCGCCTTGCACGTGGTGATCCTGCAACCATGGGATCCGCCCGAGACCCCGATGACCCAGGCCGGGGCAGGGGCCGTATCGGCCAGATTGGGCACAAGCTTTGCCGATATGGTTGCGGGAACCCAGCAACCTTTGTCATCGCAAGAAGTGATCCGCCCGGACAGTCCGGTGCAGCGTTCCAATCGCCCTGACGTACAGCCAACTGCAACAGCCGATCCGACCGTCGAAACTCGCTCGAACCCGTCTCGGAGCCTGACCAAGATACCCGCACGCGACACGCTGCGCGCGCAAACGGTAAAGGGCGCCGTCGCTGCGCGCGCGCCATCGCAGATCACCACGAGCCTCGACACCTCGCTGCGCCCGAGAGCGCGCCCGGAAAACCATCGCGCGGCGCAGGTGTCGAAACCGCAGGAGCTGCCACGCGCCACCGCTGCCCCGGAAAAGAAGGTGGGTGAGGGGCCCCAAGATGCCGTGCAGGGCACTGCCGTCGGCCAAGTTGCGGCGCGGGCGAAAACGCAAGGCCGGTCCACGGCTCAAGAACAGACGACCGGCAACGCAGAGGCAACCAATTACCCCGGCGTTGTGATGCGCTACATCGCCCGCCAGCGCCGCCCTGATCTGAGCGCGCGCGGTACGGCGGTAATCGCCTTCACCATCGCTGCAGACGGAGGGTTGGCGACCGCAGAGGTCGCCCGCAGTTCGGGCTCCTCCACGCTCGACAACGCGGCGCTGCGGATCGTGCAAAGGGCCGCCCCTTTCCCGCCGCCCCCCGCGGGCGCGCGCCGCAGCCATTCCGTCGGGATAAAGGGGCGCAGCTAGTTGTTCGCTGGTGTGTGCGCGGCAATGAACTGCATGATCGCCGGGAGAAGTGCGGGGTGCAGCGGCAGGTGCGGGTCAGTATAGGTTGCGAAGGGTTGTCCGGGGATGTCCGCTTTCAACATATGGGTCATATCTGCGATCAGCGTCATCGCCGATCGCGGCATGGTCTGATCCAGCAGTTCCGCATCCTGGACGCCGACCTGTATGTCCGCGCCGCCCTGCACAACCAGCGTCGGCACGGTCAACACCTTGGCCGCATCGATAGGGTTGTAGGCGAAAAGATCGATCATGTAGCGCTGCAGGCCCGGTTGGAACATCGGCTGCAGTTGACTTGAAATACCGTCCATGGGCCGGGTTTTCCCGGTTTCTAGATCGTCTATGATTGCCTCCAACTCAGCGATGAAGGGCGCGTTGGCAGGGTTGGCGCGGATTTGCTCGCGCATCAGCTGTCCAATCGGGCGCCCGGCTGTGGCCAGCAGGATCACGCCGCAAAGCTCTGCTTGCGGCTGCATCGCGGCGATCAATGAAACAAGACCTCCCTCAGAATGGCCTGCAAGCCAGACGCAGGTGGCTTTTTCCGAGGCTTTGGTGACCCAATCCCGGACATCTTGGGCGTAGGCGGCGATGGTAACGTCGTTGGGATCACCGATGGCTGCCGCGCTCCCGAAAAAGCCCCGTTTGTCGATCCGGATTGACGCGACGCCCGACGCGGCCAGAGCTTCGGCCAGCAAGCGGTAGCTATCGGAATGCAGGCCGACCTGGGGGCCATTGCCATCGCGGTCAATCGGTCCTGAACCGGGGACAAGCACGACCAGATGTTGTGCGTCCTCAGCCGCGAGATACGCCCCAGACAGGGCGCCTTCCGGCCCTGGTATCGTCAGCACCTCAGCGGTGGCACCTTGTCCTTGAAGACCAGTTGCAACGATGATTGCCATTGCCCGTAACCTCACCGGCCTGATCCTGATCTTGCTGGCTGAGCAATGCATCTTCCAATGCTCGAAGAGGAGGCGCACCGCCTGTCGCCTCCGCCCCGCGTTTGTCGAAAAAGTCACTGCTCCTTCCTTCGGTGACGCGGGCTCTCGTTTTGCGGCAATCGGACCACGCGCTCCGGCAGAGGTGCATTCGGAGGCAGCGGCGATGAGGGAGGAGAAGCCGCCTTCGCCCGAAACAGCAGATCCCGCTCTACCGCGGTGCGCAGCGCAGGGTTTAGCCCGCAGCCGTAGCGCCGCGACATGTGATCCAGCGCAAGAAGGTTCACCAGCGTCTCGGTCATATCAGAATGCTACCGATCCGGCCTGATCCGCGCTCTCGATTTGCGGTGCGGCGTTCAGAGCCAATACCAGATCGTCCAGCTTCTGCAGAATGGCATCCGTTGGATTGCCTTCGCAAAGCATCATCAGTTGTAAACCGGCAGGGCGAGGACGTCCGCATCGATAGACGCTGATCGCACAGACCAATCGGCGTTCGTGTTCCGTCAGTATGCGCGCGCAACCGGGGCAGTCGGGATTGCTGAAGGTAAAGATTGACCGGCGGCTCAGCCGGACCGCCTGCAATACCGCCATCAGGCGGCTCGCAATGATGGGTCCATCGGTGGGACCAAACGTGACCTCCGCGTGTTGGTATCCGCGCATCCAGTTCTGCGACCTTGGCGCCGCAAAGGTGCTTATGAAGAACCGCAAGATTTTAAGACAGGCAATGTCAGAGGTGCTCAGCCCGGCGTTCTCGACAAGGTTTTCTTTGGCTGCGGGATTGCGGTGGCAATCATCGCGCGTTGGGGGATTTGTCACAGTGGAGCCCTCCTGCGTCTTGCTGACGGCAATCGCATCGGCCAATCATATGCGTGCGATGCCGACAATCGAACACCCCGCACGGGTGCTCACAAAGTGATCACCGGGCTGGTCCAATGAGGTGGGAGGGCTGGGCAGTTATTATCTGACAAAAATAATCAGAAAAAGCAAGGGCCTTTGTGCGCGAGAGCGATATGGGGTGGGAGCCGCGCACGGCTCCCACCGGTGTTCTTAGACGAAGCTGAACATGTCGGCCTCAATTTCCGCCAGTTGTATGCCATGCAACGCCAGGCTGTTGTCGTCGCTGAACGCGAAAATTAGAGATTGATCTGACTCGCTGGCGATACCGAGCAGATCCTCAAAGCTCTCCGTACCATCGATATCAATGACAATCTGATCAGAGGGGCGGACCAAAACCTGCCCGACAAATCCGACGTCGAAATCCTGGATCACATCCATTCCACCATTGAAAACGAATGTGTCGATACCGGACCCGCCTTTCATGAGGTCATTCCCGGCACCGCCATCCAGCAGATCGTTGCCCATACCGCCACTCAATCGATCATCGCCTTCGCCTCCCGCAAGCACATCGTCTGACTGCCCGCCAAAGAGCTGGTCATTATCCGCGCCACCAACAAGCGTATCATTCCCCAAACCGCCAAAGAGGCTATCCATGCCCGCATCGCCGCGCAGAGTGTCATTGCCGGACCCGCCTTTGATGTTGTCATGGCCCTCGCCGCCGGAGATCAGGTCATCCCCTCTACGCCCGTCCATCTGGTCGTCATCGGCGCCACCGCGCAGCAGGTCGTTGCGGGTGCCGCCGCGATAGCCATCCTCGGATGGTGTCGCGTCCTTGGACGTTGTGAAGTTGAAGGTTGAGGTGTCGCCCTCCTGGATCCCTTCAAACGCCTTGCCTTCCGCATCGACAAAGGCGCTGTCCTCGATTTCCACCGCGTAGCGCGTATCGACGTTGAGATGAGAGGGGGGCGTGATCGTCACCGTGTCACCGTCAAAGGTGACAAGACGTATGTCCGTGACGTCGATTTCCGCCCGTTCACCGGTGTCGCGATTGACCAGCGTGATCAAGCCATCGCCTGGCATGACCTCTTCGGTAAACGTGAGGGTGAGTACCGCGCCGTTTTCCACATCACGCCCGTTGTCCGAAGGTACGGCGCTTTTCAGGAAAGGAGCCGGGTCCGCGTCGAAATCCACCTCTTGCGGGGCGTAGACCGATCCGTCGGAGGCATAGCCCAGACGCCCGTCTGAGTTGGAGCCCCAGGTGAAGATCGCACCGGTGTCACTGACCGCGATGATCGAATTTGGCCCGGTCTGGATTTCAACGATGTTGATGTCGTCCAACTCGGCGATCTTGGTGGGCAGGAAGCTGACGTCGCTTTCGGTTGCCGGATCGCCGTCAAGCCCGCCGGTGGGTCCCTCGTCATTCGGTCCCCAGGCATAGACATCGCCGTCCTGGGTCAAGGCCACGGCCCAGCGAGCGCCGCCTTTGACGTCGATCACCCCCTCGGGCAAGCCGGTCAGCTCTACCGGAGTGGCGACATCTGCTGGATCGGCTGTGAAGGTACCATCGCCGTTGTCGGTGCCTTGCAGCAGTTGACCCTCGTCGCTTTGACCCCAGCCGAAGACACGCCCGTCCGATGTCACGGCAAAGGAGGTTTTGCCGTCCGCCGTCACCGCCACGATGTCCTCGGG
Organism: uncultured Roseobacter sp.; assembly: GCF_947499265.1. Taxonomy (GTDB): domain Bacteria; phylum Pseudomonadota; class Alphaproteobacteria; order Rhodobacterales; family Rhodobacteraceae; genus Roseobacter. The sequence continues at coordinate 142,294 of NZ_CANMNK010000003.1, read as the reverse complement.
CAGACCTTCGACCAGCACCGGATCAATGACGCGGCGATCCTCGCTGTCGTTCACCTGATTGTCGGTGTTGCTGCCGAAGGCATAGACCTTGCCATCGTCGGTCAGCGCCAGCGTATGGGAGGTGCCGGACGTGGCCACCAGCACCGTCTCATCCGCGAGCGCCGTTACAGCCGTCGGCACCAGCCGTTCGTCCTGATCGCCCGTGCCAAGCTGGCCGTTGGTATTGCTGCCCCAGGCATAAAGCGTACCATCGGCGGCCACTGCATAAGACACCCCGTTGCCGTTCTCGATGCCGATGATCTCCACATCATCCAATGCGTCGATCTTGGTCGCAGCTTGGCGGCTGTCTTCGTCGCCCAGGCCGAGCGGCCCGCGGTTATTGAAGCCAAAGGCGTAGACATCCCCGTCATCGGTCAGGAAGGTTGTGTGCAACATGCCTGCAGCAACAGATTTGATCGTGCCCTCAAACCCTTCGGGCAGTTCCACCGCAAGCGGGGCTTTGACGTCGAACCCGATGCTGCCGTTGCCGAGTTGGCTTACGACATTCTCGCCAGCGCTGTAGAGGACGCCGTCCCGCAGAAAGACAGAGAAATGGTTGCCCGCGCCAACGGTGCTGGCCACGATCTGTCCCTCGCCTTCGTAGGTTTCCACCGAACGGGGGCGGATCAGTTGATCGTCGTATTGATCCGAGCCGAAAATGACCGTCTCGCCCGCATCAAAGAAATCTCCGTCACCGTTGAGATTGGTCAATTTGACCACATTGCCGTCGCCGCCAAAGCTGTTGGCCGTCAGGACCAGCCCGCCCGCGTCATCGGTGGCCAGAGAAAAGCCGATCTCTGCGGGGATACCCTCTGGCATGGCATTGGCGTTCCAGACCTCCACCGCTTCGGACACAGTGTCGATCTGGCCGGAGCCATCGAGGTCCTTCAGGCGGTAGATTTTCAGAACCTCGTCATTGTCTGGGAACCATGTCAGGGTGTAGAGCGCGCCGTCCAAAGAGACAGCGGAGGAGATGTCCACTGGCGCGCCGAAGTTCATGTCATCCGAGATGAAATTGGTCACCTCATCCGTCTGGATGGTGCCGTCACCGTCGAGATCCTCAATCCGGTAGATCACATCCGTGGCCGCGCCGGTGAGGTCATTCAGATAGGCCACATTCCCGTCAAAGCTGAGATCAAAAGGCACCGCTGTGTCGATGATCGTCTGCACATCGAGCCAGACCGTCGCTTCGCCTGCGTCATTTGCGTCGCCGTCGCCATTCAGGTCAACAGTGCGGTAAATCGCATCCTGCGGGGTCGAGGACGTGCCCGCGTTGGCCACGTAAATCGCGCCATCAGCGCCTTCGGCGATGCCATTGGGCGTGATGGTCGACAGCCCACCTGCGTTCTCAGCGGAAAACCACACCGCAGCTTCGCCTTCATCCTGAGCGTCGCCGTCGCGGTTGTTATCGATCAGCCGGTAGACGGCGTCACTGGTCCCGTCACCGATGTAGACTGATTTGTCGTCTGCCTGATGTACGGTGAAGACGTTATTCGTCGGTGTCGCCAGATCGCTGGCGTTGCTGCCGTCGAAAAAGACGGTTGTCTCACCGGGCCCGCTTGCAATGCCATCCCTGTCCAGATCCTGCAACAGCAGCACCTGATCCCTGCGCTGGTCCCCGACCAGAATTCCCGATGTCGTAGTTGTAGATATGCGCCCCATTTGGCCACCCCCAAGAAAAGAGTGAGCGCCTTGCAACCAGCTGGGTACTCAAAAATGATTGATTTTCGATGCGTTGCATCTGGGTCGTTCTTGTATGATTTTTGCAAGGAGGTGAAGCCCCCATGTGCATAAATCGGATCCTTATGATGTGTGGCGCGCTGAGCTTGTCGGTCTCGTTGGCTATCAAACTGATTGGGAAACCGTTTTTGAACTGAAAGCGAGAAAACGGCTGGAAACGGCTCCTGGCACCAAAGCAACCCGGCTGGCTGAAACACCGTTAGGGCCGTGGCGCGGACCGCACCGGTAAATAGTCGCCCGGGTTCTGAGCAACAAGTTTCCAAACGGAGGCTGTGGCAAAACCGAGGTTCGCATCGGGTCAAACTGATGGATCCCGCGACTTGAACGGGTATTGAGTTTTCAGATCACCATCGATGTGCAATAGGCAATCAAAAGTCAGGTCTCAAGATACCAAATCGGTTTCCCATGCGTGCCGGAATAGATGGACTTTCAATCAGGAGAACCGGAACAGCCGAGGTCTACCTGTAGCCACAAGCTTTAAGGAGAACCTCAGCGAAATCCTGTCGGAAAGATCGAATGGACGAGAAATGCGCGCCCTGCGCATGATGCGCGAAGACAACGGCAACCTTGCCATCCTGCCCAAGCCATCCGGCATACCATCCCTCAAACGAGCCTGAAAACTGACCGGCCTGCACGGGACCGGACCCCGTTTTTCCACAAAGCTTGAGCGCGCCGAGGTTTCCCGCCGCTGCCACCCGGGTCAGGGCTTCAAGATGGACATCGTCGACGCCAAGGGCGCCGGTCAGGAGACGCTCCAAAAAGTGAACATGTTCGGTGACGGAAAGGGCCAGCGGCCCACCAAGCCAGAACGTGTCCGAGCCAGTCGGCACATCAGCGTTGCCGTACCCCCAATCCGACAGCAAATCGCGATAGCGCGGCGCTCCGACCTCGACAGCAATATCTTGGAAATACCATGCCGCCGACCGCCGAAACGCGGATTGCAGCGTTTGACCCTGTCGCCAGGCGTCCGGCCAATAATGCGCCGCAGGACGTAGCTTCGGGTCCCAGTCGCGCCAGGATTCGATGCTTTCCGCGACACCGGTTTCCAGCGCGATCAAGGTATTGGGGATCTTGAAGGTGGACCAGGGCGCATGGCGGGTCTCAAGGTCGCTTCCTGCAAGAACGCACCGTGCACCGGAGGTAAGATCGAGCGCGAGGAAGCTCGACTGTCTTTCACCGATGTCACCGGTGAACTGTTCGCGGTCCAACATCGTGTCGGCGACCGCTGCGCCTGGAAACGGCCAGAACAGAAGAACAAAGAGACCGACCCTTGCGACGATATTTGCGATCATTGATTGAGGCATGAGATGTTTCCTGTGATGTGGACCCGCTGGGATCCAGGCCTGCTTTTTGCAAATACGCGCCGCTTTTTCTCAGAACGAGGCCGCTGGTCGCAAGCGACGCGTTGCCGGTTGACTTTCTTTCGCACTGCTCGGTGATCCGGAACGCCACCATCCGGGCACTAAGCGACAACTCGTCCCGCGGGGCCGCGTCGTGGATGGCGCGCACCTTTGGCCGGTTGGCTTCGGCGTCAGGTCGGATCGCGATTTCTTTGGTTGTACCTGTCATTTCTGGTCGCTGGAAATCAATCTTTCTGCATCAAATAGAGGCGGTTTTGATTTCGCATTCTTATAGGCGGTCGGCGTCATATCCGTCACGCGCTTGAACGCCGAATAGAATGACGAGCGTGAGTTAAAGCCTACCTCATAGGCAATGGCCAGGACGGTTGTCTCCCCCGCTTCAACAAGCGGGATGGCTTCCTTGACCCGCCAGCTGTTTACAAATTCGAAGAACGATTGGCCCAGGTTTTGGTTGAGGGTCTGAGAGACATAGTTCAGCGACACCCCCACGTGCGCCGACAGCGCACTGAGTGTCAGATTTGGGTCTCGATAGAGGTGATCCTCCTGCATCGCGCGCAACAGCTTTTGGGCGATCCGGTGCGATTGATCGATATCAAGGGCGCTTCTTTGATATTTTGTCGCATGGTGTTCTGCCGCCTCATCCAAAGCTTTCGTGGCGTGATCCAGCTCAGGGGACGGGCGCAGCCCCCAGAGGGCCACCGCAGCAACGACGATCAGAACCAGGAAGCTGTCAAACAGCGGACCGACAGGATCCTGCTTGCCCAATAAGATCAGGGTCTCTCCGGCAATGGTTTGCAGGATGTAGGAGCCCATCGCAAAAGCAAGAACTGCGACCCAGCGCAATTCCATTCCTTCGGTGCTGGCAAAATGCTGCTTTAGACGCGCGATATGGCCTGCCTGGGTTCGTGCGACCCAGATGACATAAACCGCCCATTGCAGTACAAGCGCGACCGTCAGGAGGGTGAAGCCATAGTGCAGAAGACGCAGACCGGGCAGAGAAGCCTCAGCCATGGTGTCGGAATACCAGATGTCGCGCGTCGCCGCAGGCAGGGCCATGGTTACAAAAGAAAAAATAAGAACCACACCGGGCAAGGCAAAATGCAAAGCAAGTGCTTTGCCGTTGCCAGGGTGTCCGCTGAAATCGGTCAGCTCTCGCACATAAAACAGAAACAGCGGCATTATGCAGAAATTGGCGATGAAGCTTTTGAGCTCGACCCCATCCCGGATGACCTGTGGCATTTCATGGGTCAGCGCCACCGCCAAGGTGTCGAGCTCGCTGAGCGCAAAAGCCGCGAAAAACAGCGCCAGCGTCGTTCGAGAGGGCGCGCTCCATCTCTGCGACCAGCTTATCATGCACGCAAGGACAGCGACGGCAAAGGTGGCCGTGACCGTCGCAACCAAAAGCCTATCAGGGTCAAAAATCATTGACTGGTCCAACCTGCACCACCGTGGTGAACTCGCATCAATGCCTATCGCGAAGCCAGCCCCATCTCAACAATCGCCTGGTGCATTTGTGTCCGCGCCGTTCGGATCGGACATTTACCTCGGTCATTCGGACGACATTTGGGCTGATGAATGCAATCTTTTGGGCTAGGGGCGCTGGCCGCAGAACCGAAACAGACAAGGGGACTATTCCATCATGCCATCCAACAGTTCGGGCGTTTGTGACACTCAAGATCCGGCAGGTGCTCCGGTGTCGGCGCTGGCGCGATTGGATACGGTTTGGTTGCATGGCGCGGGACTGGCGGGCGACACTTGGGGGCCCATCACAGCGGGAGTTGCGCGCGCGGTCACACCGGATCTGCCTGGGCATGGGCGCGCGAAATTGGTCAAGCCGCCACGCGTTGAAACCTATGCCGACGCGCTGTCCCATCTCGTGCCGCAGGACGCCGTGTTAATCGGGCATTCGCTTGGTGGTATGGTCGCGCTGGAACTGGCCGCGCGATTGCAGGATCGGGTCATGGCGCTCGTCTTGATCGAAACCGTTCCGACCGTGCGGGATCGCCTTTCCGGGCGGGTTTCGGCAAGCCTTGCCTCGGGGCTGTTCCAGTCGATCCCGATCTCATGGCTGGCGTGGCTGTCCGGCCTTGGTCAAAGTCGCGAAACCTGCACCGAGCTGCGGCGGCAGATGGCGCGCATGGACCGCGTTCGCATCGCCGCCGCCCTGGAAGCTGCTGCCTGTTATGACGGGCGACCACGCCTATCTCAGATTGACGTCCCAACGCTCTTGATCGTTGGAAAGCAAAATACCGCCACCCATCATGGTACCGCCCTCATGGCGGAGCGTATCCGCGGGGCGAGGCTGGTAAAACTGCCCGGCGGGCATATGTTGCATACTGACAACCCTGTGCAGTTGAAGCGCAGTATTGATGGTTTTCTGTGCCGATCCCTGCCGAATTGATCGAGGCAATCACCACCTCAAGGCTGCGGTTGGCAGGTTCCACATCCAGGCTGCGAGCAACGCCCAAGCAAATAACGGAAGCGCGACCAGAACGAGAAGACGGTCGCCCCGGACCCAACTCGAGGCCCCCATCGGCCTGGCGAGCCAGATTCCGGCCCAAGTCGATGTTATCGCGGCAGCCGCGTAGAGGCCTGTCAGGGTCCAGAGACCCATCCCCGCTGTTGCCTGAGACGGTAGATCTCGCCCATTCAGGACCGAGTTCAAGATCGCCACGCTGCCGATGACACCCCCAAGCCACACGAGACCCAGCCAAAGCGACATACCCATCGCACGGCGCTTTGACCGCCGCGCGGCAACAGCGCACGCGAGGCATAGAAGAGAGCCGGTCAGAGCCGCTGCCAGGCCCGAATGCAATGAGATTGCGCTCTGCCAGAACGCCAACCGGTCGAAACTGAAAATACCGCCGTTGATATGTGCACCCGTCAGGCGGCCCGAGGTGTCACGGCGAAAACCGAGGCGCATATCGCCTTCTGGTGTCTCAAATTGACCCTCGCCCGTCGCCTGGAACAGTCGGGAATACCCAAGCCCGGAGACGAGAAGCATCCCCTCATCAGTGGGTCGGATTTCGATTTTGTGGGCGTTGCGAACCCGCAATCGGTCCAGACCGGTCTCGTTTCGTCGGGTGGTGATAAAACGTCCCGTATAAACATGCAGGCAATCTGCGTCACACGCCACCCGCGCCGACGGCTGTCTTGTTTGTGGCGCAATTACCTCGCGCAAAGCCCGGCGCGGCAGGCCCATCAACGCGCTGCCACTGGGGCCATTCGCCGCGATAAAAAATGCCAGATCCAGTGTAGGGATCAGCACCATGTTGGTGTGAAATCCGAAATGCGTGCCACCGTGATAATAGACGGTATGTCCAGCCCAGGTATCGGTCCAATATCCAAGGGTGCGCCCCGCAAACGCTGCCCGGTTCGGCCAAACTGGCCGTTGCAAATCCGCTATGGTGTCAGGGGAAAGAACCGTTGCGTCGTCAACCGCGCCCTGCTTGAGCAACATTTGCATGATGCGGCCCATGTCCTCGGCGGTCAGAGCAAGTCCGCCGGACGGGGCGTGGATTGCTGGAAAAGGCGAAGGATCGATGGCCAGGTAGCGCCCGGCGTCCCAGACATGAAAAGGGCTGGGCGTCTTGGTGCCAGACGGCTCATGCATGAAATGGGGGGCGTCAATTCCCACCGGGCGCAAAATGGACGTGGCGACATAGTCTTCGAAGGATTGGCCCGAGACCTGGGCCACGATCTCTCCCAGCAAAACATAACTGGCATTGGAATAGGTTATCGCCTCCTCGGCCGGTCGGATTTGCCGTGGAAGGATTGCCGAGATTTGCGCGATACGCGACAGGGCATCACGCTCGGAATGCGCGGCGAAATAGCCGGAATAGCGCTCTTCCAATCCGGCAGCATGGCTCAGCAGGTGGACGATGGTGATGTCACCAAAACGCTGGTTTAACTCCAACCCCGGAAGGTATCGTGTGATGGGGTCGTCAAGCGCGATACGCCCTGTATCCACAAGCTGGAGAATAGCCAGGGCTGTGAAGACTTTTGTGATAGATGCCAGCGGGATAACGTCCTGCTCAGGGGTCATGAGACGCCCGGTTCTTGCATCGGACAGCCTGTAGCCGCGCGACAGAACCACCTCTTCGCTTGAGACGATAACCACCACCGCACCGGCAACGGCATCCTGATCAAGACCGGTCGTCACCAACCCATCGACGAAGCCTCCGAGCTCTGCACGCCAGGTCTCTTGCGGGTGTGCCGTGCTGGCGCCCAGCGAGGCGACGCAAATGAGCGCAGCGCGCAGGAAGAGACGCGCGAGGGTCAACCCATGTTGCAGTGCCGAATAGGGTGTTTCGGAAAGGGAGTGGTTCATCGACAGCTCCAAGCGATGTCATCTGGTCAAGGCCGGTCAATCCGACCTCAATCCAACTACAGGGTCAAAGCCCATGGGTCGTTCGGTCGTATCGGCGCGGACAATAGTGTGATATATCGAGAGGCTGTTTGGTCCCAGCCCCATGTCTCTGTCTTCTGAGCCAATAGGGAGAGATGACGGGCTGGCGGAGATCCTCAAAACGTCATCTGCACAACCTGCATGCGCCCCTTGAATTTTTGCGACTGACCCTCATGACCGATCATTTCGATTTTCAATAAAAGACTGATGGGATTTTCCCCAAATTTTCCTGTGCTGATTGACCTGGAGAGCCTGCCTTTGAGGGTGCCCGTTAAGCGCTCCGAAAGGAGTCACCCGTAATTAGAGCAGTTGAAAATCACCTGTTCGCAGTGTTGGGGCGGGTGCGCCAATTCAGTCACTTCATGATGGGCCTGCTCAATGTCGCTTTTGAAACGCACGGGAAACGAATCCAATCCACTCAACAGCCTATTTGTGAAGTGCTCCCTCATGGTGGTCATTTGCATTGTGGCCGTGGTGGCAGCTGTTGCGATGGTGAACAGACAGATGAAGTCTGAACTGTCGTATGAGGCTCTAAGCACGCGTGCATCGGAAGTGACGGGGTTGCTGGCAATGCAAATGGGCGGTGCCATCAAGTTTGGAAATGAAAAAGCAATTGAGGACGTCGTGGTCGGCGTTATCGATGCCGCAAAACCCGATGCGATTGGGGCCTTCGTGATGAATGCCAATGGTGTGACCGTTTACAGCACCGGGAGCGAAAGCTTTGATCTAGACGCAGCACAGCAACTGGCGCAAATGGCGCTGGAGCAGGGGCAGCCGATCCTGTCTGAGAACGGTCTCATGAGTGCCCAGCCCTCTGTTTTCGGGGATGAGGGTGCGGTCTCCGGGATCGTGGTGACAAGTTGGAGTTCGGCAAGCCAGCTGGAACGTTTGAGCGTCTTGCAAAATAAGGCGCTGACGGCAGGCCTGGGCGTTATGGTCGTGGCTGTGATGCTGGCTGGTTTCTTTTTGCGCAGCCAGATGTCGCGGCCTTTGGTCAGGTTGACCCAGGCGATGAGTGGCGTTGCCAAACAGGACTATAAGGCGGAAATTCCCTATACAAAACGGGGGGATGAAGTTGGGCAAATGGCGCGGCGGCTGGATACTTTCCGCGAAGCACTGGCCTTTGCAAAAAGTGCTGAGCGCGAGAGCGCCTTCAAAAGTGCTGCGTTTGTAGGTTCGACCGCGCCGATGATGATGGTCGATGAAAAACTGTCGGTGATATTCATGAACCCGGCGTGTGACACCATGCTGAACGGTTTGTCGGAAGACTTGGCTGAAATGTGGTCCGAGGTGTCAGGCGGGGCGTTTTTAGGCGCTGATTTGGCCAATTTTCGGGAGTTAAGCGCGCAAACGAAAGACATTCGGGAAAAGGGGATCGATGCATTGCCGGTATCGCATTCCGTTAAGATCGGAAGTGCTCTCATTGAGATCAATATCAATGCGGCCTTAAGTGACGCAGGTGATATGATCGGTGCAGTCATCGAATGGGCAGATCAAAGTGAAGCGGCCAGGAACGCAGCGGTCCTCAAATCCATCGATGATAGCCAAATTCGTGTAGAATTTGACAAACGCGGGCAGGTGATCGGCACCAACTCCAACTTGCTTGAGGCACTGAATGCCGACGAGCAGGAAATTCTGTCCAGGAGTTTTGCCGAACTATTCCAGGGCATGGCAGATGGTGCGGAACCAGCCTCGGATCTGCAAACCCGCGTTCTTAAAGGCGAGCCGGTTTTTGGACGATTTGAGGTTTTGGATACAACCTCTGAAAAAACACTGATTCTAGAGGGTAACTTTACATCGGTTCCGGCGCCGGACGACACAATTGATCGGGCGATTTTCCTGGGCACAGATGTCACCGAGGCGGCGCGAGCGCTCATTCAGGTCGAGCAGGAACGAGCGGAGACAGTGGAAAAACAAAAAGGCGTGGTTGAAGCATTGGGCGTGGGATTGAAGGCCCTTGCCGAAGGCGATCTGACACGCGACATAACCACAGTATTTCCTGCTGAGTACGAGAAACTGCGCAACGATTTCAATGAGGCTGTGCGTTCCTTGAAGGAAGCGGTTAGTGCGGTGATGCACAACTCGGAGTCAATTCGGAACGAAACCGGTGAAATTACGACAGCGGCGGATGATCTGTCCCGACGCACAGAAAAACAGGCCGCGACGCTTGAGGAAACTGCCGCGGCGCTGGATGAATTGACGAGTTCCGTGCGCTCAGCCGCCGAAGGTGCGGATGAGGCCTCGTCGATGTCTGCAGATGCGCAGGCCAATGCTGAAAAGGGGGGGGAGATTGCCCGGCAAGCTGTGCAGGCGATGGATGGGATCAAGACCTCGTCGGAGGAAATCTCAAAAATCACTACTGTGATTGACGATATCGCCTTCCAGACCAACCTCCTGGCATTGAATGCGGGTGTCGAAGCTGCGCGGGCCGGCGAGGCTGGCCGTGGTTTTGCGGTGGTGGCCACGGAGGTTCGGGCGCTGGCGCAACGGTCCTCGGACGCGGCACGCGAGATCAACGCTTTGATTTCGAGTTCGGGAGAACAAGTCGGACAAGGTGTTGATCTGGTGGATAAAACCGGAACTGCGCTTGCATCGATTGTGACCTCTGTTTCGGAGATATCAAAACGCGTCTCGACCATCGCGGCCTCAGCGCGAGAGCAGTCCGCAGGCCTGAATGAAATCAATACTGCCGTGAACGAGTTGGATCACGTGACGCAACAAAACGCGGCCATGTTTGAAGAGACTACAGCCGCAAGCCATGCGTTGACAGCTGAAGCTGATGCGCTCGCATCGGCAGTTGCGCGTTTCACTTTGGATTTGGAAACCGTTGCAAGATCGAAAACGTCTCCAGAGGTCACACCGAGGTCTGATAAACCGACAGTGGCGAGGCCAGCTGTTACACACGGCAATTTAGCGCTGGACATTGACGAGGATGTCGACCTGGATGCGGGTTGGGAAGAGTTCTGAGCGCAGCTAAATAGGTTCGGATACAGCCGCATCCGGTCGTTGCTCCGTGCTCCTCGGTCAAGATGCGCTAGCTTTGTCGCACGCCGGAGAAGCGCGCTTGCCAAGCTTCGCGGTCCTCATCGGTTACTTTTGCGAAGAGCACCTCCGGCACGACAAAGGCTTGATCGGGTTTCAGCTGGGACAAAAATTCGTTCATGTCTTCAGGCCAAACCGCTTCATCCACCTGCAGGCTCTTCAGGATCGCCGCACTTGCATCCGGCAGAAATGGCGCTGAAAGGACAGCGTAGAGATGCGCCAAATTCAGTCCGAGACGGGTTTGCATCGCGGCCTTGTCCGGGTCGCTCTTGAACGTCGTCCAGGGTGCGACGCTTTGCAGATACTCGTTGCCGCTGACCCAGATGGCGCGCAGTTCTTGTGCTGATTTTCTGACCTCCATGGCCTCCATCAACGCCCCATAGCGCGCGCATCGTTCGGCAACATCAGCGATGACTGCAGTTTCCTCCGGTCCATATGCACCACCGCCCGGCACGACCTCACCAAACTTCGAGCGGCAGAACTTGGTGATGCGGCTGATGAAATTGCCAAGGACATCCGCAAGATCCTTGTTCACGGAGGATTGGAAATTCTCCCACGTGAATTCAGCATCGCTACTTTCAGGCGCATGGCTGAGCAGCCACCAGCGCCAGTAATCTGCGGGCAGCAACTCAAGCGCCTGATCCATGAAAATCCCACGCCCCTGTGAGGTAGAGAACTGTCCGCCGTCATAGTTGAGATAGTTGAAAGATTTCAAATGATCGACCATCTTCCACGGCTCGCCAGAGCCGATGAGGGTGGCGGGGAAGCTGAGGGTATGGAACGGCACATTATCTTTGCCCATGAATTGGGTGTAGCGCACGTCAGACGCGCCCATGTCGGTACGCCACCACCTTTGCCAATCCGCGTCGCTCAGCCCGTTCGCCGCGGCCCATTCCCCGGCGCAAGCAATGTATTCGATGGGTGCGTCGAACCAGACGTAGAAAACCTTACCTTCCATCCCTGGCCAGTCTTCGGTGCCTTTGCGGACCGGAATACCCCAATCGAGATCACGGGTGATGCCGCGATCGCGCAGGCCATCGCCGTCATGCAGCCATTTTTTGGCAATCGAGGTGGTGAGCACCGGCCAATCCGATTTGGAATCGATCCAGGCATCCAACTGGTCCTTGAGCTCTGATTGACGCAGATAAAGGTGCTTGGTTTCGCGCACTTCCAGATCGGTCGATCCGGAGACAGCAGAGCGCGGATCAATCAGATCGGTCGGGTCCAGCTGTTTTGTGCAGTTTTCGCACTGATCCCCCCGGGCTTTGTCATAGCCGCAATTTGGGCAGGTGCCTTCGATGTAACGATCCGGCAAAAATCGCCCGTCAGCGTGGGAATAGACCTGTTTCTCGCTGATCTCATTGATCAGACCGGCATCGTCCAGACGCCCCGCAAAATGCTGGGTCAGCGCGTGGTTTTGTGGGCTTGAAGACCGACCAAAGTGATCAAAAGACAACCTGAATCCACGTGCAATTTCCGCCTGAACCGCATGCATCTCGGCGCAGTATTCCGCGACCTGTTTACCCGCCTTGGCCGCGGCCAATTCCGCTGGTGTGCCATGTTCGTCCGTCGCACAGAGAAACAAGACCTCATGACCGCGCGCGCGCATGTAGCGCGCAAACAGATCCGCTGGCAGCTGGCTGCCAATCAGATTACCAAGGTGTTTGATCCCGTTGATATAGGGAATGGCCGACGTGATCAGGTGGCGCGCCATGGCTGTGCCTCTCGTATTCCAGGTATTTGGCCTTCATCTACCGCAGCTTTGCTGCAAGGGCCACGGTGAATTCTCGGGAGGATCGCGTTCTGGTCACTCGTCAGTGCGCGCGCGACTGCGCCCGGTAAGCCGTCCGATGATAAATGACGTCCGTGGCGCATAGGTATAGCGGGTTCGATCCACGGGGGACGGGCGGATGCGCATGCGGCTCAGGCCAAAGATCACCAGCAGCATATGGCCCACCGCCATCATCACAAAGAGCGCTTTGGGCCCGAAGCTGTCGATCAGGAGCGAAGCCGCATAAGGGGCGGCGATGGCCCCAAGGGCAAAGTAGAACATCAACGCGGCGGAAAGCTCGACACGTTCGTCGTCGCTGGCAAAATCATGGGCATGGGCGGCGGCAACGGAATAGATCGGAAAGGTGGTCAGACCAAAAAGCCCGGCGGTGAGCATGATGCCAAGGGTGCCGAGCCCTGCCGCAAAGATCGTCAACGCCGAACTGGCAATGGCTGCAATCGAAAGCCAGATCAGCACCCATCGACGGTCGTATTTATCCGCGATCCAGCCCACTGGGTATTGCGCCAGCGCACCGCCAAAGACGAATGCCGTGAGGAAATAGGCGATTTGCTCATTGGTCAATCCAACCTCGGTGCCATAGACCGGTCCGACCATCCGAAAAGACGCGCTGGACAAGGCCGCCACGAGCACGGCAGCCGCCGCAAGGGGGGACCGGTCGCGGGCAAGACTGGGGCGCAGGCGGGGCGAGGCGGGCGTTTCGGGTTGCCGCACGGTTGTCAAAGTTAGTGGAAAGAGTGCTGCGCAGCAGATGATGGCGAGCAGGTTGTAGGAGATGAAATGCGCAGGCTCCAGAAAGCTGATCATCATCTGTGCCGCCATTGAACCGGTCATGTCGACAATCCGGTAAACGCCCATGGTGCGCCCGCGCGATGCATTTGTGACCTTGGCCTGAAGCCAGGCCTCGATGACGGTATAGCAGCCCGCGACGCACATGCCCGAAGCAACCCGCATCAGCGCCCAAGCGTAGGGGTCGACCACCAGCATATGGCTCATCAGGCCGATGGCGCCGGCAGCGGTGAAGGCGGCAAAAGCGCGCGAATGTCCAACGCTGCCCATCAGCCGTGGCGCCCACCAGCAGCCAATGAAAAACCCCAGGAAATGCGCCGAACCCAACAGGCCGATCTCTTGTTTGGTGAAATCCAGTTTCAGCCCGGACAGAACGTCGAGGGGGCCGACGCCGCCGGAAGAGAGCTGCAACAGCATCACGGATAAAAACAGGGCGGCGAAGGAAATGAGCAGGCGCATGATCCGCCCAGCCATAGACTATTGAAACCTCGGACCTATCGGTTATTCGACAAAGCGCGTCGTTTTCAGCCGCGCGCGCGAATTTCTGCGAGGATGTCCAGATCAACCCGGTCGGCTGCGAGTTTCGGAAAACCGGCGGCACCAAATTCCGAGCGGCTCAACGCGCCGGTGAGCCGGATGTTCAACACAGACAGATCATTCGCGGCGGTGCCCGCCGGGCGGGTGAGCTCCGCGTTCAAACGCAAGGCGCGTGTCACACCGCGCAGGGTGAGGGCGCCGTCGACCTGCGCACCTTCGGAAATACGGCCCCGCGCGCCCAGGATGATCCGGGTTGTGGTATAGCGCACGATGGGGTGGTTTTCGGCATCCAGAACCGAGGGGCTGAGCAAGGCCTGTTTGACAAACAGAAGGCCAGCCTTGGCCTGTCGAATATCCGTGGTGACGTCGGCGCTGGAGGCCGCCAGATTGTCCGGATCCACGCGAATATCTGCGGTGCGCACAGGCACGGTGCCGGTTTGCGCCGCGCCGTTGAAGCTGAAGATGAAGGACACGCGCGACCGCTCCGCAACCAGATCGTAGGGTCGGGCGGCGGCCAACCCCTTTGTGGCCCAACTGGCCAGTCCGGCGGCAAGAAGCATGCGGCGTGAGATCGGCAGGGACATGGCGGTGCGCTTTCTTTGGGTCCCTCTTTAGATAGGATCTTGAGCTGGCTTGCCAATCACGTCACGCAGCTTTGATTTCCGGCGAGCGCATCATTGCCGGGCGATGCCTGCTTTTAGAGCAGCGGCTCAAGCGGCGCGTTGGGTGAACATGAAAGGGCGCAAAGTTATAAAATGCCATCTGGGTGCTATGCCCCTGTTTTCTCACACCATCTCTTTGCGCCTTAAAGTGGCTTGCGGAGATGATCGGGAAAGTTACTGTGCATCCCGAAAGACAAGGGAAATTCCGCAATGAAGATGAACCGGCTCGGGCGCACAAATATCGACGTATCGGAGTTCTGTCTGGGCTCGATGACATGGGGCACACAGAACACCGCAGAAGAGGCGCATGACCAGATTGACCGCGCGCTTGACGCAGGGATCAACTTTATCGATACGGCGGAAATGTATCCCGTGAACCCGGTCAGCGCAGAAACCATCGGTCGCACCGAGCGGATCATAGGCCTTTGGTTTGAACGCGACATGCGCCGGGGCGATGTGGTGCTGGCCACCAAGCACTCCGGGGAAGGTATGGCCGCGGTGCGTGACGGCGCGCCGATTTCCTCCGACACCATCGCGGAGGCCGTCGAGGGATCGTTGCGGCGCCTCAAGACCGATTACATCGATCTTTATCAGTTTCACTGGCCAAATCGTGGCAGCTACATGTTTCGCAAGAACTGGGCTTATGATCCCTCCGGGCAGTTGATGCTCGACACCCAAAACCACATGGAAGATGCCTTGGGGGCGCTGCAGGATGAGGTCAAGCGCGGCACCATCCGCGCCTTCGGTCTGAGCAACGAAAGTGCGTGGGGGACCACCAAATGGCTGGAAGTCGCAGACCGGGTGGGCGGGCCGCGCGTTGCCTCGATCCAGAATGAATATTCGCTGCTCTGTCGGCTTTATGATACCGATCTGGCGGAAATGAGCCTGCATGAAGAGGTGCCGCTGCTTGCGTTTTCACCTTTGGCTGCGGGGCTTCTGACCGGTAAATATCAAAACGGGGCTGTGCCTGCCAAATCGCGCATGTCCCTCAGCGCTGATTTGGGCGGGCGCAAGACCGACCGCGCGTTCACGGCTGTGGACGCCTATCTGGAGATCGCCCGGGAGCACGGCCTCGATCCGACCCAGATGGCGCTGGCGTGGTGCAAAACGCGTCCCTTCATGGGGTCCATTATCTTTGGGTCGACGACCATGGAGCAGTTGGAAGTCTGCCTTGGCGCGATTGACCTTGAGTTGGATGATGCGGTCATCGCCGATATTGACGCCGCCCACCGTCAGCATCCGATGCCCTATTGAACGTGGCAAGATCTGACCGGCGCTGACGGGCAGACACACCAAAACGCTGCCGGTAGGCTCTTGCAAAGCTTGATTGCGAAGCGAAACCGGTGATCAGCGCCACATCCTGCAGGGGCAGGGCGGTTTGGGTGACCAACCTGTCGGCTTCGCCGAGCCGGAGCCCCAGGTAATAGGCCTGGGGTGTGGTGCGCAGGCTCGCCTGAAACTGCAACTGCAACGCCCGCAGGCTGACGCCGAGACGGCGCGCGATGACCTTGATCGGGATCGGATCTTCAAGGTTGGCCTGCATCACATCCTGCGCCCGTGCGGTGAGAGGGGCGTTGTGCACGCGCGGTCGCTGACGGCCTTGCGGTCGGGCAGGTGTTGGTACTGCATCGTAGATGAAACTGCTGGCAACACGTTCGGCCAAGGCCGCCCCGTGATGCTGCGCGATCAGGTGCAGCATCATTTCAAGCGCCGGGGCCGCCCCGCCACTGGTCAGCCGGGAGCCGCTGTCGACGAACCGCGCATCGACACATGTGACCGCGGCAAAGCGTTGCGCAAAGGCGTCAAGATCTTCCCAGTGGGTGGTGGCCCGGTGACCGTCCAGCACCCCGGCCTGCGCCATGATCCAGGGCCCGCCATCGATCCCGGCCACCCGCGCCGCACGCGCCGCAAGCCGCCGCAAACTTGATCGTAGCCTGGGTGTCGATTGCGCATGCAGATTGAATCCTGCGACGACAATCAGAACATCACAGGTTGTGACATCATGCAGCGGTGCAGCTGGAATGATCAGGCCGCTGGTCAACGAGACATCGCGATTTTCCGGGGTGGCGAATTGCCAGTCGAAGAGGTCCCGGCCCGCTTGCCGGTTGGCCGCGCGCAGGGGATCGACGGCGGCCGCGAAGGACAGCGTATTCGCCTCATCCAGAACCAGAAAGATAGTGTGCAATTTTTCTGCGGATTTCATCAACTATGCTTCGTATTACGGCAAGTCCTATGGTTTCTTTTGCGGCATCGTGGCGCCAATCACAAGGGAGAGACCGATCATGCCGCTAACCATGTCCAATGAGGTTTTCATCACCTGCGCGGTAACAGGATCCGGCGGCACGCAGGATCGCAGCCCACATGTGCCGCGGTCGCCGAAAGAAATCGCAGATAGCGCTATTGCGGCGGCCAAGGCCGGGGCCGCGATTGTGCATTGCCATGTGCGTGATCCAGAGACCGGTGCGCCCAGCCGCAAGCTTGAATACTATCGTGAGGTCACGGACCGTATTCGCGATGCGGATGTCGATGTGGTGCTGAATCTCACCGCGGGCATGGGCGGTGATATGATTTTTGGCGACACCGAAAACCCGCTGCCGCTTGTCGCCGAAGGCACGGATATGATCGGGGCCAGCGCACGGGTGGCGCATGTGGCGGAGTGTCTGCCGGAGATTTGCACGCTGGATTGCGGCACGATGAATTTTGCCGAAGCCGATTACGTCATGACCAATACGCCCGGTATGTTGACCACGATGGGCCGGATGATGACCGACCTGGGCGTGAAACCCGAAATCGAGGCTTTCGACACGGGCCATCTTTGGTATGCCAAACAACTCGTGGCGGACGGTGTGCTGGAGGCCCCGGCGTTGGTCCAACTCTGCATGGGGGTGCCCTGGGGCGCGCCGAATGACCTCAACACCTTCATGGCGATGGTCAATAACGTGCCGCCTGACTGGACCTTCTCCGCCTTTTCGCTTGGTCGCAATCAGATGGCTTATGTGGCGGCGGCCGTGCTGGCGGGCGGGCATGTCAGGGTCGGTTTGGAGGATAATCTGTGGTTGGACAAAGGCGTGCTGGCGGAAAACTGGCAGTTGGTGGAACGCGCGGGCACCCTTATCGAGACGATGGGTGCGCGGGTAATGGGCCCCGCCGCTGTGCGCGAGAAGCTGGGGCTGGTCAAACGCGCGCCGACACCATGATGCGGGCAAGTGGCCTTTCTCTGATATGGCATGTTTACGCGCGTCGCAGCGTCTGCCTTTGGGCTTTATGCGCTGCGGGTTTGTGGCTCGCGGCCTGTGCTCCCACAGCTGATCCCGGGTTTCGCGACCCCGAAGTGCAGATATCGGCCACAACGCGGTTTTCGCCGCGGGCGTTCGCCGGCACGTGGCATGTCATCGAAGCCTATCCTACGGTCTTTCTGCCCGGGTGTGCGGATCAGCGCTGGCAAGCGGATACAGCAACAACGCCGGCGCGTTTCGCTGTGTTTTGCGGCGGTGGGGGGGCAGCCTATGATGCGCCTGTTGCGATCGATCCACGCGGTGCGCTGCAATTGCAGAGCTCTGATCTGGACATCCCCGCGCGGGCACTTTGGGTGATGTGGATGGATGAGGATGCGCAGACGGCTGTGATTGGCACGCCATCGGGGGAGATGGGATGGATCATCAACCGGACACCGGATCTACGGGCGGACCGCCTGACTGCGGCTCGCGAGATCATGGCGTTCAACGGCTACGACGTCACCGATTTGCAAGGGATTGAGGGATGAAGATAGCGGCAATCATTGGCGGCGGCGTGATCGGTGGCGGTTGGGCCGCGCGCTTTTTGCTCAATGGGTGGCATGTTCGGATCTTTGATCCAGACCCGGAGGCGCAGCGCAAAATAAGCGCTGTGCTGGGCAACGCGCGCCGGTCCTTGCCCGGACTTCTGGATGTGGCTTTGCCCGCCGAAGGCGTTTTGACTTTTCATACCAGCATCGCGGAGGCGGTGGAGGGTGCGGCGTGGATACAAGAGAGCGTGCCCGAGCGGCTGGAGATCAAGCACGAAACCTTTGCCGAGATTCAACAGGCTTGCGCGCCGGATGCGGTGATCGGATCCTCCACCTCGGGCTTCAAACCGTCCGAATTGCAACAAGGTGCCTTGCGCACGGGTCAGATCATGGTCTGTCACCCCTTCAACCCGGTTTACTTGCTGCCGCTGGTCGAGGTGGTCACGACCAAGGAAAATGACCAAGGGCTTGTTGCGGCGGCGAAACAGGCGCTGACCGACATTGGCATGCATCCGCTGCACCTGAAAAAGGAAATCGACGCGCATGTGGCGGATCGGTTTCTCGAAGCGGTGTGGCGTGAGGCGCTCTGGCTGGTCAAGGACGGGATCGCCACAACCGAGGAAATCGACGACGCGATCCGCTATGGCTTTGGCATCCGCTGGGGGCAGATGGGGTTGTTCGAGACCTACCGTGTGGCGGGGGGCGAGGCCGGGATGAAGCATTTCATGGCGCAATTTGGCCCTGCGTTGAAATGGCCCTGGACCAAACTGATGGATGTGCCGGAGTTCACCGAGGAGTTGGTGGACCTGATCGCGGGGCAGTCGGATGCGCAATCCGGGCATCACACCATCCGTGATCTGGAACGTATCCGCGACAATAATCTGGTGGCGATGATGCGCGCGCTCAAAGTGCAGAATTGGGGTGCGGGTGCCTTGCTGGCAGGGCAGGAAGCGCGGCTCCGCGCAGGTTCGGAGCTTGGTCAACGGGCTGCAGATGTGGCTGATCCGGCGGCCCCGGTGTTGACGATCCGCCGAGCCGTGCCGCTCGACTGGACCGATTACAACGGCCATATGAATGAGGCAAAATACCTGCAAGCCTTCGGCGATGCCACGGACCGTTTCATGGAGCTGATCGGCTGTGACGCTGAATACATCGCCTCGGGCGGCAGCTATTTCACCGCAGAAACCCACATTCGGCATATCGATGAGGTACATGCGGGCGCGATCATCGAGATACGGACCCGCGTGCTGGGCGGTGGCGGCAAAAAGATGCACCTCTGGCATGAGATGTTTGAGGGGGATCGATTGCTGGCCACGGGCGAGCATTTCCTGTTGCATGTCCGCCTTGAAACCCGGCGACCCGCGGATGCGAGCCCTGACATTGATGCCGCTTTGCGCCGCTTTGTCGAAGCCCAGGCGGATCAGCCGCGCCCGGAAGGGGCAGGCCGCAGCGTTGCCGCGCCGCGCTAGGCCGTTTTGCACAGGGACGGAGTAGCCCGCGCCACCAGCACTGTCTTTCCGCCTGAAATGCCGCGCATCCTGTCTCCGGACAAACGAGCGTCGTTGATGATCGCGCCGCCCACGTCCGACCGCGGCCTCTGGTGACTGCCCGCCATTTGCGGCAAGAGGGGCCCATGGATTTTCCTGTTTTTGATTTCTGGGTTGTCGTCACCTTTGCCGCCGCGACATTTCAAACCCTGCGCTTTATGCTGCAAAAGGTCCTAGCCACGGCGACGCTCTCGCCTGCGGGGGCCACATTCGCGCGGTTTTTCTATTCCGCGCCTCTGATCGCGCTGCTGGTGGCCCTCTACATCCGCGAGACAGGGCAGCATCTGCCAACCTTGAGCACCACCTTCTGGGCCTACGGTCTGAGCGGCGGTCTGGCACAGGTCATCGCGACCATCTCCGTTGTCACCTTGTTCAAATCGCGCAACTTCATCGTTGGCGTCACGCTGATGAAAACGGAAGTGATCCTATCCGTCGTCATCGGCCTTATCCTGTTGGGAGAGGGCGTCAGCCTCCCCGCATTCGGGGCCATCGCCCTGGGTCTCATCGGTGTTTTGCTGCTGTCGACACCCCCCGACGTGAAGGGGTGGGGCTGGCAGGAGATGTGGAACCCCGGCGTGGGTCTGGGCCTTGCCTCCGGCGTCCTCTTTGCGGTGTCGGCGGTGTGCTACCGGGGGGCGTCGCTGCAGATCGCGGCGGAGGATCCCTTGCTGCGCGCCGGCGTGACACTTGCCGCAGTGACCGCATCGCAGTTCATGGGCATGGGGCTCTGGCTGATCTGGCGCGACCGGGCGCAGATTGGGGCCGTGTGGCGCGCGCGCCGTGTGGCGGGCTGGATTGGAATGCTGTCGATGGGTGGCTCATACGGGTGGTTTCTTGCCTTCACTTTACAGACGGCAGCCTATGTCAAAGCTGTGGGGCAGGTGGAGTTGGTCCTCAGCCTGATCGCCTCTGTGCTGTTTTTTCGCGAAAAGCCGAGCCTGCGCGAGTTGGCGGGTGTTTTGGTCCTGTGCATCTCAATTCTGGCCCTCGTCCTGCTGATCTGACCGGGGGGGCTGCCTCGGGCGTGAACGCGGTCGGGCCGGGGGCAAATTACCCGGTCACGATGGCATTGGATGCCCGCGCAGGCGCAAAAACAGGCTTTCTTCGTCATTATTCTTGAAGAACGGCACGCTTTTGGGCGGGTTCCGGTCGCAAACCCGCGCTTCAATTTCGGCCAGAACCACTTCGGTGATGAAAGGCATGTCAAAAGACCGCGCCTCGCGCAGCGCGACCCATTGCAGGTGGGACAACTCATCGGAGGCGGCGGAAAAATCATCCGGATCTCCCGCCAGATCATCGGCATCCGCCAGAAAAAAACGCGCATCAAAGCGTCTGGGACGGCCGGGCGGCGTCAGCGCCCGGAACACGAACTGCAAGCCGGAGGCGATGGGCACATGCCCTGTTGCTGCAAAACCTTGCCAATCCGCCGGTACTGTCGTGGTCCAATCCCCGGGTTTCCCCAAAATCAGCCCGGTCTCTTCCCAGAGCTCCCGAATCGCCGCAACGCCAAGCGCATGGGCCAGCCCATCTTGAGCGTCCTCCGCAAGGCGACTGATGCAGGGCTCGCTGAGGGCAGCAGCCAGGGGAACATCTGCGTCGGCGGCATCGACGGCGCCGCCGGGAAAAACGAACTTGTTGGGCATGAAGGCGGCCTTGGCACCGCGCTGACCCATCAGAATGCGCGGATCGCTGTGCCGGTCGCGCAGGACAATCAATGTTGCTGCATTACGAATGGCGCTCTTGTCTGTCATGCCGCAGCCCCTTTGTTCATGCGGGCCGCGCAACTATGGCTCAGGCCGTCTGGCCAAACCCACCCATACGGCGCGCCCACTGATAGCCCACGATGGCCCCTTTCAGTCGTGGTAAAAGGTAGAGGGACAATCCAACGCAGCCAACTGCAAAAATCGTGAACAAGGTCAGCGGTTCAGGTCGCCAGGTGACAAAAGCAACGTGCAAAAGCGGCGCCATCAGGTGACCGACAAACAGAATCGTCAGATAGGCCGGGCCGTCATCGGCGCGGTGGTGGAACAGCTCTTCGCGGCAAACCGAACAGGTATCATTCACTTTCAGATAGGATTTCAACAACGGACCATTGCCGCAATGCGGACATTTCCGCCGCCAGCCCCGCAGCATGGAGCGCTTGGTGTCGCGCTCTTGCACGTCATCCACACTTGTTGCCGGGGCATGGGTCAATCCGCTGTCGTGGGTCGCATCGGTCATGGAGCGCATCCTTTATCTGGGTGCCTACTTGCGCCTTTCATACGGCAATTAAAAGGTGTGGTGGTGTCGCTGCGGCGGGATGTCGCGAAATATTGCACAAAATTATTTGCGACGGAACTGTGCGGGTGCCGCGTTGAAGAGATGTCCGGCCCGAAAACAGGGCCTCTAGGATGGACATACTTTTGAGGAGTAGAATGATGAAGAATACTGTGTTTATCGGGCTGATCGCGGGGACTGCCATTGCTCTTGCAGGGGGCACTGCCTTTGCCAGAGGCGACCGAGGTGGTGCGCCGATCGACTTTGAGACACTGGACACCAACGGCGATGGCCAGATCACGCTGGAGGAAATGCAGGCACGTGGCGCTGCGCGGATTGCGAGCGCTGATACAGATAGCGACGGTTTCCTGAGCCTTGAGGAATTGGAGGCTGCGGCTTCAGAACGGGCCAAAACCAGCGCCAGCCAGATGTTGGAGCGCCTCGACGCAAATGAGGATGGCAAGCTCTCCGCCGAAGAAATTGAGAAGCCCGGGCGCGCAGATCGTCGGTTCAACCGTGCGGATGCGGATGGGGATGGGGCCATAACACGGGCGGAATTCGATGCCGCCGTGGCCAAGATGAGAGAGCATCGCGATGGCCGCAAAGGGTCGAAATAACCCTGTTCCCGCCTTCCCGCCACGGCGCGCCTTGATTGCTGCGCCGTGGCACCCTATCGATGCTCAGGATGGAAATGCCGTCAGACGCCCTCACGACGCTGCCCGACGACGCGCTTCTGGTGCTCTACGCCAATGGCGACCGCCATGCGGCGCAGGCGTTGACGGCGCGCCTTTTGCCGCGGGTATTCCGGCAGGCCCGACACATGTTGGGTGATGCATCCGAAGCGGAGGATGTGGCGCAGGACGCGATGGTGCGTCTGTGGCGCATCGCGCCGGATTGGCGACAGGGAGAGGCGCAGGTCACCACATGGCTTTACCGGGTGACCGCAAATCTCTGCACGGATCGCCTGCGGAAAAGGCGCGGGGTGGGCCTTGATGAGATTGCCGAGCCCGAAGACCCGGCGCCAAGCGCCGCACAACGGCTGCAGGACCGCGCCCGCGGCGATGCGTTGCAGCAGGCATTGGATCAATTGCCTGAGCGCCAACGACAGGCGGTTGTCTTGCGGCATATCGAAGGGTTGCCAAATCCGGAGATTGCCGACGTGATGGAAATATCGCCGCGTGCCGTCGAAAGTCTGACCGCGCGGGGCAAACGTGCGCTGGCGGCCCTGCTGGCCGGGCGGCGCGCAGAATTGGGGTATGATGATGAAACAGCATGACAACGAGGAAACTGTCGAGGTTGATGCGCTGTTGAAGGCGGCGCGTGATCCTGTGCCGGATGTCCCCGACGGTTTGACGGCACGGGTGTTGGCGGATGCGGCAGCATTGCAGCCCGCGCAGATGGGTGTGATGCGGGAAAAGCCAGGCCTCTGGGTGCGATGGACGGATCTTTTGGGGGGCTGGCAGGGCATGGGCGGGCTGGTTGCCGCCACCTGTGCGGGCGTCTGGATCGGTCTGAACCCTCCGGCAGCTTTGCCGGACGCGGGGGTCTTGCTCCTGGGGTACGAGACCGCGGATTTTACGACGACAACGGCGGAACTGACCAGTTTTGGCTGGGATTTGAACGGGGAATAGAAGATGGCTGACGAGATGGATCCCAAACCCAGGCTGGCCCGCCGCTACAAAGTGCTTCTGGGCGTGTCGCTGGCGCTCAATCTTGCGGTGGCAGGATTGGTCGCGGGCACGGCGTTTCGGCATGGCGGGGATGGCATGCGCGGTGTGCGCTCTGCCGGGTTTGGCGCCTATGGGTTGCCCTATATGATCGCGCTGCCCAAGCCGGAGCGGCGCGATGTGATCCGCGCGGTGCGGGCGGATCGCGAGGGTGGGGTGCCTGATCGTGCCGCCCGCCGCGCGCTCTACTCCGAAGTTCTGACCGCCTTGCGCTCTACGCCTTTTGATGCGGAGAAATTGTCTGTTGCCATGAGCGGTCAGGCCGATGCGGCGATCCGCGTCCAAAAGTCCGCACAATCCGCATGGCTGGAGGTGATCTCGCAGATGAGCGATGCGGAACGGAGCGCTTATGCCAATGAGGTCGAAGAGGTCTTGCGCCGTGGCCCACCCCATAAAAAGCCCGCCAAAAAATAGAAATCGGCGAGGAGATCAGGCCGCGGGACGGTTGAGGTTCACCTGATTGCGGCCCTGCATTTTGGCGGCGTAGAGCGCCTTGTCAGCCGCATCGAGCAGCACATTTGCATCCTGTTGTTCCGGCCGCTGCTGGTTGGTGCGCAGCCCGCCGATGGTGACACCAATTGAAACCGTCACCTTGATGAGTTCGTTGCATCCCGGAACCTTGAACCCGCGCCCGCCGATCTTGCGACACAAGCGGCTTGCCGCGGCACGGGCTTCGGTAAGTGGGGTCGCCGGCATGACGATGAGGAATTCTTCCCCCCCGATCCGCGCGATCAGGTCAACGCCGCGCAGGTTGTCGCGCAGCCGCCGGGCCGTTTCCACCAGAACCGCATCGCCCGAGGCATGGCCGTAAACGTCGTTGATCCGTTTGAAATGGTCCAGATCCGCCACCATCACCGCAAAGCTGCGCCCGGTTGCGGCGGAATGCTCCGCCACCCGCGCCAGATGCGGCATCGCATAGCGCCGGTTGTGCAATCCGGTGAGCGGGTCCGACACGGCGGCCTTCAGGCCAGTGCGCACGGTGGCGCGCAGCTGATCGGCAATGCGTTTGCGGCGCATCATGGCCTTGACCCGCAATGTCAGTTCCGCAGGCTCAAACCCATCGGTCATCAGGTCGTCGGCGCCAAGATCGAGCGCATAGGCGCCCAGCCCTGGGTCGGGGCGGGATTGCATCACGAGAATCCCTGCGTGCCGGGTGATGGCTGTTGCCCGGATCGCCGCCAGCAGGCGCAACACATCGCTGTTGGACGTGTCGTTTTCAGCCAGGGTCAGGATGAAGACATCCGGGACTTTGTCCGGCGACAAGTCCCGCAGGGCGGTTTCAGGAGCGGCATAATTGAGGTTCGTGCGCAATTGCTGGCGCAATACGTTGATCCAGTTGTGCGAGACATGCGCATCGGCGCCGACGAGCACCGCGCGCCCGGCAGGCCCGAAATCCATGGTTTCTTCCGCGAACCCCAGGGCGCGGGAGGTGTCATCGCGCATTTGCCATTCTGCCGCCGTGTTATGCGCGCGGATCAGGCTGCGCACCCGCGCCAGCAAAAGCGTGTCATCAATGGGTTTCAGCATGACATCCTGCACGCCCGCTTCGAGCGCTTTGAGCCTTGTGTCTGCGTTCGGTCGACATCCCACCACCATCATCGGAATGGCGCGGGTTTGCGGGCTGCGTTTCAAACGACGACACAGCTCAGCAGCGTCACAGTCCGGCAAGGCCATCGCGGAAATGATCAGGTCGGGGTCATGTCTGAGGGCGGCAACACAGGCCTCATCGGCGGTCGCGGCCTGAACCACCTCGTAGAACGCAGAGGCGAGTTTGACCTTGAGGACGATGCGATTTGTCGAGATCGCATCCACTATCAGTATTTTGCCCTGCACGCTTTTTGCGTCCTTTCTGGGGTGATGAACCGCTGATCGACATTGCGCTGAATTTGGTTAACAAAGGGTTTCGAATTTAAGGCAAATTGCAGGCAGGCAATCATGATCACGCGGGAATCCGCCGAGGTGCTGGCGCTCAAGATATTGGGCTGGCTGGCGGGAAACAAAGAGCTGTTACCCGTTTTTCTGGGTGCGACGGGCGCATCGGAGACGGATCTACGGGCAGGGGCGTCGGACCCGGTCTTTCTGGGGTCCGTGCTCGATTTTATCCTCATGGATGACGCCTGGGTTGTGCAGGCCTGCGATACGATTGGCGCGGGATATGACACGGTTTTTCAGGCGCGACAGGCACTGCCCGGCGGCGAACAGGTGAATTGGACATGAGCATGATCAAAGGGGTTCTTTTCGACAAGGACGGCACGCTTTTCGACTTTGCCACGACCTGGGAAGCCTGGGCTGCGAGTTTCCTGGAGCGCCTTGCCAAAGACCGTGCTGGGGCTGCTCATCTCGGGGCGCAGATCGGTTTCGACTACCATGCGCGCCGGTTTGCCAAGGACAGCGTGGCCATCGCGGGAACGCCTGGGGATGTGGCCAGCGCCCTGATGCCCCATCTTCCGGGATATTCCTTTGAAGCAACCATCGATCTGTTGAACTCCGAAGCCGCGAATGCGCCGCAGGCCGAGGCGGTGCCGTTGATCCCATTCCTCTCAGATTTGCAGCACCGGGGGTTACGTCTGGGCGTGGCCACCAACGATGCCGAGGCCCCGGCACGCGCGCATCTCTCCTCAGCGCAGGTTCTTGATAAATTTGACTTTATTGCCGGTTTCGACAGTGGGCACGGGGCCAAGCCCGACACCGGTCAACTGCTGGCCTTCGCCCGTGTCATTGGCACAGCCCCTGAGACAATTGTGATGGTGGGCGACAGCAACCATGACCTGATTGCCGGACGCGCGGCCGGTATGCGCTGTGTCGGCGTGCTGACCGGTCTCGCGGAGCGGGATGTTCTGGAACCACTTGCGGACGCGGTCTTTGAAAACATTGGTCACTTGCCGGGCTGGATTGCAGCACAAGACACCTGAAACGCGCGCGTATGTTCCCCGGGGCCTGACGTGTAAAAACGACTGATTGCGTCGCGAATGAGACGGCCACCCCCTTTTTGCTCTGCCCTTTATAGACGATGGGATGTGCAGAAAGGGCAGATCGATGGCCGATGTGAAGAGCAAGCGCAGGACACGGGGGGGCGGACGCGCGGGCGCTGCCACGCGGCGTGGCACGGCAGTCATCGAGCAGATGCCATGGAATCCGCCTGTCAACATCGATCAACCGACCGAGCCGCTGTCGCCTGAAGGGGTCGCGGCGATCCATGACGGGGCGATGCGCATTCTGGAAGAAATCGGTGTCGAATTTCTGAACCATGAGGCGCTGGAGATCCTGCGCAAGGCCGGGTGCACCGTGTCTGGCGAAAACGTGCGGATGGGCCGGGAATTCGTAATGGAATGGATCGCGCATGCGCCGTCTGAATTCACGTTGACCCCGCGCAACCCGGATCGAAAGCTGACGGTTGGGGGCAAGAATCTCTTGTTCGGGAATGTGTCATCGCCGCCCAATTATTGGGATATGGAGCGAGGCACCAAGGTGCCGGGCACGCGGGAGATGTGTCGGAACCTGCTGAAACTGACGCAGTATTTCAACTGCATCCACTTTGCTGGCGGGTACCCGGTGGAGCCTGTGGACCTGCACGCGTCGGTCCGGCACCTCGATGTGCTCTACGACAAACTGACGCTCACGGATAAGGTCATGCACGCCTATTCGCTGGGCAAGGAGCGCGTCGAAGACGTGATGGAAATGGTGCGCATTTCACAGGGGCTTTCACATGAGGAATTCGACGCAAGCCCCAGAATGTACACGAATATTAACTCCACCTCACCGCTCAAACACGACATTCCCATGCTCGACGGCTGGATGCGCATGGCGCGGCGTGGACAGGGGTTGGTTGTGACACCCTTTACGCTTGCGGGTGCGATGGCGCCGGTCACCATGGCAGGTGCAGTGGCGCAATCGCTGGCCGAGGCGCTTTGCGCTGTGGTATTGGCGCAGATCGTCAACCCGGGTTGTCCGGTGGCGATCGGCACGTTCACGTCCAATGTCGACATGAAGTCCGGCGCACCTGCGTTTGGCACTCCCGAATACATGCGGGCGACGCAAATGACGGGCCAACTGTGCCGCTTTTACGGGTTGCCGATGCGGTCCAGCGGCGTCTGCGCTGCCAACGTGCCCGACGGGCAGGCGATGTGGGAGACCTCCAACAGCCTCTGGGCAGCCGTGCAATCGGGTACCAACATGGTCTATCACGCGGCGGGCTGGCTTGAGGGCGGGTTGATTGCAAGCCCCGAGAAATTCATCATGGATTGCGAAATACTACAGCAAATTCAAAGATATATGGACCCAAGCGTGATTGCGACAGGCCCTGATGAAATTGCGTTGGATGCGATTAAATCCGTCGGCAATGCCGGGCATTTCTTTGGCATTCAACACACCCAGGATCGCTACACCACGGCCTTTTACCAGCCGTTCCTGAGCGATTGGAAAAATTATGAAGGCTGGGAGGTTGCGGGCGCCGTCTGGACACCGGAGCGCGCGCACTTGATGTATAAGGAAATCATCGGCAGTTTCGAAGCGCCGAAGATGGACGAAGCCATCCGCGAAGAACTGGCGGATTTCGTGGCACGCAGGAAGTCCGAAGGTGGGGCGCCGACGGACTTCTAACCGCAGATTCGACCAAATTTAATCGTTACAATTGAATGTATTGGGCCTTTCTTAACAGGTCTGTCGCATGGTCCTACTCGTGTTGGAGTAGGTAATCATGCATGGTTTGATCAATCGAGCAATTCAGAGCTTTGTCGTCGATAGATACGGTGCGGCAGCTTGGAATGCGTCTGCGAAACGGGCGAACCTCGGGTTCACCGAATTCGAAGCCATGTGGATCTATGATGACGTCTTGACGCCGCGCGTGCTTGCGGCGGTAAGCGATGTACTCGACCGGCCATATGATGAGTTGATGGAAGACATTGGCACCTATCTGGTGTCGCACCCCAATCTGGAATCTTTGCGGCGATTGTTACGTTTTGGCGGTGTGGATTTTGTCGATTTCCTGCATTCACTGGATGATCTGCCGGATCGCGCGCGGCTGGCAGTTGCAGATCTGGAATTGCCCCGGATCGAACTTCGAGAACATAACACGCAGCAATATAGCTTGGCCTGTGAGGGAAAGGTGCCGGGATGCGGGCATCTGTTTACAGGTGTTTTGCGCGCAATGGCGGATGACTACGGCGCGCTGGTGTTCCTGGAACATCAGGGGGTCGAGGATGGGACGGAGACCGTCGCGATTGCACTGCTGGAAGCAGATTTTGCCGAAGGCCGCGGGTTCGATTTGGGGGCGGGTGTCCAATGAGCGGTGGAACCAAGTATTACAAGATGCTGAATGTCATGTGCCCGATGCACGTCATTCTGAACCGTCATGGGGACATCAGCTCTGCAGGGCCAACGACACAGAAACTGTTTCCAGATCACTCCCTTGTGGGGAAATCTTTTCTCGATATCTTTGAGATCAAGAGACCGCAAGAAATCAAATCCATTGACGCGCTCCTCGAAAAGGCCGGGACGAAGCTGCACTTGCAGTTTCGTGATCCTCCGCACCGGGAGTTGAAAGGCGTTTTGATGGAAGGACCGGAGGTTGGTCAGATGGTGATCAACCTCTCTTTTGGCATTTCTGTTGTGGAGGCCGTGCAGGACTACAAGCTGACCGCCGCTGATTTTGCACCAACCGATCTGACCATAGAAATGTTGTATCTGGTTGAGGCGAAATCCGCCGCGATGGAGGCGTCGCGCCAGCTCAATCAACGCTTGCAAGGCGCGCGCATTGCTGCCGAGGAACAGGCACTCACCGATACGCTCACCGGGTTGAAGAACCGCCGCGGGATGGATCAGGTTCTGACAGAACTGATCGAAAGCGGTGAGCACTTTGCGCTGATGCACATCGATCTGGACTTCTTCAAGGCGGTCAATGACACCATGGGCCATGCCGCGGGGGACCATGTTCTTCAGGAAGTTTCATCGATTATGCTCAAAGAGGCGCGGCGCAGCGATACCGTCGCGCGGGTTGGCGGCGATGAATTCGTAATTTTGCTGCGTGACTTTGAGGATACCAGCAAAATCGACAAAATCGCGATGCGGATCATCTCGAAGCTGCGCGAACCCATTCTCTATGCCGGGGAATTGTGTGAGATTTCCGCGAGTGCCGGGACGGCGCTCTCGTGTCAATACGAGGTGCCGGACGCCGACCAATTATTGGCGGACGCGGATATTGCCCTGTACGAATCGAAAAATAGAGGGCGCAGCCGTCACACGTTCTATGTTGGTAGTCTTCGGTCGGTTGATGCCGGTTCTGAGGTGTCAGAGAGCACTCAGGAAATTGCCCGGCGGGCTTAGGCCAGATCACAATGACACTCACGCGCAATTCCGGGCACAAATAAACTCGCCCGACCAAATTGGCATGCCTTCAGCTTGAGCTTGTCCAAAAGAAATTAAGTAATTTTACCTAGGTAATTGTGCTTATTTCACCCTTTCACAAAGTATCGCACAATCCCAATCGGTGGCGGGCCAGTAAGAAGGCTTGTAACGAGAACTGTATGTGGTCAGTTATTTTGGTTTTCCAGGTTTCTGGAATGTTTGAACAAGGTGCTCGCAAAGAACCTTTTCTCAGTGGGCGCTGGTGAATGACAGAATTTTCCTCCCTGAATCGGCAAGATGCGCTCCGTATCACTGCCGCCATGAAGACGTTGGCAACCTACGTTTTCTGGCAACACCGCGAGACGGGTGATATGCTGATCGCGGACCTTCGAGAGTACCGCGACCATGATCAGGCGGAGGTGCTTCAAGCGCGGCACTTGGCCGATCACGTTGCTGTTTTGCAAAAAGTGCTTTTCATTGACGACATCTACGCCCATCCTTTGATCCGCCGACAGGACATTTTGTCTGGCCATCGCATTCGTGCCTTTGCGGGCACACCAATTTATTGTGAGCAAGGCGGCTTTCAGGGAGTTCTCTGTACCGTCGATACAAAGAGGCGACGTTGGGAAGATGATGACATTGAGCAACTGCGAAACACCGCCCGACAGATGCTTCGTCGTGTCACGACGCCGCCGGAACCATCGAAAGAGCTGGAGCGAAATTGATGAGGTACAGTGAAAGCTCGATTTGAAACGGTGTGCGCCATGATGCGCATTCGCTATCGCAATGCGCCCAAGCGGCAACGTTGTGAGGCGCAGCGATTGATCGTAACCCGCGCCGCCACGTCTGCCATTCCAGCAAGAGCACTCCGACCATGAAACTTTCACTCGGAATGATCTTGGCCTTGTGCCTCGCTGGCCTGCAATTCTTGGCGGTTACCGTGGTGGTTTTCTCGTCGTTTCTGACATCGGAACGCGTCTTGCTCGATCACGCGCGGGATCTTTTGAGCGACGTCGGCACCAATACGATCGAGCATTCCAAGGGTTTCCTGACCCCCGCAAAAGGGGCTGCCGAACTGGCGACGCGTTTGGCCGAAAACCAGGTCATTTCCAGCGATGACCGCGCGCAACTTGAAAAGCTTCTGTTCCAACAACTCCAGATTTCCCCGCAGTTTTCCGGCGTGTTCTACGGCGATGAACAGGGAAATTTTGTCTACGTCATGCGCAGCGGTGGGCCGGGGCCGTTTCGTTCGAAATTCATCTCTTATGACGGTGGGACCCGCAGCACAAATCTGATCTGGCGCGAAAACAGCTATGCGGTTGTCGAAGAACGGGATGACCCGACGGACACATATGACCCGCGCACCCGCCTTTGGTACATCGACGCGCGCGCGAAGAAACAAAGCATCTGGACGGACCCTTACATATTTTTTACCTCGCAGCAGCCGGGCATCACCGCAGCCTCCCCTGTTTTCGACGAATTAGGAGAGATCAAGGGCGTTGTCGGCGTCGATATCGGTATTCAAGCGATCTCAGAGTTTTTGTCCCGATTGAACATCGGTGAAAGCGGTAAAGCCCTGATTCTGAACGAGAATGGGGATGTTATCGCGCACCCCGATCAGGATCTGATCCGAAAAAGGAATGCGGATAACACCTTTAGCTTTGTGAATATCGGAGAAATCGGTGATCCGGTCGCGCGTGCAGCCTTCGGTGGTCTGGCGGCAAACGAGGTGATCTCGGTAGACGCTGAAATCTCGTCGCGTTTCGACTATAACGGGTCAACATTTGTGTCGACCGTCATGCCGGCGATCAGCGAGGCGCTGCCCTGGACAATCGCTGTGTATGCGCCAGAAAGCGATTTTACCGGCGAAATCAAGGCCAACAGAACCCAAAATGTCTGGATCGCGGCCTTTATCGCTTTGATGACCGGTGTTTTTGGCCTGGTGCTCGCCAACTACATTCACAAGCCTGTTCGGGCCTTCGCTGTCCGTGCCTCGCTTGTTTCGCAGGGTGAAGTCTCCTCAACCGAACCGCTGCCCAAAACCTACCGGGAGTTGGAGCGCGCAAACGAAACCCTTGTGCGCGCCATTGCCGAGCGGAAGATGTCAGAAGCGGAATTCGGTCGGACTTTTGATCTCGCCTCCCGTGGCATGGCGCAAATTCAAGCGGGGACGGGCAAATTCATCCGGGTGAATTCAAAGTTTGCCAGCATGCTCGGATATAGCGAGACCGAGATTCTGGACCTCACAGCGCATGATATTTCGCACCCCGACGATCCCGTGTCTGCGTTTTTCTTTGAAGACGGTGGGCACGAGCGATCCGGCTACCTGCATGAAAAGCGGCTGCTGCGCAAAGATGGCGGCATCATCTGGGTCAGCGAGAATGTCATTGTCATTCGTGACGATAGCGGTACGCCCTTGCACGCTGTCGTCACCGTGGATGATATCACGGCGCGTAAGGCTGCGGACCTGAAAATTCAGCAATTGAGCTGGGATTTGTCACATTCCTCGCGCGTCAATGTCATGGGACAGATGGCCACCAGTCTGGCACATGAGCTGAACCAGCCGCTTCTGGCTATCACGCAAAACATGGATACCGCTCTATTCGCGCTTGAGGAAAATGCCGGCAAAACTGACGAGTTGAAGACCATCTTGCAGGAGACTGATCGCCAGGCACATCGCGCGGGCGATATCATCAAGGCCTTGCGTGGCTTCGTCAAAAAAGACGGGATCGAAAAGGCGGAATTCGATTTTGAAGAGCTTTTGGAACAAACCCTGCATCTGGTGCGTTCTGAGGCCAAGGATAACGGGATCAAGATCGACATCTCGGCGCGGGAGTTGGAGCCCGTTTACGGGTCACGCGTTCAGATTGCGCAAGTGCTGGTCAACCTTTTGCGAAATGCGATAGAGGCCATTGCAGAGAGCGACGATACTGTCCGAACGGTCGAATTGAAGGCTGAAACGACGGACTTCGGTGTTTTGATTTCAATTACGGATTCCGGTCCGGGTTTCGATGAAGGTGCGAATTTGTTTGAACAGTTTGAAACAACCAAGGAAGACGGGATGGGGTTGGGCCTATCGATCTGCCGCACCATCGTTGACTCGCATGGTGGCAAGCTGTGGTATCAGCCCGATGCGCAGGGGCGCGCGCGCTTCATTTTCTCTCTTCCGGCTCTGACGCCAAAATCGCTGAACGAAAGACAAGATGCAGTCAGAGTCTGAGCAAACAGTTTTTGTTGTCGATGATGATGAGGACATCCGCACCTCCTTGTCTCGCGCCCTGAAGACACGCGGCTATGTCACGCGTACCTTTGGCTCGGCACATGAATTTCTGGATGCCTATGATCCGGAGTTATCGGGGTGCCTGATCCTTGACTATGGAATGCCGGAAATGTCCGGCCTGGACCTTCAGAGGGCCTTGGTCGCCCGTGGTGCCTCGTTGCCGATCATTTTCATCACCGGGCATGGCGGGGTACCTGAATCGGTTCAGGCCATGAAGCTTGGCGCGGTCGATTTTCTGGAAAAGCCCTTCCGGCAAGAAGTGTTGATCAAGCAGATTGACGCGGCATTGAAACTTGATGCGCAGGCGCGTCAGGGGCGAAACCGCGCTCGGGATGCGCGGCGGCGTTTTGAAAACCTGACGGAGCGTGAGCGCGAGATTGCCGAATTGCTGGTGTCAAACCCCTCCAGTTCTTCCAGCAAAGACGTGGCGCGGCAACTCGATATCAGCCCCAGAACGGTTGATCATCACCGCGCACGTATCCTGGAAAAGATGCGGGTGAATTCCGTTGCGGAGCTTGTCGATCTTTCGATCACAACGCATCTATTTGAAAAATCTTAATCTAATTTTCGGCATAGGTAATTTTACCTAGGTAACCACACGAATTTACCATCTTTTCGCCATAGTTCACACTCTGAGCACAGTGTGGGTGTTGGCTGTTCTGCGCAGTTTAGGCGCTTTTTTATACCGAGTGACTGAGGTCCAGTATTTAACGAGAATCTCAGGATGTTTTCGCATCCAAATTTATATCAGCAATTTTGCGAGTATGAATCGAAGGCGCGTCGTGGTCTGTAAAGCACTGTCAGATTGCGGCGCGTCTTCCTTATCTTCATGACATGACTGCCGAGCCATAGGCTCCATCTTGACGCGCACAGGGCAGGCGCTGCGTACAGCAAGCGTCATATGCGCTGAAATGCATCCTTCGCCCGGCAAGGGTCTTGTTTGATTTCCCTGAAAACAAACCGGCTTTTCCCGAAAACCCCTTCTTAGCGGATCGTGGTTGGCGACAGGAAGCATAGGTAGATGGAAAAGTGGTAGCCCGTAGGGGAATCGAACCCCTCTTTCCAGGTTGAAAACCTGGCGTCCTAACCGATAGACGAACGGGCCACGTGCTTGTGAGCGGTTGATTAGGCAATCCGTGCGCGGCGCGCAAGCGGAAATTTTGCCCAAAGCCAATAAACTTTAACGCAGTGCGCTTTCAGGAGGGGGCGGCGTCCTCCAGGCGCAATTGCACGCTTTTGCGTCCGCGCCAGGTGTTGATGTCCAAACGTCCCGCCAGGTGAAAATGCTTGCCACCTTGGTTTTCCAGCGCAGGCCCCAGAGGACCGTCAAAAGCGCCAAAGCAGATCGCCTCCATGGTTGTGCCACCGGCATCACCAAAAGAAAGCTTGAGATGGCTTTCGCCCACTCTTTTGGCAAACCGAATGGCCATATCTGCAAAAACATAGCGCGGGGCGGGGGCGCTGGCGCCGAAGGGCCCGGCCTGCTCAACCATCTCCGTCAGCTCCACGGTGGCAGCTGCGGGCATCAACAGCCCGTCCAGTTTCAGATCCGCGGCGCCTGCCAGGTGGGCGCCCTGCTTTTCGAGCAGTTCCGTTAGGCGGGCCATCGCAGCCTCCAGCTTGTCCTCCGCCACCGTCAGACCTGCAGCCATCTTATGCCCCCCGCCCTTGAGCAACAGGCCTTCTGCCGCCAGCCGTTGAATGGGCTGGCCCAGATCGACGCCCGAGATCGAGCGCCCGGATCCTTTGCCAATACCGTCTTCGAGGCCGATCACGATGCTGGGACGCCCAGAGGCATCTTTCAGTCGCGAGGCCACAATCCCCACCACGCCCGGATGCCAGCGCGGTCCGGCAGCCCAGACCAGCGCGCTGTCCAGCCCGCGTGTCTCCGCCTGATCAAGGGCCGCCGCGCGCACGCTGGCTTCAATCTCGCGGCGCTCGGTGTTCAATACGTCCAGCCGTTCGGCCAGGGCCGCGGCCTCATGCGGGTCTTCGGTGGCCAAAAGCCGCGCGCCGAGGTCCGCAGCCCCGATCCGCCCACCGGCATTGACCCGCGGCCCGAGCAGGAAACCCAGGTGATAGGCGGTCGGTGCCGTGTCCATCCGTGCCACATCGGCGAGGGCCGCCAGACCGGGGCGTTCGCGGCGCGCCATCACCCGCAAACCCTGGCGCACAAATGCGCGGTTGACGCCAATCAGCGGGGCTACATCGGCAACGGTAGCCAAGGCCACGAGGTCGAGCATCCCCATCAGATCCGGGCCGGATGTTTCGGCGCCGCGCAGCTGTCGCCCCAGTTCAACGAGTAGCAAAAACACCACGCCCGCCGCGCAAAGATGCGCGAGATCGCCGGTTTCATCCTGCCGGTTCGGGTTCACGACCGCCAGCGCGTCGGGCAGGGTTTCAGCGCCCAGGTGGTGGTCCAGCACCAGTACATCGGCACCCTTTGCCGCCGCAATCGGGCCGTGCGACAGGGTTCCGCAATCCACACAGATGATCAAATCATGATCGGCGGCCAATTGCGCCATGGCCTCCTCGTTGGGGCCATAGCCTTCATCAATCCGGTCGGGCACGTAGAGCGTCGCCCCATGCCCCATGTGGCGCAGCCAGATCAGCAAAAGGGCGGCAGATGAGCCGCCATCCACGTCATAATCGGCAAAAATGGCGATCCGTTCGCGTTTTTTCAGGCCGCTCAGCAGCCGCGCGGCGGCTTTTTCCATGTCTTTCAATGCCTGTGGGTCCGGCAGCAGCTCCCGTAAGGACGGGGATAGGAACCCCTCCGCTTCGAGGGGGGGCACCTGACGACGGGCAAGAATCTGCGCCACCGCAGCTGGCAGGCCGGAATGCTGGGCAATTGCTTCGGCGGCGCGCTCCACCTCGATGGGCGGGCCAACCCAGCGCCGCCCGGTCAGGCTGCTTTCGACGCTGAGGAAGCTCACCCCAAACCCCGCCGGGCGCCGTTACTTGGGATCCACCGGCGTGCGGTAGTTGATGCGGCGCACGGAGCCGGTTTTGGAGCGCATGATAAGCGTCTCGGTTGTCATCCAGCCGGGTTCGCGTTTCACCGACGGCAGGATGTTGCCATCGGTCACGCCGGTCGCGGCAAAAATCACGTCTTCGGTGACCATTTCGTCGCGACCGTAGATGCGGTCAAAATCGGTGATGCCCGCCTTGCTGGCGCGTCCCCGCTCGTCATCGTTGCGGAAAAGCAGACGACCATACATCTGACCGCCCATGCATTTGAGCGCTGCAGCGGCCAGAACACCCTCAGGCGCGCCGCCCGCGCCCATATACATGTCGATGCCGGTGTTGGGCTCCGCGCAATGCATCACGCCCGCGACGTCGCCATCGGTGATCAGGCGGATCGAAGCGCCTGTGGCGCGGACTTCGGCGATCATCTCTTCGTGACGGGGGCGTTCCAGAATGCACACGGTGATATCTGCGGGGCTGCATCCTTTGGCCTTGGCCAGCGCAGCGACCCGGTCCCCCGGTGTCATGTCCAGCGTCACCACATCCGCGGCATAGCCCGGTCCGATCGCCAGCTTGTCCATATAGACATCCGGCGCGTGCAGCATGGAGCCGCGCGGCCCCATGGCAATCACCGTCAGCGCGTTGGGCATGTCCTTGGCCGTCAGCGTGGTGCCTTCGAGCGGGTCGAGTGCGATGTCCACACCGGGGCCGTTGCCGGTGCCCACTTCCTCGCCGATGTAGAGCATGGGCGCTTCGTCCCGCTCACCTTCGCCGATCACCACAACGCCCGCGATGTCGAGCATGTTGAGCTGTTCGCGCATGGCGTTGACCGCGGCCTGATCCGCTGCTTTTTCATCGCCGTGCCCGACCAGCCGCGCCGAGGCCAAAGCTGCCGCCTCTGACACACGGGCGAGGCCCAGGGAAAGCATACGATCTTGGAATTCGGCATTGGCTGGCATGAAACTGTCCTTCTTTGGGCACTAAATATGAGGGTAGGTGTATCGCTGTGGCGTTGCGTTAACAACTGTTGGCTTGGGCCAAGGGTCAAACCGCCTCGATGCGCAGGGCAACAGGCGTGCCTGACAAAACGCCGGTGCTGCTCATCTCCGCCAAGGCGGTGTTGAGCGCATCGGGCGTGGTCTTATGCGTGACGATCAGCACCGGGGCTTTGGTGTCGTCATGGCCGTATTGACGCATCCTATCGATGGAAACGCCGGCTTCTCCTAGCACCGATGCAATCTTGGCCAATGCGCCGGGTTTGTCCTCCAGCGACATGCGCAGGTAATAGGGGGCGGGCATCTGCGCGCGCGCGGGTGTTGAGGTTTTGAGTTGCGCCGCCGGGACACCAAAGACCGGGCCGCGCGCGCCTTTTGCGATGTCGCAGACGTCCGCCATGACCGCGCTGGCGGTCGGGCCCTCACCGGCGCCGGGGCCGCGCAGGACAATCTGACCCACCGCGTCGCCCTCCAGCACCACCATGTTGGTGCCGCCATCCAGCTGTCCCAGCGGAGAAGTGTCGGGCACGAGGCAGGGCTGCATGCGTTGCTCCAGCCCACGACCGGTCATCTGTGCGACCCCCAGCAGCTTGATCTTGTAGCCCATGTCCGCGGCGGCGCGGATGTCGTCGATGCTGACCCGGTCGATGCCTTCCAGCGCGATCCCGTCAAAATCCACCCGGGTGCCAAAGGCCAGCGATGACAGAATGGCAAGCTTGTGGGCCGCGTCGATCCCGCCCACATCCAGTTGCGGGTCGGCTTCGAGATAGCCCAAACCATCCGCCTCGGCAAAGACCTCGGCGTAGCTGAGGCCGGCGGTTTCCATACGGGTCAGGATGTAGTTGCACGAGCCGTTCATCACCCCCATGACGCGGGTCACGTCGTTGCCCGCAAGCCCCTCCATCAGCGATTTGATCACCGGGATGCCGCCTGCAACCGCCGCTTCATAGCGTAGGGCCCTGCCAGCATTCTCCGCTGCTTCCGCCAGCGACTGGCCGTGAATGGCCAGCAGGGCCTTGTTTGCGGTGACCACATCCTTGCCAGCAGCCAATGCCGCCTCAACAGCCTGACGCGCGGGTCCGTCGTGCCCGCCGATCAGTTCGACAAAGACGTCGATATCGTCACGCCGGGCCAGCGCGACGGGGTCATCTTCCCAGTCGTAGCGATCCAGCGGCACGCCGCGATCTTTGGATTTGTCACGAGCGGAGACGGCAGAAAGGGTGATTTCCCGACCGGTGCGTGCCGCCAGCATCTCGCTGTGTTGGCGAATGATCCGCAGCACGCCAATGCCGACTGTGCCCAGACCAGCGATTCCGAGACGAAGAGGCGCAGACATAACGGGAAATCCTTTGATTTAAGGGCAGGGGTGTTCTTTTGCGCCGTTTAGCCGGTTCGGCGCCTGCGTGCAACGCGCTTGGCGCTACTGCAGGTCTTCTTCCAGTCTGGCGCGATCTCCATCGCTCAGAACCGGCCCGCGCAGGGCATTTGCGCGTGCCTTCAGACCGCTCACGCGCGCCTCCATCTGTGCTTGTGTCTCGTCGCTGTCGCCAGTTGTGGTAGGAAGCGCGCCCAGCACGGGCTCCAGCGGCACGAGATCGGGATAATCCGCCTGCTCGGCCACCTGACCGGTGGCGTCATCGATTTCAGGAAATTGGACGCAGCCCACAAGGCTGAGTGGCAAGATCAGAAGGGCAAGGACGCGCATACTGCAGGCTCCGATTGGTGGTGATGTTGTGCCTCATGCATCTTTCTGGCGCAAGAAGGGTTTGTTTTGAACATGCGTTCAGTTAATCATGCGCCATGGCGCGCACAGCAGGATCACATTCAGACATTACCGGCCCGCGGGTCCGCGAGGCGGCCCTGAAGCTCTTTGCGCAACAGGGGTTTGCGGCCGTGTCGATGCGCCAGATCGCGGGCGAGGTTGGGGTGCAGGTTGGCGCGCTCTACAACTACACGCCGGACAAGCAGAGCCTGCTGTTTGATCTGATGAAAAGCCACATGGATGGGCTGCTGGCCGCCTACGCGGATAACTCGGCGGTGACAGCCGAGGCCCGCCTGCATGACTTCGTACAGTTTCACATCCGATTTCACCATGACCGGCCGGATGCGGTTTTCATCGCCTATATGGAATTGCGCAATCTGACGCCTGAGAATTTCGCCGTGATCGAAGCGCTGCGCCGTCAATATGAGGATCGCCTCGAAGATATTCTGCGGGCGGGCGTGGCCTCCGGGTCCTTTGATGTGCCGGATACCAAGATCGCGACCCTGGCGCTGATTGCGATGCTGACCGGGGTCAATACCTGGTTCCGGGCCGGGGGGCGGCTGTCGCTGGAGGATGTGGAGGCGCAATATTGGCAGATGGTGCGCAAGGCGGTTTCTGCCGAGGGGTGACACGTCCCGGGATAGTGGGCCCCGTGTGTGCACAAACACTGGCGCACTGCAGGTCGCTTTGCGATGAGATCATAATTCGTGATGTGAGGTATAAAATATATTCGTTTTAAGAATATTTTAGAGGTGGCTATATACAGGGGTATCCCACTTTCGGGTAAACACTTGAAAGGATCCTCCCATGGCTTTTGAAGCCACTATTCAAGATCGCAATGTACTCCCATCGCGCCTGCGCGGCACGGCAAAGACGCTGCTGATGATCGGCGCAGGTGTGCTCATCGGATTGATGCTCGCTGAAACAACGCCATCCGAACCGGTCTCCGGCACTTTTTTGCACACAGGAGATATTCCCGGTGAAGACTGGCACGGCAATGTACGGCGGTCCTATTCGCCGCAATGATCACCCGTTTTCCCACCACACGCTGGGTTTTTTACGAGCGCCGCGTTTTGCATCCAGCCAAAGCGCGGCGCGCCGCAAGGGGGACAACGCAAGTCTCAGCCATAACCGGTGATACCATTTGCGGAAATCACGGTTGAACGGGCAGAC
Organism: uncultured Roseobacter sp.; assembly: GCF_947499265.1. GTDB lineage: Bacteria > Pseudomonadota > Alphaproteobacteria > Rhodobacterales > Rhodobacteraceae > Roseobacter. The sequence continues at coordinate 102,115 of NZ_CANMNK010000003.1, read as the reverse complement.
CCGCATGCAAATCGCGCAGTCGGACGCCAGCTTTGCCCAGAACCCGAAACACTTCTCTGCATCAGACGTCCACTTCCGCACGCCCTTCAGCGCAGAGACATTTGCGCCGCCGACCTCGGGGGCCCCAAAGGGCAGGGCTTTGACCGGGCAGGCCTCCGCGCACTTTGTGCAAATGTCGCAAAAGGCCCTCACGCCCAAAGGTTCCGGCACGTCATGGGCCAGCGGCAGCGATGTGAAAATCTTCGAAAATCGCAATCTGGGGCCGAATTCGGGCGTGATCACCATCTGATTGCGCGCGTATTCGCCCAGTCCCGCCTTGAGCGCATAGGGGATCACCAGCGCGGTGTCATTCATCGACGGCACAGCCTCATAGCCCAGATTGCGGATGTAGGCGGCGACCTGCATCACGATTGCGGCTTCCTGACTATAGGCGCGTCCGGTGGCCGCTCCCGCCGTTGCGGCAGGATAAGTGTCCACCAGCTCCGCATCCATCTCATGGCCCAGAACAATGACCGATGTGATGCCTTCCGGCAGATCATTCGGGGCGTCCGACATATCCCGCACATCAATGCGCGCGGTATAATGCCACCGCGCATCGACGCTGGTGATGCCGCAAAGATCTGCTTTAAAAAACCGCGACACCTTTCTGATTTCACGGGACATCTCTGTGGGATCACTCACGTCGAGCCGGATCGGCGCGACGGGTGTGTCCGCGCTGATCGGAGCCTGAAACCCTTCGCGGCGACCATCCTGGGCAAAGCGGTCAGTCATCACGTCAGAAATCAGCCAGGACGCGTTGCGCAAGGCAAAATCGCGTTGTCCAAATCCATCGCCACGGCGCGGTGCTGCCTCCATCCGGTAAGACGCAAAAAAGGCGTCCGTCTGCTTGGTCCGCACGGTCGGGTCCCAGAACGCCCGCGTGAAAATATCGTTGCGCTGCGCGAAGCGCTCGAAATCATCGGTCACGTCGATCCCGGCGCGGGCGTCGGTATCATTTTCGGGCGCGGCGTCGTGCATGGATCATAGCCTACGCAGGCGGGCGATTTGGTCAATCGCAAAGGTCGCAAACAGGCGCGACCCGGTCGCCACCTGTGCCAGTTTGCACCAAAACAACAGGAAACGGAGGCAGCCATGAAGGTTGGGTTTATCGGTTTGGGCAATGTCGGCGGCAAGCTGTCTGGCGCGTTGATCCGGAATAAGATTGACGTCGAGGTGCATGATCTCAATGCGGAATTTGTGGCTGAGAAGGTGGCGCAAAGTGCACGGGATGGTCAGAGCCCGGCGCAGATGATGCAAGCCTGCGATGTGGTGATCACCTGCTTGCCGTCGCCGGCGGCCTCGGCTGCGGTGCTGGACGACATGCTGCCTCATGTCGGTCCGGGCAAGGTCTGGATGGAGATGTCGACAACCGACGCCGCAGAGGTCAAGCGCCTTGGCGCCCTGGTCGCAGCGCGGGGCGGAGCAGCAGTGGATTGCCCGGTGTCCGGCGGCTGTCACCGGGCCGATACCGGCAATATTTCCATCTATGCGGGGTGTGACCGTGACACCTTCGACCGCGTGCTGCCGATTTTGACCTCAATGGGCCGCCGCATTCTGCATGTGGGCGAAATGGGGAATGCCAGCCTGCTCAAGGTGATGACGAATTATCTGGCGACGGCAAACCTGTTGACGCTCTGCGAGGCGCTCACCGTGATGAAGGCGGCCGGCATGGATCTTGGCATGACCTATGAGGCCATCGCCATGTCCTCGGGCACGTCGTTTGTGCATGAAACCGAAAGCCAGCTCATCCTGTCGGGATCGCGGGATGTGAACTTCACGATGGATCTTGTGCAAAAGGACATTGGTCTCTTTCAGAAGATCGCCGATCAACACAAGGTACCGCTCGAAATCTCGCCGCTGGTGATCGAGATGATGGCGGACGGGCAAAACCGCTACGGCGATCGGGCGCAGTCCGACCGGATGATCGAGCGATTGGAAGAGGCCACCGGGCTCAGCATCCGCGCCCCCGGCTTTCCGCAGGAATTGATCGATACCGAACCCGAAGCGCCCGGATACGAAGTCATCCCAAACCGGTAACGCGTCTCAGCCCTTCTTCTGGCAAAAAATATCCCGGGGTCCGGGGCAGCGCCCCGGTGCCATCCCTCAGACCAGCATGCCATCGGCAGTGAGCGTGGTTTTCCCGCCGAGATAGGGATCCAGAACTCCCGGCAGTATCACCGAGCCATCCGCTTGCTGGCCGTTCTCCAGCACCGCGATCAGGCAGCGCCCAACGGCGAGGCCGGAGCCGTTCAGCGTATGCACAAACTGCGGTTTACCGCCTCCCTCTGGCTTGAACCGCGCATTCATGCGGCGCGCCTGAAAATCACCCGTGGTCGAGACCGACGAAATCTCGCGATAGGCATTCTGACCGGGCAACCAGGCTTCGATGTCAAAGGTGCGCCGCGCGCCAAAGCCCATATCGCCGGTGCATAGAATGACCGTGCGATAGGGAATGCCCAGCCGCTCCAGAATATCCTCGGCGCAACGCAGCATGCGTTTTTGTTCCGCATCCGACTGATCGGGCAGGGTGACCGAGACCATCTCCACCTTCTCGAATTGATGCTGTCGCAGCATACCGGCAGTGTCGCGGCCCGCGCTGCCGGCCTCAGAGCGGAAACATAAGGTATGGGCCGTCATCCGGCGCGGCAGGTCCGATGCCTCCAGTACATCCCCTGCCACGGAATAGGTCAGGGTGATTTCGGAGGTGGAGATCAGCCAGGCCCCGTCTGTGGTTTTATAGCTGTCTTCGGCGAATTTCGGCAGCTTGTCGGTCCCGTACATCGCCTCATCGCGCACCAGCACCGGGCAATTCACTTCCGTCAGCCCGTTTTCATCCACATGCGTATCGACCATGAACTGCGCCAGCGCTCGATGGATGCGCGCGACTGCCCCTTTGAGCATAACAAACCGCGCACCGGATGTTTTTGCCGCCGTCTCGAAATCCATCGACGCCGCGACGCCGCCAATCTCGTAATGCTCCTTGGGCGCAAAATCAAAATCGGGCAGATCGCCCCAGCGGTTCACCTCGACGTTGTCATTTTCATCCGCGCCCGCTGGCACGTCATCGGCGGGCAGGTTGGCGATCCACGCCAGCTTGTCGGTCAGCTGCGTGTCCAGCTCCTTGGCTTCAGCCTGCATCGCGGCAACCTCGGCCTTCTTTTCGCCCACAAGGGCGCGCAGCCGCTCAAACTCGGCTTCATCACCGGATGCCTTCGCCGCGCCGACCGCTTTTGATGCCTTATTCTGTTCCGCCTGTGCGGTTTCGGCGGCACTGATCTTGGCGCGCCGGGCTTCGTCCAGCGCTAGGATCTCGGATGACACTGGGGCATCCCCACGCCGCGCCACGGCGGCATCAAAAGCCTGCGGGTTTTCACGAATGGCACGAATATCATGCATGGTTTTGTCCTTGGATCTGAGTCGTCTTGAGGGAAGCTTATGACCGATCTTTTCGCGACACGTAACCGTGAGATTTACGGGCGCTGTTTAGCCTTCGGAACGTCGCGCCTCGGCTCTGTTCATCGCATCGCGCCAGTGGGACATGACCCAATCGCCCACCGGCACCGCCAAGGCTTGCGGCGTGTTCCCACCGGTGCGGCCCGCAACGACTGCAACCACGGTCCAGTCATTGCCGGTTTGCGCCAGCACGGGGCCGCCGGAATTGCCCGAGATCACCTCGCAATCAAGCAGCACCATAGCGGGGGAGGACTGCGGTTGCGTCACGCAGTCAAAGCGCCCATTGATCACATTCGGACGTTTGCGGTGATAGCCCAGAACGGCCAGTTCACCGAGGCGCAGGGGGGCTGCATCGCTGAGCGGCAGGGGGGGCACCTTGGCTGCATCAATGGGGGTTTCCAATTGCAAAACCGCAATGTCGTATTTGAACCGCTCATTGCCCGTTGTGCTGATATATCCGGGATGCACATGGATTTCGGACGACAGCCGATGCGCAACGAAGCTGCCACGGTCCCACCCGGCCACGAAATGCCGTTTTTTTCCGGTCCCGGCGATCGTGCTGGCGCAATGCGCCGCGGTCAGCACCAGATCGGGCGCGATCAGGGTCCCGGTGCAGGAGGCCTTGCCACGATAGCCGGCGGCATTCACCAGCCCCACGGTCATCCAGGCGTTGCGGTCTTCGGGGCCGAGGGCGGGCATTGGATCCGCCTGGCCCTGCATTGGGGCTAAAACGGCCGGTGATATGCCCAAGAGCATCGCCAGAATGATCGCTGCCAGTCGCTGCATGCGCCCTCCAAAACAAGCTGATGCCGGTAAGGATGCACTGAATCGCAACGCGCGCCAAGAGGCCGCCCGCAGCACCGCATAGCACGAGCGTGGCCAAATGGATTTCGTGCACGGCGTCCCTTGCAAAGCGGCCCCTCAGACCATAGGTTCCGCCAAAATTCGCGCCAAACAACCTAACCCGGCGCGGCCTACCCGGAAGGACCATTTCATGGAAGCGTTTGCGCAATTTGTGCCCCTCATTCTGATCTTTGCGATCATGTATTTTTTGCTGATCCGCCCACAGCAAAAAAAGGTGAAAGAGCACCAGGCGATGGTTTCTGCATTGCGCCGCGGCGATCAGGTGGTCACGCAGGGCGGTATCGTCGGCAAGGTTGCCAAGGTCAAAGACGATGGTGAGCTGGAGCTGGAAATCGCGGACGGCGTCAAAGTCCGGGTCATTCAATCCACCATCGCGACGGTGATTTCCAAGACCGAACCGGCGAAATAAAAGCGCCCTTTAACGCGTTGAAAAGGCGTTTTTATGCTGCAGATTGATCTTTGGAAACGGATCGCGATTTGGCTGACCTGCGCGGTTGGCCTCTGGCTGGCCCTTCCGAACGCCTTTTACACCAATGTTGAAAAGCACAACGACGCCCTGGCCGCCATTGAGTTGAGCGGCGGCACGGCAGAGGTCGAAGCCGATCTTGGTCTCTGGCCGGAATGGATGCCTTCGGGTCTGGTCAACCTCGGTCTTGACCTGCGCGGCGGTGCGCATCTGCTGGCCGAAGTGCGCGTCGAGGACGTTTATGCCGCGCGGATGCAGGCGGCATGGCCCGAAATTCGCGATGCGCTGCGCCCCGAGCGCACGACCGTGGGCACCATTCGCCTGCAACCCTCCGCCGAGGATGAGGTGCGGGTGCGCATCAGTCAGCCCGAGGGCATGCCGCGCGCACTGGAAATTGTGCGCGGATTGGCCCGCCCGGTGCAGACCCTCACCGGTGTCGGCGCCAATGACATCGAAGTGCGCGCCGCAGATGATTTGATCATTGTCACGCTTTCTGAGGCTGAAAAACTCGCCACGGACGAACGTACCGTGCAGCAAAGCCTGGAGATCATCCGCCGGCGGATCGATGAGGTCGGTACCCGCGAGCCGACGATCCAGCGGCAAGGCTCGGACCGCATCCTGATCCAGGTGCCGGGCATCGGCTCGGCGGGCGAGTTGAAGGAAATCATCGGCACGACGGCGCAGTTGACGTTCAACCCGGTTGTCACGCGCGGCACGGATGCCAGCGCGGCGGCGGGGATCGGCAACAAGATCGTACCCTCGCTGGACGAACCCGGCGTCTTTTACACCATTGAGGCCGCCCCTGTGGTCACCGGCGAGGAACTGGTGGATGCGCAGCCCGCCTTCGATCAGAACGGTCGCCCCGCGGTGAATTTCCGCTTCAACACGGCGGGCGCGCGGAAATTTGGCGACTATACCGCAGAAAACATCGGCTCGCCCTTTGCCATCGTCTTGGATGACGAAGTGGTCAGCGCGCCCACGATCCAGAGCCACATTCCCGGCGGATCCGGCATCATCACCGGGCGGTTTTCCGTAGAGGAATCTACCAATCTCGCCGTTTTGCTGCGGGCAGGGGCGTTGCCCGCGGGCCTTGATTTCCTTGAAGAGCGCACCATCGGCCCGGAATTGGGTCAGGACAGCATCGATGCAGGCAAGGTTGCAACCATTGTCGCCTTTGTCGCCGTGCTGGTCTTCATGGGGCTGAGTTACGGCCTCTTTGGGCTTTTTGCTAACATCGCCCTGATCATCAACATCGGCCTGATTTTCGGTCTGCTCAGCCTTGTGGGCGCCACGCTCACCTTGCCGGGGATCGCCGGGATCGTGCTGACGGTGGGTATGGCGGTGGACGCCAATGTGCTGATCTTCGAGCGTATCCGCGAGGAGTTGAAAACCTCCAAAGGCCCCGCGCGCGCCATCGAATTGGGCTATGAAAAAGCGCTCAGCGCCATTCTGGACGCCAATATCACCACCTTCATCACCGCCGTGATCCTCTTTGCCATGGGCTCCGGCCCGGTGCGCGGCTTTGCCATCACGCTGGGGTTGGGCATCCTGACATCGGTCTTCACCGCGATCTTCGTGACACGTCTTATCATTGTGATGTGGTTCGAGCGCCGCCGCCCCAAAACAATCGAGGTCTGACATGCGTCTGCGACTGGTCAAACAGAACACGAACTTCGATTTCTTCAAACGCTGGAAGATGTGGCTGGGCATATCCGCCCTGATGATGGTGGTGGCCTTTGCCTCCTTCATGATTCAGGGGTTGAATTTCGGCATCGATTTCCGGGGCGGCACCACGATCCGGACAGAAAGCCCGCTGCCGGTTGAAATCGGCGTTTATCGCGATGCCATCGCGGTGCTGGAGCTGGGCGATGTGTCGATCACCGAGGTCTTCGATCCGACCTTCGAGGCGGATCAGAATGTCGCTATGATCCGCATTCAGGCACAGGATGGGCAGGAAGCTGTGACCACGGAAGTCATCTCGGCGGTAGAACAGGCGCTCAAAACTGTGCGACCGGACATCAAGTTCGTCTCGGTGGAATCCGTTGGCCCCAAAGTATCGGGCGAGTTGATCCAGACCGCGGCCATCGCGGTGATCCTCGCCATCGGGGCCGTGCTGATCTACATCTGGCTGCGGTTTGAATGGCAGTTTGCGCTGGGGGCCGTTCTGGCCTTGGTGCATGACGTGATCCTGACCATCGGGGTGTTTTCGGAACTTCAGATCCGCTTCGATCTGGCGATCATCGCCGCGCTGCTGACCATCGTGGGCTACTCGCTTAACGACACCGTGGTGGTGTTTGACCGGGTGCGGGAAAACCTGCGCAAATACAAGAAACGCCCGCTGAACGAGGTGCTGAATATCTCGATCAACGAGACTTTGAGCCGAACCTTCATGACCTCCGTGACCACGCTTCTGGCGCTGATCGCGCTCTTTGTGCTCGGGGGCGACGTGATCCGCGGGTTCGTTTTCGCGATGATCTGGGGTGTGATCGTGGGGACCTATAGCTCGATCTTTGTGGCCTCGGCGGCCTTGCTCTATCTCGGGGTCAAACGCGATTGGTCAAAACCAGATGCAAACTCCGGCAATCAATACGCCAACATAGATGCCTGAGGCGCTCACGGGCGTTGTCGATACAAGTGGGCTGATCTGGCTGACAATCGGGGTGCTGGCCGCCGGGCTGGTGCGGGGCTTTGCCGGTTTTGGCAGTGGCATGATCATCATGCCCGTGGCGTCGTCCGTGTTGTCACCGGTGGCGGCGGTGACCTTCATGATGATGGCCGAACTGCTGGGACCTTTGCCAAACTTGCCCGCCGCCTGGCGAGAGGGCGCCCCGCGCGATGTCGGGCGCCTGATGCTGGGGGCCACGCTGACCGTTCCCATCGGCATTCTTTGCCTGTCCATCATGGACACCGATTTCTTTGGCTGGGTGGTCTCGATCTCTGTCACAATCCTGCTGATCCTGTTGATGACCGGGTGGCGCTACAAAGGGGTGCTCACCCCGAAATTGACGGTTGCCACAGGTGGGCTGGGAGGTTTCATGGGCGGTTTTGCCGGGGTGCCCGGGCCGCCAGTGATCATGCTCTACATGTCCAGCCGTTTGCCCATTGCCGTGATCCGCGCCAATTTTCTGCTGTATTTGCTCGCCATTGATGCGGTGATGATCGCGGTTTTCTTCGTATTAGACCTGTTCGTTTGGAAGATCGCCTTGCTGGGGCTGCTGGCCGGGCTCCCCAATGTTCTGGCCAATATGGTGGGCGCGCGCCTCTTCAATCCGCATGCCGAAGTGGTTTTTCGCCGCGTGGCCTACCTCGTCATCGCGGCTTCGGCTATTCTGGGTCTGCCAATCTGGAATTAGGAGGGACCATGCGCCTGAATGAAATCTCTTTTACCCATGCCAAACCTGTCGAAGGCTACGGGACCGGGTTCTTTCGCATTGGCGGCGAGGTATTTCACGGCCCTGTCATCGCGGGGCCGCAAGGGACCACCGCCTGGAAAGGCTACGAAGACCGCGATGCGCTGCTGGTTCTGAAAGACCAGATCGATGTACTCTTTGTCGGCACTGGTGCCGAGATCGCGCATCTACCGGATGACCTGCGTGAGACCCTGGAAGACGCGGGCGTGGGGGTGGAGGTCATGGCCTCGCCCGCCGCCTGTCGTACCTACAACGTGTTGCTGAGCGAAGGCCGCCGCATCGCTCTGGCGCTGATCCCGGTCTGATCGGGCTTTTGCACGCCGCCTCAATCGGTTAACGCTGGGCCCATGACTTTGACGATCCGTGATCTTTGCGTGGCCCGTGGCGGTGTGCCGATCCTTGAAGGGCTGTCCTTTTCCCTCGCGCCCGGTCAGGCGTTGATCCTGCGCGGGCCTAATGGGGCAGGCAAGACAACCCTGTTGCGGACCTTGGCGGGTCTACAGCCACCACTGTCAGGTCAGATCGACGGGGCGGAGGAGCAAATCGCCTATTCCGGTCACTCCGACGGGCTGAAATCCATGCTCAGCGTCACCGAAAACCTGACGTTCTGGGCGGATGTTTTTGGGCAGCGGGACATCGCCCCGGCAATCGCCGCCTTTTCGCTGGAAGGTCTGAAGGATCGGCTCGCCGGAACGCTTTCAGCTGGGCAAAAACGCCGCCTGGGGCTGGCGCGGATGTTGGTGACGGGGCGACCGATCTGGGTGATGGATGAGCCAACCGTCTCGCTCGATGTCGATGCGGTCGCGCAGTTTGCAAAAGCGGTGCAGGGACATCTTCACGCAGGTGGCGCGGCTCTGATCGCCACACATATCGACCTGCATCTTGAGGCCGACATGTTGGACGTCACCCCCTACCGTGCGGCGCTGGATCTCAGGGCAGGCGCCAGCGACGAGGCTTTCCTGTGAGGGCGCTGCTCACCCGCGATCTGATGCTGGCCTTCCGCGCAGGGGGCGGCTTTGGGCTGGGGCTTGCATTTTTCCTGATCGTTACAGTGCTGGTACCTTTCGGCGTCGGCCCGAATTCCGAGCTTTTGTCGCGCATCGCCCCGGGCATCCTCTGGCTGGGCGCCTTGCTGGCGTGCCTGCTGTCGCTGGACAGGCTGCTGGCGCTGGACTGGGAAGACGGCACGCTCGATCTGCTCGCCACCTCGCCGTTGCCGCTCGAAGCAGCACTCAGCATCAAGGCGCTGGCCCATTGGATCACCACAGGTCTGCCGCTGGTTCTGGCCGCTCCGGTGCTGGGCATCCTGCTCAACTTGCCCACACCCGGATACACATGGCTGGTACTTTCGCTGCTTCTGGGTACGCCCGCGCTTTCGGTCATCGGTACCTTTGGCGCGGCCCTGACGGTGGGCGTCAAGCGCGGGGGTCTACTAATGTCGCTGCTGGTCCTGCCGCTCTACGTGCCGACCCTGATTTTCGGCGCAGAGGCCGCGCGCCGGGGGGCCACCGGGATGGACACCACAACCTCGCTCCTGATGCTAGCGGGCATCACCGCCGGAGTCATCGCCATCATGCCCTTTGCCTCCGCTGCGGCCTTGCGGGTGAACTTGCGGTGAAGAGGACCATTTGCCCATTGAGCCAAAGCGCAGGAAGGCTTAGATCATTGCCATGTCATTGACCGAAGACACGCCCACGCCGAAACGCCCGTCCGGGTTCTGGAGCTACGCCAACCCGGTGAAATTTCTCGGGCTCAGCGAGCGTATTCTTCCGGCGTTTTGGGGGTTGGCCGCAGTCTCGCTCATTGTCGGGCTGATCTGGGGGTTTTTCTTCACGCCGGACGACTTCCGCCAGGGCTCCACCGTCAAAATAATCTATTTGCACGTACCCTCCGCCCTGATGGCGATCAATGCGTGGTTCATGATGCTGGTGGCCTCGCTGATCTGGATCGTTCGGCGCCATCACGTCTCCGCCCTTGCGGCCAAGGCCGCCGCCCCGGTGGGGGTGGTGATGACGCTGATTGCGCTTTTCACCGGCGCCGTCTGGGGGCAGCCGATGTGGGGCACCTGGTGGGCCTGGGATCCGCGCCTGACCTCCTTTCTGATCCTGTTCCTCTTCTACCTCGGCTACATCGCCCTTTGGGAGGCCATTGAGGACCCGGATACGGCTGCGGATCTGACTTCTGTGCTCTGCCTTGTCGGCTCCGTCTTCGCGGTGCTGTCGCGCTACGCGGTGAACTTCTGGAACCAGGGGCTGCATCAGGGCGCGTCCCTGAGCCTCGACAAGGAAGAAAACGTCGCAGATGTCTTTTACATCCCGTTGCTGGTCTGCATCGCGGGTTTTGTTTTCCTGTTTCTCGCCCTTGTGCTCTACCGTACGGGCACTGAAATCCGCCTGCGCCGGGCGCGTGCGCTGCAAGCGCGGGAGGCCCGCACATGATGCCTGATCTGGGAAAATACGCCGATGCCGTTCTCTCGGCCTATGGGGTGTCGATCCTGCTGATTATGCTGCTGGTGATCATCACCCTGCGCAAAGGCCGCGCGGCCCGTGCGGCCCTTGAGGCCGTTGAGACAAGGAGCAAGAAAAATGGCTAAAGTCTCCCCGCTGATGATCGCACCGCCGCTGATCTTCGCCGGGTTCGTGGCACTCGCGGGCATCGGCATGTTCCGCGATGACCCCAGCCGATTGCCTTCCACCATGATCGGGCAAAGCGCACCGGCCATCACCCCGGTGGCCCTCGGGGACTACCCACCCGTCACAGCCGAAGCCATGGCGACAGGCGAAGTGACCCTGGTGAATTTCTGGGCCAGCTGGTGCCCGCCCTGTCGCGCGGAGCACCCCAACCTGCTGGAAATGGCGGCGGCGGGCATGCCCATCATCGGGGTCAATTTCAAGGACACCGAAGGCCCCGCGACCTCATACCTTCATGACGACGGCAATCCTTTTGCCGCCGTGGCCTATGATCCGCAGGGGCGTACGGCCATCGACTGGGGTGTAACCGCCCCGCCCGAAACCTTCATTCTGGATGCGGAAGGCGTGGTGCTGTTCCGCTTCGCCGGCCCCCTGGTCGGCAGCGACTACGAGCAGCGGTTCCTGCCCGCATTGGAAAAAGCCATGGGCGAAGGGTCCTGATTTCTTCTGGCTAAAAAATATCCGCGCCGCAGGCATAAAATCCTGCAGATCGTCACAGCCTGTAGCCGCCGTTCACGTTGAGGATCTCACCCGTGATGAACCCCGCCGCGTCTGAGGCCAGAAACCGAACGGCGGCGGCGATGTCCTCAGGCGTGCCCACCCGTCCAAGCGCGGTCATGTCGACAAACACTTTGATCAGGTCGTCCGGTCGTGGACTTTTCGGGCGCTCGGTCGCCCCCGGCGCAACGGCATTAACGCGAATGCCCCGCGGACCCAGTTCCTTGGCCATCGCGCGGGTCCAAGTATTCAGCGCCGCCTTGCTGGCGGAATAGGCGGAGGCGCCTTTGGCAGGCAAAACCGCATTGGTCGAGGAGATATTGATCACCGACGCACCGGGCTGCAAATGTGGTAAGGCTGCCGACAGCAGGGCCATGGGTGCCACCACATTCACGTCGAAAATCAGCTTTGTATCGTCAAATGCCTCGGCATCGTAGGCGTTAGGCACCACCGCTCCGGCATTATTCACCAGCACGTCCAACCGGCCAAACTGCGCCACCGTCTGGTCGATCACATCTTTGGCGTTCTGTGGATCGGACAGATCCGCCTGGATCGCAAAGATGTCGGGCCGCTCCATCAGAAGCGGCCCGGGTTCGGTGGTGTTATATGTGATCGCGACGTCGTGATCCGCCGCCAGATCATGGGCCATCGCGCGTCCAAGACCCCGCGCGGCACCGGTGATCAGTGCCACGCGCATCTGTGTTACGCTGCCTGCGCGAGGTTGCGCAGCACGTAGTGCAGGACGCCGCCGTGTTCGATGTATTCGATCTCGATCGCGGTATCGATCCGGCATTTCAGCGTGATTTCTTTCACGCTGCCGTCGCCCATGGTGATGGTGCAGGGCACTTCCTGCAATGGTTGGATCGTGTCGAGACCGGAGATGGACACGGTTTCTTCGCCCGTCAGACCCAGCGATTTGCGGGTGTCGCCGCCGGTGAACTCGAAGGGGATCACGCCCATGCCTACGAGGTTGGAGCGGTGAATGCGCTCAAAGCTCTCGGCAATCACGGCCTTGACGCCCAGCAACGCCGTGCCCTTCGCCGCCCAGTCGCGGGAGGATCCGGCACCGTATTGTTCACCACCAAAGATGACCAGCGGGGTGCCCGCCTCCTGATAGGCCATCGCCGCATCGTAGATCGAGGTCTGATTGCCATCAGGACCCTTGGTGTAGCCACCTTCCACGCCGTCCAGCATTTCGTTCTTGATGCGGATGTTGGCGAAGGTGCCGCGCATCATCACCTCGTGGTTGCCACGCCGGGAGCCGTAGGAGTTGAACTCGCGTTGCGGCACCTGACGTTCAATCAGGTACTGCCCGGCGGGTGTCGTGTCCTTGAAGGAGCCGGCGGGGGAGATGTGGTCAGTCGTGATCATATCGCCGAGGATCGCGAGCACCGAGGCGTTCTCGATGTTGCTGATCGTGCCGGGCTCCTTGCCCATGCCCTGGAAATAGGGCGGGTTCTGCACATAGGTCGAGGACACCGGCCAGTCATAGACCTTGCTGTCGGTGGTGCTGACGCCCTGCCATTTGTCGTCCCCCTTGAAGACGTCGGCATATTTGGTCTGGAAGGCTTCGCGCGTGACCGTCTGTTCGACCAGTTCGGCCACTTCCTGGCTGGTGGGCCAGATGTCTTTCAGGAAGACGTCGTTGCCGTCCTTGTCGGTGCCAATGGCATCCTCGGCAAGGTTGATGTCGAGCGTGCCCGCCAGCGCATAGGCGACCACCAATGGGGGGGAGGCCAGGTAATTGGCGCGCACGTCCGGGCTGATCCGCCCTTCGAAGTTGCGGTTGCCCGACAGGACGGATGTGGCCACCAGGTCACCCTCGGCGATGGCGTCAGACAGCTCCTTCTGGATAGGGCCGGAGTTGCCGATGCAGGTGGTGCAGCCGTAGCCCACGAGGTTGAACCCGATGCTGTCGAGATCTTCCTGCAGGTTGGCCGCTTCCAGATAGGCTGAGACGACCTGAGACCCCGGCGCCAGCGATGTCTTGACCCAGGGCTTGCGGTTCAGCCCCAACGCCCGCGCTTTGCGCGCCACGAGGCCTGCGCCGATCATCACGTAGGGGTTCGAGGTGTTGGTGCAGGAGGTGATCGAGGCGATCACGACCTTGCCGCTTTCCATCGTGTAGTCTTCGCCCGCGACGGCAACCTCTTTGCCCATCGGGCGCTTGAAGGTTTCTTCCATTTCGCGGCGGAAGGCGGTTTGACCCTGATCCAGCGCCACATAGTCCTGCGGGCGTTTTGGCCCGGAGATCGCCGGGACAATCGTGCCCATGTCGAGGTGCAGCGTATCGGTATAGATAGGTGCATAGTCATCGCCGCGCCAGAACCCGTTTTCCTTGGCGTAGGCTTCGACCAGCGCAATGCGGTCCTCATCCCGGCCGGTGGTGCGCAGGTACCGCAGCGTTTCATTGTCGATGGGGAAGAAGCCGCATGTGGCGCCGTATTCCGGTGCCATGTTGCCGATGGTGGCCCGATCCGCCAGCGGCAGCCGGTCGAGCCCTTCGCCGTAGAACTCCACGAATTTACCGACAACACCCTTGGCGCGCAGCATCTCGACCACTTTCAGCACCAGGTCGGTGCCGGTGGTGCCCTCCATCATCGAGCCCGTCAGCTCAAAGCCGATGACTTCCGGGATCAGCATCGAAATCGGCTGGCCCAGCATCGCGGCTTCCGCCTCGATCCCGCCAACGCCCCAGCCCAGAACGGCGGCGCCATTGACCATGGTGGTGTGGCTGTCGGTACCGACAAGCGTGTCGGGATAGGCAACCTCGGCGCCGTTCTGATCGGTGTCGGTCCAGACGGTTTGCGCGAGGTATTCCAGGTTCACCTGGTGGCAAATGCCGGTGCCGGGGGGCACAACACGGAAATTGTTGAACGCCTTCTGACCCCATTTGAGGAAGGTGTAGCGCTCCATATTTCGTTCATATTCGCGGTCCACGTTCATCTGAAACGCGCGTGGGTTGCCGAATTCGTCGATCATCACCGAGTGGTCGATGACCAGGTCGACCGGGTTCAGCGGGTTGATCTTTTCTGCATCGCCGCCAAGGCTGATGATCGCATCGCGCATCGCCGCCAGATCAACGACCGCTGGCACGCCGGTGAAGTCCTGCAGCAGAACGCGGGCAGGGCGATAGGCAATCTCGCGGGGGTTCTTGCCGCCCTTGCTGGCCCATTCCGCAAAGGCCTTGATGTCGTCGGTCGTGACCGTCTTGCCGTCCTCGAACCGCAGCATGTTTTCCAAAACCACTTTCAACGCAGCAGGCAATTTGGCGAAGTCGCCCAGGCCTGCGGCGGTCGCTGCGGGGATGGAATAATAATCGACGCTTTGGGCGCCAACGCTCAGGGTTTTGCGGGTCTTGGAGGTGTCGTGACCAACGGTAATGGGCATAAGAGGGTTCCTCTGGCTTGAGCTGGATCATCTTTATGGATTGGCCGTTGAATGCCCTAAGGAGCGGGGCAGATCAACTCAATTCGGTGCCGATTCACAGAAATGTATACCATTGTGTACCGTTTTTCGTCAAATGCGCTCTCTATCTCTCAAGAAACCTTGATTGGTCATTACAGGTTGGAGATTCTAATGTGCTCGAACGGCTCAGGTGGCCAGATGAGGAATCACATGAAACGACTGTCGCATCTCTTTGCCGCGCTCTGGTTGATGGCAACTCCGGTTTTTGCGCAAAACTCGCCCGTCGTGGTGGAATTGTTCACCTCGCAGGGGTGTTCTTCTTGCCCGCCCGCGGATGAGTTGCTGCATGCGCTTGCCGATCGGGATGATGTGATCGCGCTGGCGCTGCATGTGGACTATTGGGATTACATCGGCTGGAAAGACGAATTCGCGGACCCCAGAAATGCGGATCGCCAACGGGCCTATGCGACCAAAGCGGGGCGCCGGTCGATCTATACGCCCGAGATGATCGTGAACGGGCTGACGGATATTGTCGGCGCGAAGCCCATGGAAATCTCCAAGGCCATCGCTGTGCACAAGGAATATCCCGCGACCGTGAAAGTCTCCTTGGAGCGCAGCGGCGACGAGGTGCAGATCACGGCGGAAACGCTGCGGCGCGCGACGGGACCAATGCTTGTGCAATTGCTGCGGTACAAACCAAACCGTGAGGCACGGATCACACGAGGCGAGAATGCCGGGCGGACAATTTCCTACGCCAATGTGACGCAGGACTGGAAAGTGCTCGCGGAATGGGATGGCCGCGCGCCGCTGTCGATGTCGGCCATGGCGCCCGGGAAGGATCCGATTGTTGTCTTGATCCAGGCAGAGCAGATGGGCCCTATTCTGGCCGCCGCCCAGCTGAAGTGATCCGACCTTTGGGCGTCACATTCGGGTCCTGGTCGGGTCATCCGTCTCCTGCACACGCATTATTCTTATCGCGCGGGGCAAGCGACCCGCCAAGGGTATGCGCTTACGCGGCCTGATCAATCGTCATCGTTGTCATCGACCACCAACAGCAGATCGCCGGAGGCTTCCATCTCGCGGATCGTGGTGATGATCGTGGACATGGCCTCTTCGACCTCTGCGGGTTTTACTTTCTCCAGTTCTTCGACTTCTTCGCGGAGCTGATCGGCCATGCGGCCCGACATGTTTTCCAGAATAAAATCCGCCGAAGGTTTCACGCCTGCGGCCTCGGCCCCTGCCAATGCAATCAACAGCACTTCCTGTTCCAGCTCGCGCACGACACGTGGAATGTCGCGGGGCGCGATCCGTTTCGGGATATTGGCGAAGGTAAAGATTGCCTTGCGCACAAGATCGGCAAAGCCCGCATCCGTTTCATCCAGACCTTCGAGCACGTCGTCGCGGGTGATAGAGGTTGTCGAGTTCAGAATAGCGCCGACACGTTCGACAGGGCCGTCGTCGAAAGCCTGCAGTGGCTCCGCATCCAGCTGCGCTGCGAGGGACAGACCGATGCGATCAACCGCATCCGGCGTGACCGCGCTGGTTTGTGAAACGGCATAGGTGATACGCCGCGCCTGTGGGCCGGGCAGTTTCCCCAAGAGCTCCGCGGCGCGCGCAACGTCAATTTTCGATAGTAGAACCGCAGCCACCTCGATGCTTTCATTCTCCAGAATGGGCAATAGTTTTTCGACGCCCATATCCTTCAGGCGCGCCCAGGGGTCACCATATTGGCGCACTCCAGCCTCCTTGCGCAGCCTTGCGGCGGTTTGTTTGGAGATCCGGCCATCCAGCGAATCAAGTGCGCCCGCGATGCCACCGGGAAAGGACAGGCCGATGCTGTCCAACTCGTCGGCGAATTCGGAAACGACGCTGGAGAGTGTGTTCCGGTCCACCAGACGCATGGAGCCCATTTGCTTGGTCAGCTGTGCCTGCAGATCTTCCGGCAGGTCTTCCAAAGGAATGTCAGCCCCTTCATTCAGCAAAAGCCGCACAACAATCGCCGCTTTTGCGCGACGGGTGAGGGTTGCAGGGGTACTTCCTCCCGCGCCCGGCAGGGCCGGGAACGGCGCCATTGGAACCATATCTGTCATCTTTATCCGCCTTGGTAGAAGTTGCTCCTATCCTTGGCAGATAAAGGTAAACATTGGCTGAAATCAGTAGCTGTAAGTTGTGCCTGTCTCGATGGCTTTGCGCAGCGACGCCTCTGACCACGAACCGGCACCGCCATGTTCCTGAATGGCGCGCAACTGCACCAAGGCCCCGGCCATATCGCCGGCCTCGACCAACCCTTGACCCATGTAGGAGCGCGCAAGAATGTTCCCGGGGTCCTGCGCGATGGCCTGTTCGTAAAACATGTTGCCAAGCTCGACATTGCCCAGTTTCCGGTGGGTGAACCCCATGTAGGTCAAGCGGCCCGGATCATCCTTGTCCATTGCGTCCAAGACAGTCTGCGCGTCGTGATAGCGCCCGGCATAGGCCATGTGGCGCACGGTCTGATAAAGCTGCTCGCGTTCCAGGCTACTTTCCTGCGGATTGACACATGTCTTGGTCTTCTTGTCATAGACCTGCGCCCCTTTGCAGGACACGGCAGGTTTGCTGGGCGGCTCGTCATTGCCGCCTGCGGCCAGCACTGTGGTTGGAAAAAGCAGGGCTGCCCCCAGTAAAATCCGCATCATTGCGAAACTCCTCAATCAAATACACATTGTATGGGGGTAACGGTTCAGCCCGCGGTTTTATTCAATCACAGGCGCGTGATTGAATAAAACTCGGTCAGGCTCAGCTGTTTACGCTGGTGACACAGGTCCCGGTCTGGGCGTCATATGCGGTGCCCGGCGCACAGGACATCGTTGTTTGCTTGTCGTAACTACACCCGGCAGCAAAGCTCACTGCGGGGAGAATTGTGAGGGCCACCGCGGCGGCCAAAGTCTTGATCGTCATTGCGGGTCTCCTTGGTTGATGCCTTCAAGGTAGCAGCGCGCAGCCTCCGGTCAACAAAAATGACATAATGCGCCGTGTCTGATGCCTGCGTCGCCTAGTCCTTGAACACCCGTTTGAAGATCGTATCGACATGTTTGGTGTGATAGCCGATGTCGAATTTTTCGTCGATCTCCTCGGCGCTGAGGGCGGCGAGCACGTCCTGATCCCCCAGAAGTTCGGTTTTGAAATCCTTGCCGTCTTCCCAGACCTTCATCGCGTTGCGTTGCACCAGCTTATAGGCATCTTCGCGGCTGACACCGGCCTGGGTCAGCGCCAGCAGCACCCGCTGGCTCATCACCAGCCCGCGGAACTTGTTCATATTGGCCAGCATGTTGTCGGGGTAGATCACCAGCTTGTCGACCACGGAGGTCAGGCGTGCCAGCGCGAAATCCAGCGTGATCGTGGTGTCGGGGCCGATGTTGCGCTCCACCGAGCTGTGCGAGATGTCGCGCTCGTGCCAAAGTGCTACGTTTTCCATCGCGGGGACGACGGCCATGCGCACCAGGCGCGCAAGACCGGTGAGGTTTTCGGTCAGCACCGGGTTGCGCTTGTGTGGCATCGCAGAGGAGCCTTTCTGCCCGGCGGAAAAGAACTCCTCGGCCTCCAGAACCTCGGTGCGCTGCATGTGGCGGATTTCGGTCGCGATGTTTTCGATGGAACTGCCAACGACGCCGAGCGCTGCAAAGAAGGCCGCGTGGCGGTCGCGTGGGATCACTTGCGTGCTGATCGGTTCGGGTGCCAGTCCCAGCTTGGCGCAGACGTGCTCTTCGACCGCCGGATCGATATTGGCGAAAGTGCCGACAGCGCCGGAAATGGCCCCCGTCGCAATCTCGTAACGGGCTTTTTCCAGACGGTTCAGGTTGCGGTCCATCTCCGCGTAAAAGCGCGCAAACGTCAGACCCATGGTGGTGGGTTCGGCATGGATGCCGTGACTGCGCCCGATCCGCACCGTGTCCTTATGCTCCAGCGCGCGACGTTTCAGGGCGGCGAGCAACGCCTTCACATCCGCGATCAGAATGTCGGAGGCGCGCACCAGTTGCACGTTAAAACAGGTGTCGAGCACATCTGAGGAGGTCATGCCCTGATGCACAAAGCGCGCCTCGTCGCTGCCCACATGTTCTGCCAGATGGGTGAGAAAGGCGATGACGTCATGTTTGGTCACGGCCTCGATCTCGTCAATGCGGGCGACATCGAATTCCACATCCTTAGCCTTCCAGACGGCCTCGGCATTCTCGCGGGGTATCACGCCCAGATCGGCCATGGCGTCACAAGCATGGGCCTCGATCTCGTACCAGATGCGGAATTTCGTGGCGGGGGACCAGATGGCAACCATGTCGGGACGGGAATAGCGGGGGATCATCAGCGCACCTTTTTCGCGTTTGTCTTGGGCATGCCGCGCTCTTAAACTGCGGGGGCAGGGACCACAAGGCAGGAGCCGGTGAAATGAGAGTATTGATGGCGACCGCATTGGTGTTTTGCCCGGTCTGCGCCGCGGCAGAGGATTGGGTGCCGATGAGCGGGGAGGAGATCCGCGCAGCGCTTACAGACCGCAAGTTGCAGTATGCCAACGCCTGGCAGGATTTTCGTGTGTCAGGTCGGACGCTCTATAATGCAGGGGCCGACAGCTGGGGGTATTGGCGGGTGGAAGGCGATCAGTATTGCAGCCAATGGCCGCCCTCGGACCTCTGGGCCTGCTATGGCATGGCGCGGTCGGGTGACCGGTTGCGTTTCATCGGGCAGGGTGATGACATCACAGATGCGGTCTATGCCGACTGAGGTGCGCGCCCGTGTCCTGGCGGATTTCGAAGGCACTTGGGACCTGACCCGGCAGATTACCCACGCCGATGGGACCCGAGCGCATTTTGAAGGCCAGGCCGTCTGGGTGCCTGATGGTCAGGGCCTGCGTTACACGGAAACGGGCAAGCTGCAGTTGGCGCAGGGCCCTTCGCTGCAGGCGGAACGGCGGTATCAGTGGCGGCCCGATCTGGAGGTCTATTTCGAGGACGGGCGGTTTTTTCACCGGGTGCCGGAGTTCGGCGGTGGGGCAGAGCATTGGTGTGATCCAGATACCTACAAGGTGACCTATGATTTTGCCCACTGGCCTGCCTTCACCGCCGTGTGGCGGGTGGCCGGGCCGCGGAAATCCTACACCCTGCACAGCCAATACAGCCGCCGTTAGCGCAAGAGGTCTTGCGCTGATGCTGCGGCTGCGGCATTCAGGGGGGCAAGATTTCTCAACAGGAGACACAAATCCATGCAACTGTCCGCCTCTCATTCCGTTCTGGCAGAGACCTTCGGGCCCACAACCGGCACCGCGCGGCGCATCAAACAGGCCGTTCTGGTTGTTTTGGGCATCACGCTGCTGGCCGTGGCCGCGAACATCAAAGTGCCGGTGCCGGGTTCGCCCGTCCTGATGAATATGGGGACCTTTGCGGTGCTGACCATCGGTGCGGCCTATGGCGCGCGGCTCGGTCTGACGACCATTCTGGGCTATATGATCATCGGGGCGCTGGGATTTGACATCTTTCAAAGCTCGACCGCGGATCTGAATGGCATTGAATACATGATGGGTGGCACTGGCGGGTATCTCGTCGGATACGTGATGGCGACGGTGGTGCTGGGCGCGCTGGCGCAGCGCGGCTGGGACCGCTCCATGGTCTGGATGGCGCTGGCAATGCTGATCGGCAACGTGCTGCTTTATGTGCCGGGTTTGCTGTGGCTGGGTCAGCTTTATGGCTGGGACAAACCCATTCTGGCCTGGGGCCTCACGCCCTTCCTGCTGGGGGATGCGCTGAAACTGGCGCTGGCCGCCGTGCTGTTGCCGCTGGTCTGGAAACTGGTGGGTGACGCCCGCAGCTGATCTGAGCGCAGGTCAGGTAAAAGGAGAGGCGCAGCCAAAAGCTGCGCCTCATTCTGTTTTAAGGGGCCTGTTGCGGCGTGAGCCCGTTATTCTGCCAGTTCAGTGATGACGGTAGAGCTGCGCTCCAGCGTACGGTGCACCGGGCATTTGTCGGCAATCTCCAGCAGCCTGGCGCGTTGTTCCTGGCTGAGCTTGCCGGCGAGCGATATGCGCCGCCGCCAGGTGTCGATCTTTTCGCCCACGGCGGTTTCCGCGTCCTGCGCATGCACCTTGTTGTGGTTCACATCGACCGAGACATGATCCAATGGCCAGCCCTTGCGCCGCGCGTACATGCGGATGGTCATGGAGGTACAGGCGCCCAATCCGGCCGAGAGAAACCCATAGGGGCTGAGCCCCTTGTTGGTGCCGCCATAGGCCAGCGGTTCATCCGCCAGCAGGTGATGCCCGTCCGAGGAGGTGATATCGGTGAGATAACCGTTCTTATCCGCTTCCGAGACCCGCAGGACCCCCTCCGGCGCACCGGGCGGCGGGGCAGGTGGGGCCAGGGCGATATAGCGTCGCGCCCAGGTGGCAATCACATCGGCGGCATATTCCGCATCCTCGGCGCGGGTGATCAGATGATCGGCGCTATCCAGAGTGACAAAGCTCTTGGGGTGCTTGGCGGCGAGGAAGATCTGGCTCGCGTTATCGATGGATACGATTTCGTCACGTGGCGCATGCAGGACCAGCAGCGCGGCATTGAGCGAGCCGATTGATGGCGTGAGCTGGCCCTTCGCAACATCCTCGATAAAGCCCTTGCCAATACGGAAAGGGCGCCCGCCCAGCGACACCTCTGCGACGCCATTGGAAATAATCTCCGGCAGCGCATCTGCGAAGTTGTGGGTCACATGTTCCGGGTCGAAGGGCGCGCCAAGTGTCGCGACAGCCTTGATGTTATCCAAGGCCGCAGCCGCCTTGAGCACGGCCGCGCCCCCCAGAGAATGCCCGATGATCAGCGAGGACGTCATCGCGCGGCTTTCCAGGTATGCGTTGGCCGCGATCAGATCGTCGACATTGGAGGTGAAGGAGGTGTTTGAAAACTCGCCCCCCGAATGCCCCAAGCCGGTGAAATCAAACCGCAATACCGCGATGCCAATGGCGGAGAGACGCGCGGCAATGCGGCGTGCGGCAGGGATGTCCTTGCCGCAGGTGAAGCAATGCGCAAAAACTGCCGTGGCCAGATGTGGGCCCTCCGGCAGATCCAACCGGGCAGCAAGCTGCGACCCATCATGTCCGGAAAATGTAATACGTTCTGTGGGCATTGCGGCGCTCCTTCGACTGTCAGAGTGGGGCGCAGAACCGCCGGTAGCAAGGTCTGTGACAGCCACATCACGCGGAGGTGACGACCTGAGCGGAGAACTTGCCTCCTCCAACAAAAAACGCGCCCGACGAGGAGCGCGTTTTTCAAATCATGCGGTGAGTAGCTGCGTTCAGGCCGCTTTGCGGGCCTTGCGCCGTGCGGCGACACCGAAGCCACCCATCGCACCCATCAGCAGAAGCGCGGAGGCAGGCAGCGGCACCGCTGGCACGCCATCACCCTCAACGAAGAGTTTGGAGGGGTTCCCGTTTGCCGCAGCGTAGATCAGGTTAAACTCGCCACCGGTGAAGTTGATGGTGCCGGTCTTTGGCGTTGTGCGCACACCTGTTGGGTTCGCAAAGCCAATCAACTCTTCACCGTCGTCATAGATGGTGAAGCCGTCGTCATGGGTCACCGATGTGTCAAAAGCGTTGGCGTAGACTTCGGTGAAGGAAAACAGCGTGGTGGTCTGGAACTTTGGGTTGCTCAGGCGCAGACCGGCAACGCCCGCGTCCAGGCCGCTGACCGTACCGGCGCTCAGCGAGCCGAGAAAGTCGGAGATGGTTTCCAGATCAAGATCCCGGGGGAAGTTGTCGACGAAAAAGTCGAGCGCGCCATTGTACACAAACGTGTCTTTATGCGTGTCGTTTGCCGCTGCGAAACGCGCGTCAAAGTTTTCGCGGTTGGCGCGGGCGCCTTTGCCGGAACCACCGGCGTTGAAGTTGACAACCTGCACTTCAAAGATGCCCGACAGCGTCGCTGCCTGAGCCTGTGTGGCATATGTTGTGAGGGAAAGCGCAGCCGCAGCCGCGAGGGCGATAAGTTTCAAAGTCGTGTCTCCAACTTGTTACCGTGCGACCATCTGAAAGGCCGGTCCGAATGAACATGACCCGGACATGACAAAGGTGCTTTTCACGAACCGGAAATTAGAATTTAAATACAATGATGGTGGTCGGGGAGGAAAGGGGAATTTACAGGATCCGGGTGCAAATCTGTCGCTTTCACCTCTTGCGTGAACAGTGTTCTCGTCGCGGGTGAATTGTCTTCGCGCAGCGCGGGAAATTAACTTTGTTGCACCGGGTCGCAGGCCCGATTTTGCGAATCAGCGAAGCGCCTGATCCGTCATTCGCCCATGAGAAACGGATCAAATGGATATGTTGTCAGGTTCTCAAACCCGTCTTCGGTGATCAGGACCTGATCTTCGAGTTTGATGGAAAAATCGCCACCCTCCTCAGACACCAGGGCCTCGACGCAAAGGCACATGCCTGGCTCCAGCGGATAATCATAGGCCCCCGCGACCGCGTGATCGGGATAGGCAACGAGGGGCCATTCGTCACACAGACCCACCCCATGCATCAGACAGCCGTATTTCAATTTCTGAAACTTTGCGTCCAGCACATGTGTTCCCGCCGAGAGCTCCGGGATCATGACGCCGGGTTTGAGCATCTGCATATTGGTCATGATGTGCTCAACCCCGTGCTGCATCGCATAGATCATGTCAGGGCGGGGGCGGTCGGGGCCAATCCACCAGCTGCGGGAAATATCGGTGCAGATGCCGTAAGCACCCACCAGATCGGTGTCGAAGCTGATGATCTCGTTGGGCTGGCAGATGCGCGGGCCGCATTCCTGAAACCACGGATTGGTGCGGGGGCCGGACGACAGCAGCCGAGTTTCGATCCACTCGCCGCCGCGTCGGACGTTTTCGGCATGCAGGATGGCCCAGATGTCATCCTCGCAGGTCTTGCCATCGCCGACATTGGCGCGTGCGAAATCTTCCATCAGGCGCACAGCGGTTTCGCAGGCATGTGAGGAACACCGCATCGCCTTGATCTCATCCGGGCCTTTGATGCTGCGGGATTTTTCGGTGACTTCTTCGCCGTCCATCACCTCGAACCCCTGGGCTTCGAGGCTGCGCAGCCCATGCAGCATGACCTTGTCGACCGCAAGGCGGCGATGACCGGGCGCATGTCCGGCGAGCAACACGCGCACCTCATTGGCAAAGATGTCAGCCGCCACATCGACCTTGTCGCCCCGGTCGAAATAGAACAGATCGGCCCCGGAGCGCTGTTCGCGCACCAGCGGATTGAATTCGCTCAGGAAGGGCGAATTCTTGTAATCCCACATCACCATATAGCCGTCGGCGCAGAGGAGCACTGCGCGAAACGGATTGTGGGTGTTCCACAGCTGCATATTGGTGCTGTCGGTGGCGTAGCGGATGTTCAGCGGGTCGGTCATCAGCAGACCGGCATAGCCGCGATCAACGATATGTTGCGTCAGGCGGGCGTGCCGATAGGCGCGCATGGCGGCAAGGTTGGGCAGCTCCAGCCCGGCCGCGGCCCATTCGGTAAAAGCCAGCTGTGTCGGACCAATCTCCACGCGGTCCATGTCGTTCGGGCTGCCATCGCCCAGCGTTGCCCCGCGCGCCGGATCGATCTTGCGTGTGTCGCGGTAATGCTGGTTCATCGATGCCTCCCTGCGCTGTCTTGCCTAAATCTTGTGCGGAATCGCAGCGTCAGGTTTGCTCGAATGCGACACACCAGTGCGTCGTTTTTTGAAGACAACATCCCCGGTGAGGGCTAAATGCCCGTCATGACGGAGATTTTGCAGGATCATATGCCACGCGATATGGTGGATGCGCGCGCCTTGCCCGGCGTCCAGCCGTTGGATCCGACGGCCTGGTTGCGGGTGGATGAGGCCTATGCCGCACAAATGGCGCACCGGCGGCATTTGATCGCAACCCGGCGCGCCGATGTTTATTGGCAGGATCCAACCGCCGCCGATGCCGCGCGCGAGGTGTTGTCGGAAGCGCTGAAGCATCTGCCAGCCTTGGGGTTCGAGGTGTCGGGGCAGATGTGTCGTTGCCCTGATGGTGCGGTGGTCGATCTGGCAGGCGATGCGCCTCTGCTCGCGCTTGGGCAAATCCTGCAGGAGGACATCTGCCTGATGGAAAAGCGCAGAGATGCCCATGTGCTGAACGCTGCGATCTTATGTTTTCCGGCCAGCTGGCGGCTGCGCGAGAAAGTCGGGCGGCCGCTGATCGCCATCCATGACACGGTTGCTGAATACGATGACGCCATCGCGCGCCGGGTGCAGCGGCTCTTTGACGGGGTGCAGGTGGGGCGGCCGCTCTGGCGGTACAACAGGCTCTGGTACGACGATCCAGAACTGTTTCAGCCGCGGTCCGCCTCCGAACCCCGCCGCCTCGCGCCGGGGCAGGCGGAGGCCGCGTATCAGCGCGCCGAGCGCCAAAGCCTCGTCAGGTTGCCGCAGACCGGCGCTGTCGTCTTTTCCATCCACACCTATGTGGTGAAACGCTCAGCTGAGTAGCGCCAGATCCGTGGTATTCATCCGCCGGCGTGTGGGCATCTGCTGGGCGTCCTCCCCGGCAATCGTCAGCGCCGCGTCCTTGTAGAACTTGTCGTTGTCAAACCACCACTGATGCGAAAACGCGGTCGTACGATCCTGCAAAATGACATCCTGCAGGTATTGTTCATGGCTGTAGACATCCACGTGGTTCTTGTCGATGACCTGCGGCATCCCGCTGCGGCCAACGCGTTTTTGCAGGCCATTTCCGATCACGGCGGGAAGATTAAGAACCTGATCCAACTGGCTGAAATAATTTGTAAATCTGTTGCTGCGATGCGCGAGCAACAGCGATCCCCAGGCCCCGCGCGCAAACCATCTGGCATCCGCATCGCCTGAGACAAACATGATCTGGTTGAGCTTCCACACGCCTGATCCGGGGCTGGCCGCATCGCCGAAATCAGAGAGCGCGCGCAGGGTCAGATAGGCACCCATCGAATGGGCGATCAGGTTGATTTTCGTCGCGTTGGAGCGGGTGGTGAGCGGAATGATCCCGTCTTCGACCAGACATTGAGCCGTAGCCTTGGCATTCCGCTTGTCGTTGTCATAGGCCAGCACGTTGCCCTCGCTGGGCCAGTCAAAGGCGACGACCGCACCACGATACCCCTGAGCGCGCAGTCCGTTTTTGATCTTGTCGAAGCGGCGCAGCATGTCCAACTGATCATTGTTGAAGCCGTGGACAAAGATCGTCACCTCATCCGTTTCAGCCTCGGCATGCACCTGATCGAGCCAATCCTTCTGGCTGATGATGCCGCCGCTCCATGTGCCATCGGCGTCCGGGCCCTCCGTGATCCTGACATAGCGGGTGAGTTGCGCCGGGTTATTGGTAAATTTCGTCTTGGAAGCATTATACGTGCGGCGCGAGAAAAACAGCGTCATAGGGACGTCTCCAAAATTGATACATAAAATAAAATCGAATAATGCACTAAAAAGTTGAAATCTCAAACTGTTCGATGTCGGCGTGAGGCGGAAATTAAAAAAGGCGCCCGTAAAGGGCGCCTTTGGTGTCGTCAATTTCGGCTCAGGCGCAAAGGCGCCTTGAGAGATCAGCAGCTGTAGTACATGGCGAACTCGACCGGGTGCGGCGTGTGTTCGTACTGCTCAATCTCTTCCATTTTCAGGTCGATATAGCCTTCGATCTGATCCTTGGTGAAGACGTCGCCCTTGAGCAGGAAGTCATGGTCTGCCGTCAAGGCTTCCATCGCCTCGCGCAGCGAGCCACAGACGGTTGGGATACCTTCGAGCTCTTCCGCAGGAAGATCATAGAGGTTCTTGTCCATCGCCTCGCCGGGATCAATCTTGTTCTCGATGCCGTCGATGCCCGCCATCAGCAGCGCCGCAAACGCGAGATAGGGGTTCGCGGACGGATCCGGGAAACGTGCCTCAACGCGCTTGGCTTTGGGGCTTTCGGTCCATGGGATCCGAACACAGCCCGACCGGTTACGCGCGGAATAGGCGCGCAGCACCGGCGCTTCAAAGCCCGGGATCAGGCGCTTGTAGCTGTTGGTGCCGGGGTTGGTGAAGGCGTTCAGCGTCTTGGCGTGCTTGAGAATGCCACCGATGTAATAGAGCGCTTCCTGGCTAAGGTCGGCGTATTTGTCGCCGGCAAAGACGGGCTTGCCATCTTTCCAGATCGACATGTTCACGTGCATGCCGGTGCCGTTGTCGCCCGCGATGGGTTTCGGCATGAAGGTCGCCGATTTGCCATAGGCGTGGGCCACGTTGTGGATCACGTATTTATACTTCTGCAGCTCATCCGCCTGTTTTGTCAGCGAGGAGAAGATCAGACCCAGCTCGTGCTGACAGGACGCCACCTCGTGGTGGTGCTTGTCCACCTTCATGCCCAAACGTTTCATGGTCGAGAGCATCTCGGAGCGCAGATCCTGGGATTCGTCGATCGGGTTCACCGGGAAATACCCGCCCTTGACGCCCGGACGGTGGCCCATGTTGCCCATCTCGTAATCGGTGTCGGTGTTCCAGGAGCCATCAACCGCGTCCACTTCGTAGGACACTTTGTTGATCGTGTTGGAATAGCGCACGTTATCAAACAGGAAGAATTCCGCTTCCGGGCCCATATAGGCCACATCACCGATACCCGTGGATTTCAGGTATTCTTCAGCCTTTTGGGCGGTACCACGCGGGTCGCGCTCGTAGGCTTCGCCGGTGTCCGGCTCCACGACGGAGCAATGCAGACACACGGTTTTCTCTGCGTAGAACGGATCGACGTAGGCGCTATCGGTGTCCGGCATCAGCTTCATGTCGGAGGCTTCGATGGATTTCCAACCTTCAATGGAGGAACCATCGAACATGAACCCTTCTTCGAGGAAATCCTCGTCCACCTGATCAGACATCACGGTCACGTGCTGCAGTTTCCCGCGCGGGTCCGTGAAGCGGATGTCGACGTATTCCACGTCCTCATCCTTGATCATCTTCAGCAATTCTTGGCTCATTCTCGTGTATCCCTTGTTGTTGGAATGATAATGGTGTGTGGGCGCGGATCAGAGCGCGTCTGATCCGGTTTCGCCGGTCCGGATGCGGATCGATTGCTCGACAGGGGTGACGAAAATCTTGCCATCTCCGATTTTCTCGGTTTTCGCAGCGCCGACGATGGCGTCAATGGCCGCATCGACCATGTCATCGTCCAGCACGATCTCGATCTTCACCTTGGGCAGGAAATCCACGACGTATTCAGCGCCCCGGTAGAGCTCCGTATGACCTTTCTGGCGGCCAAACCCCTTCACTTCGATCACGGAAAGACCCTGAACCCCGACCTCTTGCAAAGCCTCTTTGACCTCGTCGAGTTTGAACGGTTTGATAACCGCTTCGATCTTTTTCATTGGAGCCTCCCTTGGCGTGTTTCAGAAGGTTTCAGATCATTTCGGGCTGGAGCGGTCCATCGATAGGCGTAAACTGGGTCACATCCCATGTGGCTTTGGCATGGGCGCGCTTATTTAGAGGGCATGTCGCACAAAAAATAGGCGAAAGTGAATCGTGAGGGCCAAAAATGAACGAAGTTCTGACCAGCGCCGAGATGCGCGCCCATGAAAAGGCGGTGATTGAGTCGGGTGCTGTGACGGGTTTGGGGCTGATGGAGAAGGCCGGTCAGGGGGTGGTTGAGGCGGTTTTTGAAAGCTGGCCGGAGTTCGCCTCCGGCGGGCATCGTGCGGTGGTGCTGTGCGGGCCGGGCAACAACGGCGGCGATGGCTATGTGGTGGCGCGCCTCTTGAAAAATCGCGGCTGGGACGCGCAGGTTTTTGCCCTTGGCAGCACCGAAAACCTGCCGCCGGATGCAAAGGCCAACGCTCTTCGGTGGATCGATTTGGGGCCGGTGCGCCCGCTGGATCAGGTCGCATTCGATCCAAAGGCGGCACCCGATCTTATTGTCGATGCGCTTTTCGGGACCGGTTTGACCCGCCCGTTAGACCCACCCCTTGTCGCGGTGATCGAGCGTTACGTCAATGCACCTGCGCCGCGCGGTGGAACTCGCGTCGTCGCGGTGGATATCCCATCCGGCCTATGCGCGGACAGCGGTCGCTCTCTCGGGGCCTCTGTGCGGGCTGACCTTACGGTGATCTTTCACAGCGAGAAACCAGGCCATCTGCTGGCGGAAGGCGGGATTAGCTGTTCCAAAAACGTGGTGGTCAAGGACATCGGCCTGCCGCCGTTCCAAAGCACGAACGGAGATGTCGCAGGCATTTTCCGAAATGCCCTGCCAGCCCCGGCAGTATTGGCAAAGGACGGCGGGCGGCACAAATATGACTATGGCCACGCGGTGGTGATCAGCGGCCCGGCGGCGCACACGGGTGCTGCGCGCTTGGCCGCACGTGGGGCGCTGCGCATTGGCGCGGGATTGGTGAGCCTCGCCACGCGATCTGATGCGCTTTCGGAGGTTGCGGCGCAGTCGACCGCCGTGATGGTGGTGCCGATAGAGGGGGCCAGCGCATTGCACGCCCGGTTTGCCGAGGATGCGCGCGCCAATGCGTTTTGCCTTGGCCCGGCTCTGGGCAAGGACGCTGTTGCCGCCGAACTGATCAGAACCACGCTGGCGTTGCGCCGCGCAACCGTTCTGGACGCTGATGCCTTGACGCTTCTGGCGGAAGAGCCTGAAATGTTTGCCGATCTGCACCCAGGCTGCGTTTTGACCCCACATGGGGGCGAATTCAGCCGCCTCTTTCCGGATATTGCCGAGAGGCTGGCAGCCGACCCTACCCAAGGACCGGCCTATTCCAAAATCGACGCGACGCGGGCGGCAGCGGAACGGGCGGGCTGTGTCGTGCTGTTCAAGGGGGCGGATACGGTGATGGCGGACCCCCGGGGCCGCTGCATCGTGAATGCGCTGGAGGAGGGGGCTGCCTGGCTGGCCACGGCGGGGTCGGGCGATGTTCTGGCCGGGTTTATCTGCGGGTTGCTGGCCAGAGGGCTGCCGCCACTGGAAGCCGCCGCAACCGGGGCGAAACTGCACGCGGCCTGCGCGCGCGCCTTTGGGCCGGGGCTGATCGCCGAAGATCTGCCTGAAGTGCTGCCAAAGGTGTTCCGGTCCCTGGGGCTTTAAGCCGTGTGGTGTGGCATCTCCTGGGCAAAGCTGTTGGCCGTGCCCAATTCCAGACCATCGGCAAAGACCACCTGAGGGGCCGCACAGTGAAGCCGGTAGAGGGTGACAGCCTGTTGCCCCAGATTGCGGACAAATTCACCGTCGATCAGCCGGCGTGCCGGAACAAGGGCTTGCGGGGCGCCATAGAAAGCCATTGCACGCCAATCCCGGATCAGAACCGTCTGATCCGCGGTCAGCAGGGTATCGCTGTCCGGCCGGCTGTGCCCGATTGATCCGGCGATGATGTAGACGACATGGGTCACCATGCTGACGACATCGATTCCGGTGAGAGGGACCGCCCCGCCACCCCGCGCAATGACGCGGTCGCCCGCCCGCAGCGTTTCAACGGGTTGCTCGCCCCTCAGTGTCAAGATGCGCGCGCCGGATACCAGTCCCGCACCGGACATGTTCGGTTGTGCCGAACGGTCCGTTGGGGGGATGTTACCACTCGCGCGCCCGGCCGTTTTCGGCTTCATGGGCGTTCTTCCTTATTCAACCTGCCTCAAGGTCTGCACGATTTAATATAACGTTGTCTTAATGTCTTCGATAAATTTGCACTCGCGCTGCGCGCAATGGTTTGCTAAGGACCGCGCGAGCCGGCGGTCATCCCCGGTCTCGTGCGGGTGTGGCGGAATTGGTAGACGCACCAGATTTAGGTTCTGGCGCCGCAAGGCGTGGGGGTTCAAGTCCCTTCACCCGCACCACTTCAATCGCCGTTTGCGCAGGGCGCATTGACGTGCGGGACAACGCCTCTTGCACCTTTGTCGCTGGCAAAATAGAAGAGCGGAAATTTACGCACGCGCCCGCCCGGCGCGCCTTATTTACATGGAGCACACATGCAGGTCACCGAGACGCTGAACGAAGGTCTGAAACGCGGCTATGCCATCACGGTCACTGCCGCTGAGCTGGACGCCAAGGTTAACGAAAAACTGGCCGAAGCGCAGCCCGAAGTCGAGATGAAGGGCTTTCGCAAGGGCAAGGTGCCGATGGCGCTGCTGAAAAAGCAGTTTGGTCAGAAGGTCATGGGCGAAGCGATGCAGGAAAGCATCGATGGCGCGATGAGCAATCATTTTGAGGAATCCGGTGATCGCCCGGCGTTGCAGCCGGAAGTCAAGATGACCAACGAAGACTGGAAAGAGGGCGATGACGTCGAAGTCTCGATGTCCTACGAAGCGCTGCCCGAAATTCCCGAGGTTGATTACAGTAAGATCAAGCTGGAAAAGCTGGTGGTGAAGGCCGAGGACGCGGCGGTCGAAGAAGCCCTGGGGAACCTGGCCGAAACCGCGCAGGATTTCAAAGCGCGCAAGAAGGGCTCCAAGGCCAAGGACGGCGATCAGGTTGTCATGGATTTCCTCGGCAAAGTGGACGGCGAAGCCTTTGACGGCGGTGCCGCAGAGGATTATCCACTGGTGTTGGGCTCAAACTCCTTTATCCCCGGGTTCGAGGAGCAGCTTGTTGGCGTGAAAGCCGGTGAGGAAAAGGCCGTAACGGTTTCCTTCCCGGAGGACTATCAGGCCGAAAACCTGGCGGGCAAGGAAGCTGTGTTTGACTGCATCATCAAGGAAGTCAAAGAGCCTGTGGCCGCTGAGATCAACGATGATCTGGCCACGAAATTCGGTGCCGAAGATCTGGCCGGGTTGAAGACACAAATCTCCGAGCGGTTGGAAGCGGAATACGCCGGGGCGGCCCGCGCGGTGATGAAGCGCAGCCTGCTGGACTCGCTTGATGGCCTTGTTGATTTCGACCTGCCGCCCTCGCTGGTGGAGGCGGAAGCCAAGCAGATCGCGCATCAGCTGTGGCATGAGGACAACCCGGATGTGGAAGGCCACGATCATCCCGAGATCGAGACCACCGAGGAGCACACCAAGCTGGCGACACGTCGCGTGCGGCTGGGGCTGTTGCTGGCCGAGATCGGTCAGAAAGCCGAAGTGGAAGTGACAGATGCGGAAATGACCCAGGCGATTATGAACCAGGCGCGTCAGTACCCGGGCCAGGAACGCCAGTTCTTTGAATTCGTTCAGCAAAATCAGCAGATGCAACAGCAGATGCGCGCACCACTGTTCGAAGACAAAGTAGTGGATCACGTGTTTGAGCAGGCGACCATCAAGGAAAAAGAGGTTTCCAAGGACGATCTGCAAAAAGCTGTCGAGGCGCTTGAAGAAGAGTAACGCGCCTTCTTACAGAATAGAAAACGGGCTGCGCATCTCTGTCGCGGCCCGTTTTTATTGGGCGGACATCAGAGCTGGATGCGGAACCGTGCAAACCCATCGTCACCTTCGCCCGCGGGGGCCACGGTGACACCTTTGACCTCATCGACGTAGTCTTCGGCCTTGGGCCCCGTGTCGAAGAGCACCGAGGCGCCATCGAGCGGTTTGAAGGTCCAGTTTGCGTCGGCCTTGGGGCTGATGGTGCCGTTTTCCACGATGTAGCGCACGATCACGTCACGGTTTGTGTCCGGGCCCTCAAAGACGATGCTGTCACCCTTGGCGCCGGGGAAATCACCGCCGCCGCTGGCCCGGTAATTGTTTGTTGCGATGATGAATTTCTGATTGGGATCAACCGGTTGACCGTCAAATTGCAGATCGACAATCCGATTGGCATCCGGGTTGATCAGCACTCCCTTGGGGTCGAACTTCGACGGCTGGCTGAGGTCGATCTGATAGGTCACCCCATCCATCACATCGAAGTTGTAGGAGGGGAAGTCGTCGTTGATCAACGGCTGATCCGCCTCACCGGGGGTCACCTGATTGAACATGCCTGCGGAACGTTCCAGCCAATCCTTAACCTCGGCGCCGGTGACCAAAACCGCCCGTGCGGTATTGGGATAGAGGTAGAGGTCGGAGACGTTCTTGATCGCCACATCGCCCTTGGGCACATCGGTGTAATACTCCGGGCCACCTCGACCGCCCGCCTTGAAGGGTGCGGCAGCTGATAGCACCGGAAGCGCTTCGTATTCAGTGCCTTGCAGCATTTCTTTAATGTACCAGGTTTGCGCGTTCGAGACGATTTGCACCGATGGATCATCCGCCACCAAGGCAAAATAGCTGTGCAGGTTGGCATCGGTTTTCCCAACCGCGCGGCGCACGTAAGCGAGGGTTTCGTCATGAGCCTGCTGCACACTGTCCAGAACCGTTGGATCACTCTCCACCAGCGCGGTGATCGAGCGGTCCTCGTTGCGTTTCGAGATTGGGCGTGCTTCAGAACTATGCCCAGTGATGCGCCAGCTGTTGCCGTCCCGCTCCAGCATCAGATCAACCAGACCCAGGTGGCTGCCCCAGAACCCGCCCATGGTCGCCGGTTTGCCATGGATCGTGCCGGCCTCGGCATCGACCGCGGCGTAGTCCTGATAGGTCGCGGAGGGGAAAACCAGATGGCTGTGCCCGGTGAGGATCGCGTCGATCCCCGGCACGGCGGCCAGCGGCACGGAAGCGTTTTCCATCATCTCGGTCTCATCTGCCGATCCGATCCCGGAGTGGGAGAGGGCGATGATGATCTCGGCGCCTTCTTCCTTCATCTGGGGCACATAGGCGCGCGCGGCCTCCAGAATGTCGCGGGTCTGCACGTTACCTTCCAGATGACGCCGGTCCCAGTTCATGATCTGCGGCGGCACAAAGCCGATGAGGCCAATCTTGATCGGGTGCGTTTCACCCGCGCCATCGGTCAGGCTGCGTTCGATGATGGTGTAGGGTTTGACCAGCGTTGTATCTGCAGTCGGCGTGCTGTCCCTTTCCTTGACGACATTGGCCGAGACCACGGGGAAATCTGCACCGGCCAGTGATTTCATCAGGAAATCAAGGCCATAGTTGAATTCGTGGTTGCCCAGCGTCGAGGCATCAAAGCCCACGGCGTTCATCGCGGCGATCACCGGATGCATGTCGCCTTCCTTCATGCCCCGCTCATAGGCGATGTAGTCACCCATCGGATTGCCCTGCAGGAAATCGCCATTGTCGAGCAGCAGCGCGTTCGTTGCCTCCGCACGGATGTCGCCGATGATCGAGGCGGTGCGCGCCAGCCCCACGGTGTCGCGCGGTTTGTCCGCGTAGTAATCATAGGGAAACACATGCACATGCAGATCCGTCGTTTCCATCAGCCGCAGGTGTGCCTGACCGGCGCTGGCATGGGCGGAGAAGGGGTGCACCGCCAGCAAGCCGGCGCTGCCAGCGATGAATGAACGACGTGAAAGACGCAGGGTCATGGCGAATATCCTTATGGTATCAGTGGTGTGGACGATGCCGCGCAGGGATCACAGCTTCATGACACCCACGATGATCCCGCACGCTTCGGTCCGTCAAGTCGAAATTCCCGCCGGGGTTGAGGTTATCCCGCAGGACGCAGACCGGTTTCAACCAGCATGCCGCGCCGTTTGGCCTCGTAATAATAGCCACGGGCGTACCACATGATGGCCGTGTCCTGATTACCATTCGACAAAAGCCAGGCGCCGCGCAGGTATTTCAGCGCGTATTTCAGGTTGGTTTCCGCATCCAGCAGGTCGTCCGGTCTGCCGCGAAACCCCATGGTGCGCGCGGTTTCGGGCAGGATTTGCAGCAGCCCATAATAAGGACCATTGCGCGCCCAGGGGCGGTGGGTGCTTTCGCGGATCGCCAGCTTGTGCACCAGTGAGCGCGGCAGGTCGTAGAAGTCAGCGTATTCATTGATCAGGCGGCGCAGTTCCGGCGTTTCATTCGGGTAAAGCGGGGGATTGAACCCTGCGGGCTCACGTGCGCCACAGGCCGCGAGCATGAGCACGGCGGAGGTGGCAATGAAATGGCGGCGTGTCTGCACGGCGGGTGACCTTCTGTCTTTTCGGCGGATATTGACCGCTGGCGTGAGGACCACAAGGGAGGAGAGGCAGATGCGCGACAAGCCGCCTGCGGTCTGATGTGAGGTCGATTGGTTTGCTGGTATCTGCGGATGATTCACGCGCCAGCGTCCTGCGCGAAAGGACGCGTTGTGATCGGTGAAAACAGGTGACCCGACGTCGTGCGCACCGCAATTGACCTGCGTCAAGTCGAGATCATTTGCGAGTGTCTATGGAGCGGGTATCGACACGTACAAAGGCAAGAATATGAAACTGATACACATGGCGTTTTTGACCGCATCCCTGGCCCTTTTGGGGTGCACGGAGCCGGAAACCTACCCGATCACCGGCGAAGAATGCGGTCCCAACGATCCTGTGCTGGAACTGGATGCGGCGGATTGCCGTATGCCGGGGATGTTCTGACCGGGAGGCGCATGCGCGGTTGCAGTTGGCACTTTAAGTATCGCAAAGAAAAACGGCCGGGCGCTGATACACCCGGCCGTTTCCATTTCTGTGATCGTAAAGATCAGGCTTTATCGGCCGTATCTTCCTGATCGCCGGAGGCCTCTTCCGTGGGCTCGGCCACGGCTTCGGCCAGCTCTTCATCGTCAGAAGTTGCAGCACCGATGTCTTCGAAGAGTTCCGCGATTTCGAATTCCGCGGCAGCTTCTTCTTCCGCAGCCAGTTCCTGAATGGATTTACCGGCTGCTTGCAGCTCGGCTTCTTCGGTCGAGCGGGCCACGTTCAGTTCGATGGTGGCGTCGACTTCCGGGTGCAGAACGATTTGCACGGAATGCAGACCCAGCTCTTTGATCGGTGCCAGAACAACCTGCTTGCGGTCCACGGAGAAACCGGCCTCGGTTGCAGCATCTGCTGCGTCGCGGGTGGTCACAGAACCGTAAAGCGCGCCGGAATCAGAAGCAGAGCGAATCACGATGAACTGCTGTCCGTCGAGTTTCTCTGCCAGCGATTCCGCTTCTTTTCTGGTTTCCAGGTTGCGGGCTTCGAGCTGCGCTTTTTGCTGCTCAAAAGCTTCGATGTTGGATTTCGACGCACTGAGCGCTTTGCCCTGCGGCAGCAGGAAGTTGCGCGCGTAGCCGGGTTTCACATCGACGACTTCGCCCATCTGGCCCAGTTTTGCGACGCGTTCGAGAAGGATAACTTGCATCGGTTTCTCCTTACTTCACAGCGTAGGGCAGAAGTGCCAGAAAGCGGGCGCGTTTGATGGCACGGGCCAGTTCGCGTTGCTTCTTGGCGGAGACTGCGGTGATGCGGGACGGTACGATCTTGCCACGCTCAGAGATGTAGCGCTGCAGCAGACGGGTGTCTTTGTAGTCGATCTTCGGCGCGTTGTCGCCCGAGAAGGGGCAGACCTTGCGACGGCGGAAAAATGGTTTAGCGGCCATGATTTATGTCCTTGTCCTAAAGCGGGTCAGCGGCGTTCGCGGCGTTCGCCACGGTCG
Organism: uncultured Roseobacter sp.; assembly: GCF_947499265.1. GTDB lineage: Bacteria > Pseudomonadota > Alphaproteobacteria > Rhodobacterales > Rhodobacteraceae > Roseobacter. The sequence goes on along the minus strand of NZ_CANMNK010000003.1, from coordinate 65,900 downwards.
CGTTCGTCGCGTTTCTGCATCTGCACGGAAGGCAATTCGGCGTGCTCATCGACCTTGATGGTCAACACGCGCATCACATCGTCATGCAGGCGCATCAGGCGTTCCATTTCCTGAACGGCCGGTGCCGGGGCATCCGAGCGCAGGAAGGCATAGTGGCCCTTGCGGTTCTTGTTGATCTTATAGGCCATCGTCTTGACGCCCCAGTACTCGTGGTCCACGAGTGCGCCACCGTTGTCGGACAGGACGGCGCCGAAATGTTCGATCAGCCCTTCGGCTTGCGTGTTGGACAGGTCCTGACGCGCGATCATAACATGCTCATATTTAGGCATGTAGCTTCCTCATTTATATCAAGGCGCATTTCAAAGGTGAGGCCGATACTCCTTTTGCGGCCCCGCCACGAGAGACTGCGCGGTTCAAGTGTTTTGCAAAAGGAAGCGCCGATATACACGCTTTGGCGTGCAGCGCAAGGCTGCAGGTCAGCCCGTAAACGACAACTGTGCCGGTAACCTCCACGAAATGGCCCAGACAGAGCCCGAAAGCCGTCTTATTTGCGTCTTGATTGGGCGTTTCTCTCGTCATTAACCAAGAGAGGAAAGCACATGTCCAGCACAGTTGATCCCGTCAGCTTTGAATCGATCGCACCACAACCCGTGCGGACCCTGGATGGCAGTCGCATGATCATGCGGGGCGTTCAGGGGATGGTGGGCGTGGCCCTGATCCTGACGGCCCTCGGCCTTTGGGTGGCGCCGGGCGCCAGCTGGGACCATGAGCTGATGCTTTTCAAGCTGCTGGCCTCTGCGGTGGGTGGAATGATGGGCATCGCGTTGCTGCAGGGCTTCGCGCGGCCCGCGCCCCCGAAGGTGGAAGTGGACACCATCCGCCATGAGGTGCGCCTGGTGCGGACCCGCGGCAAGGACCGCTTCGTTCTGGATCGCTGCAGCTTCAAAAACCTCACACGCGTTGAAAACAGCGGGACCTACGTGAAGCTCTGGGGCAAGAACGACGCGCTGCTCGCTGAAGTGGCCGCAAGCGACCGCGTCGCCCACCGCAGCCTCGTCACTGCCCTGCGGGTTGCCGGTAAACTCTGATCCGCCACTTCGCATCGGCGAAATTGCGCGCTGTTCATCAGCGCGCATCACTTGTTTGCGCCTGCGGAATTGCTAAGCGGTAGAACAACCCCACATTACCTGCATGTTTTACAACTGGAGGTCACCTCAATGAAATCACTTCTTCTTGCCGCTGCTTTGACTGCAACCGCGGGCATGGCGTCTGCCGCTGCGGAAAAATACGTGCTGGATGCCAGCCACAGCCAGGTCTTGTTCAGCTATAACCACCTGGGTTTTTCCACCACCTACGGCATGTTCTCCGGCTTTGAGGGCGAGATCATGTTCGATCAGACAGATCCTGCGGCCTCATCGGTGAGCGTATCGATGCCGGTGATGAGCATGTTCACCGGGTGGGAGAAGCGCGACGGGCATTTCATGTCCGGCGATTTCTTTGGCGCGGAAGAGGGCGACATGATCACCTTCTCCTCCACCGCAATCGAAGTCACGGGAGAGGGCACGGCACTGATTACCGGTGACTTGACCATGAATGACATCACCAAACCCGTTGTTCTGGATGCCAAGCTGAACCAGACCGGCGATCACCCGCAAGCGGGCAAGCCCTGGGCGGGATTTGACGCGACAACAACCGTGTTGCGGTCAGACTTTGAGCTGGGCGCCTTTGCGCCATTCGTGAGCGATGAGGTCGAGATTGTGATCTCTGTCGAGGCGATGAAGGCAGAATAACCGCCCCCATCTTTCAACAGGGAAAAGCCGCGCCATTCCAGCGCGGCTTTTTTCTTGCGGTCACGACCAAGGCGTCATTGCGATTGCTGGGCGGTCAGTGACACATCCACCGCAACGGTAAACCCAAGCGTCGCTTCGTCCTTTTGATTGTCACCAATGGCGTAATTGCGTCGGTCCAATTGCGTGCTGCCGGTCATGGTCGCAATGCCTTCGGCCACGTCCAGCGTGAAAGGCAGGGTCACGGGCATGCTCTTGTCCTTGATCGTAAGCGTGCCTTCCGCCTGATAGCCGGCCTCTGTGTTGATGATGTCGGCGGTGAACTGCGCGGTGGGGAAGTTTTCCGCGTTGAAGAAATCCGCCCCAAGCGCCTGGCTGGTGACGGATCCGAGGGTCAGGGAGCCGATGGAGATGGTCACATCCACCGTGCCTGCCGTACCCGTCGTGACAGTCTCATCAAAGCTGATGGCGGCGGTCCAATCGGCAAAACTGCCGCGCACGTCTGAGCCAAGTTGCTGCACGGTGATGGAAAGCTCGCCGTCCTGCACCGTCCAATCCGATTGCACGTCTTCCAGTGCCGCGACGGCGGCCACGGCGTCATGTTTGGCATAGATGTCCAGCGTACTGCCGACAAAAAGCGCCCCGGCCCAGATCGCAAGCGCGGAGATCAAAGGGGCCGTCACGCGGTGCCCGCCGCCTGTATCCGCAACCGTGGGCGTGCCGGGCAGCATTCTGCGCAGGGTCGCGTCCTTGTCGATGATGTGGTGTTTCAGGGCACCCGCGAAATGCAGAAAGATGGAGGCCACCAGCACCCGTTCAAACACGATATGCAATCCGGCAGCCGTGGCCGCGAGGCTTTCCGATTTGGGCACAAACGGCAGATTTTGGCCCAGCGGCCACCAGATCGGCGCAAACCCGTCCGTGGCCGCGTGGTGCACCCAGCCCGACAGGGGCACCAACAGCAGCGACCCATAGAGCAACCAGTGCACGGTTTCGGCGGCGAGGCTTTCGATCTTGCGGTCCGCGTGTAACAGCCCCGGTTTCGGCTGGCTGAGCGCCCAGAGAATGCGCGCCAGGGCCACGAAGAAGACCGTAACGCCAAGGGTCTTGTGCAAGGAGAAAAGCCGTGCCTTCTGCGCCAGCTGCTCGGAGGTGTCGAAGGGCAGGCCGTTGGCATAGATGCCCAGCGGGATCAGCGTCAGGATCAAAAGCGCGGTGAGCCAGTGAAACGTCTTGGTGATCGCACCGTAGTGCGTGGCCGTATTTGAAAGAGACATCGGGTGTTTCCGGTATTTATGCGTCGGTTCAAGAGTAGGTGCTTCAAACGTCACGGCAATGACCGCTGATGCACAGTCTTTGCGCGCAGGCGCAAACCGGCCTGCTTGTTTGCGCTTTCGCGATTTGGATTTTGGGCCGTTGCCTCGCCTGCGCGGTCAGGCTAAGCCGGGGAGAACAAACGAGAGGGGAGGCGATTTCATGAGCATCGCATTTGTTTTTCCGGGTCAGGGGGCGCAGACCATCGGCATGGGCAAGGCGCTGGCCGAGGCCTATCCGGCGGCGCGGGCGGTTTTTGACGAGGTGGATGACGCCTTGGGCAAAAAGCTCAGCGATCTGATCTGGGACGGTGATATTGAAACGCTGACCCTGACGGAAAACGCGCAGCCTGCCTTGATGGCGACATCGATGGCGGCGGTGCGCAGTCTGGAGGCGGAAGGCATCGGGCTGGACCGCGTGGATTTCGTCGCGGGTCATTCGCTGGGCGAATATTCCGCTTTGGCGGCGGCAGGCGCATTTTCCGTGGCGGATGCGGCGCGGCTCCTGCGGATCCGGGGGCGTGCCATGCAGCAGGCTGTACCGGTGGGCGAGGGCGCGATGGCCGCCATTCTCGGACTGGATGCGACGGCGGCGGCGGATGTCGCGACACGCGCGGCGGAAGGCGAGGTCTGTCAGATCGCTAATGAAAACGATCCGGCGCAGAATGTCGTGTCCGGCCATAAGGCGGCGGTCGAACGCGCCACGGTGCTGGCCAAGGAGGCCGGGGCCAAACGGGCGCTGATGCTGCCGGTGTCCGCGCCCTTTCACTGCGCCTTGATGCAACCTGCTGCCGCCGAGATGGCCGAGGCGCTGGAGCAGGTGACGTTGAACGCGCCGAAAGTACCGCTGGTGGCCAATGTCGTGGCCTCTGCTGTCAGTGACCCTGCGGACATCCGGTCGCTGCTGGTCGATCAGGTCACGGGCCGGGTGCGGTGGAAGACATCCGTGGAATGGATGGCGGCAGAGGGCGTCACCGAATTTTGGGAAATTGGCGCAGGCAAGGCGCTGAGCGGCATGATCCGCCGCATCGCCAGAGAGGCTGGCACACGCAACATTGGCACGCCGGAGGACATCCAGGCGGCCTTGGCAGGATAAAGGGGCAATCATGTTTGATTTGACGCAGAAAAACGCGCTGGTCACGGGCGCATCAGGTGGGATCGGGGCAGAGATTGCCCGGCAATTGCACGCAAGCGGTGCAACGGTGGGCCTGTCGGGCACGCGGATTGATCCGCTGCAGGCGCTGGCTGCCGAGCTGGGGGATCGGGCGCATGTGCTGCCCTGCAATCTCAGCGATATGGCCGCCGTGGACGCGTTGCCGAAGCAGGCGGCTGAGGCCATGGGGTCGGTGGATATTCTGGTCAACAACGCCGGGATCACGCGTGATAATCTGTTCATGCGGATGTCGGATGACGAATGGCAATCGGTGCTCGACGTGAACCTCACCGCGACGTTCAAGCTCTGCAAGGGCGTGATGCGCGGCATGATGAAGGCGCGCTGGGGCCGGATTGTGAATATCTCTTCGGTGGTTGGGGCAACCGGCAATCCCGGTCAGGCCAATTATGCCGCCTCCAAGGCCGGGATGGTCGGCATGTCCAAAAGCCTGGCCTATGAGGTCGCGAGCCGCGGGATCACGGTAAATGCTGTCGCACCGGGCTTTATCGAGACGGCGATGACCGACAAGCTGACCGACGATCAAAAGTCTGGAATCATGGGGCAAATTCCCGCCGGGCGGATGGGGACACCATCGGAAATCAGCAGCGCCGTGCTCTATCTGGCAAGCCCCGAGGCTGGCTATGTTACCGGTACCACCTTGCATGTGAACGGCGGTATGGCCATGTTGTAGGTCAGATTTGCGCCTCCCGTAAAGAGTGTGCACAATGCGTTTGCCATTCAGGCCGCTTGTGCTAAAGGGGGCGCAGTTTTTGACCCTGCATGCGACCTGTCGCATGTGGACCCGTCTGAGACAGCGCGATGGTTTTTGCGCCTGACCGGACAGAGCCGCCCCTTTTGGGGCAAACGTTTTCCGACCTCGACAGAGCCGAGGCGGGGGGCAACCGAAAGGGGCCAGTTTGGCCCGAACGAATGAGGGACTATTATGAGCGACATCGCAGATCGCGTTAAGAAAATCGTTGTGGAGCACCTGGGTGTGGAAGAGGACAAAGTGGCTGAGAATGCTTCGTTCATCGACGACCTTGGCGCAGACAGCCTTGACACCGTTGAGCTGGTGATGGCCTTCGAAGAAGAATTCGGCATCGAAATCCCCGATGATGCAGCCGAAACCATTCAGACGTTTGGCGACGCGGTAAAGTTCATTACCGAAGCCTCCTGACAGCTGCCGGGTTTGGCCCGGTTCTGCTAAATCAAAGGCGTCTTTCCGCGAGGAAAGGCGCTTTTTGCTGTCCGGAGTTCGCTCAGGGGTTGAATTGCGTGCCGGAGTTGCGCAATTCTTTGGCCAGAGGGCGCAAAGCCCCGTCTTCAGAGCAGAGGCAGCGAAATGTCGCGCACCATACCGACGATTAACACGTCACGATTGACCCTGCGCGGCATGCGGGCAGAGGATTTCAACCGGTTTGCCGAGATCTGGGCGATGCCGGAAGTTGTCGAGCACATCAATGGCGCGCCCTGGCCGCGCAGCAAGGCCTGGGCGGCCTTCCTGCGGCATGCCGGGCACTGGCAGATCACCGGATTTGGCCAATGGGCGATTCACCGCCACCGGGAGCCTGACATGTCGGGGCAGGTCGGGTTTTTCTATGCCAAGCGGGACCTGGGTGAGGATTTCGACGCCTATCCCGAGGCCGGCTGGGTGCTGGCACCAGAGGCGCACGGTCAGGGGTTCGGCATCGAGGCGGTGCGCGCGGCGCATGACTGGTTTGACCGCGTGGTAACGGGGCAGCTGGTCTGCATGATCGCGCCGGAACACGAAGCATCGTTGCGCATTGCGCAAGCCGTTGGCTATGAGTTTCTGCGCGATACGGAATATGAAGGAAGTGCCGCACGCCTGATGGTGCGCAAAGGCCCCCCGCAATAGCAACGGCATGACCATGACAAGACGGTGTGCTCTTGCACAAAAACCGCGCAACGCTGTATGGGGGGGAACGGAATTGGAAGGGGCATTGCGATGCGCAGAGTAGTTGTCACAGGTCTGGGCCTGGTTACACCGCTGGCAGATGGGGTTGAGGCGAGTTGGTCTCGGATTCTCGACGGTCAGTCGGGAGCGGGTCCGATCACGGGGTTCGACCCCAGCAAGCTGGTCACGCAATACGCCTGCGAAGTGCCATTGGGCGATGGGTCGGACGGTACGTTCAACGCAGACACCTACATGGCGCCAAAAGATCAGCGCAAGGTGGATACCTTTATCCTCTTTGGTCTTGCCGCCGCGCAACAGGCCGTGGAAGACGCGGGCTGGCAGCCGGAAGATACCGAAAGCCTTGAGCGCACCGGCGTTCTGATCGGGTCCGGCATCGGCGGGCTGAACTCCATTGCGAACACCGCAATCATGATGAATGAAAAAGGCCCGCGCCGGGTCTCGCCGTTCTTTGTGCCGGGGGCGCTGATCAACCTGATTTCGGGTCAGGTCTCGATCAAATACGGCTTCAAAGGGCCGAACCATTCGGTGGTGACGGCCTGCTCGACGGGCGCGCATGCGATTGGCGATGCCAGCCGTCTGATTGCCTTTGGCGACGCGGATGTGATGATCGCGGGCGGGGCGGAAGCGGCGATCTGCGAGATCGGTATTGCCGGGTTCAATGCCTGCAAGGCGCTGAGCACCAAACGCGGAGATGATCCGCAAAAGGCCAGCCGTCCTTATGACGAAGACCGCGACGGCTTTGTCATGGGCGAAGGCGCCGGGATTGTGGTGCTGGAGGAATACGAACACGCCAAGGCACGTGGTGCGAAGATCTATGCCGAGGTGTTGGGCTACGGTCTGTCGGGTGATGCCTATCACATCACGGCCCCGTCCGAGGACGGCGAGGGCGGTGAGCGGGCCATGCGCAATGCGCTTCGTAACGCGGGTCTGGAGCCCAGCGAGGTGGATTACATCAACGCGCATGGCACGTCGACGATGGCGGATACGATTGAACTGGGCGCGGTGGAGCGCCTGATGGGCGATCATGCCAGCAAGGTCACCATGTCTTCGACCAAATCGGCGACAGGGCATTTGCTGGGCGCTGCCGGGGCGATCGAGGCCATCTTCTCGATCCTGGCGATCCGCGATCAGGTGGCGCCGCCGACGATCAACCTCGATAATCCGGCTGTGGAAACGGCCATTGATCTGGCGCCGAATGCCAAGCGCGAACGTGAAGTGAACGTGGCGCTTTCGAACTCCTTTGGCTTTGGCGGCACAAATGCCAGTGTGATTTTTGGGAAAACCAGCTGATGTGGCGACATATCGCGTCTAACGCGGTGACAATGCTGATTGTTTTGCTCTTCCTGATGGGCGGGGTGATCCTGTGGGGCAAGGGGCAGTATGATGCGGCCGGCCCCTTGGAGCAGGCGATTTGTTTGCAGGTGCCCAGCGGCACCAACATGCGCCGCGTGAGCGTCGATTTGGAAGAGCAGGGCGCGGTGAGCTCATCCACCATTTTCCGGATGGGCGCGGATTACTCCGAAAAAACCAGCCAGTTGAAAGCGGGCAGCTATCTGGTCGATCCCGGGGCGTCCATGGCGCAGATCGTTGATATTGTGACCCGTGGTGGTGCAAGCACCTGCGGCACCGAGGTGGTGTACCGGATCGGGGTCAACCGTCTGGGCGTTCAGGTGCGTGAGCTGGATCCGGAAACGAACCGTTTTGCCGAACGCGCAAGTTTCAACCCCGCGGAAGAAGAGACGCCGGAGATCTATGCTGAGAAAAAGGCACAAGCGGATACGCGGTTCCGGATCGCATTGGCGGAAGGCGTGACCAGCTGGCAGGTGGTCGAGAGCCTGAAATCGATGGATGTGCTGGAAGGGTCGGTCGCGGAATTGCCACCTGAGGGATCGTTAGCGCCAGACAGTTATGAGGTGCGTCCGGGGGATGACCGCGCGGCGATTGTCGAGCGGATGCAGAGCGCACAGGAATTGCGGGTGGCCGAGGCCTGGCAGAACCGGGATGAGGGTCTGCCGGTGCAGACGCCGGAAGAACTGCTGGTGCTGGCGTCGATCATCGAAAAGGAAACTGGTGTGGCCGAAGAGCGCGGCCAGGTGGCCAGCGTCTTTGTGAACCGGCTCAATCGCGGGATGCGGCTGCAAACCGACCCGACGGTCATTTATGGCGTGACCAAGGGGCAGGGCGTGTTGGGGCGCGGGTTGCGGCAGAGCGAGCTGCGCGCGGCAACACCGTGGAACACCTATGTGATCGAAGGCTTGCCGCCCACGCCGATTGCCAATCCGGGCACGGCAAGCCTTGAGGCTGCCGCACAACCGTTGGAGACTAACTATGTGTTCTTTGTTGCGGACGGCACGGGCGGCCATGCCTTCGCGGAAACGCTGGATGAGCACAATCGGAACGTCGCGAAATGGCGGCAGATTGAGGCGGATCGCGCCAATCAATCAACAGACAACTAGGCCGGAACAATCGCTAGTTTAGCACATGACAGACGGGCGTTTTACCTTTCCTGCAGTATTTTCAAATACCGTTTAACGTGTGTTTGAATTAGGAATTTGTTAATGGCACCGTACGGTTAGCATTTTCGCTTGGTCGGAATTGTCTTGACTTTGCGAACGGTTACACGTATAACTTGTGACATGCTAGAAGAAGTGGGCAGGCGACCCCGGGAGTGATCCCGTTGGGTCGTTTTTTCGTTTCTCTCGTGCGGAGACTACGCGCATGAGAGGTAGAGACCTGAATGACCTTAATCACCCCAGAGCTCGTAGAGTCGCAAACCGAAGACCTTTTGAACTCGGTCATCGGATCCATCAAAGATTTGCGGAAAGAACTAGAAGACCTCAAAGAACGGGTCCGCGAAACTGATGGTGCAGTGACAGCGCAGGGCACCAAGACCGTGACACAAGCCGTGTCGCTTTTGGAGACTTGCCAGAAAGTGGAGAACCGCCTTGTCGAATGCCGCAGCAAACACGCAGGTATCGTCCGTGGGGGCTATGCCCTCGATCTCGAAAGAGCACGGGCTTCGATTGGGTGCAAGCTGGCTCGGCTCCGCTGCACACGACCTACAGGAACAATTTCTGAATGACCTTAACGAGGGAGAGCTTCTGGCTCTCCCTTATTTGTTTGAGTTTTGGGCAATGGAGCATCAGTTGCCGCCGGAGGGAGACTGGCGGTCCTGGGTGATCATGGGCGGGCGCGGGGCGGGGAAGACCCGCGCAGGCGCAGAATGGGTGCGCGCACAGGTCGAAGGATCGAGACCGACAGACGAGGGGCGCGCACGGCGCGTGGCCCTGGTGGGAGAAACCTTCGATCAGGTGCGTGAAGTGATGATTTTTGGCGACAGCGGCATTCTGGCCTGCTCGCCACCCGACCGCAGGCCGGTCTGGGAGGCAGGAAGAAAGCGGCTCGTGTGGCCCAATGGCGCGATTGCCTCCGTGCATTCGGCTTTTGATCCCGAGGGCCTGAGAGGGCCGCAGTTCGATGCGGCCTGGGTGGATGAGTTGGCGAAGTGGAAGAAGGCCGAGGACACCTGGGACATGTTGCAGTTTGCCCTGCGGCTTGGAGACAAACCGCAGGTCTGTGTAACCACAACGCCGCGCAATGTTGGCGTATTGAAAGCCCTGCTCAAGTCACCCTCGACAGTGATCACGCAGGCCCCGACCGAAGCCAATGCGGCCAATCTGGCCGCCTCGTTTCTGGAAGAGGTGCGGGAGAGATACAAGGGTACACGGCTGGGCCGACAGGAGTTGGACGGCGTGTTGCTGGAAGACGCGGAGGGCGCGCTTTGGACCTCCGCAGGCCTGGAGGCCTGCCGGGTGCGCGAGACACCGGAGCTTGACCGGATCGTCGTTGCGATTGACCCGGCCACCACGGGTGGCTCTGCCGCGGACGAATGCGGCATTGTCGTTGCCGGCGTCAAGATGGGCGGCGCCCCACAGGATTGGCGTGCCGTGGTGCTGGCCGATTGTACGGTTGCAGGCGCATCGCCTGCGGGCTGGGCGCAGGCGGCGATTTCGGCGATGGAGCAATACGGCGCGGATCGTTTGGTGGCTGAAGTGAACCAGGGCGGGCAGATGGTCGCAGAGGTGTTGCGCCAGGTTGACCCGCTGGTGCCCTACAAGGGGGTGCATGCCAGCCGGGGCAAAGTCGCACGGGCCGAACCCGTCGCGGCGCTCTATGAGCAGGGGCGCGTGCGCCATATGCTGGGGCTGGATGGTCTCGAGGATCAGATGTGCCGCATGACATTGCAGGGGTATGAGGGCAAGGGATCGCCGGACCGGGTCGATGCCCTTGTCTGGGCCCTGCACGAATTGATGATTGAGCCTGCCGCGACGTGGCGGGCACCCCGGGTACGCTCGCTTTAAGCGACCCGGGCTGAGGGACTTACCGACAAACGAGGCGATGGGATCGGACCCGCGCGGCAGTGTATCTGGCGCGGGCTGCTTTGACGCGCTCAGAAGATTAATCGAGGAGCAAACGACATGGTTTTTGACTTTCTAAAGCGCGGTGTGCCGATGGAGGCGCCAGAGCAGAAGGCGAGCGCCACCGGGCCTGTCGTGGCCTACCAATCTTCGGGGCGCGTGGCGTGGAGCCCGCGGGATGCGGTGTCGCTGACGCGCACGGGCTTTTCCGGCAATCCGGTGGGGTTCCGGTCGGTCAAACTGATTGCCGAGGCCGCAGCCGCCTTGCCGCTGGTGTTGCAGGACAGCGAACAGCGCTTTGAGGTCCATCCGCTGATCAATCTGGTGTCGCGGCCCAACCCGATGCAGGGTCGGGCGGAATTGCTCGAAGCGCTCTATGCACAGTTGCTGCTCACCGGCAACGGATATGTCGAAGCCGTGTCCGGCGAAGCGGCGCTGCCTGTGGAGTTGCACGTGCTGCGGTCGGACCGGATGAGCGTGGTGCCCGGCAGCGATGGCTGGCCGATCGCCTATGAATATGCGGTGGGCGGGCGCAAGCACCGCTTTGACGCCACCGGGCCGGTCGCGCCGGTCTGCCATATCAAGAGCTTCCACCCCCAGGATGATCACTACGGTTTCAGCCCGATGCAGGCGGCGGCCATGGCGGTGGATGTGCATAACTCCGCCAGCCGCTGGTCGAAAGCGCTGCTGGACAATGCCGCGCGCCCGTCGGGTGCCATCGTCTACCGGGGTGCCGAAGGGCAAGGCTCCATGAACACGGATCAATACGAACGTCTGGTCAGCGAGATGGAGAGCCATCATCAGGGCGCGCGCAATGCCGGGCGTCCGATGCTGCTCGAAGGCGGGCTGGACTGGAAGCCCATGGGCTTTTCGCCCTCCGACATGGAATTTCAGAAGACGAAGGAGGCCGCGGCAAGAGAAATCGCGCTGGCCTTTGGCGTGCCGCCGATGCTGTTGGGCATTCAGGGCGATGCGACCTATGCCAATTATCAGGAAGCGCATCGGGCATTTTATCGCTTGACCGTATTGCCACTGGCCACGCGGGTCACGGCGGCGCTGTCCAATTGGATCGCGGCCTATACCGGTGAGCAACTGGCGTTGAAACCGGACCTGGATCAGGTGCCGGCCTTGGCCGCTGAGCGGGACGCCCAGTGGAGCCGCGTCGCAGGGGCGGACTTTCTGACCCAGGCCGAAAAGCGCGCGCTTTTGGGGTTGCCCGCGGTGAGCCCCGATGAGTGATGCCGGCCTGGAGCGGTTTGAATGTGCCCCGGGCCTGCGCCTGCAGGCGCATGAACGCGTTGCCCAGATCCAGCACGACAATCTGATCCGACGGCTCGACCGGGTCGAGGAGATGATGGAGCGGCTGGAGAAACGCCTGTGGCTCACCGTCTACGGGATCGTCGCGATGATCCTGGGGCAAGCGCTGCAATCGGTGCTGGTGGCGGTGCCATGAGTGCGCGGACAGACATAACAACAATGAGGAGTGAGGCCATGGATATCGAGACCGGGCTGGAGCGCAAATTCGCCCGTTTCGGCGAGGCGCTGGAAGTCGAAGACGGGTGCGTGATCAGCGGCTATGCGAGCCTTTTCGGCGCGATTGATCAGGGCAATGACGTGGTCGAGCCGGGCGCCTATGCGGCGTCTTTGGCCGCGCTGAGCGCCAAGGGCACCAAGGTCAAGATGCTGTGGCAGCATGACCCGACCCAGCCCATCGGGATCTGGGACGAGGTGCGCGAGGACACACGGGGTCTCTGGGTCAAGGGGCGGTTGCTGGAGAGCGTCACCAAGGGCCGGGAAGCCGCCGCGTTGATCGAAGCGGGCGCGATTGACGGGTTGTCGATCGGGTACCGGACCAAGAAAGCCACCAAGAACACCAAGGGCCAAAGGCTCTTGCAGGAACTGGAGCTTTGGGAGGTGTCGCTGGTGACCTTCCCGATGCTTCCCAGTGCGCGGGTTGCGGGCAAATCGGAGGATACCGATCTTGACCGCCATTTGCGTGACATGGCCGCCGTCTTTGCAGGCGCGCGCGCTGATCTGGCGCGCCGCTAACGCGCACCTGTCGTCCCGGTCGCATGGGAGGTTCCATGCGGCCCTAACATCACATCATCGAGGAACTGCCAATGAGCAAGACCGAAGCAAAGGCGGCGGGCGGGGAAGGTTTGTCCCCCGCTGAGGACGTCAGACAGGCCGTGACCGGCTTTGTCACTGATTTCAAGAGTTTCCAAACCGACATCGAGACCAAACTTCAACAAACAGAAGAGCGACTGACCATGCTGGACCGTAAAACACACACCCCCCAACGCAGCCCCCTTGGCGGTGCCACAGATGCTGGCGCACCGCACCAGAAGGCGTTCAACGCTTACCTGCGTTCGGGCGATGACGATGGGCTGCGCGGCCTTGAGATGGACGTGAAGTCTCTCTCCACCGCGGTGAATTCCGATGGCGGGTACCTGGTGGATCCACAGACGTCGGACACCGTGAAATCGGTTCTGAATGCGACCGCCTCGATCCGTTCCATCGCCGCCGTGGTGAACGTGGAAGCGACCTCCTATGACGTGCTGGTCGATCACACGGATGTGGGCGCCGGTTGGGCAACGGAAACAGGTTCCACAGTTGAAACTGACACGCCGCAGCTTGACCGCATCACCATTGGTTTGCACGAATTGAGCGCATTGCCAAAAGCGTCCCAGCGTCTGCTGGACGACAGCGCATTCGACATCGAGACGTGGTTGGCCAGCCGCATTGCCGACAAGTTCGCCCGTGCAGAGGCCGCAGCCTTTGTGAATGGTGACGGCACCGACAAGCCCATGGGCTTCCTGAGCCACGCGTCGGTCGACAATGACGTCTGGGCCTGGGGCAACCTTGGTTATGTCCCAACGGGTATCGCAGGCGATGTATCGGCAGAAGCGATCATCGATCTGGTCTACGCGCTGGGGGCGGAGTACCGCGCCAACGCGACCTTCGTGATGAACTCCAAGACAGCCGGTCTTGTGCGCAAGCTGAAAGACAACGATGGCCGCTTCCTGTGGTCCGACGGTCTGGCGGCAGCCGAGCCTGCGCGCCTGATGGGTTATCCGGTGCTGATCGCCGAAGACATGCCGGATGCGGCCACCGACGCCAATGCCATCGCATTTGGCGACTTCGCAACCGGCTACACCATCGCCGAGCGTCCCGACCTGCGGGTTCTGCGCGACCCCTTCAGCGCCAAGCCGCATGTTCTGTTCTATGCGACCAAGCGTGTGGGTGGTGATGTCAGCGATTTTGCCGCGATCAAACTGCTGAAATTCGGCACTTCCTAAACCGGGGTGTTGAAACCGGGGCCGGGGGTTTCACCCCGGGCTTCGGGCCGGGTGCGTGCGTGAACGTTTGTGTTGTCTAGCTGCTCCCCTCCGACCGAGCAATACAGATGGGCGCGCGCCCGGTTCCTCTTAAGGTGGGGAGCAATTTTTTGGAGACATTCCATGATGTTGATCGAAGAGACGACGGTGCCGGATGCTGCACTTCCAGTCGATGAATTCAAAGCGCATCTGCGGCTGGGCACCAGCTTCGGTCAGGATAGCGCGCAGGATGAGGTGCTGGCCGGGTTCTTGCGAGCGTCAATGGCCGCTGTTGAGGCCCGCACCGGAAAAGTATTGATGACGCGACCGTTCAGCTGGTCTTTGACCTTCTGGCGCGATCGCGATGCACAGGTTCTGCCGGTTGCCCCGATTTCCGCGCTGTCGCGATTGTCGACCGTAGCGCGTGATGGCACCCAGGTTGAGATTGATGCAGGACAGTATTGGCTGGAACGCGACAGTCAGCGCCCGCGGCTGCGGTCTGTTGGCGCCTGCCTGCCGGTGATCCCGCAGGGTGGGTCCGCCGTGGTGGAATTCGAGGCTGGCTACGGTCCGACCTGGGATGTTTTGCCTGCTGATCTGCGTCAGGCCGTGCTGCTGCTGGCCGCACATTACTACGAATACCGGCATGAGACCTCGCTGAGCGATGGATGTATGCCCTTTGGTGTCAGCAGCCTGATCGAGCGCTACAAGGTGCTGCGCCTGGGCGCGGGGTCGGTGCGATGAAGACGCCTCGCCTGAACCGGCAGTTGGTGCTGGAAGACCCGCAGAAGGTCCCCGATGGGGCCGGTGGCTATGTCGAGGTTTGGCAGGCGTTGGGCACACTCTGGGCGCAGGTCACAGCGCGTACCGGGCGCGAGACCGCGCTCTCGGGCGCGCCAATCTCGTCGATGAGCTACCGGATCATGGTGCGCGGTGCCCCGCACGGCGCGCCTGACCGCCCAAAGCCGGAACAGCGGTTTCGTGATGGTGCTCGGTTTTTCGTCATTCAAGCTGTGGCGGATGAAGATGCGGATGGCCGCTACATCACCTGCTTTGCCACCGAGGAGACAGCGGTATGAGCTACGCCATGTCGGGCGCGCTACAGGCCGCCATTTTCGATGCCCTCACCAATGATGCTGCCGTGACCGCGCTGGTTGGAAACAATGTCTACGACGCCGTGCCGAGCGGTAATCTGCCGGAGACCTACGTCAGCCTCGGGCGGGAACAAGCGCGTGATGCGTCCGACCAGACGGGCGATGGGGCGCTGCATACCATCGATATTTCGGTGATCACCACGCAACCCGGTTTTGCCGGGGCAAAGGCGGTTGCAGGGGCGATTTCAGACGCGTTGCAGGATGCCGATTTGCCGTTAAGCCGCGGGCGGCTTGTCTATCTGCGGTTCCAGCGCGCCGAAGCACGGCGCATCGACAAAAACGCTGGTCGCGAGATCCGGATGCGGTTTCGCGCGCGGGTCGAAGACGAATAACTTTTTGATTTCAAACAGGAGATAACCCATGGGTGCTCAGAACGGAAAAGACCTTTTGATCAAGGTCGACATGACGGACAGTGGTTCGTTCACCACGCTTGCGGGTCTGCGCGCCACGCGGGTGAGCTTCAATGCCGAAACCATCGATGTGACCAGCCTGGAGAGTCAGGGCGGGTGGCGCGAGCTGCTGTCGGGCGCCGGTGTGCGGTCGGTGTCAATCAGCGGCTCGGGCGTGTTCCGCGACGCCGATACCGACGAGCGCGCGCGGCAGTTATTTTTTGACGGTGAAGCGCCGAATTTCCAGATTGTAATCCCGGATTTCGGCATTGTCGAGGGACCGTTTCAGGTGACGTCGATCGAATACGGCGGCAGCCACAACGGCGAGGCGACCTATGAATTGTCTCTGGCCAGCGCCGGGTCGCTGACCTTCACGGCGATCTGATCATGGCAAATCCCTGGAGGGGCGATGTGGCCTTGCGCATCAATGGGGAAACCCAGGTGATGCGGTTGACGCTGGGGGCGATTGCCGAGTTGGAGGCTGAGCTGGAGTCTCAGTCGCTGATGGCGATGGTCGAACGCTTTGAGAGCAGCAATTTTACCAGTCAGGATGTTCTGGCGCTGCTTCGTGCGGGATTGCGCGGCGGCAAATGCGATGTATCCGACGATGCACTTTATCACGCGGATATCGAAGGCGGGCCGTTGGCTGCGGCCCGTGCGGCGGCAGAATTGCTGGCGCGGGCCTTCACGGTGCCTGACGCATGAGCAGGTTGGACTGGCCCGCCCTGATGAAAGTCGGGTTGCGGGGATTGCGGTTGTCGCCCGAAGCGTTTTGGGCGCTGACCCCCGCTGAATTTCAACTGATGCTGGACGAGCCAGGAAAGACGGGGCCGCTGCTGAGCACTGGCCTTGACGCGCTGATGGCGGCCTACCCGGACAATGAGAATAAGGACGAGGGCGATGATGGATGAAGGCTTTGACGATTTTGAGCAACGCGCCGATGACCTGAACGATACGCTGGCACAGACCAGTGTGCTGGTGACTGGTTTTGACAGCGAACTGCGGCGGATGAAGACCTCGCTCGAAGCAACGGGACGGGATATCGCCGTCCTGGAGAAAGGGCTGAGCCGCGGGCTGCGTCGTGCTTTCGACGGGGTGGTTTTTGATGGGTTGAACCTGTCAGACGCGCTGTCAAAGCTCACCGAGAGCCTGGCAAATACCGCCTATAACGCTGCGATCACACCAGTGACCAATCAGGTGGGCGGGCTGCTGGCGCAGGGCGTTGATGGGCTGATTGGCAGCGTTTTGCCTTTCGCCGATGGCGCGCCCTTCAGCCAGGGCCGCGTGATGCCCTTTGCAACCGGTGGCATCGTCAGCGGTGCAACACCCTTTGGGATGCGCGGCGGCATGGGCATCATGGGGGAGGCTGGACCAGAGGCCATCATGCCGCTTGCACGGGGTCCCGATGGCAAGTTGGGCGTGCGCGGCGCAGGCGGCGGTGGCAGCACCGTTGTGATGAACATCAGCACCCCGGACGTTCAGGGGTTCCAGCGCAGCCAGGGCCAGATCGCGGCCCAGATGTCACGCGCCCTGGGGCGCGGGCAACGCAATCGCTAAATTGAGGGGAGCAAAGCAATGCAATTCCATGAAGTCAGGTTTCCGGCCACATTGAGCTTTGGCTCCGTTGGCGGGCCCGAGCGGCGCACCGATGTCGTCACAATCAGCAATGGGTACGAGGAGCGTAACGCGCCTTGGGCGCATTCACGCAGACGGTATGACGCCGGCATGGGCATGCGCTCGCTCGATGATATCGAGACGTTGATCGCGTTTTTCGAGGCGCGGTTTGGCCAGCTTTTTGCATTCCGCTGGAAAGACTGGTCGGATTATCGTTCGTCAAAGCCCTCGCAGGACATCACCGCCTTTGACCAGACGTTAGGCGCCGGAGATGGTGTGCAAACCACATTCTCGATGATCAAGACCTATCAGTCCGGCACATACGAGTATGTGCGTCCGATCAGCAAACCCGTTTCGGGGACGATCCAGGTGGGCGTCGCCGGCGCCGCCCTGCAGGAAACCATCGACTACACGGTGGATCTGACAAGCGGAGAGATCACTTTTGTGCAGGCGCCCGGTGTCGGAGAAGCCGTGACAGCGGGGTTTGAATTTGACGTGCCGGTGCGTTTCGATACCGACCGCATCCAGACCAGCATTGCAAGCTTCAAGGCGGGCGAAGTGCCCAATGTGCCGATTGTCGAGGTGCGGGTCTGATGGCGGGAATGGATGCGGGGCTGCAGGCCCATCTTGAGGGCGGCCTTACCACGGTTGCACACGCTTGGGCGATCACGCGGAAAGACGGTGTGGTGCTTGGGTTTACCGATCATGACCGGGAACTGGCGTTTGAGGGCGTGACGTTTCGGGCTGATACCGGCTTGAGCGCGGTATCCCTGGCGCAGAGCACAGGCCTGTCTGTTGACAACACCGAAGCGCTTGGTGCTTTGAGCGATCTGTCCATCCGGGAAGATGAAATCGAGCAGGGCCGGTTTGATGAGGCCGAAGTGCGCGCCTGGCTGGTGAACTGGAAAGATGTCAGTCAGCGGTGGTTGCAATTTCGTGGCACCATTGGCGAGTTGCGCCGCGCCGATGGGGGCTTTCAAGCCGAACTACGCGGATTGACGGAGGTGTTAAACCGTCCCTTGGGTCGGGTTTATCAAAAACCCTGCACCGCCGTGTTGGGCGATCCGAGCTGCGGCGTGAATTTGACCGCCCCCGAATATTCCATTGAACTTACAATCGATCAGGTCTCGCAGGCGCGGGTCTTTCGGTGGGAATTCTTTGACGGTTTCGACAACGGCTGGTTCGCGCGGGGACGCATGGAGGTACTCTCCGGCTCCGCAAAAGGTTTGTGGGGCATGGTCAAGCAGGACCGCTATGAAGGTTCCACGCGCGTGATCGAACTCTGGGAGCCCATTCGCAGTCCGTTGGAGGCGGGAACAATCGTACGCCTCACGGCAGGCTGTGACAAACGCAGCGAAACCTGTCGGGTCAAATTTGCGAACCTGCCGAATTTCCAAGGATTCCCGGATGTTCCCGGGGAAGATTGGATGCTGGCAGTGCCGAAATCGACAGGTGCCAATACGGGCGGGAGCCGCAGATGACCCCGATGCAGGAGCAGATCGTCACCGAGGCCCGAGACTGGATTGGGACACCCTATGTTCACCAGTCTGCGGTAAAAGGGGCGGGCACCGATTGCCTGGGATTGCTGCGCGGTATTTGGCGCACGCTACATGGGTCCGAGCCTGAGGAAATTCCAGCGTATTCGATGGATTGGTCGGAACCTCAGGGCGAAGAACGGCTGTGGACGGCGGCGCTCCGTCACCTGCGACCCAAGCCATTGGAGGATGAGGCGGTGGGCGATGTGCTACTGTTTCGGATGCGCGACAGCGCGGTTGCCAAACATCTGGGGGTGGCCGGGCGATTGGGCGATCACGCCAGTTTTATCCATGCCTATTCAAAACATGGCGTCATCGAAAGCTCGCTGAGCCTTCCGTGGCGCCGCCGCATCGTGGCGCGGTTCACATTCCCTGAGGAGGCCAGCTGATGGCAACGATAGTTCTTTCTGCGGCCGGCGCAGCGATTGGCGGCTCCATTGGCGGTACGGTTGCCGGGCTCTCCACAGCGGTGATTGGCCGCGCGGTTGGTGCAACAATTGGCCGGGTCATTGACCAGAAGCTGTTAGGACAAGGCTCCGAGGTTGTCGAAACCGGACGTGTTGACCGTTTTCGGATCTCCAGCGTTGGGGAAGGTGAGGCACTGGCACAGATCTACGGGCGGATGCGCCTTGGTGGGCAGGTGATCTGGGCGTCTGATTTTGCCGAAACCGTGACCGTTTCCGGGGGCGGCGGAGGTGGCGGCAAAGGTGCGCCCAGCCAGCCGCAGACGCAGACGCGCAGCTATTCCTATTCTGTGAATCTGGCCGTTGCGATTTGCGAAGGTCAGATCACCAAGATCGGACGTATTTGGGCCAACGGCGAAGAAATTGCGCCGGATGATCTGAACCTGCGTGTCTACAAGGGGACGCCGAACCAATTGCCCGATCCTGTGATCGAAGCGATCGAAGGCACCGGCGCAACCCCTGCCTACCGCGGTACGGCCTATGTGGTCTTTGAAAACCTTGCGCTGGAACGCTTTGGCAACCGCGTGCCCCAATTCTCATTCGAAGTGTCGCGGCCGGAACAGCTGGATGAAGAAGACGCAGATCTCGCTCTGACCTATGCGGTGCGCAGCGTGGCGCTTATCCCCGGCACCGGTGAGTATTCACTTGCGACAACGCCGGTGCATTACACCAGCGGGCCGGGAAGCCGTTGGAGCGCGAATGTTAACACGCCCAACGAAAAGACCGACTTCAAGGTGTCTCTCGACAACCTGGTGGACGATCTACCCAATTGTGAAGGGGTCTCGCTGGTTGTCTCATGGTTCGGTAATGATCTGCGCTGTGGGTCCTGCCGCGTGCGTCCCAGAGTGGAAAAAAAGCAATTCGATGGGGAGAATATGCCCTGGTCGGTTTCTGGCCTGACGCGGGCGGCGGCACAGGCAATGCCAACTGTCGATGGGCGTCCGATCTATGGTGGTACCCCGACCGATTTGTCTGTGGTTCAGGCCATCCGAGCGATGAATGCAGCTGGCAAAAAGGTTATGTTTTATCCCTTCATCCTGATGGATCAGCTGAGCACGAACACGCTGCCCAACCCCTATGCGCCGGACGAGACGCAGCCACGGCTGCCCTGGCGCGGCAGGATCACGCTGTCGGTTGCGCCGGGTGTTAATGGCTCGCCTGATGGTACGGCAACCGCGGACACCGAGGTGAATGCATTCTTTGGCAGCGCGACCGCCGCAGATTTTTCGACCTCGGGATTTTCAGTGAATTATAGCGGTCCAAATGAATGGACGCTTTCCCGTTTCGTGCTGCACTATGCGGCCTTGTGCAAAGCCGCGGGCGGCGTTGAGGCCTTTTGCATCAGTTCCGAAATGCGGGGCCTGACCCAGATCAGGGGCGCCGGGAATACCTTCGTAGCGGTGCAGCGGTTGCGCGCGCTTGCTGGTCAGGTACGTGCAATTCTGGGATCGGGTACGAAGATCAGCTATGCGGCGGACTGGAGCGAGTATTTTGGGTATCAGCCACAAGACGGCTCCGATGACAGATACTTCCACCTTGATCCACTCTGGGCAGATTCCAACATCGATTTCATCGGCATCGACAACTACATGCCAATGTCCGATTGGCGCGAAGGGGATGCGCATCTGGATGCGGATGTCGGATCGATTTATGACCTCGACTATCTGAAGAGTAATATCGCGGGCGGTGAGGGATATGACTGGTTTTATGCCTCCGAAGACGCAGCTGAAAACCAGATCCGTACCCCGATCGAGGACGGCGCCCACGACGAACCATGGGTTTTCCGGTATAAGGATCTTAAAAACTGGTGGTCCAATCCGCATCACGAGCGCATTGGAGGTGTCAGATCCGCCAACCCAACGCAATGGGTGCCTGAGTCAAAACCATTTTGGTTTACCGAGATGGGGTGTGCATCAATCGACAAGGGTACAAACCAGCCGAATAAGTTCCTTGATCTGAAATCTTCCGAAAGCAGCCTTCCCAACTACTCTAACGGCGCGCGAGACGACTTTATTCAAGCGCAATATCTGCGCGCTATGGTTTCGTTCTGGGGTGATACGGAAAACAACCCGGTCTCTGCTACCTATGGCGCGCCTATGGTGAACATGAGCCGCGCCTTTGTCTGGGCGTGGGATGCGCGACCCTATCCTTATTTCCCGAATAATTCGGGGCTTTGGAGCGATGCCGAGAACTACTCTCGTGGACACTGGATCAACGGTCGAACGTCGGCGCGCTCGCTGGCTTCGGTGGTGGGGGAAATCTGCACAAAGGCCGGTTTGACGAATTACGACACCAGCCAGCTTTACGGCACTGTCCGCGGCTACATGGTTAATGACGTCAATGATGCCCGCGCTTCGTTGCAGCCGCTTATGTTGCGGTATTCATTTGATGCTGTTGAACGGGACGGTCTGCTGAGCTTCAAGATGCGGCAAGGACAAAACGCGATCACGCTTGATCGTGATGTTCTGGCTCTGAGCGAAGAATTGGACGGATCGGTCGAACAATCCCGGTCCGCTCAGGCGGAAATGGCCGGGCGTGTCAGGCTGCGTTTTGTCCAGGCGGATGCGGAATTCGATGTGCTTGCGGAAGAGGCGGTGCTGGCAGATGAACGTACCCACTCGGTTTCTACATCGGAAATCCCGATTGCCTTGACGCGCGGTGAAGGGCGGCAGACTGCGGAACGGTGGCTGACCGAAGCCCGCGTAGCGCGTGAAGCGATCAGGTTCGCCTTGCCGCCGTCTTGTTTGACGATGGGGGCTGGTGACGTGGTCGAAATGCTGGGGGACCAGACTGAGGGCCGCGCGCTTTATCGCATTGACAGGGTGGAGCAGGGGATGCTGCAGCTTGTTGAAGCGGTTCGTATTGAACCCGATGTCTATACATCTGCCGAGATGATTGATGATTTGCCAAGCCCGCGCGCCTTTGTGCCGCCGGTACCGGTCTCATCCCTGTTTCTGGATTTGCCGCTGATTACCGGGGATGAAGTACCACATGCACCGCACGTCGCGGCAACAGCTAGCCCGTGGCCCGGATCGGTGGCCGTCTATCAGTCGCCAAGTGACAGCGATTTTCGGTTGATCAGCCAGGTGGCGGCAAAATCCGTCATAGGCACTACGCAAAGCCCAATGTATGCCGCACCTGCGGGCCGCTTGGATCACGGTGCGCCGTTGGAGGTTAAACTGATCAGCGGTTCCCTGAGTTCAATGGTGATGAATGCCATGCTGAGTGGCGCAAATCTTGCGGCGATCGGCGACGGCAGCCCTGGCAACTGGGAACTCTTTCAATTCGGTGAAGCAGAACTCATCGATACCAACACATATCGCTTGAGTGCACGCTTGAGAGGCCAGTTGGGCAGTGATGGCTTGATGCCGGATCAATGGCCCACGGGATCATGGTTTGTGCTTCTCAATGGTTTGCCGGAACAAATCGATCTGAGCCGCAATCTGCGTCGGGTATCGCAAACCTATCGCGTTGGGCCGGCGCGACGCCCAGTGGACGATCAATCTTTTGAACAACAGAATTATGCTTTTGACGGGAACGGTGAGCGACCTTACGCACCCGTCCATCTGCGCGCGGATCTGGAGGCGAATGGCGATCTCTCTGCATCCTGGGTCCGGCGCACGCGTGTGGACGGCGACAGCTGGGACGTGCCGGAGGTGCCGCTTGCGGAGGAGACCGAAAGCTATCTGGTTCGGGTTCTTAAAAACGGGGAAACCATCCGTGAGCAGATCGTGTCAGAGGCAGCATGGCAGTACCCCGCGACGCAGCAAATGGTAGATGGGCTTGCGACGCCTTTCGAGATCGAAGTGGCGCAGATTTCGGCCGTCTATGGCGTGGGTCTTTCACGTAAACTGGAAGTTGCGGCTTGAGACGTCGACTTTGGTCGGCCTCACATCATGTATTTTCCTTTTTTATCATTTGCTTAAACGGCAATCTGATTGGGCCGTTTTGTCCTCGTTTGCACCGTTGACCCCCCAGCTCGAAGCGAAAGCTGCGCGGATTTTTCCGCCGGCTTTCGCTCATCAACATCCGAAATGTAGTCCATCACAGGTTTGCGTTTGGTTTTTAGATACTAGATAAAGTAAAAGCATTCGCAAAAGGATGATCGCGATGGCTGAGCTAAAACCAAACATTTCCTCCGTTGATCCGACCTGGGATCAGATTTGCGCCGAGGCGCGTCAGGCGACTCAGGATGAACCGCTGATGGGCGGCTTTCTGCATGCCTGCATCCTGCATCACAAAAGCATCGAAAAGGCCTTGTCGTATCGCATTGCGGCAAAGCTTGCATCAAACGAGATGTCGATGGTTGTTGTGCGGGAAATGGTCGAAGAGGCCTATTCGCAGGATGCAAGTCTGGTTCAGGCCGCGCGGGCTGACCTGGTTGCAATCTATGAACGTGATCCCGCATGCCACCGTCTTTTACAGCCTATTCTGTATTTCAAAGGGTATCAGGCGATGCAGGCCTACCGCGTGGGGCACCATCTTTGGCAGAAAGGTCACCGCGATCTGGCTTATTTCGTGCAGATGCGGGTCTCGGAGATCTTTGGCGTCGATATCCATCCGGCGGCCAGGATCGGCAAGGGCATCATGATCGATCATGCCCATTCCATTGTGATCGGCGAGACCGCTGTGGTGGGCGACAATGTCTCCATGCTTCATTCCGTGACTTTGGGCGGGACTGGCAAGGAAGAAGAGGATCGCCATCCAAAGATCGCCGATGGTGTGCTGATTGGTGCAGGTGCCAAGGTCCTGGGCAACATCACTGTTGGGCATTGCAGCCGCATTGCCGCAGGGTCGGTTGTTCTGGAAGAGGTGCCACCATGCAAGACCGTTGCGGGTATTCCGGCTCGGATTGTCGGCGAGGCAGGGTGCGATCAACCGTCTATTTCCATGAACCACATGTTCGGACCTGACGCGTAAGCAAATTATAAAACAGAAAAGCCGGAGGCGATGCCTCCGGCTTTTTTTTGTCCAGCGTTTAGATCAGGCCAGCATTGTCATCGGGTTTTCAAGATTGTCTTTGATCGCCTGCAGCAACTGCGCACCCAACGCGCCGTCGATCACGCGGTGATCCACGGACAGGGTAACCGACATGACGGTTGCCACAGCTAATTCGCCATCAGCACCCACGACCGGTTTCTTGACCCCGGCGCCCACGGCCAGAATAGCGCCATGCGGCGGATTGATGACCGCGTCAAAGTTGTCGATGCCAAACATCCCGAGATTGGAGATCGCAAAGCTGCCGCCCTGGTACTCATGTGGTGCCAGCTTGCGGTCTCTTGCGCGCCCGGCCAGATCTTTCATCTCCGCCGAGAGTGCGGAGAGCGATTTCATCTCCGCGTCCTTGAGCACTGGTGTGAAAAGTCCACCTTCGATGGCCACGGCGACGGCCACATCTGAAGGTTTCAGCTTCAGCATCCGATCCCCCGCCCAGACGGCATTTGCATCCGGGACAGATTGCAGGGCCAAAGCGCAGGCCTTGATGATGAAATCATTCACCGACAACTTCACACCACGGGCTTCAAGTTGCTTGTTCAGATCGCCCCGGAATTTCAGCAGCGCGTCCAATTCAATGTCGCGGCGCAAATAGAAGTGCGGGATCGATTGCTTGGCTTCGGTCAGCCGCGCCGCAATGGTTTTGCGCATGCCATTCAGGCTGATCTCTTCGTATTCGCGCCCTTCATACATCGCCATGACCGCGTCTGCTGCTGGTCCGGCCGCAAGGGCGGGCTTGGCGTCTGCGGTGGCAGCAGGTGCTTTGGTCGCTGCGGTTGGCCCGGCGGAAGCACTCAAACCTTCCACGTCCGCTTTTACGATACGACCGTGGGGGCCGGAGCCTTTCACGGTGCTCAGATCGAGACCTTTATCAGCCGCAATGCGCCGCGCCAAAGGTGAGGCAAATATGCGTGTCCCATCCGCTGCCTGAGGCGCTGCAGGCGCCGGTGAGGGCGCTGGTGCCGGTGGTGTCGCGGCCGCTGCTTCCGCAGCGGGTTGCGGGGCGGCTGCAGCTGCCGGGGTAGGGGTGCTTCCAATGTCGTCCGCGCTCTCGCCCTCTTCCAGCAGGATTGCGATGGCCGTGTTTACCTTCACCCCTTCGCTGCCTTCAGCAACGAGAATTTTACCGACCGTGCCTTCGTCCACGGCCTCGAATTCCATCGTCGCCTTGTCGGTTTCGATCTCGGCCATGATGTCGCCGGAGGAGACGGTATCGCCCTCTTTGACGTGCCATTTGGCGAGTGTGCCCTCTTCCATGGTCGGGCTCAGGGCGGGCATGAGTATCTCTGTTGGCATCTTGCGCGCTCCTTATTTGTAGGTGACTTGTTTGACGGCGGCGATCACCTCGTCGGTGGTTACCAGCGCCAGTTTTTCAAGGTTGGCTGCATAGGGCATAGGGACATCCTTGCCGGTGCAATTGATCACCGGCGCGTCAAGGTAATCGAACGCTTCCTGCATGATCACCGAACTGATGTAATTGCCGACGGATCCCTGCGGCCAGCCTTCTTCGACGGTCACGCAGCGGTTGGTTTTCATGACCGATTTGATGATGCTGCCGGTGTCCATCGGGCGCAGGGTACGCAGGTCGATGACTTCGGCGGAGATGCCGTCTTCGGCCAATTGATCTGCTGCTGCGAGCGCATATTGGATGCCGATACCAAAGCTCACGATGGTCACATCTGTGCCGGTCCGCCAGATGCGTGCTTTGCCAAACGGTACCGTATAGTCCTCCATGTCCGGCACGTCGAAACTGCGCCCGTAGAGGATTTCGTTCTCCAGGAAGATCACCGGGTTGGGATCACGGATCGCGGTTTTCATCAGGCCTTTGTAGTCAGAGGCAGAGTAGGGCATCGCGACTTTCAGGCCCGGTACCTGCATGTACCACGCCGCGTAATCCTGGGAGTGCTGCGCGCCGACGCGGGCAGCGGCGCCGTTGGGGCCGCGGAAGACCATGGGCGCGCCCATCTGACCGCCGGACATGTAGAGGGTTTTTGCGGCGGAGTTGATGATCTGGTCAATCGCCTGCATCGCGAAGTTGAACGTCATGAACTCCACAATCGGGCGCAGACCGCCAAAGGCGGCACCCGTTGCGATGCCGGCAAAACCATGCTCGGTGATCGGGGTATCGATCACGCGTTTGGCGCCGAATTCGTCGAGCATGCCCTGACTGATCTTGTAGGCGCCCTGGTATTCGGCGACCTCTTCACCCATCAGGAAGACAGAGTCGTCGCGACGCATTTCCTCGGCCATGCCATCGCGCAGCGCTTCGCGCACTGTTTGTTCCTTCAGGGTGGTGCCTTCCGGCCAATCGGGGGAGGTGTCGGTTTGGGGAGCGGCGGGGGCAGGGGCAGGGGCGGGCGCCTCGGAGGCCGCAGGGGCCACCTCGTTGACCGCGTCGGCGGCAGATGCCGCCTCCGGCGCTGATGTCGATGTGTCGATATCGTCTGCGCTTTCGCCTTCTTCCAACAGAATGGCAATCGCCGTGTTGACCTTGACCCCTTCGCTGCCTTCAGCGACGAGGATCTTGCCGACGATCCCTTCGTCGACAGCTTCGAACTCCATGGTGGCCTTGTCGGTCTCGATCTCGGCCATGATGTCACCAGAGGAGACGGTGTCGCCCTCCTTGACCAGCCATTTGGCCAGCGTGCCTTCTTCCATGGTGGGCGAGAGGGCGGGCATCAGAATTTCAGTCGCCATGGCTCAAGCCTCCTGCGGTACTTCGGTTGCATAGATATCGGTCCAGAGCTCGTCCAATGCAGGCTCCGGCGAGGTTTTGGCAAATTCGGCACTTTCGTTCACGATTTCCTTGATCTCCTTGTCGATCGCCTTGAGATCTTCTTCGCTGGCATGTTTGCCGGTCAGCAGAAGCGAACGCACGTTTTCAATCGGGTCGCGCTCATCGCGCATTTTCTGAACCTCTTCGCGGGTCCGATATTTGGCCGGATCCGACATCGAGTGCCCGCGATAGCGATAGGTCTTGATCTCCAGAATATATGGACCCTTGCCCGCCCGGCAGTGCGCCACCGCTTTTTCACCGGCGGCCTTCACAGCCAGCACATCCATGCCGTCCACTTCCTCGCCGGGAATGCCGTAGGAGGCGCCCCGCTCCCAATAGCTGGGCGACATGGTGGAGCGTTTGGTCGAGGTGCCCATCGCATATTGATTGTTTTCAATGACGAAAATCACCGGCAGCATCCACAGCTCCGCCATATTGTAGGATTCGTAGACCTGCCCCTGGTTGGCCGCGCCATCGCCAAAATAGGTGAAGGTCACACGGTCGTTTTCCTTGTACTTGTCAGAGAAGGCGAGGCCCGCCCCCAGCGGCACCTGGGCCGCGACAATGCCGTGACCGCCATAAAAATGCTTCTCCTTGGAGAACATATGCATGGAGCCACCCTTGCCCTTGGAATAACCGCCCTCGCGCCCGGTAAGCTCTGCCATCACGCCATTCGGGTCCATGCCGCAGGCCAACATGTGACCGTGGTCGCGATAGGATGTGATGCGCTTATCACCTTCCTCTGCTGCGGCCTCAAGCCCGACAACAACCGCTTCCTGCCCGATATAGAGGTGGCAGAAGCCGCCGATCAGGCCCATGCCGTAGAGCTGGCCCGCCTTTTCCTCAAATCGCCGGATCAGCAGCATGTCGCGGTAATAGGCCTTGAGCTCCTCCGCCGATACATTGGGTTTTTTGGTGGATTTTCGCGGTGCCATCTGAGCGGTTCTCCCTCGTCTCGCCCGGGTGCGGGCAGATAGTTTAGCGTTAAACTATTCTTTATCGGATTCGGGACGCTAATGCGAGGGACAATCTGACGCGTGGTCAGTTTGCTGGTAGATGCGTTGATTTTAAAAGGAAAAACCTTTAGCGGATCACGATCTCATCAGCCCGTATCATGCCCAGCACCGAGCGCGCCTGTTCGTCCAGCAGATCGAGATCGAGAAAATCATCCGACAAACGTTGCGTGAGGTTTTCCATCCGCGCGACTTCACCCGTGACATGGGTCAATTGCAGACGCAGGGCATCGGCTTCCGCGACAATCTCCGCACGGCGAAAGAGACCAAAGTCTCCCTGTACAGCGGCAAAGGTGAAATAGGTTGCAAGCCCAAGGGCCAGGGCGAAGAACACAAATGCTCCTAGAGCGGGCCGGGGTGTTCGGGTCATTGATCGTGCCTCATGGTCGCCTCTTATCGGGCGTGACAACTGTATGGCACATGTGACGCATCAAGGGAATCCCCTTTGTCGCAAATCCTTTAAGAATCAGGCGCTTTTACGCATATCTGCCAGAGTCGCCCGGCGCGATGTCACTGATTGAGGGCCGCGACCCCGGGCAATTCCTTACCTTCCATCCATTCCAGAAAGGCGCCGCCCGCGGTGGAGATATAGGTGAAGTCATCCGCTACCCCTGCCTGGTTCAGGGCCGCCACAGTGTCGCCGCCGCCAGCCACCGAAATCAATGTGCCCGCCCTGGTCTGGCGCGCGGCATCTGCGGCGGCGGCATTGGTGGCCTGATCAAAAGGCGCGATTTCAAAGGCGCCGAGCGGACCGTTCCAGATCAGCGTTTTCAGATCGGCAAAGGCGGCGGTGACGGCCTTCACACTTTCCGGGCCCGCATCGAGCACCATCTGATCCGCGTCCAGAACCGTGTCAGGGCCAAGGGCGATCACCTCATGCGCAGCACCTGCTTTGAACTCGCGTGCTACCAGCCCGTCCACCGGCAGCAGGATACGGCAACCGGCCTCGGCCGCGCGGGCCATGATGGCCTTGGCGGTGTCGATGAAATCTGGTTCCTGCAAGGATGCGCCCAGCTGTGCGCCTTGCGCGGCGAGAAAGGTATTTGCCATGCCGCCGCCGATCACCAGAAGATCCAACCGGCCCACGAGGTTTTCGAGCAAGGCGATTTTGGTCGACACCTTGGCGCCGCCCACCACCGCGCCGACGGGGCGTTGTGGTGTCGACAAAGCGGATTCCAACGCGGAGAGTTCCGCCTGCATCAGTCGTCCCGCGCAAGATGGCAGCAACTGCGCTACCCCTGTCGTTGAGGCATGCGCCCGGTGGGCGGCGGAAAACGCATCGTTGCAATAGATGTCCCCGAGGCTTGCCAGGAACTTGGCCATGCCGGGGTCATTCGCCTCTTCTCCTGCGGCGAAACGGGTGTTCTCAACCAAGACCACGGATCCCGCGGGCAGGGCCTTCAGCGCGTCAACCTCAGGCCGTTCAATAAAGGTGACGTCCTGGCCTAGCGCCGCTTCCAGCGCGGGCAGGGTCACACGCAGCGACATTTCGGGCACGTATTTTCCCTTCGGGCGGCCGAAATGCGCCAGCAGGATCGGCAGACCGCCGCCTGCAACGATGTCCTTGATTGTGGGTACGATGCGGTCGATGCGCGTGGTGTCGGTGACGCGCCCGTCTTCGACCGGAACATTGATATCCACCCGCACCAGCACGCGTTTGCCCGCCAGGTCCATATCGTCCAGTGTTTTCCAACCCATCGCCTGTTCCTTTCATCCCTGCTGGCCCGTGTTTTGCGCTTATCTGCCCAGAGGTCAATGGACTTGCTTGGCATTCGCGCCGCCACGGCTTAGGTAATCGGCAACGATTATCGAAGGAGCGCCAGATGGCTGAGATCAAAGACCCCGAAAACACAATCCTGATTGAGCTGAAAGGCGGCACCGTGACCGTCCAGCTTTTGCCGGACGTCGCACCGCAACATGTCGACCGGATGAAGGAACTGGCGCGGTCCGGGCAATATGACAACGTGGCCTTTCACCGGGTGATCGAAGGTTTCATGGCGCAGACCGGCGATGTGCAGCACGGCGATATGGAAGACGGTTTCAACCTGCGCATGGCGGGTACAGGCGGATCCGACCTGCCGAATGTTCCGGCGGAGTTCTCCAAGATCCCGCATGCGCGCGGCTCCATCGGGGCGGCCCGGTCGCAAAACCCTGACAGCGCCAACAGCCAGTTTTTCATCAACTTCAAGGACAATGATTTCCTGAACGGTCAGTACACCGTTTACGGTCAGGTCATCGAAGGGATGGAGCACGTGGATGCCATCACCCGTGGCGAGCCGCCTGCGGAGCCGGACCGGATGATTTCCGTGAAGGTGGCTGCGGATGTATAAGGCGCTGGTTGCATCGCTGATGCTCGCAGGTCCGGCGGCGGCGACGGGCATCGAAATTCAGGTGTCCGGCGAGGCCGAGGGCACGATTGTCATCGATCTGCTCGAAGATGTGGCCCCTGGCCATGTGGCGCGGATCACCGCGCTGGCGGAAGAGGGCGCCTATGATGGTGTCGTCTTTCACCGGGTGATCGAAGGCTTCATGGCGCAGACCGGTGATGTGGAACATGGCAAGACCGGTGGGGACATGCGCCGCGCTGGGACCGGCAGTTCCGATCAGCCTGACCTGGCGGCGGAGTTTTCCGATGTGCCCTTTGATCGGGGTGTCGTCGGCATGGCCCGCGCGCAAAGTCCCGACAGCGCCAACAGCCAATTCTTCATCATGTTTCAGGAAGGCTATTTCCTGAACGGCCAGTACACTGTTGTGGGCCGTGTGACCGAAGGGCTCGACGTGCTGGACGCGATCAAGCTGGGGGCAGGCCCAAATGGCGCCGTGATCGGCGCGCCGGACATTATGGAAAAGGTGACCGTGACCGAGTGAAACGGCATCCCGTTCTTGCGTGATCAAAAGCCGCCGCTGACCCAAGCGGCGGCTTTTTTTCTTCTGGCGGAAGAAATCGCAGCAATGATCGGAGCGTGATGCGGTTCAGGTGTTTCCCGAAACGCTTTGAGTGCCAGCACTGCGCCAATGATCGATAACATCGTCTATTTGCCTTTGGCTCCGGCAATGCCAGATAACTTTGTCTTCTGCAGCGTCCAATGTGGTGGCGATATAGTTTCGAAACGTGGCGCGTTTCTTGATGCTTCGAAAGGCAAATCGGTACTGCTGCAGAGGCCAGTCGACATTCCCGAGTGGGAGCTCTGGGCGCGTCTTGCCAAGGTTGCGCCACGGTCGCGAGATGAGACGCCATGCTCGAACCAGCTCCGAGGGGTCGAGCCAAATAACGGCTTGCGCTCTTGGCAGTGCGTGGTGAAGAAGGCTTGGACCCCCCTCGAGTATCCACGCGTGCGTCGCAACGATGTCGGACAGTTCTGCTTCGATTTCCCGTCTTGGCCGCTGTTTCCAGCCGCTGGTCAATTTGATCGCATCGAATGAAATCAAAGGTATTGCAGGGCGCAGATCATTCAATTGCCTTGCGATATGGCTCTTGCCCGCCCCATTCGCGCCGGTGACAATCAATCTTTGCATCTACCACCTGCCTGTCGTGCTTGTTGTCGGGTCTTTCTCTCCAATGTGTCTGTTTTCCAACGGCAGCAAAGCTCCGCAGGACGCATCCAAACGCTGCTCATATGCACCGCACAAAAAAAAACGCGCCCCACAGCGGGGCGCGGTTGTTTACAGATATTTGCCTACACAGCGGCCAGCTGGTTGTTCGGGCCGCGTGTTGCTCAGGAAGCAGGGTTCGCTTTCGCCGCAGGCGCGGTTTTGGCGCCCGGGTTCAGCGGATCGTCCTGGCGTTGCACGGAGCCTTCGAAGTGGGCGCCGGACTCGATGGCGATCGTCTTGTGGATGATGTCACCCTCAACGCGCGCCGTGGAGGTCAAACGCACTTTCAGACCGCGCACGCGGCCCACGATACGACCGTTCACAACGACATCATCGGCGATGACTTCACCTTTGATGGTCGCCGTTTCGCCGATGGTCAGCAGATGCGCGCGGATATCACCTTCAACAGTCCCCTCAACCTGAATGTCACCGGTGGTCTTCATGTTGCCGGTCACATGCAGATCAGCCGACAGCAGCGAAGCTGGAGGCTTGGCTTTGGGGGGGCTGGCCTTGTACTCGCTTGAGGCCGGTTTTGCCGGTGCAGAAGAAGATGGCGCTTTCGCCGGAGTATCTGCCTCGGCCGGTTTCTGGCCTGGTTCGTTGATTTTGCTCTTAGAAAACATCTTTTGCAGCCTTGATATAGATCATTGGGTTTACAGCTTTCCCACCGACACGAACTTCGTAGTGCAGATGCACGCCGGTCACCCGTCCGGATGCACCCATATCACCGATATGTTCGCCGCGCGAGACCCTTTGCCCAACTTTAACGCGAATTTTTGACAGATGAGCGTACCTTGTCTCAATCCCGAAGTCGTGCTCGATTTTCACCAGCCGCCCGTAGCCGGATTGCCAGCCCGCGTGGGTCACCACACCATCCGCTGTGGCATGCAAGTCGGTGCCAGCCGGTGCTGCAAAATCGACGCCGCGGTGCATCCGGCGTCCACCGGTCTTGGGGTCGCGGCGGAAGCCATAATCACTGGTGAAGCGGAACGCCTGTTTGACGGGCAGCGCAAAGGGGGCTTTCTCTGCCGCGATGCGATAGAGGTTCAGCGTATCCATCTGTTCCAGCAGCCGGTTTGCACGGATGAAGTCAGGGGACAGTTCTTCGCCACGGCTGGAGAAAGACAGCGGCGTCAGTGGCCCGCCCTGGCCGGAATAACCGCGCCGCACCTGATCCAGAATGCGCTGTGGCGGCATGCCTGCGGCTTTGAACATCTTGTCCAGCGGCGCCACCGAAATCGTCATAGCCTCTTCGAGCTGGCGGAAGATCTGGTCGTTGTTCTCTTTCATCAGCGCGATTTCATGCGTCAGCTCGTCGGCATGGTGCAGCGCTTCCTGCGCATCGGCGACCACCTTGTCCCGCTCGGCCGCAGTACGGGCGAGGGCTTCGGACAGGAAATCAACCGGGGCACCGGCGTCTTTTGCCGCCAGAAGATTTGTCGCCGCCTCATCAGCAGCATCATCCTGCAGATTGGCCAAGGCCAGGCGCGCTTCTTCGCGTTCTTTCATGGTGCTGCGCAGGGTGGTCTGAATGACCTCGATGCCAGTTTCCAATTCGTGGCGCCGGGTTTCCGAGGTCAGCAATTGGGACTGCATCACTGAAATCTGATCAAGCGCCGCGTTGAACCGCGCATGGGCGGCCGATGCTTCCGCGGCCCGGCGGTCACGCTGTGCGGAGAGATCGTTCAACCGCGCCTGGTAGGTCACCTGGTCGCGTTTGGCCTGTTCGCGAAAGTTACCAGCGCCGATGCTATCCATCAGCAGAACCGCTGTGGCGATGATGGTCCATGCGACCAGCAGCGAGCCACCGGCAAAGGCGATCAGCTGGGTTTCCGGACGCAGGCGTATGAATCTGGTGTCGGTATCTGATTTGAGAAACACGCGGCGCTCAGGGAAATGCCGTTCCAGCATACCGTGAACTTTGATAGCCAAACGTGTCCGCACAAAGCTGTCCCTTTGCCTGTTTCCCCGGAGCGCACACCTTCTGTGGATGGTTAACCCTCCGCCACGAAGTGCTTAATGAGGCGGCATTGAGGGGGCAAGTGGCTTTCACGTTCAGCCTGCAACTTGTCGTTGAATTGTTGCAAATCGGCAAAAAACTGCTGATTTCTCCGGAAGCTCGGCGTCAAACGGTCTCTGTCAATGGCCAGTAGAAATCGGGGGGAATGCCGGCCTCTGCGCGTTTCTCTTCATTGAAGGGCGGTTTCAGCGCGCCATGGAAATATTTGCGGACGAGCGCATGGAAGGTTTCCTTGGGATCCTGTTCGTGGCGACCGCAGAGAAAGTGAAACCATTTTGACCCATAGGCCACATGCGCGACTTCTTCGGCGTAGATGGTTTCAAGGGCAGCAACGGCTGATCCGGCTTTTGCCTTGCGGAAAATCTCGATCATGCCGGGCGTGACATCCAGACCGCGCGCCTCCAACACCATCGGCACCACGGCCAGGCGCCCTATCAGATCATCCACGGTGTCTTCGGCGGCACGCCACATGCCGGCATGCGCGGGTAGGGCGCCATAGTGGCTGCCCATCTCCTCCAGACAATCGCACATCAGGTTGAAGTGCTTGGATTCTTCAGCCGCCGCTTTCACCCAATCGTCGTAGAACCCCATCGGCATCGGCGTCTCGGTGAAGCGTGCGATGACGTCCCAATGCAGGTCCACGGCATTGAGTTCGATATGCGCGACCGCATGCAGCAAGGCAATGCGTCCCTCGGGCGTGCCAGGGCGGCGGCGCGGCACATCGCGCGGGCTGAGCAGTTCCGGCGCATCCGGGCGTGCCGGGTGCAGCGGCGGCGTGGCGCTGCCGATCGCCGGTTTTTGCCCTTCCTCGCGGGCGGCCTGCCATGCGGCGGCAAACTGGCGGGAGAGGGCGGTCTTTTCCCGCCCGTCTGCCGTGCGCAGGACCGCCTCCGCCATTGCCGCCAGGGGGATCACAGGGCGCGGACCGCTTCCAGAACCGCGTCAACATGACCGGGGACTTTCACCTTCGGCCAGATCTGCGCAATCGTGCCATCCGCAGCGATCAGGAAGGTGCTGCGTTCGATCCCCATGAATTTCTTGCCGTACATGCTCTTTTCTTTCCACACACCATAGTCTTCGCAGGCAGTGCCGTTCTCGTCGGACAAAAGTGGTACGGTCAATTCCTTCTTTGCGACGAACTTCTCGTGGCTCGCCATGCTGTCCTTGGAGATGCCAAAGACCACCGCGCCCGCTTCTTCGAAGGCCGCACGGTTTTCGGAAAATCCGACGCTCTCCTTGGTGCAGCCCGGCGTGTTGTCGCGCGGGTAAAAGAACAGGACGACGGGCTTGCCTTTCAATGCAGACAGCGTGACGTCGCCGCCATCGGTGCTGGGCAGGGTGAAATCCGGGGCAGGTTGCGAAATCTCTGGCATGGCACTCTCTTGGGTTTTAAGGTTGGCGTTGCAATGACATAGTAGAGCAGCGCGGGCCATAGGGAAGGCCTGCATCCAAGATAACAATCGTTCCTTCGCAACCCAAGAAGCCGTACCCCGTTTTGGAACCTGAAACGCCCAGTCCCATCAAGCCGCGCCGCAGAAAAAGAGGTTTTGTGGCCTGGTTTCTGCTGGCCTTGCTTTTGGCGGGGGCAGGCGGTGCGCTTATGTGGGTCAAGGACCGTGAAATCATCGTGCCCGATTGGGCGCGGGCGCAGATCGATACCCGTCTGGCCGAGGCGATCCCGGATGCTCAGGTGAGCTACGGCGAAATGGTGCTGATCGTTGACGAGGGGTGGCGGCCGCGCGCCAGCGTGCGCGATGTGCGGGCAACGACCCCGGCGGGCGGCGAGATCGTCGCCTTTTCAGAAGTCCGCGCCAGCCTGTCGATGCGCGGATTGCTGCGCGGGACGCTGGAGTTGAAATCGCTGGACCTCAGCGGTGTGTTCCTCAACCTGCGCCGCAGCCCCGAGGGGGGTATTTCCCTGTCGTCCGGGACCGGCACATCGCCGCCGGTGCGGCGCGCGCCCAATCTGGTGCAGCTGATCGCGGAGATGGACGAGTTTCTGTTGCGCCCAGGGCTGGCACAGTTGAACGAGGCCAATCTGAACGCCTTGACCCTGCGCTATGAGGACGAACGCGCCAATCGCGCCTGGACGGTGGATGGCGGGCGTTTGGGGCTGCGCCGAACGGGCGAGACCCTTCAGTTGAGCGTTGATCTTGCCGTTCTGGGCGGCGGCGCAGAGGTGGCCACCGTGGCGGCGAATTACGCGGGCCGCATTGGCGACACGGCGTCGGATTTCGGTGTCACCTTCGCAAATGTCGATGCTGGCGATGTCGCGGTGCAGGGTCCGGCCTTTGGCTGGCTGGAGGCGCTGCGTGCGCCGATTTCGGGATCGTTGCGCGGGGGCATGAACGCCGATGGCACCTTTGACCCGCTCAATGCGACCTTTCAGATCGGTGCTGGCGTCATCCAGCCCACACCCGAAACCCGTGCCATCCCCATCGACAGCGCGCGCAGCTATTTCAGCTATATCCCAGCAGAGCGCCTGTTGCGGTTCGATGAGCTTTCGGTGGAAAGCAAATGGGTCAGCGGCCGCCTTGACGGGACCGCGTCGCTGGCCGACGACGGCAATGGCCGGATCGAAGATCTGGTTGGGCAATTGCGGCTCAGCGATCTCAAGATCAACCCGGCGGATTTCTACGACGTGCCGGTCACCGTTTCCGAGGCCGAGCTTGATTTCCGCCTTACCCCGCAGCCCTTTTCGCTGCATTTGGGCCGGTTGCAGATTTTGGACGAGGGATACCTGCTGCGCGCAAAGGGAGAGGTGGCTGCGGATGCCAGTGGATGGGACATCGCCGTGGACGCGCAGATGGACCGCTTCGATTCTGCACGCCTGATGGGGCTCTGGCCCGAAGCCCTGGGACCGAAAACGCGCAAATGGCTTAACGAAAACCTCTTTGCCGGGACCTTGCAGGATGTCAACGCGGCGTTGCGTTGGCGCGCGGGCGCGGCCCCCGAGACATTCCTGGGGTTTGACTTCAAAGAAGCCGATGTTCGGTTTTTGAAAGAAATGCCCCTGATCAAACAGGCCCAGGGGCACGCCTCGATCCTCAAGGACCGCTTTGTGCTGGTGGTGGACAAGGGCGGCGTCGAAGCCCCTGAAGGGGGCAGTGTCGATCTGGCCGGTTCGTCCTTCATCATCCCGGATATCCGGGCCAAGGAGGACACCCCGGCGGTGGTCCGACTGCTCACCGATTCATCGGTGACGGCAGCCCTGTCGATGCTGGATCAACCGCCGCTTGAGGTGCTGAGCAAAGCCGGGGAGCCGGTGACGCTGGCCGACGGGCGCGCGACACTGGCGGGCACATTGGCGCTCCCGCTCAAGAAAGAAGCCCAGATCGAAGAGGTCGCATTCCATGTCACCGGCGCGCTTGCCAACGTCAGCAGCACCCAACTGATCAAGGACCGGACGGTCCGTGCGCCTTTGTTGTCGCTTGTGGCCTCTGATGAATTGGTGACGGTGCGGGGGCCGGGGGATCTGGATGGTTTGCCCTTCGACGTGACATGGCAGCAACCGCTTGGGGAGCCCGGCACGCCGGGCACGGTCACGGGTCAGATCGATATTTCAACCGAAGCGCTGGAGGATCTGAAGGTCGGTCTGCCGCCCGAATATGTGACCGGTGAGGGCAAGGCGGATATTGTGGTGGAACTGGTCAAGGATCAGCCGCCGAAACTTGAACTCAGCTCCGATCTGCGGGGCATCACGCTGAGCATTCCGCCCATCGGCTGGTCCAAGCGCGCGGCCACGGCGGCGGAGTTCAAGCTCGTGGCGACGCTGTCGGAAATCCCGACCGTGCAAAGCCTGTCGCTGCAGGCGCCGGGCCTTTCTGCCACAGGGGACATTACGCTGTCCGGGGCCGGTCAGCTGGACAGGGTCCGGTTGTCGCGCGTGCTTGTCTCGGATTGGCTGGATGCGCAGGTTGATCTGGTGGGGCGGGGTGCGGATGTGCCCGTGGGCGTTGTGTTGCGCGGCGGCACGCTTGATCTGCGGCGGGCCGATATCCCGGATGACGCAGCCACCGGAGAAAACACGCCCCTGACCGTGGCGCTGGACCGGCTGCAGGTCAGCGACACCATCGCCATCACCAACATCCGGGGGGACTTCACCACGGGCGCGGGTCTGGACGGCACCTTTTCGGGACGGGTCAATGGCGGCGCACCGGTCAATGGGCGGATGATCCCGCAGGGCGGGCGCAGCGCGATCCGATTGACGGCAAACGACGCGGGATCGGTGTTTTCCTCGGCAAATGTTTTGCAGAAGGCCCGAGGCGGCAAGTTTGAACTGATCCTGATCCCGGTGGGCACCGGTGGTGCGTTTGACGGCACCCTGAGGGTGCTGGACACCAGCATTGTCGACGCGCCCGCGATGGCCGCCTTGCTCAATGCGGTCAGCATCGTCGGGCTCTTCAACGCGGAAGGCGGCGACAGCCTCTATTTCTCCGAGGTCGGCGCGGATTTTCGCCTGTCCCCGTCGCAGATCACCCTGCGCGAAGGCAGTGCCGTGGGTCCCTCGATGGGGATTTCCATGGACGGGATCTACGCCCTGGGCACCGGGCAGTTGCAGATGCAGGGTGTCATCACCCCGGTCTATATTCTCAACGGTATCGGCAGCGTGTTTACCCGGAAGGGCGAGGGGCTCTTTGCCTTCAACTATTCGATCACCGGCACAGCAAAGAACCCGGATGTTTTTGTCAATCCGCTGACGGCGCTGACACCGGGCGGCATCCGCGATCTCTTCCGCGCGCCCAAGCCTGACGTGCCCCTGGCCGAAGGCGAAACACCGCCACCCGTCATCGAGCGCGCCCCGCCTGTTGCAACGACCGGAGAAGATCGCTAGGGGGCCGCCATGAAACTCAGCGACTTCGATTTCGATCTTCCCGAACACCTGATTGCGACCCGCCCGGCGGTGCCGCGCACAGCTGCGCGCCTGTTGGTCGCCAAGGGAGATACAATCACCGATGCGGTGGTGTCGGACCTTGTTGATTTTCTCCGCCCCGGCGACCGTCTGGTGTTGAACGATACCAAAGTCATTCCGGCGCGGCTGACGGGGGTGCGCCACCGCATCAGCGCGCAGGGTGCCACGCAGGCCAGGATCGAGGTGACCCTGCTGGAACCGCGCAGTGACGGCACATGGGCGGCCCTCATCAAACCGCTGAAAAAGCTGAAAATCGGGGAAGAGGTCATCTTCAGCGATGCTTTGCGGGCCAGTTTGCAAGGCACCGCTGACGGGCAGGGGCATCTTGCCTTCAACTTGGGGGGGGATGATTTTGATGCGGCGCTGAATGCCGCCGGTGCCATGCCGCTGCCGCCCTATATCGCGGCCAAACGCCCGGCGGATGCGCAAGACATGCAGGACTATCAAACCGTCTTTGCCCGCAACAAGGGGGCCGTTGCCGCGCCAACCGCCTCCTTGCATTTCGACGATGCTCTGCTCGCGGCGCTCTCCGAGAAGGGCGTCACCTTCAGCCATGTGACCCTGCATGTGGGCGCAGGCACATTTCTGCCGGTGAAGGTCGACGATGTGACCACCCACAAGATGCATTCCGAATGGGGCAGGGTCAGCGCGCAGGCCGCCGCCGAGATCGCGGAGACGAAACGGACCGGCGGGCGCGTGATCCCGGTCGGCACAACTGCGCTCAGGTTGATCGAAACCGCCGCACGCGGGGGGCAGATCACCGCTTGGGAGGGGGATACCGATATCTTCGTCTATCCGGGGTTTGCGTTCCAGGTCACCGACGCGCTGATGACCAATTTCCACTTGCCCAAATCCACCCTGATGATGCTGGTCTCGGCGCTGATGGGCCCCGACACCGTGCGGCGCATTTACGATCACGCCATCCGCGCGGAATATCGTTTTTTCTCCTATGGGGATGCGTCGCTTCTCTTTCCGAAATAATCCCTCATGGGCGCAAAGCGACCTGCGAAGTCGCACATGAGACGGACCTGACCACGGCCATGCGGCAAGGAGGGCGAAACACCCCTCCCAAGATAAGACGGAGATCAACATGCTTCAGGTTTTATCAAGCGCATGGGCGCTCTTGCTGGGCATGTCGCTCCTGATGGTCGGGAACGGGATGCAAGGCACATTGCTGGGCATCCGTGGCGAGATCGAGGGTTTTTCCACGCTGGAGATGTCCATAGTGATGTCGGCCTATTTTGTCGGCTTTCTGGGCGGGTCGCGGATGGCCCCCGGGATGATCCGGCGGGTCGGCCACGTGCGGGTCTTTGCTGCGCTGGCCTCGCTGATCTCTGCGGTGATGATCATCTACCCCACGCTGACCGAGGTCTGGGTCTGGACACTGGGCCGGGTGCTGATCGGGTTTTGCTTCTCGGCCGTGTATGTGACGGCAGAGAGCTGGCTCAACAATGCGGCCACCAACGAAAACCGCGGTCAGGCGCTCTCGCTCTACATGATCGTGCAGACCGCGGGGATCGTGCTCAGCCAGGCGCTGCTGCTGGCCGCCGATCCCTCGGGCTATGTCCTCTTCGTCATCCCATCGGTTCTGGTGTCGATTGCGGTCACACCCATCCTGTTGTCGATCAGCCCGACACCGGCCTTTGATACCACCAAACCGATGAGCCTTCGGGAGCTTGCCGGTTACTCCCCAATGGGTTGCGTCGGCATGTTCCTGCTGGGCGGTGTCTTTTCCGCGCAATTCGGTATGGCCTCCGTCTATGGCGCCAAGGCCGGGCTCTCTGTCGCGCAGATCTCCACCTTCGTGGCGATGTTCTTTGTCGGTGCAATGCTGCTGCAATACCCGATTGGTTGGATTTCTGACCGGATGGACCGGCGCTTTCTGATCCTGATCGTGTCGGCGGTTGGCGTCATCGGCTCGGCCATCGGCATGTTGCTCGGCGGGAACTTCACGATGCTGCTGGTCTCGGCCTTTGTGGTGGGCGGGATGTCGAACCCGCTCTATTCTCTGCTGATTGCCCACACCAATGACTTTCTGGAACATGAAGACATGGCCGCGGCATCGGGCGGGCTGATCTTCATCAACGGGCTTGGCGCGATCCTCGGCCCGATCATCACCGGCTATATGATGGACGTGGTGGGGCCGGGCGGCTTCTATCTTTTCACCGGTGTGCTTTTTGCCATGTTGGTGATCTACGCGGCCTATCGATCGACGGTGCGCAAGTCGATTCCGGTTCAGGAAACGGGGGCGTATGTTGCTGTGGCCCCATCCTCGACCTCGGTTGCCCTCGAATATGCTCAGGAATACGCCATTGAGAGCGAATTGAGCGACGAAAACGCCACAAATGCTGGTTGAATGTGTCGTAATGATGCAAAAAGTGACTAGGTGATTGAAGTAAACAGAGCATACGTTAATGACACGGTATGTTTAATGGAGACGGTAGGTATGGTTGGTCCGCAAGAGATTTTGAGCTTCTGGCTGGATGAAGTTGGTCAGAGCGGTTGGTACACGCAATCCGATGCTTTGGATGGTGCAATCAGGACCCGGTTTGAAGAGAGTTGGCACGGCGCCTGCGAAGGCCGGTTCTCTCTCTGGCTGACATACCCCTCCGGCGCGCTGGCCTATGTCATCCTGATGGATCAGTTCTCCCGCAACATGTTCCGCGGCACGGCCCAGGCCTTTGCCAGCGACAAGGTTGCCCTGGCGGCAGCAAAGTCGGCCATCGACAAACGCTGGGACATGCGGATTGATGAGCCCGCGCGACAGTTCTTTTACCTGCCGCTGATGCATTCCGAAAACCTCTGCGATCAGGAACGTTGCGTGCGGCTGATGTGTGAACGGATGCCGGAACACGGTGCCGAAAACCTGTTGCACGCCCGGGCACACCGCGATGTGATCCGTGAATTCGGGCGCTTCCCCTTCCGCAACAAGGCTTTGGGCCGGACGCCGACAAAGCTCGAAAACGAGTTTACGGCGCGGGGTGGATACGGCGAAATGATCCGCAGCCTGCAGACCGCAAAAGCCGCCTGAGAAATCCGATTGCATGGGGTGATATGCCCCCTTGCACGGTGCGCATATGTCGCGCCGCAGCCGCTGTTGCCGCTGATGGGAATATAGTTTAACGGTGAACTATATTCCGGATATTCCATCAGCGAGGACACACCATGGCCGCGAAATCCTTTGATCTTATTGTGATCGGTGCAGGCCCTGGCGGCTATGTTGCAGCCATTCGCGGGGCGCAGCTGGGGATGTCTGTTGCCATCGTCGAACGCGAGCATCTGGGCGGTATCTGTCTCAACTGGGGTTGCATCCCGACCAAGGCGATGCTGCGCTCTTCCGAAGTCTTTCACCTGATGCACCGCGCCAAGGAGTTCGGCCTGAAAGCGGACAACGTAGGCTATGATCTCGACGCGGTGGTCAAACGCTCGCGCCAGGTGGCGGGGCAACTGTCGGGCGGCATTGGCCACCTGATGAAAAAGAACAAGGTCACCGTTTTCATGGGCGCGGCCACCATCCCCGCCAAGGGCAAAGTCAGCGTTAAGACCGATAAGGGCGCTGAGGAGTTGACCGCAAAGAACATCGTGCTGGCCACCGGTGCGCGCGCGCGTGAGCTGCCGGGGCTGGAGGCCGATGGCGATCTGGTCTGGACCTATAAACACGCGCTGGAACCCAAGCACATGCCGAAAAAGCTGCTGGTGATCGGGTCGGGGGCCATCGGTATCGAATTTGCCAGTTTCTACAACACGCTGGGGGCCGATACGACAGTGGTCGAGGTCATGGACCGCGTGCTGCCCGTTGAGGACGCGGAAATCTCAGCCTTCGCGAAGAAGTCGTTCGAGAAGCAGGGCATGAAGATCATGCAGAAGGCGATGGTCAAACAACTCGACCGCGCCAAGGGCAAGGTGACCGCCCATATCGAGGTCGGCGGCAAGGTCGAGAAACACGACTTTGACACGGTGATTTCCGCCGTGGGCATCGTTGGCAATGTCGAGGGTCTGGGCCTCGAAGACCTGGGCGTGAAGGTCGACCGCACCCATGTTGTCACGGACGAGTTTTGCCGCACCGGGGTCGACGGGCTCTATGCCATTGGCGATGTCGCGGGCGCGCCTTGGCTGGCGCATAAGGCGAGCCATGAGGGCGTCATGGTCGCCGATTTGATCGCGGGCAAACACGCGCATCCCGTCAAACCGGAAACCATCGCGGGCTGCACCTATTGCCATCCGCAGGTGGCCTCCGTCGGCTATACCGAAGCCAAGGCCAAGGAGCTGGGCTACGAGATCAAGGTCGGACGCTTCCCCTTCATTGGCAATGGCAAGGCGATCGCTCTTGGTGAACAGGAAGGCATGATCAAAACGATTTTCGATGCCAAGACCGGCGAGCTTCTTGGGGCGCATATGGTCGGGGCCGAAGTCACCGAGCTCATTCAGGGTTACGTGGTCGGCCGCCAGTTGGAAACCACCGAAGAAGATCTGATGAATACGGTCTTCCCGCATCCGACGCTTTCTGAAATGATGCACGAAAGTGTGCTGGATGCCTACGACCGCGTGATTCACATGTAAGCGGTGCAAAGGGTCTCCGGTCGGAGCTCCTTCATGCAGGACAGGCCTGAAATGATTGACAAAACCCCATGGGGTCTGGTGCTGGCGCTGTGGGGGGCGGGCCTTGGTGCCGCTGCTCAATATGGCAAGTTCAGCGCCACTTTCGATCAACTGCCCGCGATTTACCCCGATGCGGGCGCGGCTCTGGGTTTTGTGGTGTCCATCGTGGGGCTGCTGGGCATTTTCTTTGGCGTTGCGGCCGGGCTGATGGTCGCGCGCATTCGCTATCGCCGCGCGCTGCTCTGGGCGCTTTGGGCCGGGGCCGCGCTCTCCGCGTTTCAGGCGTTTTTGCCACCGCTGCCATGGCTGCTGTTCAGCCGTGCGCTGGAAGGGTTGTCGCATCTGGGCCTTGTTGTGGCGGCGCCCACGCTGATCGCGCAGATCTGCGCACCCAAGGATCGGGGGCTGGCGCTGACGCTATGGGGCACGTTCTTTGGGGTCGCGTTCGCGGTACTCGCCTGGGCCGGTTTGCCGCTGGTGGCCTGGCAGGGCCTGCCGGCGTTGCTGGCAGCGCATGCGCTCTACATGGCGGTTTTCGCGCTCTATCTCGGGATGCGGCTGAGCGTGCTCACAATTGACACCCCAGCCACCGCGTTGTCACCGGCTCAAATTCTGCGGGATCACCTGACGATCTACCGCTCCCCGGCGATTTCAGCGCCTGCCATCGGCTGGCTTTTCTACACCTTCTGTTTCGTCTCCATCCTGACGGTTCTGCCGCCCTTCATCGCCGAGGACAGCCGCGCCTTTGTGATGGGCGCGATGCCCCTGACCAGCATCCTGATCTCGATGACCCTGGGCGTTGCCCTGCTACGTGTCATTTCCGCTGTTTCCGTCATCCTGATCGGTTTCGCGGGGAGTGCGATGACCATGATCTGGCTTTGGGCGATCCCGGGTGATCCCATGGGCTGCCTGATGCTCGCCGCTACGATGGGTTTGATCCAGGGCGCAAGCTTTGCCGCCGTCCCACAGCTGAACCACACCCCGGCAACGCAGGCGCAGGCCAATGGCGCGGTGGCCCAGATGGGCAATGTCGGCAATACCCTGGGCACGCCGGTCATGGCAATGACCTCCGGGGCCAT
The DNA here is from genome assembly GCF_947499265.1 of uncultured Roseobacter sp. Lineage (GTDB taxonomy): Bacteria > Pseudomonadota > Alphaproteobacteria > Rhodobacterales > Rhodobacteraceae > Roseobacter. Next base: position 21,832 of record NZ_CANMNK010000003.1, on the reverse strand, counting down.
CGGCTATGCGGGATTGCCGCTTTTGGCGGGCTGCGCCTTTGTCCTTGGGGGCTGCGCGCATCTTGTGCTGGCCCATCGTCGCCGTCATCGCTAAAGTTTACCTTTTGTTCTCATTTTTTCATTGGCTAATGCGCGCAATGGGCCTATGTCTAGCACGTTACACGGGGGTGCCTGATGGCCGAGTTAAAACATATCGAAGTGCGCGGGGCGCGCGAACATAACCTCAAGAACATCGACGTGGATATTCCGCGCGACCAACTGGTTGTGATCACTGGTCTTTCCGGCTCGGGCAAGTCTTCACTGGCCTTCGATACGATCTATGCCGAGGGCCAGCGCCGCTATGTCGAATCGCTCAGCGCTTACGCCCGCCAGTTCCTCGACATGATGCAGAAACCGGATGTAGACCATATCGCCGGTCTCTCGCCCGCGATTTCGATTGAGCAGAAAACCACCTCCAAGAATCCGCGCTCCACCGTTGGTACGGTCACGGAAATCTACGACTATATGCGGTTGCTGTTCGCCCGCGTCGGCACGCCGTACTCGCCCGCCACCGGCAAGCCCATCGAGGCGCAGCAGGTGCAGGACATGGTGGACCGTGTGATGGCGATGGAGGAGGGGACGCGTGCCTACCTGCTCGCCCCGATCATCCGGGACCGCAAGGGCGAATACCGCAAGGAGTTTCTGGAGCTGCGCAAGCAGGGGTTCCAGCGGGTTAAGGTGGATGGGGAGTTCTATGAATTGGACGAACCGCCCACGCTCCACAAGAAGTTCCGCCATGATATCGATGTGGTGGTCGATCGGATCGTGGTCCGCGAAGGGTTGGAAACGCGGTTGGCTGACAGCTTGCGCACGGCGCTTGATCTGGCGGACGGCATCGCCATTCTGGAGACCGCGCCGAGCGAGGGGGATCCGGAACGCACAACCTTCTCCGAAAAATTCGCCTGTCCGGTCAGCGGTTTCACGATCCCGGAGATCGAGCCGCGTCTCTTCTCTTTCAACGCACCTTTTGGGGCCTGCCCGGAGTGCGATGGTCTGGGCGTGGAATTGTTTTTTGATGAACGCCTTGTTGTACCCGACCAGAACCTGAAAATCGCCGATGGCGCATTGGCCCCCTGGCGCAAGGGCAAGAGCCCATATTTCCTGCAAACCATTGAAGCCATTGCGAAACACTACAAGTTCAAACAGACCGATAAGTGGAAGGACCTGCCCAAGAAGGTGCAACAGGTCTTCCTCTATGGCTCTGGTGAAGAAGAGATCGCTTTCCGCTACGATGAGGGTGGGCGCGTCTATCAGGTGACGCGTGTGTTCGAAGGCGTGATCCCGAATATGGAACGCCGCTACCGCGAGACCGACAGCAACTGGATTCGCGAGGAATTCGAGCGGTATCAGAATAACCGCTCCTGCGGCACCTGCGGCGGTTTCCGTCTGCGCGAAGAGGCGCTGGCCGTCAAGATCGGACCCGTCGATGGTGCGCCGGAGCAGCGGCTGCATGTCGGCGAGGTCGTTCAGATGTCGATCCGCGAGGCTTTTGACTGGTGCGAAACCGTGCCGGATCATCTGACTGTGCAGAAAAACGAGATCGCCCGTGCGATCCTCAAGGAAATCCGCGAACGTCTGGGCTTTCTGAACAACGTGGGTCTCGAATATCTGACGCTCAGCCGCAATGCTGGCACGCTCTCGGGCGGTGAAAGCCAGCGTATCCGGCTGGCCAGCCAGATCGGATCGGGCTTGACGGGCGTGCTTTACGTACTCGATGAGCCCTCGATTGGCCTGCACCAGCGCGATAACGACCGCCTGTTGCTCACCCTGAAAAACCTGCGCGATCAGGGCAATACCGTGATCGTGGTTGAACATGACGAAGAGGCCATTCGCGAGGCGGATTATGTCTTTGACATCGGTCCGGGCGCGGGCGTGCACGGCGGGCAGGTGGTCAGCCACGGTACGCCGGATGTGATTGCGGGCGACACCGAGTCCATCACTGGCCAGTACCTGACCGGGACCCGGGAAATTCCGGTGCCAGCCACCCGCCGCAAGGGCAACAAGAAGAAGGTTCAGGTGGTCAAGGCGACCGGCAACAACCTGCAAAACGTCACGGTTGACTACCCGCTGGGCAAATTTGTCTGCGTGACGGGGGTGTCGGGCGGTGGCAAATCCACGCTGACGATTGAGACCCTGTTCAAGACTGCCTCGATGCGGCTCAACGGCGCGCGCCAGACGCCCGCTCCCTGTGAGACCATCAAGGGGCTGGAGCATCTCGACAAGGTCATCGATATCGATCAGCGCCCCATCGGGCGCACGCCACGGTCAAACCCCGCGACCTATACCGGGGCCTTCACGCCAATCCGCGATTGGTTTGCCGGGCTGCCGGAGGCCAAAACGCGCGGATACAAGCCCGGACGCTTCAGCTTCAACGTCAAGGGCGGGCGATGTGAGGCCTGTCAGGGCGATGGTGTGATCAAGATCGAGATGCACTTTTTGCCTGACGTCTACGTGGAATGTGAAACCTGCAAGGGCAAGCGCTACAACCGTGAGACGCTGGAAGTTACCTTTAAAGGCAAGAGTATAGCAGACGTTCTTGACATGACAGTTGAGGACGCGCAGGCGTTTTTCCAGGCGGTGCCGTCAATCCGCGAGAAAATGGATGCGCTGATGCGTGTGGGGCTCGGCTACATCAAGGTGGGTCAACAGGCGACGACGCTCTCGGGCGGGGAAGCGCAGCGGGTGAAACTATCGAAAGAGCTGAGCAAACGCTCCACCGGGCGGACGCTCTACATTCTGGATGAACCCACCACAGGGCTGCATTTCGAGGATGTGCGCAAGCTGTTGGAAGTGCTGCATGAACTGGTGGATCAGGGAAATTCGGTCATCGTGATCGAACACAACCTGGACGTGGTGAAGACCGCCGACCATATCATCGACATCGGGCCTCAAGGCGGCGATGGGGGTGGTCGGATCGTCGCCACCGGCACCCCGGAACAGGTGGCGGAGGTTGCCGAAAGCTACACCGGAAAGTACCTGAAACCGATGTTGCAGTCCCGTCGAAAGGTTGCTGCGGAGTAGGTGGCGAGAGGCACTGGGCAGGCGGCGGCGGGCGGGTCGCTATACCGCCGGTTCAAGGCACAGATCACATAGCCGTGCGAAATCATCTGCGGCGAGTGTATCAAACTCCGCGCAGAGCGCCTCAATCTCGCCAGCGCGCTTGGTGCCCAGAACCGGGTCGGCAAAGAGGTGGAATTTTTCCGAAATCTCCAAGTCCGACAGCGGCAAATCGGTGTCGCCGCGCGGCGTGCGCGGGGGCGATGACAGTTCCGCGCCGTCCACAAGTCTTAACGTGACCTGCGCCCATCGTTTGCCCTCGCTGATGGCTGTAAAGTGGTCATCCTCAATCAATCGGATGGCACCGCTGACCCGCAGGATATCGGCATCCTGCAACGTGCTTTCGGCCAGTTCCGGCACACCGACCTGGCCGCGCACGATCATGGTGGCCACCGGAAAAGCGATGGCATAGGCGAATTCATCCGGCGTTGCAGGGTGATGCCCGGCCAACCGGATGGCGTTATGAAAGGTTCGGATATCGACCCCTGCAATCTGGCTGTGATGCAATCTGTGCTCCCGCATCAAATCCCGCGCTGCATCAATGGCGGGATGAGCCCAGCGGCAGCAGGGGTAGGGTTTGTAATGCGTGTCTGTGACCATGCGCCAGGCCGTGCCAAGATCCTCCCAGAACGCGGGCGCGTCTTCACAGGTCAACGCTGGCGCACCGGTGAAACCCATCTGAGCGAGATAGGCTGCCGTGACACCCGAAGGTGCGCCCCAGCCCACCCCGTCCCGCAGCATGGTCGGGTGGTCGATGCAGCGCATCATCTGGCTGCGCGGGCCGTGGTATTCTCCAATCCCCGCGGCATGGCGTATTTGGTCTGGCGTACAGTCCAGCGCGCGGGCGCAGGCGGTGGCGACACCCACAGCCGTCCAGGCGCCGGAGGTGTGATACTCCGCACAGGTCGCGTGTTGTGCCAGGCCCGCGCGGTAACTGACCTCATAGGCAATCGCCAAAAGCGTCGCAAAATCAGCGCCCTGCATCCCGTCCTGAACGTCGCTCATCGCCAGAAGGGCGGGGAAAACCGCGGAGCCCGCGTGACCTTTGCACGGGGATGTCCCGTCGTGTGCGTCGACACTATCGACCGTGAAGGCGCCTGCCATGGCGGCCCCTGCGGGGCTGACGCGCGCGCCGTGCATCAGGATGCGGCTACTGCCAGCCTGTCCGGCGCCAAAGAGCGCCATCGCGCCCTGTCGGGCAATACCAGCCATGGTGGTGGTCGAGGCCACCGCCGCCACCCCCATGGTATCGAGAAAGGATCGCCTGAGGACCTGCAAGACCGGCTCAGTCAGGTCATCGTAGGTCAGGTCGGCGGCAAATTCGTGAAAGGCTTTGGGCATACAAGCTCTTTATGATCTCACCGCAGCTTACCGTGGCTTGATCCATCGATGCGTCTGTTTGCGACCTATGATGTTCTGCCGCGCGCCGAAAACCGTGGTAACATCGCTGAAAAATCCTTGCCCATACCATCCTCATCTTCGACAAATTTGGCGTAAAGTGCATGCGCCAGCGCGCCCATCGGGGTATCGGCGTCGACCGCCTCTGCGGCCTGCTGTGACAGCCCGAGGTCCTTGAGCATCAATTCGGCAGCAAATCCTGGGGTGTAATCATTGTCTGCCGGGCTTTGCGGGCCGACGCCCGGGGCAGGACAATAGGCGTTCATGGTCCAGCTGTAGCCCGATGACGTGCTGACCACGTCAAACATTTTCTGCCGATCGAGCCCGAGTTTATCCGCCAAAGCAAAGGCCTCACAGGTGGCGATCATCGTGGCCCCAAGGATCATGTTGTTGCAGATTTTTGCGGCCTGACCTGCACCCGCATCCCCGCAATGCACGGCCTTTTGCCCCATGATGTCGAAAAGCGGCCGTGCCTTGGTGAATGCCGCGGTTGTGCCCCCGGCCATGAAGGTCAACGTACCCCCCGCGGCGCCGCCGATCCCGCCTGAGACCGGCGCATCCACGAAGAGCAGCTTTGACGCTTCGGCCTGAGCGGCCACATCGCGGGCGCTTTCCACATCCACGGTAGAGCAATCCAGCAGCAGGGCGCCGGGTTTCATCGCAGGCAGGATTTCCGCTGCGACGCTGCGCAAAATCGCGCCGTTCGGCAGCATGGTGAGGACAACATCCGCCCCTGTTGCCGCTTCTGTCGCGGAGGCGACCATCTGCACGCCTTCCGCACTGGTACCGGCGGTGTCAAACCCGCGCACCACGCAGCCCGCTTTGGCCAGATTGGCCGCCATCGGCGCGCCCATATTGCCCAATCCGATAAATCCAACGTTCAGCGCTTCCATCTCGGTCCCCTCCAGTTTCAATGCGTCATTTCCCAAGGGCATCAGCATCTTGCTTACAGCCGCTGCGGGTACGTTCTGATCGCTGAATTGCCATTTGGGCGCGCGATCCTTGTCGATGATCGCCGCGCGAATGCCCTCCAGAAAATCACCATGCTCCATCGCGCGATAGGTGAACCGGTATTCCAGATCCAACGCCTTGGCGATGGTCAGCGAGGGGCCGCGCAGACGGTGGATCATCTCGATTGTGCAGGCCATCGACAGGGGGCTGTTCCGGCTGATTTGTTTCAGGCTCTGTTGCGCGAAATCGCTGTCGTCTTTGCGCAGCGTGGTCAGGATATCGCCCAGCCTTTCACCTGCAAAATGCTGATCGATATATTCCAGATGTGCCGCAAGCGTGCCCTCGGGCGGGGTTTCCGCTGCCACGTTCAACAGATCCGGTGTCCCGCCTTCTTCAAGCTGTCTGATCACGTGAGACCATTTTTCCTGCGGGATATAGATATCCGCAAACCCGGCCAAAATCGCGTCCCCTGCAGACATGCGCGCAGCCGTCGTCCCAAGGTATTCACCCAAACGTCCCGGCGCGAGCGCCAGCATCAGCGAGCCGCCCACATCCGGTACCAGCCCGATGCCACATTCCGGCATGGCGATTTGGCTGCTTTCGCCAACGATCCGGTGTGATCCGTGACAACCGATGCCAACGCCGCCGCCCATGGTGAAGCCTTGAAGGAATGACACCACCGGCTTGGGGTAGAGGAAGATTTTCGCGTTCAGCCGATACTCATCGGCCCAGAACTTCTGACCGTAGGCAAAGTTGCCCTGCGTTCCGGTCTCGTAAAGCTCGGCGATGTCGCCGCCCGCGCAAAAAGCACGATCTCCGGCAGCATCAAGCACGATCTGCACCACACCCGGATCGTCGCGCCACGCCTCAAATGCGGCCTCAATCGCCAGACACATATCATAGGTAATGGCATTCAAGGCGGAGGGCCGGTTCAGGGTGATACGGCCGGTGCGGCCGATGGTGCGGATCAGGACGTCTTGCATATCCGTTTCAATACGGGAGCGCTTTGGCTACAGCAACCGAATGAAGACCCGCTGTGCCAGATTTCTTCCGGTGCAGGGCCTGCGTGGCGCATCCGGAAATCGCCGGGCTGTTGGCTGCCGAAAAGGGCATCAAAAGGATTCTTAATCTGCGTGGATTTTCGCCGATATGCTTGTGACACCTCTGAAAGTAATCCTTTCTAGTGCTGGCGTCTTCGTGCATCTATCTGATGAAAAATGACAAAAAGTCAAAAATAGAAAATTTTAGGAAAATCAATTGCAGCGGAAATCCGCTCATGTTAGACATGCTTCCGTAGTCAGTGGCGTATTGAGTGCCCCAGAATGTCACGCAGTTTTTTTGATAAAGAGGCGTTTGAAAATGAGTATTAAGCATTTAGTAATTGGCTTGACTGCTGTGACATTCTTGACGGGGGCCGCCCAGGCGGCGACGTTTTCTGGCGGCACCAGCGGCACCTTTCTGCGGGCCAATGGATTTGATGGCTCCGGCTCGCTGACGGGCATCGGAACCTCCAGCATCGCATGGGGTCGCCCCGGAAAAAGCACGATGGAGATTTTGGACTATTCGTTCAGCCACAGCCTCCAGTCGGGCACCAATTCCTACCAGATTGGCGCGCTGGAATGGTTCAACGCGACCTGGTATAATTTTGACGATCTGTTCCGTGTCTTTGCAAATCTGCAGCTGGACCTGGACGATCCGCTGGACCAGACGACAAATGATACGGTCAAGCTGAAGATCGACACCTCCAACAACAACGCAAGCGATCCCAGCGATCTGGCCGTGATCACGCAATTCGACGATTTTGATCTGGCATTGCCCTTCGTGCTCGGAAAAGGGATCACGCTGAAAAGCTTCTCTGTCTCCCTCGACGGGGATGGTGCGCTGCGTCAGAAGAATGGCAAGACCAAATGGCGGACAGATGAGCATGGCACCAGCCGCCTGATCATTAATGCGGAGATTGAAAAAGTAAGTGCGGTGCCGCTGCCGGCAGCGGGCTGGATGCTCCTGGCCGGTGTTGGTGGTCTTGTCGGGATGCGCCGTCGCAAGAAAGCGGCCTGAGCACCCGTTCGAAAGTCTGGACAATAAAAAAGCGGCTCTTTTCAGAGCCGCTTTCGCTTTGTGTCTCGACGCACTGACGGCGCGCTTACTCCATCACGGGAATGGAGAATTCGCCGCCTTCCTTGATGCCTGATGGCCAGCGCGATGTGATCGTTTTTGTGCGCGTATAGAACTTGAAGGCGTCCGGCCCGTGCTGGTTCAGATCGCCAAACACCGACTTCTTCCAGCCGCCGAAGGTATGGTAGGCGAGCGGCACCGGGATCGGCACATTCACCCCGACCATACCGACGTTGACCCGGTTGGCGAAATCACGCGCCGCGTCGCCGTCGCGGGTGAAGATCGCGGTGCCATTGCCGTATTCGTGGTCCATCGCCAGCCCCAGCGCCTCTTCATAGCTTTGCGCGCGGACGGTCGACAGGACGGGGCCAAAGATCTCGTGTTTGTAGATGTCCATGTCCTTGGTCACATTGTCAAAAAGATGTGGCCCGATAAAGAACCCGTCCTCATAGCCCTGAAGGTTGAAATCACGGCCATCAACGACCAGCTTGGCGCCCTGATCGATCCCGGTCTGCACCAAGCGCTCGATATTGGCCTTGGCCGCAGCGGTGACCACCGGGCCATAGTCCACATCCTTGCCCGCGGTATAGGGGCCGACCTTTAGCTTTTCGATGCGCGGGACCAGCTTTTCGATCAGACGGTCCGCCGTTTCATCGCCAACCGGAACCGCAACCGAAATGGCCATGCAACGCTCCCCGGCAGCCCCATAGCCTGCGCCGACCAGCGCATCCGCCGCCTGATCCATATTGGCATCAGGCATGACGATCATGTGGTTCTTGGCGCCGCCGAAACATTGCACACGTTTGCCCTGCGCGCAGCCGGTGCCGTAGATGTATTCGGCAATGGGCGTAGAGCCGACAAAGCCGATGGACTGGATCACCTGATCATAGAGGATGGCATCGACCGCTTCCTTGTCGCCATTGACCACCTGCAGGACCCCCTTGGGCAGACCGGCTTCTTCCATCAGTTCCGCCAGCATCAGGGGCACGGAAGGGTCCCGCTCGGAGGGTTTCAGGATGAAGGCATTGCCGCAGGCGATGGCGGGCGCAAACATCCACATCGGGATCATGGCAGGGAAGTTGAAGGGCGTGATGCCTGCGGTCACCCCAAGCGCCTGGCGCATCGAATACATGTCGATGCCGGGGCCCGCGCTGTCGGTGTATTCACCTTTCAGCAGCTGCGGTGCGCCGATGCAGTATTCCACCACCTCCAATCCGCGCTGCACGTCGCCCGCCGCGTCAGGCAGGGTCTTGCCATGCTCACGGCTGAGCGCTTCGGCCAGTTTGTCCATGTCCCGGTTCAGCAGGTCCACGAATTTCATCATGACGCGGGCGCGGCGCTGCGGGTTGACTGCGGCCCAGGCAGGCTGCGCCGCGGCGGCATAGGCGACAGCTTGTTCCACCTCGGCCTTGGAGGCCAGCGGGCATTGGGCCTGCACCTCGCCGGTGGCCGGGTTCATGACATCAGCAAAACGACCGGATGTGCCTTTGACATGCTGACCGTTCAGGTAGTGGGTGAGTTCTTGCATCAATCTCTCCGAGTTGCAGGACTGTTGTTGTAGCGCCGGTGCGCAGGCCCTTGTCTGTGCACCGACCTTTGAAAACGCGATTGGGGTGATGATAGTCTTGCAAAAACCAAGGCGAAAGGGGCAAGGTGGCAAAGTTATTTTGCGTTTTTGCAGGGTTTGCTGTTGTTCCGGTGGCGTCTCAGACTTCTGACGCGCGACAGACACGGCCAGCGGCGCAACTGGGAGATCGACGGTTTGCAAACGAATTGGGATGATCTGCGTTTGTTTCTTGCCGTCGCGCGCGAAGAAACCCTGTCAGGCGCGGGCAAGGTGCTGCGGCTCGATCCGGCGACTGTCGGGCGCCGCATGCAACGGTTGGAGGCCACCCTGCAGGCCACGCTCTTCGCCAAATCGCCGCAGGGCTATACGCTGACCGATGCCGGGGCCTCGCTGCTGTCGCGCGCCGAGACGGCGGAGCGTGCCATGCGCAGCGCCATTGCTGAACTGCCCGCGCAAAGTGACCAGCTGTCCGGGCAGATCAGGATTGGCGCGCCGGATGGCAGTGCGAATTACCTGTTGCCACAGGTTTGCGCCGCGATTTCGGACGAAAACCCGGATCTCGACATTCAGATCGTGGCCCTGCCGCGGGTGTTCAACCTGTCGCGGCGCGAGGCGGATATGGCCATCGCGGTGAGCGCGCCCACAGCGGGGCGTCTGGTTGTGCAGAAGGTGTCCGACTACCATCTCCACCTCGCCGCCTCAGAGAGCTATCTGGCAGGGCACCCGCCCATTCAGAACATCGATGATCTCGGCCAGCACCGGCTGGTCGGCTATATCCCGGATATGATTTTCGACCGGGAGCTCGATTATCTGAGCGATTTGGGGATCAAACGCGTGCCGCTGGCGTCCAATTCGGTCTCGGTGCAGATCAACTGGATCCGGCAGGGGGGTGGGGTGGGCATCGCGCATGATTTCTCGGTGCCCGCGATGCCTGGCGTGCGCCGCATCCTCACCGATCAGATCAGCCTCAAGCGCGCCTTCTACCTGATCCGGCATGCGGATGACCGGCGTAACCCGAGGTTGAGCCGTTTCGCCGAAGCCCTGAGCGCGCGCCTGCGCGCAGAAGTTGCAAGATTGGAAGCGCTGGCTTGACTTGATGCCGCTTTGCGGTGACGCTGGAGAGGTGTTCAACACGTTGCAAGGAGGTCCGACATGTTGGTGTCCCAGATCCTGAAAACCAAATCGCTGCAAGACGTTGTGACGGTTTCCCCCACATTATCAATCGCCGAGGCGGCCAGAATACTCTCGGAAAAGCGTATTGGTACGGTGGTTGTATCGCGTGACGGGGCCACGGCGGACGGCATTCTGTCCGAGCGCGACATCGTACGCGAGATCGGCGCCCGGGGGGCCGGGTGTCTGACGCATACGGTGGAGACACTGATGACCACCAAACTTGTGACCTGCAGCCAGGATGACGCCGCCGATGCGGTCCTGCAAAAGATGACCGATGGTCGGTTTCGGCATATGCCTGTGTTGAGCGGTGGCGGCCTGATTGGCGTGATTTCGCTGGGCGACGTGGTCAAGGCCAAGCTGATGGAACTGGCGATGGAAAAAGACGCCCTCGAAGGCATGATCATGGGCCACTGATCCGTTCCCGCGGCATTGTCAAAAGGCTTGCAATCCCGGGATCAAAGTGATCGTTTCACCGCAATACTCACGACAGGAGAGACCACATGCGCGTTGGCCTCTATCCCGGCACATTTGATCCGATCACTTTGGGCCATCTTGATATCATTCGCCGGGCCTGCGTGCTGGTTGACCGATTGGTCATCGGCGTTGCCATCAATCGTGACAAGGGCCCGATGTTTGACCTCGAAGAGCGGGTGGAGATGGTCGAGGCCGAATGCGCCGCCCTGGCCACGCAGACGGGGGTCGAGATCCTCGTGCATCCCTTTGAAAATCTGCTGATCGACTGCGCCCGCGATGTGGACGCGCAGATCATTGTGCGGGGTCTGCGGGCCGTGGCGGATTTTGAATACGAATATCAGATGGTTGGCATGAACCGGCAGCTGGATGATGGGATTGAAACCGTGTTTTTGATGGCCGAAGCCCAGCATCAGGCCATTGCCAGCAAGCTGGTCAAAGAGATTGCCCGGCTGGACGGGGACATCAGCAAATTCGTCACCCCACGGGTAAATTCGCAATTGCTGGCGCGTCTGGGCAAAGCCTAGAGCAGGTCGCCCATCCGGCGGGCGGTGTCGAGCAGCCGGTTGGAAAATCCCCATTCATTGTCATACCAGGCCAGCACCCGCACCCAGGTGCCATCCTGCACGCGGGTCTGATCTTCGGCGAAAGTGGCGCTGGCGGCGGCCTGCTTGAGGTCGGAGGACACCAGTTTCCGGTCGGTGGTTGCAACAATCCCGGCAAGCGGGCCTCGTGCCGCGGCACGAAAAGCGGCGTTGACCGCATCCACATCCGTTGCCGAGGCGACCTCGACCGATAAGTCAATGCAGGAGACGTTGAGCACGGGCACGCGGATCGCCTGACCGGTGATCCGCCCGACCATCTCGGGCAGCACTTCGCCCAAGGTTTGCGCGGCTCCGGTTGTTGTGGGGATCATCGACTGTGCCGCCGCTCGCGCACGGTAGAGATCGGTGTGCGGCGCGTCATGCAGGCTCTGATTGCTGGTATAACAATGCACCGTGGTCATCATCCCGCGTTTGATCGTGAAGGCGTCGTGCAGGACCTTCACGATGGGCACGAGACAATTGGTGGTGCAGGAGCCGTTGGAGATCAGCCGATCATCCGCCAGGATCAAATCGTCGTTCACGCCTCGGATGATGGTTTTTGCAGCCCCCTTAGCGGGTGCCGATAAGAGCACCCTACGTGCGCCGCGCCGCAGGTGCGTGCGGGCGCGCACGGGATCGGTGAAGCGCCCGCTGCATTCCAGAACGATGTCCAGATCCGGCCAGGTGATCATCTCGGGGTCCGGCACCGACGTCATGTGAATGGCGCCATAGCCGAGGTCCAGCCCTGCGTCGGTATAGCTCAGCGGGCCGCGATAGGGGCCGTGCACCGAGTCGAATTCAAAGAGATGCGCCAGCGTCTCTGCCGGGGCGGGGTCGTTGATCGCCACCACCTGCATGTCGTCGCGCGCGCTTTCCATCAGCACGCGCAGTACCGTCCGCCCGATGCGGCCAAACCCATTTATACCAAGCCTGAGTGTCATCCGATGTCTTCCAAATCCCGCCTGTGGCTGAACTACGCCTTATCGCCAGAAGGCGAGCCATTCGATCAACTCAAACAGCTTTTTTCCAAGAAAAACAAGATGCTCTGTGCCAAAGATGAAGACGTCCACGACCGCCAGACAAACCAGGAGCAGCCCAAGCGCGATTGCGATGCTATTGGTCATGACGCCTTGTTCCCTGCCACCCTTGTCGCATTGCGAAAAACCGACCGACTGTTTCAGCGGTCGGTTTCATGTGAGGGTATGACAGCCTGTTCAGGCGCCCGCAAGCACCTGTGCGATCAACCGAGATGCCCCATGCTGACGGCGACATCTGCCATCCGGGCAGAGAAGGCCCATTCATTGTCGTACCATGCGAGAACGCGCACGGTGCGGCCGCCGACAACCTTGGTCTGTTCCGGCGCGACAATGCAGCTTTGTTCGGTGTGGTTGAAGTCGATGGAGACCTTGGCCTCGGCATCATAGCCCATCACCCGCGCCATCGCGCCGGATGCAGCGGCCTCCAATGCAGCGTTGACTTCTTCTACCGTCACGTCGCGCGGTGCCTCAAATGTCAGATCAACGGCGGAGACATTGGGCGTCGGCACCCGCATGGCTGTCCCGTCGAGCTTGCCCGCCAGGTTTGGCAGCACTTCGCCCAAAGCCTTGGCGGCACCGGTGGAGGTTGGGATGATCGCCATGGCGGCCGCGCGGGCGCGATAGAGGTCATCATGGCGACGGTCCAGCGTCGGCTGATCGCCGGTGTAGGAGTGGATCGTGGTCATGATCCCGCGTTCGATCCCGATGGCCTCATCCATCACCTTGGCCAGCGGTGCCAGACAGTTGGTGGTGCAGGAGCCGTTGGAGACCACCGCATCAGAGGGCAGCAGATCGCGGTGGTTGACACCGTAGACGATGGTCCGGTCCACGCGCTTGGCCGGAGCGGAGATCAGCACTCGCTTGGCACCACGGTCGATGTGGGTTTTGGCCTTGTCACCGTCGTTGAATTTGCCGGTGCATTCCAGCACCACGTCGACGCCGTCCCAATCCAGCTCGTTCATGTCGTAGGTGGACATCATCCGGATCGGGCCGCGACCCAGGTCCAGTGAATTTGCACCGACGATCACATCGCCGGGGAAGCGCCCGTGCACGGAATCGTATTTGATCAGATGCGCCGAGGTTTCCAGCGGGCCCGTAGCATTGATGGCGACGACATCAATGTCGTTGCGGCCGGATGTTGCGATGTGAGACAGGGTGCACCGTCCGATGCGTCCAAACCCGTTGATACCAACTCTGATGGTCATACTTGCACTCCACTCGGATCATTTGCGGGCTCTATACCTTTAATCGCAATTTGATGAAACGCGTAAAACGGCGTGTTTTCAGAATGTTAGCGTTAAACCTCGGCAACAGACTGTTGCACACACGCATTGCGTGCATATTAACCACAATTGCCAATCCGGACCGGGCGCTCTAGGTCATCGCAAAGCACAGATGTTGAAAAAAGGGGCATTGTGATGAGTGGGCTGCTGGCATTGTTGGATGACGTGGCGGGAATCGCCAAGGTGGCAGCGGCCTCGGTGGATGACGTCATCGGTCAGGCGGCCAAAGCCGGGGCCAAGGCGGCGGGCGCGGTGATCGACGATGCCGCCGTGACCCCGAAGTATGTCCAGGGGTTCTCAGCGGATCGCGAACTGCCGGTGATCTGGCGGATTGCCAAAGGCTCCATGATCAACAAGTTGGTGTACCTGCTGCCGGTGGGCCTGTTGCTGTCGAATTTCGCACCCTGGTTAATCACGCCGCTGTTGATGATCGGCGGTTGCTATCTGTGTTTTGAAGGGGCTGAGAAAGTCGCCCATGCGATGGGCATAGGCGGGCACGGGCATGAGGACCATCCCGGTGCGGAAACCGAGGTCAAGGACCCCGCGCATCTGGAAGAGCAAAAGGCGGCGGGCGCCATCAAGACCGACTTCATTCTCTCCGCCGAGATCATGACCATCGCGCTGGCGGCGATCCCGCCCAGCAATTTCTGGATGGAAACCGCGACGCTTGCGGCGGTGGCCGTCATGATCACCGTCGCGGTTTACGGCGCCGTTGCGCTGATTGTGAAGGCGGATGACGTCGGCCTGGCGCTGGCCAGCACGGGGCGTCTGGGCGTCACACGCGCGCTTGGGCGGGGCATCGTCAAGGCGATGCCGGGCGTGATGTGGACCCTGACGGTGGTTGGTACGGCGGCGATGCTCTGGGTTGGTGGCAGCATCATCGTGCACGGGCTCGAAGTTCTGGGCGCGCCCTGGCTGGGGCATTTCATCCATGATGTGGCCTATGCGGTGGGCCACGCCTTGCCGGAAAACCTGATCGGTGCCGGAGAATGGGCGGTCAAGGCCTTCATGGATGGCGTTTTTGGTCTGGCGCTTGGATTTGCACTGATCCCAGTGGGAGAGAAACTCATCACGCCCATTTTGCGCAAGACAATCGGTTGAAACCGCCTCGCCCGGTGCGATTCAGACCTGTCTTTTGGGATGCGGGGCAGGCTCTGACGTTTCGTGGGCAACCGGGGTAACCCGGCACAAGGCCCGCCGCGTCATATGACACAGCAGCAGGCTGATCGCGGCAAGGGTTCCAACCAGCCAATAGATCAACAGCGCCTGCCATATGCCGTGACCCAAGAGCAAAGCGACAATTGCGGACAGAAAACCGGAAATGCCGCCCACCAGGGCAAAGGCAATGACCATCAAAGCTCCTCCTGCACCCTGTCTAGTTAACACTACTTAAGGTTGTGTTAACTCGGCTGAAAATCGCGCAGTTTCGGCCAGAAATCGCCAGCGCGCAGGCATTGGTCGGTAATGGTCACTTCAGGGCTGGTTCGAGGGTCCGGTGACGTCAGCGATTGGACAGCCGCAAACGAAAATGCGCCGCGAAATCGCGGCGCATTTCTAGGGCTTGGCACCCCCCGTGTTACTTGATCAGGGATTTTGCCTTCTCTGCGACAGCTTCCGCCGTGATGCCAAATTCCTTGTAGAGCGTGCCCGCGGGGGCGGAGGCCCCGAAATCATGCATGCCGACAAAGCCGGATTTTTCACGCCGCCCGCGTTCGCCAAAGAGCCAGCGATCCCAGCCAAAGCGAATGCCTGCTTCGACAGCCACACGCACCGGACCGCCCGGCAAGACCCGCTTGCGGTAGGCTTCGTCCTGTTCCTCAAAGAGCTCCCAGCAGGGCATCGACACAACGCGGGTGCCGATCCCTTCCGCCTGCAGGATGTCCCGCGCGGCCATGGCGATTTCCACCTCCGACCCGGTGGCCAGCAAAATCGTCTGACGTTTCCCTTCGGCATCGGCCAGCACATAGGCGCCCTGCGCGGTGAGGTTCTTGGTCTTGTGCTCGGTACGTACGGTGCTCAGCCCTTGACGCGTGAGCGACAATACCGATGGCGTCTCTTTCGAGGTCAGCGCCAGTTCCCAGGCCTCCGCCGTTTCAATGGTGTCGGCGGGGCGGAACACATGGGTGTTCGGCGTGGCCCGGCTGATCGCCAGATGCTCGACCGGTTGGTGGGTCGGGCCGTCTTCGCCCAGACCGATGCTGTCGTGGGTCATGACAAAGACCGTGGGAATTTTCATCAGGGCCGCCAGACGCATCGAGGGGCGCGCGTAATCTGTGAAACACATGAAGGTGCCACCGTAGGGGCGGATGCCGCCATGCAGCGCCATACCGTTCATCGCCGCCGCCATACCATGCTCGCGGATGCCCCAATAGACATAGCGACCTGCGCGGCTGTCGACGTCGAAGACACCCAGATCGCCGGTTTTGGTGTTGTTGGAGCCTGTGAGGTCTGCAGATCCGCCGACGGTCTCCGGCATCACCGGGTTGATAACTTCCAGCACCTTCTCGGAGCTTGCACGGGTGGCCAGCTTGAGCGCGCTTTCGGACATTTGTTTTTTAAACGCCTTGATCACGGCGGTCAGCTTCTTGGGTGCCTCCAGCGCATAGGCGCGGTTGAAGGTCTCGCGCTTGCCCCGGGGCAGGGTGTCGAACCGCTCCTCCCAGGCGTGCCGTGTCTCGGCGCCGCGCGCGCCGATGGCCTCCCATGCGGTCTTTACCTCCGCCGGCACCTCAAAAGGACCGGTTTTCCAGCCATAGGCCTCTTTGGCGGCAATCAGCTGTTCGGCATCCGTCAGCGCGCCGTGACCCTTGGAGGTGTCCTGTGCGGCATGGCCCAGGGCGATATGGGTCTTGCAGGCCACCATCGTGGGCTTGTTGCCCTTTTTGGCTTGTGTCAGCGCGGCGTCGATGGCCGCGGGATCATGGCCGTTGATCTCCAGCACGGCCCAGCCAGCGGATTTGAAACGGCCCACTTGATCGGTGCGGTCCGAGAGCGTGACCGGCCCGTCGATGGTGATGTTGTTGTTGTCCCAAAGCACGATCAGTTTGCTGAGCTGGTGGCGCCCGGCCAGTGTGATGGCTTCCTGGCTCACGCCTTCCATCAAACAGCCATCACCCGCGATCACATAGGTATAGTGGTCAATGACCTTCTTGCCGTATTGCGCGCGCTGGATTTCCTCGGCCATGGCGAAGCCGACCGAATTGGCAATGCCCTGGCCCAAAGGCCCGGTGGTGGTTTCAATGCCGGAAGCATGGCCATATTCCGGGTGCCCCGCAGTGCGCGAACCCCACTGGCGGAAATTCTTGATCTCTTCCAGCGTCATATCGGCATAGCCCGTGAGGTGCAGCAGCGCATAGAGCAGCATCGAGCCGTGACCTGCGGACAGGATAAACCGGTCGCGATCCGGCCAGTTGGGCTGTGTCGGATCAAACTTCAGATGCTTTTCAAAGAGCACGGTGGCGACATCCGCCATCCCCATGGGCATGCCGGAATGTCCTGAGTTTGCGGCGGCCACGGCATCCAGCGTCAGAGCGCGAATGGCGGTGGCTTTCGACCAGTGATCAGGGTTGGCGGCAGCGAGGGCTTTTAAATCCACGAGGTAGAATCCTTTGTCGGTTCGAAGCGGCCCCAGTTCGGGGCTTGGAGGCCTTTGGGCCAAGGTTTCAGCGCTGCATAACAGTCGCTTCGCAAAGATCAAGAGCCGGGGGAGGCCATTGCCGGGCGGAGGACTTCAACAGCGTCCGCCAAGCGCTTGATCCCAAACAAAGGCGCATTTGTTGCGCCACATGAATAGCGTTAACCTCGAACGACGAAAGAGCGATTCGGCAGCCGCGAAACAAAATGGGCGGGATCGCATGTGGGAAAATGAGGTGGGCATGAGCGAAATCGAAGAACTCAACAGCCGGATTATGCAGGCCCTGGACCGTGTGGCACAGGGCGTGGATGCGCTTGGCGATGGCGGCGAGAGCGTGGAGGCCTTGAAGCAGGCGCTTGATGAAGAAAAAACCGTCAATGCGCAGTTGAACGAGCGGGTGCGGGCCTTGGGTGAACGCCAGGCCAAGGCGCTCGAAGAACTGGAAGCGCGCGCTGAGGAAACGGCGGGCCGCATGAGCAAATTTGACGAGGATTTGCAGCGGCTGCGCCGGGCCAACGGGCAATTGAGCGAGGCCTGCGAGGCGCTGCGCAACGCCAATGCCGAAGGCGTCGGTGAGCCGCATCTGATCAACAAGGCGATGATGGCGGAACTGGAGGCCTTACGCGCGGCCCGGACCGCAGAGATTTCGCAGGCGGATGAGATTATCGCGGCCCTCACGCCGCTGCTTGACGCAAATGATGCCCAGACAGAGGAGACCGCCTGATGCCTGAAGTGACAATTACCATTGGCGGTCGCCAGTTCGATGTGGCCTGCCAGGCGGGCGAAGAACATTATTTGCACACAGCCGCGAAAATGCTGGATGACGAGGCGCAGGTGCTATCGGATCAGGCCGGGCGCATGCCAGAGGCCCGGATGTTGCTGATGGCGGGCCTGATGCTGGCAGACAAGACCGCGAGTGTCGAAGATCGCGTGGCAGAGGTGCAGGCCAAGCTGACCGAGCGCGAAGCCGAATTGGCCAACCTGCGCGAAACCGCGGCAACACCGGAGCGGGTCGAAGTGCCCGTTGTGCCGCAAACCGTGACCGATACGCTGGCCGAGCTCGCCGCGCGGGCCGAAGCGCTGGCCGCGTCGGTCGAAGAGAAAGCAAAAGCGTGATGTGCCGAGGGCACATCATCGCCGCGGCCCTGGTGCAGATGATGATGGCGATGCCCGCTGCCGCCACATCGATCGCTGAAATCTACAGATGCGAACGGACGGTGGAATTGCCGGTGATATATGTCTCCGGTGAAACCGGGGTCGGTGTGGTTGTCCTGCTGGTCGAGGGCGAAATGGTCAATCTGGAGACCACATCGGCGGCGTCCGGCGCCCGGTATGCAGGCTCGCCAGATCTGTCGGGTTATGTCTGGTGGACAAAGGGCGATGCGGCTTTGCTCACGTGGTTTGATGCGTCTTCCGGCCAGGAAACACCGGTCTATTCGGAGTGCACCAAAGTCGAGCGCTAAGCCTGCACTTCGGGACCTGAAAGAAAGGGGAGCGCAAAGCTCCCCTCACATCGGATCGCAGACGGCGCGCGGGGTTACCCGTTGGCTTCGCGGATCTTGTCGGCTGCATCCTTGTCGAAGGTCACGCCGTTTTCTTCCAGCAGCGTGTCCAGCTCACCCGACAGGGTCATTTCGGTGATGATATCGCAGCCGCCCACAAACTCGCCCTTGACGTAAAGCTGCGGGATCGTCGGCCAGTCGGAGAAATCCTTGATGCCCTGCCGTATGCCTTCGTCTGAGAGCACATTAACGTCGGAAAACTCCACGCCCATGTAGTTCAGCACCCCTGCCACGCGGCTGGAAAACCCGCATTGCGGCATCTCCTTGGTGCCTTTCATGAACAAGACAACGTCGCTTGCGCCGATTGTTTCCTGAATTTGTGTGGTTGCGTCAGTCATATTTCTTCCCTTCGGATCGCGGGGCGCTGGGTCCATGTCAGACGGCGCCGGAATTGAATTTGCTCAGTCAGGCGCCTTGGTGGTCAGCGCCAGCGCGTGCAGCTCGCCATTCGAGCCATCCATCTTGCCTTTGAGCGCGGCATAGACGGCGCGTTGCTGTTGCACCCGGTTTTTGCCGCGAAAGCTTTCATCCACCACCATGGCGGCCATATGCACACCATCGTTTCCCTCCACCGTGATCTGGGCATTGGGAAAGCTCTCGCGCAGCAGATCTTCGATTTCGCGGGCTTGCATGGGCATGGGGTCGGCTCCAACTTAGTCTTGTACCAGATGTAGTAGGCGGGGCGGGCGGGGACAAGATGCCAAATTGCGCGCGTCACGCAAGGATCATCAACTGGGGGGCGTGTGGTTTTCGGGAAGACAATCCGAAAATCATGGTGAATAGTCGCCGATAAGGAGAGACGGTATGGAAATTTTCGAAAACGCCCCCGAACAGGCGCTGGCCTGGCATGAGGCGGGCCGCGGTGCAGTGCTGGCCACTGTGGTGGAAACCTGGGGCTCGGCGCCCCGCCGGGTGGGCGCGCAGTTGGTCATTGCCGGTGATGGCGAAATGCAGGGGTCCGTTTCCGGCGGTTGCGTGGAAGGTGCTGTCGTGCTGGAGGCCACCGAGGCGTTGGAGAAGGGTGAACAGCGGCTGCTGGAATATGGGGTGAGTGACGGTGACGCCTTTGCCGTCGGATTGGCCTGTGGTGGCACCATCCGCATTCTGGTGGAGCCGGTCGGCCCGGTTTTGCCGGTAGATGTGTTGCAGGGCCTTATGCAGGCGCGCGCGGCGCGCAAACCCGTGGCTTATGAGGCCAATCTCAAAACTGGCGCGCGGCGGTTGGTCGCCGACATCTACGAAGACCGCTTTGCTATGGACAGATCCGGGTTTGAAGAAGATGGCGATGTCTTTGTCGCCATTCACAACCCGCCCCTGCGGTTGGTCGTGGTCGGCGCGGTACATATCGCACAGGCGCTGGTGCCGATGGCGCGGATTGCCGGCTATGATCCCTATATCGTCGATCCGCGCGCGGCATTCGGGTCCGAGGCGCGGTTTCCCGGGGAGCGCATTCTGCCCGATTGGCCGGATGAAGCTCTGGAGGATGTTGGTGTCGACAGTCGCACCGCGGTTGTGTTGCTGACCCATGATCCCAAGCTTGACGATCCTGCGCTGCATATCGCGCTGCGATCCCATGCGTTCTATGTCGGTGCGTTGGGATCGAAACGCACCCACGCCGCCCGGTTGGAGCGGCTGGCGGAAGCCGGTTTTGAACCACATCAGATCGGGCGCATTCACGGTCCCATCGGGCTGGACATCGGGGCAGCGGGCCCACCCGAAATCGCAGTGTCCATTCTGGCCGAGATGACCCGTGTGTTAAGGCAGGGCGCGTGAAATTCGGGCCCGTCGAGACCGCCCTGGCCGAAGGCGCGGTGCTGGCCCATTCGGTCGCGCTTGGCGCTGCCGGACGCCTGCGCAAGGGGCGTGTGCTGGCCGCCGATGATATTGCTGCGCTCACGGGCGCTGGCATTGATCAGGTGACCGTGGCCCGGTTGGAAGCGGGTGATGTGATCGAGAACGACGCCGCCCTGGCGCTGGCGCAGGCCTTGGTGCCCGATCCGGCAGGGCAGCATCTGTGCCTGACGGAGGCCTTCACCGGGCGGGTCAACCTGCTCGCCCAGGGGCCGGGCGTTGCCGTGCTGGATGTCGCTGCGCTGGAGGCGGTCAACCGGGTGCATCCCATGATCACCCTGGCCACGGTCCCGCCGTTTCAGCAGATGGCAGAGGGGGGCATGGTCGCAACGATCAAGATCATCTCCTATGCGGTGCCGGAAGGCGCGTTGCAGGAAGCCTGTGCGCTGGCGCAGGCGGCGATCCGGCTCGCGCCGCCAAAGATCCGCAGCGTCGGGCTGATCATCACCGACATCAAAGGTGGTGCCGGATCAAAAGGGCTCAAGGCGATTGCAGACCGGGTGGCGGCCTACGATCTGACCCTGTCGGAGCCGCAGGTTGTGCCCCATGAAGAGCAGTCCTTGTCCCAGGCGCTGTTGAAGAGTGACGATGAGTTGATCCTGATCCTGAACGGATCCGCCACCTCCGACATCGACGATACCGCGCCTGCGGCTGTGCGTTTGGCGGGCGGGCGTGTTGAGCGTTTCGGCATGCCGGTAGATCCCGGCAACCTGTTGTTCCTGGGCAGTTTTGCGGACCATCCGGTGATCGGCTTGCCGGGGTGCGCCCGGTCGCCTGCGCTGAACGGGGCGGATTGGGTTTTGGCGCGCGTCATCTGCGGGCTGGATGTGAGCGACGATGATATCGCGGCGATGGGCGTTGGGGGCCTGTTGAAGGAAATCCCATCTCGTCCACAGCCGCGTGCAGCCAAGCCGCGCGCCTGAGCGAGCGGCCCGCTAGGGCGATGCAGCAGGGTGCAGCGTCTCGCATTGGACGAAGATTTAGGTTCTCAACCGGGGAGGGGCGTGCTTAACTCGCCGCAACAAGCATTAATAAGGGAGTTTTTGAGATGTCTCGGATTGAGATGGTTGTGAATGGGGTTTCGGCGTCTGGTGATGTTGAGGGTCGGAC
>NZ_CANMNK010000002.1 GCF_947499265.1 uncultured Roseobacter sp. | reverse complement strand
CTGAATGTCGCTTCCTCGCCATGTCCCGTACCCCTCTCGCGGCCAATGTAATGGCTCAGTTCTAGGGGGGAAGGACACCTCACAGATAAGGGGTTTGAAGAGCTATGTGCGCCCCTCTTGCGCCATATTGGTTTCGAAAATGTTAAAGTCACCGGGCAGCGAGGCGATCAGGGCATCGACGGCGAAGGCTACCTTATGATCAACCGCTTCGTCCGAACCAAGGTCGTGTTCCAGTGCAAGCGCTATGAGGGAACAGTCGGCCCCTACGAAATCCGCGAGTTTCGTGGCGCAATTCAGGGTCGCGCTGAACGCGGTATTTTCCTAACCACCGGTACATTCACAAAAGGATCAAGGGAAGCTGCTTCACAAGAGAACGCAACTACGATTGAACTTGTAGACATCGATCGACTGCTTGAGCTTATGATCGAAGAAGGCCTTGGCGTGCGAGAGACAAAGGCACTCACTATAGGGGTCGACTGCTTCTCAGCCTACCAGAAAAAGGATTAGTACGATGATGCAGGGCTTAAAGTCGCGACCAAGTAACAGCCGCTCTTACTCTCCAAGAAAAAAGCGCTTGTTTACCTCAGAGCCACCTTCGCCGCGAGATTGAAGGCGCGAAGGTGGCTCTGAGGTAAACAAGCTATCTATAGCTCTATCTTTGGGCTTCGGAGTCCATCGAAACTGGCAACCCTTTACCCACAGCGTGCTTCCTATGTGCTTCCTACAAAAGCTTCCAAAATCGCCTACATCGAGCAAGCAATTGACTTTTATGGCGGACCCTAGAGGATTCGAACCTCTGGCCTCTGCCTTCGGAGGGCAGCGCTCTATCCAGCTGAGCTAAGGGTCCACTGACGCGCGGTATAGCGGCATGATCGTCCCCTCGCAACGGCAAAACGGATGTGCCAACGGAGATCGTAGCGTTTAGCGACATCATCCAAACATACCAACCCGCGCACCCAAACAAATCACCCAAATTGGAGGGAAACCGCGGGGACAATCCGTGATTTGCTTCGCTCAGGCGAAAAGATCATGTGCAAGCTCCAGCGCATCCACCAGAACATCGACTTCTGCCTTGGTGTTGTAGAGCCCGAACGACGCACGACAGCTGGCCGGAATACCCATATGCGCCATCAGGGGCCCAACACAATGCTGCCCGGCCCGCACCGCGACGCCCTTTTTGTCGAGGATCGTGGAAATGTCATGCGCATGCGCGGCCCCATCCATCGTGAAGCTGAAGATCGCAGCCTTGTCCGGCGTCGTGCCTTGGACCTGCAGCCAGTTCAGTCCGCCCAGCTTTTCAACGGTATAGTCGCGCAGGTGATCTTCATGGGCTGCGATGTTCTGCATCCCCAGGCCCATCATGTATTCCAGCGCCACGCCAAGCCCGATCGTCTGAACAATCCCGGGTGTCCCCGCTTCAAACTTCATGGGCGGGTCGTTATAGGTGACGGTTTCCTTGCTGACGTCACGGATCATATCGCCGCCCCCGATGAAGGGGCGCATCTCGGCCATACGATCTGATTTGACATAGATCGCTCCGGACCCGGACGGGCCATAAAGCTTGTGGCCCGTGATGGCGTAAAAATCACAACCGATGTTGGATACATCTACCGGCTGGTGAACCGCTGCCTGACTGCCATCCACCAAGACCGGCACCCCGCGGGCATGCGCTTCCTGCGTGATGGTTTTCACATCCACCCGCGTGCCTAAGAGATTGGAAAGGTGGGAAATCGCCACCAATTTCGTCTTTGGCCCAATCGCATCGATAACAGCCTGCGGATCGAGATAGCCAGTGCTGTCCACGTCCACCCACTTCAGCACCACGCCCTGCCGCTCGCGCAGGAAATGCCAGGGCACGATATTGGCGTGGTGTTCCATCACGCTCAGCACGATCTCATCGCCCGCTTCCATGCGCGGCATCGCCCAGCTGTAGGCGACCATGTTGATGCCTTCGGTGGTGCCGGAATTCAGCACGATCTCATCTTCGGACCCTGCGTTCAGGAACCTTGCAATCACGCCCCGGACGCTTTCGTATTTATCCGTGGCCAGGTTGGACAGATAATGCAGCCCGCGGTGCACATTGGCGTATTCGTTGGCATAGGCGTTGGTGACGGCATCAATTACCACCTGCGGCTTTTGCGCAGAGGCACCATTGTCGAGATAGACCAGAGGCTTGCCATTGACCTCACGGCCAAGGATTGGAAAATCATTGCGGATTTCGGTGACATCATACATTCGCGGGTACTCCGAGGGCGCTGACGCCAATCATTGAAAAGAGCAGGGAAAATCCCACAGACAGCGCCAGAACCGCCGCCAGCAGGACCATAACGGCGCGGGCCAGAGAATTGAGCTGAAGCCCGGCGCTGATGAAATTCAAAAACACCCAAAGCGTCGCAATCCCGATGAGCAGCACCAGGAAACCAGCCAGAAAAGGCACCAACAGAACAGTGAGCAGAACGGCAACCTGGGCGACCGCGCGCAGGACCTGCATCCACACCAGCAGCGCCAGCAGATCGTCCATGTCACCGCTGCCGCCAATCGCGCGCCCGGTCCAGTAGATCGCATGCACGGTGATGACGAAGCCACCCGCAACGATCATGAAAAGCGTAAAGGGGCTCGCGACCATACCCGCCAGTGGATCGGGAACCGGGATCAGGTAGTTCGACAGGGACGACATGATCGTGCTGATGATCGCCACCAATGCTGCAGCCATCCACAGCTCGGTGCGCCCGATCTGCCAGCTCATGATCTGCGCCGCTGCGGATTTGGGATCGCGCAAGGTCAGCAGGGCCAGTTGCGGCCAATCCACTGCCACAGTCACTCAGGCGTCCTTTCTGCGGCGATCAACCCGCCGATCCAAAACCAGCCAAACACCAAAAACCACGCAAGCCCCACGATCTGCAATTCCAATCCCGGCCCGATGAACCCTGCCACAAGCCCGTTGAGCAACATCAGCGGGGACGCGGCGAGCAATGCCCAGAACAGCGCCAGCCGCGCGCCATAGTGGCTCCCCTGCCCGCGAAAAAGCTTGGCCACAAGATGCGACAGGCTGGCAAGGCCATACAGCATCAGCGGCGCAATAAAAACCCAGGCCATGAGCGAGGCGCCCAGCAGCATGTTCAACTCGGTGCCTTCAATATGCGCCTCGCGGGCGAGCCGTGGCATCTGCGCGATAAACACAATCACACAACCCGCCATCAGATACGCCAGGGCGCGATCCTCGCGCGGTCCAAGCGACAACAACCCGCGCAATACTTTGCCCGGGTTGCGATAGGTCGCCGTGATGTTGCGCGTGACCGCCATTAGCCGCGATGCCGTTCCAGCCAGGCCGCAAGACGGCCATTGATCTCTTCGCGCAGATCCTCGTTTTCGATCTCTTCCACCGCTTCCGCAAGGAAGGCCAATGTCAGAAGATCCGTCGCCTGAGCTTCGCGCACGCCGCGCGAGCGCAGGTAAAACAGCGCGTCCTCATCAATCGCCCCCGAGGTGGAGCCGTGGGAACAGGCCACATCATCGGCGTAGATCTCCAACTCCGGCTTGGCCAGAAATTGACTGTCATCATCCAGCAGCAGGGATTGGCTGATCTGATATCCATCTGTTTTCTGGGCATCTTTCTTGACCAGAATCTTGCCCTGGAACACGCCGGTTGCGCCATTGCGCAGCACCTTCTTAAAGACCTGGCGGCTTTCGCAGCCGACCGCATCATGGGTGATGAACACCGTATCATCGTGGTGGAAATCCCCGTCACCAACACAGGCACCCGCCACATGCGCCACCGCATCATCCCCGGTCAACTCAATCACACATTCATTACGGGTCAGCACGCCATTGGCGGTCAGCGTAAACGATTTGAAGGTGCTCTGCTCGCCCAACCGGGCAAAGAGATGCGTGGCCGCGCGCCGCTCATGATCGCGCCCTTGCGCCCGGACGTGATGGAATTGTGCCCCGTCCGCGACATCAACCTCCATGCATTTGTTGAAGCGCGCCGCCGCCGGGCCGTTTTCCAGAACCGTGACTTCCGCCCCCGCATCCAAACGGATCACGTGGTGCAGCACCGCATCGCTGGTTTCTGACCGGTGATGATACGTCAGGTTGATCGGCTTCGACGGTTTGCCCGTGACATGGATCAGCACGCCGTCTGTGGCGAAAGCGGTATTCAGCGCAGCCAGCGGTCGGACAACCGGGTCTTGCCCCCTGGCTTCCAGCACGCCGTAAAGATCGCGCGCCCAGTGAATATCCGACTTCGTTTCCGCAAGGCGTTCGATGGTCACCTCTTCGAGCGACAGATCATCGGAGGCTTCCGCATCAAAGATACCATCGACAAAAACGATGTTCAGCCGATCCATCTCGCCAAAAATCGGCGCTTCATCATTGTCGAAAAGGGCTGCAGGGACGGCGCCCGGCTGCACCAGCGTTTCCGGGCGGGTGTATTTCCAATATTCGTCACGCCGGTCCGGCAGGCCCATGGCGTGCACACGTGCCAAAGCATCCTTGCGCGCGGCCTCGGACCATCCCCCCTGCGGCAGGCTCAAAGCATCAAGCCGGGCCTCGGTTGCTGTCATCTGTGTTGCAGCTTCGGCCATTACGCCACCTCAGCCAGGATGCCGGCATAGCCGTTGTTTTCGACTTCGAGCGCCAGTTCCGGCCCCCCCGATTTCACGATCTTGCCATCCGCCATGATGTGCACAACGTCCGGTTTGATGTGATCGAGCAAGCGCTGATAGTGGGTGATCACAAGGAAGCCGCGCCCTTCGGAGCGCAGCGCGTTCACCCCTTCGGAGACCAGTTTCATCGCGTCCACATCCAGGCCGGAATCGGTTTCATCCAGAATGCACATCTTGGGCTCAAGCATGGCCATCTGCATGATTTCATTCCGCTTTTTCTCGCCACCGGAAAAGCCGACATTGACGGGCCGTTTCAGCATATCCGCATCGATCTTCAGCTCCTTGGCGCGGGCACGCACGGCCTTGAGGAAGTCAGAGGCGGACATTTCCTCCTCGCCGCGGGCTTTGCGTTGCGCATTCACCGCCGTGCGCAGGAAGGTCATATTGCCCACACCGGGGATTTCGACCGGGTATTGAAACGCCAAAAACAAGCCAGCGGCGGCGCGCTCTTCGGGCTCCATCTCCAGCACATCCGCGCCCTCAAGCGTGGCCGCGCCTTCGGTCACCTCGTAGCCATCCTTGCCGGACAGAACATATGACAGGGTCGACTTGCCGGAGCCATTGGGCCCCATGATCGCATGGACAGTACCCGCTTCGATTTCCAGATCGACGCCTTTGAGAATCTGCTTATCCTCTTCTTCCAGTTTCACGTGCAGGTTCTTGATGCTCAGCATTTTCTTATCCTTTTCATTCGGGCTCCACCGGGGTGGAAAGTGTTCTCATTCAGTGTATTGCGCGATGTTCTTTAGGTGATCGTGACAGCCGTACCGGAGACGGAAACCATCAGCATGCTGTCCCCGATCACCTCGTAATCCAGATCAATGCCCACCACCGCATTGGCCCCAAGCGCGGCTGCGCGTTCCTCGATCTCATGCATGGCTTCATCGCGGGCATCCTTGAGCTTGCTCTCGTAAGCGCCCGAGCGCCCGCCAATCACATCCGTGACCGAGGCAAAGAAGTCGCGCACGATATTCGCGCCCATGATCGCCTCGCCCACGACGATCCCTTTGTACGCGGTGATCGGGCGGCCTTCGACGGTGTTGGTGGTGGTCAGGATCATCATCGTTTCCAGTCTTATCGCTTGGCTTCGTCACAGGCCGGGCACAAACCGCTGGACGCACGCGCACGTTGAAGCACGGTGAACAGCCTAAGTGTGAGTGCGCTCCAGCATAAAAACAGGACAAACCCAATGACGATCTCAAACCGTTCCGCGTATTGCCCGATCAGCCAGCCATCTTCGACAAGTTCAGCAACGATTTCATCGTGGCCCATCGACATGAAAAACACGATGAGATGCCCGAGCACCAATAGCGTCAGCTCCCGTGTCTCCGGCATAAGACGCCAGGGGTGGCCCAGCTTGATTGGCTTGGCTTGTCCTTCATGTGATGCGCTTGGCGCCATCAGCCTACCGAGCCCTCAAGTGAAATCGCCACAAGTTGCTGCGCTTCCATGGCGAATTCCATCGGTAGGGCCTGCAGCACGTCCTTGCAGAACCCATTGACCACCAAGGCCACGGCTTCCTCTTCGTCCATCCCGCGCGAGCGGCAATAGAAGAGCTGGTCGTCATCCACCTTGGAGGTCGTCGCTTCATGCTCGACGCGAGAGGAGTTATTCTTCACCTCGATATACGGCACCGTATGCGCCCCACAATCGCCACCGATCAGCAGGCTGTCGCATTGCGTATAGTTCCGCGAATCCTTGGCTTTGGGGTGCATCGAGACCAGCCCACGATAGGTGTTCTGCGCCTTGCCCGCCGAGATCCCTTTGGAGACAATGCGCGATTTCGTACGCTTGCCCAGGTGGATCATTTTGGTGCCAGTGTCGGCCTGCTGCATGTTGTTGGCGATGGCAATCGAGTAGAACTCGCCCTGCGTGTCATCCCCGCGCAGGATGCAGCTGGGGTACTTCCACGTCACGGCAGAGCCGGTCTCCACCTGTGTCCACATCACCTTGGCGCGGTCGCCGCGGCAATCTGCGCGTTTGGTCACGAAGTTATAGATGCCGCCCTTACCGTTTTCATCGCCCGGGTACCAGTTCTGCACCGTGGAGTATTTCACCTCCGCGTCTTCCTCGACGATGATCTCTACAACTGCCGCATGCAACTGCGCGATATCACGCTGCGGCGCAGTGCAGCCTTCGAGGTACGAGACATAGGAGCCTTTGTCAGCGATGATCAGCGTGCGCTCGAACTGCCCGGTGTTCTCCGCATTGATGCGGAAATAGGTGCTGAGCTCCATCGGGCAACGCACGCCAGGTGGCACGTAGACAAACGACCCGTCCGAGAAGACAGCGGAATTCAGTGTTGCATAGTAGTTGTCGCTGACCGGCACGACAGTGCCGAGATATTTCTTCACCAGCTCCGGATGCTCCTTGATCGCCTCGGAGATGGAGCAGAAAATCACGCCCGCCTTCTTCAGTTCATCCTGAAATGTCGTGCCGACCGAGACGGAATCAAACACCGCATCAACAGCCACCTTGCGCGGCTCGTCACCCAGCTCCTCAGCACCTTCGACGCCCGCGAGGATCATCTGCTCCTTCAGCGGAATGCCGAGCTTCTTGTAGGTTTCCAGCAGCTTGGGATCGACCTCATCCAACGACTTCGGCTTGACCTCCATCGATTTCGGACGGGCGTAATAGTACTGGTCCTGGAAATCGATCTCCGGGTAATCGACCATCGCCCACTTCGGCTCTTTCTTCTGCAACCAGCGCTCGTAAGCCGCCAACCGCCATTCGGTCATCCACTCCGGCTCTTCGTTTTTCTCGGAAATCAAGCGCACGATATCGGGGCTGAGACCCTTGGGCGCATATTCCATTTCGATGTCCGTGGACCAGCCGTATTTATACTTGCCACCGACCTCGCGCACCGCATCAACGGTTTCCTGATCGACGCCTTCCTTGACCTGAATCTGGTCCGCTATGGTGTTGTCCAGTGCTGCCATCTTTCCCTCCAACTCATGCCGCGCGGGCACGAAATTTACGTTCTTTCTCAAGCCAGGTTTCAGCAAATCGCTGAATGTCCTGCCGCGTTGTCTCAAGTCCCAGCGATACGCGGATGGCGCTGCTGGCGGTGGTGTCGTCATAGCCCATGGCCCGCAAAACGGTGCTGGCGCGTACCTTGCCGCTGGAGCAGGCAGAGCCTGCGCTGATGGCGAAGCCCGCCAGATCCATCTGGATCACCTGGGCCTCGCCCTTCCAGCCCGGTGTTGCAAAACACGAGGTATTGGGCAGACGATTTACATCTTTCCCGACAAAAATAGTTGTCTTTGCATCGGCTGCAAGGGTGTTTTCTAGAATCTTTCTAAGTTCTTCGATTTCTTCCCAGCGACCGGCCGCCAAATCGCGCTGTGCGGCCTCTGCCGCAGCCCCGAATCCAGCAATGCCAAGGATGTTTTCGGTTCCGGAGCGACGGCCCATCTCCTGACCGCCCCCCAGAATGCGCGCTTTCACGTCCAGCCCGTGCTTGACGATCAGCGCACCCACCCCCTTCGGGCCACCGATTTTATGGGCCGACGCCATCATGAAATCCGCCCCCGAGGTCGCGAAGGAGAAACTGGTTTTCCCAAGCGCCTGCACCGCATCGACGAGCACCAACACCGAGCGATCAAGCGCCCAGAGCGATTGGGCATGTTTCAACGTGTCCTGCAGCACGCCTGTCTCGCTATTGGCCGCTTGCAGCGCCACCACATCATCCCAAATCGTTTCTTCGAACGACTGGCCCTGCGCTGTTCCGGTGAGCACACCGTTTGAATCCACGTCCAGCAGACGCGTCAGATCGACACCTTCCTTTTGCACCCAGGAGAGCACTGCGTCATGCTCAATACCCGCGCTGGAAACCGTCGCAAATTCCGGAATCGCGAGGCTGGCGGCTTCCGTGGCCCCGGACGTGAAAATCACGTCGCCGGGCGCGCAACCGGCCAAGGCGGCCACCTGCGCCCGTGCCCGTTCGACCAACGCCTTGGCCTGCCGCCCTTCTGCATGCACGGAAGAAGGATTGCCGATCACATCCATCGCATCGATCATCGCCTGCCGCGCCTCGGCGCGCAGGGGGGAGGTCGCGTTGTGATCGAGATAGACGCGGTTCATGCCTCGTCTACAACGTCAAAGAGGTTCGGCACCGCCGGACAGGGCGCAAGCTCATTGGCCACCACATCCGAAAGGCGGGTGTGATGCAGGAACACATAGACATGGGCGCTGAGCCCTTCCCAGAGTCGGTTCGTCAGGGACTGCGCGCGGCTGCCCGAGGCCCCACCGGAGGCTCCTGCCCCCTTGTGCATCGCATCGACGGTCTCATCCACCGCCGACAGGATATCAACCACGCGAATGTCCGAGGAGCGTTGCGCCAGCTTGTAGCCGCCCCCCGGCCCGCGCACCGAAGATACCAGTTCTGCCCGGCGCAGTTTCACGAAGAGCTGCTCCAGATACGGCAGGGAAATCGACTGTCGCTCGGCGATGTCGCCCAGCGTCACCAATTGTCCTTCGGGTTGCAGCGCGATGTCTGCAAGCGCCACCATGGCGTACCGGCCCTTTGTCGAAAGTTTCACGTTAAGGCTCCTTGCGATCGTGGGTTCAGCCGCAATTGATTGACGCGGACAAATAAAATGCCTAAGTCCGAGTTTCGCACTCCGAGGAACGAAGTGCGCACGAATTAGAACCGTTCTAAGGTGCCCCAGCGGAGCAGTCAAGAATTCGCAAGGCACGAATAGACATTGAAACAGGGACGCTCATGCCCGAGGTCATTTTCCCAGGACCCGAAGGCCGCCTCGAAGGCCGTTACCACCCTCAAAAAGAACGCGACGCACCGATTGCAATCATCCTGCATCCGCATCCGCAATTCGGCGGCACGATGAACCACGTGATTGTGCACCGGATGCATTATGCCTTTTACAACATGGGCTTTACCGTTCTGCGGTTCAATTTCCGCGGTGTCGGGCGCAGCCAGGGGGAATATGATCAGGGGATTGGCGAGCTGTCTGACGCGGCCTCTGCGCTGGATTACTTGCAGTCCATGAATAACAACTCCAAGCACTGTTGGGTAGCCGGTTTTTCCTTCGGGGCGTGGATTGGCATGCAGCTTTTGATGCGACGCCCGGAAATCACCGGCTTCATCTCTGTGGCACCCCCCGCCAACATGTATGATTTTTCCTTCCTCGCGCCCTGCCCGTCCTCCGGTCTGATCATCAACGGCACGGCGGACCGCGTGGCGCCGCCAAGCGATACAGAATCGCTGGTGGCCAAGCTGCATGAGCAAAAGGGCATCACCATCACCCATGAACAGGTCGAAGGGGCCGGGCATTTCTTTGAAGAGCCGCACTTGGATACGCTGATCGACACCATGACGTCCTATGTCAAAAGGCGTCTGACAGAAACGACGCGGTGATCTCATGGGCATTGTTGACGACGTTGCCGACGAACTGGCGCTGGAAAGCCTCAAGATTATCAATGCGACGGGCGATGATGCCTTTGTCCAGCGCATCGCCGACACCATTGGCGGCTCCTCTCAAACGATGGAAGAGGCCTATCTGACGGCGGTCCGGGTCCGACGTGCCGAGCAGCGCGCGCGCGAACTGCTCAAGACCCTCAAAGAAGACATGGCCCGCACGCTGGAGCCACCGAAAGATGGATGACCGGCTGTCCGCCCAGATCGCTTTCCTGAGCGAGGCGGACAAGCTGAAGTCGGTTCTGCGCGCCTCGCGCCTGCATGATGCCAGCCGATTTGAAAACTCCGCAGAACACTCATGGCACGTGATGCTATATGCGCTTGTGCTTGCCGATCAGGCCGGCCCCGACGTTCGGATCGACCGGGTGCTGAAAATGCTGCTGCTGCACGACCTGGTTGAGATTGACGCAGGCGATAACCCGATACACGGCGAGGTGGATGCCGACGCCATGGCCGCCGCAGAGGCCGCCGCGGCGGATCGGATTTTCGGCCTGCTGCCCGCCGATCAGGCAGCGGCCTTTCGCGCACTCTGGGAAGAATTCGAAGCCGCAGAAAGCGCTGATGCCATCTTTGCCAAATCCATTGACCGGGTGCAGACCCCCATCGGCAATCTGGCCAACGGCGGCGGATCGTGGAAAGACTACAACGTCTCCTATGCACAGCTTGAAGCCCGCGTGGGCACACCGGTAAAACGCGGTGCGCCGGGGCTCTGGAGCTGGCTGCAACCCAAACTCAACACCTTCTTCGCCGAAAGCTGATATGTCCGATTTTCGCGCCAGCCTCCCGTTGATCTTTGGCCTGTCGGCAGCAATTGGTGGGCTTTTTTCCGTGGGGGCCTATGGCTTTGAATTTCCCTGCATCGACGCCTTCAGGGGTGTTGAATTCTCAGGCCGCGGCGAGGCGCTCATCGGGGCTGTCCGCCATGCGTTGCAGACCCCGGACCGGTTCATCGACGTTTTCATTCCCTTCTTCCTGATAACCCTCGCGGTCTTTGCCAGCCCCTTCATCTTTGAAAAGACCACACCCGCCCGGCGCGTTACCGGATTTTCAAGCGTCATATACATGCTCTTTTCGGTCGGTGTTCTGGCGATCATGGGGCCGCGGTTGGACTGCAGCGCCGGGGATGTGCCCTGGGCGCTGTTCTCGGTCATCGGCGGTGTCACCCTGGCGGGACTGGCTGGTGTGACACTCCTGGGCACATGGCTCAATCGGCGTTGACGCCATTCTGAAATTCAAACGGTATACATTTGCATACCATCTTTCCAAAGCCAGCCGAACACGCTAAACCGCGCGCAAACCGAACCGACAGACCTCACAGGAGCCCGGCATGACAAAGATCAAGGTGGATAACCCAATCGTCGAACTGGACGGCGATGAAATGACCCGCATCATCTGGGACTTCATCAAGAAAAAACTGATCCTGCCCTACCTGGATGTCGATCTGAAATACTACGATCTGGGCATCGAGGCCCGCGACGAGACCGATGACCAGATCACGGTCGACGCGGCCCATGCGATCAAGGAACACGGTGTCGGCGTGAAATGCGCCACCATCACCCCGGATGAGGCCCGTGTGGAAGAGTTCGGCCTGAAACAGATGTGGCGCTCGCCCAATGGCACCATCCGCAACATCCTGGGCGGGGTGATCTTTCGCCAGCCGATCATCTGCAAGAACGTGCCAAGGCTTGTGCCGGGCTGGACCCGGCCCATTGTCGTCGGACGCCACGCTTACGGTGATCAGTACCGTGCCACGGATTTCAAATTCCCGGGCAAAGGCAAACTGACCCTGAAGTTCGTCGGCGAAGATGGCACCGAGATCGAGCGCAATGTCTTTGACGCGCCTGACAGCGGCGTGGTGATGGCCATGTACAACCTTGATAAATCCATCATCGATTTTGCGCGGGCCTCCTTCAACTACGGCCTCACGCTGGGCTGGCCGGTCTATCTGTCGACCAAGAACACGATCCTCAAGCAATATGACGGCCGTTTTCTAGAGCTTTTCCAGCAGGTTTTCGACGAGGAATTCGCCGAGAAATTCAAGGAAGCCGAGATCTGGTACGAACACCGGCTGATCGACGACATGGTCGCCTCTGCAATGAAGTGGTCGGGTGGCTATGTCTGGGCCTGCAAAAACTACGACGGGGACGTGCAATCCGATACCGTGGCGCAGGGCTTTGGCTCTTTGGGGTTGATGGCTTCGGTGCTGATGACGCCTGATGGCAAGGTGGTGGAATCCGAGGCCGCCCATGGCACCGTGACCCGCCACTACCGCCAGCACCAAAAGGGCGAGCAGACCTCCACCAATTCCATTGCCTCGATCTACGCCTGGACCGGCGGTCTGAAGCACCGGGCGAAACTGGACGACAATGCCCCCTTGGCGCATTTCGCCGAAACACTTGAGAAGGTCGTTGTGGATACCGTGGAAAGCGGGTTCATGACCAAGGATCTGGCGCTATTGGTCGGACCGGACCAGCGCTGGCTGACAACCATGGGCTTCCTGGAGAAGGTCGACGAGAACCTGAACAAAGCGCTGGCGGGGTAGCTCAGCAATTTTCTTGGGAAAAGGGCCGGTGCATCACAGCCGGCCTTTTTTTTTGCGCGCGTGCAAAACCTGCCGGAGATTTTACGAGTTGCCCCGGTTATGGATACGGCCATGAAGCCGCGTGATGATCCGGCTCGCGGTCTTCTCAAAAAGACAGGGGATGAACGCGTGAACGAGCGCCGCACCCGCCGCCGCAAAAAGCGAAAACGCGAAGGTCAGGGCAAACCGCATATGCTGAAAGAACGTCTCATCCACCGTCGCCGGATGAGAGAGAAAGATACGTTGGAACATTTGGGACCTCCTGTTTGGCCTGCCTGTTGTATCAAGACCCCGCTGAGAAGTTATCCCAATGATTGCGCCAATTTGATTGACTGCGTGAAATTTTCCCAACAAAATACAGTTCATGGTGACAATCGATAATACTGATCGTAAAATCATGGAACTTCTGCAGCAGGATGCCAGCCTCTCGCTCGACGCACTTGGCGAGGCGGTGCATCTCAGTCGCAATGCCTGCTGGCGCCGGATCAAAGCCCTGGAGGCGGCGGGCGTGATTTCGGCGCGGGTGACGCTGCTCAACCCCGAGGCCTTGGGGCTGGGTCTGATGGTTTTCATGATGATCCGCACCAACGCCCACGCACCGGACTGGCTCGACACTTTCAAAAAGGCCACGAAATCGATGCCCGAAATCCTCGGGGTCTACCGCATGACCGGCGACCTGGATTACCTGATCCGCGCGCGTGTTGCCGATATGGCAGACTACGACCGGCTTTATCAGACGCTGATCCGCCGCGTGCCCCTGTCAGACGTTTCCGCCAGTTTCGTCATGGAACAGATCAAAGACACCCACCAATTGCCGCTCTGACCGAAAGGCGCACCCATGCCGATGCATTACCTCTACCTCGTGCTTGCCATTGTCGCAGAAACCATTGGTACCACCGCCCTGCAGGCCAGCCAGCAATTCAGCCGGCTTTGGCCTTCCGTGCTGGTGGTCGTGGCCTACGGCATCTCGTTTTATCTTTTGGCTTTGGCGCTGAAATTCATGCCCGTGGGGATCGTCTATGCGATCTGGTCGGGCCTTGGGATTGTCCTGATCGCGATCATCGGTTTCATCGTTTTCGGACAGCGCCTGGACCTGCCCGCGGTGCT
This sequence comes from uncultured Roseobacter sp., assembly GCF_947499265.1. GTDB lineage: Bacteria > Pseudomonadota > Alphaproteobacteria > Rhodobacterales > Rhodobacteraceae > Roseobacter. Next base: position 687,333 of record NZ_CANMNK010000002.1, on the reverse strand, counting down.
GGGTCTGACGCTGATCATTGTCGGCATTCTGATCATCCATCTCTTTTCCAAAAGCGCCGTGCATTAAGCCGCGGCGCTCTTTTCAGATTTCCCCTAGCTTTCCGGCAGGAGGCGCGGTATGCGCCCCCAACAAGCGCGCCCTTTGCCGCGTGATCTCCCAATAAAGGCTCTCGTCATGGACCTGCGCAACATCGCAATCATCGCTCACGTTGACCACGGCAAAACCACGCTGGTGGACGAACTGCTCAAGCAATCAGGCACGTTCCGTGAAAATCAGGCCACGGCAGAACGCGCCATGGACAGCAACGATCTGGAGCGCGAACGCGGGATCACCATCCTGGCCAAGGCCACATCGGTGGAGTGGAAAGGCACGCGGATCAACATCGTCGACACGCCGGGCCACGCGGATTTCGGCGGCGAGGTTGAACGTATCCTGTCGATGGTCGACGGGGTTGTCCTGCTGGTCGATGCCGCAGAGGGCCCGATGCCGCAGACCAAATTCGTGACCTCCAAGGCGCTGGCCCTGGGTCTGCGCCCCATCGTCGTGCTCAACAAGGTCGATAAACCCGATGCCGAACCCGACCGCGCGCTGGATGAGTGTTTTGACCTCTTTGCCAACCTCGGTGCCGATGACGATCAGCTCGATTTCCCTGCGATGTATGCCTCCGGTCGCAACGGCTGGGCGGATATGGAGCTGGACGGCCCTCGGTCCGATCTCTCCGCCCTTTTTGATCTGATCGTCGAACATGTGCCAAGCCCGACACAAATCGCGCAGCGGGATGAGCCATTTCGCATGCTGGCGACCACGTTGGGCGCGGACCCGTTCATCGGGCGTATCCTGACGGGCCGTGTCGAGGCGGGCACGCTGAAAGCCGGGGAAACCGTCAAAGCGCTGTCGCGGGATGGCGATTTGGTCGAAAATTTCCGCGTCACCAAGATTTTGGCGTTTCGTGGCCTGACGCAACAGCCGATTGATCTGGCCGAAGCCGGTGACATCGTCAGCCTTGCTGGCATGTCCAAAGCCACCGTGGCCGACAGTATCGTGGCGCCGCAAGTGACTGAGGCCCTGCCCGCGCAGCCCATTGATCCACCGACCATTACGGTGACCTTTGGCATCAACGACAGCCCCCTGGCCGGGCGTGACGGCAAGAAAGTCCAATCCCGCGTGATCCGCGAACGCCTGATGAAAGAGGCGGAATCGAACGTCGCGATCAAGATCAGCGACACGCCGGGCGGCGAAGCCTTTGAAGTTGCCGGGCGCGGCGAATTGCAGATGGGTGTTCTGATCGAAAACATGCGCCGCGAAGGGTTCGAGCTGAGCATTTCCCGCCCGCAAGTGCTGTTTCAGGACATTGATGGAGCGCGCCACGAGCCCATCGAAGAAGCGACGATCGACGTGGATGATGAGTATTCCGGCGCGGTGATCGAAAAGATCACCGGGGTGCGCCGGGGCGAGTTGGTGGAGATGAAACCCGCAGGCGCGGGCAAGACCCGGATTGTGGCGCATGTGCCGTCACGCGGACTGATCGGGTATCATGGTGAATTTCTGACCGATACGCGCGGCACGGGCGTGTTGAACCGCGTTTTTCACGCCTGGGCACCGCATAAGGGGCCGATCCCGGGGCGTCGCGCAGGTGTGCTGATCTCGATGGAAAACGGCACCTCGGTGGCCTATGCTCTATGGAACCTCGAAGAACGTGGGAAGATGATGATTGGTGCGCAGGCAGATGTTTACACCGGCATGATCATCGGTGAGCACAGCCGCGAAAACGATCTGGAAGTGAACCCGCTGAAGGGGAAGAAGCTGACCAATGTGCGTGCATCCGGCACCGATGAGGCGGTACGTCTGACGACGCCGATGACCTTGTCGTTGGAAGAGGCGATTGCCTATATCGATGATGACGAGTTGGTTGAGGTGACGCCAAATGCCATCCGCCTGCGTAAGCGTTATCTCGATCCACATGAACGCAAACGGATGGCGAAAGCGGGATAAGGCTGAACCGGGGCGTTGCCCCGGACCCCAGGATATTTAGGGCCAGAAGAAGCGGGCGATGCCGCGATAGTTGGTTATTCGTTGGTTTCGATGATCATCAATTCGCGTTCACTCGCGTCACGCGCATGGTTTAGTGCACGCTGATAAACATCTGAATTATAGCATTTTTCAGCTGTTTCAACGTCTGGAAACCGCGCCACGACATTGCGCGGACGTGCCTGGCCTTCCAGTTGCACGAACCGACCGCCCCGTGCGATGAATGTTCCACCATGATTGGCGATGGCCTCCGTCGCAAGGGCGGCGTATTTGCCGTAGGCTTCCTCGTCTGTCACGGTGACATGTGCGATCCAAAGTGCTCCCATGGTCCTTATCCTTTCAGTACGGCTTCTGCCGCTGCGATGGCGGCATCGGCGTTTTGAACATCCTTAGCGCCGCCCTGCGCCATATCCGGGCGACCCCCGCCGCCCTTGCCGCCGAGCTCAAGCACAGCGGCTTTGACGATATCCACGGCGGAGAGGTTTTCAACGAGATCCTTGGTAACCCCTGCCGCCACAGCGGCCTTGCCGTCTGCATCGGCGATCAACAGGACAGCACCCGACCCGATTTTGTCTTTGAACTGGTCCACCAGAGCGGGCAGATCTTTCCCGGTAACGCCGGATAAAACCTGTGCCATGAAAGCGACGCCATTGATCTGGTGCGCTTCTGGTGCCGCGATGCCGCCGCCACCCGACATCGCCAATTCCCGCCGCAGCTGTGCAACCTCGTTGCTGAGGTTGCGGCGTTCTTCCATCAGGCTGCGCACCCGCTCCGGCACATCGGCAGGCTGAGCTTTCAAATCGAGGGCCACTTCCGCCAGCCGGTGGTCTTGTGCGCGCAGGTAGGACAGGGCCGCGGCCCCGGTGAGAGCTTCGATCCGGCGGACACCGGCGCTGCTGGCACTGTCGCCCAGTGTCACAAAGGCACCGATATCACCGGTCTGGCGCACATGCGTCCCGCCACAAAGCTCCAGCGAATAGGTATTGCCCTCCGATCCCTTTCCGGAACCCTCCTGCATGCCCATGGAGACAACGCGCACCTCGTCACCATATTTTTCGCCAAAAAGCGCCTGGGCACCCAATGCGCGGGCGTCATCAGGTGTCATGATCCGTGTCTCAACGGGCGCGTTCTGCCGGATATAGGCGTTCACATCCGCTTCCACTTTCATCAGCTCATCCTGGCTCAACGCCTGGGTATGGCTGAAATCAAAGCGCAAACGATCTTCTGCATTCAACGACCCGCGTTGCGCCACATGATCGCCAAGTGCTGCGCGCAGAGCTTCATGCAGCAGGTGCGTCGCTGAGTGGTTCGCGCGGATGGCGGTTCGGCGGGTATGAGTGACTTCCAGCTGCACGGCGTCGCCCACTTTCAGGGCGCCTTTATCCACGGTCAGATGGTGCGCGAACAATCCTTCGCCGCGCTTTTGCACATCACTGACGTGCCCCGAAAAACGGGTTTCATAGGCCTCATGCGTGCCTTCGAGGATGCGCACATATCCGTGGTCCGCAACCTGCCCGCCGGATTCAGCATAAAAAGGTGTCTGGTTGAAAATGACCCAGGCACCGCCGCCTGCAGTCTCCAGCGCATCGATTTCGGCGCCATCCTCGATGATCGCCAAGACAACACCTTCGGCAATCTCCGTGTCATAGCCGAGGAAATCGGTTGCACCGTGCTTATCCGCCAGATCGAACCAGATCGCGGCATCCGCCGCTTCGCCGGAACCGGACCACGCCGCCCGCGCTTTGGTTTTTTGCTCTGCCATCGCTGCGTCGAAGCCTTCGATATCGACGGCGCGCCCTTTTTCGCGCAAAGCATCCTGCGTCAGGTCCAGTGGGAAACCGTAGGTATCATAGAGCTTGAAGGCAGCCTCCCCGGGGAGGTTCGCGTCTTCTGGCAGGCGTGACAACTCGTCGTCGAGCAATCGCAGACCGCGATCAAGCGTTTGCCGGAACCGGGTTTCTTCGTGCAACAGGGTCTGTTGGATCATTGCCTGCGCCTGGCCCAATTCCGGATAGGCAGCCCCCATCTGCTGGACAAGCGCGGGTACCAGCTGATGCATCAACGGATCTTTCGCGCCCAGCAAATGCGCATGCCGCATGGCACGTCGCATGATCCGCCGCAGCACATAGCCGCGCCCATCGTTGGACGGCATCACCCCATCGGCCATCAGAAAGGACGTCGACCGCAAATGATCCGCAATCACCCGGTGATGCGTTTTGCCCGCACCATCGGGGTCCGTGCTGGTCGCATCCGCAGAGGCTTCGATCAGATTGCGCATGAGGTCGGTGGCGTAATTGTCGTTGGTCCCCTGCAAGAGCGCCGCGACGCGTTCGATCCCCATGCCAGTGTCGATGGATTGCGCGGCAAGGTCGCGACGGGTGCCATCCTCGAACTGCTCATATTGCATGAAGACGAGGTTCCAGATTTCGACAAACCGGTCACCATCTTCTTCGGGGCTGCCGGGAGGGCCGCCCCAGATGTGATCGCCGTGATCGTAAAAGATCTCGGTGCAGGGTCCGCAGGGGCCTGTCGGGCCTGCCGACCAGAAATTGTCATCCGTGGCGATGCGGATGATCCGGTCATCCGACAGACCGGCATGTTTTTTCCAGATTTCCACCGCTTCGTCATCGGTGTGATAGACCGTGACAAGCAGGCGATTTGCGTCGATGCCAAAATCCTTGGTCAACAGATCCCAGGCAAAGGGGATCGCATCTTCCTTGAAGTAATCGCCAAAGCTGAAATTGCCCAGCATTTCAAAAAACGTGTGGTGGCGCGCGGTATAGCCGACGTTGTCCAGATCGTTGTGCTTACCACCGGCGCGCACGCATTTCTGTGCGGTCACCGCGCGTTTGTAATCCCGCGTTTCCAATCCGGTAAAGAGGTTCTTGAACTGCACCATGCCAGCGGCCGTGAACATCAGCGTCGGGTCGTTGCGCGGCACCAGCGGGCTCGAGGGCACCACCGCGTGGTCCTGCTTGTCAAAATAGGACAGGAAGGTGGAGCGGATATCGTTCAGGGTTTGCATGAACCGGGGCCTTTGAGCGTGAAATAACTGGTCTTGACCAAATAGCCCCGCCGCGCGCGGCTGTCCACGTCTCAAACGGCTTAAAACGTAAAGAGGGCGCAGCCTTTCGGTGCGCCCCGCTCATGTGCCGGTGGAAAGTCTGCTATGCTTCGAGGATATCGTCGTCTTCTTTGCGCTCATGTTCGGGCATGTCAAAATCCAGCCCGTGCGCGGCGCGAATTTTATCTTCGATCTCCAGAGCCATCTGCACGTTTTCACGCAGGAAGCCCTTGGCGTTCTCCCGGCCCTGCCCGATACGTTCATCGCCGTAGCTGAACCAGGAGCCGGATTTGTCCACGACACCGGCGGCCACGCCCAAATCAAGCAATTCGCCCATCTTGGAGATGCCTTCGCCATACATGATGTCGAATTCCACCTGCTTGAAGGGGGCTGCGACCTTGTTTTTCACAACTTTCACGCGGGTGTGGTTGCCCACGACCTCATCACGGTCCTTCAGCGCGCCAATGCGGCGAATGTCGAGGCGTACCGAGGAGTAGAACTTGAGCGCGTTGCCGCCCGTCGTCGTCTCCGGCGAGCCGAACATCACGCCGATCTTCATGCGGATCTGGTTGATGAAGATCACCATGCAGTTGCTGCGGCTGATCGAACCGGTGAGTTTGCGCATGGCCTGGCTCATCAGGCGGGCCTGGACGCCGACGGAACTGTCGCCCATGTCCCCTTCCAGCTCGGATTTGGGTGTGAGGGCTGCCACAGAGTCCACGATGACCATGTTCACCGCACCGGAGCGGACCAGCGTGTCGGTGATCTCCAGCGCCTGCTCGCCGGTGTCGGGCTGGCTGATCAGCAGCTCATCCAGATCAACGCCCAGCTTCTTGGCATAGGTCGGATCAAGCGCATGCTCGGCATCGACAAAGGCACAGACACCACCCGCTTTTTGCTGCTCCGCCACGCAGTGCAGCGTGAGGGTGGTTTTACCGGAGCTTTCCGGCCCGTAAATCTCGACAATCCGGCCCATCGGCAGACCGCCGATCCCCAGCGCGATGTCCAGACCAAGCGACCCGGTGGAGCTGGCCTTGATATCCTGAACAGCGCCTTCCTGACCCAGTTTCATGATGGAGCCCTTACCGAACTGGCGCTCGATCTGTGCCAGCGCGGAATCAAGCGCCTTTTGTTTATCTGCTGTCTTCTTGCTATCCATGCTCAATAAATCTGCCGTTGCCATTTGCGTTTCCTCTTAGTGTCATACTTCGCGATACGCGGCAATGATACCGAGACGACGAAGCCGGGATGTTCTCATTCCGTTCCTTATGAGATCAAAAAGAGAACATTTCAATCAAAATTTCACTAAACCATCCTTTTCCGAATCTGGTTAAGGAGTGGTTTAAGGTTGTCCAATTCGTCGAACGCAAGACTTATAATGCGTGAAGGCGCTTTAACTTTACCGTCTAGAAATCTGAATTATCGATGATTTTTCTGCATTCAACATCGGGCGCAGCGGAGCCAAGGCCACAAGCAGCAATCACCTGTCGCCAGATCATAACGGCGCGCTTGCTTGGAAATCCCGCATGCCGCAGACAATCCGACTGGATTTGGAAGTCGCGGTCAGTGCAGCTGTTGATGCACCGTGTCGGTAAGATCATTCAGGGAGAAGGGCTTCGGCAGAAACACCGAATTCGGGATTTTGATCTGGGTCTCGCCAAAACTGTCCTCGGCATAGCCTGACACAAACACCACCCGCACGCCGGGACGCTCCTTCAAGGCCTCCCGCACCCAACTTGGGCCATCCATGCCGGGCATGACCACATCGGTGACAAAGACGTCGACGTTTAGCGAGGCATCCTCCAACGTCTTCAAAGCCGCCTCTGCGGAATCCGCTTCCAGCACCGTGTAGCCACGCAGCCGCAGCGCCCGGCTGGCAAAGGCGCGCACGGGCGCCTCATCCTCAACAAGCAGGATGACACCATCCCCATGTTTCGCAGCAGGTTTGGCTTCTATCTGCTTTTCGACCGGTGTCGGCACTTCGGAGGCTTCCAGCACGGGGAAGTAGAGGGTAAATTTCGTCCCCGTCCCCACCACACTGTCGACAAAAATATAGCCGCCGGTCTGCTTGATAATGCCGTAGGCCGTCGACAGACCAAGGCCCGTCCCCTCGCCTGTGCGTTTCGTGGTGAAAAACGGCTCGAACACCTTTTGCAACTTGTCTGAAGGAATACCCACACCGTCGTCGGAGACCTGTACCGTGACATAGCGCCCCACGGGTACGGTGACGCGGTCACGCTCCAGCGCCTCATTGAGATCCGTGCATTCGGTCACAATCCGGATCTGCCCCCCTTGCGGCATCGCATCACGCGCATTGACCACAAGGTTCATCAGCACCTGTTCCAGCTGCCGCTTGTCCGCACGAATGGGGGCAAGCACCGGATCATGGCTGAGCGTCAGCGTGATCTTTTCGCCCACCAGGCGGTTCAGCAGATGCGTCAGATCTGACAGCGTATCCCGCATGTCGAGGGTTTCAGGCCGCAGGGTTTGTTTGCGCGAGAAAGCCAGCAACTGACCCACAAGGGCTGCGGCCCGGTTCGCGTTCTGATTAATCTGAACCAGGTCGCTGAAGTCCGGGTCACCCTGATCGTGGCGCAACAGCAGCAGGTCGCAGTGGCCGGAAATCGCCGTCAGCAGATTGTTGAAGTCATGCGCCACACCGCCGGCCAATTGCCCGATCGCTTGCATTTTCTGGCTTTGGACGAATTGTGCCTCCAGTGATTTCAGCTCGGTCGCATCGTTCAGAACCGCGATCAATGCGGGCTTGCCCTCCTCAGTGACGCGGTTCAGCGTGACCTGCACGTAGACTTCCTTATCTGTGCGCTTGAGACGCAGGAACTCCGATTGCTGTGCCGCGCGTCCAGCGAGCGTTTCCGACAGCCATCCGGTGATCGACCGTCCCAGACCTTCCATCAGATCCGACAAATGCACCTGATCCTTGAGCGAGACGCCAATCAAGCTCGCGGCCAGCCGGTTATAGGCCTGCACGTCGCCATCGGGGCTGACCTTGAGCAAGGGGACGGGCAGATCCTGAAATACGTTCCAGCCGTCCTTGGACATGGTCTCCGCACCGGGCGGCAGCAAATAGAGCGCCCGGCGTCCGGCGCCGGCGTCGACCTCACTGACCAACGCGCGTGTTGGTCCCTCGACGCCCGTGATGTCGCAGACGGTTCCCGGCACAACCGGCAATTGCTTGAACAGCCGATCCAGTGTCTTGATGCGCCCACCCGCAAGCTTGCGGGCCTGCTCGTTCATGTACAATACCGCATTGGTACGCCCGACAAGGATCATCGGCAGCGTGGGCCCTTCGGCGCTTTGCTGCGCGCTTGCCACATCTTCAAGGCGCCAAAGATAGGCCTCCGATCCGGCATGATGCACGGACAGCCGCAGATGCCCGCGGCGCGTGACCAAATCCTCACGCGCGGATCCTTCAGTATCTGAGCGTGTTTGCAGCCGGAACAGGATGCCGCCAGGATTGGCCAATGTGTTTTTCAAGGTGCCGCCGACGGTTTCCTCAATATCCGCTTCGAAGCGTTTGCGTGCCGCGAGGTTCGCCGAGAGAATTTCGCCGTCCTTGGTTGCGAGAAAACTGGGCGAGGCGTCTTTGCTGATGAATTCAGATAAGACCGCGACAGTGGCGGCACTGCGGCGCTCAAAGCTCTTGGCCATCCACATCAACACGCAGCTCATCCCAAGCAGCGTCAGACATCCCGCAAACAAGGCCCGGCGCAGCAAGAGATCTGGCGAAGCCAAGGCCAAAATTCCCAACAAGACGGCCACCAGAACGAGGGTGCCCAAGCGCTTTTGCGCCCTTAGGGCAACGCGAGCTAGTCTGGATGGTGTAAGTGCGCTGCGCGGCAAAATCGTGTCCCCATGGTTCGAATCGCTTCAGCATTTACACGCCCTATTTGTTAAGCTCGGCTTAACCACGTACGGCAATGCTCGTTTTGGTTGAGTATGAACAGCATCACACGCGCGTCAAGTGTGCTGTAAAAAAACCATCACCTGTGTCCGTTACGCCAAACCGGCGTTCAAAAGTGCATTTCCATTGGATATTTCGATGCAGGAAGACCGCGATCCGATCCTCGTTTTCACACCGCAGGACCGATGAGGTCGCATAAACCAACCAGCCGGAGGAATGAACAAGCTCTCTCGCTGCGTCTAAAATGTCATTCCGAAGACGCGCCGCCGCGCACCAGATCGACGGGGCATGCTTGCGAACCGTTTCGGTTGCCACCCGCTCGATTGGGGCATCCTCCCGATGCGCGCATAGGCAGATTGGCCATGCGGGCGGAAACGATTTCATCTGTGGTGACATTGCGCCCCGGTACCGCCGCCACTGGCATTACCCTCGGGAACAAGGGGCATATAGGTTGCGTGCAAATGTATGCGCCGGTGAAGTGGCAATAGAAGCGCTTTGTCGAGTGAGCCAGTCCGTCATAACCCGCGCGATAAAACATGTTTCTAAATCAGGTAAAGCGCCAAACCACCTCCGGTTCAGACGGATATGCGGTCATATCAATCTCGACGTAGAACGGCGCAATAAAAACCGTCTCCACCATCCAGCGGTGTGAACCGTTTTTGGGTTTTGAGAGAGTATTCACGGTGGCGCGACAGGAACGCATCAACCTGGCGATCATTTTCGCACTCCAGCAAGGAACATGTCGCATAAACCAAATGGCCTTGTGATCTGACCATTGGGGCTGATTGATCCAAGATTTCTTGCTGAATTTCCAAAATTCGACTTAACTTCTCGCGTGTCAGCAACCATTTGCCCTGAGGGTCACGGCGCCAGGAGCCGCTACCTGAGCATGGTGCATCTATGAGAATGGTATCATAGGGAGATTTCTGCTTCACCTCAGGCCCCGATAGCAAGTTTACTGTCACCTCGGCCCGGGCGGCACGTGAAGGTAGATCTTTCATCCTTCTTTGATCCACATCATAGGCAAAAAAAGTACCCTCGACCCGGCCTGCAATCGCCAAGGTCTTCCCTCCGCCTCCGGCACAAAAATCCAACAGTTTTTCACCGGTCTCTATCGGCACCATGTCCGCAACCGCTTGAGATGAAGCATCTTGCAGCTCGATCCTCCCGTCGAGATACGAGCGCGCATTTTTGATCTTCCTTGCACCCTCGATGACCTCGACAGCCGAGGGAGAAAGAGCATGTGAACGGGCAGCTATCCCTTCCGAAGACAGTTTCTCAATTGCGCTATCTCTATCCAATCGCGCCAGATTGACCCTAAGATGAACCGGAGCCCGCCTTCGCATCTGCTCGGCAACCTGTTGTGCGCGCTCGCCCAGAGAGGTCTGAATGTCGGGCCAGAGCCACTCTGGAAAATCCGCGCTTTCGCTGCTGTTTGCTTCGGGCAAACGCCCATTGGACCGTTCTGCATCTGTTAACTCGAAAGGGGCATATGGACCTGCACCAAAGAGGGAGTCAGGCGCTGACCCCACCTCCCTCACATATCCGAGCAACAAAGCCCTTCCCGTCTCACCGCCACCGAGCGCTGCCAGGCTTCGCTTGCGCCGGAGAACATCATATACCAGATCTGCGATCGCAGCGCGGTCCTTCGAACCAGCATACCGGTTCTTGCGCCCCCACCCGGCCAGAGCACGATCTGCCAGTTCACCGTCCAAAATACGATCTACCAAGTTGATCGCCGCGCTTATACGTGCTGCAGGTGTCACGAAACTCTCATCCAACTCAGCTAAATTCCAATCGCAAACTCCATATACAGGAGCAATGGGCGGGACCAGCGTGGAAACGGTAGATCACCCGCCAATTTGAAAATGCGCCAGAAATTCTATCGGCCAAGCGGCATGCATCGGCCGCTATGCATTGGTAAAATGCCAACGGAACAGGATCCCGCGCCGAAGCACTCTATGGACAACCGCAGGGCTGCGCTGACGTAAGATAAGCACATCCTGCCCCGTATTGTTCGAGGTCAACGCGCCGCGATTTGCGCCCGCACCAAATGCCTTCTCTACTGGGCCACGAGGGGCACTAGACGTCCGATCTGAGCGAACCTCAACCGTCAACCCAACGCCAAAATAGGTAGTGTTGCCCCCAATCTGATGGCGCGTGAAGACACAAGCTTTATATAAACGCTCCTTTTCAGTGCGGGATCTGGGCGATAGCATGCCGTGCAGCGTATTAGGATCCCCATGCACCAGCAAAACGCGTCTCAATTCTATCTTCGACACGGAGAATGGAGCGATCCGAAAGAATGCGTCAGATCGTTTGACGTCGTCCCTGGCGGCGTATCGGCGGTCACCTCCACGGTGCAGGGCATCCTCTTGCACGATTACTTTGGCGCGCATCTATATGCTGAGCCGCCAGGGGAGATTACTCGAGCATCGCGTGCGACCTTGCCGGTCTCCGAAAGACTGACGAGTGTTCATGCCTTCGGAGAGAAACCCCTCACGCAAGCGCGGCATACGTCTTTTCGGACCATTGGAACATGTCGAGACTATGCCCTGTTGACCTGCTCCCTGCTTCGTCATCATGGCATTGCAGCCCGTGTTCGTTGCGGTTTCGCGCGCTATTTCCACCCACCAACCTACGAAGATCATTGGATCTGTGAGTATCAGGATGCTGCGACCAAAGAGTGGAAGATGGCCGACGCCCAATTGGATGAAGAACATCGAAAGCATCTGTCGATCACCTTTGATGTGAACGACCTACCGAAGGAGCAATTCTTGTACCCCTGGCACGTGTGGGAGCAGTTCGGCCACGATTTCCCACGCCTGGAGGATTTTGGGCAAGGTGACGCCAAGGGCCTTTGGTTCGTCCGTATAAACTTGGCAAGGGACTTTTTGGCTCTGACAAAGCAAGAGGTTTCTGATTGGGATAGCTGGCGTGACCAGACTGATGCAGACAAAAAAGCTGTCAGAGAGGCGATCGCTCAATGCGACGAACTCGCCGCTGCAGGAAAGCTGTTGGATACCGCCGAGACCTTTGACCTCGACGCTCTTGATGGCTTAATCGCCAGCCTTCAAACCCCGCATTGGCGCAGCTGACCGCCGACAACCTTGTCCGCGCATCTGACTGTGGACCTGAAAGTAGTGCGCGACGATGAAAGTCAGCCTTAGCCATCATGAATTATTGGCCTGCCAAACGGCACATGTATGAGTAGTATCGACGGTCTTTGTCGGCACGCTCAAAGAGCCATGACCGGCAGGGCGTTTGGAATGCGGAGACAGCTGTCAGCGTTGAAAATTGAGGGCCTAAGTAACCAGCGCGCTACTCAAAGCGACGCTTTGTGTCGGGGAATTGCGCGATGATCGCTAACACTGCGGCATCCTGAAGGTTCACCGGAACATCGAGATGCGTAGGATTATCGCGCGAGGGTGCGCGGTCTTTCGATCCGGCCCAGCGGGTCAGGGCCTGCTCGGCGGCGGCCCCTGCGGCGATCACATCAAGGATCTCGATCGCCGCTGCGACCCGCGCACCAGGGGTCATCGGAACGGACGCGGGTCAGCCACCAGAAACATCCCGTTACCCTGCCCGATAGTTCGGGCTTTCGCGGGTGATCTGCACATCATGCACGTGGCTCTCCTTCAGCCCCGCGCCGGTAATCTTCACGAAATGGCAGTTAGTGCGCATCTCCTCCACGGTCGCGCACCCGGTGTATCCCATGGCCGCGCGCAACCCTCCGACCAGTTGGTGGATCACTGCGCCCGCGCTGCCCTTATAGGCCACCTGCCCCTCGATGCCCTCAGGCACCAGCTTGTCGCTGGCCGCATCTTTCTGGAAATACCGATCCGCCGAACCGCTGGCCATGGCGCCCAGGCTGCCCATGCCGCGATAGCTTTTGAAGCTGCGGCCCTGGTAGAGGATCACCTCGCCGGGGGATTCGTCCGTGCCTGCGATCATGCTGCCGACCATGGCGCAGGACGCGCCCGCTGCGATGGCCTTGGCGAAATCGCCGGAGAACTTGATGCCGCCATCGGCAATGACCGGCGTATCACCCGCCGCAGCGGCACAATCCATGATCGCCGTCAGCTGCGGCACACCCACACCCGCCACCATGCGGGTGGTGCAAATCGAGCCCGGTCCGATGCCCACTTTGATCGCGTCGGCACCGGCGTCGATCAAAGCCCGCGTGGCCTCTCCGGTCGCGACATTGCCCGCAACGATCTGCACCTCGTTAGAGAGCGCCTTGGCGCGGCGCACGGCGGCTGCGACCCCTTCGGAATGACCATGCGCGGTGTCGATCACGATCATATCGGCACCGGCGTCCACCAGCGCCTCGGACCGTTCAAACCCGGCGTCGCCGACGGTGGTGGCGGCGGCGACACGCAGACGCCCCAGCGCGTCCTTGCAGGCGGTCGGGTTCAGCACCGCCTGTTCGGTGTCCTTGAGCGTCAGGAGCCCGGTAAGCTTGCCGTCTTTATCGGTGATCAGCAGCTTTTCGATCCGCCGCGCCTTCATCAGGCTGATGGCCTCTTCGCGGTCCGCAGGTTCATGCAGAACGGCGAGGTTATCCGAACTCATCATCACCGATACGGGCGTGTTATCATCGCTGGCAAAGCGCATATCGCGGTTGGTCACGATGCCAACGACACGGCCCTGCGCGTCCACCACCGGAAACCCGGTGACCCGGTAGCGATCCTGCAACGCTTTGGCATCTGCCAGCGTCTGATCGGCCCGCAGGGTGATCGGGTTATAGACAATGCCACTCTCAAACCGCTTCACCCGGCGGATTTCGCGCGCCTGCTCTTCGATGCTGAGGTTACGGTGCACCACGCCGATGCCACCCGCCTGCGCCATGGCAATCGCCATGCGCCCTTCGGTGACCGTATCCATCGCGGAACTGAGCAGCGGAATGTTCATCGAAATCGCCCGCGTCACGCGGGTGCGGGTGTCTGCGGTGGACGGCAGGACGGAAGATGCCCCCGGCACCAGCAGCACATCATCAAAGGTAAGGGCCTCACGAATCTCCATAGCAACCTCGCTCGCGGAGTGTCTCATTTGGCAGTTTCCTATTTCACGCCGCGCCGAGAATGGAAAGGGGCAAAATCCGCACATCCGCTGGGCGGCTTATTTCCCCGATCAGCACGCCCTCTTTTGCAGGGCACTTCTACCGCCGCAGACAGCAGAAAAGAGCGATATTGAGGCTGACAGAAAGCCAGGTTCAACCGGACTTCATAATCAATATGACAATTTCAGGCGGGTAATGCCGCCAGAAGCGTATTAAGTGACGCGGGAGGGCGATTTCGCTGCTCTGCCCGCGCTATTCTTTAGGTAGATAATGACAGGTAACCGATACTCATGAGCAACGACCCCCTCGTCGTCTTTACCCCCTCGGGCAAACGCGGCCGTTTCCCGGCGGGAACCCCGATCCTGACGGCGGCGCGCCAGCTGGGCGTCGATCTTGATTCCGTCTGCGGCGGGCGCGGCATCTGTTCCAAGTGCCAGATCACCCCAAGCTATGGCGAATTTTCCAAACATGGCGTCACCGTGCACGACACGGCGCTGTCGGAATGGAACAAGGTGGAACAGCGCTACCAGGACAAACGCGGTCTGAAAGCAGGCCGCCGCTTGGGCTGCCAGGCCACGGTACAGGGCGATGTGGTGATCGACGTGCCCCCCGAAAGCCAGGTGCATAAACAGGTGGTGCGCAAACGCGCAGAGGCGCGCGAGATCGTGCTCGACCCCTCCACCAAGCTCTATTACGTCGAGGTCGCAGAGCCCGACATGCACGACCCCTCAGGCGATCTCGAACGGCTGCGCGATGCGCTTGAAAGCCAATGGGAGCTGGAGCACGTCACCGCCGATCTGCATATCCTGCAATCAATGCAACCCATTCTGCGCAAAGGCGACTGGAAGGTCACCGTGGCGGTGCATCTGGGCGACCGCGAAAACCGCCCGCGCATCATGAACATCTGGCCCGGCTACTACGATGGCACGGTTTACGGGCTGGCGGTCGATCTGGGCTCCACCACCATCGCCGCACATCTCTGCGATCTGCAAACCGGCGAGGTGCTGGCCTCCTCGGGCGTGATGAACCCGCAGATCCGCTTTGGCGAAGACCTGATGAGCCGCGTCTCCTATTCGATGATGAACGCCAAGGGGGCCGAAGAAATGACCCATGCGGTGCGCGAAGGCATGTGCGGGCTTTTCACCCAGATCGCCACCGAAGCAGCGATCGACAAGGAACTGATCGTCGATGCGGTTTTTGTCTGCAACCCGGTGATGCATCATCTGCTTTTGGGCATTGATCCCTTCGAGCTGGGCCAGGCCCCCTTTGCGCTGGCCACCAACAACGCGCTGCGCCTGCGGGCGGATGATCTGGAACTGAACATCCACCCTTCCGCGCGTATCTACCTACTGCCCTGTATTGCTGGCCATGTGGGTGCCGATGCTGCCGCCGTGGCCCTCTCCGAAGCCCCGGACAAATCCGATGATCTGGTGCTGGTCGTGGATGTGGGCACCAACGCGGAGATTCTGCTGGGCAACAAGGACAAGGTATTGGCCTGCTCCTCACCCACCGGCCCCGCCTTTGAGGGCGCGCAGATCAGCTCCGGCCAGCGCGCCGCGCCGGGGGCCATCGAACGCGTGGAGATTGACCCCGCCACCAAGGCCCCGCGTTTCAAGGTCATCGGCTCGGATCTGTGGTCGGATGAAGACGGCTTTGACGAGATGATCGCGACCACCGGTGTGACCGGCATCTGCGGATCCGGCATCATCGAGATGGTGGCCGAGATGCGTATCCATGGCATCGTGGATGCACCGGGATTGATCGGCTCACCGGAACAGACCGGGTCGGACCGCGTATTTCTGGACGGGCGCACCTATTCCTACCGGGTCTATGACGGCACGGCGTCGGGTGGTCCGTTGATCACCATCACCAACCGCGACATCCGCGAGATACAGATGGCCAAGGCGGCGCTCTATTCAGGCGCACGGCTGCTGATGGATAAATTCGGCGTCGACAAGGTGGACCGGGTGGTGCTCGCCGGGGCCTTTGGGGCGCATATCTCGACCAAACATGCGATGGTGCTGGGCATGATCCCGGACGCACCGCTGGACAAGGTCACCTCGGCAGGCAACGCCGCGGGCACCGGTGCACGGATCGCCCTGCTCAATACCGGCGCGCGCGCCGAGATCGAAGCCACCGTCGGCGCCATCCACAAGGTCGAAACCGCCATCGAGCCCCGGTTTCAGGAGCATTTCGTGAATGCTTCGGCCATTCCCAATGCGGTGGAGCCCTTCCCCATTCTCAATTCCATCGTGACCCTGCCGGAGGCTACCTTCAACACCGGCGGCGGTGGCGCGGATGATGGTGCGGGCGGCGGACGGCGCAGAAGGCGGCGCGCGTGACCTCTGCGAACGCCGATCAGGCGGAATTCTGGACCCATTCAGCGGGGCAAAAATGGGTCGAGCAACAGGAAATGCTGGATACGTTCATGCAACCGGTTCTGGACGGCGTCTTTGCGCGGGCAGACCTGCGGCCCGGCGCCCGCATCCTAGACATTGGCTGTGGCACCGGCGCCAGCACGCTGCAAGCCGCCGAAATGATCGGCGACACCGGATCTTTGTTCGGCGCGGATATTTCGCCCACGATGCTGGCCCACGCAGAGAAACGTGCCGCGGGCGTATCAAATGTGGTCTTTGAGGTCGCAGACGCCGCAGAGCATGATTTTCAGCCTGCGTCTTTTGACCATTTGATTTCGCGTTTTGGCGTGATGTTCTTTGCCGATCCGGTGTTGGCTTTTTCCAATCTGATCAAGGGGCTGAAACCGGGGGCGCCTGTGACGTTTGCCTCCTGGGGCCAGATTCCAAACAATCCCTGGTTCACCACCGCAGCGCAGGCGGCGAAGGCGCGGCTCGGCGCCCCACCCGCGGTAGACCCTGATGCGCCGGGCCCCTTTGCCTTTCGGGACGTGGACCGTGTCACACAGATTCTGTCAGAGGCGGGTTTTAATGAGATCAAGGCGGAGGTC
Organism: uncultured Roseobacter sp.; assembly: GCF_947499265.1. GTDB lineage: Bacteria > Pseudomonadota > Alphaproteobacteria > Rhodobacterales > Rhodobacteraceae > Roseobacter. The sequence continues at coordinate 670,291 of NZ_CANMNK010000002.1, read as the reverse complement.
GCCAGTCTCCACCTGACGCCACCCGGCACCCCTGCAGAAGTGGCGCGCATGGCGACAAGTGTTGGTCCCGCTGCGCGAACAGTTGACTATTTTCAGGGGAATGCCGCCGACAGCGCCGCGATTGCCGATCATGTTCAAGCTGCTTTTGCAGCCTATGAAACGGCGGAGGGCCTGCGGGTCCCGGCCGAAATCAACTACTTTCAGGCCCGCCGTCCAGCAGCCTGAGCACGCCCCTTGACGCTCCAGATCGAAAGCAATATCTGAGCCGTCAGAGCGCGGGTATGGTGAAAAGGTATCACGCGAGCTTCCCAAGCTTAAGTTACGAGTTCGATTCTCGTTACCCGCTCCAGCCCATTCCGATCAGTTGAGTGCGAAGGTCACACCAAAGGTCAGCACACCATCTGCGGAATCGCCGTCCGCTGGGATCAATTGGGTGAAGAAGTTGCGATACCGCGCCTGCAGACCCAGCAGCGGCACCACATCGCCAATGGCGTGGCTGAAACGGTCCCCTTCGCCGGGGTAGAGCGCCAGAGCACCAAAAATACCCACTTCGAATTCATCTGCCAGTTCCACGTCATACCCGATCGAGACCAGCGCGGAGACATTGGAATAGCTGTTCTGAAACAGGCCAACGCTGTAATCGAAGGTCTCCTGCTCCCACGTCAGGAAAACGCCGGGGTTGAACTCCCGGAAATCCTCCGACGCATTGAAATGCTCTGATCCCAGCAGAATGGACAGCCGATCCGGCCCTGCCAGTGCAGTGGTCGGCAATGCTGCCGCAAGAATGAGGGCTGTCAGTTTCATGGAATGTCTCCCGGTCGGATCAAGCGCAACACGTAAAAGGCGCACTCTGGTTGGCGATTAAATCTGTGGTTGAGATACTTCTACGCCAATTTTGCCAGACAGGGGTTAAATCTGACTTACTGCATCAATACGTTTCCAAACGTGTCCCGCAGGTCACGCTTCAAAACCTTGCCCGTGGCATTGCGGGGCAGAACATCGGTAAAGACAACCGTATCCGGGATCTGCCACTTGGCGATCTTGCCCTCGTAGATTGAAAGTATCTCCGCGACCTCAGGCTCCTGACCCTCGGATTTGACCGCGACCAGCACCGGGCGCTCATCCCATTTTTCGTGCCGCGCCCCGATCACAGCCGCATCCGCCAGTTGCGGATGGGCGATGGCGATGTTTTCCAACTCGACCGAACTGATCCATTCGCCTCCCGATTTAATGATGTCCTTGGACCGGTCACGGATCGACAAATAGCCATCGGGATCAAGGGTCGCGACATCGCCGGTGTTGAACCACCCCTCCTGCAGGGTTTCTTCGCGTGTGGAGCGGAAATAGGCGTCCAGAATAAACTGGCCGCGCACCACCAACTCACCTTGGGTCTCACCGTCATGCGGCAGCGGATTGCCCGCATCATCGACAATCGCCAGCTCCACGCCCCAGGGCGGACGGCCCTGATTTTCGCGCAGACGGTGCAGAGCGTCCAGCTCAAGGTCCATGTGTTTGGCCAGTGGCTGATTGACCGACCCGATGGGCGACATCTCTGTCATCCCCCAGGCATGGATCGTTTCCACGCCGTAACGCTCGCGGAAGGCCGCGATCATGGAGGGCGGGCAGGCAGAGCCCCCCACAACGGTTTTCTGCAGGCTTTCCAGCGTGCTACCTGCCTTTTCCGCCTCGCCCAGCAGCCCCAGCCAGATGGTCGGCACCCCCAGGGCCACGTTGATTTTATGGTGATCGATCAGGCCCACAAGCGACGGCCCGTCCAAGCCCGGTCCGGGCAAGACCACCCGTGCGCCGACCATGGCACAGGCATAGGGCGAGCCCCAGGCATTGACGTGGAACATCGGCACCACGGGCAGCACGACATCCATGGCCGAAAACCCGATGCTGTCAGCCAGATTGCAGGCGAAACTGTGCAGCACGGTCGAGCGATGTGAAAACAGCACCCCCTTGGGGTTGCCCGTGGTGCCGGAGGTATAGCAGAGACTTGAGGCGGTAAACTCATCGAACTGCGGCCAGAGGTAGCCCGCATCGCCCTGCGTCAGCAGATCATCATAGGCGATGATCCCGGGCAAGATGCGCGCGGCCTCACCGACCTCGGCTTCGAGCAACACGATGTGTTTCAAGCTGCTCAGCTTATCGCGGATCGCGGCGACCAGCGGCACAAAGGTGCTGTCGATAAACAGTACTTCATCCTCGGCGTGGTTGATGATGTAGACGAGTTGCTCCGGGAACAGCCGCGGGTTGATCGTATGGCAGACAAAGCCACCCCCCGACACGCCGAAATAGATCTCCAGATGGCGGCGGTTGTTCCACGCGATGGTGGCGCAGCGGGTTTGCGGGGCCAGCCCCAGATGGGTCAGCGCTGACGCCAACTGCCTGGAATTACGCCCCACCTGCCCCCAGGTCGTATGCTCTTCACCACCACCGGTATTGACGGAAATCACATCGGTGTCGCGATGGTAGCGCGCCGCATGATCAATGAGTGAAGAAATCAGTAGCGGCGCGGTCATCATCTGGCCAAGCATGGTCGTCTCCCGTTAGGTCCGGGTCGTCTTTTGCGCCATCGGCGTTTTGCGACCCTTGAGGGCATCGTGCACCCGCAACCCTGCGCTGACAAGTCTTGGCAAACATCGCGACAGGGCTTAGGGGCACTGTATGACCCTGCTCTACCACACGCCGCTCTCACCCGAAGACCAATCCAAGCTTGGCATCACGCCCCCGGCGCCGCTGGCCATGGCGGATAAGGTGCGTTTTTCCGAACTCGATGTGCTCAACCACGTCAACAACGCCGTTTACATGCATTGGTTTGAGCGGCTGCGCATCAAATACACGCAGGATTGGGGGCTGTCGCGCTATATGGGCGCGGGCACCGACCCGCGGATCGTGATCCGCTCCGGCCAGATCCATTACCGGCAGGAAATGCGGATGGACGAGGATTATGTCGTCACCTGCGGCTGCACGGGGTTTCGGACCACATCCTTTTCGCTGGCGCAAATGCTGTGGTCGGGTGGCACGCTGCGGGCGACATTCGACTGTGTGCTGGTGCTGCTGAACCCGGATGGTACCGGGCGCTACGAGATCCCCGCGTCGGTACGCAAGCGGTTCGAGGCTGTGGACGGCGCCACCCGCGACGTTTGAAAGCGGGGGCAGACCGTCTGTTCCAAATCTTACGCCTGATGCCGATGAATGAAATCCACCAACGCAGCAGTGGAGCCATCCTTGCCCTCTGTACCCGCCTGCCCGTCGATGACCGGCTGCAGCGAGGTTGCCAGTTCCTTACCCAGTTCAACCCCCCATTGATCGTAGGAATTGATGCCGAGAATGACCCCTTCTACAAACACGCGATGCTCATAGAGCGCCACGATCTGCCCCAGAACAAATGGGTCCAGCAAGGGATACGCCAGCGTCACGGAGGGGCGATTGCCGGTGAAGACCCGATGCCGCGCCTGTCTTTCCAGTTCATCGCCGGTTAACCCGGTGGCCGCCATTTTCGCGCGCGCCTCTTCCAGGCTGCGCCCGCGCATCAAGGCTTCCGATTGCGCCAGGCAGTTCGCGATCAGCAATTGATGGTGATGCGCCAGATCGGCCTCATGCCCCTCCGCCGCGATCATGAATTCACAGGGCACCACACGCGTACCCTGATGGATCAACTGGTAGAATGCATGCTGGCCATTGGTGCCCGCCGCACCCCAGACAATCGGGCCGCTGGACACCTCGACATCCGAGCCGTCCATCTGCACGCCCTTGCCATTGGATTCCATTTCGAGCTGCTGAAAATAATCGGGCAGACGCGTCAGGCGTTGATCATAAGGCAGAACCGCGCGGCTCGCATAACCACAGACCTGGGCGTGCCAGATACCCACCAGCGCCAGCAGCACCGGCAGGTTTTCCGACCATGCCGCGGCCCGAAAGTGCCGGTCCATCGCCTGCCCGCCGCGCAGAAAGGCATCAAACCCCTTGGGCCCAATCGCGATCATCAGCGACAAGCCAATGGGCCCCCACATGGAATACCGCCCCCCGACCCAATCCTCAAAACCAAAGACACGATCCGCAGGGATGCCGAAATCCCGCGTCTTCTCTTCCGCGGTGCTGAGCGCTGCGAACTGCGCCGCCGGATTGCCGCCGTGCTCCGCCATCCAGGCTTTGGCGGTCCGCGCGTTGGTCATGGTCTCAATCGTGGTGAAGGTTTTCGAGGCCACGATGACCAGCGTGGTTTTGGCGTCCAGCTCGCGCAGCGTATCGGCGATATGCGCACCATCGACATTGGAGACAAAATGACAGCGCGGCCCGTCATGGTAGGGCGACAGCGCCTGTACCGCCATGGCCGGGCCCAGGTCCGACCCGCCGATGCCGATGTTGACGACATCCGTGACGCCACTGCTCCGGATCTGATCAGCAAAGCCCCGCATGCGCTCCAGGGTTGCGTGCACCCCGGGCATCACGTCCTGCCCGTCCACCAGCACCGGCCCGCCGTCCAGATTGCGCAGGGCGGTGTGCAGGACAGCGCGCCCTTCGGTATCATTGATCGCCTCACCAGAGAACATCGCGTCGCGCTTTGCTGCCACGCCCGCCGCGTCCACCAGAGCCATCAGGGCATCGCGGATGTCGGTGTCAATGTTGGTTTTCGAATAGTCAAAGAGCATGTCGCCGGTCTGCGCACTGAAATCAGCCGCCCGGTCCGGCACCTCGAAGAGCGACAGGATCGGCCGCGTCTTGGTGGCGTCATAACGCGCATTCAACGCGGCCCAGTGATCGGTCAAGCGGCCCAATGCACCGTCCCCCCCTTGATCACCGCGCCAATGGGTGCGTCCAACGCTGGCAGGGTCATCGCCCGCTCAAAGGCGGCACGCTTTTCATCGCCGAAAATCACCAGATGCTTGTCCATCGCCCCATCCAGCGCCTGCGCGCTCAGCGTCACCCGCGCCTCGGGCTGGCTGTCAGGCGCCAGCGCGCAGATGAGAGGCGCATTGCGCGCCATCGCCGCCTCAAGGCCCGGCGCGTTGGGAAAGAGCGAGGCGGTGTGCATGTCTTCGCCCATGCCAAGCAGCAGCAGGGAAATCGGCACCTGGTCAGCAAGTGCCGCGGAGATCTCAGGCGCAGCCTCCGCGGCACTCATGCCATCGCGGTAATAGGAAATGAACTTTGCCTGTGCCGCGTGCCCGGTGAGCAGGCGTGATTTCACCAGTGCTGCGTTCGATCTGGCATGCGCCTCTGGCACCCAGCGCTCATCCGTCAGCATCACATGCACCCGGTCCCAATCGATCTCCACCGAGCTCATCGCGTCGAAAATCGGGCCCGGCGTGGTGCCGCCCGGCACGGCAAAACTGGCAAATTCATGCTGCAAAAGGCATTTGCGCAAATCGCTGGTCAGCGCGTGTGCCACGTTCATCACCGCCATATCACGGTCTGCATTCTCTATGAAATTCATGGGGTTACCTCCCGCCATTCCCGATCATCCCGACGCATCAGCTGTAGTGATGCATCCGGGCCTGCACTGTGACTATCGTAAGGTTTGGGCACATCGTTGCGGTTTGTCCATCCATCAATGATCGGATCGGTCCAGGCCCAGGCGGCTTCGACCTCATCACCGCGCATGAAGAGGGTCTGATTGCCCCGGATCACATCCATGATAAGGCGTTCATAGGCGTCGACGTTTTCGGCCCCATCGGGTCCCAGCGCATCGGCAAAGGTCATGTCCAGCGGGACATCCATCAGGCGCATGCCACCGGGCCCCGGTTCCTTGATGGTCACGCCCAGCTTGATCCCCTCGTTCGGCTGTAACCGGATGGAGAGCACATTGCGGTGCCGCCCCGCCTCCTCGCCAAAGATCGAGTGCGGCGTGTCCTTGAAAACAATCGAAATCTCGGAGGAGCGCGCGCAAAGGCGTTTGCCCGTGCGCAGATAAAATGGTGTGCCCGCCCACCGCCAGTTGGCGATATGACACTTCATCGCGATGAAGCTTTCGGTCTTTGACTTTGGATTTTCCACCGCCGTGCGGTAGTCCGGATGCTCCTCGGGGTCCTCCGGATCCGCCCCATACTGACCGCGCACGATGTGATGCGGCTCCACAGGTTCCAGGGCCCGGATCACTTTCAGCTTCTCGTCGCGGACCGCATCGGGGTCGAATCGCGCCGGCGGTTCCATCGCGATCAGGCACAAAAGCTGCATCAGGTGGTTTTGCACCATATCCCGCATCGCGCCCGATTTGTCGTAATACTCGCCACGCCCACCGACGCCCACGGTTTCAGCAACCGTAATCTGGATGTGATCAACAAACTGGCTGTTCCAGAGGGGTTCAAACAACATGTTGCCGAAGCGCACCGCCATCAGGTTCTGCACCGTTTCCTTGCCCAGGTAGTGATCGATCCGGTAAATCTGCCCCTCGTCGAAAAACGCTGCCAAGTCGCTGTTGAGTTGCCGTGCCGTGGTCAGATCGCGGCCAAAGGGCTTTTCAACCACAATACGGCTGTCGTGATCTGTCAGCCCATGATTGTTGAGCCGCTCCGCCAGATCGCCAAAAAGGCTGGGGCCGACGGAAAAGTAGAACGCGCGCACGACCTTATGCCGCATCTGCGCTGCCAGATCGCGCCAGCCGTTTTCCCCGCGCGCGTCGATGGCCACATATGAGAGCTTTTCCAGAAACGCAGACAGATTTTTGGCGTCCACCTTATGCCCATCGCTGAATTCGCCGATCGCCTCAGCGATCAGATCGCGGTAGCCTGCGTCATCCATCTCCGCCCGGGCAGCTCCAATCACCCGCGCCTCTTGCGGCATCTGACCCGCGCAAAACCGCCGAAACAGACCGGGCAAAATTTTCCGTCGCGCCAGATCTCCCGTGCCGCCAAAAATCACAAGGTCGAAAGGATCGACCGGAATTACGCGCGATACCATGTGAAATCATCCTGCTGTGCGGCGTCCCTCGGCCGCAGTTTTTGTTAGCGCAAACATGCCCTGATTTACACCCGATCACAAGAGCGTGCTCACCAGCGAAAAGCGGTTTTCTTGCCTTTATGTATCCCCTAGCACACATTCACGGCAATAAGAGACGAAGGGCGACGTACTTCATGAAAGATCTGGCACCGGCCAACGCAGGCAAGTTCATCGACCCTGAATGGACTGCAAAGGGCGAAAAACGCGCGACCGTCAGCCTCTCCGCGCCCAAGACACTTTGGTTCAACACCGGCACATTGTGCAACATCGCCTGCGTCAACTGCTATATCGAGAGCAGCCCCACCAACGACAAGCTGGTCTATATCTCTGCGGCGGAGGTCACCGACTATCTGAACCAGATCGAGGACCGCAATTGGCCCGTCACGGAAATTGCCTTTACCGGCGGTGAGCCGTTCATGAACCCCGAAATGATTGAAATCACGCGGGTTTCGCTGGAGCGTGGCTATGACGTCCTGATCCTGACCAATGCCATGCGTCCGATGATGCGGCGCGCCATGCAGGACGGTCTGGTGGCGCTGAACAAGGCGTTTCCCGGCAAATTGACCCTCCGGATCTCAGTGGATCACTACGACGCCGGCCTGCATGACGCAGAGCGTGGCATGGGCGCGTTTGATAAAACGTTGACCGGCATGAAGTGGCTGCGGGACAATGGTTTCCGGATGGCCGTGGCCGGGCGCTCCATCATGGCCCACGGCGAGGCGGAAAGCCGCGCAGGCTACGCCGCTTTTTATGCCCGTCACGGCTTTGACATCGACGCGCAGGATCCTGCCATGACCGTGCTGTTCCCGGAAATGGACGAAACGGTCGAGGTGCCGGAGATCACAACTTCCTGCTGGAGCATCCTGAACAAATCCCCCGATGCGCTGATGTGCGCGTCGTCCCGCATGGTGGTCAAACGCAAAGGCGATGCGCGGCCTGTTGTGCTGGCCTGTACCTTGTTGCCCTATTCGCCAGAATTCGAGCTGGGCGCAACCCTGGAAGCGGCCGAAGGGGATGTGGCGCTGAACCATCCGCATTGCGCAAAGTTCTGCGTGCTGGGCGGTGCAAGCTGCTCCGCCTGAACGGTTTAGTGCAGGGTAAACTCGCCGGTGACATTGCGCCACTCACCCGCACCGATCATCTTGCGGTGGGTAAAGCGCACTGAATGCAACGGCCCTTCGATCTCTGACTGCCAGAATTCGACGAATTTAAACAGTTTGGGATGGTCCGGTGCGATGTCATATTCCTGCCAGACAAAGGTATTCAGCACATGCGTATAATCGGGCATATGATAGAAGAATTCCGCCGTGGTCAGGCCGTACCCTTTCAACATCAGTTCGGTCTCAGATAGGGGCATTTCTCGTCCTCTTGACTGCTACATTTCACCAGAATGCCACGAACAAATTACTTTTCAATGAAAACAATGTACTAGCACTTTATGCTTGCGGCTGCCAACTGCGCGCAAACTGAGGGATTGCACCTTATATGTCCCCTCTGATAAGGTTAATCCACAAGATATAGACCCTGCGGCAAAGATGGGCAGCATACGTGAGCGACACACCACAACCCCCTGAAAATGATGATGAAATGACGCCAGAGCGGCCCGCTTACGATGGTCCGTCTGTCAGCATCGAGCATGAGATGCGCACATCCTACCTCGATTATGCGATGTCGGTCATTGTCAGCCGTGCAATCCCGGATCTGCGCGACGGATTGAAGCCGGTGCACCGCCGGATCCTCTTTGCGATGCATGAAACCGGCAACAGCCACGACAAGGCGTACCGCAAATCCGCGCGGCCTGTGGGGGATGTGATGGGTCAATACCATCCGCACGGGGACAGCGCGATCTACGATGCGCTGGTGCGGATGGCGCAGGATTTCTCCATGTCGCTGCCGTTGCTGGATGGTCAGGGCAACTTCGGCTCGATGGACGGCGATAACCCTGCCGCGATGCGCTACACCGAAGTGCGCATGGACAAGCCCGCCGCCTACCTGCTGGCGGATATCGACAAGGATACGGTCGATTTTCAGGACAATTATGACGGCAAGCAGCAGGAGCCGACCGTGCTCCCTGCCCGCTTTCCCAATATGCTCGTCAATGGCGCGGGCGGCATCGCCGTGGGGATGGCGACCAACATCCCGCCGCACAACCTCGGTGAGGTGGTCGATGCCACGCTGGCGCTGATCGAAGAGCCCGATCTGACCTCCGAACAACTCATTGAATACGTCCCGGGCCCCGATTTCCCCACCGGCGGCATCATGCTGGGCCGGTCCGGCGCGCGCAAAGCGTACCTTGAGGGCCGCGGATCGGTCATCGTTCGGGCAAAAACGCGTATCGAAGAGCTGCGCAAGGACCGTTGGGCCATCGTCGTGGACGAGATCCCCTATCAGGTCAACAAGTCCACCATGATCGAAAAGATCGCGGAACAGGTGCGCGACAAGAAGATCGAGGGCATCGCCCATGTTCAGGACGAATCCGATCGCAATGGCGTGCGGGTTGTGGTCGAGTTGAAACGCGATGCCACGGCGGAGGTGGTTTTGAACCAGCTCTATCGTTTCACGCCGATGCAGACCTATTTCGGCTGCAACATGCTGGCGCTGAACGGCGGGCGGCCGGAACAGCTGACCCTGCGCAAGTTCCTCACCTATTTCATCGACTTCCGCGAGGATGTCGTGGCCCGGCGCACCGCGTATCTCTTGCGCAAAGCGCGGGAACGCAGTCATATCCTCTGTGGTCTGGCCGTCGCCGTGACCAATATCGACGAGGTGGTGGCGACCATCCGCGCTTCCGCCGACGCCGCCGAAGCACGCGAGAAGCTGATGACCCGGCGCTGGCCCGCCGCGCAGATCCTTGATTACATCGCGCTCATTGACGATCCGACCCACACCGCCAATGACGACGGCACCTATAACCTCTCCGAGGCGCAGGCGCGCGCCATTCTGGAGCTGCGTCTGCAGCGTCTCACGCAGATCGGCGTCAAGGAGGTCACCGACGAACTGGAAGAGCTGGCCGGTAAGATCAAGGAATACCTCGAAATTCTGGGCTCGCGCGACCGGATCATGGGCATCATCGCGGATGAGCTGCGCGAAGTGCGCGAGCTTTTCGCCGTGCCGCGCCGGACGGAGATTGTCGACTGGTCCGGTGACATGGCCGACGAAGATCTGATCGCGCGCGAAGATATGGTCGTGACCGTGACCTCCGGCGGCTACATCAAGCGCACGCCTCTGGCCGATTTCCGCAGCCAGCGCCGCGGTGGCAAGGGTCTGGCGGGCATGCAGACCAAGGAAGAGGACGTGGTCACCACGCTCTTCGTGGCGAACACGCATACGCAGCTGTTGTTCTTCACCACAGACGGGATGGCCTACAAGCTCAAGACCTGGCGCTTGCCGCAAGGCGGTCGCACGTCGAAGGGCAAAGCGATTGTGAATATCCTGCCGATTCCACCCGGTGTGTCGATTGCCGCGATCCTACCGATTGACCGCGACGAGGAAGATTGGTCCGAGTTGCAGATCGTGTTCGCGACCTCCGCAGGCACGGTCCGCCGCAATGCGCTCAGCGATTTCACCAATGTGAAATCCAACGGCAAGATCGCGATGAAGTTCGAAGAGGAACACGCCAACACCACCCTCATTAACGCGCGCATCGCCTCGCCGGATGAGGATGTGATGCTGGTCACCGCCTCTGGCCGGGCGATCCGCTTCCCCTCGACGGATGTACGCGTGTTCAATTCGCGCAGTTCGGTGGGCGTACGGGGCGTCAAGCTGACCGGTCAGGACAAGGTCGTGTCCATGTCCATCATCCGCCACTTTGATGCCACCTCCGACGAACGCGCTGCCTATCTCAAAATGCGCCGGGCCATGGCCGGGCTGGCCGATGATGCGGACAGCGCGGCGGCGGATGAAGACGAAGCCAGTGCCAACGCCACGATCAGCCCCGAGCGCTATGCCGAGATGTCCGCGGCGGAAAACCTGATCCTGACGCTGACGGCGAGCGGGTCGGGCAAGCTCAGTTCCAGCCATGACTATCCTGTGCGCGGACGCGGGGGCATGGGCGTGCAGGCCATGGACAAGGCGATGCGCGGCGGTCAGCTCGTCGCCAGCTTCCCCGTCGAGATGGACGATCAGATCATGCTGGCCACCTCCAAGGGCCAGTCGATCCGGGTGCCTGTCGATGGCATTTCCTTCCGCTCCAGATCCGCGGGCGGTGTCAAAGTCTTCGACACAGGCAAGGGCGAAGAGGTCGTCAGCGTGGCCTGGATCGCCGATCAGGGCGATGCCGAAACTGGTACAGAAGACGAGGCTTAACCGCTTTTCAACAGTTTGACGGCACCATTGCGCATAAAGCTGTGCGAGGTGACCGGATGAATATCTATTGCTGCATGATCACGTTGAAAGACGATGCAAAGGCCCTGCTCTTTGCCAAGGCGCTGGATGAGTGGCTGGGGCATCTGAGCACCGCCGGGGTGATCGGTGAGTGGCGCCTGATGCGGCGCAAACTTAACCTGGCCGCAGACTGCTATCGTGATTTCATGCTGGAGATCGAAGTGGATGGTCTGGCGCAACTGGATGACGCCTTCCGGTTGACCGGTGCGCATGACGACGATGTCGCGGAAAAGCATCGCGCTGTGAACGATCTGATCGCGACAGCTGAGTTCGCGCTCTACCGCCCCTACCCGGATATGGAGCGGGCGGAGCGCATGGCGCTTCTCTGACGTTCAAAGACCGTAAATGCCGGTGAATTTTTCCTTCAGATAGGCCAGCAGTGGTGCCTCGGAAGGCTCAGCCCCGCGCGCATTGGCAATGACTTCCCGGGGCTCATAGAGCCCTCCGTGGGTCTGCACGTTTTCCCGCAGCCAGGTCGTGGCTCCAGACGTATCGCCCTGCGCCAGCTGCCCATCCAGATTTGGCAGCGCCGCGCGCATCGCTTCATGCAGGCAACCGGCGTAGACATTGCCAAGACTATATGTCGGGAAATAGCCAAAGAGACCAACAGACCAATGCACATCCTGCAGCACACCGTTTGAGGGCTTGTCGACAGCAAATCCGAAGTCCGCCGCAAAGCGGTCGTTCCAGGCGGCTTCAAGATCACTGACCTGCAAGTCCCCCGACATCAACGCACGCTCCAGATCAAAACGCAGCAGAACATGCAGGTTGTACTGCAGCTCATCCGCTTCGGTGCGGATATAGCCATCCGACACACGGTTTACGCTGGCATAAAACGCGTCTTCATCGGCGATGCCGAAATCGCCAAAGGCATCACGCATCTCCCCATAAAGCCACCCGGTAAAGGCGCGGCTGCGCCCGATCTGGTTTTCGTAGATGCGGCTTTGGCTTTCGTGCACGCCCATTGACACCCCCTCGCCCAGCGGCGTCAGCAGATAATCGCGATGAATGTTCTGCTCATAGGCGGCATGGCCAACCTCATGAATTGTCGAGTAAAAACAGTTGAACGGATCTTCGGGGTTGGTCCGGGTGGTGATGCGCACATCAAGGCCAGACCCCGAACTGAACGGATGCACGGCCTTGTCGACGCGCCCATGTGTCATGTCGTAGCCGAAAGCCTTGGCCAGCTTGCGTGTCAGTTTCATCTGCGCCGCTTCATCGAAGGTGCCGGTCAGTTGCGCCGGGGCCTCCGCCGCCAGAACCGCCGCCCGCAGTACAGAAAGCTCCGGGCGCAACGCGCCGAACATCGCCTCCAACTGCGCGCCCGTGGTCCCGGGCTCATAATCGGCCAGCATGGCATCATAGATGTCACCGCCATTGGCCAGCGCCTGCCCCTCTTCGCGTTTAAGCTTGATCACCTCCTCAAGCGTTGGCGCGAAGGCCGCAAAATCATCCGCCGCGCGCGCCTCCGCCCAAGTGCCTTGCGCTTGTGATGTGACGCGGGCGATTGTCGCGGCCAAAGCTGCCGGCACTTTGCTGGCGCGGTCATGACTGCGCCTGATGTGACGCAATTGCGCTTTGGCCACGCCGTCCAGCTCTTCGGTTTCCAGCGCGTTCAGCCAATCCGCAACCTTGGGGTCGATCCGGCGCGCGTGCAGGACGCTGGCGATCGCCGCGCATTCTTCCCCCCGCTGCGGGGCCGCACCGCGCGGCATCATCGTTTCCTGATCCCATTCCAGACGCCCGGCGATCAGCGACAGCGCCTGGGTTTCGCGGGCAAAGGCCATCAGATTTTCGTAGGCAGTCATATGGAAGGTCCTCTCAGGGATGTGGCAATGGGATAGCCGCTCAGGAAGCGCGCCCGCAGGATCAGGACCCACAGGATGACGGCCATCAGCTGGTGGACCAAGGCGATGTGCGCCGGTGCGCCATAAAGGACGGTCGCGATGCCGATGACGATTTGCAGGGCCATCGCCGCAAGCACAGCGTTAAAGGCAAACCGCGTGTTTGCATGTGACGACTTGCGCCCCCGCAGCCAGACCACCACGGCAAAAGCCGCCAACAGATACCCGGTGACCCGGTGAATGAATTGCACCAGCCCCGGACTTTCAAAGAAGTTGCGCCAAAGAGGCTCAAGGGTGAAGGCGCTTGCAGGTAGGATCTGCCCGCCCATCAACGGCCAGTCGGTGTAGCTGCGCCCGGCATCGATGCCCGCGACCAGCGCACCGATGAGAATTTGCAGAAAGGCGAAGTGCAAGAGCCCCGTGGACAGGCCCCACTGCTTTGCTTCTTTCGCGCGCCGCGCTTGCATGAGGTCCCGGGCGCTGCGCCCCAATTCCATCACATACCAGGCAATGAACCCCAGGATCACGAAGGCCAGGCCAAGGTGCGTCGCCAGACGGTAGCTGGCCACATCCGTGGTGCCTTCACCTTGTGTCACGCCCGATGACACCATCCACCAGCCAATGGCCCCCTGCGCGCCGCCAAGCGCGCCCAGCCAGAGCAGTTTCGGGGTCCAGCCCGTGGGGATCTGACGCCGGATCGCGAACCAGCCGAAGCCCAAAGCCCAAACCACACCGATCACGCGCCCAAGCTGACGATGCCCCCATTCCCACCAGTAAATGACTTTGAAATCATCCAGTTGCATCCATTGGTTCTGGATGCGGAATTCGTCGATGGCTTGATATTTGGCGAACTCAGCCTCCCATTCCGCGACCGACATCGGCGGCAGCGCCCCGGTGATCGGGCGCCATTCGGTGATGCTGAGCCCGCTGTCGGTCAACCGGGTCAACCCGCCCACGGCAATCATGATAAACACCAGCGCAAAGAGCATCATCAGCCAGACGCGAATAGCCCCGCGCGCACCGCCATGGCCCTGATCGATCAGTCCCGGCCGCGTGACCGGCCGGGCCGCATCGGCACTGTCTACCTCTTCAAAGAGCTTGCGCTTGCTGCTCATGTCTGCGTCCTTGTCATCCTTCGCGCTGCATACCTAGAACCTGTGGCCGGGCAGGTCCAGCGCGTCTAGTCGTCGCGCGTTTTCCAGCGGATCAATTGCCGCATCATGCCGTGCATCATTTGCACATCCGCACGGGTCAAAGGCATCCGGCTCCACATGTTGCGCAGGTTCGTCCGCATCGACTGGGCCTTGTGATCAGGAAAGAAGAACCCGGCCTCTTCCAGCCGATCCTGATAATGATTGGCAAGATGCTCAACCTCGATGGCCTCGGCCCACTCCGTCCCCGCCATTTCCGTGGTCTGATGCGTTACATCGCCGACGGCACGCATCCATTCGTACCCTACCAGCAGCACACATTGCGCGAGGTTCAGAGAGGCAAACTGCGGATTGACCGGTACGGAGATGATGGCATTCGCTCGCGCGATATCCTCGTTCTCCAGCCCGGCACGCTCCGGCCCGAAAAGTACGGCAACCCGTTGACCTTGTGCGACTTTCTCCGACGCAAGGCGCATCGCTTCTTCCGGGCTGAAGATCGGTTTGGTCAGATCCCGCGCCCGCGCCGTCGTTGCAAAAACAAACGCACAGTCACCAATAGATGTGGCCAGATCCTCACTCACCCGGGCCTCGTCCAGCAACCGCCCGGCACCGCTGGCCATGGCCACGGCATTCTGGTTGGGCCAGCCATCGCGGGGGGCAACAATGCGCATCCTGTCGAGGCCAAAATTCCACATCGCGCGCGCAGCAGCACCGATGTTTTCGCCCATCTGCGGGCGCACCAGCACAAAGGCCGGGATCTGCGGTTGTTCAACAGGCTCGCTCATAAAGGCCTCATACGTCGCCCCCCGCCTGCTCGCAACCGCGCGCGCTTTCTCTTGGCCAAAAATATCCTCGCCGAAGGCATTAAAGTTTTCATTTCCCAACGCTTGCGCTACTGCTCTGCGCAGACTTCCGAAGGACCCCGCCCATGGACACGCCCGAACAGCCGCAGCTTTACCTGATCACCCCCGCCGAGTTTGAGTTAAGCAGCTTTCCCGACGTGCTGGCTGCGGTGCTGGATGCACATCCTGTTGCCTGTGTGCGCCTTTCCATGGCCACCCGGGATGAAGATCGCCTGTCTCGCGCGGCGGACGCTTTGCGCGAGATCACCCATGCCCGCGACATCGCGCTGGTCCTGAGCGATCACACCTTGCTCTCTGACCGTCTGGGCCTCGATGGCGTGCACCTGACGGATGCCGCCCGATCCGTCCGTGACACCCGCAAAGCGCTTGGCGACGAGGCCATCGTCGGCTGTTTCTGCGCCACCTCACGCCACGATGGCATGACCGCGGGGGAAGCAGGCGCCGACTATGTGAGCTTCGGCCCGGTGCAGGCCTCCAGCCTCGGCGATGGCAGTTTTGCCGAAATCGACCTCTTCCAGTGGTGGTCCGAGGTCATCGAAGTGCCCGTGGTGGCCGAAGGGGCGCTCGACGAAAACATGATGCGCACCCTCGCCCCCTTCACCGACTTCTTTGGCCTCGGTGACGAGATCTGGCACGCGGAGAACCCGAGCCAGGCCCTTGGCACTTTGATCGCGGCCATGGGCTGAGCCGTTACAGGAACACGCGCTCCACAAACCAATAAGCGCCGACAGCGGCAATCACACAGGACGCCGGGACGGCAATCCGAGATCGATACCATTCCTTGCGCGCAAACCATCCGACCGCAGCAAAGGCGATCGCGATCACGGTCAGCTGGCCGATTTCGACCCCGATGTTGAAGCCGATCAATGCTGGCACAAACTGACCATCCGGCAGACCGAACTCGCCTAGCACGGAGGCAAAGCCCAACCCGTGCAACAGCCCAAAAGCGAAAATCACCACCGGTCGCCACGGGTTGAGGCCAGAGGTAAAGATGTTCTCAACCGCCACAAACACAATCGACGCCGCGATCAACGGCTCCACAAGCCCCGGATTAATCTTCACGAGCCCCAGAGCCCCAAGGGCCAGCGTCACGGTATGTGCCAACGTGAAGGCGCTGACCTGCCAGACCAGCGGGCGCAATTTGGTGCTGAGAAAGAACAGCCCCAGCACAAACAGGATATGGTCGAGGCCTTTGGGCAGAATGTGATCGAAGCCCACAGGGATATAGGCCAGAAACGCCCCCATCAGGCTCTGCGCACCACCACCGCCAAAGGCAATCGCCGGGCTGCTTTCACCCCCGGCAAGATAGCCGGTAAAGGGCTCCTCGACCCCTTGCTGCCGCAACACCAGCGCACCGGATCCCTTGGGCCAATTCACGGTGATCGCGCTGGCCGTATCAGGCATTTGCGCCGTCAACCGCAGCAATGATATGCGCGGAAGCTCTGCGCTCAGGTCGTCCGGCACCTCCACGCTCGTTATTCCGAATGCGAGCGGCGCACTGCTCTCGGCCAGGGGCACCGTGTTCCAGAATTCAACCAACTGCGGCACCCGTGCTGCCAGATCGGCACCTGAGAGGCCCCGCAGGGTCGTGTAGGTCTCACCGGCGGCATCGTCATCGGTGTTCTCCGCGACATCCAGATCGACCCCGGCAAGGAAGGCCTCAAGATTAATCCGGAAATCCAGCACCACGCTTTGCCCATCCACAACTGTCAGATCGGCAATGGTCGGTACCAGTTCATGCGCCATCGCGCGCGTTAGGGATGCCCAGGCACCAGCGGTTGACAACGCCAGCAAAAGCAACAGCTTTGTCACAAGGGTTCTGAAGGATGAAGTCATCATGCTCTCTCGACTTTTAATAATTATGCTACTGCTAACTGGTACGTCAGCGGTTAGCCATGAGTTTTGGATTGAGCCAAAAAAATATCAAGTTGAACCGGGCGCGGCGCTGGTGGCCAACCTGCGCAATGGTGAAAATTTCAAAGGTATTGCGCTGGCGTGGTTCGAAAATCGCTTTACCCGATTTGAAATGGCCCAAGGTAATGCACTGCTCCCGGTCGAAGGCCGCATTGGCGACACGCCCGCCTTGGCCACGACCGCGCCAGATGAGGGGTTGCTGGTCATTCTGCATGAAACGGCCCCCTCTTCGCTGACCTATAAGACGTGGGAAAAATTCCTGACCTTTGCAAAACACAAGGATTTCCCGAATGCGGCAGCGGATCACGCGGCCGCCGGTTGGCCCCAGCAGGATTTCCGGGAAAGCTACACGCGCCATGCCAAATCCCTGATGGCCGTCGGTGACGGTCTGGGGGCGGACCGCGCTTATGGGCTGGCCACAGAATTTGTCGCGCTGACCAACCCCTATGATCCGGGCTTTGACGGTCAGATGCAGGTGCGCGTTGACTACCAGGGGGCGCCACGCCCTGACGCGCAGATCGAAGTCTTTGACCTCTCACCCGACAATCAGGTCACCGTTACCCTCACCCGCACGGACGACAGGGGCGAGGCCACCATCCCGGTCACCCCCGGTCACAGCTACCTCTTTGACGCCGTTGTCCTGCGCCCCAGCGATGCCGCTGGCAGCTCCGAGCGTGCGCCGGTCTGGGAAACCCTTTGGGCGGCGCTGACATTCGCGGTACCGGGCTGACACGCCCTTGAACCCGCTGGGTTTCCCGGTCACAAGACATTCATGACAATGACACCTGATATTCTCTGCATCGGCTCCGTGCTCTGGGACGTCATTGGCCGATCGGCCAGCGCGATGCGTCAGGGGTCGGATGTGCCGGGGCGCATCACCCGCCTGCCGGGTGGCGTGGCCATGAATATCGCGATGACGCTGGCGCGGTTCGGGCTGACCCCGGCGCTGCTGACGGCCATTGGCCGGGATGAGGAAGGGGATGAATTGATCTCTGCCTGTGCGGCGCGCGGGATGATTACCGAGACGGTGTACCGCTCCGACGATCTGCCCACCGATGTCTATATGGCTGTCGAGGGCGCTAATGGGTTGATCGCGGCCATTGCGGATGCCCATTCGTTGGAAGCCGCAGGGGCCAAAATCCTCTCACCGTTGTCGGATGGGCGGCTGGCCACAGTGGACGCCCCCTACACCGGATTGGTCGCACTGGATGGCAACCTGACCCTCAATCTGCTCAGCGACATCGCCCGCAGTCCGTTGCTGGCGCAGGCGGATCTGCGTGTCGCCCCCGCTTCGCCCGGCAAGGCAGAACGCCTCGCGCCCTTTGTGCAATCAGGGCGCGGCACGCTATATGTGAACCTCGAAGAGGCCAGCCTGCTTTGCCAGCGCAGTTTCGACACCTCGCGCAGTGCGGCAGAAGGCCTGCTTGCACGCGGCGCTGCGCGGGTGCTGGTGACCGATGGGGGGGCGGACGCAACCGAAGGACGACAAGACGGCCTGCTGACCCAAACCCCACCGCACGTCCTGGTGACCCGCGTGACAGGCGCAGGGGACACCTTCATGGCCGCCCATATCGCCGCCGACGCCACCGGTGCCAATGCCGAAGACGCCCTGCGCCGCGCCCTGCAGGCCGCCGCCACCTATGTATCTGGAGAGACCGCCCTATGACTGCCCTGCCGATGATCCATTCAACCGAAGTGGCCGCTGCCAAGGCCGCCGGCAAACCCATCGTTGCGCTGGAAAGCACCATCATTACCCACGGCATGCCCTATCCACAAAACCTGGAAGTGGCGCGGCAGGTGGAAAATGACATTCGCGCCGCGGATGTCACGCCCGCAACCATCGCCGTCATCGATGGCACGCTGCACATTGGTCTGGACGATGCGCAACTGCAGCTGCTCGCCCAGGCCAAGGGGGTGGCCAAACTCTCCCGCGCGGATCTGGCCGCCTGTATGGCGACCGGCGGCACCGGCGCCACAACCGTGGCCGCAACGATGATCGCGGCCCATCTGGCCGGTATCCAGGTTTTCGGCACGGGCGGGATTGGCGGTGTGCACCGCGGTGCGGAAAACAGCTTCGACATCTCCGCAGACCTGATGGAGCTTGCGCAGACCCCGGTGACCGTGGTTGCCGCGGGCGCCAAGGCCATTCTGGACGTCGACAAGACGCTGGAAGTGCTGGAAACTCAGGGCGTGCCGGTGATCGCTGTTGAGCAAGACGCATTCCCCGCCTTCTGGAGCGCCACATCCCCTTTCAAGGCGCCGCTGCGCATGGATACGCCCGCAGAAATTGCCCGGGCGCATCATATGCGGGGTCAGTTGGGGCTGCCGGGCGGCCAATTGGTCGCGAACCCAATCCCCTTGGACGATGAGATCCCCGCACCGACCCTTGCCCCCATCATCGCACAAGCTCAGAAAGACGCCGATTCCCATGGCATCCGGGGCAAGGCCGTGACACCCTATTTGTTGCAGCGTATTTTTGAGCTGACCGAGGGCCGCTCGCTCACCGCCAACATTGCGCTGGTGCGCAACAATGCCCGGCTTGCGGCTAAAATTGCAGCGGAACTGATGGCCCTCTCCCGCGATACGGGAAATTGAACACGTGACCCGCCAAAGCCATTGTGAAGCAGTGGGATTGCGCCTACCTACGAGGCACGTCAGTAGAGATGCGTTATGAATACTCCGTTTGATCCAGAGCCCGCCACCCCAAGACGCAGCTTGTTCAGCGCTTTGCGCGCATCCTTTCTGACCGGTCTTGTTGTCATCGCCCCCGTGGGGCTGACCATCTGGTTGATCTGGTCGGTTGTGGGCTGGATCGACGGCTTTGTGCTGCCGCTCGTGCCCGGATCCTACCAGCCTGACCGCGTGTTGCAGGACTGGCTCGGCCTCGATCCGGAAATCCAGATCAACATCCGCGGTATCGGCGTTGTGATCTTTTTGATCTTCACGGTGATTGTCGGCTGGATGGCCAAAGGCTTCATCGGCCGGTCCTTCATCCGCTTTGCCGAAAGCCTGGTGGAGCGCACCCCCGTGGTGCGGTCGATCTATTCCGGCATCAAGCAGATCTCGGAAACCGTTTTTGCCCAATCCGAACGGAGCTTTGAAAAAGCCTGCCTGATCGAATATCCGCGCCGCGGCATCTGGGCCATCGGGTTCATTTCAACCGGCACCAAGGGCGAAATCGCCGCGCGGGCGAATAATGCCGAACCCATGGTCAGCATTTTCGTCCCGACAACGCCCAACCCGACATCCGGTTTTTTGCTGTTTTTCCCATCGAAGGACATCATCGAGCTGGACATGACCGTCGAAGACGCCGCCAAACTGGTGATCTCCGCAGGCCTCGTCTATCCCAACGGCAAAGACCCCACCGAGCCTCCCGGAAACGGCGCGTAACCTACTGGAACATATCCACCAGATCGACCGAGCTACACTTGCCCAGGTCGTTTTTGTGATGTGTTAGGAAGGCATCCGCCGCCTTCTGACCGGCGGATTTCAGACGTGACAGGGTAAAGGGTGTCGGCACCAGCTTGGTCGCCACTGATAACTCGTTCATCAACGCATCATCGGCCACCATATGGATCAGCACGCGGCTCTTTTGTTCGGTCGTAAGGGCACCACGCTCCAGCAGACGCTGCACAAACTCGATGGCGCGCAACTCCCGCAGCAAGGAGGAATTGAAACTGATCTCATTGATCCGGTTCTGGATCGCCTGCGCCGTGCGCGGCAATTCCGTCCGCTCCAGCGGATTGATGTTGATAATCAAAATGTCATCGGGCAGCGACGGATTAAACAGCGGGAACAGCGCCGGATTACCGGTATAGCCCCCGTCCCAGAAGGCCTCGCGCATGCCGGTCTCCGCATCCTCCACCTCAACCGCCTGAAACACCGTCGGCAGACAGGCAGAAGCCAGAATGGCATCGGTGCCGATTTCACTGTCCTTGAACACCCGCACCTTGCCGTTGCGCACACGTGTGGCACAGATGAAGAGGCACGGCCCCTTTCCGCCTTCCTCATGCACCGCATCGAAATCGAACTGCTCGACAATCGATCGCAGGGGGTTGTTGTAAAACGGCCCGTACGCATAAGGTGACACCGCGCGCGACCAGGCATCTGCCGCCATCACCGGCCAAGAATACTCCAGCGCCTGACTGAAATCACCCAGCGAAAACGGCAGCATCCAGGCCGGCAGTTGCAAATCCGGACGGGCACCAACCTCGCGCCAGAGCCAATCCAGCCGATCCCGCGCGCCCTGCCGCCCGCCCTCGATCATACCGGCCTTGAGCGCCGCGCCATTGAGCGCGCCCGCCGATGTCCCGGAAATGGCCGCGATATGAATACCCTCTTCGCAAAGCAACCGATCCAGCACCCCCCAGGTAAAGGCGCCATGCGCACCACCGCCCTGCAGGGCCAGGTTGATTTTCTTGACCGCCATCTCCGCTCCTTCACCCATTGGTTTCTTCTGGCTGGAAATATCCCCGCCGGAGGCATTAAACCTCTTACAGCGCCGTCCACCCGCCATCGACACTGATGGTTGTCCCGGTGATTTGTGCAGCTGCATCTGAACACAGGAAGGTGGCGGTGCCGCCCATTTGCTCCACCGTCGCAAATTCCTTCGACGGCTGACGCGTGAGCATCACATTCTCGATCACCTCTTCGCGGCTCATGTCGTATTCTTTCATCGTGTCCGGGATCTGCTTTTCAACGATGGGTGTCAGCACATAACCGGGGCAGATCGCATTGGCGGTGATCGGCTCCTTCGCGGTTTCCAGAGCGGTCGTCTTGGTCAGCCCGACCACCCCGTGTTTGGCCGCAATATAGGCGGCCTTGTAGGGGGACGCCGTGAGCCCATGCGCGGAGGCGATGTTGATCACCCGACCCCAACCAGCCGACCGCATCATCGGCAAGGCGATGGCCGTGGTGTGGAAAGCCGACGACATGTTGATGGCAATGATCGCATCCCACTTTTCCACCGGGAACTCCGGGATGGCGGCCACATGCTGGATCCCGGCGTTGTTGACCAGAATATCGCAGCGCCCGGCCTCTTCGATCAGACGGCGGCATTGGTCGCCCTTCGACATATCCGCCTGAATGTAGCGCGCGGTCACACCCGCCTCATCTGCGACCTGCTGCGCCAACGCGTGATCTTCCTCGGCATCGGTAAAGGAATTCAACACCACATGCGCGCCCGCGCGGGCCAGTTCCCAGGCGATCCCCAGCCCGATGCCGGAATTTGATCCGGTGATGACGGCGGTCTTCCCTGCCAATGAAATTTCATATGCCATGAAACTTGATCCTTCCTGTCTGAGCAAATGCTGCGTTGCACACATCATGCATTGCTGCGACTGCAAAGGAAACGCTCTTTTCGCAGGTCTGACCGATCCGGTGGTTGTGCGCCCAGGGGCGGGCTGCAACCCTGACCAGAAGATGGGCAAGTTTGCGGGGGCCAAAAAAAACGCCTGCACAAGGCAGGCGTTAAGTTATTGAGGCAGGTTTCATACAGGCAAGAAACCTATCGAGCAGTGACCTCTTTATAAGCAATCTCACGCCGCAGTCCAAGCTAAAAGTTTGATAAGACGTAAATACCTCGGTAGTCTGAGACCCAAGAAAACAAGGGCAGCAGGAGATTGTCTCCAAAATGGGTACTGTTTTTTTCCGCGCTCTTTTGCGGATTTTGGTCGCGTGGGCAGCGATTCTCTGGGTCAATGCCGCGGTTGCTGAACCGCAACACGGGATATCTATGTATGGGTCCCCGGCATTGCCACCTGATTTTGTGTCTCTGCCCTACGCGCGCCCCGACGCGCCCAAGGGGGGCAGCATCACGCTGGGCAACACCGGCGGGTTTGACAGCCTCAATCCCTTTGTGCGCAAGGGCACCGTTCCCTGGCAGTTGAGCTTTTTCACCCATGAAGCGCTGATGGGCCGTTCCTGGGACGAACCCTTCACCCTTTACGGTCTTTTGGCCGAATCGGTTGAGGTGCCTGAGGACCGCTCCTGGGTCGCTTTCACCCTGCGCGAAGAGGCGCGGTTTTCCGACGGCACGCCCGTAACCGTGGATGATGTGATTTTCTCCTACGAACTGCTCGGCACCGACGGGCACCCGCGCTACCACGGGCTGGGTGACCAGATCGAGAGCATTACCCAGACCGGCCCAAGATCCCTGCGCATCAAGTTCAACACCGACAATCGTGAGCTGGCGCTGCTGGCTGGCATGCGTCCGATCCTCAGCCGTGCCCAATGGGAAGGACGCGATTTTGCCAATGCACAGCTGGCCGACGTGCCCATCGGGACCGGGCCTTACGTCGTGTCCAATTACGAAGCGGGACGTTTTGTGCAATTGACCCGCAATCCGGATTATTGGGGTGCGGAGGTGCCCTTCCGGCGCGGCACCCATAACATCGACAGCATCAAGCTGGATTTCTACGGCGATGCCACCGTCCTTTTCGAGGCTTTCAAGGGCGGTGACATCTCGGCGCTGCGCGAGTTCAACGCCGAAAAATGGGCGACACAGTATAATTTCCCCAGCATCGACCGTGGTGACGTCATCAAGTCGGAAATACCGCATCAGAAACCCTCCGGCATGACCGGTTTTGTGATGAACACGCGCAGGCCCCCCTTTGATGACTGGCGCGTGCGCGAGGCGATGATTCAGGCCTTCAACTTCGAATACATCAACGACACGCTGACCGGCGGCGCGCAGCCGCGGATCACCTCCTATTTCTCCAACTCCGGCCTGGCGATGCAGGATGGGCCCGCAGGGGGCGCGGTGTCTGAATTGCTCACGCCCTTTGCCGCCCAGCTTTTGCCCGGCACCCTGGAGGGCTACGCGCTGCCACAATCCGACGGCTCCGCCCGCAACCGCCAGGGCATCCGGGCGGCCATGGCCTTGCTGGCCGAGGCGGGCTGGGCCCCGCAAGATGGTCAGATGCGCAATGCATCGGGTCAGCCACTGAGGTTCACCATCCTGCTGGCACAAGACAGCAGCGAGAACATCGCCATCGCCGACCTCTATGTCTCCGGCCTGAAGCGGCTTGGTGTCGATGTCGCCATCGAAACAACCGACAGCGCGCAATACACGGCACGCACAAATGAATTTGATTTCGACATGACCTACTACCGACGCGCGCTGTCGCTGTCGCCCGGCAACGAACAGCGGTTTTACTGGGGGTCAGAGGCCGCGGACCAACCGGGATCGCGCAATCTGATGGGGGTCGCGTCACCCGCCGTGGACGGGATGATCGATGCCATGCTGGCCGCCAAGGAGAAGCAGGAATTTGTCGCCGCCGTGCGGGCGCTGGACCGTGTGCTCACCGCCGGGCGCTATGTCGTCCCGTTCTGGCAATTCACCGCCGGTCAGATCGCGCACATCAAGGAAATGAAATACCCCGATGTCCTGCCCATCTATGGCGATGGGCCGAATTTCATGCCGGAAACATGGTGGTACGATCCGAGCTGATCCCCTGGCCTCAGGTCAGCGACGTGACCCAGAGGATATTGGCGTCCTCCTCGCTGACCGACACCACGTTGTGGCCCATGGTCGCGTCGTAATAGGCACTGTCGCCCCGGCGCATTTCGACCGGCTCATAGAATTCGGTGTAGAGCCGGATCACGCCAGTCAGCACGTATAGAAATTCTTCGCCGTCGTGGCGCACCCAACCTTCGAATTCTTCCATTTTCCGCGCCCGTACCCGTGCGCGGTAGGGCAGCATCTGCTTCTTGGTCAAGGTTTCAGCGAGCAACTCATGCTCATAGGTCACCGTTGCCTGGCCTGCGCCCTGTCCGGATTTCGTGACCGCCATACGCCCGTTGATCTGGCCCGCCTGCGGCGGCGTGAAAAGCTGCGGGATCGAGATTTCCAAACCCACAGCCAGCTTTTTCAGCGCGTCATAGGTGGGGGACATCTGGCCGTTTTCGATCTTGCTCAGCGTTGAGCGTGCCAGCCCGGCCTGACTGGCGGCATGTTCCAGTGTCCAGTTCCGTGCCTTGCGCAACTCACGCACGCGCTGGCCAAGGTCCACGGGCGCGCCGTGTTCCTCCGTACCGGTCTGGCGTGCAATCTGGATCAGGGTTTTTGGGTCTGCGTTTGTCATCCTAAAGCTATAAGGCCAAGCAGGCAGGCTTGCAACGCAGGGAGCGTCGCGCTAGCACGCCATCATGCTTTCAGTTTTCGACGAAGGGCCCCCCGCGCCCTGCCCCCGGCCCTTCAACATGGCAGCCTACGTTCTGGCCGCCGCGCACCAAAACCCACAGAAAGACGCGCTGTTGGTCCTCGGTCAGGATGACGTTGAAACATGGACGTTTGCAGCGCTCGAAGCTGCGGTGCGCGGCACTGCCACCGGTTTTCTGGGTCTTGGTCTGAAGCCTGGCGACAAGGTGCTGATGCGGCTGGGCAATACCGTCGATTTTCCCATCGCATATCTGGGCGCGTTGACTGCTGGTCTGGTGCCCATTCCGACCTCCTCCGCACTGACCGAACCTGAAACCGCTAAAATCATCACGGAAATCACGCCTTCGGCGATCTTGCGCGATCCTGCCGTGGCCTGCCCGGAGGACCCGGCGCTCTGCGGCCTGGACCAATTGCGCACGTTCAGGGCGTTGCCGCCAGCAGACTTCCACATGGGGGATCCTGATCGATTGGGCTATATCATCTATACTTCGGGCACTTCGGGTGTGCCGCGCGGCGTGCTGCACGCGCACCGTGCCATCTGGGCGCGGCGCATGATGTTTGACGGCTGGTACGGGCTGACGGCACATGACCGGGTGCTGCACGCCGGCGCATTCAATTGGACCTACACCTTGGGCACCGGTCTGATGGACCCGTGGACGGTCGGTGCCACCGCCTTGATCCCTGCCGCAGGCACCGGAGCCCAAGCCTTACCCGACTTACTCGCAGAGTATCGCGCCACGATATTCGCAGCTGCACCAGGGGTTTACCGCCAACTTCTCAAGAAAAACGCGCCTTTCGAAAGCCGTGCATTGCGCCACGGCCTCAGCGCTGGGGAAAAACTGCCGTCCCGCATCGCCAGGGCCTGGACCGCCCTTACCAGGACGCAGGTTTTCGAAGCCTATGGCATGTCCGAATGCTCGACCTTCATTTCCAGCGCACCGGGTCTGCCGACCTCCGCCGACACGCTGGGGCGACCCCAACCCGGGCGGCGCGTGGCGCTGATGGGCGAGGACGGGCCGGTACCGCTGGGCACCGAAGGCACCATCGCGGTACATCGCGACGATCCCGGCCTGATGCTGGGATACCTTAACGCCCCGGAAGAAACCGCAGCCAAATGGCAGGGAGAGTGGTTCCTGACCGGCGATCAGGGGGTGATGTCCGAGGATGGGCAGATCACCTATCTGGGTCGCAACGACGATATGATGAACGCGGGCGGCTACCGGGTCTCTCCCATCGAGGTCGAATCCGTGCTGACCGCGCGCGCCGATATCACCGCCGTCGCGGTCACGGATGTCGAGATCAAAACCGACGCGCGAGTGATTGCGGCTTTCTACACCGGCCCCGCGGCACTGGACGATCACGAGTTGCACACCTATGTGTCTGATAAGT
Organism: uncultured Roseobacter sp.; assembly: GCF_947499265.1. Classification (GTDB taxonomy): domain Bacteria; phylum Pseudomonadota; class Alphaproteobacteria; order Rhodobacterales; family Rhodobacteraceae; genus Roseobacter. The sequence goes on along the minus strand of NZ_CANMNK010000002.1, from coordinate 643,641 downwards.
TGGCACGATATAAACAACCGCGCCTATATGTTCACCTGCCGGAGCTGCCCATGGGGGCCAATGGCAAAATTCTGCGGCGCGCCCTGCGGGCCGGTTTCGAGGCGTCAAAATGACCAACACCATCAAGCTCGACATCATGTCCGACCCGATTTGCCCCTGGTGCTATATCGGCAAGACCCATCTCGACAAGGCGCTGGCCGACACGCCGGATCATCCCTTTGTCATTGAGTGGCACCCGTTTCAACTGAACCCCGACATGCCCCGCGACGGGATGGACCGCCGCGCCTATCTGGAGGGCAAGTTTGGCGGCAAAGAAGGCGCCGTGCGCGCCTATGCGCCCGTGGTGCAACACGCCGAAGCGGCCGGGCTGAAGATCGATTTCGAGGGGATGAAACGCACCCCCAACACGCTGGATGCGCACCGCCTGATCCACTGGGCAGGCATTGAGGGGCGGCAAACAGCCGCCGTTTCCGCATTATTTCAAGCCTATTTCGTCGATGCTCGCGATATCGGCGATCACGATGTACTGGCGGATATTGCCGATGGCATCGAGATGGATGCCGCCGTGGTCCGCAAACTCTTGGCTTCTGATGCGGACGAGGACGACATCCGCAAGCGTGACGCGCACAGCCGATCCATGGGCGTCAATTCCGTCCCGACCTTCATTGTTGCGGGCAAACACGCGGTGCCGGGCGCACAACCGCCTGAGCTATGGGCGAAGGTGATCAGCGAGCTTTCTGCCGCCGCCTGACGGAAATTTTCATCCCCACAGAAGCGCAGGCCGCATTGTGTAAAATTGTGACATTGTTTGTAATACAACTCTGAGTTACACCCGATCAACCGAGGCTCTATTTCGCTTTCGGCTAGGAGTTTTATCGTGTCGGAACCAGTATCACAGCCCGCAATTGGGCGGGTTGAGTTTATTGCCCTGATGGCGATGATGTTTGCCACCATCGCGTTTTCAATCGACGCGATGCTGCCAGCCCTGCCGAACATCGCGCAGGAGCTAACGCCCGACGATCCGACCCGCGCACCGCTGATCATGACCGCATTTGTGCTTGGCATGGGCATCGGGACGTTTTTCACCGGCCCGCTGTCCGATGCCTTCGGGCGCAAGACGGTGATGGTATGTGGTGCTGCGGTCTATATCCTCGCCTCTGCCATCGCCTGGGCCAGCGCCAGTTTCGAGGTGGTCATTGCCGCCCGCATCCTGCAGGGGCTTGGCGCCGCCGGTCCGCGCGTCGTGTCCATCGCCGTCATTCGGGATCTCTTTTCCGGGCGCGAAATGGCCAAGATCGTCTCCATCGTGATGATGATCTTCACGCTGGTGCCCGGGTTTGCCCCCACCCTGGGCTATGTGATCATCACCACAAGCGGCTGGCGCGGCATTTTCATGGCGTTCATCGGTTTCTCCGTGATTTCAGCGGCTTGGCTTATCCTTCGATTACCGGAAACCCTGCCGCGGGAAAACCGTCGCCCGCTCAGAATGCGCCTGCTGCTCGACGCGGTGCGCGACATGTTCACACATCCCATCGTGCGGCTGTCGATCCTTGTGCAGACCCTGTGCATGTCGATGCTGTTCTCGGTCCTGATGCTGATCCAACCGATTTACGAACATGTCTACGACAAGCAGGATACCTTCCACTTCTGGTTCGGTGGCATCGCGCTGGTGTCTGCGGGGGCGAGTTTTCTCAACGCGATGCTGGTGGTGCGTCTGGGCATGCGCCGCCTGATCACCATCGCCCTGTCGATCCAGATCCTGCTCTCTGCCACCGTGCTGGTCCAGAACGAAACCTTCGGCACCAGCAGCTTTGCCGTTTTTGCTTTCTGGCAGGCCTATCTGTTCTTTCAGGCGGGGCTGACCATCGGTAATCTCAACGCCATTGCCATGGAACCGATGGGACATATCGCGGGCATGGCCGCGAGTGTGATCGGTGCCGTCTCAACCGTGTTGGCCGCCGCGATCGCATCGCCCATCGGGCTGCTTTTCGACGGGACGATCCGCCCGCTGGTCGGGGCCATTCTGCTCATGGCGACAATGGCATTTGTGCTGATGCGCTACATGGGACGGATCGAGGCGCGCCTGCCCGCTGAATGATCAGCTGGCTTTCGCCTTCTTCCGGGCCTTTTTCTCTGCCATGACCTTCTCCGCCAGATCGCGGGCGATGGCAAAGGCCCCCTTGATCTTGTCGACATCCGCTTTCCAGTCGCGGCGCACCACGATCTTGTTGTCCTTGACCTTTGCCATGCCGCGCTGGTCCTGAATGAATTCCACCAGACCTTTGGGGGAGGCGAATTTATCGTTGTGAAACTGGATGGTCGCGCCCTTGGGGCCGCCATCCAGCTTGGCGATGCCAGCACGCTTGCACATGGCCTTGATCCGTACCACCAGCATCAGCGTGTTGACCTCACGCGGCAGCTTGCCAAAGCGGTCGATGAGTTCTGCAGCGAACCCTTCCAGTTCGACTTTCGTGCTCAGGCTCGATAGGCGCCGGTAAAGTCCCAGGCGCACGTCCAGATCGGGCACATAATCTTCGGGGATCAGGACCGGCACGCCGAGATTGATCTGTGGCGCCCATTGGTCGTCGGCCTCTGAGAGCCCTTCCATTTCGCCCGCGCGGATCTTGGCAATCGCCTCTTCCAGCATCGACTGATAAAGCTCAAAGCCCACATCCCGCATCTGCCCCGATTGCTCTTCGCCCAGCAGGTTGCCCGCCCCGCGAATGTCGAGGTCCTGGCTCGCCAGCGTGAACCCCGCCCCCAGCGTGTCGAGGCTTGAGAGCACCCGCAGCCGTTTCTCCGCCGTGGCCGTCAGCTTGGCGCGCGGTTTCGTGGTCAGATAGGCATAGGCGCGCGTCTTGGAGCGCCCGACGCGGCCCCGGATCTGATAAAGCTGCGCCAACCCAAACATATCCGCCCGGTGCACCACCATCGTGTTGGCCGTCGGGATATCAAGACCGGATTCGACGATGGTCGTGGCAAGCAGAATGTCGAATTTGCCATCGTAAAAGGCGTTCATGCGGTCATCCAGTTCGCCTGCGGCCATCTGGCCATGGGCCACAACATAGGTCAGTTCAGGGAGTTGTTCCTTCAGAAACTCCTCGATCTCCGGCAGATCGGAAATGCGCGGCACCACGTAAAACGATTGCCCGCCGCGATAATGTTCACGCAAGAGCGCCTCGCGCAGAGTCACCGTATCGAATTCGCTGACATAGGTGCGGATAGCCAACCTATCTACGGGTGGCGTGCCGATGATGCTGAGGTCCCGCACGCCGGTGAGGCTCAGCTGCAGCGTCCGCGGGATCGGTGTGGCGGTGAGCGTCAGCACGTGGATGTCGGTGCGCAGCTGTTTCAGGCGTTCCTTGTGCGTCACGCCAAAATGCTGTTCTTCGTCGATCACCAGCAACCCGAGGTTCTGGAAGCGGATCCCCTTGGCCAGCAGCGCGTGGGTGCCGATCACGATGTCCACAGTGCCGCGCGCCATGCCGTCACGCGTGGCATTGGCCTCCTTGGCCGAAACGAAACGGCTCAGCTGGCGCACGTTGATCGGAAAGCCCCGGAACCGCTCGGCAAAGCTCTTGTAATGCTGCCGTGCCAGCAAGGTCGTCGGCGCGATCACCGCCACCTGCACGCCCGACATGGCCGCAACGAAGGCCGCGCGCATCGCCACCTCGGTCTTGCCAAAGCCCACGTCGCCACAGACCAGCCGGTCCATCGGATTGCCGGAGGTCAGATCGTCGATGACATCGCCAATGGCGCGCAGCTGATCATCGGTTTCCTGATAAGGGAAACGCGCGGAAAACGCGTCCCACATACCGGCGGGCGGCTCCAGCACCGGCGCCTTGCGCAGCGCGCGTTCGGCAGCGACCCGGATCAGCTTGTCGGCAATCTCGCGGATGCGCTCCTTGAGCCGCGCTTTCTTGGCCTGCCACGCGCCGCCGCCCAGCCGGTCAAGCAGCCCCTCTTCATGGCCGTATTTCGAGAGCAGCTCGATGTTCTCCACCGGCAGGTAAAGTTTTGACCCTTCGGCATATTCCAAAAGGATACATTCATGTGCGGCCCCGGCTGCGGTGACAACCTCCAGCCCTTTGTAGCGGCCAATCCCGTGATCCACATGCACGATCAGATCGCCGGGGCTGAGCGATTGTGTCTCCGTCAAGAAATTCTCCGCGCGGCGCTTTTTCTTTGCCCCCCGGATCAGCCGGTCGCCCAGCACGTCCTGCTCCGAGATCACGGTAAGACCGGGCGCTTCGAACCCGTGTTCCAGCGCCCATACCGCCAGATGCAGCCCGCGTTTGCCAATGCGGGTGGCATTTGGCACTGGGATCGCCTCGGCCAGTCCTTCGTCCTCGATCAGCCCGGTCAGACGTTCGCGCGCGCCCTCGGAATAGCTGGCGATCAGCACCGGACCGTCGTCTAATTTGACTTTAATATGTGCCGCCAATGCACCGAAAAGGCTTAAAGATTCCTGCTGACGTTCCGGCGCAAAGTTACGGCCAATCCGCGCGCCGGCATCGGTGACGCCAAGGCCCGTGGGCTGGGGCAATGCCGCGATCTGCAAGACCCGACGCTTGGCTGTAAGCGCCTCCCACGCCGCATCATCCAGATAGAGCCCGTCCGGCGGGCTGGGCTTGTAGACGCTGTCCATCTTGGAGCGGTGCGCCATCGCCAGGCGCCGGGTCTCATACTGATCCGCGATGCTGTCCCACCGCGCCAAACGGATCGGTGTGACCTGATCATCGAGCGTGATCACCGCCTGCGGGACGTAGTCGAAAAGCGTCTCCAACGCCTCGTGGAAAAACGGCAACCAGTGTTCCGCACCCTGATGTTTGCGCCCGGCGCTGATTGCTTCATAGAGCGGATCATCCGTCCCCGCGGCGCCAAATTCGATCCGGTAATTCTGCCGGAACCGCGTGATCGCGGCCTCGTCCAGGATCACTTCGGACACGGGCGCCAATTCAACAACATCGAGCTTTTCGGTGGTCAGCTGTGTGGCGGCATCAAAGCGGCGCGCGCCGTCCAGCACATCGCCAAAGAGATCAAGCCGCACAGGCCCCAGATCACCCGGCGGGAAGATGTCGATGATCCCGCCGCGAATGGCATAGTCGCCGGGTTCCGTGACTGTCGGGCTTTGCACAAACCCCATGCGCACAAGGAAGGTCCGCAGAGCGCCTTCGTCCACCCGGTCGCCGACACGGGCCGAAAACGCCGCATCCTTGAGCGTTGCGCGCGCCGGGACCCGCTGCGTGGCGGCGTTGAGCGTGGTCAGCAGGATGAAGCGGTCCGGCATGCCGTGCACCAGACCCGCCAGCGTCGCCATGCGCTGCGCGGAAATATCCGCATTTGGCGACACCCGGTCGTAGGGCAAGCAGTCCCAGCCGGGAAACACCACCACCGGCATATCGGGGGCAAAAAAGCGCAATGCCGCCTGCAGCGCCGCAAGCCGCTTGTCATCGCGCGCCACATGCAGGATCGGCCCGTCCTGACGTGCCAGTTCCGACAGCAGAAACTGCGCGTCAAACCCTTCGGGCACGCCGGAGACGGTGATATGCGTTTGCTCAGCCATGGGCTGCTTCAATTGGCGTTCGGGGCGCCGGTGTCAACCGCCCAATGGACCCACGGCGAGGTTTTGATACATCCCCCAAAGGGCCGTTACAAAAATCGAAATCATACCCGTGATCTGAACATAGAGACGGTGGCGCGTCAGCCTGCGCCGCAACTGCTCGCCACTCGCAGCTTCATGCTGGATCAGGCGCGACGTCGACAGCGAAATCAGACCGACAATCGACATTGGAAACCCCAGTAAAAACAACGCCTGGGCGATCTCGACGCCATAGAAAAACCCCAGCACGCAGAGCCCGGTCAGTAAAAAGCAGCCAAAGCCCAGCAGCCACAGGCCCGATACGCTGGCGATGAAAAGCAGCCGGTTGGTGTTGATCCTCACGAGGTCTTCGAGGTCCTGCTCGGCCTGCCCGCCATTTCTGCGCGCGCGCAGCACCATGTCGTAGGGAACGCCCAGAACCCAATGGCTGGCCGTCGACCAGAGCACGGCCAAAGCGATCCAGAACCACAGGTTCGAGAAGGACCGCATGTCAATTAGTTCGAAGACACTTTGATAGAAACTCAAGGGAAACGCTTTACCTGTTTTGACGCCCCCTCTTAGCCTTGGATTTCGGCAATTCCTACCCTTGGCTTGCGGAAAAATCCGTGGCAAGCATGAAGTGTCACACAAACTGGACACATCGCCCATGCGCCCCACTCAAGCCCCCTTTCCGATGACCCGCCTGCGCCGCACCAGACAAAGCCCGGCCACGCGCGCCCTGACCCGTGAAAACAGCCTCAGCGTGGATGATTTTATCTGGCCGGTTTTTGTGCGCGCGGGGGACGGGATCGAGGAGCCGATCCCCTCGATGCCCGGTGTCTATCGCCGGTCCGTCGACAAGATCGTCAAGGCGGCGCGCGAGGCCGCAGATCTGGGCATTCCGGCGATTTGCATCTTTCCCTACACCGGGATCGAAGAACGCACCGAGGATTGCGCGGGCGCCTGGGATCCGGAAAACCACGCCAACCGCGCCATTCGCGCGATCAAACAGGCGGTGCCTGAGATCGCGGTGATGACGGATGTGGCGCTCGATACCTACAACATCAACGGGCACGACGGGTTTGTGGAGAACGGCGAAATCGTCAACGACCGCACGATCGAGGCCCTGGTCAAGATGACGCTGGCCCAGGCGGAGGCGGGTGCCGATATTATTGGCCCCTCCGACATGATGGACGGGCGCATTGGCGCCATGCGCAGTGCGCTGGAGACGCATGGCCATCAGAACGTGATGATCCTGAGCTATGCGGCCAAATATGCCTCGGCTTTCTATGGCCCGTTCCGCGATGCGGTGGGGGCCTCGGGCGCGCTGACCGGCGACAAGAAGACCTACCAGATGGATCCGGGCAATTCAGACGAGGCGCTGCGGCTGATCGAACGGGATCTGCGCGAAGGGGCGGACATGGTGATGGTCAAACCCGGCCTGCCCTATCTCGACATCTGCCGCCGGGTGAAAGACACCTTTGGCGCGCCGACCTATGCCTATCAGGTGTCCGGTGAATTCAGCATGATCCAGGCCGCCGCCGAACATGGCTGGATTGATGGCGAAAAGGCCATGATGGAAAGCCTGATGGCGTTCAAACGCGCGGGCTGCGATGGCATTCTGACCTATTTCGCCCCTGCCGCCGCCCGATTGCTGAACTCAAAGCGGTAAGCCGCGCAGCCTGTGACCTTTTCAGTGACAGCGCCACGCAATCGGCGTATGTTCGCGCACAAGTCGGATCAACCGACACACGAGCAACATTTTACAGGCGGATAACATGGAAAATCCAAAACTCTCACGCAGGGTCTTCACCCTTGGCGCGCTTGCGGGCGTATCGGTGACGGCGGCCTGCGGCAATGGCATCGGGTCGCGCGGGGCGGCAACCATCGACGCCCGCGTCGACTCCACGCTGCAGGAAATGTACCGCAGCTTCCCAAACACACGTAATCTGGCGGAGAAGGCCAACGGCATGTTGGTGATGCCCCTGGTGACAGAGGCCGGCTTCGGGTTCGGTGGCGCATACGGGCGCGGCGCGCTGCGCGTGGGCGACGTGACGGTCGATTACTATTCCACCACCCAGCTGTCCGGCGGCTTGCAGATTGGCGGGCAGCAATACTCCCACGTGCTCTTCTTCATGACCGAGGAAGCGCTGACCAATTTCCGGCGCTCGCCGGGCTGGGCCGTGGGGGGCGACGTCAGATATGTGATCTCGGATCAGGGGGACGGGTTCAAGGCGGATTCGACCACCACCTTTGCGCCGGTCCTGGCCGCTGTCTTTGGCCGCGCGGGCCTGCTGGTTGGTGCCACGCTGCAAGGCACCAAATACTCGCGGATCATTCCCTGAGCCGTGAATGCCAAAGCGCCCCCTGCGATCAAGGGGCGCTTTTGGCGTTGCGTCAGCCCGACGCCTGCAAGCGTTTGAAGAGGCTGGATGTATCCCAACGCCCGCCGCCCATTTTCTGGACGTCCTTGTAGAACTGATCCACCAACGCGGTCACCGGCAGGCTTGCGCCGGTCTCATCTGCGGTGGACAGGCAAATCCCAAGATCCTTGCGCATCCAGTCGGTGGCAAACCCGTGGTCGAAATGATCGTCCAGCATGGTTTCATAGCGGTTGTTCATCTGCCAGCTGCCGGCGGCGCCCTGGCTGATCACTTCCACCACCGCACGGCCATCGAGCCCCGCCTTATCGGCAAAATGCAGCGCTTCGCTCAGCCCCTGCACCAGACCGGCGATGGCGATCTGGTTGCACATCTTGGTCATCTGACCCGCGCCACTGTCGCCGATGCGGCGGCAGATCTTAGAGTAAACCTCCATGATCGGCAGCGCGCGTTCATAAGCGCCCGCATCCCCGCCACACATGATCGAAAGCGCAGCGTTTTCAGCACCGGCCTGCCCGCCGGAGATCGGCGCATCGACAAAGCTGACCTGACTGTCATTGGCGGCGGCATAAAGCTCACGCGTCACTGCGGCAGAAACGGTTGTGTGGTCAACAAAGACCGCTCCCGACGCCATGCCGGCAAAAGCCCCGTCCGGCCCCAGACAGACCGATCGCAGATCATCGTCATTACCCACGCAAGCCATGACAAAATCAGCGCCCTCGGCCGCTTCGCGAGGCGTTTTCGCCATCGCGCCCCCATGGGCCGCCACCCAGTCTTCGGCCTTGGACGCGGTGCGGTTGTAGACCGTCACATCGTGGCCCGCTTTTTGCAAATGGCCCGCCATTGGGCCTCCCATGACGCCCAGTCCTAAAAATGCCAGCTTGGCCATATGTTTGCCCTTCTCTTTTTCCGTGTTGCGTTACGCTGTTCTCCTACCTAACAGTCAGAACCCAAGGGTCAACAAAACGTCGGACTTTTCACACGGGGCATGAATGAATCTGATCTTTAGATGGTTGGTGCGGCTGGCGGCCACTCTGGTGGTGATTGTCGTGTTGGGCGTGGTCCTGGTCTACTACCTCGCGTCACGGTCGCTGCCGGACTATGACAAGGTCCTCGAACTGCCCTATCTCACCGCCCCGGTCGAAATCGTGCGCGACAATGCCAATGTGCCGCATATCTTCGGTGAGGCCGATACCGATGTCTTCTACGCGCTTGGCTATGCTCATGCGCAGGACCGGTTGTGGCAGATGACGATGCTGCGCCGCACGGCACAGGGGCGATTGTCCGAAGTCTTTGGCGCCGCAACGGTGAATATCGACAAGCTGATGCGGCGGCTGGATCTTTATGCGCTGGCCGGTGCCTCGGTGGATGCGCAGGACGAACGCACCAACCTGATGCTGCGCGCCTATGCCACCGGTGTGAATGCCCGGCTCGACGAGATCAATGCCAGCGCCCTGGGGCGGGGCGCGCCGGAAATGTTCCTGTTCAACGCGCCGGTCTCGGCCTGGCGGCCATCGGATTCGATTGCGATCATCAAATTGATGGGGCTGCGGCTCTCTGGGCATCTCGATAAGGAGGTGCTGCGGGCGCGGATGTCGCTGGCCTTGCCAGATGCGGAGCGGCTGGCTGATATTCTGCCCGATGCCCCCGGTAGCGGGCTGGCCGCCCTGCCCGAGTATTCGCAGCTTGTGCCGGGGGTGTCCCGGTTTGCGCAGAGCATACCGCTCGACCCGCACCCCTTGTCGCCCTTCCAAAGGCATGCTTTTGCAGGCGCATCAAATGCCTGGGCCGCTGCCCCCTCGCGCTCCGCCTCCGGCGGGACGCTGCTGGCAAATGACCCGCACCTGGGTTTCTCCGCCCCCTCCATCTGGTATCTGGCACGCATGCAGCTGCAATCGGGCAGCATCATCGGCGCGACCATCCCCGGCATGCCCATCGTGCTCAGCGGGCGCAGCGAGGCGCTGGGGTGGGGCCTGACCGCCGCCGGCATGGACGACCAGGACGTTTATGTCGAAGCGCTGAACCCGGACAACCCCGAAGAATACCGCACGCCGGATGGCTACAAGACCTTTGAAAAACGCGGGTCCATCATCAACATCAAGGATTCCACCCCGATCACCATCACCCTGCGCTGGACCGACAATGGCCCGGTGTTGCCGGGCACCCATTACAATCTGGCCAGCATTACACCACCCGGGCATGTCGCCTCCCTCACCTGGACCGTGCTGAGCCCGAACGACACGTCGATGACCGCGGCGATGAAGCTGATGGGGGCGAAATCCGTGCGCGAAGGGGTTGCTGCAGCCGAAGAATACATCGCACCGGCGCAGAACCTGATGCTGGCGGACCGCAATGAGATCGGCATGAAAATGATTGGCGCGATGCCCCGTCGGGATGCGCGCCACCAGAGCCAGGGCCGCCTGCCCAGCCCCGGCTGGATCGAGTCCAACCGCTGGCAGGGGCGCTTGCCCTACGCCGCCAACCCGGAATTCATTGCCCCCAACGGCGGGATATTGGGCAATACCAACAACAAGCTTGTAGACCGCCCCTTTCCCAACCACGTCTCCTTTGACTGGGAGGACACGCAACGGGTGCAGCGGTGGCAACGCCTGATGCAGGCCCGTGAAGTCCATACCCGCGACAGTTTCATCGAGGCGCAACTGGACACGGTGAGCTTCACCGCACGCTCGCTTTTGCCGCTGATCGGTGCCGAGCTGTGGTTTACCGGCGAGGCCGCCCCTGACGGCACGCCCCTGCGGCAACGCCAGCGGGCCCTGACCCTGCTCGCAGGGTGGTCAGGTGAGATGAACGAACACATGCCCGAGCCGCTGATCTATGCGGCATGGCTGCGCAGCCTGCAGGACCGCATGGTGCGGGATGAGCTGGGACCGCTGGCCAGCGAGCTGACCCATGTGGAGCCACTGTTCATCGAACGGGCCTTTCGCGACATCGACGGGGCCTCGGTGTGGTGTGACGTGATCCAATCCGCGCCGGTGGAAACCTGCGCCGACATGGCGCGGCTGGCCTTGGATGATGCACTTATCTGGATTGAGGAGACCTGGGGGCCACAGCTAGAATCCCTGCGCTGGGGCGACGCGCATCAGGCCACGCATGATCACGCGGCCCTGGGTAGTATTCCGATCCTGCGGTTTTTCGTGAACATCCGGCAATCAACCAACGGCGGCGACAACACGCTGCAGCGCGGGTTGACCAGCGGGCGGGGCGAAAACCCCTTCCACAACGTGCATGGCGCGGCCTATCGCGGGGTCTATGATTTTGCCGACCCGGACAGCTCCGTCTTCATCACCTCAACCGGCCAGTCGGGTCACTTCCTGTCGCGGCACTATGATGACATGGCGCAGCTTTGGCGGCGCGGCGAATATATTCCGATGTCGCTGGATGAAGGTCTCGCGCGGGCAGCCGCCGTGGGTGTCACTGTGCTGAGACCGCAGCAATAGCCCGATGTCCCGCGTCATCCTGCTCCACAAACCTTTTGGCGTGCTGTCGCAGTTCACTGACAAGGGGACCGAAGGCACGCCGCGCCCAACCTTATCCGCCTTTATCGACGTGCCGGGATTTTACCCTGCCGGGCGGCTGGACAAGGACAGCGAAGGGCTGATGGTGCTCACCGATGATGGTAAGCTGCAGGCGCGCATTGCCAACCCCAGGCATAAGATGGCGAAAACCTATTTGGTGCAGGTCGAGGGCACGCCCGACGCACAGGCACTGGATGCGCTCAGGCGCGGTGTACCCCTAAAGGACGGCATGACAAAACCCGCCGAAGCTAGTCAGATTGACCCGCCTGATCCCTTGTGGCCGCGCGATCCCCCGGTACGATTCCGCAAAACCGTACCCGATGCCTGGCTGCAGATCACCCTCCGCGAGGGCAAGAACCGTCAGGTCCGGCGCATGACCGCGCATGTCGGTCTGCCGTGCCTACGTCTGATCCGGGTTCAGATCGGGCAGTGGCGGCTGAACCAGCTGGCGCCCGGGGCATGGCGTTTTGGCACCGACAACGGCCCCTGAGGCGCGCCGTCAGAGCTTGGCGTATTGCGCTTCCTGCTGCGCGGTCCAGCGCACGGTGATCTCAAAACCTTCATCGGTCTGACGCTCATCTTCGACAAGCTCCTGCGCAAAGAGCCAGGCACGCTTCCTGCCCTCGGCAAAACCCAGCGATAAATCAGCCTCGCGTTTTGCCCCCTGTACCTGGTCGGTGACCGCAGAGAGCAGTTCATCGATCCCCGCGCCCGTGAGCGCCGAGATGGCAAAGACATGATCATCGCGCGCGGCACGGGCCTGCATGGCCTCGGCAGCCTCAGGTGTCATCAGGTCCAGCTTGTTCCAGACCTCAAAGCTGGGTCGCGCCTCTTCCACGCCCAAAGACGCCATGATCTCGCGCACATCCTGCGCCTGCTCTTCGGTTTCGGGGTGCGAAATATCGCGCACGTGGCAGATCACATCCGCCGCCAGCACCTCTTCGAGCGTCGCCCGGAAGGAGGCCACGAGTTCCGTGGGCAGATCGGAGATAAACCCAACCGTATCGGAGAGGATGACCTCAGGCCCATCCGGCAGATGCAACCGCCGCATGGTCGGATCAAGCGTGGCAAAGAGCATGTCCTTGGCCATCACCTCCGCCCCGGTCAGCCGGTTGAAGAGCGTGGATTTCCCGGCGTTGGTATAGCCCACAAGGGCAACAATCGGATAGGGCACCTTGGCGCGGGCGGCCCGGTGCAACGCGCGGGTTTTCACCACCTTTTCCAACTGACGTCGCAAGCGGGTCAGCTGGTCATCGATCGCGCGCCTGTCCGCCTCAATCTGTGTCTCGCCGGGACCGCCGACAAACCCCAGACCACCGCGTTGCCGTTCCAGGTGGGTCCAGGCGCGCACCAGCCGCGTGCGCTGATAGCTGAGCGCAGCCATCTCCACCTGCAGCACGCCTTCCCGGGTCGCCGCACGGTCGCTGAAGATCTCCAGGATCAACCCGGTGCGGTCGAGCAGTTTCACACCCCATGCTTTTTCAAGGTTGCGCTGCTGTACCGGGCTGACCGGGCCATCGACCAGAACCAGCTCAATCTCCTGCGCTTCCAACATCTGTTTGATCTCGGCGATTTTGCCGGAGCCAAAGAGCATGCCCGCGCGCACGGTCTTGAGCGGCACGATCTCGCCGCCCACGACCTCCAGCTCCGGCAGGGCGCGTGCCAGCGACATGGCCTCGGCCAGTGCATGATCGGCCAGGCGACGTTCGGGGTCGGATTTGATGTCAGGATGCAGGACCCAGGCGCGCGTGACCCGCGCTGCCTCGTCATTCTCAATTTGAAATGGCGCTTTGCTCAAGAAGCGTCTTCGCCCTCATACAGGCTGATCGGTTGGCTGGGCATGATGGTCGAAATGGCATGTTTGTAGACGAGCTGAGACTGTCCGTCGCGCCGCAACAGCACGCAGAAATTATCGAACCAGGTGATCACACCTTGCAGCTTCACCCCATTGATCAGGAAGATTGTCACAGGAACTTTAGTCTTGCGTACATGGTTCAGGAACGCATCCTGAAGGTTCTGTCTGTCCGACGCCATTTTAGCACTCGCCTTTTTTCTTGCCGGAGCCCGCAGATCGAGCCCGCCCCTCGCGCCAATTATGAAGCGCTAAACGCGGAGATTCCACCCCAAAAAACAGTCCGTTACGGACCTATCGGCGAAACTCCCCTAGTCCCGCCATAAATCCGGGGTCAAAAGCGCAATAATCGCCAGTGTTTCCAACCGCCCCAGGACCATCGCTGCGCAAAAAACCGCCTTCGCGTAGGGGCTCAGTTGCACCAGCGAAATCGGCGTATCCGCCGCGAAAGTTGTCAGCGGCCCGGTGGTGGACAACCCGGCGATGCTCAGCACCAATGCATCCTCGAAAGACACCCCCAAAAGCGCCAGCAACACGGTCAGAACCGCCAGCGTCAGCGCAAAAAGCATGAAGAATATCCAGGCGATAAACGCCCCGTTGCGTTGCAGCCGCCTGGTGTCCGAGCCAGCGCCGCTGACCGAGGAAGGATGCACCAGCCGTTCCATCTCGCGCAGACCATTGAGATAGAGCGCAAAGACCCGCAGCAATTTTACCCCCCCGGCAGTGGTGGCAACCCCACCCCCGATCAACGCCAGCCCCATGAGGATCAACCCAGGTGTCTCCAGCCCCGACCAAGCCTGGGTCTGTGCCCAATCCGCGCTGGCAAACCCCGTGGTCGTCAGAAACGACATCACGGTGAATACAGAGCCCCAAAGCGCGCGCCAGGCCTGCTCCAGATCATCTTCGGCCGCCACATCCAGGGCCCCCAGCCAGTGGCGCAGAAACAGGATCAGCGGCACGCCGACAATCAGGACGATGCCCAGGCGGAATTCAGGATCCGTGCGCAGCCCGCCCTGCGTCGCGGTGATCGTGTCCGACGAAAACGTCAGACGCGACAGGGCGAAAAACATAAAGAGCAGCATCAGCGCCTCGCCCGTCGCGCCCGATCTGGCAAATTCGGCCCCGCCCACCGGCGAAATGCCCGAGGTGGCCATGACCGACATCGCATGGCTCAGCGCCACAAGAGACGTGTCACCGCTGATCATCAACAGGACCCACAAGAGCACCGTCAGCCCGATATAGATCGGCAGCAGTGCCCCGGTGACGCGCAACAGCCGCTCGCGCGGGTCTGCCCGGTCGATAAGGCTGGAGCGGGCCTCGCGTTGCCCGGGTTCCGCCTGCGCCGTCACCTCGAAACCGCCCAGATTGAGCGGTGCCAGGATCGCAGAGGCGGCAATCCACATCACCGCCCCGCCCATCCAGCCGACCTGGGCTCGCCAAAGGTGCAGCGTACTGTTCAGGCGCTCGGGCTGTTCAAACAGCGTGGCCCCGGTGGTGGTGATGGCGCTGACCATCTCCACATAGGCGTTCAGAAATGTGGTCGTTCCCAAGCCTTCGAAAAAGGGAATGGCCAGAAACGCAGGCAGGAACACGAAAGTCGCAAAAAGCGACATCAAAGACCCCAGCGCGCCATTGCGTTGCCGACGACCGGCATGGGCAATCGCAATCAGGGTAAAGATCGTCAGCCCCAGAATGGCGCAGTAAAAGAACATCCGCGCGGTATCGAGATTGCGCGCCACGCCACCATGCAAAGCAGGCACGAGCATGGAAACAGAGGCGACGCCAAAAATTAGCAAAAACAGCGGCAGGTCCATCAGTTGGACAAATGCGCCGCTGCGTTGCTTGGTATGTGGCGCCTGCGACATGGCTTAGAAAAAGTCGATGGAGACCTGCAACAGCCGCTCCACTTCCGGCACATCACCTGCCAGCGCGAAAATGGCGACGACATCGCCTTCGTCGATCCGGGTGCTGCCAAGCGGGCGGATCACCTCGTCGCCCTTCTTGATGGCCCCCACCAGAACGCCCTCGGGGAAATCAACATCCGATATGCGCTTGCCCGCGAGCGGCGAGGTTGACAGAACCTCCGCCTCGATCACTTCGGCCTCGGCGTCGCCGATGGAATAGACGGCGCGCACCCGACCATGGCGGATATGGCGCAGGATCGAGCTGACGGTGGTGGCGCGCGGATTGATATAGGCGTCGATGCCCAAGGGTGTCATCAACGGCACCAGCGTCGGATCATTGATCAGCGCAATCGTATAGGGGCAACCCTCGGCCTTCGCGCGCACACAGGCCAGCATGTTGGTCTTATCATCATCGGTGATGGCGAGCATGCCATCCGCCCGTGAAATCCCCGCCTCAGCCAAAAGAGCCGCATCCAGCCCGTCGCCATTGAGCACAATGGTGCGCTCCAGCGCTTCCGCGGCCTTTTCAGCACAAATGCGGTTTTTCTCGATCACCTTGGCGCGCACGCGCTTGGCGCGGGCCTCCAGGGTCTGTGCCACGGCCAGCCCCACATTGCCGCCGCCCACCAGCACGACACGTTCCTGCTTGGCGACCCTTTTGCCAAAGATTTCCAGCGTGCGCGGAATGTCATCGACATGGGTGAAGACATAGCAATCGTCGCCGACAAAAAGCTGGTCCTTGGCTTCAGGCGCAAAGAGCGAGCCTTCGCGCCGTACCGCAACCACCGTGGCCCGCAGCGTGGAAAAAAGATCCGTGAGCTGCCGCAAGGGCGTGTTCACCACCGGGCATTCCTCTTCGATGGTGATGCCCATCAGATGCGCCTGCCCGTTCATGAAAATCTCTGTGTCAAAGGCGGCAGGGGCCGACAGCCGTTGCAAGGCGGCGGCGGCAACCTCCTTTTCCGGGCTGATCACCACGTCGATCGGCATATGATCGCGCCGGTAGAGGTCGGAATAGATGGCATCGAGGTAAGAGCGGCTGCGCAGCCGGGCGATCTTGCGGTTGACGCCAAACACCGAATGCGCCACCTGACAGGTGACCATATTGACCTCATCGGAATAAGTCGCGGCGATGACCATCTCGGCATCGCGGGCCCCGGCACGGTCCAGCACATCCGGATAGCTCGCAAACCCAGCGATCCCCTGCACATCCAGCGTATCGGTCGCGCGCCGCACCAGATCGGGGTTGTTGTCGACCACCGTGACATCATTGCGTTCGCCGGAAAGGTGGCGCGCAATCTGCCATCCCACCTGCCCTGCGCCACAGATAATCACCTTCATGCGTATGAGGTCCTTCGAGCCGTTTCGCGACACTCTGAATGGCAGATGGCCCAAGGGGGGTCAATTCAATTGTCCTTGGCCGCAATCCACGCCACAATATCACCATGGTATCTCAGCGACTCTCTTTTGCGGTTTTTGTCGGGGTGATGGCATTGGCCTCCTGCGCACCCTTGTCGATTTATTACAAGGAAGGTGCTGAGGTCTCGCGCCTGCAGACCGATGAGCTTCAATGCGAAATCTCCGCGCTGTCGGATGTGCCGGTCAACAACCAGATCCGGCAGGAGCCACCCATCTTCATTCCCGCGCGCCGCTACTGTGATGGCGCCGGAAACTGCTACATTCGACACGGGCGCTTTGAACGAGGCGACATCTATACCGTGGATGTGAACGCGAACCTGCGCGCGCGCGCTGAGCAGCAGTGCATGCTCGACAAGGGCTATGCCCCGACCACCGTTCCGAATTGCCCCAACACCGTCTTCCGCGCAGCGCCAAAGGCCTCGACCCGGGTGCTGCCCCGCCTGACCCCGCAAAGCTGCGCCATCAAATACCAGGACGGCACCTGGCAAATTGTGAACCAACCGGGCTGATCACGTCGCATTTGGGCTGGAAGTCTGCCGACGCCCTTGTCAAAGCTGCGCCTCATGAACATGACGAATCTCCCCGTGCCCGATCTGCAAAACGCCAAATCTCTGGTGCAACGCCACTACAAGGCGCTGGCCGCGGCGACGCCGGACACGGTCGGTGGTATCCTGCGGCAAAGCCTGCACCCGGAATGCCACTGGTACGGCATGCACCCCTTTCATGAGCAGACAGGGCCTGAAGCGATTGCCGAAACCTTCTGGGTCCCGTTTCTGAGCGCTTTCTCCAGGGTGCAGCGCCGCGAAGACATCTTCTTTGCAGGATTGAATGAAATGGACGGTTTCACAGGTCAATGGACCTGTTCGATGGGCCATCTCATGGGTCTTTTCGATGCGCCGTTTCTGAACATTCCGGCCACCGGCAAGATGGGTTTTCTGCGCTATGCGGAGTTCAACAAGGTCGACGGCGGCCAGATTACGCAAAGCGCGCTCTTTGTGGATCTGCTGCACCTGATGCTGCAGGCGGGCCTCAACCCGCTGCGGGCGCCGCAAACCGGGGTGCACCTTGTCCAGCCCGGCCCGATGACCCATGACGGGCTGCTGCACCAGCCGCAGGACCCCACCGAGGGCACCCGTACCCTGGCACGCATCAATCACATGATTGGCTCCATAGATCACGCGAATGCCGCTAATGAGCCACTGATACCGCAGGAAGAACTGACGCAGGACTGGAATGATGACATGATCTGGTGGGGGCCGGCGGGCATCGGCGCCACCTACACCATCGACAGATACATCGCCCAGCATCAGCAGCCGTTTCGCACCGGCCTCGCCGGACGGGAGTTCAACGGGCATCTCTGCCGCATGGCGGAAGGCACCTATGGCGGCTTTTTCGGCTGGCCCAACCTGACGCTGAGCAACACCGGCGGGTTCATGGGGGTGCCCGTCAATGAGGCCCGCGCCGATATGCGGGTGGTCGACGTCTACCGGCGGGATGGTGACAAACTCGCGGAAAACTGGATTTTCATCGACATGCTGCATTTCCTGAACATGCAGGGGGTCGATGTTCTGGGCGAGTTGACGGGCTGATTTACTCGGCGGCGTCCGCCTCCTCATCCACATGCGCGACCCGGGTGCCGGATTTTGCCGAGGTCACCACGCCCAGAGACTTCAGCTTCCGGTGCAGGGCTGAGCGTTCCATGCCGACGAAATTCGCCGTGCGGGAAATGTTACCGCCAAAGCGGTTGATCTGGGTCAGCAGGTATTCACGCTCAAACGCCTCACGCGCCTCCCGCAACGCCAGCGTCGCCAAGGCCCCGGACAAGACCACGCGGTTCTCGTCATCGCTGCCCTCTTCAACGCCGGGCAGTTCGCGCGCCTCGATGGCGCCGTTCTCATCGCCCAGGATCAGCACCCGCTCCACCAGGTTTTTCAACTGACGCACATTGCCAGGCCAGATCATGGTCTGCATCAGCGCTTCTGCATCTTCGCTGATCTCGCGGATCGGCAGACCCTGCACCGCGTTCATTTCCGCAATGAAATGCGCCGCCAGCGCCGGAATGTCCTCGCGCCGCTCTTCCAGTGACGGCACAGCAATCGGCACGACGTTGAGACGGTGGTAGAGCTCCTCGCGGAAGGTCCCGGCCACAATCGCCTGCTCCAGATCGCGGTTGGTCGAGGAGATCACCCGCAGATCCACACGCACCTTGTCATTACCGCCCACGCGCTGAAACTGCTGATCGACCAGGACGCGCAGAATTTTTGACTGGGTGCCCACCGGCATATCGGCAACTTCGTCAAAGTAGATCACACCACCGTGCGCCTCTTCGAGCAGCCCCGGTTCCACGCCGCGCTCTGCGGTCTCGCGGCCAAAGAGCACCTCTTCCATCCGCTCCGGTGCCACCCCGGCGCAATTGACCGTGACAAAGGGCGCCGAGGCGCGGTTGGAGTTGGCGTGAATGTAGCGCGCGGCCACCTCTTTACCGCAACCCGCGGGGCCCGTCAGCATCACCCGACCGTTGGATTTGGTCACCTTGTCCAATTGACTGACCAGCGCCCGGAAGGCCGCCGAGGTGCCGATCATCTCCGATCTGGTGACATCGCGCCGCCGCAGGCTCTGGTTCTCGCGGCGCAGGCGTGAAGTTTCCATCGCCCGCCGGATCACCACCAGCAGCTGATCAATGTTGAAGGGCTTTTCGATAAAATCGTAGGCCCCCTGTTTGATCGCCGCCACCGCGATCTCGATATTGCCATGCCCGGAAATGATCACCACCGGCACATCCGGATTGTCGCGTTTGACCGTCTTGAGGATATCGATGCCATCCATGCGGCTGTCTTTCAGCCAGATGTCCAGGATGATCAGCGCGGGCGCTTCGGCGTTGATCGCCGCCATCGCATCATCCGAATTCCCGGCCAATCGTGTGGCAAACCCCTCGTCAATCAGGATGTCCGAGATCAGTTCCCGGATGTCACGCTCGTCGTCTACAATGAGAATATCGCTCATGGGTCATTTCCTTCCAGCACTGGGGAGAGTTCGGTTTCTGCGGCGCCGCTTGTACAGGGCAGCGTGATCACTGCCATGGCGCCCGCGTGGGTCTGGCCGTCAAAGGCCGGTGCATCTTCGAGCGACAGGCTGCCGCCGTGCTCTTCGATAATCTTTTTCACGATGGGCAGGCCAAGACCGGTGCCCTCGCTTCGGGTTGTCACATAGGGTTCAAAAAGCCGCGCTCGGTCTTCGGGCAGGCCGATCCCATTATCCGCAATCGTGATCCGGGCGCGATCGTCCTCGACGCTCAACCGGATCTGAATGGTCGGAACATGTCCATCTGGCACGCCATTTTTACTCAGGGTTTCAATGGCTTCCCCGGCGTTCTTGATCAAGTTTGTCAAGGCTTGGCTGATCATCGTCGCATCAAGATCAGCGGTCACCGCACGATCCGGCAGGGCGGCGTCGATCTTTACATCGGGCTGTCCGGTCTGCTGAAGCAGAACCGCATCGCGCACCAGATCCGTCAGGTTCGACGCCTTGCGGTCCGGTTCCGGCATCCGGGCAAATTTGGAAAACTCATCAACGATGCGGCGCAGATCGCCGGTTTGCCGCACGATCACATCGGTCATCTGTTCCAGCGTCTCGCTGTCCTCCCCCACTTTCGGGGAAAACTTGCGCTTGATCCGCTCAGCGGACAATTGGATCGGGGTCAGCGGGTTCTTGATCTCATGCGCAATCCGCCGGGCGACGTCGCCCCAGGCCGCCATCCGCTGCGCGCTGACCAGATCGGTGACATCGTCAAAGGAGACCACATAGCCTTCCAGCGCACCGTCCTGCGAGCGCCGCTTGGCCATGCGCACCAGCAGGT
This sequence comes from uncultured Roseobacter sp., assembly GCF_947499265.1. Lineage (GTDB taxonomy): Bacteria > Pseudomonadota > Alphaproteobacteria > Rhodobacterales > Rhodobacteraceae > Roseobacter. Next base: position 623,112 of record NZ_CANMNK010000002.1, on the reverse strand, counting down.
TTTCCGAGCGCCTCTGCCGGGTGACTTTGACCTCGCCCTGCGCCACTTCGTAATGTGGCTGGGTGATTGTCTCAAAAATCGGCCCGAACTCCGGCACCGCCACCTTGAGCGAGAGCGATTCCTGCCCCGCCTGCCAATCCAGCAATCGTTCAGCGGATTTATTCACGAAGGTGACCCGTCCCTGCGGATCGAGCCCAACGACCCCGGAGGTCACGGAACTCAGCACGGAATCAAAGAGGCGCCGCCGGCGTTCAATCTGTTCGGTGTTTTCCACCAGCGTTTCGCGCTGCGCCTTCAACTGCTTGGTCATCTGGTTGAAATACCGCCCCAGCATGGCGATCTCATCATCGCCCTCCTCTTCGCGGACCTGCACATCGAGATCGCCCGCACCGACCTGCTGCGCGGCTCCGGTCAGACGCCCCACGGGCACGGACAGACGTTCCGCGAACCACAGGCCCAGCCAGATCGCCGCCAGGATCAGGATCACCGCAAAGGCCAGATAAAGCAGCACAAAATCAAAAAGCAGCCGCCCACGTTCGCTTTCGAGTTGCTGGTAGAGCCGCACGGTTTCCTGCGTTTCATCCAGCAGCGACAGGATTTCGCCATCGACATCGCGGCTGATGTAAAGGAACCGGTCGACAAAGGCGGAGAGGCGCACGATGGCGCGGAATTCGCTGTTGGCCCAATCTTCGATGACCAGCACTTCTTGCTCATCTGCATCAAGCAGTTGCTGTTGTGTCGGTTTCTCAAAATCGAAAAGATAAGATCGGTCGCCCCGCGCCCGAATGTCGCCGGTGCCGTCAATCAGATAGGCCTCGCGCAATCCGCGCTGGATTTGCCGCTGCCCCTCGCCCAGCAATTCACTGTCGGACACATTGATACCGGTGCGGCGCGCCTCATTCAGGCTGCGTGCCAGGGCCAGCGCATCCTCGGCAAGATCGATCTGCTGTTCAGCCTCATAGGCCTGTGCGGCGGCAAGCGAGCTGCCGACCACCTCGCGCACCCGGTCCGAAAACCACCCCTCAAGCCCCACGCTGATCGTGAGACCGGCAAAAATCGCCACGGTCACCGTGGGGATCAGGGCCATCAAGGCAAAGACCCCGGTCAGGCGCAGGTGCAGCCGGGACCCGGCTGATTTTGCCCGCCGCGCCGCGATCAATCGCCCGACCTGGGCCAGCACAAGAGCGGCGACAACGAGGATATAGACCAAATCGGCAAGCAGGATCAGGCGCAGCCCGAGCGTATTGCCCGCTTGCCCCACCGGACCGAGCACGAGATAGGTCGAAAGCGCCAAAAGCGGCCCCAGAACGACAAGGCCCAGGGTTGTGAAGTTCCGCATGCGGCGCATCCGGCGCAAACGCCCCAGCCGCAGCCATAGTGACCTTTCTACACGGGGGTTCACCCGATGCCCTCACTTATGATGTGGCGCCAAGGCACCGTACCGCTCTATTTTGTGGTCCTGAGCAGGGGTGTCCCCAATCGGCCACGCTTTGTGTGGCAGTTTTACATCAATTTTCGGCGCCGTGTCACCTCAATATCGAGGTCGGTAATCTTTTTTCGCAGGGTATTTCGATTTATTCCAAGCAAATCAGCGCATTTCGCCTGATTTCCGCCGGTTGCTTCGAGCGCAATTTCGATCAGTGGCCCCTCAACTTCGCGCAAAATCCGCGCGTAGAGCCCGGCTGGGGGCAGCATATTCCCGTGCAGGTCGAAGTAGCGCCGCAAATGACGCTCCACTGACGCGCCCAGCTTTTCGGTGTTTCCCGAGGCGCGCATCGGTTCAAGATCCGGCTGCGCGCCCAGGACCTGCTCCACCTCACTGGCGGAGATTTCGGCGGCGCGGCTGGTCAGACCCAGGCGACGGACCGCGTTTTCCAGCTGGCGCACGTTGCCGGGCCAACTGTAGTTGCGGAAAATCTCGGCAGCTTCCCGCGACAATTCACGTGGCGCCGCCCCCGACGCCTCCGCCTTGGCCAGAAAGTGATCCGCAAGGATGGGAATGTCATCGACACGCTCCCGCAGCGCCGGCACGGTTAGGGTGGCACCACTCAGCCGGTAATAGAGGTCCTTGCGCATCTGCCCCGCCTCCATCGCGGCGTTCAGATCCGACTGGCTGGTGGCGAGGAACCGCGGGGAATATTCGCCGGGCGTGTCCATCATATGGACCAGCCGCGCTTGCAACTCAGCGGGGAGATCGGCGATCTCTTCGACCAGAAGCGTGCCCCCCTTCACCCGCGCCAACAGCCGCGCAGGCCCCTCAAGATCCTGCAGCTCTTCGATCGAGGCGGTGATGAAGGGCAGACTGCGCCGGTCCGAGAAATCGTGGATGGCGCGCGCGATCAGGGACTTCCCGGTCCCGGATTCGCCCCAGATCAGCACCGGCAGATCCGTGTTCATCACCCGCGCCACCACCCGGTAAAGCGCCTGCATCACCGCCGTACGGCCTACCAGAGGCAATTCGTCAGGGCGGGTATTGGCGTCCTCGGGCAGCCGTCGGTTTTGCGGTCGTGTTTCCAGCGCGCGCGCTGTTCGCTTCATCAGGTCCGGCAGGTCGAAGGGTTTGGGCAGGTAGTCATAGGCCTCCGCCTCTGCTGCCTGAATGGCGGTCATGATGGTGTTCTGTGCTGAAATCACGATCACCGGCAGACCGGGCCGGTCATCCGCGATCTTGGGCAGCATCTCCAGACCGTTCCCATCAGGCATCATCACGTCAGAGATCACGACATCGCCTTTACCCTCGCCCACCCATCGCATCAGCGTGGTCAGGCTGGAGGTCGCATGTACCTTGCACCCGGCGCGCGTCAGGGCCTGTGTCAGAACGGTCCTGATCGTTCTGTCGTCATCTGCAACCAATACCGTACCGTCCATCGTTAGCTCTCCTTCACAAGTCTTGCGCCGCACCTTTGGGTGCGCGGGGCAGGGAAATCCGAAATACTGTTCTACCGGGCACAGAGGTGACTGAAATCCAGCCACTGTGGTCCGACACGATCTTGCTCACCAATGCGAGGCCGAGCCCCGTTCCGTTTTCACGCCCCGATACAAACGGATCGAACACATCACCCTTGATGCTTTCGGGCAGGCCCGGGCCGTCATCGATGATCTCTATCTGCAGGGGCAGTGACTGACCGGACCCATCAGCCCGGCGCAGACGAAACGAATGCTCATAATAGCTGTGCAGCCTGATGGTGCCCGCCTCGCCTTCGGTCGCCTCGGAGGCGTTTTTCAACAGGTTCAACACCACCTGCAGCAGTTGATCAGGATCCCCCAACGCCAGCGGCAGGGAGGGGTCATAATCCTCGATGATCTTCATATGCGCGCCAAAGCCGAGCAGCGCGGACCGACGCGCACGGTCCAGAACGTCATGCACGTTCACCGGTTGGAAATCCGGCATCGAGAGATTGCCAAACTGCTCCACCTGCCCCAGCAACTTCACGATCCGGCGGCTTTCCTCGACGATCAGATCGGTGAGTTCCAGATCATCCGCGCCCAGGTTCATGCTCAGCAACTGGGCGGCCCCGGTGATGCCCGCCAGCGGGTTCTTGATCTCATGGGCCAGCATTTCGGCCATGCCAATCGCGGATTTGGCCGCCGATTTGACCGAATGGTTCTGCGTCATCCGCCCGGCCAGCTCGCGCGGTGAGATCATCAGGATCATGTGCTCGGAATGCCCAACCAAGGGTGCAACCTGCAAATCGGATTGCATCGGCGCGCGCTGACCGCTGCCCACATCCACATCGTTCACGAAAAGCGGCGTGTTGGTATCGCGCGCCCGCACGAAGGCGGTCTCCAGCGGATCATTCACCGCAATCTGATCCCAGACGGGAATGCCACGCACGGATTTGGCCGAGACGTTCAGAAAGCCTTCGGCAGCCGAATTGATGTCGACGATCTTGTCATCCGGTCCGATGATCAGCGTTGGCACCGGCAGGCTTGCCCAAATCGCGCGGTCCGAGTTCATGCAGCCACCAAATCGCTGGGCATGCAGGCCTGCCCGATCAGCGACAACGTCTTATCAACACGCGCGCCCGTCAGAACGGCGCGCCGCAGATCATCCGGGGTTTTGCAGGTATCCATGTACCAGCCGAGATGTTTGCGGGACACCCGCAGCCCCAATTCCGGACCGTAAAAGGCGATCATCGCCTCGTAATGCGCTTGCACCATGGCCGCAAAATCGGCACCGGTCGGAATGCCTGGCGCTGCTGTGCCAAAAAGCCTATGGGCGATCTCTGCCAACAGCCATGGCTTGCCGCGCGCACCGCGGCCCACCATGATCCCATCGGCCCCCGAAAGCGCCATGGCCCGCCGGGCCGATGTGCTGTCGATAATGTCGCCATTTGCGATCACCGGAATCGCGACTGCATTTTTCACCTCATGGATAGCGGCCCAATCTGCGGCGCCCTTGTAGAATTGGCACCGCGTCCGTCCGTGGATGGTGATCATCGTGATCCCGGCTGCCTCCGCCCGGCGCGCGATCTCCGGCGCATTGCGCATCCGGTCATCCCAGCCCAGGCGGGTTTTCAGCGTCACCGGTATCTTAACCGCCTTCACCACTGCCTCGATCAGGGTCAGCGCATGATCGGGCGTGCGCATCAGGGCAGAACCGGAATAGCCCTGTGTCACCTTCTTGGCCGGACACCCCATATTGATGTCGATCACCTGTGCGCCCTGCCCTTCGACCATCCGCGCAGCTTCCGCCATGGGGGCGGCTTCCCGACCCGCCAGTTGCACCGCGGTGCCCACATGACCCAACCCCAGCTCCGCTTTCTCCCGGCTGCCGGGGCGTGCATTCAACATGTCATGGCTTGCGACCATTTCCGAAACCACCAGACCCGCGCCGAAGGACGCGACCAAATTCCGGAACGGCAAATCGGTGATTCCTGCCATGGGCGCCAGCATCACCGGCGGCGTCAGATCGAATGGCGGGGTAACTGCGGGCAAATGCTTAATCCTTAGGCAAGTGTCATTGGTGTATCAATGTAGCAGGTTTCTCTCAATATATCAGCGCTCTTGCGATCACGACTAATGGCTCACTGCCTATTTTTTAATCACACCCACCCGCCAATTGCCTCCGCTTCTGCAAAGCCCTAGACACGGGATATGAAGAAGGCCCAAGGCATATGAAAATTGGCGCGGTCATCGTTGCGGCAGGTCGCGGCGCACGCGCGGGCGGCGGCACGCCCAAGCAATGGCGGCCCCTGGCGGGCCAAACCAGCACGCAATTCGCCCTGCAGGCATTCGCGTCACATCCGGGCATCGAGCGTCTGGTTCTGGTGCTGCATGCCGATGACATCGCTACCGATTGCTGGCCTGCGACGCCGCCTGCGGAAATTGTCACCGGGGGCGAGACCCGCAGCGCTTCGGTGCTGGCAGGCTTGCAGGTTCTGGAGGGGGCCTGTGATCAGGTGTTGATCCATGATGCCGCGCGGCCCTGTGTATCACGTGCGGTTATTGATGGCGTCATCGACGCGCTGCGCTCCGGGCCAGCGGCGGCCCCGGCGGTCGCTGTTGTCGATGCGCTTTGGCGCGGTGAAAACGGCGCCGTGGCAGAGACGGTGGACCGCAGCGCGCTCTACCGCGCGCAGACGCCTCAGGGGTTCGATCTCGATGCCATTCTCGCGGCGCATCGGGCGTTCCCGGATGGGGCCGCAGATGATGTCGCCCTTGCCCGTCGCGCGGGTCTTACGGTTGCCATCACGCGCGGCAGCGAGGACAATCTGAAAATCACATTGCCCGAGGACTTCGAGCGGGCAGAACGCATCCTGAGGGCCAGCGATGGACATTAGACTTGGCAATGGATTTGACGTGCATGCCTTCGGGCCAGGCGACCATGTTATCCTCTGCGGCGTGAAAATCCCGCATGATCAGGGGCTTGTCGGGCATTCGGATGCCGACGTGGCGCTGCACACGATCACCGATGCGATTTACGGTGCCCTGGCGGAGGGAGACATCGGCCAGCACTTCCCCCCAAGCGATCCGCAGTGGAAAGGGGCCGCCAGCGACGTGTTTTTAAAACATGCCGTGGTCCTCGCGCATGGCATGGGTTTTGACATTTCCAACGTCGATTGCACGCTAATCTGCGAATTCCCAAAGATCGGCCCGCACGCGCAAAAGATGCGGGGCTGTGTTGCCGATATCATGGGGCTTGATCCCGCACGCGTGTCGGTGAAGGCCACCACCTCAGAACGGCTCGGGTTCACCGGGCGCGGTGAAGGGATTGCCTGTATCGCCACGGCCGCTCTGGTGAAATCATGATGGGGATGGCGAAGCTGATCGGGACCGTTCTGGGGGTGGGTTACATCCGTCCGGCGCCGGGCACCTGGGGGTCCCTTGTGGCCCTGCCCTGGGCTTGGCTTTTGCATATTCTGGGCGGGTTTCCATTGCTGCTTTTGGGGGTCGTCGCAGCATTTCTCAAAGGCTGGTGGGCGACTGCGCAGATGACCCGCGGCAGCAAAGATCACGACCCCTCGGAGATCGTTGTGGATGAGCTTGTCGGCCAGTGGATCGCGCTCCTGCCGCTCTCCTACGCCGCCTGGTCAATGGGGATCAACGTGCTGGCCATGTGGCCCGGCTGGATCGCCGCCTTTGTGCTCTTTCGGTTTTTCGACATCCTCAAACCGGGGCCCGTGGGCTGGGCAGACCGGCGCGGTGATGCCCTGGGCGTGATGCTGGACGATGTGATCGCGGGCGTATTCGCCGCCCTCGGGGTCTTGGTTCTGGCGGGTCTCTACCACGGCCTGTTGACATGAGCGTTGCGTCGGAACTCATTGAAAAAGCCTCATATCTCGGCAAAATGATTGCTGCCGCAGAAAGCTGCACCGGTGGTATGGTCACCGCGGCGCTCACGGATATTGCGGGCTCCTCCGCGGTTGTCGAACGCGGCTTCGTGACCTACACAAACGCGGCCAAAACGGAATTGCTGGGCGTCAAACCCGACACGCTGGCGGCCCATGGTGCCGTTTCCGAAGAGGTGGCCGCAGAAATGGCGCAGGGTGCTTTGGCGGCCTCCCACGCTCAGATCGCGATTTCCGTGACCGGAATCGCCGGTCCGGGCGGATCGGATCACAAACCTGAAGGGCGCGTCTGTTTCGGGCTGGCGGATGGATCACAAGTGCGCACCGAAACCGTTGAATTTGGCGCCTTGGGCCGCGACAAGGTGCGCAGGGCCGCGCGGGATCACGCGTTACGACTGATATTATCCGCGCTCTGATCCACGCAATGCGGCCGTAAAACCGGCCATGTCGCCGTCCTGAACGCTCTGCCAAAGCGGATACGCCCGAGTTTCTCCCAACAGGCCCGCCGCCTTCGCGCGCAGTTTCTCTTTGCGCTGCTCTAGGGTGATCGGCGCGGCCAGATCATGCGCCACGCGGAGCGTTTCACCCGTGTTGAGCGTGATCGCAACCTCCGCCTGCATCTCGGACAATTGCGCGTCGGCCTCCACACTGACCTTCTGCCGCATCGCTCTGAGCTCAGGATCAGTGGCGAGTGTGTCGGTGAACATCTCACGCTGTGCGGTCGATTTGCCCAACAGCGCCATGGCCGCGGTGTGCCGATAGCTGAATTTTGCCGCCAGGCCGGTTTCGGGATCGGGCTTGTTACAGACAGACATCCAGCGCGGATGCGTTTTAATCTCTATTTTTTCAATGCTTTGGGGGGCGACGGTAATAGAACTCAGAGCATCCAGCGTCGCGTGCAACCCGTGACAACAGGCGTGGAACTTGTGGCTTATCGACAGTATTTGCCAGGGCGCCTGACCCAGCGTGGCCAGAGAGCTGGTGTCGCCGGCACCGTGATGGGTCGCGCCAAATCCTAGCGGACCGGCCAGACCATCAGCCGCTGCGGTCACCCCGCTTTGCGCCCACAGACCGGCCTCCACACCGCTACGCGCCGCAAGTCCGGCGTTCAAAGGTTTGCCGCCGGTGCCGAATTGAGCTTTGACGCCAGAGGCCAGTGAAGCGCATAAGCCCAGGGCATGCCGCGTCTGATCCGGTGACAGCCGCAGCAAGCGCGCCGCTGCCAGCGTTGCGCCAAAGGCACCTGCCGTTGCGGTCTGATGAAACCCGACCTCATAGTGATCACGACCCAGCCAAAGACCCACGTGAATGGAGGCCTCGACCCCAATCAAAGCGGCCTCCAGAAAGGTTTCAAAATCCAGATTCTGTTGTTCCGCAAGCGCCAGAGCAGCAGGCACCACCGCCACGGAAGGGTGCCCAATATGCGCAAAATGGGTGTCGTCAAAATCCAGCGCGTGGCTCAAGGTGCCATTGATCAGCGCCGCGTTGGCTGCAGGCACCGCACCCCCGCCCAACACGGTCACCTCGGCCACGCCCCCTTGCGCGATCATCGCTGTGCGAAACCCTGTGAATTCAGGATCATCCGCACCGGCAATGCCACAGGCCGCCCAATCAAAGAGCGACAGCCGCATCATATCGCGCGCCGCGCCATCCACCGAATAACTTTTAAAATCAATCAGTTGATCGGTGATCCCCGTCATTGCGCCGCCAGGCATTTCAGGCGGTTTCCTTGCCGTAAAGCGCTTCGGCGCGTGCCTCGAAAGCACGCACAATCCGCTGCATCGCTTCATTGAACACAACACCGATCAGACGCTGCAGGATCATGTTCCGAAAGGCAAAATCGACAAAGAAGCTGACCTCGCAGCCCCCCTCAACATCACGAAACCCCCAATTGGATTTCATGTAACGAAAGGGACCGTCCAGATATTCGGTGTCGATCTTCTTGTCCCCCGGCATGAGTTCCACGCGGCTGGTGAACCTTTCGCGAAAGACCTTGAAGCTGATCACCAGATCCGCCTCCATGATTTCGGCGTCCCCATGCGGCGTGACCGACTTCACCCGCGCCGCAGAACACCATGGCAAAAACTCAGGATAGCGCGCCACATCGGCCACAAGATCGTACATTTGCTGCGCTGTGTAGGGAAGTTTTCGGGTCTCGGAGTGCGTAGGCATTGATTTGTCAGTTTGTGAAGGTTAGCCATCCATGTCCTATTTCCGCCGCTCAATATCAAGGTCTAACACATGCCCACGCGTCCTTATGTCATAGACGAAATGATCTCTGCCAAGGCGATTGCCGCACGTATCGAAGACCTTTGTCGCGAAATCCAGACCGAATTTGCCGGGACGGACAAGCTGGTTGTTGTGGGCCTGTTGCGGGGTAGTTTCGTGTTCATCGCGGATCTCGTGCGCGAGCTGGACCTGCCCATCGAGGTCGATTTCCTGGAAGCCTCCAGCTATGGCGACGGCATGGAAAGCACCCGCGAAGTGCGTATTCTCAAAGACCTGCGCGGCGCCATTGAAGGTCGCGATGTGCTGGTGGTTGAGGACATTGTCGACACCGGCCACACGCTGAACCACGTCACCCATCTGCTGGAAAGCCGCCTGCCCGCGCGGTTGAAGTCCATCGCCCTGCTCGACAAGCCCAGCCGCCGCGAGGTGGACTTCAAGGCGAACTGGACCGGCTTTGAGATTCCGGACGAATTCGTCGTGGGCTACGGCATCGATTTTGCGCAACGCAACCGCAACCTGCCCTATATCGGCAAGGTCCGCTTCGCGGAAAAATAATGCGCCCCTTGTGATCAATCGGCTCAGGTCACGCAGAATTGTGATCTGGGCGTTGAATAAATCACCCAATCTAAGCGTATAGTATCCTAGAGGCCTGATGTGCGCAGGGGCTCGCTTTAACGTATCCATTGTCCTGCAAGGAGATAGAGAATGAAACGATCCCTCACCCTACCGCTCGTGGCTGCATTGGCGCTGACCGCCGTGGCGGGTACGGCCATCGGCGACGGTCATTCAAACAAAGCCCTCGAAGATGCCATCAAGGCCCGCAAAGCGCAGATGACATTGGTGGGCTATAACACCGGCCTGCTGGGCGCGATGGCCAAGGGCGAAACCCCCTATGATGCTGCGGCGGCCACGGCGGCGGCCTCGACCCTCGCAGCTGTTGCGAAACTGGACCGCAGCATTCTGTGGCTCGAAGGATCCGTTCAGGGCACGGTCGAAGGCACCCGCGCCAAGGCGGACATCTGGACGGATGCAGCGGGTTTTGAAAAGGCTGCCGCCGGTCTTGAGGCAGCATCAGCCGATATGGTGACCGCTGCCGGCACAGATCTTGCGTCGCTTCAGGCGCAGATGAAGGCGCTCGGCGATTCCTGCGGGACATGCCACAAGGCCTATCGCGGTCCCAAGAACTGATCGCATCGATGCGGTTGTTTACGGGTCTGGTGCTGGCAGTCTGCGCCGCCGGTCTGGTGTTCTGGGGCATAACAACGCCGGACAGGACACCGCCGGATTTCGCGGGTACCTCTGCTGGGGATGTCGAGGCTGGCGCGCTGGTCTTTGCGGCGGGGGGCTGCGCCTCGTGCCACAAAGCCCCCGATGCCAGCGCGGAAAACAAACTGGTGCTGGCGGGGGGCCACGCGTTCCCCAGCGATTTCGGCACATTCTACGCGCCGAATATCTCGCCGGATCCGCAGGCCGGCATCGGACAGTGGACACAGGATGAGTTTGCCGTTGCACTGACCAAAGGCGTGTCCCCCGAGGGCGCGCATTACTACCCCGCCTTCCCCTATGCGGCATATAGCAAGATGACCGCGCAGGATGTCGTGGATCTTTTTGCCTATATGAAAACCCTGCCCACCGCGCAGACCCCCAGCCGCGACCATGACGTCGGATTTCCGTTTTCAATCCGCCGCACGCTTGGCGTCTGGAAACATCTCTTTGTCAGCGATGACTACCATATCACCGGCACGTTGAGCCCGGAGGTGGAACGCGGGCGTTACCTGACCGAAGCGCTGGCGCATTGCACCGAATGCCACACGGAACGCAATGCCTTGGGCGGGCTGAACACCGGCAGGTGGCTCGCAGGTGCCCCTAATCCATCCGGAAAAGGTCGCATCCCAAACATCACGCCGTCAGATCTGGATTGGTCCGAGGCGGATCTTATTGCGTATTTCACCAGCGGATTCACACCGGATTACGACAGCGCGGGCGGCGAGATGGCAGAGGTGATTGAAAACCTCGCGCTGCTGCCCGCAGAAGACCGCGCGGCACTGGCTGCTTACCTACAAGCGGTACCCGCGATCCCCTGAGCACAGACCCCGTCAGATGTTGGACGATTCGCCCATCGGGATCGGTCGCGTACGACGTGGTTTTTCGCTTTGCGCATCACGTGCGAAAATCGCGTGGATGGCATCGTCAATATGATGGCAGGCCACATCATATCGGTTGCGGTCGAGAGATTTCTTTATGTCACGAAGGGCAAACACAGCCCAATGGTTATCGGTCATATCATAGGCTTTCGAAAAAGGAACTTGCTCCTCCGCCATATACAACTTTTACGATTTTCTGTACGGGAAATCGGCGCCGCGTTTCCCCACCGGACGTTACGTCACGCCCGGTCAGGCGATCCCCAGCTTGCGATTCCGGGCCGCGCGCAGCTGCGCAAAATCATCGCCCGCGTGATAGGAGGACCGCGTCAGCGGTGTTGCCGAGACCATCAGGAACCCCTTGCCATAGGCCGCTTTTTCATAAGCAGCAAACTCGTCGGGGTGCACGAACCGATCCACCGCATGGTGTTTCGGCGTCGGCTGCAGGTACTGACCGATGGTCAGAAAATCGATGTCCGCGGCGCGCATGTCTTCCATCACCTGCATCACGGACTGCTTGTTTTCGCCCAAGCCCACCATGATCCCGGATTTGGTGAACATCGACGGGTCGAGCTCTTTCACCCGCTGCAACAGGCGCAATGAATGAAAATACCGCGCGCCGGGGCGCACTTCGGGATAAAGGCCCGGCACGGTTTCAAGGTTGTGGTTAAAGACATCCGGGCGCGCTTCGACGACCAGTTCCAGCGCCTCCGGGGCACATTTGATAAAATCGGGCGTCAGGATTTCGATGGTGGTGTCCGGGCTGCGATGCCGGATGGCGCGAATCGTCTGGGCGAAATGATCCGCCCCGCCGTCTTCGACATCGTCGCGGTCCACCGAGGTGATGACCACATGGTTCAGGCCCAGCTTTTCCACCGCATGGGCGACGCGGCCTGGCTCAAATGCGTCCAGCGCTTCGGGGGGTTTGCCGGTCGCAATATTACAGAAGGTGCAGGCGCGGGTGCAGACCTCGCCCATGATCATCATGGTCGCGTGGCCCTGGCTCCAGCATTCGCCGACGTTCGGACATCCCGCCTCTTCGCAAACTGTCACCAGCTTGTTCTCGCGCATGATGCGCGCTGTTTCGGCGTACCCCTGACCGCCGGGCGCCTTGACGCGAATCCAGCTGGGCTTTTTGGGTTGCGGATTGTCCGGGCGCCGCGCCTTTTCGGGATGGCGCTGTTCTGGAATTTTGAGGTCCCGCGGGGCCATATGGGTCACTCCTTTAACAGCAGGCACCCATGGCACCCCTCGTTGCTTCCTATGTAGACATCTTATGGGTGGTGTTTCAACAGTCCCCCGCGTCGCAGGCCGCATGGCTGCCTTGCAAAAACAAGCACTGAAAAAGTAAAGGGCGCCACGAGGACGCCCTTTCAAGTGAGTTTTCTTGCCTGATTTTCTGCCGTTTAACCGATCAGCGGTCCACCCGGACCGATGGTCTCATCATAGTGGCGCTTGAGCCGCATCAGCGCGATGCGCAGCACGATCTTGCCGGACCGCGCGGACCAGCCCAGCTTTTTCTCCGCGGTTTCCAACCCTTCCAGATAGCAACAGCAGCGCAGCACAACGTCGGACAGACCGGGACCTAGATCAGCCAAGGCATCCGCAACACGTTTGCGCGCATTTGAAGGGCCATCGCCCACACCGCTGTCGGGCACAAAGCTGCCGCGCCCGCCGGAGGTCAGAAAACGGTCCCAGTTCTGCGCGACGCGCGGCCCCATCTGCGCCAGTTCAAAGTCCTCGCGCAGCCGTTCGCCAACAGTGACCAGATCATCGCTGAGGAAGTTTTCGCCGTTCTTGTCGCGCCGCCGCGCCAGCGCCGTCAGCGGGCTTTCCGCCAGATTATAGCGCATCCGGCGCGGGCGACCGGTGTCGACATCCGGTACCGTTTTCACGCCCCAGCTGCGATGCTGTTCCGCGAAATCAACCGGCGCCTCGGCGAAACCGCCAGCCGTCGTGTTACCATCACTATCCAGCAGATCTTCAAGGGCAGCACGCCCTGCCGGCGTGATGGTATAGCGGGTGATCTTGCCGGAGGTCTGGGCCGAAATCCATTCCTTCAGCGCCATGGCCTCGGCAATCTTGCGCGACACGACGCCTGTACGCGTGGCCTGTGCACCTGCCCCGTCGCGGACGATCACCGCTTTTTCCATCTCCGCAGCAACCGCCAGAACGGCACCCTTTTCACAGAGTCTGCGCAGAACACGCACACCTTCTGCGCGCAGAGAGGCTTCGCTGGGCGGGTTGTTTCCAGCATCCGTCGGAGCCGTGATACGATCTTGAAAACTCATGCGCGATAGGTCCTTTTTGTTCTCTAGAGCAGCGTTAGAACGGGGAACAAAATGCGCAGCACCCAAAGCCTTGAGGGCGGCATCAACCAGTGGATCGTCACGCCGTGTCTCAACCCGCCGGATCTGGCGCAGTATCGTTGAGGCGTGGCAGCCTGCCGCGCGCGCGAGCGCCCTGATCGGCAGTCCTGCTTCGGTATGAGCGAGGTAGACCTGCGCCGCTGCCGGGACCCAATCGGGCAATACAGCCGTATTCGGATCGCAGGGTTGCAATGGCGTGTGTCCCATCTCTTTCATTTGATCGATACCGGCGTCATATTGTACTATGGTTGATCCCAAAATATACAACACAACCTAAAGAGGAATTAGTTACCCGTTCGTTAACAGTTTCTGATTTAGCGAGTATTGTCTCTAAATTATAAACAGTATTTAAACCTCCGAACGCCCCAATATTGCCAAACGCAACAGTATGGACCGGGCGGGTTCAGAGGGCCGCGCGCGCCAAGCGCCTTTGCGCGATCCACCGACAAAACCCCTCCACTTCAAAGTGTTAACAAGTTCCTAAACCCTCCGAGCGTGGATCGACCGGCCTGCGCAACAGGCAAATTGTCCATGTAGTATCGACACCAGAAGGACAGAAATGTCCTCAGGGGAAAGACGGTACAAAGGAATACAAAAATGCAAGATCTGCTCTCAATGCTGCACGCCATTCGACGTCCACCACTGCTGATGCGCGCGGCGCGTATTGGTGCTGAGGACTACCGGCGGTCGGTCCATCTGCCACGCCTTTTGGGATATGGCGTTCTACCCAGACATGGCTCTGCCCTGTTCCGATTGATCGAGATCGAAGCAGATCTGAACACGCAACGGACCAGCGGTGACACCAGCTACAGCCTGATCCGCCACGTCGATGTGCTGATCGCGATGCTGGGCGAAGCCCGCGTGCTGCGCGCCTCGCAAGCTGCCTGAAAGGGCTACATGAAGCTGTCAGGGGCTTCGGATTTCTTACGCGCAACGAAATCGGAAATCGCCTCGTTGATCGCAGGATCCAACGCGGGCTGCTGATAGTCACCCAACATCTTCTCGACCCGCAGGCTGGCCAGAGTTTGCGTGTCGCGTGCGCCTTCATCTTCCCAGGTTTCAAATGGCTTGTAATCCAGGAGGTCTGATTTCCAGAACGCTGACTGGAAGTTCTTCTGCGTATGTTCGCACCCCAGATAGTGCCCCCCTGGGCCGACCTCGCGAATGGCGTCCATGGCCTGGGCGTTTTCATCGATGGACACGCCCTGCGCCAGATGATGCAGCGTGCCCAGCTGGTCTGCATCCATCACGAATTTCTCAAAGGATGACACCAAACCGCCTTCAAGCCAGCCGCAGGAATGCAGCATGAAATTCACCCCGGCCAGCAGCCCCATGTTCAGGCTGTTCGAGGTCTCATAAGCGGCCTGTGCATCGGGCAACTTCGATCCGCAGAATGATCCGGCTGAGCGATAGGGCAAGCCAAGACGCCGCGCCAACTGCCCTGCTCCATAGGTGATATGCGCCGCCTCGGGGGTGCCAAATGTCGGCGCACCCGAGTTCATGTCGATCGACGTCACGAACGCGCCCATGATCACCGGCGCGCCCGGACGTATCAGCTGGCTGTAGGCAATTCCGGCCAGCACCTCCGCCAGCACCTGCGTCAAGGTCCCGGCCACCGATACCGGCGCCATCGCCCCGCCAACAATAAAGGGCGAAATGATGCAGGCCTGATTGTTCGTGGCGTAAACCTCTAACGCGCCCATCATCACGTCATCGAAAGTCATCGGCGAGTTGATGTTGATCAGCGAGGTCATTACCGTGTTTTGCTGCACGAAGTCCTCGCCAAACAGCAGCCCACACATGTCCACCGAATCCTGGGCGCGCGAAGGCTCCGTCACCGACCCCATGAAGGGCTTGTCGCTCAGCGTCATATGCGCCTGCAGCATATCGAGGTGGCGCTTGTTCACCGGCAGATCGGTCGGTTCACAAACCGTGCCACCGGAGTGATGCAGCCATTTCGACATATAGCCCAGCTTCACGAATTTGCGGAAATCCTCCATCGTCGCATAGCGACGCCCCCCCAACGCATCGCGCACGAAAGGCGGGCCGTAAACCGGGGCCAACACCAGATTGCGCCCGCCGACCTCCACGGTGCGCGCCGGGTTGCGCGCATGTTGCGTGTAGCTGGAAGGTGCCGTTTTACAAAGCTGGCGCGCCAGCCCGCGCGGAATACGCACCCGCTCCCCATCGACATCCGCGCCGGCATCCCGCCACCGTTGCAGAGCCGCCGGATTTTCCACGAAATTGACACCAACCTCTTCCAGCACGATCTCGGCATTGGTTTCGATGATTTCCAACGCTTCCTCGGTCAGGACTTCGAAGTTGGGAATGTTGCGCTCGATGAAACGGGCGGTCTCAAAGGACACAGCGCTGCGCTCTGCGCGTCGGGCCGCACCGCCGCCACCACGCCCGCGTCGACCTCTACGCTCTGCTGCTTCCGCCATCTTTCGTCTCCCGGTAGGTTATTGAGCAGGTGCTACCCTATTCGACGGTTGCATTCATGCGTATAGCGGCCTTGCAGGGAAAAAAGCGACATTGGCCGCGCCGCCCGCTTCTTCTGGCCGAAAATATCCCGGGGGTATGGGGGCTGGCCCCCATTCCGACCCTTGCCACTTGGCCGCGCCGCCCCTAATCAGCACCTATGAACACTCAAGATCATGACCGCCTTCTCATCATCGACTTTGGCAGCCAGGTCACGCAATTGATTGCGCGACGATTGCGCGAACTCAATGTCTACTGCGAAATCCATCCTTTCAATTCGGTTGATGAAGCATTTCTGACTGAATTTGCGCCCAAAGCGGTGATCTTCTCTGGCGGGCCCTCGTCGGTGTTTGCCGATGGCGCACCAATGCCCCCCAAAGGTGTTTTCGAACTAGGCGTTCCGATCCTTGGCATCTGCTACGGACAGCAGGTGATGATGCATTGCCTTGGCGGCAAGGTGGAACGCGGGCACGGCACAGCGGAATTCGGACGCGCCTATGTGACACCCGAAGCGCGCCAACTGGCACTGCTGGAAGGCTGGTTTGAAGCAGACCGCGAACAGGTCTGGATGAGCCATGGCGATCACGTCAGTGAAATCGCGCCTGGGTTTGAAGTCTATGGCACCTCGCCCAACGCACCCTTCGCGATCACCGGGGACACGGCGCGGGAGTTCTACGCGGTGCAATTCCATCCCGAAGTGCACCACACCCCCAATGGCGCAAAGCTCTATGAGAATTTCGTGCGTCTGGCCGGGTTCAAAGGCGATTGGACCATGGGCGCCTATCGCGAAGAAGCGATTCAGCGGATCAGGGACCAGGTCGGCACCCGGCGAGTGATCTGCGCCTTGTCAGGCGGCGTCGATTCGTCGGTCGCCGCGGTGCTGATCCACGAAGCGATCGGCGAGCAACTCACCTGTGTCTACGTGGACCACGGTTTGATGCGCAAAGGCGAAAGCGAACAGGTCGTGGGCATGTTCCGCGAACATTACAATCTGCCGCTGATCCACGCAGACGAATCCGATCTCTTCCTGGGCAAGCTCGAAGGTGTCAGCGACCCCGAAACCAAGCGCAAGATCATTGGCGGTTTGTTCATCGAAGTCTTCGAAAGACATGCCAAGGAAATGGGCGGCGCCGATTTCCTGGCCCAGGGCACGCTTTACCCCGATGTTATCGAATCGGTGAGCTTTTCCGGCGGGCCGTCCGTAACCATCAAATCGCACCACAATGTGGGCGGCCTGCCGGAACGCATGAACATGCAGTTGGTCGAACCTCTGCGCGAGCTTTTCAAGGATGAGGTGCGCGCGCTGGGGCGTGAGTTGGGCCTACCCGACAGCTTCATTGGCCGGCATCCTTTCCCGGGACCGGGTCTTGCGATCCGCTGTCCCGGCGAGATCACCCGCGAAAAGCTGGACATCCTGCGCGAGGCCGATGCGGTCTATATCGATCAAATCAGAAAACATGGCCTCTATGACCAAATCTGGCAGGCATTTGTCGCCATCCTACCGGTGCGCACGGTCGGGGTGATGGGCGATGGGCGCACCTATGATTTTGCCTGTGCGCTACGGGCGGTGACATCGGTGGATGGGATGACGGCGGATTACTATCCTTTCAGCCACGAGTTTCTGGGGGAAACGGCGACGCGGATTATCAACGAAGTGCCGGGTATCAACCGGGTCACTTATGACATCACGTCGAAACCACCAGGCACCATTGAGTGGGAATGACAATCTCCAGAGAGATTTTTGCCTTCGGCGAGGATATTTTCGGCCAGAAGAAGCACGCGGTATGAGCCCCACCTTCAAGGCGGCGCTTTGGATGATGGGGTCCATCGCGTCTTTTTCCTCGATGGCTGTGGCAGGCCGGGAGCTGGCATCCGAGCTCGATACCTTCGAGATCATGATGTACCGCAGCCTCTTCGGGACGCTGATCGTGGTATTTTTGGCGGCGGTCACCGGCACATGGCGCCAGATCAATACCGGCAATATGCCGGTACACATCATCCGCAACATGGCGCATTTCACCGGCCAGAACCTGTGGTTTTACGCGGTGACGGTCATCCCCCTGGCGCAGGTTTTCGCGTTGGAATTTACCTCGCCTCTCTGGGTAATCGTGCTTTCGCCGTTCCTGCTGGGAGAAAGACTAACGTTCACCCGCGGCGTGGCAGCGGTGATGGGGTTCATTGGGATCCTGATCGTAGCGCGCCCTGATATGGCCGGCATCAACGCGGGCGTTGTCACGGCGGCCTCTTCTGCCATTTTCTTCGCGCTCACCATCATGTTCACCAAACGCCTGACCCGCACGCAGAGCATCACCTGCATCCTCTTCTACCTGACAACCATGCAACTGGTTTTCGGGATTGTCGCCGCCGGGTACGACGGGGATACCGCGCTGCCCTCCTCACAAGGGTTGCCCTTTGTCATGCTGATCGGTGCGGCGGGTCTCATGGCGCATTACTGCATGACAAATGCGCTGGCCATTGCACCTGCGACGGTGGTCGTTCCCATTGACTTCATTCGCCTGCCCGCCATCGCGGTTGTCGGCACGCTGCTTTATAATGAGCCCATCGAGATTTGGGTCGTTTTGGGGGCCTTGATCATTTTCGCCGGCAACTACTTGAACATTTGGTCGGAGACCCGACAAAGAAATTGATTTTACGTGAGGTCACAACGCAATATGCCCTAGCGTCAATAATTGACCGAAAGAGCAATCGTGCTTAAGTGCCCGCGCCTGTTCCGCAACAATGCATTATCCAACTCAGGCGAATCTTCTGGGGAGGAGATCAATGAAATCGTATCTTACAAGTGCAACGGTATTGTGTCTTGCATCGGGCGCCGCCCACGCGGGTGCATTGGACCGCACCGGCCAATCCGTCGACGTATTGTTCGAGACCGGACGGTATGGTGAATTCAGCTTCGCCACCGTCTCGCCCGATCTGTCGGGGAACACCGCGACCCCGTTTTTGACAAACGGCAGTGGCTCCGGCGACATCTCACCATCCTACACGGTGTTTTCTGCCGCCTATAAGGCCGACATCAACAACACCTGGTCGTACGCCCTGATCTTGGACGAACCTTTCAAGGCCGATGTAAATTATGCGGACGGCACCGGGTACTTTGCGCAGGGTTCGATTGCCGAATTTCAATCCTATGCCCTGACTGGTTTGCTGCAGTACAACACACCCACCGGGTTCAGTGTCTACGGTGGCCTGCGTCTTCAATCGATAGAAGCTAGCGCGGCCATTGATTTTGCGGCATTTGGCTTGGACTACACAGCACAGGCTGACCGCGACTGGGGCATTGGCTACGTCGCCGGCGTTGCCTACGAGCGCCCCGATATCGCCCTTCGTGTGTCTTTGACCTACAACTCTGAAGTTGCGCATCGCGTCAATACGACTGAAACCATTGTCCCGTCACCCGTTCCGTTTGGCTCAACCACAGAAGTGGAGACACCGCAATCCGTAAACCTCGCCTTTCAGACCGGGGTTGCACCAGGAACGTTGCTCTTTGGCGGTGTGCGCTGGGTGGATTGGTCCGATTTCGACCTGACACCTAACGTATATCTTGGGGCAACCGGCGGATCGCTGCTCAGCTACGAAGATGATGTCTATACCTACACGCTCGGTATTGGCCGCCGTTTGAACGATACATGGTCCATCGCCGCCACACTGGGTTATGAAGAAACCAATGGCAGCTTCTTCACCAATCTTGGTCCCTCCGACGGTCAGGAAAGCATCGGTCTGGCTGCGATCTACAACAAGGGTAACATGAAGATCACCACAGGCATCCGCTACGTGCGCATCGGTGATACGGTCACACGTGCCGGACCGTTTGCCCCGGCGGCCCGGTTTGACGGCAACGATGCCATCGCCTTTGGCGTGAAGGTTGGCTACAACTTCTGATCCCCCGAACACATGGATCAGATGCCCCCGCAAGCACGCGCTTGCGGGGGCTTTTTTTGCGCATGATCCGGGTGGCCGGATCAAAGGCGTCTGCGTAAGGTGCCCGGATGATTGAGCAGACAACCATATCTTCGAGAGCATGGGCGGCGCTGGTATTACTGGCGTTGATCTGGGGCGCGTCTTTTGTCTCCATCCGGATCGCGCTGGATGAGATTGGCCCGCTGACTTCTGTGGCGCATCGCACCTTCTGGGCGATGCTCGTGCTGTGGCTGGTGGTTGCGGTCATGCGGCTTCCCGTCCCGCGCGATCCGGCCATTTGGGGGGCCTTCCTGATCATGGGGCTGCTCAACAACGTCATTCCCTTCGGTCTGATGGCCTGGGGGCAGCTTCATATTGAAAGCGGCCTGACCTCTATTTTGAACGCCGCCACGGCCGTTTTTGGCGTTCTGCTCGCCGCAATCTTCTTTGCCGACGAGCGCCTCAGCCCCCGCAAGGTCATCGGCGTCACCCTTGGGTTTGCAGGCGTGGCCACGGCAATCGGGCTTGAAAACCTGCGCGACTTTGATCTGCGGTCACTGGCGCAGCTCGCGGTGCTGGGCGGCACCGTTTCCTACGCACTGGCCGGTGTCTGGGCGCGCAAGATGCTGGCGGGTCTCGCCCCGCAGGTGGCGGCAGCGGGCATGCTGACCGGATCGACACTGGTTACCCTGCCGCTGGCGCTGATCATGGAAGGGCCGATGCGGTTTGATCTGCAGACGGACACCCTTTTTGCCATCGCCTATTACGCCGTGATCGCCACGGCGGGGGCCTATCTGCTCTACTATTACGTGCTCGCCCGCGCAGGCAGCGGCAACCTGCTGCTGGTCACATTGCTGATCGCTCCGGTCGGGATTGTCCTCGGGGCGCTCATCTTGGGCGAAGCGCTCAATCCAAACGCTTATGCCGGTTTTGGCCTGCTGGCGCTGGGTCTGATCATCCTGGACGGCAGGCTCTGGCACAGGCTGCGCAAAACCCGTCCCCTCGCGGCTGATTGATTGACCGTCCCGGACCACGCCGCTAGGACTTGCCTAACGTCATTTGCCGCAAGGTCCGCACCCCATGCTTTATTCTTCTGCCGCCGATTGGCGGGCCGCCCCGCGCAAATCCGTGCTGGTCTACGGGATGTCGGGATTGGGCAAAACCCATATGTCCAATCTGCTGCGCGCCAGCGGGGACTGGTTCCACTACTCGATCGATTATCGCATCGGCACCCGCTACATGGGCGAATACATCACCGACAACGCCAAGGCCGAGGCGATGAAGGTGCCCTTTCTGCGCGACCTGCTGATGAGCGACAGCATCTACATCGGCTCCAACATCACCTTCGACAATCTGGCCCCCGTGGCCACCTATCTGGGCAAACCCGGCAATCCGGCCAAAGGCGGGCTGCCGATGGACGAATACGCCCGGCGACAGGAGCAGTTCCGTCAGGCAGAGATCTCCGCGCTCTACGATACCGCGCATTTTGCCGAACGGGCCGAGGCGCTCTATGGCTATCCGCATTTCATCTGCGATTCCGGCGGGTCGATCTGTGAATGGGTGGAGGCCGCGGATGACGAGGACGCGCTGATGCGCGATCTGTCCGCGCATTGCCTGCTGATCTGGATCAAGGGCGACGCAGCGCATACCCAGGAACTCATCCGGCGCTTTGACCGGGCGCCGAAACCCATGGCCTATCAACCTCCGTTTCTGATGCAGGTCTGGCAGGAATATCTGAATGAAAACAAATGCGTTGAAGCCGATGTTGATCCCGATGACTTTATCCGCTTCACCTATGCGCGGGCGCTGGCTCACAGGCAACCAAGGTATGGGTCGATGTCGCGCTGGGGCGTCACGGTCACCGCGGATCAGGTCGCTGCGTTAAAGACACCACAGGATTTTGACGATCTGATTGCAAGCTGCCTGTAACGCGCGTCACCGACCTGTGAGCGCGCCCCTCTTGAGCCCCCCCTGACAACCGACTATCTGCCTTGCCTGACTAAGTTCTGGAAAAAACCCATGCCGATCAAGATACCCGCCGACCTGCCTGCCTATGACGTGCTGACGCGCGAAGGGGTGATGGTGCTCGACGAGGATCAGGCGGCCACACAGGACATCCGGCCCCTGCGCATCGGTCTTTTGAACCTGATGCCCAAGAAGATTCAGACGGAAAACCAGTTCGCACGGCTGATCGGGGCGACACCTTTGCAGATCGAGCTGAGCCTCATTCGCATGTCAGAACACAAGACCAAGAACACCGCCTCCGAGCATATGGCGAGTTTCTACCGCCCGTTTCAGGAGGTGAAACACGAGAAATTCGACGGGCTGATCATCACCGGCGCCCCCATCGAGCATCTGCCCTTCCCGGATGTCACCTATTGGGATGAGCTGCTTGAGGTCATGGACTGGACGCAGACCAATGTGCAGTCGACCTTTGGCGTGTGCTGGGGGGGCATGGCGATGATCAATCACTTTCACGGGGTCGATAAACACATGCTGGGGGCCAAGGCCTTTGGCTGTTTCCGGCACCGCAATCTGGAACCGGCCTCGCCCTATCTGCGCGGGTTTTCGGATGACTGCGTGATCCCGGTGTCGCGCTGGACCGAAATGCGCCAGGATGAAATTGACACTGCATCCGGTCTCAGGACGCTGCTCGGCAGCGATGAGGTGGGCCCCTGTCTGGTCGAGGATCCGGAGCACCGCGCGCTCTATATCTTCAACCATTTCGAATATGACCGCGACACGCTGAAACAGGAATATGACCGCGACGTGGCCGACGGCAGCGCGATCACTCTGCCCGCGAATTACTACCCCGACGATGACCCGACGCAGATGCCCCTGAACCGCTGGCGCAGCCATGCGCATCTGCTTTACGGCAATTGGATCAACGAGATTTACCAATCCACCCCTTTCGAGATGTCGCGCATTGGGACCTAGGATGTTGATGGTAGGCCTCCTTGTCACCCTGGCGGTGGTCGGCACAGTGCAATGGCGCGCCAATGCGCGCGAAGCACAGGCCGCGGACGCCTACCCCCCCAGCGGCCAGATCATCGAGGTGGACGGCACACAGGTACACCTGACCATGTCCGGGAGCGGGCCCGATCTGGTGCTGATCCACGGCGCCAGCGGGTCGCTGCGAGACTACACCTTTGATCTGGTGGGTCGGCTGAAAGACCGCTACCGGGTCATTGCGCTGGACCGTCCCGGACTGGGCTGGAGCGACCGGCCACACCCCGGCTATGGCGGTGTCTGGAACACATCAGCGGAACCACCCGCCTTGCAAGCCCGCGTTTTGCAGGCAGCAGCGGATGCCGTCGGGGTGAAACGCCCGATTGTCCTGGGTCATTCCTTCGGCGGTGCCGTGGCGCTGGCCTGGGCGTTGGAACGCCCCGAGGAGACCGCAGGGCTTGTTTTGCTGGGTGCCGCCTCAAACCCCTGGCCCGGCGATCTTGGCGCGCTCTATCAGATCAACTCTTCCCGCCTAGGCAGCGCTCTGGTGATCCCGTTGATCACCGCTTTTGCACCACATTCCAGAATAGAAGACACAGTCGCGTCCATTTTCACACCGCAGCAGATGCCTGCGGGTTATCTGGAACACATCGGTCCGGAGATGTCATTGCGCCGCACCACGCTGCGCGCCAATGCCCAACAGGTGAACAATCTGCGCCCCTATATCGTCGATATGGCAAAGCGCTACCCCGACCTGACGTTGCCGGTGGAAATCCTGCATGGCACCGAAGATACGATTGTGCCGCTGCGGGTGCATTCCGAGCCGCTGGCGCAATTGCTGCCGAATGCGATGCTGACCCGGCTGGAAGGTGTGGGACACATGCCACACCATGCGGAACCTGAGACAATTGTTGCCGCGATTGACCGCGTGGCGGCGCGCGCGGGTTTGCGTTAAGCCTGTTAACATCCCATATTAAAACAGACACCCGCCTCCGGAGGCCCCATGACTCTGCCCTTTGACGGTGAAATCAGCCGCTTTTTCGAGACCGAAGCCCCCAAAGACATTCGAGATGCGATCAAGCGGGGGGAAAAGGACGATATCCTGTCACCAACCTATCCGCATGGCGAGCGCCTGGCGCGCAAACCCTATGAAAAAGCGCTGGCAACCCTGCAGATCGAGCTGGTGAAAATGCAGTCCTGGGCCAAAACCAGTGGCGCCCGGATCGTGATCGTTTTCGAAGGTCGGGACGGCGCCGGAAAAGGCGGTACAATCAGTCGCTTCCGCTCTAACCTTAATCCACGTGGCGCGCGTATTGTCGCCCTGTCCAAACCAACAGAAACCGAGGCCACACAATGGTATTTCCAACGCTACACCGGCCATATGCCAAGCGCGGGGGAAATGGTTTTCTTTGACCGCAGCTGGTACAATCGCGGCGTTGTCGAAAAGGTCTTCGATTTCTGCACCGACGCGCAGCGCGAGCAGTTTTTCGGTCAGGTCGGACCCTTCGAGGATTTGATTGCCGATGACAACGTCGTTCTTTTCAAATTCTGGCTGAATGTGGGGCGTGCCGAACAATTGCGCCGCCTGTTGAAACGGGAAGCTGATCCGCTCAAGCAATGGAAACTGAGCTGGATCGATGTGGAGGGCCTCAAGCGCTGGGATGCTTATACCGATGCGATCAGTGAGACCCTGACGCGCAGCCATAGCAAAACCGCACCCTGGACCGTTGTGCGGTCAGACGACAAGCGCCGCGCGCGGATCAATGCCATTCGAACCGTGCTGCATGGCTTGGACTACGACAGGAAAAACCCGCAAGCCATTGGAAAAATTGATAGATCTGTCTGCGGCGGTCCGGAAATCTGGGATGCCTAAACGGGGCTATCATCATGGCAATCTGCGGCAGGCTTTGATCGACGCGGCGCTCGAGCTGATCGAAGCACGCGGGCCCATGGGGTTCACCCTCTCGGAAGCGGCCAAACAGGCAGGTGTCACACCCGCCGCCGTCTACCGCCATTTCGAGGGGCGCGAAGATCTGATCGCCGAGGCTGCCTTGCAGGGTTATGAAATCTTCGCAGACCTGATGGAATACGCCTATGAAAAGGGCCAACCGTCGGCCCTGGCGGCCTTTTCCGCAACCGGGCGGGCCTATCTGGCCTTTGCGCGCAAGTATCCGGGCCATTACATCGCGATGTTTGAAAGCGGTATCTCGATCAACCGCACGCCGGAACTGGCAGCCGTTGCAAACCGCGCCAGCGGGGTTCTGGAGAAAGCAGCAACCGGGCTAAGTCAACACATCCCAGAGGATAAACGCCCGCCCGCCTCCATGTTTTCGGCTCATATCTGGGCCTTGAGCCACGGTGTCGTTGAACTCTTCGCCCGAAATTCGCCGGGGCGCGCGTCACCCTTCCCGCCGGATGACCTTTTGGAAACGGGGATCGGGATTTACCTGCGCGGTCTTGGATTGATCAACCCGGACGATTGATTGGGCAGCGCCCTACGCGACCAGATAGGGCCGCAAGGCTGCCGCCTCGCGGGCATTCAGGGTCATCGTGACCGTGGCGCCGAATTGCTCATACCGGTTTTGCACGGCCGGAAAAATGCTCTTGAGCTCCTCGCGCTGCGCACTCTCCAAGGCTCCTACCGACCTGTCGGCATAGAAAAAGCTTTCCATCAACGCGCCATTGGCCCGCACGATCTGATGGCTGTCAAACATGAAATGAGTGTAGCTGATCCGCTCTTGCGGGCTGAGGTTCACGCCGGGTATGCCGCACAGATGCTTGGCCGCAACGAGCACTTCACGCTCCCCGAACAACAGCTCCGCCATGGCGTTTTCGACCCAGACGCGATGCTGCTGGGACACCAGCAATTCCGCGTCGTTGCCAATGGCACCAGGTGCAAAGCGCACAGGCGCAAAGGCACCTTTTCCGGAAACGTCCGTGGTGGAAACCCAGCGCACCGGCAGATCGCCTGACTCCCGTGTCCAGACGGCCTGACCCACGGTGATGTCCTGCACCGGTATCGGGCCATCCGCTGTGTCGATCAGCGTGCCTTCGGCAAAACAGGTGATGTAGTTTTCATAGCCCGAGGTGCCGGAATTCGTCCCGTCCACTTTTACATAGGACACACCGTCCTGAAGTGGCGCGCTGGTCGCATATCCCCAGACGTCGCTGAAATTGCCGTTTTGCGAAAACACGTAAATCGATATTCGGGGCCCGGTCGGGTTGCCCATGCTGTTTAGCGCGCGCACCTCGATGATGGATTCCGATTCCACCCCCGTCCCATCGGCGACGATGCCGCCACCGTCCGTGATCACATGGTTGGCGGCATTGTCGTCGTTGAAATTGCCAAAGCCGCCGCCGGTGTCATTCAACTCGATCTCGGTACCGCTGCCGGCGGTATATTGAAAGACCGTGCCATTCGGCGTGCTGGAGTTGTTGACAATCGGATTGCCGACAATGCCGCCATTATTGCTGGAGGTTACAATGAGACTGTCATTGTCGAAAGCTACGAAAGATCTAAGAACCATAATGACGCCGTGATAAACCATCTAAAGATTAACAATGTAGTGGGAATTTCCCGGAATTTGAAACACCAAGGGTCAAAATCGCGGGAAATAGCTGGAAATAGCCACTAAAATGCAACGTGCGCGATGTGATCCTGCAGGTGATCCGCCCCGTAAAACGCAAAAAGGCCGCCTCGGAAGGGCGGCCTTTTCGATAAGAGTACTGGCAGCTTAACGCTTGGAGAACTGGAAGCTCTTCCGTGCTTTGGCTTTACCGTATTTCTTCCGCTCAACCACGCGGCTGTCGCGGGTCAGGAAACCGGCCGCTTTGAGCGCGCCGCGCAGCGACGGATCATAAAGCTGCAGCGCTTTGGAGATACCGTGCTTGACCGCGCCCGCCTGACCAGAGAGACCGCCACCCTTGACGGTGGCAACCACGTCAAACTGACCTTCGGTCCCGGAGATGGAGAAGGGCTGCGCCAGGATCATCTGCAGCACGGGGCGTGCAAAGTAATCGTTCTGCGGCTTGCCATTCACGGTGACCTTACCGGAACCCGGCTTGATCCAGACACGGGCAACAGCGTCTTTGCGCTTGCCTGTGGCATAGGAACGGCCCAGATCGTCACGGACGGGCTCGCGCGCGACAACAACTTCGGCTTCGGGCGCTGCGACCTCAAGACCAGCGGCCTGGCCGAGCTCTTCGAGTGTGTTGATTTCTTCAGCCATGCTCATGCACTCCGGGTGTTTTTGCTGTTCATGGATTTCACGTCCAGAACTTCGGGGCTTTGCGCCTCATGTGGGTGATCGCCACCTGCATAGACACGCAGGTTGGTCATTTGCTGGCGGCTCAGACGGTTACCTGGCAGCATGCGCTTGACCGCGAGGGTGACGACACGCTCGGGGTGCGCACCTTCGAGGATCTGCGCCTTGGTGCGGGATTTGATGCCGCCCGGATGGCCGGTGTGCCAGTAATGGTGCTCTTCGCGCTTCTTGCCGGTCAGCTGGATCTTATCGGCGTTGATGACAATCACGTTGTCGCCCATATCCATGTGCGGTGTGAAGGAAGCTTTGTGTTTGCCGCGCAGACGTTGCGCGATGATCGAGGCAAGACGGCCCAGAACAACGCCCTCGGCGTCGATCAGGATCCATTTCTTGTCGATATCTGCGGGAGTTGCAGAGAAGGTTTTCATGGACGGTTCCCCGTTTGAGGTGACAGACCGGTACGGAAGCGCACGGGCCTCAATTCGATTGGGGCGTTATAAAGGAGGGAAATGTCACGTCAAGCAAGGGAATGTCGATTTAATCATTGTAAAACATATACTTACAAAATAGGTATTATTTTACCCCAAAATTCAGACGCTGATTTGCTCCGGCGGGTTGTCCAGCAGCTGGCAAAGGCGCGTCATGGCTGCCTCGAAGCTTCCGATCGACACGCCAGCATTGACCGCCATCCGCACAGCATGCGGCGCGCGCGCCTCGCGACACACAAACTCCTCGGCGGATCTGATTTGAACACCGACCGCTTCGGCGGCCTGACAAAACGCCCCTGCCCGCCAGCCCATCGGCAAACGCAGCCAGAGGAAGGGCACATCCTCGCGCCAGCTCAGATCGTGGCCGCCGAGAATATTGACCGCGCTTTGCACATATTTGTTGAAGGCGCGTCGGGTCTCGCGTGTCAGATCGTCAATCTGCGGATGCACTAGCAGCAAGGCCGCCAGATCGCTCAACGGCGTGGCCAGTCCAAAAAAGCTGTGCTCCGCTGTCCGGCGCAGGACCGACCATTTGCCTTCGGGCGCAATCGCAAACCCAAGGCGCAGGGCGGGCGTGACCGTCTTTGCGATGGAGGACACATACCACCCCCGCTCCGGGGCCAGCATTCGGTAAGAGGGCGCCCGGTTCACGCCCATCCGGTAACAATCGTCCTCGACGATCTGCACATCGTACTGTCGGGCGATTTTGGCGATCTCCTCGCGACGGGCCACCGGTGTGAAGCCGCCCGTGGGGTTGTGCACCTCCGGCGATGTGCACAGAACCTGCGCGTCATGCGCCCTGACGGCCGCTTCAAGCGCGTCGGGGATAATGCCCTCCGCGTCCATCGGGACAGGCACCACATCCGCCCGCAACATCTCGGCGGCACGGCGAAATCCGGGATACGCCAGCTCTTCAATCAGAACCGTGGGTTTGCGCCCCTCCAATATCGATTGCAGGATCATCAGTATCCCGTTCTGACCGCCGTGACAGAGCACGATATCCTTCTCCCCCAGCGGCCCAAGCGGTGTGCCTTCCAACCACCGCAGCACCGCCCGGCGCGCCGGACGCGCGCTGTCGCGGCTTGGATAATGCATGATGCCGGAGGGCGGGTTCGCCGCAACCTCGGCCATCAGATGGCGGATCAGCTTGTCCTGACCGACACAAGGCAGATGCGGGGAAAACAGGCTGACATTGTATTGATCACTGTCTTCCTCGGCACTGTGCGGGATCACGTCAATCTCGATCGGCGCATCAAAGACGCGCGCAGCCCGCGGCGGCGCCACAAAGGTCCCGCGCCCCACTTCGGCCTGCAGCGCACCTTCGTCCGTCAATATCGTATAGGCGCGGGCGACCGTGCCGGGTGTGATGCTCAATTTCCACGCCAGATCACGCACCGGCGGCAGTTTGTCACCGACCTGTAACGCACCCTTTTCAATGCCGTCACGTATCGTTGCGACAACGGCGCGGTATTTGGGTCCCTGCCCGGCGATCAGTTCAGGTTGCCAAATTGTATCCATTACAATGTTTTCCTAGCGTCTTTGTACCCGTTATCGTATCAATACAGCATGGCGGAAACGTCTTATTGTGTCAATACAATTTAGGAGATTCCCATGACACACGCAATGACACCTTCACCCGACTCCATGGCCTATCTGAACGAGGCCAAGACGATGCCCACAGTGGCCATCATCGCGGTAGAGTTTGCTGTCTGCGTGTCCAAATGGGCCACACGCCGCCGCACCAGACGCGCGCTGAAACAGCTGACTGTCTGGCAGCTGGACGATGTGGGACTGACACCGAGGCAGGCTCGTAACGAGGCGGTCAAGGTGTTCTGGCGCGCGTAACCTCCCCGGTACGCCCCCAGACCTCTTCCTCAAGGCCGGGCTTTGTCCCGGCCTTTTTTTTGCACCGCTATTTTCCGCGCCGATTGCCTGCTCCGTTGGAAAACCGGCGCTTTGCCAAGCCCCCGCGATCCCCTAAACAGGGCGGTAAAACATACAGCGCGAGGCGGAGATCATGGCAGAAATTCCAATCAGGTCGTTCATTGCATCCCTCTTCGCCATCCGAAGAACCCAAACGCGGCACGAAGTTCTCCTGCTGAAGAGAACACAGACGCTGATTGGCGCATGGTGTCAGGTGGCAGGCAGCATCGAGGAAGGCGAAACAGCCTGGCAAACGGCCTTGCGCGAACTTGATGAAGAGACGGGGTTGCAGCCTGAAGCACTATATTCGGCGGACACCTGCGAGCAGTTCTATGAAGCAGACCGTGATGCGATTACGATTGCGCCGGTCTTTGTTGCCTTCATCGACAGCGCCGCCACGGTTTCACTAAACCATGAGCACAGCGAATACCGATGGGTGAGCTTCGAAGAGGCCCGTGAGATGGTCGCCTTTGGCGGGCAGCGACGCGTTCTGAGCTGGATCGAAGACGAATTTATCAAGAGACCCCCGAGCAAGCATCTGCTGATTGAGAGCGTTTAGATCCGCGCCACGACGGTCAATCGGGGCTCACAGCAGAGATTGCCCTTACGGTTGGCGTTTGGGCGGGATCGCATAGGTCAGGCTCGCGCGCGCGACGGGTTGCGCCATGCCTTCCGAATAGATCAGCACATCACTGACGGACAATTGCTTGCCCAGCTTCAACAGCTGCACCTCTGCAATCAGATCGACACCTGCCGCCGGTTTCCGCATGAAATCGATAGAGCAATTGGTGGTCACCGCCAGAGCCTGCGGGCCGATCATCGCCATGGTGACGATATAAGCGGATACATCGGCAAGCGCGAACATCGCAGGCCCCGACACTGTACCACCAGGGCGCAAGTGCCTGTGCTGAACATTCAGCCGCACCCTCACCCGATTTGGTTTGACCTCTTCAATAGTGAACTCGCCCTTCACCTGCTCGAAGACCTGATCGAGAAACGCGCTCATTTCCGCGGCGGTCATTTTTACGTCCATCGTTCAGCCCCCTTTGACGGTGCAGAGTTGTTCGAAACGCCCACAAGGGCAAGCCAGCATATGGTTTGCGAACATTTTCCGTAACGTCCGATGATTGTTTCCAAATCCGGTCCGGAGAGTTTCTACCTGCGGTATTTCAATTCGGGCAGGAACGTGGCAAGACTGCGGCAAGGCCTTAAGCGCCATGACGCTTTTGGGTCGCCGTGGGCGGAAGGTCCCTCCAAACCAGTCTCTCGCTGGTTCGACATTCCCGCAGCGGCGACCCCAAAATGCCCCCTCCCCCCTGACAGCGAAAGCATCACCTCTCATGTTGCGCGCGCCCGGTCGCTGCCTTACATGACGCCCATGGCGACAGAACTTCATATCATTGGCGGCGGCATGGCCGGATCCGAAGCAGCATGGCAGGCGGCACATCTGGGTGTGCCGGTGGTGATCCATGAAATGCGCCCCAAGGTGGGCACCTTCGCGCATCAGACCGGGCTCTTGGGGGAGATGGTCTGTTCCAATTCCTTCCGCTCCGATGATGACGAGCAAAACGCAGTCGGGCTGCTGCATTGGGAGATGCGTCAGGCCAACGGCTTGATCATGCAGACGGCGGACAAACACCGCTTGCCCGCGGGCGGTGCACTGGCCGTCGACCGCGATCCCTTTGCACAATCGGTGACAGACGCGCTGATGGCGCATCCAAACATCCGCATCGAATATGGTGAGATCACTGAGCTGCCGACCGATGGTCAATGGATCATCGCGACCGGCCCGCTGACGTCATCCGCCCTGGGCGCGGCCATTGCTGCCGAAACCGGCACGGACGCGCTGGCGTTTTTCGATGCGATTGCCCCCATCGTCTATTTCGACAGCATCGACATGTCCAAGGCCTGGATGCAATCGCGCTATGACAAGGGCGAGACGGAGGAGGAGCGCACCGCCTACCTCAACTGCCACATGGACCGCGATCAATACGAGGGCTTCATCGACGCGCTGATGGCGGCAGAAAAGACCGAGTTCCACGAGGGCGAAACGGCGGGTTATTTCGACGGATGCCTGCCCATCGAAGTGATGGCCGAGCGGGGGCGCGAAACCCTGCGATTTGGGCCGATGAAACCCGTCGGCCTGACCAACCCGCATGCGCCAGACGTAAAGCCCCATGCCGTCGTGCAGCTACGCCGGGATAACAAGCTGGGCACGCTTTACAATATCGTGGGCTTTCAGACTAAGATGAAATACGGCGCGCAGACGGAGGTTTTCAAACGCATTCCGGGGCTGGAGAACGCCAGTTTTGCGCGCTTGGGCGGCATTCACCGCAACACCTTCCTGAATTCCCCGACGCTCCTGGACGGTCAGATGCGGCTGCGGTCACGTCCGAATATCCGCTTTGCCGGGCAGATCACGGGCGTCGAAGGCTACGTCGAATCCGCCGCGATGGGTCTTCTGGCCGGGCGATTGGCGGCGGGTCAGATCCTGGGTCGGCCCGTTGACACGCCGCCCCCCAGCACCGCAACCGGCGCGCTGATCACCCATATCTCGGGCGGCGCCGAGGCCAAGACCTTCCAGCCGATGAACGTGAACTTCGGTCTCTTCCCCCCGGTTGAGGGTTTCAAGGGTGGTCGGCGCGGGCGCAAAGACCGGTACAAAGCCTACACGGATCGCGCGAAACTGGCGTGGCAGCAGTGGCTTAACCCCGAGGCACTGGACGCCGCCTGATCCGGGCGGTTATCCTAGGCGGATGGGACAAGGATTTTTAGACAAGGCTTACGCAGCCCGCGACGCGGCACAAACACGTGCATTGTATGACGACTGGTCAGACAGCTACGAGGCCGAGGTCGGCAAAAACGGCTATGCCACGCCCGGGCGCTGCGCCGAGGCGTTGGCAAAATTCACCGATGATCAGACCGAGCCGATCCTTGATTTCGGCTGTGGCACCGGGCTATCCGGGCTGGCACTGAAACTGGCCGGATTTGCGGAGATCGACGGGTTCGATCTTTCCCAGGAGATGCTGGCACAGGCCAAGGCCAAGCGGCTCTACCGGGAGCTTCATCAGATCGAAGCCGATGCCCCGTTGCCTTTCGCACAAGGGACGTACCCCGCGATTGCGGCCATTGGTGTGATCGGGGCGGGTGCCGCGCCTATCTCGCTGCTCGACACGCTGATGAACGCGTTGGGACGCGGTGGCAAACTGGTGTTTTCGCTCAACGATCATGCGCTTCAGGATCGCGCCAATGAGGCCCGTCTCAACGAATGGACCGACTGTGGCGCCGCCTGTCTGCTGTTTCGCGAGTACGGGCCGCATCTGCCGGGCATCAACCTGAAGTCCAACGTCTACGTGCTCGAAAAAGCGTGACGCGCACCACCCGGTTTGCCCCCTCGCCGACGGGACCATTGCATTTGGGTCATGCCTATGCGGCGATGGTGGCCGCCGACATGGCCGCCGAGGGGCGGTTTTTGCTGCGCATTGAAGACATCGACCAGGGCAGATCGCGCGCGCAGTGGGAAACCCAGATTTATGAGGATCTGGCCTGGCTCGGGCTGCAGTGGGAAACGCCGGTCTGGCGCCAATCCGATCATATGGGCCTCTACGCACAGGCGCTGGACGATCTGTGGGATCATGGGCTGCTTTATCCCTGCACCTGCAATCGGCGTGACATTCAAGAAGCGGCTTCCGCCCCACAGGAAGGTGGCGCAGCGAAATACGGCCCGGATGGGCTGATCTATCCCGGCACCTGTCGGCACGCGCCACGCCCCGGAGCACGCCCGACCGACACGGCCCTGCGCCTGGATCTGAACAAGGCGCTGGACGTCGACAGTATCCGCTTCACCGAAACCGGCGCGGGCCCTGATGGCCAAACCGGAGAGATCACGGTGCCGCGCGATACTCTTATCCGAAACGTTGGCGATGTCGTGCTGGCGCGCCGCGACATGGGCACCTCCTATCACCTGTCAGTGGTTGTGGATGACGCAGCACAAGGCATCACCCATGTCACCCGCGGCGCGGATCTCTTTGAGGCCACGCAAATTCACGTGGTGCTCCAACGGCTTCTGGATCTGGAAACGCCGATCTACCATCACCACCGCTTGATCCGAGACACTCAGGGCAAACGTCTTGCCAAACGCGACGATGCGCGCGCGATTGCCAAATACCGCGCCGATGGCAAGACGCCGGCAGATATCCGGCGCATGGTTGGTCTGCGTTAGGCGCCAGACGGCATCGGCTGCATCAATTCAGTCTCGCCTGCAGCGGAGACCCCGGTGTAAAAGCACGAACGCCGGTTCGTGTGACAGGCGGGCCCGGTCTGACGCACCTGCATCAGCAGGCAATCGCGATCACAATCCACCCGCATCTCGACCAATTCCTGCACATGGCCGCTGGTCTCGCCCTTGATCCAAAACACCTGCCGCGAGCGGCTCCAATAGGTCACGCGACCGGTCTCCAGCGTTCGCGTGACACTGTCGCGGTTCATCCACGCCATCATCAGCACATCGCCATTGTCGACGTCCTGCGCAATGGCCGGGATCAGACCTGCGGCATCATAGGTCAGCGTCGCGGGGTCGAAGGGAGCAAGATCATTTGACATCGCGAAAACCTTTTTGCTTCTCTGGCGCCAAGTCTTATGTATGGATTAACGTGTTAAAGGAAAGCCATAAGGTGTCTCATGTCTGGTGAAAATGACCTGATCAATCTGTATTCGGGCCGTATTCTGGCGCTCGCCGCCGATATCCCGCATCTGGGCCGGCTGGATGCACCGATGGCATCGGTCAAGAAACGGTCGCCTTTGTGTGGATCGGCTGTAACGGTCGATCTGAGCGTAGAAGACGAACGCGTCAGCGCCTATGCGCAGGACGTAAAAGCCTGCGCCTTGGGTCAGGCCGCCGCCGCCGTGACCGGGGGGGCCATCATCGGCCGCACCCTGAGCGAGCTGGAAGCCGCGCGGGATGCATTGCGCGCGATGCTGAAGGACGACGGCCCCGTGCCCGCCAGCCCATTTGACGGCTTTGAAGTCCTGCAACCCGCCCGCGATTACAAGAACCGCCACGCCTCCATTCTGCTCAGCATCGAAGCCGCTTGCGAGGCCATGACACAGGCGCTGCAAGCCGATTGTGCCTAACGGACATTAGCACTTTTTAAGTAAAATAGTGTCAATAAGACCCCGCAGCACGGCGCGGGGCCCTATGAACACGCAACCACAATTTTCCGAAAACCAGCAAACAGATCGCCTGACAGAAGCGGCAGCCGCATTGGGGTATGAGATTGTAGACATCGCCGGGTTTCTCGACCTGGTCGAAGAACATGCCCGCGCGCAACGCAGCGGTCTCACGGTCCTGGATGCGCGCGCCACTGAAATGGTGCAGGCGAATTCCGACGTGCGCAGCGCCGTGCGACAAATGGCTCAAAGCACCGACGAGACCGCGCATGATGTGAAATCATCCGCTGAGCTGATGCGCACAACCGGCGAAAAAACCCGCAATGTGGCAGGTTGGGTTCAGGACCTGGCGCAACGCACCGAAGCGGTCAGCGATACTTTGAGCGCTGTCAAAAGCAACAATCTGCAGATCGCGAATATCGCCACGCAGGTCAACACCCTCGCGATTAATGCAAAAATCGAAGCAGCGCGGGCCGGTGACGCCGGGCGCGGATTTGCGGTTGTCGCGGAAGCAATCAACGAATTGTCCCGGAAAACCCGCGAAGCGGCGGTCGAGATATCGGACAATATCGAATCCCTGACCAGCTGGATTTCCAACCTTGGAAAGGAAGCCTCCGGCGTGGCGACCGAAGCTGCGGATATATTGGAAAACGCGGGCGGCACCGACAGCGCCCTGGGCCGGATGGAAACCTCCATCGCCTCGGCAAACCAGCAGGCCAAACGCATTGCCGAACAGGCCGAGCGCATGCAATCGGCCATCGAAGATTTCACCCCCGCGCTCGCTGGGATCGATGAAGCGGTCGCAAGCACGACATCCGGGATCGAAACGACGCATGAGCGCGTGTTGCGGCTCATCGATACGTCAGAAACGATTGTCCAGACCACGGCCCTGCTGGGCGGCGATTCTGCGGATACGCCGTTTATTGCACGCATCCAGACGATGGCGCGGGATCTGTCTGAATTGATGGAAAACGCGGTTGATCAGGGGGATATTTCAATGTCTCGATTGTTTGACCGAAACTACCGCCTGATCCCCGGCACCAATCCTGAGCAGTATCTTACCGAGTTCACCACGTTGATTGACAAGATTTTACCCCCTATTCAGGAGCCAGCGCTGGAGCTGGACAGCAAAGTCGTCTTCTGCGCGGCAGTGGACAACAACGGCTATCTGCCCACCCATAATCGCAAGTTTTCGCATCCGCCCAGCGACGATCCGGTCTGGAACACCGCCCATTGCCGCAACCGCCGTATTTTCGACGACCGCGTGGGGCTGAAAGCCGGGCGCAATACGCAACCCTTTCTCTTGCAGGTCTACCGCAGGGACATGGGCGGTGGCGCATTCACCATGATGAAAGACCTCTCCGCGCCGATTTCCGTAAAAGGAAGGCATTGGGGGGGATTGCGCCTCGCCTATACATTCTAGAACATATCGGGCAAAAAAAACGCCGCACGTTCTGAACAGAACGGCGGCGTGAGGTAAAGCAATGCTCACGTGGGACCCGGGCAAGCGCGGTGAGGAAAACCTCAGTTAAAGACCAGGAACAGGCAGTGTTAGTCTTTAGGACCAGTTTGGGGAGAAAACTGGCGCTTGCACGGCGCGAGATCGCAGGCAGAAATCAGATAAACGCAGGCAGATGCAGACCGACCACAAGCATCACGATCAAAGCAGCGGCACCAGCTGCGTCTTGCAGCAAAGTCGCATGGGATCGGGTTGCGATACCTTTGATCTGTAAAAATGTGGTCATGTGAACCTCCTGCATTTGTTGCTACTTTGTTCTCATATTTTTAATCCTTTGTAAAGAACTTAAAGAGAACATTTGCGAGCAAAATGCACCAGATTGCTTAACCCACTGAAATCAAACGGATCGCTTCCTCCTGTCGCATCAGCCACAAAAGCAGACGTGCCGCCTGACCTCTGTCGCTTTGCAGGCCTGGGTCCTCCGACAGTAAATGCCGCGCATCGCTTTGTGCAATTGCCATGAGGCCAGCCTGCCGTTCCAGATCGGCCACCCGGAACCTCGGCACACCAGATTGGGCGGTTCCGATCAGATCGCCAGCGCCGCGCATCTGTAAATCCGTCTCGGCAATTGCAAAACCATCCTCGGTTTCGCGCAGCACTTCCAGTCGCTTGCGGCCGTTTTCCGACAACGGAGATTGATAGAGCAACAAGCAGGTGGACGCGGCATCTCCCCGCCCGACCCTTCCCCGCATCTGGTGCAACTGCGCAAGCCCAAAGGTTTCGGCCCGCTCAATCACCATGATTGTTGCGTTTGGAACGTTCACGCCCACTTCGATCACCGTGGTTGCCACCAGCACCTTGGTGTCACCTGCTTGAAACCGCGCCATGGCCGCGTCTTTTTCCGCTGCGGGCATCTGGCCGTGCACCAAGCCGACGATCCCCTCGCCCAGTGCGGCACGCAAATGTTTGAAACGTTCTTCGGCGGCCGTCAGATCAACCGCCTCGCTTTCCTCGACAAGCGGGCAGACCCAGTAACACTGGCGGCCCGCGTCAATGACCGTGCGCAACCGCGTCACCACCTCATCCATCCGCCCGGTACTGATCAGGGCGGTTTTGATCGGCTGTCTGCCGGGCGGCTTTTCATCAAGGACGGAGACATCCATGTCACCATATTGCGCCAGCGACAAGGAGCGCGGGATCGGCGTCGCGGTCATCACCAGGACATCAACCGCCTCGCCCTTGCGACCTAGCTCCAGACGCTGACGCACACCAAAGCGGTGTTGTTCATCGATGATCGCCAATCTGAGATCGCGAAATGCCACATCCGCCTGAAACACCGCGTGGGTGCCCACCAGCAAATGAATGTCCCCGCGGGCCAGGGCATCCAGTTTTCGGCGACGCTCAACGCCCTTGTCGCGTCCCGTCAGCACCGCCAAAACGACACCCGCCTCTTCGGCCAGCGGCACCAGGCTTTCGTAATGTTGCCGCGCCAGAATTTCCGTTGGCGCCATCAAAACCCCCTGCCCAGCGGCCTCCACCGCGCGCAGCAAGGCCATGAATGCGACAAGTGTTTTTCCGGCACCGACATCCCCTTGCAGCAACCGGTTCATGCGCATCGGACCCGCCATATCGGCGTTGATCTCCGCAACGGCGCGCTCCTGAGCAGACGTCGCCTTGTAGGGTAAGGCGGCGATGACGCGGGCCTGCAATTGACCGTCGCCAATGCTCACCCGCCCGGGCTTACGCCGCTCCGTGGCGCGGGCCAATGCAAGGGTTAGTTGATGCGCGAACAACTCGTCATAGGCCAACCGCTCGCGGGCGAGCGCCGTCGGCAGCAGATCTTCCTGACGCGTCGGCGTATGGGCCATCTGCACGGCAGCGTCGAAATCCGGCCACCCCGCCTTTGTTTTTTGTGCCGCATCTATCCATTCGGGGAAATCCGGCACCAAAGCCATGGCCGCGCGTGTTGCCTTGAACATGAGCTTTTGCGTGACCCCGGCAGTCAGCGGATAAACCGGCTCAAAATCAGGGATGCTATCGGCTTCCGCCTCCGGCACTATGTGGTCCGGATGCACCATTTGCGCAATGCCATCAAAGGCTTCGACCTTGCCCGAGACAATGCGGCGGCTGCCCTCGGGCAGAGCTTTGCTCCAGTAATCACCGCGCGCATGAAAAAAAACCAGTTGAAAGAACGTCTCGGCATCCTCGACATGAATCCGGTAAGCCCCCCCCTTGGCGCGCGCGGCCATATGCCTGCCAACGGTCACGGCCACGGTCAACGTGGCGGGGAGCACGGCACCCTCAATGGTAGGTCGCAAACGCCGATCAATCCCGGAATACGGGAGCGTGAACAGCAAATCCCGCGGAGCCTCAACACCAAGCGCCACCATATGAGCCGCCGTTTTCGGCCCGATGCCTTGTAGCGTTCGCAATTCAGCGAAGAGCGGAAAAAGACGTTCCGGCCGACCGGTCATATGTCTGAAATCAAGGCGAGCCAGCCATCCTCATCAAGGGTTTCAATCCCAAGATCCGCAGCCTTTTTCGCTTTCGAGCCAGCCCCCGGCCCTGCGACCAGCAAATCCGTCTTCGCCGAAACGGAGCCCGATACTTTCGCCCCTAACCGCTCGGCGCGGGCTTTTGCTTCTGCACGCGTCATTTTCTCCAGCGTCCCTGTGAAAACAACGGTTTTGCCGGCAACGGGGCTGCCTTGGGTGTCGGGGCGTTCGACAGGCTGGACCGTGAGCTCGGCAACCAGGCGATCGATCGAAGCACGCTCGGCAGGCTGCGCAAGCGTTTGCGTCAGAGAGCTGGCCATCACGGTGCCAACCCCGTCAATCGCATTCAAATCGTCCCAGGCGTCGCCGGATTGATCAACTGCCGCGCGCATGGCTGCGTCGAAATTCTCCCAGCTGCCGTAATGCAGCGCGATCATGTTGGATGCGGCCTCGCCCACATGTCTGATGCCAAGCGAAAAAATCAGGCGCGGGAGCGGGATTTGCCGTTTTTCGTCAATGGCGTCAAAGAGGTTGGTCGCGGATTTTTCGCCCCACCCTTCGCGGTTCTTGAGCTGTTGCAACCCGTCGCTGAACCGGGCGCGCAATGTGAAGATATCAGCAGGTTCCTTGATCCATTGGTCGGCGTAGAATTGTTCCACCTGCTTGGCGCCAAGACCTTCGATATCAAAGGCCGCGCGTGACACGAAGTGTTTCAACTTCTCCACCGCCTGCGCCGGGCAAATCAAACCGCCGGTGCACCGCCTGACCGCGTCACCTTCTTCGCGGATGGCATCGCTGCCGCATTGTGGACAGACCGTCGGAAAAACAAAGCGTTCCGCGTCGTTCGGGCGTTTGCTCAGGTCCACATCCGCGACTTTGGGGATCACATCACCGGCGCGGTACACCTGCACCCAGTCGCCAGCGCGAATATCCTTGCCCTCGCGGATGGTCTCACCCTTGCTGTCTCTACCCGCGATGTAATCTTCATTGTGCAGCGTTGCGTTGGAGACCACGACCCCACCGACAGTGACCGGCGACAGGCGGGCCACCGGGGACAAGGCGCCTGTGCGCCCGACCTGAATGTCGATGGCTTCGAGCCGCGTCCAGGCGAGTTCAGCCGGAAATTTGTGCGCCGTTGCCCATCGCGGCGTTGTCGACCGAAAGCCCAACCGCTCTTGCAGGGTCAGGTCGTTCACCTTGTAGACGACGCCATCGATATCATACTCAAGGGTGGCGCGCATTTCTTCGATCTGCGTGTAATGCTCAAGCATTTCCTGCGGACCGGCGCAGAGTTTTGTCAGAGGGTTTACCGAGAACCCGAATGCAGCCAGTCGCGCAATGGCGTCCATCTGCGTCTTTGCCAGCGGCTCCGAGAGAGCCCCCCAGGCATAGGCGAAGAAGCGCAATGGCCTGGATTTGGTGATGCGCGCATCCAATTGGCGCAGCGACCCCGCAGCCGCATTGCGGGGATTTGCAAAGACTTTGCCGCCGCTTTCCGATTGCCGGGTGTTGAGCGCTTCGAAATCCGGATGCGACATATAGACTTCACCCCGCACCTCAAGCACATCGTGTGCGCCGGGGATGTTTTCGGGAATGTCTGAGATTGTGCGCGCGTTGGCAGTGACGTTTTCGCCAACCGACCCGTCTCCGCGGGTCGCGGCCTGGATCAGTCGCCCATTTTCATATCGCAGCGAAAGCGACAGACCATCAATTTTGGGCTCGGCGGTGTAGGTGAGGGTGTCGTCCTCCGACGTTCCGAGATATTTTCGAACACGTGTGTCAAAGTCGGTAATGTCATCGGCGTCAAATGCGTTTGACAAAGACAGCATCGATATCGCGTGGGTGACCTTGGAAAACCCTTCCGCTGGGGCTGCGCCCACTTGGTCGGAGGGGCTGTCGGCGCGTTTGAGGGCCGGGAAACGCTCTTCAATGGCGGCATTGCGCCGCTTTAATGCGTCATATTCGGCGTCAGAGATTTCGGGTGCATCCTGACCGTGATAAGCCAAATTTGCCTGCTGCAGTATTTTGGAAAGCTGCGCCAGTTCGGCCTTTGCGGACGTTTCGTCCAACTCTTCAATACTTCTCAAAGACGCCAAGACCTGCCCCTTCACCGCTGCCTATCATCGTAGATATGCGCAGGTCAGGACCAGGTCCAGTCGAATTCAGTTTCGAAATGTCGCGTCTCCGGTCCGGCACCAGCCCCCTGGGCCGGACCATCAGCGCTGCATTTATGCGCCCACAGCAAGCCGCTGCGGATCGTCGACTTGGTTGGGCTCCGGGTCACGCAGCACATAGCCGCGCCCCCAGACTGTCTCGATATAGTTTTCGCCGCCTGTCGCAACGCTGAGTTTCTTACGCAGCTTGCAAATAAACACGTCGATAATCTTGAGCTCCGGCTCATCCATACCGCCGTAAAGATGGTTCAGGAACATTTCCTTGGTCAGCGTTGTGCCTTTACGCAAGGAAAGCAGTTCGAGCATCTGATATTCTTTGCCTGTCAGATGTACCGCTTTGTTGTCCGCGCTGACGGTCTTCGCATCCAGGTTGACCGAAATCAGCCCTGTGTCGATCACCGATTGCGAATGGCCTTTCGAGCGCCGGATGATCGCGTGAATACGCGCCACCAGCTCTTCGCGGTGGAAAGGTTTGGTCAGATAGTCATCTGCGCCAAATCCGAACCCTTTGATCTTGTTCTCGGTATCATCCGCACCGGACAGGATCAGGATTGGTGTCTCGATGCGGGAAAGACGCAGCTGCCGCAGCACTTCGTGACCATTCATGTCGGGCAGGTCCAGATCCAGCAGAATCAGATCGTAATCATACAGCTTTGCTAGATCGATCCCCTCCTCACCAAGGTCTGTCGCATAGACATTCAGGTTTGCGTGGGTCAGCATCAATTCAATGCTTTTCGAGGTCGTGGGGTCGTCTTCGACAAGCAGTACGCGCATAATTTTCTCCGCATCGGATGAACGTTTATCTCGGAATTAACCGTGAACAAAAAAGGTTAACCACACGTTACCGTCAGCAAGAATGTTATCGCGACAACTTAAGGTTGTCTATATTTTTGTAGTGCTGTTGCCTTCAGAGCATCCTCGCCATGCTCCGAAACGGCCTTAACCCACTCCTGGAACTCATCTTCGCTGATCTGATATTTTTTCAACGCATCGCTTTGCGTGATCAGCCCGTAGGCAACCCCACGCACCACCGCAGCCTTGCGCGACGCCACCCAACGCCGGGTGTTCGCGGGCGGAAGGTCCGCAAGCGTCATTACCGTGCCATCAGCCAAGGTCACAGATCGTGGCCCATCAACTTTCTTCAGATACATCACTCATACCCATATCTACTCAGTTGATCGGACCTTGACCTCATCGCCTTAAAGACCGATGAAGCCGCCTCTTGAGAGTAATTAGGATTT
This sequence comes from uncultured Roseobacter sp., assembly GCF_947499265.1. GTDB lineage: Bacteria > Pseudomonadota > Alphaproteobacteria > Rhodobacterales > Rhodobacteraceae > Roseobacter. The sequence continues at coordinate 581,023 of NZ_CANMNK010000002.1, read as the reverse complement.
TCCTATATTTTCTCAGAATATCCGGAGACCCGTGACATGCCGCTTGACCACAAGCCCCAGTTGAACTCGCTTGGCTTTGCCAAAGCGCCCGCCGACACGCGGGTCGTCGTGGCCATGTCCGGTGGCGTCGATAGCTCCGTTGTCGCTGCTATGCTGGCCGAAGAGGGCTATGACGTGGTCGGCGTGACGCTGCAACTCTACGATCACGGTGCGGCGCTGGCCAAGAAGGGCGCCTGCTGCGCAGGGCTGGATATTCATGATGCGCGCCGAGTGGCGGAGAAGATGGGTTTCCCGCATTATGTGCTGGATTATGAGAACATTTTTAAAGATGCGGTGATTGACGAGTTCGCGGACAGCTATCTTGGCGGGGCCACACCAGTGCCCTGCATCCGCTGTAACGAGCGGGTGAAATTCAAGGATCTTCTGGAAACGGCCAAGGACCTTGAAGCCGATTGCATGGCCACCGGGCACTACATTCAGCGCAAGGTCGGCATGCAAGGCGCTGAATTACATTCGGCTGCCGACGCCGCTCGGGATCAGAGCTATTTCCTGTTTTCCACAACGCCTGAGCAGTTGGAATTTCTGCGCTTTCCTCTCGGCCACCTGACGTCAAAAGCAGAAACACGCGCCGTGGCAGCCAAATACGGCCTGAGCGTCGCGGACAAACCTGACAGCCAGGACATCTGCTTCGTGCCCAATGGCGATTACGCCTCGGTCATCCGAAAACTGCGTCCCGAAGCCGCCGATCCCGGTGAGATCGTGCATGTCGATGGGCGCGTTCTTGGCCAGCACGCCGGTGTCATTAACTATACCATCGGGCAACGGCGCGGACTGGGGATCGGCGGTCTGGCAGATCCGCTTTACGTGGTGAAGCTCGATGCAGATACCAAAACCGTGGTTGTCGGGCCCAAAGAGATGCTCGCCACCAGAACGGTTCCGGTGCGCGAGATCAATTGGCTGGCCGATGCGCCTCTCACCTCTCGTGACGCATGGCACGTTGCCGTCAAGGTGCGCTCCACCCGCCCGCCGACCGATGCCATCATCCGCCCGATCAGCGAAACCGAGGCGAGCGTCGAACTGCTTACCCCCGAAGAGGGCGTCTCACCTGGTCAGGCCTGCGTCTTTTATGATCCCGACAGCAGCCGCATTTTCGGAGGCGGCTGGATCCACAAGGGCTGAAGGACGGGTCGCTGCAACATGCACTGCCCTCTCGACAAACTGTTTGGCCCGCTCGGGCCAAACGCATCGTGTCAGGCGCAGCCTGTCCTTTTACCAAAAGCGGCGCTCACAACCGCGCCAGAACGGCGCGGGCGGCGCGCAGCCCGGGATCCTCGCCCCCCTCGCCCAAGCGCGTCATGGTGACCTCCATCGCTGCCAATTGCGCCTCCGGCGCCTGCATAATGTCGAGCAACGCTTCTCCGATCCGATCAGGCTGACAATCAGGGCCCAGGAAGTCAGGAACCACCCGCGTGTCCGAAACCAGGTTGACCAGGGTCACGGTGTCCACCGAAGCCATCGCGCGGATCAACCGAAAGGTGAGCCAGTTCATTTTGTAGGCAATCACCATCGGCGTGCGCGCAGCGGCCAGTTCCAAGGACACGGTGCCCGAGGCTGCCAGAGCGATATCCGCTGCGCGAAAGGCCGCGCGTTTGAGATGACCCGCCTCGGCCAACGTCCTGCCGCGCGGATCCAGAACCACTGCTTTTACAGGCCAGTCCGCAACCGCATCCCGCACCAGCTCCGCCACCGGGGCCGCTGCCGGCACCACCACCTTCAGATCGGGATGGCACATCAGAACCGGTGAAACGGATTGCCCGAAGACCGCAGCCAGCCGTGACACTTCCCCGCGGCGAGACCCCGGCAGAACCATCAGAACCGGCGCATCGCCAAGGCCGTATTCTGCGCGAAAGGCCAATGCGTCCTCCGCGCTTGCCTTGGGCTCCGCCACCACCGGATGTCCCACGAAGTCACAGACCATGCCGTCCACGGTCATCAGCGGCGGCTCAAACGGAAACAGCGCCAACACCTGGTCGATGACCTGCGCCATCTTTTTCGCCCGCCCCGCACGCCAGGCCCAGACGGTCGGCGCCACATAATGCACCGTGCGGATGGTGCTGACGGATTTCACCCGGCGCGCCACCCTGAGTGAAAAATCCGGGCTGTCGATGGTGATCAGTACATCGGGTGCCGCCTTCACCACAGCCGCCGCAGTTTCGTTGATGCGGGCCATCAGCGCCCGATATTTGGGCAGGATTTCCGCAATTCCCATCACGCTGAGCTCTTCCATCGGGAAGCGACTGACCAACCCCTCGGCCTGCATGTCGGTGCCACCAATGCCATCGAACTGCACCTCTGGCAGAAGCTGTTTCAACCCCTTCATCAATGCGCCGCCCAGCTTGTCGCCTGAAGGCTCGCCCGCGATGATGAAAACCCGCATCAGCCCGGCGTGCGCGCCCAAAGGACCAGACCTGCCGCCTCCGCAGCGGCCACTGTCGCCTCAGGCTCCAAAAGAATGACCTGGCCCGCATCCACCACAACCCCGGCCAAACCGGCGGCGGCGGCAGCGGCAATCGTGCCGGGGCCAATAGCGGGCATATCCACGCGCAGATCCTGGCCCTGCTTGGGCCGTTTGACCAAGATCGCCCGGGCCTTGGCCGCCGCAGCGGGCAATGTGCGCAGGAGATGATCCGTCCCCCCCAGCGTCTCGATGGCCCAGACCTGCCCGGCGCCGACAACACAGCCCTGCCCCACATCCAGCGGGGCCAGGGCGGCCAGCACAGCCGCGGCACGGGTCACATCTGCCTGCATCTGATCATCGGGCTGCGCGGTAGACAGCACGCCCTCAGGCACCAGGATATCCGGCGCCAGTTCATGCGCGGCCCGCACCGTGAACCCCTGCGCCTCGAAAACCGCGATGACAGCCCGCAGCGCCCCGTCATCCCCGGATCCAAGCGCCTTCATGATCACGGGCACAAAGGGCAAGGTCGCCGCATCCAGCGCTGCTGGATCAACCGGTGGCCGCTCAATCGCACCGCACATGCAGATCTCCGTCACCCCTCGGGCCTTGAGATCGCCCAGCAATGTACCCAGGTGCTCCAAGCGAAAGGTGATATCTGCCGTCAGGTTGTCTGGTTCAAAGCCTTGCAAAACACAGATCAACGGCGGTGTTGACTGCGCCCCTGCAATGCGGGCGGGCAACCCCCCGCGCCCTGCGATCAAGGCCAGCATCAGCGCGGCGTCAGGAAGTGACGGTCGCTGCCCGCCAGGATGAAATCCACGATCTCGCGCACATAGTCGCTGGTGGTCTCATCCGCCAGACGCCGGGCGCGGTCGTGGAAGGTGCCTTCGCCCTGGGCCAGCATCTGAAATCCCGCCCGCAACGCGGTGATGTCCGCGCGCGAGACGCCGCGGCGCTTCAGCCCCACCAGATTAAGCCCGTCAAGCTCGCCGCGCGGGGCCTGTACCAGACCGTAAGGGATCACATCATTGGTCACCATGGTCACGGCCCCGATGATCGCCCCGCGCCCGATGCGCACGAATTGATGCACACCGGACAGACCGCCCACGATCACGTCATCCTCCAGCACACAGTGCCCGGCAATGGCCACGGAATTCACGATGATGCAGCGATCTCCGAGGATTGCGTCATGGGCAATATGGCAGCCCGCCATGAAAAGCCCGTCATCGCCGATCCGGGTAATGCCGCCCCCACCTTCGGTGCCGCAATTCATCGTCACATGCTCACGGATGCGGTTGCGTTTGCCGATCACCAGCCGTGTGGCTTCGCCCTTGAATTTCAGATCCTGCGGGATCTCCCCGATCACCGCGAAGGGAAAAATCTCTGTATCCTCGCCAATCTCGGTCTGGCCCGTCACCACCACATGGCTCTTGAGGTGCACGCCCGCGGCCAGAGAAACCTCCGGCCCCACGATGCAAAACGGCCCGATCACCGCAGAAGGGTCGATCTGCGCGCCCTCTTCGATGACGGCGCTGGGGTGAATATTGCTCATGCGCAGCTACCCCAGATCCATCATCGCGGTGAATTCACACTCTGCGGCCATTTCACCATCGACCGACGCCCCCCCCCCAAAGCGCCAGACCTTGCCACCTGGCTTGCCACGCAGGGTCTGCAGCTGCATTTCAAGCACATCGCCGGGCACGACCTTGCGGCGGAACTTGGCCTTTTCGATCGCCATGAAATAGACCTTCATCTCCTTATCCGCCATCTCCAGCGTCACGCCCACCATCACGGCAGCGGTCTGCGCCATCGCCTCGATGATCGTGACCCCGGGCATGATCGGAAGCCCCGGAAAATGGCCCTGAAAATGCGGTTCGTTCATCGTGACATTCTTGATGCCCTTGGCCGATGTCGTGCCGTCAATATCGACCACCTTGTCCACCAGAAGAAACGGATAGCGATGCGGCAGGATCCGCTGAATCAATTGGATGTCAGCGCTGGTGGTCGGGCTTGTCATGTCAGGTGTCCTTTTGTCCTCAAGGGCTTGACCCTCTGCCTAGCAACTCAGTGAGGGCGGAGCAAGCATCGTGCAACCGGCTCAGGGCTTGGGCACATCGCTCCCATCCCCCAAAACCGCATCTAGGCGTTCCACGGCGGTTCGGGTGATGTCGATGGCGTTGGAGCTGAGAAAAACCGACCGGCGCTCCATGATGACCGCGGCCCCGGCTTCGCGCATGAGCATTTCCAGAACCGGTGCCGCCGCGTTCAGAAAGACGACGCGGCGCTCTTCCAGCGCCACATTCAGATCCCGCGTCTTGGCATCCTGTCTGCGGCGGGTGGATTGCACCTTTTCATCAAAAGCATCCGCCAAAACCCGAAACTCCGCCGGGGTCATTGTGCCGCGTTTATCGGTGAGTTCTTTTTCCTCGGCGGAAAGCTCTTCCTCGATCCGACGGTTTTCAGCGGCGAGTTCGGCACCCCGCGCTTCGAATTCTTCGACCGTGCGCTGACCAAAGGCACTGTCTGAAAACAGCTTGTCGGAATCGATGGTCAGGATCGGGCTTTGCACCGGTCCGACCCGCTGCGCCAGAGCCTCGCCACCCCCAAGGCACAGCCAGACCGCCATCAAGACAGTCAGAAGCCGTGCCGCGGGTGCCATCGGATCAGAACGTTGTGCTGAGCGTCAATTCGAACGACTGATCGCGGTCAAACTCTTCTTTCCGCAGCGCGTCGGTGAAATTGAACCGGAGCGGGCCGACAGGCGTGTTCCACAGGATCGCAAACCCGATCACGTGGCGGAATGAGCCGCCCTCACCCACGATATTGCCGCCTGCGACGTTCACATCGCTCAGATCCCACAAGTTGCCAACGTCGTAAAAGAGACCACCGGTGATGCCATATTCCTCTGGCAGCCCCAGGGGGAATTCAGCTTCGAAACGTGCCGCCACATAGAGGTTGCCGCCCAGCGGATCTTCGGGACCGGTTGTCAGGTCGCGCGGACCAATGCCGCCCGGCTCGAAGCCGCGGATGATGTTGGAGTTCAGCAGGAACCGGTCCACCGCACGGTTTGTGCCGCTCTGCCAGGACAGCGCGCCACCTTCGAGGGTCGCCCGCAGGGTGACCTCTTCGCTCAGAACCTTGGTCTGACCAACCACTTTTGCCGTGGTCTTGATGTATTGGCTGTCGCCACCGAGCCCGGCAAAATCCTGTGCGAACTCCAGCAGGTAGCCGGAGTTTGGATCCAGACCGGTGATCCGGGTGTCGTACGTCAGCTCATATCCGATAGCGCTGCTCAACTGCTCACCGGCTGCAATTTCATTGCCGATGACCGGGCCATTGACCGGTGTGTCACGCTGCTGCATTTCCGAATCTTCCAGCGTATAGCGCAGCTGCAGCCGGGTGTTTTCGGCCACGGGGAAGGTCAGCGACGGCTGGAACAGGAACCGTTCCGTATCATAGGTGGTGAAGGAGCTGTCCGTCTCGGCGATATCGAACCGCAGACCAAGCGCGACTTCGCGGCCCAGGAACGACGGCTCAATGAAGTTGATGCCATAACGACGGGAATCTTCGGTGGTCGAGACGTTCAGAGCCAACCGTTGACCACGTCCGAGGAAGTTGTCTTCGGCAAACCGAATGGCAAAGCCCAGACCATCGTTGTTGGAGAAGGAGGCACCGAAACTGAAGGACCCTGTCGGCGCTTCGACAACATCCACATCGACCACCACCTGATCAGGTGACGTGCCCTCGCGCGCGTTCACTTCTGCGGTCTCAAAATACCCCAGCGCCCGGATGCGTTCCGCAGCTTCGCGAATCTCACGTGGGTTGAACGGGTCGCCCTCAACGCTGGTGAACTGGCGCCGGATCACCTGGTCCAGCGTGGTGGTGTTGCCTTCGATATCAATCCGCTCGACAAAAACACGCGGGCCGCGCGACAGCACATATTCGATGTTCAGGCGCAGGTTCCGGTCGTCGCGTGTCACACGCGGCTCGACCCGCAGGAAATCAACACCGTCACGCAGGGCCTGCCGCTCCATGCGCGCAATATCCGTTTCCAGCACGGTCGGTGAATAGGTGACACCCGGTCTGACCTTGGCGACCTCGCGGTACACATCCGCATCCACACCCGGGATGTTGCTGGTGACGGAAATCTCGCCAAACTGGAATTTCTGCCCTTCTTGCACATTGAACACCAGGAAATAGGCATCGCGCTCTTCCGTCAGCTCGGCGTTGACCGAGTTGGTGCGAAAGTCGATGTAACCGCGCGACAGGTAGAAATCACGCAGCAGCTGTTTGTCGAACTCGATCCGATCTGCGACCAGCAAATCCGCCCGGACAAAGGCGCGGAAGAGCCCGGCCTGCTTGGTGTCCAGCACGCGGCGCAACCGGCGGTCGGAATAGGCGCGGTTGCCCACAAAACTCAGCCGTTCGATCTCGATGGTGTCGCCCTCGAAAATCTCGAACACCAGATCGACGCGGTTGTCGGAGCGCCGGATGATTGTCGGTGACACTTTCGCCGCCAGACGCCCGTCATTGGCGTAGGCTTCAGCGATCAGCGCCGCATCGCGCTCGGCCTGTGCGGGGTTGAACACGCGACGCTCGTTGGAATTGATGGCGGCGGCCAGCGCCTCATCGTTCAGCCGGGCATTGCCCTCAAAGCTGATGCGGTTGATCGTCGGGAATTCTACAACCGTGATCCGGAGCGAATTGCCTTGCGGGTCGAAATCCACCGTCTCGAACAATCCGGAATCGATAAGCCGTTGAAAAGCGGTGTTCAACTCGGCGGCATTCAGGGTTTGACCGCGTGCGATTCCCGCCCGGGTGAGGATGGCCGCATCGCCGACCCGCACGTTTCCGTCCACGGTGATGGTGTTGAGCGTGTATTGCTGCGCCAGTACCGGTGTGGGTGGTGCCAACCAAACCACTGATAAAAGCAGACAAAAACTGCCGAGTCGCATCAGCGATTTGAGTGCGTTGAAATGCCCAAGCTGACGCGGACCTGTGCCCGATGTGCCCCGATTCATGACCTGCCCCGATCCTCAGATTTTAGTTAATATCTGAGTACCGATAATGCCGGGTATTGTCAAAACCATGTGGCCAAAAAACGGCACACAACTACATGCGCGCCGGTTTGGCTGGATTTGTAAATATTTGCGAGGCGCGCTGGCGCGTCAGATATGGCCGGAAATCAGCCGAAAGCCGTGCCAATCCAGGCACCGGCACCGAGTGCCAGACCAATTGTACCAATATAGAGCGCGCGATCCCAGTTGAGATCCATCAGCAGGCTAAGACCACGGTATCCATTATGTATCGCTTGCATTGCAGTTCTCCGATCTCGTCACCGAAGAACTACCGAAGGATTGCGGCGTGAATTTGTCCAATTGTGGCACAACTGGGGCAATTTGGCCCAGCCATTGGGTTACGGGCAGAAAAGATCGTTGCCCAAGGCAAAGAGCATCAGGGTCAGCACCGTCGCCAGCCCGAAGGTCATCAATACCCGCAGCGCCTTGTCGCTGGGCGGTTTCCCGGTGACGGCCTCATAGGCGTAGAACACAAGGTGTCCGCCATCCAGCGCTGGCACTGGAAAGAGGTTCAGCAAGCCCACGGCTGTGCTCAGCACGGCAATGAACCACACGAAAGATTGCGCGCCCTGGCTGGCCATGGTGCCAGAGACCTGGGCGATACCAATCGGCCCGCTGAGATTGCAGGTGCTGATGGCCCCGGTGATCATATGACCCAGACCAGACAGCGACCCTTCGATGATGCGTCCGGTTTGGCGGACACCGCTCATGATCGCCTCGCCGACCCCCGGCGTTTGAGTTGCGGGCTCAAACGCCAAACCGCCCGCAATGCCGATCCGCCACTGCGTAGCAAAGCCGCCATCGGGTTGCGGCTCATCCACACGTTTCGGTGTCAGTGTCACATCAAGTTCTTCACCATCGCGCCAGACCCGCAGGGCAAGTGACGCGCCCTCGCCGCCCTCAACCGCCGCCTTAAGCTCGTCAAAGGCAAAGATCGGCGCCCCATCAATAGCGGTGATCACGTCGCCCACGACCAGCCCGGCCCCGAGCGCGGCGCTCTGCGGGCTCACGCCAGTCACCAGCGGCGGCAAGAGATAGGCCCCAGGCACATCGCGTTCCGAACCATCGCGGCGCACGGTGTAATCCAGCACAGGCACCACCGGCACGGCATCGATGAAATCGGCATAGGCCACCGCGTCTTCCATGCTGGGCACCGGCACGCCATTGATGCCGATCACCTCATCGCCAACCTCCAGACCGCGATCTGCAACCGGCAAGGGGCGCAATTCGCCAACCGTCAGGGGATCACGGGACACACCGCTGGTCAAAACCACGGCGGCAAACACGATGATCGACAGGGCAAAGTTGAAAATCGGGCCTGCCGCGACGGTTGCCGCCCGCGCCCAAAGTGGCGCACCGTGCATGGTGGCGCGTAGCCGTTCAGGATCATTTTGCGCCGCCGCCATCGCGTCTTCGTCCTTGCCCGAGGCGGCATTGGCGTCGCCTGCAAATTTGACGTAGCCGCCAAATGGCAAGGCCGCGACCTGCCATTTCGTACCGCGCCGGTCCATGCGCGACCACAGCACCGGACCAAAGCCCAAGGAGAATACATCCGCGTGAATCCCCGACCACCGACCGACGATGTAATGGCCGTATTCGTGGATGGCGACGATCACGGAAAGCGCCAGCACAAATGCCGCAAGTGTCCAGATCAGGCCGCCAAACTGCGGGATCAACGCGAAAATATCCAATTTCTAACCTGCTCTGTTGTGAATGACCCGTTGGGCCTCTTGTCGTGCCAGATGGTCCACTTTGGCCACGTTATCAAGGGTCATGGTGGCATCAATATGGCCCGGCGTGGACGTGATGGTGTCCAGAACCTCTTCGACAATCATTGCCATTTCGTTGAAACCGATGTGGCCCGCGATGAATTCATCCAACGCGGTTTCCTTGGCCGCGTTGAACACCGCCCCGGCCAACCCGCCGGTTTCCATCACCTCGCGCGCCAGCCGCAGCGCGGGCCACCGGGTCTCGCAGGGGGCACGAAAGCTCAGCTGACCGATGGCGGCCAGATCCAGCCGCGCCACCGGCAGCGCCTGTCGCGCGGGCCAGTGCAGCGCATAGCCGATGGCGTGGCGCATGTCGGGCGGGCCCACATGCGCCATCAGCGCGCCATCGTTAAAACCGACCATCGCATGAATCATCGACTCAGGGTGCACCAGCACTTCGATCTGGCGCGGCTGAACGCCGAAAAACTCTCGTGTTTCAATGAGTTCCATCGCCTTGTTAAACATGGATGCGGAATCAATCGTGATCCGCTGCCCCATGTCCCAATTTGGATGGCTGGAGGCCTGATCAAGCGTCGCATGGGCGAGGTCTTCAATCGGCCAATCGCGAAACGCCCCGCCGCTGGCGGTGATGATCACCCGCTCCACTGCGGTCATTTCCTCGCCCACCAGGGCCTGAAACACTGCCGAATGCTCACTGTCCACCGGCAACAAGCGTGCACCATGGGCCTTGGCGGTTTCAAGCATCAGGGATCCGGCGCAGACCAGCGATTCCTTGTTGGCCAGCGCCAGGGTTGTGCCCTGTTTCAGCGCCGCGACCCCCGGTGCCAGACCCGCGGCCCCGACAATGGCCGACATGATCCAATCCGCAGGCCGCGCAGCAGCTTCTGTAATTGCGTCTGTCCCGGCCTGCGCGACAACGCCTGAGCCTGCCAAGGCATCGCGCAGATCGTCCAGCAGGTGATCATGGGCGGTCACCGCCACTTCGGCACGCAGGCGCTTGGCGTCCTTGGCCAGTTGTTCGATGTTGCCGGCCCCGGTCAGTGCAACAACGTCATAGTCTTCCGGCGCACGCGCAATCAGATCGATGGTGTTTTGGCCAATGGAGCCTGTGGCCCCGAAGATGCTGACCCGTCGCATCGACTATCTCAACATGAGGGGCGATCCCATGATTGGCCCCCCGATGATCAGCAAAAACACCGCCGCCCCCAGCATCCCGTCAAACCGGTCGAGCAGGCCGCCGTGCCCCGGGATCAGGTTGGAGCTGTCCTTGACACCGACCCGCCGCTTGATCGCGCTTTCGGCGATATCGCCCATCTGGCTGGCCATGGAGACCGCAACCGACACGCCGATCAACTGCACGCCCGCCCCGGTATTGGCCATGAAAAGCGCCCCAACGATGGCCGCGCCGATCCAGCCGAACCCGGTGCCGGCCCATGTTTTCTTGGGGCTGACACGCGGCCAGAACTTCGGCCCGCCGATCAAACGGCCCGCGAAATAACCCACCACATCGGTCGCCACAACCACGAGCACCATCCAGAGCATCCAGTTGAATCCAAGATCGTCGCGCACCGACATCATGCCATAGCCCGCCATCAGCACCATCACGGAAAACACCATGTATATCGTGCGGAACTCGCGCAATTGCCCGAACCCGACCAGCGCCGCCGCCAGCAGAATGGGCAGGGCAAATCCGGCGGGCAGATAAATCGCCAGAAGTGCGGCACCACCGGTCAATGCACCGAGTTGCAGCGCGGTGGATTTCGGCGCGTGCAACATGGCCGCCAGTTCCCAGACCATCAGACCGCAAATCGCGGCGACCATCACGTGGAACACATGCCCGCCCGCCCAGACGCCCCAGAGCCCCAGAACCACCAAAGCGGCGCCAGAGCCCATACGCGTCGCAAGATCGGACCATTTTTCAGGCGTTGCCGTCACCCAAGCACCCCACCATAGCGCCGGTCGCGCCCGCCGAAGGCGGCACAGAGGTTCTTGAATTCATCGCTGGTGAAGTCGGGCCAGAGCGTATCGATGAATTCATATTCCGAATAGGCCGACTGCCAGAGCAGAAAGTTCGAAATCCGCGCTTCGCCGCTGGTGCGTATGACCAGATCGGGATCGGGCAGCACATGTGTGTCCAGATAGCGCGGCAGCGTTTCCTCATCGACATCGTCGGGATGCAATCGCCCCTCAGCCACGTCACCGGCCAGCCGCTTGGTCGCGCGCGCCACCTCATCCCGCCCGCCATAGTTGAGCGCGATGGTCAGATGCACCAGCGTGTTCTGCGCCGTCGCCGCTTCGAGATCATTCATCAGCGCAATCAGCTTGTCATCCAGGCGCAGCCGGTCGCCGATAAAACGCACCCGAACGCCCGAGGTGATCAGCGCCCGCGTCTCCTTGACGATATAGCGCCGAAAGAGGGTCATCAGACCCGCAACCTCGACCTGTGTGCGCTTCCAGTTTTCTGTCGAGAAGGCAAAGATCGTCAGGTATTCCACACCGATCTGCGGACAGCTTTCCACGATTTCGCGCACCCGACGCGCGCCTGCGTGATGACCATAGAGCCGGGGGCGGCCGCGCTGCGTGGCCCAGCGACCGTTCCCATCCATGATGATGGCCACATGACGCGGACATCCCGGAATCAGGTTCACTTGGGGTTGCGGCACACCAGCCATGATACTCTCCTACTCCTGACACATCATATAAACCAGACATTGCGTCGGTCTGCGGTAAATCGGTCCGGCGCGCATGTTCTGCGCATTTGACTATGGTTTACCTAAAACACCTATGACCCCGACCGGGGTGCTGCGAAAAAATAGGGGCGCAGCGGCCCAATGCCCACTAAACCTGCATGATCTCGCCTTGCTTGGTTTCCAACATCTCGTCAATCGTCTTGATGGCGCGATCGGTGATTTCCTGCACTTCGCCCTCCCAGATCTTCTGATCGTCTTCGGACATGCCCTCGCCCTTGGCCTTCTTGATCTGGTCCATGCCGTCGCGGCGCACATTGCGCACCGAGATGCGGGCATTCTCCGCATAGCTCCCGGCAACCTTGGTCAGCTCGCGGCGGCGCTCTTCGTTCAGTTCGGGGATCGGCAACATGATGATGGTGCCATTGAGCTGCGGGTTGATCCCCAGACCGCTTTCGCGGATCGCCTTTTCCACCTTGCCGACAAGCCCCTTGTCCCAGACGTTGATCGTCACCATGCGCGATTCAGGCACGTTCACCGTCCCCACCTGGTTGATCGGGGTCATGGCGCCATAGGCATCCACCATGACCGGCTCCAGCATCGAGGCTGACGCGCGACCGGTGCGCAGAGACGAGAATTCCGTGCGCAAATTCGCCATCGCCCCGTCCATGCGCCGCTCCAGGTCGTCGGTGTCGAGCATAAAATCGTCTGACATATATTCATCCTGCCACAAGTTTCTTGGCCCGCCTCTCAGCGCGCTCGCGTTGAAAAACTGTATAAATCAGGTAGCTGGCGAAAAGCCAGCAGGAGTTGCACCCGAATTGTGTCACCCCGTACGGATCACCTGCAGATCGCTCTAACCCTGCACCCTTGTATAGGTGCCCTCGCCCGCGAGAATGCCGCGGAAGCCACCCGGTTCATCCAGCGAGAAAACAATGATCGGCAGGTTGTTGTCCCGCGCCAGTGCGATGGCGCTGGCATCCATGACCCCAAGGCGCTTTTGCAGCACGTCGTCATAGCTCACCGTGTCATAGCGCTTGGCATCGCTGTACTGGGCGGGGTCCTTGTCATAGACGCCGTCCACCTTCGTGCCTTTGAAGATCGCCTCACAGGACATCTCATTCGCGCGCAAAGTCGCGGCCGTGTCCGTCGTGAAATAAGGGTTGCCGGTGCCCGCGGCAAAGATGCAGACCCGTTTTTTCTCAAGGTGGCGCACGGCGCGACGGCGAATATAGGGCTCGGCCACCTCGTTCATGGTGATGGCGGAAATGACCCGCGTATGAATGCCCAGACCTTCGAGCGCCGATTGCATCGCCAGCGCGTTCATGACCGTGGCAAGCATCCCCATATAGTCCGCGGTCGTGCGTTCCATCCCCTGCGCCGAGCCCTGCAACCCGCGAAAGATATTGCCGCCGCCGATCACCATGCAGATCTCGACACCCAGTTCGTGGACCGACTGAACCTCGCGTGCGATCCGCTCGACAGTCGGCGGATTCAGGCCGAACCCCTGATCTCCCATCAGCGCCTCGCCCGAGATTTTCAGCATGACGCGTTTGAAGGTGGCCTGAGGGTCAGTTTCGGTCATGGGCGCGGGCTCCTGAGGCATGGGGTTTTGTTTGCGCGCAAAATGTCGCAAAAGCGGGCGGACTTCAATGCACCCTGACCGGGCACCGCGTATAAAATGACATCCACCTCCAGCAACCGCATGCATGCGCTGATCCGCGGCCTGTCGCCGGAAAAGCCGGTGCTTATCGCCGGGCCAACGGCCTCGGGCAAATCGGCGCTGGCGCTGGAGATCGCGGAGCGCCAGGGCGGCGTCATCATCAACGCCGATGCCAGCCAGGTCTACGACTGCTGGCGCGTCATCACCGCCCGCCCCTCACCTGCTGAGGAAAGCGCCACCCCCCATAAGCTTTACGGGCATATCGCCGCGCAAATGAGCTATTCCGCCGGGCATTGGCTGCGCGAGGTGACCCCGCTGCTGGCGGCACCCGAGCGCCCGATCATTGTTGGCGGCACCGGGCTTTATTTCATGGCGCTGACGAGAGGGTTGGCAGAGATCCCCCCAACACCCGCGCCCGTCCGGGCGCGCGGCGACGCATTGGCCCTACCGGCGCTTTTGGACGCGTTGGATCCAGCCACCAAGGCGCGGATTGATACCGCCAACCGCGCGCGCGTCCAACGCGCCTGGGAGGTTTTGCAGGCAACCGGGCGATCGCTGGCGGCCTGGCAGGATGAAACCGGCGCGCCCACGCTGCCGGAAACGAGGGCGGAAACCATCGTCTTTGATGTTGCCAAGGAATGGCTCAACACCCGCATCGAACAGCGCTTCGATCTGATGATTGCGGGCGGTGCTTTGGAAGAAGTGCGCGCCGTTCGGTCGTGCTATGATCCGTCACTACCCGCGCACCGCGCGATTGGTGTCCCGGAGTTGATGGCGCATCTCGATGGCACTCTTTCGCTGGCGGAGGCACGCGACCGCGCCGTCATCGCCACACGGCAATATGCCAAACGTCAACGCACCTGGTTTCGCTCGAAGATGCGCGATTGGCAGGCATTTGCGCCCTGAGCCATCGGCTGAGACTTGCCGACATTAAACTGCCGGTAACTGTTTTCAGCCCTAAGATCGGTATATCCTGAGTCGAAGGTGATGCCTTGCGGAGAGGGTGTATGGAGCACAACGCGCTGAGAATTCTATCGTTATCGCAGTTGAGCAACGGCCAGGACTGGCGGTTGTCGCTGGCGCATGACCGGGCGGAACATCTGCTGATCTGGACCACCCGGGGACAGGGGCGCGTCCTGCTCGGCGGTCAACGGCGCGGCGTCGGCACGCATAACGCGATCATCGTCCCCTCGCGCCAGCTTTTCGCGCTCGATCTGGGGCGGCAGGGCGTTGGCCAGGTGGTCGTATTCCCGGAAGCGACCGAGCTGTCATTGCCGCAAATGTCACGGCTGCTGCGGATCCGGGATGCGGGCGCGATGAACGAGTTGACCACATTGATTGACGCAGCGACGCGGGAACAGATCGCGGGCAAGCCCTTGTGCAAACTCTCCATGGATGCCTATGGAGCGCTGATCTCCATTTGGGTGCAACGACAGTTGGGGCTGGAAGAGCACGCGCCTGAGCGCCGCAACGCGGCGGCGCGGCTGAGCGCGGCTTATTGCGATCGCATCAGCGCCTATTTCTCCCACCCGATGACCATGGCCGATCACGCCGAAGAGCTTGGCGTAACCCCCACGCATCTGACGCGCGCGTGCAAGGCCGCGACCGGCAAAACCGCCGCTGATTTGCTGACCGAACGCGTGCTTTATGAGGCAAGATGTCTGTTGGCCTCCACCAAAGTGCCCGCACAGGACATCGCCCGGCATCTTGGATTTGGCAGTGCGGCTTATTTCACCCGCTTCATGCAGCACCACACGAATGCCACGCCGACGGCCCTGCGCAAAGCTTCCGCGCGACTGGTCGAGGCGGCCTGAAGCGGCAGAGACCCTCCCCCGACACACCGGAAAATCATCGATTTGCGACGCATATGATGTCGCAAAAATACATTTTTACGGCGCAAGCCCACATTGACGCCGCCCCAAAAGTCATGCCTGATGGCCAAACAATATAATCCGGAAGCTCAAAAGAGCTTTTGAAAACCAGCGCGACCAACGCGCCATGGCCTGACAACAGGGGCGAAAATGGGACTATTTATACTCAGACGGCTGGGCGTCATGATATTGACGGCGCTCTGCCTGACGTTCGTCGTCTTTTGGCTGACGAACCTTTATCCGAACCTTGAGAAGCTTGCCAAAACGCAAGGGAACTTCCGCATGTCCGATGAGGCGGTGGAAAGCTATCTGGGCAAAAATGGCTATCTGCAGCCGATGCCGGTCAAATTCGGCCAGTGGCTGGGCGTTCTGCCGGGCTGGACCGTCGATACCGATGGCGAAATCACCGGAAAATGCTTTGCCGCAGGCACGCCCGAGGATGAGCGGCACGGCTTTTGCGGGGTGCTGCAAGGGGATTGGGGGTTCTCAACCGTTTTCAAGGATGATGTTGGATCAATCGTCGCCACGCGATTGGGCCTGACCGGAAAGCTGATGCTCTGCGTGATGTTGGTGATGGTGCCCATGGCGCTGATCATCGGGGTGCTGGCGGGCATGCGCGAAGGCTCGAAACTGGACCGGTCGCTCTCTACCTTCTCCATCGCCTCGACCGCGACCCCGGAATATGTATCGGGCGTCATTTTCATCGCGGTCTTTGCCTCCTCCGCCTTTGGATTGAAGTGGTTCAAGGGGTCGGCGACCAGCGCCATGGAAAACGTGACCTTTGAGAATTTCACCCTGCCGGTGATCACCATTGCCCTTTACGGCATGGGCTATATCGCGCGGATGACGCGGGCCTCGATGACCGAGGTGATGACTGCGCAATACATCCGCACGGCGCGCCTCAAGGGCGTGAAATTCTCCGACATCGTTCTGAAACACGCGCTGCGCAACGCGCTGATCGCGCCCTTCACGGTGATCATGCTGCAGTTCCCATGGCTGCTAAACGGCGTGGTGATCGTCGAGACGCTCTTCAACTACAAGGGCTTTGGCTGGCTGCTGGTGCAGGCCGCCTCCAACAACGACATCGAGCTGCTGCTGGCGGTTTCGGTTGTCTCAGTGATCGTGGTGCTGGTGACCCAGCTGATATCGGATATCGGCTATGTCTACCTCAATCCACGTATCCGGATCGCGTAAGGGAGGGCTGGTCATGGAAGAACTTTCCTGGGGCGGCATTCTGGCCCGCATGTTCATTCAACTCGGTCCGGTCTGGATTGCGCTGATTGTCCTTTTCACCGTCTCGATGACGTATAAGCGTCGTCTGGGGCTTTATGGCAAACTCTTTGACAGCACGATCGGGATGATCGGCTTTGGCCTGGTCATGTTCTGGGTCTTTGTCGGCGTCTTTGGCGGCCCGCTGGATATGCTGGTCACCCACGACCCGCTGAGCCAGGTTTCGGGCATGAAGAACAAGCTGCCCGGCACGCCGATGCGCGGCGCCGAGGACGGGCAATACGCCTGGTTCCTGCTGGGGGGTGACAACCTGGCGCGGGACGTCTTCAGCCGTCTGATCAAAGGCGCCTGGGTTGTGGTGCAGATCGCTCCGATTGCCACGCTTTTCGCCTTCATGGTGGGCATTACGCTGGGGCTGCCCGCAGGGTATTACGGCGGCCGTCTGGACACGATCCTGTCGTTCCTTGCCAACCTGATCCTCGCCTTCCCGGTGATCCTGCTCTTTTATCTGCTGGTTACACCGGAAATCGTGCTGACCGGCATTCCCAACTACATGGCGCTGTTCCTCTTTGTTTTCCCGCTGATCTTTGTCTGTATCCTGCTGAATTCGCGATACTACACGCAGCCTGCGGTGCGCACGCCCCTGCTCATCGGTGTGCTGGGCGGGTTGGGCTGGCTCTACCTGTCTCTGGTCTCCACCAATGGCGCTGTGGTGGCAACGCCCACCTATTCGATCCCGGGCATCCCGGCGTTCCTTGATCTCTTCGACATCGATCCCGGCATTCTGGTGGTCTTCGTCTCAGTGGTTTTTGTGAACTCGCCGACTGTCTTCCGGATCGTGCGGGGCCTGGCGCTGGACATCAAGACCCGCGACTATGTGGCGGCGGCGCAAACGCGCGGCGAAGGCCCCTGGTACATCATGCTGTGGGAAATCCTGCCAAATGCGCGCGGGCCGCTGATCGTCGATTTCTGCCTGCGGATCGGGTATACGACCATCCTGCTGGGGACCCTGGGCTTCTTTGGCCTCGGGCTGGAATCGGAAAGCCCGGATTGGGGCAGTACGATCAACGCCGGGCGTCGCCTGCTGGCCCTGTACCCGCACGCGGCCATTGCACCTGCGCTGGCACTGCTGACGCTGGTTTTGGGGCTGAACCTGTTGGCCGACGGTCTGCGCGAGGAAAGTCTGCGCGATTGATGAACCGGACCGGGGGCTGTCTGCCCCCGGACCCCCGAGGATATTTCTGGCCAAAAGAAGCGAGACGCGACTGATCGGCCCTCCTGAAAGGAGCATACAGATGCCAAAGACCGACTACGATGGCCCCATCCTTGAAATCGATAAGCTGTCGATTTCGTTTTTCACCCGGCTGCGCGAGATCCCGGCCGTCATGGATTTTTCTGTCCATGTCAAACCTGGCGAAGCCGTTGGCCTGGTGGGCGAATCCGGGTGTGGCAAGTCGACGGTGGCGCTGGGGGTCATGCAGGATCTGGGCAAGAATGGCCGCGTGGTTGGCGGCTCGATCAAGTTCAAGGGCCGCGATCTGGGTGAGATGAGCGATGAGGAGCTGCGCGATATTCGGGGCTCCGAGATTGCGATGATCTATCAGGAACCCATGGCCTCGCTGAACCCGGCGATGAAGATCGGCAAGCAGTTGATGGAAGTGCCGATGATCCATCAGGGCATGAGCGAAAAAGACGCTTACGCGCGGGCCCTGCAGGTGGTCACGGATGTGAAGTTGCCCGATCCGAAACGTATCCTGGGATCTTACCCGCACCAGTTGTCCGGTGGGCAGCAACAGCGCATCGTGATCGCGATGGCGCTGATGTCCGAACCTTCGCTGCTGATCCTCGATGAGCCGACCACCGCATTGGACGTGACGGTTGAGGCAGCGGTCGTGGAACTGGTCAAGGATCTGGGCAAGAAGTACGGCACCTCGATGCTCTTCATCTCGCACAATCTCGGGCTGGTGCTGGAGACCTGCGACCGCATTTGCGTGATGTATTCCGGGGAGGCGGTGGAGCGTGGCTCCATCGAGGATGTATTCGACAAGATGCAGCACCCTTATACGCAAGCGCTTTTCCGGTCGATCCCCCTGCCCGGCGCGGATAAGAATGCCCGCCCGCTGGTGGCCATCCCAGGGAACTTCCCCCTGCCGCATGAACGGCCCAATGGCTGCAATTTTGGACCGCGTTGCGATTATTTCGAAGCGGGGCGCTGCGATCAGGGGTTCATCCCGATGCAGCAGGTCGATGGCGATGCCCGGCACGAAACCCGCTGTTTGAAATTCCAGGAGATCGATTGGGCGGCGCCGCTGGAGCTGGCTGACGTCAAGACCAAGGGCGACGTGGGCGATGTGGTCCTGAAGATGGACAACCTCAAGAAGTACTATGAGGTGGCGGCCAATGCGATCTTTGGCGGTGGCAACAAAAAAGTCGTGAAGGCCAATGAGACCCTCAGTTTCGAGGCCCGGGAGAGCGAGACCCTCGCCATTGTGGGCGAATCCGGCTGCGGCAAATCCACCTTCGCCAAAGTGCTGATGGGGCTGGAGACCGCAACGGAGGGGCAAATTCTGCTTGGCAACAAGGAGATCCAGGACGTCCCCATCGAGGAGCGCGACACCAAAACGGTCTCCGAAGTGCAGATGGTCTTCCAGAACCCCTTTGACACGCTCAACCCCTCGATGACCGTCGGACGCCAGATCGTGCGTGCCCTGGAAATCTTTGGCATCGGCGATAATGACCGTGACCGCACACAGCGCATGTTGAAACTGCTCGATCTGGTCAAGCTGCCTCGCGAATTTGCCGACCGGATGCCGCGCCAGCTGTCTGGCGGGCAGAAACAACGGGTGGGCATTGCGCGCGCCTTTGCGGGGGATGCGCGGATCGTCGTTGCCGATGAACCGGTCTCGGCGCTGGACGTCTCTGTGCAGGCGGCGGTCACCGACCTGCTGATGGAAATTCAGCGCGAGCACAAGACCACCCTGCTCTTCATCAGCCACGACCTCAGTATCGTCCGCTACCTCAGCGACCGGGTGATGGTGATGTATCTGGGGCATGTGGTGGAGCTGGGCACCACCGATCAGGTGTTCTCGCCGCCCTATCACCCCTATACCGAAGCGCTGCTCTCTGCTGTGCCCATCGCCGACACCTCCGTGAAGAAAAAGCACATCGTGCTTGAGGGTGACATTCCGTCGGCGATGAACCCGCCCTCGGGCTGCCCGTTCCAGACCCGGTGCCGCTGGAAGTCCGAAGTGCCTGGGGGATTGTGCGAGAAAGAAGTGCCTCCGGTGCGCAATTTGGACGGCAATCACCAGATCAAGTGCCACCTGAGCGATGAGAAGCTCGCGGAGATGGAACCGGTGATCGAAGTGGGCGTCGCCGCCGAATAATCCGCTTCCGGGAGAGAGGGTGCGGCGCAGACCGGCAAAAGATCTGCGCCGCAAACCACCGAGGGCCACGGGGCTGTGCCCCTCGGTGGAAACCCTTACGAGCCGACCAAGCGTAACGATGCCCGGGCGACGGTCACTCGTTACAACACGCTTCAGCTGCCAGAGGTGATGTCTTCTTCCGGCACCAATTCAACGATACGGTCGGCAAATGCCGCCAACATTGCGTCATAGAAATCTGCGTTGCTTGGGGCGACCGACACGAAGCCTTCCGGAACGGCCTGCTCATCGGTGCGGGCTGAGAGCCGGATCATCTCGACGAAATCCCGGCTGCCGCCCTCATAGGACAGGAAGCCTTCCAGCTCGTTGAACTCCGCCGAATCCGGCAGAATGGTGTCGCCATCCAGGCTCAAACGTTTGATTTTTACGGAAATGACACCCCCCTCAGGGTCATTGGTGGTATCGACGCGTGAGAGGATTTCACGGGTCAGATCATCCGCGATTGTCGGATAGAGGTCCAGCGCGTTACTGCCCTGCGGTGCGCCAACCTGCGCCTTTACATCAATGGAGCTGATGCCCTGTCCTGCCGTGGCACCCGATGCCATGAATGCGGCCGTCCCGACGCTTACAACAAGGGCTGTGGTTTTGAGAAAATCGTACATGAGAATGCTCCTTCAAACCTGTTTCACACCCGCCGCAGAGATTTTCTTGGCGGCGGCATGGCAACAACAGCAGGCTCGCAGGAATGGTTCCGTCAAAAACCTCGCCGGGGCCTCAGACGATGGACGACATCGGGGACCCTGAATGGATGAAAGGTGTTTTATTCAACATTTACAGCGCCTTAAACATGACGAAAGGCAAGCAATTTCTCGCCTGCCTTTACAACTCCGCATTACAAAGCGTTACAGATGGTGAGTTAAAACATCATCGTAATGACCAGACCCGTCAGGTAACTTAGGGAAAAGAGCGCAAAGCCTGGCTTTTTGCTCGCCAGAAATAAAGAGGCTAGCATCAGAACCGGCGCCAGCGCCAACCCCCCCAAGGCTGGCAGGAACATCATCTGGTTCAGTTCGGTTCCCGGACCCCAGGGCGAA
Source organism: uncultured Roseobacter sp. (assembly GCF_947499265.1). Lineage (GTDB taxonomy): Bacteria > Pseudomonadota > Alphaproteobacteria > Rhodobacterales > Rhodobacteraceae > Roseobacter. Next base: position 559,829 of record NZ_CANMNK010000002.1, on the reverse strand, counting down.
TTCTCCGATGTCAGGCCGGTCAGCAGCACGGCGGCAATGCATCCCAGCACCGATCCGATCGCGATGGGTTGGAAATGGTCAAAGATCGCAAAGCGCTTGCGCGGCTGCCGTTGCATCGTCATCGGCACAGGTTGCGATTTCAACGCGCGGATGGGGGCCTTGGCCCGTGCGGGCGCCATGCCCTGATGCGCGCGGTTGATCCGGTCAATCCGGGCCTGGAAATTCGTCGTCGCCATGTGTCTATCCCCGTCAACTTTGTTGCTCATAACCTGTTGGGGAAATCGGGCGGCACTATGACCGGGATGAGGAGCGTTTGTGAAATCCACGACATCCGTCAGACGGATACTTGTGCAGCCCGGATTGACGTCAGACGGGCGATCCTGAAATCGTTATTGACCGCCGATGACTTTCACATAGTTGCGGGTTTCCTTGAAGGGCGGCACGCCACCGTATTTCTTCACAGCCCCCGGGCCCGCATTATAGGCGGCCAGCGCCAACCGCCACGTCCCGAATTCGCGGTATTGGGCCATCAGATAGCGGGCCCCCCCTTCGAGGTTCTGTTCGGGGTCGAGCGGGTCCACGCGCAGCTTGCGCGCAGTTGCCGGCATCAGCTGTGCAAGACCCAGGGCGCCCTTATGCGACTTGGCCTTGGGGTTCCAGTTAGATTCCTGTTGCACCAGCCGCAGGAACAGATCCTCCGGCACCCCATGTTTGCGGGCCGCGGACCGCGCCATTTCCAGAAATTGCCCGCGATACCGACCATCATATTGCGGTGTGGCCCATTTGCTGGGGGTATGAACCGTCGGCGGCTGCAGGCGCACTGAATTGTTGTACTGGCTCGCCGCCCGCGTATCCAAAATGCGCGTCTGCGAGGAAAAGAGCTTGGCGCGGTTCTTGCTGGAGAGCGTCTGCGCGTCCACGGGCAGGCTCACCGCACCAAATGCAACGATCACGGCACCACAGCATACCAGCCGGGCCAGGGTCTTGGGCATCCCACTCATCAGATTGGCCAATATACCGAAATTAACTTTTGATCCAGTGTTTTGCGCAAGGCACGGGTTTGTTCAACCCACGGTTTTAGTGAGTGGAAAGCGCCGCGCTGTCGGTATAGGTTTAGTCAAATTGCACAGGTCGGGATTCGCAAAGGCCCGATGCAGGCGGAAAAATACCAAAAGGGGGCACCATGGCCGGCTCAGTGAACAAGGTTATTCTCATTGGCAATCTGGGGCGCGACCCGGAAGTGCGCAGTTTTCAGAACGGCGGGAAGGTGTGCAACCTGCGCATCGCCACCTCTGAGACATGGAAAGACCGCAATACGGGCGAGCGCAAGGAACGCACCGAATGGCATTCCGTCGCGATCTTTCAGGAAGGTCTGGTGCGCATCGCGGAGCAGTATCTGCGCAAAGGGTCCAAGGTCTATATCGAAGGGCAGTTGCAGACCCGCAAATGGCAGGACCAGTCCGGACAGGATCGATATTCCACCGAAGTGGTGCTGCAGGGCTACGGCGGCACGCTGACCATGCTGGACGGTCGCGAAGGTGGCGGCGGTGGTGGTAACTTTGGCGGTGGCGGTGGCGGCTCCGCTGGCTATGACGACCGGGGCGGCGACAGCTATGGCGGCGGCTCAGGAGGCGGCAGCCCGGCCCCTTCACGCGATCTGGATGATGAAATCCCATTCTGAAGACGTTCTGGTTCGCAGGCTTGAGCAGGCGGATTCTGAAAACCTCATCACTCTCTATAATGAACTGACCTTCGGGCCCAAGACGGCCCGGATGCGCCGTGTTGCTGCGGTGATGGCGCATCCCGGCACCCGCATTTACGGCGCGGAAACTCAGGGCCGGATCATCGCCATGGTCACGCTGCATATCCTGCCGAATGTGACATATGATGGTCGACCCTACGCGCTGATCGAAAATGTGGCGACCGCAGCAGAGTTTCGCAAACGCGGGATCGGCCGCAGCGTGATGCAGGCCGCGATTGACGCCGCCTGGGCGGAAGATGCCTATAAGATCATGCTGATGACCGGGCAGCGGCGCGGCGCACGCGAGTTTTACGAAGCGCTCGGCTTTGATTGCGAGGACAAGTTCGGCATGGTGCTGCGCCGGGCTTAACGCCGCGCAGCCAGAGCGTCCTGCAGAACGGCGCGTACCGCGTCCTTCGGCACGTCGGAGGTGATGAAGGCCTCGCCAATCCCACGGGCCAGGATGAACCGCAATGTCCCCTGCACCACCTTCTTGTCCTGCCCCATCAGGTCCAGCAAGCCGTCCGCATCCGGCAATGCGCCGGGAATGTCGGCCATGTCTGTCTTCATACCCATCGCCTTGAGATGCGCGCGCACCCGGCTGGGGTCTTCCTGCGCACAGAGTCCCATGCGCGACGACAGCTCAAAGGCCAGCGCGCAGCCCACCGCCACCCCCTCGCCGTGCAGCAGCCGGTCGGAATAGCCCGTCGCCGCTTCCAGCGCGTGACCAAAGGTATGTCCGAGGTTCAGCAGGGCACGGTCCCCCTGCTCGGTCTCGTCCCGTGTCACGATATCGGCTTTCATCTGAACCGAGCGCCGCACCGCCTCGACCCGTGCGGCCATATCGCCCGCCGCCAGCGCAGGCCCCTGCTTCTCCAGCCATTCAAAGAATGCCGCATCCCCCAGCAGCCCGTATTTCACGACCTCGCCGTACCCGGCCAGAAAATCGCGCGGCTCCAGGGAGCCCAGCACATCCGTATCTGCCAGAACCAGCGCGGGTTGATGAAAAGCGCCGATCAGGTTCTTGCCCTGCGCGGCATTGATGCCGGTTTTACCGCCTACCGAGCTGTCGACCTGCGCCAGCAGGGAGGTCGGGATCTGCACAAATCGCACGCCGCGACGCAGGATGGCCGCGGCAAACCCCGCCAGATCGCCAATGACGCCACCACCAAAGGCCACAACGACGTCGCCGCGTTCAACCCGCTGGTCCAATAACCAGCTGACGCTCTGCTCCAGCGGCCCCCAGGATTTCGTGGCCTCGCCCGGCGGCAACGCCAGCGCCTCACTCGTTATCCCTTCCTGCGCTAGCCCAGCCTTGAGCGTGTCGAGATGCAACCCCGCCACGGTCGCGTCGGTCAAAATCGACACCCTTGGGCGTGATAAAAACGGCGCAATCTCAGCGCCTGCCTGGGCCAGCAGCCCCGGCCCAATGCGCACGTCATAGGCGCGCCCCGGCAGATCGACATGTACAGTCTCAAGCATCGCGGCGCTCCAGCACATCAGGGCGCGTCAAGAGCACCGAGGTCACCCGCTGGGCCATCTGGTCCAGCGTCACAGGCGGCGCGCAAGGGACGCGCAGATCGGCCTTGCTATATTCGGGCACCCGCTTGGTATAGAGATCCGTCAGGGTCGCCTTGGGGTCAGCGGTGCGCAGCAAGGGGCGTGTATCGCGGTGGCGCACACGGCTCCACAACAGCTCCAAATCCGCGTCCAACCAGACGGCCACACCGTTGCGGGAAATGTTTTCCCGATTTTCTGCGGATAGAAAAGCGCCGCCCCCCGTGGACAAGACGCAGCGCTCATCCTGCAACAGGCGCGAGATCACTTCCGTCTCGCGGGCGCGGAAAAACGGCTCGCCGTCGCGCGCAAAAATCTCCGGCACGGTCATATTCGCCGCGGCCTCGATTTCCTGATCCGAATCGAGAAAACGCACGTTCAGCAGTTGCGCCAGCACCCGTCCCACCGCTGTCTTACCGGCCCCCATCATCCCGACCATGACAACAGTTTTTTTCAGCACATAGGGGTTTGCCTGGGCCCCGTTGGCCACGGATTGCTGAAATTCGCTCATAATTATGTGAATGACGTGATATTGTGCAAAAGGCCATATATAAGTTTGGAAAAATCGGCAGGCAATCAAGGCAGTATCAACAATGTCGCGCGTCTTTAAACTTCTGGTCTACCTCATCGTACTCGGTCTGATCGGGCTCGTAGGCTACGCCTATGTCGGCCCCTATTTCGGCGCTGATTTCTCGGCGCCCCAGGAAGAAGTCCGCGTACCTGTGACGCTGGATGCCAATTAACCCGCACATATCTCTGACGGTTCTGGTGCTGTGCGGTGGCTTGGGGGCAAAGCTCGCAGCGCAAGATCAGCCATTGTCGGTGATCGATTGGGTGCAACAAAACCCCGATCAGCCCGCAATGACCTCTGTTGCCATGCCCAACGCCGAACCGCCGGTTGCCCATTCGGGGACCGTCCCGACGGTTGCTGTGCAGCCGCTTGAAGACGAGGCGGTCCGCATCATCGGACTGGTCCCGGCCAGCGTCACCGGCCTGCCGCAGGATCTGTGGCGCAAAAGCGATCCCAAGGAGCTCAGCGCCACGCTCACCGGGCTTCCGGACTTTCGCCTTCCTGCCGCGCAGGCCCTTTTGTTCACCGCCCTGCTGACTGAGGCGCAAGGCCCGGGACGGGACGCGCGGGAAGAGGATATATTCACCCTTGCGCGGGTCGAAGCCTTGCAACGGTTCGGCGCGCTCGACCCGGCGCTCGCGCTGATCGAGCAAGCAGACGTGACACGCGACAAGGAACATTTTGCCGCCTACATGGATCTGGCGTTGCTCACCGCGCAGGAGTGGCCTGCCTGCAATATTCTGGCCGCGCAGTTGCATCTGTCGCCCAGCATCGGCCACCGCATCTATTGCGCCGCCCGCAAGGGGGACTGGGCCACCGCGGCGTTGCTCTTTGATACCGCGCGGGCGCTGTCGATGATGTCGCGCGCAGATCAGGAATTGCTTGACCGGTTTCTACATCCGGAACTCTTTGACGGCGCACCGCCGCTGCGCCCGCCGCGCGACATCACCCCCCTGCTCTTTCGACTGCATGAAGCGATTGGTGAACCGCTGCCCACCCGGCTGCTGCCGCGCGCCTACGCGGTTGCCGATCTGCGGGATCTGGCGGGCTGGAAAGCGCAGTTGGAAGCCGCAGAACGATTGGCGCAAACCGGTGCCCTGCCCGACAATCGCCTGCTCGGGCTCTATACCGAACGTGCGCCTGCGGCCTCCGGCAGCATCTGGGACCGGGTCGAGGCCGTGCAGCAGTTCGATACCGGGCTTGGTGCCCGATCTGCCGATGCGGTGTCGAAGACGCTGCCCAGGGCCTGGCAGGCCATGCAGCAGGCCGAACTAGAAACGGCCTTTGCCGGTCTCTTCAATGATCGTCTGTCAAATCTTGATCTATCCGGGCGCGCAGCGGACATCGCCGAGACCATGGCCTATCTCTCGCCAGACTACGCTGCAGCCGCTGAGCGATCCGATAACAGCCTGCTGCGGGCGGTGGCGGCAGGCGATCCCTCCGGCATGACATCGAATGATCTTGTCACCAGCGCTGTCATCGACAGCTTCAAGCCCGGTGCCGAGAGCCGCGAGCTGATGACCATGGCGCGCACCGGGAGGCTGGGCGAGGTCGTGCTGCGCGCGTTGGTTCTGCTGGAAGACGGCGCGGCGGGAGATCCCGGCGCCCTCACCGAAGCCCTCGGCACCCTGCGCGCGCTGGGGTTCGAAGATACGATGCGGCGCGCAAGTTTGCAGATCCTTCTGTTGGAAAGGTTCGGGTAATGGCACAACGGCACTGGATTTCCGCGTTTCTCGAAGCGCAGGCAGCCGAACTTGGGGCTGCCCGCAATACCCTGCTGGCTTATGGCCGCGACTTGCAGGATTTTGAAAGCTGGCTGGCGCACAGCGACATGGGCTTCGACAAGGTCGTCAAAGCGGATGTGGAGAACTACCTGGTGAGCTGCGACGCCCAGGGCTTGTCAAAAGCCACGCGGGCGCGCCGGTTGTCGGCAATCAAGCAGCTGTTTCGCTTCGCCTTTGAGGAAGGCTGGCGCAGCGACAACCCCGCGATCCAGATTGCGGGCCCCGGGCGGGACAAACGCCTGCCCAAAACCCTCTCCGAGGCGGAGGTGGACCGCTTGCTGGAAGCCGCGCGCGCCTCTGGTCGGTCGGAGCGGGACCGGAAGCGCAACACCTGCCTGATGGAATTGCTCTATGCGACGGGCATGCGGGTGTCGGAACTGGTGAGCCTGCCGGTCAGTGCGGCACGGGGCGACCCCCGCATGCTGCTGATCCGCGGCAAAGGCGGCAAGGAACGTATGGTGCCGCTCTCTCCACCCGCCCGCGAAGCACTGGCAGAGTGGATCGAGTTGCGCGACAGGATGGAGGATGATCGTCGCGTCGCTGGCAAGCCTGCGTCAAAGTACCTCTTTGTGTCGCATTCCGCCGCCGGGCACCTGACGCGCCACCGGTTTTATCTGCTGATCAAGGAATTCGCCGTAACGGCGGGTGTCTCCCCGGACAAAGTGACGCCGCATACGTTGCGCCACGCCTTTGCCACCCATCTGCTAGCCAATGGGGCCGATTTGCGCTCAATCCAGACGTTGCTGGGCCATGCGGATGTCGCAACGACGGAGATCTACACCCATGTGCTGGAGGCGCGCCTGTCGGAACTGGTGCTCACCCATCACCCGCTGGCCAATGACGCGCCGCGTAAAAACGGTGACAAGGTCTCCTCGGACTAACGCGCGCGCAGCGGGTAGTTTTACCGGGGAAACCGTTGCCAGCCCCTGGTGCGGGGGATGATTCACCAAACAGCAACACTACGGCTTTGATTGCACTCGGAACGCGGTGCATTTGCCGCAGCTCTCTTGATTGACGCAAGCGCCGTGCCCATAACCGTACCATCCACATTCAAAGGGTGAATTCCAAATGGAAACGGCGACGGCAACGCTTGATAGCGCATTCTGGCTCACATCAGGTGTGATCCTCTTTCTGCTTGTGCTGTCAGGGTTTTTCTCCGGATCCGAGACTGCCCTGACCGCCGCGTCCCGAGGCAAGCTGCGCGCACAGGCCGATAAAGGTTCGCGCGGGGCGGAACGCGCATTGAAGATCACCGAGGACAATGAACGGCTGATCGGGTCGGTGCTGCTGGGCAACAATCTGGTCAACATTCTGGCCGCCTCGCTGGCCACGGCCATCTTTACCCGCGCCTTCGGGGAAAGCGGTGTGGCGCTGGCCACGTTGGTGATGACCCTGCTGGTGCTGATCTTTGCGGAGGTGCTGCCCAAGACCTACGCGATCACCAATTCCGAGACCGCAGCCGCCCTTGTCTCTCGGCCAATTTCGCTGGTGGTAACGGTGTTTTCACCGATCGTGGCGGCGGTGCGCCTCTTTGTGCGCGGTGTCCTGCGGGTGTTCGGCGTGACCATTGACCCTGACAGCAATATTCTGGCCGTGCGCGAGGAGATCGCCGGGGCGCTGCAACTGGGCCACTCCGAAGGGGTGGTGGAGAAGGAAGACCGCGACCGTATCCTGGGTGCGCTGGACCTCAACGACCGCACGGTGGAAGAGATCATGCTGCATCGCTCGGGCATCGAGATGATCAATGGCGAAGACAGCCCGCAGGAAATTCTGGAACAGTGCCTGACCTCGAACCACACCCGCCTCCCGGTCTATCAGGACGATCCGGAGAACATCATCGGCGTGATCCACGCCAAGGATCTGCTGCGGGCGATGTACAAGACCATCGGCGGCCCCGAAGGCGACGCAGCCCAATTGCGCGACTTCAAAATCCTCGATGTCGCCATGGAGCCCTATTTTGTGCCGGAAACCTCGACGCTGGCGGAGCAGATGCGCCAGTTCCTGCGCCGGCATACCCATTTTGCCCTCGTGGTGGATGAATATGGCTCGCTGCAGGGTCTGATCACGCTGGAGGATATTCTGGAGGAGATCGTCGGCGAAATCACGGATGAGTTTGACGAAGGTGACGATCAGACGGTGACCAGCGGCGAGGACGGTCAATTTGTGGTCGACGGTGCCATGACGATCCGGGATTTAAACCGCGCGACCGATTGGAACCTGCCGGATGACGAGGCCAATACCGTCGCTGGGCTGGTGATCCATGAGGCGCAGATGATCCCGACATCGGGACAGGTGTTTTCCTTCCACGGCTTCCGGTTCGAGGTCACCGCGCGAGATGGCAACAGGATCACCGAGTTGAAAATCCGACCGCTCTGACGTGAGGTGTCACGCCTAGAGTGATCGTAACCGCGCGCGAATGTATTTGGCCGCGGATCTAAAATGGCTTGGCCCTGCCGCCTCGACCCAACGGCCGGGCGTCCAGTGATTCTTCGCACCCTGCATCGGGCCGCCATAGAGATCTTCATTGCAACAGGTTTGCACGAAGACCAGGAGTGCGGCGTATTCCTGTTTCAAAAGCGCTTGCGCCGCCGCCCAATCCACGTCCTTTTGCGCCGCGCGCAGATCTGCATTGTACCGCTTCAACTCGTTCCACTTGTACCCTTCGGCGGGGAAATGGACCGTTTTGCCCGCCTGCCCGTCCGCATACCAGCCGAGAAAAAGCGTGATCCAATGGGCGCGGTGCGCAACCACATCCTTGATCGAGGTTTCCGCCTCATCCTTCAGCATGGCCTGCTCCGCCGGGATGGGCGTGATCAGCCCGTCCAGCTTTGCGTATTCCTTTTGCAATATGTCGATCAATTCGGATTTGTTTGCCGCCGCCATGTGTCCCGCCTTTCCGGCCCAGATTGACCGTGTTTTGCGGCAGCGGCATTGATCCCTGTCAACGCGGGCCCGGGCATTCCGGTCCCGAACCCGAAAGCCGCCGCTGGCCCGTTGTGAAATTCGACACCGCAATTGATACAGGTCAACGCGTGTCGCGCCGCCCGTCGGATAAGTTAGCGATCATAAACCATTAGGAGATGGACATGCGTTTTCTTTCCGCCCTGTTGTTTTGCTTGGCCAGTGCCGCGGGCGCCCAGAATCTGGAGGATGGCGAGAAGCTCTATAACCTGCATTGTGCCGCGTGCCACGGCGTGGAGGCCAAGGGGAACGGCCCGATGTCACCGGTGCTGCTGGTGCAGCCCGCCAACCTGACGCTGCTGTCACAGAAAGCCGATGGGGCGTTTCCGGTGTTCCGGGTCGTCAAGCGGATCGATGGGCGTGACCCACTGGTCAGCCACGGCAGCGACATGCCCGTCTATGGCTGGTTTTTCGAAGGTCAGGGCGTCGCCATCGCCGCCAACGATGGTCAGCCGATCATGACCAGCAAACCGGTGGCGGACCTGGTGGCCTGGCTCAAGACCATTCAGGAATAGATTTGGCGGTTAAGGTGTCTCGCGCGGGTCGAGAATGCGCGCGATCACACCGCGTTTGGTGACCTGTCCCACCAGGTCGCCATTCTCTTCAACCCCCAATGGGCCATCGGTTTCCAGTAGCTTGCGCATCACGGTTTCGACGTTCATATCCGCTGGCACCGCTTGATCCGGCGGCGCTTGGGCCGGTTCCATCACATCGCTGGCGTTCAGCACCCCAAGCGGATTCATATGTGCGACGAAGTCCGCCACATAGTCGTTCACCGGATTGGAGAAAATCTCCTGCGGGGTGCCGCATTGCACGATGCGCCCGCCTTCCATGATGGCAATGCGATCACCGAGCTTGAAGGCTTCATCCAGATCGTGGCTGACAAAGATGATCGTGCGTTTGAGATCGCGCTGCAGATCGAGCAGTTCGTCCTGAAGCCGCGTGCGGATCAACGGATCCAGCGCCGAGAAGGGCTCATCCATCAGCAGGATCGGCGCATCCGTGGCAAAGGCCCGCGCCAGACCGACCCGCTGCTGCATGCCGCCCGAAAGCTCGCCGACCTTGCGCTCCGCCCAATCGGACAATCCCACCAGTTCAAGCTGCCGGTCTGCCCGCGCATAGCGGTCTTTCTTGGGCACATCCGCCAGTTCCAGCCCCAGCGCCACGTTTTCGCGCACCGTGCGCCAGGGCAGCAGGCCAAATTGCTGAAACACCATGGAAACGCATTCGCGCCGTACCCGGCGCAGGTCATTGGCGGAGCTATGGGTGACGTCGCAGGACCAATCCGCATCGAACACGCGCACGGCCCCGCGCACCACCGGATTGAGACCGTTCACAGCCCGCAACAAGGTGGATTTCCCTGAGCCGGAAAGCCCCATGAGCACCAGGATTTCACCGGCTGGCACGTCCAGCGAGCAGTTGTGTACGCCAAGCACCTGACTGGTTTCCTGCCGCACCTCCGCCCGGGATTTCAGCGCATCCATGCCTGGCAGCGCCGATGCAGGTGCGTCACCAAAAACGATGGAGACATTGTCAAACTCAACGGCATTTGTCATTTGCGATCCACCCGCAGCATCCGGTCCAGCATGATGGCGACAACGACGATGATGAAGCCGCTCTCAAATCCAAGGGCGGTGTTCACCTGATTGAGCGCGCGCACCACCGGCACGCCCAATCCATCCGCGCCCACCAGCGCGGCGATCACCACCATCGAGAGCGACAGCATGATCGTCTGGTTGAGCCCTGCCATGATCTGCGGCAAGGCATAGGGCAACTCGACCTTCCACAGTTTCTGCAGCGGGGTGGCGCCGAAGGCATCTGCGGCTTCGAGCAGGGGTTTCGGCGTTGTGCTGATGCCCAGATGGGTCAGACGAATGGGCGCTGGCACCACAAAAATCACCGTGGCGATCAGGCCCGGCACCATGCCAATGCCAAAAAACACAATGGCCGGAATGAGATAGACGAAGGTTGGCAGCGTCTGCATCAGGTCCAGCACCGGGCGCATCGCCTGAAACAATCGCGGACGGTGTGCGGCGGCGATGCCGATGGGCACCCCGATGGCCATACAGACCACGCAGGCCGACAGCACCAGCGTGATGCTCTCCGTCATCTCCTCCCAATAGTCCTGGTTGAGGATGAACAGAAAGCCCAAAGCGACAAAAAGGCAGATTTTCCAGCTGCGTTGCAGCGCCCAGGTAAGCGCCACAAAGGCGAGGATGATCACAAAGGGATGCGGCGTCTGCAGCACCCAGAGGATCGCATCGATCATCGCTTCCATCGCCACGGCGAGCCCGTCAAAGAACCACTCGCCATTGGTCTGAAGCCAGTCAAAGAACGCCGCTGCAGTTTTGCCGACAGGTATCTTCGTTTCAGTCAGCCAGTCCAGCAAAACCTACCCCTACCTCAGTTTAATGTTAACCCGCCCACAGATGCAGGCGGGGTCAGATAATTACAGACCCAGCGCGGATTTCACAGCCGCGACGCTGTCGCCACCGTCAACGGTGGTCACGCCATCGAGCCACGCCATGAAGGCATCAGGGTTTGCCGTCAGCCACGCCTTGGCGGCGTCCGAAGGCTCGGTCCCGTCGTTCAGGATGGCCCCCATGATCTCATTTTCCATCGCCAGCGTGAATTTCAGATTGCCCAGCAGTTTGCCGACGTTCGGGCATTCGGTGCTATAGCCAGAACGGGTGTTTGTATAGACCGTCGCGCCACCGAAATCCGGGCCAAAGAATTCATCGCCCCCGGTCAGATAGCCCATCTCGAAATTGGCATTCATCGGATGTGGTTCCCAGCCGAGGAACACGATGGGTTCGTCTTTCTTGGACAGACGTTCCACCTGCGCCAACATGCCCTGTTCGGAGCTTTCCTTGACTTCAAAACCGCTGAGACCAAAGGCATCAGCGTCGATCATAGACTGGATCAGGCGGTTGCCATCGTTGCCGGGCTCGATGCCATAGATCTGTTCGTCCAGCGCGTCCGCGTGTTTGGCGATGTCAGCGAAATCCTTGATGCCAAGGTCCAGCGCTGCCTGGTTCACGGCGAGGGTATATTTCGCACCTTCGAGGTTTTCCCGCACGGTGTCGACAGTGCCCGCTTCACGGTAGGGTGCGATGTCCGCTTCCATGGTCGGCATCCAGTTGCCCAGGAATACGTCAACGTCCCCCTGCGCCATCGAGGTGTAGGTCACCGGCACCGACAGCACCTTGATATCTGTCTCATACCCCAAAGCATCCAGAACCACAGTGGTCGCGGCGGTGGTCGCGGTGATGTCCGTCCAACCCACGTCGGAGAAGGTGACTTCTGTGCATTCGGCACCGGCCACGCCCGCAACGGCGATAAAGGCAAGCGTGCTTGCGGTTGTCTTGAGTGTCATGAAATATCTCCCATCTGATTTTTGCCCATAAATGCGCAGGTTGCATCATAGGGTCAAGGCGAAAGCCCGGACCGTTCGATTGGTCCGGGCTTTGATCCGCCTGAGAGAGGATGGGTTTTCAGTCGGGTGCCTGGCGAAAGACGCCGATGATCCGCTTGATCTCGCCGGTTTCATCCGCCCGCGCCATCCCGAAGGATTCGACCTCCACGGTCTCGCCGTCCTTGGTGACGATCCGGTGCCGGAACTGGAAATCCCCACCCTTCTTCGCAACCTTGTTGACCAGCTTTTCGACCTTCGCGCGGTCATCGGGATGGTAGTAGCCCAATCCTGCTTGCAGATCAGGTGGCGGTCCATTCGGGTCCAACCCGTGAATGCGATAGACCTCCGAGGACCAATGCACCGAATTGTCTTTGAGATTTACCGCCCAGTACCCGACCTGCGCGAGGTCCTGCAAAAGCGTGAGCTGTTCCAGCGCGTCTTCGGCCTTGTCCCTTGCATCGATGATGCCGGTAATATCCGTGCCGACCGAGTAGATCGAGGACGTGCTCTGCGAGGGGTCCGCAAAAATGAAGTTCTCGGTACTCATCCAGTATTTTTCGCCGGTATCGCGTGCAGAAACGGCATTGATGTGGTGCACACGCCCCGTGGTGCTGTTCATCAGCTCATTGTCGCGCGCTTTCACGGCATCGGCCGTTGCCTTATTTGCCAATTTGAAGAAGTTCTTGCCTTCCGCTTCCTGTCGGGTCGTGCCCAGAATATTGGCCGATTTCTGGCTGATCCGCAGGACCGTCCCGTCGGTGGAGCGGTTCAGCATGAAGATCTCGGCGTGATCGAGGATCAGGTCGAGTTCCTGCGCCAGACCGGGGAATTCGGAGACGACCATCGTCGAGCCCTTCATCTGGCCGCGCATGTCAAAGAAAGGCGAACAGGTGAGCTTGTAGCGCCCACCCTTGGAGGTGAATTCACGCGAGATCGGCTCGCCGAGTTTGAGGGTTTCATTGCAGATCGGCGCAAGTGAGGGGCAGTTTTCAGGCAGGATGCACTGGCTGACATGCGGGTTCGACACCGGACGCGACAGGCCGAACATTTCAGCAGCGGCATTGGTGGCCTGCGAGATTTGCAGCGCCGTATCCAAAACCATAATCGCCAGCGGCGCGGTCTCCAAGACCGACATCAGCTCGCCGGTGCGCCCGCTCAGCTCTGCAGCCGTCACCTGCAGTTCCTCGTTGACGGTGATCAGCTCTTCGTTGGTGGATTGCAGCTCTTCATTCGAGGTTTCCAGCTCTTCGTTCGTGGCCTGCAATTCCTCGTTGGTGGATTGCAGTTCCTCGTTGAGCGATTGCAGCTCCTCGTTGGAGGTTTCCAGTTCTTCGATGGTCTGCTGCAGCGCTTCCCGCGTCGTTGCAACCTCATCTTCCAGCAACCGGATACGGTCGCTTTCAAAGGTTTCGTCGCCGCTCTTGTTTGTCGGCTCCAACCCTTTGGCGCGATCCACCTTCACTTCGCTGAAAACCACCAGCGCGGCGCGTTCGTTCAGATCGCGGGCAATGATCGGGAAGACATCGAGCCGGATTTCGGCATCATCGTCATCCGCCAGCAGGTGCCGGACGCCCGAGCGATGTTCGCCGTTTTTCAGCGCGAGGGTCACCAGACTGCGCGCCTCTTCACGGAAGGGTCGTCGCAACAAATCAATGTGCATTTTCAGGTTGCTGGCTTCGCTCATTTCAATAAACGAGCTGACATTCCCGTAGATCCGCACAATCGAATACTCGTCGGTCACCAGCACCGAATTCTTGCCCAGCGCCAGCGCCAAGGCCTCGAACATCTGGCGGTCGGTGGAATCGCCCGGTTGTGCCGCCTGCGTCGGTGGCGGAATGCGGCGCGACTGCGGGACATTCCGCGTATTCGCAAAAGGCGTCTGTTCGGAGCGGCGAATGGACCTGCGGCGATAGATATGCGCAGACTGGCTGTCCTGAATGAACAGCTCGTCGGATCCCGCAACGGTTTCAGCCGTGCCCAAGAACATCAAAGAGCTTTCAGTCAGCGCGTAATGGAACCGCGACATGACCTTGTGCTGCAGCGCATTTCCAAAATAAATCAACAGGTTACGGCAGCACAGCAGATCAACCTTCTGGAACGGCGGGTCCTGACAGACGTTGTGATCAGAAAACAGAATGGCCGAGCGCAGGGAATCAATGACGCGGATGCCATCGTTCTGCTGGATGAAGTACCGATCCGACAAATCTCTGGGAATGTCGTTGAGGGCCGCCATGCCGTAGACACCCTTGCGGGCCACTTCGAGGGCATCCTTGTCGATATCTGTCGCGAAAATCTGCACGTGGTCCTTGAGCTGGACCTTCGATCCACCAAGGGCTTCGCTGAGCAGAATGGCAATGGAATAGGCTTCCTCACCCGTGGCACAGCCGGCAATCCAGACCCGAAACGGGGTATTGGACTTTTTCTGCAGCAGCGGCGGCAACAATTCCTTCAGCGCTTCAAATTCGCTCTTGTCGCGGAAAAACCGGGTGACCGATATCAGCAAATCCTTGAACAGCGCATCCACCGCGTTTGGATTGACCCGACAGAATTGCGTGTATTCTTCGTGGCTGTCGATCCCTAGAGCGATCATGCGGCGCTCGATCCGGCGGTTGATCGTGGTTTGTTTGTATTCCCGGAAATCGACGCGGGTGCGGGCGAGAAGGATCTGCAACAGATCCGACGAAGGGCTCTTTTCCGCCGCCTCCTGCCGGAAGGCATCGAAATCCCGCGGCGACGTCAGGATCTTCTGCAGATGCGTGCCGATCTCAAAGGGCCGCAACACCAGGTCGACGCAGCCGGTCTGCATGGCCGACATCGGCATCCCGTCGTATTTCGCGCTTTCCGTGTCTTGTGCAATCGTGATGCCGCCTGCTTCACGGATCGCCTGCACGCCGTAGGCGCCATCGGTCCCGGTGCCCGACAGGATGATCGCCATCGATTTTTCGCCATGCTTGTCGGCGATGCTCAACAAAAACCGGTCCACCGAAGGTTTGGGGGAGGCCACTTCGTGACTGGGATCAACCAGGCACAGCTTGCCATTGTCATAGACAACATCGGTCTTTGGCGGTGTCACGTAGATCACATTGGGTTCCGGCACGCAGCCGTCCACGACATCGCGGACCACCAGCCGGGTTTGCCGGGCAACCAGTTCGGTCATCAGGCTCTTGTGGTGTGGCGACATGTGCTGCACCACGACATAGGCCACCTGCAGATCGGTCGGCAACGTCGCCACCAATTCGCGGATCGCCTCCAGCCCCCCCGCCGATGAGCCGATACCAATAATGGTCAACTCTGCGCTGTCTGCCCCATCCAAATGCCCGCTCCCTTACCTCAGGTCAATTTAAAGTTGGGCTTGAAATCACGCCCCAACCATAGCATGTATCTAGCAACCCACAGTTGCAAACTACGTGGTTATTGGCGGAATGTTCAACCAAAAGATCGACGCTCCTTAAAATTAATCTTTGGCTGACGCAACAGGCACCGTACGGTGTGTTTACCTTTGACTGCCAGTTTTAGGGCACGTTAGGGCCATAGACTTTATGCATGGATTATTGAAATGGTTGACACAAATAGCGTTGTACCCCTGTCGTCCGATCTCTCCGGTCGTGTTCTGACGCTGAACCTGACGCTGCGAGAGAACGCAACCATCTCGGTGCGGTCTTGCGAAGTGCTCGGGCGCGGGTTTCGGAACCGTGTTTCTTTTCAGGACACAAGTGACATTGATCAGATCCTCGTAGCCAGAATGGCGCACTCTGTTCGCAAATGCATGGCGACGATACCAGATGGGACACATGTGCTGTCTTTGCCGGAGTTTCTGGTGGAGCTGCCGGGCCTGGTCCTTTCCGGGGTTCATGTTCTGATCATGGAACTGAAAGACGGCATGAGAAATGCGATCTTCAGGTTCAAGGAATTCATGGGGTCGCTCAACAATGCGTTCCACCCTGACATCGGTTTCCAGGAGCCCTATTCCAATCACGCGGAAAAACTGGCGGCAAATGTGCTGGCCGATATCTGTTTGCCGCTGTTGAACATGTGCCGGGAAATGGAATATGCGCAGGTCGAGACACAGGATCATTTGCCAAGCGGCTTCTCCGAGCGCGCGCAGGAGTTTGAGTTCCAGACCGAATTGTTGAAGCGATTCATTTACAATGCCGGTATTGGACATGCGCAGCCGACGCAGGTTTATCTTGAACCGGAATATCAATCGCGACCCCTGTCGCTGCCGCAGATTTAGGAAGATGGTCGCAAAATGAACAGCGGGTCTTTCGGGTGGTACGACAGCTTTAAGGAAAGCCAGCCCCTGACGCCGATGATCGTTTTGCAGTCCGACACTTTGAAAGCGCATATTCTGACGCGCGGCGCGACGCTCGCCGGTTTCTGGCTACGTGGTCACCCCCGCAGCCTTGTCCTTGGGTTCGAGGATCCGCTGGCTTTCGACAGCGCTGCGTTCTACGCGGGCGCAATTGTGGGTCCAGTGGCCAATCGGGTGGCACGGGGTCAGATCGAACTCGACAATCAGGTCTTCCAGATGCCCTCCAACGAGGGCACGACGTGTTTGCACAGTGGAGATGACGGCCTGCACGCGCAGGATTGGACGATCTCGGACCAGACGGTAAACACTGTGACGCTGGAGACCGCGCTGCCCGATGCCGCGATTGGCCTCCCCGGCGCGCGCCGGATTCGTGCCACATATGCGTTGGAAGCGGAAAACACATTGGTCTTGACGATCACTGCCAGCAGCGACTGCGATACGGTGATGAACCTTGCACATCATCCCTATTGGACCCTCGATGAGAAAGCGGATGTGTCGCATCATCAGCTGCAGATCCATGCCGATACCTATTTGCCGGTCAATCATCAGAATTTGCCTACGGGGCATATCACACCGGTCGCCGGATCCGCCTATGACTTTCGGACGAAAAGAGCGGTTCCGGTTGACCGCACGCTGGATGCAAACCTTTGCGTGGCCACCGCCCGTTCTGACACGCCACGGGACGTCGCAACCCTGACAGGGGGGACCGGGCTTGCGCTGCATATCGCCTCCACCGAACCCGGCCTTCAGGTCTATAACGGCAGCGGGTTGCCAAGCGACGGCCCCAGCGCCCTACCCGGTCAGAACATCGCCCCGTTTGCGGGCATTGCCCTTGAACCGCAGGGCTGGCCGGACGCCCCAAATCACCCGCAGTTTCCGTCCATTTTGCTCCCAGCGGGCGCAGAATACCGGCAGGAAACGCGGTACCGAACTTCCGCAGATTGAGCCCAAAAGTCATTTTATGGCCATGTCAGCGCCCTGCCCCCGGCAGAAAACGCTGGCAATCCTGAGCATGAGGCGGCCCCTCCGCTTCATGTGTAAAGGACCGTAACGATGACCAAAGATACACCAAAACCAAACCATGCCCCAAAACCGCAAGGCAGCGCTCAGACGCCCGCGCCACCACCGCCGCCAATCACGGATTATGCAAGTCTTTGACAGGGATTTCCGGGTGACAATACCCACTGCGACCGCCTATTCTGCGGCGTATGACAACACCTGTTTCCTCGATCCGGAATCTCGGGCCAGCCTTTGAGGCCGCCTGCGCGGAGGCTGGCATCCACTCTGCCGAAGAGCTGCGCGCCCTAGGGGCGGATGCTGCCTATGCGCGTTTGTTGAAAAACGGCACCAGACCGCATTTCATCGGGTATTACGTGTTGGTGATGGCGCTGCAAAACCGTCCCTGGAACGATTGCAAGGGCGAAGAAAAGAAGGCGCTGCGCCAGCGGTTTGACGCGATCAAATCATCCTCTTTCGACAAGGGTCTCGATGCTTTCGAACAGATGATGGATCAGATCGGGGTCCGTCCGACCTCATAAAAAAAGGGCCAGCGCCTGGCTGACCCTTTTTCTGGATTTCTGAGGTGTGACGGCTTAGCCGACCAATTCCAGCCCGGAGAAGAAATACGCGATCTCCACTGCGGCTGTTTCCGGTGCATCGGACCCGTGAACCGAATTCTCGCCAACGCTTTCGGCAAACTCTGCACGAATGGTGCCCGCAGCGGCATCTGCAGGGTTGGTCGCGCCCATGACTTCGCGGTTCTTTGCGATGGCGCCTTCGCCTTCGAGAACCTGCACCACAACCGGCGCGGACGCCATGAATT
This sequence comes from uncultured Roseobacter sp., assembly GCF_947499265.1. Taxonomy (GTDB): domain Bacteria; phylum Pseudomonadota; class Alphaproteobacteria; order Rhodobacterales; family Rhodobacteraceae; genus Roseobacter. The sequence goes on along the minus strand of NZ_CANMNK010000002.1, from coordinate 541,666 downwards.
CGCACAGCTCGTCATAGAACGGGCGCTCGGCGTGCACCGCGTAGAACACCCCTGCCTGCGCCTTGGTCATATGGATGCGCTTTTGCGCCACGATGCGCAGACCGGCGTCTTCGAATTTGGCGTTGATCTTGCCTGTCAGATTACGGCGGGTCGCATCAGGTTTGATGATCGAAAATGTGCGCTCAAGGGCCATCAGAGGTCTCCTGCAAATGTTAATTTGCGGCGCGTCTACCATGGGAGTTTGCAAGGGGAAAGCGGTTTGTGCGTGCCCATACCCGCCGCATCGGATCGTCCCCACGGCGCAGGTTTCACGGCTGATGTGGTGTGTCAGAGACGGGTCGCGCCCCATAAGGGCCCGAGGGGTAGATAGATATCAATCCCACGCATTGACATAGGCGCGGGCGTGGTTCAGTGCAGCGGCCATGTTACGCATTTCAGATATCAACTATTCCGTCGAAGGTCGCCCGCTCTTTGAGGGCGCCAGCGCGGTGATCCCGGATGGTCACAAGGTCGGGCTGGTCGGGCGCAACGGGGCGGGCAAAACCACCCTGTTCAAGATCATTCGCGGCGAGCTTGGTCTGGATGGCGGCAATATTTCCCTGCCCAGCCGGGCCAAGATCGGTGGTGTTGCGCAGGAGGTTCCCTCTTCCTCGACCTCGCTCATCGACACGGTGCTGGAAGCGGATACCGAACGCGCGGCCCTGATGCGCGAGGCCGAGAGCGCCACCGACCCCGCCCGCATTTCCGAGATCCAGACACGGCTGGCAGATATCGATGCCTGGTCTGCGGAGGCCCGCGCCGCGACGATCCTGAAGGGTCTGGGCTTTGATGATGCGGAGCAACAAATGCCCTGCTCCGATTTCTCCGGCGGCTGGCGCATGCGGGTGGCTCTGGCCGCGGTGCTTTTTGCCCAACCGGACCTGTTGCTGCTCGACGAGCCCACCAATTATCTTGACCTCGAGGGCGCCCTTTGGCTCGAAGCCTATCTGGCGCGCTATCCGCATACGGTGATCATCATCAGCCACGACCGGGGCCTGCTGAACCGGGCCGTTGGGGCGATCCTGCATCTCGACGAGCGCAAGCTCACGTTTTATCAGGGGCCCTACGATCAATTTGCCCGCCAACGCGCCGAACAGCGCGCGGTGCAGGCCGCCATGGCCAAGAAACAACAGGCGCGCCGCGATCACATGCAGGCCTTTGTCGACCGCTTCAAAGCCAAGGCATCGAAGGCGAAACAGGCGCAATCCCGCCTCAAGATGATCGAAAAGATGGATATGATCGCGAGCCCCGAACAGGTGGCCAAGCGCGTCTTCACCTTTCCGGAACCCGAAGAACTCTCGCCCCCGATCATTTCCATCGAAGGCGGCGCGGTGGGCTATACCGAAACGCCGGTGCTCAGTCGGTTGAACCTGCGCATTGATCAGGACGACCGCATCGCGCTCCTGGGCAAGAACGGTCAGGGTAAATCGACCCTGTCGAAACTGCTCTCCAATCGCCTGTCGCTGATGGCGGGCAAATCGGTGCAATCCAACAAGCTGCGCATCGGGTTTTTCGCCCAGCATCAGGTGGAGGAACTGCATATCAATGAAACGCCGCTGCAGCATATGATCTCGGCCCGCCCCGGCGTGCTGCACTCGAAACTGCGCGCACAACTGGCTGGCTTCGGTCTCGGCCCGGATCAGGCAGAAACCGAGGTCGGACGGCTCTCGGGCGGCCAAAAGGCACGGCTGTCGCTGCTGCTGGCCACGCTGCACGCGCCGCATCTGCTCATCCTCGACGAGCCCACCAACCACCTCGACATCGAAAGCCGCGAAGCGCTGGTTGAGGCCCTGACCGCCTATTCCGGTGCCGTGATCCTCGTCAGCCACGACATGCACCTGCTGTCGATGGTAGCGGACCGGCTGTGGCTGGTGTCGGAGGGCACGGTCACCCCCTATGAGGATGATCTCGAAGCCTACCGCAAGATGCTGCTGACCCCGGCCAAACCGATGGGCAAATCCAGCAAGAAGCCACAGGCCGCGCCCAAGCCCAAACGCGCCAGCCGCGAGGATATTCTCGCGCTCAAATCGGAAACCCGCAAATCCGAGGCCCGCGTCGCGAAGCTCAATGAGATGCGGGACAAGCTGGCAAAGAAACTCGCCGACCCCGCGCTTTATGAGGACAACAATGTCGGGGAGCTTGAAGTCTGGAACCGCAAATATGCCGAAGTCATGGACGCGCTGGACCGGGCCGAATCCCTCTGGATGACGGCTCTGGAAAAACTGGAGCGGGCAGAAGCGCCATGACCCCTTTCTTCTGGCCCAAAACATCCTGGGGGCGCTCTTGTCGCGCCATTGGTCTGGGCGACAATGGCGATGGGCAAAGCCCCAAGAGGCAGATGCCATGACCATCGACACCGCTTTTCTGATCACCTCCTTTGTCACCATGTTCGTGGTCATCGATCCCATTGGTCTCGCGCCGCTTTTCGTGGCGCTGACGCAGGGCATGACCGATGCCGCGCGCCGCCGGATTGCCCTGCGCGCCACCGCCACCGGCATCTTGATCCTGCTCGCCTTTGCCGCCTTCGGCGAGGCGCTGCTGTCCTTCATCGGGATCTCGATGGCCGCCTTCCGCGTCGCGGGTGGCATCCTGCTGTTCATCACCGCGCTCGACATGCTCTTCGAGCGCCGCACCAAACGCCGCGAGGATCAGAGCGAAGAGGAGGTGAACGACCCTTCCGTCTTCCCCCTCGCCATTCCCCTGATCGCCGGGCCGGGCGCCATCGCCTCGGTCATCCTGCTCATGGGGCAACGTCCAGGCATCGAAGGCACCGTCATCGTGCTGGGCGCCACCGCTGGTGTCATGATCATCGTGATGGGGTTTTTTCTGGCCAGCGGTCTCATCGAACGCGCTTTGGGCAAAACCGGCATCACCGTCGTCACCCGCCTGCTGGGCATGTTGCTGGCCGCCCTCTCCGTGCAATTCGTGCTCGACGGTCTCAGCGCTTTTGGCTTTGGGCCGGGCGCGGGCTGATTTCTGTGCCGAAACGCCTATATTAGGCCGAGAGACGATGGGAGCCTTATATGGATGGTAATGACACTGGCAGCCTGATCTACCTCATCCTGCTGGGATTGATGGTGGTGAGTTGGTTTTTCACACAGAACCGCCAATCCATGAACAAGACGCTGCAGCAGGCCGCCCTTTGGGGGTTCATCTTTCTGGGCGCCATCGCGGCCTACGGTCTTTGGGATGACATCAGCCAGACCGTCCGCCCGCAGCAATCCGTCTTTGCCGAACAGGGCAAGATCGTGGTGCCGCGCAGTGCCGACGGGCATTATTATATCGCGGCCGAGGTCAATGGCGCCCCGGTGCAATTCGTCCTCGATACCGGGGCGACCGAAATTGTCCTGACCCGGGAAGACGCCGAAGCGGTGGGCCTTGCCCCCGACACGCTCAACTTTACCGGACGCGCCATGACCGCCAATGGCGAGGTGCGCACAGCACCAGTGCGGCTGGACCGGGTACAGCTTGGGCCTGCCACGGATGAGAATGTGACGGCGGTGGTCAATGGCAGCGAGATGTCGCAAAGCCTGCTGGGCATGACCTACCTGCAGCGCTGGGGCAAGATCGAGATTACCGGCGGCGAGTTGACCCTGACCAGATAACTGCCCAGGCCTGGGGCGGCACCGGTTCATCGCGGCTCACGTCTCCGCCATTTTCTCCCAACGGCCTGTTTCCTCGGACCAGTATTGTGCCTTGGCACCGGCGTCCTTAAGCGCCTTCCATTGCGCCCGTGCGCCGTCCAGTGCCTGCGTGTCATTGCCATCAAAGAGCACGCAGACACGATCCATCGCCGTGACATCCTCGGCACTGACCGCCGCCCCATCCACCGTCATCAGGCAGGTCGCCGCATTTGGCGCCTCAGGCGTGGTTGTCAGCAGCACCGGCTGCAGCGCATCATGGTCCCCGCCTGCCAGCCCATGCGGCAGAAACCCGTCATCCGCGCCCAGCCACAGTTTCTCATCCAGCCACCCCATTCGGCCCAGATCCGTGCCGCGCACAACGACGCGCATGCCCGCGCCGGTTGCCTTGCTCAATAACATCGCAAGCGTTTCTTCCATCGGACGCCGGGTCAGGTGATAAAAGAGCGCCGTGCCCAACGCCTAGCCTTTCTCGAACCGATCGGCGACCAGCCGGTCCAGCGCCCGCACACCCCAGCCTGTTGCCCCTTTCGGAGCCAGTTTGGTCGGTGATTTCAGCGAGGCAACCCCGGCGATGTCAAGGTGAATCCACGGGACATCCTTTTTGACGAAGCGCTGCAGGAATTGCGCCGCGGTGATCGACCCACCCGGACGCCCGCCGATGTTTTTCATATCAGCGATGGGGGATTTCAGCATGTCGTCATAGGCCTGCCCCAGGGGCATGCGCCACGCGCCTTCCTGCTCCGCTTCAGCCGCTTTCAGGAAGGCATTGCAAAGCGCATCATCATTGGAGAAAACCCCGGCGTTTTCGTGACCTAAACCGATGATTATGGCTCCTGTGAGGGTCGCCAGGTCAATCATGCCCGCAGGCTCAAACCGCTCCTGCGCGTACCACATCACATCGCAGAGCACCAAGCGCCCTTCGGCATCCGTGTTCAGGATCTCAACGGTGTCCCCCTTCATCGATCGGACAACATCGCCGGGACGAATGGCGGTGCCGGAGGGCATGTTTTCCACCAGGCCGACGAGGCCCACGACGTTTGCCTTGGCCTTGCGTAGCGCCAGCGCACGCATCACGCCCGCCACCGTGCCCGCGCCGCCCATGTCCATGGTCATGTCTTCCATGCCTGCCGAGGGTTTTAGGCTGATGCCACCGGTGTCAAAGACCACGCCCTTGCCGATCAGCGCCAGGGGTGCCGCGCCCTCTGCGCCGCCGTTCCATTGCATCACCACAACCTTGGAGGGGCTGGCAGAGCCCTGCCCCACGGCCAGAAGCGTGCGCATGCCCAGTTCTTCGAGCTTGTCTTCTTCCAGCACCTCGACCTTGAGGCCCAGCGCCTTCATCTCCACCAGCCGGTCGGCGAATTCGGTTGTGGTCAGAATATTTGCCGGTTCATTGACCAGATCGCGGGTCATGAAGATCCCATCAGCAGTGGCCAGCAGCGGCGCAGCAGCAGCCTCAACGCCGCTTGGATCATTGCACATCACCTCGATGGACCCTTCGGCAGCTTCGTCCGAGGTCTTGTGATCGCGAAACTGGTAGTCGCGCAAAACGGCGCCCTGCACCACATGCGCAGCCCGGCGCGCCGAACCTACCGCCAGCAGCAAATCCGCCTTGCCGCGTTTACCGCCCAAAACGGCGCCAGCATTGCGTGCGGCGTTTTCCGGTGCAGATCGCGGCAGGCACAGCACGTCCACCGCCTCTGCCGCCATACCGGCAGGATAGGCCAGCGTCAGGCTGTCGCCTTCCTTCAGGCCCTTCTCGACCCGCGCCTCCAATGCCCGTTTCAGCGCCCCTTTGCTCAGCCGGTTGACCCGACGTCCGGCGACATCCAGTTTGCCCGCCTCATCCACGATCAAACCGATGCGGCCCGCGTGATCCGACAGACGTTCAATATCGGTTTCGGAGTATGTAACGGCGGTGAGCGTGGTCATCGGGGCAGCCTTTCCAAAATGGGGTTCCCCATCGACCTAGCGCGCTCCTTCGCCAATGACCAGATAGCAGTTTTACAGCAGCAAAGATTGGTCTATCGTCGCGCATAGGCAAGAGTGCGGGCAAAAGGGGGCCGATGTGAGCAGAATCGACAGATATGTCCTGTCGCAATTGCTCATCCTGTTTGGGTTTTTCTCCCTCGTATTGGTGGCGGTTTTCTGGATCAACCGGGCGGTCGTGCTTTTTGACCGGCTGATCAGCGACGGGCAATCGGCGCTGGTGTTTCTGGAATTCACGGCGCTGGGTTTGCCAAAGCTGATCACCACAGTGCTGCCGATCTCCGCCTTTGCCGCGACCGTCTATGTCACCAACAGGCTGAACAACGAAAGCGAACTCACGGTGATGCAGGCCACGGGGTCAAGCCCCTACCGTCTGGCGCGCCCGGTCCTCGCCTTTGGTGTCATCGTCTTTTTGATGTCCTCCACGTTGCAGCACGTCCTGTTGCCGCTGGCGCTGGGACAGTTGAGCGAACGCGAGGCGGAGATTTCGCAAAACGCCACCTCCCGCCTGCTGACCGAAGGTGCGTTCCTGCACCCGTCAAGCGCGGTGACGTTCTACGCCGGTGAAATCAGCGAAGACGGCGTGTTGCGCGATGTCTTTCTCTCCGATGGCCGCAAACCCGAAGAAGGGGTTATTTACACTGCCGCCGAAGCCTACCTGATCCGCAATCAGGATCTGACCACTCTGATCATGCTCGACGGCATGGCCCAGCGTCTCAGCAACGAAAGTAACCGGCTGGCCACGGCCAACTTTCAGGATTTCTCCTTCGATATCAGCTCTCTGGTGCGCAACGATGCCTCGCCAATCCAGATCGCCCGCAACATGACCACGCCTGAGCTGATGATGTCCTATAAGGACTTGTCAAAAGATACCGGACAATCCGCCGGGCATCTGGCCGAGGAATTTCACTCCCGCTTTGCCGAACCCCTGTTTTGCATCGTGGCGGCGATGATTGGTTTTACCACCCTGCTGATCGGTGGCTATTCCCGCTTTGGCGTCTGGCGCGAGGTGGTGATCGCTTTCGGACTTTTGCTGCTGATCAATGGCGCGCGCTCCACAATGCAGAACCCGGTGCGTAGCGATGCCAACCTCTGGCCGCTGCTCTATCTGCCGGTGATCTTCGGCACGCTGCTGGCATTCGCCATGCTGTGGTATGTGGCCCGACCGAGATGGCGGCGACGCAACGCAGCGCCCATAGCGGAGGCGCCTGCATGATTTTGCACCTCTACTTTGCGCGCCGCTTCGCGATGAGTTTCCTCGTCCTGACAGCGGTTCTGTTTTCCCTGGTCGCACTGGTGGATCTGGTGGATCAGACGCGCGGGTTCAGCGATTTTGATATCAGCTTTGGGCGCATCGTCGGTCTCACCCTGCTCAATGCCCCCCAGACGGTGAATGAGATTTTGCCGTTGATCATGATCCTTGCGACCATCGCGCTCTTCATCGGCTTGGCCCGCTCCTCGGAGCTTGTCGCAACACGTGCCGCGGGCAGGTCCGCCCTGCGCGCGCTTGTGGCCCCGGTGATTGTGGCGCTGATCATTGGGGGCCTGGCCGTGAGCATGCTGAACCCGATCGTCGCAGCCACCTCGAAACGGTACAGCGAGTTGGCGGAGAGCTACCGAACCGGGGGCGCCTCCACCCTCTCGATTTCCGGTGAGGGCCTATGGCTGCGCCAGGGCGACGAAACCGGTCAATCTGTAATTCGCGCCTTGCGCTCCAACGCGGATGCCTCCGTGCTCTATGATGTCACCATCATCACCTACGCGCCCGGTCAGGGCCCCGTCCGCCGGATCGCTGCCCAAAGTGCTGCCCTGCAGGACGGCGGCTGGGTGCTGCGCAATGCCAAGCTTTGGCAGTTGAAAGCCGGCTGGAACTCCGAGGCCAATGCGGAGCGTCACGATGAGCTCTTTGTCCCCTCCAGCCTGACGCTGGAACGCATTCGCGAAAGTTTCGCCCGCCCCAGCGCCATCTCGATCTGGAAGCTGCCAGAGTTCATCGAGCAGTTGGACCAGGCCGGGTTTTCGTCGCGCCAGCACCGGGTCTGGTTTCAGTCCGAATTGGCCCGTCCGCTGTTTTTGATGTCGATGGTTCTGGTTGCGAGCGCGTTCACCATGCGCCATACCCGTTTTGGGGGGACCGGCATCGCAGTGCTGGCCGCGGTACTTTTGGGGTTTGGTTTGTATTTCATTCGCAGCTTCGCGCAAATTCTGGGCGAAAACGGGCAGATCCCGATTTATCTGGCGGCCTGGGCGACGCCTGTTGCCGCGGTGTTGCTTGCCTTAGGTCTCTTGCTGCACGCAGAGGATGGTTAGCCTCGTGGTGCGCGCGCTTGTTGCATGTCTTTTCCTGATCTGCCCGGTGATCTCATGGGCGCAGGATGCGGACCCCGATGCGGTACCGGCAGTGCTGATCGCCGATGAACTCTTTATCACCAATGACCGCGAGCTGGTGGCGCGCGGGAATGTCGAAGCGTTTCAGGGCACAACCCGCATCACCGCCCGCGAAATACGCTACAACCGAGACAGCGGTGCGCTGACCATTGACGGTCCCATCACCCTGCAGGATGGCGAGGGGGTCACCATATTGGCCTCCGCTGCCGAATTGGATGCCACGCTGAAAACCGGCCTTCTGACGAGCGCCCGCCTGGTGCTGGAAGATCAGCTTCAACTCGCAGCCGTGCAGATTCAACGGGTGAACGGGCGCTACAGCCAGCTTTACAAAACCGCCGTCACCTCATGCCGGATCTGCGACGACGGGCGTCCGCCGCTCTGGCAAATCCGCGCAAAACGGGTGGTGCATGACAAAGAGGAGCAACAGCTTTACTTTGATCAGGCCCAGTTCATGATCCTGAACGTCCCTGTGTTTTACATCCCGCAACTCAGGCTGCCTGACCCGACGCTGGAACGTGCGACCGGGTTCCTGATCCCCTCGCTGCGGACCACTTCCGAATTGGGCACAGGCATCAAGATCCCATATTTCATCGCACTGCGTGATGACCGGGATCTCACGGTCACGCCCTATATCTCCTCCAGCACACACACGCTGGAACTGCGGTACCGTCAGGCTTTTGTCAAAGGCGGCATCGAATTCAATGGTGCGATCAGCCGTGATGATGAACGCCCAGGCGAAACGCGCGGCTACATTTTCGGCAATGGGCAGTTTTCGCTCAGAAATGATTTCCGTCTCGATTTTGACGTCGAGATCACTTCGGACGATTCATATCTGCGGAATTACGATTATTCGGAAAAAGACCGCCTGGACAGCGCCATCACCATCAGCCGCGCGCGGCGGGACGAATTCATCTCCGGCAGCGTAATTGCCTTCAAGTCACTGCGCGACGATGACATCAATGCCGAGCTGCCGACAATTGTTGCCGATGGCATTTATGAAACGCGGTATTTCCCGACCACAATTGGCGGCGAGCTGCGCCTGGACCTCGATGCGCATAGCCACTACCGCTATTCGGATGATGATATTGTCGGGCGCGATGTTTCCCGTTTCAGCGCCGAAGCAGACTGGCTGCGCAGCTGGACCCTGGCCTATGGTCTGCGCGCAGAGCTTTCCCTTGGCGCCAGCACCGATCTGTTCAACATCACCCAAGACAGCACTGTGCCGCAAAATCAGACCCAGTTGAGCCCCCATGGCACCGTCGCCCTGCGCTACCCGATGTCGCGCAGCAGCTCGGGCGGCGTCACCGAACTTCTGGAGCCCATCGTGCAACTCGCCTGGACGGGCGGCGACCGGCTCGACATTCCCAATGAGGAAAGCACCCGGGTCGAGTTTGACGGCGGCAATCTGATTTCGCTGTCGCGGTTTCCCGAACCTGACCGCCGCGAACGCGGGCGGGCCACGGCCATCGGCGTAAACTGGGCCCGTTTTGATCCCGACGGGCTTGATACCTCCCTGACCCTCGGACAGGTGCTGCGTGACGAGGCGGATACGGCCTTTACCGACACCTCCGGTCTCACCGGGACGTCATCAAGCTATCTGGTGGCGGGTCAGATCAAATCGCAGGACACCTGGGCCATCACCGCCCGCACCCTTTTTGACGATGACTTCGACTTTGCCAAAGCCGAGATCCGCGGCGATTTCGGCAACCGTCGTGCACGCCTCGGTGGCAGCTATGTCTGGCTGACCAAGGACATTGAGGAGGAGCGCGCCGAAAGCATCGCCGAGATTTCGCTCGATGGCTCTTACCGGGTCGACAAATACTGGACCGCCTCCGCCGACTGGCGCTACGATATCTCACTGGATAGGGCGGCCAACGCCGGGCTTGGTGTGACCTATAACAACGAGTGCGTATCGGTTCAGTTCTCCGTCAATCGCAGCTATGCAACCTCTCAAAGCCTTGCGCCTTCAACGTCTTTGGGCTTATCCATCGGGCTACGCGGGTTTTCAGCGAAAAAAGGCACCGAAACTTACACAAGAACATGCGGGAAATAAGAAAAATGAGCGCATCGAGCAGTATCAGACATATTTTGGCCGCCCTCTGTGCCCTGGCACTGTCCGGCCCAGCGGTGGCACAGGGCCTCTTTGACCCGGTTGTGGTGGTCAATGACGCTGTTGTGACCGAATTCGAAGTCGAGCAGCGCCAGACCTTCATGCGCTTTCTCAATGCCCCGGGCTCGAACCGTCAGGATGTGATCGACACGTTGGTGGACGAACGTCTGCAGGCGCAGGCCATCGCCGCCTCCGGTCTGGAGATGACCGAGGAGGGCATTGACGCAGGTCTGACTGAATTTGCCGGGCGGGCCGATATGGATAAGGATCAGTTCATCGCGGTTCTGGGCCAAAACGGCGTGGCCGAAGAGAGCTTTCGCAGCTTTGTTGAAGTTGGCATCGCCTGGCGGGAGCTGATCTCCGCGCGTTTTGGGTCCCGGGTCGAGATCTCCGAAGAAGAGATCGACAGGGCGCTCGGGTCGACAACCGGCACCACCGGGATCCGGGTGCTTGTGTCCGAGATCATCATTCCGGCCCCGCCGGAGCGCAAGGCGGACGTCGACCAACTGGCGCAAGAAATCGCGCAATCCCAATCGCAGGATGAATTCTCGGACTATGCCCGCGAGTTTTCTGCAACCGCCTCCCGCGAGGCGGGCGGCCGCCTGCCCTGGCAGGACCTGAACAGACTGCCCGCAGCCCTGCGCCCGATCTTGCTGTCCCTGGCCCCGGGAGAGATCACCGACCCGCTCACCATCCCGAATGCCGTCGCCCTGTTCCAGCTGCGCGGGATCGAAGAAACCGGCGCGCCGACACAGGAATTCGTCGCCATCGAATACGCGGCCTATTACATCCCCGGCGGGCGCACCCCTGCGGGTCTCTCGGCGGCGCAGAAACTGCAGGCGCGGGTGGATCAATGCGATGACCTCTACGGGATCGCCCAAGGCCAGCCCGAGGAAATCCTTGATCGTACCACCCTGCCGCCCGCGGAAATTCCGCAAGACATCGCGCTTGAGCTCAGCAAGCTAGATCCCGGCGAAGTCTCAACGGCCTTGACGCGCAACAATGGTCAGACGCTGGTGTTCCTGATGATGTGTGGGCGCACCGCCGCAGTGAACGAGGATGTTGCGCGTGAAGACGCCGCGCGCGCCCTGCGCTCTGCCCGGATCACCACCTATGCCGAAGGTTTTCTCGATCAGCTGCGCGCAGATGCCCGTATCGTGACCCCATGACAGGGGCCGCGGCGCCGGTTGTTATCAGTTGCGGCGAACCTGCCGGGATTGGCCCGGAAATCGCCGCCCGCGCCTGGGCAGAGCTGAAGGGCAAGGTGCCCTTGGCCTGGATGGGCGATCCGCGCCATCTGCCAACCGGCACCCCCTTCGAGGTCATCACCACCCCTGCCGCCGCAGCAGATGTCGGGCAAGACGTCTTGCCGGTGCTGCACCACGCCTTTCCCAATCCCACCACGCCCGGCACACCTGATCCGGCCAATGCTCAGGGGGTGATCGACGTGATTGCCGCCAGCGTCGATCTGGTGAAAAACGAGGCGGCCTCGGCGCTGTGTACCGCGCCGATCCACAAGAAGGCCCTGATCGACGGCGCCGATTTCGCCTACCCCGGTCACACCGAATATCTTGCCGCTCTGGCAGGCGGGGCGCGCGCGGTAATGATGCTAGCCTCCGACGCGCTGCGCGTGGTCCCCGCAACCATCCATATCGCGCTGGAAGACGTCCCCACCGCCCTCACCCCGGCGCTGCTGCGTGAAACGATTGAGATCACCGAGACCGCGTTGCGCGACCGCTTCGGCATTGCGGCACCCCGGATCGCCGTTGCCGGGTTGAACCCGCACGCGGGCGAAGGGGGCGCTATGGGCCGACAGGAGCTGGACTGGATCGAGGCCTTGATCGCAGACATGGCGCGCGAGGGGCGCGACCTGCGCGGCCCGCTGCCCGCCGATACGATGTTTCACGCCGCCGCGCGCCGCAGCTATGATGCCGCCATTGCGATGTACCATGATCAGGCCCTGATCCCGATCAAGACACTCGATTTCGACAAGGGGGTGAATGTGACACTGGGCCTGCCTTTCGTGCGGACATCGCCGGACCATGGCACCGCCTTTGACATTGCGGGTAAAGGGGTGGCCAACCCCACCAGCATGATCGAGGCGATCAAAATGGCGGCCAAAATGGCCAGACCGGGCTGAGCCATGGCGACAATCGATGCCCTGCCCCCCCTGCGCGACGTGATCCGCACCCATGACCTGCAGGCCCGCAAATCGATGGGGCAGAATTTCCTGCTGGATTTGAACCTCACCGCCAAGATCGCCCGCCAGGCCGGGGATCTCACCGGGTGCGATGTGCTGGAGATCGGCCCCGGCCCGGGGGGCCTGACGCGCGGTCTGCTCTCCGAAGGGGCCCGCCACGTGCTGGCGATCGAAAAGGACGCCCGCTGCCTGCCCGCGCTGGCCGAGATCGCAGCTGCCTATCCGGGTCGCTTGACGGTGCTGGAGGGCGACGCGTTGGAGATCGATCCGCTGAGCCATCTGAGCCCACCAATCCGCGTGGCCGCGAACCTGCCTTACAATGTCGGGACCGAACTGCTGGTGCGCTGGCTGACCCCGAAAGACTGGCCGCCCTTCTGGCAAAGCCTGACGCTGATGTTCCAACGCGAGGTGGCCGAGCGGATCGTGGCGCAGCCGGGCAGCAAGACCTACGGGCGTCTGGCCATTCTTGCGCAATGGCGGGCCGAGGCGCGGATCGTTCTGCAACTGCCGCCTGAAGCTTTCACGCCGCCCCCCAAGGTCTCCAGCTCCGTGGTGCATCTCAATGCCCTGCCGACACCACGCTACCCTGCGGATGCTGCCGTGCTGAGCCGTGTCGTCGCTGCTGCCTTCAACCAGCGCCGCAAGATGCTGCGCGCGGCCCTGAAGGGCATCGCACCGGACATCGAAGATCGCCTGCAAGCCGCCGGGTTGAAACCAACCGACCGCGCCGAACAGATCCCCCTCGAAGGGTTCTGCGCGCTGGCCCGCGCCGTTGCCGCCAAATAAAAACCCCGGGGACAACCCGGGGTTTATTCTTGCTGTCTATTCCGCTGCCTTGGGCGCGTCATCGCCGCCGGGTGGGTCCTCATTCACGGCTTCCGGCTTTGGCCGCGGCTTGCGGCGTGGCTGCCGTTTGGGTTTGGGCTGGCTTTCCGGTGTCTCCACTAGATTGCTGTCCCCCTCGACAACAGGCGCGTCGCCCTGCGGCTGGGCCGCCTGCTGCTCTGTCGCCTGATTGGCCTCGCGCTCCTGACGCTCGGCGCGCTCACGGTCGCGTTCTGCCTGACGTTCGCGGTTCTGGCGGTCCTGCTCCTCACGGCGCGCTTCGATCTCGCGCTGCGCCTCCGAGAGCATGCGGGTGTAGTGCTCGGCGTGCTGCTGGAAATTCTCCGCCGCCACGCGGTCGTTGCTCAGCTGTGCATCGCGCGCCAGCTGATTGTATTTCTCGATGATCTGCTGCGGCGTGCCGCGCACTTTGCCTTCCGGGCCCGAACTGTCGAACACGCGGTTGACGACGTTGCCGCCTTGATTGCCTTGGGACCGGTTGCGGTTGCTCTTCGAGCGGGACCGGGATCTCGATGATTTCATGAAGTTCGCTCAGCCTTCGTGCTGTGGATCGTGTGACCGGATGCGCCATGCGCTTTTGGGAAACCGGGGTGTCGATATGTTGGGCATAACGCCGCGCGGGACCGCTCTTTGGAGCATCCACCGCTGCAACACCCTTGAATAAGCACGGCGCGCGCATTGCTGCAAGGGGTAATGGCGGATTTTACGCAGATTTACGGTTTTTTCCTGCGTTTTCAGGCCCCGTTACCCCGGTTTCGAGGCCACGACAACGCGATCCCGCCCGCCCAGATCGGGGAGAATCGCCACCTCCCCCCAGCCCTGTGCCGTGAAGATGCCAGAGACGCTGTTTCCCTGCTTCCAGCCAATTTCAACCATAACGCGACCCTGGGCATTCAGATACCCTTGGGCCTCCGCCGCGATCACCCGGTAGGCGGTCAAGCCATCACCCTCATCGGTCAGCGCCAGACGCGGTTCGTGGTCGCGCAATTCGGGCTGCACCTCGTCCATTTCAGCCGCCGCCAGATAGGGTGGGTTCGATACGATCAGATCAAAGCGCCCCTCCACATCGGCAAACCAATCGGATTGCACAATCTGCGCCCGCCCGGCCACCTCGTGACGCGCGGCATTGGCGCTGGCGTGCAAACAAGCGGCTTCGCTGATGTCGACACCAACCCCTTCGGCGTCCGCGCGTTCCGCCAGCAAGGTCACCAGAATACAGCCCGACCCGGTGCCCAGATCCAGCACCCGGTCAAAGGGTTCCGACAGCGCCACCTCGATCAACGCTTCCGTCTCCGGGCGCGGGTCGAGCACGTCCCGGCTGATGTCAAAGGACCGTCCGTAAAACTCCCGCGCGCCGATCAGTTGCGACACCGGCACACGTACCGCCCGCAGCGCGATCAGATTGTCGTAGCGCTCCGCAATCTCCGGCGCGATATCCTCAGGCGCAATGAGCGTCACCCGCGCCGCATCGACCTTGGCCGCATGGGCCAGCAGCACGCGCGCATCCCGCGCCGGATCCGGCACGCCCGCCGCCCGCAGCCGCGCCATCGCTGCAACCATGGCTTCGGCGGCTGTCACTGCCCCATCTCCGCCATCAGGCGCGCCTGCGCATCCGCCGTCAGCGCATCAACGATCTCGTCCAGATCGCCCTGCATCACTGCGTCCAGCCGGTAAAGCGTCAGGTTGATCCGATGATCCGTCATGCGCCCCTGCGGGAAATTATAAGTTCTGATCCGCTCCGACCGATCACCCGACCCCACCTGTGCCGCCCGATCTGCGGAGCGTTCGCTGTCCACCCGGTTCCTTTCGGCATCATAGAGCCGGGCCTTGAGCACCTGCATCGCGATCTCGCGGTTGCGGTGCTGGGACTTCTCAGAGCTGGTCACCACGATGCCCGTGGGCAGATGGGTAATGCGCACGGCCGAATCGGTGGTGTTCACGTGCTGCCCGCCAGCACCGGAGGACCGCATGGTGTCGATCCGCAAATCATTTGTGTCGATCTGAATGTCCACATCTTCGGCTTCCGGCAGCACGGCGACCGTCGCCGCGGAAGTATGAATGCGCCCGCCGCTTTCGGTGCTTGGCACCCGCTGCACCCGGTGCACGCCGCTCTCATACTTCAGCCGGGCGAACACATCCTGACCTTTGACATGCGCGACCAATTCCTTGATCCCGCCCAACTCGGTCTCCTGCAATTCGATGATCTCGAACTGCCACCCCTTGGCCTCCGCATACCGCTGGTACATCCGCAAAAGGTCCCCGGCAAAAAGCGCGGCCTCATCCCCGCCCGTCCCGGGGCGAATCTCCAGCATCGCGGGTTTGGCATCCGCCTTGTCCTTGGGTAAAAGCGCCAGCTGCAGATCAGCCTCTGCCTCGGGCAGTGCCGCCTTGATCCGCGGGATCTCTTCCTGCGCAAGCGCCGCCATATCCGGGTCCGACAGCATGTCTTGCGCGTCCTCAAGATCGCTCTGCAATTGCTGATAGGTTGCGATCTGCTCAACCACCGGGCGCAGGTCGGAATACTCCTTGGCCAGCGTCGCAATATCCGCCGCAGGATCGCCCGCCGCCATCGCCGCCTCAAGATACTGAAAGCGGGCCGTAATCTGTTCTAATCGCTCGCGTGGGATCATGCCGTTCTGTCCGATATTGAAAGCCGTTGGTCAAGACCCGCAGTCATGCTAATATTTTCGCCATGAAACGATTTAGCCTGCTTCTGATTTGGGTCGCGCTGCCCGGCGTGGCGGACGTCACCTACCCCGGTGGCAAGACAGTGGAGTGTTATTGCACGGATAAATCGGGCACACGCATCGAATTGGGACAAACCATTTGCCTGCAGGTGGACGGGCGCATGTTCATGGCGCAGTGCCAGATGTCGCTGAACGTGCCCATGTGGCGCGAAGTGCAGCAAGGCTGCCTCTCATCCTCCCTGGACCGCGGCGATCAGCCCCTCCAGTCGTTTGCGGTTGACGCCCAGATCTGACGCACCAAAACGCAAGCGCCCGAAAATCCTGACCTCATCCGCGCGCAATTCCACGGTGGTCGCATCCGGGAACCCGAAAACCGCGGAGCGGGTCACATAGGTCACGCGCCCCTCTTCCATCGACCCGGCCAATACCTGCGTGCGGGGCAATGCGCGCATCTGCCGATCGATGGCACGAAAAAGCGCGTCGCCCCCGGCCAGCACCCGCACCGTACCAACGGACAAATCCTGATCGGCCTGCATCTCTACAGGCTGATGCCAGCGCGCGGGATCCATCGGCGACAACCGCACATACGCCATCCCCCCCAAAATCAGCACCGCCAGGGCAAGCCCGATCATCTTTCGCACTCCAAAGCTTCTTCTGGCCACAAATATCCCCCGCGGAGCGTCCCTCGGCCTCAGCGGTACTTCACGCCCGGTAGAACGCACAACAGCTCAAAGAGCAGGTTCGCCGCCACCAGCGCCGTATTGCCGGTGGTGTCATAGGGGGGCGAGACCTCCACCAGGTCGCAGCCCACGATGTTGAGCCCCTTCAGGGCCCGGATCAGCTCCATCGCCTGCGCCGTGCTCAGCCCGCCAATCTCCGGTGTGCCGGTGCCGGGTGCAAAGGCCGGATCCAGGCTGTCGATGTCATAGCTGACATAGACCGGCACGTCCGGCCCGATGTCGCGGCGTATTTCGCCGCCCAGCGTTGCAAGGCTCCGGTGCCACAGCTCCTGCGCGGGGAATTGCTGGAACCCCCAGCCCTGCGCTTCGGTGAAGTCCGACGCCGTGTAACCGGTGCCGCGCAGCCCGATCTGATAGGTCTTCTCCGGGATCAGCAGCCCTTCTTCATGCGCCCGCCGAAACACCGTGCCGTGGGTTTCACGCTCGCCAAACATCTCATCGTTCACATCTGCATGGGCATCGACATGCACCAGCGCCAAAGGTCCGTGCCGCCGATGCATCGCGCGCAAAATCGGCAGGGTGATCGAATGATCGCCGCCAATGGCCATAGGCATTGCGTCGTAATTCAGGATCGCGTCATAGCTTTGCTCAATGATCTTCAAACTCTTTTCCAGTGAGAAGGTATTGATGGCCAGATCGCCGATATCGGCCATCTGCAGACTGTCAAAGGGTGCAGCCCCCGTGCCCATGTGATAGGGCCGGATCATCGCGGATTGCGACCGCACCTCCTTGGGGCCAAACCGCGTGCCTGACCGCCACGATGTACCGATATCCATCGGCACCCCCAGAAACGCGACATCCAGGCCCTTGAGATCATTCACAAAGGGCAGCCGCATAAAGCTGCCCGGGCCGGAAAACCGCGCCAGGTCATTGCCGCTGATCGGTTGGTTCTTTGTGCTCATCTTTACGCCTCTTCACGCATCCGCCAGCCCAGCAGGCTGAGAATTTCCGTCGCCACATGGGCGCCTGCAATGGCCGTCGCCCCCGTGGTGTCAAAGGGCGGCGAGACCTCGACAACGTCACCGCCACGGATGTTGATGCCCGCCATATCGCGCAGTATCATCGCCGCCTGCGCCGAGGTCAGCCCGCCCCAGACCGGCGTGCCCGTGCCCGGCGCATAGGCCGGATCCAATGCATCAATGTCGAAACTCAGGTAACAGGGGCGGTCGCCCAGAATGGTCTTGATCTTGTCCACCACAGCTGCCGTGCCGGTTTCATGCACCTCACGTGCGTCGATGATGTTCACACCGAGGGTATCGGCATTGGTTGTGCGGATGCCAACCTGAACCGAGGTAGCCGGGTCCACGATCCCGGATTTCACCGCCTTGTAGAACATCGTGCCGTGATCGACGCGGGTGAAATCATCGTCCACCCAAGTGTCGGTATGGGCATCGAACTGCAGCAGGCTGAGGGGGCCGTATTTCTCCGCATAGGCCTTCAGGATCGGGAAGCTGATGTAGTGGTCGCCGCCCAGCACAACGCTTGCCGCACCGGCCTCAAGAATACCGCGAATATGCGCCGTCAAAGCGTCTGGAAAATCCGGGATATTGGCGTAATCAAAGGCCAGATCACCGTAATCGACAATCGCGCGTTCGCTCAGCACGTCAAAGGGCCAGCCATAGGGTGCATCCGGCGCCTGCAGGGTCGAGGCCTCGCGAATGGCGCGCGGCCCCAAACGGGTGCCGGGACGGTTGGTCACCGCCTGATCAAAAGGCACGCCCGTGACCGCGATATCCACGCCAGTAAGGTCCTTGGTGTATTTGCGCCGCAGAAATGAAACCGCGCCGCCGAAGGTCAGCTCAAAGCTGGGGCCTTTCAGGTCGTCACGCGTGAAGGCGTGATCCATCTGCGTCTTGGCATCTTCCAGTGCCATGGGTCAGGTCCCGGCGACAGGCTGCGCCCGCTCCACCAATCGCGCAAAGAAAGACGCCCCGATGGGCGCGATCTCGTCATTGAAATTATACTTGGGATGGTGCACGCCCGCCGTGTCGCCCTGCCCCAGCATCAGGTAGGCCCCGGGCCGCGCTTCCAGCATGTAAGAAAAATCCTCCGCGCCCATCACCGGGTCGATATCGGTTTTGACCCCCGCCTCACCAGCCACCTCATCCGCCACTTCCGCCGCAAAATCGACCTGTGCGGCATGATTCACCGTGGGCGGATAGCCGAATTCAAACTCCAACGCCGCCTCAAGCCCAAAACTTGCGGCCTGACCGGCGATGATCTCCTCCATGCGTTTGATCACCATCGCCTGCACATCCTTCTTGAACGTGCGCACGGTTCCATTGATGTAGCAGGTCTCGGGGATCACATTATCCGTTGTCCCGGTGTGGATCTGCGTTGTTGAGATTACCAGCGAATCCATCGGGTTACGGTTCCGGCTGATGATGGTCTGCAACCCCTGCACAATCGAACAGGCCGCCACCACCGGGTCCACCGCATCATGCGGACGCGCGGCATGCCCGCCCTTGCCGGTGATCCGAATGTGGAACGTGTCCGCGGCCGCCATGATCGGGCCGGCACGGGTGCTGAAGCTGCCGAAATCCTTTCCCGGCGCGTTGTGAATGGCGTAGACTTGGCTCACGTCGAAGGTTTCCATGATCCCTTCCTGCACCATCACCTCGCCACCACCGCCGAACTCTTCGGCCGGCTGAAAGATCAGCGCCACCCGGCCTGCAAAATTGCGTGTCTCGGCCAGGTATTTCGCCGCCCCCAGCAACATCGCCGTATGCCCATCATGCCCACACGCATGCATCTTGCCGTCATGGGTGGAGGCATAGGCGAGCCCGGTCTCTTCGCCAATCGGCAGCCCGTCCATATCCGCGCGCAGCCCAATGGTCGGCCCCTCGCCCTGCCCGTTGATGATCGCCACCATCCCGGTTTTCGCGATCCCCTCGTGCAATTCGTCAACGCCAAATTCACGCAGACGCTCGGCCACGAAACGGGCGGTCTGATGGCATTCCAGCCCCAGCTCCGGGATCCTGTGCAGGTGTTGGCGCCAGGCGGCCATATCCGCACTCATATCAGCGATCCGGTTTACCACGGGCATGGGGTGGACTCCTTGTGGAATTGTTTGTCAGGTGCTTGTGACACGACAGATGGGCACGCTGCAATGGTTGACGACCTGATCCACGACCGCAATGCGGGAATTGAACGTTTGCTGGAAATCATGCGGCGCCTGCGAGACCCCGAGACCGGGTGCCCCTGGGACATCGAGCAGAATTTCGACAGCATCGCCCCCTATACCATTGAGGAGGCTTATGAAGTCGCCGACGCGATCCAGCGCAGCGACTGGCAGGAGCTGGAAGGTGAACTGGGCGATTTGCTGCTGCAAACCGTCTACCACACCGCGATGGGCGAAGAAGCCGGGCATTTCACCTTTGAAACGGTGGTGCGGGCAATCTCCGACAAGATGGTCGCCCGCCACCCGCATGTCTTTGGCGATGCCTCCCGCGACAAATCCGCGGATCAGCAGAGCGCCGATTGGGAAGCCATCAAGGCCTCCGAGCGCGCGGGGAAAGCGCAGCAAGGCACGCTGGACGGTGTCGCCATTGGCCTGCCCGCCCTCTTGCGCGCATTCAAGCTGCAAAAAAGGGCTGCGCGCGTGGGGTTTGACTGGCCCTCAACCCGCGAGGTGCTCGACAAGATCACCGAGGAAGCGGCGGAGCTGGTGGAGGCCAGGGACAGGCTCTCACAGCAGGAGGTGGAAGAGGAATTTGGCGATCTGCTGTTTGTGATGGCAAACCTCGGGCGGCATCTGGGGCTGGATCCCGAGGCGGCGTTGCGCGCTGCCAATGCCAAGTTCACGCGCCGGTTCGAAGGTGTTGAAGCGCTGCTGGCGGAACGGGGAAAAACCCCCGTGCAGAGCGATTTGCAGGAGATGGATGCGCTGTGGGACGCGGTGAAGGCCTCTGAGCGTCAGAAGATGTAAACCAACCATTCTGTTTATCTGCGTCCTGTAATGCCGCGGAGAGAGACGCGAAACATCGAGCTGATGAGTTCGGATAGGGACTCGCAATGTCGCATCGCATCTTTCGGGATGAACTTTGGTTAGCAGCTGGTTCGCGGTGCGATCCCGTGATGCAGGTGGCGTCGGGCCTACAGCGCATCGCGGGGCTTTGCACATGGGCGCAGCTCTGCGCAGGTAAAGCTGACCATCTGGACAAATTCCCACCAGCTTGCGAGTGTCGCGCTCACGAGAATCTGGAGCTGGCATGTCCCCCCGAAAAGTCATCATTGATACCGACCCCGGTCAGGACGATGCGGTCGCCCTGTTGCTGGCGCTCGCCAGCCCCGAGGATATCGACGTTCTTGGCATCACCTGCGTTGCGGGCAATGTGCCGCTTGCCCTGACATCTAAAAACGCACTTATGATCTGTGAGTTAGCGGGAAAAGTTGATGTCCCTGTATATGCCGGATGCGACCGGCCTCTTGGGCGGGAACTGGTAACGGCAGAACATGTGCACGGCGAAACCGGATTGAATGGCCCGGTCCTGCCGGACCCTGAAATGGCGCTGCAGAGCGATCATGCGGTGGACTTCATCATTGAGACTTTGCGGCGCGAAAAACCGGGCACGGTGACCCTTTGTGCATTGGGACCGCTTACCAATCTCGCAAAAGCTTTGAAAAAAGCACCTGATATCGCAGATCGTGTTCAAGAAATCGTGTTGATGGGCGGCGCGTATTTTGAAGTGGGCAACATCACCCCAACCGCAGAATTCAACATTTATGTCGATCCGCAAGCCGCTGATATTGTTTTTAAATCCGACATTCATATCGTCGTAATGTCACTGGATGTGACCCACAAGGCGTTGGTGACCAGCGCCCGTAATGACGCCTTCCGCTCGCTCGGCACGCGTGTCGGCACCGCGGTTGCGGAGATGACCGATTTTTTTGAGCGGTTCGATAAGGAAAAATATGCCTCGGAAGGCGCGCCGCTGCATGACCCTTGCGTTACGGCTTATCTGATTGATCCTGAACTCTTTTCCGGGCGTCACGTGAATGTGGAGATTGAAACGCAATCTGAATTGACGATGGGTATGACGGTTGTGGATTGGTGGGATGTGACGGATCGGCCCTCAAATGCGCTTTTCATGGGGGACATTGATGCTGACGGATTTTTCGCATTGTTGACTGATAGATTGGCAAGGCTGTGAGCGCCGCCCTGACATTGGCGACGCCCGATCACTTGGAAAAGCTGGACACGCTGGTTGCTGCCTTTCACCTTGAAAGCGGCATTTCGATAGATACCGACGCACGACGCGCTGGGGTTATGCCCCTATTGGAGGGTTCTCCGCATGGCGCGGCCTATCTGATCGGACCGCCCAGAGCACCGATCGGCTATATCGTTGTGACCTTTGGGTGGTCCTTGGAATATGGCGGGCTTGATGGGTTCATTGATGAAGTCTACGTGCGCCCCGGAGTGCGGGGGCGCGGCATCGCATCTGAGACCCTGCAAAGCCTGCCCCGCGCTTTGGCGGGTGCCGGTCTGAAAGCACTGCATTTGGAGGTCGACCGAGATGCGGAGAAAACGCAGAAGCTTTACACTCGCGCAGGATTTTCCCCGCGATCAAAATACATGCTGATGACCCGGAAATTGTGACTAGTTTGCAAAGTCCGCCCCTTCAGTTTGCAAACCTCCAATTCACTTTGCAAATCCGCCAGACCCCTTTGCAAAGTCCGATCTACTGGCGCGGCAGGCGGCAAAGACCTATATCCACCCCATGACACTGACCGCCCCCTTCGATAACACATATGCGCGTCTGCCCGCAGCCTTCTACACCCGGCTTGACCCAAAGCCGGTGAAGGCGCCTCAGCTTCTGGTGTACAACGAAGCACTTGGCGACATCCTTGGGCTTTCTGCCGCCTCGGAGGAAGCGCGGGCCGCGGTATTTTCAGGTGTCAGAGTTCCGGAAGGTGCTTCGCCCCTCGCGCAACTCTACGCAGGGCATCAATTTGGGTCTTTCAATCCACAGCTTGGCGACGGTCGTGCTTTGCTTTTGGGTGAGGTCGTTGGCACCGACGGCATCCGCCGCGACATCCAGCTCAAGGGCTCTGGTCCCACGCCCTATTCCCGCATGGGTGACGGGCGCGCCTGGCTTGGCCCGGTGCTGCGGGAATATGTGGTGTCCGAAGCGATGCATGCGCTTGGCATTCCCACCACGCGTGCGCTTGCGGCGACCCTGACCGGCGAAGACATCATCCGCGAAACCATGCTGCCGGGCGCCGTTTTGACACGTGTTGCGCAAAGTCACCTGCGCGTCGGCACCTTCCAGGTCTTTGCCCACCGCGGTCAGCGCGCGGAGCTGAAACAGCTCACCGATTACGCGATTGACCGGCACTATCCGGAGGCGGATGGCCCAATGGGCCTCTTACGCGAAGTTTGCAAGGCGCAGGCCGATCTGGTTGCCGCCTGGATGTCCGTTGGCTTCATCCACGGCGTGATGAACACGGACAACTGCACCATTTCTGGCGAAACAATCGACTATGGTCCCTGCGCTTTTATCGATGATTATCATACGGATAAGGTGTTTAGTTCAATCGATCAAACAGGCCGCTACGCCTATTCCAATCAGCCGCGCATCATTGTCTGGAACATGGCGCAACTGGCGACATCGCTCTTGCAGCAATATGATGATCCGCAGAGCATGGTGGCGGAGGCGACGGAAATCGTGCACGCCATGCCGGCACAGGTCGAAGCGGCCTGGCTTAAGCGATTTGGCGCAAAACTGGGCCTTGCCAATCCAACGCCTGAAGACGCGGCCCTGGTTGAGCGGCTGCTGGCCCTGATGCAAGAAGACGGTGCGGATTTCACCAATACATTTGATGCGCTGGCCCGTGGCGATGCCCGCGACCAGTTTCTGGATCGCGACGCTTTTGACCTTTGGGCCAAAGATTGGCGCGCGCGGGTGGCGGATGAAAATACCGCCCAGGCCCTCATGCAACAAGCGTCCCCCCGGATCATCCCGCGCAACCACCGGATCGAAGAGATGATCGCCGCCGCCGTGGCCGGCGACTATGCCCCGTTCGAACGGCTGATGCAGGCGCTGGCGGACCCATTTAACACCGATGACGCGGAATTGATGCGCGCGCCCACCAAAGAACAGCGTGTGCCTGCAACCTTTTGCGGAACCTGACTTCAGGCGGTCTTGGGTCGCCGGTTGATCAGATAGATGCCCGCGGCCACCAACACCAAGGCAGCCCAGACCTTTGGCCCCACGTCCTCGTTCAAGAGCAACCAGCCCAGGATCACTGCGAACACCGGCGATAGAAAGCTGAAGGAAGCCACTGAGGACGCGGGATAGATCGACATCAGCCAGAACCACGCCAGGAAGCCGAGACTGGCGACGGCGATGATCTGAAACAGCAGGCCAGCAATATGGATCGGTTGCAAATCGCGGATGAAATCACCGAAAAACGCGGCGGCAATCAGCAATATCGGCGCAGAGACCAGGACCTGAAACATCAGCTGCTGCGCGGGGGGCACGGTGCTGAGCGGTGTGATCTTGACGCAGAGCGCAATACCCGCCCAGCAAATCGCAGAGGTCAGCGCCAGAATATCGCCGGTCAGGCTCGCCGTGGCATCGCTGCGATCCAGCAGCGCCAGCGCCACCCCACCCATGGCCAGAACCAAACCGATGCTGCGCAGCCCCGTCATCCGATCCGACGGGATCAGGAAATGACTGGCAATCGCCAGCCAGACCGGCATCGAATAGAAAATGACGGAGGCGCGGCTGACGGTGGTGAAATCGAGCGCCGTGAAAAGACACATGAATTCCAGCCCGAAGAGGCATCCTGACAGAATACCGGCGGGCAGCGCCTCGCGCGGCACATTCAGCGTCACGCCGCGCAGCCGCATCCAGATCAGCAGCACAATGACCGCCCCGGCAGACCGCAATCCGGCGGCGAAAACCGGGCCAAACCCACCGTTGGTCAGCTTGATCACCACCTGATTGAACGCCAGATGCAGCGCGAAGGCGATCAGGGCCGCCGCGCCAAAGGCATCCATATGCGATTTCTTTTCCATCCCGCAAAAGGGCGGTGCCGCCCGCGGAATGTCAATCACCTGCGGCATCGGTTTCAACCGGCCTGATGGCAAAAAGGTGCTGCTTGCGGATAATTCCCCTTACGGCGATGGCAAATGATGGCACACTCGGCGCGTGTACATTGAAAACATTGGGGGGATTTTCAAAAATGAGTTTGATGAAGACATTGGCCAAGGTGGCCATCGGTGTGGCCGTGGCCAAGGGCGCGCAAAGCATGATGAAGGGCGGCGGCGGTGGCCTTGGCGGCATGATGCGCGACGCGGGCGCCCGTGTGGGCGGTCAGCGATCAGCCAGCAGCGGCGGAGATCTACAGGATATGCTGGGCGGACTGCTCGGGGGCACCACCGGCGCGGGATCAGCCGGGGGATTGCCGGGAGGGCTTGGCGGTCTGCTGGAAAACCTTGGCGGCACCCAGGGCGGCGGCGGTTTGCAAGGGATGCTGACGGGGCTTGCGGGTGGCGCCGGTGCGGGTGGTTTGCTGGGGGCTTTGACCGGTCAGGCGCAAAGGCGACCACAGACCAGCACGGCAAGTTTTGGTGAGGTGTTGAATTCATCCTTTGACGCGACGCCCCAACCGAAAATCGAACCCAGCGCCGATCAGGAAGCCGCGGCGGCCCTGATGCTGCGCGCCATGATCCAGGCGGCCAAGTCAGACGGCAAGCTGGATGATGCCGAGCGCGAGAAGCTTTTGGGTCAGCTCGGTGACGAGGTGGACGCGGAAGAGGCCGCTTTTGTCCAGGCCGAACTGCAAGCACCCGTGGATGTTGATGGTCTGGTCGAGCAAACACCGCGCGGCATGGAAAGTCAGGTCTACGCAATGTCGGTTCTGGGCATCAATCTCGATGATCAATCTGAAGCGCAATACCTGCACAAGCTGGCGCAGGCCTACGGGCTGGACGCGCGCGCGGTGAACGATATCCACGATCAGCTGGGCGTGCCATCGCTCTATACCTGAAAACCGATACCTGAACACGAAAACGGCGGCGTTCCCGGCACGCCGCTGTCACTCTCATCCTGAACGCTGGCTTCAGGCGGCGCGCTGACCGCCGCCACCCGGCTTGCCACCCCGGCGACGTCTGCGACCACCACCGGGTTTCTTGCCCTGCGGTTGCTGACCGCCGGTACTGGCGCCGCCGCCTTGCGGACGCCCACCGCGTCCCCGACCCCGTCCGCGACCTTTCGGTTTGGTGCCTTCGGGAATGTCCATCGCTTCCCAGGGCCGTCCGGATCCTACAGGGATCGCAACGCCCATGGTTTTCTGAATGGCCTTCAATTCGCCCATCTCGTCAGGGGCGCAAAAGGCAATCGCCGCGCCATCTTTGCCCGCCCGCGCGGTGCGGCCGATCCGGTGCACATAGTTGTCCGGCACATTCGGCAGGTCGTAGTTGTAGACGTGTTTCACATCGGGAATATCGAGGCCACGCGCCGCCACATCCGTGGCCACCAGCACCTTGATCTCCCCGGATTTGAAGGCGGCAATCGCCCGGTCCCGCTGGCCCTGTGATTTGTTGCCATGGATCGACCCGGCGGCATAACCCGCCTTCACCAGCGTCTTCATCAGCTTTTCGGAGCCGTGTTTGGTGCGGCCAAAGACCAGCGCGCGTTCGTCGCGGTGCTTGTCCAGCATCTCGATCAGCAGCCCTGCTTTTTCGGATTTCGCGATGAAGTGTACTTCCTGCGTGACCTTATCCGCGGCCTTGCCGGGGGGGGACACTTCCACACGAATGGGGCTGCGCAGATAGCTTTGCGCCAATTCGTTCATCTGTTTGGGCATCGTGGCCGAAAACAGCATGGTCTGGCGGTCCTTGGGGATCACGTTCGCGATCTTGCGCAGATCATGGATAAAGCCCATGTCCAGCATCTGATCCGCCTCGTCGAGCACCAGGAACACCGCCTCGTCAAGCCGCACCGCACGCCGGTCCATCAGGTCGAGCAACCGCCCGGGCGTGGCCACCAGCAGGTCAACCCCCCGCTCCAGCCGCTTGATCTGGTTGTTGATCGACTGGCCGCCCACAACCATCGCCACCCTGATCTGCGTTTTCTCGGCAAAGCCGCGCAGGTTCACGCTGATCTGTGTCGCCAATTCGCGCGTTGGGGCCAGCACCAGCCCGCGCACGGATTTGGGCGCAGGGCGCCCTTCAAGTTCCAGCATCTGCGCCACCAGCGGCACACCAAAGGCGGCCGTCTTGCCGGTGCCGGTCTGCGCCAGACCCATTACATCCCGCCCGTTCAGCGCGTGCGGGATCGCCTGTTTCTGGATCGGGGTCGGATCTTTCATACCCATTTCATTCAGGCGCGCCACCAGTTTCGGTGGCAGATCCATCATGTCAAAATCGCTCATTCAATTCTTTCCAGCATACCATGTAGGTACATCATTATTCTTGCTGCGCCGCATCGGGCACCGCTTGGGACACGCAAAACGGATCGCAAGCGAGGCCAAATGCCTGCACCTGTCCGCAGCGTCTGGACCCACGCGTGATTTTGGGAACACAAAGCGCGCCTTTCGGAATGATGCGCCGCTTGCGGGTGTTTCCCGGGGCGCTCATGACTGCTCACGCGGCAGAAGGCATCGCTTGAGATGGCACATGGGGGTTTATGCCCCGGAAGTCAACTGAAAGCTTCAAAACGCGTCTGGATGCTGATGCGAAATACCGTTAAACCTGCAGGCCAGAAATCAAGGGCACCGGCATGAGCAAATCCATCATCAAACGCTGCGAAGCGAAAGGCCTGCGCATGACGGGTCAGCGGCGCGTGATTGCCCAGGTGCTGGAAGACAGCGACGATCACCCCGATGTCGAAGAGCTCTATGCCCGTGCCTCTGCCATCGACGCAGGCATCTCGATTGCGACCGTCTACCGGACGGTGAAGCTATTCGAAGAGGCGGGCATTCTGGACAAGTTGGAATTCGGCGACGGTCGAGCCCGCTACGAGGATGCCGAGCGGGATCATCATGATCACCTGATCGATATGAATTCCGGCGAGGTCATCGAATTCGTCGATGCCGAAATCGAGGAACTACAGGACCGCATCGCGCGCAAACTGGGCTATGAGCTGCGCGGCCACCGGTTGGAGCTTTACGGCGTACCGCTGAAAAAGCGCTGAACTCCTCCGGTCGCACGGCCCCGGGCCGGCCTTCTCAGCGTCAATTCTCCCACAGCAGTCCATTCCGCCATCTGCAAGCGCTTCGTCAGGACGCGATGTCCCTCAGGTACTCCTCCGCGTAAACCCCAAATCTCTCCAGATTATCCTCAAAGAACTCTCCCTCCCCGATGAGCAGGCGCTGGAAGGAGGCTTTCTTGCGCTCGCTCAGCTCCCAGGCCTCGTCAAAGACGACGGTGTTCGCCTCATTCACCACTGTCTCCCCCGTGGCCATGTTCAGCGTCTTGTGGATCTTGTCATAGTTGGCGGCATGGGTACTCGCAAAGACGTTGATGTTGAAATCCAGCTCTCCGCGTTTGTATTCCGCTCTGCGTTGCGCCAGCAAATCGTTACGCAGGATTTCCACTTCCTCTTCGGTCATGGAGTCGAGCACACCTGTCGGATCGCGCGTCCCCTCGGAGAACGTAGTGAAGTCCTCCCCGCGCGACATCTCTATAGCTTTTTTTATGGCTCCGATCTGACCATCCACCAGCGTGTTTATCTGGTGCTCCACCAGTTCTTCGGTGCTCATTTCGACGTATTTTTCACCGAAAAGAATAGAACCCGCGCCCTTCAAGCTGGCGGCGTCCTTTGTTGCAAGAGCCGAGATAATGGAAAACTTGAGCTCAAGGAGGCCGGCGTCGCGGGTCTCCTCAGACAGTCCCCGCATCTGCTCATTTGTGAGATCGGTGTATTTGGTACTCTCCGGCAATCTGTCTTCCGGCTCAAACTCCAGATCCGTTTCGACCATCTGACGAAACGTCGCTCCGATGGTTTTCAACTCATTGCTGATCAGGGAGTGGATCGCATCCAGTATCCTCTGCGTGGTCTCCGAGAAAGCAACGGCGGGTGTCGGACCGATGCGCGGGTCACTATAAATACCCGTCATTTCTGTTGTCGCGGCGGGCGCAAAACTGCTTGCTGGTCCAGGTGGGCCGACGGACGGTTCGACCTTGGCCGCTGAGGCGGCAGCTTGAAACAAGGACACAGTATAGGCATTCAACGACTGGTTAACCTGCATGACATCCCTCGCAATGAACCGAACCACAAACACTCCAACACGATTGTCTGAGCATGCCCGACCCAGAGTTAACAGCGCACGAATTCTGCACCGTCAAAATGATCGCAAATTTCAGCATTTTTTTCCTTGCGCGTGCCACGCGCGACCTTCCCCACCTACGATCCCTGATTGCTGATGCGCAGAAGGCCGCAGCGGTCAGATCAAAACATCCCGCCCCACCCCGTCGCCCGATGCCGCGCCAGATTGACCCTGGCCTGGATTTCTGAAAGGAGGCAGGCACTTCTACCAAAGGGCAGTCAATGGAAAACCTACGCGGCGCGACCTTCATGGTCCTGGCGATGCTCGGCTTTGCAATCGAGGACATGCTAATTAAATTCCTCGCCGTGGAGCTGCCCGTGGGGCAGATCATCGGCATGCTGGGACTGGGCAGCGCGGTGCTTGTCGGCCTCCTTCTCGTGCTACAGGGCCAGGCGCTTTTCACCCGCGCGATGCTGACACCCGTCATTGCGCTGCGCGCTTTTGGCGAACTGGTCGGCACGCTTGGATTCGTGACGGCCATCGCGCTCACGCCGCTCTCTTCGGCCTCGGCCATCCTGCAGGCGACACCGCTCTTTGTGACCCTGGGGGCCGCGCTGTTTCTGCAGGAAAAGGTGGGCTGGCGGCGTTGGTCGGCGATCATCGTGGGGTTCTTTGGGGTGTTGCTGATCATCCGCCCGGGCATGGAGGCTTTCGACTGGCTCTCGCTCTTTGCCCTGCAGGGGGTTGTCGGGCTTGGCATCCGCGATCTGGCCACACGCCGGGTGCCGCGGGAGACATCCTCCTTGCAACTTAGCTTCCTGGCGTTTCTCGTGCTGATCCCCTCTGCGGCACTGCTGATGTGGATCAACAGCAGCGCGCTGGTCACCGTCAGCACCGCCAACTGGGTTTACCTGATCATCGCGCTGCTCATCGGCATTGTTGCCTACTATCTCATCGTCGCTGCCATGCGCATTGGCGAGGTTAGTTTCGTCACCCCCTTTCGCTATTCGCGCATCATATTCGCGCTCGTCGTGGGCATTGCGGTCTTTAACGAAAACCCGGACCTCTGGACCCTGACAGGCGCCTTCATCATCGTGGCCTCGGGGCTCTATACCCTTTGGCGGGAGGGGAATGTTCGCGCTAACAGCGCCTGACCCTTTCCTTAACGTCCACGGCCCGTTATGACGCGCATAACTGGTATCAAAGGAGCCCGACATGAGCACCATCATCGACATCCACGCCCGCGAAATCCTTGATAGCCGGGGCAACCCGACGGTGGAGGTCGACGTGATCCTCGAAGACGGCACCATGGGCCGCGCTGCGGTACCCTCCGGTGCCTCCACGGGCGCCTATGAGGCGGTGGAACGGCGCGACGGTGACAAGGCGCGCTATATGGGCAAAGGCGTGCTGGAAGCCTGCGCGGCGGTCAATGGCGAAATCGCCGAGGCGCTGGTGGGGATCGATGCGACCGAACAGGTCGATATCGACACAACCATGATTGAACTGGATGGCAGCGACAACAAAGGGCGTCTGGGGGCAAATGCCATCCTTGGCGTTTCCATGGCGGCGGCCAAGGCGGCGGCGGATTACTGCACGCAACCGCTCTATCGTTATGTCGGCGGCACCTCGGCGCGGGTTCTGCCGGTGCCGATGATGAACATCATCAATGGCGGCGAACATGCGGATAACCCGATCGACATTCAGGAATTCATGATCATGCCGGTTGCGGCGGAGAACATCCGCGAAGCGGTGCGCATGGGCTCCGAGGTGTTCCACACTTTGAAAAAGGAACTCTCTGCTGCAGGGCTTTCCACGGGTATCGGCGACGAAGGGGGCTTTGCGCCCAACATCAACTCCACGCGGGATGCGCTTGATTTTATTTTGAAATCCATCGAAAAGGCCGGGTACAAACCGGGCGACGACATCTATCTGGCGATGGATTGCGCGGCGACTGAATACTATAAGGATGGCAAATACGTTCTGGCCGGCGAAGGCAAAACACTGAGTTCCGAAGAGAACGTGGCTTATCTGACAGCCCTGGTGAACGACTATCCGATCATCTCCATCGAGGACGGCATGTCCGAAGACGACTGGGACGGGTGGCATGCTTTGACCCAGGCGCTCGGGGACCGGGTGCAGCTCGTGGGGGACGATCTCTTCGTCACCAATCCGGCGCGTCTGGCCATGGGTATTGAACGCAGGTCAGCTAACTCCATGCTGGTAAAAGTCAATCAGATCGGTAGCTTGACCGAAACACTTAAAGCCGTTGATATGGCGCATCGCGCCGGTTTCACGAATGTGATGTCGCATCGCTCCGGCGAAACCGAGGATGCGACCATCGCCGATCTGGCGGTGGCCACAAACTGCGGCCAGATCAAGACCGGATCACTGGCCCGCTCGGACCGGCTGGCCAAATACAACCAACTCATTCGCATCGAAGAAGCCCTCGGCGAGACAGCCGAATACGCCGGGCGATCGATCCTGCGGTGATGGGGGATCTTCGCATCCGCCCGGCGGAGATGCCGCGCGACCTGCCGGATGTACAACAGTTGTGCTGGGACTACCGCGACCACCTGCTGAGCTGTGGCCCTGAAATGCAGCAGCTGGTCGAGGCGTTCTATCCAGAGGATGTCTACACTGCGCTGATGGACGCCCTGCCGGTCAAACACGCGCGCCCATATGGAACTATCCTTCTGGCGGAGTTGAATGGCGCCGCCGTAGGCTGCGGCATGTATCACCCGCTCAATAAGCAAGACGCTGAAATAAAACGCGTTTTCGTTGCAGAAGCGGCTCGCGGCACCGGCGCGGGGCAAAAGCTGTCGCAGGCCCTGATTGATCAGGCCCGCGCAGATGGGTATCGCCGCATCCTGCTCGACACCAACAAGACCTTCGCGCCTGCGCGCGGGCTCTATGAAAAGCTTGGGTTTGAGAACCGGGGACCCTATTCTGCACTGCCGCCCGGCACGGCGGAGTATTTGACGTTCTACGAACTTACCCTGTGAACCGCGCAGGCCGGTAGGGCGACAGCAGTGCCAGTTGCGTATTGCTGAGCGCGCTTTCCATCACTTCCGCTGCGGCCAGTTCAGCAACCAGGGGTGCAAGCGTCGCGCCGGAGTGCATGACCGTCACGTAAAGCCCCGCCGGCCCGCAGGCCCCGATCACCGGCAACCCATCCTGCGGCACCGGTCGAAACGCAAGCGTCACCTGATCCCAAGCGACCTGCCGTCCGATCATCTCTTGCACCCGCGCCATAGTCCTGTTGGCCAGCGCATCCAGCGGCTCTGGCACGGTGTCGCTGTTGTCTCCTTGATGCCAGGCGGAGGTGGGCGCTAGCAAATGGCCCTGCGGCGTCTGCCGCAGTTCCTGCTCCGGGCTGACCAGAATATGATTCAGCAAGGGCGGCAAGGGTTCCGACCGCACCATCAATCCCGGCCGTCGCAGCATCGGCACGGGCGCGCCCACCTCGGCCATCAGCTGTTCCGTTGCCACACCTGCCGCGACAATGACCCGGTCTGCGGTCAGCACCCCGGCGAGTGTTTGCACCCCGGCGATCCGCCCTGATGTCTCTTGCAGCGCGGTGACCGACAGCCCGGCCAGTACACGAACACCATGGCGCGCGCCTGCCTGCAGCGCTTCGGAGGCCAATTGGGCCAGATCCACCGCTCCTTCATCCGCAAAATGCAAGGCGCGAGATGGGGCAACGACCGACGGCTCCAGTTCGGCAAACGCTTGTGCGGAGACCTCGGAAACCGCATATCCCAGCGCTTTCAAAGCCTTGTGCTGTTCATCAAAGGCATCGCCTTGTGCTTCCCAGCACAGGCACCCCGGCCATCTGATCGCATCGCTTTGCAGATCCGCGCCAAGGCGGCGATGCGCCGCGATCGCCGCCAAACGCAGGTTGAAATGATCCTGATCGGCATGAAAACTGGCGTTGGTCCATCCAAAAGACGCCCCCGAGGCCGCACCCGCAGGCTGACCGGCGTCAATCACCGTGACCTCTGCACCACGTTCCGCCAGCCGAAAGGCGGTCAACGCACCGATGATGCCGGCCCCAACGATGATCACTTTCATGACGAATGCCTCTTGGCCCTCAGGTACCCTGAGATTAACCTGCCCCCATGACAGCACAAGAGATCATCGCGCGTCTGCGCCTCGCGCCGCATCCCGAGGGCGGACATTTTCGGCAGACATGGATTGCCGAAAATGACGGGCGTCCCAGCGGCACCTGCATCTACTTTTTGTTGGCCGCGGGGGAATCCAGCCATTGGCACCGGGTGGATGCCACCGAAATCTGGCTCTATCATGCAGGCGCACCGCTGGTTTTATCGATGAGCGCCACGGATGCGGGCCCGGCGCGCGATCATCTCTTGACCCCCGATTTGTCAAAGGGTGCGCCGCAGATCATCGTGCCCAAAGATCACTGGCAGGCGGCGCGCAGCACGGGCGCCTATACTCTGGTCAGCTGTACCGTCTCGCCGGGCTTTCAATTCGACGGGTTTACGCTCGCCGATAACGGGTTCGATATCCCGCGCGGCTGAAGCCCCGTGCTCGTCTCCCCTGCTCAGACAGCGATGTCCGTTGCCTTTGGCCAGCTCACAACACCGCCGCCCACCGCGGCCCGCACCCCGGTGGTGCCGGGACAGGATGTCGGCAGGCCCCGCGCAACGCGGACGGCCAGATAGGCGAAGGCCTGCGCTTCCAGCATATCGCCGTCCAGCCCCACGTCCTCTACCGGGGCAACCGGGCAATCCAGCGACACTGCGAGCATTTGCATCAACACCGGATTATGGCGCCCACCGCCCGTGACCAACACCTGTGCCGGCGGCTGCGGGCAGTGCTGCATGCCTTCGGCCACGCCTGCTGCACACATCGCCGTTAGCGTCGCCGCGGCATCGCCATCATTCAACTCGGCCACCAGGGCGATCATCTCCGAAAAATCGTTTCGATCCAGAGATTTGGGTGGTATTTTTGAAAAGTAAGGCTCTGCGAGGAAAAGCTCCAGCGCGCCCTGCTCCACCGTGCCGCGCCGGGCAATTTCACCCCCCTTGTCAAAGGCCAGCCCCCGGCGCGCCTGCAGCAGATCATTGAGCGGCGCATTCGCAGGACCGGTGTCAAAGGCCAGAAGCGCACCGGGCTCTTCCGGGCGCTCAAAGGACGGATCAACATAGGTCAGGTTGCCCACGCCGCCAAGGTTCAGAAAGGCCACGGGATCAGTGGCGCGGATGTGTTTGGCGCAGGCAAAATGGAAAAACGGGGCCAGCGGCGCGCCCTCGCCCCCAAGTTCCACGTCTGCGGTGCGGAAATCCCAGACCACCGGACGCCCGAGCGCTTCGGACAGCCATGCGCCGTCACCCACTTGCAAGGTGCCCTTTGTGCGCGGAGCATGGGCCAGCGTCTGGCCGTGAAACCCTACCAGATCGACCTCGTCATAGGGCTCAAGCAGGGCCAGATGCGCCTGCTCCACCACATCGGTGGCCGCCTCCACCACATCCCCGGACCACTGCCCCAATGCGGTACGCAAAACGGCCTGCTCCTCAGCGGAATAGCCGCGGTAGGATGTGCGCCCGAACCCTGCGATCCGGTGCCCGTCCGTCCTCACCACGGCCGCGTCCACGCCATCCAGAGAGGTGCCGCTCATCGCGCCCAATGCCGTGAGGGTGCCCGTTTTTTCGATGGCCCTTTTCAAAGCCTTTTCCTTTGTCTGCTCACCGCCTATAGAGTGGGCGCAATTCAAGCCGAGAGCAAGCAAGATGACCTACCACCCCAAATCGGATTTCCTGAACGAACTCAGCAGCCGCGGCTTCATCGCCGACTGCACCAATCTGCAGGAACTGGACGAGCGGATGGTGAAGGGTGTCGTGACCGGCTACATCGGCTTCGATCTGACCGCGACCAGCCTGCACATCGGCAATCTTGTGCAGATCATGCTGCTGCGCTGGCTGCAAAAGACCGGGCACCGGCCGATCACCCTGATGGGTGGCGGCACCACCAAGGTCGGCGACCCCTCGGGCAAGGACGAGATGCGCAAGATCCTCTCGGTCGATCAGATCAATGCGAACGCCGAAGGCATCCGCAAGGTCTTCTCACGCTATATCTCTTATGGCGACGGGCCGCTGGATTCACCGTTGGTCAACAACGCCGAATGGCTTGACCAATTGAAATACATCGATTTCCTGCGCGACATCGGGCGGCATTTTACGATCAACCGGCTGCTCGCGTTTGAGAGTGTGAAGTCGCGGCTGGACCGCGAACAGGCGCTGTCCTTCATCGAATTCAACTACATGTTGCTGCAATCCTATGATTATCTGGAACTGCATCGCCGCTACGATTGCCGGTTGCAGATGGGGGGCTCCGATCAATGGGGCAACATCGTTTCCGGCGCTGATCTGATCCGGCGTGTTGACGGCGAGGACGCTTACGGGTTGACCACGCCGCTGGTCACGCGCGCGGATGGCAAGAAGATGGGCAAATCTGCCGAAGGCGCTGTCTGGCTGAACGAAGACATGATGTCATCTTATCAATTCTGGCAGTGGTGGCGCAATGTGGCGGATGCCGATGTCGGCAAATTCCTCAAGCTTTTCACCGAACTGCCGGTCGACGAATGTGATCGGCTGGGCGCGCTGCAGGGGGCCGAGATCAACGAGGCCAAGGCGCGGCTGGCGGGGGAGGTCACGACGCTTTTGCACGGGGCTGATGCCGCAGCGGCGGCTGAAGCAACGGCGCGGGAGGTATTTGAAAAGGGCGGGGTCGGTGACGATCTGCCCACGTTGACACTAAGCGCGTCAGACCTCGGTGATGGTATTTCCATCGTGCAGCTGATCGTGAAGTCAGGCCTTGCAGGCTCGGGCAAGGAGGCCAAGCGCCTGATTGCGGAAAACGGCGCGCGTCTGGATGATCAGCCGCTGACCAATGCCGGGCTGATGATCGACGCAGGTGCGCTTTCAAGCCCAATCAAACTCAGCGCGGGCAAGAAGCGGCATGCCTTGGTGCAGCTGGCCTAGAACCAGAGCCACTCCACCAGCGACAGGATCGCGAAGACCGGGATCGACATGCCGGTCGCGATCAGGAATGCGGCGGTCTTTGTCATGCGGGGTGCGGGGGCGGCAACGCCTTGAACAGTCTTTTTCATGTCACCCATTAACCGGCAATTAGGTTTATACCCGGTTAATGGCTGACATGTTTGATGCCGCCCCCACCGCCGATCCGATCCCCCTTCAGCAAAGCGATGCCTTTGAACGAACGCTGCGCGCCTTGGGCCAACCCGTCCGGCGCCTGGAGGAAGGGACCCTAGCGGTGCACCGCAGCTTTGGCCCCTTGCCGGTTCACATGATCAGCAGACCGCAAACCGCATCACCCGAGGCTCTGTTGACCGCTGCAAAAAGCCTGGGGTCGAGGGGGCCGGTCATCCTGTCGCCGGAGATGCCCCTGCCGCTGGACAGGATCGGCGCGCTGCCGCTGGTCAGCCCTAATACGGTCGCCCGGCTGGATCTGCGGCCCGATCTTGGAACGCTGAAGGCGAACCTGCATCAGAAATGGCGCAACCGGCTACGACACGCACAAAACCAGGACCTGCGGGTGAAGCGGCAGAACATGCCGGATGATCAAGCGCATTGGCTGCTGCAAGCCGATGCCTTGCAGCAAAGTCAGCGTCGGTATCGCAGTTGGCCTACGGCTTTGACGCTCGCCTACGGGCGCGAAAACCCCAGCCAATCCAAGCTCTTCACCGCCTTTTGGGGCCGCGAACCGGTGGCCGCCATGCTGATCCTGCGACACGGAACGACAGCCACTTATCACATTGGCCATGCGCGTCCCTCGGGCCGCATTGCATCCGCGCATACGCTGCTGATGTGGGAGGTGATCTGCTGGGCGCAGAAGAAAGGGATCGACGACCTTGAGCTGGGCCTGATCGATACCGAAGAGGGCCAGGGACTGGCACGTTTCAAGCTGGGCACGGGCGCGCGGGCCCACCGGCTGGGGGGCACCTGGGTCTGGTGGCCGC
Organism: uncultured Roseobacter sp.; assembly: GCF_947499265.1. GTDB lineage: Bacteria > Pseudomonadota > Alphaproteobacteria > Rhodobacterales > Rhodobacteraceae > Roseobacter. The sequence goes on along the minus strand of NZ_CANMNK010000002.1, from coordinate 504,805 downwards.
CGATGAGCAGGTTCTTTGCCCCCATCGCCCGTCTGGACAGAGGGCTGATGCACGGCATCTAGACAGCTCATACCCGCCATGATTAAATGAACATACGTTCAGATCAAGGAGAGCGCGATGCACCTCAAGGAGACAGCTGCGATCATCACCGGGGGCGCTTCCGGTCTGGGCGAGGCCACAGCGCGGCATTTCGCAGCGCAGGGCGCACAGGTGACGCTGCTTGACCGGGATGCGACGCGCGGCGCGCAGGTCGCCGAGGAGATCGGCGGCCATTTCGCGCAAACCGACGTCACGGATGAAGCATCGGTACAGGCGGCCATTGCGCTGGCCAAGGAGCGGATGGGCGGGATCAGCGCCGCGGTCAACTGCGCGGGCATCGCGGATGCCATCAAGACCGTGGGCCGTGAAGGGCCGCATCCGCTGGACGCGTTTCAGCGCACCATCGACATCAATCTGGTGGGCACATTCAACGTCGCGCGGCTTGCTGCAGAGGCGATGCAGACCAACGACACCGCCCCGGATGGCGCGCGCGGTGTCATCATCAATACCGCCTCCATCGCGGCCTTCGATGGTCAGAAAGGGCAAACCGCCTATGCGGCGTCAAAGGGCGGTGTGGTCGGGCTCTGCCTGCCGATGGCGCGGGATCTGGCCAAGACCGGCATCCGCGTAATGACCATCGCACCAGGCATTTTCATGACGCCGATGCTCGCGGGGTTGGGGGAAGAGGTGCAGGCGCAACTCGCCGCCGACGTCCCCTGCCCGCCCCGGCTTGGCGATCCTGCGGAATATGGGCGCCTTGCCGGATTTATCGTCGAATGCGGATATCTGAATGGCGAGGTGATCCGCATCGACGGTGCATTGCGTATGCGCTGAATTCAGGCGGAGGATTTCTCCTCCAGCGCCAGCCATTCCTCTTCCGCCGCGCTGAGCAATTCATGCCGCGCCACCAGCGCGTCCGTCGCTTTTTGAAATTTCACCGGATGATCGGTGAAGAGGCCTGGATCGCTCAACAGCTCTTCCAGTTTGGCAATCTCGGCCTCCAAACGCTCAATCTCCGCAGGCAGCGCGTCAAGCCGGTGCTTTTCGGTGAAACTCAGGCCGGATGTCTGGGCGGTTTTGGGCCTCCCCGCCCCACCGGAGGATTTCTGCTTGGTCACACTACCGGCAAAATCATCCTGACCGCGCTGACGGATGTAATCGCTCCACCCACCGGCATAAACCGTCGCCCGACCGTCACCTTCCATCGCGATGGTTGTCGCGGCCACCCGGTCTAGAAAATCCCGGTCGTGGCTGACCAGCAAAACCGTGCCGTCATAAGTCCCCAGCAATTCCTGTATCAGGTCCAGCGTTTCCACATCGAGATCATTGGTCGGTTCGTCAAGCACCAGCAGGTTGCTGGGCCGCGCCATGATCTTGGCCAGCAGCAGACGCGCCTTTTCACCGCCCGACAAGGCGCGCACGGGGGCCCGCGCCTGTGCCTCGTCAAAGAGAAATTCTTTGAGATAGCCCACCACATGTTTGGGCGTGCCGCGCACCATCACCTGATCCGCCTTGCCGGAGACGCGCATATCGGGATCGCCGGTCAGGCTGTCCCAAAGGCTCATCTCTGGATCCAGCTGCGCGCGCGCCTGATCGAAAAGCGCCAGTTCCAGGTTGGTGCCCAGCTTGACCGTGCCCGCATCCGGTGCTTCGCGACCAATGAGCATGTTCAAAAGCGTCGTCTTGCCCACGCCGTTCGGCCCCACCAGCGCAATCCGGTCGCCGCGCTGCACGGTCAGGGAAAACGGCTTGAGAATGGATTTCTCACCAAAGGTTTTGGAAATGCCCATGGCCTCGATAACCTTGCGCCCGGATTTTGGCCCCGCATCCAGCGCCATTGCCGCTGTGCCCTGCCGGTTGATCTGAGCGCTGCGCTCAGCGCGCAAATCCTGCAAGGCCCGCACGCGCCCCTGATTGCGCTTGCGCCGCGCCGAAATCCCCTCGACCGCCCAGCGGGCCTCCGCCTTGATCTTGCGGTTGAGCTTGTGCCGCTGGCTGTCTTCCTCCGCCCAGACCTGGTCGCGCCAGGCCTCGAAATCGGCAAATCCCTTTTCCTGCCGCCGCACCGCGCCGCGATCCACCCAGAGCGTCGCACGTGTCAGCGCCCGCAGGAACGCCCGGTCGTGGCTGATGATGATATAGCCCTTGCGGCTCTGTTTCAGCTCCTCTTCGAGCCAGGCAATGGCCTCGATGTCCAGGTGGTTGGTGGGCTCGTCCAGCAACATCAGATCGGGGCTACCAGCCATCAGACGTGCCAGCGCCGCGCGCCGCCGTTCCCCGCCACTGGCGGTCTCCACCGGGCGCGCGGGGTCAAACTTCAGCCCCTCGCCCGCACGTTCGACCAGATACATCTCTGATGGTTCCAACCCGTGAGCAGCGAAATCTCCCAGCGTTTCAAAACCACTCAGGTCCGGGTCCTGCTCCATATAGCCGACCGACACCCCCGGCCCCGGCACCACCTCGCCGCTGTCCGGCTCCACCAGACCGGCCATGACCTTCATCAAGGTGGATTTGCCGGACCCGTTGCGCCCGACCAGCGCCACCCGATCCCCGGGCTGCACCACAAGGCTGAGGTCTTCGAACACCGGATCGCCGCCAAAGGTCAGCGATATTTCATTCAGTTGGAGTAAAGGAACACGTGCCATGCGCCGCAGCTATGCCGCATTGCGACAAGCGTCAACGCATCTCGTTTCTTCTGGCCCCAAATATCCCCGCCGGAGGCATAAAAGTCATGCAAGCGCGCGCAACAACCGCTTGCGTGCGGCAGGGATCGCGCCGATCTCCACCCCAGTGAACACATGTAACGTATTCATCTGCCGGTCCACCACAGCGTGATCACTGACCCAGCCGCCCATCATCAGATAGGTACGCAGCAAGGGGGGCATATGCGCCATCGCCTTTTTCAGGTCCGGTTTGCGGCGCAGCCTAGCGGCAAACCGAAAGACATCCGGCGCCTTGACCCGCGGCAACCATCGCTTGGGGGCCAGGTGCCGCGCTTTCAGCATGGCAAAGGCGTCAAGGTAATTCGCCGTTTCCGTACCCACAAAAGACGAACAGCCAAAGAGCAGTTTGACGTCGTAATCATCCACATAGGCGGTCATCGCCGCCCAGGCGACGCGCAGGATATCGGGATCCTTCACATCGGGATCAATGCAGAAGCGGCCCATTTCCACCATCCGCCCTTCGAAGGCTTCCAGCGCGGAAAGCTCATAGTATTGCGCGGAATAGCTGGCACCCACATCCGCGCCCGTCAGATCCAGTATCCGAAAGGTGCAGACCAGCGCGCCGCTCTGGGCATCTTCCACCAGGATATGGGCGCAGCGCGCGTCAAAGCCGTCCGCGTCGCGGGCACAGTCCAGCCCGAAACAGCGTGCCCGCAATTCCTGTGCTGTCAGAATGTCATCCGGGTCCGTTGCAAGGCGTGCTGCGTAGCGTGGTTTTCTCACCATGATCCTGGCTCCTTCTGCCCGCTCGACGGGGTCGCAGCCCTTCTATACCACCGTTTCTGACGGCAGCATGACAGGTCAGAAGTCCAGATCACCGCCGCCAGGTGTGAAGCGTCCGATGTTGCCCAGCAGCTGCCGCAAGAAGGATTTATCCTTAACGCTGGAACTGGTCACCCGGCGCGCCAGCGGCACGACCTGACCTTTTTCCAACCCGAAACTTTCAACATTGGAGACAATGCCACCGGAATCGAAACTGATGGCAACGACCTCGCGCTCAACGACTTCCGGGGCCAGCATGGCAAAGGTGCGCACCCGGCTCCGCACGAAATAGATGTTGCCTTCGTCGGTAACCGACCGCGAGGAGGCAGAGCCCAGCGTTTCCTCGACACTCGCGCGGGTATCGATGCCCACAACGATCTGTTCCAGATCCTCGGGCGGCGGCACATAGCCGTGATCGCGGTAGCGCCCGTCACAGGCCGCGAGCGTCAGACACAATAGCACCGCTGCACCCCAGCGCGCGCCCCTGAGGCTCCTGCCTTTTACCGAATTCACCGTACCCATAACCGCTGCCCTCTTGCCCTTGTGCTTCGTGGCTTTTATCCCGCTTACACCATGCACTGCACATGGTTCAAGAAACGAAAGCATCAGATGTCCAAGCAAACCCCTCCCAGCCCCGGCGCCCTGCGCGTGGCCGACCTCAATCAAAACAGCGCAACCGCCTTTGCGCTGCGCCCTGAGGCCGAGGCGTTGAAAGCCATTGCGGCGGAACTGGACCTGCTGGGCCTGCGCAAATTGTCCTTTGCCGGTGACGTGACGGCGCAGGGGCGCTCTGACTGGCATCTTTCTGCAAAACTGGGCGCGACGGTGATCCAGCCCTGCAGCGTGACGTTGGAGCCGGTGACCACGCGGATCGATGTCCCGGTCACCCGCCGCTATCTCAGCGATTATGTCGAAGAGGACGCGCCGGAGGTTGAGATGCCCGAGGATGATACCTGCGAGCCTCTGGGTTATTGGATCGATCCCGAGCAGGTGATGATCGAAGCGCTGGTGCTCGCCCTGCCGCTCTATCCGCGCAGTGACGGCGCGGAGCTGGGCGAAATGGTCTATTCCGAACCCGGCATCGCACCGATGCGGGATGAGGATGCCCGCCCTTTTGCCGGGTTGGCGTCGCTGAAGGATCAATTGTCCGATCCTGATAAGGACAAGGGCTGACGCGGTTGGATCACATTGCCGTTGATCGCGCCAAAAAACGCCTTGCACTGCGGATTTTTCTGAGTATTTTGCGCCGCTCACCCAATTAGGGTTGGACAAGGCGTGGGCTTGGGCCTAAACGCACGTCACACCCGGCTGATGGGAATAGAATTGAAACTCGGCCCCGCGTCCTGATGCGCCCGGCCCCGAATGACAAAAGGCCCAAGACAATGGCTGTTCAACAGAACAAAGTCTCCAAATCGCGCCGCAACAATCGCCGCGCGCATGACGCGCTGGTCGCGGCAAACCCCAACGAATGCACCAACTGCGGCGAGCTGAAACGCCCGCACCACGTCTGTGCTGCCTGTGGCCATTATGACGACAAAGAAGTCGTGGCACTCACAGAAGAGATTGATCTGGAAGACGACGCGGCCTAAACCTTTCCCTTAAACAATAAAGGGCAGAGGTTTTGGGGGCAGTCGCACTATGACGGCGCAGACCGATCAGGCACACGCGAAGGCCAGACGCATCACAATATCCGTAGATGCGATGGGCGGGGATGAAGGCCCCGCCGCTGTGATTGCAGGGTGTGACGTGTCCGCCCGCAAGAATTCTGACATCCAATTCATCCTGCACGGCCCCAAATCGGAACTCTCCGGCCTGGTGGACCGCAAACGCGCGCTCGAAGGCCGGGTGGAAATTCGCGACGCCTCGGACGTGGTGACGATGGATGACAAGCCCAGCCAGGTCGTGCGCAACGGCAAGGACACGTCCATGTGGTCGGCCATCGAGGCGGTGCGCGAAGGCTCTGCCACTGTGGCGGTTTCCTGCGGCAACACCGGCGCGCTGATGGCGCTGTCGATGATCCGCCTGCGCAAGCTGCCGGGCGTCAATCGCCCGGCCATCGCGGTGCTTTACCCCTCTTCAAACCCGCAGGGCTTCAATGTGATGCTGGACGTCGGCGCCGATGTGAAGGCGGATGCGGATGATCTGCTGCGCTATGCGCTAATGGGGATGTCTTATGCTCGCAACGGTCTGGATTTACCGCGCCCGCGTGTCGGTTTGCTGAACGTCGGCACCGAAGAGCACAAAGGCCGCACCGAACTCAAGGAAGCCTATGACCTGATTCGCGATCAGCGCGATGTGGCCGGTTTCGAATTTGTCGGCTTTGTCGAAGGCGGCGATATCTCCGGCGACATCTGCGATGTGGTCGTGACCGATGGCTTTACCGGCAATGTGGCCATCAAGACCGGCGAAGGCACCGCGAGCCTGATCGGCGACCGCCTGCGCGAGGCCTTCAAGTTCTCGCCGCTGTCGCGGCTGGCCTCGCTGCTGGCCTATACCTCGCTGAATCGTCTGAAAAAGAAGATCGATCCGCGCCGGGTGAACGGCGGCGTTTTTCTGGGCCTGAACGGCACGGTTGTGAAATCACACGGATCGGCAGATGCTACAGGCGTATCTGCGGCAATCAAGCTGGCCGCGCAACTGGCCGATATCAAATTCACGGACAAATTGGCCGCGCGTGTCGCCGCCCTGCCCGCAGAGGAGAGCGAAACATGACCCTGCGTGCCGTTGTCAAAGGTGTCGGTCACTATCTGCCGGAACGCGTTGTGCCAAACGCGGAGTTCGAGGCGACACTCGACACCAATGACGAATGGATCCGCGCCCGCTCCGGCATCGAGCGCCGTCATTTTGCCGCCGAAGGGGAGACCACCTCGTCGATGGCCAGCGCTGCGGCGCGGGCCGCGCTCAAGGACGCGGGCCTGACGGCGGCGGATATTGACGCGATCATCGTGGCCACCTCCACCGCGGATCTGACCTTTCCCTCGGCCGCCACCATGGTGCAGGCCGACCTTGGCATGGATCAGGGGTTCGCCTTTGATGTCCAGGCCGTCTGCGCCGGGTTCATCTATGCGCTCAGCAATGCCAATGCGCTGATCCTCTCCGGTCAGGCCAAACGCGTTCTGATCATTGGTGCGGAGACCTTCAGCCGCATCATGGACTGGACGGATCGTTCAACCTGCGTGCTTTTCGGCGATGGCGCGGGCGCATTGATCCTGGAGGCGCAGGACGGCACAGGCGGCCCGGAGGATCGTGGCATCCTCTCAACCGATCTGAATTCCGACGGGCGCCATAAGGATCTGCTTTATGTGGATGGCGGCGTGTCGACCGGCACCACCGGCTATCTGCGCATGCAAGGCAATCAGGTTTTCCGCCACGCCGTTGAAAAGCTCGCCTCCACCGCAACCAAGGCCATGGAACGTGCCGGGGTTGCGCCGCAGGATGTGGACTGGATCGTGCCGCATCAGGCCAACATCCGCATCATCCAGGGCACGGCGAAAAAGCTGGGCCTGCCGATGGAAAATGTCGTGGTGACCGTGCAGGATCACGGCAATACCTCTGCGGCATCGATTCCCCTGGCGCTCTCCGTGGGCCGTTCACGTGGCCAAATCAAGGCAGGTGATCTGATTGTCACCGAGGCAATTGGCGGCGGACTGGCCTGGGGGGCGGTTGTTCTGCGCTGGTAAGGGACTAATTTTGCCCAAACTGCATCCGCCAAGCCATTGATATTGACTCTGAAAATCCCTCTCCCCTATGGTTGCTGAAAATCAACGGGGGGACAACCATGTCGGAAAAGACTTTGACGCGTATGGATCTGAGTGAAGCAGTGTTTCGCGAGGTCGGATTATCTCGCAATGAAAGCGCGCAACTGGTTGAATCCGTGCTGGAACATCTCTCCGAAGCGCTGGTCAAAGGTGAGCAGGTCAAGATCTCTTCCTTTGGCACTTTTTCGGTCCGTGACAAATCGGCCCGCATCGGTCGCAACCCCAAGACCGGCGAAGAGGTTCCGATCAATCCCCGGCGGGTGCTGACATTTCGCCCCTCTCATCTGATGAAAGATCGCGTGGCAGACGGGAACAAGTCCTGATCTGATGGCCAAATCGCCCGATGCTTTTCGCACAATCTCGGAAGTCGCCGACTGGCTGGGCGTGCAGGCGCATGTGCTGCGCTTTTGGGAAAGCAAATTCACCCAGGTAAAACCCATCAAACGCGCAGGGGGCCGCCGTTACTACCGACCGGCGGATATGCTGCTGTTGGGCGGGATCAAGAAGCTGTTGCACGATGACGGTCTGACCATCAAGGGCGTGCAAAAGATCCTGCGCGAACAGGGGATGAGCCATGTCGCGGATCAGTCGCAGGCGCTTGATGACCTGACCATGGCCGTCATCGAGGGCAGCACAGCTTCGGAGGCGCCAAAGGCTGCCGCCGAACCGGAGCCTGAAACAGTCGCGGTCGATGATACCCCCGATGACACGGGCGAAATGCTTCAGGCCGAGGCCTCTTCTGTCGAGGCGGAAGAGGACGTCGATGACGCGAGTGCGCCAGCGCCGGAAATAGAGGCTTTGCTCTCTGACGACGCTGAGGCGGACGAAGCTGAGGTCGCGCCCGAGGCGGAACCCGCGCCCGTTTCTGAGCCCGATCCGGCGCCGGAAGCGCGTCCGGAGCCCGATGGAACGCCTGAACCGGCCCCCCCGGCGGCTGCGGAGACACCGCCCGAGCCTGACCCGCTCCCCGAAGAAGCACGCGAAACACCTGAACCTGAAACCGAAGAAGAAACTGCCCCAATCGCTCCTGTTCCAGAACCAGAATCGATCAGCGATCCGGAACCGGAGCCAGTAGAAGCCAGCCCGGAGGCGGCAGAGGTTGTGGAACCAGAGCCCGCGCCCGAGGACCCGGCACCCGAGGAAGAAACCGGCGATGCCGAGGAGGTTGACGCGGCGGCGCTGCCCAGCTTCATTCGTCGACCGCTCGCGGAACCGGATGCGCCGGCGCAAGCAGAAGCGACCCCAGAAACGCCGCCAGAAGATGCCGCCCCAGCCGTCCAACCTGAACCGGAAACCGCGGAACCAGAGGTCGCGGCAGGGGATGATGCCACTGCTGAGCAGCCCGCGCCAGAGCCTGCAGCAGAAGACGCCGCTCCGGCAGAACCGGCGCAGCTGAAACCGCGCGTCATCGACCTGCCGGATCTCCCGGTGGAGGCGGATCTTCCAGCCGCGCCTTCGGCGCTCTCTGCCGTGGCACGGGCGAAATCGCTGGCCGCCAAGGACCGCGATGCCGCCAAGCCGTTGCTCGCGCAACTGATCCGGCTGCGGGCCAGCATGGCGAACCCGCGCAAAGACACCCACAAAGACTGACAGATGGCACTTCCCTCTTGTCTCGGCCCTCAGATCGGGTATGAAGCGGCTCATGTCGGGCTATGGCGCAGCCTGGTAGCGCGTCCGTCTGGGGGACGGAAGGTCGCAGGTTCGAGTCCTGCTAGCCCGACCACTATCCGACATATGCCAAGTGCCCGCGCGCGCCCCGCGCGGGCCTTTGCGCATTCAGGAGAGACGATATGAGTGGTGTGCTACCGAACCAACAGATCAGCCAGATGATCGACGACAGTCAGATCGCATCGACACGCCCGATCATTGACGCGCAGATCCAGCCTGCCAGCCTTGATCTGCGCCTGGGCACAACGGCCTACCGGGTGCGCGCCTCCTTTCTCGCAGGCCTCGGCAACCGCGTTTCCGACCGCCTGAAAGAATTCGAGATGCACAGCGTCGATCTCTCGGACGGTGCCGTGCTGGAAAAAGGCTGCGTCTATGTGGTGCCGCTGATGGAATCACTGGCACTGCCAGAAGACATCCAGGCGGTCGCCAATGCCAAAAGCTCCACCGGGCGGCTCGATCTGTTGACCCGTACCATCACCGATGGGGGCACGGAATTTGATCGCGTGGCCCCAGGCTATTGCGGCCCGCTTTATGCAGAGATTTGCCCGCGGTCTTTCTCGGTCCTGGTTCGGCCCGGCATGCGGTTGAACCAGATCCGCTTTGGCGACGGTCAGGCGGTGCTGGGGGACGACGCCTTGCGTGCGCTGCACGCAGAGACGCCACTGGTCGACGGTACAGCGGTGATTGACGATGGCTTGGGTTTCTCCGTCGATCTGCGCCTGCCCGACACGACCCTTGTGGGGTACCGGGCCAAACCGCACACCGGTGTCATCGATCTCGATCGCATCGACCACTACGCGCCTGCGGAATACTGGGAAGAAGTGCACAGCAGCAACGGGCAGATCATTCTGGACCCCGGCGCCTTCTACATCCTTGTCAGCCGCGAGGCGGTGACGATCCCACCCGAATATGCCGCCGAAATGGCGCCGTTTCTGGCCATGGTGGGGGAATTCCGCGTGCATTATGCAGGCTTTTTCGACCCCGGTTTCGGGCATGATGCCGCGGGAGGTGCCGGATCACGGGGCGTGCTGGAAGTGCGCTGTCATGAGGCGCCTTTCGTGCTGGAACACGGTCAGGTCGTGGGCCGACTTGTGTATGAACGGATGGCCGAGGTGCCCACACAGCTTTATGGCGCAGGGATTGCATCCAACTACCAGGGCCAGGGGCTGAAGCTGAGCAAGCATTTTCGCTCCGCCTGAACGACAGCCCTTACATGCGGGTGATGCGGCCCATCATCTTGGCCGCGCGGCGTGTCTGATGGGCGGCGCGTTTGTTCTGCTGGCGCTGTTCCGGGCTGGCCGGTTCATCCACCATATCGGTTTGGGGGTTTTTCCCGCGTCCCATGGATGCGGCCTTGTTGATCCCCATATTGATGCCCTTGTTGACCAAACGCCGCGTCAGCTGGCGCAGGATCATGTTCAGAATTCTATCCATTATCTCGCCCTTTGGATCTTTGCCTCGCGTATACTATAGCACCAATTGCGGCAATTTTCAGAGCAAAGCCGGTTAATCCTCGAAAAGCTCGCTCTGTCCTTCGGCGCTTTCGTCTTCCCCCTCCTCCTCAGGACCGGGCAAACCCGCACCGGGCGGCGGACGATTTTCCAGGAGGCCCGCAGCCCGCAGCTCTTTCAGGCCCGGCAGATCACGCGCATTTTCCAGACCAAAGTGATCCAGGAACTCCTGCGTCACCACAAAGGTTACGGGCCGCCCCGGTGTCATCTTGCGGCGCCCGAACCGGATCCATTCCATTTCCAGCAACTGATCCACGGTACCACGGCTGACGGAAACACCCCGGATCTCTTCGATCTCGGCGCGCGTCACCGGCTGATGATAGGCGATGATGGCAAGGGTTTCGATGGCGGCACGCGACAACTTGCGCGTCTCGACCGTTTCGCGCTGCATCAAAAACCCCAGATCGGGTGCGGTGCGCATTGCCCAGGCATCGCCGATCTTGCACAGGTTTACGCCGCGCCCCTCATAGCGTTTGCGCAAATGCACCAGCGCTTCTGCCGGATCAGACCCATGCGGCATCCGCGCGGCCAATTCGCGTAAGGAAATCGGCTCTGCCGTGGCAAAGAGAATGGCCTCGACCATGCGCTCCTGTTCGCCCATCGGAGGCGCTTCAAACAGGCTTTCTTCGGTCTCTTGCGGGGCGTCGTCGGTCACTGTGGGCTGTCCCTTTTGCGCAGCTGAATGGGCGCGAATGTCTCTGATTGGCGGATTTCCAGATGGCCCTCTTTAACAAGCTCCAGCGAGGCCGCAAAGGTCGCGGCCGTGGCTGACCGGCGGCGCACCGGGTCCAGCTCCCAGCCTTCCGGGAGGTAGCTGGAAATATCCGTCCAGTCGCCGGCAAAGCCCATCAGCCCGCGCATCCGTTCCAGCGCCTGTTCCATCGTGAACACGGCATCGCGGTCCATCACGAAGGGGCGGAAATCGTCACGCGTGCGAATGCGCGCATAGCCCTGCATCAGGTCCAGCAGCGTGGCGGTATATTGTATCTTGCGGGTACGCGTCACCTCATGCGTCTGACCGCGCGCAAAGAAATCGCGGCCCAGTCGGTCGCGCCCCATCAGCCGGGCGGCGGCATCGCGCATCGCCTGCAACCGCTCAAGCTGGAACGCCAGATGGGCGGCCAGTTCTTCGCCAGAGGGGCCCTCTTCGGCCGGGTCGGGGGGCAGCAACAGGCGCGATTTCAAGAACGCCAGCCAGGCTGCCATCACCAGATAATCCGCCGCCAGTTCCAGCCGCAGCGCCTTGGCGCGTTCCACGAAGGCCAGATATTGTTTGGCCAGCGCCAGCACGGAGATTTTGCGCAAATCCACCTTCTGCGTCCGGCTCAATGTCAGCAGCAGGTCAAGCGGGCCCTCAAACCCATCGACATCGATGATCAGCGCTTCGGCAGCCAGCCGGTCCGCGACGGATATCGTATCTTCTTCAAAGGGGTCTTCAGCCATGCACCATAACGATTTTCACGCCCCGTTTAACAGCGTCTCAAGCTGCGCGCGCAGGGCGTTAATGTCAATATCGTCAGGGGTTTTACGCGCCGCCAATGCGCGTTCCGCGCGGGTTTGGGCGGCTTGCGTCATCTCTCCGGCAGCTTCGGCCACCGCGCGCCGATCAGCCAGCGGCGCGTTGCAATGCAGCACCACGTCACATCCTGCGGCAAGCGCGCCCTGCGTGATCTCGGTCAGGCTGCCTTTGAGCGCTTTCATACTAATGTCATCTGTCATAATCAGATTGTCGAAACCGACCTCTTCGCGGATGATTTGCATGACCTTGGGCGACAGGGTTGCGGGGCGGTCATCGAGCGCCTCATAGACCAGATGCGCGGTCATACCCATCGGCAGATCCGTCAGCGCCGCGAAAGGTGCAAAATCTTCGGCACTCAGCGCAGTGTGGTCTGCGCCCACCTGCGGCAGATCATAATGGCTGTCGAGCGTGGCGCGACCATGCCCCGGTATGTGTTTGAGAACCGGCAACACCCCACCGTCCAGCAGGCCATTTGCCACCGCGCGGCCCAAACCGGCGACCGTGGACGGGTCAGACCCGTAACACCGGTTGCGCAGAAATTCATGTGTCGCAGGTCCTGCTAGATCCACCATGGGCGCACAATTGCTGTCGATCCCGACCGCTTTGAGCTCCGCCGCAATCAGCCGGTAGCGCAGATACATCGCTTGGGCCGCATCAGCCCCTGCCTGGGCCACAAAATCCAAGGGCGGCGTCCATTCTGTCCAGACCGGGCCCCGCAGCCGCTGCACCCGTCCGCCTTCCTGATCGATGGTGATCGGCGCATCCCGCCCCACCGCCTCGCGCATCTCAGCACACAGACGGCGTACCTGATCAGGGCTGTCGATATTGCGTGCAAAGAGGATGAACCCGAAGGGATTGGCGGTGCGAAAAAACGCTTTTTCCTCAGCCGTCAGGCTCAGGCCATCCGCATCAAGGATCGTTGCGCCAAACCGCGTCATTTCACGGCGACGGGAATACAGTCGACGCCTTCGGCCTTGAAAGCGGAGCAGAACCGGCGCGCGTCCGCCAGATCGACAAACCCCATGGCCCGCAGGCGGTAGAAGGTGCGTCCGCCCGATTGCGCCTTTTGCACCACGCGGGATTTGTCCTGCAGATAGTCGCCAAAGCGCGCATCCAGCCGCGACCATTCGGCCCGTGCCACATCGGCGCTGTCAAAGGCTCCGAGCTGCGCCAGACGTGTCCCGGCAGGGATCGCCGCCGCGTCAACTTCCGAGGTCGGCGTGTCGGCCACAAAAGATGCAGCCTGCAGCGTCGCGGCATTCGCGGGGCGCAACCGGGGGCGTTTGACGACCTTTTGGGGTGGGGTGGGTTCAAGCTCCGCGACCGTCCCTGCCTCATCGGCCGGATCCGCAGATGTCTCTGATAGCGGCGAAGTCTCGTCAGACGCGGATACCTCCGGCGTCGCCAGCGGGGTAACGCCCGCCGTCAACTCAGCAACCACCGCATCGATCGCACCACTTTGCAGGTTGTCGGCAACCGAGTTTCCGCTCTTTGCGGGCACGCGTTTTGCGCCCCCAATGGTTTCCGCGGCGGGTGCCAGTGGTTCGGGCTGGGTCACCGGCGCCACCTCAGCCGCGGCAATCGGCTGATCTTCTGGTGCCAGTTCCGTGTCTTTCGGGGCAAGGACAACCTGATCGACCGGCCCTGCCGCTTCGCCCTCGGCGGCAACGGCATTGACCGCCAGCCCCTGATGCCGCGCCAATTGACCACCCGGGTTTTCGGGCCGGATGCGCATCTCGCCCTCCGCCGCGCGGACCACGGGGATGCCCGATACATCGCGCACCATCAGCTTGTAGCCCCAGACCCCGATGCCCGCGATCAGGGCCAGCGACACAACCGCGCCTGCAACATTTGTCATCATCGTCAAAGAGTTGGGTGCCACATCGTCACCCTGCTGGCTTTCGGAATCACGCCCGTAAGCCCCCATTCCATGGGAGAATTCAATGTCCGCCATCTTCGCCTCGCTGCCACCGGGATACGATGCCCCAATGGTCTGTCTGATGCTTGCCTGCTCTGGCGAAGGTCGCGATTTTCTTACCGCATTTCCTGCGCCGGTGTGACACCAAGAATACCAAGACCGGCTGCAATTACAACGCTCGTGGCGCGTGCCAGCGCGATTTTCGCCGTTGTGACTTTTGGGTCATCCTGCACGAACCGCAAGGACGGCACATCATGGCCCTTGTTCCAGAGCGCATGGAAGGTGCCCGCCAGCTCGTTAAGATAAATCGCCACGCGGTGCGGCTCATTGCGGCGCGCCGCCGTTTCCACCAGACGCGGCCACTCGGCAAGCTTGGCGGCCAGCCCCAGTTCGGCCTCATGATCCAGCTGGCTCAGATCTGCGGATTGCAGGGTTTCGTCATCCACCGGGATACCTGCTTCGCCTGCCTTGCGCAGAACAGACACCCCCCGGGCGTGCGCGTATTGCACATAAAACACCGGGTTTTCCCGGCTCTGCTCCATCACCTTGTCGACATCGAAATCGAGTGTTGTGTCGTGCTTGCGCGTAAGCATCACAAACCGCGTCACGTCCCGTCCGACCTGATCCACCACATCGCGCGGGCTCGCGAAGGTCCCTGCCCGTTTGGACATTTTGAACTCCTGCCCGTCTTTGAAGAGCTTCACCAGCTGCGTCGGTATGACATCAAGCGGCACCTGCCCTTCGGACAGCGCTGAGACCGCCGCCTTCCTCCGTTTCACATGGCCGACATGATCCGCCCCCATAACATCGATCAGCAGATCGAAACCCCGCTGCAGCTTGTCATGGTGATAAGCGATATTAGCGGCGAAATTCGACCAACTGCCATCGGATTTCTTGATCAGGCGATCTTCGTCATCGCCGTGGGCGGTGGCGCGGAACAGCCTTTGCACCCGCGGCTCCCCATCATCGGCCTCATTGGCCTTGGGCGGCGCCAGGGTGCCGTCATAGATCAGACCCTTATCGTTCAGGTCGTTGATCGCCGCCTCGATCTGCCCGCTGCCGCCGAATGATTTTTCGGAGCAGAAAACATCCATCTCCACCCCAAGCGATTTGAGGTCCGCGCGGATCAGGTCCCTCATCGCGTCGATGGCAAACGCCCGCACGTCCCGCAGCCAGACCTGCTCACCCTTGCCCAGATAGGCGTCGCCGACCTTCTCTTTCAGCGCTTCGCCCGCCGCGATTAGGTAGTCCCCGGAATAGGTGCCTTCGGGAAAGGCAACCTCCTGCCCCTGCGCTTCGAGGTAGCGCAGGTAGACGGAGCGCGCGAGCGTATCACCCTGCCCGCGGCTGCCGTTGATGAAGTATTCTCGCGTGACGTCATGGCCCGCAAACTCCAGCAGCGAGGCCAGCGCGCAGCCAAAAACAGCGCCCCGCAGGTCCCCAACGTGCAACAGACCGGTGGCGTTGGCGGAGACATACGCGACATGAACGCGCTTGCCCTGCCCAAGTGTGGTCCGACCGAAATCGATGCCCTTGGACAACGCCGCCGCGATCACACCCTGCCAGACAGAAGGCGCAAGGCGCAGATTCACAAATCCAGGCCCCGCGACCGCCGCGTGGGTGATCCGCGCGTCCTTGATCAGATGAGCGGCCAGCGTTTGAGCAATGTCTCGCGGTTTCATGCCGGCAGGTTTGGCCAGCACCATCGCCGCATTGGTCGTCATGTCGCCGTAGGCAGCATCGCGCGGGGGGGCGACCGTGACATTGTCCAGCGCAAGGCCCGCGGGCAACTCACCGGTGGTGACCATGTCCTGCAGGCAGTCCAGCACAAGCGCTTGAATATCGGCGAAAAGGTTCATTTCATGGGTCCTGACCGAAGCTTTCGGCGGTTTATCACGCACAAAAACCGGGTCAATCATCCAAGGCCATCGCCTGGCGACCGTGCTCCAAAGACATGCTAGGGCAAGCTGACGGTGCTTGCCCCCGCAGTTTCGCAACATCTTGAAGGGTTGCCCGATGAATTATCCGGTTGAGATCAGCCGGTCATGCTCCTGCAACGCAAAACGATCGGTCATACCTGCAATATAATCGGAGACAATGCGCGCCAGCGCGGTTTCACCCTGGGCTTCGTCCACATCCTTGCGCCACTGTTTCGGCAATTGATCGGGATGCGACATGAAATAGGGGAAAAGCTCTTCGACCACTTGTGTCACCTGTGCGCGCATCTCGACAACGCTCGGCGCGCGATACATCCGATCAAACAGAAACGACCGAATGACCTTCAGGTCGGAAAACACATCATCGGAAAACCGGATGATCGTCTGCCCTGCCCCGCGCACATCGTCAACAGATTGCGGCTGCAGCGACATCAGACGGGCCTGCGCAAAATTGATCACATCCTCCACGAGAACACCGAAGAACCGACGCAGTGCTTCGTGCCGCCTGCGGTAGTAGTTCAGGCCGGGGTAAAGCTCGTCCACCTCTTCAAAACAGGCGTTCAGGATCGGCAGCGCCGCCAGCTCATCGGTGGAAAAAAGTTCCGCCCGCAGGCCATCGTGCAAATCGTGGTGGTTATAGGCGACGTCATCCGCGATGGCCGCAACCTGCGCCTCGGCGCTGGCAAACGTATGCAGTTCCAGATCATGCTGCGCGTTATAGATCTCCAGCGCCCAGGGCACGGGGCCGGTCACCGGGCCGTTGTGCTTGGCCAACCCTTCCAGCGTCTCCCAGGTCAGGTTCAACCCGTCGAAACTGGCGTAATGCCGCTCCAGATGGGTAACGATCCGGATCGCCTGTGCGTTGTGATCAAAACCGCCAAAAGGCGCCATCAGCTCTGAGAGCGCATCTTCGCCCGTGTGCCCGAAAGGCGTGTGGCCCAGATCATGCGCCAACGCCACGGCTTCGGTCAGTTCGGGGTTGAGCCCCAACGCCCCGGAAATGGTGCGCGCCACCTGCGCCACCTCAATCGAATGGGTCAGACGCGTGCGGTAATAATCGCCCTCATGTTCAATGAAGACCTGCGTTTTGTGCTTGAGCCTGCGAAAGGCGCTTGCATGAATGATCCGATCCCGATCACGCTGAAAACATGACCGAAACGTGCTTTCCTCTTCGCGCACACGCCGTCCCCTGGCGCGCATCGGGTCCGAGGCATAAAGAGCCGTCATCGCTGGCTGGTCCTTGTGGCCTGTCCTGAGAGTTTCTATATTGCACGAGAAGCCTTAATGAAACCGCTTGACGGAGTCCGCAGATGCAACTTCCGCCCACAGTCACACCCCGCGCCTTTGACCGGCTGGTCGAAATCGGTGCTGCCACGGAGGGAAAAGCCCTGCGGGTGGCGGTCGAGGGCGGCGGCTGTTCCGGTTTTCACTACGAGATTGTACTGGATGAGCCGCGCGATGACGATCTGATTCTGGAAGGATCCGGGCAAAAAGTCGTTGTGGATGCGGTGTCCTTGCCGTTTCTGGGCGGGGCAACAATCGACTTCACCGAAGAGCTGATCGGTGCGCGGTTCGTGATCGACAACCCGAATGCGTCGAGTTCCTGCGGATGTGGCACATCGTTTTCGATGTGACATCAAGAACGCCGTGTAACTTTCTGTTCAAAAATAATTTCAGTTAAGAACCCGCGCGCGCAAACCCTTCGAAGAAAGCACCAAACCGGTCGGACGACTGCTCCGCACCAAAGAGGATTTCCACCCCGTCATCCCCCACCGCATCCGTCAGTCCCTGGCGCATCCTTTCCCAATCGCCGCGGCGCGCGGAACCAAGGTGAAACATGTATTCCGACATCGCGCGCAAGGGCCCCCTGCGGCTGACGTGGCGGTCAATATGCAACCCTGCATCCGACGGCGTGCCTGGAAAGCTGCTGTGATCGGCAAAACCAGCCCACCAGGATGTCACCAGATACTCGTGATAGGCGTCCGTTGGCCCTGCCCCGTTGGCCCGCAACACGAACCCACCCATTTCCCGGGCAATCCAGTCTTCCCAGATCAGACTTGGGAAATGCCCGGCAAACCGCATGGCGACGCAGATTTCAGCAAGTAAATCAACGTCCTGGTCGAGATAGGCCAGGAGCCCCGCAAATTCCAGACTTGCCAGAGCGGCTTCCTCCAGATGTGGGTTTTTGGCGCCGTATTCAGACAGATAGAAAACAATATGCGTCAGCTCATAGGCTGCTTTTTTGTTGGGCAGAGCAAAAGTATCGGAACGATTGACGAAACGATGCAACCGCTCTGTCAGGCCCCGATCTTCCTGCTCAATACCGCGCCTGCTCAATAGGCGTCGTGCTTCTGCGCGTTGTAAATCTGACAGTTCCGCCTCGGCCACCCCGGCCTGCGACGCCCAGTGGCATAGCGCTGTTCCTTTGTCTTTGCCCAATCCGAGATCCTCGAGATCCAGACAAATCGACAGTAAAAACCGGTAGTATTGCGGGAAAAACCGGAGCCGTTCCTCCAACCCATCATAAACTTGGGTGTAGGGTTCCAGTGCCGCCCCCGCCAATTGCGCGCCACCGGTGGCCAGAATATTGAGGATTTCGGCGTTTTCCTTCAGCCAGAACACATCGTCGGAGCTGCGTCGATGGCAGGCGAAATTCTGCAGCAAGAGCGCCTGGCGTTCCGGCAAGCTCTTTCTGCGCGGCAGATCCAAAGAGACGACGTTAGACATGGGGGTTCTTCCTTTGTCTTTAGGATCTGCCGCGCAAGGCTCCTGGCAGGGACCGCGCCGGAGGATGTGGCCCGGCCCGAGCCAAAAGAGACGGGTTACATGGAGGTCGTGAAAAGACCGGTGACATCGCCTGACAGCGTGTCCCGCCCGGACACCATGCTGGTAGTGAACTGGCCGGTTTCAGAGCCTGCCATCACATCGGCTTCGGGAGCCATCGATGTGGTGAACAGCTCTGTCCCCGCACCGCTCATCATATTGGTGCCGGCAGGTCCCATGCTGGTTGTGAAAAGTGCCGTTCCTGCGCCGCTGTGGAGATCATTTTCGGCGTGGAAAAAAGCGTCGGCAGCAGGTGTGGCGATCATTGCGTTCGTCTTCATAGCATATCCCTTTCAAATGAAGTTTTCGCCGTTTCACGCTTGCCCGTTTAACGAGAGCTTCCAAGTTTTTTTCGCGTTAACAATGTGTTAACACTTACTTATCCACAGGCGGAAATCGGCCTATCGACCCGATGCGCCAAAGATCTTGATCTGGTAATCTTGGTTAATTTTTTTTTATCCACAGTGGGTAAATCTGTGGATATTAACCATTTCCAAAACGCCTGCGTTAACCATTAACGAGAATCATGGCGTCGCCGCGACGAGCATCCCGTGGCCGCGCGCCGTCATGGCTCTTGCCCTGACCTGATGGTTGCGCGATAGCTGAGGCACCCCACCAGCAGGAGCCGACCATGAAAATCGCCACATTCAACATCAATGGCATCAAGGCCCGGATCAACGCGCTGCCTGATTGGCTTGATGAGGCGCAGCCCGATGTGGCGGTTTTGCAGGAGATCAAATCGGTGGATGAGGCCTTTCCGACCGAGATTTTCGAAGAACGGGGCTATAACATCGCCACACACGGGCAAAAGAGCTTCAACGGCGTCGCGATCCTGTCCAAACGCCCGCTGGAGGATGTCACACGTGGCCTGCCCGGCGATGATACCGACGAACAGGCCCGATGGATCGAGGCGACCATCACGGGCGATACCCATCCGGTCCGGGTTTGCGGGCTGTATCTGCCGAACGGCAATCCGGCGCCGGGCCCGAAATATGACTACAAACTGGCGTGGATGGCGCGGCTGCTGGCGCGGGCGGAACAACTGCTGTCGGAGGAGACCCCCTTTCTGATGGCGGGCGACTACAACATCATCCCGCAGGCCGAAGACGCCGCAAAACCGGACAGCTGGCGCGAGGATGCGCTCTTCCGGCTTGAGAGCCGCGCGGCCTTCCGCAAACTGATCAATCTGGGGCTGACGGACGCCTTTCGCGCGCGCACGCCAGGCCCGGGACATTATAGCTTCTGGGACTATCAGGCCGGGGCCTGGAACCGTAACAACGGCATCCGGATCGATCATTTGCTCTTGTGCCCGCAAACGGCGGACATGTTGACCGACTGCGTAATCGATAAGGACGTGCGCGGGCGCGACAAACCCTCGGATCACGTCCCGGTGTGGGTCGATCTGGCCGCGTGAGCTAACCGTGTCAGGCGGCGGGATTTTCCCTTGACCTGAAGTTACTCCAGCCCGCTATGGTCCACCCGAAGACAGAAAACGGGAGGGCTTATGCGCATTTCAGAGGTGGCCGCAAAGAGCGGTCTGAGCATCGACACCATCCGGTATTATGAGAAATCCGGCCTTTGCCCTCCCATCGCGCGGGGCCGTGATGGCACGCGTCAGTTCACGGCGGAAAACGCGGAATGGCTGACCCTGCTGTCCTCGCTGCGCGACACGGGCATGCCCACCAAAGACATGCGGCATTTTGCGGGTCTCTACCAAACAGGCGATGCCACGATCCCGGAACGCAAACACCTGCTGCTCGAACATTCCAGACGACTGGAGGCGCGACACGAAACGATCAATCGGTGCAAGGCTTTACTGGCGCACAAGCTGGCGCGGTATGACCGGATACTGGGGCAGAGCTCATGAAGATCATTGTGGTCGGCGCAAACGGTGACATCGGCAAAGTGGTTTGCGACGCGTTGGGCGCGCGACACGATATCGTCACGGTTGGACGCTCCAGCGGGGATTTTCAGATCGATATGTCGGACCTCTCCGCAATCGACGACATGTACGCAAGCGTCGACCAGTTCAACGCTGTCGTTGCCACTGCGGGCGACGTGCATTTCTGCGCCTTGCAGGAGCACACCGCGGAAACCTTCATGATCGGTCTGCGCCAGAAGGTCATGGGGCAGATCAACCTCGTGCTGGCGGGGTTGCGCAGGATCCGGGATCGCGGTTCCTTTACCCTGACCAGCGGCGTGCTGGACCGCGACCCGATCCCGATGGGCACTGGTGCGGCCATGGCAAATGGGGCTCTGGCCGGGTTTGTCGTCGGCGCCGCGATTGAAATGCCCCGGGGCCTGCGCGTGAATGTCGTGAGCCCCGGCCTGCTGGATGTCTCCGCGCCGCGCTATGGGGCATGGTTTCCCGGGCATGATCCGGTATCCTCCCGGCGCGTTGGGCTGGCCTATGCAAAAAGCGTCGAGGGTGCGCTTACCGGGCAGGTCATCACTGTCGACTGAAAGGTCATGGGCAGAAAATATTGGGCGGACTGTCGGATTTGCAATCCTTCGCGCGTCCTCGCATCATCAGGGACCACAAGGGAGACCGCGCCATGATGTACGCAATCACGATCTACGGAGAAGCCGGGATGTTCGAAAATCTGCCGAAAGACCGGCAGGAACAGGTCATGGCAAACCACCACGCCTTGCAGGAAAAACTGCAGGACCGGGGCGACTTTATTTCCGTCAAGCTGATGCCGCCATCGTCGGCGGTAACCATCGACCCTGCGCCCGACGCGGCGGCTGATCCGCTGATTATCGACGGCCCCTTTGCCGAGACAAAAGAGAGCTTTTTGGGGTTTTATGCCGCCGAGTTCAGCAATCTGGAGGAAGCGATCACCCATGCGCGGATGATTTCGTCGCCCATTGCCCGGTTGGAGGTCCGCCCGATCGCCTGGGCCGGAGGGGCCATTTCAACCGATTGATCGGGAAAGGCGGCGCATGTCGGATTGGCTGGAAGCGAGCTTTGCCCACCAACGCCCCAGGGCTATTGCAGCGCTGACCCGGTATTTTCGCGACGTGGAAACCGCCGAGGAAGCCTTTTCAGAGGCCTGCATCAAGGCCCTGACCGATTGGCCCAAAAACGGGACGCCGCGCGACCCCTTTGCCTGGTTTCTGACCACAGCCAGACATGCAGGCCTCGACAAGCTGCGCAAGGCACAGCGCCAGACGCGCCTGCTGGCGGAAAACCGGATTGTCATGGAAAGCGATGCGCCCCCGCCCCCCGATCCGCATGAATTGCGGGATGATGTTCTGCGCCTTCTGTTCATCTGCTGCCATCCGGCGCTGGAGCGACAGGACCAGATCGCCCTTGCCCTGCGGATCGTGGGCGGGTTGACCGTGCCGGAGATTGCGCGGGGCTTTCTGGCGAAACCCAAGGCGATGGAACAACGCATCACCCGTGCCAAAAAGAAGATCGCCGCCCAGCCGGTGGCCTTTGAAACCCCCAGCCCGCGGGAACGCGGCAGGCGTCTGGGCGAAGTTTCCCTGATGATCTACCTGATGTTCAACGAGGGGTGGTCGACCTCGGATGCGCCAACGCAAATCCGCCTGACGCTTTGTGAGGAGGCGATACGGCTGGCCCGGCTGATGACAGAGCTCTTCCCCGGCATGGGCGAACCGGCGGCCCTGCTGTCCCTGCTCCTGTTCCAGCACGCCCGGCGCGACGCACGCATCGATGCGACCGGACATCTGGTGGCGTTTGAGGATCAGGATCGGCAGCTCTGGGACCGTGCGGCGACTGCGGAAGCCACGGCATTCTTCCACAAGGCGCAGCGGATCGGGCATCAGGGCCCCTACCGCATCCAGGCGGCCATCGCCGCAGAGCATGCCGCTGCGCCAACGCCGGCGCATACCAACTGGCCGGTGATTGAGGCGCATTACGCCGCTCTTCACGTGTTGCAACCGACGCCGGTGATCCGTCTGAACCTGATCGCGGTGCAGGCCAAGACACAAGGACCGGAATTTGCGCTGCGCGAGATGGAGACGTTGAAAACGGATCTTCGGACCTACCGGTGGTATCACACGATGCGGGCTGCCTTGCTGACACAGACGGACCGCCCGGAGGCTGCCATCGATGCCTATCGCGCGGCCTTGGACCTTGGGCCAACCGGGCCGGAACGCACCGTGATCGAAGAGAAAATCGCCGCGTGTCGAAAAAATATGGAAGGCCTGTAGGATCGCAGGCCGATCACGCGTCCTTGGTTCAGTCCCCGATGTGGGACACCGCAACAAGGAGCGACATTATGAGCATTCTCGACATGACAACCATCGGCAATTCCGGCTGGATCGGCCATTCAGGACCAGACCAGAACGCGGCCAAGACGTTCTACAAGGACGTGCTGGGCTGGACGATCAACGACATGCCGATGCAGGACGGGTCCAGCTATTCCGCCGCTGCGGTGGGTGAAACAGCCATCGGCGGCTTTTCCCCGATGCCGGAGGAAACCGGCGTCTGGACGATCTATTTCACCGTGGCCGATGTGGATGCAAGCGTGGCCACCGCGCAGGCCAAAGGCGCGACGCTCGTCGCCCCCGCAATGGACATGCCAGGGGTCGGGCGCATGGCGACGCTGACCGATCCGCATGGCGCGCGCTTTGCCCTGATCACCTATGAAAGCATGACCGGCTGAGCGCCCTGAGAGGAGACCTGACCATGGACCAGATGCCGCAAACAACGCTGATCTTCACCGCCCTCTTCGTCCTCATGAGCGTGCCCATTTCGATCCTGGTAGGCCTGCGGCGCGCGGAGACCGGTATCATGATGCTGCATGGCGATGATGAGGATCTGCTGCGCCGTATTCGCGCGCATGGCAATTTCATCGAATATGTCCCGCTGGCTCTGCTGGCCATGGCCGGGGCCGAGATCGCAGGCGCGCCCTCCTGGCTGGTGCTGGCCTGCGGGGTCGCCTTGCTCGCCGCGCGGCTGATCCATTACGTTGCCCTGCGCCGGAACCCCACGGGGTCGGGGCGCCTGATCGGAGCGGCCCTGACCTCGCTCACGATGCTGGTCCTCGCGGCGTCGATCCTGCTGACCCTGGGCGGGGTGATCTGATGCCGCAGGACGAAGAGCTCATCGCAAGGATGCGGGCCGCCCTTGAGGGGCATGCCGGGATCAGCGAAAAACGGATGATGGGCGGCACCTGTTTTTTCCTGAACGGTCATATGCTGAGCGGTGCCCGGCGCGACAAGGATGGCCTGCGCCGTTTCATGTTCCGGGTCGGCAAGGCGCAGGAAGCTGCCGCCCTGCGCAACCCCGTCGCGCGCCCGGTTGTCCAGGGCGCGCGCAAGCTTGGTGGTCTTGTGCATGTGACACATGATGAGTGCGACGCAAAAGAGTTACAGGAATGGCTGCACCTCTGCCTCACCCACGCGGCATCCCTGCCCCCTAAATCCTGATCCGGAGGCCCCATGGATCCATTTGACCATTTCTCACCGCAGGCCCTCACCTTTTTGTCGGACCTGAAGGCGCATAATGACAAGACCTGGTTTGCAGCGCACAAACAGGTCTACGAGCAGGAGATTAAAGAACCCGCCAAAGGCTTTGCCCTGGCCATGAGCGCGGCACTAAGCACGACAACCGGCAGAGCGCATCACGCGAAAATCTACCGCATTCACCGCGATATCCGTTTCTCCAAAGACAAGACACCCTACAACACTCACATCCACCTGTCCTTTGCGCCAGAGGAGGGAGGACCCAACGCGCCGATGTGGTTTTTCGGGCTTGGCCTCGAAAGGCTTTCGCTGGGCTGCGGGGTGTTTCAGTTCGACAAGGACGGGCTCACGGCGTTTCGCGCCCAGATGGCAGGTGACAAGGGCGCCGCGTTGATCGCGCTGACCACACGTTTGCAGGACACGGGCCTGCGTGTCAGTGCACCGGCATTGAAACGCGTGCCTTCGGGCTTCGACAAAGACCATCCGCATGCGGAAGCACTGCGCCGCAAGGGGTTTTCGGCCTGGAAAGACATCTCAGACACTGGGTTTGTCACGCAGCCCGACCTTGTGACCAGAACAGTGTCAGAGATGACCCCCCTGCGTGAGGTGTTCGACTTCCTGTCGGATATCGCTTGAGCGAAGCAGCTATCATGCCGGGGGCGTGTCACTTTTCATGGCCAGAATGATCCTCTGCGCCAGGTCCAGAAAAACGCCCCTCTCGGCCTCCGACAGCCCGACAAGCGCATCGGCATTCTGAGCCACCGCCGCGGCAATGGCGGGTTCTTTCAACGCGCGCGCCTGATCCGTTAGCCAGACCCGTTGCACCCGACCATCCGAAGCATCCCGTTTGCGCACAATCATCCCGTCCCGTTCCATCCGGGTCAGCGTATTGGCCATGGTCGCCTGTTCGATATCAAGCCGGGCCACCAGTTCCTTTTGCGTTAACCCGTCTTTCTCCCAAAGCTCCAAAAGCGCCGGAAAGGTACCGGTCGTCAGGCCCAGCGGCTTGATCCGCTCCGACAGGCCCCGTGCAAAGAGCCGCGCCATGTGATTCACCAGATATCCGGCAGAGTGGTTTTGAAAGGATGTCATTCTTCTGAATACCACTTGCATAGCAAGCTATGCAATATTATATAGCTTGCTATGTTAAATCATGCATCAGGAGCAAACCAATGGTCAAAACCCTTCACCCAATTGCAGGAGGCATCGCCCTGCTCACGATCTTCACCTTCTGGATGTCGACGATCCTTTCAGAACTCTTTGGCAGCACCGCGGCAATCGTCATGGTGAAAACGCTCATTCCCTGGGGCTTCGTGATCCTGATCCCGGCCTTGATGACCGCAGGCATCACAGGTGCAACACTCTCGAAAAAGTTCCGCGGACCTTTGGTTGCCAAGAAACAAAAACGGATGCCTTTTCTGGCGGCCAATGGCATCCTGATCCTGATCCCCTCGGCGCTTTACCTATCTTTCAAGGCACAGGCGGGCGACTTCGATGCAGCATTCTATGCGGTGCAAACCATCGAACTGATTGCGGGCGCGGTGAACATTGCCTTGCTGGGGCTCAATATGCGCGACGGATTGTCCCTGACCCGGTGGCGGCGTCGCCTGACCTGAGCCTCGGCGGGTGATTTTAGATCGCATCCTGCGTTGGACGCAGGCCGCGCGGCGCCCTTACGGGGCTTCAAGCCTCCAGCTCGGCATCCCAATAAAGGAAATCCATCCAGCTTTCATGCAAGTGGTTGGGTGGGAATTTGCGGCCCATGTTGCGCAGTTCCTCTGCGCCCGGTTGACGCGGCGGCTTGCGTAGGGACAGGCCAGTGCGGTGCAGCGGTTTTGACCCCTTCTTGAGATTGCAGGGCGAACACGCTGCCACCACATTCTGCCAGCTCGTGACCCCGCCGCTGGCGCGGGGCACCACGTGGTCAAAGGTCAATTCGCCCTTGGCACCGCAGTACTGGCACCTGAATTCGTCCCGCAGAAATAAATTAAAGCGCGTGAAGGCCACGCGCTTTTGAGGTTTCACATAGTCCTTGAGAACAACGACCGACGGTATTCTGATCTCGGTACTCGGGCTTCGGACAATATCGTCATATTCGGCGACGATATCGACCCGGTCGAGCCAAGCCGCCTTGACGGCTTCCTGCCAGGGCCAGAGCGACAGCGGGTAGTAGCTGAGCGGCCGATAATCGGCATTCAGCACCAAGGCCGGCCTGTGCCTCAACGCCGCCGGGTTGCGCGTAAAATCCGTTCTGAAATCGCCGTCCATGTCTGGGCTCACCCTATGCCGATTTGCCTGTACCCTCGCGCCAACCGCGCCACCAGCGCGCGAGTCTCAAGAAGACTATATATCGTGGTTGCAAGCTGACAAGTCCTAGTGTGACCACAATATCTCGCCATTTGGTTAAGTCGATTCCGTAACGATTAAGTGACAGTTATCCACAGGCGCACTCCGGACGGGCACAAGACCCGCCCGGCGCGCGACTTTACGGGTTATGGCATCACACCGGTTTGACGCAGGTGGTCCAGGATCAGCGCAAAAATCCGGTCGTGCTGGGCCACGCGTTCCTCAGCGCCCTTGACGCAGACAATCTCGTCGCCGGGTTCCTCCCGCTTGAGGATCTCATAGCCACCCTCGACACAGGCGCCCATGAAATCAAAGTGTCCCGCATCTTCGATTTCCACATGAGTGACCAGCGCGTCCGGCAGGGCCGCTGCAAGGGCGCGGGACTCGACGTCCTGATTGAGCATATCCTGGCGCCCGGACCCCAACACCAGCACCGGCATGTCGATGGCCTGCAGGCTGGCCGGAGCGAAGGTCTGCGCGCCGCCGAGATCCAGCGGGATCACCGTGCGGATACGTGGATCGGACCGGTCGCTCTGCAACATCTCAAGATCATCCGCATTGTGCCCGACCTTCCAGCCGTCGAGCACATCACAATCCACGCGCTCCGGCGCATCAACACAGCCGGCGGCAAAATGCGCCGCATCATGCCTGGCACCTGCCGCGGCCATCACCGTATAGCCGCCCAGCGAATGCCCCGTGGCAGCCACCCGGGTGGGGTCCATGTGATCGGCAAACCGCGGATCGGTCAGCAGCTGGTCAAAACTGACGCTGAGATCGGTGGCACGCAGCCATAATTGCCGGGCCTGATCCGGGTCCCGGCCAAAGCTGGTGGTGCCGGGATGGTTGGGCAGGATCGAAATCACCCCCTCGGCGGCCAGCCTTTTCGCCAGCCACGCCTGATTGACCGAATTTCCGTACATCCCGTGCGAGATCATCACCACCGGGAAGACACCCGGCGCGATGCGCGCATCCAGATGGCCGGTGATGTCGCGCCAGACGGCGCTGCCGCGCAACAGCTTTTCGTCTCCTTCGGCTTCGGTGGGGTACCAGACATGGCCGTCGAGCGCACGCGCGCCACCGGGATGGGCCGCCTGAAACTCGGCAACGCCCGGGCGGTGGTCCTGCGCCTCGGTCAATGTGGGCGACAGCGCGATGAGAGCGAAGCTCAAACTGGCGGTCAGGTTGAAAAGGTCTCGGGTCATGGCATGCATCCTTTATGTTGATCTGCGTGATGCTGACCACTTGAGCCGTTTGGGTTTTTCGGGCAATGGAGAGGCTGTCCTGAAAGCTGTTTCAGGACAGGTTCGCGCCCCTAACGAGCAGGAAAGACAGTGATTTCCGTGCCCCTACCGCTTTTTCTGACCGGGCTTGCCGCCTTGATGGCGGCGTTCGTGATCACGCGGGGCTGGCTCGGGACGCGCGCCAAAACACTGTTTGTGGTGCTGGCTGCCGTGATGATGATCGAAACCATTCTGGTGGCCCTGCGCTTTGCCTACCAGATTGAGGGCGTGCTGGTGATCCAGCGGTTGCTGCCCTTCTGGATTGGCCCGCTACTCTATCTGGGGTTTCTGGCGCTCAGCGACCGTGCAGAGCATCTGCGCCGCCTTGTCGTCCGTCATCTGGGCTGGGCCGTGATTATGACCCTGGTGGTCGCCGCGGTGCCGCATGTCCGTATCGCGCTCGATTTTCTGATCGCCTTCAGCTACGCGTTTTACGCCATGCTGCTGATGCGTCTGTGGCGCGGCGGCCCGGACCGGTTGTCGCAATTGGCCGTGGCCCATATTTCCAAGATGCGGCGCTTCATGGTGCTGGGTGTGCTGCTCCTGGCCGTGACCTGCCTGATGGACACGGTGATTGCCGTCGATTTCATCCGCAACGAGGGGGCAAACGTCACCCGGATGCTGTCCCTTGGTAGCCTGATCCTCATCGCGCTCTTTGCAGGAGCCGCCTTCTGGATCGGCAAGGCCCCCGCCGGCAAGGAGACCACCACATCCCTCTCTGATCAGGACGATGATGTCGTCACCCGCGCCACGCAGTTTTTGGAGGAGACCCGGCTTTTCACCGATCCCGATCTATCGTTGACGCGGCTGGCCCGGCGCATTGGCGTGACGGATCGGGCGCTGTCCACAGCCGTGAACCGGCAAACCGGCAAAAACGTGTCGCAATTCATCAACGGGTTTCGGCTGGCGGCAGCGGCTGATCTGCTGCGCGCCACCAATGACCCGGTGAGCGCCATTGGCGAGGCAGCAGGGTTTCTGACCCGCTCCAATTTCTACACGGAATTCCAGCGCGCCTATGGCCAAAGCCCGGGCGCCTATCGCAAAGGCTAGACGCAGGCCCGCATCCCGCCGCACCTGCACCGTTGCCGCGAAGATGTGCTCCCTGCCTCAAGAACAGAAAAAAGGGACACATATATATGTGTCCCTTTCCGGCGCGGCGCCCGGGCCTGCCTCTGGGAGGACAGGCGGACCCGCTACCCGCCTACGGCCTTGCGGTGCGCGTTGTAGGCGGCTTCGATCCCATTACCGCTCGTGATCTTGTCGGGATTGGGCTTGTACCATTCTTCCTTTTCATGATGGCGCTGCCAAAGCCGCCCCTCCTTGTCGACGACATGCCGCCAGCAGTTTTTCTTGACCTCATCCGGCTCGTCCTTGTCTTTCCACTCCCAGACTGCCTCATAGCAGAGCGTGCCTTTCGAGGTCACATACCATTTGCCATCGGCGTAGGACTTGCTGTCGTCCTTTTCGCTGGTCCAGACGGCCTGAAATACGCCGCTGCCGCCCCAGTAGGACCCGCCGCGTGACCAGTTCCAGGTGTTGCCCAAATAGGCTTCGATGACCCGTTGCGGATCAGCCGGTTTCGATCCGCGCGGTTTTTTATCCGCCAATGCGGCGGTGCCTGCGGTCATCAAAGCAACGGTCATCACGGCGCCCAAAGCACCTTTCATCGTTTTAAAAATCATATTTTCCTCCAAATGAAACGTGCCTCTATTCCACGCGATTCCCCCGAACCGCGTCATGATCCATCTGGACTATGCCGGTGAAAAAGCCGTCATTTACTTCTGGCGTGAGGATTTTCTGTGAGGACGGCAACCGGCCACAATGAGCTTGCGGGTGCGTGGCCTTGATCGTCGATGGCGCGTATTGCGACAGGCCGCTACAGGCTGAGCTTGTCCCGCATGAAGGCCAGCGCCACCGACAGACCGTCCGGCGCGATGCCGTGGCCCGTGCCCTTCATGATATGCGCATAGACGTCTTTCCATCCCGCTTCCTGCAATGCCTCTGCCGCCTGGGGCAGCGACTGTGGCGGGACAACATCGTCCGCATCCCCGTGCACCAGCAGGATCGGCGGGCGCACAACCACCTCATCCGCCAGTGTTTCGGGGCTGAGCAAACGGCCCGAAAACCCGACCACACCCGCGATCTCATCTTCGCGGCGCGGGGCAATGTGCAGCGCCATCATAGTGCCTTGGCTGAAGCCAAAGAGCACGACCTGTTCCGGCAAGACATCCTCATCCACCATCAGCGCGTCGAGAAAGGCGTTCAGATCCTCAACCGCCTGCATCATCCCGCGCATCGATTCCTCTTCGGAGGAGCCGTCAATCCAGGGGATCGGAAACCACTGAAATCCCATTGGGGCACCGGCGCAGGCTTCGGGCGCGTCAGGCGCGACAAAAAGCGTGTCCGGCAGGTGTTCACCCAAAGGGTCGGCGAGACCAAGAAGATCGGCACCATTGGCCCCGTAGCCGTGCAGGAACACGACAACGGACCGCGTGTCCCCGGATACCGGCGCACGCCGCCCTGCATTCAAAACCCGTGTCATGTAATCCCGTCCCTTTGCTTTGCGTGTCTGTAGTAGGCAAAGAGCAGCCGCGCCGCAACCGACCGCCAGGGCGACCAGTTTTCCGCCAGCTGCCGCAGGACCGGTTCACGTGGGCGTTCGGGCAGGTCATAGAGAAGGCGCGCCGCTTCCTGCAGCGCCAGATCGCCCGGGGCGAATACATCGGCACGTCCCAACGAAAACATCGCATAGATCTCGGCAGTCCAGACGCCGATGCCGGTGACGGCGGTGAGTGTTTTGACAACCTCTGCGTCAGGCGACTGGCGCAGTGCTGCAAAGTCGATCTCCGCCGCGGCCAGCGCATGGGCATAGCGTGCCTTCTGACGACTGAGACCGAGATCGCGCAAATCGCCCTCGGAGCGGGCACGCACCGCCTCGGCGTCAATCACACCCGCCGCTTCCAATTTGCCCCAAAGCGCGCGGGCCGAGGCGGTGGAGACCTGCTGGCTGACAATCGCACTGAGCAATTGGGCGAACCCATCCGGTCTGCGCCGCAGGGGCAGCGGCCCGGTGGTTTTGTAGGCCACCGCCAGGACAGGATCTTGTGCCGCCAGCCACGCAGCACCTTCGGCAACATCCGCGTCGGTTTCGACAATCCGGCCAATGCTCACGGATTGGCTTCCCAGGCCAGGGCTTCTGCGACGGTTTCAACCACGGGCATGGCCACTGGCGGATCCGGCCGGTCAATCATGGAAACCCGCACGCCCAGACGCCGTGCAGCAAGCAGTTTGGACATGCTCGCAGCGCCCCCAACATTCCGACAGATCAGCATCGAGATGCGGAGATCGCGAAACAATTGCTCTTCATGGCGTTGCGAAAAAGGCGGTTTCCCAACCACATAGCTCACGAAGGAAAACGGGGGCGGCGCTGTTGGGTTTTGGGTTTGGCGTAGAAACAGCGCCTGCCCGGCAAATTCGGCAAATTCCGGCAGCGAGGCGCGGCCGGTATTGCTGAAAACCCGCGCATTTGCCGGGATTTCCTTTGCGGCCTTTTCGACCGAAGTATAGCGTATCCACCGGTCCTGGCCAGTGGGACGCCAGGAGGGCCGCAGCACCCGCACGTAACGTAGATTTCTCTTTGCGCATAGCACCGCCGTGCGGCTCGAAATGGTTGCATCGAACGCGTGGCTGGCATCGATCACACAGGCCACCTGATTGTCCTCAAACCATTGATCCAAGGCATTCGCGTCATGAAACGGACCGATCCGCGTGGGCACCGGCAAGGGGTCAAAGACGCGTTCCGGCTCCGGCAGGCTGGCAATGACGTTGCGCCCCCGGGTCACCAGCCGCGACACGATGCTATGCGCCTCGCGTGCACCCGCCATGACCAGAGTTTTTGTACCGTTCCGCATGGAGCGACTTTATGTCAGATCGCCGGGGGTGCAAGAGGGCTTGCTCACTTCGCGCAAGAGGATTACGCACACGGCATGCAACATGTGGATGATAGTCGCGCCAAGCGCAACGTGGCGGTGCTGGTGATGGCACAGGCCTTTCTGGGCAGTCAGATCACCATGATGTTCGTTGTCGGCGGTCTGGCCGGGCAGCAAATGGCCGTGAATGCCTGCCTTGCCACCCTGCCGATTTCAATGATTGTCTTTGGCTCGATGACCACGGCACCCTGGCTTTCGGGGTTGATGCAGCGTTTTGGTCGGCGTGCGGGCTTTATCGTCGGCGCGGCGGGGGGGCTTCTTGGGGCCTCGATTTGCGCCTATGCGCTGACCCTCTCGAATTTCTGGATCTTTCTGGTCGGCAGCTACCTGACAGGCATCTATATGTCATCGCAGGGTTTTTTCCGCTTTGCCGCTGCCGATACCGCCTCTGATGCCTTCCGGCCTAAAGCGATTTCCTATGTCATGGCAGGCGGGCTCCTGTCTGCCATCATCGGGCCGCAGCTGGTGGGGTATCTGACCAGCACTAATCCCGACGCGACGGTCATGCGGTTCTTTCCGGTCTATCTGGCTGCCATGGCGCTGAACGTCATGGGCATGTTCCTCTTTGCCTTCCTCGACATCCCCAAGCCGCCCAAAAAGACGGTGGACAGCCCGCATGGTCGTTCCCTGGCAGAACTGTTGAAAACGCCGCGCATTGCCGTGGCTGTCATCTGCGCCATGGTGTCTTACGCGCTGATGAACCTGGTGATGACCTCCACACCGCTGGCCGTGGTTGGGTGCGGTTTTGCGGTGGCCGACGCCTCCAATGTGGTGACCGGGCACGTGCTGGCGATGTTTGCGCCGTCCTTTTTTACCGGCCATCTGATCGTGCGTTTCGGCGTGGAGCGGATCATGGGCCTGGGTCTGCTGATCCTGGGCGCCGCCGGGGCTGTTGCCCTCTCTGGTGTGGAACTGGGGCATTTCTTCGTGGCGCTCATCCTGCTGGGGCTGGGCTGGAACTTTGGTTTCATCGGGGCCACGACGATGCTGGCAGGCGCGCATGCGCCGCATGAGCGCGGACGCATGCAAGGACTGAACGATCTGCTGGTCTTTGGCGGTGTGACCTTGGCGTCGCTGTCTTCCGGCGGTCTGATGAATTGCTCCGGCGGCACGCCGCAGGAGGGCTGGGCCGCGGTCAATATCGCGATGGTGCCTTTCCTCGTGCTTGCGGGGGGGGCGTTGATCTGGCTGGTGCTGCGGCCCAAAGAACAGACCGTCTGAGGGGGCGCTGCCCCCGGTGCGTCGCACCTCCCCGGGATATTTTTAGCCAGAAGAAGTCAAATACGGCGTTTCAGGCGTGCGAGGATCAGCGCGGCGCTGCGCAGGATCGCAGGTTCCGCCAGCTGGCCGCGGGCCACAAGCTGCGGGGTCTTTTGTACGCGGCGCAGGATGCCGCGCGCACGCCACCCTGAGAGCAGCACCAGACGGGAGGGCGCGCTCAGGCGGGTTTGCCGCTTGAGATCACTCAAGGCGGCGTTTGCGAGCTGCGACAGCGTTTCCGGTCGCCCGTCGTGCATCGGTTTTTTGCCCCGCGCTTCCAGCTCAGGCAGCGCCTGCATCCAGTTGGCCAGTGCGATGGCGCGCGCCACCTGGCGAAAATCAGCTTCATCCTCAGCGGCGGCGTCCAGCGCGCGCGCCGCCGTCCACAGCAGGTTGCCAGTGGTCGCGTCGAGATATTGCCACAGCGCGGCTTCATCCTCGAAGGCGTCAGTGCCAATGTCCCAGCGACGGGCCGCCACCAGATCGTCTAGTAGCCTGGCCCCTGTGGCATCAAGGCAGGCGGCGAGCGGCGTGACCACTTCGTGGCGGCGTACTGGGATCCCTTCGGCGATTTCCTCTAGGGCATCGCGCCACCACTGCAAGCGCATTTCCGCGATCATCGGTTCTTGTGTGAGCCAGGGCGCGCGGGACACCTCGACGTTGAAAGCATAGAGCGGGAAGAGGATGCGCCGGGCCGTGACCGGGCTGGCCATCGTGGCCGCAAATCGGTCCGGGTCGCCTTTTTCCACCAGCGCCGCACAGGCGTTGAGGTCCGCGTCAAACTGCATTCGGGCGCACAACGCTGAGCAGATAGCCGAAGCTTTTGCGATGCGCACGCCAGACCGCCGCTTCGGTGCGGGCCTCCTCCAGAACCTGCGTCAGCGCACCACTTGCGCCGGGGCTCAACTTTGCGATGCGTTGATCAAGCGGCCCGTAGTAGTCTTCCCAGGCCCTGTCGGATATTTTGCGGGTCGCCAGAGTGGTATAGCCTGCGGCCTCCACCCACGCAGCCACGCCCGCCACATCGGTCATCTCAGGATAGTCCGCCCAGAGGTCCACCGCCGCTTTCGGGCGGTCCTCGGTGAACCAGCAGACCTGGGAGAATGCGACCACGCCGCCGGGGGCGAGCGCCTTACGCCAGCACTGCAATCCTTCGGTCACGCCCAGAAAATAGAGCGCGCCGGCACACCAGATCATATCGTAGGGGCCGGTGATGTCGGACATGTCCGCCACCGAAAGCGTTACATTCGGATCATCGCCCTGCCGCGCGCGGGCCTGCTCCACAAAGCCCGCAACCTTGTCCATCGCGTCGACATGCCCCTGAGGGGCCACCCGGCGCAGCGCCGCGATATCGGCACCCGGACCACAGGCGGCGTCACAAATCCGCGCATCAGGTTTCAGATCGGCGATCTCTGCGGCCCAGGCCACATCGGCGTCTTCGCCGGGTCCCTCGCGCGGCAGATCGCGGTGCAATTCGAAAAAGGCGTCCCAGTAGGCGTCGCTCATGACGCAACCTTTCGGTCGCGCAGCAGTTTCCAGCGGATCGCATCCAGCAGCGCCTCGAAAGAAGCGTCCACTATGTTCGCGGACACCCCGACCGTCGACCAGCGCCGCCCCTGCCCGTCTTCGGAATCGATGATCACACGGGTCACCGCTTCGGTGCCGCCCTGGGTGATGCGCACCTTGAAATCCACCAGGCGCATGTCGTCGATGATCGCCTGATAGGGCCCAAGATCCTTGGCCAGCGCCTTGGCGAGCGCGTTTACGGGGCCGCGATCCGAGCCCGTCTCATCCATGGATTCGCTCACCGACAGCTTTTTGACACCATCGACTTTCACGACCACCACGGCCTCCGACAGGCTGATCATCTTGTCATATTTGTTTTTGCGCCGCTCCACCGTGACGCGGTAGCGTTTGACCTCAAAGAAGTCCGGCATCTGGCCCAAGGCCGCGCGGGCCAGAAGTTCAAAACTGGCCTGCGCGGTGTCATAGGAATACCCCTCCGCCTCTCGCGCCTTGATCCGGTCGAGGATCAGGCCCAGCGCTGGGTCGCCTTTTGCCACGGTAATGCCCGCAGCGGTCAGACGTTCGCGCAGGTTGGATTGCCCGGCCTG
The DNA here is from genome assembly GCF_947499265.1 of uncultured Roseobacter sp. Classification (GTDB taxonomy): domain Bacteria; phylum Pseudomonadota; class Alphaproteobacteria; order Rhodobacterales; family Rhodobacteraceae; genus Roseobacter. Next base: position 469,722 of record NZ_CANMNK010000002.1, on the reverse strand, counting down.
GTTCGACATCGGGATGATGCGCGCATTGCCCACGTCATCGGGCGCGATGTGTTCATAGGTGGTCGGGTCCTTGGCAATTGCCGAGGCATGCAGCCCCGCTTTATGCGCGAAGGCTGAAGAACCGACAAAGGCCGCCTGCCGGAACGGCACACGGTTGAGGATTTCATCCAGCATCCGACTGGTCCGTGTCAGCCCTTTCAGCGCTTCTTTCGTTACGCCGATCTCAAACCGGCTGGCATAGGGCTCTTTCAGCAGCAGGATCGGGATGATCGAGGTCAGGTTGGCATTGCCGCAGCGCTCGCCCAGACCGTTCAGCGTGCCCTGGATCTGGCGCGCGCCGGCATCCACGGCCGCGAGCGTGCAGGCCACGGCATTTTCCGTGTCGTTGTGCGTGTGAATGCCCAGATGATCCCCCGGAATGCCCGCGGCAATCACCTCTGCGGTGATCCGCCCGACCTCTTCGGGCAGCGTGCCGCCGTTGGTATCACATAGCACAATCCATCGCGCGCCCGCGTCATAGGCCGCACGCACGGTTTCCAGCGCATAGGCCGGGTTGGACCGGTATCCGTCAAAGAAATGTTCGGCATCAAACAGCGCCTCGCGCCCCGCGGCCTTAAGGTGGGCCATCGACCGCGCGATGTTCTCAGTGTTGTCTTCGAGCGCGATCCCGAGGGCCGCGCGTACATGAAAATCATGGGTTTTGCCCACCAGGCAGACCGCTTTGGTGCCCGCGTTCATGACCGCGGCAAGGACATCGTCGTTTTCCGCGGACATGCCTACACGTTTGGTCATGCCAAAAGCCGTCATGGTCGCGTGGGTCTTCGGGGCGGCATCGAAAAACGCGCTGTCGGTGGGGTTGGCGCCGGGCCAGCCGCCTTCGATGTAGTCAACGCCCAGCGCATCCAGCGCTTCGGCGATGGTACGCTTCTCTTCGGTGGAAAACTGGACGCCCTGCGTCTGCTGCCCATCGCGCAGGGTGGTGTCGTAGAGATAAAGGCGTTCGGTCATGGCTGTCTTTCGCAAAAGTAGATGGCTCGGCGCAAGCCGCGCGAAAACGACGGTCCGGGTTGTAAGCCCGGACAGTCCCCGACCGCCCCCCCGGGCGGGGGCTTCACCCTCACCCGCGGTCGAGGGCCGTCCTCTGGCATTCGAGCTACGACCGAACTGAAGACCGAGTTATGTGCGGCCATGGACATCACTCCCCGCCCCATACTCGATCCAAAACATTCACATCGAAATTTGCGAGCTTGCTGAAATCTGTACCGTTGGCAGTGTCTCGTATCTCAACACCAGCGCGAATAAGGCCATCCCTGATGCGGTCGGCTTCAGCGAAATCCTTACGGCGGCGAGCAGCGTTGCGCCGTTGCATTAAATCGGACAAAAGTCCCGTTTCAGCGTCAGTGAAACCTGGAACCGTTGCCCAAGCCGGTACTTCGCCCGGCCAAAGCCCTAAAATGTCCAATCCAAACAACAGCGTGTTGACGTCTCCGCTGTTCGCCAAATGGTGTAACAACGTGATGGCTTCTGGAGTATTCAGATCATCGCCTAACGCATTTTCAAGAGGTGAGTACCTACTCGCAGTGTCGGCAAGTCCGACAAGACGATACCATTTCCGCAGAGTCTTCTCCGCCTCCTCCCGCTTCTTCTCCGTCCAGTCCATCGGCTTGCGGTAGTGCGTCGAGAGCATCACAAATCGGATGACTTCGCCCGGCACGCCCTGATCCAGCAGATCGCGGACGGTGAAGAAATTGCCCAGGGATTTGGACATCTTCTTGCCCTCGACCTGCAGCATTTCATTGTGCATCCAGACCTTCGCAAAGCCGTGCCCCGCGCAGGTCGATTGCGCTATTTCATTCTCGTGATGCGGAAACTGCAGGTCGATCCCGCCGCCGTGGATGTCAAAGGTCTCGCCCAGCAGGTCATGCGCCATGGCGGAGCATTCGATGTGCCAGCCGGGGCGGCCCCGACCCCAGGGGCTACTCCATCCGGGCAGATCATCGGTTGAGGGCTTCCACAGCACGAAATCCATCGGGTTGCGCTTGTAGGGGGCCACTTCGACCCGAGCGCCTGCGATCATGTCGTCGACAGACCGCCCCGACAGCTTGCCATAGCCTTCTTTCCAGCTTTCCACGGCGAACAAGACATGGCCTTCGGTGGCATAGGCATGGCCCTTGTCGATCAGATCGGAGATCATCGCGATCATCTGATCGATATATTCCGTGGCGCGCGGCTCCGCCTTCGGCGAAACCTCTCCTTTGATCGACGGCCGCAGCGCGCCTAACGCATCCATATCCGCGTGATACCAGACGATGGTCTCATCCGACCGCGCGCGGATCAGCTCTTCCAATGTACCAGGTTCCCCCGCCGCCTTGCGCTTTTGCGCGGTTTCATTGATGCGGTCATCCACATCGGTGAAGTTGCGCACATAGGTCACGTGATCCGCGCCGTAGACATGCCGCAGCACCCGGTAGAGCACGTCGAACACCAGCACAGGCCGCGCATTGCCCAGATGCGCGCGGTCATAGACGGTGGGTCCGCAGACATACATCCGCACGTCATTCGCATTGATGGGTGCGAAGTCTTCCTTGCTGCGGGTCCTGGTGTTGTAGAGCTTGAGTGTCGTCATGACAGGCGTCCTTGCGCGGGTGTGGCGCGGGCATAGCAATCTCGATCAGGGATGAAAACGACCTAAAACCGCCCGCTGGGGGTGATCAGCAAATAATACAGCAAATGAGCGTGGTTTGGGTCATGCGGCATCCCTACCGCGCGCGCGCATCCGCGGTCAAGGGTGATTGACGAATCGTGCGCCCTCTGCGCCCCTGCGCGGACGCGAGACAGGGAGGCGACAATGCAGTTATCGACGCGGATTACCGGGCTGACCGGGGGAGGATCTGACGGCTGGGACGTGTTTCTCAAGGCGCGCGATATGATCGCCCAAGGGGTTGATGTGACCGAACTGACGATCGGTGAACATGATATCCGCACCGCCGCCCCCATTTTGCAGGAAATGCATGCCACAGCGATGGGGGGTCATACCGGCTATGCCGCGGTGCCGGGCACCGGCAGCCTGCGTGATACCGTCGCTGCGCGTGTTGCCGAACGTACCGGCGTGCCCACGACCCGCAAGAACGTGCTGATCACGCCCGGCGGGCAGGCAGCGCTTTTCGCCGCCCATATGGCCGCTTGCGACCCCGGTGACACGGCGCTCTATATCGACCCTTATTATGCGACCTATCCCGGCACACTGAGGGGCGTAGGTGCGATCCCGCAGGCCATTGAGACCCGTGCGCGGGACGCGTTTCAACCCAGAGCAGAGGCGATCAGAGCGCATTCGAAACCGGCAAGGTCGCTGCTGATCAACACGCCGAACAATCCTACCGGCGTGGTCTATTCCGATGCGACCCTGCAGGAGATCGCCGAGATTTGCCAGACCGATGACCTCTGGCTCATCTCGGACGAAGTCTACGACACGCAGGTCTGGGAGGGGCGGCACCTATCGCCGCGCGCGCTGCCCGGCATGGCCGAACGCACCCTTGTTGTCGGATCAATGTCGAAATCCCATGCGATGACGGGCTCACGCTGTGGCTGGATTGTGGGCCCGGAAGCCGCGATTGAACGGCTGATCACCCTGGCCACGCATACCACTTATGGCGTGCCCGGGTTCATACAGGACGCCAGCCAGTTTGCCTTGACACAAGGCGAGGCGTTCGAGGCTGAAATCGCCGCGCCCTTCCAGCGTAGGCGCGCCATCGCCACGCATGTGCTGGCGCAGCAGAACACGGTCGGCCTGGTGCCCGCGCAGGGGGCGATGTACCTGATGCTCGACATCCGAGCGACCGGGATGACGGGCGAGGATTTTGCCTATGACCTGCTGGATGCGCACCACATTGCCGTCATGCCGGGCGAAAGCTTTGGCACCTCAGCGGCGGGACATATCCGGGTGGCCATGACGATTGAAGATGGCGCTTTTGAAAGCGCGCTCCAGACGCTGTGCGACCACGCAAAGACACTGGCGGCAGCATAAAAAAGACCCGGCAGGCAGTTGCCGCCGGGTCTCGGTACCATCATCCGCAATCAGAACTGCCAGGAGGCGCGGATTGTGAATGTATCAGCTTCGGCATCGAAACCGGAATTGCCGCCGATGTCGCTGAAGTCATGCATCAGGTATTCACCCGAAACGATGAATTGTTCTGTCGCTTTATACGACACACCGACACCATAGAAATCACCGGTGTCGCTGCCGACGGAGGTGTCCACCTCGGCCAGACCTGCGGTTGCATAAAGCAATGTGCGGCCGAAATCATAGCCGCCGCGCAGCTTTGCGCGCCAGACTGAATCGATGGAAGCCCCTACAGGCGACAGATCCACGCTGGCGTCGTCATAGTCCAACTCGCCACCCACAACCCAGGAACCGAAGTCGTAGTTGTACCCGGCGTGCAGACCGAAAGTGGTGTCATCACCGCTGTTGCCCGCAAGCCCGGATTCGCCGTCAGCATCCAGATTACCGATCTGCGCACCTGCGTAGAAACCGGTCCAGTTACCACCCGTATAAACGGGCGCAGGGGGTGGTGCGGCTGGCGCTGGTGCAATGGTGGGTTCGTCTAAAGCGCCGGCAAAGGCGGGTCCTGTCAGAACAAGGGTCAAGGCCGTTGCGGCTGCTGCACTCAAGATATTCTTCATTTTCATATCCTTGATTTAGGTTTGGGACGCTCTTACGCGCGCCCTTGAACTACTAACTGGGCAGCAGCCCAAATGGTTCAATGCACAGCATGTCAATCATATGTGAACGGGCCAAAACGAGCCGGTATTGGCGCAAAATCCCGCCGCCACTTGGCAATTCTCCGCTACGTGGCCCCGTACGCGCGCACAATCCAATTGCGACATGAGGTCGCAAACAGGCTTGACCGGTCAAATCGCTTCGCTCCAGATTGTCATAGAAGAAGGAGCCGGGATGCAAGGTCATCTGAGCAAGATTAACCTGATCATACGAACGATCGGTGCGGAACGCGGGCGCGCGGCCCGGGGGCGACCTGTTTAGCAACAGCCGCTTTTGACCGACACTTCTCTTAGGACCACATCATGACACAACGCACCCAATCCCGCAGCGGAGGCCGCTCGGCCCGCCGTGCTGCGCGCGCGGCCCCTCTGGCCACCCATCTGCGCCCCATTCGCCCCGGCATGGAGGGGGGCCGATACGCGCCCCTGACCCCTGCTGAGATGGACCGCATTCATGCCACCGCACTGGATGCGCTGGAACAGATCGGGCTGGCCGATGCGCCGCCCTCTGGCATCGAACATCTGACCCGGGTTGGCGCGATCCTGGGCGAGGATGGGCGCATCCGGTTTCCCCGCGCCCTCATTGAGGACACCATCGCCCGGGCCAACCGCGCCGTGACCCTGATGGGCCGCGACCCGGCCCATGATCTGCAACTGTCGGGAAACCGCGTGCATTACGGCACCGCGGGGGCGGCCGTGCATCTGGTGGAGATCGATGGCAGCTCCTACCGCGAATGCGGCGTTCAGGACCTGCATGATGCGGCCCGCATTGCCGATACGCTGGAAAACATCCACTTCCTGCAGCGCCCCATGGTCTGCCGTGACATCACCGATAATCTGGAGATGGACCTCAATTCCATCTATGCCTGCTGCGCCGGGACGACCAAACACATCGGCGTCTCCTTTACCGAGCCGGATTTCGTCAAACATGGCGTCGAGATGCTGCATATGATCGCGGGGGGGGAGGACAAATGGCGCGAACGGCCTTTTGTCAGCAATACCAATTGTTTCGTTGTGCCCCCGATGAAATTCGCCACTGAATCCTGCGAGGTCATGGAGGAATGCATCAAGGCGGGCATGCCGGTGTTGCTGCTCTCTGCGGGGATGGCCGGGGCCACCGCCCCTTCCACGATTGCAGGCGCGATTGTGCAGGCGGTCTCGGAATGTCTGGCCGGTCTGGTCTATGTGAACGCCGTCAGCCCCGGGCATCCGGCGGTGTTTGGCACCTGGCCGTTCGGGCTGGATCTGCGCACCGGTGCGATGACCGGCGGGTCCGGCGAACAGGCCCTGCTCACCGCAGGCTGCGCGCAGATGCACAAGTATTACGACCTGCCCGGTGGGGCGGCGGCCGGTATCGCGGATTCCAAACTGCCCGACATGCAGGCCGGGTGGGAGCAGATGTGCTCAAACGTGATGGCCGGGCTGTCCGGGCTGAACATGGTCTATGAGGCGGCGGGCATGCATGCCTCGCTGCTGGGGTTTTGTCATGAATCGCTGATCTTGGGCAATGATCTGATCGGTCAGGCCCTGCGCTGCGTGCGCGGGATCGAAGTCAGCGATGAGACCCTGGCGCTGGAGCAAATCCGCGAGGTCTGCATCGGCGGACCCGGCCACTATCTGGGCACCGAACAAACGCTGGGCCGGATGCAGCAGGATCACGTCTACCCGGAGTTTGGCGACCGTACCTCACCAAAAGAATGGGATGAATTGGGCAAACCCGATCTGATTGAAAAAGCCACGGCGCGCAAAAACGCTATTTTGGCCGAGCACTCCGCGGCGCGGTTCGATCCCCGGTTGGATGCCGACATACGGGCGCGTTTCAACATTCACCTGCCCGCGTAGCACCTACCGCTAAAAGATGTCCGGATCCTGGGGGAGGACCCGGACACCTTGGACCTCAAGCCTCGAGTGTCAGCTCTGTATCAAAGGGCGAGAGGTCTGCTGGCTGTTTAGGCCGGCATCAGGCCAGCTTCTTGCGCGGACTGTACTTCTGCTTCGTCGAGTGCGCCGTCAGCATTCAGGTCCATCGTGGTGAAGGACTCTGCGGTGATGTCAGGATAAACTGCCTGAACCTCATCGATTGTCAGAACGCCATCACCATTCGCATCTGCCGCCAGCTGTGCGAAAGCCGCGGAGGCCGACATCAGTGCGATCAGTGCGATTGTGGGTTTGGTGATCAGTTTCATTTGGGTACTCCCATTAAAGTTTGAACAAAAGTGTCCAAGGCGCTGCTCTGCGCCTCACTTTGTCAGATGCATGAAAAGCCGGTTCCGTCCGTGCCATCTGATGGTGGGTTCCAATCGCGCCATTCCCCGCCGATCTGCCCGGCGCACAGCGGCGGTGCATCGCCTAAAAAGGGGCAATTGACATAATCGGCAAAAAGCCCCCGTCTGGTGTGCAACTTTTAAGGTGCCATGTTGGTTTTGTTCCACCCGAAAAGGAGCTCGACATGTACCAGTTGCACCATCTTCCCGACGAACTAGACGCATTGTTGCCCCGGCTATCGGCGCGTGCACGGCGTTTGAGCGACAGCCAGAGCGATGCCGACGACCTGGCGCAGGAGGCCGCGCTGAAGCTCTGGACCACGCTGCACAAGGGGACCGACGTCGACGATCTGGAGCGCTACGCGATGACCATTCTGCGCAACCTGGCACGGCAAAGGTGGCGCTCTGACAAGCCAACTGACCCGCTTGAGGATGAAAGCGCCTCTGTCCCACCTACGGCGCCTGCGCGCATGGCCTGCGCCGATCTCGCTGTCGCGGTCGATAAGCTGCCCGAGTCTCAGGCGCTGCTGATCCAGATGATCGCTGCGGGCGAGACCAGCCCTTCCGCTTTGGCCGAACGCACCGGCCTGCCCGTGGGCACTGTGATGTCGCGTCTGGCGCGGGCCCGTGCAACGTTGCGACAGGAAATGGGGATCGAACGCAAAGCGCCGGTGTCGGAGCTTTTCTGACCGGCCAAACACGCGCCCGGACCCGGCTCTCAGTGGCCTGATTTCCTCGGGTGGATTTCAGGCCGCGGGCCGGCTTCGCGAGAGCACAGCCCCCCCCTTTGCAACGCGTTGGTGCCCGGAAAAAAGGGGAGATGCAAAAGCACCTCCCCAAGGTTCGCCGTTCAGGCTCAATATGTTAACCGCTCGGTATTTTTCTGCCTGCGGCCTGAACGTCGTCGAGGGCGAGCGCACCCGCCCCGGATATCAGAGAGGCCAAGGTCCCACCCTGCCCGTCCCCAATCACGTTGGAAATCCTGTGGATTTCCGACGCGTGAGACAGAGCGGAAAACGTCCTCGTTTTCTGCGGAGTCTCACCCGCTAATATCGGAAGCGACCGGCCCGCCGTCCGCTTCCCTTGTTCGTCGGGGTGCGGCCTGCCTTCGCAGAACCGCGACCCCTACACGTCCCCCAGGGACGCGTTTGGCTTAGCCCAGGTTGTTCCTCTTCGAACCGTCTGGGTTTGAAGCGACGTACTCAACCCGACCATTGCTTCGGACGTGGTATTCGGGGTGTTTTCCCTGCTTCACTTCATTTACTAACTTTGTCCTCGGAACCTCCGCAGATTTCCCGCGCACCTTGAAGCGCGTATTCAAACCAGTAGAGCTTTCCTTGGTCACTTTAATCTTCGGTGTTTTGGCCATTTCATTGACCTCCTTATCCACAGGTTACGAGCTTTTGTTGGTGGCAAACCTGTGGGTATGTCAGTGCGTGCTTGATCGCCAATTCCAGTCGTGTTCTCTCCTTTCGTACGACCTAAGAAGGTCGAATTGGTTGTCCCTTCCGTACACACTGATCGAGCGGAAGGGTAAGCCGGGGGAAGGTGCTCCAACACCTTCTCCCAACCCTCAATTTCTCAGCTACACCCGGACGTGCCGCCACAAGTGTTGCACTTCATGCAAGTCCCGTTGCGCACCAGCGTGTAGTTGCCGCATTCGCCGCAAGCCTCTCCCTCGTAGCCCTGCATCTTGGCTTTGGTGCGGGCATCGAGGCTGACCGATCCGCTGGAGACCGCCGTGGTGGCCATGGCCACCGCGACGCTGCCGTCGGAGACCGGGGCCAGACCGTCAAAGGCAACCGCGTCTTCGGCAAAGCCTTGTTGACCGCCCTGCAGCACCACCAGTTCCTGTGGCAACCGGTTGCGCAGGTACCCGGTGGAGCTGATTTGTTTCAGCACTTCCAGGGACTTGGTCGCCGCCGTGTCGCTGAGCTCGGAGATGTTGCTCACACCCTCTTCCTCGCCGCGTCCAATGGTGTCGAATGTCGCGCCCTCGGGAGCCACATGCGCCAGATCGGTGCGATCAAGGTAGGAGACCGCAAGCTCGCGGAACACGTAGTCGAGGATCGAAGTGGCGTTCTTGATGGTCTCGTTGCCCTGAACCATGCCCGCAGGCTCGAATTTGGTGAAGGTGAAGGCGTCCACGAACTCCTCCAGCGGCACCCCGTATTGCAGGCCCACGGAGACCGCGATGGCGAAGTTGTTCATCATCGCCCGGAAGCCCGCGCCTTCCTTGTGCATGTCGATGAAGATCTCGCCGATCTTGCCATCTTCATACTCGCCCGTACGGAGATAGACCTTGTGCCCCCCCACGATGGCTTTCTGCGTGTAGCCCTTGCGACGCTGAGGCATCTTTTCGCGGTGAGATTTCACAATCTCCTTCACGATGATCTTCTCGACGATCTTCTCCGCCAGCACCGTGGCTTTTTCCTGCTGGCTGCCGCTTTCCAGCGTCTCTTGCGCGTCCTCGTCGTCTTCGACCAGCGCTGCCGCCAGCGGTTGCGAGAGTTTCGAGCCATCGCGGTAGAGCGCGTTGGCCTTCACCCCCAGCGACCAGCTGAGTTCATAGGCCTTCTGGCAGTCCTCGATGGTGGCGTCATTCGGCATGTTGATCGTTTTGGAGATCGCGCCGGAGATGAAGCTCTGTGCCGCTGCCATCATGGTGATGTGGCTGTTCACGGAGAGGAAGCGTTTGCCTTTCTTGCCGCAAGGGTTGGCGCAGTCGAAGATCGGCAGATGCTCGTCTTTCAGGAACGGCGCGCCTTCGAGCGTCATGGTGCCACACACGTGGTCGTTGGCCGCGTCGATGTCCGCCTTGGAGAAGCCCAGGTGCCGCAACAGGTCGAACGTTGGATCGTTCAGCTTTTCGGCTGGGATGCCAAGCACTTGCGTGCAGAACTCTTCGCCCAGCGTCCACTGGTTGAAGACAAAGCGGATGTCGAAGGCCGAGGCCAGTGCCGCATCCACCTTGGCCAGCTCATTGGCACCAAAGCCGTGGCCCGCAAGCGAGGTGTGGTTGATGCCTGGCGCGTTGCCGATGGTGCCGTGACCGACCGCGTAGGAGATGATCTCTTCGATCTGCGCCGAGCCATAGCCGAGCTTTTCAAGGGCGGCGGGCACCGACTGGTTGATGATCTTGAAATACCCACCCCCGGCGAGTTTCTTGAACTTGACCAGCGCGAAGTCTGGCTCAATCCCGGTGGTGTCACAGTCCATCACAAGGCCAATGGTGCCGGTGGGGGCGATGACGGAAACCTGCGCGTTGCGGTAGCCGTGCTTTTCACCCAATGCCAGCGCCTCGTCCCAGGCGGAGACGGCCACTTCGATCAGCTTCTGATCCGGGCAGCCCGCGTGATCCAGGGCAACCGGCTTGACCGCCAGGTCTTCGTAGCCGTCGGTTTTTCCCAAAGCGGCCATGCGGTGATTGCGAATGACCCGCAGCATATGTGCGCCATTCTTTTCATAACCCGGGAAAGGCCCCAGTTCCCCCGCCATTTCAGCGGAGGTGGCGTAGGACACACCGGTCATGATCGCGGTCAGCGCACCGCAAAGGGCGCGGCCCTCGTCGCTGTCATAGCTGTACCCCATGTTCATCAGCAGCCCGCCGATGTTGGCATAGCCCAGACCCAGCGTGCGGAAATCATAGGAGCGCTGCGCGATTTCCTTGGAGGGGAACTGCGCCATCATCACCGAAATTTCCAGCGTCACGGTCCAGAGGCGGGCCGCATGCATGTAGTCTTCGACTTGGAAGGTGCCGTCCTTGAGGAAGGTCAGCAGGTTCATCGAGGCCAGGTTACAGGCGGTGTCGTCCAGGAACATGTATTCCGAGCAGGGGTTGGAGCCGCGGATGGCGCCATCTTCGGGACAGGTGTGCCAGTCGTTCACGGTGTCGTGGTACTGGATGCCGGGATCCGCGCAGGCCCAGGCGGCGTGGCCGATCTGTTCCCAGAGATCGCGCGCCTTCACGGTCTTGGTGATTTTGCCGTCGACGCGGTTGATCAGCTCCCAATCGGCGTCTTTTTCAACGGCCGTCAGGAAGGCGTTGGTCACGCGGATCGAGTTGTTGGAGTTCTGGCCGGAGACAGAGTTATAGGCCTCGGAGTCCCAGTCGGTGTCGTATGTCGGGAATTCGATCGAGGTATGGCCCTGCTTGGCATAGTCTAGCACCCGTTTGACGTAAGTCTCTGGGATCGAAACTTTTTTCGCCTCCCGGATCGCCATTTTCAGCGCGTCGTTCTTGGTAGGGTCATAGGCGTCGGCTTCCGCACCGTCCCATGTCTTGATCGCTTCGAAGAGACCGTTGAGTTTCTGCTCGTGCATCTTGGAGCCGGCGACGATGCTCGCCACTTTCTGCTCTTCGATGACCTTCCAGTTGATGAAATCCTCGATGTCGGGGTGATCCGCGTCGACGATCACCATCTTGGCGGCCCGGCGCGTGGTGCCACCCGATTTGATGGCCCCCGCTGCGCGGTCACCAATTTTCAGGAAGCCCATCAGTCCGGACGACTTGCCACCACCCGACAGGCTCTCCCCCGCAGCCCGCAGGCTGGAGAAGTTGGTGCCGGTGCCGGAGCCGTATTTGAACAGACGCGCTTCCCGAACCCACAGATCCATGATGCCGCCGTCGTTTACGAGGTCGTCTGAGACAGACTGGATGAAGCAGGCATGCGGTTGTGGGTGCTCGTAGGAAGATTTGGATTTTGTCAGTTTGCCGGTTTTGTAATCGACATAATGGTGGCCCTGCGCCGGACCATCGATGCCGTAGGCCCAGTGCAGACCGGTGTTGAACCATTGGGGGGAGTTGGGCGCGGCACGTTGAGAGGCCAGCATGTGGCGCATCTCGTCAAAATACGCCTTGGCGTCGCTCTCCGTGCTGAAGTAGCCGCCCTTCCAGCCCCAGTAGGCCCAGGCACCGGCGAGACGATCAAAGACCTGCTTGGAGGAAATCTCGCCGCCCATCTCAGCACCTTCAGCCGGGACCGAGCGCCACAGAAATTCGGGAACGCCTTTTTCTTTCACCTTGCGGGTTTTTGACGGCACGCCCGCTTTGCGGAAATACTTCTGCGCGATCACGTCGCTGGCGACCTGGCTCCAGGAGCTGGGCACTTCGACATCATCCAGGCGGAACACAACGGTCCCATCGGGATTGCGGATCTCGGACGCGGTGGTCACGAAATCCAGTTCAGCATAGGCGTCTTGGTCGACTTTGGTGAATTTACGTTCAATCTTCATTTTAGCTGCCTCATCTCCAGCGTCTTCATCAAAGAGCCGACCCTGTCATTGCAGGACGTCTCGCTTATGCCTTCGGTCAAAAGCGCACAAAACTTCTGTGATCGGCGCCGCGATAACGGTGCCGTCGTTTTGCCTCAGAGCGATGATATTGATCGTCTGTTTGCCCCTTGTCCCGCCGATGCACCCCTGTGTGTTAACCACTACATGTTGTGGCGTCATCGTCGGCTTGCACAACCTGACGTATCACCCCCTACTCGGTCAACGATATTTTTATACTTTTTTTGAAGTTTACCGGCTTGACGGTCTGGGTTTTTTGAGCAGCGCTCACGGCGCCGTGATTCAACACGTTAACAGCTGGTTAATATCCACAACCCAGCCGTTTGTCGGGCCGCGCGACAGGACCGTCAATAATCTATTGAATTGGCAGATTTAGCCCGGAAATTTGAAGCATCGGATAAGTTAACAAAATGGCCGTCCGCTTCGGATCCACAACCGGAACGATAATTGCGGAAAAATGCCAAAGGCGCGCAAGCTAATCACGGAGTGTTACAATTTTGTGTCGCTCGCGGCGCAATCTACAAAAGCGACCTCCCCAGATATGGTGAGGGCGCGCGTATTCGGACGCAACGGCCACTATATCTAGTGGCCCTCTATTTCGGCGCTCACGGGCGTTTTTCGAGGAGTCGGGGGGGCTGATTCCGGGTTTCGAGGTCTGGGCCGATCACGCTAGGCTTAAACGGCACCCGAGAGCAGCAGGAGAAAACCGCGATGTCCGCCCCCGATCACGACCTTGTAACCGCGCTCCGCGGATGGGATGGGCGCTCAGCGGATGACATCACCGCCCTCTACGCGCAGTTTCATCAAATGCCCGGCTTTGTCGAAGGGCTTGTCCTGTCTTGTCGCGCGCCCGAGACGGAACGCGCCGCGACATGGCTGATCAAACATCATCTGGAGCAAGGCGCGGTGCAGTTCTCCAAAGAAACGCGGCAACAGTATTATCAAGCGACCCGGCACCTCACCCATTGGGAGGCCAGGCTGCATGTCCTGCAGTGCATGGACCATATCGCCATTCCCCCGGACACCGTCGAGGCCGTATGGTCGTTTGCGCAGGCCGCGGCCACATCCGACAGAAAACTCGTGCAGGCCTGGGGGCTTTACGGGCTGGCACGGCTCGCGCATCAATTTCGCGACCATCAGCCCGCCGCACGTGAGGTTTTGGAAAAAGCGGCACAACAGCACCCCAAGGGCGCGGTGGCCGTGCGTCTTCGCAAGGCGCGCGCCTTGTTGGCATAGGCCCAACAGCAGGCGGATTGGATCATGCTGAGAAAGTGGTCGGAGCGAGAGGATTCGAACCTCCGACCCCCTGTACCCAAAACAGGTGCGCTACCAGGCTGCGCCACGCTCCGACGAAGCACTCTTTAGACGGGGGCAAGCGGTTTGAAAACCCCTAACAGGGCCATTCGGTGTCAGGATTTGAAAATGTTGGGTGGCGCAGCACCGTTCCGGGGGCAATTCCCATGGCTTTTGCCAAGCCACCATTGATTTCGAGCACATGGGTCAGATCATCACCGCCAAAAATCGGCGTTTCGTCCAAAGGCTGCGCGGAATGATGAATATGACGCACGGTGCCGGTGGCGTCGATGAAGAGCATATCCAGTTCGATCAGCGTATTGCGCATCCAGAACGACAGGGTTTGGGGGCGTTCGTAGACAAACAACATGCCCGCCGACGTTGGCATGCTTTCGCGATGCATCAACCCCTGGGCCCGTTCTTCCACATCATCGGCAATCTCGACGGCGAATCGCGCCTGACCCCACTCCCCTTTCAGAAAGACGGTGTCATCGCGGCACTCCTGCGCCCCGGCAGCCTGCCCCAGAAACGCCAGACACAACGCCAGGCGGATCTTCATGTGTCGGAGGAATCCAGCGCCGCTTCCCAGGCGAAGACTTCGGCCGCCATATGGCCCCGCTTGCCTTCGATCACGCGCAGGGCCAGCGCCTCGCCGGGCGCCAGATCAGACAGGCCCGAGCGGCGCAGCACTTCCATATGCAGAAAGATATCGTCGCGACGCCCGAAGACATTGGCAAAGCCAAAGCCCTTGCCTTTATCGAACCATTTCACCCGTGCTGGCTCCAATGGCGCGGCGGCAACGATGGCCGGATCAAGGGCCGCGATATCGGACAGGCCCACCGCCTCGCCGGTTTGCGGCGGTTGCAGCGCAATCACCTGCGTCGCCTGCACCCCACGGTCCGTACGCTGGACTTCGAGCTCGACCCGCGCGCCATCGGCGACGGAACTTTGTCCGAAATTCCGCAGCACATTCACATGCAAAAGAATATCAGGCCCACCGGCGTCAGAGACGACGAAGCCAAACCCCTTTACCGGATCAAACCATTTAACCAACCCAGAAACGGGGGACGATATGTCTTCGGTCTCGCTCACACGTAATCTTTCAATCGTCGCAGGGTCTTCTAGCATAGTATTCGCTGAAGTAACTTTCATGTTTGCAATTGAAACAAAATAAATTCCACCTAAAAACCCGCCTACAGAGCAATAATGCGATACACAAGTATCACGCGTCCGTGAAAATCTCAGGTTTTCCCGTCATGATTGAAAATCATGATGTAATCGTCTGATAAACCACTTCCCTTGCGATCTTTGCACATAATGCTGTGCGCTTACAAACACAGTTTTTAGGCGACTGAGGAGCGCCTCGCACCCCTAGGGGTTGAGACGGGTGATTGACCACTCCTCTTCCAGCGCCGCACGCCGCCATTGAAACCGGTCATGCAGGCGAAATTCACCGTCTGCCCAGAACTCGATTTCCAGCGGTCTGATCCGAAACCCGCCCCAAAACGGGGGCCGTTTCGGGTTGGTGCCATGGGTCGCGGTGATCTTGGCAACCTTTGCCATCAAAGCTCCGCGGCTCGACAGCGGGCGCGATTGTTTCGAGGCCCAGGCCCCCAGCCTGCTTTTCAGCGAACGCGAGGCGAAATAGTCATCTGCGGCAGGACCATCTTCGCGTTCCACCACGCCCCGCACGCGGATCTGGCGGCGCAAGGTCTTCCAATGCATGACAAAGGCGGCCTTGCCCGATGCATCCAGCTCACCCGCCTTGGCGCTCTCATAGTTGGTGTAGAAGACAAAGGCATCCGGCTCGATGTCTTTCAACAGCACCATACGCGCGTTGGGCAGGCCGTCGGCATCCACAGTGCTCAATGCGATGGCGTTTGGATCGTTGGGCTCTTCCTGTTCGGCCTCGGCCAACCAGGCTTTTGCGATCTCGAACGGATTGTCGCCGGCGAATTTTCCACTTCTGCGTTCCATGGCACCCTCATTTGCTTACGCCACAGCAAGTGGCGGAAGTCGCGCAAAGGTCAAGGGGCAGCGGTGCAGGAACCGACCAGCCTTGATGGCCCCTGCGCAATCGCCTAAAGGTCTGACAGGATAAAAACACCACATATCAACCGAGGAACCTTCATGGGAAATGAGCTTCTGGCAGGCAAACGCGGCCTGATCATGGGTCTGGCCAACGACAAATCCATTGCCTGGGGGATCGCCAAAGCCTGCGCGGACGCTGGCGCGGAGCTTGCCTTCTCGTATCAGGGCGATGCGCTGAAAAAACGGGTGGACCCTTTGGCCGGGCAGTTGGGCAGCGACATCGTATTGCCCTGCGACGTCAGCGATGAGGCGTCACTCGATGCGCTTTTCGACGCCCTCAAGGAGCGTTGGGGCACATTGGATTTTGTGGTGCACGCCATCGGCTTTTCCGACAAGAACGAGTTGCGCGGCCGCTACGTGGACACCAGCCGGGGCAATTTCGCGATGTCGATGGATATCTCCGTCTATTCGTTCACGGCCGTGGTGCAACGCGCCGAGAAGATGATGAACGCAGGCGGGTCCTGCCTGACGCTCACCTATTACGGCGCGGAAAAGGTGATGCCGCATTACAACGTGATGGGTGTGGCCAAGGCAGCACTTGAAGCCTCCGTGCAATATCTGGCCGAAGATCTGGGCAAGGACGGCATCCGCGTGAATGCAATTTCCGCCGGGCCGATCAAGACGCTGGCGGCCTCCGGCATCGGTGATTTCCGCTACATTATGAAGTGGAACGAATATAATTCGCCGCTGCGTCGCAATGTTACCACCGAAGATGTGGGCAAGGCGGCACTCTTCCTGCTTTCGGATCTGGGCTCCGGCACCACGGGCGAGAACCTGCATGTCGACGCGGGCTATCATGTGGTCGGGATGAAGGCGGTGGACGCACCGGACATGAGCAAGGACTAACCGGTGAGTGTCGAAAGCCTGATCGCGTTCAATCTGGTGCTGATGGCGGCCATCGCCAGCCCGGGTGCGGCGCTGCTTTATTTTATCAAGACCTGCGTGGCGTCAGGCCGTACAGCGGGGCTGGCCACAGGTGTTGGGCTGGGGGTTGCCGCCGCCTGTTGGACCTTGGGCGCGCTGCTGGGTTTGGAGAGCCTGTTTCGTTTCTTTCCTTGGACCTACACAACGCTGAAAATCGGCGGCGCGCTGTATCTGATCTGGATCGCCGTGCAGACGTGGCGCCACGCGCGCAAGCCGCTGAACGACACCAACCGCCCCAAGGGCCGTGCCTTCCTTTCCGGGCTGCTTGTAAACATCGGCAACCCGAAATCCATGCTCTTTGCCGCGGCGGTGATTTTGGTGGTGTTCCCGCAGGGGCTGACCGGGGCGGAGATCGGATTGATCGTTGCAAATCACCTGGCGCTGGAAATCAGCTTCTACAGCCTCTTTGCGTTTTTACTGTCGAGCCCGCCCGCGCGACGCGGATATCTGAGCGCAAAACCCATTCTTGATCGCATCGCCGCAACCCTTCTGGGGGCGTTGGGGCTGCGTCTGCTTGTCGAAAGGACCTGACATGAGCAAAGATCCAAGCCGCCTGCCCCATGAGAAGGGTTTTCACATCAGTTGGGACCAGATGCATCGCGACAGCCGCGCCCTGGCGTGGCGATTGGACGGGCAAGGTCCTGACGATGGGGCCTGGCGCGCGGTTGTAGCCATCACCCGGGGCGGAATGGCCCCCGCAATGATCGTTGCGCGCGAGCTTGATATTCGCAAGGTCGATACAATTTCGGTTATGTCGTATCATTCCGGCGGCGGCAAAGCCGATCAGCGCCGCGATGCTCAAGTGCTCAAAGCGCCCAATGCCGAGGTGATGGGAGATGGCACGGGCATCCTGATCATCGATGATCTGGTGGACAGCGGCAAAACCCTCGAACTGGTGCGCGCCCAATATCCCGAGGCGCATTTCGCCACCGTTTATGCAAAGCCGCAGGGCGAGCCACAGGTCGACACCTTCATCACCGGCGTCAGTCAGGATACCTGGATCTTCTTCCCCTGGGATATGGCGCTGCAATATGTCGAGCCCTATCGCGGCACCGACTGAGCCAAAGAGTTTAATGCCTCCGGCGGGGATATTTCCGGCCAGAAGAAACCGGTGTTGTTTCTGCAAAGGAACAGGCAGACGAAAGGGACGCAGATGATTTTGTCGCGAACGGCCACGACTTTTGCCCCGCCGGTGATGGAGGCGCGGCGCTGGCTGGAGGGCGTATGTTTTCCGGGTGATCGCCCGCTGATCAATGTCAGCCAGGCCGCACCGGTTGACCCGCCCCCCGACGCGCTGCGTCAGGTCATGGCCGATGTGGCCCTGGGGCGCGATGACGCGCATCTATATGGTCCAGTTTTGGGGTTGCCGGAGTTGCGCGAGGAACTCGCCGCACAGACCTCGCGGATATATGGTGGGGTGATCACCAGTGGTCATGTGGGGATTACCTCAGGATGTAATCAGGCCTTTGCCGCAGCCATCGCCTCACTCTGCGCGGAAGAAGATGAAGTTATCCTGCCAACGCCATGGTATTTCAATCATAAAATGTGGCTGGATATGTCCGGCATCAAAGCAGTGCCGCTGAAAACCAACGCAGCGCTTTTGCCCGAACCTGAGGCCGCAGAGCGGTTGATCACGCCCCGCACCCGGGCCATCGCCCTGGTGTCGCCGAACAATCCGGCTGGTGTCGAATACCCTTCTGCGTTGATCGGCGCTTTCTTTGATCTGGCGCGGCGTCACGGCATTGCCCTGATCCTGGATGAGACCTACCGCGATTTTCATGGGCAGAGCGGCGCGCCCCACGCGCTGTTTGAAGATCCCGATTGGGACGACACGCTGATCCATCTTTACTCCTTCTCCAAAGCCTATCGGCTGACCGGTCACCGCGTCGGCGCACTGGTCACGTCACCATCACGCCTGGCCGAGGTCGAGAAGTTTCTCGACACGGTTGCTATCTGCCCCGGGCAGATTGGCCAGCACGCGGCACTTTGGGGCATGCAGAACCTGGGCCAGTGGCTGGCCGGTGAGCGTGACGAAATCCTGACCCGGCGCGCGGCGATTGAAACCGGGTTTCCAAAGCTCGCGGCACGTGGTTGGACGCTCTTGGGATCAGGCGCTTATTTCGCCTATATGGCCCATCCCTTGCCCATCAGTTCCGCAGAGCTGGCGCCACGTCTGGTGCGTGATCAGAGCATTCTCAGCCTGCCGGGCACGATGTTTTGCCCCGATACGGATAGCGACGGCGCGCGGCAGCTGCGCATTGCCTTCGCCAATCTGGATACGGCCGGCATTGGCGTGCTTTTTGACCGTCTGGCGGCGGTGGACACAGGCGTGTGACACCCCTTGCCCCTTAGGCCCGCTGCGCATAGACAGAACGTCAAATCGTGACAAGCGCACAGGGTGATCATGGCCAAGGGCTCATCAAGCATTTCGAAAACCGCCGTCTGGATTCTGTTGGGTCTGCTGATCCTCGGATTGGGTGGCTTTGGCGCAACCAGCCTGTCGGGAAATATCCGCACCATCGGCAACGTCGGAGACATGCCGGTTTCGGTTGACAGCTATGCCCGCCAGCTGCAACAGGAAATCCAGGCGGTTCAGCAACAGACCGGTCAGGTTCTGCCCTTTGCGCAGGCCCAGCAGATCGGGCTGGACCGCGCGGTGCTGCAACGTCTGATCGCCACCCGCGCGCTGGACCACGAAGCCGCGCAAATCGGTCTGTCGATTGGCGATTCCAACCTGCGGGACCGTATTCTGGAAATCCCGGCCTTCCGCGGCGTGGATGGTGAATTTGATCGCGAAGGGTACCGTTTTGCGCTGGAACAGAATGGCGTCACCGAGGCGCAGTTTGAAACGCAGCTGCGCGAAGAAGTGTCACGTACGCTGATCCAGGGCGCGATCCTCAGCGGTGTGATCATGCCGGATGCCTATGTGGATACACTGGTGAACTATGTCGGCGAGCAGCGCAGTTTTACCTGGACCCGTCTGGATGAGGCCAATCTGGACACGCCCATTTCCGCGCCGGATGACGCCACATTGCAAGCGCATTATGACGCCAATATCGACGCTTTCACCCTGCCTGAGACCAAGCAGATCACCTATGCAGTGCTGACCCCGGATGCCCTGATTGATGAGGTCGAGATTGCGGAGGCCGATCTGCGCGAAGCCTACGACCTGCGCGACAGCGAGTTCAATCAGCCGGAGCGGCGGCTGGTCGAACGCCTTGTCTATCTTGATGAAGACGCCGCCAATCAGGCGAAAGCGGCCCTGGAGGCTGGCAGCAGTTTCGAAGAACTGGTGGAGGACCGCGGTCTGGCGCTGGCGGATATCGACCTTGGCGATGTGACCGAAGCCGAGCTTGGTGCGGCGGGTGCAGAGGTTTTCAGCGCCAATGTCGGTGATGTGGTGGGCCCGTTGCCCAGCAGTCTTGGACCGGCGCTCTTTCGCATGAACGCGGTCTTGCCCGCGCAATTCGTCCCCTTTGAGGAAGCCCAGGCGATCCTGCGCCCGGAACTGGCCGCGGACCGTGCGCGGCGTCTGGTTGAGGCGCAAGCCGAGAGCCTTGATGACATGCTGGCGGGCGGTGCCACGCTGGAGGAACTCGACACCGACAGCGACATGGAGCTGGGCCAGATCGACTGGACCGCGCAAAGCACCGACGATATCGCGGCTTATGAGGCCTTCCGCAGCGCTGCGTCGGCGGTGACCATCGATGATTTCCCCGAGATCGAACAGCTTGACGATGGGGGCCTTGTTGCGCTGCGTCTGGATGCCGTGCTGCCGCCACGCCCGGCCCCGTTTGAGGAGGCGCGCGAAGATGTTCTGGCGCATTGGCAGGCCGCTGAAGTGGAGGCGCGCCTGATCGCACAGGTGGAGGCGCAATTGCCGCAATTGCGCGAAGGCAGTGATTTTGCGGAACTTGGCCTCGATGCGGTGCGCGAGGAAAACCTGCTGCGCAGCGATTTTGTCGGCGGCACCCCCCCGGGCTTCATGTCCGACGTGTTTGATATGGCGGAGGGCGATGTGGCGGTGCACCCCGATGAGGGTGCGATTGTGATCGTGCGTCTGGACGCCATCGCCGCGCCCGAGGAGAATGAGGATACCGCCGCCCTGCGCACGCAACTATCGCAACAGGCGGGTCAGGCGCTGGCGCAGGATGTCTATGATATCTTCAACTCCGACGTCACGCTGCGCGCCAATCCACAGATCAACCCGCAGGCGCTGCAGGCCGTGCACGTCAATTTCCCCTGACCCATGGCCCTGACCCCCGACTTCGACGCCTTTGAGGCCGCCTACGCCGCCGGTCGCAATCAGATCGTCTATACCCGGTTGGCGGCGGATCTGGACACGCCGGTCTCGCTGATGCTCAAACTCACCGGGGCGCAGAAAGACGCATTTGTGCTGGAATCCGTGACGGGCGGCGAGGTGCGCGGGCGCTATTCGATCATCGGCATGAAGCCCGATCTGATCTGGCGCTGCCGGGGTGAGGCCAGCGAGATTAACCGCGCGGCACGCTATGACGCCGAGGCCTTCACCCCTCAGGACGGCAATCCGCTCGACAGCTTCCGCGCGCTGCTGGACGAAAGCAGGATCGACCTGCCCGATGATCTGCCGCAGGCCGCGGCAGGCCTTTTTGGCTATCTGGGCTATGATATGGTGCGGCTGGTCGAGCATCTGCCGGACATCAACCCTGACCCACTGGGCCTGCCCGATGCGGTGATGCTGCGCCCCTCGGTGGTCGCGGTGCTGGACGGGGTCAAGGGCGAGGTCACCGTGGTCTCCCCCGCCTGGGTGTCGGATGGGCAATCGGCGCGCGCCGCCTATGCGCAGGCCGCCGAGCGGGTGATGGATGCGGTGCGCGATCTGGAACGCGCCATGCCCATGGCCACCCGCGATCTGGGCGAGGCCGAGGCTCCCGGCGCGCCGGTCAGCAATTTCACCCACGAGGGATACAAGGCCGCCGTTGAAAAGGCCCGCGACTACATCCGCGCAGGCGACATCTTTCAGGTGGTGCCCGCGCAGCGCTGGTCCCAGGATTTCAAGCAGGATCCGTTTGCGCTCTATCGCTCATTGCGCCGCACCAACCCCTCGCCCTTCATGTTCTATTTCAACTTTGGTGGCTTTCAGGTCATTGGCGCCAGCCCGGAAATCCTAGTGCGAGTCTTTGGCGACGAGGTCACCATCCGACCGATCGCAGGGACACGCCCACGCGGCGCCACGCCCGAAGAGGACAAGGCGCTGGAAGCAGACCTGCTCGCCGATCAGAAAGAGCTCGCCGAACACCTGATGCTGCTCGATCTGGGCCGCAACGACGTGGGCCGCGTGGCCAAGATCGGCACGGTGCGCCCCACCGAGGAATTCATCGTCGAGCGCTACAGCCACGTGATGCACATCGTCTCCAACGTCGTGGGCGAGTTGCACGCGGGCAAGGACGCGCTGGACGCGTTTTTCGCGGGCATGCCCGCAGGCACGGTCTCCGGCGCCCCCAAGGTCCGCGCAATGGAAATCATTGACGAGTTGGAGCCGGAAAAACGCGGTGTCTACGGCGGCGGTGTCGGCTATTTCAGCGCGGGTGGTGACATGGACATGTGCATCGCCCTGCGCACCGCCGTGGTGCAGGATCAAAAGCTCTATATCCAGGCCGGTGGCGGCGTTGTCTACGACAGCGATCCGGAAGCCGAATACCAGGAAACCGTGCATAAATCCAACGCCATCCGGCGCGCGGCAGCGGATGCGGCACGCTTCTCGGGGCAAGGGAACAGCTGAGCCCATGTCGCGCCAGCCCTTTGATATTGCTGGGAAACGCATTGCGCCGGGCAGCAGCGAAACGGTGCATCTGCCGGTCTCCACCCTGCCCGATCATACGCCCGTTAACCTCTCGGTGCAGGTGCACCATGGCAAACGCGCGGGGCCCACGCTTTTTGTCTCCGCCGCCGTGCATGGGGATGAGGTGATCGGGGTCGAAATCGTACGCCGCCTGTTGCGCGCGCCGCAGCTGAAAACCTTGCGGGGGACCTTGCTGGTGGTGCCGGTGGTCAACGCTTTCGGCTTTCTCAACCGCTCGCGATATCTGCCGGACCGGCGTGACCTCAACCGCTGCTTTCCCGGGCATCCTTCAGGGTCGCTCGGATCGCGTCTGGCGCATATCTTTTTGAACGACGTGGTGCTGCGCTGCGATGTCGGGATCGACCTGCACTCGGCAGCGATTCATCGCACGAACCTGCCACAAATCAGAGTTTCACCGCGGGATGAGACAACCCGCAGCATGGCCGCGGCCTTTGGCGCGCCAGTTGTATTGACCTCCGCGCTGCGGGATGGCTCGCTGCGCGCCGAAGCCGCCGAACGCGGCACGCCGGTGCTGCTTTATGAAGCGGGTGAAGGGCTGCGCTTTGACGAAATGGCCGTGCGCGCGGGCGTTGCCGGCATCCTGCGGGTGATGCGCAGCCTGGATATGGTGGCCGCCAAAGGCATCGCCAAAGCCAAGGCGGCCCCCTATTTCTGCAAATCCTCAACCTGGCTGCGGGCGCCTGCGGGTGGGCTGTTGCGGACCTTCCGCGCCGAAGGCGAAACCGTTGAGGCAGGCGACGTCCTGGCGACGGTCTCGGACCCATTCGGCGGCGTTGAGACGGATATGTTGGCCCCCTCTGACGGCATCCTGATCGGGCGCGCCATCCTGCCGGTGGTCAATGAGGGCGATGCCGTTTTCCACCTCGCGGCCCTAAGCCCGCGCGTGTCGGAAGCCACGGTCGAGGATCTGGCGACCCAGTTGGAAACCGATCCGCTCTTTGACGAAGATGAAATCATTTAGAACGGCTGGTCGGGATCACAGCGCGCGGGGTTATTGTGCCTTCAAGGCCGCGGAGACCGGCACCAGTGCCACACGCTCCGCCCGGTCCTGCAGCCCCCAGATCAGCAAGGCGGAGATCGTGTCTTCGCGCAACCGGCCCAACATGATCACACCCCCCTCATTGCCCGCCCGGAACGCGGCCTGATCCAGAAATCTGCGGATCACGGTGGGAGATTGCTGCGAGCTATCGAAATCGCGGAACACCACAGCTGATGGCACACCCGCCTTAGCCGCCAGTTTCTGAACGGTATTGAGGCCCTTGTTCTGGGTCACAAACCCATGACCGGTCTCTGCGAGGATCTCAGTGACCTGCTGGGCCGCGTCCCGGCTGGACTGCACGCCCTCGCCGATCCCTTCCAGCACACCCACGGCTTCGGGCACAGCTTCCAGCGCCACGGCCAGCGAAACCTCAGCGTCCCGCGCCTTTGCCCCTTGTGGCAGATCGATGGTGGCCAGAACTTCAAACCCTTCGGCGCGGTAGGCCGCCATCCGCGCCTGCGCGTCCGGAAGGCTTGTGTCCACGGCAAAGCTGATCGGATAGGGAAAGCTGCGCAGCGCTGGTAACCCAATGGTATCGCGTGATAAATCAACGCCCTCATCCATCAATACGATCGCCATCACCGGCTTGTTGTCGACATTTTCAAAGGGCTGCGCATAGCGCTCCACCGGGCGCATATCTCCGGGTTCGGGGAGCGCGAGGTCCTCTTCGGCCTCCGGCAATTGCGTGATCGTTTCAGCATCAGGCTCGGCCTGACCTCCCAGCGTGGGCAGGCGATTGATTTGAACCTCTGGGGCCAAATTGCCCACCGTTCCGGCTGGGGTGCCAGGATTGGACAAAACTTCGTCAGCATCCGGCGTCTGTGCGGTCTGCACATCCGGCGCAGGTGTCGGTGTGGCCTCGGCAGGTGTCTCCTCGGGCGCGGGCACCGGATCCGGGGTCGCAACAGCATCAGGCGTGGCATCACCCTCTGGCACGGCATCTGCCTGCGTAATCTCATCATCCTGAGGGGTCGCTTCCGGTGCTTGCGAGGGCTGAACAGGCAGCGCTTCCGACGGGGCTTCAGGCACCTCCGGTGTCTCAAAGGCCTGCGTCTCTGTCGGAACATCCGGCAGCGGCGGCTGATCCGGATCGACAGAAATGGATGTCGACACCTCGGGCGCGGAGGCGGGTTCTTTAACACCTGTGGAAAGCCCTGACGAAGGCTGCGCGCCACCAGGGGCCGTGGGTTGCACCGGATCTTCTGTCAACGCCAGCTCTTCTGTGACCTTTGGCGCGACGGGTTCCGCCGGGTCGGTCGAGACCGAAAGGGACGGCTCGGCTGCAGGCGCCTCAAGACCCGAAGAGGACGCGCCCGGCACCACCGGTGTCGTATTCTGGCGTGTCCCGATGCCCGGCTGGGAGGCATCCACCGCCGGATCGCTCAGCGCGGAGGCCTCACCCGTTTCCGGTTGTGCCGCAGAGTCGGTTGCCTCTTTGGGAACCGCGGCCAGCGTATCGGGTTTCGGCGCAGGGGCTTTTGGGGCCTGCTGGCCGGTCACCGGCACCCGGTCGCCCTGCGATTGATTGGTATCTGACGCCACCGGGCGCGGCGCCTGGTTCGTCGCAGGCGCATTCGCCTTTACAGCCGGGGCCACCGGCCCTTCGGCAAAGGTCGACAACAGACCCAACGCGCAAATGCTTGCAGCGCTGCCCCAAAGAGCTCCGTTCAGAAAACCTCGTGCCACTCTCTGCTCACCTCGTTTCGCCCCCGACACGCGACCCGCGCGCGCATCAATGAACCGTCTACCCTGGTCATATTCCGACCTTTTGCTCTTATTTGCGCCCCTTGACGCGGCCTTGCAAGCCTGAACATGTATCCGTGATGTATATCGCGCTCGGGGCCTGCGCCTCCAGCCCCGAATTCGAAGTTTTGGACATGTTGCTGCTGATCGACAACTACGACAGTTTTACCTACAACCTTTTGCATTATCTGGGCAGCCTGGGGGCGGATGTTGTGGTGCACCGCAATGACGCGCTGGATGTGCAGCAGGCGATGGCGATGAACCCGGCGGGTATTTTGCTGTCCCCTGGCCCCTGCGACCCCGATCAGGCAGGAATTTGCCTTAGCCTGACGCTCGCAGCAGCGGAAACCCGCACACCGCTCATGGGCGTCTGCCTCGGACACCAGACCATCGGTCAGGCCTTTGGTGGCAAAGTCGTTCAGGCCAAGGACATCGTGCATGGCAAAATGGGGCATATCCGCCATCACGGCAGCGGTCTTTTTGCGGGTCTGCCCTCGCCTTTTGCCGCCACGCGCTATCACTCGCTGACAGTGGACCGCGATACGGTGCCGGATGTGCTGGAGATCACCGCCGACCTGGAGGATGGCACGATCATGGGGCTGCAGCACCGCGAATTGCCGATCCACGGGGTGCAATTCCATCCGGAATCGATCCGGTCAGAGCACGGGCACGCATTGCTGCAGAATTTCCTGAACGAGATGAAAGTCCCGGCATGAGCGACGCGCTGAAACCGCTGATCGGGGCCGCCGCAACGGGCCCGTTGACCAAGGATCAGGCCGAAACCGCCTTTGGCATTCTCTTTGACGGGGAAGCCACGCCCAGCCAGATCGGCGGTTTCCTGATGGCCCTGCGCACCCGCGGCGAAACCGTGGATGAATATGCTGCCGCCGCTGCCGTGATGCGGGCGAAATGCAATGCCGTGCGGGCGCCCGAAGGGGCGATGGACATCGTTGGTACGGGCGGCGACGGCAAGGGCACGCTGAACATCTCCACCGCCACCGCCTTCGTGGTGGCAGGCGCGGGTGTGGTCGTGGCCAAACACGGCAACCGCAACCTCAGCTCAAAATCCGGCGCGGCGGATGCGCTGACGCAGATGGGGCTGAACGTGATGGTCGGGCCTGCGGTTGTTGAGAAGGCGCTCAGCGAGGCCGGGATCGGCTTCATGATGGCGCCGATGCACCACCCCGCGATTGCCCATGTGATGCCCACACGCGCCGAGCTTGGGACCCGCACCATCTTCAACATTCTCGGGCCGCTGACCAATCCGGCGGGGGTGAAACGGCAACTCACGGGCGCGTTCTCCCGCGACCTGATCCGCCCGATGGCGGAGACGCTGGGCGCGCTGGGGTCGGAAAAAGCCTGGCTGGTGCATGGCTCGGACGGGACCGATGAGCTGACCATTACCGGCGTCTCCTGGGTCAGCGCCCTGGATGTGGATGGCACGGTTTCCGATGTCGAACTGCATCCGGAGGATGCGGGGTTGCCGGTCCATCCCTTTGAGGCCATCATCGGCGGCACGCCTGAAGAAAACGCACGTGATTTCAAGGCGCTGCTGGACGGCGCGCCCTCCGCCTACCGCGACGCGGTGCTGCTGAATTCCGCCGCGGCGCTATTGGTAGCCGATGCCGTGTCGGATCTGAAAGAAGGCGTGGAGAAAGCCGCCGCCGCCATCGACAGCGGGGCTGCGCGCGACAAGATCACCGCCGTGGCCAGGATCACCCAGGCCGCGTGAGTAATCACCGCCTGACCCACTTGGGCGCCTGGGCCGACCTGCCGTTTTTCACCACCGATTGGCCACGGATTGAGGCCGCCCTGCACGCCGAGCAACGTCAGATCCTGCCCCCCGCGCCGCTGATCTTTCGCGCGTTGGAGCAGGTGCAACCAGATGCGGTGCGCGTTGTGGTTCTGGGTCAGGACCCCTACCCGACCCCCGGTCACGCGCATGGGCTCGCCTTTTCTGCTGAGGCCGATGTGCGCCCCTTGCCCAGATCGTTGGGCAATATTTTCAAGGAAATGCAGGAGGATATCGGGGGCTGCCCGCCCAACGCGGATCTGAGCTTCTGGGCAGATCAGGGGGTCTTGCTGCTCAACACCGTGCTGACCGTGCCCGCGGGCGAGGCCAAAGGCCACGATAAACTGGGCTGGCAGATCCTGACGCGGCAAATCCTGAATCGGCTGGCGGATCAGCCGCGCGCCTACCTGCTCTGGGGTGCGGGCGCGCATAAGACCGCGCAGGGCGTCGATGCCCGCGCAAACCTGAAAATAGAAACGGCGCACCCCTCGCCGCTGTCTGCCCGACGCGGGTTTTTCGGCTCCCGACCCTTCAGCCGCGTCAATGGGTGGTTGCAGGCGCGCGGCGCGCAGGCCATAAACTGGGCCAACCCGCCGGAGACATCATGACCGAAACGATCCTCAACAAGATCAAGGCCTACAAGCTCGAAGAAGTGGCCGCTGACATGGCGGAAAAACCACTCGCCGACGTGGAAGCCGAAGCCCGCGATGCCCCCCCTGTCCGCCCTTTTGCCGACGCGTTGCACCGGGCGACGCTTGATGGCTACGGGCTGATTGCCGAAATCAAGAAAGCGAGCCCTTCCAAAGGGTTGATCCGCGAAGATTTTGACCCCGCGACTCTGGCTGAGGCCTATGCCGATGGCGGCGCCACCTGCCTGTCGGTGCTGACCGATACGCCAAGCTTTCAGGGGGCCAAGGAATTTCTGGTGCAGGCGCGGGCCGCCTGCGACCTGCCGGTGCTGCGCAAGGATTTCATGTACGATCCCTATCAGGTGGCAGAGGCGCGCGCGCTGGGGGCCGATTGTATTCTGATCATCATGGCCTCGGTCAGTGACGATCAGGCCGAGGAGCTCGAAGAGGCCGCCGCCGCATGGGGGATGGATGCGCTCATCGAAGTGCATGATGCCGAAGAGCTGCAGCGCGCGAGCTATTTGAAAAGCCGCCTGATCGGCATCAACAACCGCAACCTGAAGACTTTTGAGACCTCGCTCGACACGACGCGCACCTTGTCGGGTGATGTACCCGCAGACCGGCTGATCGTTTCCGAATCCGGTCTGAGCACGCCTGCGGACCTCGCGGATATGGCCCGCTACGGCGCTCGGATTTTCCTGATCGGGGAAAGCCTGATGCGTCAGCAGGACGTCGAAAAGGCCACGCGCGATCTTCTGGTCAACCCGATGATTGCGACGGGAATGTAGCATGGCGGGAAAGCTGACCCATTTTGACAGCAAGGGCGACGCCCATATGGTCGACGTTGGCGACAAGCCGGTTACAGACCGCATCGCCGTGGCGCACTGCAACATTAAGATGCAGCCAGAAACCTTTGATATCATTTCAGAAGGCCGCGCGAAAAAGGGTGATGTTCTGGGCGTGGCCCGGCTGGCGGGGATCATGGCGGCCAAACGCACCTCCGATCTGATCCCCTTGTGCCATCCCCTGCCGATCACCAAGGTCGCGGTGGAATTCACACCCGATCAGACCCTGCCTGGGTTTCAGATCGAGGCGACGGTGAAGACAACCGGCCAGACCGGGGTCGAGATGGAAGCGCTGACCGCAGCCTCTGTGGCAGCGCTCACGGTCTATGACATGTCAAAAGCCGTTGATAAGGCGATGCAGATCAATGACCTGCGCGTGGTTTTGAAAGACGGCGGCAAATCCGGACGGTTCGAAGCGCAATGATCTCTGTCGCCGAAGCGCTGGATCAGCTGTTTGCGCTCGTGGCGCCGATGGACATCGAAACCATCCCGCTGCGGCAGGCGGCGGGCCGGGTGCTGGCCCGTGACGTCACCGCGGCCCGCACGCAACCGCCATTTGACGCCTCCTCCATGGATGGCTACGCGCTGCGCCGCGCGGAGGTCGAACCGGACGCGATGTTCAAGGTGGTGGGCGAAGCCGCCGCCGGGCACAGCTATCAGGGCCGTATCGGCGCCGGGCAATGCGTGCGCATTTTCACCGGCGCGCCGATGCCCCAAGAGGCTGATTTTGTTGTGATTCAGGAGGATGTCACGCGCCGTGGCGATGTCATCACCGTGAACCGGGACATGGACAGCAAGGACAATGTGCGCCCCGCAGGCGGCGATTTCAAAGCCGGGGACCGGATCGAAGCGCCGCGACGTCTGGGACCGCCCGATGTGGCCCTACTGGCGGCGATGAACATCGCCGAAGCGCCCGTCACGCGCCGCCCGGTGGTGGCGATCCTCGCCACGGGCGATGAATTGGTCATGCCGGGCGAGACCCCCGGGCCGGATCAGATCATCGCCTCCAACAGCTTTGGCCTGGCAGCGCAATTGCAGGCCGAAGGCGCCGAGGCGCGGATGCTGCCCATCGCGCGGGATACGGCGGCCTCGCTAAAAACCGCGTTCGAACTGGCGGCCTCCGCCGATCTGATCGTCACCATCGGCGGCGCGTCGGTTGGTGACTACGATCTGGTGGCCCCCGTCGCCGCAGAGCTCGGCATGGAACAATCCTTTTACAAAGTGGCCATGCGCCCGGGCAAACCGCTGATGGCGGGACGGCTGGACGGGGTGCCGATGATCGGGCTGCCCGGCAACCCAGTCTCGGCATTGGTTTGCGGCACCGTCTTCGTGGCCCCCATCGTGCGCGCTATGCTGGGATTGGGGATCGCCCCCGCGGCGCGTCTGCAAACAACGCTTGCCGCCGCGCTGCCGCCCAACGGGCCGCGCGAGCACTATATGCGCGCCACGGTGACGCCCGAAGGGTTGCGCGCCTTTGACCGGCAGGACAGCTCTCTGCTGACCGTTCTGGCGCAGGCCAACGCGCTTTTGGTGCGCCCGCCCCATGATCCTGCGCGCGCTATCGGGGAGCCCGTCGCCTACCTGCCGTTGTGACACCCCGCACCGAAAGCATTGACACAAAACGGGAACATCACTAGAACAAACGCAAATTCAGGCGTCGGAGGACCAAAAGATGCTCACCAAGAAGCAGTTGGATTTGTTGGAGTTCATTCACACCCGCGTGCAGCGCGACGGTGTGCCCCCCAGTTTTGACGAGATGAAAGAAGCGCTGGACTTGCGCTCCAAGTCCGGGATCCACCGATTGATCACCGCCTTGGAAGAACGCGGCTTTATCCGCCGCCTTGCCCATCGCGCCCGCGCCATCGAAATCGTGAAACTGCCCGAAAGCCTTGGCGGCGCCTCCACCTCCGGCTTCACCCCACGGGTGATCGATGGCGACAAGCCCGATGCGCCCAAGCCGGCGAGCGCCCAGCCTGTGAGCACCAGCGCTGCAACCGAATTGCCCCTGATGGGCCGCATTGCCGCCGGTGTGCCCATTGAGGCCATCAACCAGCAATCCCACAATGTCGCCGTGCCCAGCCAGATGCTGTCAGGTTCGGGCGAGCACTACGCGCTTGAAGTGCGCGGGGATTCGATGATTGAGGCCGGGATCAACGATGGCGACGTGGTGGTGATCAAGGAAACCAGCGTGGCCGACAATGGCGATATCGTCGTGGCGCTAGTCGAAGATCATGAGGCGACGCTGAAACGCTTCATGCGCAAAGGACACGCTATTGCGCTGGAAGCCGCCAACCCGGCCTATGAAACCCGGATTTTCAACGAAGACCAGGTGAAGGTTCAGGGCAAATTGGTGGGCCTCATCCGCACCTACTGATGCCATCTTTCTCTCTGGCCGCTGGCCGGGTACCAGGGCGTCCAGAGCCGGTCACCGGTGACATCGCGCACCGATCTGAGGTGCACCCCGCCTTTGGTTTCGGTGATGGCCACAGCCCCCATATCCTCAAGCCGCTTTGGGTCCAGCAGTACGCAGCCGGATGCGTTTTTGGGCAGGTTCAGGTTGGCGACAATGATCTGGCCCTCGGCGCAGCCTGCGAACGCGGCCACCGCTTTCTTACCCGCCAGATGGGTGACCTCGATACCGCCAGGCAGCGCCGCAACACGCGTATCGGGCCAGCGTTCCGCCGCTGTCAGCTGATCCGTGGCCTCGCCATCGTTTTCCAGCCAGTTCTGTGCGACAAACCCGGCTCCTTTGGCTTTGCTCAGCGCGCGGCCTTCTGCCGTCATCACGCCGACCAGCGCGCCGTTCTCCGCAATCAACCCGATGGGACGGTCCGCATTGGCCCACAGCCAAAACGCCGCGAGCACCGGGAGAACGCCCACCAACCGGCTGCGCCCCTGCCACAAACACAGCCACAAAAACCCCAGGGCAATCATCGGCAACACCGCCATCCCTGGCCCGTGCACAAAAGATCGTGCGCCATCGAGACCAGCCACGAAACTGCCAACCTCCAAAATCCAGCGCAGCCCCCAGCCCATGATCCACAGACCAATCCAGTCGAGACCGAAGGGGGCGAGCACCAGCGCCAGAACGGCCGCGGGAATGACAACCGTGCCCATCATCGGCACCGAGGTCAGATTGGCGAAAAGGCCGTAGTGTGAAATCGCGTTGAAGTGCGCCGCCCCGATGGGAGCCGTGGCCAGACCGGCCACACCCGATGAAATCAATACCGCGACCACCGGCTTTGCCCAATTCGGGCCCATGGAAATCTGGTGATCCCGCATGTAGCCAAAAACCGCGACCAGCGCGGTTGTCGCGGCGAAAGACATCTGGAACCCGGGGCCCAACAAGGCTTCTGGCCGCAAGAAGAGGACAATCGTCGCCGCAATTGCCACGGCGCGCAGACTGATGGCGCGACGGTTCAGCATCAGCGCGGTCAAGGCAACGGCCACCATGATGAAAGCACGCTCAGTCGCCACATTCCCGCCGGAGAGCGCAAGATACCCCGACGCCACGATCAGCGCCCCGCCCGCCGCCAGTTTGCGCGCGGGCACCCGCAGGGCCAGCGGCGGGATCAGCGCAAAAACGATCCGCAGAAGCGCAAAGACAAACCCGGTCAGCAGCCCCATGTGCAACCCGGAAATGGCCAGCAAATGCGCGAGGTTACTGGCGCGCAGGTCATCCAGCGCCTCCTGACTGATGGCGCTGCGCGCACCCGTGGTGACCGCAACGGCAAAACCACCCACATCGCCGGGCAGGATGTCGAGCATTCGCGCGGCCACGGCCATGCGCACCTGAAAAATCACCAGCTCCCACTGGCCTTTTTCCGGCGGGGCGATCGCCAGCAAGGGCACGCGGGAATAGCCCACACCGCCAAGCTGGCCAAACCAGGCGTGGCGCTGGAAATCAAAGCCCCCGGGCTCCACCGGACCGCCGGGCGGCGAAATATGCGCCGTGGTGATCACCCGCAAGCCAGGCGTCGGCGCCACGCTCAGGCTTTGATCGCCATGCAGGGAAATCCGCACTCTTTCGGGGGTGCGCTGCGGGCTGGTGCGCTCCAACACCACCTGATCGAGGGTCAGGCGCAGCGCGTCAGAACTGCTGCGATCCATGTTGATGATGCGCCCCTCGACCGGGCCGTAGTAACGCCACCCCATCTTGGGGCTGGCCACGTCATGCGCCCGGTGGGCCGCCAGAATGAACCCGGTAGCCACCAGAACAACCGCGATCACGAGAGGACTGAGGGCCTCGCCCATCCACCGCGTCGTTGCCAAGAGCAGCACAGCACCCGCGGCAACCGCGATCAGGAAAGGCGTCGACGGTTCAAAGCGCAGCAGAAAGTAGCAGCCGATGCCGATGGCAAGGCACACAGGGATCCACTCAAAAAGCGACCCGCGCTGGTTGAGCAGGATGGCTCGGATCTGTGTCACGCAGCACCTCCTTGCCCCCGTTCACTGCACTGGATAGACAGACCTTCTAGGTTTACGCCCCTCATGGTTACTGAAAGGTAAACGCCAGCATGTCAGCGCCCGTTGTTACCCGTTTTGCCCCCTCACCCACGGGGTTTCTGCACATTGGGGGCGCGCGCACGGCGCTCTTCAACTGGCTCTACGCGCGGGGGCGCGGCGGCAAGTTCCTGTTACGGATCGAAGACACGGACCGTGCACGCTCCACGCCGGAGGCCACGGCAGCCATCTTGCAGGGCATGGCCTGGCTGGGGCTGGATCACGATGGCGAGATCGTCAGCCAGTTTGAGAACGCAGACCGCCATGCAGCGGTTGCCCATGAATTGCTGTCGGCGGGCAAGGCCTACAAGTGTTTCGCGACGCAGGAAGAGATCACCGCATTCCGCGAGAAGGCACGGGCGCAGGGCACCAACACGCTTTACCGCTCGCCCTGGCGCGATGCGGACCCGGCGACACACCCTGAGGCGCCCTTCGTGGTCCGTATCAAAGCGCCGCAATCGGGCGAAACCGTGATCCGCGACCGGGTGCAGGGCGATGTCACCATCCGCAATGAGCAGTTGGATGACATGGTTCTGTTACGTTCCGATGGCACGCCCGTATATATGTTGGCCGTTGTTGTAGATGACCATGACATGGGCGTGACCCATGTGATCCGCGGGGACGATCACCTGAACAATGCCGCGCGTCAGATGATGATCTACGAGGCGATGGGCTGGGAGGTGCCAGTCTGGGCGCATATCCCGCTGATCCACGGACCGGATGGCAAGAAGCTCAGCAAACGCCACGGGGCCCTGGGCGCGCAGGAATATCAGATCATGGGCTTTCCGGCCGCAGGCATGCGCAACTATCTGGCGCGGCTGGGCTGGAGCCACGGCGATGACGAATTTTTTACCGACGCGCAGGCGCGCGACTGGTTCGATCTGGAGGGGATCGGCAAAAGCCCCGCCCGGTTTGACCTCAAAAAGCTCGAAAACCTCTCGGGGCAGCACATTGCACAGTCGGATGATGCCGCACTGCAGCAAGAAATCACCGAATTTCTTGCCGCAGCGGGTCAACCTGCATTGACGCAGGGGCAGTCGGAGATGCTGGAACGCGCCATGTACTGTGTCAAAGAGCGCGCGAAGTCCCTGCCGGAACTTCTTGAAAAAGCACGGTTTGCTTTGGTTTCGCGCCCGGTCGACATTGACGAGAAGGCCGCGAAAAACCTCGATACGGTATCCCGTGGTATGCTGAGCGAATTGACGCCGCAGCTGCAAACTGATAGCTGGGACAGAGAAAATCTGGAGGGGCTCCTGAATGGCTTTGCCGCGCGCAAAGAAACCAAGTTCGGGAAACTGGCCGGGCCGTTGCGCGCGGCGCTGGCAGGCCGGGCCGCGACACCTTCGGTCTTCGATATGATGCTGGTTCTGGGCAAAGATGAAACCCTCGCCCGCTTGACCGACGCAGCTGAGGACGCGAGGCCATGACCTTGCACAGATAATTGGCCGGACGCGCTGAGCGTTCGGAGCCGGACGGCGGGCGCGCCCGCAAGTAAGACAGGAAGGACCACCAATGGCTGAAAGCACGAAATCCGCAACGTTGAGCATCGACGGCAAGGAATATGACCTGCCCATTTTTGCCCCAACCGCCGGGCCTGATGTGGTCGACATCCGCAAGCTCTATGCGCAGGCGGGTGTTTTCACCTACGATCCGGGCTTCACTTCGACCGCAAGCTGCGACAGCACCATCACCTTTATCGATGGCGACAAGGGCGAGCTCTTGCACCGCGGCTATCCGATCGACCAACTGGCCAGCAAATCGCATTATCTGGAGGTGTGCTACCTGCTGCTTTATGGCGAATTGCCCACACCGGCAGAGCTTGAGGATTTCGAAAGCCGTGTGACCATTCACACCATGCTGCACGAGCAGATGATGAATTTCTTCCGCGGCTTCCGCCGGGACGCGCACCCGATGGCGGTCATGACCGGGGTCGTGGGCGCGATGTCTGCCTTCTACCACGACAGCACCGATATTTCCGACCCCTGGCAGCGTGAGGTCGCCTCGATCCGGCTGATCGCGAAAATGCCGACCATCGCCGCGATGGCCTATAAATATACCATTGGCCAACCCTTCGTCTATCCGCGGAACGATCTGGATTACGCCTCCAATTTCCTGCGGATGTGCTTTGCGGTGCCTGCCGAGAACTACGAGGTCAATCCGATCCTCAGCCGCGCGATGGACCGGATCTTTACGCTGCACGCGGATCACGAGCAGAACGCATCGACCTCGACCGTGCGCCTTGCCTCCTCCTCGGGCGCGAACCCCTTTGCTTGTATCGCCGCCGGCATTGCCTGTCTCTGGGGCCCCGCACATGGCGGCGCCAACCAGGCCTGCCTGGAGATGCTGAACGAGATCGGCACGCCGGACCGCATTCCCGAATTCATCGCCCGCGCCAAGGACAAGAATGACCCTTTCCGCCTGATGGGCTTCGGTCACCGCGTCTATAAGAACTTCGACCCCCGTGCCAAGGTAATGAAGCAATCTGCGGATGAGGTGCTGGATCTGCTGGGTGTCGAGGATAACCCGATCCTGCAGGTTGCCAAGGAGCTTGAAGCCGCAGCGCTTGCGGACCCCTATTTCGCGGACAAAAAACTGTTCCCGAATGTGGATTTCTATTCCGGCATCATCCTGGAGGCGATGGGCTTCCCGACATCGATGTTCACGCCGATCTTTGCGCTCAGCCGCACGGTTGGGTGGATTTCGCAATGGAAAGAAATGATCGCCGATCCACAGAACAAGATCGGTCGCCCGCGCCAGCTTTATCTCGGCGAAACAGCGCGCGATTACGTGGACATCGAAAACCGCTGAACGCGTCCCTCGCGTGCGGCGCCCGGTGGCGAGGCACGCGAGATTTAAGGCCCTGTCGTTGAGGGCTGAACACTTGCGAATCACATAGCGCGACACCAAGAAATTCAGCTTTTTCGCTGATATTTCCGGTGTTTGCCGCGCGCACTGTCTCCGATCCCCATCGGGAAATGTGTTCGAAATATGTCATTGTTTCGCGCCGGTGCATAATACTGCAGATTTCTTGACCTGCTTCCACGCCAGCCCCTAGGTTATCGCAATCGCCATGTGGGCGCGCAGATCCCTCGACCGATCCGGGCCGGGGAACGCGCAGTGTTTCGATCCACCTGGCCGACTTGGGTAGTCTTGGGGCCGGGCGCGCAAGTGCCGCTGAGGTGCACGTCGCATCCCCCTTTTGATAGTGTGCGAGGCGCAAATGGTACGTGACGGAAGCGAAATGCGATTCTCCGGGCAGGGTCTGGCGAAACACATGCCATTGGCCAGCGCCTGGGATAGCGGACCAGAGGGCGCCATCATCTCAGATGACGAAGCCA
Source organism: uncultured Roseobacter sp. (assembly GCF_947499265.1). GTDB lineage: Bacteria > Pseudomonadota > Alphaproteobacteria > Rhodobacterales > Rhodobacteraceae > Roseobacter. Next base: position 433,351 of record NZ_CANMNK010000002.1, on the reverse strand, counting down.
GCGCAGACAAGATCGCGGTGGTCTACAACAAGGGCGAGGTGCCGCCCGAAATCACGATTTCAGACGTCTCGGGCAGTGTGCAGACGGTGCTGGCCAATGGCGTGGCGGTGGCCGTTGTCGCCTGCGCCGATGGCCCCCGCCTAACCGTGGATGACATCCTGCTGGTGGAGCGATTTGTGACCGCCGTGGAGGGAGCCTAACGCCCTTCGAACCGTGCGGGGCGCTTTTCGGTAAAGGCCAACACGCCCTCTTTGAAATCACGTGATTTGCCACAGTTGCCCTGCTGCTTGGCCTCGAAGGTCAGCTGGTCTTCCATGGAGTTGTCCCAGCTGCCGCGGATCACTTTTTTGATTGCGGCATAGGCAGCGGTTGGCCCCTGCGCCAGATGGGCGGCGCGGGCTTTCCAATGGGCGTCGAATTCTGCATCCGGCACCGCCTCCCAGATCATGCCCCAGTCATCGGCCTGTTGCGCGGTGATCTTATCGGCAAAAAGGGCGGCTCCCATCGCCTTGGCTGTGCCCATGGTGCGCGGCAACACATAGGTGCCGCCCGCATCCGGGATGAGACCAATGCGCGCGAAGGCCTGCAGGAAATAGGCGCTCTGTGCCGCAATCACCACATCCGCCGCCAGCGCCAGATTGGCCCCGGCCCCCGCTGCGGCCCCATTGACCGCTGCAATTGTCGGCACCGGGCACTCCACAATCGCGCGCAGCATCGGCGCATATTCATCGCGCAGGGTGCGCTCCAAATCGAGGTTTGCCGCACTGACCCGGTCCCCCAGATCCTGTCCGGAGCAAAAGGCCCGGCCCGCGCCGGTCAACACCACAACGCGCGCTGTCTTGCCCGCCTCGGAAACCGCATAGGCGATCTCAGCACGCATCTGCGTGCTCAGCGCATTCATCTTGTCGGGCCGGTTCAGCGTGATTGTCGCAACGCCATTATCCAGCGTGCAGCTCAGCGTTTGATAGTCCATCTGGCATCCTTTTCCTCAGGCTCGCCCCGTCATATCAAACTGAGCGGTTCAGAAAAGGGCAACGAGACGTCACTCCTTGAGGATTTCGCGCAGGCGCGCGGCCTCGGCGTCGGAAAGGGCTTCCTCTTGTGGTGCGGCTGTCTTTGAGCGTCCCCGCAGATAACCATAGCCAACGCCCATGGCGAGCAGCAGCATCAACGGACCTGCCGCCCAGAGCAACCAATTCGACCCGTTGACCCGCGGTGACATCAGGACAAATTCGCCGTAGCGCGCCACAAAGAAATCCAGCACGTCGTCATCCGTCGCGCCACCGGCCACCAATTCGCGCACGGTGCGCCGTGCATCCTCCGCCCAATTGGCATTGGAGGAGGCCACCGATTCCGACTGGCAGACCACGCAGCGCAAGGCGTGGTCCAGCGCCCGTGAACGAGCCTCCAACCCCGGGTCGTCCAGCATCTCATCCGGGCTGAGCGCCCAGAGCGGGCTCGCCAACATCACCAATATGAGGATGAGGCGGATCATTCGGCGGGCACCGGAACAGCTTTGCGCGCGCCAGCCGCAACGCGGAAGCGCCGGTCCGACAGGCTCAAGAGGCCCCCCAACGCCATCAAGCCGGACCCGATCCAGATCCAATTGGTAAAGGGCTTGATGTAGGTCCGTACCGCCCAGCCGCCGCCAACCTGCTCGTCCCCGATCACCACGTAGACGTCGCGCGCCAGATCATAGTCGATCGCTGCTTCGGTCGTCGGCATCTGTGCCACCGGGTAGATGCGCTTTTCAGGCCGCAGTTCGGCAATCTGGCGTCCGTCTTCGGCCAGTGTGATATAGCCGGTTGTCGATATGAAATTCGGCCCCTGGCTGGTGACGACATCGTTCAGGGTCAGCGTATAGCCAGCCACCTCAAAGGGTTCGTCAAACTGCGCGACGCGGATGTCTTCCTGTTGCCATGCCATCAGACCCGACACCCCCATCATGGTAATCCCGAGACCGGAATGCGCGACCATCTTGCCCCAATCCGCACGCGGCAAGCGGGTCAGCCGGGCCAACCGTCCGGATCCCCGGCCGGTGCGCTGCGCCAGATCGACGATGGTGCCCATCACGATCCACGCGGCAAGGAACATGCCAATCGGGCCAAGCAGGCTGCGCCCGGTCTGCATCGCAAAGGCCAACCCGCCGATGGCGAGCGCCAGCAGAAAGACATAGCGCAGCGGTTGCATGGCCCGCAGGATGCGCGCGCGCTTCCAGGGCATCGCCGATCCGATGGGCAGGATCAGCCCCAGAACAAGCATGAAGGGCGAGAATGCCATGTTGAAGAAGGGCGGTCCGACGCTGAGTTTGCGGTCAAAGAACATCTCCGCCACCAGCGGCCACATGGTGCCGACAAAGACGACAAAGCAGGACACGGCAAGCAGCAGGTTATTGGCCACCAGCGCGCTTTCACGGCTGACCACGCTGAACACGCCTTTCGCTTCCATCGTGCCGGCCCGGAAGGCAAAGAGCATCAAAGCCCCGCCCATGAAAAACGCCATGATCATGAGGATGAACACGCCGCGTTCGGGGTCATTCGCAAAGGCGTGCACCGAGGTCAGCAGGCCGGAGCGGACGATGAAGGTGCCGATCAGCGAGAAACCAAAGGCGAGGATGGCCAGCAGGATGGTCCAGCTTTTCAGCGCTTCGCGTTTTTCCACCACAATGGCCGAATGCAGCAGCGCCGCAGCCAGCAGCCAAGGCATGAAGGAGGCGTTTTCCACCGGGTCCCAGAACCAGAAACCGCCCCAACCGAGTTCATAGTAGGCCCACCAGGAACCCAGCGCGATGCCGATGGTCAGAAACACCCAGGCCGCCAGCGTCCAGGGCCGCACCCACCGGCCCCAGGCCGCATCGACACGGCCCTCGATCAGAGCGCCCACGGCAAAGCTAAACGCCATGCTCAAACCCACGTATCCGAGGTAGAGGAATGGCGGGTGAAACGCCAAGCCCGGGTCCTGCAACAACGGGTTGAGGTCTTGACCGTCAAAAGGCGGCACGGCAAGGCGCAAAAACGGGTTGGATGTGAAGAGAATGAAGGCGAAAAACGCCACGCCGATGGCGGATTGCACCGCCAGCACCCGCGCCCGCAAGGTGGGTGGCAGATTGCCGCCAAACCACGCGGCCATGGCGCCAAATAGCGTCACGATGAGCACCCAGAGCAGCATCGAACCTTCATGATTGCCCCATGTCCCACTGATTTTGTAGAGCATCGGTTTGGCGGAATGGCTGTTCAGCGTCACCAGCCGCAGGCTGAAATCGGACACGATAAAGGCGTACATCAGCGCGCCAAAGGAAAAGGCAGTTAGGAAGAACTGCGCAGAGGCCGCCGGTTCCGCGACGGCCATCCAGGCAGGCCAACGTTTATGCGCCCCGATCAGGGGCACAATCATCTGAACGATGGCGACAATGAAGGCCAGGATCAGCGCGAAATGTCCAAACTCTGTAATCATACCCGCAGTATACGGCGCGGGCGAATGACGTCCAATGACAATCGCGCGGATCAGGTGATCACTTTGTCGCGGTCTGCTTGCGCCGGGACTGCCAATCCGCCAGTGCCGGGTTGCCATCGGGCCGGACCGACAAGGCGGACAAGCGCGCGTCGTGACCGGTGTCGGCCAGTCCGGGCGTGGTCGGTTTCAGGCTGTTGAGCGCGGTGATGTTCTCCACCACACGCGGCGCCAGGGACATCGTCTGCGCAATGGACCGCTGGAATTGCTGGTTTTTGATCTGGTGACGCGCGCCAAAATAAAAGGACACGACCACCCCCAGCAGCCACCAGAGCGGCTCCGGCACCAGGGCAATTCCCTGCATGCGGGCGGAAAACCAGATCGGGTCCACCATCGCCGCCACGAAAAGCCCAAGCGTGCCCAGGGCCAGCGCCGGGCGCGGCAGGCGGTTGACGCCATCCATCAGCCGATCAAACCACCCCTGTTTGGAGGCGTCGAATTCACCGGCAAACTGCTGCATCGCCTCCAGACGCAGCTCCTGCGACCGTGCGGCACCCTCTTCGGTGTTCTCGCGAAACACTTCGGCGGTGTCCGTTATCATGTTGCGCCCGTTGCCGAAAAGAACGTTGAGTATCCCTGTGATCAAACCCATGCCGCGACCCTCTGTTGAAATTGTTGCTCTGTCAGATGGTAGCGGGAGGAAATGAACTCCTCGGCCCTCTTGATCCATCCACCTTTACCGCCTTTGCGGGTTCGCGCGTATTTCCGGCTCGCCGCACGGCGATCCGCAATGCGAAAGTAATAGTTGCGCCGCGCGATACCGTAGGCATCCGCCAGATGCTCCGGCGCTTCGACATAGGCGGCCTGCGTTGCAGCGATGCTTTGCGGCCCCAGCGCCCCATCGACCACGATGTCATGCCCCATGTCCCGCAAGAGCCTCTGCAGGATCTTGATCGCGTTGCTGCCGGCGTTCACGTACATGTCGAAAACGGTCGCATGCAGCGCTGGCGGCAACAGCGCGATCAGCGGCTTTTCGAAATAATGCTTTTCGAAGACTTCGATGGCCTGCTCTTTGCTGAGCGCCCGCACATCGGCGACTGTAATCACCCCGTCGCGGTCCAGATCAATGCCCAAAGTGCGCATCGTGTGAATGGTCACCCCGAAGTTTGTGGCCCCGCCCGGATCATCCGGGTCGTTCACAAAACCGCCTTCTCGCGCCACGATCTCTGACGCGATCTCTCTGACCGTCTGCATGCATATCCCCTTTGCTCGCCTATCGCGGCGGCAAAGATGGGATCAAAATGGTTAATTCATCTTAAGAGCAGCGTACGGTGTCAGCCTTCGGGCTCCTTGTAGACGCCCTGCTCTTTCAGCGCGTCCACGACCTCCTTAGGCATATAGGTTTCATCGTGTTTTGCAAGAATTTCAGACGCTTCAAAGACACCGTTAATGTAACGACCAGTCCCCACCATGCCCTGATTTTCTTCAAAGAGATCGGGCAGTACGCCCGTGTATGTCACGGGCACAACCGCGCCGCCATCTGTGACACTGAACTGGATGGTCTTACCCTGCCCGCGCACGATAGAGCCTTCCTCCACCAGTCCGCCAATGCGAAACACCTCAGACGGACCGGGGGGTTCTGCGATGATCTGACTGGGTGCGCGAAAGAAATTGATCCCGTCGCGCATCGCATAGCCAATCAGCGCCGTCGACAGTACCAATGCCACTGCCGCAACGGCAATGACCTGGATACGGCGCTGCTTCTTTAGGCTTTTCATCAGGGCCTCACGGGAAAAGCGGAGCCATCATCAGGCCCTCTGTCTCCTCAATATCTAACATCAGATTGGCGTTTTGCAACGCCTGCCCGCTCGAACCTTTTGTGAGATTGTCCAACGCGCCGACGATGATCGTCCGCCCCGGTATGCGGTCACTGGCAACGCCGATGTGACAGAAATTCGACCCCCGCACATGGCGCGTACTTGGCGTCTCCCCAAAAGGCAGCACCTCGATGAAGGGCTCAGTGACATAGGCCCTGGACAAGACCTCATGCACCTGTGCCGGGTCGCCTTTCACATATCCGGTCGCCAGAATGCCGCGATTGGCCGGGATCAGATGCGGCGTGAATTGCACTTGAATGGGCCGCCCCGCCAACAGGCTGAATTCCTGATCAAATTCACCAAGGTGCCGATGTTTCCCGCCCACGGCGTAAGCGTGATACCCTTCGGAGAGCTCCGCGTGCAGCAGGTTTTCCTTCAGACTGCGCCCGGCGCCGGACACGGCGCATTTCAGATCCAGGATGATGTCATCAAGATCAATCACAGCCGGGTTGATCAGGGGCCGCAGCATGAACTGCCCGGTGGCCGCATTGCACCCGGTGCCCGCAACAAGGCGCGCGCCCTTGATCTCTTCCCGATAGAATTCAGTGAGGCCATAGACCGCCTCTTTCTGCTGGGCCAAGGCCGTGTGATCGTTCCCATACCAGGTTTTGTAAGCGTCCGGGTCACGCAACCGGAAATCCGCGCTGAGATCGATGATCCTGAGATCTGCAGGCAGATTGGCGATCACCTGCTGGCTGGTCTTATGCGGCAGCGCGCAAAAGCACAGATCGATGTTTGCAAAGTCGATCTCTTCTATTTGCAAAAGCCTGGGCAAGGACAAATGCCGCAGATGCGGAAACACCTGCGCGATGGTCTGCCCGGCCTTTGAAAAAGCGCCCAGGGCCGTGATTTTCATCTGCGGATGATCGGCGATCAGCCGGATCAGTTCGGCCCCGGTATAGCCAGAGGCGCCGAGAATAGCGATGGAATAGGTCATTTGAAGTCCGTCTCGAAAGTGTTGATATGCGTCAGGCAGATTGGAATGTGATCTGTCGTCGCAAAAACTGTGTCGCACGGTCGCTCACACGCCGGGGGTCGCCCGTGGTCAGAAAATCGGACGCGCCGGTGCCAAGCATATCGGGGTGGCGCAGGAGATAATCCGCAAGGCTTTCCGCAACCAGCGAGGCCTGGCTGAACACCCGGACATCACCCCCAAGCGCATCCTGAAATTCCTGCTGCATCAACGGGTAATGCGTGCATCCAAGAATGGCGGCGTCGGGATCGGGCATCTTGCGTTTCAAGGCATCCACATGGCTGCGCACCAGCGCTTCGGCCAGAATCATGTCGCCGTCTTCGATGGCATCCACGACACCGCCACAGGCTTGGGCCTCGACGTCCACACCGATGGCGCGAAAGGCCAGCTCCCGTTGAAACGCACGGCTCGCCACGGTGGCCGGGGTCGCAAAAAGCGCCACATGCTTGACGTCCACTTCGCGCGGCGGTGAATTGTCGCCCCACTGCCGCTCCGTCATAGCCTCGATCAGCGGCACAAATACGCCCAACACCCGTTTGTCCGGCGGCACCCAGGATTCTTGCATGCGCCGCAAGGCCGCCGCCGAAGCGGTGTTGCAGGCCAGAATGACCAGATTGCATCCCGCATCGAACAACCGGGTCACAGCAGCACAGGTCAAGGCGTAGATGTCATCAGAGGTGCGCACACCATAGGGCGCGTTGGCACTGTCGGCGAGGTAGACAAAGGGCACATCCGGCAGGCGCTTTTCCACCGCATCAAGGACGGTCAACCCACCCAAACCACTATCAAAAATCCCAACTGCCATTGTCTCTGGTGCCCTTGTGGCACCTGGTCAGACCCGATGCCGCTCTTCGAATTCATACCCCAGATCAAACCGCTTCTCGGGGTCCGTGGATAGCTCATACGTTGCTTTTCGCAGGAAATCCATCATCGCTTTGCCATCCTTTGCCAGCGGCTCCAGAACGTCGCGGCCGATGGGCTGGCCAATCGCGACTTTCACAGGCGTATCCACCCGTTTTCGAAACTCCTTGATCAGCAGTCCCATGCGCAACGTCGAATGCATATGGCTGGCGATCTGGAACAGCCTACTGGTGTGGCCGTCGAAATAAAGCGGCACCACCGTGGCACCCGATTTGGCGATCATCCGCGCGGTGAAACTACGCCAGCCCGGATCCATTGGCCGCGAAAAGGGCCGGGCCGCTGTGCTCACTGTGCCCCCGGGGAAAATACCAATGGCGCCGTTATTGCTCAGATAATCCAGCGCCGTCTTGCGCGTGGCAATGTTCAGCGCCATCGCCTCCTTGGTGGTGTCAAAACTGATGGGCAGGATGATCCGGTTGAGGTCTTCGGCCTTGCGAAACACCGAATTGGCCAGAATGCGAAAATCACCCCGTGTCCGCGCCAGAATATGGCCCATCATCAGACCATCCAGAATGCCGTAAGGGTGATTTGCGATCATGATCAGCGGGCCGTCCCGCGGGATCAGATCCAGCGACCCCGACACGGTCTCCAGCGTCAGACCGTAGCGCTCGACCATGACATCGAAGAAATCGCGCCCTGCGGCCACCTCATCCTCATACCCGCGCGCGCGCTTGATCAGCCGCAACCGGCCCGTGCTGTTTTCCATCACACGGATCAACGCCCGCCCGCCCTTGGTTTCGGCGGAAAAGGAATAGCTGATATCTCGCGCAGAACGGGGGCGCGTCATTCCCATCGGTGTCTCCATCACTCGCTGCGCAACCATACGTGTGGCGATGAAGTATGCCTAGCCAATATTACAAAGGTGTGACGTGTCACTCCGCCGCTTGTGCCGCCTCAGTGCCGCCGGCACGGATCACTCCAAGCAGTTCTTCACGTCTTTTTGCCGCTTGTGCTTCGTTTTGCTGCTTCACCGGGCCGAACCCTTTGATCTGCATGGGCAGCGCCGCAAGTGCCACAATCGCCGGGCGTGTGGCGTCGGTCAGCAGCGGCAGCACTTCCGTCATATCCCGCTCATATTGCTTGATCAGCGCACGCTCCATCCGGCGTTCCTGCGTGTATCCGAACGGGTCAAGCGGTGTGCCGCGCAGCCGTTTGAATTTCGCGAGCAGCCGCAAAGGTTTTTCGAGCCAGGGGCCAAAGGTGCGCTTCATCGGGCGACCGTCGGGGCCCATCTTCGACAGCATAGGAGGTGCGAGGTTGAAGCTCATCTTGAAGTCGCCCTCGAACTCGGCTGACACCTTGTCGCGTGTTGAGAGCAACAGCCTCGCAACCTCATATTCATCTTTATAAGACAACAGCTTATGATACCCTGTTAAAGCCGCTTCTTTGACCTCCCGATCCTTGATCTTGTCGATGAAGCGCTGGTACCGTTTCGCCAGCCTGCTGCTTTGGTAGTGCTTCAGATGATCCGCACGGAAAGCGATTTTTTCGGCCAGCGTCTTCGGCAGATTGATGACTTTGGGCTGCAACAGCGCCTGCGCCTCCTGAGGGAAAAGAACCGCCCAACGGCCAATTTCAAAAGCCCGCTGGTTTTGCGGGACGGCGGCGCCATTCAACGCGATCGCCTCAGATATCGCCGCTTGGGACAGGGGCACCAATCCCCGCTGCCAGGCCGCGCCGAAGATCATCATGTTGGAAAAGATGGAATCGCCCAACGTCGCCTTGGCCAGATCGGATGCATCAAAGAGGTCGACGCGATCCTTGAGTCGTGCCTCCAAGGCCAGCGACAACCGCTCGCTTGGCAGCTGGAATTCGGTATCTCTGGTAAAGTCACCGGTGATGATCTCATGACTGTTGACCACGGCGCCCGTGCGCCCGGCGCGCGTCAGCCCAAGTGTTTTGGCCCCGGCGGAGACAACCAGATCACCGCCGATCAGCGCGTCAGCCTCACCAGTTGCCACCCGTATGGCACTGATGTCGCTTGGCTTTTCGGCAAGGCGGCAATGGATGTGCACCGCACCGCCCTTTTGCGCCAACCCCGCCATTTCCATCATACCCGCACCCTTGCCGTCGATATGGGCGGCCTGTGCCATCACCGCGCCGATGGTCACAACGCCGGTGCCGCCAACGCCCGTGATGACCACGTTGAATGTGCCTTCGATGGCTGGCAGTTCGGGCGCTGGCAAATCAGGGATCTCCAGCTTGGTTGTCGGATCCTTGCGGACCTGGGCCCCTTCGAGCGTTACGAAAGAGGGGCAGAACCCTTTGACGCAGCTGAAATCCTTGTTGCACGAGGATTGATCAATCGCGCGCTTGCGGCCCAGTTCGGTTTCTTTGGGCACGATGGACACGCAGTTGGATTGCACCCCGCAATCGCCGCAGCCCTCACAGACATCCGAGTTGATGAAAACCCGCTTGTCAGGGTCCGGGAATTGCCCCCGTTTGCGACGGCGACGTTTTTCAGCAGCACATGTCTGAATATAGACAATCGCAGAGACGCCGGGGGTCTTTGCAAACTTCTCCTGCACAGTTTGCAAATCTGCCCGCTCGTGGGTTTCCACCCCTGTGAACGCCGCCAGATCGACATCTTCCTTTTCGTCGTAGACCACAGCGATATGCGCAACGCCCATCGCCTGCAGTTCCTTCACGATGCGCGGGGCGTCGAGATCGCCCTCATTGTGCTGTCCGCCGGTCATTGCGACCGCGTCATTATAGAGGATCTTGTAGGTGATATTGGTCTTGGCATTCAGCGCCGCGCGAATGGCCTGCACGCCGGAGTGGTTATACGTGCCATCGCCGAGATTCTGAAACACGTGATCACGGGTCGAAAACGGGGCTTCGCCAATCCAATTCGCACCCTCACCGCCCATATGGGTGAACCCGGTGGTTTCCCGGTCCATCCACTGCACCATGTAGTGACAGCCGATGCCCGCATAGGCGCGTGACCCCTCCGGCAGTTTCGTCGACGAGTTATGCGGGCAGCCCGAACAGAAATAAGGCAGTCGCGCCGCGATATCCTCGGCATTGTCATTGCGGCGCGCATCCTCCAGCACATTAAGGCCTGCGCGTAACCTCTCAGTATCACGCCCTTCTTCAATGAGAATAGCGCCGAGCTTTTCGGCGATCATGATCGGGTCCAGCGCACCGCGGGTGGGAAAGAGTTCCTCCCCATGCATCGATCCCGCGCCGCCGCCCTTGTGCCAGCCAAAGACGCGCCGCCCGCACCGGTCGTCAAAAATCGCCTCCTTGATCTGGACCTCGATCAGCTTGCGCTTTTCCTCCACAACGACAATCAGATCGAGCCCTTCGGCCCAGTCGTGGAAGCCTTTCATATCAAGTGGGAAGGTCTGGCCGACCTTATAGGTGGTGATGCCCAGCCGTTCAGCCTCATCCGCATCGATGTTCAGCAAGGTCAGCGCGTGCTCCAGATCGAGCCAGTTCTTGCCCGCCGCAACAAAACCGATCTTGGCCCCGGCCTTGCCCCAGATGCGCTTATCCATCTTGTTGGCGTGACTGAAAGCTTCAGCCGCAAAGCGTTTGTAATCGATCATCCGCGCTTCCTGCTCGTGCGGTGTGTCGATCAGCCGGATGTTCAACCCGCCCTCGGGCAGGTCAAAGTCGGGGATCACAAAAGGCGCGCGCGCGGGATGAGCATCAACAACCGAGGTCACCTCGATGGTGTCTTTCATCGTCTTCAACCCGACCCACAGGCCGGAAAACCGGCTGAGCGCAAAGCCGTAGAGCCCATAATCGAGAATTTCCTGCACACCTGCGGGGCTGACAACCGGCATATAGGCATCGACCATCGCCCATTCGGACTGGTGCAAAACGGTCGAGCTTTCACCGGTGTGATCATCGCCCATGGCCATCAGGACACCGCCGTTTTTGGCGCTGCCCGCCATGTTGGCGTGGCGCATCACATCGCCGGACCGATCCACCCCAGGCCCCTTGCCATACCACAGGCCAAAAACACCATCGTATTTGCCCTCACCGCGCAGTTCCGCCTGCTGGCTGCCCCAAAGCGCGGTTGCGGCGAGATCCTCGTTGAGGCCAGCCTGAAAGGTCACATCATGCTCGGTCAGCGGTTTCAAAGCCCGCTGCATCTGCATATCGACCGCCCCGAGCGGCGATCCGCGGTATCCGGTCACCAGACCCGCAGTATTCAGCCCATCGGCCTTGTCCTTGGCCTTTTGCATCATCATCAGGCGCACAAGCGCCTGCGTGCCATTCAACAAAACCGGGCTCTTGGTCAGATCATATCGGTCGTTGAGTGTAATTTTCTGAGTGCTCATCGGACGCCTCCCCAGCGCTAAACCAGTGTTGCACATATTTGCTACCATAATAGGTCACAAAAGCTGACCTGTATAGCCAAATTTTCGCGATTAGCCGCTTTTGCGCTGCCCGCCACTGTATTTCGAAGGCGGATACCGCTAACAGGAAGCGTAACGATAAAACGGGTAGTGGTATGGACTGGGATAAGCTGAGAATTTTTCACGCCGTGGCGGACGCGGGGTCGCTGACCCATGCGGGCGATAAACTGAACCTGTCCCAATCTGCCGTCAGCAGGCAGGTGCGGGGCCTTGAGGAATCGCTCAATACAACCCTCTTTCACCGGCATGCGCGCGGGCTGATTCTGACCGAACAGGGTGAATTACTCTTTGATGCCACCAGTGCGATGACAAAACGGCTGGACACCGCGTCTGCCCGCATCCGCGACAGCGAAGAGGAAGTCTTTGGCGAATTGCGGGTCACGACCACCACCGGATTTGGCACGCTATGGCTGTCGCCGCGCCTGCCAAAGCTCTACGAGCAATACCCGGATCTGAAGATTGATCTGATGCTCGAAGAACGCGTGCTTGACCTGCCCATGCGGGAAGCGGACGTGGCCATCCGCATGAAAGAACCCAGCCAGGCCGACCTGATCCGCAAGAAACTGATGATGATCCGCATGTGCCTCTATGCCACGCCCGATTATCTGGCAGAGCATGGCACACCGGTGGAGATTGAAGACATCATGGATCACCGTCTGATCTGTCAGAACACGGACAGCGACCAGGTTGGCGCCGGTCTGAACCTTGTGCAGCATCTCATGACCTATGAAATCCGCTCCACGCTGACGGTCAATAACTACTACGGTGTCTTGCAGGGGGTGCTCAACAATCTGGGAATCGGTGTGCTGCCCGATTACGTGACCGAAGACTTCCCGGATCTCGTGCAGGTATTGCCGGACCTGGAGTCTGCAGATGTGCCGGTTTTTCTGGCATATCCGGAAGAATTGCGGCATTCGCAGCGGGTTTCTGCCTTCAAGGACTTTGTCCAGGAAGAGATCATAAGCTATCGCAAACAGTTGAGAGACAAGCAAAAGTTCTGACAACGCCGCCAGCTATGCAAACGATGCATATCTGACATGACGTGTCTCATACTGAATCAGCCTTGATCGTGTGCACGCTGCCACCTATTTCATCTCTTGAAGGAGCGGATGCCCTGCATCTGCCTTCATACCTCCCTGTTGGACTTGGCCGAGCTTCGTGCTCGGCCTTTTTTTTCGACCGGTACGGTGCCCAAAGCTGCCGGTTCGGATGAGATCGGGCGCCTGCGCCATGCAAAGCGGGCTTTGCTCTTTTCCCCACCTGCCCCTTCCTCTAAAGAACCCCCAAGGATTTGCCACGGGGGGCCTACGCGCAATGACCGAACCTGCCATCACACCGGACCTGATCGCAAGCCACGGGCTGAGCCCGGAGGAATACGAGCGTATTCTGGAAATCGTGGGCCGCACGCCGAGCTTCACCGAGCTTGGGATATTCTCGGCGATGTGGAACGAGCATTGCTCCTATAAGTCCTCCAAGAAATGGCTGCGCACCCTGCCCACCACCGGCCCGCAGGTGATCTGCGGTCCTGGCGAAAACGCCGGCGTGGTCGACATCGGCGACGGGCAGGCCGTGGTCTTCAAGATGGAGAGCCACAATCACCCCTCCTACATCGAACCCTATCAGGGGGCGGCCACCGGCGTGGGGGGCATCCTGCGCGATGTCTTCACCATGGGCGCGCGGCCGATTGCGGCGATGAATTCGCTGAGTTTCGGGGAAGCGTCCCACCCCAAAACCCGGCAATTGGTGAATGGGGTGGTTGAGGGCATCGGTGGCTATGGCAATTGCTTTGGCGTGCCCACCGTGGGCGGCGAGGTGCGGTTCGATCCTGCCTATAACGGCAACTGCCTGGTGAATGCTTTCGCCGCTGGTCTGGCCGATGCGGATAAGATTTTCTATTCGGCAGCGTCCGGCGTTGGCATGCCGGTGGTCTATCTGGGCGCCAAAACCGGGCGCGACGGCGTTGGTGGCGCGACCATGGCCTCCGCCGAATTTGACGATACCATTGAGGAAAAACGCCCCACCGTGCAAGTGGGCGACCCCTTCACCGAAAAACGCCTGATGGAGGCGACGCTGGAGCTGATGCAGACCGGCGCGGTGATTTCAATTCAAGACATGGGGGCGGCAGGCCTGACCTGTTCCGCCGTGGAGATGGGTGACAAGGGCAACCTCGGCGTGCGGCTCGATCTGGAAAACGTGCCGGTGCGCGAAGAGATGATGACCGCCTATGAGATGATGCTGTCAGAAAGCCAGGAACGCATGCTGATGGTGCTGCGCCCGGAGCTTGAGGCAGAAGCAAAAGCGGTCTTTGACAAATGGGACCTCGATTTCGCCATCGTCGGTGAAACCATTGCCGAGGATCGTTTCCTGATCGTGCACAACGGCGAGGTCAAAGCCGATCTGCCGTTGAAAACGCTGGCGGGCACCGCGCCGGAATATGACCGCCCGTGGGAAGAAACCCCTGCCCCCGCCGCCTTTGACGAGGCCCTCACGGTCGATCCGATCGAGGGGCTCACAGCGCTGATCTCTAGCCCGAACTACGCGTCCAAGGAATGGGTTTACACGCAATATGACACAATGGTCATGGCCGACACGGTCCGCATTCCCGGGCTGGGTGCTGGCATCGTGCGGGTACATGGCACCGATAAGGCGCTGGCCTTCACCTCGGATGTGACGCCGCGCTACGTCAAGGCCAACCCGGTTGAGGGCGGCAAACAGGCCGTGGCTGAAGCCTACCGCAATCTGAGCGCCGTGGGGGCCACCCCGCTGGCGACCACCGACAACATGAATTTCGGCAATCCGGAAAAGCCGCAGATCATGGGGCAATTCGTGGGCGCGATCAAAGGCATCGGCGCCGCCGTCGAGGCTTTGGACATGCCCATCGTGTCGGGGAATGTATCGCTCTATAATGAAACAGATGGCGCTGCGATCCTGCCGACACCGACCATCGGTGCCGTTGGATTGCTCGCTCACACCGACGACATCATCGGATGTGATGTGCACGAACATGATGTGGCGCTGGTGCTGGGCGAGACGGCGGGCCATCTGGGGCAATCGGCACTGCTGGCCGAAGTGTTTGGCCGGACGGAGGGCGATGCGCCTGCTGTCGATCTGGCACAGGAAGTCGCCCATGGCAATTTCATCCGGACACACCGCGCGATGATCGGTGCCTGCACGGACCTTTCTGACGGCGGGCTGGCGCTGGCGGCCTTCGAGATGGCGGAAAACGCGGGCATGGGCGTAACGCTGGAAACAGATGACACCGGCACCCTCTTTGGTGAGGATCAGGGCCGCTATCTGATCGCCTGCAGTGCGGCGCAGGCCGAGACGCTGATGGAGGCCGCAGGCACCGCCGGGCTGAGCCTGACGCAGGTGGGCCGTTTTGGCGGGTATGACGTCTGCATGGGGGCCAGCCGGGCCTCAGTGACGGCGCTCTCCGTGACCTACCGCACCGCCTTTGCGCAATCGGTTGCCTGACCTTCAGACGCCGATCAGCCGCATCAGCCGGTCTTTCTCGCCCATATCCTCCGGGCGGGAAAGCGACAGCGCGAGATCTTCGAGCGAGGCAATGGAATGGCCCGCGCGGAAGCTGTCCACATGTGGCAGCATCGCTTTGATCCCTTGGGCTTTCGGCGCGAAGCCCTCCCAGCGCAGCAACGGATTGAGCCAGATCAGACGGCGTGAGGATAGATGCAGCCGTTCCATGTGACGCGCCAGTGCAGCGGGATCGTCCCTGTCCAGCCCATCGGTGATCAGCAAGACCACCGCCCCCTGCCCCATCACCCGGCGTGACCAGTCACGGTTGAAGCTTTCCAGACACTGACCGATGCGCGTGCCGCCTTCCCAATCCTGCGCCTCGGCCCCGGCGGCAGCAAGCGCCGCATCCACATCACGGTGTTTCAGATGACGCGTGATGTTGGTGAGACGGGTGCCAAAGGTGAAGGCGTGGACCTTAGCCCAGCCCGCGCCCTTTGCATTGGCGACCGCATGCAGAAAGTGCAGTACCACGCGGCTGTATTGGCTCATGGAGCCGGAAATATCGCAAAGCACCACCAGGTTGGGCCAGCGCGGGCGCGGTTCCTGCAGCGCGATCTTGTGCATCTCTCCGCCCTGTCGCATCGCCGCGCGTAAAGAACGTGCCGCATCGACACGTCGTCCCGTCAGGCTGGATTTTGCGCGCCGCGACCGGATCGGCGGCACCGGCAGGTTCAGCTTGGCCAGCATGCGTTTGGCGGCGGCCATTTCCGCGGTACTCATCTGTTCGAAATCGAGAGAGCGCAGCCGCTCCTGCGAGGACATCGTAAGGCTGGCGTCGATCTCGACCTCGGTGGCGTCCTCGCTCTCTGGTTTGTCCTCGTTGAAATCGGGGGCTTCCGCCCCGTCGAGCAAAGCCTCAGCCGCTCGTTTCTCAGCGGATTGTGCCTTGCGGTCTTCCTGCACGCCGCGGACCGCGGGGATCATGTAGGACATCATATGTTCGAGGTAGCGCGGGTCGCGCCAGTAGAGCCGGAAAATCTGAGCAAAGACCACGCGATGCTCCGGACGGTTCACGAAACAAGCATGCAGGGTCCAGTAAAAGTCGCGTTTTTCGGTGAAACCCGCGGCCTCGACCGCGCGAATGGCATCAATCACCCGGCCCGGACCAATGGGAAGGCCCGCGCGGCGCAGGGCGCGCGCGAAATGCGTGATGTTGCCCGCCAGCTTTGGATCCTCCGGCAGATCCAGCGGTGCGTATTCAGGCATGGTGCCTTTTGGGGCGCTGCCCCGGCGCTGCGCGCCTCCCCGGGATATTTTGGGCCAGAAGAAACATCACACCGGTTCCAGTGACGCTTTGACCTGATCCAGAATGCGCTTGGCCTCCGAGCCCTGCAATTTCTGGATGTCGTCCTGGTACTTGAGGATTGCGCCCAGCGTATCCGCGATGACCTCCGGGCTGAGGGTGATCGCATCCAGGGCGAGCAGGCATTTCGCCCAATCGATGGTTTCCGCAACGCCGGGTTTCTTGAAGAGGTCTTCGGTGCGCAGCTGTTGGACGAATGCGACCACTTCCCGGCTGAGCGCCTCGGCGGCTTCGGGTGCACGCGCCTGCAGGATGTCCATCTCGCGGTCAAAATCGGGGTAGTCGACCCAGTGGTAAAGGCAGCGTCGCTTCAAGGCGTCGTGCACTTCGCGGGTACGGTTAGACGTGAGGATGACAATGGGCGGTTCAGGTGCCTTGATGGTGCCAAGCTCGGGGATCGTCACCTGAAAGTCACTGAGCGCTTCCAGCAGAAAGGCCTCGAAAGGTTCATCCGTCCGGTCGAGCTCATCGATCAGCAAGACCGGCGCACCGTTTTCATCCGGGCGCATGGCTTCGAGCAGTGGCCGCTCGATCAGATAGTCATCGCTGAAGAGCTCCGTCTGGAGCGCTGTGCGTGAGGTATCGCCTGCCGCCTCAGCGGTGCGGATGGCAACCATCTGCGCGGGGAAATTCCACTCGTAAACGGCGCTCGACGCGTCCAGCCCTTCGTAACATTGCAAGCGGATCAGCCTGCGGCCCAGACCGGTGGAAAGCGCCTTGGCAATTTCCGTCTTGCCCACGCCCGCCTCGCCTTCGAGGAACAGGGGCCGCCCGAGGCGTAATGCCAGAAACACCACCGTGCCCAGGGATCGGTCACATACGTATCCTTGATCCGACAGCATCTGCTGCACGGCATCGATGGTTTCCACTTCGGACATGATCGCTCCTTTTACTGGATCGTAACCTGCATTGCAGCACCCGGTCGTCAAGCAAAAGATCGCGTCGGGGATAAGCAATTGGTACTATAGCCTGCGCCGATAATGCTGTTTCGAATCGATCTTCGGTCTCGAAAATCGACAGGCCCGGCTCTTGCCTATTCCCGTCTGGTCGATCACCAAGGGTATGAGCTTCGACCACAAGTGGTGACCTGTTGAACATCCTCGCTGTCCTGACCGTTCGCAATGAAGGCGCTTTCCTGCTGGAATGGCTGGCGCATCACCGGGCCATTGGCGTCACCGATTTCATCGTCTGTTCGAATGACTGCGCGGATGGCACCGATGTGATGCTCGACCGATTGGCGGAAATGGGGTGGCTGACGCATCTGCGCAATCCCGGTCCTTATGGCAATCGCGGTGTCCAGTTCAACGCCCTGCGTCTTGCCGACAAGCACCCGAAAACAGCCGCAGCAGACTGGCTGTTGCCGCTGGACATCGACGAGTTTGTGAATGTGCATGTGGGGGACAAGACGCTGCCGGCCTTGATCGCAACCCTGCCCGACGCGACAGCGATCACCCTGACCTGGCGGTTGTTCGGGAATGCGGGCCAGGTGCGTTTTGAGGATGCCCCGGTGACGCAGACTTTCACCCGCTGTGCCCCGCACGTCATCTATTGGCCCTGGCGCGCGGCAATGTTCAAGACCCTTTACCGCAACGATGGTGCCTATCGGAAGCTGGGGGTGCACCGGCCGAAATCACCTGACCCGGACAAACTGGCCAATGCACGCTGGTTCGATGGCGAAGGACGCCCCCTCGGAGAAGCCTTTCGCAAGAACCGGATTTTTTCCGATTACGGCCAATCCAATCATCGGCTGGCGCAGTTGAACCACTATCCGCTGGGCGCGATGGAGAGCTACGTGCTCAAAGCCGACCGCGGGCGTGCCGTGCATTCGGATACGGCGCTGGATCTGGACTATTGGGTCGAGCGGAATTTCAACTCGGATGAAGATACATCTATCCACGCCATCGCGCCCAAGAGCCAGCCGATACTGGAGGGTCTCCTGGCAGATCAGCAGCTTTCCCGACTGCATGCAGCGGCGGTGGCCTGGCGTCACAAAAGATTCGAAGCCCTGATGCTGCAAGAACCGTTCAGAGCGCTTTTCGGACGGTTGCTGATGGCGGCCCCCTCACGGAACATCGACGCGGATACGGCGCAGACACTGGTGCAATATGCGCTTCGCGATATCCGGAACCGCAACAGTTAACTATGAAACCAGAAGCTGTTTCCGTAATTTTGCCTCAAATCGTACTTAGTTTACTCTGAATTCGGCGCCACCTATGACCGGCGCACAGATTTGAGGATGCCTGACATGCCGGACGCGGCGTTCGATTTTGAATATTCGCTCAGAAACCTGAGCAAGCGGGAATGGCTCGCCGAAGTCGCCAACATCGTTGACGAACATGGCTATCTGACGCCGCTTGGCAAACGTCATACCGCTGCTTTTGTCGAAGACGGGCCAACGCTGCTGGTGTCTTTCGAAACCCATCAAGGCATACAGACACTTTCTCCGGAGGCGCAGCCCCTGGGCTGGGACATGGTGAAATCACACGGCTGGTCGCATCTCGCGATCATCAGTGACGGCGACACCTGGTTCCGCGACAAGGCCATTTACGCTTTCTTCGACCGGCTGGTCGACGATGGGTTCTTCGACGAATTCGAAACGGTTCTCTTCTACGGCGCGGGGCCCTGTGGCTACGCGGCGACGGCCTATTCGGTGGCGGCCCCCGGCGCGCGGGTTCTTGTCGTCCAGCCACAAGCCACGCTCGATCCGCGAGTGACAGCCTGGGACAAACGCTTTTTCGAAATGCGCCGCACCAATTTCACCGACCGCTACGGCTATGCGCCCGATATGCTTGATGCAGCGGAGCAAACGCATGTTATTTACGATCCCTACCAGACCGAAGACGCCATGCACGCAGCACTTTTCACCAGACCGGGCGTGACGAAACTGCGCTTGGCCCACATGGGCGGCGCGATACAGACCGACCTGCTGACGATGGAGCTGCTCCACCCGCTTATGGCCGCGGCGGCGGCGGGCAACCTGACACCGGAATATTTTGCAAATCTGGCCCGGGCGCGTCGCGATCATATGCCCTATCTGCGCAGGCTTCTGGCACGGCTCGATCAATTGGAACGGCGGTCGCTGGTCATTGCCCTCTGCCGCAACGTGGTGAGCCGCAGGCGCGCGCCGCGCTTTGCCAAACGACTGCAACAACTGACCTCCGAGAGCACCGACTGACGCTGGTGCTGCGCGCAGAGCTGTGCTAGCGCATCGCCATGACCCAGAGCCTCACAATCCGCCGCCCCGATGACTGGCACCTGCACCTGCGCGACGGCGCCATGTTGCAAGCTGTCCTGCCTGCCACCACCGCCCATTTCGCCCGTGCCATCATCATGCCCAATCTGGTGCCGCCGGTGGTGACCTCTGCCAAGGCGATGGAATACCGCGACCGCATTCTTGCAGCGGTGCCCGAGGGCGCAGATTTCACGCCGCTGATGACGCTTTATCTGACCGAGGACACAGACCCCGCAGATGTCGCTGCCGCGCAGGCCTCCGGCCTCGTTCATGCGGTGAAGCTGTACCCCGCCGGGGCCACGACAAACTCCGCCAGCGGTGTGTCCAATTTCGACAAGGTCCGGCCCGTGCTGGAAAAGATGGCTGAGATCGGCCTGCCGCTCTGCGTGCATGGGGAGGTGACCGATCCGGACATCGACATCTTCGACCGCGAAGCCGTGTTCATCGACCGCGTGCTGGATCCCATCCGTCTCTCAACGCCCGGCCTGCGCGTGGTGATGGAGCATATCACCACCAAGGACGCGGTTGATTATGCCCGCACCCAGGACGATACGCTGGGCGCCACGATCACAACCCATCATCTCGTGATCAACCGAAACCACATTCTCGCCGGGGGCATCAAACCACATTACTATTGCCTGCCCGTGGCCAAGCGCGAGGAGCACCGCCTGGCCCTACGCGCCGCCGCAACCTCCGGAGACGCGCGTTTCTTTCTGGGTACGGATTCGGCCCCGCACACGGATGCCAACAAACTGCTGCCCTGCGGCTGTGCGGGCTGCTTCACCGCCCCCAATACGCTGTCAATCCTGGCACAGGTCTTTGAAGAAGATGGCGCGCTCGACCAGTTAGAGGGTTTCACCTCCCTGAACGGGCCCGCCTTTTACCGTTTGCCTGCAAATACCGACACCATCACCCTGGAAAAATCCGGCGCAAACTACCCCTCTCACATTGATACCGCTGACGGGCTAGTGACCGTTTTTGATCCCGGCTTCCCGCTGGATTGGGCGGTGCGCTAGGCTTCTTCTGGCCGCAAATATCTCCGCCGGAGGCAAGATCTCTTCTGGCGTGACAGCAAAGGACCGCATGATGATCCCCACAAGTTATCCCGACCCAGCCGAAATCGCCCGTCTCACGGCCCGGATGCTACTGGAAATCAAGGCCGTCCACTTCAACGCGACCGACCCCTTTATCCTTGCCTCAGGTCTGCCCAGCCCCACCTACATCGATTGCCGCAAACTGATCAGCCACCCGCGCATCCGCAGCACGTTGATGGATTTTCTGACCGTCACCGTCATGCGCAACGCGGGTTTCGAGGCCTTTGACAACATCGCCGGCGGCGAAACCGCGGGCATCCCCTTTGCTGCGCTTGTTGCCGAACGCATGGGGTTGCCGATGACCTATGTGCGCAAAAAACCCAAAGGCTACGGTCGCAATGCGCGCATCGAAGGCGACATGAGCGAGGGCCAGCGGGTGCTGCTGGTGGAAGACCTTACAACCGATGGTGGTTCAAAGCTCTCCTTCGTGGATGCGATTCGCGACACGGGCGCCACTTGCGGCCATACGGCGGTGATTTTCTACTACGGGATTTTCCCCGAAACTGAAAAGACCCTTGGCGATCATGGGGTTGCGCTCCACCACCTGTGTACCTGGTGGGATGTGCTCGCCGAAGCCAAGGCACAAAGCGCGTTCGACAGCGAAACCCTGACCGAGGTCGAGGCCTTTCTAAAGGCCCCGCGCACCTGGCAGAACGCGCGTAAAACGACTTAACCGGTGTCAACATATGGGTATTCGCGTGCATCGTGCCGCAGCATGATGTATGATTGGCCTTATCCACAGGTTGTCCAGAGAAACATACAATTTGCCTCGGACAAACGACACGAGCTAAGACACCCCCGGGAAGAGTGGGACAGGCATGAACGAGATTACAGCATTCAATCCAACGGGCGTGGACGTGCAGTCGCCCGAGACGATGCCGCATTCCATCGAGGCTGAGCAACAGCTTCTGGGCGCCATCCTCACCAACAACGATATCTATGATCGGGTCGCTTCTATCATCGGTCCGAAACATTTTTATGACCCCGTGCATGCGCGTATTTTTGAGATCGCGGCGGCACGGATCGCCAAGAACAATCTGGCCTCTCCCGTCACGCTCAAAACCTTCATGGAAGACGACGAAGGGCTGAAGGAACTGGGCGGCCCCGCCTATCTCGCGCGCCTCGCAGGGGCCGCGATTTCCGCCTTTGCCGTGCGCGACTACGCGCAGATGATATATGATCTTGCCGTGCGTCGCGACCTCATCCAACTGGGCCGTGAGATTTCCGACAAGGCTGCCACGGTTGATGTGGCTTCCGAGCCCAAGGAGCAGATCGTCGAGGCCGAGCAAGCGCTCTACAAGCTCGCCGAACAAGGCCAGACCGAAGGCGGATTTCAAAGTTTTCTCAAGGCGGTAACGGACGCTGTTAATGTTGCAAATGCAGCTTACCAACGTGAAGGCGGGCTTGCGGGTGTCTCCACCGGCCTGATCGATATGGACAAAAAGCTCGGCGGCCTGCACCGCTCGGATTTGCTGATCCTTGCCGGGCGCCCCTCCATGGGCAAGACCTCCCTGGCCACCAACATCGCCTTCAACATCGCCAAGGCCTACAAGAAGGGTAAACGCCACGACGGCAGCGAAGGCGCCATCGAAGGCGGTGTCGTGGGTTTCTTTTCGCTGGAGATGAGTGCCGAGCAGCTCGCCGCGCGGATTCTGTCAGAGGCAGCAGAAGTGCCCAGCGAACAGATCCGTCGCGGCGATATGACCGAAGCAGAGTTCCGCCGCTTCGTGGATGCAGCCAAGGCGCTCGAAGCCTGCCCGCTCTTTATCGATGATACACCCTCCATCCCGATTGCGCAGCTGGCCACCCGGGCGCGCAGGCTGAAACGGACCCACGGGCTCGATCTGTTGATCGTCGACTATATCCAGCTCGCACGCGGCACCTCGGACAACCGGGTGCAGGAGATCGGCGAGATCTCCATGGGGCTCAAGGCCATCGCCAAGGAGCTCGACATTCCGGTCATTGGTCTCTCGCAGCTGTCGCGGCAGGTGGAGAGCCGTGAGGACAAGCGCCCGCAACTGAGCGACCTGCGCGAATCCGGCTCCATCGAGCAGGACGCCGATGTGGTGATGTTCGTGTTCCGCGAAGAATACTACAAGGAACGCGAGAAACCTGGCGATCACGATCTCGAAGCCATGGCCAAGTGGCAGGAAGAGATGGAACGCCTGCATGGCCGCGCCGAAGTGGTGATCGGCAAACAACGGCATGGGCCCATCGGCACCGTGGAGCTTAGCTTCGAGGGCCGTTTCACCCGCTTTGGCAACCTCGTGCAACCCTGGCAGCAGGGCAGCGACCAGAACTTCTGATCAGAATTGTGATTGGACAGCTGGGCCGTTTTCTGGCGCAGTAGCCCCATGCGCTGGCTCCTGACATTCTGCCTGATTTTGGCTTCTTTTGCAGCCCGCGCCGAGGATATGGAAGTTGATGTGGAGCTCTTCCTCGCGGTTGATGTTTCCCGCTCCATGTCCCCGGCGGAGCTGGAGATCCAGCGGCGCGGATACGCCGAAGCCCTGACCAGCCGCCAGGTGATAGACGCAATCGACAGCGGCCTGCTGGGGCGCATCGCCATCACCTATGTCGAATGGGCGGGCGAATATTCGCAGCGCGTCATCGTCCCCTGGACGCTGTTGCAATCCGCCGAAGACGCACGCGACATCGCCCATCAGATCACCGCGCGCTTCGACGAAGGGCTCAGGCGCACCTCGATTTCGGGCGCACTGATGTATGCCGCGGATGATTTTGACGGCAACGGCTTTGCCGGATTGCGCCGGGTCATTGATGTATCGGGGGATGGTCCCAACAATCAGGGCCGCCCCGTGTTGCGCGCGCGCGATGCAGCGCTTGAACGGGGTTTCATCATAAATGGCCTGCCCTTGATGACCCAGGATCAGCTCAGCGAGATCTGGGGCATTCCCGATCTCGATGTCTATTACAAAAACTGCGTGATCGGCGGCCCGGGCGCCTTTGTGATCCCGGTTCTGGCCTGGGATCAATTTGCCCAGGCGGTCAAACGCAAGCTGGTTTTGGAGATCGCCGGTCTGCCCGCGCGCCTCCACCCGGCGCAATATCAGTCCCCTGCTCCCTATGATTGTCTGGTCGGTGAAAAGATGTGGGAGCAGAACCGGGCGTATTTTGATATTCCCTGAGATCGGTCCGATCATCGGCATGGTTCCGACCCTCGTCCCATTTTCTACTTGACGCGCTCGGCATCCCTGTCAAAACCCGGCCATGGCGATAGCGACCCTGACAATTGATCTTTCGGCGGTGACCGAGAACTGGCGGAACCTCAACGCGATGGCGGGTGGCAAGGCGGCCGCGGTTGTCAAAGCCGACGCCTATGGGCTGGGCATGCCACAGGTTGTGAAGGCGCTGACCCGCGCCGGCGCCCGGACGTTTTTTGTCGCCGTGGCCGAAGAAGGGGCCGCCCTGCGCAAGTTCCTGGGCAAAGGCCCGCAGATCAATGTCTTTTCGGGACATATGGAGCGGGACACCCCTTTGATCCGTGACGCTGAATTGACCCCGATGCTGAATTCCATCGACCAGATGCTGCGCCATGTGGAGGCCCTGCCCGGGCATCCTTTCGGGCTCCAGCTTGACACCGGCATGAACCGGTTGGGCATGGAGGACGCAGAATGGACCGCCCTGCGCGAGGTCGCCCTGGAACAGCGCCCAACCCTGATCATGTCGCATCTGGCCTGTGCCGACGCACCCGATCACGCGATGAACGCGCGCCAGTTGCAGGTGTTCCATGAGATGACGCAGGATGTCGGCGTGCCGCGCTCGCTGGCAGCGACAGGCGGTACGCTTCTGGGGCCTGATTACCACTTTGACATGGTGCGCCCGGGCATCGGCCTCTACGGGGGCCTGCCCTATATCGATGCGCGCCCGGTTGTGTCGCTTTATGCGCCGGTGATCCAGATCCGCGATGTCGCGGTGGGAGAGACCGTCGGCTATTCCAACACATGGGTGGCGCGCGGCCCTTCCCGGATCGCCACGATTGCGGCGGGCTACGCCGATGGCATCATCCGCGCCATGGGCCCCAACGCGCGCCTGCACACCGGCAGCTCATCCGTGCCGGTGGTAGGGCGCATTTCCATGGATCTGATCGGCGTGGATGTGACCGGCATCGCCGAAGAGCCCGAACATCTTGAACTGATTGGACCCCATCAATCGGTGGACACCGTCGCAGGCTTCGCTGAGACCATTGGTTACGAAATCCTGACCTCACTGGGAGCGCGCTACAAGCGCGTCTATCTTTGACAAATCCGCTCGCTCTCATAGGTCGCACTGTCCTGACCGTGCTCGCCACCATTGGACGCATCGCGATCTTTGGTTTCGAAACCATCAGCCATATGCTGCGCCCGCCGTTTTACGGTCGCGAATTCCTGTCCGCGCTGCTGAACATCGGCTGGCTGTCGCTGCCCGTGGTCGGTCTGACGGCCGTTTTCACCGGCGGTGCGCTGGCCCTGCAGATCTACGCAGGTGGCTCGCGGTTCAACGCCGAAGCCGTTGTGCCGCAGATCGTTGCCATCGGTATTGTGCGTGAACTTGGGCCGGTGATGGTTGGGCTGATGATCGCCGCCCGCGTCACCTCGTCAATTGCCGCCGAAATCGGAACCATGAAAGTCACCGAACAGATCGACGCGCTGATCACCCTGTCGACGCATCCGATGAAATATCTCGCCGTGCCGCGGGTGCTCGCGGGGGTGCTGGTCGTGCCGGTGCTGGTCGCAGTGGGCGATATCGTCGGCGTCTTTGGCGGCTACGCGGTTGCCACCGGCACGCTTGGCTTCAATCCGGCAGGCTACATCCGTAATACGGTGGATTTCCTGGAGCCGCTGGATCTGATCTCGTCGCTGACCAAGGGCGCGTTCTTCGGCTTCGCCGCCACCTTGATGGGATGCTACTACGGCATGCACTCGGGCCGCGGCGCGATGGGTGTGGGGCGCGCCACCAAATCCTCCGTCGAAGGGGCCGCGGTGTTGATCCTTGCCGCGAACTTCCTGCTCACCGGGGTGTTTTTCTCGCTATGATCAAGATGAAAGACGTCCATAAATCCTTCGGCAGCAACCATGTTTTGCGCGGGCTGGACCTGAACATTGAAACCGGCACCTCGATGGTGATCATCGGCGGGTCGGGCACCGGGAAATCCATCGCGCTGAAATGCATTCTGGGCCTGGTCAAACAAGACAAAGGCACCATCAGCGTGGACGGCAAGGACGCCGCCTCCGGAGACCGCGATGCCTTTCTGGCGCGTTTCGGGATGCTGTTTCAGGGTGGTGCGCTTTTCGACAGCCTGCCCGTCTGGCAAAACGTCGCGTTTCGCCTGCTGCGCGGCTCGCTGAAACGTCCGCGCGACGAGGCGCGTGAAATTGCCATTGAAAAGCTGCGGCGCGTGGGCCTGAAGCCGGATGTGGCGGATCGTTTTCCCGCCGAACTGTCAGGCGGCATGGCCAAACGTGTCGGCCTTGCGCGCGCCATTGCGGCGGAGCCAGAGATCATCTTCTTTGACGAGCCCACCACCGGCCTTGATCCGATCATGTCGGGCGTGATCAACGAGCTCATTCGCGAGATCGTGGTGGAAATGGGCGCGACTGCCATGACCATCACCCATGATATGACATCGGTGCGGGCCATCGCGGATAACATCGCCATGCTGCACGACGGGGTGATCCAATGGACCGGTCCGGTGGCCCAGATGGACGCGAGCGGCAACCCCTATCTCGACCAGTTCATTCAGGGCAAGGCCGAGGGGCCGATCGAGGCGGTGCGTTAGCGGTTTTCCAAGATCCGGTCGTCGGCAGCACTCGGGCTGGACACCACCAGAAAATCAACCGGCCCGGGGCTGTCATTGCGGGCTTGATGGGATAGACCGGGAGCAACTTCGATCCCTTGATTGGCGCTGATGGCATGACGTGTTCCATCCAGTTCCATGGTCAACTCCCCTGCCAGCACATAGAAAAATTGCCGTGACAATGTGTGATGGTGACGGTCTTCCGCTTTTCCGGGTGGCATGCGTTCCTGTTTGACCGACAAACCGGGATGATCCACCAGCGGCCAGCCGTCACAGACCTGCTGCCAGAGGTAATGCGATGCTGTCTCTGTGCTGATAACCGTCATGCCGCCCCCCTTTTCAACACCTTTCCGCGATGTGGCGGCAAAACCCGGCCCGCGTCAATGTGGCCCTGCCTGGTTTTGCAACAGGCGACGTCACTTTTGACTTTGACCCGCCCGTCGCGCTGGGGCATGAAAGCAAAATGGCCAAATCCCCCTCCTTTTCCTGTTCTGCTTGCGGCAATGTCACCACCAAATGGGCCGGGCGCTGCGAAGCCTGTGGCGAGTGGAATACCATCTCCGAAGACGCAGGGATCTCCAAAGGCCCCGCCAAATCACTCGGCGCGAAACGCGGCTCCTCAATTGTCCTGACCGATCTAGCAACAGAAGAAGCCCCACCGCCCCGCACCCAGTCGGGGATCGAAGAGCTGGACCGGGTCCTGGGCGGCGGGCTGGTTCCGGCCTCTGCCATTCTGGTGGGCGGCGATCCCGGTATCGGTAAATCGACCCTGTTGCTGCAGGCCGCGGCGCAGTTTGCGCGCTCCGGGCTGAAAACGATCTATGTCTCGGGGGAGGAGGCCTCGGCCCAGGTTCGCATGCGGGCACAGCGCCTTGGCCTCGCCGACGCGCCCGTGAAGCTCGCCGCCGAAACCAACCTGCGCGACATCCTCACCACGCTGGAGGCAGAAAAGCCGCAACTGGCGATCATCGATTCCATCCAGACGATGTGGGCCGACAACGTCGAAAGCGCCCCCGGTTCCGTCAGCCAGGTGCGCGCCGCCGCCCATGAGCTGACCAGCTTTGCCAAACGCAAGGGCATCAGCGTCATTCTGGTGGGTCACGTCACCAAGGAAGGCCAGATCGCCGGCCCGCGCGTGGTCGAACATATGGTCGACACGGTGCTTTATTTCGAAGGCGAGCGCGGGCATCAATTCCGCATCCTGCGCGCAGTCAAAAACCGCTTTGGTCCCGCCGATGAGATTGGCGTTTTCGAGATGACCGGCAAGGGGCTGGCCGAGGTGGCGAACCCCTCGGCGCTGTTTCTCTCTGAACGGGGCGAGCCCTCACCCGGATCGGTGGTTTTTGCCGGTGTCGAAGGCACGCGGCCTGTGCTGGTGGAATTTCAGGCCCTGGTGGCCCCCTCGCCCCATGCCCAAGCGCGACGCACCGTTGTCGGCTGGGACGGTGGACGCCTTGCCATGATCCTTGCGGTGTTGGAGGCGCGCTGCGGCATCCCTTTTGCCGGGCTTGATGTGTACCTCAATGTCGCGGGTGGCATGAAGGTCTCCGAACCTGCCGCCGATCTCGCCGTCGCGGCCGCCTTGCTGAGCGCGCGAGAAGACGCCGCCCTGCCCGCCGACACCGTGGTTTTTGGCGAAATCAGCCTGTCCGGCGCGTTACGTCCCGCGACACAGACCGAAAACAGGTTGAAAGAGGCGCAAAAACTTGGTTTCACCGCTGCAATTGCCCCCGGAGGCGGCAAACCGGTTGGTGTGAGTGGGATTTCCCTGAACACGATGGGGGATCTGACCGGGTTTGTGGGTGAAATATTTGGTGCCGGATAGGCACGGCGACGAAAGGCTTCGGAGACTATGGAAGGTTTTACCATCATTGACGGCGTTGTGGCGCTGATCATCGTTGTCTCGGCGTTGCTGGCCTATGGGCGCGGCCTCGTGCGCGAGGTCATGGCAATTGTCGGATGGATTGCCGCGGCAATCCTGGGCTTTCTCTTTGCGCCACAGGTTGAGCCACTGGTGCGTGAGATCCCGGTGGTGGGCGAGTTCCTTGCCGACAGTTGCGAGTTATCGATCATCGGCGCTTTCGCCCTGGTGTTTGCGGTCGCGCTGATCGTTGTCTCGCTCTTTACCCCGCTGTTTGCCTCGGTGGTGCAGCGCTCGGCGCTTGGCGGCATCGATCAGGGCTTTGGCTTCCTCTTCGGCGTCGCACGCGGCGTGCTGTTGATTGCCATCGCGTTTTTTGTCTACGAAACCGTCGTGACGGGCGAGACCTATACGGTCGTCGACGAAAGCCGGTCGGCCGTGGTGTTCGCGCAGATTTCAGACCGGATTCAAAATTCCGAGCCCGAACAGGCGCTCGGCTGGATCACCCAGCAATATGAAACGCTGGTTGGAAACTGCGGAGCCTGATGGCAAACCCGGATAGTTGCACAAAATTGCTGCGATTTTAACGCGGTTTAAAGAGTAAAACCCTAGCTTCCGCGCAAGGAAGACGCTGAGGGGCACCGTGTGACCGATCCATTCTTTGACTGCTTCGAACATGTCGCGGCATCTGTGTTTGTAACTGAACCGGATGCGCAGGGCGTACTGCGCTACACCGGCTGGAACAGCGCCGCTGAGACCGCCTTTGACCTGCCCCGCGCGCGGGTCATCGGACGCACCGCGCGCGACGTTTTTCCCAGCGCCTGCGGCGACGCGATGTACGAAAGCCAGGCGCTGGCCTTTGCCATGGGGGATACCGCCGTCAGTGAGGTGATCCTGCCGGTAGAAGGGCGATCCAAACGCATGCGCACCACCTGGATCCCCAAACGCGGGTCGGATGGAACCATATTGCGCCTCATCGGTACGGCAACCGAAGCCTCGCCAATGCTTCACTCCTATGCGCCTGAGGCGCCGATCATGAAACCGATGACGGAACGGGAACAATTCATTTCCCTGGCTGCACATGATCTGCGCACGCCCATGCGCAACATCTCCATTCTGATCGACATGCTGCGCGAAGACTTTGAGGATCGGGGCGACGGCAAGTTGGAACTGATCGACATGCTCGAAGATGTCGCCGTCAAGTCAGGCGAATTGATCCGGGATGTCCTGTCACACACTCAAGAGACAACGGCCCATCCCTGCGAAGGCCCGTTTGATTTGGGCCTGTTGTGTCAGACGCTATGTGATGTCCTGGACCCTTGGGCCGCGCATGACATCCGCTGGCCAGACATGGTGGTGGATGGCGACAAAACCGCTTTTCAGATCGTGTTGCGCAACCTGCTCGACAATGCACTGAAGCACGGTAAGAAATCGAAGCTGCATGTTGATATTTCGGTCCACGCCGCGGCACCCGGCATGGTCAGCGTCGTGGTGCAGGACGATGGCTCAGGCTTTGACAATCCTGGTCAGGCGTTTCTGGAAACCGGCTCCTTCCGCAGCGACAGCGGATACGGCTTGCTCAGCGTGCGGCGTCTGCTGCTGGCGCGCGGCGGCAAGATTTCCATTGATGAGATGTCGGGCAATGGCGGCAGCGCGATTACCTTTTCGCTTCCCGGAAGCATTGTCGGTGGCAAGCCTGAAAACCGTGTGCGCCAGGCGGGCGCCTGAAAAACAGGATAACTTCGCGTCATAGGTGTCGTGACCGTTGCCAAGGGGCGACATTCATCGATTGAACCATGATAGTTTCGTGACAGTCTTCTCCCAACGCCCTACATAGAGCGTGTCGCTTACATCGGATTCGGAGCTGCCCCGTTGTCCAAAATCATGCCTGCCGCACACCCTTTTGACGCATCCTATCTGCGCGATGGCGATGACGACGATAAACTCAAGGAAGAATGCGGCATCTTTGGCGTCATTGGCGTTGTGGACGCGGCAAATTTCGTGGCGCTTGGGCTGCACGCGCTGCAGCACCGGGGGCAGGAAGCGGGCGGCATCGTCTCCCATCACCCGGATCAGGGCTTCCAGTCCGCCAGACGTTTCGGATACGTGCGCGACAACTTCACCTCACAGAAGATCATGGAAACCCTGCCCGGCCCGCTCGCCATCGGTCACGTGCGGTATTCCACAGCGGGGTCCAAAGGCCAGACCGCCATCCGCGATGTGCAACCGTTTTTTGGCGAGTTTGCCATGGGCGGTGCTGCCATTGCGCACAACGGCAATATCACCAACGCAAATGCGCTGCGCCGCGAGTTGATCGAACGCGGCTCGATTTTCCAATCCTCCTCCGACAGCGAATGCATCATCCACCTGATGGCCCGCAGCCTGCAGCGCACAATACCCGAACGGATGGAAGACGCCCTGCGCCGGGTCGAGGGCGCGTTTTCGGTGGTGGCCATGACCCGCACCAAGCTGATCGGCGTGCGCGATCCGTTGGGCGTGCGGCCTCTGGTGCTGGGCCGTGTCGGGGAAGGCTGGGCGCTGAGTTCCGAAACCTGCGCATTGGACATCATTGGCGCAGATTTCATCCGCGAGATCGAACCTGGCGAAATGGTGGTGATCACGGATAAGGGCGTTGAATCGCACTTCCCGTTCCGCCCGCAAAAACCGCGTTTCTGCATCTTCGAACATGTCTACTTCAGCCGCCCCGATAGTATTCTCGGCGGTCGGTCCGTCTACGAAACCCGCGAGGCCATCGGCCGCGAATTGGCCAAGGAGGCGCCGGTTGAGGCTGATCTGGTCTGCCCGGTGCCCGATTCCGGCACGCCCGCAGCCATCGGATATTCGCTGCAATCAGGCATTCCCTACGCGATGGGCATCATTCGCAACCAATATATGGGGCGGACCTTTATCGAGCCGACCGAGCAGATCCGCAACATGGGCGTGCGCCTGAAATTGAACGTGAACCGCGCCCTGATCGCGGGCAAACGGGTCATTCTGGTCGACGATTCCGTAGTGCGCGGCACCACATCGCGCAAGATCAAGGAGATGATCCTCGATGCCGGCGCTGCCGAGGTGCATTTCCGCATCGCGTCCCCGCCCACGGCATGGCCCTGTTTTTATGGCGTCGACACGCCGCAACGCGAAAAACTGCTCGCTGCGACCATGTCCGAGGAAGAGATGCGCGACCATCTGCAGGTCGACAGCCTGCGCTTCATCTCGCTTGATGGTCTTTACCGGGCTGTGGGCGAGACCAAGGGGCGCAACAGCGCTCAGCCACAGTATTGCGACGCCTGTTTCTCAGGTGAATACCCTGTTGAACCCGCCGATCAGATCGAAAGCGGTTTTGAAATGAAGGCCGCGGAATAACCCGCTGCTGACTGAAACTGTCAGGGCGAAAGGGCATCTTCGATCCCATGCCTCCCATACCACGTGATATCGCCGCGAAAACCGCCAGTTGGCCAGTACCGGCACGCGACCTGTTCTGCAGAATCCGTGAAACGGTACATGATGCGGCAGCCCGCGCAGAAATTGGCCCACTCACCGAGACGCTGAAATGGGGGCAGCCTTCGTGGTTGCCAAGGAAACCGCGCATCGGGACCACCTTGCGATGTGGGTGGGACCCGGACGCGCCCGAGAAGTTCAGCCTCTATGT
The DNA here is from genome assembly GCF_947499265.1 of uncultured Roseobacter sp. Classification (GTDB taxonomy): domain Bacteria; phylum Pseudomonadota; class Alphaproteobacteria; order Rhodobacterales; family Rhodobacteraceae; genus Roseobacter. The sequence goes on along the minus strand of NZ_CANMNK010000002.1, from coordinate 401,290 downwards.
CCATTGCCAAACGACGCTGATCGAGACGATGAAAACGCTGTACCCAAATGCCTTCGAGTATGATGGCAATCGCGCGATGCGCATGCCGCTGGGCGGGCACCGCTCCCTGCATGCCATTGACCACTGCGCCTTTCTGACACTCACATATCATCGCAAGATCGCTTGACGCGCCCGCTATTCGTGCCCATCACCCCCGCATGACAAAAACAGTTCTCATCACCGGCGCCTCACGTGGCCTGGGCGCAGCACTCGCCGAAGCCCTCGCGCCGACGCATCACATCATCGCGGTCGCCAAAACCACCGGCGCGCTCGAAGAACTCGACGACCGGATCACCGCCAAAGGCGGGTCTGCAACCCTTGCGCCCATGGATATCACCAACGCCGACGCCATGGCGACCTTGTGTCGTGGCATCTTTGATCGGTGGAACGGGCTGGATCTGTGGTGCCACACGGCAATACACGCAGCCCCCCTCGCCCCGGCAGATCACATCGACAGCAAGGATTTTTCCAAATCCGTCACGGCCAATATTGCCGCCACATCGAAATTGATCACCTATATCTCGCCACTGCTCGGCCAAAGCGGACATGCGGTTTTCTTTGAGGATGCACAGGCGGGCACAAAATTCTTCGGCAGCTACGGCGCCACCAAGGCTGCACAAATCGCGCTGGCCAAAAGCTGGCAAGCAGAGACGGCAAACACGGGGCCAAAGGTCAGTATTCTGTCACCACCGCCCATGCCCACCGCCACGCGGGCCCGCTTCTACCCGGGCGAGAACCGCACGGGGCTGACCACACCTGCAAAAGCGGCCGCCGACATTCTCGCGCAGCTCTAACGCTTCTTCTGGCCCTAAATATCCCCGCCGGAGGCTCCCGCCCTTGCCGCCTGCGCGACCCTCGCCTATCAAGGCGCAAAGGGATTTATCCATGCGCATTCTCATCACAAATGACGACGGCATCAACGCTCCGGGGCTGAAGGTCCTGCATGCCATCGCAACCGACCTCGCGGGGGACACCGGCGAGGTTTGGACCGTGGCGCCCGCCTTCGAGCAATCAGGCGTCGGGCATTGCATCAGCTACACCCATCCGATGATGATCAGTGAATTTGAACCGCGCCGCTTTGCCGCCGAAGGCTCGCCCGCCGACTGTGTGCTCGCCGGGCTGCACGACGTGATGAAGGAAACGCCGCCCGACCTTGTGCTCTCAGGCGTCAACCGGGGCAACAACTCTGCGGAAAACACGCTTTATTCGGGGACCATCGGCGGCGCGATGGAGGCCGCGTTGCAGGGGCTGCCAGCCATCGCACTCTCTCAATACTATGGTCCGCAAAATGCACAGACCGAAGATCCGTTTGAGGCATCCGCTCAACATGGCGCCGAGGTTGTGCGACGCATCCTGGCCCACACACCCGAAGAGAACGGCGGCTACCGCCTGTTTTACAACGTGAATTTTCCACCCGTCCCTGGCGCGGGCGTCAAAGGCATCCGCCTGTCCACCCAAGGCATGCGTCCCGGCACCGGCTTTTCGACGGAACCCCACAGCTCGCCCTCCGGGCGCAGGTTCCTGTGGATCAAGGGCGGGAACCAGCAGATCGCGACAGCACCGGGCAGCGACGCGGCGGACAATCTGGACGGATACGTCTCTGTCACACCAATGCGCGCGGATCTCACAGCACATGAGATGATGGGACAATTGTCGGGCATCGCTACATGAGTGACGACGCGACGCGCAAGATGCAGTTCCTCTATGCGCTCCGCTCCAAGGGCGTCACGGACAAGCGCGTGCTCTCGGCCATGGAAACCATTGACCGCGGCCCCTTCATTCGTGGGATCTTCTCAGAACGCGCCTATGAGGATATGCCGCTGCCCATCGCTTGTGGTCAAACGATCAGCCAACCCTCTGTCGTGGGACTCATGACACAGGCGCTGCACATCAGCCCGCGCGACAAGGTGCTCGAAGTGGGCACCGGGTCTGGGTACCAGGCCGCGATCCTGAGCAAGCTGGCGCGCCGTGTCTATACGATTGACCGGCACAGCCGCCTTGTCCGTGAGGCCCGCGATATCTTTGATGACATGGATTTGACGAACATCACCGCCATCACCGGAGATGGCAGCTTTGGATTGTCGGATCAGGCGCCTTTCGACCGCATCATTGTCACCGCGGCCGCAGAAGACCCCCCCGGCACGCTGATGGAGCAGCTCAAGGTGGGCGGGATCATGGTTGTGCCTGTGGGCCAGTCCGACGCCGTGCAGCACCTGATTGTCGTGCGCAAGACGCCGGAGGGCTTTGAATATGACGAATTACGGCAGGTTCGCTTTGTTCCCTTGCTCGAAGGCTTGGGAAAGGACGGATAAGCTGCTATAAAGGGCGGATAAAGTGTTGGAACAACCAATGCGTGCCGATGGCTTATTGAGGACAAGCAGATGATCCAAGTATTTCCGCGCAGCCGCGCGCGCCTCTCGCTGATGACTGCAACCGGGCTGGTTGTGCTCTCGGCCTGCGGCCAACCGCTTGATTTTGACTTGCGCGGCGGGCTCGGCGGGTTCAGCACAGCTGATGCCGCAACCCAGGTGGTGACCGCACAGCGACCCAGCCCGGATAATCGTGGCGTCATCTCCTATCCGAATTACCAGGTGGCGGTGGCCGAACGCGGCGATACGATTGAAACGGTGGCCAATCGTCTGGGCGTCAGCGCGCCGGAACTGGCCAGTTTCAATGGCATCGAACCTGGTGCGACCCTGCGTAGCGGTGAAGTCATTGCCCTGCCCAATCGTGTGGCCGAACCCTCGCCCGCTACCGGTGCCATTGGCACAGGTCCCATTCAGCCCGGCGGTGTCGATATCGGCACCCTCGCGGGCGATGCCATCAACCGCTCCCCGGAAACACAAGGCGTGCAGACCGCCGCCCTGCCCCCGGCCCAGACCGCACCGCAACCCCAGACCGGCGATGAGCCGACGCGCCACAAGGTCGAACGTGGCGAGACCGCCTATACCATCGCCCGCCTCTACGGTGTTCCTGTCAAATCTCTGGCTGAATGGAACGGGTTGGGACCGGATTTTGCGATCCGCGAAGGTCAGTATCTGTTGATCCCAGTGGCCAAACAGGCCGCCCCCGCGACGACAACGGCGGAGGCCGCCGTCACCCAGCCCGGTGCAGGATCACCGACCCCAACGCCGCCCAGTGCAACAAAGCCCCTGCCTGAGCCTGAAAAAACCGTAACGCCCGAAGCGCCACCGCCGGTAGATGTCGGCGAACAGACCCAAACCGCATCGGGTGCGGCCATGGTCTTCCCGGTGAGCGGATCCATTATCCGTGAATATGCGAAGGGCAAGAACGAAGGCATCAACATCAAGGCAAATGCCGGTGACCCGGTGAATGCAGCGGATGCCGGCACGGTCGCAGCCATTACCAAAAGCGCAGATGGTGTGCCGATCATCGTGATCCGGCATGACCCCGAATTGCTGACCGTCTATGCGAATGTCACCGACGTCTCGGTCGAAAAAGGCACAAAGGTCAACCGCGGTCAGACCATTGCCAAGCTGCGCGAAGGCAATGACGCCTATGTGCATTTCGAAGTGCGCAAGGGCTTCGACAGCGTCGATCCAATGCCCTACCTGCGGTGATCGACGCCGGGGCGCCTTCGCGTAAAAAGTGTTAAAGCACTGAAAACACCCTGAAATCGCCATGGCTTTGCCCCAATCCAAGGGGAGCAGGCCATGGTCGTGCCCGGTTTCCCCGGCAGAAACAATTCCAACGGTTCCAAACTATTGGATTGAACGCATGGCTGTTTTTTACGGCTACACCTCTGCCATTCTGGGCAGCCAGAGCTCAACCTCCGGCGGCGCGGCAATTGACTATCGCTTCGCGCCAAGCGGCACGTGGCGCTATACGGGCCCCGATACCTATTTCGTTGTCGAAGAAAACGATGGCGCCACACAATTCAACGGTGACCCGACCAACGAGACCGTCTCGGCCCAGGAACAGATCGGAGGGGTCTGGCAGCAGACCACCAACATCGGCGGCACCCAGACACAGTTGATCTGGGACTACACCTTTGAGGTCACCGACGGCACCACCACCTGGCGCGTCGCGGTCATTGATGTGGATCTGAACAACAACGACACCATCGAAGCGGGCGCGGAAAACGGATATTATCTTGTCTTTCCCGATGGCATGCCCCCCGCGGATACCGATCTGACCGTTGGCGCTATTGTCGAGAATGACAACAGCACACCACATTTGGGCCTGGGCGCGACGGTTGTCTGTTTCGCCGCCGATACGCTGATCGAGACAGCCGAAGGTCCGCGCCCGGTTCAGGAATTGCGCGTTGGCGACAACGTATTGACCCGCGATGACGGTCTGCAACCGCTCCGCTGGGCGGGGACAACAACAGTGCCTGCCATGGGGGATCTGGCGCCGATTGTGGTCTCAGCCGGTGTGTTCGGTAATGAGGCTGATCTTGTCGTCTCGCCACAACATGCTCTTTTGGTCGAGGATTGGCGCGCGGAGCTGCTCTATGGGGCGCCCGATGTGCTTGTGCGCGCGGTGGATCTCTTGGCTCATGATGGCGTTTATCGCCGCCCGGGAGGCACGATCACCTATTGTCATATCCTGTTTGACGCACACCAGCTCGTGCGCGCATCGGGGCTGTGGTCAGAAAGCCTCTACCCCGGGGACATGACACTTCAGACTGTCAACCCCGCGGCGCGCGCGGAGATCGAGCACCTTTTTCCCGATCTTGCCGCCTATGGTCCGAAGGCCGCGCGGTGTCTGCGCCATTTTGAAGCCGCCTGTCTCACCCCATGATTCGGCGCCCGATCAAACCCCTGCATGACGTCACCACGTCTCTTTCGTTCGGGATCCGTGGCTTGGGCGCCTGTAAATCTTTGCAAATCACATTGGGATGCGGGCGGGATGCTAAGGCGTCCGCGCGGCGATCCAACAAGGTCGTGCAACTGCTGCAGGCGGTCAACCCGACAGCGTCACACCCCTACGCCCCGCCAGGTCGGTGAAATACTGCCACGCAACGCGACCGGATCGGGACCCGCGTGTCGCTTGCCATTCAATTGCTTCCGCGCGCAGGTCCTCATCATCAATGTCAACGTGATGGGCTGTGCAATACCGGCGGATCATCTCCAGATACTGATCCTGGTCGCAGGGATGAAAACCGAGCCAGAGGCCAAACCGATCCGAGAGCGAGACTTTTTCCTCCACCGCCTCTGACGGGTTGATGGCACTGCCGCGTTCGTTTTCGATCATGTCACGCGGCATCAGGTGGCGCCGGTTGGAGGTCGCATAGAGAACCACATTATCGGGCCGCCCCTCGATGCCACCATCCAGAACCGCTTTCAGGCTTTTGTAATGCGCGTCATCATGGCCAAAACTCAGGTCGTCGCAAAACAGGATAAAGCGGTAAGGCGCACCGCGCAGCAGGTTCAGCAACCGACCGACAGAGGGCAGATCTTCGCGCTGCAGTTCGACAATCCGCAAAGCTTCATGTCTTGCATGAACTTCGCCGTGTATCGATTTCACAAGGCTGGATTTTCCCATCCCCCGCGCGCCCCAGAGCAGCGCGTTGTTTGCGGGCAATCCGCGGGCAAACTGCTCTGTATTGGCCAAAAGCGTATCGCGCGACCGGTCGATCCCCACAAGCAGCGACAGATCAACCCGCGCCACCTGTGGCACCGGTTCCAAACGGTCCGGATCAATATGCCAGACAAAGGCGGAAGCCGCAGCAAAATCAGGGGCCGCCTGCGGCGCCGGAGCCATCCGCTCCAGCGCGGCCGCGATGCGGTCCATCGGGTCGTCGATCACGTCAGGTCGTCCTCATCGTCGTAATAGCCTTCGGCGCGCAGCCGGGCTTCGCGTTTGCCCTCCACACGTTTCACCAGAAAGATCGACACCTCGTAGAGCCCGTAGACCACCACAAAGAGGATCACCTGTGTGATCACGTCGGGCGGGGTCACCAGAGCCGCGAGTACCAGAATAGCCACCACGGCGTATTTACGCACATTGCCCAGGCCTTCCGCACTCACCAGCCCGGCCTTGCCCATCAGGGTCAGCAGCACCGGCAGTTGGAAACACATGCCAAAGGCCACGATGAACTTGATCGTCAGGTTCAGGTATTCCTGCGCGGACCCCTGGAAAACCACGCTCAGACCAGGCGATGTGGCCGGGTCACCGACGACCGCCTCGCCGCCATCGCCGAACTGCTGGAAGCCAAGGAAGAAATCATAGGCCAGTGGTGTGACCACATAGAAGGCAAAAGACGCGCCCAGCAGAAACATCACCGGCGACGCGATCAGGAAGGGCAGGAAGGCGCCCTTTTCATTCTTGTAGAGCCCAGGCGCCACGAACCGCCACATCTGATGCGCAATCACTGGAAAAGACAGGATAAATCCACCCAGAAGCGACACTTTGATTGCGACAAAGAACCCCTCCTGCGGGCTGATGAAGATCAAATCGCAATCCTGCCCGCGGTCGGACAGCACGGTGCATAGCGGGTCCGTGAGAAAGTTGAAAATCGGCGTGGCCACGGTGAAACAGATGATCATGCCCACCAGAAAGGCCAGCACGGAGCGAATCAGCCGCGTGCGCAGCTCCGCCAGATGCTCGATCAGCGGGGCGGCGCTTTCGTCAATGTCTTCGGATGCACTCATGTGTCACTCTTTGCGGGCGGCGTCGGATCTGCATCACGCGCCGCTTCCAGCTTTGCCGCAGCCGCCTGCGCCTCCTGCGCCTCTTTCATCTTGCGGTCTGCCGCCGCGCGGGCCGTGGCCGCCTGGATCTTCTTGGTCTGCTCCGCGCGGTCCGCGGCCATTTTGCCGGTCTCACTCTCCGGATCGAACTTGCCCAGGTCAGCGGCGGCGCTTTTTACCCCCTCCATGGCTGAATTGATCGGATTGGTGGCCGTCTTCAGACCCTTGGCAACATCCTTCATGCCGGTCTCATCCGCGGCATCGTTCATCGCGCGGCTGAATTCACGTGCCATGCCTTTGGCCTTGCCGACAAACTGCCCCAATGTCCGGAACAGTACGGGCAAATCCTTTGGCCCCACAACGATCAGCGCGACGATGCCGATCACCAGCATCTCCGTCCAGCCAATATCGAACATGGATCAGACCTTGTCTTTCTCAGACTCGGGCGTCACATCCTTGGCTTCTTCGGATTTGGCGATTTCGTCCTGGCCTTCGCTGATGCCCTTCTTGAACGACGTGATGCCCTTGCCCACTTCGCCCATCAGGCTGGAGATTTTGCCGCGCCCAAAGAGCACAAGCACCACCACCGCGATCAGCAAAAGACCCGGCAGGCCAATATTGTTCAACATCTCAAGTCTCCCATAACATTGGCGCTCCAATGCAGGAACGCGCATTTCCGGCTCAGGATTACGGAAATCAGGCCCGCGCGGAAAGCGCCGAAGCCCGATTTGACCCCTTCAAACTGCGATCACCCCTGAAAAAGTGATAGCACGCGGTCTCAACTGACAGGTTTATGTCAGTTGTCCTCTGCCATGTCCATTCACATCGCAGAATATTGAAAGGACCCCTTCATGCGTAGACTTCCCCTTTTCACAACTCTCATCGCCTTTGCCGCCGCGGACGCCATGCGCAGCCCGGCCCAGGCGGAACCGGTTGCCGAGGTTGTCACCTTCAAGCTGGTGGCAGGCACCGATCCCCAAGCATTCGTCGCGGCAGCGCGCGGGATCGAACCCTATCTGCGGGGCACCGGCGCGGTTATTTCGCGCACCTTAAGCGTGGATGCGGACGGTATCTGGACGGATCATATCGTCTGGACCTCCTTGCAGGCCGCGAAGGACGCCGCAGATGCCCTGATGGCGCAACCCGAGGCGGCGCCCATGATGACCGTGATCGCCGCGGACAGCGTGACACTGCGGCATGCACCCATCCTGCTGACAATGGACTAACCCACCCGCGGCTGGCACAACTGCGCCATGCGCCGTACTGACCGCCTCTTTGACATCATCCAGATCCTGCGTGACGGAAAACTGCACCGCGCGCAGGACATCGCTGAACGGCTGGAGGTCTCGACCCGCACGATCTACCGCGACATGGACACGCTGATGGCCTCGGGTGTTCCGGTCGAAGGTGAACGCGGCGTGGGTTATATGATCACCGAAGCCATCACCTTGCCACCGCTTACGCTCACGGTCGAGGAGCTTGAAGCGCTCAATCTCGGCGTGGCCATCGTTGCAGAAGCCGCTGATACCGATCTGAAATCCGCAGCCCTCAGCCTTGCAGACAAGGTTGATGCCGTGCTGCCCACCCAGACCATCGCCGAAGCGGACGCGTGGAAGTTTGCGGTCTACCCCTTTGCCGATGCAGCGCGCGGCTTTTCTCACATGCCAACGCTGCGCGCGGCCATCCGCGCCAAACAAAAGCTGCGCCTGACCTATACCTCCAAGGAGGCGCAGGTTACGACCCGCACCATCCGTCCGTTGCATATGGAATACTGGGGGCGCATCTGGACCCTGACCGCGTGGTGCGAAATGCGCGATGCCTTCCGTGTGTTCCGCGTCGATCTGATCCAAACTGCGGAGGCCTTGCCCGAACTCTTTGTCGACGAACCGGGCAAGACGATTGCCGATTATGTGCCGTGAAGAAATATGCAGCACGCGTCGCGCGGGGAAGCAAATTGCTTTTGAAAAATTTGGGGCAAAAGGGCGCTATTTCGTTTCGGGCCGAAACAGCACCATTTCAGTTTATCTGACCGCCCCTCTCGGAGCGGCGTGATCAGCAGCCCGCTGCGTTATTTGCGGCAACACCGCCCGCAACAGCACCACCGGCCGTCAGGATATCATTACCGGATCCGCCACCAAGCTGATTGCCGACAGCGGCACCCGCCAATGCACCGGCAACACCGGCGCCGACGCACCCAACCTGTCTTTGTTGTTGGGGTGTCGTTGCACAGGCCTGCAACAGGCCCATCATGGCGAGAGTTACTACGATACCAGTTTTTGTCATTGGTTATTTCCTTGTCAAAATTTGCCAGATCAACTCCGGCGCTTTGCTTTTTAAGTGCACCGCGATAACGCAGCAAGACGCAGATTGTTCCAAAAAGCGGATTGGCGCCGCGCGCTCAGGCGGAAAAGCGCCGATCTAGGGTTTGAGGCGCCACCCCTTCTGGGGCGGCAGAAACGCCTCGACACTGGCCTGCGCGATCACGATTGGATCGTCGGTATCGGTCGCGACATTCAGCCCGCCCTTGACGACCCGCACCTCGGCGCGTCCCCGGGGCAGGGTCGCCGCCAGCGCCGCGGTATCGACCGCATCCGGCTCCTGAACGCCGACCGTGACCTGCACCCGCATCTGGTCATGCCCCATGCCCACAGCCCCGAAGATCGGCAGCGAGGAATGGCGAAACGCATCTTCGATCGCCCGTTTGGCGGCCTTGGTATAGTCCTGCCCGTGCAGGTCGTTGCCCATGCCCATCTCAATGATCAAACGTTGCTCAGCCATCTGCCCGCTCCATGTCAAAGCCCACCGTCAGCGCCACATTGGCCATGATCGTCGGGTTGCCCTCACCTTCCGGGCGCGCCACATCCAGGCCGCCGTGATGCACCCGCACCTCTGTCTGTCCGTAGGGAAAGACCTTGCGCACCTCTTCGACATCCACCGTGTCAGGGTCCTGCACGCCGATGTCGACGGTGATCCGCATGTCGGTTTTTTCAAAACCGAAAAGCTCCGCAAGGTTGATCGAATTGTGCCACAGCGCGTCTTTCACACCGCGCACCGCTGCTTGCGTGTAATCCCCGCGCCGCAGGGATGTGCCCATACCGAATTCCACCAAAAGCCGCTTCATCGCCGTCTCCCTCTTTGCCCGTCAGGCATCAAATACAAAACACCGGTCGCGCCGGATCGTCAGCCACATCACCGTGCCCGGCTGTGGCAGGAACACATTGGGCACCGTCGCGCGCAGCACGGAGCCATCGTAATCCATGACGAACTCGACAAGGCTCTCATTGCCCATAAAGCGCGCGCGCTGCACCACGCCACGCGCCGCCGTACCGTCCGTTGCTGTTGGCTTCGGCCCCGTGCCGTTGCGGTCAAAATCGATGCGCACATGCTGCGGTCGAAAGACGATGTTGACCGATGTCCCGTCCGGCACGCCGGGGGCGAGAAACTGTCCAAAAGGCGTTTCCGCCAGCGCACCGCTGACATCCGCATGCAGCACATTGGCATCGGAGAAAAACGCCACGGCGGCGCGGTCCACCGGGCGAGTGTAGACGTTGTAGGGCGCGCCCTGTTGCACGATCCGCCCGTCGCGCATCAGGGCGATCTCATCGGCCATGCGCATGGCCTCATCCGGCTCATGGGTGACCAGCAGGACAGCTGTGTCCTCTTCCTTGAGGATGTTCAGCGTCTCGTCCCGGATGCCGTCGCGCAGGCGGTTGTCGAGGCCGGAAAAGGGCTCGTCCATCAACATGATCTTGGGCTTGGGTGCCAGCGCCCGGGCCAGGGCCACGCGTTGCTGTTCACCCCCCGAAAGCTGATGCGGGTAGCCATCGATGAACCGCATCAGGTCGACCCGGTCTAGCAGTTCTTCGACCCGTTTGCGTTTGTCGGCTTTCGCACCCGATTTCAGCCCAAAGGCCACATTGTCCGCCACACTCAGATGCGGAAAAAGGGCAAAGTCCTGAAACATCAACCCAATCTCGCGCCGCTCCGGCGGCAGGCGGAAAATCGTGTCACAGACCAGCTGCCCGTCCACGTAAATCTCGCCACTGTCCTGCATCTCGACCCCGGCGATCATCCGCAGGGTCGTGGATTTGCCGCACCCCGAGGGGCCCAGCAGGCAGGTCACCTGCCCGGGCTGGATGGCAAAACTGATATCGTCCACCACGGCCCGACCGTCAAAGGCGCGGCGCAGGTTCCTGATCTCTAGCCGTGGCGGGGGAGGTGTCACGCGGGTCTTCCAAATCCGATAGAATTCATCGGATAAGGGGCTATCAGCCCTGCTCTGCGCCCGCAAGCGCTGCTGTCATGACATGCCCCGCGCTCAAACCAGTTCAAAGGCGCCTGTCGCCCGATCAACGCCATTCACCTGTACCGTCAACGCATGCGTGCCGGCGTAAAGCTTGAAGGTCGTCGCATCCCCCTTCAGCTTATGCGCCTTTTTGAGGGTCAGCGGCTTGCCGGGCCGCACCTGCCCTTGTTTCAGTTTGAACACCTTTTCCCCCGACTTGCCGTCCGGGCGCGCAAAACCAATACGGTAGTCGACCAGCACCGGCAGGTCCGCAGGGGCGTCAATGACACAGGTGAAGGTCAGGGTATCGCCGATCTTGATCTTGGGCGCCGCGATCTCAAGATCGACGGTGACCGGTGCATCGGCGTCAAACCCCAAGGCGGTCATGGCCCCGGCATGTCCCTGTTTGATCAGCGTGCGCAGGGCGTGACGGGTCATCCAATCCAATTCCTTGGCCTGCTGCGCAGCCTGCCCCTGCCACCCGTCGAGGGTGTCCAGAACCAGGTCCGGGTGTTGCTTTGTCAGGTCGTTGAGATGGTTGGCAACGGACCGCGTCACATAACGCGTCGGATCGCCATGCAGCCTGTCGAGCAGGGGCAGCGTGTGCTCCGGGGTCAATGTGACGGCCTTGGCCCAGGGCAGCTTGGGGCGGGTCCCTTCGCTGACCAAGCGCCGCACATGGTAGTTGTCATCCTCCGCCCAGACGCTCAGGTCGGCGAGCGTTTCCGCTTTCCACCGGTTCAGAAACGGGCGGATGTAGAATTCCATCGAGAACCGCTGCGTTGCGCGATAAAGAAGTGCCATCGCCCGCTCGCGATGCTCCTCAAGACCGTGGCGCACCGCAAGGATACCCGGCACCGCGTGGATAAACTGGCCAAAATCATCATCTTTCAGACCAGGATCCAACGGCGCGGGCATGGCGGCTTCCAGTTGGTCGGCCATGTCAGGGAATGCGTTTGAAAGCTGCGCTTCCACACAATCTGCTAGCCAATCCAGCCGCGCCATCAGTTCCCGCTCCGGAAACCCCGCTAGCGCCTCTTTCTGAAACCGCGCAGGATCGAAGCCGGGCACGCCGGATGCGTATTCATGCGCCAATTGTGCGACTGTCGTGACGTTGAACAGATGATCCTTGAGCGAGAATTTTTCAGCCATGGATCAAATCGTCGCGTTGGTGGCGCCGCCATCACACAGGATGTTCTGCCCGACAATGAAACCCGCGTGTTGCGAGCACAAAAACGCGCAGGCTGCCCCGAATTCCTCAGCCGTGCCATAGCGCCCCGCCGGAATAATCGCGGCGCGCCGCGCGCGGGCCTCGTCGATGGAAATGCCTTCGCGTTTGGCCACGGGCCCGTCCAGCGCTTCGGCACGGTCCGTCGCATGAATGCCGGGCAGCAGATTGTTGATGGTGACTCCCTTGCCCGCGACCTGACGGCTGGTGCCTGCCACATAGCCGGTCAATCCGGTGCGCGCTGCATTGCTGAGACCCAGTTGCGGGATCGGCGCCTTGACAGACTGCGAGGTTATGTTGACCACGCGGCCCCAGCCCCGCGCCATCATGCCGGGCACCAGCGCTTTGATCATTGCGATTGGCGTCAACATGTTGGAATCGAGCGCTTTGATGAAATCCTCGCGGTCCCAGTCGTGCCACATGCCGGGGGGCGGACCGCCTGCGTTATTAACCAGAATATCTGCGTCCCCTGCAGCGGCCAGAAGCTCCGCCCGGCCAGCGTCGGAGGTGACATCCGCCGCCACCGTCTGCACGGTTACACCATGCGCCGCGCGGATCGCCTCCGCCGCGGCCTCAAGCGCCTCTGATCCGCGCGCATTCATGACAAGATCGCACCCTGCCGCGGCCAATGCCTGCGCGCAGCCCAGCCCCAGGCCCTTGGAAGACGCACAAACAACCGCGCGTTTACTCTTAATTCCCAAATCCATGTCATGCTCCCTGTTGCGTTTGGGCTCATGCCTAACACCACATATGCTGGAGAGACCAGTAAAACACCGGAAAGTTGACCGCAGAGCGCCACAATTCTAGAATAACTCATTGTAAATTCGAGACGAAAAGTATGTATCCCTGATGTCCTCACAGATCGGCAGTCAATCGGTTTCAGTTCTGCGCGGCGCGGATATCGTGGTCGTCTCCGGCGTGAACGAAGCCGAAGGGCTGAGCTTTGCCAGTGATCTGGTGATGGACGATGTCTACCGTTTACAAAGCGATGCACAATCCTACAGGCTCACCCTGATACGGGATGAGACGGATGCTTTCCGGATCGCGGAAACCTCCGAAGTGGGCACCCCCGGCGCAAAGATCCACCTTGATTGCGCATTAACGCTGATGTCACCGGATGCGCCCGTGACAGAAGTGATTGTGCTGGTCCAGATCGATGACACCGGTGAGGCCGAAGACATATTCGCGCTGCCCCTGGCACCGCTTCTGCCGCTGAAAGACTATCACATCGTTGGTCTTGATACCCTGAAGGTCAGCGAAAGGCTCGCGCAGGTGGCCTGCGTCTCCTTTGCGCGCGGCACCAATATCACGATGGCATCCGGTCGGCAGCGCCCGATTGAAACCCTGCGTCCCGGCGACGCGGTGCTGACCCGCGATGAGGGCATGCAAAAGATCCGGTGGGTCGGGCAAAGCACCCAGCGCGCTGTGGGGGATTTTGCGCCGATTTGCATTGCCGCAGGGGCTTTGAACAACACGCGCGACCTGCTTGTCAGTCCGGATCATCGGTTGTTCATCTATCAGCGCACCGACCGTCTGGGCGCGGGACGACCGGAAGTTCTGGTTAAGGCGCGCCATCTGGTGAATGGCAAAACGGTCACGGTGCAGCACGGTGGTTTTGTCGAGTATTTCCAACTGCTTTTCGACAATCATCAGATTATTTATGCCGAGGGGATTGCGGCGGAATCCATGCTGGTGGACGACCGCACCGCACCGCTCCTGTCCCGGATGGTGACCGAAGAACCGGGGGTGATGCTGCCCGCCCGTCATCGCAGCGACCTCAAACGTCTGGACGTGCAGGAACAATTGCTGGACCACCCGGATGCGGCGGAAGTCTTGCGCCGCGCGTCCTTGCGCTGATCGCCGGTGGTCTGACCCCCAGCCTGGCGCTGCCAACCTCTCGCTTTTCGAAAACACCCTCTGCGCTTGCCGCCCCGTCTGCGCATCGCTATATGCTCGCTCATGTTGGACACGCCCCAAAACCGCCCCGAGTTGCCCCCTGAAATTGCGCGCCGCCGCACTTTCGCGATCATCAGCCACCCGGATGCGGGCAAGACCACGCTCACGGAAAAATTCCTGCTCTTTGGCGGGGCGATCCAGATGGCCGGTCAGGTGCGCGCCAAGGGCGAAGCACGCCGCACCCGCTCGGATTTCATGGCGATGGAAAAGGACCGGGGCATCTCTGTCTCAGCCTCTGCCATGTCTTTTGATTTCAAGGAGTTCCGGTTCAATCTGGTGGACACACCCGGCCACTCGGATTTCTCCGAAGACACGTATCGCACTCTCACCGCCGTGGACGCGGCGGTCATGGTCATCGACGGAGCCAAGGGGGTTGAAAGCCAGACGCAAAAGCTGTTCGAGGTCTGCCGGATGCGCGATCTGCCCATTTTGACCTTCTGTAACAAGATGGACCGCGAAAGCCGCGATGTCTTCGAGATCATCGATGAAATCCAGGAAAACCTCGCCATCGACGTCACACCTGCAAGCTGGCCCATCGGTGTTGGGCGAGACTTTCTGGGCTGTTACGACATGCTGCGCGACCGTCTGGAACTGATGGACCGTGCGGACCGCAACCGTGTCGCCGAATCTATCGAGATCAACGGTCTGGACGATCCGAAACTTGCCGAACATGTGCCCGCGGATCTTTTGGAAAAGCTGCGCGAAGATCTGGAAATGGCGCGGGAACTCCTGCCGCCGCTGGACATGGCCGCGATGCATGAAGGGTCGCTGACGCCCATCTGGTTTGGCTCGGCGATCAATTCCTTTGGTGTCAAAGAGTTGATGGAGGGCATCGCCACCTATGGGCCGCAGCCGCAAATCCAGTCAGCCGAGCCGCGCCAGATTCTGCCCGAAGAAAAGAAAGTGGCCGGATTCGTTTTCAAGGTGCAGGCCAATATGGATCCGAAACACCGCGACCGCGTGGCATTTGTGCGTCTGGCCTCGGGGCATTTTGAACGCGGGATGAAACTGACCCATGTGCGGTCGAAAAAACCGATGGCGATCACCAACCCGGTGATGTTTCTGGCCTCTGACCGCGAATTGGCGGAAGAGGCCTGGGCGGGCGACATCATCGGCATTCCCAACCACGGGCAGCTGCGCATCGGCGACACGCTGACCGAAGGCGAAGCCATTCGGGTCACCGGCATCCCGTCTTTTGCGCCCGAACTCTTGCAAGGCGTGCGCGCGGGCGACCCGATGAAAGCCAAGCATCTGGAAAAAGCCCTGATGCAATTTGCCGAAGAAGGGGCCGCGAAGGTCTTCAAACCCTCGATTGGCTCCGGCTTTGTTGTCGGTGTGGTCGGGCAGTTGCAATTTGAAGTGCTCGCCAGCCGGATCGAGCTGGAATACGGGCTGCCGGTGCGGTTTGAGGCCTCGCAATTCACCTCTGCCCGCTGGGTGAACGGCGACAAGCAAGCCGTTGATAAATTCACCGAGAGCAACAAACAGCATATTTCGCATGACCACGATGGCGACATCGTCTATCTGACCCGCTTGCAGTGGGACATCGACCGCGTGGCGCGCGACTATCCGGACATCACCCTGACGGCGACAAAGGAAATGATGGTCTGACCGGGCTGATTTCGGGGCAGACTCGCATCAGCAATCGGATCAGGGGCTGAATTTTCTACCTTGACGGGTATCTGATCCCGCATTTTCCTGATTTCACAAATGGATAGCGCATCTGTTTGACGCAGGCAGCACTTGTTGCTAGTTACGCGCAGCATGTCGCGACAGAAGTCGCCCCTTGGGCCATGCGGGCCGACATGAACGCTGCTGCGGGCCAAGAGAGTGTCCGCCAAAACCGGACACATATGACCAAATTTTCTGACCTGAGCCTGAATCCAAAAGTCCTGAAAGCCATCGCCGAAGCGGGCTATGAGAGCCCCACACCCATTCAAGCGGGTGCGATTCCCCCTGCCCTCGAAGGCAAGGACGTTCTGGGCATCGCCCAAACCGGCACCGGCAAGACCGCCAGCTTCGTGCTGCCGCTGATCACCCAACTGGCCCGCGGCCGCGCCCGTGCGCGCATGCCGCGCAGCCTTGTGCTCTGCCCCACCCGCGAGTTGGCAGCACAGGTGGCCGAAAACTTCGATACCTATGCCAAACACGTCAAGCTGACCAAAGCGCTGCTCATTGGTGGCGTCAGCTTCAAGGAACAAGACCTGCTCATCGACAAGGGTGTCGATGTGCTGATCGCCACACCGGGTCGGCTGCTCGATCATTTCGAGCGCGGTAAACTGATCCTCAACGATGTGAAAGTCATGGTGGTGGATGAGGCCGACCGGATGCTCGACATGGGCTTCATCCCGGACATCGAACGCATCTTTGGCCTCACGCCCTTCACACGCCAGACCCTGTTTTTCTCGGCAACAATGGCACCCGAGATCGAACGCATCACCAACACTTTCCTGTCTGCCCCCGAGCGGATCGAAGTGGCCCGTCAGGCCACGACAGGCGAAAACATTCAACAGGGTGTGGTGATGTTCAAGGGCAGCCGCCGCGACCGCGAGGCAACGGAAAAGCGCAAGGTGTTGCGCGGCCTGATCGATGCGGAAGGCGACAAATGCACCAATGCGATTGTCTTCTGCAACCGCAAGGTCGATGTGGATATCGTCGCCAAGTCCTTGAAAAAATACGGCTATGACGCAGCACCGATCCACGGTGATCTGGATCAAAGCCAGCGGACCAAGACCCTCGACGGGTTTCGCGAAGGCACGCTGCGTTTTCTTGTCGCCTCCGATGTGGCGGCGCGCGGATTGGATGTACCCTCCGTCAGCCACGTGTTTAACTTTGATGTCCCAAGCCACGCCGAGGACTATGTGCACCGGATTGGCCGCACCGGTCGCGCGGGCCGCGATGGTAAGGCGATCATGATTTGCGTACCGCGCGATGAAAAGAACCTGAGCGATATTGAGCGGCTGGTGCAGCGGGAAATTCCGCGCATCGAAAACCCGGTTGCCGCGAAAGCTGCCAAAGCAGACGACCCGAGGCCCGAGACGGCGGAAAAGGGTGACGAAAAACCAAAACGCAGCCGGTCGCGCAGCCGTAAAACGGATGACGTGGCCAAAGAGCAACCGGCGGACGTGCAAGAAGCCCCAGCCGTGTCGCAAGAAAGCAAAAGCGAAGATAGCAAGCGCGGCAATCGCGGACGGTCCTCCAGCCGGGGGCGGTCGTCAGGCGGGGATCGGGGCGGCAACAAGGTCGTGGGTCTGGGAGATCATACCCCCGAGTTCATCGGCCTGAGTTTCAAGGAACGCAGCGCCGCTGGCTAAGAGCGGGCGCTGCCCACTCAAACAGCCCCAAAGCACGAGATATCAAGACGGTATGGGCGCGGCATAAACGCCGCGCCCATATTCGCTTTCAAGAAACTTAGCTGAGCCGGCTGACCACAATCGTCACTTCCGGCTTGCGCCCGATCTCTTCCAGCGCCGTCTGACGCACGACCTTTTTCAGCCCGTCATGCAGCTTGTCATCGTCGCGCAGGGTCTTTGCCCCAGCGCGACCCAGCCATTGCCCGAGGTCAGCTTCCATCACATCGACCAGCGCCGCACGGCTGGTGCCGGTTTCAGGCAGCCCCTTGAGTTCACACCAGGGTTCTCCCAACGGTTCATCCTCATCGTCTAGAATGACCGTCACCACCACATGACCGTTCAACGCCATGCGAATTCGGTCGCGCACCACACCATCCATGGCGCCGATCTGCACCGTGCCATCAATGTAGGTGCGCCCAGTTTCAATGTAGTCGGCAATCGTCGGCTGGTTGCCCGACAGATCGACCATCATCCCATTCACCGCCAGCACCCCGGTCACGCCGTTGCCCTTGGCGATCTTGACATGTTCACGCAGATGCCGGTGTTCGCCGTGCATCGGGATCAGCACCTGCGGCTTCACGATGGCGGTCAACCGTTCCAGATCGGGCCGGTTTGCGTGCCCCGACACGTGATAAAGCCCGGTGCTGTCATCGACCACATCCACGCCCTGCTCCGAGAAAGCATTGATGATGCGGATCACGCCTTTTTCATTGCCGGGGATCGTCTTGGAGGAAAAGAGGAAGAGATCGCCCTCCTTCATCTCCATCCCCTGATACTTGCCGCGCGCTAATTGCGCAGAAGCCGCCCGGCGTTCACCCTGACTGCCGGTGACCAGCAACATCAGATTTTCGCGCGGGATCGATTTTGCATCCTCTGGCGGCACCGTTGACGGGAAGTCGGTCAGCACACCGGTTTCAACCGCAGCTTCGATCATCCGTTTCATTGCGCGCCCCATCAGAACGATCGAGCGCCCGGCCCGCACCCCGGCCTCAGCCAGCGTTTTGACCCGCGCGACATTGGAGGCAAAGGTGGTGGCAACAACCATGCCCTTCGCCCCCTGCACCAGATTGGTGATGTCCGGGCCCAGCGTGGCCTCGGACCGTCCGGGATTGGGCGAAAACACATTGGTGCTGTCGCAGATCAGTGCCTTGACCCCATCCTTGCTCACCTCCGCCCAAAGGTCGGGATCAAAGGGTTCGCCGACCAGAGGTGTTTCGTCCAGCTTGAAGTCACCGGAGTGGATCACCCGGCCCTCGGGGCTGTCGATCACCATCGAAGAGCTTTCCGGAATGGAATGCGACATCGGCAGGAACCCAACCGTGAAGGGCCCCGCCGTCACCTTTTCCGGCCAGGCCGAAACAACGGTAACCGCGTCATCGGGATGGCCATGCTCTTCCATCTTGCGCCGGGCGATGTTGGCGGTGAAGGCGCGGGCAAAAACGGGGGCCTTCAACTGCGCATAGGTATGGGCCACCGCGCCGATGTGATCCTCGTGGGCATGGGTGATGAACACGGCCTCAATCTGGTCGCGGCGTTCCACCAGCCAGCTGATGTCCGCCAGGATCAGGTCGACACCGGGGCTGGTGTCCATATCCGGAAAAGCCACACCGATATCCACCACGATCAGGCGTTCCTTGCCCGGGCGGCCATAGCCATACACATAAGCGTTCATGCCTATTTCCCCCGCCCCTCCAAGAGGCAGGTAGATCAGTCTTTCATTGCTCATAAGAGTTAAGCGTTGTCCTTGTTATACTTGTGAATCACGGTCAGGCCGTGTGTCGTCAGATCGTCCTCAAAAGCGTCAAATAGCGCTTCGGACTGCTGGAAAAGCGGGGCCAGCCCCCCCGTTGATATCACGCGCATCTCTCGATCACGCTCTGCTTTAATCCGGGCACATATCTCACGCACGAGCCCGACATAACCCCAAAAAACACCAGATTGCATACAGGTCACCGTATTGGTGCCAATCACCGCCTGTGGTTTGGAGATGTCCACATGTGGCAGAGCGGCGGCGGCCTGGTGCAAGGCTTCAAGGCTCAGGTTCACGCCGGGAGCAATAACGCCACCGATATAGGCCCCATCGGTATCGACCACATCAAAGGTGGTGGCCGTGCCGAAATCCACCATGATCAGATCACCGCCGTAAAGATCATGGCCTGCGACGGTATTGACCAAGCGGTCCGGGCCCACCTGCGTGCCCTGATCGACGCGGACGTCCACGGGCAAAAGGCAATCGGATTTGCCCACCACCAAAGGCCGGGTGTTGAAATAGCGATCCGCCAGAACACGCAGGTTGAAGACCACGCGCGGCACGGTTGATGAGACGATCATATCGGTGATCTGCGCCTCAATGCCCTGCAGCCGCATCAGGGTCGAGAGCCAGACGTAGTATTGATCCGCCGTGCGCTGCCATTCCGTCGAGGTGCGCCAGGAGGCCAGAAACTGCTCACCATCCCATATGGCAAAGACCGTGTTCGTGTTCCCGCAATCAATCGCCAGGAGCATGGGTACCCTCCTTCATGGGTTAAAAAAACACATCCGCAGCGGCAATGGCGCGCAAGCCGCGCGATGTGCGCAGCATCAGGTTACCATCGGCGTCCACGTCCTCAAAGGTACCGGCAATTTCCTCGCGGCCCGTGCGCGCAACAATCGGCTGACCCAAACGCGCGGCATGAGCGAGCCATGCGGTTCTGATCGGCGCAAAACCGAAATTCGTAAACTGCGCCTCAAGCACGGCGTAGTGACCCGCCAGAACCGCCAAAAACCCCTCAGGTCCCACCTCAGCCCCGGTCTCGCCCTTCAGCGAAACCGGCGCAATGGCATGTGCTTCCACCTCGGAGGCCTCTGGTGCTGCGATCAAATTGACCCCCACGCCAATGGCCAATGGCCCCATCTGCCCGCCCTGACCCGCACTTTCCAAAAGGATGCCCGCAACCTTACCGCCATTGAGCAAGACGTCATTGGGCCATTTCAGGGTGAAGGCATCAGGCTCCCCGGTGACATCCACGAATGCCCGGTAAACCGCCAGCGACATCACAAAAGAGCGCAAGGCGGCCACGCCGGGCTGTTCAGTCGGATGCAACAGAAGGGTCGCGGCAAAGTTGCCAACCGGCATGACCCAAGCGCGACCCCGCCTGCCCCGCGCAACTGTCTGATGATGGGCCAGAACCCAGAACGCACCGGGTGTTTCAGGGGCACGCCGCGCCGCCTCGTCCAGTGTCGAGCCAACACGCTCCAGAACCACACGGCCATATCCCTCAGGCCAGCCTTTCATGATTTCTTCTGGCCCAAAATATCCTCCCCGAAGGGTCGGTCAGCCAAAACGTGCAGCGCCCAGGTCAGTTGACCAACGTCGCAGCCGCTGCTGCTGCTGCCGATTCCACACCGAACATATTCACGATGCCCAGAACCATGATCGCAGCAGACGCCATGAGGAACCCCCAAAGGACCGTCGTCGATCCACCGGAATCGAGCCCTTCTTGACTTTCGTCGCCAAAATACATGAAAAAGACGATCCGCAGGTAATAATAGGCCCCGATCACTGAGGCGATCACGCCGGCAATGGCAAGCCAGGCGAGATCCGCCTCATAGGCTGCGCGCAGCACGTAGAACTTGCCGAAGAACCCCAGCATCGGCGGCACGCCTGCAAGGCTGAAAAGCAGCACCAGCATGGCCAGCGCCTTGCCCGGCTCGCGTTTGGCATACATGTTGAGGGAGGCGATATCCGTGACCGGCTGGCCATCTTTTTCCATCATCAGGATGAAAGCAAAGGTGCCGACATTCATCGTCACATAGATCGCCATATAGATCAGCATCGCCTGCACCCCCAGCACGGTGCCCGCGGCTAATCCCATCAGCGCATAGCCCATATGCGCAATCGAGGAAAACGCCATCAGACGTTTGATGTTACTCTGTCCAATGGCCGCCACCGCGCCCAGGAACATCGAGAGCACAGAGAGCAGCGCCACAATCTGGCTCCAGTCGCTGACCGCATTGCCGAACGCATCATGCAGCACGCGCGCAAAGAGACCCATCGCCGCCACCTTTGGGGCGGTGGCAAAGAAGGCGGTGACCGGTGTGGGCGAGCCTTCATACACATCCGGCGTCCACATGTGGAAGGGCACGGCGGAGACCTTGAAGGCCATGCCGGAGATCAGGAACACCAGACCAAAGAGCAGGCCCAGAGACACCTCGCCATGCTGCGCGGTTTCGATGATGCCGGAGAAGAGCGTGGTGCCCGCGTAGCCATAAACCAGCGACGCCCCATAAAGCAGCAAGCCGGAAGAGAGCGCGCCGAGCACGAAATACTTCAGCCCCGCTTCGGTCGATTTCACGCTATCGCGGCGCAGCGAGGCGACCACATAAAGCGCCAGCGATTGCAGTTCCAGCCCCATGTAAAGCGCCATCAGATCGCCCGCCGACACCATGACCATCATGCCCACGGCACTCAGCGCCACCAGCAGCGGGTACTCGAACCGCAGCAGGTCGCGGGCCTTCATATAGCCTTCCGACATGATCAGCACGGCAGCGGCGGACAGCAGAATGGTGACCTTTGCAAACCGCGAGAACCCGTCCAGGATCAGCATCCCGTTGAAGGCCGTGGCCGATCCTTCGCCGGTGGTTGCGATCCAGAGGCCCAGAGCGGCCATCACCGCCGCGGTCATCCACAGCAGCGTCGAGGCCAGCCCGTCCTTGGATGTGTAGACGGCCACCAGCAGCATGACCATGGCATAAACCGCCAGCAGAATTTCCGGCAGCACAAGTGTCAAATCAGCGGATACCATGATGTCCGTCCTTTAGTTCGACGCCAACTGGGACGCAGCTTCGGCTGCGGCCAGTGCCGTATCGTAATTGCCGACCAGTGCCGCAACGGCAGGCCCGGTGATGTCCAGCACCAGCGCCGGGTAGACCCCCAACAGCAGCGTCATCACCACCAATGGCGCAAAGATCCAGCGTTCCCGCGGCGTCATATCGGTGATCGAGCGCAGGCTCTCCTTGATCAGGTCCCCCATGACCACCCGGCGATAAAGCCAGAGCGCATAGGCCGCCGAGAAAATCACGCCTGTGGTCGCTACCGCCGCCACCCAGGTGTTGACCTGGAAAACCGCCATCAGTGTCAGGAATTCACCGACAAACCCGGAGGTGCCCGGCAGGCCCACATTGGCCATGGTGAAGAGCATGAAGATCAGCGCATATGCCGGCATCCGGTTTACCAGCCCGCCATAGGCATCGATGTCACGGGTGTGCATCCGATCATAGATCACGCCGACGCAGAGGAAGAGCGCGCCGGAGATAAACCCGTGGCTGATCATCTGGAAAATCGCGCCATCCACACCCTGCTGGTTCGCGGCAAAAATCCCCATGGTCACAAAGCCCATGTGCGCCACCGAGGAATAGGCGATCAGCTTCTTCATGTCTTCCTGAACAAGGGCGACAAGCGACGTGTAGACAATCGCAATCGCCGACATCCACAGGACCAGCGGTGTCATCACCTCGGAACCCACCGGGAACATCGGCAGCGAGAAGCGCAGGAAACCATAGCCCCCCATTTTCAAGAGGATCGCCGCCAGGACGACGGAGCCTGCGGTGGGCGCCTGCACGTGCGCATCCGGCAGCCAGGTGTGTACCGGCCACATCGGCATCTTGACCGCGAAGCTGGCGAAGAAAGCGATGAAGAGCAGTGTCTGCAGCCCGCCAACGATGGTCACCCCGGCGATGGAAAAGGTCTCAAAGGCGAACTGGTGGTTCAGCAGCACTTCGATGTCGGTGGTACCGGCATCCGCAAACATGCCCACCATCGCCACCAGCATCAGCACCGAGCCGAGGAAGGTGTAGAGGAAGAACTTGAAGCTCGCATAGATGCGGTTCGCACCCCCCCAGATGCCGATGATCAGGAACATCGGAATGAGCCCTGCC
The DNA here is from genome assembly GCF_947499265.1 of uncultured Roseobacter sp. GTDB lineage: Bacteria > Pseudomonadota > Alphaproteobacteria > Rhodobacterales > Rhodobacteraceae > Roseobacter. The sequence goes on along the minus strand of NZ_CANMNK010000002.1, from coordinate 377,857 downwards.
TCAAAGAACAGATAGAAGAGTACCAGATCCAGCGCCATGAACACACCCAGCATCAGCGTTTCCAGCAGCAGGAAGGCGATCATGTATTCCTTGACGCGGGTTTCCACGTTCCAGGAGGCCGCGATCACCAGCGGCATCATGAAGGTAGTCAGCATCACGAAGAGCACGGAAATGCCATCGACGCCCATCTTGTATTGCAGGCCCAGAAGCCACGGCGCCTGTTCGACAAACTGGAAACCCGTGTCGTTCGGATCGAATTCCGCGAGAATGAAAAGCGACACCAAGAAGGTCATCGAGGTCGCCGCCATGGCCAGCCATTTGGCATTGCGGTTCGCCGCCTCATCATCGCCGCGCAGGAACACCGCGAGGATCAACGCCGCCATCGCCGGGATGAAGGTCACAATCGACAGAAGATTGTCCATCAGTTTGCTCCTCCGCTCATCGTCATCCAGGTGACAAGCACCGCGATGCCAATGACCATCGCGAAAGCATAGGTGAAGATGTAGCCCGACTGCGCCCGGCCCGCGAGGCGGGTGAAGAACGGAATGATCCCCATGGCCACGCCATTCAGGCCGCCGTCGATCACATCGCCATCACCGCGTTTCCACAGGAAGCTGCCGATCCATTTTGCGGGACCAACGAAGATCACGTCATAGAGTTCGTCAAAGTACCACTTGTTCTTGAGAAACAGGTATAGGGGCCGCTGGTTTTCGGCCAGACGACCGGGCAGCGACGGGTTCTTGATGTAGAACCAATAGGCGGTCAGGAAGCCCAGCAGCATGGCGGCGAAAGGTGAGGTTTTCACCCAATAGGGTACCTTATGCGCATCATCCAATAGCGTGTTCTCAGGGGCAATGTAGAGCGCGCCTTCCCCCGGCTGGCCGGTGAAGGCATAGTGATGCTCACCGTCTTTGCCTTTGGCTTCGCCATGGCCGTCGTCCGCATGCGCACCCTCTGCCGCATCGCCATGGTGTTCATCGGCGGTGCCATCCGCCACATGTTCTGCGTGGGTCTCGTCACTGTGACCCGCGCCATGCGCCCCGGCTTCCGCGTAAGGAATACCGTAGAATTTCGCGACCTTGTCGGTGTGGCCAAAGAAGGACCCGTACCAGACCATGCCCGCAAAAATCGCCCCCAGCGCCAGCACGCCCAGCGGGACAATCATTGTCATCGGGCTTTCATGCGCGTGGTCATGCGTGTGTTTGTCGCCGCGTGGCTCGCCGTAGAAGGTGAGGAACATCAGCCGCCAGCTGTAGAAGCTGGTGAAGAGCGCCGCGACCACCAGCGCCCAGAACCCATACATAGAGCCCGCCGCATAGGCGCTTTCGACAATCGCATCCTTGGACTGGAAGCCCGCAAAACCAATCGGGATCTCGCCCAGCGTGAGAATCCAGACCGGAATACCCAGGCCGGTGATGGCCAGCGTGCCGATCATCATCGCCCAGAAGGTATAGGGGATCTTTTTGCGCAGCCCGCCGTAGTTCATCATGTCCTGCTCATGGTGCATCGCATGGATGACCGAGCCCGCGCCCAAAAACAGCATCGCCTTGAAGAAGGCATGAGTGAAGAGATGGAACATCGCCGCCGAATACATGCCGACGCCCGCCGCCACGAACATATAGCCGAGCTGCGAGCAGGTTGAGTAGGCAATCACCCGTTTAATGTCGGTCTGCACGAGGCCAACCGTCGCGGCGAAGAAGGCCGTGGTGGCGCCGATGACGGTGATGAAGGCCGCGGTCTCCGGCGCGAATTCCATGATCGGCGACATGCGGCAAACGAGGAAAACGCCTGCGGTCACCATGGTCGCCGCGTGAATGAGCGCGGAAACCGGGGTCGGCCCTTCCATCGCGTCCGGCAGCCAGGTGTGCAGCAGCAGCTGTGCCGATTTACCCATGGCCCCGATGAAGAGCAGCAAAGCCACCAGATTGGCCGCGTTCCATTCCCCCCAGAGGAAGGTCAGCTGCGTCTCCGCCAGATCCGGCGCGGCGGCGAAGACATCGTCGAAATTGATGCTATCGGTCAGGAAGAACAGCGCAAAGATCCCAAGCGCAAAGCCGAAGTCGCCAACGCGGTTGACCACGAAGGCCTTGATCGCCGCCGCATTGGCGGAGGGCTTGCGGTAGTAAAATCCAATCAACAGGTAGGAGGCGACACCGACACCCTCCCAGCCAAAGAACATCTGCACCAGGTTGTCCGCTGTCACCAGCATCAACATCGCAAAGGTGAAGAACGAGAGGTAAGCAAAGAAGCGGGGTTTGTAGGTCTCGCCCTCTTTCCACTGGGGATCGTGGTCCATGTAGCCAAAGGAATAGAGGTGTACGAGGCTGGAAACCGTGGTGATTACGATCAGCATGATCGCCGTCAGCCGGTCAAGGCGGATCGCCCAATCGGTGCTGAGCGTGCCGCTTTCGATCCAGCGCAAGATCTGGATCTGTTCGGTCGTGCCGTCGAAGGTGAGGAACACAACCCAGGACAGGATCGCCGAGACAAAGAGCAGCGAGGTGGCAATCCACATCGCAGCGGTCTCGCCAAAGACGCGCCAGCCGAACCCGCACAAAAGCGCGCCCACCAGCGGGGCAAAGAGGATGATGGTTTCCATTGTGCCTTAGCCCTTCATCACGTTGACGTCTTCCACGGCGATGGTGCCGCGGTTGCGGAAGAAACAGACCAGAATGGCCAGACCGATTGCCGCCTCCGCAGCAGCAACCGTCAGAACAAAGAGCGTGAAGACCTGGCCCACCAGATCCCCGAGGAAACTGGAGAAGGCGACCAGATTGATGTTCACCGCCAAGAGCATCAATTCGATGCTCATCAGCAGGATGATGATGTTCTTGCGGTTGAGAAACAGCCCGAAGATGCCAATGACAAAGAGCGTCGCCGCCACTGTCAGGTAATGTTCTAGTCCAATCATTTCGTCCCTCCCGGCATCTAGGTCCGGTTGAAGTATCCAAGTGCCGCAAGGACTGCGACAGCTACAGCGACCAGTATGGCTATCTGGTCTCCGTCCATTACAAGCCCTGCCCCGGCTTGACGTCTTTCAGTTCCATCGCGACGGCGGGGTCGCGCATCATCTGGGCAACTACATCCTGCCGCTTCACATCCGAGCGGTGGCGCAGCGTCAGCACAATCGCCCCGATCATCGCCACCAGCAGGATCAGACCCGCCAGTTGGAAGAGCAGGAAATATTGATCGTAAAGGATCATCCCCAGCGCTTCGGTGTTGTGTCGGTCGACCGGCATCACCTGCGCGCGCAGCCCTTCGGCAGCAGCGTTGCTTTCCCAGGCCCCGAAGGCCATCACGAATTGCATCAGGATCACCAGCCCGATCAGCAGCGCCAGCGGCATGTATTTCGCCATCTCCGCCTTCAGCTCGGCAAAGTCCACGTCCAGCATCATCACCACGAAGAGGAACAGTACCGCGACCGCGCCCACATAGACGATGATCAGCAGCATGGCGACGAACTCCGCGCCCAGCAGCACAAAGAGCCCCGCCGAGGAGAGGAACGCCAGGATCAGCCAGAGCACGGAATGCACCGGATTGCGGCTGATGACCGTAAAGAGCCCCCCGGCAATTACGCTGATCGCAAACAGGTAAAAGGCAAAAACCGTCATTCCTTGTCCTTCTCTTCGTCCAATACCTGCTGCGCCAGTTCCAGCGCGCGGGTCATGGCGGGCAGGCCTGCAAACATCGACATCTGCCCGATCGTCTCGACAATATGCTGCTCGGAGGCCCCTGCCTCCAGCGCATGGCGCACCGCTTGCCGGAAGGCCACGTCATTCTGCGCGCCCTGCATGGTCAGCCCTGCGAGCGTCAACAGCATCCGTGTGCGGGCGTCCAGCGAACCTTCGTTCAGCGCGTTGCCGAACATCATTTCCATCATGTCCTTGGGCATGGTGCCCATCATCTTCTCGAACCCCTTGGGCGAAAACGCCTCCATCGCCGGGAAGCTCTTCGCCATCTCCTGCGCCTGCGCCATCATCGCGGCAAAAGGGTTTGTGCCTTCAAAGGGGTTCTTGGGATCGCTCATGCGGCCGCCTCGTCTTCAAACACTTCCAACGCCGCGTTGAGCGCGTTGATCATCGCCGGGAACCCACCGTAGAGCGCCATTTGGTTGATCACCTCGGCAACCTCGCGCTGCGTCGCCCCGGAACGTAGCGCGTTGCGAATGTGTACCTTGAGCTGTGGCCCCGTCTGCCCGCCAAGCGCCGTCAGCGCGGCCACCGTGGTCAGATAGCGGGTTTTGTCGTCGAGGCCCTCGCGCGTGTAGTAATGGCCAAAAGCCACCTCCATCATCGTGGTCGAAAACCCCGGCAGGATGGCATCATAGCGCGCCGCCAGCGCCTCCTCGATGCCTGGGTTTGTGGCCTCCGCCATCGCCTTGCCACGGGTGTATGCGTCCGTGCTGCTCATCGGTAAGGGGCATCCAGTTCGAGGTTGCGGGCGATCTCGGCCTCCCAGCGCTCGCCATTGGCCAGCAGTTTTTCCTTGTCGTAGTAAAGCTCTTCGCGCGTCTCGGTAGAGAACTCGAAGTTCGGCCCTTCGACAATCGCATCCACCGGGCAGGCTTCCTGACAGAAGCCGCAGTAGATACATTTGGTCATGTCGATGTCGTAGCGCGTGGTGCGACGACTACCGTCCTCGCGCGGCTCCGCGTCGATGGTGATCGCCTGTGCGGGGCAAATCGCCTCGCAAAGCTTGCAGGCGATGCAACGTTCCTCGCCGTTCGGATACCGACGCAGCGCATGCTCACCGCGAAAGCGCGGGCTGAGCGGACCCTTTTCATGCGGGTAGTTCAGCGTGGCCTTGGGGGCAAAAAAGTACTTCAGCCCCAGTTTCATACCGACCCAGAAATCCTGCAGCAGGAAATACTTGGCGGCGCGTGTATAGTCGATCTGTGTCATCGTTCACCTCCGACACCCCAGCATCGCGCCCGGCACCGAGGGGGGGCGCAATCGCGCCCGCCCTGGGGGGCGGGGTCGGGCGCGATGCAATGCGCTTTGCGCATTGCAAGGACATTATCCAATCGGTCCATCACTAGCCTCCCATGCCCCAGCGCGCATAAGCGCCCCAGAACCAGTCGAATTTGGCCGCAAAGGCCACGAAGACCACCCAGACGAGGCTGAACGGCAGGAAGACTTTCCAGCCCAGCCGCATCAGCTGGTCATAGCGGTAGCGCGGGGTGATGGCCTTGACCATCGCGAAGAGGAAGAAGAAGAAGCCCATCTTGGCGACCATCCACAGCGCGCCATCGGGCAGGCCCGGAATGGGTGACAGCCAGCCGCCAAAGAAGAGCAGCGTGGTCAGTGCGCACATCAGGAAGATGGCGATATATTCACCGGCCATGAACAGCAGGAAGGGCGTCGAGGAATATTCCACCTGATACCCCGCCACCAGTTCGCTCTCCGCCTCAGGCAGATCAAAGGGCGGACGGTTGGTCTCCGCCAGACAGCTGATGAAGAACAGGAAAACCATCGGGAAATGCGGCAGCCAGTACCAGCTGAAGAACCCGTAGGCGCCATCCTGGGCCGCGACAATGCCGCCGAAGTTCATCGACCCGGTGGAGATGATCACCCCGATGATGATCAGGCCCAGCGACACTTCGTAGGAAATCATCTGCGCCGCAGATCGCAGGGACCCGAGGAAGGGGTACTTCGAGTTCGACGCCCAGCCGCCCATGATCACGCCGTAAACCTCCAGCGAGGAGACCGCGAAGACAAACAGGATGGCGACATTGATGTCGCTAAGCACCCAGGTTTCGTTGAACGGGATCACCGCCCAGGCGATCAGCGCCAGTACAAAGGATGTCATCGGGGCGAGCATAAAGACGGTCTTGTCCGCGCCCGCGGGCACCACGACCTCTTTGACCACGTATTTCAGCGCATCCGCCACCGTTTGCAGCAACCCAAAGGTGCCCACCACGTTGGGCCCGCGCCGCATCTGCACCGCGGCCCAGATCTTGCGGTCGCCGTAGACCAGGAACAACAGGGAGACCATGACAAAGGCCACGACCGCCAGCACCTGCGCCAGGATCAGGACGGCGATGCCGCCAGGGGTGGTAAAGAAGTCAGCCATAGGTCCTCACACCGTCGGTATTCCAGTTTCCTCACAGGCGGCCACGGTGACTTCGGCGTCGATTGTAGCTAGCCCGTCAGGCAGGGTTGGCGAGATGGTGTAAACAGCATCTGCCGCCCACACGCCACCCTCTTCCGTCACATTTGTGCGCAAATGTCGTGCAAATCCGTATCCGCGGATCAAGGCGTATTGCGCGGCGGCACATTCGGCGTAGCGCTGAACGTCTTTTTCAGACTGCGCCTTGGTCATGGCCACGTTGAATTGCACCAGATCCCCGTCCAACAGCGCGGTTTCAACACCCAGGTAGTCGGGGATGAAATCCTCTGCCACCGGCACGGGCGGCGCGCAGGCCGCCAGCGCCAGAGGGGATATGAGCGCTAGTTGCCTCATTCCGCCGCAATGGCCTCTTCGCGCCGCGCTTTGGCATTGGCGCTGAGTTCCGCCATCAGCTGGCTGGCCCGCGCGATCGGATTGGTCAGGTAGAAATCCGTGATAGCGGGTTTAAAGGTAGCATCGCCCAACGGTCCGGCCGCCAGTGGCTGCCAGTCGTTTTTGATGACCTCATCGATTTTTGCCAGATGCGGCACCGCTTTCACCAGCGCCTGCCGAAGCTGGGCGATGCTATCATAGGGCAGTTGCGCGCCTGTCTCGGCGGAGAGCGCCCGCAGGATCGCCCAGTTTTCCTTGGCCTCCCCCGGCGCAAACCCGGCGCGCAGGGTCAATTGCGGGCGTCCTTCGGTATTGACGAATAGCCCCGGTTCCTCGGTATAGGCAGCGCCCGGCAGGATGATATCCGCCCGATGCGCGCCGCGGTCCCCGTGGCTGCCCTGGTAGATCACAAAAGGGCCATCTGCGATGTCGATCTCATCCGCGCCGAGGTTGTAAATCACGCCTGCCGCCGCGACCGCCTCCATCCCGCCGTCATTGCAGGCGCCGATGTCCATCGCACCAACACGCGCGGCAGCGGTGTGCAGGACCAGCAGCTTGGATTTGGCGGCATCAGCCAGTTGCATGGCCATCGCCAGCACAGCCGGGCCATCCGCTTCGCGCAGCGCGCCCTGCCCCACGATGATGATGCCCGGGATGTCATGCTGATCGGAGTGATCCATCTCGCTGATCTTCTTCAGCGCCGCGCGATCGGTGCCCAGATGCAGATGCTCATATGTCAGGTCCGCCGCTTCCCCCACTAGACCGACGGTTGCGCCCATGGTCCAGGCCTTGCGGATGCGCGCGTTCAGCACAGGCGCCTCGATGGCCGGATTGGTGCCGATCAGCAGAATGCGTTTGGCGTCATCGATATCTTCGATGCTGGCCGTGCCGACATAGGCCGAGCGGTTGCCCGCAGGCAGCTTTGCCCCATCCGTCCGGCACTCAACAACCCCGGCGCGACCCTCGATCATCTGTTTCAGCGCAAAGGCGGCTTCCACCGGCACCAGATCACCGATCAGGCCAGCGACAGATTTACCGTCCATCGCTGCTGCAGCGGCCGAAAGGGCTTCGGGCCAGCTGGCCGGACGCAGCTTGCCATTTTCGCGGATGTAGGGTTTGTCGAGCCGCTGACGGCGCAGCCCGTCCCAGACAAAACGCGTCTTGTCAGAAATCCATTCCTCATTCACGCCATCATGGTTGCGCGGCAGGAACCGCATGACTTCGCGGCCCTTGGTGTCCACCCGGATGTTGGATCCCAGCGCGTCCATGACGTCGATGCTCTCGGTTTTAGTAAGCTCCCACGGGCGCGCGGTAAAGGCGTAAGGCTTCGAAACCAAAGCTCCAACCGGGCACAGGTCGATGATGTTGCCCTGTAGATTGCTGTCCAGGGTCTGGCCGAGATAGGAAGTGATTTCCGCATCCTCGCCCCGCCCGGTCTGGCCCATCTGGTGAATGCCCGCCACCTCGGTGGTGAAACGCACACAGCGGGTACAGGAAATGCAGCGCGTCATATGGGTTTCGACCAACGGGCCCAGATCGAGGTCTTCGGTCGCGCGTTTGGGTTCGCGATAGCGGCTGAAATCCACCCCGTAGGCCATCGCCTGATCCTGCAGGTCGCATTCGCCGCCCTGATCGCAGATCGGGCAATCCAGCGGGTGGTTGATCAGCAGGAATTCCATGACCCCCTCGCGGGCCTTCTTGACCATCGGCGAGTTGGTTTTGACCACCGGCGGCTGCCCTTCCGGCCCCGGGCGCAGGTCCTTGACCTGCATCGCACAGGATGCCGCCGGTTTGGGCGGGCCGCCCACGACCTCGACCAGACACATCCGGCAGTTGCCTGCGATGGTCAGGCGTTCGTGGTAGCAGAACCGGGGGATCTCGATTCCCGCTTCTTCGCAGGCCTGGATCAGCGTCATTGCGCCATCCACCTCGATTTCCTGCTCATCAATAATGACCTTGCGTAAGTCGCTCATATCATTTGCCTTTTATCGCGTCGCACACGCTGCACTGCGCGCTGATTTCTGTTCATTTCCAAGGGGTGATCACCCGTTGGAGTTCATCTTTGATGATCCCGCCGACAACACTTGTCGTCATGACGGCCCGTCCGCTGGGAAAAACCCGGAACCCCACGGTGCGGGTCTGCGGCCGCAGCCTTTTGTTCACATCAACACCGATGCGCTTGCCGCCCGGTAAGTCGCAATAGACCTGCCCCACCGAGACGAAGCCGACCATCAGCAGGCGCGGCTTGCCCTTGCGATCAAAGATCCGCACCGGGTTGTAGGAATCCTCGACCCCGCATTGGGTGCCCCTGGGGAACTTCTCGAATTGAATCGCCAGCCGGACATTGGGCTGCGCCCATGCCGGTGCCGCCAGCGCCGACAGCACGCACAATGATATCACGAAGCGCCATTTCATTGCGACGACCTCAACAGCGCACCCACCTTCGAATTCCGCTCGATCTCCTTCTGACCGAGCGCGCAATACCCTGCCTCATCCGGCTTCAGGTCCTGCGCCGCCATGTAGTCCCGCGCCCGGGCACGCAACCGGTCTTTTTCCGCATCCGATTCCACATGCGCATCGATCTCCGCCTTGGTGTAGCCCATGGCCATCGCCTGATTATTCAGGTCCTGCAGGGCACCCAAGGCTTTGAAAACACGTGCGGAAATCGTGGGGCAATTCTTGCGGATCTGATCAGCCAGCCCGATCACAAAGAGCCCATCGTCAATGGATTTCACGTCTCTGAGCGGGGCAATATCGGCCATAGCACTTGTGACCGACAGCACGCCTGCGACAAACAAAGGCAACATTTTACGACGCATCATCATTCTCCCAACCGGGGCGACATGCCCCCTTGCTGAGCGATCACATGTGAGGCCACCGGGCTGATATGCAATATCAGCGGTGCCCGATCCGGCGCGGCCTGATGTTGCATGACGCGGATCACAGCGGGCAAGCTCCCTGCAGCGTCAGCGTGTCGTTGGCAATGGGCAGCGTTTCGTCAGCGTCATCCGGGCCAATCACCCAGTCAATCGCGGAGCTGCCGTATTCATTCACGCAGAACACCGTCGCCTCGTACCGCGCGGCTTCCTTTGCACCCAGCAGGGACGCGGAAACGGGCGAGGCCGTCACCTGAAACTTATGCCGTTCGTCCAGATCATCAAGGTCGGTGCGGTAGAACTGCCCGTCAAAGGTGATCTTTTCGGCTTCGCTGGTGCAGGCCATCAAGGCCCCGCTCAGCATCAAAATACTTACAACCGTTCTCATCCCGCCTACTCCGCCGCCACCGGGGCGCATCCGTTGTCGCGCCACTGGGTTGCTTCCTTCAAATGCGCCCAGCCAAAAGCGTGGTCGCTGTCTCCGTTGATTTTCAGATGCTCCAGCCGGTCCAGTGCTTCTTCAAGCGTCGGCTGATGCCCTTCCGGCACCCACCACATGACGAAATGCATCTCTCCCAGCACCTCGAACCATTCCGCGCGGCGCGCGTAGAATTGTTTGTGGATCGTGCCCCAGACAAAGGTTTCGAGCTGCTCCGCACTCTCCCAAACGCTCAGGTTCGGCACAAAGAGCGGATCGCCCCCAATGGCGTTGTCGGTATTGCCAGTGCCCGGCGCACCAGACCCTTCCATCATCCACACAAACCCCGGCATGCGCTTGCCGAGCCCATTGATCCGGTCGAGATTGGCCATGAAGTCCGCCACCCTTGGATCGTCCGTGGGAGCGACAAGGCGTCCGACGTTCAGTTCGGCGAGGTGATAGTCAGTCATACGCTACTCCCGCACCAGGAAACGACCAATGGTGTCGTTCTTTCCGGCAATCTTTCTTGCGAATGGACACAGCCTGCTGGGTGCAAACGCCGGGACTTGCCGATCTGCCAAAATCCGTTCCATCTGGTATACGATCCATTCATTTCTGCTATAAAACAGGTACTTACGGATTTTTTGCGTGCGCAGCCCTTGGGCCTTCATCGCATTCGACGCACCGATTACAAGACCCTGATAGCCGTTGTAACCTTCCACAGTGATCGTTCCGAACCCCTCGCAACGTCTGCTTATATGAAATGCGGCATAGACTTGCCCGACCGCATCTTGATAGGCGGCGCTCTGTGAAACGGCGACGCGCGGCAAAGCGACCATGACCATCACGAGTGCGGCGAAAGCCAGCGCGTTTCGGCTTGCCATCACTCCGCCGCCACCGCGCTGACGCGGCCCGTGCGCTTGTGCTTGATGCGGTCCTCGATCTCGTCGCGGAAATGCCGGATCAGCCCTTGAATGGGCCAGGCCGCCGCATCGCCCAGGGCGCAGATCGTATGGCCTTCGACCTGTTTGGTCACATCCAGCAGCATGTCGATCTCTTCGGGCTCGGCCTCGCCGGTGACCAGACGGTCCATCACCCGCATCATCCAGCCGGTGCCTTCGCGGCAGGGCGTGCACTGGCCGCAGCTTTCGTGCTTGTAGAACTTCGACAGCCGCCAGATCGCCTTGATCACATCGGTGGAGTTGTCCATCACGATCACCGCTGCCGTGCCCAGACCTGACCGCTGCTCGCGCAGGTAGTCGAAATCCATGATCGCGTCTTTCATGTCCTTGCCCGGGATCATCGGGACCGAGGACCCACCGGGGATGACTGCCTTGAGGTTGTCCCAGCCGCCGCGAATGCCGCCGCAATGGGTCTCGATCAGCTCCTCGAAGGTGATCGACATCGCCTCTTCGACAACGCAGGGGTTGTTCACGTGACCGCTGATCGCAAAGAGCTTGGTGCCCGCGTTGTTCGCCCGACCAAAACCCGCAAACCACTCCGGCCCGCGCCGCAGGATCGTCGGCACCACGGCAATCGATTCCACGTTGTTCACCGTGGTCGGGCAGCCATAAAGCCCCGCGCCCGCCGGGAACGGCGGCTTCATGCGCGGCATGCCCTTCTTGCCCTCAAGGCTTTCGAGCAACGCAGTTTCTTCACCGCAGATATAGGCCCCCGCGCCATGGTGCAGATAGAGATCGAAATCCCAACCGGACCCCGCCGCATTCTTGCCAATCAGCCCGGCGTCATAGGCCTCGTCAATCGCGGCCTGCAGCGCCTCTTTCTCGCGGATGTATTCGCCGCGAATGTAGATGTAGCAGGCATGGGCATTCATCGCGAACGACGCAATCAGGCAGCCCTCGACCAGCGTGTGCGGGTCGTGGCGCATGATCTCACGATCCTTGCAGGTGCCCGGTTCGGATTCGTCCGCGTTGACCACCAGATAGGCAGGTCGCCCGTCACTTTCCTTGGGCATGAAGGACCACTTCAGCCCCGTGGGGAAACCCGCGCCCCCGCGCCCGCGCAGACCAGAGGCCTTCATCTGATCCACGATCCAATCGCGGCCCTTCTTGATGATCCCGGCGGTCCCGTCCCAATGGCCACGCTGCTGCGCGCCCTTCAGCGTGCGGTCATGCATGCCGTAGATATTGGTAAAGATGCGGTCCTTGTCCTGAAGCATCACGCTTCCCCTTTTACTCGTTGCCACGCGCGGCTTTGCGCGCGCGCCGTATCTGTAAAGACACCATCAGCGCCCAGAAGAGCCCCGCCAGTGCCGCAAAATCAAAAAGAAACGCGTAGCGCCCGGGCAACCCCAGTTTTGGGCCCAGCCACAAAGACAAAAGCCACAAAACCATCGTGCTCACGATCACAATGCTAACGAGCCGCCCCTTGGCAGCCAAAGACGCCTCCTGCGTCTCATCCGGTTGATTTTGCGCACTCATTGCGGTTTCCCGCCCTTCTCTCAGCTTTTACGTTTCTTCTTGGAGGCTTCCGTCTCGCCACCTTTGGCAAGGGTCTTTGCCTGACCGACCCAGTCGTCCCGCTCGATACGCCCCTTGAAGCGCAGGCGTTCGTCGACCCAGGCGATGTCTTTCTTTTTCAGTCCCGCCACCTGATCAAAGTGCCAGATGCCGAGGCTGTTCAAAGTTTCTTCCAGTTTCGGGCCAACACCGCTGATCAGCTTTAGATCATCAGCACCGTCCTCACGCGCGGCATCAGAGAAGCCCGTGGGCCGGTCGCCAGAGGCAGCGGCTGGTGCCGCTTTCTTGGCTGGTGCCTTCTTCTTGGGCGCAGGCTTGGCCTCTGCCTCGCCTTCGTATTTCCAGCTGCCTTTGCGGGCGGCCAGATCTTCCTGACCCGGCAGGCGCGTTGTCGGTTTCACCTTGGGCTCGGTTGATGCCGCGGCTGTGGCAGTCGGGGCAGCCTGTGGCGCTGCTTTCGGCGCCGCGGCAGGTGCGGGTTTATCGACCGCCGCAGGCGTCCTGCCCTGCGGGGCTGGCAGCGGCCGGGTCATGATCCAGCTAACGACGGCGCCCAAAACGGCGAATACGACAAATCCCATGAACGCGCCCTGCATGAAGCTCCAGCTTCCCAGAACCCACAGCAAAATCGCCACCAGCGCGCCCGCGGCGGCGGCCACAAGCCAACTGCCAAGCGCCATTCCGATCAAACCTTGATTGTTGTCCATTGCTGTCTCACTCTCCGGTTATTCGCATCTCAAACTGTATGATTAACGATTTTCCCCGCCATTGGAAAACTTATGTGGCTTTGTCTTCGGCCAGCGCACGCGCCTGCGATACCCATTGATCCCGGCTGACCCGGCCCTTGAAGCCTTCAAGGTTCTCGTCCACCCAGGCGACCTCATCCGCGCTCCAGGCTGCGATCTGGTCGAAATGGAAGAACCCCATGCCGTTCAGCATCTTTTCCAGCTTCGGCCCGACGCCCTTGATCTTTTTCAGATCATCAGCGCCCTCGTCCCGCGCGGCCGTCATGACCTGCGGTTTCGTACCTGTTTCTGCAACGGGCGCTGCCTTTTTGGCGGGCTTTGCAGGTTTGGCCGCTTTATTCGCGGCCTTGCCCTGCCACGGCATCACCAGCGGGACTTCCGTGCCATCGATGCGCTTGACAGTGTCGCCAATGTCCACGGCCAGTTGCGCAGAGGCGTTGTACTGCGTTTTGCCACTGTCGTATTCGGTCAGCGACGTCAGACCCTTCAGCGGTTCTGCCGCGTAACGTCCGTTCTGCGGGCCGGGCACGGGCACCTTGCCGACGGCAAGCTCATCAATGATCTCACTCATGCGCTCGGTGGTCAGATCCTCGTAGTAATCCTTGCCGATCTGCGCCATCGGCGCGTTGGAACAGGAGCCCAGGCATTCCACCTCTTCCCAGCTAAAGTTGCCATCGGCGGAGAGTTCATGCGGGTTCGGCGCGATCTTCTCCTTGCACACGGCCACAAGGTCCTCTGCGCCGCAGATCATGCAGGACGTGGTACCACAGACCTGAATATGGGCAATGGCGCCAACGGGTTGCAGCTGGAACATGAAGTAGAAGGTCGCCACTTCCAACGCACGGATGTAGCTCAACCCCAGCATCGCCGCCACGTGTTCGATGGCGGGGCGGCTGAGCCACCCCTCCTGCTCCTGCGCGCGCCACAACAGCGGAATGATCGCAGAAGCCTGACGGCCCTCGGGGTATTTCGTGATCTGCCCTTCCGCCCAGGCCTGATTGGCCGCGGTAAAGGCGAAGCTTTCGGGTTGGTCGGGATGAAGTCTGCGAAGCATTTCGGTGTCCTTTGAACGCGCCAAGGCACGTCGATGTCGTTAGAGCCTGTCCACAGATGGGCGCGGGTTTGCGTTTGTCCAAAGCTGCGGGGCCGTGTCACAGATTGTGTGATCCGTCGGGCAGACAATCGGTGGCTGATAGCAGGGGCTACCCGCCTGCGGGTTTGTCCAGATTTTCGGTTGCTCACAGGGCGCCTGCGGGTGCATTTCGACGGTCCGCTCATGGCGGTCACCGGGGCCGTGCACCTTAAGAACCAAGGCAAGAACAATGCAGAAAGAGAGGGCGATCAATCTGACGGTCATCGGTCGATCTCTCCGAACACAACGTCCATCGTCCCGATAATCGCCGCCACATCCGCCAGCTGGTGGCCGCGCGACATGTGGTCCATCGCCTGAAGGTGCAAAAAGCCCGGCGCGCGGATTTTGCTGCGGTAGGGTTTGTTGGTGCCATCGGCCACCAGATAGACACCAAACTCGCCCTTGGGGGCCTCGACGGCGCAATAGACCTCGCCCGCAGGCACGTGGAAGCCTTCGGTGTAGAGTTTGAAATGGTGGATCAGGCTTTCCATCGAGGTTTTCATGTCCGCGCGTGATGGTGGGGTGATCTTGCCACGGGCGAGGATATCACCCTGCCCGTCGGGCGCGCGCAATTTCTCGATGGCCTGATGGATGATCGAGACCGACTGGCGCATTTCTTCCATGCGCACCAGATAGCGATCATAGCAGTCGCCGTTCTTGCCTACGGGGATCTGGAAATCGAACTCGTCGTAGCATTCATAGGGCTGCGCGCGACGCAGATCCCAGGCCAGCCCCGACCCGCGCACCATCACGCCGGAAAATCCGTATTCGAGAATATCCTCTTCGGTCACCACGCCAATGTCGGCGTTGCGCTGCTTGAAGATGCGGTTTTCCGTGAGCAGCCCGTCGATGTCTTCCATCACACGGGGGAATTCCTTGGCCCAGGTCTCGATATCATCGATCAGGTCGGGCGGCAGGTCCTGATGTACACCGCCGGGACGGAAATAGGCCGCGTGCAGGCGCGCACCGCAGGCCCGCTCGTAGAACACCATTAGCTTTTCACGTTCCTCAAAGCCCCAAAGCGGCGGGGTCAGCGCGCCCACGTCCATCGCCTGGGTGGTGATGTTGAGGATGTGGTTCAGCACCCGACCGATCTCGCAAAAGAGTACGCGGATGAGCGAGGCGCGCCGTGGGACTTCGACGCCGGTGAGCTTCTCGATGGCGAGACACCAGGCGTGCTCCTGGTTCATCGGGGCCACATAGTCGAGCCGGTCGAAATAGGGCAGGTTTTGCAGATACGTCCGGCTCTCCATCAGCTTTTCGGTGCCCCGATGCAGCAGACCGATGTGCGGATCACAGCGCTCGACGATCTCGCCATCCAGCTCCAGCACCAGCCGCAGCACGCCGTGGGCCGCCGGATGCTGTGGCCCGAAGTTGATGTTGAAGTTGCGGATTTTCTGTTCGCCGGTCAGGGCGTCTTCGAAACCTTTGGTGCCGTCCATTATGCAGACCCTCGCAGTTTGGAGACCAGTGTTTTGCAAGGATCATAAATTCGCCTTGCTATGTACCCAGATACGATCAGGCACGAATACCCAAATATATTGCCAAATATACTCGTAGTGCGCTGCCACGCGGTGCCGTCAGGCACGGGAAAATCAAAACCTGCCTCTGGGTCGAAAAGAAATTTAATAGCCCCAATCAACCCAATCGAGAAAAAGAAGATTGAAACATATAGAAAACCGCCGCTTCTCCCACCGAAGAAGAAACCAATGGCACAGAAGTACAAAACCAAAATGACGGGACCAAAGAAAACGAGTTTAAATCCCTCGACAAACAACGCAGTAAACGAAGAGGAGTTCGCCATCACAACTTCTCCAGCTCTTGCAGCTTGAGGCCCATCCACCACAGCAAGGCAACGGTGCCGAGCGGAATCAGGCACGCCGCCGCCCAGTATTTGTTGATGCCGAAAAACGGCAGCAGCTTGATCATCGGGATTGCCGTGAGGGCCGAGAGGATCAGCCACCAGATGCCGCCCATTACTTCGCCTCCTGCTTTTCATCTCCCGGCAGGATGTATTCCGCGCCTTCCCAGGGGGACATGAAGTCGAACTGCCGATATTCCTGGACCAAGGACACCGGCTCATAGACCACGCGTTTCTGCGCCTCGTCATAGCGCACCTCGGTATAGCCCGTGGTGGGGAAATCCTTGCGCAGCGGGTGCCCCCGGAAGCCGTAATCGGTCAGGATGCGGCGCAGGTCGGGGTGGCCGGAAAACAGAATACCGAACATGTCGAAAACTTCGCGCTCGAACCAATTCGCCGAAGGATGGACCGTGTTGACTGACGGCACCATCTGGTTTTCGCGGATGCTGACCCGCAGACGGATGCGCTGGTTCTGATACATCGACAGGAAATGGTAGACGACATCGAAGCGTTTTGCGCGGCCTGCATAATCGACCGCCGTAATGTCCACCAATGTGGAAAACCTGCAGGTCGGGTCGGTTTTCAGGAACTCCACCAGGCCGGTGATGTTTGAGGGCGTGACATCGAGGTTCAGCTCGCCATGGGTCACATCCCAGGCCAGCACGCAATCGGTGCGCTTAGCCTCGATGTAGCCGCCCAGTTCGGTCAATGCATCAGACATGAGGCCCCCTTAGCGAACGATCGTGCCGGTACGGCGGATTTTGCGTTGCAGCTGCATGATGCCATAAAGCAAGGCTTCCGCTGTGGGCGGGCAGCCAGGGACATAGACATCCACCGGCACGATGCGGTCACAGCCGCGCACCACGGAATAGCTGTAGTGATAATAGCCGCCGCCATTGGCGCAGGACCCCATGGAGATCACATAGCGCGGCTCCGGCATCTGGTCGTAGACTTTGCGCAGGGCCGGCGCCATCTTGTTGGTCAGCGTGCCCGCCACAATCATCAGGTCCGACTGGCGCGGGCTGGCGCGCGGGGCGGTCCCGAAACGTTCCATGTCGTAACGCGGCATGGCGGTGTGCATCATCTCCACCGCGCAGCACGCCAGTCCAAAGGTCATCCAGTGCAGCGAGCCGGTGCGCGCCCAATTGATGATGTCCTCGGTCGAGGTCAGCAGGAAACCCTTGTCCTGCAATTCGCGGTTCAACTCCTGCGTGGCGACATCGCGGTCAGCGCCCGCGACGTTGGCTCCGGCGGCTACTGCCATTCCAGTGCTCCCTTTTTCCATTCATAGGCAAACCCGATGGTCAGCACTCCCAGAAATACCATCATCGACCAGAAACCGACCATCGAGATGTCCTTGAAGGCCACCGCCCAGGGGAAGAGGAATGCAATCTCCAGATCGAAGATGATGAAGAGGATCGAGACGAGGTAGAAGCGGACATCGAATTTCATGCGCGCATCGTCAAATGCGTTGAACCCGCACTCGTAAGCAGAGACCTTTTCAGGGTCCGGATTGCGCACCGCGAGCACGACGGCAGCAAGGATCAAAACAAGCCCTAAGCCTATGGCCACAGCCAGAAACATCAGGATGGGAAGGTATTCCCGCAGCATCTCGTCCAAGGGTTGGCTCCTCTCAGTCTGCTCACGCGTGAAAGACGTCACGCTGCCCCGCGGCGAAAGGGGCTGCAAAGGGTTTACGCTTGTGGCCCCGCAGGGTCAACAGATGCCGCTTGGGAAAACCCCTTGTTCTGCCCCGAATTTTTCCGCCCACGGCATCAGGCATCTGTGCAAGAGTTCGCCGAAACTGATCCCTGCCATATTCATATATGATCCATCGCCCAAAAATCTGCGTATCTTCCGTTCTATCGTCGGGACCAATCGTCGCGCATATGCCTGCGGTGGCCCGATAAACCCAGGGAAAAAGGACTGACCATGAACAGACGTTTTGCACTCAAAGCGACCCTTGCTGGCGCCGCCCTCGCGGCCCTCACCGCCTGCGCCCCCGCAGAGCAGGGCAGTGATATCGTCGACATTGCCGCCTCTGACGGCAATTTCACCACGCTGGTGGCTGCCGTACAGGCCGCCGGTCTTGAGGACACCCTGCGCAGCCCCGGCCCGTTCACGGTCTTTGCCCCCACGGATGCAGCCTTTGCCGCCCTGCCCGCTGGCACCGTCGAAAGCCTGCTGCTGCCGGAGAACAAGGATCAGTTGGTCAGCATCCTGACCTACCACGTGCTGCCCGGCTCCGTGCAATCGGGCGACGTGCTGGGATCGGTGACCAATGTGGCCACCGTGCAGGGCCAGACCGTGCGCGTCGATGGCACAGGCAGCAAGCTCGGACCAGCGGTCAAGGTCAACGATGCCAATGTGATCGCCGCGGATATTCTGGCAACCAACGGCGTGATCCACGCAATCGACAAAGTGCTGCTGCCGCAATAATCCTGCTGGCCGCATCAAAGCACCCGCCGCTTCGCCGCAGCGGGTGCCACCTCTGCTTTCTCCAAACGCTGGCAATTTAACTGTTCCGAAATGAGCCCGAATTGAAGTAACGGGATACTGCTTTACGCGATGTCTGGTTAACTACCGGTTGCCACCGATCCATACAGAGCGAGCATAGCGAGGCCGTTCTTACGGATCGCAAAAACCTAGCGAATTTTTGGCAGCTTGAACAGAGCTCGCGGCGGCGTCCTGAGCTTTCTTCATGTTCAACGCCTAGCTGTGCAGCATTTTTATACTGAGGTTTTTTCACTGTCTGGAAGAATCCTTCTGGCACCGTATCGAGGTGGCATTCTTAGCCTTGAAGCACCGAAAAACACGATATCCGCCTAACAACTTGATCGAATAATGCACCAATGGCATACTACTTTGGCACGAAAGCTGTGATTTTAGAGTATTAATTTAACAAAAACACTATTTGAAAGTGACACTATGACGGTGACCGCAAAAGTCGCCAGTGATCTGGCTGAACCCGAGAAAGACCCTGTCGACACAAGTTCAGGCAACGGTCCTGACAGCACAACAGAGCCCGCCGCACCAGCTCCGAATACTGCCGCCGAAACAGCAAACACACCCGCTGACATCGACGCGGATGCTCGCGAGGATGGTGCCTCTGAAAACAATCAAGACGGCGTGCCTTCTGCCGAAGACTTAAGCAGTATTCGCAAGCAGAATATCGTGAGGGCATTGCGGAAGGCACAGAGCATGCTCACTTTTGCGATCGACAAGGGGATTGAGCTCAACGCAGAGGTCGTCACGCCAATAAATACGGCGGTGCGGGCTTATGGGACCGACGAATGGACCGGTAACCTCGAAGACGAGTTTTTTGCAGCCTACAGCCGCATGTCGCGCGAACTTGGTGACGTCAGCAGCGAATCCATAGAATGGTCGCGCACATACGGTAGTTATGTCACCTTAGCGGTCGCAGTCCTTGGATTCTCGGCGCTCGTCGCACTGATCCTGTTGCAATACCGGGTCATTTATCTGCACGATTCTTCTTCGAGCTATGTCGAAACAGAAGAGGCATTGACCCTCAAAGAAGCGAGGCTCATTGAAGTTGGCGCGACACTGCCAGCGCTTCAGGAGGGACTGAGCGCATCGGCGCCTAGGTCGCAGAGCACCTCAGCACAGGATCAGGCCACAGAGCCACAGGAGCGGATCGAACGCACCGACGCGATGGAAACGCAGATTTCCGAACTCACCCGCGAGCAAGCGACCCTGAACCTGGAGATTGATCGGCTGGAAACACAGTTGCGCGCGCAATATGCGATCCTCTCCGAATGGGTGACGGGATTGGATGATGGTCCCGCGCCCGAAGAGCCGGGATGGCTTTCGTCAGCCGAAGACAAAGCCGCCTATGACGTGGCCTACGCGGAATGGCGGCTAAGTCAGGAAAGGCTCGATCCGCATGAATTTCAGTACGGTGTGCAGCAGGCGCTCTCCCAGCTCCGTTTGCTGAACGACTTCATCTTACCTTCGATCTATGGGTTGCTCGGCACGGTCGCTTTCGTGCTTCGGCAAATCTCGGTCGGCCTGCAATCCCAGTCACTTAGTCTGGGGAGCATGCTGAACTATCTGATACGCTTACCGCTGGGCGGGCTGGCGGGCATCGCCGTCGGGCTATTGCTTCGCCCGGATGAAGCGACGAGTGGGTTGGAAGCGCTGCAACCTTTAGCGCTGGCTTTTGTGGCCGGATATTCTGTGGAACTTGTTTTCGCGGCAATGGACAGACTGGTTGGCGCCTTTTCGGGCGATCAACGCCAGTAGTCGAAGGCGTCCTCTTCCAGTCACGCATCCTGCGAATGGTGCTTTTCAGTCCGGCACCTAGGCGGAAAACACCAGCGTAAGGCCCCCACGCCGCGCCGTATGCGATGATCGCAACGCGCCCAATGCCAGAATGGATTTCAAGGGGCGCTAGCGGCTTGTTACGTATCCATCCGCGCGTTTCAGCGCTCTTAGGACTTTGGTGAGATGTCTGCTCTATCAAAGCCACGGGAGTGGTGACGACAGATGAGTGTACGAGTAATGAACGCGTCGGCGGAAACTGTTCTCCGCCACGGAATGCCGCTCGCATTGGTGGCTATCTGTCTCTATTCGACCCCCCAGTTTTTGACCACCGTTTCTCTGCCCGATGTGGTTGCACTCATCGGGGGCCTTCCAGCCTGGGTCTGGCTTACGGCCATCCTCTTCACCGTGCTGAGCTTTTATGCTGTTGGGCAATATGATGTCCTTGCCCGACGCCACCTTGGCCTGTCAGGATCAGAGGCGCACGCACGTCAAAATGGAATGATGACGGTAGCTCTTTCTCAGGTGCTCGGGTTTGGTCTGATCACGGGCGGTCTCGTGCGGTACCGGCTTCGCCCGGATGAAGGCGCGCTGCGCGCAGGTCAGGTCACTGGATTGGTGACGATATTTTTCCTGACCGGTATGACTTTCGCAACAGTATTTGCGATTGCGATTTCCGGCACGCTGATTGACAGCACCTTTGGCATTGTTGCTTTGCTAGGTCTGGTTGCATGCATGATGGTGTTGACGCTGCTGCGCCCCCGGGTGCGCCTCTGGCACAAAGAGATAGCCATGCCAGGCCTGTTTGCGGTCGCCGCATCCATCTTTTGGGCAGTTGCGGATGTCGTGGCCGCCGCCGCGTCGTTTTACATACTTTTACCTGCGAGTGTGGAGATTACATTCCTGTCCTTCCTGCCAGTATTCTGTATCGCACTGGCTGCTGGTATCCTGTCTGGTGCTCCGGGCGGCGTTGGGCCGTTTGAGCTTGTGTTGTTGGGTCTGACCGCACCGGAATTCCCCGCACCTATTGATCAAACGTGTCTTTTGACAGCGATCTTCGGCTTCCGCGCCGTCTACTATCTGCTGCCTGCGCTTATCGCCGCTTTCTTCGTTTTGCGCGCGCCCACTGCTGCTCCAAAATTGGGAGTAACGCCGCGCTATGTCTCGACGCACCGCGCACCCCATGCTGAAACCAAGGTCATTGCCCAGAATGGCGGGCAGATGATTGCGCTTGCGTCGGGAACAGCGGCCTTATGGCCCGCAGGAAACAGCCTCGTTTCACTGTTTGATCCGACCAAGCCAATGGGTGCAGCATGGTTGCGGGATTTCAAACACTATGCCCGATCACGCAACTTGCTACCTGTTATCTACAAGTGCTCCGCCCGCAACGCAGCGATGGCTCGCAAGCACGGTTGGCGCGTAGTCAGCGTGGCCAAGGACGCGATCCTTACCCCCACGACCTTCCATGTTGAGGGGTCAAAATTCTCCGGGCTGCGTCGTAAATTGCGCAAGGCTACAAGTGCCGGTGTCACCATTGAGCCATTGCGACCTGACCACATGACCGCACTGGCAGCGATCGACGCTGCGTGGCAAGCGCGCTGCGGTGGTGCGCGTGGCGGAACGATGGGCCGGTTCTGTCGCTGTTATCTGGCAAATCAGCTGGTCCTGGTCGCAGAGCATCATGGCACTCCCGTCGCCTTCATCAGTCTTCATCAAGGATTGGAAGAATGGGCACTCGATTTGATGCGGGACGATCCATCGGCGCCAGATGGCACAATGTATCTTCTCGTCCACCATGCAATCCAAATGGCCGCAGCAGCACAGGTCGATGAGCTGTCTTTGGCAGCAGTGCCCGCCGATTGCAGTGATGAAAATGGGATTTGGCGAAAGACACTCGCCTGCCTCAGAGAAAACTGGGCAGCAAAGGGACTGTACCAATTCAAATCAGCCTTCGCCCCACGATGGAAGCCGCTTTACATGGCCGCGCCAGGCAGATTTGGACTCTGCATTGGAGCGGTGGATCTGCTGCGAGAAGTTCTGCGCCCAGCCCAATTGCACTCTGGTGTTGCGTGTGACTCTGAACCCGCGCTCTCAGACAAAAGAGAAGCCTGGACGCTCCAACTTCCAGAGGTTTCTGTCCCGCAACAAGCAGCGCAATAGTGAATGCAGGAGCGCCCTTGGCGTACTGAAAGCGTCGGCAAACATACGCCATATGGGCCTGCACCAAGCTTGAAAGGCGCTTGCGTTCTTGCGATGTTTCAAGCGCAAGGAGGTATATCCGATGTCCGACTATCAACGCCGCTTTGAAGCTGCAGAAGCCGAACTAGAGCAAGCGGGGATTTGGCCGTCCAATGCGGTACCGCCCTATACAAGGTTCCTGCGCAGGTTGGGGTTGAGACCCGTGCCACCCCACTACAAACCGCTTTGGCGTAGTTTCCTGGGGCAGAGCGTTTTCTTCACCCTTTTGATGGGGTTTGTCTCGTTTTCAACCGCCGCCGGACCTGACGGCAGATCAGTCACCGAGTTCGGGATCAGGACGGTTTTGATCGGGCTGGCTTTGGGCTCGACCATGCTGATCTACTTCGCCTACAGCCAGTGGAAATACGCATTGAGCCGCTGGGAAGACCTCTAGGAAGCGCGTCCATAGAACTTTGGACAGCCAGCGACTAAGACGTCAGATCAAGACACTTGCAGATCGTGCCGTCAGATGTCCTGTAGCTGCGAAAGCCCATCGCTTCATAATATGCAAGCCCCTCAGGGTTGGTCGCCGCGATGCTTGCGTCAATCTTTGTCAGCCCCGATCTCTGGGCCGCTTCACGCGTGGCTGCAAAAAGCGCTCTGCCCACACCGCGGCGGGCTGCGTCGGGACGGATGTGTGTTCCGATGATCCCCCACCCCGGCTCCACACCATAGATATTCGCTTCCGTTGCGAATTTCAGGGACTGAAAGCCAAGTATTGTTCCGTCATCATCCTCTGCCACGGCGCATTGCACCTTGTTCGGATCGTGAATGTAATTCGATAGAACAAACGCGGGATCGCTGCGGCTCGTTCGCTTCCCCAAGGCAGCGAGCTGTTGCAGAAAGGCGCTCATCTCCGCCACATCTTCTGTTGTTGCGTCTCTGATCTTCATTTTTGCTCTCCTTGAGACAAGCTTTCCATCTGGCATGCCGGATGTCCATCAAGGACCGCTTGAGCGCGTGTTATCGACCTTCAGTCGCTCGGGACCGTGCTGCGGATGCTTGGCATTGCGGGCTGCGGCGCAAGCTCCCGAACGTCAGGAACCGGCCACTTCTTGACCGGAAGCAACTTGGCTGCCGCTTCATTCTGCACTGCGGCAAATTGCCGTGCTAATTCCCGATCTATTCGCGACTAGGTTGGCGCCATGCTGCCGCTTCTCACCCTTCTTTTGCCCTTGGGATTGCTGATCTGGTCGGTCTATCGCGGCTGGCCGGTGCTCCTGGCGGCACCGGTCATGGCGTTGCTGGCCGCCTTACTCGCCACCGATCCGCTGCTCGCGACGCTGACGCAGCGCTTCATGCCGGCAACCGGTGGTTTTGTGGTTGCTTTCCTTCCGTTGTTCCTGCTTGGCGCGGTCTTTGGCAAACTGATGGAGGCTTCCGGCGCAGCGATGGCTCTGGCCCGCGCGATCGTTGCGAAACTTGGGCCAGCTCAGGCTCTGCCCGCTGTGGTGCTCTCCTGCGCAGCTCTGACATATGGTGGCATCTCGCTCTTCGTCGTGGCCTTTGCAATTTACCCTCTCGCTGTCGCTTTGTTCCGCGCATCCGGGCTGCCCCATCGGCTGATCCCGGCAGCCATCGCCTTGGGTGCCTTTACCTTCACAATGAGCGCGCTGCCCGGATCGCCCGCCATTCAGAATGCAATCCCGATGCCGTATTTCGGAACAACGGCCTTCGCAGCGCCGGGCCTGGGCGTGATCGCAGGCCTCATCATGGGGATGGGTGGGCTGCTCTACCTATCTTATGCCGCCGGTAAAGTAACGCCAAACACCGCACAGTCCGTACTGGACGCGGGAGCATTCGACGATGCTGAACTGCCCTCTCTATGGCTGGCACTGCTGCCAATCTTGACGGTTTTCGCCATGAACTGGCTGCTCGCCGAGCTGGCGTTCCCGCGCCTTGATCTGGGCTATCTGGCGGACCCGTCCTGGGGCGGGGTAGCGCCGTCTCGGGTCATCGGGGTTTGGGCATTGATCGGTGCACTGATGCTTGCGATCCTACTGCTGCTGGCTCTGTCGTGGCGGCGACTGGCCAATCCGCGGCAGACGCTATCAGATGGGTCGCAAGACGCGCTCCTGCCGCTCTTCAATACAGCCATGCTTGTAGGCTTTGGCGCGGTTGTGGCTGCTCTCCCCGCTTTTGCCGCCGTGAATGCATTGACCGACCAGATACCGGGCAGCCCGCTGATCGGCCTTGCGGCATCGGCCAGCCTGCTTGCCGGGATCACGGGCTCGGCCTCAGGCGGTATGTCGATTGCCCTTGATGCCCTGGGCGCACGATATCTGGATATCGCTCTTGCCGAGGGGATTGATCCTGAGGCGCTGCACCGGGTTGTTGCTTTGGCAACCGGGGGCCTCGACGCGCTGCCGCATAACGGGGCGGTTGTGACCCTGCTTGGGATCGCCGGACTGACCCACAAGGAGGCTTATGGCCCGATCTTTGTTGTTTCCGTCGCAATCCCGGTTGTGGCTCTGGCGGTAACGCTCGCGCTCGCGAGCTGGTTGGGCGCATTCTAAACCACCCAGGACGACCGAGCCCCCGAAATCAAGCCGCCGCGGGTTTAGAAATCGAGGCGTTGGCCATGTATTTCTTGTCATCGGATTGTAAGAACACACTTGACGGACCTGTCGTTTCTTCAAAACCAATAGAGTTTTCTCCAGGAGCCAATCACCCGACCCAACCGGGCTTACGTTTGTCAAAGAACGCCGCAATGCCCTCAGCGGCTTCCTCGGTTTCCCACTGTGCGGCGAGTGCCGAAATCGTGTGATCGACGACGCTGGCATCAATCCGAGGGCCCAGATCGCGGGCCAGCTGCTTGGCCGCCGCCACAGCCCCCGGCGCGCAGGCAAGATAGGGTAACACTTCCGCCTCGATGGCTTCGGCCAGGCCTTCCGGTAGAACGCATCGCGCCAGTATCCCCAGGTCGACTGCTTCCGCCGCGCCAAAAATCCGCGCGGACATGAACACGCGGCGGGCACGGCCCTCGCCCATACGCGCCAGTACATAGGGGCCGATGGTGGCGGGGATGATGCCCAACCGCGTCTCGGTGAAGCCAAACTTCGCACCCTCCACCGCGATGGCCACATCGCAGACGCAGGCCATGCCGACACCGCCCCCAAAGGCGTTGCCTTGAACCGCACCAATCAGCGGTTTCGGTAGGCTGTTGAGCGCGCCCAGCATGGTCGCCAACTTGCGCGCCTCGGCAGAGCGGGTTTCCGCGTCCATCTCGCGCTGTGCCTGCATCCAGGCCAGATCGCCGCCTGCGCAAAAGCTCTTGCCCGCCCCGGTCAGCACCACCACCCGCACGGCGTCATCCGCCCCCAAGAGAGACGCCGCTTCGGTCAGGTCCGCCAGCATCTGCGCCGACATGGCGTTGTGCTTTTCCGGCCGGTTCAGGGTCAGCGTCGCCACGCCCCGCGCGTCGGTTTCGATGGTGATTGTGTCAAACATCCCTGCTCTCCAATCCCGGCACAGAACGCCCGTCCCGCACCCAATCTTCATAAATCCAGACCATGCGGTCGACGAACCAGATCTTGGGCAGCGCCGTCAGGATGGTGCCAAAAACGGCCCCTTCCCACCACAGCCCGTAGAGCCCCCAGACCATCACAACAAAACCCGGCAGGCTGAGCAGGCTCAGAACGATGGCGGCACGGCGATGATGATCTGCGACCTCCGCCCGGTGGTTGAGAAAAATGCGCTCCCCCAGCACGCCCTTGCTCATCCAGCTGTCCAGACGTGCGGGGGGCGGAAAGGCGCGCGGATTAACCCAGATCCAGAAGATCGCCAACGCCACAGGGATCAGGGCCCATGTGCCGATCCAGACCCGGCTCCAGATCGCCAGCACCAGAAACGGCAGGCAGGTCAGCATGCGTGTCCAGCCCGACCACGGGTTGGCATGGCGCAACCAGACGCCATCGTCCATGGTCATCATCCGTTCTGTGCCCTTGAAGAAATCCACCGCGCAGGTCCTGTCAGCCGGAGCGCATGGCGCGCGCCATTTCCGCGGCTTCCTCGATCACATCAAGATCAAGACCGGTCTCATAGCCAAGGGTCGCCAGATGGCGCGCCACGCTTTCCGTGGCGACATTCCCGGCTGAACCGGGCGCGAAGGGGCAGCCGCCCAAGCCCCCGACCGCTGCGTCGAACACCCGGACACCAAGGCTGAGCGAGGCGTCGATGTTCTCCATCGCGCGGCCGTGGGTGTCGTGATAGTGCCCAGCGAGCCGGCCCACCGGCACCACATCGCGCACCGCTAGCAGCATGCGTGCGATGCTATCGGGTGTGCCCGCCCCCGTGGTGTCCCCAAGGCTGACCTCATAACACCCCATGCCAAAAAGCCGGTCGGCGACGTCGGCCACTGCCGCGGGTGCCACCGCACCGTCGTAGGGACATTCCACGACGCAAGAGACATAGCCCCGCACCGGCAGGTCAATGTGGCGCGCTTCCTCCAGGATGGGCTTAAAACGTTCGATGCTTTCGGCGATGCTGACGTTGATATTGGCTTTGGAAAACCCTTCCGAGGCGGAGGCAAAAATCGCGATTTCATCCGCACCTGCAGATTTGGCATCCTCAAACCCGCGCATGTTCGGGGTGAGGGCGGCGTAGCGTATCGTGTCGGCGCGCTTTATGGCGGCGAGCACCTCGCCGGATCCCGCCATCTGCGGCACCCATTTCGGGGATACAAAGCTCGCAACCTCTATGCGGCGGAACCCGGCACGGCTCAGCCTGTCAATAAGCGCCACCTTTTCCGCCACGGGAATATCGCGTGCCTCATTTTGCAGCCCGTCCCGCGGACCGACCTCGAATATTTCGCATGGCCCTAGACTCACCCGACACCCTCCCCTTTGATCACCGTTCTGATCACTCTAACGGCCATGGCGCGTAAAAGTCTCGGTCATAAATGCCGTCACCTTTTGGCAGAGCGGCCTGAAAGCCGTCGCGCGCGGTGATCCGCGCATACCAATCGGCAGTGGCTGGGAAATCATCCAGCGTCGCAAAGTGCCGTGCCATATAGACCGCCTGCCCCACCGAGATGTCCGCCGCCGTGAACCCCGAGTTCAGCAGGTAGTCGCGGTTTTCAACCGGCGTTGTCAGCCGCGCCTCGATGGCGCCGTAGCATTTTCGAACTCGCGCGGCTTCCAGTTTCATGACAATCGGGCTGCGCATCCGGTCTTCGTAAAGGGCCACATGCTGCTGGGTCAGGGCGGCGGTGTGCTGGCTGAGGGTTTCGGAAAAATGCAGCCAGACCAGCCAGGACATCCGATCCGGGCTGCCCGGCATCCGGCCCAAACGCTCAGGGCTAAAGCGCTCGCAGAGGTATTCGGTGATGGCACCGGTTTCAAACATCCGCTCCCCGTCGATTTCCAGCGCGGGCACCCGGCCAGCGGGCGACAGACTCAGAAATTCCGGGCTGCGCAGCGTGCGGTCAAAGGGGTAGCTGCGCAGCTGAAACGGCACGTCCAATTCATTGAGCACCCAAAGCGTGCGCATTGACCGCGTCTGCGGGCAGTGGTGCAAGGTGATCATGACGCCTCCTCGGGTTCAAGCTGGATGAGGGCGGCGCCCGCTTCGACCTGATCACCAGCCTGCGCCAGCACCTCGGCCACCACACCGTCGCGCGCCGCCAGCAAGGCGTGCTCCATTTTCATCGCCTCCAGGACGGCGAGACGATCCCCCTGTGTCACCGATTGCCCGACCGTGGCGTCAATGGTTTTGACGAGCCCCGGCATCGGCGCGTCGATCAGGTTGCCATCGCCTGCCGCCCCACTGGCCCGGTCAAGTGGATCGACGTGGCGAAAGGCGAGACCATAGCCGTCGAACACCGTGATGACGGCCCCGGCGACGCTTACGTTTGGCGCAGGCTGTCCGGCGATCTGCCATCGTCCGTCCCGGCGGTGCGCCGCGACGATCTCTCCTACGACATCCCAGCGTTGGTGGTCCGCATCGATGACCTCGACGGAGAGATCTAAGATCTCTTCCTGCCAGACCAGTTGCACCCCGTGGCGCAAGGGGTGCCAGAGGCTGAACCCGGCATTGTCCGCTGGATTGGTGAGGGTCAGGGCGGCCATGCCCGCCGCTGCGATGTGGTGCGGCGCGGCTTTTGGCGGGCGTGTCAGCGCATCAATCTCACGACCGATCAGCCCGGTATCCACCTCCCCACGCCCGAACCCGGTATGACTCGCCAAGGCGCCCAGAAAAGCGAGGTTCGTGACCGTTCCGCCGACTTCGGTGCCTGCCAGACCCTGGCGCAAACGGGCCAAGGCGATATCGCGATTGGGGCCATGCACGATCAGCTTGGCAATCATCGGGTCGTAGAACGGGCTGATGACGTCGCCAGCCCGCACGCCGCTGTCGGCGCGGACATCCTCTGGAAAACACAGATGGCTGAGCGTACCGGTTGCGGGCAGGAACCCGGCGGGCACGTCTTCGGCATAAAGCCGCGCTTCAAAGGAATGGCCTTCGATCTTCAGGTCCTCCTGCGCGGTCGGGAGGCCTTCGCCTGCGGCGACCCGCAGCTGCCACTCGACGAGATCGACGCCTGTGATCGCTTCCGTCACCGGGTGTTCGACCTGCAGGCGGGTGTTCATTTCCATGAAGAAAAACCCGTCCGTTTTGAGCCCGCCTGCCCCATCAACGATGAATTCGACGGTGCCCGCGCCGCTGTAACCGATCGCTTCCGCCGCACGTACCGCAGCTGCGCCCATCGCGCTGCGCATCTCTTCGGTCATGCCGGGCGCGGGGGCCTCTTCGATCACCTTCTGATGGCGGCGCTGCAGCGAACAGTCCCGCTCAAACAGATGCACAGCGCGGCTGCCGTCGCCAAAGACCTGTACTTCGATGTGACGCGGCTGGGTCACGAATTTCTCCACCAACACATCCGAATTGCCGAATGCCGTCTGCGCTTCGCTGCGCGCCGATGCCAGAGCTGCGGCAAACTGATCTGCCGTTTCGACCAGACGCATGCCCTTGCCGCCGCCGCCCGCCACCGCCTTGATCAGCACCGGGTAGCCGATCTTTTCGGCTTCTGCGGCCAGCAGCCCATCATCCTGGTCTGCGCCATGATAGCCCGGCACCACGGGCACGCCCGCCTCCACCATCAGCGCCTTTGCTGCATCCTTCAAACCCATTGCCCGGATCGCCGATGCGGAGGGTCCGATGAAGGTCAGACCCGCCGCTTCCACGGCCTCGACAAAATCGGGGTTTTCGCTCAGGAACCCGTAGCCGGGGTGGATGGCCTGGGCACCTGCCTCACGTGCGGCCTGAATGATCACATCGCCGCGCAGATAGCTGTCCGCCGGGGCGGACCCGCCAATATGCACGGCCACATCAGCCATCGCGACATGCTTTGCACCTGCATCCGCATCGGAATAGACCGCCACACATCGGACCCCCAGGGCGCGGGCGGTTTCCATAGCCCGGCAGGCAATCTCGCCCCGGTTCGCAATCAGAATTGTATCAAACATGAGTTACCACCATGAGCCGGATGTCCCATCCATCAAGTGTTGTTGTACGTATTGCGGCAGCGGCCAGGCGTCATAGTCGACCCCCGTCATCCGACCGGGCGGCTGGCCCCGCCACGCATGGCGATAAAGGTCCATATGCAGCGTGATCTCGATCTGTCCGAGGGCGGCATCGACCTTATCCCTGGTCTCCTGAATGCCGTCTTCCAACTTTTGCGCATCGGTTTTCTGCCGCATCCAGCCCGCTGGCAAAATCTGTGTCAGCACCTTGCTTCCGGCGGAGAGCGCAACCAGCAAGACAAGATTGGACAGCACCCCCGGCAAGGTGGGGGCGGCGATATCGCGGAAAAAGCCCGGCAGACCGCCAAACCACCCGCGCTTGACATCCTTTTGCGCGGCCAGATCCGCGCGCGCCATTTCGAATTCCTGCGCAAAACTTTGCCGGAACTGACGGGCAAAGGCGCGGCGGTTGAAATCCGACCGCCCGGCCCAGAGCCGTAATTTGGGCCGCACAAACCAGCCCTGACGCGACTGTTCCACGAAGTCCTCAAAATCGAAGATGAAGAAATAGTCTTCGGCATCCGGGGAATTGTGAATCACATAGACCGGCAGTTCCACTTCGCGCCCGAGCGTCGGCAGTTTCAACCCGCTGACCGTTTCCGCAATCCTGTCGCCCAGGCCCTTGATGCCCTTCATCCGTCTGCTCCGAAATCTTCAACCACCTCGAAGCGCTCCCAGATGAGCTTCATGTCCGGGTCGAAGATGCCCTGACGCGTGTAGTAGCGCTTGTGCCCTTCGCGCCAGCCCGCCAACGTCTCATTCTCGCCTTCTGCCAGCGCCATCTCCTCGGTCATCATCTCCCAGGTCGTCTCGCGCAGTTCCAGGGTTTCAATCACCAGTGCGGGCGTACCATCCGGCGCCAGCGCAATGTCGCGCCGCCCGACACGGGGCGGCGCCTGTCGTCCGGCCTCGATGTCGGCCATGGCCGAACAGGTCGCCCGTTTGGCACCTGACCGGACCAGCGCGGTGAGTTCGGCGATCAGTTCCGGCGTGTCGCCAAAGCTGAAGACTTCGGCTTCCGGGTAACGCTGTTTGGCTTCATCACATGTCACCATCTTCCTGAACCTCCGCACCTGGCGCAGCGATCCGATCGGGTTGCACATCCGACGGGAGGCAGAGCGCTCATCCTCTTCACATCCGGAAGACGCCGAACCGCGTCTCCTCAATCGGGGCATTCAGCGCCGCAGAGAGCGACAGGAACAACACGTCCCGGCTTTTGCGTGGATCGATCACCCCGTCATCCCAAAGGCGCGCGGAGGCATAAAGCGGGTGGCTCTGCCGTTCGAACATGTCGATGGTGGGCTGCTTGAATTTGGCTTCGTCCTCCGCTGACCAACTCTCGCCCGCCTTCTCCAGCGCCTCCCGTTTGACGGTCGCCAGCACACCCGCCGCCTGCGGCCCGCCCATGACCGAAATCCGTGAATTGGGCCAGGTCCACATGAAGCGCGGAGAATAGGCGCGCCCCGCCATGCCGTAATTGCCCGCCCCAAATGAGCCACCCACCAGCATGGTGATCTTGGGCACCTCGGTGGAGGCGACGGCGGTCACCATCTTGGCCCCGTGCCGCGCAATGCCTTCATTTTCGTATTTGCGCCCGACCATGAAGCCGGTGATATTCTGCAGGAAAACCAGCGGGATAGAGCGTTGCGAGCAGAGCTCGACAAAATGCGCGCCTTTCTGAGCGGATTCGGAAAACAGCACGCCATTGTTGGCGATGATCCCGATAGGGCAGCCCTTGAGATGCGCGAACCCGGTCACCAGCGTCTCGCCAAACCGCGGTTTGAACTCGTCGAACCGCGATCCATCCACAAGGCGGGCAATCACCTCGCGGATGTCGTAAGGCGTGCGCAGGTCGGCAGGCACCACGCCGAGGATTTCCTCCGGATCATAGGCCGGGTCTTCGGGTGTTTCCCACTGCACGGTTGTTGGCCTGGCGCGGTTCAGCGACCCCACCGCCCGCCGCGCGAGGCTCAGCGCATGAGCGTCATCCTCCGCCAGATAATCCGCCACCCCGCTCAGCCGGGTGTGGACATCGCCGCCGCCAAGGTCTTCGGCGCTGACAACTTCGCCGGTCGCGGCCTTGACCAGCGGCGGACCGGCCAGAAAGATCGTGCCTTGATCGCGCACGATGATTGTTACATCGGACATCGCCGGAACATAAGCGCCCCCCGCCGTACACGACCCCATGACCACCGCGATCTGCGGGATGCCCAGCGCCGACATCCGCGCCTGATTGTAGAAAATGCGGCCAAAATGATCGCGGTCGGGGAACACCTCATCCTGATTGGGCAGGTTCGCCCCGCCACTGTCGACCAGATAGACGCAAGGCAGGTGGTTCTCCTGCGCGATCTCCTGCGCGCGCAGGTGTTTTTTCACCGTCATCGGGTAATAGGTGCCGCCCTTCACCGTGGCATCGTTGCAAACGACCATGACCTCTTGGCCCCGCACCTGACCAATGCCGGCGATCACGCCCGCGCAGGGGGCCGCACCGTCGTAAAGCCCATGCGCGGCTGTCGCGCCCACCTCCAGAAACGGGCTGCCAGGGTCGAGCAGGTTCGCCACCCTGTCGCGGGGCAGCATCTTGCCCCGGCTCACGTGCCGTGCGCGGGATCTCTCGCCGCCGCCCAGCGCTGCCGATTGCGCGACCTCTGCGATCTCCGCCAAGGCGTCCAGATGCGCGGCCCGGTTCGACTGAAAACTCTCTGACGAGGGCAAAGCCTGTGACGTTAATCTCATAGTCTCTCCTATATCACGCGGGGCTGCGTCAGAGCATCATTCATGTTTGGGGTTCCGCGGGTCGTTCGGGGTCGCCGGGCACATCCAGCAGCCGTCCGAACCGGTCCACCGGGTAGTCGTAGCGCGCGCCGTCCCGGATGCATCTGACCACGATCCAAACGCCCGATTGCCCACCCGGCACGCCTGCGCAATCCGTTAGGCGCGCGTTTTGCCCGGTTTCATCCAGGTAGCGCTGTGCATAGGTGGTGATCACATCGGTCTCGGTGATCGTCGCGGCGATCCATCCCCATCTGAAGCCCCAGGCGGCCAATGCGGTGGCCAAAACGGCCAGGGGCAGGAACCACATCCAGCGCGGCATCAGCTCACCGGGCGGCGCGGAAGCGCGCGCGTCGCCAACCGGTATCCGCTGCTTTTTTGGTCGGTTTCACGCCCCAGCTGCGTGGGAGCACACTGCGGCTGCGGCAATTTTGCACAGGCTGTTTCGTGACCCTCTTGATCTGCGTCAATGCGATTGCAACCGGCGGGGCGCATCACCTCTTCGAAACAACACAAGGAAAGAGAACGACCATGAAACTCACCCCCAAAGCCCTCCTTCTCTCCAGCGCGCTTGCATTGCTCGCCGCCCCCGCGCTTGCGCAGTCTCAGGGCGATTGGACAATTGGTCTGGGGCTTGCCAACGTGAACCCCAAATCGGGCAATGGCACCCTCGCGGGCAGTGAAGCGGATATTGACGACGACATCGCGCTTACCTTCACATTCGAGTATTTCATTCGGGACAATCTTGGCATTGAACTGCTGGCAGCCACCCCGTTCGAGCATGACATCTCGATTGGCGGCGCGGCGGCGGGCAGCACCAAACATCTGCCCCCGACCCTGTCGCTGAACTACCACTTTGCGAATGCCAGCGCGTGGACCCCTTATGTGGGCGCGGGCATCAACTACACCACCTTCTTTGAGGAAGAATCGGCTTTGGGCACCCTTGAGCTGGACGATTCCTTCGGCGTTTCGCTTCAGGCTGGTGTGGACTACCAGATCAGCGATGCAGGCTCGCTGCGGCTGAACGTGCGGTGGTTTGACATCGACACCGACGCCACGCTCAACGGCGCGTCGATTGGCACCGCCGAGATCGATCCCATCCTCGTTGGCGTGGCCTACGTCCATAAATTCTAGGTCTTTGGCCCGGCAGGAAGGGACCAAATCCTCGCTCAAGGCTGACCCGGTGCATCCCATCGGGTCACGCCATTGCCGTCATGAGTTCGCGGCCCACCAGCATGCGCCGGATCTCGGACGTGCCCGCGCCGATTTCCATCAGTTTTGCATCCCGGAAAATCCGCGCCACCGGGCTGTCGTTCAGGAACCCCGCGCCCCCCATGGCCTGCACCGCCTGATGCGCCTGTTTCATCGCCTCCTCTGAGGCATAGAGACAACAGGCCGCCGCATCCTGTCGCGTCACGTCGCCACGATCACAGGCCTTGGCCACCTCATAGACATAGGCCCGCGCGGAATTCATCGCCGTATACATATCGGCGATCTTGCCCTGCATCAGCTGGAAATTCCCGATGGGCTGGCCGAATTGCTTGCGCTCACTCAGGTACGGCATAACCGCATCCAGGCAGGCCGCCATGATGCCAGTGCCGATCCCGGCCAGCACCACACGCTCGTAGTCCAGCCCCGACATCAGCACGCGCACGCCCTTGCCTTCTTCGCCCAGCACGTTCTCGAACGGCACCTGCACGTCCTCGAAAATCAGCTCGGCGGTGTTCGATCCGCGCATGCCCAGCTTGTCAAAGTGCGGGGAGGTTGAGAATCCGACCATCTCCTTTTCGATCAGAAAGGCGGTGATGCCTTTGGATCCGGCGTCGGGGTCGGTCTTGGCATAGACCACAAGCGTATCCGCATCCGGACCATTGGTGATCCAATACTTCGTGCCATTCAGGCGGTAGTGGTCGTTGCGCTTTTCCGCGCGCAGCTTCATTGACACAACATCCGATCCCGCCCCCGCTTCGGACATCGCCAGCGCGCCCACGTGTTCCCCTGAGATCAGACCGGGCAGGTATTTCTGTTTCTGCTCATCCGTACCGTTCAGCTTGATCTGATTGACGCAGAGGTTGGAATGCGCGCCATAGGACAGCGACACCGAGGCACTGGCCCGCGCGATCTCTTCGATGGCAACGGTATGGGCCAGGTAGGACATGCCCGCGCCGCCAAATTCCTCATCCACAGTGATGCCCAACAGACCCAGCGCGCCCATTTCGGTCCAAAGCTCGGACGGGAAGGTGTTTTTCGCGTCGATCTCGGCGGCCATGGGCTTCACACGATCCTGCGCCCATCGGTGCACCATATCGCGCAGCGCGTTCACATCTTCGCCCAGATCGAAAGCCATGGTTGCCATAAACATCGCGCCGCACTCCCCTCGGTGTTTATTGAACACTCGTTCATAAATGCCACAGCGCGCGCGCTCGGTCAAGCCAGCAAACGGCAGGCAGATCAACGCAACCGTCACACGGCACGCATTTTAGCGATGGGCGTGCGGCCTATTCGGCGGCGGTGGACTGTCCCTGGAACACCGCGCTCACCTCAGCGCGGATGATCCGCGCAATCAGCGCGCAATCTTCCAGCGAGAAGGTCAGCGGCACCCGCATGTCCACGATCCCCGCCAACACACGGTCGGTCTTGGGCATGGCCGGTGTCTCCGCATAACGCCAACTGTCGTACCGGCTGGTAAAGCCTGCGGGCTCTGCGCCGCCAAACCATTTCAGCTCGACACCCCGCGCAGCACAGCGGGCTAATACCTGGCGCACATCCGCCGCGCCCCAGTCGAGCAACAGGAACTGAATGGACGAGCCCACGATTGTCTCGGGCGCGGGCCGTTCAATCACGGTCAACCCCGGTGTGCCGCGCAGCCCGTCCTCAAGGCACCGGTAGCGCTCGTTCCACCGCGCGCATTGGGTTGCCAGATCAGCCACCTGCGGGCGCAGGATCGCAGCGCGCAGATTGTCCATCCGGCCCGAGATATTCGGCGTTTCATAGCGAATGGCGTCAAACGCCTCCTTCGGCGGTGCCGCCAGATGACGCTCGTAAAGCATATAGGACCCCGACAGCATCACCGAACGCGCCGCAATTTCTGCATCATCCGTGACCAGAAATCCGCCCTCGCCGGAATTCACATGTTTGTAGGTCTGACAGGAATAGCAGCCCACGGCGCCCTGACGCCCCGAGGGCACACCCTTCCAGGCGGCCCCCATCGTATGGGCGCAATCTTCGATCACTGTGACGCCCGCTGCTTCGCAGATCGCCATCAACCGGTCCATGTCACAGATGTGACCGCGCATGTGGCTGAGCAACAACACGCGGGCCGCACCGACCTTTTCCTCAAGATCATCAAGATCGATGGTCAGCGCTTCGGTCACGCCGACAAACACCGGCCGCGCCCCGACAGCAGCAATCGCACCAGGCACTGGCGCCAGCGTGAAGGCGTTGGACAAGACAGGATCGCCCGGCTTCACCCCAACCGCGCGCAGGGCCGTGGCCATGGCATAGCCGCCGGACGCCACCGCCAGGCAGTATTTCGCCCCGACGGTTGCCGCAAACTCCTGCTCCAGCAGCGCCGTCTCGCTGATCTCATCAGGTGCCGTGTTGTAGCGGTGCAAACGACCGTGCCGCAAAACCGCCATCGCAGCCTCGATACCGGCCTCCGGGATCGGTTCCTGCTGGGTGAAACTGCCTTTGAAAACTTCTGTCATAGCGCGCCTCTTCTTGGCTGAAACTCTGCCGATGCCAATGCCTTTGGTCAAGCCAGCAGGCGATCCACGATCTCCGGCAAATCGGCGTAATCCTGCAACAGCGCCTCAGGTGACAGCGCCGCCATGTCCCCGCCCGCAGGGCCGAAAGTGACCAGAACGCAGGGCACATTAGCGGCTTTGGCCGTGTTGCGGTCGGTATCGGAATCCCCGATCAGCACGCATTTCATCGGATCCCCCCCGGCTCTGCGTGCCGCCTCGTAGAGCGGTTCCGGGTCCGGTTTGCGCACCGGCAGCGTGTCTGCTCCGATCAGCGCGCCAAATGCATCGCGCACGCCAAGACGGCGCAACAGCGTGTCTGCCAGACCTTCGGGCTTGTTGGTGCAGATCCCCACACCGTAGCCCATGACCTTCAGCTGCTCCACCGCTGCCATCGCGCGCGGGTAGACCTGCGTATGGACGTCGATGGCAGCTCCGTAGGCTTCCAGCAGCACCGGGTAATAGGTATCGATGGTGGCTTCTTCTTCGGCGCGGCCCAGCCGGGCCATTCCCAGACGCAGCATCGCCCGCCCCCCGCGCAGGGCGGTGCCTGCATCCCCCTCGGCATCTAAAACATCGCCCGCGCCCATGTCCCGAAAACAGTGGTTTGCCGCGGCAATCAGGTCGCCACTGGTGTCGGCAAGCGTGCCATCTAGATCGAAAATTACCGTTTTCATGCCTGCTCCCCGGGCTGTAGTCTGCACGTAACCCCGCCACGGGATGTTGCAAGCCGCAACCTTCTTTGATGGCCGCGTGACTTGCGCCACCCCGCCAGACGGATAAACAGGGCCGGAGCAGAACACAAAGAGAAACGACATGAAAACCGCATTGGTCATCCTCGCCGCAGGCAAAGGCACCCGGATGAATTCGGACCTGCCCAAGGTCCTGCACCCGCTCGCCGGTGCCCCCTTGTTCGTGCATGCCATGCAGGCAGGTGCCAGCCTGGCACCGGAGCACACTGTCGTGGTCGCCGGTCACGGCGCGGATATGGTGCGCAAGGCCGCACTGGCCTATGACGAGACCGCGCAGGTGGTGGCCCAGACCGAGCAGCTTGGCACGGCCCATGCCGCAGCACAGGCACGCGATGCGCTTGCAGGATTTGATGGCACGGCGATCGTGCTCTTTGGCGACACGCCCTTTGTGCGGGCTGAAACGCTGGACGCGATGATGGAGGCGCAGGCGTCTCATGACGTTGTCATTCTGGGGTTTGAGGCCGCAGATCCCGGTCGCTATGGCCGGTTGGTGATGGCGGGCGATACGCTGGAACGGATTGTCGAATTCAAGGACGCGGATGCGGCGGAGCGCGCGATCACCCTCTGCAACAGCGGTGTCGTGGCCTGCAAGGCGCCGCTGCTGTTCGACCTGATCGAGGCTGTCGACAACAATAACGCCTCCGAAGAATACTATCTGACCGATATCGTCGGGCTGGCCCGCGCCCGCGGGCTGAGCGCCACGGTCGTCACCTGTGACGAGGCAGAAACGTTGGGCATCAATACGCGGGCCGAGCTGGCCGGGGCCGAGGCCGCGTTTCAAGCCCGCGCCCGCGCCGACGCCTTCGAGAATGGCGTGACCCTGCCCGCACCGGAGACTGTGCATTTCGCCTTTGACACCGTCATCGGCCGCGACACCCTTGTTGAGCCCAATGTGGTTTTTGGCCCCAGTGTCACCGTGGAAAGCGGGGTGACGGTACGGGCGTTTTCACATCTGGAAGGCTGTCACATTGCCCGTGGCGCGATCGTCGGGCCCTATGCGCGGCTGCGTCCGGGGGCCGAACTCAGCGAAGACGCGCGTGTCGGTAATTTTGTCGAGATCAAGAACGCGCGGATCGGCACCGGCACCAAGGTCAACCACCTCAGCTATATCGGGGATGCCACTTTGGGGCGCGGCACCAATATCGGTGCGGGCACCATCACCTGCAACTATGACGGCGTGATGAAACACCATACCGACATCGGCGAGAACGTCTTTATCGGATCAAACACCATGCTGGTCGCACCCGTGCATGTCGGCGATGGTGCGATGACCGGCAGCGGCTCGGTGATCACCTCGGACGTCGATGCCGACGCCCTGGCCATCGCCCGGGCCCCGCAGGTCGAAAAACCGGGCATGGCGGCGAAATTGTTCCAAATTCTAAGGGCCAAAAAGGCCAAACTCCAAAGAGGCAGCTAAAATGTGTGGAATTGTAGGGGTTTTGGGCCATCACGAAGCCGCACCCATTCTGGTGGAGGCGCTCAAACGCCTTGAGTATCGCGGCTATGACAGCGCGGGCATTGCGACCATCGATGCGGGCAAGCTGGACCGTCGCCGCGCGGTGGGCAAGCTGGTCAACCTGTCGGATCTGTTGGTGCACGAGCCGCTGACCGGCAAATCCGGGATCGGGCACACCCGCTGGGCCACCCATGGTGCGCCTACGGTCACCAACGCCCACCCGCATCAGGCCGGGCGCGTCGCCGTTGTCCACAACGGGATCATCGAGAATTTCAGGGAATTGCGCACGGAGCTGGCGGAGCTAGGAATTTCCTTTGTCACCGAAACGGATACGGAAACTGTCGCCCTTCTGACGGAGCACTACATGTCGGGTGGTGCAAACGCCGTTGAGGCCGCCAACAAGGCGCTGGACCGTCTTGAAGGGGCTTTTGCCCTGGCGTTTCTCTTCGCTGGCGAGGACGATCTGATCGTGGCCGCGCGCAAAGGCTCGCCGCTTGCCATCGGCCATGGTGACGGCGAAATGTTCGTGGGCTCGGACGCCATTGCCCTGTCGCCGCTGACCGACCGGATCAGCTATCTCGAAGAGGGCGACCGGGCGGTTGTGACCCGCGGCACAGTCGAGATACGCGATATCAACGGCGCGCTGGCCAATCGTGCGATCAAGACCGTCCAGATCGGTGATACCCGTATCGACAAGGGCGGCCACAAGCATTTCATGGCCAAAGAAATCGCCGAACAGCCGACCGTGATCGGACAGGCGCTGAGCAATTACCTAGACAATGAAGGCAAGATCATCCTGCCGGATCAGGGGCTTGATTTCTCCACCGTTGACCGGCTGACCATGGTGGCCTGTGGCACCGCATCCTATGCTTGCCTCACCGCGAAATACTGGTTTGAACAGATCGCGCGCCTGCCCGTGGATGTCGATGTAGCGTCGGAATTCCGCTACCGCGAGCCGCCCATTCCTGCGCGCACCGCAGCGCTTTTTGTCAGCCAATCGGGGGAGACCGCCGATACGCTGGCCGCCCTGCGCTATTGCGAAGGCAAGGCGGATCGCATCGTCTCCGTGGTGAATGTGCCCGAAAGCTCGATTGCCCGCGAAAGCGATCTTGTCCTGCCCATTCACGCAGGCGTCGAGATTGGTGTGGCCTCGACCAAGGCTTTCACCTGCCAGCTCGCGGTGCTTTTCATTCTGGCGCTCAAGGCGGCACAGGATCGTGGAGAGATTGACGCCGAGACCCTGGCCGAGCACCTCTCGGCCCTGCGTAGCATTCCCAGCGTGCTCAGCACCGCGCTGGAGGCCAATGCCGAGATGCAGAAAGCCTCGCTCAAGCTGGCGGAGGCACGTGACGTGCTGTTCCTGGGGCGGGGGCTGATGTTCCCACTGGCGCTGGAAGGAGCTCTAAAACTAAAGGAAATCAGCTATATACATGCCGAAGCTTATGCGTCCGGCGAGTTGAAACACGGGCCCATCGCACTGGTGGACAAGACCGTCCCCGTGGTGGTAATGGCCCCACGCGACGCGCTGTTCGACAAGACGGTGAGCAATATGCAGGAGGTTATGGCACGCAAGGGTCGGGTCATCCTGATCTCTGACCGGCAGGGGCTCAAAGAGGCTGGCGAAGGGGCTTTTGCCACCATCGAGCTGCCCACCGTGCCCGATGCCGTCACCCCGATCCTTTATGCCATCCCCGCACAGCTGCTGGCCTACCATACGGCCGTGGCCAAGGGGACGGATGTGGACCAACCGCGCAACCTCGCAAAATCTGTTACGGTGGAATAAATCATGGCCAAGCAATTTGATCACCTGAGTGACGTGCTGACCCGCTTCATCGAAGCACAGCATATTTTCTTTGTCGGCACTGCCGCAGCAGAGGGAAAGGTGAATATCTCGCCAAAAGGCATGGACAGCCTGCGCGTGCTGGGCCCGAACCGGATCGCCTGGCGCAATCTGACCGGATCGGGGAATGAAACCGCCGGGCACCTAGCGCAAGCCAACCGCATGACGCTGATGTGGTGTGGATTTGAAGCCAAACCGATGATTTTGCGCACCTATGGATCTGCACGAACGCTGCACCCGCGCGATGCGGATTTCGCGGAACTCAACGCGCTTTTCCCACAATCGGACGCGGCGCGGCAGATCTATGATCTGGCCATCGACATTGTCCAGACCAGCTGCGGCTATGCGGTGCCCTTCATGGACTATGCCGGCGACCGCGATGTGCTGAAGAAATGGGCCGAAGACAAAGGCCCCGACGGCATTGCGGCCTATTGGGATACACGCAACAGGCAGACCATCGATGGCGCGCCAACGCATATTCTCGACCCGCAAGAGGGCTGAAATCAGGCCAGAACCTGAAGGGTCACCAGATCGGTCAGGTTGACCTCCAGCAGCCGCATCGCAGAGAGCGACAAGCGGCTGCCTGCCGTTTCGGGGCCGTCTATGGGGATCAGCGTCACCGCGACTGACAGCCCGGTTGCCGGGTCTCTGACGCGACCTGCCGTTTCCGCTTGTACCAGCGGCGTTTTCAACCAGAAGCCCGGTTCCGCCGGGCTGCCCAGTGAAGCAACGGTTTGTCCCAAGGCACGCCCGCCCCCGGTTTGCGCCGCGGCCTGCCGTTCGGCGTCAGTGGTTTGATCCAGGGCTTCCGCTGTGCTGAGACCGGTTGTCGGCACACCGTCGCTCGCGGGCGCCGGCGCGGTCGTTTCCGGTTTGGCGACCCCCAGCGCGGCGCCGAGCTGTTCAAATTCCGCGCAGCCAGAAATGGCAAGAAGCGCGCCAACACAGGCAATCCAGGACACCATGGTTTTCAACATGACCCGTCTAAATCACATGTGCGGTGTTCCATCAATGGCGTTAACCTCTTGCTGCGCCAGCCCCAGACCATTACCTATGGTGCCATGACAGCCCCATTGATTGATCCCTTTGCCCGCGCGATTACCTACCTGAGAGTTTCGGTAACCGATCGCTGCGATTTCCGATGCGTCTATTGCATGTCTGAAAACATGACCTTTCTGCCCAAGAAAGAATTGCTGACGCTGGAAGAATTGGACCGCATGTGTTCGACCTTCATCGGGCTGGGCGTGGAAAAGCTGCGGATCACCGGCGGCGAGCCTTTGGTGCGCAAGGGCATCATGACGTTCTTTCAGGGCATGACGCGGCACCTGGACAGCGGCGCGTTGAAAGAGCTGACGCTGACGACCAATGGCAGCCAGTTGGAACGGTTTGCCAAGGACCTCTATGCCGCGGGCGTGCGCCGGGTGAATGTCTCGCTGGACACGTTGGATGAGAGCAAATTCGCGGAGATCACCCGCTGGGGTCGCCTGCCACAGGTGCTGCGCGGGATTGATGCGGCGCAGGATGCGGGGCTGCGCGTGAAACTGAACGCGGTGGCGCTCAAGGATTTCAACGAGGTTGAGCTGCCCTACATCACCGAATGGTGTGCAGCGCGCGGTATTGATCTGACGTGGATCGAAGTGATGCCGATGGGCGATATCGGCAATGAAGATCGCCTGGGGCAGTATTGGTCATTGAAAGATGTGCGCGCGCGCTACAGCGAGCACTATACCGTGACCGATCTGGCAGAACGCACCGGCGGCCCTGCCCGCTATGTCCGTCTGGAAGAAACCGGGCAGAAGATCGGCTTCATCACACCGCTCAGCCACAATTTCTGCGAAAGCTGCAACCGGGTGCGGCTGACCTGCACGGGCGAGATCTTCATGTGCCTGGGGCAGGAAGATGCCGCGGACCTGCGCGCGCCCTTGCGGGCGCATCCGGAGGACAACGGACCGCTCGAAGATGCGATCCGTGCCGCGATCGCGCTGAAGCCCAAGGGTCATGATTTCGACTACTCACGCCAACGTCTCGACGGACAGATGCCCCGGCATATGAGCCATACGGGCGGCTGATCCGAGCCATGCGCGCGCCGCCGCTCTTTCACGTCTATGTGGCCGCGACCGTCCTGTTGGCGCCCTTTGCGGCCTGGTCCGAAATTCGCAAATTGCGCCGGCAAGGCGTCTCGGTGTTACGCGCGCATGAGAAGATGGGCCATGCCAGCCAGCCGCGCTCCGGGGCGGGCCATCTGATCTGGTTTCACGCCGCCTCCGTCGGCGAGAGCCTCTCGGTGCTGGCGCTGATTGCCAAAATGGGTGAAATGCTGCCGCGCGCGTATTTTTTGATCACCTCCGGCACACCGACCTCAGCCAAGCTGGTCGCAGACCGGATGCCACCGCGGACCGTGCATCAGTTTGCACCGCTGGACGCGCGCGGCCCGCTTAGCCGGTTTCTGGGGCATTGGCGCCCGGCCGCCGCGATCTTTGTGGAAAGTGAGCTTTGGCCCCGGATGCTGCGCATGACCCGCGACAGGGGCACCCCCATGGCGCTGGTCAACGCGCGGCTGAGTGCGAAATCCCGTGCGGCCTGGGCCAGCAAACCGGCGCTGGCGGCCTATGTGCTGGATGTCTTCGATCTGATCCTGACGCAGAATGACGAGATGGCGCAGGCGATGGTGGCGATGCACGCCCCGGTGGATCGGGTCGCGCGCGGCACCAATCTCAAGGCCATGTCCTCGCCACTGCCCACCGACCCGGCGGTGCTGGCGCAGGTGCGCACCGCCATCAAGGCGCGCCCGATCTGGGTCGCGGCCTCTACCCACAAG
Organism: uncultured Roseobacter sp.; assembly: GCF_947499265.1. GTDB lineage: Bacteria > Pseudomonadota > Alphaproteobacteria > Rhodobacterales > Rhodobacteraceae > Roseobacter. The sequence goes on along the minus strand of NZ_CANMNK010000002.1, from coordinate 334,423 downwards.
GGAGAAGAGGCCACGGTGCTGGCGGCGCATAAGGCGCTGCTGGAAGATATCCCCGATCTGCTGCTGATCCTGGTGCCGCGTCATCCGGATCGCAGCGATGAGGTGGCCGCACTGATATCGGATCACGGCCTCAGCCATGCCACCCGCTCGCAGCAGGCGCTGCCAACGGCGGAGGACGCGGTCTACCTCGCGGATACGCTGGGCGAGCTGGGCAATTGGTACACGCTCACCGATTTCGCCTTTCTCGGTGGCTCGCTGCTGCCCATCGGCGGGCATAATCCATTTGAGGTGGTGCAAGCGCAGGCTGCGGTGCTGTCGGGGCCGCATGTGACCAGTTTTGCGGAAACCTATTCGGACATGACGGAAATGGGGGCCGCGGAAATTGTCGATGACGCGCCCGCCCTTGCAAAGGCCGCCGGAAGGCTGTTGAAGGACCCCGCCCATGCTGCTGCCAGTCTGACGGCGGCGGACCAGTTTGTGCGGGGGAAATCGGACGAACTGGGCTCCATTGCGGCCCGCCTGATCCATATGCTCAAGCTTGAGGATGACATCCGATGAGTTCTGTTCCCGCGCCAGTGCTGCGAGACATTGAGGTGATTGCGCCGAATTTCAAACGTCGCCATTCCGGCGTGACGTCGACCGTGATCCGTCTGGTGCCGCTGCAGGCGCATGACATCGCGATCACTGCCTGCGCGCCCGATCTGCCGCCCGAGGTGCCGAACATGGCGCCGGTGCGGCTGTTGCGCCTGCCGCGACGCGGCCCTTCCGGCGCCCGGGTCTGGCACGCGCGTCGCAACGTCGAAATGATCGCGGGTCTTGCGCTGAAATACATCACCGGCAAGAAGCTCAAGCTGCTTTTCACCTCTGCGGCACAGCGACGGCACACCGGGTTCACCCGGTGGCTGATCCGGCAAATGGACGCGATCATCGCAACCTCGTCGAAATCCGCGAGCTATCTGGAACGCGATGCAACGGTGATCCGGCACGGTGTGGATTGCGAACAGTTTCAACCGGTTGACGACCGGGCAGCCTTGCGTATCGCGCTGGATTTACCCCCTGATGGCCCCCTGATCGGCTGCTTTGGCCGCATCCGGCATCAAAAGGGCAATGATCTCTTTGTCGCTGCGATGATCGACGTTTTCAGTAAACACCCCGAGGGCAAGGCCCTCATCATGGGGCGGGCGACGGCGGAACATCAGGATTTCCTGAAAAAGCTCAAGGATGACGTTGAAAGCGCGGGATTGTCGGATCGGATTCTGTTCCGGGATGAGGTGCCGATTGCGGATTTGGCCCGTCATTTTCAGGCGCTGGACCTCTATGTGGCCCCGCAACGTTGGGAAGGGTTCGGGCTGACACCGCTGGAGGCCATGGCCTGCGGTGCGCCCGTTGTCGCCACGAAAGTGGGCGCTTTTGAAGAGTTGGTGGTGGAAGGGGAGACCGGGCATCTGGTGGAGATCGAAGACGCGTCCGCCATCGCGGACCGGGTCAGCCGGATCCTGTCATCCCCGGAAAACCTTCAATCGATGTCGGAGGCCGCCCGGCAAAACGTGGTCGACAACTTCCGCATCGAACAGGAGGCTGCTGCCATCATCGCGGTGTACCGCAAGCTGCTCGCCGCCTAATCCCGGCCTGGCCCACTATGAGGCGACGGGCAGCCGTTGTTCAACGATCTCCGCCCACCAGCTACAGCCTGCCGGGATCGCCTCATCGTTGAAATTGTACTCCGGGTGGTGCACCGCCGCGCCCGGTCCGTTGCCGACCAGAATATAGGCGCCCGGGCGTTCTTCGAGCATGAAGGCGAAATCCTCGCCGCCCATGACCAGCGGTGCGTCGGCACAGGAGCCGCTGATCTTGGTCGCGACATCTGCTGCAAATTTGGTCTGCTCATCGTGGTTCACCATGACCGGATAATTGCGCACATAATCCACCCGCGCCTCGGCACCAAAGCTCTCCGCCACACCTGTCGCAATCTTCTTCAGACGCGTTTCTGCAAGGTCCCGCATCTCACCGGACATCGTGCGCACCGTACCCTTGAGGGCCACCCGCTGCGGGATGACATTGAACGCCTTGGAGGAGGTCTCGAACGAGGTGACGGAGACCACGACCTGATCAACCGGATCCGCGAAACGGCTGGCAATGGTCTGCAAGGCAACGACAATCTGGCTCGCCACAACGGTGGTATCCACGGTTTCATGCGGCTTTGCGGCGTGACCCCCCAAACCTTCGACCTCAATCTCAAAGATATCCGTCGCAGCAAAAAACGCACCGGGGCGGATCGCGAAACTGCCCAAGGGACGGCCCGGCCAATTGTGCATGCCGTAAACTTCCTGAATACCGAAACGGTCCATCATCCCGTCTTCGCACATTTCGCGGCCACCACCTCCGCCCTCTTCGGCAGGCTGGAAGATCACCACGGCCGTGCCATCGAAATTGCGCGTCTCCGCGAGGTATTTCGCCGCCCCCAGCAGCATTGCAGTATGCCCGTCATGCCCACAGGCGTGCATCGCGCCCGGTGTTTTGGAGGCATATTCAACACCAGTCTGTTCCAATATCGGCAGGGCATCCATATCCGCACGCAAGCCGATCACCTTGCCGGAGGTGTCCGAATTGCCCTTGATCACGCCCACGACACCGGTGCGCCCGATGCCCGTGACGACCTCGTCACACCCGAAGGCCGTCAGCTTTTCCGCCACCAACGCGGAGGTGCGATGCGTATCGAAAAGCAACTCCGGGTGCTCATGCAAGTCGCGTCGCCATGCGGTGATTTCATCATGCAGTTCGGCAAAACGGTTTTTGACAGGCATGCGTATCGTCTCCTTGACGGCCATGCGACCACGTACGGCGCTTCTTGCATAAGGCAAATGGCCACCATGGTTCAGGCTTTTGGGCGTTGGGTGCCTTCAGGGCACGGAAATGCGGGCGCGATTCCGACCGCTTACCGGTATCTTAACCCGCTGTGCCGGGTCTTCAACCAGATCGCGAAAATTCATGGACAATATCCAGGGCAGCGCTAGAGGGCCGGACCAAGGTGCATCCTGCTGCCGTCTGAAAAACGTGCCAGTCTGAAGCGGGTCAGATCATGCCCCGGTGGTTTGCCCTGCGCCAGATCCGCAAGCACCCGCCCCATTGCTGGACCGATGCCAAACCCGTGGCCGCTCATGCCCGTGCCCAGGGTGAGCCCCGGCAATGCCGCCACCCTGTCCACCACGGGCACGATGTCGGGCATGGTATCGATCATGCCGGCCCAGGCATGCGACAGCTGAAAATCGGGTAGTTCCGGAAACAGCTGTGCGAATTGGCTTTTCAGGCGATTTGCCCGGCTCATGTTCGGTTTCGGGTTCAACACGCGCAGGGCCTCAAAGGGGCTGGGCTGATCCCCCGACCAGTGTCGGGGTGTGCGCCAGCCATCGGGATACCCTTTGGGTGCGACGGGCAGAAATCTGGTGCCAAAGGGGGCCGCGCGCAGCTGGGTCAGGAATTTCGGCAAGGCGCGCAGAGCGTCCCACCCCAGAAACAGCTCATGAAACCCGCCCGGCGCAAGGGTGTACCCGCCATCCACGCGGGCACGAAAGGCAATCTCATCATCCGCGACGCCACCTGGGGCCACCACCGGCAGCGCCGACGTGGCCGCAACGGTTGCGCGCACGGACAACTGCGGCAGCGCCACACCATGATTGCGCAGGAAAAGCGCGGACCACGCGCCGCCTGCCAAAACCACTTCCGGGGCGGCGACCCTGCCCCGTTCCGTGACAACCCCGGCCACCCGCCCGGCCGCAAGATCAAGGCAGCGCACGGCACAATTCTCGATGAGTACGGCACCTTCGCGCTGCGCAATCTCGGCCACAGCAGGCACCGCCAGCCAGGGTTCAGCCCGCATGTCGGAAGCGGTGTGCAGCGCGCCGGCGTATTTTTTGGACATGCCGGGCACCAAATCTGCAGCCTCAGTTGCGGACAGGAGCCGTGTATCGACGCCCGCATCGCGGGCATGGGCGATCCAGTCTGCATAACGGGCCATCTGCGCCTCAGACTGTGCCAGATAGGTCACGCCGCCCTGCGTGAGCCCGATATCCTGATTGGTCTGGGTCGCCAGCTCACGCCAGAGGCGATTGGCCTCCACCATGATCGGCAGCTCATCCGGGTCGCGTCCCTGCTGGCGGATCCACCCCCAGTTGCGGCTGGATTGTTCGCCCGCAATGCAGCCTTTTTCCAGCAGAACCACCTTTTGACCCGCGCGCGTCAGGAAAAGAGCCGTTGAGACCCCCACAACCCCGCCACCCACGACGACAACATCCGCCTGCGCTGGCAGCGCTGCGGAAAAACGTCGGGTTGTTGCGTCTGAAAAGGGAAAAGACTGCATATCAGGCAAAGCGTGTCTCAACAAGACGATCTGCCGCGCATTGCGGGGTTTTTCCACACCAGGCCAACCGGCTCATTGGCACAATCGGGTGACCAGCTTCTGCATAAAGCTGTGGCCTGCGTTGAATTCTGCAACTGAAATAAATTCGTTGGGCTGATGCGCCTGTGCAATATCACCCGGACCGCAGATGACAGCAGAATATCCCGCTTCCTGAAATTGCCCGGCTTCCGTGCCGTAGCTGACCACATGGCTGGCATTGTCGCCGGTCAGCATCCGCACCAGGCTCTCGGCTTCACCCTCGACCTCAGGCTGCAACCCCGGCACATCAAAGCGGGGTGAGATTTCGATCTTCGTCTCCGGCACCACCGCCTGCATGAGCGCTTCGACCTCGGCGACACGCGCGCGGTAACGCGCCTCCCAATCCGATTTGCTCTCGCCGGGCACCACGCGGAAATCGACCGCGAAATAACAATCCTTGGCGGTGATGTTATGCGCCGTGCCGCCCTCGATCATCCCGACATGAACCGTGGTGTAGGCCGGGTCGAACATCGCCGCCATGGCGCCGGGTGTGGCGCTCTGGTTTTGCGCGTTCATCTCATTGGCCCATTCGATCAGCTTGGCACCATACATGATCGCATTCACACCGCGGTCCAGCAGCGAGGAATGCACTTCAAAGCCGCGGATATGGGTATTGAACCCGGTGCCGCCCTTGTGGCCGGCCACCACGCGCATCGACGAGGGCTCGCCCACGATCACGGCGGACCCTTTGGGCAAGACCGGCTGCATGGCCGCAATCATCGGCGGCGCACCGATGCAGCCGATTTCCTCATCAAAGCTCAGCGCAATCTGCAGCGGTCGTTTGATCCCTGCGTGATGTGCCTCGACCATTGCCCAGATCGCCAGCGCGTCGAACCCCTTCATATCGCAGGTGCCGCGCCCGAAATACTTGTCGTCTCTCTCCACCAGATCAAAGGGATCGCTGTCCCAGGGCTGGCCATCCACCGGGACCACATCGGTGTGACCGGAGAGCACGATCGCGCCTTCTTCCCAAGGTCCAACATGCGCAAAGAGCGCCGCCTTGGGTTCATCGGGATGATCGTAGCGATGCGATGCGATCCCGTGACTGCTGAGATAGTCATCCACCCAGTCGATCAAGGGCAGGTTGGTGTCACGGCTGACGGTGGGGAAGCTGACCAGTTGGCGCATCAGCTCCAATGGGGTGAGCCGGTCAGTCATACAGGCGGCGTCCGCTCAACCCTTCCGGGGCGTCCTGCCCTTCGCGCAGTCGGTTTTCTGTGCGCACCAATGCGTCATCGCGCTTATAGCCGCCCCAGTCGCCCTGCAACACAAAATGCCCCGGTTCAACTTCGTCATAGACTGAAGGTCCGGGCGCGTAGCCAACCGGATGGATCGGCGATGGGATCGGTTTGAAGTTCAGATCCCGCTCGTCCTTGCGTTTGCGCGGGTCCGCGATGGGCACCGCCTTCATCAGCGCCTGCGTATAGGCATGCTGCGGGTTTTCGAAGACCCGCGCGCGCGGCCCCAGTTCGACAATCCGGCCCAGATACATCACGCCCACCTGATGGCTGACGCGTTCAACCACCGCCATGTCATGGCTGATGAACAGGAACGACAGCCCCATTTCGGCCTGCAGCTCCAGCATCAGGTTCAGCACCTGCGCCTGCACCGACACATCCAGCGCCGAGACGGCCTCATCCGCGATGATCAGTTTCGGATTGAGCGCCAGGGCGCGGGCGATGGCCACCCGTTGCCGCTGCCCACCCGAAAGCTCGTGCGGAAAGCGGCGCATGAAGCTGCGGGGCAGTTCCACCCGGTCAAAGAGCATGCCGACGCGGTCCTGCACGGCCGACCCCTTAAGCGTGCCGTAGTTGTGCATCGGTTCGGCCACCTGATCGCTCAGCTGCATCTGCGGATTGAGCGAGGCGAAGGGATCCTGAAAGATCATCTGCATGTCGAGCCGCGCCTCGCGCAGCGCGTTGTGATCCAGCGCCATGACATCAGTGCCGTCGAGGTTGACCTCACCGGACATCGGATCGACAAGCCGCAGGATCGACCGCCCGGCGGTGGATTTGCCACAGCCGCTTTCGCCAACAAGGCTCAGTGTCTGCCCCTTGTTGATGGTGAAAGAGACATCCTCCACCGCGTGCACATTGGCCACGGTACGTCGGAAAAAGCCACCCTTGACCGGGAATCGCGTGGTCAGGTTCTTGACCGACAGCAGCACCTCATCCGTACCGGTGATCGGTTTGATCTCATGGCCCTCGGTGCCCAAGAGCTTCATCGGCTCCGGGAATGCCTTGCCGGTCATTTCCCCCAGTTTCGGCACCGCTGCCAGCAGCGCCTTGGTATAGGGGTGCTGCGGGTTCTCGAAAATCTCGGCCACGGGGCCTTCTTCGACCTTGTTGCCGCGGAACATCACAACCACGCGGTCGGCCATCTGTGCCACCACCGCCATGTCATGGGTGATGAACATCACCGCCGTGCCGGTCTCACGCTTCAACCGGTCCATCAACGCCAGAATTTCCGCCTGAATGGTCACATCCAAGGCGGTTGTCGGCTCGTCGGCGATCAGCAGACGCGGCTTGCAGGCCAACGCCATGGCAATCACCACACGTTGTCGCATCCCGCCCGAAAGCTCGTGCGGGTATTGCACCAAACGCCGCTCCGGTTCCGGAATGCGGACCTCGCGCAACAGCTCCAGCGCCCGCGCCTCGGCTTCAGCGCGCGTCATATCCTTGTGCAGACGCAGCCCCTCGGTCAGCTGCCGCCCGACGGTGAACACCGGGTTCAGCGCCGTCATCGGCTCCTGAAAGATCATCCCGATCTCATTGCCCCGGATCGAGCGCATCTTTTCCGGATCGGTGCTGGCCAGGTCAACATCATCGGCATCCGGGCGATCAAACCACAGCTGCCCACCAGTGATTTCGCCGCCGCCAAACTCCACAAGCCGCATCAGGGAGAGCGATGACACCGACTTGCCGGACCCGCTTTCGCCCACCACGCAGACGGTCTCGCCCGGGTTGATGTCAAAGGAAACATCCTCGACCCCGATAACCGGCCCGTCCTTGGTTTGGAATTCGACCCGCAGCCCTTTGATTTGTGCAATAGGATGCACAGCACCGCTTTGTTGTTCGTGATCCAGCATGGTCGCCCCTGATGTTCTTGTCCCGGGACGCTAAAGCCAAGACGCCAGTGGTGTCAAACCCGTCCGGGGCAGTTGCCACAAAGTCATCCATCACAAGGGTTGCTTTTTCCGAAAAAGATGCTTCGATGGGCATATGCACCCCCGGGGGCTCGGCTCAAAAGTTGCGTCTTTTCGCAAAGTTAGGTCAGTGTTCTCACATTGCTTCCGGTCAGCACTCAAGCGCCCAAGACGCAATCGAGGCGCGCAACGGCATTCACGTGTCCAACATGGAGTACAAAATGAAACTCAAAACCCTACTATTGGGGGCAATCGCCACAACCGCACTGGCACCCGTCGCATTTGCAGACGGCCATGAGGGCGAACGTGGCAGAGATGGTCAGGTCAACATCATCTACTGGCAGGCCCCATCGATCCTGAACCCTTACCTTTCCGGTGGTACGAAAGATCTCGAATCTGCCTCGCTGGTGATTGAGCCGCTGGGCCGCTACGACGAAAACGGCAATCTGGTGCCCTATCTGGTCGACGAGATCCCGACCGTTGAGAATGGTGGCGTCAGCGCAGATCTGAAATCCATCACCTGGAAACTGAGCGAAGGCCTTGTCTGGTCAGACGGCTCCCCTGTGACCTCGGCGGATGTTGCCTTTACCGCTGAATACTGCATGCACCCCGAAGGCGGCTGCGCGCAGGCGTCCAAATTTGACGGCGTGGAAAGCGTAGAGATCCTTGATGACCTGACGGTCAAAGTTAACTTCGTCGACGCCAAACCGAACCCTTACGGCCCCTTCATGGGCGGCCAATCCCCGATCATTCAAAAGGCGCAGTTTGCAGACTGCCTCGGGGCCAAAGCGCCTGAGTGCACAGAAGCGAACTTCAACCCCATCGGCACCGGCCCCTTCGTCGTCACGGATTTCCGTCCCAATGACGTGATCCAGATGGTGGCGAATGAAAACTTCCGCCACGAAGGCAAGCCAGCCTTTGCCTCACTGACCTTCAAGGGCGGCGGTGACGCAACAGCGGCAGGCCGCGCGGTTCTGGAGACCGGCGAATTCGACTACGCCTGGAACCTGCAACTGGCCCCCGACGTTCTGGCCAAAATGGCCGAAGCCGGCAAAGGTGTGCCTGTCTCGGCCTTCGGCACGCTGGTTGAGCGGCTCGAGATGAACCTCACCAACCCTTCGCCGGACCTGCCGGAAGGCGAGCGCTCCACCATTGCGCATCCACACCCCTTCCTGTCTGATTTCAACGTGCGCAAGGCGCTGTCCATGGCCATCGACCGCGAACTGCTGGTCGAGATCGGCTACGGTCAGGCGGGTCGCGCGACCTGTAACCTCGTACCTGCTCCGGCGCTTTATGCCTCCGACAATACGGAATGCCTGACGCAGGACATCGACGGCGCCAAGGCGCTGCTGGATGAGGCCGGTTGGGTCGATAGCGACGGTGACGGCGTGCGGGACAAGGACGGCGTGAAACTGTCGATCCTCTACCAGACCTCGACCAACGCGGTGCGTCAGGACTTCCAGGCCCTGATCAAGGACTGGTGGAACCAGATCGGTGTTGAAACCGAGTTGCGGAACCTTGACGCCTCCGTGTTCTTCGGCGGTGACCCGGGCTCGCCCGACACCTTCCAGAAGTTCTACGCGGATGTGGAAATGTACGCCAACAACTTCGACGGCACCGACCCGCAGGCCTACCTGTCGGCCTACCGTTGCGGTGGCGAGCCTAAACCCTCCAGCCAATGGCAGGGTGAGAACATCAACCGCTTCTGCAACGAAGAATATGATGCCCTTCTCGATGAATTGGCCCGCACCGGTGAGCTCGACAAGCGCGGCGAAATTGCCAAGCGCCTGAACGACATCATCACCCGCGAGACAATGACGATCGTGCCGCTGGTGGACCGTGGTCGTGTGTCGGCACACTCGACGACGCTGGGCGGTGTGATCCTGAACACCTGGGATTCCGAATTGTGGAATGCCGCGGACTGGTACCGCATCAGTAACTGACACAAATTTGAGCAGGGGCGCACAATAAGATGCGCCCCTGCCCTCTTTTTGTGGCGGCGAAATTGATTTATGCGCCGCATAGCTCGCAACAATAACAAGACTGACGCATAGAGGCGTAGCACATGCTGACTTACACGATCCGACGGCTGGTCCTGTCGATCCCGACTTTGCTTTTTATCAGCCTTGTCATTTTCGCACTTTTGCAACTGGCGCCCGGCGATCCGATGGCGCAGGTGCCCCTGACCGTCCCCCCCGAAGTGAAACAGAAGATGCGCGAAGCCCTGGGCCTCGGAGCGCCCGCGCATGTGCAATACTGGAAATGGCTGGTGCAGTTTTTCTGGATCGAACCGCAGGTGCTGATCGATCATTGGTTCGGCACCAGTTTTGCCGAAGGCAAGCTGCGCGTGATCTCCTGGCAGACCCGCTCGCCGGTGATGGACATCGTCATGCAGCGGATGCCACAGACGCTCTGGGTGGTTGGCATGTCCTATGTCGTGGGCATCCTGATCGCGCTGCCCATCGGCATCTATTCCGCCTATAAGCAGTATTCGCTCTTCGATCAGGCGGGTACGTTCGTGTCGATGATCGGATTTTCCATTCCGCCCTTCTTCTCCGGCGTGCTGGTGATCGTGATCTTCTCGGTCAATCTGGGCTGGTTCCCCTCGATCTACGACACCACCCATGTGGTCACGGACTGGGACAGTTTCGTGGTGCAATTCAAGCAGATGATCATGCCCGTGATGGTGCTCGCCCTGCAGACCACAGCCCAGATCAGCCGCTTCATGCGGGCCTCCATGCTCGACAATCTCAACCAGGACTACGTGCGCACCGCCCGCGCCAAAGGGCTGAAGGAAAGCGCCGTGGTCCTCGTGCATGTGCTGCGCAATTCGATGATCCCGATCATCACCGTGATCGCACTTGGCATCCCGGCGATCTTCGGCGGTGCGATCATCACCGAAACGCTCTTCAAGGTGAATGGCATCGGGCAGCTCTTGCTGACAGCGCTCTTTGCCAACGACCTGCCGATGGTGATGACACTGACCTTCATCTTCGCCATCCTCATCGTTCTCTTCAATCTGATCGCTGACGTGCTCTACGGCATTCTCGATCCGAGGATCCGCTATGACTGATCAAATCACCGACCCGTCCGAGATCGAACTCTACGGCGCGCTCAAGGATAAGGAGCCGCCCAAGGAGCCGCGCAGCCAGTGGAAAGACGTCTGGGACCAATTCCGCAAACACAAGGGCGCGATGATTGGTGGCGGCTTTTTGCTGTTCATCACGCTGGCCGTGCTGATCGGCCCGGTGGTCTGGGATGTGGATCCCAAAGCGCTCGACATCCGCAACAAGGACATGCGCCCGATGTATACGCTGCTCTGGGATGGCGAGGCCAAGACCAGCTGGGCCAAGCCGCTGGGCTCGGACAACCTCGGGCGCGATATTCTGGCGACCCTCATCGCCGGCGGGCGCGCCTCCATGGCGGTCGGTTGGACGGCGATGATCCTCGCCCTTTTCATCGGCACGGCCGTGGGCGTCTCTGCCGGGTATTTCAAGCGCCTGGACGGCCCGCTGATGCGTCTGACAGACCTGTTCCTGTCCCTGCCCATCCTGCCGCTCCTGCTGGTTGCGGTGACCCTCTTCCGACAACCCTTGAGGGCCAACTTCGGGCCGGAAACGGGCATGTTTATCCTGATTGTCGGGGTGATCGGCATCACCTCCTGGATGCAAACGGCCCGGATTGTGCGCGGCGAAATCCTCGCCCTCAAGGAACGGGAATTCATCCTCGCGGCGCGCTCCATCGGCACCAAGCCTTTTGCGATCATCCGGCGGCACTTGCTGCCAAATGTGGTCTCGCCAATCATGGTGTCTGCTACCCTTGGTCTGGCCACCGCCATCATCACTGAAAGCGCGCTGAGCTTTCTCGGCGTTGGCTTTCCTTCCGACTTCCCCACCTGGGGCAAACTGCTGTCGGACGCCGTGCCACGGATGGAGGAATTCCCAGAACGGGTGATGCTCCCCGGTATCCTGATCTCTCTCACCGTCTTGTCCGTGAACTATCTGGGCGACGGGCTAAGGGACGCGTTGGATCCCCGGATCAGAGGGCGTTAAAGCCCTCTGATCCGGGTGCGGACCGCGTGAAAATCCATAGGATTTGGGCGGAGGCCGCACCACTCTCGATTTCGGGGACCGAATACGGGACGGCGGGCGGGGCGTCTTTGGCGCAAGCCCAAAGAGCGCCGTTCAGCCGTCATCCCAACATCAGAACCGGGTGCCGGACCGCAGGTTTCTTTCAGAAACCCACTTGTCCGCACGGGTCGACTTTCCTTCGGAAAACTCGATCTACTCTACTGACTTCCGCAACCTGCGCACCATCCACCACACAAGCAGCACCACAGGCACCGTTGCCAGCGCCGTCAGCATCCCCTTGCTCATCCCGGTGGCCTGTGTCAGCGGATAGATCAGATAGCCCACCAGCGAGACCGCATAATAGCTGATGGCCACCACAGACAGCCCCTCCACCGTGCGCTGCAACCGCAGTTGCAAATCGGAACGGCGGTCCATGCTCTCCAGCAAGGATTGGTTCTGTGCCGAACGCTCCACATCCACCCGCGTCCGCAGCAGGTTCGACGCCCGGATCGACCGGCTCGACATCGCCTCCAGCCGCGATTCCGCGGAATGGACGGTGCGCATCGCAGGGGCATAGCGTCGCATCATAAACTCGCCGAAATGCTGCCGCCCCTGATACCGCGCCTCGCGCAGCGCCGCGATCCGCTGATTGACCAGCGCTTCATAGGCCCCCGTCGCGCCAAAGCGAAAGGACGATTGCGCCGACAGGGTTTCCAGCTCCGCCGAAATCGCCAGCAGGTTGTGCAGCGTCCACTCTGCGGGCGCATCCTCATCGGACATGTCACTCATCAATCCGGTCAGCTTGGTGTCCAGATCGTTGAGCTTGGGCTGCAGCGCCCGCACCCGGGCAAAGCCCAGCATCGACATGGTCTTGTAGGTTTCGATCTCACAAAGGCGCTGCACGATCCGACCGATGCGCCGTGTCCCGGTCTCCGGCTTGGCAAAAACGGCAAATCGCAAATGCCCGTTTTGATCGATCCGGAAATCTCCGGCAACAATCGCGGCCTGATCGAGCACCTCTGACACGGCAAGGCTTTCAGAGACAAACCAATCGTCCAATCGAGTGCTCACCTCCGCGATATCGCCTGGTTGCTGCTCAATGTGCAGCAGCACCGAGGTCATACGCTGCCCCGGCGCCGCCTCCAGCCAGTCCGAGGGAAAGACATCAAACTGCGCGGGGTCGAAGGGGCGCTCGTAAATCGTTTCCGAAAACGCCGTATAGGTCACAAACTCGGTGTGCTGCTCCCATTTGAGCCAGTGCTTCCCGATCTGACCATAGTAATGCGTGGCCCCCGGCTGCGGATGCGGCGCCCCGTGACGGTCGAGCAGCGCCGTGAGATGCGCCAGATCCTGCGCCCGATCCCGGCTCACCGCATCATTGGGCTGCTTGATGGCGATATAGACCGCCGAGCACGGCGCGCTCAACGACGGAAACGGGCGCGCATGCAGCTCATTGGCCAGCTTGTACCGCAAAGGGTGATCAGTGATCGGTGCCATATGTACTTTCCAGAGGGTTTTAGCTCAACTAGTACTCGACCAGATAGAAGTAAAGAAAAACGCCTTTTTATTCATTACCTTAGCAGTACACCTTTGCATACTGCCCGGCAATCAGGCGCGCAGGCGGTTGATCCGGGATCGGGCCGTAAAACGCCCTAATCCGCGGCGATTACCGGTCGGGGCCGCCCGTTTTCATCCAGCGCTACAAAGGTAAAATGCGCATCCGTCACTTTCACACGCGTTTCATGATGCCGCACGCGCCGCCAGGCCTCGACATGAATGCGCATGGAGGTTCGGCCAATCCTGGTGGCTTCGGCATAGAGGGATACCTCGTCGCCGACCTTCACCGGGCTGAGGAATTGCATCCCATCCACCGCGACGGTCGCGCTGCGCCCGCCGGAAATCATGGCCGCAATGTTCCCGGCCGCAAGGTCCATCTGGGACATGAGCCAACCGCCAAAAATGTCACCCGCCGGATTGGTATCCGCGGGCATGGCAATGGTGCGAATGGCAAGGATCTGATCGCCCTCTTCGGGGCGACCAGATTTTTCAGGCGTATCATCCATCTTGCAAATCCACCGGATCGATCACCACACCAATGGTGCGTCAGTCGATCATCGGCAAAAGCTTGTCGAGGCTTGCCTTGGCATCGCCGTAGAACATGCGCGTGTTCTCCTTGAAGAACAGCGGATTTTCGATGCCGGAATAGCCCGTGCCCTGCCCCCGCTTGGAGACAAAGACCTGCTTGGCCTTCCAGCACTCCAGCACCGGCATACCGGCGATGGGCGAGTTCGGATCGTCCTGGGCCGCCGGGTTCACGATGTCATTGGAGCCGATCACGATGGCCACATCCGTCTCCGGAAAGTCCTCGTTGATCTCATCCATTTCCATCACGATGTCATAAGGCACCTTGGCCTCGGCCAGCAGCACGTTCATGTGCCCGGGCAGACGCCCCGCCACCGGGTGGATCGCAAACCGCACGGTCTTGCCCTGCGCGCGCAGCTTGCGGACCAGCTCGGCCACGCCCTGTTGTGCCTGTGCTACGGCCATGCCGTAGCCGGGGATGATGATCACGCTGTCGGCTTCGTTCAGGGTCGCCGCAACGCCGTCCGCCTCAATGGCGATCTGCTCACCTTCGACCGCCATCTGCTCACCCGCAGGGCCACCAAAGCCCCCGAGGATCACGCTGACAAAAGACCGGTTCATCGCCTTACACATGATGTAGGAGAGGATTGCACCCGAGGAGCCGACCAGCGCGCCCACCACGATCAGCAGATCGTTGCCAAGCGAGAAGCCAATCGCCGCAGCCGCCCAGCCGGAATAGCTGTTGAGCATGGAGACAACCACCGGCATATCCGCGCCGCCAATGCCCATGATCAGGTGGTAGCCGATAAAGAGCGCCAGCAGTGTCAGGAGTACCAGCGTCCAGCTGCCGGATCCGCCCAGATACATGATCGTAAAGATCAGAGACAATCCAGCCGCACCGGCATTCAGCAGATGACCGCCGGGCAGTTTTGTCGCAGCGCTGTCCACCTTGCCCGCAAGCTTGCCGTAGGCAATGACCGATCCGGTGAAGGTCACGGCACCAATCCAGATGCCCAGCACCAGCTCTACCTTCAGGATATTGATCTCGACCTGCGATTTCTTGGCAATCAGCTGACCAAAGGACGACAGCCCCTCGTAAATCTCCTTGGGCAAACCAATGGCCGTGAAGCCGTCCGCTTCCGTCGCACCGAGAACCAGATTGTTAGCGACAAAAAGGCTATCGAGGTTGTTGATCATGATATCGGCATTGAAGCCTACAAAGACCGCCGCCAGACCCACCAGGCTGTGCATGATGGCCACAAGCTCGGGCATCTGCGTCATCTGTACCTTGGTGGCCAGCTGATAGCCAACAGCCGCCCCCAGACCGATCAGAATGATCGACGCGATCCCAAGCCCCTGACCGGGCCCGATGAGGGTCGCCAGCACCGCAATGGCCATCCCGACGATGCCATACCAGACCGCGCGTTTTGCGCTTTCCTGACCGCTCAGACCGCCCAGGCTGAGGATGAAGAGAACAGCCGCGACCGCATAGGCCGCAATCGTAAATCCGTATTCCATTGTTCCCTACCCCTTACGATTTCTGGAACATGGCGAGCATGCGCCGTGTCACAAGGAAGCCGCCGAAAATATTGACGGAAGCCATAAAGATCGCCAATGCCGCCAGCAGCGTGATCAGCAGCGAGCTTGACCCGATCTGGATGAGCGCCCCCAGAATGATGATCGAGGAGATCGCGTTGGTCACCGCCATCAACGGCGTATGCAGGCTGTGCGCCACGCCCCAGATCACCTGGAACCCGATGAACACCGAGAGCAAAAACACGATGAAGTGCTGCATGAAGCTCGCGGGCGCCACCAGCCCAACGGCCAGCACCAACGCCGCCCCGATGGCCAACAGGCCGACCTGATTGCGGGTCTGCGTCTTGAACTCCGCCAATTCCTGAGCGCGTTTTTCTTCTGCGGTCAGTTCCTTGGGCGCTTCTTTCTTGGGGGCTGCCGCGATTGCCGCCACCTTGGGGGGCGGCGGCGGGAAGGTAACCTCCTTGGCGTGCGCGATGGTGGCACCCCGGATCACGTCGTCTTCCATGTCGTGGTTGATCACACCGTCTTTTTCCGGTGTGAGGTCCGTCATCAGATGCCGGATGTTGGTCGCATAGAGGTTGGAGGCCTGTGTGCCCATGCGGCTGGGGAAATCGGTATAGCCAATGATGGTCACGCCGTTGTCGGTCACGATCTTCTCATCGGCCACGGTCAGCTTGCAGTTGCCGCCCTTCTCCGCCGCCAGATCGACAATGACCGAGCCGGGCTTCATGGATTTCACCATGTCTTCGGTCCAGAGCTCCGGTGCCTCGCGGTTCGGGATCAGTGCTGTGGTGATCACGATGTCCACATCGGGGGCCAGTTCGCGGAACTTCGCTAGCTGCGCTTCGCGAAATTCCGGCGAAGAAACAGAGGCATAGCCACCAGAGGCGGAGCCGTCCTGCTGTTCTTCCTCGAAATCAAGATAGACGAACTCCGCGCCCATCGATTCCACCTGCTCGGCCACCTCGGGCCGCACATCGAAAGCATAGGTGATCGCGCCCAGCGAGGTCGACGTCCCGATGGCCGCCAGACCGGCGACACCGGCACCGACCACCAGAACCTTGGCCGGCGGTACCTTGCCCGCCGCCGTGATCTGCCCGGTAAAGAACCGGCCAAAGTTGTTGCCCGCTTCGATCACCGCGCGGTAGCCCGCGATATTGGCCATCGACGACAGCGCATCCATCTTCTGCGCGCGGCTGATCCGGGGGATCATTTCCATCGCGATCACGGTCGCGCCCTTTTTCGCGGCGGCCTGCATCTTGGCTTCATCCGCCACCGGGCTGAAGAAGGAGATCAGCGTCTGCCCCTCGCGCAGCCGCTTCATTTCCGCCGCGTCAGGGACCCGCACCTTGGCCACGACATCCGCGGCCTTCCACAGGGCGGCTGCTGTTTTGACAACCGTGACACCGGCCTCTTTGTAGTCTGCGTCCGAAAATCCGGCAGCCGCACCGGCCCCGGCCTCAATGACACATTCATGACCCAGCTTCTGCAGGTCCTTTGCCGAAGCCGGTGTCATTGCAACCCGTGCTTCGCCTTCAAAAATCTCTTTTGGCGTCCCGATCTTCAATTGGAGCTCCCCCGTTTGATGCGTATTTGCGCAAAATGGTGCACTAAACTGGCATGTCCACTATCGCCTACGCCCGCAAGGTACAAGCGCGTGGCAAGATGTGAGCGCTGACGGTTGCACAGAACTCACACCCACCTGCGTGTTTTTTGGACGTATCGGGCAAAATCGGCGCGGAATTCCCGACGCATACGATTTTCTTCGGGGATGATGAACCGTTTCTCCAGAACCCAGACCAGAAGAGGCACCAGAACCAGCGCGAGCACCGCATCCCACCAGAGGCATAGGCCCGCCAGAATCAGGACATCCGCCAGATAGATCGGATTGCGGGAGCGGCCAAAGATGCCCGACTGGATCAGCGCACTGGGCGTTTCATGCGGGATGATCGTGGTCTTGTGGCGGCGAAACTCCATCACCGCCAACAGCGTGATCACGATGCCACCGCCCACAAACAGCCCTGCCAACAAAAACGTGATCGGATGCGCCAGGCTCAGACCGAGCGAATAGTATTGCGCCTGGCCCCAGGCCAGCGCGAGGCAGAGGACCAACCAGACAGGCGGCAAATCGAGCCACTTCATGCCGGTATTTCGACCTCCTTGGGTTCCCAAAGCTCGATCGGGTTGCCCTCAGGGTCGTAGACCCGCGCAAACCGCCCGTTGGGTAAGGTCTCTGGGTGCATCTCGACATCAATCTCCGCCGCGCGCAGTTGCGCGGCCATCGCATCAAGATCATCCACCCGGAAATTCAGCATCCACTGGTTGTTTGAATTGCCAAAATACTCGGTGTCCCGTGCGAAAGGGGCAAAGACGGTTGGCCCCGCCTCCTGGGTCCAGACCGGGGTTTCGTAATCCTGCGGGACTTCCGATATGCCGAAATGGGTTGCGTACCAGGCCGATAACGCCTTTGGGTCGTTCGATCTGAAAAAGAAGCCGCCGATGCCGGTGATTTTCTGCATGATGTTTCCCCTTTGACCACAGAGCCATGCTACCTGCCCCGCAGGGGTAAAACAATCTTCCACTCTCCCTTGCACCCGCTTCCCCTGCCTCTAAGCTGAACGTCTGAAACCGGAGGAGGTGTCATGTCGCTTGCAGGAAAACACGCATTGGTCACAGGGGGTGGCACGGGGATCGGCCTCGCAATTGCCCGTGATCTGGCCGCACAGGGCTGTGTTGTGACCATCACCGGCCGTCGCCAGGAGGTCTTGGACGCGGTCAGCGGCCAGGGCATTTTTGGCATGGCCATGGACGTGCGGGATGAGGCGGATGTGGTGGCGACCATTGCAGCGGCGGTTGCCGCACGCGGCCCCATTCAGATTTGCGTCGCCAATGCGGGCATTGCCGAAGGGCGCGCGGTGCACAAGACCGATCTGGAATTCTGGCGCAACATGATGGCCACCAATCTGGATGGTGCGTTTCTGACCATTCGGGAATCGCTCACATCGATGCGGCAGGCCGAGTGGGGCCGTGTGATTGCCGTCTCTTCGATTGCCGGGTTGCGCGGGTTGCAGGGGGCGGCCTGCTATTCGGCATCCAAACATGGGTTGATCGGGCTGATCCGGGCGCTCAGCGAAGATTATCTGGGCAAGCCAATTACCTTCAACGCGCTCTGCCCGGCCTATGTCGACACGCCCATCGTGACCCGCAACACCACCTCCATTGCCGAACGCGCAGGCGTCAGCGAGGATAAGGCAAAGGCGATGATGGTCTCCGCCAATCGTCACAACCGGTTGATCGCGCCTCAGGAGGTCTCCGCAGCAGCGCTTTGGCTGGTCTCCCCCGGCTCCGAAAGCGTGAATGGTCAGGCGATCGAGATTGCGGGCGGTCAGATGTAAGCGCGGCGTAAAGCGATGCTCAGGCGCGTCCGCTCTGACCGGATTTCGATCAACCGCTGTTCAATTTCCATTAACCATGTCGGCGCTAGACATGGCGCATGTCACATTACATCCGCTCCCAACCGCCCGGTGCCACCTATTTCTTCACCGCCCGTCTGGCCGACCGCAACAGCACCTTGTTGACGGATCGGATCGAGCTATTGCGCCAGGTGACCCGGCTGACCCGCCAGCGCTACCCCTTCGAGATCGACGCGGTGGTGATCCTGCCCGCAGCGATTCACACGCTTTGGACACTGCCCCGGGGCGATGCGGATTGCAGCATCCGGTGGCGCTTCCTGAAGAGCGCGTTTTCCCGGGCGGTGCCGACAGCGGAAGACCACCCAAATGTAAAGAGGGTCCGGACCGACAAAGGCATCTGGCAACGTCACTTTTGGGAGCACCGCATTCGTTCGCCACAGGATCTGGCGCTCCATCGGACGCTCATTCACACCGCGCCGGTTCAGGCCGGGCTGGTCGACGATCCTTCAGATTGGGCCTGGACGTCGTTGCATCGGGACATGGCCGTTGCACACCCTGCAACATACCCCGAGCCGCCCAAACCTTTTGGAGCCTTAAAGCTGAAAAACCCGGCGCCCACTTAACAGCGGCGCTTACGCAACCTGCGCGGGGCGCAGTTTCTGGCCGTTGGACCAGGCGCGCGTCGCCTCTCCAAAGGCGGCAAACAGCGGGCGTGAGACGGGATCCTGCGCGGCCTCATACTCCGGGTGCCACTGCACCGCCAGGGTAAAGCCCGGCGCACCGTCGACATAGATCGCTTCAGGCGTCCCATCAGGGGCGATGCCATCGACGACCACGCCTGGACCACAGGATTTGATGCCCTGGCCATGCAGCGTGTTTGTCATCACTTCCTGCGCGCCCATCAATCTGTGAAAAACGCCGCCTTCTGTGAAGGACACAGTGTGGCGATGTTCGAATTTCTCTTCCAGCGTGCCATCGGGCGGCATGCGGTGGTTCATGCGGCCCGGCAGGTCCCTGATCTCGGGATAGAGCGATCCGCCCATGGCCACGTTGACCTCCTGAAAGCCCCGGCAAATGCCCAGAAACGGCTGGCCCCGTTCCACGCAGGCCCGCACCAGCGGCAGCGCAATCGCATCGCGCGCGCGGTCAAAAGCGCCATGTGCCTCCGTGGGGGCCTCACCATATTCTTCGGGATGCACATTCGGGCGCCCGCCAGTAAGCAGGAACCCATCGCAGATTTCCAGCAGCTCAGTGACGGAGACATAATCGGGGTCGGTGGGGATCATCATCGGCACACATCCCGAAACCGCAGAAACCGCGTCAGAATTCATCGTGCCACCGGCGTGTACCGGGTATTCATCATTCAACAAATAGTGGTTGCAAATAACTCCGACGACGGGTCGCGCCATGGATATCCCCTTACATTTGTCCCCTTACGTGATTTTATACTGTGACACACAAGCAGTTAACAGCCCATGACCGCGCAGATATCTGTGCGTCATCGCTCAATTGCAGGATTTTGCCGCAAAATCAGGCGTCGCCGATCAATCCGGCGGCCTCGATCCCGGCCACACCCGCGATCACATCGTTCTCCGAAGTGTCGCCGGTGACCCCAACTGCCCCGATCACCGCGCCCTTTTTGTCGCGCAGCAGGATGCCGCCCGGCACCGGCACCAGCTTGCCGTCATAAACGCCGTTCACCGCATTGATGAAATAGGCCTGGGTTTCAGCACGCGCCATCTGCGCGGAGCTTGGGATGCCCAGCATGATCGCGCCATGGGCCTTGCCGTGGGCAATCCCGAAACGCCCCGGCGACGCCCCATCTTCGCGCTCGAAAGCCTGCACATGGCCGCCCGCGTCCAGCACGACAACAGAGAGCGGTTTGAATTCCATCTCACGCCCTTTGGCGAGCGTTTTGCGAATGATCGTGCGGGCTTTGTTCAGTGAGATTGTCATATCTTGTCCCTGTTCTTCTGTTGGCTTCGATGGGCGTGATCAGTGGCTGGCTTTGAGCTCCAGACGGCGCGCGTGCAACACCGGTTCGGTATAACCCGATGGCTGCGTGCGGCCCTTGAAGACCAGATCACAGGCCGCCTGAAAGGCGATGCCGTCATATCCCGGCGCCATCGGATGATAGAGCGGATCACCGGCATTCTGACCATCCACCACTTCAGCCATCTTGCGCAGCGCCTGCATCACATTCTGCGCATCGACAACACCGTGGTGCAACCAGTTGGCGATATGCTGGGCTGAAATCCGACAGGTGGCGCGGTCTTCCATGAGCCCGACGTTATTCATGTCGGGCACCTTGGAGCAGCCCACGCCCTGATCGACCCAGCGCACCACGTAGCCCAGAATGCCCTGTGCGTTGTTTTCAACTTCACGCTGCTTCTGCGCATCGGTCCATTTCTGATACTCCGCCAACGGAATGTTCAGCACCGTATCCACATAGGCGCGCCGCCCACCCTTTTTCAGCTGCTTCTGCACCGCAAACACATCGACCTTGTGATAATGCAGGCTGTGCAAGGTTGCTGCGGTCGGGCTTGGCACCCAGGCGCAATTGGCGCCGGATTTCGGATGCTCGATCTTTTGTTCCAGCATCGCGGCCATCATGTCGGGCATCGCCCACATGCCTTTGCCGATCTGCGCTTTCCCGCTCAGCCCGCATTCCAGCCCGATGTCCACATTCTGGTTCTCATAGGCCCCGATCCAGGCTTTGCGTTTGATGAAATCCTTGCGGCTGAAGGGGCCCGCTTCCATCGAGGTATGTATCTCATCGCCCGTGCGGTCCAGAAACCCGGTGTTGATGAAGGCCACGCGGGATTTCGCCGCCCGGATGCACTCCTTGAGGTTGACGCTTGTGCGCCGTTCCTCGTCCATGATCCCCAGCTTCACGGTATTTTGCGGCAGCCCCAGGATTTCTTCGACCTTGGTGAAGATGCGATCGGCAAAGGCGACCTCTTCCGGCCCATGCATCTTGGGTTTGACCACATAGACCGATCCGTGCAGAGAATTGCCGCCGTCGCGTTTGAGGTCATGGATGGCAATGAGCGTGGTGATCATCGCATCCATCACACCCTCGAACACCTCGTTGCCCGCCTTGTCCAGAATGGCCGGGTTCGTCATCAGATGACCGACATTGCGCACCAGCATCAGCGCCCGCCCCTTGAGCGTCACTTTCAAACCGTCCGGGCCGGTGTATGCGCGATCCGGATTGAGCGCGCGGGTGATCGTCTTGCCGCCCTTGTCAAAGCTCTCCTGCAAATCGCCTTTCATCAGCCCCAGCCAATTGTCATAGGCGACAACCTTGTCTTCGGCATCGACGCAGGCGACGGAATCTTCACAATCCATGATCGCGGAAACAGCGCTTTCCATCTGCACATCGGCCAGCCCGGCCTGATCGCGGCTGCCAATCGGATGTGTCCGGTCGAACACCAGTTCGACATGCAGCCCGTTGTTGCGCAGCACGATGCGATCCGGCGCCTTTGGGTGGCCGGTGTAGCCCACGAATTTGGCCGGATCGATCAGGGGCTGATCGTCAATCAGCAAGGCACCGTTGTGCACATAGTAACGGCGCGCGTCGGCGTGACTGGTCTTCTCAATCGGGAAGGCCTCGTCCAGAAACACGCGGGCGCGGGCCACCACGCGGGCCCCCCGGCCCTGATCATAGCCCCCCTTTGGCGGCGCGCTGCCCATCGCGTCCGTACCATAGAAACCGTCATAGAGGCTGCCCCACCGGGCGTTCGCTGCATTGAGCGCATAGCGCGCATTGGTGATCGGCACGACCAGCTGCGGCCCGGGCACGCGCGCGATCTCATCATCCACATTGGCGGTGTCGATCTCGAAACTGTCGCCTTCGGGGACCAGATAGCCGATCTCGCGCAGGAAGGCGCAGTAGGCTTCGTGGTCATGGGGGGCGCTGCGACGTTCCTTATGCCAGGCATCGATCTGCGCCTGAATGGCCTCACGGTTTTCCAGCAATGCACGGTTTTCAGGTGCCGCATCATTCACCAGTTGCGAAAAACCCGACCAGAAGCTGGCCGGGTCGACATCCGTTCCGGGCAAGGCGCGGTCTTCGATAAAGCGCACGAGCTCCGCCGCCACCTGAAGATCATTTTTCTGAAGAAACTCGGCCATCCGGAACACTCCCCAACTTCGGCGTCTTTGTTTGGACCGAAGGTGTAAGAAGTTTGTTTCCGATAGGCAACAAGACTGGTCAGACTATTTTACCAATCACTGGTTTGTCGCCTCTGTTGAGGCATTCGAGCGACGCTCGCGTCGGCATCTATCCGAACAATAGCGCACCTCCTCCCAGGTTTTCGCCCATTTCTTCCGCCATGCGAAGGGGCGCTGACAGGTGGCACAGGTCTTTGTCGGCAAATCGCCTTTGCGCCGCATGGCCACCTAGACAAACAACTCAAGGGCCGCGAGGGACGCGGCGGCTTCATCCGCGCTGAGCGTCCAGGCCAGGATCGATCCGACAACGATGGCGAGCAACACACCCGTCCAGAGCCCCCAAAGCGCGGGCCGATGCCGGGTTTTCTGTTTCGCGATGTTTGTGTCAGGCGCTGACATGAGGTCTCCTTCGAATTGCTTGGCCAAGCCGACTTGCAGCTTGTGTCTTGGGCACCTAACGTCTGCGCTGTCTGATCCGTTCCAAAAAAAGATGTAGGTGACCATGCGCGACGCCACCCCTCAAACCATTTATCTGAGCGATTACAAACCTTTCGGGTATGATGTCAGCTCGGTTGAGCTAACCTTCGATCTGCACCCGACAGCCACGCGGGTCAAAAGCCGCATCGCTTTCGTGCCGAAACCCGGTACCGACCCGACGCTCTTTCTGCATGGCGAAAATCTTAAGCTAATCTCCGCGCATATCGACGGTGCCCCCGTCTCACCAACCCTAACGGCGGCAGGTCTGACCTGCGATGTGCCCGCGGCATCCTTCATCTGGGAAGCTGAGGTTGAGATCGATCCGGCGGGCAACACCGCGCTTGAGGGGCTCTATATGTCAAACGGCATGTATTGCACCCAATGCGAGGCCGAAGGGTTTCGCAAAATCACCTACTACCCCGACCGTCCGGATGTGATGAGCGTTTTCACCGTGCGCATCAATGGTCCGCACGCGGTGCTGCTCTCCAATGGCAACCCGGTTTCGGCCTCGGAGGGGGCGGCAGAATGGCATGACCCCTGGCCCAAACCGGCCTATCTGTTTGCGCTGGTCGCAGGTGAATTGGTTGCCCACCCCGGAGAATTCACGACAAAATCAGGGCGCAAGGTTGATCTGAACCTCTATGTCCGTCCGGGCGATGAGGACAAATGCGCTTTTGGCATGCAGGCGCTGAAGGATTCGATGAAATGGGATGAGGAGGTTTATGGGCGTGAATATGACCTCGACATCTTCAACATCGTCGCCGTGGATGATTTCAACATGGGGGCCATGGAAAACAAGGGACTGAATGTTTTCAATTCCTCGGCTGTGTTGGGCTCGCCCGAAACCTCGACAGATGGCAATTTCGAACGCATCGAGGCCATCATTGCACATGAATACTTCCACAACTGGACGGGCAACCGCATCACCTGCCGCGACTGGTTCCAGCTGTGTCTGAAGGAGGGTCTGACGGTTTTCCGTGACAGCCAGTTCACCTCCGACATGCGCTCGGCCCCCGTCAAACGCATTGCCGATGTCATCGATCTGCGCGCGCGACAGTTTCCCGAAGATCAAGGCCCGCTCGCCCACCCGGTACGGCCCGAAAGCTTTCAAGAAATCAACAACTTCTACACCGCCACCGTCTATGAAAAAGGCGCGGAGGTCATCGGCATGCTGCGCCGTCTGGTCGGGGCGGAGGCTTACAGCAAGGCGCTGGACCTCTATTTCGAACGGCACGACGGGCAGGCCTGCACAATCGAAGACTGGCTCAAGGTGTTTGAGGATGCCACGGGGCGCGATCTCAGCCAGTTCAAGCGCTGGTATTCACAGGCGGGCACGCCAACGGTGACCGTGAAAGATGCTTGGTATGCAGGCAGTTACATCCTGACCTTCACACAAAATCTGAAGCCGTCGACGCCGACCCCGGACCCACAACCGCAGGTGATCCCAATCGCCACGGCGCTGTTTTCGCCGTCAGGCGAGGAACTGGTGCCAAGCCAGATCCTCGAACTGACCGAGGCCTCGCAGTCTTTCACCTTCGAAGGTTTGCCAGAGCGTCCGATCCCCTCCGTCCTGCGCGGGTTTTCCGCCCCTGTGGTGCTGGAACGGGACTTGTCACAGGAACATACCACCTTCCTGCTCGCCCATGACACCGATCCCTTCAACCGGTGGGAGGCCGGGCGCAGCCTCGCCCGCGCCAGCCTTCTGGCGATGATCCGCGAGGATGCGAAGCCGGATACCGGGTATCTTGACGGGCTGCAGGCGGTGCTGGCGGACGACAGCCTTGATCCGGCCTACCGCGCGCTGATACTGAACCTGCCCGGGCAATCCGATCTGGCGACGACGCTGCACAATGAGGGCGACACGCCCGATCCGGATGCGATCTGGGCCGCGACCGAAAAAATGGCGCAGGCGCAGGCGGCGCATTTCGGCGATCTGCTCGACCGGCTCTTTGACCAGCATCAGGTCACGGAACCCTATCAGCCCAACGCCGATCAGGCTGGCAGACGCAGCCTTGCCAATGCGACGCTTCGGCTGCTGTGTCTGCGCGACGGGCCGACGCGGGCGCAGACACAATATGATGCCGCCGACAACATGACACAGCAATTGGCCGGATTGGCCGTGCTGCTGCGGGAAAGCGCCGGGGAGGACGCGTTGAAATCTTTCGCCAAGCAATGGCAGAATGATCGCCTGGTCATGGACAAGTGGTTCGCGCTGCAGGTCATGCAGGCCCGACCGGATCAGGTCGCCGCCACCGCCGCAAGGCTGACCGAGCATCCGGATTTCAACTGGAAGAACCCCAACCGGTTCCGCGCGGTGCTGGGCCCGCTGGCGTCGCATCACGCCGGGTTCCACAAAGCCGATGGTGCCGGTTATCAATTGCTGGCCGACTGGCTGATCAAACTGGATCCGGTCAACCCGCAGACCACGGCACGCATGTGCTCCGCCTTCCAGACCTGGCGGCGCTATGATGCGAACCGTCAGGGCCTGATCGCCGCCCAGCTGGACCGGATATTGGGCACGCCCGACCTCTCCCCAGACACCACCGAAATGCTGACCCGTATCCGAGGAACTACATCATGAGACCCGTACTCTTAATCACCGGCGGTTCCGCTGGCATTGGCGCCGCCTGCGCCCGCATCTCCGCGGCCCAGGGCTTTGATCTGGCGCTGAACTTCCGGACGGATACGGCGGGTGCCGAAACGGTCGCTGCCGCCTGCCGGAAGGCCGGGGCCAAGGTCATTCTCTGCCCGGGTGACGTGTCCGATCCGCAGGCGATTGCCGACATCTACGCAAAATTAGATGAGAGTTTTGGCCGCCTCGATGCGCTGATCAACAACGCCGGCGTGGTCGATCAGACCGCGAAAGTGACCGATATCGACCACGCAAGATTACGCCGCATGTTTGATATCAATGTGATCGGCGCCATTCTGGTGGCAAAAGAGGCGGTGATCCGCATGCAGACCCGCGGCGCAGGCGGGGTGATCGTCAATATCTCCTCGGCGGCGGCGCGGTTGGGATCTGGCAATCAATATGTGGACTACGCAGCCTCCAAAGCAGCAATTGATTGCTTTACCAAAGGCTTATCAGACGAGGTTGCAGCGGATAACATCCGCGTCATGGCCGTGCGCCCCGGCCTGATTGAAACCGAATTGCACGCCAAGGGCGGGGAGCCGGGCCGCGCCGACAAGCTCGC
Organism: uncultured Roseobacter sp.; assembly: GCF_947499265.1. Taxonomy (GTDB): domain Bacteria; phylum Pseudomonadota; class Alphaproteobacteria; order Rhodobacterales; family Rhodobacteraceae; genus Roseobacter. Next base: position 307,892 of record NZ_CANMNK010000002.1, on the reverse strand, counting down.
GCATATGGTGCCGATGAAACGCAAAGGCTCCGCCGAAGAAGTGGCGCAGGCGGTGGTCTGGCTGCTGTCGGATGATGCGAGCTATGTCACCGGATCGACGCTGGACGTCACCGGTGGCCGATGAGCCCTTCAGCTTCCGGCGTGACGGGCGCAACCGGGCGACGCTCTGGGCGGTTCTTGCCGTCTGGGCGGTGCTCTTGCTGGCCATCATCTGGGTGGATGCCGCGCCCTGGCTGATGGGCATCATCGCCCTTTTTACCCTGCCCGCGCTCTGGGATCTTTACGCCAACCCGGGCGCGGGTCTCACATTTGACGACCAGCAGATCAGCTGGTTCAGCGGCAACCGCACGGGCATGCTGCCCTGGTCTGAAGTCGACCACATGCGGCTTGATACGAGGTTGGACTTCTCCGTGCGCGCGACGGCGGTCTTGGAAACCGGGCGCAAGATCAGGCTGCCCTATGAAGCCACCCCGCCGCATCAGGCGCTGGAAGACGCACTGCACGCCATCGGCATCCGCACCGAACGGCATCACTTCTCGCTGATCGGCTGATGCCGGGTCGCCTAGCGTTCCTCGGATGAATACCGCCGGCGTTGTCGCACCGGTTCCACGGGAGCCTGACAATAGGGTTGTTGCTGCAACCAGCCCGCGATGTCGCGCCGCTTGGTTGGGCTGCGCATCGGGCCCCAATCGGCTGCAACGCCGCTCCAGCGGGGCTCCCGGGCAAAGATCACGCCATCGCGCGGCACGGTCACCGCCATGATCCGGATCGCACAGCTCAGGTTGTCACCGCCGTTCTTCAACGCCTCGCCGGATCCTGCACGGCATTCATAGCCCCGCGCCGTGGCGGGCGCGATCTGGAGCAGACCGAACCATTTGCCGCCGCCGCCCACCGCGCGCGGCTTGTATGTGCTCTCGTGTTTCGCCAGCGCCGACATGAACCCGACCCAAAAGGCCTGCCGCCCGGTCTGATCCGCCGCCTCATAATAGGGGCACCACTGCGCAATATCGGCAGGTACCATGGATGTCAGCGGTTGCCCGTGCGCGCGCAGGGCCGCCAGGGCGGCTTCGTTCCACAGGTGCTGATTGGGCATATGGCTCCACCGCATCTGCGGCAGCGGCGCGGATTGGTCACCGGGGTCGGGATCTTTTGCGGCCACGCTCAAAGGCAGGCAAATCACACATATCACAAGGCGCATGAGGGCTTTCATCCCGCATCTATGCGCCAAAAACTTTTGTCTTTTCAAGCCTCTTGTGTCCACCCGGGCGCAGACCGACCAAAACCCGCGCACGCCCCAAAGGCGCCTTAAAAGATCGTTGTCGGTTTCTGAACAACTGCGAACAATTGTCTCCTTCACCGCTTCCAATCAACGCGATATCTCCGCGCGACCGCCTTTATTCAGCCCAAAAGAACCGCAATGTTTAAATCTGTTACCGAAGTTGGAATTTGTAAATGTCACTGCTGTACCGTGTTGCCAAAGGTTCGTTGGCGCCGTTTCGCCGGAGCGTCCGTAGGGCGGCAAAATTCTCCGATGAGACCTCCCCTCACGCCGCGCACCCGCCAAGTGTACGCCCTGAAGGAGCGCTGATGATCGCCTGCCCCAATCCTACCGCGGAAGAAACTGCGCGCGACACGCATCAGATGCGTGGACAGTTCCTGGCGCGTCAGGACCGCTGGACCGAATTGGTCGAGGATATCCGGCTGGCCGAAGATGCCCGGCGTGCGACCCCGAGCGCCATGCCAGTAGCCGATTTGCTGAGCTATGGCGCGCGCTCCGACGTGGTGCTGGCCGTAGAACATGCGCTTTTTGACGGGCGTCCGGCCCGCGGCGCACCCATGCTGCGCGGGATCGAAGCGCTCGAGGAAGTGCTGGCGGAAGCGGGCAATGATATGCTCCTGTCCACGGTGGTGGCCCATGCGCATATGGACATCGCCTGGGCCTGGCGCGGCACCGGTTGGGACAGTCAGGTGCCGCGGCGCAACCGGGACGCCTTTGAGGCGCATTTTGACCGTGCCCGCGATATCCTTGCCCGGTTTTCCGTGGCTGAAACGCAATCCCCCACATTGGCGGCGGCGAAATGCGCGTTGCACGGCGTGGGATACGACCAAAGCGACCGGCTCGCCGCCGACTACGAGGCGCTCATCGATCTGGCCCCGGGCAATCCCGGCCCGATGCGCGCCATGGGCAACTTCCTGTCACCACGCTGGTTCGGCAGCTATCAAAAGCTTGAGCTCGAAGCCCGCAGAACAGCGGCCCGGACGCAGGACGTTTGGGGCGCTGGCGCCTATACCTGGGTGATGTTCGACGCGCTGTCCGGCGACGACGTCGCCTGCGCCAACCTCGATCTGGAATTCTTTGTCGAAGGTCTGCACGACATCCTCGCCCGCACCCCGAACCAGCATATGGTCAATCTGCTCGCGGCCTATTGCGCCCATACCATCGGCGGCAATTTGACCGGGTGTGACACGGCCGACCAGACCCGCGCCCGCATCGCCGCCTGCGCGGGCGGGATTGTCCGCAACCATATGACCGAATTGCACCCAATGATCTGGGCGCATGCGGCAGTTGGTTTTGACAACAACCTCACCGTAAAATCCGCCCGGGGTTTTGCCCTGGCCGGACAGAAAGAAGCGCTGCGCATCATTGCGGATCTCTTCAAACGCGAAATCGCCTCCGGGCATCGCATCATTTTCACCGCGGATGGTCCCGTGGCAGAACCGAGCTAGACGAGAAGAAAGGACGCATCATGGGCGAGATACCCACCGACGCAACCCATTGGGATACAGGCGACTGGATCGACTGGCACCGCAACGCGCAGCTGCCCGCCAATCCTCCCTGTGCCGCACCGTCCGAAGACCCGCGCGCGCGCCTGCACACGCTGCACATGCGTATGTTGCAATGTGCCCGAGCCTATTTCACGCTCACAGGGGATCACCTGCCCATCTATGAAGACATTGCAAAGGTCCATGCCGCGCTTGCCTTTGATCTGCCATCTGAAAGCAGATTGATGTGCAACGCGGACAATGAACCGGCGCAGATCATCACGCTTGCGCCGAACAATCCGTTGAACATCGTGACCGTGGATTTGGCAAAACCGTTCTGGTGTCTGATCGTTGTGCGCATCAACAATAATTTCGTGGCAGAGGGTCGGATGATGCGGCGTGCGTCCTTGCCCGACCAGCGCGAGGGCACATTCGAAATTCATTGGCGCGACCTGCCCACAAGCAACTGAACGGGCGGTGCGGGGGCTTGCAGCACTCCGCACACTGGCCTAAGACCTCTGGCACGATCAGACCTGCCTGACGAGGGACCGCAATGCTTGACTTGACCTTTGAAACGCCGAAACCCAAGACCATTGCAGGCGCCAAACATGACTGGGAACTGGTGATCGGCATGGAGGTGCATGCGCAGGTCACCTCCAACGCGAAGCTTTTTTCCGCAGCCTCCACGAAATTCGGCGCCGAGCCCAACAACAACGTGTCCTTCGTCGACGCCGCGATGCCGGGCATGCTGCCGACGATCAACGAATTCTGCGTGGAACAGGCGGTGCGCACGGGCCTGGGCCTCAAGGCCGAGATCCATTTGCAAAGCGCCTTTGACCGCAAGAACTATTTCTACCCGGATCTGCCGCAGGGGTATCAGATCAGCCAGCTCTACCACCCCATCGTCGGCGAGGGCGAAGTGCTGGTGGAAATGGGCGACGGCACGGCACGGCTGGTGCGCGTCGAGCGCATTCACCTCGAACAGGACGCGGGCAAATCGATCCACGACATGGACCCGAACATGTCCTTTGTGGACCTGAACCGTACCGGCGTGGCGCTGATGGAAATTGTCTCGCGCCCCGATATTCGTGGCCCCGAGGAAGCCGCCGCTTATTTAGGCAAGCTGCGCCAGATCCTGCGCTATCTGGGCACCTGTGACGGCAATATGCAGTCGGGGTCGATGCGCGCAGATGTGAACGTGTCGATCTGCCGACCGGGCGATTATGAGAAATACCAGGCGACACAGGATTTCTCGCACCTTGGCACCCGCTGCGAGATCAAGAACATGAACTCCATGCGGTTCATTCAGGCCGCCATCGATATCGAGGCCCGGCGCCAGATTGCGATTGTTGAGGCAGGCGGGTCCGTTGATCAGGAAACGCGGCTTTATGATCCAGACAAAAACGAAACCCGCTCCATGCGTTCCAAGGAAGAGGCGCATGATTACCGCTATTTCCCCGATCCCGATCTGCTGCCGCTGGTGATTGAACAGGCCTGGGTCGATGATATCGGTGCCACCCTGCCCGAACTGCCCGACGCCAAGAAGGCCCGTTTTATCGGCGATTTCGGGCTGAGCGATTATGATGCTTCGGTGCTGACCGCCGATCTGGAGTCGGCGGGCTACTTCGAAGCCGTGGCGGCGGGCCGTGACGGCAAGATGGCGGCGAACTGGGTGATCAACGAACTCTTTGGACGGCTGAAAAAGGACGACAAGGACATCACTGAAAGCCCCGTGACCCCTGCGCAATTGGGCGGCGTGATTGACCTGATCGCCTCTGATGCGATTTCGGGTAAGATCGCGAAGGATCTTTTTGAGATCGTCTACACCGAAGGCGGCGACCCTGCGGAGATCGTCGAGGCGCGTGGCATGAAGCAGGTTACCGATACCGGTGCGATTGAGGCTGCGGTCGATGAGATCATCGCCGCCAACCCCGAGCAGGTCGCCAAGGCGCAGGAAAACCCGAAACTGGCGGGTTGGTTTGTTGGACAGGTGATGAAAGCCACGGGCGGTAAAGCCAACCCCAAGGCGGTCAACCAGCTGGTGGCACAGAAGCTCAAGGGGTGACCCCGCACCCCGGGTGCTGGCCTGACGGCATCCGGTCAATTGGCGCATGCTGTCGAGCTTGCTATAAAACACGTCACAAGTTTGGAGAGGCATTATGCCACAGTTCGAATACCGGGTGATCACCGCCCCCAATCGCGGCGTCAAGGCGAAGGGGATCAAGACACCCGAGGACCGGTTTTCTCACGCGCTCGAAGAGGTCATGAACCAAATGGCGGCAGAGGGCTGGGAATATCAGCGCGCGGAAACGTTGCCCTCGGTTGAGCGCTCCGGTTTGACCTCATCAACGACCTCCTGGCGCAACGTTCTGGTGTTTCGCAAGCAGGTCGCGGAAATCGCATCCCAGCCCCTGGAAGACGCGGAGGAAGCGGCGGAAGAGACCGATCCAATCCGCAAGGAACCGGTCATTGTTCCGCCCAAAACACCCGATGACGATGCCTCGCAAAGCGAAGGCGCTACCCGAATGCTCAGCGACAATGGCGTTGAGGAGCCCAGTGACGTGGCAGGCATGACGAATTCACTGAAACAACTCGCGGCCAGCAGAAATCCCGAAAAAACAGAAGACTAGCCCGTGCTGCTAAACATCCACGTCAAGCGCAAGCGCGTGGATCTCTGAGATCAGCTTGGGCCCGAGCGCTGCATGCACCGCCCGGTGCCGCGCCAGTCTGTTCATGCTCTTGAACTGCTCGGCACGGATCGCCACGTTAAAGTGACTTTCACCCCCCTCGGGATATCCTGCATGGCCACGATGGCTTTCGCTGTCATCCACCACTTCCAGTTCGCGCGGTGCAAAAGCTTCGCGCAACCGATCCTCAATCTCTTGTCGTTTCGACATTTTTTTCGCCCGACCCCTTCACTCTTTCGGTGTGCAGTCTAAACTAAGCGGCCTCGACTCGTATAGGTGCCAATATGCCAAAACAAGATCCTTTCGGATTCGATATGTCCGTCTCTTCTTCCAAGAAGAAAAACCCACGCGGTCGGCGTGGCATGTCCGGCGCCTCCGAGACGTCGACACGCATCTGCGATCATGAGGGATGCAACGAGCCGGGCAAGTACCGCGCGCCAAAGGCGCCGGACGTTCTGGATGATTTTTTCTGGTTCTGTCAGGCGCACGTGCGGGAATATAATCTGAAGTGGAATTTCTTTGATGGCACCACCGAGGCCGAATTGAACGCGCAGATGTCCAAGGACAAGGTTTGGGAACGCAATACCAAACCGATGGGCGATCCGGAGGCGCGCGCCTGGGCACGGCTGGGCATCGAAGACCCGCATCAGGTGCTGGGCGCCAATGCCACGCAAAACCCCGGACGCGGTGCACAAGCGGGTCGTCGCCTGCCGCCCACCGAGCGCCGGGCGCTCGAAATTCTGGAAGCCAAGGACACCTGGACCAAGCCGGAGGTTCGCAAGGCGTATAAGGCGCTGATCAAAGTCCTGCACCCGGATATGAACGGCGGTGACCGCAGCCAGGAAGAGCAGTTGCAGGAGGTTGTCTGGGCCTGGGATCAAATCAAGGGCAGCCGCAACTTCAAGGATTGATGGCGCTACCGATTTGCGCCAACTGGCACGCCCCTTCCCCTTGCACATGCCCGATATATGTTGCACCAGATGAGCCGGGCCTGACCGGCTCCGAATTCTTGTTCTTTCTATAAGGGTGAAACCTCATGGCCGACGGCGCACTGGACATCAACACAAAGCCCACCGAAGAGATCCACGTCCGCGACGTCTTTGGCATTGATACCGATATGGTGGTCAAGGGGTTCTCAGATCGCAGTGACCGGGTGCCGGAAGTCGACAGCACCTATAAATTCGACCCCGACACGACGCTGGCGATTCTTGCCGGTTTCCAGCACAACCGCCGGGTGATGATCCAGGGCTATCACGGCACGGGCAAATCGACGCACATCGAACAGGTTGCAAGCCGCCTCAACTGGCCGGCCGTGCGGGTGAACCTCGACAGTCACATCAGCCGGATCGACCTCATTGGCAAGGACGCGATCAAGTTGAAGGACGGCAAGCAGGTTACTGATTTTCAAGAAGGTATCCTGCCCTGGGCCCTGCGCAATCCGACCGCGATTGTCTTTGATGAATATGACGCGGGTCGCGCGGACGTGATGTTCGTGATCCAGCGGGTGCTGGAAGTGGACGGCAAGCTGACGCTGCTCGATCAGAACCAGGTGATTGAGCCGCACCCCTATTTCCGCCTCTTTGCAACGGCCAATACCGTTGGCCTCGGCGATACCACCGGCCTCTATCACGGCACACAGCAGATCAACCAGGGTCAGATGGACCGCTGGTCGCTGGTGGCAACGCTGAACTACCTCAGCATTGATGCGGAGACGGCGATCGTGCTGAGCAAGAACCCGCATTACAATACCGAAAAAGGCCGCAAGATCGTCAAGCAGATGGTCACGGTTGCGGACCTGACGCGCACGGCCTTCATGAACGGCGATCTCTCCACGGTGATGTCACCCCGGACGGTGATTGCCTGGGCACAAAACGCTGAAATTTTCCGCAATGTCGGCTATGCTTTCCGCCTCAGCTTCCTCAACAAGTGTGACGAGTTGGAGCGTCAGACCGTGGCAGAATTCTACCAGCGCCTCTTTGACGAAGAATTGCCAGAGAGCGCTGCCAGCGTGAGCTTAGGATAGGTCCATGCACATCGGGTTGATCGGCGGTATCGGCCCGGCAGCCACGGTGGTTTACTATCAGCGGCTGACGGCGCTGATGCGGGAACGCGGGAAAAAGCTTGAACTGACGATTGTGCAGGCAAGCTCGGATGAGCTGGTGGCCAACAATCTGGCAGATAACCGCGCGGCACAGGCGCAGATCTATGCGGAGCTCATCGGGCGCTTGCAAGCTGCGGGCGCTGATTGCGCAGCGATCACGTCCTTGGGCGGCCATTTTTGTTACGCGGAAACCGAGGCGATCAGCCCTCTGCCGCTGATCAGCGGCGTCACCCCCTTGGACGCCTACTTCGCTGCGCAGGGACTGAAGACTGTCGGGCTGTTGGGCACCGAAGTTGTCATGCGCACGCGCCTTTACGGTCAATTGCAGACCACGCAAGCACTCGCTCCTGCGGAGAACATGGATCGGGTGGCGCGCATCTATCTTGATATGGCCCTGCGTGGCACCTGCACCGAAGAGGATCGCGCGTTATTTTTCGAAGCCGGGCGTCTCATGGTCGAAGATCAGGGTGCGGAGGCCATCGTGCTCGCCGGGACCGATCTGGGTTTGGCCTTTGACGGGCATGATCCGGGGTATAGAGTGATTGATGCGTTGGATGTGCATGTTGCCCTGCTGGCCGATCTGGCCACGGGGGACGCGACCCTGCCGCAAGGGACGAAAGGCAAAGAGCGATGAGCAAACCGTCAGACAACCCGGCTGATGCGTTCAAAAAGGCGCTGTCAGAAGCGACCAAGGTCATGGCCCATGATCCGGAGTTGACCGTTTCCTATTCGGTGGACCCTGCCGGCATGTCGGGCGACGCAATGCGCTTGCCCCAAGTCAGCCGCCGGATGACGCGGGACGAGGTGATGCTGGCACGCGGCACGGCGGATGCGCTGGCACTGAACCGGCGCTATCACAATGGTCAGACCCATGCGCGCTATGAGCCGCAGGGGGAGATGGCGAAAGACCTCTATGAGGCGATGGAAACGGCGCGCTGCGAAGCCATGGGTGCACGCGACATGCCGGGCACCGCTGGCAATATTGATGCCAAGATCGCGCATGAGGCGATGCGCAAGGGCTATGATCAGGTCACGCAAGCAGCGGATGCGCCCCTGGCCACAGCGGCGGGCTATCTGATCCGGCACTTGGCCACGGGGCGGGAGCTGCCGTCTGGTGCGCAGAACGTGATGGAATTGTGGCGTGGTTTCATTGAGGAGCAATGCGGCGGGACGCTGGAAAACCTGGATGAGACGCTGAGCGATCAGGCGGCCTTTGCCAAATTTGCCCGTCAGTTGATTTCCGATCTGGGATATGGCGATCAGCTGGGCGACGACCCCGATCAGATTGACGAGGATCAGGAAGACGAAGCCGAAGAAGGCGCGGAGGAGGAGTCCGATCCCGACAGCACAGGTCAGGATGATCAAGACGACGAAGAGGCGGATGCCTCGCCCGAGCAATCGCAAGAAGAGCAGCAGGACGCCGCACAGGCGCAGGTCTCCATGGATGACATGGCAGATCAGGAGATGGGTGAAGAGGCCGAGATGCCCGATGGCGAGGCGCCTATGGAGCCGCCTGCCCCACCGCCTGCCTCCGAAGCAGACCCGGATTATCTGGTCTACATGAATGATCATGATGAGGAAATCGGTGCCGAAGATCTGGCCGATCCCATCGAGCTGGAACGCCTGCGCGCCTACCTCGATCAACAGCTTGAACCGCTGAAGGGCGCGGTCAGTCGCCTTGCCAACAAGCTGCAACGCCGCTTGCAGGCGCAGCAGAACCGGTCCTGGGAGTTCGATCTGGAAGAAGGCATGCTGGATGCCGGGCGTCTGGCGCGGGTGGTGGCTAACCCCACCACGCCATTGTCGTTCAAGGTCGAAAAAGACACCGAATTCCGCGATACGGTTGTGACGCTGCTGCTGGACAACTCCGGCTCCATGCGCGGGCGGCCGATTTCAATTGCGGCGATCTGCGCGGATGTTCTGGCCCGCACGCTGGAGCGCTGCAATGTGAAGGTTGAAATCCTGGGTTTTACCACGCGGGCGTGGAAAGGCGGGCAAGCGCGGGAAGCCTGGCTGGGTGAGGGCCGTCCGCAGCAACCCGGGCGTCTCAACGACCTGCGCCACATCATCTATAAATCAGCTGATGCGCCCTGGCGGCGGACCCGGCCCAACCTGGGTCTGATGATGAAAGAAGGGCTGTTGAAAGAGAACATCGACGGTGAGGCGCTGGAATGGGCGCACCGCCGTATGCTGATGCGGCATGAGGCGCGCAAGATCCTGATGGTGATTTCCGACGGTGCGCCGGTGGATGACAGCACGCTGTCGGTGAACCCGGCGAATTACCTAGAGAAACACCTGCGGGATGTGATCGCCATGGTCGAGAAACGCCGCGCGGTTGAGCTGCTGGCCATCGGCATTGGCCATGATGTGACGCGCTATTACGACCGCGCGGTGACCATTACGGATGTGGATCAACTGGCGGGTGCGATGACCGAACAGCTGGCGGCGCTTTTTGACAGCGATCCCCGCGCGCGGGCGCGTATCATGGGCATCAAACGCGCAAGCTGATGCGGCGGGACGCTCCGCGGGGGATATTTTTGGCCAGAAGAAATCAGGGGGAGTGGCATGTTTCAGACCTTTGAGGTGACCGCGCGGCCCGAACAGGGGCCACCCCGTCTGGCAGCGCTGCGCGATGAAATGGCGCGCGACGGGCTGGATGGGTTTCTGATCCCGCGCGCCGATGCGCATCAGGGAGAATATGTTGCCCCTCGCGATGAGCGTCTGGCCTGGCTCACCGGGTTCACGGGCTCCGCCGGGTTCTGTGCCGCGCTGACGGGGATCGCGGGCGTTTTTATCGACGGGCGGTACCGAACCCAGGTCAAGGCGCAGGTCGCGGAAGACTACACACCGGTGCCCTGGCCTGATGTTTCGCTTGGATCATGGTTGACTGAACAGCTGCCCAATGGCGGTGTCGTGGGGTTTGATCCCTGGCTGCACAGTGCGGGGCAGATTGAAACGCTTGAAAAGACGCTGGAGACATCGGGCATATCCATGCGCGCGCATGCAAATCTGGTGGATCGTATCTGGGAGGATCAACCTGCGCCGGCCCTGGCGCATGCGAAAATCCACCCCCTCGAATTTGCGGGTGAAAGCCATGACGCCAAACGCGCGCGCCTTGCGGCGGAGCTGCGCGACGACGGGCACAAGGCGGCGGTGATTACCCTGCCGGATTCGGTATGCTGGCTGCTGAACATCCGGGGCGCCGATATTCCACGCAATCCAATCGCACAGGGCTTTGCCATTCTGCACGATGACGGGTCGCTGGATCTGTTCATGGCGGCGGAGAAACTGGTGGAGCTGGGGGATCACCTCGGCCCTGATGTCAGGCAGCATGCGCCCGACCACCTGCTGGACGCCGTGGCCGCGTTGGAGGGTCCGGTGCGGGTTGACAGGGGCACGGTGCCTTTCATCCTGTCGGAACGTCTGGGGGAGTGCGCGGCCTTTGCCGGGGACCCCTGCGCCATGCCGAAAGCGCGCAAAAACGCCGCCGAAATCGAAGGCAGCGCGGCGGCGCACCTGCGCGATGGGGCGGCGATTGTCGAGCTGCTGGCCTGGCTTGATGCGCAACCGGTGGGTAGTTTGCGTGAAACGGAAGTTGTGACCCGGCTGGAGACCTTTCGGCGCAATGACAACGCGCTGCAGGACATCAGCTTTGAGACCATCGCCGGAACCGGCCCCAATGGTGCGATCATGCATTACCGCGTGACCGAAGAGACCGACAGTGAGCTGGAAGACGGCCAGCTGATCGTGCTCGACAGCGGTGGCCAGTATCTGGATGGCACCACGGATATCACCCGCACGATCCCCATTGGCACGCCGCCGCGTGAGGCCATGGAAGCCTTTACCCGTGTGCTGCAGGGTATGATCGCCATGAGCCGCTTGCGCTGGCCGGAAGGTCTTGCCGGGCGCGACATCGAGGCCATTGGCCGGATGCCGCTGTGGCTGGCGGGCCAGGACTTTGATCACGGGTTGGGTCATGGGGTCGGCGCTTATCTGAGCGTGCACGAAGGTCCGCAACGGCTCGCCCGAACCAGCCATGTGCCCTTTGAGGCTGGCATGATCCTGTCCAATGAGCCGGGATACTACCGCGAGGGGGCGTTTGGCATCCGCATCGAAAACCTGATCGTGGCGCAGGAAGCACCCGACCTGCCGGGCGGCGACAGTCATCGCAAGATGCTGAACTGGCGGACACTGACCTTCGCGCCCATCGACCGGCGGTTGATTGTCGCGGAGATGCTGACCGCGGCGGAACGCGACTGGCTGAACAGCTATCACGCTGAGGTTGCAGAAAAGATCGCCCCCCGGCTATCGCCCGCTGCAAAAACATGGTTGGATGCGGCAACTGCGCCGATCTGAGGCCCCTGCGGATGTCATGAGGGTGTTACCAAGCGAGCGCAGGTACAGTTTGACGATCAGGGGGAGACGCGTCTATGGCCGACCATATCACCATCCGCAAAGCTGAAGGCACCTGGAGTGTGCGCGCAGGTGGCGCGGTTCTGGGCGAAAGTGCCAATGCGTTGGAACTGGTCGAGGGCGACTACCCTTCGGTGATTTATTTCCCGCGTGATGACATCGCCATGGCCTTTCTGGATCGCACCGAAAAATCCACCCATTGCCCGCACAAGGGCGACGCCAGCTATTTTTCGGTGGTGACAAAAAGCACGACGCTGTCGGACGTTGTGTGGTCTTACGAGACACCCAAGGAAGGTGTGGCGCGGATCAAGGACCATCTGGCCTTTTACACCAATGGCGATGTGACGGTGGAGCAGATCTGATCAGGAATGCTCTTCGGCGGCGGTGGCGGCCAATGCACGATTGTAGACTTTTAACGCATCCACGTGGAAAAGCGCGCCGTGTAATTCGGGCGGCGACGCGTCGGCGCTGAGGGTCACGACCGGGATGAACCGGACGCCGGTTTCAAAGATCGGCATAGCAGCTTCCAGCGTTGCGTTGCTGTCGATGTAGACACCATCGCCGATCATTTCCCAGCACTCCTCCTCGGTCGCCGCGCGTGGATCATCCATGGCGCGCATCACGGAGCCGACGCGGAACATCGCCAGCAGATAGGCCTGCGGCCCGGCGGCAAGGTGGATGTCACGCCGCTCCAGCTGGGTGAGGAAGAAGCTGCGGTCCACCAACCGTGACGCCAGAGCCGTGGAAATGGAGACGGCGACCATCACGGCAAGCCCCGTCTGCCAGTCACCCGTCAGCTCAAACACGATGAGCGTTGTTGAAATCGGTGCGCCGAGCACAGCGGCGGCCACAGCGCCCATGCCGGTCAGCGCGTAGAGCGTGACCGAGCTGGAGACATCCGGAAAGACGCTTGTGGCAATCAGCCCGAAGCTGAGACCGGAGAGCGCGCCAATCATCAGCGACGGCGAGAAGATACCGCCACCCATACGGCCCGCCATGGTGATCGCCACCGCGACCGCCTTGAGGATGGCAAAAACGATGGCGTTCCACAGCGCCAGCTGCCCGGTCAGCGCCAGCGAGGTGGTCTCATAACCCACGCCGATGATGTGGGGGAAATAGATCGCCAGCCCCCCCAGCATCACCCCGGCAAGGGCGGGGCGCAGATACCCCGGCAGCCTGATCTTGTTCTGCACCAGAGTGCCAAGGTCTTCCGCCCAGAAAATCCCCTTCATGAGCGCCACCGCAATCAGACCGGAGACAAGGCCCAGTATCAGATAGGCTGGCATTTCCTGATAGAATTGCACGGCCCCCGTGGTCGAGAGCGCAAACTCCGTAACATCGCCAAATTCCAAACGGTTGATCACCGTGCCAGCGGCACTGGCGATCACGATGGGCGCAAAGGCATGCACGGCAAAATGGCGCAGCACCACCTCCAGCGCAAAGAGCGCCCCGGCAATCGGCGCGTTGAAGCTGGCCGATACGGCGGCGGCCACGGCACAGCCCAGCAAATCACGCCCGGTGATCCCGTCCGCGTGCATGCGGCGGCTCACCCAGGTGGAAATCACGGCGGCCAGGTGCACCACCGGTCCCTCACGGCCGGTCGATCCGCCCGTGCCCAGCGTGATCATCGAAGCCAGCGCCGAGGCGAGACCTGCACGCGTCTCCACGCGCCCGTCATTCATGGCCGCGCCGTGGATTACATCCGCCACAGACCGTGCGCGCCCGTCGGGTGTAAAGAAATGCAGGATCAGCCCCACCACCAGTCCGCCACAGATCGGGATGATCAGGATCAGATACCAGGGCAGCGATTCCGCAAAACTATGCAGCAGACGCACGTCCTCGGTGCCATAAAGATAGGTCTGCAGCGCATTGACGCCCTTGCGGAAAAACAGCGCAGCAAAGCCAGCCGCAATCCCGATGGCCAGGGCGATGAACCAGAACTGGATCTGATTGGGACCGCGGTGGCGTATCACCCGCAATCCATCCCGACAGGTGGTCAGCGCTATATCAAGCTGCTGGGACAGGATGGATCGCTTTGGGCTGGACATCAACTTTACTCTGGCTGCTTCCTGTCTAGGCCACCCGGTGATGTGTGGAAAGCCCCTTGGTGGTCCTACCCGGCCAGAAGCGCGCGCGCAGCACCCCGCGCCTCTTCTGTAATCGTGTCCCCCGAGAGCATGCGCGCGATCTCATCCACCCGCTCCGGTGTCGGCAGGGGCGTCACGGTGGAGGTCGTCATGCCGGCGGCCACGCGTTTTTCCACGCGCCAGTGATGCGCGCCCAGGGCGGCCACCTGCGGCGAATGCGTCACCACCAGAACCTGCCCGTCACTGGCCAGCGTCGCCAAGCGGCGCCCCACCGCATCTGCGGTCGCGCCGCCTACGCCGCGGTCGATTTCATCAAAGATCATGGTCAGCCCGCTTTGCCCCTTGGTCAAACAAACCTTCAGCGCCAGTAAAAATCTGCTCAGTTCGCCACCGGAGGCGATCTTGTTCAGAGGTCCCGAGGGCGCGCCGGGGTTTGTCGCCACGGTGAAGGCCACGGCATCGGCGCCTTCCGGGCCGGGTGCATCCGCGGTGATTTGCGTCTCAAAAACCGCGCGCTCCATCTTGAGCGGCGCGAGTTCTGCGGTGACAGCCTCGTCCAGTGCTTTGGCTGCTTTTTGGCGTGCGCTGGTCAAGTGTGCCGCCTCGGCGTCATAGGCGGCTTCTGCCGCCGCCAGATCCCGGCCCAATTGCGCTAGATCCGCATCCCCGGCGTCGAGGGCCGCCAATTTGCCGCGCAGGGTATCGGCAAAAGCGGCAAGATCGTCTGCCAGCACCTCATGTTTGCGCGCCAGGGCGCGGATGGCAAAGAGGCGTTCTTCGGTATCTTCCAACTCTATGGGGTTGAACGACAACCCCTCGATCGCCGCGGAAATGCCCGCCGTCGCATCATCCAGCTCGACAAGCGCCCGTGACAGCGCGGCCATGGGCGCTTCGAGCGCCCCCTCCGCCTGTTCAGCTGCGCCATCGAGCCAGCGCAGCGCGTCACTGAGCGCCGCTTCGGCGCCCTGCCCGCTCAGTATTTCATGCGCACGCACCACATCGCTGCGGATTTTCTCGGCGTTTTGCATCGCCCGGCGCTGCGTATCCAATGTGGCCTCTTCGCCGGGTTCCGGGCTCAGCGCATCCAGTTCGGCAACCGCGTGGCGCAGGAAGTCCTCCTCCTCCCGGATCATCGCCATTGCCGCCTCCGCCGCGGCCAATGCCTTGGCGGCCTTGCCTTTTTCGGTCCAAGCGGCGCGGCACTTTGCCTTGGCTTTGTCCAGCCCGGCGAAGTCATCCAGGATCAGCCGGTGTCCGCGCGGGTTAAGCAGCCCGCGGTCATCATGTTGGCCATGCAGTTCCACCAGCGTTTCCGACAGCCGCCGCAGCACCTCTCCGGAACACCGCCGGTCGTTGATCCAGGCGGTTTTCCGGCCATCAACCGTGTTGATGCGGCGCAGGATCAACTCATCCCCCCCCGGCAGCCCCGCCTCGCTCAGAATGGCATGGGCCGGATGCCCCTCGACCAGATCAAACCACGCGGTGACCTCGCCCTGCGCCGCGCCCTGGCGTACAAGGTCCGCGCGACCGCGCCAGCCGAGCACAAACCCCAAAGAGTCCAACAAGATGGATTTGCCCGCGCCGGTCTCGCCCGTCAGCACATTCAACCCCGGCTGGAAGCTGAGTTCCAACCGGTCGATGATGAGCATGTCGGAGATATCGAGCCCGCGCAGCATTGGCCTTTTCCGTTATCCCCGCCGGGTCAGAGCCAATCGCCCCTGACAGTTTGGCGGTAAACCTGACGCAACCAACCATCGCCAGCGGCCTCAAGCGTGAGCCCCTGCCCGGTCAGCAGCGCAAAACTGTCCTCGTACCAATCGGTGGATCGGTAGTTGAAGCCGAGGATCGCCCCGGCGGTCCGCGCCTCATCGGTCAGACCGAGTGACAGATAAGCTTCAACCAGACGGTGCAGCGCTTCCGGGGTGTGCGACGTGGTCTGGAAATCCTCGACCACGACGCGGAAACGGTTGATCGCAGCGGTGTAATGATCGCGGCGCAGATAGTAGCGTCCGATCTCCATTTCCTTGCCCGCCAGGTGGTCAAAGGCGAGATCAAATTTCAAAATGGCGGAGCGTGCATAGTCGCTGTCCGGATAGCGTTCGATCACTTCGCGCAGCGCTTGCAACGCCTGGAATGTCAGACCCTGATCGCGACCGACCTCATCGATCTGATCGTAATAGCTCAGCGCCAGAAGATACTGGGCGTAGGCGGCATCTTCATCATCGGGGTAGAAATCAATGAACCGCTGCGCCGCCGACCGGCTATTGGGGTAGTCCTGGTCGCGGTGGTAGGAAAACGCCTGCATGATCAGCGCCCGGCGCGCCCAATCGGAATAGGGATAAAGCCGCTCGATCTCGGCGAAATAGAATGCCGCGTCATCGGGTCGGCTCCGGGTGAGCTCGAACTCACCCCGCTCGAAAATCTGTTCCGGAGAATAGGTTTCAAGCGGAATTTCCTGTGGGTTAAAGAAATTACCTGTGGTGCGCCCGGGATTCCCGTCACCACACGCCACCAATGTTGTTGATACCAACACCGCAGCTACCCACCGCTGGCGCGACCCAAGCCTACTCATGCTTTGCCACCTTTGCTCCGTACCCCTGTGAGCTGCATTTCACGTCAACTCTCAGAGGTCCTAGCATAGAAATTTCCCATGCAAAACGCCCATTGCATCCTTTGTGAACGCGAGGGTGAGAAAGCTTGGGAAAATGAGAGGCCTCTTGCCGCCAAGCCGCGACATGACCTTATGCGACCGCGGGGATCTCGTCCCAGACGAGGCCGTAGCCCGGCAGCCGCGATGCCGTGCTTTGATCACAGACCACCATGCGCACCGCATCCGGCGTTGCAAAGAGGCTGCGCAAAAGCGTGTTGGTCAGGGAGTGCCCGGCCCGCACGCCGGTGTAATGTCCGATCAACGGCGCCCCGGCAAGCGCCAGGTCACCCAGCGCGTCCAGCATCTTGTGACGCACGGGCTCGTCGCTGTGGCGCAGACCGCCGGGGCTCAGGACCCGCTCACCGTCAAAAACAACTGCGTTCTCACCAGGTGTGCCGCCCAGGGCCAAGCCGTTCGCGCGCATCGCATCCACATCCGCCTGACGGCAGAAGGTACGGCTGTCGCACAGCTCGCGCGCAAAGCTGCCGTTGTTCATCACCAGCGACTTCTTCTGATGGCCGATCGCCAGGTCGTCAAAATCAATCTCGAAATCGATCCGCAGCGTGTCCGCCGGGGCCAGCGTTGCAGATGCAAGCCCATCGGTGACCGTTACGGTTTTCAACACCTCAAAGGCGCGCACGGGTGCTGCGAGCTTCCGCAGTCCGCGTTGCATGATACCGCGCACGAATGGGACCGCAGATCCATCCAGGATCGGCACTTCCGGACCGTCGATTTCAACCAGCGCGTTGTGCACGCCACAGCCGGCCAGCGCCGCCATGATATGCTCAACGGTGGACACCTGAAGGCCAGCACCATTTTCGATTTTTGTGCAGAGGGGCGACCGCAGAACGGCATCCCAGCGCGCGGGGATCAGGCGATCACCGACGGCAATATCCGTGCGCGAGAACCAGATGCCATGTTCGGCACCCGCCGGACGGATCGTCACGGTGGCTTTGTGGCCTGTATGAAGACCACAGCCGGAAAAGCTGATCGGTGATTTGATCGTCGTCTGCACTGGTTGCCCCACATTCTTCGAGCCCTTTGGCCCGGTTGCAATGGTAACTATGGGTTGATCGCTCCAGCCTCAACTCAATCTTTGCAACCGACTGAAACACATCTGTTACATTTGAGCACAAAGACGCCTGCCACGCCCTAAATTACTGTTTTTAAATAAAAAAGAGCCGCATCTCTGCGGCTCCTTCTTCGAATTTCGTGAAGTATTTAGTTCGCCTGACGCCGCAAAAACGCGGGAATTTCGATCCGCTCCTGATCCGGATCCGCCTGTTCCTGGGGCATTGGCGCAGGTTCATGCGCGCGCTGTTGCACAGGGGGTTGCTGGCGCGGCGCAGGCTGTGCGCCGCCTTCAGCATGTCCGGTCATCCGGTTGATCAGGGAATTGATCCCGAAGCGGGGGCGATCACCCTGTGCCGCATCGCGAGGTTCAGCGACCTCCCGTGGGGCGGACTGCTGTGGCGCTGCTTTTTGCGCAGCCGCCCGCAACCGCGCCATGGCTTCTGGCGATGGTGTTCCGGGGGTCGGCGCACGGGGTGCGACAAAGCTTTCGGGCTCGACATCCGTGTCAACACGGCTGGGTTCAAAGGCGGCAACCTGCGGCTGATAGGCCGGGGGCGGCAGATCGTCGTCATCCTGCGCGGGTGTGTCATGTGCAAAAACATCGTCGCGCGTATCCTCGGGAGCGGCCTGGTGCACGTCCAGCGATTCAAAGAGCGAGGGCTCTTCCGCTGCTTCGGCGACCACGCTTTCCTGAGGTTCAGGCATCGTGGCCACGGCGGCCACTGCCGGTGCTGGCGTTTCTTCCTCAACAACCTCTGCAGGCTTGAGCGGCTGGGACAAAGAGCGGCGCGGTACGGGCATTTCGGTGTTCACATCCGTCGCGTCGATGCCTGTGGCCACGACGCTGACGCGCATCAGGCCCCCCATATCCGTATCCAGCGTGGAACCCACGATGATGTTGGCCTCTGGGTCCACTTCCTCACGAATGCGGTTTGCCGCCTCGTCCAGTTCAAACAGGGTCAGGTCATGACCGCCGGTGATGTTGATGAGGACACCTTTGGCGCCACGCAGGCTGATCTCGTCCAGCAGCGGGTTGGCGATGGCCTTCTCGGCGGCCTGGATGGCGCGATCTTCGCCGTCATCTTCCCCCGTGCCCATCATTGCCTTGCCCATTTCGTCCATCACGGCGCGCACATCGGCAAAGTCGAGGTTGATCAGGCCCGGACGGACCATCAGGTCGGTCACCCCCTTAACACCCTGATAAAGCACGTCATCCGCCATGGAGAAGGCTTCGGTGAAGGTGGTTTTTTCATTGGCCAGACGGAACAGGTTCTGGTTTGGAATAATGATCAGCGTGTCGACAACTTTTTGCAGCGCCTCAACGCCGTCTTCGGCCTGACGCAT
This sequence comes from uncultured Roseobacter sp., assembly GCF_947499265.1. Taxonomy (GTDB): domain Bacteria; phylum Pseudomonadota; class Alphaproteobacteria; order Rhodobacterales; family Rhodobacteraceae; genus Roseobacter. The sequence goes on along the minus strand of NZ_CANMNK010000002.1, from coordinate 288,773 downwards.
CCGCTTGGCGCCTTCAAACTGGAAGGGTTTGGTCACGACACCAACGGTCAGCACACCCAGCTCGCGCGCAGCCTGCGCGATGATCGGTGCGGCCCCGGTGCCGGTGCCGCCGCCCATACCTGCGGTGATGAAACACATATGCGCGCCGGCCAGATGGTCGACGATCTGTTCAATGCTTTCCTCAGCGGCGGCGGCCCCAACCGTCGCGCGGGCGCCCGCGCCCAGACCTTCGGTGACCTTGATGCCCAGTTGCACCCGGTTGTCCGATTTCGCCTGCTGCAGCGCTTGCGCGTCGGTATTGGCCACGACGAACTCTACGCCGTCGAGCTCCTTCTCGATCATGTTGTTGACCGCATTCCCACCGGCACCACCAACGCCGAACACGGTGATACGAGGTCTGAGATCTGCCTGTCCGGGCATGGAAAGAGTAAGGGTCATGGTAAAATCCGCCTGTGCTGCTGCCCCGCATTCGCGGGTGTTTTTGTGCCTATTCCGGCTTGACACTACCCTTTGAGCGCCGCAGCGTCACGCAAAAAACGCATTTTCGCCACAAAATATGGCCCAAATCCGGCCTCACTCCGCTTCAGGGAGTGTTCTTTGGCAAGATGTTGCGCAAATCGCGCATCAAGACGCTAGAAAACGCGCAGGGGATTCGGCCAGATGCAGGGCATCTGATCCGCGCTAGCGCGTCGTGGTCAGCAATTTCAGGACGACTGCTCGGTCGCCTCGGGCCTCTTATGGGCCTTAGTGGAATCGTATCACAACGCACGCGACGCGTCATCGTGATTCGCTAAAGTCTTACCAGTTATCGCGAAACCAGCGGACGGCGCGTTTCAGCGACCGGTTCGGGTAACGCTCAGCCGGAATATCGAAATCCCACCATTCGTCCTGCGGATGCGCCGCAAAGAGCGTGAGCCCAACCACGGATGCAAATCCTGGACCAGTTGCCGCCTGCGGCAACCCATGTACCCGCAGGGGGCGCCCCAACCGCACCTGTTGTCCGAGAATTTTGCTGGCCAAACCATCAAGCCCCGGGATCTGGCTGCCGCCGCCGGTCAGAACGATCTGCTGGCTGGGCAAGTGGTCGAAACCAGCCGCATCCAGACGCGCCCGCACCTCCTCCAGAATTTCCTCGACCCTGGGCCGCATGATCCCGATCACTTCGGCGCGGCTGGCCGTCCGGCGGTCGTGCTCAAAATCGCCGGTGTCGCCGCCGATCTCGATCATCTCCCGGTCGTCCATTCCGGTGGCATGCACCCCGCCGTGCATGGTCTTGATCCGCTCGGCCATCGCCATCGGCACCTGCAGCCCCATGGAAATATCCCCGGACACATGGTCGCCGCCCATGCGTACGGTATCGGCGTAGATCATGTGTTTCTTGATGAAGATCGACACGCCCGTGGACCCGCCGCCGAGATCGATACAGGCTGCGCCCAATTCCTGCTCATCCTCCACAAGCGCGGAAATGCCACTGACATAGGCCGATGAGGCAATGCCCGCGAGCTCCAGATCACAGCGTTTGATGCAATGCGCCAGATGCTGCACCGCCGCGCCGTCGATGGTCAGCATGTGCATGTCCACCGAGAGCGCATTGCCCAACTGCCCGCGCGGATCGCTGAGACCGGAGCGGTGGTCGATGGCGAAATTCACCGGCTGCGCGTGCAGCACTTCGCGGCCCGGTCCGTAATCCGGCACATCGCAGGCCGCCAGCACGCGCGCCACATCCTGTTCATCGACCGCCTGCCCTTCTAGCGCGATCTGCGCATCCAGACCGTAGGACCGCGGCTCGGCCCCGGCGAAACAGGCAATGACATGATCAACACGGATACCAGCCATTTTCTGAGCGCCCTGAAGGGCGGTGCGAATGGCGCGTTCGGTTTCCTGCATGGCGCAGATCTCGCCGAACCGGACCCCGCGGGACCGCGTCGTGGCCGCGCCGATGACCCGAAACCCGGACTGCCCGGCCAGGGATCCGATTTCGCCCTCATCCCCGAGATCGCCGGTGCCATCGAACCGCAGCACCAGACAGGAAATCTTGGAGCTGCCCACATCCAGAATGGCCACCACGCCGCGTTGCATGGCCGCCTTGCGCATGTTCCGCATCTGGCGCTGGCTGTCGTATAAATCCATTGTTTCTATTGCCCCGAAAACTGTTTTATGTCCCACCACAATGCCGTGGCCTGTTCGCTCATCTGTACGGTCGGTCGCGTGCCCAGCCGCAAATCGACCCGCACCACGTCGCGCGCCAGAATGTCCTGTGCCCCATCCAGCGCAATCACCCGCTCCAGCGCTTCCACAGCATCGGTTTCGGGCAGCAGGATGCGTTGACCCCGATCCAACACGACGTCCCAGCGCCGCGCGCCCATCCGGACAATGCCACGCAGCCGCCCGCCCAAGGGGGCCGCGGCCCGGTAAAGGCTCAACGCTTCCTTGACCTGCGCTTCGGCCCCTTCGCCAGCGATCACCATCAAATCGGGGCGGTCCATGCGTTTGGGCAGCGTCCCCAGATGCGTGCCGGTGATATCCACCAGGATCAGCCCTTTGCGTCCGCGCCAGATTGCAACGGGTCTGCGTGGGGTGACGTCAACCTGCAGGATACCGCCCGGACGGATGCGAACCCCCACTGTTTTCACCGGTGCAAGCGCTGCGATTGTCTTCCGGATTTCGACGAGATCGAGGTCAAAGGAGCTGACCGGGAAATTGAGCGGCACCACTTCGCGGATGTCTTCGGCCAGCGCGTCGTCACCGCCATCGATGGCCATCAGCTGGACCATGAACTCCGGGCGTGTCTCGAAACTGGCACGTGTCTCGGCGACAGTGTCGTGAATGGCTTGTCGCCGCCCGTCGTCCGACAGGTACCAGGCCCCCGCCAGAAAGGTCAGCGCCATGGGCACGCCCGCGCGCAGCATCAGCAAGAACGCAGGCGTCAGCATCAACCGCTGCATGCGCCAAGCCCACCGCGACGGTGCCGGGTCGCTTGCAGCGGGCCTGCGGGACATCAGCGATCGCATGAGGCATCCTCCACCATCCAGGCGCAGAGCTGACCAAATGTCATGCCGCAGGCCTGCGCCTGCTCCGGCGTCAGCGAGGTCGGGGTCATGCCGGGCTGAGTGTTGGTTTCGAGCAGGATCAACCCGTCAGCACCCTTGCTTTCATCCCAGCGAAAATCGGTACGACTGACACCGCGACAAGCCAAAGCTTTATGCGCCCGCAACGCGTAATCCATACACAGATCGAAGATCTCCGACGGCACATCAGCGGGCACGACGTGGCGCGAGCCGCCCGGTTTGTATTTTGCATCATAGTCGTACCAACCGTCCGTCAGGATATCGGTCACGGTCAGTGCACGATCCCCGATCACAGTGGTGGTCAACTCGCGGCCCGGCGCAAAGGCCTCCACCATGACGTCCTTAGGCATGTCATCGGAGAGCTGCGGTGGCCCGTTGCTGGCCTCATGCACCAGATAGACCCCAACCGAAGACCCTTCGTTGTTGGGCTTGACCACATAGGGCGGCGGCATCACATGCCGCTTGCGCACGTCCTCGGCAGGGACAATCACACTGTCGACAATGGGCAGCCCTGCAGCAACAAACGCATCCTTGCTGCGTTGTTTGTCCAGGGCCAGCGCGGAGGACAATACGCCGGAATGCGAATAGGGCATCCCCATCCATTCCAGCAGGCCCTGCACACAACCATCCTCACCCCACCGCCCATGCAGGCAATTCAGGATCGCATCCGGTGAAATATCGTCGAGAACCGTGCAGAGATCGCGGCCTGCATCGACCTCGATCACTTCAAATCCTTCTCCCCGCAGGGCGGCTGCACAGGCTTGCCCGCTCGACAGAGACACTTCGCGCTCAGCCGAAGGGCCGCCCATTAATACCGCCACACGCTGGGGTGTCCTGCTCGACTGACCCACTTTGGTGCCTCTTTGCCGGACCGTTTCGGTCCATTATTTGTTTTTAGCTCCGACTTTTGCGCCGGTTCACCGCTAATTTTCTTTCTGCACTCTGGCGAGGGTTTGGTTAATGCCCCGTTAACGCTCGCCGACGCGCATGATTTCCCATTCTAGCGTGATACCGCTTTGGGCGTAAACCTTTTTTCGCACAGCTTCCCCCAATCCTTCCAGGTCCGCCGCTGTTGCCTCCCCGGTGTTGATCAGAAAATTCGAATGCTTCTCACTCATTTGCGCCCCGCCCTGCCGCGCCCCACGCAATCCTGCGTCGTCGATAACCTTCCAGGCTTTGAGATCATGCACATCATCCAACTGACCGGTGGAGGAAAAACCGGCGGGGTTGCGGAACGTGGAGCCTGCGCTGCGGTCCTTGGTTGGCTGCGTGGCGTCGCGTTTGGCGATCTGATCCGCCATGCGCGCGTGCAACTCCGCGGGGTCTCCCGGTGGCGCCTGAAACGTCGCTTGTGTGAGCACCCATCCCGCCGGCAAATGGCTTTGCCGGTAGGCGAATTGCAGGTCATCAGCACGCAAGGTCACAACATCGCCGCTGCGTGTGACAGCCTGCGCCTCGATCAGGACATCCGCCGTATAGCTGCCATAACAGCCCGCATTCATGCGCACGGCCCCGCCAATGCTGCCCGGGATTGTGCGCAGGAACGTCAGATCAAGGCCCGCGTCGGCCGCTTTCTTTGCCACATGCGCATCAAGAGCTGCCGCCCCCGCCATCACAGCTGTGCCATCGATCTCGATGCTGTTGAACCCGCGCCCAAGGCGAATGACCACAGCGCGCAAGCCGCCATCGCGCACAATCAGGTTGGATCCGACACCCATTGGGAACACCGGAACATCCGCAGGCAGATTGCGCAGAAAATCGCGCAAATCCTCAAGATCAGCCGGTTGAAACAGCCAATCGGCGGGTCCGCCCACGCGCAACCACGTCAGATCGCTCAATGCACGATTGGGCGTCAGGCGCCCGCGAACCTCTGGCATGTCACTCATCGGCCAAGCCTATCGCAGGGTCACGCGCTTGATCCAGCGGCCCAGGTAAATGACCGGCCAGCGCAGCACCGACATGCCGCCCGCCAATACCAACATGCCAATCCAGGGCCCATGTTGCCAGGTCACGAACCCAACGATGGGAATGCCGATGGCGATCAGGACATAGGCATTGCGCCAGTGGTGATCCTTGCTCGGCGTCATCGCCAGGACGTTTGCCGCCACGGCCCAGCAGGCGGCCAAAATCAACGAGAGGCTCATTCAGGGATCTCCGGTCTTTGCCCACGGGCGCGGGCGAGAAAAAAACGCAACGGGTTACGAAACATGGATATGAAGGCAAAGAGGGCCAGCACCGCCGCCCACCATGCAACCTCCATCCCGATCCAGAGGATCAACAAGGGTGCTGCAATCAGCAAGGCAACGCCCGGAATATATTGATGACGCATCGGCAGCATTGCGACCGCCGCAGAGGCAAAAACCCACAGGATTGCGGCCCAAAGCAACATCAGGCGGCGCCTCTGCGCAGCCGCGCAGGCAGGCCGTTGGCCCAGGCACTGATGGTCCCCGCGCCAAGGCAGACCACCATATCGCCGGGGCGGGCCTGTTCACGCACAAGACGTTCAAGATCATCCTCACCCACCACTGCACGGGCGTGACGATGGCCATGCCGAATGAGCCCGGCCACCAGATCATCGCGGCTGGCACCCTCGATCGGGTCCTCGCCCGCGGCATAGACCTCGGCAATGCCGACCACATCGGCGTCATTGAAACAGGCGCAGAATTCATCAAAGAGATCAGACAGCCGCGTGTAACGGTGCGGTTGATGCACGGCGATCACCCGACCCTCCGTCGCCTGCCGGGCTGCTTTCAGAACGGCTGTGATCTCCACCGGGTGATGGCCGTAATCATCGATGATCGTTACGCCTTCGACATCGCCCACGCGCGTGAAGCGACGGTTCACGCCGGCGAAATTGGCAAGTGCGGTGCGAATTTGATCGCCCTTCATGCCGAGATGTCGCGCCACGGCAATGGCCGACAGCGCGTTGGAGACGTTGTGATCCCCAGGCATCGGCAAGCTGCAGTCTTCGATCATGATCCCCTCAGCCTGAAGGGCGACATCGAAATGCGCCACACCGTTTTTATAGGTCAGATTGACCGCCCGCACATCAGCCTGAGCATTGAAGCCATAGGTCACCACGCGGCGGTCAGTGATCTTGCCCACCAGCGCCTGCACCTCCGCATGATCGGTGTTGCAGACGGCAACGCCATAGAACGGAATATTGGAGACAAAATCGAGGAAGCCCTGGCGCAGTGTGTCAAAATCCCCCCAGTGCTCCATGTGCTCGGGATCGATGTTGGTGACAATCGCGATGGTGGCCGGCAGGCGGTTGAACGTGCCGTCGCTTTCATCCGCTTCGACCACCATCCACTCGCCCTCACCCGCCCGCGCGTTGGAGCCGTAGGCATGGATGATGCCGCCGTTCACGACCGTCGGGTCGAACTCCCCCGCATCCAACAGCGTCGCCACCATGGTCGTCGTGGTGGTTTTGCCATGGGTGCCCGCCACCGCAATGTTCGATTTCAGCCGCATCAGCTCCGCCAGCATCTCGGCACGGCGCACGATGGGCAGGCCCTGCACGCGGGCCGCGTCCAGCTCGGCATTGCCGGGTTTGATCGCGCTGGAAATCACGATGACTTCGGCATTGTTGATGTTTTCGGCGCGCTGACCTTCAAAAATATGCGCGCCCAGCTCTTGCAGCCTCTTGGTGATCGGCGTGGCTTTCAGATCAGACCCCTGCACGGTATAGCCATGGTTCAACAGCACCTCGGCGATGCCCGACATGCCGATACCGCCGATGCCGACAAAATGGATGGGCCCAACGTCGCCGGGCAGTTTTGTTGCTGCACTCATTCTTCTTGCCTTTTCATTGTCAGCCCCTCGACCAGTTCCACCAAGGCTTCCGTTGCATCCGGTTTGCCAAAGCGCGCGGCCGAGCGGGCCATTTGCATCGCCCCCTCGGGATTGTCCAGCACCGAGAGGATCTGTTCCGTCACGGCATCCACGTTCAACCGGCTTTCGGGGATCATGATCGCGCCGCCCGCCTCAACCAGCCCGCGCGCGTTTGCGGTTTGGTGATCGCCGGTCGCCGCCGCATAGGGGATCAGAATAGAGGGCCTGCCGATCACCGAGAGGTCGGCGACGGAAGAGGCCCCTGCACGGCTGATCACCAGTTGCGCTTCGGTCATGCGGCGCGGAACATCATGAAAGAACGGTTGCACATCCGCGTTGATACCCTGCTCTGCATAAAATTCCGTTACGCGCTCATGATCTTCGTCGCGGGCCTGGTGACTGACCCGGATGTTGCGCAGCATGTCCATGGGCAGACCTGCAATGGCGGGCGGGATCACATCGCTGAGAATGCCCGCGCCCTGGCTGCCACCGATGACCAGAAGCTCCATCGGATAGTCGCCGGGCGAGATATACCCGGCCTCCACCCGTTCCAGGATGGCGCTTCTGACCGGGTTTCCGGTGTGATAGCCTGTGACCCCATCGGGCAGATCCGTGGGCCATGTGCCGCAGGCAATCGCATCAACTTTCGCCGCGAAGATCTTGTTTACACGCCCCAATATGCCGTTCTGCTCGTGGATCATCCGCGGTAGCTTCATCAGGTAAGCCGCCGACATTGCCGGGATCGTCGGATAGCCGCCAAATCCCACCACCACCGATGGTCGGTCCCGCATGAAGGCAAAAAGCGCCGAAACCGCCCCCACGGCCAGACGCGGTGCAACCATCGCCTTTGCCAGCAGGCCGCCGCGCGCAAAAGTGGCGCTGCTGATCTCTTCGATCTCGGTGCTGTGCGGGAAGCCTTGGGTATAGCGCGCACCGCGCGCGTCGGTGGACAGCTTCACCCGCCATCCCCGCAGCAACATCGCTTCGGCCAGCGCCTGGGCTGGGAACATATGCCCGCCTGTGCCCCCGGCCGCGATCAATAAAAGAGGTTGCTTGCTCACTTTACCCGCCCACGTGCCAGAAGATCACTGATTTCGCCTTGCGGGCGGGTGCGGGTGAACGCCAGCAACATGCCAACCGCGATCCCGCTGGCAATCACCGAAGACCCACCATAGCTCACAAACGGCAGGGTCATCCCCTTGGCGGGCAGCAGCCGCACGGCGACGCCCATGTTGATCATCGCCTGAACCCCCAGCGTACAAGCCAACCCGGTGCCCGCCAGGCGGATAAACGGGTCGCGTTCCCGCAGCAGCCGCAGCAAGGAGCGCACAACCACGGTCGCATAAAGTGCTATGATGACCAGCACCAGGATCAATCCGTATTCCTCAGCTGCCACTGCAATGATGAAGTCCGTATGCGCGTCCGGCAGGGACCATTTTACCTGCCCCTCACCCACACCGACACCAAAAAAGCCACCTTCCTGAATAGCATTTGTGGCATACCCCAATTGCGTCCGTGGGTCGATATCGGGATTCAGAAAACCGTCGATACGGCGGGCGAAGTGTTCCGAATTGGAATAAGCCAGCGTGCCGCCAAAAACCACCAGTGCCGCCATTCCGACCAGCAACGCCATCGGCGCCCCCGCGACGAAATACATCACACCCCAAGCAAAGAGAATGAGGCAGGCCTGCCCAAAGTCGGGCTGCATGACCAACATCATCGCAATCGCCATGCAGAGCGCGAAAGACCATGTTTTTCCGGGCGGGCCATTCAACTCGGAGGAAGCCGCCATCATCCAGGCCGCGACGATCACGAACCCTGGTTTCAGAAACTCGGAGGGCTGGATCGCCGCAAAGCCCAGCCCGTACCAGCGCACGGCCCCTTTGCCAAAGTCCGTTCCGAAAAATGGCAGTAAAGACAGCGCGATAAAGGCCACAATGAAACCAAGCACAGCCAGCCGCCGCACCAGCACCGGAGACATCATCGAGGTCACGATCATGGTCAGGAGCGCCAATGTGCCAAAGAACGCCTGCCGCTGCACGTAGTGGAAGGGTTCGAACCCGTTCTTTGCGGCCAGCGGCGGCGAGGCGGCGAGCCCCAGCAAGAGCCCCACCGCAAAGAGGATGAGCACACAGGACATCGCCCATTTGTCGATCGTCCGCCACCATTTGGGAAGGATCGGTTCACCATCGCGAACCGGAACTGCGCCATAGACCATTTCTGTCATGGGTGCCTGCCTTGGATAACTACACTGCCTCGATACGCCCCTTTTCGGGGTCTGATCCGCACACAGTAACGCGAAATCATCCACAACGCTAGCCTCAAGGCTTGCCATTTGCGGGATTTCACGCCAGTTGGCCGTGATGCAGGTAGACACAGCAATTATCGGTGCCGGGGCCGCAGGCATGATGTGCGCCGCCCATGCCAAGGGGCGCATTCTGATCGTGGATCATGCCCGCGCGCCAGGGGAAAAGATCCGCATTTCAGGCGGCGGGCGTTGCAACTTCACCAACATGTATTGCGACGCCGGGGCCTTTTTGTCCGGCAATCCGCATTTCGCCAAATCCGCGCTGGCCCGATACACGCAGTGGGATTTCATTGATCTGGTGGATCGCCACGGCATCGCGTGGCACGAAAAGACGCTGGGTCAGTTGTTTTGCGACACCTCCGCAAAGGAAATCATCGCGATGCTGCGCGGGTTGATGCAGGAAAACGGCGTTGACCTGCGTTTGCAAACAACCGCGCACAGCTTTGCAAAGTCGCCTGACGGACTCACGTTTCTGCTGAAATCCGACGGGGCGGAAACACCGGTGACCGCAAAAACGCTGGTGATTTGCACCGGCGGCAAATCCATCCCCAAGATGGGGGCGACAGGGCTTGCCTATGAGATCGCGGCGCAGTTTGGTCTGCCCCTCACCGAGACGCGCCCGGCGCTTGTGCCCTTTACCTTCACCAAGGAGCGGTTTGCCGGTCTGGCGGGTGTGGCCACCGATGTCCGGGTCACCGGCGGCGGGACCAGTTTCGAGGAAGCACTGCTTTTCACGCATCGCGGGCTGTCTGGGCCGGCGGTTCTGCAAGCCTCTTCCTATTGGCGTGAGGGGGAGCCGATTTGCGTCAATCTGGCACCCCACGCTGATCTCTATACCGCGCTGCGCGACAAACGTAGACACTCCGGACGGCGCAACCTGACAACGGAATTGTCGCAGCACCTGCCCGCCCGGCTGGTAGACTTTCTCGCCACTGAAACCGATCTGTCTGGCAATCTCGCCGATCAATCGGATGCGAAACTCAAGGCGATCAGCACGCGGCTGTCCGAATGGTACCTGACACCCACGGGGACCGAAGGCTACCGTACCGCAGAAGTGACGCTGGGCGGTGTGGACACCGACGCGCTTTCGGCCAAGACAATGGAGGTTACCGCTGTTCCGGGGCTGTTTTTCATCGGTGAGGCCGTGGATGTGACGGGCTGGCTGGGCGGTTACAATTTTCAATGGGCGTGGTCATCGGCCATGGCGGCCGCCTCCGCACTGCGGCCCTAGGCGCAACCGAGATCCCCGCAGTCAGAGATGTTTTGCCACGGCGTCGGCAAAGGCCTCGCCGCGTTTTTCAAAGTTATCGTATTGATCAAAACTCGCTGCCGCAGGCGCAAGCAGGATCACTTCCCCCGCCTCAGCCTCAGATACCGCCCGCGCCACCGCTTTTTCCATCGTGGTGCAGACCTCGGCCTCCACCGGCAATTGCATCGCAAAATTGGCCGCCTCGCGCCCGATCACATAGGCTTTCACCACGGTGCGGGCGTCGCCGAGCGTTGCTAAGCCGCCCTCTTTTTCAAGCCCGCCGCAGATCCAGCGCACCCGCTCGAAGGCCGAGAGGGCCTTGGCCGCGGCATCCACATTGGTGGCTTTGCTGTCGTTCACAAAGCGCACACCATCCTTTTCACCAATCAGCTGACTGCGGTGCGGGAGCCCTGCAAAGCTATGGAACGCGGCCTCGATGACTTTGGGGGCAAGCCCCAATGCCCGGCAGGCGGCATAGGCGGCGCAGGCGTTCTGGTGATTATGCGCGCCGGGCAATCCCGGCACGCCGCGCAGATCAATCGAGGCGGCCTGTTTGCCCTTGCGGTATTCCGACAAGAACCCCTTGCGGGCAAAGACCTGCCAGCCCGGCCCGGTCAGTTTTTCGGCCACGGACAACCGGATCACCCGGTCATCGGCGCGGCCCTCCGCCAGTTGCCCCGCCAGAAAACGCCCTTCGGCTTCATCCACGCCAATGATCGCGCGGTCCGGGCCGCCTTCCGCAAACAAGCGTCGTTTGGCCGCGAAATACCCACCCATACCTGCGTGACGGTCCAGGTGATCCGGCGACAGGTTGGTGAACACCGCGATGTCCGGGGTCAGGCTGCGCGCGAGATCGGTCTGGTAACTGGACAGCTCCAGCACAACGACCTCGCCATCAATCGGCGGATCGATATCGAGAACCCCGCGCCCGATGTTGCCCGCCAACTGACACGGCCGGTTCACCTCGCTCAGAATATGGTGCACGAGCGCCGAAGTTGTGGATTTTCCGTTGGATCCGGTGATCGCCACGACCCGCGGGGGCACGTCAAAGCGGTTCCATTCCGCCGTGGCAAAGGACTGAAAGAACAGCCCGATGTCATTGTCGACCGGCACGCCCGCGCTCAGCGCTGCGGCGACAACCGGGTTCGGTGCGGGATAGAGATGGGGGATGCCCGGACTGACGATCAACCGGGCGATGTCGTCAAAGTCGCGGGCATTGCGGAAGCTTTGACAGGTGAACCCTTCAGCCTCAGCCGTGTCGCGCGCGGCCTGTGTGTCATCCCAACAAATTGGCACGGCACCGCCCGCGGCCAGCGCGCGCGCAGCACTCAGACCGGAACGGCCAAGACCCAACACAGCGATTTTGTGACCTTGCAAACCTCTGACCGGAATCACCTAAGCTCTCCTTGGAAATTGTCGGGGCGACACTGCCGCTCCTGCAGCTTGCTGACAAGCGCGTTAACTCTATCGGGAGAAAATGCGACAGGGATCAGGCCACATTTGCACGCGGCGATCAGCGCCGGATTTGTCTGAGCGCCGCCCAAAGGAGACGTGTCACCGCACCTTCAGCGTCGCCAGCCCAATCATCGCTAGGATCAGCGAGATGATCCAGAAGCGAATGACGATGGTGCTCTCCGCCCAGCCCTTTTTCTCATAGTGATGGTGGATCGGCGCCATCAGGAAGACCCGCTTGCCGGTGCGTTTGAAGTAGAGCACCTGGATGATCACGCTCATCGCTTCGACCACGAAGAGCCCGCCGACGATCGCCAGCACGATCTCGTGTTTGGTGGAAACCGCAATCGCCCCCAGCGCCCCGCCCAGGGCAAGGCTTCCGGTATCGCCCATGAACACCGCCGCGGGCGGCGCGTTGTACCATAGAAAGCCAAGGCCACCGCCGAAAATACCCGCCGTGAAGATCAGGATTTCACCCGTTCCCGGCACGTAATGCACATCGAGATATTCGGTAAAGTCGACCCGCCCCACCGCATAGGCGATCACGCCCAGCGTTCCGGCGGCAATCATCACCGGCATGATCGCCAGACCATCGAGACCATCGGTGAGGTTCACCGCATTGGCAGCGCCCACGATCACGATGATCGCGAAGGGCACAAAGAGATAGCCCAGGTTGATCAGCGTGTCCTTGAAAACAGGCAGCGCCAGCCGGTTGTGCAGCGCCTCCGGGTGATGCTGTGCGGCCCAATGGGCGGCGACAGCGGCGATGACAAAGCCCAGCAGCAGACGCACCCGGCCCGGCACCCCCGCCGTGGTCTGTTTGGAGACTTTGGCATAGTCATCCATGAAGCCGATGGCCGCGAAGGACATGGTGACAAAGAGCACGATCCAGATGAAGGGATTGTCGAGCCGGGCCCAGAGCAGTGTCGAGGTGAGCAGTGCGCCGACGATCAGCAACCCACCCATAGTGGGTGTACCGGCCTTGATAAAATGGCTTTCCGGGCCGTCATCCCGGATCGGCTGACCCTTGCCCTGGCGTTTGCGCAGCACCGCGATGAGCGGTTTGCCAAAAAGGAACCCGAAGACCAGAGCCGTCAGGAATGCCCCGCCCGCGCGGAAAGTGATGTAGCGAAAGAGGTTGAAGAAATCCCCCCCGTCCGACAGCAGCGTGAGCCAGTAAAGCATTCGTTATCCTTCTTCCACGTCCAGCGGGGCATGTCCCATTTTGCGGATCGCGTCAACGATCAGGCCGAGTTTCATGCTGAGTGACCCTTTGGCCAGCACCACGTCACCGCTATCAAGAGAACGTTTGAGGCGGGGCAGCGCCTCTTGTGCGGTTTCGAACCAATCGCCGCGTTGGGCATCCGGCAAGAGATCATAGAGCGCGCGCATCAGCGGCCCGATGCAGTGGATCACATCGATCTCCTGCGTCGCGGGCAAATGGGCAAGGCCCGCGTGTAGGGCAATCTCGTCCGAGCCCAGCTCCTTCATATCGCCCAGATAGGCGATGCGGCGACCCTTGGACACGCGGCCAATGTCATTCATCACCGGCGCTGCGGCCAGAACCTCCAGTGCGGCAGCCATCGAGGTCGGATTGGCGTTATAGCTGTCATCAATGAGGTCAAGCGAGAGGCGCGTGTGTACCGCGTCGAGGAAAATCCGTTCCCGCTGCCCCCGCCCCTTATAGGGGCGCCAACGCCCCAGAGCGCCGACCGCCAGTGCAATATCAACCCTGAGCGCTGCCACGACCGCCAGCGCCCCCAGCGCATTCATCGCAAAATGGCGCCCCGGTGAGGCGATTTTATAGAGCAGCGGCGCCTCGCCCATCTGCGCCTGCACCACGGTCATGTCATCGCGCAGATCAGCGCGAATAAGTTTGAAATCATAGCCTTCCGCACCAAAACTGATGTCGCGGAGTTTGCAATCCAGCGCCTTGGCCATCAGAATCGCAGAAGTTTCGACATCCGCATTCAGAACCGCCACGCCGCCCGGTTCCACACCCTCGAAGATCGAGGCCTTTTCCACCGCAATGCCGCTGATGTCGTCAAAGGCCTCCAGATGCGCGGCGGCGACCGTGGTGACCAGCGCCACATGCGGGCGGGCCATTTTGGCAAGCGGGGCGATTTCACCAGGGTGGTTCATGCCGATCTCGATGACGGCAAATTCGGTCTCGCGGGGCATCCGCGCGAGGGTCAGCGGCACGCCCCAGTGGTTGTTGTAGCTGGCCACGGAGGCGTGGGTGCGCCCCTGAGCAGAGAGCATTTCGAGCAGCATTTCCTTGGTGGATGTCTTGCCGACGCTACCGGTGACCGCCGCGACCTTGCCGGTCATGCGGGCGCGTGCGGCGGCACCCAGGGCTTCCAGCCCGGCCAGAACGTCGTCAACCATCAGCAAGGGTGCCGTGTCGGGCACGCCGCCTGGAACATGGTCCACCAGCGCCGCGGCCGCCCCTTTTTCCAGCGCCTGCGCGACAAACTCATGCCCATCGCGCTGATCCTTCAGGGCTACGAAGAGATTGCCCGGCTGCAGCGTGCGCGTGTCAATGGACACGCCCGTGGCGGACCAATCGCCCGTGACCGTGCCGCCCGTGGCAGCCGCGGCTTCCTGCGCCGTCCAGAGGGTCATGCCATCCTCCCATCAAGCGCGGCAACGGCAACGCTCGCCTGCTCCACATCGTCAAAGGGCAAGATATCATCGCCAACGATCTGGCCGGTCTCATGGCCCTTGCCTGCAACCAACAGGGCATCTCCCGGTCCCAACGCGTCGACACCGCGCAGGATGGCTTCGGCCCGGTCCCCCACTTCTTGCGCCTCAGGCGCCCCCAGCAGAACCGACGCGCGGATCGATGCGGGGTCTTCGGAGCGCGGGTTGTCATCGGTCACAATCACCAGATCCGCGTTGTCAGCCGCAGCCTGTCCCATCAGCGGGCGTTTGGTGGCATCACGATCCCCACCTGCGCCAACAATGGCGATGAGCCGTCCCACCACATGCGGCCGCAGTGCGCGCAAAGCGGTGGCCACCGCATCCGGCGTATGGGCATAGTCCACAAAAACGGTTGCCCCGTTCTCACGTTTTGCCGCCAATTGCATCCGGCCCCGCACCGTCTTGAGGTCTTCAAAGGTATCAAATACATGGTTCGGCTTTTCACCGCAGGCCACCACAAGTGCTGCCGCCAGCATCACGTTTTCCGCCTGAAAATCACCGATCAGGTTCAGGCGACGCACGTAGGATTTGCTCAAATGGAAAAACTGCACGGTCTGACCTGTCGCATCGACCTGAACATTCCCCAGATGGAAATCACCGATATCGCGCCCGACCGAGACCACCGGGCACCCGCGGGCATTGGCTATGGCGGCCATATCGACCCCGCGCTCTTCCTCGATGTTGATCACGGCCTTGGCGTCTTCCGGCAGGACCCGCGCAAAGAGCCCCGCCTTGGCATCGAAATAGGCCTCGAAGCTTTCGTGATAATCCAGATGATCCTGGCTGAAATTGGTGAACCCTGCCGCCTTGAGCGTCACGCCATCCAGACGCCGCTGATCCAATCCGTGGCTGGAGGCCTCCATCGCCGCATGGGTCACGCCATGATCTGCAGCCTGAGCAAGCGCCCGGTGCAGGGTGATCGGCTCCGGCGTGGTGTGCATCAGCGGCGCAGTCCAGGATCCTTCAACGCCGGTCGTGCCGAGGTTGATCGCCTGATGCCCCAGCATCGTCCAGATCTGCCGCACGAAGGTGCTGACAGAGGTTTTGCCATTGGTCCCCGTCACGGCGACAACCACCGGGGGCTGGCGCCCGAACCACAGCGAGGCAGTGCGGGCCAGTGCTTCACGGGGCTCGGTCGTCACGACAATGGCGGCATCGCTTTCGGCCAGCACATCGCGGGCAATCTCCGCACCCGTCGCATCGGTCAGGATCGCCGCAGCACCCATCCGCAAGGCGTATTGGATGAACTCCCCGCCGTGCATCTTGACCCCCGGCATGGCGGCAAAGAGGAACCCCTCCTCCACATCCCGGCTGTCCACGGCAAGACCGGTGATCGTCGGGTTCCGCCCGGCCTTGGCCGTCAGTCCCAGTGAGGAAAGTGATTTTATGTCAGCGCTCATGCCCGAGCCTTTTCGGCTTAATTCTTGGTGAGCTTTATATCTGTCAATTCCACAGGTTCAACGGTTGGTCTGAGGCCCAGCAAGGGGGCCACGCGTTTGATCATCTCCGCCGCCACGGGCACGGCGGTCCATCCGGCGGTCCGGCGCGGCTCGTCACCGATGGTATCCACCGGCTCGTCCAGCGTCACAATCAATACGTAGCGCGGGTCATGTGCCGGGAAAATCGAGGCAAATGTCGCGATCACCTTGTCATCATAATAACCACCCTGACGGCGCGGTTTGTCAGCCGTACCGGTTTTGCCGCCCACAGCATAGCCCGCTACATCACCAAAGCTGGCGGTACCTTCGGTGACGACGCGGCGCAGCATCTTGCGCGCCTCTGCGGATGTTCTTTCCGAGAAAACGCGCGCGCCGGATTGCGGGCCATCCTGCTTGAGCAGCGTGGGCTTCACTTTCAACCCGCCATTGGCGATGGCGGCGTAGCCCGCCGCGAGATGCATCGGTGAGGTCGACAACCCATGGCCATAAGAGATGGTCATGGTGCTCAGCTCGGACCAGTTTTTGGGCAGAAGCGGTTTGCCTGTTGCGGCCTCCACGATCTCGAAATCCGTGGCCTCCAGCATGCCAAGCTCGCCCAGGAACGCACGTTGACGCGCCACACCGATCTGCTGTGCCAGTCGTGCCGTGCCAATGTTGGAACTTTTCTCGATGATCTTGGAGACGGTCAGCTCATTGCCATAGTTGCGAAAATCCCGGATGCGGAATTTCCCCCAACGCAACGGCCCCTTGGTGTCGATCACCGTGGAGGGGTTGACCAGCCCCAGATCCATCGCTTGTGCCACGGTGAAGATCTTGAAGGTAGAACCAAGCTCGTAAACGCCCTGCACCGAGCGATTGAAAAGCGGGCTGTCGGAGGCATCACCCTGGGTCGCGGGACGCGGGCGGTTGTTGGGGTCAAAATTCGGCAGCGAAACCACGCTGACCACTTCCCCGGTATGGACATCCATCAGGATCGAGGTCGCCCCCTTGGCGTTCATCAGCTTCATGCCGCCATAGAGCACGCGCTCCGCGGCGGCCTGAACCGTCAGGTCCAGCGACAACTGCAGGGGCTTATTGCCATTTGCCGGATCACGCAGGTAGTCGTCGAAATACTTCTCCACCCCCGCCACGCCGATGACTTCAGCGGCATGCACGCCTTCCCGACCGTAGCTTGCGCCGCCCATGACATGGGCCGCAAGACGCCCATTGGGATAGAGGCGCATGTCGCGGGACCCAAAGAGCAACCCCGGATCGCCGATTTCATGCACCGCCTGCATTTGCTCCGGGCTGATCTTGCGCTTGATCCAGATGAATTTGCGTTTGCTGGTAAAATCCTCCAGCAATTCATCGGCATCAAGGTTCGGAAACACGCGGGCCAGCTCCCGCGCAGAATGCGCCGGGTCGATCATCTGCGGTGGCTGTGCGTAAAGTGAATGCGTCTCAAAATTGGTGGCCAGCAGACGCCCGTAGCGGTCGACAATATCCGCGCGGCTGGCATGGATGCGGGCGCCGGGCGCTTCGGCCTGCGGCTCCATCGGCTCTGCGGTTGCCAGCAGCCCCATGCGCGTGCCGATGACGCTGAACGCCACGACAAAGAACAACCCAAGCACCAGCAGGCGGCCCTCGGCGCGTTGTCGGGCCTGGTCGCGCATCTGCTCGTGGCGGATGCGGATGTTTTCGCGTTCAATCGCGTCGGGGTTTTCCCCCTTTTCGCGGGCTTCCAGAATACGCGCGAGCGGGCGAAGCGGTGTGCGGATCATGGGCGGGCCTCTTCATTCGATGCGTCCCCGAGGTTGGATACATCTACCGGATTTGTGATGGGCAAAATCGGATCGGGCGGGTAGGCCACCTGATCGACAAAACCGAATTGTTCCGGGCGCAGTTCCAGCAGGCCCAACCGGTCAAAATTGATCTCGGCCAGATCGCGCAAACGGTCCGGACGGTTGAGATAGGCCCACTCCGCACGCAACACCGCCAAACGTTCATGCGCTTCGCGGATGTCCTGACGCAGATCTCTGGTCTCGCTCAGCGCCGCCTGGGTCGCGTAGTTTTCCCGGTAGGCCCAGAAGGCGAGGCCAATCACGCCAAGGGTGGTGAGAATGTAAAGGACCGTCCGCATCACTATACCTCTTTGACCATCGGCATCCCGATGGTTTTCGCGTCTATTTCCTGGGCTGGCGCATCGGTGCGCTCGGCGACCCGCAGTTTCGCCGAACGAGCACGCGGGTTGGCGGCAATCTCAGCAGCATCCGCGGCAACGGCCTTGCGCGACTTCAACGTGAACGCTGGTGGGTCCTGTTCGATCTGGGGTGCGTATCTGTTGGCATTGCCGCCGGCACCCGCCCGCGCGGTCAGGAAGCGTTTGACCATACGGTCTTCCACCGAGTGAAAGGTGACCACAGCGAGCTTTCCACCGGGCGCCAAGGCCCGTTCGGCTGCCATAAGCCCCTGAAAAAGCTCGCCATACTCATTATTCACCGCAATGCGCAGCGCCTGAAAGCTTCGCGTTGCCGGATGCGATTGCCCCGGCTTGGCGCGCGGCAAGCAGCCTTCGATGATGCTCGCCAGACGTAATGTCGTTTTGATCGGATCCAGCGCGCGCTCCCGCACAATCGCCTTGGCAATGCGGCGGCTGGCACGCTCTTCACCGTAGTGAAACAGGATATTGGCAAGCGTCTCTTCGGCAGCGTCATTGACAATGTCTGCCGCCGACACGCCGTCCTGGCTCATGCGCATGTCCAGCGGACCGTCCCGCATGAAGGAAAATCCGCGTTCCGCCAGATCCAGTTGCATCGAGGACACGCCCAGATCGAGCACAACACCGTCCAGATCGGTCGCATATTCGTCCATCTTGGAAAAGACACCCTGCTGCTGCACCAGCCGCGCGCCGTATTGACCCGACCAGTCGGCTGCCATCTCGAAGGCCAGCGGATCACGATCCACGGCGATGACCTTATCCGCGCCGGCTTTAAGCAAGCCGCGCGTGTAGCCACCCGCCCCAAAAGTACCGTCAAGCCAAACGCCCGTGACCGGGGCTACGGCCTTTAGGATCGAGGGCAACAGAACCGGAATGTGGGGGGCAGACGTGTCAGAGGGGGCCGCAGCAGCCATGTGTCACTCCCCTTGCTTGGCATCCAAAAACGCCAGCGGATCGAAGTCTTGCGGCAGCTCGTCCAACCAGGCTTCGGTTTTGGCCGCCTCTTCCGCCTCATAGGTCTCGGGCTGCCAGATCTGGAAAGTATCGCCAGCCGCAATGAAGAACGCTTCCTTATCAAGCCCGATTTTCTGGCGCAGCTTGGCGGGCAGCACCAGCCGCCCGGTCTCATCCACGGACGTCGGAAAGGACTGACCGTGAAAGAGGCGCTGCAGCATTTTGCGCTCCATCGATCCGCGCGGCAGCGCGTCGATCTTGTCATCGACCTCGTTGATGGCCTCAACGGTATAGCATTCCAGGTAACTGCGGCGGTGATCGCCATAGACAATCACCAATTCAGGGGCATCGCCGGAGGTCCAGTTCGGATCAGCAGCCTCGATCACACGCCGAAAAGAGGCTGGGATAGAGACCCGCCCCTTTGTGTCGACCTTGTGATGGCTTTCGCCTCTGAACCTGCGGCCCACTGCCTTATCCCAACCTTCGACGCCACTTTAAGATTGACGCCTATCCCCCTGCCGTGAAATGGAAACGGCGGGTTGATCTGCTGCCACTGATCAACCCGCCGCCCTCGTCCCGCTCCTGCGGGGAAGTCCAGCTGCGCGCGCCACCTGGGGGGATGTCTGCTCGCTCGCGCGCCGGATCTCTTGGTCGGATGAAAGCGAGGTGCCTGTATGAAACCTGCTAGAGTTTTTGATTTGCGTGGGGTCGTTTGGTGCCCCTGGCTCGTTCTCATCTGATGTAGAAAGGTATAACGCGGGAAATCATGGTACGGCAAGGGATTTTTAGTTACCAAATCCCTAAATCTTGCTTTTGAGGTTAACGAAAAACAATATATAGTTGTATATTTCACGACCAAGAGGAACAAATAGCGTCCGTGGACAGATGAAACACAACATATAGACCCGACCAGAAAGCAAAAATTTTCCCTCGATTTCCCAAATAAATTAGCCGAGCACCAATTACGGGCCCTTTGTTTACTTTATGTTCTACCACGCCGAGCTGGGAATTCGCAGATTCCTTCAGGAAATCCGCCATTTTTGATTCGTTTCCGGCGCGGACCAGCGAGTCATCCCTGTGACCCATTCAACACGTCCCATCAATTCCCATGCTGATCTCGTCCGAAAGCATCAACTTGATGCTGCGCGCACGGCTGTGGGCGCGTAGTAGAGAGATAACGCAATAGAAATCCAATGAGACCGCCCCATGAGCCTCCCCATCAATATCCTCAGCAGATCCTTCCGGCTCATTCTTGCAGCCCCAACCCAAACCCTGAAGGTCATTGCGCCGGGCATGATCGTGAGCGGCTATGCCACATATCTGCTTTTCAACAGCCTGGGCGGTTTGGGAAACGATCTGCTGGATGCTCCTGCCGCGATCAATTTCCCGCTGTTTGGCGGCGCGCTCCTGCTCGGTATCCTGGGGTGGATGACCTTTGCCATTCTCTGGCATCGATATGCGCTGCTGCAAGGGGAGGACCGGGACCATATCATGCGTCCGACGGCGGCCATCTTCGGTCAGTACTTCAAGGGTGCATTGGTCGTCGGGGTGATTTCGTTTCTCGCTGCCCTGCCCGGTGGCTTTGTGCTTGGCTTCGTTCTGGCCATTTTGGCGGCGACAAGTGCGAGCATCATTACCCTTGCCTCCATCGCTCTCAGCCTGGCCTTTGCTATGTTCCTGTCCTGGGTTCTGCTGCGGGTCAGCCTGATCCTGCCAGCCGCGGCCACCGGGCAGCGGTTGCGCTATTCCGAAAGCTGGCAGGCGACCAAGGCTGTGTCGCGTGACATTCTGTGGACGGCCGTGTTGCTCGGCGTGCTGAATGTTGTGGTCGAGCAGCTCGCAACAGGCCTGGCGACAGCTATGCCCGCGTATCTAGGTCTCTTTGTCATTCTGCAAATCATGGTGCAGTCGCTGATCTACATCAGCGTGCTCAGCACACTCTATGGATACCTGCTACAGGGCCGGTCACTCGACTGAAACGGCAACCGGCTTTACGCCATCCCGCCTTTGATCAGGCCCTGCGCGATCTGCGCATAGGCCTGCGCCATCGCGCCATCACCCACGGCGATGGGGGTACCTCGGTCGCCCGCCAACCGCGTTTCCAGATCAATCGGCAGCGCCCCCAGCAGGGGCACGCCAAGTTTCTCAGCCTCGGCGGCCACGCCGCCCTGCCCAAATATCTGATGTTCGGACCCACAGTCGGGGCAGACAAACATCGACATGTTCTCGATCAGCCCCAACACCGGCGTTTTCAACGTGTCGAACATATCAAGCGCCTTGCGCGCATCTATAAGGGCCACATCCTGCGGGGTGCTCACGACGATGGCGCCGGTCAGCTCGCTCTTGGTACATAGTGTCAGCTGCACATCCCCGGTACCAGGCGGCAGATCGACGAGCAAAACGTCGAGCTCTCCCCATTCCACCTGCCCCAGCATCTGCTGCAACGCGCCCATCAGCATCGGGCCACGCCAGACCACGGCCTTCCCCTCTTCGAGCATGAAGCCGATGGACATGAGTGTGACGCCATGCGCGTGTAACGGAATGATGGTCTTGCCATCCGGCGAGGCCGGGCGCTTGTTCACCCCCATCATCCGCGGCTGGCTGGGACCATATATATCGGCATCCAGCAGCCCGACCTTACGACCCGCCCGCGCCAGCGCCACGGCCAGGTTTGACGAAACGGTGGATTTGCCCACCCCGCCCTTGCCCGAGCCGATGGCCAGAATGCGTTTGACACCGCTGGGTTTCGTCGGCCCTGCCTGCGGTTTTGGATGCCCACCGATCTTGAGGCTGGGGGGCGGCGACTTCTTTTCCGCCGGACCGTGGGCGGTCAGCGCAACGGAGGCGGTATCGACGCCGGGCAGCTCTGCAACGACCTTCTCTGCAGCATCCCGCAGCGGGGCCATCTGGCGCGCAACCTCCGGGCTCGGCGCCTCGATCACAAAGCGCACGGCGCCGCCGTCGATGGTCAAGGCACGAATCAAATCATGCTCAAGGAGGCT
Source organism: uncultured Roseobacter sp. (assembly GCF_947499265.1). GTDB lineage: Bacteria > Pseudomonadota > Alphaproteobacteria > Rhodobacterales > Rhodobacteraceae > Roseobacter. The sequence continues at coordinate 266,567 of NZ_CANMNK010000002.1, read as the reverse complement.
TTTGCCGTCTGGCAGCGCAACACGGCTCAGAGCCGCTTCGATTTCGGCTTTCGTTACAGACATGCTCATTTTCTCCTCATTAGCGCTGCGTTCTTAAGCGCCTGTTGCCGCTAACATAATGTAAGCGTTCAAACTGCTTAACCCTATAGCGATACGCATAAATTTACGCTAGGTCGCCCATGCATTTGCTGCATAGCAGCATTGAAAATCTAGGCATTGTGCACCCGCAGCATATTCCTAAATATAGGACACAAGAACGAACACGAACGAAACTCGAGGCGAAAACAATGGCCTATTACACACATACAAACACAGCTTCTGCCAGTGTGATCGAACGGATCCTGGCCGCAACCGCAAACCTGCTGCACTCGGCAGCCGCACGCTACGCACGGTACCGCATCTATAGCCAGACATATGCCGAATTGGCGGAACTGGGCGATCGCGAACTGGCCGACCTCGGCCTGTCCCGCTCGATGCTGCGCGGCCTGGCCTGGGAAACAGCTCAGAAACAAACAGGCGTCTAAGCCTGAACCGGATCAGATGCTCCTATCCTCCCTTTGGACATCTGTAACACAGCGGCGGCATTCATCCTCCTCCCGGATGCCGCCGCCATGAACAAAAGCGCTCAGATGCGCGCCGGCCCTCTTCGACACAGCGTCGCCGCGGGCAGGTTACCAGATCAGGCATTCCTCTCCTCCTCCCTGGGATGTCTGTAACTTGGCAGCGGCATTCATCCTCCTCCCGGATGCCGCTGTCCCTAATCTTCAAGCCAACCGGCTTGGTGTCATACGCTTCGGGGACAATCCTCCTCCCTGATCTCCGAAGCGGACAAAGAAGGCGGCGCCCTCCTCCCGGGCGCCGCCTTTTCTTTCTTAAAACCCCCATCGTCCCCTCGGTCGGCGCCACAGAGTGCGGTGCCGCCTTGGGCTGAAAACTGCTCAAATTGTCGCGATCTGAGTGACTTAACCCCTGTTCCTGATAGGATTGTGTGAGGGGTGTGAGGATAATTCCGCAAATCATCCGGGCAGATGCCTGGGGATGTGGCGCGAAAAACGGGTTGGTGCGACATGCCAGTTTTCATCAGATTGACGAATTCGGATATCACGGATGCGTCCTTTTGGGCGTCACTGGACATCGGCCCCGACAGCACCATCGACGCCCGCAGCCTCAGCGACCGGTTCCAGATCACGCTGACGGGCAATTCGATCACCTTCACCGACACCAACAGCGGCGTCACCACCACCTATACCGATACCGACCTGGCAGGCGGGTCTTTCAGCGAATTCGTCGAGTTCCGCGGAAACGACGCCGACAACGACGTCAGCGGATCTGTTGGATTGAACGCGCGCGGGTATCGCGGTGGCGGGGGCGACGATACCTTCACGGACGACGGCACCCTCGGCGGTACCATACGCGGCGGGCGCGGTGATGATGTGCTGCAGGGCGGCAGTGGCAACAACAACATGGACGGCGGGCGCGGCGACGACATCCTGCGCGGCGGTGGCGGCAACAACAACATCCTGCGCGGGGGCAGCGGCGATGATACGCTTTTTGCGGAGGACGGCGGCGGCAACCTCGAAGGCGGCAGCGGCGACGACACGATTTTCGCGGGCCTGAATACCGGGTTCGTGCAGGGGGGCACCGGCGATGACAGCCTGATTGTACCGCAGGGCTCCACCGTTAATCCGTTTTCCGCCACAGGCGGAACCGTAAATCTGCCGAACGGCAATAGTTTTACCTACCTTAACATCACGAATGTGACGGTTGCCTGTTTCACCGAAGGCACCCCGCTTGCCACGCCACAGGGGGACGTCGCGGTGGAAGACATGAGCGTTGGGGATCTGGTTGAGACGCTGGATCACGGGCCGCGCCCCATCCGCTGGATCGGCAGGCGGGCAGTGGTCGGCAAAGGCCATCTCGCGCCCATTACATTCATGCCCGGCAGCATCGGAAATGCGCAGAAGATCAGCCTTTCGCCGCAGCACCGCGTCCTTTTATCGGGTTGGAAATGTGAGTTGATGTTTCAGGCGCCCGAGGTCCTCTGCGCCGCCAAGCATTTGTGCGACGGAGATCAGGTTTTTGCAGCGCCTTGCGAGACCGTTACCTATTATCACATGATGTTCGACCGACATGAGATCGTCTTCTCTCAGGGCGCACAACTGGAAAGCTTCTTCGCCGGAGATCATATTTTGCAGACGGATCAGGCCAGCTATGACGAATTGGTCGACATCTTCCCTGAGATTGCCAAGGGTCATCGCGGGCCGCTGCGCGCCGCCCGGCCCTTTGTGAAAAGCTATGAAGCCGCAGCACTGTTGCGCAGCAAGGTCGGCTAAGCGCTCAAAACGGGATATCGTCGCACCCTGTCACGAATTTGGCGACCACCTTTTTAACACCCGCCTTTTCAAACGCGATCTCCAGCTTGTCACCCTCGATGCCCTGAATGGCCCCATAGCCGAATTTCTGATGGAACACCCGTTCGCCCATGGTGAAACTGGAAACGGCGGACATGTCGATCACGGTGTTCTTGCTTTCGCGCGGCTGGCTGACCGGGCGTTCCTGACTGCGGGCCTGCAAGCGTCGCCAGCCCGGTGAATTATAGACATTCGCCTCTGCCGCCGCGTCATGCAGGTTGGACGTGGGCGCCGCCGCACCATAGCCACCGCCGTAGAGGCCAGGCGGGGTCAGGACCTCGACATGCTCCTCGGGCAACTCGTCGATGAATCGCGAGGGCATCGAGCTTTGCCACTGGCCAAACACCCGCCGGTTGGCCGCAAAGGAGATGGTGCAGACCTCTTCGGCCCGCGTGATGCCGACATAGGCCAGACGGCGTTCTTCCTCCAAACCTTTCATCCCGCTTTCATCCATCGAGCGTTGCGAGGGAAAGAGACCGTCCTCCCAGCCCGGCAGGAACACAACCGGAAACTCCAGCCCCTTGGCCGCATGCAGCGTCATGATCGACACCTTTTCGCCGCCGTCATCGCTCTCATTGTCCATGATCAGGCTGACATGTTCGAGGAATCCCTGCAGGTTTTCGAAGTTATGCAGCTGGTTGACCAGCTCCTTGAGGTTTTCCAACCGCCCGGGCGCCTCGGGCGTCTTGTCGTTTTGCCAATGCGCGGTATAGCCGCTTTCATCCAGGATGATCTCCGCCAGTTCCACATGGCTGACCTCAGGCGGGCCATACTCCATCTGAACCGTGCCATCATCGATCACGTCATCGGTCTCGGACACCGACAGCAGGCGCCCTTTTGTCATCTTGCCCCAGCGGTCAATGCCCTCAACAAGCTGCGCCAGCGCCGCGCCGCCCTTGCCGCCGATGGCACGCGTCTCCACCACGATCCGCGCGCCTTCGAGCAGGGCGACGCCGTTTTCCCGCGCGATGCGCTGAATGGTCTGTTGTGCCTTGTCGCCAAGGCCGCGTTTGGGTGTGTTCACGATCCGCTCAAAGGCCAGATCATCGTCCGGGCTAACCACGACGCGGAAATAGGCCATCGCATCGCGGATCTCCATCCGCTCGTAAAAGCGCGGGCCGCCGATGACGCGGTAGGGCAGCCCGATGGTCAGGAACCGATCCTCAAAAGCGCGCATCTGATGCGACGCGCGCACCAGGATGGCCATCTGATCGAGGCCAAAGGGCTTCATCCCGCGGGTGCCGCGTTGTGCGGCCTCGACCTCCTCGCCGATCCAGCGCGCCTCTTCCTCGCCGTCCCAATGCCCGATCAGGCGCACTTTTTCGCCCTCGGTCAGGTCGGTGAACAGCGTCTTGCCCAGCCGCCCCTCGTTGCCTTCGATCACACCGGAAGCTGCGGCCAGAATATGCGGGGTGGAGCGGTAATTCTGCTCCAGCCGAACCACGTGAGCGCCCGGAAAATCCTTTTCGAACCGCAGGATATTGCCCACTTCGGCACCGCGCCAGCCATAGATCGACTGGTCATCGTCGCCTACACAGCAGATGTTCTTGTGCCCCCCCGCCAGTAGGCGCAGCCAGAGATATTGGGCCACGTTCGTATCCTGATATTCGTCGACGAGGATGTAGGCGAACCAGCGCTGGTATTGCGCCAACACATCCGGGTGCGCCTGAAAAATCGTGACCATGTGCAGCAGGAGATCACCGAAGTCGGTGGCGTTCAGCTCCTTCAGCCGTGTCTGATATTGCGCATAAATCTCCGTACCACGATGATTATAGGCGCCCGCATCGCTGGCGGGCACTTTTTCTGGCGTCAGGGCGCGGTTCTTCCAGCCGTCGATGATGCTGGCCAGTTGCCGCGCGGGCCAGCGTTTGTCATCGATGTTGGCGGCAGAGACCAATTGTTTGAGCAGCCGCAACTGGTCGTCGGTGTCCAGAATGGTGAAGTTCGACTTCAGCCCCACCAGTTCCGCATGGCGGCGCAAGAGCTTCACACAGATCGCGTGGAAGGTGCCAAGCCAGGGCATTCCCTCCACCTGTTGGCCCAACATCTGGCCCACGCGGTTTTTCATCTCGCGCGCGGCCTTGTTGGTGAAGGTCACGGCCAGCACCTCGTTGGGTCGGGCCCGCCCGGTGTTCAGCAAATGCACGATCCGCGCCGTCAGCGCCCGGGTTTTACCCGTCCCCGCACCGGCCAGCATCAGAACCGGGCCGTCCAACTGCTCCACCGCGGCGCGCTGTGCCGGGTTCAGACCATCCAGATAGGGCTGCGGACGGGCGGCCATCGCCCGCGCACTCAGCGATGCGCCGTCAAAGGCGTCCATTTCATCAAAACTGCTCATGGCGCCATCTTACCCCGGACTGGCCTCGGTTTAAAGCTATGTTCTTATAATGTTCGACAGGTCCTATGACGCATGGGAACCCGCCCAAACTAGGACAAATGCAACTGAAATACCGGCTGTAACGGCACGCATTTACCATTGGCAGATCAAGAGATTAAGGAATTCGAAATCTTAACACCTCATCCCGGTACATGGTGTTTCAGAGGAGTGTATCGCGTGGAAGTGGTAGAACTGTCCAACAAGATTTCGGATCATATCAAAGATAAAACGTCTTCGGTCCGGATTCGCAAATACGGTGTTGTTGCCCTGCTGGTCTTCATGGCCGCCGCCAACATCTTCGCCAACATCAAGCTGCCCTACCCGATTGTCGACTGGATGCTGGAGACGGACATCAAGCAGGAGGCCAAACTCTGGCGCAAACGCGTGCTCGATCAGTTGGACTACGGCGCGCGTGCATTTGTGCCCGATACGGACATCGGGCCGGGCAATCAGGGTTTGAACTCCAGCAGCCCCATCGTCGACAGCAAATACAGCCTTACGTCTCGAGACACGCTGTTCTTGTCACAGATCACGCGGGCCTCCGACATTTACCGGTTCAAACTCTTCGACGCCGAGGGCAACGTCTTCTGGTCCAGCCGCGCCTCGGACATCGGCGGCGTCAATGCCACACCCTATTTCTCGGAGCAGGTCATGCGGGGAGAGGCGTATTACACGCATTCAACCAAATCGGCCTCCGAGGTAGATGATTTTGAGCTGCACGCCTTGGCCGACACCAACGAGATGTCGCGGGAGGTGGCCGAAGTCTACACGCCGGTGGTGATTGACGGGGCCGTTGTGGGCGCGATCGAGTTCTACACCGATATGACCGACATTCGCGACACCTATGCCTGGCGCATCGAGTGGTTGATGATGACCCTGTCCGCGATCTTCATGACCATCTTTTCCGTCATTGTATCGTCGGTTTTGCGCCGGGGGCGGCGGCAGATGCTGGAACTGGAAACCCGGACGACACAGGAGCGTCAATCGCTTGAGCGGCAGATGCAGCTGGCCCGTGAGGTGAGCCTGCTCGGCGAGTTGAATGAATGGCTGCAATCCAGCCGGTCACTCGACGAACTCTTTGAAATGGTCGCGCGTTTCATGACGCATATGCTGCCGGATTGTGAAGGGAGCGTCTATGTATATTCCAACTCGCGGGATGTGCTGGACGGTGCGGCCGCCTGGAATGAAGGCACGCATAAAGCGCATATTCATCCCGAGGAGTGTTGGGGCCTGCGGCGTGGGCGCACCTATATCTATGGCACCTCCAGCATCGATTTTGTCTGCGAGCATGCGGAGCCCCATGACGACCGCCCCTATTTCTGCTTCCCGATCTTGGCCCATGGCGAAACAGTTGGCCTGATGCATCTGAAAGCGAAATCCATGGTCCCGGTTGAGGTTTTTCGCGAAAACCAGAAGCTGGCGCAAATGTGCGCCGAACAGATCAGCCTCGCCATTGCCAATGTGCAGATGCGCGACCAGCTGCAGGAACGCTCGGTGCGCGACCCTCTGACGGGTCTGTTCAACCGTCGGCATATGACGGATTATCTGCGGACAATGATCCAGAGCGCACAGCGGAACGAGAGCCCGTTCAGCATGCTCTATATGGATGTGGATCACTTCAAGAAATTCAACGACAACCACGGGCATGATGCGGGTGACATGGTCCTGCGCACTGTGGGTGAAGCGTTGGAACGGGCCTGCGATGGCGATGAGATTGCCTGCCGGATGGGCGGCGAGGAGTTCATGCTGCTGCTGCCGGGCACAGACCGTCAGACGGCCGAACACCGCGCGGAAAAGCTGCGCCGCGCCATCGAAGCCATCACACTACGCTATGGCGAAAAGAACCTGCCACGGATCACCGTTTCGGTTGGGGTCGCGCTTTTCCCGGACCATGGCCAGATGCCACAGGACCTGCTGCGTGTGGCCGATGACGCGATGTATGACGCCAAGGCACAGGGTCGCAATCTGGTGGTCGTTGGCCGTACCGACGGCGGAGGGCGCAGCGAAGATGCCGAAGAAATGGCGGACCGCGCATTCGAAGCCCAGGCGGAACATGTGTCGCGGGCCAGTTAGCATTGAACCGTTGACGGCGAACCTGAACGGGGTCGAGCCGGTGTAAAACGCGCTTTCCGGCTCCACGATTGGTTGCTAGCGTCCCGGCATGGATTTGCACAGCACCTACCCTGCCCTCGTTGACCTGCGCGCCCGCGCGCAAAAACGCATTCCGAAATTTGTCTGGGAATATCTCGACAGCGGCACGGGCCATGAGGCCACAAAAACGCGCAACCGAACCTGCCTGGACCGGATCGGCTTTGCACCCGCAATTCTGCGCGGCGAATTCACACCGGATTTGAGCACCCGCCTATTCGGCGACGATCTGCCGCTGCCTTTCGGTGTGGCGCCTGTCGGCATGTCCGGGCTGATCTGGCCGGACGCCGAGGGACATCTGGCGCGGGGTGCGGCGCGCGCGGGCATTCCCTATACGCTGTCGACCGTGGCCACGCAGTCGCCAGAGGATCTCGCCCCCCATTTGGGACCGGCAGCCTGGTTTCAAATGTACCCGCCGCGCGACGAAAACATCCGCCGGGACATGCTGGGCCGCGCCAAGCTGGCCGGTTTCAAAGTATTGGTGCTGACCGTGGATGTGCCGGTAGCCTCGCGCCGCGAACGGCAAACGCGCTCTGGCCTGACCATGCCCCCACGGCTTACACCGCGTTTGATGGGGCAGATTGCGCTGCGCCCCGCCTGGGCCCTGGCGATGGCGCAGCGCGGTCTGCCAAAGATGCGAACTCTGGAAAAATACGCGCCGCAGACGGCAACGCCGCTGTCCTCCACCGCGCACGTCGGTTACCTGCTGCGCACCTCGCCGGATTGGGACTATGTCGCATGGCTGCGCGATGCCTGGGACGGGCCGTTTGTCCTCAAAGGAGTGCTGCGCCCGGAAGATGCGCAGCCTGCGGAACAAGCGGGTGTGGATGCGCTTTGGGTGTCGAACCACGCCGGGCGGCAGTTTGATGCCGCCCCGGCGAGCATCGACGCCCTGCCCGACATCCGCGCCGCAACCAAGCTGCCCCTGATTTTTGACAGCGGCATCGAAGGCGGCCTCGATATCCTGCGCGCCCTCGCCTTGGGCGCCGATTTTATCATGCTGGGCCGCGCATTTCACTTTGCCCTTGCCGCCCTGGGTCCCAAAGGCGTCGACCACCTTGTGGACTTGCTGACCAAGGATCTCATTTCAAACATGGGCCAACTGGGCGCACGCAGGCTGCAGGATTTGCCACCGCCCCTGAGATTGACCTAACCTCGCGCAGGCACCGAAGGGACGATGGTCACTTTACATTTCTGTCGCAAAATGCTGCGGTGCGGCGGAAATAACCGGCTCTACCCAATACTACGCGTTTACGCGCCAAGATAATCTTTCTACACAGACGCACCCGACCAACACCGAAAGAAACCATCTCATGCCAGAATTCAGCAAAATCCTGATTGCCAATCGTGGCGAAATCGCCATCCGCATCATGCGCGCCGCCAATGAGATGGGTAAGAAAACGGTCGCGGTCTATGCCGAGGAAGACAAGCTGGGCCTGCACCGTTTCAAGGCGGATGAAGCCTACCGGATTGGCGAAGGATTGGGACCCGTGGCCGCCTATCTGTCGATTGACGAGATGATCCGGGTGGCCAAGGCGTCCGGTGCCGACGCGATCCACCCCGGATACGGGCTGTTGTCTGAAAACCCCGAATTTGTGGATGCTTGTGACCAGAATGGCATCACCTTCATCGGGCCACGTGCGGAAACGATGCGGGCACTGGGGGACAAGGCCTCGGCCCGCCGCGTTGCCATGGCCGCAGATGTGCCGGTGATCCCGGCCACTGAAGTGCTGGGCGATGACATGAAAGCTATCAAGGCGGAAGCGAAAGAGATCGGCTATCCGCTGATGCTGAAGGCCTCCTGGGGCGGTGGCGGGCGCGGCATGCGCCCGATCAACGCCGAAGCTGAGCTGGAGGAAAAGGTGCTGGAGGGCCGCCGCGAGGCCGAAGCGGCCTTCGGCAATGGCGAAGGCTATCTGGAAAAGATGATCCTCAAGGCCCGTCATGTGGAGGTGCAAATCCTCGGCGATAAACACGGCGGCATGTACCATCTTTATGAGCGGGACTGCTCCGTTCAGCGGCGCAACCAGAAAGTGGTGGAGCGCGCGCCTGCCCCCTATCTGACCGAAGCGCAGCGCGCAGAGGTCTGCGAGCTGGGCTATAAAATCTGCAAACACGTGAATTATGAATGCGCCGGGACGGTCGAATTCCTGATGGATATGGCGGACGGCAAGTTCTATTTCATCGAGGTCAATCCGCGGGTTCAGGTCGAACATACGGTGACCGAAGAGGTCACCGGCATCGACATCGTGCAGGCGCAGATCCTGATCGCCGAGGGCAAGAGCATCGCGGACGCCACGGGCAAACCCACGCAGGGTGACGTGCACCTCACCGGGCACGCGCTGCAGACCCGGATCACCACCGAAGATCCGCAGAACAATTTCATCCCCGATTATGGCCGTATCACCGCCTTCCGCGAGGCGACCGGCATGGGCATCCGGCTCGATGGCGGCACGGCCTATTCCGGCGGCGTGATCACGCGCTACTATGACAGCCTGCTGGTGAAAGTGACCGCCAAGGCGCAGACACCCGAAGCCGCGATTGCGCGGATGGACAGAGCCTTGCGTGAGTTCCGTATCCGCGGGGTCAGCACCAACATCGCCTTTGTCGAGAACCTGCTGAAACATCCGACGTTCCTTGATAATACCTACCACACCAAATTCATCGATGAGACGCCGGACCTGTTCCAGTTCAGCCGCCGCCGGGACCGCGGCACCAAGGTGCTGACCTATATCGCGGACATCACGGTTAACGGGCACCCGGAGACCAAGGACCACCCGCGCCCCGGTGCCCATGTCCGAGACCCACGCCCCCCGGCGCTGAAAGCCGAGCCGATGATGGGCACGCGCAATCTGCTGGAGCAAAAAGGCCCGCAGGCCGTTGCCGACTGGATGAAACAACAGCGCCAGCTGCTGATCACCGACACCACGATGCGGGATGGTCACCAGTCGCTGCTGGCCACGCGGATGCGCAGCCATGACATGATCAAGGTGGCCCCCGCCTACGCCGCCAACCTGCCACAGCTTTTCAGCGTGGAATGCTGGGGCGGCGCGACCTTCGACGTGGCCTACCGGTTCCTGCAGGAATGCCCCTGGCAGCGGTTGCGCGATCTGCGCGCGGCCATGCCTAACGTGATGACGCAGATGCTGCTGCGCGCCTCCAACGGCGTCGGCTATACCAATTACCCCGATAATGTGGTGCAGGAATTTGTCCGCGTCGCCGCGAACACCGGTGTCGATGTGTTCCGCGTTTTTGACAGCCTCAACTGGGTGGAGAACATGCGCGTCGCCATGGATGCGGTGATCGAAGCGGGCAAGGTTTGTGAAGGTTCGATCTGCTACACCGGGGACATCAACGACCCCGACCGCGCGAAGTATAACCTGCAGTACTATGTCGATATGGGCAAGGAACTGCGCGAAGCAGGCGCCCATGTGCTGGGGCTCAAGGATATGGCCGGGCTGCTGAAACCCGCCGCTGCGCGCCAGCTGATCCGGGCGCTGAAATCCGAGGTCGGCCTGCCCATTCACTTCCACACCCATGACACCGCTGGTGTCGCTTGCGCGACCATCCTCGCCGCCTCCGAAGCCGGTGTTGATGCGGTCGACTGTGCGATGGACGCGCTTTCAGGGAACACCAGCCAGGCAACCCTTGGCTCCGTTGTCTCGGCCCTCAAACACACCGACCGCGATAGCGGGCTGGACATGGCGGCGGTACGCGAAATCTCGGATTACTGGGAAGAGGTGCGCAGCCACTACGCGGCCTTCGAGACCGGCATGCAGGCGCCCTCGTCCGAGGTCTATCTGCACGAAATGCCCGGCGGTCAGTTTACCAACCTCAAGGCACAAGCGGCCTCATTGGGGCTGGAAGATCGTTGGCATGAGGTGGCGCAGACCTATGCGGATGTGAACCAGATGTTCGGCGATATCGTGAAGGTCACGCCGTCGTCCAAGGTGGTGGGTGACATGGCGCTGATGATGGTATCGCAAGGCCTGAAGCGCGCCGATGTGGAAGACCCTGGCACGGATGTGTCCTTCCCCGACAGCGTCATTGACATGATGCGCGGCAACCTTGGGCAGCCTCCCGGCGGCTTCCCGACCGGCATCTTGGACAAGGTGCTCAAGGGCGAAAAACCCAATACCGAGCGGCCCGGCAAACACCTGCCCGCAGCAGACCTTGAAGCGCTGCGCAAGGAGGCCTCCGACGCGATGGAGGGCCGCACCGTCGATGATGAAGACCTGTCTGGCTACCTGATGTACCCCAAAGTTTTCCTGGATTATATGGGCCGTCATCGCACCTATGGCCCGGTGCGCACGCTGCCGACCCGCACGTTCTTTTACGGGATGGAACCGGGTGAGGAAATCTCCGCCGAGATCGACCCGGGCAAGACATTGGAAATCCGGCTGCAGGCCGTGGGTGACACCAATGAGGACGGCGAGGTCAAGGTCTTCTTTGAGCTGAACGGCCAGCCACGGGTCATTCGGGTGCCGAACCGGTTGGTCAAGGCAACCACCGCACAACGTCCCAAAGCAGAAGCCGGCAACGCAAACCACATCGGCGCACCGATGCCGGGCGTTGTGGCCTCGGTGGCCGCGAAGGTCGGCGGCAAGGTGAAAGCGGGCGATCTGCTGTTGACCATCGAAGCGATGAAGATGGAAACCGGCATCCACGCCGAACGCGATGCGGTGATTAAGGCCGTGCATGTCACGCCGGGTGGGCAGATCGATGCAAAGGATCTGCTGGTCGAGTTGGAGTAAAGTGGCCACAGGCCATTGAAGGCAAAGCACTTTTTCAGTGAGCTGCTTTACTATGGTGAGGCGGTCAAAAAGATATGAAACGCGGCGCAGCCTCCATCGCGCCGACCCCGCCACGCCATCAGGAGGGCCGGATGGAAATCTCTTCTTTCTCTTTTATCGTTCCCGATTATGACGCCGGGATTGCGTTTTTCTGTGACACCTTGGGATTTGAACTGATCGCTGATGAGCCACAAGGGCGCAAACGCTGGGTCGAAGTGCGTGCACCGGGCGCAACCACATCCGTTGTCCTGGCCAGAGCAAACGGCCCCGAGCAAAAAGCGATGATCGGCCAGCAAGGCGGTGGGCGGGTCTGGTTGTTCCTGAAAACCGACGATTTTGCCCGGGATCACGCGCGCCTGTTGGCCCGTGGCATCATATTTGAAGAAGACCCGCGCGACGAACTCTATGGTCGCGTGGCCGTTTTCCGCGACCCGTTTGGCAACCGTTGGGATTTGCTTCAAAAAGCCAGCTGAGCCTGGGAAAAATCTCCGAATATGGCGGACCGTCAGCGGCCAAAAAAATATCCCGGTTTTGGGTTTTTCCTCTTGCAGGTGATCGGCAGCAGGGGTATTCCACGGCTCACCCAAGGAAGCGGGCGTAGCTCAGGGGTAGAGCATAACCTTGCCAAGGTTAGGGTCGGGCGTTCGAATCGCCTCGCCCGCTCCAATGGGTCCTCAGGAAAATCATCGTGTTACGACGGCGTCATCTATCGCCGTTGTTGGCACGTGTTTTTTACTCTCCACATGGTCACCGGCGAGCGTCTGGCACCACCAAAGAAAATGCATGAAAAGCCATACGATTTTAGCGTTTAGGTGGTATGCAGGTGCCGGAGATCAAATGTGAGGCACAGGTGAGAATTCTCTTAGCAGACGATCATGAATTGGTCCGCGAGACGATTGCGGCCTTTATCGAAAACGAAGATGGGTTCACGGTTGTCCAATCCAGCGACCTGACCGGCGTTGAAAAAGCGCTGGTGGCGCATGATCCCTTCGATCTGGTGTTGCTTGACTACGAGATGCCGGGAATGAACGGGTTGAACGGCCTGCAAAAAATCATGGATGCGGTGCGGCCAAGGCCTGTGGCGCTGATATCGGGATCGGCCAGCAAATCGATTGCAGAAGAAGCGCTGGAAATGGGCGCCGCTGGCTTCCTGCCCAAAACGGTTGCCGCCAAATCGCTGGTAAACGCCATTCGGTTCATGGCCATGGGCGAGAAATATGCGCCCATCGACTTTATGACCCAGGAAGAGGAAGAGACCGCGCATCCGCTCAAGGATGTGCTGACAGAGCGTGAGTTGCAGGTGCTTTCCGGCCTGACGCGCGGCCTTGCAAACAAGGAGATCGCGCGCGAGATCGATCTGCAGGAAGTCACCATCAAGCTGCATGTCAAAACGCTTTGCCGCAAGCTGGAAGCAAAGAACCGCACTCATGCGGCGATGATCGCGAAAGAGGCAGGCCTGTTCTGACCTGCCACTCTCGCGCGCGCTTCAAAGCTCCAAACCGTCACAGACCTGAAGGTAAAACGCGTCCATCATGTCGTTGTGGTCCCATAGATTAACGGTCAGATCCTGCACATCGATGGTTACGCTATGATCCTGGTTCTGAACCACGTGTTCCGCGACCCATTCTGATTTGGATTGACCCGCCGCCAGGAGCTCAAGCAGCCGGAAGTCCAAGCGGTCATTTTCAACACCGTCACAAGTGAAATCCTGGATCGTGTCGGTGCCGCCGTCCATATCCTCGGCGCGGAACACAAACCAATCGGTGTCAGCACCACCCAGGGCGATATCGTCCCCTGCGCCCAGCAGGATCTTGTCGCGGCCGGCGCCCGCATCAACCTGATCATCCCCAGCTGAGGCGTTGATATAATCGCTGCCGTTGCCGCCATGGATCACATCATTGCCGGTGCCACCGTAGAGTTTGTCCTTGTCATCGCCCCCGTCGAGCCGGTCATCACCGGTACCGCCTTTCAGAACATCACGGGCACCGCCCCCTGAGAGAATGTCATTTCCAGAGCCCCCGGTCATATGATCGATGCCGCTGCCGCCGGTCAGCTGGTCGTGTCCAGAGCCACCTTCCATCGTGTTATTGCCGTGGGCGTCGGTCAGGATATCGTTGCCCGTGCTGCCGCGCAGAACGTCGTCACCCTGCCCGCCGTTCAACAGGTCATCGCCAACACCGCCATTGAGCAGATCATTGCCCGCCCCGCCGTCCATCACATCATCGCCTTCGCCACCCGCCAGCGTATCGGCTCCGGCGTCACCAAAAAGGTGATCGTTGCCAGTGCCACCTGTCAGCGTGTCATCACCGACCCCGCCATAAAGATGATCATTTTCCGATCCCCCCGAAAGTTGATCGTGACCGTCCCCCCCGTGCAGCGTGTCGAACCCGGACCCGCCGATGAGTTCGTCATCGCCCGTCCCGCCATCAAGCTGGTCATTGCCAGCGCCGCCGTGGATCATATCCGCCCCCGCCCCGCCAAAAAGCGTATCATTGTCTTCGGGCAGCAGGTTGCCCGCGGCATCGTAGCGGTTGCCGAGCCCGTCATAGGTATAGGCAACGGGCGCGGCGCTTCGGTCGGAATTGCCGCCAAAGAGCTGATCATCGCCATCACCACCAGTCAACGTGTCATTCCCGCTTTGGCCCGCGATCTTGTCATCACCGATCCCACCATGGGCGGCATCCGCCCCGGCACCGTTTTCAATGACATCGTCGTATGAGGTGTCGCCCCCCGTTGTCGCCGCTACATTCAGATCGCGGATCAGAACAGTTGCGGCGCGATCAATCTCGGTAAACGGGTCCATGGCGCGCGGGTCTGCGGTGCCATCGTTGGAATAGGATTTAGGACTGGTCGCCACCAGTTCGAGATGCGCGGTGTCGCTGCCCGCCTCCTGCACCACACGGTAGATACCCCCGGCGCTGGCCGTGGCATCGTTCATATCATGATCACCACCATTGCCCCCAACATAGAGATTGCCATCCGCATCATGGATCGCGGCACCGAATGTGATCTGCGGCACGCCGTCCTGGAGGATGCCGTCGATCACCGTGCCGGTGATCTGGGTGGTGGAAATGGTCGGCACACCACCGTCAGCCACTGTGGAGATATCGATCTGGTAGAGCGTGCTGGGGCGGCCCTCGGCGATGGGACGCGTCACACCAAAAAAGGACCCGCTTTGCGCGTCAAAGGCCACATCCCAGAGCTGATCCGTGATCATGGACTTGGGGAACGGAAACGTCTTTGTTGCAACGGCGCCATCCGCGCCCACGTCGTCCACATCGATCATCGTGATGCGATCCATGCTGGACTGGAACGCCCAGAGGTTGCCATCCGCATCAAAATCCCCCGTCCAGGAGCGATAGGGTGTGGTGCCAATGCGGAAACTGGCGCCCGAGGCATCCAGCATCACCAGGTCAGAACTGGCCACGGCATTGCCAAGGCTATCCGTGCCATTCGATACGGCAAGACCGTAGATCATGTCGTCCTGGGTGTTGAACCCAATCGCATTGACCGTCACAGTCGCCGTCTCTCCGGCGCGTGTGTAGGTGCCGGCCTGCGGATCAAAGACCTGAAGGGTGCCATTGATGACCTGATAGATATTGGGCTGGCCTTCGGCAAAGGCCTTCACTTCAACGGGCTGGTCACCGATCTGCATCTGCTTTTCATAGTAGTAAATCGGACCGTCCGTGTGAATAACCGGACCGGTGGGCTGGGCGCTGTCAATGGACCGGAACGTCAATTCACCGATGCCATCCACACCTTCGAAGGTGATATCATGGGCGGAAAAGCTGGCGCTGTTGGTGTCGAAACTGTCGATCACCGTACCATTCCACAGCACCTCCACCGCGCCGCTGACGGAGCCCGCGCCATAGTTGGCCGCCAGATCAAAACGGATCTCATAGACCTCGCCCAACCGGGTATCGACCGCTTGGCTCATACTGGTGTGGCCATTTGCGCCGGTGGTGACCGCCCAAACCCCCGTTTCCGCATATTGTGCGAAGCTGGTGGCGTTTTCGGTGCCATTCAGCAGGTTCGACTGCAGGAAATCGCCGAAAACAACATCGTCCCCCATGTCGGTTCGGATCACGTCATCACCGGAGAGCCCGACCACATAGTCGGAGGCCGTGGTGCCGTAAAGTGCTTCGGACAGGTGGGTGCCGATCTGGAGGGATTGATTTTGATTTACTGACATTTTTCTTTTCCTTGATTATGCGTACCGTTGATGACGAAGCTGATTTACCAGCCGATGCCGCTGTAGGCCGGCGACGGCGGGAGGGTTTGCGCCACACGAACAACATCGATGACGGGCGTATCGCCTGCATTCAGTGCCGCTGCCCGATAGGCCGGATTGGCATGGGTCACGATCAGCGCTTCGACGTCTTGCGTAACGTCATCCAATTCCGCGCGCATCATGCCCGGCAGGTCCTTTGCCAGCGCCTGCAAACCGGGGCTGCCATGACGCACATAGGCAAGTTGCCCGGCCAGTGGCGTGTCCGGCGTGATGACCGGGTCGTGGATGACAACCTCGACACCTTCGGCGTTGAGGGCGGCGATCACCTCCAGAATTGGGCTTTCGCGCAAGTCATCTGTCCCAGGCTTGAAAGCCAGCCCCAGAACACCGACCTTTTTCGCCCCGGTCTGTCGAACCATGCCAATGGTGGTGTCGATATGCGATGTGTTCGACGCGCCAAGGCTGTTGATCAGGGGCACATCGACACCCTGCGCCGCTGCGATATGGGCAACCGCGCGCACCTCTTTCGGCAGGCAGGACCCCCCGTAGGCAAAACCGGGTTTGAGGTAATAGGGCGAGAGATTGAGCTTCGTGTCCTGCACGAAAACATCCATCACATCGTGGCTGTCGACACCCAGTGGCTTGCACAGACGTCCGACTTCATTGGCAAAGCAGACCTTGGTCGCGTGCCAGACATTGTCCACATATTTGACCATCTCCGCCGTCTCGACGGAGGTGATGATCGGCGCGTCATCGACCGCCTCGTAGATGCGCGAGAGAATGCGCGCGCTGCGGTCGTCATTTGCACCAATAACCGTTTTGGGCGGCGCGTAGAAATCCTCGACCGCCACGCCCTCACGCAGGAATTCGGGATTGAAGCAGACACCAAAATCCACGCCCGCCCTGAGGCCTGACACCTCTTCGAGGATCGGGGCCATATACCCCATGGTGACGCCCGGCGGGATCGAGCATCGCATCACCACCACATGAAAATCCTGCTTGCGCTTCAATCCGGCGCCGATGGCGCGGGCGGCGGCGTCGATATAGCTGTGATCGCACCCGCCATCTGCGGCCGTTGGCGTGCCGACGGAAACAAAGGTGACGTCCGTTTCCACCACGGCCTGTTCCAGATCATCCGTGGCCGTTACCAGGCCGCGCGCGACGCCCTTTTGCAGCAAATGCTCCAGGCTCTTTTCGTGGATCGGAGAGCGTCCGTTGCCGATGCATGCCACCTTATCGGGGTCAATATCCACACCGATCACAGGGTGCCCGAGGCTGGACAGACAGGCCGTCGAAACAGCCCCCACGTAGCCAAGGCCAACGACGCTGATGGCTGGTTTTTCATCAACCATCCGCAGGGGAGGGATCGCGATTTCCTGGGCGAACGTGGGGGGACTGTCAAACATCTTTAAATCCTTTACTCGTAACTGAACCCTTTGTAGCGGACTGTTTTTCAACAATCTTTTCCGCGCCCGTATAGGTCGGATAAAATTTGTATGGGGTCCCTATCCTTTGGCATAGCCTCGCTTGACCCTTCGCGCGGGTTCAAAGAAACGACGCTTGAACGGCGCAGCATCGGGTCTGAACCGGATGGGTCTTTGGCGCGGGAAACCAATTCTGCCAGCAGCACGCGCGTTGGCAGCTCGATAGAGAGATTAGAGGTCGCTACAGGATACCGACCACAGCTTCGCATATGGCGACGGCTGGACTGGGGGACATTGCGAATAGTATTCACGGGGTCATCCACCTCATGAACGCTGATGGCAAACCCTGTCCCCGGCGTCAGAAAACCCGCGGCAGGTCCAGCAGGCCAACGTACACCGCCAACCCGGAGACAAACGCAAGGACTGTGGTGATCATCTGAAACTTGGCGATCAGAGTCTGGATCCTGTCGCGCATCGCCGTGCCACGACCCGCTGTCTGATTGCCGCGGTTTGCCCAGCTTTGTTTGCTGAGGTGAAATATCATGTAGACCTTCACGCCCGCGTTGATGATCTGATTGAAATAGAGAATGAACGGCCAGCTGATATCCGGGATGCGTGCATATCTGAACAGAAACAGGCACAGCAAGGTGCGGCTCAACACGATCCAGATCACGCAATGCACAAGATAGGCCGGATCGACAAAGAGGGTCAGCAGCGCTAGCGTCGGGCTGACCAGCATGGTCCACATCGCGATGCGTTGATCGACAAGACACCACCAGATAAACGGGTTGACCAGACGCGGACCAAGGGCAATCGCCCGCGCGCCGTTGCGCAGCATATTGCCGGACCAGCGCCGGAAATTCTGAACCATACGGCCCGTGCCTGAGCCTTCGATCCGCTCGATCGTATAGACACAGGCATCAGGCACATAGGTCATTTTGGCGCCTTTGCTCAGCAGGTGGTACCAGGTGCTTTTGTCGTCCCCGGACAAGAAGCGGAACCTGCCCCAGAGCCAATGGTCCAGATGATCCGCCTCGACCGTGCGAATGAACTTTTCGTCGATGATATGCTTAGCACGAAACACGCTCATCCGACCGGTCAGGGTCAGCACCTTGTCGGACATCGCATGGCTCTGCATCGCGAGGCGCCGCTGTGCAAAACGCATCGACAGCCAGCTCTGGATCCAACGCGGCCCATAACAAAGCACCTCTTCATTCGTGGTCAGCGCTTGCAAATCCGGGTCCGCACCGAACATCGAACAGGTTTTTTCGAGCACATCCCTACCGTAGACGGCATCCCCATCCATGAAGATCACCAGATCATCGCGTTCGATCCCCGCCCGGTTCATCGCGCGCAGGATCATCCCGATGGCCATGCGCTTTCCCGGCTGGTTCTGGCGCAGGAAAATCAGATCCGCATCAAGGTCGGCGGCATGGGTGCGGACAAAATCGGTAATGATCTCCTCGTCGTAGGATGAGCCCGTGCCGATCCACAGCGTCGTCGGAATGCCTTCTCGCCGGATTTGCCCGATGATCGATCCGATGACTCGTCGAGTGATGGCCGGGTCTTCGTAATAGGTGGTCATCTGGATATGCAGATGACGCGGCCGCCAGCCATTTTGCCAAACCGCATTGGCCCGCCGCCGCATGCCCGGCCATTTCAGGCGCGCATAGTTCTCGGCGCGGATCGCGTGGGTAAACCACCACCCGAACCGCCAGATGCCGAGCACGCCCAGCACGAAAGTCACCTGCACCAAATCAGGGTGGAAAAAATTATTGGGCCAGCAGACCATGGCCGCAGTCAACGCCACCAGCAAAACGCCAAACTGCGCGATCCTTGTTCCGGACCATTTGGCAAAGCCACGTGGGGCCGGACCTGACAATTGCTGGAGCCAGCCATCAAGGTGTTTTTCCCTTGCGTAGAGGGTTTCAGGGGGTGTCATTGCCGTCCCCCGACCAGAATGCGATGACCGGGCGCCGGTTGAGCGTTACATGCGCCGGCGCGTTACGGCGAAACCACTTGCGGCTGTTCAACAGCCCAACATCGTCCGCTGTTACCGTCAGGACCATCCCGAAACGATCAGGTCGAACGTGGTCGGCGCCTGCCTGAATGTCGGTAACCGTGCCGGACGCGTGTTTGCGCGCGCCCCGAAAAATGTAGGTGATGTCGGCGGTCATGCCGATGTGGACGTCGCGCGCCATGCTGTCATCTAGCCAGGCCACGGCCACACGCGGTGTGCGGTCCTCAACCTCCAAAACCAGGGCGTTGCGCGCCACGTAGCTGGTTTTGCCAGCATGCACCGCAAAGACCGTGCCCGCAGAACGTGCTCGGATCACCAGCTTGTCGGCGGCGGCTTTGCGGTGGCGCAGCTCGCGTTTCCAGCGCCGCAGGTCCAACTGCCGTTCTTCAACGCCGGATTGCAGCGTTGCCAGCATGTCGAAATACCCGCCAGCTTCGGTATCGCGCCCCCGGTCAAACGCGTAGAGGGCTCGCCACGCCGCCTCGATCCGGGGCGGATAGCGGGTGGCGCGCGGATCGCGACGGTGCCACGGCAGCCAGAGCTGCTGAAACGCTTCGAACAAAGCGGCCCGACGCGCAGCCCGCAGCGCAAGATGGCGGGCCAGACGGTCCTCGGCGGTGGCAAGACGCCGTTCCGCCAAAAGCACCTCTGTCCGGACTTCCTCAACATCGCTGCGCCGATCGGGATCCTCGATCTGCGCCAGGATATCCCCGGCGGCGACATCATCCCCCACCTTGACGGTGAGCCGGGCCACATATCCCGCATCAGGGGCCGTGTATTCGATTACCGGGGCTGTAAAACGCGCATGATCCAGAGTGATCTGCGACAAACGCTGCCAGATCTGCCCGCCCAGGCCTGCCACCAGTATCAGGGCAAGCATCAGATAGATGACGCTATTGCCCAGGATACGCAGGAAACGCGGCCTGGCCCTGGCGCGCCCTGTTGCTTCTTCCTCTTCGGTCTCGCCCATCGGCACGAGATCAACGGGTGTGTCGAGGCTGGTGATCATATCGGCGGTCGACACCATTTGCCCCGACAGCACCCCCTGATGAAAGGCCGAGAGTGTTTCACGCTGGCGCACTGTGAGGTCGACAAAATGATATTGGCCGGGCGTATCCGCAGCGGTCAATGTGGCAGGAAATGAAACCTCAACACCCTGAAAGGGAACGGATAACACAACATCGCCAGCCAAATCCCCGGATGTGCCCTCTACCCAGAGCCCCTCCAGGGACCACCTTCGCACAACGATCTTGCAGCCATTCGCCTTGTGCAAATGCAGCGGTGCTGTCACGGGAAATGACAGATCCGGCAGAGGACATGCGTGGCGAATGTTCATGGCATACTCCCGACTGATCGACAGTCCGGCGACTGCCACCATCACTGGATATCAGGAGTTTCAAAAGGGTTGGGGGGCGCAGCCGGACAATTACTGCGTCAAAAGCCTAGGGCAGACTAGGCTTTGGGATAGGGCATGCTCAGTGGGCAGCAGCGCGCAACGCCCGGCGCGTACCCTTCCAGGCGGCTTTAACTTCCGCCGCTGCGGCCTGTGCCACTTCTGCGTTATTGTCCTTGGCGGCCTGTTCCAGCGCGCGCAATTGGCGCTGAAATCCGAGCGTCCCGATCATGCCCGCCGAGCCAATCGATTTATGCGTGCGCGTCGCCAGGTCGGACAGGTCTTCGGCGTTCATCAGATCCGGGATCGCGGCCAGGAGACCGAATATTTCCGCTTCGAAATCTTCAACCAGTTTTTGCAGTTTCTCAGGTTTGAACACGCTCTTGAGGTCCCCAAAGATATGGGCGTCGATCAGGTCATTGGGAGCCGTCTTTGGTCGATTTTGGCCCGGCGCGCCATCCTGTGTGACAACGGAGACAAGCGCACCCACCAAATCGGCCTGCGATACGGGTTTGTTCAGGCACATGTCCATGCCGGCGGCAAGGAATTTTGCCTGCTCATCCGCAAGCGCATGGGCGGTCAGCCCAATGATCGGTGCTTGCTTGTTTGGCGTGTCCGCCTGTCGAATAATCTCGGTGGCGTCCACACCGTTCATCACCGGCATGCTGACGTCCATAAGGATGGCCGCATATTGCTGTTCATGAACCCGGTCCACAGCTTCCTGCCCATTGTGGGCTTCGGTGACCGCAGCCCCCTGAGACTGCAACATCTGCCGCACGATCAGCCGGTTGATTTCATTGTCCTCCACCAGCAGAACAGACAGGCCATCGAGCGCGTCGGTATTCTCTGGCACCTCCGGTTTGGCTGCAGGCTTGAGCGGTTCGGTCGCAATGCGAAGCGGGACCCGGACGGTGAAGGTGCTGCCCTTGTCCACCGCGCTGTCGAGCGCAATCGTGCCTTCCATCATATCAACAAGCTGTCGGCAGATGGTCAGACCCAGCCCCGCGCCGGACGCCAGGCGGTCGTAGGATTTTTCCTGAGTAAAGAAACGATCAAACACCCGGGTCTGATCCTCGGGGTGGATGCCGACACCGGTATCGGTCACGGAAAATTCGAGCCATTCTTGCCCGATGATCCGTGCTTTCAGCGTGACCTCCCCGTGATGGGTGAACTTGAGCGCATTGCTGACCAGGTTATACGCCACCTGCCGCAACCGCTGCTCATCGGCGACGACATGACACCGCGGCATGTCGCCCAGATCGAGGCTCAACCGGTTGCTTTGCGCATAGGCAGTGGTTTCATTGGTCGTGACGATATCCCTGAAAAACTGTGTAAGCTCAAAGGTATCGTTGCTCAACTCCAGCTTGCCGACATCCATCCGCGCAACGTCGAGGACGTTGTTGACATGATAAAGCAGGATATCGCCCGACTGTTTGGCGATATCGAGGTATCCTCTTTGCGTTTTTCCAAGTTTCGTATTCTGCAAAAGCTCAATGGTGCCGAAAATACCATTGAGCGGGGTGCGCATTTCGTGGCTCATCACCGCCAGGAAATTGGATTTGGCCTGTTCGGCCTGCAACGCCTCATCGCGCGCACGTTTCAGGTCCTCTTCAGCGGCGCGCCGGTCGGTGATGTCGCGCAGGTAGGAAATGAAAATCGTACCACGATGATCCGTCGACATGCCGATGGATATCTCCACCGGAAACTCCTCGCCCGACTTGCGCAAGGCGGTGATCTCGATGCGCCCCTTGCCCACCAGATGCGCTTCGCGGGTTCTGTTGAAACGCTCCATCCCGGCAAGATGCGCGGCGCGGTGCTGATGCGGGACGATCAAATCCGACATCTTGGCGCCAATCGCTTCGTCCTTGCTGAAACCAAAAACGGTTTCCGCGGCACCGCTATAGTCGAGGATGACCCCCTGATCATCCGCAACAATGATCGCATCCAGCGATACATCGAAACTGGATTTCAACCGCGAATTCGCCCGTTCCGCCGCCTCGGAGATTTCGCGATGTGACCGGTATTGCCGCAACAGAAAGACCAGCATCACCCCCAGGAACAAGATCAGCGCCAGGCTGATGGCCGCCGCCGCAAAGAGCAGCCGACTGAAGGCTTCACGCTCTGCGTCCGAAGCAACGGACCGCAGCTTGATACCTGTCAGCGCTATGTCATGCGCGTCCTCGCGGATCGTGCTGGAGAGTTCCCAGACCCTTGGCAGATTTGCCACCAACTCAACATCCGAAGCGTCGATCAACACCGCCAGCTTGTCGATGCAGGTCCGCAAGGTTGCCAATTGCGCGGCAAAGGTCTCATCTGCGCGCATCGCACCAAAGACCGGGCTCTCGCTGATACTGGTGGCGCGGCTGTAGACATTGTCGAACCGGCGCCGCAGCGTGGCAAGATCCGGTGTGTCCGCCTGCATCGCCAGCAACGCCTCATCCGTCAGCAGCAAGACGTCGACCTCAACCTGTGACAGGGTCCAGGTCAGGTTGTCGCCCGGTGCCTCGCGCAGGTCGGTCATCCGCTGCGTGATCGACAGGAAGGTCACCGCCAGCGCCGCGATGCCTGCAAAGATCACGCCAAGCGGGATTAGTCGTCTCAGGATACCACTCTGTTCGAACACGTCAGGGATCATTCCAATGCCACGACCAGCACCGCGCTAGTCGCCCGAATGTATACGATCAAGTTGCCAGATAGAACGTGAATAGACGACTTCGGTGCGGTACTTGGTGTCCTCGTCATAGGGGTAGACGATCCAAAGCGGCCCTTTGCCGCGTGGCGACATTTCCGCGCCGTCCATCAGATAAGCGACAATGGGCGCGCCCTCTTCAATCTCGCCCACTGGAATGTCGACCTTGTAGTCGTTCAGCGCCAGCGCGCTGACCGTATCGCCTTGCGCCCCGGCATAGTCGAGCACATCGCGCAGGGAAACGCCGGTGAATTCAACCTCACCCTCCATCCAGATCGTCGAGGTTGTAAACACGATCTGATCCATCGCCTGCAACATCGCCATGTCCAGTGTCACGACATCATCCGCTGTCTCATGCATCAGATCACCGGACAGGGTCAGAACAACCTCACCTGTCGGCGCAGGCAATTGCTCAGCCAGCGCAGGCATTGTCAGACCGGCGATCAGGGTTGTCGCGACAAGGTTCACTTTGAAATGGGTCATGATGGCTCCGTCGGATTTGCGCGGGTGTCGGTTGTGTTCCTGATTAGGGCCTGCGCGAAACGAATGCGACAAAGCAACGGGATAGGCCGCTATACGAAGGTATAGTCGCCGCCGAAATCGCCGCGATCTAGTGCAGCAAACGCAGCTCTGTGCCATGGGTCGCCTTCTGCCCGACAAGACGGAGTTTGATCCTTGCAATATCGGTCATCTCCAGGGCAGCCAGCGCCACATGCCAGTGATCACTACGCTGCGCCGGGTCAATGCGTTCAGATTTGATCAGCTTGATGCGTGTTTTCTCGCCGCTCTGACCGATCAATTCGACCACGAGCGTGCCGGTTGATCGACCCCGTGTTTCGATCTCGAGGCCGCTGTAGGCCACAGCATCGAATGCATGGGAAATCCCGGTCCAGGCGTCCCCGACGGGCCCGATTTTGACAGGCGTGCGGTGGGTCGCTGATTGGCCTCGCAATGCGCCCAGGATCTGGCGCAGGCCGTCAACCCGGGTCAACGCAGCCGTATAGGGGGATTCCCAGACAACCGTCTGAAACTGTCCCCGATCCAAGGCGCCGCTGCCGATAAACGCGGTCATCGATCCGACAAGGCCGCCACCGGTCACCGCGTGATTTTCAACCGTTCCGTCCAGCACATGCGCCAGCGCATCCGCGACCTGATAGGCGTCCCGTTGATAGCGGTCGGAAAAGCTTGTGCCCACCAGCGCGATGCGCGGCCCCCCGGCCTCTTGCGACAGAAGGTCGGATGCGGTGCCGCGCTTTGCGAATACCGGCGCCGGTACCGTCTCCGGCCTCGGCCTTTCTTCGCAAACCTGCTCCACTACCACGCTCAATGATCCTTTTTCGCTGTAGTCCGCGGAGAACGGAACCTCCGGCAAGGCTTCACGCCCTGTTGATCCCGCCATCGCTGAGCGAAGATATGCGGCCGAAAGGGCCGCACCCCT
The DNA here is from genome assembly GCF_947499265.1 of uncultured Roseobacter sp. Lineage (GTDB taxonomy): Bacteria > Pseudomonadota > Alphaproteobacteria > Rhodobacterales > Rhodobacteraceae > Roseobacter. Next base: position 241,643 of record NZ_CANMNK010000002.1, on the reverse strand, counting down.
CGGCGTCCAATGGGTGTCGCGTTTGAAATAGATCGACTCAGATTCATCGCTTTCGGCAAGCTCAGACAGGTCCGGGGCGACAATCCCTGCCTGGTTCAGCGCCGCGATGTAGTCCGAAAACCCCCGTGACAGGGCCTGCCGGTCGAAGCTGCCGTCGAGACCCATGGCCGCAACAACATCCTCCGGCACAAACAGCGGGCGTGGGGGCGCAGCAAGAACCACCAGCTGTGCGCCGCGGGCTTTGAATTCCGCAGCCATCAATCGCCAAAGCTCCGTCGCTTCTTCTGACACGGCAAAATCGGCCTTGAGTTGGTCAGCGCCAATGATCCATCCAGTTTCCGCATCGGAATAGAACGGCCCGCGTTTCTGATACTTCTTGGGCAGGCTCTCGATGTTCTCCAGCCCCACGCAATAAGGTGTCGCCAACACCGGCGTAGCCAGGACAATACTGGTGGCGAGAACCACCTTGGCAAGCAACGTTTTCATGATCTTAGCTCCTTTGAGACATAGCGCACCGGAATTTCCCAGATGACGGTTTTTGGGGGTGTATTCTTGAGAAAGTCGGACGCCAGAAAGGCATCCATCGGCCGGAACGGCCCGCGGCCTTCCTGGGAAAAATTGATCACATCCGCGCTCAGCGCCTGTTTGAGGAAACCCGCAAAATGCCAATCCTCGCGCGCACTGAAGCTGGTCCCAACCAAGACAGCATCAACCTGCGCTGCGCCGAACAGACCGCCACCCGTTTCCACAGTTGTCGTGTAGCGGGTGATGTGTTCCTGCGGCGGGCCCATGAGAGGGCGGAAAGCCCCCGTCGGAATAAAGCGCAGCAGGTCCCCATCAAAGGCAATGCGCCCCTCAGCGCGTGTCGTGACAGTGGCTGGCGCAAGGGTGATACCTTGGTCCCTCACCCACTCGGCCACCAGATGGGCGACGGCCCGGCTGCCAGCAGGCGACCAATGCGTGTCGCTGCGCATGAACGCATCTGCCGTTTCCTTGGTCCGCAACAGGGTGTCGGTCGCATCCAGCGCTGCGATATCTTCTGCGGCCAATTCCTGCAAAAACCGCTGGCGCCGTGATTTAACCATTTCCGGGCGGGCAACACCCAAGGCCTCTGAGTAGATCTCCGCTTTATCGGGCAGGATCACCGGGATCAACGTGATGCCACGCGCGGCTAATTCAGCATGCACAACGGCCACTTCGTCCGCCGCCAACGCGATGTTCTGCGTTTGACCTTCGGGTGTGACGAGCTCTTCGGTGGTAAACAGCCATCCGTCACGCCCGACAATCGCGCCGGGCATCGCCTGACCAAAAACGCCATAGCGAACGGCACCAAGGGTCGACACGGCGATCTCCTCAAGCGGGTTATTTGCAACAAAGGCCGCCTCATACTGCGATTGCACCGCGCCCCTGAAAACATCCGCAGATGTATGGTCACTCTTGATCCCTGGATGACTTGCCAGCCCGATGCCCGCGAGCGCCGCGACAAAGCCGAACGCCGCCGCATGGTGCAGATGTGATTGTTTCAGATACATCAGGATCCTCCTTAGAATTGGAAGTAGAGAAAGGGAGAGTGGGTTTGCGCGATCAGCGCGAGACAGGATACGATCATCAGTGAGAACGCCCCCGCCCCGCGCAGCCAACGTGACGCATTTGCTATTGGTCTTTGGAGCCATTGACCGGGTGCGCAGAGTGCCATCCCCCCGGCCAATGCGGTCAGTTCTGTGAGCTGTATCTGCCAGGCGATGCCTGCTGTGACGACCCAACCATGGACCCCCACCATCCCGGCGTAGATCTGAAACGCGTCTTCAACAGACGCGGCCCGAAACATCACCCACCCGATCAAAACCACGCTCATCGTCACCAGCCAGCCGATCATGCGAGGCCAGACCTGCGCCGCCGATTTCGCCCCAAGTGCGCGCTCGATTGCCAACAACGCCCCGTGCCAGGCCCCCCAGAGCAGAAAGGTCCAGTTGGCACCGTGCCACAGACCACCCAGCACCATCGTCAGCATCAGGTTGAAATATGTGCGCAGCGGCCCTTTGCGGTTACCGCCCAGCGGCAGATACAGGTAGTCCCGCAACCAATGGGACAGGCTGATATGCCAGCGCCGCCAGAATTCGGTGATCGATTGGCTGCTATAGGGCGCGTCAAAGTTTTCGACAAAGCGAAATCCGATCATCAGGCCCAATCCAATGGCCATGGCTGAATACCCCGCGAAGTCGAAGAAAAGCTGGATGGCGTAGGCAAGAGCGCCCAACCAGGCCTCGCTCGCCGAAGGGGCGGAGATTGCAAAGAGGCGGTCCGCAAGCGGGGCGACGCTGTCGGCAATCAGCAGCTTCATCGCCAGACCTTGCGAAAAGCGCCCAACACCTTGCAGGAATTTTGCAGCCGAATGGGTGCGATTGGCAAATTGCGCGGACAGGTCCTTGTAGCGCAGCACCGGCCCTGCAATCAGCTGGGGAAACAAGGACCCGAAGGCGAGAAAATCGATCAAATTGCGCGCGGGGGGTGCGTCCTTACGGGCCACATCGATGATGTAGCTGATCGATTGAAAAGTGTGGAAACTGATGCCGATGGGCAGAATGATTGCCGGGACGGTGATATCGCCGCCGCCAAGCGCCACCGAAAGATCGCTCAGACCCGTGAGCGCGAAGATGGTGTATTTAAAGTACGCCAGCACAGCCAGATCAAAGAGGACGCCAAGCCGAACCGCCCAGGTTTTGACCCCGCCGGATTTCGTGGTGTGGGCCACATGGGCCGCGGCATAGCTCACCAACGACATGCCGAAGATCAGCGCCAGATAGTCAAGACGCCACCAGCCATAAAACGCGTAGCTGCCCAGCAGAATAACAGCGGATCGCGCCCGCTTCGGAGCCAGATAGTAAAGCGTCAGAAAGGCTGGCAAAAACCCGAAGACAAATATGGCGCTGGAAAAAATCATCAGAAACCTCTGCTGCGGGGCGCGTTATCTGGCGACGGTGCCAAAGCGGTTTTCGACCAGCCGGATGCCGGTGTCATCGGCGATGAAGCTCAGGTTCTGCCCCCGCCTCAGTGCGACATCGAAAATGGCCAGAGGGATCGGGTTGCCAAGCTCAAAGACGCCCAGCGCAATGGCCACTGGGTTGACGTCGCGCGCACCGGCGGTTGCCGCAGCCACGGTTTCGATCACCGGCGTGGACCCGTCCGCAAGACGAAGCTCCAGAACTCGCTCGGTCGCATTGATCAAAAAGAGATGCACGCGTGCCGCATTAGAACGCGGCCCCTCGAGGATGGCTTGCTGATGGCCATCCGCGCCGCGCACAATCGTGACAAAGCTTCCCGGAGCGACCCCGTCCAGCAGCGCCGAGGACACCGGGAGGTAGGCCCAGTCATCTTCTAGCGTGAGCGCAAAGGATTTGCCCGCGAATTCCGCGGTCTCGTCAGGATCGAACCCGGCAAAGCGGACAAAGCTGGCGTCCGCCGGGGCGGCTTCAGGGTAAAGGCTCGTGTCACTCGCCGTGGCGGTTGAACATATCACCTGGGCTGCAATGAAAATGGCGGTGAGGTATGAATGTTTCATATGAAGGCTCCTTCAAAAAGCGTCAGAAGTAATAGGAGATGCGGGCGTAGACGCGGTGGGCCTTGCTGCGATCAGAATAGGCCGATCCCGGCGTGAACCGGGCCACGCCGAATTCCATTTTGGATTTCTTGCCGGGCCGCCATGCCCCCGCGAGGCTGATTTCCGACCCGAGAAAACGTGCGTTTCCCGTGGTGGTCCCCTTGATCCGCGCCTCCGGGCCAATCGTGGACCGGCTGGGTTGCAAGTATGCGTGCAAGCCCAGATCCATCGAAAACTTGCGCGAGGGGCGCAACCCATAGGCCAAAGTGCCAATGGCGATATTGGTCAGCTCAGGCTGAAAAATATAGCCATACCGGTGAAACTGCGTCTGCCCGCCGTCATAGGTTTTATTGCTGTGCAGCCCGCTTTGTTGGAACCCGGATGTGCCAAATGCAACCCCATAGGTGATCTGCGGGTTCCAGCGGCCTGTGCTCAATTCCTGATGCGCGCGGACATCGACGCCGACGCCATATGATCGGTCTTGTGCCGCATCCCCCATCACCACACCCGCGTTGAGCTGGTAGGAAAATCGCTCCGATACCTGGGCGAACCGATAGGTGGACAGGTGCAGACGGCGCTGGCTTCCATCGCGTTCTGCGATGGCAAAGAGGCCGAAGCGCCGCGCGTGATCTGTGTCCGAGATATGGGCGATCAGATAGTCGGCGGTGATATCACGCGTCCCGGACACCGCGGCAAACTCAAAGGCCCTGCCCTGCAATCTATGTGCAAAATGCAAACCATCCACCGATGCGTCAGCAACCCATTTATGGGGATCGGAAAACCGCAGCCGCCCGACACTCACCTGCGCCCGATCTGTAAGCGCAACAGAAACAAGCGCCTCTTTGAGCTGCGGTTGCATGATCCGATCATAGGAGCGGGCGTGGGTCTTTTTGTCCTTCAGGCTTACCTCACCATGGACAAACCCGGTCACACCACGCGCGATGTTTGCGCGCCCGACCCCCCCCAGATAGCTGGCGAATTCATCCTTGCGATCTGATACGCCATCGTCGCGGGCGATATCACGTTCACCCTGAAACCGCAGGTTGCCGTAAAACGAGGTGCGCAGCCAATGCGTGACGGTGCGTTTCGCCTTTTTACGTTTGGCGATGTCAAAAACCACTGATGCCTGCGGTGCATCTTTGCTGCCTGCAATCGCGCCAGTTGTCTCTGCCATCAGACACAGACCACAAAGGGCAGCAAACATCGTGCCTTGAACTGTCTTTTTACTCGTTACCATCGAACCATCCTCGCACTGGCTGTGCTGAGGAATGACTACGGCAGACCGCTCGCTCCGAGCAGACCTGCAAAGGCACAGGAAGACGACAATCCGTTTAGGCGGGCTATCCTTTGGTATATTCAGCCGCGCGCTCAGGATGGGCTAAAGGCGTGAATCCCTAGGGCTGGAAAAGCTTTGCGACCACCGCCGCAATCGCGGCCTCGGCGCGCGCGCGGTCGCCGCTGTTGACGTTTATGACCGCAGAGGTTCGCGTCTGCGGGTCGAAAGCAACAAAGGAATACCACATCGTGTTGGACCCGGCATGCGCCAGCACCCCCTGGCGGTGGCCCCACCCGGCGGAATAATCGGCTCCCTCAGGCGGATCATGCAAACGCCGCCAACTCTCCGGCGTCAGGAATGTGGTGTCTTGCGTTGCGTGAGCGTTCAGGTAGGTCAGGTGATCCGGGATCGAGAGATGAACGGTGCCTGCGGGGCCAAAAAATGGCGGGTTATCCCCGGCGGGGCCGGGCGAGATCGCGCGGCGCACAAAGAGGAACTTTCGATGACCCCAGGGCTGCGTCTCCGGCGTGGAAACACCGGGGGCGCCAAACCCTGCGCTATCCATCCCAAGTGGGCTAAAGACATGACGCGTGATCAGCGTTTCCCATGGCAGTCCGGTTTGCTGTTCCAGCATGGCACCCGCAACGATGTAGCCCAGATTGGAATACTGGAAGGACCCCTGAGCCCGGGGTGCCTGCGCCAAGGCAGCCGCTGCTGCCGAAAGGCGATCGGCGGGCACATCGCGCTCCGCTGCGCTTCCGGACATGCGGATCATGGACAAACGCCCTGGGTTGGCCGGCAACCCCGCGCGGTGATGTAGAAGATCAGCGTAGGTGACCGCCCTATACCCCTGATCGATGTCCGAGAGGACGGGCCCTAGAACATCGGCAATTGCATCCTCCCAACGGATCACGCCACGTTCGGCCAATCGGGCAATCAGCGTTGCGGTCATCGATTTGGTATTGGACCCAATGTGCCAGAGGCTCTCATCTGTCACGGCAGGTCCATTGCGATAGATCGCACCGGCGCTGGCCACGCGCATGTTGCCATCCCGCATGACCCCGATGCTGGCCGCAGGCGCCCCACTGATTTCCAGCACCTCGTTTGCCAGAGACGACATATCCTGCGCATATGCCGTCTGCGACGTCATGAAAATCGCTGAGTAACAGGCCAGTTTGAGCTGCTGTAAGATCCGCATGGATCTGATTTGGTCACGCGTCTCAACGTAATCAATCCCAGTCACTTTTTGGGCGGAGAACGGCTGGACATCAGCCAAGACCCCAAAACTTTGCTGCGTTTTGTGAACACGGTATTGAGCGTTTTAACTCTTTCTTCACAAAGTCCATTTACCTTTTGTTAATTGATTTGAGACCGGGGGGAAGGGCGTCGTGGATATCCTGATTTTGGAGGACGATCTGCCTTTGCTCTTAGCCTTTACTCAGGCATTGGAGAGCGACAACCACAACGTCCATGCCGTCTCAGACATCGAGACCGCGGCAAATATCGTTAACAGCTGCAAACTGGACATTCTTTTGCTGGATTTGATGATCGGAAACGACAGCTCCCTGCAGATCGCGGCACTTGCCGGATACGCGGCACCGGATGCCGAGGTTGTCTATGTCACTGGCAGTACAAAATTTGCGAATGGCGAGCTGTTTCAAATGTATCAAAACACCTCATGGGTCATGCGCAAACCGGTCGATTTCCGCGATCTGAAGGCTTTGATCAACTACCTTGGAAAATCGCCTTCCGGCAAGCGAGGAGGCGCTGCAACGCAGATTTTCAGCGCCAAAGCACAGGCGTGAAAGATCGGCAATGAACCGTCGACCTCCCGATAAACGGCGTACCCGCTGGAAAAATAACCTAGAAACTTGAAGCTGATCTGGTCGACATAATCCTGGATGGGGTTTTCGCCGCTGATGCCGTTACCGCCCTGTCCCACACGGCGACATCTGGCGACATCTGAGCGCTCAAAATAACGTTTGTGCGGGGCGGCCCGCGATCATCCGTCAGCCTTTTTGATGGTTGCGAGATGAATAAGTGAATAGAGCGGCTCTTCTGCCGCCACCGCCTCATCCAGCAGTTCGTCCCCACCCGACAAGGGCGCCGAAAGCTCACCGGTTGCGATCACCCGTTGCCCATCCAGGCGATGGCCTTCCTCCACCGGCCGATTGGCAAGATCGACAAAAGTGCCATCATCAAGGGCGAGCAACACAACGCAGGCTGCCGGGGCAGAACGGCCATCCGCGTCCAGCATGGGCGTCTTGTGCACCGGGTCAAACTCAGCCCGATAGGTGCCAGCCAGACGAACGACACGCCCGGCATTCTCGGCAAGTGCAGACGGCGCGATCAGAGGTGCATCCTGGCTCATTTTGTGGCGTGGAAGGTCGTGGCACGGTTGCCGTGGGTGCCACTACCGAGATGATCGTCGTGGAAGGTCTCGCCCTTGCGCTTGGTTCCATACATCTGGAACAGCCAATCCCGGTCGACATAGTCCGCCGCCCACTTGCGCAGGCGCGCGATTTCGTCCTTAAGCGCTTGACCAGACATGGTTTCTTTGGCCTCCTTGATCTCAGAGGCGGCACTGACCGCATAACCCTCCAGGGTCAGATTGTCGCCGCCATCCTTGGCGATGACGCCGGCCCAGTGGAAGTTCCACGTGCGGCCGGACGATTTGAACCCCGGCATGTCTTTTTCGGTCACCATCGTGTAGGCGTCGCCAATCTCCGGGTTGGCGAAGCGGTTGATACCAACGTGTTTGTCGAAGGCTTCGCGACCCTCTTCGCCGAGCGCCGAATACATCTTGCGGGCATGTTTCGGATCCTTCGGCTTCACAAAGCTGACCCAGCCAATGAAGTTGGTGGTGTAGTGCACATTTTTCTTGAGGAATTTCTTGTTCGCCTTGCTTCCGAAAAACGCCGTGATGGCTTTGGGATAAAGCTCGTTTGAATAATCTGCCGGGTTGCCGGACGGGGCGCTATCGCCAATGTTGGTGGTGGCCTTTGGGCTTTTGCCGGTGTCCTGCACGCCCATGATTGTGCGTGCCGCCTTGCCGCAGTCGGTCCAGAGCGCCATGATCTCATCATCTGTGACCCCTTCATCATCCTCAAGATCACCCGCGTTGATCTGCTTGAGCTTTTTCGTGCGATCATGATCCACGTCGGCGATGGCCTGATCCCGCAGATAGGGGGCCACGCCGTAAACGGTTTCGCCTGCCAGCGTCATTTCATCATCGGATTGGTGCAGACCAATCGCCGAGGAGGCGGCGAGCAGCTTCTTGTCCCCGTCCTTGATGATGTCGGGTGTTGCATAGAGCTTGTTGCCACCCTCGTCCTGATCCTGTGGCACCGCAGATTTGTCAGAGTCGCTGACCCGCCAAACCGGATCTTTCGATTCGTCGGTCAGGCCATAGGCCTGGATCACCGGCGTTGCGGGGATGTTTGTCCGGGCGCGCCCATCAGCCATCCGCTGCAACACGCCCAACTGCCGCGCATTGCTCGCGCGGTCTGCGATGGCCTGCAGCACATGCGCCTGCCCCCCCACCGCGCTGAGCTGTGGTTTCGCCTGACGGGTGGCGGTTGGAAGTGGTTTCCGCAACGGTTGAGCTCTGACGTTCATGCAAAAATTCTATCTCAGGTGGTGGCACACGACAAGAAATCTTTGGTTAATGGCTCCGTCATGGAAAGAACCGCTCATTGTGTTTCGGCGCGAGGCCTCCTTTATCAAAGGGGATCCACCGCCCGATGGCCGCAGATTCTCTGGCGCAAACGATCCAGGTTAAACGTCCAATTGATCCAACAATGCCCGAAAGGTCTTGCGGGCAGATCCCGGGTGGCGCACCTTCTTGGCCGCTGCCAGATTGGACAGATCTTCCTCCACCACGATCAGCCCGACCATGCCCATCTCATAGTGCGGCAAGCAGAGATACCCGTAGATGCCGGGCACGGTGAAATCCACGGTCAGCACCTCATCGATTGCGCCATTCCACGGCTGCGCCCCCTCAGGGATCATCCCGCGTTTGGAGGCTGCGTTGTGCCCCGCGTCCGTGGGCAGGAACGTCACGCTCTCGCCGCGGTTGATGCGCAGGATTGCAGGTTCAAAGACGTTCGGCGTGTTGCTGTCCCCGCAGGCGGCATTGAGCATGAGGACGCTGTGGTTGCCGGTCTTGTCCACCGTAGGCGCCGGGCAGGCCCAGGCGGCGCGTGCGGCCCCCAAGGCGGTCAACGACAGGATGATGTTACGACGCGTATGCATGGACAATCAGATCCTTTCTGGGGCCGGTGGTGATCTCAACCTCCACCCCGTAGGTTTGCGAAATAGCCGTGGAACGCAGGACCGTTTCCGGCGGGCCCTGCGCCAGAATACGCCCTTGCCCCAACAGGATCAGGTGATCGGCGAACCGGGCGGCGAGGTTCAGATCATGCAAGGCAACCATGCCGATGGCACCGCGGTCGGCCATAGCCGATTTGATCCGGGTCAGCACCGCCAGCTGGTGGCGCAAATCAAGGGCGGAGGTGGGTTCATCAAAGAGATAAACCTCGGAGTTGCGGATCAGCGCCTGCGCGACCGAGACCATTTGCGATTGCCCGCCTGACAGGTCGCTGACGTAGGCCTCCGCCAGATGGCCAATGCCTGCAGCCTGCAGGGCGCGGCTGACGGTCTGCATGTCCGCCTCCGACACCCGCCACCCCTTGAGCTGCTTATGGGCCATCATCACCACGTCAAAGACCGTAAGGGCGGCGTTGGCGGCAAAGAACTGCGGCATGAAACAGATGCGTTTCAGACGCGCGCGGGTGGGTATACCGGACAGATCGGTGTCACCCAGCCTGATCTGGCCGGTGGTCGGTTTGGCCAGCCCGGCGATCAGACGAAACAGGGTCGATTTCCCCGCGGCATTTGGCCCGATCAGCGCCGTCAGCTGCCCCGGGTGCAGCGCTGCGAAGTCGGCGTTCTGCAGCACCGGACGGGCGCCGTAGGAGAACCCGAGGCCAGAAGCGGAAAGCGTGTTCATTGCCAGTGCCTTTTGCGTTGACCCAGAATGAGCAGGACGAAGAACGGGATACCGATCAGCGAGGTGATCATGCCGATGGGATAGACAATGCCGGGGGTGATGGCCTTGGAGGCGATGGAGGTGCCCGAAAGAATGAGCGCACCGCAAAGCGCCGAGAGCGGCAGGAAGCCGCGTTGATCCTCTCCCACGATCATGCGCGCGATATGTGGCCCGACGAGGCCTACGAAAGCCACGGCGCCCACGAAGGAGACCGCAACGGCAGAAAGCAGCGAGACACCGGCCAGCACCGACATCCGCAACAACGACACGTTGACCCCAAGTGCGGCGGCTTTTTCCTCGCCCATGCGCAGGGCGGTAAGCGCCCAGGAGCGCGACATGAAATAGGGCAGAACGATCAGCAGGATGACGACGCAGACGCCAACCTTTGCCCATGAGGCGCGGGCAAGCGAGCCCAGTTGCCAGAAAATCAGCTGGGCCAATTGCAGCTCGGAGGCCCCGTATTGCAGAAAGGCCAGCAACGCGTTGAAGGTAAAGAGCATCGCGATGCCCACGAGGATCATCGCCTCCGGGCTGACCCCGCGCAGACGGGTGAAAAGGAACAGAAAACACGAGGTCAGCATGGCCAGCGCAAAGGCGTTCATCGTCACGAAGAGCCCACCGACCCCCGGCACCACCGACCAGCCCAGCACGATCGCGAGCGCGGCGCCAAAGCTGGCCGCAGAAGACAGCCCCAGCGTGAAGGGGTCCGCCAGCGGGTTGTTCAGGATTGTCTGCATCTCGGCGCCAGCCACACCCAGCATCGCGCCGACGGCCACGGCCATCAGCGCCACCGGCAGGCGCAGTTGCCAGATGATCACCTGCTCCTTCGGCGAGGCAACCGAGGGGTCAATGATCACCTGTACCGTGCGCCCGAAACTGAGGTTTGCAGGGCCGGTGATCACGTCCAGCACAATCAGGCAGCACAGCAGCACGCCAGCGCCGAGCACCAGTGCCACGCGGCGCAGGTTGCGCCTCTTGTAGGCGGCGACAAGCGTCGCAGCAGTTGGCCCGGATACCGAGGCGGGTGCGATGGCATGGTCTTTCATGGCGCGATCCAGATCAGGGGTGCGCCCACGGCGAGATACCGGCGCGGGCGCAGAGTGTCAGTTCAGGGTTGTCCAGAACTGTCCTGAGGCCGCAAACGGCAGAAACCGTTTATGCAGCTCGTCGAAGTTCGCTTCCACATCAAGGTCTTCGAAGTCATCGGGGTGCAGCCATTTGGCGATCTGTTGCACCGCGATGAAGTGGTAGGGTGAATTGTAGAACTGGTGGTAGATGGAGTGCAGATTGCCCTCCTTGACCGCGCGCAGATCGGCAAAACCGGCCCGGTCGGCAAGGGCCTGCAGCTTTTGCGCATTGACCGCCGGGTCGCCTTCGTAGCCCAGCAGGGTCGAGGTCACCTCGGGCCGTGCTTCCACCCAGTTGGCGCCGGTGCCGATGATATGATCGGGGTCTGCTTCCAGAATGCCTTCCAGGCTGATGTCGACCGAATAAGCGTTGGCAAGTGTAGAAGCGTAATTCACCCCGCCCGCAAGCTCGACAAAGCGGCCGTAGTTATAGGGCCCGAAGGACCAGCAACAGAAATCTTGCTGCCACCCGGCGGCGTTTTCAACCACCACCAGCGGGCGATCCTCGGCGGGGATGGCGTCAACCACATTGGTAACCCTGCGCATCTGCGCGATGTAGAAATCGATGAATTCAGCGGCGCGCTTTTCTTCGCCAAGGATGCGGCCCATCAAGAGCAGGGACGGCACCGTGTTTTCGGTCGAGTTGCGCCGGAAATCGACAAACGCCACCTGCACACCGGCATCACCCAACTTTTCCACCAACCCGGTTTCTTCAGCCTTGAAGAGATTACCGACATCCAGCAGCACCAGATCGGTTTCCGCTTCAAGCACGGCCTCGATGCTGAAATCGCCCGCATAGGGGTTGCCGAAATTGATCAGTCGGGCAGTGTCTTCCGGAAAGGCCGCTTCGAACTTGCGAAAGGCGTCAGGGTCATAGAGGATCAGATCGTCTTTCCACCCGACGATTTTTTCAAAAGGATTGCCATCGACGAGCGGCGCGATGGAATACATCATCCGCCCTTCGCCCAGAACGATCTTTTCGGGCAGGTCGGTAAAGGTGACTTCTCGGCCAGCGATATCAGTTACAGTCAAGGCTTCCGCTTGAGCTTCACTGGCTTGCGCGATCATCATCACGCTGGCTGTAACAGCACCAAGGAAGCCGCGCGTGGGTGTCGAAAACGACATGGCGGTCTCCAATGTGTTAGTCAGTGTGCGGTGCTGGTAGCGCATTTCGCGGCAATACCCAAGTATTTTTATCGGAAATTTCAGATTTCTGTAAAGCCCGTCTGCGCATGACGGTTTCAAGACCCAAACCCGCGGTTCAGCGTTAACTTCGCCCCGCATTCCCTTTCGAGCCCTGATCAGCCTGTCGCCGGGGTGCCCCCATCGCGCCACCAAATACATTCTGCCGCAGGAAATCCACGAAGAGGGATTTGGACCCCACAATCGAGTCCGTGCGCCAAAGTGCGACAGTTTGCAGCTGCTCGGTGATCCCCTCCAGCTCCAGTGGCACGAGGTCATTGGTCAGTGAGCCACGCACACTTTCCGTCAGGACGGTTACGCCCATCCCACAGGCGACAAGACCCAATATACCGGCAGAGTTATAGGCTTCCTGTACGATGTGCGGAACAAACCCCGATCTGCGACAAAGCGGGATCAGATAGGAATAGAAATGTTCCCAATCCTTTGACGGTCCATGCACAAAATCCTCATGCGCCAGCTCTTCCAGATGGATGCTGCCACGGTGGGCCAGCCGGTGATTTTCATAGACCACACAGACCAGACGCTCCGACTGAATGAGCTGTTGCTCATATCCGGATCGGCTTATCGGACCGGTGACACAGCCGATGTCGAGCTCGCCCTCATCGAGTTTTTTCAATTGGGTGGCGGTCACGTGATGGTTGGGCTGCAAAACGATGCCCGGTTGCTGCGCCTGAAAGGATTTCAGCAACCTTGGCAGCACACCCGCAATCGCCATATCCGTATAGCCAATGCGCAGGCTGCCTATTTGCCCGCGGTGCACCTGACGGGCATCGTCGATGGTGTGCTCCACCGCGTTCATGATGCTGCGGCACCCTTCCAGAAAAGTCTGGCCCGCATCGGTGATCCGGACGCTGCGGTTCGACCGATCAAACAGCAACACCTGCAGCTCCTGCTCCAGATGCTGAATGGCGCGGCTCAATGCGGGCTGCGCCACGCTCAATCGGTCCGCCGCACGGCGGAAGTGCAGCTCTTCGGCCACGGCGATGAAATACCGGATATGTCTGAGGCCAATTTTCATGATGCCGTTTCGTTATCAAAGCTGACTGATTTGATATTATACTTGCAATGACACCTGTGGCAATCTTGCGGGAATAACCAAAAAAATTTCAACACGGAGAGAAAAATGCCAAATTTCAGATCACTGCCGCTTGCGGCATCGCTGCTGTCCCTGAGCCTGTCCGCCCACGCGACGCTCGCCGCGGATGTCGTCATCAATCTTGGATATGCGGCAGCCGAGGGCAGTTCCTATGCGGTTCTGGCCAATAAATTCGAAGAGCTGGCCGAGACCTATTCCGATGGCACCATCGATGTCAAAGTGCGCTGCTGCGGGCAGCTGATGGGTGAGGATGAGGCGTTCAAGGCGATGCAGCTGGGCACCGTCGATATGCATGTGATCACCGGCAACAACATCTCGCCGCACTTCCCGCTGATGGACGCCTTTGTCTTGCCCTATATCTTTGAAGACAAGGAACATGCCTACCGCGTGCTTGAAGGTGACGTGGGACAGGGCTTTGCCGAGCAGCTGCAGGCCGCAACGGGCGTTCATCTGCTCACCTTCGGCTTTGTCGGTGATCGCGACTTCTACAACTCGCGCAACCCCATCACCAAGATGGAGGATATGGCGGGCCTCAAGGTACGGGTGCCCAAGAACCAGGTGATGATCGATACATTTGCCGAATTTGGCGCCGCCCCGATCCCGCTGCCCTGGGCCGACACACCCACCGCGCTGCAAACCGGAACGGTAGAGGGCGCGGACAACGGCACCTCCTTCATCAAGTCACAGAAATTCTACGAGATCATGCCGCATTTTACCGCGCTGGAGCATTTCACCTATTTCTCACCGCTTTTCGCCAGTCAGCGGATCATGGACAAGCTTGATGACAGCCAGCGCGAGGCCGTGATGCGGGCCGCCCGCGAAGCCGGGATCTACCAGAAAGAGGAAATGACGAAACAGGTGGATGAGATCCGCGCATTCCTCACCGGTGAGGGCGGGATGAAAACCGCCGCGTTTGACCGTACCGATTTCATTGCCGCCGGGCAGCGTGTGCAGGACAAATATGCCGCCGAAAAGGACGACGTTTTCAAAACGCTGGTCGACGAAATCCGGGCGGCGGCTGAATAACACCCTTTCTCCCTGAAACTTCGGGCTGCGATCAGATGATTGCAGCCTGCTTTTCACCCGACACGAAAGGGGTGGTTCATGCTGGGCAAACTTGATCGACACTTCGAAGAGGTTCTGTGCACGATCTTTCTGGCCTGTGTCGTGGGATCGGTCCTGATTCAGGTGGTGATGCGCTTCGTCTTTCACTCTGCCGCCGTCTGGGCCGAAGAAACCGCGGTCTACGGCATGATTTTTGCGGTCTATCTGGGCGCGACGATGGCCGTGCGGGAACGGGCCCATATCCGCATCACGCTGCTGGTCAGCCGCCTGCCCCGCGCCTTGCAGGTCTTCTCGATCGTGCTGGCGGATGCTTTGTGGTTCGCTTTTGTGATCTTCATGATCGTACAGACCACCACATATACCCAACTGCTGTTTAACGTAACCTATCAAACGCCCGGCCTCGGGATCGAACAGCGATGGGTGCAGATGTTCATCCCGATGCTTTTCTGCCTGATGCTGTTTCGCATTCTACAGGTCTACTGGCGCTGGAAAAACGATCGCTTCAAAGGGCTGCCGCTGTGAGCCAGACAGACACGTCCCCTGCGCGCCGCGGCATCATCCCGTCGATCATCTTTGGCCTGATGATCCTTGGGGTCGCCGCCACCTATGCCGTGGGTCTGAACGGTCCGGTCACAATGGCGGTGATCTTTGTCGTCACCATGGTCATTGGCGTGCCGATCCCCTTTGCCGCGGGGATTGCCACCGTGGCAGGGCTCTATATCGCCGACATTCCGATGACCCTGATGGCACAGGCGGCCTGGACCGCGTTTGAGCCCTTCCCGCTGGTCACCATCCCCCTTTTCGTGCTGGCCGGGCAGTTGATGGAACAGGGCGGCATGTCGGAGAAGCTGGTCAATATCGCGCAGAAACTCGTGGGCGCCTATAAGGGGGGGCTGGGCCTGGTCACGGTGGTGGCCTGCATGTTCTTTGCCGCCCTCTCCGGCTCGGGCCCCGCGACCACGGCGGCCATCGGATCGATCACCATTCCGGCAATGCAGGAAGAGGGCTACAGATCCCGCTTTGCCGGGGCCATCGCCGCCGCGGCCGGGGCGCTTGGCAGCATGATCCCGCCCTCAAATCTTCTGATCATCTTTGCACTGGTCACCGATGTCTCCATCCCGCGCCTGTTTCTTGCCGGCATCGTGCCCGGCATCGTTCTGGGCCTGATGCTAATGGTTGTCGTCTTCATCATCTCGACCAAGAACGGCTATGGCGGCACCGGCGAGCCCTTCCGCTGGGGGCCATTGCTGGAGGCCTTTTGGGAAGGCAAATGGGCGGTCTTTGCGCCGGTGATCATTCTCGGCGGCATCTACGCGGGCATTTTCACCCCCTCCGAGGCGGCAGGCGTGGCCGTGGCCTACGGGCTCTTTGTCGGTCTCTTCATCTATCGCGGGCTGACCCTGGCCAAGCTTTTTCATGCCTTCAAATTCACCGCCATCGTCATTGGCACCGTGCTCTTTATTCTGGGCTCCACCAAGGCTTTCGGTCAATTGGTGACGATCTTCGACATTCCCGATGCGGTCCTGAGCCTCTTTCGCGGGCTGGTCGAATTTCCCTGGCTGGTGATGCTGATGATCGGCGCCTTCTACATCCTTGTCGGCATGTGGCTGGAAAGCATCCCGCAGATCATTATCTTCACCGCCGTGTTCTTCCCGCTGGTCACCAGCCTGGGAATCGACCCGGTGGTCTTTGGCATCTTCACGGTCATGACCTGCGAGATCGGCTTTCTGACCCCACCCATCGGGGTGAACCTCTTTGTCGCCGCCAGGATCAGCAAGATCACGATCGAGGAAATATCCGTGGGCGTTCTGCCCCTGCTGATCCCCTATATCCTGATGATCCTGCTGCTGGTCTTCTTCTCCTCCTGGGTGACATTTCTGCCCGATCTGGTCTATGGGCCGATGCGATGACGACCGACCATAAAAACCCACCCTTGCTGGGGTATGCTGACCGTCTCTCCGCACGACCCGGAGAGCGCATCGCCTTCAAGGTATCATCGGCCTCGCCCAAGCCCTTCGCGGCACGGCTCGTGCGCTCCATCAGCGCGGATCCGAACCCGGCGGGCCAAGGGATCGTTGAAGAGGATGCCTCACCCTACTTCCCCGCTCAGACCTTCGCATCTGTCGAACGCCCGTTTTATGCAAGCTCCTACGCCATCGCCCGGTCCGGGGTTGCTGCCGCAAAAGGCGCTGACCTGAACTTGTCGGTGAAGATTTGGCCGACCCTGCGGTCGGGTCATCGCCAAACCATCCTCAATATCGGCACGCTCGACTTGCGACTGGACACCGAAGGTGCCGTGGCACTGGCATTTGGCGACCAAACCATCTCCACCGGCTGTCCGCTGAGTTTACGCCAATGGCACCTGATCGAAGCCCGGCTTGAGAAGGGCACCTGGACGCTGCGGCAAACCCCGCTTGGACCTGCGCAGGCCGCGCCGGTTGAGGTCCAAGAGGACGCGCTTGCCTCCTTCAGCTTATCCGGAACCCCGGTGATCGCCGCCAAATGGGAGGACGGTCAGGCGGGGCAGCATTTCAACGGCAAGATCGAGGCCCCGACCGTGGTGGCTGATGCTCAGCCCCTCTGCGCCTGGGATTTTGGCAAGCAGATCTCCTCCACAACGGCACAGGCAATAACCGGGCCCGATCTTGATCTGGTGAACTACCCGACGCGCGCCGTCACAAGCGCCGGTTGGGACGGCGCCGAGATGAACTGGACCCACAAGCCCGATCACTACGCGGCGATCCACTTCCACGAAGACGACATTTACGATTTCGGGTGGGATACCGATTTTACCTTCACCCTCCCGGAAGACATGGCCTCAGGCGCCTATGTCATGCGGCTGAGCTGCGACGGGCATGAGGATGCGATCCCCTTCTTTGTCTGCCCGCCGTTGGGAAAGCCATCCGCCGATCTCTGCGTGCTGATCCCGACCTTCACCTACACGATCTACGGCAACCACGCGCGCCCGGATTTTGACCCCTCGTGGCAGAAAAAATTCACCGACTGGGAGGCTTACCCCCACAACCCGGCCACATACCCGCACTACGGCCTGTCGACCTACAACAATCACAGCGACGGCTCCGGCATTTGCCACGCGTCGCATCGCCGTCCGCTCTTTAATCTGCGCCCCGGCTACGTGACCTTCGGCAATACCGACTGTTCGGGCCTGCGCCATTTCCAGGCCGACAGCCATTTGCTCAGCTGGCTGCATGCCAAGGGCATTGCCTATGATCTGATCACGGACCATGCCCTGCATGCAGATGGCGTGGCGGCGTTGCGTGACTACAAGGCGGTCACCACGACCACCCACCCCGAATACCACACCGCACAGACCCTTGATGCCCTGCGCGACTATCGCGATGCAGGCGGCCATTTGGCCTATCTTGGTGGCAACGGGTTTTACTGGCGTATTGCCGTGCATCCGGAGAACGACAGCCTTCTGGAAATCCGCCGCGCCGAAGATGGCATTCGCGCCTGGGCGGCTGAACCCGGGGAGTATTATAACGCGTTTGACGGCACCTATGGCGGGCTTTGGCGGCGCAACGGGCGCGCGCCGCAGGCTCTGGTGGGCATCGGCTTTGCCGCGCAGGGCGAGTTCTTCGGCGATCCCTACCGCCGTGTCTGCACCGATCTGGCGTATGAGTGGGTGTTCGAGGGGATCGAAGGCGAGATCATCGGCGATTTCGGGTTTTCGGGGCATGGCGCCGCGGGTTTTGAACTGGACCATATGGATTATCGTCTGGGCACACCTGAACACACGGTGCTGCTGGCGCGATCCGTGACGCGTGAAAACGGCTTCATGCTGGTGCCCGAAGAACAACTGACCCATCTGACCAATCTCACCGGCGGCCCGGCGCAGGATGCCCTGCACGCGGATATGATCTGGGCCGAATATCCGCAGGGTGGAACGGTTTTTGCCACCGGTTCGATCACCTTCTGCGGCAGCCTGCCCTGGAACAACTTTGACAACAGTGTTTCACGGCTCTTCCAGAATGTTCTGACCAAGCTGCTGGCGTGAATCGCTCAACAGGCGGCGAAGCGCGCAACTGGGGTCAGCCTTGGCTGCCCGTTGAGGTGGCATTACATTTGCGCTCAAGAAAATCAAATACACGCCCGATTTTCGGCGGCGTCTCTTTTGCCAGATGATATGCAGGGTGCATGCTCTTTGAACTTCCAGACCGCGACACGCTCTACCAGGCGCTGATTGACCGGAATGCCGCCTACGACGGGCAAGCCTATGTCGGCGTGTCGACAACCGGCGTGTTTTGCCGGCTGACCTGCCCTGCCCGCAAACCAAAGCCCGAAAACTGTAGGTTCTACGGATCGGTCAAGGCGTGCCTGGAAGCAGGGTTTCGCCCCTGCAAGAGATGCCAGCCCTTGCGCCCCATGGCATCGGCGGACCCTGCCATCGGCACCCTGCTTGCGGCGCTTGAGGCACGGCCGGCGCACCGCTGGTCCGAAGACGATGTCAAACATATGGGCTTTGACCTCTCCACGATCCGCCGCAGTTTCAAGCGCCAGTTCGGGATGACCTTTCTGGAAATGGCCCGGCAACGGCGGTTGCGCGATGGGTTTGCGATTCTGGCCGAGGGCGGCAAGGTCATTGACGCCCAAATAGATGCAGGGTTTGCATCCGCAAGCGCGTTCAGAGCGGCCTTTGCACAGCTTCTGGGCCGCGCCCCGGGCAATTTTGACAGCAAACCCCTGCTCTTCGCGGATTGGGTCACAACACCCTTGGGCGATATGATTTCGGTAAGCAGCCGATCACATCTTCACCTGTTGGAATTCGTCGACCGGAAAGCACTGAAAAGAGAGAGCACCCAGCTGGAAAAGCACGCCCATGGCAGGCTCGGGATCGGTAAAACCGACCCCGGCGAGCAGATCAAAGCGGAACTGCGCGCCTTTTTTGCAGGCGGTTCCGCCGGTTTTTCGACACCCTGCGCGCTCGACGGATCACCCTTTGCACGCGAGGTTTGGGCGGAACTGACCCGCATCGCTCCAGGCACCACGCGCAGCTATTCAGAGATCGCCAGATGCATTGGCAGGCCCTCCGCCACGCGCGCCGTTGCCCGCGCCAATGGCGCCAATCGGCTGGCCATTATCATCCCCTGTCACCGCGTTATTGGTGCCGACGGATCGCTGACCGGATATGGTGGCGGTCTGTGGCGCAAGCAGAAACTGATCGACATAGAACGCCAATATCGACCCCAGGAAAAGGAAGCATGAAACAATGAACCAGACCGAAAAAGCAAATTTGTTCAAATCACTACACGTGAAAGGTGATCCTCTGGTTCTCTACAACATCTGGGACGCAGGCGGGGCAAAAGCGCTCGCAAAAGCGGGCGCCAAGGCCGTCGCAACCGGCAGCTGGTCTGTCGCCGCCGCGCATGGGTTCAAGGATGGCGAAGCCATGCCACTGGATTTCGTGCTGCGCGTCGTGGAACGCATCGCGACCAGCGTGGATATCCCCCTCACCGTTGATTTCGAAGGGGGATATGCCGCGGCACCGGATCTTGTGACCGAAAACGTGCGTCAGGTCCTGCGGGCAGGTGCAATTGGCATCAATTTCGAAGATCGCATCGTGCAGGGCGAGGGCCTCTACCCGGTTGCAACGCAGGTCGAGCGGATACGCGCCGTGCGCGAAGCGGCCCGGATGGAAGACATCCCCCTGTTCATCAACGCGCGGACCGATGTGTTTCTGGGGTCGGATCCGTCTCAGCACGCTAGGTTGGCCCCCGACGCGCTGGAACGTGAAGCCGCCTATGCGGAAGCAGGTGCAGATGGTTTCTTCATCCCCGGCCTGACACAACATGATTTGATTGGCGACATTGTTGATGCGGCCAGCCTTCCGGTGAATGTGATGATGACAGGCGCGCTGGACACGCTCGCCGGTGTCGCAGAGATCGGTGTGTCCCGTGCAAGCTACGGTCCCGGCCCCTATGCGAGCGCGATTGCAGACTTAACTGAAAGGTTCAACTCCCTGCAGTAGGTGTCTGTTTTTAGAAGATAGTTTGAAGTTCCGAAGGTACGCTTCGGTCATTCAAACAACTGCCGCTGAGGTTGCCTGCATGTTTTCGGCGTCAGGCTTCCACCCCCTGGGCCATCTGCAGCAGCTTCTTCGAGAATTTCGCCAATTTCCCGCCGCCACGGACACCACGCAGGCAGTCCTCGGCTTGCGGGCTGAGCGAGGTGGTTTGTGAGGCGACAGAGAGCTCATACAAAAGCTCCAACATGCCGCCAAAATCATGCGGCGTGTCATCCGCGGTAAAATCCAGCACCGCGACCATGGCTTCGCGCACCAGCGTCGCGTTTTGCGGGGCCGTTTGAGTGATCGCACCCAGCCCTTTCGTCCACCGTTTGGTCGGGAGGGCATCGGCCAAGACAAACGCCTTCAACGCCTGTGCAAAGAGCGCAACCTCCAGGCGGTCTTCTGCAAACAATGTGGCAACCGCTTCGCAGGCCAGACCGGAGACGGATTTGTCCTCAGACGCCATATAGTAAACCAGTGTCGCGGCACCCAGCGGTCCACATGGGGGACCCGGTCGGAAGAACGGCTCCAGAAAACCCAGGCAGGGATGATCGGTCAGTTTTTGATCGAGATCCAGCTTGGCGATTGCCGAGCGGAAAAATGGCTCTTGCCACCCCGGTCTGACAAGAGAGGCCCAAGCCACATCCTCGTAAGAGCCACTGCAAGCAAAAACCCCGTATGCGCCCGTCACATGGAACATGGCGGGCAATGCTTTTGTATCCTGCGTAATGGTCAAGGGTTCGGCAATTTTAACGTCGATGTAGCGATAGATATCGCGGTCGATCCGCGCGACCGAGACATCATATTCTGCGGCAATGCCACAATCGGGATGTGGCCTGTCAAACAGCGCGACAATGCGCGGATCGGTCGGACAAGGCTGCCGCGCGGCCCAGGCAGAGGCCCACAGCGCTTGCTGCGATCCGAGGCACGCGTCGGAGCCCAAAGCATAGGCCAGCGCGTGTTCCTGCTCTGTTTTTGGCATAAAACCCACGCGCGCCGTTTCGCGATTGTCTGTAGATAACCGCAACAAGGCCAGCGACAGATCGACCATCCCCGGCGCAACCCCGGCTGCCCGATAAGGTTCAAGCCGGGCCATCAAGGCTACCGGGTCAACGAAGCCGCCGGTATCCGTGGGCGCAGATAGCATCGGCAGGCTGAACCCCGACTGAATACGCTCGATGATTTCGGCGTTGCGATCCCGAAACACGCGGGCAAAGCACCCTTTCGGCACATGAGCGACACTCGGGTTGTAACCCCTCTCGTCCGCAAATTCATGCACTGCAGTGCCCTCGGCGAGCGCTCTGCCGGTCGCCGCCAGAACAACCCTGGTGTAATTCTCGCCCGCATTATTCCAAATCTGTCCAGCACGTTTTTTAAGTGGTGACAGGAGCTTGTCGTCCTTTGTTAATTCTGCGCCGAACCGTGCAATCCCATCGACTGCGCGTTCCACCTCAAACGGATCGCGCGACACCTCCAGCACAGCCAGAAACACCGTAAGCGCCTCGGCAGCATCAGCGACGGGCATGATCTGCTGTGGGATGCTGGTCTGGGCAATGGCCTGACCCGCTTGCGGTGTTTCATGGCTGATCCCCGCCATAGCGGCAATGCGCGCCTGAACCGATGGCGCCACCAGCGGCACATATTGCGCCAGAGCATCCTGGATCGCCGGAGCATCTAGACTCTCAATCAGGTCGAGCGCTTTGGATTGCACATCCGCCTGTTCGGACACCAGTGCGCGTGTCGCCTTTCGGGTCGCGACCTCAGACAACGTCGGATCTCGTTTGACCGCTGATGTGATGAGCCGCAAGGCAGCCACCACGGTACCCTTTTGCCGAGCCTGAAGCGGGCCATCCAGCGCCTCAAGCAGGTCACCGGGCGCGATCTCCTGCGCCTTGTCCAAGGCCTGCACAATCTTGATGGCAAAGGATACCGTTGTCGGGATCGACGACCCCAGCAGCGACACGTATCGCCCTGCCCGCTTGGCAACTTCTTCTGGCGTGGGGCTAAGAGCGGTGTGAAACCGTGCGTACCAGCCTGCACGGAACTGCGCAAAATCGCGGGCGAGCGCTTCCAGCGTCGCATCGAGCATCCTGTCACGGTCCAGCTTGCCTGCGTTCATAAGCGCCAGAAGTTGCGTTGCCCAGCTGCAATCGGGGCTCGCATATTTATCATGCGCCGCGAGGCTGAATTCGCCCCCGCCTTCGACCTCGAAAAAACGCCAGACGTCGTGGTCGAGGAACATATCATCCGCGGAGAGGTCGCGGTATTGTGCGTAGGTTGCGTAGTAGCCAAGAATGAAAGCATCGCTTGTCGGACGGGCGCACAGACCGACCTCCCAAACCGGCGCAATACGCGCGATCCAGTGGGGGCTGTTTTCAACCACCCATGCAACCCATGCATCGGTCCACTCCGGTGACAGGGTGCGCAGGGCGTGTTCGATGCCGAATTTGGTCGGAATAGGATGAAAGAGCAATTTTTTGAGATCGGTCAGGGTCGCCGTCGCCAAAACGCCCACCTGAACCGCCTCAAACGACTTGGCGGTCTTCAGGTTTTGCAACACCTCACCGTAGAAACGCGCGACGTCTTTGCCATGCTTGCGCCGCTCCGCCTGCGGCATGGCGGCCAGCCGTTCCAAGACCACTTCAGGTTGCTTTGTGCGGATCAGCTTGAGGATATCATCGGAATTCATGCCCCTTGCTCCACCTGCATTTCGACCGCCAGCACATGTTTGCACGGGCCCCGGCCCCCGGCATGTTTAGAGTACCAGGGGCAGGTGCAGCGCCAGCCCTCAGCATGCGCGTCTACCCGATGGATCACACCGGCACTGCGCACTTCAGCGCCTTTTCCGATCATCCGTACAGCCCCTTTGTCGAGCAGCTTTTGCGCGGCATTGAGGCGGGGGTTGATCGCCGCGATGCGTTCCAGATCAAACGGCAGAACGCGGTGGAAGTATCTGTTCTCTTTCAGATCAAACCCAAGCAGGCTGACAGCGGCCAGTTCCGCCATCGCGCGGCGGGTATCGCGCAGCGACAAACCCGTTGCAGCGGCGAGAGACACCTCGTCCAACTGTTCCTGCCAGCACAATTGCGCCCGCAGCGCCGCCGCCCCGGACCCGTCCGAGGTTGCAATCTGCGACAGCACCCCCCCATCCCCGGAAAACCCCCGCCACGGATCCGCGTTCAAGACAAGGCACAGGCGCTGAGCAGCAAGCTCTAGCACCCAGGCCGAAGCGCCCGTATCCCGATCGACATAGACCTCCAAACGCTCACACAGCCCAGCCATCACCTCCAAAGCACGCAAACGATGCGCACCACGCAAAGGCACCGCGCTAGGCACCTCACGCATCGTCAAACGCGGCAGATTACCGGCCAGAGTAAGCCATTGAAGATGATCACTCTTTCCGCGCGGCAACTGCCGCAAAAAACGCTGCGCCGCCACAGATTTGAGGGTATAGGCTTTCGTCATGCCCGCCATAACGGTTTGCACCTCGGCAAACCCCTTGATCCACCGCAGGGGCATCGGCACTTTCTTCTCCACGATGGCTTGGCCGTCGCGCGCGACCTCAACCGCATCTGCACCAATCGTCAGGTCCAGCGTGTTGCGCATGCTCATCTGGGCCAGCGCACTCCGCACCTCGGCGCCAAAATCCACGTTCACGGTGCCCTTCCGGCGCAGCGTGGTGTTCAGCGCATTCTGGTCAAGATCAAGCCGGATATAGGCGCTGCAGCAGGCGGAAAAGCCCTCAAACCGGACGGCAGTGCCGCTGACGGTTGCCACCGGATCCGCTTCGCGCAGCAGGCGCGCCAACATTGATGGCGGCACATAGAACCGCGACCCGACAATCTCGGACACGGCCCTGAGACCCCGGGCCGTCACATCCGGATAGAGCGCCCTCGCTTTCAGGAATTGACCCTGGTTCGCAGGCGACGCACTGGTATCGCTTACCAGAGCCAGGGTCTGACCGTCGGCATGATCGCGCAGCGCTGACCGGGCCAGATAACGATAGTTTTGTTCAAGCGCGCTCATTCGGACCACCGGATGATTTCTCTGGCCCCATGCATAGCGATGAATTTCGTCAAGATTTTGATGCAGTGGGAAAAACCGGATCGCTGATGCTTTTTTCTGCGCGAAAGCCTTCGCCATCAGCCATGCTGTGATGCGTTTTCCTCTCCATTTATCGCCCCTATGCTCTGATCGATAGCGCCCACAAAAGACCAAAAGCGCGGACGTCATGTTTCTGTGATCGGAGCGCGATATGCACGGCACAAAAGCAAACTGGCCGGGCAGCAACGTGAATTACCGCACCATCTTCTTGTCGGATATCCATCTGGGCACGCCCGGTTGCCAGGCGGAATTGCTGCTGGATTTTCTGCGTCAACACGAGGCACGGGAATACTATCTCGTCGGTGACATCGTCGATGCCTGGCGCATCCGGCGCAAAGGTTTTCTGTGGCCGCAGGCCCATAATGACGTGGTCCAGACCCTTTTGGCCAAGGCACATGATGGGGCAAAGATCTATTTGATCCCGGGCAATCACGACGAATTTCTGCGTTCCTATCTGGGCACGCATTTTGGCGGCATTGAGGTGCTGCAGAGCGCCGATTTTACCAGCGCCGATGGCAAGCGGTTTCTGGTCACGCACGGGGACCAATTCGACTCGGTGGTGGTCAACGCCCGGTGGCTCGCGCATGTGGGCGACCGGGCCTATGGTTTCATGCTGTGGCTCAATACCCGGCTAAACCGGCTGCGCTGGCTCTGGGGCGGGCAATACTGGTCGCTGTCGAAGTGGGCCAAGCATCAGGTCAAGCAAGCCGTGAACTACATCAGTGAATATGAAAACGTGCTTACAACCGAAGCCCGACGCGGCGGCTATGATGGTGTCATTTGCGGCCACATTCACAGCGCCGCCATCCGCGAGATGGATGGCATTGCCTATGTGAATACCGGCGATTGGGTCGAGAGCTGCATCGCGGTTGTGGAGTTGGACAGTGGCCGCCTGGCCCTGATCGACTGGGAAAACTCTGCCCGGCAATCCCGCAAACGCGCGCGCCTGCGCCGCGCCCGCCGCAAAGACAAGCAACTGGAAAATGTATAGCGAGGCCCAGACCTGATGAACATCTCCGCACAGGCCCAGCTGGACGCCGCCGTTCGGCAAGACACCGATGCAACGACCGGGCATCTGGAACAGCTCTTCTCGCGCCTGTTTCTCGGTCTGGTGTATCCTCAGATCTGGGAGGACCCGGTTGTCGACCTGGCCGCCCTGCAGATCAGCCCCGACGACAATCTGGTCTGCATCGCCTCTGGTAGCTGCAACATGATGTCCTATCTGACCGCCGGACCGGCCTCTGTCACGGCGGTTGATCTGTCACCGGCCCATGTGGCTCTGGGCCGCCTGAAACTGGCCGCGGCACAAAACCTGCCCGACCACGCGGCGCTCTACCAGTTTTTCGGACGTGCTGACATGGCAAGCAATATGCGGCTTTATGACCGCTATCTGCGGCACAGTCTGGATGACCAAAGCCGCGCTTTCTGGGAAGGCGGGTCGCCATTCCGCCGCAGGCTTTCGCTGTTCCAGAAGGGTTTTTACCAATATGGGCTGCTTGGTCGTTTTCTGGGCGCGGTGCATCTGGTCGCGCGTCTCGGCCGTGTTGATTTCTCCAGGCTGTTGGCGGCGCGCACCCAGACTGAGCAGCAGGCCTTTTTCGACACAGAGATTGCCCCGCTCTTTGACATGTGGCTGGTGAAAAAGCTCGCTGGTTTCCGGGCGTCGCTGTTCGGTCTGGGCATCCCGCCTGCGCAGTATGACAAGCTGGCCGCAGATGGGGGTGGCGATGTGCTTCCGGTGCTGCGCGAGCGCGTGCGCAAGCTCACCTGCGACTTTCCAATTCGAGAGAATTACTTTGCCTGGCAAGCATTTGCGCGGTGCTATGATCCCAGCCCGGACGCCGCGCTCCCGCCCTATCTCCAGCCACAGAATTTCGAAGCACTGCGCAGCTATGCCAACCGCGGCAGGATCGTGAACCAATCGCTCACCGACCATCTGGCCACGGCCCCGGACGGCTCGAAACAAGGATATGTGCTTCTGGATGCGCAGGACTGGATGAACGACGCGCAGTTGAACGCGCTCTGGCGCGAGATCACCCGCACGGCCAGCCCCGGCGCACGGGTGATCTTCCGCACCGGCGGCACCGCTGACATCCTGCCCGGGCGCGTGGCCCCTGCCCTGCTTGGGCGCTGGTCATACGACGACGAAGCCTCCAAAGATGGCAGCGCACGCGACCGCTCGGCGATTTACGGCGCCTTTCACCTCTATCACTTCGAAGGCTGATACCCATGCTTGATACAGGTGCCAATTCTCACGCCGACCTGATGAACCAGACCTACCGCCATCAACGGCTGATCTATGATCTGTCCCGGAAGTACTACCTCTTTGGCCGCGACCACCTGATTGCCGGGCTCGCCCCGGAGGAAGGATCGCATGTGCTGGAAATCGCCTGCGGCACCGGGCGCAACCTGCAGGTCGCAGCGCAAAAATATCCGCATTGCGCGTTCTACGGGTTGGACATCTCATCTGAAATGCTGCGATCCGCGCAGGACAAATTGGGGGAGAAGGTGCAGCTCGCCCAGGCAGATGCCTGCCATTTTGATGGTGCGGACCTGTTTAATCGTCCGCACTTTGATCGGGTTTTTATCTCATATGGGATCTCGATGATCCCGGAGTGGGAGGCTGCGCTGAGCATGGCATTTGCCCACCTTGCACCCGGCGGAGAGCTGCATGTGGTCGACTTTTCGGATCAACACGGTTGGCCGCGCTGGTTTGGAGCGGCGCTGAACAAGTGGCTGCGCAAATTCCACGTCAGCCCGCGTATGTCTCTGGCCCCCGTTCTCAGCGAAATCGCGCGCGGCGCTGGCGCAAGCGCGCGCCACCACCAGCTCTATCGCGGCTACGCGCAATATGGGGTGGTCGAAAAGCGGCGCTGACCCGACGCCCCAAGGCCGTTCCTAGCGAGCGGATGCGCGCGCACGCAGCAGGTCAGGTTGCCGTTCAGACTTGGCGGACCAAGCCGCTAGCAGCTT
Source organism: uncultured Roseobacter sp. (assembly GCF_947499265.1). Classification (GTDB taxonomy): domain Bacteria; phylum Pseudomonadota; class Alphaproteobacteria; order Rhodobacterales; family Rhodobacteraceae; genus Roseobacter. The sequence continues at coordinate 214,123 of NZ_CANMNK010000002.1, read as the reverse complement.
TTGCATTGGCCAGATCCCAAAGCCTTTTCATTGACCCGGCGCGTCAGAGCTTCGCCGCTCTTCACGCGTTCGCTGTAGCGATCAACCAGATAGGCGCTGCTGTCTCTTGTCAGCAGGGTGAATTTCAGCAACTCCTCCATCACGTCGACCATCCGGTTATAGTAAGGTGATGGTTTCATGCGATCGTCGCTGTCGAACTGTTGAAATACTTTTGGAACCGACGACTGGTTCGGGATCGTCAGACAGCGCATCCAGCGGCCCAGGATGCGCAGCTGATTGATCGCGTTGAAGCTTTGCGACCCGCCGCAGACCTGCATGACGGCGAGCGTTTTTCCCTGCGTTGGCCGGACCGCGCCTAGCGAGAGTGGTATCCAGTCGATCTGCGCTTTCATGATCCCGGTCATGGCCCCGTGACGTTCCGGTGAGCACCAGACCATGCCCTCGCTCCAGGTCACCAGATCGCGCAACTCCTGTACCTTGGGGTGTTGTGCATCCGTATCATCGGGCAGCGGCAACCCTGAGGGATCGAAGGTTTTTGCCTCCGCCCCAAGGTGCCCTAAAACGCGTCCCGCTTCTTCTGTCATCAGGCGGCTGAAAGAGCGGGTCCGCAGGGACCCGTACAAGAGCAATATGCGCGGCGGATGCACGCTCCGAGCCTGCGGGAAAAGCTGCGCGTCGTCGATTGGTTGCAGATGCTCGTCATTTAAACTCGGCGTCTCAGACAAGGCGTTCTCCTCTCTCTCAAGATCATCTTACCCCTTTCAGCACAGGGTGAGGTTCATCTGATGACCATCCCATCGCCCGACCGGTTCAAATCGATATGACAACGGTTCTTACAGCGGGACCTATCGCTCTGCTTTCGCGACGCGGCACGAAGACGGTAGGCCATCCCACAGCCTCGGGTGATGCTATCGTTGCTGGGCGACATAAAAAAAGGCCCCGGTGGTGACCGGGGCCTTTAAGGAGCATTGTTGCCAGATTATTCCGCAGGCATCACCGAGGTTTCCGGGTCAATCGTCGTCGCGACACCAGCCGCTTCCCGGCGACCATCGTTGAAGATGGCCTTGATCAAAGCGATGCACATCAGCGCCATGACAATCGAGAACGGAAGCGCCCCGATCACCATCGCGGTCTGAATGGCCCCCGTCCCCCCGGAGATCAGCAGACCGCCAACCACCAGCGCCAGAGCAGCACCCCAGAACAGGATGTGAGGGCGGGCCTTTGGACCTTCGTCACCGGCCGCGTTGATGGTGTTCACGATCAGCACCGCAGAGTCAGCGGAGGTGACGAGGAACGTCATCAGCAGAACCACGATCACAACCGCCATGGCCCAGGCCAGTGCTTGCGCAATGGGCGCCAGCATGAACTCGGTCATCGCAAAGATCTTGTCACCGTTGGCGGCATCAAGGATCAGCCCGTTGGCCTCACCGTTGAGCTCGAGGTCGATCGCTGTGCCACCGGCCCAGGCGAACCAGACAAAGCACATCAGCGACGGTACGATCATCGCACCCAGCACGAATTCGCGGATGCTCCGGCCACGCGAGATACGTGCGAGGAACAGACCCACAAACGGAGCAAAGGCGATCCACCAGGCCCAGTAGAACACCGGCCACCAGCCCTGCCATTGCGTCAGCAGGAAGGCTTCGGACCCTTCGACACCATCAGAGCTGTAGACGTTAAAGCTCAGCCATGGCAGCGCGACCAGGTAGTCCCAAATGCCGACGAAGAAGGCCATCGCCCCGAACCATGTTGCGCCGAAGAGAATGAAGAACCCCAGCAGGAAGATCGAGAGCACCATGTTGATGTTGGATAGCCACTTGATGCCCTTGCCGACACCCGACAGCGCCGAGAGCGTCGAGGCCCCCATGATCACCAGCAAGGCAATCACGATGCCCATCGTGGTCGCAGAGCCATCTTCTAGCGCCAGACCACCGATCCCGATGCGTGTCAGACCGGCCACGAACTGCTCAACACCGAAGCCAAGCGTTTGCGCCACACCGAGAATTGTCGCCACAACGGCCACGATATCGATGAGGTGGCCCACCGGGCCGGACAGGGATTTGCCAAAAAGAGGTGTCAGTGACGAGCGGATCGTCAGCGGCAATCCCCGGCGGTAGCTGAAGAAGGCCAGCGCCAGACCTGCAATCGCGTAACACGCCCAAGCGCCCAAACCCCAGTGCAGGTAGGACCACACATAGGCCGTGCGCACGTTGTCCGCATCAAGAGCGGTTGTCAGACCCTGAATGACCGAAGGGTTGTTCTTGAAGTGGGCGACGGGTTCCGCCACGGCCCATGTCAGCATGCCGACACCGATCCCGGCGCCGAACATCATCGAAAACCATGAGAAATTCGAAAACTCGGGCTTCTCGCCATCGGTGCCCAGATTCAGGCGACCGGCGGTGGGCCAGATGGCCAAACCGATGCAGACGATCACAAAGGCCGTCACCACCCAGATGTACCAGGCCGCGAACTGCGCCAGGATGGCCGTGTTCCAATTGCCCAGAACGGTGCCCGCCTGGGTTGGCCAAACGATACACCAGACCACCAGCATACTAATGATGATCTTACTGATGACGGTTACGTTAACACTGAACCCCCGATAAAAACCGCTGTCAGCGGTCTTAATCGGTAGATCGGATAATGGAGGTTTTATTGACATTATAGTCTCCCTGTTGTTCTCGCGAACGTAGCGCGATCTTAATGGAGATAACAATACGGGTGGCATAATGTTTGACAACTAGAAACTATGTTGTGCATAGTTGCATAATAGAGAAACCTTAGATGGCCAAACGCGCACTCATTCGAAGCCTTACCAATGTCGATATTCGGCTTGTGCGTATCTTCATCACAGTGACCGAATTCGGCGGCTTTGCAGCGTCTGAACTTGAGTTGAACATCGGGCGCTCGACCATTTCAAAGCATATTTCGGACCTGGAACTGCGTGTCGGGCTGAAGCTGTGCAACCGCGGCCCATCCGGGTTTTCGCTGACGCCGGAAGGTGAACAGGTGTTGGTTGCGGCGCGCAGGCTGCTTGCGTCCATCGAAGGGTTTCAATCAGAGATTGACAATATCCAGACCAATCTGACCGGCACCCTGCGGATCGGCCTGTTTGATCAGTCCACGACCAATCCGAATGCCCATATCCACAAAGCCATTCAAAAGTTTGACGATATTGCCCCTGATGTGGCCTTGGAAATCGCCCTCGATCCGCCCAGCTCCCTTGAGGCACGTGTCACCGATGGCACGATGGATGTGGCGATCGTGCCCGTGCACCGCCAATCCACTCTGCTGACATATACCCCCCTCTATACCGAGCACATGACACTTTATTGCGGTGAGGGGCATGCGCTTTTTGACACGCCAAACCACGTAACCGTCAGCGATCTGGCCCTCGCCGATCACAAATACGCAGGCTACGCGTTCAACTCTCCAAACATGAAGGCGGGCATGAACCTTGGCATCAAACGCGCCGCCCGGGTGCAGGAGGAAGAGGCGCTGTCCCTACTCATCCAATCCGGACGCTACCTGGGGTTTCTGGCGGATCACGTCGCCGAGACCTTCCTGCGCAAGGGTACGGTGCGTCCGATTGCACCTGCAGATACCGGCTATTCCAGCACCTTCGCCGCCATCACACGCAAGAAACCGGAACCTGATCGCAAGACAATGGAGTTCGTTGCCTGCCTCAAGGCGTTTCACGCGCAGGAGGTTGACGAACAAGGTCTCTAAAGCTTCGGCGGCAATTTTAGCGCGTATTGTGGACATTTTGACATCGCCTGCCCCTCATTGTCGGCGAGGATTGCCAAGGTGTGGCAGGTAAAACGCCCTGGACCTGGCTGCCGGCGTTTATGTGCAGCAGTGCTTCGCCACCGCATGATCTTCGAGCGACCAAGGACAGCGAGAAGAATTTGAGCGGGGTGGCATGTAGCCCGCGCTCCCGATGGTCAAATTCCGGCTATCTCAAAAGTCGATCCCGAGCGGAGTTTAAGGTTGACCTAAACCATACTTGAGGACCTAGGAACTGTTCATCACGATCAATTTTTGGCGTTAGGCATCTCCATGAGCAATCCTCCTCAATCCCATCAGCTTTCAAGGTTTATCGTCACCAGCGGCATGACAAATCTCGCCGATGGGATTGCTGTGGTCGTATGGGTATGGATCGCGTCTCTGCTGAGCCGCGACCCTTTTCTGATCGCCCTCATGCCCGTCGCCCTCCGTCTGCCATGGTTTCTGTTTGCGTTACCGGCCGGGATTGTCACCGACAGAACAGACCGCCGTCGCCTGATCCTGGCGATGGACATGGTGCGGGCCATCGCCTTCGCCACGGCGGCGCTGGTTGTATGGGCGTCGCAGCCGCTTGCACCGGTGACCGGGGACGGAACCGCGGAGCCAACCTTATTTGCCGCGCTGCTGGGGTGCGCCTTGCTGGTGGGCACCTCTGAGGTTTTCAGGGACAATGCCGCACAGACCATGCTGCCCGCGATTGCCCCGTACGACCAGCTTGAACGCGCCAATGGACGGTTGTGGAGTGCCGAGCTGGTCGGCAACGCGCTCTTGGGGCCAGCGATCGGGGCTTTTCTCATTGGTTGGATCATCTGGCTGCCGTTTGCCCTGAATGCGGTCACCTTTGCGCTGGCCGTGGCGCTGATGCTCAGCTTGCAGGGTTCTTTCAAACCGCGGCGCAATGATGCGCCCAATTGGCGAAAGGAGCTGGGGCAAGGACTGGCATTTCTGCGCGATGCCCCCCTGCTGCGGCTTCTTGCGATCACGACAGGGGCGTGGAACCTCCTGCATCAGATGGTGGTGATCGCGCTGGTTCTGCATGTGCAGGAAAATCTTGGGCTCGCGGCCTGGGGGTTTGGTTTGATCCTCGCGGCCGGTGCCGTCGGAGGTATCCTGGGTGGTTTTGTCGCTGACCGGGTCGTGCGCTGGATGGGCCCTGGTGCGGCGGCGCAATGGATGACGCTGGCCTCGGCCGTGGCCTTTGCGGCCATCCCGCTTGCCCCGAACGGTTTCGTTTTGGCGCTGGTTCTGGCCGCGTTCGAGTTCACCGGGCTGATCTGGAACACCGTATCCGTATCTTATCGTCAAAGGACCATTCCCGATGCGCTGCTTGGCCGCGTGAACAGCGTTTATCGACTTCTGGCTTGGGGCATGATGCCCATCGGGCTTCTCTTGTCCGGGGTTGTCGTCAATGCCGCCACTGTAATCATGGCCCGCGATCTTGCGCTTGCCATGCCGTTTATGGTCGCAGCGGTTGGTGCCGCGCTCTTGACGCTCTTCGTCTGGCGACCTTTGGGACATGGCTTTGCTATTGTTTCGAATTGACAGCATTGAGTGGCGGCAATTGGTTGGCGCGGCTTCGCAATTCTGGGTGAAGAAGCTGTCATCCTCAGTTCAGCAGGTACAAGAGTTTTGACCGCTTTTCGGCGGATATCGCCTTGGCGTCAACGCACTGCGAGCATGCTCTAAAGTGAACTGCCTGTCTGAATTTGAAGATCCGCAACAACAGGTTCGGCTCAACGCGATGTCTTCCGTGTCGCAAAAGCCCGGAGGCCAACCACCGTCCTGATGGTCGCTGCGAGGACCAGCGCGCAAAGCGCCGCCTTTGACACCGTTTCCATCGTGCCCTCAATCAGCATTGCATGGACCACGCTACCCAGCACGATCACAATCGCGAAGGTCGTGTGAACGCGCCGCCACATGCGCACGTTCAGGCGTAACCGCCGACGGAAGGCGACCAAAAACGCTGTTGCGAAGATCGTCCACATGGCGATGACGCCCCAGGCAGAGAATGGGGTGGGTGATACGAATAAAAGTGCGTCGATCACATCTGGCGGACTGGTGATCCAAAGCCCCGCGACATGTATGACCACGGCCATCAACAAGAAAACGCCAACAAAGCGGTGGATTCGTCGTCCGATCTGTACCGTCAGGCCCGGCAAATACCCGCCCGCGAGCAAAGGTTGAACGAGCAAGAGCGACATCGCGATAACCCCGGCAAAGCCAGCCACGATGTAGACCGGATCGCGCCAAGCGAGCAGCGGGCTGGAGGCTGCCGCTGTGATGGGCACAGCAACGGCCATCGCGAGGGCCGCCCATTTCAAGGTAGCGCGCGCGAGGCTCATCCTCGTGGATCAGGCCGACTGAAGGACGAAATGCGCCTCGAGAGTGGTCTCAGCTGCCTTTGACATGACGGGACGCAGGAATACTGTTTCGAAGTCGCCGCTGTCATAGGCGAGATGCCCATGCGGTTGGCCAAATGCGGGGACAATCTGCGGCATCTCCAGGCGAAATTCACCGTTTGCGTCGGTGAGCGTGGCACCATGGCTATGTGGGTCGCGCTCGTGCCCTTCGGTGGTATGCGCCCAGATTTGAATGCGCTGACCGGCAAGCGGTGCGCCATCTCCGGCGCGGCGAACCGTTCCGGTCATCCAGAAGCCCCCGCCCCCAATTTTATCGACAATCGGTGCGCCGGGCAGGTAGTTGTTGGCGCCGCCTCGCATCGAAGCGGTCGGCGCAAGACCCTGAGCCTGAGCCGGCACAATCAGGCCGGAAACGCCCGTTGCGACAGCGGCAGAGCCTGCTGCGAGGATGGTTCTACGGGTAGGACGCTTGGAAATCATCTGGATGCCTCCTGTCGAATCTCTCATTTCCATAGCTTGCTGGACAAAGCCAACGCGCGTTACGCGCAACTCATTCCAAGTTCTATAAATAGGGTATCTCCCGCGCATGACAAACCATAGCCACAGCTTCGTGATGTCATGCGCGACCCCTGGCCGAGGTTCGGCGTGTCCGGGTCGCCTGCCCCAAAGCTGTCATCCGTGCGCCTGCTTTGAATTGACGGCCTTTTTTGCGTGAAACGAGACCAGACCGGTATTCGCAAAATACTTGATACCCTGGGATATTCATGTAGCGCTGTCGCATCACCATCAGCCTGGGACGGGGTACAAATGGGAACGCTTTCCGGCAAAACAGCCATCGTGACAGGCGCATCGGCACCACAAGGGATTGGTCGCGCGATTGCGTTAAGACTGGCGATGGACGGTGCCGACATCGTTGTGGCAGATATCGACGGCACGGTGGAAGTGGCAGGAAAGCCCCGTCTGAGGGCAGACCTGCTCAATGACCTCGTAACAGAGATCAGCCAAGGTCAAAGTCAGGCGATCTCAGTGCAGCTGGATGTCACGTGCCAAGACGACATAGAAACCTGCGTCGCGCAGACCATTTCAGCGTTCGGCCGCATCGATATTCTTGTCAACAACGCGGGATCGCTTGCAGGATCAGCCAATTTTCTTTCGACGACGCCCGATCAATGGGAAACAAGCTTTCGCGTCAATCTGCTGGGTCCGATGATGATGGCACAGGCTGTTATTCCCCGGATGCAAGAGATTGGTGGTGGCCGGATCATCAATATCGGCTCAACAGGCAGTCTCGGCGCGGAGCCGGGATTTGGTGCCTATACTGCGATGAAACATGGTCTTGTTGGGTTATCGAAGACCCTGGCTGCCGAATTCGGAGGTGATGGCATTCTCTGCAACACTGTTTGTCCGGGGTACATTGCGACTGACATGCATTTGGCTGCCAACAATCGGCTGTCTGCTGAAAGCGGTAACTCCCTTGAGGAAACCAAGGCAAATCGCTATGCCAATGTCGCGCTGCAGGATGCGGGTCTGCCAATCGATGTGGCACATGCTGTGGCCTATCTTGTGGGACCACAGGCAAACTATGTCACCGGGATCAACCTGCCCGTTACCGGCGGCGTACCTGTTGGGCTCTAACCTGTGAAATCCGGGGGGGTTGATCTCGAAGAGGCCAGTTTCAGTGCCCTGGGCGGTCTGTTGCTTGACGATAATGGTCCAAGTGCGGTTTCGCGAACATTCGACCGCGACGGTCGGCTTCTTTAAAACGACCGTTCGTGGCTCGCAAAATAGATCAGCTGGTCCAATGTAAGGCCACCAAGCCTGCTCTCTTGGATGACGGCACACGGTTTGTTCCGGTGTTCTCAAATACCTCGTCACCGTGATCAAGACTGATGAAATCAGACGCCCCGAGGCCGGGAATGGCAGGCAACGTCGCTGACAAATGCGCAAACCCGGACTATTTACGCTCAGTTTCACTTGATGATGGAGCCCAGTCCGGATCAAACGCTCTTTGGCGATAGCCCTCCGATTTGGACAGCCAATTGGAAGGCAGCGCTTTCAATGCGGCCAGCAGGTCAGCAGGCACATCAATCCTCAGATCGACGTCTTTCAGCCCTTCCGTTCGCAGCACAACCAGAGCAGTAGATTGCAACGGATCACGTTCGCTACAGGCCTTCTGACGGCCTTGGCGCGTGCTGACCTGTTTGGGATCATTGCGCTCGGCCCAGCCTCTGTCGCGCGTCACCGTCTGCGCATCCGACCTGAATGTCGATCTCAAGTAACAGTCACCACCAGATCTCCCACGCCCGCCACATGACCATGCAGGTTGTCGCCACGCTGAACCGGACCGACACCTGCAGGGGTGCCGGTCAGTATCACGTCGCCCGGCTGCAAGGTAAAGAGCGTGGACAGGATCGAAATCATCTCCGGTGTCTTCCAGATCATCTGGTTCAGATCGCCTGACTGCCGCAGCTCTTCATTGATCTTGAGCCAGATGTCACCCGCGTCGGGATGTCCCACTGCGGATACCGGCATGATTGGTCCGGCGGGCGCAGACATTTCAAAAGCTTTACCAATTTCCCAGGGCCGACCCATTTTCTTCATTTCGCCCTGTAAATCCCGGCGCGTCATGTCGAGGGAAACGCCATACCCAAAGACGCAGTCCAGCGCGTTTTCGACGGGGATGTCTTCGCCGCCGGATTTCAACGCAACCAGAAGCTCAATCTCGTGGTGCACATCCTCGCTCGCCTTTGGATAGGGAAATGTGGTCGCATCCGGCACCAGATTGTCCGGGTTCTTCTGAAAGAAAAATGGGGGTTCCTTATCCGGATCATGCCCCATCTCAACGGCATGCGCAGCGTAATTTCTGCCGACGCAATACACCCGGTGAACGGGAAAGCGATCAGTCGTTCCACTAATTGACAGCGTCGCCTGCTCGGGGGGCGAAAAAGCGTAAGCCACGGCTTGAGCTACAGAGTCCATATAATTGCCTTTCGATTTTCATGCATTTTGAGAGAGGTACGTTGCGGCGCAACAGGAGGTCGGGCGTATTTCAAACGGTAAACGGATCCGGGACACCGACATCCTTGGCGAGGTGTTGAAGGTCGCGGCGCAGCGCCGGGTTCAGGGCCAGCCCTTCAGCGCGGCGCTTGGCAGCGGCGGCAGTTTTGCCATCGCCCGGCAGGCGGACGGGATCGTGACCCGGAAGCGGCGCTGATGCGCGCATTTCGCTGAAAACACGGGCCGCTGCTGCGAAAAAAGCATCGCGGCCAAGGCCAAAGGCTGCCACATCCAGTGCCATCACAAATTGCCCTGTGTTGGTTTCACTGGTCGTATCGGAAGTAAACTCAACCACATCCGATCCGAAGGCGGCCCCATTCAGCACGCCCGCCAGCAGGCCAATTGCCACCGACAAGCCGAAGCCCTTGGCACCGCCGATGGGCAGCAGGAACCCCTCAGACCGCTTGGCGGGGTCGGTCAGTGGCGCACCATCCCGGCCCACCATCCAGCCCTCTGGCATGAGTTCTCCGCGCTGCGCAAGCACTTTGATCTTGCCCATGGCAGCAACGGTTGTGGCCATATCGAGGACAAAGGGATCGGCGTCGGCACTGGGCGCAGAAATGGCAAACGGATTGGTGCCAAGCAACAGGTCCGATCCGCCGAAGGGTGGCACATGATTGGCGCTGCCCACCGCAGACGCCATGCCAATCATGCCCGCATCAGCCTGCGGGCGGACATAGAGTGCGAGGGGGCCCGCGTGATTGCCGCGGCGCACGCCGACCCATCCGATCCCGGCTTCCTTGGCTTTCTGCATGGCCAGATCACGCGCAGCCGACATAGCCAAATGGCCGAGCCCGTTGTCGCCGTCGATCAACGCTGTCGCGGCAGTTTCTGTGGCCACGCTAATTTGTGCCGTGGGGTTGCAGCCGCCGTCGCGCAGCCGTGCCAGATATTGCCGCAGCCGGAACACCCCATGGGTGCCATAGCCGTAGACATCCGCCTCAACCATCAAGGTGGCGACCGTGTTGGCATCCTCGGATGGCACATCTTGGGTCGCCAGGGCCTTCGCAACGAAATCGCGGAGGTCCGAAACCGGGATATTTGCCTCTGCCAGATCAGCCATCGAACCGTGCACCGACACTGTCGCGTTGCCAGAAAACGATCTTGCGCTGTGCAAACGTTACGAGTGCATAAAGCGCGAGACCAAGAAGGCTGAGATACAGAATGAGTGAGAAGACACGCGGCGTGTTCAGCTGCGAGGCCGCGACCCGGATCAATTCGCCGAAGCCTTTGCCGCCGCCGAGAAATTCAGCCGTGATTGCGCCCGCCATCACACCGACCGCGCCGATCTTGAGGCCGGTAAAGACCTGGGGCAACGCCATCGGCAGCTTCATCTTGATCAGCGTTTGGACACGACTGGCGCCCATTGTCTTGAAGAGCATGCGTGAGTTTTCATCCGCCGCGTGAAGACCTGCTGCGGTCCCGACGACAATCGGAAAGGTGGCGATAAAGGCAGCCAGGGCAACCTTCGATTCAATCCCAAAGCCCAGCCAGGCGACAAAGAGCGGCGCAAACGCCACCTTGGGCATGGTGTCAAGGGCGACGAGATAAGGCATGATCGCCCGCTCGCCAAAGGCGGTTTCCCCGACCAGAATACCAAGCGAAAACCCCAGAAACATCGCCAGGGCAAAGCCGTAGATCACTTCCTTGGTCGTGATCCAGAGCGCGGGCAGCATGTACTGCCCGGTCAACAGGTTCTTGCCGACAAAAATCATGTCATTGAAGGTTTCCAGAGGTGTCGGCAGCACGATGCTGGACACAAGATCGAGGCTGGTGGCGAGTTGCCACAACGCGACAAAGACCACGAAAACGAAGGTCATCAATATCCCGCGTGGAATGCGGTCCAGGAGGGGCACCTCCTCTACCCAGACGGTATCTTCCTCCGCCTGGCCACGATCGCTTGCGCTGACATCGGTCATAGGTCTTCTCCCTTGTCCAAAAGGCTGCGGATGTAATCCACCAACTCGCCAAACTTCGGGGTTGTCATCATATCCAGCGTTCTCGGACGCGGCAGATCGATATCGACAATCTCGGCAAGACGGCCCGGCCGGGGCTTCATGACAAAGACCTGATCCGACAAGATCACCGCCTCCTGAATAGAGTGGGTCACGAGAAACGCAGTGGCATGCTGTTCATTGCAAATGCGCTGGAGCTCCATGTTCATGGTGTCGCGTGACAGCTCGTCCAGCGCACTGAAGGGCTCGTCCAGCAACAGCACGGCTGGCTCGGTGATCAACATTCGGCAGATGGACGCCCGCTGTGCCATCCCACCGGACAGTTCGTTCGGGAAAACGTCTTCGAAGCCCTTCAGCCCGACGATCTCCAACAGCTCACGCGCCTTTTCCTTTGCCTTCTCCGCAGCAGCACGCCCGTCCCGGATTTCGATGGGCAGCACAATGTTTTCAATCGTGGTGCGCCAGGGAAAGAGTGTGGCCTGCTGGAACATCATGCCAATATCGCGGCGTGGGCCGGTGACAGGTTTGTTCCGCAGGACCACGCGCCCGCGCGTCGGCGGAATCAACCCTGCCATGATCTTCAGGAGCGTGGATTTTCCGCAGCCGCTTGAGCCGATGACCGATGAAAAGCTGCCCTTGCGCAGGGTGATGCTCACATCTTCAAGGGCGATGACCTGGTTGCGCGCATAGGTCTTGTGCACGCTGGTCAATTCATAGACGGCTTCGCCAGAGACCGGCGGGGCATCTATACGGGCTGCGGAAGCACTCATCAGTTCAGCGCCTCGTTCGCTTTGGCACTGAATTCATTGGTAAAGGCCGCAGACAGATCATCGAGCGGGGCTGCGATTTCACCACCGGCAACCAAGCTGGCCTGCCATTCTTCCCAGACTTCGGCCGGCAAATATCCAAGACCTTTTGACATATCCACAGGGATCGTTTTCGACCGGACCGCGTCGAAAAGAGCGGACTGGAATTCGGCGTCTTCACCCTCTTGCGGATTGCCGTCCTTCAGATGCGCCAGTACTGCCTCACGATTGGCATCATCCAAGGCGAAAGCATGACCTTTTGCGAATGCCCGAATGAACTTTTCGACCAGTTCAGGCTCATTTCGGATGGTGTCGCCCATGGTGGCAATGCCGTTGCCGAAGAACCGCGCGAATTCAGGCGGGGTGATGTCCCGCACGGCCATGCCGCGCTGGTTCAGGATCGCCGCATCCGCTGTTGACGACGAATAGGCATCCATCTCGCCGCTGTTGAAGGCGACCGTCGCAGGCCCGCCATCGCCGACCGTGAGAAATTCAAAATCCTCGCCGGCAATCATGCCTTGGCCCGCCATGACATTGCGTGCAAAACCAACCTCGGCGCCATCGGCTGTGCCGGTCCCGATGACCTTGCCCTTAAGTTCCGCAGGGCTCTGGATTTCGCTATCGTCCCGGACAACGATGCCAAAGTTGCTGCGCGCGGCAACGTTATAGATGAAAACCGCGTCGACATCGCGCGAGCGCGCTGCAATGACCGGGCCAGGGCCTGGCCGACCGAAATGCGCCTGACCAGCGGAAAGCGCCTGCAACACGGCGCCTGATCCGTTGATCGCTTCCACCGTGACGTTGAGCCCCTCCTCGGCAAAATAGCCTTCACCGATGGCTACAAACACCGGGAAAGAGTTGATGGCCGACGGGCTGGGCTGCACAAAAGTGATATCGCGCATGTCCTGAGCGACGGCCTGATTTGCGACAATACCGGCGAACGGCAAAGCGGCGATCAGGCCCGCTGTGATTAATCTTCTGGTAATCATGAATTTTCTCCTCCGTTTTGATTTTGGTTATGTGCCGCACCTCTGACGGGTGCGTTTGAGCCCGATTATGCCAAGCGGACCGTATTCTTGAGCTGTCCAATTTTCGGGATGTCGCAGACGACGGTATCGCCCGCCTTCAGGAATTGCGGTGGGTCCATGGCATAACCCACGCCCGACGGGGTGCCCGTTGCAAGGATGTCGCCCGGCTCCAGCGTCAGACCCTCCGACAGCGAGGCAATCAGCGTCGGGATGTCGAAAATCATATCGCGGGTCTGGCCGTCCTGACGCATATCACCGTTCACGGTCAGACGGATGGCGATGTTGTGGGGGTCTTCGATCTCATCTGCGGTCACGATCCAGGGACCGATGGGGCAAGACCCGTCCAGACCTTTCCCCTTGAAATACTGCCCCCCATGCCGCCGCTGGACGTCGCGCGCCGTGATGTCGTTGAGGATCGTGTATCCAAAGACGTGGTCGTAAGCGCTGTCCTTCGGGATGTTCCGCCCCGCCTTGCCAATCACCACGGCCAATTCGACCTCGTAATCGATGGCCTCGGAGACGGAGGGAAAGAGCAGCACGTCACCTTCGTGCCCGACCACCGCCGTGGCGGGTTTCGTAAAATACACCGGGTGATCCGTGACGCCGATCTTGGTGTTCTGCGCGCGCTCGCCTTCTGCGATGTGTTCCGCATAATTGCGCCCCACGCAAAAGACGTTTTTGCGGGGGTGGGGAATGGGGGCGAGAAATGATCCGCGCGGATCAAAAGTGGCGTCGGCGTGCCCGCCGCTGTTGGCCTTTTTTGTGATCTCTTGCAGAGCGGGCAACGCCTCCGAACTTCTATCGACAATCGCCTGGATGGTGCCCGCGCGCAGGATCTCGCCAGCGACACCGGGGAGGTTCTTTGCCGCCTTTGCGATGTTCAATGCTGCCTCATTGTTCAGCAGCGTAACCGCCAATGGGCCTTCCGCTGTCGAAACAGTTGCAAGTCTCATCCGATCCTCCCCCCTTAGTAACCAATGACTGTCCTGGAAACATGCGGGCTGGCTGTTGCGATGGGCTCCGCCAAAACGCCGCGCCAGTGCCGATTTTCTCAGCCGGACAGATATCGTTACTTCCAATAAGAGCTTAGGTTGACTACATTTCAATCAACCAATTCAGTGATTGGGTGATTGATTGTGTCTGAAACAAACGCGCTTGCGGACCAATTGCGCAAGATGATCGTTGCCCAGAAATACGGGCTCAGCGACCGCTTGCCCCCGGAGCGAGAGCTTTGCCAGGCCTTCGACGTGACGCGTCATCAGATGCGTACAGCACTGGCGTCACTAGAGAAAAACGGGTTGATCTGGCGCCATGTCGGGCGGGGGACATTCGTTGGGCCGCGTCCCGTTTTGAACCTCGAAGAGGTCGCGTATCTGAGTGAATTGGTGTCCGCGGAACAGATCGTAACCGTTCGCCATTCCATTGAACCTGAATTGGCCCGGCTGGCAGCGGAAAACGCAAACAAGTCAGATCTGGTGCGGATCAGAGACTGCGCCACCGGTTGCACACAGGCCGCAGACTGGCGCGGCTATGAAGCGTGGGACACGAACCTGCACCTTGCGATCGCACGCGCGGCGCACAACAAGCTTTATCTCTATTTCTTTGAAACGTTGAATGTGGTTCGGCGCGGCATGGTCTGGAAGCAAACCAGAACGACCCCCGGCCCGGCGAAAGACTATTGCAGCTTTGAGCAGCACGAGAGTATCGTTGCCGCCATCGAAACCGGCGATGCGCGGCGCGCCAAAAAGGCCATGTCAGCACATCTGAAATCCGTCTATGCGCGGGTTTTCCCTGAAATGCGGTAACGCCCGCAATGCCGTCTGCCCGGGCGAGTGCCTGCATTTGGAAAACGCACAGCTTAGCGGCGTCAGTTGTAGAAATAATCTACTAGGAACAGCGGGATAGACGGAATGTAGGTGCACATGAGCAGCACGGTCAGCAGCACTGCGATGAAGTAGATATTGACCTTCGTCACATCCCAGATATTGGCGCGCGCCACGGCACAGGCGGTTATCAGCACGCTGGCGACGGGTGGTGTCTGCTGACCGATGGCAAGGTTGAGCGTGACCACGAGGCCGAAGTGGATCGGATTGATCCCCACGGCATCGATCAGCGGAATGACAATGGGCACGACAAGGATGATGGCCGCGGCAGAGTGCAGAAAGAACCCGATCACCAGAAAGAAGAAGTTCAGGATCAGCAGGATAAGCCATTTGTTTTCGGTGATGCTGAGAATACCCGCCGCCAATTCCTGCGGGTATTGCGCCCGTGTCAGAAAGCCCCCCATGACCACGGAGGCGGCGACCAACAACATCACCACAGCCGTCTGCATGCCCCCGTCCAGCATGGACCGTTGCAGGTGCCTGAGATCCACTTGCCGGTACCACAGGCTGATTGCAATCGCAGCAAGCACGGCCAGCCCTGCGGCTTCTGTTGCGGTGACGTAGCCGCCGAAAATGCCGCCCAGAATGATGACCGGCAGCGCGAAGGTGGGCAGCGCGTCGACAAAGGCCACCCATAGTCTGCGGCCAGAGAACGCCTCCTCTCGGGGCAGATCATAGCGGCAGGCGAAGTAATAGGCGACGCCCATGAGACCCGCCGCCCCCATCAAGCCAGGCACGATACCGGCGACAAAGAGCTGCTCCACCGACACGTTGGCCGAGGTCGCATAGAGGATCATCGGGATCGAGGGTGGGATGATGATCGCGAGCGAGGCTGAAGACGATGTGACCGCAGCTGAAAAGGCACCGGAATATCCGCGTTTCTTCATCTGCGGGATCATCACGGAGCCCATCGCCGCCACATCCGCCACGGCTGAGCCAGAGATTTCCGCAAAGAACAGCGACACGCCGATGTTCACATGCGCAAGGCCACCGCGAATGAAACCGATGAGTGCCGCAACGAAATTGATCAGGCGGTCGGTGATGCCGCCTGCGTTCATGATCGCACCGGCCAAGACAAACATGGGTATGGCGATCAGTGAAAACTTGGTTGCGCCGCTGTACATATCCAGCGCCACATTCACGAGCGATCCGGTGCCTTCCAAAGCAACGAGACCGCCAATCGCGGACACGGCCAACGCCACACCAATCGGCACGTTCAGACAGATCATCGCCACCATTGCGATGAAGATCGCCAGCATCAGCATCAGGTGTTCCCCGCTTTCTTCATTTCAGCTTCGACCTCTTCCTCGATCTCGGCATGTTCGAGGGAGACGCCGCGCGCTGTGTTGCGCCAATAATCCGGCAGGCTGAGCGCCTGACAGATCAGGAACAAGACGGCGCCGACGGGGATCACCGATTGGGTGAAACTAACGGGCACCCAGGTCAGGGACACCAGCGACATGCCCCCAAGGATGGTCATCACGACATACCCGGCCCAGGCCAGCAGAACGAAGAATCCTGCGGTGATCGCCTCGGCCAAGGCAACCGCCCACATCCGTGTCGGCATCGGGATCGACAGCAGCACACTGTCAAAGCCGATATGGCGGCGGCGCAGCGCGGCCAGCGCAGAGCCGTAGTAGGTTATCCAGGCCAGCAGGATTGCCGCGACTTCATCGTACCAGGCGAGGCTGGAGCCCAGCAGCCGGTAGATCACGGCCACGACGACAATCACCGTCAGGATGACCATCAGAAAAATGACGAAGTATTCGAGGACCACCTCGAAGAACCTGCGCAGTGAATTGAGCATAACCTTGTCCCTGCCGGGTGTCGCGCCCGATGATCTACAAAATGGCTGTTTTGGGCCGTCTGGCCAAAGGTCGGCAGAAGGCCACTGGTGGGCCTTCTGCTTTGTTCAGGTCAGGACCCCGAAGCGAGCTTCTGGATGCGCTCGATCAGGTCCGCGCCCCCCTCGACGGTGCTGGCGAACTCCTCATAGATGGCCGCCGAGGCCTCGATGAACGCCTGATTATCCGCCTCATTGACCGCGACACCTGCGTCTTTGATCACCTGCAACAGCTCGGTTTCGAGCTTTGCTGCGTGCTCGTAAACAAAGTCCTGGGTTTCTGCACCGCAGGCCTCAAGTTCCGCGCGCACATCTTCCGGCAGACGCTGCCACTGGTTCTCGGCCACTAGAACATATCCCGGTGTGTAAACATGGCCCGTGATCGACAGATATTCCTGCACTTCCTGGAACTTGGCGGAGGCGATCTGAGCGTAGGGGTTTTCCTGCCCGTCGATGACTTTGGTCTGCAGCGCTGTGAACACTTCGGAGAAGGCCATCGGCGTCGGGTTCGCGCCGTAAAGCTGGAACATCTTCACGCGCCATTCCCCATTGGGGGTCCGCAGCTTGATACCCTGAAGGTCCTCGGGTGTGTTGATCGGGCGCGTGTTGTTCGTGATGTGGCGGAAACCATTCTCGAAATAACCGATGATCCGATATCCCTCGCGCAGGGCCGCGTCCTGAAAGACGTCACCCAGTTCTGCCTGAATGCGCCGCATATGGTCGCGATCCTGCACGATATAGGGCATCTCAAAGACACCGAACTCAGGGGCCACGGATGACATGACGGACGACGGCAGTGAGAAGTCCACCTGGCCCAGCTTCAGCTTTTGCAGCAGTTCCCTGTCCTTGCCAAGCTGGCTTGCGCCAAAGGTCTGAACCTCCGCCTTCTCCCCCAGCTTGCCATTGGCACATTCGGCAAAAGCATCCGCCGACGCTTCAAACAGCGATCCGGGGTTGCCGACATGACCAAAGCGCAGGGTCAAATCTGCCGCAGTGGCGGCAAGCGGCATCGCAATTGCCGCAACACTCGCAAGAATGGTTGCTCTCAATTTCATGGTTCTTCCTCCCTTTGATGCCCCGTTCCGGGGGCTATTCAGCGGCGACCCGCTCGTCTGTTGTCTCCTTGAGATAGTCCATCGCCGATTGCACGCCGCCCGATTGGTGAGGGACACCGGCTTTGGCAAACCCCATCTCCACACCGCTGAGCGTGGCCATCAGCATCAGATCGTTGAAATCCCCCAGATGACCGATGCGAAAGACCTTGTCGGCGACTTTCGACAGCCCATTGCCCAGCGAGATGTCATAGTGCTTGAGCGTGGTGGCACGGAAAGCGTCCGCGGAATGTCCTTCCGGCATCATGACCGCGGTCAGCACACCGGATTCCTCGCCCTGCCGGGCGCATAAGACCTCAAGCCCCCAGGCGCGGACCGCCGCCCGCGTCGCCGCACCATGGCGGGCGTGGCGGGCAAAGACATTGTCGATGCCCTCCTCATGCAGCATGTCAATCGCCTCGTTCAGGCCATAGAGCAGATTGGTGCCGGGGGTGTACGGGAAATACCCGGTCTGGTTCGGCGTAACCATGTCCTGCCAGTCCCAATAGCTGCGCGGCATCGTCACGGATTTCGAATGCTCCAGAGCCTTTTCGCTCACCGCGTTGAAACTCAGGCCGGGCGGCAGCATCAGCCCCTTCTGAGACCCCGACACACATACATCCACGCCCCAAGCGTCAAAGCGGAAATCAATCGATGCCAGGCCAGAGATCGAATCGACCATCAAGAGGGCGGGATGCCCGGCGGCATCGATGGCCTTGCGCACTTCCGCAATGGGTGACACCGATCCGGTAGAGGTTTCGTTATGCACCACGCAGACGGCCTTGATCTCATGCGTCACGTCTTCACGCAGGCGCTTTTCGATCCGATCAGGCTCTGCCCCGCCGCGCCAATCCCCTTCCAGCAATTCAGGCTCCAGCCCGATCTTGCCCGCCATTTTGTTCCACATGGCCGCAAAATGCCCGGTCTCAAACATCAAGACCTTGTCGCCAGGCGACAGCGTGTTGACCAGAGCGGCCTCCCATGCGCCGGTGCCGGAAGACGGAAAGATGAAAACATGCTGCTCGGTTTTGAAGATGGATTTCATGCCGTCGAGAGCTTTCTTGCCCACCTCGGCGAAATCCGGACCACGATGATCGATGGTCTGCTGGCCAATCGCTTTGAGGATGCGGTCGGGCACCGCGCTGGGACCCGGGATTTGCAAGAAATGTCTGCCAGCCTGACGCATTGAAAACTCCTCCGGCGTGCGCCTCGGCACGGGCGCATTTACTAGTTGCTAAAGCGTAATTATGAATTCATAATTCAGTCAACACTAAATTTTGCGTCAATAGACCTGCGCAAAAAACGCGAGGAGAAGTCGTCGCTCATGCGTGAGAATGCCCGTCTTTTCAACAAGCTGACCGGCGCTGTTGAAGGTCAGGTCATGTCTGACCTCGCCTCCCGCGGGCGCTATGCGACTGATGCCTCGATCTACCAGATGATTCCCGAAGCCGTGGTCATCCCCCGGTCAAAGGACGATATTCGGGCGGCCATGAGCGTCGCGCGCGAAGAAGAAGTGCCGATCCTGCCGCGCGGCGGCGGCACCTCACAATGCGGGCAAACCGTGAACCGCGCCGTGGTGCTCGACAACACCCGACACCTGAACCGAATTCTGGATATTGATACGGACACGCTTCGGGCAAGGGTGGAGCCGGGGCTGGTGCTGGATGAGCTGAACCGCGCGCTCAAACCGCACGGATTGTGGTTTCCGGTCGACCCCTCCACGGCCTCACGCTGCACTTTGGGGGGCATGGCCGCAAACAACTCTTCGGGTGGCAAATCGTTGCGCTACGGCATCATGCGCGACAACGTCCAAGCGATCACCGGCATCCTGCCCGACGGCACCGAAGCACATTTCAACGGGTCCGAACCTGCGCCCGGGCCCTACGCCGATCTGGTGGCGGACATGCGCGCCCTGGGACATCGCGAGGCAGATGAAATCGACACGCGTTTTCCCAAGGTGCAGCGCCGCGTTGGCGGCTATAACATCGACGCGCTGACCGGCAATGAAGTGAACATGGCGCATCTGCTTGTGGGCTCAGAGGGAACGCTCGCCTATTTCACGGAACTGGAGCTGAGCCTCGCGCATCTACCCGGCGAAAAGGTGACGGGGGTCTGCCATTTCCCAACCTTCTATGCCGCGATGGAGGCCGCGCAGCATCTGGTGACCCTAAATCCACAAGCGGTTGAGCTCATCGACGACACGATGATCGCACTGGGGCGTGACATCCCGCTCTTTCGCAAAACGATTGAAGCCTTTGTGGAAGGCGCGCCCGAGGCGCTTTTGCTCGTCGAGTTCGCCGAAGGCAGTGCTGAGACCAACGCCGCCAAGCTGGCAGAGCTGGCCGAGATGATGGGCAGTCTCGGCTACACCTTCAGCGGGCAGAAAGACAGATGGGGGGGTGTTGTACCGATCACGGACAACGCCTTGCAGAGCGCCATCGCGGAATATCGGAAATCGGGATTGAACGTGATGATGTCCATGAAGGAGGCGGGCAAACCCATTTCCTTCGTCGAAGATTGCGCGGTTGCACTGCCTGATCTGCCGGAATACACGCGCAGGCTCACCGAGATATTCACGCGCCACGGCACCAAAGGGACCTGGTACGCCCATGCTTCGGTCGGCTGTCTGCATGTGCGCCCCGTGCTGAACATGCGTCAGGACCAGGATGTCAAAACGATGCGGTCGATCGCCGAAGAGGCTTTCGATCTGGTGAAACGCTACAAGGGGTCTCATTCGGGCGAGCATGGCGACGGGATCGTCCGATCCGAGTTTCATGAAAAGATGTTTGGGCCACGCATCGTAAGTGCTTTTGAAGAAGTGAAATCCCGCTTTGATCCGGGCGGCCTGATGAACCCCGGCAAGATCGTCCATGCCCCGGCGATGGATGACCGGCGCGTGTTCCGATATGGCCCCGAGTATGATGTGCCGGAATTCGAGACCGCGCTGGACTGGTCGGCCTGGCCCGGTGCCGCCGGGGGATTTCAGGGCGCGGTCGAGATGTGCAACAACAACGGCGCCTGTCGCAAGCTCAAGGGGGGCGTCATGTGCCCCTCCTTCCGGGCCACCAGAAATGAGCGCGACACGACGCGAGGGCGGGCCAATACGCTGCGGTTTGCGATCTCCGGCCAAATGCCGGGCGGGCTGACCTCCGACGCCATGGCGGACACGATGAAGTATTGTGTGTCCTGCAAGGGCTGCCGCCGCGAATGCCCCACAGGCGTCGATATGGCCCGCATGAAGATCGAAGTGCTCGCCGCACAGCGCCAGAAAAACGGGCTGACGGTTGCAGACAGGTTTGTTGGGAACCTGCCCCGCTATGCGCCCTACGCGGCGAAAGTGGCGTTCTTGATGAACCTGCGCAATAAGATCGGCGCTCTGCGCAGACTGACCGAAGGCCTGACCGGCATCTCTCACCGCCGCAACCTGCCCGTCTGGTCGACCAAACCATTTCGCGACACTGAGGCACAGGACGAGACACCCGACGTTCTACTCTTTGCCGATGTCTTCAACCGCTACTTCGAGCCTGAGAACCTGCGCGCCGCTCTGCGGGTTTTGCGCGCTGCCGGAATGCGCGTTGCCGTCGCACAGGATGGGTCGGGCCGCGCGTTGGATTGCGGGCGAACGCTGCTTGCGGTGGGGGCAGTGGATGCGGCACGGGCAGAGGCGCAGCGTCTCATCGCCGCCACCCGGAACGCCGTTGCCCGCGGGGTCAAGGTGGTGGGTCTGGAGCCCTCCTCGATCCTGACCCTGCGCGATGAATTTCTTGCGCTCTGTCCCGGCCAAGAGGCTGACGCATTGGCCGAAGCCACCTGCACCTTTGAAGAGTTTCTGATGCAGCACACCGAACTGCCGTTCAAGCCACTTGGCCGCCCAATCTACGTACATGGCCATTGCCACCAAAAGGCGCATGACGCGGTATCGCCCATGCTCGCGCTGCTGGGCCGCATTCCGGACGCCCAGGTGCATATGATCGAATCGAGCTGCTGCGGCATGGCCGGGGCGTTTGGATATGCGTCGGATACAATTGACGTGTCCCTCAAGATGGCGCAACTTGACCTTTTCCCGGCACTCGATGCGATGCCGGCGGAGGCGCTGATTGTGGCGGACGGCACATCTTGCCGTCATCAGATTGCGGACGGGACCCCCAGGCGCGCACATCACGTGGCGCATGTATTGGACATGGTTCTGGCCGGGTAGGAGGACGATATGAATCTGACCAGCAGCATCAAACGCGCCACCTTACATGAAGAATTGGTGGAACGGCTGCGCAATCTCGTCATCGAGGACGTTCTGAAGCCCGATGAAAAGGTGCCGGAAAAGGAGCTGTGCAAGACCTTTGGTGTGTCGCGAACACCGTTACGCGAAGCGCTCAAGGTGCTGGCCTCGGAAGGGCTGGTCGTGCTTCTGCCCAACCGTGGTGCGCGCATTGCCCGGGTCACGCGCGAAGAACTTGAAAACACCTTTCCAGTGATTGCGGTGCTTGAGCAATTGGCGGGTGAACTGGCTTGTGAACGTTTGAGTGAAGACGGCATCGCAAGTATTGAAAAGCGCCATAACGCGATGGTCCGAGCCTATGAGGCAAGGGATCGAACGGCGTATTTTCAGGCCAATCAGGACATTCACAATGCCCTGATCGAAGGGGCCGAGAACGACGTTCTAAAAGCGCATCACCGCAGGCTCGCCGCTCGTGTCAGCCGAACCCGGTTCATGGTCAACCTCTCTGACGAACGCTGGTCCGAAGCAATCGACGAGCATAACCAGATGATGGATCAACTGCGCAATCGCGACGCACCCCGGCTCGGACAGCTTATGAAGACCCATATGATGAATAAGTTCACGGCCCATCTAAAAGCGCTTGGCTGCGACACTGAGTAAGGATCGAACTGCCCTCAAAGGCATTGCAATTGCCCTTTTATATGGTCCCGAATGGGTGTTTCGTTTCTTCAGATAACCTCGGCACTCTAACCCGCCCGGCGAAGCATTGCGACTGGCCGCTAAGTGAGACACCGCGACTTCTATGCAATGAAACTGAGCATTTCTGAACGCCTATGGAAAGAGTGGCGGTTCCAGCAACACCCAGCATTATGATCTCATTGAAGATGTCAGGTGATTTTCCGCCGCGTTTGCGCGAGGCAAAGAGGAGCGAGCTTGCAACTTTGCACCACCTTTTGGCTGGGTAAGCTGGAAAAGCGATCTGTCGCGCAGATCAGCACCTAGTCGCGGCCAAAGCCTCAACCGCGACATCGCCAACGGCCTTGGGTAAGTAACGCGACCAGTTCATTACCCATAAACGATCATTCTCTGACCGGTTCAAAAACACCCAATCCGGTGCACCATCTTCACCAAACTTGATCAACCGGCCCCGGGAGGTTTCTTCCACCATGCGTCCGGACCCTGCGATCGCATCCGAAAGACCCTGATTAAACGTCCGAATGTCCATCGAACTCATTTCATCCAGAAAGAATTGCTCCGCTTTATTGCCGGGCAAATCGAAACGCAGGAGCTCGTTCAAGCCCAGGACAAACGGCTTGCCATCCGCATCCGTTTTGCGTCGGTTGTCGTAGACGGAGATGCTGTCAGGGCCCAGCGGGTCGACATCGTGCTGGTGCATCATCAGGTCCTGCGAATACCAGATAATCTCGTCGGTGGCCGGCCGGAACAATAGGACCATATTCAAATGTCCCAGGCTCAGAAACACGTCTCCGCGCTTTGCGATCTCTCCGTCTGCGCGAACCGGTTCGATGTCATTCAGGTGGATGGGGTCCTGCACGGTAAAGTCATAGTCGTAAATCAGATTGATGAGGTCCGCATCAATCAGCATTTGCAGCACGGATTTGGCGTAGAGCACCTCTCCCTCTGGTGAGACCTTCACGATGTGATCATCGTATGTTTTCTCGTTCCAGCCATAGCCTTCGATTTCCGGCGACACGGTGCCCGGCGTCCAGATGTCACCTTCGGGTGAAATTTCGACGCTGTGATGAAAGCCAAACTCGGCATTCGTCCAGATCGGTTTGCTGCAGGCGTCGACCCGGTAAAGGCCCGAATAATGTGAGTGGACGACGAGCGAGCCGTCCGGCATCAGCTGAGGGTGCACTGTCCGCAGGAGGTGCGACTTGCGCGGCTTCGGGGACACCGCAAAGCGATTTTCCGACGCAAATGCGAATTCCTCAGGCCGGTCGAATTTCCACACATGGATGGGATCGCTCTCACCCTCGCGATAGAGTTCCACAATGCTCCAGCGAATGTCGCCATCGTACCGACTGACAAGGACATATTGCGGCGCTTCCGGTTCACGAAAGAAAGTGAACCCGCCCGCTTCATCAAAATTCGCCCGCACTTCGTGATCATCGAGTTTCAGGTCACCGCTGAGGATTTTTGGGGCCGTTTTCGGTGCCGATACGATCAGCACAGCGGCGGAAGATGCCGACCCGAAGCGTTCTCCACCGGACAAACGGTTGTAGACCAACCAGCCAAACACCCAAGTCAAAAGCAGCATCAAAAGAACTGCGCCCAACAGGATACGCAATTCAACCTTCTTAGCGAGCCATCTTTCCACAGAAACCACCCCTACTCGTGCACCATCCCAAGGACATGTTAAAGAAACATAACACTAAGGGAACCCCTCAATATTTTTAGTCGTCTCTCGGAAACGCTTTAAAAGATCAAAGGGTATTGAAGCGGTATTGCGAACAATTGGATGCGAAGTGACTGACCTATGCGCCGGTCATCAGAAACTGCGGTTTCTTGAGGCATCGGAAGAGCACGTCGAGAGGGCCAAACTCTGCGCCGTCAACGAATACCAGAAATCCGTTCGACCTCTTTCTCAATCCGCGCGGCCATCAACATGAGTTGAAGAACCTCCCCATGTGGTTTTTCAGACGCAAGCGTATACGCCGCTTCTTCCACCAGTTTGGCCGCCAGGAAAAGACATTCGGTCGATTTCAGGGAATCGGGCAACGCCTCGGTTTCCGTCAGCAATTGCGTGAACGTGCTGCGGTGGGAATACTTCTGGGGCTTGCCGCGTTTTTCATCCGACCGCTCAAAGTCATAGACGTACAGATTGCTTTCTTCGAGCGATTGCTGAGGCTTTGTCACAGAAGGTTCCAGTTGGATCATTTTCGGTTTTTTGCGGTCATGTTCGCGATGCGACCGGTGGTGGTTTAAACAGACCAAAAATGAAACATTCCTGTCAATAAAGAAGCAAGAACATTGGCATTTTCCTCTTCGCAACCGCGCTATTTTGAGTGTTTTGAGACAAAATATCCCATTCGCAAAATGGCACCCGCAATGCGCCTCAGACAGTTAAGTTGTCTCGCAACGCAAGCTTTGAGCACAAACAATGAAGTTCGGCACCGGAAACAGCTAGCCGCAACCTGCCCGCAGTACCAATTGACTTGTGGGTTTTCCGGCTTGCATCCGCTTCGTCGGCAATCCCGGACACGTTCGTTCCTGACCCTGGAAGGCGTGCGCAGCGACAGGCGAAAATGGATCATTCAGGGACCCATCCGAAGCATCGCAGCCGACCTTCCAATCTGACTGCGCAAATTGCTTTAGTCCCGCCGCCCTTGCGCCTATAGTTTCGCAAAAGACCCTCAAAGGGACAGGCATTTATGGCCAGATCGGCTGAAACCGGGAAGACTGACTTCAATGTGGTTGTCGTCGCGCAAAAAGGGCGGCTGACTTATGAGGCCTTGCTGTTTGCAGCCTCCCTGCGCCAGTGCAGCCCGGATTTTAGTGGTCGGTTGCTGATCGCTGAGCCGCAACCAGGTCCGCTCTGGCCAGATGACCCGCGTATCTCTGATCATGGTGCGCGCGAGATGTTCGCGGCACTTGGGGCGGAAGTGCTGCCCTTTGACAGCGTTCACTTTGGCGCTGAGTACCCCTATGGCAACAAGATCGAAATGCTCGCAGCGCTTCCCCCCGAAGAGCCTTTTGTCTTTTTCGACACCGACACCCTGATCACCAGCGATCTGACGCAGGTGCCTTTTGATTTCGCCCGCCCCACGGCATCGCTTCGGCGCGAAGGCACCTGGCCCAAACCCGAACTCTATGGGCCGGGCTATTCCGATCTGTGGCGGTCTCTCTATGACAAGTTCGGGCTGGATTTCGAAAGCTCGCTCGACCCCGATCAACCCGACGAATACTGGAAGCGCTACCTCTATTTCAACGCCGGGTTCTTCTTCTACGAATGCCCGCGTGTCTTTGGTGATCTGTTTCGCGACTATGCCGTGGCGATCCGAAACGACCCGCCACAGGCGCTTTGCGCACAGGAATTGCACCCCTGGCTGGATCAGATCGCCCTGCCCCTTGTCATTCATGCGCTTGGCGGCGGGCGTGACACCCTACCCGCTGGATTGCTGGACGGCACCGTGAGTTGCCACTACCGCATGTTCCCGCTGCTCTATGCCCGCGAAAGCGACCACGTGATCAAGGTCCTGGAAGAGGTCGCGGCCCCCAATAAACTCAAAAAGCTGCTCAAGGCGCATGAGCCGATCAAGCGTAACGTCTATCAGGGGCGCGGCGCGAAGGTGCGCGCGCTCTTCGATCAGGACAACCTGCCGCGCCGCGAAGCTGCGATCCGGAACCGGATCAAATCCGCGGGCTTCTGGATGCGCTGACAGACGGGGGCAGAGCAGCCGCCCTTGTATGCTCTGCCCCCTTCGCCTAACGATATGGGCAAATAAGTCCTCAGGAGGAACCCCATGACAGACGGCCCCAGCTATGGCTTTGACACCCTGCAAATTCACGCAGGCGCGCGCCCCGACCCGGCAACCGGTGCCCGCCAGACGCCGATCTACCAGACCACAGCCTACGTATTCCGCGATGCGGATCATGCGGCGGCGCTGTTTAATCTGCAGGAAGTCGGGTTCATCTATTCACGCCTGACCAACCCGACGGTCGCCGTGCTGCAGGAACGGATCGCCACCCTCGAAGGGGGCGTTGGAGCGGCCTGCTGTTCCTCGGGCCACGCCGCCCAGATCATGGCGCTTTTCCCACTGATGATGCCGGGCAAGAACATCGTGGTTTCTACCCGGCTTTATGGTGGCACGGTCACGCAATTCTCGCACACGATCAAACGGTTTGGCTGGGAAGCCACTTTCGTTGATTTCGACGATCTGGACGCGGTCAAAGCGGCGATCAACGACGACACGCGGGCGGTGTTCTGCGAAGCCATCGCCAATCCGGGCGGCTATATCACCGATCTCGACGCGATCTCGAAAATCTCCGATGCCGCGGGCATTCCGCTGATCGTCGACAATACCTCCGCCACGCCCTACCTCTGCCGCCCGATTGAACATGGCGCGACGCTGGTCGTGCATTCCACCACCAAATACCTGACCGGCAATGGCACTGTGACCGGCGGCTGCGTGGTGGATTCAGGCAAATTCGACTGGTCCGCGAATGACAAGTTCCCCTCGCTCAGCCAGCCGGAGCCTGCCTATCACGGGCTGAAGTTCCACGAGACCTTTGGCCCCCTCGCCTTCACCTTCCACTCCATCGCCATAGGGCTGCGAGACCTCGGCATGACGATGAACCCGCAGGCCGCGCATTACACGCTGATGGGCACGGAAACATTGTCATTGCGCATGGAGCGTCATGTGGAGAACGCCGAAACGGTGGCGGGCTGGCTGGAGAAAGATCCCCGCGTGGACTACGTGACCTACGCCGGTTTGAAGTCGTCGCCCTACCATGACCGGGTCAAGAAGATCTGCCCCAAAGGTGCGGGCGGGCTCTTCACCTTCGCGATCAAGGGCGGCTATGAGGCTTGCGTGAAATTCGTCAACGCGCTGGAAATCTTCAGCCATGTGGCCAACCTCGGCGACACCCGCAGCCTGGTGATCCACTCTGCCTCCACCACCCACCGACAGCTGACCGCTGAACAGCAGGAGGCCGCAGGGGCCGGCCCCGGTGTGGTGCGCATTTCCATCGGCACGGAGAACGCCGATGATCTGATTGCCGATCTGGATCAGGCCTTGGCCAAAGCCACAAGCTGAACATGGAAAAGGGGCGCTCCGACGGCGCCCCTTTTTCCAGTTCTAAGAGAAGCTATTCAGCGATGGCAAAGACGATGTTGACCGAAGCCGTCACGGTCAACTCTCCCGCAGCCACCGGTGCGTCCATCTGACGGGCGGCCGCCATCTCCATCATCTTCGGGCGTGGCATGCCGCCATGTTCGTTGATCGATTGAATGGGGCCCAAAACGACACCTGCGGCATCCGCCAACTGCTGAGCGCGATCTATCGCGTCGCGCACCGCCTCGGCCCGGGCCGCATCTGCGACCGGTTTCGGCTCCTGCAAACCAAATGACAGGCCGTTGAACGTATTGGCGCCATCACTGACAACCAGATCCAGGATGCCACCAAGCGCCGCCAGATCGCGCACCCGCACGGTCAGAGTGTTGCTGGCCACAAACCCAGTGATCTTTGCTGGCGTGTCGCTGTTCGATCCCCGCCCTGACCAGACCGGTTGCAGCGAAATATTGTTGGTTTGCATGTCGCGCGGCGCGATCCCCGCCTCCGACAACCGGCTCAACACGGCTGCGACGCCTTCAGATGTCGCTGCCATGGCGGCGGCGGCCTCTTTCGCCTCTTGGGTCACGCCGAGGCGAATGGTCGCCATATCCGGGGCGGCCTCAACGGCGCCCTGTCCGGTCGTGGTGATCACGCGCAGATCTTCGGCAAAAGCGCTGCCTGCCACCAGGCACAAGATCATCACAAGCTTAAAAACATGTCTCATCGTTATCCTCCATACATTCCATTTACCTGACACTCCCGCTCCTGCAAGAGCAAGCCGTTAAGACATGGTTCACTTTTCCTCGGCAAAGACCTGCTGTATGATCTCAAATGTCATCAACGTTCTGTGCAACTTCGC
The DNA here is from genome assembly GCF_947499265.1 of uncultured Roseobacter sp. Taxonomy (GTDB): domain Bacteria; phylum Pseudomonadota; class Alphaproteobacteria; order Rhodobacterales; family Rhodobacteraceae; genus Roseobacter. The sequence goes on along the minus strand of NZ_CANMNK010000002.1, from coordinate 185,444 downwards.
AATCGGCTGGTAAACCCACGACATGAAACCAAACTTCGCGTTGTCTTTATCCGCTGAGAGCATTCGGTTGCTGCATCGCGCAGCGGGCGGGTGGCGACTGGTCGGCGAAGTTTCGCCAGAGGCAAAAGAGCTGATTTCCGAGCTCGCGATGCTGCGCAAAACGGCGTCGTCGCTGGCGCCGGACGGGGTGCGCTGCAAGCTTGTCATTCCCAATGGGCAGATCCGTTATCTGAGCATCGACACACCGGATATGGACATCGCCGCCTGCCGAGATGCCGCGCGGGCGGCCCTTGAGGGGGCAACGCCCTATGCGGTCGACGATCTGGCGTTCGACATCTCTCAAGACGGTGATCGCACCCATGTCGCGGCTGTCGCACAGGAAACGCTGGACGAAGCCGAGACCTTTGCGGAGGAGCACAGGTTTCATCCCGTCAGTTTCGTGGCGATCCCGGATCACAACCCCTTTCTTGGCGAACCTTACTTTGGGCCGTCAAAAGCGGCGCGCACCTTGCTGGAGAGCGGCCAAAGCGTGGAGCCGGATGGCGTAGCCATTGTCGTCATCGGTGACGTGACCGTGCCCGAAGGCCCCGTCGTGGAGCCTGCCGCAGCGGAGACGACAGCCGCTGACGCTGCGCATGTGACCGATTGGACCGATGACACCGTAACCGAGCCCCGAAACCGGTTGGGTGACGCGCTCGAAAACCTGCGCAAGAACAGTGATATCTCCGCAGATGTCGCGGCGCCCCAGGTGCCACCCATCGATGTGCCGCCGCCCCCGCCAACGTTCTCCAGCAGGCGGCAACCCATCGCGCCACCGCGCCCGACCTTCGTGCAAAAGCCGGAGCCAGCCGTAGCAGCGCGTGGTTTTGCGGAATCGGCGGCAGCGCCCTACACGCCCAAACCCCGTTCGGTGCGCGTTCCAAAACTGAATGTCGTTGCACCGGTAAAACCCAAGCCCGTCACGGATGAAGCCGAACGCATGACCGTGTTCGGGGCCCGCGCGCAGATGCCACGCAAACAAGCGCCGCGCTATACAGCTCTTGTTCTGACGGTTGCACTTCTGGTTATTCTCGTCGGGGTGGGCGCTTTTGCATCTGGCAAGATGCCGGAAAGCATCGCGGGTCTTTTTGACCGCACATCCCGTGCCGATGTCGATACCACGGCCATCCAGGTCTCTCCGCCCATTCCACAATCGGATGTATCGGAAGCTGATCCGGCCCCTACCCGGCTCGACGAAACCGAATTCACCTCGCTCAACCCGAACCTGACGGATGAAGATGCCGCCGTGCTTGATGCGTTGCGCACACCGCTCGCACAAGACGACAGCGCACGGCCGCAACCGACGACCACTGATGATCTGCGCGCGCAATATGCGGTCACCGGGATCTGGCCCATCGCGCCAGATGTTCCGAGGCCCCCGCCGCTGGTTGATATCGAAGACCTTTATGTGACCAGCATCGATCCGATTGAGCCCGCGTTCGACGCCGTTGCCCTGCCATCGGTGGAAGAGCTCAATCGCGATGTCGCGCTGGACGCCCCCAATTCACCCGCCGCTGCAGGGACAAAATTTGCATTGGATGATCGCGGGCTTGTTGTCGGATCCAGCGAGGGCGCGCTCTCGCCCGATGGCATCAAAATCTTCGCCGGTGCCCCGCCTGTCCGCCCCACCTCGCTGCCCGAACGCGGTGGCCCCGAAGCCACGGAAGAGCTGAGCCCGGTGCAGACGGAGCTTGCCGCCTTCCGCCCGCGTCTGCGCCCAGCCGACATTGTGGAGACAACGGAGCGCGCAACACTGGACGGCCTTACACGCTCGGAACTGGCGGAAATTCGGCCCCCCGCGCGGCCAACGCCGCCGTCACCCGAAACCACCGTCGCCTCAGCGAGCCTCGTTCCGCTGGAGGGCAGTGCCGCGCTGTTGTCGGACCCGGATACGCAGGGCATTGCCGCCAGCAACAGCCGGTTGGCCCTGGCCGCGACCCTGCGTCCCGACGCACGCCCGAGCAATTTCAACCAGATCGTTCAGCGCTCCCAAGAAGCCGCCGCCGCTGCAGCTTCGGTTGCCACCGCATCGATTGCACCACGCGCCATCACACCCAACATCCCCTCAAGCGCCTCCGTGGCCCGCGAGGCCACCGTGCGCAACGCAATCAATCTGCGGAAGGTCAATCTGATTGGCGTTTATGGCACGCCCTCCCAGCGGCGCGCCCTGGTGCGTCTCGCAAACGGGCGCTACAAAAAGGTCGAGGTCGGTGACCGCATCGATGGTGGGCGTATCTCGGCCATTGGTGAGGGTGAGCTACGGTATCAGAAAAGCGGTCGGAACATCGTTTTGAAAATGCCCAAGGGCTGACCCGTCAGGGGAGCGCCCCAGGACACACCCGAAAACGTCCCAAATCCTGATCCCCCGCTGGGCGACTGAACGCCCAAACAGCTTACTCCGCGGCCAGTTCCCCGCTATCGATCTGCTCTTGCTCAATACTCTCGAAGAGCGCCTTGAAGTTGCCTTCGCCGAACCCATCATCGCCCTTGCGCTGGATGAATTCGAAAAAGATCGGCCCGATCACGGTTTTTGAGAAGATCTGCAGGAGGATCTTGGTCTCGCCACCGTCCACAACCCCTTCGCCATCGATCAGAATGCCGTGTTTTTTCATCCGGTCAATCGGCTCATCATGCCCGACAACCCGGTCCTTGCTGAGCGCGTAATAGGTTTCAGGGGGGCCGGGCATGAATTTCAGCCCACGCGCGGCGATCTCATCGGTGCTGTCGTAAATGTCGCTGGAGCCCACGGCGATATGTTGAATGCCCTCGCCCTTGTATTTTTTCAGATAGGATACAATCTGCCCGGTCTCACCCCGGTCTTCATTGATCGGAATGCGAATGCGCCCGCAGGGAGAGGTCAGCGCACGGCTCAGCAGACCGCTGAACTTGCCCTCGATGTCAAAGAACCGAATTTCGCGAAAGTTGAACAGGTCGCCATAGAACTTGAACCAGATGTCCATGTTGCCCCTGTGCACGTTGTGGGTCAGGTGATCGAGATAATAGAAACCGACCCCGGCAGGTTTGGATTGCGCAATCCAGTCGAATTCCGCGTTATACGGGCTGGTGTCGTAATACTGATCGACAAAATAAAGCAGCGATCCGCCAATGCCGACAATCGCCGGCACATCTAGCGCTTTGCCCTCACCCTCATAGGGCGTGGCGCCCTTCGCCACCGCATGGTCAAAAGCGTGCTGGGCATCCACGACACGCCAGCCCATGGAGGGCGCGCAGGGCCCGTGCTCTTCGACAAACCGTGCAGCAAAACTCTCAGGGTCTGCATTCAGCACATAGGTGATGTCACCCTGCTGCCAAAGCTCGATCTGCTTGGTCTTATGGTTGGCCACATGCGCATAGCCCATGCGCGCAAAGAGGTCGCGCAATTCCTGTGGGTCGGGGTGGGCAAACTCCACAAACTCAAATCCATCGGTCCCTGCCGGGTTTTCGGCTGTGATCGTGGACTTTGGTGCGTCATGCGGGAAAGGTCCCATGAGAAAACTCCTGAAATGAGTGGAATCACGCGCGAAACGCACGGTTTTACGGCAAAATACATCCTATTCACTGTGAAATTCGCGCAACTTCGGTCAAAGCATTGGCTATTCATGCGGATTGCGCGCACAATAAACGTGAAACGTGGAAAAAGGACGCATGATGCTGGATGACGTCGATACCCGCCTTCTGGAAGCCCTGCAAAAGAATGCGCATCTGACCGCGCAGCAGCTGGGCGAACGTCTCAACCTTTCCCCGAGCCAGGCCGGGCGCAGACGCCAGCGTCTGGAAAACGACGGCTACATCCGCGCCTATGTCGCCAGGCTTGATCCCGCACGGTTGGGGCTGCATGTTCAAGGGTTCGTGCAGGTTCACCTGGGTACGCATGGACCCGATCAGTCAAAGAGCTTTGCGCGCCTGGTCGACACCCGCCCGGAAATTACGAGTGCGTGGACATTGACCGGAGATGCGGACTATCTTTTGAGGGTTTACTGTGCCGATTTACCAGCGTTAAACGCGCTTATCCACGAAGTCTTGCTGCCGCATCCAGCTGTGGCACGCGTCCACAGCCAGATTGTCATGGACCAACTGAAATCCGACGGGCCCCTGCCCACCTGATCGCCTGCGAGGAGAACCCGCATTCATGGAAAGTTTCCTGTTCCAAGCGTCCATCTACCTTGCCGCTGCGGTCATCGCGGTGCCGATTGCGGCGCGGCTGGGGTTGGGATCGGTGCTGGGCTACCTTGCCGCCGGGATCATCATCGGCCCGGTTCTGGGGCTTGTGGGCGCCGAAACCGAAGACCTGCAGCACTTTGCCGAATTCGGCGTTGTGATGATGCTGTTTCTCATCGGGCTGGAGCTCGAGCCCCGCACATTATGGGACATGCGCCACCGCCTTATTGGCCTGGGGGGTCTGCAAATCGGGCTCAGCACGCTGGCAATCATGGGCATCGCGATGGCCTACCACCAACCCTGGGGCGTGGCGCTGGCAATCGGGTTGGCGCTGTCGCTGAGTTCTACGGCCATCGTTCTGCAAACCCTGTCGGAAAAGGGCCTGATGCAAACGAGCGGCGGACGATCCGTGTTCTCGGTACTGCTGACGCAGGACATCGCGGTTATCCCGATCCTCGCCTTCCTGCCGCTGCTGGTGGCGGCTGTCCCTGCGCAACTCAACACAGACGGCTCGATCCAGCGCGCCGGCGAAGAAGCCCACGACAAGGCGCACCACAGCCTGTCGCTGGTCGAAGGTCTGCCGGGATGGGGGGTCACGCTGGTCACCCTCGCAGCCATTGCTGCGGTTGTACTGGCGGGTGTGTTTCTGACCCGACCGCTCTTTCGCTACATCCACTCCGCCCGGCTGCGCGAAATGTATACGGCGCTGGCCCTGCTCATCGTCGTGGGCATTTCGTTTCTGATGACACTGGTGGGGCTGTCCCCGGCGCTTGGCGCATTTCTGGCCGGGGTGGTGCTGGCCAGTTCAGAGTTCCGTCACGAGTTGGAAACCGACCTTGAACCCTTCAAGGGGCTGTTGCTGGGTCTCTTTTTCATCACCGTGGGCGCGGGCATCAATTTCACCCTGCTGTTCGACAACGTGGCGGGCATCGTCGCGATGGCGCTGCTGGTGATCCTCATCAAGGGCCTGATCCTGTTTTTCCTCGGGCGCGCCTTCAAGCTCAAGGGCAAGGACCATTGGCTTTTCACGCTCGCGCTGGCGCAGGCGGGTGAGTTCGGATTTGTGCTGGTGTCCTTCTCCGTCGTGCAGGGCGTCATTCCGAGGGGGGTTGCCGAAACGCTGTTGCTGGTGATCTCCATCTCCATGCTGATCACACCCTTGCTGTTCATCCTCTACGATTTCCTCTCGAAACGGATGCAGGACACGCAGGAACAACACCCAGACGACGAGATCGACGAAGAAGGCCCGGTGATCATCGCCGGTATCGGTCGCTTCGGGCAGATCGTGAACCGGCTGGTGCAAGCCAACGGGTTCAATACGGTTGTGCTGGATCACGACATGGAAACGATCGCGGTGATGCGGCGCTTTGGCTTTAAGGGGTTTTTGGGCGATCCCACGCGCCCTGACATTCTACGCGCTGCGGGTCTGGACGCGGCGCGCGTGCTGGTGGTGGCGCTCGATGACAAGGAGGCCGCGATAAAGCTGGTCCGATACGCCCGGAAACTGCGCCCGGATCTGCATATCGTTGCCCGTGCGCGGGACCGCACCCATGTTTACAGGCTATATCAGGCGGGGGCCGATGACATCGTGCGCGAGCTCTTTGACAGCTCCCTGCGCGCCGGGCGCTACGTGCTCGAAAACATGGGGCTCAGCGATTACGAGGCGGCGGAGGCCGAGCGCATCTTCTACCACCATGACCGATATTCGGTGCAGGAATTGGCGCAGCTCTGGGATCCGGATATTCCCGCCAGCCAGAACGCGGCCTACCTGGCCCGCGCCAAAGAGCTGCAGAAAGAGCTGGAAACCGCCTTCCTCAGCCGCGACAGCGAGAAAAAGAGCGCGTGATGTGAGGCCGCGAAACCCTGACAGTAGATCGGGGTTTCGATGTCTGCGTTCAGCTGTCGGAAACGCCAGCTTCGGCAAAGGTTGCCATACCGCTCAGACAGGCCACAGCAGCCTTCAAAACCCCAAGGGACAGCGCCGCACCGGAGGCCTCCCCCAGACGCAGGCCAAGTGACAGCAACGGTTCTTTGCCCAGGGCCTTCAACATCGGGCCATGCGCGCCTTCGGCGCTCAGGTGACTGGCAACGCAGTGATCCAGAGAACCCGCCACCGTCTTTTCCAGACAGGCCGCTGCGGCACAGCAAATGAACCCATCCAACAGCACCGGGATACGCAAGCTACGCGCCCGCGCAATCGCGCCCACCATGCCCGCCAGCTCACGCCCGCCCAGACGGCGCAGCTTTTCCAGCCCGTCGCCTTTGCCGCCGTGTCGCGCCACGCCTTCTGCAACCACGCGGGTCTTCGTCGCCAGACCCTCATCATCCACGCCGGTGCCGCGCCCCGTCCAGGCGCCCGCATCCCCGCCAAAAAGCGCTGTGGCCAGTGCTGCCGCAGAGGTCGTATTCCCGATCCCCATTTCGCCCGTGACCAGCACATCCGTGGTCTCATCAACCGCGTTCCAACCCGCCAGCAGAGCCTCGCAGAGCTCATCTTCGCGCATTGCCGGGCCTTGTGTGAAATCGGCCGTGGGCCGGTCCAATGACAAGGCATGAACATCGAGTTTCGCCCCGAAGGTGCGCGCCAACTGGTTGATCGCCGCCCCGCCGTGCTCGAAATTCAGCACCATCTGCGCGGTCACCTCCGATGGGAAGGCAGACACGCCCTGCGCCGCGACCCCATGGTTGCCGGCAAAAACGATGACCTGCGGCGCGGCAACCGTCGGGCGATCCGTGCCGCGCCACCCGGCATACCAGATCGCAAGATCCTCGAGGCGGCCCAGGGCTGCGGGCGGTTTGGTCAATTGCCCGTTGCGCGCGCCTGCTGCTGCGATGGCCGCTGTGTCCCTGGCAGGCTGCGTTGCGAGGAGGTTCCTGAACCCTGCCAAATCGGAAAAAGCTGCTGTCATCGGGTCACCTCGGTTGCATCATTCTTTGCACCTCATTACCCAATGCTGAGACACTCACAAGGCAAGAAACGGCATGTAATGTCATGAAAACCGACAGATTACCCTTTTGGGTTCTGGATATGCTGGTCGCGGGCAGCCTGCTCAGCCGCCTGCCGCTTCCGCAGCTGCACGAAGGCGCCTATGAGCGCGCGGCACGCGCGGTGTGGGCCTATTCGATCACTGGCGCCGTTCTGGGCCTGATTGCGGGTGGCTTTGGGTTTGCGCTGATGGGTCTGGGGCTCCCTGCGGGTCTTGCCGCGGGGGGTCTTCTCGCCGTCCTCATGCTGTCAACCGGCGGGATGCATGAGGACGGGCTGGCCGATACCGCCGATGGTTTCTGGGGCGGGTTCGACGCACAGCGGCGCTTGGCGATCATGAAAGACAGCCACCTCGGTACCTATGGCCTGCTTGCCTTGATCGTGGTGACCGGTCTGCGGTGGGTCGCCTATGCATTCTTGCTGCCACTGGGCGTTTGGCCGGTTGTTGCCGTGGCCGTGCTCTCGCGCAGTGTGATGCCCTGCCTGATGGTCGCTTTGCCTCATGCGCGCGACACCGGCCTGTCACATAGCGTCGGTCGCCCGGGCGAGGTCTCGGTGATCGCCGGATTGGGCTTGGCCCTGGCCCTCGCGGGGGCGAGCCTAGGTGGCATTGCGATCCTGTGTTTGCTGGTGGCGCTGTTGACCGCCGCCGCCATGGGCCTGTTGGCGCGCGCGAAAATAGGCGGGCAGACTGGTGATGTTCTGGGCGCCGTGCAACAGCTTTCCGAAGTTGCCGTTCTTATGGTTCTTGTGGCCGTCTTGACATAAAGAAAGCCGCCCCCTTTTCAGGGAACGGCCTTGTTCAACCTTGATATCGGATCAGGCCGCGACGCGGCTTTCCAGCACGTCACCCACCTGCTTGGCCGCGGCAAGCTCATCGCCACCGCTCACTGCCGCAACCTCCCGGGTCAACCGTTCAAGTGCGGCCTCATACAGCTGGCGTTCAGAATAGCTTTGTTCGCGCTGATCGTCGGTGCGGTGCAAATCACGCACCACTTCCGCAATCGCGATCAGATCGCCCGAGTTGATCTTTTGCTCATATTCCTGTGCCCGGCGTGACCACATGGCGCGCTTCACCTTGGCCTTGCCCTTGAGCGTCCGCATCGCATGGGTGATCACATCCGGCGAGCTCAGCGCCCGCATCCCGATCTCCGTCGCCTTATGCGTCGGCACCCGCAGTGTCATCTTGTCCTTCTCAAAGGAAATCACAAAAAGCTCCAGCGAAATACCGGCCACTTCCTGCTCCTCGATCGACAGAATCTGACCCACGCCATGCGCTGGGTAGACGACAAATTCGTTCGGGCGGAAATCAAGTTTCTTCGATTTGGTCATTCAGTGTTCCTTAGAAAACAGGCGTGCAAATCGAAACTTTCGACAGTCAAAATCACACCAAGCGGTGGCCTCGCAGCCGCGCCCCTGAGTGTGAGTAAGTCGATTTTCCGGTGCCTGCCCCCTCTTCGAGGCAGGGCAATTAGCTCGTCCATTATTACTTTGTGACAGAAGTATAACACAAAAATGCACCGCAAAAAAGCGCACGCTGCGTCAACTTGCGAAAAATCGGGAAAAATGAGTGCCTTAACCGGAGAGTTCTGCGCGGGGACCGGTTCGAATCAGCCAGATTGACCTAGCCGCCCTCACCCGGTGCTTCGGAAAAATACTTCTCCAGCTTACCGGATTCGCCATCCCGCTCTTCCGCGTCAGGCAGGGGGTCTTTCTTGGTGATGATCACCGGCCACATCTCGGAATACTTGCGGTTGAATTCCACCCATTTTTCCATGTCCGGTTCGGTATCCGGGCGGATCGCATCGGCGGGACATTCAGGTTCGCATACGCCACAGTCGATGCATTCATCGGGGTGAATGACCAGCATGTTCTCGCCCTCGTAGAAACAATCCACCGGACATACTTCGACGCAGTCGGTGTATTTGCAGGCAATGCAGCTGTCGTTCACGATATAGGTCATCGGACCCTCTTTTTCCCCAAGATCATATGGTAGCTAAATGAGCCAAAGGGATCATTCAAGAGAGCGTGCCTTAGAAAGATCAAGGATGCGACGATTGCGCTTCGTTGGACGACCTTTTCCCTCATAGGCAGGGTTTTTCGGGTCGCTATCCTTGGATTTTGCCTCCGGCGGGGACAAATCCGTATAAAGCTCCTGGGCTTCCGGCGCCGGACCGCGCCGCGTGCCGATTGCGTCGATCCTGATCACGCGAATATGATCGCCCTGCGCAAAGGTCAGAACGTCCTCCGGCCCCACCATCTGGCTGCGTTTTTGCGTATGAACGCCATTGACGCGCACGTCCCCGGCAGCGACGCGGGTTGCGGCAAGCGACCGGGTCTTGAAGAACCGTGCGTGCCACAACCATTTGTCCAACCGGAGTTTTTCAGCCAATTATTTAGTGTCCTTGAGCCCCATAAGTGCTGCCGCGAAAGGATTGTCCGGATCGATCTTCTTTTCCGGTTTTGGTGGACGGGCCGAAAACTTCTGGCCGCCCTGCCCCTTGTCGCTGCGCGGCCCGCCGCGCTTGCCCTTGCCGCCGGGTTTGCCTTTGCCCTTGCCCTGCGGGCGATCCGCAGACCCGCGTTTGTTGGCGTGACCTGCCGGACGTGCCGCGCGGCCCCAGGTGAAGGTATAGAAAACCTCTGTCTCAGGCGCAGTGTCCGTCGCGGCTGCTGTCGAATCTTCGCCAGATGCAGCGTCGTCCGCCGCCTCTGGTGCCGTCTCCGCTGGCGCGGTCTCTTGCTCGACTTCGGCGGCGTCAGGCGTTTCGCTTGCAGTCTCCCCCTCTTCAGACATCACAGCCTCATCGGGCGCTTTTGCCTTTTCTGCGACAGCAGGATCGACGGCCTTGACCTTGGCCCGCTCGCCTTTCTCGGCCTTGTAGCCAAGACCCTGCATGAGATCAGCGAACTGCTCCAGCGTCATGCCCGTGATCGACAGCATGTCTGCCGTCGCCTCAAACCCGGCACGCGAATTCTCCGAGCGCAGCATATCCGCCAACCGCTCCAGCATATCGATACGGATCGCGCGCTCCCCGGCAATCCGGTAGCCCGACATCGTATCCGCCCCTGCAGGCGCAGCGGTATCCGCTGGGATCGTCACCAAGCCCGGAGGGGGGGCTTCGGGGAAGTCCTGAACCCCTTGCGACAGGGACCACAACACCAGACGCAGCCGCGTCGGGGCGGGCTTCAGCAAAAGCGGCATGAAGATCGTGAACTGACCAAACCGAATGCCGTGCTTGCGCAAGGCGCCACGTGCGTCCTGATCCAGCGCTTTCACATCATCGGCAACAGCGGCGCGCGGCAAAACACCGAGGCCCTCAACCATCTGGAAGGCAAACCCACGCGCCAGCCCGGCCAGCGTTTCATCGCGACCAAGGTTCAGCAGCGGCTCAAACAGCGCCGCGATCTTGCGGTCGATGAAATGCTGCAAACGGCGTTGCACCTTCTGCGCCACCTCTGGCCCCGCCACGTCATCGACAAAAACCTCAACCTGCGGCTTGAGCGCATCCGCACCTGCGACCAGCTTGCCAACAGCGTCCTTGCCCCAGATCAGGCCGCCCTGCTCGGTGAAATCGATCTCCGTGTCCGGGGCGTTATAGAACCGATCCGCGCGCAAATGGAATTGCGGCGCCAACGCCTGCAGCGCCGCCGTCTTGATGGTTTTCGCCTCCGCGCCGCCGGCGCCCTTGTCCTGGGAAAACCGGAACCCTTCCAGTCGTCCCACAAATTCGCCTTCGACGGTTACTTCGCCGGTATTCGATACTTCTGCCACCATGGCTTCCTTCTGGCCGAGCCGGCGCAAGAGCACGGATGTGCGCCGGTCTACAAATCTTTGGGTCAAACGCTCGTGCAGCGCATCTGACAATCGGTCTTCTACAGAACGCGCCTGCTCGCGCCAATGACTTTCGTCAATCGTCCAGCCTTTGCGCTGCGCGACATAAGTCCATGTGCGGATAAACGCCAATCTCTTGGACAACGCATCAATGTCGCCATCGGTTCGATCAATTCTGTTGATTTGTTGCGCCAGCCAATCGTCCGGGATCTGGCCGCGTTCGTGCAGATAGGTGAATATCGCCTCCAGAAGGCCCGCGTGTTCCGCGTGGCTGATGCCGCGAAAGTCAGGGATCCGGCACACATCCCATAGCAGTTTAACCGAAGGCCCATCGCTGCACCGCGCCGCAACCTCGGTGATCTGCGCCAAGGCCTTGAGAGCCCCCAGATCATCGGCCTCGCGCGCTTTTACCAGAATTTCGTCGTCGGGCGCCGCCTCCAAGGTCTGGATCAGACGGTCGATGGTGCCGAACTGGAGCGCATGATTGCGCCAGTTGAGCTTTTTTTGTGGGGTGAAGCGATGGTCCATGATCGCCTCTGCGACACCCTCCTCCAGCGGCGATGCCTCTCCGGTCACGCCGAAGGTGCCGTTCTTCATGCCGCGCCCGGCGCGTCCGGCGATCTGCGCTAGTTCATTGGGCGCGAGAGGACGCATCCGGCGCCCATCGAATTTGGTCAGGCTGGAAAACGCGACGTGATCGACGTCAAGGTTCAGCCCCATCCCGATGGCATCGGTTGCCACCAGAAAATCGACCTCTCCGTTCTGATACATTTCGACCTGTGCGTTCCGCGTCCGCGGCGACAGCGCCCCCATGACCACCGCAGCACCACCCTTCTGCCGGCGGATGAGCTCGGCAATCGCATATACATTCTCAACCGAAAAGCCGACGATGGCGCTGCGGGGGCGCATCCGGCTTATCTTTTTCGGACCCGTATAGGTCAGTGTCGACATCCGTTCGCGTTGCACGAACTGTGCATTTGGCACCAACGCCCGGATCGGGCCGCGCATTGTGTCCGCCCCCAGGAAAAGCGTCTCATGCAGCCCTCTGGCCCGCAACAACCGGTCGGTAAAGACATGCCCGCGTTCCGGATCGGCGCAGAGCTGGATTTCATCCACGGCGAGAAAATCACAGCCCATGCCCTCGGGCATCGCCTCGACCGTGCAGATCCAGTATTGCGTGCGCGGTGGCACAATCCGCTCTTCACCGGTGACCAGGGCGACAACGGAGGGTCCGCGCGCTGCAACAACGCGGTCATAAACTTCGCGTGCCAGCAGACGCAGCGGCAATCCGATCACACCGCTCTTGTGGCCCAGCATGCGTTCGATGGCATAGGTGGTCTTGCCTGTGTTGGTTGGGCCTAGAACGGCCACAACCCGGGTTTCACCTGTCACGGCGCTGTCCTTGCATGTCTGGGGGTCAGAGAGTGCGGCCGATCCCGCTCCGTTTGAGCTGTTGCATCGCCGACTTGGCGTTCTCGTGGTGCGGGTTCAAGGCCAGAACCTGATCAAAGGCTTCAGCCGCGCGCTCAAAATCCCCAAATTCCTGCAGCATGACCCCAAGGCCGAAGATCGCATGGTAATTGTTCGGGTTCAATGCCAGCGCACGCTCCAGATCATCCAGCGCCGGGCCGTAAAGCCCGGCCTTGTAATAGGCCGTCGCACGGGCGTGCCAGCCCTCGGCGAAATCGGGCGCGTGATCCGTCAGCGCCGTAAAATGATCAATGGCTTTTGAATTATCTTCTGCTTCCATGGCATCGCGCCCGCGGGTAAGCAGTAAATCCATGGCCGCAGATCCAGATCGACCCCACAACAGCTTCAACTCCCGATCCAGACGCTTTGCTTCCGATTCGGGGGCCTGTTGCAATTGCTGCAATAATTCCGCTTCGGTCTGTTGTGCATGCAATGGCGCAACATAGAGCAACAAGGCGACAAGTGCCGTAACGATACGTTTGAGGATAACCGGTTTCATAGCCATAACACATGTGAATGTAACAGGCGTGCAGGGCAATTCCAGACCCCAGACACGCAGATTGGCAAAAGGGCCTGATGATGAGCGATATTGTGAACCAAGCTGTAACAGTTCTGAACGAAAAACTGGCGGGTGCGGATTTCGGCGGAACGGCCAAATTCGTGATCTCCGGCGAGGGCAGCGTGATGATGGACAGCACCGGCGCGCGCGCGGCGGATGAACCGGCGGATGTGACGCTGACCTCTGACGCGGATACCTTCCAATCGATCCTGTCGGGGGACACGAACCCGACCAGCGCCTTCATGTCCGGCAAGCTCAGCGTTGACGGTGACATGGGCATGGCGATGCAGCTGGCCTCCGCGCTCGCCTGATGGCCCTGACCCCCGCCCCCTTTCTGAGCGAGATTGCCTATGGCGCGGCGGGCGGGGCCGCGCATTGGGTGACCACGTCGGATGACATACGCATCCGGGTTGGCCACTGGCGACCGGAGGCGGCCAAGGGCACGGTGCTGATGTTCCCCGGTCGCACCGAATTTATCGAAAAATATGATCGCTGTGCGGCGTCCTTCGCGACGCGCGGATTGGCCAGCATGGCGATCGATTGGCGCGGACAGGGGCTGGCGGATCGCCTCCTGGACAATCCGCTGATCGGTCATGTCGGCCATTTTACCGATTATCAGAAAGACGTGGATGCCATGGTGCGCACCGCTCGGGAGCTGGACATGCCGCGCCCTTTCTTTCTCTTGGCGCATTCGATGGGCGGGGCCATCGGCCTGCGGGCCGTGATGGAAGGGCTTTCGGTTCAGGCGACGGCCTTTTCGGCCCCGATGTGGGGTATTTATCTGGCGCCGCATCTGCGCCCGATGGCCTGGGCGCTGAGCCATTTGATGCCCCGCGTCGGTCAGGGGCACCGCCTGCCCCCGGGCACCCAGATCGAACACCACGTGTTGACGGAGGGGTTTGACGACAATCTGCTGACCCGCGACCGGGACCAGTTCGAGATGATGCGCAAGCAACTCGAAACCCATCCTGAGCTGGCGCTTGGCGGTCCCAGCTTTGTCTGGCTGCGCGAGGCGCTGTTGGAAACCAGACATCTGGCCAGCCGTCCCGCCCCAAACCTGCCCTGCGTGACCTTCCTGGGCACCAACGAACGCATTGTCGATGTCCCTTCAATCCACCGCCGCATGGCGTCCTGGGCGCGCGGACGTCTGGAACTGGTGGAAAACGGCGAGCATGAGGTCCTGATGGAAAGCGATGCGGTCGCAAATCCGCTGTTTGACATGATGGCAGATCTCTTTCGCAGCGGCGGCCACGGCTAGGCTCTGGGCAAACGGGCTGAGCCCGCTAAGTTGGCCGGTATGAAGACCAGCCCCGCCCTGACTTTCACCGACCGCGGCATCTATTGCGCCGCTGGCGATTTCTACATCGACCCCTGGCGTCCAGTGGACCGGGCACTGATCACCCATGGCCATGCAGATCACGCGCGGGGCGGGCACGGCAGCTATCTCGCGACGCATGCCACCCTGCCGGTGATGCGGCACCGATTGGGAGAGATCGATGCCCAGGGGGTTTCATTTGGCGAGGTCCTGCAGATCGGGGAGGCGACGGTATCTTTTCATCCCGCGGGGCATGTGCCGGGGTCGGCGCAAATCCGGGTCGCGGTCGGCGGCGAGGTCTGGGTGGCCTCTGGCGATTACAAAACCGAAAACGACGGGCTGTCGGAAGCCTTCGAGCCGCAGAAATGTCACCACTTCATCACCGAATCCACCTTTGGCCTGCCGGTCTTTCGCTGGCAGCCGCAAGCCCGGGTCGCTGAGGACCTTAACGCCTGGTGGGCCGCCTGCGCTGCGGCTGGCAAAACCGCTTTTCTGGGCGCCTATGCTCTGGGCAAGGCGCAGCGCCTGTTGACGATGCTGAACCCGGAGATCGGGCCGATCCTGACCCATGGTGCGGTAGAGGCCACAAATACCGTTCTGCGCGCGCAAGGACTGGCGTTGCCCGCAACGGTGCCGGTCACCGCGGAAACGGACCCCAAAGCGCAGAAAGGCGCGCTGGTGCTGGCCCCGCCTTCGGCTCTGGGCAGCGCCTGGGCGCGCAAATTCGGCCCGCAGGAAAGCGCCTTTGCCAGCGGCTGGATGCAGTTGCGCGGTGTCAGGCGGCGGCGCGCGGGCGACCGGGGGTTTGTGATCTCGGATCATGCGGATTGGAGCGGGTTGCTCGACGCAATCAAAGCGACAGAGGCCGAGAACATCTATGTCACCCACGGCTATACCGATGTTTTCGCCCGCTACCTGACGGAGAATGGATGGAACGCGCAAGTGGTGCCCACCGAGTTTGAAGGCGAAAACCTCGACACAGAGGGCCCGGAATGAAACGGTTTGCCCAGCTCTTCAGCGCCATCGATCAGAGCACGAAGACCACCGTGAAGGTGACCGCGCTGGCCGCCTATTTCCAAACCGCGCCGCATGAGGACCGGATGTGGACCATGGCGCTCTTTTCAGGCCGTCGTCCAAAACGCGCGGTGACCACCACCAAACTGCGCGAATGGGCGTCGGAGGCGGCGGACATCCCGCTCTGGCTCTTTGAGGAAAGCTATCCGATTGTCGGTGACCTCGCCGAAACCATTGCACTTGTCCTACCCGCGAACGAGACATCAAGTGACCGGAGCCTGTCGCAATGGATCAACGCGCTGCGCGACCTGTCAGCGGTTGAGGAAGACGCGCGCAAGGCCTTTGTTCTAGAGGCTTGGGCAGAATTGGGCGGCATCGAGAGATTTGTGTTCAACAAGCTGATCACCGGAGGGTTCCGCATGGGCGTCAGCCAAAAACTGATGACCCGCGCGCTGGCACGGGCCACGGAGAAGCCCGAAGCGGAACTGGCGCATCGGCTGATGGGCAATTGGCACCCCGATGACACCACATGGGAGGCGCTGATCGAGGCCGAAGACGCCTCAGCAGATGCCTCGCGGCCCTATCCGTTTTACCTCGCCTACGCGCTGGAGGACACGCCTGACGCTCTGGGCGACACCCACGACTGGCGGGCAGAATGGAAGTGGGACGGCATTCGCGGCCAGCTGATCCTGCGGGACGGGGCGCACTTCGTCTGGTCACGGGGCGAAGAGTTGATGACGGATCGCTTCCCGGAACTGGCCCGCGCGGTAGATTTTCTGCCCCCCGGCACGGTGCTGGATGGCGAGTTGCTGGTCTGGCAAGCCGCCTCCGACCAGCCCGACAGCTTCAATGCCTTACAAAAACGGATCGGGCGCAAGACCGTGCCGAAAAAGCTGTTGTCAGAGGCGCCGGTGGTCCTGCACGCCTACGACCTTCTGGAATGGCAGGGGCATGATCTGCGCCAGACCCCATTTAGTGAGCGCCGCCACCTGCTGGAAACCGCCTGCGCGGCGCTGCCCCCCGACGCGCCCATCCGGCTTTCTCCGCAACTGGATTTCGAGAGTTGGGACGATCTGGCCGAGTTGCGCAGCGTTGCGCGGGACGAGAATGCCGAAGGGATCATGCTGAAACGCACCGACAGCCCCTATCTAGTGGGCCGCAAGAAGGGCGACTGGTGGAAATGGAAGCTTGATCCGCTGACCATCGACGCGGTGATGATCTATGCGCAGGCGGGGCACGGGCGGCGCGCCAACCTCTTCACGGATTTCACCTTTGCGGTCTGGAACGGCAACGATCTGGTGCCTTTCACCAAGGCCTATTCCGGCCTGACGGATGCGGAATTTCGCGAGATCACCAAATGGGTGCGCAAGAACACGCTGCAGCGCTTTGGCCCGGTGCGGCAAGTGACGCCACATCATGTCTTTGAAATCGCCTTCGAGGGTATTCAGGCCAGCCCGCGCCATAAATCTGGCGTCGCCCTGCGCTTTCCGCGTATGTCGCGCTGGCGGCAGGACAAGCCGCTGCAGGAGGCCAACACATTGGACGATTTGAACGACATGCTGAGAATTTATGGATAAGCCTGACGCCGGAATGCCACCCGCACCGCAAGCGCCGCTGAAACTGGCGCCCCCCGGGGCCTGTGATGCGCATGTGCATCTTGTGGCGGGGGCAGGTGAATTCCCGCTTTGGGAGGGGCGCGCGGAAAACCCTGCCCCCGGACCCACCCTTGAGGGTTGGTTGGAGAAGTTTCGCACCCAATTGAAAACGCTGGGGTTTTCGCGCGGTGTGATCGTGCATTCGATCCTCTATGGCACCGACAACAGCGTCACCGTGGAGGCTGTGCGCCGGATGGGCACGGGGTTCCGTGGTGTCGGTCTCTTGCCGGATGGCGCGTCAGAGCAACAGATGGATCAGTTCGTCGAATGGAACATCTGTGCGATGCGCCTGAACTACGTGCATGGTGGCGTGCTCACTTGGGAGGGGGCCAAGGCGATGGCGCCTGCGCTGGCGGAACGCGGCCTCCACATTCAGATGCTGTGCCATTCGGATGACCATATGGCGGAGCTGGCGGCGGATGTGCGCGGCCTGAATGTTGATGTCGTCTTTGATCACATCGGGTGGCCCAAGGGGGCGTTGACCGCGCAGTCCGAGGGGTTCCAGACGCTTTGCGCGCTTTTGGCCGAGGGCAAGGCCTGGGTGAAACTCTCCGCGCTTTATCGCATGTGCCCCGCCCCCTATGATGCAGCCGACCCGCTGGTCGCGGCCCTGATCGCGGCCAACCCGGAACGGTGCCTCTGGGGGTCGGACTGGCCGCACCTGATGCTGGCCGGTGCCGACATGCCACAGGCCGCGGAGATGCTGAACGCGCTTGATCGTGTGATCCCCGATGACGCCACCCGCCAACGCATTCTGGTGGACAATCCTGCTGCATTATTCCGCTTTTCGAAAGGCTAACCCGCAGCACCCGGCTTGTCCCTTGCTGACGTGCGCCTTAGGTATAGCGAAACACATATGAGGTCTTTGATGTTCCAACTTCCCTTCCCTGTCCGCGACGCCAATGCAGCAGGGGCGGCCAGCCCGTTGGGTGACCTGCCCGAGTGGAACTTGGATGATCTCTATACCGGCGAGGATGCGCCGGAGCTAAAGCGCGATCTGGATTGGCTTGAGCAGGCCTGCGCCAGCTTTGCCGCCGACTACGAGGGTAAACTGGCGGAACTGGATGCGCCCGGGTTTCTGGACTGCGTGTTGCGCAATGAAAAAATCAATCAGGTCGCGGGACGCATCATGTCCTTTGCGGGCCTGCGCTATTACCAACTGACCACGGATGCCGACCGGGCAAAATTCATGTCCGACCTGCAGGAGAAGATCACCAATTTCACCACCCCGCTGGTGTTTTTCACTCTGGAGATCAACCGGCTGGCTGATGATCACCTGGACGGGCTCTATGCCCAGAACGCCGATCTGGCGCGCTACAAACCTGTTTTCGACAAGGTGCGCGCCATGAAGCCCTATCAGCTCAGCGATGAGCTGGAAAAATTCCTGCATGATCTCGGCGTGGTCGGCGACGCTTGGGAACGGCTTTTTGATGAAACCATCGCCGGTCTGGACTTCGAGGTGGAGGGCGAGGCGCTGAACATCGAAGGCACGCTGAACCTGCTGACCGATCCCGAACGCCCCAAGCGCGAGGCCGCCGCGCGCGAGTTGGCAGAGGTCTTTGCCGAGAACATCAAGACCTTTGCGCGGGTGCACAACACGCAGGCCAAGGAAAAGGAGATCATTGACCGGTGGCGCGGGATGGAGACGGCGCAACTGGGCCGCCATCTGAGCAACCAGGTGGAACCCGAGGTCGTCGAGGCGCTGCGCAATGCGGTTGTGGAGGCCTACCCCAAGCTCAGCCACCGGTACTATGAGCTTAAACGCAAGTGGCTGGGCCTCGACAAGATGCAGGTCTGGGACCGGAATGCGCCGCTGCCGATGGAAGACAATCGCATCGTCAATTGGGATCAGGCTGAAAAAACGGTGATGGATGCCTATAACGCCTTTGATCCGCGCATGGGCCAGATCGCGGAGCCGTTTTTCCGCAAGGGCTGGATCGATGCCGCCGTCAAACCGGGCAAGGCGCCCGGTGCCTTCGCCCATCCGACCGTGACAAACGTGCACCCTTACGTGATGCTGAACTACCTCGGCAAACCGCGCGACGTGATGACGCTGGCCCATGAATTGGGCCACGGTGTGCACCAGGTGCTGGCCGCCGAACAGGGTGAGATGCTGTCCTCCACCCCGCTGACCCTCGCCGAAACGGCGTCGGTTTTTGGGGAGATGCTGACCTTCCGCAAAATGCTCGATGGTGCCAAGGACCCTGCCCAACGCAAAGTGATGCTGGCGGGCAAGGTCGAGGATATGATCAATACCGTGGTGCGCCAGATCGCGTTCTACGATTTCGAGTGCAAGCTGCACGCCGCGCGCCGTGGGGGCGAGTTGACCCCCGAAGACATCAATGCGCTGTGGATGTCGGTGCAGGCCGAAAGCCTTGGGCCTGCCTTCGAGTTCATGGAGGGGTACGAGACCTTCTGGGCCTATATCCCGCATTTCGTGCATTCGCCCTTCTACGTCTACGCCTATGCCTTCGGCGACGGGCTGGTGAATGCGCTCTATGCGGTCTACGCCGAAGGTGACGAGGGCTTCGAAGAGAAATATTTCGACATGCTCAAGGCCGGTGGCTCCAAGCACCACAAGGAACTCCTGGCCCCCTTCGGTCTGGATGCCTCGGATCCCGCGTTCTGGGACAAGGGCCTGTCGATGATCTCCGGCTTCATCGACGAGTTGGAAGCGATGGAGGACTGAGGCCGGGAGACCGCGCAGGTTTGCAGCGAAAACTCATCCTTGGCTGACAAAAACCCTTTGACGATCTGATGGATACCCTCGGAGCCGCCTGCAAGGATCAGCGCGGTGAAGAGGATATCAACAGCCACAAAGCACTGCAGTTGGTTGAAGATCCCCAGGAAATGCGCGCCGCTGGCTTCCTGCGGCACCTTGACGAATTCCGCCAGGACGGTTGTGCCCGTCAGGGCAACCAATCCCCCCAGGATCGTGGCGGTTGTTGCGGCAAAAGCGGCCTTCTCCGTCGATGTTTTTTCGCGATCCGGCATGGCGTTTTGATCAGCGGCGATTTTTGCCAGTTTCGCTTCGCGGATCTGGGTCCTCAAAGAGTGAATGTTTTCATTCTTCGCCTCATTGGCTGTCGTCAGTGCATTCTGATCGGTCATCACCGGGACGGGCTGTTGCACCTCCAGATCGAGGGCGGATTGCAGGATGCTGCATTTGCGCTGCAGGCGCACAACTGCGGCGTTTTCGCTAAGCTCACGCGCCATGAACTTGTTGTTGACGATGACCTCCACCGCCCGTTCGATCAGAAGCGCAAAGAACGTCAGGGCCAGCAAGTGACTGGCCACGCGTTCCGCGAGGTTGTCTTCGAATGACAGGCTGCCAAATCCGAGCGAGGCCGCATAGGCAGCGATTAACGCGACCATGGCAACGGCAATAATCGGGGCAATTTTCATGATCTTCTCCAAATTCGATCTTTCAAATAACGTCGTCTGTGGGTTGAGACGTATCCCAAAAGCGCTGCGACCCGCTGAACGCAAAGGGCGGTGCCACAGCCTATCAAGGTCACTGCCCGTGGCCTAAAACGCCACCGGCAAGGCTCAACCATTGTAAACAGGGGTAAAATGACCCCAGATCACGATACCTTATTTTCCAGTTTCGATCCACGCTAGAGGTTGTGCTGGCATAAAATGCCCCTAGCGGAACGCCAAGGATCACTGCTGGGTCGATGAGAAACGACGCCGTAAGACTATGCTCCTTTGCCCTGCAGTGCGCTTTCATTGAAAGACAATTTCGCGGGCGTAAAAAAACCCGGCGGACTTGCGTCGGCGGGTTGATGATGAAAGGGCATTGGCTCAGGCTGTGGCCAACATGCCTTTTTCCTTGGCCAGATCACGCATTTTCTTTTGCAGCTTCTCGAAAGCGCGCACTTCGATCTGGCGAATGCGTTCGCGGCTCACATCGTATTCCGTGCTCAGATCTTCCAGCGTGACGGTTTTGTCAGACAGGCGGCGTTGGGTCAGAATGTCCTTTTCGCGGTCATTCAGCACCGACATTGCCTCGGAAAGCAACTCACGACGCGCCTCAAGCTCGTTACGCGTCTCATAATCGCCAGCCTGGTCGGCATCTTCATCTTCCAACCAGTCCTGCCACTGCATGGCCCCTTCGCCTTCGGAGCCTACGGTGGCGTTCAGCGATGCATCCCCACCGGACATACGCCGGTTCATGGAGATCACCTCGTCTTCGGTCACGCCAAGATCGGTCGCGATACGAGCGACATTCTCAGGGCGCAGGTCGCCTTCTTCAAGCGCGCCAATGCGGTTTTTGGCCTTACGCAGGTTGAAGAACAGCTTTTTTTGACCGGAGGTCGTGCCAAGCTTCACCAGGCTCCAGCTGCGCAGGATATATTCCTGGATCGACGCGCGGATCCACCACATCGCATAAGTTGCAAGGCGGAAGCCTTTTTCTGGGTCAAACCGCTTCACAGCCTGCATGAGGCCGACGTTTGCTTCGGAAATCACCTCAGCCTGCGGCAGGCCATAGCCACGGTATCCCATGGCGATCTTGGCGGCCAGACGCAGGTGTGACGTCACCATCCGATGCGCCGCTGCGGTGTCTTCCTTCTCGACCCATGCTTTTGCAAGCATGTATTCCTCTTCGGGTTCCAAGAGCGGAAACTTCCGGATTTCCTGCATATAGCGGTTCAGGCCGCCTTCCGGTGTTGGAGCCGGTAGATTCGCATAATTCGCCATGAGCACCTCCCAATGTTTAAGGGCTTAACATGAATATGGGGTCTGAACCGATCAGTTCAAGTCGCAGACCGCGGAAATGTTAACGCAATCATTACAATGCATCGATTAAAGAAAGACTGACACAAAGCGCCAGCGTTAACATCTCACATGTCAGTGCGCTCACGCAGGCTTGCTGTTTATGTCAAAACGCTCCGCAAATTGCGCAGTAGCGCCGCCATATCTTCGGGCAGAGGCGCTTCAAACCGCATTTTTTCGCCGCTGATGGGATGGTCAAACCCCAAAACCGCGGCGTGCAATGCCTGGCGCGCAAATGAGCGAATGGCCTCATGGGCACTATTCGAAAGGGCTTTTGCCGCCAGTTTGCGCTTTCCACCGTAGGTCGGATCGCCGACCAGACCATGACCGGCATGCGCCATATGCACCCGGATTTGATGGGTGCGTCCGGTTTCCAGCCAACACTCCATGAGCGCGAGTACCGGCGGCGTCCCATAGCTTTCAACCGTACGCGCACGGGTCACCGCGTGGCGCCCACCGTGAAACAGAACCGCCTGTCGTTGGCGATCCGTCTTGTGACGCGCCAATTGAGTGGTGATCTTCAAGATGTTCCCAGCCTCGAAGCTTGCCCCTTTAATCCCCCGCAACCGAGGATCGTTGCCATCCGGCACCCCGAATACCAGTGCGCGGTAGTATCGCTCCACCGTATGGGCTTCGAATTGCGCGGCCAGCCCATGATGGGCCGCGTCGGATTTAGCCACAACCAGCAGGCCGGAGGTCTCCTTGTCGATCCTGTGCACGATGCCGGGGCGTTTCAGGCCGCCCACCCCCGACAGATCATCGCCGCAATGCGCCAAAAGCGCATTGACCAGCGTGCCCGAAGGCGTTCCCGGTGCGGGATGCACCACCATCCCTGCGGGCTTGTTCACCACGATCAGGTCATCATCTTCAAAAACGACGTCCAAGGGGATGTCTTCAGGCAGAATATGGCTCTCTTGCGCCTCTTCGACCTCAATCACCACCGCTGCCCCCGCCTGCACGCGCGCCTTGGGGTCGGTGACCACATCCCCCGCCACAGACACGGCACCATCCGCGATCAGACGGCCCAGACGGGTGCGCGACAATGCAGCCTCCGCTGGCACATCCCGCGCAAGCGCCTTATCAAGACGCTGCGGCGGTGTTTCGTCGATGATGAAGTGGATTTGGCGGTGCGGCATGCGTAATTCCGAAATGAAGCCCGAAGAAGAGGTGGCAGAACCCGCAAACCTGCGCTTTCTGAGACGATTGGTGACGGTGCTGACCGCAACGATGATTGGCGGTCTTCTACTGATCATCGCGCTGATTGTCATCCGCTTCAATGATCGCCCGCCGACATTGCCCTCCGAGATCACCCTGCCCGGAGACGCGCGGCCCGTTTCCTTCACCCAAGGGCCAGATTGGTTTGCAATCACGACGGATGCGGATGAAATCCTGATCTTTGACAGGGTCACCGGCCAGCTGCGGCAAAGCATTGCCATCAATCCGACCGACTAATGCGTTTTTGAGTGGTACCACCTCCCCGGCTCGAACGGGGGACCTCCTGATCCACAATCAGGCGCTCTAACCTACTGAGCTAAGGCGGCACTACGCTCGATTTATCCGCCCGACCTGCAGATTGCAAGGGGCTTAGAAGCGATAGGTCCAGCTCTGTTCCACCAGATTCTGGCCAAATGAATGCACCGGTTTGCTGCCGATCATCTGCCACCCGGTCGATTTGTAAAGCGCGCAGGCCGCCGCGTGGCTTTCATGGGTCCAAAGCTGCATGTCAGCGTAGCCGCGATCCTTCGCAAAGCTCATACAGGTCTGTAAAAGTCGCTTGCCCAGCCCCTTGCCGCGCGCTTCCGGCACCAACAGAAACAAGCGCAGTTTTGCCGTCGTTTCGGTCAGCCGGACGCAGAAAATCGACCCCAGCCGCTGGCCGTTCTCCTCCGCGATCCAACCGGCTTCGACACTTGGGTCATGCCCAGCGATGAAATCATCCAAAATCTCCGCCACCAGACTGCCGAAACTGTCATCGAACCCTTCGGATTTTGCATAGAGCGTGCCATGCTGTGTCACCAGCCAATCCCAGTCGGCCGAGGTGAAATTGCGTATCTTGATGTGATCCATCCGGCCACAAAAGCGCATGCCGGCTTGTGTTTCAAGGTCACGCACGCTAGCGATGCCTGCACTTACCTGAGGAGAGCAGACATGGGCATCGATACCGAAAGCGACATTGAGGCAAATCTTCAAATTGGCCCGACGGACAAGGGTATGGTGCGGATCTATGTCGAAGCGGGTGGCGCTGAAATCCCGATGGATTTTTCACCTGATGACGCAGATGAAATCGCCGAAGAGATCTCTGCCGCAGCCAACCGTGCCCGCGCGATGAAACCCGGCCGCCGCTAACCCCTATCCGCGCCCGCCTCCGGATCGCGCAAAACCTGCAGGCGCCGCGCTGCGGTCACCGCCACTTTCTGCACCATGGATTTGCGCCGCGGCGCGGGCAGTTTGTCTTCCGGCCCCATGCGGATGATTTCCGCACCATAGGCGTCGCCGATGATCAACCCGGTCTCATCGGGCAAAAGGTCGGTTGGAAAACGCGCGTCAACCGCCCAGAAAAACCTGTCGCACCAGTCCAGATACCCCTGCCATTTGTGATCGGACTGATAATCCGCGCGGCTCGATTTGCATTCGATGATCCAGACCTCGCCTTTGGGCCCCAGGCCCATCAGGTCCACCCGCAGGCCGCGGGAGGGGATCAGCTCTTCAACACTGACAAACCCATAACTTGTCAGCAGACGTGCCGCGCCACGCGCCAACAGCTGGCCCGGTTGGAAATTCTGCAGATCATCATGTGACATGTCGCAAATATGAACATATCATGAACATCGTGCAAGGATAATCATCCGCTGTCGTCGTTTTGCCCCTTGCCGAGGTCAGGTGGTGAACTTAAGTGGGGTGGGTGACGGGTGCTGCTCTTCGCGTGACTGGTTACATTCCAGTGGCCTTAAGCAAATCCGAGGGAGCTGGCTCTGTCCTGGCCCTGGCCTGGTTACCTGGCGCCCACCTGTATATACAGGTCCTCGGGAATAAATACCAAGACGGCTGCAGCGGGCCCGTCACACCGACCCGCTTTCAAAACGTTCAATACTCGGCAGATGCGCGGCTTAGCGGCGCGTATACAGCTTGCGCTTTTCTTCTACGCGCACTGGGATCAGCAGTGTTTCTTGCTGCGGCTGAGCAAACAGATTTCTGAATATTCTAAGGATGAATTCGGACATTTTGCTCTCCTTTGATCTTAAGATGGCATTTCTGAGCCAAATGTCCAGAGGTCAATGCGACATAAATCAAGATTAAACGAAAGAATATGACCGCATCGACGCGTGCATCAATGGCTGTTACGCAGCGTCAATCTGTTCGCTTCGCGAGCTGTGTGACGGCATAGGCAAACTGAACCCCTGAAAACACGATTCCGTTCAGAATCCAGAACGCGATCGTCGCCATGACACCAATATCCGAGGTGAAAATGAGGTGGCGCAGGTTGGCCACGTTAAAGGCGATGATCATCGCAACGAAAACTGCTGCGACACCAAATCCGGTGAGCCCACTGATGATGTAGAGACGCATGACACGGGGCATGACCGATCCAATCTTACCATTCACCATCGAGAACCTAACACCCGATCCGCGGTAAGCAAATG
This sequence comes from uncultured Roseobacter sp., assembly GCF_947499265.1. Lineage (GTDB taxonomy): Bacteria > Pseudomonadota > Alphaproteobacteria > Rhodobacterales > Rhodobacteraceae > Roseobacter. The sequence continues at coordinate 159,996 of NZ_CANMNK010000002.1, read as the reverse complement.
CTTCAGAATGCCTCGGGCTGGATTTCGCGCGCCATGTGATCCAGCACGGCGTTGACAAATTGCGGCTCTTTTCCGTCGGGGAAGAACGCGCGGGCCACATCGACGTATTCTGTGATCACCACCTTCGGTGGGGTCTCTTTGCCGTTCAATTCGGCACCAGCGGCGCGAAAGAGCGCACGTAATGTGGGATCGATCCGACCCAGCGGCCATTTGGCCACCAATGCACGATCGGTCATCTGGTCAATCGGGGCCTGATAATTCACGGCCTCCTCGACCACCGTTTCAAAAAGCTCAATGTCGCCATCGAGCATTTCCTCACCGTCGTAGGTGGCGCCAAAACGGTGATCGAGAAACTCAGCACGCACCGCTTCCACGGTCTGCGCGGAATGCTCCATCTGAAACAGCGCCTGCACCGCATAAAGCCGTGCCGCCGATTTCATTTTGCGGCGCTGATTGCCGGAAAGGTTGCCGTGAAGCGATGTCATGAGGTTGTGGATCCATCTTTTGAACCGGCGATCAGAATCTCCTGGCCTGCTGGCTTGAACCCGATGCCCTTGGATTGGGACGCCCACTTACGAGCCATCGCCACCAGATGCAAGGCCGCCGCCGCGGCCCCACCGCCTTTGTTCTGACCTTTGACGTCAGCACGCACCTCAGCCTGTTCGCGGGTCTCAACCGTCAGGATACCATTGCCGATGCACAGCCCCTGAAGGCCCAGCAATTGCAAGGCGCGGCTGCTGTCATTGCACACCGTTTCATAATGCGTGGTCTCGCCCCGGATCACACATCCCAGGGCCACGTACCCGTCGAAATTGCTGCGTCGGTCGGAAATACCGATGGCTGTCGGCACTTCCAGCGCCCCGGGCATCTCGACCAGATCCCAGGTGCCGCCCGCGGCCTCAATCTCGGCCTTGGCCCCGGCCACCAGATTGTCGGCGATGTCCTTGTAGTAAGGCGCGACGACGATCAGGATTTTCACCGGTTTGTCGAACGCCGGGCGCGGCAGGACATAGTGCTGTTCATTGGCGGCCATGGTCTACTCCTTGGTGATGGGGCGCGTGCCCACGATGGACAGGTTGTAGGCATCAAGCCCGAGGTATTTGGTCTGCGGGCTGTCGGTCAGCAGAATAAGCTCGCTCAGCCCCATGGTGGACATGATCTGCGCGCCGACGCCCGTGCGTTTGATGGTGCGCGGGCCATCATCCTCATCCCCATCAAGGCGCAGTTTCGGATGCGGCTCCCGAAAGAGCAAAACGGCACCCCGCCCTTCCTCGGCAATGATCTCCATCGCGCGGGGCAACTCATCCGCAGGGCTCGGCCCGAGACCCAGGATGTCTTCCAACGCGTTCAGCGCATGGGTGCGGACCAGAACCGGCGCGTCAGACGAAATATCTCCCTTCGACAGCATCACGTGGTCGGTGCCGGTGATTTCATCGGCAAACACCCGCATGTGCCAGGCGCCCCCATAGGCCGAGGTCACCTCGCGTTCATCGCGCAACCGCAAGAGGTTGTCATGTTTCAGACGGTAGGCGATCAGGTCGCTGATCGTGCCGATCTTGAGCCCATGCTCTGCGGCAAAGTCTACCAGATCGGGCAGACGCGCCATTTCGCCATCGGGTTTCATGATCTCGCAGATCACACCGGAGGGGTGCAGCCCCGCCAAGCGGCTGATGTCGACGGCGGCCTCGGTATGGCCCGCGCGCACCAGAACGCCGCCGCGTCGCGCGCGCAGGGGAAACACATGGCCGGGTGTTGCAATGTCGGCCTGGCCGTTGTCGTCATCAATTGCCACCGCAACCGTCAATGCCCGATCTGCGGCGGAAATACCGGTGCTCACCCCTTCACGCGCCTCGATCGATACGGTGAAGGCGGTCTCATGCCGCGAGGAGTTGTTCACCGCCATCATCGGCAGGCCCAGAGTGTCGATCCGCTCCGCTGTCAGCGGCATGCAGATCAAGCCGCGGCCGTGCATCGCCATAAAATTGATGGCCGCGGCATCGGCAAATTGCGCAGGGATCACCAGATCGCCTTCGTTCTCGCGATCCTCATGATCCACCAGAATGAACATCCGCCCCTGCCGGGCATCTTCGATGATGTCTTCGATGGGTGCGATGCTGCTGCGCAGATCTTTCTCAACCGGTCCGGGCGTTTCAAAACTCATGGCGCGCGTGCCTTTCCTTCAACCTTGCTGGCTCTTAGCCCAGCCGCTGCCCCTTGACCAGACGCGCCGCGCGTTCAGGCGGCAGGCATTTCCGCCAGTCGCGCGACGTAACGCGCCAGCGTATCGATCTCCAGATTGACCAGATCGCCCAAGGCCACCTCCCCCCACGTAGTGGCGGTTTTCGTATGGGGGATGAAATTGATACCGAAATCCGTGCCGGAGACATCATTGACCGTCAGCGACGTACCATTCAGCGCCACCGATCCCTTGGGCGCAATGAACCGCGCCAATGCATCAGGCGCGCGCAGCGTCACCCGGGTGCTGTCACCTTCATCTTTGATGGCGACGACTTCTGCGACGCCATCCACGTGCCCCGACACGATATGCCCCCCCAATTCGTCGCCGACCCTAAGCGCCCGCTCCAGATTAACGCGTTTACCGACCACCCAGTTGTTTCGCCCAATGTTGGTTTTCTCAACGGTTTCGGCGCTGATCTGCACTTCGTACCAGTCGGGCCCCAGATCGACGACCGTCAGGCACACGCCATCTGAGGCGATGGAGGCGCCCATATCGATGCTTTGTGTATTGTAATGCGTCTGGATGCGCGCGCGCAGATCACCTTCCTGCACCAGTGACGTGATGGTCCCGATATCGGTGATAATACCCGTGAACATGGCCAGCCTCTCCTGCGGTTCTGACCCTGACCTAGCGGCGCGACCTTGCCCTGACAAGACCCCCTGCCTTGCCGGAACGGGCATAAACTGCCATACAAATGCCGGGTATACTTGGTGGAAGTGAAGCTATTCGTTGATTGAGGCGCAATCGTTGACTTCAGATACCATCGCATCTTCCCGCGTTTTCCTGTTTCTGCAAGGCCCGCACGGTCCGTTCTTTTATCAGTTGGGCAAGCAATTGCGCCAGGCGGGTGCCAAGGTCTGGCGCATCGGCTTCAACGCGGGCGACAGGGCGTTCTGGCCCGGACGGCAGAGCTATTTGCCCTACCGTGCACCGCAAGAAGACTGGCTGCCTTTTCTGCAAAAACATCTTGCCGACAAGGGGGTGACCGACCTTGTGCTTTATGGCGACACACGGTGGATGCATGCCTCAGCCGTCACGGAGGCCAAAGCCCGCGACATCCGCGTACATGTCTTTGAGGAAGGGTATCTGCGGCCCTATTGGGTCAGCTATGAGCTCGGCGGTTCAAACGGGCATTCCGCGCTCATGGACATGCCGCTTTCCGCCATGCGCGATGCCCGTGCAGAGGCTGACCCTGACCCGCCACTGCCGCCAAGCCATTGGGGCGACATGCGCCAGCATATTTTTTACGGCGCGCTCTATCATTGGTTCGTGATGTTCTGGAACCAGCGATACAAGCAGTTTCAACCTCACCGCGCCCTGCACGTACGACAGGAATTTGCGCTTTATATCAGGCGGTTGCTCTTTATGCCGTTTCAGGCGCTTGAACGGATTGTTGCCACATATCGACTGCGCAGCGGCAGCTTCCCCTACCATCTGGCACTGCTGCAATTGGAACATGACAGCGCCTTCCAGATGCACGCGCCCTTTGCCAGCCAGGCGGAGTTTCTCGAACTCATCATCTCGCAATTCGCCGCTGGCGCCCCCGCGCACCATCACCTTGTTTTCAAGGCGCACCCTTTGGAGGATGGGCGCGCGCCCCTGCGCCGCGACATCCGCCGGTTTGCCCAGCAGCATGGCATCGCGGATCGCGTGCATTACCTGCGGGGGGGCAAATTGGCGGGTATCCTCTCCGAGGCGCGTAGCGCTGTCACCGTGAATTCCACCGCCGGTCAGCAGGTGCTCTGGCGCGGCATTCCACTGCGGACGTTCGGCGCTGCGGTCTATGGCAAACCCGAATTGGTGTCGCATCAACCGCTGGACGCGTTTTTTGCCAACCCCACCCGCAGTGATATGGAAGCCTACCGCGACTTTCGACAATTCCTGTTGGAGACCAGCCAGTTACCCGGTAGCTTTTATGCCAGCCGGGGCCGCATACAACTGCTGCGCCAGGTGGTCGATCTGATGCTCGAGGGACGCGACCCCTACGAGATTCCACGCCGCAAAACCGCGACCATCGCGCAACAGTTTCGTGTCGTGAAATAGCCTACCCGCAAGCGCACAGTAGATTTTTGAAAGATTAGCCGGTACTTTGAGGAATAATACGCCGGGAAAACGTCGGCGATCTGAGGCAGAATTCGAATTGGTCGAGGAGACCGCGCAGTGAAAAACTCCGATTTCGGATGGGTGCGTCCCATCGTAATTTCGGCGGCCTTGGCCGTCTTGACGGCGTGCACGCTTCCGCAAGTTGGCCCCAACAAGAAACAGATCTTTGCGGGCTCCGTGCAAAAGGAAGGCGATGCCTTTGTCGTTGCGGTCAACGACCGCGTCACGCGCGCCATCGCAGTTGTGCCGGCCTTAGGATTTTCCGAAAGCTTTCAGAATTCTGCCAAGATCGGGTCCGACACGATCCAGCCGGGCGATATTCTCGGTCTGACGATCTGGGAAAACGTGGATGACGGCCTGCTGGCCGGAGAGGCCAGCAACGCCACACTGCTGGAAAGTGTACAGGTTGATGGGGACGGGTTCATCTTTGTCCCCTATGCCGGGCGCATCCGTGCGGCGGGCAATTCACCGGAAGCCATTCGCCGTATCATCACTGCCAAGCTCGAAGAACAGACGCCTGATCCGCAGGTCGAAGTACGCCGCGAGGCCGGTGACGGCTCCACCGTGTCCCTGACCGGGGCAGTGGGTGGACAGGGTGTTTACGCCATTGAACGACCAACCAGAACCCTTTCGACCATGCTGGCCCGTGCGGGTGGCGTGACAATTGAGCCCGAAATTGCGCAGATCACCGTGATCCGTGGCAGTCAGCGCAGCCGCATCTGGTTTCAGGACCTCTACAACAATCCCCACCTTGACATCGCCCTGCGCGGCGGCGACCGCATCCTGGTCGAAGAAGACACCCGCTCCTTCACAGCGCTTGGCGCGACCGGCACGCAGGCACGCGTACCCTTCCAGTCGCAAAACCTGTCCGCGCTGGAGGCCATCGCCCAGGTCGGCGGCCTGGTGTCGTCAACCTCTGACGCCACGGGCGTTTTCATTTTCCGCAACGAACCGCCAGAAGTTGCCGCCCAGGTGCTGGGCCGGGATGACCTCATCGGGGCGCAGCGCATGATCTACCTGCTGGATCTGACCCAGCCCAATGGCATGTTCGTGGCCCGCGATTTCGTCATTCGCGACAGCGATACGCTTTACGTGACAGAAGCGCCGATCAACCAGTGGAACAAAGCGGTTTCTGCGGTCTTCGGATCGCTTGTCGGACCTGTTGCCAATGTCGACCAGATCGTCAACTGACGCACTACATGGGTCATCCGCATGATCCAAAGGCCGCCGGACAGGAAACTGCCCGGCGGCTATACGTTTACAACGGCGGTTTCCTGACCCAAACGCGCATCAGGCGCATTCTGCAGTTGAGCGGATATGACATTAAACTCGGGGCGCCCGGTCCGGATGATCTGGTCGGCGTCTGGGGCAATAGCCCGACATCACATCGCGGCGAAGCGGTGGCCGCCCATAAAAACGCAGGGCTGGTGCGTGTCGAAGACGCGTGGCTACGCTCCCTGCACCCCGGACGCGCGGGCGAGCCGCCTCTTGGGCTGCTGATCGACCACGCGGGCGTGCATTATGACCCCGCCACGGTTTCCGACCTGGAGCATCTGCTCAGCACGCATCCTTTGGACGACACCGCCCTTCTCAACACCGCCCGCGGCGCAATTGCGCGGATGCAGGAGGCGCATCTGACGAAATTCAGCGCGGTCAATTCCGCCCTGCCCGCCCTGCCCCCGGGCTACGCGCTGGTGCTGGATCAGACCCGCGGCGACGCATCTGTGACCGCAAGTGGTGCAGATCGGAATCGCTTTCTCGAAATGCTGTTTGTGGCGCAGGAAGAGCACCCCGGCGCGCAGGTTATCATCAAGACCCACCCGGAAACCGTGGCCGGGTTCAGGAAAGGGTATTTCGACACCGCCGATCTTTCGGATCGCATTTCGCTGCTGGCCGATCCCATCAGCCCCTGGATCCTTTTCGAAGGGGCGGTCGGCGTTTACACGGTTTCTTCGCAACTGGGGTTCGAGGCGATCTTTGCCGGGCACAGACCACGGGTCTTCGGCCAGCCCTTTTACGCGGGCTGGGGACTGTCCGAAGATGAATTCCCGGTGCAGCGCCGGCAACGCAAACTCACCCGTGCACAACTTTTTGCAGCGGCCATGATGCTTTACCCGAAATGGTACGATCCCTGCAACGATACGCTTTGCGATCTCTCGACAGTGATGGAAGCCATGAGCGCGCAAACCCGCGCCTGGCGAGAGGATCATGAAGGTTGGGTCGCCTCCGGCATGAGCCTTTGGAAACGCGCGCCGCTGCAGCAATTTTACGGACAGCACAAGCCTGTCACCTTCGAGGATGACCCCGGCAAAGCGCGCACAACCAAACGGCCCTGGATGGTCTGGGCGGGCAAGGCGGACGTTGGCCACAAGGATGCGGTGCGGGTGGAGGATGGGTTTCTGCGGTCCCGCGGGCTCGGCGCGGAACTGGTGCCGCCCCTGTCTCTCGTCACGGATGATCTGGGCATCTACTATGATCCGTCGCGCCCCAGTCGGTTGGAAAATCTGATTGCCACCCGCGAAACATTGCGCCCGGATCAGGAGGCGCGGGCGCAGGCGTTGATCCGGAAGCTGGTTACCGGGGGCCTGACCAAATATAATCTGGGCGGCGAGGCCGCGCAGATACCGGAAGGGCACCGGATTCTGGTCGTTGGCCAGGTCGAGGATGACGCCTCAATCACCACCGGGACAAGTACCATCCGGCGCAACCTACAGCTTTTGCAAGCCGCCCGGGAGGCCAATCCGGCAGCCATCCTGATCTACAAACCCCATCCGGATGTGGAGGCAGGTCTGCGCAAGGGAGCCTGTGACGCCACCAACCTCGCCGATCATGTCGCACAGAAGACAGAGGTGTTGTCGTTGCTGGATCAGGTAGAGGAGGTCTGGACCATGACCTCCCTGCTGGGCTTCGAGGCGCTGCTGCGCGGATTGCCCGTGACCACGCTGGGCGCACCCTTCTATGCGGGCTGGGGGCTGACAACCGATCTCGGGGACATCCCGCCGCGCCGCCGTGCAAGGCCCACACTGGCCGGGTTGGTCCACGCAGCACTCATTGACTACCCACGCTATATCGACCCGCAAACCGGTCTGCCCTGCCCGGTCGAGGTCGCCGCGGACAGGCTGGCGCAAGGCGACCTGCCACCGCGCAGTGCGCGCAATCGTTTGTTGTCAAAACTGCAGGGCCTCTTTGCCAGCAAAGCGCATCTTTGGCGCCGGTGATTTAACCCTGTGCGCGGCGCCACACCTGCACCGTATCAGGGCCAAGAGACCGACAGCTTTTCAGCGCGTAGCGGGGCGCGTTTTGCAAATGGCTCAACCCGAGCGCGCCAATGGAGGGCAGCCCTTCGGCACCGATGGCCAGACCCGCCGTAAAACCGATGAGTTCATCCACCAGATCCGCCTCGATCAGGCTGGCCGCCAAGGCGCTGCCGCCCTCGCAAAAGAGCCGGGTCAACCCGTGACCGCCAAGCTGTCGCAGCACATCACCCGGGTCGAGTTGGCTGCCACTTGCTGCGCAGGGCAGAAGTTCAGCCCCCAGGTCGCGCCAGGTCTGCACAAGCGCAGGGTCAGCATCTTTGCCGTGGCACAAAATAACGGGCACGTCCTGGGCGGTGCGGGCCAGCTTGCTCATCAAAGGCAGGTCAAGCCGTCGGCTGACCACCACCCGGGCGGGTTGCCACACAACCCCCAGATCGCGCACCGTCAGGCTGGGATCATCCTTGCGGGCCGTCCCCCCGCCAACCATCACCGCATCGTGCCGTGCCCGAAGCGCATGCACATATCGCCTGGCTGCTGGTCCGGTGATCCACTTGCTTTCGCCGGTCGCCGTTGCAATCCGACCATCAAAGCTGCTCGCCAGCTTCAGGGTTACGAAAGGCCGACCCAAATCGACACGCGCAAAAAACCCGGCATTGTCGGCCAGCGCTTCGTCTTCCAACAGGCCGATCTCGACCTCAATCCCGGCGGCACGCAGCATCTCGCAGCCCTTGCCGCTCACACGCGGATCGCTGTCGAGCGTCGCAACATAGACCTTTGCCACACCCGCATCGATCAAGGCTTGTGCACAGGGCGGCGTTTCACCGTGATGCGCGCAAGGCTCCAGGGTAACGTAAACATCCGCGCCATTTACGGTGGCTCTGGCTTGAAATAGGGCCTCTGTTTCCGCATGCGGCCGCCCACCGGGTTTTGTCCAGCCGCGCCCGATGATGCGGCCCTCTTTGACAACCACACATCCGACCGCAGGGTTGGGCCAGGTTCGCCCCTGCCCGCGCCGCCCCAAAGACAGCGCCAGCGCCATGAAGCGTTTGGGGTCGCTCACTCTTCCGGTGGGACGTCGGGGCGCAGCTCGCTGACGAATTTGTCAAAGTCATCTGCGGCCTGGAAGTTCTTGTAAACGCTGGCAAATCGCACGTAAGCGACAGTGTCGATCCGGGCCAGCGCCTCCATCACAATCTCGCCGATCATCTTGGACTGAATATCCGTCTCGCCCATGCTTTCCAACCGGCGGACAATGCCGGAGATCATCTGGTCGATGCGCTCGGGATCAATGGGGCGTTTCTGCATCGAAATACGGATCGAGCGCTCCAGCTTGTCGCGGTCAAAATCTTCACGCTTGCCCGTCGATTTAATCACAACCAGATCGCGCAATTGCACACGTTCATAGGTGGTGAACCGCCCGCCACAGGCCGGACAAAAGCGCCTGCGCCGGATCGATACATGATCCTCCGCCGGGCGGCTGTCTTTTACCTGGGTGTCAATGTTTCCGCAAAACGGGCAGCGCATGGGCCGTCCCCCTTTTATTGTCTATCTGCCTCTGATTGTGGGATCGCCGCCCCACTTATCCACACTTATAGGTGAGCGCCTAAGTTTTGGGTAGTGGGGAAATGCGCGCCCAGATGTGGTAGGCGAATTACGCCCTCAAACGTTGCGCAGAAATGACACTGCAATGCTGCGTTGGTGCGGGCGTGTGCGGTGTTCAAAGAGGTAAATGCCCTGCCACGTGCCCAGAGCCAGCTGCCCGTCTACCACAGGGATCGACAGATGCGTGGGCAAAAGTGCGGCCTTGATATGGGCCGGCATGTCGTCGGGCCCTTCATAGGTATGGGTGAGATAGGACATCGCAGGATGGTCAGCGGATGGCACCAAACGGGCAAAAAAATTCGTCAGATCAGTCTGGACCTCCGGGTCGGCATTTTCCTGAATGAGCAGGCTCGCTGACGTGTGTTTAATGAAAAGCGTGAGCAGACCGGACCCGGAAAGCGATTGCCGCACGTGATCGGTGATCTCATGGAGCCCGACACCTCGTGTGCTGACCGTAATCTCGCGTGGCCCGGGAGCGCTCACTGAAAAAGTCGCTCACCCTGCTCGTCGATCACCTGTTTGGCCTTGCGCAAAGAAATACGTATCGCCTCATCTCGGTCAGAGAAGGTATCCGCGCGCAGCAATCGGTAGCTCTGCCCATGCTTTGTGATCGTCGCCGCGATGCGATAGTGTCCGCCTTCTGCTTCGGGATCCGGCATGATCCGGAAACCTTCGTACATTTCTACGTCTTTCTTAGCGGTCGCAGCAGCCGAGCCGCCCTTACCAAAGAGTTTAGAGAATATCGACATTTCTGATTTACTCACCTTGCGCCATCAACCCACCCAAACAGAGTTCGCTGCACGGATTCTGTCAAGAAGATAGATATCGGAGTTCGCAATGGCCGCGCTTGATTGATGAGACTGAGTTCAACTCCATTTCAATGACCGGTTGGCACGTTTCAGATCTCGGATGCAACGCCTCATCGTTTCTCTCCCGATGCAAATGAACGACGCTTGCAGCCCCGAGATCGCCGCAAAACAGCGACTTTAAGTGCTGTTGCGCGTTGCAAAGATTGCCGGGCTGGCGGTACCAAAGGTTTTCCTATTGCTTGGCTGCAACTTGACTCTGGCAACCTGGCAGACAATGTCGGCAGGGCACTCAACGATCCTGAGATGGTCGCGCGTCGAATAACGGCAGACGTGCATCGTGCACTCTACGGGCACGTGTTCCTTCATCCAATTGTTCGATGCAGCACTGGCGGCGTTTGTGTTTGTTGTGTCTGTCTTGTTGTAGCGCGGAAAAGCGAGCCGTGAGTAAGGTCTGCTGGCCCAGGGGCCGTTCTGCTGCCGCTAGCGAATGTCCATCAAGGGGAACATCGCGTTCAGGGCCCTTGGTCTTGAGACGCCGCCAGGGATGCAGATGGACCCGAGCACCCAGAGAACGTCGTGATGACGCAAGATGTCTTCCTTGGTCAAACCAGGAAGGAGATCTTTCCAGCGTTTTCACCGCGCCGGGTCTTCATCGGCAATCAATGACGTCTCTTGGTTTGGAAATTACACAGGCGTTTGGCAGCGCGTCAGCATCAGGCGACACAGCGACTATGATAAAGTCCTGTGCGGCCGGAAACGCATTGGCAAGTCTTTGGCGAAGGGTTTCGGATGTCACACGGTCAAGTGCAGATGCAAGGTCAAGTGCAACGCTGGGGTCTTGATCATCCAGCAGAGCCATAAGGGCAGAGGTGGACGCGGCGACAGGGTCAGCGGCCGTTTTCTCGCTCTGTGCGACGAAGGGGCCCTCGAGACTTTCCAGAAAGCCTTGCGGCGGCCCAACCTCGCGAAACGACGCATAGGCCTCCTGCACGATGGTTGCGGCTTGCGCTAACTTTGTGGTTTCGACCTCGCCCCCAAAATACAAAAGCCGGATGTCGCGCGTGTATGCATCAAGATGCGCACTGAGCCCATATGTTGCGCGCAACTGTGTGCGCACGGCCTCAAAAAGAACGCTGTGCTTACCCTCCCCCAGAGCCGAAACAAGAATGATATCCTCCAACTCACCGCCATCTCGCATCGGGGGCATTGGTGCAACAAACGACAACGTGCTGGTGTTGGCCTCCGGCACATGCAGCAGGATACGGCGGGGCGTGAAATCGGTACTTGGCGTCTTTGCGACCCGCGCCCCTGCCTCTGGCAAACCGGCAAAGAGATCGTCAATTGCGGCCCCGGCCTCTTCAGCATCAATGGCACCCGCGATCACAATCTTTGCGTCGTTGCGCACAATTGTTTCACGATGCCAACTCGCGACGTCCTCGGGTGTGGCGGATGTAATCTGCTCGGGTGGATCGACGGACAGCGCACGACGGAGCGGTACATCACCCAAAACACCCCATCGCACTGCGGCAAAACCCTGATGTGCTGGCGCAGCAGATGCTTCGGCCATATTCGCTGCAAAGCTCTGTTGAATCCCTTCAAACCAACCTTGTTCCAAAAGCGGCGCCCGTAAATGCGCATTGGCGATTTCGACGGCCTTGTCCAAATTTTCCTTTGGAGCAACCAAACTGCCCTGGACATTATCAGACGTAACCGACAGGCGGCCCGTGACTTGCAGATCCGCAAACATCTCCACAACTTCCGAAGCCGGAAACCCCTCGGCACCACCTGCGAGGATCAGGTCGGCTCCGATATAGGGAACCGCCTGATTGGCGTCTTCACGCAACGGCCAGTCTGTGGGCCAGGCGATCTGGATGGCCACAGCCTCGGCCTCAGGGATGTACAGGCGCACGTAATCGATGCCGCCGGGGCTGGTCTCAGTGTTGGAGGACGGTGTATCGTCGCTACACCCGGTCAACACAAAGATTGCAATCACTGCCACGGCAAAGTGTTTCACTTGATCTTGTCCTTTCCGATAAAGGCAGTGGCCGTTCGGCCAGGGCCGGTCAGGGTTGCGAGCAATGCGTCGATGTCTTGCGCCGAGAGCAGACTGTGCAACGCGGCCAGTTCGGTTTCCGTCATTGGCGCCCGCAAGTTGCTGGCGCGGTCCAAAACGTAATCCGCCATCCAGTCACGGGTCGCCTCCTTGTTTGACCACTCCGGCCAAAACGATCTGAACCTTTCATGGACACGCGCGTAGGTTTCTGCAGGGATTCCTCTGGCAGAAGCAGTCAAGGCCGCCTCGAAGCCCGCGCGCAGGTCGTCAAAGCCAATGTCATTGCCCGGTTCAGCGCGAAAGTTGAGTTCGACATGGCGTTCATCGATGGGAAAGACGGCGATCCGAAAGCTTTTTGCGACAAGGGTATCGAACCGCAAAGGCCCGGCAATACCGCCCGGAAGGGTGCTCGCGAGAATATCCCGCAGCAAACGCGTCTGGGCATCCAGAAGATCGAATTGCACCGGTTCGGGCAGTGCAACAACCTTGCGCCAGATCATGCGTGGAGCAGCATCCGCCACCGGATACGTCACGACACGATCGTCTGGCTGGCCAAGGACAAAAGGCGGTGGCGCGATCTCCATAGTTGAGCTCGGCTGATGCGGAAAACCGACCTGTTTCATGGCGCGGCGAACCTGACGCTGCGATACCTCTCCGATGACCAGCAGCGACGACCGGCCTGGCTGATGGATGGCCATGTGTTGCGCCTTGGCGTCGTCAAACCGTAGCGCATCGATCTGCGCGGGGGTGCCAATGACCGATGCGGCAATGGCATTGCCCTGATAGAGAAACGCATTCATCTCTTCGGCCGCCTGCGCATCGGGATGGTTGGCAAGGCGCAGGTCGTATTCCCGCCGGACGATATCCCGCTCCTGGTCTGCAAATTCACGAGACAGGGTGATGGGGTCAAACACGCGTGCAAGGGTATGCAGCATGGCTGGCAAATCTTCGGGCGGACCTGACAACCAATACCCGATGGCAATGTCAGACGTCCATGCGTTGGAATGACGTGCGGCGTGGCGACTGGCGGCAAATGCGTTGAGCCAAGTCAGATGCTCGACATAGTGATCCAACGCAGGCGATGCGTTTTCGGCGCCTCCCGACCGGCTGAACAACAGATGCACACTCACTGTTTCGGGCTCGGCGTTCCCGACGATACGGGTTCTGCCATAGGCTTCATCCCACCCAGAACTGACCAAACCCGAAGCAACGGTTACAAAAATTGCAAGCGCCACGCCAACTGCAGAAATAAGGTAGAGAGGCGTGAGTTTGAAAGTGCGCGCGACCCAAATCAATGCTTGGACCTTTGCTGAAACAAATGAATGTTCCTGCTGGGGATTACCGGAAATAATTGGTCAAAAATACGTCTCGACCGTATTAAATGAGAATACGACCCGCGCGTTGGCATCTTGATGTTATTGGGATCAGACATCTAAATATGCGTCAATAAAACGGTCAATATCGTCAAAACCAGTGCGCCCAAAAAAGCGACGGACACCTCGCGTGGAGTAATCGCTTTCTTTTGCACATATTTTCTGATGGCAATCGATACTGACATTGCAACAACAAAGAAAAAGACTGCCTGAGGTATCGACATAGGATCCGCCTTTTTTAGGTGGCTGTTTTTGCGATCTGCGAAACGCGTCGCGCAAAAACAGCCGGTCAAGTCTTACGCGTCACTATTCGGGGGTCAGAGCATCATATGTGCCTCTTGCAACCATCGCGCCGACAGCTGCGCCCGCAACCGGGCTCCTAGTGGCTGCGGTCACGCCCAAACCAGCGGCCGTTCCAGTGGCTGCGGCAGCACCAGTTGCAGCATAGTCGCGATTAACCGCCTGCTGTTCTGCGGTGAACTCCACACTGCCAGCGATGCCACTGTCGTAATTCGACCCGCTACCGGTTCCGCTGTCTCCGCTGCCACCACCACCTCCGCCGCCAAAACTGATGTTGGCGTAAAGATCACTGAGCGCCTTTGTTGAAGTATTGGACATTCCATCTTCCTTCCTGTTGCGGGCCGGATCTGATACCGTTCCGCCGTTGTGGTTAGCCGGGTTTTCCTGCCCGGCGGCTCAATCGGGTGGGAGGTTCTTGACTAACCGCCCACCCACTTTCGTCTCTTTGGACGGATCGAGACGAAACTGGTTCCGGCGCTCAGTAGTAGCGCCAGAAATAATTCACGGGCATGTTGGGGCAGTCGAACGCATGGACACGATGTAACCAACCTGCGCACTGCACCGGCGGTTCACCGGGATGCAGTGTGACAGAGATGGATTTGGTAAGGTGGTTTGCATGCGGATTGCCGGGGGACGTGATTGTGCCAATGATCTGGGGATCGCGCCGATTGAGGGTTTCGAACTCGTTGAAAATGCGATGCATCGTGGCTGTCGGGGTCATCACCTGCGTGTCAACGTTGCGTTCTGGAGCGCCATGCACGACCAGAAGATCATCATCATTGCCTACGACAAAATCGTGCTGAAGGTATTCGGGAATGGTGAACAAGACTGTTGCCCAGATGTTTTCCGAGTTTTCAACGCCGTCTCTGAGCAAGACGACAAAGCCCTCAATCGCGGCGGTGTCTGATGTGCCATCTGACGAGAGTTGGGCGATGTTCATGCCCCCCCCTTTCGCACGCTCCGCGCAAGTCTATCCCGGTCCATTCGTTGATCTGGTACACAGAACGATCCTGTGTCCGACGCAGGCGAAACCGCGCGCTCAATAAATCTGCCGAGCTGAAACTGACGGTGATCTTCCGACCAAGCCAACAATCCGAGTGCATAGCCAACGCCAGCGTGGCAAGCGACCATCAGCATGCTGCGTATTCCTGTTGTGCGCTCCGGAAAGGGCGGGCCAAAACAGCGCCACGGTCCACCAAATGACGTTCCAGTGATTTTTGAAGGCCAAGATCGCCATCAAAAGATGCGGCCTTATGGTTGGCTGCAAGCTCTCCCGAAGGGCCCTTGGTCCACTTTGCATCGACGAAACCGGACACCAGCGCGGGGCAAACAATCGTTCGGAGAACCGGCTGTTGGCCTTCGAGACCAGTACATAGTTGGTCGTGCCCTGCCGGAATCTTCTTTTCGACCAGGGATCCGGCGATTGCTTCCGAACGAAAGACCGCAACGATGTCCAGACCGGTGAGCTGGCCCAGATCTTGTAGATCTACCCCGTGAGAAATGCTGTGCACAAAACTCCCTTCCGACCGAGATCATCGCAATTCACGCATAATCGTTGAGCCGCGAAACGCCACACGTTTCAAGCAAGGGAGGTTTTCAAGCTATTTGCCGCTTGTTCGCTGTCGTGTTTAGCAAAGAATTGCCATTTGCCTTTGTCAGATTCAGATTCTTAGTCCCACCCTATTTCGGCGCGTTTTGGTTCGTTCAACGCCTTTGACAGCGACAAGCGCACCGCGAACGATGTCTTTTACGTCCACGCTTACGCGGTCGAAGCTTGGGGGTTTCATTTTTGCGATACTCAGACTTCCAATTCAGCAAATCGCTGGCGAGGCAAACCAGCAGCTTCAGCTGAGGCGGGAACCCAAATTGGAAGTTTACGGAGATCGCTTCCTTGGGCCTAAAGACTGCTTCCTGCTTGTCCAGATTGACGAACCCAATGCATTCGTTGTTACGGAGTAACATCGCTGGGACCCATATGCCCTTCGGGCGTCTCCGATCTTAACAAGAGTGCCACCAGCGGTGGTCAGCTGTTATGGTGGGAGGCGCCCTTCAACATAGTACAAAGAGATCGGGCTTCGGTATCTATAGGGATGCTATGCGGGCCACCGTGACTACACAGTTTCCATTCTTGAGATCGCCTTGCCCGACATGGCAACATCGGACATCATCGCCCGCAAGACTTTCTGGAAACAAATGCTCGGCGCAAGATGCTTGGCTTGACACAAGAGAGCTTAGCGGAAGCTGCTGGGCTGACCGTCCGTAGGATACAGAACGTGGAAAGCGGGCGGCGTGTGCCCGACGTACAAACTCTGCGAAGCATCGCGCGTGGCGTCGGGTTTGATGTGACTGTGTTCAGCAAACCGACACCGGAGCAGGAAAAGCGGCAACAAGAGGAGATGGTGCGGGCGCTGAGGCAGACCATTCTTGTACCAACCTCGCCAATCAAGAAAGCGAGCCACTTCTATTCTCGCCACTGCGAATGGCATGCGATTTTAGTCAACACCGAGGCCGTGGAAGTGGATGACGCGCTCGAACTGACTGCCGCGATATCGGATTGGATGGATGAACTCGACAGAATATGGGCAATCAGCGCGGCGAGCCAGCGTCTCGGGCAAGGGCCGGCCTTTTCGAGAGGAGAGCCTCTACCGCACTCGCCGATACGACAGATATGATTTCTCTCGGCGCGAGGCGACGGCCAAGACGTTCTTCCAGCGACAGAATGAGCCGCATATGCGACAGGCTTGACCAAACTTCACTGGTACCGGGCGTGAGGCTATCGTCTATCTCTTCTGACGACACTTCAAGCGCATCAGCCATCAACCGGATTGTGCTGCTGGATAGCTTCATCCGGTGCCCTTTCTTTTTTCGACCCATTCAGGAGCCAGAATGCCATAGACCAATTGATCCAGCCGGTCGTTGTCGACGACGGACAGCATCTGCGCGCGCAGGATCGCTTCGCAGGTGAACCCCATGGCGTTGTAGTTGTATATGGACGATAAATTCCGACCATGCGGCCGTCCAATAACCTTGTAGATACCGAGCGTATCGAAGAGAAAATCGAGAAGTGCCGCACGTGTTTCCATGACAACGTTTTTTCCCCAGTAGTTCCGGTCGCCAATGACAACCGCTGTCTCTGCGGTCTTGTGGCTGTCTATGGTGACTGTGAAGAACCCGATGGGGGTTCCAGTCGCCCGGTCACAGACGAGCAGAAAGAACTGGCGGGCATTGTCGAACCCCATCGCCCATCGCAACGCCTGGGCCTGTGACATCCGGCGCTCTGGCAGGTTGAGCCCGGTCATCACCTCGGGATCGGCCATCCATGACAGGAGACTTTCCGTCACATCCTCGCGCTCGATCGACCGAACCAGAAAGCGGACCGTTTCGATCTCCACCAGATCTCCGGGCGACCAGATCATTGCGCTGTAACCATACAAAGCGAAGCGACCCGATTTCGGTCGATCTTGCCCGTGGCGGTTCGGGGCAGGCTGGGCAGCAGAAAAACCTTTGCGGGATGCGCGTCCTTGCGGATCCGGGCCTTGGCCCAACCTGCAAGCACCTTTGAATCAGCATTGGCACCTTCGGCCAGCGACAAAGCGACCGCGAGCTTCTCACCGCTCACTGCGTCTTCCTGGGCGAAGGCGCAGGCCTCTTTCACGGCGGGGTGCTTTTCGTACAGCAGGTCTAGCTCCTCGGGGTAGATTTTCGTGCCAGCGACATTGATCATGTACCGCGTCCGCCCGTGCAGCCGGAGCGCGCCATCCCGCGCGATCTCTCCGGAATCTCCAGTTCGGTACCAGCCTTGCGTAAATACCTCATCGGTCAGTGCCGGGCTGTTCAGGTAGGCCCGCATCAGTGTTGGCGTCTGCACCACAATCTCGCCTTGCCCGCTACTGTGAAGGCTTCCGTCTTCGGACAGCACTGCCGCGCGCCCGCCCCAGAGCCGCCCAACCAGTCCGTCCCTAGGTCCGGTATCGCGGGACGACGCGCCAGCGACCCAGTTCGCAGTCTCCGTCATCCCATACATGTTGACCACATCAGCGCATCCGCTCCAGTCGATCACCTCTCGCCAAAGATCGGCTGACAGCGGTGCGGATCCGATATGAATGCGTTTGAGGCTGTCCACGGATTTCTCATTGGGCGAACGGGTTGCATGCCGCCAGAACGCTGGGACGGAGCTCAGAAACCGGATCTGATGGTCGACAATGATCTGGTCGAGGTTCAGCGCCAGCGATGCGCCCAGATGAGCGCCGAGATAGACCGTGCCGCCCGCGAAAAACGGTGTCAGGCAATTGCCGACCAGACCGTGGCCAAAATGAGTGGGCAGAGTGCAAAGCGTGCTTTGCAAGGCGTCATCGCCGATATGGGCCCGGTTAAGCTCGATGCGCGCAAAGAGGGCGCGCAGCGTGTGAACGACCCCCTTTGGCGTGCCGGTCGATCCGGAGGTGAAGAGGATCAGCGCCGGATCGTCCAAGGCGAGCGGTCGCGCGTGCGACATGTCCGCGGACAGGCTCTGCTCTGAGAGGTCATGAACGGGTACGCTGCAGCGCAGATCCTGCCCATTGGTCAGCAGCACCACGGCATCTGAGAAGGCGATCAGGCGGGCAAACTCCGCGCGCGTCAACCCCGGATTCAGACAGGCCGCCGTCGCCCCCACGGACCAGATTGCAAAAAGATCCGCGAAGAAGTTCGGTGAGTTGGCATGTGCAACGGCCACACAATCCTTGCGGCGGATGCCGAGACGCAGCAGGATGCCAGCGCGACGGTGGACTTCGGCACCAAGCTCGGGGCCGGACAGTCGGCTGCCTGTCGCGAGATCGTGGAATGTTCCGGACCAGTTGAACATTCAAGCCTCCATTTCCGCAGCGCGCCAATTTTGCAAAAGAGCTTCGATTGCGGTGCCGGCGGAAATCTGATCGAGTTGCCGCACCCCCTCCGCAGCAAGCTCAAGCCCGGGGGCAAGCGACAGCGACGTCTCGAAAGCGGATCGCGCCTCGCCCAACCGGCCAAGGCCCAGCGGGGCAAACCCGCGCCGGGCGTGAACCTTGGGCTGATGCTGGGCGCCTTTCAACGCGCTTTGAAAGTATGACAGCGCCTGCGTAAATTGTTTGCGGCCAAGATGCACGGTTCCGAGGCCACCAAGGGCCAGTGTGGACGCGCCGTCGATGCTCAGGGCTTGCTCAAAACTGCTGCTGGCCGCGTCATGAGCCGTGAGGCGCAGCTGCGCCCAACCAATTGAAGCCAGCAGTCTGCTGCCCTCTGCCGTCTTTTCGGTCTTTTGCGCGGCACGTGAAAAATGAGCTTTGGCGGTCTCCGTATCGCCGCGCGACTGTGCGATGCGCCCGCGCAGGAAATCGAGCATGGCGTTCTCCGATCCGAGACCTTCGGCGATATCGAGCGCCGTTGCGGCATCCTCTGCCTGCCCAAGTTCGATCTGGCTTTGTGCGATCAGGACATGGGCGTTGATGTTGCCTGGCGCAAGGTCGAGCAGCTCGGCGAGGTGGGCAAGGGCCTTTCCATGCGCCCCCGCCGTGATGGACAGCCGCGCCAGCGCCTCCAGCTGCATGGAGACCGTCATTTCGCGGGTGGCATCGCAGCTGCCCGGCAGATCCGGCAGATAGCCAGCGCGGGTCCAGGCCAGCAGGCGCGGCACCACGGTTTCGGGCGCGGGTGCTGTTGCGGGGCCCTGCGCAGACGGTATCCCCCTGCGCTCAGACGGGACGTGGGTGGTCAGATCCGCAATCGGGTGCCCGTCCATCTCCGACGGGAGCGCAAGGCCCAGCAGCGCCAACAGCGTAGGGGCGACGTCGGTCTGCAGGGCCCCGAACACCAGACGATCCTCGGGAATGCCGGGACCTGCCGCGCAGAGGATGCCGGGGTCGCGGTACGCCAGATGCACCTTGCCGCCGCGCATCTCTGCCGGGCGTTTGCGCAGCGCACCCTTCTGATGGCCGTGATCAGAGGTGAGGACCACCCGCGCACCCTCGCCTGCCAGTTCCAGATACGTTGCGAGCATCATGTCGAACGTTCGGTATGCCCCCTCGACCACATTGGCAAACCGCGCGTGATCGGACCGGCTCACATGGCCCATGCGCGGGGCGCGGTATTGCAGGAAGGTGGCGGACAGAAAATCAACAAGATCGACATTCACCGCAAGGAAATCCGGCGTGCGGTGCTCTGCGATCCAGGTGGCCGCGCCATGCAGGGTCAGCGTGCGCGCCAGAGCGCGGGCGAGCAGGACAATCCTTTCGTCGCTGCCGCTGTCGATGGTCTCGGGTTTGTCGAGAAACGGCAGCACCATCTCGGCGCTGACATCGCTGGGATGCAGACGCAGGTCGGAAAAAACCGCGTGTAGGTCGAGGTCGGACACCGTCCGCGGGTCAAAGGGCCATGTCTCAAACGCGGTGCCGCTGGCGTCGGTAAAGCTGTCGCTGACCACCAGCAGATTGTCCGCCCCGGTGGCCGGATAGGTGACCGGCCAGCCGACCGCGGCGCAGGAGACACCGGCGGCAGCGACGTGTTCCCAGACGGGCGGTACGCCCAGGTCGCAGCGCTCCACCAGGCGCGCACCAACCGGACCTGACGCATCCTCGACCAGCGGGGTTACGATTCCGTGGCGTAGCGGCGATGCCCCTGTTGCAAGGGTCATGGCAGCGGTCGGAAACCGCAGCGACTGTCCGGCAAAGAGCTTGCCAATGCTGCCAGCCTCAATCAGGGCCGCCAGCCTTGGCAGCGCACCGGCATCCACCAGCGGCTGCATCAGCGCCCAGTCGGCACCTTGCAGATTGATCCAGAGCAATCGAGGCTGGGTCATGATGGTGTCCAACTCTACCTTGGTTCGCGGCCACAAGGACCGCAGTTGAATGGAACAGTTCCAAGGGCGAACCCCGGTGAGAGGGATACCCGGGTTCGCCTGCCTGATCGGGGGAAACCCCGCGGATCAGGGGGTTACGCCGCCTGAGCGCTCCGGCGACGCCGGAGCGCCAGCAGACCGCCCGCACCGGCCAACAGGAGCGGCAGGCTGCCAGGGAGCGGCACGGCGGCGAGATCCTCGCCGCCGGGGATTTCAGCCGCCGCGTTGGCGTTGGTCTGGAAGCCGATGCGCAGCAGGGACAGACTGTCTTCGCGACCGCGTTCCACCTCGGCCCAGCCGAAATGTGTGTTCGCGACCCCATCTTCGTCCAAAAGCGACAAGACAAGACCGATAAAACCGGTGTCCCCGAGCGTCGCGAAGGGACCCTGGTCATTGATAAAGGCGTTGGCGAAACGGTTGGCGTCGCCGTCGCTATCGGCATCAACCGCATCACCTTCTTCGAAGCGGAGAGCCAGACGAAAACGGTTCAGTTCGCCATCAGTGAGCACGTTCCCTGCCGGGTCGTCGAATTTGCTTTCGGCGAGGCCGGTGATAGCTCCAAAAGCGCCTTTTCCCCGATTAACCGCGGCAACGCTATAGTCGTCCACCCCATCCCCGTTGAGATCAAAGTTGAAGGAAGAGTTACTCGCCGTCTCGTTGATATCGACGATTCTCAGCCCGTTGGCATCCACGGTCGCGGCACCGGCGGTTGTGGCCGCAAACGCGCCCATAACAGCCGTACCGGTCACGAGGGTTGCCTGCTGTAAAAGGGCTTCCAGTTTATCTTGGTGCTTCATCAAATCATCCTTTATTCGTTACAAACGTTGAACCCACGAAAGGTCTTGTTTCAAAAATCCGAGAGCGGCAAAGAACACAAAAATGTAACCCGTTACGCCGTTTTGCCGTGATGCGCCGTTATGGCCCACGCTCTCGACCGTCAGCTACAGCAAGTCAGTGTTTGGCTAAAGCCCAGGAGCCCGCACGAAGCGTGGTAATTGCGTTGTAATGGCGTTGTATTTGCGTTGTAACGACATGCCTGCGTGGTCACGAGGCGGCTGCATGCAACAGAGAATTGACGACCAAGGCCGTTGATGGCGCCCTAAACCGCATGCCGTTGCCGCCTTGCGGAGGATAGGATTCGAAAAGTCGGATGTGCGCAGCCAGCCTGCAGGTCGGGCCAATCGCTCTGCGGCTTTGGTGGGGCAAGTAACGCTGACACGGGGGAGCCAACCTGACTGTCAAACAGGATCAATTTACCTGCCCACTCCCATACCCGGCGTGGCGCGCCGGATGGATTGTCATCTGGGTGGGTGCCAAGTCATTCTTTCCCGTGACACGATCCAGATGACCTATCTCCCGCGGCGCCTCCATTCATAGCGAGAGTGTGCGGGTTCGTACGTTGCCCGCCCAATTTTGGACCGCTTGCAGCTGATTGACGAGCCTGCTGCGAACGGCCGTGTGTCACTGACGCAGCTCATTTGCACACCTTTTCATGGGCATATGAAACGCAAGCTCACCACCAAATTCATCTAAGGCAAAAAAACCTAACCCAAAAAAGCGCCTCGAGTACCGAGATGAACTAATGCCGGGTTTGGGCCAGTACTAACCTGCCAGAACAAGAAGTGGCTTCAAAATGCTACCCATATGATACCCAAGGCCGAACCTTCGTTGGCCCACTGCTGGAGCAAGCCATCTATCCATTTGATCATAAAAGATTTAAATGGTGCCCGGGGGCGGAATCGAACCACCGACACGAGGATTTTCAATCCACTGCTCTACCCCTGAGCTACCCGGGCACGGGACGCCAATCGCTTGGCTGGGTGAGCGGGTTCTAGGAGTTTGTCGCAGGGCTGTCCAGTGCAATTTTCCATCTGTTCCACCAAGGTCAAACGGTATCCTTTGAACCATCCCTCTTGGTCATGCGACCGTTTCGGAAAACCACTGACCGTAGCAACCAGATTCATTATTTGATTTAAGTCACACCACCTTAGAGTCAGCACATGCAAAGCGCCTGTTTTTTGGGCAGCAGACGCATCATGACCTTTGCGATCAGCGGCTTGACGCCAAACGGTTGTGCCACAGGCCTTGTGCGTTATGGTAAACAGATGATTAAGAAATCGCAGATTTTCGATGAAATGATCCAATCCGACGGATCGATTACCCCACCCTACCAGGCCTACAACGATTGGTTCCAAGCGCAGGATGCTGAGCGCCTGCAGTCCAAATCCGAGGAAGCAGAAGCGTTTTTTCGACGTACAGGCATCACATTCAATGTCTATGGTCAGTCCGAAGCGCAGGAGCGCCTGATCCCCTTTGACCTTGTGCCGCGTATTCTGGCGCATCGGGAATGGACCCGGCTGTCAAAGGGCATCGAACAACGGGTGCGCGCAATCAATGCTTTCATCTGGGACATATACAACCGTCAGGAAATCCTGCGCGCGGGGCGTGTGCCGAAAGAGTTGATCGCGCATAACGAGGCCTTCTTGCCGCAGATGATGGGCTTCACCCCGCCCGGGAATGTCTACACCCACATCGTGGGCACCGATATCGTGCGCACGGGCGAAGGCGACTTCTTTGTGCTCGAAGACAATGCGCGCACCCCGTCCGGCGTGTCCTATATGCTGGAAAATCGCGAAACGATGCTTCAGATGTTTCCTGAACTCTTCTCGCAGATCCGGGTGCAGCCGGTCAGTGACTATCCGAAAAACCTGCGCCGGTCCCTCGCCGCCTGCGCTCCGCAAGCCTGCGTCGGCAAACCCACGGTTGCGGTACTGACCCCCGGCATTCACAACTCGGCGTACTTTGAGCATTCTTTTCTGGCGGATCAGATGGGTGCAGAATTGGTGGAGGGACACGATCTGCGGGTGGTGGAGGGTCGGATCGCAATGCGGACCACCCGCGGGTACAAAGTGATCGACGTGCTTTACCGGCGGATCGATGATGATTTCCTGGATCCCTTAAGCTTCAACCCCGACAGCATGCTGGGTGTGCCCGGGATCATGGATGTCTACCGTGCGGGCGGCATCACGATCGCAAATGCACCGGGGGCGGGCATCGCGGATGACAAGGCCATCTATTCCTATATGCCTGATATCGTGGAGTTCTATACCGGCGAAAAGGCCATACTGCGCAATGTGGAGACGCATCGCTGCGCAGAACCCGAAGCGCTGAAATATGTGCTCGACAACCTCGCCGATCTGGTGGTGAAAGAAGTGCACGGCTCCGGCGGATACGGCATGCTGGTGGGGCCCGCCGCCAGCAAGAAAGAGATCGCCGCCTTCCGCAAGAAGCTGGAGGCGAAACCCTCCAACTATATCGCGCAGCCGACATTGTCGCTCTCCACCGTGCCCATATTCGTGGATCAGGGGCTTGCGCCGCGGCACGTGGATCTGCGCCCCTTCGTGCTGGTGTCGCCACAGGGCGTGAACATCACCCCCGGCGGTTTGACCCGCGTCGCCCTGACCGAAGGGTCCCTGGTGGTGAATTCCAGCCAGGGCGGCGGGACCAAAGACACCTGGGTGCTGGAGGACTGATATGCTTGGAAAAACCGCAGGCGGCCTCTATTGGATGTTCCGGTTTCTGGAACGCAGCGAAAACACAGCGCGGCTTTTGGAGGCGGGGTTTCGCATGGCGCTCACCCGCTCGTCTGATGCGGAATCCGAATGGAAATCGGTGGTCACGACCTCAGGCACAGGCATCGGCTACGACGCGAAATACGACAGCTATAGCGACACCTTGGTGATGGATTGGTTGCTGCGCGACAGCGACAACCCGTCAAGCGTCATGTCCGTCACGAAATCCGCGCGCGACAATGCCCGGCTGGTGCGCACGGCGCTGACGACGGAAGTGTGGGAGGCCGTCAATGACAATTGGATGAGCCTGCGAGATCTGCTGGCCAAGCCCGTGACAACGGTGGATTTGCCCGCAGCTCTCGCCGTGATCCGCAAACAAAGCGCGCTGGTACGGGGGGCGCTTTACGGGACCATGCTGCGCAATGACATCTACGATTTCGCCCGCATCGGCACCTTCATCGAGCGCGCGGACAACACCGCCCGGATCATCGACGTGAAATACTACACACTGCTGCCCTCGGCCTCGGCGGTCGGATCTTCGCTGGATAACGTGCAATGGGAAATGATCCTGCGCTCGGTCTCGGCCCATCGGTGTTTCCGGTGGCTCGATGAACAGGATATGACCGCCACCGCCATCGCGGAATTTCTGATCTTTGACAAAAGGCTGCCGCGGTCCTTGGCGTTTTGCGTCAAGCAGACCACCGAAAATCTGCGGTATCTCGAACAGGAATACGAAACCCGCCACCCCTGCCATGATCTGGCGGAGAAACTGGGGCGACGGCTCAAAACGCTCGATATCGATACAGTCTTCGATCAGGGGCTGCACGAAATGGTCACGGAATTCATCCGCGACAACAACGTCTTAGGGTCACAGGTCGAAAAAGACTTCCGGTTCATCGGATAGAAGGGAGCAGCCATGCAGCTGTCGATCAATCACACCACCCGCTACTGCTACGACGCGCCGGTCGACTACGCCTTGCAACAGGTGCGGCTAACGCCGCCCAATACCGCGCAGCAGGATGTGCGCGATTGGGCGTTATCCGTCGAAGGTGGCACCATTGAGACGCAGTATCGGGATCACAACGGCACGCAGGTGCATCTGGTCAGCGTCGACCCGGGCGCGCAGGAGATTGCGATCACCGCGGCGGGCGAGGTCGAGACGACGGATACGGCGGGTGTGCTCGGCAAGGTCTACGGCCCTGCCCCGCTTTGGTATTTCCTGCAATCCACCGCGCTGACCGAAGCGGGCCCCGGCATTCGCGCGCTGGCGGGCGAGTTGTCCGAGGCATCCGACACGCTGGGGGCGCTGCACGCGCTGTCCTCTTCGATCCGCATGGCGGCGCCCTACAAGATTGGCGAAACCTATGCGGCGACCACTGCGGAGAGCGCCTTGATGGGCGGCAGCGGTGTCTGCCAGGATCACGCTCAGATCTTCGTGGCCGGTGCACGGGTGGCGGGGGTGCCCGCGCGTTATGTCTCGGGTTATCTGATGATGGACGACCGGGTGGATCAGGACGCAAGCCATGCCTGGGCCGAGGCCCATGTCGAGGGGCTTGGTTGGGTGGGCTTTGACGCCTCAAACGGGATCAGCCCCGATGACCGCTATGTCCGCCTGGCTGTGGGCCTCGATTACCGGCACGCGGCACCGATTTCTGGCATGCGTCTGGGGGCATCGAATGAATCGATGATTGTATCGCTGCAGATACAGCAGTAAGCCTGCGGGAAAGAACTGCTGCCTGAGAACTGGATGACTTCATGACCTATTGCGTGGGCCTGCGCCTTGATCGTGGCCTGGTCTTCATGTCAGACACCCGTACCAACGCCGGGGTCGATAACTTTTCGAAAACACGCAAGATGTTCAGCTGGGGCGTGCCAGGCGAACGCCTGATCACGCTGATGACCGCTGGCAATCTGGCCACAACGCAGGCGCTGGTGAGCCTGATCGAGGAGCGCGTCAAAGCCGTGGGCGAGCGTGACCCTTCCATCCTGCGTGCCCCGTCGATGTTTCAGGTGGCCCGTATGGTGGGCGCGACGCTGAAAGAGGTGATCGCCGACAGCGCGCCCGTGGGTCAGAAAAGCGATGCCGCCTTTCAGGCCACGGTGATCGTGGGCGGACAGATCCAGGGCAGCGCACCCACGATGTTCATGGTCTACCCGGAAGGAAACTTCATCGAAGTGACCTCCGAGACACCGTTTTTTCAGATCGGCGAGGCAAAATATGGTCGGCCCATCCTCGTGCGTGCCTATGACGCAAACATGCGGTTTGAGGATGCGGTGAAGCTGCTGCTCGTATCCTTCGATTCAACGGTTCGGTCAAATCTATCCGTTGGTCTGCCGTTCGATCTGATGATCTATGAAAACGATGTCTTCGAGCCCCTGCTGGAGCGACGGATCGAACAGGAAGATGCGGTTTACCAAAGTATTTCAACGGGCTGGGGTGACGCCTTGCGTGCAGCGTTCGAGCATTTGCCGACCTTTGATCTCTAGGTGCGGATGGCCTGAAGCCCACCCTACGGCACTGCGTCAGTGGGGTTTGCTTGGGGCGTCACCCGTTCGCGCTGCTTCATCCAGCGCCTGTTCCAGATCGTCCATGTCTTCGGGATCGGTGGAGGGCACCGCGTAGCTGCCGTTGAACCATCGCGAGAGATCAACATCCGCACAGCGTTTGGAGCAGAATGGCCGCATCTTGGGCGCGGTCTCTTTGCCACAGATCGGGCAACTCATATCAGAACCTCCTCTATCGGCAGGCGCGCGCGTTTGCGCTGCAACTCATAGTGGCCAAGTGGCGTCCAGCCCACCAGCGCCGTTTCCACATCATCCGCGCGGAAACTCTGCCGCAAGGCTGTCTCGAAAGCGCGACGGTCCTTTTTCGGCATCGGTGCCAGATCGAGCACAATTTGTCCGCCCAGACCGCGCAAACGCAAGGCTCGCGGCAATGCCCTGGCGCAGGCCATATTGGCCTTGATCCCGGCCGCCAGCGACGCGTCCGAACCGGTATTGACGTCGACGGCAACCAAGGCACGTGTGGGTTCGACATAGAGGCTGGCACCGCCGCCCAAACCAACCTGCGCCGCGCGCACCGCGTCCAGCGCATCCAGAACACCGTGGTCCTCAAAGCCGCCCGGATCGGTGATTACCTCTGCCGGGGCAACCCAGTCCCGCCATGCCAGCACGTGGGGGCCATCCCCCTCTGCCAGTGTTTCCATACCCGCGCTGTCATCTGCAGCGACACGCGCCGCAAGCTCTGCCATCTGCGCAATGTCGTCGGCAATCTCTTCCGCATTTGCCCCCGCGCAGGAGGATCGCAGGATCAGGCCGGTTTTGGCCTCCGCCAGCACATCATGCGCAATCTCCAGCAAACGATCCCGTTCGGCTTCATCCTTGATGGCGCGGCTGATGTTCAGACCGGGCGCGTCGGGCGTCACAATCGCGTAGCGGCTTTTGAAGAGCAGCTTTTGCGTGACCGGCAGCGCCTTGCCCGGCTCCGCGTAGCCGGTGACCTGCACGAGGATCGCCTGCCCCGGTGCCAACCCTTTGATCTGACGTAGAAAGGCAGACCCATCTGGTGTTTTCAGGAACATGCCCCCTTGACCCTTGACCGGCCGGTCCGCAATGGCGCGATAGACCGTGCCGGGGCGCGGCGCGTCTGCGTCGATCAGGAGGTCTTCGAGCCGTCCATCAACCATCAGGGCCGCCGCTTCACGGTCGCCCAGATGGTCGAGAATGATGCTGCGCCCCTTCATGCCAGCGCCCTCATCACCGGCTGACCAGCCGCGCGTAACAAATTCGCGGTCTCGGCCAGCGGCAGCCCGACAATGCCGGTAAAGGAGCCGCTGATCCACGGCACCAGAACGCCCGCGGGCCCCTGAATACCATAGCCACCTGCCTTGCCGCGCCAATCATCAGTGGCCAGATAGGCCGCGCGCTCCTCATCAGAAATCGACTTCATCCGCACGGTGCTGACCACGTCCTTCTCCCAGATGCGGGCGCCCTGGCGCACGGCCACGGCGGTGATCACCCGGTGCCTGCGCCCGGAAAGCGCCCGCAGAAAATCCGCCGCCTCCTCGGCATCCGCCGGTTTTCCCAGGATGCGACGCCCCAACGCCACCGTGGTATCGGCACAGAGCACGACATCCGCCTCATCCGCCACGACCGCCAGAACCTTTTCGCGGGCGATGCGACGGCAATAGGGCCTGGGCAATTCGCCCGGACGCGGGTCTTCATCAATATCGGGCGCGCGAATATCATCCGGCACAACGCCGATTTGCGCCAGCAATTCCTTGCGGCGCGGACTTCCAGACCCCAGTATAAACAAGGGCTTACTTGAAGCGGTAGTTGATCCGACCCTTGGTCAGATCATAGGGGGTCATCTCGACCTGCACCTTGTCGCCAGCCAGAACACGGATGCGGTTCTTGCGCATCTTGCCTGCCGTATGTGCGATAATCTCATGGCCGTTTTCAAGCTCGACCCGGAATGTCGCATTCGGCAGGAGTTCCTTCACGACACCGGGAAATTCGAGCGTATCTTCCTTGGCCATGTTGTCTCCTTGATTACACGTCCACCTGATATGGACGCCGCCTAAATGAGCGCATTTTCAAGGATTTTCAAGGGGAATTCAGTGCAATGACACAATTGGCGCGACGTTATCGCGCCCGTCCTGCTCCTCCCAGTGCAAACGGCCCAAAACCCTGCCATCTGCGCGCACCTGTGCGATCTTGTCCAAATCCACCTCCGCGTAGGTCCAGCCGGGGCTGTTGATCTCTCCCTGCGCCATCACCCCTGTGGGCGGAAACCCCACATCGGGCGGCCCAAAGACACCGCCCGTTCCGGTGGTCACGTCAACGGCTTCCGACCATGCGGCCTCTCCCACCAGAGAGGACATGATCGTCACACATTGGTTTTCGAGCGCACGGGCCATTGCGCCGATGCGCACGCGCCAATAGCCCGACAGCGCTTCGGTGCATGAGGGCACCAGGATCATATCGCACTGCGACAGCGCCCGCCCCAACAGGGGAAATTCGCTGTCGTAACAGATCAGAATGCCGATCTTGCCAATCTCCGTGTCGAAAATCTGCAAGGGACCCCCACCGACAACCCCCCAGACATCGCGCTCAAACCGGGTCATGATCTGCTTGTCCTGCACCCCAACATCCCCTTTGGGCGCAAAGAGGCGCGCACGGTTGACCGGTCGCGTCGCGGTCGCGGCAGACCCCGAGGCGGCGAGAATGTGCATCCCATATTCCGCCGCCAGTCTTTGGTGCAAAGCATCCGCGTCGGCCAACCGGTCCGAAACGGAGAACAGCGATCTCTCCAGATCGGCGGCAATATCGCGCCCGTCCAGCGTTGCCAGTTCCATGGCACCATATTCGGGGAAAACGGCCAGTTGCGCGCCTTCTGCCGCTGCCCCGCGCACCCATTTCGCGATCTTGTCTTCATACTGCGCCCAGGACGTCAGATAATCCAACGGATAGGCGGCGGTGGCGATCTTCATATCTGTGTTCCTTGATGTGACTGTCCCATCGTCTCGAAGCCAGCGCGACAGTGCAACCGTCAAAGCAATATGTTGCAGATTCAGTTTTCCGACATATACAGGCGCTCAGTGACCTCTAATATAGGGCAGATACGGATGCACTTCTCAGGAAAGCTGAAACTGTGAAAGGCTCGCCGACATGATGAAGGGCATTACCCTGCGCGGCCTCGAGGTTTTTGAAGCGCTGGCGGGCACCGGTTCCGTCGCGCAGGCTGCCGCGCGCACCGGGCTCAGCCAACCCGCTGTCAGCCAGCAATTGCGCAACCTCGAAACGGCGCTGAACGCGGAATTGATCGATCACGGACGCCGGCCCATGCGGCTTACCCCCGCGGGAAGCTTGTTCCTGCACCGGGTGGAGGCGGCGCTGGCCGAATTGCGGCTGGCGCAGAGCGAGTTGACGGTGATGGATCTGGCGCATCTGAAGGCGTTGAGCATCGGCATCATCGATGATTTCGACGATAGCCTGACCCCGCGCCTTGCCACAATTCTGGCCGACAGCCTGACCGGGTGCCAGTTCAAGATGATCACCGCATCGAGCCATGATCTGATTGCGGCCATCGCCGAAAAACGTCTACATCTGGTGATTTCAGCCCACACCGGCCAGCCGCTGGAGGGTGTAGTCGAACACCCGCTGGCCGAAGACCCGTTCATGCTGGTCGCACCCAAGGGCGTCGATGTCAGCAGCGGCGCATTACCGGATCCCAATGGCTTGCCCTACCTGCGCTACGATCCCGATCAGCTGATCCGCAAACAAATCGACGGTCACCTGGCCCATCAAATCGATGCGCATCCGGTTCCGTTTGAGATCGGCAGCCACCTGGCGCTGATGTCGATGGTGGCACGTGGCATTGGCTGGACGATCACGACGCCGCTGGGTTACATGCGCGCGCATCGCTTTCATAACCAGCTGGATGCCCACCCGTTGCCGTCGGAACCTTTCGCCCGGCAAATCTCGCTCTTTGCCAGTTCGGATTGGTCGGATGACGTGCCGCTGAATGTGGCGCAGACCATGCGGCGCCTGATCAAGACCCATATGATCGACCCGGCGCTCACGGAATTACCGTTTCTGGCTGGGCACCTGCGCATTCTGGGCCTCTGAACCTGCGAACCGCTTTGACAGCTCCCGGTGATGGCGTCATCAACGTGTGGATGACACAGGAGGCCGCTGCATGCAGAAAATCGTGATCCTCACCGGCGCCGGTATTTCCGCGGAAAGTGGATTGGGCACCTTCCGGGCAGAAGGTGGCCTTTGGGCGCAACACAAGATCGAAGACGTAGCCACCCCCGAAGGGTTCGCGCGCAACCCGAAACTGGTTGTCGATTTCTACAACGCTCGCCGTGCGCAGACTGCGGAGGCCGACCCAAACGCCGGGCATCTGGCGCTGGCGAAGCTGGAGGCCGAGTTCGCGGGCGAGGTCGTGCTGATCACACAAAATGTCGACGATCTGCACGAAAAGGCCGGATCGCAAAAGGTCATATATATGCACGGCGCGTTAAAGGGCGCGCTATGCGCCGCCTGCGACACCAGGTGGCCCGCGCCGATGGTCATGGCACCGGGAGACGCCTGCCCCAATTGCGACCGGCCCACCGCGCGGCCTGACATCGTCTGGTTTGGTGAAATGCCCTACGATATGGATGAGATTTTCGACCATCTGGCCGGTGCGGATCTCTTTGCCAGCATCGGCACATCCGGCAATGTCTACCCGGCGGCCGGGTTCGTGGCGGAGGCCCGGCGCTGTGGTGCAGATACGGTTGAGTTCAATCTCGAACCGTCGCTGGTGGGCAGCCAGTTCGACGACATCCGCATTGGCCCGGCGACAGAAACCTTGCCCCCTTGGGTCGATGAAATTCTCAAGAGCTGAGCCCTGGACACGAAAAAACCCTGCCCGATTGAGGCAGGGTTCGATTTCTCGATCTGATCAGAGTGATCAGCTCAGCGCTTCAGCCGTGTCAGATGACTTGGCGATCGCCTTTTTCACTTTCAGTGCATTGGGCGACAGCTCGCTGTCTTTGGCTTTTGCCAAAAACTGGTCCAGCCCACCGCGGTGATCCACGGTACGCAGGGCTGCGGCGGAAATGCGGAACTTGAAGGCACGTCCCAGCGCTTCTGATTGCAGGGAAACATCGTTCAGGTTCGGCAAGAACCGGCGACGGGTCTTGTTGTTGGCGTGGCTGACATTGTTGCCAGTCATCGGGCCTTTTCCGGTCAATTCGCAAACGCGCGACATGGGTTTATCCTTTTCTCTCAGGTCGCCCCGGCGGTCCGGTAAACGACAAAGGGGGCAGCTTCAGGCCGCGCCCCGGAAATTCGTTCGCTGGCTGTAGTGGGAATCGCCTACCGGGTCAACCCGAACCATGCCGCATTTCACGGTTTTGCGGTCATAGGGTGCTGCAAATCTTCCAGAAACTCCTGCGCGGCGGTTCCGGGCGCTTTTTCACCGGCGGCAACCTCGGCCCCAAGCCGCGCCAGGGCCTGACGGGCGCCGGGTGTCTGCAATTGGGCCAAAAGCGCGTTTTTGACATCCTCTTCGAACCAGTAACGCGCCTGATTTGCCCGTGTCGCCGCCCAGAACCCCTGTGCCTGACGCCAGTCGCGCAGCCCGGTCAGATCGGTCCAGACTTCCTGCAAACCGTTCTCCTGCAGCGCGGACACCATCATCGCCTTGGGAAACCCCTGGGGGTCCTGTTCCCGCTTGCGCAGCAACCGCAGGGCCCCGGTGTAATCGGCGCAGGTCCGGGTGGCCGCAGCTTTCAGATCCCCATCCGCCTTGTTGATCAGGATGATATCCGCGATCTCCATGATCCCCCGTTTCACGCCCTGCAATTCATCACCGCCCGCAGGCGCCAAGAGCAGCAGGAAGATATCCGCCATTTGCGCAACCACGGTCTCCGATTGCCCGACGCCCACTGTTTCAATCAGGATGACATCGAAACCCGCCCCCTCGCAGAGCGCCACGGCCTCGCGAGAGCGCCGCGCAACGCCCCCCAAGTGCGTTTGGCTTGGGGAGGGCCGAATGAAAGCATCCGCCTCGCGCGACAACCGGTCCATGCGGGTCTTGTCGCCCAGGATCGATCCACCGGACCGGGTCGATGACGGATCCACCGCCAGCACAGCCACCTTCAGGCCCTGCCCCACCAGCATCATGCCAAAGCTCTCGATGAAGGTGGATTTGCCAACGCCGGGCGTGCCCGACAGCCCGATGCGCAAGGCCTGGCGGTCCTTTGGTATCGCGTCCAGCAACGCAGCTGCCTGCTCTTTGTGATCGGCACGGGCGCTTTCTACCAAGGTGATGGCTCGCGCCAGCGCGCGGCGTTCACCTCCTGCCACCCGTTTTGCCAGATCGGCGATGTCCATAGCGCGCGGTCCCTCTGCTTTGGTCCCGGTTGTCCGGCAGGCGCGCGTAAATGTCCAGTGCTTGGCGGGCGCACGCGCATTCGTTAAGCAGGGGCATGACCCTCTCCCTGCCCATCGATCATATCCTGCCTGACGTGGTGGCACAGCTGCGCCAAAGCGGCCGACTGGTGCTGCAGGCGCCCCCCGGTGCGGGCAAAACCACGCGGGTGCCGCTGGCACTTCTGGACGCGGGTGTGACCAGCGGCAGGATCATCATGCTGGAGCCGCGCCGTCTGGCCACGCGTGCCGCAGCCGAAAGGATGGCGGAGACGCGCGGCGAGCCTGTGGGTGCGACCATTGGCTATCGCATGCGCGGTGCCAGCAAGGTCTCGAAATCCACACGCGTGGAGGTGGTGACCGAGGGCATTCTGACGCGGATGATCCAGGCACAGCCCGATCTGCCGGGTGTGGGCGCGATTATCTTTGACGAATTCCACGAACGCTCTCTCAACGCCGACCTCGGGCTTGCACTGGCGCTGGATGTGGCCAATGCGCTGCGGGAAGATCTGATTTTGGTGGCGATGTCCGCGACGCTGGATGCAGCGCCCATCGCCTCCCTGATGGCGGCCCCCATTCTGACATCCGAGGGGCGATCCTATGAAGTTGCATCTCGCTGGCTGCCCAAACCCGTTCCCAAAACCGCGCGGCTGGAACGGGCGGTTGCGGATCTGACGCTGCAGGCCTTAGCGGAAAACGACGGCAGCGCCCTGGTTTTTCTGCCCGGAGAGGGCGAGATCAGGCGCACGGAGGCCGCGTTGCGCCCGCATCTGCCACCCGATACTGTGCTGCGCCCGCTTTTCGGGGCGATGTCGTTCAAGGATCAGCGCGCCGCCATTGCGCCGGTGACATCGGGGCGCAAGGTTGTGCTGGCCACGGCGATTGCCGAGACCTCGCTGACCATTGAGGACATTCGGATTGTCGTGGATGCAGGCCGCGCCCGTCGTGCTGAGTTCAATCCGTCCTCCGGTATGTCGCGCCTGATCACCACGCGGGTCACACGCGCGGAGGCGACGCAGCGGGCGGGCCGCGCGGGCCGCGTGGCCCCCGGTGTCTGCTACAAGCTCTGGACCCGCGGTGAAGACGGCGCGCTGGCGTCGCACCCACCCGCAGAAATCGAAGTTGGCGATCTGACAGGCCTTGCTCTGGAGCTGGCGATCTGGGGCAGTGCCCCTGATCAAATGCAGTTTGTGACACCGCCGCACGCAGGGCGGCTGGAAGAAGCGCAGAGCGTTCTCAAGATGCTGGGGGCTTTGGACAAAAACGGTCGGATCACCCTCCACGGCACCGCACTTGCCGCGTTACCCCTCCACCCGCGACTTGCCCATATGGTCACAAAAGGGGGTCACGATGCACCTCTATTGGCTGCATTATTGTCGGAACGCGACATTTTGCGAAATGCACCGCTGGATCTTTCATTGCGTGTGTCAGCGGCCAAGACCCCCGCACAATTTCAGAGCCAACACGGGTGGGAACCTGACCGCCCTGCCCTGTCGCGCATCCGTGAAGAGGCCAAAAAACTGGCCTCAAAAACCAACGGCACCGGCCCAAATCAACCATCGGTTCTGGCGGCACTTGCCTATCCCGACCGCGTCGGCGCGCGGCGCGCCGGAGAGGCGCCCCGCTATGTGCTTTCCGGCGGCAAGGGCGCGATCATGCCCGAAGGCGATCCGCTGGCGAGCGCACGGCTCATCGTTGCCACGGATTTGGACGGTGACCCGCGCGAGGCGCGCATCCGGCAAGCGGTGGCGCTGTCACAGACCGAATTGCGCGAGACGTTTCCGGACCAGATTGCCTGGCACGACCTCTGCATCTGGTCGCGCCGGGAGGGCCGCGTTTTAGCGCGCCAACAGGAGAAATTCGGCGCGGTGGTCCTGGAGGACCGCGTCTGGCATGACGCACCCGCCGAAGATATCGCGCGCGCCATGTTGGAGGGTGTGCGGCAGTTGGGCTTCTTGCCCAATGCCAAAGCACAGCGTTTCATGGCACGGACACGGCTGATGCAGGGCACCGACCCGGCCTTCCCCGACTATTCGGAACCACATTTGATGGAGACGTTGGAGGATTGGTTGCTGCCCCATCTTACAGGGGTGAAATCCGGTGCGGACTGGAAGCGTTTCGATATCACACCGGCCCTCAAGGCTCGGCTCAACTGGGATCAGGCGCAGGCCTTGGAACGCACTGTTCCGGGCCAGTTCAAAACACCCCTGGGACGGCAGGTGCCCATTGAATATGACGGCGCGCAACCGCGCATCGCACTGAGATTGCAGGAAGTTTTCGGGGTGACACGCCACCCGACGGTAGCCGGAACGCCGGTGCAACTGACGCTTTTATCGCCCGCGCAACGCCCTGTTCAGGTGACGGAGGATTTGCCGGGGTTCTGGGCGTCGTCTTACGCGGACGTGCGCAAAGACATGCGCGGTCGCTACCCCAAGCACCCCTGGCCCGAAGACCCTACACAGGCTGATCCAACCCTGCGGGCGAAACCCAGAAAGTGACCGATGATGACGGGCAATCCCGGGCGCAATTTGGCAACGGATTGACGACAAGTAACGAAATTTAAACGAATGTGATGTCGTTTACAGAAAATTCGAACTTTCTAGGTATGGATTGAGGTCTGATCTCGCCGGGAAGGTCCAAAAAACTTAATATGTTGGAATCCCTCACAAAACCGTCTATCATGTTTAAAAAGTGAGCAGAAATATATCTTGTCATGATCAATATCGTTAAAACAACACTCGAAAATGCCATGCGCGTTTTCACCGGACCCGCCCGAGAACGACAGGTTGCCGCCTTGTGCTTTCGTGAAACGAAAAAGGGCAAGAAAGTGCTGCTTGTGACCAGCCGTGGTACCGGACGGTGGATCGTGCCCAAGGGTTGGCCGATCAAAGGATTGGATGATCCTGACGCCGCCCTGCAGGAAGCCTGGGAAGAAGCGGGTGTTAAATCCGCGGAGGTCGAGGCGGACCCGGTTGGGCATTACGACTACGACAAATTGGGCGATAGCGGGGAAGTCACGCCGGTCAAAGCGCAGGTTTATCTGGCCGAGGTCGAAACCCTCGCGGAAAGCTACCCCGAGGATCACCAAAGGGAACGGCGCTGGTTCACACCGGATGAAGCCGCCGCACGCGTGCGCGAACCAGAACTCAAGGCCATCCTGCGCGACTTTTAACCCGGGTCAGACTTCCAGACACCAGCGCAAGATTGCCTTTTGCGCATGCAGCCGGTTTTCCGCCTCATCAAAAATGACCGAATGCGGCCCGTCCATCACTTCTGATGTCGCCTCATCATCGCGATGCGCGGGCAGGCAGTGCATGAACAAGGCATCCGGTTTTGCCTGGGCCATCAGTTCGGCATCCACCCGGTAGGGCCGCAACTGGTTATGCCGTCGTTCGCGCGCGGATTGTGCATCATGCATGGAGACCCAGGTGTCTGTCACAACCAGATCGGCCCCCTGCACCGCCTTGGCAGGATCACGCACAATCTCGATTTTCGCTCCCTTGGACCGCGCCAGATCAACGAATTCCTGCTCCGGGTCCAGGGTCGGCGGCCCGGTAAAGGTCAGATCAAAGCCGAACTGCCCAGCGGCATGCAGGAACGACGCGCAGACATTGTTGCCATCCCCGGACCAGACGACTTTCTTGCCCTTGATCGGGCCGCGATGCTCCTCGAACGTCAGCACATCCGCCATGATCTGGCAGGGGTGTGTCCGATCCGTTAGGCCATTGATGACCGGCACGGTGGCAAACTCCGCCATTTCGGTCAGCACCGCCTCATCGAAGGTCCGGATCATGATTAGATCGACATAGCGGCTCAAAACGCGGGCGGTATCGGCGATGGTCTCGCCGTGCCCCAGCTGCATGTCGTTGCCCGACAGCACCATGGTCTGCCCGCCCATCTGGCGCACGCCAACGTCAAAGGATACGCGGGTCCGCGTGGATGGCTTTTCGAAGATCAGCGCCACCATTCGGTTCTTGAGCGGTTGATCCGCGTCCAAAGCGCCCCGTGGCTGACCAAGACGCGCGGATTTCATATCCGCCGCCGTATCGATGATCCGCCGCAGGTCGGCGGTATCGGTCAGATGAATGTCGAGAAAATGGTTCATGGTGTTCAACTCAAAAAAGATGTGGCACGAGAGGTCTTTGGCCCCAAAAGAAACAATCAGGCCGCGCTGAGCGCGGTTGCGGCCGCGTCCAGACGGTCAATGGCCTGCGCTATTTCCGCGTCTTCGATGGTGAGCGGCGGCAACAGGCGGATCACATTATCAGCGGCAGGAATGGTCAACACCAGTTGGTCATAGCCTGCCTGCACCACATCGGCATTGGTCGCCTTGCATTTGATGCCGAGCATGAGGCCCGATCCGCGCACCGTTTCAAACACATCCGGATGCGATGCCACCAGCCCTTCAAGCTTTTGCCGCATCAGCCCGGCCTTGCGATTGACATCGTCCAGAAACCCCGGCGTGGTCACATGATCCAGCACCGCGCAGCCAACGGCACAGCCCAGGGGGTTACCGCCATAGGTCGATCCATGCGTGCCCAGCGTCATACCGCTCGCCGCCTCCTCGGTCGCCAGCACCGCGCCGATGGGAAAGCCTCCCCCGATACCCTTGGCGACCATCATGATGTCGGGCGTAATCCCGGACCATTCATGCGCAAAAAGCTTGCCGGTTCTGGCAACACCGCATTGCACTTCGTCAAAGATCAGCAGCAGCCCATGTTCATCACAGAGATCCCGCAGCCCTTTCAGACATTGATCCGGCACCGGGCGAATGCCGCCCTCGCCCTGAACCGGCTCGATCAGGATCGCGCCCGTTGTCTCGGTAATCGCCGCCGTCAACGCGTCGTGATCGCCGAATTCCAGATGCACGAAACCGGGCAGCAGCGGCCCGAACCCCTTGGTCATCTTTTCCGATCCCGCAGCCGCGATACCGGCGGAGGATCTGCCGTGGAAAGACCCCGAAAAGGTGATGATGTCAGTCTTTTCAGGCGCGCCTTTCTCGTACCAATACTTGCGCGCCATTTTGACGGCCAATTCGCAAGCCTCAGTCCCGGAGTTGGTGAAAAACACCGTATCGGCAAAGCTATGCGCCGTCAGCTTGTCCGCCAGTTCCTGCTGTTTGGGAATTTGATAGAGATTTGAGGTATGCCAGATCGCGCCCGCCTGATCCGTCAGCGCCTGCACCAGCGCAGGATGCGCATGACCCAGGGCATTCACCGCGATACCGGCACCCAGATCCAGAAAACGTCGACCATCCGCCTCGATCAGCCAAGCGCCTTCGCCTTTTTCAAAGCTGAGCGGAGCACGGGCATAGGTCGGCAGGAGGGTCGGGATCATCGGATCTTCCTTCTCAGAGGGTCTGCTGCAAGAACACGGAACGTGCATGAGGCAGGCAGACAGGTCAATATTTTAAGTTGAGGATTTTATGCGCCCATAGGCGCGGGATCACGGCAGCGGGGTCAGGCGCAAGCGCGTCGTCGGATAGAAGTATGTGATGCTGTGATCATGAGGCTCATTTACCGCATGACCTGCCATTTGCAAAGCCGTTTTTCCGCCCTTGCCCATGGCGCGTTTCGGGCGCATAGCGACGATCATGTTCCAGCCCAAGACGACCAACCCCGGCCTCGCTGTCCTGTTGATGGGCGCAGCAACCGCGTTCATCGCGGGCACCACGCTCTTTGCCAAGGCGTTGGGAGGCGACACGCTTGGCGCACCCCTGCACCCGCTGCAGGTCAGCCATGGGCGTTTCGTCTTTGCTTTTCTGGCGATTTCCAGCGCCGTTGCGATCATGCGGCCGCAATTCACGCGACCCAACTGGGCCCTGCACTTTGCGCGCACTTTCTTTGGCTGGGGCGGGGTCACGCTGATGTTTGCTTCGGTGGCGTTCATCCCGCTTGCGGATGCCACGGCAATCGTTTTTCTCAACCCGGTCTTCGCCATGATCCTCGCGATCCCGCTGCTGCGCGAAAAAGTGGGGCCGATCCGCTGGTCCGCTGCGGCCATTGCCTTTGCCGGTGCGATGATCCTGCTGCGCCCCACCCCCGAAAGCTTTCAAATCGCCAGCCTTTTGGCCCTCGCTGCAGCATTGATCATGGGATTCGAGCTGATTTTCATCAAAAAGCTGTCCGGTCGGGAAGCGCCTGTTCAGGTTTTGCTGATCAACAACTTCTTGGGCGTGATCATTGCCTCATTGGCGGTGATCGGCGTTTGGCAGGTGCCCACAGCGGCACAATGGGGTGTGCTGATCGCCCTGGGGGTGTGCATGGCACTGGCCCAGGCCTGCTTTGTCAACGCCATGGCCCGGGCGGATGCGAGTTTTATTGCGCCCTTCAGCTATGGCACCCTGCTCTTCGCGACACTCTATGACATTGCGTTCTTTGGCCAAATCCCGGATTGGATTACCTTGACCGGGGGCGGGATCATCCTGTCGGGCGGCATCCTGTTGGCCTGGCGCGAGGCCAAGGCACGACAGCGCGCGCAAAACTCAAGGGTGTAACGCTGCGTTCACCGCTTGTAACTCCGCCCTCAGTGATTAAAATAGGGCGCTGACGACACTGACAGAGCGGTCCGCATACAGCAGGACCGCTTTTAAATTAGGGAATGGCTGATGTCCTGGACTGACGATCGCGTGGAAATGCTCAAAAAGATGTGGGGCGAAGGCCAATCCGCCAGCCAGATCGCCAAAGAGCTGGGGGGCGTGACCCGGAACGCTGTGATCGGCAAGGTACATCGCCTGGGCCTGTCCAACCGGGCAACGGCCTCGGCGACGGCCAAGCCCGAAGCCAAGGCGAAACCCGCCCCCAAGGCCGAGGCAAAGCCAAAACCGGCACCCAAACCTGCTGAACCCGCAGCCAAGACGGAGGCGGAGCCAGCCCCGCGCCCCCTGCCCGCGCGCAAACAGATTATTCCAGCAGGGCAGCCGCTGCCGCCACAACCTTCGGCCAATGAGATCAGCCCGGAAGCCTTGGCCAAAGTCTCCGAAATCGAGAAAAAGGCGAAAAAGCTCTCGCTTATGGAGTTGACCGAGCGGACCTGCAAATGGCCTGTCGGCGATCCGGCAACAGAAGACTTCTGGTTCTGCGGCCTGCCCGTACAGCAGGGCAAGCCCTATTGCGAGGCGCATGTTGGCGTCGCATTCCAGCCGATGTCATCCCGCCGCGATCGCCGCCGCTGAACCGCGACCCGCGCAGCAACAGCACGTGAAAGCCCGGGCCGCTGTGGTTCGGGTTTTTTGGTGCGCTGAAACACTTTGAACACAATGGTGAATTGCACTGCGATCTGCTTCGGGTATGACCATGCGGGCGAACTTTATGACCGGAGGGGCGGGACTTGGCACCATCATCAACCATCAGAGCGGCGGATGCCGTGGCGCGCCGCCTCTATGCCGAAGGGTGCCGCTATGCCTTTGGCATGCCCGGCGGCGAGGTTCTGACCCTGGTCGATGCGCTCGAAGACGCGGGAATCCGGTTCATCCTCGCCAAACATGAAAACGCCGCGGCCTTCATGGCCGAAGGGGCCTATCACCGTACGGGTGCGCCCGGTATTCTGGTGGCCACCGTCGGCCCCGGCGCGCTGAACGGGGTGAATGCGGTGGCCAATGCCCATCAGGACCGCGTGCCGATGATCGTTCTGGCCGGTGCCGTGGATGCGGATGAGGCGCAGACCTACACCCATCAGGTGCTGGACCAGCAGGCCGTTTTCCGCCCCATCACCAAGGCGAGCTTCTCGCTGGTGCCCGG
This sequence comes from uncultured Roseobacter sp., assembly GCF_947499265.1. GTDB lineage: Bacteria > Pseudomonadota > Alphaproteobacteria > Rhodobacterales > Rhodobacteraceae > Roseobacter. The sequence continues at coordinate 119,177 of NZ_CANMNK010000002.1, read as the reverse complement.
TGCCGCGCATGTGATCGCCGACAAGGCCGTGGCCATCGCCACCGAAGGCCGTCCTGGTCCGGTGCATATCGATGTGCCGATCACCGTGGCCGATGCGCAGGTGCCCGCCGAGGCGCCGGCAAGGCGGGTCAAAGCCTCCCCGGTGGCCCCTTCCGGCACGGACCTGGAAACGGCACGCAGCTGGCTGGCGCAGGCCCGCCGCCCGGTCATGGTCGTCGGTCTGGATGCCATGGTGGAAGGCGCCGAGGCGGCGATTGCGAATTTTGCCGAAACCTACAACGTGCCCGTGGTCACGACCTACAAGGCCAAGGGTCTGCTGCCCGAAGACCATGCGCTGGCGCTTGGAGGGGCTGGGCTCTCACCGCTCGCCGATCGCCACCTCCTGCCCCTGATCGAAAAGGCGGACCTGATCCTGTGCGTAGGCTACGACCCGATTGAAATGCGGGTGGGCTGGCGCGATATCTGGGATCCGACAACGCAGCGCGTGATCGACATCACCGCCGAGCCGAACCACCACTATATGCATCAATCCAGCTTGAACTTTATCGCCGATTGCGCGGCAAGCCTGCAGGCGATTTCAGATGGGATCGCCCCGCAAGAGACCTGGGCGCAGGGCGAGGTTGCCGCGACCAAGGCAGCGCTGGCGGAGGCCTTCCCCAAGGAGGACACCTGGGGACCCGCCGCCGTTATGGATACCTGCCGCCAAGTCCTGCCCCGCGACACGCTGGCCACGGTGGACAGCGGCGCCCACCGCATTCTGCTCAGCCAGATTTGGGAATGTTACGCACCCCGCGGGCTGACACAATCGACGGCGCTGTGCACGATGGGCTGCGCCATCCCGCTGGCGATGGGCACCAAGCTGGCCGATCCGGAACGCCCGGTGATCGGATTTTGCGGCGATGCCGGGTTCCTGATGGTCGCGGGCGAGTTGTCCACTGCGGCGGAATTGGGTCTGAAACCGATCATCTTGGTGTTTGTCGATGCGTCGCTCTCCCTCATTGAGCTCAAACAGCGTTCGCGGCAGATGAAAAACCGCGGCGTGGATTTTGCAAAACACGATTTTGCGGCGATGGGCGTGGCCTTTGGCGGCGCGGGGCACACCGTCACCAGCCGCGACGGATTGGAACAGGCGCTGAAAACCGCCATGACCGCCGACACCTTCACCGTCATTGCCGCCGTGATCGAGCGCGGAGCTTACGATGGCCGGCTCTGATACACCGATGGCCTTGGACGGGCTGGTTGTCCTCGACCTCAGCCGCATTCTGGCCGGGCCAACGGCAACACAGTTGCTGGGGGATCTCGGGGCAACCGTCGTCAAGGTCGAAAACCCCAAAACTGGGGGCGATGACACCCGCAGTTGGGGGCCAAACTACGCCAAGGGCAAGGACGGCACGCCCACGGACCTGTCCGCCTATTTCATGGCCGCCAATCGCAACAAGCTTTCCATTTCCGTCGATCTGGCCACCGAAGCGGGCCAGCAAACCCTGCGCCATCTGGCGGCGCGCGCCGATGTGGTGATTGAGAATTACAAACCCGGCGGGCTGGAAAAATACGGGCTGGATCACACGACGCTGCGCGCAGCACACCCCGGTCTGGTTTATTGCTCGATCTCCGGCTTTGGCCAGACCGGGCCAAACCGCGATCAGCCGGGATACGACCTGATGGCGCAGGGCTATGGCGGGATCATGTCCCTGACCGGTGCGCCTGACGGGCCACCCATGAAAGTTGGTGTCGGCATCGCGGATGTCATGTGCGGCATGTATGCCACCATCGGCATTTTAGCTGCGCTGCGGCACCGCGATGCAACCGGCGAAGGCCAGCACATTGATCTGAGCCTGGTTGACGCGCAGATGGCCTGGCTGATCAACGAGGGCACCAATTTCCTGACCTCGGGAAAGCTGCCGGAACGGCGTGGCAACGCCCACCCCAACATTGTGCCCTACGATGCCTTTGCCTGTGCTGATGGCCATATCCTGCTCGCGGTCGGCAATGACGCGCAGTTCGCGCGGTTTTGTGATGCCTTCAATCTGACCGGTCTGGCCGAAAGCGCAGAGTTTAACACCAATCTGGCCCGTATTGAAAACCGGGTGGACCTGACCGAACGGATCGCTACCGTCTTGAAGGATATATCCTGTGCCGACGTGCTGGCGCGCTGCCATGCGGTCAAGGTGCCAGCCGGTCCGATCCACACGGTTGCGCAGGCGCTGCAATCCGATCAGGCGCAGGCGCGGGGCACGGTCGTCGCGATGGAGACACCGGATACCGCCAAGGGCGCGGTTGAGCTGCTGGGCAACCCTCTCAAGTTTTCGCGCACACCGGTGCAATACCGGCGACCACCACCGCGTTTCGGGCAGGATACGAATACGGTTTTTGAAATGTTTGATATCAAGCCAAAGATGGATTGAAACAACTGACGAAAATCAGCTTATTTCCGCCGATTTTTGCGCGTTAATCCTGAAACATATGCAGAATCTTAACACGCGCCTTCACGTTGGCGTGTAACAACGCGCCCAAGCCTTCGCGCATGCTGATATTGCGGTAAAGAATTGTGCAATTCGCAGAATAAAGGCGCCATCTCAATGATGTATGATATTTGTAACTGCCCTGTTTCGCTCACCGATCCCGAAGCGCTGGATCACTGGAATGGCATGATCCGCGCGTTTCTGGCGCACAGCACGGCGACGCCAACCCATCTGGCTGCGGTGCTGGCCAGCCATCCGGATTTCGCCATGGGGCACGCGGCACGCGGGCTCTTTTCGCTGATGCTGGGCCGTGCGGAGATGGTTCAGACCGCCAAAGAGGCGGCGGTTGCGGCGCATGAGGCTTCTGCGAACTCGACACTGTCTTTCCGGGAGGCCGCCTGGACCCGCGCGCTGGATCATTGGCTGGAGGGGCGCCCCTCGAAAGCGGTGGCCGCCATGGAAGGCGTATTGACGCGGCATCCCGAAGACACGCTTTCCGCCAAGGTTAGCCATGCCATCCGGTTCATTCTGGGGGATGCCAGCGGCATGCGCTCTTCCATCGAACGGGTGCTGGCGGCGCATGGCGACGACCATGCCTGTCGCGGATATGTCTTGGGGTGTCACGCCTTTGCACTGGAGGAAACCGGCGCCTATGATCAGGCGGAGGCCGCCGGGCGCGAGGGTCTGCTGCTGGCGCCCGACGACGCCTGGGGTCTGCATGCCATCACCCATGTCTATGACATGACCGCCCGCCCCGACCTCGGAATAGACCTGATTGAAAGCCACACAAGTGCCTGGGATCATTGCAATAACTTCCGGTATCACGTCTGGTGGCACAAGGCACTGTTGCATATGGACCGTGGTCAACTGGATGTCGCCCTGGGCCTTTATGACGCGCAGATCCGAGCGGACAAGACCGACGACTACCGCGACATCTCAAACGCCACATCGCTGCTGATCCGGCTGGAGCTGGAGGGTGTGGATGTTGGCCCGCGCTGGGAAGAGCTGGCAGACTTAGCGCAGAACCGCACCGACGATGGCTGCGTCGTCTTTGCCGATCTGCACTACATGCTGGCCCTGACCGGCGCAGACCGCCCGGACGCCAAGGCGGCCATGACGCGCCGTTTCGCGCGGGATGCGGCGACGTCCGGCGAAATACCGCAGCGCTATGCCGATCCGGGTTGCTCCGCGCTCTCCGGCCTGAATGCCTTTGCCGAAGGGCGTTACGATGCCGCCTTTGCTGATCTGACCGCTGCGCGACCGGCCATGCAGACAATCGGGGGCAGCCATGCCCAGCGCGACGTTTTTGAACGGATCACGATTGACGCAGGATTGCGCGCAGGACGTTACGAACAGGCTGAGGCGGTCATATTGGACCGTCTGGCACGCCGCGCCGGCCGCGAAGATCGTTTTACCACAACACGTCTGGCCACCATTCACGAGGCCCGGCGGATCCCCGCACAATAGCATACCCCGCATAATGACATTTCTTTTGACAACGCATAAAGACCGGCCATGACACTTGCCGACCCAACACAAATAACGCCTACCGCTGCCGCTTCTGCGGCGCAAGCGGCGCCTATGGCAAAGCAACGTGATGTGCGTCTGGATTTCTTCCGGGGCATCGCGATGTTCATCATTCTGTTCGCCCATACGCCGGGCAATTTCTTTACCTCCTGGATCCCGGCGCGCTGGGGGTTTTCGGACGCCACGGAGATTTTCGTTTTCTGTTCCGGCATGGCCTCGGCGATTGCCTTCGGCAGGGCCTATGACACGGTTGGCTGGCGACTGGGAACGGCGCGGGTCAGCTTCCGCGTCTGGCAGGTCTATTGGGCGCATATTGGGCTGTTTTTTGCCGTGGCCACGCTGCTTGCCGCCATCGACATGACAGGGGCATACGACAAGGTCTATATCGGCTCTCTGAACCTGTGGAAGTTCTTTAACGAGCCGGGACCGCCGCTCGTGGGGCTGCTGACATTGACCTATGTGCCTAATTATTTCGACATCCTGCCGATGTATATGGTTGTGCTGCTGATGATGCCGCTGATCATGGCGCTCTCTCGCGTCCATCTGGGTCTTGTGGCGCTCTTTGTGGCGGGTGTCTGGCTCTTTGCGCAGAACCTCGTGCTGGCGAAGGTCGGTCTCGAAAATTATCACCTGGGCCTGCCCGCCGAACCCTGGTCTGACCGCAAGTGGTTCTTCAATCCATTCGGCTGGCAGCTGGTCTTCTTCACCGGCTTTGCCTTCATGCGGGGATGGTTGCCCAAGCCGCCCGTCACGCCGATGCTGATCGGTCTGGCGATGGCCGTTGTGCTGATCATTGTTCCGCTCTCCAATATCGGTGTGCGCGAGTTCGGTTTTGAATGGGCGCGCGACTGGCGCATTGCCAACAAAGTCTGGATCACCAAGTCCGATTTCGGCCTGCTGCGCTATGTGCATTTTCTCGCGCTGGCCTATCTCTGCTGGGTTGCCGCAGGAGACAAAGGCGCAAGATTGCTCGCGCATGGCACCAGCTTTCTGGCGCGGACCTGGCAGAATATTCTGGCGATCATCCTCAAGGTTGGCCAACAATCGCTCGCCGTTTTCATCGTCAGCATGTTCACCGCGCGCGTCAGTGGTTTCGTGATGGACAATATCGGGCGGGATACCTGGACCGTGGTTGCAATCAACTTCGCGGGCATGGGCGTGCTGGTCCTGACGGCCTATGGCGCGGGTTGGTACAAGTCGCAACCCTGGCGCAAGAAAGCGGTGCACTGATGCTTCGTCGTGATGTTCTGAAATCCCTCGCAGCGCTTGCCGCTGTTCCCTCAGCCGGGTTTACCAAGGAACCCGGCCTGCAGCTGGGCGATGCACAACCCTTTGACGCGGACACCGTGCGCACGCGGGCCATGGAACTGGCGGCGACCGATTACACGCCACGTCCACTGATCCCGGAAAGCTGGCGCAACCTGAGCTATGACCAGTACCGCAAGATCTGGTTCGACGGTCGCAATGCCCTGTGGCAAGGATCAGACAAACCACAACGCGTTGATGTCTTCCCGCCCGGCCTCTATTTCCCGCAGGCGGTGGAAATCAATGTGGTGGAAAATGGCGCTGCCCGGCCGCTCGCCTTTGACATGGGGGTTTTCGACTCCACCGACAAATTCCCCGAAGTCGAGATCGATGCCATACTGGGATATTCCGGCCTGCGCCTGCGTGCCGAACTGAAACAGGCGGGCATCTTTCAGGAATACGCAGTATTTCAGGGCGCCAGCTATTTCCGCGGCATCGGCACCGGCGAGACCTACGGCCTCTCCGCCCGCGGCCTCGCGCTCAAGACCGGCGATCCGATGGGGGAGGAATTCCCCGATTTCACCGCCTTCTGGATGGAAACACCTCAGCCCGGCGCTGGCTCCGTTGTGCTGCACGCGCTTTTGGACAGCCCCAGCTGTACGGGTGCCTACCGCTTCGACATCGCCCATGGCGATACGCTGCGCATGTCCGTCTCTGCCGAGGTTTTTGCCCGCGCGGACATGACCCATGTGGGGATCGCGCCGCTGACCTCGATGTTTCTGTTTGACGAAACCATGCGCCATCGGTTTGACGATTTTCGCCCCGCCGTGCACGACAATGATGGCCTGCTGATCCACAATGGCGCCGGCGAGGTGATCTGGCGCCCGCTGGCCAATCCGCTGACGCTTCAGATCAGCGCGTTCTCCGACACCAACCCGCGTGGCTTCGGCCTGATGCAGCGGCCACGCAAGTTCAGCGATTACGCCGATCTGGAGGCGCTTTATCACTCGCGGCCCGCCGCCTGGATCACCCCGCAGGAGGACTGGGGGCAAGGCTCGGTGACACTGGTCGAAATCCCGGCGGATCTGGAAATCTACGACAACATCGTGGCCTACTGGCGCCCATCGGAGCCAATATTGGCGGGCCAAAGCCACAAGATGAGCTATTTGCTCGATTGGGGCGAAGATCCGGCGCCCAAGCGCGATATGCCCCTGCGTGTGCTCAGCACGGCCATTGGTGGACGCCCCGAGGGCGGCAAGATCGTCACAATCGATTTCGAAGACGGTGCGCTGGTGCCCGAAGACCTCAATCGGCTGGATATCGTCCTGCGCGGCAGCGGCGGTTCGCTCACGCCCGGCCTGCTGCAAAGAAACCCTGAAACCAATGGGCCGCGACTGGCGTTTACATTCAAACCAGAGGACGCCCGTTACATCGAATTCCGCGCGCAACTGCGTCTGGATGGCGCGCCTCTGAGCGAAGTTTGGCTATATAGGTGGACAACTGGGTGAAGGATAGTTCGGACAACATAGACACGGTCGCCATGACCATGCCGCCCCGCGCGCCCTTGAGCATGCGGGTGCAGGACCTGTCCGCCTGTCCGGAAGACAACCCCTCGCGCATGTCCGAGCATGCCTTTGGCTGGCGTGTGGCGCTGTTTGTGCCTGCGCTGATCGCAACGCTGCTTCTGGTCTCCGGCATGCACGGATGGTTGGCCGAAATGGGCATGACCGGGCTCGAATGGGTGCTTTTGACCCTGATTGGCATCACTTTCATCTGGGTCACCCTGTCGGTCAGCACGGTTGGGGTGGCCATCGCGGGCCTCTTGGCGCGCGAGACGGCGCAGACCCGCCGACGGTCCGAAGTCGTACCGATGGATGTGGCTCTCTTGGTGCCGATCTATAACGAAGTTCCCTGTGACGTCTTTGGCAACGCCACCGCGATGCTGGATGATCTGGCGCGCCGCGGCGGTCCGCACCGCTATACGCTCTTTGTGCTGTCCGACACCCGCGACGACATGATCGCGGAGGATGAGCTGCGCGCCTTTGCCGCCCTGGAGGCCTCCGCGCCCGCAGGTTTTGCCGTCCACTACCGCCGACGGGAGACCAATTCCGACAAGAAGGTTGGCAATCTGGTCGATTGGATCACGGGTTGGGGCGCGGCCTATGAGGCCATGCTGGTACTGGATGCCGACAGCCTGATGACCGGGCGGGCCATTGACCGGTTGGCCGACGAGTTGAGCGTCGATCCGCGCGCCGGCCTGATCCAGACCTTCCCGATGCTGATCGGGGCGGAGACGGTGTTTGCCCGGTTGCAGCAATTCTCCAATATTGCCTATGGCTGGTTGCTGGCCGAAGGTCTGGCCAATTGGGCGCGCAGCGAGGGCAACTACTGGGGTCACAATGCGATCATCCGGACAAAGGCCTTCGCCGCATCCGCTGGCCTGCCCTATCTGCAGGGCCGCAAGGGCAAGGCGGAACTGATCCTGAGCCATGACTTTGTCGAGGCCGGGCTTTTGCGCCGCGCAGGCTGGTGCGTCCGCTTCCTGCCACGCGTCACCGGCAGTTTCGAGGAAACCCCGGGCACGCTGATCGATTATGTCCTGCGCGACCAACGCTGGTGTCGGGGCAACCTGCAGCACCTGCGCCTCCTGCGCACTGCCGGGCTGCATCCTGTCTCGCGCTACCACCTCTTCCACGGCGCCGTCAGCTACCTGCTGTCGCCCGCGTGGTTCTTCCTGCTGGTCGTCTGGGCCCTGCTGGGCGTGGATTCCGAAACGAATGTGGTGCGTTATTTCAACGAGACCAATCCGCTGTTCCCGGACTGGCCGCCCGAGATGAGCCATATCGATTCCGCCGTGTTCCTGATCATCATGTACGCGATGTTGCTGACCCCCAAGATGGTGGGCGCAGGGATCATTGCGCTGCATCCCAAGGCAACACGGGTCTATGGCGGGCGCGGCGCCTTCCTGATGGCATTTGTGGTCGAGATCATTCTGTCGATCGCCTACGCCCCCATCCTGATGATCCAACAAACACGCGCAGTGCTGCGGGCACTGCTCGGACGATCCGATGCCTGGGTGGCGCAATCGCGGCATGCGCGGACCTATCCGCTCGGCACATTGGTCCGGTTTCATTGGGCTGAGACGACCCTTGGCCTGCTGTTGCTGAGCGGGCTGGCGGCAGGTCTGGTGTCTTACTGGCTGATCCCGATTGTTATCAGCCTGTGCCTCGCGGTACCCCTTTCGGCGCTGAGTGCTGTGCCGCTGTCGCGGTCCCTGCCCGGTGGTCTGCGCATGCAAAGCCCCAATACCATTCGTGAACCGGCCATCGTCGCGCGCGCGCGCGTGGAACGGTCACGCCTGCGCGATTTGTTGAACGCATCCCGGTTTCCGGCTGAATAACCCTCCGGCGCCAAAGATGGCGCTTGGTCAGAGCCCCTCATACCAGTCCAGCATCATATCCGCCCAACCCTCCGGCACCACATGCCCGCCGGGAAACAATGCGAACTCCAGGGCCGACCCTTCGCTGCAACGATCCCAGGCCCGGCGCATGAAGTCACCTTTGGTGACATAACGGTCCGCGCGAAGCTGGTGACACGCGTTCACCTCGCGCCACATCCGAAGGGTGTAGAAGATGTCGCCCTGCATCAGCGCCTGCGGATCGGTCGCATCGTCACCCCGCAGCACACGGCCCTCCAAAGGCACCGTGCTGTCCGTCCATCCATGCGTGTGCAGCAACCGCACAGGTCCCGCACAATCGGTCGGGTGTGGTCGCCAGAACCCGCCCGCAACAGGTGCATAGGCGGCGAAGCTTTCTGGCCTGCCACAGGCCAGATAAGAGGTCATCGACCCGCCGATGGAAAAACCACTGAGGATCACCTGATCCGCAGAGAACCCAAACCGTGCGGCGGCATCGTCGCGCACCGCACTCAGAAACGCAGGCTCGTCGCGCAGTTTCGGGCGCCCCGGGATGAAAGACCACCCGCGCCCCCGGCCTTCGGCGTAGGGCAGGCCATCCGGTGCAATCAGCACATAGCCGCGGTCGAGCGCGGTATCGACCCAATCGTTGGGGCGCAACGCGCCATTGCCCGTACCACCAAACCCATGAAGATAGAGGATCGCCCCTTTGACCGGACCATCCGGCACGCGCGCGTGGTAGGTGCCCAAATCGACCGCGCAGGCGTCGGCGCTCTCGCCGCACCCGGCCTGCGCAGCGCCCGCCGCGTTGATCATCGCAGCGGCAAAAAACGCCAAAAATCGGTTCACGTCAGCTCTCCTTGTGCAGCGGCAGACCGCGCTTGATCCAGCCCGGACCGGCGCCCGAGCCCAACATCCCTTCGGGCACATCGATGATACCGGTGAAGCCCGCCTCAGCTAACCGGGCCCCGAGGCGCCGCGACCGGACGCCCCGTGCGCAGATCAGCGCAATGGGGCGCGCGTGGTCACCGTCCACCCGTCCGCTGACATCGGCGATGAAGTCCTTGTTGCGCATGTCGATGGGGACGGCTCCCTCCCCCACGCCGGTCAGCGCCCATTCGTCAGGGCGTCTGATGTCGATCAGCAGGATTGCACCTGACACCGCAGCCTCATGCGCCTCCGGCGCGCTGAGCGCACCTTCTCCGGTCTCCGCCCAGATGTTGAACCAGCGCGCCGCCCCGGCACCAACCGTCACGGCACAGATGCCCCCCAGCAGCAAAAAGCCCCGCCGCGACAAGCGCGCCGGAGCCTTTGCAGAGCGAGAAGGCATCTCCTTCTCAATCATTGTCATTCAACCGGGGCAGAGCTTTCGAACTGCGGAATTGGGCGGTCGGAAGCAGGGTCCGCTTCGATGTTGACCCAATTGGCTTCAGACAGCTGGATGTTGCCCGGAATGTCTTCCTCCCAGAACCCCACCACATTTTCGGTGATGTTGAGGTAAAGCTTGCCATCAAGGATCCGCCACAAGTTCGGGTTACCGGGGACTTTACCACCCTTGGCCACGCCGTAGGCACAGTGACCATCGTATTGTGGCAGATATTTCTCCGGGTCGGCCTCAAATTCCGCCTTGTTGGCTTCGGTCGAGAACGCAAAAGTTGCGCCATTGTAGGTGGCGGTGATGTCCTTGTCACCTGGCACCGCAGCAGGCTGTGCAGAGCCGACCGGGTTCTGCTCCAGGTCAAAATAAGCAACCACATCATAGCCGGATACGGCAAAGCCGGTGGGATCGACGTATTGGTCACCTGCCCAGGCTTGCGACGCCATGGTCAGGGCAATGGCAACACCGGCGATTTTCAGAGGGAAGCGGTTCATTTAAAACTCCAATTTTCTTAGGCACGCTATGTGGCGGTTTCTCTTGCCCCCAACACTTAGGGTGCAACAGCCGCCCTGTGCACCCATTGAAGCATGCTCTCGCGGCCTTGTGAAAATCGGCAGGCTCCGCGTGATCACCCGTGATTTTCGGGCAGTGGGGTTATCGCAGACGGGGCGGCTTGTCCGGGTCCGATCCCGGCGCGATAACCGGCTGCAGCACGGGCTCCTGTGCTTGTGGCAGATCGAACCGCAGACCGACCCTCTCCATGCTGGCCGTCAGCGGATCAGAGGCACGGAAAAAGCCCACATCCATGGCCCCGGCTTCAATACCTGAAAACGTCAGCGCTTCTGCCGCCGCTTTCGCCAGGGCCTCCTGCGCTTCCGGGACGGCGCCGACGAAGGCCAGCAGGTGACCGCGCGAACCGCTGTCATATGCGATGCCAACCAGATACGCGCAATGCGCCAACCCCATGGCAGTCGCCAGCTTGCCATCGAGGGCCGAGATCAGGCTTTCCGGCAGGCCTACGGGCGGAAAGACTTCTGCAATATGCGCGGCCACTTCATCGGGCGTGTGATCCAGCGTGTCTTTCAGCCAGGCAACGGCCGTGTCGGGCAGCAGGATCGCGGACGGTGCCACGTCGAGGTTCACCCCAAGCCCAATGCCTTGCCCCGCAAGCATGCCGGCGATGACACGCCCCGAAAGGGCAACATAGGGCGTCGGTTGGCCCACAAAACGCGACAGCCGTTCTTCGCGGTCAAAGACCAGCACGTAACGCGCGTCGCCCAGATCAAAGACTTCGGGCGTGATCTGATCGTCGTCTGAGGCGTCTTCTGCCAACATCAGAAACAGCTCACTTTCCGCCAGCCTCTCGAAAAACCGCAGCCGGGCTGCATCATCCTCTGGCGCGACCTCCATCCCGGCATGGGCCTGATCGAGCGGCGTGATTTCTGTCATCTCAATACCTCTGCCACCCGGGCGCTCAGCCGTGGCAGCACGTCCTGCTCAAACCAGGGGTTCTGCTTGAGCCACCGGTTGTTTCGAGGGCTGGGATGCGGCAGCACAAAAACGCTGTCTTTTCCCTCCGCAGCGCGCCTGACCGCCTCGACAACCGATTTACCTTTGAGATCGGGTAGGTGCCAGGCGATTGCATAGGCGCCCAGAACCAAAGTCAGTTCAACCTTTTCAAGCCTGTCCATAACGGGTTGGCGCCATGTGGTTGCGCAGACTTTGGGCGGTGGATTATCCCCGCCAGCTCCGCCGCCTGGAAAACACAACCCCATCGGGAAGATGCCAACTCTGGGATCCGAATAAAACGTCGTCCGATCGATCCCCAACCAATCGCGCAGGCGGTCTCCCGAAGGATCGTCAAACGGGCGTCCTTTATGGTGCGTAATGCGGCCGGGCGCCTGTCCGACGATCAAGATCCTGGCATCCTGGTCCAGCTGAAAAATCGGATTGGGGCCAAGCGGCAGGTCCTGGCAAAGGGTGCAGGCAAGCATTCCAGATTTCAGTGTTTCCAAATCTTCCATCACACCCGACTCTCAAGACGCCCCTTGTGTTACATCCAGTCTTTAGTTTCAATTTTGGGCGCGCTCGGCAAGCTGCTTCGGATCACTTCTGTTGTTTTCTGAAAGGTGATCACGCGTTTTGGTCGCTTGCGGTAGATTGGAGTACCAAATCAAAGCGCATGGGCACGCCACGAGGCCGCCCATGCGTTTAATGGATGCATCCGAAGCTGTTTATCCGCTGCAAGCCAATGAAAAACCTCATTTCATTGAGCTGATGCCAAACATGTTTCCTTCCGTGTCCAGACACAGGGAGACCCACCCAAACTCGCCAATCGAAAACTTCGGCCTTGCGACTTTGCCGCCCGCCGCTTCAACGCGCGCCTCTTCAACGGCGCAATCTTCGGCAGAAAAATACACCACGGTGCCGCCAACCCCGGGCGAAGCATGCGCCGATTTGGACAGGGCGCCGCCAGCGCCATAGGCGCTCATATCCGCAGGAAAGCTCATCATCTGGTTTTCGCCAGTGGGATCGCCAATGGGTTCACATTTGCATCCCAGCACAGTTTCATAAAACGTAACCGCCCGGTCCAATTCGTCCACATAGATGTCAAACCATCCAACCGCGTTCATCTTCGACATTTTTCCAACTCCTGTTTTTGTCGCCAATGCCGATGATCTACCAAGCCGATCCGGGCCCGTATTGTAGATATCAGACATCGAACTTCTTGGAGTATCTTGCCGGGGTGTATCCCGTCGCCTTCCGGAAAGAGTGGATGAAATGGGACTGATCCGCGTAAGACAGGGAGGGCTCGCCAAGCAAAGATTGCTGCAAGCGAAGGACCTTGAGAAAATCATGCGGCGCAAAACCCGTCGTGTTTTTCAGCACCCGTTGCAATTGGCGCGGTGACAAACCCACCGCAGCGGCCATATCGGCAACCGAATGAATTTCATCCATCTGCCTGAATATTTTCTCCGTAACCGGGTTGGCGATCACGATTTCGCGTGCGAGCAGATCCTCCACAAAATGAATGAGCGTGGATTGGAGCGCCTCGAAATCCTGCCCCAAAAGGGATTGGTTGAGCGCGATCAGGGGCAGATCGCCGGAATAGGCCTCTTCCACCAAGCCATGAGACACCTGCGCGCGGTCTCCCTGCCAAACGCCCGGGAGAAACCGAATATTGATGAAGTGAAAACTCCTACCCAGATTGAGTTCCTTTGAAGAGGCACGGAGCCGCGTGACCCCGGCAACTTTCGGATTGAGCTGATCCAAGATCACATAGGTGCAGGCATCCGGCAGGGCATGAAACCGATAGTCTTCCTCCAAAGGCGCTTGGGTCTTCAGGTCGAGGAACCGATGCACGACGCTCCGGAGATGCAGGGGCGGTTCAACCTCAAGAAATTGCACCGTGTCGATCGTGCGCTCTTTGCCGTTTCCCTTTGGATCGTACATCTGTGTCGCACCCGCCTCCTTCGTGATCCCCTGCCGATCACAGATCTTAAAGGTTTGATACTGAAAGAAAAGACCTGCAGGTTTTGGTGACCCTTCGTCTTGGACCTGCAAAGCAGACACGCCTTCAGCAGGCCATACTTGTTGGTCCTTTGCCGCTCTCTCGCGGCTTTAGTGGGTTGCAGTCGGTCAGCCCAAGTGGACGTTGGCTTTGGAGGGAGACCATCAATACGGGGCTTGGTTGTCACCAGGGAGGTGTTATAGCTCGGTGCGTGAACCACAAATAAGCAGCAGAGCCGGGGCGACTTCTCCATGACAGCCAGCAAACGCATTGTACTTTCCAGCGATCACGCCGCCATTCGGCACAGGCAGGCCGTTGCTGCTCATATTGCGGCGAAGGGTTGGGAAGTGGTCGATATCGGGCCGACAACGGCGGAGAGCACGCATTATCCCAAGCATGGCGAGGCCGCGGCGCAGCGCGTTGCCTCCGGCGACTGCCAGCTTGGCATCATCCTGTGCGGCACCGGCCAGGGCATCATGATGGCGGCAAACAAGGTGAACGGCATCCGTTGCGGTGTCTGCACCGATACATTCTCGGCCCGTATGATCCGCGAGCACAATGATGCCAACATGCTCTCACTGGGCGCGCGCGTGGTGGGCGAAGGGCTGGCGCTGGACATCGTGGATGCCTTCCTGGCCGCCCGCTTCGAGGGGGGACGGCATGCCACGCGGGTAGAGATGATTAAGGCGCTGGAGGGGTAGCGCGCCCCTCTGTTTTCGCATTTGGTTGAGTTCAGGCAACAAGTTGTCCTCGGACGATGATGCACTCGAATATGCCCATGCAGTTCCCCTGAATTTGGTCACTTACTCAAAGGTGCCCAATTTTAGAGGTCGTCGTTAGGGGCCCAAAACCAAACGGCTTTGGTAACCCGCCGAAACTACCTCACGGGAAAAAAACGGGGGAAACTTTCAGGTAGCGCTGGAAAAATCAGTCCCCCACAAATCGGGGGCGGTCAAACCGGACTGTCTTCTACCGGTTCGCTTGCTGGGCTGGTGAAGTAGCTTGAAACATACGAAAGAGCCCCTCCAACAACCTGCCACGACCAGCTTTTCGGCTCTGACGACGCATCGCTGCTGCTCTCGCTGCCCATAGCACTTGCATAGCTACCCTCACTGCCTGACGAACTGCGTAAACTGGCACCGCTTTCTGAAGCGCTTTGGTCGTCGCCACCGACGCCCGAAGCGCTATAATAACTGCCGCTGGCGCTGGACGCGCTCTCAAAATCGCTTTCGGAGCCATTTTCGCTGGCCCCTTCGCTGCCTGAGCCACCGTTGTCGCTCGAAAAACTATAGTAATTCATGTCACTACTCGAAGCCCCACCGGAACTGCTATCATCGCTGTCCGGCAATGGCGCAGGCGGGTTCAGGGCGGCGCGCGCCGAACTGATGCTTGCCTCAAAGGGATTTGGCGGCAGTGCCGATGATCTGCCAGCCCAACCATCGACAGCCTTTTGAACAAGCGGCGCGAATACCGTCAGCAGCGCAAGCAGCGTCGAAAAATCCGGGCCAAAACTTGTGCGCCAACTATCATGTTCAAGTGGGAAAGCGAAAACGGCTGCGTTTGCAAGCAGCAGGCCCGCCCCGCTTGAAATGATAGAAGCTATCCCGGCTTTCTCCGTTTTCATTACTTCGACAAGCTCTGCATAGACCCTCTGACCCTCATCGCGGATATCGGATGCGATGGCCAGATCGGCGCGATTATGGAGATGGTTCAAAAGCGCGGTATTGTAGCTTTGGGCCAGTTGCCGGAGCCGTGCCTTTTTCCGGGTTACCATGCCCTTCGATCTATACGCCACCCGGGCGTTTTTCATGAAATAGGACAGCTGGGCCGCAAATCCTATGATCGCCGGTATGATCGTGTTCTCTCCGGCAGGCCCCTCGCCGAAGTAGTTATTTATGCCCCAGATCGCTGTTTCAATCGCCAGGGCCAGCGCCGTCAGGCTTGCAAAGGTCATGCCCACCAATTTGCTACCCGCGGCAAGGGCTCCGTATTTGCGGACATCCCCGAGGAATTTGCCCAGAGCCCCCCAGCTAACGCCGTCGCCATCCTCGTCCCGCTGCAGCACATCCACGGATTTGCGCTGTGTCAGGATCGACGACCCGCGCAAAGCCGTTAGGTGATCGGGGCGGTTCGCGGCGTTAAAGGGCTGCACCGCGGGCCAAAGCGCAGCAGAGAAGGCCGCGCGGCGCAGTTGATGAACCGTTTCGCCCGGGCTGCGCCATGGGCTGGTCGCTTCGCCAGCAAGGCCCGTTTCCATCCCACCCGAGGCGTGCGACTTAACGCTGCTTGGGCTGGGCTCCGATTGCAGAAGGTCGCCTTCCTCCTGCTCTCGATCAGGAGCGTGGCGCTGAAAATCTGCCGTCGCTGGCGCAAGCGCAGCACTGGTTGCGCGGCGTTGCAATGCGGCCAGCTCTTGCACCTCGGTGGTCGTGTCTGCGGCATCCTGATAGCCCGCGAGCCGCGAAGTTGGTCGAGAGACAAGCTCCGAAGGCTCTTCGCCACGTGACCGCGACGCGGGGTGCTTGTGATCAGCCCTTGGCTTCAGCGGCGCCCTGACGGGTTCAGAAGCGACGACCATAAGTGGCACCTCCCAATATTTTTTTGACCGATCACTTAGGCGCCGAAGATTGCGACACTCAGAAAAAGATGCGACGTCAAACCTTGTCAAACAAAGTGCTTTGTCGATGGGCAGGACTCAACTCACCGAAATCAGATTGTCCGAAATACAAACACATTTGTCCCAAATCATACAAATCAACTTGCTGTCTTACGGGCTGCGAACCGCGATATGCTTTTGCATCCTACACGAATTTCAGGGTACGGGCATCTTCTTGCGGCCAAAACGCTGCCACCTGCTGTTTCGCATTGGTCGACCGAGATCTTTTTTGATGGAGACGGCGGGCAAGACAATCACGAAAGGACCGCACGTGACCTCCGTTCAACAAAGTGAGGCACAGAGCCAAGGAGATCCAGAAAATCTATCCTCGATGTCATCTTCCAAAGATTGATTTGATCGCGCCGACCATGTCAGCAATGGGCCAACTGCCGGTGTTCCAGTTCTTGAACGACCGCGCAGAGAACCCGCTTGATGACGCCGGGTACCAGTGTCGATGCGATACCTGCTGACCCCGGACCACCAGCTCGCCCAAATTATTCTGCCGCTCGATCAGCTGTTTCACCGAGCGCCGCCCCGACCGTTTGATGAACTGGGTTTGCATCAGATAGTAGGGCGAGGACTTATATCTTCGGTTGAAAAAGTCGTTCGCGTTGTCGTTCGTGGCTGTATAGGCAATCGGACCGTCGGTCTTGCCGTTTTCCTTGAGGTCCCAGAAACCGAAAGCGGCGACGGACTCCCCGAAAAGGCTGATGATCCTGAAAAAGAACTTGTCCACGCCGATGACCTCATTCTTCATTGCGCTGGAACAAAGCTGCAGAAATGGCACGGAGTGGCTGGTTGTGGAAATGCGTCCGACCACCTCGAAACCGTAATGCACATCCCCTGACAAAACGATCAGCGGGCTGGACCCCGCGTCCAGAAAGAGATCGAAAGCATCGATGAAATTGCGCGGATTACTGGACCAGCCTTCCAGATCTGCTGTGGTTGCCGACACGCCGCCGATCTTACGCTGAACCCATTCCATCGGCGGGAAGCCAAAAATCGGGGCCGCAGCGACGATGATGAGCGGATCACCCGAGGTGGCGTGCTTTGCAATCAATCCGCTGAGCCGGGCGCGTTCGTCCCCGTCCAGAAGGCGGGGCGCCTCTTTGTTGCGACGGGTCGACAACGATATCCCCTCAATCACACGGGTGCCGACCCGGTCAATATCCGAGACCGTCGGGGATGCCTCGCGTTTGGTCCGCGTATCCAGAAACACAGCAGGCGGTGACGTTGGTGCCACGAAGGACCAATCGGTCTTGATAAGGGCCGACCACGCGTTTTGGGTGCCCTTGCCACGCGATTCCGCAAATCCCCCTATTGTCGCGCGGTAGGTCTCGTCAAAGGCCGCCGGTTCATTGCCCCACCCCTGGAAGGCCCAATAGGCGGCCATGCCATTGGTGAGGATGCGCAGCCCGGAGTCGAATTTCGTCGCGTTCAGCTGCCATTCCGGGTTGAGAAACCAGTCGTCCGTCACCTCGTGATCGTCAAAGATCATATAGCAGATCGTGTTTGCCAGCACCCGCCGGGCACTTTTTGCACCCTGCGCCCCATCAAGGACTCTCTGGCCGATGATCCGGTTCGAGAAATCCGCGCTGCCCAGATCTGAAAACCGACCCGCCTTGAGAAGCGGGTCCCAAAGATCCCCATTCCACGCCATGATGTAGGTTGCGGCATATTCCGCGAAGGTCAGCAGATGATGCGGCATATGGGTTGAGGTGAAAAAGGATTCGAGAAATTCCGAGCGGTCGATCGTGTCGCCGAGCACGGCCGGGCTGAGCCCCGGAATTGTTTCGCGCTTGCCCCCATATAAGGCATCGCGCAGCGGGCGGGTCAGGGTCAACAGCTGGTTGTCGACATCGTCGGCATAGACCTGATCCCCCCCCATAAAGAAATACTGCGGCCGATTGTCGTCTGAGGCGTTTTGCAGAATCTCCTCGGCGGCTTTCATCATGTCGGGATTTGGCCCGTGAAGCTTTCGGCAGGACCCATAAAGCGCATGCAGGTTGTTGTTGCCTCTGGCGCCCAGCATGAAGGTCGGCAGCCGATTGCCTTTCAGCAGAAACTGCCGATAGTCGTCGGATTTGAACAGCGGCCGCGTACCATTGAGGCGAACATCGTAAAAATAGGTTCTGCCCCGGTCCAGCGGTGTCTCCGGGATCGCGCATAACATGTAGATCCACAGATTATCGGCCACGGCGACCGGGTAGTATTCGATGCTGGCCTTTACCGGCCCCGGAGAGGACGGCGAATTCCCATTGGTAAAGAGCATCAGATGCGGTGGATCAAGCAATTCGCGGGTTGCCAGCCACACCCAGACCTTTTCAGGCGTGGCACGCCGGACAATCGGACCGGCAAGGATCAGCGGCAATCGCATCTCAACACCCCAGGCGATGCATCCGACACCTTCCGTCCTTTTCACATTGCCCGGCGTTCCGGTCCGCTTGGTGCCGGTTACGGGTCAAGGGGGTCGACCGGATGCCAGCGGCCATCCTCATCCTTGGCCCACTCCGGCAGGGCATTGTCCTGGCGCAGCTTGACCAAGGTCGTGGGCACGCGGATTTCCCAGGGGTCGCCAACGGCAATCTCTCCAGCACCTTCCGGCGTTTCCAAGGGCGATTCACTGGTTTCCCTGTTTCGCGCGGCCTCAACCTCATCGAGCATGGCCGCGTATTCCTCCGATGTGACGCTGGGCTCATCGCCCCCCTCCCACACACCACCCGTTTCCAGGAAATGTAGCACGGCGGCCTCATATCCGGGAGAAACGGCAAAGCGCACCATGGCCGCGCCCGCGCTTATGAACTCGGCATGCAGCGGATCGCTGTCTTCGTAGAGCATACGCGCCCAGGTGTCCCGGGAGGTCCAGAAATAGGGCAGCAGCTCCCATTGCAGCTCGTTCCACTGAATGGCCTTCTCCCAGAACCCGGCGTAAACGCCCGCACGTTCGGCAGCGTCAAAATTGAACTCCGCGGCCTGCGGTGACAGGTGCACCCCGGTCTTTGCAAAATGCTGCCCGGTCATCATCGCAATCGCAAGACGTTTGATTTCGCGCCGCTCGATCAAGCGATTTTGGCCGGGGTTCCGACCCTCAGGCCCCGCACTTGCGCGTTCCGCCTTCAGGATCGCCAGCTTTTCCTCATAGCGCGCGCGTTGTGCCTCATAGCCGCGCAGCAAGGCATCATAGGTCTCGACCTGCCACTTCTCAAATGCGGTCTGGGTATGGACACAATGGATGGTCACCGTGGCGGTGCAATTGAGCACGTTGACCGCATAAAACGCGACCGGCACCTCCCCCGCGATTTCCGGCAGCGTATCGTGGTAATCGCTTGTATCCGGCAGCGCCGACCCATCGGCGCGCTTCTTTTGGAACAATGAATTCGAGCCCACCGAGACATAGGCCCGCCGCGTCTGATTGGTATTGCCATAAAGCAGTATTGAAGCGCTGCAGGAGGTCGCCTTGAACCCCTCCGGAACGTTCAACAGCGCCTCTGACGTGTTGTCTTCGGGCTCCCCGCTTTGCGAGGTGAAGGTGAAGCTCTTGCCGATCCGGGTCGCAAACTTCGGCGGCGGCTGGATCCCTTCGGCCTCATAGAGCCTGACATACTGGCCATAATTCGTGCGGGTCAGATGCCCGGGCCCGAAGGAGGGTTTGGTTGGTGGGGTCAGCCCTTC
Source organism: uncultured Roseobacter sp. (assembly GCF_947499265.1). Lineage (GTDB taxonomy): Bacteria > Pseudomonadota > Alphaproteobacteria > Rhodobacterales > Rhodobacteraceae > Roseobacter. The sequence goes on along the minus strand of NZ_CANMNK010000002.1, from coordinate 99,311 downwards.
CGGCTTGCCGATCTGATGTTCGATGGCGCGCAGCAGCAGGGCCGAGGGTTCCGGGACCACGAATTCAAAGAGCACCCGCAGCCCGTAGTTATAAACCTGGAGTTCATAGACCCGGTCCAGCCACTGATAGATGCCCGACAGATGCTCGGTACCGTCGGTGTTATCAAACCCGTGCTGGTTCTTTTCCTCGAATTCCTCGATGGTCTTGCGCGTCTGTTCCCGGCGGGTCCTGAGGGCAACCTTGGAGGCGGTCCTTTCGGTCACTTCCTTGGCATAGCTTGTCGCCAGCTTGTTGATCTGCTCCTGCGAGGTGCCCGTTTCATAGGCTGAGGAGACCTCGACCTGCACAAAAGGGCCATATCCCGCTGAAACCGAGCCCCCGATGTTGAATTGCTTGTCCTCGCGCAGCGTGTTCTGGACCTCGCTCTGCATCTCCAGGCGTTCGGTGGTCTGCAGGTCGCGTTCTTCCTCTTTCTCTTCCTCCTCCTCGAAAACGAATGTTTCCTCGGTTCGGCGCAGCCGTCGCGTTTCGCGGTTTCGGGATTCCGATTGCAGGACATTTTCAACATGCGAGATTTCGCCCGCCTCATAGCGCTTGATCTGTTGCCGGGTGACCAGCAGATCGCCCACACCAATGGGTTTGATCGGGCCAACCGTGGTCGGCGGCAGGCTTGACGGATCAAGAATTGTGCCCATGCCCGGGACAAGCGGGCTGGCCGTCCCGGCAGCAGGCATGACGGCCGTTCCTGTCCGCAACCGCGGCTGGGCTGTTTCCGCCGCCTCCGTCCCCACAAGCCTCAGCGTTGCAATTTGGTGTTCTACCTCAATCCGGTCCAGAACCTCGTCATAGGGCAAGCCGGTGACGTCCAGATCCAAGTCATCCAGCAACTCCCGCGTGTCCGATGAAAGGCGTGCCACCGCCGTCTCTGAAATACCAATAAAGGAAACCTCATCAGGCAAATCATCTGCGTCGTCGTCCGCACGAGCCGCGGTGATCGTGGTGCTTTCAGGCTCCGACGTGGCCGTGCGTCCCGGTGCGCTCAAATCGTCGGGACCGCCGGGCGCGCGCGGATCCGATGACCCGGTGCTGCGGCGCATCCGCTCAATACCGGACCCCGACAGGCTCACAATCTCCACCGCTGCGAATTCGAGGCGTTTGGCACGTTCGGCCATGTCGTCATCCGTTGGATCGTCGTCCGGCGGGTCGGTGTCGGGGTCCAACTCCACCGGATCTGCGGGCGGAAACAGCTCGCGCGGCAGCGCAATGACAGCCTTCAAGATCGCCGATGTTTCATCAAGGTCGAGACTATCGGGATCCTCGACCAGTCTCAGCAGCAATTCAGCCGCCCTCAGCATGTCAGAGGTGCGCCGGATCGGCAGGGCTTCTTTCAGAACCGCAAGCTTCAGCGCGATCAGAAGATCACGCAGCGTGTCGCGCGCGGCATTGAACTCAGGATCCGAGATGATCGCCGTCACAGGCCGGTCAAAGATCGTTTGCACAAGGGCCAGTGCCGCTTGCAGGGTCGCCGGCGTTTCGCTTTCCCAGGCTTCGAGGAAGCGCTGCAATGGGAAATTGTGCTCGATGTCGTCCAAGCGCTCCGTCGCGGCATTGTCTGACAGATGCGCGCGCGCCAGCGTCCGAACGGATACCCTCGCATCCGGCAGGGTCACTGCCGCCAAAACCTCACGGGTGAAATCGGTATTGAGTTCCGCGAGAACAAATCGCAAGACCTGCCGCCGCGGTCTGGGCGCTCTCCCTACAAAATATCGAAAAAGCTCAATTGGCGCGACCATTGGAATACCATTTTTTGAAACAATGCTGAAAATCTACACCGAGCACAGATTCTCGCAAAGGTTGTCGGTGGATTGCGGCCCGTTGAGCGGATTTTGACCAACGAACTGCTCTGGTGTGAACCGTGGCAGCAGCCGATCAAGGCGGGCACATCATCGCCTTGGGGATGCCTAAGTGTTTGCTTAGAAAGTAATAAAACTGATCTGAAAATTAATTTCGATAATCATCGAAACATTTCTTGCGCCAGCGCCATAGATTCGATATTTCTAGAATCATGAAAATAAATTCTGTGGAAAATCTGGACCTGACCGTTGCCGCCGCCCAGTTCGCGGCGCTTGGGTCGGAACAAAGGCTGAGTGTGCTGCGGACTCTGGTCAGAGCCGGCCCCGAAGGGCTGAGCATCGGGGAGTTGGGTGCGCGCACTGGCGTGACCGGCTCGACCCTGACCCATCATATGAAAATACTGGCCTCTGCCGGGCTGGTGACACAGGCCAAACAGGGGCGCAGCATCATCTGTGCTGCCGTGGCCTATGACGACGTGCAAGCGTTATCGGAGTTTTTATTAAACGAATGTTGCGCGGACAGTGCGACCAAGGGCGAGGACCATCACCATGGCTGACACAACGCAGTCGCAACCCGCACCGCGCCGCTTTCCAAAGCCCGGAGCCTGGGCCGCGACGGCCGCATTGCTTTTGCTCATCGCGGTTTTTGATTGGGCGCAGTTCACACCGACCGTCATCTTTGCGGCAAAAGCGCTTGCGCATACTGCGCCATTTATCCTCTTCGCCGTCTTTGCGGTCGCCTATCTCAAGGCGTCGGGCGCTGAGACGCTGATTGCCAAGGCATTTTCCGGCAATCAGGCGCGCATGATCATCATGGCCGCCCTTCTGGGGGGGCTGTCACCGTTTTGCAGCTGCGAGGTTATCCCCTTCATCGCGGCGCTCCTGGCGGTTGGTGCCCCCCTGGGCGCGGTCATGGCCTTCTGGCTGGCCTCACCGCTGATGGACCCGGCGATGTTTGCCATCACGTCCGGCACGCTTGGCTGGGAATTCGCAACCGCCAAGGCATTTGCCGCCATCGGTTTGGGCATGCTGGGCGGGTTTGGCACCATGCTCTTTGCCCACACGCCGGTCTTTACCAACCCGCTGCGCGAGCGTCCGGCGGTGGGCGGGTGCTGCGGCGTGAAAAAACCCTTCAGCGGTGCGCCGGTCTGGCGCTTCTGGCAGGAGACGGATCGGCGCGGCACCTTTCGCGACACCGCGCTCGAAAACGCGCTTTTCTTGATCAAGTGGCTGACGCTGGCCTATGTGATCGAAGCGATGATGCTGGCCTATGTCCCTGCCGAGATGATCGCGGGCCTGCTGGGCGGCACCGGTATCTGGCCAATTCTAATGGGCGCTTTCGTCGGCGCGCCGGCCTATCTCAATGGCTACGCCGCTGTCCCGCTCGTGGATGCGCTACTGGCCCAGGGCATGGCGCCGGGGGCCGCAATGTCCTTTGTGATTGCCGGTGGTGTGAGCTGCATCCCTGCCGCCATCGCGGTCTGGGCTTTGGTGAAGCCGCGCGTGTTCGTGGCCTATCTGTCCTTCGCCCTGGTGGGCGCCGTGATTGCCGGTAGCCTCTGGCAAGCCATCGCCTGAACCCGTGCCTTGGCGATGGCATCCGCCGATGTTGGCGCCCCACCAACATCGACCGGATCATGCCTGACGCGCGACGCCTCTGCATCATCGCGAGATTTGCAGGCCGAAGGCAAACACAACCTATCCGCGGAGAGCGCAAAACCCAAGGTTGTACAAAACGCAAATTCCGCCCGATTTGACGGCACGACACCCGAGTAGCCGTTGTACTTTTGTTTAAAAATAAGACATAATATCGCCAAACACGGTAGATAATCCGTAAATAACCTCTGTTAAACGAGGACAGGCAGGCCCGTTTCCGGGTCAACGCGTAACCGGAGCAGGTATGCTGGCGTTCGAGAATGTATCGAAGTCCTTTTGGACGGGATCCCAACACAAGGTGATCCTGGACAAGGTCTCGTTCAAGGTCGAACTGGGCAACTCTTTAGGCATCCTCGCGCCAAATGGCACCGGCAAGACGACGCTGATCAACATGATGGCAGGCCTTGAAAAACCTGACGACGGAGAAATTCGGCGCGAATGCAACATCTCCTTTCCGCTGGGCTTCATGGGTGGCGTGGTGACCAAGGTCTCGGCGATGGAGAATTCCCGTTATATTGCCCGCCTCTACGGGCTCGACCCCGATTACGTGGAAAGCTTTTGCCGCTGGCTTTGCGGTTTGGGCGAGTATTTTGACCAGCCGCTGGGGACCTATTCCGCGGGCATGCGATCCCGGTTTTCTTTCGCGCTGATGCTGGCGCTCGATTTCGACATGTACCTGATCGACGAAGGTATGCCCGGGACAACAGATGTGGACTTTAACCGCAAAGCGGGTGAAATTCTGCAGGAACGGCTCCGCACAACAACAATCATCATCGTGTCACATCAGGCCAAGACGCTTGAAAAATTTGCCAGATCCGCCGCCGTACTGCTTGGCGGGCAACTGCACATGTTCGACACTCTGGAAGAAGCGAAACAGCTTTATGACTACCAAACCGACAGCTAGAAAATTCCGCATCAAGCGGACATCCCCCGGGCTGAGTGCGGATAAGGCCAATCCTGCGGAGCGCCCGCTTGCGCCCCAGACGGGTCAAGAGACGGGAAAAGCTGCGGAGCCGCCGCGGAAAGCCCCCAAAGAAGGGGCCGCAGAGAAAGGCAATGTTGCTGTCGAGCTTGATGCGATCCGTCGCGAAGGCCTCACCGGGCGTCAATTGCGCATGGCGCGCCGCGTCGCGCACAAACACGAGCTGGCCCCCACCTCCGATTTCGATGCTGTCCGGTTGTTGCGCAACAAGGGCATTGATCCCTTCCAGCGCTCCAACATGCTCGAACTTGTCGTTCCCAAAACGCCCACAGATGATGAGATCGCAGACCCGGGCAAGGAAGGCAGCGACGCGGCCAAAAAGAAAGGGCGCGTACAACTGCCGCAGACTATGCCGGTCAACCGCGAGACGTTGCCGTCAACAGAGCTTAGCCCCGCAGAGATGCGCAACCGGCAGATCTCGGAAATCCAGCGGGACATCAGCAGGCGTCGCCGCCGGAAGCTTGGGATGCTGTTGGCGCGGCTGTCTTTTTTCGTGCTGTTGCCGACGCTGATTGCCGGGTGGTATTTCTATGCCGTGGCAACGCCGATGTATTCCACGAAATCCGAGTTCCTGATCCTGCAGGCCGACAATCAGGGGGGCGGCATTGGCGGCCTGCTCTCAGGCACCCAGTTTGCGACCTCTTCTGACAGCATTGCGGTGCAGGCCTTCCTGTTGTCCAAACCGGCCATGCTGCGGTTGGACGAAGAGATCGGGTTCAAATCGCATTACGCCCAGCCCAGCATCGACCCGATCCAGCGTCTTCCTGCGGATGCGTCGAACGAACAGGCCTATAAGACCTACAAAAAGAACGTGAAGGTTGGCTATGATCCCACTGAAGGTTTGATCCGGATGGAAGTCATCGCGGCGGATCCGAATGTCAGTGCGGAGTTCAGCCGGGCGCTGGTCAGCTATGCTGAGCAAAGCGTCAACGGTTTGAGCGCGGAAAAACGCGATGACCAGATGGCCGAAGCGCGCGCGGGCTTTGAAGTCGCGGAGAAAGAGCGCCGCGCGGCACAGGAGGCCTTGGTCAATTTGCAGCTTCAGGGCGCGACCCTCGACCCGGAAGCGGTGATTGCGGGCTTACGGGCGCAGATCAATCAGGTGGAACTGCAACTGCTTGAAAAAGAGCTGCAACTGGCCGCGCTTTTGGACAATGCCCGTCCCAACCAGTCGCGCGTCGATGGTGCACGTGGGGATGTACGCCGCCTGAACGAGCAACTGACCGAACTGAACGCGCGCATGACCGATGCCAGCCAGGGTGAGAATTCCCTGGCGCAATTGAGCGTCCGCATCCAGATGGCCCAGGCCGATCTGGCCACCCGCGACATGCTGCTGCAGTCCGCGTTGCAACAGATGGAACAGACCCGCATGGAGGCCAATCGCCAGGTGCGCTATCTGACCATCAGCGTGAAACCTGTACCCTCCGAAGAAGCGAGCTATCCCCGCAAATTCGAGAATACCATCGTGGCATTCTTGATCTTTTCGGGTATCTATCTGATGATCTCTTTGACGGCCTCCATCCTTCGTGAACAGGTAACTTCCTAATATGACGCATGTCTCTGTCGGCGATCTGACGATCGGTAACGACCTGCCCCTGACCATCATCGCGGGCCCCTGTCAGCTCGAAAGCGCAGATCACGCGCAGATGATCGCGGGCCGGATGAAAGAAGCCTGCGATGCCGTCGGGGCGCAATATGTATTCAAGGCCTCTTATGACAAAGCCAACCGCACCTCGCTGGACGGCGCGCGCGGCATGGGCATCGACGACGGCTTGAAAGTCTTGCAGTCGGTGGGAAAAGCCAATGGCGTTCCGGTCATCACCGACGTCCATAGCGAGGCGCAATGCGCCCTTGCCGCAGAGGCTGTCGACATCATCCAGATTCCCGCCTTCCTCTGTCGTCAGACCGATATGCTGCTTGCAGCAGGAAACTCCGGAGCGGCAATCAACGTGAAGAAGGGTCAGTTTCTGGCGCCCTGGGAGATGGCCAACATCGTCACCAAGATCGAGTCGACCGGGAACAAACGGATATTGCTGACCGAGCGTGGCACGACCTTCGGCTACAACACATTGGTGGTGGATATGCGGTCGCTGCCGCAAATGGCGCAGACGGGATATCCCGTTGTCATGGACGCCACCCATTCGGTGCAACAACCCGGCGGGCGTGGCGGCTCTTCGGGAGGGCAGCGCGAATTTGCGCCGGTCATGGCCCGCGCCGCCGTTTCTGTGGGCGTGGGGGCCGTCTTCATGGAAACCCATCAGGATCCGGACAATGCACCCTGTGATGGTCCGAACATGATCTACCTCGACAAGATGCCCGCGCTTCTCGAAACGCTCATGTCTTTCGACAAGCTCGCCAAATCCACGCCGCTTGAATTCTGACCCACGGGCAAGACGTGCTGCGCTAGTCGAAAAGCTTGCGCAAGAGCTTGTCTTTCAACTCATCCTTGACCGCATCTTCGGTGGATTGACCTTCCTGTTTGCGCACGCCCAGTTTCTCGTTCAGCTTTTCCTTGGCCTTGTTTTCCAACTCATCCACCTTGGCATCGACCTCCGCGTCGATCACCGCTTCGAAGTCCGGGCGGATCGATATATTGGACCAGGGCCCGGTGAAGCGCACCGGAATGGATACCCCCTGCCCGCTGTTGGCCCGCAGCGCGACCGGGGTTGCGGTGTAGTCCACGGTTTGCGTGCCCAGCCCCACCACGCCCGCACCTGAGGCCTGATAGTTTTTCAACTGCAACAGCAGGTCGTTGTTCGACAAAACACCCGACGCGATGGTCCAGGTACCTTTAAGGCTGTCGAAAACAGTTGTACCGCCGCCCGTATCGCCCGAGCGCATCAGCCGGTCCAGGTCAATGCCAAGGATCGTGCCACGGCCAATGTTAAGCGACCCGTCCCCGGAAAGCGAACGCATGATCGCGTCAACTGATGTGCCGGACCCAAGGAATGTCAGCCTGGCATCGCCCTGCCCGGTCAAACGATCCAGATCGGCTGCATCGGTCAGCAACGGTTGCATCTGGATGCCTGCCGCAGTGAGGCCGCCGCCGACGGAAAGGCCGGAGCGGTTGTTGATCACGAACTCACCGGCCACATTGCCACCGTAGGCCTGCACATCGCGCAGCTCAAACACCATGCGGGAGCGATCATTGCGCAACAGCGCCTGGGTGGCGCCCAATTTGAATTGCCCAAGATCGATGCTGCTGGCCGACAGCGCAATTTCGCCGTTGAAAGCGGCCAGCCCGCTGGCATCGATCTGCGTTTTCGGCCAACCGCTGCTGGGTGTCCCCGCGCTGCCGCCGCCACCGCCGGACCCGGAACCGCCGCTGGCTGCCGGGCTCTCAGAACTCAGAACAAAGTCGCCCACGTTCAATTGCGCGTTGATCTGCGGCACGCCGTTCAGCGCAATATCCGCCGCCCCGCTGATTTTATTGCCACCGAGGTCAACAAACAGGTCGCGCAACGCCAGTTTGCGATCAGGCGTCAGCGTCAGCGCGGTGGTCATATCGATGCTGCGCCCGAGATTTTCGGGCAGATCAGCACCGCTCAAGCCCAGGGCCCGCAGGAAACCATCCGTGCTGCTTGTTTTGAGCGACAATGCACCTGCAACCGCGCCCGCGGTACTGGCCTTGCCGTCAAAAGACAAAGCGCCTGCATCCGTGCTCACGCCTGCGCGCAATGTTTGGGTCTGCCCTGCGATGAAACCCGCAAACCCATCGATGACCGCCTCCACGGCCACCTCGGATCCCGCCGGTTGCAGGGAGGCGGCAATCTCGGCCGGGCCCAAAACATCCGGCCAATCCAAGGCAAGGTCGACCCCTTCGTAGGAGATCAGATCGCTGCCCTCGGCGTCATAGATCAGTGTCGCATCGGTGATCTTGACCTTTTCAATACTGATCGTGCGCGCCGGAGCGGCGGGTGCTGGCGCAGTTTCGGTCTGAACCTGAACCTCGCCACTGGCGTCAGAGAATTGCCAGCTCGCCCGACCATCGGCGCGTTGCTCCAACCTGACGGTGGGGCTTTCAGCCTCGATATTGGTGATCCTGATGTCGCCCTTCAGAAGGGCCATCGCATCAACGCCAATCGCGGTGTTGGCGGCCTGCAGCATCGGTCCTTGCTCCGCCCACTCCGCATTGCCCAGCTCAAGCCCACCGACGCGCGCGCCCAGAACCGGCCAGAAGGTCAGCGCCACATCCCCGGTGATTGACACATCGCGCCCGGTGGCAGTCCGCAATTGCTCGGCAGCGATCCGCGCAATCCGGTCTGCTGGCAGAAACAGGATCGAGACCACCGCAACCACCAAAAGCACAACAACAAGCCCAACGAGACGCAAAATCCATTTCATGATGCACCCATACCTTTGCCCACTAGCCCTTTCCGGGCCTCCTCACTTCCACTATAGCGCAAGTCATGAGCACAAACCCACCCAATCTGCGCCCCGATCTCGCGCCAAAGGCGCGGCTGGACGGCCTCGCCGCGCAATCCAAGATGCGCGATACGGCCCGCCCCGGTCAGCCCACCATCGGCATGGTCAGCCTAGGCTGTCCCAAGGCGCTGGTCGACAGTGAACGCATTCTCACTCGCCTGCGCGCAGAAGGCTACGGTATTTCGCCCGATTATGCAGGGGCCAATGCCGTGATCGTGAACACCTGCGGATTTCTGGACAGCGCCAAGGCCGAAAGCCTTTCCGCCATCGGCGAAGCCTTGCAGGAAAATGGGCGGGTGATCGTGACCGGCTGTCTGGGCGCCGAGCCCGACTACATCACCGGCGCCCACCCGAGCGTTCTGGCGGTGACCGGGCCACATCAATACGAACAGGTGCTGGACGCCGTGCATGACGCTGTGCCGCCCAGCCCCGATCCTTTTGTGGACCTGCTGCCTGCCTCGGGCGTCAGCCTCACCCCGCGGCATTTCAGTTATCTCAAGATTTCAGAGGGTTGCAACCACAAGTGCAAGTTCTGCATTATCCCCGATATGCGGGGACGGCTGCAATCCCGCCCTGCCCATGCCGTGTTGCGCGAGGCCGAAAAGCTGGTGGAAAGCGGCGTTAAGGAGCTGCTGGTCATCAGCCAGGACACCTCCGCCTATGGTGTCGACATCAAACACGCGACCGATCGCGGGCACAGGGCACATATCACCGATCTTGCGCGCGATCTGGGCAGCCTCGGGGCCTGGGTGCGACTGCACTATGTCTACCCCTATCCACATGTGCGTCAGCTGATCCCGCTGATGGCCGAGGGGTTGGTGCTGCCCTATCTGGACATCCCCTTCCAACACGCGCATCCGGATGTCCTACGCCGGATGGCCCGGCCCGCGGCGGCAACCAAGACACTGGATGAGATTGCTGCCTGGCGCGCCATTTGTCCCGATCTGACGATCAGGTCGACGTTTATCGTCGGCTACCCGGGCGAAACCGAGGAGGAATTCCAGACCCTGCTGGACTGGATGGACGCGGCCCAATTGGACCGCGTGGGCTGCTTTCAATACGAAAACGTCGACGGCGCCCGATCAAACGCCCTGCCCGATCATGTCCCCGATGCAGTCAAGCAGGACCGCTGGGAACGTTTCATGGCCAAGGCGCAGGCCATTTCGGAGGCAAAGCTAGCCGCGAAGGTGGGCCAGCGCATGGAGGTCATCATCGACGAGATCGACGATGAGGCCGCGACCTGCCGCACCAAGGCTGACGCCCCGGAGATTGACGGCAACCTCTTCATCGACGAGGGCTTTGAAAACCTGTCCGTCGGCGAGATTGTTGCGGTCGAGGTGGATGAGGCGGGTGAATACGATCTGTGGGGCCGTCTGCTCGGATAACGCGCCAAACAGGCCCGCGCCTTGGGGCAATCGCGGTGGTCCGCGCCCCGCCGCGACCTATGTTTTAATCCGTTGGCGGTTGCGACCGAACAATGAACCTATGTCCCCAGCCACCTTTTGAAGGAAAGCCAGACAATGACCGACGCCCCCAAAATCGCCCAGAAATCTCCCTACCCGGTCGAAGTGACCGCGGGAAAATCCTATTTCTGGTGCACCTGCGGCCGTTCTTCCAAACAACCCTTTTGCGATGGGTCCCACAAGGAAACCGGATTTGCGCCGATGAAATACGAGGCGGAAGCGGACAAAACGCTGTTTTTCTGCGGCTGCAAGGCCACGGCGAATGCGCCGCTTTGCGACGGAACGCACTCCAAGCTCTGAGCCGCCCTCGCCGACATCTTGAATATGTTCCCTTTATGTTCTATATTGATTGGAACAGATGGAGGCACACGCAATGTCCTTTGAACCCAAGTTTCCCGGTCTCTTCACGCCTGAACAAGGCGCCTTGCCGATCCAGGACCCGCAGCCCGCAACTGAGAAGCAGGTGCGTTATGCGCAGTCGATTGCGCTCAAAACTGGTGCCACAATTCCTCAGAGCGCCTCAAGCAATCGCGCGGCACTCTCTGCGTGGATTGACGCGCATAAACCCAAGGTGCCGGGTGGCAGGTTTGCAAACTACCCCTCCTCCAAACAGGTCGCCTTTGCCGAGCGGATTGCGCGGATAAAGCATCGCGAGATTCCACGCGAGTGTTTTCAGGACAAGGTGATGATGTCGAAATGGATCGACGGGAACAAACCGCGGTGATCTGCGACAATCCGGCCCATGGGGTCATAATTACGTCGCGCTAACTACTGATCATGAGTAAAACAGATGTCCTTTACAACGCCGCGTGCAGCGTTTGCAGCCGTGAGATCGACCACTACGCGCGGATCAGCGCCGACCAAGCGTTGCCGCTGCAATATGATGATCTGAACGATCCCGAGACGTTGCGGTATTGGGGCGTATCCGCAGAGGACGCAGCCAAACGCCTGCACGTGCGGAAAGATGGCCAGATTTACAGCGGCGTGCCGGCCTTCATCGTCTTATGGCAAGCCCTACCCAGATATCGCTGGCTGGCAAAACTCGTGAGCCTGCCAGGGATCTATCGATGTGCCACCTGGGTTTACGACGGGGTGCTGGCACCAGCCCTATACCGTCGACACCAAAAACGGATCACGAAAGCTGCGGCTCCAGCGGAGTGATAAACGCCACCCGGTCCTAAGACATGCGTGGGTCGATCAAAGGCCAGCCGCTGTCCTGCGCACTGTCTCAAGGCGCTGATTGTTAGGCGGATGCGTCCCGAGGAACTTGTCTCCGGGATCTGGAATGCGCGCGAAAAACTGCGCGCCGCGCAGTGGATCGTACCCGGCGCGTGCCGTGATGACCGTGCCCAAAGCATCCGCTTCCAGCTCAAAATCCTTGGAATAGGTGCGTGCACCAACTTGAGCGCCCGTCCTTTGCGCGGCTTCCACGGCCTCCGCCGAGCCCCCCAAAAGCACAACCCCGAGGCCTGCAATCACGGCACCTGCCGCCGCATTTTGCTGCTGGCGCGCGATATGACCGGAAATATGGTGGGCTGCCTCATGCCCAAGGACAAAGGCCAGTTCGTCCGCATTTCGGGCGTCATCGATCAGTGCCTGCGTAAAGGCGATGATTGGACGGCCTGACTTATCCAGCGTCTGAAAAGCATTAGGCGGCTGATTGGGACGGCTGTCCACCACAATCTTGAAATCACAATTGACCCGCGCCGTGCGTGCGCGGCACTCCCGCTCCGCCACCGGTTCAAGCGTTCTGACAACCTGCGCAAAGGATTGTGCGCCACGCTGAGCCCCCTGAGCCGGAGCGGATGTGGATATCGGACCAGAGGCGGTCGTCACTTCGCAACCTGCAAGCCCTAGCATGGCAATGACCATTGCAAGTGATTTCCATCGCATTCGGCGCATTCCTCTATCGCACTTTCACAACGGACGACATCTTAGCACCTTCCGCGGCAGCGACCACCCCGATCACGCAGCTTTGTGCCCTTGCATCACACGTGGCTTCCCGTAGTCTGGCCGCATGTTTACGATCGAGCACGAATTTGACGCCACCGTTGTGACCCTGGTGGATGATGGCAAGGCGCCGCTGCAGGAGGATGTCACCGTCCACGCGACCGAAAGCGCCATTCTGCTAAACCAATACGATCCCCGAACCGATCGCACCGTCTCCATCACGCTCTCGCCCGAGCAGTGGCGTGATCTGACAGCCGCATTAAACCTGCCCGAAGGTGTCTACCGCGCACCCTAGGCCATCTTTATGGTGGTGGCGCAGATGGGCCACCTTTCCCGGAGCCCCTATCCATGAGCATTGGCACAAACATCTCCACCTATTTTGACGGGCGCTGGCACCGGGGCGACGTGCCGATCATGCGTGCGGCGGATCATGGCAGCTGGCTTGGCACCACGGTCTTTGACGGCGCGCGGTTTTTTGCCGGGCGCACGCCGGATCTGGCGCCACATTGCGCAAGGGTTAACCGCTCCGCCGAAGCGCTGATGATCCGCCCCACGGTCAGCACTGAGGATATGGTGGAGATTGTCCGCGAGGGCCTCAAGCATTACGGGCCCGAGGATGCCGTCTACATCCGCCCGATGTATTGGGCGATCCACGGGGACGCCACGGCAATTGTGCCGGATGCGGAGGAGACAGGTTTCGCGATCAGCCTGGAGCAGGTCCCGATGGCCCCTGCAGATGCGGCAGCAACGCTTGGCCTCACACGGTTCCGCCGCCCGGTGCTGGAAAGCAGCGTGGTGAACGCGAAAGCGGGGTGCCTTTACCCCAACAACGCCCGCATGCTGACCGAAGTACGCAGCCGTGGGTTCAGCAACGCGCTGGTTGCAGACGCCATGGGCAACGTCGCCGAAACGGCCACCGCCAATATCTTCATGGTCAAGGATGGCGAGGCCTTTACGCCAATTGCAAATGGTACGTTTCTGGCCGGGATCACCCGCGCGCGCCATATCTCGAACATGAAGGCCGATGGCATCAAGGTGCACGAAAAGGTGCTCACCTTTGACGATTTTCACGGCGCGGACGAGGTTTTCATGACCGGGAACATGTCCAAGATCACGCCGGTAAAGGCCTTTGAAGACACCCAATATCAGGTTGGCCCGATGGCCCGCCGCCTGCGCGAAATGTATTGGGACTGGGCCGCGTCCGAGCCGTTATGACCCTTCGGCTTCCGCCGATCTGATAAAGATAGACCGAACGTCCCGGATCGTTGCGGACTTTAGCGCGCCCAGGTGGATTTCCAGCGGCGACCACATCCAGCTTTCGGCCGGATCATGTTTCATGGCCCAGGTTGGAAACAGCCTGTCGTTGACCGGTTCCTCCACCAGTTTGGTGACATCCACATGCCGGTCATCCAGACAGATCCGCTCAAAGGTGGAGAGCACAAACCCCGCAGGCCCTTCCAGCAATTGCAAAAAGATATCCGCGCGGCAGATCAGGGCACCGGTGATGTCATCGCGGGCGTTGCGGGACCGCGATGTTGCCAGAATGCTTGCCAACATGTTCAAGTCGTAGCCAAAAGGTCGCGACGCATAGATAAGCTGCAGCATGGGCATTTGGTTTGCCCCCCTTGCTCAATAGCATCGCGCTTTCGCCCCCTTCTGTCCAGTAGGGTGCTCGCGTAGATTGAGATTGCACCCTCTCTCATCTGCGGTCATGATCTGCTCAAAAAGGGGGACATCGAAAGATGCGTAAGTTTCTAGTCGTCTTGGACGACAGCCGCGAGTGCCTGAATGCCATGAGGTTTGCGGCCATGCGCGCTGCCCACACGGGCGGTGGCGTCGAAATCTTGTCGGTCATTCCGCCGGATGAATTCAATCACTGGATCGGCGTCGGCGCCGTGATGCGTGAAGAGGCCCGCGAGCGGATCGAAGTGCACTACGAAGTCTTTGCCAAATGGATGCGGGACCGGCAGGGGATCGACCCCGAACTGGTGATCCGCGAAGGCCCACCGGTCGAGGAAATCCTGGCCCAAATCCACGAAGACCCTGAGATCGGTGTCCTGGTGCTGGGCGCGGGCACCGACAAAAAAGGGCCCGGCCCGCTGGTGACGCAGCTCACCAAAAGTGCTGGCAACCTACCGATACCCATTACCATCGTGCCGGGTGACCTGAGCAAGGAAAAGCTCGAAGCGATTACCTGATCAATTTTGTCGTGGAATCCGCCTGATCTGTAGATTAGAATGATTCCAAACCTTGACTTAATGTCGGCGGGTCCGCATATCTGAGCCATCCTCAGGAGATACCTCATGTTCATCCAGACAGAATCGACACCGAACCCTGCGACCCTGAAGTTCCTGCCCGGGCAGACCGTGCTGGAAATGGGAACAGCTGATTTTCCGACGGCAGACACGGCGGATAAATCGCCGCTGGCGACACGGGTCTTTGCTGTCGAGGGCGTGACGGGCGTGTTTTTCGGCACTGATTTTGTGACCGTGACCAAGGCGGATGCGGTGGATTGGGATCATATCAAGCCTGCATTGCTGGGCGCGATCATGGAGCATTTCCAATCCGGCCAGCCGGTCATGGCAGGGGATCACGAACCCGCCTCCGGCCACGCCGAGCACAGTGGTGAAGATGGCGCAATCGTCAATCAGATCAAAGAGTTGCTCGACAGTCGCGTGCGGCCTGCCGTGGCGCAGGATGGTGGTGACATCACCTTCCACGGGTTTGATCGCGGCGTTGTCTATCTGCACATGCAGGGCGCTTGCGCGGGCTGCCCTTCGTCAACGCTGACGTTGAAAATGGGGATCGAGAACCTGTTGCGGCACTATATCCCTGAAGTGACAGAGGTCCGCCCCGTCGCAACCTGACCGGCAGGCATCCATGACAGCGCAGGCCCACCCCGCAATCACTGGCAGGTGCTATTGCGGCAAGATGCGGTTCGAAGCTCAAACACTGCCGTCCATCGTCAGCTATTGCCATTGCTCGGATTGTCGTCGGGTGACCGGGGCTCCGGTGGCCGCTTTCGCCGCCTTTGATCATGAAACCCTGCAGTTCACGCCCGCGCCCGGCCCGCCGGTGTCTCATCACCCCGGTGTGACACGGTGGTTCTGCAAGGAGTGCGGATCGCCGCTGGCCGCACAATTCGACTATTTGCCAGGGCAAACCTATGTCCCGCTCGGTCTGATCGATCAAGCGGCAGAGCTGCCGCCGACCCTGCACAGCCATGCCCAATCGCAGCTACCCTGGCTGCATATCAGCGATGATCTAGCGCAATTGTCCGGCAGCGCGCGGGCATCGCTGCAGGCCAAGAAGCCGTAAAGATGGGCAGCCATATCATAGAACCCCGAAACGACAGCTCCCCCGCGATTCTGGCTTTTGACACCTCCTTTGCACATTGTGCCGCCGCCGTGCTGGTGGGGGACGTGGTGGTCGCGCAAGCCGAAGAACCCATGGCAAAGGAACAGGCGGAACGCTTGCTGGTCCTCTGCGAGGAGCTGCTGGCGCAGGCGGGTGTTGCCTATAATGAACTCTCGGCCATCGGCGTCGGTACCGGTCCGGGAAATTTCACCGGCATTCGCATCTCTGTCTCTGCCGCGCGTGGTCTTGCCTTGGGATTGGGGATCCCGGCCGTTGGGATCTCGGTGCTGGAGGCCCTGCGGTTTGGCATTGATGGCCCCTGCGCCAGCGCCATCGATGCGCGACGCGCGCAGGTCTACCTGCAGGTTTTCGACGGAGAGGTTGCGCATGACCCGGTTCTATCCGCTGCGGATGACCTGCCCCCCTTTCACGGGCCGCTGATCGGCCTGCAGGAGCACCCGCCGGCCCACCCCATTGCGGAAGCCATCGCGCGCCTGACGGCGCAGAGATACCGAGACGCCCCGCAGCGGCCTGCGCCATTATACCTGCGCCCAGCAGATGCAGCCCCGGCACGCGATGCGCCGCCGGTGATCCTGCCGTGACGCCCCAGCAGCTTGCCGCTCTGCACCATGCGGCCTTTGTCTTGGAAAGACCCTGGTCGGCGCAGGAATTCGAGGATCTGCTCTCCAACCCGCATGTCATGCTTTTCGCCAAGCCTGGCGGGTTTGCCCTGATCCGATCCGTGGCGGGTGAAATCGAACTTCTGACGCTTGCGGTGGGCCCGGCGCATCGGCGCGCAGGGGTCGCAGATCAATTGATGCGGGATTGGATGGATGCGACCATGGGCGAGACGGCATTCCTCGAAGTTGCCGCCGACAACACCGCCGCCCGTCAACTCTACACGAAACATGGATTCGCAGAAACCGGCCGCCGGAAGCGATACTACAAGCGCCCGAATGGCCCCGCAGTCGATGCCGTGCTGATGACGAAAGCATTGACCCGCCGTTAGGCCCCTGAATCCGCACCATATCCTTGAAAAACCGGTTGACCCTGCCCGTCAGCTAGGCCCTAAATTGCGCAGGAACAGAAAATATCTGCTCACTTGGGCGGCGAAGGGCTGTGAAAAGCTCCGCAAGCGCTCCAAAATCACAACCTGGGAGACACCTGAATGACCCTTATGCATAAACTTCTTGGCGCAACTGCGGCATTGGCCTTGTCGGCGGGCGCGGCACTGGCCGAGCCTGCGCTAATCTTCGATCTTGGTGGCAAGTTCGATAAGTCCTTCAACGAGGCCGCGCACAACGGTGCCTCCCGCTGGGCAGAGGAAACCGGCGGCACCTACCGCGAGATTGAATTGCAATCCGAGGCCCAACGTGAGCAGGCGCTGCGCCGCTTTGCCGACGCTGGCGCCAACCCGGTCATCACCATGGGCTTTGCCATGGCCGACCCGCTGGCCACCGTCGCACCTGACTATCCAGACACGAAGTTCGTGGCGATCGACGTGACCTGGCTCGACACGCCGAACGTCCGCCAGATCGGCTTTGCCGAGCACGAAGGCTCCTACCTCGTCGGTATGATGGCCGGCATGGCGTCGGAAAGCGACACCGTCGGTTTCATCGGTGGCATGGACATTCCGCTGATCCGGCACTTCGGCTGCGGCTATGCACAGGGTGTGAAGGCCGTGAAACCTGACGCCACAGTGATCGCCAATATGACCGGCACGACCCCTGCGGCGTGGAATGACCCGGTAAAGGGGTCCGAACTGACCAAGGCACAAATCAGCCAGGGCGCTGATGTGGTCTATGCCGCGGCGGGCGGCACGGGCGTGGGCGTTTTGCAGACGGCTGCGGACGAAGGCGTCCTCTCCATCGGTGTGGACAGCAACCAGAACCACCTGCACCCGGGCAAAGTGCTTACCTCCATGCTCAAGCGCGTGGACGTCGCCGTTTATGACGCGCTGAAAGCCGGGGCCGACCTTGAAACCGGCGTCTTCACCCTGGGCCTCGCCGAAGAAGGCGTGGGCTATGCGCTGGACGACAACAACGCACCGCTCGTCTCCGACGAAATGAAGGCCGCCGTGGACGACGCGCGCCAGAAAATCATCGACGGTGAATTGGAGGTTGTCTCCTACTACGCGAATGACAGCTGCCCCGCGCTGCAATTCTAAGCATTGAAAAACATAAGCCGCGCCCTTCGTGGGCGTGGCTTATGCAAGACGAAGGGGGTGGTGCATGAACGAGCAGGCACCGGCGATTGAACTCAAAGGCATTTCAAAGGCCTTCGGACCCGTACAGGCCAACAAGGATATCTCGATCCGGGTCATGCCCGGCACGATCCACGGGATTATTGGCGAGAACGGCGCGGGTAAATCGACCCTGATGTCGATCCTCTACGGCTTTTACAAAGCCGATAAGGGCGAGATTTTCATCAGCGGCAAGAAGACCGAGATCCCCGACAGTCAAGCGGCGATTGCGGCCGGCATCGGCATGGTGTTCCAGCACTTCAAACTGGTGGAAAATTTCACGGTGCTCGAAAACATTATCCTTGGGGCAGAAGATGGTGGTTTACTGAAACCCTCACTGGCCAAGGCGCGCAAAACGCTGCTGGAGCTGGAGCATGAATATGGGCTCAACGTCGATCCGGACGCGGTGATCGAAGATCTGGGCGTGGGCATGCAGCAGCGTGTCGAAATCCTAAAGGCGCTCTACCGGCAGGCGGATATTCTCATTCTGGACGAGCCCACTGGCGTTCTGACCCCCGCCGAGGCCGACAAGCTCTTTCGCATTCTCGACCGGCTGCGCGAAGAGGGCAAAACCATCATCCTGATCACGCATAAACTGCGCGAGATTATGGAGGCCACCGATACGGTCAGCGTCATGCGGCGCGGCGAGATGACGGCAACGGTCAAGACCTCCGACACCTCCCCGGCAGAGCTGGCGGAATTGATGGTGGGCCGCAAGGTCCTGCTCCGCGTCGACAAGACCCCGGCGGCACCGGGCGAGGTTGTGCTTGATATCAAAGGCTTGCGCGTCGTTGACGAAAAGGGCGTCGAGCGCGTCAAAGGCATCGATCTGCAGGTGCGCGCCGGGGAAATCGTCGGTATCGCCGGGGTCGCGGGCAACGGACAATCCGAATTGCTCGAAGTGCTGGGCGGCTACGCCGATGGCACCGGCAGCATCCAGGTCAGCGGCCAGCCGCTTGATCTGAGCGGCGCGAAGTCAGACGGGCGCACCCGACGGGCACGGGGCATCGCGCATGTGCCCGAAGACCGCCAGCGCGAAGGGTTGATCATGGATTTCTCCGCCTGGGAGAACACCGCCTTCGGCTATCACCGTGATCCCAGCTATCAGTCCGGTATGCTGCTGAACAACACGGCCATTCGCGCCGATACCGAGGCCAAGATGGAACGGTTTGATGTGCGCCCGCCGAACCCGGCACTGGCGGCGAAGAACTTCTCTGGCGGCAATCAGCAAAAGATCGTGCTGGCGCGGGAAATCGAACGCAACCCGGACCTGTTGCTGGTGGGGCAACCCACGCGTGGCGTGGACATCGGGGCCATTGAATTCATTCACCAGCAGATTGTCGCCCTGCGCGACAAGGGCAAGGCCATCTTGCTGGTGTCGGTGGAGCTGGAGGAGATCCTGGGCCTCGCCGACCGCGTCGCGGTGATGTTCGACGGCCATATCATGGGTGAGCGGTTGCCTGCAGAGACCGATGAGAAAGAACTCGGCCTGTTGATGGCCGGTATGGAGACCTGAGCGATGGAAGTGATGCCAAAATGGGCCGAGGTCATCCTTGTACCCCTGATCTCGCTGGTGCTGGCCGCCATCCTCTCCGCGCTGGTGATCCTTGCGATTGGCGAGGACCCGGTCGAGGCGGTCAACCTGATGGTCACCGGCGCTTTGGGCAGCACCTATGGCTGGGGCTACACGCTCTATTACGCGACCAATTTCCTCTTTACCGGGCTGGCGGTTTCCGTCGCCTTTCACGCCGGGCTCTTCAACATTGGCGGCGAAGGTCAGGCGATGCTGGGGGGTCTGGGTGTCGCACTGGCCTGCCTGCTGATCCCCTGGCCGCATTGGACGCTGGCGCTTTTGGGCGCGACGGTGGCCGCAGCCCTCTTTGGTGCGGCATGGGCGGCGATCCCGGCCTTTTTGCAGGCAAAACGCGGCAGCCACATTGTGATCACCACCATCATGTTCAACTTCATCGGGGCGGCCGTGTTGAACTACGTCCTTGTGAACGTGATGCGCCCGCCGGGCAGCATGGACCCGGCCACCGCGCGCTTTCCTGAAACGGTCCACCTGCCCACGCTGCACGAGATGCTCGCACCGATTGGCATCAATTTCTCCAAAGCGGCCCCGGCCAATGTGACGTTTGTGATTGCGCTCCTGGCCTGCGTGCTGGTCTGGTTCCTGCTCTGGCGCACATGGCTCGGGTATGAAATCCGCAGCTATGGCAAATCGGAGCCCGCCGCCAAATACGGTGGCATTTCGCCTGTGGCCATCACCATGATCGCGATGATCATTTCCGGGGCGCTGGCGGGCATGATGGCCATCAACAACGTCATGGGCGAAGCCGAACGCTTGGTCCTGAACGCGGTCGAAGGAGCCGGGTTTATCGGGATTGCTGTGGCGCTGATGGGACGCAGCCATCCTTTCGGCGTCTTTCTGGCCGCCATTCTCTTTGGGTTTCTCTATCAGGGCGGTGCCGAGCTTGCGTTGTGGACGTCGATCCCGCGCGAGCTGATCGTTGTCATTCAGGCGCTGGTGATCCTGTTCACCGGAGCGCTCGATAACATGGTGCGCATGCCGCTGGAACGGCTGTTCCTGATGCTGCGCCGGGGAGATGCCTGATGGATTTTCTCACCCTCATCCAATTGCTCGACAGCACCGTCCGTCTGGCCACACCGCTGTTGTTGGCCTGCCTTGCCGGGTTGTTCTCTGAACGGGCCGGGATTTTTGACATCGGGCTGGAAGGCAAGATGCTGGCGGCGGCGTTTTTCTCTGCCGCCATTGCGGCCCTCACCGGGTCGGTGTGGATCGGCCTGATGGCAGGCATCGCCGCCTCGATGGCCTTCAGCCTGTTGCACGGGCTGGCGTCGATCACCTTCCGCGGCAATCAGCTGATCTCGGGCGTGGCCATCAACTTCCTCGCCGCCGGGTTGACGGTGCTGATCGCGCAGGACTGGTTCAGCCAGGGCGGGCGTACGCCCTCGCTCATGGGCGGCGCGCGGTTTGAGCCGATCACCCTGCCCTTTGCCGAAGCTTTTGGTTCCGTGCCATTGATCGGACCAATTTACCGGGAGCTGATCTCCGGCCATTCGATCCTTGTCTACATCGCCTTTGCCATGGTGCCGCTGACCTGGTGGATCCTCTTCCGCACCCGTTTCGGGCTGCGCCTGCGGGCCGTGGGTGAAAATCCGGCAGCCGTGGATACCGCCGGCGTCTCCGTCGTCGGCCTGCGGTATGCGGCTGTGATGATCTGCGGCCTGCTCTGCGGGATCGCCGGGGCCTATCTCTCCACCGCGCTTCAGGCGGGTTTTGTCAAAGACATGTCAGCGGGCCGCGGTTTCATCGCGCTGGCCGCCTTGATCTTTGCAAAATGGCGTCCCTGGTACGCGCTTTATGCGACGCTTCTCTTTGGTCTCTTCGGCGCGCTGGAAACCCGCCCTGACGTGATCCAGGCGATTTTCGGCATCAAGGTGCAGGGGGCTCTGCTCGGCGCGCTGCCCTATGTGATGACCGTCATCATTCTGGCAGGGTTCGTCGGCAAAGCGATCCCGCCGCGCGCGGGCGGTGAACCATACGTGAAAGAACGTTAAGCGCATAAGGCCAGATTTGCGCATTGTGTCGGTCCTGATTGCTGCAGGGCAGCAAGGGGCATTGATTTTAGGTACGCCTGTGCTCTAACAGGGGTCATGCAAGTCTACCTCCCTATCGCCGAAGTTTCGGTCAACGCCTTTTTGTTGCTGGGCCTTGGCGGCATTGTGGGCATTCTGTCCGGTATGTTCGGTGTTGGTGGTGGCTTCCTGATGACGCCGCTGCTGTTCTTCATCGGCATCCCGCCTGCGGTTGCGGTGGCCACCGAGGCAAACCAGATCGTGGCCTCCTCTTTCTCCGGCGTGCTGGCCCACCTGAAACGAAAGACGGTGGACCTCAGGATGGGCACGGTGCTGCTCATCGGCGGGTTGGTCGGGGCAGCCCTCGGTGTGGTCGTCTTCAACTACCTCAAGGCGCAGGGTCAGGTCGATCTGCTGGTCAAGCTTTGCTATGTGGTGTTTCTGGGCGTGATCGGCGGGCTGATGTTCATCGAAAGCCTGAACGCGATCCGCAAAACCAAATCCGGCAAACCACCTGCGCGCAAGAAACACAACTGGATCCACGGCCTGCCCTTCAAGATGCGGTTCCGCGTATCGGGCCTCTATATCTCCGTCATCCCGCCCCTCCTGGTCGGGGTATCGGTTGGCATTCTGGCGGCCATCATGGGCGTCGGCGGCGGCTTTATCATGGTGCCCGCGATGATCTACCTGCTGGGTATGCCCACCAAGGTGGTCGTCGGTACCTCGCTTTTCCAGATCATCTTTGTGACCGCCTTCACCACGTTGCTGCACGCCACAACCAACTTCACCGTCGATATCGTGCTTGCGGTTCTGCTCCTCGTTGGCGGCGTGATCGGGGCGCAGGTTGGCACGCGCATCGGTGTGAAGATGAAGGCGGAACAGCTGCGCATTCTGCTGGCGATCATGGTGCTCGCCGTCTGCGGCAAGCTGGCACTGGATCTGCTTTTGATGCCGTCAGAGCTCTACTCTGTCGGCGCGTCGGACGGTCACTGATGCGCGCGCTGGTCCTTGTTTTCGCACTGATCGTCGCGCTACCCGCCGCCGCCGAGGACATCGTGCTGGGGCTGAGTAAGGATACCGTCTCCATCAACACCAGCTTTGACGGATCGGAAATCCTGGTCTTCGGGGCTGTCAAACGCGAGGCCCCCATCCCGGATGACCCGCGGCTGCAGGTCATCGTGACGGTGGCTGGTCCCGACGAGACCGTTACCGTACGGCGTAAGGAAAAAGTCCTGGGCATCTGGGTGAACACGGATGCGGTAGAGATCGACCGCGCCCCCAGCTTTTACGCCGTGTCGACCAGCACGGCACTGGGTCTTTCGCTGAGCAATACAGAGGACCTGCGCCACCGGGTGTCGATCCCCCGCGCCATCCGGTCGGTCGGTGCGCCAGATACGATCGCGGACGCCACTCGTTTCACCGATGCTCTGATCCGGATCAAGTCGCGCTCCAATCAATACCAGCTCAATGAAGGGACGGTCAGCGTTGATGAGCAGACCCTCTTCCGGACCGCAATCGAATTGCCCGCGGCCCTGACCGAGGGCGACTACGAAACCCGCATCTTCCTCACGCGCGGCGGCAAGGTCGTCTCGAAGTACCAGACCAGCATCTATGTGCGCAAAGTCGGGCTGGAGCGTTGGCTCTTCAAAATGTCACGCGAAAATGCTCTGCTCTACGGGATCATGTCGATTGGGATTGCCATCGCCGCGGGCTGGGCCGCCTCTGCTGTCTTCCGCATCTTCCGGGCCTGAGGACGGGGTGGCCTGAAAGCCCACCCTTGATCACCCGCGCCCGATGTAGGGCATATTCGTTGCCATCACCGTCATGAATTGGACATTGGCCTCCGGTGGCATCTGCGCCATGTGCAGCACCGACCGCGCCGCATTCTCCACATGCATGGTATCGGTGCCAGGTTGCGATTTCTTCAATTGTGCCAAAAGCTCAGTTTCCGCATTTCCGATGTCAATCTGCCCGCAAGCGATACCGAAGGGACGCCCATCTAGTGACAAGGTCTTGGTCAGCCCGGTCACCGCGTGTTTGGTGGTTGTATAGCAGATGGAATTCGGGCGCGGTACATAGGCCGAGAGCGATCCGTTGTTGATGATCCGACCCCCTTGCGGCTCCTGCCCCCGCATCCTTGTAAAGGCCAGGCGCGCGGCGATAAACATTCCGCCGATATTGACCTGCATCACCTGCGCCCAGGCATCCAGGTCGATCTCGTCAATCGTGGCCGCGGGCCCGAAGAGCCCGGCATTGTTGAACAGCACGTCCAGATGGCCAAAGGCCTCAAAAGCGGCCTGCATCCCGGCTGCATCTGTCACGTCGGCAGGCAGCGGCACGGCAGTGTCATACTGATCCGCCAGCGCTTCCAACCGGTCCGCGCGACGCGCGACGAGGCCTACCCGCCAGCCTGCGTCCAGAAACATCTCGGCCGTGGCATGACCAATGCCGGAGCTTGCCCCGGTGATGATAATCGATTTCATGTGTGATCCTCCGATTGGGGTTCCGCCAGCGTCAGAGGCGCAGCGGGCAGCGCGCGCAGGTCGTCCACCTGCAATGGTCCCGTTGGCATCGACAGACGGTTGCGCACGACCCAGATGAGCCGTTCCTGCGCGCGGGTGATGGCGACATAGGCCAGGCGCTTCCACAACGGCTGCCCGGCCTCTGAGCGACCCATACGTGCCGCGGCATAAAGGTCGGGCGCAAAAACCTGAACGGTATCCCACTGGCTGCCCTGTGCCTTGTGTATCGTGACCGCGGCGCCATGCAGGAAGGTCGCGCCCATGCGCGCAGCAAAGGGAATAAAGGGTTCTTCTTCGTCGGGTTTTTCGATCTTCACAATTGATGCGGCTGAGACCTGCGGATCCTCCGCGCCCATCACATGCAACCGGCTGAAGCCGGGTCTGCGCCCCTCGCCCAGATAGATCACCTGTGCGCCCTTGATCAGGCCACGCGCCTCCAGATCCAGCCGTTTCTTTCGATGCTTCAGAGGCAATTCCAACCCGTCACAGATCAACGGCTCGCCTTCGAGCAGTGCGTCTTCCGGCGCGCCATGCACCTGCCGGAACGCATTGATCAGCCGGATGCGGGTGGCATTGCGCCAGACCAGCACCGGGCTGCGCGCCATCAGGTCCACCTCGACCCGCTGGCCCCAGACAACCCTTTCATCGCCGGCCGCCGCCTGTTCCACCATCCGCTCAAATTGCTCAAACCCAAGATCGGGATCCCCCAGCGCATGGGCCAAATCGAGGATCGGGTTGTCCGCTTCCTGTCGGTGAATGCGGCTCAAGCTCAGCACGCGAGTCTCGGGCAGCTTTTCGAAAACCATCGTCCCGGATTGATTGACCGGTGCCAGCTGCGCCGGGTCCCCGAACAGCAAAAGGGTCGGAAAAATCTCTTTCAAATCTTCAAATTGCTTGTCATCAAGCATCGAGGATTCGTCAACGAATCCAATATCCAACGGCTCTTCGCGACGTTTCCACCCGGTGATGAAATCGGAGCCTCGCAAACCTGCGGCGGCCAGCGCGCCGGGGATCGATTTATTGGTCGCGTAAAAGGCCACCGCACGATCAAGCGCGATGTCTGTCAGCCCTTCAATCTCGGGCCTTTCGTCACTTCCTGTTGTCAGCCATTCGGCCAAACGCTCGTATTCCGGATCATAAACCGGTGTATAGAGGATGCGGTGGATGGTGGTGGCGGGAACCCCCCGCAGCCGCAGGACACTGGCGGCCTTGTTTGTCGGTGCCAGGATGGCCAGCGTGCGTTTGTCCCGTCGCTTCCGGGATTCGTAGTCGCCGGAGACAACCTCGACCCCTGCGCCCTCCAGCGCCTTGTAGAGCTCCGCCAACAACAGCGTTTTGCCGGATCCGGCCTTGCCCGTGATCGCCATGACCGAGGTGGCAGCGCTTTTCGGGGGCGTCAGCAGCTGGTCATCCAGATCGATGCCCGCACTGCGCAAAACATCCGTCACGCTGTCAAAGGCGGAAGCCTGATCGTCCGAAAATGTCAGCGCGGGGATGTTCATGGCGCGACCCTACAGGGGCCGCGCGTCAGGGACCAGATGTGATGGGCGCGGAATTAGCCCGCGCAGGCCAGAGTGCGCTGAGATGCCTGGCCAAAAGCACGCTCAAACCACAGGCGCGACAGTTCCAGAGAGACCCCTGCGCGGGTCGCAACCTTGGCCTGCGCCTCCGGAGCGAATTCCCACAAGCCAATGCTGATCGCATCGCGGCCTTTTCCTTCGCTGCCCAGCACTTCAGGAGAAGAGCCGATCATGCGGTAAATGCGGACCATCCGGGCGTCGAAGACGCCAACGAAGTGCCGAACCCCGAAACCATTCATGATCTCTCCCCCGCCGAGCATCAGTGCCGCGGCAACACGGCTTGGAGCGTCACGGTTCAGGCAAAAACGGGTGCATTCCCAGATCGCCGGGCTGGTGATCGTGCCACCGCCCATCAAATGCGTGAAGTGGTCGTTGACCATCGTCTGTTCGGTTGTCGGCAAGAAGCGCATGGAGCCGCCATGTGTGCCGTCAGGCATTTCCCAGATGACATAGAGCGGATTCATCGCATCGTATTCATCGCGCTCAAAACCCGCGCCATCGACGGACACATCCCACCCCAATCTGGTTTTGAATTGATCCGCGCGATCTTTAAACATCGTCTTTGCAAGTTTCGGATATTGATTGAGCTGATCTGCGTAGATGTAACGGAGCATTTGAAATTCCTTTGGTCAGGTCGAGGCGTGAACAAAGGATTACCTTGAGGATGTTTAACGTCAGCCAACCCGCACGTGCGTGTTGGTAACGATTGGCTCCGCGAATTGCGCTAATTTAGACGACAATAAGCCCGCGGCTGAGCGCTCTGGCGACTGCGTGCGTGGTGTTTGACGCCCCCAATTTGAAGCGTGCGCTTTCAATATAGACGCGCAGCGTGTGCTCAGAAATCGAAAGCGTTTCAGCAACTTGCGCTCTACTATAGCCTATCGCCAGCAACGTCATGGCGTCGATCTCGCGCGGTGACAGCGGCTGCGATTGTTCGGGCGTTCGATTCGGTTCGAACTCGAGCGCCTTTTGGTTAAAATAATGCGCGATCAGGATCAGTTCGCGCCGGTTCGTTTCAGTGAATTCCTCCCATTCTGCATCCTCGCAGGTGTGATTCACGGTAAAGAGGGCGAACTGCCCATTAGGGCCCCTGATCGGAATTGAGTACCCCTGATTGCCGATACCATGCGCGATTGCCTCTGCCTGAAAAGCGCGAACGGCCTTGCCCGACCAATCCAGTTTTTTCCAATCGACCGGATGGAACCGTTTGTAACATCCGGCAATGACCGGATCGATGCGGATATAATTCTGTTCCTGATAGTGCGCGGCCCATTCCAGAGGGTAGGTGCCGTAGCCATATTGTTCGCCGGCGCTGTCGACCCAATGGTACACCATGTTGTCGACCTGAAAGTATTTCTGAAGCTCAAGTATAGCTCCCTGGATGGCCTCAAGCGTGTCCGCCTGCTCCAGCTCCGCCAAAACCTCCTCCACCGTCGCGTTCGTTGCCATTTACCGTGCCTTGCGTCCTATCGTGAAGAGCGGCGATCTCGGCAAGAGCAACAATTGCGGTGTCATCCAACTGCTCGGCAAGTACCGGCAAGTCGTTTGCAGTCGCAAACGTTTTCAAGTCCGTCAGAACGTCCAAAATCCAATCACTTCGCATAGCAGACTCGCCTCTTAAAGGTTAATGAATGATTAACACAACCATAACATGTACTAACAGGCGCTGAAAATTCGCAGTTATTTACTCCCCAGAAATAGTGAGTGTCGGATTTGTAACCCATTGATACTAAAGAGCGACACACGCATAACGGGAAACGCCCGCTGAACCATTACCTGATTCGCGGGCGTTAGTCTGTGTAAAAGCGACTCGTAAAGATGTTAACGACGCGCCTCAAGAGCGTCTTCAAACGTGCGCAAACCTGTCGTTGGCGCCTGCACCAAAACCGACATATTCCCCGGTTTATGCTCGTTGCGCATCATTTTCATATGCGCCTGCGGCAGGTCAGCCCAGGTGAAGACTTCAGACATACAAGGGTCAAGGCGCCGCTCCAGCATCAGCTTGTTCGCTGCCGAAGCCTGCTTGAGATGGGCAAAGTGGCTGCCTTGCAAACGCTTCTGATGCATCCACATATAGCGCACGTCGAACGTCAGATTGAAGCCGGTGGTCCCCGCGCAGATCACGACCATGCCGCCCTTTTTCACCACAAAGGTCGACACCGGAAAGGTGGATTCTCCAGGGTGTTCAAACACCATGTCCACATTCACGCCCTTGCCCGTGATGTCCCAGATCGCCTTGCCGAACTTGCGCGCCTCTTTGAACCACTCAGCATATTCAGACGTGTTGACCGTGGGCAATTGACCCCAGCAGTTGAAATCCTTTCGGTTCAGGACGCCTTTGGCGCCCAGTTCCATCACGAATTCCCGCTTGCTTTCGTCCGAGATTACCCCGATGGCATTGGCACCCGCGGTATTGATCAACTGGATCGCGTAAGACCCCAATCCGCCCGATGCGCCCCAAACCAGAACGTTCTGGCCCGGCTTCAGATCGTGCGGCTCGTGACCAAACAGCATCCGATAGGCGGTTGCGAGCGTCAACGTATAGCAGGCCGCTTCTTCCCAGGTCAGATGCTTGGGCCGTGGCATCAGCTGCTGGCTCTGTACCCGGGTGAACTGCGAAAAGGATCCGTCAGGGGTTTCATATCCCCAGATGCGCTGGCTCGGGGAATACATCGGGTCGCCGCCGTTGCACTCCTCGTCATCGCCATCGTCCTGATTGCAGTGGATGACCACCTCGTCGCCGACCTTCCAGCGTGTCACGCGGTCACCCACCGCCCAGACAATGCCTGAGGCATCGGAACCGGCAATGTGATAAGGCTGCTTGTGACCGTCAAACGGGCTGATCGGTACGCCAAGTGCTGCCCAGACACCATTGTAATTGACCCCTGCGGCCATCACCAGAACGAGCACGTCCTGGCTGTCCAGTTCCGGCACGTCCACAACTTCCTGCAGCATTGCCTTGTCGGGGTCACCGTGGCGTTCGCGACGGATTGCCCACGCGTACATCTGTTTGGGCACATGGCCCATTGGGGGCATTTCCCCCATTTCATAGAGGTCCTTTTCCGGCGCCTCATAATGCGCAATGCTCGTGTCCAGTGCCATGTCAATCTCCAGCGTAGATCGTCGTACCCATTCAAACATGCCGCAATGCAGAATCGCGGCGCTACTTGGTTTGAATAGGCACTGTTGCGCAACATTGCAACATCTTGAGCGTCATTTTTGTAATTTTATGACCGAGCAGTCGCAGAATTTATGCTGCGGTCGCATCATCCCGAAAGCGGTGCGTGATCGAATTCGCGTAGAACGATAAGACACTCATCTGATCCGGGATCACCTGCCAGCCGCTGGCAGTTTCCTCGATCACCTGGTGTTTCTTCATCTGCATCAACGCCTGCGCGACAGCCTGCGGCAGGTTTTGCGATGTGTCGTTTGGCATTTGATCGCCGACAGATGTCGCTGCCTCCTGCACCTGCGCTGTCAGATCCTCCTGGGAAATCGGCCCCGTCTGCTGTGACAGCACATGGGCAACCAATGGCACCGCAAGAACCGGCATCGCATCCTCTATCCGCTGCATCAGGCGCGTGGCCAGGGTCTCAACGGGTTCATCCGCACCAAAACTGCGCAGCGACAGCGGCTCGCCAAAAACCACGGCAGCCGTCCCGAAACGCGTGATCCGCCCGCGCAGCCCCTGCCAGAACTTGCCAAGGATGAACTTTACCACCACCGAAATACGCGCGCCAAAGCGGCGGTCCCCGCGCGCGGCGGCGGCGATCAGAACCCGGTCTTCGAGCACGCGATCATAATTGATGGCCACCGGGACAAAGACAACATCACGCCCCTCGGGATCATGCCCTTCCAGTACATAGGTCAGCAGGCCCATCCGCGCCGGCATCAATCGCCCGTTCAGGCTCAACCCACCTTCGGGAAAAATTGCCTGCGCCACACCGCCTGCGGTTGCCATCTGGACGTATCGGGCCAGCACCTTGCGATAGAGCCCGCCCCGCGACTTGCGCCGGATGAAATAGGCGCCCATCATCTTGATCAGGCGGCTCAGCGGCCAGACCCGCGCCCATTCACCGACTGCATAGGACAAGGCGGAGGTTTGCGCCGCCAGATAGGTCACCAGCACGTAATCCATATTGGAGCGATGGTTCATGATGAAGACAACGGTCGCGTCCTTGGGGATGGACTGGATCACCTCGTCGTTTTTTGGCCCGGTCCAGACGGCATAGATCGACCGGACCAGCAGGCGCGCCAGACGCGTGCCAAATCCAAAATAGGTAAAGGCGCTGAAGCTCGGCACGATCTCGCGCGCGTAGACCCGCGCCCGCTCAAAGGCCACGTTTTCCGGCACGTTATTGGCCTTGGCGTGATTGACAATCTCGCGGGTCACCTCAGGGTCATAGATCAGGCGCTGGATCATGTCGTAGCGCCGGGCCAGCTTGAACGGCTCGATCGGGCGGGTCAGACGTTCGTTCAACCGTGCCACCGCGCGCTCCAGGCGACGCCGGAAAAACCACCGCACAGACGGAAACAGAAAGTGGGATGCAAAGGTGACGGCCGCAAAGAGCACAATCAGCACAAAGAGCCAAAGGGGAAGTTCAACGACCTGCGTCATGGGCCGACCCTTGCAGGACCGGAGGGCAAGGACAATATTAAAAGGATGGAATACGCGATCTCTCGGGGCTTTGCGCCGCATGAACGCAGCACCGTTGCAACACTTTACTGGCAGGCTTTCGGGTTCAAGCTTGGACGTGTCCTGGGACCGGATGTCAGGGCAAAACGGTTCCTGTGCCGCGTTCTCGACCCCGACTTCGCCCTTGTCGCCCGCGATGAGGCGGGTAGCATTCTGGGCGTTGCCGGGTTCAAGACGCGGCAAGGGGCCTTGGTCGGCGGCACCTACGAAGACATGAGGGCAATTTATGGTGCGTGGGGTGGATTGTGGCGTGGGACGGTCCTGTCGATCCTCGAACGTGACCTTGATCCGGGTATCCTTTTGATGGACGGCATCTGCGTTGCAGAAAACACCCGTGGTCTCGGTCTGGGCACAGCCTTGTTGGAGGCGATCAAGACGGAAGCCTGCGCCTTGGGGAAATCCGGCGTGAGGCTGGATGTCATTGACAGCAACCCGCGCGCGCGTGCGCTCTACATCAGACGGGGGTTCGAGCCGCAGAAGACCGAAACGACGGGTCCGTTTCGGTATTTGTTTCGGTTTGATGCTGCCACACAGATGCTTTGGCGCGATACCTGAGAATAACCGCCTTCGCCGCAACGCAGCGAATTGACATGGGCATAATATTCCAAGTATCAGTCTTGTGACGAAATAAAATTACCAAGTTGATTCACGAGGTCCGCATGTCAGACGCCCGCAAAGACCGTCCCTGGTTGATCCGCACCTACGCGGGGCATTCAACCGCGCAAGCTTCCAACGCGCTCTATCGCTCCAATCTTGCCAAGGGGCAAACCGGCCTTTCCGTCGCCTTCGATCTGCCAACGCAGACCGGATATGACAGCGATAATGTGCTTAGCAGAGGTGAAGTGGGAAAGGTCGGCGTCCCCGTCGGCCATCTGGGCGACATGCGCACCCTCTTCGACCAGATCCCGCTGGAGCAGATGAACACCTCGATGACGATCAACGCCACGGCCCCCTGGCTGCTAGCGCTTTATATTGCGGTGGCCGAAGAACAGGGCGCCGATGTCTCCAAGCTGCAAGGCACGGTGCAGAACGATCTGATCAAGGAATACCTCAGCCGCGGTACCTATATCTGTCCGCCCGCCCCCAGCCTCAAGATGATCGCGGATGTGGCCGAGTATTGCTATACCAACGTGCCGAAATGGAACCCAATGAATGTCTGCTCCTACCACCTGCAAGAAGCCGGTGCGACGCCGGAGCAGGAACTGGCCTTCGCACTGGCCACGGCCACGGCGGTGTTGGATGCGCTGAAACCCCGCGTGCCTGCAGAGGATTTTCCGGCGCTGGTCGGTCGGATTTCGTTTTTCGTGAACGCGGGCATCCGTTTCGTGACCGAGATGTGCAAGATGCGCGCCTTTGTGGACCTCTGGGACGAGATTTGTCTGGAGCGCTACGGAGTCGAGGACCCGAAGTTCCGCCGCTTCCGCTATGGCGTGCAGGTGAACTCGCTGGGCCTGACCGAACAGCAACCTGAGAACAATGTCTACCGCATTCTGATCGAAATGCTGGCCGTAACGCTCAGCAAAAAAGCCCGCGCCCGCGCGGTGCAGCTGCCCGCGTGGAACGAGGCGCTCGGTCTACCGCGCCCCTGGGATCAGCAATGGTCGATGCGGATGCAACAGATCATGGCCTATGAAACGGACCTGCTGGAATTCGACGATCTCTTTGATGGCAACCCCGCCGTTGACGCCAAGGTCGAAGCGCTGAAAGACGGCGCGCGCCATGAGTTGGCGACCCTCGACGACATGGGCGGCGCCATTGAAGCGATCGACTATATGAAAGCGCGGTTGGTCGATAGCAACGCTGATCGTCTGGGCCGGATCGAGGCGGGTCAAACCATCGTCGTCGGGGTGAACAAATGGCAGCAGGGTGAGCCTTCACCTCTGATGACCGGCGATGGCGGCATCATGGTGGTCGATCCGGCGGTCGAGGCGGAACAGATCGCGCG
Source organism: uncultured Roseobacter sp. (assembly GCF_947499265.1). GTDB lineage: Bacteria > Pseudomonadota > Alphaproteobacteria > Rhodobacterales > Rhodobacteraceae > Roseobacter. Next base: position 67,039 of record NZ_CANMNK010000002.1, on the reverse strand, counting down.
GCTGGACGCCTGGCGCGCAGATCGTGACGCGGAAGCCGTCAAGACGGCGCTCGCCGATCTGCGCGCTGCAGCGACGGAGGGGCGCAACGTGATGGCGCCATCGATTGCGGCAGCCAAGGCGGGTGTCACGACCGGCGAATGGGCGGCGCAAATGCGTGCCGTGCATGGTGAATATCGCGGGCCGACCGGTGTCTCCGGCGCCCGCTCCAACAAGACCGAAGGGCTCGACGATCTGCGCGATGCGGTGGACGTGGTCAGCGACAAACTGGGGCGGCGGCTGAAATTCCTCGTGGGCAAGCCGGGCCTCGACGGCCATTCCAACGGCGCCGAACAAATCGCCGTGCGCGCGCGCGATTGCGGCATGGACATCGCCTATGAGGGCATCCGCCTGACGCCCGCAGAAATCGTGACCGCGGCACAGGAAGACGAAGCCCATGTGGTGGGCCTGTCGATCCTGTCGGGCTCGCATATTCCACTGGTCGAAGACCTGATGGCGCAAATGCGCGCGGCAGGGCTGGGTCATGTCCCGGTGATTGTCGGCGGCATCATCCCTGACGATGATGCGGACCGGCTGCGCGCGATGGGCGTCGCCCGGGTCTACACGCCCAAGGATTTCGAGCTGAACACCATCATGATGGACGTCGTGACGCTGGCCGATCCGCAGGCTGTTGCCGCCGAATAACCTGCCCTGAAAAATGCGTTGAGCGCCAAGCCCTTGTATCCTGTCGGGAGATAGTTGTATCAACCGCCGACTATAAAGGGGAATAGGCCGTGGCGAACCTGACTAAAATGAACCGCAAACAGCTGGAAAAAGTGATCAAGGATGCTCAGAAAGCGTTGAAAACGCTGGAAAATAAGGAGCGTCGCGAAGCGAAAAAAGCCGCTGAAGCGGCAGCAGCAAAGTTCGGCTTTAGCCTTGCGGACCTGACAAACGGCGTTGCGTCATCGCCAAAAAAGAAAGCAAAAACCGCTCCAAAGAAGGTGCGTGAGCCGAAATATGCCAATCCGGCAGACGCGGCTCAGACATGGAGCGGGATGGGGCGTCAACCCGCTTGGTACAAAGACGCGGTCGCGGCGGGCATTGACCCCAAAACCCTGGAAATCTAACCGGATGACGATCCATATTGGCGCCGCCCCCGGCGATATCGCCGAGACCGTTCTGATGCCCGGCGATCCCTATCGCGCGCGATGGGCGGCGGAGACCTTTTTGCAACATGCCAAGCTGGTCAATGAGGTACGGGGCATGCTGGGCTTCACCGGCACCTATAAGGGGAACCGCGTAACCATTCAGGGCTCAGGCATGGGGATGCCGTCGCTCTCGATCTACGCGAATGAGTTGATATCGGAATATAATGCCCAGACCCTGATCCGCATCGGGTCCTGTGGCGGGATGCAGGCACATGTAGCTGTGCGCGATGTGATCATTGCCATGTCCGCCACGACCATCACCTCGCCATCGTCAGGCATTTTCAAGGAAGTGAATTTCGCGCCGACGGCCAATTTTGATCTGCTGTCCGCCGCCGTTGCCGCAGCCAAGGCCAAGGACACCACAACCCATGTCGGCGGCATCTATTCATCGGATGTGTTTTACGCGGAACGGCCCGATCTGGACGAACAGATGGTGCGGCACGGTATCCTCGGCGTCGAAATGGAAGCGGCCGAGCTTTACACATTGGCTGCACGCCACGGGCGTCGAGCGCTTGCCGTTCTAACCGTAAGCGATCACCTGCAAACGGGCGAGGCGCTCCCGGCGGCGGATCGCGAAAAGACCTTCGGCGACATGGTGGAGATTGCGCTCGACGCAGCCTTTGCCTGAGGTCACACCCCGTGTGATTGATCGTAACCGTTGATGGCGGGTGGTTGCCACCCTGACAATGCCCCCCCAGCGGGGGCAAAGACCTCCACCAACAGCGGATGGCAGGCGGCGGTATCGCTTGAATGCTCGGAGGAACAATCGCCCCCCGGGCAGGCGCTCAGATTGCCAAGCAGGTCAATCTCCGCGAAAAACTCCAGATAATCCCCCGGACGCACCGGTGAGGCCTTCATGAAATATTGCCCTGTGTCCCGGATAAAGCCGGTGCACATGAAAACGTTGAGAACGTCATGCACATGCGGCTCGGCCTCTGCCTTTGAAACATCCAGATGATCGGCCAGGGCGCGGGTCAGGTTGGAATGGCAGCAATGATGATACTGTCCGCCGGATAGCAGGTTGTGGGTATAGGGATCACACCGTGTCCCGATCACATCGTGCACGGACCCGCCGAAGGGATCGGTCCCATACCAGCCAAGCGTGTCGTGCGTCACGGTTGCCATCGGACGCAAATGCGGAAAGCCAGACCACATGCGGTGTCCGGTGGTGATATGGGTGCCGTGCAGCGCGCGGGTTTTGCCGGAATAGAACCGCTCGTTCACATCACGCGCGTTGAAAAGGTTCAGGTCGCCGACCTGCGGCCCTTCGACACTGGTGATGCGAAAGAAATGCCCCGCAGGCACCTGAAAACAGCGAGCCTTACGCGGCGGGACCCGCACTTCATCCAGCTTTTGTACTGCGCGGCGCGCGCGGTGATACAGCGCCATGTCAGGTGCAGGCAGGGTGTCTACCGGATAGCAGATAACGGGTTTGACGGCGCGGCGCGCCTCGGCATCGGCAGGTTCGGTCAAAACGGACACGTCCTTTTCACAAGATTTGCACCATCAAACAGGTGGCAAATGGGATTTGCAATCGCGCGGCGGCCCTTTCTGCGCGGTGTAGGCTTCGGCCCCGCAGGCTGCGCATTTATACTTGCGAAGGTTCCCGCGGTCGCCGGTGCGGTCTTCGCGCCAGCGGCATCTTCGCGTGGCCCGGTTGCGTCGTGCATAGAGCGCGACGACGATGAAAGCGACGATCAGGCCAATGACAATGTGCATAACGCCCTCAGATCAACAGATGCCCGGCAAGTCCAACGCTAAACCCCAAGATCGCGCCCAACGGCGGCAGCATCGTGTTCTCTAGCGGGACTTCCGGCGCGATGTCCTGAAACATAAGATAGATGATCCCGCCTGACGCCAGCATCATGACCGCACCGATCACCGGATCATAGGTCGCAGGCAGCAACAGACCGATGCAGGCCGCCAAGGGACCAAGGGGCACCATCAGGAAAAACAGCCACAAGGGGGGGCGTTTTCCCGACGCCTCGGACATTTCCCGCATCGCGTTGAACCCCTCGGGCAGGTTCTGCAATGCGATCAACAATGCGACCAGCAGCGCCGTCTCGAGGTTGCCGGTGATCAGCGCCCCGAGCGCCATGGCTTCGGGCAGATAGTCCATCATCATCGCAAGGAACTGCGCGAGCTTGCCACCGCTGGCGGCGACGGCACGGTCAATCAGCGCAAATCCAATGCCACCCGCCAGGAACCAGCCAAGGGCCGGCAAAGCAGACAGGCGCGCGCTGCCTTCGGGCAGCAAAACGAGTGCAACAGCGGCCAGCAGCGCACCGGCGCCAAAGGCGACAACACCGTGGCGAAGTTCACTCCCGAGCCACTCCGGGAAGACGTTGAACCGCACGACCGCCAGGCTGGCGCCCAGCGGGATCGACAGCCCTGCCAGCGTTGCAAGCCCCAGGGCGGCCCAATGCGGCGCAATCTCCAAAGGTCAGACCCGGCGTTCGACCATCATTTTCTTGATGTTCGCGATCGCCTCTGCGGGGTTCAGACCCTTGGGGCAGGTCTTGGCGCAGTTCATGATGGTGTGACAGCGGTAGAGCTTGAACGGATCTTCCAGATCGTCCAGACGCTCGCCCGTAGCCTCGTCGCGGCTGTCGATGATCCAACGATAGGCGTGCAATAGCGCCGCTGGGCCGAGATAGCGATCGCCGTTCCACCAGTAGCTTGGGCAGGAGGTGGAGCAGGAAGCACACATCACGCATTCATAGAGCCCGTCGAGCTTCTTGCGGTCTTCGATGGACTGCTTCCATTCTTTCGCCGGGCGGTTTGTCTTGGTCTCCAGCCACGGCATGATCGAGGCGTGCTGGGCGTAGAAATGCGTGAGGTCCGGGATCAGATCCTTAACCACGGGCATATGCGGCAGCGGGTAGATTTTCACGTCACCCTTCACCTCATCCATGCCGTAGATACAGGCGAGCGTGTTGATCCCGTCGATGTTCATCGCACAGGATCCACAAATACCCTCGCGGCAAGAGCGGCGGAAGGTCAGAGTCGGGTCGATCTCGTTCTTGATCTTGATCAGCGCGTCCAGGATCATCGGGCCGCAAGCATCCAGATCGACGAAATAGGTGTCGGTGCGCGGGTTCTCCCCGTCATCCGGGTTCCAGCGGTAGATGGTGAACTTCTTGAGGTTGTTCGCGCCTTCCGGTTTGGGCCAGGTCTTGCCCTTGGTCATCCGGGAATTCTTCGGCAGTGTCAGTTGAACCATGTCGGGTCTCCTGTGTGAACTATAGGGTCGCCAGGGCGGCAGGGGCGGCCGCGCGCAGGCAATTTTGAGTTTCAACGCGCGCAAGCACCGATCTGATCGTGTCGGCGGTGTTTTCATCCGCGCCGGTCACCGCGTCCGCGGCCAGAGATTGCACTTCGCTGGCATCCGCATTGTCGACCACGCAATTCGTAAAGGGCTGGAACAGTTGCTTGGGCACCTGCGGAAAGTAGATTGCCAGCGCTTCGGGCAGCGCTGTTTTGGCGGCGTTACGCCCGGCTGTGTCGGTTGCCTGTTGCACATCAGCGCAAGCTGACAGGAGCAAAGCGGCGGGAAGAAGGAAACGGATCATGTGGTCCACCTTGTAAATAAGACATTCATAAAGCGCGGATGCGCTTTCTTGCCGGGGCCGGACCCGGTGTGCAGCACATCGCGCCACTCCAACCCGGCCTCTGCAAGCAGCGCCACCGATTGTGACGGCAGCCCGACACCGGCGAAGCGTTGCGTGTTTGACAGCTTCAGTATCACAAAATCGCAGCGTTTCAGAGTGTCCTGCGCGCCTTTCAGCACGTCAAGCTCGGACCCCTCTGTGTCGATTTTCAACCCCACACGCCCCGAATAGGCCAGGGCGATGTCATCGAGCCGTTTGACCGGCACGTAATGCTTTTCGGTCTTGGTGAATGTCGCCGCGGCAGGATCGGTGCGGCGCAGCAGGCTGGCCATGCCCTTTTCCTCGCCCTTATCGGAATGCGGCACCATCAGCGTCGCCCTGCCTTCATGCGCGCCCAGCGCCGTGGCATGAAAATGGAAGCTGTCCAGCACATCCCGTTCACGCACCTTTTCGGCACTTTGTTTTTGCGGGTCGACCAGCACGAATTGCGCATCCGGAAAGCTGCGGTAGAGCCAAGCGGTGCCTTTATCGACGCCCACATCAAACACCACATCAGGCGCAAACTGGTAGCTGCGCAGGTAAGGCGCACGCGTTTTGATGGGATGGGCGACCATCCCTTCAGATCTCAGCGTGCGGCGCAGGTCCTGGAGCATTCCGTGTCTGTCCCGCTCAGCCCAGGCTGGCCGGTTTGCGGGAGGCGACGGCGCGCGGTACCGTCGACAAAAGCCACGCCGCGGGCGCATCTGCAGGGGCCTGTCCGCCACAAATGCGCATCAAAAGGTCCTTTTCTTCGGCGCGATCTTCTTGGGGTCGATGCCGCCGTCGTTGTGGCTAGTCAGAGGCTGCTCATGCACCCCCCGATACCCCAGCGACGCCTTGTTGCCCTTGAACCAGATGAGTGAGTGCTTGCGCCAGTTCTTGTCGTCGCGCTCCGGGTGATCCTCATGGGCATGCGCTCCGCGACTTTCCTTGCGCGCTTCGGCCCCGGTGATCGTGGCCACCGCATTCGGAATGAGGTTGGCCAGTTCCAGTGTTTCCATGAGATCGGAATTCCAGACAAGGCTGCGGTCGGTCACACCCACATCGGCCCATTTGCCCGCGACCTCGTCCATGGCCTTCTTGCCCTCGGCCAGCGTATCATTGGCGCGGAAGACAGCGGCGTCTTTCTGCATGCATTGCTGCATTTCCAGCCGCAGTTCCGCCGTCGGCGTGTGCCCCTTCGCGTAGCGGGTGTTGTCGAAACGGTCGAGCGCGGCCTGCACCGAAGCGGCATTGGGTGTAGGTACAGCCGTTTCCGGATCAACAATTTTGCCAGCCCGGATCGCAGCCGCACGACCGAAGACCACCAGATCGATCAGCGAATTGGAGCCTAGACGGTTGGCCCCGTGCACGGAGGCACAGCCCGCCTCGCCCACGGCCATCAAGCCCGGCGACACGCGGTCAGGGTCATCAGATGTCGGTGCCAGCACCTCCCCCCAATAGTTGGTCGGGATACCGCCCATATTATAATGTACGGTCGGCAGCACCGGGATCGGCTCCTTGTTCAGGTTCACACCCGCGAAGATACGCGCGCTTTCCGAGATGCCCGGCAGGCGCAGTTTCAGCGTCTCGGGTGGCAGGTGGTTGAGGTTGAGGTGGATATGATCACCGTTCTTGCCGACCCCCCGGCCTTCGCGAATTTCCATGGTCATGCAGCGGCTGACATAGTCGCGCGGTGCGAGGTCTTTGTACTGCGGCGCGTAACGTTCCATGAAGCGCTCGCCTTCAGCGTTGGTGAGATATCCGCCTTCGCCACGCGCGCCTTCGGTGATCAGGCAGCCCGCACCGTAGATGCCAGTGGGGTGAAACTGCACGAATTCCATATCCTGCAGCGGCAGGCCCGCACGGGCCGTCATGCCGCCGCCGTCACCGGTGCAGGTATGCGCCGAGGTTGCCGAGAAATACGCCCGGCCATAGCCGCCGGTCGCCAGAACCACCATCTTGGAGCTAAAGAGGTGCAGCGTGCCGTCATCCAGTTTCCAGCAGAGCACGCCCTGGCAGACACCATCCTCGGACATGATCAGGTCGATGGCGAAGTATTCGATGTAGAATTCTGCATTGTTCTTGAGGCTCTGACCATAAAGCGTGTGCAGGATCGCGTGGCCGGTGCGGTCGGCGGCGGCACAGGTCCGCTGCACCGCAGGGCCTTCGCCAAACTCGGTGGTATGCCCGCCAAAGGGGCGCTGATAGATCTTGCCCTCTTCCGTGCGCGAAAACGGCACCCCGTAATGCTCCAGCTCGTAAACCGCCTTCGGAGCTTCGCGGGCGAGGTATTCCATCGCATCCGTGTCCCCCAGCCAGTCCGACCCCTTGACCGTGTCATACATGTGCCACTGCCAGTTGTCGGGCCCCATGTTGGACAGCGAGGCGGCGATGCCCCCCTGAGCCGCCACGGTGTGGGAACGGGTCGGGAAAACCTTGGTCACACAGGCCGTGCGCAGCCCCTGCTCCGCCATACCGAGGGTCGCGCGCAGGCCAGCACCACCGGCCCCCACGACCACCACGTCATATTCATGTGTTTCATATTCATAAGCAGCCATGGGTCATTCTCCTGGGTCTGCGCAGGCCCGGGCCCGCACGTCATTGGGTTTAGAGCGCAAGGCGCACGATTGCATAGAGGCCCACGGCCATGGCCGCGTAAGATACACAGGTCATCGCCACGATGGCGATTTTCTGGGCCAACCCATGCACATAGTCTTCGATCAGCGCTTGAACACCGCCCGCGAAATGTTTGAACGTCACGATGATGGTCAGCCCTGCAATCACCGCCGGGAACGGGCGGTTAAAGGTGGCAGTGACCTCCTCATAGGACGCGCCCAGCATCGGGCCGAAGGTAAAGACGAACAGCGGGATCAGGATCAGCAGCGCGCCGGAACTGACGGTCATGGACCAGTGGTGTTCGGTGCCGGTTTTGGCCGATCCCATGCCAATGGCGCGCTTGCGGTCTGTCAGATAGCTCATACCCGCCTCCTAAACGATTGCAATGGTCAGCAGCGTCAGAACGACGGAGCCGACGATGACCGCGTAGCCCAGCTTGTAGGCGGTATCCAGATCAAGCCCGATGCCCTGATCCCAGATCAGATGCCGCAGCCCTGCCAGGGTATGATACCACAGCCCCCAGAGCGACAAGGTCATGACCAGATCGCCGAACCAGCTGGTCAGGACGCCGTCGGCATAGGCGAAATATTCAGGCGATGTTGCCGCGGACAAAAACCACCACACCACCAGCAAGGACGAAATCAGCAGCGCATTGCCGGTGATCCGCGTCAGGATCGATGTCATCGACGTCAATTGGGGGCGATAAATCGACAAGTGTGGCGACAAAGGGCGGTTGCCCCGATTTACATCAGCCATAAAAGATTCCTTTTGTTCCCTGCTGTTCTTTTTACTGCTTATTACGGCCTTGTCACGCACCTCGGCCCGCATTCGGCGCGGTAAATTGGCGCGATTTGAGCAAAATAGCCAATTTCACCGATTTTGTGATCACAGTAATCCGAGGTGTGATCACGTTATGGCAGATGGCTCAATTGCCGGGTCGTCTCGCGTTGCAGTTTGCGCCGGATCTGAGCGGGGTAATCCTCGAACCCGTTTGCGGTGATGACAAACGCCCCCTCTCCCCGGATCAGGTTCTCGTAAAACCAGCCCGTCAGATCGTCGTCATCCGTTTCGATGGCCAGCGCGTTGACGGTCACATCCATCTCCGCCAGTGACGCATGACGCTCGCGTGGCAGCACGCCTTCGTTGGAAATACCATCCCCCGAGACGTCAATAACCTTTCTTTTGCAATGGGTTACCGCGACAAGAGCATGTTCTGCCGCAAGCAACGCCTCGCCAATCGCCGTGGAATAGTTGCGCCAGACGCGGCGGTTCGCAGCGATCTCATCGGCCAGACCCGTCACATCCGCCGCCGAGCCGATGGCGCGCCAGGGAATGGTCTGGCGTTGTCGGGAAGACCCGGTCCATTGGATCAACGTGACCTGTGCCTCCTGTTCGATCAGCGCATCAATCACGGTGCCGTCGCGCAATGCGGTGGCGAGCCCCTGCATCTGGATCTGGTATTCGCGTTCGTCAACGGACCCCGAGACATCCACGGCCAGAACAAGCGCCAATTGGCAGGCATAGCCCGCCCGCGCGCCCAACATCACGGTCAGACATATCGCAATCATCCGCATCATGGCCCAAGACTACGCAACCTTCGGCACATTCCCATCAGAAACTGCGATCACAGCTTCAAAAATCTGGGACGTCGCGCAAATAGCCGTCCAGTTCGGTACAAATGATGATCTCGCGCGTCTCGAGATCGTAGAAGGCGTTCACCTCCTCGCAATCTTCGCTGCTGACGGTCAGCGTCTCAGGCAAGACGAAATCCTCATTGAGCGCTGCGACCTCCTCGGCCATTATCGCATCGATGAACGGGTTGGTGCCGGCCTTGAACACGATGCTCTTGCCCGGTGCGTCCTGCGATATGTCATCCAGCACCGGCCCCCAGCTGTCATCCGCCAGCAGGAATTCCTCTTCACAGCTCTCGGCGCGTTCCTCGGGCAGCTCAAGCTCCTGCGCCAGATCCACACGCGCGTCCGGATTGGCACCATAGAACAGGCAGATCATCGTATAGTAGCGCTGCAAATCCGGGCCGTGCACGTCCCACAAAACCTGATCGTGGGTCTCTGCATCGTTCAGGAACCCGAAGGCGGCGTCATAGATGATGCTCGCTGCAGCTTCTTCTTCGTAGAAGGCATCGATCAACAGCACGCTCAGCACATCCGCCGCATCCTCTTCCTGCCCGAAAACAGGCAGTTGCAGGATGTCGATCAACGCATGACCAAACTCGTGATAGGTGATTGCCAGGAGATTGGCCGCGACGAAATCATCCGTGCGCGTCTGTGCAGCCCCGGGGCCAACAGCCAAAAGTGCAGCGGCACAAAGACCTGCCATCCATGCTCTTATCATGTGCTCTCCTCCAAGCGCGGGGATTACAACGGGACCAGTGCCCAGTAATCCAGATCAAGCAACACATGCGGCAAATACTTGCCATCTGCCCCCTTCAAGGTAAAGGGTTCGCCCCCCTTGGTGGCCACCAATCGCAACCGCAACGCCCCTACCCCGGGGGCTGATGTCTCTGCCTTGTCCAGCACTTCGGACCACGCGCGGATCGTGTCGCCCGAAAGGCAGGGGTTGGCATGGGCACCGCCGTTCAGACCCACCACCATCTGGGCATTGGCCAACCCGTTAAAGCTCAGGCTGCGCGCCATTGAAATCACATGACCCCCATAGATCAGGCGCGACCCGTCCGGGCGGGCCGTGGTGTCAAAATGTACCTTGGCGGTGTTCTGCCACAGCCGCGTGGCCATCATGTGCTCGGCTTCTTCGACCGTCACGCCATCGATGTGATCGATCTGCTCCCCGATCTGATAGTCTCCCCACCGGTGCGGTTCCCCGGCCAGGGTGAAATCGTAGTTGCTGAAATCCAGCCCCTTCGGGATCACCAGATCCTCTGCGGCGACTGCTTCAGGCAGATCCGGCACCACCGCTTCGGGTGCTGGCGCCTGCGGATCGCGTTTGCGCACCATCACCCAGCGGACATATTCCAGCACCGTTTCATCATGTTGGTTCAGCCCCGTGGTGCGGACCCAGACAACACCTGTCTTACCATTTGAGTTCTGCTTTACCCCGATCACTTCGGAGACCGAGCGCAGCGTATCCCCGGGCCAGACCGGCGTGATCCAGCGGCCCTGTGCATAGCCCAGATTGGCCACTGCGTTCAGCGACACATCCGGCACGGTTTTGCCAAAGACCACGTGAAAGGCCACCATATCATCAAGCGGGCTGAACGGCAGACCACAGCCTTGCGCGAACTGGTCCGAGGAATAGAGCGCATGACGCGCGGGGTAGAGCATGTGGTAAAGCGCGCGCTCGCCCATCTTCACCGTGCGCGGCACCGCGTGGTGGATCATCTGCCCCAGGGCGTAGTCTTCAAAAAAGCGGCCCGCGTTGGTTTTCGAGCCCATCACTGCGCCCCCAGTTTGGTGTCGGGCGTGTAGGTACCATCCACCTCTTTCACCACGGCCTGCCCGCAGCGCATCACGCCACTGGCCTGATCAAAGGTCTGCGTCGGCGAGCCGTAAAGCTCCCACCCCTTGTTCAAGGCCTCGGTCACCTTGTGACAAAAGGCCGAGGTGTCCTCTTCGGACAGAAAACGATAGAGTTTCATGGCAAGCTCCGGTGGATTCAGACGGGGAAGGGCCAGACGCCCAGCCAGATGTGAATGCCCGCAACGATGCTGAACAGCAAAAGGCTGATCACCGCGAGGCGCACATAGGTGGCGGTGCCCGCAGGCTCCGGCGGCGTCCAATCTGGCTCGGCGCGGTTGATCAGGATCACCTCGCCCACGGCCCAGGCCAGCAGAGCGCCAAAGAGTAGGATCGAGGGCAGATCGCCGTTGACCAGCAGGTGCGCAAAGGCCCAGACCTTGAATCCGGTCAGCTGCGGGTGCCGGATCTTGCTGGCCGGCCACGCCTTGGCCCCCTTCGCGGCGCTGGAACCATAGACCCAGAACGCCAGCAGCATCAGCGAGTTGTTCACATGCACCATGAAGCTTGGCGGCTGCCAGACCGGGATGAAATCTGCGGCGCGGTAGCCCATGATCATCAGCGCCAGCCCCGCCAGAATACCCACTGCGACGAGGCCCTTGCCGGGCATGCCAAGTGCGGCGCGCTGATCCGGTGCAAGCCGTTTAAAGTAGTGAGCGAGAATCCAGAGGATCACTCCGAGAATAAGAAGGGTCATTGGCCTACTCCGCGCTAAGAGTTGCTATCGCGTCCATCTTTGCCAGTGTTTCCCGGGCGGTTGCAACATGCAGATTTTCCACGATCCGCCCATCCACAACGGCAACGGCCTCTCCTTTCGCAATCGCATCATCGTAGGCCGCGATTTGACGGCGCGCGAGATCGATTTCATCCGCGGTCGGCGAAAAGGCGGCATTGGCGATTTCAAGCTGTGCCGGATGGATTAGCGTCTTGCCGTCAAATCCCATGTCACGGCCTTGCGCGCACTCCATCGCCAGCCCGTCTTCATCTCGAAAAGCATTATAGACACCGTCGATCGCCGCAACCCCATGCGCTTTGGCCGCCAACAGGCACAAACCGAGGCCAGTGATCAAAGGCATTCGGTCACCGCGAAATAGCGTGCCCATGTCCTTGGCCAGATCGTTGGTGCCCATGACCATGCCCTGGCACAGCGGATGCGCTGCGATCGCAGCTGCGTTCAGCATGCCCACCGGTGTTTCCATCATCGCCCAAAGCGGGAGATCCTCGGTGATCTCTGCCAGCGCCTCCAGATCTTCGGGGCTGCTCACCTTTGGCAACAAAACTGCATCTGCCGCCATCGCGCAGACTGCTTTTGCATCCTCAGCACCCCATTGCGTCGACAGGTCATTGATGCGCACAATCTTCAGGCGCTCGCCATATCCGCCCGCCGACAGCGCTTGCGACAACAGATCGCGCGCGCCGGGTTTCTCATCCGGTGCCACCGCATCTTCGAGATCGAAAATAATCGCATCTGTGGGTAGCCCGCGGGCTTTGTCCAAAGCGCGGGGCTTGGACCCGGGAATGTACAGAACAGATCGGAGCGGGCGGGACAGGTTTTTCATCTTCAGGTTCCAAAAGCTTAAACGCGTTACAAAGTTGCGCGGAATGGGGCATTTTTTGAAAGAAAGTTCAAGCGCAATTATGCCGCAATGCAGCAAATATCAAATGCAATCTATATCGCGCGGCTGATTAACCAATATTTCAATCCTAAGCGGGATGCTGATCCCGTCGAATATTTGGGCAAAGGTTGCTTCAGCTAGGCCGCTGCGAGTGGAATAATCCTTAATATTGCAGGCATATTTATTGAACCGGGGCCGCCCGGTCATCGCCGGGAAACCGGTCGGGCCAGATGACAGCGGGTGCCGCCTTTGACATGAAGGCAGACACACTATGACACGCACATCCAAAATGCTGCATTTGGGCGCGCTCAGCGCTGCAGCCGCACTCTATATCGCTACCACCACTGACGCTGCTGCACAAAATGCACGTAATTGTGCACCCCGTGATGCCGTTGTTGACCGGCTTGCTGACGGCTATGGCGAAACCCGCCAATCCATGGGCCTTGGCGCCAACAATGCCGTCATCGAAGTATTTGCATCGGATGAAACCGGCACGTGGACAATTACTGTCACGACGCCCAACGGGCTGACATGCCTGGTGGCTTCCGGCCAGTCTTTTGAGACATTGGCAGAGGCCCTGCCTGCCAAGGGCAACGACGCATAAATGACGGGTGGGCCGCGTGCCCACCATAAGGGATCCGATCTTTGATCCGCTTGCCTGATCGCCCATCACTCAGGGCTGCAGGCCATCACTCCTCAGGTCAGGCCATCCCAGATCAGCTTGGCTCCGGTGATGCTCAAAAGAACATAAGTCAGTGCAAAAAACAGGCGCTCAGGCATGATATGATGCGCGCGCACACCGAGCCACGCCCCGGCCAGAGCAAAGGGGGCCAAGGCCAGATTTGCCATACCGGTCTGCAGGGTGAACATGCCCAAAAAAGCGTAGGGGATGAATTTGGCGATGTTAATCACCCAAAAGACCAGGACAGTCGTCGCCTGATAATCGGTCTTCGTACGCGCTTTTGACAACAGATAGACAGCTGCCGGTGGTCCGCCTGCATGGCTGACAAAGCTTGTAAACCCCGCAACAGCACCAGCCAACACGCCCGCCCAAACGGGAAGTATCTGCTGGGCGCGGCGTACCAGGCCGTTGGCATTTGCCAGTTGCCACACCACAAACCCGACCGAAATTGCCCCGATCAACACACGAAAGACATCCGGCTCCGCAACCTTGTACAAGACCGCACCCAGCGCCACCCCGGGCAGTCCGCCGAGGATCAGTAGCAGCGCATCTTTATTGTCCCATTTGCGCCAATAGGGTCGCAAGGTTGCCGCATCGATCAGCATCAGCAGCGGCAACATCACCCCCAGCGCCAGCCCGGGTTCCAACACCAGTGCCAAAACACTTGCCGATGCGAAGGCAGCGCCGGAGCCGAATCCACCTTTCGATACCCCCGCAAACACCACCGCGGGCCCTGCGATGGCAAAAAACATCCAGTCCAGTGTCAGCACTCACAACCCCTTCACCCGTAAATTCCGCCCGCGTTGCCCGCCGAGCGCCGCGCAGGTGGTAAATCTGCACACGATTCGGTCCGCCCACATCACGATACCGTCTCGCCAAAGACAACCGCGCAAGCAAACTTGCGCAACCACGCGCTATTGGATAGCACAGGCGCAATTTCAACCGAACGCGGAGCAAAATCCATGGCCAGACCCAAAATCGCGCTGATCGGCGCAGGTCAGATCGGCGGCACCCTTGCCCATCTGGCAGCGCTGAAAGAACTGGGCGACGTCGTCCTTTTCGACATTGCGGAAGGCATTCCAGAAGGCAAGGCGCTCGACATCGCGGAAAGCGGCCCGTCGGCCAAATTCGACGCGGCACTGTCCGGCACACAATCCTACGAGGACATCGCTGGGGCGGATGTTTGCATCGTCACGGCTGGCGTTGCCCGCAAGCCCGGCATGAGCCGCGATGATCTGCTGGGCATCAACCTCAAGGTTATGAAATCCGTCGGCGAGGGCATCGCCGCGCATGCGCCAAACGCCTTCGTTATCTGCATCACCAACCCGCTTGATGCCATGGTCTGGGCGCTCCGCGAGTTCTCCGGCCTGCCCCATGAAAAAGTCTGCGGCATGGCCGGCGTTTTGGATTCCGCGCGCTTCCGCCATTTCCTGGCAAGCGAATTTGACGTCTCCATGAAAGACGTCACCGCCTTTGTGCTTGGCGGTCATGGCGACACCATGGTGCCCCTCGTGCGCTATTCCACTGTCGCAGGTATCCCCCTGCCCGATCTGGTGAAAATGGGCTGGACCACGCAGGAAAAACTCGATGCGATCGTGCAGCGCACCCGTGACGGCGGTGCCGAAATCGTCGGTCTGCTCAAGACCGGCTCCGCATTTTATGCGCCTGCGACCTCCGCCATTGAGATGGCCGAAAGCTATTTGAAAGATCAAAAACGCGTTCTGCCCTGCGCCGCCTATGTCGATGGCGCCTATGGGTTGAAAGGATTTTACGTCGGCGTGCCAACGGTGATCGGTGCAGGTGGCATTGAGCGTGTTGTCGAGATTTCGATGAACAAAGATGAGCAATCCATGTTCGACAACTCTGTCAACGCAGTCAAAGGCCTGGTCGAAGCGTGCAAAGGCATCGACAACAGTCTTTCCTGACTTGCACAATCAACACGGAAAAGCGCCCACACCGGGGCGCTTTTTTCATGCGACGTGATGAAATGGCGTTGACTGTGCCTTAGGTGCATGGTTCTTTACGCCATGTCAAGAAACGCCCTTCCCACATACGACCGCATTGTCACCGCGGCCTTGCACCTGCTGAGTTCGGGCGCAGGCGGGGCGGTACGCCTCTCCGACGTGGCCAAGAAAGCCGGTGTCAGCCGCCAGGCGATTTACCTGCATTTCAATTCGCGTGCCGATCTGTTGATTGCCGCCACGAAAGCGCTGGATAAAAAGCTCGACTTAGACGGTATGCTAAGAGCCAGCCGTACGGCCCGAACCGGTCGCGCGCGTCTTGATGCCTTTGTTTTGGCATGGTGTACGTATCTGCCACAAATCTATTGCGTCGCACGACCGCTGCTGGATATGGCCCCGAAAGATGCGGAAGCATCCGCTGCCTGGGCAAAGCGCATGTCGGATATGCGCGAAGGCTGCGAAGCCGCCATCCTGGCTTTGGCAGAAGATGGCCATCTTACACCACGCCTTGATACGGAAACGGCCACAGATTTGCTCTGGTCGATTTTATCGGTGAGCAATTGGGAAAACCTGGTTCTGATCCGGGAATGGCCGCAGGAACAGTATCAGGATCAAATGGTGGAAACTGCCCGACGTCTGTTTACCTTTGATTCATAAAATACCCCTGCGAATCCCCTGCATTATATGAAAATTGATCTTGCCTGATTATTTGTGATCACAGCCTGAAATGCTGTGATCACAAAATGCAATTTTCGCGCTGTGAACCCGGTCTCTGGGGATAAACCGGTTTCATCGCAGAAAATTCGCGTTTTATATCGGGAGCTGAACCGATCCACAAAAGCACGGGACCAAATCCATGAACATCCATGAATATCAGGCAAAAGCATTGCTGCGCAGCTACGGCGCGCCGGTCTCCGACGGGCGTGTGGTGTTGCGGGCTGAAGAAGCCAAGACAGCAGCTGGCGCGCTCGATGGCCCGATGTGGGTGGTCAAGGCACAGATCCACGCCGGGGGGCGCGGCAAGGGCAAATTCAAGGAAGCGGATGCAGGCGATAAGGGCGGCGTCCGGCTGACCAAATCTGTTGAAGAAGCCTCGGAAGAAGCCAAGAAGATGCTCGGGCGCACCCTGGTCACCCACCAGACCGGTCCGGTGGGCAAACAGGTCAACCGCATCTACATCGAGGACGGCTCCGGCATCGAGACCGAAATGTACCTTGCCTTGCTGGTGGACCGGCAGACCAGCCGGGTCAGCTTCGTCTGCTCCACCGAGGGCGGCATGGACATCGAAGAAGTGGCCGCGGCGACGCCCGAAAAAATCCTCAGCTTCTCCGTCGATCCGGCCTCCGGCTATCAGGCGTTTCATGGGCGCCGCATTGCCTTTGCGCTGGGGCTGGAGGGCAAGCAGGTCAAACAATGCGTGGGCCTGATGGGGCTGCTCTACAAAGCGTTCATGGAAAAAGACATGGAGATGCTGGAGATCAACCCGCTGATCGTGACCGACAGTGGTGATCTGAAAGTGCTGGACGCGAAGGTCAGCTTTGACGGCAACGCGATCTATCGCCACCCCGACATCGCCGAGCTGCGTGACACCACCGAGGAAGACAGCAAAGAGCTGGAGGCCTCGAAATACGACCTCAACTACATCGCGCTCGATGGCGAGATCGGCTGCATGGTCAATGGCGCGGGTCTGGCCATGGCGACGATGGATATCATCAAGCTTTATGGCGCGGAGCCTGCCAACTTCCTCGACGTGGGCGGTGGCGCCACCAAGGAAAAGGTGACCGAAGCCTTCAAGATCATCACCTCCGACGACAACGTTAAAGGCATTCTGGTGAATATCTTCGGCGGCATCATGCGCTGCGATGTGATCGCCGAAGGCGTGGTGGCTGCGGTCAAGGAAGTGGGTCTGAAGGTGCCGCTGGTGGTGCGTCTGGAAGGCACCAACGTTCAGGAAGGCAAAGACATCATCAACAATTCCGACGTGGATGTGATCGCCGCCGATGATCTGAAAGACGGCGCGCAGAAGATCGTGAAGGCTGTAAAAGGCTAAGCACGTGCGGGGCGTTTTTCCACTTGCATTGCTTTGCGGTGCGTTGGCTCTCAGCGCCTGCTCCGCTCAGGGCGTGTCATCTGACACGGCGGAGCTGCGCAACATGTGGCGGTTCAATCTGGTGCCGAAAAGCAGCCCCGCGCTGATGGTCAGCGCGTTTGACCGCTTCTGCGTGGAAGGGCCGCGTGATGATGCAGCGCTCCGCGCGGCCGGATATGTCCCGCTTCCGGAAAAAACGCCGGGTGCCCGTGCCTATGTGATCGATGATCGTCGTCCGGCAGTGGCGGTGTCTGACAAGATGTGTGTCGTACAAGCGGAATCGCGCACCGGCCAGACCACGCGGTTCCAGAACTACGTGGCCGCCACCTACCCCGGTGCCCGTGCGGTCGATCCAGCCCCCTTGGGGCAAAACATAGAACAGGCGTGGGCTTTGCCGACCAATCCGCCGGCGCTGATTGCCACTGAACGCACTGTCAGCGTCGGCTGGTACCGCTATGCGCTGATTTACTTCCGACCGGGTGAGACATGATCCGGCTCGCCCTCATATCCTTTTGGCTCGGCGCGGCAGCCCCTGCGACCGCTTTGGCTGACCCGGCGATTGCGAGCTTCAATGCGGTTTGTTTCAAGGCCGGTCAGACCGCCAGCGAGGCCCGCGCCCGGATGGCGGCGCGCGATGGCACTCCGCTGCCTTACGCGCTGACATTTTGGGACAAGACCTTGGAGCCGGCGCCCGATACCGTCGCTGTAATCGAACGGCGGTGCGAAGTTGCTTTTGACGGGGAGCACACCACCAAAGCGATCGCGGCCCTGCGCACCCAGATGGCGACCCCGCCGGTCTTTGGCTTCAAAATTGACCTGCCGCATACACATGCGCCCGAGCCGGGAACCGCGCTCCTCGACGGCAGAGAGCTTCTGCGTGGGCGCGTCGCCGTGGTGCATGTAGGGACGCGGGACAACCGGACCTATATGGCGGTTGACCGTTTGCCCGTTGGATGGGAGGCGTTCTGAGATGCTCGACACAGCGCCACGATCCTGCCCCTGTTGCGACGCAACCGACATCGTACCCTGGCCCCAGTATTCGCCCCAAGACTGGCAGATCGTGCGCTGCACCGCCTGCGACATGACCTATCTGCGCAATCCGGTGGCTTATGAAGCGCTGGAAGAAGATTTTGCCTGGGAAAAGACCTATGAGGTCAAGAAAGAGGCCTCGAAAGGCTCCACCTCGCTCAGCCCCGGCATCCGTGCGCTGCGCAAGAAACTCGGGCTGACGCACCGCAACAAACACGACAAATACCGGGTATGGTTCAACGATGGCCATGTGCTGGACATCGGCTGCGGGCACGGCGGCCGCATCGCGCCCCCGATGACGCCCTATGGCATTGAATTGTCCAAGGGCCTGCATGCGCAGGCCGACACCTATATGCGGGAACAGGGCGGCTATTGCGCGCATGGCGCAGGTGCCGAGGCCATCTGGACCTTCGATCAAGGCCAGTTCGACGGGATCATCATGCACTCCTATCTAGAGCATGAAACCGATGTGATGCAGGTGCTCAAGGGATCGCATCGTGCCCTGAAAGAGAGCGGTGCCATCTACATTCGCGTGCCCAATTTCGGCTCCATCAACCGTCGCCTGGTGGGCGCGAAATGGTGTGGCTTCCGCTATCCCGATCACGTGAACTATTTTACCCTCAAGACGCTGACCGAAACCGCCCGCAAGGCGGGTTTTGACACGGAGCTGGTGAACAAACTGGCCCTGCCTGTTGACGACAACATCACCGTGCTGCTGCACAAGGCAGGTCGCGCATGACCCGCCGCAATCCTCTTCTCATCCGGACCTTGAAATACCAAAAAGGGAACCAAAATGGCCGTACTTATTGACGAAAATACCAAGGTGATCTGCCAGGGCCTCACCGGCTCTCAGGGCACATTCCACACTGAACAGGCCATTGCTTACGGCACTAAAATGGTCGGTGGCGTGACACCGGGCAAAGGCGGGCAGACCCATCTGGACCTGCCGGTTTTCAATTCCGTGCATGAGGCCAAACATGTGACGCAGGCTAATGCCAGCGTGATCTATGTGCCGCCGCCCTTCGCTGCGGATTCCATTCTGGAGGCCATCGATGCCGAGATGGAACTGATCGTATGCATCACCGAAGGCATCCCCGTCTTGGACATGATGAAGGTGCAGCGCGCGCTGGAAGGATCCGCGTCGCGTCTGGTGGGACCAAACTGTCCTGGCGTGATCACGCCAGACGCGTGCAAGATCGGCATCATGCCCGGACACATCCACAAGCGCGGCTCCTGCGGCGTGGTCTCACGCTCCGGTACGCTGACCTACGAAGCGGTCAAGCAGACAACCGATCTGGGCTATGGTCAATCGACAGCCGTGGGCATCGGCGGCGACCCGATCAAGGGGACCGAGCACATTGACGTTTTGGAAATGTTTCTGGCCGATGACGAGACCCAAAGCATTATCATGATTGGTGAAATCGGCGGCAGCGCCGAGGAAGACGCGGCACAGTTCTTGGCAGATGAAAAGAAGAAAGGCCGCTGGAAGCCCACGGCAGGCTTCATCGCGGGCCGCACCGCCCCTCCCGGGCGCCGCATGGGCCACGCCGGTGCCATTGTCGCTGGTGGCAAGGGCGGTGCCGAAGACAAAATCGAAGCCATGCGCGCCGCCGGCATCGTCGTCGCCGACAGCCCCGCGACGCTCGGCGAAGCGGTGAAAGAGGCGATTGAAAAGGGGTGAGGACCGATCCGAGCATACGCGAGGCAAACGCTCCAGTGGAGCGTTTGAGGTCCGAACGGGCGGAGCCCCGGACGGTCACTACATCGCAGTCCCATATACTGAGGGGAGCGCCTGACCTTGGGGAGGTGCAAAGCGCCTTCCCGGGGGGAAGGTCAGGCGCTGCCCGACGGTGCCGTCGGGCGGGAGGTTCTCAGCGATGACCCTTACAGAGTCCGTCAAAACTTGTTTCAGAAAATACTTCACCTTCTCCGGGCGCGCCTCGCGATCAGAGTTTTGGTGGTTTGCTCTCTTCCTGTCGATCATCAGTACCGGAATTCAGAGCTACGTTTCCAGTGATAGTCAAAACCTGTCATTCAAGTTCGGGCTACACTTCAACATCGGAACACATGCTCACCTCCTTGAAAACCTTTTCACAGCAGCAACTTTCGTGCCTTTCATAGCGGCATTGACAAGGCGCCTGCATGACACAGGAACGTCAGGTTGGCGGGCACTCATATATTTGGCGATTTTAGCTACAGCAGTTGGATCGCTATGGGTTTTGCCATGGCAAATCAGCTTCATTTTCATCGTGTTTCTGATGGCTTTTGGTGTCTACTCTCTCTGCAAAAAATCCCGATCCGGCTCCAACCAATACGGTCCCAACCCACATGAGGTAACCCCATGACCGAACATACACCCAACGATCAGTTCCATGCCTCCTCCTTCATGCAGGGGCACAACGCGGAATATCTCGAACAGATGTACGCGCGATACGCCAATGATCCGAACGCGGTCGATGACGCCTGGCGGGCCTTCTTCAAGGCGATGGGGGATGATGAGGTCTCGGTCAAGCGCGAGGCCGATGGCCCGAGCTGGGCGCGCAGTGACTGGCCGCCGCAGCCCGGCGATGAGATGACACAGGCGCTCACCGGCGAATGGGCGCCTGAAGCCGAACTCAAAGGGGCTGGCGACAAGATCAAGGCGAAGGCTGCGGCCACCGGCGTGGAAGTCACCGACGATCAGATCAAACGCGCCGTGCTCGACAGCATCCGCGCGCTGATGATCATCCGCGCCTACCGCATCCGGGGCCATCTGGTCGCGGATCTCGACCCGCTGGGCATGCGCGAGATGACACCACACCCGGAGCTTGACCCGAAATCCTATGGCTTCACCGAGGCCGACATGGACCGGCCGATTTTCATCGACAAGGTGCTCGGGCTGGAAACCGCCTCGATGCGCGAAATCCTCAGCATCGTGAAACGCACCTACTGCGGCACCTTCGCGCTGCAATACATGCACATCTCCAACCCCGAAGAAGCGGGCTGGCTGAAAGAGCGCATCGAGGGCTTTGGCAAGGAAGTGTCGTTCACCCGGGAAGGACGCAAGGCGATCCTGGCCAAACTGGTCGAGGCCGAGGGCTTCGAGAAATTCCTGCATGTGAAATACATGGGCACCAAACGCTTTGGTCTTGATGGTGGCGAAAGCCTGGTGCCGGCAATGGAGCAGATCATCAAGCGCGGTGGCGCTTTGGGCGTGCGTGACATCGTGATCGGCATGCCGCACCGCGGACGGCTGAGCGTATTGGCAAACGTGATGGCCAAACCCTACAAGGCGATCTTCAACGAGTTTCAGGGCGGCAGCTTCAAGCCTGAGGACGTGGATGGCTCGGGCGATGTGAAATACCACCTTGGCGCATCCTCGGACCGCGAATTTGACGGCAATACCGTGCACCTCAGCCTAACGGCCAACCCCTCTCACCTGGAGGCGGTGAACCCCGTTGTGCTCGGCAAGGCGCGCGCCAAACAGGATCAGAACAACGACACCGACCGCACCACCTGCATGCCCATCCTGCTGCACGGCGACGCGGCCTTTGCGGGCCAGGGCGTTGTGGCGGAGTGTTTTGCCCTGTCGGGCCTGCGCGGGCATAAAGCGGGCGGCACCATGCATATTGTGGTCAACAACCAGATCGGTTTCACCACGGCGCCGCATTTCTCGCGCTCCTCCCCCTACCCCACCGACAACGCCCTGGTGGTCGAGGCGCCGATCTTCCACGTGAACGGCGATGACCCGGAAGCGGTGGTGCATGCCGCCAAGGTGGCCACGGAATTCCGCCAGAAATTCCGCAAGGACGTGGTGATCGACATCTTTTGCTACCGGCGGTTTGGCCATAACGAAGGCGATGAGCCGATGTTCACCAACCCGGTGATGTACAAGAAAATCAAAGGTCAGAAGACCACGCTGAGCCTTTATACTGAACGGCTGGTGCGCGACGGGTTGATCCCCGAAGGCGAAATCGAAGACATGAAGGCCGCGTTTCAGGCCTATCTGAGCGAAGAATTCGAAGCCGGAAAGGAATATCGCCCCAACAAGGCGGATTGGCTGGATGGCAAGTGGTCACACCTGGACAAGCAGAAAACCCAATATCAGCGCGGCAAAACCGCCATCGCCAAGGCCACCTTCAAGGAGGTTGGCGCAGCGTTGACCAAAGCGCCCGATGGCTTTCCGCTGCACAAGACGGTCGGACGCTTGCTTGAAACCAAGAAGGCGATGTTTGACGCTGGCGACGGGATCGACTGGGCGACAGCCGAGGCGCTGGCCTTTGGCTCGCTGCTGACCGAAGGCTTCCCGGTGCGGCTGGCCGGACAGGACAGCACGCGGGGCACCTTTTCCCAGCGCCATTCCGGGCTTGTCAGCCAAGAAACGGAAGAACGCTATTACCCGTTGAACAACATCAAGGCGGGGCAGGCACATTACGAGGTCATCGACTCGATGCTTTCGGAGTACGCCGTGTTGGGGTTTGAATACGGCTATTCGCTGGCCGAGCCCAACGCATTGACCCTCTGGGAAGCGCAATTCGGCGATTTCGCCAATGGCGCGCAGATCATGTTTGACCAGTTCATTTCCTCCGGTGAGAGCAAATGGCTGCGCATGTCGGGCCTTGTTTGTCTGCTGCCCCATGGATTCGAAGGGCAAGGGCCGGAACACTCCTCCGCCCGGCTGGAACGGTTCTTGCAGATGTGCGGGCAGGACAACTGGATTGTGGCCAATTGCACGACACCGGCGAACTATTTCCACATCCTGCGGCGGCAGATTCACCGCTCCTTCCGCAAGCCACTGATCCTGATGACGCCGAAATCCCTGCTGCGCCACAAGCTGGCCGTCAGCAAGGCCGAAGAATTCACCACCGGTTCCAGTTTCCACCGGCTGATGTGGGACGATGCGCAACAGGGCAATTCGGAGACCAAGCTGGTGGCGGACAACAAGATCAAGCGCGTGGTCATGTGCGCGGGCAAGGTCTATTACGATTTGCTCGAGGAACGCGACGCGCGTGGCATCGACGACGTCTACCTGCTGCGGGTCGAACAATTCTATCCCTTCCCCGCGCAATCCGCCGTGAAGGAGCTGGAACGCTTCAAGCAGGCCGAAGTGGTCTGGTGTCAGGAAGAGCCCAAGAACCAGGGCGCCTGGACGTTCATCGAACCCAACATCGAATGGGTTCTGGGCCGCATCAAGGCCAAACATCCGCGCCCGATCTATGCGGGTCGCGCCACATCGGCCAGCCCAGCCACGGGTCTGGCCAGCCAGCACAAAGCACAACAAGCAGCGCTCGTCGATGACGCGCTGACGATCAAGAAATAATTGGCAAGAAATAAGCGCCGAAGGGAAACCATCATGACCATCGAAGTTCGCGTCCCCACGCTGGGCGAATCCGTCACCGAGGCCACCGTGGCCACATGGTTCAAGAAACCGGGCGACACCGTCGCCGTCGATGAAATGCTCTGCGAGCTCGAAACCGACAAGGTGACCGTCGAAGTACCCTCACCCGCTGCCGGTACATTGGCGGAGATTGTCGCCGCTGAAGGGGAAACCGTGGGTGTCGATGCGTTGCTCGCCTCCATCGCCGAGGGGGAAGGCGCAGGTGCCGGGAGCACAGCTCCCGCCGCTGCGCCGGTTGCGGCCGCTGACGCGCCCGCAACCCCGGGCGGCACCGTGGACGTGATGGTCCCCACCCTGGGTGAGAGCGTCACGGAGGCGACCGTCAGCACCTGGTTTAAGCAGGTCGGGGATACCGTGGCCGCTGATGAAATGCTCTGCGAACTGGAGACCGATAAGGTCAGCGTTGAGGTTCCAGCACCTGCCGCGGGCACGCTTACGGAAATCCTGGCGCCCGAAGGCACCACCGTGGATGCCACCGCGAAACTGGCGGTGATGACGCAAGGCGAAGGTGCCGCAGCGCCTGCTGCACCGACGGCAGCCGCTGCACCTGCTGCCGCGCCAACAGGTGGTGGCAAGGATGTCGAGGACGCGCCCGCCGCCAAGAAGGCCATGGCCGAGGCCGGGATCAGCCGCGATCAGGTCACGGGGTCTGGCCGGGACGGGCGGGTGATGAAAGAGGACGTGAGTGCCGCGATTGCCGCTGCCAGCGCCACCCCGGCACCGGCCCCAGCCGCCGCCGCAGCGCGTGCGCCAGTTGCTGCCGATGATGCGGCGCGCGAAGAGCGGGTGAAGATGACACGCCTGCGCCAGACCATTGCCAAGCGTCTGAAAGACAGCCAGAACACGGCGGCCATGCTCACCACCTACAACGAGGTGGACATGACCGAAGTCATGGCGCTGCGCAATGAATACAAGGATCTGTTCCTGAAGAAACACGGGGTCAAGCTGGGCTTCATGTCCTTCTTCACCAAGGCCTGCGTGCATGCGCTGCGCGAGGTGCCGGAGGTCAATGCCGAGATCGACGGGACCGACATTGTCTACAAGAACTTCGTACATATGGGCATTGCGGCAGGCACGCCCACGGGCCTGGTGGTGCCGGTGATCCGGGATGCTGATGCGATGAGCTTTGCCGCCATCGAGAAGGCGATTGCCGAGAAGGGCGCACGCGCGCGCGACGGTAAACTCAGCATGGCCGAGATGCAGGGCGGCACCTTCACGATCTCCAATGGCGGCGTCTATGGCTCGCTGATGTCCTCGCCGATCCTGAACCCGCCGCAATCGGGCATTCTGGGCATGCACAAGATCCAGGACCGGCCGATGGCCATCAAGGGTCAGGTGGTGATCCGCCCGATGATGTATCTGGCACTTTCGTATGATCACCGGATTGTCGACGGCAAGGGTGCTGTGACCTTCCTCGTGCGCGTGAAAGAAGCGCTGGAGGATCCACGGCGGTTGCTAATGGACCTCTGATGTCGCAGTTGCTCGATTCCATCCCGAAGGAGTGGCCACGGGTCTTTTCCGTGGTCTCCATCGGGTTTATCGGGATCTACGCCGCCATCGAGGTGTCCGGCGATCTGAGCAACCGCGAGAGCTTTTCCGTCACCGATTGGGCGCAGGATATTGTTGATCCGCTTCCGAATGTTGCGGCTGGTATCGTCCTATTTCTTTCGGTTTTCGCGGCCTACGCGGTCGGAGAGCTCATCACGACCACTGCACCCGTCTACGTGACCCAGAAACAGAAGGCACGGCGCCTGAAAATGCTGATCGCGGCACGCGATGACACCACCGGGTTTGTCCGTGAGGTGCTGCGTAAAACGGACAATAAAGTGGAGTTCTTTTGCGGGCTTTTCATGATCACCA
Organism: uncultured Roseobacter sp.; assembly: GCF_947499265.1. Taxonomy (GTDB): domain Bacteria; phylum Pseudomonadota; class Alphaproteobacteria; order Rhodobacterales; family Rhodobacteraceae; genus Roseobacter. The sequence continues at coordinate 41,498 of NZ_CANMNK010000002.1, read as the reverse complement.
TGCTGTCGTGGATCGCCAAGATGATTGTGCTGACCTGGCTGGGTGAATACGGCGCCGCGCTCTATCAACTGCCCGGTATTGCACTGAGCCTGGTTTTTTTCCACTATTCCAGGGAAATGGCCGTGCGTGACATCCGCCTGCTGATTGGCCTGAAAAAACAGCTGGAACATCCCGAAACGACAAATCCGTGACGCCTCTCAAAGGAGCCGCCAGTGACCGAAATCCAAATCCTCGCCCTCTACGGCCTTCTGGTCATCCTCACCCTGATCCTGCAGGCCACCGGCGGGCTCACGCAGCTTGGCATGGGCTACCTCTTGGGCAGCCGCGATGAGGGGCGCACCGTCTCCGGCATTGCCGGACGGCTGGAACGCGCGCTCAGCAATTCCGTCACCGCCATGGTGCTCTTTGCGCCGGCCATTCTGCTGCTTGTCGTCACCGACAGTACATCGAACCAGAGCCTGCTCGCCGCGCAGGCCTTTCTGATCGCCCGTATCATCTACCTGCCCTCCTACGCCTTTGGCATCACTGGCATCCGCAGCCTCGCCTGGACGGTCGGCATCGTGGCCACGATCACGCTCTATCTGCTGGCGCTATGACGCCTGAGCTTACAGTTCTGGCGCTCGCGGCGCTGTTGCAAGCGGTGCAGTTCGTGCTGATGGCCGTGCCCGCAAACATCGAACTGGCACCGGGCGAGACCCTGAGCCCCCGTGACCGGGACAAACTGGGCGGTGATCTGGTCGACAAGCTATCGCCGCGCACGGCCCGGCTTTACCGCGCACTGAACAATCACTTCGAAGCACTGATCCTCTTCACCATCGCGGTGCTGGTCGTGACCTTGGGCGCGCAATCATCACCTGTCACCCAAACCTGCGCCTGGATCTACCTGGCCGCCCGGATCGCCTATATTCCTGCCTATGCCTTCGGCTGGGTACCGTGGCGCTCACTCATCTGGTTCATCGGCTTTGGCGCGACGGTTGTAATGCTGCTTGCAGCCTTGCTCTAGGCGGGCAACTATGGCGCGACCGATTTGTCGCAACCGATACTGAAACAACAAGAAACAGACGTTCCAAATTGAAGGATCTCACCCATGGCAAACTACGACGTAATCATCATCGGCTCTGGCCCCGGCGGCTATGTCTGCGCCATCCGCTGCGCGCAGCTGGGCCTGAAAGTGGCCTGCGTCGAGGGGCGTGAGACATTGGGCGGCACCTGCCTGAACGTGGGCTGCATCCCCTCCAAGGCGCTGCTGCACGCGAGCCATATGCTGCATGAGGCCGAGCATAATTTTGCTGCCATGGGGCTGAAAGGCAAAAGCCCGTCGGTCGATTGGAAACAGATGCTGTCCTATAAGGAAAAGACCATCGGCCAGAACACCAGTGGCATCGAATTTCTGTTCAAAAAGAACAAAGTGGACTGGCTGAAAGGCTGGGGATCGATCCCCGAGGCGGGCAAGGTTCAGGTTGGCGACGAGCTGCATGAGGCCAAGAACATCATCATCGCATCCGGGTCCGAGCCGTCATCGCTTCCCGGGGTGGAGATTGACGAAAAGGTTGTGGTGACCTCCACCGGTGCGCTGGAATTGGGCAAGGTGCCCAAGAAAATGATCGTCATTGGCGCCGGTGTGATCGGGTTGGAACTGGGCTCCGTTTACGCGCGCTTGGGCTCGGAGGTTACCGTCGTGGAATTCCTCGACGCGGTTACACCGGGTATGGACGCCGAAATCCAGAAGGTTTTCCAGCGCACGTTGAAGAAACAGGGCCTCAGCTTCGTCATGGGCGCCGCCGTGCAGAAAACAGAAGCCACCAAGACCAAGGCAAAAGTCACCTATAAGCTGCGCAAGGATGAGAGCGAGCATGTCATTGACGCGGATGTGGTCCTGGTTGCAACAGGTCGGAAACCCTACACCGACGGGCTGGGCCTCGAAGGTCTGGGCGTGACAATGACCAAACGCGGGCAGATCGCGGTGAACGCGAAATGGGAGACCAACGTGCCCGGCATCTACGCCATTGGCGATGTAATCGAAGGGCCGATGCTCGCGCATAAGGCCGAAGACGAGGGCATGGCCGCCGCCGAACAGGTCGCGGGCAAACACGGACACGTCAACTATGGGGTCATTCCGGGCGTGATTTACACGCATCCGGAAGTGGCAAATGTCGGCGCCACCGAGGAAATGCTGAAAGAGGAAGGGCGGGCCTATAAGGTCGGCAAGTTCAGCTTCATGGGCAACGGGCGCGCCAAGGCGAATTTCGCAGGCGATGGCTTTGTGAAAATCCTGGCGGATAAGACCAGCGACCGCATTCTGGGCGCCCATATTATCGGCCCGGCGGCGGGTGATCTGATCCACGAGATTTGCGTGGCGATGGAGTTTGGCGCCTCAGCCGAAGATCTGGCGATGACCTGCCATGCGCATCCAACCTATTCCGAAGCCGTGCGTGAGGCCGCGCTCGCCTGTGGCGACGGCCCCATTCACATGTAGCGTTGGCGCCAAAGGCCCCGAGACGTCTGAGGGTGGATCTGTGGCGACCTGATGAGCGTCACAGATCTTCTACCACATGGTCTTTTTCGCCCGTGCACCCCAGGCCGCGTCATAGGGTGCGCCGCCCTCTTCGCCGTCGCTCACTTCCGCCAAGATCTCGCCGACGGTCGGCAATCCCTCCGGCGCATCCGGGGTGAACCAGGTCCCAGCCCGCATCAACGCCCGCGCACATTGCGTGTAAATCTCGCCGATCTCGATCACAATGACCGTCGCTGGCAGTCTTTGTCCTTTGGCAAAACGCTGCCGTAGATCCCCATCAGCGGTGAGCCACGCCGTCCCGTTCACACGCACCACGTTGTTCGAGCCCGGCACCATGAACATCAGCGACACCCGACCGTCCTCCACGATATTCCGCAGAGAATCCAATCGGTTGTTGCCGCGCCAATCCGGCATCAGCAGCGTGCCTGGGTCAAGCTCATGAACCACCGGGCCATCGTCCCCACGCGGGCTGCCGTCGGTCCCCTCGGCCCCAACGGTGCTGAGAACGCAAAGCTGCGATGCCATGATCCATTTGCGATAAAGCGGGGTGAGGCGTCGCGCCACTTTGCGCAGCGCGGGGGCGCCGGGCGTGCCATAAAGCGCCAGCAACTCTTCCAGTGTCTCGATAGGGTCAGCCATCTGTAACCTGTTTGAAACCGGCCTCAGCCATCAGGGCATCCGAGGTCTCTTCGACCGAACTCTCCAGAATATCCATAAACTCGGCGCGCTCCATCCCCGGCTCAATCGCGGGCAGGAATTCCACCACCGCGACACCAGGTTTGCGCAGCATACCGCGCTTGGGCCAAAGCACACCGACATTGGTCGCCACGGGCACGCAAGGCTGACCCAGCTGCTCATAGAGCACTCCGGTCCCGACCTTATAGGGCATTTTCGCTCCCGGCGCCACGCGGGTGCCTTGTGAATAGATGATCAGCTGCCCGGGTTCCGTGCGCCCTGCATTGACGTCAGCAACCATCTTTTCAATCGCCGCCCCCCGCTTGCCACGATCCACCGCAACACAGTTCAGGCGTTTGGCGTATTGACCGATGATGGGCGTCATCAGAATTTCTTTTTTCATGATGAATTTCGCCGCGGGCAAGGCGGTGAAGATCATCATGATATCCAGAAACGACTGGTGTTTTGCCGCGATCAGCGCTTCGCCCTCGGGTGGTGTTCCGCGCACTTCACAGCGGATGCCCACCATCCAGCGCGCCGTCCAGAAGACATAGCGCGAGTAAGTCTTGCAGGCGGCATAGGCCCCCTTGCGGCTGAACATCGCCCAAGGCGCAAACCCCAGACCGATGATCGGCATCGCGATGTACATCTGAAGGATAAAGATCACGGAACGGGTGTATTGCAGCATCAGGCCAACCTTTTCAATGCGCGGTTTGCAGCGGCACCCGTTGCGATAAATGCTACGGCGGCTGCGAGCACCGGAATGATCAGCGGCAAGCCCCAGTGCCATCCCTGGAACCCCAAACCGGTGAGAAATCCACCGGTGTCAGAGGCGGCGGGCAGCAGCAAAACGGCCCCCAGCCCCAGCAGGCTCCCGACAAACGCGCCGCCGAAGGCGCGTAATGTGAACCGACGAATGAAGGCTTGAGCGATGTAGCGGTCCGTCGCGCCCACAAGGCGGAGCACCGCAATCACCTGAGCGTTTGCTGCCAGGGCCGCGTTGGCCGCCAAGGTCACCATGACGGCTGTCGTCACGCCCAGCAGGATTGCGGACACCCATCCCAGGAGACGCAACCGCGAGGCCGCCTGCACCAGTGGCTCGCGCCAGCGCGTGTGGTCGTCCAGCACCGCGCCCGGAACTTCGGCGGCCAGGCGCAACCGCAGCCCTGCGGCATCAAATCCGGTTTCCTCTTCGATGACTTCGATCAGCTGCGGCACGGGCAGCGTGGCCAGATCAAGCTCCGGCCCGAACCAGGGGGCCAGCAAGTCCTGTTGTTCTTCGGTGTCCAGCGCGCGGGCAAAGGCCACGCCAGCCGTGGTTTCCAAAATCCGCAATGCGGCATCGGTTTGGGCGGCGCGTTGATCCATCGGGGCAACGATCCGAATGGTTGAGGAGCGGGCGAGTTCGTCCCCCCAGCGCGCCGCCAACCGACCGGATGCCAGGGACAATGCCATGGCGAAAACGGCCAGAAAGGCCATCGTGCCAGCGGCAAAGAAGGTCAGCTGTGCGGTGAAGCCGGAGGGTGGCACCACACGGTTGGACTGCGGATCACCCAGGGCGAACCTGCGGATATTGCCAACCACCGAGCTCATAGATCGGCCCCCGCCAATTGCACGCGACGGTTCGCGATCCGCAGGACACGCGCCTGGATCTGGCTCTTTGCCGCGCGAATGAGGCTGAGGTCATGGGTCGCGATCAACACGGTTTTGCCCATCTTGTTGAGTTCCACCAGCAACCGCAGCAGGCGCTGGGACATCTCCCAATCCACATTGCCTGTTGGCTCGTCTGCAAGCACCACATCGGGCGACATGATCACTGCCCGCGCAAGGGCCGCGCGCTGGCGTTCTCCGCCCGAAAGCTCCGGCGGCAAGGCATCGGCGCGATGCGTCAGCCCGACCCAGGCCATCAATTCCGTCAGATCATCGCCCGCAGCTTCGGCATGGCGCCCGGAGACGCTGAGTGGCAAGGCAATGTTTTCAGACACAGGGAGGTGATCGAGAAACCGACAGTCCTGATGCACGACCCCCATCCGGCGTCGCAGCATCGCAATGTCATCACGCTCCAGACCCCGCACATCGTCGCCAAAGAGAGTGACCTCTCCCGAGGTCGGCAACAACGCGCCATAGCAAAGCTTCAGCAATGTCGTCTTGCCCGCACCGGAAGGCCCGGTCAGGAAATGGAAAGATCCCGGCGCTAATTTCAACGAAATATCAGATAACAGCGCGCCGCCCCCGTAGCTGTAGGCGACATTTTCCAGCTCGATCACAAAGGCCCCCGGTTTTTTGTTGCGCTGTTGTGCCCCAGCGTCTGTCTGGTTTCAATGCATCACTTGCAAGCTTTGTGCACAGTTAACACTTTTCGCACGACCTTGAAGCCAATATGGTGCACAAAAATAAAAACGGAAATGGGCTAACCATGGAGCAGGATGTACAATGCGTTTGATTTGTCCGAATTGCGACGCGCAATACGACGTGCCGGATGACGTAATGCCGCCCGAGGGGCGCGACGTGCAGTGCTCGAACTGTGGACAAACCTGGTTTCAGCGCCATCCCGATGCGGTGACCGACGACGCGGGTTCTGCGGAAGCGGATCTGGTTGAGGATGAAGAAGTCATTCGAGCAACCGAGGAAGAGGATCTGGATCCACCCGCGCCGGATCCGGTATCGGACCCAACACCTGAACCAGAACATATGCCTGAGGCTGAGGCTGAGGCTGAGGCTGAGGCTGAGGCTGAGGCAGATACTCAAGCAGACCCAAACCTTGAAGAGTTTGTTCCGCCAACACCACGCCGCCGGTCTTTGGATCCCGAAGTGGCGGCCGTGTTGCAAGAAGAGGCCGAGATTGAAACCCAGGCACGGCAGAGCGAGGCGGTTGGATCTGTCGAAACGCAACCCGATCTGGGTCTGACCGATACCGAAGGCAGCGACGAAGCGCGTAAACGGGCGCGCGAGGCCCGGGACCGCATGGCGCGCATGCGCGGCGAGGATCCTGCTAGCTTTGCAGATGAGGCGACGGTCACAGCGGCAGCGGCAGGCTCACGCCGCACCCTGTTGCCTGATATCGAAGAGATCAATTCGACGCTGCGTTCCAACAGCGATCGTTCACCCAATGATGATCCGGGGCAAACCGCGCAGGTCGAAGCGCGCGAGCGCAAACGCTTTGGGCGCGGTTTCATCCTGATGGTGGTGCTCGCCGCGATCTTGGCACTGCTATATGTATATGCCCCGCAACTCGCAGAGGCCGTGCCACAGGCGGATCCCTGGATCAGCGCCTATGTCGGCATGGTGGATCAGTGGCGCATGTGGCTGGATACCCAGGTTGAGGGGCTGCTCAGCTGGCTGGACGCCGCCGCTGTTTCCAGCGGCCAGTGATCTGATCAGAAACGATCGAGAAGCCGTTTGAGGTAGTCACGCTCTTCCTCGGGGCGTGCAACTTCGCCGGAGCGACGTCGTATCTCATCCAGCAATTCACGCGCACGGCCATAGGCATCGTCGTTGAGCGCCAGCGGTCCGGTGTCGCCATCCGCACCTGAATTCCCCTGCTCGCGGCCCAATGGATCACGATTTTCGGCACGGCGGTCAGAGGGCTGATTACCCTGCCCCGGCTGCTGATTGCGCTGTTGCTCCGCCATCATTTCACCCAGTGCGCGCATCCCTTCACGCAAGGCTTCCATGGCCTGACCTTGGTTGTCGATTGCCTCTGCGAGATCGTCTTCGCGCAGCGCTTGCTCAGCCCCGTCCATGGCGCGACCGGCACGATCCAATGCATCCCGCGCAGCATCACCCTCTGGTGTCCCGGCGCCGGGCAGGCTGCCCTGTTGCCGCCGTAGCTCATCGCGCAGCGCCTGTTGACGCTGGGCGAGATCGCCCCTGTCAGCGCCCTGGCCCTGCTCACCGCCCTCGCCGGACTGGGGGTCATTCTGGGCGGTGTCATCGTCATCAGACTCCTGTCCCTGACCGCCTTGCCCCTCGTGGCTCTGACCGCGTCCCTGGCCACCACTGCGACCTTCATTGCCCTGGTTTTCGCCAGCCTGCGCATTGGGATTGAATTGTTCCTGCAAATCACGGAACGCCTGATCGGAAAGCCCCTGTTGCTCGCGCAATGTCTCTGACAGGCCTTCCATCGCCTGTTCGCCCGGGCTTTGCCCGCCCTGACCCTGCTGGCCCTGGGTGACGCGCATGTTCTCCATCATTTCCTGAAGCTCTTGCAGCGCCTGCTGCGCCTCGGCCATGCGGCCCTGCTCCATCAATTCCTGAATGCGGTCCATCATCCGTTGCAGATCATCCTGCGTCATCTGCATGGCGTTTTCGTTGTTGCCGGACTGGTTTTCTTCGTTTTCCTGCTGTTGGCGTTGCGCCTGACGCGAGAGTTGCTGCAGGTAGTCTTCGGTCGCCCGGCGCAATTCGCGCATCAATTCGGCGATCTCCTCGTCCGAAGCCCCGTTCTTGATGGCTTCGTTCAGACGCTCCTGAGCCCGGCGCATCCGCTCGGCGGCATCGGCAAGGTCGCCTTCTTCCAGGATGATCGCCAGATCCCACATCTCCTGGCCCAGATCTTCCTGCATTTCATCGCTGAGGCCGTATTTTGCAAAGGTCTCCAGCTGGCGAATCACCTTGCGCAGGCGCATCGCATCCGTCTGGCTGCGGAAGAGGTCTTCCGGCAGGTAGGAGGTCGCCCGCAAAATCTGGCTGATCCGTTGGTTGTTGGCCCGCGACCACAGCAGATCGCGGCGCTGTTCGATCACCGCCGCCGCAACCGGATCGAAAAACCGTCGTCCGGGCAGTGTGATCGCGCGCGGTTCGGTTTCAAACTGCTGTTCTGCACCATCCAGCGCGGAAAGGCGTACCAATACTGGCAAATTCGCCCAGGCGTGCTCGGAAAAGTCCTCGATCAGATTTTCTTCAAATGCCTGACGGTTGCCCGCAATCGGGGTCGGCAAGGGCACCACCAGCTCGGGGCGGTTTTCGGGATCGATGGTCAACCCGTGGCGCCGATCAACCGAGGCCAGATCCAGCGTGAAACGGGCCTCCCCCGCTTCCACGCCATAGTCATCGCTTGCCTCGAACGGCAATGTCATTTCGCCCATGGCTGAGGCGGTTGGATCTTCAAGAACCGCAACCTGTGGCGGCAGGTCCGGAATGACCTCGACCTGCCAGCTGCGTCCGCCAGGGCCGTTGATTTCCACGGTGCCATCCTGCACCACGGTAAAATCCTGCGCCGGGTCAGAGGCGGGCGGCACGTCGGTCCGACCGGAAACTGTTTCGGACAGGGTCAAAGCCCCCACTTCGCCGTAAAGGCGCAATGTGATCAGACTGCCAACGGGCACGCGCAGCGCACCTTCGGGAATATCGTTCAGATAGATCGTGGGCCGACCGGTGTAGCGCGGGCTTTCGGCCCAACCTTCCCACACGGGACCGGAAGCGAGACCGGTGCCACCGGGGGACATATCGGTCACCGATCCGACACGCCAGATGGAGCCAAAGAGCAGTGCGATGCCAAAGACCAACACGGCCAGATACCGCAGCGCATAAGGGTCCCGTGAGGACACCCGTAAATCCGCGCTGACCGGTTCCGCATCTGCAGCGCGGCGCGCCATGCGCGCCTGGTGCGCGCGCCAGACAGCCGTTGAGGCGGCATCTGTGGCACCGATGGTCTGTGTATCAATAAGCGCCTGCAGCGGTCGACCCGGCAAGCTCGCGTCCAGACGCGTCAGAGCCTGCGCGCGGGTTGGCAGGCGGAACCGTAGAAACGCATAGCCCAATGCGCCGATCATGCTGAGACCGGCAATCACCGCGATGGCCCAGACCACCTCAACCGCGATCATGTCCTGCACGCCCAGCATCAGCGCGGCAAGAACGAAGAGGCACACTGTCAGCAGCGGCCAGAGGCTTTGCACCAGTGCTTCGGCCAGCATTCCGACATAGGTCAGCCGCAAGGGCCAGCGCACCGCATGCAGGGTGCGTTTCACATCATGCCGGGAAAATGACGCCATCGTTTTTTCTCCGCTTGCCTTTTCCCGCGGGGATACGCGGTCAAAGCCATTCTGGAATGGTATCGCGATTTATCATTTCGTCAAAGGTCGGACGTCGGCGAATAACCGCAAATTGATCCTTATTCACCAAAACTTCCGGAATCAGGGGCCGCGAGTTGTATTCACTGCTCATTACCGCGCCATATGCACCCGCTGAACGGAACGCGACAAGCTCGCCCGCGGCAACCGGCGGCATCACTCGCTGTTTGGCAAAGGTATCACCAGATTCGCAAACCGGCCCGACGATGTCAAATGTCACCTGCTCCACGCCTGCCTGCGGTTCCTGCACTGGTATGATGTCGTGATAGGCCTCATACATCGCCGGGCGGATCAGATCGTTCATCGCCCCGTCGATGATCAGAAAATCGCGATCCTCGCCGGATTTCACGTAGATCACTTCGGACACCATGATGCCGGCGTTGCCCGCGATCAGCCTGCCCGGCTCGATCTCGATCTCGCAGCCCAGATGGCCCAAGGTGCGCTTGACCAGGGCGCCATAGTCCAACGGCAGCGGCGGCGCCTGATTGTCGCGCGCATAAGGAATGCCCAGACCGCCCCCCAAATCCAGCCGGCGGATGGTATGTCCGTCCGCGCGCAATGTCTCTGTCAGCTCCGCCACCTTCTTGTAGGCCAGCTCATAAGGCGCAAGGTCGGTCAGCTGGCTGCCGATGTGTACATCGATGCCGATCACCTCCAAGCCCGGCAACGACGCCGCAAGGGCGTAGACATCACGGGCCCGCGAAATTGGGATGCCGAACTTGTTTTCCGACTTGCCGGTGGCAATTTTTGCATGGGTTTTGGCGTCCACATCCGGGTTGACCCGGATGGTGATGGGCGCAATCTTTCCCATGGCCAGCGCCGTTGCGTTCAGCACCTCCATCTCGGGCTCGGATTCAACGTTGAATTGACGAATGCCCCCTTCCAGCGCCATCCGGATCTCGGCCGCCGTTTTACCAACCCCGGAAAAGACGATTTTGTCACCGGACACACCGGCGGCCCTGGCCCGCTGGTATTCGCCGCCTGAGACCACATCCATCCCGGCCCCGGCCTGCGCCAGCGTTTTCAGGATGGCCTGGTTGCTGGCCGCTTTCATCGCGTAGCACACCAGATGGTCCATCCCCTCCAGCGCTTCATCGAAGAGACGGAAATGGCGCAACAGCGTGGCCGTGGAGTAGATATAACAGGGCGTACCAACGGCTTCGGCGATCGCCGCTACGGGCACATCTTCGGCATAAAGGGCGCCGTCGCGGTAAAGGAAGTGGTCCATATCTGTGCCCCTGTTCGAACGCTCACGCCTCATATCAGACGCTGAGCTTTACGCAATCTCCCATAAGCGCATGATCTGCGGACATGAAAAAGGGCGGCAAAAACCGCCCTTCCCCGTCAAATCTGTTTCTGACTTCAGCTGGCGCGCGTCTTGCGACGGCGGGCCACCAGACCCAAACCGCCCAGACCGGCAAGCATCAGTGGCAGCGCTGCGGGAACAGGCACCGCCGCAAGCTGCAGCGAGTCGATACCGCCCGAGCCACCGTAGCCCAGCACAATGGAGTCGCCGATGCCGATGATGCGGGACGGCTGAGCGAAGGTGATTTGCCCGGTGCCACCGGCGAGATTGCCTTCAGGACCGATGGAGATTGAGCCCAGCAGACTTGCAGAAAGTTCACCTGCAAGCTGGTCAAAGAAGGTGAACGTCGTGTCATCGATCACCGAGGCACCGATGAAACGGAATGCCGGTCCTGCTGTCAGGGTCAGCCTGATCGTGCCAGCACTTACGTCGTCATCAGCTACTTTCCGGTTGGCTTCCTGCAGGATCAGCAGATTGCCTTCGACACCGTTGTCACCCTGCGCCAATGGCTTAAGATCAAGATCGCCGCCACAGGCTGCATTGCCGACACATGTCGAATCGAAGATTGCCGCGCCCACCGCGCCGCCTGCGGTGGTGAAGCTCACGTCGAACTCGAAGCCATCTTCGGAATAGGTTGTGATCGGTGTCGCCGACGACGTCAAACTGTCAAAATCCAGGACAGCAGCAAAGGCACTGAACGGCGCAAGCGAAAGTGCGGCTGCGGCAACCGCTTTAGTCAAAAAATTCATATTCGTATCTCCCAAACGTGGGTATTACCCAATCGTGATCCAGCCTCATGGCTGGTTTACCCCGCGTCTGTCTAATCGCCCGCTGGCACCAAGATCAAGACATTACGTGAACACCACGGAGAAAAAGCCGCATTTAAACGAAAATTTGTTGCTAATTTTCGGATTTCAAACCGATTGTTTCGTCGGTTTCGACCTGAGGTAGAGATAGAGCGGCAGCCCGCAGCTCACCCCGATTCCAAAGGTCGCCAATATGGCGATCAGGTTCAGCCAGCGTTTGGTCGAGATTGTCTCAACCAGAATCCAGATCGTCAGGGCCACCGCGGCAATCGTCAGATCCCAGACCAGCCCGCTGGTCGCCGCATTGGCATGCCAGGCGTCGACCATAGCCATCAGGTCATAGCTGTTTTCATTGAACCACTGCAAAAAGTAGCTCATCGGGTGGATGGCCCCCCAAATCGCCAGCGCGAGCCAGATCAGACGCAGCGGAGCCATATCAGCCGCCTTTCGAATAGCCGAACCTTGCATAGCCCGACAGCGTGACGCCACTTGCGGGTTCAGGATCCAGCGATGTGCGCCCGGGTGTCGGCTGGTTCTGCGCGGTGGGCCCGGTGCAGGCGGCGATGATCAGAACGCACCCCAGAAGGATGGTTGCACGCATCACAGGCCCAACCAGATCGACAACGGCCCCTTGCCCACCCCAACCGAGGCGCGCGGGTAGATGCCATTTTGGTTGATCGTCACGCCACCATTGACGCTGGGCGTCACCGGTTCACCATCCGCGCCGCAAGCGGCCAGCAGGCCGCAAATCATCAAAGATGCCAGCAATCTCATGCCACAAGTTCCTTCCAGCGCGCGATCTGGGAGCGGACCTGAGCAGGTGCCGTTCCCCCATAAGACGTACGGCTGTTTACCGAATTTTCCACCCCGAGCACATCAAATACTTCGGCTGTGATGCCCGAATGCGCGGATTTCATCTCGTCCAGCGTCAGGTCTGGCAGGTCACATCCCTTGCTTTCCGCAAGTGCCACGAGGGTCCCGGTAATGTGGTGTGCGTCGCGGAACGGCAGCCCGAGGACACGTACCAGCCAATCCGCCAGATCGGTGGCCGTGGAGAAACCGGAGCCCGCCGCCGCCGCCAGACTGTCGCGGTTGGCACTCATATCCGCCACCATGCCGGTCATCGCCGCCAGCGCCAGCATCAGGTTATCGGCGGCGTCAAAGACCTGCTCCTTGTCCTCCTGCATGTCCTTGGAATAGGTCAGCGGTAAGCCCTTCATCACCATCATCAGCGCCGTATTGGCCCCGAAAATGCGCCCCACTTTCGCGCGGATCAGTTCGGCCGCGTCCGGGTTTTTCTTTTGCGGCATGATCGACGAGCCGGTGGAGAACCGATCACTCAGCGTCACAAACCGGAACTGCGCGGAGGACCAGATCACCAGTTCTTCGGCAAACCGGCTCAGATGCATCGCACAAATGCTTGCCGCGCTCAGAAACTCCAGCGCAAAATCGCGATCACTGACCGCATCGAGGGAGTTCGCAGCAGGCGCATCAAATCCCAGCGCTTTTGCGGTCATATCCCGGTCAATGGGGAACGACGTGCCGGCCAGCGCCGCGGCCCCCAACGGAGAGGTATTCATCCGTGCCCGCGCATCGCGCACCCGGCTGAGATCACGGCCAAACATCTCCACATAGGCCATCATATGATGGCCCCAGGTCACCGGTTGCGCGGTTTGCAGATGCGTGAAACCGGGCATCACCCAATCCGCCCCCGCCTCTGCCTGATCCAGCAGCGCCCGGATCAACGCAACAAGGCCGCTCTCGGCGGCATCCAACTGGTCACGGACCCAGAGTTTGAAATCTGTCGCCACCTGGTCGTTGCGGCTGCGGCCCGTGTGCAAACGGCCCGCGGGTTCGCCGATGATCTCTTTCAGCCGCGCCTCCACATTCATGTGGATATCTTCAAGCGCGGTGGAAAACTGGAAGCTGCCGTCCTCAATTTCTGACAAGACTGTGAGGAGACCTTCCCGAATGGCGTCGACATCGCTAGGTTCCAAAATGCCCGTTGCCCCCAGCATCGCGGCATGCGCGCGTGATCCTGCAATGTCTTGTGCCGCCATCCGTTTGTCGAAGCCAATCGAGGCATTGATGGCCTCCATGATCGCATCCGGACCGGCAGCAAAGCGACCGCCCCACATCTGGTTGGAGGCATTGGAGGATTTGGAGCCGGGCGTATCAGTCATCGTCGCGAACCCTTCGGAGGGGATATGAAAAGAATATTTGCTGCGCTCGTTTATACGGCCCTTGGCGCAGGCGCAATCTCGGCTCCGTCAGGCGCGCAGGCGGATCTGACGCAGGCGGCGCTTTTGCGCACCGGTGACATGAAAAAGCTGGTGTTTCACGAGGTGCCGGAAGCTATATCGACCGCTGCCTACCAGCTTGCGGATGATGCGGGGGAGCAGACGCTGGAAGCCTATCAGGGCAAATACGTGCTGTTGAACTTCTGGGCCACCTGGTGCGCGCCCTGCCGCAAGGAAATGCCGCAGCTGTCGGAGTTGCAATCGGAACTGGGGGGCGACGATTTCGAGGTCGTGACCATCGCGACCGGTCGCAACTCGCCCGAGGGGATCAAGAAATTCTTCAAGGAAATCGGCGTGGACAACCTGCCCCGCCATCAGGATCCAAAACAGGCGCTGGCCAGCCAGATGGGCATCTTCGGCTTGCCGATTACGGTCCTGATCGACCCTGAGGGCCGCGAAATCGCGCGGCTGCGCGGCGACGCGGATTGGGCAAGCGACAACGCCAAGGCGATCATCAAGACGGTGATCGGCGACTGACCGGTTCAGGCCGCGTGCTTGAGAATGGCCGCTTCGGAGGCTGACAGATTGCGCCGGGCGTAGCCGCCATAGGTATGCGGGTCGAAAGCCAGATCGGGATACTGCGCCAATAGCCGCGCTCTGTCCGATGCTTCGAGCGTCGACAAATCCGCGCTTGCGGGATGAAAGCTCTCCGTTTCGACGCCATTGGCCCAGAGCACGTTATGCCCCGGCAGCAGCAGGTGAACATAGGTCACTTCCCGCATCTGCACGTCAACGGTGATTGTCTGACCGTTGATCAGGTCTTTGGCCGCAACCAGCACCTCAGGGGTGTTGAACAAATCCTGCGCCACCGGCCCTTTGACCAGCATCCGATGCTCCGGCGATACCAGCAGTTCCTGATCCGGGCGCTCCAAACCCAGGGCGCCGGCGCGAATGCGCACCGGGCGCAATCGTGGCATGGCAAAAAGGCGCGCGCCCGTCATGCGGCGGCTGCCCACCCATTCAATCGGCTGTAGCCCGTTGTCCTTGGTTTGAACCAGATCACCCACGGCAAGGTCCTGAACAGGTATCGCCCCATTGGCCGTGTCGATCCGCGTTCCGGGTGTGAAGCAAATGACGCCGCCGCTTTCAGAATGCCCCGTGCCAGCGGGTTTTGACCCCAGGGTGTGATGCACGATCCACAGATCGGTCCCGCGCGGCGGCAACTCATCAAGGAACATCAAGAGCGGCTGCGCCCCACACCCGATGTTGATGAGCGTGACAGTGTAGCTCTGCGCGCCATCCGTCACCACAAAACTGCTGTCCGCAAGGCCCGCGTTGATCGCCTCCTCGCGCGCCGTGCCCAACTGCCCGGGATCCAATGCCGCCCCGACCAACCGATGCACCATCTTGGCCGCGCGTTTGCGCAGTGTCTCCGATCCTTCCGCCCGATCCAGTCGCAACACACCAGCGGATCCGTCCACCTGCACGGCATCCCCCCGCCAGGACCATGCCGCACCCACGCTGAGTGCCTGTACCGGCGCGGCCTCAAGGCCATCTACTTCTGTTTGCGACCAGGAAATTACGAACGTGCCTCGAAAGCCCGTTTTCATTACCCTCGTACCTGCCTTCATCTTTTTTTATTAGGGATTTGTTAACAATTTGGGCAGAGTCTGTGAACCCCATATTTTTTCGGGATTCCAGAGTGTTGCCAAACAACCCTCATGTCAGAGGCGGTTCCCCTAGGTAAAGGTCACGATGCGCTACGAGATCAACTCTCCCGAAAAGCCTTGCTCAGGTAGTCGGTTACCGGCTTGACGAGGTAGCTGAGCGGCGTGCGTTCTTCTGCCTTGATAAACAGCTGAACCGGCATGCCCGGCAACAGCTCCTGCCCCTGCAACTTCGACAGTTCCTGCGTGTCCGGTACCACCCCCGCCTGATAATAACTGCTACCCGTCACCTCATCTGTGTACACGTCCGCCGACAGCTTGCTCACATTCCCATTGATGGCTGGCGTGGTGCGCTGGCTGAAGGAGGTGAACCTCAAAGACGCCTGCTGCCCGATATGTACCTGATCAATATGGGTTGACGGGATGCGCGCGGAAACAACCAGAGGCTGGTCCTGCGGCACCACATACATGATTGGCGCCGCAGGCTGAATAACCGACTGCAGGGCAAAAACCGTGGAGCCATAGACAATACCGCTCACGGGCGCGCGCAAATCAAGCCGCGCGAGGGTCTCGCGCAGGGTCTGGGCGCGCTCGATCAGTTCCACCTCCTGCGGCTGCAGATCCCGCAGCGTCTCAATCGCCTCCTCACGCCGTGTGGTTTGCAACCTCAGCTTTTGTATGTTCAGCGCCGCGATCTGCCCGTTCAGCTCCGCCTCGCGGGCAATTAGACGACCGATCTCACCGGTGATATTGGCCGTATCGCGCTGCAAGGTGGTCACCCGGGACGCCTGTATCAGCCCTTTGTCAAAGAGATCTTCGGCGTCCTGCTGTTCGTTCCCAACCAGCTCCTGCTGCTCATAGAGCGCTTCAAGCTGCGCTTCGGTTCCGGTTATTTCATTGCCGATTTGCGCGATCTGTTCGTCGAGTTGATCGCGTTCTTTGGCCAAGGACAAAATACGGGCTTCAAAGAGGTTTTTCTGCCCCTTGACCAAGGCGGCCACCGCGGGACTGCCCTTTGCAAGGGCGGTGACCGTCGCGGGGAGTACCATCGCCTCGGCACCATCGCGCTCGGACTGAAGACGTGCTTTGCGGACAAAGATCTCGTGCAGCTGCGCCTCGACCACAACCAGTTCCGATCGCAGCAACCGACCATCCAGCCGGATGAGCACATCACCAGCTGCAACGTGATCCCCGTCCTGCACCAGAATTTCGCCGACCACGCCGCCTTCGGGATGCTGGATCACCTGCCTGTTCGATTCCACCTGTATCATGCCGTCGGCCACCACCGCTGCGGCGATTTTCGTGTTGACGCTCCAGCCACCGACAACACCCACCAGCACCGCCAGCGTGGTGAAACCGACAATAAGTGGCATGCTGGCCTGCCATTTCCTGACCACATCGCCCTCGTTCATTGCGAGGCCGCCATGGTGACAACCTGTGGTGTGTCTTTCGTCCGGTTGAGCATGCCTTTGATGACCTTATCCCTTGGGCCTGTCGCCGCAACGCGTCCCTGATCGAGTATGATCAACCTCTCACATTCCGTCAGCGCCGCGGCCCGGTGGGTCATAATGATCACCGCCTTGTCACTTTCCCGGAACCCCCGGATGGCCTGATTCAAGGCCAGAGCCCCCTCCGCATCAAGGGCGGAGTTCGGCTCGTCCAACACCAAAAGCAGCGGATCACCATAAAGCGCGCGCGCCAGTGCCACCCGCTGTTTTTGCCCGCCCGAGAGCTGTGTGCCCTGCTCCGCGACCACCGTGTCATATCCGTTCGGCAGAGACAGGATGAAGTCATGCGCATTGGCGCGTTTGGCGGCCTCCACGATCATCTCATCGCTGGGGTCCTGTGCCATTCTTGCGATGTTTTGGGCGATGGTTCCGTCAAAAAGGGTCACATCCTGCGGCAGATACCCGACATAGCTGCCAAACTGATCGGCACCGTATTGGTCGATCTTTGCACCGCCGACGCGCACCTCGCCCGCGCTTGGGTGACGCAACCCCAGAAGGGTGTGCGCCAACGTGGACTTGCCCGCACCACTGCGCCCGACCACCCCCAGAACCTGCCCCGGGCCAACGGTGAAACTGACGCCTTGCAGGATTGGCTGCTGAACCCCGGGTGCAAAGACCGTGACATTGGAGAGCGAAACCTCGGCACAGGGTCTAGGCAACCGTGTCTTTTGCGGCTCCGGAGGCGTCTTTGACAACAACAGCGCCAGCGATGTCCAGGCCGCCCGCGCGCGCTGCAGAAACGGCCACTGCCCCAGCATTTTTTCGATTGGCATCAAGGTCCGGCCCAGCAAGATCGAGCCGGCGATCATCGCGCCCCCCGTCAGATCCCCGCGCAGCACCAAATAGGCCCCGGCTGCGAGAATGGCCGATTGCAGAAAGAGACGAAATGCCTTGGTGAACGCGGTGATGAGCCCGACCCGATCCGTGGACCTGATGCTTTGCTCCAACGCGGTATCCCGCAACTTGTGCCACTGCGCCGCAGAGGCATCATGCATCCCCAGGGCCTGGATCAACCCGCTTTGCTCGCAGGATTTGTCAGCATAGCGTTGTGCCTTGTGCAGCGATTTTTGCGCCTGCGACGCGCGCGTCCCGGTCCAGAAACTGTTGATCACGGTCAGCGCCACAAGAACGGCAACACCCGCCAGGGCAATCCATCCCAAAAGCGGGTGAAAAACGAAAATCACAGCGACAAAAAGGGGCGACCAGGGCGCATCCAGAACGGCCAGGACGACGGGGGAGCCAAGCGCGTTTTGCACCATTGCCAGATCGCGCAGACCGGCATTGGCGGGCAATCCGTTTGGCGAAGATTGCGATTGCTTCAGCGCCGCATCAAAGACGCGCCGGTCCAACAGCGCCTGAAACCGGGCGCTGAAACGTGTCAAAAGCCGGGCGCGTGCAAAATCCAGAAAGCCCAGGAACAGATAGAGGGCTGCAACCAGAGAAAAGAGCGCGACAAGCGTTTCTTCTGACCCCGACGCAAGAACGCGGTCATAGACCTGCAGCATGAAAAGCGGGCCGGTCAGCATCAGCAGGTTCACAAAAATGCTGAACAGGAACGCCGATATCAACAACCATCTGCTGGCATGACGCGCACGCTTTAATTCGGGAAGGCCATATGCGGGAGGGGTCACAAGCAATCTCTTAAATTGGGAGCGTTAAAAGGGTGGGGGTGCCCCGAGGCCGCATGATGCGACCCCGGGTCGATTTGTCAGACCATTTCCGAGTATCCGCAGGCATCCGCATCCAGATCGATCTGCGTCAGCATGTCACTGATCTCCGTGAGGAAGGCGGCCACGTCGAATTCGCCAGTTGCGGCCTCGCCATCCATATCGCTGACCTCCGAACCTGACGGCGCCATGACCACCTCAACTGGATCATCCGCTTCAGTATCCGGCGCGTTGAAATTCAGCGGAAGCTCTCCGAAATCAATGAAGAGAAAACCACCGTTGCCAAACTCGCAGGCCACGACCTCTTCAACAGGCTCCGCCGGCACGTCATCCGTCCCGGGTACCTCGGTTTCTGCTGTGTCCACCGGATCATCGGTGGGATCTTCCGCCGGTGTCTCAACCCTATCCGGGTCCATATCGGTGGTGTCAACCGGCTCCTCTTCGACATCACCCGTCGGCGCGTCGGTTTCGGCTATATCAACAGGCACTTCGTTTTCGTCGTCGGGGTCAGCTGCATCAGCCGGACCGTCCGAGGCCGGATCCTGAGGTGTATCTTCGGCGACAGGCTCTGCGCTATCGTCATCGACCGGCGTATCGTCCGTATCTGTGTCAGTTTGGGCAACAGGGCCGACGGTGTCGTCGTCATCCACGGCATCGGTGGTTGCGAAATTCTGCGTCACCATGACAGAATCGAATGTGGACCCGGAGGTGAAATCGCCCCGCTCAATGCCGATCCCGATTTCCTCAAAATCGGGGTTGAGAATGTTCGCGCGGTGGCCGGGGCTGTTCATCAGACTTTCGTGGATTTGTTCGACGTCATCCTCCAGGCCCGGCGCGCCTCTCTCGCTTTGCCAGCCGATGTTTTCACCAGACCGCCAAGCGCCTTCGAATTCAAAGCCCGCATCCTGCATGCGTGCGGTCGGGCTCGATCCTCCGGCGCCCTGGTGGGAGAACTGATCCTCTTCCAACATCCACGTGCTGTGATCCTCGGCCGAGGTATTCAGGTCGCTGTCAAAGGTCAGTGGATCGACCCCGGCAGCGGCACGTTCCGCATTGATCAGGTCCAGCATGAGTTGCTCGAGCGCGTTCGCTTGGGACATGTTTCTCTTCCTTTTTGCATTGGTAATCTGACGCCCACCGTAGCGTGGGAGCCTGCGCGTCCTGACGTGCCCGGTTGATCGACACACCGTTGACGTGCCGCAAATCAACCGGGCCTGACCACGTGATGAAGTCAGGGTAATTGCACCGCTCTCAGGGAGGAGACCGCGGTATTGTGCTGATATTTCAGTTCACTACAACGTCACACCCACAGCGTCGACGTCAGGTGCGTGGGTGGGCGAACGCTAGTCGGGGCTGTCTTGACGGGTCAACCCGACGCCCCGTGAGGCCCGGATTCCAGCTTCAATTTGCCAGAAACATCACCTGTCGGCATCTTCCTGCGGTCGATGTCAGGTTGCAGCGGGATTATGCCATGTGGCGACGTTATTTCTGGTCAGTTTCCGCTGGCGAAAAGTGCATTTGGATGCAGCCGCTTCCGAATTGTTCATCACGCGTAGCGGGTATTTTGATCGAAGCGCGCTATACTCGAGGGAACGTGTTTTTGCATGCCTGAGTACAAACGTCGAAAATGGGGGCTGCGTGTCCGAAACGATGCCCACACCCGCTGCGCGCTGAAATGGAAGGAATAATGCCCATGCTGAGCAAGATATTGGTGCCCGTCCGAGGGGACGGTATGGTGGAAACGGTCCTTGGGCATGCCGCGGCGCTCGGCAAACGGCACCACGCCCATATTGTCGTGGCGCACTGTCGCGCGCAGGCCGAGGACCTGATGCCCTACGGGACGCCCCTGCCCAGCTTCGCGCGCAAAACCATGCTGAAACAGGCGCATGAGTTGGCCAACCAGCAAGAGCAGGATCTGCGCGAGGAGTTGCACGGCCTTGCCAGCAAGCTTGATTTGAAGGAATCCGATGATCCGCACGGCAATTCAACAACCGTGACCTTTGTCGAGGAAACCGGGCGCATGGCGGACGTGATCAAACATCACGGTCGTCTTGCGGATCTGATCGTTGTGGCCAAGCCAAACCGGGACAGCAACGTCGGCACGAATTCACTGAAATCTGGCCTCTTTCGCACGGGGCGCCCGGTTCTGATGTGCCCTGCCCATGGCGCGACACCGGATGCCTTTTGTGCCAGGATTGCAGTTGCGTGGAATGGATCGCTGGAGGCGTCGCGGGCTGTTGCGCTCACCCTCGACCTTGCTGCCACCGCAGAGTCGGTGATCATCCTGTCTGGCGGGAAAGACGCGCCACATGGTGCCACGGCGGAAGAGCTTGTGGAGTACTATCGTCTGCGCGGGATCACCTCTGAAATCCACCGTTTCGAGGCTCGCAACCCCGGCGTCGCGCTGCTGGAAAAAACCGCAGAACTAGGCGCCGGATTGCTAGTGATGGGGGCCTATAGCATCAGCCATGAGCGCGAGACGCTTTTTGGTGGAAACACCCAGGCGGTTGTCGACAATGCGGAGATTCCGGTGGTGCTGGCCCATTGACTAAAAAAACGTGCCCGCAATAAAGTAATTCTTGAAAAAGACTTTACGCAATTTAGTTACTCGATCACAAGTTGGATGACGGAAGTTTTTCGGCTTCAAAAAACGCGGCTAATGCACTGATGGAGGAGGACTATGATGCGGATTACGAAACGTGGAGTGTTGGGGATGGCGGTTGCCAGTCTTGTGGCGGCAACACCGATGGCGGCTCTGGCAGATGGATGGAAACCACGCAAGCCGATTGATTTCACAATCATGGCCGGACCGGGCGGCGGCGCCGACCAAATCGCGCGCTTCATTCAATCCGTGGCGGAGAAAAAAGACCTGACCAATCGACCCCTTGTTCCGAATAATAAAGGCGGTGGCTCAGGTGCCGAGGCGCTGATCCACGTGAGCGGGACAAGCGATCCGGATCATACAATTCTTGTGACGCTGAATTCCTTCT
The DNA here is from genome assembly GCF_947499265.1 of uncultured Roseobacter sp. Taxonomy (GTDB): domain Bacteria; phylum Pseudomonadota; class Alphaproteobacteria; order Rhodobacterales; family Rhodobacteraceae; genus Roseobacter. The sequence continues at coordinate 20,053 of NZ_CANMNK010000002.1, read as the reverse complement.
TTACCACACCGCTGCGGCAGGCGAACCTTGGGATTGACATCCAGACCTTCACCCCCATTGCGATGATGGGTGTCGACCCCTTTGTGCTCTGGGTGCACAAGGATTCCGGCATCACGACGTTTGAAGATTACGTGGAAAACGTGAAATCGATGAACGGTGACTTCGTGATGGGCGGCACCGGTCAGGGTCAGGAAGACTCCATCGTCATCGCCTATATGTCGGACGCCTTCGACCTCGACATCAAGTATATCCCTTATAGTGGCGGTGGCGCGGTCGCAAAGGACCTCGCGGGCAAGCAGATCATGGCGACGGTCAACAATCCTGCCGAAGCCAAGGGTTTTTACGAGGCCGGTGATTTTGTACCCCTTCTGGCCTTTTCAGACGAGCGCATGCCGGCCTATCCCGATGTGCCCACCATCAAGGAAAAAGGGCATGATTTCTCCTACTATAATCAACGTGCCGTGGTCGGCGCGCCGGGCATGTCGGATGAAGCTGCAGCCTACTACCAGGACGTTTTCACCCAGATTTTTGAGAGCGAAGAATGGCAGGGCTATCTGACATCCGAGAGCCTGTCGCCGCTCTGGATGAATGCCTCCGAACAGCAGGACTACTGGGGTCTGCAGGTCGAGAACCACAAGAAACTGCTTGCATCGCTCGGCGAGTAAGCCCGGCGAGAGCTCTTTAGACGCACCAGATACGAGGGCCAGATGCGCACCGGTGAGATTGTAACGGCGGGCGTGCTGGCCCTTTTTTCCATGTACCTGATGTGGAAGAGCATGGAGCTGCCCATCGGCTATATCGCGGGTCAGGGACCGGGCGGCGGCGCCTGGCCCTTCTGGCTATCCGCCATGATGTTGATCTGTTGCGCAGTGACGGCCATCAAATGGTGGCGCGGGACCAGCCCGCAATCGCAATCCGACGCCCCGCTGCTCGATTCCTACGGCTGGCGCATGCTGGCCCTTGTTGGCGGCGGCATCATCGTTTTTGTCGCTTTGGTAAATGTGATTTCCATGTACGGCGCGATTGCCGTCTTCCTGCTCTACTACACCAAATTCCTTGGACGCCACGGGTGGGGGGTGAGCCTGGCGCTGGCGCTGATCACCCCGGTGGCGTTCTTCTTTTTCTTCGAAGGGGCGATGCGGATCACCATGCCCACCGGCATGCCGTTCACGGACCCGGTGTTCAATATCCTCTACGAAATCATCTACTGATCTCGCTGATGCAGACCCACTAAGGAAACCGGCTGACGATGGAAGTTCTCGCTCTTCTCACTGACGGCATGCTGCTCGCCCTGCAGCCGCTGAACCTGACGATGATCGTCATCGGGGTCAGCGTTGGCCTGTTGATCGGGGCCATGCCCGGTCTGGGCTCCGTCAATGGCGTCGCGATCCTCTTGCCGGTCACTTTCCTTGTGCCGCCCGGCTCGGCGATCATCTTTCTGGCGGCGATCTACTATGGGGCGATGTATGGCGGAGCCATTTCATCTGTCACGCTGGGCATACCCGGCGCGTCCACGGCGGTTGCGACAACATTTGATGGACGTCCGTTGGCGCGCCAAGGCAAGGCAAGCCTGGCGCTGGTCACCGCCGCCCTCGCCTCCTTCGTCGGCGGCACGGTTGCCAATGTGCTCTTTACGCTCTTTGCGCCTGCCCTTGCCTCCGTCGCCCTGTCCTTTGGCCCGCCCGAGGTTTTTGCCCTGATGCTGCTGGCCTTTGCCACTTTCGTCGGGCTGGGCGGCGACGATATTCCAAAGACGGTCTTTTCCATCTGCTTTGGGCTTGTGTTGGGCTCCGTCGGGTTCGACCAGATTTCCGGCGCGCCGCGACTTATCCTCTTCGAGATGAATGGCTTTTTGCAGGGCATCGGGTTTCTGATCCTCGCCATTGGCGTCTACGGCATCGGAGAAATGCTCTGGACGATCGAGCAGACCCGCGGTGAAGTGACAACCACAACCCCCAAGATGACCATGAAGGGGATGGCCGCCGACACCAAAGAAGCCACCAAACGCGGCTGGAAGGGCACGATGATCGGATCCTTCCTGGGGTTCTTTGTCGGGGTGCTGCCCGCCGCAGGGGCCACGCCCGGATCGTTGATGTCCTACGGCGTGGCCAAGATGGTATCGCGCAAGCCCGAAACCTTCGGCAAGGGGAACCCAGACGGTGTTGCGGCGCCCGAAGCGGCCAACAATTCCGCCTCCACCGGATCGATGCTGCCAATGCTGACGCTTGGCATTCCGGGCTCGCCTACCACGGCCATCCTGTTGGGCGGCATGGTGATCTGGGGTCTGGTGCCCGGACCGCGGCTTTTCGTGGATGAGACAGAGTTCGTCTGGGGCCTGATCGGCTCCTTCTATGTCTCCAACATGGCCGCTGTGCTGATCAACCTTGCCTTCATCCCGCTTTTCATCTGGATGTTGCGCATGCCCTTCACGATCCTTGCGCCGATGATTTTTGTCCTCTCCATCGTCGGCGGCTATGCCGCCACGCGCGACATGTTCGACATCTGGCTGATGGTGATTTTCGGGATCGGCGCGTTTTTCCTGCGCAAGTTCGACTACCCGCTGGCGCCTGCCGTGCTGGCCATCGTGCTGGGCCCCATTGCCGAGCCGACGTTGCGCCAGTCACTGCTCTTGTCCTCCGGTGATCCGTCGATCTTCTTTACCCGCCCCATTGCCGGGCCGATCACGATCATTGCGCTGATCCTGATCTTCCTGCCCGCCCTGAAGCTCATACGCAGAAAGCGCGCGACGGCCTGAGGCTGAGGCATTCGGACAGCCGATCTAGCTGTATAGCCCCGCCGTGCGACCGCGCAGCTGTATCAGCGCCAGTACCGTGTCGATGGTCGGTGTCGGCGTCTCCGTCACCCGCCCCAGTTCCTGAACAGATCCCACCAGCGCATCGATTTCCATCGGACGCCCGGCGTCAAGATCCTGCAACATCGAGGTCCGGTGCGCGCCAACTTCCGCGCCGCCCTTGATCCGGCGATCCACGTCGATCGGGAATTTGACGCCGAGCTTTTCGGCGACGGCCTGCGCCTCAAGCATCATGTTGCGGGCCACCTCGCGTGTGCCGGGATCGGTGCAGAGCACATCCAGCGTCGCATGGGTGAGCGCCGAGATCGGGTTGAACGACAGGTTGCCCCAGAGCTTGACCCATATCTCATCGCGCAGTTTCGGACGCACCGGCGCTTTCAGGCCCGCCGCACTCAGCGCTTTCGACAGCGCCAGCGCCCGGTCTGATTTTGACCCATCCGGCTCGCCCAGCGAAAACCGGTTGCCTTCGATGTGGCGCACCACGCCCGGCTCGCTGACCTCCGCGGCGGGGTAGACCACGCAGCCCAGCACCCGGTCGGGCCCAAAGCCATCCCATTGCGCATTCCCGGGATCAACTGTGGCCAGACGGGTGCCCTCAAGGGGCCCACCAATCTTGTGAAAATACCACCACGGCACCCCGTTCACGCCGGAAACGATGGTGGTGTCCGGCCCGATCAAAGGCTGCATCTTGTCCACGACGGGTGGCACCGAATGCGCCTTGAGCGTGACGATCACATAGTCCTGCGGGCCAAGGGCGGCAGGATCTTCCGACACGGTGACCGGCACGTTGCTCTGCCCGCTTTCCTCGATCAGGGTCAGCCCGTTTGCCTGCATGGCGGCAAGGTGCGGACCGCGCGCCACCAGGCTGACCTCGGCCCCGGCTTGGGCCAGTTTCGCGCCCATGTAACCGCCGATGGCACCGGCGCCGAAGATACAGATCTTCATGAGGCGGCCTCTTTCACCAGCCCCAGTTTTTCAGCCAATCCAATGCGTTGCAGCTTACCGGTGGCTCCTTTGGGGATTTCATCCAGGATCACCACCTTGCGCGGCACCTTGAAATCGGCGAGCCGTTCCGCCACGAAATTGCGGATATCGCGCTCGCTGATCTCCTTGCCGTCGCGCAGCACAATTGCCGCCGCGACCTCCTCGCCAAGCTTGTCATGCGGCACAGCAAAGGTCAGCGCCTGCGCCACGTCGGGGTGGGCAGAGAGCACATCATCCACCTCCAGCGGACTGACCTTTTCGCCGCCCCGGTTGATGATCTCCTTGAGCCGCCCGGTCAGCGCCAGATACCCGTCCGCATCAAAGGCCCCCTGATCCCCGGTGCGGAACCAGCGCTTGCCCTCCACCTCGAAAAAGGCACCGGCGTTGGCGGAGGGGTTGTTTTCATAGCCTGGCGTCACGTTCGGGCCGGAAATCACCACCTCGCCAACGCCACCATCCAGCAGCTTTGGCGCGGCCTCATCCGCAACGCGAACCTCTGGGCCCGCGGGAACGCCAACGGCACCGGGCTTCTGCGCGCGGGGCGGCAAGGGGTTGGAGCACATCTGGTGGGCGGCTTCGGTCATGCCGTAGCCCTCGATCACCGGGGCGCCGAAGGTCTTGGCCAATTCTGTCATCACCGGCCCCGGCAGTGACGCCGAGGAGGAGCGCAAGAAGCGCAGGCGCGCCTTCTCGATGATCTCACCATTGCGCCCCGCACGCGACAGGATCGTCTGGTGCATGGTCGGCACAGCGGTATACCACGTCGGGTCCGCATCGCGCAGCCAGCCAAAGAACTTCAGCGCATCAAAGCCCGGCGCGCACCAGACCTGCCCGCCTGCCGCGAAGGTTGCGGAAACTGCCGCGACAAGCCCGTGAATGTGAAAGAGCGGCATGACGTTCAGGCAGCGATCCTCAGGCGTCAATGCCAGCGAGGCGGAAATGTTCTGCGCGGAGGCCGCGACATTCGAATGCAGCAGCGGCACGATCTTGGGGCGTGATGTTGTGCCGGAGGTATGCAGGATCAAGGCGACATCATCCGCACCGGGGTGCGCCGTATCAACCGTTCCCGCGGAGGTTTCGGCTTGCAGCGCAAAGCTGCCTGCCGGTGCGGCATCGTCGCGCGTCAGGCGCAGGATGGCGATCCCGAGCTTTTGCGCGGCAGCACAGGCAGGGCCCTCCTCCCCCGCCATCAACACCACCGCTTTGGCCTTCAAATCTTCGAGGTAAAAGGCGAACTCTTCCTCCCGGTAGGCCGGGTTCAAAGGCGCCGTGACGGCCGATTGTGCGATGGTAAAAAACGCCGCCGCCATTTCCGGCCCGTTCGGCAGTACGATGGCCACGCGGTCCCCCTTGCCCACACCCGCGGCATGCAAAGTGGTGCTGACGCGGTCCGACAGAGCGCGCAAACCGCCGTATGTCAACCAATCTCGTCCCGGTGCGCCAAGCGCGGGCGCGTCTTCAGGATGGCCTGCAATAAGACCCTGGACAGTTTCCACCACGTCAATTCTCCCTTAATGTCAGCGCTCTGTAATCTAGCCCGAACTGCACCAAGCGCAATGGCCCCGCCAAGGAAACTCATATGCCCTTCCTTGTCAGGTTTTCTGATCTGGAAATGGGCCTTGGAAATTCCCCGCTCAATGCACAAACATCTTTTGGCGGGGCCTTTTCCCCGGTCACAAAATCGGCGATTTTTGCGCGGCCGCTTGCGATCCAGATCATCGTCCAAAGCGTTCATAAGGCCGACCGTCGGCAGGAACTTAACCCGTTCAAAACCCGCAGAAACAATGCTGTTCATGTCCCGCCAATTGCACCGCCAAAGGACATCTTCCGACAGGTAGCGGTGGCCAAATTCCGCTTACGGCGGCTCCCCGTTTCACGACCGCGAGTTGAAAAAACCCCACAATTATGCTAATTCTTCGGCACATTTCGATTATTTTTACAAATTATTGCATCACATCAGGGCTCGTATTTCGGTCCACTCTTTTGCGGAATTTTTCACCGCCGACCATACCCAGAGATACATGTTCACCAATGTGCATGCGCTTTTAAAAGCCGTCTCGAAAGGGGTGCTATTATGGTTGGAACACCTTCTCTATTTCTCGTCAGAGACCTTGTTACCGAACGACTGAGCGAGCAGCCGCAAGACAAGCTGCAAACAGCCCTACAACACATCAACGCCGAACCCGCCTACAGCTATCTCGGCGCCTTGGGTGTCAATCTTTTCGACTTTGTGCCCGCAACGCCGCCCGGTCTGATCGACCCCACCGACAGTGGCCGACGCTATGATGCCCATGCTGCCATCTGGCGCGAACTCTTTACGATCCTGAGTGATCCCGATGCGCAAGACGACCCGGAACGCAATATCCTGTCGGTGCTGCGCCGGGTGCGCGCGCTGATCCGTCAGATTTCCGACATCGCCGATGAAGAGGACTTGTTGAAGTTTGTACCGCTGCAGGATGACATGGAGCGGTTCCAGGACGATCAGGAGATTATTGAGGATTTCATCCCACGGCTGACCAACGATGCCGTCTTTGCACCGATTTTCGATTTGATCACCATCGCTTCACGCCCGTTTGCCGCCGTAGACGAGGGAGAAAACCTTGTAGCCCCCGACCTTTGGGCCGTACGCGATCATCTCAGCGCCTTTCGCACCGGTGCTTTTGCTGAACGCCTCGTCACCCGCGCCCAGGAAATCTTTGATGCAACAGGCGACAGGCGGTTCCTCGCATATGCCTATGGCTTCAAGATGTCCTATTGCGGCAAGGCCACCGGCAGCCCGTTCATCAGCTCAATCGTCGGCAGCGTGCCGCGCCTGCATTGGTGGCGCACCCGTTGGATCGAACGTTTTGTCGATGCCTGGGCCTGGGGTTTCTACGATCCCGGCAAACCGGATGCGCTGGAAGACGGCGGCGAGGATTTTCAAAACTGGCGCAGCCTGTGTAATGCGGAGCTGCACAAACGGATCGAACTGGGGGATCTCGCAGGTGCGAACCCCATTGAGGTCATGCAGTCCACGGTGCTCAACCGGCCCCTGCCCGATGCCCTGCCCGAAGATTTTCGCAGCTTCATCGTCGAGGCCGTGCGTGACATCTATGGTGATGATGGGGCGCTGGCACTGGTCACGGAACGCCGTGTAAACGATGCGGTGGTCTGGTCCTGGCTGACGCTTTGGTTCACCACAAGTGCGGACGCCCTGGGCTGCAACCCGCCCCCGCCGCTCAGCATCGAAGACGGCACCGCCTTTTTCGATCCATCGACCGCTGATCCCTTCGAGATGGATGACGATGCAGGCGATGACGCGGATGAAGACGCGCCCAACCCGCTGGACGTTGAACCCGAACCCGCGCCGAACATGAAAAAAAGCGTCTGCGGCGCGATCCTGGCTGTTTTAGGCGTGGTTGCACTGGGCCTTTTGGGGCTGCTGCCTGCTCTGGCCGCCATTGCGGGTGGCATCGTTTTGATTGTCACAGGGGTCAAGGACATCAACTGGCCGGTGCTGCGGCGCGACCTTTATGTGGTGAAATGGTATCTCTACAATGCGCTGGATGGCATGAACCGAATGCTGGTTTTCGGCGGGCTTGCGCATCCTTTCAGCAAGGAGCTCGACGATGCGGAGCTGCGGCTGGAAGCGCCCAACCTCGACAGCCCGCCCTGTGGTTTTCCCGCAGGCCCAAGCCTCTTTACCGCGACCAGCACGGATTTGTTCCCCAACGAAATCTGGGATGCGGACAATCTGTTGCAAAGCTGGATTTGCCCTGCGGCCACTCACTCCACCGGCATGGAAACACCCCCTGCAGTGGGCTTTTCGGGGTTCGGCACGCCCGATCTCTTTATCGACAGACCGTCCGACCCGGATATCGCCGGCCTCATTCTGGATCACAGGAGTTTTCCGGCCCCGGCGTCCTGGCCTGACCCCGGCGCGCCCAATATCTATGCCAGCGCCGTTGATAACGCGATCGATGTGATCCTGCGCGAGGGTGAAGTTCCCCTGCCGGACCTCAACCTGCAAGGCGACCGCGGCATCGGTTTCCACGCCTGGGAATTTGCCGATGCAACCTATCAGCTCCCACTCCAGATCGACCCCGCGTCTTAAGGAGAGTAACGATGACAGCTTCAAAAACGCACCAGAACCCCGACAAAAAACGCCCCGACCGGAAAAAACCGCCAACCGATCATTGCGGCCCTGATGGCGGTCCGACGGAAGACCCCAAACCCAAAGAACCGAAACGGCGACGTCCGCGGTTCGATCCCTGCCGCACCCCCCCCGCGACACCCTATCTGGTGATCAGGTCCTGGGGTGAAGACCTCGGCGTGCGGCCGATACCGCCCGAAGACGCCGCCAGCCTTGCCTATAGTCCTGACATCCCCTTTGTGCCCGAGCAAACGCCGGACGGGTCGATCATCTTGCAATGCTGGATCACTAATATCGGCTTGGGCCCTGCCGCACCGGTTCAGATTGAGTTTTTCCTGATGCCGCCCAGCATCACCCAGCCCGGGCCGTCCCCTGTGTTGGTCGCGACCGAACATGCGATCATCTCACCGCATACCTCCAAGCTTGTGCGGACGCGGCCACTGTCGTTTCCCAACCCCTTTGGCGGCGGTTTGGCCCAAGGTATCGTGGTCAGATGCAGCACGCCGTTTGACCGCCATGCAGATACGCTCGATCCGGTACAGGATCGGCATGTCGCGGTGATGAATGCCTGGCCGATTATCGATCAGGCACCGGATGTCTCGCTTGGTCTATCCAACCTGACGGCCCGCCCCGCCACGGCACGCGTTGAGGTGTTGACCCACCGGATCAGACTGCGCGGCGATACCCCCACAACCCCAGCCATCCGAGCCCGTTTCGCCGGGCAGGATTTGTTGGAAATCGGCGAAGGGCGCGCAGATGTCGCCCGACATCTGGACACAGCATCAGACCTAAAGCTGCGCCACAGAAAGGTATTTCGGCGCACCTTGAACGGACTGCGTCCGGAACGCGCCCCAAAGGCATCCTTGCAATCGACACCCCAGGCGGACCAGGTAACCATTGAGGCCAGCGTTGGCGAAACCGCGCGGAAACTGTTTCCAACGGCTGATTTCACGCGCCGTCGCAATGCAACGCCGACGGGCGCCTGTGACCTGCCCCCCGGTCGGCACACGGTCGTTGAAGGTATCGCGCTTGGCGCTTTCGAAGAACGCACCCTCAACGTGAAAATTGCACCGACCCAAAGACTCAAGGAGGACGAGTATCTGGCTGTGCATTTGTTCCACGTGGATGAGGCCGAAAACGTTTTCCAAGGGCGGCTGTGTCTGATGCTTGGCCGGTCCCGGATCAAGGCAACAAAGGAAAAAGCTGCAACCTCATAACAAGTTCAAGGATAAAACAATGCACAACTCTCTCAAGATTTCACTCGCCTGCCTCTCCACACTCGCGGTTCTGGGCTGCACGGAAGTTCTGGACAGTCAGGCAAATGGCGCAGCCCCCAGCGGCCCCGGCCCCCTGGCTGGCCCGCCCGCAGGTGACAGCGCATCGTCCTCCGGAAATGTGATATATAATTCGGGGAACACGCAACTGCTGGCCGATGGGTCGTCTTCAGGTGTGCTGAACCTCGTGACCGGCGGCAAACCCCACAACACAGACAGCTACACAATCTCCTTCAGCGGCGTGAAACTGACGATCACCGAAGAACCCGTGCTGGCCATTGATGCGCTTGATACAAGTGGTCAATTGGCCTGCGGCCTGGAAATCGCCGGGGGTGAATTCCGCCTGGTTTCCGGCGCGGGCACCAGCATGATCGGAACCTATTCCGGCAATGCCGACCAGCATAATGTGGTGATGCGTCTGGACCTGGACGGCAACCGGTGCTTTGTCGTGATCACCCAAGTGGCGCAGGGCACAAGCGGTCCACAAATACAGGCTCCGATTGAGGCGAACGGCCCGATATTTGCTTCCAGCTTCGGCGACCTCGACCGCCTGCGGGTCGCTTGGGAAGAGACCGCCGGTGCCGGCGCAACGAGCTACTTCCTCGGGCGCACGGTCATCTCCAAGCAAAATTGATGTGCGGAACACTGTGCAGGCACATGCGCCACACGCGGATCAACACCGCGAAAGAACTCTGTCGGCGAAAGTATCAGCAGGACGTAAGCTCGCTTACGAACCAGTTCCTTTTCGTCGCTCCGGCAATCCAAATGGCCGACCGGGTGATAGGCCACTTGCCGTCAGGGCAATCGCCTCTGCATCGATCCCGAAATGTCGATATAGGTCCTGCACGGTTCCGGTTTGACCAAAGTGCTCAACGCCGAGACCCGCCGTTCGGTGACCCACCACGCCGCCCAGCCAGCTTAAGGTCGCAGGATGACCATCAATGACGGTTACCACAATGGCGTGACGTGGCACGTCCTGCAGCAGCCGTTCGATATGCGCCCGCGCCCCGGCGTCTCCGCGGGACCGGACGCGTTGTGCCGCCTGCCATCCGGCATTCAGGCGGTCCGCTGAGGTTACGGCCAACACCCCGATGTCACGACGCGTGCCGGCCAACAGGCCTGCAGCGGCAATCGCTTCGGTCGCGATGGTTCCCTGATAGGCGATCACCAGATCGCAGTTCGGTCCGGGCGGGCGCAGCCAATAGGCACCGTCGACAATACCCTGCCGTAGGGTCGCATCCAACGCGCGAGTGGGCTGTTCAAGCGGACGGGTGGACAGGCGCAGATAGACCGCGCCACCGGTTTCATCGCGCAGCCAGGTGCGTTCGTCCTGCACCGCGTCACCATCGCGTTGCATGTAGTCAAAGCCCCATGCCATCATCACCGCCAATTCGTCGGCAAAGGCAGGTTCAAAACTCGCCAGCCCGTCCTGGCTCATCCCAATCAGCGGCGTGGCGATGGATTGGTGGGCACCGCCCTCTGAGGCGAGGCTGACCCCGGAGGGTGTGCCCACCAGCAAAAACCGCGCATCCTGATAGCAGGCGTAATTGAGCGCATCGAGCGCGCGGCTGACAAACGGGTCGTAGAGCGTGCCAATCGGCAAAAGCCGTTCGCCAAACATAGAATGGCTGAGCCCGGCAGCGCCGAGCAGCAGACACAGGTTCATCTCGGCGATGCCAAGCTCGATATGCTGGCCTTCGGGCGAGAAGCGCCACTTCTGCGTGCTGGGGATCTGTTCCGCGCGAAAGGTGTCGGCCAGTTCTGCGCGGCCAAACAAACCGCGCCGATTTACCCAAGGGCCAAGATTGGTCGATACCGTGACATCTGGCGACATCGTCACGATGCGCGCGGCGAGCCCGTTTTTCCCCTTCGCCAGCGCATCGAGTATCTTGCCGAATGCGGCCTGGGTCGAGATTGTCTTGTCCCCTGGCGGTGCGATCTGTGGCACCTCGATGTTGGTTGTGGAGGCACGGCGCGGTCCTTTTGCAAAAAACGGTACGCGGCCCAGGGCCTCTTTCAAGGCTCCGCCCGCGTCGTTCAATCCTTCGAAGCGGTCCCACTCGTGCCCTTGCCGCACGCTCATGTCCTTTTGGAACGCGGCCAGTTGGTCCTTGGTCATCAGGCCTGCGTGATTGTCCTTGTGCCCGGCCAGCGGTGTGCCCCACCCCTTCACCGTATAGGCGATAAAAGCTGTGGGTGTGTCGTCCTCAATTCCGTCGAAGGCCGCCTTCAAAGTTTCAAGGCAATGCCCGCCAAGGTTCGTCATCAACCGAGCAAGCGCCGCGTCTGTACGACGCTCCAACAGGGCTGTGACGTCGCCCTGATCGCCGATCTCATCCATCAGCCGTGCGCGCCATGCGGTCCCGCCCTGATAAGTCAGCGCCGAATAAATCGAGTTCGGGCAACTGTCGATCCATATGCGCAGGGCGCCGCCGCCGGGCTCCGCAAAGGCAGCGCGCTGCAACGCGCCATATTTCAACATCTCGACCCGCCAGCCGAAAGCCTCAAATATCCCGGCGATCCGGTCCTTGAGCCCCTCATGGACAATCCCATCAAGGCTTTGACGGTTATAGTCGATGATCCACCAGGTGTTGCGCAACCCGTGCTTCCAGCCTTCTTGCAGGCATTCGTAGATATTGCCCTCATCCAGTTCGGCGTCACCCATCAGGGAAATCATCCGACCCGGTGCAGTGATCCCAGACCAGTCTTTGGCAATCAGGAAATCCTGCACCATGGAAGCGAATGCAGTGATGGCCACGCCAAGGCCTACCGAGCCTGTCGAGAAATCCACATCATCCACGTCCTTGGTGCGGCTGGGGTAGCTTTGCACGCCACCAAAACCACGGAAATTCTCCAGGTTCTCGCGGGATTGATTGCCCATCAGATACTGGATCGCGTGAAACACCGGCCCCGCATGCGGCTTCACGGCGATGCGGTCTTCGGGCCGCAGAACCGCGAAATAGAGCGCCGTCATGATCGACACCATGGAGGCCGAAGAGGCCTGATGCCCGCCGACCTTGATCTCGTCGCTATCGCGCAGGTGATTGGCGTTGTGGATCGTCCAGCAGGCGAGCCAAAGCACCTTCTTTTCGATTTCCTTCAGCTGTTCGAGATCGGTCATGCCCGTGCAGCCGCTTTGGCCAGCAGCGCCTCTTGATCAACAATCGCGCGTGCCATCCGGCCTTTCCCGATACGCCCCGCGGCATCCTCCGCCCAGACATCAAACCAATAAAGCGGGCCTTCGCTTTGCGTGAACTGCGCCGTTGTTTTCACATCGCCGCCAACAGCTGTAGGCGCAATGTGCGACACTTCGATCCGCGCGCCGACTGAGACTTTGCCGTCTTCAAGAAGCGGGGCAAGCAGTGCCGCGCAGGCCCGCTCCATATCCGCGATCATGAAGGGCGTGCCAAACACGGCGGGCAGCACCTCACCCCCCTCGGCCAAAGCCAAAGCCGTGCGCGTTTCATCCACCTTATCATGCAATTGATGTGTCGCGCCGGTCTGAAGCGTGGTTTCCATTTGGCCGTCCTTTTCCCTAAGCGATTGTCAAAGTGAGAAATCCTGCGGTGTGAAAGCGCACAAGCGTTTCGAAACTGTCCTCAGGTGGGCGTTGTGCCCTACGCCCCGACAACCGTTCGGGACGTCCGGTGGCGGCACAAATACCCAGCATGGCGGCAACCATCGCAGAAAAGCCGTCAACGACATCTTCGGGGTTCGCTCCGGCCAGTGCGCGTTGCAATTCGGCGATGTATTCACGCGCTGTTTCATCGTAGTGGCGCGCGATAATTTCCGTTCCCAAAGGCGAGTTGGCCAGCCGACCCATCAATGCCGCATAGTTGCGCCACCCCACGTCGCCATGGCTGGCCGACTGTATGAACGGGCTGACATAGTCGCGCACCAATTGCACAATCGGGATCGCATCCCCGCCCGCGCGCTGCCGTGCCTCTGCCAGCGCCTCGCGGCGCTGACCCGTCATAATGTCAGCACGGCGCGCGACCACGGCATCAAACAGCTGCTCTTTCGGACCGAAATGATAGCCGATGGAGTGGATCTGCAGGCCCGCCGCCGACGCCACGTCCCGGATTGACGCGCCATCGTACCCACGGTCGGCAAAAAGCTGTTCGGCGGCGTCCAAAATCCGTTCACGAGTTTCACCCGACCGACCGCCCTTGGGACGTCCGGGTTTGCGCACCGTTGCAGGCGTCTGGTCCAGTTTCAGACTGCGAAGCTCCTGGCGCATCGTCATGCCGCCTGCCGCTGTGGTGCCAGCATCAAAATCTGACGCGCCTCGTCCGCCGTGGCCACGCGCCCCCCCAGCGTCTCGATCAGGGTCTTCGCCGCGCGCACCTGATCCGCATTGGAGGTCGACAACTCGCCCGGTCCCGACCAGAGCGAATCCTCCAGCCCGACACGGACGTGGCCACCGCCTGATACAACGGTGGCGGCAACCCGCATTTGATGTGCACCCGCCCCAAGCGCCGACCAGACCATATCATCACCAAACAGCCGCAGCGCGGTGCGGCGCATATGCGCGATGTCATCGGGATGCGCGCCAATCCCACCCAGCAAACCAAACACCGTTTGCACGAAAAACGGTGCCTTCACCGCACCTTTGTCTGCGAAATGCGCAAGGTTATAGAGATGCGCGGTGTCATAGCATTCGAACTCGAACCGTGTGCCATTGTCGCGGCAGGCATCAAGGATATAGTCGATATCCTTGTAGCTGTTGCGGAAAACCAGATCCTTTGACCCTTCAAGATGCGCCTTTTCCCAACCCTCAAGGTCGGGGTAGCGGCGCTGCATCGGGAACAGCCCCATATTCATTGATCCCATGTTGAGGGACGCCAGTTGCGGCGCAAACTGCGCGGCCGGGCGCACCCGTTCCTCAACGGTCATATAGGGGCTGCCGCCCGTGGTCAGATTGAGCACGGCATCGGTTTGTGCGCCGATTTGCGGCACAATGCGGCCAAATCCTTCGACACTTTGATCCGGTTGTCCGGTCTCGTCATTGCGCGCGTGCAGGTGCAGGATCGCCGCCCCTGCTTCCGCAGCCGCGACGGCGGAAGCCACGATTGCATCCGAAGACGCGGGCAAATGCGGCGACATGGCGGGCGTATGAATCGCACCGGTGATGGCACAGGTGACAATGACGGGGCGACGTTTCGACATCTGGGCTCCTATCCGGTCGCTGCCTGCTCCGCATCGCGGATCAACCCACGCAGGATTGGTGGCGTGACCGGCAGCGATGCTATCTTAACGCCGCGATCCGACAATGCATCCTCGATTGCGCTGGTCAGTGCCGATGGCGCCCCAAGCCGCCCGCCTTCACCGCCGCCCTTGATACCGTACTCAGTATAGGGCGACGGTGTCTCGACATGACCCAATTTGAAATTGCGCGGCATTTCATTGGCCGTCGGCATGGCGAATTCAGCAAAATTTGGGTTGGTGAACTGCCCGTCTTCGTCATACTCGAACACCTCGCTCAGCGTGGTGCCGATGCCATTGGCTGTTCCCCCCCAGACCTGACCGGCCAGGGTGCGCGGGTTCACCATGGTGCCGTTATCATGCACGGCGGTATAGTCGAGGATCTCAACCTTGCCGGTGCCGGGATCTACCTCGACCGCGACGATGTGGCAGATATGGCCGACGATCGGATAGAAAATCCCAAGGTGGCTGCGGTCTTCCGCCGGGTCCGTCGACAGGGGGTGATCGTAGACTGCCGTCGTTTCGATCCCACTGTCGAATTCTTCGCCATCGGGAAAGCTGAGCCGGAAGAAGCTGGAGGTCAGCGCGATCTCCCCAAAGGCCTTCTCCTGATCTTTCAAGCCCTTCACTGCGACCGCCCCGTTGCGGAGTTCCACATCCTCGGGACGGCGTTGCAGCATATGCGCGCCGAACCGTTTCAGCTTCTCCTCCAGCTTGATCGAGGCGCTGACGCAAGCGCCAGCAATCATCGCCGTGAAGCGACTGCCTTGCGGACCGACGCCGTTAAAACCCGACTGGCTGTCGGAGTAGTTGAACACGATATCTTCGGGCGCGATGGTCAGGCGTTCGGCGAGGATTTGCGCCACCACCGTTTCAGGGGAGTTTCCAACCATCGGCGAATTCAGCGTCACAAACATCTTGCCCGACGGATCAAGCCGCACGGTGATGCCCTCGGGTGTCGAGGTCAGCGTAAAACCAGGTGTCTCCTTGTTGTTGAGCGACCACCATTCTGTGGGGCCATACACGCTGCGTTCCATGCAGGTCGCAAGGCCCACGCCCACACAGCGCCCCTTGGCGCGCATCGCGCGTGCCTTGCTGCGCCACCCATCGAAATCAAACATCGTCTTGGCCTCTTCCAGCACCTTCTGGAAATTGCCGCTGTCATAAATATTGCCGGTGGGGATCATATAGGGAAACTGATCCGGCTGGATCATGTTCTGCTCACGCAACGCCACCGGATCGCGACCCAACTCTTCGGCGGCGGCATCGACCATCCGCTCCATCACCCAATTGGTCACCTCAGAGCCGAAACCGCGATAAGGACCCTGCTGTGTCTTGTTGGTCAGCACCGCCATGACCCGCATCCCGAAACTCTGGATTTGATAGGGGCCGGTGACCTGCGCCATCGCGTTGCCATGGGTGCCAACACCGAATTGCAGATAGGCGCCGTAATCGTCCATCACGGTGAACCGCAGCGAGGTGAAAGTGCCATCCTCAGCCATGGCCAGTTCCGCGTCGTAAAGACGATCAGACCCATGGCTGTCGGAATTGGTGAAATGCTCCAGCCGGTCCTCGATATATTTCACCGGCACGCCCGCCAGCCGGGCAAGACCCGCTGTCAGGATGATAATTTTGTGGTTGAATACTTTCGAGCCAAAACTGCCGCCCGTCAGCACAGGAATGATCCGCAACTCGCCCGGAGACACGCGCAACGATCCACCGATCACAAAGGGGATGAAATTGTAGAAATTCGAATTGGAATGAATCGTGTAGCCGCCTTTGAAGGGATCAAATTGCGCCACCACGCCGCATGTCTCAATCGCCTGTGCAGAGGATCGCTGCCAACGCAGCCGCCGTTTCACAACAGTATGGGCTTCGGCAAAGTGCTGATCCACATCGCCAAAGCTGAAACTCTCATCCAGCGCCACATTGCTGTCACGGTCATCGGGATGCAGCAACGCATCACCTGCTGCCGCGGCAGCGACTTCCAGATCGACGTTAGGGGGTAAAATCTCCCACTCGACTTCGACCAATTCGGCGGCATCCTCTGCGATATATCGATCCTCTGCCACCACCGCCGCCACGACCTCGCCGACATGGCGCACCTTGCCCACGGAAATCGCATGCTGCGTAATCGGCGGCGCGGCGAAGCTAGGACACGGATCGGCAACTGTTGCCAGGTCTTCTCCGGTATAGACCCCAATCACGCCGGGCAGCGCCTTCGCCTTTGAGGTGTCGATGCTGACAATACGCGCATGCGCATGCGGGCTCGATACCATCGCCGCGTGCGCCATGCCGGGCACGGCGACGTCGTCAATGTAGCCGCCCTTTCCCGATAGGATCCGGGGATCTTCGACGCGCTTCATGCTTTGGCCAATCCAGGTCATGCCGGTGCGCGGCACCTCACGTTGACGGCTTGGGGGAATGACGTTGCTTTTGAGATGCGATGACATGGCTGTGGTCCTCCTGCGTCAGACGGGCTGAGGCGTGGTTTCGGTGTCTGTCTCGCGCAGTTTGACCGCGGCAGAGCGAATGGCGCTGATGATGAATTCATACCCTGTGCACCGGCACAGATTGCCGGAGATCGCCTCGCGAATTTCGTCGTCCGTGGGGTCGGGATTCTGCGCCAGCAGTTCTTGCGCCGTGGCCAGCATGCCCGGCGTGCAAAAACCGCATTGCAGCCCATGTTCTTCCCAGAACGCCTGCTGGATCGGATGCAAGGCATCGCCCTGCGTCAGCCCCTCAACGGTCGTGATCTCGGAGCCTTCGACCTGCACGGCAAACATCAGACAAGACCGCACGGCCTGCCCATCGACAATCACGTTACAGGAGCCACAGACCCCGTGTTCGCAGCCGACGTGGGTGCCGGGAAGGGACAACTCCTGGCGGATGAAGTCAGATAACAACATGCGCGGCGGTACCGTTGCCTCGCGCGCGCGTCCGTTGACGGTCACTTTGAATGATACTTTGGTCATGTTCGTCCCCCCCTCGGTGAATTGATTGCCCGTCATGTGGCGCGGGTTACAGCGTCGTTGAGCACTCGCGGCAGCAAAGCACGGATCAGGTCACGCTTGTATGCCGCACTGCCGGCACTGCTTTCGGCGGGTGTCGCTGCGTCGGCCACGGTGTCTGCCACCGCATCGAACAAGGACGCGCCGGGCGTTTGTTCGGTCAGGGCAGCTTCGGCATCGCGGAGCCGTGCAGCGCAGTCGTTGACCCCGGCCATGGCGATGCGGGGTGCTGCGATTTTGCCGTCACTGATCCGAAGCGTCGCAACGACCGTGCACCAGGCATAATCACCACGACGCATCGCCACTTCTTCAAATCCCCATCCAGTACCAGCCGCGGGTTTTGGAATGCGTACTTCGGTCAATATTTCGTCGGCCGCGATGGCAGTTTCATAGGTTCCGAGGAAAAAGTCCTGAGCTGCAATCACCCGGCTGGTTCCAACCTTTAACAACACTAATTCAGCTTCCAGTATTTGCATGATCGCGGGCATTTCAGACGCGGCATCTGCATGGCACAGATTGCCGCACAGCGTGCCACGATTGCGGACAGCGGCATGTGCGATCCAGTCGTATGCCTCTGCAACAATGGGAAAATGCTCTTTGATCAGATCCGAAGACTTGATCGCCGCGTGCCGCGCCAGGGCCCCGATTGCGATCACGCCGCCATCGTCGCGAATGTAATCCAGCTCTGATAACCGGTTGATGTCGATCAAACGCTCTGGCTGGGCCAATCGGTAGTTCATCATTGGAACGAGGCTTTGCCCACCTGCGAGAATGCGGGTGTCCCCGTCAGAGGCCAGCAGCGCAAGGGCAGCTTGCAAATCGTTGGGACACTCGTAGCTGAATGCAGATGGTTTCATGTGTTTTCCTCCCTCTTTCCCGTCAGCCCGCGAAACGCGGCTCGGGCACACCGCGAATGCCCAACCCGCGAATGCGAAACAGGCTCCCGGCGGCGAATTGCGGTTTGGTCTGTTTTGCAAACCCGTCATGCGCAGCAGGATGGGACACCCGTGCCATCGACGTGACATAGATGTCTTCAAGATCGGGCCCGCCAAACATCACCGATGTGATATTTCGCACCGGCATAGAGATCTTGCGCTCCACGCTGCCGTCTGGCGCATAACGGATCAAATCGCCTGAAATGACCTGAGCATTCCAAAGATACCCCTCGGCATCCACGGTGGAGCCATCCGCAAAGCCCGCATCAGCATGGGTCGAAGCAAATACACGCTTATTGGACGGCAGCCCTGTGGCCAGATCGTAATCATAGGCCCAAATCTCGTTTTTAAAGGTGTCGGCGAAGTAGAATGTTGCGTCGTCCGGGCTCCAACAGGGGCCATTGGAGCAAATGATCCCGTCTTCGATCCTGTGCAGGCTCAGGTCCGGGTCGAGCCGCCATAGCCCGCATATCCCCAACTCTTCTTTGTCGTCCATGCCGCCGGCGAAAAACCGGCCAAGACGGTCGCATTTGCCATCATTCAAGCGTGCGCGGGATGGATCATCATCGACCGACACAATCAACTCCGTTTTACCGGTGTCGAAGTCAAACGTGTAAAATCCATCTGTCAGCGCCAACACCGCACCGCCACCCTTTCGCAGCGCCAAGGCGCCGACATCTCTGGACAATGGCCAGGATTGCATCGCGCCCGTCAGAGGATCCAGCTGCCAGACCGCATCCTTGCCAACGCGCGGTCCGGTGCTGTCGACCCAATAAAGGAGCCCTGACTCGACATCCCAAATCGGGCCTTCACCCAGATGATTTTCGCATTTCAGAAGGCACTCTATCGTGAATTCCGCGACCACATCCAAATCCTTGCTGTCTGAGGCGACTCACCTCGTCAGGCAAGTTAACAATAATTTATACATACGTACAATTAATTAATTGGATTCGTCAGATCGGCCTTTTGGCTTCACCCACCAAACCGCTTTTCGACCGCGCTAGTATGTTGAGATAGCATAAAAGTTCGAGTCAATTCGGTTGGGGGGGTACCTCATCAAAAGAGAACACTGATGCCGCACTCGACCTTCTTGATCAATTGATTGTCTCCGGAATCGATCAAGCTTTTACGATATTCGCTCAACCTACGCTTCTCGGTGGGTGTATTTTCTAAGTCCGATACTTATGTGCGTATCGAACGTTGAATGTTTGATAGAACCAGCCCCACAACCACGAAGCCACCGCCCATCAGCATGGATCGATCCATTAGTTCGTCGAGGATCGACAAACCCAGAACAACGCCGAACACGGGCATCAGATTGGTAAAGCCGGTCGGCAGCAAACCAACGCTCGCCGGCCGTGACATCAATTTTGGTGCTGGTGTAATTCGGCGACCACGGCGTGTGGTATATCTTCAGTTTGTCTTGGCCGGGGGTGATGTTGCCTTTGATCGGAAATTTGCCATCCGGCAGCTCGGCCAGGGCGCGGTTCCACTTATCATTCCGGAAATCCCAAGGCGTCTGTGTTGGTGCCTGCCACACGCCTTTGGCTTGCTCCCACGAAATCGCTTCCAGATCAGTCTATTCTAACTGTACTCAACGAATGCCCAGGCTACAGCCGTTACATCATCGAGGATGGTGCTGAGGTAGAACCAACCCCAGCCGATGACCTTCAGATAGGTGAAGTCGGTCTGCCACAGCT
>NZ_CANMNK010000001.1:85000-970416 GCF_947499265.1 uncultured Roseobacter sp. | reverse complement strand
CCGGCCATGCCCCTCCGCCAAAACATGCGGCGCAGACAGCGCAGCCGCCCCAGTGCCCAGAAAAATGCGTCGGTTCAGTTTCATAAATCTTTCCTCCCAGAAAAGCCCCGTTAATCGAGGTCCTTGAAATAGGCGGCCAACGCCGCAATCTCCTCGTCATTCAACCGCCCCGCCATCATCTGCATCACCGGATGCGGGCGGAGCTTGTTTTTGTAGGCATGCATCGCGACGACAAAGTCGTCAGTGGGCCAGCGCGTGATCGAGGGAATACCCTCAGCGCTGCCATCCGCCCGGTGACACGTCAGACATTCATTGGAGAGATATTCGCCATATTCAGGATCTCCCTGTATCGCCAGTATCTTCGGGTCCAGGTCATGATCTGTCGCGCGCGCGGTCGGTTCCGCCTCCGGCACATCACGCGGGTTGTCGGAAAAATCGCGCATATAGGCCAGAACATTGGCCCGATCCGTCGGATCCTTGAGCCCGCGGAAACTCATGCGCGTCTTGGAAACCAGAGCGCGCGGGTTTTCCAGATAGGCATCCAGCGTCCGAGCGGTCCAGACCATCCCGTCGGCTCCGGCGCGTTCCATCGCCTCCGAATAGTCAAAAGATCCATGCGCCGCTGCCCGGCGACCGAATATGCCGTTCAGGTGCGGCCCGATGCGATCCTTGGCTCCGGCACCAATTTGATGACAGCCCTTACACTTGGAAAAAACCTTTTCACCCGCCTCCGCGTCACCCAACTCCTGCGCCGCCAGCGATCCGGCCAGAAGCCCAACCGCCGCCGTCAAAAGAGAGAGCCTGCGCAAAGTCATTGCGGGAAGGACGCCAGATACGCGATGATGGCGGCCAGATCATCTTCTTTCCTCAGGCCTGCAAAGCTCATCTTGGTGCCTTTCATGAACGCCTTTGGCTTGGCCAGAAAGGCGGTAAGGGACTCTTCATCCCAGACCAGGCCCTCTTCGGCCATGGTTTTGAGCGGCCCGGAATACTTGAACCCCTCCACCGTGCCCGCCGGTCGCCCAACGATACCAGAGAGGATCGGCCCTGAGCGATTCTTGGCCCCCTCGCCAATCTGATGGCAGGCCTTGCATTTCTTGAAAACCTTCTCTCCGGATGTGATCAACTCCGGATCAACGGCGGCGACCTCGACCACCTCCTCTGGCGCCGCCTCGGTCGCGCTGGCCTCTTGCTCAGGTGTGACATCGAGCACCATGGCACGCATGGTCACTTCGACCGCCTCCTTGCAATCACTCATGCAGGGCTCACCGACCCATTGGCTATGTTCTGTCTCGATCCGATCGTCGACAATGAAGCCCTCCGCATTGGGCAGCGTGAAGGATGCCAGATTTTCGTCCGAGAGCACGAAATCTTCATCCACCAGATCGTTGGAATAGAGAATGTAGGCAACGATGGCATAGACCTCATCCGCCTCCAGCGTCTGCGCCGCCCCAAAAGGCATGGATCGGTTGACGTAGTCCCATGCGGTCGAGAGATGCGGCCAATAGCTGCCCACGGTTTTCAGCGGGTCATCATCCGCCAATGTGTCCCAACCGCCCGCCAGTTTTGGCCAATTGTCCACGCCTTCCGCAAAATCGCCATGGCAAGCCGCACATTGGTCGGCAAAGACTTCCTCGCCCGTCAGCACATCGCCCGAGCCCGCTGGCAAGCCGGTGCCGTCCGGGCGCACGTCTATATCCCAGGCGGCAATTTCTTCGGGTAACGCCGGACGGCCCAACCCATATCCTTCGGCGAACGCGGGTGTGCTGAGAATACCAAGCGCCACACAGAGTTTAAGAAACTTCGACATTTTCCGCCTCCCCGGTCGGGCGCACCCACCACGTCTGGATACAGTTGTTGTGATAGATCGAGTTCAGCCCCCGTACCTCGCGCAGCTGCGCCTTGGTGGGTTGCACATACCCGGTTTCATCCATGGCGCGGGACTGCAGGAACATCTCTTCGCCGTCCCATGTGGTGTCGAGATAGAACCGCGTCAGCGCCATCTTCTCGCCGGGCTTGGCCAGCCGCGCGGTCTCCCATGTAACGCCGCCGTCTTTCGAGACATCCACCCGCGTGATCGCGCCATGCCCGGACCACGCAAGCCCCGTGATCACCAGCGGACCGGACCCATGTGTGATCGGCGCTTGCGGGCTGGGGGAGGTTACGACCGATTTCGCGTCCATTTCCCATGTCCATTTCCGGCTGGTGCCGTCTTCCAGTGTATCGGTGTATTTGCTGGTCTCTTCGCGGCTCTCCACCGGGCCGTCCATGACCTCGACCCGGCGCAGCCATTTGACCCACATGTTGCCTTCCCAACCGGGCACAACCAGCCGCACCGGATACCCATGTTCCTTGCGCAAAGCTTCGCCGTTGGCCTTGAAGGCGACCAGCACGTCATCCAGCGCCTTTTCCATGGGGATCGAGCGGCCGTTGGACGACGCATCCGCGCCCTCGACATAGACCCATTTGTCTGCCAGATCGCCCGCCGCCCCAAGCCCCGCCTCCGCCAGGATCGTGCGCAGCGGCACGCCGGTGTATTCCATGTTGTGGATCATGCCATGGGTGAACTGCGCGCCATTGAGCTGTGCCCCGGCCCATTCCATGCCGGTATTCGCCGCACATTCGCAGAAATACACGTGGTTTTCGCGCGGGAAACGTTCCAGATCGGCGTAGGAAAACACCAGCGGCGTCTCCACCAGACCGTTGATCATCAACCGGTAATCTTCTTTTCTAAGGTCAATCGCACCGGAATGATGCCTCTCGAAGGCACAGCCCTGCGGCGTGATGGTGCCATCCAGCGCATGGATCGGCGTGAAATTGATGGAACTGATGGTGTCGGCGGTCAGCCATTCGACATTGCGGCGGACCACATCGCTTTCGTACTCGATGGGCAGCCCGTAGGGCGTTGCATCCACACCCTCCCCAAGACCGCTGGCCCACTCCTGCACCTCGGTGATCAGCGGATCCGGCGTGCCCGACCGCGCCGCCCCGGCAACCAGCGCCGTGCTGGCCGCCGCACCACGCAGAAACCCGCGGCGGGATGGTTTGAAACTCTGCGACATAGGTGCCTCCGTGTCTCTTTTGCTCATGCGCCGACCACCTCAACACTGTTGTTGGAGGTGATGCTGACGGTGCCCTGTTTGCGGATATGGTTTTCTACCACATCCCAGATCTGTGGCCCTTCGGTGCCTTCATTGACCGAGGCCCATCCGGCGACCTGATAGGTTTTGGCGGGGTCGATCTTCTCGCCGGTCTTGAGCAAGACCAGATCGGTGATGCGGCTGCCTTGCGGTTTGCTGATATCGATGCGGTATCCTAGCCCGCCTGTGCGCACCATGTCGCCGCCTTGCTGGTAATAGGGATCAGGGTTGAAGAGGTTGTCGGCCACGTCCTCCAGAACTACGTGCAGGAATTCGCCCGTCATTTCAGTGCGATACGCCGCACCGTAACTCATCGAGGTGACGTTCCAGATGTCCTCGCGCGTGATGTCCTGCCCCGGCAGGAGCGACGGCCCCCACCGCACGCCAGGGCTGAGCGCGATGTCCGCCTCACGCTCTGACAGCAACGCGTCGCAGATCAGATCATCCCAGGTGCCGTTGAAATTGCCCCGGCGGTATAGCAGGCTGTCGGTCTGTCCGATTACCTCTGCCAGCGTGTCTTCGTAAGGCGCACGCACGGTGTCGATCACGGCGGCCACGTCCGCATCGGGTGTGATCACGTCCGACAGGATCGGGATCAGCTTATGCCGGAAGCCCATCATGCGCCCGTCCCGCACGTCCAGATCGACACGGCTGACAAATTTTCCGTTGCTGCCCGAGGCCACGATGACCGTGTCGCCGATCACCACTGGTTCCGGCAGCGCATCATGGGTATGGCCGGACAGGATCACGTCGATGCCCGTGACGATGCCCGCCATCTTCTTGTCGACATCGAAACCATTGTGGCTGAGGCAAACCACCAGATCAGCGCCCTGACTGCGCACCTCATCGACCATCGTCTGCATGTTCTCGTCGCGAATGCCAAAGGCGTATTCAGGAAACATCCAGCCCGGATTGGCGATCGGCATGTAAGGAAAGGCCTGTCCGATCACAGCTACTTTCACGCCCCCCCGTTCAAAGAACTGATAAGGCGGGAAAAGCTCGGCAGGCTCATCCCATTCGGCGTCGAATATGTTCTGCCCCAGCGCCGCAAAGGGCAGCCTCTCAACGATCTCGTTCACCCGGTCCGAGCCCAGCGTGAATTCCCAATGAAACGTCATCGCGTCGGGCTTCAGCGCGTTCATCACATCAACCATATCCTGACCTTGCGTCTGATAGCAGGTATAGCTGCCGTGCCAGGTATCACCGCCGTCGAGCAACAGCGCATCAGGCCGCTCGGACCGGATCTGGTTGATCACCGTGGCGACGCGGTCCAACCCGCCGACGCGCCCATAACCTTTTGCCAAGGCCTCAAAGTCACCCGCTGACAGAGCGTAATGCGCGTAGGAACCGTCTTCAATCCCGTATTTTCTGCGGAACTCCGCACCCGTGAGATGCGGCACGGCTCCCTTGTTCTCGCCAACGCCAATATTTATGGACGGCTCGCGAAAATAGATCGGCTTCAGCTGCGCGTGGATATCCGTGATGTGGATCAGCGAGACATTCCCGAAGGTCTCAAACTGCAAAAGCTGGTCCTGTGTCAGCGTCTGTTGCGCCGCGATCCGACCCCATTGCCCGAAACCGGACGCACCAAGCAGCGCACTGGCGGCCATACTGGTCTGGAGAAAGTCGCGTCGGGATATCATATGCGTATTCCTGAATGTATTCGAAAGAGAAAACCCCGCACGTCCATCGTACGGGGCAATCGATGTCTAGTTTCTAACCGAGGGCCCTTCGACGTGCAGGCCATTGCCGCGCGAGGCGACGTAAAGCTCCAACGCCACGAACTCCGGGCTGCCCGGCTTGAAGGTCTCCGCCCTTGTGTCGCGCACGCATCCTTTGAACCGCGCGTGCACCGCATTCAGCTTGGTGTTCTTCAACCGATACGTTGGAAAGCCGTTGATGTGCCCCTGGCTGAGATGGTCCGCGCGGATCATGTTACCATAGTTCTGCTCGTGGCAGGAAGCGCAGGCAAGCTCCAGCTGTCCGGTGCGGGTGTAGTAGAGATCCTTGCCCGCCTCCCAGGTGGATTGCGCTGGCCCATCGATGGCCACATTCACCGGCATGCCCCGGGACACTGACGCGATCAGCGCGGTCATATTGACCATGTCGCCGCCGGTGTATTTCCACTTTTCAGCGCCCATCCGGTTTTCGCGGCAGTCGTTGATCTGCATTTCCAGCGTGCGCACCTCGCCCGCGGCCTCGTTGTATTTCGGGTAGACCGGGCGCACCCCGGCCATCTCCTCAGACGCACCGTGGCAGCTTGCACAGGATTTACCCTCGGACCCCTCCGCCGTGTTCCAGACATCCTCGGCCTGCTCCACAAAGATCATGCCGGGGTTGTCGAAATCATCGGCCTGCATGGCGCGCGTTTCAGTGCCGCGGAAATGCCAGCCCGAAATCACCTCATCCATGACATCCGCCACATGGGCGGGGGCTGCGGTACGCGTCACCAGTGTGACGTCCTCGTTGAGAATAAGCGTGTCGTCCACCGGCTCCGCGATCAGCGGTGTGGCCACCAATGCGCTTGCCAGCATGACACCCGTCAGCTTTTTCATCCTTGTCCCTCCCCAGACACTCATGTCACTCGATCGCGATCTTTTTGCTTGTGTCGTAGACCGAGCCGTCATCGTCGTACCAGGTGAAAACAAATTCGCCCGCTTCCGGTACGACGGCCTCGAACTCCAGATAGGGGTTTGTGGAAATCGCCGGCTCCAGCACGACATCGATGACGTTTTCGCCGTTAAAATCACAGGTAAAGCGGTTGATGATCGACCGCGGGATCACATTGCCATCATCATCCTTGCGCTGCCCGGATTCCATTTTGTGGCTGATCAGCGTCTTGATCGTGATCGTGTCACCAGCAGCCGCCGTCTTGGGCACCTTAACGCGGGGTTTCACACCTTTTGCCATGTCTCATTCTCCTGAATTCTGTTGTCACGCTGGGCGCGCTCCGGATACCGGAGCCGATCCCTGCGGGTCAGCCGCCGCAGCCGCCAATTGTCACTTTCACCGTCGAGGTATCCTGAACGAAAGAACCGTCCGCCAGCTTCGCGATGGCAACAACCTCCTGCGTGCCCGCCAGGCGGATGCGCGTGGACGCCGCGCGCGAGGCGGAAAGCTTGCCGAACTTGAACGTCGCAACCGGTGGCGTCGGGTTCCCCAGCGCCAGCACCAGAATCTCCACCGCCGTGTCCGAGGACACTTCGATGGGCACTGTATTGCCATTCTCCGCAATCTCCGGCGCGATCAGCTTGATATCCCCTGCGCCGATCTCCGCACCACCGGTGAAGGCTGCGATTTCGTCAGCACCGGCGGCAGCCGCGACCTTCAGCGGAACGCCAGCGATCAGGACGGCCCCCGCCCCCATCAAAATTGCATTACGTCGTGTCAGTTCCATGCGTGAACCTCCTTTGACCTCATCCGGGTCGTTACTCTTTCAGGGTGGACAGATAGGCCACCACGTCTTCGATTTGCTGAGCGCTTAAGAGCGGGCCAAATGTGTCATCCGCGGCCTCACCGGTGTAGGCGTTGCCAGGACGGAAAAAACCTTCTGTTTTATAGAAAGATGGCATCAGGCTGTCTTCGAACATCATTTTCGCATTGGCGACGATTCCACGCAGTTCGGCTTCGCTCCAGCGCTCACCGGCACCATCAAGCATCGGCCCGATCTCACCGTGGAACGGCACTTCGGCCAGATCACTGACCTCGTGGCAGGCGACACAGTTGCCGAGACTTTTGTCGCCGACGATTTCGCGGCCCTTCTCCGCATCCCCCGGTAAACCGGTCAGTGATTCTTCGACGCTGCCATCCGTAAACACGACGGCGGTCGGGGTAATCTCTCCGGCGCTCACCGTTTGGACGGATGCGGCCAGAACAAGAATTGCGAGAAAGTTGGGTCTCATGCGTCCTCCCAAACACATTCAATTATTGGCATACCATAGGACACAAAAACGTGATTGATCAAGGTCAAATTCGGTTTTGTGAATTTGTTTTCGGTTCAATCTGCCGACCCATCCGCCCGCTCCTGAATGCGCCGTGCGTGGTAGCGCTGAAAATCCTCTTCGGAATCAAGCGCGTACCGTTTCTCCTGGACCCAGGTGAACATGTCGAGCGTGGTTCCCGCCCCAAAGGCCCCCGGCATCATGGCAACGGCGGCAGTCTGCGCCGTGGCCCCCTCCGGCACCTCTTCAGGCAGGAACAGAATCGACGGCGTGAACAGCAGGCCCCATTTACGCGCCGCCTGCTTTTCCGAAAGCACCTCCCCATCAAAGTCGGTAACCTCGGTATCACCATGCAAATTCACCTGCACCACAAAGAAGTTGTCACGGATGTAGCTGGCGATCTCCTCGCGCGGGAAAACATCCTCATGCATCTTCGTGCAATAGATACACCCCCGCTGTTCGATCATCAGGACCAATCGCTTCCCTTCCGCGTTCGCCTCCTCCAGGTCTTCGCTCAGATCTTTGAAGGTGTCGCGCATCCAGTCCGTCTTGTGCAGACCATCATCGCCAAGCTCGGCGGCGAAAGCAGGCAGCGCCGACAGGCACAACAGGATCAACAGGCGTTTCATCGGACGGTCTCCTTATATGTTTTGAAAAGCTGGAAAGGTTTGCAGCATCCACTGCGCGATGTAGTTGACGCTGTCGGTGGCGATGAGCCCGGCAAAGACGATCATCAGCAGCCCCATCGCCTTTTCCACCTTGGGCAGATGTTGCCGGAACCGGGCGACAAACTTCAAAAACGGCCCGATGAAGAGCGACGCGATGACAAAGGGCGTGGTCATCGCCACGCCGAAAACCAGCAGCAGGACGAGCCCGCGCAGCGCTGTCGCTTCGGTACTGGCGGTAAAGACAACCGCCGTCAGCACGCCACCAACGCAAGGGGTCCACCCCGCCGCAAAGGCAAAGCCGACCAGATAAGCCCCCAGCACCGACATGTTTTTTGTATCCCCAGCCTCCATCTGAAACGCCCGGTTGAGAAAGCCGATCCGCAGCACGCCCAGAAAATGCAGCCCCATCACCAGCACGATCAACGCCGCCACGATGCGGAACTCGGTCTGTGCGCTGCGAAAGCTCTGGCTCAGCCCGTAGGCCGCCGCGCCCAGCAGGACAAACACAGTGATAATGCCCATTGAAAACATGATCGATGCGAGAAACGCCCGACGGAGCACGCCACTGGAAAGTGTCCCTTCGGCGCTGATCTCGGACATCGACGCGCCCGCCATATAACTGAGATAAAACGGCACAATCGGCAGGACGCAGGGCGAAAAGAAGACGATCAACCCGCCCACAAAAGCCCCAAACAAAGTGACGTCCAACATCCCAAATTGCCCCGGTGCTTGTGCTGATTACATATTCAAGATATTATATGTTTAAACTCATCCGTCAATCGGAGCCCCGATGAAACGCCTTTTGCTTGCCCTTGCTCTCAGCACCGCGCCGCTGCCCGCGATCACGGCCGATCTGATCATGGTGGAACAAAACGGGTGCCATTGGTGCGCACGGTGGAATGCCGATATCGCCCATATTTATCCCAAAACCGATGACGGGAAACGCGCACCATTGCGCCGTGTCGACCTGCGCGATCTGCCGGATGACATCACCTTTGCATCGGAACCGGTTTTCACGCCCACCTTCGTTCTGGTCGAAAACGGCGCGGAACTCGGCCGGATCGAAGGCTACGCGGGTGACGAATTCTTCTGGTTTTTGCTCAGCAAGCTGCTGAATGAACATGCGGTCCCGCCCGCGCCTGATTCCTGAGCATTTGCTCCCAAACCTGTCGCGCCAAAGCGGCCTCGAATTGCCATCCGACCGCGACACGCGTATGAGGATTGAAACGTGTTAGATATCCGATCCGAAATGTCCCTGCCCGTCATCACCAAAGACATGTCTGACGCCGAGATCGAGCGCATGATGGAAAACGCATGCAACGCGTCGAACTTCCTCAAAGCGATTAGCCATGAGGGGCGTTTGATGATCTTGTGCCATCTGGCCACCGGCGAAAAGACTGTCACAGAATTGGAAGAACTGCTGTCGGCCCGGCAAGCGGCGGTGTCGCAGCAGCTGTCACGCCTGCGCACCGAAGGGCTCGTTTCGCCGCGCCGCGAGGGCAAGGCAATCTATTACAGTTTGACAGATCAACGTGCGGTTCAGATACTTGATCTGGTCTACGACCTGTTCTGCAAGAACGGATAGCGCGCATCGCCACGCCCCGTAGACGTTGGGGAGGAAGCAAATGCTGGACGGACTTTCAGATGCCGGGCTCCTGGCCCTCATAGGGCTTGTCGGCGGCGTCATTCTGGGGCTTGCCGCGCGGTTGGGCCGTTTCTGCACCCTGGGGGCCATCGAGGATTTTCTCTATCAGGGCAGCGACATACGCCTGCGCATGTGGGGGCTCGCCATTGGTGTCGCCGGTTTGGGTACGTTCGGGCTTGTGGCACTCGGGGCGCTTGATCCCACACAATCGATCTACCATCTGGCACCCTGGACACCCGCGCTGGGGATCATCGGCGGCCTGATGTTCGGCTATGGCATGTCCCTCGCGGGAAACTGCGGTTTCGGAGCTTTGGCGCGGTTTGGTGGTGGCGATCTGCGTTCCTTCGTGATCGTGCTCGTCATGGGGATCAGCGCATATGTCATGCTCTCCGGCCCACTGGCGCACCTGCGTCTCCTCGCCCTCTCAACGACCGAAGTCCCGATAGAGGCGCGGAGTTACCCGCAACTGCTCAACAGGGTCACCGGCGTGTCGGGCGTCTTGTGGGGGATCATGGTTAGCGCGATGATCACCGGCACCGCCCTCTGGTCCCGCGATTTTCTGCGAACGCCAAGAGCCGTGATCTGGGCCATTCTTGTCGGCGTCGCAGTGATCACCGGCTGGGCGGGCACTCAATGGGTCGCGGACACCGGTTTCAGCGCATCACCGGTGAACAGTCACACCTTCACATCACCGCTTGGCGAAACTCTGCTGTTTCTGATGACCTCCAGCGGCGGTGGCCTCACCTTTGGGGTTGGCTCCGTATTCGGTGTGCTGGCCGGGGCGTTCATCGGCAGCCTCATCAAAGGGCATTTCCGCTGGGAAGCCTGCGAAGACCCTCGCGAGCTAAAGCGACAAGTGCTCGGCGCAGTTTTCATGGGCTTCGGCGCCATACTGGCGATGGGCTGCACCATCGGACAGGGCATCTCCGCATTCTCATTGCTGACGCTGAATGCACCTATCGTCTTTGTCTCCATCTTCGCAGGAGCGGCGCTTGGATTGCGCCAGTTGATCACCGGGTTTTCGTTTGGCCGCCTCCAATCCTAGCTCGAACACCAGCATCGGCACTACAGACATGCGCATTGACCCCGATCAGCGCGGGGCAACTGACCGAGGATGAGGTCGGTCAGTTGCGGTATCGCTACGTTGACTCTAGCGATTTCCAAAAAACGACTTTGTCGTCACCTTTCCCCAGAAATCGCGAATACGTGATTCTTCGGTGTATCCGGTCTTGCGATAAAATACGCGGGTCTGCGAAAACGCATCTGTTCCGGAGGTATCCGCGATCAAAATGCGTTGCCCGCGCTCCCGCAACCCCGCTTCCAGAGTGGCGACGATGGCAGTCCCGCAACCGGTACCCTGCAGAACCGGCAGCACGGCGATCGCGCGCATGTTCCATGTACCTTGCGTCAATTCTTCTGGCGCGGCATAGCAAAACCCGACGGCCTTACCGTCTACCTTACACGTCAGCCAGATTTCATCACTGCCATGTCCGGAAAGTGCATGCGTCTGAATGCAGACGATATCTCAAGCACATGCCCTATCAGACACCATAGCCTTTCAGCGATCTGCCGGCCAATTGATCAGGGCGATGGGCATGACCAGTTTCGTTTAGACAGGGGACCGATTACAGAAAGTGAACGACCAACCGCAGCTTGGAAGACATAAGAATGACATCAACAGTGAATTTGCAGGATTGGGTGGGCCGAGAGATCGAGAGGACAGACAACCTGCGTCCTGAACCCGCCCGCTTTATGCAAGCCACGTTGGACCATGATCCCACTTTCACTACCGGCGACCGGCTACCGCCGCTCTGGCACTGGCTCTACTTTCTGGAGGCGGCGCGTGCCAGCGATCTCGGGCGCGATGCCCACCCCAAGCGAGGCGGGTTTTTGCCACCCGTGACGCTGCCCCGCCGCATGTGGGCAGGAGGCCGGTTTGCCTTTCACACCGACTTGGTGCTTGGGCAGGCCGCGACAAAAAGATCTACGATCAAAAGCGTTGTCGAAAAAGAAGGACGCACTGGACCGCTCTGCTTTGTCACTGTGCACCATGACTATCTTCAGGCCGGTCAGTTGGCGCTGAGCGAAGAACACGACATCGTCTACCGTGCGGACCCCGGCCCGCAAGACGAGGCGGCGGAACCAGCGCAAGCTCCCGAACACGCCGAGTTCTCCCAAACCATCACGCCGACCCAGGTATTGCTGTTTCGCTACTCCGCGCTGACATTCAATGGGCATCGCATTCACTATGACGCAGACTACGCACGAGATGTGGAAGGCTATGACGGGTTGGTTTTTCACGGCCCGCTCACGGCCACGCTGTTGCTTGATCTGGCGTGTCGCCAAATGGCTCGACCGCCAAAGAAATTCACATTCCGCGGGCTGGCGCCGATTTCGGGGCTGGCCGAGTTTCATATTGAAGGGCGGCAGAATAAAGGCACTGCTGATCTATGGGCGCGCCGGGCGGATGGTGCCCTGGCCATGTCTGCGACAGCATCTTTCTAGGGGGCCATCGCGCGCCGTCTGCACCATCGATGTCCTGTCGGCCTGACAGTTTTAAGTGCTACAGCTTTGCCGTGGATGTTTCAGCCCAAAACCGGTTCATCAACGCCAGAGCCGTTTCAACATCGCTGGCCACGCCATCAAGACCCATCAACGGCACCAGATCTGGCGCCTCGCGCGTTATCTGTCCGGAAAGGAAAATCCGAGCACCCGGGTTGCTGATCCGCAGCGCGATCACCAGCCGGGCCAAGGCCGCCGATGCATGAACGCCTGCTGCAGACAAACCGATGACCCGACAACGCGATTGCGAAATCGCCTCCAACAGATCGTCATGCGACAGGCTCACATGCAGATCGATCTCCCAGCCTTCTTTGCCCAGCAGGTCAGCCGCCATGCGCACCCCCAGAATATGGGTTTCGCCGGGCACCGTAGCAAAGACCGCCGATTTGACCGCGACCGGTTTGTCAGGAACGAAAAGGTAGCCAAGGCTGCGCATGATGGAATAAATGCGGCTCGTCCCAATCGAAACCTCGACAAAGGACACATGATCATCGGTCCACCAGTCGCCTAATGTGCGCGCCGCTTCGCGCAGATAAGCCAGATAGATCGCTTCGAGCGAGGCCCCGTCCTGTCGTTTGCCTTCGATAAACTGCGCGGCCTCATCACTCTCTGTGGAAATCAGCGCATAACACAGTTTGTCGACCACGCGCTGCGGCGGATGGTCGAGCAAATAGGTGTTGGTTGTTCCGATTGCTTTGACGCGCGCCAGGACCTCATCAATGATCTCACCGACGGTATCAGCGGGAAGCTTTGACTTCAGTTCCAGTATATCCAATTGCGTCTTCCGGTAGATCTCCGGACAGACTTGTTCGTAGCTTTGCTTCAGAGACGGCATGTCCACTCCCCAGGCAGTCAGACTCCAGTTTCTAAGTTAGCGAATGTCGGAATTGTTCTTGGAGGTTAGATTTTGACCCGGTAATCTGTCAATGAAAGTTTACAGTTTTGATTGGAATATCGGAGTCCGATGTGGCGGCACCCTGATTTTTTGGCCAGAAGTCAGGAGCATAAACCAGCAAAACCCGAAGTGCGCCGTGACAGTGCAGTTACGTGCGCCACAAGTGCGAACACCAAAGCGGCTGCGCTTCTTTTGGGCTATACCGATTCGTGATTGGACTTGTGTACACGGCATGCCCCTGCTCTCACGAGCTGAATGCCTGAGAATTAAAGAGGTGTAGGTGCGAAGAATGCTTCCGCGCCGTGACGTTGGCCGCGGACCAAAACCCAAGCCACAACCGGTTGGCAACATGGCGATCCCTGAAGGACTCGAACCCTCAACCTGCTGATTAGAAGTCAGCTGCTCTATCCAGTTGAGCTAAGGGACCGCTGGTGCCGTTCATGCCGCAGGCCGCGCCTTCGTGCAAGTCTTAGAGCGCGCGGGACATGAAAACGCTCAGAGGGTCCTTCGCATAGCCGCCGAAGGGCGGGCATTGTTCGAAGCCCGCGTTTTCATACAAACGCCGTGCGGCGGCATGTTCAGGGCCCGATCCGGTCTCCAGTTTCAGGCGCGCAAGACCCAAACCCTGCGCCTCCCGCATCAACGCGGCGAGCAACGCACGACCGACACCACGCCCACGGGCCTCTTCAGCGGTGTGCATGGACTTCAGCTCACCCCAGGACCCGCAAATCTTTATGGCACCAATGGCCAGTGTGGCACCATCCTCGCGCAGCGCATAAAGGCGAATACTCTCATCGGTGAGTGCCTCTGCAGGCAAAACGTGGCAACTCTCCAGCGGCGATTGTGACCGCATCAACTGGAAGTGTCGGTTCAATAATTCTGCAACCTCGACGTCTTTGACATGCGCGCGTGTGACGTCGAAAGACCGCAAATCTGGCCCAAGCTGCCTCGGCAGAAATCGAAAAGGCATTTGCAAACAGGACCTCATTTTGAAGCAATTTCAAATAGGCGCAGAGCTTCCGTGAAAGTTGGGATAAGATCCCGCGAACCAAAGTAAAAGACAACAACAAAAGCCCGCCGGGTCGCGCTTGATATCTGACGATTTGCGAGGGATCAGGCGGATTCTTTATCACGGCCAGAGGTCATAGATGGACATGGATCGCACCCATGCCGACTTTGTCGGGATTGCGGAAACCCGGCGTCCTGCCATCGAGAATACCGGCGAACAGTTTCTCGAAACATCCGGCACCGCGCTGGCAGGCATCTCCGCGTTCAGACCTCGACGTATCCTGCGCCGGATGTCCGCAACGAACCCAAATCGTCGAATGCAGCGCGTGCCATGAGAGCCGCTTTTTGGCTGATTCAAACCAAGACTGCTGACAGCGTGTTGGCAACAGTGCCTTGGTATAAGCCAACGCCAGTAATCGAAAGTTGAGAGAGTGCAGCATTCACAGAATATGACGGGGATCACCCTCGTGGCGCTTTCAGCGGTCGTTTTCAGTTTCTCGGGCGTCCTGACAAAGATGATCGAGGCAGATGGATGGACCATTGCTTGCTGGCGCGGGCTGATCGGAGGGCTGGCCATCATTGCCTATGTCGAGTTCCGTCGAGGGGATACGCCGCGATATCAAGCGTTTCGGTTGGGTCAGCGGGGTTGGACCCTGGCGAGCGTCGGAAGTGTTGCAAGCATCGCGTTTATCTATGCCTTCAAACTGACATACGTGGCAAACGTCGCCGTGATTTACGCCACTGCCCCCTTTTTTGCCGCCGGTTTGGCGTGGCTGGCTATGCGCGAGATCGCTAAGGGCCGCACCTTGGTGGCAGGTGCCCTTTCACTGCTTGGTGTCGCAATCATCGTGTCCGGCGGTCTGGGAACTGGCAAGCTGATGGGCGACCTGCTGGCCATCGCTATGACTTTGGGAAATGCCGCATACATCGTTCTGATACGCAAGTTTGCAGATGTCCCAGTCGTATGGGCAGGTGGAGCATCGGCATTGCAGCTCTTCCTTGTCGGAGCATTGATGGGAACACCTTTGCATGTCTCCGCGCCAGACGCCGCGCTACTGGCCCTTTTCGGGCTGGCCTTTGCCGGTGCGGTGATTCTTTGGACAGAGGGAACGCGGCTTATCCCTTCCGCGCAATCGGCTCTTCTGGGAACCGTTGAGATCCCCTGCGCAACTCTCCTTGCCTGGATTGTTTTGAGTGAACTTCCACCTGCAGTGGCGGTCCTTGGAGGGATCGTAATCGTATCGGCTGTCGTGTGGCACGCGATGATGGATTACCGAGAGGAGAGGCACGGAGCATTGCCATAGCGGACCTTTGTGCGGAAGCGTCGCAAGGCCGCAATTGCCCCGGGTTGCAGCCCCTGATCCACCGAAATGCTGCGCGGTGCACGAACATCCTTTTTGGCGGCTCGCTGATCGGCTCGATGCTGAGCTGAGCAGCGCGGACAAACGGTAGCCATGAAAAGACTGCGAAGAAGCTTCGCGAAAGCGAGGGAACGAGTCCGGCACTTTCTTACCAGATCTATTTAAATGCACTCGAGATCATGCAGTCGAGACAAAGTCGCTGAATGCAAAACACGATAAGTCTTCTCAAATCATAGGTAGCAGGTGAGGCTGCAAAGCTTCTAGATGCCGGTCCCGACTCGTCTTTGCGGGATCTTTTACCGGTTTCCGAGCCAACTTTGCGCCGATTTAAGAGGCATCAATGCGTCCAGGCGCCGCGCCGTCCTGTCGCGAAATTCTCGCCATAGCCACCAGGGCGGATATTCGGGCGTCGCTTCTTGGGGTCCTGCACCTGCGCATCGATGTGCTTTTCGCGCGCGTATTCGAGGGCGGCTTCCTTGGTATCGAACCTTAGCCGTACCTGGCTTTGCGTGTCGGTGGATGACGTCCACCCCATCAGCGGATCTACCTCACGCGATGACGCCGGCGCGAATTCCAGCACCCATCCATGCGTCTTGGCTGTGCCGGACTGCATCGCGGTCTTGGCAGGCTGATAAATGCGTGCGCGCATAAGGGGTGCTCCTAACTTGGCTTTGGTCATTATATCGGTGAATTATGCCGCTGGAACAAGATACCTTTTGCGAAACGCGCGTCGATTAAGCCGCAGTTTAAGAAAATCTTTTCCAAAATTGCTCCGATTAAGATTTCGCTAACCTTGATTTTCCAACATTCGACTCAGTTGAACGCAATCAGAGTAATGGGTGCCGATATGAAACACGGCTTTTCGGAAGCCGCGCTGCGCGGGTTGGAAGAACTGGAACGTCGTATTCCCAGCGGGGTCGAAACCCGACCGCTGGCTGCTGGGGAATACGCTGGGCATGGGGGCGGTCCGTCGCCTCATTATATCGGACATCGTCAACGGTTGCGAACGCGGTTCCTGACCGGTGGCCATGCGCCGATGCCAGAATATGAGTTGCTTGAATTGCTGCTCTTCAATGCCATCGAGCGGATCGATGTGAAGCCCCTCGCCAAGAAGCTGCTGGCTACCTTCGGCGATCTCAACGGGGTGATTGCCGCCTCCGAGCATCGGTTGCTTCAGGTGCGCGGCACGACCAAAAAAGTCTACCTGCAACTGAAAATGGTCGAAGCTTTCGCCCACAGGATGGCGCAGGCAAAGGTGCTGGAACGCTGTGCGCTATCCGGCTGGGATGATCTGATCACCTATTGTCGCACGACCATGGCGCATCGCGACACGGAGCAATTCCGCATTCTGTTCCTCGACAACAAAAACGTGGTCATCGGGGATGAAGAGCAGGCGCGCGGCACCGTCAATCACGTGCCGGTCTATCCACGCGAGGTGGTCAAGCGGGCGCTGGAACTCAATGCCTCAGCCCTCATCTTGGTGCACAACCATCCCTCGGGTGACCCTTCCCCCAGCGAAGCCGATGTCACCATGACCGATAGTATTGTCATCGCCTGCCAGGCGATCGATGTGCGGGTGCACGACCATGTGATCATCGGCAAGAAGGAAGAGACCTCATTTCGGACGCTCGGATTACTGTGATCGCCTGACACAGCCGTGTTTGCCGAAGTATTGACAGGGCAGCCTCTACCCTGTGAGGGTGGCGCATCTTTTCAAGGAAAGGCACCGCCCATGCGCTTGCTCTTACGCGCCCTCTCGACACTTGCCGCTGCGTTGATGCCAGCGGCGCTGCCCGCCTCCCAGAGCTGCACCGAGGATGCGATGATCGTCTTTGATGGTTCTGGCTCCATGTCGGAAATGGGGTTCAACCTGCTGGACGAGCCGCGCATCTTTGAAGCGCGCCGCGCGATACACGACAGTATTCCGCAGGTCGCCTCCGTGCGCCGTTTGGGTTTGGTGATCTACGGGCCCGGTCAGACCGCGTCCTGTGGCAATATCGACCTGCGGTTTGGCCCGCGCACGCAAGCCGCCGGGCCGATCATCGACGCAGTGGACCGCTTGCAGCCAGCCGGAGAGACACCGCTCACCGATGCCGTGGCGCGAGCCGCGAATGTGCTTGAGTACAGATCGCGCCCCGGTGTGATCGTGCTGCTGACCGATGGCAAGGAGACCTGCGATGGCCAGCCTTGCGCGCTGGCAGCCACGCTCGCCGCAGATGCGCATGACCTGACGGTACATGTGATCGGGTTCAAGGTGCGGGACGATCATTTCGGATGGGACAATCCGCAAGACGAAGGGTACGAGCGACGCGCCACAGTTGCCCGTTGCCTTGCCGACCGGACAGGCGGCACCTATGCCTCTGCCGAGACCTTGGACGAACTGACCGATGCGCTCACCCGCACGCTGGGGTGCCAGTTGATTGGTCACCGGATGACCCGCACGGGCCGCCTGCCCAGCTGACAGTTTCTGTCATGAGGGGGAGTGGCCCCCTTGAACCCCGCGCGTTTCGTGACACTTTGGAGATAACTCCAAGGAGCGCTTATGCCCTACGCCCAAACCGATTCTTCCGAAGCCCCCGCGATCATGGCCAATCCCGCGCCGGATGTACGCAGCCGTCCCAAGCTTGAAGGCGGCAAGCAGTTCATGCTGGCCACCGAGTTCGAGCCCGCAGGCGACCAACCCACAGCGATCAAGGAACTCTCCGAGGGCGTGGTGTCCGGCGAGCGCGATCAGGTCCTGCTAGGCGCCACCGGCACCGGCAAGACCTTCACCATGGCCAAGGTCATCGAAGAGACCCAGCGCCCCGCGATCATCCTCGCACCCAACAAGACGCTGGCGGCCCAGCTTTACGGCGAGTTCAAAGGGTTCTTTCCGGACAACGCGGTCGAATACTTTGTCAGCTACTACGACTACTACCAGCCCGAAGCCTATGTGGCGCGGTCCGACACCTACATCGAGAAAGAGAGCCAGATCAACGAACAGATCGACAGGATGCGTCACTCCGCCACCCGCGCGCTTTTGGAACGGGACGATGTGATCATCGTGGCGTCGGTCTCCTGCATCTACGGTATTGGCTCGGTGGAAACCTATGGCGCGATGACGCAGGACCTCAAAACCGGTTCGATGTACGACCAGCGGCAGGTCATGGCTGACCTCGTGGCCCAGCAATACCGCCGCAACGATCAGGCGTTTCAGCGTGGGTCGTTCCGCGTGCGCGGCGATAGTCTGGAAATCTTCCCCGCCCACCTCGAGGACCGTGCGTGGAAGTTGTCTTTTTTCGGCGAAGAATTGGAATCTATCACCGAATTCGACCCCCTCACCGGTGAAAAAACCGACACTTTCGATCAGATCCGCGTTTATGCCAACAGCCACTATGTGACGCCGAAACCCACGATGCAGCAGGCGATCATCGGCATCAAGAAAGAGCTGAAAATCAGGCTCGACCAACTGGTGAACGACGGCAAGTTGCTCGAAGCGCAGCGGCTGGAGCAGCGCACGAATTTCGATCTGGAGATGCTGGAGGCCACGGGCGTCTGCAACGGGATCGAGAACTACTCGCGCTACCTGACGGGCCGCGCGCCGGGCGAGCCGCCCCCCACGCTGTTCGAGTTCATTCCCGATCACGCGATTGTCTTCGCCGACGAATCCCACGTCTCCGTCCCGCAGATCGGCGGCATGTACAAGGGCGACTATCGGCGCAAGTTCACCCTGGCCGAGCACGGCTTTCGCCTGCCGTCGTGCATGGACAACCGTCCGCTTAAGTTCGAGGAATGGGACGCGATGCGCCCGCAGTCCGTCTTCGTTTCCGCCACGCCAGCGTCCTGGGAGATCGAACAGACGGGCGGTGTCTTCACCGAGCAGGTGATCCGTCCCACGGGCCTGCTGGACCCGGAGGTGGAAATCCGCCCCGTCGAGATGCAGGTGGATGATCTGCTCGACGAGGTGCGCAAGGTCGCTGCCGACGGCTACCGCACGCTCTGCACCACGCTGACTAAACGCATGGCCGAGGACCTCACCGAATACCTGCACGAACAGGGCATCCGCGTGCGCTACATGCACTCCGACATCGACACCATCGAACGCATCGAAATTCTGCGCGACCTGCGCCTCGGCGCCTTTGACGTGCTCGTCGGCATCAACCTGCTGCGCGAGGGCCTCGACATTCCCGAATGCGGGCTGGTGGCGATCCTCGACGCGGATAAGGAAGGCTTCCTGCGCTCCGAAACCTCGCTAATCCAGACCATTGGCCGCGCCGCGCGCAACGCCGAGGGTCGGGTGATCATGTACGCCGACCGCATTACCGGTTCGATGGAACGCGCGCTGGCCGAAACCGACCGCCGCCGCGCCAAACAGATCGCCTATAACGAGCAACACGGGATCACGCCTGCCACGGTCAAAAAGAACGTCGAAGACATCCTCGCCGGGCTCTACAAGGGCGACACGGATCAATCCCGCGTCACGGCCAAGGTCGACAATCCGCTGGCGGGCGGCAATCTGCAGGCCGTTCTGGACGGGCTGCGCAGCGACATGCGCAAGGCCGCCGAAAACCTCGAATTCGAAGAGGCCGCCCGCCTACGCGACGAGGTCAAACGGCTTGAGTCGGTCGATCTGGCCATCGCCGACGATCCTATGGCCCGGCAATACGCAGTGGAGAAGGCGGTCGACGATGCGCAGAAGGCCTCAGGCCGCAGCACGATGGGCCGCGGCGGTATGCGCGGTGGGGTGAAGCGGAAACGGAAGGGGCGGTAGATTCTTATGCCAGGACTGAGTATTTCCAACCTAGGACTTGGGCTTTCCAGCTCACCTGTAACATCTCCTGTTAAGCCCAAAATCGATGAGTTTTCGCACGAGCTCGTCCTACCAACTGAAATTCTTGAGCTCTCTGAGAAGGTCGAGCAAGGCGACCTAATCAGATCGCTTTCTTTTCCTTGGTTGGAGATATTCAAACAGCTCGAACAGAATCCCAAACTGCTGCACGACTTTTCAAAATATCCTAGGCGCTTCGAAGAGTTTATCGCCGCAAGCTACGAGAAGGACGGCTTCTCTGTGACCCTTACCTCACAGTCAGCGGACGGCGGAATGGATGTAATCGCCGAAAAATCCGGCTTTGGCGCGTTGCGCATTATCGATCAATGCAAGGCGTTCAAAAGAGGGCGCAGAGTAAGCCCAAATGATGTACGCGCGATGATGGGAACCCTTACAAGGGAAAGAAACGCCTCAAAAGCAGTGATAACCACAACTTCATTCTTTGCTCCTTCTGTAGCGTCTGAATGGGAACACTACATGCCGAACCGCTTAGAACTCAGAGACCGTGAAGGTCTTCTCGCATGGCTGCAGCAGCTGAAGGACTCACCAGACGAATGACGCGGAGAGCCCGACCCTAAGGGGAGGGTCGGGCGCTGCCGTGCGGAGCACGGCTGGTCTCCTCGGAGTGCTGCGCGACCAGAATTCGGCCAGAGATGCGCGGCGCAGGGTTTTGTGCTACACTCTCGGCATTTCAAACCAAACCCTTTTCAAACCGCGAGCTTTTATGACCCAATTTGCCTTTGGCTATGCCTTCGCCCTGTTCACCGCGCTCATTGTCATCATCGGCGATTTCGCCATCAAGACCGCTGCCGACGCGGGCCACACGATCACCTCGACATACGTCTTCCTCGGCGTGGCCCTCTATGGCGTCTCGGCACTCTTCTGGTTTTACGCCATGCAGCACGTCACGCTGGCACAGGCAGGCGTGGCCTATTCGATGCTGACGCTCATCGCGCTCGCGATCATCGGCGCGGTCTGGTTCGGCGAGACGCTGCACACGCGGGAATATGCCGGTCTTGCCTGCGCATTGCTGTCGATGGTGCTGATGAGCCGTATCGCCTAGAAGTCAAAGATATCCTCAAGGAACCCGCCGCGCTTTTTCTTGCGGTATCCGCCCCGGTCCTCATAACCGCGCTGTTGCGGCGGGGGCGGCGGCGGTGCGGAGGCGCTGCGATCAATGATCTTGTCCAGCTCTCCCCGGTCGAGCCAAACGCCCCGGCAGTCTGGGCAATAGTCGATCTCGACCCCACTGCGGTCGGTGATCACCAGCGTCGTTCCGTCTACGGGGCATTTCATGCGTGTCTCTCCTGCAAGGTTAAACGTTCCCCTTGATGTAGGATCGCGCAACTCAGTTTTCATCCCTCAGATGGTGCGAAACAGCCCGGACGGCGGAGGCTGGCCAAAGCCAGGTTTTGATCTAACTTTGCCCCATGCATCGTTTCTTGTTTATGGCCCTCTGTTTCGCAAATGCCGCCGAAGCTTGGGAATTCACCGCCGGACTGCCCTGCCGGCTGACGCATGAAACTGAAGACGTCGCGGTGGAACTCACCTATGACCCGACGCAACCGCTTTATACCATCGCCCTGACGCGGCGCGACGGCTGGGTGAACGCGCCGCTATTTGCGATGCAGTTCGAAGGGGGGAAAGCACTGGCCATCTCGACCGACAGGCACGTATTGGACGAGGGAGACACACGTCTCACCGTGACAGACCGTGGCTTTGGCAACGTGCTCAACGGGTTGCAATTCAATCAACGGGCGCGCGTGGTCCTGGGGAATACCTCAATCGACATTCCGCTTGCCGGGGCCGCAGAACCGGTTGACCGCTTTCGTCGGTGCGAGGTCTCTGCGGGCGCTTGAATGGCAGAAGATCAGGCGCATTAACCAATTTCGAGCACGTGCCACCTGTAAAGCTTCCCAGCGGGAAACGCACCGTAACACACTGATAAAGAATGGATTTGAAAGCAGGTTGCGCAAAAGACACATGCGCCACACCCGGCACAACACGTAACCAATTGTTAACTTTCATTAACCATGATGCCGGTCGGGAGATTGGTATGATGCGTCCTGTAGCGCTTGCCATTTTAGTATTGTTGGCGGGCGTGCAGATGGCACAGGCCGGGCCATGGCTACGCGAGCAGGGCAAGGGGTTTCTTGCAGGATCCGGGAACGTGACCCAAGCCAAGGACACCTCGGGCAGCATTTATCTGGAATATGGGCTGCGCGACAATATCACTATTGGCGCCGATCTCTTTTATGGCATCGACCGTACGCTGCAACAATCCGGCTCTGGCATCCTCTTTGCGCGATTTCCGCTGAGCGCGCCGGACGCCACCCATAAATGGGCGTGGCATCTGGGGATCGGTGCGCGGTCACAAAACACGGTTATCGCCCCCGCCGTGGAGGCCGGACTGTCATGGGGGCGCGGGATCAAAGTGGGCGAGCGCTATGGCTGGGCAGTGGTCGACAGCAGCATCAACGTACCCGGCTCCACGCTTGAGACGCGTATCAAACTCGACGGCACCATCGGGTTGGGGTTCAACGATCACCTGAAGGGCATGATGCAGGTCTTTTTGACCTATCAGGAGGGCGCGCTTTTTAGCAAAGTGGCCCCTTCCCTGCTGATCCAGCCCGGCAAAGGGAAATACACCATCCAGATCGGCGCAGAAATCCCGACAAATGGCGATGGCGATACCGAACTCAAAATTGGTCTCTGGCGCGATTTTTGATCACGCGTATCTGTCCTATGGTGATGTCCAATCGTCGTTTCAGCGCGCGCTCTCCGTATTGCCGGACACTGCCAGCGCCGATGCGTAGTGAACCTCATCGCCCGGTGTTTGTCTGAGATGGCAATTCTCAAAATGGTTCCCCTGCACCACACCCGATGTATCCGGCCGGGTCAGAAGCAGCCCCGCGCCGCTCTTTGCGATGCCCGCAGGCTGGGCAATACGGTTGCCAGTTACGATCACCTTTGATCCATGAATCACGCCCCAGGGCTGCGCACCATATCCGGTGCAATTCTGCACGCGCGCGCCATCGCCATTCACATTGAAACCAGTAATTATACACCCCTTGCCGCTGCGGGTCACGATGTCCGTCCGATCCAGAACCAAATTGGTGCAGCCCTGACCGGGTGATGTGAGGCCACGCTCCCTTGGTTCAGCAATTGCACAGTCTTTCATCTGAAAATTCCTGCCCGAGGCCGCCAAGAGGACCCCATTGGTATGGGCCTCGCACTGGAATTCAACATCAGACAATGTCAGATCGTTCAGACGTTCGACTTTACTGAAATCCAATAGGTACTTTGAGCGGCGAAACGTGATCATATGCGCGCCGCTTTCAAGGGGAAGCGGCCCGCTCAACGTCAACTGCTGTGCTGCAGTGTCGCGCGCGGCAACGAAGATTTCATGATCAGACCCTTCCGTCTCGACCAACGCGCCAACGGAAATCCTGGAAAGGTTTTCGACACCGGTCAACGAGGTAGGTTGATCTTTGTCATATGTAGCGGACGACAGGATCCGCTCATCCTCCCAAGCGGGGCTTGCTTGCGCGACCAAAACACCATTGTGCAAAACGCGGCGCGAGGACGCGACCGGCAACTCCACCACAGCTCTCGGGCAAATCGGCGCATATAAAGCCACACGACGCCCGCAAAGATCGAAAGCGCGGGGTGCGTCTGCGGTCATAAGCGCCTGAATTCCCTTGCGCAACCCAAGCTCTGCGTTGCCGAAGGCATCAGCGTAATGCGCAAGGTCGAACCCACGGCATATCAACAGCACCGCATCGTCCGGCATCGTGACGGTGCCTTCGAAATGAACCGGGCCGGGCAGCGTCACATGCCTGGTCAATAGAAACTGTCCGCGAGACACCAGCAACTGACGCCCCTGCGCCGCCGCTATCGCCGTTTCAAAAGCCGCCGTGTCGTCGGTTTCACCATCACCCACAGCGCCATAATCCCGCACGTCGACAACCGACAGGATATCTCGCAGGAAAATGTCGGTCACATCCTCAATGCGGATACTCTCGATCCGGAGAACCCCACCATTTGGCCCGGCAAAATCCAGACCGAAATGTCCGTAAAGCGCCTCTCGACCCCAAACCATGTCGACCCCAATACGCGCGCCCGCACCGACGATCGCGGAGACCTCGACCACCCCGTCACCCTCGGCGATCGCAGTGGCAGGGCCCGCTGTCACGATACCTTTGATCTGCACGCCGCCCCGTCCACCGGCAAATCCTGCAACGCGCACGGTAGGCAGTGGACCTTTCACAGCCTTGATCCGGGCCGAGACCCGCAAGTAACACCCGGGCAACACAGGTGTTTCCCCCATATAGCGGAGGGTTTGGATATTCTTGGTTTTGGTCAATTCCAG
Source organism: uncultured Roseobacter sp. (assembly GCF_947499265.1). Lineage (GTDB taxonomy): Bacteria > Pseudomonadota > Alphaproteobacteria > Rhodobacterales > Rhodobacteraceae > Roseobacter. The sequence goes on along the minus strand of NZ_CANMNK010000001.1, from coordinate 946,017 downwards.
GCAGGTCCCAAAATCGGGATCGTCCGAAATGATCCTGCCACTGGTCTCATACGTCTGCGACCCCGGCGTGCCATCTCCCTGCGAAAAGGCACCAATTGCCTGCGCAAAGGGCGGTGGCATCAACTGCGCGCCATCCGTGATTGCCTTGTTCATAATCTTTCCCTTCACAGCGCTGCGCCAATCGCAGACCTATCTGTGAAGGGTTAAATGCGGCTCACACCACCGTGACGGTCATGCGCTGAAATCAGAACTGTCGAGGATCTGCACACCGTTGATGCGCCATCCCGCATCGGTCTCCAGCATGCGATAATCCAGGATGTGCACGCGACCGGACTGATCGGTGATCATGACCTTTTGCCAATATGTTCCGCCCTGCTCACGGATCTCCAGATAACGCACTTCGCCCGGTCGCCAGACCATCGGATAGCCTTGGGTCACCATGCGCTGGAAGTTTTCGGGCGTCTGGAACAACCGCTGCAGGTTCGGGCTGGCGAACTCGAATGCGGCCCCGAAATCGTCGATCTGGAACGCCTGAAGCTGGCTATCAATCGTGGCTTGAATATCAGCTTCCTGCGCCCGAAGCGCGTTCCCCAACCCCAGCCAGATCAGCAGTGCAAAAATCACGTTGCGCATCGCGCGCCTCCTCTTTGTGTGAACAAAGGGTAAGGCGCGCGCGCATATGGGCAAGTGGTGCGGTTGGCTCAGGCCAAGTCGCCCGCGAGCGCCTGATCGATGAGTGCCACGGTTTCCTGCACGCCGTAGAGCGCAATGAACCCACCAAAACGCGGCCCTTGGCTTGCCCCCAACAGCACTTCGTAGAGCGCAGTGAACCAGCCACGCAGGGGGTCAAACCGGTTGCGCCCGCACGCATAAACGATGGACTGCAACGCTTCGTCCTCGACCGGACCCTCATAGGCCTTGAGCTGATCACGCAGATCGATGAGCGCTGCACGCTCCTGATCCGTCGCCAACCGGTACGTCTTTTTCGGCTTTACGAAGTCATTGTAATACCGCACGGCAAAGCCAGCCGCCGCATCCATGTCAGGATTGTTTTCGGCATTGGTTTCAGGCGCATAGCGTTGAATGAACCCCCAAAGCTGTGACTTGTCTTCGGCCGCCGAAACACTCGCCAGGTTGAGCAGCATAGAGAAGGGCACCAGCATATTTGACTTTGGCACCTCCCCGGAATGGATATGCCAGACTGGATTGTTCAATCGTTGAACTATATCCTGCGTCTCATAGGCCCGCAGCTGTTGATGGTACTCATCCACCGCTTTGGGAATGACGTCGAAGTACATACGCTTGGCGGTTTTGGGCTTTTGATACATGAAATACGACAGGCTTTCGGTGCTGGCGTAGGTCAGCCATTGGTCGATGGAAATACCATTGCCCGAAGACTTGGAAATTTTCTGCCCGTTCTCATCCAGAAACAGCTCATAGCTGAAATGTTCCGGTTTTTTGCCGCCCAGAATCTCGCAGATCCGATCATAGATCGCCGTGTTGGTGGCATGCTCTTTGCCATACATTTCGAAATCCACATCGAGTGCCGCCCAACGCGCACCAAAATCAGGCTTCCATTGCAGTTTCACGTTGCCACCGGTGACCGGCAGCGTCCATTCGCGCCCCGTCTCGTCATCGAAGGTGATCGTGTGGTTTTCCGGGTCCACATTTTTCATCGGGACGTAAAGTACCCGCCCCGTTTCCGGGTGGATCGGCAGGAAGATCGAATAGGTTTGCTGGCGCTCTTCGCGCAAGCTCTTCAGCATAACTTTCATCACATCGTCGTAGCGTTCGACTGCACGCTTCAGGATCTCGTCAAACTGCCCGGTCTGGTAGAATTCGCGCGCGGAGTAGAATTCATAGTCGAACCCGAAGGTGTCCAGGAACCTGCGCAGCATGGCATTGTTGTGATGGCCAAAGCTTTCATGCGTGCCGAAAGGATCGGGCACGGAGGTCAGCGGCTTATGCATATGCTCGGCCAGCATTTCCTGCTGCGGCACGTTGCCGGGCACTTTGCGCATCCCGTCAAGATCGTCCGAAAAACAGATCAGGCGGGTGGGAATGTCAGATATCTGCTCGAACGCACGACGCACCATAGTGGTACGCAAAACCTCGCCAAAGGTCCCAATGTGCGGCAGGCCGGACGGGCCATATCCAGTCTCGAACAGCACATGTCCCTTCTCGGGTGGCGCTTTTTCGTACCGTTTGAGGATACGGCGCGCTTCTTCAAAGGGCCATGCTTTGCTGGTCATTGCGGCGTCGCGTATCTGAGACATGTCTCACCTGAAACTGGGATACCCGCGCCCCATGCGCCGGGTTTCGCCCGTCCCTATTGCGTTGCAGCATTGCCGTCAATAATCTGGCCCGACTGAACATAGCGAAAGAACCAACCCCGTGCCCGATGATCCCGCCCATGCCTTTTCCGCACAAGACTGCCTTGTGGCCCTGATGATCGCGGTTTCCGCCTCGGACGAGGACATCCGCACGGCCGAACTTGTGAAGATTCAGGCTGCTGTACAGATGTTGCCCATCTTTGGCGGCTATGACGAGGACCGGCTTGGGGTGATCAGCCAGACCGTTTTTGATCTTTTTGAACAGGAAGACGGGCTGGATGCGCTCTTTGGCCTCATCCGCGAAAGCCTACCCGAACGGCTGTTCGAGACGGCCTATGCGCTCGCGTGTGACGTTGCTGCCGCGGACGGCACGCTGGATGAAGCGGAACTGCGCCTGCTCGAAGAGATCCGGTATGAGCTGAACCTCGACCGGTTACATGCAGCGGCGATTGAGCGCGGCGCGCGAGCGCGACACCTGACCTGATAGCCAAGCGGCGAGCCGCAGCTTTTCATTGCGCGAAGCATGGCTGGTGTGCACTCTGAAGGGATCGCCATCAGGAGATGTCTTCGTGCCCCGTGTGCTCAGGCAACAGACGCAACAGCGTCAAACCCGACCCTCCCAAGGAACCCTGAACCGCATCGGGTCTGTCCAGCGGTCGGATATCGCGACAAACAGCCCTGCGGTTGCACATTTGTGGCATCTGCAGCATGCCGCCAACGCGATGGGCAACCCGGTTGTTCAGCGGTTCGCCTCGGATCGCCCCGCGCTTGCGGCTTACCTAAAAGAAATCTCGAAAAAACTGAACATGACAGAGGACGAACGCAGCGACATCCTCGATACCGCGCAAGACATTGGCGATCTGGGGGAATGCAAAGCCTGGCTGGATGACTGGGTAAATGCGATGCTGCGCCTGCCCAATGAGATCGAAAAAGCGCTGAGCAACTCAACGTTCATGGGTCAGTTGCGCGACGATCTGCTGAAAAGTGGCATCCGCGAAGAAGCCGTTCTCGATGATGAGATCAAGCGGTTGATCCAGTTGCTGAAAACCGTCGATCAGGCCGAAAATCAGCTCGCCAAACCCGACATCAGCAAAACCCAAAAAGGGGTGCAGACCGAAAACAAAAACACAGCGCTCTCCAGCTATAACTTTGAACTCAAAGCGATCAAATCACGGATCGCTCAGGAGGCAGAGCTGGAAAAACAGCAGCGCGCAGCCCAGCAATTGCAGCAAGCCTTCGATCAGGACAAGCAAATCCTCGAACAATGGGTGGGCAACAATGCTGGCGGCGGCACAGCCGAAGTCCTGCGCGCTGTTTTGGCGGAGCATACCCTCGGCAGTGGATCTGATGCTTCGGTGAGCAAGAAGTTCAGCGCGGCGGATATTGTCCTGGCGCATCGCAAATGGTGGACGATGTACAACGACACCAAAGATCAGACGATCGTCTTTGGCAAATTCGAAAACCCGGGAAATCAGGCCAACGTGATTTACTGGAAAGAGCGCGGCCCGCAATGGGAATGCACACGGAATTTCATCGCCTTCGTGGGCAAACACAAAAGCAACGTGCATGTCACACCAAAGGGCGGCTCGCCGAAGTCAAAAGGCAAACGCCCTACCGAGCCCGACCCCATCGGCTGAGACCTTTTGAACGCGCAACGCGGGTCGGGGCGACATGCTGCCGTCACACCCCGTAGGCGCTTCCCCATCTTGCCAGCAATTGCCGCTGCAGGCGCCGAGCGCGCGTAGCCCAAGGCCGCGCACCCTTGGGCCTTTCGCGATTGGCGCGGGTGATCGTTGCCCGAATGTCCTCGTCCGCACAAAAAATCGCGAAGACAAGTTCACGCCCTTCTGGTGTGGTGATATAGCCCGCCAGCCCGGATACGAAATTCAGCGTGCCGGTTTTGGCATCCGCCTTTACCGGATGGTCATTGGTCAACCGGCCATCTTTGTCCAGAAGGTGTACCGGTTTCAGCAGCGGGCGCAGCACGGCGTTCCGGTGTACTGCGGACAGGGCGCGCACCATGTCCTGCGCGCTGACCCGGCTGGCCCCGCCGAGCCCTGAATGATCCACGAAAGCCGGGTTCGACATGCCCAAAACCTCCATCGCCCAGAGGTTCATCTGCCGCGCGGAGGCTGCCAGCCGTGGCGCACGGGTCGCACGCTGCCGGGTGGCGGCCAGGCCGACCATCTCTGCCGTCAGATTGTTGGAGTATTTCAGCATGCCCCTCAGAATATCCCGCAGCGGCGGGCTTTTGACCGAAGCAACCGTGGTGCCATCAGGCATCTCCTCCACAAGCGCTGGCGCTTTCAGCACGATGCCATGCGATCGCGCCAGCGTGGAAAAGACATCACCCGCATAAAGGCCCGGATGACGCACCGGCAGCCAGCGCGACCCCTCTTTGCCCAAGGCCCCCTTGGCCACGGTCCATTTATCCACGGCACCGGTGTCCTCATAGGTATAAACAGGCGTCGATCGTTCAACGATCTGCATGCGCGCCATGGTCACATCGGGCCGGTAGGGGGCAGCGCGCGCATCCATTGTGACCTTGTAATCGCCCGCGCCGCGCTTCCACTCAAAATGCACCCGGTTGTAGTTCAGCGCGATGCCAGAGACCGCGGGACTATACCCAAGGTGGTCCGGCTGGTCCGGATCGATGGTCCGCAAAGGTTTCAGCGCATTTTCGAAAACCATGAATTTGCCGCGCACTTCACGTAGGCCCGCCTCTTTCAGCTGCTTTGCCAGTTCCGCCAGAGCCTTGGTATCGATGGTCGGATCGCATCCCCCCACCAAGACCAGGTCGCCGTTCAGCATGCCATTGTTGATTTCACCGACCGCGACGACGGTTGTTGTAAATCGATGTGTCGGCCCAAACGTGTCCAGCGCATAAAGCGCCGTGATCGCCTTAGTCACACTGGCCGGGGCGATGCCCATGGCCTCATTACGCGCCTCCAGTAGATCCCCGGTCGTGGCATCCGCCACGGCAAATACAATATCGCCGGTGACACGGGAGTCGCGTAGCAGCGTATTGACGGCGGTGGGCTGGCCGAGAGTTGACGCGCGCATTTTCGGGCGCAATGAAACCGCAGGCGCCCCCGCCAGAAGCGGCGTTGCGGCGGTTGCCAGCATCCCCCCAAGAAAAGCGCGGCGAGAGGATTTGGAAGAAAAACGCGTCATAACGGAAAGTAAACCTCAGCCCGGAAAGCGAAACAACCGAAAGCATAGCGCCGAATTCTGAAAATCTCGTGTATTGGCAGGCTTACGCCTGCCATCCCCCTGCAGCCCGGATCGCCGAAGACGAATGCGACACCATCGGGACGTTGACGAAACACCATGCCGGGGCCTCCGCACGACCCAGCAAGGTCGACGCGCGTCCAGCAATCCGGGAAGACGCAAAGAGTTTCGCCGCCGGGCTCATCCGTGCAGAGATCCGGTCGCCCGGGCGTGCCAAAACACCGACGGGCACCGATCGCATGATCTGCCGCCAATTCTGCCAATGATGCAGCTGCGCCAGATTGTCCGCGCCCATCAACCAGACAAACCGCACTCCGGGATATAGGGCCTGCAGTGCAGCCAGCGTCTGAGCCGTGTACCGGGTTCCGAGGTGCGCCTCGATGTCTGTCACCCGGACGCGTGGGTCCTGCATGATCGCGCGCGCGCGCGCCATGCGTTGTGCGAGAGGCGCAGGCCCATGCTTCTTGATCGGATTGCCGGGGCTGACCAGCCACCACAACCGCGTGAGCCCAAAGCGTTTCAGCGCTTCGCGAGAGATATGCACATGACCCCCATGCGCCGGATCAAAAGACCCGCCCAAAAGGCCGATGACCTCGCCCGGGCGCGCTATGGGAAAACCGTTGCGCACCATGCGCCCTTTCGTCCTGATGTCACTGGCTGCCCAGAAACGGACGCACCCGGCCAAATGTCAAGGGCGGAGCGAAGTCACTTCGAACTCATTGCCCGAAAGCGGTGAGCAAGCGGTCTGGCTCACTCAAGTCCGAAACTGGAAGGCACGGCGAAACTTGCGCGCCCTCGATCTTCGGGCGCGACTCTTCCATATGATCCACCTCTTGCTGCGATTGCGCAGCGCCCTCAAAAGGCCCGTGAGATCTTCCGCGCTGCGCATCGCGCATTGCCCCGCCGAACCCGCTTCGCTATCACTCCTCGCAACAACCTGCACAGCAAACTTCGGAGCTCCAAATGGCCGCCTATCAATACGTCTACCACATGTCCGGTGTTTCCAAGACCTACCCCGGCGGGAAGAAGTGCTTCGAAAACATCCACCTGAACTTCTTGCCGGGCGTAAAGATCGGTGTCGTGGGGGTGAACGGCGCGGGTAAATCCACGCTGATGAAAATCATGGCCGGGCTCGACACGGAATTTCAGGGCGAGGCCTGGCATGCCGAAGGCGCGACCGTCGGCTATCTGCCACAGGAGCCCAAGCTCGACGAAAACCTGACCGTGCGCGAAAACGTGATGCTCGCCGTGGCGGATAAAAAGGCCATTCTGGATCGCTATAATGAGCTGGCGATGAACTATTCCGACGAGACCGCGGATGAGATGGCCAAGCTGCAGGATGAAATCGACGCGGACAACCTCTGGGATCTCGACAGCCAGATCGACGTCTCTATGGAGGCGCTGCGCTGCCCACCCGACGACGCCGACATCAAGACCCTCTCCGGTGGGGAGGCCCGCCGCGTTGCCTTGTGCAAACTGCTGCTCGAAGCGCCTGACATGCTGCTGCTCGATGAGCCCACCAACCACCTGGATGCCGAAACCATCGCTTGGCTGCAACAGCACCTGATCGACTATAAGGGCACCATCCTGATCGTCACCCACGACCGTTATTTCCTCGATGACATCACCGGCTGGATCCTTGAGTTGGACCGCGGCAAGGGCATCCCCTACGAAGGCAATTATTCCAGCTGGCTGGAGCAAAAGGCCAAACGGCTGGAGCAGGAAGCCCGCGAGGACAAGTCCCGTCAGAAAACCCTCGAACGCGAGCTGGAATGGATGCGGCAGGGCGCCAAGGCGCGGCAGGCCAAATCCAAGGCCCGGATCAACGCCTACAACGAGATGGCGGAGACCTCCGAGCGTGAAAAACTCTCCCGCGCCCAGATCGTCATCCCCAACGGCCCGCGTCTGGGCTCCAAGGTCATCGAAGTCACGGGGCTCGCTAAACACATGGGCGACAAGCAGTTGGTCGAAGGCCTCGACTTCTCCTTGCCCCCCGGCGGCATCGTCGGCGTGATCGGCCCCAATGGTGCCGGTAAATCCACGCTCTTCAAAATGCTCACCGGCCAGCTGGAGCCGGACGCGGGCACCATCGAATACGGCGACACGGTGGATCTGTCTTATGTGGACCAGTCGCGCGATGATCTGAACGCAGACGATAATGTCTGGGAGGCGATCACCGGCGGGGCCGAACTGATCCAACTAGGCGATGCCGAGGTGAACTCCCGGGCATACTGCTCCTCGTTCAACTTCAAGGGCGGCGACCAGCAGAAGAAGGTTGGCCTGCTCTCAGGCGGCGAACGCAACCGCGTACACATGGCGCGCCTGCTGAAATCGGGCGGCAACGTGTTGCTGCTCGACGAACCCACCAACGACCTCGACGTCGAAACCCTGCGCGCGCTCGAAGACGCCCTCGTCGATTTCGCGGGTTGCGCCGTGGTCATCAGCCACGACCGGTTTTTCCTCGATAGGATCTGCACGCACATCCTCGCGTTTGAGGGCGAGGCGCATGTGGAATGGTTCGAAGGCAACTTCGAGGATTATGAAGAGGACAAGAAGCGGCGGCTCGGCGCGGATGCGCTCGAGCCGAAGCGGTTGAAGCATAAGAAATTCGTTCGTTGACGTTGAGTTTTGCGCCAGCAAAAACTCAACGGGTGCGCGGCAGCGGGTGCAAAGCACCTGCGTGCGCACCGCTTCGCAATAAGGTGCAATCAACTCGACTCAAAAACAATTGGGGCAGGAGACTTCGCTAGATAATGGTCAGGCGCTCACATCTGTGACATAGATGCTTTTAAGTCTTCCACTGACGCTTTCATTCCGAAGCGCCTCAAAGCAAATGTCGGATTCATTAGATAGCTCTCCAGCAGCGCGGCGTCTCCCGTTCGATCGCAAACTACCTGTTACCAGGTTTATTGTTCGCAGATTCCTTATTGTTTCAGATAATTCAAACGGTATTGTCCGCCTTTCCGATGGAACAAAGATACGCCCTTTGAAAGTGTTGGTGTTATAGCTAGAGATATTGCCCCAATACTCGCTGAAGTCCTCAGACGTAATAGTGCGATCAATGTATTCGAAGGTGTCGGGCGAAAAATAGCCATCCATTGTGCCAGATCGATCCCCGACCTTGAAGTCGATCTGCGCCACGTTAGCACTTTGGGACTTTACCAAGGGGCGGTGGATAGACTTCAGACCAGGTTCGACTTTCTCAATCAACGAGTCGAATCGACCTTGCGAGAGATCATCACTTACTCCGGTTCTCGGCTCCTGACGTCGGTAGCGCTTAATCTGTTCTCCAAGGGTCTCATCAAAATTCGGCTGAAAACCAAGTGACTCCTCAATGACATAGCCAACGGCAGACTTAGCAAGCCATCCAAAAGCGGTGTCAGGTGGTGCGACGCCTGCGGCTGTGACAAGTGCCAAAGCGCCAGTTCCAAGCGATAGCAAAGCCCTTGATCTCCAACTGCCTTCTTCGAATGGCACCGCATGGACCTGAAATCCTTTCGCGGCAGGAGATTGCGTCAGAACCTCACCGTTTAGAAGCAAGTGAGTTGTCAGAGATATTGTACGTTCAAACCCGACCAAGGCTTGAGCTACATCATAAAACTGTACTGCGTTTTGTTGCGATGCAGACATCCCAGTAAACCGCAGTGAAAATTCACAATCTACCAATAACTTACCCTCAATCTACGGGTTTGAGAGTATCCGTAAAAGTATCATTCTGCAATAATAGGTTGAGCGCCTACAACTAGACCGCGGGTCGGAGGCCGTCTTGCAAACTGTCCAGTGGACAGTTTGAGGCCGCAGAAGGCGACAGCCTCGGGGGAGACGCAGTCGCCCCCGCCCAAGGGGGCGGTCGGGGGCGGCGAAAACGCGGGGCGTTTCCGCAGGATGACCGAAACGCCGTTGAAGACATATGGTGCTACTGCTTAACGTAGGCCATGCAAATCATAGACATCCTCGTGAACTGCCCCGATATCGCAACCGCCGACACCATCAGCGCCGCACTGATTGAGCAGCGCCTGGTCGCCTGCTCCAACCGCTATGCCCCCGTGCAGAGCAGCTACACCTGGCAAGGCAAGCTCGAGCAGGAAGAGGAACACCCGCTCCTCCTGAAAACCCGCGCCGCGCTGGCCCAACAGGCCGAAGACGCCATCCGCGCGCTGCATCCCTATGACGTACCGCCGATCCTCCGCGTGAACATAGACGGGGCCAACGCCGACTACATCGCCTGGGTCTACGAGGTCACGCGCGACGCCTGAGGCCGCGTCAGAACTCGATCCCGGCGGAGCTGTATCGGGACACGGCCTGAATATCGCGCACGCGGTCCTGCACGTCGCGGTCCATCTGCCACGTCGCGCGGGTCGGGGCACGACCGACGCGCATACCCTTCAGGCGCATCAGGTTGATCCCGGCTAAAAGACCGCCGAGCATCAGCAACGGCACGGACCCCAGCAGCGCCGCGTACCCTAGAAACAGCCCGCTGGCGAGCAACACCATAAGGCGCAGTCGTTTCTGCGACTGGCAATAAAACGCGGCGATCAAAACCAGCGCGGCCAATATGCCAAGGCTGTCCTGCAAACTCATCTCTGCACCTTTTGGTCGGGCGCCGTTTGCCTGCGACGCCTGTTTGGCTGACCTTTTCAGCCTAGCATTTTCCCAAAGCTTAATACAGGGAAGCACGCATCGCGACGCAAAGTCCCCCTGCGCGCGCCGGGCAACTAATAAATGAATGCGCCCGCCCAGAGGCCAATCCCAAAAACCGAATGCGCGATCAGGCTCAGCGCCCGCGCTTTCCAAGGGTTCGGTGTTTTCGATGCCGCCCAGCCCAGGCCCAGCCCCGGGTGCAGCACGAACCAGCCGAACCCCACGGTCAGCACCGCGAAAATCCAGGCTGGCAGAAACGTAGGCGCCGCAAGCCAGCCCGCCCCCATGATCACGGCCAGCGCCACGCCGTAAACCAGCCCAACGGCGTAGTGAAAGACCCAGCCAAGGGCCAATTCGCTCACTACGGGGGGTGCCGCTGCGATATCGTCATGGGCAAAGCGGCCGTTCGGCATATGCGCCACCCAGCGCCCCACCATGCCCCAATTGGGCGTCGGCTGCCCCGCGAGATGCTTCAACACAAGCGCCCAAAGGTCCATCGCCACCGTTGCAACCAAACCCATCACCACCCCGGTCATCACGACACTCTCTGCCACATGTCACTCCTTCGCCTGACTACCGCAGTCCTGACACCTCTGCGCAGTCGACGCCAGAGCGGTTATGCATGGACCGATGCGTTTTCTTGCGACATCCCGCGCCGCGGTTTGGACTGGATCGTCGAAGGTGCGCCTACCGGAACGTGCCCGAAAAACTGGTGAAATTGTCAATCCGATGGCCCGTTTTGACCCACATCAATGCCGCTGCAAAGGGGCCATGCCACCGTCTGTTCGACATCACGTAAGGAGCCTGAAATGTCCCACACCCCCCATGAGCTCAGCGCAGATTTTCCGGAGCATGCTGATCGCATTCACGCCCTGCGCGAGAGCGATGCGCACTTCCGAAAGCTGGCTGACGCCTATCACGAGGCCAACCGCGCCGTGCATCGCGCGGAGACCAATCTGGAACCGACAGATTCCCTGAATGAGGCTGAGCTGCGCAAGCAACGGATGCGGATCAAGGATGAAATTGCGTCGATTCTGAACAGCGCCTGACCTCGAGCAGGCTGCCAGTCCCCACAGCTGTCCGAGCCAGCATGCCGCGCAAAAAAACGGGCCGGTACAAGACCGGCCCGAAGAGGGAAGAGGCAACGCGGGGGGAGAAAACCGCGTTGCCGGAGCTAAAGGGCAGCCCAGTCGGTGAAACGCCACTTGGAGGGACATTTCGGGCCTGGACGACGGCTGACTGGGCTGCGCCCGATTGCGCGCCAGGAAGAGGTGCGCGGAACCGGGGAGATTTCCGGGGCAATATCCCGGCGGTCTTCATAAAAATCTGTTACATAAGTCATAATCGTTACTCCACTTCCGAGGAGGTAAAATCACCCCGGCTCACAACCTCATTCAACACCAATAGCGGGGTCCGGTATGTGAAGCGGTTCACACTTGTTTAACTTTTTCGCGTTTTTTGCTGTTTTTTGATCTTCCCCGATGAGAGCAAACGCGTCGACAAGCATGGATTTGCTTGATTTTAAACGCCGGCAGCGAGACAAAGATGTTATGTTCACCCGTCGCGCCATCTTACCGCTGTTGATCGCCGCGCCGCTTGCCGGTTGCGTTGCCAGGGGAATCGCTACTTCCGCGCAGACCACCGTGATCATGCTGCGCCACGCGGACCGCATTGGGGATGCGCTCAATGATCGGGGGCGCGCACGGGCGCAAAACCTGCCCGCCGCCCTTTCAGACTATCAGATCGATGCGATCTACAGCCCGGACATTGCGCGCAACCTTGAAACTGCCGAGCCACTTTCCGCAGCTACAGGTCTGCCTGTCACCATCATTCCCAAGGAATACGCTGGCAGCAGGATGACCCGGGACCACTCGAACGGCACCGTGATATGGGTAGGCAACAAGGGCAATCTGCGCACCATCTGGGCGGAATTAACGGCACCCGGGGAGGCGCCGCAAGAATATGGCGAGATTGGTGTGATCAAGCTGAACGGCCCGGACCCCCGAACCGTTACCCGCCTCACCGTGACCCCCTGATCTCACCAACTGACCGCTTGTTGGCGCTCAATATATCGCTGCTACCCCTGCGCTTTGGCCGCGCTGCCCCTGGGTTCGGATACACATAATGACCCCGCAGCCGCCATAATTCTGCCTTCCGTTCGGACGGTACTGGAAACACGTTCCAATGGGACTGAGGAGGAAAGTGAAATGGCTATCGTTTCGACCTTGTTCGGCGGAATTTGCGGATTTGTCGCGTTCATTTGCGCGGCACTTGTCTTCGATGTCGGGATTCTCACCGCGTTAAATCTCTACGCGCTGACCGGCATTAGCATATCCGCCTGCATCATCGCATCGACTGCAATCTGGCGCCAGATATCACACCCGGCGCAGCAGTATTCCCCGACGCATTGCGCATAGACCCGAGGCCGTCCGAGACATGTCCGGATGCATGGAAGCACCGGAACCCACAGCGAAATCTGCGGAAACCCGCTCGTTCCGGTTGAAGCTTTTCCTTGTCAGAAGGGCGGTCATCTGTCATATGCCGCTTCGCATACGTTTTTCTTTTTCGACCTGCTGTCTCTTACGGACGGTCAGTCTTCGATCCAGACCGACCACGCCAGGCTATCGCAACGACGCGGATAGCATCTATATAGGAGACCACGGATATGGCCACAGGCACCGTGAAATGGTTCAACACCACAAAAGGCTTCGGCTTCATCGCACCAGACGGCGGCAGCAAGGACGTTTTCGTTCATATTTCCGCTGTTGAGCGCGCAGGCCTGACAGGTCTGGCCGACAACCAGAAAGTGACCTTCGACATCGAAGCAGGCCGTGACGGCCGTGAAAGCGCGACCAACATCGCCCTCGCATAAGCGACTTTCAAAAACACATAGAAAAACCGGCTCCAAGTGGGCCGGTTTTTTTCTGCGCCACGCGCTCGTGAAACGTGGTTGTTCCGGTCAGAGCAGAACGTGCCAGACCAGCAGGCTTGGGACCAGCATGGCAAAGAGAATGCAGAACAGCTTAGCCGCATGGCTCACCTTGCCAAAACGGCCGTCGCCCAACGCACCCTCGCCATAGCCGAGCGCCGCCGCCATCACGGCATAGCCACCCGCTTCGCGTTTGGTGTTCTCCGCTTCTATCGATGACAACGCCTGAGCGTTCACACGCGCCTGACGCTCCTTTTCTGTCAATTGGCTTTCCAGACTTTCCATATTGCTCATCGTTCCAACTACTCCCTAGGCTACGGTCAAGACATGGGGCCGATGCGTGGAAAGTCCAGAGACACGCGCTGAAAAAGGCCGATGCAACCACCGGCCTTTAGCAACAACTGGCTGACAGCCCGCCTATTGCGTTTCGGGAAATACACGGATCACCCGTGCCTCCCCTTTCGCTTTCTTCTCAAACGCGAAAACGGGGTCTGGTGTCTTAGGGTTTCCCGAAACGCTTTAGTTCAAAGCTTTGTCGGTGACCGCATGTGTCCATGCCCCTTCCGGTGCCTTTGTGATCACCGGATCGGACCCGCCCGACAGCAGCGATGCGACGGTGCGTTCATAGTCCGCCGGATCCAGCGCGCCATTGCTGCCCGCCGTCAATTTGGCGATCTCGCCCATCATACGCTTTTGATGCTCTTCGGTTTGTGCACCGCTGGCATCGTTGTCCAGCACGATCTCTGCCGCCTCATCCGGGTTTTCCTCGGCGTATTTCCAGCCCTTCATCGACGCCCGCACAAAGCGCACCATCTTGTCCTCAAACCCCGGATCCGCCAGGTTTTCTTCGAGCGCATAGAGCCCGTCTTCCAGCGTCGCCACGCCCTGCTCTTCATATTTGAAGACAGTCAGGTCATCCGGGCTCAGGCCCGCATCAATCACCTGCCAGTATTCGTTGTAGGTCATGGTCGACACACAGGCCGCTTGCCCCTGCAACAGCGGGTCCACGTTGAACCCCTGTTTCAGAACGGTCACGCCATTGTCGGACCCATCGGTGGGGATGTCCAGTTTACTCATCCAACTGAGGAAGGGAAATTCATTGCCAAAGAACCACACGCCCAGTGTTTTACCCGCGAAATCGTCCGTGCTGGTCACACCCGCATCCTTGCGACAGGTCAGCATCATGCCCGAAGACTTGAACGGCTGCGCGATATTGACCATGCCCAGCCCCTTCTCGCGTGCCGCCAGCGCCGCGGGCATCCACTCCACGGTTACATCGGCACCGCCACCCGCAAGCACCTGTGTCGGCGCGATGTCCGGCCCGCCGGGTTTGATGGTAACGTCCAGGTCTTCTTCCTCATAAAATCCCTTGTCCAACGCAACATAGTAGCCCGCAAACTGCGCCTGCGTGACCCATTTGAGCTGCAACGTCACCTCATCTGCCGCTTGCGCAGCCATCCCCCACATCCCAACGGCGACACCGGCCGCCAGTGTTTTCATCGTTTCCATGATACTCTCCTTGTTTGGTCATTTTATTGGTTTCGTTGGGACGGGTGCCAGAAAGTCACCGTCCGTTCGATCAGCGCCACGAGCCCGTAGAACGCTGATCCCACCACCGCCGCAACAACAATTTCCGCCCAGACCAGATCAAGCGCAAGCTGTCCCACCGATGTGGAAATCCGAAAGCCCATCCCGCGGATGGGAGAGCCGAAAAACTCAGCAACGATGGCACCGATCAGAGCCAATGTGCTCGCGATTTTCAGCCCGTTGAAGATGAAGGGCATCGCCGCAGGCAAGCGCAGCTTCAGGAGCGTCGCCCAGTAGCCCGCGGCATAGGTGCGCATCAGGTCGCGTTGCATGGCAGAGCTGTCCGATAGCCCCTGCACCGTGTTCACCAGCATCGGAAAAAATACCATCACCACGACCACGGCGGCCTTGGACTGCCAGTCAAAACCGAACCACATGACAAGAATGGGCGCCATACCAATCACCGGCAGCGCCGCGACAAAATTGCCAACCGGCAGAAGCCCCCGGCGCAGGAAATCGAAGCGGTCCACCAGAATGGCGATCAGAAAGGCCGCGCCGCAGCCCAATACATAGCCGCTGAGCGCTCCCTTGATCACCGTTTGCACGAAATCTTCCCAGAGGATGCCAGTCGAGGCCGCAAACCGGGCAGCGATCATCGAGGGCGCCGGCAGCAGCACCGGGCTGATCTCCAACCCGCGCACGACCCCTTCCCAAATCGCGATCAGCGTCAGGCCAAAGATCACCGGGATCGCAAGCCCCGTGGCGCGCGTCCGCGGCAATGCCGCCAATCGCGTGTTGACCCACCAGCCCAGCGCCCAGATGCCAAACGCAAAGACCAGCCAGATCATGCCATGCCCATCCGTTTCAGGGTCACGCGCTGCGCCAGCCCGATCAAGGCCACCAAGGCCGCCGCCAGCACCGCCGCCATGATCAACGCAGACCAGATCTGGATCGTTTGACCATAGTAACTGCCCGCCAGCAACCGCGCCCCAAGACCGGCAACAGCACCGGTCGGCAATTCACCAACAATGGCCCCCACCAGCGACGCCGCCATCGCGATCTTCAGTGAGGTAAAGAGATAGGGCATCGACGAGGGCAAGCGCAGCCGCCAGAACATCTGGGACGGCGAAGCATTCCAGGTGCGCATCTGATCAAGCTGCATCGCATCCGGGCTGCGCAGCCCTTTCACCATGCCCACGACCACCGGAAAGAACGACAGATACATTGAAATCATCGCTTTCGGCAGCAAACCCGAAATACCAACCGCATTCAGCACGACGATGATCATCGGCGCAATCGCCAGAATGGGAATGGTCTGACTGGCAATGACCCAAGGCATCACCGACATATCCATCGTGCGGTTGTAGACGATCCCAACCGCCAGCGCTATCCCAAGCCCGGTGCCCAGCCCAAAGCCCAGCAAGGTTGCCGACAGCGTCACCCAGGAATGATAGATCAGCGACCGCTTGGAGGTGATCTTCTTCTCCACCGTCGTCTCCCAGATCTCGGCGCCCACCTGATGCGGCGCGGGCAGCTTCGGCTTCTCCTGAGACCAGGTATCGGCAATCAGGGTCTGTGTCGTCAGAACATCACCGGTGCGCGTCGCCTTGTCATAAGCCCAGGGCGCATTCAGCCAGATCGCAGCCACATACCACACCAGGAAAATGCCACAGACAACCGTCAGGACCGGCACGACACTCTGCCTCACGCGCGCCCCTCCCGCTTCTTCTGGCCCAAAATATCCCCCCCGGAGGGCCGCTCACAAAATGCCTGCCGTTCACTCATCCAGATGCCCGGCCCGCAGGCCTTCCCTGACCCGATGCGCCACCTCCAGAAATTCAGGTGTGTCGCGGATATCCAAGGGCCGCTCTTTCGGCAGCGGGCTGTCGATCACATCCGTGATCCTCCCGGGCCGCGGCGACATCACCACGATCTTGGTGCTCAGATAGACCGCCTCCGGGATCGAATGGGTGACAAAGGCGATGGTCTTCTCGGTCCTTTCCCAGAGCTTCAAGAGCTGTTCATTCAGATGATCCCGCACGATCTCATCCAGTGCGCCGAAGGGTTCATCCATCAGCAGAATATCCGCATCAAAGGCCAGCGCGCGGGCAATCGAGGCGCGCTGCTGCATCCCGCCGGAGAGTTGCCAAGGGAATTTATTCTCAAACCCCGATAATTCCACCAGATCCAGCACACGGGACACCCGCGCGTTCTGATCGGTTTTGGAATACCCCATGATCTCCAGCGGCAACCGGATGTTGCCCGCAATCGTCCGCCAAGGGTAAAGCCCCGCCGCCTGGAATACATATCCATAGGCCCGCGAGGCCCGCGCCTCTGCCGGGCTGATCCCATTGACGGTGATCTCCCCGCCCGTCGGATGTTCCAGATCCGCCATGCAGCGCAAGAACGTGGTTTTCCCACAGCCCGAGGGCCCGATGAAGCTGACAAACTCGCCTTTTTCGATCTCCAGCGACACGTCTTTCAGCGCATGCACCGGCCCGTCATTGGTCTGAAATGTCAAATCCAGATGGCGGGCAGAAATCACGCTGCGCCTTTCACCCTCATCCGGCAGTCGCAATGCGGCGTCCTGCATCAAAACTCAGATCCCCGCCGGAATATTCATCGGGTCGCGCTTGATCATCTTCGGTGCGGTCAGCGCTTTCCACTTGCTCAACGCCTGCGATGCGGAGGAAAACGCGGGCCGCGGGATGAAACGCCCCCGGCCCGGATTGGGCTGCGAATTCTGCCCCCAAGCCCAGATCACCTCTCCCCGGTTCAGCGTATACCGGCTCTGCGCCTTCACTTCGAAACCTTCGAAGACGTTGTAATCCAACACAGAATGGTGGTTCGAAGGTGAAATGGTTTTGGTGATTTTCGGATCCCACACTACGATATCCGCATCCGCCCCTTCAACGATTGCGCCTTTGCGCGGATAGATGTTCAGGATCTTGGCCACATTGGTCGAGGTCGTCGCGACAAACTCATTTGGCGTCAACCGCCCCGTCTCCACCCCTTCGGTCCAGAGCACGGCGAGCCGTTCCTCCAGCCCGTTCGACCCGTTGGGAATGATCCGGAAATCATCGCGACCGGCACGTTTTTGTTCGGTATTGAACGCCGCGTGATCGGTGGCTACCACCTGCAATGATCCCGCCTGCAACCCGGCCCAAAGACTGTCCTGATGATCCTTCGAACGGAAAGGCGGCGACATCACCCGCCGCGCGGCGTGGTCCCAATCCTTGTTGAAATACTCGGACTCATCGAGCGTCAGGAATTGAATGAGCGGCTCGCCATACACCCGCATGCCCTTCTGCCGCGCGCGCCTAATCGCTTCATGCGCCTGCTCACAGGAGACATGCACGATGTACAAAGGCACGCCCGCTGCGTCGGCAATGGTGATGGCACGATTGGCCGCTTCACCCTCGAACTCCGGCGGGCGCGAATAGGCATGGCCTTCCGGGCCGGTGATCCCCTGGTCGAAATACTTCTGCTGCATCTCGGCCACCAGATCACCGTTCTCCGCATGCACCATCGGCAATGCGCCCAGCTCGGCACAGCGCTTGAAGGAGGCGAACATCTCATCATCCTCGATCATCAGCGCGCCCTTGTAGGCCATGAAGTGCTTGAAGGAGTTCACCCCCATGTCGACCGCGTCTTTCATCTCGTTGAAAACGCTCTCATCCCAGCCGGTGATCGCCATGTGATAACCCACATCCGAGCAGATTTGCGGGGCTGATTTGCGGTGCCATTCGTTGATCGCGTTCTTGATGGAGCCATCCTCGCCCGGCAGGCAGAAATCCACCACCATCGTGGTGCCCCCCGCTGCCGCCGCCCAAGTGCCGCTCTCGAAGGTCTCGGCAGCGGTGGTGCCCATGAACGGCATTTCGAGATGCGTGTGCGGGTCGATCCCACCGGGGATCACGTAAGCCCCTTCCGCGTCAATGTAGTCATCGCCTTTCAGGTCTTCGCCGATCTGGCTGATGGTCTCGCCTTCGATCAGCACATCCGCTTTCCACGTGCGATCCGCCGTACAAACCATACCGCCCTTGATCACCTTGCTCATCTTGTCTCTCCCATATCAGCGGACCAGTTCTCTTGGCCCTGAATACGCCAATGTCCGGCTCTCAGACAGACCCGAAACATCCCAAAGCAGACCCATGCACCCCAATGTCCAACGGTCCGAAATCACTCTCCACGCAGAGCGCGAAATATCCCGCAACCGGCATGTAGATCACGCTATAGTCCCCATCGCCCCGCGTCACACTCCAACACCGCTGCACAAGCCCGCCGGAGAAATTCACCTGTGTCTCACGCGGGGTACAAAGGACGGCACGCAGCGCATGCGCGGTCTTGCGCAACATCTCGTCACTGCCAGCTTCAGCCTCTTGCAGCTCTGCTTCAATCAGCGCGGAAATGCGATCCCGCACTGTCATATCAGGCGCAATCACCCCACGATCTCCGCCGTTTCGACCACCGCATGCAGTAGCACATCGGTGCCCGCCATGGCCCAATCCTTGGAGATTTCCTCCGCCTCATTGTGGCTCAAGCCATCAACACAGGGGCACATCACCATCGCCGTGGGCGCCACGCGGTTGATCCAACAGGCATCATGTCCGGCACCGGAAATCAGGTCCCTATGGGTGTAGCCCAACCGCTCCGCCGCCGAGCGTATCGCGGTGACGCAGCCCTCGTCAAAGGCCACCGGATCAAAACCACCTACTTTTTCAAAGGCAATTTCCAGGCCCATGTCGTCCGCGATCTTCTGACCCTCGACCCGCAGCCGCGCCTCCATATCTTCGATCACGCTCAGATCGGGGGACCGGAAGTCCACAGTGAAAACCGCCTTGCCCGGGATCACATTACGCGAATTCGGGTAGACATCGATATGCCCCGCAGCCCCCACCGCGTGGGGTTTATGCGACCAGGCAATCTCGTCCACCTTTTCCAAGACCCGCGCCATGCCCAGGCCCGCATTCTTGCGCATCGGCATCGGGGTCGAGCCGGTGTGACTGTCTTTGCCCGTGATCGTCACTTCAGTCCAGGACAGCCCCTGCCCGTGGGTGACCACACCGATATCCTTGCCTTCGGCTTCCAGAATAGGCCCTTGTTCGATGTGCAGCTCGAAGAACGCGTGCATCTTGCGAGCACCCACTTCTTCTTCACCGCGCCAGCCGATCCGCTGCAGCTCATCGCCGAATTTTTTACCTTCCGCGTCGACGCGATCATAGGCCCAGTCCTGCGTGTGAATGCCCGCAAAAACACCCGAGGACAGCATCGCGGGGGCGTAGCGCGTGCCCTCCTCATTGGTGAAATTCGTCACCACAATCGGATGCTTGGTCTGTACGTTCAGATCGTTCAGCGTGCGGATGATCTCCAGCCCGCCAAGCACCCCCAAAACGCCATCATATTTGCCGCCCGTGGGCTGTGTATCGAGATGGCTGCCCACGTAAACGGGGAGCGCATTGGGGTCTGCACCGTCACGCCACGCAAACATGTTGCCCATCTGATCGAGCCCCATCTCGCAGCCTGCTGCCTCGCACCAGCTTTGAAACAGCGCGCGCCCTTCGCCATCCTCATCCGTCAGCGTCTGGCGGTTGTTGCCACCTGCCACACCGGGCCCGATCTTTGCCATCTCCATCAGGCTGTCCCAGAGCCTGTCTGGATTGATCTTCAGGTTCTGTCCGGGCGCGGGCATGGCTGGGGTCCTTCCTGGCGGTGCTTTTTTTGACCAATGATAATTTTTACCATTTGGTAAAGACACGATTGCGATTAGGGTATGCCAAGTCAAGACTTCCTTTTGCGGGTTTCCCGTGGGAGTGTATCTTCACATTCCAAAATGCCAGTTTTTGCAGCAGCCCCTTTCCGGAGATACCGCCCTTGCCTGACGGCGCCGACAAGAAACCCAGCCGCATCCAGCAACGCAATCGGCGGCGGATCCTTGATGCCGCGCTCGATGTCTTCTCCATGCACGGCTATCGCGGCGCGACGCTGGACCAGATTGCCGAGGCTGCGGGGCTGAGCAAGCCGAATATTCTCTACTATTTCGATGGCAAGGAAGAGATCCACGTCACCCTGCTCAATCAGCTGATGGAAACCTGGCTGGAACCCTTGGTGACGCTCGACCCCGATGGCGATCCCTTGCAGGAAATCCTCAGCTATGTGCAGCGCAAGCTTGACATGGCGCGCGATCTGCCGCGTGAGAGCCGTCTTTTTGCCGGGGAAATCCTGCAGGGTGCGCCGCGTATGGCCCCGCATCTGCAATCCGGTTTGCAGCCCCTGTTCGAAGAAAAATGCGCTGTCATCCAATCGTGGATGGATCAGGGATCCTTGACCACCGTGGACCCGCGCCACCTGATCTTCTCGATCTGGGCAACAACCCAGCACTACGCCGATTTTGCGGCACAGGTGCAGGTTTTGCTGCGGGATGACCCCAATGGCCACGAGGGTGCCGCGCAGTATCTTGAGGCGATGTTCACCCGATTGCTGCGCCCTTAAACACTTGTTAACCGCAAACCAAATTGGGCGCGGACGTTAAAGCCTCGTTAATATTCATTTCGCATTAATAGTTACGGGTGGCGGCTTCAGATGACGTTAAAGATCGGAGCGAACCATGAGTGCAATATCCCTGATCAGCCCATATGCGCCCCAGCCCGTGCCGGCCACGCAAGAGGGGCAAGACGCCGGCCTCGCCGTCAGCAAACCCGTTTCTGACGCAAAATCCGGCGGATCCACCAATATGACATCTGATCATTCCGGTCAGGGCGCGGGCAATGGAACCGGCACAGGGGGCGCGCAGATTGCAGCCCTCCTCAAGCGCGGTCGCGTCGCCATGCTGCCTGTCGAGGCAGCGCCAAAATCGGTTGTCGACGCGCAGGCTCAGTCAGGGCCAACCGCTGAATACCTAGCCCAACAGGCTGAACTAAAAGCGGAATCCAAGGAGTTACAAGCCGCCCGTGAGGCCGACCGCATAGCAGAACGTGCCGCCGAAGCTGCGATGCGACGCGCCGAGGAACGTGCGCAGGCCATGCCTGATCCGCTGCCCACCGCGCCCATTCTCAAACGCGATGACGGCTGAGCCTATTCCGCGGCTTTGGCCGCGGGATTATTCGGATGGGTGGTCCAGTTTGCGTAGTCAGGCTCCACCACTTTGCCGGTGCGTGGGTCGACCAGCCCCGGCGCCATGGCCTCCATCGTGATGCACGCCTCTACCGGGCACACATTAACGCAGAGGTTACAGGCCACGCATTCTTCGTCGATGACGGTAAATGTCCGATCTTCGGACATTGCGATCGCCTGATGCGAGGTATCTTCGCAGGCCGCAAAGCAGCGCCCGCAGGAAATACACAGGTCCTGATTGATCTTCGCCTTGGCGATGTAATTCAGGTTCAGATGCTGCCAGTCCGTGACATTGGGCACAGCGCGGCCGACGATCTCATCGACTGAACTCAGACCCTTGCTGTCCATGTAATCGGACAATCCGC
Organism: uncultured Roseobacter sp.; assembly: GCF_947499265.1. Classification (GTDB taxonomy): domain Bacteria; phylum Pseudomonadota; class Alphaproteobacteria; order Rhodobacterales; family Rhodobacteraceae; genus Roseobacter. Next base: position 923,878 of record NZ_CANMNK010000001.1, on the reverse strand, counting down.
TGATCATCTCCTGCACGATCTTGAACCCATAGGTCATGGCCGCTGTGCAGACCTGCACATTGCCAGCCCCAAGCGCCATGAACTCCGCCGCATCGCGCCAGGTGGTGATCCCGCCGATGCCTGAGATTGGGACCTGCCCCAACGCGGGGTCACGTGCGATTTCTGCCACCATGTTCAGCGCAATAGGTTTCACCGCAGGCCCGCAATAGCCACCATGCGCGCCCTTGCCGTCAATCGTCGGCTCCGGCGCAAAGAGGTCCAGATCAACGCTCGTGATCGAATTGATCGTGTTGATCAGCGAGACCGCATCGGCACCGCCCTTCATCGCCGCCTCGGCAGGTTTGCGAATATCGGTGATGTTGGGTGTCAGCTTCACGATCACCGGCATCCGCGTGTTGGCTTTGACCCACCGCGTTACCATCTCAATGTATTCCGGTACTTGTCCCACAGCGGAACCCATCCCGCGCTCTGACATCCCATGCGGACAGCCGAAGTTCAGCTCGACGCCATCCGCGCCAGTGTCTTCCACGAGCGGCAGGATGAATTTCCAAGGCTCCTCTTCGCAAGGCACCATGAGTGACACAATCATCGCCCGATCCGGATAATCGCGCTTCACAACCTTAATCTCATCAAGGTTGGTCTGCAGCGGTCGGTCGGTGATCAGCTCAATATTGTTGAGCCCCAAAAGCCGCCGCTCTGCGCCATAAATTGCGCCATAGCGGGGCCCGTTCACGTTCACCACATGCGGGTCAAGCCCGAGCGTCTTCCAGACCACGCCGCCCCAGCCCGCATCAAAGGCGCGCCGCACGTTGTATTCCTTGTCCGTCGGCGGCGCGGAGGCCAACCAGAACGGATTTGGGCTCTTGATGCCTACGAATTCGCTTGTCAGATCAGCCATATGCCTTCCTTTCGTAGAGCGGGGTTCAAGCCCACCGCTCCTGTCAGTGTCGCGTGAATGTCCATGGCCGCATCACGTCCTTCGGCCACCGCTGTGACCGTCAGATCATCTCCCCCAGCGGCACAATCACCCCCCGCCCAAACGCCTTCGACCGATGTCCGACCAGCCGCATCCACCTGGATCTTGCGCCCGTCCAGCGCGGGCAATCCGTCACCCACCAGCGTCTGGCCAATGGCCCGAAACACCTGATCCGCAGCCAGCCTCAAGGTTTGGCCTGTGGGGGTCATCGCGTCATCCACGTAGTCAAATTCAATCTCCCGCACCGCGCCATTGCCGATGACCGCCGTGGGCACCGCATGGGTGACGATCCGCACTCCCTTGCTGGCGGCCAGATCCTGTTCAAACACACTGGCGTTCATCCGATCACGGCCCCGCCGATAGACCAGCGTTACATTCAGCGCGCCCAGCAGCTTGGCTTGCACGGCTGCATCAATCGCCGTCATGCCACCGCCGATGACCACCACGTCGCGCCCTACGGGCACCTGTGCGACGTCCTCGGCCTGACGCAATTCGGCGATGAAATCGACAGCGTTCACCACGCCCTCTTTTTGCGCGCCATCGGCTCCCAATGCATTCACGCCGCCCAGGCCCATGCCGAGGAACACCGCGTCATACCCGCTGCGCAGGCTCTCGAGCGTCTCTTCGCGGCCCAATGCCTTGCCATATTCGATCCGGATACCGCCGATCTGCAACAGCCAGTCCACCTCAGCCTGCGCAAAGCCCTCAACCGTTTTGTAGGTCGCAATCCCGTATTCGTTGAGCCCGCCGGCCTTGGGCCGGGCGTCATAGACCACGACATCATGGCCCAACATTGCCAAACGGTGCGCGCAACTCAGGCCAGCTGGCCCCGCCCCCACCACGGCAACCGTTTTACCGGTCGCCGCGGCTCGGGAGAAAGGGTGAATGCCCTGATCCTGCAAATGATCGGTCGCATAGCGCTGCAACTGTCCGATCAACACTGGTTTGCCCTCGGCAAGCTCGCGGACGCAGGCCTCTTCGCATAGCTGTTCGGTCGGGCAGACCCGGGCACACATCCCGCCCATGATGTTCTGGCTCAGAATCGTCTTGGCCGCCGCATCCGGGGTGCCTGTCGCAATCTGACGGATAAACAGTGGGATATCGATGTCTGTGGGACAGGCCGTGATACAGGGCGCGTCATGGCAGAAATAGCAGCGGTCCGCGGCCACCAGCGCCTCATGCGGATCGAGGGGCGGGTGCAGATCGGAAAACTGCTCGGCATAGGCCGCGTCATCCAGTCGTCCGGGCACAATTCCGGGTGTAAATGTATCGCTGGACATGGTTTTCCCCATTCTGGCTTGTCATTTATTAAAACGCTCTCACGGAATCATTTTTTTATCAACTGGTAAAATTTAATTCCGCCCGCACAAAATACTGCCCTGCACAAAAGCCGGGCAATACACGGCTGGCGGGAAGTTGCCGATGCAATCGTGTGCGCCGCTGTCATCAGAAATTGACTTGATTTTGGGGGCACCTGCTTCAATATCGAAACCGCGACGCGACGAACTATCGACCACTAGCTCCTTCCGGCCAGTCATTCGATCTGCTTTCGACCGAGCCAGGTTGCCGCATTCCGCGGGCAGCATTTTATAGGAGACACGGGAATGGCCACAGGCACCGTGAAATGGTTTAACACAACCAAAGGCTACGGCTTTATCGCCCCTGACGGTGGCGGCAAAGACATCTTTGTGCATATCTCTGCAGTGGAACGCGCAGGCCTGACAGGGCTCGCCGACAACCAGAAAGTCACATTCGACGTTGAAGCCGGCCGGGATGGTCGCGAGAGTGCGGGAAACCTCGCTCTGGCCTGATCACCCCCATCATGACTTATGCAAACGGGCGCTCTGGTGCCCGTTTTTTGTGGGCTCAGGGTCCACTCCAATCCACACCAACAGCTTCTTCGACCCGCAGACGACCGGCAGGCCAGGGTTTGAACAGGGGCTTCACCGCGTCCTGTGACCCGGTCAGCCAAGCTCCGATGTCGTCCTTTTCCAAAATCACGCCCATGCGGTGATGAATGTCCACTACATCCGCAGAGGGCGCGCAGGTCAGGGTCGCCACCTGATCCACCTCAACGCCGCCCGGTCCCTGCCAGCGGTCGGTGATCGCGGCAAAAAACAGGAATCCACCCGATTTTGGCGTGATGGCCCATGGGGTTTTGCGGCGCTTCTCGCCGGTCCATTCGTACCATCCGTCCAGAGGCACCACCGCCCGGCCCGTGCCGCGGAAAGTGACTTTTTCAAATACCGTTTCGCTGCGGGCGTTGATCAGGGTCTGCATCACCGGACGCCCGCGTGCATCGACCCGACCCACCGGGACAATGCCCCAGCGCATGCGCTGCAATCCCTTCTGCGTCAGGGTCACAATATCCTGCCCCGGGGACACGTTATGCCGGACAGGTTCATCCGCAACCGGACGCACATCCTGATCCAGGGCGCGGGCCACATCCGCGATCGGCGACGTAAGAAAGAAGCGTCCCGGCATCGCGGCTTACTCCTCTGCCCTTGCAATCAATTTCAAGACTTCCGGCCCAAGGGCTGCAACGATCTTGGCCACGCCCTCCGCATTCGGATGAATACCGTCGGGCTGCATATCATCGCGCACAGAGGCCAGGTCGCTTCCCTCTGCCGCCAATCCGTCAAAGAAACGCGCCGCGAAAAGCGTATCGTAATCGCGCGCGAGGTCCGGATACATTGCGTCAAATTCCGCCTTGTATTCCGGCCCGAAATTCCCCGGTGCTTCCATGCCCACAAGCAACACATCAACCTGTGCCGCATCCGCGGCCTGTAAAATACCATCGAGATTGGCGCGGCTGACCGTAGGATCGATCCCGCGCAGCAGATCATTCGCCCCCAGCGCCACGATCATTGCGTCCACCTCCGGCGTCAGCGTCCAGGCCACCCGGCTCAAGCCCCCCGCTGTGGTATCACCAGAGACGCCCGCGTTAATCAGGCGCACCTCGGCCCCCTGCCCGTCGAGCCAGGCCTGCAGTTGCGGCACAAACCCCTGCTCGGCGACCAGCCCGTAGCCTTGCGTCAGGCTATCGCCAAGCGCCGCAATCACCACCTCATCCGCATGCGCCGCCACAGGCCATGCCAGCGCGATCCCCATCACAACCTTGTGCATCTTGATCCAGCCTCCATATGCCACACGTATACCGACCAAAGGTGACTTGCTTTATGACCGATCCAGTATTCTCTCTCAATGATGCGGCATTATCGCTGGATGGCAATGCCGGGCGGGTGGATATTCTGCATGGCATTTCGCTGGAAGTTCACAAGGGCGAGAGCCTGGGGCTGATTGGCCCTTCCGGCTCCGGCAAGTCATCATTGCTGATGCTGATGGGCGGACTGGAACGTGCCACCGGCGGCACGGTCACGGCTCTGGGCCACGACCTGACCGATATGAGCGAGGATGCGCTGGCGCGGTTTCGCCGCGATCACATGGGCGTGGTGTTCCAATCCTTCCATCTGATCCCGACCATGACCGCGTTGGAAAACGTGGCCACCCCGCTCGAACTGGCGGGTGACGCAGATGCCTTTGCCAAGGCCCAGGCGGAGCTGGCCGAGGTCGGTCTGGCACACCGCGCCGATCATTACCCGTCGCAAATGTCCGGCGGCGAACAGCAGCGTGTCGCTCTGGCCCGCGCCTCAGCCCCGCGCCCCGACATCCTTTTGGCGGATGAACCTACGGGCAATCTCGATGGCGCGAACGGCACAGCGATCATCGATCTGCTTTTCGGGCTGCGGGACAGGCATGGTGCCACGCTGGTGCTGGTCACCCATAGCCAAAGCCTTGCCGCGCGCTGTGATCGTGTCATCCGCCTCACCGATGGCCGGATCGCCCCTCTGGAACGGGCCGCCGAATGAGCCTGCGCATCGCGTCGAAATTCGCCCGGCGCGAGTTGCGCGGAGGGTTGCGGGGCTTTCGCATTTTTCTGGCCTGTCTTGCCCTTGGGGTCGCGGCCATCGCCGCCGTCGGATCGGTCCGCTCCAGCATCGAGGCGGGCCTTGAACGGGAAGGGGCAGCCCTTCTGGGCGGGGATGCCGAGATGGATTTCACCTACCGTTTTGCCACGGAGGAAGAACAAGACTGGATGGCTGAGACCGCCGTGCGCCTGTCCGAAATCGTGGATTTTCGTTCCATGGCCGTGGTGGGTGACGGGGACACGGCAGAGCGCGGCCTGACGCAGATCAAAGCCGTGGACGACGCCTACCCCCTGGTCGGAAGCGTTGTGCTGGAGCCGGACATCCCACTGGAAGCAGCGCTCGCGGATCAAGGTGGCCTACCCGGCGCGGTGATGGAGCGGGTTCTGGTGGACCGTCTGGGCATCAGCGTTGGCGACACTTTCCGCCTTGGCACACAGACCTTCCGATTGACCGCGCTGCTGGCGCGCGAACCCGACAGCGCAGCGGGTGGGTTTGCCCTTGGCCCCCGCACCATCGTGCGCACCCCCAGCCTCGAGAACTCGACGCTCCTTGCACCTGGCACGTTATTTTCAACCAAATACCGGCTGAAACTGCCGGAAAACGCTGATCTGGCCGCGCTCAAGAGAGAGGCCCAGACCCGGTTTGAAGACACCGGGATGCGCTGGACCGATGCCCGCAATGGCGCGCCGGGGATCTCCGAGTTCGTAGACCGTCTGGGGGCCTTTCTGGTGCTTGTCGGCCTCTCCGGTCTCGCCGTCGGGGGTGTGGGCGTATCTTCGGCCGTGCGCGCCTACATGGCCAGCAAAACCAATGTGATCGCCACACTCAGGACGCTTGGCGCCGACCGCGCGACGATCTTTGAGACCTATTTCCTGCAAATCGGGCTGCTGTCGGTGCTGGGCGTCGGCATCGGCGTGCTCTTGGGCGGGGTTGCGCCGCTTGTGCTGGCACCATTGATCGAGGCGCGCCTCCCCATTCCCGCCGCCTTTGCGCTCTATCCGGCCCCGCTGCTGGAGGCTGTTCTTTATGGCCTGCTGACGGCGTTCCTTTTCACCCTCTGGCCACTGGCCCGTGCGGAAGACATCCGGGCCGCGACACTTTTTCGGGATGCGCTGAGCGCCGGGCGCAAACTACCGGCCCTTCGATATCTGGTTATGACTGCGGCGGCGCTTGTCTTGCTGCTCGGCTTTGCCGGTTGGTTTTCGGGATCCTGGTGGCTGACACTCTGGACCGCCGGCGGCATTGCGGGCGCACTGCTATTGCTGACCGGGGCCGCCTTTCTGATCCGGATGCTATCGCGGCGGGGCGGACGGGTCGCCCGCGGCAAACCTCAGTTGCGGTGGGCTCTGGCCGCCATCGCCGATCCGCGTGAAGGGGCGGCTTCCGTTGTTCTGTCCCTTGGTCTCGGCCTGTCGGTGCTGGCCGCGGTGGGTCAAATTGACGGCAACCTGCGCAATGCCATCACAGGGAACCTGCCTGCCGTGGCCCCCTCCTACTTCTTTGTCGACATCCAGAAAGACCAGATCGATGGCTATACCGACCGTCTGGCCAACGACCAGGCGGTCAAACGCATACAATCCGCGCCGATGCTGCGCGGCATCATCACCCGCATCAACGATCAACCGGCCCGCGATGTTGCGGGCGATCATTGGGTACTTCAGGGCGATCGGGGGGTCACATACGCTGGCCCGATGCCGGAAAACACGCGCCTGACCGCCGGGTCGTGGTGGGAAGAAGATTACAACGGCCCCCCGCTGATCAGCTTTGCCGCAGAAGAAGCCGCAGAGATGGGCCTGAACATCGGCGATACGCTGACCATCAACATTCTCGGGCGCGACATCACCGGCACGATTTCCAGCTTTCGCGAAGTGGATTTCTCCACCGCCGGGATCGGCTTCATCCTGGCGATGAACCCCTCCGCCCTGTCCGGCGCACCCCACAGCTTCATTTCAACCGTCTACGCAGAAGAAGAGGCCGAAGCTCAGATCTTGCGCGATCTCAGCAGCCGCTATCCCAACATTACCGCCGTACGTGTACGCGACGCCATCGACCGCGTTGCCGATGTGCTCAGCGGGCTGGCCGCCGCCACCTCTTATGGCGCGGCAGCTACCCTTTTGACCGGGTTCCTCGTCCTGATCGGCGCAGCCTCCGCAGGCACAAATGCGCGCGTCTATGAGGCCGCAGTGCTGAAAACACTGGGAACCACACGCCGCAATATCCTGGTGAGTTTTGCTTTGCGTTCCGCGCTTCTGGGCCTCTTGGCGGGACTTGTGGCATTGGCCGCGGGTATTGCGGGGGGATGGGCCGTCAGCACCTACATCATGGATACGGATTTCACCATCATTTGGTCCTACGCCCTGGCGATCATCTGCGGCGGCATTCTCAGCACCCTGCTCGCAAGCCTCGCCTTTGCATGGGGGCCGGTAAACAGCAAACCGGCTCGCGTTCTGAGGGCAAAGGAATAAAGAGAATTAATGCCTCCGGCGGGGATATTTAGAGCCAGAAGAAACAGGGAGTGGCGCGAACCGCTCCCTGCTCGAGAAACATGTTGCTTCTCCTGGCACGGCCATCGGCGTCCCCGCCTGTTCCGCATATCGATGCTGCCCAAGGATGGTTAAAAAGCCGTTTCTTCTGGCCAAAATATCCCGGGGGAGACCCAAAGGGTCGGGGGCAGCGCCCCCTATTCCGCAGCTTCGGCGTAGTCTTCCATGGGCGGGCAGGTACATACCAGATGCCGGTCGCCGTAGACATTGTCGACACGGTTTACAGGAGGCCAGTACTTGTCTACCCGAAAAGCACCCGGCGGAAAGCACCCCTGCTCACGGCTGTAGGGCCGCTCCCAATCCCCGACAAGATCTTCGACCGTATGCGGTGCGTTCTTCAGCGGATTGTTTTCCGCATCGATCTGACCCGCCTCAACAGCAGCGATTTCGGCACGAATGGCCAGCATTGCATCGCAGAACCGGTCCAGCTCTGCCTTGGTCTCGCTTTCCGTCGGTTCGACCATCAGCGTGCCCGCCACCGGCCAACTCATTGTTGGCGCGTGAAAGCCGCAGTCGATCAGGCGTTTGGCGATGTCTTCGACGGTCACATGGGCACTGGCCTCAAACGGGCGCACATCGATGATGCATTCATGCGCCACGCGCCCGGACGGCCCCTTGTAGAGAACGTCGAATGCACCTTCGAGCCGCTTGGCGATGTAATTGGCATTCAGGATCGCAACCCGGGTCGCCTGGGTCAGACCATCCCCGCCCATCATCAAACAGTAAGCCCAGCTGATGGGCAGCAAGGAGGGTGACCCGAAGGGTGCCGCCGAAACAGCGCCCTCGCCCTCTGTTGGAGAGCCGGGCAAATGCGGGACAAGATGCGATTTCACCCCGATCGGCCCCATCCCGGGACCACCGCCGCCATGCGGGATGCAGAAGGTCTTGTGCAGGTTCAGGTGGCTCACATCCCCACCCAGATCGCCCGGCCGGCTAAGGCCGACCATCGCATTCATATTGGCGCCGTCGATATAGACCTGACCGCCATGATCATGGGTGATCTTGGTAACTTCGGTGACCGTCTCTTCGAAAACGCCATGGGTGGAGGGATAGGTGATCATGCAGGCAGCAAGGTTCTCACTGTGCTGCGCCGCCTTGCTGCGGAAATCTTCAAGGTCAATGTCGCCATTGTCAGCAGATTTCACCACAACCACTTTCCACCCGACCATCTGCGCCGAGGCCGGATTTGTCCCATGTGCACTCATGGGGATGAGGCAGATGTTGCGGTGCGCCTCGCCCTGACTGCGATGATATCCGGCGATTGTCAGCAGCCCCGCATATTCCCCCTGAGCCCCGGAATTGGGCTGCATGGAGATCGCATCATACCCTGTGATGTCACAGAGCTTGGCACTCAGATCGTCGATCATGATCTTGTACCCCTTGGCCTGATCAGCGGGTGCGTAGGGATGGATAAGGGAAAACTCGCGCCAGCTCACGGGCATCATCTCGGCGGCAGAATTCAGCTTCATCGTACAAGACCCCAGCGGGATCATCGCCCGGTCCAGCGCCAAATCACGATCCGCCAGCCGCCGCATATAGCGCATCATCTCGGTCTCTGCCCGGTTCATGTGGAAAATCGGATGGGTCAGGAAACCCGAGCTGCGCAGCATTTCCTCAGGAAACCGGTAGTCCGGCTTGAAATCTTTGTCCTCGCGCACCACCCCAAAGGCCCGCCAGACGGCCTCCACCGTCGCCGGCTTGCAGCGCTCATCCAGTGTGATCCCAACGCGGGTTTCGCCAACACGGCGCAGGTTGATCCCCTCATCCACCGCCGATTTCAGAACCGCCGACTGCAAGGGCCCCACATCCACGGTAATCGTGTCGAAACAAGCGCGCGGATCGACCTTAAAGCCCGCAGCCTCCAACCCTTTAGCCAACCGCACGGTTTTGCGGTGGATGCGCTGCGCAATCGCTTTCAGCCCCTCCGGCCCATGGAAAACGGCATACATCGACGCCATCACCGCCAGCAAAGCCTGCGCGGTACAGACATTCGAGGTCGCCTTCTCCCGCCGAATATGTTGCTCCCGTGTCTGCAGCGACAGCCGATACGCGCGGTTCCCCTTGCTATCCACGGAAACGCCCACAATCCGACCGGGCATGGCGCGTTTATAAGCATCCCGACAGGCCATATAGGCCGCGTGCGGTCCGCCATATCCTTCCGGCACACCAAACCGTTGCGTCGAGCCCACAGCGATATCCGCCCCCATCGCGCCGGGCTCTTTCAGCAGCGTCAACGCCAGCGGGTCCGCGGAAACGATCCCGATTGCCCCCGCTGCATGCAATGCCGCCATGTGATCCGTGAAGTCGTGCACATGGCCGTAGGTGCCGGGATACTGGAAGATCGCACCAAAGACCGCCGTGGCGTCCATCCTGGAGGGCTTTCCGACAATCACTTCGATCGCCAGGGGGGCCGCCCGCGTTTTTATCACCGCGATGTTTTGCGGATGGCAATCGCGATCCACGAAAAACGCCTTCGCTTTGGACTTTGCCACGCGCTGCGCCATCGTCATCGCCTCGGCACAGGCTGTTGCCTCATCCAGCAAGGACGCATTGGCGATCTCCAGCCCGGTCAGATCCGTGACCATGGTCTGGAAATTCAACAGCGCCTCCAGTCGCCCCTGTGAAATCTCAGGCTGATACGGTGTGTAGGCGGTGTACCATGCCGGGTTCTCCAGGATATTCCGCTGGATCGCAGGGGGTGTGACCGTACCGTGATAGCCCTGCCCGATCAGCGACGTGAGCACCTTGTTCTGCGCACCCGTCTTGCGCATATGCTCCAGCACCTCGCGCTCCGACATCGCCTTGCCAAAGTCCAACGGGTCCTTCTGCCGGATCGCGGGCGGCAAGGTATCATCCATCAGCGCGTCCAGCGTCTCGGCGCCCACAACCCCCAGCATCTCCGCCATCTCGGAGGGCGACGGCCCGATGTGCCGCCTGTTGGCAAAATCGTATGGCAAGTATTCGGTCGGCTTATACACCATGGCTTGGCTCCCTTCCCTGACACGCAGGTTTCTTCTGGCCTAAAATATCCCCGCCGGAGGCTCCGGCCCTCTCACCACGCGCCTACGCGATGAACTTCTGATAGCCCGCTTCATCCATGAATTCGTCCATCTGGCTGGCATCGCTCACCGACATCTTGAAAAACCACGCCTCGCCCTGCGGGTCGTCATTCACCATGGCCGGGTTATCCGTCAGCGCCGCATTCACCTCGACAATCTCGCCATCCACGGGCGCCAGAATATCACTGGCCGCCTTGACGGATTCGATCACCACAACCTCATCATCCTTGCTGACCGTGGTGCCTTCTTCGGGCAGTTCCACAAACACGACATCACCCAGCTGCTCGGCTGCGTGGATGGTGATGCCCACAACCATGACCCCGTCTTCTTCGCGCAGCCACTCGTGCTCTTCGGTGAATTTCATTGCTTCATCTCCTGTTGATCATCGTTTGAAATTGGCCGGAACAAACGGCAGTTTGACCACCTCGACCGGCAAACGCTTGCCCCGCACCTCGCCAAAGAGCTGCGTGCCGTGCACTGCATGGTTGGCCATCACATAACCCATGGCAACCGGGCCCTCTACGGTTGGTCCAAACCCGCCTGAGGTCACGGCACCAATCGGTGCGCCACCTTCTGCCGTTTCGAAAATTTCGACACCTGCCCGCATCGGCGCGCGGCCTTCTGGTTTCAGCCCGACACGGCGCTGGTCGGGTCCGTTTGCGAACGCCTCCAAAACCTGCGCAGCGCCCGGAAAGCCACCCTCACGCTCCCCGCCGCGCCGCCGCACCTTCTGAATGGCCCAGCTGAGACCGGCGGAAACCGGGTCGGTACGGGTATCAATGTCGTTTCCATAGAGACAGAGGCCTGCTTCCAACCGCAGAGAATCCCGCGCGCCCAGACCAATGGGCGCAACGCCCTCCAGCGCCAGCAGGGTTCGCGCCAGGGCGTCGGCATCCTGCGCCGCGACAGAGATCTCATACCCATCTTCACCGGTATATCCGGAGCGTGACGCCCAGACCTCATGACCGCCCAGCGTGAGGTCGGTGACATCCATGAAACGCATGTCCGCCGCACGCGCATCCAGACCGGCCAGCGCGTCGGCGGCACCCGGACCCTGAAGCGCGATTAGCGCCCGATCCGTCAATTCCTCAACGGTAATCTCATCCGGCAGACCCGCGCGCATCCGCGCCATATCCGCGCCCTTGCAGGCCGCATTCACCACCACAAAAAGCGTGTCGCCCCGACGCGCGAACATCAGGTCATCCTCAATGCCCCCGGCCTCATTGGTGAAAAGACCGTAGCGCTGACGCCCATCGGCCAGCCCCAGCACATCCATTGGCACCAGCGCCTCAAACGCCAGGGCCACCGCCTCCCAGGACGGACCGGACAGGATCACTTGCCCCATGTGGCTCACATCAAAGAGCCCCGCCCCGCTGCGGGTGTGCAGGTGTTCCTGCATCACGCCCATCGGGTATTGCACCGGCATCGCATAGCCCGCAAAGGGCACCATTTTCGCGCCCAGGCTTTCATGCAGCGAAAACAGCGGCGTCTTTAGCAACTCACTCATCCGGCCTCTCCCTTGCGCCGGTCATTGTGTGATTAAAACACCGGCATCTGACACGTGCGATCTGCACGCTTCGATGCCCCCTCTGTCTTTTCGCCTGAGATCGTTATCCCTTCGGCGGGCACCTCATCGGGCACCTCTCTCCAGAGTTTTGCAGTCCCGCACGGTCCGGTGGCCTGAGAGTTTCCGGGGCGGTTGCTCCTTCGGCACCGGCTTTGCAGCCGGTTCTCCCGGGCGGGATGTGCGCAGACGGTATGCGCAAGTATGCGGATCGGTCAAGGTCTCTTGTGCCGCCCTCACCATAATGTTTGACTGCGCGAAAATCCGGTATGAGACTCTAATGGAAGACCCTTATTTCTTTGGCTACGGTAGCCTTGTTAACACAAAGAGCCATGACTACCCGGACCCGCGCCCGGCCACATTGAACGGCTGGCGCAGGGCCTGGGTGGCCACGCCGCGATTCGGTGTGGTGCTGCTGACCGGCGTGCGCGCCCCCGGACACAGCATTCAGGGGTTGATTGCGGCGGTGCCGGGCGCGGACTGGGCCGCGCTCGATGCGCGGGAAAGCGGATATGCCCGTGTCGCGGCGAGCCATGCGGTGGATCATGACCACCCGCTTCAGCCGGATATCGCGATCTATTCGGTAGCGCCCGAGCACCAGCTTGAACGCGACAGCCACATGATCCTGCTTAGCTATCTCGACGTCGTTGTGCAAGGGTTCCATGAGGTCTTTGGCGAAACCGGCGTCAAAGCCTTTTTCGACACGACGGACGGGTGGGATACCCCCATTGTCAACGACCGTGCAGATCCGATCTACCCCCGCCATCAGGTTCTGACCAAGGCGCAAACCGCGTTGGTCGACGATCATCTGGATCGGTTATCGGCGCAGGTGAAGCAGCGATATGAGGCGCCCCTGCCGCCCGAATTCTGATTTTTCGACAGGCTCCGGGCGCGCCATGGCCTGCGCAATGACCCGCCGTGCAAGCGCCCAGGCGATCACCCCAAAGATCACCCCGGCCACGGCCTGGCCGATCAGCACACCCGCAGGCCCCAAAAGCCCCGCGCCCAGCAAGACCAGAGGCACCAACCCAACAGTATTGCGCCCCCAATTCAGGAAGGTGGAATAGAACGGGCGGCCCATGTTGTTGAAAGCGGCATTGCCGACAAACAGCACACCGTTGAAGAAAAAGAGCAGCGACAGCGGCCCGCAAAAGAGAAATACGAGATCGCGCGTCACACCTGTCGCATCAAAGAGGTCTGCAATCTGCGACCGCAGCGCAAAGAGGATCGTGGAGACCAGCACAATAACGATTCCCGTGAACAGGACAGCGTTGTTGAACCCCTTGCGCACACGCTGGTGGTCCTTGGCTCCGAAATTCTGGCCCAGGATGGGACCCACCGCGCCTGACAGGGCAAATATGATCCCGAAAGACAGCGGGGTCAGCCGCCCGACAATGGCCATGCCGGCCACGGCAGCCTCGCCGAATTGGGCCATCGTGCGGGTGACGATGGCCTGGCCCACCGGGGTTGCCAGTTGGGTCAGAATGGCCGGAAAGGCGATCGCCACAATCGGCAGAAAGTCACGCGCCATGCCAGCGGGTTTCGGACGCCTGACACCACCATAGTGTTTGATGATGGGCACAAGGGCCGTGATCGCGATCACAATATGCGCGGACACCGATGCAAGGGCCGCCCCGGTCAGTTCCAGACCCAGTCCGAAAATCAGGATCGGGTCGAGAATGGCATTGACCAGCCCACCCCAGATGGTCGCCATCATCGCACGACGCGCATCTCCATGCGCGCGCAGGATTGCGCCCCCCATAATTCCGACCATCAAAAATGGCAGGCCCGGTACCGTGATTTGCAGATAAGACAGCGCCAGCGCGGCGGTCTCACCACGCGCGCCGATCAACGCAACGAGCGCGGGAAGGTTTATCCAGACCGCACCGGCGAACATGATCCCGAAGGCCGCGCCGTAGATCAGCGCGTGGGTCTTACGCTCTTCAGCCAGCTCCGGGGTTCCGGCCCCAAGCGAGCGGGCCACCAGAGCGCCCGCCGCAATGGCCATGCCAATGCCAAAGGACGTATTGAAAAACAAAATCGCCGCCGCATAGCCCACAGCAGCGGCCAATTCGGCCTTGCCCAGCATCGCGATGAAAATCATGTCGATGAAATCAACGGCGAAGATCGCCATGAGCCCCAGGGAGGAGGTCATCGCCATCACGGTGATGTGGCGAAAAAGATTGCCGGTCAGGAACTTTGCCTGAGCGTCAGCCATGGCCCGCAGCCTGTCGTGCGGGCCGTGTGCTCATCCCCGCGCCTTGACCACTTGCAGGAGCGGCATCAGCGCAGACATATCCGGCCCCTGCGCCTGCCCGGTGAGCGCTTTGCGCAGCGGCATGAAAAGACCACGCCCCTTGCGCCCGGTGGCCGCTTTGACCTCCGCCGTCCAGCTGGCCCAGGTTTGGTCGTCAAATGGCGCTTCAGGCAGCAGTTTCATCGCTTCAGCCACAAACTCGGCATCTTCGGCGTCAATTTCCGGCTCCGCCCCGTCGCGCATCATCACCCACCAGGGGGCGAGGTCTTTCAGCGTCGTGATGTTTTCGCGGGTGACCGCCCAGAATTGCGCGGCTTTCTCGGCGGGCACACCTGCGTCGGTGAGCGTGTCCTGCACGGCCTCCAATGGCAGGCCCGCAAGGTGACGGGCGGTCAGCGGGAAGAGATCTTCCACGTCGAATTTTGTCGGCGCTGAGCCAAAACGGCCAATGTCAAAGCCGTCGATCAGCTCGGCCATCTCCGCACGCAGCTCTACCGGGTCGCTCGACCCCAACCGCGCCATCAGGCTCAGCAGCGCCATGGGCTGGACGCCTTGTTCGCGCAGGTCGCGCAAGGCAAGCGTGCCCAGACGTTTGGAAAGCGCCTCGCCCTGCGGTCCGGTCAGCAGCGAGTGATGCGCAAAAGAAGGCACCGTGCCACCGAGCGCTTCGATGATCTGAATTTGCGTGGCGGTGTTGGTGACGTGATCGGATCCCCGCACCACATGGGTCACCCCCATCTCGGTATCGTCGACCACGGAGGCCAGCGTATAAAGCACCTGACCGTCCCCACGAATGAGCACCGGGTCGGAAACAGAGGCGGCATCGATGGAGATATCGCCCAGGATACCGTCGTGCCATTCGATCCGTTCGTGATCCAGTTTGAACCGCCACACGCCATTGCCACGGTCTGCCCGCAACGTTTCCTTTTCGGCATCCGAAAGGGCCAGGGCCGCGCGATCATAAACCGGCGGTTTGCCCATGTTCAGTTGTTTCTTGCGTTTCAGGTCCAGCTCGGTGGGCGTCTCGAAAGCCTCGTAAAACCGGGCCTTGTCGCGCAGTTCGTCCGCCGCCGCCGCATAGCGATCAAGCCGTTCGGATTGCCGCTCGACTCGGTCCCAATGCAGGCCCAGCCATTCCAGATCCTGCTTGATCCCGTCAACATATTCTTCCTTGGAGCGTTCCGGATCGGTGTCGTCGATGCGCAGGATGAATGTCCCCTCCGCCTTGCGCGCGATGAGGTAATTCATCAGTGCCGTGCGCAGGTTGCCGATATGGATGTAGCCGGTGGGCGACGGGGCAAAACGGGTGGTGGTCATCTGGTGTCTCCTGTTGGGGCGCGTGGTGTCACAGGGGCGTGCAATTGTCCAGCGATCCCCTCATGTCGGCACCACCGGCCAGCGGGTGGCCAGATCGTCGAGACCGGCCCGGATCAGCGTTTTCAGAACCTGCATGTCCACATCCTCCAGCTTGTTGATGTAGAGGCAGGATTTTCCGGTCTTATGTTTGCCCAGATCGGCCAGAATCTGCCCGAAATCGGCGTAGCCGGGCATGATGTAGACCGAAAGCCTGGCTTTGCGCGGTGAAAAGCCCGTCGCAAGAAAGGTCCCCGAGCGACCGGATGCATAGGTGTAGTCATAGGTGCCATAGCCCAGAATGCTGCCCGACCAGAGCCTCGGCTGCCAGCCGGTGACCTCCTGAAACAACGCGTTCAGGACCGCGGCTTCGCGATGACGCCGCTCCGGTGTCACGTCGTTCAGGAAACGCGGGACGTCTTGCGCGTCGGTCATATCGGTCCTCCTCGCGAAAAAATGATCGGGTTGTCCCTGTTTTACATGGGCAGGATACAACGGCACACTATCTTGCGAAGAGTCCAACACAAAAGGAAAGTGATCATGTCAGATCAGATCAACCTCTCCCGTCGCGCGGCACTCGCGGGTGCGGCTGCCCTGCCCCTTGCGGCTGCAACAACCGGGATCGCCCGCGCCGAAGCGCCGATGCAGGGCGTGGGCATGAGCCCGTTCAATCGGGTCAAAGTCGGTGGCTTCGAAGTCACCACGCTGCTTGCGGGCACCCGTGCTGTCGAAGGCCCGCACAATATCTTTGGTCTCAACGTGGATGCCGATACATTCGCCGAGGTGTCGGCAGAGGCCAATCTGCCCACCGATGTGTCGCAGTTCTTCTTCACGCCCACGGTCGTGAACACCGGGTCCGAGCTGGTGCTTTTTGACACCGGGCTCTCCGCTGCGGGCACAACTTCGGCGCTGGAGGCCGCAGGCTACACCGCCGATCAGGTGGATGCGGTGGTCATCACCCATATGCACGGCGACCACATTGGCGGTATGACCACAGAAGATGGCGCCGCGACCTACAGCAACGCACGTCTCGTGACCGGCCGCGCGGAATTTGACGCCTGGGCCACAGCGGATAACGACAACTTCAAGGCCAAGATCGAGCCCTTCGCGGATCAGTTTACCTTCCTTGAGGATGGCGGTGATGTGGCATCAGGGCTGACCGCCATGGCGGCCTTTGGGCACACGCCCGGGCACATGACCTATATGGTCGAAGACGGCGGCACCCAGCTGGTCATCGGTGCGGATTTTGCCAACCACTATGTGTGGTCGCTCGCGCATCCCGATTGGGAAGTGAAATTCGACATGGACAAAGCGGCAGCAGCCGCAACCCGGCGCCGGATTCTCGACATGATGGCGACCGACAAGACCGCCTTTATCGGCTATCACATGCCCTGGCCCGGGATCGGCTATGTCGAAAAACGCGGCGACGGCTTCGCCTATGCGCCGCACAGCTACCAACTGATGCTGTGATTTCTGTTGGGGCGGTGGCTTAGAGCCGCCCCACTTTCTCAAACTGCTCCCAGGCGAAACGGACGAATTCCGTCCGAAATGAATGCCCGCCGTCAAAGAGGCAGAATTTCAGCGTATCGCCCGCCAGGTTGTCCTCCTCGGTGCACGCCAGGTCGCCATAGGTCGCCTGCCCAAGCGGTTCGAACTTGCCGTAGTCGCGGTACATCTCCAGCGCCGCGCTGACCTCGCCCTGTTTCGTAGGGCCGATCACCCGCCCGTTCAGCGGCACCGTCCGGTCGCTCGTGCCGTGGATGTGGATGATGCTGGCGACAGGCCCGGCGCAGGTCTCGGGCGGCTCCAGCCAGAAAGTGCCCGAGATCGGGATGAAGCCCGCAAAGCGGTCGCTCATCGAACAGGCCAGGTTCCAGGTCATCATGCCGCCCGCGCTGAACCCTGTGGCCACGATCCGCGACGCATCGATGGCAAAACGATTGGTAGCATCCTCCAACACCGCATCGAAATAGTCGAATTCGACCGCACCATCGGTGTCCAGATGCCGCGGCGCATTCGGGATCACCCAATCATCGTCCTGGGACTTCACGGCAATCAAGGCGACCCCCATCTCTGAGGCCATGCGCCGCAGCGAGCCATTGCGCATCACGCCCTGAGCCGATCCGCGATACCCATGGGAGAAAACCAGCGCCGGGACGGGTGTCGCACCATCGTGGCCCTCTGGCATGGCAATGCGGTAGTGGCGGTCGCCCAACTGGCAATCCGTATCCGGGCCGCACGCCACAGCAGGCGCGCCAAAAAGGCCAAGGGTTACGCCAAGCACTGGCAATAATCGCATGAACTGTCCTCTCAAAATTCAAGCGGACTGTGGCGCGTCGCGCCACGTCAGACAAATCACATCCGCGTAAGCATCGAGGGCGCCTGGTGCGTCAGGATGGATCGCGCCAGCGGTTCACAATCGGGTACCGTCGGTCCAGCCAGAACGCCCCTTTGGTCAGCCGAGCGCCCGGCGCGGATTGGAAGCGTTTGTATTCGGAGATATAGATCAGATGCTCGACCTTCTTGGCGACATCCCGATCAAACCCCGCGGCCACGCAATCCTCGATCGACCCGGCCTGATCCACCAGAATCTCCAGCATGGCATCCAGATCGGGGTAATCAGGCAGGCTGTCGCTGTCTTTCTGGTCGGCACGTAATTCCGCAGAGGGCGGTTTTTCGATGACCCGCGGCGGGATCACCTCACCCGCAGGCCCCATCATCCAGTCGCGATGGTTGGCATTGCGCCAGCGGCAGGTCTCGAACACACGCGTCTTATAGAGGTCCTTGATCGGATTATAGCCGCCCGCCATGTCGCCATAGATGGTGGCATAGCCCACCGCGACCTCGGATTTATTGCCGGTCGTCAGCAGCATTTCGCCAAATTTGTTCGACAGCGCCATCAACAACAGCCCACGCAGGCGCGATTGGATGTTTTCCTCGGCTAAATCCGGCTCAAGCCCCTCGAACAAAGGGGCCAGCGTTTGGGTGATGGCTGCACGCCCTTCTGAGATCGGAACATAATCGTACCGGCAGCCCAGTGCCTTTGCCACGGCCTCGGCATCCTCAAGCGACGTTTTGGAAGTATATTCAGAAGGCAGCATCACGCAGCGCACGTTATCGGCACCCAATGCGTCCACCGCGATGGCCGCCACGAGCGCGGAGTCCACCCCGCCCGATAACCCCAGCAACACCTTGCCGAACCCGGTTTTGCGGCAATAATCCCGTAGCGATGTCACCATAACGCGGTAGTCCTGCTCCCAGACGTCGGGATGTGCCGCTTTTTCTCCGGCAACGACGCGCCAGCCTTCGCCTGTGCGCTCCAGATCGATGTGCGAAAGCGTTTCCTCCAGCACCGGCAGTTGCACCGCCAACACCCCGCCGGGGTTGAGCGCAAATGAGGCACCGTCAAACACCTGATCATCCTGCCCCCCCACCATATTGAGGTAGATGACCGGCAAACCCGTCTCGACGACCCGCGCGACCATGTGGTTCAACCGGGTCTCGAACTTGCCCCTGTAGTAGGGTGAACCATTTGGAACCAAAAGGAATTCCGCGCCTGTCTCCGCAAGCGTTTCCGCAACGTCCTCATGCCAGGCATCCTCGCAGATCGGCGATCCGACGCGCGAATTGCCCACGGAATAAGGGCCACCCAATGGACCCGCATCAAAGATACGCACCTCGTCGAAAACCGTCTCATTCGGCAAATGATGTTTCAGCACCTGGCTTGAGATTTTGCCGCCCTTGAGGATCAGATAGCCGTTGTAAAGCTTCGTGCCCTCCACCCAGGGCGCGCCAATTGCCAGGGCGGGGCCGTCGGCACATTCGGCCACCAGTTCTTCGATGACCCGTGCGGCATCCAGCTGAAACGCGCGCCGCATCACCAGATCCTGCGCGTTATAACCGGTGATGAACATCTCCGGCAACGCCACCAGCTGCGCCCCCGCGTCGCGCCCCGCTTCCCAGGCTTTGCGCGCCAGAACCGCGTTGCCTTTCAGGTCCCCAACCGTCGGGTTCAACTGCCCCAAAGTGATACGAAAACGATCCGACATGTGCCCGGCCCTTTTGCCTGAATAGCTGTGATGTAGCAGATTGGGCGTTGGTGGAAAGCCCATCCCCACCTATTGCGACAAAAGAGCGTTGCCCCCGGAGCGCCCTTTGCCTAAGTTCCGGAAAGGGCCGTTCGGGGGTTCGGCCATGTGTTTATTCGCAAAGACAAACCCAAGGGTACTCATGTTCATTCGACGCCTGATCTTTTGCCTTGCCTTCCTTCCTGCACCACTTTTGGCGCAGGACGGGCAGGTGCTCACCAAACAATATGACGATGGTGGTGTGTACGAAGGTACGTTCCGCGGCGGGGTCCAGCACGGCACCGGCACCTACAAGCTACCGAACGGGTACGAATACACCGGCCAGTGGATGGATGGTGAGATCAAGGGCGAAGGCATCGCGCGCTTTCCCAACGGGTCGGTCTACGAGGGGATTTTTGCCAAGGGCAAACCGGACGGGTTCGGCAAGATCACCTTTGCTGACGGTGGTACCTACGAGGGTGAATGGCAGTCGGGTGCGATCATGGGATCGGGCATCGCGCTTTATGCCAATGGCGTGCGTTACGAAGGTCAGTTCCGCAATGCCAAGCATCATGGCAAGGGCACCATGCAGAGCCCCGGCGGCTATGAGTACAAAGGCGACTGGATAGATGGTGTCAAAGAGGGTATCGGGACCATTACCTATCCCGACGGCGCGGTCTATGAAGGGGCAATCCGTGCGGGCAAACGCGCGGGTGAGGGCACGCTGACGATGCCGGACGGGCTGATCTATGTCGGGCTTTGGCGGGATGGGCAGATCGACGGCACCGGCAAGCTGACGCAGGCCAATGGCGATGTCTACGAAGGTCAGCTGTCCAGTGGCCGGCGCGAAGGCGTCGGCAAGGTGATCTACGCCAATGGTGACACCTATGAGGGCGAGTTTACCAATGACCTGCGCGAAGGTCAGGGTACCTTTACGGCACAGGACGGATACACCTACACCGGCTCCTGGGTCGCGGGCGAGATCGAGGGACAGGGCCGCGTGACCTATCCCGATGGCTCGGTCTATATCGGTGCGTTTTCCGATGGGCTGGCCGATGGCGAAGGTCTGATCACCTACCCGGATGGCTCGACCTATGAAGGGGCGTGGAAAACCGGCGTGATCGATGGCACCGGCAAGGCGACCTATACCAATGGCGTGGTCTATGAGGGTGAATTTCGCAACGCCCGCAACCACGGTCAGGGCGTCATGACCTACGCGGATGGGTACAAATACGACGGCAACTGGGTCGACGGTCAGCGCCAGGGCGAGGGCACTGCGACCTACCCAGATGGCACAATCTATGTCGGGTCTTTTGAGAATGGGCAGCGCCACGGCATCGGCAAGATCACCATGCCCAGCGGTTTTGTCTATGAAGGCGCATGGCAAAACGGCGAGATCGAGGGCCAGGGCATCGCCACCTATGCCAATGGCGACGTATACGAGGGGACGTTCAAGGCGGGCAAACGCCAGGGCACCGGCACCATGCGCTATGCCACCGGCGAAGAAGCGACGGGCGACTGGGAAAACGGTGCACTGACCGACGGCGGCTGACATACGCGCGCCCGCATCTGCCAAACCACCTACTCTCGCGTATCGAGACCTGAAGATCGTGGTGCCCCGGCTTTCTTCAGCGTCTCTCTGGACGCCTCCGTCTCGGGCACAGCCGCATCCTTTGCCTGTCCCGGCCTCAGATCCAGGTTGATGCGTTGCTGTTCCAATCGCTTGCGGTCTTCACTGGACGGGGCCCGCCCGGTGAGTTTCAACCATCCCCGCTTCCAAAGGCTTTTTCGTTCAAACTCCTCTATCGGAGCCATGACATCCTCACGTAACAAGGTCTCCGACCACGCAAACATGCCATCTGAATCAAAATAGAGCTTGTGAAAGGCCCGCTTGGTGGCAATGCCAAAAGTGGATTGGCCGTCCGTGCGGCCGTGCATTTTCTTCTCGATGTCGGCCAGGTGCGCACGGACCTCGTCTAGCGCGGGGAATTGATCCACGATCTTGCTAGCGCGCTCTTCCCATTCGGAAGGTTCCTCGGGATTTTTCGGGGCAGCGCCGACAAAGCGTTTGGGCGCCAGTCTGCTGCGCACACTTTCCGATTCCATCACCTCGATCATGCTGGCCATCAATCGGCATTCGACATCGATCTTGGCCTGCTTGTAGCTCATCTTGTCTTTTTTGAGCTTGCGCAGGTCGCTGAGGAAGTCGTTCGCCGGATCGACGTCGGCTGGCAAGAATACGTCAAGCTGCTCCCTCACTCTGCCCGAGAACCAAAGGTACAATCCACCGCTGACCTGGGTGAGGAGCACAAACACCAAGGCAATGGCAAGCAGCGGAAGGACAACGTCGCTCTGCAACCACGCATCAGCCGTCTTCAGCACGAGCGGCGTCCACGACTGGCCGTCTGACCCACCCCCGTCTTCTGTGGGTGACGGCCCCCGAACGATCAGCCCCAAAAACACCAACACCGCCCCGCCGCCTGCCGACACCAGCGACACCTGTTTTCTCTCCCCCTTCGAGACGCTGTCCGCAAATGTATCGAAGGTCTTTATCATGAGCAGGGACGATCTGATGGCGCTGACCCTCTGGCCACCGACGGAGTCCAGTAATCCGTCAAATTGATCCTGCAGCTTGGCCGTTCGCTTTCGTTCAAGGCGCGTCTTCGCGCCTCCGTAAAGGTTGGATACCATGATCGAAACGCCGCCAAGCCCCGCTGAAAAGAGGGCCATTCCGGCTTCTGTCTGACTAATAGTCGCCAATAGCTCTGCAATGCTCATGTTCAAAATCCCAAAAAGAATGAGAATTAGCACGGATTCCGAATTTTCTCAACTGAGGGTTGTTGACAGGACCGCCCTGAGATCGACTACGACGCCGGGAACGCCCAAGCGATGCCTCATACGCGCTTCGAAAGAGTTAAGCACGCTTCGTTGACCTCACCCGATACCGACACCCGCACCGACGTGATACCGACGTCGCTTTTGCCATGAGACGCGGACGTTAACCTCGCTTCGGCGCGCCTGGGCCAATATCCGACCGCGCGCCCCGTTCAGATGGTTTCGCCCGCCTCCAGGCGTTTCAGAAAACCTTCCGCTTCCGCGAGCACGGTCTCGCGCCGGTCCGCGTCCATCCGGTCCCAGGTGCGGTACATGTTGCCCATGCGCGCATTGCTCTTGAAACGGTCCCGGTGGCGATCCAGAAAGTGCCAGTAGAGCAGGTTGAACGGGCACGCACCCTCCCCCGTTTTCTTCGACACGCTATAGGCGCAGCCTTTGCAGTAGTCAGACATCCGGTTGATGTAGGCGCCGCTGCTCACATAGGGTTTCGACGCGATGATCCCACCATCGGCAAACTGGCTCATGCCAACGGTGTTGGGCGCTTCCACCCATTCAAACGCGTCCATATAGACCGCCAGATACCATTCATGCACTTGCCCCGGATCAATACCAGCCAGAAGCGCGAAATTTCCCGTGACCATCAGGCGCTGGATGTGGTGTGCGTAGGCTTCATCGCGTGTCTGCGCCACCGCTTTCGACAGGCACTGCATCTGCGTCTCAGCCCCCCAGAACAGATCCGGCAGATCGCGGTCGTGCCCCAATTCATTGCGCGCCGGATAGTCAGGTCCTTCCAGGAAATAGATGCCACGCATGTATTCACGCCAGCCGATGATCTGCCGGATGAACCCTTCGGCGGCATTGATCGGCACGTCACCCGCGGCATAAGCCGCTGCGACTTTCTCACAGACCTCCAGCGGGTCCAGCAGACCGATGTTGATATAGGCCGAAATCACCGCGTGATACAGGAACCGGTTCTCCGCCAGCATCGCATCCTGATAATCACCAAATTTCGGCAGAGCATTGGAGATGAAATGCGCCAGCGCCCGGCGGGCCTCCCCCTCGGTGGTCGCAAACCAGAAGGGTCGTAGCTGGCCAAAATGCCCGTCAAACCGCGCCTCGACCAGGTCGAGCACCTCCTCCACCGTCTCATCTGGCTGGAATTCCATGGGGCCTTTGAAATCCACCTCATCCGGCGCGGGTTTGCGGTTGTCATGATCGAAATTCCACTTGCCTTCGACCGGGTCGGCGCCCTGCATCAGCAACCCCGTCTTGCGCCGCATCTCGCGATAGAAATACTCCATCCGCAATTGTTTGCGCCCCTGCGCCCAGTCTTCAAACTCCTGATGTGAGGCGATGAAACGGTCATCCGGCAGGATATGGGTCTTAATCGGTGCGTGTTTGAGCTTGTCGATCAACCGCCACTCGCCGGGTTCGGTGACCAGCACTTCCGATGCGCCGGTCTCCTCGGCCCGCCGCAGCAATTCGCCAACGATGGAGCCTGCGTTCTGCGTGTCGTCCAGCTGCGCATAGCGGACGTCCCAACCGTCCTCGCGCAGCCGCGCGGCAAACTTGCGCATCGCAGCGAAAATCAGGGCGATCTTCTTGGGGTGATGCTTCACATATGCGGTCTCTTCTGCGACCTCAGCCATGACAACAATATCGCTGTCCCGGTCCGCCTGACGAAGCGCGCTCAACCCCATGCTCAACTGGTCGCCCAACACCAGCACCAGACGGCTCACCACGGCACCTCCTTACCCGCCCAATCATAAAACCCGCCGGTCTGATCGGGGCTCAGGCCGCTGATCACCCGCAATAGGTTTTCAGCCGCTTCCTCAGCAGGCACGGAAGGGTGCCGGCCCAGATATTTCTCGGTGAAAGGCGTGGCGACCGTGCCCGGATGAAGGGCCACGCAAATCGAGTGTTTATGCGTGCGTGTCAGCTCAATGGCGGTGGTATGGACGATCTGGTTCACCGCCGCCTTGGCGCTGCGGTAGCTGACCCATCCGCCAATCCGATTGTCCCCGATGGACCCCACCCGCGCCGACAGCACGGCCATCACGGCAGGCCTGTCGCGCGGCAACAAAGCCGCCGCATGGCGCAGCACCAATGCAGGCCCCAGCGCATTGAGCGCAAACTGATCCATCATCGCCTTTGCAGTGACTGACTTGATGGATTTCTCGGGGGCCGCGCCCCCAATTTCAAGGGCACCGGTTGCAACCAGCACAAGGTCGAACACCCCCTGAACCGCCTCCAGATGCGCGGAAACAGACGGCTCATCCGTGATGTCGAACCCATCTTCCGACCGCGATAATGTCACCACCTCATCGCCGCGCAGGCGGCAGGTCGCTGCCACCGCACTGCCAATGCCACCGGAGGCCCCGATAATCAAAACTCTATTCATCCTGAGCGACTTAGAAGAGGGCGGCCCTGCTTCAAGTCCGAGCGGAGGGCCGCGGATTGCAAATGCCAAAAAAACCACCTTCCCATTTACGCAAGGGGCGGTATAAACGGGCGCATGGCACCGATTTCACATATCGCACCCTGCCCGCGCACCTTTTTGCGCCCTGCCGCCGCTCTGCTGCTAACCCGCCTCTGAGCGTGCCCTTCGGCGCGCCCGCTCAGAGGGATGTGCAGCGCGCCAGGCAAAAACAGCAGAAAATCGAAAGAACCAGACATGACAGATAAATCCAAACAGGACCGCGTCCTGATTTTTGACACCACGTTGCGCGATGGCGAACAATCCCCGGGTGCGACCATGACCCATGCCGAAAAGCTCGAAATCGCCGGGCTCCTGGACGAGATGGGCGTCGACATCATCGAAGCCGGTTTCCCCATTGCTTCCGAAGGCGATTTCGCCGCCGTTTCCGAGATTGCCAAGATGGCGCAGACATCGGTGATCTGCGGGCTTGCCCGCGCGCAATTCGGCGATATCGATCGGTGTTGGGAAGCGGTGAAACACGCGCGCCGTCCACGTATTCATACGTTTATCGGCACCTCGCCTCTGCACCGCGCCATTCCCAACCTCGATATGGATCAGATGGCGGATCGCATTCATGAAACGGTGACCCATGCGCGCAATCTCTGCGACAATGTGCAGTGGTCGCCGATGGATGCGACACGTACGGAAGAGGATTACCTTTGCCGGGTGGTCGAGATTGCCATCAAGGCCGGCGCCACGACAATCAATATCCCCGATACGGTCGGTTATACGGCGCCGCGCGAAAGTGCAGAGCTGATCGCCATGTTGCTGCGGCGTGTGCCGGGCGCGGATGAGATTACATTTGCCACCCATTGCCACAACGATCTCGGCATGGCGACGGCCAACAGCCTCGCCGCCGTCGAAGCGGGGGCGCGCCAGATTGAGTGCACGATCAATGGCCTGGGGGAACGTGCGGGCAACACAGCGCTTGAAGAAG
Source organism: uncultured Roseobacter sp. (assembly GCF_947499265.1). Lineage (GTDB taxonomy): Bacteria > Pseudomonadota > Alphaproteobacteria > Rhodobacterales > Rhodobacteraceae > Roseobacter. The sequence goes on along the minus strand of NZ_CANMNK010000001.1, from coordinate 897,879 downwards.
TCGTCATGGCGATGAAGGTGCGCAACGACATCATGCCCTACCAGACCGGCATCGACAGCACCAAGATCATGAACATCTCCCGCCGCGTCGCGACCGTCTCCGGGTTCCCGGTGCAGTTCAACAAGGCGATTGTCGGCAAGAACGCCTTTGCCCATGAATCCGGCATTCATCAAGACGGCATGCTGAAAAACGCGGAGACCTTCGAGATCATGCGCCCCGAGGACGTGGGGCTGTCTGAAACGAACCTGGTGATGGGCAAACATTCGGGGCGCGCGGCGTTGCGGTCAAAGCTTGAAGACCTCGGGTTTGAATTGGGCGACAACCAGCTCAAGGACGTGTTTGTGCGCTTCAAGGAGTTGGCGGACCGCAAGAAGGAAATCTACGACGATGACCTGATCGCGCTGATGCGCACATCTTCAGATCCGGAAAACGACCGGTTGAAGCTCAAGTCGCTGAAGGTGATCTGTGGCACGGACGGGCCGCAACAGGCCGATCTGGTGATGGAGATCGACGGCGACACGCATTCGACCGCGCAAACCGGCGATGGCCCCGTCGATGCGTCGTTCAATGCCATCAAGGCCCTGGTGCCGCATACCGCGCGCCTGCAGCTTTACCAGGTGCACGCCGTCACTGAAGGAACTGACGCACAGGCGACGGTATCCGTACGCATGGAAGAAGACGGGCGCATCGTGACCGGCCAGTCGGCCAATACCGATACCGTTGTCGCCTCGGCGCTGGCCTATATCCACGCGCTCAATCGGCTGCTCGTCCGTCGCGAAAAGGGCGGCAAGGACAAACGCGAGATCAGCTATAAAGACGTAAGCTGAGGCTCATTTAGACGACGGACCGCTGGGCATTGCCCTAACGGTTCGTCGGACGGGCTCTAGGAAGCTCTAGCAATCCAGAACAAAGATTCTTGAAGCGGGCAGACCACCGCCGCGCCTGAAATAGGAATCGGATATGTCGCAATCAGTCGCCGCTTCAACATAGGGCGGCGCGACATAGTGCCATGGATTGCCGCGGTTCCCGGCACCAAAGGTATCTGCACCGCGATGCTGAACAACAATGAAGTCGTATATGTCGGACCGCACGTGTTTAAGGCCGATGCGGTAGTCATCAATCTGAATGATTTTCATCTCCGCTGGCTTGAATGTCTTATCCCCCACTTCCGGAGCCAGGTTCGCCGCATCCCGTTCACTCTTGGGAACGCCAGTATTTCGGAATTTCCGCGACGTATAAGTATAGGACGGCAGGTTTGTGACCCTTGCGGCAGGCAATTCGGCTGGCAGGGTAGGTCGCGCATCAGGTCCGGGAGGCGTCGACGCGGGCGCCTTTGGCGGAGCGTCAACAGGCGCGCAAGCAGTCAACCCAGCCAAAACAGCGAGCAGGGTCATTTTTCGGTTTGTCATTGGATGTAATCCACGTTTTGCGATGCAATCGGGATCGGTTGTCACTGAACCGCATTGACTGCATCGCTTCAGGTTTATGAGAGATGTGACGATCAGACCGGAATCATAAAAGATTCGAAAAAGCAACATGTCGCCACGATCAACGTTAACGCCCCTTTCACCCTTTAGCGCCTAAGCCTATAAGACAGGAAAGCCTGCCTTGGAAAAGCGCGGGCCAAGAGAAATTCGGGCAAGGTTAATCGCAATGTTTGATAAAATTCGTGGGCTGTTTTCATCGGACATGGCCATCGACCTCGGAACGGCCAATACGCTGGTCTATGTAAAAGGCCGCGGGGTGATCCTGTCGGAACCTTCTGTGGTCGCCTATCATGTCAAGGACGGCGTGAAAAAGGTGCTGGCGGTGGGCGAAGACGCCAAGCTGATGTTGGGGCGTACGCCCGGCAGCATCGAAGCCATTCGGCCCATGCGAGAAGGCGTGATCGCCGATTTCGACACCGCCGAAGAGATGATCAAGCACTTCATCCGCAAGGTGCACAAGCGCTCGACCTTCTCCAAGCCCAAGATCATCGTCTGTGTCCCGCACGGCGCCACCCCGGTTGAGAAACGTGCGATCCGGCAATCGGTGCTCAGCGCCGGGGCGCGCCGCGCGGGCCTGATCGCCGAACCCATCGCGGCGGCCATTGGCGCGGGCATGCCGATCACCGATCCCACGGGCAACATGGTGGTCGACATCGGTGGCGGCACGACCGAGGTGGCGGTGCTGAGCCTCGGCGACATCGTTTATGCGCGCTCCGTGCGCGTCGGCGGGGACCGGATGGACGAGGCCATCATCAGCTACCTGCGCCGTCAGCAGAACCTTCTGGTCGGTGAAACCACCGCTGAACGCGTGAAAACATCCATCGGCACCGCGCGGATGCCCGACGACGGGCGCGGCACCTCGATGCAAATCCGAGGCCGCGACTTGCTGAACGGCGTGCCGAAAGAGATCGAAGTTACGCAGGCGCAAATTGCCGAAGCCCTGGCCGAACCGGTGCAACAAATCTGCGAAGCGGTGATGACCGCACTGGAAACAACGCCGCCCGATCTGGCCGCTGACATCGTGGATCGCGGTGTGATGCTCACGGGCGGCGGCGCGCTGCTGGGCGATCTGGATCTGGCGCTGCGCGAACAGACGGGTCTTGCGGTGTCGATTGCGGACGAGTCGCTCAATTGTGTGGCTCTGGGAACGGGCAAAGCGCTTGAGTTTGAAAAGCAACTACGGCACGCCATTGATTACGATAGCTGAACGCGGCACGGGATAGCACCCTCATCAGCGGCAGGTTTGCCCTGCCTGTTCGAGGGCAGGAGACAGCGAGAATGGCAAAGGACCGATCTAACAGCAGCGACTACACCGGCCCTGTTCGCCGGTTGCTGCTGGGTGTTCTGGTGCTGTGTCTGCTCGGAATATTTCTGGTCTGGCGCATTGACAGCCCCCGGGTGGAGCGGTTTCGGGCGCAGGTAACCGATCGCTTTGTGCCGGGCCTCGATTGGGCGATGGCCCCGGTGACTGGCACCATCAACCTGCTGAAGGATTTCCAGAGTTATCAGAGGCTTGCCGAGCAAAATAGCGAATTACGGTCAGAGCTGCGCCGGATGCAGGCTTGGAAAGAGGCCGCGCTTCAGCTGGAACAGGAAAACGCTCGGCTGCTGGATCTCAACAATGTCCGGCTCGACCCGCGGCTGACCTATATCACCGGCGTGGTCCTGGCCGATAGCGGCTCGCCCTTCCGCCAGTCCGTCCTGCTGAACGTCGGCGCCCGCGACGGCATTGTTGACGGCTGGGCGACCATGGACGGGATTGGGGTTGTGGGCCGCATTTCCGGCGTGGGCCAGAACACCGCCCGGGTGATCCTGCTCACCGATGCCTCCAGCCGCATTCCGGCAGTCATTCAACCCTCAGGTCAGCGTGTCATCGTCTCGGGTGACAACTCCGCAGCGCCCCCGATTGAGTTTCTGGAAGACAGCGATGTGGTGCGCCCGGGGCACCGGGTTATCAGCTCCGGGGACGGCGGTGTCTTTCCGGCGGGATTGCTCATCGGCCAGGTGGCGGCGGACCCCAGCGGGAAATTGCGCGTCAGGCTCGCCGCAGACTATCAGCGCCTCGAATTCCTTCGCGTCCTACGCCATCATGGAACCGATCCCGTTTCTGACACGGCGCGGATCATCGGGCCGCAGCTCCCGCCACAACCTCAAATCGCGCAGGACGAGGTGAGCCAGTGACCGGGTTGCCCCTGACACGTTTGTGGACCATGCGGTTGGGCTTTGCCATGCTGGTCTGTATCATTTTGTTTTTCCACCTGCTGCCGCTGGAGACCACCCCCCGCAGGTGGGTGGGGCCGGATCTGCTGCTGGCCTTCGCCTTCGCCTGGTCACTGCGGCGCCCGGAATATGTGCCATCCGTCTTGCTCGCCCTCATGTTTCTGCTGGCAGACCTGTTGTTGCAACGCCCCCCCGGGCTCTGGGCCGTTCTGGCCCTTTTGGCCTGTGAAAGCCTGAAAGGGCGCGCCCGCGGGCTGCGCGACACCGGGTTTGCCAGCGAATGGCTGAGCGTTTGCATCCTGATCGCAGGCATAACGGTCGGCTATCGTGCGGGTTTGATCATCACACTGGTGGAATTGCCACCCTTTGGCTTGACGGTCTTCGAGACGGTGATGACAATGTTGTTTTACCCACTGGTTGTCGCAATCACCCATGGCCTGATGGGGGTGCGCAAAACGACACCGGGTGACCTTGATGCATCGGGAGGGCGCGCGTGACCCATCCTGATGTCCCTGCCGGAGGCTGGAAATGAAAAAAACCCGCGCAGAAACAGATTACAGTCACCGCCGCATTTCGCGGCGCGCGGCCCTCTTGGGTGGCGCGCAGTTGCTGTTTATTGGCGGCCTGGCGGCGCGCATGCGCTTTTTGCAGGTGGATCAGGCCGATCAATTCCGCCTGCTGGCTGAAGAAAACCGCATCAACGTCCGTCTGATCCCGCCCTCGCGCGGGGAGGTGTTCGACCGCAACGGCGTGCGGCTGGCCCAGAACGCGCCTTCTTACCGCATCGTTATTGTGCGGGAGGACGCAGGTGATACCGATGCGGTCCTGGAAAAGCTCTCCACGATTGTCCCCTTGGACGCAGAGACACTCGAACGGACCAAGCTGGAGTTGAAGCGCTCCCCCTCCTTCCTGCCGGTTACCATTGCCGAGGATGTCAGTTGGGACGACATCAGCCGCGTTTCGGTCAATGCGCCCGCCCTGCCCGGCGTCACGCCTGAGGTCGGGTTGAGCCGTGTTTACCCGCAGGGCTCTGATTTTGCGCATGTCTTGGGGTATGTTGGCCCCGTGTCTGACTATGACCTTGAAAAGATCGAGGACCCTGAACCGGTGCTGCGCATTCCGCGGTTTCAGATCGGAAAAGTGGGGGTCGAGACCAAACTGGAACCTTTGCTGCGTGGCAAGGCAGGTGCGAAACGCGTCGAGGTCAACGCAGCGGGGCGCGTCATGCGCGAGCTGGACCGCCGCGAAGGCACGCCCGGATCGGACTTGCAGCTGACCATCGATGCCAATCTGCAGGGGTATGTCCAGGCACGGCTGAGCGAAGAGAGCGCCAGCGCCGTGGTGATCGACTGCGACAACGGCGATGTGGTCGCCTGCGCCTCGGCGCCGACCTTTGATCCCAACCTTTTTGTGCGCGGCATTTCCGTCAAGGATTACAACACCCTAACCGGAAACAAATACCGCCCCCTGGCCAGTAAAACGGTGCAGGGTCTCTACCCGCCCGGATCCACCTTCAAGATGATGACGGCGATGGCGGCCCTTGAGGCAGGGCTGATCGGCCCGGATGAAACCGTGTACTGCCCGGGGCACCTCACGGTGTCGGGCCGCAGGTTCCACTGTTGGAAACGCGCGGGCCACGGGTGGGTGGATCTGCAAACCTCGCTGAAGCGGTCCTGCGACGTTTACTACTATGATCTTGCCGTCAAAATTGGGATTGAAAAGATTTCCGCAATGGCGAAACGGTTTGGGCTGGGCATCAAGCACGATGTGCCCATGTCTGCGGTGGCGCAGGGCCTGGCGCCCACGATGGAGTGGAAATCCTCGACCTACGGACAAAGCTGGCGGGTCGGCGACACGGTCAACGTCTCGATCGGACAGGGCTTCATGCTGGCCTCGCCACTGCAATTGGCCGTGATGAGCGCACGACTGGCCACGGGTCGGTCGGTCGAACCGCGGCTGATTAAATCTGTCGATGGCGTCGAAACCCCCGAACGCGGTGGCGAAAACCTCGGGATGAACGAAAACAACCTGCGCAAGATGCGGCGCGCGATGAATGCGGTGGTCAATGACCGTCGGGGCACGGCTTACGGATCACGCATCATTGACGACACGATGCGCATGGCGGGCAAGACCGGCACCAGCCAGGTGCGCAACATCACCGCAGCAGAACGCCGCGCGGGCGTGATCCGCAACGAGGACCTGCCATGGGAACGCCGCGATCATGCGCTTTTTGTGAATTTCGCACCGGTGGAGACCCCGAAATATGCGGTCGCGGTTGTTGTGGAACACGGCGGCGGCGGGTCGAAGGCAGCAGCCCCCATCGCGCGTGACATCACGCTCCAGGCGTTGGCCGGTGGGCCACCGCCACTCGAAGCCTATCCCGCCAAAGATCGCGAACGCATTGAAGCACAACAGGAAAAACTGCGCCAGATCCAGCCGCAGGCCGTCTTTTCGGGGCAGGATCAAGCATGAGCTATCTTGAATATGCCGTCAAAACCGCACCAACCGGGTTGCGCAAGATACTCTATCTGAACTGGCCCGTGGCGATTTTGCTGGCATCGATTTCAGGCGCTGGTTTCCTGATGCTCTACTCCGTTGCGGGCGGTTCTTTCAGCCCGTGGGCCGAACCGCAAATGAAGCGTTTCGTGATGGGGTTTGTGCTGATGATCGGTGTCGCCATGGTGCCAATCTGGTTTTGGCGGTCGCTTGCGGGCATCGCCTATCTCGGCACAGTGGCCCTGCTGGTGGCGGTTGAACTTTTCGGCACCGTTGGCATGGGCGCGCAGCGGTGGATCGATCTGGGGTTCATGCGCCTGCAACCGTCCGAATTGATGAAAATCACGCTGGTGATGTTTCTGGCGGCCTATTACGATTGGCTGCCCGTCAAAAAGACATCCCATCCATTTTGGGTCATCCTGCCGGTTTTGATCATCATCATCCCCACATTCCTGGTCTTGCGCCAGCCGGACCTTGGCACGTCCATCCTTCTGCTCGCCGCTGGTGGCGGTTTGATGTTCCTGGCTGGCGTGCATTGGGCCTATTTCGCGGCTGTCCTGGCCAGCGTCATCGGGCTGATCGCGACGGTCTTTCAGTCGCGCGGCACGCCGTGGCAATTGATCAAGGATTACCAGTTCCGCCGCATCGACACCTTTCTGGACCCCAGTTCCGACCCGCTGGGCGCGGGCTATCACATCACGCAATCCAAAATCGCGTTGGGTTCGGGCGGCTGGACCGGGCGCGGGTTCATGCAAGGCACCCAAAGCCGGTTGAACTTTCTGCCTGAAAAACACACCGATTTCATCTTTACCACGCTCGCCGAAGAGTTCGGGTTTCTGGGCGGCGTCTGGTTGCTGGGGCTCTATGCGCTAATCATCATTTTCTGCGTCTGGTCTGCTCTGATGAACAAGGATCGCTTCTCTTCGCTGCTGACCCTCGGCATCGCGCTGAACTTCTTTTTGTTCTTCGCGGTCAATATGTCCATGGTCATGGGCATGGCGCCGGTTGTGGGCGTCCCGCTGCCGCTGGTCAGCTATGGCGGCTCTGCGATGCTGGTGCTGATGCTGGCCTTTGGCCTGATGCAAAGCGCCCATGTTCACCGGTTGAGGTAGCCAATGCCCATTAACGTCTTGTTCGCGGCCCATGTCGACAGGTGGGAAACATACCGCGCGCCCTTAACCGACGCCTTTGCCGCGCTGGATCTGGATGTTCAACTGGCCACCGATTTCCGGCCCGAGGATGTCGATTACATCGTCTATGCCCCAAATTCACCGCTGCAGGATTTCGCACCCTACACGCGGGCCAAGGCCGTATTGAACCTCTGGGCTGGGGTCGAAGCCGTCGTCAACAACCCAACTCTGAAGATCCCGCTGGCACGTATGGTTGATCCGGGCATGACCAAATCCATGACGGAATGGGTTGTGGGCCATGTGATGCGCTATCATCTGGGGCTGGACCGCTACATCGTCAATCCCGATCACGCATGGGCACCGCGGACACCACCGCTCGCCGCGCAAAGAACGGTCTGCATTCTGGGCATGGGCGCGCTTGGCAGCGCTGTGGCAGAGGTATTGCTGACGCTTGGTTTCAAAGTGCGTGGGTGGAGCAGGCGCGAAAAATCCATTCCCGGTGTTGCGATGCATCATGGCGAGGACGGGCTGGAATTGGCGCTATCTCAGGCCGAAATCCTGATCCTGCTGCTGCCTGACACGCCCGCCACGGAAAACATCCTTGATGCCGCGGCCATCGCGCACCTGCCCAAAGGGGCCTTTGTCATCAATCCCGGGCGCGGGCCGCTCATTGACGATCAAGCACTGATTGATGCGTTGAACACAGGTCAGATCGCGCAGGCAACGCTGGACGTTTTCCGCACCGAACCGCTGCCCGCAGATCACCCGTTCTGGGCCCATCCCGGTGTCACCGTAACGCCGCATGTTGCGGCGGATACGCGGCCTCATACCGCCTCTCAGGTGATCGCGGAAAACATCCGCCGGGGTGAAATCGGGGAGCCATTCCTGCATTTGGTAGACCGCACCAGCGGCTACTGACTTACGCTGTCGCCAGGCCCCGCCCTTTCAACAAGGCCTCAACGCCCGGCAGACGCCCGCGAAACGCGGTGTAAAGCTCGGCGGCATCCCTGCTGCCACCAGTGGAGAGAATATGTTCTTCCAAGGCTGCCGCGCGTTCGGGATCAAACGGCCCACCCGCCTCCTCAAAGGCCTCGAATGCGTCTGCATCCATCACCTCGGACCACATGTAGCTGTAGTAGCCGCTGGAATACCCGTCGCCCGCAAAGACATGGGCGAAATGCGGCGTGGCGTGACGCATCGTGATGGCGGCGGGCATCCCCAGCGCCTCCAGCACCTCGCGCTGTTTCGCCATCGGATCCTTGGGCGCAGGGCCATCGTGGAACGCCAGATCGACCAGCGCAGAGGCCACATATTCGACGGTTTGGAATCCCATGTCGTAAGTGGCCGCGGCCAGAACCTTATCCAGCATCTCCTGTGGCATTGGCGCGCCGGTGTCCGCATGGGTGGCAAATTCAGACAGCACCTGTGGCACTTCGAGCCAGTGCTCATAAAGCTGGCTTGGCAATTCCACGAAATCACGCGCGACGGACGTTCCGGAGATGCTTTCATAGGTCACATTCGACAGCATCTGGTGCAAGGCGTGACCAAACTCGTGAAAAAGCGTGCGCGCGTCGTCATAGGACAACAACGCAGGGTCGCCCTTGGCGAAATTACACACATTGATCACGACTGGCGCCTGTTTTTGTGGAAACTTCGCCTGCGACCGCATCGCAGAACACCAGGCACCGGACCGCTTCGAGCCGCGCGCGAAGTAATCGCCAATGAAAACCGCCACATGTTCACCGTCGCGTGTGACCTCCCAAGCCCGGCAATCCGGGTGGTAAAGCGGCACATCCAGCGGCCGGAACGCCAAACCAAAGAGCCGCGTCGCACAGGCAAAAGAGGCGTCAATCATCCGATCGAGTTGGAAATATGGCTTGAGAGCCGCCTCATCCAGATCATGCTCCGCAACGCGGCGTTTTTCCGAGTAATAGCGCCAATCCCAGGGGGCCAATGGGCCGTTCACGCCATCTTCCTGCATCATGCGGGTCAGGATCTCAGCATCCGCATTAGCTTGGGCGCGCGCGGGCTCCCAGACCGCCATCAAAAGGTCACGCACAGCCTCCGGTGTCTTCGCCATCTCAGGTTCCAGCTTGTAGGCGGCAAAACTGTCATACCCCAAAAGCTTGGCACGCTCCTCGCGCAGGGCCAAAATCTCCGTCGCAATTTCACGGTTGTCGGTTTGCCCACCGTTGGCCCCCCGTGCGGTCCAGGCGTTGAACGCTTTCTCGCGCAGGTCGCGCCGGTTCGAGAACTGCAGAAACGGCACAATCAAGGAACGCGACAGGGTCACAACCGGCCCGTCCGCGTCCTTTTCGTCACCGGCAGCACGGGCCGCGCTGACAACAAATTCCGGCAGGCCGTCCAGATCATCCTCACCCAACGGCATGAACCAATCGCGCTCATCCGCGAGCAGGTTCTGGGTGAACTCAGTGCCCAAAACGGCCAGCCGCGCCTTGATCTCCTTCATCCGCGCCTCGTCCGTGCCGGTCAGCGCGGCCCCGGCCCGAACAAACCCCAGATGTGTCAGCATCAGAACCCGTTCTTCTTCATCCGTGAGATTCAATGTGCTTTTGCTTTCCCAAACCTGCGCCACCCGCGCAAAAAGCGCCTTGTTGCCCGAAATCTCGGAAAAATGCGCCGCCAGTTTCGGAGAGAATTGCCGTTGCAGCTCTTCGCGGGCGGGGTTGCTGTCGGCCCCCGCGACGGTGAAGAACGCGCCCAACACCTTGTCCAGCGCTTTGCCCGCAGCTTCCAGCGCCTCAACCGTATTGGCAAAGCTGGCGGGCTCATCCGCACCTGCGATGGCATTAATTTCTACACGGTGCTGTGCCAGCGCCTCCTCCATAGCGGGCGCGAAATCCTCGTCCTTGATCTGATCAAAAGGCGCGATCTGAAAAGGGGTGTTCCAGTCCTGGAGCAATGGGTTGGTCATGGCGGCTCTCCTTTGCCTGACAAGCTAGGTCTGCACCACAGGATGCACAACCCGCAGTGGTGTCACACTGGCCGTGAACGCGCTTATCCGGTCTGCGCCTCGGCACCGCCGCAGGTCGGGCAGTCCGCGCGGCGGGTGATCGCAATGGTCCGGCTTTCACCGTAGAGCGCATCATAAATCACCATCTGACCCCGCAAGGCCGTGCCCGCGCCGGTGATGATTTTGACCGCCTCTGCGGCCATCATCGCCCCGACAACACCGGGCAATGGGCTCAGGACACCGGCCTCGGCACAGGACGGGGCCAACTCCGGCGCTGGCGCTTGCGGGAAAACGCATTGGTAGCAGGGCGCATCTGCGCTTGGATCAAAAACGCTCAATTGCCCTTCCCACTGGCTGAGCGCCCCGGAGATCAGCGGGATGCCCTGTGCCACCGCCGTTTGGTTGACCAGATAGCGTGTGTCGAAATTGTCGGTGCCGTCCAGCACCAGATCGTAATCCGCAAAAAGCTCCGCTGCGATCTCATCCGTCAGCCGTCGGTGATAGGGGCGCACCACGATATGTGGATTCTGTGCCAGCATTTCCGCCTGCGCAGAGAATACTTTCGGCGTACCAATCGCGTTATCCTTATGGATCACCTGCCGGGCCAGATTGGCGTTCTCCACCAGATCATCGTCGATGACCCCGATTGTACCGACGCCCGTGGCCGCCAGATATTGCAGGGCGGGCGCGCCAAGACCGCCCGCACCGATCACCAGAACCCGCGCCTCTTTCAGCTTCTTCTGGCCGGGGCCGCCGATCTCGCGCAGCACAATATGCCGTGCATATCGGTTCAACTCGGTTTCGCTGAATCCCGGTTTTGGCGCGACTGCCTCAGCAGCGGCCTCGTTTTTATCTGCGCGGGCACGCAGAGCGCGCAGACCGCGACGATACCCGAAGATGAGCAAGGCAAAGCCGCCAAGGATCAACCAGGGGGCGGGGCTTTCCCCTGTTGCCATGCGCAGTGGGGTGCCAGCGGGCAGGGTCACCTGGATGATCAGAACACCCACATAGAGCACCGCGATCACGGCGGCGCGGGTTGTCCGTGGCACCCCCATGGACGCACCAAGCGCCCAGAACGCGGCCGCCAGAATGAAAACCAGCAGCATCAGCCTCTCCCGGTCGACCCGAAGCCGCCGGCGCCCCGGTCGGTCTCACTCAAGCTGCCAGCAATCGAAAAATCACCCTGAACAACGGGGGCGACAACAAGCTGTGCGATGCGCATCCCATGTGTCACCACAAAGGGTTCCTGACCCGCGTTCATCACGATGATGCCCACGGGACCACGATAGTCGCTGTCGATCGTGCCTGGGCTGTTCACCAGCATGATCCCGTGTTTTAGCGCCAGGCCGGAGCGTGGACGGACCTGAACCTCATAGCCTTCGGGGATCTCCATCTGCAGACCGGTCGGGATCAAGGCCCTGTCGCCCGGCGCAATTTGCGCGTCACCGTCCGGCAGATTGGCGCGCACATCGGCCCCCGCGGCCCCCGCGGTTTGATAGCCCGGCAAGGACACCGATTGGTCCGCTCCCTTGAGCCATGTCAGTTTGATCTGAACCAATCTCTCAACCCTTTGACCGCCGCGGTGTGTCAGACCAACGCACGCGTGATGCGCGCCGCCAGCCGTCTGGCGACCTCTGCCTTGGCCATTTTCGGCCAGTTCTCCGCGCCCTTGCTGTCGATCACCACGACAGTATTGTCGGTGCCGCCCATGACGCCGCTGGCGGTGGAGACATCATTGGCCACGATCCAGTCGCACCCCTTGCGCTGCCTTTTGGCCGTGGCGTTCTCAATCACATCGTTCGTTTCAGCCGCAAAGCCAACAACCAATTCCGGGCGGCCCTCTTTCATCTGGGCCACCTGCTGCAAGATGTCGGGGTTTTCGGCAAATTCCAGACTGGGCAGGCCATCCTTGGTTTTTTTCAACTTACGGTCACTAGCCTCGGCGACCCGCCAATCGGCCACGGCTGCCGTGAAGACACCAGCATCCACCGGCAGCGCCCCCATGACCGTGTCGAGCATTTCCTGAGCGGTCTGCACCCGCAGGACCTCAACCCCTTCGGGGGGCGGGACATCCGCCGGTCCGGTCACAAAAATCACCGTCGCACCCGACGCCGACAGGGCGCGCGCGATTGCCGTGCCCTGCGCGCCGGAGGATCGGTTGGCGATGTAGCGCACAGGGTCGATAGGTTCATGCGTCGGCCCAGAGGTGACAAGAATCCGTTTTCCGGCCAACGGCCCGGCGGCGAGATGCGCCTGAATGGCCGCGACGATTTCGAGGGGTTCCGCCATACGCCCGGGCCCGAACTCACCGCAGGCCATGTCGCCATCGTTCGGCCCAACCACGGTGACACCATCGGCCTTTAGCACAGTGAGGTTACGCTGCGTTGCGGGGTGTTGCCACATGCGCACATTCATCGCTGGCGCAATCAGAACCGGCGTGTCGGTGGCGAGCAAAAGCGTGCTGGCAAGATCATTCGCCGCACCACTGGTCATTTTGGCCATCAGGTCCGCGGTGGCCGGGGCGACGACCACCAGATCGGCAACGCGACTGAGCTGGATGTGGCCCATCTCGGCCTCATCGGTCAGATCGAAGAGATCGCGATAGACCTTACGCCCCGCCAAAGCGGAGACAGACAGCGGCGTTACGAACTCTTCCCCCGCCTTTGTCAGGACCGGTGTCACCGTCGCACCACGTTCCCGCAAGCGCCGGATCAGGTCGAGCGATTTGAAGGCGGCAATACCGCCCCCGATGATGAGCAAAATATGTTTTCCGGTCAGCATGATGCGCCCTTGTCCGGTCGATGTTCGCGCAGAGCATATGCCGCCCGCTGCGGGACTGCCAGCCCCCCGGTATCAGTTGAATGCGTCACAGGGGTCGCCGCGGTCTACGGCGGGACCATCCACCGCCTCATCAAAACCGCCCTCCGGCATGCGACCCGCCTCGCCCTGCCCCAGTGAAAAGAGGTTGATGTCTGGCTGGGCCGTGCGCAGTACAAAGGGCGCGCCCCAATCAGCCCGCGCGTGACCGTTCCCGGTGATCACCACCACCGGTCCGCCGGTTTGCTCAAACGCCGCCAGCGCCGCACGCGCCAATGTTGCGTCACGCAACCGCTGAACAGAGACCATCATTGGCAGCAGGTCCTCGGGCAAAGCGTCGCAATGGGCGGCACGCTGCAAAGCTTCGCGCTCGGTTTGCTGTGCAGGCGGAAGCGGCTGATCCAATCCGAAACGCGCGGCATCCGCTGCGCCAAAAGCCTCGGTCAGCGGTTTCTCCATGAGACCCCGGACCTGATCTCGCGGAACCCCGGCCCCATAGATCCGCGCGTCAGGTGCCGCAGCAAAAATCGGGTAGTACATCGCGAAATCCGGCCAACCGGAGTCCGTCCAGGTCAGCGCCGCCTCAAGCAGGTTTTCGTCTTTACGGTTATCCGACGTGACGGCCTCTGCCTGCTCCGGCGTCAGCATCTCGAAGACCAACGCCTTGGGTGCCAGTGCCGCCGTCCAGTCACCCTGTCGCGCGTGATGTTCGGGGTTGTCATGTTGCTCGCCCAGAAAAACGACGTCCGCACCACGCGCCGCATCCGGCAAAGCTTCGGCAAACGCAAATGGAGCGGCCAGAAGGACCGCTCCAGAACATACGATGGACTTTAGAATGCCTGGGGTCACATCAAGAAGTGATGAACTTCGCGCGATTGGTTTTCAAGCGATTTGCGCATCTTGCCAAAAGCGGCGGCTTCCAGCTGGCGCACACGTTCCTTGCTCAGAGACAATTCCTGCCCCAGGCTTTCCAACGTACGCGGCTGATCACGCAACTTGCGCTCCCTCACGATGAAACGCTCCCGGTCGTTGAGGTCATTCATCGCTTGCAGCAACCACGCCCGCAACTGTTCGGTATCATGCTGGTGTTCTACCGTTTCGGCGGCCTGTTCGCTGTCATCTTCCAGCGCATCAATCCATTCGCGCCCCTCATCCTCGGTCGATTGGGTCGCATTCAGCGAATAGTCGGACCCGGACAGACGCCCTTCCATCATCTCGACATCATGCAGCGGCACGCCGATCTCGGTCGAAATCATCTGGCGCAACTGGTGCCGGTCCAACGTTTCACCCGCCGCGGCACTTTCCCGCTCAAGACGTGCCTGCACGCGACGCATGTTGAAAAACAGCGATTTTTGCGACGACGTCGACCCTGTCCGCACCATCGACCAGTTACGCATCACGTAGTCCTGGATGGAAGCTTTGATCCACCACACGGCGTATGTCGAGAATCGCACGCCGCGATCCGGGTCGAATTTATCTGCGGCTTTCATCAGCCCCAGACCCGCTTCCTGAATCAAATCGTTCATAGGCGCGCCGTAGCGCTTGAACTTGGATGCCATCGAAATCGCAAGGCGCATGTAGGCGGTGATCAGTCGGTGTAGTGATTCCTCGCAGCGATCATCACGCCAGGCATAGGCCAGTCGTAACTCTGTTTCTGCGTCCAGCAGTTCCGCCTTCATTGCCTTCCGAGACAATGACATATCTCTTGCCGTATCCAAAGCCATAGCGACATCTCCCAGTCAGATGAAGCACACCTTGCCGTGTACAATTGATATAGGTACGCACCATACACCGGATTGGTTCACTTCAAAGGTTACCAAAATGTTGCCAAAATTGACCTTCGTGCTAGGCGGTGCCGCTTCGGGAAAGTCCGTTTGGGCGGAAAACTATTTGTTAAGCAGTCGTTTAGAGCCTGTTTACCTCGCCACCTCACGGGTGTTTGACGACGAAATAAAAATGCGCGTCGCGGTGCATAAATCGCGCAGAAGTGACCGGTGGCTTAATTTTGAGGCAGATTTAGACCTCAGCGCCACCCTGTCCACGATGGAATCGGGGCAGGCCGTTCTGGTCGATTGTGCTACAATGTGGTTGAGCAATCAGATGCTCGATGGACGCGATGTGCCGGCAGCTCAGAATGAGCTGCTTGCCGCGCTCGCCACCTGCAAGGCGCCAATCGTCATCGTTTCCAATGAAGTGGGTCATGGCATTGTCCCGGATAATGCGCTGTCGCGCCACTTCCGCGAGGCGCAGGGGCGGCTCAATATTGCACTGGCGGTACAGTCCGATCGTGCGGTCATGGTCACTGCGGGGCTGCCAATGGCGTTGAAAGGGCATCTGCCATGACCATCTGGCACTGGGTGCGCCACGGTCCGACACATGAGAAGGCGTTTGTCGGCTGGCGTGATGTGCCCGCAGATTTGTCGAACAAGGATCAGATCGCGCGGCTGCGCGCGTATCTGCCAGACACTGCGCTGATGGTGTCATCCGATTTGATCCGAGCCTCGGCAACCGCCGATGCGGTGCAGGCCTCCGCCCATACGCGTCTGCCACATGTCGCCGATATCCGGGAATTCAATTTCGGGGTCTGGGATGGCCTGCATTTCAGCAAAGTGGCTGAGCGCGACCCCGAGTTAAGCCGCGCCTATTGGGAAACCCCGGGTGACGTCGCCCCGCCGCAGGGCGAAAGCTGGAACATGGCGGCCAAGCGCGTCAACAGTTTCGTGGACCGCATCAATGCTGCACATCCGAGCGCCGACATCATCGCCGTGGCCCATATCGGCGTGATCCTGACACAGGTGCAGCGCGGTCTCGGCGTCTCAGCATATGAAGCCCTATCACACTCTATCGACAATCTTTCAACCACGCGGATCGTCTGGTCAGGCGGTCAGGCAAGGGTCGAAACGATTAATCATTGTCCGTGATCCATCCGGTCACAAATCATCGTTTGATGGGCAACATCAGCACCCGTTAGCGTGCGAGCATGACATATGATTTGTACATCGGTGATCGCACTTTCTCCAGCTGGTCCCTGCGCGGCTGGCTGATGATGGGAAAATTCAACCTGCCCTATCGCACCCACATGGTCGGGCTCTACAGTGGCACAATGGCGGATGACCTGGCTAAGCTTGCGCCCGCACGCCTGGTCCCGGTTCTGAAGACACCCGAGGGCGACGTCATCGGGGAATCGCTCGCCATGGCGGAAACCTTGGCGGAACGGCATCCCGATGCCGGGTTGTGGCCAACAGACGCCTCATTGCGCACGCGGGCAAGGTGGCTCTGCGCTGAAATGGCGTCTGGATTTGTCGCCTTGCGCGGTGCGTGCCCCATGCAGCTGCAGCATGTGAACGAAGGGTTTGCACCTGCGGAAGATGTCCTGGCAGATCTCAATCGCATTGAAGAGATCTGGAACAGTGCCTGGCTGCTTGCAGGGTCCGAGACCGGCTGGTTGTTAGGAAATTACTCTCTGGCTGACGCGTTCTATGCCCCTGTGGCCGCGCGGATCATCGGGTACGATTTGCCGGTTTCCACAGCTGCACGCGCGTATTGCATAAGAACGATTGAGGACCCTGCCTTCAGGACCTGGCGCGCCGAAGGGCTCAAAATCACCTATGACCCTTTTCCCTATCCCATGGCGGGCGCGACACGCGACTGGCCTGCCTGATCGCGATCATTAACCTTTCATAAACACCGGTGACGTACCGATTAACCATTATTGGTTGGAGGGGTCACCATGGTATCACTGGCACATTCTGTTGCTTTTCGCGGCGTCGAAGCCTGTCTGGTCGAAGTGCAATGCTCGCTCGCGCCAGGGTTGCCCGGCTTCAGCATCGTCGGGCTTCCGGACAAAGCCGTATCAGAGGCCAAGGAACGCGTGCGCGCCGCCTTGGCCTGCATGGCCATTGCCTTTCCCTCCAAAAAAGTCACCATCAATCTCAGCCCCGCCGATTTACCCAAGGAAGGCAGTCATTTTGACCTGCCGATTGCCGTTTCTCTGCTGGCCGCGCTGGACATCATTCCGCGCGACATCACCCAATCGGTCGTGGCCTTGGGAGAATTGTCGCTGGATGGGAAAATCGTGCCGGTCACCGGTGCGCTGCCCGCGGCCATGACGGCGGCCGCCGAAGGGTATGGCCTGTTATGTCCGGAGCCCTGCGGAAAAGAAGCCGCCTGGGTCAGTGATGCGCGGGTGATCGCAGCCAAAACGCTGGGCGATGTCGTCCGTCACTTCAGTGGGCAGGTGCCAATTTCTCCGGCGCAGCCCGGCGAGGTTCCTGCGTCGCCCCTGACCAAGGATTTCTCAGAGGTCAAGGGGCAGGAACGGGCGAAACGCGCTTTGGAGATCGCTGCGGCGGGCCGCCATCACCTCATTTTCGTGGGCACGCCCGGGTCCGGCAAGTCCATGCTCGCCCAGCGCCTTCCGGGCATCTTGCCGCCCATGACCGCCATGGAGGCCCTGGAGACCTCGATGATCCACTCCATCGCAGGCGAATTGGATGAAGGCGGCATTTCGCGTGACCGCCCGTTTCGCGATCCGCATCACACGTCGTCCATGGCCGCGATCATTGGCGGGGGGCGTATGGCAAAACCGGGTGAGGTCTCATTGGCGCATAATGGTGTGCTCTTCATGGATGAGTTCCCCGAGTATCAACGCAATGTGCTTGAAACGCTACGGCAACCCGTTGAAACCGGCGAAGTCATGGTGTCCCGCGCAAACGCCCATGTCAGATATCCTTGCCGGTTCATGCTGGTCGCGGCGGCCAACCCCTGCAAATGCGGCTACCTGTCGGACCCGGAACGCGCCTGCGCAAGGGTGCCGCACTGCGGTGCGGACTATCTCGGTCGCATCTCCGGCCCCCTGATGGATCGCTTCGATTTGCGGGTAGATGTTCCCCCCGTGACCTATACCGACCTTGATCTGCCCGCCAATGGGGAGAAATCTGCAACGATTGCCGCACGTGTCGCAGCAGCCCGGGCGGTGCAACAGCATCGGTTTGATGGTCGGTCAGACATGCGCACAAATGCCGATGCCGAAGGCGAGGCTCTAGAGGAGATCGCAACCCCGGATGCCGAAGGGCGCGATCTACTGCTGCGTGCCGCAGAGCGGTTCAACCTCTCTGCGCGCGGGTACCACCGCGTCATGCGTGTGGCCCGTACCATTGCCGATCTGGATCAGTCAGAGCGGGTGCAGCGCCCGCATGTCGCAGAAGCCATCAGTTTCCGTCTGGCCAGTGCGACGGATGCTTAACCGCGGCGCGCCTCAATCGCCTCCCAGATCTTGGCCGCGATATTCACACCATCGAACCGCTCCAATTCCTGGATACCGGTGGGCGAGGTCACGTTGATTTCGGTCAGATAATCGCCGATCACGTCAATGCCGACAAAAATCTGCCCCTTTTCCTTCAGCAGCGGCCCGATGGCCGCACAAATCTCCCGGTCGCGATCCGTCAGACCAATTTTCTCCGGCCGACCCCCCACGTGCATGTTCGACCGCGTCTCGCCCGCAGCAGGCACGCGGTTGATTGCGCCAACGGCTTCGCCATCCACCAGGATCACGCGCTTGTCGCCTTTTGACACCGCAGGCAGGAATTTCTGCACGATCAGGGGCTCTCTGGAAAAACCGGTAAAAAGTTCATGCAAGGAACTGAGGTTTCGATCATTGGCATCCAGCCTGAACACACCAGCACCACCGTTGCCGTAAAGCGGCTTCAGAATGATGTCCCCATGCTTTTCCTTGAAGGATTTGATGGTCATCAGGTCGCGCGCAATACTGGTGGGCGGCGTCAAATCGGGAAAATCCAGGACCAGCAGCTTTTCGGGGTAATTGCGCACCCAAAACGGGTCATTGACCACAAGCGTCTCCGGTGTCAGGCGATCCAACAGATGTGTCGATGTGATGTAGTGCATGTCAAAAGGCGGATCTTGCCGCAGCCAGACCACATCGAAATCTGCCAGATCCACTTCGCGCGCATGGCCGAGCTGGGCATGATCCCCCTGCACCCGCTGCACCCGAAGGTCATGGCCACGGGCCGTGATCCGCCCTTCCTGATAGGCCAGATGGTCGGGTGAGTAGAAAAACAGCTCATGCCCACGGGCCTGTGCCTCTTCCGCGAGCCGGAACGAACTGTCAGCGTTGATGTTCACGTCCCCGATCGGGTCCATCTGAAAGGCGATTTTCATGGCCACTCCTGCTTTGGTCCCCCCTAAATGGCGCAGCCGCCCCAAAGGTGCAATGGCCGGGTCTCGCCAGATCAACCTTCCGCAAAGGCGTTCTCGATTATTTGAATGGCACCCTGGCCATCCACCAGCGCCACATCAAAACGCGCGTCCGTCAAAAGCCCCATCGGCAGTTGCCCCAGGTATTCCCCGGCGGCATTGTGGATGCGTTGCATTTGCCGCGCACTGATGCGGGTCGCGGCCTGCGCGAACCTCTTGCTCTGTTTCACTTCGACAAACACGACAAATGCATCGTTTTGGACAATCAGATCGATCTCGCCGCCTTCACCACGCCATCTGCTTTCCAATATGGCATAGCCTTGGTCGCGATAGTGTCTTGCAACGGCATCCTCCGCAGCACTTCCCGCCAGATATGATGTTTGGCCTTGAGCCACGCGGTGCGCTTGAACCGCCATGTGATTATCCTTTGGCAAGCTCCAGAGCCATTTGGTAAACTTGGCGCCGGGGCAGATTGTGGGCCTTGGACACCATATCCACCGCATCGCGCATGGTGGTCGACTTCAGGGCCTTTACAAGATCCTCTTTTAGATTGTCTTGGCTAACAGACTCTGAACGGTTCCGATCCACCAGCACCACGATTTCCCCTTTGACCGATTGCCCGGCATAGGCATTTGCCAATTCTTCCAGAGATCCCCGCCGGGTTTCCTCGAACTTCTTGGTCAGCTCACGACAGACCACGGCCTTGCGCCCGGTCCCCAATACCGCGCTGGCATCTGCGAGCATGGCGCCCAATCGCTTGGGGGATTCGTAACAGACCAGGGTGCCCGGCACGTCCCGAAGCCCTTCAAGCGCTGTGCGCCGCGCTGCCTTGGCGCTCGGCAAGAAACCCGCGAAATGGAAGGCATCTGTCGGCAGTCCCGCCAGAACAAGGGCGGTCAGAATGGCAGAGGGACCCGGCGCACAGGTCGCCATGCATCCCGCCGCTGCGGCCGCACGGCTCAATTCAAACCCCGGATCCGCGATCAGCGGCATTCCCGCCTCGGACGCATAGGCAACGGATTTGCCCTCTGCCACAGCAGCCAGCAGCCGGTTGGTCACACCGTCGCCTGAATGATCATGCAGCGCGATCATCGCGCGGCCCGCCAAAGGCACGCCGTGAATATCCATCAACCGGCGCAGACTGCGCGTGTCTTCTGCCGCCAGAACATCAACGGAGGCGAGGATATCCAGCGCGCGCAATGTGATGTCCCGCGCCGTTCCAATGGGCACGCCAACAAAGTAGAGGCCCGCATCAAGAGGCACCTTTTGGAAATTCAACGCTGGACCCGCCTTTCGTGACGTTTATGATTGCCGCAACCGCGCCGACCCGCGCTTTGACTTTGATTGCTGGAGTACCTGCATATGTTTGCCGTTTTCCCATCCGCCCGCAAGGTGCTGCGCGCCCTCGCCTTACCCCTGATCGCGTTGACACTGGCGGCCTGTGACGCCGTGCCCGGTGCGGGCTTTGGCGGCGGCCCGAACCTCAATTCCGGCGAAGCAGTGCCGGTGGCCCTTCTGGTGCCCGGCGGGTCCGGCCAAACCACGGACGAACTTCTGGCGCAAAGCCTTGAGAATGCGGCACGATTGGCCATGCGCGACCTTAATGGTGCCTCCATTGATCTGCGGGTGTATCAGACCGGCGGCGATGCCTCCACTGCTGCAGCGCAGGCCACAAAGGCGGTTGATGAAGGGGCCAAAATCATTCTTGGTCCGGTCTATGCCGCATCTGCAAATGCCGTCGGAAACGCCGTGGCCGGGAAAAACATCAGTGTCCTGTCCTTCTCCAACAACGCGGCGATCGCAGGGGGCAACGTCTTCGTTCTGGGGCCGACGTTCCAGAACACGGCCAACCGCATGGTGAGCTATGCGCGGGCGCAGGGCAAACAGCGTTTCGTCGTGGTACATGGGCAGGATTCTGCTGGAACCGCAGGACGGGACGCCATCAGCAGCGCGGTGCTGTCGCAGGGGGGATTCCTTGTCTCCTCCGTAAGTTATGCCCTGTCGCAACAGGATGTGATCGCAGCGATCCCGCAAATCAAATCAGCTGTGGAAAGCAATGCCGCGGACGCGGTGTTCATGACCACCGATACCGCATCCGCCCTGCCGCTCCTGTCGCAACTCCTGCCTGAGGCCGGGGTTTCCACCGATACGTCACAGTTTATCGGCCTGACCCGCTGGGATATTCCGGCACAAACGCTCAGCCTGCCCGGCGTCCAGGGGGGGTGGTTCGCAGTACCCGACCCCTCCGCCTCCGCCACCTTCAGCGCAAAATATCAGAGCGCCTACGGCGGCGTTCCACATCCCATTGGCGGGCTGGCGTTCGACGGGATCGCCGCCATCGGCGCACTGGTGAGCCAAGGTAATTCTAACGCACTCAGCGGTGCGGCCCTGACCCAGGGGGCCGGTTTCCGCGGGGCCAGCGGCATATTCCGACTGCTGCCCAATGGCACCAATCAGCGGGGTCTGGCCGTGGCGACAATCATCGATGCGCAGGTCTCGATCCTCAGCCCTGCACCGCAATCATTTGGCGGCGCCGGTTCCTAAGGAAAAAGAATGTCGCTTTCCGCTCAGCAGGTTGACGCCCCCCAAACGGCGGCGTTGATCTGCGCCCCATCGTTGATCTTCGATCATGCGCGTTTTGCCCGGGACTTGACCGAGGCGATTGCGGATCTGCACACAGCTGGTGATATCCGCACAGCGGTCGTTGCTCTTTTGCGGAAGCGGCAAAAAGACGGGCGGGCGCAGATTGCCAAGGCATTTGCCGAACACCCCTTTGATGCCCGCCCGATGACGCGGGCCTATACCTATCTGACGGATCATCTGGTGAAGGCCGCCCTTCACGTCGCACAAAACGTGCTGCACCCAAAACCAAACCCCACCGCCAGCGAACATCTGGCCGTCATCGCCGTGGGCGGGTATGGGCGCGGCGAGATGGCGCCGTTTTCCGATGTCGATCTGCTGTTTCTGACGCCCTACAAGATCACCGCCTGGGCGGAGAGCGTCATCGAATCCATGCTCTACATCCTGTGGGACCTGAAGCTGAAGGTTGGGCATGCTAGTCGGACGATCAAGGAATGCCTGCGCCTGGGTGCAGAGGATTTCACGATCAGGACCGCGATGCTGGAACAACGCTTTCTGGCCGGGGATGCCGCACTGGCAGATAATCTGGCGCACCAGCTGCGCAAGGATCTCTTTTCCGGCTCGGGACGCGAGTTCATCGAAGCCAAACTGGCCGAACGCGAAACCCGCCATGTCAAACACGGGCAGCGTTATGTGGTTGAGCCGAATGTGAAGGAAGGCAAGGGCGGGCTGCGCGATCTGCAGTCGCTGTTCTGGATCGCCAAATATGTGCACAGCGTCAACGATGCCGCGGATCTCGTTGGGCTGGGGGTTTTCACCGAAGACGAGTTTCGGGGATTTGTCGCCGCCGAAGATTTCCTCTGGGCCGTGCGCGGACATCTGCACCTGATCAACAACCGCGCCTCTGAACAGCTGACCTTTGACATGCAGGTCATGGTCGCCGAGGCCATGGGGTATGAGGACACGAAAGGGCGCCGCGCCGTCGAGATTTTCATGCAGGAGTTCTTTTTGCATGCCACCGAAGTTGGCGATCTGACGCGCATCTTCCTGACCAAGCTGGAGGCCGATCACGTCAAGGCCGAGCCCATTCTGGAGCGGATTTTCCGCCGTCGGCCCAAGATGAAGCCGGGGTACGTCGTTGTGCGCAACCGGATCGGCGTGCAGGATGATCAGGCATTTCTGTCGGACAAACTGAACCTTCTACGCCTCTTTGAAGAAGCGCTGCGGACGGGCATGCTGATCCACCCCGACGCGATGCGGCTGATCAAATCCAACCTGCATCTGATCGACGACGAGATGCGCACCAACCCCGAAGCACGGCGGCTATTCTATGACCTGCTGCTGAAACACGGCAATCCCGAGCGCGCGCTGCGCCGGATGAACGAATTGGGCGTGCTCTCTGCTTTCGTGCCGGAATTCGAACCGATCGTCGCGATGATGCAGTTCAACATGTACCACAGCTACACCGTGGATGAGCACATCATCCAGTGCATCAAGAACCTGGCCCAGATCGAACGCGGCGAATTGGAAGAAGACCTGCCCGTTGCCTCATCGATCCTGAAACGGGGTGTCGACCGCAAGGTGCTCTACACAGCGCTGCTCATTCATGACATCGCCAAAGGGCGGCCCGAGGATCATTCCATCCTGGGCGCGCAGATGGCGCGCAAGATCGCCCCGCGTCTGGGTTTGAACCAGGCGGATACCGATACCGTCGAATGGCTGGTGCGCTATCACCTGCTGATGTCGGATATGGCGCAGAAACGCGATATCGCCGACCCGCGCACGGTGCGCGATTTTGCCAAGGCCGTACAGACCGTGAAACGGCTGGATCTGCTCTGCGTGCTGACGGTTTGTGACATCCGCGGCGTCGGCCCCAACACCTGGAACAACTGGAAAGCGGTGCTGATCCGCGCGCTCTATCGCCAGACCAAGCGCGCGTTGGAGACCGGTCTCGAAGATCTCAACCGCGAAAACCGCGGTGCCGAGGCAAAACGCGCGCTGCGCGATGCGCTCAGCGATTGGCCCCGCAGGGAATTGCAAAAGGAAACCGCGCGCCATTACGATCCCTATTGGCAGGCCCTGCACGTTACCGCCCATGTCACCTTTGCCAAAATGCTGCGGGATGTGAAGGACGACGAGATCCTGATCGACCTGCATCCCGATGAGGATCGCGACGCCACCCGCGCCTGTTTTGTCATGGCCGATCACCCGGGTATCTTTGCCCGTCTGGCCGGGGCGCTGGCGCTTGTGGGCGCAAATGTGGTCGACGCGCGCAGCTATACCACCAAGGACGGCATGGTCACGGATGCCTATTGGATCCAGGACGCCGAAGGAAACCCCTATGACGCCGCGCGCCTGCCGCGCTTGCGCCAGATGATCGAAAAGACCCTGCGCGGCGAGGTGGTGGCCCGCGACGCGCTGAAATCCCGCGACAAGGTCAAGAAACGCGAACGCGCTTTCAAGGTGCCCACGCATATCACCTTCGACAACGAAGGCTCGGAAATCTACACGATCATCGAGGTCGATACCCGCGACCGCCCCGGTCTGCTCTATGATCTGGCGCGCACATTGGCGGCGGCCAATGTCTATATCGCCAATGCCGTCATCGCGACCTATGGCGAGCAGGTGGTGGACACCTTCTACGTCAAGGACATGTTCGGGTTGAAATACTACGCCGAGAGCAAACAACGCTCGCTGGAGAAGAAGCTGCGGCAAGCCATCGATGAAGGTGTCGAAAGGGCCAAGGAGTGACGCCCATCCGCCTGATGTCCGGCTTTTTCACCGTGGGCGGCTGGACCTTGATGAGCCGTGTGCTTGGCTTTGTCCGCGACGCGATGATCCTCGCCTATCTCGGCACGGGACCGCTTTATCAGGCCTATGTCGTGGCCTTCCGCCTGCCCAATATGTTCCGCCGGTTCTTTGCCGAAGGCGCGTTCAACATGGCTTTCGTGCCGATGTTCTCCAAGCGTCTTGAAGGAGAGCAGGACCCAGATGGCTTTGCCTCCGACGCCTTTGCCGGGTTGGCCACGGTCCTGATCATACTGACCCTGCTGGCGATGGCCGCCATGCCCTGGTTGATCTATGGGCTGGCCTCCGGCTTTGCCGGGCAGGAACAATTCGGCCTTTCGGTGGAATTCGGCCGCATCGCCTTTCCCTACATCCTGTTCATTTCGCTGGCAGCGCTCCTGTCGGGGATGCTCAATGCCGCCGGTCGGTTTGCCGCCGCCGCCGCGGCGCCGGTTCTGCTCAACATCCTGCTGGTCAGCGCCATGGCGGGTGCCGCCTGGATCGGGGGGGACATTGCGCGCGCGCTGGTCTGGGCCATCCCGGTGGCGGGCGTCGTGCAATTCGCGCTGCTGTGGATCGCCGCGCGGCGGGCCGGGTTTGCTCTGAAACTCAAACGCCCCCGGCTGACGCCCGACATGCGTCGGCTGATCAAGGTCGCGATCCCGGCCGCCCTGGCCGGTGGCGTGGTGCAGGTCAATCTGCTGGTCGGCCAACAGGTCGCCAGCTATTTTGACAAGGCCGTGGGCTGGCTCTTTGCCGCCGACCGGCTCTACCAATTGCCCCTTGGCGTGGTCGGGATTGCAGTTGGTGTGGTGCTGTTACCAGACCTGTCCCGCAGGCTGCAGGCCCGCGACGAAGCCGGTGCCAAAACCGCGCTCAGCCGCGCTGCCGAGGTGTCGCTGGCCCTGACGATCCCGGCTGCTGTGGCCTTGGTGATCGTGCCCTTCCCGCTGGTCTCGGTCCTTTTTGAACGCGGGGCCGCGACGGTGGATGACACAGCCGCCATCGCCGTGGCGGTCGCCATCTACGGCCTTGGCCTGCCCGCTTTCGTGTTGCAGAAAATCCTGCAACCGGTTTTTTTTGCCCGCGAGGACACCCGCCGCCCGTTTCACTACGCGGTTGTGTCGATGGTGGTGAATGCGGCGCTGGCGATTGGTCTGGCCCCGGTCATCGGGTGGATCGCGCCCGCGATTGCCACCACAGTCGCCGCCTGGTTGATGGTGGCGCTGTTGCGCGTCGGCGCGCGGCAATATGGCGACGTTGCGCGTTTCGATGGGCGTTTCCACAGCCGCATTTGGCGCATGGTGATCGCCTCTGCGGTGATGGGACTGGCCCTGTGGTGGGCCAATGTCGCGCTCAGCCCGTTTCTGGGGTTGGATTGGTGGCGGGCACTGGCCCTGGTCGTGCTGATCGCCATCGGCATGATCAGCTATTTCGGGGTCGCCCATCTGATTGGCGCGATCAAAATATCGGAAGTACGTCAGGCTTTGGGCCGGTCACGCTGAGCGTCGCGGTCAATCGCGGCGCATGGCGGCCAGCACGCGGGCAATCCCGCCCGGCACCAAGGCAGCAGACGCGCCGAAGCCGAAGGTGAACCCAGCGAGATCAGCGACCCAACCGTTGCCAACATCAAAGAAGACGCCCCAGATCAGCTGTAATCCCATCAACATCGCGATCAGGGTGAAAGCGCGCAATTGCTGCTCACCCTTGGCCCCGAGGCTTTGCCACATGACAAAGGAATAGCCTCCGATCAGCCCGTAGACGGCGGGAAAGCCGCCCACCAGCCAGGTCTGGTCGTTCAACAGCAGCCCATAGATCAGAGCGCCGAAAATCGCGCTGCCGAAAAACAGCACAAGCACAGCAGCCTGCCCCATGACCTCGCCCACCAGCTTGCCCAAAGCGAGCAGGAAGACGATGGCAAAGAGCGTGGAGGTAAAACTTGTGTGCACAAACGAATAGGTCAAAAACCGCAAAAGATGTTCGGGCAGCCAGCGCCCGTTGCTCACCATCCAGTCGAAGATGTCGCCTGAAAAGGCATAAGTCTGCACCGCAGACAGCCGCCAGCCCACCGCCTCTGCGCCGCCCAGCAGACCCTTGGCGCCAAGGCTGAAAGCGGCCTCCGGCAGGGCCATCGCCAGAAACAGAATCACCACCACGGGCGGCAGCGGATTGACGGGCGAGGCTTCTTTGTGGTCCTGCATTGGCTCATTCCTTGACGATGCTCTGACCCATGGGTAAGCCAGCGCAAACTGCTTTTCCAGCACGAACGGAGACCGACATGACAACCCCGACTTTTACGCCACGTGTCTTTTCCGGCATTCAGCCGTCGGGCGGGCTGACGCTGGGCAATTATCTGGGGGCGATCAAGCGTTTCGTGCAGATGCAGGACGCTGGAATGCCCACGGTTTATTGCATGGTCGACCTGCATGCGATCACCGTCTGGCAGGATCCGAGCGATCTGCAGCACAACACGCGCGAACTGGCTGCGGGGTTCATCGCCAGCGGGATCAGCCCGGAAAAATCGATCCTGATCAACCAAAGCCAGGTGCCGGAGCATGCGCAGCTGGGGTGGATTTTTTCCTGCGTGGCGCGCATGGGCTGGATGCAGCGCATGACACAGTTCAAGGATAAGGCGGGCAAGAACACGCAGAACGTCTCGCTGGGCCTTTTTGGGTATCCGGCGCTGATGGCGGCCGACATTCTGGTCTATCACGCCACCCACGTGCCGGTGGGCGAGGACCAGAAGCAGCATCTTGAGCTGACCCGCGATATTGCGACCAAATTTAACCACGACTACGGCGTCGATTTCTTCCCGATCACGGAACCGGTGATCGAGGGGGCAGCGACGCGCGTGATGTCCCTGCGGGACGGGTCCAAGAAGATGTCGAAATCGGACCCCTCGGATGCCTCCCGGATCAACATGACCGATGACGCGGACACCATTGCCAAGAAGATCCGCAAGGCCAAAACTGATCCCGACGCCCTGCCGTCCGAAGCCGCAGGCCTGTCTGAGCGGCCCGAGGCGCGCAATCTGATCAACATCTACGCCGCACTCAGCGAACAACCCGTAGATGACGTTTTGCGCGAGGTTGGCGGTCAGCAGTTTGGTGCGTTCAAACCACTGCTGGCGGAACTGGCGGTCTCAAAGCTCTCGCCGATTTCAAGCGAGATGGCGCGTCTGATGGCGGATCCGGCAGAGATTGACCGCATCCTGGCCCGCGGCGCGCGGCAGGCACGCGAAATCACCGTGCCTATTCTGGAGAAAACCTACGAGATTGTCGGGATGGTCCGCTAAAGCGCCTAGAAAACGTCCAGCAGGGAGCTTTTGCGCGCCGCATCCGCGCGCATTTGCCATGCGTGCACCTCCTCCACGCTGGCCTTCGCCATTTTACGCCGCGCCTGTGACAGGCTTTGGCGCCCAAAGAGATACGATGACACGCTGAACGCGAAGAACGCATAGGCCAAAGCGGTGTAGACAGCGCTGCCGGTTGATTGGTCATCGAATGCCCCGATGCCTTGCAGAAACAGCAGCACAGCGAGACAGGCCGTCGTCAGGCTGCCCAATATCATCGCATGCAGGCGGCGCATCTTCCAAAGCGGCCGCAAGGTGGCAACGGGATTGTCAGATTTGGGAAAGTTATAAAGTGCATATCCAGCCGCCGTCCCGGTCAATCCGGCCAGAATCACGAAGAATTCCTTAGGAAAGAAGATCGCAACAAGTCCGATGACCAAGCCAAAGAGCGCGGCCAGCGCGTGGCGCGGCGACACGATTAGCCTTTGCAGGAAATCCTGCGACGTTAGAAAATTTGCAATGCGTGTCATGCAGTTATCACCCGTAGCCCAACGCATATGCTACCATAGGTGGCGGAATTTGTCTCGTTTTCCGTCCTAAAATGGCAAAACTTCGCCGACTGTTGCGTGCAGATGGCGCACAGTTGCTGCGCAAATGCGCATCTGGCGTGAAACTGTTCCCAAGATTATGTTCTCTTTATAATTTTAGATGACAGGAACAGGACATGTCTCACCCTCCTCATGCCAGCATCGGGCACGTACACCTGAAGGTCGCGGATCTTGATCGCGCCATTGCGTTTTACCGCGACATTCTCGGCTTTGACGTGACAC
The DNA here is from genome assembly GCF_947499265.1 of uncultured Roseobacter sp. Taxonomy (GTDB): domain Bacteria; phylum Pseudomonadota; class Alphaproteobacteria; order Rhodobacterales; family Rhodobacteraceae; genus Roseobacter. The sequence continues at coordinate 869,053 of NZ_CANMNK010000001.1, read as the reverse complement.
AGCGGTACGGTGATCGCGCTGCGTTTCTGGGTGCCGGCGGGTATCACCACCACATCGGGCTGAACACCTGGCACAGCAAGGGTGGCGCCCCGGCACCGGATGGACATACCGGGCTTTATCATGCGGCTTTCCTCTATCCTGATCGCAAAAGCCTGGCTGCGGCGGTGAAACGCGTAGCGGATGCCGGTATCGCGCTCGAGGGTGCCGCGGATCATGGGGTCAGCGAGGCTGTCTACCTGCGCGACCCCGATGGCAATGGCGTCGAGCTTTACCGCGACCGTGTGCGCGAAGATTGGCCGCGCGATGGACAGGGCAATCTGGCGATGGTCAATGATCCGCTGGACGTACCCGCGTTATTGGCCGAGGCGGATTAGGCGCATCATCCGATGCGGCCCCTCATGACAGCACCGCATGGACAATCGCGCGGTGCTGCGGCACCTTCCCCGCGACACAGCATGGGGTGACCGCGATCATGGCAACCGGATTTTTCTGGGACGAAAAATGTTTCTGGCACGCGGGTGGAAACTATTCCTACACGCTGCCCATAGGCGGCCACGTCCAACCCCTTGCCGCCGGGGGGCTGCCGGAGAATCCGGAGACAAAAAGACGCCTGAAAAACCTGATGGATGTCACTGGGATTTCCACAGAACTTGACATGCGCAGCGCACCTGAGGCCAGTCGTGAGGCGCTTTTGCGGGTGCATCCGGACAGCTATCTTGATGAGTTCAAACGCCTCTCGGACGCAGGCGGTGGCGAATTGGGGCGGCGGACGCCCTTTGCTTCGGGCGGATACGAGATCGCGGCCCTGTCCGCGGGCCTGGCCGTGGCCGCCGTGGACGCGGTCCTGACGGGTGAATTGCAGAACGCCTATGCCCTGTCGCGTCCCCCCGGTCACCATTGCCTGCCGGATTTCCCCAATGGCTTCTGTCTGCTGGCCAACATCGCCATTGCCATTGAGGCGGCACAATCCAAGGGCATGGCGCAACGCGTTGTCGTGCTGGACTGGGATGTGCACCACGGCAATGGCACAGAGGCCATCTATTATGACCGCCATGATGTCTTGACGATCTCGCTGCATCAGGAAGGCAACTACCCGCTGGATACCGGCGCCATCGCGGACCGTGGCAAAGGTGCGGGTGAAGGGTATAACATTAACTTGCCCCTGCCCGCCGGGACCGGGCACAGCGCTTATCTGCATGCGATGGACACGATTGTGCTGCCGCAGATCGAAGCCTTCCAGCCGGACATCATCATCGTCGCCTGCGGATTTGACGCCAGCGCCATCGATCCGCTGGCCCGCATGCTGGCGACCGCGGAAACCTTCCGCCAGATGACGCAGCGGGTCAAAGACGCCGCCGAAAGCTTATGTGATGGTCGCCTCGTGCTGGTGCACGAAGGCGGTTATTCCGAGGTCTATGTGCCGTTCTGCGGTCATGCGACGCTCGAAGCGCTTTCCGGCAGCACCATCACCGCCCCCGACCCGCTCGGCCCAGCCCTCGACGTGCGACAGCCAGGTCCTCGATTTGACGCTTTTCTCAAGGGTGAAATCGACCATCTTGCAACGCTTCTTTGATCTTGAGGACCTGATCTCATGCCCACACCGAACCCCCAAGCTTTTGACTTTCTTAGCACGCGCAGGTCACGTCCGGCCAAAACGCTGACCACGCCGGTGCCCACCGCCGAAGAACTCACGCCCCTACTTCAGGCCGCAGCGCGCACGCCCGATCATGGCAAGCTCGAACCCTGGCGTTTCATCGTCATCGAAAAAGCGGCCATGGCGCGGCTGGCCGATATCGCCGAAGCCCGTGGAAAACAGCTTGGCCTTGCAGAAGAACAGGTCGATAAAGGCCGGGGTCAGTTCGATCAGGGCCATCTGGCGGTTGCTGTGATCGAAGTCCAGAAACCCTCCGAGAAAATCCCGCCGCTGGAGCAGACCTATTCCGCCGGGGCGGTCTGCCTTGCGCTTTTGAATGCAGCGCTTACATCGGGGTGGGGCGCAAACTGGCTCAGCGGCTGGCCCAGCCATGACCGGGGCTTCATGCAAGAGGCCCTGGGTCTCGACAACCATGAAAGGATCGCAGGTTTGATCCACATCGGCACTGAAACATCCACCCCGCCGGACCGGCCCAGACCCGATCTGGACAGCATTACAACCTGGATGCCCGAATGATTTTGACCGCCTTCTTTGCAGCGCTGGGGCAGATGACGGATCCGCGGTTTCGCCGTGTGCTGCTCATTGGGGTGGCTCTGACGCTGGCGTTGTTGATCGCGATTTCTGCAGTTTTCGTGTGGTTTCTGGGCGGTCTGGTCGGAGATCAGACATCCCTTCCCTTCATCGGCGAGGTGACCTGGCTCAATGATCTGGTCGGGTGGGGGTCTGCGGTTTTGCTGGCGATCTTGTCGACCTTCCTGATGGTGCCGGTCGCCTCGGCCATCACGTCGATGTTTTTGGATACCGTGGCGCAGGCCGTCGAAGACGAGCACTACCCCGCGCTGCCCAAGGCCACGCCGGTGCCCATCGGTGACGCCCTTCGGGATACCGTGAATTTCCTTGGCGTCTTGATCGGGGCCAACATTCTGGCACTTGTTCTGTATCTGATCTTCGCCCCGGCCGCGCCGCTGATCTTCTGGGCGTTGAACGGTTTCCTGCTGGGTCGTGAATATTTCACGCTGGCAGCCATAAGGCGCGTGGGTCGGGCAGAGGCCAAGATACTGCGTGCGCGTCACATGCCGACGATCTGGATCGCAGGGTTCCTAATGGCGATCCCGCTGTCAATCCCGCTCTTGAACCTGATCATTCCGATTCTGGGCGCGGCAACCTTTACCCACTTGTTTCACTTGCTTCAGCGGCAGGCGTCCCACGGTTGAACCAGTCCAGATCACGCACGGTGATCACTTCAAATACAATGATTGAGGTAATGATGATCCAGAGCACCACGCTGATCGCTGTGGTGATCCAGGCCTTTTTGCGCAGATTATGCACTTCGGGCGCGCCTGCATGTGTGCCCGGAACGATCTCGCCAAGGTCACCCTGGGTCTGAACACGGATGGGCAGGACGATGAGAAAGGTCATCGACCAGATCACCGCAAACAGCACCATTGCAGATGTAATGCCCATTACGTCCCCTCCCTATCCGGTGTCAGACCTGTTCCAGTTCCACCAGACAGCCATTGAAATCCTTGGGGTGCAGGAACAATACCGGCTTGCCATGCGCCCCGATCTTCGGCTCGCCCGTCCCCAGAACCCGTGCCCCGGTTTCCAGCAGATGGTCGCGCGCTGTCAAAATGTCGTCCACTTCATAGCAGACATGGTGGATGCCGCCCGAAGGGTTCTTGTCCAGAAACCCCTGAATCGGGCTGTTTTCGCCCAATGGGTATAGCAGTTCGATCTTGGTATTGGGCAGTTCGATAAAGATGACGGTGACGCCATGGTCCGGCTCATCCTGGGGTGCGCCGACATTTGCGCCTAAGGCGGTACGATATTGATCCGCCGCAGCCTCCAAGTCAGGAACAGCAATGGCGACATGGTTCAAACGGCCAATCATGGTACGGTCTCCCACCCAAGTTTCTGACTGCGCTTATGCTGTTATGGCCTGCGCGATGCAAGTGACGCACCGCCGCAGGCCCATTAACGCGCTGTTAGCCATATATGCGCCATGCTGAGTCGAAACCCGAGTCACCCCGGAGGCGATCATGGAAAAAACTGACCCCTTTGCCGCGACAATACCTGCGCCAACTGCCACGCGTCCTTTACTGGGCTTGACGGTATTGGTGATCGAAGACAGTCGATTTGCTTGCGAGGCGATGCGGTTGCTTTGCCTGCGCAGCGGGGCGCGTATCCGTCGCGCCGATTGCCTGCGCTCTGCGCGCCGCCATCTGCAGGTCTATCGCCCCTCGGTGGTCATTGTTGATCTTGGGTTGCCAGATGGAAATGGCGTGGATTTGATCGCCGAACTGACCCAAACCGAACCGCGTGTCGATGTCCTTCTGGGCACCTCCGGCGATCTTGATGGTGAAACACAGGCCCTTGCCGCGGGCGCCGACGGTTTTCTGGAAAAACCGATCACGTCACTGGCGGCGTTCCAACAAGCGGTGCTGTCCAATCTGCCCGCAGATCGCCAGCCCAGCGGGCTGCGCCAACTGCCGGATGAGGTCATTCATCCCGACCGCATGGCGTTCCAGGACGACATGGCCCATATCGCGGATGTTCTGGAAGATCCCGCCGATGATCAGGCGCTCGACTATGTTGCGCAATTTCTTGGGGGTGTCGCGCGGTCGGCGCAGGATGACGTGCTGGAAAAAGCGGCCAAGGCGTTGGCAAAACGACGCGCTGCAGGCGAACCGGCCAGCACGGAAACCGCCAAGATTGCTGGCCTCATTCAGGAACGGCTGACCCAAAAGCTCGCGATCTAGAGCGCGGGGTCACTCGCCGCCCTGACCAATCGGGTCAAATCGCCCAGCCGTTCGCGTTGCACGCCTTGCGCATCAAAATTCGACGGTGCCAGCCAGGCATCGAATGCTGCCCGCAGCGCTGGCCATTCACTGTCAATCATTGCGAACCACGCGGTGTCTCGATTGTGGCCTTTTGCAATGGTTGCTTGCCGAAAGACACCTTCAAAGCTGAAGCCATAGCGCTGTGCCGCTCTGCGCGAGCCAAGGTTCAAAGCATTGCATTTCCATTCATAACGCCGGTAGCCCTGCGAAAACGCCCAATCCATCATCAGGTACATCGCCTCGGTCGCAGCGCGCGTGCGTTGCAAGGCCGGGCTGTAATTGATGTGCCCAACTTCAATGGACCCGTTCGTTGGATCAATCCGCAGAAAACTCGCGACACCCTCCCAATTCCCGCTTTCGAGATTGCGGATGGCATAGAACAGTGTTGCCGGATCCTGCACCGTCTCACGCACCCAGCGATGATAGAGTGCCGAGGCGGAAAACGGACCGTAGGGCAAATAGTCCCAGACGTGGTCCTGCCCCTCGTATGACCGATAAAGCAACGCGGCATGCGTGTCCGCGTCCAACTTCTCCATGGCCACATAGTTACCTGCCATCGGCGCACCCAGGGGTGCCGCGGGCGGCGTCCAATCAGGAACCGGTGTTCCGAGGAAGGGTTGCGGGCGGTCGGACACAGTCATGCTCAGACGTTAGAACGGGGCGGGCCGCTGGCCAACCAAAATTCATTCACATTCAGTCCTGCGGAATGACGCGCAACCCAAGCTCCATCAACTGGTCGCTCGTTGGTTCGGACGGCGCCGCCATCATCAGATCTTCGGCCCGTTGGTTCATCGGGAAGAGAATGACCTCACGAATGTTGTTCTCTTCAGCGAGCAGCATCACGATCCGATCGATCCCGGCCGCACATCCACCGTGGGGCGGCGCGCCATATTGGAATGCGTTGACCATACCGCCAAAACGCTTGCGTACCTCATCCTCACCGTATCCGGCAATTTCAAAGGCTTTGAACATGATCTCCGGTTTGTGGTTCCGAATGGCCCCCGACACCAGCTCATAGCCGTTGCAGGCAAGGTCGTACTGATAGCCCAGCACATCCAGCGGATCGCCCTCCAGCGCCGCCATGCCGCCCTGCGGCATGGAGAAAGGGTTGTGCTCAAAATCGATCTTGCCGGACTCGGCATCCTTTTCATAAATCGGGAAATCCACAATCCAGGCAAAGGCAAAGCGTTTTTCATCCGTCAAACCAAGCTCAGCGCCGATGACATTGCGCGCCTTGCCGGCAATGACCTCAAAGGTTTTGGGTTTACCGCCGAGGAAAAACGCGGCATCGCCGACCTCAAGGCCAAGCTGCTGGCGGATCGCCTCGGTACGCTCCGGCCCGATGTTCTTGGCCAACGGACCCGCGGCTTCCATCCCGTTGCCCTGATCGCGCCAGAAGATGTATCCCATGCCGGGCAACCCTTCCTTTTGCGCGAAGGCATTCATCCGGTCGCAGAATTTGCGGCTACCGCCGGTGGGGGCCGGAATGGCGCGGATCTCGGTACCTTCCTGTTCCAGCAACTTGGCAAAAATCGCAAAACCGGAACCCGCGAAGTGTTCCGAGACCACTTGCATCTTGATCGGATTGCGCAGGTCGGGCTTGTCCGATCCATACCAGAGCGCCGCGTCCTTGTAGGAAATCTGCGGCCACTCCTGATCCACCGTTTTGTCACCCCCGAATTCCTCGAAAATACCGGTCAGGACGGGTTGGATCGCATCGAATACATCTTGCTGCTCGACAAAGCTCATCTCTAGATCGAGCTGGTAGAAGTCGGTCGGCGACCGGTCTGCGCGCGGGTCTTCGTCGCGGAAGCAAGGCGCGATCTGGAAATACTTGTCGAAACCGGACACCATCAACAACTGTTTGAATTGCTGGGGGGCCTGCGGCAGCGCGTAGAATTTGCCGGGGTGCAAGCGCGACGGCACCAGAAAGTCACGCGCCCCTTCCGGGCTGGACGCGGTGATGATCGGTGTCTGAAATTCGCGAAAGCCCGTGTCCCACATGCGACGGCGGATCGATGATACGACGTCAGAGCGCAGGACCATATTGGCCTGCATCTTTTCGCGCCGCAGATCGAGATAGCGATACCGCAACCGCGTCTCTTCGGGATACTCCTGATCGCCGAAGACCTGAAGCGGCAATTCACCGGCGGCGCCCAGCACTTCGATGTCGCGGACATAGACTTCGATGGCACCGGTTGGGATTTTCGCGTTTACGAGGGATGCATCCCGTGCCTTGACCTCGCCATCGATGCGGATGCACCACTCCGCGCGGACATTCTCAACTTGCGCAAAAACCGCGCTGTCCGGATCGCACAGCACCTGCGTCATACCGTAGTGATCGCGCAAATCGATGAACAGAACGCCGCCGTGATCTCGCACACGGTGCACCCAGCCCGACAGGCGAACTTTTTCGCCCACGTTATCAGCGGTCAGATCGGCGCAGGAGTGGCTGCGATAGGCATGCATGGATGTTTCCCTTCGGGGTCAAATTTCGCGCCAGATACACCTTTTGAGCACCGGGAAGTCAAGGCACCGAAGGCCAGAAACCGGGCGCATTCAAGCATGTTGTCACGTGTTTTCTGCCCAACGGCGTTTTCTCAAGGGTCGGAGGGATCGGGACACGTGTCATCGGCGAGGGTATCTGGCGTCCATCGCCGCACTTTTGCTGTCACATGAAAGGCGCCACCCGTCCAGCGCTGCAGCAATTTTCCGAAATTCACCGCCAGGGCGCCCTCTTTTGGGGAACAGTCACCCAATCCCCCGTCCGAATCCGCGCCTGCACCCTTCAACACCATCCTGCGCCAGAAGCATTACAAATCCGCTGTCGATATGCGGCGCGCGCGGCATGTATCGACGGTGTGCCTCATGCTCGATCCATAGATCTTCGACACCCTAAGGCATGTAGTCGCCATTTTGATACCGGGTCATATCGAAACGTTGCGTGCCCTTCAGGTAGGCAAACGCCTGAGCGCGTTTGCGCGCGGACAAAAGTGTCAAAGGCGAAAGCAGCTTTGCAACTGCCCGGACAGCTGCCCGCAAGCCCGGCATGGAAACGCCATGCTGCCGCTCCACATACATCCGCGATTGCGCAATGAAATAGGCCTTGAGCGCGGCGCCCTTGATCGCGCTGCCAGAAGACTTCCCCCCCAGATGCGTGACCGTGGCGCCATGTTCGATCCGCAGCGTCCAGCGCGCCTGCCGCATCCGGTACACCAGATCATCGTCTTCGTGGTAGAGGAAAATCTTCTCGTCAAAACCGCCAACTTCGTCAAAAGCCGCCTGCCTGCAAAAGAGCGCCGCCCCGGTCAGAATATTGACCTGCACGCTGTCCTTGTTTCCCGGCGCCGCATACCGCCGGTCGGTATATTCCGCGCGCGAAATCAGGGCCGAGCGACGGTCCAGCCGCAAGTCCCCCTTGCCATTCAGGATGGCCGGGTTCATCGCACCCGCTTGCGGGTGTTTTTCTGCCGCCGCGATCAAGAGCGCGCAGCAGTCGGGTGTGAGCGTCGAATCCGGATTGCAGAAGAAGACGAATTCCTTCTGGTTCCCTTCCGCGCCACGATTGCACGCCGTTCCAAACCCGGCATTTTGTGGCAATGCGATGACCCTGGCGCCATGCGCTGCTGCAATATCACGCGAAGTATCCTGGCTGTTGTTGTCCACAACGACCACTTCAATGCCTTCAGGGACAGACGCCAGAAATGCTCCGATGACCTCGGCACTGTTAAAGGTGACGGAGACAATTCTAAGACGGTCGTGCATGAATTCCTGCTGTATCAGAGGGTTGCGAAGGCGTGCAAACTAGCGAGGAAGCGGTTCCCATACCAGCCCCCAGATTGCCTGGATGTTACAGCGCCCGCAGCCGGTGCCGCTCCAGCAGATCCACCAGCATTTCGCGGGCTTGCTGACGGTGCGCCCGGTGGGCCGCGCGGGCGATATTCGCATCCCCCTGTTCAATCGCCTGATAGACCCGGCGGTGCGCTTCGTTGGATTTCAGCGGCATCGGGCGCATGAATAGGGTCGTGATGCGGGCGCGGCGCACCTGATCCCGCATCATCATGACGATGTTTTCGATGCGCCGATTACGCCCCAACCGAACCAGTTCCGTATGGAACCGGTCGTCCGCTTCGGCCCATTTTTCCAAATCTTCCGAAGCAACGGCGACTTCCATATCCTCAATGGCGCGGGCCAGTTCCGCTAACTCCGAAATGCCATACCCTTTTTGGGCGGCTTGCTCTGCTGCAAGGCTCTCCAGCTCGGTCAGAACATCGTAGATCTCGCGCATGTCATCGGGGGAAACCGGAAGGATGCGGACCCCTTTGCGCGGTCGCAATTCCAGCAATCCCTGCCCCTCAAGCATCAAGACAGCCTCGCGAACCGGCGTGCGCGACATGTTCAAAAGCTCCGCCAGTTCGGATTCGAGATGGTTTGATCCTGCTGCCAACTGGCCTGAAAAGATCATCTCACGCAGAGCCTGCAGCGCGCGCTGCGCATTGGATGGGGATTTGGTATTCGGGTCGGTCAAAAACGCTCCAATGCAATATTCCGGCGCAAGGCACCGTCACAATACACAAAGAAGGCCCGAAACATCGCGCTATTGCAAGCGACGTCCACAGATGCGCCTGACGGCATCGTGGCTCAGGAGGGTCATGCGGCGATCAAGGATTGTGCTTTTGCGGTGGCGCGGTCCGCTTGCCCGTGGTCCCCAAGCCCCTTGAAGGCGCGGGCAACGGCGCGCCAATTTTGCGCGGAGGTCGGCTTGATCCCCGTCCGCTCGTTGGCCAGCGCGAGCGCCAGATCGAATTGCCCGGCCCGCAAAGCCGCCTCCAGCAAGGTCCAGCCAATGATGTCACGCTGCGCGTAGCTGCCCCCCAGCCGGTGCGTCATATAGCGAATGGGCAGCAGACGGTCGACGCAACGGGTATAGTTTTCCTGTTTGAAATCCTGCATCGCCAGACAGAATGGTAGCCCGATTTCACGGGTCATCGCCACATTCGCGTCGGACGCGTTCTCCAGATAGCGTTCGTTCGCGGACAGGAGCGCCTTTTGCGCATCCACCCGGTCATCGGATACAAACGTCAGCATCGCATGCACATCGTTGAAGGCATAAAGCGTATCCTGAGCCGCCGGTTCCCATTTATTGGCCAGATGCGTCCAGCGGTCCCCTGCATCCTGACCGACCAGGTTCATGCGCCACAGCAGGGCTGCGGCATCCAGCTCCTCGTATTTATGGCCGTCCTTGTTCCGGGAATCGAGATGCGTGTCGAAGATGCCATAAACCTGATCATATTGTTCCAAATCAAGGTGATAGAGGCCGGTATGCCACCACAGGTGATTGGCGAAATTTGAGGTGCCCCACATGCCCGCATGATCCTGCATGAACCGGATACCGCCCGCCTGACGACCGCGCATTTCCATCACGTGGCTGACCGTGTGCACCGCATAGGGGTTGTCTGGCCGAATGGCCAAGGCCTGCCGCGCGAGCTCCTCCGCGCGGGCGAAATCACGGTTTTCCTCAAGCCCGAAGGAATAAAACCCCAAGACGAATTCATACCCCGGAATGCTTTCATCCCAAAGGTTGAAAACGCGGGCGACGACGTCACGCTGGCCCGGCACATCGCCCAGCAACACCATCGTGTAATGGATCAGTTCCAGCGCCAGCAGGTCCATCGGATATTGCGTCAGAACCGCTTCCCACTTTTGCACGGCACCGAAAAAGTCGCCCTGCACCCAGGCCCGGACCGCCTCAAAATGCCCGCGCTCCCGGTCGTTTGCACTTGGCAGCAGACGTTCCGCCTGACCCAGGCTCTCGACCATCACATCGTAGATGCGCGTTTCCATCGCCTGCGTCAGCCAGCCCGCTTTGAAGAGCCATCCCATCATGAAATCAGGATGCGCCGCCAGAACCTCATCAATCTCGGCAATGGCGTCCCCACGAAAGGACAGAGACATCAAAATCGCGCGTTCCAACCCGTCGATGGCGTTGCGGTCTCGGTAAGAAACCGGCACGCCGCGCAAATCTTTGAAGGACGTGGGAGTATCGACGACGGTCTGTGTGCGCATTGCAGGCTGCCCTTGGCGGTTTCGGATGCTCGTAACCTAGTCGCTTGTGCAAAAATTGCACTTAGGATCGCCGCGTTCACGAAAAATCTATCGTTTCGTCAACGCGCGCGAGGATTTTCAGCCCGACGGTTTTCTGTGATTTTCCGCCGCCAAAGAGGCGTAGCCATCCCGTGTTTGTGGGGTTTTCATATCCAAAACCCCACCCGCAATCAGGTTGCGCAGCATCTGTGCGGTCCCGCCGCCAATGGTGAACATCCGCGCATCCCGCACCATACGTTCGACCGGATTGTTACGAGAATACCCGGTCGCCCCGTGCAGTTGCAGCGCATCATTCGTGACCTTGACCGCCATTTCCGAGGCAAAAACCTTGGCCTGGGCCGCAAGCATCGGGTCCGGAAAACCCGAGGTTCCGGCTTCCGCGCTTTTGGCCGCACGCCAAATCATCATGCGCGCCGCCTCGATTTGGATGGACATATCCGCAAGCATCCACTGCAAGCCCTGGAATTCGGCGATGGGGCGGCCGAATTGCTCGCGCGTTTTGACATGGGCGCAAGCAGCCTCAAAGGCACTCTGCGCGATGCCTAAGGCGACCGTCGCAGCCCCCACCCGCTGAGCATTATAGGCATTCATCAATCCAGCAAAGCCGCGCTCGATCCCTTCGGGCGGGGAGATCAGCCGATCCAGTGGCAGGCGCATGTTCACAAAGCGTATTTGCGTTTCCGGAATGCCGCGCAATCCCATGGTGGGCTCGCGGGCGCCGATCTCCAACCCGGGCTCTCCAAGGTAGGCCATGAACCCGCCGATGCCCTTGAAAACACCGTCTTCCACCACGCGCGCGAACACCAGGTGCAACCGGGATACTCCGCCGCCGGTGATCCAGTGTTTTTCCCCGTTCAGCACCCAGCTGTCACCATCGCGCACAGCGGTTGTCGTCATGTCGGTCGCCGCGCTGCCCGCTTCCGGTTCTGTGATGCAAATGGCCGGCTTGTCGCCGGATAAAACGTGCTTGGCAGCAATGTGACGCTGCGCCGGCGTGCCATAGGCGATGATCGCACCCACAGCACCCATATTGCTCTCAACCACAATGCGGCCGGAAACGCCGCAACAGCGGGCAAATTCTTCGACAACCAATGCAACCTCAAAGCAGGACATTCCGGGCCCGCCAAGATCCTGCGGCACGGACATGCCCATGAAACCCGCGTCGGTCAGCTGATGCACCACCTCAGTGGGATAGGTTTCGGAACGATCCGTCTCCGCCGCCAAGGGCCGCGCCACCTCTTCGGCCAGAGCACGGGCGCGGGCGCGCAATGCAGATTGCTCTTCCGTCAGAAAACTCGACAGGGCGTCCTGAAAGGATCTGTCAAACATCGCAAAGCTCCAGTGCGGCGGGATCACGAACAGTCTACGACATTAGCATTTAGCAAGATATCGAGTTTAACTTGCAAATTACGTGAGTTTTGCAAATGATCAGAGCGCTTGCAGGAATGTCCGGATCAAAGGATCTGAAGAGACACCATCTGTTACAAGCACACCCACATCCCGAGCATAGGGTGGGTCACCAAAGGGGACGGAGCGGAGGCCGGGCCAGGCGCCTGAGCTGCCCCTGCAAACGGGGACAATCGCAACCCCGAGCCCTTCGCGTACCATAGATTGAATGGCATCCAGCGAGTCGATTTCCATTGTGGCATTCACGGCTATTCCACGTTTCTTCAAACGGGCCTCGATGCCGCCACCCGCCCAGGTTTTGCGGTTGAACCAGATGAAAGGCTGCGTCGTCAGCAGCGCCTTTTCATCCCCCTCTGCATCTTTGGGCGCAATCACGGCGAGGGGCTCCTGCGCGATGTGGTGCCATTCCAACCCCGCAATCGGGCGCGGCGGTTTGGTACAGACGACCACATCCAACAAGCCCTGCCCCAACTGATCCGCCAGACTGTCGGAACTGCCACTGCGCACGTCGAAGGATAATTCAGGATGCAGCGCTTTCAATTCAGCCAGCGCCCTGGGCAGAAAACTACTCAATACCGTCGGCACAGCGCCCACAATCAGCCGCCCACGCACCAGCTGACCCGTCACGACGTCTTCGGCTGCATCGAAAAGGGCGATGACTTTGCGCGCGTGATCGGCGAGTGCCCGGGCTTTGGGCGTCGGAAGGGGTGGCCGCGCGACGCGGTCAAAAAGGACTACGCCAAGCTCCGCCTCCAGCGCTTTGATCTGAAGGCTGATCGCGGAGTGCGACCGCCCGATGGCATCTCCTGCCGCTGCGAATGAGCCAGTGTCGATCACCGCAATAAGAATGCGCATTTGCCGGATATTCATGGGCGATTTGAGCCGTATTTTCAGGGGCCTGACATGGCCCTGCGCGTCGATGTTAGAGGATCGCGCGCGCGGGGTCTATCCGGTCTGCACTCTTGCCTCATCTGTCAGACCATCGCGAAACAAGGCCATTCCAGTCCCTCGATAAGTGTGGTTTGAATATCAAAAAGGGTAAAGCGAGCGTGCCACATATGGATTTCCAGGACAGCAGTGACAAACAATTGCTGAAGGGATCGCATCGCATTTGCACCGCTCAGGAAACACTCGCACGCATCGTTCCGATGATGCATGACTTCGGGATCACGCGCGTCGCCAATGTCACCGGGCTGGACCGGATCTCCGTGCCGGTTGCCATCGCCATCCGCCCCAACGCACGCTCCATTGCGATCTCGCAAGGCAAGGGGGCGACATACGATCACGCCAAGGCATCCGCGCTCATGGAAGCGATTGAAATTTGGCATGCGGAGCATTTTGATCGTGCCGTGTTCTACGCGAGCGCGGTCGATCTTTCGGACAAGCACGATTTCATTGATCTAGCACGCCTGCCCCAAACGCCCGGGCCAATCCCACGGCGAACCCTGCGGATGCATTGGGTGATGGCCACCGATCTAATGAGCGATACGCAAAAGCTGGTGCCGCTTGAGATGGTGCACGCCGATTACACCCATCCCGCGTCACAGGACACCGGATATTTCCCGGCGAGCACCAATGGGCTGGCCTCCGGGAACCATCCGCTGGAGGCGATCTGCCACGCCATCTGCGAGGTGATTGAACGCGATGCCCTGGCGGTTTGGCACCATTTGCCGCAGGACGCGCAACGCGCAACGCGGCTTGACCCTGCGTCGGTCACCGAGGCCGTCGCGCGCAAAACACTTGGCAAATTCCACGAGGCTGGTTTTAGGTGCGCGCTGTGGGACGTGACCACCGATGTTGGCGTGGCGAGCCTGCTCTGCGTCATCCACGAAGCGGGGTCGCCGGAAGGGCATCTCGGTCTCGGCTCCGGTACGCATCCGGATCCCGCCATCGCCCTAAACCGCGCGTTGAATGAGGCGGCGCAAACCCGGCTCAATTACATCACCGGCGCGCGCGAGGATCTCTTTCATGACGAATTCAGCAGCGAGGGGCGCCAGCAGAAGATCGACGCCTTTGCGGACCTTCTGACCGACCAGACCGGGATGCGCCGTTTCGAGACATTGCCCGGCGCGATAAACGAGACCTTGCAGGCGGATCTGACCTGGCTCAAGGCGCGGCTGTCTGCAGTGGGGATTGACGAAATTGCCGTCGTTGATCTGACGCGAGAGGAATTCGGCATTCCCGTGGTCCGCGTCATCATCCCCGGACTGGAAGCCCCACATGACGATGACGCCTATATCATGGGCGAACGCGCGCGGCGGGGACATGCACCGTGATTATATTTGCCGGCCCGTCCATCGCAGGTCTCGATCTTGCGTCAATTGGGGATTTTGATCTGCGCCCGCCCGTGCAACAGGGGGATGTATATCTGGCCACTCGCGACCGACCACAGGCCATCGGCATCATCGATGGGTATTTCGAAGGCGCCCCGTCGGTCTGGCACAAGGAAATTCTCTGGGCGCTGACGCAAGGCATCCCAGTGTTTGGGGCCGCCAGCATGGGTGCGCTTCGGGCAGCGGAATTGCACGCCTTCGGCATGATCGGCATCGGGCAGATATTCGAAGCCTACCGCGATGAAAGCCTTGAAGACGATGATGAAGTCGCGCTTTTGCATGGTCCTGAGGAGATGGGATACCCGCAGTTGAGCCTCGCGATGGTGAACGTGCGTGCCACGCTTGACGCGGCACAATGCGCACGGGTGATCACGCAAAACCAGGCCGCATGGATCGCGGGCCATGCAAAATCTCAGTTCTACAAAACCCGCACGTGGGACAGCGTCCTGGCCACCACGGCGTCGCAGGAAATACCCGATCCCCTGCGCCAGGAATTACGCGGCTGGATTGACCAAAACGAGGTCGATCAGAAACGCATTGACGCCCATGCCCTTCTGACGTGTCTGGCAAAAGGCGATTTTGAAACGCCCCAGCCCAACTATCATTTCGAAGAAACCAATCTATGGCTGAATGCCACGAAAACCTGGAGCCGACCCCGCGCGGCCATTCCCGAGGCAGGGGACGAGGCATACCAGCTTTTTGGCGATTGCAGTTTTTTGGATGAATAGACGGGCGCGCGGGAATGCGATAGCCATGTCGCAGGAATGACTGGGCGGGGGCCACGACAATATGCAAGGAACGCGGTTTAAACTCTTCCCACAACCGCAATTTCTCGAAGCTTACCGCGAGCCGGAAATCATCGAGGTTTCATCTCCTGCCGGAAGCCTCGGGCCGGGCCCGTCGGATGACCGGATGTACACAATCTTTCCGATCGGGAAGGAACAGCCCTATGGCATCTCGCCTGATGGCTCTGACGTGCAGGCCCCGCCCTGGACCGGTGAGATCGAAGAGATGCCCATGCCGGACGCCGAGGGCCACTTCGACTACCTGGAGCCTGGGACCCCGCAGTTCGAGACCGCGCATCTCTTTGGCACCGTTCGTTTTGTGATGGACATCTGGGAGGATTATTTCGGTCGGGTGATCCCCTGGCAAAGCGACAAGACCCATGACCGACTGGAACTGACCATCCTGCCATCGCTGGAAAACGCCTATTCCGGCTACGGATTCATCGAAATGGGCGGGGATCGGTCCACCGGCAGCCTGAAACCCTTCAGCCTGAATTTCGATGTCATCGCTCATGAATTGGGCCATGCGATCATCTATTCCGAGGTTGGCGTCCCCGACCCCAACAACGTAACGGGCGAATATTTCGGTTTCCACGAAAGCGCCGCCGATCTGGTTGCACTGATTTCGTCCCTGCATTTCAATTCGCTGGTCGATCTGCTGTTGGAGAACACCAGCGGCAATCTCTACATGCTCAACGCGGTGAACCGCGTGGCGGAATTGTCGGAAAACAAGCAGATCAGGATCGCCGCCAACGATAAGCGTCTGGGAGAATTCGCAAAAGGCTGGGTCAAGGAGCATCATTTGTCGCAACCGCTGACCGGCGCGTTCTTTGACATTCTGGTGGATCTTTTTCACGAGATGCTCTTGGACTACGGGGCCATTTCACCCGAGATGGAGGATCTTTCCGACACATTGCTCGCCACCGCCGATTACGCCCCGGTGATGCAGGAGATGTTCGACGCAGCCTACGCCGATCATCCCGACAAGTTCAAAATGGCGCTGCTGGATGCACGGGATATTCTGGGCACCTATCTTGCGGACACCTGGCAAAAGATCGATCGGCGGGATCTGAATTTCGTGGATATTGCCGATATCTTCCTCGAAGTGGATCAGGAGCACACAGGCGGGCGCTTCGAACGTCTGATCCGCGGCAATTTCAGAATACGCGACATTGGGATTGTCGATGTTGGCCCGCAACTCGAACCGTTGGGCAAGGACAGCCATGCAAATTCTGTGCGGACGATGGTTCCAATGGACTGAAAAAGCAGAATAGGTTAACACACAGAAACAACAGGCTGAAAAGAGTAGATTTCGCTCTTCAAAGGATCACAAATTATGTCAGAATCACTCTATACTTCCCAGTCCATCGTATTATTCGGTCGTAATGTTGATGACTTGGCCGTCATCAAAAAGGGGCTGGAAACGGACTCAACAGTCAGCAAGGAAGGCAAGCAATTTGCCCGGATTTACGGGTTCACCTACGATGGTGCCTACTACGAAATTCCAACGCCTGTGTTGTTCACAGTGAAAGACGACGGCGTCGATGCGGACACTGTGGCCGTTCCGGGGCCAAACCCGAAAAACGCGAAATTCTTTGCCAGCCTGAAGGCATGGACAGTGAAGCAGACCGAAGAAACCGTGCGTTTGGACGTCGATCAGGGCAAGTTTGAAGACGTGCTGTTGGGCATGGTGGGCGGCGACGGCGCAGCCGGCGTTTCCGGCGCCCGCGTGTCGGGTGCACGTGTCTCAGGGGCCCGCGTTTCCGGGGCTCGGGTGTCCGGTGCGCGGGTATCAGGTGCCCGGATCAGCGGCGCCAACGACTAACAGCAGGCACGGCGCGGGCAGTTAAAGGCCCGCGCGCTTCAACCCATCCAGGAAGTGCTGCACGTCTTCTTCATGCAAGTCGGGTTGCACCGACGCCCAGCGATCCACTGAAAAGTTCGGGTGTGCCTGGCGCACAAGATCAGCCTGGGTTTCGGCCTCTTTGACCTTGCCCAAATGCGCGTAACTCGCCGCAAGAATGCGACGCCCTTCCGTTGGGTTCTGCATCGTCTGGATCGTGCTGATCGCCTCTTCGTAGCGCTTGAGGTTGAAATACGCGCCGCCCAGGTGCCAGATATACTGATCAGGATAAAACGGGTTGAGCCGCATTGCCTTCAGCAACAGATCGACCGCTTCTTCTGACCGGCCCATGTGCGCCAGCGCGTCCGCCATGTCGGACATCAAATCCGCATCGTTCGGATTAAGCTTTAGCGCCCGGTCATAGGCGTTGATCGCGGGCTCATGCTCCTTGCGATAGAGATGGGCGAACCCAAGCTCACCAAATCCGCGCGCGTCGGCCTCATCCAGATCGATGGCTTCGCGGGCAAAAATCAGCGCGTCATCAAGCGCGACTTCCGGCTTTTCCGCCCAGTCATAGCGCCAGTCCAGATTGAAGGTTCTGGATTTCGCAGCATAGGCGCGGGCGTAGCGCGCATCGCTGCCAATCGCGTTTTCATAGAGGTCGCGCGCCTGACGCACTTCTGGCTGCGTATACTTCAAAACATGCCGGTGCCCCTTGAGGACAAACCCGTAAGCCATGAGGTTTGCGGGCGGCAAAAGACGCATCCGGTCGCGTTCCGTGGCTTCGATCCGCGCGGCAGTTGCGGAGACGATGATCTGCGTAATCTCGTCCTGCAGGTCGAATATGTCTTCAACATCGCGGTTGTACTGTTCACCCCAGATCGTTCTGTCCTGCAAAGCGTCCAGCAATTGCAATGTGATCCGGATGCGCGACCCGGCCTTGCGCACGGTGCCATCCACCGCGTAGCGCACGCCCAGTTCGCGTGCGGCCTGTGCGGGTGATTTCGACCGCTCCGCGTACATGTTCGCCGACCCGCGCGCGATGACAAAGAACTCCTGAAACCGCGACAGGTTCGTGGTGACGTCTTCGGTCAGACCGTCGGCAAACCACTGATCATCCCGGTTGCTGCCCTGAAATCCGAAGGGAAGCACGACGATGGATTGGTTCGCAATGGGTCGCTCCTTGAACTCGGCGGAGTTTTCAAGATTGCGGCGCAGCCCCGGCGTCATCGCCGCGGTTGTCGGATTTTCATGCACCTGAAAAACGTCGATCGTGCGACCGATGTTTTTGAAATCCTGACCGCCCAGATATTCGTAGCCGTATTTCAGCTTGTTGCAGACGTGATCATAGGCAGCGCCGGAAATACAGACCTGACCGGGCGAGGCAAAGGCCTCGATCCGTGCAGCAATGTTGATGCTTTCACCGGTGATTTCATCACCACTGACCAGGATTTCCCCAAGGTTGATGCCAAAGCGGAACCAGATCTTCTCTTCTTCCGGCAGGCCTTCGTTCTCCGCCGCCAGAATTTTCTGCATCTCGATGGCAAAGGTTACGGCATCCACGGCGCTTTCAAACACCATGAACGCATTGTCACCCGCCGACCCCTTGAATTCTCCGGAATACGCGCGGATCGCCTCGCGGAATTTCTCCAGACGGTTGGTGACAGAAATCGTCGTCCCGACTTCGTCGACACTCATCATCGTACTGAAATTCGCCACATCAGCAAAAGCAATCGCCACCAGACGCCGTCTGAGGTTCTCGCGTGGTCCAGATGTTTGTTCGGTGCTACCCACGACCTTCTTTCCAACAGGTTGGCGCAAACGACAGCTTGCAGGATTCCATCACTTTATCAATGACCTGATCCCTGCTGGCTAACCATTCTGAACCAAGAATACCAGCAATTACGATATCTTTGCGTTCGCCTTCGACAAACCAGCCTTCCCGGAACTTGCCCTCGTCCGTGAACCCCAGTTTGTGCAGAGCCCGTTGTGTTGCTGCGTTGTCGTCCCGATAAAAGGTGGTGACCCGGTGCAGCCGCAGGCGTTTGAACGCCAAATCCAGCACTGCAACCGCCATCGCCGAGGCAAGCCCTCTTTTCCGAAATTCCTCCGCAACGAAAAACGGCAGGACAGCATCCCCCTGAATATAGTTAATCGATTCAAGCCCGGCGATCCCCAAAGGCTGTCCCTGTTCATCCTCGGCAATGAACCAATAACCACAAGGCGACTTCGAATATTCGATCGACTTGGACCAGCTTTCGCGCAGCGCATCCACGCTGGTCGGCACGGGCAAGGTGCGGTCAAACAAGGCCACATCCTGAAAGTCCCAAAACCAATTGGCGATTTTCGAAATGTCATCGAGCCCTAGGGGGCGCCACGTGATGACGGCAGGATTCTCAATTGACATAGCTCACGTCCCATCAAAATTTTCGAAAAATGATCGCCACCTGTGGCACTGCAACTTTGGGTATCGATCTCCATAAAAGAAATTACGTTCAACATGTTAACAACTTAAAATAGTACCGTACTTGTGTGTATTGCAACGTATTAACCACGGCCATCACCCCAGGTCTGCGCCACTGCATGTTTGCCAGTGGTCGAATTTTTGATGCCTTGGGTGCCGTCACGCTGCTTAGGAGAAAGACTTTTCCGACCACCAAATGTGTCAAAACAGTTCGACTTTTATATGATAACGCGGCTTTAAGTGCCCATTGCTAACCGTTTTACCAGTGTTTCGAGAGTACCAATGCACCATAAGAACAACATTAGTTTGGGCTTTTCTGTGGAGTCGCTGGTGAACTCACTGGCGCTACCCACATTTTTCGTGGGATTGGACTACTCTATTCTTTGCGCCAATCAACGCGCGATCTCTGTTTTGTTCGGTGGAGAAGAGAACACCACCACCGGGCAGGACGTACGAAATTTGATGGATGGCACGGAGGCGAGAAACCTCTTCGAGCAGCTGGTTGTTCGACTGCCCGACGATGCGCCCATCACGAACATCTGCTTGAGGCTAGATGGTTATTCCACAAGCCAAACATGGCACGTATCGGCATTGAGCGATCCTCAGCACGCAACTCTTGGGTATCTTTTCCAGGCCTCAAGCGAGGCGGTCGACAGTGATGAGCCAGGGGCACCATTTGACGTCGATTTTCGTGCCACGCCGACGGAAACACCAAGCGATTTTCGGCTGGAGAACCAAGATGGGTCAGATCCCGAAGCTCTCCTGGAAGGGCTGAGCCTGGCCGAAAGCGAGTGGCGCTGGAAAACCGCTGTTTTGAGCGCAAATCAGGCAGTCTGGGATCATGACTTTGAGCGTGACCGTCATTTTGTTTCCAAGACCTGGCGCGCATTACGCGGCCTGACCGAAAACGACACCATCCCGACAACCAACGAGGCTTGGCTGGAGACGATTCATCCAAAGGATATTGATCACATCAAGGAGGAGCTCCGACGCTTGGAGTGTGCTGAAACGGATGTGATCAACTACAAATTCAGACAGAAACACACAGCTGGTCACTGGGTTTGGTTCTTGAGCAGCGGACGTGTCGTGCGGCGCGACAAGGATGGCCTCCCTGCCCGGATTATTGGCACCGATACCGACATCACTGACATCAAGACGGTCGAGTTGGAGCGGCACCGCATGGCCGAGCGTTTGGACACGGCGATGGAGGCGGCGGAAATGGGCCGTTGGGAATTCGATGTGGGCGCAAATTATGCCTACTGGGATGACCGATTGCTGAAGATGTTCGGACTGGAAGGCAGCAGCAACCACATGGGGGCAACAGCCTGGTCTGAATTCATTCATCCCGATGACAAGGCAGCAACGCTGGCGCTCTCCGAGGAATGCCTGAAGCAAGGCAAAGACATTGCCTGCGACTATCGTCTTTTGAAGCGCGACGGAACGGTGCGGCACATCCGGACCCGCGGGAAGTATGTGCAGGATGCTGAGCATGGCGCACGGTATTACGGCGTCAATTTCGATGTCACACACGATTATGAACGCGCGGAGGAACTTGAACTTGCGCGCGCCAGATTGGAACATGAAAGCCGACACGACGCGCTCACCGGATTGGCAAATCGGCGCTATCTGGACGATATGTTCACGGAATTGGTGGAGCGGTCCGACGCCGCCGCCTTGAAACTGGCCGTTCTGCATTTCGACATCGATCACTTCAAACAGATCAATGACACGCTGGGGCATGACGCTGGCGACGCCACTCTGAAACATGCGGCCGAAATCCTGCGCAAGAATGTGCCGGAGAGCGCATTGGTCTCCCGCGTCGGCGGTGACGAGTTTGCGGCGTTGCTCTTGGATGTTCCGGGCACTGAGGTTCTGGAAGACATTGCAAAAAACATCATCAATGACATGTCGCAACCGTTCTTTTACGGCTCGCAGCAGTGCAATATCGGCACAAGCATCGGAATCGCGGTGTCAGAGGATGGCGAGCCGCTGAACAGCAGTCTTTTCATCAATGCCGACCTCGCGCTTTACGCAGCCAAACAGGCGGGCCGCGGTCGGTTCCGGTTTTTCACCACCGAAATGAAGCAGGACGCGCGGCGACGGAAGAATTCGTTTGATGCGCTGTTGGCCGGTTTCGATCAGGGTGAGATTACCTGTCACTATCAGCCGCAGTTCGATGCAAAGACACTTGAACTGACCGGATTGGAAGCTCTGGTCAGATGGGAAAGCAAAGCCTTTGGCCTGATCATGCCGGAAGAGTTCCTGAGCACTGCCGAGGATATGGGGCTTGTCGCACATTTCGATGAGTTGGTGCTGCGCAAAACACTTTACGATTTGGAACAGTGGAAATCTCAAGGCATTGATATTCCAAGAATTTCAGTCAATGTCTCCTCGCATCGGCTCAATGACCCGACGTTGGGCGAACGCTTGCAACCCCTGAACCTGCCCCAGGGAAAGATCTCTTTCGAGCTATTGGAATCGGCCTTTCTCGATTCAAAAAACGATGTCATCGAACGCAACCTGAAACAGATCGAACAACTGGGTATTGAGATTGAAATCGATGACTTTGGAAGCGGGCACGCCTCCATCGTGAGTCTGCTGCAGATTGCCCCCAAACGGCTCAAGATCGACCGGCTTTTGATCGAGCCAATTGTTGGGTCCAAACGTCAGCGCGACCTGATCAAAACGATCATTGGGATTGGCAAGATGTTGGATGTCAGTGTCGTCGCCGAAGGCGTGGAGACGTTTGACCATGTCTCGGTACTGCAGGAGCTCGGATGCTGTTACCTGCAGGGTTTTGGCCTGGCGCGCCCGATGGACACGGATGCAGTCACCAAATTCATGCAGGAAATCAGCGCGACGGATGGTCGTCTGGTGATCGGCCAATAGCCGTAATTTTCTGTTTGCTTGCACAGATTTGAACTTTCGAAATCGCCCGCGACGGGTTGTGCAGCTTCGCACAGCTCACCTCTCGCGCCTTCACGAATTGGCGATGGAAGGCGAAAGTTATTGTCGCTGGGCTTTGGTTTGGACACGATTAGGCTCGCGAGGTGCTTGACGACCCTGGACTGCTGCTGCCCGAATTATATGGCAGCACCGACGCTCGATGGAACACAGCGCTCGCAACAAACCAAACCGTTTGGATGTTCGACACCATGAACCTAAGAGATTTACTATATGTGATCGCCGTCGCTGAACATCGGAACTTCACGCGGGCGTCGCAGGTTGTTGCCGTCAGCCAACCCGCACTCTCCAATCAGATCAAGAAACTTGAGGCCGAATTGGGCATGGCCATTTTTGAACGCGGGAGGAACGAGGTCCGGCTGACCGATTTCGGCGCCGAACTTGTCGTCAAGGCGCAAGAGGTCTCCGCCATGGTCGATGGCATCAGAGACCTCGCACACAAACACCGCGCGGTCGAAGATTTGCCTTTGAGGTTGGGCATGACGCCAACACTGGCGGCCTATTTGTCGCGCTACTTTAACGACCTGTTCGCCGCGGCGTTTCCGAATGTGCGTATGGTTATTGTCGAGGAATACCCTATTCCCTTGGCCAGGATGGTCGAGGACAAATCGATCGATATGGCGTTCATCGCGCGCAAGAGCTTTGACACGATCTACGAGGGATCGCGCCAACCCATGGATTTCGCATCCCTCTGGCTTGAGCCGCTGTACCTGGGTGTCCGGATTGGCCATCCGTTGGCGCGGAAAAAGAGCATCTGGGCTCATGAGGTCCCGGCAAATATATTGATCCGGTTTGACACTTCCTTCGGATATGATTTGGAGGCAAAACTGCCTGAGGCCTCGGCAGCGACATCAGATGTGACCGGGATCGACGTGCGCTCCGCGAGATTTGAAACGGTTTGCCGACATGTCGCTCAAAGCGATGCCTGCACCATGATCAACGCCGTTGCCGCAGAACAATTCAAACGCGATGGTTTCGGTTTGGAATTTATCCCATTCGATGACGAAGGCAACATGAGAGAGCTCGGCGTGCTCACCCGCCCGGAATATCCACGACCAGAGGTCATCAAGGTGATGCGCGATCACATATTGAAAGCGCCTCCTATCGGGACGGTCGCATCCCGCACAACAAAGAATGTGCTGCGCCCTGCACCGCTAACCGTCCAAGATACCGTTTGAGCAAGCGCTACAAGCTCATGATCCGGAAACAGACCTGACCTGAATTTTGGGGCTGGAACAGCGCCAAGCGTCGGCGATGGCTCAATTCTTGCAAGGCTTTGACCAAATGCATGCGGCATCTGGTGCTCAAAACGCATCTTCTCCCGATCACCCTGCGTTACTTTCTTGTGACTGCGCGTAATCGAATAAAAATAAATATGCCAGAACTACGCGTAAGCACCTGTTTTCAAAGACTTTCGAAAATATCCGCCTCACGGCCTGCGTGAGTATTCGCGCTGGTTATGAACCCTATTCAAAGCAGAAATTTCAGCGCCCCGGAACAGCATCCTAATCCTTGAGAGGCGGATCGAACCACTCCCCGATCAGACATCCGCACAACTGAACTCAAGTATGGAGCTTTCAAATGCTATCCGAATTTCTCGCAGGTTTGCGCGCCAGATTATTGACCTCCTCGTCACTGGCACAGGAAACCGTCCGTGACGGTCAGACCCTGACCAACGGCTTTTTTCAAAGCACTATCGTCGACAACACGCCGGCCTTTTTACTCGACAACGATTTTGCCCGGTTCCTGAACTTCGGTCAGGTTGAAACCAATAATGCGGTGGCGGCGGTGTCTGTCGAAGGCGAAGACGCGCAGGTCTTCAACTTTCGCTCAGGCAGCATTGAGGCCAATTCCGGCCCTGACGCATTGGCAACCGGCATTCAGGTCAGCGGCAGCGCGTCCATTCGCAACTTTGGCGAAATCGCTGGTGAATCTAACGGCGTGCAATTTGCGGGCGCCGGAAGTTCCGGCACGCTAGACAACTTCCGGGGCGGCGTGATCTCTTCCGACAGCCGCGCTGTGGACATCCAGGGCGAAGGCGTCAGCCTGCGCAACTTTGGCGACATCCTTGGCACCGGCGATCAGCGCAATGGCACCATCTACAGCGATGCGGGCGCCGAAGACGTCTCGATCAGCAACTTCACTGGTGCGACCATCGATGCAGGCACCGGCAACAATGGCGCAGGCATTTCGCTGCAAGTGGGGGATGAGGCCGGTGACCGTGTCTCCAACACAATCTTCAACGGCTTGGGCGCGACCATTCAAGGGCGTGGACAAGAAGCGTCAAATACCCCCGGCGCGGGCGACGGTATCCGTATCAACAATGGCGCCGAAGGCACAGTATCCGAGACCGACATCGTCAACTCCGGTCTGATTTCCTCGGAAAGCAACCAGGGCACTGCGGGCGGCATCCGCGTGGCCGATGGCGTGGCGGCAGAAGGCCGTATCCTCAACACCGCCACTGGCACCATCGAGGGTGCGCGCAACGGTGTCTACATCGGCGAGGCCGAGCATGACCTCGACATCCTGAACTTCGGCACCATTCAGTCCGGCAGCCGGGCGGTCAACATTGATGGCACAGGTGTGAACCTGATCAACGGCGGCGACATTCTCGGGACGGACGATCAGCGCAACGGCACTGTTTATGCGGACGATACCGCGCGCGATTTCTCCATCAACAACCTCGCCAATGGCACAATCGATGCAGGCGAGCACAATGATGGCGCAGGTATCTCGCTGTCGTTGGCCGAAGATGGCAACGGCGATGTGGAGATCACCAACGCAGGCACCATTGCAGGGCGCGGGCAGGCTTCCGCCGCGGCGGGCACGGCAGGCGACGGTATCCGCCTGGAGGGCCTGCGGGGTGAGGCAGGTTTCGCGCCAGCACTTTTTGACGGCACAATTAGCAACTCCGGCGAGGTCACATCGGAAAGCCTCGTGGGCACCACCGGCGCGTTCCGGTCGGTCAACGGCGTCAACTTCAAGGGCGAGTTGGTCAATGAAGCGAGCGGTGTCTTCGCGGGCGGTCAGAACGGTGTTTACTTTGGCACCGGCGATCACACCGGCGGCTCTTTTGTCAACCGAGGCCTGGTCACATCAGACAGCCGTGCGCTGAACATCGATGGCGAGGGTCTTGATGTGCTTAACGAAGGAACGATCCTGGGTACGGGCAACCAGCGCAATGGTACGGTTTATGCCGATGGGACTGCCGACGGCTATACCTTCACCAACACCGGCACAGTCGACGCCGGGCTTGGCAACAACGGCTCTGCCGTCTCGCTGCAAACCGGTGATGTCGCGGGGGACGTCGTATCTGCCGCGATCTTAAACGAAGGCACCTTTCAGGGACGCGGCGATGCAACAGAGGGCAATCAGGTTGGCGACGGCCTGCGTCTCTTCAGCAACGTCGAAGAGGCCAGTTTCGCTGGTCTGGTGCAAAACGACGGGCTGATTGCTGGATCGGAAGACAGCGACGCTGCTGCCGGTATCCGCATTGATGGTGGGTTGAACATCCTCGGCGCCATCGTGAACGAGGGCGAAATCACAGGTCGCGTGAACGCCATCGACGCCGCGCAAGCGGGCTCAGTTACCTTCGTCAATGACGATACGGGTGTTGTAAATGGTAATGTGGTGCTGAGTGACGGAGACGACATCGTTGTAGACCTTGGTCAGATCAACGGTGTCGTCAACGGCGGCGCAGGCGATGACGTTCTGATTGCCAGCGAAGGTGACAACGTGATCGTTGGTGGCCTTGGTGACGATTTCATCGACGGTGGCGACGGCATCGATACGGCAGATTTCTCCGACCTCGATGTTGGCATGACGGTGAACCTCGGGCCAAACGGTAATGGCACCGCGACGCGGGACACCGGTTTTACCGTTCGTGTGACCGATCAGGTGGTCTCGGCACCGGGTCAGTTCGGATCTGCCATTGCAGATGGTGCGCAGTTTGTGGAGCAGGCTGTGGCGGGCAACCTCTACTTCAACATCCACACATCGGACTTCATCGGTGGTGAAATCCGCGGACAACTGCTGGTCGATAGCGATGACACGGTGGGCGATGTCCGCACTATCACGCTTTCGGGCGGTCTGGATGCAAGCCAGGAACCGGGGCCGACCTCGGACAGCGAAGCCACGGGCGAAAGCTCTGTTGTGATCACGCAGAACCTGGTGACAGGTGAAGTGAGCTACTCCAGCGAGCTGACCATTGTGGGCCTGAATGAAGCAGACCTGCAAACCCCGATCCCGGGCGTTGTCTCGGCGATCCACCTGCACAATGCACCCGCCGGTGCCAACGGGCCAGTGGTTCAGGACACGCTGGTGGACGCAGGCGCCAGCATCGACGGCGATGTGCCTTCGGGCATCACCGGGCTGGATGTGATCGAAAACCAGATCGAAACCGATGTTCTGAGTTCCATCGAGAACGTCATCGGCTCCGACGACGGTGATGTGATCATCGGCAGCGATCTGTCCAACCGGCTGAGTGGAGGGGACGGCGATGACCTGATCGAAGGTCAGGGCGGCAACGACCTGCTCATCGGCGGGGACGGCAGCGATACCTTCACCTTCGCCCCCGGTGATGGCATCGATGTCATCGCAGACTTCCAGTTGGGCGTGGACAAAATCCGGCTGTCGGATTTCGGATCGGACTTCGATCTGGCCAGTGCGATCACGCAGGATGGCTCAGACGCGGTTCTGTCCTTCTCCTCAGACGCCTCCGTGCGCTTCGAAGGCATCGACAGCACCCAGCTGAGCGAAGACGACTTCATCGCCTAACCCGAAACAGAGGGTGGCGGCATCCTTCGCCACCCTGCCCTTCCTGAAAAGAGATCACACCATGTTTCAGAGAAAATCCCCCGTAAAACAGGCCTGGGCCTCTCTCAGAGGTGGCTTCTGGGCCGTTGCCTTTTTCAGCCTCGTCCTGAATTTCCTGATGCTCGCCGGGCCGCTCTATATGCTGCAGGTCTATGACCGCGTGTTGACCAGCCAGAACATCGATACCCTCATCGCGCTAAGCGTGCTATTGGCCGGTGTTTTTGTCGTCACCGGCAGCCTTGATCTGATGCGGATGCGGATCCTCAATCGGCTCGGCGCCCAGTTCGAACTCAAAGTCGGCGCGCCCATCCTGCAGGCCGCCATGCGCCGACGCGTCAATGGCAAAACGGTGCCGGGCGAAACCCCGGCTGCGGATGTCACCGGCTTTCGGGATTTCATTTCCGGCAGCACTCTGACCGCTTTTTTCGACGCGCCATGGATCCCGATCTATCTGGGCGTTCTTTACATTCTGCACCCGCTTTTGGGCGCATTGGGTCTGGCGGGTGCCGTCACGTTGACCGCGCTCGCGCTGATCAACAACGCCCGCGCCTCAGGTGTAATGCAAGATGCCGCACGCGCGCGCAGCCGGTCCGATGCCTTGTTCACTACGGGTGAGCGAAATGCAGAGCTTGTCCAGGCCATGGGTATGAAAGGTGATCTCGCCCGGCGCTGGACGGCTCTGCAACAGGATGCACATCAGCTCAAAACACGCACCAGCGACCGGGTCACCGGGTTTTCGGTCCTGTCAAAAACGATCCGCATGGGGCTGCAATCCGCGACGCTGGGCCTCGGGGCCGCGCTTGCGATCACGGGCGAGGCAACCGCCGGTGTGATGATCGCTGCGACCATCGTTCTGGCGCGTGCATTGGCCCCGATCGATCAGCTAATCGGACAATGGCGCACGTTCCTCGCCGCGCGCGGCTCTTATAAAAACATCAGCACCCTTACCGCGGATTTTCCGCAGGATCCGGTGCGGTTGCATTTGCCGCGCCCTACGCTGTCTCTGGACGCCAGTATCGCACAGGCGGGGCCGCCGCTGGCGCGCAATGCAACGATTGGCGGGATCAATTTTTCGCTTTCCGCAGGGGACGTCGTTGCGGTCATTGGTGCCAGCGGGTCCGGAAAATCCACCCTCGCAAAAATGCTCGGGGGCATCTGGCACCCGCAACGCGGCGCGATCCGGCTCGATGGAACACCAATGTCAAAATGGGACGCCGCAGACCTCGGTCAGCTGATCGGGTATCTGCCGCAGGACGTTGAGCTCTTTGATGGCACTCTGCGCGAAAACATTGCGCGGTTCTCGACCACCATCGATGACAATCAGGTGCTACAGGCCGCACTGGCAGCGGATGTGCACCAGCTAATCAGCAGTTTTCCCGATGGGTATGAAACAGAAATCGGCAACGGGTTTTTCCTCTCCGGCGGACAACGGCAACGCATCGCATTGGCCCGTGCGCTCTATAACGACCCATTTCTGCTGGTGCTGGATGAACCCAATTCTGATCTGGACAACATAGGCGAACTGGCCTTGCGCAAGGCGATCCAGACTGCGCGGGGGCGGGGTGCCATCACCTTTGTCATGACCCACCGTCCCAGCACGCTGCAGGCGGTGAACAAGGTGTTGATCCTCGACAAGGGCACACAGACCCAATTCGGCGACAAACATGATGTGCTGCGGCCAAACGGCGAAAACGTTCTGGACGCGCAGCGACAACCCTCCATTGCAAATCAACCAAATCCCAAAATCAAGGAAGGAACGGCGCAATGACCCGCCTGATCCCAAACCGCCCGGCACCGGATATTCTGCGTCTCGAAGACTATAACCGGGTTCTGGATCAGCCAGCAGACACCGGCATCCGTCGCTTCGTGATCTTCGGCATGCTTGTGATGGCCTGCTTTATCGGCGGCTCCGTTTTCTGGGCACAATCCTCAAAACTCGATGGTGCCGTCGTGGCGCCCGCCTCACTCGTGGTGGAAGGCAACCGGAAGACTGTCGAGCATCTTGATGGCGGCATCATACGCTCAATCCTTGTGGCAGATGGTGATTTTGTCGAGGCTGGGCAGACGCTTCTGGAACTCGACAGCACCGATCTGGACGTCGATGTGAACGTTTTGGGAAATCAGCTGGGGGACCTATTGGTGCGCCGGGCGCGTTTACTGGCGCAGATCGACAGCGCGGATAGCTTTGTGGTCAACGAGACGTCGGAGATGCGCCTGATCGATTTGCCGCAACAGGAGTGGGCCGCTGCCTACCTGACGCAAAGACAATTGTTTGATGCAGAGAAACGCGCCCGGACGACGGAGGCCGAAATCCTCAGCCAGCGCATCACCAGCCTGAAAGATCAGGTCGCAGGGCTGGAAGAGCAGCGCGCATCCAATGCGCGGCAGCTTGACATCACGCGGATGGAGTTGGGGAATTTACAGTCCCTGCAGGAAAAAGGTCTGGTCGCCGCGGCGCGGGTCAACGCCAGGCGCATCGAGATCGAAAGGCTCAGCGGGCTCGATGCATCGCTTAGGACGCAGCAAGCTCAGGCGACCAATCAGATTGGTGAGCTGCAGCTTACAGGTCTGAGCCAACAGAAGTTGCGCGAAGAGGCCATTTCTGTGGAACTTGCCGCTGTCGAGGCTCAGCTGGCGCTGGTCGAGCCGCAATTTCTGGGCGCCTCGGAACGGCTCAAACGTGTGGTGGTGACCGCCCCCTCCAGTGGCCATGTGGTGGGGATGACCGTTTTCACCACAGGCGGCGTTGTCCGGCCCGGCACGCCTATTCTGGAAATTGTCCCGAAAGACGAACCTCTGGTGATCGAGGCCCGCGTGAACACCAACGACATCGAAAAACTGCATATCGGTCAGGAAACACGCGTGCGCCTGTCGGCCTTTGACCAGGGTGACATCCCCGAGGCAAATGGCAGGATTGTTGATATCTCGGCCGACAGTCTGGAGGACGACCGCACCGGGGATCCTTATTTCGTTGCACGTGTAAAGCTCGACACTGAACAGCCTGATACGGTCGCCAATCTGGAACTGCTTCCCGGTATGCCTGCCGATCTCTTTGTAAATACGGGGGAAAAAACCGTGTTGAGTTATCTGACACAACCTTTGAAGGAACGGCTCGCCCGGACCTTTATCGAGTAGACAAAGACAGCGGGGCGGGGCATCGGATGGCCTCGCCCTAGTGCTCCAATCACCAGGATTTGTTTTGGATTACTCCTGGGTTTGCGCGATCTGTGGTACCAGTCGGCACAATCACAAGGAAACTATCTCGAACATGGATGGCTTGGTTACTGCGGAATGGCTGAAGACGCGCGCGATCCGGATCTTTTGGGGATCGATTGTACCGTGAACGTTGTCGAAGACGATCAGGGAAAAAGGCAGGTCACCTATTGCGTCGCGGGTATTCTGGCATCGATCAACGCACTCGCCCTGGTATAATTGGGGGGCCCGGATGTCGGTCTCTACGCGGCATCCTTGCAGGCATGGGCGGCAAACCCCGACAATCCCATGGACGCGTCATGACACTAGATTGTCCCGTCCAAAGTCATCCTTGACACATCAGAGTCATTACTATCAAGTTGTACATACAAATTTGGGTGGGAGGAAGAACTCAGGGCCCGTGTACATGCGATAGATCGAAGAGCGGCACGGCGACCTGATCAGAAATGGCATCTGTAAAAGCCCGCTAAAACCATCAGCTGATGACCTCCAAAAATGCGACAGATCAGAAAACGCTGACACTACCAAGGGAGTGAGAATGAGACAGAAATTGAAAATGGCGCTGCTGGCCACGAGCCTTTTGCTCGCACCGACAGTTGGCTTTTCGGACACCGCAGACGGTGAGGCGCTGAACAGCATGTCCTGGGAGGAAGTTGTCGACCTGGCCAAGGGCGGCGAGGTGAACTGGTTCCTGTGGGGCGGGTCCGACAACATCAACCAATACGTCTCGGAATATATCGGCGGTCACCTGCAAGATGAGTACGGCATCACGCTGAACCGTGTGGGCTTAAGCGATACGGTCGAGGCGGTGAACATCGTTCTGGGCGAAAAGGAATCCGGTGTCATGGATGCGGGATCCGTTGATATGATCTGGATAAACGGCGAGAATTTCCGCACCATGAAGCAAGGTGGGCTGGCCTATTGCGGCTATACCGACATTCTGCCCAACAACGCCTTTGTAGATTGGGACAACCCAGCGATTGCCAATGACTTTGGTGTGCCTGTCGAGGGCTGTGAAGTACCCTGGTCAAAAGCGCAGTTCGCTTTTGCCTATGACACAGCCCGCTTTGACGACCCGCCGCGATCCATCGGTGAACTGATCGACTGGGTGCAGGAAAACCCGGGCCGTTTCACATATCCCGCGCCACCTGATTTTAACGGCTCTGTCTTTGTACGCCACGTGTTTTATCACGCGGCCGGGGGCGTGGACACTCTGCTGGGAGACTTCGACCAGGCCAAGTTCGACGAGGTGGCGACAAAGACATGGGATATCCTGAACGACATGGAGCCATACCTCTGGCGCGAAGGAAAAACCTATCCGGCGTCGATTTCCGCTATGGAGCAGCTTTATGCAAACTCCGAGGTGGATCTCACGTTCAACTATGAACCCTCCGGCGTTGGCCTGAATATCGAAAACGGGGTCTTCCCGCCAACCACACAAGGGTATGGTCTCACTGATGGCACCATCGGGAACACCAACTACACGATCATCCCTTTCAACTCGCCAAACAAGGCAGCCGCATTGGTCTTGCAAAACCTGTTGCTGTCCGGCGAGGCGCAATATCAAAAGGCCCGCCCGGACGTCTGGGGCGCAGCACCGGCCATCGAGGTCTCCCGCACCAGCGAGGCGGTGCAGGCGGATTTCGGCACCATCGTGGCGCACCCCAACGTGGTTCCGGCGGATGAACTGGCCAAGGCAGCCCTGCCTGAACTGCAGGCCTCCTGGATTTCCGCCATCGAAAAGGGATGGCTGGAAAACGTCGGCCAGTAGTCTCCCGCTGATCCTTCCCACGACGCAGCCTGCGTCGTGGGGCCCTCGCCACCGAAACGATCCAAATGGAAGTCGGGCATTTGTCAGACCGAACGAAAATCTTTTTGCTGCTGCTGCCCGCCATGGTCATCATCGTTGTGCTGTTCTTTGGCGGGCTGATGATCGGGCTGATGCGCAGCTTCAACTATATGCCGGTGATCGGTCTGACCGAACCGGACCTGAGCGCTTACATCTCCGTCTTCACGGACCGCGAATTCTACCTCTCCTTCCTGCTGACCTTCCACATCGCCTTCACCTCCACGGTGATCTCCTCGGTCCTCGCCATCGGGGCGGCACTGCTCTTACGGCGCAGCTTCGTGGGCCGGGGCATCGTGAACTTTCTGTTCCAGCTCAACCTGACGGTGCCGCATCTGGTGGGTGCCATCGGGATGCTCTACCTTTTTTCGCAATCCGGCAGCTTCGCGCGTCTGGCGCATGAATTCGGCATGATCGCCCGGCCCAGCGACTTTCCAGCGCTTGTTTTCGACCCCTATGCCATTGGAATCATTCTGCAATATGTCTGGAAGGAGATCCCCTTCATCGGGGTCATCGTTCTGGCGAATATGCAATCCATCGGTGAGGATTATGAAAGTGTCGCGCGCTCGCTGGGCGCCAGCAAGTGGCAAACCTTTCGCTATGTGCTGCTGCCGCTGATTTTCCCCGGCGTTTTGTCCGCAAGCGTGATGGTCTTTGCCTTCACCTTCGGCGCCTATGAAATTCCGGCCATTCTGGGCGCGAATTTCCCCGCCGCATTGCCCGTGCTGGCCTACCGCAAATACACCGATGTCGATCTCGCCGCGCGGCCCGAAGCCATGGCGATGGCCATTGTCATCGCCCTGCTCTCTGCGGTGATGATCTACTTCTATATGCGCTATTCGCGCCGCCGGATCAGGGGGTAGCGCATGAGTAACGCCGAGAGCATTCCAATGCGCAGCTTCCGGGTTCTGACCGGGGTTGTCCTGATCACATGGCTTGTCCTACCGCTGATCCCGCTGGCCATCTGGTCCTTCGCGCGCGGCTGGTTCTACCCCGATCTTTTGCCCAAAACCTGGACTCTGCGCGCTTGGGAATACGCCATGTCCGACACCGCCGGGGTGCTGGACAGCCTTTGGCTGACCATCGGCATTTCCTTAGCTGCGACGGCCCTGTCCATTCTGGTCGGTGTTCCGGCGGGGCGCGCGCTGGGAATGTATAAATTCCGGGGTAAGGAGATTGTTGAGTTGATGATCCTCGCGCCCACGATTGTCCCCGGTATCGCCGTCGTTCTGGGCATCCACTCGGTCTTTATCTCGATGGGTCTGAACAACACCGTCTGGGGCGTGATCCTCGTGCATCTGATCCCGACGCTGCCCTACATGGTGCTGGTCATGTCGGGCATCTTCGCCAATTACGATCCGGCGTTCGAGGCGCAGGCGCGCAGCCTCGGGGCCTCGCCGCTCAAGACCTTCTGGTACGTCACCCTGCCGGCCATCCGCCCCGGCATCATCGTCGGTGGGCTCTTTGCCTTTCTGGTGTCGTGGAGCCAGTACATCCTGACCCTGCTGATCGGCGGCGGGCGGGTCGAAACCCTGCCGCTCCTGCTTTTCAACTTCGCGACCGCAGGCCGCAATGACATCACCGGTGCCATCGGCATGATCTACATCCTGCCCGGCATCATCATCCTGTTGCTCACCGCCAAGCACCTCTCGGGTCGCAGCGGCGCTGTCGGAGGCTTCGGACAGATTTGACCCATGTTTCGATCAAAGAGCTGACAAAGGTCTATCCTGGCGCAACCACCCCGTCGCTGGACCGGTTGTCGCTGGAAATTCCCACCGGTGAGTTGACGGCGTTGCTGGGCCCGTCCGGCTGCGGCAAGACCACGACGATGAAGATGATCGCCGGGCTGCTGGAGCCGACTTCAGGCGACGTTACCTTTGATGGCCGCTCCGTCCTGCGCGACAAGCCAGAAGATCGGGGCGTGGTCATGGTGTTTCAGAACTACCTGCTGTTCCCCTACATGAGCGTGGCCGACAACGTTGGTTTTGGCCTCAAGATGCGCAAAAAAGACCCTGCAGAGATCAAACGCCGCGTGGGCGAAATGCTGGAACTGGTCAAACTGCCGGATTTGGGCAACCGCAAACCCAGTGCTCTGTCCGGCGGGCAGCAGCAACGTGTCGCACTGGCGCGCGCGCTGATTGTGCAGCCCAATGTGCTCTTGCTGGATGAGCCGCTGTCGAACCTTGATGCGCATCTGCGGTTTGAAATGCGCGACCTGATCCGCTCGTTGCAACAGGAAATGGGCATCACCACGATCTTCGTGACCCACGATCAGGAAGAGGCGGTGGTTCTCGCGGACCGCGTGGCGCTGATCCTCGATGGTCAGATGAAGCAATACGACCGAGCCGATGTCTTCTACAAACGCCCCATCGACGAGGCGACGGCACGGTTTTTCGGTGGGCATAATTTCATTCCGGGCACGTCAGACGGCCAGGTTTTTGACTGTGCGCTTGGCAAGCTGTCGTTGCCGGAGGGAGCCACGGCCGGCGCTGGCAAACTCACCTTTCGGCCCGAAAATGTGCGGATCGGCACTGCCGCGGATGGGCAGAACTCCCTGACCTCGATCATCGCCGATGTCATCTACCTTGGCACACAAACCCGGCTCAAGCTGCGGGTCGGCGACACCAACTTAGACGCCGTGGTGAACCCCAATGAAATTGAAAGCTATGTTGTCGGGGACGCGCTGCCCATTCACCTGCCTCGGTCAACACTGTGGGTTATATGATGGCTGTAACTTTCAGAACCATGTTCGAAGTCACCCGCGACGAATGGCTCACCGGCCTCGGCCTTGCCGCGGAGGATATCCCTGACGTGGTCATCCTCGAAGGCTCCTGGTGGCGGGCCGAACGCCAAGCGATGCGTTTGGCACATTTGACCGACGTGCGCGAACTTGGCTTCCCCGATATCTTCTGGGGGCGCTACGGAGAAAAGAAAGTCGTTTTCTGCATGGCATACGGCGCGCCACGCGCGGTGGAGCTCAGCCAGATTTTTGCCTGCCTAGGCTGCAAACTGGTCATCCAGATCGGCACCTGTGGTGGCCTGCAATCCCATCTGGCCCCCGGCGATATCATCATTCCAGACGTCATCCGATGCGAGGATGGCGTGGCCGAACACTATGTGGACGGCCAGACAATTGCGGCAGACCCATATTGGGTCACACGCGCCAAATCGGCATTGGACGCCCAAGACCGCAGAGTTCACATCGGCCCGCATGTGACCTTCTCATCGCTCTTCGCGGAAAGCGTCGAGATGTATGAGACATGGCACAAGGCCGGGCTGCTCAGCGTTGAAATGGAGACCGCGACAACGCTTGCTGCTGCCGCCAAATACGGTGTGCCCGGTGTCTCCATGGTCGTGGTCTGGGACGAGCTGACAGCGGGCCGCCGGTTCATGGATCCGATGACACCGGAAGATCTGGCCCAATTGGATATCAGCAACGAAGCGGTATTTGCCGCGGCCCTTACGCTGACGGAGGAAGTGACATGAAATACGGCGTTCACGCCGGTCTCTGGCAGGCCCGATGGACGGATGAGATTGCCCCGATCCTGAAAACCGTAGCGGATCTTGGGTTTGACGGCATCGAGGTGTCGCTTCTGGGGATGAGTGATGAGAAGGCTACGGCGCTCGGCAAAGCCCTACGGGATCACGGGTTGCAGGTCACCTGTTCCGACGGGCTGGCACCGGACAAGGATATTACCTCTGATGATGCCTATGTTCGGGCGGCAGGCGTCACCTATTTGAAGTGGGCCGTTGAAACCACGGCACGGATCGGATCGCGCGGATTGGCGGGCGTGGTTTTTGCGCCCTGGGGGCAGTTCGACCCGCTGAACAAGCCCGTGCGCGCAGCCCGCTCGGCCGAGGCGCTGGGGTCTTTGCATGAGACATTGGCGGCCCACGATGTCACGCTCGGGATCGAAATGCTCAACCGGTTCGAGACGGATCTCGTGAACACGGCGGATGAGGCCGTTAACATCGCCAAGGCGTCCGGGTCCGACCGTGTTTGCGTTCTGCTTGATACGTTTCACCTCAACATCGAGGAAAAGGATATTCGCGCGGCCATCGCCAGTGCCAAGGGAAAGCTGGCGCATTTCCATGTGTCCGACAACGACCGCGGTGTGCCGGGATCGGGGCATATCCCCTGGGATCAGGTCAAAGCCGGTCTGGAGGATGCGGGCTATTATGGCTGGATCGTCGCGGAAATGTTCGTGGTCGCCGGCAACCCCGCCAGTGCGGATCTGAACATCTGGCGTCACATTGAACCGGATGCAACCGACGCGGCCCGCCGGGCGCTGGCCTTCATGAAAAGCACTTTCGGATGAAGGATTTTCTCGCCCTCTGCGTCACCCGCTTCGAAGCACTCGAACAAGAGCTGAACCAGCTCGATGCAGCAACGGGCGATGGCGATCATGGGGCAACGATCCTGAAGGGACTGCGCGCCGCTGCGACCGCGGATGCCGCCCCGGAAAAGGCGTTTCGCAAGGCTGCAGGCGGCGCGTCCGGCTCGCTTTTTGCGCAGATCGTTGCGGCGCTGGAAAAGGTGGCCAATGGCGCGCCAATCGGAGAGGCGCTTGCACAGGCGGCGGAACGGATCACGATGCTTGGACAGGCACAGCCGGGTGACAAGACGATGCTGGATGCCCTGATCCCCGCCGCCGCCGCGACAACGCCAGACGCAGCCGCGCAGGCAGCGGCCAAAGGCCGGGATGCAACACCGGACATGGCGGCCAAGCGTGGTCGCGCCAAACATGTAGAGGGCGCGGGCGTCGGTCATATCGATGCCGGTGCCGCATCGGTGGCGGAACTGTTGGCGATCTTTGCCGAATGGAGGCGCATGTGAAAAAGCTTTTCAACACCAAGGAACGGATGCCGGACGATATGATCGACGGTTTCGTCGTCGCCTATCCGGAAGTTATCTGTCGCGGGGCTGATCCACGGGTGGTACGCCGCAAAATGCTCCGCACGAAAGAGGGTAAGGTCGCGCTGCTCATCAGTAATGGCAGTGGCCATGAACCCATCGCCATGGGGTTCGTCGGCGAAGGGTTGCTGGACGCCAATGTCGTCGGCGATGTTTTCGCAGCCCCCTCGCCGGATGCGATCCTTGAGGGGATCGAAGAGGTCTGCGGCGATGCGGGCGCCGTCCTGCTGATCTCGCGTCACGAAGGCGATGTGATCAACGGCAATGCCGCCGCGATGATGGCGCAGGATGATGGACTGAACGTGCAACCCCTGTTGATGTACGATGACATTTCCTCCGCACCCAAAGGGCAGGAGGATGAGCGTCGCGGCGCTGCTGGCACCATGTTCATCTATAAAATCCTTGGGGCTGCGGCAGAAGAGGGGATGCAGATTGAGGATCTGATGACCCTTGGCGCTGAGGTTCGCGCTGCCACACGGACATTGGGGGCGGCTGTCTCGCCCGGTGTGTCGCCGCTGACCGGCGAGCTGATGTTCACCCTGCCCGAGGATGAGGTTTTCATCGGTATGGGGGTGCATGGCGAACCTGGCGTCGGTCGCCGGAAGGTCGGGCCAGTGAAGGACCTTGTGGCCTATATGCTGGGTGAACTGCTGGAGGACCGCGCGATCAAGCCCGGCACGCCCACGGTGGTTCTGGTCAACGGCGCGGGCGGTACCACGATGATGGAACTGCTGACGATCCATGGCGAGGTGCATAGACAGTTGGGCAAGAAGGGGATCGAACCTGTCTCTCCCATGATCGGGTCCTATTCCACCACGCAGGAAATGGGCGGGTTTTCCATTTCGCTCTTTACGCCAACGCCGCAGATGCTGGGGCTGTGGCGCGCGCCGCACAAGGCGCCTCACTTTCCGCACATCAGTGCGCAGGGGGGCTGAGCTATGCCGGACAGGATTCATGGTGTGGCTGTCGATGCCGGCAGCGGGTTGGAGGCCAGCATTCGCGCGGCGCGGGGGAGCGATGCCAAATCTGATGATCTGTTGACGTTCAAACGCGCGGTACTGGAAATGCTCGGACCCGACGCCAGCACGGTTCTTGTTGACGCAACATGCGGTCCCGACCTGTTGCAGAACTACCCCACGGGCTGCGACCGCATGCTCGCGTTTGAAGCTGACGTTTATCACATCTCGGATGCAGACCGGATCACAGTGTTGCCGGATAGTTTTCAGGTTTCGGACTATCCCGGTATGGGCGTCAAGCAGCTGAAATTCTTCATGTATTACGCGCCGGATGATGATCCCGATCTAAACCAACGCAAGCATGATCTGGTCGCGGATATCGGTCAGCGCTGCCGCGACGCGGGCATCCGGTACCTCATGGAGCCTTTGGTCTATCACCCTGACGTCACACCCGGTGGCGAGGATTTTGCAGCGCTCAAGCCTGATCTGGTGCGGCGCGCGACGGCAGCGTTCGCCGACCCCAAATTTCAGGTGGATGTGTTGAAAGTTGAGGTTCCCGTCGATCTGAATTTTGTCGAAGGGTTTGGGACTGGGCAAATGTCTCGTACACAGGCGCTGGAGGCTTTCCAGCAAGCGGCGGAAGCGGCAAATGGCATCGATCTCGTTTATCTCAGCGCCGGTGTCACGTTTGACCGGTTCGAAGCCTCCTTGAAGCTGGCTGTGGAAGCCGAAGTCGACTTTGCAGGCTTCATGTGCGGGCGCGCGATCTGGTCTGATGGGGTCGCGGTCTTCGGCGCAGAGGGGGAGCGCGCGCTGCGCAATTGGCTGGACCAAACCGGGCGGGATCGTCTGCACCGGTTGATTGCTGCATTGGAAAGGAAGGCCTGAATGCTCCTGAAAGACAAAATCGCGATCGTCACCGGTGGATCAAGCGGCAACGGCCGGGCCATCGCAGAGGCCTTCGTCGCGCAAGGCGCCAAAATGATCGTCGCGGATCTGAAGGAAGTCGGTCGCGAAGGCGGCACCCCCACGGCAGATGTCATAAACGCAAAGTCCCCAGGCGCGGCTAAGTTCGTTTCTTGTGATGTCAGCAAGATCGATGAACTGGAGGCGTTGGTTGCCACGGCCGAGGCCTGGGGCGGGCTGGATATCATGGTCAACAATGCCGGTATCTTGCAGAAGGAACCCATCTTGAAGGCAACCGAAGAAACCTTTCACCGCATGCAGGACGTCAATGTCAAAAGCGTATTTTTCGGATCGCAAATGGCCGCACGCGCCATGGTAAAACGCAAGAGCGGCGTCATCATCAATATGTGCTCAATCGCCGGAATGCGCGGCACTGGCGGGTTTTCGCATTACAACATGTCCAAGGGCGCCGTACGCCTTTTGACCTATTCGCTGGCCGATGAATTGGGGCCGATGGGCATCCGCGTCAACAATGTGAACCCCGGCATCATGCGCACCCAAATGAACATCGAGGACGATCCTGTGATCGGCACCGAGACCGGCGAGGGGTATCTGGACATGATCCCGGCGCGGCGGTGGGGCGAGCCTGAAGAGGTAGCAGATGCCTGTGTTTACCTCGCGTCCGATTTGGCGAAATATGTGATGGGAACGTCGCTGGTTGTCGACGGCGGCTATCTGCGGATCTGAGGATGATACGATGAAACTAGGACTGATCCGCGCGTCACTGCCCAGCTATTTCCCGGAAAAGCACGGGGTTTGGGATGCGGCTGAGGCTGCTTTGGGTTCCCTTTGTGACGCTGAAGATGTGGCGCTTTATGTGCACGCGGACATCCCGATGGATGCACGGCAAACCGAAACGGCGCTTGCGGCGTGCAGAGCGCAAGGTGTTGATTTTATTCTACTCCTGCACGGTGGCTTTACCATGGGCGACGTGGCCCGCACCGTTGCGGCGTCAGAATTTCGGTGTGGTTTCTGGTCGGTACCGGAACCGGTGCGCATCGGCGATGTGCAATTGAATAATTTCGTCTCCTTGAACATGTCCATGTCAATCGCACGTCAGGTACGCGATCTCTCCAAACACCCGGCCCAATGGTATCACGGCACGCCAGAGAGCACTGACTTGCAAAACAAGCTCCGCTGTACGCTGCGCGCGCTGAAGGCTGCCAAATCCCTGAGCGGTGCCCGGATCGGTGTTATCGGCGGATTGGCCATGACCTTCTACAACATGGAGGTGTCGACCTCGGATTTGTGCGCGCGGCTTGGCGTTGAGGTCGCGCATCACGACATGCATGAGCTGACCGGGCGGATGGCGGCACTGGACGCAGATCTGGTGGCCGCTGAGGTGACCCAGATGGCAAGCGCTGCGGAGGTGTCCGGCGTGTCGGACGATCAAATGGCGCTGACGGCACGCGCGGCCTTGGCACTTTTGGAGATCGCAAAAGCGGGCGAGTATGCGGCTCTGGCGGTCAGCGACTGGCCCGCACTACAGGACGATCCCGGCATGCACCCTGGTGCTGCATTCACCTGGCTGGAAGAGCGTCACAACCTACCCATAGCGTCAGAGGGCGATGTGCTGGGCGCCGTTACGCAACTCATTGCAACATCACTTACGGGCCGGGTCGGATACCTGCTGGATATGACCGAACCCGATCTGGAAACCGGTCAACTGCTGATGTGGCATGGCGGCGGCGGGCCCCTGTATCTGGCAGATCAAAAAGGCGCGAAGTGGATCAACCATCCGATGATCGGACGCGGCACCGAGGCGGGTCCGATCTACGGGGCGATCAGCGATCTGGTGTTTCGCGATGGGCCTGTCACGGTATTTCGGGTCGCCCGCAACGCTGGCGCATTCTTTGGTATGACCGCGCGGGTTTCCGGGCGCAATCCAAGCGGGTTCACCGGATGCCGTGGCTGGCTGGAAGACTTCGAGATCGACGGGCAGCGCGCTGACCTCGAAGACGTCGTGGCCAGCGTCATGGCGCATGGGCTTGAGCATCATTTCGTCCTGGTACCCGGAGATATCGCGGGAGTTCTGACGGAATTCGCGTCCTGGACCGCTATGGATGTTCTGGGGCGGGTCCCGATGCGCGGGCATCTGGACAGGCGCGACTTTACTTAGCCGCAGCGGCCAGCTTGTCATAGAAGTCGAGAAAAATCTCATCGCGCTGGACATCATGTGCCTCGCGCATCTGGTGCCTCTCCGCGTGTTTCTCCCAAAAAAGATTCTCATCCAGGATGGGCGAAGTCGTCAGATGCGTCGGAACCCAGTCAGGATCGATCAGCCAAGCGATATTGATGATGTCCCAGATGACCCAGCTGCGTCGCTCGGCATCCGAAATTGCGAACATGTCATGTAACGGGTTGTGGGTGTAAAGATAGTAGAGGTAGTCGCCAATGGCCCCGCGTCCTTTGACAAACTGCGCCATTTCGGGGCGCGAAATCTTGAGCTGCGCACCGACATGGTAGCCTGGCAGATAGATATGCGGCACGCCGCTGTCGAAGATGATGCGCGAGGCGTGGACATCCTGCACAAGATTGAGCGACGGGCGGTTGCAATGCGGCGCCGTTGAGGGATAGGCCGATGTCCAGATCACGACAATACGCTCGCGTATCTCAGGCGCCTTCAGCAAGGCGCTTGCGATGTTCGTGACACAGCCCATCGCCGCGATATAGAGCGGTGCGTCGCCTGACTTGGCCAGACGGATGATGGTCTCGACAGCCTCGGAATCCACAATATCATCCGGGGTTTGCATATAACGGGATGCCCCTTTGAAAACCTTCCCATCCGAAGATATCCCAAGCTTGTCATAAATGGTGCAGATTTCGCGGTAGCTCAGCTCCATCCCCTCCGCTGTCCCCACGAATTTCAGATCCGCCGCGCGGCGCCCCTGAGCATGCAACCGGTCCAGCCACCCCTGAAACCCGCCGACCAGATGCTCGGCGCGGGTGGCGCCCTCTTCCAGCGCACGCTCCGCCGCAAGCAATTCCGGCTGGTGATGCGCGAAGGAAAATGGCACGGCCGTCACCGCTTCAACGGTCATATGTTCTGGCGACAAGAGTGCCCACGCGATCGCAAACTGATCGTCGATTTCATTTGCCGCGTCGGTGTCGATCAGGAGCCGGACCGGACCGCCCTGCGGTAGGGACAAACGGTCTTGCATCAGGTCAGGCGAAAGCGGCGTGAAGGTCATGAGCGGAAATCCTTAAACGTGACGCGGCGTGCGGGCCGATTGGGACAAATTGAAACTGACGGAACCAGAGCGGAATACATCCTCGTGAAACACCATGCGGCCCGTGTCATCGAAGGCCGAACAGGCCTGTTTCAAAAGCGGTTGCCCCGGCGCGATCTCAAAGGTTTCGGCCAGCCTGTCATCCGCCAGAATGGGGCTGATATCTTCGCAGGCTGCGGACCAATCCAGCCCGAAACGCGCGCTGAGGATGCGCAGAATGGATTGCTCCGGCCCTCTTTCCGGAAAATCCTCCGGCTTGGCATCTTTGAGCAGGGCGCGCGGGGCGTAGGTCATCACCAGCATGCTGGGTTTGTCATCAACCAGCCGGAGCCGAACCACGCGGCTGACTTCGGTGTTCTGCATTTCCGGTGGAAGGCCCGCTGTTTCGGCAGCCCCAGGAGCGAAATGGTGCAGTGATATGAACCGGGATGACGGATCATGACCCGCGCGCAGCATCGCATCAGTGAAAGACGTCAGACAGGTGTCAGAGGCAGGCGATAGTGTCAGGACCCTGTAGCCGCTGCCCTGCTTGCTCTCCACATATCCGTCCTGCACCAGCATATCGAGCGCCCGACGGATCGTGACCCGGCTGACCGCGAAATGCGTGGCAAGCTCGCTCTCGGTGGGCATCCTGCCCCCGACAGGATAGCGGCCAGCCTTGAGCCGTTGCAGGATCACCCGGTATGCATGTTCGTATTTCGGTTGCGTTTCCGCTTGCATAGATACGGTTCCCTTATCCGACCCAAACGCTTTTGGTCTGAGTATATAGCCCGATGGCGTCTTTGCCCATTTCGCGCCCGTAGCCTGACTGTTTGACGCCCCCAAAAGGGGAGGCCGCATCGGTTTCGCCCCAACAGTTCACCCAGACGGTTCCAGCCTCCAGCGCGTCAGCGAACCGTCGGACACGGGTGACATCCTGAGACCACAAACCAGCCGCCAACCCGTAGTCTGAATGATTGGCCCGCGCCAAGACATCCGCCTCATCATCGAATTTCAACACCGACAAAACCGGGCCAAACACTTCTTCCCGCGCGATTATCATCTCATCCATGACGGCGCTTATGATTGTCGGCGGTATGAACCAGCCATCGCCTGAGGCCCGAACTCCCCCGGCCAGCACCGTTGCGCCTTCTTTCTGACTGGTCTCGACATGACCAAGGATCATCTGCATCTGCTTTTCACTGATCACCGGCCCCAGATCATGCCCGGGGTCTTCGAGGCCCGGGCCGACACGGATCCCGGCGGCCAAACCGGTCAGACCATCAAGCACCTGATCATAGACATCCGCATGCACATAGAGCCGCGACCCGGCGGTGCAGCTTTGGCCATTATTGCCAAAATTGGCCCAGAAGGCACCGGGAATGGCGCGGGACAACTCCGCGTCCGGGAAGATGATATTCGCCGCTTTTCCCCCCAATTCCAAAGAGAGCTTCTTGAGGTTTCCTGCCGAGGCTTTCACGATTTCCCGTCCGGTTCGCGTGCTGCCGGTAAAGCCGATCTTGGCCACGCCCGCATGCGACGCAAGCGCATCCCCCGCATCACGACCATATCCGGGAACAACGTTCAGAACGCCCGCAGGGATGCCAGCCTCCAGCGCCAAATCCGCCAGATAGAGGGCCGAGAGCGGCGTTTCCTCAGAAGGCTTCAGAACGATTGTGTTACCCGCCGCAAGCGCCGGCGCGAGCTTCCACGAGGCCATCAGCAGCGGATAGTTCCAGGGCGTGATCAGGCCGCAGACCCCCACGGGTTCCACACGGG
Organism: uncultured Roseobacter sp.; assembly: GCF_947499265.1. Classification (GTDB taxonomy): domain Bacteria; phylum Pseudomonadota; class Alphaproteobacteria; order Rhodobacterales; family Rhodobacteraceae; genus Roseobacter. Next base: position 824,959 of record NZ_CANMNK010000001.1, on the reverse strand, counting down.
TGTAGTTCAAACGGTCCGGTGTCCCGACCGGGATGGTTGCCCCTTCGATTTTGTCTGGCCATCCGGCAAAATACCTGAAGTGCCGGGCTGACCAATGCGCATCGACATACCGTGCGGTAACGTATGGTTTGCCATTGTCGAGAGCATCGAGCTGCCCGAGAATAGGTGCCCGTTCTTCGATAAGATCCGCCAACCGCCATAAAATACGACCCCGGTCTTGCGGCAACATGCGGCCCCAATCCCCCTGCTGAAAGGCCTGTGTTGCCGCTTGCACCGCGCGATCCACCTCTGCGGGGCCAGCGCGAGCGACCACTGCCAGCGGCCGACCGGTCGACGGGTTGATCACGGTCAGGTTCTCGGGTGCATCACAGGTTTGCCCCCCGATCCGCAAGGCTTGTCTGGCGTCAATGAATGCCGCGACTTCCGGCAACAGCGGGATCATCTTCATGCGGTGCCTCCCTGCGCCTTCTCTTCTGCTTCACGCAGCGCCCGGCGGTTGATCTTGCCGGAAGACGTCATTTCAAATCCATCGACATAGGCAAATTCGCGCGGGGCCTTGTAGCCTGCCAGCCGGGTCTTCACATGATCGCCCAATTGCTCGGACAAACCGTCATCGCCTGTCACCCCGGCCTTCAGCTTGATCACCGCTTTCACGATCGATCCCCGATCAGCGTCCGGTTTACCGATCACCGCAACCTCGGCGACGCTGGGATGCGCCAGCAGGCACTCCTCGATCTCTGCTGGACCAATGCGGAACCCTGACGACTTGATCAGATCATCAGACCGGCCTTTGTACCAGAAATACCCATCCGCATCGCGCACCGCCAGGTCATGAGTGCGCAGGTATGGGCCCAGTGCCATCTCCGCAGTTTTTTCAGGATTGTTGAGATACCCCAGAAACCGGGTTGGTGAAGCGTTCAGCGTAACAATCTCTCCTAGCTCGCCGTCCGCCACATGATGCCCTTCGGCATCCACCAGATGAACATCGTGTCCGGGATAGGCCCGCCCCATGGACCCAGGCCGCCGAGGATAAAGTGCTGCGCAATTGCCAATCAGATGGTTTACCTCCGTCATGCCGTAAAACTCGTTGCAGACGACGCGCAGCTTCTGTTCCGCCCAGTTCAGGGTTTCAGAGGCCAAGGCCTCGCCACCGGTGCAGATCACTTTGAGGGACAGATCGAAGGCCGCATGTGGATCCGGCGTTTGCGCGAGACGTTTGATTGCGGTGGGCGCCAGAAAGCTATGCGTCACCTTGTGGCGGCTCATGAACCCATAGGCATGCTCGGCGGTGAACCGGTCCAAAGAGGTGGCAATCGGTCGTCCGGCCATCCAGGCCGGGAACAACATGTCCAAAAGCCCGCCAACCCAGGCCCAATCCGACGGGGACCAATAGACGGCGTCTTCGTCGTCCATCGCGAGGTTGAAAAACAGATTGATCGACGGTGTATAGGCGGCCAAAATGCGGTGCCCGTGCAAAATGCCCTTGGGCTTACCTGTCGATCCGGAGGTATACATCAGCAACGCGGGATCATCGCTCCCCATGTAGTCGGGGACAAAGCTGCCAGCGTCCGTTTCAAAGGCGGCGGCAAGATCGAGATCACCCGCCTGCGGGTCGCGGCAAAGCACATGTTTGAGGTGCGGGAAGTCGGTGCGCGCGGTTGAGCGCATGGACTCCCAGGCAGCGACCGATGTCAGGATCACCGGCAACTGGCAATCGTTCATGGCATGACGCAGCGTATCAGGCCCATAAAGCTGTGACAGGGTCACGGCGACACCGCCAAGCTTGCATATGGCCATATGGGCCACCGCCGTATCGGGATGCTGCCCGGTATGAAGTCCGATGAGGCTGCCGCGCGCATACCCCAGCTGTTTCAGCATGGCGGCCAGATTTGTTGCGGCGCGATCCACCTCGGCGAAGCTCTGCACATGGGTTTCGCCTGCAGTGTCCTCAAATATCAGCGCAGGATGATCGCGGGTCTCGGCCCCGAGATGTTTGCCAAGCGTCATATGGAAAATATTGGCGTCATCCGGCCAGCGAATCCGATACCCGTCCCCTTCCCGATGCAGGTTCAGCTGCGGCAGCAGCGCTGACGGGATATCGAGCCCGGCGGTTATGTCGAGCGTCCGGAGGGGAGGCGGGTCAGGCATAACATCGGCAGGTTGCTTTTCGGCGCTGCAATCACGCCGCAGGTGTCTTCGTCAGCGATGTCAATCAGGCGGAGCGTGGTTTTGGTTGTGGCCCCGTCGAATTGCACGAGACCGAAATCGCCATCCTGCCCTGAGGTGCGAAAGAGGATATGTGCCATACCGGATAGCTTTACCCATTCGCCCTCCGTTTCACTGCAGAGACAGACGCGCAGCGGCGGAAAGCTGGTGCCGGCACAACTCTTGCAGCGTCGCGCCATGGCATTGCCACTTGCAATCCCTTCGACAAACGGGGCCAGCCAGCCCGGGTGCAGCGTATACTCAAGGGTGAGCCGATGGGAAATCATAACGCGCTACTCCCGCGTTCAAGGATCGTCACTGCCGCCAGGGTGCAGACGCCGCCATGGGTATCGGCCAGCGCGTAGCGGGGCAGGGTTTGCGGCTGTAGCTCTGGATGATATCGCCCCTCAAGGATCAAGGCGCAGGTTGCAGTTTGCCCGACACCGGTTGCGCCAACCGGCGCCCCCTGCCCCATCAATCCGCCGGACAGGTTGATCGCGCAACGCCCCGTGGGTGCAAAAGCACCGGCCTGAAGGTCCCGCGATACCTCCGCGCTTAACCCCAATGCCGCTATCGCCTGCAACTGCGCCCCGGCATAGGCATCATAGATTTCTGCGATGCCAATTTCACCGGGGCCAATCCCGACCTCCGCGCAGGCGCGCTGCATCGCTTGGGTCTTGGCAGCGAAACTGCCCGCATTTTCGCGCGCGCCCAGATGCATGTGATCGGAGGCCGCCCCCATACCCGCAAGCGTTGGGGCCGTTGCGCGATTGGCAGGCATCGCATCCCGCCGCGATAAGATGAGGGCGGCGGCACCATCTGACAGCGGCGAGCAATGCAGCCGCTGATAGGGTATCGCGATGGGTGGGCTGTCTGTGATCTCCTGCGGACCATCCCTACGGTGCAAATGCGCGCCGGGATTGTGGCAGGCATTCGACCGGTTCTGGCAGGTGACAGTTGTCAGATCAGCCTCGGTTGTTCCATGTTCGGCGGCGAAAACTTGATAGGATAGAGCATAAAGCGCGGTCGAGGTCAGACCCGTCATCCCGTCTGTCCAGGCATCAAATGAAAACCCGTAGAGTTCACGGATCGCGTCCCCCGACAGGCTGGACGCAGATGGGTCCACCCCAACGACAGCCACATGCTTGGCCGCCCCGGCCTGAATCGCGCGCGCGGCGGTGTGCACAGCAATCTGACCGGACGCACCGCCCCCTTCGCAGCGGGTGGCTGCAACGCCCGTCAAGCCGAGCTCCGTCGCCAGAACGGAGGCTGGGTTCAGTTGCAAATGAAAGAAATCGCTTTCCGAGGCGACGTAGAGCGCCTGAATATCGGATCTGTCCAACCCAGACAGTTCCAGTGCAGTTCCAAATGCGGACACCACCCAATCGCGAAAGCCGGTCCCATCCCTGCGCCGGTTGAATGGCGTAAGTGCGGCACCTGTCACCATGACGTCACTGATTTGCATCTTGCTGGAGCACCCACATTTGGCTGGATCGCACCCTCACTTTGACCTAACATATTTGTAGATACAAGTTGATTTTACCGCTGCGCTATTGCGACCTGTGTGGGTTTTCGCGGTGCCGCAGTGATGTTCAAGCAAGGAAATCACTTTGACCTGGCGCGCTCTTTTGGCCTCTGGCCTGGTATGTTTCTGCGCTGGCGGTCTTTACGGCTGGAGCGCGCTCATCGCGCCCCTGCAAGCGGCATATGGTGTTTCGACCGCGCAAACTGGTCTCGTCTTCTCATTGGCCATAGCGAGCTTTACGCTGTCGGTTATCCTGACACCGCAACTGCCTTGGCAGACATCGACACCGCGGGCTGTCGCCTGTTTTGGTATCCTTGGAGCGGTATGTGTTTTTGCAGCCGCTCGGGCCCAGGGGTATGTGCCCTTTTTGCTTTGGTTCAGTGGCGGATTTGGCGCCGCGAGCGGTGGCATCTACATCGCGGCACTGGGTGTCGCGGCTTTGACACCGGCGCATAGGATCGCGACCCCCGCCATGGTTGCGGCCTTTGGGACAGGCGGCGCGGTTTTCGGGCCGGTGTGGCGCGTGATGGACGCACATGGGGTTGGAATGGGCGGGTTGTCTGTGTTGGCAGCCGGGCTTCTTATGTCCTCAACCTGCGCCGCATTTGCCGCAGCCCCGGCGATATCGGAAAAGGCACAGCCGCCCGCTGGCTCCTCAGCGGCACACCCCAGCGAAGGTCATTCCCGCAAAAATCTGGTGGTGATTTGGGCGGTATTCGCATTCGGCTCCTTCGGCGGGTTGATGGTATTAGGGCTCGCCTCCAAGATGATGGACGCCGCGCAAACCAGTTTGACCTTGGCCAGCTTGGGCCTTGCAGGCATCGCCATTGGCAATACCTCAGGGCGATTGTCTGTTGCCTTTCTTTCCAGCCACCTGCGGCTTGAGCAATGCCTATTTCTGGCAATGGCGATAACCCTTTGCGGTCTTTTGTCTGCCGTGTTTCACGCCGGACCCGCGATGCTGTGCGTCGCCCTGATCCTGATCGCCACTGGATATGGGATCGTTGCATCGACGGTGCCCGTTGTAACCAGATCCGTGTTTGGCGCAGCTGGGTTTCAGAAACGTTTCTCCTTCATCTTTACGGCCTGGGGGGTTGCCGGGTTTTTCGCGCCCTGGGCGGGTGGCGCAATGTTCGACGCGAGCGATAGTTTCAGGCTGCCCTTACTGATATCCGCCCTTGCCGCAGTTTTCTGTTGCTTGATGACCTGGCAGCTGGGGCGCCAAATGGCGCACGATGAGTGACAAATCTCGGGACATTAGAGGGTGCGCGTGTAGGAACCAACCGTCCACACGCCCGGTTACCACTCCTAGATCTTATCTGACAGTCCATCAGCCCGCGCGATCCCACGCCAGATCAGCGTGAAAATCCGGTCGAGTTCCTCCTGCCCTGTTGGCGACCCGCCCAAGGACGCCCGCCGCGCAAGCGTGATCGCTATTGATGCCAGTATCGTTTCGATGGTTCGGACCGAGGTTTGCACCAGCACCTTCTGATCGATACCCGCCTGGATCTCCGCCAAAACTGCGTCCTGCATGTCTCGTAATTGGCCGCTTTGGCGAATATCCTCGCGGATTTCGGCGCTCATCATCTCGGCCATCAGGAACTCTTGCGGCGCCTTGAACCCGTAGGCCACCAGAGCGAACCACATTGCACGAAGTCGCGCCGCGGGCCCCACACACTCACGCGCGGCATCCATCATGCTCCGATGAATGTCCCGTTTCACTTCGAGGAACACCCAGAACAGCAGATCATCCTTGGTCTCGTGATACCGGTAAAGGGTGCCAACCGAGAGGCCCGCGCGCACGGCGATCTTGTTGACGGACACGGCGGTCGATCCGGTGGACGCAATCTCGCCGACGGTGGCCTCCCGGATGTCTTTCGGCTTATCGCCTGTCCTGGGGCGCGCCACGGCTTTAGGGCACGGAAATCTTTGTTTCGACCCACTCCTGGCGCGCTTTTTCAAGAAGGCCGCTGCCACCAAGCATACCGATTGACGGGCACAGCTTCAAAACATCGAAGCCATCCAGCGCCAGAGTTTTGCCGGCCTCGCTGTCGGACGGATAATGCAGGCCGAGCACTTCCCTGTTTCGGGCGATGCGTTTCGCCATATCGTGTAGCGGATTGCGCAGCTGACCATTGGGGTGGGTAAATTCCATGATCTTGCTGTCACCGCCATCCCCATCCCGCATCACCTCATCAAGGCAATAGGCGATCATCCAGGCTTCGGTCGCATGGCCACTGGGGTAAGCGGCGTGTTGCGGCACATCAATCGGCGGCAATAGCGCCGGGTGCAATTGCGAAGGTCTGGGGCGATTGAACCGCGCTTTGAAATGCATGGCCAGGAACTGACCAACCACCAGCGCGACATGGCAGAGCCTGAAAGTATGCGGATGCGATAGATAGGTGAACGACAGGATTGCCTGATAATACCCGATGACTGTGTCGCGCTGTTGCAAGGCTTCGCTCATCGCACCGGGACGATATTCGATCAGTCCAACAAGCTCCGTCAATTCGTCATCCAGATCCCACAAGGCGCCGGAAGGAAATGTCGTGATGTCGGTATTGTTGGTGAGCGTCCGGGCCGGGGTCGGCACGCTGATGTCGGTCCAATCCGGTTTGCCCGATGCGGTGCTGTCCAAGGCGGAGAACTCGGACAGAAAGGCAATCGCCTCATTCCCCGGGGACCAATTCTTGAACGTCGCGGATTTGTAATACTTGTAGATACTGTGCAAACGCTGCGGGTCGCCTGTTGCGTCCAAAGCCTCCGGTGACGTTGCTGGCCACTGATTGCCGGGCCACCAGCGGTCTTCTACGGATATGGCTGGATTGGGGGGCACCTGAGCTTCACCTTCATATTTGGTGTCGGGTGATATGCCGATCCCCAAATAGCTTGGGCCACCGCCATATTGCGCGCTGCCCCTCGCATCGCGGGCATCTCTCGCGTCCCGTGCATCGCGCGCATCTCTGGCGTCCCGCGCGTCAAAAGTGCCTATCGGTCCGTTGGATCCAGCCATGGGAAATCTCCTGTCAAATAGGTTTCATCATCAATCCGGCACACCCGCCTGCCGGAGGCGCATTCTAAATTGCTCAGCTCTATGCGGGTCTTGATAGAGTTTGTGAGTGTGTTTGTAGTCTGATAACCGAAAATTCGGTTCGCGTTGCATCAACCGCTGCGTGGTACGGCGCGCCTCAAGCTCATCGCCAAGAGCAACCTGGGTGACGGCCAGAACGCGAAACGCGGTTGTATAACGATCATTCTCCGCGATACCGCGCGACAGCCAAGATAATGCCTGTTCATAATTGCCCGCGTCATAATGAACGATACCCAGAAAAACATAATGCATAAACAGCCACTGATCAAAAGGAGACAGCCGCAAGGCGCGCTCAGCAGCGGTGACCGCCTCGTCGCAGCGGCCCATGCTCGACAGTGTGACACTGGACAACAGTGACGCGGTGGAACTGTTTGGGTTGATCTTGCGCGCCCGATCCAGATGTTCGATCGCCGTGTCGAAATCCCCAAACAAATATGAGCGCACATGCCCGTAAGTGGCATGCGCCAACGCATTGTTTTCGTCGATCCTGATGGCCTGCAACGCCAGATCGGCGGCGGTCGAGGAATCCTGTCTGGGGTCCTTCGACCACCCCTGACCGATCCGCAAACTGTACCAACGGGCGGCCCAGGCCAGTGGCGATGAAAACCCCGGATCGGTGTCAATCGCACGATTGAGGTGGGTGCGCGCCAGTTCAAAAGACTTTGGTTTCAGGCTCCCGATCAGATCCAGCGCCTTCAGATAATTGTCATACCCGGACCATGACGAAGGCCATTTGCGCAACGCCCGGCGGCGTTCTTCGGAATGCATCTCGGGCAGCAACAGGACCAGAGCTGTTTCGACAATTTCATCCTGCACTGAGAACATGTCCCGCGCCTTGAAGTCCCGTCGGAGGCTGGCGAGCTGTTTGCCAATCGCCGTGTCGAGCAGTTGCGCTGAAATCCGAATACGGTCGTTGCTCCGACGCAGCGTGCCGGTGATCAGATAGCGAACGCCCAGCACCTCTCCCACTTCTTTCGGGTTTATCGGTTGCCGTGCAAATGCAAGCGTCGAGGATCGCGAAATTACCGTGAGATCCCGGTGACTTGACAGAGACACCACGATGTCTTCCACGATGCCTGCCGCCAGATAATCATCCTCCTGATTTCCGCCTAGGTTCACGAAGGGCATCACCGCAAGCGATGGCAAATCCGTAACCCCGGGCGTCGGGTCCTGCAGGTGACGACCATCCGTTTTCAACTGAAACGCCGAAAATAACTTCCCAAGTTTTCGCAGCTTCAGGGGGCCTACAGACGTCGTTTCATAGGTGGCGAGGCCTTCGATTTCATCCTGCACGGATTGCGTCAGGATCACCCCACCCGGCGATGTATGCTCCTGCAAACGGGCCGCGACATTTACGCCGTCGCCGAGCAGATCGTTTCCGTCCCGCAGCACGCTGCAATAGTTCAGCGAGACGCGCAGCGACAGGCCCTGACGCCGCTTGCGTGCCTGCGATTGCAATTCAAGGCTCCATTTCACGCCCGCAACAGCATCATCAAAAGTCGCAAGAATGCCGTCGCCGGTTGATTTCACCAGCTTGCCGTCGAATTTTTCCAGAAGGGGCAGGATAACTTTTTCCCGCAGGCCCGTCCAACGCTGGAAAGTCCCCTGTTCGTCTTCATGCATCATCGCGGAAAACCCGACGACATCCGCAAAGGCGACGCACAGATGATTTGCGTTCTCCTGATCACCGCGCTCTTTATGTCCCACCGGTCCCGCGCCCGGTGGCAGAGCACCGCCGCTCTCAGAGAGCCGGGCTGTCGTACCACGCATCATTGACTGCAACTATCGATGCTCGATTGCCAGGGCGGTTGTCCCGCCATAGGTGCGCCCCCAATCAAAATGATCTCACCACTAACTGACCTTTCAGGTGCATTATTGAGCGATTCGGACTAAAAGTTAACGTGAGACATATCATTGTGCCAATACGCGTTCAGAACTGAAGTGGTGTCAGTACATCGTCCCCGATACAGAGAAACCTGTGACGTGCTTTTTGAATGGTGGGTGATGAAAGGCGGATACACATGCGAGTGAAGCTCTATCTCTTTGACACAAGCAAGCGCAGGCTTGAAGAAAACCTCAAAGCGGTTGGTTTTGATCTGGAGAGGTTGGTCGCTGAATTTGGCCCTCAGGACTATCAGCTTCCCCCGGGACCGAGCAACAACCCCTGGCAAGCCAGAGACCGGTATGGCGAGCGGCTCTCGCAACCCGGACAACCCGGCCTTGGGTACGGCATTCCCCTGGAGGCCGAGAACGAAAAAGTCGCACGCGAATTTCTGGGGCGCTTCCGCGAGCGCGCCTTTGGCAGTGATCGACCCGATATTGCCCGCATTCTCGGGATCGATCTGACCCCGCTGTCGATGACATCGGCGAAACCCAATCAACATTGGTGTGCAGGTGATGGAATGGGCCGTCACTTTGCTGGACGCGCACAAGCAAACAGGTTGATCGAGGTGGAAAGCCTACAGGCCTGCAAACTCACCGGTGCTGGCGTCAATGTGTTTGTCGTCGATCAGGGCATCAACAGGCACTACCTCGAAACCCTCGGGGGCACCTATGGCGGGGGCATGTACTGGACAGCTGATGGCAAATCCCAAGTGCCGGGGGAAATGCAGCTACCCCATGCGCCAGTCCCCCAGGGGCATGGCGCAATGCTGTTACGATCACTCGTTGATATTGCGCCCGACGCGACATATTTCGATCTGCCGCTTTTGCCGCAACGCATTACAGAGGTTGAAAACTTTTCGCTGCGCGCGCTTTTTGCCTTCGCATTCCTGAACTACTTCTTTTTGTCCTGCAACGGCCCCTGGGTCATCCTCAACGCCTGGGGCATCGTTGACCGATTTTCAGAGAAACTGCGCGGCTTTTACACCGACGATCCAAACCACGCGCTGAACAGCTATCTGAGCGAGCTTGGGTGCCATCACGACGTGATTTTTGCGGCTGGCAACAGCGGGCAATTCTGTGGCGATCCGCGATCAAGCGGGTATGACCGCGGCCCCGGCCGCAGTATTTGGGGCGCCAACGGGTTGCCCGATGTAACCTGTGTCGGTGCCGTACGCGGCGATGGCATTTGGGTTGGTGCGGCGTCGCAAGGCCCGGGACCAGGCGGCTTTGACACCGGGGCTGGCCGACCTGAAAAACCGGATGTATGCGCGCCAAGCTGGTTCGTTGAGAACGCCAATGCGCATCTCAGAAGTGCGGGCACCTCCGGGGCCTCGGCTGTGGTAGCAGGGGCCGTCGCGGCGTTGCGCCAGGGCTGGTCCATGAACGCGGTCTCGCCCGCCGAGATGCGCAAGGCCCTACGCGACGGGTCACATAGCAGCGCGGGCAAGGGCTGGAATGCGCGTTACGGGGACGGTATCTTGAACCTTGCCGGGACCATCGCTCAATTGCCGTGATGGCCGTCGGATGGTTGACCACCGCGCGGGCAGGCGCAGGACCGTTTTGTGTGTTCGAGGATGCTGAACAGCGGCTTCGGCCAGCGGTCTGAAAAAGTAAATGGGAGGTTTTCTGCCCGCTGCAGGCGAAGTTCATACAACCTCTGCTTGGACCATCTAAATATTTGATCCAAAACGTGATAATGTCATTGACTCATCAACACACCAGCGCCCTAATTTACCAATGGTCTCATTTTATTATCTAAAATCGCGTTCAGAACAGATCGCTTCAACGACAACGACTATTTAATGGTGACAGGCCGCAGGTTCATGTGCGGTTTTAGGACAATTTAAAGGAGGTTCAATGGCATCCGCGAAAGCCCCATTCGGGAAAGCCTCCGCTGTGTTTGGCAAGCCTCCGCGCGCCGCCAGAACGGCAAAACCCCGCTCTACCCACACCACATCCGGTAGGCTGGAAATGTTTCTGATCTCGGCCACAGTCTTTCTTTCGCCGATGAATTATCTGCGCACAGATCTGATTTATTTTACCCTGAGCGACCTTTTTGCGCTGGCAACCGTGCTCTTGATGCTGGCAACCCGAAGACTGGCAACGCAACCCTTCGGCAGACAAACGCCAAGCTGGTACGCGGCGGTGGCGCTCTTTCTATTCGGATTGATGCTAGGCTCGCTGGTAAAGGGAAATCCGACAACGGCGACAACCGTTTTCGCTCAATATATCTTTTCATTCGTTTTGCTTCCGATGGCCATTTGCGCCCGCCCGCAAAGCGAGATCATCTTTCTGGTGAAGATCTTCGTCGTCTCGGTCGCGTTGATCATGCTGCACGGCGCTTTCATGATGGCCTTCAACCCCGAGGACGTGAGGTTTGTCAGCCGAAGCGGTCGCATGTACGGTCTTGTGGAACGGGAAAATGCAACCGGTGCGCTGGGAGCGGTGGCACTTGTCTTTTGCCAATGGCTGTATTTCTCCCGAAAAATATCCGTAGCTGTCTTGCTGCTGCTCAGCGCGCCAATCGCTTATGGCATTCTGCTCACCGGCTCCAACACGGGGTTCTTTCTCGCGCTAATCGGCAGTTTTTTATTGATTTTCCTGAGCGGATCGATGCGGTTGCTTGCTGCCTCCATCGTGGTGGCCTTCGCAGTTTTGGCAGTTGTGGCACTTTGGGGCGAATACTTCCTGCCAGAAATTTTCGTTAAACGCGTATACGGTGCGTTACAAAGCGGCGACACCAGTCAAGCAGGGACCTTTGAGGACCGATTTGCGCTCAACCAAGAAGCATTGGAAATGGCGCGCGAGACCATTTGGATCGGTTTAGGCATTGAACAGTATCGCGTTGTGAGCGCGCATGGTGCCCCGGTCCACAACACCTATCTGCTCACGTTAACCGAAGGTGGGTTGATATCGCTTATCGGACTGATTTGCCTACCGGCAATAGCTTTTTACATCGGGTGGCGCGCGTTCTTTGGCCGACATACGCATTTATCAGGTGCGCTCACCATCACTTATGTCTGCTTGTTTGCTCTTTCGCTGAACGGGTTCGCGCATATCTATGCACGCTTTTGGGCGATCCCCTTGCTTTTGGCAATGAGCGTGAGCCTATCCCAGTTAGTCGCGGCGTCGCGACCCAGGTAGCCGAAGAATCTACGCGAAAGATGTTTCCGAGATTTAGGGTCTGCTGACGCAATGGACCGACCGCGACAATTGCGCGGCACCCAAACATTAAGTCACGACTTGCCGGGGTGGTTTTTAGCCCCGCGAAGTTTGCGAACACTCATAGTTCAGAATCTTCATGTCGTCTGGTCTTTCAAGGCGCGTAAGGATCGGCGAACGAGGAAAACACAAAGCAGCAACCACACGCCGTTACATATCAGGTGCGAGAGCGCGGCACCGGACACGCCCAAGAGCGTGGTTAGTGGAATGATTAACGCAAAAAACAATGCGGACGTGAGTGCTCCGACCCGCACAAGCGCCTTGTCTTCGCCAAGGCTCAGGAGAGTTGGTCCCAGCACAATGCCAATCAGGTAGAGCCCAACCGCCACCGCCTGAATCGTCACCACCGGTACAGCAGGCGCAAATTCGGCTCCAAAAAGACCGATGACGATCGCATCGATGAACCAGATGACACCCGACAAGACCACCGCCAGAACCCCCGCAAACCCCAGTCCGATGCCCTTTACAAGTCGCGCGAGACGGTCGAATTCACGGCGGACCGCAAGTTTGGTCAGTTCCGGGTAGACGGCCTGATTGATCGGACGGCCAATGCGCAAGGCAGCCTCGCCGCACCGACGTGCGAGGTGGTAATATCCCACCGCGGTCGGGGTCACCAGCACCGCCAAGATCAATACATCCAGACGCTGCGTCGTCTGCCGTAGAATAACTGCCAGATTGCTGTTGATCATGAGCCTGAGAAAGCCGGGGTTTTCCGAGAGCGAGGTGCGTGTGCCATGCATCTCGATGCGATGCCCCTTGCGCCGCATCTCCCGAACACCGGCGGCATAGGTCAGTGCCCCTTGCATGAGGCTGATCCCCACAAAGATCGCCACAAACCCAGGCAGGCCCAACCCCAGAAACAGCACCGCACCGGCCAGGGCTGTGCGTAACGCCGCCATCCCTGCGTCCACTTTGGCTAAAATATCAAATCGGTCGAAGAGACGAAGTAATGAAATCCCAGTGGCGTGCAGCGAGAATAAAACAGCCAGTGCAGCGGCATATGGCATCCAGTCCGCATTGACGCCGAAGTGCGTTTTGACCAAAGGGGCCAGCAGCAAAACAACCGCAGCGGCGAGGAGACCGCCCACGAGATCAAGCTTGACCGACAATCCGATCAGCCGACCAAATCGATGTGAATCCTGCTGTTCCAAGGCATCGCTGCCATGACGGATAACAGCTTGCCAGGGCTCCAGATGCGTCAGTCGCGCCACAATACGAGCGTATGCTTCCAGAATGGCCAACATGCCCAATCCCGCGGCCCCGAGGGCACGTGCCGCAATCGTCAAATAAACAAGGCCCAGCAAAGCAATGATAATTTGGGACGAGAAAATCCATTTGAGATTTTTAAGCAGCCGCCCGGAAATGGGCTCGTCGCGGAGTTTCGTGACAAACCGTGCAATCACTGGACCGATCCCATGTGAACTGGCGCCATGGATAAACAGCCTGTCTCCGACGAAAAAACGGTTGTTTTCGTGCGATAAATTAGCATTTCACTCGGTCGGGTTGGGGGCGAAACAAAGTCATTTTAACTCATCAACTAAATTGGGCGCGACAGAAATGGCGTTCTTGACAATGGGTTATATTCTATCGGCTTTTGCGAAATGTGCGTAGCGTGAAATCACGCAAACCGATGGTTTTCTGGGAATTGGACGTTAAACACTGCGCTGAAGCAACGCATGATAGAACCGCCAAGATCATATCAATCCCAGATTGTTGCGTTCAGAATTTCAAACTGGCGCGCTGCGCTTTCAAAGTGGGTCTCCCCTCACAAGAGCAAATCACGCCGAAGCCCTGGTGGCGGTGAAGCTTAGTGGTCGATACTTGACATCGACATTTTAGCGCAAGTCCGCCCACACCCATTGATCTTGGCATCGAATTGACGGAGCCGGTGTGCCTAGTCCGATCACTAGGTCTACCTTTTTTGGCGAGATGATGTGGCGATTGCCGCCGGACAGCTTCTCAAAAACAGCTGAAGTCTCAAATTAAGCGCAGAACACAAACTAAAAAACGACCACTAATAAAATGGTTAACAATTGGTTACCGAAAACAAATCACTTCACCAATTCACGAGATTCGAATTTTTTCCGCCGATGCGGGCGTTTTGACGAGCAACAATTCGCTGACGTATGGTTGCGCGCTGAAAACAAGAGGAAATTCGCCGCCCCCGTCCCAATGGCTACAACACGCTAAGCGTGTATGACATGTGCGTGGCAGATGATTGTTTCAAGGAGGTGCCAGTATCGCCGCGACAAGAAACTGGAAATACAACTGAAGGACTAAGAAATTGACTAACATCTCCATACCCGCCCCGACCGGGACCGGGCTTGATAAACTGATTGAAATAATCGGAAGTGACGCCAAACTGGCGCAGGGGACTTCGACAGCCGATATTACGGCCGGAATGGAAGCAGCCTCCGCGATGAACGCTCTCATCATCGAAGCCATCAAATCGACCGGCGTTGCCGATGACGGCAAATTTTCAAAACGCGATGTCGTTGCGATCAACGATTACCTTGTCACAAATCATGCCGATACCTGGGCTGATCTCCACGGCGATGACGAAGACGACGTCGAAACAGGGTTTCATCTGGTTCAATCCGACGGGAACAGGACATTGCTTTATGGTGTAAACGCGGTCGATCGGGTTGCGGACTCCATCTACCACCTCGGGTTTGAAATGATCGGTCGGTCCCGGCTCGGAAATGAAGACGGCGAGGCCAATCAATCAACCAAGAAGGTGGCAGGTTGGTTGAACAAGTTGCTTGCTGACGATCTGGCGGATGGTTCGCTGCAAAGCGACAAGCAAGGTGGCAGCCAAGTGGTTCTCACCGTGTCCAATTCCGGAGAACCGATCCCCTATCAGGATCCGAGTTTCGTGCCCTACTATGACGATGATCTCGACTTGGGTGATGACCTCGTCTCCGGCAGCGATGGCGCAGATGTGTTCCGTTTCCAGTTTAACATCAACACAACGCCGGAAATCGCGGCCCGAAACCTGAAGGCTGACGGCACCATCGCCTGGCATGATGTTGCGGGTGAAAACGGGAATGTGCACGATCACTGGGTCACCAATGGCGGTGACGATACCGTCCTTGATTTCAAAGCCTACGAGGGAGACACAATCGAGGTCGTTGGCCATACCACCAACTTCTGGCTGTCTTATGATGACGTGGACAACAATGGCAAAGAAGACACCATCATCAACGTCTGGTCGGATCAGGGCGGCTATAGCGTAGATCGTGATGGTAATTTCACCGGCAGCCCAAACGGCGCGCATGACGGAGATGTTCTTGGGACAATCACGGTTTTGAATGCGGTTTTGGTGGGCGACGAGATCTACAACGACTCCAAAGCGCACTATGGCGAATATACCACGGTTGCCGAAATGCCCGCGGTTGATAACCCCCGTCCTGAACCGGAACCGCCGCAGGTGCCAGACGACATTGCGCTGACGGGTACCGGTCTCGACACCCTCGTCGATATTATTCTGAACGACAAGAAGCTCGCACAGGGGACGCCGCTGGACAACATCGAGGAAGGTGCAGAAGCTGCGGCTGCGATGAATGCGCTGATTGTCGAGGGCATTCTTTCAACCGGCGTGGCTGAGGACGGCGCTATTCAATCGTCTGATATTGTGACCCTCAATCGGTTCCTATTGGGAAACTATGCTGATGAGTGGTCGGAATTGCATGGTGACGACGAGACCGGTGTCGAAACCGGGTTCCACCTTGTTCAGGGCAACGGCAACAGAACACTTTTATACGGTTCAAATGCTGTCGATCGGGTGGCGGACGGCATTTATCATCTGGGGTTCGAAATGCTTGGACGCAGTCGCCTCGCAGACGAAGATGGTAACGGCAATCGGTCCATCTACGAAGTCGCCGAATGGATGAATGATCTATTGGCGGATGACCTGAACGATGGAACGCTGATCGCGTAATGAGCGTGAAAAAATCGCCGTAACTCTTACGGTTTGGATGGCGGCAGATACGCTTGGGCACGACAGGTCCCTAGGCGCCGCCATCCTCCTCGCATTTTTGTGCGGTGCCAATTTGAGGCGACCCAAGCGCCGCTGATCACACTTCCAAGACATCGCACAGCCTATAAATAAGCAAAATCCGCCGTGAATGTTGCTGGAAAAATTTACTCTCAAGACCTTATTTTTGAACGCATTCTTGTGAAAACCATGTTAGTCTGAAGCATTGGTTAATGTATGGTTTCGGGAGAGTTTTATGTCACAGAACAGCATGCGTATCCTTGTCTGTTCTGCAGGACGGCGGGTCGGGTTGATCCAGTGTTTTCGATCTGCAGCCGAGCGCTTGAACATTGATCTCAAGGTCTACGCCAGCGACCTTGTCCCGGACGAAGCTGCGGCCTGCGCCATCGCTGACGTTGCATTGAAAATGCCAAGATCGGATGCGCCCGAATATGCGGCGGCGGTCCTGCAGGCGGTGAAGGAAAACGCAATTGATCTGGTCGTCCCGACAATTGATCCGGATTTGAAACCTTTGGCTTTGGCCCATGAAGAGTTCGCGCGAGCGGGCGCCCGTTTGCATGTATCACCTGCCCATGTCCTCGACATCGTGCGCGACAAAAGACTCACGGCGGAAGTTTTGGCCGCAGCAGGCGTTCCGGTACCAAGCACGCTTTCATTGGACGAACTGCGCGCAACTCCTGACAGGCTCAATTGGCCCGTTTTCGCCAAGCCCAGCGGCGGCAGCGCGAGCCGCGGTCTTCAGGTTTTTGACAGAATAGAGGACGTTCCGACCGAATTCCCCGAGCCGATGATCTTTCAAAATCTGGTCAGGGGTCCGGAATTCACGGTTAACATCTTTGTGGATGCGGATGGCGTTTTACGCACCGTTATCCCGCACCTGCGCAAGAGCATTCGAGCCGGTGAGGTTGAAAAAGGCGTCACGCGGCGTCGGCAGGACCTGCGTGACATTGCCGAAGGCATCGTCTCAGCCCTACCAGATCTGCGAGGTGTTGCCTGTTTCCAAACCCTTGAGGATGACATCCACGGCCCTTGCGTCATTGAGATCAATGCTCGCTTCGGTGGCGGCTATCCCCTTGCGGACCATGCGGGCGCAACCTTTGCACAGTGGCTGTTGGAAGAAACGATGGGGCGCCCCTGCACAGCCCATGATAACTGGAGGGAAGGCGTTCGCATGATGCGGTATGACAGCGCCGTTTACGTTGATTGATGATCGTATTTGATCTGGACGATACGCTCTACCTGGAAAGAGATTTCGCTTTCAGTGGCTACCGGCATGTCGACGCCTGGGTGGCGGACAACCACGGCCTCCCCGGTTTTGGCGCCACATGTCGAGAGCTCTTTGCCTCCGGGGAGCGGCGCAATATTTTTGATCGGGCCTGCGCATCACATGGGATATCCGCGACACCCGGTCTGATTGCGGCATTAGTGGCTGAGTACCGCGGACATGCCCCTCAGATTTCTTTATGCCCGGACGCCGATCAATTTTTGGCGCGAACAGAAAATGCGTCGCCTTTTGGATTAATCACCGACGGCCCTGAACATACACAGATGGCCAAAGTCCGAGCCTTGGCGCTGGATCAACGCATTCAGCACATTCGTGCGACAGGTAGCTGGCCCAAAGGCTTCGGAAAACCGCATCCCCGTGCGTTCGAAGAAATGGAACAACTGGCGCCACCGAAGGCTCAGATGGTGTATATCGCGGACAATCCGGCCAAGGATTTCATCACGCCAAAGGCACGGGGATGGTTGACCATTCAGATCCGACGTACCGGCGCCATTCATTCGCCTCTCGCGCCGGATCTAGACCATGCCGCTCAGATCGAAATTCAGAGTATGGACGAGTTGGACGCAGCTTTGCCCAGCTGAGCCTTTCGTCCCACCGGGATATTCGCGCTCAGCGCTGCCCGATCAATGACCTCACTCCACTGTTGAAGGACACGCGTGGGATCAAGCCATTCGCGGCATTTCTTTGAACGCAAGCGCATCTGGCCGCGCAATGCGTCGTCGTGGCACAGAGATATCACGGAAGCGGCAAGCGCATCCACGTCTTCGAGTGGCACCAGAATGCCGTTGTCACCATCACGGATCATCTCGCGCGGTCCATAGGGGCAATCAAAGGATACAACAGGCAGTCCGCTCACCGTGGCCTCTGCAACCACATTGGAAAAACCTTCGTATCGCGAGGAAAACACCAACATATCCGCATCGCTCATCCAGGTTCCGGGCGGGCAATTACCCGGCATGGTGACGCAATCCGTCAAACCGAGTTCCTCTCGTTGGGCTTCCAAGCTTGCGCGCTCTGGGCCCTCCCCCCAGATGGTGAGATGCGCGCCTTGCACCTTGTCATGCACCTTGGCCATTGCCTGCAGCAGCATGTCAAAACCCTTTTGCCGGTCCAGGCGACCGACCGCGACAAGCTTTATGCTATCCTTTGTATTGGAGGCCGCACTGACCGGATAAGGCGAGCAGCCGTTGGGGATGACAACCGCCTTTCTTTGCAAGGCTTTGGGCATATCTTCACTGGCACGCTCCGTCAGGACGGTTATCGCGGTCGCATGTCGCCCAAGCCAGTTTTGTCCATGGTACCAAAGCGGATGGCCACCTTGAACCCGCGGATTGTTGCGTTCGGAAATGACAACCGGCACACGCTGACCGATCGTCGCAATAAGTGTCAGCACATTCACCTTGGTCAGGAACGAGACAATCACGTCGGGCCGCACTTTCTTGATGGTGCGGCGAATGTGCAGCAATCGCTTATGCTGTGCGCCATATCCCGGCGCCGTGTCCGGGTTTATGATCGGATGAAGCGTCACGGTATCCGGATAGGAAAAGAACGGGCCACTTTCAGGCATTGTCAGGCCGGCGACATGAACCTCATCCCCTTGTCGGGCACGATCTGCCGCGATGGCGGCGACGTTCTTTTCAGCGCCGCCAGCACCAAAACCACCCTGGATCAGTAGAAGTCGCAATTGAATTTCCTTTCCCTACTCAGCGGCATGCGAGCGCACCGTTGGAGTGCCCTCGACATCATCCGGTCGGTTCAAATCATGCTCAATGAGTGGCCTATGCAGATCTTTCGACTGGAGAAAAATCCGTCCGATGTACTCTCCAAGAATGCCGAGAAACATGGCATTTAAGGTCATCGACAACAGCAAAAGAATGGTGGTGGTTGCAAATCCGGCTGGCCAATCCTGTCCAAAGACAACCTTCCCGACCACATATCCAATCAGCAGAAGAAATGTCATCAATCCGACCGCAAGACTGATCATGGAGGCCAGACGCAAGGGGATCAGCGAGTGGTTGATCAGCCCATCCACGGCAAGCGAAATCATCGCCCGCATCGGAAACTTGGAACTGCCTGCGGTACGGGCCTGTCGGTCGTATTCAAATCCGATCTGGTTGAACCCCATCCCGCTGATCAATCCGCGCACATAGGGTGACCGGTCATCAACCCGCTTCAACTCGTCCAGTATACGCCGATCTGTCAGTCGAAACTCGCCGGCATTGCGCGGCAGATCATCGTTGCTGATCTTGTCGATCAGCGCGTAAAACGCCCGACGCAAACCTGCAATGATCGGCCCATCCGGTAGGCTGCGACGCACGCCGTAGACAACGTGATACCCCTGTTTCCAGGTATCGAGCATCTGCGGAATGAGCTCCGGCGGGTCCTGCAGATCGCAATCGAGTTGGATGGCGCAGGCACCCTTGGCAGAGCGATAGGCCGTCAGCACAGAGGCCTGATATCCGACGTTGCGCGAAAACCGGATGACGCGCACGCGGGTGTCGTCGGCCGCAATCTCTGACAGGATCTCGAAGGTACGATCATCAGAGTGATTGTCCGTAAAAATGATCTCCGGCTCATAGTCGTTCAGACCCTCAAAAACACGCAGCACCCGCTGATAGACATCGCGAACGTTGTCCTCTTCGTTGAGGGCCGGGATCAGGATCGAGACCGTCGTCATATCGCCGCCAAACGCTGTTCTGAGGGGTGCAGCAGTTGAGATTTGTGTTTTGCCCATTGCACTGTCCTTTCAAGACCGTCGAAGAGAGGCACGCCAGCGGACCAGCTGAGGGTTTCGGCCATGTGCCCACCATCACACACGAGTTCCACGGGCTGGGATGTCTGTTGCGAAATTTCCACAAGGTCACGTGCCGCCTTGGTCGCGCGCAGCAACATCAAGGCAACCTCGCCCATTCTTGGAGCCTCACCCGAACAGACATTGACCATGGGCCCGACGGGTTCTGGGTTTTCCGCAATCTGCAGAAGCGCCGCCACGACATCATCGACATAGATAAGGTCACGCCTGTCATCCGGGCGCGCGATGGTGACCGCTTCGCCCTTGAGCAACTGGTCCACCAGATGTGGTATCAGAAAATCGCGTGACTGCCCGGGCCCATAGGTCAATGCCAGGCGGGCAGTGACCGCATCAAAGGGCAGGCGGGATCTGGCCATGGACATATATTGCGTCCCGGCGAGCAGGGATGCCCCATAAGCGTTCCTGGGGAATGCACATTGGGTTTCGGTATAGGGAAGCTCGGTGTCGCCATATTCCGCAATTGTGCCGGTGCGGACCAGAACCCGCGGGGGGTCCGACGCATTTGCTGCTGCGGAGAGCAAGGAAAACAATGGCGTCAGGTTGTCATCAACGCTTTCCGCCATGTCCGTCAGATCGGCAGGGGCCGCGTAGCGTGTGCGGGCACCGGCGTGGAAAATGATCTCCGGCCGGGATGCGTTCAAACAGGCGGTCACCGCAGGCGTATCCGCAAGGTCCAGCCGACGCACGTCAAGCCGCCCGGCCAGACTTTCGAGCCGCTCCAATGATGAAGATGGGCGCGCCATCACGGTCACATCATCCCCCCGCGCCAGACAGGCGCGGGCGAGATGTGATCCGATGAAGCCGGTGGCTCCTGTGATGACAACGCGCGCCATGAGTGTCCCCTATGGAATGATCTTCGGCGTTGGCAGTGGCACGATGAACTTGCCGCCGCGCGCTTCGAAATCCGCCATTTGTTCCCGAATCTCGTCAAAGAAGTTCCAGGCCAGAACCAGAAGGTAGTCTGGCTGTCGCTCGGCAACCACGTCTGGAGACAGAACAGGGATGTTCATACCAGGGGAATAGAGCCCCTGTTTCAGCGGGTTGCGGTCCACCAGGAAATCCAGCGTCTCTGTCCCGATCCGGAAGTAATTGAGCAGCGTGTTGCCCTTCGCTGGCGCACCGTAGCCCGCGATGGTCTTGCCATCTGCCTTGAGCGACGCCAGCAGCTTGACGAGGTCTTCCCCCAGATTCTGAACGCGATGCGAAAACTGCTCATAGCTGTCCCGGTCGGTCACGCCAGCGGCGGCCTCTTCGGCCAGCATTTGCGCAACGATCGGTGCCTTTGGCGCATTTGCCGTAGCAGGCTTCATGAAGACGCGCATTGATCCGCCGTGCACTGGCAGCTTGGTCACGTCGACCACATCCAAGCCGACCCCCTCACCCAGACGGACGATGGACAGCAAGCTGAGTTCGGACAGGTGTTCATGATACACATTGTCGAATTCGTTGGTTTCCAGGATTTCCTTGCCCCAGGGGACCTCGATCACGAACACGCCGTCATCCGCGAGAAGCGAGAGCACGCCACGGGTAAACCCGTGCAGGTCATCAATATGGTTGAACGTGTTGGTCGTGGTGATGACGCGTGCGGGACCTTCAGTTTCCCGCAGACCCTTCGCCGTTTCGGCGTTGAAGAAACCGACATGGACACGCACGCCCCGCTCTTCGGCGATTTTCGCCAGGTTGGCCGCCGGATCGACACCCAGCGTGCGGCCCCCCAGACGGTTGGCATGCGACAGCATGAGCCCGTCGTTGCAGCCGATGTCCACGATCAATTCACCATCCGCCTGGGCCACGGCAACCTCAGCGAGTTCGGCAAAATGGGTGTGCATCGTCGCAGCGCCTGACGGAACATAAAGGTAATCGGTGAAGAAATCCGGTGGCACCTGATCCGCGACCTGAATGAGGCCACAGTCCAGGCAGGCCTGACAGTTCAGCGGGAACGCCGTTTGCGGCTTGCCAACGTCTTCCTTGCGCGCAAACATGTTCGCGGGAGGATGATCCCCCATCCTCAGAACCATCATCAGGTTTTCGGATTTGCACGTGCGACACTGCGTGCGCGATGACGGTGGGTTAAAAGGCAAATTCATGGAAACAAACTCCTTTGTAAAACGAAACCAGAGTGCGCCGGGTTACCGGCGGGCCAAAATCATGCTGACTTTTTCCGGCTGCCGAACTGTTGCGCGAAATCTTCGAAGGTCCGGTGCATGTAATCGACATGCGCATCGGTCAGACCATGGTGACAGGCCAGGAGGATACCGCCGCGCATCACGTGATCCGAAACCGGATAGCCCGCGTCATCCGCACGGTAGGCGACCTTTTTCATCGCGGGCTGGCGCAGGATGTTGCCGGTAAAGACCGGGCGTGTCTGAATGTCCGCCTTTTCCAGGAAAATCTGCAATTCACGGCGGGTGAACGGCGCATCGGGGCGGATGGTCAGCGGGAAAGCCAGCCAGCCGGTGCGCGAGTTTTCCAGCTGTCTTGGCAGGATGAACCAGTCCTCATAGGCTGAGAAGAACGCGACATGTGCGTCGAAGTTCTTTTCCCGCTCGGCAATGTTGTGATCAAGTTTTCCAAGCTGCACCAGGCCAAACGCCGCGCTGATTTCAGATGGCTCGAGGTTGTATCCCAGATCCTCAAAGAGGAACTTGGCATCATATTCGATGCCATCGAGGTGCACGTTGAACCGGTTCTCAATCGACTCGGATTCCACAAAGAGCGACGAGCTGCGTCCCCAGGACCGCAAGAGCAGCGCACGGCGTGCAAGATCGGGGTCATTGACACAGAGCATGCCACCATTGCCCGCGCCATTGATCACATGGCTGCCGTAGAAGCTGGTTGTCGACACGTCGGAATAGACCCCGGTGCTGGTGCCGGACATGGTTGCACCCAGCGTATCGGCGCTGTCTTCGATCACCTTCAGATTATGCGCATCCGCAAGCTCACGGATCTTCTTCCAATCCGGCAGGTTCCCGATCAGCGAGGGGATCATCACCGCCGAGGTCGATGACGAAATCATCCGCTCAATGGCGTCTACGTCGATGTTATAGGTGCCTTCAGCGGCATCCACGAAGGTCGGCACCAACCCGTGACGCACCAGCGGCGCAACCGTGGTGGCAAAGGTCAAAGCGGGGGTGATGACCTCGCTGCCCTTGGGCAGGTCCAGTATCTCAACGGCCAGATAATTCGCCGAAGATCCTGAGTTGACCATGATGCCGTGATCTTTTGAAAACAGGGAGGAAACACGTTCCTGCATCTTGCGTACGCGCGGCCCCATTTGCGTCGAGGTCTGCAGAACTTCGACGACCGCATCAATTTCTTCTTGTCCATGAACCGTCTGGCCGTAGTTGACTCTCATGATGGTATTCTCCCTATTCGATAAAAGGCGGCTATTGGGCCGCGGTAACTTGATCACTCAAAAGCGTTTCGGACATTAGACTGTTGTAATGGTCGATCTGCGACCGGGTGATGCTCAGCATGTCAGCGCCGTCCAACTGCGCCTTGTACCATTCGGTGGTCAGATTGATGGCTTCGGGCAGGTTCAGGCGTGGTTTCCACCCCAACCCTGTTTGCGCCTTGGTGCTGTCCAGACGCAGAATGCCAGCTTCGTGCAGCTTGGGCTCTGCGGAGTGCTCTTCATTCTGAAAGATCAGCTTGGGCGCTTCCGGACCCCAGAATTTCTGGATCATTCCGGCAAGTTCGCGCACGTTGACCGTGCCCGATACATCGGGCCCGAAGTTCCACGCCCCGGCATAGTTCCGACCTTGCGAGGTCAGTGCGGCGGCCAGCATCAGATATCCCGAAAGCGGCTCCATCACATGCTGCCAGGGCCGGATGCTGCTAGGGCTGCGAATGTCCAATGGCGTTCCGGAAAACGCAGCGCGCACGATATCCGGGACCAGACGGTCCTCGCCCCAGTCGCCACCACCAAAGACGTTTCCGGCCCGCGCTGTGGCCAGGCGTGGCCCGTCGGGTTCGGAGAAGAAGGCGTTGGCGTAAGCGTTCGCCACCAATTCGGTGCAGCCCTTTGACGCGCTGTAAGGATCGGTGCCGCCCAGAGGATCGTTCTCGCGATACCCCCATGTCCATTCGCGGTTATCGTAGCATTTGTCGCTGGTGATCACGACAACCGTGCGCAGAGAGTCCATCGATTTTGCCGCGTCGAGCACATGGGCTGTGCCCGACACATTGGTTGCAAAGGTTTCCGCCGGATGCCGGTAGGAATACCGCACCAGTGGTTGCGCGGCCAAATGGAATACGATCTCTGCATCCACGTCGCGCAGCGTCTCATGCACGGCGTCCGCATCGCGAATGTCTGCAATGCGGCTATCGACCAAACCTTCCACACCACATAGGTCAAAGAACCCCGGCCCCTCGTCGGGCGGGAGCGAAAGGCCCGTAACATGCGCGCCAAGCCGCTGCAGCCATACCGACAACCAGCCCCCCTTGAAGCCTGTATGCCCGGTGACCAGAACGCGGCGCCCGGCAAATACCTGGCCGAAATCCACTGAGTAAAAACTATCCATTAGCTTAACTTCAGATCGCCAGCGCCGGCATGCTTGCGGGCAACTCTTCGTCGAAGTTGAGCCACGGCGGCACGTCTTCGTCACAAAGCGCGTTCAGTGTGTTGCGGTCCCGGATCGTATCCATCGGATGCCAGAAACCGTGGTGACGATAGGCCATGAGCTCACCGTCGCGGGCCATCTGCGTCAGCGGTGATTGCTCCAGCGGCTCCGTATCATCGACCATGTAGTCCAGAACGCCCGGTTCGAATACAAAATATCCGCCATTGATCCAGGTATCGCCCGAGCGGACCTTTTCGGTGAACGCATCCACCCGGTCGCCCTTCAGCTCAATGTTGCCGAACCGCGCCGGTGGCTGCACGGCGGTAACCGTTGCAAGCTTGCCGTGGGACCGGTGGAAGTCGAGTAGCGCGTCAACATTGATGTTCCCCAGACCATCGGAATAGGTGCACATGAATGTTTCCGGCTGCAGCCAGTCGCGCAATCTGCGAATGCGCCCGCTGGTCATCGTATCCGCACCGGTGTCGACAACTGCGACGTTCCAGCCGCCGGGCGTGGTCGGCACCAGCTTCATCTTGCCGGTATCGACAGAGACCGAGATGTTGTTCGCAATCAGGTGATAATTGGCGAAGAATTGCTTGAGCAAAAGCGCCTTATACCCCGCCGCGACCACAAAATCGCGGTGACCAAAATGGCTGTAGATATCCATGACGCGGGCGATGATCGGGCGCCCGCCCACCTCGACCATGGGCTTTGGAATCTTTACTGTTTCCTCGGCAAGGCGGGACCCAAGTCCCCCTGCAAGCAGTATCGTCTTCATATCAAACTCCCTCGTAGTAACTAATGTTTACAAATGCTTAACTGGTGACCGGTCGAAAGAATTGACCGAATTGGCACATCGTGCCGGGCGGTATGGCAAGGATGGATCATCACTCCCCTCCCCGCGTTCGAATATAGAGCTGACCCGGACCGTAACGGTTCTCGAAACGCTCCGCTTCAAGAAGCTGATACCCGTTGGCTTGTGCGTAGCGGAGCATGGGGCCTTCGAGGGCCTCGGCATATCCGAGCAGGAATGCCGCCGGGGGCGTCTGCGCAAAAAGCGCATCGAGCCCGTCTTCCCCCACCATCGTGTAATGCGCCGCAAGCTCAGGGGCGGTGTAGGGGACAATGCGGTAGGCAAATTGCCCCGACGCAAATTCCGCATAGACAGGCAGATCAGCCTCAAGCGGATAGATTGGCAAAAAGGTCGCGACAGGCCCGGTGAGGCCATGATCCTGCACGATGATCTGGTTGAGCCGCTGAGCATCGGTGGAGATGCGCGACACGGTCAGCTTGTCGGGCTGGGTCAACGCAAGAACGCCAGCGCCCAGGCGCGGTGCCGCCAGAACCATCATGACCAGCATGCTGGCTCCCAGAAGCGGCACGATCGCGCGCTGCGAGTCCGGAGAGATGCGGCGGAACACCACGGCGCAAAAGATGGGCAGGCACACCAGTGGCAGGACGTAGTATTGCGGGAACCCCGGTGTCGGAGAGAAGCTCATCAGAATGGCGAGACAAATCGCGCCGAAACACACCAGCAGCTGGCCGAAGTAACCCTCTTCGCGGACGTGCCCGGTGCTTTTGTCGCGCAATGCCACCCAGACGAGATAGGTGGCAACCACGCCCATGATCAGCGGCACACC
The DNA here is from genome assembly GCF_947499265.1 of uncultured Roseobacter sp. GTDB lineage: Bacteria > Pseudomonadota > Alphaproteobacteria > Rhodobacterales > Rhodobacteraceae > Roseobacter. The sequence continues at coordinate 798,736 of NZ_CANMNK010000001.1, read as the reverse complement.
TGCCAGCCATCCGCCATAGGCCAGCAGAAGTTTACCGCCGAGCCCCATGGCCAGGTTCGGTTCCGTATAGGCGTTGGCGTCCCAATAGGCGATGTGTGGGCCCAGGTGAAATCCAATGACATGCGCCAGGAAAAGCTCAGTATCGGAAATCAGATACCAAAAGAGCGGCAAGGCACCGATCAGCCCGCCAACGAGCAACGGGAAAACGACACGTTTGAAGCGATCCGCCAACCCCATGTGCAGAGGTAGAAGGAAGGCGGCAATTGCCACCGGTGGGATGAAAATAACCGCGCTGATTTTCATACCGGCAGCAATGGAAAGGCAGACACCGGCGCAGAACAGAAGGCGCGCATTCACCTGTTGTTTCAGGGTCTCCATGATGAAGAGCCCAAGACCCAATACGGCAAAGGGAAGCGGCAGCAAGTTGTTGGAAGCGGCCATTCCCGCCTCACCCAGCAAAGGATCGGCGGTCAGCATCGCAACCGCACAGAAAAACGCAAAGAGGCGGTTTTTCGAGATGCGCAGCGTTACCCAGAAAACACTGCCCACAAGGGCCAGCCATCCCAGAAACACGCCGAAACGGGCGGCGAAAAGCAACCCTGCCTCGCCGAAGAACAGATTGACCCCCTTGAAGTACCAGGCTGAGTTCGGCACGTGGTTATAGAAGAAATCCTGGTAGAGGTCCCAGCCGGGCAAAAAAGCCGCTGGCGGTACAAACATCATCTCGTCACGACGCAGCCCGTAGTTCATCAGCCGACCGTAGATACCCGCCAACAGCATGATCCCGCAAAACGCCACGGCCCCCTTAATCAGCATCCGCGACAGCTGATGCGGGGCATCGGTACCCGTCATGTTCCGTCTTTTGACGGCAGGGCCATGCATGTCAGAGACGCTCATTGCGACCTCCCTTGACATCAAGCGAGGCGCCAAGCGCGTAAGAAACCAGAACGAAGGACAAAATCACGGTTGGCACCAGCGCTAAGAGCTGCGCCGCGTAGGGGTTCATCCCGGCGTTCGATAGGATCTGGAGCAGGACGGCGTTGAACAGGTAGGCGCTGACATAGGCCAGGCAATATCTTGGCAACTTGTCGTACCCGCTGACGCCAAAAACAAATCTGGCGTGGAGCGCGTAGTTCCAGATCACGCCCAGCGCAAACTGCGCCGCCAGTGCGACCTGAACATGGGCGCCAAGACTGACCAGCAAGGCGTAAACGCCATAGCCAAACATCGTATTGACCACGCCCGTTCCCAGGAACCGGATTGCGCGGGTCCGCGTGTTGGATGCCTGGGGCATCGCTGTGGATGTTTCATCGCACATCATGTCGACACACACTCGACTTCGCCGCGAAACTTATGCTCGACAACGTCGGGCTTGAATTCCGCATGAAGGGGATCCTCGATACCCATCAGACGCATGAGACGGCCATTCACAGCATGGACGTCATTGTGCAGGCACACACGCGCGCGCGCTGCCTTGCCCATCGAAACCGCCAGTTCCGGCAGTTGAATGAAGCGCCGCATGGCCGCTGCGAGAGAGGCTGCATCCCCGCGTGGCACAACCAGACCGCACTCATCATGGGCCACGTTTTCACCGCATCCGGGCGCATCCGTTGTGATCACCGCGCGCCCACAGGACATCGCCTCGAGGATCGAGCGCGGGATACCTTCGCGCAATTGCGTGGGCAGCACAAAGACGCCGCAGGACTGCAGGAACGGAACAACATCATCCGTTTCACCGGCGTAGGTCAGCAGCCCGCGCGCCTGCCAATCGGCCAATTGGGCATCACTTATCGCATCGGGGTTGCTGTCGCGTGGCCCGAGAACCTGAACATCGAATTCAAGGTCTTCAGCACGCAAGAGCGCCGCCGCCGCTGCCAGCACCTCAAGGCCTTTGGAGCGCAGCAGACGTCCGACGAACAAAAACCGCATCTTGTCTTGAGGGATCGGTTTGGGGGCAAAGCGCACCGTATCTACGCCTGATCCGGGCACGTCATAAAGCGGCGTGGCATCGTCGATCATGCGAAAACGGCGAATGTCGCGCCGATCCGCGGCGTTGTAGCAGAAAGCTGCCTTGATCCGCTTGAGTGCAGGACGGTGAAGTCGGATTGAAATATCGCGTACCAGACGACGGCGCCCGTGCGGCGCATCTTCCATGAAGGCGTACCCAAGACCGGTGAACATGGCAAAGCAGGCGCCCACACCGACGATCCGTGCCGCCAACGATCCGTAGATGATCGGCTTCATCGTGTAGGTGAGAACAATATCCGGTTTTTCGGATCGCAGTTCAGACACCAGGGCCCGCAGCGTTTTTAGATCTTGGAACGGGTTCGTGCCCGTTCTTTGCATTGGGATCTCACGATGCCGAATGCCATGCCGGTCGAGGATCTGTGCCGTCGCAGGGTCGATCTCCGCCGCCAGGGCCAGCACCTCGTAGCCGTTTTCCTGAAACCGTCGCATCAGGTCGAGCCGGAAATTCACCAGGGAATACCCCAGACTGCCAATGACAATCGCACGACGTTTGTGCAGCTTGCGATCATCCGCAGGCTGCACAAATGCGTCATCCACAATTGTCGGCATGGCTGTCATACACCGGTCCTTAACAACTCATCGGCATCGGGGTTCTGGTTGGCAGGCACCACGGGAACCTGGCCTTTTGACACACCGGTGTCGCCCTCCGGAATTTCGACCGATCGCAGACCGTTGATCCCGTATCCCGGCACCAGATTCTTGAGCAGACGTTTGACCGTCAGCTCATCACCACGGCGCGCGGCATGTTCCAGCTTCAGTATCGCAGCACGCAACCGTGCAATCGGAACACCCTCGGGTTGGGCCGAACTTACACCCGGAATGCCGCATTCCTTGCGCTCTTCGGTGGCGTCGAACAACTCCTCGAACAGCTTTTCACCAGGGCGCTTGCCAATGAATTCAATGGCAATGTCCTTGGAGGGTTTCAGCCCCGCCAATTCAATCATACGTTTCGCAAGGTCCACGATTTTGATCGGGCGCCCCATATCGAGAACAAAGATCTCGCCATGGCTTGTCTCCAGCTCAAGCCCGCTTGCCGCCGCAACCAGCGTAAGCTGGACCGCTTCGCGGATCGTCATGAAATACCGCTCCATCTGCGGATCGGTGATGGTCAGCGGCCCCCCCTTGGAAATCTGTTGTTGAAACAGCGGGATAAGAGAGCCGGAGGACCCCAGCACATTGCCGAAACGCACCGAGAAAAACCGCGTCATCTCATCGGTTTCATTGGTGATGCGGTCCTGCGCCTGAGCATAAAATTCCGCGACCCGCTTTGTTGCGCCCATGACATTGGTGGTGTTCACCGCCTTGTCCGTGGACACCTGCACCATCGCAATCGCGCCGACATCACGCGCCGCGTCGGCGACATTCCGGGTGCCAACGACATTGGTCAAAACACCCTCGCACGGGTTCAATTCAACCATCGGAACATGTTTCAGCGCCGCCGCATTGAACACAATTTCCGGGCGGTGCTTGCCAAAGATGGACCTGACACGCATTTCATCGCGAATGCTGGCCACATAGACCCGGCGCAACACGTCGGGAAAGTGCCGGGACAGGTCCATATCGATCGAATAGGCGTTGAATTCGCAGTTATCGACCAACACCAGTTCTGCTGGCTCAAAGGAGGCAATCTGCCGTGCCAACTCGCTGCCAATTGACCCGCCAGCGCCGGTGACCAGAACCCGGCGGCCTTCGAAGAGCTTGCGCAGCAAAGACCTCTCTACGATTTTTTGCGGGCGGCTGAGAATATCTTCAGGGTCGACGGTTTTCAGCTCCGTGGTTTCGGTCGTCCCGCCCGATTTCATTTCATCAAGACCGGCAAGACGCGACACTTTGATGCCGTAGGCTTCGGCCCAATCCGTCAGCTTGCGGATCCCGTCCGCGTCAAAATGGGTCACCGGTTCGGTCAGCAGCAGCCGCTGGGGCAATTCATCCGACGTCTTGAAATGGGCGATGATCGGCTCCGGATCCCGCAGCGACCCGATGATCTTCACATCATGGAAATAAAGGCCGTTGGTATTGCGCGCATCATCGATGATGCCGATGGGCCGGTACTTCGTCTGCGTGTTGCGCAGGGAGCGCACGAACAGATCGCTGGACGTGCCCGTGCCCACGATCAACACCGGCACCCTGTCGGTCGCGACATCACCAAGCCGCTGCGCGCGGCGTGACATCTCGCGACCCCGCGCCACCACGCGCAATGCCCCCAGCGCGGGCACGAGAAGGAAGAATTGAATGACAAATACCGCAACCGGCACCGCCGCGGTTGTTGCATGGAACGTGGAGAGAATGGCCAACACCGCGACCATGGAAACAGCGCCGCGCACAATCACCGTCACATCCCGCAGAGACGTGGACCGCGTGTGACGACGGTAAAATCCTGCAAGCGGATAAACCAGAATGCCGGTGACGCAGGACATCAGGACCACAGGCCACAGCGCATTGAGCAGATGAGGTTGGGCGACGACACCAAACGCCAGCAAAAGCGCCAAAGCGCCCGATAAAGCGGAAGACAGAATGTCGCCAACAACCAACCGGCAATTGGCCTTGATCTCTGCAATCGTCTGTTTGAACCAGTACTCAAAATCTGACAAAACGCTTTGTCGGAAACTAGGTGTCGAATGAATACCATCCCGGTCATCATCACCGGTCGAAATATAATCAGTCATGCGCAACGCTCCACGTTCGTTGGTTCGTCGGTACGTCTTAAATTTTAGAGTTGGAGCGCCCAGGAAATCTTGGATCACCGCTCCTTGTGCTCAGCCAGCCAGCGCAACCCCGGCTAAAGCTAATTTTGTCACGGGATGAACAAACCCCGGCAACATTCAAAAAAATTCAATTCAAAGCCTCCTAACACCACTTCACCAAACTTCATTTTCGTACTCAAAAAACGCTTGAATTGCGTCTTTCCCAGTGTCGCCCGGGATAAAAAAACTTTTGCAATCGTTACAACTAAGACGTGTTAACCTATTGTTAATAATTATATGCATGACCGCGCTGATTTCCATCATAATGCGGTCTACCTATGCGGGAAGATGTCACAAAAGATACATAATTTCGACTTTATTGGTTTAAAATCATATATTTACTAAAACCTCTCGCATAAATTGAATGCGCAAAAAAACGAATTGTGATGATTTTTTTAGCAACATAATTCGTGCAAACAGCGCCTCATTGATGATTCTCACCGGAATTCGAGCCCGAATCGGCGACGATTCGCCGGTTTCCGCTCTCTCCTTGCGCGTGATACCGCTGCGATCCATCACCTCTCTCCAAGCCAATGCGCTGATATTGTTGGCTCAAATTTTTGCAGCAACTCGATATCTGGCAGGAAGTGATCCCTCATCTTTTTGGCGAGATCGGGATGCAAAGGCGGATATTTCACCGGTCGGGCAATCCGGTCACGGATGGCGCGGACCGGCCATTTGTCTCGCAACGGATCGAGCATAGGCCGCAAGGGGGCCAGCGCACGTCGAAATCTATGCGGCACAGTGGGCGCATTTTTGTCTTTAACACGCTCCTGCACGGGCGGATGCAGCGCGCCCTTTACCCCAAGATGATCCGCAACACGGCGCAGCTGCTTTTCAGGCTCCCGCGTGACGTCATCAAAGTCGAGGATCAGAAGGTTTTCTTCGGGAAAGGTATTCCTGAAACGCGTCAGGTGATGCCCGTACCGGCTGTCGATAAGGAACCTTTCATCGGCCGCTTTTTCGGGATCCAGATGCCGCCAGATGTCGGTCGATACACTACCGCGGCGCAGTAGCATGCAGTAGTCAGAGTAGGCGCGTTTCACCGGGTCGCGCAGTTGAGCGATCAGGCGAACATCCGGATAGTGTTTGGCAATGCGGTCGGCGGCCTGCGGTTCGGTGAGGTAGGAATTGGATTTTTCTCCGATTGTGACATCGCGTCCGAACCCGGAAAACTGGTCCTGATACCAGGCGATCCCGCGGTCATACTCACGTGAGAAGAAGTGTAGCTCCGGTTCGGGTAAATACAGGGATTTGTTGGCAGAAAGCGATTGCTGCAGCCAGGTTGTGGCACATTTGGCGGCACCGATTATCAAAAAATCAACATTTAAATCTGGGGTCGGCATCAAAACCTCATCTGTTCATACTGGCATTAAATTCCGGGCGATTATGCGGATCGGGGCATTGAAATCCCGAAGTTCTCGCAAAGGTTGGTGGCTTAAAAACGTAATCTCCAAACTATCATTTCAGCGGTGTACAACGGCTGTTTGTCGCGGTCTCCAATGCATTCGATTTTCATTTCGCTCATATCTAATTGGCAGCTTTTTCACCTATCGAGACGCGGCGGATTTCGATTGTGTCGCCCGGCAGCAATTCACCCGTCGCGGTCAATTCGAGCACGGTCGGGTCCGACCCGCGCGTAACAAAATACTTCGTCACCCGCTCGGTCAGCGGATCAACCACGGCGGAGGGGTTGGCTGCAACCGCCTCTTCATACAATGAGCGAAGGGTTGTCAGGCCGATCTGCTGGGCTGCGATTTCCTGCTCGACGTTGTTCAACCGTGACAGGCCGCCCGATTTTGCATCGTCCAGCAAAGTCAACTCTTCCCGCTCTGCCAGATTGAGCTGTTGTTGCGCGGTCAGCAGGCCGATCTCCAACTGCAGGCGCTTCGCCTCCAGATCGTTGAGCGCGTTGTTCAGGCTTGATACCCGTGTGTTCACGGTCAGCCCGCGCTCTTTCAGCGAACTGACGTTTTCGAGCTCCGCTTTTGTCAGGGCGATCTGCTCATCCCGTAGCGCGATCTGAGAGCTTAGGCGGGTAATCTGCTCTTTCAGCACGGCCTGCAGATCGAGAATCCGCGCATTTTGAGCGGCCCGCGCGGTCTGCACAGCAGCAAGGATCTCGCCTTCTCTCCCCGTCGGCCAGGCTGCATCCGAACCCGTTTCGAGCTGCCGACCCAATGCGCCAAGATCCCAGTTGAGGCGGTTGCGCTCCTCCTGAAGGGCTCTGATCCGGTCTTCAGCAACCCGTATCTGGCCTGCCAGCCTCAACTGTTCCGAAGCGTTGCCTGGAGCGTCTGCATCGATGATCCGGAGCAAACCGCCCGACACCGCGAGCGCTTGTTGTGATGTGAGACCGGGCCGATAGGGGTAAGCTCCCGGGTTTTGCACGTCTCCCAAAACGTACACCGGCAGATGCCCAATGATTTCCATCGCGACCTGCGGCGGCTCCGAGGTTCCGATCAGGCGGTGCAGCCTGAGTTGCAATTGCTCGGACAAGGCCCCGACCGTCTTTCCCTTGGCCTCAAGCTGGCCAGCCAGCGGGACATGTATCAGCCCCTCTGTTGACACGACGTATTCACCGGAAACGCCGGGCCATTGTGAATATGAGCCGGTGGTTCTGTCCCATTGCATGGCCCGTATCAGGACACGGTCCTGTCCGGTCAACGTGTATGTCTGTGCGATCGCAAATGGCGCGGAGAGCCAAAGAAAAACCGCGATAAGAAAGGGTACCAGCACAGGACGTTTCACGGGTATTTCCTCCGGAAATCAAACACATTGAACAATTGGGAGACTGTCGGCATTGCCGATAGCTCTCCTGCAACTTTGGAAGACAAGACTTGGAATGCGGGGAATTTGTTTCCGACGAATTCCGCTCTTGGGGCATTGAGTTGTGCATCGCAACACAGATGCAATGGCCCGCTGAATGTCTGACGGCGCGACCTATCCGCTCCGAAACCCCTGTCAAGCTTGGGACCCGCGCGCAAGCCTAAGCCATCGGTCCCGCCACTAATTTCGCTCAGCAGCTGATACATTCCGATCATCACCTAACTCCCATCCCCAGCGAGCGCCGCCAACCAGGTTTCGACATGGCTCAGCCCGGTCTGGGGATTACCCTCCCAGGGATCATCCGCTTCGTTTGGGTCCAGCCCGCTTTGGCCGGCTTCCCACAGGTCCGGAAAACCGTCACCGTCGCTGTCTGTTTGTGACGCTGGATCGGCTGATGCAATCGACGGCCAGCCACCGACTTGCGTGACCTCGTTAATGATCGCGCCACCACAGTTTCGGACATCAGACACCACCCGCTGATCCAGCGCGTCGGGAGCCCGTCTGCCCAGGATCTGGTCTCCGGCTATCCCCAGGACATCACCGAGGGTCTGCGCTGCGGGCCGGGCCGCAATGTTTGTCTGCCATCCCGGTGCTGCGACTTGTTGCTGCTGCGCAATGGGGTCGAGCACGTGCATTTGCCGCACGCGGCACCCCTGCGCAGATGTCGCGATATTGTCCTCGGCCAAAAGCTCAACGTGAAACGCATCCTCCCACTCAAAAACCTGCACGGCTTCGGGCGTTTTCCGAATGGTGTTTGGTCCGGATAACGCGACATTGCCAAGATAGGCAATTTTTGCATCCCCGATCAGATCGTAAAACTCGCCGAACTGGCTGACCGGGTTGTAAAAGACGTTGTTGATCACCTCCACCGGACCGATGGAGGTACCCTTGACGTCAGGTTGCCGATCCCTGTGGTGGGCAAACAGGTTGCGGTGCAGCGAAATCCGCCCGCAAGCATTGTTCACGTTCTCGGTTGAGCAGATCAACGCGCCCTTCGAGTGTCGTCCCTTCGGATGATTAGAGCGGTCCAAACTATAAGCCAGAATGCTGTCGGCAAGGGTAATATCTGCCGCCGTCGCTCCCGATACGTGGACATTAAATGTTTCATCCGTGGCAAAGGCCATCGACAGGTTGCCCAGATAGATCCGTTGCCCGTTCTCCACCGTGATCGCATCCACGGACGGCGACGGTGTCGGGCTCGGCCCGGGGCGCACCTTGAGATGACGCACCACAACATCATTCACATTCTTCAGGATCAGCGGCCCGTGCTTGCCACCAACCAGTCGCAACTGAATGCCATCCCCCGGTGCGGTTTGCCCGGCAACATATATATTGGATGGCAGTTTGATCGGACCGCGCAACTCGATGGTGCCGCTCACCGAAAACACACAAATTCGCGGCTGCCCGCTGCTCGCCGCACAGGCACGCAATGAGCCGGGGCCGTCATCGGCCAAAGATGAAACCCTGTGAATTTCGCCACCTTTCCAGCCGGTTGCGACCGCGCCAAACCCATCGGCACCCGGGAACGCAATCCCGTCAGCAGGACCTGCGCCCGACGCTTCGGGCATCAGCAAGAGAACCGATAAAACAGCGGCGGCGTGTAACATCAGTGATACCCTGATGCGCCGTAACTGTAGTAATGCGCATATCCGCCGTATCCGTATCTGCGCTGTTTGCGCGGGTCGACGTTGTTGATGACGGTCCCGGAAACTTCGATACCGTTGCTGGCGAGTTTCCCAACGGTATCCCGCAGCACCTCGTCGGTCGTGCGACCCCACCTGACAACCAGCAGCGTCGATTCAACCAACGCACCAAAACGGCAGGGTTCGTCCACGACAAGCACCGGCGGTGTATCCACCAACACGAGATCATAGTCCGCGCTCAGCTTCTTGTTCAGAGCCTGCAGATCCTGTTTCAGATCCTGCGGTGACGTTTTGTGCCGCGTTTGCAGGCCAAGAACCTGCACGCCCGTCACTTCCTCGCCATCCACATAGGCGGGCACGCCAACGGTTTTCCCGGACAGAACATCCTGAAATGTTGCCAGTTTTTCAGTTGAGCCCAGCATTTTAGACGCCCCGCGGCGGTGGCTGTCGAGGTCGAGAACCAGTACATTCATCCCGTCATTGGCCGCAGCAGCCGCCAGCGCCACGGTCAATGTCGATTTTCCTTCGTTTGGCAGACCAGAGGTGACCATCACCACTTTCCCTCCGGCAGCCAGGTTGAACCACAGGGTGATCAGGCTGCGCAGCGCCTCCGCAAATCCCGAGTTGGGGTTTGCGTGGAGAAACCAGATGGGTGAGTACTCTCGGGAAAACAGACCCTTCTTCTTGATTTTGGGCACAAACCCGAAATTCGGAACCCCGGAGGCTGCGATCGTCTGATCTTCGTTCCAAAGCTTGTTGTTAAGACCTTCCAGCAGCAGGGCCGCGATGAAGGCCAGCGCCAGACCCGCCACCACACTGACCGCAAGCGTCGTGCGCTTGTTGGGCCAGAATGGGTCAATCGGAACCCGCGCCACAGACACCTGCCGAGCACCCTGGGACACAAATTGCAATTGGTTTTCAAGCTCGTTCAGTTTCTCGATGGCTGTTTGATAGCGCGCGCGCAGCAGTTCCATCGAGCGCTCCATCCGCATCAGCGACAGCTGCGACCGCGTGCGATCATGTAGTGCAGCTTCGGCAGCCCGCAGGTCCTGTGTCGTCGCTTCGAATTCGTCTTGCGCGGTTGGATCCTTTGACAAAATGCTCTCGATGGAAACAAGCCGGTCCACATCGGCGCGCAGCTGATCGGAAAGGTTCTCATCATCAAGATCGTTCTCGCGGATGAAGGCTGCAAGGCTCAGCTCAGACTGCGAAAGCTCTTCGCCCAATTGATCGACGCGCCCGCGCAGAAACTCAATGGATTGCACAATGCCTTCACGGCGTTTGAGAACGGATTTTTCAATATACGATCTGGCAACCTGATTTGCGATGTTCGCGGCCATGCGGGGATCGGTCGATTCCGCCACGATTTCAACTGCCAAACTCTCCCCCTGGCGGAAAACAGTGTAGGATTTCAAAGTTTTATCAATGACCTTTTCACGCCAAACCGGATCGTTTGGATCCTCGGCAACGCCCGGCTCGCCCGCAAACGTCGGTTCGTCAAAGAATTGCAGCGCTTCCGCGACTTCCACGGCGAAGTCACGAGAGCGCAGAATATCCAGCTCGGTCTCGATCACCAGGCGTGAAAGCTCAAATGTCTCCAATTCCACTTCCGTGGCGCTGACCCTCGTCTCCAGCAAGGTCAAGATCACCGTCGACCGGGTCTTGTACTCCTCCGGCAAATAGCTGACGGCGGCATAGGCAAGCCCGACAAAAGCAGTGACAATCAAGATGACCATCAACAAATGGCGGCGAACGATGCTCCAGGCGCCATCAAGCCCGACCCTGCCCTCCGGCTCCGTCTGACCCAATTGCGAAATCGGCCCTTGTGCTGTCATATTCATCACTCCCGCATCGGTTCCCGATGCGCACGCGCAGGGGTCCCTTGCTTAAACTAATTCCAAACGGCGGCCTGAGCCGCGCTTAACACAATTCTTGTTCAGGCAGACATCGAGCGGATATTATGCGCCGCCTGCGGTCGGCCTGACTGCACCGAATGGTAGGCATCTCTATGAAGTTGTACGTATTGATTCATCGAAAAGTTATCTTGAACACGCAGGCGCGCGGCCCTGCCCAGGCGCGCCCGTTCTTCTTCACCCGCGGACAATAATGCGCCCACAGCTGATGCCTGTGCATTTGCGTCGGATGGCGGCACCACAGTGCCGGTATCCCCGACGAGTTTTGCGCAATCCCCGACATCCGTGACCACGCAGGGCACCTCTGCCGACATCGCCTCCGTCACCGCGAGGGGGAACGCCTCACCCCAGGCTGACGACAGCAGAAAAACATCCAGACCTGGCACCAGCTTGGCGATGTCGTGGCGCATCTCCAGAATGCTCACACGATCGGCAATTCCCAAAGACTGCGCTTCTACCGCAGCGGCACTGCCTGTATGGCCCTCGCCGATCAGAACAGCCTGAACGTTGTGGCCCTCATCCAGCATCTTTGCGGTGGCCCGCATCATGGAGACATGGTCTTTCATCGGATGGCTGCGCGATACATTCCCCACCATCAGTCGATCACCCGGAATACCAAGAACCTCGATCAGCCTGTCACGCGCGGCAGGGTCAGGTTTGAATTCCGAGGTATCGACGGCGTTGGGAATGAGCGCTGATTTCTTTGCATTGAAGCCAATTGCCTCATGCTGATTTCGGGACACGTCGGAGCAATAGGTGATGCGCCCGACACTCCCCGACAAGGCCGCCATGATCCGGATGATCATCTGGCTGGAAAACTTTTCCTTTTTGATGTCCTGCAAGGAGTGATGCACACCCCAAACCAGTCCCGGTTTTTTGCCGAACCTGCCCGCCAATCCGATGATCGATGCCAGACATCCGTGATACATCCAGGCATGAACGACGCTGACCGGCTGCTGCCGCAGCATCTTTCGCATTTTCGCGATGGCTGACAGGCTCACGCGCCCGGGCTTCAGCCCAAGCGGCTCAACATGAACGCCCATATTCTGGATATCTCGCCCAATCGATCCAATGCCGGTCAGGGAAACCACACTGTGGTTTTTGGCCTCCGGTCCGAGCGCAGCCAAGTACCTCTTTAACATAATTTGAGCACCACCCACTCCCGTGCTGGTGATAAAATGAACAATAATCATAATGTTAGTGTTCTTACTTTTTTTTGGCATTACAAGTAAACTTTCCTGAGACAAAGAGGAATGCATACCATTCCGGGAAATCGCCTAACTTATTGCAATTCCCGATTGAATTCCAACTTGACCGATGCCGAGAATCTATTTGGAAATTGCGGAATTACGTGTAATTTCGCCTGAGATTCGGACGTAATTCTTAAGTTCTGCGGCGAAAGCTGCTTAATATTTTGGCATTTTTGGTTGCCGTTGAAACAGCCTTGGTCGCTCTTTTGAACGCGTCGGGCAGAGAGTTCGGCGGTTTTTAGGGTAAAGTATTCACTGTGTGTTATGAATCGCCTGTTTGAAATCTTGATCTGCCTTTTCGTCGGCATTTTTGCGTTCCCAGTCCTCCTCCTTGCGTGCTGTTTGGTCTGGGTCGATCTCGGCCGTCCTATTCTGTTTTGGCAGACCAGATCGGGCAAATCCGGTAAAACCTTCGACATCGCCAAACTGAGGACGATGCGGGAAGAACGGGATGCGAGCGGCACATTGCTTCCAGACGCAGAACGACAGACACGGATAAGCGTGCTAGTCCGCAGGCTGCGTCTGGATGAAATCCCGCAACTCTGGCTCATCCTGCTCGGTCGCATGGCGCTTGTCGGGCCCAGACCGCTGCTGCCGGAAACCATCGATGAATTTGGCGAAACGGGACGTCTGCGTAGTGCTGTCAGACCCGGGTTGACAGGCTGGTCGCAAGTCAGCGGCAATACCACTCTGTCGAACGAAGAAAAGCTGCGGCTGGATCTGTGGTATGTGTCCCACCGGTCCACGGCACTGGATCTGCGCATTCTGTGGGAAACGCTTGGCGTCGCTCTTTTCGGCGAAAAACGTCGGCCAGAGCGTCTGGAGGACGCAACGCGCTGGCTTAATGCGCATCTGCCGAAAAACTCCGCCGGAGTATCCGCATGAGAACGGTATTTGTGGGTGCTGTGGAAGGATCACACGCGGCCTTGGAAAGCATGTGCGCCGCGGGACACATACCGGCGCTGATCGTCACCCTGCCCCCTGATCTGGCGCAACGCCATTCGGATTTTGCCGATCTGGACCCGGTGGCTGCCGCCCATGACATACCGGTGCTTTACGCGTCGCAGATCAACGCGCCGGAGGCGCTGGCGGCCATCAAGGGTGTCGAACCAGATCTGGCGTTGGTCATTGGCTGGTCGCAAATCTGCGGCCCGGACTTCAGGGCAATTCCGAAACTGGGATGCATCGGATTTCACCCCACCGCCCTGCCGAAACTTCGCGGGCGTGGCGTGCTCCCCTGGACCATCCTCCTTGGTGAACGGGATGTCGGCGCCAGCCTGTTCTGGCTGGGCGCGGGTGCCGATGATGGCCCCCTCGCTGCACAGGCCAGGTTTCAAATCGACCCCGACACGGTGACGGCGCGTGAACTCTATGACCGGGTGCTGGAGGCGCTTGCCGGAATGTTGCCACCACTGCTGACGTCCATTGCTGCGGGTGACATTCCCTCCACACCGCAACCAGACGACGGCATCAGCATCTGCGCCCGTCGCAGGCCCGAAGACGGGCGCATCGACTGGACCCGTCCGGCAGCGGAAATTCACCGCCTGATCCGGGCGGTGGGTCCCCCCTACCCCGGTGCGTTCACCTATGCAGGGGACGGCGCGCAGATCACGCTGACCGCTGTCCGGCACACACCTGAAGCGGGGCGGTTTATTGGCCTGCCCGGGCAAATTCAGGACATCAACGGACGATCCTTCACCGTGGCCTGTGGTGATGGGAAATGCCTCGATATTCTTGAGTGGTCCGGCTCTGACAAACCACCGCCCCTTCACAGCAAGCTGAAAGACTTTGGCCATGACCCATAACCCCAGCGACCTTGTGTCCTCGACGGGCCCTGTTCTGGTCATCGCACCGCATCCGGACGACGAGGTGCTGGGGGCGGGCGGCACAATTGCGCGCTTTGCCAGCGAAGGTCGGGAGGTTCATATCGGCATTGTCACCAGTGGTCAGCCGCCAAAATTCGATGCGGAACAGATCCGCACCGTAAAGGCCGAAGCTGCCGCGGCGCATGAGCTGCTGGGCGTGACAAAGACACATTGGCTGGATTTTCCCGCGGCCGCGCTGGCCGAAGAACCGCATGGCGCGCTCAATGCAGGCTTGGGGAAATTGGTGCGCGAGGTGGCGCCCGCGCTGATCCTAGCACCGCATCCAGGCGACATCCACCTCGACCATCAACTCAGTTTCCTGTCGACGCTGGTCGCCAGCAGGCCGCACCAAGCAGATTATCCGGCCACAATTCTGGCCTATGAAACCTTGTCGGAAACCAACTGGAACGCGCCCTATCTGACCCCCGCCTTTGTGCCGAATGTCTTCATCGATATCTCGGACACCGTGGACCAGAAAATCGCGGCATTTAGGAAATTTGCCAGCCAGGTCTTCCCCGCCCCGCACGAAAGATCGGTTGAAGCGCTGCGCGCGCTGGCCACGCTGCGGGGGGCTACCGTGCACAGACCTGCGGCAGAAGGATTTGTCCTCGTCAGAACCGTCGTCTGAAAAAGGAACTAGCATGAGCCAGTGGCCCGTTTACGATACCGAACAGATTGAAGCCGTCGCCGCCGTGCTGCGCTCCGGCAAGGTGAATGCCTGGACCGGCCCGGATGTCGGCGACTTTGAAAAAGCCTATTGTCACTACACAGGCGCCCGCCATTCCATCGCCATGGCCAACGGGTCAGTGACGCTGGATACGGCCCTGCATGTGCTTGATCTGCAACCGGGCGACGAGGTGATCGTCGCCCCCCGGAGCTTCATGGCCTCTGCCAGCTGCGTTCTGCTGGCCGGTGGCGTGCCAGTGTTTGCCGATGTCGACCCCGACACCGGGAACATCACGCCGGAAACCGTGGCCCCCCTGATCGGGCCCAAGACGCGCGGCATCTTGCCAGTACACCTCGCCGGGTGGCCCTGCGACATGGACGGTTTCATGGATCTGGCGCGGGCGAATAACCTGTGGGTCATCGAAGATTGCGCGCAAGCGCATGGGGCGCAGTTGGGTGATCGGCATGTCGGTACCATCGGCACTTTCGGGTCGTTCTCCTTTTGTCAGGACAAGATCATCAGCACAGGCGGCGAAGGCGGCATGCTGCTTTGCAATGACGATGATCTGTGGCGCCGCGCCTGGAGCCACAAGGATCACGGCAAGGGCCATGCCAATGTCTTTGACACCGATCACCCCCCGGGGTTTCGGTGGTTGCACAATGCCGGGCCGGGCACCAATCTCAGGATGGCCGGACCCGCCGCCGTCATCGGGCGCATACAGCTGTCGCATCTTGACGATTGGCGGGCGCACAGAGAGCGGAATGCCCGCATTCTCAGCGGCGCGCTTTCGGGGTGTGACGCCTTGCGCGTGCCGATGCCGCCCTCGGATATCACGCATGCCTGGTATCGGTTTTATGCCTTTGTGCGTCCCGAGGCGCTTGCCGCGGATTGGTCACGCGATCGGGTTCTGGCAGAGATATCAAAGGCGGGATTCCCGGCCTTTTCCGGCAGCTGCTCAGAGATTTACCGCGAAGAGACCTTCACTAGCCGGGGACTGGCGCCAGAGGCACCGCTGCCTGTCGCACAAGCGTTGGGAGAGACCAGCTTGGCGTTCCTTGTCGACACGACGTGGGACGCCGAACGCACCGCCAAACTGGCCGACACCGTACGGGACATTGCAAACCGCGCCCTGAGATAGCGGCGTCAGTCAATCATGTGCTCGGCGGATCGCGCCCGATGGAACGCTGATCTCCTTAAAACGAAAAGATCGACCCCCTTATCGTGGCGGCCGATCTTTCAAGTCTCCGGTTTTCGCCTAGTTGAGCGATGCGATGAATGCGTCGACCTCGTTCAGGGACAGGTATTCAACCTCTTGCGTACCTGCGTCCGTAAAGGACCAGACCACCGCAGGCGCTGACACGTCCCCATTGGCGTCAAAGCGGACGTCACCCGTGCCGCCCTGATACATCACCGTACCCCCGCCCGCGAGGACCTCCCTGGCCTGCTGGAAACCTGCCGTATCGGCGCTGACCGGCGTGCCATCCGCGTCGGTCACCTTCGCAATAGCGGCTGCAATGTCTGCGCCTGTGGCGTCTTTGCCCGCCGCTTCCATCGCCAGAAGTGCGATCATGGTCGCGTCATAGCTGTTGGCTAGGCCGGGACCGTTCGGCTCAGACCCGAAACGCTCCACATAAGCGGCGCGGAAGGCATCGGCGCTTTCCGAGCGGGGTGAGGCCGTGTCGGTGCCAACCGCTGCACCAAGATATTGCATGCCGACATTGTCGCGGAATTCATCCGATTTCAGCGAGTTGGCCAGGATCATGTTCTGGCTGCCCCCAAGCGAGATCCATTCCCGGACCGCTGCAGTGCCTTCGGCCGGGTAAAGTGCCAGGTAGAGCGCATCTGGCTGGCTGGTCAGCGCTTCCGTCACCTCGGCGCGGTAGGAGGGTTGGCCGTCATTCAGGGCAACCGATGCTGTGACCTCAACGCCGACGGCGGCAAAATTAGCTGCAATCAGCCGCGCCATATCCTGCCCCCAGTCGTCATTCTTGTAGAGGATTGCTACCGATCCATAGCCCTTGTCCTTGGCGACTTTCGCCCCGATTGCCGATTGCACACCCGTCGTGGCGAAGGTGCGGAACCAAAGACCACTTGTCTTGCCCTCTTCGGACAGTTTGGTGAAGGCGGTCGAGGAGGAGCAGCACGACATCTGCACCACGCCGCTTGGCACCGTCACGGAAGTGAGGATCGGCATCGACACGCCCGAAGAGACCGCGCCCAACAGCAGTTTCACCCCCTCCAGATCGACCAGCGCCTTGGCGGCATCGACGCCCACCTTCGGGTCCACCTGCGTATCCCGGAGCACCATCTCGATGGCGCAGCCTGCGGCACCCCCGGCGGCGTTCACCTGATCGACAGCAAATTGCGCCGTCTCCGCAATCGGGCGGCCCCAATCCACCGAGGTTGGCAGAACCGCACCGATCTTGGTGGTGCACTCCTGCGCGTGAACGGCACCCGCCAGCGCAGATAGCCCAAGGGCCAGGCCAACCGCGGCCCAGATAAGTTTCATGATGGACATGTTATTCTCCCTGTTTAGCCAAAGGGGTTGCTCCCCTCTGTGATACGACCAGCCGCTCCGGCAAAAGCCCCTGAGGCCGCCACATAAGCATGCCGACGATCACGACCCCGATCAACACAAACTGCATCGATCCGGTGTAGAGTTGCGCCTCAATCGGCGCGAAACGCGAAAGTGCCCAACCGGACGCCGTCCAGGCGCCCCAAATGAGGAAAGCGCCAAAGATCGCACCGCGATTGTTGCCCGCACCGCCCACGATCAGCATCGCCCAGATCTGAAAGGTGAGCGTGGGCAACACGTCTTGCGGGCTGACAAAAGCGTAGAATGTGCCGTAAAGCCCACCTGCGAGGCCGAGGATGACCGAACCGGTGACAAAGGCGGTCAGACGGATGCGTGCGGGGCTCTTGCCAAGCGATTGTGCGGCCTCTTCGTCTTCGCGGATGGCGCGGAGCAACCGCCCGAATGGCGAGGCCACAAGGCGTTCCAGAAACAGGTAAACCGCAATCAGCAGCAGCAGGACAACAATGAAAAAGAGCAGATTATAAAGGAACCCGTCCCCAAGGGCGGCGCGCAGGGGTCGCTCAAAACCGCGCACGCCTTTGGCACCGCCTGCCAGCCATTCCGCATTGCGCATCAGGTTTTCAAAGGCGACTGCGACACCGAAGGTGGCGATGGCGAGGTAGTCATGGCGGAGCCTGAGTGTCAGCAGCCCGACGACCCAGGCCATCAGCCCGGCCAGCGCCATGCCGCCCAGCAGGGCCGCCGGGTAGATCAGCCCGAAACCGCCCAGATGCCCGTCCTGCGGCGTGCCGCCCAGGATCAGCGTCCCGTAAGCGCCCGCCCCGAAGAAGGCGACGACACCGCCATTGAAGAGCCCGGTATTGCCCCATTGCAGGTTCAGCCCCAGCACCGCAATCGACAGAATCGCAGCGGTGGTGGCGAAGAACACCAGATAGGAAATCACACCAATCATGCCCGCGCCTCGCCAAAAAGCCCGTGCGGTCGGATCAGCAGAACAACCAGGATCAGCAGGAAGGGAACCGACGGCGTATAGCCCGACGGCAGGATCACCAGCGCCAGATTGCCCGCGATCCCGACGATGAAACCGCCCAGCACCGCGCCGTAAACGCTGCCGATACCGCCGACGATGGTGGCGGCGAAGATCGGCAGCACCAGATCGCGGCCCATGACCGGTATGATCTGGTGACTGAGCCCGTAAAAGACGCCCGCCACGGCGGCCAGCCCGCCGCCGATGAGCCAGACGGCCATGATCGTGCGGGCAAGGTTGACGCCATTGACCTGCGCCAGCGACGGGTTTTCCGCGACCGCCCGCAAGGCATAACCAAAGGTCGTGCGCGACAGGATGAGATGCAGGATCAGCATCAGCAAAAGTGCTGCCACCAGAACGAAAACCTGATCCGGTTTGACCAGGATCAGCGGGTCCCGACTGAGGATGGTCGCAAAGGCGATGTCCTTGGAATAGAGCTCTGGCGACAGACCAAAGATCAAGCCGATCACGTTGCGGATCACCAGCGCCATGCCGAAGCTGGCGAAGACCATGGAAAGCTCCTGCCCCTTTTCCCGGACACGTTTGAAGACCAGCCGGTCGATCAGCGCGGCCGAAAGGCCGGTCAGCACCATCGATATCAGGGTTGCCAGGATCAGCGCCCAGGTCAGCGACAAGGGCCCCAGTTTTGCCGCCAGGCCCGGAACCAAAGCGGTGACAAGCGCATCAAAAACCAGCGCACAATAGGCCCCGAGCGACAAAAGCTCCGCATGCGAGAAATTGGCGAAGCGCAGGATATGCATGACCAACGTCAGCCCGATGGCGCCAAGCGACAGATAGGACCCGGTGAGAATGCCGTCGATCAGATTCTGGATCATGCCGCCCCGACCCGTCGCCCGCCAAGATAGATCTCGCCCACCACCTTGTTGCCCAGCAGGTCCTGCGCCGCCCCGTCCAGTTGATTGCGCCCTTCCGCCAGGATGTAGCAATGATCAGCCAGACGCAGCGCCTGATTGACGTTCTGCTCCACCAGCAGGATGGACACGCCAGTGGCGGCCAGCGCTTGGGCGTGTTCCAACACCTCCTGAGTGGCTTTCGGCGACAGCCCTGCGGAGGGTTCATCCATCAGGATCACCCGCGGATCGGTCGCAAGCGCCATCGCGA
Source organism: uncultured Roseobacter sp. (assembly GCF_947499265.1). Taxonomy (GTDB): domain Bacteria; phylum Pseudomonadota; class Alphaproteobacteria; order Rhodobacterales; family Rhodobacteraceae; genus Roseobacter. The sequence continues at coordinate 779,112 of NZ_CANMNK010000001.1, read as the reverse complement.
TGGCGAGGAACTGACGCTGCCCGCCTGACAGGGTGCCTGCCTTGTCACGGTGTTTCTCGGCAAGCGCTGGAAATTGTTGGAAGAGACGCGCCAACCGCGCGCCTGCGTCGCCGCCAGCCCGGCGCAGCGCCAGATCGAGATTCTGGCGGATCGTCAGACTGCGAAAGATGTTGTCAGTCTGGGGGACATAGGCGATGCCCTGGGCGGTCAGTTGATCGGGACGGATGTTCGTGATGTCGTCCCCTTCAAACGCAACCCGGCCTGCACTGACCGGGATCAGCCCGGCAATCGCCTTGATCAACGTCGATTTGCCTGCACCGTTCGGGCCGATGATCAGCGTGATCTGACTCGCGCGCGCGGTGATCGAAACCTCTCGCAAAATGGGCAGGTCAGGCACATAGCCCGCCGTGATGTCAGAAGCGGTCAGCACCGGATCAGGCATCAACTGATGTCCCGAGATAGGCGTCCAGCAATACCGGATCGGCGAGCGCCTGCTCTGCGCTGCCCTGAAAAACCACGCGCCCTTCGGCCAGCGCGATCACTGGATCGCAATGGCGCATCACAAAATCCATATCATGCTCGATGATTACGAAGGTTTTGCCCTGACGGTTCAGTTCCTCGATTTTTCCGATCAGCGTTTCGGTCAGGACCGGGTTCACCCCGGCAGCCGGCTCATCCAGCAGGATCAGGTCAGGATCGCCCATCAGGACGCGCGCCAGCTCCAGAAGCTTCATCTGACCGCCCGATATCTTGCCCGCCGGATGGTCCGCCGAAGCACCCAGCGTCACGAAATCCAACACCTCCATGGCCCGTTTTCGGATGCGCGTTTCCTGTTCCTGCATGCGCTTGCGGAACATAAACGGTCCTGACACCGTCTCGCCGATTTGCTCTGTCGGGGCCAGCATGACATTTTCCAGAACACTCATCCGTGCAAAGGGGCGGGGGATCTGAAACGTCCGGCCCAATCCCAGCGCGAAAAGTTTGGAAGGGGACAGGCCTGTGATGTCCCGCCCCTCCAGATGCACGGCCCCGCCGTCGGGGTGCAATGCCCCCGTCAGCAGGTTGAAGAATGTCGACTTACCCGCGCCATTTGGGCCAATCAGGCCGGTAATGGACCCCCGGGCAATCTGCAACGATACGGCATCCACCGCTTTGAGCGGCCCAAAGCTGCGGCTCAGGCCCTGCGTCGTCAGGATCGCTTCAGCCACCCGTTGCCCCCAACACCTGATCATCGGGGCGTGTATTGAGATTGTATTTCATGATCCGACCGTGCCGCCCGTTACGGTCCCGCTCCAAGGCGAAAACCGGACCGGCGGGCCCCGGTGCCGCCTCCAGAACTGACCCGATGGCGGCCTGGTCATCCGCATCCAGCGCGAAGCTGAACACCTCAAGCGTCTGCGGCAGATGGCGTGCGTAGCGCGCACCGACAATGGCGGCAGCGACCTGCGGTTGGTCCAGCACCCAGCGCGTGGCGACCGAGGATAAAGAGACCCCGTGTTTCGCCCCAATCGATTGCAACACGCCAAGCAGTTGTTGAAAACGCTCCCAGGGCCCGAATTCATCGATGATCAGGCGATATTTGACGAGGCTGCGGTTTGCAAAGGAAAACCCCGGGTCGGACTGACCCAGCCACTTTTCCGTCAGGAATCCCCCCGCCAGCGTGCCGTAGCACAGCAATTGCATGTCACTTGTGGCGGTCCATTGTGCCAACCCGCACGCCGCACGCCGGTCCAGCAGAGAATATTGCACCTGGGTTGAGACCAGATCGAACCCGGCATCGATAAAGGGCTGGGTTTCCGCCACATCCCAGTTGGTTGTGCCGAGATAGGCGATTTTACCCTTTTCCTGGCATCTTTTCAGAACGTCGAGCCCGGCCTGCGGATCACCCATCGACAGATCCCACCAATAGAATTGTACCAGATGCAGGCGATCGATTTGCAACCGTTTCAGCGAGCGATCGATGATCGCTTCGACATCTTCGGGCTTGATATTGGCCAGCAGCCCAAGATCCGGGACCAGCTTTGTGTGCACGTGCACCCGGTTTGCCACCTCCGCGCCGCGCCGCAGCCGCACTTCTGCGATGAAATCGCCGATCATTTCCTCGACGCCGGTGTATATGTCGGCACAATCGAAGCTGGTGATCCCCGCATCCAGAAAGGCTTCCATGTCGCGCACGGCATCCTTGCGGTCGACCGCGCCGTGGTCACCAGCCAGCTGCCAGCCGCCCTTGATCACGCGGGAAATGTCGTAGCCCGGGCGCAGAGTTGCGGTCTCAGGGATCATTCGCGACCACCTTCCTGCCAGTAGGGCGTGCCGCGTTCAGCAGGCAACCCCGTCGTGGCCGCATGCGTGAACCAGCGCCGTTCCTTCAGCCGCGTGATCCGAAACCGCCCGCCGCAATGCGGATCAGGACAGGCGACCTCGGCATCGGTGCTGACCCAATCTTCCGGGTCGGTATCGCGCTGTTTCACCGGCAACAAGGGCAGCAAACCCGCCAGCGCATACATCGACACCCGCGCCCCCGGCTCGAACACTAGCGTTTCGCCTTCAACCCGGAAACTGTCGCCTTCGATGTGGCGGCACACCGGCGTGCGCCCGTCCAGAACCGTCTCGACCTTCAGATCGTAAAGCCAGAAGCCCCGATCACCTTCCCTGGTTCCCATTGCGTCCCTTCCGCTGGACGGATGCCGCCGCCCTTAGTATCTGGGACATGTTAACGGAAGTGGCGCGGCTCTCAAGGACCAATCGCCCGGACAAAAGGATGCGCCCTGACATGACCTACTCGACACGACCGGATCGTTTGCGTCTCTCTGATCATCTGGAGATCTCCCGTGTCCTGACCGGCCTGTGGCAGGTTGCGGATATTGAGAAAGGCGGCGCCACCATCGACCCTGAGACCGGGGCGGCGTGGCTGGCCGCCTATGCCGATCAGGGCTTCGACACCTTTGATATGGCGGACCACTATGGCAGCGCGGAGATCATTACGGGCCATCTGCTGGCCCGATCCGACACGCCCCGCCCGCTTGCTTTCACCAAATGGTGCCCTGCGCCCGGTCCGATGACGCGTAATGTGGTGCACGCAGGCGTCGAGGCGCGGCTGGAGCGTCTTGGGGTGGACCGTATCGATCTGCTGCAATTTCACTGGTGGGGCTTTCAGCATCCAGCCTGGCTCGATGCGCTGCATGAATTGACGCAACTGCGCGCCGAGGGCCTGATTGCCGAGCTCGGAGTGACCAACTTTGATGCAGCCCATCTGGATCTGGCATTGGCCGACGGCGTGCCGCTCTTGACCAATCAGGTCTCATTTTCGCTGGTCGACCGGCGTGCTGCGGGGGCGCTTTCCGATCTGTGCCATCGCAGAGGGACAAAGCTTCTGGCCTATGGCACCCTCTGCGGTGGATTTTTATCCGAACGCTGGCTGGGACAGCCCGAGCCCGAGGACATCAACGACTGGTCGAAGATGAAATATAAACGTTTCATTGAGGTGACCGGCGGGTGGCAAGCGTTTCAGGGCATCCTTGCTGCCGCCGATAAAATTGCCCGAAAGCATGAAGTGTCAATTGCGAACGTCGCGACCCGCTGGGTGCTAGAGCATTCCGCCGTTGCCGGTGTCATTGTTGGCGCAAGACTGGGCGAGCGGATGCATGTCGGGGACAATCTGCGGCTCTTCTCATTTCAGCTCGACACGGAAGATCACGGGCGCCTTGAGGAGGCTTTTTCAACCACCCGCCCGGTGCCCGGCGATTGCGGCGACGAATACCGGCGTCCGCCCTTCCTGACAGCCTCCGGCGATCTCAGCCATCACCTGGATACGATGCCGTTGCCCTTCACCGCCAAAGATGTGGCGGGCAGAGACGATCAGCAACGCGTCCTGAGCGGGTCAAAGTGGGAAGATATCGCCGGCTACACCCGCGCCCAGCGCATCGACGATCGCATTCTCGTTTCGGGCACGACAGCGACAGCGGGGGCAGATCGCATTGTCGCTGAGGCGGACGCGGGGGCGCAGACGATCTTTGTCATCGACAAGATCCTTGCGGCGCTGGAAGCGCTGGGCGCCTGCGCCGAAGACGTCATACGCACCCGGATTTACATCGTCGATGAGGCGGATGTTGAGGCGATCTCACGGGCGCATGGGCGCGTCTTTGGCGAGATCAAGCCCGCGAACACCCTGGTCGTCGTTGCCGGGTTGATTGGCGGGTACCGCGTGGAAATAGAAGCAGAGGCCGTGCTGCGCCGATAACCGATCAAGTCACGCGCATCTGACGCGGGATCGAAGGCCGACGATCTGACGCCATCGCGGTCCTGATCAACAATTTTCGCGCTGATTCCGCGTATTTCTCACGCCAGAGTTGAAATTAAACCATATTCGATGACACGCCCTAGATTTTTGGGATATTGCTACATAAGTCCCTCAGAATTGACATATTTTTCTTCTTTTCTCGATACGCTGATTTTTTTCGTAACTCATAAGGCATGGTCACATGCGACAGTATTTAGTTTCCGATGGCACGTCACTGCGCGTGGAAAGCGCGACAGAGGTTCGCGTTCCAGCAAGCGACAATCAGAGCCGATATGTAAAAGCCGAACTCGCGGGCGCAGGGTCATATATGATCCCGCTGGGTCATCTGGTTGAGGGACCATTTGACAGAAATGCCTTTTCAGCGGCGGCCAAAAACCTGGTGCAACGCCACGAGTCCTTACGGACACGATTTGAAATTTCCGGCGGCCATGTCAGCGCCGTGGTCTCACAAATACCCAGCCTTCAGCTTCACCATTGCGACATGGCCGATCAGAGCTTGTCTGCCTTTCGGAGCTGGGCCTTGCCTCTTGTGTTTGACGATGTTGATCCCCTTAAAAGCGGCTCTTTGATCCGGTTTCTTGTGGCGGATCTAGGGGAACGCTGGCGCTTTACAATTGCGGCGCACCATGCGGTCACGGATGGTTTTTCCCGAGGCGTCATGACCAAGGAATTGCTGAAGCTCTACGCAGGGGAGACATTGCCGCCCGCCAGGTCCTACTACGAATTTGCCGCAACGGGGATGGACGATGCCCGCGCGCCAACCGACGTAAAGGATCTGGTGCGCTCCTTGCCAAAACCGGTGCGGCTGGTGGGTGACGGCGTCCATGACGAAGAGGCTGCTGCGGCAGGCCGTTACGTCGAACGTAGTTTCGAGGATGTGCAAAAACCCATTCGCGCACTGGGCAAATCAATCGGTGCCACGCAGTTCGGCGTGCTTGCAGCCGCCTACGCCCTCGGTTTGCACGGCTATTCCGGAGAAGAAGCGGTCTCAAGCTTTTTCCAGACCGAAGGACGCAAGGCGCTCGGCGCCCCAAATTCGGTCATTGGCCCGTTTTCCAACACCTTGCCCCTGAACCTCAGCGTGGATCTCGATCAGGAATTTGCCGCTTTTTCGACTGCGGTATCGGCGCAGACGCGCGACACTGTTGCTCTGGAAAATGAGCCGGTTCTGGACCTTGTGATCTCCGAGCAAAAGGCACCCAGTGTTTCCATCAATATGTTCCCGCCCGCAGCCCGGATCACGGCAGGTGAGCTTGACGTCGGACCGCGCGAGTTTCTTGACAGGCGGACGGAATATGATCTGAACCTCATATGGTCGACGGACCGGAGCGTTCTGAAGGCGCGGGCATTTTACAACGCCGCACAACTGTCAGAGACACGCGCGGAACTCTTCCTTGATCTGCAAGGCAGGATCCTTGAGGCCGCCCTTGAAAACCCACACCAAACCTGCCGGGAGATACTCAAGCGTGCGCGCAAGGGCCGTGAGGTCGTCGTGCCGCAATCCACGCTGGAGCCTGAACCGACCCGGCGGATTCACGAAGCTTTTTTTGAGTGGGCGGACCGGCAACCTGATGCTGCAGCCATCATCACCTCAAAAGAGACGCTCACCTACCGCGCTCTCGCCCACCGCGCGGGGTCCATAACCGGTGGATTGCACGCCGCTGGGGTCACGCCCAGGGACCGGGTTGTCATTTTTGCGCAACGCAATTCTGATCTGGTTGCATCCGTTTTGGGGGTATCCGCCAGCGGCGCCTCCTTTGCGCTGGTCGATGCGACCTATCCCGTGTCGCGGATCGAAAGGATGCTGGATCAGCTCGGAACACGCTATGTCATTGAGGCAGGTGTCGATCTGCCCGCTGAGATCGCCGGGCAAGTGACGCGCATCACACCGATGCGCGAAACGGATCGGCTCCCCAACATCGTGAACGGCGCGCCACGGGATGCGGCCTATCACCTCTTTACCTCGGGCACGACCGGCCAGCCAAAGCTGACGACCCATCCCGACAAGACCTTACAACGGTTCATCTCATGGCAGTCGCGCACACTTGCGCTGCCAGGCCGCATCACAACAACCATGATGGCCGGGCTCTCGCATGATCCAACGCCGCGCGACATCTTTTTGCCTTTGTCCCATGGCGGCACAATCGCCATCCCAAGTCCGTGCGAGATGATGGACCCCAAACGCCTCCGTGCCCTGATCGCGAAAACGCACTGCAATGTGTTGCGCCTGAGTCCGACATCGGCGCGCCTTTTGACAACGGATATGGCGTCAGAGGACGGGTTCGATGGCCTGAAAGCGATTTTTTGGGGCGGTGAAAGGCTGCCGCCACGGGTGGTCGAGCAGTGGCACGATCTGGTGCCGGGCGTGCGCCAGTTCAACGTTTTTGGCACGACAGAAACGCCCCAGGCCTTTGTGATCAATGAAATCGAGGAAGGGGCGGCACGCACCCGCGACATTGCCATCGGCCGCACCCTGCCCTGGACCGGTGTCCGACTGGTCGCCGACGACGGCTCCCCGGTTTCGGTCGGGGAAGTGGGTGAGATTGTCGCCGATCTGGCGGATCCCGTGGCGGGGGTCAATCAACGGATCCCGCCCGAAACCGGCGCGGCCTGCCGACATTTCACCGGCGACATCGGGTACCAGATGCCGGATGGGCTGATTTACTTTGCTGGACGCCGGGACGGGCAGATCAAGATCAACGGCTTCCGCGTGGAATTGGGCGAGGTCGAAACCACCACCGAAGCGGTGCCGGGCGTCGAGCGGGCCTGCGCGCTTATCTCAGACGACCGGCTGCTGCTGTTTGCGCTGTCAGAGGTCGCAGAGGTCACGGAAAAGAAAATCCGGGCGGCGCTGTTCAGCAATCTGCCGACCTACATGATGCCGGCCCGGATCGTGGTCATGGATCACTTTCCGTTCACTCCGAACGGCAAGATCGACAAGGATGCCCTTGCGGAGTTGGCGCAGGACATCGAAACATCCGATGCCGCTGCGCCATCCGATGCGCCAGAAGGGTCTGCCGAGACATCGATTGCCGAGATACTCGTCAAACACTCCGGTCGCGCGTTTGCCACGCGGGATCAGTCCCTCTTTGATCTGGGCGCCGATAGCCTGTCAACAATCGAAACCCGCCTTGATCTTGAGGCGCTTGGTCTGAACCTGCCTACCAACTGGCCGTGGATGACCATTACCGAATTGGCCGCGCTCGCCCCCTCAACGTCAACAGAAACTCCGGCGGCGACGCCGCGTTTTGAGATCAGTAGGGTCGAAACCTTCGTGCTGCTCAGGTGTCTCGCCATCGTTGAGATCGTGGCCTTTCATGCAGGTTTCAAGCTGACAGGCGGGATGTCGATTGTGCTCTTCGTACTCGCCGGGTTTTCGTTTGGGCACCTGCAACTGCCTGCCGTGCTAAAAGACGGCCACGCCCGGCGTGTTTGGGCTTTGCTGGGGCGGCTTCTTGTGCCCTTAGTGCCAGTTTCGCTGCTGTATTTCAGCTGGCATTTCTATATCGGCAACAACGTCGAGCTATCCTCCCTGCTGTTTTATCGAAACCTGGTCAATTTCTTTGATGTTGTTTTCCTGGGCCAGAGGTGGATCCCCTATCGTCTGGAATGGCTATGGTTTTTGCATGTCTATTTGCAGATGTTCCTGGCCATCGGGGTGTTGCTCTGTTTTCCCGGTATACGGCGGCAGCTATCGGCAAACCCATGGCGTAGCCTGGCCATTTTCTTTGTGCTGACCGAGGTGGTGGCGATCGGCACAATTCTGGTCGCAGCGCTTCATCACGGAGAGATATTGGCCAGCGCGCGCCTGCTCTTCAGATCGCCAACGACGCTGCTGCCGTTTCTCGCCCTCGGTGCGCTGGTCGCAGCAGCAGATACCTTCCGCCGCCAGGTGATCAGCTTCGGGTTTGTCCTATGCCATCTCGCGCTCACGCATTCTCTGCTGACCAATCACTCGGAACTCTGGTGGATCCTGGCCCTGTTTCTGTGCACGGTTTTTCCCTATGTCCCACTGCCACGTCTGCTGGCAAAAATTGTGGTCACCGTGGCTGCCTTTTCGCTGATGATCTATTTGACCCATTCTGCCGCTGACTTTGTTTTCAGCAGTCTGGCAGGTGATTCCACGGCTGCAAAACTGGCAAATATCGTATTCCAGATCTGCTGCGGCGTGGCGCTTGGCATGCTGATGCGCCCGCTAAACGATTGGCTTGGCATCAACCGCCCCGCCGATACAAAACCCACGGCAGAGCGCGGAACTTCAACAGGTGATCGCGTGTAGAAACGGCGCAAAGCTGCGATCAAACGTACATAGAGACTACTCGGCGCAACATTCATGCCGAAAGGATGCATTTTGAAAGACGGCACCTCATCGCAAGTCATATCGGCTCCCCTTCGAAGCGTCGCAGGGGAGCTGGTTTCCAAATTCACCTCAGAAATCGCGCAAACTCTGACGCTGGAGTCGTTGCGTTATGGAGCGCCGTCGTATCCGATTGTTCAGCAAGGTATTTTGCGACCATTTCAAACCCCACGGTGTAGCCCGCCCATCGCGAAAGCTTGCCGCGGCCAAAAAACCATTTTGAGTGGTCATAGGGCTTCGCGTCGAATTCTTGCGCGGCGAGGCTTTGCGCCTCCAGCAATTCAGCGCCATCAATAGCGTTTTCCCAAGGCTCAGCCGGACAGGTCATCATCTCATGCACAAAGTGTTGTGCGAGCCCTTCGGAAACGAGTGCTTCGCCAAGTGTTTGCCCATATCCGGGACCATCCCATCTCAATACATGATGAAACTCGTGATAAATCGTGCGCAGCATTGCCTGATGGAGTTCTTCGCCGCTGAACCCAGCCGACATATCAATCACGATGTCAATTCGGCCCGGACCATATGCCGACCCGCTCACGCGAAGTGCCTTGGGCATCGGCCAATTCGTGCCCCGAACCGTGAGGTCGAGAGCAACGGGGTCGTGAACATTTATGCAGCCGTTCTGAGCGTCTGAAACTGCAGAGGTGAGCGTTTCGAGCAACTCGGTCAGCTGGTTGCGGGCGTTCATGATGTGAATATGCCAAGCACTCATGCTGAGAAGGTATCAGAAGCACTGTGCGGTTGGTAGATGGGAGCTTGCTCCCCGCACGCGACCATTCTTGGAAGTCATCGCGTATGATTGCGATGATTGGGGCGCCCTGTGTGATGCGGCACGATCAGAATGACACGTCCGCGCCTCGAACGCGACTTTCCACTGCCCTACCAGGATTCTGAGCGCGGGGGTTGGACCGAACGAAGGAAGCGGTCGAGAGCGTGAAGTTACTCGTCAGATAGGACCCACAGCTTACACTCCTGGCGCTTATTTATTTTGTAAGAAATCCAATGGTCGAAACGCGGCCATCTCCCCACAAGCTTCAATTCATGACACGCTACATGATCAAAAACCTTTTGAGCATAAGCGCCGAAAACCAAAATGGGCAGGACGACTAAAATTCTATAATATTCATATCCTTAAGAAGCAAAGCCGGCCCCAGTTCAGATCGTGGGATCGCTCTAATTTCCTGAAAAATTGCGCGAATAAGAGGCAGATACTCAAGGCAAACGGGACGCATCATTAACGACTGTCGTGATATCCCGCGAATAGAATGGCCCAAGGACGACTAATCAATTGTATCGCGTAATAGAGTGTTTGTCTCAAGAACATGACCATTGGCTTGTCGCAGTGGCTGCGATCGTGTGCGTTATTGGATCGTGTATCTCTGTCCTTGTTTCAAGGCGATTGTTCTCTGCAACCGGATTGCGCAGACGGATACAGCTGTTTCTCAGCAGCCTCATCAGCGGCGCAACGGTTTGGTCGACGCATTTCATTGCGATGCTGGCGTATGAGCCCGGTTTCGAACATGGATATGAACCGGTTCTGACAGGTGTCTCACTGGGCGTTGCCGTTTTCGGAATGCTCGCAGCCAACGCGCTGCTGGCCTACGGAGACGGAAAATTTCATTTTATCGCGGCAGGGGCAGGCTTCGGTCTCTCAGTCTCAATGATGCATTACATCGGAATGTCGGCGTACCTCTTGCCTGGTGAGATCCGTTGGGACCCATCGATGGTATTGATGTCGCTGCTCCTGGGCTGCCTTCTCGGGGCTGCTGCCTATCATAGAATTGCCTACCCAATCACACGGTATTGCTGGCTCGGCGGTGCCGTTCTGATGGTCTTGGCCATCTGTTCGATGCACTTCACCGGGATGGCAGCATTTTCCGTGGAGTTGAGCCCCTACTATGAAGTCCCGCAACAGTTCATGCCGGACGCAACGCTTGGTCTGCTCATATTCGCTGTGACGATTTTGATTTTGGTTGTGGGTTTTGCTGCGCTGAGCATCGAGACCAACCTCGAACGAGAAGCCTTGGAGAAATTGGAGTATACGGCGACGCATGATCATCTGACCAAGCTACCGAACAGGTTGCAGCTCAGCCGGAAAATGGACGAGTGCAAGGAGTTGATGTCGCGAGATGAAAACCTAAAGGTTGCAGTTCTGACGATCGACCTCGACCTATTCAAGGAAGTGAATGATCTTCGCGGGCATGCCGTGGGAGATCGCTTTCTAAAGGAAATTTCAAACCGACTAAAAACCGCATGCCAAGAACATGAATTTGTTGCGCGCACGGGAGGGGATGAATTCGTTGCCCTGAAAGTGGGCTTTCAATCGATAGAGGAAGTCGTTTCATTCGCGGAAAGGTTGCATGCGCTGACGTCAGAACCTGTTGATACCGAAGAATACTCGCTATCCATAGGGTCCTCCATCGGGATTGCGACCAGCATAAGTGATGGCTCTGATCTTGACGATCTACAGCACAACTCCGACCTGGCGATGTACCGTGCCAAGCTGCAAACGGAGGCCAATATTTGCATCTACGACGCGGAAATGGACAGGCAAAGCAGGGATCGGCTGCTTTTGATAAATGACCTCAGGCAAGTGACATCCAGCAGTCAGCTTGAGCTTGCATTTCAACTTCAGAACGATCTGAAAACGCTGGAACCAATCGGTTTTGAGGTTTTATTGCGGTGGAACCATCCAACGCGCGGCATGGTCTCGCCTGCTGAGTTTATTCCAATTGCCGAAGAAACCGGTTTGATCCGAGAGATTGGTATATGGGTCTTGCGTGCCGCATGTTTTGAAGCCGCAAAATGGGCAAAGCCGTTGAGCGTAGCGGTCAATGTAGCGCCTCAACAGCTCGCTCAGCCCTCGTTTATTGAGGAGCTGTCCGATATTTTGATCGAAAGCAGACTGCCGCCTGGACGCCTGGAATTAGAGGTTACGGAGTCCAGTATTATCGACGACCAGGCCTATACGCTCAAGGTAATGCACAAAATCAAGGCGATGGGCGTGCGGATTGCAATGGATGATTTTGGGACCGGGTATTCGTCCTTGGCTGCGCTGCAAGCTTTCCCGTTTGACAAGATTAAGATCGACCGAAGCTTTATCCAGGACGTGAACCAGGATCGATATCGTACGGCAATTGTCCGATCAACGCTACTTCTTGGCGAAGCCTTGGGTATCCCTGTTCTTGCGGAAGGCGTTGAAAATGAGCAGGAACTCTCCTTTCTGCAAGCGGAGAACTGTGATTTTGTGCAAGGCTTTTTGTTCGGCAAGCCGATGAACCTGCAGGACGTTCAAGAGTTTGTCAGCCCTGACCCAGCGGTCCGCGCGATCCAAGCGCAATCATGAAGCACAAGTTTGATAGGTTCTGACAAAGCAAACAATGTTTAGGAATAGACACAGATCACTTTTTAGCACGCCAAAACATAGCTTTAGCGATTCGCATTAAGCCTTGGAAGGCAAGGTTCGAGTCGAAAGCTGCCCTCCATAAGGGAATCCAATACAGAGCTACGCAACTTCAAAGAGAACGCTTTTCACTTCCCAATCAAGAGGGCATTCATCCATCAATGTGATCGCTCACTAAAGTACTGAAAAATAACACATAAGTTTGCACGCGGACGCAGATTGCAGAAATACGCCAATAAACCACTTCCCTCGTCGAACATCCTACATATAGTTTATGGCAAAGATTTCGTCCCCGGCCGCGCTTGGCCAAAGTGAGATTTCCTTTACCCAAGCGAGTCTGGCGAAGTGGTCGCTGGAGCCTGCTTGGACGCGTGGAGCCGAAATCATTAAACACTTTTGAATAACGATAGGATGGTGAGCCCAAAATTTGAAGATCAAAGCGCTTTTGGACATATTTTGCACGAATGAGAAAGACAAAGCACAAACGAGTAATTTCTGCGCAGGTATCAGCAGTTTCCGATTTTTCGATGTAGGCGCATATCATTTGTATAGTGTTGGCAACCCGAATAGGGGGCTAGTATTTTGTTTATAGGGTATTTGGATATGAGTAATTGTAGTGACGCGACAACCAGCTGCCATCTGGTCAGGGCAAAAGCAGCATACGGATCGGTGTTCACTTGACCCTTGCAACCCGCTTTTTGCGCGCTCTCTGCGCCGATTATCCTTTGGCTATTTCTAACACCGTCGCGACTGGGTCTGTTTCAAGTCCGAGCGGTGACGACATGCGATGCCACTCATCGCGCGTGCAAGTAAAGCTTCAGATTCAGGTGAACAAGGCTACAGAAGTCCCGAAATGACGTTCCAAATCGCCAACCTAGACTACACCATTTCGGCACCGGACAAGAACTTTGCCGGCCGTTTCGAGCTTTTTAGCCGATACGAGGACTGTCCTTTCCCGTCGCACGAACTACCAGGGTCGCGTAGGGGCGGGCCGTCATTCTCACGGACGCTGCGGGAGAGCATATCGTTCGCGCGCGCCAAGCTGCAAAATTCCTTTGAGAAGCCCGAAATGTATGACGATCTTCTCTTAGCTTGCCGCGAATGGCTTAAGACCCCAATGTCACATACACAAATAACTTCAGGTTTCCCCCCCGTTTCAGGACCGTGCACGAACCGAAAAATTAATGGATACAGCCGCGTAAATTAGTCGCCCTGTTGGAGAAAGAGATGCCACTAGTAGATCGTAAATTTGTCGAAGACCTTATTGAATGGCCAGACGCACGGACGAATGTCGCAGGCAAAGGCACCACCCCAGCAACACAAACCGATGGGTTACCGATCTATGTCGATTTCGCAAATTCGGTGATCGACATCGAAGATCTAAAGGGAGAGGACGCAGGGCAGATCGAGCGTCGTTCCTACTCAGGGATCATCAGCCGTTTGAAACGCCTGGTTTCCCCCATCAAAAAATCGACGGTGGAGAATTCTGAAAACTTCATAGAAGCGCTCAAAGCCCTTAACCCGGAGCCGGTTGTATTAGTCATCGGCGGCGGCACGGTCGGACAAGGGATGGACGTAGTATATGAAGATTCAGCAATCAAGCTGGTTGCCTTTGATATCTATCCCTCGTCGAACATCCACTTCGTTGCGGATGCGCACAACATCCCGATCCAAAACGACACCTTTGATGGTGTTGTCGTTCAAGCGGTCCTGGAACATGTCCTGAGACCCGAGGTTGTGGTTGAAGAAATCTGGCGCGTATTAAAACCAGAAGGGCTGGTCTATGCCGAAACGCCTTTCATGCAGCAGGTGCACGAGGGCCCTTACGATTTCACACGGTTTACGGAGAGCGGTCACCGCTATCTGTTCCGCCGCTTCCATCGCGTGAAGTCCGGTTCAAGCGGGGGGCCTGGTACGCAGATGATTTGGTCGATCGACTACCTATTCCGGGGACTGTTTCGATCCCGTAAAGCGGGCAGCCTTGCGAAGCTCGCATTCTTCTGGCTGCGTTACCTGGATCACCTCATTCCGGAAAGCTACGCCGTCGATGGCGCAAGCGGCGTGTTCTTTTTGGGCAGGAAAGCCTCAAACACGATCTCTGCCAAAGAGATTATTGCTGACTATCGTGGCGCTCAGTGAGCGATATTGTGCCGCTATGCAAATCAAGGAATCTATTCGATTTATGATCTATAACAGGACGCGTCAGGGGACCTGCTAAGTAAACTGAACAGCATTTTAAAACCTGCAGAAATTTTAATTCGGCAATTTTACCGACCTAACTAGCGATGGACACTCGCCAGTTCGCGAATTTGTTCAGGCGATCATGCCAGGGCCAACACACTCGAACCCAATCAAGGCCACCCGTTTTGAATGATTAGGGGTCTCAATGACATTCTCAAATGTCAGTCCGCTTTTTCGCATGACTTTTCAGCGGAGAGGCCGAGCTTGGCCAAGAGGATTTTATTCACTTTTCTGACGTCAAACCGCGCCGTCGCAAGATCACGCCCCGCGGCGCCCAATCTCATACCCAGTTTGCCATCGGTCACAAACCTTTCCATCGCGTCCGCCAACTCGTCGACATTGCGAACGGAAACCACAAAACCTGTGGTGCCATCGACTACAGGCTCAGCACAGCCCGGCGCATCAGACGTGATAATCGCGCGTCCGGTCGACATCGCCTCAAGCACTGTTCGCGACACGCCTTCGCGATAGGAGGGAAGAACAAAAACGCTGCAGGCCGCCAAATATGGACGCACATCCGGCGTCTCCCCCAAATACTCAATTACGCCCTCAGCTCCCCACGCCTCGACCTCTTCAGCGTTGATCGACGAGGGATTGGCATCCAATGGGCCCAAGAGTTGACATCGTACGTCGGGATAACGCGCTTTCAGGCGACGGGCGGCTTCCACGTACTCACAAATTCCCTTGTCCTTCAAAAGGCGTGCAACCATCAGAAAAATCGGCGGACCTTTTGGCACAGGGTGCTGGGCAAATCGATCCAAATTTACCCCTGACCCGGGAATAACACTGACCGGACATTCTTGTCTGACCAACCGATGCCTGCGAAACTCAGCGGCGTCCGCTTCGTTATAGACAATCACTTCATCAACCTTTTTTAACGCGTGCCGATAAAGCTGTATCGATCCTCTGCGCAGCAACCGTTTCCGCAGGCTGCAGTGCTCATCGACAAACACATAGCCAAGGCCCGTGCACATCGGCAGCACCTTTTCGACACCGGCCCAGCGCGCAGCAAGGCCGCCATAAATGATCGGCTTCATGGTGTAAGAAAAGACGATGTCCGGGGAGAAGTCGCGGAAGACGCGGACCAATGCAAAAAAGGTCTTCAGATCTTGCCAGGGGTTTTGCCCTGTTCGGTCCATCGGGACAATTTTGAATGCAACACCAATCTCCGCGAGCCGCGCCTCTGACACAGGGTCAGAATTCGGGCCACATGCCAAAACATCCGCGTATTTCGCCATCGATTTCAACAAATCATAGCGGAACCCGACAAGCGATGCGGTCAGGCTTGCCAAAACGATGACACGTTTTCGCCGATGCTCGATGACCGTTTCGTTTCCTTCAAGCCCTTGGAAAGTTCGCCTGCTCTCGGAATCGACGGTCTGACGATATGTGGCTGAACGCAGCATTACGCCGCTCCAGACATCTGAGCGGAGGCTCTTTTGGCTGCATCTGCCGCTTCGGACATCGTCAGAGACGGCCACCCAAAAGTGTCCCTCAACTCACCGGAAAACGCGACGATCTCGCTCAGAACAGATATGTTTTCCTTGGTATAAGTTCCAAAATTATGCGGATGGAACCATAGATGAAAAATACGGTTCTGCTGGGCCGCCTGCTGCATTTCCCGCCTGATCAGCCCAAGCTGAAGCCTAGCGCCTGCCGCCGAGCCGCCGGCATAGGGCCGCAAGAACCGGCTCGCGGGGACATTCCCAATCCCATCACGCCAACTGGCATCAACGACCGCGCTGCCGCATAGCGGAACGTAACTGTTGGCCAGCCGCAGACCACGCTGCGCCTTGGACTGTTGCGCGCGCGCCGCAGGACGATCCACACGAAATGGACCTGGCCCGCGGTAGACATCGACGCCACGCGCCACACATACGTCCAAAGCGCCAGGTGTCACCTGATTTCTTGGAAAAACAATGCTCCGAGGTCGCATGCCAAGGCGCTGAAACGCGGCAATGGCTGCGTCGATGTCTGCTGTGAAAGCGGGGATGTCCAGCGGTTCTTCGAGGCAATAATAATGCGAGAACGTATGTGTCCCCAGCTCCTGGGTCGACCGAGCAGCAATGTCCTGAACAATTGACAGTCCGAAATGATAGGGGTCTGACGCCTCATCCTCACCCACCGTATCAATGAAAGCGTAGTTATTGTCTCGCTGGTTCCGAAATTGCGCCCTTCGGTGCGGCAGTGCGGCCAAAAGTTCATCGCGATTGTCGAACATCAACATGCCGACGGTCGCCCAAGTTGCATGCAACCCGTTGGTGTCAAACAAATCAAGCAATGCGGGAACAGCCTCACGCACGCCCAGAATATTCGGGCCATATGAGTCTATGGAATGTGTGCCGTAGACGCCCCACATGAGTTCCAGATCGAGGGAAAGAACAAATCCACCGCTGGAAAATCGACTATCATCTTGCGCATATACCATTGATTTTAGTGCAATTTCGAGTAACTAGGACTATTATGTAATTTAACTTTGTAAATCCTAGCAAATCGCAGTCTTCTTGTAACTGATTATTGTAACGAAAAGTTTATTTGGTGTGTGAAACATGGATTCTCAAAACTTTAATTTGGATGCCACCGAGACAATTGTAATCGGTGCCGGACCATCGGGCCTTAGTGCTGCTCTGGAGTTGCAGAAAGGCGGACACAGCCCCCTGTTGCTCGAACAAGGGCAGGAAGTTGGCGGGATGATGCGATCTCCGCGCTGGCAGGATTTCACTTTGGATCTTGGGCGTAAGGAGCTCTATGCGCGGTTTCCTGAAATCGATGCCCTGTGGCGCAATGCCGTGGGCGATGACTATGCGGAATATCCGCATCGGGTCGGCAGCCTGTACAAAGGGCGCATCGTCGAGATGTCCGGCAAGTATCACGGGCCTATGCGGGCCATGCCACTTGGCTGGCTCGCACTAGGTGGCATCGATCTTCTGCGCGGCTGGATGACCAGCGCCTTCAGATCTCCCAAAACCTACGAAGACTTCTGGCAGTTCCGGGTCGGGCAAACGTTCGCCGGCATCCTCGCGCAGGGCTATTGGGAAAAATTTCGCGGCGTACGTTGGTCTGATTTGCCACCGCCTGACGACAACCCGGTTGGTCAAGCCAGGGGTACCGGTTTAATGGCGACCGCGAAAAACGCCATTGCGATGGCATCGCGAGGCGGCGTGTCGCGTCAGGTTGCGTGGCGGCATCCGAAAGCAGGAACCGGGCAACTTTTTGAACGGCTTGCCGATGAATACGCGGCCCTGGGTGGAAGAACTGTCTTTGGAGCGAATGTTACCGACTTGCAGCCCGAAACATGCGGTAGCGTGAAGGTCACCTATGCCGTTGACGGCAAAACAACCGTCCAAACAGCCCGCCAGGTTGTTTCAAGCATGTCGATTGAGCAGCTTTGGGACAGGCTACCCGAGCGCAATACTGCATCGATCAAAATGCCGAAACCGGGGGCGGAAGCGGACCGGTCAGTTCTTCTTGTCTACTTGTTTCTGGGTGTGCCACACCAATTCCCGCATGCGTGGCTAGAAGTGAACGATCCCGATTTGAAGTGCGGGAGGATCACGAACTTCGGGGCTTTTGGGGGCCGGATGGTGCCCGAAGGAAAGGCTGCCTACTGTGTGGAGTTCTTTTGCTCCGGTCAAGCGGACATCCTTGGTTACACCGAAGAAGAGCAGGTAAAACTTGCGATTTCAGAGCTGGAAACTGCCGGGATATTGAACCCACGCGATTTGATCGGGTCACAGGTTTTGCATTTCCCACGCACGAACGCAGCGGCCAGCTGGCGAGAACAGCAAACTGCCTACAGAACCGCCTTGTTCGGCGAAGTTTCAAAACTCAAATCGATTTATCACGTCAATCGGCCAGGCGCTGACTGGGCCAGTCTTTCCGGAATTCAAGCGGCACGGGCAATCCTGAATGAGGACCGCGCATCCTTTGACGATGCCGCCGATCCGACGCGCCGACAAGAAGACAGTATTCCCGAAAACGCGCGCAGCAAGGTGTGACGAGATAGAGAAGTGCGCGCCCTAGTTCACGCGCCGAAACGACCGGTGTGAGCTATGCAAATGTCCGATTTGAACCGAACCCGAAACGCCCACAGGGTCTGCAGAGCTTGCCGAGGGGATGCAAAACGCGCAGCTCCACCCGCGCGGTTTGACCTATTCCCAATTCATTGGCGATCCGAATACTGCATCGCTATGTTTTAACTGAGAGACGCTTGATGATTTCAGCCGCCCCGTCAGCACCAAAGCATGATACGTGCTCCTGCTTCTTACGGATGGGACATGTCTCAGCACTCCGGCCAGTAGCTTTGAGTCGCAAACTCATGAAACGACGGATATGTTTGCATTTTTGAACACCACGGTCTTTATGTTTGTTTGGAATTTTTTTTGCACGTTGTGCGCTGCGGTTTTGCTGTTTCGGAATTAGGGTTTTTATTGTGCCACAACGGACCAGAGTACAATGTACGTTGCCGCGAACTGGTTTACCAATAGTAGAAGCTATCGCGCATGGTCCGGTTGCTGCGGTCCATGTTGCGCCCAGCGGAGCCTGCTATCACGGCCATTTAGCTATGGCTGCCTCTTCCCCTGCTGCACCTCCGCCTTTACCCCCGCCCGCCTATCGCATGACAAGACATAGTGGCGACAGCAAGGAAGTCGCAAAGCCGACTTCACCGACAATGCCAGGCGATCTGCTAACAGTTACCCAGCCGCCAACGACCCCTCCGACCGAATGAGCAGGACAATCAGACCGATGACCAAAACAAACAATCGCATTCGCGTTCTTTTTCCGTTCGTTGGCGGAAACGAGATCGGCGGCAGTCATATCTCTGCCATGATGCTCATCCGCAACCTTGACCCCAATCTGTTTGAACCGCGTATCCTGATCCACCATCCTGCCGGGCCTTTCGCTGATATGCTGACCCAGAATGGAGATACGTTCGATGCCATTCCGGACATTCCAATTCTCGGCTCCAAGAGAACGCTGGCTTCCAGCAATTCCACAGGCGCGGTGGGGTATCTGCGCCAATCATTGCCAGCCCTGCGCGCTGTCCTGAAGCGCATTGACGCAGACATTGTCCACACGAACGACGGGCGGATGCATTCCAACTGGTCACTGCCGACCCGTCTCTCCGGACGGGCGCATCTCTGGCACCACCGACAGGATCCGGACGGCTTTGGCATCAACAAAATTGCGCCACTCCTGGCAAACAGGATCGTAACCGTGTCCGAATATGCCAAGCCGAACAACCCACTTCGCAGCATCGAAAAGCGATGTGACGTCGTCCACAGCCCTTTCGATTTTGATATGGATCCGCCCGACCCGAACGCTGCACGCGCTGCCTTGTGCGCGGAGTTGGGTATCGAAGATAATGCGCTCATTCTGGGATATTTTGGCACAATCATCGTCCGAAAGCGGCCCGACCATTTTGTGCGCGCCGTGGCCGCCATTCAGGCCCAGGTGCCGGACACACCTGTCTACGGCCTCATTTTCGGAGAGGTGGAGCGCCCGGAATCCCGTCTGGACGAAACCGTTCCGGCGCTGGCAAACCAATTGGGGATTGGGGCGCGCGTCAAGCTGATGGGTTTTCGCAGTCCGATACATGCGTACATGGCGGGCATCGATGCTATGCTGGTGCCAGCGCTTAACGAACCCTTCGGGCGCACATTGATAGAAGCAATGTACCTCGGCACACCTGTTATCGCGACCAATCACGGCGGCAACCCCGAGGCGATTACAGACGGTAAAACCGGCTTTCTCGTCGACAAGGATGATCCCGAAGCTTTCGTCGAGCCCGTATTGAAGCTAAAAGAAAATCCGGACCTCAAGTCACGGATTGTGTCTGCGGCAAAGGCGGATGTGTTGGAAAACTACGGCACGGACAAACATGTTTCGAAAATCAGCGCCATCTATGAAGGGTTGATCGCGCGCGCGCCATAAGAGACAGAAATGCCGGGGTGCTGGGCCGATTACGGCACCTGCTCTTGTCGCGACGGTCTGGCGCGCGAAACAGTTTCGTTACGGTGAGGAACTCTTGGCCTGCTGGATCTGAAGCTTGGCGCGTCAGTGCTCGTACTTCAAT
The DNA here is from genome assembly GCF_947499265.1 of uncultured Roseobacter sp. GTDB lineage: Bacteria > Pseudomonadota > Alphaproteobacteria > Rhodobacterales > Rhodobacteraceae > Roseobacter. Next base: position 758,735 of record NZ_CANMNK010000001.1, on the reverse strand, counting down.
ATGCGCTTTTTTGGGCGCCAAACTGAGCATGATCCGCTCTTTAATGGCTTCGCCAAAGCGCGATCCCGGTAGCGCACGAGGAATGGCAAATCGAATGAACGGATCAATATTCGGTTCATTATGAGATGAATTAAATCCATGACCAGCTTCAAATCGCCATTCCAGAAATACCTCGATCTAAATTTTTTATTATATTTAACAGAGATATAAGTCGATATCTCGCCTATCCATGCAGTTCAGAGATTTACCCTTCTCATTTATGAAACGTTTCATATTGACACGAATCATGATCCGTGACCCACTGAAAGCAGGCCGGAAAACAGCCGCACTTCTGCGCAGATAAGGCCAACAAAGTTATCAGGGAGGCTCTCATGAAGCTCATCAAATTCGTTGCTGCGGCAGCGACCGGAATTCTTTTGTCTACTGGAATCGCAATCGCCGAGGAGAAGCCCGTTGTCGGGTTAATCATGAAATCATTGGCGAACGAGTTCTTTCAGAACATGTTGGAGGGGGCCGAAGCCCACGCTGAAGCGCGCGGGGACTACGAATTGCGCGCTGTTGGCATGCAAAACGAAACCGACTTTGAATCCCAAATCAACGCGGTGGAAAACTTCATTACCCAAGGGGTGGACGCCATCGTCGTTGCACCAGCCGACTCCAAAGCAATGGTGCGCCCGCTTAAGAGGGCCATGGAGGCTGGCATTGTCGTCGTGAACTTCGACGTTGCACTCGATGAAGGCGCGAAGAAACAACAGGGCGTCGAACTGGCCTTCGTCGGTCCCGACAACCGCGGGGGTGCCAAATTGGCAGGGGATGCCCTGGGGCAGGCTCTGGGTGAAGGTGCCAAGGTCGTCATCATTGAGGGCAACCCCGGCGCGGACAACGCTACCCAGCGCCGCATGGGGTTCGAAGACTCGGTCGCTGAATACAAACTGGAGCTTCTGGACAGCCGCACAGCCCATTGGGAAACCGAAGAGGCAAACCAGTTGCTGGCAAACATGCTGACCGCCAATCCGGACATTCAGGGTGTGATGGCGGCCAATGACTCAATGGCAATTGGTGCTGTCAAAGCGCTTGAAGCGGCAGGTCGGACGGACATCAAGGTTGTGGGTTTTGACGCAATCCCGGCGGTACTTCCGATGATCGAAGACGGTCGTTTGCTCGCCTCTGTTGATCAGTTCGGCAAAGAGATGGCCGCCAATTCCATCGACCTTGCGCTGGAAGTCGTTGCCGGCGGACCGGCGCTTGAAGGTTGGGTCAAAACGCCCATTGAGCTCGTCAGCGGGAAATAATTCTCCCCGGGGGCATCTGGTGAAACGCATCGGATGCCCCCGCGAACCTGACCACCGGAGAATGACGATCATGTCGAATTCACGCACCTCTCCCCTTCTCTCTGTGAGCGGCCTACGCAAATCCTTCGGCGGGATCCATGCACTCGACGGGGTCAGCTTTGATTTGGTGGCCGGAGAAGTTCACGCGCTGGTCGGCGAGAATGGGGCCGGGAAATCCACCTTGATCAAAGTGTTGTCCGGCGTCCACATGTTCGACGACGGGGCGCTCAAAATCGATGGTGCAGTCTATCAACCCGCATCACCCCACGCGGCCAAATTGGCCGGCATTCAGGTTGTGCATCAAGAATTCAACCTGCTGAATGATCTGAGCGTCGCCGAGAACATTTCCATTGAAGCGCTTCCCCGCACCCGGTTTGGTCTGTTGGACCGACGCGAAATGAACCGCCGGGCGCGCACCGCGCTTGATGCCATCGGGCTCAGCGATGTGGATGTGACCGCCCCCGTGCGCAGTCTGGGCATCGCACACAGACAGTTGGTGGAAATTGCACGTGCCTTGCAAAGCGATAGCCGGATTCTGATCCTCGACGAACCTACTGCCACGCTGACGGAACGCGAAACGGACCGTCTTTTTGAAATCGTGACGTCGATAAAGATCAAGGGCGTGACCGTCGTATTTGTATCGCATCACCTGGACGAGGTGTTCGGCATCTGTGATCGCGTTACAGTTTTTCGGAACGGCAAAACCATCATTACCGAGAATATCAAGGATGTAGCGCCCCCCGATGTCGTGCGCTACATGGTAGGACGCACCCTCGAAGAACGATCGGATTCGGGTGCTGGATTTGAGGATGATGTCGCCATTGCCCTATCGGTTCGGGGCCTGGTCACAACTGCCAACACAACCGCACAGGGCATCGATTTTGATTTGCGCAAAGGCGAAATTCTGGGCATTGCCGGGTTGGTTGGAGCAGGCCGCACAGAAGTCCTGCGGGCCATTTTCGGTGCCGATCCCAAGATCGCGGGGCACATCACAAAAGACGCTGCCGAACTGAAAATCAGCACCCCAAGGGATGCGATCGCCGCTGGCATTGGATTTGTCACCGAAGATCGCAAGGAAGAGGGCCTCATCCTCGACATGCCCATTGCCGCGAATACCTCATTGGTCGATATCGCATCCATTTCGCGGCGCGGCCTGCTGGACTTTTCATCCGAACGCAAGATGGCCACGCAGGGTGGCACGCGCCTGAGATTGAAGTACGGAAAATTGTCTGACGCGGTATCCAGTCTGTCGGGTGGAAACCAACAAAAAGTCGTATTGGCCAAATGGCTGGCCTGCCAACCGGATGTCCTGCTGTTAGACGAGCCCACACGGGGCGTGGATGTAGGGGCCAAGGCCGAAATCTACAGCATTTTGCGCGATTTGGCAGCTCAAGGCGTCTCGATGATCGTCGTATCGTCTGAACTGCCGGAACTGATCACGCTGACCAACCGTGTTCTGGTCATGGCCGGGCATCAGATCCAGGGCATGTTGAACCGTGCGGATTATTCGCAAGAACGCATCCTTCAACTCGCCTACGGGCAAGAGAAATCATCAGAAAGAAAATCGGCATGAGCACCGCTGAGAACCTTCCAGCCGCATCAGGGAGACGCCCTTTGTCCATTCGATCCATCATCAATAACGCAGGCATCGGACTCGCGCTTTTGCTCATGATCATCTTCTTTTCGGTCGCGAGCGAGCACTTCCTGTCTGCAAACAACATCACCAACATTCTGACGCAGATCACGATTAACCTGGTCCTCGCTGTGGGTATGACATTTGTCATCCTGATCGGTGGCATCGATCTGTCGGTGGGGTCTGTCATGGCCTTTGCAGCCGTTGTTGCGGGCAAAGCCATCACGCTTCCGGGGATGGGCGCTACGGAATTGATTATTCTCGCGATCCTGGCCGGCCTCATGGCCGGAATGATCTGTGGCTTTATCAATGGTGCCGTCAGTGCCTACTGGTCGCTTCCATCCTTCATTATCACTCTTGGCATGCTCAACATTGCGCGCGGGGCAGGTTTGCAGATATCGGGGGCCCAGACGATCTACTCCTTCCCCTTCGCTTTCGAGGAATTCGGCTCAAAGCTCATCTTTGGCGTGCCCGTCGTCTTCCTGGTGGCCCTGAGCCTCGTTGTGGTGGCGTGGTTTATCCTGAACCGGACAGTTTTCGGGCGTCTGATCTATGGTATCGGAAACAATGAAGAGGCTGTGCGCCTCGCCGGGCATCCGGTGTTTTGGTACAAAGTCGCCGCTTTTTCGATCTGTGGGCTGACGGCTGGAATTGCTGCGATCATCTATATGGCGCGATTGAACATTTCCTCGCCCATCGCTGGGATCGGATTTGAACTGAACGCGATTGCCGCAGTGATCATCGGTGGCACCAGCCTGAGCGGCGGGCGCGGATCTGTCATCGGCACTTTGCTGGGCGCCTTCATCATCGGGGTGCTTGCAAACGGGCTCATCCTGATCGGGTTGAGCGATTTTGTCCGCCAGATGATCACAGGCGTCGTCATTGTGGTTGCGGTCATCCTTGATCACTATCGTGCAAAGTATTCGGCAACATGAAAAGGACCCACCTTCTCAACCGCTATCTGAGCGCGTTGGTTGCAGAGCTTGGGCATCTGGATGAAATTGTGGTGGCAGATGCAGGGTTGCCTGCACCCTGCGGCGTTCCGGTGATTGATCTTGCTGTGCGACCAGGCCTGCCCACTCTCTTTCAGGTGATGGATGCCCTCAAAAGCGAAATGGTTGTGCAAGCGGCGCATCGCGCGGAGGAATGTGACGCAGACCTTGCAACTCGTATGGCTGAAACGCTGGAAGCCGGGGAGACCGCGCGGGACAAGCAGGTCAACTTTGGCACGTTGGCGCATGCGGATTTCAAGACCCGATGCCAGACTGTGAAGGCCATCATCCGAACCGGCGACTTCACCCCCTATTCCAATCTGATCCTTGTAAGCGGAGTGCCGTTTTGACCGATGTCGTCGTCGTAGGAAGCATTAATGTCGACATGACGAGCTATCTGGCGCGATGGCCCGGGGTCGGTGAAACGGTCACCGCGATCGATACGCGCATAGGGTTGGGCGGCAAAGGGGCCAATCAGGCCGTCGCAGCTGCCCGATTGGACAGTTCGGTCGCTTTGATTGGGGCAATTGGCTCAGACAGCTTCGGACGGGACGCTCTAGACCGGTTGCGGCGGGCCAATGTACATCTCATACCGGCGCCTGCAGAGACCGAAGCGACCGGCATGGCATTCATTGACGTAGGCCCGGAGGGAGGCAACATCATCCGGTTGGCGGAAGGCGCAAACCAAACCCTCTCTCCCGAACACATCGACTCCAACGCCAAGACAATTGCGAATGCAAAAATACTGCTTTTGCAAAACGAGGTGTCGATTGAAACCTCTTTGCGGGCGGCGGAAATTGCGCGGGCACATGACGTACGTGTCATTATGGACCCTGCGCCAGCGCCGGTGCCCTTCTGGTCCAAAGATGTCTTGCAGGCTTTCGACGTCATTACCCCCAATGCTCATGAAGCGCATCTGATCCTCGGCGCGCTTCCCCAAACTCTCTCCGAAGCACAAAGGGCGGCTGAAGAACTACGCGATTTCGGACCACGCGGCGCAATCGTAACCATGGGCGGTCTAGGCGTGGGTTGGAGCATCGGAACGTCACGCGGCTCAATGGCCGCACCGACCGTGCCAACCGTCGACACAGTGGCCGCCGGAGATTGCTTTAACGGCGCGTTGGCAACGTTTTTGGCACAAGGCGCCGAAATATGTGACGCTATTCAGCGCGCTGTCTACGCGGCTGCGCTCGCCACCACGCGGCATGGGGCGGCGGAAGCAACGCCAACAGCAAACGAGCTTTACGAATTCGGTACAACTTTGGGATCGAACCCTCTAGAATCCAGCCGCGTATGAGTTCGCTTGAGTAACTGCACAGCCCCTTAGGTCCAATATGCCAACAGTAAAAGATGTTGCACGTCACGCTGGCGTATCAGTCGGAACCGTCTCCAAGGTACTTTCCGAAGACCAAACCGTTAAGGTCGCGCTGCGTGAGCGTGTTTTGCAGGCCGTTACAGATCTGAACTACCGACCGAATATGGCCGCACGCGCCCTTCGCACCAACAAATTCAACATCATTGGACTTGTTGTGCCTGACATAACCAACCCGTTTTTTGCACAACTCGCCTTGAACATCGAAACGGAGGCCGCGCGGCGCGGTCACACGGTTATGCTGACGAATTCGCATGACGACACGGTGACCGAAGGGCGACAGATCGCGGCCTTGCTGGACAGGTCACCCCGCGGTTTGATCGTTGCGGCCTGTAATGACACCAGCGCAAAGCTGGAAAGCTCCGAAGTTCGCGTTCTTTCTTTGGATCGCCGCTTTCATTCCTTTCCATTGGTCAGCACGGACCATGCTGATGGCTCAGCCAAGGTCGCGACATATCTCATCAGCCTTGGGCACCAACGGCTGGCATATCTGGCAGGACCACAGGATACCGAGGTTGGACGGCAACGCCTGGCTGGGTTTGTCCGACAATTTGAAGTTCACAATGCGCAGAACGCTGCGCTGCAGCTTGAGATTCATAATGGTCAATTCGACTTTCACAGTGGTGAAATCCTTGCGCGAAAGCTGTTGCTGCAATCAGAGGGAGAACGCCCCACCGCGATTGCTGCGGCGAGCGATCAGATGGCAATCGGGGTGTTGCGCGCAGCGCGTGATATGGGCATCTCGGTCCCGCAATCCGTCTCTGTCGTCGGATTTGATGACACGACCCTTGCGTCTCTGGTCGTCCCCCGCTTGACGACCGTTGCCCAGCCGACCGAGAAACTGGCAAAAAAAGCAGTGGAACGCGTGCTGGACGAAAGCTCCTCCCCCCTGGAGGACGTGCTATTGGAGGGTAGTTTGGTGATCCGCGAGTCCACTGCACGGATACTTCCAGCGGGACACAGCTCTTAACTCCAACCACCAAGTTACCGTCAGACAGGGATATCTTGACGTGTTTAAAAGTGCTGCGTTGGGCGCTGGGAGCCGAGAAACAAAACCTTTTGACTTGAAGGGTTAAGACATGGATCGGATCGGTGTTGCCGGTGCCGCGCTGCTTTGAAATGCGGCTTCGACGACGGCCATTGTTTTCCATGCGTCTGCAACCGAACTGATCAACTGATCCTCTTCGCCCGATGCAAACCGTTGCAACTGCGACATGCGGCTGGCAAAGGCCTCCGGAAACCAGGCGCCGGTCAGGTTAACGGTTTGCCATGGCGCATCGCCGGTCTTGATCTCAAGAATGTCAGCCTCGCCCTTCGGATAATCAAGGTTCACGCCGAGCTGAACATAAGCCGCGCCTTCGGTGCCACAGATGCGGAATTCGCAAGCCTGATGGCGTCGGCCAAAGCCGTGGTTGTGGTTGATCGAAAGCGCACAGCGCACCCGTGCGCCATAGTCCAGAATGGCCGCCGTTCGCGTCTGGGCGATCTTGCTGTCGGGATGGCCGATTGTCTTGGCATGAATGCCCAGCGGTTCCCCCAAAAGCGCGCGCACCATGTCGAGATAGTGAATGGAGTGCAGTGACAACTCCACGCGCGGCAGGGGTTCCAGAAACTTCCACAGACCCCAGGGCGTATCGAGCGCCAGCCAAGCGTCAAAATCCACCACCTCGCCCAACATCCCCTGCGCGATCGCATCCTGAAGCGCCAGCATCATCGGCGCAAACCGCAGCTGAAAATTCACCGCAGCCCGCAACGCGCGCTCCTCGCAAATCCGCAAAATCTCGGTCGCGTCGTCCAGATCGCTGCCCATGGGTTTTTGTATCAGCACCGGCGCCCCCCGCGGCAGAGCCCGCAATACCTCGGCATGGGCGTCGGGGGGTGTTGCAAGGTCAAAGACAACATCGTCCTGCGCGACCGCGTCCTGCAAGGTTTCGTAGACAGCAAACTCATGATCGTGGGACAGCTCACGCGCCAGCACGATGTCAGGATCGTAGATCCCCCGCACGGTGTAGCCTGCCTGTGCATAGGCAGGCAGATGTGCATCCCGGACGATGGAACCCGCGCCAAAGATCACGATGGGCTTGGGGGTAGTGGCCTTGGGCCAATGCTGCTGAAGTTCGATCACATCCTCACTCCAAGTGAAACACTTCGTCCATCATGGCCCACCATTCGCCTTCAAGTCTGCTTTCCAGTGGCACCTGACAGGGCATGCAAACATCCCACCACTTCTGGGTTTCCGGATCGGCGGCCATCTTGGCGGCATCCGCCTCGAAATCGGTCCCATGGTATTCCCAGTAGCCGAATAACAGGTTTTCCGGCTCACGCAGAAAAATCGAGTAGTTGCGGATGTTGCAGGCCGTGATCATGGAGAGCACGCCGGGCCAGACATCGGCGTGCAGGCGTTTGTATTCCTCTAGCTTTTCAGCATTCAGACCAATCACCATGCCCATACGTTGCATTTTAGACCTCCCTAGCCAAACTTTGCGGTCAAACCGTCAATCCGAGCCGCATCGATCGCGTCCCAGTCCCAGTCGATCCCCAAACCGGGCGCGGTCGACGGGTAAGCGCGCCCGTCGGAGACTTTCATCTGTGTGCGCGTCAGACCGTCCAATTGCGGGATGTATTCCAACCATGGCGCATTCGGGATGGCGCAGACAAGGCTCAGATGAAGTTCCATCAGGAAATGCGGGCAGACCGGTACGTTATGCGCTTCGGCCAGATGCGCGACTTTCATCCAGGGGGTGATGCCACCAATCCGGGCGACATCGACCTGCACGATGCTGGCGCCGCCGGTGACCAGATAGTCCTTGAATTGGCTGAGCGAATACATGCTTTCGCCCACCGCAATCGGTACAGAGGTGCTGGCCGCGAGGCCCGCATGTTCCATCACATCGTCGGCGGGCATCGGCTCTTCGAACCAGGCAATGTCGAACTCTTCGAGCATGCGCGCGCGGCGCGTGGCCTCGGCACGTGACATACTTTGATTGGCGTCGACCATGATCTCATAGCCCGGCCCCACAGCCGCGCGCACCGCTTTCAGTCTTTCGCGGTCCTCAGACAAATGCGGTCGACCGATCTTGATCTTGGAGCCGGCAAACCCCCTGGCCTGTGCGGCCAGCGCATCCGCCACGAGGTCTTCGGTCGAAATGTGCAGCCAGCCGCCTTCGGTGGTGTACATCGGCACGCTGTCCTTCGCACCGCCCAGCATGCGGAACAGCGGCAAACCGGCCTTTCGGCAACGCAAATCCCACAAGGCGGTGTCAATGGCCGCAAGGGCCAGCGAGGTGATCGCGCCGACCGCCGTCGCATGGGTAGCGAACAACAGATCCCGCCAGATGCGCCCGATGTCCTCGGCTTCGCGTCCAATGAGCCGGGGCACCATCGTATCACGCAACAACGACATGACAGCGGGCCCGCCTTGCCCAATCGTATAGGCGTAACCGACACCTTCCGCACCGTCGCTGTCGACAATCCGCACGATCGGGGTTTCCTGGCTTTCAAAAGACTGAATCGCATCCGTGCGTTTGACCTTGGGTTCAAGGTCAACCATCAGAATTTCAGCTGAAACGATACGGGCCATGGCTACCTCAGGCTCTTCTGACTTTCGCCATCGAAAAGATGCACGCGGGTCAGATCCAGGTTGAACATCATGCGTTCACCATTGCTCACCGGGCGCGGGTTGAGCATTTTGGCCTGCACCTCCTGGCCAGCAAGGGCGCCAAAAAGCAATGTCTCGGTGCCCAATGGCTCAGACAGAACGACCGTCATCTCGATCTCGGCGCTTTCGCCTTCCATCGGCAGGGAATGTCCACACGGCATCAGGTTGTCGGCCCGAAAGCCCAGCACCACCTTTTGTCCGGGGCGCGTTTTTGCGGTGTATTGCTGGGGCACGTTCAGGGTCACGCCCCCTCCCAGCTGCAACGTTCCGTCCTGTTGAACGATCCCGTCCAGCAGGTTCATCGGGGGCGATCCGATAAAGGTCGCAACAAAGGTATTGGCAGGGGCTTCGAAGACCTCAAGCGGGGTTCCCTGCTGTTCGATATGCCCATCCCGCATGATCACGATCCGGTCTGCCAGGGTCATGGCTTCGACCTGATCATGGGTCACATAGACGATGGTTGTCTGGATCTTCTGGTGCAGCTTCTTGATCTCCACCCGCATCTGCGCGCGCAGTTTGGCATCAAGATTGGACAGCGGCTCGTCGAACAAGAAGACGTCCGGGTGGCGCACAATGGCGCGTCCCATGGCGACCCGCTGACGCTGCCCGCCGGACAGCGCGCCGGGCTTGCGCTCAAGATATTCGGTAAGGCTGAGGATTGCAGCCGCTTCGGCCACCGCTGCGTCGATCTGATCTTGCGACTTGCCTGCGATTTTCAGCGAAAAGCCAAGATTCTCGCCCACGGTCATATGCGGATAAAGCGCATAATTCTGAAACACCATGGAGATGTTCCGGTCGCGTGGGGGCAGGTCGTTGACGATATTTTCACCAATCAGAACATCGCCGCCCGTGATGCTTTCCAGCCCGGCGATCATACGCAGCGTTGTGGATTTGCCGCAGCCTGAGGGGCCGACAAGCACCACAAATTCATTGTGATCGATGTCAAGGTTGATGCCATGCACCACCTCCAGCGCCCCATAGCTCTTGGACACATTTTTCAGATGGACTTGCGCCATAGCTACCCTTTCACCCCGCCGAAGGTCAGTCCGGCAATCAGGTGTTTTTGTACGAGGAATGTCAGGATGAGCGCGGGGATGATCATAAGCACGGCAAGTGCGCACATCCCGCCCCAGTTGATTGTGAATTCAGACGTGAAGTCGCGCAGACCCACCGGCATGGTCTTGGAGAATGTCGAGCGCGTCAGCTGGCTGGCCAGCGCATATTCGTTCCAGGACGTCAGAAAGGCAAAGATACCGGCCGATGCGACACCGGCACGCGCCACGGGAAATTCAACCTTCCAGAAGGCCTGCCAGCGCGTGCAGCCGTCAATCTCTGCCGCCTCAGCCAGCTCACGCGGAACCTGTCGAAAGAAACCGTCGATGAGCCAGATCGTGAAGGGCACGTTCATAGCAACATAGACGATGATCAACCCGATATGCGTGTCGATCAGCCCGGTCCGGGCCATCACGATAAAGAGCGGCAGGGACAGGGCCACACCCGGCACGGCGCGGGTCAGCATAAGGCCAATAAAGATCGCGCCCTTGCCCTTGAACCGATAGCGCGCGAAAGCATAGCCGCCCGCCATGCCGACAAGGATCGCAATGAGGGTCGAGGTGATCGAGATGATCAGCGAGTTGGTGAAATACTGCAGCACGGGCACCCCGCCCTGACCGACCCCGCCAAACATGGCGCGGTAGTGATCGAGGTTCAGCTCATTGGGGATCCAGACCGGCGGCTTTGCCATGATCTCGACCGTGGGACGGAAACTGTTGAGCACGACCCAAAGCCCTGGAATGCAGATGATCGACATGGCGATGAACAGGGTGACCATCTGTGCCGCCTTCAAAAGGCGGGCCCGGATGCGGTGGCGCAGGTTGATATCCATATCGCTTACCCGCCCATCCCAAGCTCTGTGCGCGCGGCATTGAGCTTCTTGAAGAAATAGATGGTGAAGAAGATCGCAAGGAAGATAGAGATGTACCCCATGGCGTTGGCGTAACCCATCTTGGCATCGACATAACCTGTGCGTCCGATCATGGTCCAGATCAGCTCAGTGCGGCGCGCGGGGCCGCCATTGGTCATGATCTGCACGATGTCATAGGCGCGCGCCACGTCGAGGCTGCGGATCGCGAGTGCGATGTAGATAAAGGGCATCAGATAGGGCAGCGTGATGTGGCGGAAAGTCTGCCAGGGCGTACACCCGTCGACCTTAGCGGCCTCCAGCGGGTCACGCGGAATGGCGAATAGACCTGCAAGGATGAGGATGGCAAAGACACTGGTGGAGGTCCAGACCTCGGCGAAGATGATCGAGAACATCGCCAGATTTGCATCGACAAGCCATGGGATCGCAACATCCGAAAAGCCCAGCGATTGCAGCGCGTTGTTCACCAGGCCGACATTGTCGTTGAAGATGAACTTGAACTGGAAGCCCACAAGCACGGGCGAGAACATCATTGGAAACATCATCAGCGTGCGCAACCCGCGCTGGCCCCAGGTGACCCTGTTGACCAAAAGCGCAAGCCCGAGGCCAAGTAGCATCTCGACATTCAGGGCAATCGTCAAAAGCAGAACGGTACGCCCGAAGGCCGCCCAGAAGTTGGCGTTTGTGATGGCTTTTTCATAGTTGAAGGTCCCGATCCACTTGTAGAGCGTTTCCGGACGCGTCAGCCGGTAAGGCGTGAAGCTTGAGTAAAGCGACAGCAGCAACGGGATCAGCACCACAGCGGACAAAATGATGATCGCCGGCAGCAACAACACAAACCACTGGGGCAATTTCAGACGAGACATAGAGTATGGATTTTCCATTGCAGCCCAAAGGTGGGCAAGGACAGCCGAAGCCGCCCTTGCCCGGGGAGAACGTGGTCAGTAGACCCCGTTTTCTTGCATCATCTCGTCAACGGCCTCCGCCGCCGTTTCGAGCGCCTCATCGACGGTTTTGTCCCCCAAGATCGCGGCTTGAAGTTCAGGAAAAATCACGTTGGTCGCTTCGATCCAATAGGGTGTCTGCGGGGCGGGAAACGCATGAGTGGCTGCTTGTTGAAAGGCCACCAAAACTTCCGACCGATAGGGGTCCGAGCTCGATTGTTCGACCACGTGATCCCAGACGGCGGTGCGGGTTGGGAGCGGCCCGGCAGAGGATTCCAGCTTTTGGCTGTCTTCATTGGTCAGAAAGGCGACCAGTGACGCGGCGGCGTCCTTGTGATCACAGGATTCTGTGACCGAGAACCCGTGGTGCCCGGACCATCCGGTGCGGATCCCTGCGCTGCCCTGTGGCTGCACGATGACGCCCACATCCCCAGCGGCTTTTGAGCTGTCTTCCCCGTTGAAGAAACCCGCCCAGCCGGGCCAATCGAGGTTCAGCGCGATTGTGCCAGAGGCAAAGCCCTGCCCCAGATCATCCCAAAGATATGAGGTTGTGCCCGGAGGCACCGCACCGGCTTTGTAGAGATCCACAAACCAGCTCAGCGCGCGTTTGCCCGCATCGGAATTGAAAGCGGGCGACCAGTCATCGTTGAAAAGCTGACCGCCTTCGGCAATCACCATTTCGTAAAAGCGGCCGACAATCGCTTCGTCTTTGCCCGCATATTGGGTGCCATAGAAGTTGGGCGCATCCGTGAAGAATATCGCTTGATCCTTGTACTGGTCCCAAGTGTCGGGCGGGGCCAGATCGTAGCCGTATTCGGCTTTGAACGCGGATTGGTTGCCTTCGTCTTCGTAAAGCGATTTCAGATAATACAGGGCCGAGACGTCAAATTGGGCGCGCGGCAGCATGACCAGGGCATCGCCGATCTTTGATGCGGCTACGTTGGAGGGCACATATTCCGCAATGAACTCCGGCGTCAGATAGGGTGTGAGATCTGTGTAAAGGCTTGGGTATTGCGAGGCAAAGGAACTGTGGTTCGACCCAACGCACCAGCCTAGCGTGCCCGCCGCAAGGTCGGATTTGAATTCCTTATCCAGTTCGAAGTGGTTCTTTTTCGAAATCACCTCAACGGTGGCGCCAGTGTCGGCCTCCCATTCGGCGATGCGCGCATAAAGTGCTTCGTATTGCTGGCCGCCGATCAGCTTGGCCTGCAGCGTGATGCCGTCGAATTCGCCCGCTGATACAGGCAGGGCCGCAAACAAGGCCGCCCCGGCCGTCGCGCCCTTCAGCGCCATTTGAACCGATAGTCTCATGATGTCCTCCCAAGGAACGTTGTTGTCGCGTCTGGCCGCGCGGTTTACCCGCGTTGATGTTTTGGATGTGAACTTGACTTTCATATATAATAGTCAGAGAGTCAATTCACGATGCAACCTTCGGAAATCGACTATGTTCATTGATACGCATCTCCATCTGATCTACCCGGAAAAGCTGTCTTACCCCTGGCTTGACGGGTTTGAGGCGTTGAACAAACCCAGCCGGTTTGACGATTACACCCGTCGGGCGAAACGGCTGGGGATCAGCGGCTGCCTGCATATGGAGGTGGATGTCGCGCCGGACCTGATCAAAGCAGAATCGGAGCTGATCGAAGGGCTCGCGGGCGAGACCGACAGCCTGATGTTGGGTGCCATTTCGAGCTGCCGTCCGGAAGCCGCCGATTTCCCTGAATTCCTCGACTGGGCGCGCGAGAAATCGGTGATTCTGGGGTTTCGTCGTGTCCTGCATGTGGTGCCGGACGAGGTCAGCCAAAACAGCCTGTTTCGCGACAATATCAAACGCTTGTCTGGGACGGGGTTGACCTTTGATCTGTGCGCGCTGCCCCATCAGCTGCCGCTCATGGCCGACCTGATCGATCACTGCCCCGACGTTCAGTTCATCCTTGATCACTGCGGGGTGCCCGCGATTGCACAGGGGGAGATGTCCCCCTGGCGCGAACACCTGTCCGATATCGCGCAACGCCCGAATGTCGTTGGCAAAATATCGGGTGTCATCGCCTATGCAGATGCAGAGAACTGGTCGCTGGATCACATCAGGCCCTGGGTTGATCATACCGTCAACGCATTTGGCCCAGAACGGATCATCTGGGGCAGCGACAACCCGGTGTGCGATTTGGGCGGTGGGTTGGAGACATGGGTTGCAGTGACGCACGCCTTGACACATGACTGGTCACACTCAGAGCGTGATGCCCTCTATCAGGGCAACGCCAAACGGCTCTGGCGCATCTAAGCGCGCTGTCATGAGCGCGGCATCGCCAGGATAAACGACCCAGGAGGCGAACCAATTCCCACATCATCCAACATATCGGAAAGTGGCCCCAAGACAGAAAAATACAGCGCCCCTGCCCTGTCCAAGGGCCTTGATATTCTGGAGCTTTTGGCCTCTCGCAGCACTGGCATGAAGAAAACCGAGGTTGCAAATGCATTGGATCGATCTCTGAGCGAGATTTTTCGGATGCTGGCGGTGCTGACCGACCGGAACTACGTGGCCTACGACCCCGTTACAGAGCGGTTTTCGCTGACGCAAAAAATGTTCGAGTTGGCGCATCGTCACCCGCCGATCAAGCGGCTGAACTCCGTTGCGGTACATGTGATGGACAAGCTGGCCAGCGATCTGGACCAGTCCGTACATCTTGCCATTATTCACGGTGCAGAGATCCTCGTGATCGCCCAGACCGACGCGCCCTGTAACAACAATACCTCTGTTCGCCTCGGCGCGCGCATTCCCATTGTCTATACGGCCTCGGGCGCCGTCTTGTTGGCGCAAACCAGCAAAAGGCGTCGCGCGGACATCTACGCGCGCTCACCTGAGGCAACCGACGAAAGGATCGCTTTCTTTGAGACATTGGTCGATCAGGTCGTCGCGCAGAATTATTGCGACAGCCCCTCGCAGGTGATCGTCGGGGTCCACAATATCGCAACACCGATCTTCAACTATTCGGGCGAGGCGATTGCGGCGCTGACAATCCCGTTTGTGAAACGGCTAACCAGATCGAATAGCCCGGACATCAAGGCGTCCATCGGGTTGTTGATCCAGGCGGGACAAGACATCTCGCGGCAATTGGGCGCGGGCGCCTCCGAAGATGGCTCAGCGCTCTGATATCGACGCAACAAACCGTTTCAACACAATGTCTTCGTCGCGACTGGGATGCCAGTAAGCGAAAACGCGAATGGGCTCACTCTCTACTGGGAACGGGAATATCCTGACGGGCCAACGCTGGGCAATCTGATGGGCGATACGCGACGGAACCGTCGCGATCATCGATGTTCCGCAAACCAATGACGGCACCATGGAATGGGACCACACTGAAATATGCCGCGCGCGCCTGAGGCCTGCCTTGCGCAACGCATCTTCGTCTTCAAAGGCCAGTTGGTGATCAAAATAACGGACGACCACATGGGTTTGTGCCAGATACTCGGACTGAGATATCTGTTCTGTTGCGGCAAAGGTCTCGCTACACGCCAAACAGACAAAATGATCCTCGAACAGGGATGTATTTGGCGGCACACCGACATCCAGCACCTGACCCGCGAACATCAGGTCAATTTCTCCGGCACTGAGCAGTTGGGCCGAACGTTCCGATAGCGGAAGGATATCAAAGCGCAGCTTGGGCTGGTTGGCCGCGCTGTCCCTGATCGCATCGGCCAGAAAACTGGACATGGAATAATCTGACGCCACGATCTTGAGCTCGCGATCGATGACATCCGTAGTTGCGTTGGGCCGCATCGCTGAAAAGACCTGCGCCTTTCCCAGCACCTCCCGCAGCGGCGCCACCAGCGTTTTGGCGAAGGGCGTCAGGACCAGCGACCGACCCGAGCGCACCAGCAAAGGGTCGTCGAAGTGTTTGCGCAGCTGGGCCAACACCGTACTCAGAGCCGACTGGCTGAGATATACCCGCTCCGCGGCACGGGTGACGTTTCGCTCACTCAGCAGCGCATCAAGGCAGATAATCTGGTTCAGATCGAACCCATTCAGGCGCATTTTAAGTATCCATGAAATCGATGACTGAATGCAAATAAAACCCATTTTACAGATTTATACAATCTGGCGAAACTGGCAGGAAACAGTGGCTCAACACAGGGATCGATAAAATGACACAGGCTCACGTGATGCCGACCGACGCTCAAAGCATGGCTGAAACCTATGAGCGGGATGGCTTCATCGCCCCGATCGATATTGTGGACCCCGACGCGGCACATGCCTTGCGCCTCGACTTGGAAAAGGCCGAAGCCGAACTGGCGGGTGATCCCGAAAAACTGGCGCTGCTCTACAGCTATCCAGATCGAGTGCTGCCGTCATTCGACCGGCTGATCCGTCACGACGCGCTGATTTCCGCAGCTTCTGCTGCACTGGGTCCTGATCTCATGGTGTGGAGTGCCGCCCTGTTCATCAAAGAGGCGCGCTCGCCCAAAATCGTGTCCTGGCATCAGGATCTGACGTATTGGGGGCTCGATGACGCCGAAGAAACAACGCTGTGGTTTGCCTTGTCACCAGCGACGGTCGAAAGCGGGTGTATGAAATTTGTGCCCGGCAGCCACCACGAACAGATCGTTCCGCATGTGGACACCTTCGCCGATGACAATCTGTTGTCGCGCGGTCAGGAAATCGCAGTGGACGTGAATGAGGATGAGGCCGTCGCCGCCGAACTGCAGCCCGGGCAGGCCTCCATGCATCATGGACATTTGTTTCACAGTTCCGGCCCCAACGCCACGGATGATCGACGTATCGGAGCCGCCATTCGCTACATCAAGCCGTCGATGAAGCAGCAGTCAGGCGGTCGGCCTCTAGTGGCGCTGGTCAGCGGAGATGACGAATTTGGGCATTTTGAAATTGCGGGTGCGCCCGAGGGACGCCTCACCGAAGAAGATTTCACCCTGTGTCGCCGAGACGCAAAACTGAAGAAAGCCTTGTTGTTCGAGGGCGTAGATGTCGCTCCGTAGTGGGTTGCGCTGCAATGCCCTGCATCTTTGAAACATCCAATTGCTGTAAAGCCCCCAACCTCCCAACAGATTGAATTAAGGTGCCTTGCCGCCCGCCATTTGACCTTTTTGAAAGCACCCAAGCAAAGATTTCGATCTGTGATCGATACGATAAGCTACGGTTCCATATTTTCGGCACATCGACATATGTTGGCGCGTCAAAGAGGCCCGTACTGTGGGCCGCAAAGCCATGGGACAAAAGTCGACCCTTGCCGTACTCACGCAAAGGTTCGCTGCATTTGTTCCAGATGGTTGCGACATTCGTCGAAAATTACTATTTCTTTGAGACCAGCAGGCCAAGGATTGGAATAATGGATCACACGCTCGCCGCTTGAACCCTCAAGGTTTCTCTAATGTCGAGCTGTACCCATGTCTTCCATCGTCTTGGCCAACCTCAGTTGGGCCACTCCCGCCGGTAACCTGATCCTTTCCGATATTGATGCCACTTTTGGCCCCGAACGCACGGGTCTCGTCGGGCGTAATGGGATCGGAAAAACGACCCTGCTGCGCCTGATGGCGGGCGAGGCCGAACCAGCTTCAGGATCGATCACGCGGCCGGCCGTCGTCGGGCTTCTTCGTCAGAACCCGGAACATCGCCCAGATGACAGGATCGCAGACCTGTTCGGCGTAGGCGCCCAGCTTGCGATCCTGACACGTGCAGCCGACGGCGAGGCAACTGAGGATGATCTTGCGGCGGCCGACTGGACGCTGGAAGATCGCCTGAAGCGTGCTTTGGCCGGTGTCGGTCTCGACCACATCGACCTCAATGTGCCGGTCAGCGAGTTGTCCGGCGGCCAGCGAACACGTGCGAGCCTCGCGGCGCTTTTCTTCTGTGATCCTGACATGCTTCTGCTTGACGAACCGACCAATCACCTGGACCGCGATGGCCGCCAGCACGTGATCGGTGCGCTGCGGGCGTGGCAAGGTGGTATGGTCGTCGCCAGCCATGACCGCAGCCTGCTCGCCGAAATGGATACGATCGTCGAACTGACGGGCCTTGGTGCTAAACGTTATGGCGGAAACTATGACGCTTACCGTGAACAGAAGGACATCGAACTCGCGGCGGCGGAACATGAGCTTGCCCATGCGGAACGCGTCTGGACTGAGAGCAGGAAGCAAGCGCAAGTGGTTGCCGAGCGCAAGGCACGGACAGATCGTCAGGGGCGGAAACTGCGGGCATCTGGCGGACAACCAAAAATCCTTCTCGACGCGCGCAAAGAACGCAGCGAGAACTCAGGTGGCGCTACGGCGCGTATGCAAGACAGCCGTGTGGCCGATGCGGCCAAAGCGATGGAAGAAGCGCGGGAAAAGGTCGAGGCCCTGGAACCGCTGCGCATCGATGTGCCAACCTGCGGGCTTGTGTCGCGCCGACATGTTTTGGACGTGGTGGATTTGTCAGTCGGCTATGACCCGCGCTACCCCATTCTGAAAAGCGTATCACTGAGGGTCCGTGGCCCGGAGCGCCTGCTTGTCGAAGGTGCCAATGGCGCAGGCAAATCAACACTTCTTTCCTGCATCATGGGCGCGTTGAAGCCGTGGCACGGATCGGTTTCCCTTCACGTCTCGGCGGAACTGCTTGACCAGGACATCGGCATACTCGACCCCAACGAGACCGTCCTTGACAATTTCGCGCGCCTGGACCCCGACGCCAGTGAGAACGAGCATCGCGCCGTTCTTGCCCGCTTCCTGTTCCGGGGAGGGGCGGCAAACCAGATCGTCGGAACGCTCAGCGGTGGCCAGCGGCTGCGGGCCGGCCTTGCATGCGTATTAGGGCGCAATAAGCCGCCCCAACTTCTTCTCCTGGATGAACCAAGCAATCATCTCGACATAGAGGCGACGGAGACCTTGGAAGCCGCCTTACGTGGCTACGACGGGGCGCTGCTTGTCGTTAGCCATGACAGTGCATTCATTGACCGCATAGGTCTTGATCGTGTCATCAAACTGTGAAGATGGGGTGGGTCCTGCGCGATTGCGATATGTCCACCCGCGAAGGCTGTAGCAGACACAAAGGGAAGGGAGCCCACCGCAGGCGGGACGTTGGGCTTCCCCGATTTTTGGAGGTGTGATGGGCACAGCACGCCAAGTGCTGTGCCCGATCCTGTTTAGCTCAACAGATCAAAGCGATCGTTCATCATCACTTTGGTCCAGGCGGCCACAAAATCACGTACGAATTTTTCCGCATTGTCATCTTGTGCATAGACTTCCGCATATCCGCGCAGGATCGAATTGGATCCGAACACCAGATCCGCGCTTGTTGCTGTGAACTTCACATCACCCGTTGCGCGATCATTCAACGTATAGGTGCCATCCTCGGCAGGGCTCCAGGACAGGGCCATATCCGTCAGGTTGACAAAGAAGTCGGTGCTCAGCGTGCCGGGCCGATCAGTGAACACACCATGCGACGAACCACCATGGTTTGCCCCAAGAACACGCATGCCGCCAACCAAAACGGTCATTTCAGCAGCCGTCAGGCCCAAGAGTTGCGCCCGGTCCAGCATCATGGCTTCCGGAGACACCGCATAGGCTTCTTTCTGCCAGTTGCGGAAGCCGTCCGCCAAGGGCTCAAGCACCGAGAAGCTGTCCGCGTCTGTCTGTGCGTCGGTGGCATCGCCACGCCCGGCGGTGAAGGGCACGGCCACATCAAAACCTGCAGCTTTGATCGAGTGCTCCAAACCGACATTGCCCGCTAGCACGATCACATCCGCGATCGACGCGCCGCTGTTGGCCGCGATGGGTTCCAGCGCGCCAAGCACTGTCGCCAGACGCTCCGGCTCATTGCCCGCCCAGTCTTTCTGCGGAGCCAGACGGATACGTGCACCGTTTGCGCCACCGCGTTTGTCCGAGCCACGGAACGTGCGCGCGCTGTCCCATGCGGTTGCGATCATATCGGATGCAGACAGGCCGCTTGCCGCGATTTTCGCTTTGACCGCGTCCACGTCATAAGAGGTAGACCCAGCCGGGATCGGGTCCTGCCAGATCAGATCTTCCGCGGGGACGTCCGGGCCAAGATAGTTAGCGCGTGGGCCCATGTCGCGGTGGGTCAGTTTGAACCACGCCCGCCCGAACGCATCGGCAAAATAGTCAGGATCCGCACGGAAACGCTGGCAGATTTCGTTGTAGATCGGATCGACCTTCATGGCCATGTCGGCGTCCGTCATCATCGGCTTCACATGCTTCGAAAGATCGGTCGCATCAACCGGCATTTCGTTTTCCGGCATGTTCACGGGCTGCCACTGATTGGCACCGGCGGCGGATTTTGTCAGCTCCCATTCGTAGTCAAACAGGTAGTCGAAGTACCCCATGTCCCACTTCGTCGGCTCTTTGGTCCAAGCGCCCTCGATGCCGGATGTGAATGCGTTTGTCGCTTTGCCGTCATGGCCGGGGTTCGACCAGCCAAGGCCTTGCGCATGCACCGGGCAGCCTTCCGGCTCCGCTCCGATCTGATCGTGCGCACCGCCGCCGTGGGCCTTGCCAACAGTGTGACCGCCGCATGTCAGTGCTGCGGTTTCCTCATCGTTCATCGCCATCCGTGCGAAGGTTTCACGCACGTGCAGCGCTGTCCGAGCCGGATCGGGGTTGCCGTTGACGCCCTCGGGATTGACGTAGATCAGCCCCATATGAACGGCGGCCAGCGGGTTCTCCATCGTCGATGGTGTTTCCAGATCCCCGTACCGCTTCTCGGACGGCGCAAGCCATTCGTTCTCGGACCCCCAGTAGACGTCCTTCTCGGGACCCCAGATGTCCTGACGGCCAAAACCAAAACCAAAGGTTTTCAGCCCCATGGATTCATAGGCAATATTGCCGGACAAGATGATCAGATCGGCCCAGGAGAGCGCGTTGCCGTATTTCTTCTTCGCGGGCCACAAGAGACGCCGCGCCTTGTCGAGGCTGGCATTATCCGGCCAGGAGTTCAGCGGCGCGAAACGAATGTTGCCAGAGCCTGCCCCGCCACGGCCATCGCCCATCCTGTAAGACCCGGCGGCGTGCCATGCCAGACGGATCATCAAGCCACCATAGTGGCCCCAATCCGCAGGCCACCAGTCCTGGCTGTCACGCATCAGGGCGTGAACGTCTGCCTTAACGGCCTCATGGTCCAGCGCCTTGACCGCCTCGCGATGATCATAGTCTGCATCCATAGGATTGGTGCGCGTGTCGTGCTGGTGCAGAATGTCGAGGTTCAACGCATCCGGCCACCATTTGGTCACTGCGTTATCCATACCGGTATTGCCGCCGTGCATCACTGGGCAGCCGGTTCCGGGGGGTACGTGGCTTCCGTCCATTGTGCTCTCCTGTATTTTTGGGTGATTTCCGATGGGACACATTTACGCTGGCAGGAACATTTATTCCAATTGAATCTCCAAAACAAAACGATAAGTAAGGCTTATGATCGGTCTGACGCTCAAGCACATGCGTTACTTCAAATCGCTGGCGACGCATCTGCATTTTGGGCGGGCGGCGGAAGCCTGTGCGATTTCGCAGCCCGCGTTGTCTCTTCAGATGAAAGAGCTGGAGGCGATGCTTGGTGGGCAATTGGTTGAACGCACCGGGCGCAAAATGCACCTGACCACGCTTGGCGAAGATTTCCTGGGCCGAATACAGGACATCCTCGTCCGTGTGGATGACTTGGAAGAACTCGTGCGCTCCTCCAAAGACGGGCTGACCGGTCGCCTGCGGCTCGGCATCATTCCAACCGCGGCCCCCTATCTGCTCCCCGGCATTATTCAGACCCTCAACACGTACTTTCCCGATCTTGAGCTTCAACCGCGCGAGTCCGTGACACAATCATTGCTTGAAAACCTGATGTCCTCCAACCTTGATGTGGCGATCGTGGCATTGCCCATATCCGAGCCTTCCCTACGCGAGTTTGCGTTGTTCAAGGAGGAATTCTACCTGGTCCGACCCAGCATTGAAGCAGACATGCCGGTTCCCAACGCGGCCACACTTAAAACGATGCAACTGCTGCTTCTCGAAGAAGGCCATTGCTTTCGTGATCAGGCGCTGTCTTTTTGCGAACTCTCGGGCGCCAAACCCAAACACATTATGGAGGGCAGCTCGCTCTCCACGCTTGTCCAACTGGTGGGTGCCGGGATCGGTGCCACGCTGATCCCAGAGATGGCCTTGCCCTATGAAACCCGATCGGCGGACGTTTGTGTCGCGCGCTTCTCAAAGCCGGTGCCGTCGCGCACAATTGGCATGATCTGGCGAAAAGCAAGCCCGCTGAGCGATCAGTTCATGACCGTTGGGGCCCTCATTCAAAACCTGGCAAAGCAAAAAACCAGCGTTGGGGCATAAAGCTACCTAAGCTTTTCAGATACATTGATGACGCAAACAAACGCTTGATTGCTCCGTCAAAGCGACCGGGCGACAGGCCCGACCCAAACGCAAGGCGCCCTCATCCCAATGGCATCGTCCATGGCTACCACTGACTGTATTCTTATTACCGATATTAAACCTCTTGATTAATTAACGCACTAGTTTAATAATAATCCTATGGATGAAAGTGATAAGCTGGATGCGGTGTTCTCCGCTTTAGCACACCCCACAAGGCGGGCTATTTTGGCGCAGTTGGTCAAAGGCACAGCCACGGTAAATGACCTGGCTGAGCCCTTTGACATGTCGCTCCCAGCAATCTCCAAACACATTCGTGTATTGGAGGACGCCGGGCTGATCACACGCGGGAAAGACGCTCAATTCCGCCCGTGCACGATTGACACGCGACCGCTCCAGGACATCGCGCGTTGGACAGATCAATACAGACACATCTGGGAAGCGCGCTTTGACGTAATGGAGACGCTGCTCAACGATACGAAGGGAACGCAGTCATGAATGACGTACAAGAATGGGTTCGGATTGAACGGGAATTTGACGCCACAATCGATATGGTGTGGCGGATGTGGACTGACCCGGTCTTGTTCAAGCAATGGTACGGACCAAATGGCATGTCTGTCCCAACTGCCGAGATGGATGTAACCGTCGGCGGCACCCGTAAAATCTGCATGTCGATGCAGACGCCAGAACGACAGATGGAAATGTGGTTTACCGGCGTCTACAAGGAAGTCAGCGCGCCCCGACGTCTCGTCTACACCGAAAGCATGTGTGACGCGGATGGCACGCTGATCCCACCTCAAACCATGGGAATGCCGGACAACTTTCCTGACATTACTGAGGTCATCGTTGAGCTGAGTGACGTTGGTGAGAAAACGCGGATGGTCATCGTCCATGTTGGCGTCGCCGAAGGCACGGCTGGCGCAGGTGGATGGAACCAGGCCTTTGACAAATTGGACGCACTGGCCCGGTCTATGACCAGCGCGCGGGGTTGAAATGCGCGAGCTTGCAGTTCTTTCATTTGTGACCCTCGACGGGGTCATGCAGGCGCCAAGCGCACCGGAGGAGGACACATCCGGCGGCTTCGCGCGTGGCGGATGGGCCGCGCCATATTGGGAAGAGGTGATGCCCGAAGTAGCGCGGACAGCAATGTCAGCGCCCTATGATATTCTGTTCGGTCGCAAGACCTACGACATCTTTGCAAGCCATTGGCCAACCGCGCCGAAGTCTGATGTCGCTGAGATACTGAATTCTGCGCGAAAGCATGTGGCGACGTCTTCGTCAAATGCGTTGAGTTGGGAAAACTCCTATGCGCTCACAGGCGATATTGTGGAGGGGGTCCGAAACCTAAAATCCGACGTCGGGCCGCTTTTGCAGGTTCATGGCAGCGCAAGGTTGATCCAGACACTGCAGGCCAATGACCTGATCGATGAGTTTCGTATCTGGACATTTCCGGTTGTGGTGGGATCAGGAAAGCGGCTCTTTGGGGAGAATTCAGCATTCATGTGTTACGCGCTGCATGACTTCCGGGTTCTAGACAATGGTGTCACACAACAGATGTTCAGACGGGCGTGAGCCACCCCAAGCAGATCTCTATTCCAAGCAGAAATGACCATGACCGGCTTAGTAAATGTGCTGGCTTCCGAAACATGCTGCTTTGCAACCTTCGCTTCATCCATCCAAAAGAGATGCTTGATCGTTCGAGATCGGATCCGCGCAATCAAGAGAGAAGCAGCCATTCGCTACCTGTGCGACAACTGTCTTGATCAATGCCCAGTTACGCAATGCGCTGGGACCGTTCGAACGGCTACACGCCTAGACCTTCGCGAGAAACGCGGCGCGGATAGCTGCTTTCATGGCGTTCTGTGGTCCGGTCTCCAGCGTTCCATTTTCAGCCATCACAAGCTTCGAGGCCAGCGTGCTTTTGAAGCCCAAACTCTTCCCCACAATTGACAGGCCCGGGTGAAGCGATGAGCGGCCCAGCAAGCCAATTGCGATCCCGGCATCAACTGCTGCGATCACACCGGAGACGCTTTGACTGGAATAAACGATCCGATAGGGCTTTCCACGGGCCTTGAGAGCGGCGATTGCGACGTCGCGCCACCAGCAGGCATGATCGAACACGGCCACCGGCAAGGTCTCTTCGGCTGAGAAGTCCCGATGCACGGATGACATCCAGCATGTAGGGTCCTCGAAGAGCACTTCTTCATGTTTCTTTGGACGTTCTACCTCATAAATCGCAAGATCCAGCGATCCTTTGTCGAGCGCAGTTGGGAATCCCGTGCTCAAAGCGCATGTCACATCCAATTCGACCTTCGGATGATGACGCGTGAAAGCAGCGATGATTTCCGTCAGCTTCGCTTGTCCATGATCGTCTGGGATGCCCAGGCGCAGTTTGCCTGTCACGACGTCTTGGGAAATATCCCGCAACACTGCGTCTAGGCGGGCGGTTACATCTTGCGCGACGGGCAGCAGCCGACGGCCCGTATCGCTCAAGACAACGCCGCGCCCATGCCTTTCAAAAACGGGTCGGCCGAGAATGGTTTCGAGGCGTTTAATCTGAAGGCTGGTGGCGGATTGCGATCGGTAAATGCGAGCGGCGCCATCCGTGACGCTTCCCGCCTCAGCCACGGCGACAAAGGTGCGAAGCAAGTCGCTGTCAAGGCTTTCCATTCGGTTTTCCAATACCAGAGATTGATACTATTCGTTTCACACATGCCTTTCCAGCCGCTATTTTTCAAGGCCAGAGGAGTAGACCATGACGGATCAGACAGTTTCCCGCCAGCGATCAAACAAGAAATCGGTGCTGTGGGGCGTGTGTCTTCTCACGCTCATAGGCATTGGTCTTGCGTGGCCGGGACATGCCATGAATGCCGCCAAATTCGTGATATGGGGTTTGGTTGTTGTCGCCCCCATCGTCATTCCGGGCATTCTTCTTGCGGCATGGATCATCGCCAGCGGAGCCGACACGCATATCGCTGGCGCGTTCGAGGGCAGGACGCTCCGCACAGTGGCGGCCGCATCATTGATCGGGGCCATTACGCCAGTCTGCGGTGTCACAGTTCTGCCCTTGATGGCAGGTCTGTTGGCGGCAGGCGTGCCGCTTGCGCCGATCATGGCATTCTGGTTGTCATCCCCGATCACGGACCCTGCTATGCTCGCGACAACGGCTGCAACTCTCGGCCTCAGCTTCGCAATTGGCAAAACTCTCGCAGCCTTCGGCTTGGGTCTATTCGGGGGCGCGGTCACTGGACTGTTTGCCAAGACACCCTGGGCACTGAACGCGCTGCGCGACAACGGATTGGCGCGCCAGTTGAGCGCTGCAAGATTTGGAGCAGTTCAGACTTTCGATCCATGGGTCTGGCGAACGCAAGCGCGTCGGCGGTCCTTTGGCACTCAATTCGCGGCAACCGCGCGGCTCATCCTGATCTGCCTGATCCCTGCATTTGCCGCAGAATATGCCCTCAATGCCGCGCTGACCCCAGGGGCGCTTGCAGCATATGTGGGCGAAGATCAATGGTGGGCCATACCCGCCGCCGTTTTTGTTGGCGCTCCGGCCTACATCGACGGTTATGCAGCACTTCCGCTTACACGCGGCTTGATTGACAATGGCATGTCCGAAGGCGCCGCGATGGCGTTCTTGGTCTCGGGTGGTGTGGTCAGCATCTGGGGCGCGATGGCAATTGCGCCGGTTCTCAGACTGAAACCATTTTTGCTCTATCTCGCGCTTGCGGTTCTGGGATCACTTTCTGCGGGATATATTTTCGGTTGGGTGGTCTGAAGTGACATATGAAACGCGCAGCTATTGTCGGGTAAGATCAGCTTTGTCCACTAGCTGATTATCGCACAGCCTGGGACGAGAGACAGAATGGCACCGCTGCGGACCCTTGCTGCGCAGTTCTAGCCAAAATCACGTGCAAATCAGATCAAAGCAAATGGCGGCAAAAAACGCCTGTAAGCAGGCCTTTGGGCAAGACACAACATCCGGTGATTTGGCCCTTTCCTGCTTCAGCTGCGCTGGCAGCGCGGGACCGATCACCAACACCTACCATCTTGCCAGCCAACGTATGCAGATCGCCTCTGAGGACCTCAGTGGGAAGCGAGGTTTGCGGCGAAACGGCAAACCTGTTGCCAATCGCGTCACCGAAGAATGCGCCGCGCCCCAGGCAAGCAGGATACTCAAGATGGTCGTCAGGACTGCCACAGCGGTTGCTTTCAGCAGCGGCATTCCAGTCCAATCCAGCCAGAGCCAAGCAAGGAGCACAATGATCGTCTGATGAAACAGATAGAAGGGCAGCGCAATTGGCGCGAAGGCTTTCAGGATTGGAATTGGGCGGCTGAACAAGATCCTTCCGTAACCCAGCAGGGTCAGCAGCAGACACCATTCTGCGGCAAACCGGATCATATGGCGAATGGTGTGCGACGTTTCAATCATACCGAACCCACCAGCGTCCACTGGCAGGGTCGCAAACCAAAGTGCAACCAACCCCGCCGCCAAGAACAGCGCGATCTGCCGGATGTCGCAGATCGATGCCTCCACATCCGGATTGCGCCCGAGCCACCATCCGAAGAGCACCAGAAAACCGTAATGCGCGTGGTTGGCCCAGTCCCAGACAAGGTTGTGCGTACTGGGGAAGGATGGGCGCAGCGCGGCCTCGATTCCAATCAGGATCAGGCCCGGCAGGAACAGCCGCCAAGGCGCTTTGGTTATCCATCGGGCAAGTCGCTGAGCAACAGCGGCATTGCCGAGAAGAGCCAGCGGCAGGCAATACGTGAAGAGGTAAGGCAGGAACCACAAGTGATGCCACGAGAAATTGGCCGCGGGATAACAGCAGCGAAAATAGGTAACCATGAAAGCCCAATGGCCACCTTCGTGGTCGATCGGGCTCATCCGAAGTGGCACATCGGGCGTGATCCGTTCCAGCCAAACCTGCGGCGCAACCAACACCACAGTGCCGATCAGCAGTGGCACGATGAGCCGGGCGAAACGTTCTTGCAAAAATGCCACCCGACTGCGGCGCTCCAAGGCCCAAGCCGCGCTCATCCCTGCAAGCAGGAAAAGAAGCGACATTTGCGCGACATTGAGAGATCGGATCAGAAAGTCTGCGACCCAGTATGGCGCGTTCATGTCTTTCATATGCCAGACCTCAGCATCAAAAAGCCGGGCTGTATGAAAGGGGACCAGAAGCAATACCACCACGGCGCGCAGCGTATCGACATCATTTCGACGCGGGGGACTGGACAGCGCGATCACTTTCAGGCACTCCTAAATAATGAGCGAATCATTCATTCATAATAAGCAGAAAATAAAAAAATCTTCAAGTCGTCGGGGCCCCCAGCGAAGCCCGGCGAAGCTTAAGGCCATCGCCCGTGCGGCGCGCCATGTGCTGGCGACCAACGGGCCGCGGTTGACCCAGGTCGCTGATGTCGCGCGCGCCGCTGATGTCGCGGCGGGGACGATTTATGTCTATGTCGCTGAGAAAGAAGCGCTGATCGAACTCGCACTTCTCTACGCGGCGCGGTTCGATCTACCGGACGCCGGAAAGCCCGTGAAGTTCAGTGCGGCGCGGTTGAAGAAAGCTGCGACGCGCGCCCTTGACGAAAGGCTGGATTGGCCAGCGCTGAAGGCCGCGCTGCACGCACCGCCGAGCCCTGACGTGCTGTCGGCAGTCTTGTCCGAGACCTATGACATGCTCAGGCGCGAGCACCAGCTTATCGCCTTGCTAGACAAGTGTTCCAAGGAGACCGCATTACTTGAACGGCTCTATACAAAGGGTCAGCGCAGATTGTTTTTCAGGGATTTCGAAGCCTGCATTGATCGTCTCGCCAGGTCAGGTCATGTCCGGCGTGATCTCGATATTGCTGCGGCTTCGCGCGCGGCACTGGAAATGCTGGTCTGGATGGCAATGCGCAGACCCGGCGACCCCGATCCACCACACTGCGATGAAGAAGCTGCCCGCACCGCGAGCATTGGGCTTGCCATTGCCGGGCTGACAAACTGAGGAAAAACATGAAGGCAACAGACGCAGCTATGGCATACGTCCGGATATGCGGTGGGTTTAAGGCAAGGCCGACACTAGAAGAGGCAAGATGATGGATGCCGACGCTCTTAACGTGAAGGGAGAGTGTGTCGCATATCTTTATGAATGCCGATCTTGTATCGCCCCCCTACAAGCGGATGTGTACTGGCCCCGTCTCACAAGACACCGCAAGCAAGCACACACTCCATTAGATGCGTAATACGCCGCCATCACACCCCAGATTTAGCTTCAGGGCCTCTGGAGGGCTTATGCGATCACATACAATCCGCGAGGGCCGCTGAAAGATTCCCGATAAGTTGGGGGTAAAGCGCCGATCCCGGTTCCAGATCAGAGCCCAGGGGATCAAGTATCCCTGTTTTAGCCTCTGTGCCATCCAGAACTGTGGCCACGAGACCAGGGTTGAACTGTGGCTCTGCCAGAACGCAGTCGATGCTCTCCTCAGCGATCCGCGCTTGAATTTCGGCAATCCGTGCCGGGCTCGGATCGGACGCGTCGCTCAAAGAGATTGCACCGGCGGCGGGAAAGTCGAAGTCCGTTTCAAAGTACTGGTAGGCGTCGTGAAAAACGATGAACTGTCCTTTGCGCACCGGCTCCAGAGTTGCCTTCACTTCGTCAATCAGGGTTTCGATCTCGGTACGGCCTGCGGCGGCATTCGCAAAATAGGTACCGGCGTTGTCAGGGTCAGCGGCGGACAA
Source organism: uncultured Roseobacter sp. (assembly GCF_947499265.1). Lineage (GTDB taxonomy): Bacteria > Pseudomonadota > Alphaproteobacteria > Rhodobacterales > Rhodobacteraceae > Roseobacter. Next base: position 729,792 of record NZ_CANMNK010000001.1, on the reverse strand, counting down.
TTGACCGGCAATCACATTCAGCCAGGTCATCGCATTTTTCGGTGAAAGCCATGCATGTGGATCATGCGCGCCGTGGTCATGTCCTTCGTGCCCGGCTACCTCATCTTCATGATCATGGTCGTCATGTCCTGCCTCTTCGCCGGCATGATCGTCGTGTTTTTCATCGTGGTCGTTATGTGCTTCGTCAGCGTGATCGTCATGGTCTTTGTGGTCGTCCTCATGGTCCGCGTGATCTTCGTCACCATGTTCTTCGTGGTCATGCGCCTCGAACAATGCGTTTTCCCGGAACTCTAATTCAATCGTGCCATCCGCTTCCAGCAATGCGGTCACGGCAGCATCTGGCGCCAGCGTTGCAATCGTATCCGTCAGCCATGGCGTCAGACCAGAGCCAATCCAAAATACCAGATCGGCGTCCTGCAGCGCCTTCGCTTCAGAGGGGCGCAAACTATATTCATGCGGGCTGGCACCCGGTTGAACGATCAGATCTGGCGTTCCGACACCCTCCATGACCCGTGCGACCAATGAGTGCACGGGGGCAATATCAACAGCGACCTGAGGCACCTCTGCGAAAGCGGCTCCTCCCATCAATGTGACCGTCAGAGAGAGGGCAAGACGCTTTCTGGACATCGAAGTCTCCATGTGATTGTATAACATTTCGCACTGGATAGACAAAATGTGATAACATGACAAGTGACTCCAAAAACGGCGATACTGACGACGGCCCGCTTGGGTTTGCGCATCATGATCACGCGGCATGTGTGAGCGATACGCTTGCCGCGGCCGAGGCCCGATGTGCGACTGAGGGGCTCCGCTTTACGCCTGTGCGTCGCAAGGTGTTGGAGATTTTGTTGCAGGAGCATCGCGCACTTGGTGCCTATGCGATTCTGGATCGACTACGTGAGGAAGGATTTGGATCGCAGCCGCCCGTGGCCTATCGCGCGCTTGATTTTCTTGTCGTGAATGGGCTGGCTCATAAGATTGAGCGGCTGAATGCATTTATCGCCTGTGCCCATCCAAGTCACTCTCATGCGCCTGCGTTTATGATTTGCCGGTTGTGCGATGCCGTCGCAGAAACGCAATCATCCCCGGCACGCGGGGCGTTGGGTGATGCCGCCCGCGCGACCGGCTTTCGCATTGAGCGCACGGTTGTTGAAGCCGAGGGCGTTTGCCCTGCCTGTGTCGATAAGGCCGACGTATGAGCCTTGTTCGGGTGGAAGACCTCAGCGTCCGTTATGGTGCAAGGACCGTCTTGTCCCATGTATCGCTCTGTGTCGAACCCGGTGAGATCGTCACAATTGTTGGCCCGAACGGATCAGGCAAAACCAGCCTGTTACGCGCGATTATCGGCGCGGTGAAGCCGTTCCGGGGCCAGGTCACGCGCGGCAATGGGGTGAAAGTCGGCTACGTTCCCCAAAAGCTGCATATTGATGAAACGCTGCCGATTACCGTTTCGAGATTCCTGAAGCTGCCGGGGGGCGTCGCAGCCGCAGACATCCAACAGGCGTTGACACAGGCAGGGGTGCCTGACCTTTCCGGTGCGCAACTGTCGCAGCTGTCGGGCGGGCAGTTTCAACGGGTGTTGCTGGCGCGTGCACTGATCGGGAAGCCTGATCTGCTGTTGCTAGATGAAGCGACGCAGGGGTTGGATCAACGTGGTTCGGCCTCCTTTTACCAACAGATCGAGAGCGTGCGGCAGGATACAGGCTGCGCCGTCCTCATGATCAGCCACGAACTACATGTGGTGATGAGTGCCTCTGACCGCGTGATTTGCCTCAACGGCCATGTCTGCTGCGAAGGCACACCGGCGGTTGTCGCATCCGCCCCGGAGTATCGCGCCCTGTTCGGGACCGGCACCGGCGGCGCATTGGCTCTCTACCGGCATGAACACGACCATGGGCATGATCATGGCGATCACACCCACGACCACACTGAGGCCGCTGAGTAATGCTTGATGACTTTATGGTGCGTGCCGCTCTGGCCGGGATTGGCGTGGCAATTGCTGCCGCACCCTTGGGGTGTTTCGTGGTCTGGCGGCGCATGGCCTACTTTGGCGATGCCACTGCCCATGCCGCAATTCTGGGCGTTGCGCTGTCGCTGGCGTTTTCGATGTCGATCTTCATCGGGACGATGGCTGTGGCCTTGCTGATGGCGCTTACGGTCAGTGTCTTATCCGGTCGGGGGTACGCAATGGACACATTGCTGGGGGTGCTCGCACATTCGGCACTCGCCTTCGGGCTTGTCGCAGTGTCCTTCATCTCCGGCGTGCGGATCGACCTGATGGCCTATCTCTTCGGCGACATTCTCGCCGTCTCGCGCGGGGACCTCGCGGTCATATGGGGCGGCGCTGCCCTTGTCGTTGCTTTGGTCGGCTGGCGCTGGTCAGCCCTGTTGACCTCAACACTGAACGAAGATCTGGCGCACGCAAGCGGGATCGACCCCAAGCGCGAACAACTTGTATTGACCCTGGCACTGGCCATCACCGTCGCGGTCGCGATCAAAGTCGTTGGGGTTCTGCTGATCGCTGCCATGCTGATCATCCCCGCAGCCGCTGCCCGCCCCCTGTCAAGGACCCCTGAGGGCATGGCCATCGCTGCGGGTGTCATCGGGACGTTGTCGGCCGTCACTGGTCTGCGCGCGGCCTATGTTTTTGACACACCAGCGGGGCCATCCATCGTTTGCGTCGCGGCATTGATTTTCCTCGCATCCAGCATGATCAAGAGTTTCAAACCCGCGCGGTAGAGCAGAGGCATAGCCCAGCCGATCTTCATCTGACGGCGGTTGCGTCACGCGTCGCAGACACGGGCCTGCTCCTCGACAGCTTCGTTTTCGCTCAACTATCGATCTTGCGGGAAACCATTCATTCGGTCTCAAGCCGGTACTTCAGAAAATCAGCGCCTTCATGCGTCACCCGACCGACATACTCGGCCCCAAGCCGCTTCAAGGCGCTCAAATTTGTTCGGGACGGAGGCAGAAGAAAAGTTACGAAGGGGATACGTTCATCTTCTTGCGCGAAAGTGATCGCCTTAGCGGTAATGCGCATACCGAGACCGAAGAAGCTGGGCTTCAGCACCAGGCCAAAGTCCCATTCATCGCCCTCTTTCTGAAACCCTCCCCAGCCCGCATACGCGTCATCCACCAATATCGCCCAATGCCCCAGCCCGTCGCGGCGCCAATGCTGTTCCTTCATGGTTATAAATTCATTGGCTGCTGTCTCGTCCCATGCCGATGTGAGAAGAGGCATGTGTTCGGCGACGCATGGGTCAGACATGTGCGCGGCAATCTCGTAAGGCGATATTGTGTTCAACCGCGCGAAGACGATGTGTGGCTTCATACGTTTTGCCTTCATGGTGGTTTCCCTCATGGCGCGGGCACGCAAGCGTTGAGCTTATTCGTATTCAGATCATGAAAATAGGCGCCATAGAACCTCTGATCTGCCCGGGCTCCCGGTGGTCTCGCATCCATCCCACTGGCTTCCAGGTATTTGGCGTGCAAAACACTCAAGCCCTTTCTTGAGAGCCTCTTCAATACGACCATCGCACCGTTTCCTGCGATCGCCAACTCGCCGTTAAAGGTTGTGCCACACAGAGTGCCCCTTCATCCGGAAATCACCCCCTAGCAGCCATCGATCCGCGCCGCCGGAGAGGGTGAATGCTAGTGGATCCTGATAGCGCATCATATAGTTTTATCGCGCTGAAAAGATCATTGGGTCCCACGGTGGTGGTGCCAATCGTGCAAGTGCCCCCTTGTTTCTGCGCGGGTTTGAAACCCTAGCGATGGCTTCAGATAATGCGTTGTTCCAATTCCTTGGGGTCTGAGACGTCAACCTCCCAAAAGCGAATAGCGCCCTGCGGTAACTGAGCCAGAACACGATCCAGGTCATGTTGATTCACATGCCTGCGCAGAGCCCAGGCGGTGGCTTCGATGGCGTTGTCTGGGGTGAGATTATGATCTTTGCGAATGGCCTGCGCCTCGCGCGTGTGTTCTTCCACGCTGGCAAAGGGCACCTGGCGCGCTTCCGGATCCCAACGGTAGACAAAGATGGCGCGCAGGATGGACGGCAGGATGTCGGCAAAGGCGATCACCTGCTTGGGTGTCAAGCGCCGTCGGAAGACCTGAAACACAGCGTCGACGGCGGTGTAGGTACTGTTGTCGGACACAAGGCTCATCCGCTCCTTGGCATCCGATAGGAAGGACCTGAATTCCTTTGTCGCATGGTGATATGTCCAGGGCATCGGCATGCAGCGATCTCATCATTTTGTGTGGCGCGAGTACTGGGTGGCGGCGCGCACGAGTGCGCCCACATGCACTTTTATATTAGGTCCGTCGCTCGTTTTCCATGCGCGCTGCCCAGGCATCCGCAAGGTCGATCAGAATGGTTTTGAACTGCTGTTTCGCCATCATGACAAACAGCCATCTTGCCAAGGCATTTCCCTTCGGTTTGGCGACAATTCTAATGTCGAATTCAGATCCCGATTGACGTGGCTCAACGCGCCATCGACCGGACAATTCTGCGAAGGGATAGGGGTAATCCTCTGCCTCTGTATGAATGACGAAGCCATAGGATTGTCCGGGCTCAAAAAGGTCGCATGTCTCCTCCCAGCTCTCGCCTTTTGGCCCATAGCACCGGCGCTTCATACCCAAACCCTCGCCTGACAGGACTTCGACTTTTGAGATGTTGTCGGCGACCTCGGCATAAGCAGGGTGATCCGTCATCACGTCCCAAACGGCCTTGGTCGGCGCGTTCACGGTGCGTTTGACCGTCGCGATGAGGGTTCCATCCTCAAGGCGTACGTCAACCACGGGAATGGGCTGCTCGATTTTTGAACTTGCGGCGTGCTGCATCACAGCGAAAAAGGCCACAACCATCGCGACAAGGGTGACAACCGCGATCCCCGTGGTCGTGAAGATGTTTGCGAAGAATGCGACAAGAACGACACTGCCCAAGACCCAAAGGCCGTCGAGCACAACGATTTCAATGACCGCGCCCTTCGTGATGAACTTGTTCTTGGCCAGCAAATACAGCGCCGCCGCGAAACCAAGCAAACCGACACCCAAGCTACGCAGTCCCAAAGGTGCCCAGTCGACAGGATTGGCGAATAAATGCGGCGCGAGCATCCCCGCGGCAAAAACCAAGACGACCCCACATAACGCGGAGTATTGGCTGTTGAGCTTTAGAAAGAGGCGCGCAGTTGATGTCGCGGTCATGATGGTTGCTCCTCACATGTGTGTTCGCGGCATCCATCTCACGCGTCTGGGTTCATCTCAATTACGCCGGATGTAATAGAATGACGGGCCGCGAGATGCGATAACAGGGAATGACATTCACAATGAACAGACCCCAGGACGGGTTCGGCGCGCTGCTGAAGTCCTGGCGCAGCAGGCGACACATCAGCCAACTGGATTTGGCCATGGAGGCTGGCCTGTCGCAACGCCATATCAGCTTTCTTGAGACGGGCCGGTCAAAGCCCAGCCGCTATGCGGTGCGGCAGATATGCGAAGCCCTTGAGATGCCTGCTGCTGAGCACGATCTCATGTTGGTTTCCGCGGGCTTTGCGCCACAGGGTGCTGATGCAAGCTGGAATGCCGAGGTACGGATGGCCGTGGACATCTCAATTGACCACGTGCTCAAAGGGCATGACCCTTATCCGGCGATCTCCATCGACCGCGTTTGGACCCTGCAAAAGGCCAACAAGAGTGCGCTGCGATTCTTCGCGGTCGCGGGTGGAACCGGTCAGCCAAATGTCCTCCTGGATGTCATGTCACCCGGGAGGCTGCGTGACAACATCGTGAACTGGGAGGACGTCACAAGGTCATTGTTCCGGCTCCTAGACCTCGAGGTCGCACGCCGCCCGCATGATAGCGAAGGCAAAGCCTTGGTAGAGCAACTCAAGTCACTTCCCGGGGTGGCCGACGCAATCGCACACCGCCCGAATGAGCATCCGGCCCCGGTGCTCTCTATCGAATTCCTGATCGATGGGGCGCGTTTGCGCCTGTTCTCGCTGATCGCGACCATAGGGATGAGCATGGATGCCATGCTTGATGATCTTCGGATCGAGACGCTGTTGCCGGCTGATGAGGTAACACGTCGCTGGTTTGAGAACGCTGCTTGACATGGTGTGCAAGGGAAACGCCGACCGTTGAAGGGCCTTCAGAATATCGCTTGGAACGCCATGGGATTTCCCGGGCGGTCCGCAGAGAGATATCGTTAGCTTAGTTTTGCAAGCGGAATTGCAATTTCGTCATTGCCTCAACGGTGCAAATATCGACCTGCACGAATTTTTGCGGTACAGCGGCTGTCTGCAATGCGTCATCAGATGGGGATCTCAAGCGTCGCTTTCTCCGTTGAGACCACAATAGAAGTCCTGAATTTGCGTACATTCTTGTCGGCAAAGAAGAAACGGTGGGTAAAGGCCTCGTAGTCTTCAATATCCTTGGCCATCACGATCATCAGAAAATCTGCATCCCCGGCGATGCAGTAGAAATGCGTAACCTGCTGATCGTGGCGGGCCTTCCGCTTGAATGCGTCAATATGGTCAAGCCTATCTCGTTCCAATTCCACAGCGACAATTGCGGTCACACCCAGACCAACCTTCTTGGGATCAAGAACCGCAACTTCCTGCTGAATCACTTCGGCGTCGCGTAACGCTTTCAAGCGTCGCTGCACGGATGCGGTAGAAATCCCGGATTTTTCCGATAGTTCTTGAATCGAGAGCTTCACATTTTGCTGTACGGCTCTGAGCAAATTCTTATCAATCGCATCCATGATGTGTACGTATCACCTTTGCTGATTTTTCGACCTAACCCGATCATAAATACATCATATTGTCACTATTTCATATTGCCAGAGCTGTCTATCTTCGGCTTCATGAAACACGGGGCTATCGCAATCATTCCGCTTGCCGTCGGGGCTGCAATCTATGGCTTTGCATTTGGCTTGCTGGCAGCCCAGGTAGGCTTCTCATGGTGGAGCATTGGCTTGATGAGCGCGGCCGTTCACGCCGGTTCATCGCAGATCGTCGCCGTCGAACAATATGCCGATGCATCAGCGGTTTTTGGAGCTGCGCTTGCAGGCGCTGCCCTCAACCTGCGCTATATTGGGATCGTTGCGTCCTTGTCGGATGTTCTAGCCTCTCTGCCCCTTCGGGCAAAGCTGATCGCGATCCACATCACCGGTGATGAGAATTGGGCGCTCACGATGTCGGAGCGGGTGAAGTCAAAAGACATCGGAGCGTCGTTCCTGATCGGATCAGGTCTGGTCATGATTAGCGTCTGGACAGTTTCCACAGCCTCCGGTGCCTTGGTCGGGATGCTCCTACCCGATCTGGAAAGGTTTGGTCTAGGATTTGCTTTCACCGCAGCCTTCATCGCCATGGCGAGAGGATTGTGGCCGGGGCAAGCAAATGCGTTGTCGTGGGTGGTCGCGTTTGGCGCGGCAGTCACCGCGATAGGTTGTGGGCTTCCCAAGGCCTACGCCATTGTTGTCGGTACCTTGTGTGGGCTGCTTGCTGCACACCTGATCCGGCAGGCCAAGGGTGTTCTGCAATGACCAGTTCTCACTGGCTTCTCATTCTCGTTCTGGCCATAGCCGCTTTTGCCATCAGGGTCACAGGACTTCTTGCGGGGAACAGGATAAAAGCTTCCCGACATGTATGGATGCTGGATGACCTGCCCGGCTTGATCATCGTCAGTCTAATTGCTGCATCCCTGGCGGGAGAACCCTTGCACATGTGGATGGCAGCAGCTGCTGCTCTTGGCGTGGCAATTGCAACAAACCACGTCATTGCGACAATGTGCCTTGGCGTGGCTGCATTTGTAGGGTTGTCGCTAATATTAGGTTAGCAAGGTGTGTCAAACTCGTTTTGGGATCACCACGAAGCGCGTAGCATTTCGATCCAAGAAAAAAAGCAGCTGAAAGACATAAAGGTCGGTTCACGCGGCGCAACTGTAGTGCCGATGGAGAATGCAAGGCACCCGATCATCCAGAAAACGCAAATCGTGACTTCGCTGCGTCTGATATAATGTGTCGGGAACTGCCATCTATTCGCTTTTGCCCGTGCGCGCATCAGTGAAGCATTGGCCAACACATCGAAAACGCTAACTCCTTGGTATTGATCGATCAAACGTTTCGCGCAGCAGTTTCGCGGCAGGATCGAGTACGGCTTGCGAAGACCAGGCGATGCCTACGTCCATGGTCGGAATAGTCTCGACCAGATCAATTTTCTCGACCCGCCGACCGTCGAGTGTCCAGGGGCGATAAACAACGTCACTCAGGATCGTCACCGCTTGACCCGAGGCCACAAGGCTGCGCACGGCTTCGATGGAGGTCGAGGTTAGCTTGATTTCCGGCTGACCTGTTTGATCTGTCCAATATGCCAATCCCTGTTTCTCGGCATCGTCCGATCGCAGCACCGCGTAGGGATATTGCGCCACGTCCGCGAGAGATACGTATTTCTGTCCGGTCAGCGGATGGTCGAGACTTGTCCAGAGCCTGCGGTGCGATCGGTGCAGTGTTTTGCTCTTCAGTCCGGCCCCGCCAGTCAGGTTCGAAGTCAGAACCAACGCCAGATCGAGCTGACCTTCAACCAGTGCCTGCTCAAGTGTCTCGCGGGTTTCTTCGACAAGCTGAACCTCGATCTGGGGGTGCTGGCGCGCAAAATGTTCGATAACCGGAAAGGCAAAGTAGCTGGACAGCGTCCAACTCATCCCGAGGCGGACTTCACCCGTGGCCTGATCGCTTCCGGTCTCTACGCTCTTGACGGCTGCTTCGAAGGACGCAGCGATGTCGTGTGCATGGTGCCGGAATTGCTGCCCGGCTTTGGTCAATCTTAAACCAGTTGGCAAGCGCTCGAACAAATCTGTTCCAAGCACACATTCCATATCCTTTATCGAAAGAGACACCGCTGACTGTGAGACATTCAAAGCACGCGCCGCCGCCGAAACCTGCCCCGCATCGACAACAGCCAAGAAGTATCTGACCTGCCGGTGTGTGAGCATATGAGTATTTCCAATATAGCCTATTAGGATTCTGAGTTTTCAATTTAAATATCGGTATGTCAATCTATCGGCAGATGTCGGGAGACAAGCCATGAAACATCAAAAGATTGAACCACACCTGTCAGACATGCCGGTTCCCGCGATGCCCAATGAGGAGATCGAAGCAATTGTCTTCAGAAACCTCGACCTGAAGGAAAGGGCGTGGGGCGAAAAGCAAGAGGGCAGCGTCATCATCCTTCAATACCCTGATAGTCGAACGCTCTGGCAGCGCGCGGCAGCCTGGTGGCATCTGCGATATCGCTCTTCTCAGCACATAGCACAGGACAAAACCGTCACGCGTGTCTCGGAGCCCGTGTGGCAAGGTCATTGGGCTACGACGAAATATCTCTGAAGTTCCGAAACGGTCAATCATAGCAATGGGAACAAAGTCGGCTGCGTCCCGCTCAGCGGCTGACCCCTCGAACGGCAACAGAAACTCGCCCACCCCGAAACCGTCATTCCCTGCGACCGCAGCGAACAGCGTAGGAGAGCCCATCCCTGCCCGAGCATGATGTGCTAGCCTCGTCAAATGTTCGCGACAAATCAGTACAGTTTTCGCAAAGCGGCCCTGGATGATCTCGCTTTGCTTACAGCATGGCAGTCGAACCCACATGTTCGCGCATGGTGGGACACAGATGAGCCGTATAACGAAGCGAATTTGGCTGATCCTCGGGTGGCTCGCTGGATCGTTTCAATCGCAGAACGGCCCTTTGCATTTATGCAGGACTATACAGTGCATGGATGGAAAGAGCACCATTTTGCCAGTCTGCCCAAAGGGTCGCGGGGAATCGATCAATACATCGGAGATCCCGAAATGGTCGGCGTTGGGCATGGATCAGCGTTTATCGGCATGAGAATGCAAACACTTTTTGATAACGGCGCGCCCGTCATCGCCACTGATCCGCATCCAGAAAATGAACGCGCGATAGCGGTCTATAAGAAATTAGGCTTCGAACCGCTGGGGCCAACCCGGGAGACCAGATGGGGCTTGATCTTGCCCATGGCTGCGAGGCTTAGGCTGAACCGATGCAACGACAGCTCCGACTGGTGAGCCAACCGTCAGACTACCGCGCGGCGTGGGTCGAGAGCGCGCCGTTCTTAAACGACGCTACGCAAAACAAGAATGACGGGTTTTGGTTTGTCCCATATTCTGTCTTGGGACTATCGGAGGCCTCGCAATGATCACCCTTGAATTCGCTCGCACCATGGCGCGCTACAATCGTTGGCAAAACCGTTCGTTGGTGACCGCCGCCGACAGCCTTTGTGATGAAGAAAGGTGGAAAAATCGCGGGGCATTCTTTGGATCGATTGCACAGACCTTGAACCATATCCTTTGGGACGACCGCATCTGGTTGGCGAGGCTTCGTGGTGACAGAAGCAATGAAGCAAGGATAGGTGTTCGCCATCCATACACCGACGACCCAAACGATTGGTCAGTCTTTGTTGCTGATCGTGCCGCGTTGGATGATGAAATCGTAGCTTGGGCAAACGCACTGACCGAGGCAGAACTGGCAAGCGATGTGTCATGGATGAGAGGCGACGAGGAGGTCGTCACCAATTTTGGCTTCAACTTGGCCCATATGATCAATCATCAAACGCACCACAGGGGGCAAGTGCATGCCATGCTGACAGCAGCGGGGGTGCACCCCGAGGCAACAGACCTGCAAATGCTGAAGATCATTGAAGGCGACAGCCCTATCTGAGCTTAACCCGACAACAAAAGCACAAAACTGTCTTTCAACCGCAAGGCATCATTCCGGTCGCCATTGGTAAATGGGGCCGTTAATTCACACCCGAGCGCAGTTGCTGGCTTCTCAGCACGGGCGAGCAAAAGCCCACAAATGCAGCGGCCTCGGCAGACGCCTTGAGCAAAGTGACGTCAGCCTTCCTGACTACCTGCGATCACGCAAAGACATGCTGAACCGGATCGTAAAATGCGCAAAATGGGACACAGCTTTGGATGCAATCGCGAGTGTTGAAAGCACGGGTGTCTTCAAGCCAGATACCCGTGCATGTTATCTTTCGAAAGCTTTTTGCAATCTGACGGGACCGAAGTCCTTTTGCCTTATCAAAGGGTTGTGACACCATTGCTGCCAAGGCGTATCGGTTCAAAGTGCTATGGGTAAATCGAAGCCAAAACCCGATTGACCGCATGCTGGTAGTACGCGACCACATCAAACGTGAGCTAAAAGAAGCAAGAACCCTGCTGAAGGCCCGTAACTCGTACCACCTAGATGTACGAATATAAGGGAGTTGGCATTTCTCCCAGACACGAGTGGGCTACAACGAAGGAAGTACCCAGAATTGGCAGTCCAAATTTGCATAAGATCGAGCCTCATCTATTGGTAAGGGCGGAGACCGCGCCCATCATTGCTGCGGGAGTATCGGTATTGCAGGAGGCGAACCAATGAGAGTCATGTGCCTGAATGGCTGGGGCGGTACGCTCAATCAGGAGCTTCTGCCCTACGTTTCTCAGATGGTACCCGATATCCTATGCCTGCAGGAAGTCGTTCATAGCCCAGCCACGGATTTGGACTGGCTGACCTACCGGGATGGCGACCATATTCTTCCTCAGAGAGCCAACTTCTTTCGCGATGTCTGCCGCGCCCTACCTGATCATGTCCCGACCTTTTGCCCAGCCGCCCAAGGCGTCTTGTGGGACGAGGAAACGGAAGTTCCTTCACAATGGGGCCTTGCAACATTCGTTCATCAGTCCTTGCCGGTGATTGGTCAGGTGCAGGGTTTCGTTCACAAAGATTTTTCGCCGGTTGGCTATGGCGATCACCCCAGATCCCGCAGCGCACATGCGGTTCGGGTCTTCGACTATGGGTCTGATCGTGCCGTCAGCATCACACATATGCATGGTCTTCGGGACTTGAACGGCAAGATGGACACACCAGAACGCGCAGCGCAGGCGCGTCGGCTGATCGCGCTTTCGGATGCCGTATCGGAACAGGGCGATCTCCGCATCATCTGCGGCGACTTTAACGTGGAACCGGACAGCGAAACGTTGAATATGCTCAAAGGCGCCGGTCTGATCGAAATGGTCACATCGCGCGGTTTTGAAAGCACCCGGAATACGCAATATAAAAAACCAGGCCGGTTTGCCGACTATCTGCTCGTGAGCGACGTGGAGGCCGTGAAGACGTTCGACGTTATCCATGATCCAGAGGTTTCGGACCACTGCCCGCTGATCCTGGAGCTATGATGCGGCCCTTAAAAGAGAGGTATCAATGGACCATCTGAAACCGTTCGCACCCCGCACCGTCCTGCCGTTGAGCTTGGCGCAGGATCACGGTTGGAGTCTAAAGCGTTATGCAATTGTTGCTGACGGCAGAGCCTTTGCCGAGGGCGTTGTTTCAGCAGCGACCGAGGAGGCAATGCGCCGCCTTCCTGCTGCCGGGCCTCTTGAGAACTCTGCCGGAAACCATAGCATTGGCTTCCAGATCATCCACTTCGCAGAGGTCGCCGTCGTCTCACCTGTATTCTACTGGCAGTGGGGCAGCGTTCTGGCGCAAATGGGCCAAATGCGAGCAGGCTATGACGATCCAACGACCTTCAAAGATGGCGTTCAGGAGGTCGTGGGCTGCATCTGGGAGCTCAATATCGTCAAGTATGAGACTTGGGCGTGGCAGACAATCATGCTTGGTGCGGAGGGCGGCAACCAAGAAACTCTGACGGCCTACCTCGGAGAACTGGCGGGGTCACCGCGCACCTAGCTATCTGGCCTTTCGAAAATCAAACCCTCTCCGCCGTCGAAACTTCCCGATACTACTTGATCAAACCCCACGTCGCGGATGAAACGATACAACGTTTCATACTTTGGTACGGCCGTCAGGTGATTTGTACTGCCGTCACAACAACTTCGATCAAACTCCCCTCGCCGAGATCGGAACCTACACACGCTCTCTGAGGCCAGTTCTCAGGCGGACCAATCCACTCCTCCCAGACAGCATCCATCTTGGGTTTCATCGACATATCGCAAAGATAAACCGTCGCCTGCAGGATGGCACTCTTGTCGCTGCCGGCGTCGACAAGGTGCTTGTCCAGGAAAGCGAGAGTATTTCTGGTCTGATCGACAATGTCGGCTGCCATATCCGGGTCATAAGCAACTGCGAATACAAGACCGGAAAAGATCGAAACTGTGCTGCGACCTTTGGCCGGGCCGTGAATTCGCTGGATGTTGCTCGGTATCATGTTCGTTTGGCTTGCCCATTTGAGATCAATATTACTCTCAGACTTTCGATCAACCTCACCTGATGATCAAGAATGAAACGCTGATGTAAAAGTCTTGCGCGTCGAACGTGCTGACGATTTACCGATTTGTTTCTAGCTCCTCCGTTCGTTTCAAGTTGAAGGGTACATCATAGTGAAAACGGGACGTGGGCGCGCCACCTACGCCCCTGTCACCTTTGTGGAGATCGCGGAGATATTGCCCTTCAGAAGATAAAACTGCTCTCGTCAAGGTCGGCGATGTCCACACCTGTCAGAATAATCGTCAGGTCTCTGCCATCGTCGATCTCCGCACCCTGATCGCCCTGCACGAGGTGATTGGCTTGCAGGTCGGCAAAATTTGTGATCGCGGTGACATCCGACAGATCGATCTTTTCGTTTGCATCAAACGGGTTGAAGTCGGTGATCTCATCGCGACCATCCCCATCGCGAAAGATGAAGGTGTCGGAGCCCGTGCCGCCGCTGAGCCTGTCATTTCCCGTGCCGCCGTCGAGCGTGTCACGTTGCCCAAAGCCCTGCAGCCTGTCATTGCCCGCCCCGCCGCGCAGGATGTCATTCCCCCGGTTGCCGATCACGCGGTCGTCGCCCGCGCCACCGTCGAGCGTATCATCACCGTTCTCGCCGCTCATCGTATCATCGCCACCAAGTCCAAAGATCACGTCATCATCGCGCGTGCCGGTCAGCGTGTCATTGCCACCGGTGCCGATGATCGCGCCATCGGGCAGGTCGCCATCCACACTTACGATGGTGGTATGGATGGTATTGAAGATGGTGAAGGAGACCGCGACATTGCCGTTCGACAGGAGCGTCGCGTCGATCTCTTCGGGGAAGGTGGAAGGGAACACGGTGAAAATCTCACCGACCGCACCCCCCTGGTCATCGTATCGCTGCCCCTTGATTCCGCCCCCGGAGGTGTCGTCGTCGAAGAAGATGATGAAACCGCCGTCCTGCAGCGCCGCAATCGCGGGCTCGTTGTTGTTGTCCGTGGTTCCACTCTTGCTGCCCACGAATGTGACGGACGCACTGAGGGGGTTGCCGCTTGCGTCGAACATCTTGAAAACGACGTCCGTGTCCGCATCCCGCTCGGTCCAGGCGATGACAAACCCGCCGCCTTTCAACGCCTGCACTGTCCCTTCATTGTTCCGGTCGTCAGCGTTACCGCCGACAAGGCCGCTCTTCACCACATTGCTACTGAGCCCGATGATCCTGAATTCGAGATCGCCGTCTCTATTGTCCCGGGCATCCCGATCAAGCAGCAGAACTTGGGTGCCATTTTCCAATGTGGTCGATTCAAGCTCGCCGTTGCGGGTGCCGCGAAAGCCCGTCCTTTCAACAAGTTCAACGCCCTGAATATCGGAGTCCTGAAAAATTCTATCAGCGCCAAAATCGCTTGCGAGACTGTGCGCCATCCATCCGTCGTCCCCCCGCTCTGTCAGCGCAAAATCAAAATTTCTGGTTCCGGTTCCCGAGGCATCCTCACTTTCTCCTGGCAGGAAGGTGGCCGTTCCGGACCCATTGACCTGAAAAACACCGAGGAAAGGGTCGTCATTGTTGGGATTAGCTCCACGGCGGCTGTCCTGATCCGCCAGGATCGCAACGCGGCCCTGAGGCAGCGCGATGATGTCGAAGTTTTCGGTATCCGTTTCCTCTGGAAACTCGAACAGCATTTCGCCGCCGATCTTGTTGCCAAGGGCATCGAACTGCTGGCCGTGGATAAAGAACCCGTCCTTGTCAGGGTCACCGCCCCGCTCGGAGATGTAGGTGACAAGGATGTTGCCGTTCGAAAGCTCCACGACTTTCGACTTGGCCACGATAGCGGTCGTATTGGTCAAGATCGGGGCGATGAGAACTTGAGGGGTGGTCATTTGAAATTTCCTTTTTTGTCGTGCAAGTGTGTGGCGCAGTCACAGGATTGTGCCGGTCGGTGGACCCGTCTGCGCGATCTGAAAAGTGGTCGTTGTCACGACCTTTGTTGTCTGGCTTTGGCGTTGTATCCGGCCTGCAGTCGAAGAGGAGACACCGCAGATCGCGCCCTCTGAAAAAGAAGTTGCTGGCACTCAGATCATCGATGTCGACCCCTTTGAGGATGACCCGCAGGCCCGCGCCATCGTCGATCACCACGTCGCCCGGCTCTTCAGCCTGCGTTGTGACAACCTCTCCGCCCGGTGCGACACTGATGACTGCGTCGGTCTGGCTCAGGTGGTTGCGGGCATTGGAACGGGCGCGATGTCGGCTGCTGCGATGGTCAGTTCCAGGTCGCGCGTTCCGTCGCCATTGGAACCATAGTTTGAGGTCAGGAACGAGATCGGCAGGCCGCTGTTGTTCAGATCGTTGATGTCGCAGCCAATGACTGTCAGGCTATTCGTCCAGCTGATCTCGAAGCCCGCGAAAAACTCAAAGTCCGTGTCGCCTTCGACCCCAACGCCCCAGTCGTCAGGAGCGCCTCCGGCGCCATCGTTGATATAGGCCAAGTCAATCAAACGGGTCATTCCGTCGATCGTCAATCCGGCATCACCCAAGACATTAAAGTTCTCGAAATCGTTGATTGAAGTGTATTCGCCAAAGTTCCGCCATGTGTCGTTATTGGCCAAATCGTTTCCGTCTTCAAAAAACCCCGATCCGACTGCAATGGCCACTCCGCTGAAGGTCCATGTGGTTTGTCCGCTGCCCGGGATACCCGAGATATTGGCGACAAGGGCAGCCTGCGCCGTGGAGGCGGCGAAAAATGCCGCGGCGCTAAGAGAGAGAATTGTTTTCATCTGTGATGCTCCTAAAAGAGTGACTGCGCGGGAACCGGGCCCTCTCGAAAGTAAGAGCCGGGGCAAAGCTGGTTGGTGGAAGGGGAAAGTAATGCCCGGTGCCTTTCAAAAAATCCGGCACCGGGCCTTTTGGTCAAAAATAACTTTGCGTACTCGTTAACTACTATTACGGGTGACAAACGGGTCACCCTAAATCCTGTTCGGCCCGGCACCCGTATTGAGGGAGAGGGTACCGGTGGGGCGAATCTATCCCCGGGCTCTTATAGGCGAAGCGCCTTGGCCAAAGCGTTGTCGTTACCGTTGTAATGTCGTTGTATTCGCGCCCGGCAGCGTTGTAATTTGCACTTTGGACGTCGGGATAGCTGGATCAAGTGAGCGCCCTTTCAGACGCTCACAGGCGGTTTTGGCCTGAACTAATCAGGTCGCCGCCAGGTCAGGAAAATCCTCGCCGCCAGCGTCTGTGATCAGCACGGTCGCTGTGGTTTTGATAGGACCTCGTTGTTTGCGCCGCCGTTGAAACCTGCCGCAAACGATATGAATGATCACAAGCCATGCGTCCGCATGAAGTCCCGGATCGCATCCATGCCGGTGCGCCACGCAGGTTCATAGTCGACCAGAACGTGATTGCGGCTCTCCAACGGCACAAAGCGCGCATCCGGGATACCCGACGCGACCGCACGCCCCTGCGCCAGAGGAATGCGCTGATCCCCCTTGGAATGCAGCACGATTGTGGGGGCCTTGACCTGATCCAGCCTGTGGCGCACGTCGATCTCGCCGAAGGCGTCCTGAAAGCGCGCGGCATTCTGCGGCGAGGTGGTCTGGCGCTGGAATTCATCAAACCAGGCGAGGTCGTCAACCTCTGCATCAGGCATGAACGTCTTGGAAAAGATGTGCCGATACGCAGGGTTTTCCGTGCCCCATCCCACCTCGGTCAGATTGCGTACCGCTTCGCGACGCGCTTGCTCCTCGGGGCTGGCAAGGTGTCGCCACCCTGCAGCATAGCTGCCCACAAGGATAAGTCCCGAAACCCGTTCGGGATGGCGCACCGCATATTCGATGGCGACCGCCGCGCCCTGCGAGATACCAAGCAGTGGAAAACGCTCCAGCTCCAACTTGTCGGCAACGGCTTCGAGGTCTTCCACGAATGCGTCAAAGCTGAGGGTTTCGACCTCCCAATCCGACAGGCCGCACCCCCGTTCGTCGTAGCGGATCAGGGTCCGATCCCGCGCGACCTCTGCGAAACACTCGCCCCAGATCGGTGTCGCCCAGTCAAATTCGAGGTGGTTGAGCCAATTGGCGGCTTTCAGGATGGGGCGGCCGGATCCGATCAGCGCATAGGCGATCTTGGTCCCATCGGCGGCATCGCAAAACCCGATGCGTTGCGCGCGCAGCGCCTCGGCGTTTCTTGGTCGAGCCAAGCGGTGGTCTGATGGTGCAAGCTGGTCGGACGTTTGCCCGGTGGGCGCTTCGAGCGCATCCTGTTCCTCACCAAAGCCCGGATTTTGCCGCGTTTGGTCGAAGGCCCTTGCATCCTCTGGCGCGGCATCGCGCCAGAGACGCATCCATTTGGACGTGTCGCCAGTACGCATGGCCAGCAGCTGAAGAACCTTTTTCCGCGCGGCGCTGGCATCCTCCCGCATTGCTGCAAGCCATGACCGGAAAGCACCGTCTCCTGCTTCATCAAGGCCGTCCAGGAGAACCGCGTCAAGACGCCGGGCCAGACCTTCTAATTCGACAACCGACAAGTTCTCTCCGCCGCCGCGCAGTTGTGCGCGAACCTCCAGAATGTCAATCGATAGCCCTTCACCGTCGATGGCGACCCGTTCGCGGTCCGCAAGGATCCGAACGCGTTCGGGCGCATCCACTACCTTGCGCAGTTTGCTGAGCGACCAGCGCAGGGCCGCTTTGGGATCATCCGGCAGATCCCAAAAAAGCTCGCACAGGCGTTCCCGTCGATGGGGGCGGCCGGTTTCGACCAGAAAGGCCAATAGGGCACGGGCCTTGCGTGACGCCGGGAGAGGGACTTCTGTCCCGTTCCGAGCCACCCGTAGGTCGCCGAAGAAGGAGATTTCAAGACCTGCTGGCATGACCACGTGCAGGGGCGGGTCTGAGTTTGCTGGTTTTGTTGACAAAAGGATTATCCGTGAAACTGGTTAAACTTGAAAGATGATCAACACTAGGTGGTCCCCGAGGAGACCTTACGCAACGTTAGTATAGCCAAAAACTCTGGTTTCGCCGGTGAGGTTTGAGTTCAGGCGAGTTTTCGCCGCCGCGTGGAGAACGCCAAGAGAAGCTTCCGGATAGCTGCTCTCGCGCGTATCCATGTCTTGAAGCACCTCCCCTTTGCGCTAGGGGTTTGCGAGGGCTCCAATTTGGCCGGACTTATGCTGATAAACTTGTTCTCCAAGGTCAGAAAGAGCGACCCGTTGCCCTCCAACATACTTCCAGTCTGGGTCAACCGGTTTGGCGAAGCCGTCCTGTCAAAGGGCAGTACGCACTATCCATTTCCTCTTCTAATGCGCCGCTCATCGATTGCTAGCCCAAGTGAATAAGATGCTAGCATTTCTCTGTTTTCAAACGTATGAGCTATATCCCGGCAATCACACAAGAGGTTGCGGCCGCCAAGATGCCCAAATCACTGTTTCGAGATAAGCTTCCAATATCATTAGAGAACTTCTCCAAAACTGTCCTGTCCTTTCATGCCTGCAACAGAAAACCGAGCGCTCTCATGATAGCCAAAGGGGACACTCTTTTGAATCGCTCAGACGGCAGCATGTACAGCTAATCATAAGTCTGATGCCACGCTTCCAGCATTCGCGCACCCTTTCAGCATGGGTGTTTTGCAACCTTGGAAGCTGAGCAGCTGAGAGGTCAATTTGGCCAACCAACCAGCGTCGTGGGCGTCCATCGCTTCCTTCGTCTCTCAATTCGTTCGGTTGCGCTCTCGCTATCGTAGACGCGAGCTTCGACGCTTTGTGTAAACAATGCGCGGTCATCAAGTGTATCGATGTTCAGAACGCTGAACACCCTTTCGCCGTCAATCAGGATCATGGCAACGTAGACACCGCAGCGATTGCAGATAACCTGTTTTGACGTTTTCAGACCAAACTCATAGAGTTGCACGGCGTGCGGATTGTCCGCCGTGATCACCACCTTTGCCGATGGATCGGAGAAGGCTCTGGTGTTGTGTTTGCGACAGAATGAGCACTGACAAGCCCCCAAGACCTGATCTTGGGGAGCACGAGACGTTTCGAGTTCGATGCGGATTGCTCCGCAGTGACAACTGCCAGCATGCTTCATGAATACGCCTGTTCAGGTCCGGGAACCACGATCGATATGCTCATAATGCGGTCCTTCGCTGCGGTTCGTCAAATGAGATAAAAGGGTCCTAAGGCTGACATCTGACCGCTCTGGTCGATTGTCAGGTGGCAGCCTACATGAGACATTCAGCGACATACCATGATGCCGCTATGCTGCCTACTTAAGGAGAGGCACCTGCTAAGAAAGGAGATTGGTGGAATACCGTGGACGGAAAGTCTTGAAAGCCCAATAGCCGTTAGCCAACCTCGTTCTCAGCGGGGGGTTTCCAAAACCATACGTGCGGCAAACCGACCTTCGAGCATCGTGACATAAAGATGATCCCCAATCACTCGCGCACCCGTGGTGATACCCAATGTGCCGTTTGCGTCCTGCAAGACGCGGAGAACCTTTCCGTCGCTATCGTATTGCGCGACCATACCATGCTCGATCGGCGCGGGTCGCACATAGGGCCCCAAGCGCCAGACCACTTTGCGCAGGAACGGGTACGGCATCAGAGCCTCTGCAGGGACCCGTGGCGAAGCAAAGGCGACCCAGAATGTGCCGTCTTTACCTGGCTCCAGATTGTCTGGATATCCCGGCAAGCCGGTCAGGAAGGGCTCGAGCTGACCTTCCCGATCTCCCGTCAGCCAGAGCTTGTGGATCGCCGCGCGACCGCTTTCCGCAATCAAGAGATAGCTTTCGTCCGGCGAAAGAACGACACCATTGGTGTACACAAAACCCGAGGCGATCTTTTCCACGGTACCGTCAGGTGTGCGGCGGGCGACATAGCCGGTGCGTGATTGTTCAAAAATCGTCATGACCGAGGTTGGCTTGGTGCCGCCCAACGTTTCGGGATCAAAACGATCTGTGGAGTTTGAGAAATATATGGTTCCGTCCTGTGCCACGTCCAATTGGTTTGCATAGACCACCGGATCACCATCGATTTCGGTGACCAGCGAGGTCAGGCCGTCGTCCTTGGTCCAGCGCATCAGGCCACGGAAACTGTCCGCGATATAGAGCGCGCCATCTGGCCCTTCGTCCAAACCAAGAGGCCGCCCTCCAAGATCCGCGACTTTTATGAAATTTTCGCCTTCAAGCCGAAAAAGACCGCCGTTGACATCAGCGGTGTAGAGGCCATCTGGGAGAACCGCAAAGTCTTCCGGCCCATCGGCACCCTCGGGCAAGATCAGACGTTGCGCATTGCCCAGCAGATTATTTGGCGCAAAAGCCCCCGACAACCCAGGATCAGGGGCGGGTTCATAGGCTTCGGGATCGATCGGTATCGGCCAGAACAGAAGGTAGGCCACGCCAAAGGTTGAGAAAAGAAATAGACCGCGCCAAAAGAGTTTCACCATGCATTCCCTAATAAGCTGCTTATCCGGCAACGATGATCGCCCTATTGATTTGGTCATGCAATGACAAGCGCATGAGGCTGACCAAGGACGAAAGGCAGCGTTCACAATGAAGCTAATCCGAAGATGGGTGTCTGCCATCCAGGGCTGCCACGGGGCAGCAGAGCGGCAGCGGATACTTTGAAATCAGGCCGGGCATACGCCGTGCTTTGGAGAGGGACGAGCCGCAGCACCCAAATCTTCCACATGTGCTTGAAGTGATGATGGGGATCACCATCAACTTTGGGATAAATCAGAGAGGGCAATCCCTTCTTGCTGATCCGCGATCTACCGTCTTTACCCTGCTTAAGTGAGTCCAATGACGCCCTGCTCTGCGAAGGTCTCGATCTCGGCCTCACCGTAACCAAGCTCATGCAGTATTTCATACGTTCCTGAGCCAAGCCTCTGTGGCGACAGCCTGTCAGCGAGGTTAGGCGCATGCGTCATTGAGAACGGTAGGCCACAGAAACCGGCCGCGCCGCGCCGGGCGAAGTCGCGTTGCGTCGCTGGCGGCAGATCGAGCGCTTCCGGCAGGCTCCGCAATCGTGCGCAGGGCACACCGGCTGCCATCAGGATGCCCTCCCATTCGTGCGCGGAGCGTGTACACAGAATATCCGAGATCGCCTGGCCAAGGTCGGTTTTATGAACGTCGCGGGTCACGGGGTCAGCGAACCGCGGATCGGTCAGCCAGTTGGGGCGGTTCAGCGCGCTTGCCAATGCGCGGAACTGCGCTTCCTCGTTCACGCCCAGGCTGATCTTACCCTCAGCGCAGGCGAACACGCCCGATGACGGCGACCGGCTGTTGGCCGCATTCCCGCGCGGTCTGGGGGCGTTTCCGGTCAATTGGTAATCCGTAATGGTCGAGCTCATGAGACTGAAAGCGGTTTCGAGCATGGAGATATCGACGAACGACCCCGTCCCGGTCTTCTCGCGCTGCATAAGGGCGGATGTGGTTGCAAGCGCCGCGGCGAGGCCGGTCGCATAGTCGACGATCGGCGCGCCGGTGCGCAGGGGGCCGGTCTCTTCGGTACCGGTCAAGGCCATCAGCCCGCTGATTGCCTGGATATTCAGGTCGTAGGCCGGTGCGCCTTCCATGTCGTTGCCACGTCCGTAACCGGTCATCGCGCAATGGATGAGGTGGGGATTGACCGCGCGCGTAGCGTTTTCGGTCAGGCCGAGGCGGGCCAGCGTGTCCGGGCGATGGTTTTCGACCAGCACGTCAGCGGTTTTCAAGAGCCTATGAAAGACGTCTCGCCCTGCCTCCCTCGACAGATCAAGTGCTAGCGATTGCTTGCCCGCGCCTTGCGTCATGTAGGCCGTGCTCATGCCCTCCGCCGCGCGCGCTTTGTCCGTCCCGCCCCGGTGGCGCATCGCATCGCCGCGCCCGGGCCGTTCGACCTTGATCACCTCTGCCCCCAAAAGGCCAAGGTAGTAAGCGCAGGCAGGCCCGGCCAGAACATGGGTCCAGTCAATGACCCGGATACCGTTGAGCGGGGCCACCATTACGCAGACCCCAAAGCATTGTCGCGCGCCTGTCGGTTCAAGCTCCGGACCCGCATGAAAAGCGCCGCGGCCCCAATCAGCAGGAACAGCAATGCGACAGGTCGGGTTACAAAGATCATCAACCCATTGTCAGAGAGCAACAGCGCCTGACGGAACGCCTCCTCTGCGCCACCTGCCAAAACGAAGGAGATGACGAAGGCAGCCGGGTTAAAATCGAGCTTGCGCATCGCCCAACCCGCAAACCCCGCCGCGACCATGACGTAGACATCGAACAGATTGCCACGGGACGTGTAGGCAACGACAAAAGACGTCAGAAAGATAATCGGGTAGAGCACATGCGTCGGCAGCCGGATGATGAACCGGCCCACAAAGGCGGCTCCGAAATAGCCGATCACGCCGTACATGACGATGCCGATCAATCCGCAGGCGAACAGGGCGTAGATCAGATCGCGGCTGGTGAGGAACAGGGTTGGTCCGATCTGGATGCCGTGAATCAGGAACACTCCGATCAGAATCGCGCCGATGGTCGATCCGGGAATTCCCAGGGTCAAAAGCGGGGCCATCGACGGGCCACTGACCGCATTGTTAGCCGCCTCTGGGGCCGCGACGCCCTCCAATGCCCCCCTGCCCCAGGCATCAGGGTTGCTGGCTCGGCGCTTGCCTTCACCGTAGGCGACAAAGGCGGCGATGGCCGATCCCAGTCCGGGCAACATGCCGATGAAAGCGCCGATGAACGATGATCGCACCACGTGGGGGAGGCACGGCTTGTACTCGGCCCAGGTCAGCCCGTTGCGCGCGGCGTCATCACCGCTGTCAGCCATTAAGGGGGCGTTGCCCCGCTCCTCGATCTGGGTAAATACCTCGCCCAGCACAAAAATCCCGATCATCAGCGGCACAAGCCCGATGCCGTTGGTCAAATCGAAACTGCCAAAGGTGAAGCGCTCGGTCGAGCTGATCGGATCAAGGCCGATCATGGCCACCAGAATGCCAAACGCCGCAGACGCCAGACCACGTGTCACCGACTTGCCAATGACCGACCCGATCACTATGAAGGCCGCGAAATAAACGGCGAACAGCTCCGGCGGGCCAAGCTTGAGCGCAAGGGCTGCGATCCACGCGACCCCAACGATCAGCAGAATCTCACCCGTGAAATCACCGATGATGGAGGAAATCGTGGCGACCTTCATCGCCTTGCTGGCCTTGCCTTGCCGCGCCAGCGGATAGCCGTCGATCTGGGTTGCGGCGGAGGCCGCCGTGCCGGGCGTGTTGAACAGGATCGCGGCGATGGACCCGCCATAGCGACCCGATTTGCCGATGACATAGAGAAACGCGAGCGCGGGCAGCGGCTCCATGTAGAAGGTCAGCGGCAACAGCATGGCAATGGCCGCAGAGGCCGTCAAACCGGGGATCGCACCAACGACCATCCCGACCACCGCCGCCAGCAAAACCCAGCCCAGCAGCACCGGGTCGGTCAGGACGCTGATCAGAGCGGGGAAGATATCCATGCGTTCAATACCCCCCTAGAACGTCCAGCAGGTCGAAATATCGACCAAGGGGTGGAAAAACGCCCAGGAGTTTGAAGAACACAAGGTGGTAGGCTGCCGGGCAAAGGAGTGTCGCCGCGCCCAGACCAAGGGGGGTGCGCAGGCCGAAGATCCAGAGCGCCACGGGCGCTGCGAGAGCGGTGCTGATCAGGTATCCAACAGCAGAGATCAACCAGACATAAACGACCGCCAGCGCGAGCAACGCAGCTATGGCGGGCAGATGTCGCGGGTCCATCTGGCTGGCAGAAGCGGTTTTGCGCAGTTCGGCCGCGCCCAGTACGACCAGCGTGATCGATCCGGCCAGCGGAAAGAACCGGGCACCCCATCGGCCCTGTTGATCCAGCGGTATGCCCATGGATGTCGCCATGGCGCCGATCCCGATGAGGATCAGCGCCATACCGACCACCCGAGGGGCAGGAGAAGACCCTAGGGTCACTGGTTTCAGCCCTGGCTTTTCAGCACGTCGATGACGGGCCGCGTGTCTGCCTGCATCTGCCGCAGGCGGGCTTCGGTCTCGGCGCCGTTCAGAAAGGCCGGCACATTGCCGCGCTCGCGCATGAGGTCGGCGAACTGCTGCGTCTCTGTGATCTGTTGCAATGCCGCCTCCATGCCTTGGATGATCTCTGGATCGGTGCCTTTGGGCGCAAAGAACACGATGGGCGAGGACACCGCGACATAGTCAAAACCAAGCTCTTCCAGCGTCGGCACGTCGTCGCGGATCGGGTCACGCTCGGGTGCCACCAGCGCCAGCACGCGTAACTCATTCTCGAATCCTGCGGCCTGCTGAATGCCGACAAAGGCGAAATCGACCTGCTCTCCGATCACGGCGGCGCGGGTCGGCCCGCCGCCTTTGAACGGCACGTCCTGAGCCTCAAGCGCGTTGCGGTTCAGAAAGCTCTGGCCCGCCACCTGATGAAACCCGCCACGCCCGTTGTGGGCCCACCGCAGGCTGCCAGGGTTTGCGCGGGCGGCATCAACGAAGTCCTGAACCGACTGGAACGGGCTGTTGGCGGGCACGATGATCGCAGGTGTCAGGTTGCCGATCTGGGCAATGATGTCGAAGCTATCGAAGGGGTTCACATCCGTTTCGCGCAGCATGGATGTCAGCAGGAACGACCCGGCAGAGGTGACCATGACCGTGTTGCCGTCGGGACGCGCGGCTGCGGCCTCGGTTGCCCCTGTGATGCCCGATGATCCGGGCTTGTTCACGACGACAAGCGGCACCGGCAGAATTCCGTCAGCTGCGGCGGCCGCCGCCCGCGCAAGCGCATCCGTGCCCCCGCCTGCCGAGTAGGGCAGAATAGCATTGATCGGCCGTCGCGGTGCCCATTCGGCCAGCCCCCGGCCCGCCGTAAGTACTGCGGTTGCGGTTAGACCGGTGGTGATGAAGTCACGTCGTTTCATGATGTCCTCCCTTTAGGCGTTGACGCGTTCAGGCGGCGCCACTGCAATCAAGGCTAGACGGTAGCCTAATCGATCATGTATAAAAAACGCAATTATCAGAACTATAAATCGAGAAATTCGAACAGTGAATTTGCGCAGCCTGAAGGTTTTCACCCTTGTGATGCAAGAGGGCACGCTGGCCCGTGCGTCCGACGCCATGAACCTCAGCCAATCCGCGGCCAGCCGACTGCTGCACCTGCTGGAAGAAGAATTCGCGATAGAGCTCTTCCGGCGCGACAAGCGTCGCCTGATCCCCACAGCAGAGGCGGAACGCTTCCTGCCCGAAGCGCTGCGCATCCTGTCTCAGATCGAGGCCCTGCCGCAATTCGTCCAGCAAATCCAGACCGGCACGCAAGACCCCTTTCGGATCATCGCGCAAACGCGGATCGTGAATGGCCTTATCGTTCCCGCAATCGAACGCCTCAGGGACGTATTTGCCGACCAACCGATCAAGCTGGAAATTCACCTGCGCCGCGATCTGGGGCGGCGCATGATGAACGACCGCTATGACATTGGCGTCTCGGCACTGCCGTTGCCCATCGACCAGCCGACGCCGGTCCGCCTTGGCGCGGCGCCTCTGAAGGTTGCTATTCGCAAGGACCACCCGTTGGCAGATCGCGCGGTGTTGCGGCCGGGCGATATGACCGGGATTCCCTACATCGCGCTGGACGAAACAACGGTCATTCGGCGTATCGCGGATCAGGAAATGGCGACGATTGGTGCAAAGCTTGACGTTGCACATGAGGTCTCGCTCGGCTCGGCTGCTTACCGGCTTGTTCAACGCGGTCTGGGCTTCACCTTTGCTGACCCAATCGCGCTGGACCCCGAATTGGAAAAAGAGGTCAGGCTGATCGATTGGGAGCCGCGCATGGACATCGAATTTGGCTATTTCATCCCAAACCCGGAGCGAAAAACAGAGTTGATACGCGCTTTCGAGGACGCGCTACGCCTCATATACTTGGAACGTTGCGCGCGAAAGCCAGGCGCATAGGCTCCGACATACGGGCCGTGGATCGTTTCTGATAACGGCACTTGGGCAGTATCAAACGCGGTGTATCGCTTCAGCGATACGACCCATGCTGCGCTACCATCCTATACGCAGGGTATTTTCAAACACACGTCTGCCGGTCAGACATCCCAAGAATGATCGATATTTCCTCGAAAAATGATCGGATATTGCATAGCCGCGATGCCCGAAGAGGCTAGTATTGAAGGGATATTGCCAAGGAGAGGGGTTCGAATGCCGCGGCGCTACAGAGAAATCTATCCATCGCTACCGCTGATCGATAGCGAAGGGATCGAGCATGTCTCCGCGGCGCGTCTGATGTCGGTGCAGTATTTTCAGGCCCCGCCTGATTCAATGCCAGAAGATATTTTCTCAGAGCATCATCTTTTGCTCAATCTCAAGGAAGAACCTCATCGAGTGCAGAACCGTCGCAACGGCGTAATACGGGATTTCCAGTTCCGCAAAGATGAGATCATCTTTACACCTGCGGGGGTCCGGTCGGGCTGGCGCTGGTTTGAACAATCGGATGTCATCGTCGTCACATTGGAACCCGTGGCCGTCCAGCACTTTGCCGAACGTGAGTTGGGGATGCTGCTTTCTGACAAGCAATTCGAGGATCTCCCACAGTTCTCGGATGCGGATCTATGTGCTGCGGGTGTGATGCTCCGCGACAGCATCGCAGCGAACGACATGTCCTCCGCCGTCATGTTCGAAGCGATGGCCCGCGTCTTTCTGGTCAAACTCTTGCAGAAATACGGTCAGCGTCGACCAGAAGAAATAGCCCTGTCCTCACGCTTTACGTCCGCGCATTATCAAAGGGTGCTTGGGTACGTGCGCACAAACATCGACCGCACGGTCGTGCTTGATGACCTTGCATCAGAAGTTGGCATGTCGACGTCGCATTTCAGCCGGGTGTTCAAAGAAGTGATGGGTAAGTCGCCCATGCAGTTCGTCCTGTCATATCGCGTCGAGCAAGCCATGCGCCGCATGGAAGATCAGACGCTCTCCCTGGGAGAGATCGCGCTTGACTGCGGCTTTGCGGATCAAGCGCATTTTACGCGCACCTTCAAGCAACTGACCGGTCAAACACCGTCTGCGCACCGCTCGACACGTCAGCCTGCCGCGCCAAACTAAACCGTTTTCCAACGCAACGGACAAAATCTTTCGATAGCGCAGCAAACCGCTTCTCGCAGCGGATTGACCAGACCAAGGGCGCGCGCCGATTAACCGCGCGGAACTCTAATTTGGGCCATTGGCGCTTCTGACGCCCATCCATTCCAGAGCAAGAATATTCAAAAACTCTGGCAGTCTCTTCAATTCATTGGGTCCCCGCCACCGTATCTTCTGTGTCATCGGGCAAGACGCTCGACGGATTTGACAGGAGAATGACCAATGAAAATGGCAGCTATCGCAACCGCTGCGATCTTGATGGTTTCAACCTCAGCGATCGCTCAAGCCGAAACGACCTTGGAAACCGAGATCACAACCCTGCTGGAAGGTATCGCAAAAGCCGCCGATGATCACGCCTGGGACAGGCTGAACCTGAAATTCACGGACCACATCATTCTGAACCAACTGTCTCTCGCCACTCAATCCGGTGCCCGGGTCGAAGAACAGACTTTGATCGCAACCTGGGCCGCGCTTTTGCCAAAGTTTGATGAAACCCATCACGCCGTTACCGACATCGAAGTGCTGGCATCCTCTTCCCTGATCGCGCGCGTCACGGCCCGCTATCACGCGACCTACCATCTGAATTCCATGCGTTGGGAGCAGACCGGTCGGCTCAACTATGTCCTGAAACTGACCGAAGAGGGGTGGCAGGTCACGGCCCTTGAAACAGTGCCGGCATGGGAAAACGGTGCCCTGACGGATCTGCTTTCTGAAACTGCACCAGAAACCCCACTCTCGTAGACGTTCATGTCCGGCCCCTCTCTGGGAAACCAGGGGGCCTCGGCATGGTCGGGGCCATCAAGGTCGCCACTGATGCGAAAGCTCGGTTCACCGCCTAAGCCTGACCGTTCGGAAAAGTACCCAGACCCTATCAATAAACACAAGGAGTTACCCCATGACCACCCCAACTGACCCTACCCGCCGTTCCATCCTCACCGCAGGTGCTGCCGCCGTCGCTTTGGGCAGTTTCGCAGCGACGCGCGGGGCCGCCCAGTCAGCAAACGCGCCCGCGGGCAATTCAACGGCGCCGCAAGGCAGGCGCATGCTGGGCGCGCTTGAGGTGTCCGCGATCGGCCTTGGCGTGCAGAACCACAGTCGGACGTTTCAGACGACCATCCCCAACAGATCCGAGATGCATAACATTATCAGGACCGCGTTTGATCAGGGTATCACCTTCTTCGACACCGCCGAGGTCTATGGCCCCCACGAATCTGAACGTATCTTGGGCGAAGCCTCCGGCGCGTTTCGTGACCAGATCCAGATCGCGACCAAGTTCGGCTTCAATGTCGATCTTGAAACCGGCGCATGGGCCCCGGGCCTGATCAGCCGACCGTCCCATATCAAACAAGCTGTGGAGGGGTCATTGCAACGGCTGGGTACGGACCGGATCGACCTGCTTTACCAACACCGCGTCGACCCAGAGGTGCCCATCGAGGACGTCGCGGGCGCGGTCAAGGACCTGATGGATGAGGGCAAGGTCCTGCATTGGGGGCTTTCCGAGATGGGACCAAATACCCTGCGCCGGGCGCATGCTGCGCTGCCCGTCAGCGCCGTACAGAACGAGTATTCGATGCTGTGGCGGGGACCGGAAGACGGTTTACTGGTCCTCTGTGCCGAGCTTGGCATCGGCTTCGTACCGTTCAGCCCCTTGGGATATGGCTTTCTCACCGGGGCCATCGATATGGGAACGAGCTTTGCGCCGGGCGACTTCCGCGCTGGTACTTCCCGTATGGATACCGAAAACAGACAAGCGAACCTCGCTTTGGTCGATCTGGTCAAATCCTGGGCGGATCGCAAGAACGCAGCCCCCGGTCAGATCGCCCTGGCATGGCTGCTCGCCCAGGGGCCGTCCATCGTTCCCATCCCTGGCACAACCCAGATGCCGCACATGCTGGAAAATGCCGGAGCCGCAGCCATTAACTTCACGCCCGACGAGCTGGGCGAACTGAACAGCCAGGTTGCCGCGATTGATGTTCAGGGCGCGCGCATGCCACCAATGGTCGAAGCCTGGTCAGATGTGGAGGCACCATCCAGGGCCTGAAACACCAGGGGAACAAAGAACTTCGCTGATGTCGGGGTCATGCCACTTTGACATCAGCCGTTCTCATTTAGCCGTAACACCTGAGCACAACTTTAGATTTCATAGAGTAATTCCACGACAAACTCATCTGACCCACCTCGCCGTGTCCTTTTGAGCGCCGACGTCACTTTGAGTGCTGTCTCGCAATCAATACCGTTTCCACACCACTCCGACTGCCGTAATGATCGCCGATGCAGCCATTGATATCTCGATAGCCGCCGAACACGTTACGACGCTTGATCGTTTGCCACCCCGTTCCTTTACAAGTCGTGGTATCGGTGTGGTCGTGACAAAGGCGCAGGCAAAGATGTGCCCAGCATTCCAGCCACCTGAGTGATCTAAACTACGCGGCGACGCCCGTGCAAATTGGTGTCAACACAGACCGGGTAAAACACGTGGATCACAGTCTAGGCCAGTTGTCCTCCCAACCTCCTCACGCGGAAAACTGTTGCGGCTTGTTATTTTTCTCTTGTTCTCGGCTACGGCTTATCGCGACGTTGACAAATATCCCTGCATTGCTTTGGCACGCCCATAGCGTGACC
This sequence comes from uncultured Roseobacter sp., assembly GCF_947499265.1. GTDB lineage: Bacteria > Pseudomonadota > Alphaproteobacteria > Rhodobacterales > Rhodobacteraceae > Roseobacter. Next base: position 699,788 of record NZ_CANMNK010000001.1, on the reverse strand, counting down.
AAACGGTCATTCATGCTTCAGTAAATGCCAGACTTGTTCCACAGGGTAGCTCTTTGCCCAGTCTGCCGGGATCGCTGCACGTGTGCCCATCGCGCTTTCGGGAGCGTAAAGCTCCTGATACTTCGAGACGGCAAAACCGATGTCCGTGAAAAGGTCGATCCAAGACGAAATCGTCAGATTGAAGCATACACCGGTTGGCTCGTATTCGACCTCTGTCCAATCCGCCCCCCACATCTCTCGGTAAGGTCGATGCAGCGTCCGGTCGGCAGGCGCGCCATCAAGGGGTGAGCAGATCAGCGATAGCGGATGGTTTCCTAGGAAAACCAACCGCCCACCCGGGCGCAACAATCGCCATGCCTCCCGAAGCCATTTGTCAGGTGGACACCAGATCGATGCGCCATATTCCGAGATCGCGAAGTCGAAGGACGCATCCGGAAGGCCAGTTTTTTCGGCGTTCCCCTTGATGAAAGTGATATCTGCGCCGTGTTTTTCCGACATTTGCCGCGCTGTGCTCAATTGCTCGGTGGAGAGGTCGATCGCCGTGACGCGCGCACCTCGTCGGTTCATCCAACCCGCAACGTATCCCGTGCCACATCCGAGTTCGATTGCATCCATATCTGTCATGTCCATGGGCAGCAGTTGCAAACCCGCATCGGAGTTGCCCCAATTGCCCCATGCCGGTACTTCAAGGCTCCAACGACTTTTGGCAAATTCCACCCAATTGGTGGCATCGGCATTCCAGATATCTTTGTTGATCGAAAGGTAATCGCGCGTCATCGATGCCATCTCCGTTTTCCGTGAGATTTGCTTTATCATAAAAACCCGCTGTAATGCACTGCCAAGACACGTTGGACCCACGGTGCAATGCAGGTCTGTTGTGGGCCCGAGGCTGCCATAAGGTCATGCAGCATTTGGCCCAGTTTCCCGAAAATCCCGGGTAGTTCACGGCCTAAAACCGCCGTTCACGTCACAAAAAATCTCGCCCCATCCCTAGACCAAGCGCTCGTTCAGCGCGCAGCAATTTATTTCATGAAGGACGACGACGCAGACCATTCGACTTTCTATGATTGCTCGCGAATATCCTGATGGGAAGATCAATACATGGCTATTTCGATATCATAACTGCTTCGCCAGGCATCGCCGCGCTTTAGAATTTTGAGCACTCTACAAAACCTTCGCTGTCCAGAAAGTCTTCGAAGTCCAGCGCGCTGGCCTCGCTTATCTGGAGAACGAAATTGAGGGATGCTGCCTGAACTCTGGTCCTGTCGTATAGATCTTGGCACCTGTACTGCGTAGACCAATCGCTCCAACGGATATCAAATACTGTCTGTTGATCGCTTTGGCGGTAGAAATACCCGCGAATTGAGTCTTTTGGGACGATATATCTGCCATTGATTACAATCATTTCTGCCAATGCGCTGGAGGCGAAAAGACAAAAGACCACTGCTAAGACAGGAAATTTGAACTTCATTTTGGCTCCTCTTTTAGTTGCAAATGAAACAGTAACAGCGGAACGCCTCAAGAAATTGACCATTTACGGCAGGATGCACAGGGTATCGCAAATGTTCTCTGACCCCTACCTGACGGTCGCGCTATTGGCAGGCGGTGACACCGCCGAAACTGATCGAACAAAGAGACGCGCGAGATTTGCGTGCTTGCTCTAATCACCGTGACCAACAAGAAATTGGCTAACCGTCATGGTTTATTTGAAAAGTCATCTGGGCTGAGCAGCCAGGCGGAAACATGGCGGTGAAATCGGGATCTTCCGCGGGATTCAGCATCGGGGCCAACTCAACTTCACCCAGGACAGAAATCAGTGCATCGCTCTGAACTGTGAGGGTCGCGATGCCTATTTTCTGATCACCATCGCTCAACATCGCACCTTCCCAGGTGTTGTCGCCCGTCTGAGCCCAGCCGTACGGCCTCTCTCCCTCTTCCAGAAGATTGGGGTCAAAACGATCGCCGAACTCAACCTCTCTTGTACTTGGCTGCTCCAGGCTTTGCTCAAACTGAGGCAGCACCGCCGCCGTGGTCTCGGCGGGACAGGCTTCGGTGAGTGTCACCTCTGTCATCTGTGTTGTCCAAGCACCGTCTTGAGGCACGATTTCATCAGCAAAAGCCGAGAGTGGGAATAGGCTGACAAGGGGAAGAAAAAGGAGAAATCGCATAGAGAATGGTTCCATCATTTGGACAATTGACGATCTTCGATCAGAAGCGTCGCAGGGTGTCTCTTGATGTGTCAAGGGATGCTCTGGAAGCCATCCTCGTTTCAGTCAAATACCGCTGATCGGCAACCGCAATAGCGCGTGCCCTCTTACGCCGAGATATACCCTTCTAAATTGAGTTCTGTTAAGGCGCGCTTGATACGGCGCGGGACCCGTTCTTGGACCCCCTGGCCGGTCAAAGTGTTGCCGACCTCATAGAGCGACCGCGCGACGAATTTGCAGCCTTTCAGAAGAAGGTGCTAGCCGGTCCGGATGACAGGCAGCCAAGGGAGTCTTGATAGCGACGGCGGCCTGCTGACCCCCGTCGCGTGTATTCATCACGCATCGATGAACGCCAGAAGATCGGCATTCACGAGATCGGGATGCGTCGCGAAGAAACCGTGGGAGAGGCCCTCGTAGACTTTCAGAGTCCCGTTCTTGAGAAGTTTCACTGCTTTCTCCGCCGAGTTGGCAATCGGCACCACCTGGTCGTCAGCGCCATGCATGATGAGCACGGGGACATCAATGGCCTTGAGGTCTTCGGTCTGATCGGTCTCTGAAAAGACCTTGATACACTGGTAGTGCGCCGATGCGCTGCCCATCATGCCTTGCCGCCACCAATTCCGGATCTGACCTTGGCTGATCTCGGCACCCTCGCGGTTGAAACCAAAGAAGGGGCCAGAGGGGACATCAAGATAGAACTGCGCCCGATTGGCCGCCAAGGCGGAACGGAACCCGTCGAAAACCTCCATCGGAATGCCATCGGGGTTTGCATCCGTCTGCACCATCAGGGGTGGAATTGCCGCAAGTAATGCTGCCTTGGCAACCCGTCCGGGTTCAGCGCGCGCGACATAGCGTGCCGCTTCGCCGCCACCCGTGGAGTGGCCGATATGGACCGCATTTGTCAGATCCAGTTCTTCGACCAGTTCAGCAACATCCGCGGCGTAGGTGTTCATGTTATGACCAACGTCGGTCTGTTCAGAACGACCATGCCCGCGACGATCATGAGCGATGACGCGAAAGCCCTTGGAGGCGAAGAAGAGCATCTGGTTGTCCCAGTCATCGCCGGACAGCGGCCAGCCGTGATGGAACACGATGGGTTGTGCGTTTTTTGGGCCCCAGTCTTTATAAAAGATCTCGGTCCCGTCTGAAGTTGTGAAAGTAGACATTTCTTTTGGTCCTTTGAATTCGGATTGTGCTTGGGCGGACGCGACGCGCGGCAACAGGGCAACGGCGGAAGTGGCTGCAGCCGCCAGCAATACCGCGCGCCGGTTCGGCCCGGGTTGGTAGGGGATCATGGGTGTGCGTTTCCTTGGTTTTCATCAGGCGGCGACTTGCACCACCATTTCCACCTCGATCTGAAGGTCCGGGCCCGCGAGGGCGGCCACGCCGATGCCGGTGAGGCTCGGCTGCGCGCCATCGAGGAAGCGCATGAGTTTGGCCATGGCGATCTCCTGCGTCTCAGGCCGCAGATCGGTCATGTAGATGCGCATCTGAACGATGTCATCTGTCGACGCCTGAAGCGCATCGAGGGCGCCTTGCAGGTTCATGACCACAATCGCGGTCTGTTCGGCCAGCGATCCGGGTGCGGCGGCGCCATCGGGGCGCCATGCCACCTGGCCGGACACAAAAGCCAACGGGCCCGGGTGCGCAATCGAGATTTGCGCATAACCGACCTTGCCGGCATCCGGCAGAGCTGGAGGGTTCATTCGATCAATTGAAGCGGACATGTCTTTCTCCTTTTATTGACTGTCACGCCGAAAGACTTAGACGCATCAGATGGCGAATTATATTCGCTGCAGTCTCGATCTACATGCTACAAATGCACATGATCGGGTCGAAGGTGAACGATATCCTGTTGTTTCTCTCAGTCGTTGAGACCGGGAGCTTCGTTGCTGCTGGCAAGATGTTCGGGCTGTCGCGCTCAACCGCCGGGAAGGCCATCGCACGGCTGGAGGACGGCTATGGAGCGCGACTTTTGAACAGGACCACACGTGCTCTGGATCTGACGCAGGAGGGAAAACGCCTTTTCGAATACGGGCAGGCCATTCGTCAGGCAATCGAGGCTGCTGATGACAGTATCGCCAGTGACAGCGGCGTCCCGCGTGGCGTCTTGCGTATCACTGCACCAGACGCCCTGGGACGCAGGTTACTGCTGCCGACCGTGCGCCGATATCTGGAAACCTGGCCTGAGACACAGATCGAGCTGTCGCTGTCAGACCGCGTTGACAACATCATCGAGAAGGGCTTCGACCTTTCGATCCGTGTCGGCGTGACCCCACCCGATCAGGGTTTCATCGCGCGGACACTTCTGCGGAATGAAGCGGTGTTGTGTGCAGCCCCGGCGTATTTTGAGCGGCGCGACAGACCCCTGAACATCGAACAGCTCACGCGCCACGATCTGCTCCAGTTCGCAAGCCGCAGCGAACGGCAGGGCTGGCATCTGCAAGAGGAAGACGGTACTTGGGTCCGCGCCCAGGGTCAGGTCCGCCTGCGGCTCGACAGCGCCGAAGCTTTGCGCGCAACCGCTTTGGAAGGGCTCGGCATCGCCCTGTTGCCGCAACTTCTGGTCGGCGCCGACATTGACGAGGGCCGCCTGGAACGGGTTCTCCCCCGGCTCAACCATGGGCAGGTCCCGATCCTTGCGCTCTACCCCCACAAGCGTCTGCTCGAGCCGCGGGTCCGCCGCTTCATCGACATGTTAAGTGAAGACCTCAGAAAACTTCGTTCCAGCAAAGTAATTTGACCACCTGCGGTGCGGTTCGTCAGAGCAGACATTCGCCGCGCTTGATCACCACGATCGGTCCAGACGTGCGACACCTGGCGAATACGCTTTGGCATCCGGCGCGTGCTGGAAGAGATAAAGGTGCATAACCTGGCAGATATGAATTGGATTGAGGCCATTGGCTGGCTGACATCCCTCCTGACGATTGCGACGCATTCCCGCGATTCGATGCGACACTTTAATGCTCCGCGTGCGACAGCCTTTCCGACTTTCGCCGCACACGCAAAATCTATGATGGATCGAGCTCTCACATCGCGGGCAAGCCCGCTCTCCGGTTCATCAAAGCCTATGTCGACTCTACCGTCGCTCCACCGCAATCACAGTATCAGTAACCACGGCTGTCTGCCCATCTGGTCCGTTTGCAGTCCGCTCAATGGGGCCGACAAACACCTCATCCCATTCGGACGGATTGAGATCGAGATCGGTCAACTCGTCGGCAGCGGTTGGGTAGACCATATCCGGATCGGCCCATGACCAGGGTGCACGTGAGCCGTGCGCGCCGATCAGCAGCAAACCACCCGGCGCCACAGCGTTTGCGGCGCGTTGCAGCGCCGACACCCGGTCGAACCTGCCTGGTGAATGCAGGAACATGGCCGTCACGAGGTCAAATTCTCCGTCCGGGATTGATACGCCAAGATCGTGCCGCTCAAATCGAGTTTCGCCTGCGACGCCGGCGTTTTCCGCCGCCCGCCGCGCTGCGTTCAGCGCAACCTCCGCAACATCAACGCCCGTGACGGTCCATCCCTGCTTGGCAAGCCAAATCGCATCGTCACCCCGCGCGCAACCAAGATCGAGCGCGCGACCGAGTGCGCGGCCCTCTGTGAAGCGCACTAAGACGGCAGATGGACGCCCGCCGGAGGGTTTGGTCATTTTCGCATAGTGACCTTCCCAGAAGGCCGCGGGGTCGTCTTGAGGTTGGGCGCGTGTCATGCGGTAGTTTCTCCCTTTTTCCATGCGGACGCGCCCACAAGCAGCGTCAGCGTTCCGAACACGGCGATTGAGTAAAGCGTGGCTGTCGCAGCAGCGTCCACGAAACGCGGGGCGATGTCGGCCTCTGCCTCCATTCCGCCTTCACCGAGCGACCCGAAGAAGATGGACCCGGCAATGGCAATACCAAGCGCCGCACCGATCTGTTGAAAGGCCTGCATGGCCCCGGAGCCTGCGCCGGCATCCTGTGTCTCGACGCTCGACATGGTCACCTGGAAGAGCGACATGATTGCCGTGCCCATGCCAAAGCCACAGATCAGCAGCGGCGGTGTGAACGCATAAGGGTTCAGCTCTGCGCCCGTGGATAGAATGACGCTCCGCAGACTGATCATGCCGATCAAAAGCAGCGCTGCACCAATCGCAATGCGCAGTGACAGATAACGGTTCGCAAACCGTTCCGTTGTCATTGAGGCCAGCATGACGCCGACAGGGAACGGCGTTGTCACGAGGCCGCTTTGCAGCGCCGTCAGGCCAAAGCCAGATTGCAGGAAAATGGCCAGGACGAGGAACAGACCCGGCACGCCACTGAAGAAGAGTATCACCAGCCCCAGTCGTCGCAGATAAGGCATGTTCGCCAGAAGACTCGGCGGCATCAGAGCCGAATGGCCTGCCGCACTGTGTTTCTGTTCATATGCCATGAAGACGAGGGTAACGGGGATAGACGCAGTGATCGCGGCAAAGGTCCACCACGGCCAGCCGAGGGCACGGCCTTCGATCAGCGGCAAGACAAGCAGAATGGCCGCAACCGTGAACAGCGTCGTACCAATCCAGTCGGGTCGGCTATCTGTTTCCGCTTCCAAAGCAGGAACGAACGTGCGTGTGCCGATGAGTGCCGCAATGCCAAGCGGTATATTGATCAGAAAAGCCAAGCGCCAGCCAAGACCCGCAATGTCCGCCGAAATCAGCGCCCCACCGATGATGGGGCCCGCCACAACGGCGAGACTAGACACGGTGCCGAACAGGCCAAAGACGCGAGACTTTTCCTCGGGTGGAAAGATCACATGCGCGATCGCAAGTACCTGAGGCACCATCATCGCCGCCGCGATGCCCTTGGCCGCCCGCGCGATGATCAGATCGACCACATCCGGTGCAAGACCACAAACGGCAGACGACACCGTAAACCCGATCAACCCCCAGATGAACATGCGCCGCCGCCCGAAGACATCTCCAAAGCGGCCACAAGGCAGCAGACCGACCGCCAGAGCCAGCACATAGATCGCCGCGACCCATTCAAGCTGTGTCGGGGTGGCACCGGTATCGGCTTGTATCTGCGGGAGGGCCACGTTCACGATGCTGACGTCGATCAGGTTCATGAAACTCGCGATGAGTAGAACCGACAGTGCCGCCCATCGGTTCGTGGCCGCGCGGTCGGGGCTGTGATCAGTTTTGGATGCGATACTCATGTAACTTCGTATGTATCATGATGGAGTAAGAGTCAATCTCTTGTGCTTTCAAATGTTGCGTGGGGCTGATAAAAAACCTCATGCGACAGGACAATCGACTTTCCCGCGTGCTTCACGCCCTCCTCCATCTGGACGGGATGGACGCCCCTGCCACCTCTGCGCAGATCGCTCAGATGCTTCAGACAAACGCCGCTGTGGTACGGCGAACCATGTCGGGTTTGCGCGATGCGGGCATTGTTACATCGGTAAAGGGGCATGGTGGCGGCTGGTCTCTGGCAAAGCCTCTGGACCAGATCACGCTTCTGGTCATCTATCAGGCGCTTGGATCCCCGCAGCTCTTTGCCATTGGCAACGATGACGACGATCCGAGCTGCCTGCTGGCGAAGTCTGCCTACGCGGCCACCAACGAAGCACTCGCAGCAGCCCGGCGGCAGTTTGAAAAATCACTGGACGGGATCACCGTTGCACAGCTCGCAGATGGGTGGCGAAGCCAAGCGGAGAGCCACAACGATACCTGACCGAGCGCGCGGAGCACCGCGGTCGCGCTATTCAATCGCATCCATGCGCGGATCACGTGACAGAAGCGCGGCAAAGGCTGCGGTATCGAGAAACGCGGTGACTTCGGTTACGACACCTTCTTCCATCGTGAATATCCAAAGATAGTGGTTCCTGTAGATGTCTCCGGCCGCCGTGCGCCCTTGGCCATCGAAACGCACCAGAACATCGTCGCCATCCGCCCAGACCGCGTGCAGCGTCGGACTGAGCCCTTCGCTCATGCGTGCGTTGAATGGCGCCACCGTGCGCGACAGGAGGTCTTCCTTGCCGCGATACGTGCTAGAGACAACCGGATCAAAGCCCGTGATGGTCCAGACGACATCCGCATCAAGTAAGTCGAAGACGTTGAATGTCCCCGCTTCCCATCCTTCGAAGGCGTCACCGACAACCTGGCGGTTGGTCTCTTCGACCAACGGGTCTGCTGCGTTGGCCGGACGATTGGTCAGCGCCGGTAAGCAGACAGCGAGGCCTAGGCTCAGAGCGATAAGGCGGAAATTCTTCAAAGGCATGATCGCTTCCTTGAATGGCTTCAGAGGATGTTGCAGCTGGGACGCGCCATCACTCCTTGCGGTAGAAGATGTAGCCACCATGATATAGGACCCCGTCGCGGAACTGTCCGTCCGCGTAGAACCCGGTGTCATCCCAGTATTGGATGATATCGCCGGTGACATGGTACCGCCCCTGATAGGCGCTCTCCCGGCTGCCCCGCGCTTCGTCGTAGCGTCCGTTCGGCAAAAGATCGTGGCAGATATGTCCGTCTTCCGTCACCCACATGCCGACGAACGCGTGGGTCTGCGGCTCCGTCGCAGCCTCCGGTGGGGGAGATTGCGGGAAGTCGGTGGTGACGAATTGTCCTTGCGCGACGGATCCGGTCATGGCGACAGCCAAGGTTGCGAGAATGCGTGCGTGCAACCCACGTTCCAACCTCCTCACCGATCCGCTCCGCCGCCAGTCGCGCGCCGCTCTTCGAAGAGGTCCGCCATGGTTTGCGAGGCCAGAATTGCTTTCGGGAAGCCCGCGGGCACGGTGATCATGTAGACGATTTCCTTCAACTCATCTTCCGTGACGCCGACGTTGAGGGCATAGCCCGCATGGATCTTCATCAGGCCGCGTTCCCCCATGGCGGCAAAGGCGGCGACAGCTGCGAGCTGGCGCGTGCGATCATCGAGACCGGGCCGCGTCCAGACATCACCAAGCGCGTAGGCCTGGGTCGCGTCTGCGAGGAAAGGGAACTCCTGCCGCATGTTTTCCAGCGTTGTCTGGGGCACGCCGTTGTTCAGTTTCAGGATGACATCTGCCCCCTGCTGAAGACGTTCTTGTGTCGTGTCAGGCATTGTGCGTTCTTCGTCAGTCTGCGCGGTCGCGGGTGACATGGTCAGTCCAATCGTGAGGGCGACAGCCGAAAACGTGGTGTTCTTAATGGTCATGGTCCGTCCTTCTTGAGTGCGGTGAGGGGATTCTGCCCGGTCAGTGGGCATAGAAACGTTGGGATCTCCGCGATCAGGCGGCGGATGCAGCCTTGCCATCCGTCGATTTGGACAGCTCTTGCCACTCCGACAACTCGGCCATTCGCGCGTCATAGGCCCCGCTCAGATAATCGTGAGCGTCTGACCCGGCAGCATAGCGGAGCGGCGGCGTCTTTTCGCGGGAGAGCCGCACAAGCGCGGCGCCAAGCTTTGCCGGATCCCCCGCCTGGACATGGTTCTGCGAGGTATAGAATCCCTGCGTCGCCTTGGCATAACCGACATAATCGCCGATCGCGTTGTCCGAAAACCGTATCGAGCTGTTATCGAGAAAATCAGTACGGAAGAAGCCAGGCTGCACGATGGTTACACCGATATTGAACGGCTTCACCTCAAGCGCGAGGCATTCCGAAAAGCCTTCGACCGCGAATTTGGTCGCGCAATAGATCGACGCGATGTCGAACCCCAGTGCACCGCCAATGGACGAAAGGTTGAAGATATGACCCGATGTGTTGCGGCGCATCACCGGCAGCACGGCGCGGGTGACGTGCAAGGTGCCGTGCACATTGGTGTCAAACTGCCGAAGAATGGCGTCGTGCCCGATCTCCTCGAACACCCCGAGCTGGCCATATCCGGCGTTGTTGACCAGGACATCGATCCGCCCAAACTGCGCCACGGCCTCTGCAACCGCTGTCGTGGCCTGCATAGGATCAGTCACATCCAGTTGCAGCGCCAAGGCATCATCCGTGTCCGACAACGCTGTTTTGACCGCGCCGGCGTCACGCCCTGTCGCCACAACCCGGTCACCAGCGCTCAGCGCGGCTTTTGCGATTTCCAGTCCAATGCCGCGTGACGCGCCGGTTATGAACCACACTTTACGATCATTCGCCATATCAACCTCCTGACATCTGGCACGCCCAAATCCTTGGCGCGCCTTCTGCAGTTGATATGTGAATGTCGATGTTGCTGGCGGTAGAACAATCTCCCGGAATGATTGCCTATTTCTCCGCGGGACTACAAAAAACCGTTGCTCACATCTAGATATCACTCCTAAGAAAGCTCTCCACAATTCACCAGAATGAGAGGGAATGCGCATGGAAGGTTCCGTTGACAGCCTTGCACATATGATTGCCCGATTAGTCGAAAAGGATGGCATTCACGCAACGCCTGTGCCCAGGCTGGACCTTATCCGCAGCACAAAGCAAACTCAGGACCTTCACGCGGTTCACGAACCGGCGCTTTGTATCGTGGTGCAGGGCGCAAAACGGGTCATGGTTGCAGATCACATATATGATTATGACGCGGCCAAATACCTCGTTGTGTCATTCGATTTGCCGATCATTGGGCAGATCACACAAGCAACACCGGCGGCACCATATCTTTGCATTCGCTTCGGCATTGACCCCGCGGTCCTCTCCGATCTTGCCGTCGATATGCCATTGGACCAAGTGGCTCCAGCGACCGGTCCGGGGCTTTTTCTGGGAGAAACCACATCGAGCATCGTGGATGCTGCGACACGTCTTGTGGCGTTGGTGGAAAGCCCGGATGACATCCCGGCTTTGGCAAAGCTATATGAGCGCGAGCTACTGTATCGGGTCATCAGAGCGCCAGGAGGACAGACCGTTCTGCGCAGCGTATATGGACCAGGGCAAGGGCGACAGATCGCGCGGGCCATCGCCCTGATCAAGAAAAACTACCGCGAGCGGTTTGAGCTGGCCCGTCTTGCCGAAGAAGCGCACCTGCAGCCTTCCGCTCTGCACCATCACTTCAAATCTGTGACCTTGATGTCGCCCTTGCAGTATCACAAGCGATTGCGCCTGCAGGAGGCGCGGCGACTGATGCTTTTTGAGGCCAGATCTGCCGCGCAGGCAGCCTTTTCTGTCGGCTACGAAAGCCCGTCACAGTTCAGCCGCGAGTACCGCAGGCAATTCGGGCAGCCCCCCATGAAAGACGTTGAGGCGCTGACAGGTTCGATCCTGGCAACCGAACCTCAGGCAGTGGAGTGAGCCGGCAGCACCGTAATTTCGGTAGCGGCGCATTGAGAACCAAATTCTACCATCTCTGACCTGACGGCACTTAGAAAGACACCAAGCAAGCAAAGCTGCCGTTAATCTCAACCAATGCACCGGTCAGAGTGGGCGCTTACCGATCATCAATAGCACCACAGAAATGCCTCTTATGCCAACATCTGGCTGTTTTAGGCTGCCCTTAGCCACCGTTGAAATAGGTGTTGCGATGCTTCGGCGCGACCTTCATGGAAGACATTCCCAGTGCCTGAGAGCAACGGACTTCGGGAACTCACACTACTGGGACCACGCCACCTGATGTAGGTGCTGCGAGTGCCGGCACAACAGCTCATTCCAGATTGCGAACGCTTCGCGACGGCTCGGCACGTCCTTCCCCGGATCGGTCATTCATCAACGGCAAATGGCAGCATACCAGACCAGCCACGCGCGACGCGGGTGTCAAATGTCTCAGATGCGAATTCAACGGTCTTTAGGGCCTGGGTTCAAGGTCTTGCCGCAGGATTGATCGATAGCGATACTACAGTTCGAACCGAGGAGCATCGCGATGCGCATAACACGACCTCTCGCATTGATCTTTACAGTGGCTTTGCCGGGCACGGTTATTGGAGACACCGTGGCGGCAAAAGATCGCGCCAGATCGGGCAGTTTTGACGCGACGGGCGAGATCCGCTGCGCTCAGGAGGTCGGGCAATCGCTGGGTGTATGCAGCGCCGCTGTCGCCCGAGCTGCTAAATCAGCGGCGGTGGTCGTAACCTTCACAAACGGCTTTGCACGGACTCTGCTGTTCTCGGAAGGACAGTTTCTGCGCGGCAATGCGACCATGTCCGGTGTGGGCACCGACATGGACTGGCGACTATCCGACGGCGTCTACCACGTGCGGGTTGATGACCAGCGCTTCGAAGTACCCTATGCGCTGGTCATCGGAGACTAGACCGCGCGATATCAGCGCGCGGCCACAAAGCCAATCAACCGCCGGGGGTCAGCTTGTAGATCGTGCCTTCGTCGATGGATGTGTAAAGACTACCATCCGGGCCCATGACCACAGAGCGGAAGCGTCCGGACTCCATGGGAAGGGTCATCTCCGTCACGTCTTCGACGTCCGTATTGTCGTCATTGAACTGTATCACGTCGATCCGTTGGCCGATCGGGGTTCCGCCAAAGCCAATGCCCATGATCCCGACGACCATCGCGCCATTCCAGTCACCCCAGGCGTCACCTTCAAGGAATGCCGCTGATGAAGTGCCCTGCGACCAGCCGTTGTTGTTCCAGATCGGTGGCATCGCGTCGGGATAGGTGTCGAAGTCCGTCATCGACATGAAGGCCGCCCGCTCATATCGGTTCATGCCGTCTTCCTGGTTGGGACTGTATCCACAGTAGTCGTCCGGGCAATCGCCCCGCCCTGCCATGTTCGGACGAGGATCCCATCCGGCGTTGCCACCATTTTGCAGAATCGTGATTTCATCAGAGTGCCAGGGTCCATGTTCCGCCGTGATTGCAGCACCTGTTTCCGGGTGGAAGGCAATCCCTTGGACGTTGCGGTGGCCATAGGTGTAGGTTCTGGTGTCGAAACCCTCAGGCGGGCTATTTTCAGCAATGGCGTTGCCATCGGTATCAATGCGCAGAACCTTGGACCCCATCATCGTCGGGCTCTGCGGCACCTCGCCATTGTGCGTGTCTCCCGTGGTCAGAAAAAGGTGACCGTTTGCGTCAAAACGCACGCGTCCGCCATTGTGCGCACCGGGGCCGCCGAAGGGGTGGTTCGATGCCGCCATCTTGTAGGGCACATCATCGACAATATCGGTCCTGTCAGAAACCCCGGTAAAGTCCTCACTCAGCGTGAAACGCATCAACCGGTTGGTGTGCGGGTCCGACATGTTAGAGGTCGAATAAACATAGATGCGGCGATTGCTCGCAAAGTCTGGATCAAACGCGACACCCATCATGCCCGCCTGACCTTCGCAAAACAAATCCGAACCATTCGAGGCGTAACCCGCCATCTCACCGACGCCATAGAGGGCGTTCACCGTACCGTCTGGCATACGCACAGAAAGGCCTGAGCACTTCTCGGTGAACAGCATTGTGCCATCCTCCAGAAAGGCCATGTCCCACGGGTTTTCCAAACCGTCGAGCACAACCTCATGCTGCAGGCTGGTGGTGTTCATCCCATTTTGTGCAAAAGCTGGCGATGACAATACAGCCGTGCCAGCCAGAAGCGCGGCACCGATCGGCAGCGCAGAAAAAGACGTAACGTGAAACATGTTTTCCTCCCAGAAGTCGCTTCAAAAGTCGACCGGGAAGGCCTTCCGGCTTATCGTCTGCCCCCGCCGACCAAGACGTTAACCATAGGTCTCGCGCCATCGAGCGGTCAACGAATTTCTCGTTTGACGAGAGTCCCTTGGCGCAGCGGTGCTTTCTGATTACTTATCAGTCGAAGGCTGTTGCGACGTAAGCCGATATATTGACGATATCCTCGTCAGAGAGCTTTTTGGCGTGACTGATCATAAGAATGGAGTTCGGGCCAATCTTCTCACCGGATCTGTAGATTTTCAGTTTCTCTGCAATGTATTCCGGCGTCTTGTCGGAGAGCTTTGGATAGCTGGCCGCACCCTGCGCCTTGTTTCCGTGACAGGCCCGGCAGGATTTGCGAAAGATTTTCTCTGCCGCTTCCAAATCCACCACATGTTCTATTGGTGACGTTTCGATGTCTTCTGCCTTTGTGGCGTTAGTTGTATGATTATCTGCCCTGGCTGCAAAACCACAAGTGATCATTAGCATTGTTAGAATGCAGTTTTTCAACATAAGGACAGTCTCCATTGCTCGATCAGCTCAAACCGTTCTAAGCGGTCTTCACGACAAGTCCAATGTTTCGCAAAGATCAGGTACCAGATCGTTTTAATTGCAACTCGCCGCTTCGCAGAGCAAGCAACTGTGAATGTTGAAAACGAACTCGAACATAAAGATCATGCTGGGCGTAGTGATCAACAGCGTTTGCTTGCGGTACAAAAGCTGCGCCGGGGCTGATTCCTGCCGTCGTATGCAGTGCAGCATGTATGCGCCTCCCCCGAAAAAACCGTTGTCACCCACGTCCCGACTGTATGGACCGGCCACTGTTCGCAGCCTGAACGAAATGTATCCGCAGATGTCAGTTTCCGCAGTTAGACATGCGCCCCAAACCTTCCGGCCGCCCGTACTGTATTACCTTGGCACGAGGCCAATCCAGGCTGTAAAGTCTCGCCCGCCATCAAGTGAATGATACGATTCTGCTCTTTGTACGCTCGGTCACACCTCATAAAAATAAAGCTGCCGTAATTTTCAACCGAAGCGCAAATGATCTGGTTGGTGAACGCGCATTCAAAGGGCGGACGAATGCAAAGGTGTTGGTCATAAATGCGCGGAAACCATCACGTGTAGCTAGATCGCAACTCTTTGCAGGCTCTTGTCAAAGGCGAACGACTGGGTGTCGTTGAAATCAAGTTCGATCGCTGCGCCGACCTGGGTATCATCCTGACCGAATATGCGAACCGTCAGAGGTTCCTGCTCGGCGGTCGAGACAAGAAGGTTGGTGTCCCCGCCAAGTCGTTCGACATGGGTTACCGTACCTTTGATCCGCCCGCCTTTGGCCGGGCGCAGGTGTTCGGGGCGAATGCCCAATGCCCCACCTTTGGGAATTGTAAGCGGAGCCTTTTTGAGGAAATTCATGGCCGGAGAACCCAGAAAACCTGCAACGAACTGGTTTGCAGGATTGTTATATAGCTCCATCGGCGAGCCCACCTGCTCAACGCGCCCGTCGCGCAGCACAACGATTTTGTCGGCCAAGGTCATCGCTTCGGTCTGATCATGCGTGACATAGATCATCGAAGCGCTGAGAGTGCGGTGTAGTTCAGCGATTTCGATGCGGGTGTTCATGCGCAAGGCCGCATCCAGATTGGACAAGGGCTCGTCAAACAAGAACAGCTTTGGCTCGCGCACAATGGCGCGACCGATGGCCACGCGCTGGCGCTGGCCCCCTGACAGATCAGATGGTCGGCGATCAACATAAGCGCCAAGGTCGAGCATGCTCACAGCTTTGTTCACGCGCTCATCGATCACCGATCTGGGCTGCTTTTCCTGCTTGAGCCCTAGCGCCATGTTGTCGCGCACCGTCAGATGCGGATAGAGCGCATAGGATTGGAACACCATGGCAATGCCGCGCTTGGCGGGTGGGATGGTGTTGACCACATCACCCCCAATTTCGACGGTTCCGCTGGTGGCATCCTCCAGCCCGGCGATGACACGCAGCAAAGTGGATTTACCGCAGCCCGAGGGGCCAACAAAGACGACAAACTCGCCGTCTTCAACGGTAAGGTTGATGTCTTTCAAGACCTCGACAGCGCCAAAGGACTTGCAGACATTGGTCAGGGTGAGAGCGGTCATTGCTGGTCTCCTAGGTCGATGGGGTGGCCCATGCGGATGCTTTCATCAGCGGCGAGGCAGATCGCCAAAGATTGCACGGCATCATTCATGTGCCGCGAGAGGTCTGAATTGTTTGAGATTGCATCGATCACAAAGGCTTGCTCGGCGTTGCAAAGGGCTTGATGGTCGGGCTCATCGGGCAGGTCGATCAGCTTGTCGCCAGATGGACGATGCACCAGAAGACCGCCCACCTTAGTGTGGCCATCCACATTGTCAGAAGCACCTTTATTGCCATCGGTGATCGACACCGCCCCGTTTGGGGAGACCACATCTTTTACGAAGAACGCAGTTTCCGACATCATCGGCCCCCAGCCTGCCTCGTACCAGCCGATTGATCCGTCGTCGAACCAAACCTGCAACTGACCATAATTGTACATGTCGGTCGCGATTTCGTCCGACAGGCGCAGGCCCATGCCGCTGACGCGGACCGGCTTGGCGTCGGTGATCTGGCACATGACGTCCACATAATGCACCCCGCAATCTACAATCGGGCTGGTGGTTTGCATTAATGCTTTGTGGGTGTCCCATGTCGGGCCATCGGATTGCTGGTTCAGGTTCATCCGAAATACGTAAGGCCCGCCCAAAGCGCGCGCTTCGACGATGAGGCGCTGCCAGCTTGGATGGTGGCGCAGGATGTAGCCTACGACCAGCTTGCGGTTCAGGCGTGTGGCGGTAGCGACAACGCGTCTGGCGTCCTCGAACGTCGTGGCGAGTGGCTTTTCGATGAAGACATCCGCACCTGCTTCCATTGCCGCGATGGCATAGTCGGCATGGCTGTCGGAATAGGTCGCGATGCAGACCAGATCGGGGTTCAAGCCGAGCCCTTCCTCAAAGGTCTTGAAGGTTGGGTAGTCGGCCAGTGCATCTGGCAGTTTGGTGGTGGATCGGTTTACCAGCCCGACGATCTGGGCATCCGGATGGGCATGATAGGCCAGCGCATGGCTGCGCCCCATATTGCCCAAGCCTGCGACGATGACCCTCATTTGACAGCACCCGAGGTGATGCCGCGAATGAGCTGGCGCGAGAAGATCACATAGAGCGCCATGACGGGCAAGATCGCCAGGGACAGCGCCGACAGCACGGCGTTCCAGTCGGTGACAAACTGACCGATGAAGACCTGGCTGCCGAGAGTAAGGGTTTTGACCTCCTCTGCCGGAGCAAGGATCAGCGGAAACCACAAATCGTTCCAGATCGGGATCATGTTGAAGACCGCGACCGTCGCCATCGCGGGGCGCACCAGCGGCAGGACAAGGCGGAAAAAGATGCGATATTCTGACAAGCCGTCGATGCGACCCGCATTCTTCAGATCGTCGCTGACCTGTCGCATGAATTCAGACAGGATGAACACGGCCAGGGGCAGCCCCTGCGCGGTATACACAAGGATCAGGGCCCAGAGTGTGTTCACCAGGCCGGTTTGGACCATCATTTCCAGAATGGCGACGGTCCCGATACGGATCGGGATCATGATGCCAAGCGCCAGATAGAGCCCCATCAGCGTGTTGCCCTTAAAGCGGTACTCGGCCAGCGCGAAGGCGGCCATGGCGCCAAAAAGCAGGATAAAGAAAAGCGATCCGACAGTGACGATCATCGAGTTCTGGAAGTAGAGAAAGAAATCCCCCTGCTTGAGCACCGTTTGATACCCGATCATCGAAAAGCTCTCCGCATCCGGCAAGGCCAAAGGTTCGCGAAAGATCGCTTTTCGCGTTTTGAAGCTGTTGATGACAATCACGAAGACCGGGAACAGTGCGATCAGCGTGTAGAGGATCAGCGCAGCATGTGCGGCGAAGAGGTTAAAGCGGTTCTGGCGGGCGGCACTCATGGCTGTCTCCTCAGAACTGGTAGCGGCGCATGCGGGACTGGATACCGAAGAGGTACAGGCACACACCGACCAGGATGATGGCGAACATCGCCGACGCGATGGTCGATCCCATATGTGGATCGCCCAGTTGCAGCTGGAAGCCGAAGAACGTGCGATACATGAAGGTACCGAGGATATCGGTCGAGAAGTCAGGCCCAGCCAACGCACCTTGGGCGGCATAGATCAAGTCGAAGGCGTTGAAATTGGCCACGAAGGTCAGGATCGAGATGATCCCGATGGAGGGCAGGATCAGCGGCAGCTTGATCTTCCAGAAAGCGGACAGGCCAGTGATGCCCTCGACCTCTGCGGCTTCGAGAATTTCATCGGGTATCGATAGAAGTGCCGCGTAAATCAGCATCATCGGGATGCCGACGAACTGCCAGACTGAAACCAGCGATAACGTCGTCAGCGCATAGGCCTCTTTGCCAAGCCAGGGGGCATAAAGCGATTTCAGGCCGATCGCATCCAGCATTCCGGGCGCGATGCCCCAAATGGGCGACAGGATCAGCTTCCAGGCAAAACCGACGATCACAAAGCTCAGGATCGTGGGAATGAAAATGGCGGAGCGGTAGAAGCTTGCAAAGCGCAACTTCGGATGGCTCAGGATGGCCGCCAGTGCAATGCCGATGGGGTTTTGCACGAGCATATGGATGATGAAGAACCAGAAATTATTGCCCAGCGCGTTCCAGAATTGGGTTGACCAGACACTCTCATTGAATAGCGTTTTGAAGTTCTGGAGGCCAACATAGACACGTTCCTGATCGATCTCGGTAAAGAGCGACAGCCGCAGTGTGTTAAACAGCGGGTAGACCATCACAGCGGTGTAAACCAGCACCGCAGGCGCGAGAAACACCGCGATGTGCCAGCGCGTCTTGGGGCGTGTATGTTGATCTGACATGGCTTTCTCCGGACACAATGTCGGTGGTGGGATTATGGAACCGCAGGGTGTGTCGCAACGGCCTGCGCCAGAAAATGCTGGCGCCCGGTCAGACATCACGCCGCTTTCGGCGGTTGCGGTCTCATGGTCGGCCTGTTGGGTGGGCCTTGCCCCGACTGGCAGGGCGTCGGGGCAAGGCAGCAACTTGGTTTGATCTCTACTTTTGCGGCTCGTACCAGCTGGCCAGACCCTCCTGCAGACGCTTGCCTGCGTCTTCGGGGCTTTCCTCTCCCTTGATCACGGCCACAGATGCGTTCCAGGTTTCGTTCTCAAGGTTTGGTGTGCCACGGGACAACACCTGATAGGTCGACCGGATCGTGCTTTCACACTCGCCGCGCCAGGAGATAAACTCTTGCGCCAGTGGGTCTTCCAGCGTGACGGGCGCCGAAGACAGCGGGAAAAAACCCGGCAATGCATTCGCAAAGATCATCGCGAATTCAGAAGAGCCGACCCAGTTCAGGAAGGTTTGAGCCGCTTCCTTGTTGGGCGTGGCCGCGTTCATGCCGATGCCGATATCCGTGTGATCCGAAATATAGCAGGTGTCGCCCGCGTTCTGGACGGGGGGGTAAAAGGCCCCCATTTCGAAATCAGCCAGACCGTTGAAACCAGAAATTTCCCAAGACCCGGTTGGATAAATCGCGGCACGCCCCAGCGTAAAGATGTTCTGGCTGTCCGGGTAGGTTTGCGCCTCGTATCCGTCGCCCAGATAGTCACCCCATTTCGCCAATTGGCGATAAGGAGCGACCCAGGCTTCGTCGGTCAGTTTCTGGTCGCCCGCCAGCAGCGCAAGACGGCCGTCTTCGCCTTTCCAGTAGTTCGGGCCAATGTTGTTGTAGCCCATGGTCGCGGCTTCCCACTGGTCATTGGTGCCCATCGCCATCGGAATATAGCTGCCGTCTTCCTTGATCGTGTCGAGCGCCGCAAAAAATTCAGCCTCGGTTGTTGGCTCTTCAATACCCAATTCAGCAAACGCGTCCTTGTTGTAGATAAAGCCGTGGATGACCGAAGCCATCGGCACACAGAACTGAACGGATGCGTCATCCGTGCTCCAGCCCGACTTGGCCACGGGCGAGAAGTTCGCCATGCCCTCAAGGTCACTGATATCGGCCAAGTGGCCTGCTTCATAGAGCGCGAGAGACGCGTCAAAGGGGCGGCACGTGATGATGTCACCGGCAGAACCTGCGTCGAGCTTGGAATTGAGCACCGCATTATACTCTGCCGGTGCAGAGGGCGTGAAGTTCAGCTTAATCCCGGGATGCTCAGCCTCGAAGGCCGGTATGATTTTGTCCTGCCAAATCGCCAGGTCATCGTTGCGCCAGCTTTCGATCGTCAGCGTCACGTCCTGCGCCGCAGCAGCCCCCGCGATGAACGTCGAGGCCAGCATGGCACCGATCAGATGTGATTTTTTCATGGTCGTCTCCCTAGTCAGACATTTACGTCTTGGTTTAATGAGTTGATGCAGGGCCCCAGATGCCCGTCATGCGCCGCGAGCAAGTCGGTCGCAGCGTTGATCGGGCAGCCTAAGGCCACCAGAATTGCAGATTTGATTTCTCCGCCGGATTGCGCCAAAGCAGCCTCGGCCACATTGTCCGACGCGCCCGTTATGCTCTTGATCATGCCCGCAGCGCGCTTTTGCAATTTCGCGTTATCTGCGACGACGTTGACCATCTGACCTTTGTACACATGGCCCAGGGCGATGCCCATCAGCGACGACATCATATTCAGGGCAACCTTCTGCGCAGACCCCGCCCCCAGACGCGTAGACCCGGCGATGACTTCCGGCGGTGTTTGCAGACAAATCGCAATGTCGGCCAGATTGAGCAGTTCCGTGTTCGGATTGTTGGCAATCGCGATGATGCTGGCCCCTTTGGCCTTTGCGGACAGGGCCGCGGCCACCGCGTAGGGCGTTGATCCACTTGCGCTCAGCACGATGGCCGCGTCGCCTTTGCGGACATTTTGGGCGGCGGCCTCTGCGGCCTCGGTGTCATCTTCTGTGTTGCCCGGCATGGCGCCATCCGTTGGGATGCCCCCTGCCATGTGGATCTGAATGCGTCCCGCCGGGATGCCGAAAGTACCGGGCAACTCGCATGCATCGGCAAGCGCCATCAAGCCTGAGCTTCCTGCTGCGATATATACAAGCGAGCGTTCCGCCCGAATGGCGGCTGCCATCGCCTTGGCGCCCCCCACAATGGCCGGCAAGGCCGCCCTGATCGCGTCGAGGGCTGCCTGATGCCCGTCCAGCATCGCCTCGGCAGCCACATGCGGTGAGAGCGCGTCAATTGCGTCGCTTTGAGGCAGTTGTTCAGTTGTTGGCAGCAGCATCCGAATCTCCTTAACTAATCTAATACCTTTTAAATACCTTTTGTCTACCATTTATTTTTTCTTTGGCCACGTGCGCAAAAGTAAGGCCAATTAAGGCCTAAAATCACACAATAGGTCTTTCTTTTGCCAAATAGGTATTATAAAGGTATCTCATGTCCGATTCAGCACAAATGCTTCTCATAGGCGTTGACGGGGGTGGTACGGGGTGCCGGGCCGCCATTGGTACCCTGTCGGGCGGCATTGCCGCGCGGGCTGAGGGCGGGCGCGCAAATGCTGCCTCTGACCCGGACTTGGCGGTCAAGAATATTGTCATGACAGTCAAAGCCGCCGCCGCAAAAGCAAACCTTGATGAAAGCGCATTGGAGAATGCAGTCGCTCATCTGGGACTGGCTGGCGTCATGACCGCCGACGATAGCCGGCGGATTGCCTCTGCTTTACCCTACAAAAGCAGCGTCGTAACAGATGACCGCCCGACGGCCGTCACCGGCGCGCTTGGTGGCAAGGATGGGTTTCTGCTCTCTGTGGGAACAGGCACCATAGTTGCAGCCAGCAAAGGCGGCACCTTTGGGTATGTGGGCGGCTGGGGGTTTCACGTGGCGGACCAGGGATCGGGTGCATGGCTGGGCCGTGCCGGGTTGGAGCAGGTATTGCTTTGCCATGATGGGCTTGCAGACCACAGCGACTTGACCCGGGCGTTGTTTGCGAGGTTCGATGATGACCCGAATGCGATCGTTTCCTTCAGCATGTCCGCAAAGCCCGGCGATTTTGGCGCCTTGGCGCCTGCCATCGTTACCGCTGCGGAACAAGGCGATACATGGGCGCAGGAGTTGATGGCGCGTGGTGCAGACTACCTGTTGCACGGGTTGTTGGCCCTCGGCTTTGAACCCGGAAACGCCTTATGCCTGACCGGCGGCGTCGGCCCCCGTTATGCGCGTTACCTGCCGCCGGACGCCCTGAGCGGACAAATCAAGTCACGCGGCACGGCGCTGGACGGCGCCTATTATCTCGCCAAATCATCCCTCACCGAAACCCGGAGCAGCACCACATGAGTATTGCCGAATTCCTCGCACCGAGCAATTGGCTGCGCCCGGATGGCGGGCCGCGTTACGTGCAATTGCGCCAGCGGCTCAGCGATGGCGTGGATCAGGGCGTGCTTAAAGCTGGCAACTCACTGCCGCCCGAGCGCGAGATCGCCAGCATCACGGAGCTGTCACGTGTCACGGTTCGAAAGGCCATTCACGAACTCGCCGAGGAGGGCATTATCGTCCAGAAACAAGGCTCTGGATCTTTCGTCGCTTCGGACACACCGCAAATCGAACAATCACTATCCCGGCTGACGTCGTTCAGCGAAGACATGTCCCGGCGCGGGATGGCATCGGCGAGCATTTGGCTTGAACGGGGCGTTTTTATGCCCTCTCCTGACGAGGTTCTGGCCCTCGCATTGTCGCCCGACGCATCTGTGTCTCGCATTGCGCGACTTCGGACCGCCGACAATAAACCCATGGCAATCGAACGCGCCTCCCTCTCGACCGACATCCTGCCCAACCCGGTGTTGGTCAAGACGTCTCTCTACGAAGTTCTTGCAGAAATGGGGTTACGCCCTGTGCGCGCGCTCCAAAAAATCTCGGCCATTAATCTGGAGGCAGAAAACGCCACGCTGCTTGAGGTCGAACCGGGCATGGCTGGTCTGCGGATCGAGCGGACCTCTTACCTCTCGGATGGGCGCATCGTTGAATTCACCCAATCCATTTATCGCGGAGATGCCTACAATTTTGTGGCCGAGCTCCGACTAGCAAAAGAGTAGGACAGCAAGATGTCTACCCCTCAGACCCAAATGCGCCGTGAAGTCCTGGAAATCCCGCTGGCAGTAGATCGACTTCTGCGAAACGGCGAGGACGCCATTTCCCGCGCCGCAGACGCAGTGCGCGCCCGCAAGCCTGCCTTTATGGTGAGCGTTGCCCGAGGCTCTTCCGACCATGTGGCGACCTATCTCAAATATTGCTCTGAGCTGCTTATGGGAACACCGATCGCCTCCATCGGACCCTCCGTCGCATCGATTTACAATCGTAAGCTGGCCCTTGATGGCTCTGTTTGCTTGTCGGTATCGCAATCCGGCAAAAGCCCGGACATTGTACAGATGGCAAAGATGGCGCGCGCGGGCGGGGCCTTGTCTATCGCGATGACCAATCAGCCGGACAGCCCATTGGCACAAGTCGCCGATCATACGTTAAACCTGCACGCAGGCCCTGAACTCAGCGTGGCCGCCACCAAAACCTTTGTAAACTCTGCCGTTGCAGGCATCTGGCTGCTCGCCGAATGGGCCGGAGACGACGCCTTGCGCTCCGCCATCCGGGACCTCCCCGATGCCTTGGAAAAAGCGGTCAACAATGACTGGCCAGAGGTGCGGGCCGCCTTGGGGGGGCGCAGCTCGATCTATTGTCTGGGGCGTGGCCCCTCTTATGCCATTTCCAACGAAGCGGCCTTGAAATTTAAGGAAACCTGTCAAATCCACGCCGAGTCCTATTCTTCCGCCGAGGTGCTGCATGGCCCCGTTTCTATCGTCGATGGCGGTTTCCCGGTGATTGGCCTGGCATCGAATGACGAGGCCGAAGATGCGCTTGCCTCGGTCGCGGATGAAGTCGCCGCCAAAGGTGCAAATGTCTTCGCAACCAGCTCTAAGGTGCGCGATGCCACCGCCCTCCCCGCGACACGCACCGGTCACGCATTGACCGACCCCATCGCGCTGATCGCCAGCTTCTACGCTATGGTAGAACAGACGGCCGCCGCGCGCGGGATCAACCCGGACGCACCACGTCACCTCAAGAAAGTGACCGAAACGGTATGAACGGCATTGCCAAGGCCTTTGTCGGCGCCAAGATCCACGACGGACAGACGCTTTATGACAATCACGCTCTGGTGGTTGACAGAGGCGGCGCTCTGAGCACCTGCCCCCGAGACAGTCTTCCGCAGGATTGCCCGACCGAACATTTGTCGGGCGGGATCATAACCCCTGGTTTCGTCGACTTGCAGGTCAACGGTGGTGGCGGGGTGATGTTCAATGATCACCAAACCGTCGACGCTCTGAACACAATCGCGGAAGCCCACTCGACAACCGGCGCCATCGCTTTGCTGCCGACCCTGATCACCGACACGCCAGAACGCACATCCGCAGCGATCGATGCTGTGGAACAATCCATCGCCCAGAAGGTGAAGGGCATCATCGGCATTCACCTTGAGGGCCCGCATTTGTCTGTCGCTCGAAAAGGGGCTCATGATCCAAATCTGATCCGCGCAATGACGCACGAAGATATGTCCCTTCTGTTAGATGCCGCAGACCGGCTCGCCAATGTGATGGTGACGGTCGCGCCTGAAAGCACATCCTGCGCCCAGATCAAAGAGCTGTCGAATGCGGGAATAGTCGTTTCCCTCGGCCATACAAACGCTGATTATGCGACGTGCATGCATGCCTTCGATGCAGGCGCGCGCTGTGTGACGCATCTGTTTAACGCAATGAGCCAGATCGGAAATCGCGAACCGGGGCTGGTCGGCGCCACACTGTCGCGCGATGACGTATATGCGGGTTTGATTGCCGATGGAATCCACGTGCATCCCGCAGCTATTCGTATCGCGCTGGCCGCCAGCAAGAATTCAAACGGCGTTTTTCTTGTGAGCGATGCAATGGCCACAGCCGGGTCCGATATCAAAAAGTTCTCGCTCAATGGCCGTGATGTTTTCCGAAAGGATCACCGCCTGACCTTAGAAGACGGGACCTTGGCAGGCGCGGACCTCGATCTGCCACGCGCGATATCCGTCATGATCGCTCAGGCGGGAGAGTCCGAGGAACAGGCGGTTCGCCGGGCAACATCAGCACCCACCTCGTTGCTGCGGGATCCCGGAGCCCTTGGGCAGTTAAAGCACGCCGAAGGCTTAGCTATTTATTCCAAGGATAACTTTGCAACCAGCAAACGATTGAAGCTGCGGAATGGCTTATAAGCGGCGTAGTTGATCCTAACCGCGTCGACAGCGTGATTGCGGATCACCTCTGGCGTATCGACATGATGGAGGCGCAGCGGCTCGTTGTCCACTGTGACATTGAAACCAAGGTCGATATTGGTCCAGACCGTATCCCCATTATAGACGCGGACTATCTTGGCCCTGTATTCGTAGAGGCCACTGTGGTGGGCGTGTGCTGGTGCCGACAGGGGCATAGCAGTTGCGGCTGCGAGGAATGCAATTCGAAGCATATTTGACGTTTCGCTTTCTGACTGACCTCGCCGACCAGGACGCGAGAGTCAGACACATGTCGGTTTCCTTGAGAAGCCTGAACCAGCATCCCTTACAACGCTTCGCTATGGCCAGCCGGAACGCGACTTCTACCCAGCTTTCGAGTTGGTTGGCGAATGTCCATAGTTTGGCGCACAAAGATTGAAACACGCTATTACGCGTCCGCACCAATCCTGGTACGTTCGCTTCTCAGTGGGATTTGCCTAGTTCGTTCAACCCGCGAACACTATGAGAAGAGCTTGTCGATTAATCTGACAATTGTATCAGCCCATTTTTGGGAATGTGTCGATATGTTCGCCCAGTTAACCTCGGCAAGGCGGTCTTTGAGATTCCTTGGAACTTCTGCAGGCACCTCGTCAGGGCTCATTCCTGCGTCGTCATTCAAGAAAGCTGAGAGTGAATCCAAGTGTGCCCTTGCTGATCTTACACGAGCATTTGCTAGTGCCGGGTCGTTTATCGACCTTATTTCGCGCCGAAGATGATCAACTGCGTCCTCTAACTGCCTGAGGATGTCGAAACTGTCCGGGTATTTCGTCGGGTTGGGCCAGCTTAGATTAGCTAGGTCATCCCCCAAAACTCGTATAGAAGTCGTACTTCCCTGTTTTCCAGCTATATCGCCGAGGTCTCTGTGTATTACTAGAGCGGTCCGTATTCCTCTGTGCCTGAAGTGGTTGATCACGGTTCCAACAGCAGAGAGTGAAAACGTACCTTGCAGCGAGCTGTGGACCTCAATGTCTGAAACCACCACTTTCTTAAGCTCCATTTCAAGACGGTGAGCGTCGAGTGTCTTTTTATCAAACTGCACCTCTGTAAGAAGTTGTGCCTCATTGCGGACCGGTGGTGACCAACTCTGCATGAGCTTCCCATCAATGCGCAGATCCGCATCGGCGACAGCTTTTGATGCGTGCTCGCCGATTGTGATTTTGAACACCATTGTAAGACCCGATCAGTTATTCGCTCCGAAACACGTAATTCAAAATGTGTTGCAGTGCCAGAAAGTCGGAAACCTTCCTCAACGCGGACCTTACGTTGCCCCAGCATTCGTCCAGAAACCGCAGGATTTCGCGTGCGATAACCACCCCAATGCCAAACATCCTGGTCCTTATGTACTCCCGCCCATGCTCGTCTAACAGCAGTCGCAACTCAGTCATGGTGTGAATGTCATTCTTAGCCAACGCACGCTTGGCTAGGGTCGAAAGAGATGTGCCTGAGATTCCTGCGTCGTCTGTCACGAATGGCCTCGTAAGAATTGGTCGCCAGTTAGAAAAGACGCCCCCTAGCGAACACCATACACGAGCTTTGGGAGGCAGCAGCGCGAGCGAAGCCGATATTGGACAATTCAGTACCATTTTACGCTTTGCTATGATTGGGCAGAAAGAGCTTCTCTAGCTATCGGGAAGCGCACCAATTGCCGTCATAACCGCTACTAAATCAGTGAAGTAGCGCATCTCAACAACCTTCTGGTCAGCAAGCTTGAACAGTGTCACATCCGGGACATTCACCGTCTGGCCAGAGGGCGGCACCCCCAGAAATGGTCCATCGTGTGTGCCGGTTAAACGCGCGCGTACGACGACTGTGTTGCCTTCAGCCACGACATCCTCGACGGCGACGGCCAGCGTAGGGAAGCCCTCGAACAAGCCTGTGTTAAATGCGATTGAATCCTCGATGCCTTCAACGGCTTGGTGAGAATGGAAGATAGACCGAAACTCAGGCGCCATCGTCGCTCTCCACACGTCGCGCCATCCCTCACATGCACCCCAACCCTCGTTAAAGAGTGTCATCACAGTTTCCACATTCTGTGCTTCGACCGAGGTTCTATCCTGAGAATTGGCGTTAGATGCGGCGGCGCTTGTGATCGTGAGGGCTGCTGCTGTGGTGGTTAAGGTTTTCTTCATATCCTCCTCCATACAGTATGTATGGAGTGACTCTTGACGATTTTGAGGCAGCAGTCAATACATACTGTATGGACTCAATAAAATCGGATAAAGACAGCCAAGAATCGAAATCCGATACGGATCGGTTGGGGCCTGACGCCTGGATTGACGCGGCTTATGCCCAGTTCCAAGAGGGTGGTGTAAGTGCCGTAAGAATCGATCCGCTTGCAAAATATTTGGACATCACCCGCGGTAGCTTTTACTGGCACTTCAAGGATCGGGCGGCTCTACTTCGTGCTGTTCTAACAAGATGGCGGGAGGAAGAAACCGAACGCGTGATCGCGGCAAATGAAGCGGCGGGCGGTGACGCTGGCACACGGCTTCTGCGGCTTTTACACACATGCAGTTCCGATGATGGGCGGTTAGAGATTGGGATGCGGGATTGGGCCACGCAGGACAAGGGTGCGCAAAATGAAATTCGGCTTATCGACAAGAGCCGCATCGAATATATGACATCCCTGGCAGAAGACGCCGGCGTGCCTTCTGACGTAGCAAAACCGCGTTGTCGTGTCGCGTATCTCGCTTGGCTCGGTTCGTACTCAGATGCCACTGCGACCTCCCACCAGCAGCGGCAGGCCAACATGGACACCCTTTGGCACATGGTGACGGCGAAATAAGCTACACGACATTCGTTATACTGTAGAAATCTAGCAAGAAGGGCTCGCAGCGGACATTGGCTATAGTTCTGCCAACTCGCCTTCGAGCGCCTTCTGAAGCAGCGGTGCGGTATCATGAACCCACTGAGGTTCATTGTTTCTAACAATAAGCCAGAATTTCGTCCCTTCCTTCCAGAACGTGGCATCGATCAAACCGGGTTCCTTCTTGTGCCTCTTGAAGTGCCAATGCAAGGAATTGGGATACTTTACGCGCGAGTAGCCCCCTGTGTGCGAGATGTAGAGCCCGGTCGCCACAGCCGCGCGTTCGACCACGCCCATGACTTTTTCCTTTGTCACTTCTTCGGTGATACTCACCACCAGGTCATAGGATTTCTTCTCTTTCACCATCTTCCAAGCCCTCGACAGAGTTTCGAAGCCAAGCCGATAGATACTTTAGTTCTGGGTCAAGGCGATTTGATTTCGGTGGCGGGTTGGCTCGAAACAGACATTAGCAACAATCACAACATCAACATTGCTGTGCCGCCTAGTTGCTCTAGCAAACCCGCATATCTGCGCTTCAAGACCACATGCATTGCTTCGGGAACAAATGGGCGTGGTCCATGTCGATAAGTGCCAGCGCTTCAGCCTTGCTATCAGCGCGTACGTATCCTTGCCGCTTGTCAGGTAGTTGCGGATCTGGACGGATGCAGACTTTCCAAACATTCATTTGGACAATTTGATAACTCCAGTATTGGCGACGCGTTATTGGCTGCTGTGCTGGACAAACCGAATTTGTGCGTTTGCAGCTATTGTTGACGCAGCATCCATTCGCTGATGCAGCAAACGCATTGCGGCGATACAGCCCATTTCGTCAGACCGATCATTCAATGCTAGGGCAAAGACCGACCCTGTGAAAACAATTCGGCGACGGCGACACAAGTTCCACTCTCTGACCAGACGTTTATCTTAAATTATATGTTTTCGATCATGAATGTCCGATGAAAAGAACACAGTGGCAGCAGATGACGATACCGCCCCTTGTCAACAGTCGGATCTCGATCCTGCACGTCCTCGTCGTAGCATTGTCGATGGCCCTGACGTTCAGTGCCTGGCACTTCTCAAAGAAGCAGGCTGAAAGCCGGATCGAGCAGAGATTTGATGCCTCTCGCGATCACATTGTCGGCCTGCTCCGGGACAGGATGCTGAAGTACGAAGATGCTCTCTGGGCCGGTGTCGCCGCCATGGAGTCTCACGACGGCGACATGACACGTGCGCAATGGCGAACCTTTGCGACACATCTGCGTATCGATGAGAAGTACCCTGGCATCAACGGTATTGGTGTGATCCACTTTCTTTCAGATCAATCGCTCAACACATATCTCGACCAGCGTCGCTCCGAACAGCCGAATTTCAATATCTTCCCGCCGCACGATCATCCTACGTACATGCCAATTTCGTTTATTGAGCCAGAGGAAATCAACGCGGCGGCCGTGGGTCTGGATGTTGCACATGAACTGAACAGACGAACTGCAGCCCTCGCGAGCCGCGACACGGGTGATGCCCAGATCACCGGACCTATCGTACTTGTGCAAGATGCCGGTGCCATGCCAGGTTTCCTGTTCTACGCGCCCTTCTACAGAGGCGGTGTGCCCACCGAACTTGGCGACCGGCAGAACCGGATCGACGGCGTCGTCTACGCGCCATTTGTGGTCCGCAAACTGCTGGACGGGCTGCTGGCAAAGGATTTGCGCCATACCAGCATAAGCATCAGCGACGCAGGTCAGACAATTTATGATGAACACTCGTCCGCCGAAGACCTTCACGATCCGGCGCCGATGTTTACCGAAGAGGTACAGCTCAATTTTTACGGGCGCTCCTGGACCCTGGACATCCGGTCAAACCTCGCTTTTCGAGAGAACAACAGCTACGTGCAACCAACCGTGATCCTGGTTGGAGGAATTGTCATCGAAGCGCTTATTCTCTCGCTTCTGATCATGATGGCGCGCGCAAACCGCAATGCTGTCGCCTACGCCGATAAAGTGACAGAGGATTTGCGAATTGAGCAGCAGAAACTGGTGAGAAGCAACGAGGAGCTGGAACGGTACGCATATGCTGCATCTCACGATCTGAAGACGCCCATACGCGGCATCGGTGGACTGACGGAGATGCTGAAAGAGGATCTGGAAGACTATCTTTCCTCACCGGGCGCAAACCCGGAAATCGCAATGAGCCTTGACCTCATCCTGGACCGAGTGCAGCGCATGACCGACCTGACAAACGGCATTATTGAATTTTCAAGGGTTGGCGCGCAATCGGAAGACTGCAGCCCGCTCGACCTGAGCGAATTGATAACGTCTCTGGCGTCCGATTTCGGACTTGCATCGCATCAGGTTGAGCTCAACAGTTCTGTGAACGCGGTCAGCGTCGATCCAGTCGGGCTAAGGCGGGTTATCGAAAATCTTGTGGGAAATGCAGTGAAGTACCACGAGGCGGTGGCCGATTTAAGAATCTTCATCACGTGCCAAAAAACATCAGATTTCTTGCAATTTTCAGTCGCCGACAACGGCCCCGGTATCGATCAAAAATACCATGATCGCATTTTCGAAATGTTTCAGACCCTCCGAACTGGAGACGCGCCTGAGAGCACTGGAGTCGGGCTGGCCGTCGTCAAAAAAGCCGTTGAGGTACACGGTGGCGAGGTGAAGCTTATCTCGAATATTGGTGCAGGCGCGAGGTTCTTTTTCCAGTGGCCAAAGGACCCGAAATCCGATGTGGTCCAGGGCGCCAGGGTCGCGGCGTGAGGGGCAAAAAATGAACATACTCTTGGTCGAAGATGATGACGTGGATGTTTTGTTGTTTCAACGCGCCCTGCGGACTACTGGAACCAGCAGCTCGGTCGTTCGCGCAAAGGATGGCGTTGAAGCACTGGAAATCCTAAACGAACAAAATGCAGACAGGCGAGTTCAGGATCCATATGTGATCCTCCTTGATATTAACATGCCACGCATGAACGGCCATGAGTTCCTGAAGGAACTGCGGGCAAGTGAGCATCTGGCTTCGTCAAGAGTTGTCGTTGTGACAACATCTGACGATCCGAGAGACATTGAGCTGGCATACGGCAACTATGCGAGTGGTTATGTTGTCAAGCCTGGAGGATCTGCTGAAATGACCGAGGTCATCAAGTCTCTGCAACAGTATTGGGACATCTGTGAACATCCTGTCCGACCGATCGCTTTGCAAGCTCCATGAGCGCGCGACAACAACCGGGTCACCATCCTTAAGACAGGGTGTCTTCAATTCGTCGCGCTCTTTGTTCGAAAGACGAGAATTCTTTGTTGTTCGGATTTCCAAGGCATAGCGCGCCTCGAACGGTCCGCTCCCTACCAAGATGAGCTTGCGAACCAAAGTCTCGTTTTGCGCTGCAAATAAACACCCGAGCCACGCCCCAAGACCGCCCCATGACGACTACGGGCGCCTTACAAAATCGCTCGATTTGATCTCTGAGCTCATTAACCTGCCCGACCACCGATTGAAGCGTCTGTAACGGCTCAGCGTGTACGGCAACCAGCGGACGTGAATTCATGTTACCCTAAATCAGGTCAAAACTTAGCGCTTTGTCCCCCATATGTCCCGCCAAATCGAAAAGCTCTGATTTTCACAACAAAAGGTGGATGACGAGGTGGATCGAAATCAATCCAAATCTCCTAATATATTTATATAAAAAGAAATATTTCAGGGAATTGGTGCCCAGGAGAGGACTCGAACCTCCACGTCCATACGGACACTAGCACCTGAAGCTAGCGCGTCTACCATTCCGCCACCTGGGCAGGTGTCGTGGAGCTCGCGTTTAAGCCCAAGCCGTGTAGGTGTCAAACGGAAATTGTCGAAATGACCGACGTATCTCGATCAACCGCGAAAGGCCGGAAACAAGCAGCGAAATGCGCAAACTTGGTCGATTTCGTCACTGCTCCTGCGCCGATTTGCGCCTTGTCTCATGGGATGCGCAGAGGTACATCCAATAAGACATCGTTAAATGAGGCCTATCATGTCGAAACTGATCACGATTTATGGGGGTTCCGGCTTTGTCGGGCGTTATATTGCGCGACGCATGGCCAAGGCGGGCTGGCGCGTGCGAGTGGCTGTGCGACGCCCAAACGAGGCGATTTTCGTCAAGCCCTATGGTGTCGTAGGTCAGGTTGAGCCGGTGTTGTGCAACATTCGTGATGACGCATCTGTGCGTGCGGTCATGGCGGGTGCGGATGCCGTGGTGAACTGCGTTGGTATTCTCGCGGAGAGTGGCAAGAACGGTTTTGACAGTGTGCAGGTAGAGGGCGCTGCGCGAGTGGCGCGCATCGCAGCCGAGGAGCAGGTCGCGCGCCTTGTCCATATCTCCGCCATTGGCGCTGATGCAGAGTCCGAGAGCGACTATGCCCGCACCAAGGCCGAGGGCGAGGCGGGTGTTTTGGAGCATATGCCGCAGGCAGTGATCTTGCGTCCATCGATCATTTTTGGCCCCGAAGACCAATTCTTCAATCGGTTTGCATCCATGAGCCGCTTGGGGCCTGTGCTCCCTGTGGTGGGCGCCGATACGCGTTTCCAGCCCGTTTTCGTAGATGATGTCGCAAAAGCGGCGGAGCTTGCAGTGACCGGCAAAGCCGCTCCAGGAGTTTACGAGCTGGGTGGGCCGGATGTCGCAAGCTTCAGGGCGTTGATGCAGCAAATGCTTGCTGTTATTCACCGCCGTCGGCTGGTGCTGAACATCCCGTTCTTCATTGCGCGGATCATGGCGTTTGGCTTTGATATGCTGCAGACACTGACGGTCGGTCTTTTCACAAATTCGATGATCACACGGGATCAGGTGCGTAATCTGGCCAAGGACAATGTCGTCAGCGATGAAGCAAAGAGCTTTGCTGATCTCGGTATCACGCCGGTTTCCATGGCATCGGTTCTGCCGGATTATCTGTGGCGTTTCAGACCGTCGGGCCAATACGATGCGATCAAGGAATCGGCCAAGAACCTGCGCACTTAGGCATAAGCGTAAAACAATAGTACAATGCCAAGGATCACGCGGTAGATCACATAGGGTGTGAAGCTGACGCTGCGCAGCAATCGCATCATCAGGATCAGCGCGAACAATGCTGCGAAAAAAGCAAACACCGCTGCGATCATCCCATCGCGGGCGACGGCCCAATTTGCCTCCTGTATCACATCAACGCCCAGCAAAAGGCCGGAGGCGGCAATTGTCGGGATCGACATCAACATAGAGAGTTTTGCAGCACCCTCCCGCTCATACCCGAGCTTGCGGGCTGCGGTGATGGTGATGCCGGAGCGTGAGGTGCCTGGGATCAGAGCAAGCATCTGCGCCAGGCCCATGGTGACCGCATCCTGCAGGCGCCAGTCCGATGCGGTGCGTTCCGTGCCACCGGATTTATCTGCCCAATAGAGCACGATACCGAAGCCCAGCATGGTCCATCCGATCACGGCCACCGATCGTAGCATCTCGTCCAGACCTGCCAGTTTGATCGCCGCCCCCGCAACTACGACAGGCACGGTCGCAACTGCCAGGCAAAGCGCGAGAAATGCGCCTTGGGTGTCAACGCGACCGCGCATCAGCCGAGTGGTGCCAAGGAGAGCAGTTTTCACGTCCGTCCAGAAATACAATACAACGGCAAAGAGTGTTCCGACATGAACGGCCACATCGATGGCCAGCCCTTGATCTGGCCCACCGGTCAGCGCCGGCAGCAGCACCAGATGTCCGGAAGAGCTGACCGGTAAGAATTCGGTCAGACCCTGAAGGGCTGCGACGACAAAGAGCTGAAAGAGCGTCATGTTTAGTCCAATACCGGCAGTATGTGACTGTGGTATAAAGTCAGGGAATCAAATGGAAAGCACCAAAGAAAGTCCGATTCGGACCTTATTTTAGAGAATCCCTGCGAGCGAAAGCTTGGATGAACCATTTTTTTTCATTATAGGTAAGTATAACTGACTTTATTTCCGGTCTGAGTTCGCGTATGCGTTCGCTTCTGAGCTTTGGTGGAGGAATTGGGTGATGTCTGGACAGCCGATGTTGAAATTCGTGACCGTTGAGCGGGACATGCCCGAAAAGCGCGCTGCTGACGCACGCCGCGAGGACTTCAATGAGATCTACGCAGAGTACGCAGAAGCAAAAGCGCAAGAGCAATCGAGTCGTTGCAGCCAGTGCGGCGTGCCCTATTGTCAGAGCCATTGCCCGCTTCACAACAACATCCCCGACTGGCTGCGCCTGACTGCGGAAGGCCGCTTGCAGGAGGCCTATGAGGTCAGTCAGGCGACAAATACGTTCCCCGAAATCTGTGGCCGGATCTGCCCGCAAGATCGTCTGTGCGAAGGGAATTGTGTCATCGAACAATCGGGCCACGGCACCGTGACCATCGGCGCAGTTGAGAAATACATCACCGACACCGCCTGGGACAAAGGCTGGGTGCTGCCGATCTCGCCGACACGGGAACGCGCGGAATCGGTTGGGATCATAGGGGCCGGGCCGGGCGGGTTGGCCGCCGCGGACGTGCTGCGCCGCGCCGGTGTGCAGGTGACCGTCTATGACCGGTATGATCGCGCGGGCGGGCTGCTGACCTACGGCATTCCTGGCTTCAAACTCGAAAAAGACGTGGTGATGCGGCGCAACGATCAGCTGGCGCAGGGCGGCGTCACGTTTGAGCTGAATACGAACGTGGGCGAGGACATCAGCTTCGCCGATCTGCGCGCCAAGCACGACGCGGTGATCATTGCCACAGGTGTCTATAAATCAAGGGAAATCGAAGCGCCGGGCGTGGGTGCCACGGGCCTTGTGCGGGCGATTGATTTTCTGACCGCTTCGAACCGGAAGAGCTTTGGCGATGCGGTGCCGGAATTCGATTCCGGGGCGTTGAATGCTGAGGGCAAGCGCGTTGTGGTGATTGGCGGCGGCGACACGGCGATGGATTGTGTGCGCACCTCTGTCCGGCAAGGCGCCACAAGCGTCAAATGCCTCTATCGGCGGGACCGGACGAATATGCCGGGCTCTCAGCGCGAGGTGCAGAATGCCGAGGAAGAGGGCGTGATCTTTGAATGGCTCTCTGCGCCCAAGGGTTTTGTCGGCGACCCGGTGACGGGTGTGATGGTGCAGAAGATGCGCCTCGGCGCGCCGGATGCCACCGGTCGGCAAGCGCCGGAAGTGATCGAGGGCGCGGATTATGTGGAAGACGCTGATCTGGTGATCATGGCGCTGGGGTTTGAGCCAGAAGCACTGCCGACACTTTGGGATCAGCCGGAATTGCCTGTGACCCGCTGGGGCACGATCAAGGCGGCGTTCACAACTGGCGCGACCGACCTCGACGGCGTTTATGCGGTGGGGGACATCGTGCGGGGCGCCTCGCTGGTGGTCTGGGCCATCCGGGACGGGCGCGATTGCGCGGATGCAATCCTGAAAAGCCTCGGTGACAGTGCGGCGTTGGCCGCGGAATAAAGCATTCAAATCAACCTCGATGCGGCGTCGATATCGCATCGGTCAAACGTTAGTACGTTGTGCGCGACCAGAAATCGTTAAGGACAGCAATCATGACCCAAGAGGGTTACAGGGCAAATCGGACCGGGAGCACGCTGCGCGCCGCAAGAGCGGGTGCGCGCATGAAAACCGACGATTTTCGGGCCTCTGGGTATTGCGATGCGGGTAGTGTGTTTCGGGCGACCAAACCGGAGCTTGGATATGAGTGACGCTTCACAAACCCTGCGCGGTTCGTGCCTGTGTGGCGCGGTTACGGTCACTGTGCAGACGGAACTGCCGCGCTTGCGAGCCTGTCATTGTGACATGTGCCGCCAACATACCTCTGGCATGTTCATATCGGTTGATACCGTGGCGGGTACATTGACCGTCGAAGGCCCGGCGCAGAGCTATGCGTCGTCGGAATGGGCAGAGCGCGGCTTTTGCGGCACCTGCGGGTCAACCTTGTGGTACGGCACGCAGGCTGATGGCGTGCGGCATCCTGCGGCGGGGCTGTTTGATGGCGCGGCGCTGGGTGAGATGACGCTGGAATTCTTCGCCGACGAGTGCCCGCAGGGCTACGCTCTGAAGGGAAACCACCGCAAGTTAAGCACCGAAGAGACCATCGCGATGTTCGAGGGCGACGCATGACGGACGCGGCGGCAAGAGAAGCGTTGATCGCACCGCACAGACGGACCGGTCAGATGTCGGGCCGGTGCCTCTGTGGTGCGGTCAAGATCGAGATCGACGGTAACTATGTTGCGGCCATTGGCGCCTGCCATTGCGTGATGTGCCAGCGGTGGAACGGGATGCTGTTCGGCTCCTTTGTTGCGGAGACAAAGGCGGTCGCGGTCACGGGGCCAGTGAAGAACTATGCGTCCTCGTCCTTTTCGGAGCGGGGCTTTTGCGAGACCTGCGGAAGTTCGGTGTGGCTGAGGTCCACCGACCCGGATGAGCCGGAGATCGAGCTTTTTCCGGGGCTTTTCAAGGAGGCGGCGGACTTTGTGCTACTGTCAGAAATCTACACAGACCTGGCGCCGAATTATGCGTGCCTCAGGGGCGAGCATCGCCGCAAGACACGGGCCGAGGTGCAGGCCAAACACCCATTCGTTGAAGGAGACAACTGATGACCATCTATGACGACAACTGGATGGCTCGCGAGAAAGCGAAGCGGGCGATGATGGCCGAGAATGGGCTTTACGATCCTTCGGAGGAGCACTCCTCCTGCGGTGTGGGGCTTGTGGTGTCGGTCGATGGCAAAAAAAGCCGGGGCGTGGTTGAGAACGGGATCAAGGCGCTCAAAGCGATCTGGCACCGGGGCGCTGTGGATGCGGACGGCAAAACCGGCGACGGGGCGGGCATCCACGTGCAAATTCCCGTGGAGTTTTTCTACGATCAGGTGAAGCGCACAGGGCACGACCCGCGCACGGACGAGATGATCGCGGTGGGCCAGGTGTTCCTGCCCCGCACGGATTTCGGCGCGCAGGAGACGTGTCGCACAATTGTCGAGACCGAAGTGCTGCGGATGGGGTATTACATCTATGGCTGGCGACATGTGCCCGTGGACATTTCCTGTTTGGGCGAAAAAGCCAATGCGACCCGGCCCGAGATCGAACAAATCCTGATTTCCAACGCCAAGGGCGTGGATGAGGATACTTTCGAGCGCGAGCTCTATGTGATCCGCCGCCGTATTGAAAAGGCGGCTCTGGCGGCTCAAGTGCCGACGCTTTACATCGCGTCGATGTCCTGCCGGTCGATCATCTACAAGGGCATGATGCTGGCCGAACAGGTGGCGGAATTCTACCCCGATCTGATGGATGAACGTTTCGAGAGCGCCTTCGCGATCTATCACCAGCGCTATTCGACCAACACATTCCCGCAGTGGTGGCTCGCGCAACCTTTCCGCATGTTGGCGCACAATGGCGAGATCAACACGCTCAAAGGCAATCTCAACTGGATGAAGAGCCACGAGATCCGCATGGCGTCGGGTGCCTTTGGTGAGATGGCGGAAGACATCAAGCCCATCGTGGCCGCCGGGTCCAGTGACAGTGCGGCTCTGGACGCGGTCTTTGAGGTGCTTGTACGCGCGGGGCGGAATGCCCCCATGGCCAAGACCATGCTGGTGCCTGAAAGCTGGTCCAAGCAAGCGGTGGAACTGCCGCAAGCGTGGTGCGACATGTACTCCTACTGCAATTCGGTGATGGAGCCTTGGGATGGCCCGGCGGCGCTGGCGATGACCGATGGCCGGTGGGTCTGCGCAGGTCTCGACCGGAACGGGTTGCGTCCGATGCGTTATGTGGTGACCTCCGACGGCATGCTGATTGCCGGGTCCGAGGCTGGTATGGTCCCGCTTGATGAGGCGACCGTGGTAGAGAAAGGTGCGTTGGGACCTGGGCAATTGCTTGCCGTCGACATGGCTGAGGGTAAGTTATTCCACGACAAGGAAATCAAAAACAAGCTCGCCGCCAGCCAACCGTTTGGCGAATGGGTCGGCAAGATCAACGATCTCGAAAAAGCGTTGGATCACATCACGGAACGGCCCCTCTTCACCGGCGCTGAACTGCGGAAACGGCAGGTGGCGGCGGGCTATACCGTAGAGGAGCTGGAGCAAATCCTGGCGCCTATGGCCGAGGATGCCAAGGAAACCTTGGCGTCGATGGGGGATGATACACCCTCGGCGGTATTGTCGGGAAAATACCGCCCACTCAGCCACTTCTTCCGTCAGAATTTCAGCCAGGTGACCAACCCTCCCATCGACAGCTTGCGCGAATACCGGGTAATGAGCCTGAAAACACGGTTCGGCAATCTCAAGAACGTGCTGGATGAAGACAGCAGCCAGACCGAAATTTTCACCCTCGACAGCCCCTTTATGGGCAACGCGCAATTCGACGAGCTGATCCGGCATTTCAATGCCGATGTGGTCACCATCGACTGCACCTTTGCCACCGGGGCGGGCAGTCTGAGCGCTGGCCTCGAACGCATCCGCGCCGAAGCCGAGGATGCCGTACGCTCTGGCGCCGGGCACATCGTGCTGACCGATCAGACATCCGACACCGATAAGGTTGCGATGCCGATGATCCTGGCGACCTCTGCGGTGCACAGCCATCTGGTGCGCAAAGGGCTGCGGACTTTCACCTCAATCAGCGTGCGGTCTGCGGAATGTGTTGATCCGCACTATTTTGCCGTGCTCATCGGCGCTGGCGCGACCATCGTGAACGCCTATCTGGCCGAGGATTCGCTGGCAGAGCGGATTGAGCGCGGGCTGCTGGATATGACCCTGACACAAGCGATCGACCGCTACCGGATCGCGATTGATCAGGGCTTGTTGAAGATTATGGCCAAGATGGGGATTTCCGTGATTTCCTCCTATCGCGGCGGTCTGAACTTCGAAGCCGTGGGCCTTTCGCGCGCGATGGTGGCAGAGTATTTCCCGGGCATGACCAGCCGGATTTCCGGCATCGGGGTGAGTGGCATCCAGCGCAAAGCGGAAGAGGTTCATGCCAAAGCGTGGTCCGGGCCCGCTTCGGTTCTGCCCATCGGCGGGTTTTACAAAGCACGCCAATCCGGCGAGACCCACGCTTGGGAAGCGACCTCGATGCACATGATGCAGATGGCCTGCAACCGCGCGTCCTACGAGATGTGGAAGCAATATTCGGCCAAGATGCAGAGCAACCCTCCCATCCATCTGCGCGACCTGCTGGATATCAAGCCGCTGGGCGCGCCGGTGCCGATCGAAGAGGTGGAAAGCATCACCTCAATCCGCAAGCGTTTTGTAACGCCGGGCATGTCGCTGGGCGCGCTTTCCCCAGAGGCGCACAAGACGCTGAACGTGGCGATGAACCGGATCGGTGCGAAATCCGACAGCGGTGAGGGAGGTGAAGACCCGGCGCATTTTGTGCCGGAACCGAATGGCGACAACCCCTCGGCCAAGATCAAACAGGTCGCTTCAGGGCGTTTTGGCGTCACGGCAGAATATCTCAACCAATGCGAAGAGCTGGAGATCAAGGTCGCGCAAGGGGCCAAGCCCGGCGAAGGTGGGCAGCTGCCCGGCATGAAGGTCACCGACCTGATCGCGCGACTGCGGCACTCGACCAAAGGCGTAACCTTGATCTCACCGCCGCCGCACCATGACATCTATTCCATCGAAGATCTGGCGCAGCTGATCTATGACCTCAAGCAGGTGAACCCGCGCTGCAAGGTGACGGTCAAACTGGTGGCTTCCTCCGGCGTGGGCACAATTGCCGCCGGTGTGGCCAAGGCCAAAGCCGATATCATTCTGATTTCAGGGCATAATGGTGGCACCGGCGCCTCGCCCGCAACCTCGATCAAATA
The DNA here is from genome assembly GCF_947499265.1 of uncultured Roseobacter sp. Lineage (GTDB taxonomy): Bacteria > Pseudomonadota > Alphaproteobacteria > Rhodobacterales > Rhodobacteraceae > Roseobacter. The sequence continues at coordinate 660,151 of NZ_CANMNK010000001.1, read as the reverse complement.
CGCGGGCCTACCGTGGGAGATGGGCCTGACCGAGGCCCACCAGGTTCTGAGCATGAACAATCTGCGCGAGCGCGTGACCCTGCGCACCGATGGCGGATTGCGCACCGGGCGCGATATTGTGATGGCAGCAATGCTCGGGGCCGAGGAATACGGCATCGGCACCGCGGCGCTGATCGCCATGGGCTGCATCATGGTGCGCCAGTGCCAGTCGAACACCTGCCCGGTAGGCGTTTGCACGCAAGACGAATCCCTGCGTGAAAAATTCACCGGCAATGCGGATAAAGTGGTGAACCTGATCACCTTCTATGCCACCGAAGTGCGCGAAATCCTCGCGCGGATCGGTGCACGCAGTCTTGACGATGTGATTGGCCGGGCGGATTTGCTGGCGCAGGTGTCGCGCGGGTCTGCGCATCTGGACGATCTGGATCTCAACCCGCTGCTGATCACCGTCGATGGCGCAGCGGATATCGTCTATGACCGTGCCAAGGACCGCAACGCTGTTCCCGACACGCTGGATGCGGAGATCGTGCGCGACGCGGCGCGCTTCCTGCAGGACGGTGAAAAGATGCAGCTGAGCTATGCCGTGCAAAACACCCACCGCACCGTGGGCACGCGCACGTCGAGCCATATCGTCAAGAAGTTCGGGATGCGCAATACGTTGCAGCCTGATCATTTGACCGTGAAACTGAGCGGCTCTGCTGGTCAGTCCCTGGGGGCCTTCGCAGCGCCGGGGCTGAAGCTCGAGGTTTCGGGCGATGCCAATGACTACGTCGGTAAGGGTCTGTCGGGTGGCATGATTGTTGTGCGCCCACCGATGGCGTCCCCCATTGAGGCGGCAAAGAACACCATCATCGGCAACACGGTGCTTTATGGCGCGACCGATGGATATCTCTTTGCTGCCGGGCGCGCGGGGGAGCGGTTTGCGGTGCGCAACTCTGGCGCAAAGGTCGTGATTGAGGGCTGCGGATCCAACGGCTGTGAATACATGACCGGCGGTGTTGCCGTGATCCTTGGCGATATCGGGGCCAACTTCGGGGCCGGTATGACCGGTGGCATGGCCTATCTTTATGACCCCGAAGGTCGTGCGCCCGCGCTGATGAACATGGAGACGCTGGTCACTTGTCCCGTGACCGTGGACCATTGGATGGGCGAGCTGGAAGAGCTGCTCGAAGCGCACCTCCGGGAGACCGGCAGCCGCCGCGCGGCCGATATTCTGCAGCACTGGGAGAGCGAAAAGCAGCACTTCCTGCAGATTTGCCCCAAGGAGATGCTGGTGCATCTGCCCGCCCCCTTGAGCCTGGAGGGGGCCGCGATGCCTGCCGAATGATCGTGTGGCCGGGTCGCTTCTGACCTGGCCCATACCATCTATTGCGGTTCACAAGTCTTGATTGCCGGCCTATAGCTGGCCCATGGCAACGCGCAGCAAAAAGAAGGCCAGGAGGTCTCGAAAATCTTCGCCAATGTGGCAGGCACCTCTGAAACGGGCGATGCGATACCTGTTTCGTGGCCTTCTGGCTCTTGCATTGATTGTCTTGGCCCTGATTGGCTTGGGCAGCGTGTTGAACCCGCCCACAACGCCTTACATGCTTTCCGAATCCCAGCGGCTGGGCGGTGTCTCTCAGGAATGGGTGGGCCTGTCCGATGTGACGCCAACCATGGCGCGCGCTGTTGTGGCAGCAGAAGATGCGAATTTTTGCCAGCATTGGGGATTTGATCTGCCAGCGATCAAGAAAGCCATCGCGGATGGCGGCAATCGCGGCGCCTCTACGATCAGCCAGCAAACCGTGAAAAATGTCTACCTCTGGCACGGGCGAAATTACACCCGCAAGGCGCTTGAGGCGCTTCTCACCCCTGTGTTGGAAGCGATCTGGTCCAAGGAACGGATTGTCGAGGTCTACCTGAATGTCGCCGAATTCGACGAGGGCGTGTTTGGCGTGAAGGCGGCCGCGCGGCATTATTTCGGCGTCGCGCCAGATCAGTTATCCGATGTTCAGGCGGCGCGACTTGCAGCGATCCTGCCGGATCCAAAGGGCCGCTCCGCCAGCCGCCCCTCAGATTTTGTACGTAAAAGAACGCGTTCAATCCTGTCCGGAGCAGCGACAATCGGCAAAGATGGCCGATCCGCCTGTTTCGAGAGTTGAATCCGCAGGCCGTTGCGGGCATTGAATAACGATCACCATCTAACCGGAATTTCCCATGGCGCGCCTGTTTCATGTCCCTTTGTCCCCATTCTGTCGCAAGGTTCGCCTGAGCCTCGCGGAAAAGAAGGTGGAGGTTGAACTGGTTGAGGAACGGTATTGGGAAGAGGATGCAGATTTCCTGCGCCGCAATCCGGCGGCCAAAGTACCCGTTTTGCGGCTGGACGGCATCATGATGGCCGAGAGCAGCGCGATTTGTGAATACATCGAAGAAACGCGTCCCGAGCCCGCGTTGATGCCCAAGGACCCGGTGGCACGGCTGGAAGTGCGCCGTCTGGTGAACTGGTTCGATGACAAGTTTCACCACGAGGTGACCTCCAAACTGCTCTACGAACGGGTCAACAAGAAGGTGATGGGCAAAGGCTACCCCGACAGCGGCAACGTCAAAGCCGGTGCGAAGGCGATCAAGTATCATCTCGACTACATGACATGGCTGCTTGATCACCGGCGTTGGCTGGCTGGCGATGTGATGACGCTAGCGGATTTCGCTGCGGCATCGCACTTGAGCGCGTTGGACTATATCTCCGATGTGGATTGGAACCGTTCCGAGGTCGTCAAGGATTGGTACGCTAAGATCAAATCCCGTCCGGCGTTTCGGTCCATTTTGGCGGATCAGGTGCCAGGATTTCCGCCGCCAAAACACTACAATGACCTCGATTTTTGATCGAATGGTTCGCTGTGCTGCGCCCGGAATGTTGTTGGGCGCGTTCGGTCAAAGGCAATGATGCGCGATCTGAAAGAGCGTCTGATTAAAGAAGCCGATACCATCGGTTTCGTGGCGTGCCGGATTTGTCGCCCCGACGCTGTGCCGGAGATGCCCAAGCGATTGGCGGCATTCGTGGACGCCGGGTTTCACGGGCAGATGACCTGGATGGCTGATCGCATGGCCTGGCGTGGCAATCCCGCGGCGCTCTGGCCGGAGGCGCGTTCCGTCATCATGTTGGCAGAGAGCTATACCCCAAAACAGGATCCGCTGGCCATTCTGGCGCATCCTGAACGCGGGGCGATTTCGGTCTATGCGCAGGGACGAGATTATCATGATGTGGTCAAAAAGCGTCTGAAACGATTGGCGCGTTGGGTGATCGCCGAAGCGGGGGATGCCGCCGAGGTGAAGGTCTTTGTCGACACCGCGCCGGTGCCCGAGAAAGCCCTCGGTGCAGCATCCGGATTGGGGTGGCAAGGCAAGCATACCAACCTTGTAAGTCGGAACTGGGGCAATTGGGTCTTTCTCGGCGCGATATTCACAACACTGGAGTTGCCAAACGATCCAGCCGAGATCGATCACTGCGGGTCGTGTCGGGCGTGCCTGGATGTATGCCCCACAGATGCCTTTCCGGCACCTTATCAACTGGATGCACGGAAGTGCATTTCTTACCTGACGATTGAGCACAGCGGCCCGGTGCCTGAAAACCTGCGTAAACCTATGGGAAATCGCATCTACGGGTGCGATGACTGCCTGGCCGTTTGCCCCTGGAACAAATTCGCAGTCGCGGCGCGGGATGTCCGGCTTCATGCGCGCGACGATCTCAAGACCCCTGCCTTGGCCGACCTTGCCCAGCTGGACGATGCAGCCTTTCGCGCACTGTTTTCTGGCTCCCCGATCAAGCGGATCGGGCGGGATCGTTTTGTGCGCAACGTGCTTTACGCCATCGGGAATTCAGGTCTGCCCGAATTGCGGAGCACCGCGGCGGACCTTGCTGGGGATCCGGATGCCGCGGTTGCAGATGCCGCCACATGGGCGGTGGCGCAACTGGACACACAATGACGCAAAAAGACTGGCAAATTCGGCAGACACGCCTACACCCCGGAACGCGATAGGAGGACGCGTCATGGCAATATTGCTGGGGGTCGACACGGGTGGCACATATACGGATGCGGTGCTGGTCAGAGATGAGAAGACCGTCATCGCCTCGGCCAAGGCGCTGACCACGAAAGACGATCTTGCTATTGGCGTGGGCGAGGCTGTCGGTGCCGTCCTGAAAGCGTCGAAAATACCCGCTGCCGATGTGTCCATGGCGTCTTTGTCCACCACTCTGGCGACGAATGCGCTTGTCGAGGGACAGGGTGGTCGCGTGGCATTGATCTACATCGGGTTTCGCGAGCGTGACCTGGCGGCGCATGGGCTGAGCGATGCGCTGAACGGCGACCCCTGTCTTGTCTGTGCCGGAGGGCATGATCATGCGGGCGCTGAGGTCGTCGCGTTGGATGAGGCGGCAATCACCGCGTTTTTGCTTCATCACAAAAACGATGTCAGTGGGTTTGCTGTCGCTGCGCAATTTGCCACCCGGAATCCGGCACATGAATTGCGTGCGGCTGAACTGGTGGCGGAGATCACCGACAGGCCGGTTTCCGCATCGCATCAGCTGTCTGCCCGGTTGAATGGGCCAAAACGCGCGATGACCGCCGTTTTGAATGCGCGGCTCATCGGCATGATTGACCGGCTGATTGGTCGTGCGGAGCAGGTCCTGAAAGACCTGGAAATCACAGCACCGATGATGGTGGTGCGCGGAGATGGCGCGTTGATCTCCGCGGATCAGGCGCGCGCGCGGCCCATTGAGACAATCCTGAGCGGTCCCGCGGCCTCGATCGTTGGCGCAAGTTGGCTGACCGGGGCGGATCGCGCATTGGTTAGTGATATTGGCGGGACGACGACGGATATTGCGCTGCTCAAAGATGGAAAGCCTTCGATTGATCCAGCGGGCGCGCGTGTCGGTCCCTACCGCACGATGGTTGAGGCCGTCGCCATGCGCACCAGCGGGCTGGGCGGCGACAGCGAAGTTCATGTCGTCACTGACGGTCTCAGCGGTGGCCTGAACCTTGGTCCGCGCCGGGTTTTGCCGATCTCACTGCTTGCGACACAAGCCCCCGACATCGTGCATGCTACCCTTGACCAACAAATGCGGGCTTCCGTACCGGGAGAGCACGATGCGCGCTTTGTGCAGGTGGTCGCGGGTGGCAGTCACGAAGGTCTTGGCGCGCGCGAAATGGCCCTGCTGCAACGGATCGGGACTGGCGTTCGTCCGCTGGCAGACGTGCAGCGGGCCAGAATAGAACAGGGTGCTCTGCAGCGTCTGGTGGCGCGTGGGTTGATCCAGATGTCGGGGGTCACCCCCTCTGATGCCAGCCATGTTCTGGGAAAGACCGCTGTTTGGGATCAGGCTGCCGCTGAAAAAGCACTGGGCCTGCTTGCGCGGAAGCGGACGGGTTCAGGAAATGTGCTGGCCGTTGATGCAAGATCAATGGCCGAGATGGTTGTCAATCAACTCACGCAGCAGACGGTATTGGCATTGCTGGAAGCTGCCTTCGCGGAGGAGGTTGAGCCATTTGCATCTGAACCGCAGGAGTTGGCGCGTCATGAATTGATGCAACGCGGATTATCCGCGGGTGCCGATCTGGTTCGTTTGAATACAGGTTTAAACGTGCCTGTGGTGGGTTTGGGTGCGTCGGCGGGGAGTTATTACCCCGCTGCCGGGGCAGTCCTTGGCACGGAAATGATTTTGCCGCGCCACGCTGATGTGGCCAATGCCATCGGCGCAGTAGTGGGCCGTGTGACAATGCGTCGGACCGGCACAATAACATCACCCAGCGAAGGAAAGTTCCGTGTGCATCTGGAGACCGGGCCACAGGATCTGACCACCCAGGATGCAGCGATGCAACTGCTGGAAAACACGTTAAGGAACGAGGCGCGTGATCATGCGCTTGCCGCAGGTGCCGCTGATATCCAGTTTAGCGTCACAAAAGATATACGCACCGCTGGTGTAGAAGCGCGCAGTGTTTTTGTCGAAGCCGTTCTGACGGTCGAGGCCGCGGGTCGGCCGCGCGTGGCTTCTGGCTAGCGCCGGTGCATCAAGTGCTCAGGAGGCCAGTTTTTGGTGATCCATTGCGTATTCTTTTTCGCCCGGAAGAATTTTGAAAGATGATGTGATTTGCCCCAACGACATCACTTCGTTTGCCAGCAATTGTGTTGCGGCATTTGTTTCTTCGAACATCGCCGCATTCTTTTGCGTGACATCGTCCAGATTGCTGATGGAGGTGGTGATTTCTTCCAGGCCGCTTGATTGTTCCTTTGCGGCGGATGCTATGTCGCCCACCATTTTGGCGACGTCAGAGACAAAACCATCGATTTCGGAGAGCGCTTCGCCGGTTTTGGACACAAGCGCGACACCTTCTTCAACCTGGTTTGCTGATGTGGCGATCAGGCTTGCAATCTGCGTTGCCGCCTCGGACGAGCGTTGCGCCAGGGCGCGCACTTCTGAGGCCACCACCGCAAACCCCCGCCCGGCTTCGCCTGCCCGCGCGGCCTCCACTCCTGCGTTTAGCGCGAGGAGATTTGTCTGGAAAGCGATGTCGTCAATGACGGTTGTGATGTTCGAGATTTCGGATGAGCTATTCGAGATCGCATCCATGGCACTGCGCGCCTCGCTCATCACACCCGAGCCTGCGGTAGCGCGGGATTTGGTTTTATCGACCAATGTCCGAGTGTTCTCCGCAATTTCCGCCGTCGATTTCACGGATGCGGCCATTTCGGTGATGGCAGCCGATGATTCCTCCAATGCGGCGGCCTGATCCTCGGTGCGACGGCTCAGCTCTTTGGAAGCGTTTGTGATCTCTTGCGTGCCGGATCTGATCTCGTCGTTGCTGCGCAATACGCTTTGAATCGTCTCCTTGAGACGCGATTGCGTGCGGTTGAAATCCTGGCGCAGTTCTTCGTAATCATCGGAGAATTCTTCGGTAATCCCCGCACTGAGATCCCCCTCTGAAAGTCGTGATAGCGCATTTTGCAACGCGGCAATCGCCGATTTGCGGTTTGAGATATTCTGCGCGTATTTCACGATCTTATAGGGCTTTCCGTCAGGCCCCAAGATCGGGTTATACGACGCCACCAGCCAGGCCTCAGAGCCATCTTTGCATTTGCGCTTGATTTCGCCGGCAATGATTTCGCCGCCTGCCAGACGATCCCAGAACGTCGCGTATTCATCGCCGTCGACCTGATCATCCGGCATAAAAATGTTGTGATGTTTGCCCTTGATTTCATCCAATGTGTAACCGACCGTATTCAGAAACAGTTCGTTCGCGGTCATGATTTCGCCACTTGGCGTGAATTCGATACAGGCCTGCACCCGGCTGATTGCATCCACCATTTCGTTCGACCGACGACGATCAGAAACGTCAAAGGCAAGTTCGACAATGCCGGTTTGTATCCCGTCGGCGTCAAGGATCGGCGCATAGCCGCATTGCAGCCATTTTTGCTGGCCATCTTTGGTGTGACGTTCGAACCGACCGGAGACGAACTTACCGCCGGAGACATCAGCCCAGAATTCCGCACTCTCATCCGTTTTTGCATGGATAGGATTCAGCAAGATCTGATGTTTTTGCCCCACCAGTTCGGCCTCGGAATACCCCAGTGTGTCCAGAAACTGCTGGTTCGCTTCGACAATTGTGCCGTCAAGATCGTAGACGACCTTCCCTTGAACGCGGGTGAATGCCTCCATCTGGCTGACCATTCGTTCGGTTTCCGGTGACGAGGTCGCCCTGCTGTCCGTTACGTCTCTCGCGATTTTAACGATTTTTACGAGATCACCCTGCGCGTCCGCGATCGGCAGGTAGGTGGCCGCCAGCCAGACTTCTTTGCCGCTTTTGGCAGTATGTCGCACCGCTTCTGCATGCACTTCTCCCCGTGCCAGGCTCGCCGCAATCGTCGTGTGATCCTGATGTGACGGGTCATCCTGGTCGAGAAACATCGCCTCACGTTGGCCGATGACCTCGTCTTTCGCATATCCCATGAGATCACAGAAAACCGGGTTGGCATCGTTGATCAAGCCGTCTGGGTCAAGCCACAGCATTGCGTGGCTTGTCTCCAGTGCACTCAAGAGCATCCTTGATTCGTTGGTTTCTTCTTGTTTGCGGGTTTTGAGTCCGAAGAATGATGCCATGGGAGCCTCCTGATTCACGTGTCAGAAGGTGTAGGACAAGTAGGCTTAAGAACCTCTTTACAGGTCCCGCTGCCCGCCCTTTTTTGACCGAGTAATCGCCCGGACTATTCGGCCGCCTGGGTGCCCTGTTCACGTTTGGGCAGCACCCAATCGGCGCGCGGGAAGTGGCAGGTATAACCGTTTGGAATGCGCTCAAGGTAGTCCTGATGTTCCGGCTCTGCCTCCCAGAAGGCTCCTACAGGCTCAACCTCGGTGACAACCTTACCCGGCCAAAGCCCGGAAGCCTCCACATCCGCAATGGTTTCCAGCGCCATCTGATGCTGCGCCTCGTCGACATAATAGATGGCAGACCGATAGCTGAGGCCGATGTCATTGCCCTGACGGTTCGGTGTCGTCGGATCATGGATCTGAAAAAAGAGCGCCAGAAGGTCACGATAGCTGACAACCTCCGGGTCGAAGATGATCTCGATCCCCTCGGCATGGGTGCCGTGGTTGCGATAGGTCGCATTCGGCACATCGCCACCGGTGTAGCCGACCCGCGTCGAAATCACGCCTGCGCGCTTGCGGATCAGATCCTGCATGCCCCAGAAACATCCCCCTGCCAGAACTGCACGTTGATGGCTCATGCCACGTCCTCCACTTGATCGATGTAATCGCCGTATCCTTCGGCCGCCATGTCGTCACGATGTACGAACCGCAAAGAGGCGGAGTTGATGCAGTAGCGCAGCCCCCCACGGTCACGCGGGCCATCGGGAAACACGTGGCCCAAATGGCTGTCGCCATGGGTTGAGCGGACCTCGGTGCGGATCATGCCCATGGTCGCATCGCGCAATTCTGTGACATGGGCGGGCTCAATGGGTTTGGTAAAACTGGGCCAGCCACAGCCACTTTCGTATTTATCCGCAGAGGCGAAGAGCGGCTCGCCCGATACGATATCCACATAGATGCCTGGCTCCTTATTGTTCAGCAACGGGCCGGTGCCGGGGCGTTCTGTCCCGTTTTGCTGGGTGACGCGATATTCCTCCAGCGACAGCTTCGATATCGCCGCGTCGGTTTTCTCATATTTGGGCATGAGACACTCCTTTTGTCCTTTGCCTAGTAAATGGGTCAAAAGCGGCTGAATTAAAGGGGAAACTCATTCGTGCACACAGACGTGTCTTGGCCGACAGACGCCCTATATGTGTAAACGTAAGGATGAGGAGCATTCGATGACACGTCTTTTTGCACTACTCATAGGCCTGATATTCGGCACAACTGCGGTGGCTGGCATCTCGGCGCACAGCTTTGCATCGATTGACGGCGGCACGCTGAACACGTCCGACTGGACGGGCCAGCCTGTGCTGGTGGTCAATACCGCGTCGCAATGCGGCTTTACCGGCCAATACGAAGGATTGCAGGCGCTCTATGATACCTACCGCGATCAGGGGTTGGTGGTGCTGGCGGTCCCATCTGACGATTTCAACCAGGAACTTGGCAGCGCCGCAGAAGTGAAAGAGTTCTGCGAGATGACCTTTGGCCTGGACCTGCCCATGACGGATGTCACGCGGGTCAAAGGGTCTGATGCCCACCCGTTTTACCGCGAGGTGGCGGATGAAACCGGATTTACGCCGCGCTGGAATTTCAACAAGGTGCTGGTCGGACCGGATGGCGTGATTGTCGCGACCTGGGGATCGGCCACAAAGCCGCAATCGCCAAAGATCACCAGCGCAATTGAGGGCCTGCTGAACTAGGCGCATCTGGGCCATCCAGCCCGCTTTAGATCCCGCCGCGCCACACCAGTTTGCTGCTACCGCCCTCAAGACCGGGGCTGATCCCATAGGCGGCGCGGTAGCTTTTGGAAAAATGCGAAAGCGATTTAAAGCCGCAGGCGATACAGACGTCTGTGACGGAAAAATCCGTTTGCCGTAAAAGATCGCGCGCCTTTTCCAGCCGCAGGCGCAGGTAATGACGCTTCGGCGATATGCCGACATATTTGGCAAACAGACGCTCCAACTGCCGCGTCGACAGACCGATCACCTGCGATATCTCATCCGGGGTCAGCGGGTCCTCGATGTTGTTGTCCATGATCTGCATGGCCATGGCGAGCTTACCGTTGCGCACCTGCGTCCGCGCCTGCAGTGTCATGCGCTGCGCGTGATCCGGCAGGCGCGGATCGGTGTAGACCATCTGATCGGCCACCCATTTCGCAAGATCAGCGCCATAGTCCGCCCTGATCCGCTCCAGCATCATGTCCATGGATGCCGCCCCGCCCGCAGTTGTGAAGACCCGCCCGTCGATGGTGAAAATCGCATCTTCCATGATGACGTCGGGCAGCACTTCGGTGAGTGCCGCGCGGTATTCCCAATGGGTTGTCACCCGTTTGCCGGATAACAACCCAGCCAGCGCCAGAATATAGGTGCCCGAGGACAGCGCCCCGAAATCCATCCCACGGCGCACCTCGCGGCGCAGCCAGTTCAGCAATGCCTTGCTGACCCCGTTGCTGACGTCTTCGCCCGCGCAAATCACGATGGTTTCATGGCGGTCAAGCTCATCCAACGGCCCATCGACATTTGTGGTCATGCCGTTATAGGCAGCCACGGGCTCTCCGGTCTCGCTCAACAACCGCCAGCGATAGTAGGTTTTGCCGGAGGGATGCCGGTTGGCGAGGCTAAGGGCTTCCAGCGCGCAGGCGAACCCCAGTTGCGAATATCCCGGCACCAGCACAAATGCGTATGGTTTTGGAGCGTCCTGAAGGGTCATGTTTCATGGGTCCGAGACTGGCCGCCGGGCGGGCTGAAAAATACACTACCCAAATTCTCTTGCGCGTGAAGAGAAGAAATCAGCCCTTGGACTGCCGGGAGAGCTGGACGGCCAGAATGCCAAGCGTGATGATGGCAACACCCAAAACGTCGCGCGCCCCAAGGCTCTCGCCCAGAAGCAAAGCGGCAATGGCCACCCCGAAGAAGGGGTTGAGAAAATGAAAGGTGGCGGCGCGGGTGGCGCCGATGCGGTTAACCAGCCAGAACCAAACAAAGGTTGCCGCCAGCCCCGGCACAAGGGTGGTATAGGCAAAGGCCGCAGCCAGAGGCCAGCTTGGCGTAAATGCGGGGGTTTCAAAGAGTGCTGTGGCGATGGCCAGCGCGATGCAGCCCACCAGCATCTGCAATCCGACAATCATCAGATAGTTACCGCCGGAAGTGGCACCCCGGACCGATAGTGTCGCAATCGTCAGCGCAATGACACCAATGCCGCAAAGCATCAGACCAAAGAGATCGACACCCCCGGTGATCCGCGCGCCCATGATCAGCCCCACGCCGATCACACCGGCAACCAGGCCTGCGATGCTGAGCGGCTTCAGGCCCTCTTGCAGAAAAACCCAGCCCGCGAGCGCGACAAGCAGCGGCATGGTGGAGGCGATGATGGCAGCGACGGAGGCTTCGATTGTCTGCATCGCCACAAAATTCAGGCCCAGGTAGACCGCATTTTGCAGCACGCCGAAAATGATGGTGGCGCGCCATTGCGCGCGCGTCAGATGCCACGTCTGGCCCAGCATCCGCGCAATCGCCACACCCAGCAGCCCGGAAATCAGGTAGCGCAGGGTCAGCGCCGCCAAGGGTGTGGCATCGGCCACGATGATCCGCGCGGAGGTAAAGGCAGAAGACCACATCAGAGCAAAGGCCAGCCCGGCAAGTATCGCGCGTATGTCCATGGGGTGCCTTTCGTGCCTGCCTGCGCGGCGGACCATTTCCCAAATCCTCGGTAAGGGCAAGGCGCAGATCCAGGCAAGCGGATGCGCCATGTCGCCCCCCCAGCGCAAAGCAATATCACGCGGTCGATGGACAATCCCGCAGAGCTGGCTAGACTTCCCGCATAGGTTTAATTTTGCGGAGAACTGCCATGTCCGAAAAGATGCTCGACGACACAAGTCAGGAGCCTGAAAAGCCCGGTGACGGGCGCATTGAGGCGCTGTTTTTCAAAAGCCGCAATGTGATCATCACCGGTGAGATCACCGACAAGCTGGCGCAGCGCACGGTAACCCATCTGCTGGCGTTGGCCGAGGAAAGCGACGATCCGATCAACGTCTATATCTCGTCGCCAGGCGGGCATGTGGAAAGCGGTGATATGGTGCATGACGTCATCAAATTCATCCGCCCCACCGTTCGGACCATCGGGTCGGGTTGGGTGGCCAGTGCGGGTGCGCTCATCTTTGTCGGGGCCGCAGCGGAGAATCGTTATTGTCTGCCCAACACGCGGTTTCTGCTGCATCAACCGCGTGGCGGCATCGGTGGGCAGGCCACCGACATGATGATCCAGGCGGAGCAAATCCGCATCATGACGGAACGCTTTTATTCGCTTTTCGCAGCGGCCACCGGCCAGACACGCGAAAAGATCGAAGCCGACATCCGTCGCGATTTCTGGCTGACGACACAGGAAGCGCTGGATTATGGTCTGGTCGGGCGGGTGGTTTCGTCGATAAACGAGCTGTCCTGACAAAACGCTGCGGGGTCGGGCGGGGCATTTGCCCAGATGCCCGGTCCTTGGAAACCCCGGCTCAGCGCACAAAAAAGGGTCGCCCGAAGGCGACCCTGACGTAGTCTCACATGACCGGCAATTAGCCGTTCACGCTGTCCTTGAGCGCTTTGGCGATGGTCATTTTGACCACCTTGTCCGCGTCTTTTTTGAATTGCTCGCCAGTGGCAGGGTTCCGCACCATGCGCTCCGGGCGTTCGCGGCAGTAGATTTTGCCAACGCCGGGCAGGGTGACAGCACCACCGCCGGAAACTTCACGTGTGATCAGGTTGCAGACCGCTTCCAGCGCCGCACCTGCAGACTTCTTGTCACCACCCATTTCATCGGCCAGTGCCGCGACGAGTTGTGTCTTTGTCATTGGTTTTGCCATGTTCTTATTCTCCTTCGCTGCCCGAACAGTAGGGCCTCATAACCGAAATCTACCCGGATGTTGTGTATGAACACAACGATTAGTAGAGCAATGCAAGGAAAAACATGCAAAATTAACCTATTTTATTGGGTTTTCCGGTCTCAAAGGAAGGCTGTCTCCTCAAAGGAGCGTAATTTCCGACTGTGGATGCGCTCCAGCGGCATTGTGCGCAGATGTTCCATCGCGTGAATTCCGATCATCAAATGCCGCGCGACCTGTGTTTTGTAGAAGTCAGAGGCCATGCCCGGGAGCTTCAATTCGCCGTGCAAAGGCTTGTCGGAGACGCAGAGCAGCGTGCCGTAGGGGACGCGGAACCGGTAGCCATTGGCGGCAATCGTGGCGCTTTCCATATCCAGTGCGACGGCGCGGGATTGGCTGAGCCGCTGCACCGGGCCGGACTGGTCGCGAAGCTCCCAGTTGCGGTCGTCGTGGGTGGCAACCGTGCCCGTGCGCATGATGCGTTTCAACTCGTAGCCTTCCAGGTTGGTCACCTGCGCCACGGCCTGCTCCAGCGCGATCTGAATTTCCGCCAGCGCCGGGATCGGCACCCAAACGGGCAGGTCATCGTCCAGCACGTGATCTTCGCGCAGGTAGGCATGGGCGAGCACGAAGTCCCCCAGCGCCTGAGAATTCCGCAATCCCGCACAATGCCCAACCATCAGCCAGGCATGTGGGCGCAGCACGGCAATGTGGTCCGTCGCGGTTTTGGCGTTGGAGGGCCCGACGCCGATGTTCACCAGCGTAATACCAGACCCATCCTCGCGTTTCAGATGGTAGGTTGGCATCTGCGGCGTCTTGACCGGGGCGGCCAGCGGCTCATCCCCGGCGGTGATCGTGGCGTTGTCAGTCGAGACAAAAGCGGTGTAGCCCGATTGCGGGTCATCCAGTTGCGCGCGGGCGTAGCTTTCAAACTCGGCCACATAGAACTGGTAGTTGGTGAAAAGCACGTGGTTCTGGAAATGCGCCGCGTCCGTTGCGGTGTAATGCGACAGCCGTGCCAGAGAATAATCCACCCGTTGCGCGGTGAAGGGGGCCAGCGGCCCGATACCATCTGGCGACACATAGGTGCCATTCACGATGTCATCGTTCGTGGTGGTCAGGTCCGGCACGTCAAAGACATCGCGCAGGGTGAAATCCGCCGCCCCTTCTTGCGGGACGGTCATGCTGGCATCATGGGCCACGGCGAAATGGACCGGCATCGGGGTGGCAGAGGCGCCAATACTGACCGGTTGGCCGTGGTTTTCGATGAGCAGTCCGATCTGCTGGGTCAGGTAGCTGCGGAAAAGATCGGGCCGGGTGATCGTGGCGCGGAAACTGCCCGGCGCGGAGACATGGCCAAAGCTGAGGCGGGTGTCGACCTGCGCATAGCTGGAGGTCTTGAACAACACTTCGGGATAAAACGCCCGGATCCGCGCGGCGGGTGCACCGTCTGACATCGCCTTCATGAAATGGCTGCACAGAAACTCGGTGGCCTGGGTATAGAGCGCCTCCAATCGCGCCACGGCGGCTTTGGCATCGAGGAATTCTTCGGCCGCTGGGGCATCGGGGGTCAGGATATCGGTCATGAGAGGGGTTCCACCACGGGAATGAATTCAAAGCTGCGAACATCGACCAATCCGAGGTCGGAGATGCGCAGCTCGGGGATGACGACGAGCGCCAGCAGCGAGTGCTGCATAAAGGCATTGTTTAGGGTGCAGCCACAGGCGCGCATGGCCACCATCATCTGGTCGGCTTTGGCTGCGACCTCTGCCGCAGGGCGATCAGACATCAACCCTGCGATGGGCAGCTCCACCAGCGCCAGCTCGGCACCGTCCTTGAAGATCACGATGCCGCCGCCGACTGCGCCGAGCCGGTTCGCGGCCATTGCCATATGATCGGCATCGGTCCCCACGACGATCATATGGTGGCTGTCATGAGCCACGGTGGAGGCCATGGCCATCGGCCCGTCATAGCCGAAGCCGGACACAAAGGCGTTGGTGACCTTCCCGGTGGCGCGATGGCGTTCGACCAGCGCGATCTGGCAAACCTCGCCCGTGGCCTGCACGCGGCCTTCGGTGACCGGCAGTTCGAACTGCAGCGCTTTGGTAGGCGCTTGGTTTTCCACCACGCCGATGACATTGGCGCGCACGGCATTGGCCCCCGTAGGCGCCGCAATAGCGAAATCATCCGCAGCGAGGGTCTTGCCCAAATGCACAGTCTGTCGCGCCGCGGAGGGCCAGTCGTAGTGTGGGCACTCCACGAGACAGGTGCCGTTCTCCGCGACGATTTGGCCGCGGGCGATCACGGTCTCGATGGGTAGGGTTTTCAGGTCGGATGTCAGGATCACGTCGCCCCGCCTGCCGGGCGTCAGCGAACCAATCTCGCGTTCCAGCCCGAAATGCGTGGCCGTGTTGATCGTGGCCATCTGCAGTGCCACCAGCGGGTCGCAGCCGCAGTCGATGGCGTGGCGCACCACGCGGTTCATATGCCCGTCATTCACCAACGTGCCGGAGTGGCTGTCATCTGTGCAGAGGATCATGTTGCGCGGATCGAGGCCCTTTTCGGTGATCGCGGTAATCTGGCTTTCCACGTCATACCAGGCCGAACCCAGCCGGATCATCGACCGCATCCCCTGCCGCATCCGCGCGATGGCATCGGCCTCGCAGGTGCCTTCATGATCGTCTGCCGGACCGCCCGCCACATAGCCCGCAAAGGCAGGCCCCAGATCGGGCGAGGCATAGTGCCCCCCCACCGTTTTGCCCGCGTTTTGCGTTGCGGCCATCTCGGCCAGCATCTTGGGGTCGGCGTTCGACACACCAGGGAAATTCATCATCTCCCCCAATCCGATAATCCCCGGCCATTGCATCGCCTCGGCGACATCTTCAGCCGTGATTTCAAACCCTGTCGTCTCCATCCCCGGCGCCGACGGCGCGCAGGAGGGCATCTGCGTGAAAATGTTCACCGGCTGCATCAACGCCTCATCATGCATCATGCGCACGCCGTCGAGGCCCAGCACATTGGCAATCTCATGTGGGTCGGTGAACATGCTGGTCGTGCCATGGGGGATCACCGCACGGGCGAATTCCGCCGGGGTCAGCATGCCGGATTCAATATGCATATGCCCGTCGCACAGACCGGGGATCATGTAGCGGCCGTCGGCCTCGATCACCTGCGTTTCAGGACCCAGGCAATGAGAGGCATCGGGCACCACGCAGGCAATGCGCCCGGCGACAATCGCGATATCATGATCGGGCAGGATTTCGCGGGTATGGACATTGATCCATTTGCCTGCGCGAATGACGGTATCGGCTGGGCTGCGTCCCGTGGCGACGGCGACCAACTGAGCTGCGGATGAGGGCCATGAAGGGAAAGATGCATGCGTCATGTCCCTAGGTGCCATGGGTTTTGGGGATGTTCAAGCGGGGAGCGCAACGGATGGACTATGAAACGGTCTCGGCGGATGATTTCGGCAAAAGCCTGCGCGGCATCGGGCTGAACCTGTTGGTGCGGGATGTGCGGGCAACCTGCGCGTTTCTGGAGGCGGTCTTTGCAGTGGGCGTGCACCGGTTGAGCGATGATTTTGCGATCATCACCTATGGCGCAGAGGTGTTTCAACTGCACAGCGACGGCACCTATGCCGAAAACCCGCTCCTGGGTCTGGTGCCGGAAAACCCGCCGCGCGGGGCGGGGATCGAAATCCGCCTCTATGACACCGATCCAGAAGTGGCGGTCGCCCGGGCCGAAGCGCTGGGTGCCATGATCCTGCAACCGCCCACCGACAAACCACACGGCCTGCGCGAGGCTTATATCCTGTGCAACGATGGCTATGCGTGGGTGCCGAGCCGTCCGCTTTGAACCTAAGGCGAGGTGCGAGCCGCTTTCTGTTGTGCGATTTCCGCTCTGAGCCAGCTGGTAAAGGCCTCTGCTGCGCTCATTTCCTGCGCGCGGGGCGATAGGATCAGGTAATAAGCTTCCTGCATCTCCGCGCGATGCGCGAAAGGCGCGATCAGGTGTCCCGCTTTGATCGGACCCTGCGCTATGGCGTCATGCCCCAGCGCCATGCCACCTCCCGTCATGGCGACAGACAGGGGAACCGAATAGGTGGTGGCATAGGTGACGGGCGGGTCGGGCCACTGCAACCCCTGTTCTTCGGCCCAGACCGCCCATGTCCCCATCATGTTGGAGCAATCATAGAGCGGCTGTGCAGCCAGCGTGTCCAGCGTGACAGGATAGCCGGGCGCGCAGACGGGATAGTAGTGATCCGTGAGCAGCAACTCGGCATGCACACGGTCAGAGGGGCGCAGGGAAAACCGGATCTCGACATCCGCGCCCTCGGCCATCTCGCGCGGCTCCCAAAGCTCGGTTTCGATGTTGATCTGGACCTCAGGATGCTTGCGGCGAAAATCGATTAGCCGGGGCGCCAGCCAATGAATGGCGAAGCTGAGGTTGGATTGCACCTGCAGCACGTCGCCTTCTTTCCGCGTCAGCGCACGGGTGCCATGGGCCAGCGTGCGAAAGGCGTCACGCACCACGGGCAGGTAGCTGATGCCGGTCTGGGTCAGTTCCAGCGCCCGGGTTCGGCGATGAAACAGGGGACGCCCCAGAAAGGCCTCAAGCGATTTGATCTGCTGGCTCACGGCACTTTGCGTCATGTTCAGATCCCGCGCGGCGCCAGTGAAGCTGAGGTTCCGGGCGGAAGCCTCAAAAGCGCGCAGCCAGTTAAGGGGCGGCAAGTCAGCCATTATAACTCATCCATTAGTTCAACTTATGGACAGATTGCGTTTTTTTCGTTGGTCAAGCAAGGCGTGGCGGTGTTGTCATATGGTCAAGCCTGAGCGGAGGAAGCCCCATGTCTGTGACCGAGATGCGCCCGAATATGGAACACTGGCAGGAACGCGTGGACCTTGCCGCCGCCTTCCGCTGGACGGTGCGGCTGAACATGCACGAGGCGGTGGCAAACCACTTCAGCCTGGCGATCAATGACGATGGTACCAAATTCCTGATGAACCCCAACCAAATGCATTTTTCGCGCATCAGGGCGTCCGATCTGATCGTGGTGGACGCCAATGATCCGGAAACACTGCAAGGGCCGGATGCCCCCGACCCCACCGCCTGGGGGTTGCACGGCGGGTTGCATAGGCACTGCGCCCACGCCCGCTGCGCGATGCATGTGCATTCGCCCTATGCCACGGCTTTGGCAGCCCTGGCCGACAGCCGCCTGCCGCCAGTGGATCAGAACGCCTGCACGTTTTTCAATCGTTATGTCATCGATGAAAACTACGGTGGGCTGGCCTTCGAAGAGGAAGGGGAGCGCTGCGCGCAGCTCTTTGATGACCCGAAAAAGAAGGTCATGATCATGGGCAACCACGGGATCATGATCATTGGCGACACCGTCGCGGACACCTTCAACCGGCTCTATTATTTCGAGCGGGCCTGTATGACCTACATCATGGCGCTGCAAACCGGACAGCCCTTGCGCGTATTGTCGGATGATGTGGCCGAGAAGACGGCGCAGGAGCTGGAGACCTATCCCGAACAGGACGCGCGTCATTTGGCGGAACTCATGGCCATTCTGGATGAAGAAGGGTCAACCTATGCCCAA
The DNA here is from genome assembly GCF_947499265.1 of uncultured Roseobacter sp. Taxonomy (GTDB): domain Bacteria; phylum Pseudomonadota; class Alphaproteobacteria; order Rhodobacterales; family Rhodobacteraceae; genus Roseobacter. Next base: position 641,521 of record NZ_CANMNK010000001.1, on the reverse strand, counting down.
TGACGCCGAAGCCCGGGGAGCCGGGCGCGGGAACGATCACCCCCCGGCGCGATTGGTGCAGACCCCGCTGTTTCAATGGATGCTGCGCCCACGGGATGACGCGCGCACGCATAAAAAGCAGATGTACACGTGATGCGGCGTCGTGTGGTTATTGACGATCTGTCGGTCTGGACAAGCACACGGCGTCTGGGGAGATAAGCGCATCCCTGCGCTTTTTTCCAATGTTTATGAAAGACCTGATCCCATGACCGCCTATGGCCTGACTGAAGAACACCAGATGATTGCGGAGACTGTCCGCAGCTTTGTCGAAAAAGAGATCTACCCGCACGAAGAGTTGGTGGAACGCACCGGTGAAGTGCCCCATGAGATCGCGCAGGAGATCAAGCGCAAGACCCTTGAGTTGGGGTTTTACGCCTGCAACTTCCCCGAAAGCGTCGGTTGTGCGGGGCTGAACCACCTTGAGTTTGCATTGGTGGAGCGGGAGTTGGGACGTGGCTCCATGGCGCTCAATCACTTCTTTGGTCGTCCGCAGAACATCCTGATGGCCTGTGAAGGTGAGCAGGTGGAGCGCTACCTGATGCCGGCCGTAAGGGGTGAAAAGATGGACGCGCTGGCGATGACCGAGCCCGGGGCCGGATCTGATGTGCGGGGCATGAAATGCGCCGCCGTGCGCGAGGGGGGCGATTGGGTGGTGAACGGGACCAAGCATTTCATCTCGGGCGCGGAGCATGCCGATTTCATCATCGTTTTCATCGCAACCGGCGAGGATCAGACGCCAAAAGGACCGAAGAAACGGATCACAGCGTTTCTGGTCGATCGTGGCACGCCGGGGTTTACCATCCGCGACGGGTATAAATCCGTCAGCCATCGCGGCTACAAGAACATGATCCTCGATTTCGACGACTGCAGGCTACCGGACACGCAGATTCTTGGGGAGGTGGACGGTGGTTTCGAGGTGATGAACACCTGGCTTTATGCAACGCGCATCACGGTTGCGACCATGTCGGTGGGCCGCGCGCGCCGCGTGTTTGACTATGCGCTGACTTATGCCGCCGAGCGCGAGCAGTTCGGCCAGAAGATCGGCAAGTTTCAGGGCGTCAGTTTTCAGCTTGCCGATATGGTTACGGAAATCGATGCCGCAGATCTGCTGACGCTGGCCAGCGCGGATAGGTTGGATAAGGGGCTGCCCGCGAACCGGGAGATTGCCAGTGCCAAGCTCTACGCTTCGGAGATGCTGGCACGGGTAACCGACGCCGCGATCCAGATCCATGGCGGCATGGGGCTGATGGATGACTATCCGCTGGAACGGTTCTGGCGCGATGCGCGGGTCGAGCGGATCTGGGACGGGACATCTGAGATTCAACGCCATATCATCAGCCGCGATTTGCTGCGGGCGCTGGGCGCATGAGGTTTTATGCCTCCGGCGGGGATATTTTCGGCCAGAAGAAACCGGCAGGGCTGCGATGAGCCGTAATCTTTCGCGGTTGCTGGCGCCGCAGTCCATTGCGGTGATTGGTGGTGGTGCGTGGTGTCGTCAGGTCATCATGCAGGCGCAGAAAATGGGCTTTTCGGGACAGATCTGGTTGGTGCATCCGGGGCGGATCGAGGTTGCAGGCGTCAAGGCAGTTGTGGATGTTAGAGATTTGCCGGGACCGCCCGATGCGGTTTTTATTGGGGTCAACCGGAATGCCACCATTCAGACCGTAAAAGCGCTGTCGGACATGGGCGCAGGCGGGGCGGTGTGTTTTGCCTCGGGCTTTTCCGAAGCGGCATCTGAAGATGCGCAGAGCCAGAATTTGCAGGCCGCGCTTGTTGCCGCAGCGGGCGACATGCCAATCCTTGGCCCCAATTGCTATGGGTTCATCAATGCATTGGATGGCGCGCTGCTCTGGCCGGATCAGCACGGGTGTAAGCGGGTCGATCAGGGTGTCGCCATACTGACGCAAAGTTCCAACATTGCGATCAACCTGACCATGCAGCGGCGGGGGCTGCCGATTGCGGCTGTCGTGACCTGCGGAAACATGGCGCAGATCGGCCAGGCCGAGATCGCGATGGCCCTGCTGGATGATCCACGGATCACGGCCATCGGCCTGCATGTCGAGGGGTTTGGGGATCCCAGTGCATGGCATGCCCTGGCGCTGAAGGCGCGCGACAGGGCGGTGCCATTGATCGCGCTGAAGGTTGGTGCGTCTAAGCAGGCGCAAACCGCAACCGTCTCCCATACCGCGTCTTTGGCAGGGAGCGATGCCGGTGCCACAGCGCTTTTGCGCCGGTTGGGCATCGCCCGTTTGGACGATCTGCCCAGTTTTCTGGAGACCCTGAAGCTGCTGCACTGCAACGGTCCGCTTGAGACAAACGCGCTGTCTTGCATCAGCTGCTCGGGGGGCGAGGCCAGTCTGGCGGCGGATACGGCGACCAATATGCGCCTGCATTTTCCACCCCTAAAAGCGGCGCAAAAGACTGCATTGTCCGATGCGTTGGGTCCGATGGTGGCACTTTCCAACCCCTTGGATTATCATACTTATATCTGGGGAGATGTCGCAAAAATGACGGCGGCCTGGCTGCCGATGGCGGCATCCCACATTGGTTTGCTGATGCTGGTCATTGATTACCCGCACACCGACGCAAGTGATTGGGAAAGTGCGACGCAGGCGGCCATTGCCGTGCGCGCGCGCAGCGGACGCCCCGTGGCCGTGGTCGCGACACTGCCTGAGCTGATGCCACCGGATGTGTCGGATCGCCTGATGGCTGCGGGTGTGACTCCTATATGCGGTCTGTGCGAGGCCATGCGCGCCGCCGAGGCCGCCGCCAGCATAAGGCCACCGGATGATGTTCCGCCCGTACCCCCGGGGCCTGAACGGGCGTCCATCATGCTGAGCGAGGCAGAGGCCAAAACGCTGTTACGGCGATACGGTTTGCCAACGCCGAACAGTATCGTTTCTGATCGCCCTCCGGATGCAAGCACGGCACGCGGGCTGGCAGCGCCGCTGGTTTTGAAAGGGCAAGGTAGCGCACATAAATCCGAAGCGGGTGCGGTTCGGCTGAATCTGACACACGAGGCGCTGACCAAGGCCCGGGAAATGTCGGCCAACAGCTTTCTCGTAGAGGAAATGGTGCAGGGGGCGGTTGCGGAACTGCTCGTTGGGGTGACGCGCGATGCAGCACATGGTTTCGTGCTGACCCTCGGGACAGGCGGTGTCTTGACCGAACTGTGGCAGGACAGCGTATCGCTTTTGTTGCCGGTGACGGAAACAGATGTCGCAGACGCGCTTGAAACGCTCAAAACCTATTCGCTTTTGACCGGATATCGGGGCAGGCCCGCTGCGCATATGGATGCAATCATCACCGCCGTTATGGCCGTGCAGGCTTGCATCATTGCGCATGCAGGCGCAATCAGCGAGGTTGAGGTCAATCCGCTCATATGTACCCCGGAGCGCGCCGTGGCGGCGGATGCGCTGATCCTAATGTCCCCCCCCACACACGTCCAAGGAGGCTTAGATGAACCCGATCAAAACCACCCGAAAAGGGGCCGTTTTGCTGGTCACGCTGGACCGGCCCAAAGCGAATGCCATTGATCTGGAAACCTCCCGCATCATGGGTGAGGTCTTTGCAGATTTCCGGGACGATCCCGACCTGCGCGTCGCCATCCTGACCGGGGGTGGTGAGAAGTTTTTCTGTCCGGGATGGGACTTAAAAGCGGCGGCAGACGGCGACGCGGTGGATGGCGATTACGGCATCGGCGGCTTTGGCGGGTTGCAGGAATTACGCGGGATGAACAAACCGGTGATCGCTGCCGTGAACGGCATTGCCTGCGGTGGCGGGCTGGAACTGGCGCTGAGTGCGGATCTGATTTTGGCCGCAGACCATGCGACATTTGCACTGCCCGAGATCCGTTCCGGGACCGTCGCTGACGCTGCTTCTGTGAAATTGCCGAAACGTATCCCCTATCACATCGCGATGGAGCTTTTGCTGACCGGGCGCTGGTTTGACGCTTCCGAGGCTAAAAACTGGGGGCTGGTCAATGAAATCCTATCTGCGGATGCGCTGATGGACCGCGCCTGGGCGCTGGCGGAATTGCTCGCTTCCGGGCCGCCGCTTGTTTACGCGGCGATCAAGGAAATCGTGCGTGACGCGGAAGATGCGAAGTTCCAGGACGCGATGAACCGCATCACCAAACGTCAGCTGGAAACAGTGGATCGCCTTTATGCCTCCGAGGATCAGCTTGAGGGCGCGCGCGCCTTTGCCGAAAAACGTGACCCCGTGTGGAAAGGGCGCTAGCATCCTCGCGTTCCGCGCTTGAACCTTACCGCTGAGACGTTCACTTTGAGCGCATGACAAAGACACTTCTTTCTATTGGCCACGGTTTCAGTGCGCGCGCGCTTGCGGCGCGGTTGATCCCGAACGGATGGCGCGTGATAGGGACAACCCGCAGCGCAGCCAAGGTCGAAGAGATCGCCGCAACGGGTGTTGAGCCGGTGATTTGGCCCGGCAGGGATTTGAACGCCGCGCTGGAACAGGCGAATGCGCTGCTGGTTTCTGCGGGGCCGGGCCCGGAGGGCGATCCGACACTGGCGGTGATGCGCGCCGAAATCGAAGCCGCAGCGCCCCGGTTAGATTGGGCCGGATACCTCTCCACTACCGGCGTTTACGGCGATCACCAGGGGGGATGGGTGGATGAAACCTCCCCGCTGACCCCCTCAACAGCGCGCGGATTGGCACGCGTCGCGGCAGAGGCAGCCTGGCAGGCGATCCCGGACCTGAAGCTACACATCTTTCGGTTGGCTGGTATCTATGGGCCCGGGCGTGGCCCCTTTGCCAAGGTCCGCAAGGGAACGGCGCGCCGGATCATCAAGAAAGGGCAGGTTTTTTCGCGCATCCACGTCGAGGATATCGCCCAGGTGCTGGAGGCCTCGCTCGCGCAGCCCAATCCCGGCGCGGTTTATAACCTTTGTGACGATAATCCCGCGCCGCCGCAGGACGTGATCGCCCATGCCGCCGAGCTTCTGGGGTTGCCCTTGCCGCCAGCGGTCGATTTCGAGACCGCAGAGATGACACCAATGGCGCGCAGCTTTTACGCCGAAAGCAAGAAGGTGCAAAATGACCGGATTAAGCACGAACTTGGCGTGACCTTGCTCTACCCAGACTACCGTGCCGGATTGACGGCTTTACTGCGTGCAGAAGTCCAGAACGAGCCTGCTGAAAGAAGGTGAGCGTTTTCAGAAAGGCGTTGGGTGAACAGGGTGGCGGCGCCTCCTCGCCTCACCTTCCGGACGGTTGCTCTCAGGCCCGCGCTTCGCCAATCTGCGCGACACCGAGAACATCCAGAACCTTGCTCTCGATATCCGAGGCATTCATGCCTGCCACCGCGTACATGTCCGCTGGGCTCGCCTGATCAATGAAGATATCAGGCAGGACCATGGAGCGGTACTTCAGGCCGGTATCAAACACCGCCTCCTCCGCCAAAAACTGGGCGACGTGACTGCCGAAACCGCCCACCGCCCCTTCTTCGATGGTGATCAACGCTTCATGCTCTGCCGCGAGATTGAGGATCAATTCGCGATCCAGCGGCTTGGCAAACCGCGCATCGGCGACGGTCGGGGTGATCCCACGCGCCGACAACGCCTCGGCCGCTTTTTCGACTTCCGCCAGGCGGGTACCAAAAGACAAGAGCGCCACGCGGGCGCCCGCAGAGATGATCCGCCCCTTGCCAATCTCAAGCGGCGTGCCGCGCTCCGGCATCTCCACACCCTGACCCTCGCCACGAGGGAAACGAAAGGCGATGGGTCCGTCGTCGTAGGCGGCGGCAGTGGCCACCATATGTTTGAGTTCCGCCTCATCCGCAGCCGCCATCACCACAAAGCCGGGCAGATTGGCCAGATAGGCCACATCAAATGCACCCGCATGCGTGGCCCCATCCGCCCCGACCAATCCGGCACGGTCAATGGCAAAGCGCACAGGCAGCCGTTGAATGGCCACGTCATGCACCACCTGATCGTACCCGCGCTGCAAGAAGGTCGAGTAAAGCGCGCAGAAGGGTTTCATACCGCCCGCCGCCAGCCCGGCGGAGAAGGTCACACCATGCTGCTCCGCGATCCCCACATCAAAGCAGCGGCTGGGATAGCGTTCAGCAAAGAGGTTCAGGCCGGTGCCATCCGGCATCGCCGCGGTGATCGCGCAAATCTTGTCGTCCTCCGCAGCCTCCTGCAGCAGGCTGTCCGCAAAGACACGGGTGTAGCTTGGCGCATTGGAGGGGGCTTTTTTCTGCTCGCCCGTTACCACATCGAATTTGGCCGTGGCGTGACCCTTGTCGCGGGCCGTTTCGGCGGGCTCATAGCCCTTGCCCTTCTTGGTCAGCACATGGATGAGGATCGGACCCGTGGCGCGCGCCTTGACCGTGCGCAGGACCGGTAGCAGCTGGTCCATGTCATGCCCGTCGATGGGTCCCAGATAGGAAAACCCCAGTTGCTCAAACAGGGTCCCGCCCACGGCCATGCCCTTGAGAATGTCCTTGGCGCGTTTGGCCCCTTCGCGGAAGGGTTCGGGCAGCAGGCTCACCGCACCCTTGGCTGCGGCCTTGAGATCCTGGAACGGTTCTTCGGCATAGAGACGGCTGAGGTAGGTCGACATTGCGCCCACCGGCGGCGCAATTGACATTTCATTGTCGTTCAGGATCACAATCAGACGTTTGCCCAAATGGCCCGCGTTGTTCATCGCCTCATAGGCCATGCCCGCGCTCATCGAGCCATCGCCGATCACCGCGATGGCATCGCCCAGACCTTCGGGCACCACGCCGCCGAGATCACGCGCCACGGCAAACCCCAAAGCCGCCGAGATCGAGGTCGAACTATGCGCTGCCCCAAAGGGATCGTAGGGCGATTCCTTGCGCTTGGTGAATCCGCTCAACCCGTCCTTCATGCGCAGGGTGCGGATGCGGTCCCGGCGCTCCGTCAGGATCTTGTGTGGATAACACTGGTGGCCAACGTCCCAGATGATCTTGTCGCGCGGCGTGTCGAAGATCGCATGCAGCGCCACGGTCAGTTCCACAACGCCAAGCCCCGCGCCCAGATGGCCGCCGGTGACGGAGACGGCCGACACCGTTTCGGACCGCAATTCATGCGCCAGCTGCGTCAACTGCCGGTCCGTCAGCTGTTTCATATCGGCAGGCCGCTGAACGGTGTCGAGCAAGGGGGTATCAGGTCGCTTTGACGTCATGATCTGTCTCTCAATGCGCGCGTGTCACAACGAAGCGCGCAGCCTCTTTTAAAGTGTCTGCGTCTTTTCCGTAACCCGCCAGGCTGTCGCAGGCCGTCTCCACCAGTTCAGACGCGCGTTTGCGTGCCGCTTCAAGGCCTAAAAGGGACACGAAGGTTGCCTTGCCCGCATCCGCGTCTTTGCCCACCGCCTTACCAACCGTAACACTGTCACCCGTGACATCCAAAACGTCATCTGCGATCTGAAAGGCCAGCCCAAGCGCGTGCGCATAAGCCTGCAAAGCGGTCGTATCAGCCTGCGCCATGCAAGCGCCTGCGGTTGCCGACCATTCGATCAATGCGCCGGTCTTGCCTTGTTGCAAGGCGGTAATCTGCTGCAATGTCAGCGGTGACTGCGCCGTTTCAGCGGCGATATCCAACGCCTGCCCCAGCACCATGCCCTGTGCGCCACTTGCCCGTGCCAGGCGCAGCGCCAGTTCCGCGCGTACCGCAGCGTTGGGGCTGGTTTCTTCCCGGCTGACCAATTCAAACGCCAGCGTTTGCAGCGCGTCCCCTGCCAGCACCGCTGTCGCCTCGTCCCATTTCTTGTGAACCGTCGGTTGCCCACGGCGCAGATCATCATCGTCCATACAAGGCAGGTCATCATGCACCAAAGAATAGGCGTGCAGGGCCTCAATACCGGTCGCGGGCCAGATCGCCTGTGACGCATCAATCCCATGCAGCCGCGCGCTTTCCAAGACCAGAAAACCGCGTAACCGTTTGCCGCCATGTGTCGCATGCGCCATGGCATCCACCACGGGCAGAGTGTCCAAAACGCCAAGGATCAGGTCAAAGTGGTGTTGAATGGTCTGGGCGGCCTCGCCCAGACGGTCGGCAAACATGCTCAGAGCCCTTCAGCCGGTTTTGTTCCCGTCGGGGTGCCCTCACCGTCCAGGGTGATGGCAGCCACCTTTTCTTCGGCCTCTTTCAGCTTCGTCTCGCAGCGCGCTTTCAGGGCCGCGCCCCGCTCATAAAGTGCGATGCTCTCATCCAGCGCCACATCCCCACGCTCCAGCTGACCCAGCACCTTTTCCAGCTCGGCCATTGCCTGCTCGAAACTCATCTGATCTACGGGTGTATCGGTCATGGTTGGAACGTCCTGTCTGTGCACTGGCGGTTTTCTAACGGGTATTTCAGCGCGGTGCCAGCCCGCCGCCTCTTTCTTCTGGCCAGAAATATCCTCGGGGGAGGCCCGTCAGGGCCGGGGGCAGAAAGCCCCCAATGCCCGGGCTCCTATTCCGGTGCCAGCATGTACCCCGCGCCGCGCACCGTTTGCAAATAGCGCGGCTGCTTGGGGTCTTCTTCGATCTTGCGACGCAACCGGGTGATCTGAACGTCCACCGCACGTTCCTGTGCCTGCCCGCGGTCACGCCCAAGCTCTTCCACCAGCTTCGCGCGGCTGATGGGTTCATTGCAGCTGGCGGAGAAGATTTTCATCAGCTGCATCTCGGTCGCGGTCAACCGCACAAGATCCTCACCCTGCCACATCTCGCCGCGCTCCATATCATAGCGGATGGTGCCCAGTGTCAGCACCTTGGGCGCCGTCTGGTCAACCGGCGCCTCCGGCATCCGGCGCAGGATGGCGTTGATCCGCAGCAACAACTCTTTGGGCTCGAAAGGTTTGGCGAGATAATCGTCTGCCCCGGCTTCCAGCCCTTCGATCCGATTGCCCGTCTCCCCCTTGGCCGTCAGCAGAAGGATCGGCACAGCGCGGGTTTCGCGCAGCGATTTCGTCAGCGTCAGACCGTCTTCGCCCGGCATCATCACGTCCAGGACGATCAGATCGAAATCCAGACCCGACAGAATGCGCCGCGCATGGGCTGCATCCCGGGCCGCGGTCACCAGAAAACCGCTCCGCATCAGGAATTTCTGCAACAAGGTCCGAATGCGTTCATCGTCATCAACGATCAGCAGATGTGCATCCATGTCGCTCATGTGCCGCTATCCCGCAGCCGCGTGTAGGCATAGCGCATTTCGCGGTCCATCATCGCTTCCAGCACCTGCCGAAAGCCGGCAACCGCGTCCGGCCCCGCATCGCGAAAGGCCATCCGCATCCGCGCGCGCTGCGCATCCGAGAGTTTCTGTTCCAGCGCCTGCCCTTCCTCTGTCAAAAACAAATGCCGCTCGCGTTTGTCGAGCTTGCCAACTTTGCTCTCTACCAGACCATCCTCGATCAGTGTGCGCAAGACACGGTTGAGCGATTGTTTCGTAACGCCAAGAATGTTGAGCAGATTATTGACCGTGGTGCCCGGCGCGCGGTTGATGAAGTGCACGGCACGGTGATGTGCCCGACCGTATGCCATATCGGCCAGAATGCGATCAGGGTCGGCGGTGAAACCGCGATAGGCAAAGAACATTGCCTCGATCCCCTGTCGCAATTGTTCGTCGGTCAAAAACAGAAGGTTTTCACCGCTCTGGGCCGTCGTGCTCCGCCCGTCTGCCATACCATGCCTCAATAACTATCGCTTTAATCTGTGTCAGCATATGTCAGTGTTGTTGACATTCCAAGGGTGAAGGGCTATCGAATCGCATCTTTTGCGCAACTTTATGACCGTATCGGACGTATTTTGCGCAATATTTGAAAAGTTTGCGACGAACCCAGGAAGGAAAGACGATGGCAGGCGCTTACAATGATCGCGATGGCAAGATCTGGATGAACGGTCAAATGACCGAATGGCGCGAGGCCAACGTCCATATTCTGACCCATGCAATGCACTATGCCTCCTCGGTCTTTGAGGGAGAGCGCGCCTACAACGGCAAGATTTTCAAAAGCCGCGAGCATTCCGAACGTTTGGTCCGGTCGGCCCAGATGATCGACTTCGAAATCCCCTACACGGTGGATGAAATAGAGGCCGCGAAGGTCGAGGTGCTTGCCGCCAGTGGTCTGCAGGACGCCTATGTGCGCGCCATCGCCTGGCGCGGCGCAGGCGAGGATATGGGGGTCGCGTCAGCGCGCAACCCGGTGCAACTGGCCATCGCGGCCTGGGAATGGGGCGCCTATTACGGAGACGCCAAGATGAAGGGCGCCAAGCTCGACATCTCCAAATGGAAACGCCCAAGCCCGGAAACGATCCCCAGTCATGCCAAGGCCGCGGGCCTCTACATGATCTGTACCATGTCCAAGCACGCGGCAGAGGCCAAGGGGTGCTCGGACGCGATGATGTTCGACTACCGCGGCTATGTGGCTGAGGCGACAGGCGCCAATATCTTCTTTGTCAAAGAAGGCGAGGTGCACACGCCGGACCCGGATTGCTTCCTCAACGGGATCACCCGTCAAACCGTGATCGGCATGCTCAAGGATCGCCAGATCAAAGTGCATGAGCGCCACATCATGCCGGAAGAGCTGGAAGGGTTCGAGCAATGCTGGCTGACGGGTACGGCGGCTGAGGTCACACCCGTGGGTCAGATCGGCGACTATAACTTCGAGGTCGGCAGCATCACCCGCGAGATTGCCGAAAGCTATGAAACGCTCGTGCGCAGCTAATGGAATACTCTGACGCCTGTGCGCAAACGCAGGCGTCACAAAAGTTTTTCATACCCGTTACACGGGTGTGCCACGGACGTCACAGAGAAGGTGTCCCATGTTGCGGTAGCCAATCGCCACATGGAGACCTTCATGACACGACTCATTCGTCCCACCCGCCGCGCCGTTCTGGCCGGTTCCACCGCCTTTGCCGCAAGCCTCGCCATGCCCAGCCTCAGCCGTGCAGGGTCACGCCCGATCTTCACGCATGGTGTTCAATCGGGGGACGTCGATACGTCGTCGGGCATGATCTGGACACGCACGGACCGGCCCGCCCGCGTCAGCATGGAAGTGTCCACCACCGAGAGTTTCGCCGATGTGCGGCGCCTGGCCTCGATGGATGCCATCCCCTCCAGCGACATGGCGATCAAACGCCTGGTGCGTGACCTGCCATCGGATCAGGACATCTTTTACCGCTTTGTTGCGACCGATCTCAGTGATGTGAACGCGGTCTCCGAGCCACTGGTCGGGCGGTTCCGCACCGCGCCGATGGCCCGGCGTGACATCCGGTTTGCCTGGTCCGGCGATACCGCCGGTCAGGGCTGGGGCATCGACGATCAGGGCATGGCCACCTATGCCACCATGGCGCAGCACCAACCCGATTTCTTCATCCATTCAGGCGATACCATCTATGCCGATGGACCGATGCAGGACGAGGTGGAAAAGGACGGCGAGGTCATCTGGAAAAACGTCGTGCTGCCCGATGAAAAGCGCAAAGTGGCCGAGACGCTGGATGAATTCCGCGGTCAATGGAAATACAACCTGCTCGACGAACACGTCCGTCAGATGAACGCAAACGTGCCGACCTTCATGCAGTGGGATGACCACGAGGTGGTGAACAACTGGTCCGACAGCAAGGACATGATGGCCGATGACCGCTACACCGAGAAATCGGTGCATCTGTTGCAGGCCCGCGCCACACGCGCCTTCCACGAGATGACCCCGCTGCGGATCACACCCGAAGAGCCGAACCGCGTCTATCGCAAGATCAACTATGGCCCGATGCTGGATGTTTTCTTTCTGGATCTGCGCAGCTATCGGGGGCCGAACACGGCCACGCCGACCACCGAACTGACCGATGATCAGCGCGTGCTGGGCGCGGAGCAGATGGCATGGCTGAAACGCGAATTGGCCGCATCCAAGGCCACGTGGAAGGTGATCGCCTCCGACCAGCCCATCGGCCTGATTGTCTGGGACAATTTCCGCGAACAGGCGGGCGCGGAAGGCATCGCGGATGGCACCAGCGGCCCGGCGATGGGGCGCGAGGTTGAGGTCGCAGAACTGCTGCGCTTCATCAAAACCGCCAAGATCGACAATACGGTCTGGTTCACCGCGGATGTGCATTACACCGCTGCGCATTACTACAATCCGGACAAAGCGCAGTTCCAGGATTTCGAGCCCTTCTGGGAGTTCGTGTCCGGCCCACTGCACGCGGGCACCTTCGGGCCGAATGAGATGGACGGCACCTTTGGCGCCGAAGTGAAATTCGTCAAAGCGCCGACAGAAGAGCAAGGTGTCAACCTACCGCCCAGCGCTGGCCTGCAGTTTTTCGGGTTGGTGGATATCGATGAGCAGACGCAACAGATGAAAGTGCGGCTGATGGATCGCGCAGACACAGAGCTTTACGCGGTGACGCTGGATCCCAAAGGGGTCAGCATTTAATCAGTAAGGTCCAAGTCCGACCTCGAATAGGCATGCCGTCCATTCTCGGACGGCATGTCGCGTTTCAGGGCCCAGTATTTGCGCACGTCGGACATGCCCATATCCGGGTTATCCGCCAGAAAATCACGCGTGTACTGGTTGAACTGATTATGGTGGGCAATGTCGCTTTGATAGCCCGGTTTCGCGACCTCCACCTGTTGCCGTTTGTATTCGGCAACGGCGTCAGCAAGGGTTTTGCCGGTATTTTCTTTCATCCACGCCATAAAGGCGATGTTGAACTTGAATTTGGGATCGGCATGCCGCTTGAAAAACCGCCGCACATTCTGTGAGTTTCGGTAGCTGTCGGTGATCACCGTCTGCGGCGTCAGATCGGCACTGTGCCAGTCAAATTTTGACCTGGGCGTGACCTTCACGTCACTAGGCCAGGAGGTCTCACCTGTATCCAGAAAATGCGCCAAACGCTCCAGTATCGTGAATTTGCCGCCCGACCGGCGCAGCCCACAGGCCTTGGCTTGCACATCGAGTTCGGCCTTCAGCCAATACCAGCGGCGCAATTCCGCACCGCTGGTGATTGACGCGATGTCAGGTCGGTTTTCTGCTTTCCTTCGCATCGCTCACATCCTGCATTTTGAGGGCAAGATGTTTCTTTGCGATCAGAAATCCACCCCGCGCTGTGCCTTTATGCCCGCTTGGTAGGGATGTTTGACTTCGGTCATCTCGGTGACCAGATCGGCATATTCCATCAATTCGGGCTTGGCATCGCGGCCGGTGAGGATCACGCCGGTGCGTTTGTGGCGGCCCTCCAGGCTGTCGATCACCTCGTGCACGTCGAGATAGTCATACCGCAGTGCAATGTTGATCTCATCCAGCACGACCAGGTCGTAATCCCCGCTCTCCATCATCTCGACCGCCTTGGCAAAAGCCGCCTCAGCTGCAGCGATGTCGCGCTCCTTGTCTTGTGTGTCCCAGGTGAAGCCTTCGCCCATCGTGTGCCAGGTCACATTGCCCAACTGGTCAAAAAACCGACGTTCGCCGGTGATCCACTTGCCTTTGATGAACTGCACCACGCCCACGGTCTGTTTCCAGCCCAAGGCGCGAATGACCACGCCGAAAGCGCTGGAAGATTTGCCCTTGCCCTTGCCCGTGTGTACCAGCACCAGACCCTTTTCCGGATCCTGGGCTTCGGCAACCTTGGCGCGGTGCTTGGCCTGCACCTTCTTCATTTCTTCTTTGTGGGTCTCCGCGTCACTCATCCTGATCATCCTTTGGTTAAGGGGCACCTGAGGGTGGCATATTGGGTTTTGATTTGCTGCGGTCCAGCCCCAATTGGCGTTCGCGCCAAATGATCAGAACACCGCCTGCAATCACAAGGCTGGCGCCAAGCATAATGGGTCCGGTCGGCACTTCGTCAAAGGCCACATACCCGATGATACTCGCAAAGATCATCGACGCGTAGTCAAAGGGTGCGAGCATAGACGCACCACTGAAGCGATAGGAGGAAGTCACCATGATCTGGGCAATGCCGCCGATGAGACCGGCGGCGATCAGCATCAGCACCACGGAGGTCTCCGGCCAGACCCAGACAAACGCGGGATGATCCACAACCCAGCCAATCGGCGCGGACAAAAGCGCAAGGCCCGTCGCTGTCACGGAGAAGTAAAACACGATGGCTGCGGTATGATCGGTTTGCACCAACCGGCGTACGTGGATCTGCACCATCGCGCGCAGGATCGATGCGATCAGAACCATCGCCGCACCCAAAGTCGCGGCGCGCGACATCTCATCGGCCCCCACGCTCAGGCGTGGTGCGATGACAATCATCACGCCAACAAGGCCAAGTGCTACTGCAGAGAGGCGGATCAGACGCACCCGTTCCCCCAGAAAGAGCGCGGCAAAAAGGACTGCGAACATCGGTGTGGCGTAGCCGATGGCGGTGACTTCCGGCAGTGGCAGCAACCCCAGCCCGGCAAAGGTCAATCCCATGGCCGAGGTGCCGAAGATGCCGCGCCACACGTGGCCCATCAGGTTTGAGGGGATCAGGCCCTGGCGCAGCTGACCCCGTTGCGCCAGCCAGACGGCGATCACCGGAATGGCAAAGAAGGATCGGAAGAAGACGGCTTCACCCGGTGGGACCTTGCCCGAGACGCTCTTGATGATCGCGGCCATGACCATGAACAGAAAAACCGCGCAAAGCTTGAGGGCAATTGCGCGGCCGGGACGATGTTCGGTAAGGTCTTGGGCCATGGGCGTCTCTTGCGCCCCTGGAAAGGAAAGATCAAGCGCGCAAGGCAAGCCGCGCCCGACCTTTCGTCACACTCAGTTCAAAGCGGCGACGCCAAGCGGCACCGAGAATTTCAGACACCAGATGTAGATTTCGTTGTAGTCTTCAATGTTCACGGAGGCGGGCACGGTATAGACTTGCTTGCCGTTCAGTTTTTGCAACACACCCAGATCGGCCTCAGGCGCGTAGCTGCCGTCCTTGCCAAAGGCGACGCGGGGGTCTGGCGCACCGTCCAGGGAGAAGTTTTCGTCCAGCGTGACCGTTGCCGTGCCGTCGGCGTTTTTGACGATGGTGACGCCACCGGTGGTGATGTGATCGCTCTTGCCGATAAAGCTGCCGGAAGTGCCCGCAGATGCGCCAAAGGTGGCAAGCATTGTAAGGCTCAAGGCGAGGAAAGCGTTGATGAGGATTTTCATGGGGTCGGTCTTTCTGTTTTGTGCGGTTGCAGTTGGTGATGCAGGCAAACTATGGTTTGGAACCGAGCAGTACAATACACGTCTGCGTGAGTTGTGTAACAATCAGTTCCGAACTATATCATGCCTATCGGAAGGAGACGCAGATGGCCCGACCCAGAGAATTCGACACGGATGATGCGATCAGGAAGGCGACAGCCGTTTTCTGGGAAAAGGGCTATCTTGACGCGTCCTTGCCTGACTTGCTGGAGGGCATGGGGTTGACCCGGGGCAGTCTTTACAAGGCTTTCAAGGACAAGAAGAACCTGTTCCTGCTGGTGCTCGCCCATTACGACGACGAAGCGGTAGGGGCGGCCAGGGCGCGTTTGACCAATGCATCCGTACCGGACGGTCGCGACCGAATTGTCAGCCTTTTCGCCGCCCTTTATGCCGCCGTGGCGGCAGGGGACACGCGCGGGTGTCTGCTGTGCTCAGCCGCCGCTGGATTTGAAATGTCGGACCCGGACATCGCGGCGGCGGTTGAAAAAGGGATGAGCGGTATTCGCGAAGGTCTGGAGGCGGCTTTACGTGCGTCGCCGGTGCATGCCGGCTTGCCGGAGGCGGAGCAGCGTGCGCTGGCCAACGTCCTGCTCACGCAATATATCGGACTGCGCGTGCTGGCCCGGTCCCGCATGCCGCTGGGCATTGTTGAGCAAAGTATCGAGAGCATCGCGCGGCTTCTGGACGTTGAAAGCACCTAGCCGATAAGCCCCTGATTTTCGCCAACCTGACCGCGGTGCAGCAACAGATGGTCCAGCAGAACGCAGGCCATCATCGCCTCACCCACCGGCACCGCCCGAATGCCGACACAGGGGTCATGCCGACCCTTGGTGATAATTTCAGTCTCTTCACCGGTTTTTGTGATCGTACGCCGTGTGGTCAGGATGCTGGAGGTGGGTTTCACCGCAAACCGTACCACGATGTCCTGTCCGGTGCTGATCCCGCCCAAGATGCCGCCCGCGTGGTTCGAGGAATAGATTGGCCCATCCGGCCCCATGGTGATTTCATCCGCATTCAACTCGCCCGTGAGCATGGCAGCGGACATGCCCTCGCCGATTTCCACGCCCTTGACGGCATTGATGCTCATAATCGCCGCCGCCAGATCGGTGTCGAGCTTGCCGTAGACAGGGGCGCCCAAACCAGCGGGCACACCCCGTGCGACAACTTCGATGATCGCACCCACGGAACTGCCGGATTTGCGCAACCCATCCAGATACCCGGCCCAGTCCTCCGCCGCCTTAACATCCGGCACCCAGAACGGGTTCTGATCAATCTGATCCCAATCAAACCGATCCCGGTCGATGGCATGCGGCCCCATCTGGGTCATATACCCCTTGATCTCGACGCCCGGGACAAGCGACGCAATCGCCGCGCGCGCAAGACCGCCCGCAGCAACGCGCGCCGCCGTTTCGCGCGCGCTTGACCGACCGCCGCCGCGATAATCGCGCACCCCGTACTTCTGGTAATAGGTGATATCCGCGTGACCCGGGCGGAACTTGTCCTTGATATCCCCGTAGTCTTTCGAGCGTTGATCCGTGTTCTCGATCATCAGCTGCACCGGCGTGCCTGTGGTCACCCCTTCGAACACACCTGACAGAATGCGCACCTCATCTGCTTCGCGGCGCTGCGTGGTGTATTTGTTCTGTCCCGGTTTGCGCTTGTCCATCCACTGCTGGATCATCGCCGCGTCAATCGCCACGCCGGGCGGGCAGCCATCTACCGTCGCGCCCAGGGCAGGCCCGTGGCTTTCCCCCCATGTGGTCACGCGGAAAAGATGGCCAAAACTGTTGATCGACATCGCAAACGCTCCTTTGCGACGGTGCTTAGCCGGGCGGGCCACCCGCCTCAAGAGCTTATCGCTTGCCAATCCCCGGGCGCGGCTTTAGGTCTGGGCATACCTCGGGGGGCCTTTCCGGCTGAGATGCGAACCATCGCGGACCCGTAGAACCTGAACCGGTTAAGACCGGCGGAGGGAAGGTGAGCTGATCATCCTCTCATCCGTTCGTCGCATTTGAAAGGATTGATCATGCGGAGAACCCTACTTGCCACAACGCTGCTGCTGGCCTCTCAGGCGGGGGCGGACACGCCCGTACTGACCGTCTATGCAGGCGACTATTTCACGTCGGAATGGGGCCCTGGCCCGATGATCGAAGCGGGGTTTGAAGAAACCTGTGACTGCGATCTGCAATTTGCTACTGGCGATCTATTGCCGCGCCTGCTGCTCGAAGGGGAGCGCACCAAGGCCGATGTGGTGATCGGTCTGACCTCCGATGTCACCGCCAAGGCCCGTGCCACCGGGCTCTTTGCGCCACACGGTCAGGACAATTCCGCCCTGACCCTGCCGATTGAGTGGACGGACGACACCTTCCTGCCCTTCAACTACGGCCACACAGCGTTTATTTATAATGAGACCACGATGGACGCGCCGCCCGCGAGCTTTGATGCGCTGCTGGAGATGGACGATGATGTGAAGCTGGTCATTCAGGATCCGCGCACATCGATCTCGGGTCTCGCACTGGTACTCTGGGTCGAGGCTGTTTACGGCGAAAAATCCGGTGAAGTCTGGACCAAACTTGCGCCGAAAATCCTGACTGTGACCAAGGACTGGTCCGCCAGCTACGGCATGTTCACCGATGGCGAGGTCGATATGGTGCTGAGCTACACCACCTCGCCCGCCTACCACATGTTCGCCGAAGAGGATTTCACCAAGAAGGCCGCGATCTTCCCGGAAGGTCACTACTTCATGGTCGAAACCGTGGGCAAGATTGCACAAACTCAGGAGCCTGAACTCGCCGACGCCTTCATGGCCTATGTGTTGTCGCAGGATTTTCAGCAAATGATCCCAACCGCGAACTGGTCGCTGCCCGCCGCCTTGCCCGAAGATCAATGGCCCGAAGGCTGGGCGCAACTGGCGCTGCCGGAAAAAGTCCTCTTCTACTCGGAAGAAGAGGCTGAAAGCCGCAAGGATCAGGCGATTGAGACATGGCGCAACGCGCTCAGCCAATAATCGGCACCACGGGGATCGCCGCGGGCGGCTTTGTCGTCGTGGCGGTCCTTTTGTCCTTTCTGGGCATCGGTCTGCGCGCGGAATTGGGGCGCGGCATCGAGCCCGCGGAATGGGCGGCAATACGGTTTACCCTGCAGCAGGCGGCCCTCTCCGCCCTGATATCCGTCGCCTGTGCGATTCCCCTGGCGCGTGCCCTGGCGCGGCGTCGCTTTGTGGGGCGCGGGGTGTTGATCACGCTGCTGGGTGCCCCCTTTATTCTGCCGGTCATCGTCGCCGTCTTGGGATTGCTTACCGTCTTTGGACGCACAGGGTGGGTCAATACAGCCTTTGAGGCAATTGGGTTGCCGACCCTGTCGATTTACGGGCTGCACGGTGTGGTTCTGGCCCATGTCTTCTTTAATCTCCCGCTGGCCACGCGGCTCCTGTTGCAGGGGTGGCAAAGCATTCCCGCAGAACGGTTTCGCCTGGCCGCGCAGCTCAACCTGCCGCCCCGTATGGTCCGCCGCACTCTGGAAGTGCCGTTGTTGGTGCAGGTTGTACCAGGGGCCGCGGCGTTGATCTTTGTCATCTGCCTGACCAGTTTCGCCGTCGCGTTGACGCTTGGGGGCGGACCGCGCGCGACAACCATTGAACTGGCGATCTATCAGGCGTTTCGCTTCGACTTCGATCTCGCGCGGGCCGCTCTCTTGTCATTTATTCAGCTGTTTCTGGCGGGCAGCGCGGCCCTTGTTGCGCTTTGGGTGATTCCCAACATTCCGCTGAGCGCCGGTCTTGACCGCGCGGTACGACGTTGGGATGCGCGCGGGGGTCTCCAATCGGCAATCGACGCCTGTGTAATCGCCTTGGGCAGCGCATTTCTGCTGCTGCCGCTTTTTGCGATCACGTTGGCGGGCGTGCAGGGTCTGCCGCAAATGCCCATCGGTGTCTGGAAAACAGCGGGGAATTCGCTGGGCGTGGCCATGCTCAGCATTGCCTTGCTCCTTGCCATCGCCCTGCCGATGGCGGGCTGGATCAGCACCCGGCGGGCAGGCGGCGCAGAGGCCATTGGTCTGATCGGCCTCTCCGCCTCGCCGCTGATGATCGGCACCGGTTGGTTCATCCTGATCAACCCGATTGCCGACCCGGTGCCGCTGGCCCTGCCGGTCACCGCGCTGATCAACGCCTTGATGGCCTTGCCCTTTGCCCTGCGCATACTTGTGCCACCGATGCGCGATGTGCTGACCACCTATGACCGTTTGTCGCGATCTTTGGGGTTGAACGGCTGGCCCGCGTGGCGGTGGCTGGTGCTGCCGCGGTTGCGGGCGCAGATCGGGTTTACCGCGGGGCTGACCGGCGCGCTGTCTGTCGGCGATCTTGGCGTGATTGCGCTTTTCGCTGATCCGGATCGTGCGACGCTGCCCTTGCAGATGTACCGATTGATGGGCGCTTACCGGACGGAGGCTGCCGCCGGTGCGGCTCTGCTGCTGTTGGCCATGGCGCTTGCGTTGTTCTGGGTTTTTGACAAAGCGGGGCGCTGGCATGCTGAGGCTTGAAGATGTCACCATTTCGCAGGGTGGTTTCCTGTTGCAAGCCGATTTCGAGGTTCAGCAAGGGCGCAAGACCGCTGTCATCGGCCCGTCGGGTGCCGGGAAGTCCACCTTGCTTGCGGCGCTTGGTGGTTTTCTGCCTTTGGGCGGCGGCAAGCTTTGGTGGAACGATGTCGACATCACCGATGCCACACCGGGTAAGCGCCCGATTGCGATGCTGTTTCAGGATAACAACCTGTTTCCGCATCTCTCTATCGCCAAGAATATCGGGTTGGGCATCCGGCCCGACCTGAAGCTCACACCGGAGGATCATCTGAGGGTGGAACAGGCCCTGAAGCGCGTCGGCCTGGCGGGTATGGCCGACCGCAAACCCGGTGAACTCTCCGGCGGTCAGCAAAGCCGCGCGGCACTGGCGCGGGTATTGGTGCAGGATCGACCCGTTGTCTTGCTGGACGAGCCCTTCGCAGCGCTCGGCCCCGCATTGCGCCATGAAATGCTCGATCTTGTGCATGACCTCAGCGAGGAGGCCAATGCCACCTTGCTGATGGTCACGCATGATCCGCAGGATGTGCGCCGCATTGCCGATGACGTGATTTTTGTCGAAGGCGGTCGGGCGGCGGCACCGCAACCGGCGGGCGCTCTGTTGGAGAACCCGCCGCCTGCCTTGCAGGCCTATCTGGGCTAGGCTGCTTTTGCCTGCAACCCCTCGCGCGCTTTGAGAATGCCAAGCGCTGCAGCCGCCGCCTCTTTGCCTTTGGTGACAAAATGGTCGCGGTAGATGGCAGTGTGGTGATCGGTTTCCTGATAGTTATGTGGCGTGAGCGACACCGACAACACGGGCACGCCCGTCTCAAGGCCGGCGCGCATCAGCCCGTCAACCACGCTCTGGGCCACAAAATCATGCCGGTAGATGCCACCGTCCACCACAAAGGCGGCGCATATCACCGCGCTGTACTGCCCCGATGCCGCAAGGTCGCGCGCCATCAACGGCATTTCAAAGGCGCCCGGCACGTCAAAAACATCCACCTGCGCGGGGGAAATGGTCTGGGTAAAGCCGTCATAGGCGCGGTCCACGATATCAGCGTGCCACTGCGCTTTGACAAAGGCGAAACGGGTGTGTGTCATAGTGATCTCCTTTAGGTTCAGACACGTCCACCCAAGGCGATCACGATTGCGCACGGGCCAAGACCCGCGTGCATCCGCATTCTCTTTCATCCGGACTGTGACCGTCGGCTCTGGCGTCTCACCAGATCTGCTTGACCAAGGGGGTTCCCACCGGAAATCCCTTGCGCTCGCGGGCTCGCAGCGCAAGGCTGCATACCGCCGGTGGGGAATTTCACCCCGCCCTGAGAATGCCGCCAGCTTGCCAATCTGTATCAAAGCCTGCAAGAGAAAATACGACACATCGCAAAGGCAAAACGATGCACCCGAATCCGATTTTCCACACCCAAGAAGATGACGCCAATCTGGCCTATGCACGGGAGCGCGCCTTTGGTGTTCTGGCGGCAAGTGGCGCAGATGGGCCGTGGATGTCGCACATTCCGTTTCTGCTGGATGAGGATGGCCAGACCCTTTGGCTGCACTTGCTGCGCTCCAACCCCATTGCACGTGCCTTGAAAGCAGCACCCTTGCCTGCCCGGATCGCCGTTTCCGGTCCTGACAGCTATGTCTCGCCCGATTGGTACGGCGTGGATGATCAGGTCCCGACCTGGAACTACATCGCTGTGCATGTGACGGGGACGCTGGAGGTGCGGCCACAGGAAGAATTGCATGACCTGCTGGATTGCCAATCGGCGTTCTTCGAAGACCGGCTGCTGCCGAAACCTCCCTGGACCCCGTCAAAGATGTCGGAGGGTGTGATGGAGAAGATGATGCGCGCCATCGTGCCCTGCCGGATGTCGGTCACGGGCGTTGATGGCACCTGGAAACTCAACCAGAACAAACCCGACGCGGTGCGCCTGCAGGCCGCCGATCATGTGGAAGCCTACGGTCAGGGCACGGATCTGGCGGTGCTGGCGGCTCTGATGCGCGGCGCCAATAGACAGGGCGGTTAGCTCTGTTAGGGTCGCGACCGAATCGTGAAAGGAAATCCCCTGAAGCTGTTTCATTCCTCGGCGTCCCCGTTCGTGCGCAAAGTTGTTGTCCTGCTGCATGAGTTGGACAAAGCAGATGACGTTGAACTGCTCGATGTCGCATCGACGGCCTTTGCGTCGGATGATGCCTTGGCGGCCAGCAACCCCTTGGCCAAACTGCCATCCCTTGTGCGCGACAACGGCACCACGCTCTATGACAGCCGGGTGATCACCGCGTTTCTCAACGATCTTTATGGCGGCAACATGTACCCGACCGGCACGTCTCGATGGGAGACATTGACGCTTGAAGCCACCGGCGACGGTATCATGGATGCGGCGGTTTCCATGTCCTATGAGGCGCGCCTGCGTCCGGCGGAGATGCAATATGGCGACTGGATCGAAGCCCAATGGGCGAAGGTTGCGCGGGCCGTTTCAGTGCTGAATGCGCGTTGGATGAGCCATCTGTCCGGCCCCATGGACATGGGCCACATCTCGGTCGGTTGCGCTTTGTCCTACGTCGATTTTCGCCACGGCGCGCGCAATTGGCGCAAGGGCAACGAGGCCCTGGCAGCATGGCACGCCGAATTTGATTCGCGCGCCTCAATGCATGCGACAAAACCGCCAGAAGCCTAGAAACCGCCAAAGCTTAACCGAATCGACGCGGGTTGCGCCTAGAAATCGCGGCTGCCGGGCATGCCTGCGACCGTTTGCGCGCGTTTGATCACTGGACGGCGCGTCAGCACGACGCTACATACCCGCATGAGTGTGGCTGCTATTTTGCGGCCGATCTGTCTTTTGGCCGATCACCGGCCCCGGAAATGGAGTAAACCCGTGTCCCACGCAGAAGATCACGAAGGCACCCGGAGGGATTTCCTTTATTACGCCACGGCTGGTGCTGGTGCTGTTACCGCAGGTGCCGCGATTTGGCCTCTGGTCCATCAAATGAACCCCTCTGCTGACGTGCGCGCCCTGTCATCCATTCGCGTTGACGTGAGCGATGTCGAGCCAGGCACGCAACTGACCGTGAAATGGCTGGGCAAGCCGGTGTTCATCCGCCGCCGGACCGAGGAAGAGATCGCGGCGGCGCGTGACGTTGCCCTTTCCGATCTGCCGGATCAGGGTGCGGAAAACGCGAATATCGCCGCGGATGCCGATGCCTCCGACGAGAACCGCGCATTGGATGAGACCGGTGAATGGCTGGTGATGATGGGTGTCTGTACGCACCTTGGCTGCGTGCCCCTGGGCGACGCGGGTGATTTTGGCGGATGGTTCTGCCCCTGCCACGGGTCGCACTACGATACCGCAGGACGCATTCGCAAAGGGCCGGCACCCACCAACCTGCCGGTGCCAACAGCAGAATTCGTGGACGAAACCACGATCAAATTGGGTTAAGGGAGAAATCTGATATGGCTGGAATTCCTCACGACCATTACGAACCAAAGTCCGGGGGCGAGAAGTGGCTGCACAGCCGTCTCCCCGTTGTTGGCCTGCTTTATGACACGCTGATGATCCCGACCCCCAAGAACCTGAACTGGATGTGGATCTGGGGCATTGTTCTGACCTTCTGTCTGGCACTGCAAATCGTCACCGGTATCGTGCTGGCCATGCACTATACGCCGCATGTGGATATGGCTTTCGCCTCCGTTGAGCACATCATGCGCAACGTGAATGGCGGTTATATGCTGCGCTACATGCACGCCAACGGCGCGTCGCTCTTCTTTATTGCGGTCTATGCTCATATTTTCCGCGGTCTCTACTACGGGTCCTACAAGGCCCCGCGCGAGATCACATGGATCATCGGCATGCTGATCTATCTGATGATGATGGGCACCGCCTTTATGGGCTACGTGCTGCCATGGGGACAAATGTCCTTCTGGGGTGCGACCGTGATCACCGGCCTCTTCGGCGCGATCCCCTTTGTGGGGGAGAGCATCCAGACCTGGCTGCTGGGCGGACCTGCGGTAGATAACGCCACGCTGAACCGTTTCTTCTCGTTGCACTACCTGTTGCCCTTCGTGATTGCGGGCCTTGTGATCGTGCACATCTGGGCCTTCCACACCACCGGCAATAACAACCCTACGGGCGTTGAAGTGCGCCGTTCCTCGAAAGAAGAAGCTGAGAAAGACACACTGCCGTTCTGGCCCTATTTCGTGATCAAGGACCTGTTCGCGCTGGCGGTGATCCTGGCTGTGTTCTTTGCGGTGGTGGGCTTCATGCCAAACTACCTGGGCCACCCGGATAACTACATCGAGGCTAATGCTCTGGCGACGCCTGCACACATCGTGCCAGAATGGTACTTCCTGCCGTTCTACGCGATCCTGCGGGCCTTCACGAGCGAGGTCTGGGTGGTACAGATTGCGTCCTTCCTGACCGCGGGCATCATCGACGCCAAGTTCTTCGGCGTTCTGGCGATGTTCGGTGCGATTGCGGTGATGGCGCTGGCGCCTTGGCTGGACACATCCTCCGTGCGCTCGGGCCGGTATCGCCCGATGTTCAAATGGTGGTTCGCCCTGTTGGTCGTCGATTTCTTCGCGCTGATGTGGCTGGGTGCCATGCCTGCGGAAGAACCCTACGCGACCTTCTCACTGATCGCCTCGGCCTACTGGTTCGCGTATTTCCTCGTGATCCTGCCGCTGCTGGGCGTGGTTGAGAAACCGCTCGCAAGCCCGGATACGATCGAAGAGGACTTCACCGCGCACTATCCGAAGTCTTCCGACGGCACGCCCGCTGAATAAAGGACCAGATGATCATGTTCAGAACACTTACACTTAGTGCTGTGGCGGCTTTCGGGCTGGCCACCGCGGGTTTGGCGGCTGGTGGCGAAGGCCATGTTGAGGACTTTGATTTCTCCTTCGAAGGCCCATTCGGTAAATATGACCAGAACCAGCTGCAACGCGGCCTTCAGGTCTATACTGAGATTTGCTCTGCCTGCCACGGGCTGAAATTTGTGCCGATCCGGTCGCTGTCTGAGGAAGGCGGCCCATCGCTGCCAGAAGATCAGGTGCGCGCCTACGCGGAGAACTTCGAAGTCTTTGACGCAGAGCTTGATGATTTCCGCCCGGCCCTCCCCGCGGATCACTTCCCGGCCTCCGGGTTGGAGAATGCGCCGGACCTCAGCCTGATGGCCAAGGCGCGTGCGGGTTTCCACGGACCTTACGGCTTGGGCATCAACCAGTTCTTCAAAGGGATCGGCGGTGCTGAATACATCGCGTCCCTGCTGACCGAATACACCGGTGAGGAGAGAGAAGAGGCCGGTGTGACGCTTTATGAGAACAAAGCGTTTCCGGGCGGCTGGATCTCCATGGCCCCGCCGCTTTACGGCGAGGACGTCGAATTTGCCGATGGTCACGCCAATGACCTGCACCACATTGCCGAAGACGTATCCGCGTTTCTGATGTGGACGGCCGAGCCCAAGATGATGGCGCGGAAACAGGCCGGGTTTGTCGGCGTTGTTTTCCTGACCCTGCTGTCGGTTCTGCTTTACCTGACCAACAAGCGTCTCTGGGCGCCGGTGAAGGGCAAGAAAACCCTCTAACACTCACCGCTACTGTTGAAATTAAAAAAACCCCCCGTGCATCTGCGCGGGGGGTTTCCTGTCTGCACCTTCAGTCACAAAGGCTAATGACAGACCCTGGGGAGAGTCAGAATAGGGGGGTCCAAGGGTTCACGGTTAATCGGCAGCGTAAGCATCTTTTGCCGTGATCTCTTTCCTGTCCCTGATCGTTACAATGTCTTGATTTACCAGATCGTGTGCCTTGCAATCCAAGGCGATTACTTTTTACCGGTCACCACTAATAAGTTTAGAATAGATTAATGTAGAATCGTTGTATGTGAACTGGATCACATTCGTCGCATTTGCTGGCTCTTTTGATGCCTGAGCCGCCTTATTTGCCGCTCCCAATTTGGCCTCAGACACGACAGAGCCAATCCGGATTGAAAGCTTGACAGCAACAGACATCGATCAACCCTCAGAACCGGTTCTTGGTCTTGTCGACCATCGATTGAGCCACCCGAAATTCGCGGTCCGCCTCCAGCAGCCATGCAATCACGGCCTTTACCCGGGAGGTGTTCGGAGTGGTTCGCATGCGATCCATCTCAAATCTATGTTCATGTTCCATTTCGCAGCCCCTTTTGCGTGTCTGGTCCAGAAAATACTGGTCGTTAGGTTCGGGCAAAGCGCCCTTCAATGCACCTAACATGACGCAAAATCGAATCGGGGTCTGTGAAACCGATCACATGTCGGCGTTAAATTTGATGTAGATCCGCCATGACCTGCAGGGCTTCACGGTCCAGTACCTGCACACCGCCCCGCGTCGCCTCGATCACACCTGCCCGTTTCCACAGGGCGAGCGTCTTTGAAACGGCTTCACGGGTCGCGCCCACGAACTCGGCCAGTTCCGATTGCGACAGGGTCAACATCGAAAGCTGCTCGGATCCGGCCACGGTCAGATAGAGGATTTTGCGGGCCAGACGGGCGGGCATTGGCAGAAAGACCTGCTCATTTAGCTGGCTGCTCATCCAGCGCATGCGTTCACCGGCGAGTTGGATCATATCAATGCCGAGATCGGGCGCCTCGCGGATCGCCCGCAGCATATCTGCGTTTTTGACACCGCGCAGCCGTGTGGGCTCCAAAGCCGTGACGGTGGCCGTTCGTGTGCCGGGGTCGAAAAGGGCAATCTCGCCAAACAGGGCACCGGGGCGCATCACGTCCAGAGACAGCTTGCGCCCCTCACGCGACAGGACGCTGAATTCCAGCGAGCCCGAGATGATCGCATAAAGCGTGTCCCCGTCATCGCCCTGCTCAAACAGCACTTCGCCTTCGGAAAGCTGGACCTCGGTTGCGACCGAGGCCATCAGATCGGAAAGGTCTTTGGAGGCATGTGCCAAGAACCCGGTATTCGGCAGCAATACAGTATCCATCTCACCCTCTCCAGTTCCGGCCACTCAGCAGTCATGGCCGCTCAAAGTAACTTGTCAGACACGCAGTTTCAATCAAAACGGGCACAGCCGGTTAACCGTCTGCGTGTAACCTATGGGATTTGGAATGGTTAACCAGTGGGGCTTTACCTGTGAAAGCCGCCAATACGTGTGTCGAAAGTTGCCCCAAGCTCAGAAAGTGCGGATCGAACCGTGTCATTGGCAGGGCCATACACCGTGAACCGAACCGGGGCAAAGGTTTTGAAGAACCTTTCAGCAAAATGGGTACCGAAGTTTCCCAGATGCGTCATGAGCGCGTCACTGTCCGCATAGCGCTCCAGCACAGTGCAGCGTGATTTGTCTTCCGTCAGATAGTATTCGTATGTGAGCGCCCCCGGCTCATTCTCCCGGGTCGCTATAACCATTTCACTGATCAGTGGTAAAACAGCCTCGGACATGCCGTCCTGGACATCCATTTCCAGGACCCATTCGATGTGATCGCTCAAAGTACCTCTCCCACAAGGTAGGCTCAGAGTAGCGACCCGTGCCGGTATTTGTCACGGCTTTTCTAAAATAGCTGAGTTTGGCGATCCCGCGATCAGGCCAGCAACCTTGTCTGATCATGCCCTGTAATCGGCACCTGGACGATGCTTCCCTCTTGCTGAGGCGTAGAAAACCGCACCTCGCAAAACTGCTCTGTCCGGCCCATGGTCGGGCTTTCCATCAATATCCTGTGGCTGTGTCCGACCTGCTTTTCCAGATGCCGCTGTACCTGCGCGGCACCTGTTTGCCGCAAGCGGGCCGCACGCGCCTTGATGGCCTTGCCGTCTACGGCTGGCATGCGCGCGGCGGGCGTACCGGGGCGCGCAGAATAGGGGAACACATGCAGCCACGTCAGATCACATGCCTCCACCAGAGCCAGAGAGTTCTGAAACATGGCTTCGGTCTCGGTCGGGAAACCCGCGATGATATCCGCGCCAAAGGTCATTTCCGGGCGCAGCCTGCGTGCCTCCTGCGCAAAAAGGATGGCATCCTGTCGTAGATGCCGCCGCTTCATCCGTTTGAGGATCATGTCATCGCCGTGTTGCAGCGACAGATGCAGATGCGGCATGAGCCGTGGTTCCGTGGCAATGGCCTGCATCAGGTTATCATCCACTTCGATGCTGTCGATGGAGCTGATCCGCAACCGCGGCAAATCCGGCACCAGTTTGAGGATCCGCATAACAAGGTCCCCCAGTTTCGGCTCGGACGGTAAATCCGCGCCCCAACTGGTCAGGTCGACGCCCGTCAAAACCACTTCGTTATAGCCTGTGTCAACGAGCCGTTTGATCTGATCCACAACAACACCGGCGGGCACTGATCGCGAATTGCCACGCCCGTAGGGAATGATGCAGAAGGTGCAGCGATGATCGCAGCCGTTCTGCACCTGGACATAGGCCCTGCTGCGGGTCCCAAAACCATCGATCAGGTGGCCTGCGGTCTCGGTCACCGACATGATGTCGTCGACCTGTACGGTCTCGGTGTCACCGATGAAATCCGCAGCGAGCCCCTGCCATGTCGCGCCCTGCATCTTTTCGGCATTGCCGATCACCGCATCGACCTCGGCCATTTGGGCGAAGGTGTCCGGTTCCGTCTGCGCCGCGCAGCCGGTCACGATCAACCGCGCACCCGGGTGTGCACGCCGCAGTTTCCGAATGTCCTGACGGGCTTTGCGAACCGCTTCGGCCGTCACCGCACAGGTGTTGACCACCACGGCGTTCTCCAGGCCCGCAGCGGTTGCCAGTTCTTTCATGGCTTCGGTTTCATAGGCATTCAGACGGCAGCCCATGGTGGAAAAGACGGGCGCGTTCATGTCAGACCAGCCAGAAAAGCAGATGTCAGGGTGCCGGAGAAAACATGTGTCGTCGGGCCCGTCATCCAGACACCGTCATCGCGCCAATCCACGTGGAGCGTGCCACCATCCAGATCGATCTGAACGGACCGACCGGCGAGGCCACGGCGCGCGGCAGCGACAGCCGTGGCGCAGCTTGAAGAGCCGGAAGCCAAGGTAATGCCGACCCCGCGCTCCCACACCCGCATACGGATGTGATCATCCCCGATGATTTGCGCGACCTGAACATTGGTGCGTTCAGGATAGAGCGGATGGTTTTCGTGGGTCGCGCCGAAGGTGGCCAGATCGACCGCATCAACATCATCGACAAAGAAGGTACAGTGCGGATTGCCCATACCGGTCGCCACCGGCGTGCCGTCGATTGGCAACGAAAGCGTGTCCATCTCATGCGCCAGCGGGATATCCGCCCAATCGAATTGAGGGTGGCCCATGTTCACGGATGTCAGGCCATCGCCTGCGTCTTCGGCGGTGAGAATTCCGCGTTCGGTGATCAGTCGCAATGAACTCTGCCCGGTTTCCTGCATCACATGCCTGGCGATGCACCGCGTGGCATTCCCGCAAGCGCCGGAAACGGATCCGTCGGCATTGTAAAACTTCAAATGGAGATCATCGGCCTCATTTGTCATGATCGCCAACTGGTCGAAGCCCACGCCTCTATGCCGGTCGCCCAGAGCCTGTGCCAGCGCCGGGGTCACGTCGATTTCCCGCGCACGCGCGTCCAGAACGACAAAGTCGTTTCCCAGCCCATGCATCTTCATGAAGGGCAAACCGGTATGATCCACTTTGGTCATTTCGCGCGTATAAGCCGATGCGGCAGAACTATCCAGTATGTCCTTGCGAAAACACTGAATAAGGGCTTGACCCTTACGCACCACCTTTCTAAGTAAGCGCTCTAGTGGGCCGTTAGCTCAGTTGGTAGAGCAACTGACTTTTAATCAGTGGGTCGCAGGTTCGAATCCTGCACGGCTCACCACTGAAACACCAGTGTCATTTACTCATAAGAGTGCGGATTTGGCGCTTTGGCCAGTATCGCTGAAGACAGCGTTGTGGCCTGACATCTCCGATGTTGCAGCCTGGGTATGACCAGCTATCCTCCGAACAAATCAGGGAAACTCGGATAGCAGCCATGGCTCACTGATACACTGCTGATACGCACTTCGGTCATGAGAACGTCATGAAGTTCTGTGATCGCCCCTTTTCCTCCGTGGAGGAGATGGATGCCATCTTGATCGCGAACATGTGCGAGAGGGTTCACGAGGATGACGATCTCTGGATCATCGGGGACTTTGCTTTCGGCCTAAGGTCAAAGGATGCTGGCTACCTTAAGGGGATATTCGATCAGTTGCCGGGCGCTCGAAAGCACTTGATCGTTGGGAACCATGATCGCGAACCGACGTTAAGGCTGCCGTGGGATACTGTGTCTCCACTTGTAGAGCTCCGTGACGGCCCGCTCAAGCAGTCCAATACGCTTTGCCACTACCCCATGATCACATGGAACCATGCCCGACGTAGCGCCATTCAAATGTTTGGTCACGTTCACAACAACTGGCTTGGTTCGAGAAACTCTGTGAACCTCCGGGGCGACGTTTGGGATTTTACGCCCGTCCTATTCGATGATGTCTCTGCTCGAGCCTTGGAGTTGCCTGAGAACTTGCATTGGAACGACGTTGAGCCAAGGTGAGGGCGTATTTTGTTGAGAAAGTCTTCTTTGATTGGTGCACTAACCGCTGATTCAATTCTTTCTGTAGGGAGGGATTGGCGATGTTGGGACCGAGGCAAGAGGCGCAAGCTGCGCTGTTCTACGAGTTCTCGCTGGAAGACCATGTTCCCAAGATCACCTGTTGCGGCCGATTGATCGCTTCGTCGACCTGAGCAGTATTCGGACGCATCTTGCGGAGTTCTACAACCACACAGGCCGTCCTTCAGTCGATCCTGAGCTTTTGATCCGCATGCTTCTTGTTGGCTACTGCTTCGGAATTCGGTCCGAACGGCGGCTGTCTAATTAGCCTAAACTGTCCCATTAGAGATGACGTTAGACAGAATGCGCACCGCGTTTTTTTTGAACTGCAAAGCGACACACTTCCTTTCGAAAAGTTCCAAACTGCTGTCGGCGCTGTAAGGCTAAAATATTGAATTATAAATATATAATGAAATTCTAGGAGCCAAACTTCGTGTCATCTTACATAAATAATATCACTAACTTGGCGCGCGGTAACTTGTTGCCCGCCCTGTCGTTGTGTTGCTGGGGGACGAAGCGCTGCGTTTTGACTTGATTCAAGGTACTATGAATTCACGTCTGTTGGTCGCCGTACACGCTGAACCGTTCCACCCGACATATGACAAAACCTGACAATACGAGCTCAGCATATTCTACTGACGCTAGGACGGGCTTGGCCTGGTCACAACAGCTGTTCTGCGCAGCGGGCGGATCTAACCAGTGTCCGCTGTGAGCCCAAAGCAACGCATGCTTCACAACTCGCTAGTGTCCGCTGTGGGGCACCCGCTAATTCCACGACTAACGTTTCAAACCAATATTTTGAAATCGCTTCGACCCATCGGCGCACTCGCGGCAATTCTTCGATCAGCCGACGACGCACATAGGTTCAAGATCGATACCTCTTGATGGACATAGTCTTGCGGTTTGCGGCCGGTATCCGATCACCTTGAAAAACCCTGCCACTCCGAGTCTACTGCCAGCATGCCGGCAGCTGACGCATCAGAGGCTCGTAAAGAGTTCATCAGGGGTGGCGGGCTTATTTACCCGTTTCGCCACGGATACGCCAAGCTTGCGCATCTCCTCGACAAGTTGCAGCCCGATGAGTGGCGTCAGGACGAGGCAGTGCTAGGCGGTCTGGTCATGCACCTTTTGAAGTCCGGTCAGGCCTCCCGCGCGAAATCCTATTTGCATGCTGTCAACTTGGAGTTTGAGAAGACCTACCAGTTCGAGTTACTGGATTTGTTGCTGGCCCTTCATCTTGGTGAACCTGTCAGCGACAACAAACTTGCGTCATGGCGCAGGCTGGAACGCGCCCTGCCGATCTCGAACGCATTACTACAGGGGCTCTATTATAACGCCATGATGGCGATGCTTGTGCGCCTGCTGCGGCTGGAGGACGCTCGGGTGGCCGGTCAGCAGGCGATTTCGTGCTACCGCGAGGATGGTCACTCCTATCTGGAGCACTTCATTCATATCCATCTGGCTGATCTCGATGTCGTGGACGGTCGATTGCGGCGCGCGGCGCGCGGGCTGCGGACGGCGGAGCGGTGTCTGGAAGTGTCTCGCACCCGATACGGAAACGAAGAAGAGGTCATTGAGGTCATCCGCCTGGCAATCGAGTATGAGCGCGGAAATCTGGAACGCGTCCGGCAACGCGCGCCCGATCTGCGCAACAGCCTGTTGACCGGCGACAGTTGGTCAGAGCTTTTCTACCAGCTGGCGCGCATCGGTGTCATGAGCACCTATTTCCTGGAAGGTCGGCAGGCCGCGCAGATTGAGCTTGAGACATATCAGGCCGATTATGCCCGCCGTCACAGCGGCGCCCCGCTCACCATTGATGTGCTGCAGGCGCAGGTATCGCATCTTGAATGGCATCCCAACGAAGCCGAGCGGCAGCTTGAGGCACTTGATGCCGCCCCGATCCACAGTTCGATTGGTCAAATTGTTCGGGATGAGCTGCAAACCGCATTGCGTCTCAAGGAGCCTGCCCCCTCCGCCACGCCAAGAGGTGCCATTGTGGCTGCGCTTCAAGATGCGCAACGCGTGCGCGGGAAACTTCGACGACAGCATATCGAACGCGCGATGAGGTTGGCGCTGGAGGAACGGCAGATCGCGCCGTTTATCGAACACAGGGACGTTTTTCTGGGCGCAAGTGCGCGCATGACCTCCGGCCAATTCCTGCGTGGCAACATCCCCCTGTCTCGTCTGGCCAGACAAATTGTACGGGCCGTCGAGCAAAGCTATGTGGTGCCTGAAGAACTAAAGGCTCTAGGCTTTAACAGCCGGCAATACCGAGTCGCCGCAGCACTGCAATCGGGCTCATCTAACAAGCAGGTTGCCCGACAATTGGGCATTTCGGAGGCAACGGTGAAGTATCATTTGACATCCGTGTACCGACTGGCGGGTGTTTCGAATAGAATTCAACTTATTGATTTAATGTCAAATTTAGAAGCTTTTCAGTATTTCTAGACTTTTTAGATCAGTATTCGACTAAATTCTGGATGCCTGCTTTGGTATCCGTCGTCCAAGGTTCCCCTGGGGAAATCTTGATGTTCGCTTATCTTTTCAGACGCACATTTACGCTTCTTTTTGTCCTCTTGGGACTCGCCGTTCTGATCTTCGTGATCGCGCGGATTGTTCCGGGCGATCCTGCGCGTATCGCGCTGGGGCCTTTGGCGACCGCTGAACAGGTCTCTCAGTTGCAAGAGGAAATGGGCCTCAATGATCCCTATCCGGTGCAGCTGTGGACCTATCTGAGCGGACTGGTCCAAGGCGATCTGGGCAAGTCGCTTCTGACATCGCGTCCGGTGATGGATGACATCATGGGTGCTTTGCCCGCCACGTTCGAACTCGTGCTTTTCACGGTCGTTTTGCAGGTTCTGATTTCGATCCCACTCGGGGTTATCGCCGCCATTTACCGTAATACATGGATTGATAGCGTTCTACGGGTGATTTCCCTTTTGGGTGTGGTCACCCCGGGGTTCGTCCTGGCGATTATTCTGCAACTGATTGCAGCGCACTACCTGGGATTCTTCCCTGTGACGGGACGCCTCGACCCCGGTATCGGTTTTTCCGCAGATGTGACGGGGCTTCTGACCATTGATGGGCTGATTGCTGGACGCTTCGACGTCGTTGTCGACGCGCTGCGGCATTTATTCCTGCCGGCGATTGCTTTGGCTGCTGCTGGCATAGGGCAAGTGATGCGTATCACCCGTACAGCGATGATCGAGGTCGCCTCGCGCGATTTCGTCGAGGCATCGCGGGCTTACGGCATACCAGAACGCGTGGTGACGTTCCGCTACATGCTGCGCGTTGCCTCGGTGGCACCGTTGACCATTCTCGGGCTGGAATTCGCCTCACTTATTGGCAATGCCTTCATTGTCGAGTTCGTCTTCTCCTGGCCTGGCATTGCCAGCTATGGCGTGCGCACGATCCTGCAGAAGGACCTTAATGCAGTGATCGGGGTCGTGCTGGTCTCCGGCGTGTTCTTCGTCGTCGCCAACCTGACCATCGATCTGCTGCTTGGCATCCTCGATCCCCGACACCGTATTCGGGCGGGGCGTGGGGCATGAGCGCGATGAACGATCCCGACGCCCCGGTCCACGGGCTGACTGCGCGCCAGATGGCTCTATATCGCTTCCGTCGCAACCCGTTGGCGGTTGTCGGCACGCTGATCGTGTTCAGCGTTATCCTCGCGGCGGTTTTCGCACCCTGGATCGCCCCGGCGCCGGAAAGTGCGGGGTCCTTTGTCGACTTTCGCAATCGGCACAGCCCACCGAACTGGGATAACCTCATGGGTACCGACAACGTCGGGCGCGACGTGTTCAGCCGGGTCATCTTTGGTTACCGGGTCTCGCTCGGACTGGTCGTGGGTGTTCTGGGGGTTGCGGTGCCGTTCGGCGTCATACTCGGTCTCTGCGCTGGGTATTTCGGTGGCTGGACGGAAACCATCATTATGCGGTTCACCGACATCATGCTGGCCCTGCCGCCGCTTGCTATGGCGCTGGCAATCACCGCGGTTCTGTCGCCAAATCTGATCAATGCGATGATCGCGATCACGCTTCTTTGGTGGACCTGGCACACCCGCTTGATCTACCGGATAGTGAAGGGCCAGATGAACGAAGACTACGTCGAGGCCGCCCGCGTCGCAGGGGCGTCTCACGCCCATATCCTGTTCCGGGAATTGCTCCCCAACTGCTTTTCTGCGGTGGCCGTCAAGATCTCGCTTGACGCGGGTTTTGTCATCCTCTTTGGCGCAGCACTTTCATTTCTCGGGCTGGGTGTGCAACCGCCGACCCCGGACCTTGGCACGATGGTCGCCACCGGGTCCGAATATCTGCCCGAGATGTGGTGGCAGGCGGTGATGCCGGGCCTGGCAATTCTCTACGCGATCCTCGGTTTCAACCTCTTGGGTGACGGGTTGCGCGACATGCTGGATGTCGAATTATGAACCCGCTTCTGGATATCCGCGACCTGTGCATCGGGTTCGACGCCTACGGTCAGCACCGGCGTGTGCTGCACAACGTCGATTTGCATGTGAACGAAGGCGAGCGGGTTTCGCTGATCGGGCAGTCTGGCTCAGGCAAGACCGTGACCATGCGCACGATCATCGGGACCCTGCCGATGCCGCCGGGCAAGGTCGAACAGGGCAGCATTTACTATAACGGTCAATCACTGCTCGATCTGAACAAGCAGGACCGTAATCGGCTGAAGGGCATAGGCATCTCGATTGTCCTGCAGGACCCGATGCTGTCGTTCAACCCGGTGCTGACCATCGGGCGGCAGATGGATGATGTCATCCGCTACGGCGACCTGCGGCTCAGAAATTCGCGTTCCCGGGCGGACCGTCGCACACATATGATTGAGACGCTGAACAAGGTACAGCTCAGGGATGGCGGCCGTGTTCTCGACAGCTATCCGATGATGCTGTCGGGTGGGATGCGCCAGCGTGTGTTGATCGGGATGGCTCTGTTGAACAAGCCGCGCCTGCTGATCGCGGATGAGCCGGGTACCGCGCTCGACGTGACCACACAGGACGAAATCCTCGCGCTGCTCAACCGGCTGGTGGTGGAAGAGGGGCTGTCGCTTCTGCTGATCACCCACAACCTCGGCGTGGTGCGCGAGATGGCTGACCGGGTCTACGTGATGGAGCGCGGCCATATCGTCGAAACCGGCACGCGCGACGAGATTTTTGACGCCCCGCAGCACGCCTACACCCGCGAATTGATGGCCGCAGTGCCGCCGCTTTATGGCGATGGCGTCAAGACCACCGAACATGAGGGTACTCAGCCGATTGTCGATGTTGCATCCGTGTCAAAGGACTTCGAGACGCGTAGCGGTTGGCTCAATCGGGTCACCGGCAGTTTCCGAGCGGTGAACGACGTGTCTCTGACCGTCCAGCAGGGCGACATCTTCGGGATCGCTGGTGAAAGCGGCTCCGGCAAGACGACGCTGGCCAAGATCATCATGGGGCTGACCGCCCCCACCAAGGGCGCGGTGCAGATCGACGGACGATCGCTGGACGGGTTCGCGGGCACGCAGGAATTTCGCAAGCTCATACAGATCGTTTATCAAAATCCGGGCTCGTCGCTGAACCCGCGCCGAACGGTGGGCGATCAATTGGCGGTCCCGCTGAAGTTCACCGGCTTTGACAAGCCGTCAATCAATCGCCGCATTTCAGAACTGCTCGACCTCGTGGAATTGCCGCAGAACTATTCGGCCATGTATCCGCATGAATTGTCCGGCGGGCAAAAGCAGCGGGTTGCCATCGCGCGCGCGCTGTCGGTGAACCCAAAGATCCTTGTGCTGGACGAACCGACCTCGGCGCTTGACGTTCTTGTGCAATCCACGGTGATCGACCTTTTGCATGATCTGCGGCGCGAATTTGATCTGACCTATATCTTCATCAGCCACGACCTCAGCCTCATGCGCAATTTCTGCAACCGCGTCGCTGTCATGTTGCGCGGTGAGGTCGTCGAAACCGGTCCGGTCGCGGAGATTTTCGACACGCCGGGCCATCCTTACACGCGCGCACTACTGTCGGCGATTCCTGTGATCTCCCCTGAAGAAGACGCGCTCAAACCCATTGTCAGCAAGGAGGAGCGGGCCGCTGTGCTTGCCACCTCAACAGAACTGGAGGACACCTAGATGTTTCGAATTGGCGTCGATGTTGGCGGCACGAATACGGATGCTGTCGTGATGCAGGGCGATCAGATTCTGTCCGGTGTGAAATCACCCACGACCGAAGACGTGATGGGGGGCGTGGTCGATGCGGTCGAACGCGCGATAACCGACGCTGGCATCGAAAAGTCAGGTGTCACAGCGGTGATGATTGGCACGACCCACTTCACCAACGCCGTGGTTGAGCGCCGTCATATTGCGCGAACAGCCGCCGTCCGTCTTTGCCTGCCCGCCGCGCAGTGCCTGCCCCCGATGGTAGACTGGCCCGATGACATGTGCGAGGCCGTCGGTGGCCACTTCTGGATGGCAAAAGGTGGCAACGAATTCGATGGCCGCAAGATTTCAGCGCTCGACATGGCCGAGATCGACACCATCGCCGCCGAGATCGGCGAAGCGGGGATCGACACCATCGCCATCACATCCGTGTTTTCGCCGGTCAGCGACGAGATGGAGCGCGCAGCGATGGCGCGCCTTGCCGAGCGCCTGCCAGATGCCAGCTTCACTTTGTCGAGCGAGATCGGACGTCTGGGCATTCTGGAACGCGAGAATGCAGCAATCATGAATGCATCGCTGCGAGCCCTGTCAGAACGGACCGTGGATGCCTTTGGTCGGGCGCTGGAAAAGGTGGGTGTGACCTGCCCCTATTTCATCACGCAGAATGACGGCACGCTGATGAATCGCGATTTCGTACAATCGTACCCCGTGCTGACCTTTGCGTCCGGCCCCACCAACTCTATGCGCGGCGCTGCCTTCCTATCCGGCAAGACCGAGGCCATCGTTGTGGATGTGGGCGGAACAACCACGGACGTCGGCGCTTTGGTTAAAGGCTTCCCGCGCCCGGCCAGCACCACGGTTGATGTGGGCGGGGTCCGCACGAATTTCCGCATGCCCGATGTCTTTGCCATTGGACTGGGCGGCGGTACGATTGTCAGCGCCGAGGGAGAACCTCTGAGCGTTGGCCCGAAATCCGTCGGCTACCGATTGACGCAAGAGGCCCTGATCTTTGGCGGCAAAACCTTGACCACCTCCGATATCGCCGTGGGCCTTGGTCTTGCTGATTTCGGCGACACATCCGCGCTAACCGGCGTGTCACCGGATCACATGCAGGCCGTCAAGGCGCACACCGACAACATGTTGCTCAACGCGGTCGAACGGATGCGTGTGTCGCCTGATCCGATCCCGGTGCTGGCGGTTGGGGGCGGGTCCATCCTTGTGCCGGAACAGGTAGGCGACTTACCGGTTATCAGGCCTGAACATTTTTCTGTCGCGAATGCGGTTGGTGCGGCGATCGGCCAGATTTCAGGCGAGGTGGATCGCATTTTCTCGCTGGAAAGCAAATCACGCGAGGAGGCGCTGAACGACGCCCGCAAGGAGGCGACTGACAAGGCCATCGCCGCCGGTGCCAGACCAGACAGCATCGAGCTTTTGGATCAAGAGGACGTGCCGCTAGCCTATCTTCCCGGCAATGCCACGCGAATCCGCCTCAAAGTCGTCGGTGACATGAATGGCTGAGCGGTTACGAGAAGTCACCAATGCCGATCTCGATGCAATCGAAATCGGAGCGGCCATCCTTGGAACGGGGGGAGGCGGTAACCCTTATATCGGCAAGCTCCGCTGCCGTGAGGAATTGAAAAAGGGGAGACGCATTCCCGTGATCCCGCTAGAGGAACTGCCAGACGACGCGCTGGTCGTATCGCTGGGCGGCATCGGCGCGCCGGTGGTGGGCGTTGAAAAGATCGAGGAAGGCGAGGAGTGCCTGCGCGCCCTGCGCGCAGTCGAACGCGAAGTGGGAAAACCGGTGGATGCGCTGATTTCGGTCGAGATTGGCGGCGCCAACTCGATGGAACCGATGTTGACGGCGGCGCAAGCTGGATTGCCCGTGGTAGACGGCGACGGCATGGGCCGCGCATTTCCCGAGATGCAGATGTGCACTTGGTCGATCTACGGACACCGTGAGGCCCCGGCCGCCATGGCTGACGAAAAGGGATCCATCGTGGTGATCCGTGACACGCCGGACGACATCTGGCTGGAACGTATCGCGCGCGCGGTTGTGGTGACCATGGGGGCTGCGGCGGGCCTTGCGACCCAACCCATGCGCGGCGCATTCGTCAAACGCGCCGCCATTCCGGGAACAATTACGCAGGCGCTCAACCTGGGCCGGGCCGTGCTGAACGCGCATCAGACCAATGCCGACCCGGTTCAGACGGTCATCAATCAGGAGCGTGGCCGGTTGCTAATGACGGCCAAAATTGTCGATCTCGAACGGCACCTCAAAGGGGGCTTTGCGGTGGGCCATCTGGCGCTGGAAGGGTTTGGTGCTTTTGCGGGCGACACCGGGCGGATTGATCTGCAGAACGAGTTTCTGGTCTTTCGGCGCAATGGAAATGTCGAGGTGTGCACGCCCGATCTGGTTGTCGTGCTCGACAGTGACACAGGGCTACCGATCACCACCGAAATGCTGCGCTACGGACAGCGGATCGCCGTGCTGGGCCTTCCGGCCCACCCGCTCATGCGCTCACCCGAAGCACTGGCCGTCGTGGGGCCCGCGGCCTTTGGATATGACGACATCACGTTCACCCCGATGGAGACGTCGTAATGGAAAAGATCAAGACGATCACACGCGCGGACATGGCGGATGTCGCCCTAGGTGGCGCCTTTCTCGGTACCGGAGGCGGTGGAGACCCTTACATTGGCAAGCTGATGGCAGAACAGGCCATTGGCGAAAACGGCCCGGTCCCGGTCATCGGGATCGCTTCGCTTGATGATGACGCTCTTATTGTGCCGGTCGCGATGATGGGGGCGCCAACAGTTATGCTCGAAAAGCTCCCGCGCGGCGACGAGGCAATCTCAGCGCTGCGCTCGCTCGAGGCGGTGCTTGGTCGCAAGGCAGATGCCATTTTTTGCATCGAGGCCGGTGGTTTGAATTCGACCATTCCCATCGCGGTCGCGGCTGCGGCAGGTTTGCCCATCGTGGATGGTGACGGCATGGGGCGTGCCTTTCCTGAACTGCAGATGGTGTCGATGACGATGTTTGATGTCCACGCCTGCCCGATGGCCATGGCAGACGAGAAGGGCAACGCGCTGGTGCTCAACACCGTCGATAATCTGTCGACGGAGAAGTTTGCCCGCGTCATTACCGTTGAAATGGGTGGCGCCGGGCTGATCGCGCTTTACCCGATGACCGGGGCGCAGGCGAAACGCGCAATCCTGCCGGACTCCCTGTCGCTGATCGCCAGCATCGGGCGGATCATCACCGCTGAACAAACCGCCAATCGCAACCCTGCCGACAGGCTGGCCGCCGATCTGGGCGGCATGCGCCTCTTCGAGGGGCGCGTCACAGATGTGGACCGGCGCACCGAAGGTGGCTTTGCCCGCGGTCAGGCGGTGATCGAAGGGCTGGAAGCCTATCAGGGCCGCAGCCTGACACTGAAATTCCAGAACGAGTTCCTGTTGGCGGAGGAAGACGGCACGCCTGCCGCGATTACGCCTGATCTGATTTGCCTTCTCGATCTGGAAACCGGGCAACCGATCACGACAGAACAGATGGCCTATGGCTACCGCGTGATCGTGTTCGGCCTACCCAGCGATCCGAAATGGCGCACGGATCACGGGCTGGAATTGGTTGGGCCAAAATACTTTGGTTACGACATTCCCTACCAACCCATCGAAGACATTAACGCAAAAAACTGACAGAACGGAGGTACCAACAATGCAAACCCTGAGATCGAAAGGCATAAGTGCGGTGGCCGCATCGGCCTTGCTGCTTGGCGCAGGAATGGCTTCGGCTGATAACGTCATCACGGTCAATGCGACCCAGATTTTCGGCACCGTCGATCCGGCAAAGATCAACGATTACACCGAATACATGGCCGGTGTGAACCTCTACGAGGGACTGACCACGCTGGATGGAAGCGGCGCTATTCAGCCGCTTCTGGCCGAAAGCTGGATGGCGTCCGAGGACGGGCTGACATGGACTTTTACGCTGAAAGAAGACGCTACCTTTCAGGATGGCAGCACCATCGAAGCCAAGGACGTCGTGTGGTCAGTCGACCGGTTGCTCAGCATCAATGAGGGCCCCGCCTATCTGTTTGAAGGCATCCTCAGTGTAGGGTCCGTCACTGAGGTTGACGCGCGCACAGTGCAGTTTCAGCTGGAAAAAACCTATGCGCCCTTCCTGACGACAACCCCTATTCTATTCGTCGTGAATGCTGACCTGGCATCGGAGAATGCAACCGACGACGACCCCTGGGCGCAGGACTTTGTCGCCAGCAACTCGGTCGGGGCCGGAGCTTACATGCTCGACAGCTGGGAACGCGGTGCCAGCATGACGATCAAGGCCTATGAAGGGTATCATCTCGGCTGGGATGAACAGAGCATCGACGAAGTACGCTTTGTCATCACCAATGAAGAGGCAACCGTGAAGGCGCTCGCTGCTGCCGGTACACTGTCGATGTCCGCCGACAGCCAGGCGCAGGAAACATTTGACAGTATCGGCGCGCTCGAAGACTACCGGATCGAGGAATACGCGACGGCGGTGAATTTCTACTTCAAGCTCAACAACCACCGGGCCCCCACGGATGATGTAAACATCCGCAAGGCGATCGCCTATGCCACAGATTACGAAACCATTCGCGAGTTGATTCTGCCGGGTGAGCCGCTGTCCGGCCCCATGGCGCCGATCTTTGCCGACGCCTTTGCGGATGACATTCCTATGCCGGAGTTCAACCTCGAAAAGGCGCGCGAACATGTCGAGGCATCCAGCTACGCAGGGCAAGGTCCGATTGATGTGGAAATCATGTATGTTGCTGGCCTTGCTTTCGAAGAAGAGATTGGCCTGCTGATGAAATCGATCCTCGACACCATCGGCTTCAACACCATTCTTCGCCCTGAACCGTGGAACCGGATGACGGAACTTGCGGGCGATGTGGCAACGACGCCTGCGATCAACCAAGTGTTCTATGGCGCCACCTATCCGTCGCCCGACACATTCTTCTTTCCTCAATACCACAGCCGCGCGGCGGGAACCTGGGCGTCTATGGAATGGGTGCTGAGCGACGAGGTTGACGCGATGATCGATGCCGCGCGCGCCACGGCGGACGTTGAAGAGCAAAACGCGATCTACAAGGACCTGCAACGCAAGCTGGTCAAAGATCAGGTGGGGGTCTTCCTGCTGACCCAGCGCAGCCAGCAAGCGTTCCACAACTGCCTGCAGGGCTTCACATGGGTGCCGATGCAGAGTTTTGAGTATAACTTCCACACCATGAAGTGGGTCTGCGAATAACACCATCTCCCCATTCAGGCGCTTCATTCACTGGGCGCCCGAATGGACAACTCCAAACAGACGACGGAAAGAGGCGGGGAGACAGGCTGTACTCTCGATATTAAATGCCGCCGCACGCGTCGCTGGCGCCTTCGGAAGCAGACTTCGACCGATGAATTCCGAAAGGCAGGTTAGTCCTGCGTTGCCGACATCGGGAGATGAAACATTAGAAGTCAATGTCTGCGATGAGTCCTTACCTACCGAGATCATGCGCTGCTCGGAAATCTGCTGTTGAGCATTTGCCCGAATGGTGTTCTCTAGGTGCGCAGAAAGATTATCAGAATTGCGCACAGATACATGGAATGGGTACTTCAGGACTTTGAGGACACCCGGAAGATGGCTAACGCACTTGATCGGCTCGAAATTCCATACACATGGCACAAAGTTGTTCCTTTCGTAGGTGACCTGACACCCGCTCCGATGTTAGTGACCCGAACGCCGTGGTCATGTTCGGTTCCTATACCCTATGGCGATATGCACAGGCCAATGGCCTGAAGCCCGGCGTCTTCAAGGTAAGGCCCTTTGTCCATGAAGCACCGTGGCACCCGTTCCTTCTTAACGGCGCGGATGCGCTTTTCTTAGCATTGCGAGATGTTCCCGAGCACCTTACCGATGATGGGACATAATGGTTCTTGCGTCCAGTAGAAGACAGCAAAGAAGAGCCGGGAAACGTAAAGTCTACTGGTGAAATCATTGATTTGGCTAACAAGGTGCTCGCGCTTGAAGAACACGAAATTCCTAAAGGTTCATTCGTCACGATACTGAATTGATGCTCACCAAACCCGTTCGCATCCTTAGAGAATAGCTACTTTGCTTAAAGAATAGCTACTTTGGGCGATAAGAGATGAGATTGTCAAGTACTCTCTATATAAAGTGGGCGCGCGCGTCGTTTACCGACACGAAATTGATGAGGACGCTTTAGAATTTGCCAAGCGATTGGTGGAGGCCAACCCAAGTTACGCGCCCGCCTATGTTATCGACATCTGTCGCACCGAGGATGGATTGAAGATGCTTGAAACGAATTGCATCAATGCCGCCGGCTTTTATGAAGCCGACCTAGTGAAGCTGGCATCGTCAATCGATGAGCTTACAGTTAGCTAGTGTTAGAAGCTGACATTCACGCAAGCGCAGCGAAAAGGCGCTTTCTCCCGCCCACCAGCATTTAGCTTGGCGTTAACACTGGTTTCAGCGAGATGTCCAAATGAATGTTTGGAAAGCCTGCATCTATCCAGATCCGCAAATACCTAACATACGGCAAGGATACGTGCGTCCTGATAGCGAAGCCGAAGCGCAGGCTTTGGTTGGCATGGACCACGCCCACTTGTTCCCGCAGCAATGCATGTGGCCTTGAAGCCCAGATAAGCGGGTTTGCTGGAGTAACTAGGCGGTGGAGTTGTGCTGCTTCTGCCTATGATCGCTAAAGTCCGCACCGAACCCATAGCGAAGTGTCCAAATCTTGCTGCACGCACTCGCTGAAGAATTCTTGTTGCACTACGGTAACAAATTTATTTGCAACGCGGCGGAAATGGCGGCCATTCGGGCTGTGTGCTTCATTCAATCGAAGCAAGCGCGATCTCCCAAAGATGCTGAAATGGGGTGTTACGGATCGATCCGACTAGATCCCACGTTCCAACAAAGCTCCCTTGTGAACGCACGAAGACCTCACGCCAGCCAACTTCACGAGACACTTCACGCTCAGATGAAAACGAAATCGCACAAGTTCAGTTGGAAAATGAAAGAGATCATTTTCGTTGCATCATTTGCAGCTCTGACCATAACCGGCTGTACCGTGCACCCAACATTCTCACCTAGTCAGGAAGAGTCAGTCGTACACTCTTGCATGCAAGAAATCCAGGCCCCTGGAGCTTACTCAATTTCACCCGTCCAGGCCACTTCTAGCAATAATCCCGAAGATGCGCTCCCACGCGCACGGCCAGTCGAGAAGCTTGGTGGAACGGCTCACGGTGCAGCGGCTATCAACTCTTGCATCAAGCGTCTTGCCGGACTCTGAACCGTTCGTCAGCTGAATATCGGACTGGAAAGGCAGATCTGTACGCGCTGCTGCCCCAAAACTCATGTATGAAATCTTTGAAGGCAGTTTCTGCTTGCTGGCAACCAATTCTTGCAAGGCCATTCGTGACAGACGACGCAGGAATCTCAGGCACAT
Source organism: uncultured Roseobacter sp. (assembly GCF_947499265.1). Classification (GTDB taxonomy): domain Bacteria; phylum Pseudomonadota; class Alphaproteobacteria; order Rhodobacterales; family Rhodobacteraceae; genus Roseobacter. The sequence continues at coordinate 597,556 of NZ_CANMNK010000001.1, read as the reverse complement.
CTCTTTCAATCCTCGCCAAGCGTACGTGACATTCACACCATGACTGAGTTGGGGCTCACGGGTGTTTCTTTTCGGCCCACATGAATTTCTGCGAACTTGTGAGTTTCGCCTGTATACATATGGTTAGGTGGTCGAAAGTGTAGTAATTTTTCTCATATTGTCAGCTAGTTACGTTTCTTTCGATTGGAGAGAGTCAAAAATTGCACTCTTATGCGTTACTGACACCAATTGCCAAACGACACGTGATTTTTCCTTGCGACAGGCTTTTCCTCTTTTGAGCCAATCTTGCGTCTACCTAAGTGACTAGCCATTAATGGGACGCTGCCACCGACGAAGGTAACCAACCGTGCAGCCATTCCCGCTGACCTGGTTCACGGCTTTTGGCGGCCTTTTGCTCAGAGCACAGCTCATTTCCAAGCGACCTGTGCTTAACATTGCCCACAATCTACTGTCGCTGAGATTGCCATATAAAGGAACTCAAAGTGGCTAGCTCAATCATTCAAAGTGAACTGACGATAAAGGGTAACATCAAGTCAAATGAAGGAAGCGTGGAAATAAAAGGCAACGTTTTAGGGGACGTAACTGCCACCGCAGTTGTTATCAACTCAGGTGGAGCAATCGAGGGCGCGGTGTCTGCGAAGACTATCGTTATCGAAGGTAAACACAAAGGCAGCCTGAATTGCGATGATGTCACGTTTGCATCGACATCCAGCGTTCAGGCCGATGTAAAAGCCGAGACGATGACCACCGAGAGTGGCGCGAAGGTCTTGGGAAAAGTCGAAATTACCGGCACAGGCTAGATCCCGTCGGCGGCCAAGGGTACGCCATCGCTGGCAGCATGGTTGACGCGCTGGAGCTGACGGGCCGTCTGGACGCTCTTGCTATCCCCCGGGTGCATAAGATGCCGCTGGATGCGCCGCGTGACGCATCGTTCTGGAATTGAGTTGCGAACTGTCCTTTGTTTGATGACGGTAAAGTGCAGATGCCCAAGTGCGTCGCGACTAACGGACCCATACTGGAAAACCACACCATAGCTTTTATCCGATGCAGATAGGATCAGCCTGAAACAGGCCTCGCATGCTCCATATCGGACAAAAATGGTGATATTTCGGACAAATTCGCCACCGACAATCGACACAGCGCCCGAGATGGCACTTCTATGTAGCTGCGCTAAGCACCATAGATACGGCTTCGGTCATCCAATTTTGGGATAAAATCATGTACAAATCCGCCCTAGCAACGGCAACCGCAATATTCATTGCGTCGTCTGCCAATGCCACTACTTACAACGTCGACTTTACCGCTGGTGACATTTCTGTCGGCGGCTTCATCACAACCGACGGCACGCTGGGAGCGGTCGATGGCGTTGATGAGTTCCTGGATTTTAGCTTGAACGTATCGGTTCCGGGCTTTGATTTCACGTTTGTCGGTCCGAATTACGACTTTGTGCGCGGGACGGGTTCGCCGTGGATTCTGACGGAGGACAAACTGGTCTTCGATTTTTCTGCGAGCGCGCCAGGCTTCATTGGCGGCTTTAGAAATGATGATGATACAGAAGCGATCTATTTCTGTATTGATGGTCTTTGCAGCTTCGACACGGGGGTCTTGACCGGGATTTTGGTGAATGTGCCAGCGACGACCCTATCTGAGTTTGAACAGAGTGGCTCGTTCGTCGTAGCCAGCGTGCCTGAAGTGCCACTGCCCGCGACGCTCCCGTTTCTGATTGGTGGACTGGGTGGCCTTGTGCTTGTGCGAAGACACGCCAGGGTCTGAGCGGCCTCAGAACCTTTAGGAGTTCTTTTAAATTCAACCGGTTGCATTGCGCGTGTCGTTAAGCCGATGTGCGGGCGAATGTGTTAGCAACCTCGATTTGACCTCGCAACTACCAGCAGCGGTAACGCAGGAAACGACCTCATGTCGAACCACGCAAAACACGTGCCGTCTGGATTGGTCTGCTCGCAGCATATAATTTTGTAAACTTGGCCACCGCTTCGGATAAGCGCTGCGCGGAGCGCCTCGAACTCGACACTCCACGCGCGTCTAAGAGGCGTCTTAGTGCCCGTATGGCTCCCGTCCCCGCTCACCCTCCACAATCTTGCTAAACTCTGTCTGCGCGTTCGAGGCGACGCTTGAGCATATGGTGAACTGGCGGGGGTATGGCGTGCCAAATATTGAAGCAGACGCACCTGATACAGGCGAAAGATCGATCACATAAACGAGCCTGAGTCTCCAAAACCCGACCACCCCAATGCGCAATATCTTCTGACGTTGGAGAACAAGTTCTGGGAACGCGGAAAATGCGGTATACGGGACCATCAAAGTCAGACATGCCTTTGGACACTGACTTGGAGGTCAAGATAATCAAGCACGACTCAAAAAATGCCCGGGCACGGCACTTCTTTTTCCTTCTGCTCTTCGCCGCGACAACCATATCGGCTGGAGCAAGGGCAGCAGCCGAGGAGGTTTCTGTTTGGGTTTATCACAACTTTCCGCCCTACATTGTGAACGCAACCGAAAAGGAAGGCATTAGCTATGATTTGGTCCGGTTGCTAACCGAAATGTCGGACGGACGTTTTCAGTTCAATGTAGAAGTACTCCCGAGGCCAAGGCTGGAAAAACGCTTCATGTCCGGAGACCCGGGAATTGTGCTGTGGGTGAACCATGTTTGGTTCGGAGACCCGGACAGAACCAGATTTCTTTGGACCAATCCCATTCTGGCGGACAAAAATGTTATCGTCTCACCAAAGGGGGCGTCATTCCAGTATGAAGGGCCGCAATCGCTTCACGGCATGACCCTGATTGGGGTCAGAGGCCATAGCTATACGGAAGTCGACGGATTGGTGGAAGAGGGCCTTGTCGACAGAATTGACTTGAATGCTGAAGGCCAGTTGATGCGTTTCGTCGCCAGCGGTCGGGGTCAGGTCGCAATTATCGCCAACTCAGCGGCACGCTACTTTGTCAGAGAGCTAGATTTGAGTGATGCGATTCACTTTTCAAAAAAGCCTCACTCCACCTATCAACGATACATTATGGTCCAACCGCATTTAGAGTCCCTGCATGAATTCCTCCAAGAGGCCATATTGCAATTGAAGCGTTCTGAAGAATGGGCCGAAAGTGTACAGAAATACGGTTTGAATGCGGCTCCGCTTCGATGATAGACCGCGCTTCTTTTGGACTCTAGACACGGTGGCACAGGCGACAAATGGAACAGACCATATTGGCCCCATTTGAACCATCACGCAATTAAACCAAACCAGAAGCAGCTTTCAATTTTAACGCAAGTCCGACTTGAACAGATAGCTTAGGTGCTCTTGTCAAAACCGCCTGGAGCAGTTCGGACTTTGTTAGAGGCACATAAAAACTTTCATGATAAAGGCGGAGCCACCCTTGATCACTTCAGCATTACGCTACTCATCAGTCTACGGAGGTTGGAGCTTGTTGGCCTGAGGTGACTTTTCGTACCTCACTCAATTTTTTAGTCTTCAGGGAATGATAATGCGATCATTTTTACCATCAGTCAGCCCCATGGCATCCAGCTCTGCGATTACGCCCATAAGCTCGCGGCTTTCCACGGGTTGCGACAGATAATACCCTTGAACCTGATCACAATCATGTTTGCAAAGCCAATCGAGTTGGTCACTTGTTTCAACGCCTTCGGCGACGATCGTCGCACCAATCTGTTTCGTCAATGTGAGGATGAGGCTGATAATAGGCCCTGACGTTGGAAGCTGGGCGATAAACGACTGATCGATCTTGAGGCAATTCAATGGAAAGCGCGAAATATAGGAAAGATTGGAATAGCCTGTACCGAAATCGTCAATTGCAATTCGATATCCCATTTGTGAGATGGCTTGCAGTTTCTCCGCGATGAGATCGTGATCACCAATCAATACGTTTTCGGTGATTTCCAATTCGATTTTTCCCCTCGGAAAATCCGAGCGCTCGGCAAATGATGCCAGAGATTGCAGCAGTCTTTTGTCGTCGAATTGGCGCGGTGAAATATTGATTGAAAGCTCGATATCACAACCGTTCTGATGCCATGAAATAGCTTCGGCGCAGGCCATCTCCAAGATCATCTGTCCAAGATCCTCGATCATCCCTGTCTCTTCACAAATCGGGATGAAGTCTGCTGGCATAATCAAGCCACGATCCGGATTTTGCCATCGGACAAGCGCTTCGACTGACACGACCTTGCTGCTTTTCAGACTGAAACGCGGCTGATAGTGCAACATGAATTCGCGATTTTCGATGGCCCGCTTCAGCTCAATTTCGACCATATCGCGTGCTTTTGCTTCAGCGCCCATTTCGTCACTGAAGAAAGTCGCGCGATTACGCCCGGTTTGCTTGGATGCATAAAGCGCGATGTCCGCCTCGCGCATGATAGCCGTATAATTGGCGGACGACGGCACGAAGAGCGCGACCCCCATGCTCACCGTTGCGCTCACCCGGGTGGCATCGTGACAAATCGGCTTGGAGATGGCGGCGCGCAGGTCTTCAAGTTTTGCGGCAAGCTCCAGTTCGGAAGGGATATCCTCAAGAACGATGACGAATTCGTCGCCACCCAATCGCACGAACGTGTCCGTTCTCCGAATTGTTGCGAAAACCCGTTCAGAAATCTCCTTGAGAACAACGTCTCCCATCTCATGGCCAAGGCGGTCGTTGATCTGCTTGAAGCGGTCGATGTCAAAGCACAAAAGTGCGCAGCGCTCGGTTTGATATTCCGCAAGCGTCGCCATGTGTTGCTGCAGATAGGATCGATTGTAGCACCCCGTGAGCTGATCACGGTCCGCGAGATACCGCGCTTTGTCACGCGCGATTTTGAGTTCGCTCACATCAATGGCCGTCAGCAGGATTGCCGGATTACCGGTCACCGCATCCGAGCATCGTTTGACGGTCAGATCGTGCCAACGCGGGCCTATCCCGGTGTTGACCTTTGAGACCATGCGATGCTCGCCCGATGTCTCCAATTCGCCAACCATCTTGTCATAGTCGGATGGATCAACAAACTTCTCCGCGATACTTTGCTGCGCGTGTGTCGCTGTATTGCGGGCGGCCGGGTTCATATAAATGGGTGGCCCACTCGCGTCATGCAGGGCGATCATGACATCGGTGTGCAGCAAGGCTTCCGCGCTGCGCAGATTGTCTGGTTCATCTTCCGCACCGCCGACGACCTCGCATTGCATGGCCATCCGGCCATCAGCAAGGCGATAGCCACGATAGATGACCATGACGCTTGTAGGTGTGCCGTTCGGATAAAGCGTCCACATCTCGCTAAAGCTTGCGTCGCGCTCAATGAAATCGATCTGGTATTGCTTCAAACGCTTGGCAACGGTCGGCGACATGTCTTTGGACAGGTCGCGGCTGCGCAAGTCTTCTTCACTTTTTGCCTGCCACAATGTGCATGCCGATGCGTTGGCAAAAAGAATGCACGAATTGTCCACATCGTAGATCCAGACAGCGGCTTTCAACCGCTGTGCTGCGATCAACACCTCGTCGGACGTATCTGTCGGTGTTGCCGCCAGACGTGGCGACGACACCGCAGCGCCATGATCTATTTTTTCGTTGCGCATTGAACCATTGCTCCAGCAACGATGTCTTAGGCAGCCTTGCTTTCGGCCTGTCCCAATTCAGCGAGCGGACGAAATCCTTTTGTCTGGGCAACAGAATTCACCCAATGCGCAATCGCCGGATAGTCAGCCATGTTAAGCCCCGCTTCTTCAAGGACATGCACGTATCCAAAGGTGGCAATGTCCGCGATTGAATAGCCGGTATCCAACATGAATTCACGGTTCTCCAGATGCGCATCCAACCGCGACAGTCCAATATCGGCCGAGGCTTGCCAGGTTTTGATGTCGGCAGCTCGCGCTTCCCGCTGGTCTGGCAAAATGGTTGTGAAAAACCGTGCCGGGGAAATGAAGGGCTCAAGCTTGGATTGTTCAAAATACATCCACTGAAGCGCCTCGGCGCGCGCCTCACGGGTTGTGGGCATCAGGTAGCTCCCTTCGGCAAGATACCAAAGCATCGCATTGCTTTCACCGATGCCCTGTCCGGTATCCGTTTGCAGATGCGGAACCACGCCAAGCGGATTGATCGCGAGATATTCCGGTGATTTCTGCTCGCCTTTCAAAACATCGATCAGCACCACCTCAAAAGGGTGGCCAAGTTGATGCATGGCAAGCCATGGCTTGAAGCAATTACCGGACCCCAGACACGCATAAAGTTTTGTCACGAGACTTCCCTTCTCTTTTAACTTTTCCCCTCTGGTTAAGAAATCGCCGTTAACGCGGTCTGAATTTCTGGCCCAAACCAATTTCGAATACGTACTAAATTGGCGCGGTCTTGGGTCAGCCTGACCGTAACAATCTACCGCCGAGCAGAAATGCAACCTGGAGCTGTACTGAGCAAGGCCATACGCGTAATCCGACCCTGATTTTCTTAACGCACCCCCGAAAAATTCGTTAACGCAGCCCGTTTGATGAAACTTTCGGCATTGATGATGACCGTTAACCAAATTTTAAGTGTCTAAAAATATTTTTCTCTTGGTTAACAAATAGTTAATCGGTTATGCGAGTTGCCAGTTAGTGAGTTTAATTCGAACAAAACAGTGAGATTCGATGTTAAGTTATCCAGAAACCATCCTGTCACCCGCATCTTTCGACCAGCCTATTTCGGAACAGATTTGGCGCTCCAAATACCAGTACATCACTGGCGGCAAAGAGCGGGATATCACCGTCAACGATACGTGGCTGCGCGTCGCGAACAGCCTTGCTCAACCTGAAAAACCCAGCGACCGGCAAAACGTGTCGCTGGCCTTCTATCAGGCTATGGAGGGTTTCAAATTGCTGCCCGCCGGTCGCATTCTCGCAGGCAGCGGAACACATCGAAATGTCACCCTGGCCAATACCTTCGTGATGCGCGCGATACCCGATTCGGTTGAAGGCATCATGGATACGGTAAAGGACGCAGCCCTGACCATGCAGATGGGCGGCGGGATCGGGTTTGATTTTTCCACCCTGCGCCCGAAGGGCACGCTGGTCAGCGGTCTTGATTGTCCGGCGGCGGGTCCGCTGGCGGCGATGGATATCTGCAACACGGTCTGCGGGATGCTGGTCACCGGCATGGGGCGCGGCGCAATGATGGCAACCATCCGCGTCGACCACCCGGATATCGAAGCTTTCATCACCGCAAAAGCCAATCCCCTGCGACTGCGGAATTTCAACACATCCGTGATGATCACGGACAGTTTCATGGCCGCGGTTGAAGAAAATGCCGACTGGGATTTGATCTGGGACGGCAAGCCGGTCCGCAGCGTCAAGGCGCGCGATATCTGGGAAAAGATCATGTCGCGCACCTATAGCGCGGCGGAACCCGGGGTGCTGTTCATTGATCGGATCAACGCCGCGAACCCCTTGGGGTATCTGGAACATCTCTCATCCACTAACTCTTGTGCGGAACAACCATTGCCCCCCAACGGCACCTGCCCTCTGGCGTCGATCAATCTGGCGCGACTGGTGTCCGATCCGTTCAGTTCAAAAGCCACGTTTGATCTGGAAGAATTGCGCCGGTTGGTCACGGTCGCCGTGCGCATGCTGGACAACGTCATCGATGTGTCGCGATTTGCCGTCGAGGCGCAGCGGCGCGAAGCTCAGGCCAAACGGCGCATCGGCGTTGGCGTCACCGGCGTTGCCGATGCGCTGATCATGATGGGTGTGCGCTACGGCACCCCTTCGGCTGTGCGGCAGGTCGGGTCCTGGTTGCAGGCCATCCAGAACGCCGCATATCTTGCCTCTGCAGAGCTCGCAGCGGTGCGTGGCGCCTTCCCGCTCTATGACGCAGAGCAACACCTGCAGCGGGCCGGCATCCAGGCGCTTGATCCACATGTCCGTGATGCCATTGCAAAGCACGGCCTGCGCAATGGCGTGTTGACCACCATCGCCCCGACAGGGACGACGTCAATGTATGGCGGCAACGTATCCTCCGGGATCGAGCCGGTTTTTGCGACGTCTTACACCCGCAAAATCACCCGCCCGGATGGCAGCAAAAGCGAAGAGCTGATCCAGGACTACGCGGTCTGGCTCTACTACCGGATGTTCGGGAAATCCGCGCCGCTGACCGATGCATTTGTGACCGCGCAGGACCTGCGCCCGGCCGATCACATCCGCATGCAAGCCGTGGCACAGCGCTGGGTGGATAGCGGCATATCCAAGACCGTGAATTGTCCGGAAGACATTCCGTTCGCGGTCTTCGAAGACGTCTACAGACAGGCCTTCGATTCCGGCTGCAAGGGGTGTACGACTTATCGACCAAACCCCGTTACAGGATCGATTCTATCCGCATGAAACTGATGACAAATCTGGCGCGGGTCTTTCGAAGAAATGACCCCGGACCCCCCGCGCCTGACCCCTCACAACCGGGCGGCCTTGCACCGTCACCTGACGCAAATTGGGTGCCAACCCACAGGCACCGCAAGGGCGGGCTCTACCGGGTCGTCGGACACGGGATATTGGAAGCGGATCGCACGCAAGCGGTCATCTATGATGATGCTGAAGGCACCGTCTGGATTCGTTCCGCCGCAGAATTCACTGAAGGGCGTTTTGAAAGCCTGGGACCAGAAACCGATACGGCACCCTGAGCGCGGGGTAGGCATCTTCACCGCGCGATCCATGCGGGTCCGTGCTAGATCAATCGTGCCAGCGTCTTTTCGATCCCCTGCATCACCATTCCAACGTGATCATGATCCGAAGCCGCTGCATTTGGCGGATCAAACTGACCGGCATCATTGTCGAAATACCTGCCGGACGCAGTGGTAAAGCTCGGATCAAGTGCCGCCTTACAGAGGATTTCGGCACCTATGCTCAGATCGCTCCCCGCAATCCCGAATCCTTCCTTGACCATCTTTGAGGCCAGTAAGGAGCCCGGGTTTACGGCAACAACCACAGGGCCCTCGCCGAGCTCCTTGGCAAGCTCCTGCGTCCAGATCGTGATCGCCAGCTTGCTTTGCGCATAGGCGGCCATGTCATCAAGTATCATCTGACCGGCCAAGGCCTCACCGTTGACACGCGCCTGCGCCGCAGAGGACAGGTTCACGATGCGGCCATCCTTGGGGATGATCGGCAACAGGCGGCGGGTCAGATGATAGGGTGCGAGCGTGTTGACGACAAAGCGGATGTCCAACCCCTCCGCCGTCTGTGTTTCGGGCGCCTTCAGAACGCCAGCGTTGTTGATCAAGACGTCCAGCTTTTCGTGACGTTGCAGAATCTCCACCGCCATGGCGTCGACCTCATCCATCCGCGACAGATCGGCCACATAGCTTTCAGTAGCGCCGTCGACCTGAGCCGCAGCAGTCGCCAGCTTGGCCGCGCTTCGGCCGTGCAACAGGATGGTATGCCCTTCGGATGCAAGCAATTGCGCCGTCAGCAAACCGATCCCGTCGGTCGATCCGGTGATGAGGATGGTCTTGGACATGTGGGAACCTTTCGATGGACGCTAGTGCGCCTGTGCTTGTAGTTCTCCCAGAGATCGCTGCAAGACTTTCGGCCCGATTTGATCCCCAATAAGGACGCAAGAGCCGCCAACGCGCTTAGCCCGGAGATCCACCGCCCAGCCAGCTGCGATAGTCGCTGACCAGCAGATGCGTCGGCGCGACATCTTCTTCGACCTCGGCAAAACGGCCGATGGGGTCACGAAAGATGTTATCCGTCTCATCGTCATTCACGGTCGAGACCTCGCCAATCAACACGTCGCCGCCCTCGCCCCAGAACGCATGCCAATCGCCCGGCATCAGGGTCACGCTCTCCCCCGGTGCGAACCTGAGCTTCTCGCCCGGGGCATAAACACGCTCGATACCATCGCACCACACGGTACCGCCACGATCCTCGGCGAAATTGCCGTCATCATCCGACCCGAAAAGCTCGATCACCAGCGTTGCACCGCCGCGATTGATGATATCCTCGGCCTTGATCACATGGGTGTGCATCGGGCTCAGCTGGTCCTGCTTGGAGATCAGCAGTTTTTCCGCATAACACATGCCACCCCCGCGCTGCAGATCGGCCAGACGCCCGTTGCGCAATGTGAAGAGAAAGAGGCCCATCTCATCATAGCGCCCGGCGCCATAGTCGGTGATGTCCCACCCGCAGCGGGCCTCGATCACCTGACGTGCATCATCGCGGCGGGCGTGGAATTCATCCGGGGTCCATCTGGCAAAAGGCGGCAGGACAAAGCCGTATAAGCGGATCATCTCATCCGCTTCGGCCATGATGTCGTTGATGCGCGAGCGTTTCATGCGGCCTCGTGGGTTTGCAGAATTTCTATGACCATGGCCGCCGTCCAGGTGAACTGTGTCCCCCCGCAAGGCGCGCCCGTGGTCGGGTCGTAGTACTCCGCAAATCCGCTTTTCTCAATGAGACGCACACAGTCCGACATGATTTTGTCGACAATCGCTGTTTGGCCCGCCTGTTTCATCCCATCGGCAATCATGTAGTTCACGATCAACCAGGCAGGACCCCGCCAGTACCGTAAACCATCGAAATCAGGGGCGGTGGGATCATGGCTGGGGACAAGAAAATCACAGCTCTTTGCAAGGATGTCGATCCGCTGCGCAAGGGCCTTCGCCCGATCCGCCGGGATCGCGGCAAAGGTCGCCAGAATGCCGCCGATCGAGGGGCTGTCGATCAGGGTGCCAAGCGTCCGATCCTCGCAGAGATATTGACCATGTGCATCGCTCCAAAGCGTCTCCATGGCCGCAATGCCCTTTGCCGCCATCGCGCGGGATTGATCCGCGATCTCCGGCTCGCCCAGACGATCCGCAAGATCGGCAAGATCGCTGCAGGACCGGATGAGGATCGCATTGAAACCCGGATCTACCACGCGAAATGGCGAGGCGTCGTGCAGTTGCGTATTGTCCCAGCCCAGGCTGCGGAATTTTTCGACCAGCCAGATGTAGCGTTTGTATTGCGCGTCGGTCGGACGGTGTGCCGGGTTGGCATGACTTGTATCGCGCCGGGTGAAGGGGGCGACGCCTTCGATTGGGACGCGTTCGAACGCGCGATCCCAATCCACCGAATTGTCGCGCCCGGATTCCCAGGGATGAATGATCGCAACCAGCCCGGTCTCCTGCGGATCGCGCGCGCGAAAGAACCATTGATGCCAGGCGTGGATCTTCGGCAAAAGCGCGGTGGCGCGCAGGGTCGCCAGCGTTTTATCCTGCGCTCTGTCGAAAATCCGGCGCACGGCAAACCCGGTCACGGGTGGTTGTGTGATGCCGGATGTGGGCACGTCACGCCCGGTTTGCCACACCTCCGGGCCGGGGAAATACCCCTCATCCGGTTGGTGGAAAATGATATGGGGCACCATACCATCCTCCCATTGATGGGCAAAAAGCGTATCGATCTCCGTCCAGGCGCGGGCTTCGTCAAAATGCGCGAAACCGATGGCACTCAAGGCACTGTCCCAGTTCCACTGGAAGGGATAGAGCCCATGCGTCGGCACCGTATAGGTGCCCCGGTCGTTCAGTCGCAGCACCTCTTTGGCTTGGTGTGCCATCTCGCTCTTGCTGGCCATGACTTAGGCCACCGCAAGCGTGGTTTCAGGATCGAACCAGCGCACCCGATCAGGCAGCGGCGCCAGCGTCAACGTCTCCCCGGTGCGCACGGTCATATCGCTGTCGAGCACGGCGCGGAACATGTGACCCTCTACCTCGCAAGTCACCAGAAGATGCGCCCCCAGCGGCTCCACGACCTTGGCGGTTGCTGCCAGCCCGCTTTCCGCAAGCTGCATGTCTTCGGGCCGAATGGCGAATTGCAGCGGCCCCGGGCCGGTGTTCGGACCCTCGACAACCTGTCCGGCGACCGACCACTTGCCCGCCCCCACAGGAGTCGCCTTGAGGAAATTCATCGGCGGGTTGCCGATGAAACCGGCAACAAATTCCGCGGCCGGGTTGCGGTAAACCTCGATGGGCGAGGCCGCCTGTACGATCTTGCCTTCATGCATGACGCTGATCCTATCGGCCATACTCATGGCTTCGACCTGATCGTGGGTCACATAGATCGCGGTGGTCTTGCTTTCGGCCAGAACGCCCTTGAGTTCGGCGCGCATTTCCATCCGCAACAGCGCATCGAGGTTCGACAGCGGTTCGTCCATCAAGATCACGTCGGGTTCCATGGCCAGAGCGCGCGCAACGGCCACACGTTGCCGTTGACCGCCCGACAACTCGCCGGAATAGCGTTTGAGCAACTGCTCGATGTGCATCAAGGTCGCCGTGCGTTCGACCCGGCGTGTCACCTCCTCATCCGGCAGTTTCTGCATCCGCAGACCAAAACCGATGTTTTCGAACACGGTCATATGCGGGAAAACCGCGTAGTTCTGGAAGACCATGGAAATGCCCCGATCCTTGGGCGAGAGGTGATCCACCCGGCGCCCGCCGATCCAGACTTCACCGGTCGATGCCGTCTCAAGCCCCGCGATGATGCGCAACAGCGTGGATTTACCACAACCGGATGCGCCCAGCAAAACCATGAACTCCTGATCTGCGATGGTCAGGTTGATGTCGTGCAACGCCTGGTAATCTCCGAAGCGTTTGGCGACGTTTTTGATCTGAATTTCAGCCATATCTGTGTTCCTTTATATCTGTCGCATACCGCTCAGCGGTTGGCGATGCCCCACATGGCAAAGAGGTATTTACGCACGGCGAAGATGAAGATCAGCGCGGGCACAACGAGGATGAAGCCGCCTGCAAACTTCAGGTGCAGCGGTGAGGTGTCGAGGTTCTGCAGCAGGAAGGCGGTGAGCGTGCGGTTCTCGATGGTCAGCACCGCTGCTGCGAAGACCTCGTTCCAGGAGATCACGAAGGCAAAGATCGCCGAAGCGGTGATCCCCGGCAGGATCAGCGGCAGCACCACCTTGGTAAAGGCCGTGATCCGTGTGCAACCCAGGGTCCAGGCGGCCTCCTCAAGTTCCAGCGGAATGCCGGAGAAGAGCGAAAAGGTGATCAGCACCGCGAAGGGGATCGCCAGTGTCGTGTGCACCAGCGCCAGACCAAACACCGTATCATCGAGCCCGGTGCGGATGAACATCACCGCCAAGGGCAGCGCCAGCAGCGGCAGGGGAAAGGCGCGGGTCAGCAGGATCAGCAGCCGGAAAAGCTCCTTGCCGCGGAACTCGAACCGCGACAGCGCGTAGCCCGCGGGCGCGCCGATCAGGATCGACAGCACCATGGTGATGCCCGCCACCAGCACCGAGTTCTTGAGCGCCGTGAGCATGCCCGCGAAATTGGCGAAGAAGGTGAGCGAGCCCAGGTCAAACTCCGGAAAGAACGGTTTGGGAAAACTGTTCACGGTATCAGGCGACGACAGGGTGTTGATCAGCAGAAAGTAGATCGGGACCAGCACCCAGGCGCAGAGCAGGACGACGGCAGAGACATAGACGTAACGGCCTGTCTTGCGGGTATCGCCAGAGGTGTCGACAATCGCAGCATCGGTCATATCGAGGCTCCTTTCGGCACGCGCAGGATGCGCAGGATGATCAGGGTGAAGCCGATGGAGATCGCGAGGATGATCAGCGCCATCGCCGCCGCCGCACCGCTGTTGAGCAGATCGAATTGATAGGCATAGGTCTCGCCCATCAGAACCGGGAAGAGCGTGCCACCCAAGGCCGCCACCACGGCGAAGATCTCAAAGGCCAGAATGACCCGCAGCACCAGCGCAGTTTGCAGCGAGGGGCGCAGCATCGGCAATGTGATCCGGATGAAGCGTTTCCAGGGAGAGGCGCCAAAGACTTCGGCGGCCTCGTAATATTCCTTGGGGATCAGGCCGATGCCCGCCACGAGGATAACCAGCATGATCGCCGTTGCCCGCCAGATCTCCGCCAGGGCGATGGCCAAAAAGACGATCCCGGGGTTTTGATAACTCAGGAGGTTCACCGGTTTGTCCACCACGCCAAGACCATTCATCATCGTGTTGAGGAAGCCAGACTGCTCGAAGATCGCCAGCCAGATGATCCCGGCCGCAAGATCCGAAATGCCCAACGGAATGGTCCAGACATAGAGCACAAGATCGCGCCCTTTTTGCATGCGGGTGACCATCGTCGCCATCAAGAGCGCCAGCGCCACCTGCACCGGGACAACCGCCAGTGCCAGCAGCATCGTATTCTTCAGCGAGATCGGAAATTTCCAGTAGGTCACAACATCGCGGAAGTTATCCATCGAAAAACCAGCACCGGTGCTGAAGGCCTGTTTTGCCACCAAAACGAAGGGATAGAGGAAGAACAGGCAAAGAAACAGCGTGACCGGTGCAATCAGGATGTAGGGCAAAAGCCGAGCGTTCATCGGATCGCTCCTTTCATAGCGCAGCGCGCGCATGTGAAATCAGGGGAGGAGGTGTATCCGGGCCTCATGCGAGCCCGGATACCGGGAGGGGTGCAATCGCGGCCTTATTCGACCGGGCAGGCACCGTCAGATGGGGCGTCGGGTGCCCAGCAGGGTGCGCCTGTCTCATTCATGATCGCGGCAAGCTTGCCCTTCTGATCATCGAGCACGGCGCGGATGTCCTGGCGCGCCAGAATGATGCGCTCAAACGAGTCCACGAAGACCCGGTTGAAATCACCACCCTTGTCGCCGAGACCGGCGGGCAGCAGACCCGGATTGGCATCCGGAGAACCGCTCATCTTGGCGACAGCCGCACCAGCTGCCTGAACAGAGGTCGGCAGATCCGCGGGAAGCTCCACATCGATGACCGGGAAGAAATTGGTCGCCCGCAATGTCGCGATCTGTGTTTCCGGTTTCAGCATATGCGCAACCAGCGATTTGGCGGCATCCATGTCCGGCGCGGTACGCGGGATCGCCACACCGGCCAGCACCGGCATAAAGCCACGGCCCGCAGGACCGGCTGGAGCCGGGAAGGCCACGAAATCATCCGGACGCTCATTGAAGGCCTGCGCCAAGCGCGATGTGTGATCAAACACGATCCAGGCGTCGCCCGACAGGAGCTGTTCCTGCAGGAAAGAGAAGTTGGTCGAGGCCGGGTTGGTATGCTCCCAAAGCTCGCGGAATTTCTCCCAGGCCACGACGGCTTCATCAGATGCAAAAGTCCGCACAACGCCGTTGGTGTAGGAGGGATAGAGATAGCCCTGGAAAAACCGATGCTTCAGGCCCTTGGGGCCGGCAGGGAAGCCGAATTTGGGCTCGCCCGTCGCTTCGTGCACATTGGCGGCCCAGGCAATCAGCTCGTCATAAGACAGCGCGTCGATATCGGCACCGTCAGGCAGATACTGCAAGGCCTCCTTGTTCGCCGCCATGATATAGCTGGCCTGCATCCACGGGATATACTGCATCCCATCGGTGCCCAGTTTGGCGAGGCTGTTGAAGGTGCCGCTGGCCGACGCAAGGCCCAATTCATCGAGATCTACAAGATCATCGGGGTTCATGGCCGAGAAATCACCATGCAGCGCGCCCAGCAGGCCAATGGTGCCCGACCCGGCCTGAAGCTCCGCCTGAAGCCGTGTCAGCCAGGGTCCGCCATCATTGGGCTGGTAGTCAACGGTTTGATCTGCGGCGCCCAGCACCTGTTCGCGCATGGCCTGCGCCTCTTCCACCGGTTTGGCCTGTGTTGACCAAAAGAGCACATCGGCTTGCGACACGCTGGCCGACAGGGCGAGCGCGATGCCGGTGGCTGCACCGGCGATTTTCGTATGTAGGGTCATTGGTTTCCTCCCGTAGCTGATTTTGGAGCCGAATGCGTTGTCGGCGCCAATCATATCCACGGCCGTAGCTTTGCCTCGGGGTCGGGGCTCAGGCCACGTCCGTCATCGGGTCAGCCACCCTCACGTATTACGAGAACGACTCAACCGATGGTCGCCATCATGATATAACGATATATCTTTAGTCAAATGATTTTTTCTTTCTTATTGGGCTTATCCTTGCGGTTTCGGGAGATTTGCCTTGATTCCTTTGGCCCGCGCCGACAAAATCAGGCATAACGTTACATCACCAAAACGGAGTTTCGATGGCAGGCAAGCCGACCCTTGGGAGCGTTGCAAAGGAGGCGGGCGTTTCGATTCCCACCGTGAGTCAGGTGATGCGTGGGACTGGCCGAATTTCCGAGCAGACCCGCAGAAAGGTGCTTCAGGCAGCCAAGAAACTGCACTATGTGCCGGACTCACGCGCCGCCGCCATGCGATCCGGTGAAAATCGCGAGATTGGCTTTGTCATCAATCAGATTTCCAACCCCTTCAACGCCGAAGTTATCTTTGGCGTAAGCGATTTGCTTGAAGCAGACGGGTATCTCGTCTCCGTTCTGGACGCGCGCGACGATACCGAACGCCAGGGCCGGCACCTCGAAGCCTTCATCCGCAATGGCCGTGGCGGGCTACTATGGCTGCCCGCGCTGGACACACCGGCGGAAACCTTCTCACTGCTCAGGGCACACAGTATCCCGGTCGTGACCTTCCTGCGGCGCACCGAAATGGGCGGGTTCGATCACGTCGGCATTCGGAATGCAGAGGCAACGGCCTGTGCAACCCAGCATCTTGTTGACCGGGGACATCGCCACATTGCCTATCTTGGCGGCGATATCATGACGAGCGTCCGTCGGGAGCGTATCGACGGATACACCACGGCGCTTGCAACGGCCAACCTCGGCCCACCGATCATCTGGGATTGTCAGGACAACAAACTGGCCGGTCTGATGGCGATGCAGGCGCTCCGTCTGGCCCACCCCGACGTGACGGGGGTGGTGTGCAACGGCGACACGGTGGCTCTTGGCGCTTGTCTGGCATTGCAACGCGACGGTCTGGTGCCGGGCGAGGCGTTGTCTATCGTTGGGTTCGATGATATTCAGGACGCCGCGGTCGCGACCCCGCCCCTAACAACAATGGCCGTTTCCCCTTACGAGCTCGGGCGCAGATTGGCCCGTGTCTTGTTGGAACGTATCCGTGAACCAAACGCGCCGGTGACTACTTCAGAAATCTCGGCAGAACTGGTCGTGCGCAGCACAACAGGGTCCGTTGCATCCGATTGATGCAGGCTGTTGCTTGACCCGCTAGCTCAGGAACTCCTGAATCACACGCGCCCGCTGTTGCTGCCCATCCGGATCAAGTCCGGTTTTCAGCGACGCAAAGTCTTCCGCCCATTTCGACGTACGCATGCGAATGGGTGGTTCATCCGCGTTGATGCATCTCATCATGACATCCGCAACCTCGTCGGGCGTTTGATAGATGTCTGACCCGGCCTGACGGTTTTGCGCACCGCCAATGTATTTTTGCAAAATCGGCAGGTATTCATCCTCCAGCATCCCGCCGGTCTGCTGAACATGCTCCAGAACATTTGCCGCGAATTCAGTGCTGATGCCCCCTGGCTCAATCACGGAAAAATTAATACCAAAAGGCGCCGTGACATAGCTTGCCAGGGCCTCCATGTAGCCTTCGACCGCGAATTTAGCGGCGCAATAGATCTCGTTGAACGGCTGCCCCACCAATCCGCCCACCGAAGAAACCGTAAGGATATGCCCGCTACGCTGCTGGCGCATGTGCGGTAAAACGGCCTTCGTGCACCGAACGACGCCCATGAAATTCACATCCATGACCCAGTCAATATCTTCCTCGCTGGCCTGTTCGGTTGTGCGCACGTATCCGGCGCCCGCATTGTTGATCAAGAGGTCGATGCGCCCTTCTTTTTGCATGACCGCATCGACCGCTGTGTTGACCGACGCTGTGTCCTGAACATCCAAAGGCAATACGTCGAGAGAAACGCCTGCGGCGGTGGCCGCAGCGTCCAGCGCATCGCGCTTCTTCAAGTTCCGCATCGTGGCATAGACTTTGTGGCCAGCCTGAGCGGCCTTTACCGAGATGCTGATCCCCAGCCCTGTGGACGTGCCAGTGACGATTACAACTTTGGACATCTATGTGTTCCTGTTCCGGGGGTTGGGGTCTGAAATCATGCGCGCAAAGAAACTGTCTGGCCTCAGCGCCTGAAGCAGTGGGCTTTCGCCAAAACCGAGTTCGATGCAGACTATTCAGATTTTTAATGAGCATGCACTCACAAATTGCTCGTGATTGTACGGGTAAGTCAACATGGGTTTCCAACAGACGCTGACCCAGCGCAGATTTTTTTCGCCAGACGGTCATCCCCGAAAACCGCTGTGATGAGGCTGCCAGAGCAGACAGGAGCGTATGGTATTTGGAACACGGCGTTCACCAATAATGAAAATCAATATTGAGTAAAATTTTAGAGTCTCTAAACAACTTCTGCTACGTTTCGGTTATCTGGAGTTTGTTGTTATGAGATTTATTGTTCCAAAGGACGAACGCCAGACATCGTTCGGATCGCGAGATTTGCTGGTGACCACCTTGGCGTCAGGTGTCTTGCTGACCGCGCCCGCGGCACACGCGCAATCGCCACAGGGCGGTGTGGTGGCAAGCGGCACTGCCAATATCTCACAATCGGCGCAGCAATCTGTCATCAACCAGACCACCGAACGCGCAGTCATTGATTGGCAAAGCTTCGACGTCGGGCGCGACCATACGGTGACGTTTAATCAACCGGGTCGCACATCCGCGACGCTGAACCGCGTGACTTCAGCCAGCGCCAGCGTCATCCAGGGCGCCGTGAACGCCCCGGGTACTGTTGTTATCCAAAATACCGCAGGGGTGCTCTTCACCGGCGACGCGCAAATTGACACCGGTGGGTTGATCGCGTCCAGCCAACTGGTCGATCCCGGACATTTCATGGACAGCGGTAACTTCCGAATTGGCGGCGGCGAACGCCCCGGCGCGCGCGTCCTGAACGAAGGGACATTTTCCATTGGCGACGCCGGGCTAGCAGCGCTGGTCGGCAGCAACGTCGAAAACGCGGGCACGATCATCGCCCATTTGGGCACCGTGGTTTTGGCCTCTGGCGAGCAGACCACGATTGATCTGGCCGGTGACGGCGTTTTCCAGATCGCCGTATCGGGCAATCCCGACAAGGGCCGCGCCGCCAATTCAGGGCGCATCAATGTTGCAGGTGGTCGCGTTCTGCTGTCGGCTGGCGGCGCTGCGGGGGTGCTCGATTCCGTCATCAATACATCGGGCATCATTCGCGCCACCTCCGGAACCGGGTCAGGTGGACGGGTCGAGCTGATTGGGCGCGGCGGCGGCAAAGTGCAGGTGGCAGGCACAATCGATGCAACCGGGCAAACGTCTGGCGGCACCGTGCACATCACTGGCGCATCCGTTGATCTTGCGCAGATGGCCAGCATCGATGCGAGTGGGGACATCTCAGGCGGTGAAATCCTGATCGGTGGCGGTTTTCAGGGTGGTGGCGATTTGCGCCGCGCGACAAAAACAGTGCTGAACATGGGCTCCGTAGTCAAGGCCGACGGCACATCCGGCGAAGGGGGCACGGTCGTTGTCTGGTCGGACGATTCCACTTGGTTCGACGGCAGGATCAGCACCACCGGAGCCACCAAAGGCGGCCTGGTCGAGACCTCCGGCAAAATCAATCTGGGCACCGGCGACAATGCCTCCGTAACGGCTGGCGATGGCGGCACATGGCTGCTGGACCCCCGCAACGTGAGGATCGTCACCAGCGGCGCGAACGCCTCCGCGGGCGTGAACAATCCGCCCGCGGGTGCAGGGGACTACCAGATCAGGCGCGATTCCATCGTTGCGGCGTTGAACGGTAATTCAGACGTCACAATCACCACCGAACAGCCCGCATCGTCTGATGCCGGAAACATCACCGTCGCGGCGAGCCTGAGCTGGACAGGAAACGGCAATCTCACCCTCGACGCGGATGGGTCCATCTTTGTCAATCAGACGGTTCAGACGCGCGGCGCAGGCAACCTAACGCTAAGCGCCGCTGAGACCGTGGACATCAATCGGACCGTGCAGACCACAAGCACCGGCACCATCGGGATCGAGGCGGGTGCGGACATCAGATTGGATGGCGCGGTATCTTCGACAGGGGCAGGTAACATCAAGGCCACAGCCGATGGTTCAATCCTGGTCAACCGGGCGACACAAATCAGCGGTGCGGGCGATCTGACCCTCGATGCAGGCGACGCGATCACGGTCAATCAACGTCTGCGCACCACGCGCGCGGGTGACCTGACCCTGCGCGCTGAAAATGCGATCACGCTGAACAACAATGTCATCGCCAGCCGCGACGGCGACATAGATATTCGCTCGAACATGGGCGACGTCGCCATGGGCGGCGCCAACGGCAATCAACGCATCAGCACAAACAGCGGCGATCTGACGGTCGAAGCCACGGCCGGGAGTGTCATTCTGGAGCGGACGAACACCCGTTTGCGCAACACGCAGATTTACTCGAACTCCGGCGATATCGACATCACGGCAGGTACTGAAATCAAACTGAAAGGCGGCGAAGCCAACCGACAGGTTGTTCGGATCGGTCGCACGGGCGACGCGTCTGACATCTCTCTGACGGCGCCCAAGGTGTCCGTCATCGCTGGCGACAGTGTCCCGCAGGGCGCTGCGCAGATCATTGTTGGCTCTGGCGGGTCGATCAGCATCGATGCTGACGAGATTGATATTGAGAGCGGTGACGCAAATGCGCTGGCCAGCATTCAGGCGCGCAATGGCGCGACCCTCACACTGGATGCCGCCACACAGACCTGGGACGGTCTGGTGCGCAGCAGTGGCACAGGTGCGACCGGGGGCGATGTGACCCTCATCGGGGGCATCACTGCCAGTGTGCGGCCGACATTCGACCTGGTTGACGGTGCCGATTTCAATCTGAACGTCGGAAATCCAACCGGCAGCTTCACCGCGACCGGTGTGCCGCTGCAGGTCACGGCGACCGGTGGCACGATTGGCGTCGGTGGCACCGTCAATTCACCTCAGGTCACGCTGGAAACCGATACCGGCGTCACGCTCGACAGCGGTGCACAGATCACCGGAACAGGCGCGGGCAATGCCGTCATCGTTGCAGCGGGCAACCGGTTTGAGAATAACGCAGGCGCAGGTGCCCTTCAGGTCACAGACCCGTCCGCGCGCTGGTTGCTCTATATGGATCAATTCGCCAGCCTCGTCGGGACAGCCCCCGCCTCAGGCACCTTCGATCTCTACAATCGGTCTTTTGCGTCAACCCCTCCGGCCTCTCTGGGCGGCTTTACCGGCAACCGCATCGTCTATGGCGAACAGCCAGACCTGACCGTGACCGCGGATGCTCTAACCAAAACCTACGGGGATGATCTGACGGGTGCCTTGACCTTCACGCTGACCGGCCTGCGCACAGGCGACAGCGAGGCAACCGCTCTGACCGCGCCTGTGACACTCGCCAGCGCGGGCGCCGCCGCCAATGCCGCGGTTGCGGGCAGCCCCTATACAATCTCCGCCACGGCCGCAGCATCGACGCAGGGCTACAATGTGACCGTGGTCGACGGCACGCTGACCGTTAATCCTGCGGCGCTGACAATCACCGCAGACAACGCAAGCCGTGCTGTGGGCGCGCCCAATCCGGCCTTCACCGCGCAATTCTCCGGGTTTGTTCTGGGCGAAACCGTTTCCGACCTTTCCGGGGTTTTGGCCCTGACCACCCCGGCAACTGCAGCAAGCCCGGCGGGGAGCTTCGCGATCACGCCCGCTGGCGTGACCAGCTCAAACTACGCAATCACATTTGTGGACGGTATTCTGACCGTGAACGCGGCGGCGGGTACTGGTGCCACAGCAGGCGGCACAGTGAACGACGTCAATGATGGTGGCGCAATTGCGCAGCGCCGCAGCGGCCTGCGGGCGGCACCGGTCACACCGGGCGATGCGGCCTTCCGCACAACCGAGCGGGACATCGGGCTTGCGGGCGCAGATCCCTTTGCGCTGAACTACTCGCTGGGTGAGGTCATTGCGTTCCAGCCCATCTCCGATGCCGCAGCAGAAGGGTTTGTACCCGCCGCAGGCGGATTGGACTCCACGGCATCCGGCGATTGCGGCGTCGCCGTCAATCTCGGCGGCGCGGGCCGCAATGGCTGCGCAAGCGTGGTGACCACCGAATCCTATTGGGACCAGCAATAATGCAATTCATAAGACATCTGAGCGTCGCCGCTGCGATGGCTGCGGCCCCCCTGACTGCTGGTGCGCAGGCTCCGCAGGTACCACCCCTGCCTGAAACCGCACCTGATACCTCGCGTCAGGTGGAAGCCCCTCGCCCTCGGGCAGAGACCGGTGCCGTCACAGCAAGAGGCAGCGGCCCCTCTTTCGTGCTGAACGGCATCGTTTTGCAAGGTGTCACAGCGCTGGACCAAAAAACCATCAGCCCGATCTGGCAGGAATTGATTGGCCAGCGCGTGACCGTGCAGACGCTGGATGAGGTGACCCGGCAGATCAGTGCCGCCTACCGCGAGCGCGGCTATGTCTTGTCACAGGCCATTCTGCCCGCTCAAACCGTTGACGGCGGCATTGTCCGGATTGTGGTGGTCGAGGGGTTTGTCGATCAGATCACCTATAGCGGCGGCGCGGCCAATCAGCAGGATCTGGTTGCCGAGTATTTTGGCCCGGTTGCCGATGACCAACCGCTGCGTCTGACAACGTTGGAGCGCAGCGTGCTGCTGTCGCGAGATGCGGTTGGTAGTGTGAACTCGGGATCGGTTGAGACGGTTCTTGGGCCGTCGCCCGACACCTTCGGGGCCGCTGATCTGGACGTGCAGATCGCACAACAGCCCGTTTCCGGGTATGTGTCCATCGATAATCGCGGCTCGCGCCTTTATGGCGACTGGACGCTTGGCACGGGCGCACGGGCGTTCAATCTACTGGGGCTCAATGAAACGCTGGATGGCAATTTTGCACTGGCACCGCAAGGAACCTCGCTGGCGTTTGGGTCGATCACCGCCGACGTGCCGTTGCGCGGCCTGACCGGCACTTGGCTGGATGGCGCACGGCTCAGGTTCGGTGGCAATATCTTCCGCGGCGATCCTGACCTCGAAGAGGCTGGCGCTACCGCTGGTCTGACAACCGTATCCGATCAGACGGAGCTGAACGCTCAGCTTGTGGTACCCTTTGTCCGTGCCCGATCAGAGAATGTTTTCGGGCGGTTCGGTCTGACCTTTCGCGATAGCGAAACGGAAACCGGGTTGGTCGGGCTCACAACCGTGGAAGAAGACCGGCTTGCCGTTTTGGAAGCAGGCCTCGCCTGGGATTTCGCGGACAGGCTGGGGGGCATCAGCCTTGTCGATGTCTCCATCCGCCAGGGCCTTGACGTCGCAGGCGCGCGGGTTTCAGCGACAGGCCCGGCAGCGGGTGATCTGAACTTCACCTCCGCTCAGGTGACCCTATCGCGGTTGCAAGCACTGGGCAGCGGCCCCTGGTCGGTCTTTGGCGAGATAACAGGTCAAATGTCGCGCGGCCTCCAGCCAAATTCGGAACGGTTTTATCTGGGCGGTTCATCGATTGGCCGTGGTTTCGCACCCGGAAACACCTCGGGCGACACCGGCTATGCAGGCCGCGCGGAATTGCGCCGCGCGATCAGTCCGGACAGCCTGGGCACGGTTGCGGACGCTGCCAGCCTATACGCATTCATTGACTACGGACGTGCCTACGACCGATCAATCGCGCGCGACGGACAACAATGGGAAAACCTCGGATCCATTGGGATCGGCGCGCAGATTTCATTGAATACATGGCTGTCGGTCACGCCTCAGATCGTGCGGCAAATCAGCGGAACGCCACGCGACACTGTTGATCCCTCACAGGAAACACGGTTTTTCATCGGCGCGGTCGCGCGCTTCTGATATCGGGTACCTCTCACGCCTCTGGCTCCTGCGATCCTCGACAGGTCGACTAAAACTCTCTGAAAGTCGTGACACGGCGTTAGCCACGCTTTAACCCGCCGGGCGCAGCATTGCGGCCGGGACTGCTCGTAACGGGCAGTATGGGTCGGAGTGCGTTATGTTTTTCGGGAATTATTCCTGTGTTGCCGCACGGGTATTGGCTTTTGCGCGACAGGTCATGCTTGTTGCATTGTTACTCTTCGCCTTGGTGCGCGGCGCGGAGGCGACGGAACCTCCCCGGTCTCTGTCTTATCACGCGACCCTTCTCAACGGTGCCATCACCGGATCCGCCTTCATGATCGCGGATGGGGTCGCCGTTACAAACGCGCATGTTTTAGGGCGGCGCGGTATTGGTGAGGTCGTCACCCTCTTGGCGCCGGGAAAACCGCGCGGCACGGCACGTATTCTCGCCATAAGCCCTCGTATGGACCTCGCAATCCTATCCATAGACCCAGACCTTTTGCCCATTGCGCCCGCAGGCCGGGCCCGGGACGCCCGTGGCGACCCAATTTATGCCGTGGGCATTGCCGCTGATGGCAACCCGCGACGCCGTCTCGTGATCAGCGGCACCGTGGCCTCGGAGCGACGTACGCTCGCACCATTCGGCCGTGGGGTGATTGCAAGCATGCCCCGGGTCAAAAGAGGGTTTTCCGGGGGACCCGTGTTTGACAGAAACGGACAGCTCGTCGGCATGGTCGCCGCCCTCAGGGAGGGCCGCGAGGATAACCGCCGGACCAGAGAGGCATTTATCATCTCCGCTGATGCAATACGTGCAGAAGTGGGCCGGTTGAAGCCTGCGCTTTATAGCGCAAACAATGCGCGAAATGACTTATCGCTGATACGTTGACTCAAGCCCGGCTATCGGAAGCGCTCTTGCAAGCTGCTCGCTTTTGTAAAGGACCCTGGAAGGCAAAACGGAATTTGCATCCGTCGGAGCAGGCCACCCCCTAATCATCCTTGCGCAGTAAGTCGTGCACCGCGCTGATCAGTTCCGATTTGTTCACCGGTTTCACCAGATATTTGTCCTCTGGCCTGACGCCATTGCCGTGAATGGCGGCTTCGGTCGGATAGCCGGAGATAAAGAGCACGTGAATGTCCGGAAGGATATCACGCACGCGGGCCGCAAGTTCAGGGCCCTGCACCGACCCTGGCATCACGATATCCGTCAGCAATATGGTTGGCCGCACCCCCCCTTCGATCTGGCGGAGCGCTTCGTCCCCGCTCGCACATTCGACAACGGTCAGGTTTTCGTCACTTAGCTGGCGCACCAGAACGCGGCGGACCTCGAGGTCGTCTTCCGCAACCAAAATGGTCTCGCCGGCGGGCACCGCCTTGCGTTCCATTCGCGGTGCATAGACCGGCACATTGGCCGCATTCGCCGCTGGAAAATAGAGTTTGAAAGTCGTTCCAACACCCATTTCGCTATAGGCGCGAATGGTTCCCTTTGACTGCCGCATAAACCCAAAAACCATGGAGAGGCCCAGACCCGATCCCTGTCCCACGGTTTTGGTGGTAAAGAACGGCTCGAAAACCTGTGCCAGCGTGGCAGCATCAATGCCCGCACCGGTATCCGAAATGGCAAGCATGACATAACGACCCGGCTCGAGCTCCTCCTGGCGCGACAGAATATAATCCCCGGAAATCCGCACGTTGCAGGTCTCCATCGTGATCCGCCCGCCATCGGGCATGGCATCGCGTGCGTTATTCAGGATATTCAAAATCGCCGTTTCGAGCAGCGCCGGGTCCGCTTCGGTTTCCCAGAGCCCTGCATCGGTTACGGTTTCGATCAGGACATTGACGGGCATAAGCCGTTTCACCATGCGGTCGGCGCCTTTGACGATCTCATTAAGGTTTATCCGTGTCGGCGTCAGATGTGCTTTGCGTCCATAGCTCAGAAGCTGCTGGGTGAGCCCTGCCCCGCGCTGTACCGCGCTCAGAGCGGTGTCGATGAATTCCCCACGGTCCTTATCGTCCGGATCGCGTTTCAGAAATTCAAGATTGCCCTGCACAATGGCTAGTAAATTGTTGAAATCATGCGCCACGCCACCGACGAGAGACCCGATCGCCTCCATCCGCTGTTTTTGGCTCAGTTCAGCGGCAGCGCGCTTCGCCTCGGTATTGTCGAACATCACCGCCAGCGACCGCACATAGGCGCCGCCATCATCATACTCCGCCATCGCAGACATCAGAACCGGCAGCGTCTGACCATCTTTGCGAACGAAATCGTATTCGACGTTGTAAATCTTCCCGGTCCGAAAGAACTCGGGCAACACGACCTTTTCGGCATATTCCTTCGACGCCGGGCTGAGAAAGTCAGTGGATGCCCGCCCAACCATATCCTCCACAGCGTAGCCAAGCTTATCCGCCCAGAACTGACTGACTTTCAGTAGGACCCCTCTTTCATCAATCGAATGCATCAGGATGGGAGCGGCCGAAAAAAGCCCCTGCATGGGATCGTCGGACTTGATGGATTGCCAGTACCGTAGAATGTTGTTGGTCATAAAAAATTCTTGCCTATCAGCGGACTATACTGCCCGAAGACGCGAAAACGCCACTAACTGATCATACACAAACCCGCGATTTGCAGCATTAGATTCTGGATTTACTAGTTTGCCGAGAAATTCTGGCCGTCCCTGATATGATCACGCACGCCGGGGTTGTTTTCTGATCTGAAAACTTCAGCAAAGGGCATACTTAGGCGTGTATTCTGCACATTCGGTGCGAATCAGATTGCCCGATGGAGGGAGAGGCATTTAGCCACAATTGCCGTCGCGATCGGGGTTTTGGCCTATATCACGCCGTCAACTGGACGCTCTGACCACCAGCTCAACCTGCGTCCGGATCCCCGTTTCAGGCGGCATGCCGTCGATCAACCAGGTCAGCATGCGCCGCGAAATCGCTTCTGCGAAATCCGGGATTCCACAGCTGACGGAAGAGAGTTGCGGGATGCTTTGCTCGCACTCCTCGATGTTGTCGAACCCAACGACCCGCAAATCCGTTCCGACGGTGCGGCCAAGCGCGTTGCTTGCCGTAAGCAGGCCGAGCGCGACAAGATCGTTGAAACATAAAACGCCGTCCACATCAGGGTGGTGCGCCAGTAGCTCATGAGCGCCCTGGACGCCAAATTCATGGCTCGCCGCACCGGTCAAAATCACCGGTTCGACCCCGTTCGCGTCCATGAGCTCAAGATAGCCAGACATTCTTTCCTGCGTCACGGCACGACCGGCCAGGCCGCCGACAAAGGCAATGCGGCGGCACCCTCGATCCAACAAGTGTTGCGTGGCCAGACGGCTGCCGGATTGATAATCCGGGGCGAGAAACGGGAACTGATCCTCGCGATCATCGACTTTCCGAAACACCTGGATCGCCGGCAATCCCGCGCGCGCAATTGCATCGAACGGGCTTTCCTGCGGGCCATAGGCGGGCGACACGACAAAACCCGACACGCCATGCTCGATCAAGGTACCGATCATCTTTGACTGCATCTCTGCATCTTCGTTGATATTGGCAAGCACAACCGCGTAGCCCTGATCCGACAGCGCCATTTGCAAGGATGCCGCGAATTCAGTGAAAAAAGGGTTGCGCAGGTCGTTGATGATCAACCCGATCAAGCCGGTGGAGGAAGAACGCAGGTTAGCCGCGGACCGATTGTAAACATAGCCAATCCGCGCCATCGCCTCACGAACCTGAACGCGGGTACGCTCTTTGACCAACGGGCTGCGTTGCAAGACCAGGCTGACGGTTGATTTCGAAACGCCCGCTTCTCTTGCCACGTCCTTGATGGTTGGTCTTCGCTCCATGGCGGTGTCCGTATCAGATGCCGTGCAGAGATAGCAGCGTTTTCATTCGTGCCTCTGCCAGATCGGGCTGGATCAGCACCCGCGACTGATCGGCAAGGCGGAAAACATGCGCGTAATGAGTGATGTCTCGGCTGGATTGGAACCCAGCGGGCATGATGAAATGGCTCTGATAGCCATTCAGCCAGGACAGAAACGCGATACCCGCTTTGTAAAATCGCGTGGGTTCCTTGAAAATCTCGCGGCTCAGGGGCACGGTCGGCTCAAGCAGGCTGTGGAATTTCGCGACGTCCTCTTGTGCTAATGCCGCCAGCGCCTGTGAGGCGGCGGGCGCAATCGCCGCGAAGATGCCAAGCAGCGCATGGGAAAAGCACTTACCGTCCCCGGCGATCAGATCCGCATAGTTGAAATCGTCACCGGTATAGAGACGCACGCCATCAGGCAGGCGGGTGCGGAACGCCTCTTCATGCGCCTGATCGAGCAAGGAGATCTTGATGCCATCCACCTGTTTCGGGTTTTCCGCGATCAAGTCGAGGACAAAATCGCTGGCTTTTGCCAAATCTGCATGGCCCCAATATCCCGTCAGCGCAGGGTCAAACATATTCCCCAACCAGTGCAAGATCACCGGCTCCGCCGCGCCATCGATCAAGGACCGGTAGACCTTGTGATAGACATCAGGCGCGGCAGTCATGGCAGGAAATGCGCGGGATGCCATCAAGATCAATTGGCCGCCAGCGGTCTCGATGGCCTCCGCCTGTTCGCTGTAGGCTGTCAGAATTTGCGCCGGCGTTGTAAGGGTCTCAAGAGGCCGGTGATCGGTGCCCGCGCCGCAGGCAACGCGTGGTTTCAGCGGGTGCGTTTTGGCCGCCACCAACGTGCGCTCGATCAGCTCGCGCGCAGTTTGCCAATCCACCCCCATGCCCCGCTGCGCGGTATCCATGGCTTCGGCCAGCCCAAGCCCCTGATCCCAAAGACCCTGCCGAAACGCGAGCGTCGCATCCCAGTCCACCGCCGGTCGGGTATCCCATGGGTTTCTTTCCCGCAGCGGGTCGGAAACAACATGCGCCGCCGCAAAGGCCGTTCGCGTCAAAGGTACATCGGGAGCCCGCGGTATCAGCGGGTTTCCGGAAAGCGTGTAGGGTTCTAGACGACCGTCTTCGGTGGGCAGGTGCAGCATGCGCAGGCCTCACACTTCGATGTCGAGGACAAGCACGCCATCGAGACCGCCCACCGCATTGGCAACGATCTGGGCTCCCAGCGCTTGATGCGCGGCGTTGTCAGCATAGGCCTGCAGATCATCCCAAGTGTCGAAATCAATGGTGAAGCCATGCATGTAGCCACGCTCGATCTGTTCGGGACTTTGCGAGCGCCCACCGCCGAAATTATGAGCACCTGCAAGGGTTTCGGTCAAACCAGAGAGACCGGCATAAATCTCGGCGATCGTGCCTTCGGCAGTTTCAGGTGCAAATCGAGTCAAGACGATATGGCGGATCATTGGCAAATTCCTTGGTCTGATTTGATCATATCGGCCGCTTTTTCGCCGATCATGATGGACGGGGCGTTGGTGTTGGACGAATTGACGCGCGGCATGATCGAGGCATCTGCAACGCGCAGACCGTCGATGCCATTGAAGCACAGGCGTGGGTCGAGCACCGCGCCCGCGTCAACGCCCATGCGGCAGGTGCCGGCACAGTGGTGCGAGGTCTTGGAATGTGTGCAGATAAAATTGAAGTATTCTTCATCTGTCTGCACGTCCGGTCCCGGCAGGCGTTCCGCCAGGATGAAGGGTCTCAGCGCGTCCTGTGCCAGGATCGATTGCACCAGCTTCAGCCCGCGGATCGACATCTCCCGATCATAGGGATCCGCCAGATAATTGGGATCGATCAACGGCATATCGCCTGGGTTATCCGTTCGCAGGCGTACGGTACCGCGCGAGCGTGGGCGCAGGAAACACGCATTCAGCGTCACACCACCGTTGGGCATCGCCGCCACGCCCGCTTCGATCCCGGTGCCGAGACCAAGATGCATCTGAATATCGGGGGAGCGGGCGTCGGGGTCCGCATACCAAAAACCCCCTGTTTCAAAGAGGCTAGACGCCACCGGCCCCCTGCGGGTGAAAAAATATTGCAGCCCGGCCAGCGCAGAAAGATGCGGCTTGGCAAAGCGGTCGTAGGTGTGCGGGCCGGTCACCTCACAAATCGCGTAGAGATCGAGGTGATCCTGCAGGTTCGCACCCACATTGGGCTGGTCAAGAACAACCTCGATGCCAAGCGCGCGCAGCTCATCCGCAGGTCCGACGCCGGACAGCTGCAAAAGTCTTGGCGAGCCGATAGCGCCCGAGGACAGGATCACCTCTCGATCCGCCAAAACCCGGCTGCCGTCCTCCAATTCAACACCGGTCGCGCGCCCGGCGTGGAACAGGATGCGCCGCACCTGAGCCCCCGTGCGCACGGTCAGGTTCGCACGATCCCTGTTTGGCGCCAGAAAGGCCATTGCCGCCGAGGACCGGCGCGCATGGCGTTGCGTCAATTGATAGTACCCGGCACCATCCTGACGCGCGCCGTTTACATCCTTGTTTTCCGGAATGCCCAACTGGCCCGCCGCCGCGATATAGGCATCGCAAATCGGCAAAGGCGCCGCTGGCTTGCTCACACCAAGGGGACCGCCCTGACCATGAAATTCATTGTCAAAGGCATCATTGTCTTCGGATTTTTTGAAATAGGGCAGCACATCGGCGAAGCTCCAGCCCTCGCACCCCAGCTGACGCCATTCATCATAATCCTGCGCAGCACCGCGGGTGTAGATCTGGGCATTGATCGCCGACCCACCGCCGATGACCTTTGCCTGCGTGTAGGTGAACACCTTGCCCTGCATGTGGCGCTGCGGAGTGGTGGTCCACCCCCAGCTGCCGATGCCCTTGGTCATCTTGGCGAACCCGGCAGGCAGGTGGTAAAACGGATGCCGATCCCGCCCTCCCGCCTCCAGCAGCAGCACACGCACATTCGCGTCTTCGCTCAGGCGGGCCGCAATCACGGACCCTGCAGACCCGCCGCCGATGATGATGAAATCATATCCTTCGGTCATCGCATTTCTCTACAGGCGCGCGATGGACAGACCGCCATCCACCGGAATGCAGGCGCCATTGGCAAACCGCATCTGCCCCTCAGCCACGGCCAGAACGATTTCCCCGATATCCTGCGGCAGCCCCCAACGCCGGGCAGGCACCAGACCGTCTTCAATGCGCGCCGTGTATTTGTCACGCACACCGGCGGTCATTTCGCTCTCGATGATGCCGGGACGCAGCTCGAACACACCGATGCCATGCGGGGCCAGACGCACCGCGAAAAGCTCCGACATCATCGCGGCACCGGCTTTGGACACGCAGTATTCCGCGCGCTCCGTCGACACCATGGCCGCGCTGACCGAGGTGATGAAGCTGATGGAACGGTAGCTTTCCGAAGGTGTTGCCAACATGCGCTTGGCCACGGCCTGCGCCAAAAAGAACGCGCCGCGCAGGTTGACATCGAGAACAAAATCCCAGTTTTCCGGCGCGAGATCGAGCATATCACCGCGCACCGGGGCGCCGACGCCCGCATTGCTGATCAGCGTGGTCACAGGGCCAAACGCCTCCTCCACCCGATTGAGCAACGCGGGAACATGCCCGATCTCCGAAACATCATGCTGAAAATAACGCGCGGCACTGCCAAATTTGTCCAAGGCAGATTGCACAATCGGCGTATCGCCGGGAGACCGCGATGCGATGGCAACCCGGTAGTTGGCCGCGATAAGTTGTTCGACAATGCCAAGCCCAATACCCTGTTGCCCGCCGGTGACCAGCGCAATCTTACTCATGCTGCGAACTCCGTTTCGGTGATGTGGCTGGCGCTGCGCAGCGCCAGCGCCGCAATCGTCAGCGCCGGGTTCACCGCGGCGGATGTCG
The DNA here is from genome assembly GCF_947499265.1 of uncultured Roseobacter sp. GTDB lineage: Bacteria > Pseudomonadota > Alphaproteobacteria > Rhodobacterales > Rhodobacteraceae > Roseobacter. The sequence goes on along the minus strand of NZ_CANMNK010000001.1, from coordinate 566,066 downwards.
GCAGCACCGAGGCGTCAACGATGAAAAGATTGGGGTGATCGTGACTGCGGCAGAAGGTGTCGACCACGCTGGTGTCCGGGTCATGCCCCATGCGTGCGGTGCCGCATTGATGCGAGGGCGTGCGCCGATCAAAAGCGCGCGACAGGACAATCGGAAGTCCGGCCTTGCGCAGATATGTCTTGAGCGTGGCAACCAAGGCTTCATGCGCTGCCCAATTGGATCGCTGCCAGTTGAGCTTGATTTGCCCGTCTTTGAGCGTCACGCGGCTGTCTGGATGGGGTAGGTCCTCGGACATGGCATAGAAGTCGAAGGACCGCGCTGCGATCAGACGGGCAAGCCAGGTTGGCAAGGGGGAGGCCGCGGTCAGGATCGGGGCGGAAATCTTGCCCAGCAATTGCACATTCCCCAAGGGCATGCCGCCTTGCCCATCCGAGAGGTAAAAGTCGTTGATCATCAGCGTTTTCTGATAGATCGCCCGGTTCTTTTGCAGCGGGTGCAGCGCCATGAGCGCTGAGCAATTGTGGTTCATGAAATTGCGGCCCACCTGACCGGACCTATTGGCCAGACCGGTTGGGTGATTGTCATTCGCCGAGGCCAGCAGCAGGGCCGCCGTCTGCACCGCCCCGGCCGAAACAACGACGGTGGGCGCTGTAACGGTCTGTACTTTCCCCTGCATCATGCAGGTCACACCCGAGATGCGCCCATCGTCGCCAACGGACAATCCCGAGACCTGGCAGCCCGTTCGCAACTCCACATTCGCGTGTTCCAACGCTTGCTTGATGGCGATGGTCTCCGCATCCATCTTGCCACCGCAGGTGTCGGGATGAGCATCCCAGGGATCTTGCCCCGCCGCCAACCAGCGGTCGATATCGACGCCCAGCGGCAAGGACGCGGGGGTAAGGCCCGCGATTTTCAACCGTTGGCGCAGTTTCGAAATATCTGGTTCATCGGCGACTGGCCCATGGAGATACCTTCCCGACCGCGGTGGCTCTGTTGGGTCTTCGCCAGTGGTGCCCCGCACTTCATAGAGATGCTCAGCCGCCAGATAATCGGGTTCCAGATCGCGATACGAAATCGGCCAGCCCGGGGTGCTGCCCCTGCGATGCTGAATACTTGCGAAATCCGCTTCCCGATACCGGATCAACACCGCGCCGTAGAATTTGGAATTGCCCCCAACACAATAGTAATTTCCCGGGCTGAAAGGTTGATCTGATCCATCCAGCCATTGCTCGTCCGGTCGAAAAACACCTGCCTCGAAGATGGCACGCGCATCCCGATCCGCAGGCGACGGTTGCAGGGTTTCGCCACGCTCCAGGATCAGAATGCGGCGACCGCTCGGGGCCAGTGCAGCGGCCAGTGTGGCACCGCCCATGCCCGATCCGATTATGATGACATCCGGCTGCATCAGGGCGCGATGCGGTCTTCGGACTGTGGGTCAAAGGCCACAGCTTTTTCCATGTTAACGGCAAATTCAAAATCCTGTCCCGCGCGCACTTCAGCATCGGACCGCATCCGCGCGATCACGTCCTTGCCACCCAGTTGCATTGAAACAAACGTATCGGAGCCGGCAGGTTCCGTGACCACGATCCGATTGGTCATCTGGGCAATATTTGATGATTTCCGGTCTGCGCCATCAATGTCCGTGATGGTTTCCGGACGAATGCCCAACAGGATGTCCTTACCCTTCCATGCGGCGAGATTGGCCTGACTGAAGGGCAGGAGCGACTTGCTGTCATCATGCAGGGAAATCTCCGCCTGCGGCACACCGTTTTGCATGCGCACCGTCGCCGGGATGACGTTCATCGCCGGTGAGCCCATGAAGGTCGCCACAAAGATATTCGCCGGGCTGTCGTAGATCTCCTGCGGCGTGCCCAGCTGTTGCACATAGCCGCCGTTCATCACCGCGATGCGTGTCGATAGCGTCATCGCCTCGATCTGATCATGCGTGACATAGACAATCGTGGTCCCCAGATTCTGGTGCAGCTTCTTGATCTCGGTGCGCATGTCGACGCGCAGTTTGGCGTCGAGGTTGGACAGGGGTTCATCGAAGAGAAAGACATCCGGGTTGCGTACCAGCGCCCGCCCCATGGCAACGCGCTGCCGCTGGCCGCCCGACAATTGCCCCGGTTTACGGTCCAACAATTGTTCGATCTGCAGCAGCTTGGCGACCTCATGCATCGCCTTTTCGCGTTCCGGTTTGGGCGTGCCATGCATCTCCAGCCCGAAGGTGATGTTCTGGCCCACGGTCATGTTCGGGTAGAGCGCATAGCTCTGGAACACCATCGCGATATTCCGCTTGGACGGGTGCACCCCGTTCATGATCTGATCCTTGATGCGGATTTCGCCACTGGTGATCTCCTCCAGCCCGGCGATCATGTTCAGCAGCGTGGACTTGCCGCAGCCCGAAGGGCCGACGAGCACCAGAAACTCGCCCTCCTGCACGGAAATGTCGACGTTGTGCAGCACTTCGACACTGCCATAGGCCTTTGTCGTATTGTCGATGTCGAGAAAACCCATCGTCTCAATCCTTCAGATTGCCCGGCGCGGCGCGATTGCCCCGTGTGTTCGGCTCTTGTAACGCGCCACTGGCGCCTGTCTTCTTATGATGCAAAGCCATCCCTCACCCCTTCACAGAACCCGCCATCAGGCCGCGGACGAAATACCGTCCGGCCACGATGTAGACGAGCAGCGTTGGCATGGCGGCCAGGATCGCCCCGGCGAAATGAACGTTGTATTCCTTTACGCCGTGCGAGGCCTGCACCAGATTGTTGAGCGCCACCGTCATCGGTTGACTGTCGGCCCCGGCAAAGGAGGCGCCAAAAAGGAAGTCATTCCAGATGTTGGTGAATTGCCAGATGATCGACACTACCGCGATCGGTCCCGAGGACGGCAAGAGGATGCGCCAGAAGATCTGGAAGAACCCCGCCCCGTCGATCTGCGCCGCGCGGATCAGTTCTGTCGGGAAAACCGCGTAGTAGTTGCGGAAATAGAGTGTTGTGAAGCCGATGCCGTAAACCACATGCACCAGCGCCAGCCCCCAGGTGGTTCCAGCCAGACCCATCAGGCCCAGCATGCGCGCCATCGGGATCAGCACGATCTGAAAGGGGATGAAGCAGGCAAAGAGCATCAGGCCGAAAATGATGGTATCGTATTTGAACCGCCATTTCGTCAGCACGTAGCCATTGAGCGCGCCCAGCACGGTCGAGATTGCAACCGCTGGCACCACCATCTTGATAGAGTTCCAGAAATAGGGCGACAGCCCGGTGGGCTCGACCCCGATCTGAGCGGAAGACCAGGCCTTGAACCAGGGCTCCAGCGTAAACTCGCGCGGCAGGTTCATCATGCCGCCGCCGGTGATCTCGGAGAGCGGTTTCACCGAATTCACCACCATCACGTAGAGCGGCAGCATGTAGAAGAGCGCAAAGAGAATGAGTACCACATAGATCAGCGTGCGCGTGACCCGACCGGTGCGGATGGCGGTATCCTGGGAGGCGACAGACATCAGCGCTTCTCCCGCAGTTCGGAATAGAGGTAGGGGATCATGATGGCGGCGATGGTCATCAGCATGATCGTGGCAGAGGCCGCGCCGATCCCCATCTGGTTTCGCGTGAAGGTATAGGAATACATGAAGGTCGCAGGCAATTCCGTGGCCCGCCCCGGCCCGCCGCCCGTCAGCGCGATCACCAGATCGAAGGTCTTGATTGCCAGATGCGACAGGATCACAAAAGCTGACAGGAAGGCGGGGCGCAGTTGCGGGATGATGATCCGCCGGTAGAGGTTCCAGTTGCTGGCCCCGTCCATCTGTGCGGCTTTGAGGATTTCATTGTCGATGCCGCGCAAGCCCGCCAAAAACATCGCCATGACGAAGCCGCTGGTCTGCCAGACGGCGGCCAACACCACGGTGTAGATGGCGAAATTCCGGTCCTTGATCCAGTTGAATTCGAAGCTCTCCCAACCCCAGGTGTGCATGACGTTTTCAAGGCCGATGCCCGGATCCAGAAACCATTTCCACGCGGTTCCGGTCACGATGAAGCTGAGCGCCATGGGATAGAGATAGATGGGGCGCAGCAGGCCTTCGCCGCGGATTTTCTGATCAAGGAAGATCGCCAGACCGAGGCCAATGCTGGTGCAGATCACGATGTAGAGACCCGCAAAAATGCCCATGTTCTTGAGCGAGACTTCCCAATGGCTGAGACGCCAGAGCTTGGAATAATTCTCAAGGCCCACCCAGCCGTAGCTCGGCAGCAGGCGGCTGTCGGTGAAGGACAGGTAGACCGAAAACAGGATGAAGCCGTAGACAAAGACCAGCATCATCGCAATCGATGGCGACAACACCAGCTTGGGAATCCAATTCTGCAGGCGTGTCTTGAAATCCGCGTCGGCTGTATGAGCCATCACGCGCCCTCCTTGTGAGACGGGATTGTTTTACGCGGCGGGCGCGCAAGGCGGTGGGGCAACAGATTGCGCCACCCCACCGGGAGGATCACTTGGCGATCGAAACCGCATCCACCAGCTCTTCGACAGCGGTTTCGCTGTCGTATTCGCCGTTGAAATGCGCTGTGACCACGTCATAGATCGCGTTCTTCACCGAGGCGGGCGCCGCATGACCATGGGCCATCGACCCGAAAAGGTTGCCCGAGGCTGCTGCTGCGGCAAGGTCCTTCATGCCCTGTTTGCCGCAGGCATCAAAATCCGCGTCACTGACATCTGTGCGCGCGGGCACCGACCCTTTGACGACATTGAATGCCGACTGGAAGGATGGCGACAGGATCGCGGAGGCCAGCGCGGCCTGTTCCGCAGATACCGCGCCACCCTGGTCGAACATCATGAACTGGTCGGCGTTGAACGTGACCTGATCCGCGGTGCCGGGGAAGCGGAAGCAGAGGAAATCCTCGCCCGGGACCTTATCGGCATTCAGGAATTCCCCCTTGGCCCAGTCCCCCATCATCTGGAAGCCCGCTTCGCCGTTGATCACCATCGCCGTGGCAAGGTTCCAATCCCGGCCCGAGAAATTGTCATCAACATTCGCACGGATCACCGCCATGCGGTCGAAGGCTTCTTTCATGCCGTCCGAACCAAGCGTCTCTTCATCGAGGTCGATGAAGGCAGCCTTGTACCCATCCGGCCCCAGCACAGACATGGCAACCGCGTCAAAGACGGTCGCGTCCTGCCAGGCCTGGCCACCGTGGGCAATGGGTGTGACACCCGCAGCCTTCAGCGTTTCCAGCGCGGCGGTGAACTCCTCCCATGAGGTCGGCACGGCAATGCCATTGGCATCCAGCACCGCCTTGTTGGCCCAGACCCAGTTGGTCGAATGCACGTTCACGGGCGCGGAAACCCATTTGCCGTCCACTTTCGCAAAGGACTTGAGCGCATCCGGCACCACATCGTCCCAGCCTTCTTTGGCGGCGACGTCATTGAGGTTTGCCAGCGATCCCTGATTGCCCCAGTCCAGAATATCAAATCCCAGTCCTTGCACGGCGGTCGGCGCATTGCCCGCAGTCACCCGCGCACGCAGCACGGTCATCGCCTGCTCGCCGCCGCCCCCCGCGACCGGCATATCGGTCCAGCCAATGCCCTGACCTTCAAGGTCCTGTTTCAGCACGTTCAGGGCCGCAGCTTCACCGCCCGATGTCCACCAGTGCAGGACTTCTACATCCTCCGCCGCCCCCATGGTGGTAGATGCCATCAACACCGCCACAACAGCAGCCTTCGTTTTCAATAGTACACGCATTTGGTATCCTCCCTTATCGCGTAACATTGTCTTCACACGCTTTTTTCACGTGTCTTCACCCAAGGCGCGCGCGTGCGTCCCACACGCATCACAACCGATTTCACCTCAAGGAATTCGTCAAATCCGTAGCGCCCGATTTCCCGACCCTGACCGGATTGCTTCATCCCGCCAAAGGCCAGTTCCGGATAACCGTCCATCCAGGTGTTTGTCCAAACTGTACCCGCCTCGGCGCGCCGTGCAAACTCGAGACAGGTATGAACGTTCTCGCTCCACACCCCGGCAGACAGCCCATAGGATGTGTCATTGGTCAAAGCGATGGCCTCATCGAGCGTCCTGAAAGTCAAAACCGTCAGCACCGGGCCAAAAACCTCGGCGCGCGCAATCGGCATATCCGGAGAGACGTTGCTGAGGATGGTTGGTTGGTAAAACTGATCGCCCAAGCCGGGGACATCGAACGTATGACCGCCCAACTCCACCCTGGCGCCCGCAGCGATGGCGTCTTTTACATACCCGTCGATCTTGTCGTTGTGGTCCGGCGTTACAATCGCGCCAACCTGTGTTTCGGGATCAAGCGGATCGCCGAATGACACAGCGCGCGACAGGGCAACGACCCATTCCACAAATGAAGATGCGATATCTTCGTGGACGATGATCCGGCTCGACGCGTTGCAGCATTGGCCAACGTTGAAATAGGCGCCAAAAACCACGGCATCGGCGGCATCCTCAAGATCGGCATCGGGAAAGATCACCTGCGCATTCTTGCCACCCAGCTCAAGTGCCACCTTTTTCAACGTGCCGGACGCCGCTTGCGTGATCCTCTTGCCCACAGCCGTGGAGCCGGTGAAGGTTACCATATCCACGTCTTCGTGGGTGGACATCAGGCTGCCGACCGGCGCGCCGAAGCCCAGAACGATGTTACAAACGCCCGCTGGCAGGCCAGCCTCGACCAACAGCTCGCCCATCATCACGGTGGAGGAAGGCGTGACCTCGGACGGTTTCACAACCACCGTACAGCCAGCAGCCAGGGCAAAGGGCAGTTTCTGGCTCAGAATCCAGAACGGGAAGTTCCAAGGGGTGATGATCGACACCACGCCAATCGGTTCCTTCAGAACCATACCCAGCATGTCATCGCCCAACGAGTTGTGGCTGTCGCCATGCATCGTGCGGGCAAGCGATGCGGCATAGCGCCAGAGATCTGCGGCACCGGACACCTCGCCGCGCGACTGCGTGATCGGCTTGCCGCTTTCCAGCGTTTCCTGAACCGCGATGCGGTCCACATTGGCTTCGATAAGCGCCGCAACCCGCAGCAGCACAGTCGCGCGGTCCTTGCCGGATAGGCGGCTCCAGCGCCCGGCATCGAAAGCGTTGCGCGCCGCGGTGATCGCCGCCTCGCATTCCGCGACGCCACCCTTTGCAGATCGGCTGACCACCACACCATGCGAGGGCGACACCCGCTCAAACACCTGCGCATCTGCGCTGGCAGACCAGACGCCATCAATCAGGTGACGGCCCTCAAATATTTTGGGCAGCTCGGCGGCGATGGCGGGAAGGATGGTGAGGTCTTTCATGATTTCACTGTCCTGAAAACTTCGGGGGGCGTTTGTCGAGAAAGGCGGTTACGCCTTCAACACGATCATCGCTGGCGGCAATGGCGGCGCTGCCCAAGGCTTCGACCATGGCGGCGCGGTCCTCGCCCGTCGCGGCGTGCAGCATATATTTCGACACCTCCACGGCGCGGGGTGACAGCGCGCCAAGGGAGACTGCAATCTCTTGTGCAGCAGCCAGCGCATCGTCGGCGATTTCGGCCACATACCCAAGCGCCACCGCGCGCTCCGCCGGGATACGCCGCCCGAAAAGCGCCATCTCCTTGACCACAGGTTCCGGGAAGAGGCGCAAAACACGCTGCGTGCCGGACCAGCCTTGTACGATCCCAACGCGCGCTTCGGGTAGTGCAAGCGTCGCACCTGGCACCATCACGCGGATATCGCAGGCGCTCGCGAGTTCCAGGCCACCGCCAAAGGCATGACCATTCAGCGCGGCAATCGTCGGCATGGAAAGGCGCGCCAAACGATCAAAAATACGGTGCCCGTCGCGGACCCAATGACGGGCAAACGCGCTCGGGCTCAGATGGCCCCAAGCGGCGATATCCGCACCACAGCAGAAAGCGCGGCGACCGGTTCCCGTCAGAATAACACAGCGCAGCGTAGTATCCCGTTCAATCTGTGTCAGATGCGCATCCAGAGCCTCCAGCATCTGCGTTGTCAGCGCGTTCAGCTTATCGGGGTTTTGCAGGGTGAGCACGGCAACATCACCGTCGATATGGAGCTGGACGTCGCTCATAGCGTCATCCCCATAGGGTGCGCGCCAAGCAGCGATTTGGGCATCGCTTTGGCATTCTCCGCAACCTGCACACGACCCGAGGACGCCGCAACGATATGCCGCTGTGCATCAATGCCCGGCATGATCTCAGTCGCGATGAGCCCCTCCTCCGCCAGCCTGATCACGCAGCGCTCGGTGACGTAAAGTACATCCTGCCCCAAGGCCCGCGCACGGTCGCCAGAAAAAGTGACATGCTCCACCTCATCGACCATTTTAGTGAACCGCCCGGGCTTGGTGACTTTGATGCCGTTCTCGCTCAAATCGATCTCCGCCCCGGCCTCAAACCAGCCCGAAAACACGATTTTCTTTGCCCGCGCGGTGATGTCCACAAAGCCACCGCAACCCGCAGTAAGATAAGGCTTTTTCCCCAATTTCGAGACGTTCACATTGCCCTGCAGATCAACCTCAAGGAAGGATAGAAAGGACACGTCAAATCCGCCACCCTGAAAGTAGATGAACTGCTGGGGTGAGGGCACAAAAGCATCCGCGTTCGAGGCACAGCCAAAGGCAAACCCGGTCAGGGGCACGCCGCCGACAGCCCCCTGTTCGATGGCCCAGGTGACCGCGTTGGGGTGGCCCTCCTCCAGCAGGATACGCGGCACCATCGCGCTGATCCCAAAGCCGAGATTGGCCGTCATGCCAGAGCGCAGCTCCTGTGCGGCGCGCCGGGCAATGATCTTTTCGACGCCATGCTCAGCATGGGCGAAGCTGTCCCAGGGCCGCATGATCTGGCCCGAAATCGCAGGATCATAGGGCGTTTCGCAAGTTTGCTTCTGATCCGGATCAAGCACCACCACATCGACCAGATGCCCCGGCACCCGCACATCATGTGGGCGCAGGCTGCCCACCGCCGTCGCCCGTTCGACCTGTGCGATCACCAGACCACCGTGATTGCGCACACAGATCGCCTGCTCCAGCCCGCCCAGATAAGCGCCCTCGTGCTCATAGGTGAGGTTTCCGCGCGCGTCGGCGGTCGTGGCCCGCAGGATACAGACGTTCGGCACGACATTCGGGAAGTGCAACCAGGTGTCACCCGCGAATTCGACCCGCGAAACGATAGGCTCTGCCGCGCCGCTTTCGTTCATCGCACAGCCCTGCCGCACCGGATCCACGAAGGTTTCCAGACCGATCTGCGTCAGGACCCCGGGACGGCGCGCGGCCGCTTCGCGGTGCATGTCGAACATGATGCCCGACGGCACGTTGTATGCCGCCACGCGGTCCTCCACGATCATTTTCCAAATCTCGGGCATCTCAAGGCTGGAGGGTCCCGAGGGGTAGGACCCGGCCAGCACCCGTGTCAGCAGCCCATCCTTGGCCAGATAGTCCATGCCCTTGACGCCATACATGTCACCCGCCGCGATCGGGTGCAGGGAGGTGATGTTGCGCGGATGCGCCTCGGCATCGAAGCGCGCGCCGATGGCTTTGAGCACAAGATCAGGGCAGCCCAGCGATGACGACGACGAGACGGTGACAACGGCATTGTCCGGAATACGGGCTACGGCCTCGGCTGCGGAGACAAGTTTGCTCACGACACGCCCTCATAGTCGACATCCATCCGTTTGCCGGTGCGCGCGGCCTCGCGAACGGCCAACGCGACGGTGAGCGACTTGACTCCATCGATCCCATCCGCCGCCGGACGGCCCTCCCCCAATGTGGCCTTGGTGAAATCGCTTACCCCCTGCGCGTAGAGCGAATGCGGAGAACAGGAGATAGTTTCACGACCGTCCTCCGTGACCAACTCAACCGATCCAACCGGCTCCTGCGTCATCACGCTTTGCGCGAAGATGGAGCCGGTCTCTCCATGCACTTCCAGCCCGTTGCCCGCAAATCTATGCGTGAAGCTTTCATGCGACATCACCATGGCGCCTGACGGCATCGCCCAGACAGACATCGCGGAATCCTCGACGCCCTCGCCCATGCCCGAAGACGCCATCTGCGCGACAACGCATTTCGGGTCTTCGCCCAGCAGGAACCGCGCCACATCGGCGTTGTGCACCGTGATATCCGGGATCACACCACCTCCTGCGGCGGCGTCATTGATCCGCCACCCCTGCAGGTTGGGCGGCAAATGCACCGCGTGATGAACGCGCAGCGATAGAACCTTGCCGATCCTGCCGGAGGCAATCAGGTCGCGTATTGCGCGATGTGTCCCCGAACACCGAAGATGGTGGTTGGTGCCAAAGATCACCCCGGCGTCTCGCGCTGCGGCAACCATTTCGAGCGCATCTGCCTGATTCAGAGCCAGCGGCTTTTCACACAGCACATGTTTACCGGATGAGATCGCTGCCATCGCCTGTGCGAAGTGCTTTTCGTTGGTTGAGGAAATATAGACGGCCGAAGCGTCATGATCTGCCAATGCTTCCGCCAGATCTGTTGTCGCGTTTGGGATTACGTGGCGTTCCGCCCAGCCTGCCACCCGATCCGGAGATCCGCTGACAGCCCAGACCACGTCCTGACCAGCTTGCGCTCTGACGGCGCCAATCATGTATTGCGCAGCAATTGTGCTGGCGCCGACAAATATCCAGTTCACGATTCGCGTTCCTATTTTGGATCGTTCCAAATAACTACTGGATCGTTCTAAATTTGGCAAGCGCGTTTCTGAATCGTGCATTTCTTCAGATCGGTCTTGCAGCGTTGGAGGGTTCCCGGTGAGGGGTTGGGGCGCTGTGCGTCACGCGAATGCACGCGGAAAAATCATGCCGGTAAAAACCCCCGCAGGTGCAGGCCGTTAGTCTTAGAATAACAGGAGTACCGGATTTGATTAGCTGACTTGCATGCGAAAGAAACGTGAGAAATACAGGTTGCAGCGACCCTTAGACGCCGTAACGCGCCATGAATGTTCTGACCGCCCCATTGACGACCCGATCAATCTCGGCAGGCGTCACGACTTTGGTCATGCCGAAAATCAGACGCGGCCAGACATCTGCCTTGCAAAGTTCGCCAAACTGATCTGCCGCCAGAATACGATCTTCGATGCGCAACTGCCCGCGCGCAACGGCCCGGTCGAAATACGCCGCCATCTCGGCCCGGAACACCGCGGGACCGGAATTGTAGAACTTCTGCCCCAGCTCCGGGAACCGATCCGATTCCGCCACGCAGATTCGGAAAATCTGCTGTCCGAACTTGGATGTGATGAAGCGTAGGAAATGTTGCCCGGTCTGTTGCAGCACCTCACGAGGCTCTGCCTCCATATCGATGCTGTCCAACGCATCGCGGGATTGTCTTTGGCATTCGGTCGTCGCGACCTCAAGGAACAACAACCGCTTGTCGGGAAAGTAGCTGTAGAGCGTCGCCTTGGAAACATTGGCCACCCGCGCGATTTCGTCAACGCTGGCGCCTTCAAACCCATCCGCCATAAAGACCCGCCGCGCGCCTTCGAGCACCTGATCGAACTTGCGCCCCTTGCGGATCATTTCGGCTGTGGATGTCATGGCGCCCCCGGATGTACGCCACAACAATATAAACCGAACTGTTCAGTTCCAAGCAAATTCCCAAAAACCATTGCATAGGCCGGTTGTCCCATAGACATAGTTGCATTAGAATCATTCTAAACTAGAGGTTCGATCCATGCGTTTTTCCTTTGCCCGCAAGCGGTTCCGTGATTTGAGCGAACAGGAAGTCCTTGCCCTCGCGATCTCGTCAGAAGAAGACGACGCACGCATTTATCGCGGCTACGCGGAAACTCTGCGGCACGAATTTCCCGATTCCGCCCATATTTTCGAAGATATGGCGCGGGAGGAAGATCAACACAGGCAACGGCTGATTGACCTGCATCGGGACCGTTTCGGCGATGTGATCCCCCTGATCCGCCGTGAGCATGTGGCAGGATACTATCAGCGTCGACCGGTCTGGCTGATCGAAAACCTGGGGCTGGACCGCATCCGCGCCGAAGCCGAAGCGATGGAACGCGAAGCCGAGCAATTCTATGTGACCGCCGCGGCGGCTGCGACAGATGCGGCGACACGAAAACTGCTGGGCGACCTCGCAGCAGCAGAGGCCGCGCATCACGCGATAGCAGAAGGTCTGGAGGCCAAACACCTCGATCCGGAAACCCGCCAGAGTGAAGAAGAAGCCGCGCACCGGCAATTCCTGCTGACATGGGTGCAACCGGGCCTCGCCGGTCTGATGGACGGCTCCGTCTCCACGCTGGCGCCGATTTTTGCCACCGCCTTCGCCACACAGGACACCTGGACGACCTTCCTTGTGGGCCTCGCGGCCTCTGTCGGCGCCGGTATCTCTATGGGCTTCACCGAGGCCGCGTCTGATGATGGGCAGCTGTCTGGTCGTGGCTCGCCCATCAAACGAGGGTTTGCATCGGGGATCATGACAACGATCGGCGGTTTGGGCCACGCGCTGCCCTATCTCATCACGGATTTCTGGACCGCGACGGTCATCGCCATCGCTGTTGTGTTCGTGGAGCTTTGGGCCATCGCGTGGATCCAAAACCGCTATATGGATACGCCGTTCTGGCGCGCAACCCTGCAGGTCGTGCTGGGCGGGGCGCTTGTGTTTGCGGCGGGTGTTCTGATCGGGTCGGGGTAGCTTGCGCTGCCCGGCGGTTCGCTCTAACACCCGATCATGGTTGAAATCTTTTTCAAGACTGTCCCCTTTTTTGCACTGATCGGATTGGGGTACTGGGCCGGGTACACCCGGTTTTTCACCGAAGAAGCCACCGCCTATCTCACGAAATTCGTTTTCTACTTTGCCCTGACGGCCATGCTCTTTCGGTTTTCGGCCAATCTGTCCCTTGAAGACGTCTGGGACCCGAATCTTGTAGCGGGCTATCTCGCGGGCACCATGGCGGTCTATCTGATCGCAACGCTTGTGGGATATCTGCGCAAACTTGACGTGGCCACCACCGCGGTCGAGGCGCAATGCGCGGCCATTGGCAACGTTGGGTTTCTGGGCGTGCCCATGCTGACCCTGTTGATGGGCGAGGCCGCGATTGGCCCGGTGATGATGGCGCTGGCCGTTGATCTGATCGTCTTTTCCAGCCTCATCGTCATTCTGATCACCGGATCGCGCGATGGGCGGCTGAACTTCGGTATCTTTCGCACCGTCGGGCTTGGGCTTGTCAAAAACCCGATGATCGTTGCGATTGTCGTGGGGCTGATGTGGTCATTCTTCGATCTGCCGATTCCCGCCCCTGCCAATGAATTCCTCGCCATTCTGGGGGCTGCGGCAACACCGGGGGCGCTTTTTGCCATCGGCGCATCGCTTGCTACCAAATCCGCCGAGCGCCTGCACATTGCCGGGTGGCTGACCTTCTGCAAACTGGGGCTGCATCCGCTCTTCGTGGCCATCGGCGTGCTCTATCTCTTTCCCGCCGACCCCTATTTCGCGGCCGTGATCATCGCCGCCGCCGCGCTGCCCGTGGCAGGCAACGTCTATATCCTGGCGCAGCACTACGGCGTGGCACCGCATCGCGTTTCCGCCGCAATCCTCGTCTCCACCGCAATCAGCATTCTCACGGTCAGCGGGATTATCGCACTGGTGGCGCCCGGCTGACCAAAACGCTTGCCGCCTCGGCACGCGCGGGGTAGCCAACAGAGGACCAGCATGAGGAGCCTGTCATGGAAACCATTTCGGAAAACGCCTGTTTCAGCGGCACACAGGGCGTCTATTCTCACCCCTCGACAAGCTGCGCTTGTGATATGACCTTCGGGCTTTTTGTGCCGCAGGAAGCCAAGGACGGCCCGGTGCCGCTGCTGTGGTATCTTTCCGGCCTCACCTGTACCCATGAAAACGCCATGGTCAAAGCTGGCGCTCAGGCCTGGGCTGCGGAGCAGGGCATTGCGCTGGTCTTTCCCGACACCTCGCCGCGCGGTGAGGGTGTGGCCGATGACGACGCCTATGATCTGGGTCAGGGCGCGGGCTTCTATGTCAATGCATCCGAAACGCCTTGGGCACCGCATTTTCAGATGTGGGACTATGTGACCGAAGAGCTGCCAAAGCTGCTGGAACGCAATTTCGATCTGGATATGTCGCGGCAAGCCATCACCGGCCATTCGATGGGCGGGCACGGCGCGCTGACCATGGCGATGGCCCTGCCGGGGCGTTACCGGTCCGTATCGGCATTTGCCCCGATTTCCAACCCAACGGCCAGCGACTGGGGTCGCAAACAGCTGTCCGCCTATCTTGGCAGTGATGAAACCAAATGGGCCGGTCACGATGCCACGCTGCTGATGCAGGAGAAGGGGTTTGACGGGCCGATCCTGATCGACACCGGCACCAATGACCAGTTCATCGATCTGCTGAAACCCGAAGCCCTGGCGCAGGCCGTCGCGGCCCGGCGGCAACAGGCGACACTACGGCTGCAACCCGGCTATGATCACAGCTACTTCTTTGTCTCCACCTTCATGGAGGAACACGTGGCCTTCCATGCGGATGCGCTCTACGCATGACCGCGCTCTACATCGATGCGGATGCCTGCCCCGTCAAAGCCGAGGCCGAAAAGGTCGCCACGCGACACCGTGTGCAGATGTTTGTCGTCTCGAACGGCGGCCTGAGGCCCTCGCAGAACCCGCTTGTGGAAACAGTCATCGTGCCGGACGGCCCGGACGTCGCCGATATGTGGATCGCGGAGCGCTGCGGCCCCGGTGACGTCGTGGTGACGGGCGACATCCCACTGGCCGCAAAATGTGTGGAAGCGGGCGCGCAGGTGCTCAAGCATAACGGCGAGCCGCTGACGGCGGCGAATATCGGCAATGTGCTGGCCACGCGTGATCTGATGGCTGATCTGCGCGCCGCCGACCCCTTTCGCCAGGGCGGCGGCAAAGGCTTTACAAAGGCCGATCGGTCCCGTTTTCTGGACGCGTTGGAGCGGGCCTTGCGCAGCGCGAAATCAACCATCCGAAAGGCCTGAAGGGCGAGGTGCTGCATGCAACCAAAAGCGGTGATTTTTGACATCGGCAATGTGCTGATCGAATGGCAACCGGAGCGGTTTTACGACGCGGTGATCGGCGAGGACCGCAGGCGCGCGATGTTTGCGCAGGTCGATCTGCACGGCATGAACGAGCTGGTCGACCGCGGCGAACCTTTCGCCAAAACCATCTATGCGCAGGCCGATGCGACCCCTGCGTGGCGCGATGAAATCCGCATGTGGCATGACCGCTGGATTGAAATGGCGACCCCTGTGATCGATCATTCCGTGCGGCTGATGAAGACCCTGCAGGCCAAGGGCGTGCCTGTGTTTTCGCTGACCAATTTCGGGATCGACAGCTATGATTTCGCGGCCATGCATTACCCGTTCCTGCGTGAGTTCGACCGCGATTTCATCTCCGGCCACATGCGCGTGACCAAACCCGACCCGGAGATCTACCGGCGTGTCGAAGAAACCTCAGGTCTCTCCGGAACCGATCTGATCTTTACAGATGACCGCACCGACAACATTCGCATCGCGGAGACATACGGCTGGCAGACCCATCTCTTTGAGGGTCCGCAAGGATGGGCGGACAGGCTGGTCGCCGCCGGATTGCTGACACAGGCGGAGGCGCAATGAGCGTACCTGTTGTTCCCTTTGACGCGGGCGAGGCCCGGCTGGATTGGATCGCCCTTACCGACGCCCTTGCCGCTGGGCACCTGCTGCCGAAAGCGGAGATTGCCGATACATTTCTGTATCGCGATCCCGACACGCTGCTGAACCGCGCGGCATGGATTGATGGGCTGGGTCTTGCAGTGAAATCCGCCACGATCTTTCCCGGAAACACCGCCAAAGGGGCGTCCTCCATCAACGGCGGCGTGATGCTATTTTCGGACGCCGACGGGGGATTGCAGGCGATCATCGATTTCCATCTGGTCACAAAGTGGAAAACCGCGGGCGACAGCCTGCTGGCAGCCAGACGGCTGGCGCGTCCCGATAGCAAGAACATCCTGATTGTGGGCGCGGGGACGCAGGCGCATGGGCTGCACGCGGCCTATCGTGCCGCCTTTCCCCAGGCGACATTCACGGTCTGGAACCGGACGACCGCAAAGGCACGCGCGATGGCGGAAACGATCCCCGGCCTCGCCGTCGCTGAAGATCTGGAAGCGGCGGTGCGCGCGGCTGATATCGTGACCTCTGCCACCATGTCCACAAATCCTCTGATCCTCGGTGAGTGGCTGCGACCTGGGCAGCATATCGATCTGATCGGCGCCTATCGCCCTGATATGCGCGAAGTGGACGACACCGCCCTGACCCGCGCGCGCCTCTTTGTCGACAGCCTCGACACCACCGTCGGGCACATCGGAGAGATCAAAATCCCGATTGAAACAGGCGTGATCACGGCGCAGGACATCGTCGCGGATTACTACGCGCCCGCGGATTTCAGACGCGGCTCGGCAGACGAGATCACGATCTTCAAAAACGGCGGCGGGGCGCATCTGGACCTGATGACTTGCCGCTACATTCTGGACCAGTGGGAGGCGGGCGTTTGATCTGGCTCTATCTGGTTCTGGCCGCCCTCGTCGCGACGCCGTTGATCATCGAAGCCACGCGCAAACAGATGGACGATGCCGCGCGCGTGGACGCCCCGGGTGAATTTACCGAGCTGTCACAAGGCGTCACCCATTATCAATGGTACGGTCCCGAAAACGGGCCCGTCGCCGTGTGTGTCCATGGTCTGACAACGCCGAGTTTCGTCTGGCGCGGGTTGGCCAAAGGGCTGGCCCTGATGGGCTTTCGGGTTCTGGTCTATGACCTTTTTGGGCGTGGGTATTCTGATCGCCCCGGTGGCCTTCAGGATCGTGAGTTCTTTTTGCAGCAGCTCAACGATTTACTGGCCGATCACGGGGTCGAGGATGACATTACCCTGATCGGCTATTCCATGGGGGGCGCCATTTCGACTATCTTTGCCGCGGACCAGCCCGACCGTATCCGGCAGCTGATCCTGCTGGCACCTGCGGGCATGCGCCCTGTTGGCAAGGGCATCGTCGGGTTTGCGGCCCGCACGCCGATCATCGGCACCTGGCTGATGCTGGAACTCTACCCAACCATATTGCGCAAGGGCCTCAAGGCGGAAAAAGGCACACCAACCAGTGTTGAGAACATCAACGCCTTGCAAGAGGCGGAGTTGAACTGGCGTGGGTTTGTGCCCAGCGTCAGAGCGAGCCTGCGCGGCATGCTGTCGGAAAACCTTGCGCCCGATCATGCAATTCTGGAACGTGAAGCAGTGCCCGTGCTCGCTATCTGGGGGCGCGAGGATGATGTGATCCCGCTGTCCTGCGCCGAAACGATCAGCGCATGGAACAGCTCTGTCCAGAATGTGGTGATCGACGGCGCCGGCCATGGCCTGACCTACTCACACACCGCCGAGGTGCTGGCGCATATTACCGAGTTTACGCAGCAAAGCGGCTAGGCCGTGCGCAGCCCTTCCAGGCGTCGCTCGCGGATGGGCAGATGGATGAGCGCACTGAACGCGCCCACAGCAACCCCGACCCACCACACCAACGTGTAGTCGCCATAGACGTCATACATGCGCCCGCCCAACCAGACACCCAAGAAGCTGCCCACCTGATGGCTGAGGAACACAATGCCATAAAGCGTGCCCATGTAACGCAACCCGTAGATATGCGCGACAAGGCCGGAGGTCAGCGGAATGGTCGCCAGCCACAGCATGCCCATGGCAAAGGAAAACAGCAAAACGCTGGTGGGGGTGATCGGGAACATGATGAACAGCGCCGCGATGAGGGTCCGCCCGGTGTAGATGCCTGCCAGCAGGTATTTCTTGGAATAGTACTTGCCCGCCCAGCCCGCCAGCAGCGTGCCCGCGATATTGGCGATACCGATCAGCGAAATGGCGAGGGCCCCCAGCGCCGACGTTGTGCTGATCCCCATGCTGTCGAGCGTCCCGCCCGGCATGATCGGCCCGCAAAGCTCCGTCACGAAGGCCGGGAAATGTGCGGTGATGAAGGCAATCTGATAGCCGCAGGAGAAAAACCCCAGATAGATGAAGGTATAGGAGGGGTCCTTGAAGGCTTTCACCAGAATCTGGCCGAGGCTCTCATCCAGCTCGGTCTTGCTGGCCATCGCCGGTGCACGCATCATCGGCAACGTCAGCAGCACGAGGATGATCGCAGCCGCGAAGAGCATGAAAGTGCTCTGCCACGTCAGAAACCCCAGCATCCATTCCGCCGTCGGCGGGCCAAAGATCTGCCCGCCGCTGCCCGCCGCCGATACAATCGCCAGCGACATGGACCGGTTTTCATCCGACGCTGCACGACCAACCACCGCGAGGATCACCCCGAACCCGGTGCCCGCGATCCCGAAACCAACAAGCCAGGCGTAAAGCTGATGTTCCACCGGCGTGGTGGATTGCGCCGTCAGCATCAGCCCCAGCGCGTAGATCACGGCGCCCAGCACGATGGACTTCCGGTCGCCGATCTTCTCTGCCAAGGCGCCAAAGAGCGGCTGGCCCACCCCCCATGCGAGGTTCTGAATGGCAATCGCCAGCGAAAACTCGACACGCAGCCATCCAAATTCTTCGGCAATCGGGATTTGAAACACACCAAAGGTCGAGCGGATCGCAAAGCTGACGATGATGATGACGCAGCCGACAATCAGAACCGGTGTGAATAATGGCGTGCGGCTTTGCATGCAGGGTCCTCCGTTGGAGCGACAGTACCGCAGGCCCGTTGCGGGTCAATTCAAAGGTTTTGACGCTCGCATCACATATTCTGATGTGTCAGCGCTCTTTTCACGGGCACATCCGCAAGCTATTGAAAGTTCATGCAAACCCTGCGCGCCATATATCAGGACCTGATTGAGGTCGGCACAGTTCAGCCCGATGACGCGCAGTTGAACGTCATGCCCGAATTCGAACGGATCCGAACCGAGCTCAACGCGCCCGTCAAGAAAGGGTTGTTTCGCAAGGCTCCCGAACCGCCAAAGGGTCTCTATCTTTGGGGCGGCGTCGGGCGTGGCAAATCCATGCTGATGGATCTCTTTGTCGAGCATCTGGAAGGCATTCCCGCGCGCCGAGTTCACTTCCATGCCTTCATGCAGGAGATCCATTCCGCCATGCATGAGGTCCGCAAGACCGGGGTTGAGGATGCCATTGCTCCGGTGGCTGCCGATGTTGCCGCCTCCGTGCGCCTGCTGGCCTTTGATGAGATGCAAATCACCGACATCACGGATGCGATGATTGTGGGTCGGCTCTTTCAGGCGCTTTTTGAAGACGGGGTGGTTGTGGTCACCACGTCAAACAGGGTGCCGGATGAGCTTTATAAAAACGGGCTGAATCGTGACCTGTTTTTGCCGTTCATCGCCCTGATCCGGGAAAAGATGAACGTGGTCGAATTGGCGAGCCCCACGGATTACCGCCAGGACCGGTTGGGGGGGCAGCCGGTTTACTTCACACCGGTGAACGCCGAGGCCCGTGCCGCGATGGATGCGGTATGGGATGATCTTGCGGGCGGCGAAGGCGAGGTCCTCGTTCTCAAGGTCAAAGGGCGCGACGTCGAAGTGCCCGCCTTTCGCAATGGCGTGGCCCGCGCGGGGTTTCACGATCTATGCGGTAAACCGCTGGGTCCGGGGGACTATCTGGCGCTGGCGGAGGCGGTGAAAGTCTTGATGTTGGACGGGGTGCCCGCCCTGTCGCGCAACAACTTCAACGAGGCGAAGCGCTTCGTCACGATGATTGATGCGCTTTACGAGGCCAAGGTCCGGCTCATCTGCTCGGCGGCGGCCAAACCCGAAATGCTCTATCTTGAAGGTGAAGGGACGTTCGAATTCGAACGCACCGCCTCGCGCCTGCGTGAAATGCAATCGGAAGGCTGGGGCCTTTAACGCGGCACCTCGTGCAGGACCGCCGCGAGCAGGCGCATGGTATCCAACTCTCCGAAGGGTGTGGTCAGCGCGATCGGTGCAGCGAACTCGGCCCGCGATAGGGCCGCATTCAGCGCCGCATCAATATAGACGTCGCTTTGGCCCTCAGCCAGGGTTTTGACCAGCAACTGGTGCAGAACATCGTCAGCCGTTGGATGGTGGTCAAAACGCGCGAGCGCCCGGGCCGTTGTCTGCGGCAAGTCATGGGTTTCAGCCGAGTAATCCGTCAGCCGCACGGGTTGGCGCAACAGCTGGCTGACAGGTAAATCGCTCTGCAAGTGTGTAAGCTCCGACACCTCCAGCAGGCTGATCGCAGCCCGTGACACCTGAGGGGACGGGTTGGGGGCCTTAGAGGGATCTTCAAGGGTTACGGTGGTCTTCGTCATCCCAAAGAGCGATAGGCTGAATACAGTGATGATCGCCAGGAGGCACAGGCCCGCCAAGGGCCACCATATCGCGAACGATGGCGCATGCGGCCGCGTGATCATACGACTCAAGTCCAGTTCGGAGGCGGGCCCCCGATCATCCTGTGGCATGTTGTTGACCCCCACTATGCAGCCCCTGCGCGTTATCGCGCCATTCAGGTGCATTTCTTCCCCGACGCAACATATAGGTGGGCATCTGCAAATCCGTCAATATAAAGAAGAAATCTCTAAATCTGGAGTTGTAAGATTGGGTATTTTACCCGTTTTCGCGCAGAATACTCCCGGCAAGGTAGAGGGAGCCACAGATCAGCACACGTGCATCCGGCGCCTTTGCCGCGATCCCGGACAAGGCGTTTCTTGCACTCTCTGCAATATCCGCATCGAACCCGGCGGCCCGGGCCGCGTCGGCGGTTGTCTCGGCGGGTAGCGTATTGACCTCATCGGGAATGGAAATCGCCACCAGGCCATCCGCAACCTGGGAAAGCGGGCGCAGATATCCACCGATGTCCTTGGTGTTGAGCATGCCGCAAATCAGATAGGTCGGGCGCTTGGGCAGGCTTTCGAGGTGGTCTGCAAGTGCCTGCCCCGCCGCCGGGTTGTGACCACCATCCAGCCAAAGCTCCACGCCTGGCACTGCGTCTGCCAATGGTCCTGCCACAAGGCGCTGCATCCGCGCTGGCCATTGCGCTTGCGTCACCGCTGCCTCACACGCCTCAGGTCCAATGCCCAGATGGCGGAGCACAGCGAGTGCTGCGCCGGCATTCATGATCTGATGTGCGCCGGGCAGGTTCGGACGCGGCACATCCAGCAGACCGGTTTCATCCTGATAGGTCATGCGGTCTCGTTCCGGTCCCACGTGCCAATGCTGACCGTAGGCCAGCAGCGGGGTGCCGATGCGGTTTGCCACCTCTTCGATCACCTCAAGGCCTTCGTCATCCTGTCGCGCGACAACGCAAGGTACACCGCGTTTCAGGATACCTGCCTTTTCGAATGCAATCTTTCCAAGGGTATCGCCAAGAAATTGCTGATGATCGATGGAGACGGGCGTGATCACTGTAACCGCCGGACGCGCGATGACATTGGTGGCATCCAGACGCCCGCCCAAGCCCACCTCAAGCAGGGTGTAGTCTGCGGGCGCGCGCGAAAAGGCGAGCAGTGCCGCACAGGTCGTGATCTCGAAATAGGTGATGTTTTCGCCGTTGTTCGCCGCATAACACTCATCCAGAACCGCCGTCAGGTCCGGTTCTGAAATCAGCGTCCCAGCCACCCTGATCCGCTCGTGAAAGCGCGCGAGATGCGGGCTGGTGTAGGCATGTACCTTGTGGCCGGATGCCTCCAGCCCGGCGCGCACCATCGCCAGTGTCGACCCCTTGCCATTGGTGCCCGCGATATGGATCACGGGCGGCAAATTATCCTGCGGGTTGCCCAACGCGTCGAGCAACCGCCAGACACGGTCCAACGTCAGGTCGATGATTTTCGGGTGCAGGGCCATCATCCGTGCAAGGATGGCGTCCGATGTGGCCGCGGTCATTTCTTGGCGGTCTCGGTCTCTGATGCCGCTTCGTCCTCGGACAGGGCATGCGGCAGGTCCGCGCCCGGCTCAGGCGCGGGCAGATCACCCCGCACCGCAGGGGGCAGCCCCAGCAGCATCCGCGTGATCGAAATCAGCTCATCACGCATCTTGCCGCGGTGCGTCACCCGGTCGAGCATCCCGTGATCCAGCAGGTATTCGGCGCGCTGGAAACCTTCGGGCAACTTTTCGCGGATGGTCTGTTCGATCACCCTAGGTCCGGCGAAACAAATCAAGGCGTTGGGTTCCGCAATGTGCACATCGCCCAGCATCGCGTAGCTCGCAGTCACGCCGCCGGTTGTCGGGTGGGTCAACACGACGATATAGGGCAGCCCCGCCTCCTTGAGCATCTGCACCGCAACCGTCGTGCGTGGCATCTGCATCAGGCTCAGAATCCCCTCCTGCATCCGCGCGCCACCCGCAGCGGAGAACAGGATCAAGGGACGCTTCAGCTTCACAGCCTCCTGGGCGGCGGCAATGATCGCATCACCCACATACATGCCCATGGACCCGGCCATGAAGGAAAAATCCTGCGCGGCGGCAACAATCGGGGTGCGCCCGATCTCGCCATTGGCAACCAGCATCGCCTCCGCCTCGGCGGTTTGCTTTTGTGCGGCTTTCAAACGGTCGGGATAGCGTTTTTGGTCGCGGAAATTCAGCGGGTCAGGCTTGGGCGCCTCCACCTTCACTTCCGTAAAAATACCACCGTCAAAAAGCGCGGTGAACCGATCCCGCGGCGTGATATGCATGTGATGGTTGCAGTTTGTGCAGACATTCAGATTGTCCGACACTTCGCGGTGAAACAGCATGGTCCCGCATTCAGGGCACTTGGTCCACAGGTTGTCCGGCGTCTCGCGGCGCGAGAAAATCGAATTGATCCTCGGCCGGACATAGTTGGTGATCCAGTTCATGTGGCGTTCCTTTGGCGTCCCTCAGGTTCTAATTAGTCGCCTCTTGGGCAAAGTGCAATCAGCGCCGGATTGCGAGACGCGCGGCCAGCCAGCTGACGATCATGAACCCGAAGTCCACGGGCAGCCAGGCACGCACCGCCTCCGCATCGGAGAGCGAAAACGGGCTGATGTAAAGCGCGAGCCCTGACAGATTATCCGGCAGGGCAATGATCAGAATGGCCGTGACATTGTTCATGAAATGCACCGCGATGGCAGGCGCCAACGTCCCGGCGCGCGCGGTCAGATCCGCCATCAGCAGGCCAAAAACAACCGCCCAGAGCGCGATTGCCGTGGCGTTCGAACCCGCCTCCTCCGGTACGTAATGGCCAACGCCAAAAAGCAGCGCGGGCACGGCCATCCAGACCAACGGCGAGCGAAACCGCGCCGCCAGCTGCTGTTGGATATAACCGCGAAACAGGACCTCTTCGGCACTGACCTGGACAAACACCGCCAGCAGGGAGGCTGGCAGCAGGATCAACCAACCGCCAAGGCTCATGTTGGAGACCAGTGGCGCCCCCATATCCCACGGCGGCAGGATCAATATCGCCAGATTGATCAGCACCAGAATGGCCAGTACCGCCCATAGCTGCTTCCGGAACAAAGCGGCATTGCCCAAGATTTCGGGAAAGCCCCGTTTGTGCACCACCTTGAGCGCCACTGCGACGCCCAGGGTCATGAACCCGAAACTCAGCAATAGCACGTACATCGCGAACGGCGTGGTGCCGGCGATCAGGGTTTCGGAAAAGGCCGGCGCGTTCTTCCCCTGCCAGGTGTAGAGCGTGCGAAACATCGTCTGGTTGCAGATCAGGTAGACACCCGATGCAATGATCAGCCCCATGATCAGACGCCAGACCTGCGCGGTTTCACGCGCCGGGGCGAGCAAGTGTTCATGCGCGCGATACGCGGGGCGCAATATCATCAGCAGCACCCTACGCGTCTGTACGTTCAGTGTCTTGCGTGTCCTGCGGAATGCTGACACGCGCTTCGCGCAAGAGTTCGGCAGCGCCCGTCAAATGCCCGGCCACCGTTTGCAACAAGTGCATGAGCACGGTTGGATCCGTAGCAATCACCGAACGGAACTCATCTGCCCCGATCCGCAGGAACTTGGTGTCTTCCTGGGCAATCAGATCAAGCTGGCGCGGCTCATCCAGGATGATCGCCAGATCACCAATAAGCCGCCCGGGTCCCACCGCCGTGACGTCGTGCCAGTTATCATCGTCATCGCGGTACCCCATCATCGCATTGCCGGACAGGCACAGATACGCCGCATCCGCGCGTTCGCCCATGGAGAAGATGCGCGTGTCCGCCTTCGCCTTGTACCATTGCGCGGAAAAGGCCAGCAGGCGTTGGCTGCGCGAATCCAGATTGGCGAAGAGATCGGTGCGGGAGATCACCCTGATCTTGCGGCGCAGATCGTCTGAGCCACTGTCTTCGCCGTCCTGAGTTTCCGGCTGTTCCACCCCATCGATCCGGCCGTTCTTGATGTCCACAAAGATATCGTAGGCGGTCGGATTTTCGAATTTGTCCTCCAGGAAGATCATCGTCGCCTTGGGCAGCAGGTCCCGCAGCTTGGCGCGCGTCTTCTTGCGGCTCGCCGCATCATGGCTGGCCAGAACCGTATCGAGGATCAGGATATCGGGGCGCTTGATCCCGGCACGGCTGAAGGCAGCCCGTTCCTGAAAGGCGCTGGCCAGATTGGTCCCACCGAGACCGGTTCTGATGTCCAGAATGGTCTCCGCCACCTGACGTTTCAGCTCATGCTTCGCCACGACCTCGGCCACAAGATCTTCGATCAATTCGCCCTGCACACCGGCAATCGCCGAGATGCGCCCATAAAGCGCGTTTTCCATCAGCGTCAGACGCGGCAAGTAGTTGTCGGGGGCCACCGGCACAAACATCCCGCGCATCCGCTCGCGCATCTCATCACTCTTTTCCTTGCGGATTTCGAGGATTTCTTCCTTGAAACTTTCCGGGAAACCGGGGCCGATCTGCTCAGCGGTAAAGGCAAAAGGCACCGTCAGAAGAAGGGAAAACTCCTCTTCGGTCAGCGCCTGATCGCCTTTTTCCTGACGCCGTGTCGCAATGTCCACCAACCGTTCATAAAGCTCCTCCTCGATCCCCAATGCGGTGAACAAGGGATGGTTTGTGCCGTCTCTGCCAAAAGTCTGGTGCAATGTCTCGATCAGCGTCTGCGAGATCGCAATGCCCTGCTCGGCCAGGCCCAGTTCGGATACCAGCGCCAGAAAGCTCCGCTCTGCGGCAAGGCCCTGTTGCGAGATGTCGCGTTTAGGCGAGGCAAACATCAGGTTACCACCCAGCGGGATCGAGGGGTTGAACTCATCCGGGTTGAACCGATTGACGAAGCGGTCCAGCTGTCGCTCAACCAGTTTGTCATAGACCTCGGCGCGCAGGCTGACGATAGATGCGGCCAGTTTCGTATGCGTCTCGGGATCGATGCGCGACCCCAGCATGCGGCGGAACATGAACTCGTCCAGCCCCATCGCCTCAACCAGTTGGAACCACCAGCCGCGAATTTCCTCTGTCGTGTTCAGCCCGGCCAACCCGGGGTCCACCCAATCGGCCTTGATGCTGTCGAGGCTGTTGCCGGAGCGTTTGGCCTCGATGCCGTTCCTGTCTTTCTGGTTGGGGTCCCAGAGCACGGTTTTCGGGCTGGACTTAAGCGGCATCAGCAGGTTGTCACCCAGTGTTCCGTCAAAGAGATAAGGCCGCGAATGCGCATAGCCGATGCGTGCCGCGATCACCGACTGATGCATTTCCGCCAGATCGTGCCCGGCGATGGTGACGCTGCCGCGCGCTGGCATCACCTCACGGGTCAGCACCTCGGCCAGCGCCGTGCGTTCGATCTGACTGCTGGATTGAATGGCCACGCGTGCGCCTGCCGGGATCTCCAGATTGATGTTTTCGATCACGGCATTTCCGTCCGAATTACGCACGGTGACATTGTGAATTGAAATGGCACCATCCAGATGCGGGATCTCTGTCGGTTCACCTTCCATCAGCTTTTCATCGATCATGCCTTTGGGTGCAAAGCGCTCGGTCACGATCTCCCAGCGCAGGGACATGTCCTGCACCTGGTTGTAGTAGGTCAAAAGCTCTTTCCAGGGGGAACTCAGATCCTTGTAAGCGGCGAGTGCCGCCACCAGCGCGCCCACGGTGATATCCCCGCGGATCGCCAGATACCCCCCCGCGGAATAGAAGAAAAACGGCGTCAGCTGCGTGATGAAGTTGTTGAGAAACTTCATGAAGAATTTTTTCTGATAGATCTGGAACCGGATCTCAAAGAGATGGCCCAACCGATCCGTAAACGCGGCCAAGCGGTACCGCAAACCACCATTGGTGCGCAGATCACCAATGCCGGCGGCGGTCTCACCAATCTCCGATGCAAAGTGGCGTACTTCGACAATCCGTTTCTTGTTCAGCTGGTTGATCTGCCGTTGCAGGATCGGGATCACATAGGCCTGCAGCGGGATCAGCGCGACACCCGCGAGCCCGAACCAGACGCTTTGTGCAAAGAGGAAGATCACGATGATCAGCATCTGCCCGGCCTGAAACACCGGTTGCGCCACGGCGTCTCCCATCAACCCGCCCATCGGCTCCGCCTCGGAGGTCACCATCGAGACCAATTCCCCCTGGCTGGTGCTGCGGAAATAGGCCCGCGGGAACCGTGTCATCCGGTTGATCAGCTGATACCGGAACCGCCGCAAAAGCCGCTCCGCGAGTACCCCCTTCATCGTGTTCAGGCGCATTTTGAGCAGCCCGTGCAAAAGCACAGCGCCAAGGTAGGCAAAACACAAAGCCATCAGGAATTGCGTCTGGCTCATCGTGACACCAAACACGGTCACAGTTGTGCTTTGTGCGCCGATGGCGTCGTTGATGATCCGCTTGGGCAATTCCAGCGTCGCGTAGAGGAACGGGAAGGTGAACAGCGTAAAGAACAGCAGAAACAGTTGTTCCCGCTTGGAAAACTTCCAAATGAACGCGAAGAGTGAAGATTCCATGAAACGGCTTTCGGTATGGGGCTAACGTGGGAGCCACTGCGGGTCGCCAAGCGCACTTTCGTGCGGCTTCACCCAACTTATGTCCGCACAATTCCCAATACAAGCGCGCAAACGGTCAAGGGTTGTGCATATCTGAACGCTAGAGCCTTGCAGGCCACAGGGCGGTTGGCTATTCGGGTGCAACAAATTTGAAGGGGAGAATACCCATGTCCAGCCAGCGTTTTGATAAATCCAAACTGCCAAGCCGCCATGTGACCGAAGGGCCCGCGCGCGCGCCGCACCGGTCTTATTACTACGCCATGGGCATGACGGATGAGGAAATTCACCAGCCGCTGGTTGGCGTCGCGACCTGCTGGAACGAGGCCGCGCCCTGTAACATCGCGCTGAACCGGCAGGCGCAGGCGGTGAAAATGGGTGTGAAACGCGAGTACGGCACCCCGCGCGAATTCACCACCATCACCGTGACGGATGGCATAGCCATGGGGCATGAGGGCATGCGCTCCTCGCTCGCTTCCCGCGAAGCGATTGCCGACACGGTGGAGCTGACCATGCGCGGGCATTGCTATGACGCCATCGTGGGTCTGGCAGGCTGCGACAAGAGCTTGCCCGGCATGATGATGGCGATGATCCGTCTGAACGTGCCATCGGTCTTCCTTTATGGCGGGTCGATCCTGCCGGGTCGGGCACCCACCGGTTCGGCCATCCCCGAAGATTTCGCCAACCGTGATCTGACCGTGCAGGACATGTTCGAAGCCGTGGGGCGTCAGCAAAGTGGTTCGCTCACCGAGGCGGAGCTGGAAATTCTTGAACGTGTGGCCTGCCCTTCTGCCGGGGCCTGTGGCGGTCAGTTCACCGCCAACACCATGGCCTGTGTGTCCGAGGCAATTGGCCTTGCGCTGCCCAACTCGGCAGGTGCGCCAGCTCCTTACGAAAGCCGCGACGCCTATGCCGAGGCCTCTGGGGCGGCAGTCATGAACCTGATCGAAAAGAACATCCGCGCCCGTGACATCTGCACGCGCGAAGCTTTCGAGAACGCCGCGCGCATCGTGGCATGCACCGGTGGCTCGACCAACGCGGGCTTGCACCTGCCCGCGATGGCGCATGAGGCGGGCATTGATTTCTTCCTCGAAGACGTCTGCGAGATCTTCCGCGACACACCATATTTCGTCGATCTGAAACCGGGCGGCCAATATGTGGCCAAAGACCTCTATGAGGCAGGCGGCGTGCCGGTCGTGATGAAGGAATTGCGCAAGGCGGGCCTGATCCACGAGGATTGCATCACCGCAACCGGCTATTCCATTGGCGAAGAGATCGACAGGGTCACGCTGGAGGCCGATGGCCGCGTGATCTACCCCGTCGATGCGCCGCTCTCCAAAACCGGGGGTGTTGTTGGGCTCAAAGGCAACCTCGCGCCGGAAGGGGCCATCGTAAAAATCGCCGGGATGGAACCGCAGCACCAGCTCTTCACCGGCCCTGCGCGTGTTTTCGAATGTGAACAGGACGCTTTTGAAGCCGTTCAGAACCGCACCTATGAAGAGGGTGATGTCTTTGTCATTCGCAACGAAGGCCCCGCAGGGGGACCAGGCATGCGCGAAATGCTGGCCACCACGGCGGCCCTGTCCGGCCAAGGCATGGGCAAGAAAGTCGCCCTGATCACCGACGGACGTTTTTCCGGCGCGACCCGGGGTTTTTGCGTCGGGCACGTGGGCCCCGAAGCCGCCCACGGCGGCCCCATCGCCCTGTTGAAAAACGGCGATATGATCACCTTGAATGCGATCGAGGGTACCATTTCCGTGGATGTGTCTGACGATGAGATGGCCGCGCGCAAAGCCGATTGGAAAGGGCCACGCCAAACCATCTACGGTGCCGGTGCCCTGTGGAAATACGCCAAACTGGTGGGGCCGACCTATCTTGGCGCCGTCACCCACCCAGGCGCCAAGGAAGAAGGCCACGACTATATGGCGCTTTAACGCGCCATCCCTCTGCGCGTCTTTTCCGGCGCGCAGAGCCGCCCGCTTTCCGGTTGAAAGCAACAATTCCCAAAAAATCGGCACATTGTCCGGAATTCTTGGTTTATATGTCAGCAACCCTTTCGTTAGATAAGGGCAAAGAGCGGCACAAAGGCAGTCACAGACCGATGGGCAAAGGTGGAGATACCTTCTGGGATACGGCGATTTATCGGCGGGCGTTGCAACGCTGGGCGCTGTCGGCGCGCGAGGCGAGCACCTCGAAGTTAAACGTTCTGCGCAAACAGCGCACCCGGGCACGGCTTTTGCGTGCCCATCTCGACAAGCTGATCCACACTGCTGACGCAAGGCTGGCCCTGCCGGTTGTGGGCTCCAACAGCTTCCCCAAACCACATAACGCGGATTGGGCGTGGCGACCGGAACTCTGGCGTGGTCCTTTGGCGAGCCCCGGCATCTCGTCGGTGCAGAACAAATCCATGCTGGGCGATGAGGTGACCCTGTTTCACGACTGCGGACGGTCGGAGATCACGCTGCGCCAGGTGCGCAACACGCGACAGGAAGACCTCGCACCTTATGGTTTGCGGGTCGATGTGTTCAAGTTCGACGGGTCCTTCCTGTCCATCGTCGTCGATCTGCCAGGCGCGGCGACGGATGGTCTGAAACGCATGCATATCCTGCGTGTGAGCAGCATCATTGAAATGGAAAAACCCATTGAGATCTTCGCGCGTCTGAACATCCGTCACGGGCCGAATACGGAACAGATCGTGCGCGAGTTTGATCTGAGCGACAAAGAGGTGAGCATCGAATTCGATCTGGCCTACTCGAACCTGAATGAGAAACGGATTGAAAAAGCATGGGTCGATTTCATCTTTGAAGGACCTGAGATGAACATGGTCACGCTCCGTGACACCACCTTTTCGCGCTGCCAGCGCGCACAGATGTAGGATGATGTAATGAGCCAGTGGGTGGTGACACACACCAGGATGCAAAACGGTATCTGGCAGGGATTGGTGACCGGGCCCGGCGGGGCGGCACCCGACCTCAGCGTCACCTATCTGGAAAATCCGGTGGCTGATGTGACCACCGTTGCGGCGAGCGAGGCCGACAGCTGGCTTTTGCAGATACCCGTGCCCGCCGATGCGATTTCCGATGGGGTGCAGACCATTCTGATTTCTGATCGGGAAACAGATGAACGCCTCGCCAGTTTCACTTTGATCGCGGGCGAAGCGCTTGGCGATGATTTGCGCGCTGAAGTGGACCTGCTGCGCGCTGAACTCGACATGCTCAAGCGCGCCTTTCGGCGGCATTGTGTCGAGACCACCTGATAAAAAAAGCCCCGCCAGAAAACCAGCGGGGCCATTTCTGTTCAAGCAGCCGTCAGATTATTCGACGGGCACCAATGCATTCAGACCTTTGAGGATGTCGATGGCATAGGCCAGTTGATAATCCTCTTCGCGCAGCGCGGCAGCCGCTTCTGCCTTCGCACGGTCCGCTTCGATCTGCTTGATCTCGTCGTCGGTGAGGCTGTCGTTGTTCAGACTGCCCCGCAAATCCGCCTCCGACCGCAGGGAACGTGCCGCGTTATCTTCGTCCTCTTCCTCGGCTTCGGGCGCGCGCCGTGGTTGTTCAACGACAATGTCCGGCGAAACGCCCAGCGACTGGATTGAGCGGCCCGATGGTGTGTAATACCGCGCCGTTGTCAGACGCATCGCACCATCGCCCCGCAGCGGCATGACGGTTTGCACGGAGCCTTTGCCAAAGCTCTTGGTGCCCACAACAATGGCGCGGCGGTGATCCTGCAACGCGCCTGCCACGATTTCAGAGGCCGAGGCAGAGCCACCGTTGATCAGCACGACAATCGGCTTGCCCTGTGCCAGGTCGCCTTCTGTCGCATTGAAGCGCTCGCCATCCTGAATGTTGCGGCCCCGCGTGCTGACAATCTCGCCCTCATCTAGGAAGGCATCGGACACCCGGATCGCCTGTGTCAGGAGGCCGCCGGGGTTGTTGCGCAGGTCAACGACGATGCCGTTGATCTTGTCCATGCCCCCCGCCGTTTCGATTTGCTCGCTCAGACCGGATTCCAGGTTGGTGTAGGTCTGATCGTTGAAGGTTGTGACCCGCAAGACCACGGTATCGCCCTGGGTCCGCGTCCGCACAGCCGTCAGCTTGATGGTGTCGCGGATGATCGAGACGTCAAAGGGCTCAGTTTCACCCTCGCGCACGACCGTGATCAGGATCTCCGATCCAACCGGGCCACGCATCATCTCGACCGCCTCGTCGAGCGTCAGACCCAGAACGGATTCGCCATCCACATGGGTGATGAAATCGCCGGCCTCGACCCCGGCTTCATCCGCAGGGGTGCCATCGATGGGCGAAACAACTTTGACAAAGCCCTCTTCCTGGGTGACTTCGATGCCCAGCCCGCCAAATTCGCCGCGTGTCTGTACCCGCATCTGGGCAGCATCATCCGGCGAGAGATAGCTGGAGTGGGGATCAAGCGATGTGAGCATGCCGTCGATTGCGGCTTCGATCAGCTCACCGGCTTCCACCTCTTCGACATATTGGGCGCGGATACGTTCAAAGATATCGCCAAACAAATCCAGTTGCTCGTAGACACCGCTCGACTTTGCCGCTTCCTGCGCCAGCAGGGGGCCCGCAATCTGGGTTGTGGCAACGACACCTGCGACGATACCGCCCGCTGCCGCCATGGCAAATTTTTTCATGTCTCTCTATCCATCCTTATCGGTTCGGAACCAGAGGCTCGGGTCCTCAGGCGAGTTTTGCTGTCTTACCTCTATATAGAGCGTTTCTGAGCGCTCAGCGCCAGTGTCATCACCATCTGTTGACAGCTCTGACCGATTTTCCGCCGCAGCGTCGCCCATAAGCCCCAGTGGCGCGCCCGCGTCAATGACTTCTCCGGCAGTACCGTAAACGGTATCTAAACCCGCCAGCACAAAGAGCACCTGCGCCTGCGGCTCCAGAATCACCACCTGCCCCAGATCCAACAGCGGGCCGGTATAGCGGATCGTCGCGGCGACCGGGCTGGTCACAATGGCGCGCGGCAAGGTCGCCAGAATGATGCCCGGCCGGGTGATGCCCGCAGCATCGGCCTCGCCCGCCCCCCGCAGCACGATCCCCTGAACCGGCAGCGGCAAGTCCCCTTTTTCGCCACTGATCCGGGCGGGTGCCGTGGCCCTGACGTCGACCGCAACACGTTCAAGACCGCTGGCAAAACTCTCCAGCGTTTCGGCGGAAGCAATCAGGATGGCCTCGCGCACGGGATCATTGATAAACCGCATCGGCAGCTCTGTCCGCTCCGCGATGGCCTGATTGAGAGCGGTACGCGCGTCCTGCACCTCGCGCAATCCGTCCACCAGACGACCCGCCGCATCTGTCTGCATGCCGCGCAATACCTGCAAGTCTTCGAGGTCGCGGCGCAGGTGTGAGGCGCGAGCATTCAGGGCTGGTGTCATCTCCGCCAGGAGCATGCCTGCGCGTGCCGTGCCTGTCGGCCCCCCCGGATGCAGCAGGGCCACCGGCGACGGGCCTGCGCCCATACGCTGCAATACCACCAGCAAACCGGCGATTTCTTCGTCGCGCGCCTGCAATTGCGCGCCGAGCTGCTCTTCCCGCACGGAGGCCTGTCGCAAGCCACTACGCAAAGCGCTCAACCCTTCCTCAAAGGCCTGAATTGTGCTGGTCAGCGCGCGGACACGGTCGCGTGCAGATTCCGCATCCACCAATTGTTGTGATGCCGCTTCCAGCATGTCCATCGCTGCCCGCGCGCGTTCGACATTGTCCTGCTGCGCAGCCCCCATGGTCGGCAGCATCAGCACGGCTATCAGCCAGACCCATTTCATGACAGCAAACACCGGCCAGTCATTTCCGGCGGCACCTCAAGGCCCATCAAAAACAGAACCGTGGGCGCCAGATCTGCCAAGCGACCCTTGGACAAATGCATGCCGTCCGGGCCACCCAGCACGGCAACCGGCACGGGGTTGAGCGTATGGGCCGTATGCGCACCGCCAGTCTCGGGATCGATCATCATATCGCAGTTGCCGTGATCGGCGGTCACGATCATCGCGCCACCTGCAGCCTCCAGCGCCACGACCGCCCGGCCGAGACCCTGATCCACCGCTTCACAGGCCTTGATGGCCGCTTCAAGGTCGCCCGTGTGACCCACCATATCGGGGTTGGCATAGTTCACGACGATCAGGTCATAGCCTGCCTCAATCGCGCCGACGAGCGCATCCGTCACCTCACCCGCGGACATTTCAGGTTGCAGATCGTAGGTCGCGACATCAGGCGATTTCGGCATCTTGCGGTCTTCACCGTCAAAGGATACCTCCTCGCCGCCATTCAGAAAGAAGGTCACATGCGGGTATTTTTCGGTCTCGGCCAGCCGGAATTGTTTCAACCCCTGCTGCGCCACCCAATCGCCAAGCGTGTTGACAATCTCGGGCTTGGGATAGACCACGGACATGTATTCGGAATGCGCCTCGGAATATTGCGCCATGCCCATCAGGCTGGCCCAATCCGGGCGCTTCCCGGTGTCGAAAGCGTCGAAATCAGGTGCCCCAATCGACGCCATGATCTCACGCGCCCGGTCTGCCCGGAAATTGAGGCAAAAGACGCCGTCCCCATCCTGCGCACCGCGATACCCGTCCAGAACCGTGGGCGCGATGAACTCATCCGTTTCGCCGCGCGCATAGGCTTCTTCGACGGCGGCGGCAGCTGACGCGGCCCGCGCACCCTCCGCACCGACGATGGCGCGATAGGCTTTTTCAACGCGGTCCCAGCGATTGTCGCGGTCCATCGCGAAATAGCGCCCCGTGACCGTGCCAATCCGGACGGCATCCGGCGCATTGGCCTGAAGTGTTTCAAAAAACCCAAGCGCCGAGGACGGGCTGACATCGCGCCCGTCGGTCAGCGCGTGGATGACGACGGGCACATCTGCTGCATCCAGCGCCTTGGCGGCCGCAATCATGTGATTAAGATGCCCGTGGACACCGCCGTCCGAGACAACGCCCATCAGGTGCGCGGTGCCACCGGTGCCTTTCAATTGGTCAATCAAGGCACATAAGCGTTCGTTTTTCTCGAATGTGCCCTCCTCGATGGCCAGATCGATCTGGCCGAGATCCATGGCAACAACGCGGCCCG
Organism: uncultured Roseobacter sp.; assembly: GCF_947499265.1. GTDB lineage: Bacteria > Pseudomonadota > Alphaproteobacteria > Rhodobacterales > Rhodobacteraceae > Roseobacter. The sequence continues at coordinate 532,059 of NZ_CANMNK010000001.1, read as the reverse complement.
CACCGATATTCGTATGGCCCACCTCGGAATTGCCCATCTGCCCCTTGGGCAGGCCCACATCGGGGCCGAATGTCGTCAGTGTCGCGTTGGGACAGGTGGCCATGATCCGATCCATCGTCGGCGTCTCTGCCAGCAAGGGCGCATTGCCTTCGCGACGATCACCGAGACCCCAGCCGTCAAGGATGCATAACACCACCGGTTTGCGCGCGCTCATCTGCTCATCTCCTCTGACGGGTTTGGGGGCCTTTTAACGGTTGCGGCGCGCAGGGTGAACCTCTTTCACGGGGTCTGCCTGCTTCAGGGCTGAAAATCTCCCACTCCCGTCCTGTCAGCCAGAGGTGTTGCCTCGGACCACAATTGCACCAGAGGTGGCGCTATCAACGCAATCGCCTGCACGCTCAACGCCGACGGGAGGCGCGTTCATCGACATGCAAAGCCCTGTCGAAACCGCATCATTCGGATCGATTTTTACCGCGCTGCCCGGATATTCACCTCAAAACAGACCCCGGAGATGGAGAGGATAGATGCCCAAGTTCATTGCATTAGAGACTGATATCGCGCGTCATTGGCAAAATGGCGGCAAAGATGTTCATGGTCAGATACCCGACCGCAAGATCTCGGATGGCAAGGGCACACCCTGCCGACACTGCCTGAAAGACGTCCCTGAGGGGGAGGAAATGCTGATCCTCGCGCACCGGCCCTTTGAGGGTGTGCATGCCTATGCCGAAACGGGCCCCATCTTCCTGTGTGCAAACCCCTGCCCCCGTGGCGGCGACACCGATGCATTGCCGCCGATCCTGACGACCTCTCCTGATTATTTGGTCAAAGGCTATTCAGCGGATGAGCGCATTGTCTACGGCACCGGCGAGGTCGTCGCGACCCAAGACATCCAAGCCAAAGTTGCTAGTGTTTTCCAAAACCCCGACGTCGCCTTCATCCATGTCCGCTCCGCCCGCAACAACTGCTATCAGGCGCGGATCGAACGCGATTGACCAATTGCTGCGGCATGGGCTTGCTCCACGCCTGCGCTTTGGTCATAACAGCACCGCAGAGCCAAAGGACACGCCCATCATGCAGCAACCGCCCGAGACCAAGATTGTTGAGAGTTTCCGCATCGCCTGTGACGGCGGCGAAGGCGCTTTGGGCCATCCACGAGTCTGGCTGCAGATCCCAAGGGACATTGGATGGGTCGAATGCGGCTATTGCGACTGCAAATACATCCACAAGGATTTTGAAAGTAAGGTCTAGGTCTCGCCCCATTTCCGCCCTCATGTCGCTGTAGCAGAAGAAAACCACAGTGGATTTGACGGAAGAAAACAGGCATGACGGCTGAACCAGCACCCCAACCTCTACATGCGCCTTTCGCACTGGCTGGCATTGGACTGGCCGCGCTCGCGATGGCAATCGCACTGATCCACACTTTCGCGGGTCCTTTTGCACCAACGCAAAGCATTGAGGTTTCGATTGGCGAGATCGCTGCCGGTATTCGCGACTCTGCACAACGCGCCTTGCTGGGTCAGGAACAACCGGCACCGGTCACCCGCGCGTGGGACATTGACCGCATTCTTAGGGCGGTCGCCCCAACGATGGGCGTTTTCGCAATTGTCGTGGCGCTTGTTGGCATGATCCGCAAAGAACCGACCAAGCTGGTTCTGTGTGGCGTCGCCTTCGGTGCAATGGCTGTGATGATACAGGTTCTGCTCTACGCCGTTCTGCTGATCGCGGGCGTGGTGCTTTTGATCGGCATCATGCAAAATCTGGACTCCATTCTCGGCTGATCGGCGCGGGCAACCGGATCAGGTTCTGGACTTCACGTCGCGCGCACGCCATGAACGGTGTAGCGCGACAAGGGGATCACAGACATGGCATTTGGCAAAGGGCATCATCTACATCTGATCGACGGGTCGGCCTTTATCTTTCGGGCCTACCACGCGCTGCCCCCGCTCACGCGGAAATCGGACGGATTGCCGATTGGCGCAGTCTCGGGCTTCTGCAACATGGTCTGGAAGATGCTGGAGGAAACCAAGGGCGACGATGCGCCCACCCACGTGGCAGTGATTTTCGACAAGGGCAGCCATACGTTCCGCAACGAAATGTACGACCAGTACAAGGCCAACCGCGAAGCGATGCCCGAAGACCTGCGCCCGCAGATCCCTCTGACCCGCCGCGCTACGGTCGCCTTCAACATCGCCTGCGAGGAGAAGGAAGGCTACGAGGCCGACGACATTATCGCGACGCTGGCGGTGCAGGCCCGTGCGGCAGGTGGGCGCTGCACGATCATCAGTTCCGACAAGGACCTGATGCAACTGGTCGGTGACGGCGTCGAAATGCTGGACGCGATGAAGAACAGGCGCATCGACCGGGATGGCGTGTTTGAGAAATTCGGCGTTTACCCCGAGCGCGTTGTCGATGTGCAGGCCCTGGCGGGCGATTCCGTGGACAACGTCCCCGGCGCGCCTGGCATCGGAATCAAGACTGCCGCCCTGCTGATCAATGAATACGGCGATCTGGACGCGCTCTTGGAGCGCGCAGGCGAGATCAAACAACCCAAACGCCGCGAAACGCTGATCAACCACGCCGACCAGATCAGATTGTCCCGCAAACTGGTGTTGCTGGACGAAGAGACCCCACTGGATTTCACGCTGGATGATCTGGAAGTGCGCACGCCGGACCCCGATCAGCTGATGCCCTTTCTGGCGGAAATGGAGTTTCGCACGCTGACAAAACGGATTGCAGATCAGCTCGGCGTCGAAGCGCCGGAGATCGGCGATACGCCCGCCGCGGCACCCGATGCGCCGGAGGTCGAAGACATACCGTTTGACCGGGCGGGATATAGCAAGGTCGGCACCGCCGAAGAGCTGCAGGCCTGGATCGATCGGATCTATGAACGTGGCTATGTGGCCGTGGACACAGAAACCACAGGTCTGAACGAAATGACCGCTGATCTGGTGGGCATTTCCCTCTGCGTCGAAGCCGGGCAGGCCTGCTATGTCCCCCTGATCCACAAAGCCAATCAGGGCGATGGTCTCTTCGGGTCCGACGATTTGGCCGAAGGTCAGGTGCCGGTCACCCAGGCTCTGGAGATGCTGAAACCTGTGCTTGAGGATGCGTCAATCCTCAAGATCGGGCAGAACATGAAATACGATGCCAAGATTTTCGCGCAGATGGGCATTGATGTTTCGCCCATAGACGACACGATGCTGATGTCCTACGCGATGCACGGCGGCCTGCACAATCATGGGATGGACACGCTGTCCGACCGTTATCTGGGGCATACGCCGATCCCGATCAAACCGCTCTTGGGCTCGGGCAAATCCGCGATCACCTTCGACAAGGTGCCGCTGGAGGACGCGGTGCCCTATGCCGCCGAAGACGCCGATATCACCCTGCGTCTCTGGCAGCAGTTCAAACCGTCGCTGCACCGCGCGCAGGTCACTCGGGTCTACGAAACGCTCGAACGCCCGATGGTGCCGGTTTTGGCGCAGATGGAACGCACCGGCATCAAAGTAGACCGTGATACGTTGAGCCGCATGTCCAACGCCTTCAGCCAGAGCATGGCGGGGTTGGAAGCGGAAATTCATGAGCTGGCGGGGCGCAGTTTTAATGTGGGCAGCCCCAAGCAGCTTGGCGAAATCCTCTTTGACGAGATGGGGATTGAGGGCGGGAAAAAGGGCAAGACCGGGGCCTATGCCACCGGGGCCGATGTGCTCGAAGACCTCGCGACCGAACATGAATTGCCCGCCCGCGTTCTGGATTGGCGACAGCTATCGAAGCTGAAATCGACCTATACCGACGCGTTGCAGGATCATATCAATCCTGACACGGGCCGCGTGCACACGTCCTATTCGATTGCGGGGGCGTCTACCGGGCGTCTGGCTTCGACCGATCCGAACCTGCAAAACATCCCGATCCGCACCGAAGAAGGCCGCCGCATCCGCGAGGCTTTTGTCGCCGAAGAGGGCAAGACGCTGGTGGCGCTCGATTACAGCCAGATCGAACTGCGCATCCTCGCCCACATCGCCGATATCGAGGCGCTGAAGGAGGCTTTCCAGCGCGGTGACGACATCCATGCCATGACTGCCTCGGAGATGTTCGACGTGCCGATGGAGGAGATGACACCCGAAATCCGCCGCCGCGCCAAGGCCATCAACTTCGGCGTGATCTACGGCATCTCGGGCTTTGGCCTCGCGCGCAATCTGCGCATCCCGCGTAGTGAGGCGCAGGGCTTCATCGACCGCTATTTCGAACGTTTCCCCGGCATTCGCACCTATATGGATGACACCAAGGCTTTTGCGAAAGAACATGGCTATGTCCAAACGCTCTTTGGCCGCCGCATCCACACGCCCAACATCGGCGCCAAGGGCCCGCACGCCGGGTTTGCCGCCCGCGCCGCGATCAACGCGCCCATTCAGGGCACGGCGGCGGATGTGATCCGGCGCGCCATGGTGCGGATGCCCGACGCCATTGCCGATCTGCCTGCGAAAATGCTGCTACAGGTGCACGACGAACTGCTCTTTGAGGTCGAAGAGGGTGCGCAGGATGACCTGATCGCGGCGGCGAAGGCTGTGATGGAAGCGGCCCCGGACCCGGTGGTCAAACTGGATGTTACGCTAAGCGTCGATGCCGGTCAGGGGCCTAACTGGGCCGTCGCGCACTAGCCCGCGAACAGCGGTTTACCGGATTACGCCTCGGCACGGACCAGTTTGGCGACGATCCGCCGTGCGATCGGTGAAACCAGCAGCAAGGTGGGAAAGGCAACAGACCAGCTTGGCAGCCAATTGGTGATCCACAGCATCAAAAACCCGTCGATCAGACCAGCTGTGCGGAACGTGGCAATCCCTGACACCATGAACGACATCAACCCCGACAGGATGAACCCGAATACAAAATGCTGGTACTTTGCTGGAATCATCTCACGCCCCCAGTTTCAACCCGCCGAACATAGGATGCCGCAACCGGGATTACATGCGCGTCAACGCACATTAGAACCGCAGTTTTTGTGGAACTCAGCCGCGCAGCGCACGCAACCACGCCAGGCTCTCTTCGGTCTGGGGGCCGGGCGTGTATTCAGCACTGACCCAACCGGCGTAGTTGTCCGCAATCAGATGTTCAAAAAGACTTTCGAAATCAACGCTCCCCGTCCCCGGTGTCGTTCTGCCCGGCGCATCGCCGATCTGAACATGGCGCACCCAGGGTTTGTGCGTCTGATAGACCTTCACCGCATCGCCGTGGATGGATTGCGCATGAAAGCTATCGAATTGCAGTGCGATATTGGGCAATGACAGCTCTTGCAGGATGTCCACGGCCAAACCGTAATCGTTCAGAAAATATCCGGGCATGCTCTCGGCGTTGAGCGGCTCCAGCATCAAGGTCAGGCCCTGTGGCAGCTCACCAGATGCCCACCGCAGATTTCCAATCAGGGTCTGACGCGCCTCGGCGCCCTCCGCCACACCGCACATCACATGCAGCATGGGCACGCGCAACGCCTCGCAATAGCGCAAAGCACGGCGCAAATCGTAGCGAAACCGGCCCTCCAGCCCGGGAACAGCGGCGAACCCGCGCTTTCCGCCGGTGTAATTTGGCGGCGGTGCGTTGATCAGAACCAGCGGCAGGCCGCATCTGAGCAAAGCACGCTGCGTGTCCTTGGCTGGTATGTCATAGGGGAAAAGCACCTCCACCCCGTCGAACCCGGCCTCTGCCGCGGCGTCGAAACGATCCAGATAGGGCAGCTCTTGCCACAGGTGACTGAGATTGGCGGCGAGTTTGAGCATCTGACCTCTGCGCGTAATTTCGCGAAAGCCTAAGGCTCAGAAGCTTTCCACCCAAGGGCGCAGTGTAATTTCACTGCTCCAGGCCGAGCGGTGCTGATCGATCAGTTGCAGATAGGCCACGGCGAGCGCTTCTGGGTCCAACATCCGATCCGATCCATCGTTTTCCCGCCCGAGAGTGGCAATTGCGCCATCGATATTGACCCAGGCGACGTGAATGCCCTGCGGATGCAATTCCCGTGCCATGGATTGCGCCAACCCGCGCTGTGCGAACTTTCCCATGGCAAAGGGCGCGGAGTTGGCAAAGCCTTTGACCCCTGCCGAGGCGCCCGTGAAGAGAATTGTGCCCTTGGTCTCGCCCGCGTTCTGCGCCATCCGGATGGCCGCTTGCTGACCCAGCAGGAATGCTCCGAAGGCCGTTACCTCCATGGCGTTGCGCACCGCCTCGGGGTCCAGTTCGGTCACACTGCCCCGCACCCGCGCTGATGGATTGTAGATGGCGACCCGCAATTCACTCGGTAAAGCCTCAAAAACAGCCGCCATCTGGGCTGGATCGCTGCCATCAAGCGACACGGTCTTTGCTTTGGTTTCTGCCGCGAGATCAGAAAGCTTGGCCGTATTCCGCGCGCCCAGCACCAAATCATATCCCTTTGCCGCCAACTGCCGCGCCAGAGATGCCGACACCCCGCTGCCGGCGCCAACAATCACCGCTGTTCCCTTGCTCATGATCTATCCCTTTCGTGAGTCACCCGCAGATAGTAATCCCCTTTCGGACAGGGCAAAGCCACGTCACCGCACAAGGGCTGTGCGCCACCCCTTATGGCAGCTCGGCGCTTGGGATGATTTGGAAAAAACTCCCCTTGGACCAGATGCCAAACCAGCCATCGTGGTGCTGACCCAGATCCACCAGACGGTAGAAACTCTTTCTGTCGATCAGCGCTTCGAGGTTTGCACGCACCAGTACATAGGGCGATGGCTCACCGGTATCCGCATCACGCACCACGCGGATTGGCAGATCGGCACTGGCAGTGGCACTGTCGCCCACCTGGGTCGTGAATGTCAGGATCTGGTCGACACCCTCGCCCGCCACCTCGAAGTCCACAGCGACAAAGGGGGCGTCGTCTACGGTAATGCCAACCTTCTCAACCGGGGTGACAAGGAAGTACTTCTCGCCCTCTTTCTTGAGAATCGATGAAAATAATTTAACCAATCCGGGCCGCCCAATTGGCGTGCCCTGGTAAAACCACGTGCCATCCCGGGCGATGCGCATGCCCAGATCACCGCAAAAAGGCGGATTCCAAAGGTGCACGGGCGGCAATCCGCGTGTTTTTGCAGCAGTTAATGATGCAGCAAGACTTTCTGCCGACGGTGTCACGGTTTTTTGTCCACTCATTGCTTTTGCCATTTCCCATGCGCACGTTAGAGTTACATCAAGCATATAATCCATCGGAGCACGTTGTCATGAGTGAAGCAGAAGACCTGGTCGCGGAAATCGAGGCGCTGGAAGACAAGCTTGCCGAAGCGCGCACATCGATCACCAAGCGGTTCATTGGTCAGGAGCGTGTCGTAGAGCTGACGCTCACGGCTCTGTTGTGCGGTGGCCACGGGCTGTTGATCGGGTTGCCCGGACTGGGCAAAACCCGGCTGGTTGAGACGCTTTCCACGGTCATGGGGCTGCATGGAAACCGCATTCAGTTCACGCCCGACCTTATGCCAGCCGACATTCTGGGCTCGGAGGTGCTTGATACCGCAGCAGACGGCAGCCGCGCTTTCCGTTTCATTCAGGGCCCGATTTTCTGCCAGTTGCTGATGGCGGATGAGATCAACCGCGCCAGCCCGCGGACGCAATCGGCACTCTTGCAGGCGATGCAGGAGAAAACAGTCACTGTTGCAGGTGAGAATCGCAGCCTTGGCATGCCGTTTCACGTGCTCGCAACGCAAAACCCGATTGAGCAGGAAGGCACCTACCCGCTGCCCGAAGCGCAGCTTGACCGCTTTCTTGTCCAGATTGATGTGGCCTATCCGGACCGTGACACAGAACGGGATATTCTCCTGGCCACGACGGGCGAGTCAGAGGCCGCGTCGACAGAAGTCTTTACCGCTGCCGAACTGATCGCCGCACAGCAGTTGCTGCGCCGCATGCCGGTGGGCGACAGTGTTGTGGAAATGATCCTTGATCTTGTGCGCGCCTTCCGCCCCGAAGAGGAAGGCGCATCGCAGCAAGTGCGCGAAACCGTCGCCTGGGGCCCTGGTCCGCGCGCGGCGCAAGCGCTGATGCTGACCGTGCGGGCGCGGGCGTTGCTGGAAGGGCGGCTTGCCCCGTCAGCCGAGGACGTTCTCGATATGGCACGCCCGGTTCTGAGCCACCGAATGGCGCTCAACTTTGCGGCACGGGCGCGGGGCGACAGTCTTGCGGGGCTCATTGAGTCCACCGCTGCCGATCTTGCTGGAGCGAAGGCCGCCGCGTGACCTCACCCGCCCCTCTCCAAATGTCGTCCCAGCCTACGGCGCTTCGGGCAAAGGCCGAAGAGCAGGCGGCCTCGCTGCCCGCGCTGTTGGCGCGCGCCGAACATCTCGCGGGTGCAGTGCTGTTGGGCGATCATGGTCGCCGCCGCGCCGGGTTGGGGGACGACTTCTGGCAATATCGGCCTGCGCAAGTGGGTGACAGCCGCCGTCTGATCGATCACCGCCGTTCCGCGCGCGGAGATCAGGAATTCGTGCGTGAACGCGAATGGCAGATTGCGCAATCGGTGATGCTCTGGGTCGATCAGGGGGCATCGATGCGGTTTTCCAGCGACGATGCCTTGCCGCATAAGGCCGACCGCGCGCGCCTGCTCGGGCTTGCCGTGGCAATCCTGCTGGTGCGCGGCGGTGAACGTGTGGGCCTGACGGGCACGACATTGCCCCCCCGGCGCGGCAATGCCCAGGTTCTCAGGCTGGCCGAAAGTTTCACCACGGATGCCGTGGAGGACTACGCGCCCCCCGAGCACCGGGCGATGATCCCCTCTGCCCGCGCACTGTTCATCTCGGATTTCATGGGGGACATCGAAGAGGTCAAGCTGGCGCTGACAAAGGCCGCAGATCGCGGTGTGCGCGGTGTTCTGATGCATGTCCTCGACCCCTCCGAAGAGGTATTCCCGTTCCGCGGACGCACCATTTTTGAAAGCGTCGGCGGCAGCCTTCGGCATGAAACGCTCAAGGCCAACGAGCTCAAAACCCGCTATCTCGCGCGGCTTGCGGAGCGCAAAGAGGAATTGCAAAAGATCTGTACCGTGACCGGGTGGCAATACGGGCTGCACCACACGGGTGCATCGGCGCAATCGGCACTGCTGTGGCTCTACCGTGCACTTGATACCGGAGGTGTGCGATGACCGTTCTGGGCGGCATCGGGTTCACCGCCCCCTGGTTGCTGATGGCGTTGCTGGCGCTGCCTATCCTTTGGCTGATCCTGCGCGCCGTGCCCCCCGCCCCGATCCGCAGGCGCTTTCCCGGCGTTGCGCTGCTCCTCGGTCTCAAGGATGACGAAAGCGTTTCTGATCGCACGCCCTGGTGGCTCTTGTTACTGCGCATGTTGGCGGTGGCGGCGATCATTCTCGGCCTCGCCGGTCCTGTCCTGAACCCCAATGAAGGTCAGGCGCAGGGCAGCGGCCCGTTGCTGATCGTGCTGGATGGCAGCTGGGCCGGTGCGACCCGATGGTCAGAGCAGGAAGACGCAATTGCGGCCCAGCTGACCCGCGCCAGCCGCGCAGGCCGCACCGTTGCCTTCCTGGATATGGCGCGCCCGCAAGCCCCTGTTTTCCAAACCGCTGACGCCTGGCGCAGCAGGTTACCCGGGTTCAGGCCAGCCCCCTGGCAGCCGGATGCGGCGCGGTCCGCGCAAGCGGTATCCTTCGCGGAGACACTGGACGGGTTTGACACCCTCTGGTTCAGCGATGGTCTCGATTATCCCGGGCGCGAAGATGTGCTCGCCGCATTTGAAGCCAAGGGCGCGGTGGAGGTTTATCAAACCGCCGCGAACGTACTCGCGCTGCGGCCTGCCGGGTTCGAGGACGGCGCGGTTCAGATCACCGCAGTACGCGCGGCAGGCGGGCCGGAGCGTGAAGTCATCGTGCAGGCCCAGGGACGTGATCCCGCAGGCAATGCCAGTATTCTCGCCACTGCCACTGCGGTCTTCGAAGAGGACGCGACAAGCGCGGATACCGCACTCTCGCTACCCTCGGAATTGCGCGCGCGGATCACACGTTTTGACCTGCAAGGCCAGCGGTCCGCGGGCGCCACCACGCTCGCCGATGACGGATTACGACGCCGCGAGGTTGCGCTGATCGCCGGACGTGAAAGCCGAGAGGGATTACAGCTGCTGTCGCCCCTGCACTACATCGAACAGGCGCTTGCGCCAAATGCCGATCTGATCCGTGGATCGATCACCGACATCCTGCCCGCCAATCCGGATGTGATCATTCTGGCCGATATTGCGACCCTGTCCCCTTCGGAAGCGGAGGGGCTTGGCGCCTGGGTCGATGAAGGCGGCATGCTGGTGCGGTTTGCGGGCCCGCGTGTGGCGGCCAGCGATGTGAGCCGGATTGACGAGGACCCGATGATGCCCGTGCGCTTGCGCACCGGGGGCCGCACGGTGGGCGGTGCGATGAGCTGGGGCGCGCCCAAGGCGCTGGCGCCGTTCCGCGAAACCTCCCCGTTCTTTGGGCTGGCCATTCCGGATGATGTGCAAATCACGTCACAGGTGATGGCGCAGCCCGACCCAACTCTGGCGGAACGGGTGATCGCGGAACTCACGGACGGCACCCCTCTGGTCACGCGCAAATCCCGCGAGCAGGGGCAAATCGTGCTCTTTCACATCACCGCCACCGCGGATTGGTCGACGCTGCCGCTGTCGGGTCTTTTCGTGCAGATGCTGGAGCGGCTGGCGATCTCCACCTCAGCCTCGCAACCCGATGCCAGCCAGCTCGAAGGGACCACCTGGACCCCGGAACAGGTCATGGACGGTTTCGGGTCCCTGCGCGATGCAGGTAACCTGCCCGGTGTCCCGGGGCCCGATCTGCTGAACGCACCGCCCGGCCCCAATATGCAGCCTGGCATCTATGCCTCCGGCGACCGGCGTTTGGCCCGCAACGTCATTACCGCGGACAGCGTTCTGACGCCGGTCACCTGGCCCGCGCGCATCCCGATCAAAGGGTTTGCCGTGCCGCCGGAGCAACCCGTTGCCGGGTGGCTTCTGAGCCTTGCGATCCTGCTGCTGCTGGCGGATGTTGTCGCATCACTGTCCCTGTCCGGACGACTGCTGGGCAAGGTGAACCGCGCGGCAACGGTCGCTTTGGTCACTCTTTTGCCCCTTGGACTGCCGCAACATGTCAAAGCCCAATCCACCGATGCCGATGCCTTTGCCCTGAATGCAACGGCGGAACTGGCACTGGCGTTTGTGATGACCGGCAACACCCGCGTGGATGATATGTCGGACGCGGGGCTGCGCGGTCTCTCGGACACGCTTTTCTTCCGCACCTCGGTGGAGCCTGCCGAACCCGTCGGCGTTGATCTGGAAACCGATGAACTTGCGTTTTTCCCGGTGCTCTACTGGCCGATCACCCCTGATCAGCCCCGCCCGTCGTCAGAGGCCTATGCCAGGCTTAACGCCTATCTGCGATCCGGTGGGTTGATCCTTTTCGACACGCGCGACGCCGATATCGCGCGCTTTGGCGCCGCCAGCCCGAACGGGCGCAAGCTGCAGGACCTTGCAGCGCCGCTCGACATTCCGCCGTTGGAGCCGCTGCCGTCGGATCACGTGCTGACCCGCACCTTCTACCTGCTGCAGGATTTCCCCGGTCGCCACACCAGCCGCGACGTCTGGGTCGAAGCCGCCCCGCCCGATGCGGAGCAGGTGGAGGGCATGCCCTTCCGCAACCTCAATGACGGTGTGACGCCAGTGGTCATCGGCGGCAACGACTGGGCCGCGGCCTGGGCCGTTGCAGCCTCGGGCGCGCCCATGGTGCCCATTGGGCGCGGCTTTACTGGCGAGCGTCAACGTGAGCTTGCCTTCCGCTTCGGGGTCAATCTGGTGATGCATGTGCTGACCGGTAATTACAAATCTGATCAGGTGCATGTGCCTGCCTTGCTCGACAGGTTGGGCCAATGACCGGCAGCATCATATTTGACCCGCTCATCCCCTGGAGCCTTGTCGCGGCGGTTGCCGTCATTGCCACCATTGGCGTGATATTGGCCGCGGTGCGGGGGCTCAACGGCTGGGCACTGCGGGCGCTGGCCGCGATGGTCATCCTCGGCGCGTTGACAGGCCCTTCTTACCAGCAGGAAGATCGCGCACCGCTGACCGATATCGTGATGTTGCTGGAAGACGAAAGCGCCAGTCAGGCACTCTCGGACAGGCCGGAACAGACAAAATCCGCCGCAGATCGCCTTGCCGCACAGATCGCCGCCCGCCCGAATACTGAAGTGCGCCGGATTATGGTGCCCGATGGCGAGGGGGACGCGGGCACGCAGCTGATGACAAAGCTTTCCAGCGCCTTGGCCGAAGAGCCCCGTGCCCGGATCGCAGGAATTCTCGCCTTCAGCGATGGGCAGGTTCATGACGCCGACCTGCCGGTTGATCTGCCCGCCCCGATGCATCTGTTGCTGACTGGAAAATCCACCGACTGGGACCGCCGCCTGAGCATTCGAAACGCCCCCGCTTTTGCCATCATCGGCGAGCCGGTCACCCTGACACTGCGGATTGAGGACATGGGCGCGGCACCGGAAAGCACCGGGCTGGCGCCGCTGGAAATCTCCGTGGATGGTGACACGCCGCAACGCTTTGAGGTGCCCCTGGGCCAGGACATCGAACTGCCTGTGACCTTGCCGCACGGCGGGCGCAACGTGATCCAATTCACCGTGCCTGTGGCACCAGGCGAATTGACCGATCGCAACAACACCGCCCTGATCCAGATGAATGGTGTGCGCGACCGCCTGCGCGTGTTGCTGGTCAGCGGCGAGCCGCATCCCGGGGGACGTACCTGGCGCAATCTGCTGAAATCCGACAGCTCGGTTGATCTGGTGCATTTCACCATCCTGCGCCCCCCTGAAAAGCAGGATGGCGTCCCGGTCAGCGAACTCAGCCTCATCGCTTTTCCGACGCGGGAACTGTTTCTGGAAAAGATCGATGATTTCGACCTGATCATCTTTGATCGCTATAAGCGACGTGGGATCCTGCCCGCGCTCTATCTTGACAATGTGGCCAATTACATCCGGCAAGGCGGCGCTGTTCTGGTGGCGGCCGGTGCCGATTTTGCCGGTGCCGATAGCATCTATCGCTCACCGCTGGGCACGGTGCTACCTGCTTCGCCTACTGCGCGCGTGCTCGATGAACCCTACCTGCCGGCCATCACTGATCTGGGCAAGCGGCACCCGGTTACCACCGAGCTGCCAGGCAATGGCGACTGGGGGCGTTGGCTGCGCCAGATTGATATCGCGCAAGCGCGCGGCAACGTCGTGATGTCCGGTGTGAATGAACGCCCCTTGCTTATCTTGGATCGGGTGGATCAGGGCCGTGTCGCCTTGCTGGCCTCCGATCACGCGTGGCTGTGGAATCGCGGCTATGAGGGCGGTGGGCCGCAATTGGAACTGCTGCGCAGGCTGGCGCACTGGATGATGAAAGAGCCCGAGCTCGAAGAGGAATCGCTGACCGCAGAAGCCACAGGGCAGACCATGCGGATCAAGCGCCGCACGCTCGAAGACACCGTACCGCCGCTAACGATCACTGACCCCTCGGGCAATGAGACGGAATTGTCGCTCACGGAGACCAGCCCCGGCGTTTTTGAGGGTATTTTTGAGGGACCCGAAATCGGCCTCTATCGGCTGGCCAATGGAGACCAGAACGCCGTGATCGGACTGGGGCCTGCTGCGCCGCGCGAGTTCGAACAGACCATTGCGACCGGGGATGTCATGGCGCCAGTGCTCGAAGACCTGCGCGGCGGTGTTGTCCGCATCGAAGAAGGCCTGCCACGCCTGCGCAATATCCGCGTTGGCAGGCCTGCCGCCGGGCGCGGGTGGATCGGCCTGACCCCACGCGATGCGTTTGAAACCCGCGATGTACGTCAGACCGGTCTTTTGCCCGGCTGGCTTGTCCTGTTGTTATCCGCCGCTTTGATCACCGCGGCGTGGTTGCGTGAGGGCCGCCGCTGATCCGCTGACCATCGGGCTCAACGCCCGCTCGGCCCTGACGTCTGAGTTAAACAGATATTCACCCTGCGCATGCCAATCTATGCAAAAGGATTGGAAATGCCGGTGGTCGGATGAGTCTTGCCAACAAATTGGCAGAAGAACGGCGTGGCAGATTGGCCGCAGAACGCCTGCTTGAACTCAAGCAGGCGGAGCTTTTTGCCGCCAACAGAAAACTTGGCGAACACGCCAAGCAGCTCTCGCATGAAATCGTCGAAACCCGTGCCGAAGTGGCCACGGTCCGGAATGAAAACCAGCGCGTCAAATCCGACCTTTCCGCCGCCCATGAAAAGATCGAGTTGGTCGAACGACGGCTGTGGCACTCGATCGAAACCATCAATGACGGCTTTGCGTTCTTCACGCCGGGTCTGGAAATGATCATGGCGAACCGGTCATATCTGGCCGTTTTCGACAAGCTTGAAGAGATCAAACCAGGGGTGAATTACGTCACCATCCTGCAGGTGCTGACGGATGAGGGCATCGTCAACATCGGCGATATGAAACCCGCCGACTGGCGCCAGAATATGATCGAACGGGTGCAGAGCCCGGAACCGGAACCGGTGGTCATTCGCCTGTGGAATGGCGAATACATCAAGATGATCGACCAACGGGGGCCGGATGGCGACATCATCTCGCTGGGGCTCAACATCACCGAAACCGTTGAATATGAGAAGAAGCTGAAGGCCGCCCGCAAGAGTGCGGAGGCTGCGAACCGGGCAAAATCGGCATTCCTCGCCAATATGAGCCACGAGATTCGGACGCCGATGAACGGCGTTGTCGGCATGGCGGATGTACTGGTCGACACGCCCCTGACCGAAGAACAACGGCTTTATGTCGACACGATCAAGAACTCGGGCGAGGCGCTGTTGGTCATCATCAACGACGTGCTCGACTACTCCAAGATCGAAGCGGAACGTCTGCAGCTTCATCCGGAACCCTTCGATCTTGAGCAATCGATCCTTGAAATCATTATGCTGCTGCAGTCCTCGGCCCGCGATAAGGGCCTGATGCTGGCGCTCGACTATGACATGTTCCTGCCCTCGCGCTTCATCGGCGATCCGGGCCGGTTGCGGCAGATTCTGACCAACCTGATGGGCAATGCCGTGAAGTTCACGCAGCAGGGCCATGTCATCGTGAAAGTGCGGGGTGCGCTGGACGATACGAGCAAGAAATATACGCTCAGCGTCACCGTGGAAGACACCGGCATCGGCATTCCGGAAGATATGATCGATCATGTCTTTGGCCAGTTCAACCAGGTGGAAAATGAGCGAAATCGTCAGTTCGATGGCACCGGGCTTGGCCTGTCGATCACAAAACACCTGATCAACATGATGGGCGGTAAAATCTGGCTGACCTCAGAGGAGGGTGTAGGCTCGTGCTTTGGCTTTGAGGTTACCTTTGAAGGTGCCGAGGAGGTCAAGCCTGACACTCCGGCGCTGCCACCATCGCTGCGGCATGTGATGGTGGTCGATGATTTTGAACCCAACCTGCACATTCTGAGCCAACAGATCGAAGCGCTCGGATTGAAGGTAACCTCATGCCCGGATGCCGCCAGCGCGCTGGCCCTGCTGGACCGCAGCGTGGACATCGTGCTGGTCGACCACATCATGCCCGATATGAACGGGTTGGAGTTCGCCGAAACCGCGCGCAAGGCGGGGCACGAAATGCCGATGGTCCTGCTCAGTTCCAATGTCGGGCATGCGCAGGCCGATCCGGGGAAAGACGCCGTCAATTCCATTGCGCCGCGCCCGTTTCCACGTCGCGAAATACTGCAATGGCTGTCCTCAGCTGAAGTGGAAGAGGTTGAAGACAACCCCGATCAACTGCCCGAGTTGGACGTACCGACATTTTCCCATAAGCGTGGCAAGGCGGCTGATCCCCCTCTTGAAGTGGTCAAAACGGCCGCCGAAAAACCCGCTCTTGAAGAGATTGAAACGCCGCAAACCGGTCCACGACGCATGCGGGTTCTGGCGGCAGAAGACAACAAAACCAATCAGCTGGTCTTGCGCAAAATGCTCAAGGACTTTGATGTTGATCTGAAGTTTGCAAATGACGGGCTGGAAGCTGTGGAGGCCCACAAATCTTTCGTGCCGGACCTTATCTTCATGGATATCTCGATGCCGCGAATGGACGGCAAAGAGGCTACGCAAACCATTCGCAAAGCAGAAGAAGGCACCGGTGATCACGTGCCGATCATCGCCTTGACCGCCCACGCCATGCAGGGAGACAGCAAGGAAATACTCGCGGTTGGTCTCGATCATTACATGTCCAAGCCCGTGCGCAAGGCGGAGATGCACACACACATCATGGCTTATTGTCCGGCGGATGCGGTCAATCCGCGCCCCGAACTGCCGGATCAGGCTGTTGGATAGGGTCTGACAAAGACAGGATTGTCTACAACGGATAAATCTGCGCGATACTGATATCCCTCGTGGTCGAAATCTTGCAAATCCTCAGGTGAAGTCAGCCTGTTTTGAACGATATGGCGTGCCATGGCACCGCGGGCTTTCTTTGCGAAAAAGCTGACGGTTTTTGGCCGCTTCCCATCACCTTTATCCTCCATGAAGGCGGGCGTGATGACGCGCAGTTTCAGGGCATTTGGCGCGACCGCACCAAAATATTCCTGGCTGGCGCAGTTCACCAGCGTATCGGTATCGACCACTTTCGCCTGCGCGTTCAGCGCCTTGGACAAGCCGTCGCGCCAATACTCATAGAGGGTCTTACCCCGCCGCGTCTTCAACCGGCTGCCCATTTCCAGGCGATACGGTTGAATGGCGTCCAGAGGTTTCAGCAACCCATAAAGGCCCGACAAAATCCGCAAATGCTCCTGCGCCCAGGCCAGATCGTCCTCATCCAGACTGTCTGCCTGCAGCCCCTGATACGTGTCTCCGGCAAAAGCCAGCGCGGCCGGGCGTGTAACCTCAGTCTCAGGCGCATCCTCAAAAGCGGCAAAACGATCGCGGTTGAGCCGGGCAAGATCATCCGACAAATCCATCAAACGCCGCAGATTTCCCAAGGTGAGATTGCGCGCGGTTTTGGCCAGTCTGACCGCATCTTCCTGAAAAACCGGTTCGGTTGTCTGAACGCCCCGTTCTGCCCAATCCAAACGCTTGGCCGGCGAAATTACCACCAACATACCTATCTCCCCCATCTTGCCTGTCCTGCGCGCGGCGCCCTTGCGCGATGACTTAGCTCGCCTCCCGCAACACGTCCAGAAAAGCGGGGCCAAATCGTTCCGCCCGCCTGTCTCCCAGCAATCGCTCCAGCGCAGAAGGGTCGGCGTTACGCATCTGTGCCACCTTCGCCAGCAGCGAAGCCGAACAACTCAACGGTTTCTCGACGCCATCCGCACCGCGGGTCAAATCCGCCTGCACCGCCAGCAGCCGGTCGTAAACGGTGCCCGCTTCGCGCCCCGCCAGTTTACGCCGTGTCGGGTGCATTTGCTGCGCCTCACCGACGATCACTTCGAGAAAGGCCGCGCCATAGCGCTCTAGTTTCTTTGCCCCAACCCCGCCGATGCGCGCCATGTCATCCAAGGATTGCGGTCGCGTTTCCGCCATTTCGATCAGCGTGCGATCATTGAAAATCACATAAGCGGGGGCTTTTGCCGCTTCGGCGAAGGCCCGGCGCTTGGCTTTAAGCGCAGACAATAGCGGGGCATCTTCCTCTGAGACCATGGCTTTGACCGCCGGACGCCGGGTTGAGGCGGCGGCACGAATGCTATCACGTCTCAGCTCAATTGAGGTCTCATCCCGCAAAAGCGGCAGCGCCGCGTCCGTCATCCGCAACGCGCCATGGCGTTCCGGATCCGGACGCACCAGATCATGTCCCATCATTTGACGGAAAATCGCCTGCCACTGCCGCCGGTCATATTCTGTGCCAACGCCATAGGTTGGCAGGGTCTGGTGACCACGCTGGCGCACTTTATCCGTCTCATTTCCGGTGAGAATATCGATCAGATGCCCAGCGCCAAACCATTCATCCGTGCGTAAAATGGCAGACAGCGCTTTGCGCACCGCCGTGGTACCATCAAACACATCTGCAGGGCGGTCGCACAGATCACAATTGCCACAAGAGACATCGGTTTCGTCAAAATACTGCAACAGGGTACGACGTCGACATTTCAGCGCTTCCGCCAAACCCAAGAGCGCGTTCAGCCGCCCGTGATCGGCCGCACGTCGTTCGGGCGATGCCAGCCCCTCGTCGATCTGCGACCGGCGCAAACGAATATCTTCCGGGCCAAACAAAGTCAGCGTTTCAGCCGGAGCGCCATCGCGCCCTGCGCGCCCAATTTCCTGGTAGTAAGCCTCGATCGATTTGGGCAGGTCCGCATGGGCGACCCAGCGAATGTCCGGTTTATCGACGCCCATGCCAAAAGCCACGGTGGCCACTACGATCAGCCCGTCTTCGCGCTGAAACCGGGTCTCGGCGATGCGGCGGTCTTCGGCTTCCATGCCGCCGTGGTAATGCAGTGTTGTATGCCCCGCTTCGCGCAGGGCGGCTGCCAGGCTTTCCGTCTTGGCACGTGTGCCGCAATAGACGATCCCCGATTGCCCTTTGCGCGCTGCCGCAAAGTCCAGAATTTGCCGCCGCGGTCCATCCTTGGCGGCAAAGGCCAGATGAATGTTGGGTCGGTCGAACCCGCGCAGGAAAGCACGGGGTGCCACACCGTCGAACAACTTTTCGACAATCTCTGCTTGCGTTTCGGCGTCCGCAGTCGCGGTAAAGGCCGCCAATGGGACGTTCAAATCACGCCGCAGCGCACCAATGCGCAGGTAATCCGGTCGGAAATCATGCCCCCATTGGCTCACACAATGCGCTTCATCCACGGCAATCAGGGAGACCCCCGCACGGCGCAACAACCCAACCGCTGCACCCGCCGCCAAACGCTCTGGCGCCATGTACAACAGCTTGAGCCGACCCGCCTCCAACGCCTCAAATACCGCGTCCGTTTCCTCCGGCGTATTGCCCGAGGTCAGGGCGCCCGCGCTGACACCAGCTTCCTGCAGGGCGCGAACCTGATCGCGCATCAGGGCAATCAGCGGCGAGATCACCACCGTCACCCCATCCCGCATCAGGGCAGGTAATTGAAAGCAAAGGGATTTACCGCCACCGGTTGGCATGATGGCCAGCACGTTTTCGCCATCGGCAACAGCCTCGACAATCTCGCCCTGACCAGGACGAAAATCATCAAATCCAAAGACATCCTGTAACAGCCTGGCCGCGCCTGACATCCGAATTCCTTACGTCGGTTCTGCTCTTTTTTGCAGAGTCCCACACTAAGGAATCGTGAACAAGCCCTCAACCGACCGGCCATCGAAAAACTGCCGCCTCAGTTCGTGTTTCTGGCCGGGTCTCTTTTGGAAATCAGAGAAACAGACCGTAGTTGTTCACCAAGACAATCCGCAGAATCGCAACGCCCAACAAAACAGCCAGCGGTGCCAGATCGATGCCCCCCATATTGGGCAGAACCCGCCGAACCGGCGCATAAATTGGCTCCAGGATACGGTTCAGCCCGTACCAGATCTGCGCCACCAACTGCTGCCGCGTGTTCAACACCTGAAAATTGATCAACCAGCTCATGATCACATGGGCGATGATGAAGAACCACAGCACGTTCAGCAGCAGCATCAGGATTTCGAACAGCGATTGCATCGGCGGACCTCTCTTTGCGTCTGCCTCAAGTAAGCAAGCCGCCTAAAATAAGCAAGACCAACAGGCCGGTCATGGTTGACGCCGCTCAAAGCTTTGCTTGCCTGATCCGCGCCAGCCTGCTCTACCTGCCACCGAGAGCAGCGACACAGGCAGGCCAATGATCAGCGCGCGCAAACGCATCTGGGGGTGGTACTTCTTTGACTGGGCCAGCCAACCCTACAACACGCTGTTGCTGACCTTCATCTTTGGCCCGTATTTTGCCCAGACCGCGACCGCAGCTCTGGTCGCAGAGGGTATGGATGTGGCGGCGGCCAAAGCGCAGGCGCAGGCTTATTGGGGATATGGGCTGACAGCGGCAGGGATCAGCATTGCGATCCTCGCCCCCATTCTCGGTGCGGTCGCTGACAGCTCTGGCAAACGCTTGCCGTGGGTCTGGTTTTTCTCTGCCCTCTACGTGGTTGGCGCGGGCGGGCTGTGGTGGACCGCGCCCGACGATTTCTCCGTCATCTGGGCGCTGTTTTTCTTCGGTATCGGCCTTATTGGCATGGAGTTCACCACGATTTTCACCAATTCCTACCTGCCCGAATTGCACGATGACCCAAATGAGCGCGGACGCATCTCCGGCTCGGGCTGGGCCTTTGGCTATCTGGGCGGCGTGCTCGCGCTGATCCTGATGCTGGCGCTGTTTCAGGCGGGGGACACCGGGCGGACGATTGCAGGTCTGACGCCGCTTTTCGGGCTCAATGTCGAGACCGGCGCAGACACCCGCATTGTGGGGCCGCTCACGGCCCTCTGGTTTGCCGTCTTCATGATCCCCTTCTTTCTTTACACAAGGGACCGCGTAGACCCCAACGCCACGGTATTCAAACTGGGCGCGGGCGTGCGCGACCTTTGGCGCACGTTGAAAAACCTGCCGCAACACCCCTCGCTTCTCGCCTATCTCGGTTCATCGATGTTCTATCGCGACGCGCTCAACGGGCTCTACACCTTTGGCGGCATCTACGCGCTGGGGGTGCTGAACTGGTCGATCACGGAAATCGGTGTGTTCGGCATTCTCGCCGCCATCAGCGGGGCGTTTTTCTGCTGGGTCGGCGGGCGCATTGACCGCCGCATCGGTCCCAAACCCGTTATTGTGACCTGCTGTATCGCGCTGATCCTGACATCCGGCCTGATCATCTCGCTGACGCCAACATCGGTTCTGGGCGTCACCCTGTCTGAGGGATCTTCGCTGCCAGACATCATGTTCTATGTGGCAGGTGCGCTGATCGGGGCAGCAGGCGGTGTTCTGCAGGCGTCATCGCGCAACATGATGACCCATCAGGCAGATCCGCACCGGATGACCGAAGCCTTTGGTCTCTATGCACTTTCCGGCAAAGCCACATCTTTTTTAGCGCCTGCGCTCATCGCATTGGCCAGCGATATCAGCGGCAGCCAGCGCTTGGGCATTACACCTGTCGCGGGGCTGTTTATTCTTGGGCTGATCCTGTTAGCATGGGTCAAGCCAAAAGGGGATTTCCAAACATGAACCTGCGCAGATTTGTCACCATCGCCGTCCTTGCAACAGGTGTCGCGGCCTGCTCCGATGGCACACCGCAATCGCAGCAACAGGCCTCCGCCATTCTGCCAACCATCGGCACATCCGGGCACATTCAGGCCAACCAACCCGCCAAAAAGCTGTTTGGCGCGAAACAAGTCGCTTCCCCAGCAGCCTCTGCTGCATTTGGCAGCTACTCAAAGGGGTGTCTGGCAGGCTCTGCGCGTCTGCCTGAAACCGGCCCCACCTGGCAAGCCATGCGCCTGTCCCGCAACCGCAATTGGGCGCATCCTGAAACCGTGGACTATGTCCAGAAACTCAGCGCCAAGGCCGCACGGCAACCGGGGTGGAATGGTCTTTATGTCGGCGACCTGAGCCAACCGCGCGGTGGGCCCATGCTGTCGGGTCATGCCAGCCATCAGATCGGTCTGGATGCCGACATCTGGCTGCGTCCCGCAGATAACCTGACCCTGAGCAGAAGCGCGCGCGAGAACATCTCCTCCATCTCCATGCGCCGGAATGCCGGGGCCTTCGTGAACGACAACTGGACACCGGCACATCACGAAATCCTGAAGGCAGCCGCCTCAGACCCGCGCGTGGCCCGGATTTTTATCTTCCCGGGCGCAAAGGTGCAAATGTGCAATGACGCCAAGGGCGACCGCAGCTGGTTGCGCAAGATCAGGCCCTGGTATGGACACCACTACCATTTCCACGTGCGGCTGGCCTGCCCCGACGGGGCACAGGGATGTATAGATCAAAACCCACCGCCCCCCGGAGATGGGTGTGCGGATGCGCAGGCCTGGGTGAATAACATCCTGAACCCACCGCCGCCCGACCCCAACGCCCCCAAACCAAAACCAAAGCGTGAGATCCTGCTCGCGGACCTGCCCGCTCAATGCGCCGCAGTCTTGCAGTAGCTTTCATCGCGGCCCTTGGTGTCGCCCCGGTTCTGGCATTGCATCCGCCCCCTTCGGGCCCGGAGATTGCCGCGACGGATCAACTCGCCCAGCACAGCGCAACGCTGAATTGGGCACATGATGCCGATTGGTTTGGCGGGTTATCAGGGATCGAAGTGACCGCGGATGGGCAGACCTTCTATGCGGTCACGGATCGCGGCTACATCCTGCGCGGCACTCTCAAACGGGAAAATGGCGTTCTTTCGGGTGTTGAAATCGAAGACGCCCAACCTTTGGTGGATGACAAAGGACAAACGCGGGAATTCCCACATACCGATGCCGAAGGCCTGGCCCTGGATGCACAGGGCCGCCTGAATGTGTCGTTCGAGCATGTTCACCGTGTCTTGCGCTATGACACCTGGGAAAGCGACGCCGCGTGGCCGTCTTATACGCGGGCCTGGCGGTCGTTCTTCAACAATGCCGGGATGGAAATGGTTGCCGTCGATGCAGGCGGCACGCTCTACACCATTCCCGAGAAGGTCGCCGTGGGTGCCTATGAGGCGCTGGTCTATCGCCGTCTGCCGCAAAGCAAGTGGGATCAGCCGTTTACCTTGCCGCTTACGCCGGATTTTGCACCGGTCGGCGGCGATTTCGGTCCAGACGGAAAACTCTATCTTCTGGAGCGTGACTTCACCCCTTACGGGTTTCGCAGTCAGGTGCGCCGCATGACGGTGACGGAAGCGGGGATCGAAGACATTGAAATCATCCTGCAAACACCGCTGCGGCAGCATGGCAATGTCGAAGGGCTTGCGGTCTGGGCGGACAGCACCGGCAGCATCCGGCTCACCATGGTCAGTGACGATAACTTTCTGTTCCTCCTGCCCACCGATCTGATCGAATACGTGTTGAACGAATGACTTGCGCTGGCGTTCGTTAGGGCCTAAAGACCGCGCGTCTGGCCCCGTCAGACCAAGTGCCGCACCCTTGCCAAAACGGATATTCAAATGACACGCGCCCATCTTCCCGGCATTCTTGCCATGGCTGCCATCGTTGTAGCCTCCAACATTCTCGTGCAATTCCTCTATGGCCAATGGCTGACCTGGGGGGCTTTCACCTATCCGCTTGCCTTCCTGGTGACCGACGTGATGAACCGCGTCTATGGTGCCGCCGCCGCCCGCCGCGTTGTGCTGGTGGGGTTCGTTGTCGGGTTGATTTGCTCGCTGATCGGCACGCAGATCATGGGTGAGTTTGGCCCGCTGGTGACGCTGCGCATCGCTTTGGGCTCCGGCATCGCGTTTCTGACCGCACAATTGCTGGATGTCGCAATCTTTTCCGCACTGCGCGAAGGGCGCTGGTGGCGCGCGCCGCTGGCCTCCACCCTGATCGGCAGCACGATTGACACCGCCCTGTTTTTCACCATCGCCTTTTCCGCCAGCCTAGTGTTTCTTGAGCCGGCCAACGATGTCAGCTGGGCGGGCGAAGTGCTCCCTATCTTGGGCTTTGGTCCTGCCGCACCGCTTTGGGTGTCACTGGCGGTTGCCGACTGGGGCGTGAAACTGAGCCTTGCGCTCTTGGCGCTCATCCCCTTCCGTGTGATCACTGCCCGGCTGAGCCCCGCGCATTAACGAAAAAAAACTTGGTGATTTCCGAAACCTGTGCGACGATTCTTTCAACGTCAACAGATAGGTAAAGGAGGTGATCCAGTGTCAAGAAAGGTATTGGAGCGAGGTGTCGGAACAGCTTTGGAGGTCGCCTGCTGAGGCAGCCCTTGACGGGCAGACCACTTGAGTGGACATCGGTCTAACCGGTCCCCCTCCTGAAACCATTCGATTGGGCCACACTTCCGGGTGTGGCCCTTTTACGTTGCCGTGATCGGAGTGTATCATGACGCCCACACTTGGAAGCCTCATCCTCTACACCAGGAAAATCGACGCAATGGCGGCATTCTACGTCGATCATTTCGACTACTCGTGTCACGCGCTGCCCGACGACAGAATCGTGGAGTTGCGCCCAAAAGACAACGGCACAATTCTATTGTTGCACCCTGCAGCAAAGGGCGCGCGCCAAGGTCAGGCCGCTGTCAAACTAGTCTTCACCGTGGCAGATGTGCCTGCCTTTTGTGACGCCAGCGCCGCAAAAGGGCTGGTTTTTGGGAGCTTGCATCACGCAGACGGCTATGTTTTTGCCAATACCAAGGATCCGTCCGGCAATTCGGTCAGCGTGTCCGGTCGCTTGGCAAATGGGTAGGGAAAGCGCGTGCTGCAGATCAACAATGACATCAGCCTTCAGGATTGGGAGTTGACCGAAAGCTTCATGCGCGCCTCCGGCCCCGGCGGGCAGAACGTGAACAAGGTCTCCTCCGCCGTGGAATTGCGGTTCGAAGCAGCCCGTTCTCCTTCCCTGCCCGGTCCGGTGAAAACCCGTTTGAAACGGCTGGCGGGCCGACGATGGACGTCTGAGGGGGCTTTGGTCATCCAATGCGACGAAACCCGCAGCCAGGCCCGCAACCGGGTGATTGCTCGCGATCGGCTGGCCGAGTTGATCCGCAAGGCGCTTGTTCCGCCCAAACGCCGCATCGCCACCAAACCAACCTTGGGATCCAAAAAGCGCCGCCTCAAAGCCAAGAAGGTCCGCGGCGACGTCAAGGCACTGCGCGGCCGGGTCGATCCTGACACCTGACGCGTTTCACAAAAATCCAAGACATCGAACATCGCTTTTCATTTGAGACAAAGACGGATGGCAGCGCAGGAGCGACCCTTGTATTTCACGGGACGCTATGAAGATCGCCTTTGGACCATCGCGTCCCGCACGCCTATTTGCGTGACATCCCATATTTCACGCGTAGGGTGAGCCGAGCAAACTGGAACCTTCATGCCCACCAAAGATCGAACCGGCCTGGCGATACTGCTCAGCCTAATTGCCCTCGCCCTATTTGACGCAATGGGGCTGATCATCAAGCATTTATCGGCTGGCTACTCAGCCGCCGAACTCTCTGCCTGGCGCAACCTGTTTGGCCTGGTACCGGCCTCTATTGCGCTCTGGTCCTCGCGGTCCTGGCACAACGCCGGTCGTAACCTGCGCATCCGTCAATGGCGACTTGCCCTGGCGCGCGGCGCCATCGTCACCGGGGCGCAGTTGAGTTTTTACCTGTCGCTGGGACGGCTGGAGTTTGCAACCGCATCCACCATCACATACGCGAATGCGCTGTTCATGACGGCAATGGCTGTACCCTTGCTTGGCGAAAAAGTCGGGCCACTCAGATGGGCGGCGGTCATGATCGGTTTCGTCGGTGTCATCCTCGTGATGCAACCCGGCTCCGACGCCTTTTCGACCGATGCGCTGCTCCCGCTGATTGCGGCCTTTCTCTATGCTCTTGTGGGTGTCACCGCGCGGCTCTTCGACGATGATGTGCCCAGCCCGCTTGTAAACCTCTACTCCTCTGTCACCTCACTCGCGGGGGCGTTTCTCGTCGCTCTTTTCTGGGGCGGATTCACCCCAATTGCCAATAGCACCGACATGGCGTGGATCGTCGCAATGGGGGCGGTCGGAGGTACCGCGGTGCTCTTTCTGGTTGTTTCGTACCGGATGACAGAGCAAAGCAATCTCGCCCCGTTCAGCTATTTTGGCATTCCGATGGCTTTTGTTCTGGGGTGGATCTTCTTTGACGAAACACCCTTCGATGCTCTGTTTCCGGGCGCTCTTCTGATCGCCGCCGGAGGCCTGATGATTGTCTGGCGCGAGCGGGTTTTACGACAACGCAGCAAAGCCCGCGTTGCAGAATAGATCGGTAATCCGATCCAACCGGCATGAACCTTCGCAACTACTTTTCTCTTTAAATCAATTGGTTAAATTCTTTTGAGGTACGCCCCTCAAAAAAATCATCGACATGAGGTACGCCCCTCAATTAGCCTGAGGATGTCCTAAAATCGAATCGGCATGGACCGGTCGGAGAGGACTTATGGGAGGTAACACATGAAACATTCAAAACTGGCTTCGGTCAGCGCCCTCAGCCTCGTCGTCGCGAGCATGGGCGCATCCGCTCAGGCCGAAGATCTGACATTGTGCTGGGCCGCTTGGGACCCTGCAAACGCGCTTGTTGAACTCAGCAAAGAATTTGAAGCCCAGTCCGGGCACACAATGAGCTTTGAATTTATTCCGTGGCCAAATTTTGCGGACCGCATGCTCAACGAACTCAACTCCGGCGGTAAGCTGTGCGATCTGCTGATTGGCGACAGCCAATGGATCGGCGGTGGTGCCGAAAATGGTCACTACGTAAAACTCAACGATTTCTTCGATGCCGAAGGCATCTCGATGGGTGATTTCGCCGACGCGACGGTCTACGCCTATTCCACATGGCCAAAGGGCACGCCGAACTACTACGCACTGCCCGCGATGGGGGACGCCAACGGCTGGTTCTATCGCAAGGACTGGTTCGAGCGTGACGACATCAAAGCGGCCTTCCAAGAGGCCACGGGCCGCGAATTGGCGGAACCCAAGACCCAGAAGGAGCTGCTTGAAATCGCGCAATTCTTCCAGGAACGCGAAATCGACGGCCAAACCGTCTATGGCGCCGCGATCTTCACGGAACGGGGATCCGAAGGCATCACCATGGGTGTCACTGGCGCGCTTTACCCCTGGGGCTTCAAGTATGAAAACACCCCCGGCTCCTATGACATGGAGGGCGCTGTAAATTCGCCCGAAGCTGTTGAGGCGCTTGAATTCTATAAAGAATTCTATGAAACAGCGACGCCCCCGGGCTACACTAACTCCTACATGGGTGAATCGCTCGACGCCTTCAAATCCGGTCAGGTCGCGATGGCAATGAACTGGTTCGCTTTCTTCCCGGGCCTCTATGCCGACCCGAATACGGGGGGCGACAAGATCGACTTCTTCGTGAACCCGCCGCAAAATCAGGCAGGCTCCACGCTGGGCGGTCAGGGCATCTCCGTCGTGGCCTATTCCGACAAGCAGGACGCAGCACTTGAGTACATCAAATGGTTTGCCGATCCGGCGGTCCAGCAGAAATGGTGGGACTTGGGCGGCTATTCCGCGCATAAGGCCGTGCTGGAAAGCCCGACGTTCAAAGACAGCGCCCCCTTTGCCGGGGACTTCATTGAGGCCATGGGCGCGGTGCAGGATTTCTGGCAGGAGCCAGCCTATGCCGAATTGCTGCTGGCGATGCAGAAACGCATCCATGACTACGTGGTGGCCGATCAGGGTACCGCCAAGGAAGCGCTGGACAAGCTGATCGAAGACTGGACGGAAACCTTCGAAGACGAAGGCAAACTCTGAACAAAACGTCAGGTGGGCTTCGGCCCGCCTGACCCCCTCTTCTAGCCGGTGAGGTGGGCCTGTGGGTCATCTTGCCACGGGAAAGCTGTGCCTGATGACCGAGACCCCAATCACCCGCGCCGCAGCGGCGACACCGCCCACCGTCGCCCGCAAGATCAAGGGCCTCAGCGACCGCGCCATCGCCTGGACCTTTGTTGGCCCAACGATCTTTCTACTGCTCGCGATCAACATCTTTCCGCTGATCTGGACGATCAATCTCAGCTTCACCAATTTTCGCGCCAACCGCCTGAACCGCGAGGTCGAATACGTCGGATTTCGTAACTACGAACGCATCCTGACCGACAGCGACATCTGGCTGAACATGCAGGCCACCGCACATTTCCTGTTCTGGACTATTGTCTTGCAGGTGCTGATCGGCTTCACCCTCGCCTATCTGATCAACAAGAAATTCAAGGGCAATGATCTCTGGACCACGATCATCGTGCTGCCGATGATGCTCAGCCCGGCGGTGGTCGGCAATTTCTGGAAATTCCTCTACCAGCCGCAAATCGGTCTTTTCAATTACATCGTGGCGTTCTTCACCGGCAAGGATCCGTCGAGTTTCGAGATGCTCGGGTCTGTCGATCTCGCCCCCTGGTCCATCGTGATCGTCGACACCTGGATGTGGACGCCCTTTGTGATGCTGATCTGTCTCGCCGGGCTACGATCCATCCCCGATTACATCTACGAGGCCGCAGAGGTGGATCGCGCCTCCAAACTGCGCCAGTTCTTCACCATCACCATCCCGATGATCCTGCCCTTCCTGATGCTGGCCGTGCTCTTCCGCGGGATCGAAAACTTCAAGATGTTTGATCTGGTGGTGCAGCTCACCGGCGGCGGCCCCGGGTCCACGACCGAGCTCACCTCGATCAACCTCAAACGCGAGGCATTTGAAAAATGGCGCACGGGCTATGCCTCCGCCTATGCCATAATACTCTTTGTCACCGTGTTTGGTCTCGCCAGCATCTATGTCAAAGCGCTCAACAAGGTGAAGGAACGGTGATGTCTTTTTGTGAAATCCGGCTGCCCAGAGACGCAGGCCTCTGCCGTTGGGCTGCGCCGCTCACCCCCTTGGCCCTGGCCTTTGCCGCGCTGGCTGACCATGCGAACATTGATACGGCACCGGCACGGATCGAAAGCATGCGTATCGCCGACCCGGACCCCGATCCTTCGGAGAGCCCGTCATGAGCAGCTTCTCCGTGACCGAGCCCAGCAAGCGCTCGAAGTGGTTTGCCGGTAGCCTCGTCATTCTCTACGCGCTGATCACGATGATCCCGCTGGCGTGGATCATGCTCACGGGGTTCAAATCACCTGCCGACGCGATCAGCTATCCCCCCAAGGTGTTCTTTGAACCCACGCTCGAAGGCTACGTGAACCTTTTCACCACGCGGACCCGGCAAACGGACGAATTCCTCGCCGCCAACCCGCCCGAAACCTGGTACGAAGAGATCGTGCGCCAATACGATATGGTCATCGCGGGCCCGTCAAAATTCGGCGAGCGGTTCCTGAATTCGGTGATCATCGGCTTTGGCTCCACTTTCCTCAGCATTTTCCTCGGCACTCTCGCTGCTTATGCCTTCAGCCGGTTCAAAATCCCTCTGGCCGACGATCTGCTGTTCTTTATCCTCTCGACGCGGATGATGCCGCCCATCGCCGTCGCGATCCCGATTTTCCTGATGTACCGCCAGCTTGGCCTGTCGGACACGCACCTTGGCATGATCCTGCTCTACACGGCAGTGAATATCTCGCTGGCGGTCTGGCTGCTCAAAGGCTTCATCGATGAAATCCCCCGCGAATACGAAGAGGCGGCCCTCATAGATGGCTACACAAGGTTCCAGGCCTTTTACAAAGTCGTCCTGCCGCAGGCCGCCACGGGCATCGCCTCCACCGCGATCTTCTGCCTGATCTTCGCCTGGAACGAATACGCCTTTGCGGTCCTGCTGACCTCCGGCACCGCGCAGACCGCCCCGCCCTTTATCCCGACAATCATCGGTGTCGGCGGCCTCGACTGGCCGGCCGTGGCCGCAGGTGCCACGATCTTCCTGCTGCCGGTGATGATCTTCACCGTCGCGCTGCGCAAGCACCTGCTGCGCGGGATCACATTTGGAGCCGTGCGCAAATGAGCAACTTCATCACCGGCCTGCTGCGCCTCAAACGCGGCCCCTGGGAGATGGTCGCAACCCTTCTCATCGCCCTTGGTGTCTTCATGCTGATGCAACCCTTCGTGATGTGGGCCTACACCTACTCCTTCATCACAACATTGATCGGCACGGTGATGTTCATCATCGTCAGCCATTTTCCGGAGTAACCCCGCGTGGCGCAAATCATCATCAAGAACGTCCGCAAGGAATTCGGCGATTTCACCGCCGTGAAGGAATCCAGTTTTACCATCGAGGACGGGGAATTCTTCATGCTGCTGGGCCCTTCGGGCTGCGGTAAAACGACGACGCTGCGCATGATTGCGGGTCTGGAATTGCCGACGTCGGGCGAGATTTATCTCGATGGCGAGGAGATCAGTCAAAAACCACCGGGCCAGCGCGACATCGCCTTTGTCTTCCAGATGTTTGCGCTCTACCCACATATGAATGTGCGCAAAAACCTCAGCTATCCGCTGGTCTCGCAGGGCATGGCCCGCCGGGATGTCAAAGCGAAGGTCGCGGAAGTTGCGGGCATTCTGGGGATCGAAAGCATTCTCAACAAGCCGGTGGGGGGCCTCTCGGGAGGTGACCGTCAGCGCGTGGCGCTTGGTCGTGCCATTGTCCGCGATCCCAAGGCTTTCATGATGGATGAACCTCTGGGCGCGCTCGACGCGGAATTCCGCGAGCACATGTCCGAAGAGTTGCGCGCGTTGCACGACCGCATGGGGGCCACAACGGTTTACGTGACCCATGACCAGCTCGAAGCCATGCAGATGGGCGACAAGATCGTGGTCATGAACAATGCCGTGGTCGAACAATTCGGCACCCCGCAGGAGATCTACGACAAGCCCGCCACCATGTTCGTGGCTGATTTCATTGGCTCGCCGTCGATGAATTTTCTGCGATTTGACGGCGCTGTTGCGGAGGGTGCGCAGACTGTGGACATGCATGGCCAGACGATGGGCGTGCCGCGCCAGATGGAAGGCACCACCGGCAAGCTGGTGTTTGGCGTCCGGCCGGAGCACGTCACGCTCAGTGACAGCGGCAGCTACCGCGGCGAGGTGTTGGCAACCGAATACCTTGGCACCACGCAGATCATTACGCTGGATACACCAAACGGGGAATTGAAAGCGCGGGTGCCTGCGGGGCAGGTCGCGACCGTGGGTGAGAAGGTCGGGCTGGGGTTCAAGCCGGAGGCAGTGACCCTATTTGATGAAACATCTGGCCGCGCCCTGCGCTCTGAGCTCAACAGTGAGGTGCTGTCCCATGGCTGAGGTCATTCTCAAGAGCGTCTCGAAATCATTTGGCGATACGGTCGGCGTTGCAGGCATCGACATGACCATCCCCGATGGCGCCTTCGTGGTGTTACTCGGCCCAACTGGCGCCGGGAAAACCACGACCCTGCGTTTGATCTCAGGTCTGGAAAAGCTTGACGCGGGCGAGATCAGCATCGGCGGGCGCAACGTCATGGATGAGACACCGGCTCAACGCGACGTGGCGATGGTTTTCCAGCAATACTCGCTTTATCCGCATCTGACGGTGCGCGAAAATCTGGAGTTCCCGCTGAAATCGCCAATCCTGAACACGCCAAAGGACGAAATCAAACGCAAGGTTGATGAGGTCGCATCGGTGCTGCAGATCACCCACAAGCTCGACAACAAGGCAACCGCGCTTTCGGGCGGCGAGATGCAGCGCGTCTCCATCGGGCGCGCGTTGGTGCGCGATCCGCAGGTCTACCTGATGGACGAACCGCTCAGCTCGCTGGATGCAAAACTGCGCACGGATCTCCGCATCGAACTCAAACGCATTCAGGCCAGCCTCGGGGCCACGATCCTATATGTGACGCACGACCAGATCGAGGCGATGACCATGGCAACCCATGTCGGCGTCCTGAACGAAGGCAAACTGGTGCAATACGGCACGCCGCGCGAAATCTATGAAAACCCGAATTCGGTTTACGTCGCCTCCCGTCTGGGCCAACCGCGTATCAATATCCTGCCCGCCGATCTTTTTGGCGCCGCGCCGAAGGATGCCCATCAAATCGGATTGCGCCCCGAGCACGTTCAGCAAGGCGAAGGGCGGGCGGCCGAGGTTGGGCGCGTCGAGCATCTTGGCGATCACACCCGGCTGCATCTGCGCCTTGAAGGGCATGACATCACGACGCTGGCCGATCCACATGCAGACTATGCGCCCGGTGCCAAGATCAAAATCGCGCCGCGCGATCCGCTTTGCTTTGATGCATCCGGTGACAGAATTTACTGAGAAGGGGAAAGACATGGCACAATTCATCAACGACAAGGAAACGCTTGTCACGGATGCAATCGATGGGTTGTTGGCCGCCTCGGATGGCGCTCTTTACCGGCTCGATGGATATCCGCACATCAAGGTTGTGTGCCGCAGCGATTGGGATAAATCCCGCGTTGCGCTGATCTCGGGCGGCGGGTCTGGCCATGAGCCCGCGCACGCCGGATTTGTCGGGGACGGCATGCTCACTGCAGCCGTCTGCGGAGAGGTCTTTGCCTCGCCTTCGGTCGATGCCGTGCTTGCAGGTATCCTTGCGGTCACGGGCGAAGCGGGCTGTTTGCTGATCGTGAAAAACTACACCGGCGACCGTCTCAATTTTGGCCTAGCGGCGGAACGTGCGCGTGCGTATGGTTTGAAGGTTTCGATGGTCATTGTCGACGATGACATCGCACTCCCCGATCTGCCGCAGGCGCGCGGTGTGGCAGGCACGCTTTTTGTCCACAAGATCGCCGGCAGCCTGGCCGAAGATGGCGCCGATCTGGAGACCGTTACCCAAGCCGCCGAAACGACGGTAAACGACATGGCCTCCATCGGCAAATCGCTGGACACCTGCACCGTGCCCGGATCGACCAAAGAGGATCGCATCGCAACCGGTATGGCCGAACTGGGGCTGGGCATTCACGGCGAGGCAGGTGTCGAGCAGGTCGCCTTTGAAGGGGCCATTTCCGCGATGGAGATGGTGCTCGACAAGCTCATGCCCCATGTCGCAGGCCAGGAGTGTGTGGCGCTTCTAAACAATCTCGGCTCGACCACGCCTCTGGAAATGGCGGTGCTGACGCACGCACTGGCCCATTCGGAAAAGGCGCAAGGCATCAAAGCGATCATCGGCCCGGCCCCGATGATGACGTCATTGGACATGCATGGGTTTTCGGTATCCGTCTTGCCGATGACATCCGATAGACAGGCGGCGCTCAACCGTTCTGTGCCGCTTCCCGATTGGCCGGGCATGGCGATGTTGGCGCCGGTCGCGGTCAAACCGCTTCCTGACGGGTTAAGCCCGATCCAGCCGATCCCCTCGCAAAACGCCAAGACGCGCGCCTTGATCGAAACCTGCTGCGATCTGCTGATAGCAGCGGAAGCGGATCTCAACACGCTGGACGCCAAATCCGGGGACGGTGACACGGGCAGCACATTGGCAACAGCATCACGCGCCTTGAAAGGATCGCTGGACAGAATGCCGCTGGCGGATCTGACACAGCTATTCCGCGCCATTGGCAATGAGCTGAGCCAGACCATGGGCGGATCATCCGGGGTGATCCTTGCGATTTTCTTTGGCGCCACGGGGGACGCCTGCGCCAATGGCCACCCGACGCCCGAAGCGCTGTTGATGGGCTTGGAGCGGATCAGCCAGGTGGGCGGTGCGGGCATCGGCGACCGCACCATGATCGACGCGTTGCAGCCAGCTCTCGAAGCATTGCCGCAGGGGGTCGACACCGCAGCCCTCGCTGCCCGTACGGGAGCGAATGGAACTGCTGCAATGGGCAAGGCGAAAGCGGGTCGCGCCTCCTACGTGCCCGAAGAAAACCTGATCGGACATAACGACCCCGGTGCCGAGGCCGTCGCACGGCTCTTTGAAGGATTGGCGGAAGCGCTGAAAGGATAGCTAAAGACAGCATGAAAATCGGCCGCGACACCCCCTTGAACCCAACCGTGAACGACATTGCCCGTGTCGCGCAGGTCAGCCTTGCGACCGTTGATCGCGTGCTGAACGAACGCCCGGGCGTGCGGAAAGTCACCGTCGAAAAAGTCAACCGCGCGATTGCCGATCTGGGCTATGTCCGCGATACCGCAGCGGCCAATCTGGCGCGTGGACGGGTCTATCGGTTTCTGTTCATTCTGCCCGCGACCAACAATGAATTTGTCGACCTCATCGAAAATCAGGTGGCTGATCTATCTGTCGGTCTGAAACGTGAACGCACCCGGCTGTCCTGCACCCGCGTCCCCGCCTTTGATCCCATGGCGCTGGCGGATGCCATCAATGCGCTTGATCCGACACAGGTGGATGGTGTGGCGATCTTCGGGCCGGAAACGCCTTCCGTACGCGACAGTATCTCGCGCCTGCGTCAGCACGGCGTCTCGGTTGTCTCGCTGGTGGCCGACATCCCCAGCTCGGAACGCAACACCTATGTCGGCATCGACAACATCGCAGCCGGGCGTACCGCTGCCCAGCTCATGGGTCGTTTTCTCGGGCCGGTTTCGGGCAACATCCTCGTGGTCACAGGCTCGATGCTGGCGCGTGATCATCTGGAGCGCCGCCTGGGCTTTGACGAGGTCATGTCGCGGGACTTCCCCAACCTGAACATACTTGCCTCGCTGGAAGGGCGGGACGATCCCGATCTGATTGAAAAGCTCCTGCCACAAGCAATGACCGGATCGCGGGATATTCTGGGCATCTATTCTTCAGCTGCAGGCAACGCCGGTCTGATCCGACATTTCGACAAACACCCTGATGTGAAGCGTCCGAAGATCATTGCCCATGAATTGACACCCCTGTCGCGCGCGGCTTTGGGCGCCGGTCTTTTTGATGCGGTCATCAGTCAGGATTCCGGCCATCTGGTGCGCAGCGCGGTCCGCATCATGCGTGCCCACAGCGATAGCGCGCCAATCAACCTGGCACAGGAGCGCATTCGCATCGACATATATCTAAAGGAAAACCTGCCACCGGATGCCGGTGGCACATTGGGAGGATAGGATGAAAACCATCAAGGGACCGGCGCTGTTTCTGGCGCAGTTTGCAGGCGATGATGCGCCGTTTAATTCTTGGGATGCGATCACCAAATGGGCGGCTGATTGCGGCTACAAGGGGGTGCAGGTGCCAAGCTGGGACGCACGCCTTTTTGATCTGGAACAGGCGGCGGCCAGCAAGGATTACTGCGATACGTTCAAAGGGCAGGCGGCGGAGAATGGCGTCGAGGTAACCGAACTCTCGACCCACCTGCAGGGTCAGTTGGTTGCGGTGCATCCCGCCTATGACACCGCTTTCGACGGCTTCGCCGATCCTTCCGTGCACGGTGATCCAAAGGCCCGTCAGGAGTGGGCGGTGGATCAGGTCATGAAGGCGATCAGCGCCTCGGCCAATATGGGCATCAAGAACCATGTGTCATTCTCCGGCGCGCTGGCCTGGCCCTATATCTACCCATGGCCACAGCGCCCCGCCGGATTGGTCGAGACCGCATTTGACGAGCTTGCCAAGCGCTGGCGTCCGATCCTTGACCATGCCGAAGACAACGATGTGAACATCTGCTACGAAATCCACCCGGGCGAAGACCTGCACGACGGCGTGACCTTCGAGATGTTTCTCGAACGGGTCGACAACCACGCCCGCTGCAACATGCTCTACGATCCATCGCATTTTGTGTTGCAGTGTCTCGACTACCTCGATCACATCGACATCTACGCCGACCGGATCAAGATGTTTCACGTCAAGGATGCGGAGTTCAATCCCACCGGGCGGCAGGGCGTCTATGGTGGCTATCAGTCCTGGGTCGACCGCGCCGGGCGTTTCCGCAGCTTGGGCGACGGGCAGGTGGATTTCGCGGGCATCTTCTCCAAGCTCGCCGCGATTGATTTCGACGGGTGGGCCGTTGTGGAATGGGAGTGTTGCCTGAAACACCCAGAGGATGGCGCCCGCGAAGGCGCGCAATTCGTCAAGGATCACATCATTCGTGTGACTGAACGCGCCTTTGACGACTTTGCCGATGGCGGCACGGATGATGCTGCAAACCGTAAGATGCTGGGGATCTGATCATGACAAATCGCATACGCCTAGGTATGGTTGGCGGCGGCAACGACGCTTTCATCGGCGCCGTGCACCGTATCGCGGCACGGCTCGACGATCGCTATGAACTGGTCGCCGGGGCACTCTCTTCCACGGCAGAAAAAGCGCAAGCCTCGGGCGCGGCGCTAAGGCTCGACCCGGCGCGCACCTACGATGACTTCAAGCAGATGGCGATCCGTGAAGCACGGCTGAAGAACGGGATCGAGGCCGTAGCCATCGTGACCCCAAATCACGTCCACTATGCCGCGGCGCGCGAATTTCTGAAACGCGGCATCCACGTGATCTGTGACAAGCCGCTGACCTCCACCATGGCGGATGCCCGCAAGATG
Organism: uncultured Roseobacter sp.; assembly: GCF_947499265.1. Classification (GTDB taxonomy): domain Bacteria; phylum Pseudomonadota; class Alphaproteobacteria; order Rhodobacterales; family Rhodobacteraceae; genus Roseobacter. The sequence goes on along the minus strand of NZ_CANMNK010000001.1, from coordinate 496,106 downwards.
GCCAAGGCCGTTGAGGACTCGGACGCGCTGTTCCTCCTGACGCACAATTACACCGGATACCCCATGGTCCGACAGGCGCGCGCGATGGTCGCCAACGGCGATCTCGGCGAGATCCGCGTGGTACAGGTGGAATACCCGCAGGATTGGCTGACCAAGCATGAGGATTTCAAGCAGGCCGCTTGGCGCACGGACCCCGCGCAATCCGGTGCTGGCGGGTCAACGGGCGACATCGGCACCCACGCACATAATCTGGCCTGTTTTGTCACCGGCCTCCGCGTGGAAAGCCTCGCCGCTGATCTGCAGGCCTTTGTGTCCGGGCGACAGCTCGATGATAATGCGCATGTGATGCTGCGCTTTGCGGGTGGCGCCCGTGGTATGCTGTGGTCCAGCCAGGTCGCCCCCGGCAACGAAAACGCACTGCGGCTTCGGGTCTATGGTGAGCAGGGCGGGCTGGAGTGGGAACAGGAACATCCCAACCATCTGTGGCATACGCCCTTTGGCGAACCAAAACGCCTGATCACCCGCAACGGGGCGGGCGCAGGTGAGGCCGCGGCCAGGATGAGCCGTGTCCCGCCGGGCCATCCCGAAGGCTATCTGGAGGGTTTCGCCAACATTTACAGCGAAGCGGCAGAGGCCATTGTGGCCCATCGGTCCGGGCAAAAACCGGACGCGGAGGTGACCTATCCGACCATTCACGACGGCCTGCGCGGCATGTATTTCGTGGATGCCTGTGTGCGATCATCCGCCCGCAATGCCGCATGGGTGAATTTGCCGGATTAGGTATCTACATTCCGTAAACAGACTGTTTACGCGCCAGAATTGAATACCCGCCGCTGACCTCAGCAGGCGGGCACCTGTCTGATATCAATGACGAAAACTCTGGCGGCAACTGTGTCTCACATCCCTTTCGGCGCCAACCCATGCAATTCGCTTAAAACTGTTCTGTTTTCCGGCAGGCGCTGGCGGAATGAATTTGACACGATGGGGTCCACATTCGTCAGAGGGGCACAATGTTAGACACACACTCCGCAGATCAGCTTGCGGGACTGCTCAATCAATTCTCAGTTCCGATGTTCGCCGCCGAACGCCCGACAGGGAAGCATGGCTTTCGGTACATTTGCATCAACCACACGCTGTCCAGCGCCACCGGATTTCAGCCTGACACAATCTGCGGGCGTGATCTGTGCGATTTTCTCCCGGAAACGGTGGCGAAAGTCATGGTGGGAAACCTGACAAGATGCGCTGGCATGCAGCAGGGTCTTCGCTGTCGCGAAACCTGGGAGACACCGCTTGGTTGGCAGGAGTGGGACACGACCCTTCAGCACGTGCAGCTGCCGTCAGGTGCTGACCGCGTGATCGGCACCGCGTTTCAGGTCGCGCAAGACCGCAGCCCGGACAGCGAAAGGGTCACCTTTGACAATATTCGGTTCCATTCCTCGCTGGCTGAAATGCAATTGCAAAATCTGGTCTCCCTGTTTGAAGCCACGCGTGATCAGGGCCTGTTCAGCCATGACAGTCTCAACCGCGTCACCCGGCTCTGCGGTATCTGCCGCACGGTTCAACGCTCCGTCGCGGACATCAGGGATGCTGTGCGCCAAACCCGTCCTCCATCGACCATGAGCACGCCAGCTCTAGAGGCCCCGCAAGCCCCGGCAGATTTCAATTGCACCCAAGGCATCGGCCAGCAAACCACACGGGCGATCTACGATTCCGCGCGGGAAGTTGTCCTGGCAGCTGACTAAAGTGTTACCAAATTTATATGCATGCAGATAAATCGTAACATTATGATTGAACCGAATCCCCGCCTGACCTAAACTCCGGCTAATTCGGAGGACTCTATGCAGGCATATATTTGTGACGCGCAGCGCACGCCGATTGGTCGGTATGGCGGCAGTCTGTCTTCTGTGCGCGCAGATGATCTGGCGGCCGCGCCAATTGCGGCGCTGATGGCCCGCAACCCATCTGTGGATTGGGCACGTGTGGATGATGTTATCCTGGGCTGTGCCAATCAGGCGGGAGAAGACAACCGGAACGTGGCCCGGATGGCAGCGCTTTTGGCAGGTCTCCCGATTGACGTCCCCGGATCAACGATCAATCGCCTCTGCGCCTCCGGCATGGACGCCGTGGGGGCCGCTGCGCGCGCAATCAGGGCAGGGGATATCGACCTTGCCATCGCGGGCGGGGTGGAGAGCATGAGCCGCGCGCCCTTTGTGATGCCCAAGGCGGAGGCTGCTTTCTCCCGTGCCAATCAGGTCTTTGATACGACCATCGGCTGGCGGTTTGTGAACCGCAAGATGAAGGAGTCCTACGGCACGGACTCGATGCCGGAGACCGCGGATAACGTGGCCGAAGATTATCAGATCAGCCGTGAAGATCAGGACGCCTTTGCCGCCCGCAGTCAGGCCAGATGGCACGATGCGGATACGGCAGGGGTCTTTGCCGAAGAAATCACGCCTATTGCAATACCGCAGCGACGCGGCGATGACATCGTCGTTGACAAGGATGAACACCCCAGACCCGGCACCAGCGCGGAGACGCTGGCAAAACTGCGCGGCATCAACGGCGCCGACAAGACCGTGACGGCAGGCAATGCCTCTGGCGTGAACGACGGTGCCGCCGCCCTGCTCATTGCCTCCGAGGACGCCGCGAAAGACCATGGGCTGACGCCAATGGCGCGGATCGTTGCGATGTCCGCGGCCGGTGTCGCGCCGCGGGTCATGGGCATTGGCCCGGTCCCCGCTTGCGAAAAAGTTTTGGCGCGCGCGGGCCTGAGCATTGATCAGATGGATGTGATAGAATTGAACGAAGCCTTTGCCTCGCAGGGGCTCGCGACGTTGCGCGCGCTTGGGGTGCCCGATGATGCGCCCCATGTAAACGCCAACGGCGGGGCCATCGCCATCGGCCATCCACTGGGGATGTCGGGTGCGCGGCTGGTGATGACTGCGGCCTATCAGCTCAAACGCACCGGCGGACGCTATGCGCTCTGCACCATGTGCGTGGGCGTCGGCCAGGGCGTCGCCCTTATTCTGGAGCGTGCGACGTGACGCGCGCTGATCCTTGAAAGGACCTGAACCATGTATGCACAGATGATTAAATCAACCGGCAAGGGGGTGAAATCTCTGGATGAGATGGAACCCGATGAGCGCGCCTTTCAGGAACGCATCAATGCCGGTGGTAAGATCGAACCGAAGGACTGGATGCCGGACGGATACCGCAAGACGCTGATCCGCCAGATCGGCCAGCACGCGCATTCCGAAATCGTTGGCCAGCTGCCCGAAGGCAACTGGATCACCCGTGCGCCGACGCTGGAGCGCAAGGCGATACTGCTGGCCAAGGTACAGGATGAGGCGGGCCATGGGCTGTATTTGTACTGCGCCGCCGAAACGCTGGGCGTCAGCCGGGATCAGCTGACCCGCGACCTGCTCAGTGGCAAGATGAAATACTCCTCGATCTTCAATTATCCAACCCTGACATGGGCGGATATGGGGGCCGTCGGATGGCTGGTCGATGGCGCGGCGATCATGAACCAGGTACCGTTGCAGCGCACCTCCTACGGGCCCTACGCCCGCGCCATGGTGCGCATCTGCAAGGAGGAATCCTTCCACCAGCGGCAAGGCTTCGACATCATGATGAAGATGGCCAATGGCACAGAGGCGCAGCGCAAGATGGCACAGGATGCGCTCAACCGGTTCTGGTATCCCTCGCTGATGATGTTCGGCCCGTCGGATGAAAACTCGGTACATTCGGCGCAGTCCATGGCCTGGAAGATCAAGATGAATTCCAATGACGAGCTGCGTCAGAAATTCGTCGATCAGACCGTGCCACAGGCGGAATACCTTGGCCTGACCGTCCCGGATGAACACCTGAAATGGAACGAAGATCGCGGGTCATACGAATTCTCGGAACCGGACTGGGACGAGTTCTTTGACGTGTTGCAAGGCAATGGACCGTGTTCGGTGGACCGGATGGAGGCGCGCAACAAAGCCTGGGATGAGGGCCGTTGGGTCCGCGAAGGATTGCTGGCCCATGCCGAGAAGAAACGCGCACGCAAAATGGCAGCGGAGTAAAAGATATGAGCAGCCCTGAATCCGGATCCTACGACGCCACCGAGGCCGCACCCCATGGCAAACCCCGCGCCACCGAATGGCCGCTCTGGGAAGTGTTCATTCGCGGCCAGCACGGGCTGAGCCACCGGCATGTGGGCTCGCTGCATGCCGCCGACGCAGAAAGCGCCATCAAAAACGCCCGCGACGTCTACACCCGCCGCAACGAGGGAGTCAGCATCTGGGTGGTCGAAGCCAGCGCCATTGCCGCCTCCAGTCCGGAGGAAAAAGGGCCGCTCTACGAGCCGTCCAACGACAAGGTCTACCGCCACCCGACGTTCTTCGACATCCCCGACGAAGTAGGTGCGATGTGAGCGACCCGCTGTTCGAATTCCTCTGCCGGATGGGGGACAACACGCTGGTGCTGGGGCATCGCGTGTCGGAGTGGTGCGGCGTGGCGCCGGTGCTGGAAGAAGACATCGCGCTGGCCAATACCGCGCTGGATCTGATTGGTCAGACGACGCTTTGGCTGAACCTGGCGGGCGAGGTCGAGGGTAAGGGGCGTGACGCTGATGCGCTCGCCTTTCGCCGGGATGTCTGGGATTTCCGAAATGTTTTGCTGGTGGAGCAGCCCAATGGTGATTTCGGCCAGACCATGATGCGGCAGTTTCTGTTCGATGTCTGGCACAAGGGCTATCTGACCGCGCTGCAAGACAGCAAACATGATCAGATCGCAGCCGTCGCCGAGAAATCTCTCAAAGAGGTCACCTATCATCTTGAACGCACGATGGACACGGTGATCGGCCTGGGCGACGGCACCGAGGAAAGCCACAACAGGATGCAAAAGGCCCTTGATAAGCTCTACCCTTATGTTGGTGAGCTCTTCGTCAGGGACGATGTGGATGACGCGATGATCGCAGCTGGCATCGCGCCCGATCCTGCGGCCTTGCGCGCGGATTTTGACGCGGTGCTCGACGCGGTCCTCCGCGAGGCCACGCTCACCAAACCCGAGAGCGATTTTGCGCATAAGGGCGGCAAGTCCGGGCAACGCCATTCCGAACATCTCGGCCATATGCTGGCGCAGATGCAATGGCTACAACGCACCTATCCGGACGCGACATGGTAGACGCGACATGATAACCGACAAGCCTGATCTGAAGACGGTATGGGATTGGCTCGACGCCGTGCCAGACCCGGAGATCCCGGCGATCAGCCTGATTGATCTCGGCATCATTCGCGACATTCAGTGGCAGGGCGACACGCTCGAAGTCACCGTGACACCGACCTATTCCGGCTGCCCCGCGACCCGGATCATCAATCTGGATATCGAAACGGCGCTACGGGACCGGGGGATCGAAAGCATCACCCTGAAAACGCAGCTATCGCCCGCCTGGACCACCGATTGGCTAAGCGAGCGTGGCAGAGCGCGGCTTGAGGCCTATGGCATCGCGCCACCGCAACCCGCCGGTGGGCCGCAGCATTGCCCGCTTTGCAAATCCGATCAGGTAGAACGGATCAGCCAGTTTGGCTCGACCCCCTGTAAGGCGCAGTGGCGCTGCAGCGATTGCCTGGAACCCTTCGACTACTTCAAGTGCATCTGAGATATGGCCCAGTTTCATCCACTCACCGTCACCGAGATCCACCACACTATTCGCGATGCCGTGGTGCTGACCCTGAAGCCGGAGGACCCCGGTGTCTTTGCCTTCACCCAAGGCCAGTATCTGACGTTCAAACAGGATTTTGACGGCACGGAATTGCGGCGGAACTACTCGATTTGTGCGGGCCTCGATGATGGTGTGCTGCAGGTGGGGATCAAACGGGTCGACGGCGGTGCGTTTTCCACCTTTGCGAACACGGACCTTAAGATCGGCGACACGTTGCATGCGATGCCGCCTTCCGGCGCGTTTTTCACCCAGATAGAGCCTGACAAGGCCAAAAACTACCTTGGCTTTGCGGGCGGGTCGGGCATCACACCCGTTCTGTCGATCCTGAAAACCGTGCTGCACCGCGAACCTCGCGCCACATTCACGCTGGTCTATGCCAACAGGGCGGTGAACACGATCATGTTCCGCGAAGAGCTGGAGGACCTGAAAAACCGCTACATGGGGCGGCTGACCATCATCCACGTTCTGGAATCCGGGCAGGATATGGAGCTCTTCACCGGCCGTGTGGACCAAGCGAAATGCGAAAACCTGTTCAAGCACTGGATCGATGTGACATTGATCGATACCGCATTCATCTGCGGGCCGGAACCGATGATGCTGGCCATTGCCGAGAGCTTGAAAACCCATGGGTTAGAGCCTGATCAGATCAAATTCGAACTCTTCACCGAAAGCCAGCAGGGACGTCTGGCCAAACAGGAGATCGCCGCGCGCGCAGCGGAACAACCTGGAACGCAAGCCCAGGTCACGGTCGAAGGTGTCACGCGGTCCTTTACCATGCCCAAGGATCAATCCGTTCTGGAGGCCGCGCTCGACAATGCGCTCGATGCCCCCTTTGCCTGCAAGGCCGGGGTTTGCTCGACCTGCAAGGCGCGGGTGTTGGAGGGTGAGTACGAGATGCTCAGCAACCACGCGCTGGAAGATTATGAGGTCGAACAGGGCATGGTCCTGACCTGCCAATGCTATCCGCTGAGCGATAAAATCACCGTCGAATACGACACCCATTAAGGACAGATCATGCCGAAAGATTCGAGCATCCGCGACATTCACAGCTTTGCCGCCGGTGCGTGGATCAGCCCGGGGCAGGGCGCGCGCCACATCGCCAGCGCCATCACCGGCGAGGTGATTGCGACCGCAGGCAACGATGCGCTCGACGTACAGTCGATGCTGTCTTATGCCCGCGACACCGGTGGGCCTGCCTTGCGCAGCCTCACATTTCATGATCGTGCACGCATGCTCAAGGCGCTGGCCCTGCATCTGAGGGAACATCGCCAAACGCTCTACGATCTGAGTTTTGACACGGGTGCGACGCAGTCCGATCACATGATCGATGTGGATGGTGGCATCGGCACCACGCTGGTCTTCGCCTCAAAAGGACGGCGTGAGATGCCCGATGCGCAGGTCTATCTCGACGGCCCCGTCGAGCAGTTGGGTCGGGAAGGCCAGTTCGTGGGCCGTCACATCGCCACACCTCTGCTGGGCGTCGCGGTGCATATCAACGCTTTCAACTTCCCCGTCTGGGGCATGTTGGAAAAGCTGGCCCCCACCCTGCTGGCCGGTGTGCCCGCGATCGTGAAACCGGCCACCGCCACCTGCTATGTGACCGAGGCTTGCGTGCGCATCATGTTGGACAGCGGGCTGCTACCGGCGGGCGCGCTGCAACTGGTCACCGGCGGTCTGGGCGACATGCTGGACCATCTGGATTGTCAGGATGTGGTCAGCTTCACCGGCTCCGCCGACACAGCATTGAAACTGCGCGGCAATCCGCGGCTGTTGAGCCGCTCCACCCGGTTCATGGCCGAGCAGGATAGCCTAAACGCGTCGGTTCTTGGGCCGGATGCAGGACCCGGAACGCCGGAATTTGATCTCTTCATCAAGGAGGCGCACCGTGAAATGACCGCAAAGGCGGGGCAGAAATGCACCGCGATCCGCCGCATCATGGCGCCGCAAGCACATGTCGATGCCGTCATCGCCGCGCTCTCAGATCGTTTGGGCAAAACCCGGATCGGGGATCCACGTCTGGAAACGACCCGCATGGGGGCGCTGGTTTCGGGCGCGCAGAAAAACGACGTTCTGGACAAAGCCGGGCTTCTTGCGACTGAGGCCGAACGCGTCTTTGGCGACCCCGGTCATTTTGCGGTTGACGGCGCGGAGGCGGACAAAGGTGCCTTTTTGCCGCCGATGCTCTTTCACTGCGCTGATCCCGATGCTGCCGAACGCGTGCATGATACCGAAGCCTTCGGGCCGGTTTCCACCGTGATGGGGTACCGCGATCTGGACCATGCCATCGCGTTGCTGAACCGGGGCAACGGATCCCTGGTCGCCTCCGTTATCACGAACGATGGCGACGTCGCACGGCACATGACGATGGGAGCGGCGGCCTACCACGGGCGGCTCTACTTCAACAACCGCACCTCGATGGCAGAGGCGACCGGGCACGGCGCACCACTGCCGCATATGGTCCACGGCGGACCGGGCCGCGCGGGCGGTGGCGAAGAACTGGGCGGCATCCGGGGTGTGATGCACTATATGCAGCGCACCGCGATCCAGGGCAGCCCGGATATCTTGACGGCCATCGGCGGCCAATGGGTGCCCGGTGCACGTGAGGCGTTCGATAAACCGCACCCCTTTACCCGCCCCTTCAATGACCTGCAGATCGGTGACACGCTCATGGCGGGCCCGCGCAAGATCACGCTGGAGGACATCGAAACCTTCGCGCATTTCACCGGCGATACGTTTTATGCGCATATGGATGACGCCGCAGCCGCAGCCAACCCCTTCTTTCCGGGCCGTGTGGCGCATGGCTATCTGCTTCTGAGCTTTGCCGCCGGCATGTTTGTGCAACCCGATCCCGGCCCGGTGCTGGCAAACACCGGTCTGGACAGTTTGCGGTTCATGGCACCGGTGCAGGCCGACGACAGCATCCACGTGCGCCTCACGGTCAAGGCCAAGACACCGCGCAATGAAGACTATGGCGAGGTCCGCTGGCACGTGACCCTCACCAATCAGGAAAAGGCCGCCGTGGCGGAATACGAATTGTTGACGATGAATGCCTTCTGATCCCCTGCGCCCGCTGACAACCGCACTTACCGACCTCGGCGGGCAGCGGGTCTGGTCGCTGATCGTCAGCGTCTTTGGCGATCTGGCGCAGGAGGAGGCATCGGCCATCGACGGCCCGGTTCTATCCGCGATCATGACGGCGATGGACGTACGACCCGAAGCCATCCGCGTGGCGCTGCACCGCCTGCGCAACGATGGCTGGATCACGTCGCAGAAATCCGGCCGCACCAGCAGGCACAGCCTGACCGCACATGGCCGCGCAGAAACGATCGCCGCCGCCAAACGCATCTATGCCGGTCCTGACGACATGCCAACGCGCTGGCAGATCATCCTGACGGAAGGCGCAGACCCGGATCAACGGGCGCGCATTGTTGCCGAAGGATACACCGCACTGACCTCGCGGGTTTTTGCGGGTCCACAGGATGCCAGGGTGCCGGGTGATGCGCTTCTATTGCAAGGCCACCGTGTACCGCATTGGCTCAAAACCCAGCTTACGCCTGCGCGCCTCATAGCGGACTACGAAAACCTGCATGTCATCCTGACCCGGATCGATGCAGAACTGCCCGAAGGTTCGGACCTCTCCCCGCTGGAGGTGGCGATATTGCGCTGCCTGATCGTACACAACTGGCGACGCCTCGTGCTGAAACACCCTGACCTGCCCGCAGCGCTTTACACCGACGCCTGGCGTGCGCATGACTGCCGCGCACTTGTCAGCAAGCTTTTGCACCGGTTTCCAAGGCCCGACCTCGCGACGCTTTTGGAGGAACCTCGTGCTTCCACAAGCCAAGGAGGCAGGATATAGGGGGCGCATGACACATAGCGTTTACAAGAATGACCTGCCGGATGACCTCGATTTGGGGCCTGTTGTGGCAATCGATTGTGAGACGATGGGGCTGCAGCCGCACCGCGACCGTCTCTGCGTGGTGCAGCTTTCGGGCGGTGACGGCACCGCGCACCTCGTCCAGGTCGCAATCGGCCAGACCGAAGCGCCAAATCTCTGCGCGCTGCTGGAAGACCCCAAAGTGTTGAAACTGTTTCACTTCGGACGGTTTGATATTGCGGCGATGCTGAACACCTTTGGCGCCACCGCCGCCCCCGTCTATTGCACCAAGATCGCCAGCAGGCTTGTTCGCACCTACACCGACCGGCACGGGCTCGCGAAACTGTTGCAGGAACTGCTGAACATCGACATCTCGAAGCAGCAGCAATCCAGCGACTGGGGGGCAGAAACGCTGACCGAAGCGCAGGTGGATTACGCAGCCTCCGACGTGCTTTACCTGCACCGCTTGCGCGATGCACTGAACACGATGCTGGAACGCGAGGGCCGGATGGAGATTGCACAAAGCTGTTTTGACTTCCTGCCCATGCGCGCGCGCCTCGACCTTGAAGGGTGGCCCGACACGGACATCTTTGCACATTCATGAGCACGCCCTTCCTTGATACCGCCCGGCGGGTGATCCGCAAGGAGGCCGATGCGCTCACCACGCTGGCCGATGGGCTGGACGCACGGTTTCGCGATGCCATTGATCTCTTGCTCAACAGCAAGGGCCGCGTGATCGTCACCGGTATCGGTAAGTCCGGGCATATCGCCCGCAAAATCGCCGCCACCATGGCCAGCACCGGCACGCCTGCGCAATTCGTGCACCCGGCGGAAGCCAGCCACGGTGATCTTGGCATGATCACCAGCGCCGATGTGGTGCTGGCAATCTCCAATTCCGGCGAAGCGCCTGAGCTCGCCAACCTCGTGATCTACGCGAAACGTTTCAGCATTCCACTGCTGGGCATCACCAGCGTCGAAACCTCCAGCCTGGGCCGCGAGTGCGATGTCGTGCTCCTGCTGCCCCGACTTGGCGAGGCCTGTGGCACGGGTGTTGTACCTTCCTCCTCGACGACGATGACGCTGGCGTTGGGCGATGCGCTGGCAATTGCGTTGATGGAACATCGCGCTTTCACGCCAGAAAATTTCCGCGATTTTCACCCCGGCGGCAAACTGGGCGCACAGCTCAGCCGCGTCTCTGACCTGATGCACAGCGGTGACGACATGCCGCTGGTCGCACCCGATACACCGATGTCCGATGCACTGATCGAAATCAGCCAAAAAAGTTTCGGCGTGGTGGGCGTAGCGGATGCAGACGGTCACTTGGCAGGCATTATCACCGATGGCGACCTGAGGCGCCACATGGATGGGCTGTTGTCCCTTTCTGCCAAGGACGTGATGACAGCATCCCCGGTGACAATCGAGCCCGGCGCGCTGGCGGAAAAGGCCGTCGCGATGATGCAGGCGCGCAAGATCACCAGCCTGTTTGTGGTGGCGGCGGACGGGCCGCCGAAACCACTTGGGTTGATCCGCATTCACGACTGCCTGCGCGTGGGTCTGGGGTAATCCGCCATGCAGGGTGATCGGTATTCGCGCACGGTGGCATGGCTCAAAGTTGCTTTGCCGCTTGCCGCACTGGGGCTCTTGTCGACGCTGTTCTTGCTGTCGCGGGTCGTTGATCCAACCCAATCCATCCCCTTTGCCGACACCGAAGTCCGCGACCGGCTGCTGAACCAACGTGTGTCCGGCCCCTATTATTCCGGGACGACCGCGGATGGCGATCTGATCGCCTTTATCGCCGAGACGGTCAAAACGCCAAACGGCCTGACCGGACCCAGCGAAGCCCGCGATGTTTTTGTGAAGGTGGACATGATCGACGGCACCACGATCCGGGTGACCTCACACGCGGCATCCATGGACGTAGCCGAAGACATCAGCGACTTGACGGGCAACGTGGTGATCACCACCTCCCAAGGGTACATCATCACCAGCGAAGCCATCACCGCCCGTATGACCGAACTCGACATCAGATCACCCGATACGGTTTTTGCCGATACACCCGCGGGGGAGGTCGTGGCAGGGTCGATGCACTTGTCATCGCCTGAACCGGATGCGCCGGCCCATTTGGTTTTCACAAATGGCGTGAAGCTGCTATATCTGCCCAAACAGGTGAAAGACTGACCCGTGATATTGTTTAAAAATTTGATGCTACCCCTGTTCTTGATGTTGACCGCGACCGCGTTGGCGGCACAGGGGACGCAAGTTGCCTTTGGCGCGCTGCAACAGGACACTGATTTGCCGGTTGAGGTGACTGCCGACAATCTGTCGGTGGATCAGGCCACGGGGACCGCGATTTTTACCGGGAATGTTGTCGCAGCCCAGGGCGCGATGCGGTTGTCCACGAAAAAGCTGCTGGTGGTCTACCGTGAGGACACGCAAGGCATTGAACGGATGGAAGCCACCGGTGACGTGGTTCTTGTCTCCGGCCCCGATGCAGCAGAATCGGAGCGTGCGGATTACAACATTGACGATGGCACCATCGTGATGCGCGGCAATGTTCTGCTGACGCAGGGGCCTTCCGCCCTGACCGCTGATCAGATGACGGTGCAGCTCACCGATGGCACCGCCCAGATGGTCGGGTCGGTGAAAACAATTCTGCAAACCGGCGACAACTGATGGCCCGCCCCACGCTTACCGTCGAAGAGGGCTCTGCCGGATTGCACGTCGAGCATCTGCGCAAGTCCTACAAGAAAAAGACGGTGATCCGCGACTTCTCCATGTATCTGCAACGCGGCGAGGTTGTGGCGCTTCTGGGTCCCAACGGGTCCGGCAAGACCACGACTTTCTACGCCGTTGCCGGGTTGGTGACGCCAGAGGGTGGTACCGTGCTCATTGATGGCCAGGATGTGACCAACCTGCCGATGTATCGCCGCGCCCGTTTGGGCATCGGCTACCTGCCTCAGGAAATGAGCATTTTCCGCGGTCTGTCGGTGCAGGATAATATCAGCGCCATTCTCGACATCACCGAAGCGGACCGCCACAAACGCCGCGAACGGCTCGAAGAACTGCTCAGTGAATTCTCAATCGAGCATTTGCGCCGCGCCCCGGCGCTGGCCCTTTCGGGCGGGGAACGCAGACGTGTCGAAATCGCCAGATGTCTTGCAGCGAACCCAAAGTATCTGTTGTTGGATGAGCCTTTTGCCGGCGTTGATCCAATCTCGGTCGGGGACATCCGGCATCTGGTATCCGACCTCAAGAAACGCGGGATTGGCGTGCTTATCACCGACCATAACGTGCGGGAAACACTAGAGATTGTGGATCGCGCCTATATCTTGCATGAGGGGCGTGTTCTGATGTCCGGTACGCCGACGGAAGTTGTTCAGAATGAAAATGTGCGCCGCGTATATCTTGGCGAAAACTTCAAGATATCCTGAGCGCCGCAAAATTCTGTTAACCATTTTTTCCGCCGATCGCGCCCGCTTTTGTTTGACTCTCGGTCTGGTTATCGGGCTCAATAAGGGTATGGCACCCACCAGCTCCTGCCCGATCGTGTATTGGCCTGATAGTCAGGGCCCAGCAGGCAATATGCAAGAGGAATGCCATTTTCCGTGATTTCAATTGCAATCTCCAAGGCTCTTTTGCGCCCTGGGGTTTCATTTGAAATCAACCACTTGAAGGAGAGAGTATGCGGTATCAAATCAGCGGCAAACAGATCGACATCGGCGAAGCCCTGCAGACCCACGTCAAAGCGGAATTGGGCGAAGCAGTGAAGAAATATGCCGAACGCCCAACCGAAGCGGTTGTGGTGTTTTCAAAGTCGGCACATGAGTTTGTTTGCGAAGCGACCGTACATCTGTCCACCGGCCTGACCGCTCAGGCGAAGGCCCATCAAACGGAAATCTATGCGGCATTCGACGCCTGCTCCGCGAAAATGGAGAAACAGCTCCGACGATACAAGCGAAGGTTGAAGGACCATCACAAAGATCGGGTGGAACCGGTTGAAATCTACGGCGCCTCCTCCTATATCCTCGCATCAGATGCCGACTCAGAGTCGCAGGAACCAGAGACGCTGCAACCAATCATCGTCGCCGAGATGGAAACCAAGATCCCATCTCTTTCCGTGGGCGAGGCGGTGATGCAGATGGAACTCGCTGGTGCGCCGGTTCTAGTCTTTAGAAACGAAGGCAAAGAGGGTTTAAATGTCGTTTATCGTCGTGATGACGGAAACATTGGCTGGATAGACCCACAGTAGGATTCCCGCGAGGCCGACATGCCTCCAGAACAGTGCGAGCAGAATGGATTTTAACAAACTCCTCAAGCCTGAGGCGGTGAAGGTATTAACCTCCGCTTCAAGCAAGAAACGGTTGATGCAGGATCTCGGCGATCTCGCCGAGAACGCCTATGACCTGAATTCAGGCGATGTGCTGGATGCGTTGCTGGCGCGCGAGGCGTTGGGACCGACTGGCGTGGGTCATGGCGTTGCGCTGCCACACGCCCGGCTAAGTGGCCTTGAAGAGGTCGTCGGCGCCTTCGTGCTGCTGGACAAACCTATCGATTTCAACGCCGTCGACCGTCAGCCGGTGGATATCGCCTTTGCACTTTTCGCCCCCGAAGATGCGGGCGTCGAGCATCTCAAGGCACTGGCAATGGTGTCACGTACGCTGCGCGACACGAGCATCTGCACAAAACTGCGGGCCAACCCAAATCCTTCGACGCTGCATACGATTCTGACATCCAACGAATCCGAGCAAGCCGCCTGATACCGCGTTCGCCACAGGACCGGACGCAGGGATGCTGGGCTACCGGACCAGATAGGGTTTGCGTGGTTTTTCGTTGGTATTGACGATATCGCCCTGCTCGACCGGGAAGTCGCCCATCAAATAGGGATGCATGCCCTGGTTCTTGAGGTTTTGCAGGAACTGGCCAAACCCTGTCAGATCCACCATACGCGGTACTTCCGCCAGCCGGTGCGATGTATTCGGCCCAATTTCATCAAGGATGGTTTGCAGCGGCTCCATCGGGGCCTCGATGAACTCCGCCATCGTCCAGATCCGCACCCGCGCTTTTACCCAGGTTGAGCGCAGCACATCCAGATGTTCGCTTTCAGTTTTCTGCAGTTGTGCTGCAAGTTTTCGCAAATCCATGAAGTTTGCGTTTGACCGAAACAAGGGGACCGCCCAGGCGCCGCTGATCACAGAAATCTGCGCATTGGGATCCTTGGCGACGCGCCAGTTGATCACCTGATTGTCGCCGGGGCCAAATTGAAAACACTGGCGCTCACCACGCGTATTCCAGATCAGGTTGGTCAGAAAACCGTGCGGGTTATAATCACGCAATGTAGCACTGTCGCTCAGCGCACCGTTCATTGCCGTTTGACCACCGCCAAAATGCGCCCCGTCCGGTGCAAACAAATGTCCATGCACGCGCGCCCCGGTGGTCCGTGCCAGCCAAGGCTCGAAATTCTCGAAAAGCTCGGCAAACCCCTGGAACATTGAATAGGGCGCGGCAGTCACCCCATTTTCCCAATCCTCGCGCGGATGGCGGCTTTGCATATAGAGGCCAGCGCGCCCGCGTGTTCGTCGCTCCACCGCCTTGGCAAAGATGCGGTCGATTTTGCCCGGGTTTGGTTCGGTCTTCTTCATCGCGCCCGCAGCATCCGTCAGAAACGCATCGTATAGACGGTTGGCATGCGGCCAGATTTTCCGGGCGACGAAACAATCCGACCTGCGCAGCAATTGCAGGTGATCATCGTAGAAAATATGTGGCTTGCCTTGAAAATCGAATTTCGACAGGGTCAGGGACCGGCTCTCAATCGTGATCGCGTATTGCCGGGCCAGGGTCTGAAAGTAGCTCTCATCGGGGATCCATACGCGGCGGAAGTAGCGGTCATATTCTTCCCGTGCCGGATCCTGCAGGACGGCAGACAGGGTTTGACGTGTCAGGCACCACCACTGCGACCCCATATGCGGGGTCAGCCCGCCCGGCACCCGGCGCTTTACGCGCAACAGACGCTGCAGGGCGACATATCGGTCAAACAAGAGCCGCTGCCGTTTCCAAGAAAAGGGAAACCGCAACGTGAACCTCTCGGCCTCAAGCCCGCCGACCGTCCATGGCACATCTGTTGTTGTCGCGCTTTCGATGAAGTCCGTTTGAGGTCGCTCTGCCAGGTAGTCGATCAACTCATTCACCGGGCGTAAGGGCAGGCAAGAGCCTGAGGCCAGATACACGTGCCGCACCTGCGCGAAACGCGACAACATCAGTTCTGATGCCGATTGCGTCGCGGCGACGATGCCGAATGTGCCCCATTCACAGCGGAAGCGTTTGGAAAATGCCACATCCGGCAGATCCGATAGCCGGGAGACGAAAGCATTGTAGGTCTTGCGCGGCACATTCTTGTCGACGTGGATTACGATCGGGCAGTCCGCCGCCGCCCAGTGGCGCGCCACCTGTTCGGCCCGGCCGAGCGCCGTATGCACCAGCATGACAATGCCGACGCTCACGCCCAGTTGCCTTTCGACATCAGACCCAGGATTTCAAGCTGCCGCCAGTTGATGTATTTTTCCGACCATTTGCACCACAGCTGAGGATCATCCTTCAGACCCTGCGCGTAGGCACGATATTCGTAGGATTCCGCATAATGCTGCTGGCGCTCGATCTCTTCTGTGGCTTTATCGGCGAAGGTGTCGAGGAATTTAGCGTGCAGCAGAACGCCCGACGCCTTTTCCCCACCCCATTCGTCATAAACGAGGTTCAGCCCGCGCGGCAGCAGCATATGGGTCGAATTCACATAGGCATATCGCTTGTCCCACTTCACCAGCGGGATCTTGTTGAGCGCAGGTGCACGCTCCGGCTCCTCGGGAAAGAAGACGCGCGCCCGTGGCCCGCCCTGTATCCAGAGATTGCCATAGAGGCTGTTTCGCGAAATCGTATAGTTGCCACTGTCGAACCAGCACGCGATATCAATCGGGTTTTGACCCGGCAGATAGGGCTGCTCTTCCAGACGGCCCTTGGGATACATGTCCAGCAACATCGCCGAAAACGCGCGGATCGAGCAGGAATCCAACCAGTCGGTCAAGGCGCGCAGCGGCCTCGTGTCGCAAAACGGATAGAGCAGGAATTCATCGGGATCGACAACGACGCACCAATGACCATCCGCATATTTGCCCTGCAGGTAGTTCAACCAGTCAGCGCCGAAGCGGGATTTTTTATAGCTGCTTTTGCTCCGCCATAGCGACACATCCGGCTGATCGGCCAGATATTCCGCGGTGCCATCCGTGCTGTCGTTGTCCACGATCAGAAAATGGGTCACGCCCATATCGCGGTAGTAGTCCAGAAAATACGGCAGGCGGACCTTCTCGTTTCTTTGGGTGGAAAAAAGCAGGATGTCACCGTCACGGATCTGCGATGTACGGTCGACGACCCGGCGCAGTTCAAGGCTTTTGCGTTTGGCACGCACACGTAAGCGCTTCCGCGCTAGACGCATCCGGTAAGATCCCAGAACACTCAAGCTTCCGCCCTTCTATACCGCCTCTACTGAAGGATTTGTTGGGAGTTCCCTCCGCGTTTCCCCGCAGTTGATCTATGCCGCTTATGTTAAATCGCGACTTCTTGAGATTTTATTGCTCAAAAATCGAATTTTCGCAACGTTTTATGGAAATTCGCCCGATGGAGCGCAGGAAGTGTGACATCACCACTTGCCTTTCGCCATCAGGTGAAGATCGACCAGCTGCGGCCAGGACGTAAAACGGGTGGATCCTTCGTGCCACAGGTCCGGGTTTTGGGCCAAGGCGTCATAGTAGGTGGTATAGAGATCGGAATTTGAAAAATGCTCCTTGCGCGCGCGTTCTTCACAGGCGCGGGCGGCGGAACCGGGCAGGAATTTCGTGTGCAGCAAAACCCCCGAAACCCGCTCCGCCCCGGCACTGTCATAGGTTCGGTTCAACCGCCGCGGCAGCGCATTATGTGTTGAATTTACATAGACATAGCGTCGGTTCCACTTCACCAGTGGGATCTTGTTCAAGGTCGGCGCCCGCCGTGGATCTTCTGCAAAGAAACAGCGCGCGCGGGCGCCCCCCTGCATCCACAGATTGTCCAGCTTTGGCTGGCGTTGCACCCAATAGCCGTAGGCGTCAAACCAATTCAGAACGCCGCAGGGGTCTTGCCCGGGTGTATAGACCTGCGCATCAGGCGGACCCTTGGGATAAAGATCCAGCATCATCGCGCCCATCATGGCGATATTCTGCTGATCCAGCCATTTCGTCAGCTCCGGCAAGGGCCGCGTGTCGTGCTCGGGGTAAATCAGCAACTCATCGGCATCGACGGTGACGGTCCAGTGCCCATGCCCGTAGCGTATCATCAGCCAGGTCAGCCAATCCATCCCGAACCGCGCCGCTTTATAGCTGGCTTGCGTCGACCAGAGCGACACATCCGGTGCGGCTGTGAGCAATTCCAGCGTCCCATCCTCACTGCCGTTATCCACGATCAGAAAATGCCGCACCCCCAACGCGCGGTAATGCTCTAGAAAATACGGCAGTCGCTGCGCTTCGTTGCGGACGGTCGCGAACAGCAGGATGTCACCCGCCGCGATTTTTTCCGTTCTGTTCTGAATGACCGTCAATCGGTGCCGGCTACGAAACCCCCGCCACAGCAGACGTCTGCGCCGCCACCGCAATTTGTATCTCGTCCAGAGACCGGGCTGTGCCATCAGATGTGCTTTCGGGCGCGAAGAAACGTCGTTGACCAGGCGGAAACCGCCTATTTGTCATAATGCCCGTTTTGGTGCCAACGCCAAGCATCTGTGATCATATATTTCAGCGATGATCGTGTGGGCCGCCAGCCAAGTTCCGTTTCCGCCCGGGTTGAGCCTGATACAAGTTTGGTGCAATCGCCCGGTCGCCGCGGCCCTTCGGTAAACGGCACCTCGCGGTTGGTGACTTCACGCGAATGGTCCATCACCTCACGCACGGAAAAGCCGCTGCCCGTGCCCAGATTGAACACCCGGCTGCCCTTGCCGTCCTGTAGCCATTTCAATCCCAACACATGCGCATCGACCAGATCACAGACATGCACATAGTCGCGGATACAGGTGCCGTCCGGGGTGGCGTAATCGGTGCCGTGGATGGTCAGCGCATCGCGTTTGCCGTCGATGGCATCCAAAAGCACCGGAATCAAATGAGTCTCCGGCTGGTGGAATTCACCAACCTCGCCCTCCGGGTCAGCCCCGGCGACGTTGAAGTAGCGGAAGATCACATGGCGCAGCCCGTGGGCGGGCTCGAAATCCTTCAGAATGTCTTCGATGGCCCGTTTCGAGGCGCCATAGGCATTGATCGGATGCTGCGCGCTGTCCTCATTCAGCACCACATTGTCCTGATCGCCATAGGTGGCGCAGGTGGAGGAAAAGACGAAATTCAGGCAACCAGCAGCCACCGCCGCCTCGATCAGAGTCAATGATCCGCTGACGTTGTTGCGCCAGTAGATGCCCGGGTCCTGCATGCTTTCGCCAACCTGGCTGAGCGCTGCGAAATGCATCACCGCCACGGGCGCGTATTGCGCGAAAACCTGATCCAACCGAGCCCGGTCCAGCAGGTCACCCCGCTCAAAGGGGCCGAACTTGACGGCCTCTTCCCAGCCCGTGACCAGATTGTCGAAGGTGACCGGCGTGAAGCCTGCTGCTTTCAGTGCCTTGCAGGCGTGCGACCCGATGTAGCCCGCGCCGCCCGTGACCAATACGTTACTCACCGATTATTCCTGTCCGGTATTATTCGGCAGCCTTTCCCATATTGACCACATCATGAAGATAGGCCGACAGGTCTTCGCGCAGTTCTTCGCGGTCGAGGCCAAAGGCCACGGTCGCTTGCAGGAAACCGGATTTGGAGCCGCAGTCGAACCGCTGTCCGCGGAAGCGGTAGCCATAGACGCCATGCTGCTTTTCGATCTCGGTGGCAATCGCATCCGTCAGTTGAATCTCGCCACCGGCACCGGATTTCATCTTGTTCAGATTGGTCAAGACGCTCGGCGACAGAATGTAGCGCCCAATCACCGCCAGATTGGAAGGTGCTTCTTCGGCTTTTGGTTTTTCAACCATGCCCTTCACCTTGACCATCGCGCCCATGTCCTCGGACACATCCAGCACGCCATATGACGACGCTTTGTCGGGGGCGACTTCCATCGCGGCGACCATGTTGCCGCCGGTTTCGGCATAGGCTTCGACCATCTGCTGCAGGCAGGGTTTTTCCGCGGCAATCACATCGTCCGGAAGGATCACGGCAAAGGGTTCGTCCGCGATCAAGCGGCGCGCGCACCATACAGCGTGGCCCAGGCCCAACGCCCGGTGCTGGCGAATGTAGGCAATCGCACCGCTTTCCATATTGGTGCTTTTCAGGGTTTCGAGAAGGTCAGTCTTGCCTTTCTTCTCCAGCTCCTGTTCGAGCTGTGGGGCGTGATCAAAGTAATCCTCCAGCGCGCCTTTACCGCGCGAGGTCACAAAGATGAATTCCTTGATGCCGGCGGCACGCGCTTCATCAATCGCATATTGGATCAGCGGGCGGTCCACCAAGGTCATGATTTCTTTGGGAACAGATTTGGTTGCTGGCAAAAACCGCGTTCCCATGCCCGCCACAGGAAAAATTGCCTTCGTCACTTTGCGTTTCATACTCTGATCCTCAAACTAAAATAATCGCACTCAGCTAACGTAACCGTAACGCTGCAATGCGTCAAAAACACGACTTCAGACTCAATTAAAGCAATTTTCCAGCACGAGTCAGTCATTTTGGCGAAATCCAGCTTGATACTGCCGCATATTCCCGCAATGCGTGTATAAAAAACCAGCAGCAACAACCCTATCGCGAAACGGTGGTTGTTTCGTAGTCGTTTACGATTCCATTCTGGGCCGGATCACTTCAGTCCAATCCCATGTCCGCCATCATTTTTTCGATCTTCGGCGCGTCTTCGGGATTGTTCAGCTCCCAAAACTGTCGGCCGTTTGCAGCAACCTCGACGCAGAGTACGGCACGACCGTTTTCCATGAACCGCAATTGCTCAAGACCCTCCAGCCGTTCCAGCGGGCCAACCGGCCAGGAGGCATAGGCCGCCAACGCCTCGGGACGGTAGGCATAAACGCCAACGTGGTGGAACACCGGGGTGTCTTCATGGTCGGCATATGTTTGCGCGGTGAACGGGATCACTTCTTTAGAAAAATAGAGGGCCTGCTGATTTTGCGCAAAAACCGCCGTTGTGCCCCCGACGCGCCCGGCTTTGCGATCGTTCAGAAAACCGTTCAGGGTCAGGCCATCACAGCGCAGCACCGGCGTTGCAATCTCCGCCTCAGGCGCACCCCGCAGACCGGACACCAGATCCTCGATGAACCAATGCGGGGTCAGGGGCGCGTCCCCCTGCAGGTTCACGATGATCTCATAACCACCGCCCAGCGCGTCATGTGCCTCGGCGCAGCGTTCGGTGCCATTGACGCAATCGGATGAGGTCATCACGACCTCGGCCCCAAAAGCCTCTGACGCTTCCTTGATACGATTGTCGTCGGTCGCAATCACCACCCGGTCCACGCCGCCCACCGCCTTGGCCGCCAGCCAACTGCGTTCGATGAGGCTGCGCGATACGCCGTTTGCCCCGCGCAGCTCGGCAAGCGGCTTGCCGGGATAACGGCCGGAGGCATAGCGCGCCGGAATCGCGATCAGAACAGACATCAGGCTTCTTTCAAATCGACAGTCGGCGCGTAGGCGATAAAGAACGGATTGGCATAGTCATCCTTGCCGTAGCCCAGCGGCGTCAGATCGTCGAAGCGCACCACGGCGCCACCCGCTCCGGAAAGCACCGCGTGGCCCGCCGCCGTGTCCCATTCCATCGTCCGCCCCAAACGCGGATAGAGGTCAGCCTCGCCCGTTGCCACGAGACAGAATTTCAACGAAGACCCGGCGCTCTTCATGTCTTTCACATCATATTTGGAGATGTAGTCATCGGTCGCCTGATCCCGGTGGGATTTAGACGCGACGACCATCAACGCGGCGTTATCTGCCGCTGAGACTTTGATTGGCGTCAACGGCCCCACCGTGTCCAGCGCCAGATCCCCGGTTTCTTCCACCGATTGGCCTGAGGCGTCAGTGTAGAACATCCGGCCTTTCGCAGGGGCATAGACCACGCCGCGCGTCGGCACGCCCGCCTCCACCAGCGCAATGTTCACGGTGAAATCGCCGCGCCGGTGAATGAATTCCTTGGTGCCGTCCAATGGATCCACGATCAGAAATGTATCTCCGCGGGTGCTATGGGTCGCGGATTGCTCTTCGGTCACCAACATCACATCCGGAAAGGCCGCGCGCAGCCCCGCGGAAATCAGGGCATCCGCCGCTTCATCCGCCGCTGTGACCGGGCTTTCATCCGATTTGACCTTCACATCAAAATCGTCGGCCTCGTAGATCTCCATGATCCGTGCGCCCGCTTCCAGCGACAGCTTGCGCATCACCTCGGTCAACTTCGCGTAATCCATACCTGATTTCCCAATTCTGCGATCATTGATGTTCAAATCGATGCCCCTTATGCTACCGCTCTAACGGAACAGCAAGATTTCCGTGCGAGTGTGGCGAATATCGCAAGGCGCAGCAGGCATGTTTCAAGCAGAACGACGAAACAACAATAGTATTTCATCCGCTCTCACACTGTTTGAGCTGATTTATCACTCCATTGTTCGTTCCGTGCGCAAAGGCCACGGCAACGCCTTTGTGGCGATTGGGATAAACGTCCTGCAAACGGTGATCTTTGTCATGGCATTCTATGTCATGTTCTCCCTGCTCGGGTTGCGCGGTTCCGCCATCCGTGGGGATTTCCTGCTCTATATCATGTCGGGTATTTTTCTGTTCATGACGCACACCAAGACGTTGAGTGCTGTTGTCGGCTCTGAGGGGCCTGCCAGCCCGATGATGCAGCACGCCCCGATGAACACTATCATCGCCATTGCCTCGGCGGCTTTGGGCGCGCTTTACATTCAGGTGCTGTCTCTGTCGTTGGTGCTCTTTGCCTATCACGTAGCCTTTACCCCGATCGTCATAGAAGAACCTGTCGCGGCTTTCGGGATGTTGCTGCTGGCATGGTACACAGGGGCCGCGCTAGGACTGGTACTGCTGGCGCTGAAACCCTGGTTTCCGCAATTCGTGTCGATCTTCAGCACGATCTACCAACGCGCCAACATGATCGCATCCGGCAAGATGTTTGTGGCCAACAGCCTGCCGGGCTTCATGCTGGCCATGTTCGACTGGAACCCGCTCTTTCATGCAATTGATCAGGCCCGTGGCTTTATATTCATCAACTACAATCCGCGTTACACCGATTGGCATTACGCACTCTGGGTTGGGCTGGTGCTGGTGATGATCGGCCTGATGGGCGAATTCTACACCCGCCGCCACGCCTCGCTGAGCTGGAGCGCGCGCCGGTAGGGACGACACTCTTTTTTGCGGGGCATAATTATCGCGCAGAGCATCTTCAGGGTTTGGTTCCAATACTAATTTGACCCGCCATTGCCGCATCCCAGCCATGGGCGGGGATGTCCGGCCTTTCGCCGGGCATCCGCTTTTTGACTCAGGAGGAGACACTGGCCGGACGGCGCCGACGGAACGCGGCAAGACCTGCAATCGATGTCAGACCAAAGAGCAGACCCGCAGGGAGCGGCACCGGTGCCAGATCAACCGGGATCGGCTCGCCATAAAGAAAGTCGTCCATCACTGGCTCATCATCGAAATCGATCAGGCCCGTTCCAACCGAAACCCGCGCGACCACCGCTTCGTCGAACACAACACCCAGAAAGGAGAGGTTGGTCAGACCGCTCGGCGGGGCGCTTTCCTCGGCGAGCAATTCGCCATCAATGCCGTAATAGGACAGAATGACCTGGTCGACTTCCTCAAGGCCGGTGAACACGGCGCCGAAACCGCGCGTCAAGGCTTGCGTCGTCTGGTCCAGCGGATCAAAGAACAGGATGTCAAAGGTCGCGCCGTCTTTTGGCCGGAAAATACGTTCCGGGCTGAAGAAGCTGTATTCATCAGGTTCATCAAAGAGCGTTGGCACGCCCGATGCCGAGGATGCCGACACTTCGAACCCTTCGGTATCGCCGGTCTCTTTGAACTCAATCCCCCGGGCGCGGCCCGGCGCATCGCCGTTGAAGAAGTCGCCGGGGAAATCATTGGGATCGGCAAGACTGTCCGGGACACCGTCCCAATTGATCTCGCGCCGACCTTCCGGGTCCTCATTGGTCGGCGTAAACGAATTCAGTGCCGAAAACTGGTCCCGGAAGCCATCGACGCTGTCTTGAATGTCTTCCGCGCCGGGCCCGGCATCCGAAAAAACGATCGGGGCCGCAAATCCGGGGCCACCGGCCAAAGCCAGCACCAAAAGAAGGGGTGAAAGTGAACGCATGCTAATTCTACCTCTTGTCAAAATGAACATTGTGGTCCGGACAAACGAAGCAGATGCACGCCAAAAGCTTTTTTTGCGCAGCTGAATCGGTTGCCCGCCACCCGCGCGAGTTTCCACTCCTACCGTTGTAGCCAGCGTTGTAATCAGCGTTGTATTACCGTGGTATTTGCCACGGTGGCGGTTTCTTGCGACCGAAGAGCCAGAGGCGTTTTTCGTCGGGCCCGCGACGATGGTGCTGGCATGGCCGGGATTTGGCTGAGTGACTTTCGGCGCAGGATTTTGGCCGGGCCGTCCGGCGCAGGGCATCTATCGTATCCAAACTGGGTGACCGGCCCTTGCGACATATTCCAGTCTGGGATGACCGCACTACGTCACCACCCGCAGCGTCAGATTGATCCGCCCGCCTTTGGGCAGCAAAGTGCTGGACCCGAACCTGATCCGATCCACGCCGTGATGCGACAGCCGCGCGGTACCGCTCATCACCACCACATCCCCCGATTGCAACCAGATCGATTGCGTCTTGCCGCCCCGTGTCGGCCCGCCCATGCGAAACAGCCCGTCATCCCCCAAAGAGACCGACACGACGGGCCAGTCAAAGCTGGCTTCATCCTTGTCCTGATGCAGCCCCATGCGCGCGCCTTCGCCGTAGTAATTGATCAGACAACACTCCGGCATGCGCGACAGCCCGGTCAGATCGCGCCAGATGTCCAGAACCACCTCGGGAATCGCAGGCCAGGGCGTGCCTTGCGGGTGTTGCGGCGCATAGCGATACCCCTTGCGGTCGGTGATCCAGCCATAGTCCCCCGCCGCCGTCATCCGCACGGACATCGGCTTGCCACGGGGCGTCACCGGCGAGACAAAAGGGGCCGCACGCACGATCTCACGCAGTTCTGCCAGCAGGTGCTTTTGCGCCGCCCCGGGCAGGTAGGATTTATGGATGTCAAACTCAGAAACCCTCAAATGTGCCATTAACCCTCCGGGATGGTCAAAATTGCGCAGAAATTGCCACAAGAATCCTCTGCAGCGGGGTCCGTAAAGGTTGCAGCGCCCCAAGCCCCTCCTTATATACCCTCCGAACCGCATGGAGCGACCCGCTTCATGTGTATTGAGATCGGGGCAGCGGCGCCATAACGGGCCAATCGCTCCGTGTCATCGCCTTGAGTAAATGAGGGATCTAAACATGGCCAAAGTCATTGGTATCGACCTGGGAACCACCAACAGCTGCATTTCCATCATGGACGGCAGCCAGCCCCGTGTAATTGAAAACGCCGAAGGCGCGCGGACAACACCGTCCATCGTCGCCTTCACGGATGATGAGCGCCTCGTGGGTCAACCCGCGAAACGGCAAGCCGTCACCAACCCCGAAAACACCATCTTCGGCGTCAAGCGTCTGATCGGTCGTCGGTTCGACGACGCGGATCTGGCCAAGGACAAGAAGAACATGCCGTTCAACGTTATCGATGGCGGCAACGGCGACGCTTGGGTGGAAGCCAAGGGTGAGAAATACTCGCCCAGCCAGATCTCCGCTTTCATCCTCGGCAAGATGAAAGAGACCGCCGAGTCCTATCTCGGCGAAGACGTGACCCAAGCGGTCATCACCGTGCCCGCCTATTTCAACGACGCTCAGCGTCAGGCCACCAAAGACGCCGGTAAAATCGCCGGTCTAGAAGTGCTGCGCATCATCAACGAGCCGACAGCTGCAGCACTTGCCTACGGTCTCGACAAGGAAAACACCCAGACCATCGCGGTCTATGACCTCGGCGGCGGTACCTTCGACGTGACCATTCTGGAAATCGACGACGGTCTTTTCGAAGTGAAATCCACCAACGGCGATACGTTCCTGGGGGGTGAAGACTTTGACATGCGCATCGTCAACTACCTCGCGGATGAGTTCAAGAAAGAGCACCAGGTTGACCTGACCCAGGACAAGATGGCCCTGCAGCGTCTGAAAGAAGCCGCTGAGAAAGCAAAGATCGAACTCAGCAGCGCCAGCCAGACCGAGATCAACCAGCCGTTCATCTCCATGGGTGCCACTGGTCAGCCGTTGCACATGGTCATGAAGCTGACCCGCTCCAAACTGGAAAGCCTCGTCAACGACCTGATCAAGAACTCGATCAAACCCTGCCAGGCTGCGTTGAAAGACGCAGGTCTGTCGCCCTCCGACATCGACGAGGTTGTGCTTGTTGGTGGTATGACTCGCATGCCGAAAGTGGTCGAAGAAGTGACCAAGTTCTTCGGCAAGGAGCCGCATAAAGGGGTGAACCCCGATGAGGTTGTGGCCATGGGTGCCGCGATCCAGGCCGGTGTTCTGCAAGGCGACGTCAAGGATGTGGTCCTGCTCGATGTGACCCCACTCTCGCTGGGCATTGAAACTTTAGGTGGTGTCTTCACCCGTCTGATCGACCGCAACACCACGATCCCAACGAAGAAGTCGCAGATTTTCTCCACGGCTGAAGACAACCAGAATGCTGTGACGATCCGCGTCTTCCAAGGGGAGCGGGAGATGGCGTCGGACAACAAGATCCTCGGCGCCTTCAACCTCGAAAACATCCCGCCCGCACCGCGCGGTATGCCGCAGATCGAAGTGACTTTCGACATTGACGCAAACGGCATCGTGTCCGTGGGTGCGATGGACAAAGGCACTGGCAAGGAACAGAAAATCACGATCCAAGCCTCCGGTGGTCTCTCTGACGAGGACATCGAAAAAATGGTCAAGGACGCCGAAGAGAATGCCGAGGCCGACAAGGAGCGCCGCGAGCTGATCGAGGCGAAGAACCAGGCGGAGAGCCTCATCCACTCGACCGAGAAGTCGGTTGAGGAGCACTCCGACAAGGTTGACCCAACCACGGTGGAAGCCATTGAGCTTGCGATCGCAGCGCTCAAAGACGAGCTGGAAACTGAAAATGCCGACAAGATCAAATCCGGCATCCAGAACGTGACAGAAGCCGCCATGAAACTGGGCGAAGCCATCTACAAGGCGGCGCAGGAAGAGGGTGAAGACACGCCCGAAGCTGCCGATGAGCCCCGCGGTGACGATGATGACATCGTCGATGCCGAGTTCGAAGACCTCGACGACGACAAGCGCGCGTAAGTTGCGCGATACCCGGAACCACTGCATAGGCCGACCCCCGGGTCGGCCTCTCACGTTCCAGTAAGGGGACTACTCGAATGGCAAAACGTGACTACTACGACGTGCTTGGGGTCGCCAAAGGCGCGTCCGCGGATGAAATCAAAAAGGGCTATCGCACCAAGGCGAAAGAACTGCATCCGGACCGCAACAAGGACAACCCACAGGCAGAGGCCCAGTTCAAAGAAGCCAATGAAGCCTACGAAGTTCTGAAAGACGCGGACAAAAAGGCAGCCTATGATCGCTACGGCCACGCGGCCTTCGAAGGCGGTATGGGCGGCGGTGGCCGTCCGGGCGGCGGTTTTGGCGGCGGTCAGGGCGATTTTTCATCCGCCTTTTCGGATGTCTTTGACGACCTCTTCGGTGACTTCATGGGCGGCCAACGCGGCGGAGGCGGCGGACGCCGTGCCGCGCGCGGTTCCGATCTGCGCTACAACCTGCGCGTCACCCTCGAAGAAGCCTTCTCCGGCCTGCAGAAAACCATCAATGTACCGACCTCCATTGGATGCGACGCCTGCAATGGCTCCGGTGCCGAGGGCGGTGCAGAACCCACCTCCTGTCCGACCTGTTCCGGCATGGGTAAAGTCCGCGCACAACAGGGTTTTTTCACGGTCGAACGCACCTGCCCGACCTGTTCGGGTCTGGGTCAGATCATCAAAAACCCCTGTAAGTCCTGTCAGGGTGCTGGCCGGGTCGAGAAAGATCGCGCGCTGAGCGTGAACATCCCTGCAGGCGTTGAAACAGGGACGCGGATCAGGCTCGCCGGCGAAGGCGAAGCGGGCATGCGCGGTGGACCATCCGGCGATCTCTACATCTTCATCGACGTGGCAGAGCACGATTTGTTCCAGCGTGATGGTGGCAGTCTTTTCTGCCGCGTGCCGGTTTCCATGGCCAAAGCGGCACTGGGGGGCTCCATCGAAGTGCCCACCATCGACGGCGGCCGGGGGCGCGTGCAGATTCCGGCAGGCAGCCAATCGGGGCGTCAAATGCGGTTGCGCGGCAAGGGCATGCCCGCCCTGCGTGGCGCTGGCGCGGGTGACATGTTCATCGAGTTGGCGGTTGAGACACCGGTGAACCTGACCTCTCGGCAAAAAGAACTGCTGGCCGAATTCGAGGACCTGTCGGAGAACAACAACCCCGAAACTTCCAGTTTCTTTTCCTCGGTGAAAAACTTCTGGGATTCGATGAAGGGATAAGCGCCCTAGGATGGCGGCACCGCACCGGTTCAGTCTATCAAACCACAAAGACCGGGTGTTTCGCCCGGTCTTTTCTATTTGCTAGGCACGGTAGCGACCATCAACGAAGCGATCCGAAAAAATCGGCTTTTAGCGCTTCGATTAACCGTTCAGAAACTATGATCCGACACCTTTGGAGCATGACGAGAGACTCCAGCACCTTTGCGGAATCACCGCTGCCATTCCTGTTGGACGAGGCTGAACCCCGGCCCCTGGCCGGGGGCAAAACGCCCTCTTACATCAGCGATCACAGGCAGCGATTGCGCAGCCGGTTCATGCAAGGCGGGGCCGCT
The DNA here is from genome assembly GCF_947499265.1 of uncultured Roseobacter sp. Lineage (GTDB taxonomy): Bacteria > Pseudomonadota > Alphaproteobacteria > Rhodobacterales > Rhodobacteraceae > Roseobacter. The sequence continues at coordinate 467,458 of NZ_CANMNK010000001.1, read as the reverse complement.
GCCCTGCCGGATTATGAAATGCTGGAGCTGGTTCTCTTTCGCGCCATCCCGCGCCGCGATGTCAAACCTCTTGCACATGATCTGATGAAGCGGTTCGGTGATTTCAATCGGGTCATCACCGCGCCACCGGAACGTTTGCGCGATGTATCCGGCGTGGGTGACGCCGTCGTCACGGAGCTGAAGATCGTCGAGGCCGCGGCGCAGCGTATGGCCCGGGCGCGGGTGATCGAACAGAACGTGCTTAGCAGTTGGGATGCCTTGCTGGATTACTGCCACACCACCATGGCGCATCGCGAAACAGAGCAATTCCGCGTGCTGTTTCTCGACCGGAAAAACGTGGTGATTGTGGACGAAGAGCAAGCCAAGGGCACGGTGGATCATGTCCCTGTCTATCCGCGCGAAATTGCCAAAAGGGCGCTGGAGTTGAACGCAAGTGCGCTGATACTTGTGCATAATCATCCCTCTGGTGACCCCACGCCGTCCCAGGCTGATATCGCCATGACGGACCAGATCAACAACGCCTGCCAGGCCTTAGGATTGACGCTGCACGATCACCTGATCATCGGTAAATCACGCGAAATCAGCTTTCGCAGCGAAGGATTTCTTTAGCGCCATTGGAATGAATGAGGGCCTAAGAGACCCATTTTTCGCATTCAGCAAAGCGAGATCCGTTTCGCGCCACGTTGAAAATAATGACGCTATCGCACCCATACTTCGACACGGCGGTTCGCCTGTCGGCCCCAAGCGCTGTTGTCACAGGCCATTGGCATCGCCTCGCCAAATGCATCAATCTCTAGCGCGACACGCTCCAGATCTGCGGTTTCGGCCGCTTCCATGACCGCACGACGTACCGCATCTGCGCGTCTTAATGCGATGCCCTTGTTGGTCTCTGCAGGTCCGTCGCCGTCACTAAACCCCACAAACAAGAGCCGTCGCGCGTCATAACGCCCCTGCTCCAATGCGCGCGCCAGCTGTTGAATGTTTGAGCGCGATTGCGCATCCAGACGGATGGAGCCTGTCTCGAAACGGAACGAGGTTGTCAGCCGTTTCATGGGCACCAAGGTGGAGGTCATCCGTTGCAATTCGCGCAGGCCAACCTCTGGCCCAGCTGCCGCAATGGCATTTGCCAGCCGATTGCCCTGCTCATCCACCGGCACTTCCTCAGGCGCCTGATCAACAAATCCGGCCCGCCGGATCACGATCTGAGCGGTCGGACCACGGGTGAACGCCAAGAATTCCCGCGCAACCTTTGGCAGCCGTCGCGCGGGCAAATAGACAAACATCGGTGCCGTGAGCGGGTAATCTTCCGTCTTGATTGATCGACGGTTGGCCCGCAGGGACCGCCCACATTGCCCGGTCAGCGTCAGAGCTTCGGCATTGCCAACCTCGGCAAAACTCGCCACGCCCAGTGCAAAGGCATCCGCCGCCACCGCCTGTGCAAGTTCGGCGCCCCGGTCGTGCCTTTTGATGTTGGGCGACATTTGCAGACCGGCAGGGGCAATGATCTCATCCACGATGGCCTGCCCGAGACCCGTTTCCGGTTGCGGCGCATGCAGGGTAATCGGCGCATTCGGACCGCCGAGATCGGACCAGTTGGTGATGAGCCCGGCATAGACCCGCGCAAGGTCCACCGGCGAAATATCCCGCACGGGATTGTTCGGCGCCACAACCGGCACAACCGCATCAAGCGCCAAAACGCGGCTGCGATTGTCCCCCGTCATGTCACCCATGCCCGCTTCTTCCGCGCGCAATTGTTCGTCAGGTCGGATTTCGCGCAGCGCCATCACCATGTCCGCCTCATTCGCCAGCAGGTCGGCGAACCCTTCGTTCGTGTTGGTCACCCGGAAGTAAAAGACAGCGGCGCGCTTGCCCGTTTGATCGTCCGTTAACGTGTAGTTGAAGTGGGTTTTATCTTCGACCTGCCGTGTGGCGGTGTAGTCGTTGCGCAGCGCAAACCCCTCGATCAGGGCGGGCATCAGGACCGCCCCCATCGTGGCCGATCCGGAAATATAGAGCTCCGCAACATAATCCGCCAAATTGGGACATCCCGGGCCATCACACAGCACACCCGACCCATCGACCGTCAATTCGCCATAGATCGTCTCGATCCGGTAGAATTCACCATCAAAGCCGAGCAGCGTACCCGTCAACTCCACACGACCGTCGCGGGACGTCAGGGTCACATCCTGAGCCCATGCCGCCTGCCATGAGATAAAAAGGAAAAGTGCAGCGTAGGTCGCTGCACGTCTCATGTTCATTTTTGTGGCCTCGTCGCAGATTTAGTTGGCTGCGACTTTCAGGTCTGGGAGCGGATTATTCAACACCAGAAAGTTCCCCACCGCATGACATCCGGGTATCGCGAGGGATACCGATTGTGCCTGCGTGGTCCTGCCGCCGACAACGCCAAGCGCTTGTGCCTTCACTTCCCGACCACAGTTGGCGGGGGTGACTTCGGCTTCGATACTGATCTCCACCGCGCCAGTGGTTTCTGTCATCGCTGAGGGGTAGGTGTAGACCTCGGCCATTTTGGCAAGCGGCGCAGCGCTGTCGCCGTGTCGGCTCAAAAAACCGCCATTGCCATCCATAACGGCGGTGACATCGCGTGCCGCACCAGCCCAGACGTGCCCACTGTCACCGTAGCTGGCGCCGAATTCCCGCGCATGCAGCTGAACCCTGTCCCGGCCCTGCCATTGCACAACGATACGCTCATAAAGCGCGATACTGGGCACCTCCGCATGGGCGGTCACCGTATTGCCGTTGAGGAAGGTCAGGGCAAACTTGGCGTGATCTTCCAAGGCGGGCACGGCGATATCTAGACCACCGCTGGCTGAGGTCGTTTCGGTAAATTCCAGCCCGTTGTGACGTACCGTGACACGCTCATTTTGCAAACAGGGTGCCGTCAGGCTCAGTTTCACCATCGCAGCCGCATGAGGCATTGTCGAAAGCATAATCGGGCAGACGTCGATGGGCTGCACTTCCGGAGCCGTGGGTGCGATCAGACTGCTGACCGGGCCCACCCGTGTGAGCGTCGGTTCTGCGAAAACTGGAATGACGTGTGGCGCTTCTACTTCAGCAGAAGTCAGGGTAATCGAGCGCACATCCAGGGTCTGGTCATCATCGTGAAGCAATGGATCGGCCAGCTTCAACGCGTCCACCGACAGCGTGCTTTGCACCTTCAACTCTTCGACAATGACAGGTGCCGATCCGTATCGTAATTCGGCAACTTCCCCATTCTGCATCACGAAGCCTATGCCAACGGCGCACGCAAGCGTGCCAACGGCCGTAGCTACTTCTTTTTTATGCGACATACCTTTGATCCCTCTCCGCCAGTCGGAATACAAAGGTTAATGATGTGTAAACACGGCTGAGTTGTGACCGTGCCGGGGAGTCATTCGGGCAAGAAGAAGGCAAATACCCTAGATAAGGCGCCCGTGGCAGTGCTTGAATTTCTTACCGGAACCGCAGGGGCACTCCTCGTTTCTGCCCGGATTTCCCCATGTGGAGGGGTCATCCTCGACAAAACCCTCTGCCGCGCCGGCACCTGCTACAACCGCTGCGCCCGCCGTAGCCCCTGCTGCAGCTGCCTGTGCTGCGGCTTGCTGGGCTCGCATCTGGTCAAGCATCGCTTGCTGCTCTTCTTCGGTCAGCGGGCGGATCTGGGAAAGCTTCTGCGTCACATCTTCTCGCAGGCTATCGAGCATGCGCTCAAACAGCTGAAAGGATTCGTTCTTGTATTCATTCAGCGGGTCGCGCTGCGCATATCCGCGGAAACCAACAACAGATCGCAAATGTTCCAGCGTCAGCAGGTGTTCGCGCCACTTCGTATCGATGGCCTGCAACAACAGTTGTTTTTCAATGTTGCGCATGTTTTCCGAGCCGAACTGCGCCGCCTTATCCTTCATATAGGTGTCAGTGGCTTCGATCAGACGGTCACGAATCGCGTCGTCGTCAACACCCTCTTCCTCGACCCAATCCGTCACCGGCACATCAACGCCGAGATGTTCTTTTGCGGCCTCATAGAGACCTTCCGCATCCCATTGATCCGCATAGGTGTTGGGCGGCAGGAACTGGTCGATGAAATCGTCAATGACCTGATGGCGCATGTCCTGCGTGATCTCGCTGAGATCGGCGGCTTCCATGATGTCACGGCGCTGGGTAAAGATTACTTTACGCTGCTCGTTCATCACGTCGTCAAACTTCAAAAGCTGCTTGCGGATGTCGAAGTTGCGGCCTTCGACCTTGGCCTGCGCCCGCTCCAGCGACTTGTTGACCCAGGGGTGAACGATGGCTTCGCCTTCTTTCAAACCCAGCGTTGTGAGTACTTTTTCGAGACGTTCCGACCCAAAAATACGCATCAAATCGTCTTCAAGGCTCAGATAAAACGAGGATCGACCCGGGTCACCCTGACGACCGGAACGCCCGCGCAGCTGGTTATCAATCCGGCGGCTTTCGTGGCGTTCGGACGCCAGAACATAGAGCCCGCCCGCCTCCAGCACCTTTTGCTTCTCACCTGCGTGTTCCGCCTCGACCTTCGCGCGCAGCGCTTCGGGATCCGCTTCGGGATCTTCGGCGATGGCGTTCATCACCTGCATGTCGACGTTGCCGCCAAGCTGAATATCCGTCCCGCGACCCGCCATGTTGGTCGCGATGGTCACAGCACCGAATTTCCCGGCATCCGCAACAATCTGCGCTTCCTGCTCGTGCTGGCGAGCGTTCAAAACATTGTGTTTGATCCCGGCGTCCGTCAGCATCTGGCTCAGCGCTTCGGATTTTTCAATCGACGTGGTGCCGACCAGAGCGGGCTGGCCCTTCTCATGGCTCGCCTTGATCTGTTCCAGCATCGCCCCGTATTTTTCACGCACGGTACGATAGACCTGATCATCCTCATCCACACGGGCGATGGGTTTGTTGGTCGGGATTTCCACGACCCCAAGGCCATAGATTTCCTGGAATTCCTCTGCCTCGGTCAGCGCGGTCCCGGTCATCCCGGCCAGTTTATCGTAGAGGCGGAAATAGTTCTGGAAGGTTACGGAGGCCAGCGTGACGTTTTCCGGCTTGATGGAGACATTCTCCTTGGCTTCAATCGCCTGATGCAGACCGTCTGACAGGCGCCGCCCGGCCATCATGCGGCCAGTGAATTCATCGATCAGCACGACGTCATCGTCGCGCACGATGTAATCCTTGTCGCGCTGGAACAGCTTATGCGCGCGCAGGCCCTGGTTCACGTGGTGCACAACCGTGGTGCTTTCCGGATCGTAAAGCGATTGCCCTTCTTCCAGCAGTTCACGCGACCGCAACAGCTCCTCCAGGAATTCGTTGCCCTCGTCGGTGAAGGTCACGTTGCGGGTCTTTTCGTCCAATTCGTAGTGGTCATCCTGCAACTCGGGGATCACAACATCGATGACCTTGTACATCTCGGAGCGGTCCTGTGACGGGCCCGAAATGATCAGCGGCGTGCGCGCCTCGTCGATCAGGATCGAATCGACCTCATCCACAATCGCGAAATTATGCTGTTTCTGAAAAATCTGGCTGAGCTCGGATTTCATGTTGTCGCGTAGGTAATCAAAGCCAAGCTCGTTGTTCGTAGCATAGGTGATGTCACTGGCGTAAGCCTCGCGCTTGGCCTCTTCGGTCATGTCGGCGTGCGCTACACCAGTGGTCAGCCCCAGCGCGCCAAAGACCTGGCCCATCCAGCCCGCATCCCGTTTGGCGAGGTATTCGTTCACGGTGACGATGTGCACGCCCTTGCCTGTCAGCGCGTTCAGATAAGCCGCAAAGGTCGCGGTCAGTGTTTTACCTTCGCCGGTCTTTTGCTCCGCGATATTGCCCTGATGCAGGAAAAGCGCGCCGATCAGCTGTGTATCGAAGGCGCGCAAGCCCAAGGCGCGGCGCGCAGCTTCGCGGCAATTGGCGAAGGCTTCGGGCAGCAGGTCATCAAGCGCCTCACCCTCCAACGCGCGTTTGCGGAACGCTTCGGTTTTTTCCTTGATGCCGTCGTCGGAGAGCTTTTCGAATTCCGGCTCAAGCGCGTTGATCTTTTCGATCAGCGGGCGGGTCGCTTTGACTTTGCGGTCGTTTGGCGTGCCGAAGACCTTTTTTGCGATTGTTCCGATGCCCAGCATGCGTTCTCCAGCCGAAGTTTAGTCAATGGTGCCGATCTGCTTGCTCGTCCGCGGTGCAGCCCATAGATAGGATGTGAACGCAGCACCCTTGCCACGTCCATACGGCGATGTAAGGGTCACGCCAAACCGTGTCAATGTCGCGCCCCGCCGTGACGCATCCATAGGACCGATCCATGCAAAAACATCTCAGAATTATGGCCAGCGCTGCGTTTGTGGTGAGTATCGCCGCTCAAGGCTGGGCACAGGACCAGACCGAAGCCGAAGCGCCAACTGTCGACACGGTTGTTGCCACGGTGAACGGCGTCGAGATCACGCTGGGCCACATGATCGCTGCCCGCGCAACGCTGCCGCAGCAATACCAGCAATTGGAGGACAGCGTGCTCTATGACGGTATTCTGGAACAGCTCGTGCAACAGAGCGCTCTGGCGCAGCTGTTTGAAGGAGAACTACCTGCGCGCGTGACCAAATCGCTGGAGAACGAACGCCGCTCCCTGACCGCAGCGGAGGTTATCGAAAGCGCCCTGGCGGATGCCGTGACCGATGATGAGCTGCAGGCGCTTTATGACCGGCAGTATGGCGATATCGATCCCGCAGAAGAATATAACGCCTCCCACATTCTGGTTGAGACCGAGGAAGAGGCGCAGGCGATCAAGGAAGAGATCGATGGCGGTGCTGATTTTGGTGCCACGGCACGTGAGAAGTCTACCGGCCCCTCCGGCCCCAATGGCGGTGATCTGGGATGGTTTGGCGCGGGCATGATGGTGCCCAGTTTTGAGGCTGCGACCATTGCATTGGCCGTGGGCGAGGTATCCTCCCCGGTCCAGACCCAATTCGGCTGGCACGTGATCAAGCTGAACGAGACCCGCAGCGCGGAAATCCCGACCCTGGACGATGTGCGCGAAGAACTGTCCAATGAAATCCGTCAGGGAGCCGCGCAGGCCGCAATCGAGGAAGCTACCGACAAGGCAGAGGTAAAAGTTCCGGCAGAGCTGGATCTTGATCCCGCGATCCTGAAGCAAACCGAACTTCTGGAATAATCCCAATGGCCGATATCACTGCTGTATCGCCGCTGGCGCCTGACGCGTTCCCGGCGCTGCCGGTTGTGGCAGGTGTAAGTTTCGCGACCATCGCCGCGGGTGTGAAATACCAGGGCCGCGCCGATGTCATGCTGGCAAAGCTCATTCCCGGCACGACCATTGCCGGGGTTTTCACCACCTCGGCCACGAGGTCGGCGCCGGTGCTGGATTGTCAGGCAAAACTGGGGGGGCCGTGCGATGCCGGTGCAGCCATCCTGGTGAATTCGGGCAACTCCAATGCCTTCACCGGGCGCAACGGCATAGCAGCTGTTGAAGCAATCACCGCCGCAACGGCAGCGGCCTGCGACCTGCCCGTGGACCGGGTGTTCACCGCCTCCACCGGGGTGATCGGCGAACCACTGCCGTTTGAGAAGATCACCGCGCATCTTCAATCTCTGGCCGGGACGCTTGACGCAGATGCCATTGAACCTGCGGCGCAAGCGATCATGACAACGGATACCTTCGCCAAAGGCGCTGGTGAGACGCTTACCATCGGGGGCCGTACGGTCACAATTGCCGGTATCGCCAAAGGGTCGGGCATGATCGCGCCGGACATGGCGACGATGCTGGTCTATATCTTTACCGATGCGGTGATCTCACAGGCTGACCTGCAGGCACTGGTATCGAGCCACAATGCGACGTCCTTCAACTGCATCACGGTCGACAGCGACACATCCACGTCAGATACGCTTCTGGTCGCGGCAACCGGCGCGTCTGGTGTGGACGTCAGCGGCGATCAGACATTCGCGGATGCACTCTACCGCGTGATGCTGGACCTCGCCCATCAGGTGGTACGCGATGGCGAAGGCGCAACCAAATTCGTCGAAATCGAAGTCACCGGTGCCGCCAGCGATGCAGATGCAAGGACACATGGCCTGTCGATTGCGAACTCCCCCCTTGTGAAAACAGCCATTGCGGGGGAGGACCCAAATTGGGGCCGTGTCGTCATGGCCGTTGGAAAATCTGGCGCTGCCGCGGACCGCGATCAGCTTTCCATCCGGTTTGGCGATGTGACCGTCGCCGAAAAAGGCTGGGTCGCTGCTGGATACGATGAAGCGAAAGCGGCCGCACATATGAAAGGCCAGGACCTTTTCATCGGGGTCGACATCGGGTTGGGCGCGGGCCGCGCCACCGTCTGGACCTGCGATCTCACCCACGGCTACATCAGCATCAACGCTGACTACCGGTCCTGAGCCTCATGAAAGTCATTCTTGTATCTGCCGTTGCATTGATCGATGTAGACGGTCGCGTATTGTTGGCGCAAAGACCGGCGGGCAAATCAATGGCCGGTCTCTGGGAATTTCCGGGCGGCAAGGTTGAGCCCGGCGAAACACCCGAGGTCGCGCTGATCCGCGAACTGGAAGAAGAACTTGGCATCAATACCTGGGAATCCTGTCTGGCACCGCTGACCTTCGCGAGCCACAGTTACGACGATTTCCATTTGCTCATGCCGCTTTTTGCCTGTCGAAAATGGGAGGGCACGCCGGTCTCACGTGAAAATCAAACGCTGAAATGGGTGCGTCCGCAGGCCTTGAAAGACTACCCCATGCCCGCTGCAGATATCCCATTAATTCCAGTTTTACGGGATTGGTTGTGACCGACTCATGGTAAAGGCGAGGCCATCTGCGGAAATTCGCCTATCAGGCGAATAGGCAAATTTTGTTTATGGTAATTTAACCATTCTAAGGTAACGATTTGTTAGTCATGATCCTGGGGAGGAAAGGGCATGTTACGGACAATCACTTTGGGAAGCGCCGTTTCGATACAAGGCATTTACGTTCGAGCATTACCAGACGGACGCATTGTTGTGAAAGTTGACGATACGAGCTATGTGGGCGCACCGGTCACCAAGGCCGCCTGAATACGCGCGACCCGAAAAAAAGGGACAGCTGAGGGCTGTCCCTTTTTCTGTTTCAGAGGTGCATCCGCTTAGCTGAGCGTCCGCGTAATCTCTTCACGCTCGAAGATTTCGATCACGTCATCGGCGCGGATGTCGTCATAATTCTCGAATGCCATACCGCATTCCTGACCGGACTGAACTTCCGCCACTTCATCCTTGAAGCGCTTCAGCGTTTTCAGCGTCCCTTCGTGGATCACCACGTTGTCACGCAGCAGCCGTACGCCAGCGGATCTTCTTGCGACGCCTTCGGTGACCAGACAACCGGCAACCTTGCCGACGCCCGTGACCTTGAAGACTTCCTTGATGGTCGCATAGCCGATGAAGTTCTCGCGAATTTCCGCGCTGAGCAGCCCGGAGGCCGCCGCTTTCACGTCATCCACAAGATCGTAGATCACCGAATAATAGCGGATCTCGACGCTCTTCTGATTGGCCGTATTCCGCGCGGAGGCATTTGCCCGCACGTTAAAGCCCATGATCGGCGCGCCGGAGGCTTCGGCCAGACCCACGTCTGTTTCCGTGATCGCACCCACGCCCGAATGCAACACGCGCACGCGCACTTCATCGTTGCCGATCTTCTCCATCGCCTGAACGATGGCTTCGGCAGACCCTTGCACGTCCGCTTTCACAAGAATGGGCAGCTCGCTGACATTCTCATCTGCCTTGGCATTGGCCATCAGCTGTTCAAGCGTCGTTGCGGCACCCGCGGCTGCGCGTTTGTCTTTCGCAGCATTCTCACGATAGGCGGCAATCTCGCGGGCCTGCGCTTCGGTCGATGTCACGTTCAGAACATCACCCGCTTCGGGCGTTCCGTTCAGACCCAGAACCTCAACCGGCACCGAGGGGCCCGCTTCCTTCACGCGATTGCCCTGATCGTCGATCAGCGCCCGGACCTTACCGTACTGCTCACCCACAACGAAGATATCGCCCTGGTGCAGCGTGCCGTTCTGAATGAGAACGGTTGCAACCGGTCCACGACCCACATCAAGCTGCGCTTCGATCACCGCACCCTGTGCGGCACGATCCGGGTTGGCCTTGAGTTCAAGGATTTCCGCCTGCAGCGCGATGGCTTCCAGCAGTTCATCCAGACCCTGACCGGTGATGGCAGACACTTCGACGTCCTGCACGTCGCCGGACATCTTTTCCACGATCACTTCGTGCTGCAACAAGTCCGTCCGGACCTTGTCCGGATCAGCCGCTGGGCGGTCGATCTTGTTGATCGCCACGATCATCGGCACTTCCGCCGCTTTCGCGTGGTTGATCGCCTCGATGGTCTGCGGCATCACCGCGTCATCCGCCGCGACAACCAGAACCACGATATCCGTGACCTGCGCACCGCGGGATCGCATCGAGGTGAACGCCGCGTGGCCAGGAGTGTCGAGGAAGCTTAGCACCTGACCGCCATCGGTTTTCACCTGATAGGCACCGATGTGCTGCGTGATGCCACCAGCCTCACCTGCGACAACCTTGGCATTGCGGATTGCATCCAGCAGCGATGTCTTACCGTGGTCAACGTGGCCCATGATGGTGATGACTGGTGGCCGCGATTTGAGGTCTTTGTCGTCGTCCTCAACCTCTTTGATCACATCCTCAACGTCAGCATCGGAAACACGCACCACCTTGTGGCCGAATTCTTCGATGATCAGCTCGGCGGTATCCGCGTCAATGGTTTGGTTCTGCGTGACCATCATGCCGTTGTTCATCAGCGCCTTGACGACCTCGCCCACACGCTCCGCCATCCGGTTCGCCAGCTCAGAAACGACAATCGCTTCCGGCAACTGCACATCACGCACAACCTTTTCGCGCTCGACCGAACCGCCCATTGCTTTCTGACGCGCCCGCTCCTGCTTGCGCTTCATCGCCGCCATGGACCGCTGACGCCCGCCTTCGCCGCCCGAAAGCGCCTGGTTCAGGGTCAGCTTGCCGGAACGACGGTTGTCTTCGCCGCCCTTGCCGCCACGCTTGTTGTTGTCGCGGTCGCGGTCCTGCTGTTTTCGCGGGGCGGCTTCCGGCGCCTTGGTGCTCGTCGGGCGGGCAACAACGGGTTCTTCCGCCGGGGCGGCTGCAGCTTTTGCCGCGGCCTCCGCCTCTTCCTTGCGCCGCGCGTCCTCTTCGGCCTTCGCCTTCAGACTTTCCTCGCGTTCGCGCTCGACGCGCTCTTTCTCTTCAATCTCGGCCCGGCGGCGCTCCCGCTCTTCGGCGCGCGCCTTCTCTTCGGCTTCGCGCGCGGCCGCTTCTTCGACCTCACGTGCTTTCGCGGCCTGAACCGCTTTCAGCCTACGTTCCATCTCCGCATCGGAAATGCCCGCGGGACGTCTCGAAGGATCACCTGCCGTGGCCACACCTGATCCGGACTTACCCGCACCCGGTTTTGGCACCACAACGCGCTTGCGTTTGGTCTCCACCACGACGTTTTTGGTCCGTCCGTGGCTAAAGCTTTGCTTTACGTTGCCCGGACGCGCGCCACCGCCACGCAGACCCAATGTTTTCTTGCCGTCAGTATCGCTCATGAAGCTCGTCTATCCTTTCGAGTGGCCGCTGCCACCCTCCTTTACGCGCACGCCTTTAAGTCGGTTGGCTTCCTCTACAACACGTTGCGTGAGTCCACCAGAGGCGAGCGCCCCATGTATCACAGTTTGACGCCCAAATGCCAAACCCAATTCATCCGCTGTCAAACAGCCAATGTACGACCCATAGTGGGGCGTACTCAGTTTTGATTTTCCCCGGCCTGACCCGTCTAATGCCTGAATCAGAACCTCGGCTTCTTCAATCTGAAGCCAGTTTTTTACCTTTTCATATCCGGCAACCGCCTTACCCGACTTGCGCTGAAGCGAAATCAGCTCCACCACGCGCCGCACCAGTTGCCGCTCAACCTCTGCCACCAAATCATCCGGCACCGTGACCGGCTGTTTTGCGCCACGGGCAAACAGGCGCTTTTTCAAGGCCGTTTCCAACGCGACGCAGTCTGCTGCCACATAAATTCCGCGTCCCGGCAGTTTTCCCAGAACATCCGGGACAATCTGCCCCTCCGGGCCAGCAACAAAACGGATCAGCCCAAATTTTGGCTGCACCTCGCCCGTGGCAATGCACTTGCGTTCGGGACCGTCTGCGCGGTCTTTGGGAGCGCCACCGCGACCCATCAGGAGACCCCGAGGCCTGAAATCAGACCTCGGCTTCCTCCGTTTCTTCAGCGTCCAGCTCTTCTTCGGCATCCGCCTCAAGATCCGCAGGATCGACCCAGCCCAGCATCACCCGCGCGGTCATGATCATGGTCTGCGCTTCTTCCAGTGACACGTCGAAGGGTTCCAGAACGCCATCGTCCTTGGTGCGCTCGCCATCGGTTGTGGTCCAGCCCCCGGCCAGTTCCCAATCCGCGCAGGTTGCGAAGTCTTCCAATGTCTTCACATCATCCTTGGCCAGCGCCTCAATCATTTGGGGTGTCAGACCCTCAAATTCAACCAGGCTGTCCTCAACACCCAGGGCACGGGCATTTTCAAGGGCCGCTTTGTTCTGCGCCTCAATCACATCGCGGGCACGGGCCTGCAATTCGTTGGCGGTGTCTTCGTCCACGCCATCGATGACCAACAGCTCGTCAATCTCGACATAGGCAACCTCTTCGAGGTTGGAGAATCCTTCGGACACCAACAGCTGGGCAAAGAATTCATCGAGATCGAGGTTGTCGACAAAGAGCTTGGTGCGCAGTTCGAACTCGGCCTGACGGCGCGCGCTTTCCTGCTCCTCGGTCATGATGTCGATGTCGAGGCCCGTCAACTGTGACGCCAGACGCACGTTCTGACCACGACGGCCAATGGCGAGGCTTAGCTGCTCTTCGGGCACGACAACTTCGATCTTTCCGGCTTCTTCGTCGAGAACCACCTTGCTGACCTCTGCAGGCTGCAAAGCGTTCACAAGGAAGGTCGGCTGATCTTCGTTCCACGGGATGATGTCGATTTTCTCACCCTGCAGCTCGTTCACAACCGCCTGCACGCGAGAGCCACGCATCCCGACGCAAGCCCCCACAGGGTCAATCGAGTTGTCATAGGAAATCACGGCAATCTTCGCGCGGCTTCCGGGATCGCGGGCAACCGCCTTTATCTCGATGATGCCGTCATAAATTTCAGGCACTTCCATCTTGAAAAGCTCGGCCATGAATTCCGGCGCGGTGCGGCTGAGGAAAATCTGCGGCCCACGCTGCTCACGGCGCACATCCTTGATGTAGACGCGGATCCGGTCGTTCGGGCGGTAGCTTTCACGGCCGATTTTCTCATTGCGGCGCAGGATCGCCTCACCGGCGCCCACATCGACGATGACGTTGCCATATTCTTCGCGCTTGACCAGACCATTGATGATCGTGCCGGCGCGATCCTTGAACTCTTCGAACTGACGGTCCCGCTCAGCTTCGCGGACCTTTTGCAGGATGACCTGCTTGGCCGATTGCGCGGCGATCCGGCCCATTTCCACAGGCGGGACTTCCTCGACAAAGGTGTCACCGATCTTGGGGTCATCCAGATATTGCTTGGCCTGTTCCACGGTGAACTCGGCCTGGTAGTTTTCCAGCTCTTCATCTTCGACCACGGTGCGCACGCGGGTAAACGTGGCGCGGCCTGTCTTGCGGTCGATGGCCACACGAATGTCCATCTCTGCGCCGTAGCGGGACTTCGCCGCACGGGCGAGCGATTCTTCCATCGCCTCAACCACCAGATTGGGGTCGATCATCTTTTCGCGGGCCACAGCCTCAGCGGTTTGCAACAGCTCAAGCTGGTTTGCAGATGTAATTGCCATTTATGGGTCTCCCTCAGCGGAAATATCCGTGTCTACCTCATCGGAAATTTCGTCAAACTTCGTTTCGTCAATTGCACCGCTCGCCTTGCGCTGGCGCAGCATTTCCTTGATCAGATCATCCGTCAGCACCAGCTTGGCGTCGCTGAGCCAGTCGAACTTCAGGCCAATCGTGCCTTCCGCGACATTGATCAGAACTTCGTCATCCTCAATCCCTGCCAGTTCCCCTTTGAATCGGCGGCGGCCGTCAATCATCTCGCCTGTTTCAATCTTGGCCTCATAGCCCTCGAACATCTCGAAATCCTTGAGCCGCGTCAGGGGACGGTCGATCCCGGGGCTGGAAACCTCCAGCGTGTATTCGTCCAGAATGGGGTCTTCGACATCCAGGATAGCACTTACCGCCTGGCTGATCTCGGCACAATCATCAACCTCGATGCCGCCCTCGGGCTTATCCGCCATGATCTGCAGGATTGTCGATTTGCCAGACATCAGGCGCACACGCACCAGTTCAAACCCCATATCCTCGATCACCGGGGTGATGATCTCGGCCATGCGGCGGTCAATGGCAGCTTTTGCAATCAGATCGTTGGTCATCAGGCTTTCAGGCACAAAAAAACGGGCGCGCGGCCCGTATCGTGTTTCGGTGGTGCGTTTGGTGTGGACCCGAACGCGCCGCTGTTATCGCAGGATATACGCATGGCGGACTGAGTCTGCAACCCCCGATCGCGTTACGTGATCCACCACCGTTCCGCGGCCCGCAGATTGTCCAGCGGCCAGCGCGTGCCAATGCTCTGCGGCAGGGCGATTTCGTTGCGGACGGCACAGGTCATGAAGTGCTCTTCGGGCAGCAGGGTGATCTCTTTCAAAACCCCCAGGTCCGCCGAATGGGTCAGATCGACCGCATCGACAAAATGATCCCGCAACGCTTCGGCACGAACGGTGTCTGCGGGCAGCGATACCAGCTCGACACTGTCGAACCAGCCCGCCTGACCATCCTTGTAATGCCCATCGACGCGGTGACCGACAAATTGCCGACCGGGCAGAAACCGATGCGTCCGGTAGAGGCCGGTCCCAATGCCATGTGCCATGGCGTCCTCGATGTTGTCGCCGGGGTAGATGACCATCTGCGGCCCGCTGAGCCGATAGGGGAAATCCGCATCCGCATCAGACAGGGTGATTTTCAGCCGATGGGTGCCCGGTGTCTCGATGCGGTCAATGTCCGACAGGATGGTTTCGGCGTGCAGCGCGAAGGAGGCCACCACATCGTCGGCGGTGAACGTTTTGCCGTTGTGAAAAATCACATCCTTGCGCAGGCGGAACTCCCAGACGCGCGCATCCGCACTGCCTTGCCACTGCGTCGCAAGCTCGCCGCGCAGAGTACCGTCTGCGGCAACCTCGGTGAGGGTCTCAAAGGCCGCGCCCACTGTTGCGACCTGCATGAACAGTCCCTGTTGGTCACGGGTATCAAAGCGGTCGCTGCGCAAGGCGCCGGACAAGGCCATGCGCAACCTGCCGCCTTGTTGCGGTGCGGTCTGCGCCGAAAGCCCGGTGGCGGCCAGCAAGGCCGCGGCAGCACCGGAGGCAAAAAGCGCCCGTCTGTCGATATGGGGCCGCCGTGCGCTCATCTGCCGCCGATCCGATCCATGGTGCGCACCAGTTCCGCGCTGATGCCCGGCTCCGACAGGGCGTGCCCGGCGTTGCGCACCATCTTCAGCTCACAATGATCCCAAGCCTCCGCCAGCGCATAGGCGCTGTCGGGCGGGCAGATCATATCATAGCGACCCTGCACAATCACGCCGGGGATATGGGCGATCCGCCCCACATGCGCGAGAATCTGACCATCGAAATCCAGGAAACCCGCGTTTGAGAAATAATGATTTTCCAGCCGTGCGAAGGCCCGCGCATATTCTCCGGGACTTTCACCGGTTGAACCGGAGGAATGAATCGAGGCCAGCGCGTTTTCCCAGGCTGACCACGCCTTGGCAAACCGCGTCTCCAGCGCAATGTCACCCGAGAACAACCGGCGCCGATAGGCTTCGATCAGGTCACCCTGTTCGTCTTCAGGGATCAACGCCGTAAACCGCGCCCAGACCTCGGGCCAGAACCGACCGGCACCGCCACCGTAAAACCAGTCAAGCTCGCGCTGGGTCATCAGGAACACACCGCGCAACACAATGTGGCGCACGTGATCGGGATGCGATTGCGCATAAATCAACGCCAGCGTCGCCCCCCAACTGCCGCCAAAGACGATCCAATGCTCGATGTCCATTTCGCGGCGGATTGTTTCGATATCCGCTACAAGATGCCATGTCGTATTGTGCGTCACGCTGGCATGAGGCCGGGACCTGCCGCAGCCGCGCTGATCAAAAAGAATCACCCGATAGACTTCGGGATCGAAATACCGCCGCATCGCCGGGCTGCATCCCCCGCCCGGGCCCCCGTGCAGCACGATCACCGGAATGCCGTTTGGGTTACCGCATTGCTCCACATAGACCTTGTGACCCTGGCCCACGTCGAGCATTCGCTGATCGAAAGGATCGATCGGCGGGTACAGATATTGTACTGCGCGCTTTTGGTCCGAGAATTTGTCCATTACAGGCCTATATCATACGAATACGCACTTGAGCATATGGAGATGAGAATGCAAGCGCCTCAAACCACTGTTGACCCCTCGGAAATCGCGAAATTCGAGGCGATGGCTGCGGAATGGTGGGACGAGAACGGTAAATTCAAGCCGTTGCACATGCTCAACCCCTGCCGGTTGGACTATATCACCACCCAGATCGCCGGAGAATTCGACCGAGACCTGAAAACCGCCAAGCCGTTTGCGGGCCTGCGCATCCTCGACATCGGCTGCGGCGGCGGGCTGTTGGCGGAACCCATGGCGCGGCTTGGTGCAGAAGTGGTGGGGGCCGATGCCGCCGAGCGCAATATTCCGGTCGCGCGCATCCATGCAGAGCAATCCGGACTGGACATCGATTACCGCCATACCACGGCGGAGGATATGGCCGAGGCGGGCGAACAATTCGATGTCGTACTGAATATGGAAGTGGTTGAACATGTGGCGTCGCCCATCGACTACCTGATCGCCTGCCGCAAACTGCTGAAACCCGGCGGGCTGCACATTTGCTCGACGCTCAACCGGAACCCGAAATCCTACATGATGGCGATCATCGGCGCGGAACATGTGATGCGCTGGCTGCCCAAAGGCACGCATGAATGGTCGAAATTCATCACCCCCGATGAGCTTTACGATCTGATGCAGGATGCGGGGCTCGATCCGGTGGATCGCAAAGGGTTTGTTTTCAACCCGCTGACCTGGTCCTGGCGTTTGTCGGATCGGGATCTGAGCGTGAACTACGTCACCGCGAGCCTGAAGCCTGCTTAGGGCTTTTCGCTCAAGCGCAAACGCAGCTCCCGGAGTATTGGCAGCGCCTCCCGCACCTTTTCATCGCCCAGCTTTTCCACCACCTGATTGATCACCGGCGTGATTGAGCCCACGGCCTGATCCCGTGCCTGCCGACCCGCCGGGCTGATCGCGACCATCTTGCGCCGTGCGTCATCCCAATCGGGGCGAATGTGTACGTATCCGGCCCATTCAAGCTTGCTCAGCGTGTTGGTCATCGCCCCGCGCGTGACGTGAAACGTCTCTGCCAATTGCGCGGGCGTGCGTTCCACCATGTTGCGCGCCAGGTGATTCAGAACCGAAAAATGCGAGATTTCCATGCCTTTGGGCAGGACACTACTCAGGCGCGCGCGCACCATTTGATCGGCGGCGAGCACTTCGCTGAAAAGCGCAATTGCCAGAGCATTTCTGTCTTCGTTCATCCCGGTCCATCAAAGGGGCGCGCATTCTCTAAGCTGGGCACACGGCTTCGCGCCTTGGCCACTTCTCCCATATCGAGGTCTGTCGTGTAAACGCCAGGCACCACACCTGCGTCCATTTGGACCTCTCCCCAGGGGGTCACCACCAGCGAATGCCCGTAAGTCCGCCGCGTTTTATGCGCAGCACTAGCATGCGTGCCGGTCTGTGCGGGCGCGAGCACGTAACAGCCCGTTTCAATGGCACGCGCCCGCAGCAAGGTGTGCCAATGCGCAGCCCCCGTAACCGGCGAAAACGCCGCAGGCACGGTCAGGATCTGCGCGTCGGCATTGGCGAGCGCTGCGTGCAGTTTCGGAAACCGCACATCATAGCAAACGGTCATGCCCACGGGCGCAAAAGAGGTCTGCGCCACCACTGCCTGCGTTCCGGGGCGGTATCCTTCGGATTCGCGCCAGGTCTCCTCCGGCGTCACGGAGACATCGAACATGTGGATTTTATCGTATCTTCCCGTGATCTCCCCCTGCGGCGAGATCATGAAGGAGCGGTTGGCAAAACGAGCGTCCGCATCGCCAGTTTTCAATCCCAACGACCCGATCAGCAGCCAGACACCCTGCGCCTGCGCTTCCGCACGCAAAGCGGCCAGCGTGATGTCATCCGCTTCGTGCTGCAGGACCTCATTCTGATGTTTGCGGCTGGTGGACACGCAATTGGTGACCTCCGGCGTCAGAATGAATTCAGCCCCCTCAGCCACTGCCTGACGAAAATAGCCCAGCGTCACCTCAAGGTTGGCCACCGGGTCATCTGATACGTTCAGCTGCAGCAGCGCCGTTTTCATCAGGCCGCCAGAAGGGCGTCAAGTTTGCCAGCGCGCTCCAGCGCATATAGATCGTCACAGCCACCGACATGGGTCTCACCCACAAAAATTTGTGGCACCGTGCGGCCACCACTGGCGCGTTGGATCATCTCGGGCTTGCGATCCGGGTTCGCCCAGACGTCCACTTCAGCGAATTTCACGCCTTTTTGTTTCAGCAGGCGTTTGGCTGCGTGACAGAACCCGCAAAGGGGTGATGTGTAAATTTCGACGTTCTGCATGTCTTCCGATCCTTGATCCACGCGGCGTTGGGACGGAACTTAGGCATCCTTGACCGCGCGCGCTAGGGTGACGACGTATACCGGACCTGAGCCTGCTGCAATGCAGGCATCCGCGGATGCCGCCAAGGTCGCCCCGGACGTGAGAACATCATCCACGATCAGAACCGGGCGCGCGACCAGACGGTGCCGACGGCGCGGATGGATGGAGATCGCGCCCTTCACCGAGGAAAACCGCACTTCTTTGGTCATGCCTTCCATGGGCTTGGTACGTTTCTGGCGCATCAACAAATCGGGACAAACGGGTAAACCGGTTTGTTTTGCAAGGGCTTGCGCCAATAACGCCGACTGATTGTAGCGGCGTTTCACCATCCGCGTCCAATGCAGGGGCACCGGCGCGATGATCATGTTGTCCTGCGGAATATCGGAGATGGCCTGCGCCATCCACTTGGCGGCAGGTGTAGCGATTTCTTGTCGGTCACCGTGTTTCAGGGCAAGCACCAGCCGCCGACCGTTGTTCTTGTAGATCAGGGCGGACCTGCCGCTTTTCCAGGGCCGCGGCGTCTTGATGCAGTCATCACATTTTAGTGTATCCGCCCTGTCGTCACCCGGCAGTGGCGCACCACAACAATCGCAGATCGATCCGCCGATAAACAACGTGTCGCGCCAGCAAGGCCCACACAGGCCAAAGTCGCTCATCACCTTGCCGCCACATCCCAGACACCGCGGCGGATAAATCAGCGAGACCGCTGTTTGAAAACTTAGTTCCGACACCCTATTCTCCCATTCATGACCACACCCGCTCCGCTGACCGATACCCATGCGCTTCACCTGCACCGCGCCCGCGCCTCCACCTTCTTTTTGCAGGAGGCCGCAGCGGACGAAATCCAGGATCGCCTGGGCATGGTTAACAGGTCGTTTACGAAACCCGCCATCGTGACACCTTTTCACCAGGTCTGGGCCGGGCGCATGTCGGATGCCCGGATTTGCCCCGATGCAGAAACGCTGGCCCTGTCGGAACAGGCGCATGATTTAGTGATCCATGCCATGGGCTTGCATTGGGCTAATGATCCCGTCGGGCAACTGATTCAATGTCGCCGCGCCCTGAAACCAGACGGGCTATTGATCGTCGCTTGCCTCGGGGGTCGGACGCTGGAGGAATTGCGCAGCTGCCTTGGACAGGCCGAAATCGCGGTATCGGGTGGGTTGTCCCCCCGCATCGCGCCCATGGGAGAGATTCGCGATCTGGGCGCTCTGCTGCAACGCGCGGGGCTCGCCTTACCTGTGGCGGATGGTCTCAGTTTGGACGTCGAATATCGCGACGCCTGGCATCTGATGCGTGATCTGCGCGCCATGGGTGAGGCCAACGCACTTGCCGCGCGGCAGCGTACCAACGGGTCCCGACAACTCTTTGAAGAGACCACACGTCTTTATAGAGACCACTTTTCAACGCAGGATGGGCGCGTCAGAGCGACCTTCGAGATGGTTTTCCTGACGGGCTGGGCGCCGGACGAGAGCCAGCAAAAACCCCTGCGGCCCGGATCCGCAAAACAGCGGCTCGCCGACGCACTCGCCGTTCCTGAAACCCCTTTGCCCGATTGACGCCCGCGCAAAACCGTCTATCTCAGGCTCAAACTGCTTCACAAGGATCAATATATGCTGGACAGCAGCGCCTCTGCGCCCGTGACGGTTCGCCCGGCTCATGCCAAGGACGATCACCCTGCGATTGCGACGCCAAAGGTGGGAATTTTGCTGGCCAATCTGGGAACGCCCGACAACTACGATTACTGGTCGATGCGGCGCTACCTGAACGAATTCCTCTCGGATCGCCGCGTGATCGATTACAGCCCCTGGATCTGGCAGCCGCTGCTGCAGTTGATCATCCTCAGCAAACGCCCGTTTTCCAGCGGTGCCGCCTATAAATCCATCTGGAACGAGGCCGAGGGTGAAAGCCCCCTGATGACCATCACCAAGGCGCAGGCCGCCAAGATCACGACCGAGATGCACAAGCGTCACGGCGATGAGGTCATGGTCGATTTCTGCATGCGGTATGGCAATCCATCGACGCGGTCAAAAGTTGCTGAAATGACCGCCGCAGGATGCCGTAAGATATTGTTTTTCCCACTTTATCCACACTACGCTGGGGCAACCTCGGCGACCGCAAATGATGAATTCTTCCGCGCGTTGACCTATGAGAAGTGGCAGCCGGTGACCCGAACCGTGGAGCCGTATTTTGATCGCCCGGACTATATCGAGGCGCTTGCGCAATCGATTGAGCGCGCATATGCGCGGATGGAAACCAAGCCCGACATTCTGGTCTGTTCCTATCACGGTGTGCCCATTCGCTATCTGATGGAAGGCGACCCCTATCATTGCCAATGCCAGAAGACGACGCGGCTGCTGAAGGAACGGCTTGGGTGGGAGGACACGGAAATCACCACCACGTTCCAATCCAAATTCGGTCCCGAAGAGTGGCTGCAGCCCTATACCGTCGAGGAGGTTGCGAGACTGGCGGAGGCCGGGAAAAAGAACATCGCTGTCTGTGCGCCTGCCTTTTCCGCCGACTGTATCGAAACGCTTGAAGAGATCAACGAAGAGATCAAGGAAAGCTTTGAAGAGGCGGGCGGCGAAAACTTCACCTACATCCCCTGCCTGAACGATGATGACACGCATATCCATGCGCTGTCGAATGTCATCGACGACAATCTCAAAGGCTGGATCGGCTAAGGCCCGTCACTGCCGATCCGGAACGTAAAAAGGCGGCGCAATACGCCGCCTTTTAGTGTCTTTGCATGAACGCAGCTAATTAGCTGAGTGCTGCAGCAGCAATGATCAGAAGAAGGATTGGCAGCAGCACGCCTGCGGACGAGCTTTCTGCTTCTTCAACAATAACTGGTGCTTCAACAACTGGCTCGGCAAGCGAACCTGCGTAAGCTGTCGATGCGGCGGCTGTCAGAGCAGCTGCGAGAACGAGTTTTTTCATATCATAACCTCCAGAAACGGCGTGCCACGCAAAGCGATAGCACGCACCCAAGACTTACCTCGTAACTGATTGTAAAGCATCATACCTATGCCATTGCCAACCGGATTCGGAATTCAATTCTCAGATGAATTGTGATGTCGTCAAATAAGCAACACTTGTGTTCCGACCTTCGAAAGCGCGAAGAGTTCGGAAATATGCTCGTTGTACAGACCGATGCATCCATTGGACGATTGGCGCCCGATTTTGCGCGTATCGTGGGTGCCGTGGATGCGATAATAGGTCCAGCTCAGATAGAGCGCATGCGTCCCCATCGGGTTGTCCGGGCCGGGCCCGATGAATTCTGGCCACTCCGGATTTCGCTTGAGCATTGAGGGTGTCGGGCGCCAGCTTGGGCCCTCGACCTTGCGGATCACTTTTGTCCGGCCACGGCGCGTCAGGTCTTCGGTCAGCGGCACGCTGGAGGGGTATAGCTTGTAAAAGCTTTCGTCCTCGGCCCAATAGTGCAGCGCACGGCTGTCGATATCGACCAGAATGGCGCCATTGTTCAGATTGGAAAAATAGGGCTGCCAGTCCAGCGTCCGGAAGCTGGAAATGTTACGGCGCACCACTTCCGTCAAATCGCGCTCCACTTGCGTGGTTGCGGATGAGTTGACCGATGCCGCGTCTTGCGCGATCGCTGGTGTGGCAAGCATGGCAGCGCTGCCCGCTAAAAAGGAACGGCGGCTGGGTAATTGGAAACGTTTGTCAGACATCAGATGCCTCCATAAGTACAGGCTGGTAGGGAATTTCACGCATTTTATTGCGCGAAAGTCGCAGTCGCAAATCAAACACTTGTCATATGGCACTCAGTCGCTGATGTGCGTTTGAATTACAACGCATTGCAATATATTCGGTAAAGTAACGCTTAAGGAGTGCAAAATGATCCGTTTGTTTTCGATTTTTCTGGTAATGGGCCTGGCTTTGGCCGCTTGCGGGTCTTCGGGGTCGTTCAACGATGGATCAGCCAACATCTATCGAATCGGTAGGAGCGATACCGGAAAGATACAGTTCCGCATGCTGGATGCGGTCAATGCGCTGCGCAGCGCCTCCGGGCAGGCACCGCTGGAGCTGAACCCGCAACTGAACGCTGCCGCCGCAACCCATTCGCGCGACATGTCGATCCAGAATCGCCCCTGGCATTTCGGATCTGACGGCTCATCGCCCATTGATCGGGCACAACGCGTTGGGTATCAGGGCACGCTGGTCGGCGAAAACATCTCCGAAACCTACGAGTCCGAATTGGAAACACTGGCCGCCTGGATGGAACAGCCCGACACCCGCCGTGTTGTGTTGTCGCCCGATGCAACGCAGATGGGGTTTGCCTGGTTTCAGGAGACCAATGGCAAGATCTGGTGGACCATGGTCACCGGCAGCACCGGTTTGAGTGCTGGTGCCGGCGCAGTCTAGATTTCAGGGGTTCAGAGCGATCAGGGTATCGTTTGGAACCATCGCGTAAATCTCTTCCATCTCATCGTTGGAGACGGCGATACAGCCCCATGTCCAATCCTTCTTGTCCGCTCTGAACGGGTTCTTTTGACCGTGGATAAAGATGTCACCACCAGCGGATTTGCCCATCGCCTTGGCCGCCGCCACATCGTTCACATTGGGGTATGAAATGCCCAATGAAAGATGGAACTGCGAATTTGGGTTGCGGCGGTCGATCCGGTAGACCCCTTCCGGCGTGCGCCCGTCTCCTTCGATCTGCTTGTGGCCGATGGGCGCAAACCCCAGATTGATATCATAGCTTTTCAGCAACGATACATGATGCAACAGATGCATGCGCCGCTGGCCCTTGTTCACCACGACAAAGGTCACATCTGGACCGTCATATCGACGAAATTTCGAACTGCCTGAACAACCGGCCAACGCCACGGCGGCGGCGGTTGATAAAATCAAATCTCTGCGACGCATTTTCTGCTGTCCCGTATGTCTTTTCGACGTTCTGCTCTTTTTTGCACAGGTACCATGGATGAAAGGTTAATCAACCTCACAACTTTGTCAGGAACGCGTTTTTTCCTCCAGATGTTTCTCAATTGCGATCAGGCGCGTCAGAACCTCATCCCGGTAGGCATCGGTAACCGCACCCGCCTCTTCCTGATGCGCATCCTGCATCGAATTCACGATCAAACCGACCAGCAGGTTCACCACCGCGAAGGTCGTGATCATGATGAAGGGCACAAAGAATACCCAGGCGTAGGGATACACCTCCATCACCGGGCGCACGATGCCCATGGACCAGCTTTCCAGCGTCATGATCTGGAACAAGGTATATCCGCTGAGCGGCAGGGAGCCGAACCACTCCGGAAAACTGGCAGCAAAGAGCTTGGTGGCGATGACCGCACCGATGTAGAAAATGATCGCCATCAACAGAAAGACGCTGGCCATGCCGGGCAGCGCGGTCACGAAGCCTTCGACCACGCGGCGCAGACGCGGCGCCACTGAGATGACTCGCAGCACCCGCAAGATCCGCAGCGCCCGCAACACGGACATGGTTTGCGATCCCGGCACGAGGGCCGCCCCGACAATGGCGAGATCAAATAAGTTCCAGCCGCTGCGGAAAAACTTCGTCCCGCGCGCGAAGATCTTCAGCAGAATTTCAGCAACGAAGAACCCAAGGCATGCGGTGTCCAGCGCAACGATGATGCCACCGGCCCGCGCCATCATCTCGGGCGAGGTTTCCATGCCGAGCAGGATCGCGTTGAACACGATCACCCCCATCACCAGGTTGATCACCCATGGCTGGTCCAGCCAGACATCCAGTTTTTGGCGCAAACTCATCTGCGTCTCCTCGTAAGCTATCCGCGCATATGGGATGCGGTGAAGCTGGCGGCAAGCTCCACATGCGCGGACCAGCGGAATTGATCCACAACCTGTACCCAATCAAGAGTAAAGCCTGCGTTTACCAAGGTTTGCGCATCCCGCGCAAATGTCACCGGATTGCACGAAACATAGGCAATGCGCGGGATCTTGGACCGCGCCAGTTCGGCAATCTGCGCCTCGGCCCCGGCGCGCGGCGGATCCAGCACCACGGCCTGCGCCTTGCGCATCTCATCCGGCATCAGCGGTCGGCGAAAGAGGTCCCGCGCTTCTGTCGTGACGGTTTTTAACCCCTGCGCCATCCGCCAGCCCTGATCCAGCGCCGCGACCATCTCTGCATCACCCTCCACCGCATGCACTTCTGCACGCCGGGCCAGCGGCAGCGAAAACGTCCCGCAACCGGCAAAGAGATCGATCACCTGACGCGCCTCTTGCACGATCTCTTGCACCGCCTGGGTGAGGGCTGCTTCACCATGCGCCGTTGCCTGCAGGAATGCGCCCGGCGGTGGCGTAACCTGGGCACCGTCCAGCATGTGCACGGGCGGTGATTGCATGGCCACAACTTCTGCGTCCCAGGACAGTCGCGCAAGGCCAAACTGATCGCAGACCGCCGCCAGTTGTTGCCGCAAAGGACCGTCCAACGGTTTGCCATGGGTGACGGCGACGTCCAGACCGGTTTTGGTCGTGGTCACCAGGACGGACAAGGCGGTTTTGCGACTCGCCCCGATCACGGCCAGCGCTTCGGCGACAGGAACCCCCGCGAGCACCAACGGGTCCAGCAGCTGGCAGTCGGGAATCGCGATGATGGTGTCTGACGCGCGCCCGTGAAATCCGACCATCGCGCCCTTCTTGGTGCGGCGCGCGGCAAATCCCGCCCGTCTGCGAGACTGTGGCGGTGAGGTTTGGATCGGCCTGAAAACCGTCTCTACCCCTTGCGCTTCCAGCACTTTGCGCACCACCTCCACTTTCCACGCGGCAACAAATGCATCATCCGCGTGCTGCAACTGGCAACCGCCACAGGATTTGAAATGGCGACACGGGGCGGCAACGCGGCGGTCCGAGGGCTGGATGATCTTTGGATCGCGCAGCACTGTGCCGTCGATTGTCCCCTCCACCACTTCCCCGGGCAGGGTCAGCGGCACGTAGATCGGACCATCGGCAACACCGTCCCCCTGAAGGCCGAGGCGCTTGATTGTAATCTCTGTCATGGCGCTTGGCTTACGGCAGGACGCGCCCGCGCAAAAGCCCCTATTCCGCGGCCTGTGTGCGGATGAACCCGCCTGATTGCCGCTCCCAATACTGTGCGTAGCGGCCACCCTCGGCGAGCAGCGCATCGTGGCTGCCGCTCTCAACGATGCGGCCTGCGTCCATCACAATGATCCGGTCCATCTCCGTCAGCGTCGACAAGCGGTGCGCAATGGCCAGAACGGTTTTACCCTCCATGACCCGCTCAAGTGCTGCCTGAATCGACGCCTCCACCTCGCTGTCGAGCGCGCTTGTCGCCTCATCCAGCACCAGAACCGGCGCATCCTTCAGAATCGCGCGGGCCAGGGCAATCCGCTGCCGCTGCCCGCCGGACAGCTTGACCCCCCGCTCCCCCAGATGCGCGTCATAGCCCGTGCGCCCTCTATGATCGACCAGCTCCTGAATGAACTCATGCGCCTCTGCCTTTTTCGCCGCGGCGATCACGTCGTCAGGTGTGGCATCGGGGCGGCCATACATGATATTGTCCAAAGCCGACCGATTGAACATCGCCGTTTCCTGCGTGACCATGCCGATGTTGCGCCGCAGGCTTTCCTGCGTGACGGCGGTGATGTCCTGTCCGTCGATCTCAACCACGCCTTCTTCGGCGTCATAGAGCCGCAACAGCAGGGCGACGAGGGTCGATTTGCCAACGCCGGACGCCCCGACGATGCCCAGCTTTTCGCCCGGATGAATGGTCAGGTTAATCCCCTGCACGCCGCCCTTGTCCCGCCCGTAGGCAAAGCCAAGATCGCGCAGCACGATCTCTCCCTCTGGCACGTTTAGACCCCTCGCATCCGTGTCATCCTCCACCCGGTTGCGCGGCGTGAGCGTGCGGATGCCGTCTTCGATCTCGCCGATGTTCGAATAGATCGCCATCAGCGTAAAACTGACCCAACCGGTCATCTGCGCAATACGGATCGCCACCGCCCCTGCCGCGACAATATCGCCCTGAGACGCCTGCCCGGCCTGCCAGAGCACAATCGTTCCACCAAGCAACAGCACCGGCAGCAGCCCGGCCAGCGTCATCAGTGCAAAGCGAAACCCCGCCGCCAGATAGCCAAATTCCAGCGCCCGCGCCCGAAAGGTCTGCATCGCGCCCAGTGCCGCGCGGTCTTCGTGATCGGCATGGGCAAAGAGCTTGACCGTCTTGATATTGGTGATCGTATCGACAACCTGCCCCGACACCATGGCGCGCGCAGCGGCCCGCCCGGCAGATCGTTGGCGGACACGCGGTAAAAACCAGTTGATCATCACGAAGTAGAAGACCAGCCAGACCGCAAAACCCAGCGCGACCCGCCAATCGATGGCCAGCAGCAGCAAAACCGAGCCGACCAGCGAGGCCAGCGCAAAGGCCACGACGTTGATCACCTCCACCACCACATCCGTAACGGCGCGGGCCGCCTGCATCTGTTTTTGCGCAATCCGGCCTGCGAAATCGTCGTCAAAGAACCCGACCGTCTGGCCCAGCGTCCAGCGGTGCAGACGTGACAGCACCAGCGGGTTCACATTGGGCCCGACGATGATTGAATTTGCCGAGGCCGAGAGGCCAAAGAGCACAGGGCGTGCGACCAGAAAGAAGCCCACGGCAGCGACGATCAGACCAATATTGCCGCCGTCAAAAAACGCCTCCGGCCCCGCATTTGACGTGGCATCGATGACCAGCCCGAGGATAAGCGCCGTGCCCGCCTCCATCGCGCCGGCAGCGGCGGAGAAAAACGCAGCCAGCCAGAGCGCGGGCCAGGAGCCTGACAGGCACCAGCGCATGAAAGCGCCAAGTGTTTGCGGCGGCGGACCTTCGGCGGCACGAAACGCATCAATCAAGTCTCCTATCCTCACGAAGCCTCCTCAATTGTCAGGAATCCGCCCGACTGCCGGGCCCAGAATTCTGCATATAGCCCGCCGCGTGCCAAAAGCGCGTCATGGCTGCCATCTTCGACAATCCGCCCCTGGTCGAGCACCAGGATGCGGTCCATCTGCGCAATCGTGGACAGCCGGTGGGCAATGGCGATCACGGTCTTACCCTCCATCATGCCGTAAAGCGTATCCTGAATGGCGGCCTCCACCTCGCTGTCGAGCGCGCTGGTGGCCTCGTCCAGCAGCAGGATCGGCGCATCCTTGAGGATCACCCGCGCCAATGTCACCCGCTGACGTTGACCGCCAGAGAGTTTCACGCCCCGCTCGCCAACCTGCGCGTCATAGCCCCGGCGCCCCTCCGGATCTTCGAGATCCAGGATGAACTCATGCGCCTGCGCCTGTTTTGCGGCCGCGATGACCGCCTCTTCTGTGGCACCAACGCGGCCATAACGGATGTTGTCACGCACCGACCTGTGCAGCAGCGAACTGTCCTGCTGCACCATGCCGATGGCCAGACGCAGACTGTCCTGCGTGACATGCGTGATGTCCTGCCCGTCAATCAGGATCTGACCGGTTTCGGGATCGTAGAACCGCAAGAGCAGCTTCACAAGCGTGGATTTCCCCGCACCGGACCGCCCCACAAGGCCGATTTTCTCACCCCGGCGGATGGTGAGATCGATCCGGTCCAGACCCCCGGACCCGCGGCCATAGTGATGCGACAATTCTTTGATCTCGATCGTGCCATCGCTGAGCTTCAGGGGTGTCGCGGTCTTTGCATCGGTCAGGGTGATCGGCTGCGCAATCGTCTCCATCCCTTCGGCCACAACGCCCAATTCGCGGAAAAACGTGGTCAGCGCCCACATGATCCAGCCCGTCATGGCGTTCAGCCGCAGGGTCAGTGCTGTGGCCGCCGCAACGACGCCCACACTGGCCGCGCCCTGGCTCCAGAGCAGGATCGCCCAGCCCACAACACCGATGATCAGCAGACCGTTCAGCATCACCAACGTGACGTCCATCACGGTGAAAATCCGCATTTCCCTCTGGAAGGTCTTGCGCGTTTCCTCGATGGCTTCCTTGGCGTATTCCAGCTCCTGCTCATGATGGGCAAACATCTTGACCGAATGGATATTCGTATAAGCATCGACAACACGGCCGGTCACCAGCGACCGCGCGTTCGAGGCCGCCTGCGAGGCCGGACCGACCCGCTTTACCGTCCAGCGCAACAACAGCATATAAAGCACGAACCACCCCGCCAGCGGCAACAGCAACCGGGGGTCAGAGGAGGACAGCAAAATCGCCGCTCCCAACAGATAGGCCAACGAAAAGGAGATCGCATCAAAGACCTGGAACACGACCTCACCCGCTGCCGGAGGGGTCTGCATGATCCGATTGGCCACCCGTCCGGCGAAGTCATTTTCAAACCAGCCGACCGACTGTCGTAACACCTGTCGGTGGGCCCGCCACCGGATTAATGTGCCGAAATTCGGCAAGATGGTGTTGTTCAGAATCGCCACATCCAGCGCCTGCAGCAAGGGCCGCACCAGCAGGATAAAGAGGGCTGCGAGGGCCAATTCGAGCCCATAAGTGCTCCAGAATGCTGCGGGGTCCCCTTCCAGAAGATCAACGACGCGACCCATGTAGTAGATCAGACCAACCTCGATGCCAGCCACAATGACGGACATCAGCCCGGCCCAGAAGAAGACCTTTTTGAAGGGCTGCGAATACTCCCACAGGAACGGCCAAAGCCGTTGCGGCGGATTATCCGATTCCACATAAGGGGTGTAGGGATCAACAAGACGTTCAAAATAGCGGAACATGACAGGAGGCCTTAAGTCAGAATACACGAAATGATCAGGCACTGCGCTGCAGGGCCGAGATGAGATTGGTTATGACGGCCTCAGCCGAACCAGATCCCGCGATACATTTCGTATTCCTCCTTGTTCATGCAGATTGTTTACAAAACGGCACCCGTTTTGTCGACCACTTCATTTCAGTGTCATCAATTCTTCACGTGTCAGCCGGAAATCCGAGGCGATCCATCGCCGCTCCAGCAGGGCCAAGCGGGTGCCCAGCGCCTTGCCTTTGAAAGCAGGCATCAGGTCCTTTGCACGCACGGGAAACTGCTCCTGAGATGCAGATCGCAGGGGGTCAAGGGCAGCGGGCTCAAGCATCCGATTGGCCATAGCCGCCCGTAGAATAAGCACGCCAAATGCGATCTCCGTGCCCTGCCGATAGGCGATTTCCGGCATCGGCATGGCATTGCCGATTTCATCCCGCAGGGCATCGAGAACCTTGGTGTCCTTACCACTCAACCGCAATCGATCAGACACGTCCTGACCGCCCAGCGCCGCCAGCCTGTACCGCCAGTTTGGGGTGAGGCTCAGTGCCGCTTCCAGATGAATGACCGGGCCGAGAAAAGTGATGTCGCTGCCAGGTAAAACGCGTGGCAAGGCCCCCGCCTGCTGCATCGCTGCAACCGCAGGTGTAGGATCGGGCGCCGTCAGCAACCGGCGCATTTCTGCCCCCACACGTTCGGCAGATAGCGTTTCCAACCCGGCTGTGTTCCGGGCAATGGCATCCAAGGCATCTGCGTCGAAGCCCTGCGTAGGATCGGCATACCATGCGTGAAACCGAAAAAACCGCAGGGCGCGCAGGTAGTCTTCCTTGATCCGTGCATCGGCGTTTTCAATGAAGCGGATGCGGCGCGCCAGACAGTCCTCGATGCCCTGCCCAAGCGGATCGACAACCTCCCCCTCCGGCGTCGCGTAAAGCGCGTTCAACGTGAAATCGCGACGCGAGGCATCTTCTAAGATATCGTCGGAAAACGCGACAACGGCCCGGCGACCATCGGTTTCGACATCCCGGCGAAAGGTGGTGATCTCAAATCCGTTACCCTCTGACACCACGGTGACGGTGCCGTGGTCGATCCCCGTTGGCACAACTTTCAAGCCCTTGGCTTTGGCCAGGCGCGTAACCTCATCCGGTGTGGCATTTGTCGCCATATCGACGTCCGAGCCATGCAGATCCAGCAGCGCATCGCGTACACAGCCGCCGACAAAATAGATCTCGGCGCCCTCCGCGCGGATCGCCCGGCAGACAGATTGGACAGCGGGGTCCGTCAGCCAGGGGGTCTGCGGCGGGATTACTGTGAGATCTGGTCTGTCCATGCCCGCAACATACGCGCAGTTGCGCCCCAGATGTAATAGGGGCCGTAGGGCACGGCAAAGTAGGAGCGTCTGGTGCCGCGCCAGCGTCGCGATTCAACCACGTAGTTCTCTACCCGTAGAACATGGCTCAACGGTACGGAAAATACCTCGGCCACTTCGCCCTGCTCCGGCCTGATCGCGAAATCTTCGTTAACGAAACCAATGACGGGCGTCACGATGAACCCGGTGACCGTTTCATGGGCGGGCAACGTGCCCAATACATCGACCGTGTGAGACGGCAGCCCGATCTCCTCACGGGCTTCCCTGAGCGCCGCGGCGACGACATCCGTATCCGTGTCATCCTGTTTGCCACCGGGAAAAGCGATCTGGCCAGGGTGGTGTTTCAGCGCCGACGACCTTTTGGTGAGCAGCAGATGCAGGTCGTCGTTTTTACGAACAATCGGCGCCAAAACACCTGCCGGCCGCAGTTTGCGACCGGCAGGCAGGACCGTTTCCGGATTGAGGTCAAAATCGGACGACGGACGCCCCGGGCGCCCCAATGCCGCGCGCAGGATATCCAGTTCAGGCGTCATTGCCACCCTGTTCAGCCTCAAACCCGACCGAAGCCGGATCAAGGTCATAATGCGCCCCGCAAAACTGGCAATCTGCTGTGACGCGACCCGCATCGGTGGTCATCTTTTCAATGTCTCGCGCCGAATAGATTGACAGGCTCTGACGCACACGGTCCTCGGAGCAGGTGCACCCGAACTGGACGGATTGCGCATCATAAACGCGAGGCTGTTCCTCGTGAAACAGGCGCAGCAACAGATCGTTCGGCGCCAGCTTTGGCCCGATCAGTTCCAGCTCCTCAACCGTGTCCAACAGGATGTTCACACGGTTCCAGTTTTCCGCCTCATCGCCTTGGACCAGATCCGCCGCAGAAAGCGTTTCGCCGGACCCATCGCCTTCGGCCACGAAAGGAGACGCCTTGGGCATGTGCTGCAGCATCACGCCCCCGGCGCGCCAATGCTCGGCGACACCCGGCTCAGTAGACGTCCCGAAGCTGAGCGAAAACCGCGTTGGCAGCTGTTCGGACTGCGCAAAATAGGTTTCGGCGCAGGCGGCAAGCGACGTGCCCTCCAGCGGTGTGATCCCCTGATAGGGCGTCATGCCCTTGCCCTGATCGATCATGATCGCGAAATACCCTTCGCCAATCTGATCAAAGGCGGGCGCATCGGTCAAACGATCCGCATCATAGCTTGCGTAGGCTCTGATATGCGCGGGATCCCCTGCCTTTTCGGGCCCGTAATAATCCGTGGCAATCATGCGCACCGCACCCTTTGACTGAACCTGCAATTGCAGCTTCCAGCGCAGCTTGATGGTCTGCCCGATCAGCGCCGTCAACAATGCCATCTCCGCCACCAGCGCTTCGACCTGCGGCGGGTAATCATGTTGCTTCAGGATGCCATTCAACGCACCGTCCAGCCGTGCAACGCGGCCGCGAATGTCGCTGGCATCAAGTTGAAAGGGCAGGACCGTATCGTCCCACGCGATCTGGTGTCCGAGTGTCATGGGGTTTCCTTATCGCCAAGGGGTTGGCATACCGGCCCCATATAAACGTCTTGTGAGCGATGAAAAGAGGGGCAGCCAGAATGATGATGCGCGTCGGCCATGCGCCAGTTGCAGATCAGAAGTATGTCCTGCGTCCCGGAGCATATGCAATTTTGCCGGTGTCCGGGGGTGTCTTGTTGACCGCACAGATCGCAGAAGAGGTGGACATTCAGCTGCCCGGCGGCGGCATCGATCCAGGCGAAAGCCCGATCCGGGCGCTGCATCGCGAAGTCCTGGAAGAGACCGGTTGGCGCATTGGCAATCCGCGCAGGCTTGGCGCTTTTCGGCGGTTTGTCTATATGCCCGAATACGGCATTCTCGCTGAAAAAGTGTGCCACATCTTCGTGGCGCGCCCGATCTACGAATTGGGTCCGCCGTCCGAACCCGATCACGAATCTCTGGTGCTGTCTGCCGATGACGCGGTTGACCTTCTAGGCAATGACGGGGACCGGATGTTTGTGAAGCGTTATTTCTTCTGATCCATTCCAGTATATTCAAACAGCAGACCCGACACATCGTCGGGGAACTCGGACAGGCCGGAGATTTCAGTCAGCGACCACATCAGCGATTCGAACAAGGCCGGCCCCGCCACATCGTGCAGTTTTGCCAAAATCTCTTCCAGACCATCTTCACCAATGAAATTGCCCTCGGTAGAGGGGCATTCGGTCACCCCATCCGATAGAATCAATAAGCGGTCCCCGGGATAGAGTTGCATTTCGAATTGAGAGAACGTGACACCGGACATCAGGCCCACCGGGAACCCGCCAGATCCATCCTGCTCCAACGCACCCGATTTGCGTTGAATCACCGGATGCGGGTGGCCCGCCTGGCCGATCACCACCTTGCCGGTCCTGAGGTCGATATCCGCCAGCATCAGCGTGAAGTAATGCTCCGTCTCCATCTCGTCGAGAACCAGCTCATTCAGCGTTTCGATGGCCTCTTCGGGCGGTCGCGATTGAAAACTGCCATCGGGCAATTTCTCCAATGCGATGTTCTGATCCAGCGCACTTGCAGACAGATACCCCGCCAGCCGCGCCGTCATCAGCGCCGAGCTGATGCCATGACCAGATACATCGATTGAATAGAGCCCCAGGTGCCCTTCTGCGGCGGGATAAAACCCCACCAGATCGCCACCCACATGGCC
This sequence comes from uncultured Roseobacter sp., assembly GCF_947499265.1. GTDB lineage: Bacteria > Pseudomonadota > Alphaproteobacteria > Rhodobacterales > Rhodobacteraceae > Roseobacter. The sequence goes on along the minus strand of NZ_CANMNK010000001.1, from coordinate 433,833 downwards.
GCTGGACCGCAAGAATAGCGATAAATCACCGCCATCAAAGGACTTGAACCGTTCCGGCACCAAAGACTGCTGCAACTGCTTTGCTTCGATCAAATCGCTGTCGAGCGAATCGTAGAGGCGCTGCAGCTCATCCAGCGTTTCGGTGATCACGGTATTCTTGAGCGTCAATTCACGCTGCATCTCCAGGATACGTTCCCCGGCGGTCATGCGTGCCCGGAGCTCATGCCCATCAACCGGCTTGGTCAGAAAATCATCCGCACCCGCATCCAGACCTTCGGCAACTTCGTTCTTTTCGCTCTTGGAGGTCAGCAGGATGAAATAGCTGTAAGCGTCGCCCGACATCTCGCGAAAGGCTTTGCAGAACTCAATGCCCGACATGCCCGGCATCATCCAATCGCTCAAAACCAGCTCGGGGGCATGATCCGCGCAAACTTCCATCGCGGCTTCGCCGGAATCTGCCTCGATAACCTCATAGCCCCAACGCTTGAGCGAGCTGGACAGGATCTTGCGCTGCAGCCGACTGTCATCGACAACCAGCACAAGCTTCGGCCGATCCGACGTATCGGTCTCCTCTGTGCCATCCTGAAGTGTTGGGTTTCCAGTCATCAAAGTCTCTGCTCAAATTATTTTACGTCCATAGACCGACAATGCTTAAGGTCCGATGAAGCCAAAAACTCTGCTCAAATTCGCCCTATTTGGTCACGGACTTTTAGGACCTTGCGATGATACTTGCGTATCAGATCAATGGAGGTCGACATGATTGATTGGGACAGAGTTGCGACGCTGCGGGAAGAAGTCGGCGCAGAGGATTTTGACGAGGTTGTCGAACTATTCCTGGAGGAAGTCGACGCGGCGATTGATGAATTGTCCATCAAGGAGAATCAGACAGCTCTCGAAGAAAAGCTGCATTTCCTGAAAGGCAGCGCGCTCAGCCTCGGGTTTGAGCATTTCTCCGGGCTGTGTCAGGTCGGCGAGACGGCGCTGTCACAGGATTCCAGCGCTGCCGTTGATATCAATGAGATTTTGCAATCCTACCATCAGTCCCGCGGCGTATTTCTCGATGAAATCTCGCTGAAACTGGCGAGCTAGAGAATTCTGTACAACTCGGCAACACGCTCGGCTCCAAGTTTCGCAAGCGATTTGGCGCGAAGCCTTTGCATGCCTTCTATCCACCCATCGTGATTCTGCGCCCGCATCTCGGCAAAACGGGCAACTTCCGGATGCGGCAGGATACGAAATTGTCCGGCCTCGACCCCCTTCAGGATTGATTCCGCAACCTGCTCTGCCGTCAGCAGCCCGGGCTGGGTTTGCGCATCGGCATCCTGCAATCCAATCAACGGGGTCGCCACATATTGCGGGCAGACCACCGAAACCCCGATCCCGGCATCACCATGGGTGATCGCCAGCGACTCCGCAAAACTCACTGCCGCCTGCTTGGTCGCCGAATAAGCCGCATCACCAATTTGGTTCAGCAGTCCCGCCGCGGATGTGACATTGATGAAATACCCGGATCCACGCTTCAACATCTGCGGCAGCAGGGCGCGCGCAGCATAGACATGCGCCATGACGTGAACCGACCAGTTGCGCATCCAGACATCATCGGTCGCTGACGCCGCATGATCCGGTTGGCCATGAAAAACGCCCGCGTTAGAGACATATATATCGATCTCTCCAAGCTTTTCCGACACGGATGTAACAAGGCTTTGGACCCTGCTTTCGTCGGTCACATCGCAGGGAATTCCCAAACACCCGATGTGCGCGGCCGCCGTCTGAACCGCTTCAGCATCAAGGTCGGCGATGGCGACCTTCGCGCCCTTTGCGCTGAGCAAAGCGGCCAAGGCGAAACCGATCCCGCCGGCACCACCGGTGATCACAACCGTTTTGTTCGTGAACTCCATGCGGCCTCCTCAGATGACAAACTGTGCCAGCGTCTCATCATTGGTGATGTCGGTATAGGTGAACCCGGCGGCGTCCAGTTCGGACAGAAAACGCGCGAAGTTCTCAGGCCGGGTGGTCTCGATCCCGATCAGAACAGACCCGAAATTCCGGGCGGATTTTTTCAGGTACTCGAAGCGCGCGATGTCGTCGTCCGGACCAAGAATGTTCAGGAATTCCTTCAACGCGCCGGGCCGTTGCGGCAGGCGCAGAATGAAATACTTTTTCACCCCGGAGTAGCGCTGCGCCCGCTCTTTGACCTCCGGCAAACGCTCAAAATCGAAATTGCCGCCAGATGCGATGCATACAACGGTCTTGCCCCTGATCTCCTCCGCAAGGTCCGAAAGCGCTTCGATCGCAAGCGCGCCAGCGGGTTCCAAGACAATACCTTCGACATTCAGCATCTCGACAATCGTGGTGCAAATGCGATCTTCGGAGAGATGAATGACATCACGCGGCGCCACACCCCTGAGCCGGTCAAAGGTGCGCGCACCCAGTTTGGCCACGGCTGCCCCGTCCACAAAACTGTTGATCGGTGACACATCCACCGGCGCCCCCTCTTTCAACGCACAGCCGAGGCTTTGCGCCCCCGTTGGCTCGACAAAGGTATAGGCGCAGCTGTCTCCAAAGAAACTGCGCGCACCTGACGACAGGCCGCCGCCGCCAACAGGCAGAATAATCCGGTCAGGGATACGCCCAAGCTGGGCTTCTATCTCCACGGCGACCGATGCCTGACCTTCGATGACATCCTCATCGTCAAAGGGAGACAAAAAATGCGCGCCGGCCGCAGTGCAAAAGGCCTGCGCTTCGGACAACGTGTTGTCAAAATAGTCTCCAACAAGGCGAATTTCGACGTGTTCGCCCCCGAACATGCGGGTCTTCTGGATTTTCTGCTGCGGCGTCGTGACCGGCATGAAAACAACACCCTGCACCCCGAAATGACGGCACATGAAGGCCACGCCCTGCGCATGATTGCCCGCGCTGGCACAGACAAACACCGATTTTTCCGGGATCACCTTGCGCATCGCATTAAACGCGCCGCGCAGCTTGTAGGATCGCACCGGGCTGAGATCTTCGCGCTTCAGCCAGATATTCGCACCGAACCGGTCGGAGAGATGATCGTTGCGCAGGAGCGGTGTGGGTGGAAAAACAGCGCGCATTTCCTGCTCGGCAGCGCGCGCGGCCTGGACGAAATCACTCGGGGCCATGCGCCCACTCCTTCAGGTTTACCGGGTTGATGATCAGTAGGCCCGCGCGCGCATACGGTCAACGCGGTTCAACCTTGCTGCGCTGGTTAAAACCCGGTATCGGCAGCACGCATAGTGACGAAGGAAGATATCAATGGCTGCGCCCAAAAAAGTTGTGCTCGCTTACTCCGGTGGCTTGGATACGTCGATCATTCTGAAGTGGTTGCAGACCGAATACGGCTGCGAAGTGGTGACCTTCACAGCCGATCTTGGGCAGGGCGAAGAGCTGGAACCCGCGCGTAAAAAAGCCGAACAAATGGGCGTCAAGCAGATCTACATCGAGGATGTGCGCGAAGAATTCGTGCGCGATTTCGTCTTCCCGATGTTCCGGGCCAATGCGGTCTATGAAGGGCTTTATCTGCTGGGCACCTCCATTGCCCGCCCGCTCATTTCCAAACGTCTGGTCGAGATTGCCGCAGAAACCGGCGCGGATGCCGTGGCGCATGGAGCGACCGGCAAAGGCAACGATCAGGTTCGGTTTGAACTGGCCGCCTATGCGCTGAACCCGGAGATTAAGGTGATCGCGCCCTGGCGGGAATGGGATCTGTCGAGCCGTACAAAACTGCTTGATTTTGCTGAGAAAAATCAGATCCCCATTGCCAAGGACAAACAGGGCGAAGCGCCGTTCAGCGTCGATGCCAACCTGCTGCACACCTCTTCTGAGGGCAAGGTCCTCGAAGATCCGGCCGTGGATGCCCCCGAATATGTATACCAGCGGACGGTGAGCCCCGAGGACGCGCCCGATACGCCGGAATACGTCGAGGTCGGTTTTGAAAAAGGTGACGCGGTCAGCATCAATGGCACCGCCATGTCGCCCGCCACGATCCTGACCAAGCTCAACGAATTGGGCGGCAAACACGGGTGTGGACGCCTTGATCTGGTCGAGGGCCGCTTTGTCGGCATGAAATCCCGCGGCATCTATGAAACGCCCGGCGGCACGCTCCTGCTGGAAGCGCACCGCGCGATTGAATCGATCACGCTGGACCGCGGGGCGATGCATCTGAAGGACGAGCTGATGCCGCGCTACGCCGAGCTGATTTATAACGGGTTCTGGTTCTCGCCAGAACGCACGATGCTGCAAGCCGCGATTGATGCCAGCCAAACCCATGTCACGGGCACCGTGCGCCTGAAACTCTACAAGGGTCACGTGCGGACGGTGGGTCGCTGGTCCGATCACAGCCTCTATTCCGAAGCCCATGTCACGTTTGAGGACGACGCCGGTGCCTACGATCAAAAGGACGCCGCGGGCTTTATCCAGCTCAACGCGCTGCGCCTGAAGCTGCTGGCCGCGCGGGATCGTCGGTTGAAGTAACTGAAATCAGGTCAGTTTGTGGCATTCCAGGGCTTGGTAGTACGGCAACGCATCTTGTAAAAGCGGCGTCAAATCAGGCTCTAGCTTGGGCATGTCTCCTTCAGCACCAGCGAATCCGGTACTTTTGTGCACTGCGCCGTACCAGTGTTTCGCCCAAATGCCGTCTTCCGCCCGCGGCCCCGCAGACCAGCGCAACATGGCCGGATCAAACGGCAGATCGATGGTCTCGCACAAAAGGCGCAACATATGCTCAGGGTCGGCCCGGATGTCAGTGCTGTCGATGACGATCCCGCCCAGTTTCTCATAGAGCGCATGCTGCTGGACAAACCCGATGTCCTCCAGCGTCGGCGCCTCCCGTTTGGCGGCATAGCTGGCGATGACACGGGCCGGGTGGCGGATCAGGTGCACGTTCACACAATCCTGCGCCCAATCCAGCGGGAACGCCTCCAGCATGTGGTGCGGCATGTGTTTCATGTAGAGATGTGGCGTCGCCACAGGTGCGGCACATTGCGCGGCGGCGGCAACCGGATCGTTGGGATTGCTGGCCAATATCGCGTCCCGCATCGGGTGATCCGCCCCCGACCCCGCAAGATAAGCCGCATAAAACGGCTCATCCATCACGGTGAAATCGCGCCGGGCGCCAAAACTATACATCATCGCCGTCGACAGGTTACGCGGCCCCGACCACATCGCAAGGCGCATTAGCGGCGACCCCAGAAGGCGAAAATTGTTTCAACAGGCATCGCACGCCCTCCCCGATGTTTCAATTCACGCTAAAAACACTGGCATAAATTGCCAAGCCGTAAACTGTCTTCACCAGCCCGTGACATCGCAGGCTCGTGAATTGCCGCGCGGGTGTCTGGTCTGCATTCTGAGGCCAAAGGAGACGCGATATGCTCAAATATGACACGCTGAAATCCATTGCACTGGCCGGCATGATTGCCTTTGCCTTGACCACACAAGGTCACAAAGCAGAAGCCGCCGATCTGGAAACGCTCACGGTTGCAGGGGGCTGTTTCTGGTGCGTTGAGGCTGATTTCGAAAAGGTCAAAGGGGTCAAAGGCGCTGTTTCCGGTTTTGCCGGGGGTATAGTCCAGAACCCGACATACAAGCAGGTCACCGCTGGCGGGACCGGCCATTATGAAGCGGTCCAGATCACCTATGACCCCAGTGTGGTTGACCAGAGAACCCTGCTGGATCTCTTTTTCCGGTCCGTTGATCCGACGGATGCCGGTGGTCAATTCTGTGATCGCGGCGAGAGCTACCGGACGGCCATTTTTGTCGATGGCCCCAATGCAGAGAAAACCGCGAAGGCTGCGAAGGCAAAGGCCGAAGCCGATCTTGGCCAACGGGTTGTGACACCGGTCTTGCCAGCAGGCGAGTTTTATCCCGCAGACGCCTACCACCAGGATTACTACAAGGGTCGGCAATTGGTGATCACCCGCTTTGGGCCGAAACGCCAGGCATCGGCCTACAAAGCCTATCGCGAAGCCTGCGGCCGGGACGCGCGCGTCAAAGAGCTTTGGGGCAGTGCGGCACCATTTGCGGGCAGTTGACCCGCGACTATCCGACCTTGCATGCCGCCAGCACAGCCATGTTGAGAATGTCGTTGGCGGTCGACACTGTGGAGCAAATCTGGATCGACCCGTCGACGCCTGCGAGGATCGGCCCGATCACCGTGGCCCCCGCCATCTCCTGCATCAGTTTCACCGAAATGCTGGCCGAATGCCGCGCGGGCACAATCAGGATATTGGCCGGACCCGTGAGCCTTGAGAAGGGATAGGCATCCTGCGCGAGCGTGTTCAGCGCCACATCGACGGTCATCTCCCCCTCGTATTCGAAACTCACGCCGCGCTGATCCAGCACATCCGCCGCCTTCGCCATCTTCTCTGCCCGCTCAGAGACCGGATAGCCGAAGGTGGAAAAGCTGACGAAAGCCACGCGCGGTTCCAGGCCCATGTTCTGTGCCACCGTGGCGGCGCGCTCGGCGATGTTGGCGAGGTCCTCTTCATCCGGCCATTCGTTCACAATCGTATCGGCGATGAAGACGATCCGGCCCTTGTTCAGAACGGCGGTGATGCCGGCCACACCATGTTCCTTATCGGCGTTGAAGACGTGGTTGATCCGGTCCAGAATATGGGCCGACTTGCGCGTCGCACCCGTGACAAGACCGTCGCCATGGCCGTGCTGCAGCATCAGCGCCGAGAAGACATGCCGGTCGCGCGCGGCCAGCCGGTGAATGTCCTGCGCATCAAAACCGCGCCGGTGCAGACGGTCGTAGAGGAACTGCTTATATGTCTCTAAATGGTTCGTATTGGCGGCATTGACGATTTCGACCTCGCGGTGGGCACCTTCCAGACCGGCCGCTTCGAGCTTGCTCTTCACGTCGTCTTCGCGCCCCACAACCAGCGCTTTGCCAAGCCCGGCCCGCTGGTACATGACGGCTGCACGCAACACGCGCGGGTCGTCGCCTTCAGCGAAAATCATCCGCGCCTGATTGGCACGCGCCCGCGCATTGATGCCGCGCAGGATGCTGGCCGTCGGATCCATGCGCGATTTCAGCGACAGCTCATAGGCCTCCATGTCGATGATCGGCCTCCGCGCCGCCCCGGTGTTCATCCCCGCCTGCGCGACGGCGGGCGGCACCCGGTGAATGAGCCGCGGATCAAACGGTGTTGGAATGATATAGTCCCGCCCGAAGGTCAGGTTTTTGCCGTAAGCCAGCGCCACCTCATCGGGCACATCCTCACGCGCCAGATTGGCCAGCGCATGGGCGCAGGCGATCTTCATCTCGTCATTGATGGCGCGCGCGTTGATGTCCAGCGCCCCGCGGAAAAGATAGGGAAAGCCCAGCACGTTGTTGACCTGATTGGGATAATCGCTGCGCCCGGTGGCCACAATCGCATCGGGTCGTACCTCATGCGCTTCTTCTGGCGTGATTTCCGGATCTGGATTCGCCATCGCGAAAATCACCGGGTTTTCCGCCATGCTTTCGACCATGGCCTGGGTCACCGCGCCCTTGACCGAGACACCCAGAAACACATCTGCGTCTTTCATCGCGTCTTCCAGCGTGCGCAGCTCGGTGGCCACTGCATGGGCGGATTTCCATTGGTTCATCCCCTCGGCGCGGCCTTGATAAATGACGCCCTTGGTGTCGCACATGATGCAGTTCTGGTGCTTTGCGCCCATGGCTTTCAGCAATTCGAGGCAGGCAATGCCCGCTGCACCCGCCCCATTCAGCACAATCCGGACGTCTTCGATCTTCTTGCCGGAGATATGAAGCGCATTCAAAAGACCCGCCGCGCAAATTACCGCCGTGCCGTGCTGGTCGTCATGGAAGACCGGAATGTCCATTTCTTCCTTCAGGCGCTGTTCAATGATGAAACATTCGGGCGCCTTGATGTCTTCCAGATTGATGCCGCCAAAGGTCGGGCCCATCAGCTTGACCGCATTGATAAAGGCGTCGGTGTCTTCGGTGTCCAGTTCGACGTCGATGCTGTTCACATCGGCAAAGCGCTTGAACAGGACAGCCTTGCCCTCCATCACCGGTTTGGAGGCCAGCGCACCCAAATTACCAAGACCCAGCACCGCCGTGCCGTTGGAAATCACCGCCACCAGATTACCCTTATTGGTATAGTCATAGGCGGTCTCGGGGTTGGCGAAAATCGCCTCGCAGGGCACGGCAACCCCAGGCGAATAGGCCAGGCTCAGATCGCGCTGTGTGGTCATCGGCACGGTGGCCGTGATCTCGAACTTGCCAGGGGTCGGTTCCAGATGAAAGGCCAGCGCCTCTTCGGGTGTCACGCGGGTTTTTGACATGGGACTGGGGCCTTTACTGATGTTCCGAGCGTGTAACCTCTAGCCCAGCGCGCGCGCCGCCTCAAGCAGACAGCATTTGAGGCTTTTACCTCCCCCGCACCGTTTGTAAGGTCTGCGCAAACCGCCGGGGGGCACCGCATGACCGTCACGCCAATGATGGCGCAATATCTCGAACTGAAAGCCGATTACTCGGACGCCTTGCTGTTTTACCGCATGGGCGATTTCTACGAGATGTTTTTCGAGGATGCGGTTGCCGCCGCGCAGGCGCTGGATATTGCGCTGACCAAACGCGGCAAACACGATGGCGCCGACATCCCGATGTGCGGCGTCCCGGTGCATGCCGCCGAAGGGTATTTGCTGACGCTGATCCGCAAAGGGTTCCGCGTTGCTGTCTGCGAGCAGATGGAAAGCCCGGCGGAGGCGAAAAAACGCGGCTCCAAATCGGTGGTGAAGCGCGATGTGGTGCGTCTGGTCACCCCCGGCACGCTGACCGAAGAGGCCTTGCTCGAAGCGCGGCGGCACAATTATCTCGCGGGTTTTGCAGAAGTTCGGGACGCGCAGGCATTGGCGTGGGTCGATATCTCCACCGGTGCGTTTCATGTGATGCCCCTGACCCGTTTGCGCCTGGGGCCGGAATTGGCACGGCTTGCACCCTCGGAATTGATCGTCTCTGAGACCAAGGAGGCGGATTTGAGAGAGACTGCCGAGGATTTTGGCATCGCCCTGACCGGATTGGCGCGGTCGGCCTTCGACAGCACCGGCGGCGAAAAACGGCTCTGCGCGCTTTTTGAAGTTGAGACGATGGACGCCTACGGCGCCTTTGATCGCGCAGAGGTCGCCGCGATGGGCGCGATCCTGCAGTATCTGGAGATCACCCAGAAAGGCAAACTGCCGCTCCTGCGCCCGCCGCAAAAGGAAGCAGAAGCCCGCACGGTACAAATTGATGCCGCCACACGGCGCAATCTGGAGCTGACACAGGCGCTGTCGGGGGGCCGTGCAGGATCGTTGCTGTCGGTGATCGACAAAACCGCGACGGCTGGCGGGGCACGGCTGCTGGAACGGCGGCTCTCCAGCCCCTCACGCGTGCTGTCTCTTGTCCGCGATCGTCTGGACGCCGTGCATTGGGCCACCGAAAATGCCCCGCATCGGCAGGATATCCGCGAGCAACTGCGCAAGGTGCCGGACCTTGATCGCGCGCTGTCGCGGCTGTCGCTTGAGCGCGGTGGCCCCCGCGATCTTGCGGCCATTCGAAACGGTCTGTCGCAGGCCGAAACACTTTGCGACGCCCTGAGCCCCTTGGAGTTGCCCGAGCTGTTGAAAAAAGCGCTGGGTGACATGGCCGGTCATTCCGACCTCATCGATCAGCTGGACGCCGCTCTGATCGCGGAGCCCCCGTTGCTCACCCGGGACGGTGGTTTCATCGCGCCCGACCATGACGCGGAGCTGGATGAGGCGCGAAAACTGCGAGACGAAGGCCGGGGCGTGATCGCCCAAATGCAGGCTGATTTCGTCTCTAACACGGGGATTTCTTCGCTTAAGATCAAACACAATAACGTGCTGGGCTACTTCGTCGAAACCCCGAGCACACATGCGGACAAGATGCTGTCCCCACCCCTGTCGGAAACCTTCATCCACCGGCAAACCACGGCAAATCAGGTGCGCTTCACCACCGTAGAACTGTCAGAAATGGAGACGAAAATTCTCAATGCCGGGGGTCGGGCGCTTGAGATTGAAAAACGTCTGTTCGAGGTGCTGCGCAATGCGGTCCTGGAAAACGCGGCAACGATTGCGCAGGCCGCTGCCGGGCTTGCCGAGCTTGATCTGACAACCGCATTGGCGGACCTGGCGATTTCGGAAAACTGGGCGGCGCCCAAGGTCGATGACAGCCGGGCCTTCGACATCTCGGGCGGGCGCCATCCGGTTGTCGAACATGCGTTGAAAAACAACTCTGGCGAGCCGTTCATTGCGAATGATTGTGACCTGAGCGCCGATGACAGCGCGGCAAACATCTGGCTGCTCACTGGCCCCAACATGGCGGGTAAATCCACCTTTCTACGTCAGAACGCGATCATCGCGCTGCTGGCCCAAATGGGCAGCTTCGTGCCCGCGCAATCCGCGCACATCGGGCTGATCAGTCAGTTGTTCAGCCGCGTCGGAGCCTCCGATGATCTGGCACGGGGCCGCTCGACCTTCATGGTCGAAATGGTGGAAACCGCCGCGATCCTCAACCAGGCGGATGACCGGGCGCTGGTGATCCTGGACGAAATCGGTCGCGGCACCGCCACCTATGACGGGCTTTCCATCGCCTGGGCCACGCTGGAACACCTGCATGATGTCAACAAAAGCCGCGCGCTTTTCGCCACGCATTATCACGAGATGACGGCGCTGGCGGGCAAACTGCCGGGGGTCGATAATGCGACGGTCACCGTGAAAGAATGGGAAGGTGAGGTCATCTTTTTGCATGAAGTCAAAAGGGGGGCCGCCGACCGCTCCTATGGCGTTCAGGTGGCACAACTTGCAGGCCTGCCCGCGCCCGTGATTGCGCGGGCCCGCGTGGTTCTGGATGCGCTTGAGAAAGGCGAACGCGAGGGCGGCGCCACCCAGAAAACCCTGATTGATGATCTGCCCCTGTTTTCGGCGACACCGACGCCACCGCCCGCGCCGCCGAAAACGTCGCAAGTGGAAGAGGTGCTTGCCGACATTCACCCGGATGAACTCACCCCGCGCCAGGCGCTTGAAACGCTCTACAAACTAAAAGAGGCCGCCAAATCCTGACGGCCTTCTTTTCACGCTATGGGCTGTGGCTTACCCGGCAGGCGTCGACGACACCCCAACCTGCGCTGGACGCAGCAGCCGGTCGTGCAGCATGAAGCCTTCTGCGGCGACCTGAATGATATCGCCCGCCTTCGTCCCGGGCACCGGCGCTTCGAACATGGCCTGATGGTGCTGCGGATCAAAACGATCCCCCACTTCTGGCGCGATTACCTCGATCCCGTGTTTTTTAAAGACGCTCAAAAGTTCGCGCATCGTCAGCTGAATGCCTTCGATCAAAGCCGAGTTTGCTTCTTTCTGCTCATCGGTCACCGTTTCCAGCGCGCGCTTCATGTTGTCATAGACGGGCAGCATGTCACGCGACAGTTTTGACCCACCGTAGTTTTCCGCCTCGCGCCGATCCCGATCCGACCGTTTGCGCGCATTCTCGGCATCGGCCAGCGCCCGCATGAACCGATCGCGCAGTTCATCACGCTCCGCGCGCAGCTGGTCAATTTCCAGCGCTTCGTCATCAATCTCTTCCATCTCATCTGCAAAAGCCTCCGCTTCCGCGTCTTCGATGTCGTCCAGAAACTCTTCGTTCTTGGGCTCTGCCATAATTCACCTCTAGCTCCGGTCAGAGATCAGCTTTCCGACCAGCTGTGCCGTGTAATTCACAATCGGCACAATGCGTCCATAATTCAGTCTCGTCGGACCAATGACGCCCACGGCGCCAATGATCTTTCGATCAGCGTTCATATATGGGGAAACCACCAGAGAGGAACCCGAAAGTGAAAAAAGTTTGTTCTCAGAACCAATAAAAATGCGCACACCGTCGCCTTCTTCAGCAAGCTCAAGGAATTCCGCGATATCACGTTTGCGTTCAAGGTCGTCAAACAGGCGTCTGATCCGCTCCAGATCCTCGGTTTCGCCGTCTTCGCTGAGGAGATTCGACCGGCCCCGCACGATCAGACGCTCGATCTGATCACCCTCGCCTTCCCAGACCGCCAGACCACTCTGCACCAACTCCTGCGCAAGCGAATCGATCTCCTGCCGCCGGCTGGCAATTTCGCGTTGAATGGTGCCCTGCACCTCGCCCAGCGTTTTGCCTTCGATCAGCGCATTCAAGAAATTCGCCGCCTCCCGCATGGAGCTGGGTGTCTGACCGGGCGGTGGCGTGAACAACCGGTTTTCCACATGCCCATCCGCAAACACCAGCACCACCAGCGCCCGGTCGGGTGACAGCGAAACAAATTCGATATGTTTGATCGGCGCCTCGCGTTTCGGCGTGAGCACCAGAGAGGCCCCATGCGTGACACCCGACAGCGCAGAGCCCACGCGATCCAACAGACCGCTGACGTCCTGCTCGTTTGACCCCATGGTCGCGTCAATCATTTCACGGTCGGTCTCATCCGGACTACCGATCTCCAGCAGCCCGTCCACGAACATGCGCAGGCCCTGTTGGGTCGGGATACGTCCCGCGCTGACATGGGGGCTGTCCAGCAACCCGAGATATTCCAGATCCTGCATCACGTTGCGGATCGTCGCCGCACTGACGTTTTCGCTGAAATCGCGTGTCAGCGTCCGGGAGCCGACCGGCGCGCCATCCGCCAAATAACCTTCGACCACGCGGCGAAACACTTCGCGCGAGCGCTCGTTCATCTCCCCCAGAATATTCGGCACGTCGTTCATGATGGCATCCTAGCTGGTGCTGAATAAAAGCATAAAAGGAAGAGAATTCAATCGGGGTTGCATCTCGGCATGCGGGAACGGTATCGGAGGGTAGCAAACAAAGGATATCCCATGCGCCCTTCAGGTCGAGCACTAGATGAAATGCGGGCCGTTTCGATTGAAACGGATTTCACGAAACACGCCGAAGGATGCGCCCTGATCAAGATGGGGGATACACATGTGCTGTGCACTGCGACCATCGAGGACCGCGTGCCCCCCTTTATCAAGGGGTCGGGCCTCGGCTGGGTCACCGCAGAGTACGGCATGCTGCCCCGCGCGACCAACACGCGGATGCGGCGTGAGGCGGCAGCGGGCAAGCAAGGTGGGCGCACGGTTGAAATCCAGCGCCTGATTGGCCGGTCCTTGCGCGCCGGTGTGGACCGGGTTGCCTTGGGCGAACGTCAGATCACCGTGGATTGTGACGTGCTGCAGGCCGATGGCGGCACCCGTTGCGCGTCGATCACCGGGGGGTGGATTGCCCTGCGGCTGGCGGTTAACAAGTTGATGAAAGCCGGTGACGTGATCAGTGATCCGATGACCGATCCGGTGGCGGCGATCAGCTGCGGCATCTATGCCGGACAGCCGGTGCTGGATCTCGACTACCCCGAGGATTCCGAGGCGGGCGTCGATGGGAATTTCATCATGACGGGCTCGCACCAGTTGATCGAAGTACAGATGAGCGCCGAAGGCTCCGTCTTCTCCCGCGATCAGATGAATGCGCTGATGGATCTGGCCGAAAAAGGCGTTTCCGAATTGGCCGTCATGCAGAAATCGGCCGCTGCATGACCCGGGCGTTCGACGGCAAACGTATCCTGATCGCGACCCATAACGCGGGTAAGCTCGAAGAGATGCAACAGCTGTTCGAACCCTATGGCGTGTCAGTTGTTGGCGCGGCTGAGATGAACCTGGCTGAACCGGTGGAAACTGAAACAACCTTTGTCGGCAATGCGCGGATCAAGGCACGGGCCGCGGTTGAGGCAACCGGCCTGCCCGCGCTGGCCGACGATTCAGGCATCGAAGTCGAAGCCCTGGGCAATCAACCCGGCGTCTACACCGCAGATTGGGCGGAAACGTCGAACGGTCGCGATTTCATCATGGCGATGACGAAGACCCATGATTTGCTGGAGGAAAAGGGCGCGAGCCATCCGCGACGCGCCCGGTTTCGCGCAACCCTGGTGCTGGCCTGGCCTGACGGGCATGACGAAGTCTTTGAAGGGAAAGTCAACGGAACGCTGGTCTGGCCGATGCGGGGACAGACCGGGCATGGCTATGATCCGATGTTTCAACCCGATGGGCATGACATCACCTTTGCCGAGATGGACCCGGCGGAAAAGAACCGGATCAGCCACCGCGCAGATGCCTTCGCAAAACTGATTGCGGGATGCTTTGGCTGAGGATTGGGAACAGGGCGGTTTCGGGCTTTATATCCATTGGCCGTTTTGCGAGGCCAAATGCCCCTACTGCGATTTCAACAGCCATGTGTCCCGACAGATCGACCAGCCAGCCTGGTGCGACGCCTACCTGACAGAGCTTGATCGGGCCGCGGCTGAAACACCCGGGCGTGTGCTGCGGTCTGTTTTCTTTGGCGGTGGCACGCCCAGCCTTATGGCGCCAGAGACCGTTGGACAGGTGATCGAGAAGATCCGCAAAAACTGGGCTTGCGCAAACGATCTGGAAATCACGCTGGAAGCCAATCCGGGATCCGTCGAAGCAGGCAGGTTCCGGGCCTTTCGAGATGGGGGCGTTAATAGAATTTCCATGGGAATTCAGGCGCTTAATGATCCAGATTTGCAAAAGCTCGGGCGGCTTCATTCCACAGATGAAGCATTGAAAGCCTTTGAGATCGCGCGCGCCGCTTTTGATCGGGTCAGCTTTGATTTGATCTATGCACGTCAAGGCCAAAGTCTCGCCGCCTGGCGGGCCGAGCTGGAGCAAGCGCTGTCTTTGGCCGTGGATCATCTGTCGCTTTATCAGCTGACAATTGAACAAGGCACCGCATTTGGCGATCGCTACAACGCCGGCAAGCTGCGCGGGCTGCCGGACGAGGACCTGAGCGCGGATCTCTTCACCCTGACGCAAGAGCTATGCAACGAACATGGACTGCCCGCGTATGAGGTGTCGAACCACGCCCGGGACGGCGCGCAATCGCGCCACAATCTGATTTACTGGCGGTATGGCGACTACATTGGGATTGGTCCGGGCGCCCATGGTCGGCTGACGATGCGCGGCCATCGCTATGCCACGGAATGCCATTCAAACCCCGCGCGGTGGCTGAACTCCGTGCAGGAGGCAAATTCTGAAAAGGAAAGAACGCGGCTTGATACAGGTGATCAGGCGAGCGAATTTCTTCTCATGGGGTTGCGGCTCAAGGAAGGCGTCAGTCGCGCGCGGTATGAAAAGCTGGCAGGGCGACCGCTGTCACCCACAAAGATCGGTGAATTGACGCAAATGGGTATGCTTTGCACCCAAGGTGATAAAATTATCGTTTCAGAACAAGGGTTTATGATATTGAATGCGGTGATTGCAACGCTATTGGAAGACTAGCTTCCGCTCAGCATCCGACACAGTTCATCCAGTTCTTCCAAGGATTTGTAGTGTAGCGTCATCTGACCAGATTCCTGACCTGGCTTGTGGCTCAATACGACTTTCATACCTAAAGAGGCAGATAGATCTCCCTCAAGCGCCTTGGTATCTGCATCCTTCGTCTCGGTCTTTGGCTTCGCGTTCCCGCTGAAAATATTGTCATCGCCATTGGATTGCTCTTTTTTCACCAGCGCTTCAACGGCGCGCACGGACAGACCACCCTTGATGATCTGTTGGGCAATCTTCGATGGGTTCTCAGCGGTGATCAACGCGCGCGCGTGTCCCGCGCTCAGATCACCCTTGCGCACCATCTCCAACACGTCATCCGGCAGGTTCAGCAGACGCAGCAGGTTCGCGATGTGGCTACGGCTCTTCCCAAGCGCCTCCGCCATTTTTTCCTGCGTATGGCCAAACCGGTCCATCAGCTGGCGATACCCCACGGCCTCTTCTATCGGGTTCAGGTCCGCCCGTTGAATATTCTCGATGATCGCAACTTCCAGCACTTCGACATCGGTAAAGGACCGCACCACAACCGGGAGTTCGTGCAGTTTGGCCATCTGCGCCGCACGCCAGCGACGTTCACCCGCGACGATCTCATATTGTCCACTTGGCAACGCCCGCACGATCAACGGCTGAATGACCCCTTTTTCGCGGATGGAAGCTGCCAGATCCTCCAAATCACCCTCTGCAAATCTTTTGCGGGGCTGGTCCGGATTGGGTGAAATCTGCTCAATCGGAATGAGGCGTTCCGCTGCCGCTGGTCCAGTGCTGACCACCTTTTCCGTTTCCGCAACATCCGACATCAACGCAGACAAGCCGCGTCCGAGGCCTCGTTTACGATCCACTCCACCTGCCATGTCAGCCCCCTTATGCGACTTTTTCTGTATTTCTGCTCAGAACTTCCCGTGCCAGCGCCCGGTAGGCCTGCGCGCCTTTTGATGCCGTATCATAGGTGAGAACCGGCATCGCGAAAGATGGTGCCTCGCTGACCCTTACATTTCGCGGTACCCGTGTTTTAAAAACAAGCTCACCCAGATTGTCCCGCGCGTCCTGCTCGACCTGCAGGGACAGGTTATTCCGTTGATCATACATCGTCAAAACGATGCCCTCGATGCGCAAATCCTTATTTCCGCTTTGCCGCACCTCACGAATGGTCAGCATCAATTGCGACAACCCTTCCAGCGCAAAGAATTCGCTCTGCAACGGCACCAACACAGAATGCGACGCGATCATCGCATTGACCGTCAAAAGGTTCAGGGATGGCGGACAGTCAATCAGGATATAGTCCAGCTCAAATGCATCCATCGCCGTCTGTCGCAACGCATCATGTAGCAGAAAACTGCGTTTTTCATTGGAAATCAGCTCGATATCTGCTGAGCTCAGATCCACCGTGGCGGGGACAATGAGCAATCCTGGCGTGACAGTCGGCAGAATAACAGATTTAAGATCAATATCTTCGAGCAAAAGCTCGTAGGTCGTTAATTCGCGATCTTCGGTTTCGATACCCAGGCCTGTCGATGCATTCCCCTGCGGATCAAGATCAACCACCAACACGCGCTTCCCCGCTTCGACCAGGGCTGCCGCCAAGTTGATTGTTGTCGTGGTTTTTCCAACGCCACCTTTTTGGTTCGCTACCGAAATGATCTTCGGACCAGCCGGGCGTGATAGGTCAGACAAGATGGATATCCTTCACCTCAAGAATGGCAGCGTTTGGGTTCGTCTTACTTTTATGCGCAACCAGATCAAAAGACCACGACTTGCGTGCTGTCTCCACCTCTTTTTCCCAGGTTTCGCCTTTGAAAAAAAACGCACGCCCGCTCGGAGTCAGATGTATTTCCGCATATCGGAGCAGCTGATCCAAATCCGCGAGTGCCCGTGCGGATAAGATCTCAGCGCTCATGGGTGTGGTTTGCTCAATCCGCGATACAAGAACAGAAGCTTTCAAATCCAATTCACGGATCACGGTGCGTAGAAAGGTGGATTTGCGAATGTCACTCTCCACCATGGTGACATGTCGATCCGGATGAAATTCCTTGGCCAAGATCGCGACCACAAGACCCGGCAGACCACCACCGCTTCCGATATCCGACCAAACTATTTCATCCCCCGCATGATGGTACACTTGCAGTGAATCATTGATATGGCGTTCCCATGCGTCTGAAATACTAGATTTGGACACCAGATTTATCTTCGTATTCCACTTTTTCAGAAGGCCATGGAATAACTCCAATCGGTTCAATGTTTCACGTGAAACATTCAAATCCGACGTCATCAGGCTGACTTCTTTCGCTTGCGCTGCCTTAACTTCGCGAGAATTAGCGTCAGCGCAGCCGGCGTCATCCCATCCACGCGAGACATTTGCGCGAGCGTGGAAGGTTTTACCGCGATCAACTTGGATTTAAGCTCATTGGATAAACCCTCCAAACCCTCATAGGCAAAATCACTCGGGATAACCTGCGCCTCATCCTTACGAAGCAGGTCGATATCGCGCTGTTGTCGCTGAATATAATTCGCGTAAAGCGCCTCTCTCTCCATTTGCTTTCGGGTTTCCGCTTCGATCCCCTCGAACCCTGCGTCGAGAGCCGTGATCTCCACGAACGATACATCGGGGAATGCCAGAAGCTGCATGGCCGTTCTTCTGCTGCCATCCTGATTGATTTTGATACCAGCTTCAGAAGCCTGGGACGGTGTAAATGTCTTTTTACTCAGCGATTCACGCGCAACTTCGAGCTTTTCCGCTTTCTCAAGGTAAGCCCTTGCCCGCGTCGCACCAACGCACCCAAGATCTATGCCTAGTGGCGTCAACCGTTGATCCGCATTATCGGCGCGCAAAGACAACCGGAATTCGGCGCGCGAGGTGAACATGCGATAAGGCTCACTCACACCGCGCGTTGTCAGGTCGTCGATCATAACGCCGATATAGCTCTCAGACCTCGAGAAATGCACAGGGTCACGCCCCTGCGCCGCCAGCGCCGCATTCAACCCGGCAACCAATCCCTGCGCTGCCGCCTCTTCATATCCGGTGGTTCCGTTAATTTGTCCGGCCAAATACAATCCGGGCACATTTGGCAACGCCAACTGGGCACTCAACGCACGCGGATCAACGTAATCATATTCAATCGCATACCCCGGCTGCAGAATCGCTGCATTTTCAAGGCCATAGATCGAATGAACGTAATCCTCCTGAACAGATTCGGGCAAGGATGTCGATATTCCATTCGGATAAACGGTGGTTGTGGATAGGCTTTCCGGCTCCAAAAAGATCTGGTGGGAGTCTTTGTCTGCAAACCGGACAATCTTGTCTTCAATCGACGGGCAATACCGCGGACCCACCCCATCAATGTGCCCGCCATACATGGCGGACCGCGACAGGTTTTCGCGGATGATGTCGTGCGTTTTCGAATTTGTATGCGTTATGCCACAGCTGACCTGCCGTGCGGTTACACCCTTTGACATGAATGAAAACAAGGTTGGATCTTCATCCCCAGGCTGCTCCTGAAGAACCTCCCAATTGATCGTCTTTCCATCCAGACGTGGCGGCGTGCCGGTCTTCAGCCGACCCAACGGTAATTCAAAGGAATCAATGCGTTCAGCCAGCTTAACGGAAGCCTTTTCACCGATCCTACCGCCAGATCGGGATACGTCACCGATATGAACTACCCCGCGCAGAAAGGTCCCTGTGGTCAACACGATAGAAGTCGCATCCATCTCGCTGCCGTCATGCAGGAAAACGCCCGTGACACGGTCCCCTTGCATCTTGAAATCAACAACTTCACCCAGGACGATTGAAAGATTGGCGCGAGATTTGATCTCCGAGAGCATTTCCGATTGATAGATCTGACGATCTGATTGCGCGCGCGGACCCTGTACCGCAGGACCTTTTCGACGATTGAGCAAGCGAAATTGGATACCCGCCTTATCGGCAACACGGCCCATCACGCCATCCATCGCATCGATTTCACGCACGAGGTGGCCCTTACCCAAACCGCCAATCGCCGGATTGCAGGACATCGCACCAATACCCTCTTCGGTCATGGTGACCAGGGCCGTGTGTGCGCCCATCCGCGCCGCCGCATGTGCCGCCTCAGCACCCGCGTGACCACCTCCGATAACAAGAACGTCAAAATGTTTCACGTGAAACACTCCGCTATTTCCCAAGACAAAAGCTTGAGAATATTTCATCCAACAGGTTTTCTACATCGATACGCCCGACCAAAGCTTCAAGGGCTCGAATCGACGTCCGCAATTCTTCCGCCGCTATATCATAAAGCTCCGGGCCATCACCCAAGATTGCTTGCGCGGCCTGCAAACTCTCAAAAGCCCGCTCCATCGCAACGCGATGCCTCTCATGCGTGGCCAACCCGGCAAGTGCAGTTCTGTCTTGAAGCGTTGCTTGGATCCGTGTGATCAACTTCTGCACGCCCGCGCCGGTCTTCCCGGAGATACCAACACTGCCCGCGACGTTTGAAATATCTGCCTTCGGGTGCAGCACGATATCCTTCTCCTGAGGTGGCAGCATCAGGCTTTCCCCTGGCTCTGCCAAAAAGACCCGTAAATCTGCTGCTCTCGCACGTTCCAAAGCGCGAGAAACACCGATGTTTTCAATTTCATCCTCGGCATCACGCAGCCCAGCGGTATCGAGAAAAGTCACAGGTAACCCCTGCAGGTCCATCCGAACCTCGATGACGTCTCGCGTTGTTCCGGCAATCTCCGACGTTATCGCGGCCTCACGACCCGCCAAACGATTGAGCAAGGTCGACTTGCCCGCATTTGGCGCGCCCACAAGCGCAACTTCAAACCCGGTACGGATACGTTCCGCCACAAAACTTCCGGAGATTTCGTTTTCGAGATCTGCCGTCACGTCGTCAAGCAAGGCACAGACTTCCGGGCTAACATCAACAGGCACGTCTTCGTCCGCAAAATCGATTGTGGCCTCCAGCAAGGCGGCCGCTCTGATCAGCTTCGATCTCCACCCATCCACCCGCACGCCCAGGGCACCGGATAAAACACGCACCGCCTGCTTTCTCTGCGCTTCGGTTTCCGCATCGATGAGATCCGCCAGCCCCTCCACCTGGGCAAGGTCCAGTTTCTCATTTTCTAACGCACGCCGGGTGAATTCCCCAGGCTCAGCCAACCGGGTGCCCTCCTGTTTCGACAATTCCTCTAGGACAGCCCGAACCACTGAAACGCTTCCATGGACATGTAGCTCAACCACGTCCTCACCCGTAAAGCTGTTTGGTGCTTTGAAGCAAAGAACCAGCGCATGATCGAGAAGATCGCCAGCGGTATTTCTCAAGGAGCGCGTCGCGGAATACCTGAGCTCAGGCAGCTTTCCACACAAGACACGGGCCGACGCATGGGCATCCGGCCCAGATATTCGGATGACCGATACCCCAGCCTTACCCTGCGCCGATGCCAGAGCATAAATCGTATTCATCAATTTAACCCACTGTTTTTAAACAATAAGTTATGTATTCATAGAGTCGAAGAAGTCCGAATTAGTCTTGGTCTGTTTCAGCTTGGAAATCAGGAATTCAATCGCATCTGTTGTGCCCATCGGGTTCAGAATACGGCGCAAGACGAATGTTTTCTGCAGGTCGACCTTATCCACCAACAGGTCCTCTTTCCGCGTCCCGGATTTCAGAATGTCCATCGCCGGGAAGACGCGCTTGTCAGCGATCTTGCGGTCCAGAACGATTTCCGAGTTACCGGTGCCTTTGAATTCTTCAAAGATCACCTCATCCATCCGACTGCCCGTGTCGATGAGCGCCGTCGCGATAATGGTCAGTGACCCGCCCTCTTCGATGTTCCGCGCGGCACCAAAGAAGCGTTTCGGGCGTTGCAGGGCGTTGGCATCCACACCGCCGGTCAAAACCTTGCCAGAGGATGGCACCACGGTGTTGAACGCCCGACCAAGACGCGTGATGGAATCCAGCAGGATGACCACGTCCCGTTTGTGCTCAACAAGCCGCTTGGCTTTCTCAATCACCATGTCGGACACGGCCACGTGACGCGTCGCTGGCTCGTCAAAGGTCGAGGACACAACCTCCCCTTTGACCGATCTTTGCATATCCGTCACCTCTTCGGGCCGCTCGTCAATCAGCAGAACGATCAGGTAGCATTCAGGATGGTTCTTCTCGATGGAATTCGCGATGTTCTGCAGCAGAACCGTTTTACCCGTCCGCGGTGGGGCCACGATCAACGAGCGCTGGCCCTTTCCGATCGGGGCAACCAGATCGATAATACGCGATGACCGGTCTTTGACGGTCGGATCATCGACTTCCATCGTCAGGCGCTCATCCGGGTAAAGCGGTGTCAGGTTTTCAAAAGCCACCTTATGGCGGGCTTTTTCCGGCTCCTCAAAATTGATCTGTGTCACATCCAAAAGCGCAAAATAACGTTCGCTGTCATCTGGCGCCTTGATCACGCCCTCGATGGTATCGCCGGTGCGCAGCGAGTATTTGCGGATCATCTCGGGGGAGACGTAGATGTCATCCGGGCCCGGCAGATAGTTCGCCTCGGGCGAGCGCAGAAAGCCAAAACCGTCCTGCAGCACTTCTAGCACGCCATCCCCGGAAATTTCCCAACCTTCATCCGCGCGTTCGCGCAGGATCTGGAACATCATCTCGCCCTTGCGCATGGTCGAGGCGTTTTCGATCTCCAGATCCTCAGCCATGGACAGAAGGTCTTTGGGGCTCTTGCGCTTCAGGTCCGCGAGATTCAGTGTCTCAAGCGTTTCTGGCGCTGTCGGTGTGTCGATCATGTCAGATGTCATGGAAATACCTGTGCTCAGCCGCAGCAAAGCCGCTAGCTGATGTCATTTTAAAATTTAGGTCTGCGCCATCCCCGGACGGGGTGGTGATGGGTACATAAGCCGCCGTGTAGCACGAGTCAATTCTCAGAACTTGATGACTACCGAAAGCACGATCAGAACCATCAGCAAGGTCGGGACTTCGTTCATCATCCGATACTGGCGCCCGCTCAGGTCATTGGAGCCGGAAATGAAATCCTTCCGCCTCAAGCCCAGCCAGTGATGAAACCAGGTCATCCCCAAAACACCCGCTGCCTTGGTCCAGGGCCATATCGCTGTCCAATCGACAATGCCCGGTGTGAAAACAAGACACAGACCAAACACCCAGGTCGCTATCATCGCCGGGTTCATGATCACCCGCAGCAATTTCAGCTCCATGGTTTGAAAAAGCGCATGGGTCTCCCCGCTTTGCCCGACCTGTTCTACGTGATAGACAAACAACCGGGGCAGGTAGAACAAACCCGCCATCCAGGCAATCACGGACATGATGTGAAATGCCTTGATCCATGGATATCCAAGGGCAAGTAGGTCCGTCATTCATCTCTCCGATCCGTTTGCCTCTCTTATAAATATATAAAGAAAGATTAAAGGATGATGATTATGTAGGG
The DNA here is from genome assembly GCF_947499265.1 of uncultured Roseobacter sp. GTDB lineage: Bacteria > Pseudomonadota > Alphaproteobacteria > Rhodobacterales > Rhodobacteraceae > Roseobacter. Next base: position 411,036 of record NZ_CANMNK010000001.1, on the reverse strand, counting down.
TCTTGGATTTCTGTGGATTATCATTTTATCCGCGGGGTTTTACCGATGAGGAAAAAGTTCATCCGGATATTTTATATCTTCTGATTTTGGATAATAATGTATATAAAACAAACGGTTAGATAGGTTTTCTTTTCACGTTGCCTGTATAAAACTGTGGGTAAGATCACAACGAAATTGTTATTCACACGATCTCGGTTATCCTTCCTACCAGCGTATTAATCTTCGTGAACATCTGGACTGACCCCAGCCCTTCTTGCTCTTGCGTGATCTCGCTGTTTTGCCCAGAAGAAACTATTAAGAAATCCTTAAGGGTGCTCACAGGGTTATACACATGTCCCAGCCGCTCATATTGGCATCCGGCTCCGAAATCAGAGCCCAGATGCTGCGCCAGGCCGGCGTCAAATTCACGATTCAGCCCGGACGGGTCGACGAAGATATGGTGCGCGACGCCATGTTAGCAGAGAATGCGCCGCCGCGTGATATCGCCGATGCCTTGGCCGAAATGAAAGCGCGCAAGGTGAGTGACAAAAATCCGGATGCGCTGGTTTTGGGCTGTGATCAGGTGTTGGATCACCAGGGGACGCTGTTTTCAAAACCGCAATCCCCCGAAGAGGCCATCGATCAATTGCACCAGCTGCGCAATGACCGGCACAGTCTGTTATCAGCCGCAGTAATCTATGACGGCGGCAAGCCGGTTTGGCGGCATGTGGGTCAGGTGCGTCTGCGGATGCGCGATGCGACGGATGACTACATCATCGGCTATGTTGCGCGGAATTGGGACAGCATCCGCCATGCCGTCGGGGCCTATAAGCTTGAAGAAGAAGGCGTGCGGCTTTTCACCCGGATCGAAGGGGATTACTTTAATGTGCTGGGCCTGCCCCTGCTGGAGCTGCTGGCCTACCTGACGCTGCGTGGAGAGTTGGAACGATGACGAATACGTCAAAATCCCCGGATAAAATCCCCTTGGCGGGCGTCATCGGGTCCCCAATTGCGCATTCGAAGTCACCACGGGTACACCGCCATTGGCTCAACAAACATGGCGTCAAAGGGTTCTACATTCCAATGGATGTGGCCGCGCGCGATTTGCGAGACGTCTTGACTACCTTGCCCAAGGCCGGATTTGTGGGTGTCAACATCACGATCCCACATAAGGAAGCGGTTCTGGACATTGCGGATCTCATCACGGATCGCGCGACGCTGATCGGCGCAGCCAATACGCTGATCTTTCGTAAAGATGGTAAGATTCATGCTGATAATACAGATGGTTACGGGTTTCTGGAAAATCTGAAAGCTGGCGCGCCCAACTGGATACCGACAAAAGGGGCCGCCGCTGTTCTAGGCGCGGGCGGCGCGGCGCGCGCGGTAATCGCATCGCTGCTAGATGCTGGCGTGCCGGAAATCCTACTGTCGAACCGGACGCGGGTGCGCGCGGAAAAACTGCAGTCGGATTTCGGTAATCGCATCAGGGTGATCGATTGGGTACAGGCTGGAAATATGCTGGAAGAGACCAGTCTGGTTGTGAACACATCTTCCCTGGGCATGGTGGGCAAACCAGAGATGCGGGTGCCACTGGACGGGTTGAAAAAATCGACGGTGGTGACTGATCTGGTTTATACCCCGCTGAAAACAAAATTGTTGCAGGTCGCCGAAGAACGCGGATGCGTGACCGTGGACGGGTTGGGCATGCTGTTGCATCAGGCAGTCCCCGGGTTCGAACGGTGGTTCGGGCCGCGACCGGATGTGGATGATGACTCCCGCGCGGCGGTTTTGCGCTAGTGTTCAGACTTGGCCTGACCGGGTCCATTGGTATGGGCAAATCGACCACCGCGCAGATGTTTGTCGACGAGGGTTGCGCGCTTTGGGATGCGGATGCGGCGGTGCATCGGCTATACGGTCAGGATGGTGCCGCCGTCACGCCGATCGCGGCTCTTTATCCGGGCGCAATCGTGGAGGGTGCTATTTCGCGATCCGTACTGCGCAGCATCATTTCCAAAGACAGAGATGCCCTGAAGAAAATTGAAACCATCGTTCACCCGCTGGTGGCGCAGGATCGCGAAGCTTTCCTGTCAAATCCAATCTCTGATATCGCCGTTCTCGACATTCCCCTGCTTTTTGAAACCGGGGGCGAGACGCAGATGGATGCCGTCGTATGTGTCTCTGTTTCGCCTGAAGAGCAGGAAAAACGTGTTCTGGAACGAGGGACAATGACGCGCGCGGAATTCGAAAACATCCGGGCGAAACAGATGCCAAATGACGAAAAATGCGCGCGCTCCGATTTCGTGATCGTCACAGATACGGTTGAACATGCCCGCGCGCAGGTTCAGGATGTGGTCAGGCAAATCAGAGAGAGATTGCGCGATGCGTGAAGTTGTCCTGGACACGGAAACCACCGGCTTTGATCCACAATCCGGTGACCGGATTGTCGAGATCGGCGCGGTGGAACTGATCGGCCATATGGCGACCGGCAAAACCTATCATCAATACATCAACCCCGAACGCTCAATGCCCGAAGAGGCGTTTCAGGTGCATGGGCTGGGCGATGATTTCCTGCGCGATAAACCGAAATTTGCGCAGGTCGGCCAGGCATTTCTGGATTTCATTGGTGATGCGAAACTGGTGATCCACAATGCTTCATTCGATATCAAATTCCTGAATGCCGAGCTGAAATGGATGGGCTTGCCGCAGATCCCCTGGGAGCAGGCCATCGATACGCTGGAGATCGCCCGCAAACGGTTTCCCGGCTCACCCGCATCACTGGACGCGCTGTGCCGTCGGTTCAACATCGACAACTCTTCGCGGACGCTGCACGGCGCGCTGTTGGACAGTGAAATTCTGGCGGAAGTCTATCTGGAGCTGATCGGTGGTCGACAGCCCGATTTTGGCCTGTCAACCACGGCGCAGAACAGCTCCGGCACTGGTGAGGAAGACTGGATGCCAAGACCACGGCCTACACCTCTCAAACCTCGCTTGACCGAAAAAGAAGCCGCCGCCCACGCCGAATTTGTGGCGAAACTGGGCGACGACGCATTGTGGCTTAAGGCCTGACGATCACGCGTCGGCTTTCTTGGGCGCTTCTTCCGCCTGGCGGCGCGCCAATTCATTGCGGTAGAGCGACAGGAAATCGATGTTTTCCAGGTTCAGCGGCGGGAAGCCACCATCCCGTGTCACATCGCTGACCACGCGGCGCAGGAACGGGAAAATCATCCGCGGGCATTCGATCAGCAGGAAAGGATGCAGCTGGTCTTCGGGCACATTGTCGATGTGGAAGATCCCGGCATAGTCGATTTCCAGCACGAACAGGGTGGAGTCGCTGTCTTTGGCCTTGGAGGTCACGTTCAGCTTGATCGACGTTTCATACTGGTGTTCGACACTGCGTTTTTTCGCATCCAGATTGACCTGAACCTGAACATCCGGGGTCACATCCGCGGGCGCGCCTTTTTGCGCCATGATGTTTTCAAAAGACATGTCGCGAATGAATTGTCCGAGGACACGCATCTGCGGCTCTTGTTGTTGTGCTTCGGCTTCAGCCATGGGTCACTCCTGAGGTGAAAAATAAATCGGGCGAGCCTTACCAGCTTGGGGGGCGGTTCTCAATGGTCCGACCACTTCGAAGGCTGTTTGATTTTATTATATTCCGGGGGGACTTCGGAATATTCACCATCGATAATATCATCATTCGGATGCGAGCGTCGCGCGCCGGTTGGTCCTGCCCGGGTTTGTCCGGGGCCGGTTTCGAAGGTCTGAATGTTCACCCGTGCGCGGATTGCCTTGAAGACGGCGGTCCTGAACCCCGGCACAAGCAATAGAAATCCGACCGCATCGGTGAAAAAGCCGGGCGTCAGCAGCAATGCGCCGGAAAACAGGATCATCGCCCCATGCACCAGTGGTTCTGTCGGGTCGCGCAGATCAGAAAAGGACGACTTCAGCTGATTCATCGCCATAAGCCCCTGATTCCGTACCAGCCATGTGCCGATGATCGCGGTCAAAATGACCGTGACAAGCGTCCAGCCAAGACCGATTGCGCCGCCAATTTGGATGAACAGCGTGATTTCAATCAGTGGTACCGCGAGAAAAGCGATAAATAGCCACATTTTGATGCTTCCTTTCGTCCGGCGTGGAGTGGACTTGGCCGACCCCGACACCTACATAAGTACACTATACACCTGTTTCCATGAATTACCCCACATGAGGTTCCTATGAATTCGCCCCTGATACAGCTTTTGGTGCTGGCCGGCATCGCTGTTTTTCTGATCTTGCGTCTGAAAAACGTGCTGGGCACGCGGGACGGGTTTGAGCAACCGCCAGTGCAAAAGACACAAACGGATCGCCTTGGCAGCCCGGAATTCGAGGTGATCGAGGGCGGGCCCGACCTCGATATCGTGGATCATGTTGAAGAAAACAGCAGCGCCGCGCAGGCGCTGGCCGCGATGAAACGTATTGAGCCTTCGTTCAACGTCACCGATTTTCTTGGGGGTGCCCGCAGCGCCTATGAGATGATCGTGATGGGGTATGAGAATGGCGAATTGTCGGACATCCAACCGTTCCTGGCCGAAGACATCTACGAATCCTTCGTGGATGGCGTCGCCGCACGTGAAGACCAAGGCCTGACCATTGAGGCGAATTTCATCGGGGTACGCGAGCTCAAGCTGATGGATGCGACCTATGATGAGGATACCAGCGAGGCGGAGCTGACCATCCGCTTCGTTGCGGAGTTGACCTCGGTGGTGCGCAACAGCGACGGCGAAATTGTAGATGGCAACGCCTCTGACATAAAGCGCCAGAAAGACACCTGGGCCTTTGCGCGCAAGATGGGGTCGGATGATCCAAATTGGCTGCTTGTTTCCACAGACGCATGAAGCCTGCGCTGGCGGCGTTCTTTGCGGGGGTGCTCAGCATGACAGGCCCCGCATCTGCTGACACCAGTATCGAAGTCCTTTCTTTCGAAGACCTCGATGGTTGGTCGAAAGATGACCACGCGGCGGCTTTCGAGACGTTCCGCAATACCTGTCAGGATATGGATGATCCCGATTGGCGCGCGGTTTGCGCCTATGCGACGTCCAACCCGGATCCGAAGGCCTTTTTCGAGCTGTTGTTCCGTCCGGTTCTGATCGAGGACGGGGCGCCTGCGCTTTTCACCGGGTATTTTGAACCGGAACTGAGTGGATCGCGGCAAAAATCTGGACGGTACCGCTACCCGATTTATGCCATGCCGCCGGAGGCGAAGAGCACGGACCTGTGGTACTCCCGCCGCCAAATTCTCGATGGTGGTGTTTTGCAGGGGCGTGGTCTGGAAATTGCCTGGGTCGATGATCCGGTGGAGCTATTCTTTCTGCAAATTCAGGGGTCTGGCCGGGTAAACCTGCCGAATGGAGACAAGCTGCGCGTGGGGTATGCGGGGGCAAACGGGCACACTTACCGGTCCATTGGGGCCGAACTTGTGCGTCGCGGCACCTATCAATCGCATCAAGTCAGCGCCGATGTCATCAAGAATTGGGTGCGGCGTAACCCGGCGGCAGGCCGGGAGCTTTTGTTCCACAACCCATCCTATGTATTTTTCCGGGAGGTCAGCGAGGTCCCCGCCGATCAGGGACCGCTGGGCGCGATGAACAGATCGGTCACGACGATGCGCACCATTGCGGTTGATCCGGCCTATACGCCACTAGGCGCACCGGTCTGGATCGAAAAAGACGGCAAAAAACCCCTGCGACGGCTGATGATTGCGCAGGATACCGGTTCAGCGATCAAGGGCGCCCAACGGGCGGATGTTTTCTTTGGCACCGGTGACAAAGCGGGCCGTGCTGCGGGAAAACTCAAGGACCCCGGCCGCATGATTGTGCTGCTCCCGATCCAGCGTGCTTATGCGATGGCACCGGAGGGGGCGCTGTGACACGCCGGAAATTGTCGGCGGACGAGGTCGCCCTTTGGCGCAAAGTCACCGACAAGACGGAAGCACTGGACCAGCGCAGCACGTTTGATCCCGAAGCTTATGCTCCGCAGGCGCGCGCCAAAGATCACCCCAGGCCAAAACCGGATTTCGGCAAGTTGAACACGCAGTTTCCGCCCAAACCGGAGCCGCGGAAAAACACCATCCATCTGGCGCCCTCCCTGCCCGATCAACTGCGGCGCGCGCCGGTGCAGATGGATCAGAAAACCTTTGGCAAAATGACCCGTGGGAAGATCAAGCCCGAAGGGCGGATCGATTTGCACGGGATGACATTGGACCGCGCCCATGCGGCGCTGACGAAATTTATCCTCTCCGGCCATGCATCGGGCAAACGATTGGTGCTGGTCATCACCGGCAAAGGCAAAAACCGGGACGAGGGCGGGCCTATTCCGGTGCGCTTCGGCGTGTTGCGCCATCAGGTGCCGCAATGGCTGAGCGCGCCGCCGCTGGCATCGGTTGTCATGCAGGTGAGCGAGGCGCATATCAGCCACGGTGGCGGTGGCGCTTACTACGTCTATCTCAGGCGGCGGCGCTAGGCAGATCGCGCTGGTACCGCAGGATCCCCAGCCCGGCAAGCACCGCGCCGATAAGATAAAACGCGGCAATGGGGATCATCTGCTCTGGAAAACTGATCCCGAGATCGATGAGCGCCCCGGTGATCCCCGGCCCGATGGCGGATCCAAAGACCATCAGTGCCGCAGCTGCCGCCTTGATCGCGCCCAAGTGCCGCGTCCCGTAAAATACGGCCCAGAATGCGGTGGTGGCGGTGCCCTGCATGCCCTGTCCGATCCCGAAGATCACGAGGCCAACACCGGCCATCAGAATCGTATCGGCAAAAGCCAGCACCAGGAAAGACAGGCCAAAGGGCAGCATCTGGAACGGGACGATCCACTTCACGCCGATGCGATCTACCGCCCAGCCGGTGATGAAGGTGCAAATCACGGTGGCCGCCGTGTAAATCGGCATCAGCGCGACAAAGGACATCAGGCTCCAGCCTTTGACCTCTGTCAGGTGCACCTGCTGGAAAAACAGGGCGGTCCCCCAGGCCGATGGCCCCAGCACCAGCGGCACCATCATGTAGAAAAGCGGATGCTGGAGAAGAGCTGCGCGTGTCCAGTGTTTGCCTCCCATGCCAAGGCTCTGCGAAGTCTCTGTCATCGACTGGGGCGTGCGTTCCTGGCGCAACAGCATCTGCATGATCGGAATGGCGGCCACAACGCATAGCGCCGCGATCCACCACAGGGCGCGCCAGTCGAAAACCACCAGCAGCGTGACAAAGATGATGGGCAGCAGGGCCTGGCCCGCCGAAAACCCCATTGACGCGAGCGAGATGGCCCGCCCCCGCGCCGCCACAAACCACCGCGACATGGCAACCGCGCCCAATTGCGACATCATCCCCTGACCCATCAGCCGCAGGGCATAGATGACCATCACCAGCAGCACCGCGCTGGACACGAGGGCCATCGCAGCACAGGCCATCGCCAGCAGGATCATCACCACGAGCGACAGCTGTCGCACGCGAAACCTGTCGGTCAGCGCCCCCACCCAGATCATCGTCAGAGCTGAGAGGGTTGTCCCGATGGTATAGATGGCGCCCCAATCGCCATCCGTCAGTGCAAACGCCTGTTTAATCTCGCCCGCAAAGAGCGAAATGAAATAGGTCTGCCCAAAAGACGACGTGAAACACAGCAGGAACCCGGCCAGCAGGAACAGTTTGTTTTCAACGAGAAAGCGCAGGTAGCCCATGCGCCCGGTGTCGCAGGCCCGCGCGTCGATGGGAAGCCTTAAAGCACGTAGCGGCTGATGTCTGTGGAGCGGGTCAGCTCGCCAAGGTTTTTCTCGACAAATGCGGCGTCGACCACAACTTCATCCCCGGCCTGATCGGGCGCGTTGAAGGAGAGTTCCTCGAACACCCGTTCCATCACCGTATAAAGCCGCCGGGCGCCGATGTTTTCGACGGATTGGTTCACATCTGCCGCGATCTTGGCCAGGGCTGCGATCCCTTCGGGCTCGAAACTGACCGTGACCTGCTCCGTGCCCATCAGCGCGGTGTATTGCAGGGTCAGCGCGTTATCGGTTTCGGTCAGGATGCGCACGAAATCTTCTTCTGTAAGGGCGCGCAGTTCCACCCGGATCGGCAGTCGCCCTTGCAATTCGGGCAAGAGATCCGAGGGTTTGGCAATGTGGAACGCACCCGATGCGATGAAGAGCACGTGGTCGGTCTTCACGGGCCCGTGTTTGGTGCTGACGGTGGTGCCTTCGATCAGGGGCAGCAGGTCGCGCTGCACCCCTTCTCGGCTGACATCGCCGCCCCGCGCGTCGGAGCGGGCGCAGACCTTGTCGATCTCATCCAGAAACACAATGCCGTTCTGCTCCACCGCCTCGATGGCGGCCTTGTTGACGATCTCGTCGTCCAGCAGTTTGTCGGCTTCTTCGCTGACCAGCACGTCATAGCTTTCCGCCACTGACAGCCGTTTGCGGGTGGTGCGCCCGCCCATGGCCTTGCCGAAAATATCGCCAAGGTTGAGCATGCCCATGCCGCCCTGCTGACCGGGAATGTCCATCATCGGAAAGGGATTGGAGGTATCGGCGAGCTCAAGGTCAATCATTTCCTGATCCAACTCACCCGCCTTTAGCTTCTTGCGGAACATCTCGCGGGTGCCTTCGCGGGCATCCTCGCCAGCGATGGCGTCAATCACCCGTTCTTCTGCCGCGTGGCGCGCATTGGCTTTCACGTCTTCACGCATATGCTCGCGGGTCATCAGGATCGCGCTGTCGACCAAATCGCGAATGATCTGCTCCACGTCGCGGCCGACATAACCGACTTCGGTGAATTTCGTCGCCTCAACCTTCAGAAAGGGCGCGCGCGCGAGTTTGGCCAGACGGCGGCTGATCTCGGTCTTGCCAACGCCGGTGGGGCCGATCATCAGGATGTTCTTGGGGTACACTTCATCCCGCAGATCATCGCTCAGCTGTTTGCGGCGCCAGCGGTTGCGCAGGGCGACGGCAACAGCGCGTTTCGCGTCCTTTTGACCAATGATGAAACGGTCCAGTTCGGAGACAATCTCGCGAGGCGTGAGGTCTGTCATTCTTAAGCCTTTGTCACATGAGAGGGTGGCAATTTATGCAGCGGGACAAACCCGGGCAGCAGTGCCAGAAGGCGGGCGCGGATCGGCTCCCAGCGCGCACCGAGAAACAGTAAAACGATCCCCAGGAAAAACACGGTGAATACGGCACCATTTCCTTCGAAAATCGTGGCGGTCAGGATCACAGTGTAGCCGATGGCGGCGATCAGGAAGGAGCGGCGGTCAATGATGATGGCGACCAGGGCGAAAAGCGTGAGCACGGCGACCAGCATGCCATTGGACCAGCTTTCATCGCGGTCCAGCAGGGTCAGCGCGATGGTGTTCACCAGTGCGGGCGCGGCCACGACATGCAGCCAGAACCCATTGGCGGCCCGGCGGGTCACGCGATGCGGGTCGGACATGTCAAACGTCATGGCCACAGCAAAGACCACGATGCCCAGCGCCAGTGTGATCCAGGCAAAGGGACCGCCTGCCGACAGCAGAAACAGCTCCTCGGTCGAGGAGGGTGATCCGCTGCTATTGCCCGCAATGAGGATGGCCACGCCGAAGGCTGCAACGGCGATCAGCGCTAGCGCGAAAGGCACGCGGAAGCGGAACCAATAGATGAAAAGAGCCACGGTCGCGAGTGCGAAGGGTATGGGCAGGCTGCTGTTATCGCCCTGCGCGATCATGAAAATCTCGGCAAAGGCCCCGGCAAACCCATAGGCTGCATTGATGGCAAACATGATTGATAGCGCAATGGCAGGCGCGACCATGCGGCGGCGGCGGATGAAGTATTCCGACATCATCCAAAGGGCAACGGCAGCCGCGCCCCCGGAATAGATCAGCGTGTTGCGGATGCTCAACGGGTCGGTGGTCATGCCAAAGGTCACGACACCCACCCACCCCACGGCCAGAATGACCATGCCAACCACGATGAAAATTTCGTTGAAGCCGCGGAAGAGCTCGAAGGGTTCATCGCCAGGTGCGAGATTTTCGCGTGCACCGCTGCGGCTATGCGCAAGGCTCATCAGCGCCGCGGCCTGCGCCTCCGTCACGATCCCGGCGCTGACAGAGGCCCTAAGATCGTCCTGATCAATCATGCGGTGATCTTTTCTACCGTCAGATTACCGTTGGTGTAGACACAGATGTCGGCTGCAATCGCCATCGCATCACGGGCCACATCTTCGGCGGATCGGTCGCTGTCCATCAACCCGCGCGCGGCGGCCAGCGCATAGTTGCCGCCCGACCCGATGGCGGCGACGTCATGTTCCGGTTCCAGCACGTCGCCCGCGCCGGTGATCACGAAGATGTCGGCGCCGTCGGAAACGATCAACATCGCCTCCAGCTTTTGCAGATATTTGTCGGTGCGCCAGTCCTTGGCCAGCTCCACACTCGCGCGGGCCAGCTGGCCCGGTGTCGCTTCGAGCTTGGTTTCCAGACGTTCCAGCAGGGTGAAGGCATCCGCCGTCGATCCGGCAAACCCGGCCACCACATCAAAACCGCCAGGGCTCAGGCGGCGCACCTTGCGCGCGGTGCCCTTGATCACGGTCTGCCCCAGGGAGACCTGGCCATCGCCTGCGATCACAACCTCACCCGCCTTTTTCACGCCAATGATCGTTGTGCCGTGCCAGCCGGGGAACTCTTCTCGTGCCATTTTGGCCTCCTTCTTCGTGCTGCTCTATATGGCGTGGGCTTTTGGGGGGTACAAGGGCGCGCGATATGTCAGGCCCCGGGGCTGCGCGGGATAGGTGCCAAACGACAAAGGGCGCCCCGATGGAACGCCCTTGCGAAATTCTTGCGCCGATTGCGCTTAGATCGATTCCTCGATCCAGCTTTGCAAGGCGGCTTTTGGTTTTGCTCCTGCCATGTTGGACACGACCTGACCGTCCTTGAAGATGAACAGGGCAGGAATACCGCGCACCCCCATTTGCGAGGGCGAGTTCGGGTTCTCGTCGACGTTGACTTTGACGATCTTCACCTTGCCATCCATCTCGGTGGACAGTTCCTCAAGCGACGGGCCGATCTGCTTACAGGGGCCACACCACTCCGCCCAGAAATCCACCACAACGGGGATATCTGAATTCTTCACTTCGGCATCGAAAGTTTCATCCGTTACAGCAAGGGTGGCCATCGTGCTCTCCTGACAGGCTATGCTTGGAGGGTGAACCTATGTAGCCACCTCGCGGTCGTCAAGATGTTGCGTGCTTTGTAACGCTCCCGTCACGATTTCGTGCGGCAAATGCATCAGCGTGCAGGTTCTTGTCCATAAAATAGCCGTCTCAATCCGCTTGTCTGGGAAAATCTGAGCAAGCGCATGGGCGTAGGCGCCCATCTGTCGCAAAAGTCCGGAAGGACAGGTTTCCGCAGTCTCCGGCACGATCCTGTTTGTTTTGAAATCCACGGCCAGCACCCGGTCACCCGTAATGATGAGACGGTCGATCACGCCATGGATGCGTGCGGTGCCAAATGCCGCAGAAACCGGAACTTCGGCCAAGGTGCTTTGCTCAAAGAGATCGCGCAGCGCTGGTGTCTCCAGCACCGTTTGAGCCTCGGCAAGGGCTTGGCTTTCCATCACATTCCCGGTTGAAAGATTTTCGGCGACAACTGACCAATCTGATTTGTCCACGCGGGCCAGGTGCTCAAGATAAAGGTGGACCATGTTCCCGTAGGCCTTGGCGGTTTCCTCGTCCTGACCCTGTTCACCTGCCAGGGCCTTGGCACCGCCAAGATCGGAGGGGGAGAGAATTTCAACCAGCGCCGGATGTTCGGGGGCCGCACGTCCGAACAGCGGATCGAGTGTTGCGCGGGGCGCTGTGATCTCGGGTGTTTGTGCATCGGGCAACCCATCCCAATCCGCATGCGCGTGCCGCTTGATCTCCAACCCTTGAAAGGACACCTCCGCCGCGCCTGTTCGGTCCAATGCGGCGTCAACGATCTGGTACCAGCTGTCGTTCTTTCTCGAAAGCTCGCCGCCTGCCGCGATGATCAACCACTTTTCTGCCCGTGTTAGAGCCACATATAGCAGCCTCAGACGTTCCTCGATCTGAGACGTTTTCAACGTATCGACACTCTCGGCCATGGCGCGCGGCATCTCGGCGGCGTTGGTTTTCCAAGTCGCGTGACCATCGAGTTTAATGATATCGTCCTTGATCTGGACGTCGCGCTTGCCCGTATCGGGCAGGATCACAATGGGGGCTTCCAGGCCCTTTGCGCCATGCACTGTCATGACACGGATTTGGTCCGAGGCGCTGTCGATCTGGCGTTTGATTTCCAGATCATCGGTTTCCATCCAGACCAGAAAACCGGTCAGGCTGGGCACCGCGTTGCGTTCGTAGGACAGTGCCTGGGACAGCAGCGCGTTGATCCCGTCTTCGGCTTCGGTGCCCAAACGGGACAGCAAGCGCCGCCGTCCCTGATGCCGCGTCAAAATCCGTTCGATCAGATCGTAGGGCCGCAGGAAATCAACATTGGCACGCAGATCGTTTAAAACAGCCAGCGTTTCGGGATAATCATCGACGCGGTTGCGCAGCGTCTGCCACAGGTGCTCTTCGCTGCGTCCGTGCGCCAGGCTGAACAGCTCTTGCTCCGACCATCCGAACAATGGCGATCTTAGCGCCGTGGCAAGCGACAGGCTGTCTTCGGCAACGGCGAGAAAGGATAAAAGCGCCGCCAGATCCCGCACGGCCAATTCACCACCGACCTTGAGCCTGTCGGCCCCGGCAATCGGCAGATCGTGCATCTTGCATGCGCGAATGATCTCGGCAAAAAGCTCTGAACGGCGCTGCACCAGGATCAGAAAATCTCCCGGCGTCACGGGTCGTTTCGCCTGCTCGTCGCGGCCCGGCACATCCATTGGAATGGTCTGTTTGCTGTCGATCATCTGTTTGATCTGGCTGGCGATTTGCCGCGCCAGCAGCACGGCGTGGTGATGCTCGCCCCGCCGGTCCAGCGGGTCATACCAGAGCCGGTCATCGCCCACTGGCTGTCTTTCGATCACCGGCCAGATATCGACCCGACCGGGCATTTCCCCCTTGAAGGGGATATGTTTGGCGTCGTCGCTGAACCCCGCCTCCGTCTGATGATCAAATGCCGCGTCGACGATATTCAGAATGGCGTTGGAGGATCTGAAGGAATAGGCCAATGTCAGGCTCTGAAATTCGTGCTCGGCGGCCTGCAGTTTGGATTTGAACTCGGCCTCCATCCGGTCGAATTCTCTGGGGTCCGCGCCTTGAAAGGAATAGATCGACTGTTTCTTGTCGCCCACGACGAACAAGGTGCGCGCCACGTCCTTGCGCGCGCCCTCACCGCTGGAAAACTCTGCGGCCAGTTTGCGGATGACATCCCATTGCGCTGGGCTGGTATCCTGCGCTTCATCGACGAGGATGTGATCAATGCCGCCATCAATGCGGAATAGGACCCATGCGGCCACGGCGGGATCGTTCAGCAGGTCGCGCGCCTTGAAGATCAGATCGTCGAAATCGAGCCATCCGCGCAGCAGTTTTTGTTCTTCGTAACGGGCGATGAAGCGCGCGGCGAAGTCTTGCAGCGCTTTGGTTTTTCGTGCCGCTGCGAGGGCAAGCCTGGGCTCGCGGGCGGCCTCGACCCGTTCCATAAACGCGTCAAGCGCGGGCATTCGGTCGCCCAGAACGGCCTGCGTTGGCTTGGTGGGAAAGCTCCCCAGTTTTGCCGAAAACGGCGACTTAGCGCTGGCGCCTGTGAGGAAGACGCTCTCCAGCTTCGCCAAGGCATCATAGGTTAACGCGCCAATCTGCGCCAGTTTTTCAGCGGCCTTGGCGTCATTCCCACCCTTTTCGCGCATGGCAGGCAGGATGTCGGCGATCAGCTCCGCCTCGCCGCCCAGAAAGACCGAACTGGAAATTGCCTCTTCGGACAGGTCGGCAGGTCGATCAAACAGCCCCAAGATCTTCGGCCATGTCAGGGGGCGGGCCAGTGCCTCGCGGTGCCCGATGATGGCGCGGGTCAGTTTGCTGAAATCCTCCCCGGTGTAATGACGCGCGATCCCGTCCACGAGGGCGGCCTCCGGCCCATCCGCCATCAGATCGACAATCTCCGCCCGCAGCAGATCGGCGGCGCGGTCCTCGATCTCGGTGAATTGCGGGCTGACCTGGGCCTCCAGCGGAAACCGACGCAGCAGCGAGGCGCAGAAGGAGTGGATGGTTTGGATCTTCAACCCGCCGGGCGTTTCGATCGCACGGGCGAAAAGCGTACGGGCGTCGCGCAGCCTTTCGGGGCCAATCTGCCCCTCGACGCCCAAGGTGCGCAATGAGGCATGCAACGCGGCGTCCTCCAGCATTGCCCAGGCGCCAAGCCGTTTGAACAGGCGGTTCTGCATTTCTGACGCGGCAGCTTTGGTATAGGTCAGGCAGAGGATGTGCTGTGGTTGAACTCGCTGCTGGGGTTGAGCCCCGCCCAGCAGCAACCGCGCGACCCGATCTGTGAGCACCCGCGTCTTGCCGGATCCGGCATTTGCCGCCAACCAGGTGGAAGCGTCGGGGCGCGCTGCGCGCACCTGTGCTTCGGTGGCCTCATCGCGGCGCGTCATGTCAGATCCTCGGGCACAGGATCATCCGTGGCATCCCACTCGCCAAACCGGGCTAGCAGATCATAGTCGCCGGCGATCTTGTCTTCCTGCATCATGCGCCGCGCGGTGAATCCCTGACCGGGGGAGAGATATGCCTCGATCAGCGCGCGGAGATTGGTCAGGATTTCCCGGGGCGGCTCCTCGTCCAACGGGGCGGCAACCTCATCAGGATGTGAGCCTAACCCGATGAAAATGGCCATTGCGGTGTGGCAAATGCCAAGGGTTTCAAATGCGCCTTCTTCGACCATCGCGGCCTCGATTAGGAGCTGTTTGTCGAATGTCGCCTGCTGTCTGGCTGTGGGCGGTTTCCCCGTTTTGTAGTCGTAGATCACGACGTCACCGGCGTCTGTCCGGTCGATGCGGTCGGCGCGCGCCGTGAGCGTGAACCCGAGGTCCGGCCAGGTCAGCTCCCCCTTTGCCTGCCCTTCAAATGCGACCGGTGCGGAGTAGGCGCGGCGCGCGCCCTCGCGCGCGGCAAACCAGTCTGCGATCTTGTCGATGCGTGCCAGCCACATCGCCCGGGCTGCGGGCCATGGGACCTCTTCGGCCATCACCTGCCGCGCCACATGCTTCAGGTGAGCCGCCGTCAGCAGCGATGGATCAGACAACGTATCCTTGATGTACCGCTCCATGATGTCATGGGCCACCGTCCCGCGCATCAGCGCATCAGGGCTTTGCACAAGCGGGCCAAGGCGGGTCAGTTTCAGCACATGTTTGGCGTAAATCGCGTAAGGATCGCGGATCAGGCGTTTGATTTCGGTCACGGAGAGGGCCCGCGGGCGTGCGGCCACGGGAGGGCGTGGCGATGGCCGTGGGGCCGGGTCAGTCCTGTCCACTTGCTCGAAGGCAAGCACGCGCGCCAACCACGCATCACCCCGCGCCAACATATCCGCCAGCGCTTGCGGACCGTCCTGATCCCGCAATCCATCGAGCAGATTGCGCAGCCGGTTCACCCAGCGCGAGGCGACCGTTTCGGCATCGTCGGAGCGGATCGAGCGGGTGAGCCAAACCTCCTGAGCACCGATGGCCTGCTGGTAGTCATGTGCCGACAGCCCGATACGTCGTTCGGGCAACAACAGCCCCGCTTGATGGCGCAGCGCCCGGTTCAGCCAGGGATCAGGCGGTGGTGCTTCGGGCCAGGTGCCGTCATTGAGACCGGCCAGAATGACCAGATCGGCCCCCTGCACCCGCGCTTCCAGCGTGCCCCAGATCATGATGTTGGGATGTGGCGCGTCCCGGTCCCGGATCTCCTCGCCGGACAAGAGCGCGCCAACAAGATCATTGTAATCGGAGGCGCTCATACTCGTGCCGAACCCGGCGTGGTCGGCCAGGTTTTGCATGACGTCCCGCGCTTTCTGACCCGCTTTCTTCTGCCAAAGCTCCCCGGGGTCTGCTCCCTTTGTGCCTGCGGCAATCGCCTCTGCAAGGGCGATGTGTCTCGTAACCCATTCAGAGAGGTGTCGCGGGTGATCGTCCAATTGGGCGCAGAAAGTGCTGCCAACCCACTCGGACCACAGATCAATCTGGACCTGATCCTCGGGCTTCGCCACAGCACGATCCAACAGCCGCGTGATACCCGCAGGGTCAGGATAGGGCAGACCCTTTTTCCGGATGCGCAATTCGAGCCGTTGGGTATTGAGCACATGCGGGCCGCGATCAAATCCGCTGTGCGTGAGCGGGTGTTTGAGCAGGGTCAGCAAGGCTTCCGCGTCCAACCGGCGGGTGAAAAGCCCCGCGATATGGCGCAGAAAGCGGCCCGGCGGCGACAGGTGCAAAGGCGTGCCGGCGGAATCGTCGGGCAGGATCGACCATTGATCCAGTGCTGCGGTGACCTGCCGTGTCAAAACCCGATCCGGCGTGATCAGAGCCGCGGTCTCGCCATCTTCTGCCGCCTGTCTGAGACGCAGGGCAATCGCAAGCGCTTCGTCGCGCGGGCTGGGAGCCTCGACCAGCGTTACACCTGCGGTGGCGTTATCGATTTCGGTGAGCTTCGCTCCTTCGGTCAACCAGGCGTCGGTCACTGGTGCGGGCCGGAGCGAGAGTGAGACAAGAGCGTTGCGGGCAGCTGAGGGGGCGGGTGTATCATCCCACTGCGCAATGTCACCACGCGCGACACCAAGCTCAGACATCAGTTTGTGGAACCGGTACTGCGGATGATCCTCGGACATCATCGCATCGTCCAAATGCGACCAGACGGGCGCGGGCATTTCAAAATCGAACCCCGGCAGGATCAACGCGCCTTGTGGCAATCGGGCGACCGCCTGCATCAAGAGCATTGTGGTGCCACGTGACCCGGTGGACCCCGCAACAATGACGGGGTCTTGCGGCGGGTTTGTCACCCAGTTTGCCGCCAGCGCCGTGACAAAGGCCCTTTGCCGGGCTTCGCTGTCGGGCAGGGTGCTGGTATCGTCAATATAGCCTTGCGCGATCTGGATGAATTGCTGCGCGCGCTGCCAGTGTCCGGATTGATCCGTGACGTCCAGCGATGCAATTTTTTCGGCCGTGACCCCCTCGCCCTGCATTTCATCCATCAGCGCCGCGAGGCTATCCGTCAGATCATAGAGAGACGACCGCGGCGCGAGGTCTTTCTCCTGCGCCAGGAGCTGCGAGACCAAAGCAATCAGTTCCAGACGGCGGCGCAGCGGAGATACGGATTTGGGCAGGACAATGGTCGGGTCCAGCAGATCCAGGTCGGTGATCAATCGGATCTGTGGCAGGAGCGTTGCGGGACCGGCATCAAAAAGGCTGCGCAATCTGCGCTGCATGCGCCGTGTGTTCACGATCAGCTGCACCCGCGCCATGGCCTCGGGCGGTGCGTCCTGCATCCGGGCCCGCAGCCCGGTGACCAGCGCGCGCGGGAAGTCTACGCCGGGGGCGACGCCAAAGAGTCGTGGAGGACCCCCGTCTTCAAACATCCTGATCCGCCAGCAGGTTTTCGGCCACATCGATGCTGTCGGGTTGGCCGACATCACACCAGTGTCCAGGATATTCCAGCCCGTAAATCCGCCCTTCCGCCAGCATCAGATCCCATAGGCGGTTGAGAGAGAATTTTTCCTCTGCGATCTCGTGCAGCCGGTCGGTTTTGATGATCTGCGCGCCGCCATAGACATGCGCCCGCCCCCGCGTCAGGTGGCCCTGCGGATCAATTTCGAAATCACCCTGCCCACCATGTGAATGTGTGTTTTGCAGCGGGACGCATACCAGCAAGGCGTCCATGACCTCGGGACGCCAGGCCTCCTGCAACATCGCGATCGGGCTGGGCCCGATCCAGATGGCATCGGTGTTCAGGGTAAAGACGGGTGCTGTCCCCAGGCGCGGCAGGGCATTTCGCAGCCCCCCGCCGGTGTCGAGGATGTCCGGTGTTTCCAGAAGGGTCTGCACGCCGGTGCCAGCGAGGTGTTTGAGCAATGGTTCCGGTTTGTAGTGCAGGTTAACGACGATCCGGTCGGGGGCAATCTGCGCGGTCTGATCCAGGGCATGATCGATCAGCGGTCTGCCCGCGACCTCGACCATCGGTTTTGGCCGGTCGTCCGTCAGCGGTCGCATGCGTGTGCCGAAGCCCGCCGCAAACAGCATCAGCGATCCGGGAGTGTCGCGCATTTTGACCTCAAGATCTCCAGAACCTCTGGTGTGGGTGGTGGTAGCGATTGATCAATATGATCAGCGATGGCCCGCAGGGCGGGATGTTGCAGATTGGTCTGGATGTGCCCCCAGACGCGCGGGATCAGATCGACATAATGTACCTTGCCATCACGGATGCAGAGCCGGGCAAAAACACCCAGAATGCGGAGATTCCGCTGCAGTCCCAATGTCGCATAAGCCGCTGTAAACTGATCTGGATCCTGCGGGCTTTGATCCAGAAACCGCTTGATCATGGCCTGTTCGATTGGGGTGGGCACATCTCTGCGTGCGTCCTGCAGAACAGAAACCAGATCATAGGCGGTATGGCCGAGCATCGCGTCTTGAAAATCAAGCAATCCCACGCGCGCGGGCCCTTCCCGTTCCGGCAGCCACAGCAGGTTTTCCGCATGATAGTCTCTTTGGATGAGCACTTGCGGCTGCACGTCCAGGGGTGTCAAAGTCTCTTGGAAGAGCGATGTAAAGGCGTCGCGCGCACCGGCATCATCTTCGCCGGTTGCACCGAAACGATACCAGTCATAGACCAATGCCGCCGAGGGGGCGGAGACATCCGCGCTAAGGCGCTGCAAGGCTGGTGGTGGCGCGCGATGTAAATGGACCAATGTGTCAATTGCCGCCTCATAGAGCGTATTTTCCAGCGCTGGATCCGCCGCAATCACACGGGCAAAAAGAGCATCGCCGAGATCTTCCAGCACCAGGAAGCCCTGTTTGGGGTCTTGTGCAAAAATGCGCGGCGCACTGAGCCCGATGTTGGTGAGATAGGTGGCGATGTTGACGAAGGTCCGAATGTCTTCGCCTTTTGACGGTGGCGCATCCATCAGGACCGCCGACATGCCGTCCGGCTGGCGCAATCGGTCATAGCGCCGGTTCGATGCATCGCCGGCTAGCGGCGAACTTTCAGCATTGCCCCACCCTGCCTGCTCGACAAATCCGCGAAGATTTTCCTGCCGATCCATCACTTCGCCCAGCATTTCAGTTTGTTGTTCCACCGTGCATCTGCCCAATGTGCCGTCAATAGGCGCGTGTTGTCATCGGTCGCATAGTCCAGTTGGATGTCCAGCGCCGCCTCGGGGCGCAGCGAACCCAGTCTATCCGGCCATTCGACCAGACAGATGGCGGTATCGAAGGCTTCTGTCAAACCAAGCTCCTCGATTTCGTCCACCGTGCCAATCCGGTAAAGATCGCTGTGCCACAACGGCCCGGCCCGGGTCTCATAGGTTTGCACGAGCGTGAAGGTCGGCGATGGCACGTCTTCAGGTTGCGTGAGGATGGTCTGGATCAGGTGCCGGGCGAAATGGGTCTTGCCCGCGCCAACCGGCCCGCTCAGCAGGATAACATCCCCGGCGGCCAGCAGCGGTGCCAGTTCTGCGGCGGCACGTGCCGTCACGTCCGCAGTGTTCAATGTCAGGGAAAGGGAATGCGCAGCCATATCCGCATGCTTACCGCGCGCAGGTCCGGCTGCAAGACATAACGCAGATCAGGAAGGGCGAGATACCTGTTTTGGCGCGGATGATTTTGCTGCTACATGCTCGGTTTTGACAAATCGGATGACGGTGGCCCCGGATGCAATCCGCGAGACGGTGCATGCCAGGGCTGCGCCATCGTCGAGCATCGCGGGCATATCCCATGACTTCCGATCCCCGATGTTGCGCACGAAATCGGTCAAAGCGGCCCAGCGCGCCCCGGGTTTGCATTGGCGTTTCCATTCCTGGACTGAATCCAGAATGGTGACATCGGCAAAGGAGTTGTCGGGATCAAGACCCCAAAGATCACGGTAGGCGGCATTGCAGAAGGTCAGAACGCCGGTTGAGGAAAAGACCACCAATGCCTCGTCGAAGGTATCCATCAAGGATTGTCCAAGCTCCAGTTCGGCCCGGAAATTCCTTGTTAGAGACACTTCTGCGCTGATGTCTTCGATCAGAAAGGCGATCGCGCCATCGGGATGTGGCCGTCCGCGGACGCGGTATGTCTGGCCGGTTTCAAGCGTCCAGGTTTCCTGATACCGACCATCCGTTGCGGCGGCGATAACCTCGGAAATCTCCTGTCGCCAGGAATGATAGTTCTTTGGCTCCGGCATGCGGCGGTTTTCACGCATCCTGTCAAAGAATGACAAAAGCGTCGGTCTGCCGCTCAGGAAATCAGCCGGCAGGTCAGTGAGATCTATCAGCGCGGGATTGAAGAGCGCCAACTGCCCATTTCGATCAAAAATGGCTAACCCGATGGACAGCTGCGCAAATGTTTTGGCGAGGGTTTGAACAAAGTTGCGCTGGGCCACCTCAGATTTAACGACTGCGTTCACATCAACCGCATGGAAAATGGTGATATCGCCGACGGTGATCGCATTCAGATCGTACCAATCCGTCTTTCCATCGATAGAGGATTGTGTCGAAACACGTTGCCTGCCGGTTTTTTCGTTTTGTGTATCGGTGACTTCGAATACCGGCTTGGTCGCCTGTGGCGCGGTGTTGTGCAGCCGATCATAAAGGTCTTCATAGGCGGCATTGTACCAGGTCACCCTGCCCTGCGCATCGACCTGCCAGACCGCATGCGGGGTGGTGTCGCTGGCGCGCCGTAAATCGGCAAGTTCGCGGTGCAGGGCGCGCAGCTTTTGCGATTGGGCCGCGTCGATCATCCGATCGTCACTCATGTGAACCTGCGTGTACTGACCCCTTTGGGTGAGTTTCAGGGTCGCAATATCTTCGGCGTGACGGGCCTGTATGGTGACAGATCCCGGCTGGTTCGCATGCGGCCGTTCGGGCAGCCCGGGAAAGCGGTTGAGCATTCTTTCGCGCCACGTCTGCCAATCATCCTGACCCGGCGCGACTTGATAGAGTTGCTGCGCGGTTTCTGATGCATGATGCAGGTCACCCTGATCAAACAGAAATGAAATCCCATCCGGTCTCATTTCTGTAGATCGCTGCTGGGAATGTCCCGCAAAGAATTGGGGCGCTCTGCTGATCCAGAGCATGGCCGCACCAGCGCTCAGACCAGCAGCGGCAACAATAGCAGCGATGTCCCAAAAAGGCATAAACCGCGCAATCCTGTTCTAGATGAAGACCAGTTTACTATTCGCTCAGCTTAGTTAATGCCGGGTTAATTTTTGCCTTATTTACGCAACGATAGGTTGGTTTTTGCCCAATCCTGAGGTCTCCTCATCGCTCGTGGCTTCAATACGGAGCCGGGGCCAGGTCACTTTGACAATTGCGCCAAAATCAGCGGCTTCTTCTTCTGACTGACCCATCGGATCGCGCCCGTTGGCGAACTGCAGCTCTGCACCGGACCGTTCCAGAAGCGTTTTAGCGATGAAAAGACCCAGGCCCATGCCTTCGTATTCGGGGCGTACCCCGGTGCTGCCCGTTGGCGGTCTGCGGCGCATGAAGGGATCGCCAATGCGGCCCAGCAGATGTGGCGGAAAACCCCGCCCGTCGTCCATGATGCGCAGTGCAATGGTTTGCTCGTCCCACCCGGCCTCAACCCAAACCTCAAACTGCGCAAAATCCACTGCGTTTTGGATCAGGTTGCGCAACCCATGGATCACTTCGGGTTTTCTGAAAATGACCGGCTGCAACACAGGTTCCTGCAGGTGGTGGAAATGCACGGTCTTGCCGCGCGACATATGCGGCTCGGCGGCTTCTTCGACCACGGCCATCAACGGGGCGCGGTGCAGGTGAAGGTCGTTTTTCCCCGCCCGTCCCATATCTCGCAGAATGTCTCGGCATCGGTCAGCCTGCTCGCGGATCAGGGCGGCATCCTCGCGGAGCTCGGGGCGATCAGACAGCTCTTCGATCAACTCACCACTGGCCAGCTTGATGGTGGCGAGCGGCGTGCCCAATTCATGCGCGGCGGCCGCGACCACACCGCCCAGATCGGTCAATTTCTGCTCTCGCGCCAGAGCCATCTGTGTCGCGGCCAGCGCGTCGGACATGGAGTGAATTTCCGACGTCACCCGCACAGAATAGGCACTAATAAAGACAATTGCGATGATCAGGGCGACCCAGTTGCCAAAGACAAAGAGCTGCGGGAATTCCAGAATGAGCCCGGCATCGGTGCGCAGTGGTAAATAGACCTGCGACAGCACCGAGACCATGACGATGGCGGTGCTGCCGAGCAAAACGGTCGAACGCAGGGTCAGCACAGCGGCAGAAATTGTCACCGGACCCAGCATCAGGAGCGCAAAGGGGTTGTGCAATCCGCCGGTCAGGAACAACAGAAAGCTCAGCTGCAACAGGTCGAACATGACCATCAGCATGTTTTCAACTTCATTGAGTCGTTTGTTCTCGGGGAAGACAAAAATGGCGACGAGATTGGCAATCACCGAGGCCCCGATCACCATGTAGCACAGCCCGGTTTCAAGCTGCAGCCCGTACCAGTGCTGGGCCACGGTGATCGCGGTCAATTGCCCGCCGATGGCAAACCAGCGCAGCAAAATCATTGTCCGCAGGCGGATCCAATTCGCACGCGTTGCGCCGCTCAGGGGTCTGACGTTGGCATCCGTCATCTGGTTCACCGCTTGTTGAGTTGCATAGATGTCGCAGGACGGTACGACTGCGATTTGATAGGATTAACCTAACGCACTTTTGGAGAAGCGAAACCCATGCGCTATTTTGCCCTTATCGCTGTCATTGCCGTTCTTGGTGTCCTGGGAGGTTTTTGGTACGCCAGCCAGCCCTCTGAGGGCGATGATCAGTTTGCCCAGTGCCGCGCCAGTCAGATCGCCGGTGGCGCGGAATCCATCGGTGGCCCGTTCGAGTTGGTCAACAGTGAGGGTCAGACCGTGACCGACCAGGATGTCATCACAGAGCCCACCATCGTCTATTTCGGCTATACATTCTGCCCGGATGTCTGCCCGATTGACACCGCGCGCAATGCAGAAGCGGTCGATATGCTGGCGGAGAAAAACATGTCCGTGACCCCGGTGTTCATTTCCATCGACCCCAAACGCGACACGCCCGAGGTTGTTGGTGATTTCGCCGCCAACCTGCACGAACGGATGATTGGTCTGACCGGCTCACCCGATCAGGTCAAAGCGGCGAGTGACGCCTATCGCACCTATTACAAGGCGCATGATGGCGATGACGATTACTATCTCGTGGATCACTCCACCTTCAGCTACCTGGTTCTGCCGGAACACGGGTTTGTGGAGTTTTTCCGGCGCGAGACCTCCGCGCAGGAGATCGTGGATACCGTTTCATGTTTTGTTGAGAACGCCTGACGCGCCAACACGTCGCAGCATCGGATTTGACGACGCGCACCCACTGCCACATATAGATGGATTAAATAATGTGCGCAAAGAAAGGCTTCCGATGCAGGATGCAGCTGAATTGAACCTTGGTGAAGACACCAGCCTGTTGCTGGTTGATGATGACGAACCGTTTCTGCGGCGTCTGGCCAAGGCCATGGAGAAACGCGGGTTTTCAGTTGAAACAGCGGGCTCGGTCGCCGCGGGCAAAGCGATTGCAACCGCCCGCCCACCGGCATTTGCGGTTGTCGATCTGCGTCTTGAAGACGGCAATGGCCTCGACGTGGTCGAAGTGTTGCGGGAGAAGCGGCCAGATGTGCGTGTCGTCGTGCTGACGGGCTATGGTGCAATTGCAACGGCGGTTGCTGCGGTCAAGATTGGCGCCACCGACTATCTGTCGAAGCCTGCTGATGCTGCGGATATCGTGAACGCGCTGCTGGCACGGGGGGATGATCTGCCGCCGCCGCCGGAAAACCCGATGAGCGCGGATCGTGTACGTTGGGAACATATCCAGCGGGTCTTTGAGCTGTGTGACCGGAACGTCAGTGAAACGGCGCGGCGCCTGAACATGCACCGCAGAACCCTGCAGCGCATTCTGGCAAAACGCTCACCCCGGTAGCGGCGGCGAAACCCTGGTTTCAGGTCAGCGGCCTTCAAATATCGTATCGTTTGCTGACCTTATTCACGATCTGGCCACTTTCGAGTGTAACGTTTTCATCGAAATGCCAGTCCCGGAAACCGCGGCTCTGGTAGTAGGTCAGGCCACCTTCGTTGTCCGCTCGAATGGTGGCGTTGATCCAGATGTATCCCAGCGACTTTGCCGCCTGTGAGGTGGCCGTGAAAAGCGCCGATCCGATGCCAAGGCCGGTCTTTCCCATCTGAACGAAGGTCGCGACATCCACGGCTTCGGGCGGCAGGTCAGGATGCGGCGAAATCCACTGGAACCCGACAACTTCCTCCGCATCATCCAACGCGACATGCCAGGCGGATTGCTCTGGCGCGCTGGCCATCCATTGCTGCAGATCATCGCCTGTGACCGGGCGGGTCAGGGCGGTTGTGCCGCCCTTTTCAATGATCGCATTCAGCAATCTGGCCATGGATCCGGCGTCCAATGCCATCGCCTTGCGTACCCGGATCATCCCATTTCCTCCAAAAGCTTGTCGTGGCGTTGGGTAAAGGCGTTTCTGGTTTCCACCGGCGGACGCAGCACAATCGCCAGATCATCGATGATTGTCGTGTCGGGTTTGCCAAAGAACTTGCTGGCTTCGGTTTCGGAGAAACCGGCGATTTGCGTGGCCTCCATCCAGGCGCTGATCTTGTCGGCCTTCTTGATCTGTTTCTTGATCTGCACGGGCACAACGGCGGGCAATCCAAACCGGATGTGTACCGCCGCAGTCAGCCGATCATCCAACACGCCGTATCCGGGGCCCACGGCGGCTTTGACCGGCGAAATCATGTCGCCGATCACATATTCCGGCGCATCGTGCAACAGCGCCGCCAGCCGCCATTTAGCCGGTGTCTTGGGGGCGATCCGGCCAAAAAGCGTCTCTACTAAGAGGGAATGCTCGGCGACGGAATAGGCATAATCACCATGGGTCTGGCCATTCCAGCGGGCGACAAAGGCGAGCCCATGCGCAATATCCTCGATTTCAATATCCACCGGCGTTGGGTCCAAAAGGTCCAGCCGCCGACCGGAAAGCATGCGTTGCCAGGCGCGTTTAGGTGTTGCCATGATGTAACTGTCCGATGTTCATGCCACGATTTTGCCACATTTCAGAAGCATCATACTGTGCATCTGATCACTCGCTGCCACAACTTATTGACGCGCCGTGTTTTGTAAACAGGTGCCGTGATCACGATATGTTCCATGGGGGAAGGCCAGTCCTTTTCCAATGGCTTGCCTCCTCCCTCGTCAGAAGCGCATTGGAAAGGAGCTTGTCATGTTCAAGAAACTCATACTCACCTGCCTGACCATCGGCATAGCAGGCATACCGCCGCCCGCAGAAGCGGCGAATTGTGGTCCGCGGGATGCGGTGATCGAAAGTCTCAAGTCAAAATATGCGGAACATTTCACCGCCGGTGGCTTGCAGCAAACTCGGTCGGCTCAATCCGTCATGGAAATCTGGTCGTCACCGGACACCGGCACTTTCACGGTGCTCCTGACCAGCCCCAACGGGATCAGCTGTATCGTGGCGGCGGGCACGGATTTCTTCGAAGGCCCGGAGATATCGCCAGTCGAAGGCACGGCGAGCTAGCGTTACGCATTCATAAGCGTTTACGATGCTTTCACGCCGATGCACCCTGACGCATTGTCTCAGGCCCTAGGCAATGCTATCTGCGCTCCAAACCGAATGGATAGGATCGCATAACCATGGCCAAAGATTACGTCGTTAAAGATATTTCTCTTGCAGAATTTGGGCGCAAGGAACTTGATATTGCCGAAACCGAAATGCCGGGGCTTATGGCCCTGCGCGAAGAATACGGTGACAGCAAACCCCTTGCAGGTGCGCGGATTGTCGGTTCGTTGCACATGACCATCCAAACCGCCGTTTTGATCGAAACGCTGGTCGCTCTTGGCGCCGATGTGCGCTGGGCGTCATGCAATATTTTCTCCACGCAGGACCATGCGGCGGCTGCCATTGCGGCTGGCGGGACACCCGTTTTTGCGATCAAAGGCCAATCCCTCGAGGAGCATTGGGACTATCTGGACCAGTCGTTCATGTTCGAAGAAGGACCGAACATGATCCTCGATGATGGTGGCGACGCGACACTTTACGTGCTGCTTGGCGCCCGTGCCGAAGCTGGCGAAGAGATCATTCCCGTGCCAACCTCCGAGGAAGAGGCTGTTATCAAGGAACAGATCAAAAAGCGGATGGCGGCAAGCCCCGGCTGGTTCACCAAGATGCGCGATCAGATCAAGGGTGTCTCCGAGGAGACAACCACCGGTGTGCACCGTCTCTATGATCTGGTGAAACAGGGTCAACTGCCCTTCCCCGCGATCAACGTGAACGATTCCGTGACCAAGTCGAAGTTCGACAACAAATACGGCTGCAAGGAATCGCTGGTGGACGGTATCCGCCGTGCGACGGACACCATGATGGCGGGCAAGGTCGCCGTCGTGATGGGTTACGGCG
Organism: uncultured Roseobacter sp.; assembly: GCF_947499265.1. GTDB lineage: Bacteria > Pseudomonadota > Alphaproteobacteria > Rhodobacterales > Rhodobacteraceae > Roseobacter. The sequence goes on along the minus strand of NZ_CANMNK010000001.1, from coordinate 384,410 downwards.
ATGTGGGCAAAGGGTCCGCCGCCAGCTTGCGTGGTGCCGGTGCTCGCGTGAAAGTGACCGAGGTCGACCCGATCTGCGCGCTGCAAGCCGCCATGGACGGGTTCGAGGTTGTGCTGCTCGAAGACGTGGTCGGGTCCGCCGACATCTTCATCACCACGACCGGAAACAAGGACGTGATCCGCATCGAGCACATGCGCGAGATGAAGGATATGGCGATTGTTGGTAACATCGGCCACTTCGACAATGAAATTCAGGTCGCCGCGCTGAAAAACCACAAGTGGACCAGCATCAAGGAACAGGTCGATATGATCGAATTGCCAAATGGCAACCGTCTGATCCTGCTGTCGGAAGGTCGTTTGCTGAACCTTGGTAACGCCACCGGCCACCCATCTTTTGTGATGTCGGCCTCCTTCACCAATCAGGTGCTGGCGCAGATCGAGCTGTGGACCAAGGGCGATGAGTATAGGAACGACGTCTACATCCTGCCCAAGCATCTGGATGAAAAGGTGGCGCGCCTGCATTTGGACCGGATTGGTGTGAAACTGACCCAATTGGACAGTGATCAGGCCGCCTATATCGGTGTTGCCCCCGAAGGCCCGTTCAAGCCGGAACACTACCGCTACTGAACGCGTGCCGGATCAGCCGGAGATAGAAGCTAACAACAAACGCCGCCCCACCTTTGGTCGGGCGGCGTTTGTCATCTTATGTGCCGCCCTGTTTGGGGCCTATCGTTTGGTGACGCTGCCGGATACGCCCCTGCCCGCCGCCTGGAACCCCATCGCGCCGCTCTCTGTCAGCGATCCGATCACGCAATTGACTCAGTGGAAATTAAGCCGCGCTTTGGCGACGCCTGAGCTATGCCTGCAGACGCTGATGACTGGTGCGGTGGCGCAACCCCTGCCCGATCTTGTGGAAAGCGCCCAATGCGGCATCGCCGATCAAGTCCTGATCTCTGGCGTATCGGGTGCTGATCTGGCGCCCTTGAATACGCGGTGCCAGACAGCCCTGCGCATGGCGATGTGGATGGAACACGGGGTTCATCCCGCCGCGGAACAGCACTTTGGGCAGCGCGTCGCCCGTGTGAACCACATCTCCAGCTATTCCTGCCGACCCATCCGTACACCCAGAGGACCAAGCGCGCGGATGAGCACGCATGCAAGGGCCGAAGCCGTGGACATTGCCGGGTTCGTCCTTGCGGACGGCACGCGGATTTCTTTGCTGGAAAGCTGGGGAGACGATGGTCCGGCGGGTGTCTTCCTTGCAGATGTGCGTAACGCGGCCTGTACCTGGTTTCGGCTGACACTTGGGCCGTCCTTTAACCGATTGCACGCCGATCATTTCCACCTGCAGCATCGCGGCAGTGGCCTGTGCCGCTGAGCAGTGCTTTGCAACGGGGAATGTGACAGGCAAAAACTCCTTTTGTGAATGGAAATATGTGATTAGTCTTGCGCGCAACGGTCGGACACCCCGGCCGATTTTGCCAAAGTGGGAGAAATTTATGGGCAAGCGGGACGATTTGATTGCGCAATACGCGGATGATCTGAAAAACAAATGCGGCATGACGCCGGATATGGATTTGCTGACCAAGGTTACGATCGGATGTGGTCCGGCGATCTATGATGCGGACGCGTCAACAGTTGCAGGCAGCCAGGCTGGTGAGATCGAAACGGTCAAAAACAACTTTCTGATCAAGAAGCTGGGCCTGTCCGATGGACCGGAGCTTTCCGCGGCGATTGACACGGTCATCGAGACCTATGGCAAGTCGGAGCGCAACAAATACCGCGCTGTTGTCTACTACATGCTGACAAAGCACTTTGGCAAAGAGGCCGTATACGGCTGAAAACAAAGAGAATGATTGGGAAGCGCCTCTTTTCTTAAAGAGGCGTTTCTTTTTTGGATGGCTTTTAAACTATTGATAAATTGAGTTTTTGAGCGATTGCGCGTACACCTATCTCATCCGGCCAGCATGGCCAGGACCAGTTTCAATCTCGTGCTGTGGGTGAAGTGCACGTGGGGTGAAGGAGGGTTCTGGCGCTATGCCAGGACCCTTCCTCTTTTTTGTACTACGATCTCGCGTCAGAACGCGGTCAGCACCAGCCCGATGAGGGTGCACCCAAAGGTGGCGTATCCGGCATCAATCAACAGCAGGCTTTTGGGGCGCGCGCCAAAGCCATAGAACGTCGCAATCCACGGGCTGACCAGGAAAATCCCGATACCGAAGCCCGACATCAAGCCCTTGCCCATCGTATCGATGCCGCTCAATTCAAAGACATGGCGCATCATCCCGGCCACAAGGATCGCGGACAAAAAACTGGTGATATAGGGAACCGGGTCGGACCTGTTTGCAGGTGCACCGGTCTCATCCAGCGGCACGCCTGATGCTGCCATCCATTTTTCTGCCAGGACGGTGTACCACACTGCGCCAAACACAAATACGGCCACTCCGGCGGCCGCCACGTTCACAAATTCCATTGAAACCTCCCTCGTTTCTGGCGGCAGATTGCCACCGGCAGGGGAGCGAGGCTAGTCCGAAACACCCGCCATTTCGCAAATGATCTGCCATTCCTCCGCACTGACCGGTTGCACCGACAGCCGCGAATTCCGGACCAGGACCATTTCGGAGAGCCTTTCATCCGCCTTGATGTCGTCCAGCGTGATCGGCGTTTTCACTGATTTCACCGCCTTGATGTCCACACATTCCCAGCGCTCATCCTCCGTGGTGCTGTCCGGATGCGCTTCGGCAATCACCTCGACAATTCCGACCACTGCGCGCTCTTTTTGCGAATGATAAAAAAACCCAAGATCGCCCACGGACATCTGGCGCATGAAATTGCGCGCCTGATAGTTGCGCACACCGTCCCATTCCTCGCCAATCTCCCCTTTGGCGACCTGATCGTCCCAACTCCAGGTCGACGGTTCCGATTTGAAAAGCCAATATACCATCACCCGATCACCCTGTTCCAGGCAATCAACTGCACCGATGCAAAGAGACCCGCCTTGCCATAGGGATCCTCGGCGGCCCAATCGTTGGCTGCATCCATGTCCGCGACGTCCAGAACGATCAGCGATCCGGCCATCTCACCCTGATCATCCAGCAACGGACCGGCCTGTTGCACAACCCCGCTGGATTTCAGGTAGGCCACATGGGCGGGGCGGTTTTCCTGCCGGATCGGCAGTGCCCCCGATTTGTCATGAGCGATCAAAGCGACAAGCATCTATTCTTCCTTCAGGCTGCGGGACAAAAGGCCTTCTATGGCGTCGGTGACATCCAAACGCTTTTCGACAAGACCCGCAACCGCCGAAGTGATTGGCATATCCAACCCTTCGTCCTGCGCCGCGCGCGCTGCGGCCCGCGCCGTGGCGGCGCCTTCGACGGTGGTTGAGGGATCAAAGCCCGTGCCTGCACCAATTGACACGCCCAGGCGATAGTTCCGTGATTGCTTCGACGTGCAGGTCAGGACCAGATCGCCAAACCCCGACAGGCCCGAAAGCGTCCGCGCCTGCGCGCCTTTGTGCAGTGCCAGGCGCTGCATTTCAGCAAAACCGCGGGTCAGGAGCGCGGCACGTGCGCTTTCTCCCAAACCGGCGCCCATGGCTGCCCCGCAGGCAATAGCGATCACATTCTTAAGCGCGCCACCCAGCGATGCGCCGATCGTATCCGTTGTTCGGTAGAGGCGCAGGGAGGGTGTAGAAAGCTGGTGCTGCAATGCCCGACCGGTGTTTTCATCGGCACAGGCAAGCGTCAGCCCCGTGGGCAGACCGGCGGCGATGTCATTGGCAAAACTTGGTCCGGTCAACAGCGCGCTGGTGGTCTCGGGCAGGTGCCCGGCCAGCACTTCCAACGGTCCCGCGCCGCTTTCAAGGTCCATTCCCTTGCAGCAGGCGACCAGCGTTTTGCGCTGCAGATACTCGGCATGTGCCGCGACAAAGGGGCGTAATTGTTGCATCGGCACCGCCAGGAGCACCACATCGGCATCGCAGGCCTCGGGCAGTGATGCGGTGATTGTCAGATCGTCTGGAAAGGGATGGTCCGGCAACCGTCGGGCATTTTCCCGACCTTTACGCATTTCACGCGCATGATCGTCATCGCGCGACCAGAGCGTGACAGGCGCGGCCTTGGACAGGCAAATGGCAAGTGCTGTGCCAAAAGCACCGGCGCCCAGGACGGAAATGCTCATGCTTTTGCGCCTTTCTTGCCGCTTCCCAACATCGCGGGGCTGGTTTGGTCCAGTGGCCATCGTGGGCGCGCGGAAAGCGTCAGATCATCTGCCGGGTGGACGCCCATTTGCTCGATGGCGGCAAAGGCGATCATCGCCGCGTTATCCGTGCATAGCGCGATGGGCGGGGCTACGAATTGCGCCCCAAACGCCTTTGAAACAGTTTCTAACTCTGATCGAATGGCCTTGTTTGCGGCAACACCACCGGCCACGCAAAGCGTTGGTTTGGACGGGTTGTTTTGAAGGTAAGTGCCCAATGCGCGGCGCGTTTTTTCTGAAAGAACGTCAACCACTGCGGCTTGAAAGCCAGCGCAGAGATCGGCACGGGCTTGCTCGGGCAATCCATCGTGTTCCTCAATGATACGGTCACGCGTGCGTAGAACAGCGGTTTTCAAACCCGAGAACGACAGGTCACATCCGGGACGATCCAACAGTGGGCGTGGCAGTGGGAAATTCAGCGGATCCCCCGAAAGTGCCGCATGTTCCACCGAAGGCCCGCCCGGTTGTGGCAAGCCCACCAACCGCGCGACCTTGTCAAAGGCTTCGCCCGGCGCGTCGTCGATTGTGCCCCCCAAGCGCTGAAACGCATCCGGGCCGTGGGCAATCAGAAACTGGCAGTGTCCGCCGGAAACAAGCAGCATCAGATAGGGGTAGCTGACATCATCCGTCATGCGCGGCGTCAACGCGTGGCCTGCCAGATGATTGACCCCGTAGAGCGGTGCCCCGATCGCAGCGGAAAGCCCCTTGGCGCACATCACGCCGGAAACGACGCCACCGATCAGACCCGGACCAGACGTGACCGCAATCGCGTCCACGTCATGCAACGACGTATTCGCCTGTGTTAGAGCCTCTTCGACACAAATATCCAGCATCTCCGCATGCGCGCGCGCGGCGATCTCCGGTACAACGCCACCGAAGTCCGCGTGCAGGCTGGATTGACCGTGAACAACCGACGACAGAATGGTGGTCTCGCCGGTATCATCGCGGCGCAGAACGGCCGCTGCGGTATCGTCGCAGCTGCTTTCCAGGCCGAGAACTGTCAGAGAGTGTGCCAAGGCGTGACCCCGTTGCATGCGTCTTTGACCGCAGGTAACACCGTAATTGGTCGCAAACAATGCTGAGGGTCATTCATGGGTGCCACCCGCATACCGGTTATCATGACGCGGCCCAGCGGCTCAAACGAACGCTTCGTCGGTCAGATGCCGGACGTGCTGCAGTGCCGGTTGCAAGTGATCCACAGCCCCTTGATCGAAATCACCCGGTGCGACACCACCTTGGCGCTTGGTGACGGGGACGCGGTGATCTTTACCTCGTCCAATGGGGTGCGCTTTGCGCCGGACGGGCAGGGCAGGCGGGCCTATTGTCTGGGAGAGGCGACAACGCGCGCCGCGGCTGATGCCGGTTGGCAGAGCCTGTTCATGGGGGAGACCGCCCGGGACCTGACCAAAGCCTTGCTGGCGCAACCACCTGACGTGACGATCTGGCATCTGTCCGGCGTGCACGTGCGCGCCAACATTTGCGAAGATTTACGCCGCGCCGGGATCAATGCCCATCGTGTCGCGCTCTATGATCAGAGGAAAACGGGTCTGACCGATGCTGCATTGACGGTCCTGACGGCTGCAACGCCTGTCATTGTGCCCGTTTTTTCACCACGCACGGCGGAACAGTTCGCGGAAAACTGTCCGCAAAACGCGGCCCCCCATTTGATTGCCCTGAGCGCCGCCGTCGCAGATCCGCTTGCGGTTTTGCCCGCGGCGCATTTGGAAATCGCTGCTAAGCCCACCGCCAAGGCGATGATTCATGCTCTTGAAAAGCTGGTGTCGCGCATCAGCTTGGGTTGAGAGGCGAGGTATGCGCGAGTAAGGTTGATCGAGGGTGCCCGTGTGGCAGATTCGAAAAGGGTGGATGTTTTGGCAAAAGCAAAAAAACCGGAAAAAGCTGTGCCTGAAAATGAGGCTGACGAAATTGCAGCTTCTAAGACGCCGGAAACGCCCCCTGAAATCGCCGAAACACCGGTAGATGACGATGCACCGCTGGAAGGTACCATCTTTGACGAACCGGTGGATGCGCCGAGCGAAGAAATTCCCAAAAATGAAGAAATTCCCGAAAATAGGGATGTTTCCGATCCTCTCGACGAGACTGTGGAGCCTTCCGACGACCCGCTGACCGAAGAAATTGAAGCGGAACCTCTGGAAGAAGATATCGACGCGGTGGAGCCAACGCCCGAGGAAATCGCGGCGCGCGAAGAGGAACCCGTCGAAGAGGTTGTTGAAGAGCAACCAAAGCCCACGCCCCCACCCGTTGAGAAAACCGGCTCCATGTGGCCCGCGGTCTTTGGCGGTGTCATTGCGGCGTTGCTTGGCTTTATTGCTGGCCGCGGGGATCAGCTGGAGGCCTATTTACCGGGCGCCATGCAACGGCAATCTGTTGATCTGGCCCCGCTTGTGGAACAGACCTCGACGCTGGCAGAGGCCAATGTCGAGCTTATCGCGCGCGTCGAAGACCTCGAATCGGCGACCCCGGACACGGCGCTGCCGGATGCGGTAACTGAATTGCAAACCGCAGTATCCGATCTGGAGGGGCTGCAGACAAGCATCACAGAACTGACCGAACGCCTTGCCGCTCTTGAGGCGCGGCCTGCAGAAACCGTGGAGACGGTCATTCAACAACCTGCTGACAACAGCGAAGAGATTTCCGCCCTTCAGTCGGCGGTGGAGGCCCTGCAGGCGCAGATCAGCGAAGAGGAAGCAAGGGCGACTGCCGAGGCCGAACGCATCCTGGCACAAGCGGCGCTGACCCGTGTCGTGACAGCAGTCGAGAGCGGCGAAGCTTTTGAGCCGGCGCTGGGCGCGCTTGAAGAGGTGACCCCGGTGGAGGTCCCGGAGGCGTTGCGCGCGGCGGCGATTGAAGGCGTACCCAGCATGGCCATGCTGCGGGAAAACTTCCCCGATGCAGCGCGGGCTGGTCTGGCGGCGGCACGTGCCGAGGTGCCCGAGACCGAAGTGTCCGGTATCAGTGGGTTTTTGCGGCGTCAGTTGAGCGCCAGGTCGGTAACGCCGCGCGAAGGCAGCGACCCCGATGCGGTGCTCTCGCGCGCCGAGGCGGCGGTGAAAGCCGGGAGCCTTGATGAGGCTCTGGCCGAGCTTGACGCGCTGCCTGATGCGTCCAAAACAGCCATGCAAGACTGGTTGGAGGGTGCCAAAGCCCGCCAGACTGCACGTGAAGCCGCTCAGAATTTGGCGGATAGCCTGACGGTTAATTAAGAAAGACATTATTATGCTCTGGTCCCTTATTAAGATCATCCTGTTTGTCGCAGCCGTGGCTTTGCTTGCATTGGGGGCGGGGTATCTTCTGGAAAGCGAAGGTGGCGTTCAGGTCACCGTGATGGGCAGCGAATATACCTTTGGCCCGCTGCAATCGGTGCTGGCGGTTGTTGCCCTGGTGGTCACCGTTTGGGTGCTGCTGAAATTGCTGTCCCTGCTGATTGCGACATTGCGATTCCTGAACGGCGACGAAACCGCGCTGTCGCGTTATTTTGACCGCAACCGGGAGCGCAAAGGGTTTGATGCCCTGTCCGAAGGGCTGATGGCGCTGGCCAGCGGTGAGGGGCGGCTTGCGATGACCAAGGCCGCCAAGGCGGAGCGCTATCTGAACAAGCCCGAACTGACCAATCTGCTGACCGCGCAGGCCGCAGAACTGGCGGGGGACCGGCGCAAGGCGGAAGAGACCTACAAAAAGCTGGTCACAAATGACGCGACCCGCTTTGTCGGCGTGCGCGGGATCCTGAAACAAAAGCTGGCCGATGGTGATACCGAGACGGCGTTGAAGCTGGCGGAGCGGGCCTTTGCCATCAAGCCCAAGCATGAAGAAACCCAGGACGTGCTGTTGCGTCTGCAAGCGCAAAAAGAAGACTGGTCAGGGGCGCGGCAAACGTTGAGTGCGAAGCTCAAACACGGCAGCCTGCCCCGGGATGTGCACAAGCGTCGCGATGCGGTGCTGGCCTTGTCGGAAGCCAAGGACATCATTGACGGCGGCAGCACGATCGAGATGCAGGAAAAGGCGATTGAGGCCAACAAGCTCTCACCTGATCTGATCCCGGCGGCCGTGATGGCGGCGCAGAGCTACATCGAGAAGGGCAAGCCGCGGCTTGCGACACGTCTGTTGAAAAAGGCATGGGAGACCTCGCCACATCCGGATCTGGCGGCAGCTTTCGCAGCCATCGAGCCGGATGAGACACCACCGCAGCGGATCAAACGTTTCATCGCATTGACCAGAACCAATATGAATGATCCTGAAACGCGGATGCTGCTGGCCGAATTGCACATTGCGAATGAGGACTTCCCCGAAGCCCGCCGGGCGCTGGGTGATCTGGTGGAAACCGATCCGACGGCGCGGTCTGTCACCCTGATGGCAGCAATCGAACGCGGCGAAGGGGCTGCCGATACCATCGTGCGCGGCTGGCTGGCGCGGGCGGTGACCGTGTCGCGTGGTCCGCAATGGATTTGCGACAATTGCCAGCATATTCACGCGGAATGGGCGCCAATCTGCGAAAACTGTGAAAGCTTCGACACGCTGGCGTGGAAAAGACCGCCTGCCTCCGAAGTGGCGATGCCTGGGGGCGTGCAAATGCTGCCCTTGATTGTCGGGACTATTGAGGATGACACCGAGGTTGCCGCAGATGAAACGCCAACAGAAGACAGCATTGAAGATGCGGAACTTCTGCCCTCTGAAGAGGACACCGAGGTCAAGGAACCTGAAAAACAGGTTTAAGGCTTGACCCTCCAGTAACTGGAACCCCTATATCTGCCGCGTGACCCTGTTGCGAGGCCAGAGCCGTGCTCGATTCCCAAACCATCACCCTGTCGGTTGAGAAAATGTCCTGCGCCTCTTGCGTGGGCCGTGTCGATAAAGCGCTGGCGCAGGTGCCCGGTGTCCTGGACGTGTCGGTCAATCTGGCGACCGAAGAGGCCACAGTTGCGTTGGAGGCAGGCCAGGTCGATGCGGAAACCCTCGCCCGGGCGGCGACGGATGCCGGGTATCCCGCGCAGGTCGTGCAGGCGCGGGGCGGGCAGGACGAAAAGCGCGCGCAGGCGGCACAGGATCTTGGCCGCCAGACGATGATCGCCGGGCTGCTTGCCGCCCCGGTTGTCGTGCTGGAAATGGGCGGGCATATGATCCCGGGGTTTCACCATCTCATCATGCAGACCATTGGGGTGCAGACCAGCTGGTGGATCCAGGGCATCCTGACAACGCTGATCCTTGCAGGCCCGGGCCAACAATTCTACCGGAACGGTTTTCCCGCACTTCTGAAACGCACGCCTGATATGAACAGCCTTGTGGCGCTGGGTACCTCGGCGGCCTATCTGTTTTCGCTTTGCGTGCTGCTGGTGCCACAGGTTTTGCCAAGCACCGCGCAGGCGGTCTATTTCGAAGCGGCCGCCGTGATCGTGGTGTTTATCCTGCTGGGCAGATGGCTGGAAGCGCGGGCAAAGGGCCGCACCGGGGCCGCCATCAAGTCCCTGCTCCGCCTCAGACCGAAGACGGCGCATGTGATCCGGGCGGGCCGTACCGAAACCGTCGCCGTCGAAGACATTGTAAGCGGAGACACCGTGGTGCTGCGTCCGGGTGAAAGCGTGCCGGTGGATGGGACCATCACCGAAGGCAGCAGCCATGTGGATGAGAGCATGATCACCGGCGAGCCGCTGCCCGTTGCGAAATCCCCCGGCGATCCGGTCACCGGCGGTACGCTCAACGGACCCGGCAGCCTGACATTGCGCGCAACCCATGTGGGCGAGGATACGGTGCTGTCGGGCATCGTACGGATGGTGCAGGATGCGCAGGGGGCCAAGCTGCCGATACAGGCGCTTGTGGACCGGGTGACGCTCTGGTTTGTGCCCGCCGTCCTTGCGCTGGCGACGCTGACCGTCTTTGCGTGGTTGGCCTTTGGGCCCGCGCCGGTGGCCTCGCATGCGCTGGTCGCGGGGGTGGCGGTTCTGATCATCGCCTGCCCCTGTGCCATGGGGCTGGCCACGCCCACGTCGATCATGGTTGCCACCGGGCGTGCGGCAGAGCTGGGCGTGCTTTTCCGCAAGGGCGACGCACTGCAGGCGCTGGCGGACGTCGATCTGATTGCTTTTGATAAGACCGGCACTCTGACGCTGGGCAAGCCGAAACTCAGCGCGTTTCAGGTTGCGGATGGGTTCGAAGAACATCACGTGCTCGGCTTGATCGCCAGTGTTGAAGCCCGCGCAGAACACCCCATTGCACATGCGATCATTGAGGCCGCCGCAGAACGAGGCTGCGCCCTGCACCCGGCCACAGATGTCACCGCCGTTGGTGGAATGGGTGTCAAAGGCAACGTTGCGGGTCAGACGGTTGTGGTCGGAACGGCGCGGTTGATGCAGGAAAATCACGTCAATCTGGACGCCTTCGAGGCGCAATCACACGTCCTTGCGGGCACGGGCGCCACCGTGTTTTTCGCGGCGCTGAACGGCAAAGCGGCGGCCTTGATTGCTGTCGCGGATGAGATCAAGCCCAACGCCCGCGATACGATTGCCAGGCTCCAGGCGCAGGGTCTCGAAGTGGCCATGATCACCGGTGACCGGCCTGAGACCGCGGAGGCCGTTGGGCGTGTGCTTGGGATCACCACCATTACATCGGGCGTCCTGCCGGAGGGAAAAACCGCAGCGCTCAGCGATCTGCGCCAACACCATCCGAAGATCGCCTTTGTCGGTGATGGCATCAACGACGCCCCGGTGCTGGCCTCTGCCGATGTGGGCATCGCCATTGGGACGGGCACGGATATCGCGATTGGGGCGGCTGACGTCGTGTTGATGTCGGGTGATCTGGATGGGGTGGTAACGGCATTGACGGTATCGAAATCCACCATGCGCAACATCAAGCAAAATCTTTTCTGGGCATTCGGGTACAACACCGCGCTGATTCCGGTGGCCGCCGGGGCGCTTTATGCCAGCTACGGCATCTTGCTCTCCCCGGAACTGGCGGCGGGGGCGATGGCGCTCTCCAGCCTCTTTGTGCTCAGCAATGCATTGCGTCTGCGCGGGTTGAACAGGAGGACGGCATGAACATTTCCGATGTCGCGGAGCGTACCGGTCTGCCGGTCAAGACGATCCGCTATTATGAAGATATCGATCTGATTTCACCGGGACGCGGCGCCAACGGGTACCGTCAGTTTTCTCAGGCGGATCTGCACAAGCTTGCGTTTCTGGGGCGCGCACGATCCCTGGGGTTTGGCATCGAAGCCTGCCGCAGCCTTTTGCGTCTCTACAATGACCAAACCAGGGCCAGCGCCGACGTCAAAGCCCTGGCGCAGGAGCACCTGGCAGAGATTGACCAGAAGATCGCGGAACTAGGGCAGATGCGCGATACGCTCTCGCATCTGATTGCGGCCTGTGCCGGCAACGACCGACCGGATTGCCCGATCCTGGCCGATCTTGCATCCGACAGCTGACGGGGTGCGCCCTTGACGCGCCGGGCAGAAGCGTCAGGTTACGGCCATGAGCCAGATTTTCCGACATACGATCAAGGTCCTGTTCCAGCATTGCGATCCGGCAGGCATCGTCTTTTACCCGCGCTATTTCGAAATGGTGAACCAGACGGTCGAAGAATGGCACGAGGTTGGGTTGAAGCACTCCTTTTCACAGATGCATCTGGAAAAGGGCTACGGTGTGCCGACCGTCTCTATCGGCGCGGAATTTTCTGCCCCCAGCCATATGGGCGACGTTTTGGTCTGGACGCTGCATGTTGAAAAGCTCGGGCGGACCTCGGCGCATCTCCACATCAAGGCCATGTGCGGCGAGGAGTTGCGCATGACCGCAACCCCTGTTCTGGTCTCGGTCGATATGGCGACCGGGCGACCGGTCCCTTGGTCAGACGAAATTCGCGCGCGCATGCAGGGGTACCTCAAGGCCTCCGATTAATTTCAAATATGAAAATTTCATACTTGAAACAAATCAAGGTTCCGCTACGCTCACCGTAGATGAATCATTCACGGGTGTCGGCCATGAAAATTGCATGTCTGGGCGGTGGGCCCGCGGGGCTTTACTTCGCAATTTCGATGAAGCTGCGCGATCCGGGGCATGAGGTCGTGGTTTTCGAACGGAACAAGGCGGATGACACCTTTGGCTGGGGGGTTGTGCTGTCGGATGAAACCCTTGCCAACCTTGCGGACAACGACCTTGAAAGCGCGGAAATGATCCGCGCGCATTTTGCCTATTGGGACGATATTTCGGTCATCCATGCCGGGCATCAGACGGTATCCTCCGGTCACGGCTTTTGCGGCATCGGGCGTCAGAAACTGTTGCTGCTGTTGCAGGAGCGTGCCCGCGCCCTAGGCGTTGATCTGCGGTTTGAGGCTGAGGTCAAAGGCGCGGCTGATCTCGCCCGTGACTATGATCTGGTTGTGGCGTCTGACGGTCTGAATTCCCGGACACGGATGGAATTTGCAGAGCACTTCAAACCGGATGTGGACATCCGCAAATGCCCCTTCACCTGGCTCGGGACACATCAGAAATTCGACGACGCTTTTACCTTCATTTTCGAGAAAACGGAGCATGGCTGGGTCTGGGCGCATGCTTATCAATTCGACCCTGACACGGCGACTTTCATCGTTGAATGCGCGCAGGAGACCTATGATCGCTGGGGTTTCGACAAGATGTCGAAAGAGCAAAGCATCGCCACCTGCGAAAAGATATTCGAAAAATATCTGGGCGGTCATGCCTTGATGTCGAATGCCAATCATGTGCGCGGGTCGGCGTGGATCAAGTTCCCCCGTGTCTTGTGTGAAAAATGGCATCACCGAAATGTGGTGCTGATGGGCGATGCGGCAGCCACAGCACATTTTTCCATCGGGTCCGGGACAAAGCTCGCGTTGGAATCCGCGATCGCTCTGGCCGACTACGTGACAAATGAAACCGATATGGCAGCGGCCTTCCAGAAATACGAAGATGAGCGCCGGGTAGAGGTGTTGAAGCTTCAGTCTGCCGCACGCAATTCACTGGAATGGTTCGAAGAGGTCGAGCGCTACCTTGATCTGGATCCGGTACAGTTCAACTATTCGCTGCTGACGCGATCCCAAAGGATAAGTCACGAAAATCTGCGCGAACGCGATGCGGACTGGCTGGGTGCCGCGGAAAAGTGGTTCCAGACCCAGGCCGGGGTCAGCAGTAATGCCGACGCGCGGCATCCCATGTTTGCACCCTTCAAACTGCGGGGCATGTCGCTCAAAAACCGGGTCGTTGTCTCGCCAATGGCCCAATACAAAGCGGTGGACGGGCTGCCGACCGACTGGCATCTGATCCACTACGGAGAGCGTGCGAAGGGTGGTGCGGGTCTTGTGTATACGGAAATGACCTGTGTCAGTGACACCGGGCGCATCACGCCGGGATGCCCGGGGCTCTATTCCGACGCCCAGGAAACCGCGTGGAAACGCATTGTGGATTTTGTGCACGCAGAGACCGACGCAAAGATCTGCCTACAGTTGGGACATTCCGGCGCCAAAGGGTCCACCCAGCTGGGATGGGAGGAGATGGACGCACCATTGGCTGATGATAATTGGCCCCTGATTGCCGCCTCGGACGTGCCCTGGTCGGATCGAAATGCCACGCCCCGCCCGATGACCCGCGCCGATATGGACGCGGTCAAAGCGCAGTTTGTCGAGGCAACGGAGCGGGCCGCCCGCGCCGGGTTCGACATGATCGAACTGCACGCAGCCCACGGCTATCTGATTTCCAGCTTCATCACGCCGCTGCAGAACACGCGCGATGACGACTACGGCGGCACGCTGGAAAACCGCTTGCGCTACCCGCTGGAAGTCTTTGATGCAATGCGGGCCGTCTGGCCGGACGCCCGCCCAATGTCGGTGCGCATATCTGCCCACGACTGGGTTGGGGATCAGGGCGTGACGCCCGAAGACGCCGTGGCGATTGCTGCGGCTTTCAAGGATCATGGCGTGGACATCTGTGACGTATCGGCGGGGCAGACGTCGGTCGCCGCGCAACCGGTCTACGGGCGCATGTTCCAGACGCCGTTTTCCGACCGTATCCGCAACGAGGCCGGGATGGTCACGATGGCGGTGGGCAATATATTCGAGCCGGATCATGTCAATTCCATCCTGATGGCGGGCCGTGCGGATCTTGTCTGTCTGGCGCGCCCGCACCTGGCCGACCCTTATTGGCTGCTTCGGGCCGCAACGACGCTGGGGGATCGCGCGGAAAAATGGCCCGATCCCTATATTCCCGGGCGCGATCAGGCATGGCGGCTTGCGGATAAGGACGCGATGACATCCGAGGTCAAGGTATGAGCGACCTGTCCGGAAAACGCGCGTTGGTCACGGGGGGCGGCACCGGTGTGGGCGCGGCGATTGCCGCAAGGCTGGCCTCGGAGGGGGCGCAGATCTGGATCACGGGCAGACGTGCGGACCCCTTGCACGCCCTGGCATCGCAGCACGACACCATGCAGATGATCGTGGGCGATGTGACAGATGCGAGCGACTGCGCGGCGATGATCGCGGCGGCAGAGGGGCCGGACATCGTTGTTGCCAATGCGGGCACATCCCTGTCCAAACCCTTCTCTAAGATGACCGTCGACGATGTGCAGGACATGCTGTCGGTCAATTTCTTTGGCGTGTTCAACATTTATTCCGCCGCCCTTGGTGCGATGAAAACCGCAAGCACCGGTCGCCTGATATCGGTCGCATCCACCGCGGGATTGAAGGGATATGCCTATGTGAGTGCCTATTCTGCGGCGAAACATGCCGTGATCGGGCTCACCCGATCCTTGGCATTGGAGCTGGCGCACACCGGGATCACGGTCAACGCGGTATGTCCGGGCTTTACCGAAACACCGATGCTGAGCGCGTCCATCGACAACATCGTGTCAAAGACCGGCCGCAGCACAGCGGAAGCGGCACAGGCGCTGACCGCGACCAACCCGCAGGGTCGGTTTGTCCAGCCGCAAGAGGTCGCGGATGCGGTCGCCTGGCTTGCCGGGCCGGGGGCCAGCGCCATCACCGGCCAGTCCATTTCAATATCCGGCGGAGAAGTCATGTGAGCGAGCCAGGAAAAATCCCGTCTGATCTGAGCAAGGACCGTCTGCGTGTCTGGCTGCGCATGCTGAAGGTCACCCGCATGATCGAGGCGGAATTGCGCGAACGGATGCGGCAAAGCTGGGACATCACGTTGCCCCGGTTTGATGTCATGGCGGCGCTCCGCCGCGCGGACGCGGGTATGAAGATGAGCGATCTGTCGGGCGTGCTACGTGTTTCCAACGGCAATGTCACCGGGATCGTGGATCGGTTGGAAGCGGACGGTCTGGCGGAACGGCGCAGTGTGGAAGGCGACAGGCGCGCCATGCGGGTCCTGCTGACTGCGCAGGGCCGTGAGATGTTCGATGAAATGGCTGCGGTGCACGAGCTTTGGGTTGATGAGCTTTTTTCACCCATCGGCGCGCAGGGCCTGAGCACGGTGCACACCCGGCTGGGTCGGATCACGGAGAAACTGGAGGCGGAAGACTGATGCCTGACCATTTTAAACTGACGCGGGACGGGACCGTTGCCACTGTCGTGCTGGACCGGCCAGACCGAAAAAACCCGCTGACCTTCGATAGCTATGCCGAATTGCGCGACTGGTTCCGCGCGCTGCAATATGATGATGAAACAACAGCGGTCGTATTTGCCTCGAACGGTGGTAATTTTTCGTCGGGCGGCGATGTTCATGACATCATCGGTCCGCTCGTCGAGATGGATATGAAAGACCTTTTGCGGTTCACCCGCATGACCGGTGATCTGGTCAAGGCGATGTTGCATTGTGGCAAACCGATCATCGCCGCCGTCGACGGCATTTGTGTCGGGGCCGGGGCCATCATCGCCATGGCGTCCGATCTGCGGCTGGGCACGGCGCAGGCGAAAACCGCATTTCTCTTTACCCGTGTGGGTCTGGCTGGATGCGATATGGGCGCCTGTGCCATGCTGCCGCGGATCATCGGGCAGGGGCGGGCGGCGGAGCTTTTGTATACGGGTCGTGCGATGAGCGCAGAGGAGGGGGCAGCGTGGGGGTTTTTCAACCGGCTCGTGCCAGCGGATGATTTGCTCGCAGAGGCGCGGAAACTGGCGCAGCGCATTTCCGAAGGACCCAATTTCGCGCATATGATGACCAAGACGATGCTCAATCAGGAATGGTCAATGACGCTTGATCAGGCGATTGAATCCGAGGCCCAGGCCCAGGCGATCTGCATGCAAACGCAGGACTTTCGGCGCGCTTATGAGGCATTTGTCGCCAAGGAAAAACCCGTGTTTGAGGGGGATTGAGCCATGCCGGATACGTCTTTTCTGTCATGGCCGTTCTTTGAGGACCACCACCGCGCGCTGGCCTCTGATTTGGAGGCGTGGTGCGAGGCCTCACTGTCCAATGTCGATCACACGGATACTGACAAGGCGTGTATTTCGCTGGTCGCGATGCTGGGGGAGGCGGGATGGCTTGAGCATTCCGCAATTGATCCCACAGCGCCCGGCAGGCTGGATGTGCGCAGTCTGTGCCTGATCCGTGAAACACTTGCCCGCCACGATGGTCTGGCCGATTTTGCCTTCGCGATGCAGGGTCTTGGAACCGGCGCCCTGTCTCTTTTCGGCAGTGATGCGCAGCGCACATGGCTCAACAAAACCCGCGCAGGCAGCGCGCTTTCTGCATTTGCCTTGTCGGAGCCAAAGTCGGGCTCGGATGTCGCAAGCATGGAGATGAGGGCCGAAAGGGATGGCAATGGTTACCGCCTGAACGGGGAGAAAACCTGGATCTCAAACGGTGGCATCGCCGATCTCTACACGGTTTTCGCCCGCACGGGCGAAGCGGCGGGGGCGAAAGGACTGTCTGCCTTTCTGGTGCCTGCGGACACGCCGGGCCTGAGCGTGGCGGAGCGGCTGGATGTGATGGCGCCGCATCCCTTGGCGCGCCTGTCTTTTGAGGATGTCCGGCTGGATGCCGACGCGATAATTGGCGCGCCCGGTGACGGCTTCAGGATCGCGATGTCGGTGCTTGATGTCTTCCGCTCCACCGTGGCGGCCGCGGCGTTGGGCTTTGCGCGGCGGGCGCTTGATGCCTCTCTCAGCAGGGTCAAGGAGCGCGAACTCTTCGGTGCCCCGCTTGCCGACCTTCAGATGGTGCAGGGGCATATCGCCGACATGGCGCTTGACGTCGATGCGGCGGCACTGCTGGTCTACCGGGCCGCCTGGGCCAAGGATATGGGAGCGGAACGGGTCAGCCGGGAAGCCGCGATGGCCAAGCTGTTCTCGACCGATCAGGCGCAGGTTGTCATTGACAAGGCAGTGCAATTGCATGGCGGCGAAGGTGTCCGCACCGGCGGTATTACCGAAAAATTATATCGTGAAATCAGATCTTTACGCATCTATGAGGGCGCTTCAGACGTGCAGAAGATCGTGATCGCACGTGCGGTCATGGCGGCGCAAAACTAACCGCGAACCTCGCCCGCCAGTTCGGTCAGCAATTCATGCACCCGGTCGGATCCGATCACAGCCTGTCGTACCAATCGGTCAAATTGCTTGGCAAAACCTTTCACCTGATCCGGGCTGCTGACGACTAGATAGGCGTCACCGATGTAGAGGGCGACGCGTTGTTTGCCAAAAACGGTAAAGGGCGCGGAAAACGTCTTGGTCCCGTCGTAGAGGTGCAGGCGCAAGGCGGGATAGTTTTCCTTGCACACCCGCGCCATATAGGTCAGCTGCGCCCGGCACTGCTGGGCATCTGCGCCGCGCCAAAGGCCGGTGCGGGCGGATAAATCGCGCAGGGTTTGTACGGGCATGGCGATTTCCACGTCCATATCGTCCAGGGAAATGCGCCCCAGCACATTCTCCACACCGCCGCCACGCGCATCGGAAACATCCGCATCGGCGTCCGGCGCGAGGCTGACCATATCGGGCAGGGTGGAGGGCACGTAGCGCAGTTTGAACCCCGCTGCCGCACTACGCCATTGATCCAGCGGCGTGGAGCCATCGGCCTGCACAGCCTTTTCAATCTGGACGCTTTCTGCGACCTCCTGCCGCCCTTCCGGCGCGTTTTCAAGACAAAGCAGCCAATCCACCGAAACACCGCTCACCCGGGCAATGCGGCGCAGCGTTTCTGCGCGGGGGAGGCGGTCGAGCTCCGGGTTCAGAAATTGGCTTAGCGCGGAGCGATCCATGCCCACCTCTCGCAGAAAATGACCCTTGCCAGCGGGGTGAGAGCTCAGCACCTGTGCGAGACGTTCTTTGAACATGGCGGAGAGATCACGCTTATCCATGTCATGTTAATACACCAAAAGTGCATATTCACAACGAAATCGTTAAATCGTGACGAATGTAATGTATCTTTCACAAATTCACGCTCTTGCGGCAGCGTCGTGGTTTGTCAAACTTCTCCTCGGACATTGATAAACAGCAAACCCATTGACAGGACGGGATAAATTGGCGACCCCTGCAGCACCTGGCCTCCGGCAGATTGAATGGCCCACGGTTTTCATCGCAGTACTTTGCTACACCGGCTTTGCACTTTCCACGACAACATATGATGTGATCGGCCCCTGGGGCAGCGGTATCCTTCTGGCGCTCTCGCTGACCCTCTACTCCTCGCTCAACCACGAGGTTCTGCACGGTCATCCTTTCCAAAACACGACCTTGAATACGGCATTGGTGTTCCCGGCGCTTGGCCTTGCCATTCCCTACCTGAGGTTTCGCGACACCCATCTTGCCCATCATCATGACCCGGCTCTGACCGACCCTTATGACGATCCGGAGAGCAATTTTATTGATCCCGCGGTTTGGGCCCGGTGGAACCTGCCCCGGCGCGCGCTCTACAAATGGAATAACACTCTGCTCGGGCGCGTGATTGTCGGCCCGGCAATTTCGACGGCGCTTTTCTATAAGCAGGACGTCATGGCGATTCTGGAGGGAAACCGCTCTATTAGAGAAGCATATATCTTTCATGCCGGTGGCCTCGCCTGTGTTGGCATCTGGTGGATTCTGGCCGCAGATATGCCGGTTTGGCTTTACCTGCTCTGTGCCTATGTCAGCCTGTCCGTCCTGAAAATCCGCACCTTTCTGGAGCATCGCGCCCACGAAAAAGCGCGCTGCAGGAGCGTGATTATTGAGGATCGCGGGCTGCTGTCCTTTCTGTTTCTGAAAAACAACCTGCACGCGGTGCACCATGCCTTTCCACGGATGCCCTGGTATCAATTGCAGCCCTATTACGCCGCACGCCGCGCTGCATTTCTCGAACGAAACGGTGGATATGCCTATCGGTCCTATAGGCAGATTGCCTATCTGTTCCTGCTGAAAGCAAAAGACCCCGTGCCCCACAGCCTGTGGGACGGATCTGGCGCGCGCACGATTGATCAGGAAACACCAAAGCAGGGTACCGTCCCCGGGCAATAGCAATTTCGCTTGCAGGCCCGACCCGTTTCCAGCTTTGATGCGATCAACGCGAGATCAAACCCGGGGGGTCCAAAGTGGAAACTGTTGATGCGCCTGTCGTGCTGGACCGTTCAGACGGTATTGCCACGGTCACCCTGAACCGGCCCAAATCGCTGAACGCGCTGTCAGAAGAGATGCTGTCCGCCTTGCAGGCGGCTTTGGATCAAATCGCGCATGATCAATCTGTCAAAGTGGTCATTCTGCGCGGGGCAGGGGCGCATTTCTGCGCGGGCCACAATCTGAAAGAAATGACGGCACGACGACAAGATGCCGATGGCGGTAAATCCTACTTCAATGCGCTTTTTGCCACGTGCTCGAAAATGATGATGTCCATCGTCCATCTGCCGCAGCCGGTGATCGCGGAAGTGAAGGGCATAGCGACGGCGGCCGGCTGCCAGCTGGTTGCGACCTGCGATCTGGCTGTGGCGTCGGACACGGCGACCTTTGCGACGTCCGGCGTGAACATCGGCTTGTTCTGCTCGACGCCCATGGTTGCGCTGTCTCGCAATGTCGCGCGGAAACAGGCGATGGAAATGCTGCTGTTGGGGGAGTTTCAGCCTGCAGCGCGGGCCGCTGAAATCGGGTTGATCAATCACGTGGTGCCGCAGGAAGAATTGGCCGCTGCGACGCGCGCAATGGCTGACAAGATCGTTTCCAAAGCGCCCATTGCGATCAAGATCGGTAAAGAGGCCTTCTACAATCAGGCCGATATGGATCTTGCGTCAGCCTATGCCTATACGGGCGCCACCATGGCGGACAACATGATGGCCCGCGATACCGAGCGCGGCATAGATGCTTTCATTGCCAAAAAGCCGATGCCCGAATGGGCTGATGATTAACCCCTGAGGTTTCAGAGCATATCGGCTTTGAACATTGCGGGGCGGTGGGCTTTCGAGTTTCGGCAAGCGCCTTTTGTATGGCATTCAATTTCGGATGCAGCGGCCATATTGTGCCGACAACAGGTGTAAACGTCCTCTCAGGCCCGCCTCACGAAAATTGAAAGATTGCCAACGGCGCGATAAATCGACAATACGCACCAGAGGTTGTAGAAAACGCTTTTCCTGCAGCATGAACGGATTGAATGACAACATACAGATCGCCGATATCGCGTTTGACCTTTTGCAGTGTCAGTCTCGGTGAGCATGAGCCGTTGGGTTTGGATGAATGAAAAATAACAGTATTGCAGGCTTTGCCGAGCTTCGACGCGCCCGCAGTTCGGGCATCTGGCTTTTGTGGGCGGTGTTCATCTTCAGTGTCTTTGTGAATCTTCTGATGCTGACCGGCCCCTTGTTCATGCTGCAGGTCTATGATCGCGTGCTTGGATCACGCTCCGAAGAAACGCTGGTGGCGCTGTTTTTGCTCGTTGGTGCGCTCTATGGGCTGATGATGTTTCTGGATTATGCGCGCGGGCGCGTTCTGGCCCGTTTCGGGGCACGGTTTCAGTCACAGTTGGACGATCGCGTCTTTGACGCGGTGCTCAGACGCGCACTCTCACCCAAGGAAAGAGCGGCACCGGCAAGCGGTCTGCGCGATCTGGAATCGGTACGGACCCTTTTTGCATCGCCGGTGATGATGGCCTTGTTCGATATCCCATGGACCCCGCTTTTCATCGGGGCCATCTTTATTTTCCATCCGTGGCTTGGCTGGTTGGCGGTATTTGGCAGCGCGGTTCTCATCGTGATCACGCTGCTCAACAACTGGCTCACCAATTCCAAGACACTGGAAGCTCAAAGCAAGTCCCAACGTGCGCATGGTCTCGCAGAACAGGCGCGACGGTCAGCAGAAGTGGTGCGGGCACAAGGGATGAGTGCCGCCGTTGCCGCACGTTGGCACGACATGCGGGACACCGCGCTTGAATCCTCGATAAAATCCAGCGACTGGACCGGTGTGTTCACCTCGATGGGCAAGTCCTTCCGGCTCTTTCTGCAGTCGGCGATGCTGGCGTTGGGTGCCTATCTGGTGCTTCAGGCCGAGGTGACTGCAGGCGCCATGATTGCAAGCTCGATCCTGCTGGGCCGTGCGCTGGCACCAGTTCAACAAGCCTTGGGGCAGTGGGGCATGGTTCAGCGGACACGCGCGGCCTGGACGTCGCTGGGCGAGTTGCTCAAGCAAACCCCGGTGGAGCCAGAAACCCATGCCTTGCCGGTGCCACACGCTAATGTGTCTTTTGCGGGTGTTTCGGTTGTGGCCCCCGGTGCGAAATTCCCGACCCTCAGCGGCGTGTCCTTCTACATTGGGGAGGGCGAGGCACTGGGTGTGATCGGCAAAAGCGGCTCGGGCAAGACGACGCTGGCCAAGACGCTATTGGGGCTCACGCAGGTGGCCGCCGGAGAGGTGCGCTTTGGCGGTGCCACGCTGGAGCAATATGACCCGGATGTCCTGGGCACGCATATCGGATACTTGCCGCAGAATGTTGTGCTCTTTTCCGGGACGATTGCGGAGAACATCGCGCGCATGTCCGTCGCACCGGACGAGGCAAAGGTGGTCGAGGCCGCCAAACGTGCCAATGCGCATGAGATGATCCTGTCGCTGCCCGATGGGTACAAGACCGTTGTGCAGGGCGACGACAGCCAGCTGTCCGGGGGTCAGCGCCAGCGTATCGCCCTGGCACGCGCATTTTACGGCGATCCCGTCTTGCTGCTGCTGGACGAACCCAACTCCGCGCTCGACAATGATGGCTCCGTGGCGCTGAACCTCGCGGTGCGCGAGTTCAAGGCGACCAACCGCGCGGTGATCATCATGACGCACCGACCCTCGGCCATTTCGGAGTGTGACCGGCTTCTGGTCATCGATGGCGGGCGGATCAAGGCGGATGGACCGCGCGACGAGGTGCTGAAATCCTTGGTGAGCAATGTGAAAGACATTCAAAGTTCTTTGGCGAAGGGGAAGAGATCGTGAGCGATGCGCCAGGTGAAATCCGCCAATGGAAGGCAACCGGTCCGCTGATGATTGGCGCTTTGGCGCTGGTGGTTCTTGTCGGTGTTTTGGGGGTCTGGAGCGTGCAGGCACGGATCTCCGGCGCGGTCATCGCGCCCGGGATGATCCAGGTGGAATCAAACCGTCAGGTTTTGCAGCATCCGCAAGGCGGTGTTGTGGGGGCCCTCTTGGTGAAAGATGGCGATCAGGTAGCAGCCGGCGATGTGGTCTTGCGCTTTGACGACACGCAACTGCGCTCTGAACTGGCCATCATCGAAGGGCAGCTTTTTGAAGTCCTTGCCCGCAAGGCGCGGTTACAGGCCGAACGTGACGGGTTGAGCGCGCTGCCGATCTCCGAAGAGTTGCAGGAAATGGCCGCGCAGGACCCCTCCGTGCAGTCGCTTGTGGATGGTCAGGCGCGGTTGTTTGCGGCGCGGGCTGCGTCATTAAAGCAAAGCGCTGGACAGATCTCCGAACAGATCGCACAGGCCGAAAACCAGATCGAAGGGGCCACGGCCCAGCTTTCGGCTTTTGAAACACAAAGGGAATTGATCGAAACCGAGCTGACCGACAGTCAGACGCTTTTTGAAAAAGGTCTGTCACCCGCCGCGCGCGTTTCCGCCCTGCAACGGGAACAGGCGCGTCTTTTGGGCGAGATTGGCAGCGTGACCGCGAGTGTGGCGCAGCTGCGCGGGCAGATCGCGGCGCTGAACATCGAACGCATCGCCTTGACCACCCGGCTGCGCGAAGAGGCGATCACCACCCTGCGCGATCTGCAATTCCAGGAGGTTGAGCTGGTACAGCGACGCCTCAGCACGCGGGATACGCTGTCCCGCATGGATCTACGCGCGCCGGTCAGCGGTGTGATCTACGGCAGCCGCGTTTTTGCCCTGCAGGCGGTGGTCTCTCCGGCGGAACCGATCATGTATATCATCCCGCAAGACCAGCCGATGGTGGTTTCGGCCCGGATTGATCCGATCCACGTCGATCAGGTGCACCTTGGGCAGACCGCGACCCTGCGCTTCGCTGCTTTCGATCAGCGGATGACGCCGGAGCTTTATGGCCAGGTCACAAAGCTTTCGGCAGACGTGTTTACGGATGAGACGACGGGAGTATCCTATTATCAGGTGGAACTCATACCCGACGACACGGAAATGGAAAAACTGGGCGGGCAGGTGCTGCTGCCCGGCATGCCGGTCGAGGCCTTTATCAGGACGGCGGAACGGTCACCGTTGAACTATCTGGCGAAACCGCTCACGGACTACTTCACCCGCGCCTTCCGGGACAGCTAGGGCGCGTTACAGCTGTTAGACCGGGGACCCGTCGGCTTGCGGATCAGAAGTCGAGATTTTCCACGCTCAATGCGTTTTTCTGAATGAACTCGCGCCGCGGCTCCACCACATCGCCCATGAGCTTGGTGAAGAGATCATCCGCCTCTGCCATATCGTCCACCTTCACCTGCAACAGCGTGCGTGCGTCCGGGTCCAGCGTGGTTTCCCACAGCTGATCGGGGTTCATTTCGCCAAGGCCCTTGTAGCGTTGCAGTGACAGACCTTTTTCACCCTCTTGTAGGATCGCGTCCAGCAGGTCCATCGGCCCCAGGATCGACTGCATCCGGTCCTTGCGCACCAGTGTTGCGGGCAGGTTGTAGACCTCCTGCAGGCTCTGGGTAAAGCTGCCGGTGCGCTTGGCCTCGCCACCACGCAAGATGCGACCATCCAGCGTGCGGACCTCCTCGACACCACGCAAAATACGCGCCAGCCGGATGCCATGATCCTGCGTGATCCGCCCTTGCCAGCCGCGCTCATATTCCGCTGCGATCAGGTTCAGACGTGCGGCCACCTTATCCGCCGTGCCCTGCAAATCGGCATCCACGACGCCGGGTGCAAAAGCCCCTGCGATCGCGGCCTGTTCCAGAATATGGCGCGGATAATGGGTGGGGAAGGCCTCCAGCACCCGGCGCATTTGCCGCGCCAGATCGACCACGCGGGACAGGTCCGCGCCGGTGATTTCCTCGCCGTTGCCCTGTTTCAGCATCGCACCCTCGATGCCCTGCTGGATCAGGTAGTCTTCCATCGCGGCCTGATCTTTCAGGTAGACCTCGGATTTTCCGCGCGACACTTTGTAGAGCGGCGGTTGCGCAATATAGAGATGCCCGTTCTCGATCAGCTCCGGCATCTGCCGGTAGAAGAACGTTAGCAGCAGCGTCCGGATGTGCGCGCCATCCACATCCGCATCCGTCATGATTACGATCTTGTGGTAGCGCAGCTTTTCAATGTTGAACTCATCGCGGCCAATGCCGGTGCCCAAGGCCATGACAAGGTTGCCGATCTCCTGGCTTCCCAGCATCCGGTCAAACCGGGCGCGCTCCACGTTCAGGATTTTACCCTTGAGCGGCAGGATCGCCTGCGTCTGCCGGTCACGTCCGGTCTGCGCGGAGCCCCCGGCGCTGTCGCCCTCCACCAGGAAAACTTCCGTCTTGGACGGGTCCTTTTCGGAGCAATCCTTGAGCTTGCCGGCCAGAAAGTTCACATCCATCGCCGTCTTGCGCCGGGTCAGGTCCCGCGCCTTGCGCGCAGCCTCGCGGGCATGGGCGGCTTCGATGATTTTGCCCACAACGATCTTGGCCTCATTGGGGTTCTCCTCGAACCATTCAGACAGTTTCTCGTTCACCAACCCTTCAACGGCGGGCCGCACTTCGGAGGACACCAGCTTGTCCTTGGTCTGGGAGGAGAATTTCGGGTCCGGCACTTTCACCGACAAAACGCAGGTCAGACCTTCGCGCGCATCGTCCCCGGTGAAACTGACCTTTTCCTTCCGCGCAATGCCGCTGGATTGCGCATAGTTGTTGATCGTGCGGGTCAGCGCGCCGCGAAAGCCCGCCATATGGGTGCCGCCGTCGCGCTGCGGGATGTTGTTGGTAAAGGGCAGCACGCTTTCATGATAGCTGTCGTTCCACCACATGGCGATTTCGACGCCGATGTCATCGCGTTCGCCGGTGATGAAAATCGGCTCCGGCATGACAGAGGCCTTGTGGCGGTCGAGGTATTTGACGAATTCTTTCACGCCCCCTTCGTAAAACAACTCGGAGCGCAGCGCCTCCGCCGGACGTTCATCCACCAGAATGATCCGCACGCCGGAATTCAGGAACGCCAATTCACGCAACCGCTTTTCCAGCGTGTCGAAGGAGTATTCGAGGTTCGAAAACGTCTCGGTCGAGGCCATGAAGCGCACTTCGGTCCCGGTCTTTTCTGTCGGGCCGACGACCTCCAGATGTTTGGTCGTGAACCCGCCCTCAAACCGTGCGACGTGCTCCTTGCCTTCGCGCCAGATGCGCAGCTCCAGCCAGTCGGAGAGCGCGTTGACCACGGAGACGCCAACGCCGTGCAAACCGCCGGAGACCTTGTAGGAGTTGCTGTCAAACTTCCCGCCCGCATGTAGCTGCGTCATGATCACTTCGGCCGCAGAAACGCCCTCTTCCTCGTGAATGCCCACCGGAATGCCGCGGCCATTGTCGCTCACCGAAACCGAGGAATCCTCGTGGATTGTGACCGTCACCGCGTCCGCATGCCCGGCCAAAGCCTCGTCAATGCCGTTGTCGACAACCTCATACACCATATGGTGCAGACCCGACCCGTCATCGGTGTCCCCGATATACATCCCGGGACGTTTTCTGACAGCCTCTAAGCCTTTGAGAACTTTGATAGAATCGGCGCCATATTCTTCTGGCGTCTGCTCGTTGTCGGACATGCCGCTAAACCTTCGTATTTTTGCTATTTTATACGGTTTTTAGGCCGGGATGTCACGCAATTGGCACAATATTTTGTGTCAGATGAGGGGGATAAGCATACCGACCAGAATGAGCAAAAGGCCCGATGTGATATTGATGCGGGTCAGTGTCCGGGGCGCCGTGACAATTGAGCGGACCTGTCCGACAAAAGCGGCCAGCATCAAGTTGCCAATCATCGGGATCGCGACAGAAACCGCGAGGATGGCCGCGATGTCCCAAACCGAGACGCTGCGCAGATCAAAGAAGCCGGGCAGTACGCCCATGTAGAACAAGACCGCCTTTGGATTGCCTAGAATGGCCACCAGCCCCGCCATGAACCCGGGCCAGAGGCCGGGACGCGTCAGCCTGCTGTCGGTGCTGATTTTCTGCCGCGCGTGTTTGATCAACAGCACGCCCATACCAATGAAAACGCCACAGGCCACCCAGCGCAGCACCGCCATGAACACATCGAACATCGACAGGATCCACGAGATCCCAAGGATCGCCACCAGCGGCCAGACGATATCACCAACCGCGACACCCAGGGCAAGTGGCCAGGCCGCCTGAAACCCACCAGAGAGGGCGCGCGCCATGAGCGCCAGCCACACAGGTCCCGGGGTGAGAAAGAGGATCACCAGCGCGCCGGAGTAGAGCAACAGATCAGGCAAGCCGATGGTCATTGCCGGGGCTCGATCCGGGAAACGCCATCGGTTTCGGAAACCTCGATGTACTGGGCGCGGGAGCCGAGCGTCTCGAAGAGTTCCGGCCCGGTGCCAGTCATCCAGGCCTGCGCGCCCAACCCCACAATTTCATCATATAGGGCCGCGCGTCGATCAGCATCCAGATGGGCAGCGACCTCATCCAATAACAAAAGGGGCGGCGCGCCGAAATCCCGCGCCAGCGCCCGTGCATTGGCGAGGATCAAAGAGACCAAAAGCGCTTTTTGCTCCCCGGTGGAGCAATCCTTGGCCGGTACGTCCTTGGCACGGTAAACACCATATAAGTCAGCGCGATGCGGACCGATGAGGCTACGTCCTGCGGCCATGTCACGACTGCGATTATCGGCGAGGGCCGCCCGCAGATCTTCTTCCGTCTCCGGCAAATCCCCTTCGGCATGTGTCAGCGTCAGATCCGCCGCAGGAAAGGCCGTTGCCGCCCCGCGTTGGGCGTCGGCCAATTGAGCCAGGGCTGCGCGGCGATTGGTGTCGATGGCAATCCCCGCCTGCGCCATCTGGCTTTCCAGCGCCCCATACCACGCGGGATCCCGCACCATGTCTTTCAGCAGCCGGTTGCGTTCCCGCATGGCCCGTTCATAGGCAAGCGACGCTTCGGCGTGCATGGGTTCGAAACTCAGGGTGATCCGATCCAGAAACCGCCGCCGTCCCTCGGCCCCTTCGATCCAAAGCCTGTCCATCGCCGGGATCAGCCACAATACCCTTGCAATACGCCCCAACGCGGTTTGCGGATTGGCCTTGCTGTCGATTTTGACCTGCCGTGCAGCGCCTTCTTCCGACCAGATCTCAACCTCGTGCATCTGGTGCAGAGATTGCAAAACACCGGTGATTTTCCAGCCCACGGCTTCCGGGCGACGGGTCATGTCCTCCGCACTGGCGCGGCGTAATCCGCGACCGGGCGAAAACAGCGATACGGCCTCAAGCACATTTGTCTTGCCGGCACCATTGGACCCAAAAAGCGCCACAGGCCGCGCATCCAAAGCCATCCGCGCGATCTTGTGCGATCTGAAATGAGACAGGGTCAGGTGCGAAAGGAACAGCGCCATCCGTGCTCCTTCTCTTGGCAAAAAATATCCTCGCCGAAGGCCAGAATCTCTTAGACGCGCATCGGCATGACAACGTAGACCGCCGATTGATCATTGCCTTCGCGCATCAGCGTCGGATCGCCCGAGGAGTTGAACATGAAGACCGCGTTTTCACGATCTACCTGGCTGGCGATTTCCAGCAAGTATTTGGCATTAAAACCAATTTCCAGCCGCTCGTCCCCATAGGCAACGGCCAGTTCCTCCTCGGCAGCCCCTGAGTCAGGCGCATTCACCGACAATACAAGCCGGTCCTCGTCGAGCTGCAGTTTCACCGCGCGAGAGCGTTCGGAACTCACCGTGGCCACCCGGTCCACGGCCTGGGCGAAATCGCTGGCGTCGACCTCCAGCTTGCGCGTGTTGCCCTGCGGGATGACCCGTGTGTAGTCGGGGAAGGTGCCATCAATCACCTTGGACGTCAGCGTGATGTCAGGCGTCGCAAACCGGACCTTTGTTTCGGAAACCGACACCGCGATTTTCATCTCGTCATCGTCCAGCAGCTTGCGCAATTCGCCAACGGTTTTGCGCGGCACGATCACGCCAGGCATGTCCGCGGCCCCATCCGGCAGATCGGCGTCAATGCGGGCAAGACGATGGCCATCCGTGGCCACGCAACGCAGCACCTGACCGCCTTCGGTGTCAGAGACATGCATGTAGACGCCGTTCAGATAATAACGGGTCTCCTCGGTGGAGATCGCGAACTTCGACTTGTCGAAAAGCCGCCGCAGCACGGGGGCCGCCGCGGAGAAGTTGGAGGCATATTCCGACGAGGCCATCACCGGGAAGTCTTCTTTCGGCAAGGTGGCGAGCGAGAAATTCGACCGGCCCGCGTCAACAGTCAATCGGCCCGTCGCGCCATCAGCGGTCAGCGTGACAAGCGCCCCATCGGGCAGCTTGCGGACAATTTCATGCAGGGTGGTGGCAGAGACGGTGGTGGCTCCGGCACGCTCCACCTGCGCGGGTGCCTTATCCACAACCTCGATGTCGAGGTCGGTCGCGCGGAAGGTCACATCACTGCCTTCGGCTTCAATCAACACATTGGCGAGAATGGGAATTGTGTTGCGCCGTTCAACAACGGATTGAGCCTGGGACACTGCCTTGAGCAGGGCTGCGCGTTCGATGCTGATCTTCATGATGTTTTTATCCTTCCCACCAGTCGGGAAAGGCAAATTACCCGGTTCCACCGACTTCACAAGACTTTTATTGGTTTGTCTGTTGGAAAGGGCAGGGCGTCAAGACCCGCAGGCACTTTGCAGCGCTGCGGGTCAATCATGTGACTATTCTTCCAGCGCGCGGCGCAGAAGCTCCAGATCCTCGGCGATCTGGCCGTCCTGGGTTTTCAACTCTTCGATGCGTTTGACGCCGTGCATGACCGTGGTGTGGTCGCGCCCTCCAAAACGCCGTCCAATCTCTGGCAGGGAGCGGCTGGTCATTTTCTTGCAAAGATACATCGCGACCTGCCGGGGCCGCGCGTAGGAGCGCAAACGTTTGGGCCCGATCATGTCGCTAAGACGAATGTTGTAGTGATCCGACACTTTGCGCTGGATTTCCTCGACGGTGATCTTGCGCTCGGAGGCGCGCAGCACGTCCGAGAGGCAATCCTGGGTCAGCTCCATGTTGATCTCACGCCCGACCAGCGAGGCAAAGGCGAATAGCCGCGTCAGCGCGCCTTCGAGCACGCGCACATTGGTCGAAATCCGATGCGCCAGGAATTCCAGCACACCCGCCTCAACCTCCAGACCGGGATAGTTGCTGCGCTGCTGTTCCACCTTGCTTTGCAGGATGCCAAGGCGCAACTCATAGTCCGTTGGGTGCAGGTCGACAACAAGGCCACATTGCAGACGTGACTTCACGCGGTCTTCAAGGTCCTTGATCTCGCCCGGTGCACGGTCCGCAGAAATGATGATCTGCTTGTTCTGATCGACCAGCGCGTTGAAGGTGTGAAAGAACTCCTCCTGGGTGCTGTCCTTTCCAGCGATGAACTGTACATCATCGACCATCAGTACATCGACCGAGCGGAAGATTTCCTTGAAGTCCATCATCTTGCGGTCGCGCAGGGCCTGCACAAATCGATACATGAACTGTTCCGCCGACAGGTAGAGCACGTTCATTTCCGGACGCCGCACACGCAGCTCATGTGCAATGGCATGCATCAGGTGTGTCTTACCAAGGCCAACGCCGCCGTAGAGAAAGAGCGGGTTGAAGGTCACCGGACCACCTTCGGCAACACGGCGCGCGGCGGCATGGGCGAGCTCGTTGGGCTTGCCGACCACAAAGGTGTCGAAGGTGAAACGCTTGTCGAGCGGGGCTGTGACCATGGCACCGCCGGATTTTGGCGCCACGGGTTTTACGACTTTCGGCGCCTCAGCACCGGCGCCGGGGACTGCGGCACAATCCGCCTCCGCTGCAACAGGGACCGCAAACCGCAGACGGCACACACTGGGATCCTCGGATTTCAATTCATGCAGGATCAGATCCGAAAAGTTCTGGTTCACATAGTTCCCCAAAAAATTCGTTGGCACATCCAAGGTCGCAATCCCGTCATTGCTGGCCCGGAATTCGATCGGTTCGATCCAATTGGTGTAATTGTTTTGCCCTACAGTCTTGAGCAGCCGCTGCCTCAACTGCCCCCATTTTTCTTTAGTCATGTTTGACCTGTTTTCCCTTTAGCGTTTCCCAATGAACGCGGTCTCCATTTTTGGAGTCCCACGCCTGCTTCTCCGTTTGCAGATGCCTCGCATTACCGCTCCCACCCAGGATCGGAATGCCACACACCGGCATGTACAGATTTGGCAAAGCCCGACCGATGAGGCCCCACGCAAATGGAGCCAAGTATCAAATCAGACGACACCGTCCGTAGTCTTTTTTGACAGGGCGAAACGCTGTTTTGGCAACGTTTGCAGACTGAATGTGCTACAGGTTATGCAGCACCCAGTTTCCGACGTCAGTATTTTCGCTGCAGTGCGAAATGAACGTTCAGAACCTGTCCCCCCATGGCGAAATGAATCGCACTACACTGGTAGCAAGTTCGTGAGCGGCACGGCAACTGAACTTCATTCTTGACTCTGAATTTTCAAAAAAAGAATCTCTGGCAGGGCGGAAAGAGTCTCAAAAAACGCAAAAAGCGCGCCGGTTGGCGCGCTTTTGTTAACCAATTTAGCTGGTTTTGTTAACCTATTGCTTTGACCCGGGCAGACAGGCGCGAGACTTTCCGCGCTGCAGTATTCTTGTGGAATACACCTTTTGTCACGCCGCGCATCAATTCAGGTTGCGCTTCTTTCAGAGCTGCCGCAGCGGCATCTTTGTCACCGGAGGCAATCGCCTCTTCGACTTTGCGCAAATAGGTACGGATGCGCGAACGGCGCGCTTTGTTGATCTGGAAACGGGCTTCGTTCTGGCGGGCGCGTTTCTTGGACTGTGGCGAATTGGCCATGTGTGCGTCACCTTTTCTAAGGGTTCAATGTGTTTCGATCGCACGATGCCCCCCGTTCTGGTTGAGGCTCAACCAAAGGTGATTCTAGCCAAAGCGGGCTGCACGCGCATGTCTCCGCGGGTCTATAAACAAGCTGCAGGTATTTGCAAACCGCAAAATTCGCCCATAAGCGCCGGGCCCGGTTTCATCTGGCGTAGGACGGTTCCTCTTGATCCTCGGAAGACGGCTCGCTTTCGTCCATCCGGGGCAGCGTCAGGCGAAATTCCGTTTCGGCCTCATCCGAGCGCACGGTCAGCGTGCCGCCATGGCCCAGGGCGATCTGTTGCGCGATGAAGAGCCCCAGTCCCAATCCGTTTTGCGATTTCATGACCTCCGCGCGTGTGAAGGGTTCAAACAGTTTGGCCTGTGCGGCGGGCGGTATCGGTTTTCCGAAATTCGTGACCGTCAGGATTAAATCAATGCCATCATCGAAGGCGCGGACACGAATGGGCTGATATTGATCGCCGTGAAAGACGGCGTTTGACACCAGATTGGACAACAGCTGACCAATCCGAGCCGCGTCACACTGGATTTGATCGTAAAAGAAAAAGTCTTCGACGATGACCACGCCCGAATTGGCAAGACGTATTTCCTGAACCACCTGTTCCAGCACCGGCTTTAATGCGACGGGTTCGGCGGCATCAATGCCAATATCGCCGCCCAGTCGGGCGCGGGCAAAATCCATGACGTCGGAGATCAACCCGGTCATACGCACCAGCGAAACCTCTGCCGTCAGCAAAAGCCTGCGGGATTTTTCCGTTTGCTCCTGTCGCAGCGCCGTCCAGATCGCGGAGCTGACGGCGGCAACAGGAGACCGCAGGTCATGGCTCAGCACCGCGATGAACTGTTCACGCAAGCGGGCTTCGTCCTCCCGGGTCTTGAGCATTGCCTCGTTGTTTTTGGCGGCGGTAATGTCCCGGGCGCTGCAAAAAAACAGACCCTCTTCGGGCACCGCGTTCCAGGAAAGCCACCGATAGCTGCCGTCCTTATGCCGGTACCTGTTTTCGAATTGCAGGATCGCCTTGCCTTTTTGGATGTCGGCAAAGGCCTGTTCGGCATCTGCCATGTCATCCGGATGGAGAAAGTCGAAAAACTGCCGGCTTTCGATGTCTTCAGGCAGGCGGCCCAATGTCTTGAACCAGGCGGGGTTGGTGTCCGTGAACACACCCGTTTCGTCCAGAATACCAAGCAGATCCGGGGTCAGCCGCCATGTCAGACTTTCCTTGTCAATCTGTCCAACCATCGGCTTCTCTCGCAACCGCAACTTAGGGTAGAGTACTTATACCTGAAGCTGAAAATAAGCAACGCAAATGTCGTGAAATCCGTGCCATCAGCGCGCAGATCCGCCACCCGATTGGTCAGTATTAGGGCAGTTGATTACCTGTCGCGGAACTGTGCCTCGCGCTTTTCCAGAAAGGCGGACATGCCTTCGGACTGGTCTTCGGTGGCAAAAAGCGAGTGGAACATGCGCCGTTCAAACAGCAGCCCTTCCCGCAGCGGCACCTCGTAGGCGCGGTTCACCGCCTCCTTGACCACCATCACAGAAATCATGGATTTCTCGGCGATCTTCTGGGCGGCACCCTGCGCCTCGTCCAGCAGCTTTTTGCACGGCACAACTCTGGACGCCAAACCGGAGCGCTCGGCTTCTTCTGCGTCCATGAAACGGCCCGTCAGGTTCATATCCATGGCCTTGGATTTGCCGACAATCCTGGTCAGGCGCTGCGTGCCGCCGATGCCCGCAACCACACCCAGATTGATTTCCGGCTGGCCGAATTTCGCGGTGTCAGAGCAGATGATGAAATCGCACATCATGGCCAATTCGCAGCCGCCCCCCAGCGCATAGCCAGAAACCGCGGCGATGATCGGCTTGCGCACCCGCATGATCTGATCGGTTTCCGGCGTGAAGAGATCGCCGGAGAATGCTTCGACAAATGTCTTGTCCTTCATCATCGCGATGTCCGCACCGGCGGCAAAGGCCTTCTCCGATCCGGTGATGATGATGCAGCGCACCTTGTCGTTCGCCTGCGCGCTGCCGAGTGCATCCGCAAGCTCGCTCATCAACTGATCATTCAGGGCGTTCAGGGCGTCGGGCCGGTTCAGCGTGATCTGCGCCACATGGTTCTCTACATCAACGATGATCGTTTCATAGGCCATTAAAGAAGCTCTCGGTTGTTGTCTGGAACTCCGAGTCTGTAACACGCAGTTTGCGGGGTTCAAGCTATCTTTGGCATTGCGCGCAGTAGAAGGATGAGCGTCCGGATTGAACGATTCGCCTGATGACGCCGGGGCAATCGGGGGTCCGGCAGGGGGCGCCCTCCCGCCCGTAGACGTCAAAGGTATGCTGGAAATATCCAAGCTCTCCATCGGCTTGCCGGAAATCCCGCAGCGATGAACCGCCTGCCTCAATCGCCTCCGACAGCACGTCGCGGATGATCGGAACCAGGCGTTCAACCTTGGGTTTGGAAAGTTTGCCAGCTTTTTGCGTTGGTCTGATTTTTGCGCGGAATAACGTTTCGCAGACGTAGATATTGCCCAAACCCGCAACAATGCGCTGGTCAAGCAGGGCCGATTTGATGGGTGTCATCCTGCCTTTGAGGGCCGACACGAGGTGTGCGGCGTGAAAATCATTGCCCAGGGGTTCCGGGCCAAGAACGCTCAGCAGCTTGTGGGTGTCGGCGGTTGCTGTTTCCATCATATCCATCGCGCCAAAACGCCGCGGATCGTTGAAGGTGATCCGCGCACCGTTCGCCATATGCAGCACCACGTGGTCATGTTTTTCGGGCGCGGGGTGGTCATGCAGGAATGTTCCAAGCGGATCGCCAGAGACCAGCATCCGCCCTGACATGCCCAGATGGATCAGCAGCGTTTCCCCCGAACTCAGATCGGCAAGGATGTACTTGGAACGTCGTCTGAGCCGTTCCACCCGTTGCCCGGTCAGCCGTGTGGCCATACCCGGCGGAAACGGCCAGCGCAGATCGGGGCGGTTGACGTCGGCCTGTGCAATCACGACACCTTCCATCGCGGGCGTCAATCCGCGCCTGACCGTCTCGACTTCTGGCAGTTCCGGCATATGCGCCCCCTGTGACCAAAGGGCCGCATTGTGCATGGGGCCCAGAGCCCTATAACAAAGTCCGAACTGCAAGGACCACAAGTGCCGATGACCGATCACAGCGACAAAACCACCCATTTCGGGTTTGAAACCGTGCCGGAAGGCGAAAAGGCTGGGCGCGTGCAAGGGGTTTTCAGCTCCGTGGCCAGCAAATACGACATCATGAATGATGTGATGTCGGGTGGCATTCACCGCTTGTGGAAAGACGCGATGATGGATTGGCTGGCGCCGCGTCCGGGACAGAAACTGCTCGATGTGGCGGGGGGCACGGGCGACATTTCTTTTCGCTTTCTCAAACGCGCAGGCGCCGGTCACGCAACCGTGCTGGACCTGACCGAACCGATGCTGATCGAAGGCCGCAAGCGCGCAGAAGCCGAACAGATGGATGACAGCCTCGACTGGGTGGTGGGCGACGCCATGGCGTTGCCCTTCGACGACAATACCTTTGATGTCTACACCATCAGCTTCGGCATTCGGAATGTAACCCGCCCGCAGGAGGCCTTGAACGAAGCCTACCGTGTGCTGCGCCCCGGTGGGCGGTTGATGGTGCTGGAATTCAGCCAACTGCCAAACCCGATGATGCAGAAAGCCTATGATCTCTACAGCTTCAATGTCATCCCGCACATGGGTCAGATGATCGCCGGGGATCGTGACAGCTATCAGTATCTCGTGGAATCGATCCGGAACTTCCCGGACCAGGAGACATTTCTGCAGATGGTGCGGGACGCCGGGTTTGAGAACGCAAAATATCGCAACCTGACGATGGGTGTCGCGGCGCTGCATTCCGGATGGAAACTATGATCGCACAAAACCGCAGGCCGCCCGATCTTCTTCTGGCCCAAAATATCCCGGGGGACGCGGGCCAAAGGCCCAGCGGGGGGCAGCGCCCCCATCCGGTCGGATTGCGCCAGCAATTCGAAGCGAAGGAATAATCCATGCGCGGACCCCACAATATCTGGCGGTTGATCAGAACCGGCGCCACGCTGGAGCGTACCGGCGCGATGCAGGTTGTCCTCGACGCCTTTGAAGCCCCGCCAGCCTTGCGGTTTGTGGCCCGCGCGCTGGGTCTGCCGTTCAAATGGCTGGGCTACTCGGGGGATCCGAACATGCCCCCCGCCACCCGCGCGCTGACCGCTCTGGGGCCGGCCTATATCAAGTTTGGCCAGATTCTCTCGACCCGGCCCGACGTGGTGGGCGATGAACTGGCGATCCAACTCCGGGTACTGCAGGACAAACTGCCGCCCTTCTCTGTGGAAGAGGCCAAAGCCGAAGTGCAGCGTGAACTTGGCCAACCGGTCGATCAGATATTCTCCGATTTCAGCGAACCGGTGGCTGCCGCGTCGATTGCTCAGGTGCACAAGGCCACGCTCGCGTCCAACAACGAAGCCGTTGCGGTCAAAGTCCTGCGCCCGAAGATTGAAAAGGCCTTCCGCAAGGACATCGATGCCTTCTATCTTGCCGCCCGCATGGTGGAGATTTTTTCGCCCGGCTCCCGCCGATTGCGCCCGATGGAGGTGATCGAACATTTCGACGGGGTGGTGCGCGGTGAATTGGACCTGCGGCTGGAATCCTCGGCCGCATCGGAATTCGCCGCCAACACCAAGAACGACGATGGCTTTGATCTGCCGCTGATCAAATGGGAATATTCCGCCCGCCGGGTGATGACGCTGGAATGGGCTGATGGCGCGCCGATGGGCGACAACGCAGCCCTGGATGCCGCGGGCCATAACCGTGTGGCGCTCAGCGAGCGGGTCTTGCAGCTGTTCCTCAGCCATGCCCTGCGCGACGGGTATTTTCACGCTGATATGCACCAGGGCAACCTGAAAGTCGCGCCCAACGGCGACATCATCGCCTATGATTTCGGGATCATGGGGCACATTGATGAATACACCCGCCGGGTTTATGCGGAGATCCTCTTTGGCTTCATCCGCAAGGATTACAAACGTGTCGCCGAGGTGCATTTCGAGGCTGGTTACGTGCCCGCCGACAAGGATGTGGATGAATTTGCCCGTGCCCTGCGCGCCGTGGGGGAACCGATTTTCGGCATGGATGCCAATCACATCTCGATGGGGCGCTTGCTGAACTATCTCTTTGAAGTCACAGAGCGGTTTGGCATGGAGACCCGCACCGAACTGATCCTGCTGCAACGTACCATGGTGGTCGTCGAAGGCGTCGCGCGGTCACTGAACCCGCAGATCAACATCTGGCAGGTCGCCAGCCCGATTGTCACCGACTACATCTCCAAATCCATCGGGCCCAAGGCCGTTTTGACCGATCTGGCCAAGACCGCTCAAGTCTTTGCCCGCTTTGGCCCGCGTCTGCCGGGCATGGTTGAAGCGGCCCTGGTCAAGCAGAGCACCGAAGCGGCGACACCCGCCCCGCGTGGATTGCTGGAACGGGTGTTTCTTGCCGTGATCCTCGGCATCTCCATCGGGGTAGGTGGCGGCGCCTTTCTGGTGCTGGTCACTCTGATGTTTGACTGATCACAGCCGCTCGATGGCCAGCGCGATACCCTGCCCGCCACCGATGCACATGGTGATCAGCGCTTTGGACCCCTGGATCCGTTCAAGCTCGTAGAGAGCCTTGACCGTGATGATCGCCCCGGTCGCGCCCACCGGGTGTCCCAGAGCAATCGCGCCACCGTTCGGATTGACCTTCGCGGGGTCGAACCCAAGCGATTTGCTGACGGCCAGTGCCTGCGCGGCAAAGGCTTCATTGCTCTCGATCACGTCAAAATCACTGGCGCTGAGCCCCGTGCGCGCCAAGAGGTTTTCGACCGCGGGCACCGGCCCGATGCCCATGACCTCCGGCCGCACGCCCGCATGGGCGTACCCCAGAATGCGCGCTTTCGGTTTCAGCCCCGCCTTTTCGGCGGCTTCTGCCGTCGCTAACACGACCGCACCCGCACCGTCGTTGATACCGCTGGCGTTGCCCGCCGTGACGCTCCCGTCTTTCTGGAACACGGGCCGCAATCCCGACAGCGCTTCCTGCGTCGTGGCTTTGGGGTGTTCATCGGTGGCAAAGGCGACCGTATCGCGCTTCACCCGCACGTCGACGGGCACGATCTGGCTGGCAAAGTGGCCCGCCTCAATCGCCGCTGCCGCGCGCTGCTGGCTTTGCAGTGCAAAGGCATCCTGATCCGCACGCGTTATGTCGTGCTCACGCGCCACATTTTCCGCCGTCACGCCCATGTGTCCGGTGCCAAAGGGGCAGTTCAACGCGCCCAGCATCATGTCCAACGTGCGGATATCGCCCATCTTTGCACCCCAGCGTTGATCCGGCACGATGAAGGGGGAGCGCGACATGTTCTCGGCACCCCCCGCCAGACCGAACTCGGCGTCACCCAACATCAGCGATTGCACCACCGATACAATCGCCTGCACGCCGGACCCGCAAAGCCGGTTGACGTTCATCGCTGGCACGCTGTCGGGCACGCCCGCTTGCATCGCGGCGACGCGGCTGAGGTACATGTCACGCGGCTCGGTGTTGATCACATGGCCAAAGGCCACATGCCCGATCTGACCACCTTCGACGCCCGACCGCTCCAACGCGGCCTTGGCGGCAGTGGTCCCCAACTCAATCGGCGACGTCGCGGCGAGGGATCCGCCAAAGGTTCCAATTGCGGTGCGCGCACCGTCCAGAATGACGATCTCTTGTGTCATGGCGATCTCCCTTGATGTGTTTCAATGGGACTATGTTGACCCAATGTGGGACTGTCAGCAACGACGTCCCGTCAGCGCTTGTGCGCCGTTGACAGAATCCTGCATATCGGCGAAACCTCCGACATGACGGATAGAGATAACGCCATTCTGACCCAGCTGCCCGCCCGTCTGAAAGAGGCGCGCCGCACGCAAGGCCTGTCGCTCGATGCCGTGGCCAAACTGTCCGGCGTTTCCCGTTCCATGGTCAGCCAGATCGAACGCGGTGAAAGCAGCCCGACCATTGCAACCCTGTGGAATCTGACCCGCGCTTTGCAGGTCGATTTCGCGGGTTTGTTGGACAGCGCGCCTGTCGCGCCGCAGATCGAAACCCTGCGCGCGGCACAGGTGCCGACCATCGACAATCTGGGCTCTGGATGCCGTATCCGGATCCTTTCACCGCCCGAAGACGCTGGAAAACATGAGGTCTACGAACTGACCATCGCGCCGGGTGGCGTGCTGGATAGCCAGCCGCATACCCGGGGCGCGCGAGAGCATCTCACGGTCATTTCCGGCAGCCTCACCGTGACCAGTGGCGAGGTGTCGAGCAGCCTGAACGCGGGCGACACCGCGCGCTACGCGGCCGATGTTCCGCACCGGATCACCGCTGCCGGGGGGGAAACACGTGCCTTTCTGGTCGTACAGGACGCCTGACTTCCACGATATCGGACAATTTCCGCTATTGTGATAAATCCCCTATTTCGGATTTCCATCCGTCATGTTAGATGCGAGCTGCAAAAGGGAGTCGCATCATGACGCAGGCCTATCTCGATCACATCACCGAAACCCTCGCGCAGATCGAGGCGGATGGGATGATGAAACGCGAGCGCATGATCACCTCGCCACAGGGTGGCCAGATTTCGGTGGGCAAGCGGGAGGTGATCAACCTCTGTGCCAATAACTACCTCGGCCTGGCGGATCATCCTGACCTGATCGAAGCTGCAAAAGCCGCCATGGACCCGCGCGGGTTCGGCATGGCCTCTGTCCGGTTCATCTGCGGCACGCAGGATATTCACCGGGAACTAGAGCAAAAGCTGGCGGCATTTCTGAGCAAAGACGATTCGATCCTCTTTGCCGCCTGCTTTGATGCCAATGGCGGGTTGTTCGAGCCGCTGCTGGGGCCGGAAGACGCGGTTGTGTCCGACGCCTTGAACCACGCGTCGATCATTGACGGTATCAGGCTCTGTAAGGCCAAAAGATACCGTTACGCCAATTCCGACATGACCGATCTGGAAGGACAATTGAAGCTGGCGCGCGAGGAAGGTGCGCGGTTCATCCTGATCGCGACCGATGGTGTGTTCAGCATGGACGGCTATCTGGCGAAACTGCCGGAGATCAAAGCGCTTGCGGAAAAATATGACGCGATGGTCATGGTTGATGATTGCCATGCCACCGGATTCATGGGGCCGAAGGGCGCCGGCACACCTGCACATGCTGGGGTGGATGTGGACATTCTGACCGGGACATTGGGCAAGGCTCTGGGCGGCGCCATCGGCGGCTACATCGCCGGGCCGCAGCCGATCATCGACCTTTTGCGCCAGCGCGCGCGGCCCTATCTTTTTTCCAACTCGCTGCCGCCCTCGATTGTGGCCGCCGGAATCAAAGCGCTGGAGCTGGTGGAACAGGGAGATGCGCTCCGCGATCGTCTGTTTGAGAATGCAAGATACTGGCGCACGGGGTTGGAAAAACTGGGGTTCAAGCTTTTGCCCGGCGAGCATCCGATCATCCCGGTCATGCTGGGTGAGGCGCAATTGGCGCAGGATATGGCCGCAAAGCTATTTGACGAAGGTGTCTTTGTTTCGGGCTTTTTCTTCCCCGTGGTGCCGCGCGGCCAGGCCCGCATCCGCACACAGATGAACGCGGCCCTCACCCGCGACGAACTGGATCGTGCGCTGCGCGCCTTTGAGGTCGCAGGCAAGGTCTGCGGGGTAATCACATGACCAACCAGATGAAAGCCCTGTCGAAATTGCATGCCCGCGAGGGGTTGTGGATGACCCATGCGCCGGTGCCGGAGATTGGCCCGGATGACGTGTTGATCCGGATCAACAAGACCGGCATCTGTGGCACCGACATTCACATCTGGAATTGGGACGATTGGGCCTCGCAAACCGTGCCGGTGCCGATGATCACCGGCCATGAATTTGCCGGTGAGATCGTTGAAATCGGCTCTAACGTTGAGGATTTGACAATTGGTCAGCGCTGCTCCGGCGAGGGTCATCTGATCGGCAAAACCTCGCGTCAAAGCCGCGCGGGTAAGTTCCACCTCGATCCCGCCACGCGTGGGATTGGCGTGAACGAGCAGGGGGCGTTTGCACAATATCTCAAGCTGCCGGCCTTCAATGTGGTGCCCCTGCCAGATGAGATATCGGATGACATCGGCGCGATCCTCGATCCGCTCGGCAATGCGGTGCATACTGCGCTCAGCTTTGATCTGGTGGGCGAGGATGTGTTGATCACCGGTGCCGGGCCCATTGGCATCATGGCCGCCGCCGTGGCACGCCATGTGGGCGCGCGGCATGTGGTGATCACCGATATCAATCCCGCGCGTCTGGACCTGGCCGCGCGTGTGACGGATGTGGTGCCGGTGAACGTGGCAGAGGCGGACTTGGTCGAAACAATCGCTGATCTGAAGATGAAACAGGGGTTCGATGTCGGTCTGGAAATGTCCGGAAATCAGCACGCTTTGGATCAGATGGTCGAGGTCATGACCATGGGGGGCCGCATCGCCATGCTCGGCATCCCACCCGGCAAGAGCCCGGTGGATTGGAGTCGCATCGTCTTCAAGGCGATCACCATCAAAGGGGTCTACGGGCGCGAAATCTTCGAGACCTGGTACAAGATGATCGCGATGTTGCAGAACGGGCTGGACGTAAGCCGCGTCATCACCCACCGCTTTGCGGTCGATGACTTTGAGGCCGGGTTTGCCGCGATGAAATCGGGTGGATCGGGCAAGGTCGTACTGGACTGGACAGGATAACGGACATCTACGCGCAAGACAGTTTCTTCACCCTGACACTGGCCGGGCAGGTCGGGCTCGGCGTTTTGTCGGCGACCCTCGCCCTTGTGCTGGTGGCGCTGAATTGGCGGATCGGTCGGCAGCGCGCTGTGATATGGCGGTGTCTTATGGCCCTGGTTCTATTCTGGCTTTTTGTCTGGCTCTCGCCACAGATCTACTACTGGTATTATCGGTTGATTTTCGATGGCTTGCCCGTGCAATCGGTGATTGGCACACCCCCAACGCCCTTCGATCTGATCCGGCTGATCGGATTTTCCGACCGTCATGACCTGAGCCACCACGGTCAGGGTGTATTGGGATGGGCCATGGCTCTGACGGCGCTATGGCCGCAACGGCACCCGACCGGCATCTGAAAGCAACCAGCAGTCGCGCCCTTCGAAAACAGCCGCGTGGAGCGGGCGGAAATATCCCGCCCCGCCATCAAGGTTCACGCGATTGCCCGCATGTTCGGGATGCTCCAGCGCCGTGTGTCCGTGCACGACCAGTGGGCCGTGCGATTTGCGGTATTCCAGAAAGGTTTGACGGATCCAGACAAGATCATCTTCGATCTGCTTGTCCAATGGCACCTTGGGTCGGATGCCCGCATGCACGAACAAAA
This sequence comes from uncultured Roseobacter sp., assembly GCF_947499265.1. GTDB lineage: Bacteria > Pseudomonadota > Alphaproteobacteria > Rhodobacterales > Rhodobacteraceae > Roseobacter. Next base: position 342,324 of record NZ_CANMNK010000001.1, on the reverse strand, counting down.
GCTCCCCCACCTGATGCATCAGCGGCAGGTTTTGCAGAAAATCACGATGCGCTTGCGGCACAGCTTCGAGAGCCGCCGCCTGGATCACATCCACCGGTGCCCCATCTTCGGCGGCAACGCCGTAAGAGGCCATGGTCTTGTCCCCGCCCAGACGGGGATTGAACCACAAAAGATCGGGGCGCGTCGCCGGGTCGTGCACGATCATATAGTCCAGAAAGCGGCTCAGATACCGATCATGATTGCCCTTGATCATCGTCCAATTGCGCCCGGCGGTCTGTGCATCGATCAGGAACTGCAGGACGCCTTTGCTGTCCGGGCCCCGGTCGACGTAATCGCCCACAAATACCACTTCTGCATCCGGGCCGCCGTCCGCCTCAATGAGGCTCAGAACCCGGTGCAACTCTTCGAGCTGACCGTGGATGTCGCCGATGGCATAGATCGGATGGGTCATAGTGAACCTCTGGGATACCTGCGCCGATCACGACAGAGCGGCGCAGGTCAGGAAGTAACAGACCGTCAGGTCACGTCAAATTGCAGCGGCTTGATCTGGGTGAACATACCGGTCTCGGCCAGTTTGGCACGTGCCTCGGCAGGGACCGGTTCGTCGACGTAGAGCAGGGCAATCGCCTCGCCGCCCGCTTCGGCACGACCAAGGGTAAAGTTGGCGATGTTGACGCCGTTATCGCCCATGGTCTGGCCCAATGTCCCGATGATGCCCGGCACGTCCTCATTGGTGGTGTAGAGCATATGGCTGCCGATTTCCGCATCGATATTGATGCCCTTGATCTGGATAAACCGCGGTTTGCCATCGGAAAAGACCGTACCGGCGACGGAGCGTTCGCGCTTGGCGGTGACCACTGTCACCTTGATATAGCCATCGAAAGCGCCCGATTTGTCCTGATTGGTGGTGGAAATCTGGATGCCGCGTTCCTTCGCGATAAAGGGGGCGGAGACCATGTTCACGTCCGGGTTCACCTTCTTCATGATGCCGGCAATGACGCTGCAATTGAGGGCCTCAAGGTTCATTTCCGCAACCGCACCATCGTAAAGGATGTTGATGGCGCGGATGGGTTCATCGGTCATCTGCCCGATGAAGCTGCCCAGGTGCGCGGAGAGTTTGACCCAGGGGCCCATGACTTTTGCTTCTTCCGCCGTGACCGATGGCATGTTGAGCGCATTGGTCACCGCCCCCGTCAGCAGGTAGTCGGACATCTGATCCGCCACCTGCAGGGCCACGTTCTCTTGCGCTTCGGTCGTCGCCGCGCCCAGATGCGGCGTGCAGACGACATTTGGCAAATGAAAGAGCGGGTTTTCATTGGCCGGTTCCTTGGCGAACACGTCAAAGGCGGCACCAGCCACATGGCCAGATTTCAGCGCATCAGCGAGGGCCGCTTCGTCCACCAGTCCGCCGCGGGCACAGTTGATGATGCGCACCCCCGGCTTGGTTTTCGCGATGTTTTCACGCGACAGGATGTTCGCGGTCTGATCGGTGAAGGGCACGTGCAGGGTGATGAAATCGGCGCGCGCCAGAAGGTCATCCAGCTCAACCTTTTCGACCCCCATTTTCTTGGCTTTTTCTTCGCCCAGGAAAGGATCGTAGGCCAGCACCTTCATTTTCAACGCCCGGGCGCGGTCACAGACGATACCACCGATGTTGCCTGCACCGATCACACCGAGCGTCTTGCCTGTGAGCTCAACGCCCATGAACTTGGACTTCTCCCACTTGCCGTCATGCGTCGAGGCGGAGGCCTCGGGGATCTGACGCGCCACCGCAAACATCATCGCGATGGCATGTTCCGCCGTGGTGATCATGTTGCCGAAGGGCGTGTTCATCACGATAATGCCCTGTTTAGAGGCTGAATCCTTGTCGATATTGTCGGTGCCGATCCCCGCGCGCCCGATAACTTTGAGGTTGGTCGCAGCCTCAATGATCTTCTCCGTCACCTTGGTGGCGGAGCGGATCGCCAGACCGTCATAGTCACCAATGATAGCGGTCAGTTTTTCCTTGTCTTTGCCCACATCGGGTTGGAAATCCACGTCGATGCCGCGGTCGCGGAAAATCTGAACGGCGGCTTCCGAGAGTTTGTCGGAGATGAGTACTTTGGGGGCCATTTGGCGCTCCATTTCTTGAAACTTTAGAATGTCAGGATGGGATGGGTCGGCAGGTTATGCCGACGCCATTTGTGCTTCGATTTCGGTCTCGAAGGCCCATGCGAGCCAGGGCAGCATCGCCTCGATGTCCGCGGTCTCCACCGTGCCGCCGCACCAGATGCGCAGGCCCGCAGGGGCATCGCGGTAGGCGCCGATGTCGAGTGCGACGCCTTCGTCCGCCAGCCGCTTGGCCACTGCTTTGGCAAAACTCGCGCCATCGGTCACGTCGTCACTGGCAAACTTCAGGCAGACCGAGGTGTTTGACCGGGTTGCCGGATCGGTTGCGAGGAAGTTGATCCAGTTATGTTGCTCTACAAAGGCCGTTATGGCCGCCGTATTGGCATCCGCGCGTGCGATCAACCCGGGCAATCCGCCCACGGATTTGGCCCATTCGAGCGATTGCAGATAATCCTCGACACAGAGCATCGAGGGCGTGTTGATCGTTTCGCCTTTAAAGATGCCCTCGATCAGCTTGCCGCCTTTGGTCAGGCGGAAAATCTTCGGCAAGGGCCAGGGTGGTGTGTAGTTTTCCAGCCGCTCCACTGCACGGGGTGACAGAATCAGCATGCCATGCGCCGCCTCGCCGCCCAGCACTTTCTGCCAAGAGAAGGTCGTCACATCGAGCTTGTCCCAGGGCAGATCGACAGCAAATGCCGCGGACGTCGCATCGCAAAGGGTCAGCCCCTTGCGGTCCGATGGGATGACATCGCCCGACGGCAGGCGCACGCCGGAGGTTGTGCCGTTCCAGGTAAAGCACACGTCGTTGTCGTAGTTCAGCGCGGCCATATCGACGATCTCGCCGTAGTCGGCGGTGTGCACGGTGTGGTCGATTTTCAGCTGCTTGGCCACGTCCGTGACCCATCCCGCCCCGAAGCTTTCCCAGGCGACCATCTCTGCCGGGCGTTCCCCGAGCAGCGACCACATCGCCATCTCGAACGCGCCGGTGTCGGAGGCCGGCACGATCCCGATGCGGTAGTCATCGGGCACGCCGAGGATGTCGCGCGTCGTCTCAATCGCTTCCAGCAGCTTCGCCTTACCGGGGGCTGCACGGTGCGAGCGTCCCAGAGGCGCGGAGGCCAGTTTTGCCAGATCATGGGTGGGGGGTTTGGCGCAGGGGCCAGATGAAAAACGCGGGTTCGACGGTTTGGTCGACGGTCGAACGTAATCCGGCCGCGTGACCGGTTTTTGGTTAGCCATTGATGCTATCCTTCCAGATATGCGCCCTTCGTTGGGGAAGGGTGTCCCACGCACGGGTCTATGGTGGTCTGCGGTCTGGTGCAACGCGAAAAACGGCGCTAGAACGCCGCAAATTCGCTTTTTTGCGACATCCCCTGCGCCGATCGGAAACTTCATTCATGTACACCGTCACCCTGCTGGCAGCGCCCGCCGCGCGAAATCTTGAACCTGCGCTGGTCGAGGCCCTGCGCAATGCCTGGGGGGGCGGCGATGCGCTCTGGCTCTCGCCAGACGAGGCGGCTGCGTTTTCGATGGATCACGTCCCGGACAATCGTTGGGACGTTTGGGCGGACGTACAAAAACAGGGCGTTGATCTGGTGGTGCAGCCAACAGCAGGCCGCCGCAAAAAGATGCTGCTGGCGGATATGGACAGCACCATGATCCAGCAGGAATGCATTGACGAACTGGCGGATGCGGCGGGCATTGGTGACAGGGTCAAGGATATCACCGCGCGGGCGATGAATGGCGAGTTGGATTTTGAAGAGGCTCTGCGCGCGCGGGTCGGGTTGTTGAAAGGCTTGCCGGTATCGACCATCGCACAGGTCCTGGCGGAGCGGATCGACTACATGCCCGGCGGTCGGGTGCTGCTGGCAACGATGAAGGCGCATGGAGCCTATGCCGCCCTTGTGTCTGGCGGGTTCACGGATTTTACCAGCGCTGTTGCCGCGACGCTGGGGTTTGATGAGAACCGTGCGAATACACTGCTGTCCGAGGGGGGGGCGCTTACCGGGGATGTCGGTGTCCCCATTCTGGGGAAGCAGGCCAAGGTTGACGCGCTGGTCGACATCACCGCGCGCCTGGGAATTTCCGAGCAGGATGTGCTGGCCGTGGGCGATGGGGCGAATGACCTTGGTATGCTGGCGCGCGCGGGCACCGGTGTGGCGCTGCACGCCAAACCGGCGGTGGCTGCGGAATGCGATGTGCGGATCAACCACGGCGATCTGACCGCGTTGCTCTATCTGCAAGGCTATGCGGCATCGGAATTCGTCACGCCCTGATCAGAGACGACTCACCCCGTTCTGTGCTAATCTTCGCTCGGTTCAGACGGGAGGACGCACCATGCCAGAATTCGTATTCGCCTATCACGGCGGCAAAACACCAGACACGGAAGAAGAGGGCGCCAAGGTCATGGCCGCATGGCAAGCCTGGTTTGAGGGTATGGGCAAGGCGGTCGTGAACCCGGGCAACCCTGTCGGCATGTCCAAAACGGTGACGGCAGAGGGCGTCGAAGATCACGGCGGCGCGAACCCGCTTTCGGGGTTCAGCGTCGTGGCGGCAGCGGACATCGATGAAGCCATCGACATGGCCAAAGGCTGCCCGATGGTCACGGATGGCACAGGATCCATCGAAGTCGCCGAAGTGCACCAGATGTGATCAGGTAAGCCCTGCCGCGGGCTTGATCCAGCCGGTCTTGATGCCCCGCCTGTTGGTGATGGGCGCGTTCAACCGTTTGCGCGTGGCCGGATGATCAGGCTCTAAAACGCCCAATTTGACCAAAATCGCGGCGATGGCGCATTCCGACGCACGGGTTGTACCGTCGACGATCTTGAGGGCGATGCCGAGTTTCTGCTCCGGCAGGATGCCGATGAAAAACGCCTCCGCGCCGGTTTTAATCGCAATCTGACCGTTCATGGCGCGCATCAACTCGGTGCAGGCGCGCCCCTCACCCGCGACCAGATCCGGGTGCAGGCGCATCGCTTCATGCAAGCGCGCTTCCGGGCTGCCCGACGGTGCTGCAGCAAAATGCGCCATTGCGCGGGCCATGCCGTGCAGGCTGCATGCAAAGTTGGGCGCCGAACAGCCATCAATGCCAAACCCAGGCGAGGTTTCCTGTGTTGTGGCCTCGAACACCTCAAGGCATGCCTGTTGCACCGGGTGATCGACCTCCACGTATTCCGGACCGGCCCCTATGTGTTTTGCCAGCGTCAGGAACCCGGCGTGTTTGCCGGAACAGTTGTTGTGTATCTGACCGGGCGCGTCATGCGCGCAGATCAACCCCTCGCGGGCTGTGCGATCATCGGGCAGTTGCGGGCCACAGCGCAGCGCATCATCGTCAAGACCGAGTGTCTGCAGCCATGTGTCCACCCGTTCCGTGTGAATTGCCGCGCCATTATGTGACGCACAGGCCAGCGCCAGATGTTCGGGGGTCAGATTGGCCTGATCGGCAGCCCCCGAGGTAATGAGCGGCAGTGCCTGGATCATCTTGGCAGAACTGCGCGGCAGCACGGTCGCCTCCGGGTCACCCCAGGCGTCGACAATCTGGCCGGAGGCATCGCAAATCACCGCATGTCCGGAATGTGCGCTTTCCAGAAAATCGCCACGCCAGATTTCGACCATGGGAGCGGCTTGCGTCATTTTAACCCTCAAGATTTTGGCAAAAACCTGCTAATCGGCCTTTCCGGGGTCGCGGCTTTTGCGTTACTGTGACACTTGTCGAGAAGAAAAACAGGTCATGCAAGAGAGCGGGTCGAAAAAGGCACGCCAGGCGGACCATAAAGTTGTTGAGGTTAAGGACGGCTGGAGGCTGTAAAAGATGCGAATTTATAAGGGTTTCATTGGTTTGGTCTCAGCATTTGCGCTGACAGGTATGGCCGCACAGGCACAGGGCCAAAGCAGTAATCTGGTAGCAGAGAAAACCGATTGGGGTGTCTACGAAGACAACGACCCCAAGGAATGCTGGAGCGTTTCCGTGCCCACGGAGACGGTAAACACCCGTGAAGGACGGGTTGTTGCGGCGACGCGTGGTCAAATCTTGTTGATGGTGTTTTTCCGTCCCGGGTCAGGTGCGAATGCGCAGGTGACCTTCACTGGCGGGTATCCTTTCGCCAGCGGCTCCAAGGTAAACGTCGAGATTGGCGGGACCAGCTACGTGCTCTTTACCGACGGGGAATGGGCCTGGCCGGAAGATTCCGCCGAAGACGAGAAAATCGTGGCGGCCATGAAGCGCGGCGCGGATGCTGTGGTGACCGGGCTCTCCAGCCGGGGCACGACGACAAAGGATACTTTTTCGCTGCGTGGGTTCACCGCGGCGCTTGAAGAAGCCCAAACACGCTGCGCAAGCTGAGCAGAAGAAATCACCGGGCTTTTCCTTTTGATCTTGGCGCAAACCTCTATATAGAGGCCCATCTTCGCCACGATAGGAAATCCCATGTCCGCTGCAGCGCCGATCACGCAAGACGTCCACACCATCCCGCGCAAGTTGCCGGATGGGCCGGTCAACCTTGTCGGGTTGACGCGTGACGCCATGCGGTCCGTGTTAATCGATGCCGGAACGCCGGAAAAGCAGACCAAAATGCGGGTCGGTCAGATCTGGCAGTGGATTTACCAATGGGGTGTCCGCGATTTTGACGCGATGACCAACCTCTCCAAGGCCTTCCGCGCCGACCTGAAAGAGCGCTTCGTGATTGAGGTGCCCGAGGTCGTTTCCAAACAGGTGAGCGAAGATGGCACGCGTAAATATCTCGTGCGGATTGCGGGCGGTCATGAGGTCGAAGTGGTCTATATCCCCGAAGAGGGGCGCGGGACGCTGTGTGTGTCGAGCCAGGTCGGTTGCACGCTGACCTGTTCGTTCTGTCACACCGGCACACAGAAACTGGTGCGCAACCTCACAGCGGGTGAGATCATCGGTCAGGTTATGATGGCGCGCGACGATCTGGGCGAATGGCCGGAGATTGGCGCACCCAAGGATGAGACGCGCCTTTTGTCGAACATCGTGCTGATGGGCATGGGCGAGCCGCTTTACAATTTTGAAAACGTCCGCGATGCGATGAAGATTGCGATGGACCCGGAAGGCATCCAGCTCAGCCGCCGCCGGATCACGCTGAGCACCTCCGGTGTGGTGCCGGAGATTGCCCGCACCGCGCAGGAAATCGGCTGCCAGCTTGCGGTGAGTTTTCACGCTACCACGGATGAGGTGCGCGACAGGTTGGTGCCGATCAACAAGCGCTGGAACATCGAGGTGCTGCTGGACGCGCTGCACAGCTATCCGAAAGTGTCGAATTCCGAGCGGATCACATTTGAATACGTGATGCTGAACGGGGTGAATGACAGCGACGAAGATGCGCGCCGGTTGATCAAGCTGATTGATGGCATTCCCGCCAAGATCAACCTGATCCCATTCAACGAATGGCCGGGCGCACCCTACAAGCGATCCTCCAACAATCGTATCCGCGCCTTCGCTGACATCATCTACAAGGCGGGCTATGCCTCCCCGATCCGGACACCGCGGGGCGAAGACATTATGGCGGCCTGTGGCCAGTTGAAATCCGCAACCGAACGCGCGCGCAAATCACGCCGACAGATCGAAGCTGAGGCAGGGCTGGCTGGCGAATAATGCGTAGGCGCGATGCCTTGATCATCGGCGGGGCCTTTGCTGTCGCCATCGCCATCCCACCCATATTGAGGCGCCGCGCAGACACCTTGGAGTTCACGGATTTGCCCGGATTGCCGGGGTTTCGCCGGTTGGAACGGGGGAACATCAGCGCCGCGCCGGATATGTTCACCGGGTTACGGACGCCTGAAGAAGCGGAGGCCGATGCGCGTCTGCCCAAAAACCTATGCGGCGCCGTTTTCCCGGACCCGCCGCTGTCGGGTCAGATGCCAATTGCCGTTTTTAGTGACTATTATTGCCCATATTGCGCCATCCTAGACAAACGTCTGGCCGATTTGCAGGAGCGCGGTGCGGCGATTGATCTGCGGTTTCATGAACTGCCGCTCTTGGGGGACCGGTCCCTATGGGCCGCGCGCGTGGCATTGGCCGCCGGGCGGCAGGGTGATCATCGGGACATTCATCTTGATATGATGCAACGCACATTACGTCCGGGCATTGCGGGCGCGCGCGACGTGGCTGAACGGCACGGTCTTGACGCAGATCGGTTGTTGGCGGATGCGCGCAGCGACCGAATGACGCGCACCATCGAGGACGCACTGGCGCTGGGCCGCGCGCTGGGTATTCCTGGCACGCCGGGTGTCATGATCGGCCGTACGTTGGTGATTGGCGCGCTGCCCGAGGCAACGCTTGAACAGATCATTTCGCTGGAGCAGCAAACCCCATTTGCCGGTTGCGGATGACCGAAAAGGGCCGCCCGTACGCGGGCGGCCCTCTGAAAATCAGTGTCTAACGCGGCCTGCGGCCATCCCTTGCGCCATGCCTTGCATGAAGGCAGCGGCCACCGGCGGCATTGCCTCTTGCGATTCCTGCGTGTGCTTTGGTGTGTCATGTTTATGCGAAGGGCGTGCGGCCAGCATGAACAGCAGACCGGTCCCCAAAAACGCACCCCCCATGATGGCGCAGGCGGTAATCGGGTCGGTCAGGGTGAGCAGCAGCAACAGCGCTGACGCACTCAAAAACCCGATCCCGGACAGTGCCAGTACCGCGCCGATGCCACCAAGTGCAAAACGCTGGGCGGTCTTTTTGATTTGATGTCGCAGGCGCGCAAACATGTTACGAGCGCCGCGCTGTCATCATGCCGACAAGAAAGCCGAGGCCCGCGGCAATGCCCACGGCCATCGCGGGCTGCTGGCGCACCGTGTCTTCGGCCTTGTAGTATGCAGCTTCCGCATCTGCGCGCAGCTTCTCGCCGGTTTCCACGGCTTTTGTCTGCGCCGCGTCGGCCCGATCTGCAGCGGCTCTTTTCAACGTAGACGCGGCATCGGCGGCGCGCGCCTTGGCTTCGTCTTTCTTGTCATGGGCGACCTCCGACATCAGGGCGGTCAGCGCTGCGATGTCTTCCTTGATCGTCTCAATCTGGGCTGTGACGTCAGCGGTATCAGCTTTTCCATTCGTGCGTGCTTGTGCCATTTGATCCTCCGTAAGTTACTCACGGCCTCGGTGCGGCGCGTGATTGGCTATTCGGGGGATCAACCGCTGCGGGCTGGCAAAAGTTCCGTCAGCCACGCCCGGGCAATTTGTCGCGGGCGGGCAGATCTTCCCAGTTTTCGATCAGATGCATCGCCTCCGCCGCGCTGTCGACAAATCGGAAGAGCGACAGATCCTCTTCTGAAATTGTGCCCGCATCCGCCAGCGCCTCCCAATCCAGAATCCGTTCCCAGAATTCGCGACCAAAAAGCAGCACCGGCACCGGCTGCATGCGTCCGGTCTGGATCAGAGTGAGCGTTTCGAAGAGTTCATCCATTGTGCCAAAGCCACCCGGAAAGGCGCAGATCGCACGGGCGCGCATCAGAAAATGCATCTTGCGGATCGCGAAGTAGTGGAAGTTAAAGCAGAGCTCAGGCGTCACATATTCATTGGGCGCCTGTTCATGCGGCAGTACGATGTTGAGCCCGATGGAATGCCCGCCCGCGTCCAGCGCGCCGCGGTTGCCCGCCTCCATGACGCCTGGGCCGCCGCCGGTGACCACGACGTTTTCACGCCCATCGCTCTCAAGGCTCTTGAGCGTCATCAGGCGGGCAAACTCGCGCGCCTCATCATAGAAATACGACAGCTGTGCCAGCGTTTTGGTGCGCGCCCGGTCTTTGTTGGCGGGGCTGGGAATGCGCGCGCCCCCGAAAAGCACAATCGTGCTGGTGATGTTATGCGCGTCCAGCATCATTTCCGGTTTGAGCAACTCCAGCTGTAACCTGACGGGCCGCAGCTCCTCGCGGCACATGAAATCCTCATCGGCAAACGCAAGGCGGTAGGCCGGTGCGCGCGTCTGCGGCGTATCGGGCACCACTCTGGTGGCGTCGCGGTCGGCATGAGCATCGCGCAAGGGATGGCGGGGTTTGTTCATCTTGGTCACTCCGGAAACTCGTTTCGGGCAGGGGTGCATGTCGTGCGCCAAGATGCAATCTCTTTGCTCGGCCCCGGCGGATGCTGAATGATTGCACGTGTGGCACCGGGCTTGTATAGGCGCTTCATTAACATTTTTTTCTCGGGGGAGGCCGCATGTCCAACGCACAGCTTGAAACTGCCATCGAAGCCGCATGGGAGGCGCGTGACGCAATCACGCCAGCAACAACAGGCGAAACGCGTGAAGCCATCGAAGATACGCTGGCCGCGCTCGATGGTGGCACGCTGCGGGTTGCGGAAAAACAGGCAAGTGGCGATTGGCACGTGAACCAATGGGCCAAAAAAGCCGTGTTGCTCGGGTTCCGGATCAAAGACATGGAAATGCAGACCGGCGGGCCGCAAGACGGCGGCTGGTGGGACAAGGTCGACAGTAAATTCGCGGGTTGGGGTGATAATCAGTGGAAAGCCGCGGGCTTTCGCGCCGTGCCCAACTGTGTCGTGCGCAAATCGGCCTTCATCGCGCCGGGCGTGGTGCTGATGCCGTCCTTTGTGAACCTGGGCGCCTATGTCGACGAGGGGACCATGGTCGATACCTGGGCCACGGTCGGCTCCTGCGCGCAGATTGGCAAGAACGTGCACCTCTCCGGTGGCGTCGGCATCGGCGGTGTGCTGGAACCGATGCAGGCCGGGCCGACCATCATCGAAGACAACTGCTTTATCGGGGCGCGGTCCGAGGTGGTCGAGGGCTGCATCGTGCGCGAAGGATCTGTGCTGGGCATGGGTGTTTTCATCGGCAAATCGACCAAAATCGTGGACCGCGAGACCGGTGAATTTACCTATGGCGAAGTACCTGCAGGGTCCGTGGTTGTGGCGGGTTCCATGCCCTCCAAAAACGGTGTGAACCTCTATTGCGCGGTCATCGTCAAAAAGGTCGATGCGCAAACACGCTCGAAAACGTCGATTAACGAATTGCTGCGCGATTAACCGATATTTAGGACCTGAGGCAATTGTGCCTCAGGATTTCCCGGGTATCGCCCACAGCCCGATGTATTCCGGCCCGGATGTGAATTTATCCGAGGGACATGCGTCATGCTTCGGTCCCGATATCCTTTCAAACGCTGCAGGTTGTTTCCGATCTGCGATCTGTCGCGGCAACCGGATTTGGGGGATTGTCGGAACGTCTGAACGCGGCGCATAAGCCGCTTTTGCGCAAGATCATCTTTGACCAGAAATGTGTCCTGTCTGTAAGCGATGCGGAAACGCTGCATGCGGATCTCTTGCTGGTTGCGGCCTTGCCAGACAAAGGGCTGGACAGTTTCCTGACGGCCACGGCGCTTTTGCTTGCCGACCGGTTGCAGGGCGGCGCGGGTGAAGATGATCTCTATTGGAACTGGGATGCGTTTCAGGAGCATTACCGCAAAGGGTCCTCACCCATCCGGGCGGCGCTGATGAACGGGTTCCGCTGGGCGCATACAACGCGGCGGGTGAACCTTGAAAAGGTGCCGGAAGGGCGTGATCTGCAAACCTACGATGGCGATGATTTGACCCGGATTTTCAAGGTCATTGCCCGGTCGATGCCATCCGAGATGCGTGACCTAGTTTGCGAAGCCGCGCCGGAGGAAACCCGACATGTGCACCGCAAAGCGCTGGAAAACTGTCTGGAGGGGAGCTGTATTCTGTCGGAATACGGCGGCTGGTTCCCGGGTGAGGTGGTGGAGATCGTGTCGCTAGACCCGGATCACGCGGCCCATTCCGCCTGCACGGCGCTTGTCTTGCTGGATTCAATTGCAACGCGGGATGCCGGGGGCCGGATGGCTTTCCGCTGGGAAGAACAATCCACCCGCTACCTGCAAATGAAGTCCGACCTGGGGACAGCCATTCTGGCAGGCGTGCGGCATCTGCATGAAATGGCAATGGAATGGAAACCTTATTCGGGCTGGGCACCGGATACGCTGGTCGAAAAAGCCGTTGTGGTGCCGTTCCCCAAAGCCTAACAAGCAGGCATGGCACAGCAAAAGAAACCCTCTCGTCAGCAGGTCTATACCCTCGTCGTTCAAATTGGACGTAAGGAGGGGGATGGCCTGCCGGAAAAGGCCACAGGCGCCGGTCTGGTGGTGTTCGCCAGTGGCATTGACGAGGCTGAAGCCGTCCGTGAAACGGTCGCCGTGCTAAAACAGGCAGATACCGCGCCGCTGGATGTGACCGGGTATGGCACGCTCGAAGAAAGACTGGCGGAGGGTCACGAGATTGGCGCCGATGAGCGGGATCTGATGCAGCGGGCGCTGGATGAAAACGCGGTGATTATTGCACAGATGGAGCCGTTTTACGGCACACATCCAGAGGCCGACGCGGATTAGGCTGCGCGTTGACGCGCCAGATGGATCGCCTCGAACCACTTCAGCACCTTGAAAGCGGCGCGCCCATGTTCGGGCAGGTTGTCCCGCGCGATGCCGCGCATGGCGGTGGCCTGCAAGTGATCGTCGTTTCGGCGTAATCGGCCAATGTAGAGACTTTCCAGGGAGGTACCAGCGACGTTCAATGCGTGATGCTCTGGCAAGATCACCTGCGTATACCGCTGCGTGGGCCCAACGCTTTCCGGCAAGGCGGCAAAGCCATTCATCAAATGGCGCGCTGGGGTCAAAACGGCTTCTTCCGCAAAGAGGTATTCGACTTCCGACCCGTCGATGACCAGGCGCTGGTCCAGCGCTACGACCACATCCTGCATCAGACCGAAATAGGGCGCGCGCAGCCGCACCGGCGCAAAGCTGCCCCGCGCTGGCACGGTCCGATCAATCCGATGCAATACCGGAACGACGGTGCCTTCTCGCGTGAATACCGTATCGCCGCGCTTGAGGGACCCTGCCGCCCGATATCCGTGGGGTGTTGCGACCATCGCATCAGGGCACAGGGTCGGCATGGGGCCTACCGGCTCGACCTGATCCGAGAGGGCCGCGAAAACCAGATCTTTCGCAAATGTCTGATCCCCGCGTCCCATCATCATGTCGCGCAAATCCTGGAGGATTATGGGCCGCACGTCCCGGACGGACACCGATGTGATCTGATGCTCTTCGGGTCGTTCGACCGTCAGCAGACCCCAGCGCTTTGGGGCGTCCCAGGAGAAGGTAATCCGTAAAACATCCGTCCGCGCGGGCAGGCTATGTTGGAGGGCGGCATGGGCAATATTTTCGCCCTGCACCTGTACCAGCGAAATACCTCCCCCCGGTATCGCGCGAAAAGTCAGGCTGCTTTGGTTTGGCCAGCCTCGGTTAAATCCCAGCAACACCTGTGGCCGTCCGTCCGGAGACAGGCGTGTTTCGAACATGATGCTGCCCGTCGCCAACAATGTATCGGCGCCGTCGCTGTGCAGACGGTGGTCGCGTCGGTCATGACCGACACCGCGCAGCGAAAAGCGTCGTTCCCTATGATCTGAGATGGCCAGCCAGCTCACCTAGGCTGCCTCATTGGACGCGCGCAACAGGTCTGCCTCGTATTTGCGCAAGGTGCGCCGCGCTGCCGGACTGTAGCCTTGCCCTGTGTTAGGGTCGATTTCCGGGAAGATTGCACAGATCTCAGCGACAATTTCCTGCTCGAAAATTTCGGTGGTTTGCGGACCAGGCAGAAAGCTCTCGGTTGCCAGCCCTTCGGAAAAAATGACCTGATGCCTGTCGAACATGAGGTGCACATAGGTCACGGACCCGCCTTCACGGACCCGCACCGAACGGTCATTCACAAGGTCGCGCGCACAGACCAGCACCTCAGATTCCCCGAAAAGCAGTTCGGCAACGGTGTCCCGGATCAGGATGCGGTGCAGCGGCGACACCAGCAAATGACCGTGGGTGCCAAAGGTGTTTGGCTGAATATGGATCGGTGCAAATTGCCCGGTGGCCTCGACCCTGCGCCTTCCGATCCAGCGCAGCGGCTGTGGGCCATCGTCCTGGGTGATCACCAGATCGCCGGGTTTGAGCCGCTCGACCATGACGTTGCCCCGCGCCGTTTCAATCATCGTTCCGGTGACAAAACAGGGCACCGACGTGGCGTTGACATAGCCCACATCCGTGTTGGTCCCGTTCGATATGGAATAGGTGAAGTTGAAATTCTCTTCATCCCCATCCCCCTTGACGCTGAATGTCCCATCCCCGTTCAGCGTGACTTCCTGCCCGGTTGGCAGCAGAATGGTGTCCCCGGCGGAAACGCTCTGCCCGTTGATATGGGTGATCGTGAGAGTTCCCGGCCCTTCGTTGATATCGTTGTCCAGGACGCTGAATGTCTTGATGCCGTTTGTGAGGACCTCGACGTCGTCCGAGATGGCGATCAGCTCGGACTGAACGGAATCCGCTGCGATCAGAAGGTTGGAATCATAACTGCTGTCAGAGACGTCCGCGATGCCGATGCGGATCGAGTTCACCTGATCGGGAATGACGTTCATCGTTAAGGTCAGCGTGATGGTAAAGCCGTCCATCTCGGTATTGTGGTCGTCGTTCTGGTTGTCGACGAACATGTTGATATTATTGGCTGTGTTGACATTTCCGGGGTCCACATCCCCGTTTCCCACATCCATGTCGACCTGCGCGCCATTGACCCAAACACCGACGAAATCCTGATAAATCGAGTTCTGGAATTCCGGGTATTCTTCCGAAGAAAACACGAATTGGATCGTCATCTGCGCGTGGTCAGGGATGAAATCCACGTCAAGATAGGCGGCATCATAGGTGCGTGCGCCCGCCGCCGCATTGAACTGCGCGTTATTGTTGACGCCGCTGGTGTTGGTGCTTGTGCTATTGCTTTGGTTGGACGTGCCACTGGAGTTTGTGAATCGCTCCGCATTGCCGGTCGACAGGATCACACCTGAATCGCCGGGTGTCACGCTGCCGGAAACTGAATCGCCGTTTGAATAGATCCCCGCGCTGTCGATGTCGCCCGTATAGGACGCGCTTTCAACCTGGACGCCTGCGCCAAAAATGGCGTTGGCCATATCCGTCGCATTCGTGCCTTCGCGCACGGTTTGAATGGGCAGTTCTGACGCTGCAACCATACTATTTGCCTCGCACCCCTTCGACGAGACAAAACACCCTTCAAGCGCCCGGTTTCCGGCTACGCTCTTTCTTGTTCTTCGGTGCAATCGGCCCCATTTTTATGGTGACCACACTGCTGATGCCCTGCCTCGGGTTATTTTATGAGTGATTCGTTAACACCCAGACTGCCTATTTGTTAAGCTTTTGTTACGCGACCCCTTGGCATTGATGCGATTTGGCCACATTCCTTACCCCGACACCCATGCGACCCAGATGAAGGAAGTGCCCTATGGCTGGCCTCGACCCCGTTTCCCTGACCGCCGATCTGGTGCGCTGCGCATCGGTGACACCTGCTGATGACGGCGCGTTGGATGTTTTGCACAAGGTGTTGCAGGAGGCGGGTTTTGACTGCGCATGGGCGGATCGCGGGGGCATCCGAAACCTCTTTGCCCGGTGGGGGGCCAAGGGTCATTCCAGAACCTTTGGCTTCAATGGCCATACAGATGTCGTGCCCATTGGTGATGCCGCCGCCTGGACCAAACCGCCCTTTGGTGCAGAGATTGAAGACGGGGTTCTCTACGGGCGTGGTGCCACGGACATGAAATCCGGCGTTGCCGCCTTCGCTGCCGCCGCCGTCGATTTTGTGCAGAACACACCGCCCGAGGGCGCGATTATTCTGGCGATCACCGGGGATGAAGAAGGCGATGCCGTGGATGGCACCACGGCCTTGCTGGTGCATATGGCCGATACCGATGAGCGCATGGATGTCTGTCTGGTGGGCGAGCCGACCTGTCCCGACCAAATGGGCGAGATGATGAAGATCGGGCGCCGCGGATCGATGACCGCCTGGATCAAAGTGATCGGCAAGCAGGGGCATTCGGCCTATCCGCACCGGGCGCTGAATCCGATGCCCGCGATGATGCGCCTGATGGACCGGTTTGCGTGCCACGAATTGGATCAGGGAACTGATCATTTCGATCCATCGACCCTTGCCATTGTGACCGTCGATACCGGGAACACCGCCACGAATGTGATCCCTGCCGAGTGCAGCGCCGCAGTCAATATCCGGTTCAACGACACGCACAGCGGCGCGTCTCTGACGGCATGGATTGAGAGCGAAATTGCCCGCATAGAGACTGATTTTGGCGTTACGACAGAGTTGAAAATCAAGATTTCCGGCGAAAGCTTCGTCACGCCCCCCGGCGATTTATCCGACCTGGTGGCAAAGGCCGTTGAGGCGGAAACAGGGGTCAAACCGGTTATGTCGACGACCGGCGGCACGTCAGACGCGCGCTTTGTCAAAAACCACTGTCCGGTTGTAGAGTTCGGCCTTGTCGGGCAGTCGATGCATCAGGTGGATGAGCATGTGCGGGTGGATCACATTCACCAGCTGAAAGCTGTCTATGCGCGCATTCTGAAAGATTACTTTGCATGAGTTTTGACTGTGCGCGGACGGAGGATGTGGCGCGTTGCCTGGCCCTGCGGCGCATGGTTTTGGTCGAGGAGCAGGATCTGTGAAACGCACCCTCGTGGTGATGTTGAAAGAGCCGCATCCCGGTCGGGTCAAGACGCGTCTGGGCAAGGACATCGGCATGGTCGCAGCTGCCTGGTGGTTTCGCCATCAAACGCGACGTCTGATCAGCAGGGTACAGGACCCACGCTGGCAGGTCATTCTGGCCGTCAGCCCGGATGCCGAAGGATTAAGGAGCCGGGTCTGGCCCGCGCATCTTGGGCGGATGCCGCAGGGGCGGGGTGATCTGGGGGACCGCATGAAACGCGCCTTGTCGCTGCCGACCGCTGGCCCGGTCTGCATCATCGGGGCGGATATTCCTGACATTGACCGGAAACAGATCGCCCGCGCCTTCCGGGCTTTGGGGCCGTCTGACGCGGTTTTTGGTCCCGCGCCGGATGGCGGATACTGGCTCATCGGATTGAAGCGAATGCAGGGGATATCGCCCCGGCTTTTTGAGGGCGTGCGCTGGTCAAGCGAACATGCATTGGCCGATACCGCCGCCAGCTTGCCGACACATCGCATCGCATATGTGGATCGCCTGCGGGATGTGGACACGCTGGACGATTTGCGCATGACGGCGCCCGGAGCGCGTGTTACCTGAGGACCATGACCCGCATCCCCACAAAATCAGAAATTCTCGATTGGATCAGCGAAAACCCGTCGCTGACCGCCAAACGCGATATTGCCAAGGCATTTGGCATCAAGGGGGCCGCGCGGATTGATCTCAAGCGGGTTCTCAAGGAGCTTGAAGCGGATGGTCATCTGGAAAAGCGCAACCGCAGCTATCAGGACCCTGACAGGCTGCCGCCGGTAAGCGTTTTGCAGGTGACCGGTCCAGATAAGGACGGGGATCTTTATGCCAAGCCGATGGAATGGCAGGGCGAGGGGGTGGAGCCGGTTGTGCTGGTGGTCCCGCGCGCCTCTGACCCGGCCTTGGGGGCGGGCGACAGAATTCTGGCGCGGCTGACGCTGATCAAGGGTGAGGATCATCACTACGAAGCGCGGCTGATCCGACGCATTGGCACCAATCCGCGCCGCCTGCTGGGTGTGTTTCGCAAAACGGCTGAGGGCGGACGCATTCTGCCGATCGACAAAGGGTCCGACAAGGAATGGCATGTGGCCAGCGATGCGACCCATGGCGCCAAGGACGGCGAGTTGGTCGAGGCCGAGCAGGCCGGGCCGAAAGGGCGCATAGGCCTGCCGCGCGCGCGGATTGTCGCGCGGCTTGGCGATCCGTCAGCGGCCAAGGCGGTGTCGCTGATTGCGATCCATCAGCACGGGATCCCCGACGCTTTCCCTGATGAGGTGATCGCAGAGGCGGATCGCGCCAAACCCGTGGCCCTGAAAGGTCGCGAGGACCTGCGGGACCTGCCCCTGATCACAATTGACCCATCCGATGCGCGGGACCATGACGACGCTTGCTATGCGCATGCGGATGAAGACCCCGAAAACCCGGATGGGCATGTCGTCTGGGTCGCGATTGCGGATGTGGCGGCTTATGTGACGCCCGGTTCTGCGCTGGACCGCGAAGCGCGCAAGCGTGGCAATTCCACCTACTTCCCGGACCGCGTGGTACCGATGCTGCCGGACCGGCTGTCGGGCGATCTGTGTTCGCTGCACGAAGGGGTGCCAAGGGCCTGTATCGCGGTGCGCATGCAACTGGACGCGTCTGGCAATAAGCTCTCACATAGGTTTCATCGCGGGCTGATGCGGTCGCCGGCCTCTCTGCACTACGAAGAAGTGCAGCAAGCCATTGATGGTCACCCAAATGACCGTTGCAACCCCTTGTTAGAGCCTGTTTTGAAACCGCTCTATGCCGCTTACGAGGCGCTTGTGTCGGCCCGGGAGCGACGCCAGCCGCTTGATCTGGACCTGCCTGAGCGCCGTATTGAGCTGGCAGATAACGGTACGGTGACATCGGTGAATTTCAAGGAGCGGCTGGATGCGCACCGGCTGATCGAGGAATTCATGGTGCTGGCCAATGTGGCGGCGGCAGAGACGCTGATCGCCAAGAAAATCCCGCTGCTTTTCAGGGTGCATGAAGAACCAAGCCCTGAAAAGCTGGACGCGCTGCGTGAAACCGCGCAAGCCAGTGGCTTCAACCTTGCCAAGGGCCAGGTGCTCAAGACCGCACATCTGAACCGCCTGCTGAACGAGGCGGCAGGATCGGATGAGGCAGAACTGATCAATATGTCGACGCTACGCTCGATGACACAGGCCTATTATGGCGCGCAGAATCTGGGTCATTTCGGCCTGGCACTGGCGCGCTATGCGCATTTCACCTCCCCGATCCGACGCTATTCCGATCTCATCGTGCACCGGGCTCTGATCGCCGCGCATGGCTGGGGCAAGGATGGGTTGCGCCCCGAAGACTATGATGAGCTCGACAGCATTGGCGAGCATATCTCTGACACGGAACGGCGCTCGATGGTCGCTGAGCGGGATACCACAGACCGCTATATGGCGTCCTATCTGAGCGAACGGGTGGGCAATGAATTCACCGGGCGCATCAGTGGCATCGCACGTTTCGGTGTTTTCGTGAAACTGGACGAAACCGGCGCCGATGGATTGATTCCGATGCGCTCCATCGGGCGCGAATACTTCCACTATGACGCTGAGGCCGGCACCCTGATGGGATCTGACACCGGCATGATGATCAGCCTGGGCCAGCGGGTCACGGTACGCCTGGCGGAGGCAGCACCGGTTACCGGCGGCATTGCGCTGGAACTTCTGGCGCTGGACGGCGACGCGATCCCGCAGGGCCGCAGATCGCCAGCCGGACGCACGCCCAGACGCCGGGGCGTCAAGGCGAAACGCAAAGCCGACAAGACCAAGCGCAAGGTCAAGCGCAGCCGCCGGTAGGCAGCATTTCTTCGACGCGGCTGATGTAGCCCATGAGGATTGCGTTTTCCTTGATCCGGGAGGCGAGTACGGTCTCTCCCGGGCTCGCGATGATGGCGCTCAGCATCGGCCCCACAGAGGCGTCTGCCGCGGTGGGCCTGTCGCCGAAGAGGAAGTGATTTTGCCATAACCGCGTGACCAGCGCCTCCAAATCAGGCTCTAACCGGGCCAATCGTTGCTCCGGTGTGAACCGGCCAAGGCCCTGCACTTGCATCGCGACGAGCAGATTTCTCCGGATCTTGTTTGCCACCATGCCCCGGATCAGTTTCGGCACGGATGCGAAATAGGTATCGCGGACTTCGGGCCAGATATCGTCATTGCCCCATCGGTCCAGCACGATATGGAAATAAATATGTTCTTCGGCCATGCGAATGAAGGCGCGCGACGTCGATTTATCCAGTTCTGAGAGACCTTCATCAAAGGTGGCTCCCTGTGCTTCGAGGTAAGCGCGGATCATATCGCTGTCGGCAATCAGCTGATCCTCGGCGCGGATGACGGGCAGTTTCTTGTAGGGCATCATGCGCGGATCGAGCGTGTTTTCACGTTTCCAGTGCTGGCCAGAGAGTTTCAGCAGATGTGCTGCTTTGATACAAAAGGGGCTGCCGGAAAACTGACCAAAGGCGGGCGGGTAGGTAAGCAGTGTGATCATGGTGTGCTCCTTTGTTGTTCGTAGAAAACTACACGTAGCTCCTGTCAATTTCTGTCAGCACTTGTGATAAGGTGAGGTCATGAGCCGAACACACCGCCTGTTTCAGATGATGCAGACCCTGCGCCGCCTGCCGCCACCCGTCACGGCAACGCAGCTATCGGGTGAGATGCACATGTCGGAGCGCACGATCTATCGCGACATTGATGCCCTGCGCAGCATGGGCGCGGTGATCGATGGCGAAGCGGGCTTTGGCTATACCCTGATTGAGGACGCGGCCTTACCGCCGCTGGGGTTCGAAGATGACGAGCTGGAAGCGCTGGTTCTGGGCCTTCGGGATGTGGCGGTGATTGGCGATCCGGCCCTGGCCAAGGCCGCGCGATCTGCTCTGGCCAAGATCAAGGCGCGGGTGCCGCCGCGCCAGGCGCACCGGCTGCAGCACGCAGTTCTGGATGCGCATCGATTCGTGAAAATGCCCAAGATCGAGATCGATGTCAGCCTCTTGCGCGCCGCCACCTGGGACGAGGTGAGCGTCACCTTTGACTATTGTGACCGGCAGGGTGCGGAAACGGTGCGACAGGTTGATCCGCTTGGGCTGGTCTATCTTGATAAGACCAATGTGCTGATGGCGTGGTGTCATCTGCGCAAGGATTTCCGCACCTTCCGGCTGGACCGCATGCGCAAGCTTGAGCGCACCGATCACAGTTTTCGCCCGCGTCGGGTGCCGATGCTGCGTGAACATCTGGAAATCATCCGCTGCCAAATCGAAGAATCGGCGATTGATCGCAAAACCTCTGATTGAATTCTTTTGAAAACGCTCGAGTCGCGCTACACTGCCGGAAAGAACAAAAGAGCAGCAGTAGGGCAAATCATGCGGTGGAAAACCTTGGGCGTGGTTGCTTTGGCAACCGGACTAATTGGCAATGACGTGAGCGCGTTTGGCACGACGCAATCCTTGAGACCTGTGATCCGACCAGGATCGGAGGTCCTGCCACAGGTGGAAAATGTGGCCGCGAGCGAGGTCATTGTGCGGCCCAAGCTGCGACCCTCCGATTTGGCTGGGGCGCCGATCCCGGCGGTGACGCAAGCCGCCTCCAACCCAGGATTTGAACGCTGGATCAAAGGGTTTGAGCGCCGCGCACGGGCGCAGGGCATTCGGAACGAGACATTGCGAGCCGCCTTTAACGGGGTAGAATACGATCGCGATGTCATCCGGCGCGACCGCAATCAATCGGAGTTTACCAAGACGATTTGGGACTATCTCGACAGCGCGGCTTCCAACACCCGCATCGCGAATGGCAAGGCAGCTTTGAAGCGACACCAAACGACGCTGGCGGCGATCGAGAAGCGCTACGGCGTGGAGAAAGAGGTTGTTGTTGCGGTTTGGGGGCTGGAAAGCGCCTATGGGACCTATCGCGGCAAGAATGATATCGTCCAATCGCTGGCGACGCTGGCCTATGACGGCAGACGTGGCGCGTTTTTCGAAGAGCAATTGGTGGCGGCCCTTAAGATCCTGCAGAATGGCGATACCAGCCCGCGCAACATGACCGGCAGCTGGGCCGGTGCGATGGGCCACACGCAGTTCATCCCAACCTCCTACCTTGATTACGCGGTAGATTTCACCGGTGACGGTCGGCGCGATATCTGGGCGGATGATCCCACGGATGCGCTGGCGTCCACGGCGGCTTACCTGAAGAACTTCGGGTGGGTCAAAGGACAGCCCTGGGGTGTCGAGGTGCAATTGCCGGGTGGCTTTGACTATGCGCTGGCCAACCGCAAGATCACGAAATCACCTGCGCAATGGGCGCGTTTGGGCGTGGTGGGCACCAATGGGCGCGCCGTGCCGAACCATGGCAAGGCCTCAGTCCTGTTACCTGCGGGCGGGCAGGGGGCGGCCTTCATGATTTTCAAGAACTTCAGTGTGATCGAGCGCTACAATACTGCAGATGCCTATGTGATCGGCGTCGGGCATTTGAGCGACCGGATCAAGGGCGGGCCCGCGATCAAGGCAAGCTGGCCGCGTGGTGACCGGGCGCTGACTTTCTCGGAGCGCAAGGAGATGCAGCAACGTCTGACGCGCGCGGGTTTCAGCACCCAGGGTGTGGATGGCAAGATTGGGCCAAAGACAATCGATGCGGTGCGCAATTACCAACGCAGTCAGGGGTTGGCGCCCGATGGGTATGCGTCGTTGAGCTTGCTGAAGCGCTTGCGCTAGATATTTTGGTCCAATCCCGAAGGGGATTGGACGGCCTCCGGCGGGGATATTTTGGCCAAGAGAAAGATGCGCCCGTCAGGCGGGCGACATCCCCCGAAGACGTTCAGAACGACGGCGGAGCAATTCGACGACGGTCAGCAAGGCAATCGATATGATCACGAGGATGGTGGCCACGGCGAGGATCGTTGGGCTGATCTGTTCGCGCAAGCCGGTGAACATCTGCCAGGGCAGGGTTTTCTGACCGGCAGAGCCGACAAAGAGCACCACGACAACCTCATCGAAACTGGTGATGAAGGCGAAGAGGCCGCCGGAGATCACGCCGGGCAGAATGAGTGGCATTTGCACGCGGAAGAAAGTGGTCACCGGCCCGGCGCCCATATTCGCCGCCGCCCGCGTCAGCGAGTTGTCGAAACCGACAAGCGTGGCTGTGACCGTGATGATGACAAAGGGAATGCCCAAGGCGGCATGCGCCAGCACCACGCCCATATAGGTGCCTTGCAGGCCAATGCGGCTGTAGAAAAAATACATGCCCGCGGCGGAAATGATCAGGGGCACGATCATCGGCGAGATCAGGATCGCCATGATGGCGCGGCGGAAGGGTACATGCTGTTGGCTGAGACCGATGGCGGCGAGTGTGCCGAAACTGACAGAAAGCAGCGTCGCCATGGGGGCGATTTTCACCGAATTTGCCAGGGCGCCCTGCCAGTCGGAATTGGTGAAGAAGTCCTCATAGTGTTTCAGTGAATAGCCTGCGGGATCGAAGCGGAGCATTTCCGGTGTGAAGGTGAAGAAATCCTGCGCGTTGAAGCTGAGCGGCATCACGACGAGAATGGGCGTGATCAAGAACACCAGGATCGCGCCGCAGATCACGCGGAAGGTATAGTGCCAGAGGACCTGCCCGGCGGTCAGATAGGGGGCTACATAGGCGCGGTATCGACCCTCGAAGAGCCAGAAAGTGAACCACCCGAAAAACCAGCCGAAAAGCGCACCGATGATGCCAGCGGCCAGCCCAGCCATGGCAAAGCCGGCAACTGCCAGCAGGAGTGTCAGCGCCCAGCGGACCGGTTTTTCTGCTGTTACCAACTGGGTCATTGCAAAGGCCAGCGCGCCCATCAGGAGTGCGCCAACGACAATCCCGATAAATGAGCTGCCCTGAGCCGTGCCGACAAGCAGCCCGGCAAAGGCCCCCGCCGCCGCGACCATGGGGACGTAAAAGGAAACCGGGGTGCGGGAAATCGGTGTCAGTGCCGCCATGGGTCAGCCTCCCAGTTTCACGTTATCGATGCCGACGATCTTGTCGTAGGCCCAGTAGAGACCCAGGACGACCGCCAGCAGGATGGCCCCAAGTGCTGCGGCCAGACCCCAGTTCAGCGAGCTGGAGATGTGATAGGCGATCCGGTTGGAGATGAAGGTGCCCGTCGTGCCGCCCACCAGCTCTGGCGTGATGTAATAGCCAATGGACAGGATGAAGACGAGGATCGAGCCCGCCCCGATGCCGGGTACGGATTGCGGAAAATAGACCCGCCAGAAGGCCGTCCAGTTGGTCGCGCCCAGCGATTTCGCGGCGCGCAGATAGCTTGGAGGGATGGTTTTCATCACCGAATAAAGCGGCAGGATCATGAAGGGCAGCAGGATATGTGTCATTGCGATGATCGTACCGGTTTGATTGTTGATCAGCGCCAGGCGGCTGTCGTCTGCGACCAGCCCGAGCCAGACCAGCGTGTCGTTGATCACGCCCTGTTGCTGCAGCATGACCTTCCAGGCAGAGGTGCGCACCAGAAGTGAGGTCCAGAAGGGCAGCAGCACGAGGATCATCAGCAGGTTGGCGGTGCGCGCGGGCAGATTGGCCAAAATCCACGCGACCGGGTAGCCCAGCAAGATACAGCTGCCGGTGATGACGAGAGACATGAACAACGTCCGGACAAAAAGCTTGATGTAAATCTGCTCGTTGTCGGGGCGCATTTCCGGCCCATCAGCGGATTTCTTCATGTCGACCGCGTTCAGAAAGTAGCCGGAGGTAAAATGCGGGCTATAGGTCTGAATAGTCTGCCAGACCTCGACGTCGTGCCAATCCTTGTCGATGTCGGCAAAGGCGGCAGTGGTGTCGACGGTTTCAAAGGAGCTGACAGCGGCCATGGCTTCGAGCATCTCCGCAGCGCCGGTGCCGCCATAAGATGACACATCCGGTTCTCTGCGCAGATCATCATAGAAAGCAGAGTAAACCAGCGCCCAAGGGTCCGTTTTGGCGAGGTTCCTTTCTCGCTCGTTCTGCACAAAATCCGCGAATATCTCGAAAACCTCAGCTGTTTGTGGAAGAAGCCCGACGATTTCCTCGCGGAGCTCAAATGCTGGTTGGGCTGTCTCTGATTTTGGATCCCAAGCATTCTGCGCGCCCAGCCACGCGTCTGAGCCCATCAGCGCATTCCAGTTTTCAGCGTCCTTCCAAAAAGGGTTCAGATCCTCGAACTGGTCCTGGTAGACCTCTCCCATGTCTTCGACCTTGCGGCCCGATTTACGGAAGAGCGACGAAACACCTGTCAGCTCATAGTTCAGGCGTGATCCCAGACGCGTGTGCAGTTTGCGCTCCTGCGCGATGAAAACGTCGGTATAGAGCGCGTCAAACACCTCGGGTGCCGGGATGTCGCCCGCCGAGCTGTCCCAGTCTTTCAATGCATCTGTGGTGCTCGGCAGCGTGTCCGAGACGATCTGGTTTTCGACGGAACGAAACAGCATATCTGCGATCGGCGCGATGAAGGTGACCAGCACAAAGATCAGCAGCGGCGCAATCAGCATCAGCGCCCGCAGCTTTTGTCGCCGCAGTGCGCGGTTCAGGCTCGATTTGAGCGTCGTGCCATCTGCGGCCATCATCGGGCCGGTGTTTTGCGCCGCGTCGGTCATTCAGGCACCTTCAACAACGATGATCGTGCTTTTTGCAGTGCGGTGCCGGATCTTCATGACTTCCTGATAGGCGGGGTCGTTGTAGGCGGCTTTTGCGGCCTGATAGGACGGAAATTCAATGGCGACATGCCGCTCGTAGCTTTCGCCCTCCACCACCTCCGATTGTCCGCCACGGATGATGAAGCGCCCCCCAAGCCCTTCCAGAATGGGCGTATCCTTGATCACGTACTCCTTATACGCTTCCGGGTCGGTGACGGTGATATGGGCGAGGATGTAGCCTTTGGGCATGGTCTTTCCTTTGCTGGTTTGACGAGGGCCAATGCACGGCCCCCGTCGATGATATCAGTGCCTAAACAGACTTATTGTGTCAGCCACGCTTGGAACTTCGCATCCAGATCGTCGCGATAATCTGCCCACCATTCGTAATTGTTCACGAATGTATTTTCCGCGTTGTTGGGATCGGTTGGCATGTGTGGCGCCATGTCGATGCCCAGTTCTGCGTGCTGACCGACCAGTGGCGCCGAAGATGCGCGTGCCGGGCCATAGCTGATGTATTTGGCCTGATCTGCAAGGCGCTGCGTGTCGGTGGACACTTTGAGGTAATCCATCACGCGGGCCAGACGGTCATCCGACAGACCCGTTGGTACGATCCACCCGTCAAGATCGAACATCTGCCAGTCCCAGGCCATGCCAACCGGCTGACCCTGCTCCGCGATCACAGAGAACAGGCGCCCGTTGAAGGTCGAGCCCATGAAGATCTCACCATCGGCCAGCAGTTGCGGTGTTTCCGCACCGGCGGACCACCAGATCGTCTGATCCTTGATCGTGTCGAGCTTGGCAAAGGCGCGGGCTTGACCCTCTTCGGTTTCCAGCACGTCATAGACGTCTTCATAGGCCACGCCGTCGCAGAGCAGTGCCCATTCCATGTTGGCAATCGGGCGCTTGTTCAATGCGCGTTTGCCCGGGTATTTTTCGATTTCGAAAACATCGCAGGCGGAGGTTGGCGGTTCTGCACCTTCAGGCACCATGTCCGTGCGATAGCCGAAGGTGGTGGAGAACACGATCTGCGGGATGAAGCAATCCGATGCAATCGTATCGCCGAAATCGTCAGACGCCGGCGTGCCATCGGGCGCGGGCGCAAGCACCTCATCGTGGTCGATTTCCATCGCCAACCCCTCATCGCAGAGACGAATGGCGTCGGCGGCTTCCACATCCACCAGATCCCAGGTGATGTTGCCCGCTTCGTTCATCGCGCGCAGTTTCGCGACAGCCTCAGGCGAGGATTCATCGTTGATGATGCTGATGCCAGTCGCCGCCATATAGGGGTCGTGGTAGGCCTTTTGCTGCGAGTTGGAATAAGCACCACCCCAGCTGACGATGGTCATCTCATTGGCCATATGGCCGTCAGCGTTGGCCATGCCAGCCGCAACCGTCAGTGCGGTGGAGGCCAAAAGCGTCTTGGTCAGTTTCATTGATAGTCTCCCATTTGTGCGCCCGTTCATCGTCCGGAGGCAGGTGACAACGGGCTTGGTCGCCGCCTCTCTTTTGATCGCACCCGCGAAGGGCACGACAGGTCACGCGCACTAGACGTCAGGCGTCCAATGCGCGGCAATCTTGCGGCAGCCAGCCAATCTCGATCTGCTGTCCCGGGGTCAGGCGTTCCACATCCGGGGCGTTCCGGGTCTTGATCACGAATTCATCGGTGCCCGCCACGCGCAGGCGCGTGCGAAAGATGTCACCCATGTAGATGAATTCCAGCACTTCAGCTTTCAGCGTATGGGCGTCCGCGCTCAGGCGGTCCTTGTTGTATTCTACCCGTTCGGGTCGGATCGAGACGCGCGTGCGATCCCCGGCCGCGGTGACATTGACCGGCTGGGCATCAATTAATTCACCGCCGTCCAACTGTATCAGAGCTGTGCCGTCCTTGATCTCTTTGACCTTGCCTTCGAGCGTATTGTTCTCGCCGATGAATTGCGCAACGAAGCTGTTTTCAGGTTCCTCATAAAGCTTGTCGGGTGGTGCCAACTGCTGAATGCGTCCATCGTCAAAGACCGCGACGCGGTCGGACATGGTCAGCGCTTCGGTCTGGTCGTGGGTCACATAGACCACGGTGATGCCCAGATCATGCGCTAGATTTGTGATCTCGAATTGCAGCGTTTCACGCAGTTGTTTGTCCAGCGCCCCCAGTGGTTCATCCATCAAAACCAGCTCTGGCTCGAACACCAAGGCACGCGACAAGGCGATCCGCTGCTGTTGGCCGCCTGAGAGCTGCGAGGGGCGCCGTCCGGCGAAATCCCCCATCTGCACCATATCGAGCGCGCGCATGATCTTGGCCTCGCGGTCGGATTTACCCATCTTGCGCACTTCCAGCGGGAAGGAGAGGTTTTCGGCCACGGTCATATGCGGGAAGAGGGCATAGTTCTGAAACACCATGCCGATGCCGCGTTTATGCGGGGGGATATTGTTGATCGATACCCCGTCCAGACGGATATCCCCGTGGGTGGCGGTCTCAAATCCGGCCAGCATCATCAGGCAGGTGGTTTTCCCGGACCCAGAAGGGCCAAGCATCGTCAGGAATTCACCTTTGGGCATCGAGAGGTTGAGGTCTTTGACGACGAGATTTTCGCCATCATAGCTTTTCTGCACACGTTCGAATTCCACGAACGCGTCTGCATTACTAGTGTCGGCCAAGAGTGGCTCCCCGTTATGTCCGGCGGTTTTCCGCACTGATTGTCGCAAATCTAACACCAAGCAGCCGATCAGGTGCAAGCGCTTAACTCTCTGCGAGCGGTATCATTTTGAATTCAAGGCGATTTGACTGAATGCGGCGCTGATATTGAGCCGACGTGCTGCAAATTTCTGCCATAGTGACAGAATTTCCGTCTAGCTCGCAGCGCAACGAATCGAGTGCCGGGCTTCAGCAGGCCGGTTTGAGCATGTCCTGCTCTTTTAACTGCACATAGGTTTCGTCCAGCGCGGTCCGGGCGCGGGTCATGAAGACATCGATATCCTCGGGTTCGATGATCAGAGGAGGAGAGATGATCATCCGATCCCCGACATGGCGCATGACAAGGTTATTCGCAAAGCACCGCTCGCGGCACATGTACCCCACGGTGCCCGCGTCGACGGCGAATTTCGCACGGCTCTCCTTATGCGGTGTCAGGGGCAGCGACGCCATCATCCCCTTGATCGACAGACCGCCCACCAACGGATGCTCGGCCAGTTTTTCCAGCCCTGCCTTCAGCGCCGGTGCGCCAACGGTTCGGACACGTTCGATGATGTCTTCCTCCTGCAGGATACGCATGTTTTCCAGTGCCACGGCGGCAGCGACCGGGTGGCCGGAATAGGTGTAACCGTGATTGAACTCTGTTGCGCCGATGACCGCAGCAACCTCGTCGCAGACGATCGACCCGCCGATGGGCTGGTAGCCGGAACTCAATCCCTTGGCGATGGTCATGATATGCGGGCGAATGCCCATGGTTTGGCTACCGAACCAGTTGCCCGTCCGGCCAAAACCGCAGATCACCTCATCCGCGATCAGCAGGATCTCATATGTGTCACAGATGCGCTGGATTTCAGGCCAATAACTGTCTGGCGGCACGACCACACCGCCCGCGCCCTGCACCGGTTCTGCGATGAAAGCGGCGACGTTTTCCTCGCCCAGTTCGAGGATTTTCGCTTCCAGTTCCTGCGCCCGGGCCAGACCAAAGGCTTCGGGCGTCATGTCACCGCCCTCTGCCCACCAGTCGGGCTGGTTGATGTGATGAATACCAGGGATCGGCATGCCACCCTGCGCGTGCATATAGCTCATGCCACCCAGCGACCCGGACCCGACGGATGACCCGTGATAGGCGTTTTTGCGACTGATGATGTGGGACTTGGTGGGGTGGCCCTTTTCGGCCCAATAGGTGCGCACCATCCGGATGTTGGTGTCATTCGCCTCCGACCCTGAACCGGCAAAAAACACGTGTTTCATGCCTTCCGGTGTCAGCTTGGCAATCTCCTGCGCCAGCGCAATGGCGGGGACATGCGTCGTCATGAAAAAGGTGTTGTAGTAGGGCAATTCCATCATCTGGCGCGCCGCCACCTCGGCCATTTCCGGACGTCCGTACCCGATGTTCACACACCACAGACCCGCCATACCGTCGAGGATCTGATTGCCCTCACTATCGGTCAGGTAGACCCCTTTGGCCCGGGTGATGATGCGCGCACCTTTGTCGGCTAACTCGTCGTTCGTCGTGAAGGGGTGCATGTGATGCGCGGCGTCCAGCGCCTGCAGCTCAGCGGTCGGCATGTGGTTTGTGATGGCGGGCATGAGGGTACCTGTGACATGGAAAATGACCGCGCACGGCCTGTGGTTTCAGAATATGATCAAATTATCCGAAGTCAATCGAATCGCTGTCACCCGTCGGCAGCCTCAAGCGAGGCGCGAATTTGCAGCATTCCCTGGTGCACATCTTCCGCCATGGCCTGGGCGGCTGCATCTGCATCTCTGGCGGCAAGCGCAACGAGCAGGTCGGCATGTTTGTCCGGCAGGTTGAGGGTTCCGTATCTGCCACAAACGACTCTGAGAGAGGGTGCAAACCGCAACCAAAGACTATCAACGGTAGCGCTTAGAATAGGTGCGCGCGCCGCCTCGTAGAGTATTGCATGGAAGCGATAATTTTGGGTCAGATAAGCGGGAATGTCGCCGCTTGAAATCGCCTTGTTCAGCGCGTCATCTTCAGTACGCAGATCGTCCAGTATGGCGTCATTCATATGTACTGTCGCCAGGCGGGCCAGTTGTGGCTCCAAAGATTGACGCATGAAATCAAGCTGTTCGATACAATCCGCCGTGAGTTGAGGCACGATGACACGGCGATTGCCCCGCATGCTCAGCGCACCATCCGAGATCAACCGGCGAATGGCCTCGCGGACAGGCGTCATGCCGGCGCCGAGATCTTCGACCAGACCCTGAATGGTGACGGCCTGACCCGGTGCAAGATCGCCGAACAGGATGCGCGTTCGAAGCTGTTCATAGACGTGCTGGTGCGCGGGCATTTTACCCTCTGCCTGCGGATCAGCAGGTGCTGGATTTCTGAGCATTTGCATGATCCGTCCTTCGCCTTCATCTTGAATACAAACCGCATCCCTTGCGCAGGGTATGATCGCATGAAAGCATAAAGCATCTTGCCGAAGGAGGCAAAACTTGATCAAATTCGCCTGAACCGGGACAAACCCGGTCGATATCAACGGGAGTATGATATGAACAAGCTCATGCTGAGCAGCGCCGTTCTGGCGCTATCTACATCGGCGGCGATCGCTGATGAAGTACGTGTTTACAACTGGTCAGATTACATTGACGAAGCGCTGCTGGAGAAGTTCGAAGCGGAAACCGGCATTGACCTGATCTATGATGTGTTCGACAGCAATGAAGTGCTGGAAACCAAGATGCTGGCGGGCGGTTCAGGATATGACGTTGTCGTTCCCACCGCGGATTTCCTGCAGCGCCAGATTTCGGCCGGGGCGTTCCAGAAGCTTGATAAATCAAAGCTGCCCAACCTCGAGAACATGTGGGATGTCATTCAGGAACGCACTGACCAATACGACCCCGGCAACGAATACGCGATCAATTACATGTGGGGCACGACTGGTCTCGGCGTGAATGTGGGCAAGGTTCGCGAAGCGCTGGGGGACGACGCGCCTCTGGACAGCATGGAACTGGTGCTGAACCCCGAAAACATGGAAAAGCTGGCGGCATGCGGTGTCTATTTCCTCGACGCGCCCACCGAGATCGTTCCGATGGTGCTTCAGTATCTGGGCGAGGACCCAAACAGCCAGGACCCTGATGTGATCGCGAAGGTCGAAGCACCGTTGATGGCCGTCCGACCCTACATCAAGAAATTCCACAGTTCCGAATACATCAATGCGCTCGCCAATGGGGACATCTGCGTCGCCGTGGGATGGTCGGGCGACGTGCTGCAAGCGCGTGACCGTGCGGACGAGGCCGACAATGGCGTCGAAATCGCCTATAATGCTTTCGCCGAAGGGTCGTTGATGTGGTTTGACATGATGGCCGTCCCTGTCGATGCACCGAACCCCGAGGCCGCGCATGTCTTCCTGAACTTCATCATGGATGCGCAGAACATGGCGGATGCGTCGAACTACGTGTATTTCGCCAATGGAAACAAGGCATCTCAGGAACTGTTGGCCGAGGATGTGATTGGCGATCCCGCGATCTACCCGGATGCGGAAACCGTCAAAAATCTCTACACTTTCTCGCCTTATCCAGCGAAGGTGCAGCGCACGGTCACCCGTCTCTGGACCAAGATCAAATCCGGAACCTGAACGGGTTACGAAATCGGGCGGGGCCAAGGTGCTCCGCCCTTTTTGCATTGGCCCACCGGTTGGGCGCACAAAGGACATGACGTGAACCAGACCGTCTTTGCCCCCTGGGATGATCCGGCAGAAAAGCCATTGATCCGCTTTGAAAATGTGACCAAGCGCTTTGGTGAATTCGTCGCGATCGATGACCTCACGCTCGATATTTTTGAAAAGGAATTCTTTGCGCTGTTGGGCCCGTCCGGCTGCGGCAAGACCACGATGATGCGGATGCTGGCGGGGTTTGAGACGCCGACCGAAGGGCGGATTGAACTGGCCGGGCAGGATATAGCGCCGGTGCCGCCCAACAAACGCGCGGTAAACATGATGTTCCAGTCCTACGCGTTGTTTCCACATTTGAGCGTTTATGAAAATATTGCGTTCGGGCTGCGGCGCGGCGACATGCCCAAAAACGATATCGATGATCGTGTGGGGGAGATGCTGAAGCTGACGCGGTTGGAAAAGTTTGCGCGTCGCAAGCCGCATCAGATTTCCGGTGGGCAGCGCCAGCGTGTGGCCCTCGCCCGCAGTCTCGCCAAGGCACCGAAATTGCTGCTGCTGGATGAGCCGCTGGGCGCGTTGGATGCCAAGCTGCGTCAGGCCACGCAGTTCGAACTCATGGACATTCAGGAAAAGACCGGCACCACCTTTGTGATCGTCACCCATGATCAGGAAGAGGCGATGACCGTCGCCAGCCGCGTAGCCGTGATGGACGAAGGACGGGTCATGCAGGTTGCCACGCCGGAACGTATCTATGAGGCCCCAAGCAGTGTCTATGTCGCTGATTTCATTGGTGATGTGAATATCGTTGGTGGATCTACAAAACCCGCGGGCGCGGGTCAATACCACGTCCATTGGGCGGAAGGGCAGGCACCTTTCATGGCCGCTTCTGATCGCGCCTTTAGCGACGGCCAAGCCTGCCATCTGGCGGTGCGGCCCGAGAAGATTGCGATCAGCGCCGAGCGTCCGTCTGATGCAGAAAATGCGGTGCAGGGCACGGTGCTCGACATCGCTTATCTGGGCAATCTGTCGACCTATCATGTCGAGTTGCCGGGCGGTCAGATCATCAAAGCGCAGACCGCAAACACGCAGCGTATTTCGCGTCGTAGTTTCACTTGGGAGGATCCGGTCTGGGTGTCCTGGACCGCCACGGCAGGGGTTTTGTTGGAACAATGATGAAGTCGCGCCACAAGAGAACGTTCTGATGCAGCGGTTTGCGCTCATCGCAGTACCCTATGCCTGGCTTTTGGCCTTGTTTCTTGTGCCCTTCGTCATCGTTTTCAAGATTTCGCTCTCCGACATTGCACTGGCGATACCACCCTATACCCCAACCCTGGACGAAGGGTTCGGCCCCTTTTTTGCAGCGCTCGATTTTGAGAACTTCGCTTTTCTGGCTTCCGATGATCTCTACTGGAAAGCCTATATCAGCTCCCTGCGGATCGCGCTCATCTCGACCATCCTGACCTTGCTGGTCGGCTATCCCATCGCCTATGCTATGGCCCGCGCGCCGGAAGAGTGGCGCCCGACGCTGATGATGCTGGTGATCCTGCCCTTCTGGACGTCTTTCCTGATCCGGGTCTATGCTTGGATGGGAATCTTGAGCCAGGAAGGGTTCCTGAACCAATTCCTGCTTTGGACTGGTCTTATTTCCGCGCCACTGACCATCCTGAACACCACCACGGCGGTCTATATCGGCATCATCTATACCTACGTTCCGTTCATGATCCTGCCGATTTTTTCGGCCCTTGATCGGCTTGACGGATCATTGATCGAGGCTGCCGAAGATCTGGGGTGTTCCCGGTTTCAGGCGTTTTGGCTGGTGACCATTCCCCTGTCGAAAAACGGCATCGTGGCGGGCAGTTTTCTGGTGTTCATCCCGGCCTTGGGTGAATTTGTGATCCCGTCTCTGCTGGGTGGGTCCGGAACCCTGATGATCGGGAAGGTGTTGTGGGAGGAGTTCTTCAACAACCGTGACTGGCCGGTCGCCAGCGCCGTCGCCGTCATCCTCCTGTTGATCCTGATCATCCCGATCATCCTGTTTCAACGCAACCAACAGCGGCAGGCGGAGGCGGATGCATGAACAGGCTCAGCTGGTTCAACGTCACCTCCCTCACGCTGGGGTTCGCATTTCTCTACCTGCCCATGGTGATACTGGTCATCTATTCGTTCAACGAAAGCAAACTGGTGACTGTCTGGGCCGGGTTCTCGACCAAATGGTACGGCGAATTGCTTCAGAACGAAGCCTTCCTGGATGCCGCCTGGGTCACCGTGAAAGTGGCGGTTCTATCATCAACACTGGCCACCGTCCTTGGCACGATGGCGGCTTATGTCTTGGTCCGCGGGGGGCGGTTTCTGGGCCGCACGGTTTTTTCGGGGATGATCTATGCGCCGCTGGTCATGCCGGAAGTGATCACCGGGCTGTCCCTGCTGCTGCTTTTTATCGGGATTGGCCTAGATCGCGGCGTGTTGACGATTGTGCTCGCCCATACGACTTTTTCGATGTGCTATGTCTCGGTGGTGGTGTCGTCCCGGTTGATGACATTTGACCGGTCCTTGGAAGAAGCGGCGCTTGATCTGGGATGCTCCAGTTTCATGGCCTTCAGGTTGGTGACCTTGCCAATCATCGCGCCCGCGGTCATTTCCGGATGGTTGCTGGCCTTCACCTTGAGCCTCGATGACCTTGTCATCGCGTCATTCACCGCAGGTCCTTCTGCCACGACCCTGCCGATCAAAATCTTTTCCGCCGTGCGGCTTGGCGTATCACCGGAAATCAATGCGCTGTCGACGATCATGATCGGGATCGTGACCGTTGGCGTGATCAGTGCATCCTTGATTTCGAAGCGTAACAGCCTGCGGCAGCAAAGAGACGAACAGGCCGCTGCTCGCACCGCATGAGACGGATTTTTTCCGACTATGCCTATGGCGCTGGCCCCCGCCAAACCTGTTGGTGGCCAGAAACTTGTGATGTTCCTAAGAGGCCGGCGCTTCGGGGCGCGCATCGTGCGGATGTCGCCATTATTGGCGGTGGGTTTACGGGAATGTCGGCGGCGCTGCACTTGGCACAGGCTGGTGTCAAAACCGTTTTGTTAGAGACACATTTTCCAGGGTGGGGGGCCTCCGGTCGCAATGGCGGTTTTTGCTGCCTGGGCGGGGGTATGGTCGACAACCGATCTCTGGAAGCACGTTTTGGTCGCGAAGGTCGGCGGGCATTCAGGCAAGCAGAGCGCACGGGTGTTGGCTTGGTGGCGCAGCTCATTGACCGCTTGGGTCTGGATGTTGATCGTCATTCTGATGGCGAGACCGAACTGGCGCATCGCCCGAAGGATATGGTCGGCTTGCGCGCCCGGGCAGCAGAAATGCAAGACGACTACGAGGTCACCGCCCGTATCATTGAGAAATCTGACCTCGCGGCTCATGGAATGGACGGTCCATTTTTCGGCGCTTTGACCACGCCGATTGGTTTTGGGCTCAATCCGATGAAATACCTGACTGGGCTGGCGCGGGCTGCCGAAGAGGCAGGCGCCTCTGTATTCCACAACAGTCAAGTACAGAACAGTGAGGCTGCATCTGATGGACAGTTGCTTACGTGTGAACTTGGGTCAGTGACTGCCAAACACGTGATCGTTGCGACGAACGGCTATTCCTCCGAAGACCTACCGAGTTGGCTGGCGGGACGCTACATGCCGGGACAGTCGAATGTCCTGGTCACCCGCCCCCTCTCGGATGAAGAAATTGCAAGGCAGGGCTGGTCCACCGCGCAGATGAGTTACGATACCCGCAACTTGCTGCATTACTTTCGTCTTATGCCGGACCGTAGATTTTTGTTCGGGATGCGTGGCGGGTTATCCGGCAGACTTTACGCAGACATCCGTGCCAGAGATCGTGTTCGTAGCGATTTCAAAGAGATGTTTCCCGCATGGTCACATGTCGAAACACCAAATGTCTGGTCAGGTATGGTGTGTCTGGCACGTCAAGGGTTGCCGTTCATCGGCGCTGTACCCGGGTGCCCTGGCTGGTGGGCTGGTATGTGTTACCATGGCAACGGCATTGCCATGGGCAGTTTTGGTGGAAAGCTGCTGGCCGAATTGGTGCAAGGTATTACGCCGGATTTGTACCCCGAGGCCCCGCGCCAGCCCTTGCAAAAATTCCCGTTTGGCCGCGCCCGGCGGATCGTGATGCCGCCGCTTTATGCGGGCCTTACGCTGGCCGATAGATAGGCCGGATTTCTATGCGGGCTCGCGCAACGCTGTCACATCCGTTGTCGTCACGCTGACCCCGCCATCCAATACCAGCACGGTTTCTTCGCCTTGCCTGCGGGCTTCGGTGATACGGGAATATGTCTCAGCAGGATTTGTGCCAATGGCCTGTCCAAGCAACCGACTTTCGACCTTGAAGCTATATAGCCCAGCTTCAAACGGCGTGCCATCATCGGCCAGACCCGCCCATTCGACCGGTTCGGCCCCTGTAGGAATTTGTTGACGTTGCACTTCGTCACCATTGGCGTTGTAGGCAATCAGAACCGCCTGATCAGCGCCAGGCTCGGAGTTCGGCACAATGGTAACGGGCGATCCGTCAAAATTCACTGGCGACATCGTGCGCGCTTCCATGCCGATCCACCCGGCTATTTCTCCGATGCTTCCAGCCCCCATCTGTCCTGAGAGCGCTTGAAGCAGATCGTTTGACAGCACCTGCTGTTCGACCATCGAGAATTGAGCAAGCTGTGCCGCGTATTCTGATGAATCAATCGGTTCCAGCGGATCCTGGTACCGGGCCTGTGCGGTCAACATCTGCAAGAATGTTTCGAAATCAGAGGATAGCACGGCGGCTGATTGCGCGGATGCTGCTGCCGTCTGGCTCGTGGTCTGACCCGTTTGCGAAGCTGTTACGTCCATGTCTTTTCTCCTTAAAGGCGCAGATCCACGCCTGTCGTGGCGCCGAGCTTGATCGGTGATTCCGTTTCAGGCGCGGCGTCGGATGTTATGGGGTGGGTGTCGCCTCGGGGGTTTCCAGCTTCACCATGGTTTTCGCCGTGCTCAGATTGTCCTTCGTTGAAGGCAAAGTTGATATTTGTGTAACCCAACGCCTGAAATTCCCGGGCGAGCTGATCGATGTGCCGCCGCATAAGGTCGAGCGTTTCAGGTCTCTCCGCAAGAACGCTCACCGTGATACCTGATTCCGCAGCGGAAATACTGAGACGTACTCTGCCCAATTCTTCTGGATTCAAAGCCAGCTCAACCGGGCGATCTGGTAACCGCTGCAACACCTCGGCCATTTGGCGTCCGATCATGCCAGGCGTCTCCGGTCGCGCGAGCGTCTGCGCGAGGCTGGCCGGGGTCGTCGCGCGGGAATCCCAGTTGGTTGCCGCCTCAACATCGCCATTGATCACGAGCGGGATGTCGGGATTACCAGCATCCTGAGCCGCTGCGACTTGTGTCAGTGACGGGGGCGTCGCTGACGCCATTGAAGAAACTGCGGTGGGTGACGCCAGCTTTGACTTCTGATCTGTGCGCGCACTGACTTCAACAGCAGGTTTGACCTGCGCCTCAGCATCTCTTTTTGCGACGTCGTCCGACTTTCTCCCGGCATTCGGGGACATATCAATTTGCACTTGAGATCCAGTCTGCGTTTGCGCCGAAGCCGCCACCTGAGCAGCTTTTGGCGCATTCAGGTCTGCTTTTCGGTCTGCCTGAAGACTTGCTTTATCTGCTCGTTTGTCACCGAGCGGTAAATTCTCTGCTGGTCTTTTTTCCTGTGCAGTCGCGGACGCGATCTTTACCACATCCCCATCACCCACTTGTTGAGTGCTCGGGATCGATTTGGTTTCATTTTCGACCTCGGTCGACTTTGCCGTTCTCTCTTCTTGCGTCAGAGCAACGCGTTGGGCGAAGGCCAACTCGGTCGCTCCAACATTCGATTTCTGAACGGTATCTTTTTTCGACAGATGTTCATCTGCTGTAACTGCGGCCAGCTTACCATCCTGCTGCTCCTCTTCTGGAAGTGCGTCAGGGTTCGCGGTTTCATCGGCTGATGCGTCTGATTTTACTATACTTTTCTCTTCCGAATCATCGGCGGCGAGATCGCTTTTCTCTTTATCCGCGCGGGTAGCTTCATCTTCTGCCTCAGACGTATAGGTCGCATCAAAATCGGCTTCGGAGGAATCGCTTTCCCTACTTCTAGAAGACTCTTTGGTGGACGTATCGCCACTAGAGGTCACTTTTGTCGATGGTTGCAGCATAGGTATGTCAAGCACAGGCATCTCCGGGAGTTCTTCCGCGTTTCGCCGACCTTATGACATTCCTTGGTTACTGCATCTTTACCGATTGCGCGCATGCTAGCGAAAAATAGTTGCAATTGGAGATACTTGAAATGTCCGCAATTCCACCGATCACCGGATCCAATACTGCTGTAAGCCAGGACAAAGCATTGCGCGATGTCGCCGAGAAATTAGAGGCCAGCTTTCTGGCGGAAATGTTGAAATCCGCAGGTTTAGGCAAGACAAGCGATTATTTTGGCGGAGGCGCTGGAGAAGAGCAGTTCGGGTCTTTCCTGGTGCAGGAGCAAGCAATGCAAATGGTCAAGGCCGGCGGGATCGGATTAAGCGAATCACTGTTTCAGGCACTGAAGGAGAAACAAAATGACGCATGAAGACTTTGAAGATGTAATCGACGCGCTGGACGATGTTCTCGAGGCGGAGCGTGAAGCCTTGTTGATCGGAAATCTGGACGAAGTTGGGCGACTGTTGGAACGCAAAGAATCTCTGATTGATCAATTGTCGCAATTGGAGCTTGCCTCGCGGGAGCCTTTGGAAGCCCTAAATTCGAAGGTTGAGCGCAATCAGGCGCTGCTGGATCACGCTTTGGAAGGCATCAGATCCGTGGCCCGACGCTTGGCAGCCCTGCGCCGCGTGCGCAGTTCACTTGAGACATATGATGAAAAAGGCGCACGGCATACAATCGACGTGACACCGGAAAGCAATGTAGAGAAACGCGCCTGAGGTGGGATTTGAATAAAAACCGAACGACTGGGCGCATTCGGTTTAAGCACTCATTAGCCTTTGAGTGAGCATGTTGGCGCTGCATCCGAGGTCGGGTGGCGCGTCGGCCAATTCCAGGCGGTCGCATTGGTCAGAAAGACAGTTTCGCTCCTCCGCAAAGGCGGTCGGGGCATAATCCACGCAAAGCGTGAATGATCAAAGGAACATGCTATGTCCAGCATTCTTACCAACAACAGCGCAATGGTTGCGCTGCAGACCCTGAAATCCATCAACATGAACCTCGGCAAAGTCCAAAGCGAGATCTCCACAGGTAAGACTGTGGAAAGCGCGAAGGACAATGCATCCGTTTGGGCTATCTCCAAGGTGATGTCCTCCGACGTGAAGGGCTTCGAGGCCATCTCCGACTCGCTCGCACTTGGCCAGTCGACAGTGGGCGTGGCGCTGAACGCATCCGAAAGCATCACCGACCTGCTGCAAGAGATCAAAGGCAAGATTGTCGCCTCCCAAGAAGAGAACGTCGACCGTGGGAAAATTCAGGATGATGTCGTCGCTCTGCGTGATCAGATTGCTTCGATCGCAGGCGCAGCTCAGTTCAACGGTCTAAATCTGATCAAAACGGAATCTGTTAACACCGGTGCAACCAATACTATTGCCGAGCAGCTTGAAAATGCAGAAGCGGGTGAGGTAAATATCTTGTCTTCGCTCGATCGCTCGTCTTCCGGAGTGACTTCAACATCAATCGGTCTCGATAAACAGTCGCTCGACACGGGTGCCCAAACGGTTGGTACAGTTGCAGCCTCCGCTACAACAATTGACGCAACAGAAGCCTTAACGGCGAACACCGCTACGATCGCAGATGGCGCCACTGAAAATTTTGGCATCAACGGTGATATCACAGCCGCAGACCGACAAGCAAACCGGGTTATCGCGGGTGATACATACGAGATACAGGCCTCCTTCTTTGGCAAACTCTCCGCCGCAATAGGTACTGATATCACCGATGACATCGCATATGTGGCCAAGGCGGGTGATACAACCGCCGACATCGCTTCAGGTCTTGCGACACGGGTAAATATGGCACTCGCCGAGGCGGGATATGAGAATGACTTCTCGGCCGGTTTCATTGCTAACGCTGATGGTACTGCAGAATTCACGATCACCAATAACTCCGGTGCAGCAGGTGCTGCCGCCTTTGCCGGAACGGATATGGTGGTTACTTCCGGCGGTACCGCAGGTGGTGGACTTGATCTACTGACAGATATTGATGTTAGCACAGAGGGTGGCGCAAAGGCTGCACTGGTCGCCGTTGAGTCCCTTATCCAGAACTCGATCGACTCCGCTGCTGTGCTCGGTTCGTCCGCTGGTCGCATCGAAACACAAGCAGACTTCGTGAGCAAACTCACCGATCGTCTGACATCGGGTATCGGCTCGCTTGTCGATGCCGACATGGAAGCGGCTTCGGCCAAGCTCCAGGCCCTGCAGACACAGCAGCAGCTGGGTGTTCAGGCTCTGTCGATTGCCAATCAGGCACCTCAGACCATCCTGTCGCTCTTCCGTTAAGCGATACCCAAGAGGCCCGTCTTGGCGGGCCTCTGACCCGATGACAGATAAACATACAAAGACAAAGGTTGCATCGTGAACGCTTACGCACAGGCCCAAAGCGCATATGCGCCCGCAGCTCCGACCAGAACCGCGCGCAGCGCAGAATACGAGGTCATAGCGAGGATTTCGCATCGTCTGAAACTAGCGATTAAAGAAGATGATTTCCCAGCACTGGCGGAGGCCTTGTACGAGAATAACAAGCTCTGGATCGCTTTGGCTGTGGACGTAGTAGATGACAATAATCTACTGCCTGACGAACTGCGAGCCCGGATCATCTATCTTTCCGAATTTACGCGCCTTCACACTCAGAAAGTTCTGCGCAGGAAAGAGAGCGCTATCCCGCTTTTGGAAATCAACGCGGCGATACTCCGTGGGCTAAAACAAGAAGGTTCAAGTAAATGAGTGGATTGGTGCTTAAGTTAAGCCCTAAAGAACGGGTTCTCATCAATGGCGTTGTCATTGAAAACGGTGACCGTAGAAGCCGTTTGGCAATAATGACACCAGGCGCAAATATCCTGCGCTTGAGAGATGCAATTCATCCTGAAGACGCGAAGACGCCGGTGCGCAGGGCGTGTTTCGCCATGCAGTTAGTGTTGTCCGGAGACAAAAACCCTGAGGATGCACATCTTCCTCTGCTGCGGCAAATAGAAGAACTAAGTCAGGTTTTTACAGACTCCGACAGCAGGAATGTACTGGCCGAAGCAACACGGGGCCTAGTAGAAAAACAGCACTACCGTGCGTTGAAAGCCCTCCGAGCCCTGCTGCCCCGTGAAGATAGATTAATGGCTGCGCGGCCGTCCTGATGTTTGTACCCGTCATTCCATCCAGCGGGTTAACGGGTTGGCGGTTTCTTCAGCGAACCTACGACACGCAACTCGAATCCTTGTCTAACAATTCCCAGCTCATGCGAAGCGCTGATTACTTCTCAGAGAACATTGGTAAAGTAAAAACTGCGCAAGATTTGACATCGGATAGAAGAC
This sequence comes from uncultured Roseobacter sp., assembly GCF_947499265.1. GTDB lineage: Bacteria > Pseudomonadota > Alphaproteobacteria > Rhodobacterales > Rhodobacteraceae > Roseobacter. Next base: position 301,086 of record NZ_CANMNK010000001.1, on the reverse strand, counting down.
TTCTTGAGGTTGCTCTTGGCGCTTTTGGTATTCAGGACGATATCGACAACCGGTTTTTTATTCAGAAGATTCTCGAAGAAGGAACGACCGCACAAGATTCTCTGGCCAATCGCTTTTCTGACAACCGATACAAGGAATTCTCCGAGGCGTTTGGGTTAGGTCCTGGCGAGACTTCACAAATTGGTAGCAACAGCTTTACAGACAATATTCTGGCGCGTTTTAGAGCTAACAGTTTTGAAGTTTCCGCAGGACAACAAGATGATTCCATGCGGGTGGCTCTTTATGCTCAACGTGTATTGGGTGATTTGGCGACACCACCTCAAAAGTCAGCTGAAAGATTGGCTGCGGAGCAAATTTCGGCTTCAGTTGCGCAATTTGCATCCGAAGCTCAGGACGATACAGACTATTTCGCCAACAACATTGGATCGATTACTTCGCCCGAGGAGTTGGTCGGAGATCTCCGACTGCTTGAGATCGCGTTGGGGGCGTTTGGGTTAGAAGATGACTTCGAAGCAATCGCGTCTTTCGTACCAGATGCAACAACGCTCGTAAGTCCGGAATTGGAAAAAATTCAACGCGTTTTGGAAGAGGGCAGCATTTCGAATGTCGCCTTTGCGAACCAGTTGGACAACCCTGCATATGCCGAGCTTTCCCGAGCATTTGGATTTGGCATTGCTGAGGACATCCAGGTTGCGGAGCAGGGCTTTTCCACGCGCATCACTGATCGATACATTGCGGAAAACTACGAATTCCCCGCAGGCGTTACGTATAACTTACCGATCGAGATCATCGATGGCCAGTTCGCACTGGAGACATTTTCGGATAGTGATATTTCAAATGATGCAAAGTGGTTTACCATTATGGGCGAGCCGCCATTGCGCACACTGTTCGAAAAAGCACTGAATCTTCCATCCGAATTCGGGCAAATTGATATCGACCAACAACTCGCTGTTTTTAAAGAGCGCACGCAATCGGTTTTTGGGAGTGACCAGGTCAATCAATTCTCAGATCCTGAAATACTCGACGATCTGATCACGAAGTATATTGTGCGATCACAGTTGGCAAATTTCAATAGTGGCGCTTCTTCTGCCTCAATCGCCTTGACGCTGTTGCAATCCTGAAAACTGATCAAGCTGCCGGTGAGGGACGAATTTTTTGTCCCGGCAGATTTGCGCCGCGCGCGCGGCGCAGGATCAGCTCGAGCTGAGTGAAGCTGTTGTCGACACTCTGTGTTTCGACTTTCGCAAGGAACGCGTCGAGCTCAGGCCAAATTTGAACAGCTGCATCAATTTCCGGATCACTTCCTGCCGAGTAGAGACCCGCCCTAATCATCATTGCATTGTTGTCGTAGACGGAGAGCAAATTGCGAGCCTTAACCAGCAGTGCGTTTTGCGTTTCAGTGGCAGCGGCAGGCAAGCTACGCGATATCGAACGCAACACGTCTATCGCGGGATATCGCCCACGTTCCGCAATTGCCCGATCAAGAACGACATGTCCGTCCAACACACCACGCAGAATATCTGCAATTGGTTCTTCCATGTCTGAGCCAGCGACTAGAACACTGAAAACGCCGGTAATATCACCTTGGTTCTCCTGCCCGGGGCCTGCGCGTTCGCATAGAGACATAATCAAGTGTGCAGTCGACGGCGGGTAACCGCGAAGTACGGGCGCTTCACCTGAAGCAACAGCTACTTCGCGGTGTGCTTCGGCAAAACGTGTAATCGAATCTGCCAATAAAAGCACAGAGTGACCTTGATCACGAAAGTGCTCGGCAACAGACATTGCCGCCCAGGCGCAACGTCGACGAATCAGCGGTGATTGATCCGAAGTTGCGCATACAACAACTGCGCGTTTCAATCCTTCGGGACCGAGCACATTTTCAATAAAGTGGCGCAGCTCGCGACCGCGTTCGCCAATCAAAGCGATGACAACGATATCTGCGGTCATGTTCTGCGCAAGGTGTCCAAGCAGGCTGGACTTGCCGACGCCAGACCCGGCGAACAAACCGATTCGCTGACCTTCGACCAAGGGAAGCATTGTATTCAATGCAGCCATGCCGGTGTTGAGGCGCGCGCCCATTGCACGCCTCATCGCGGGATCTGGAGGCGCGCGTCTGAGCGCTCTTGCTTGTGCGCCTCGGAGAAGCGGTTTGCCGTCGATTGGATTGCCAAACGGATCGATAATGCGCCCGACCCAAGCATCCGATGGCGCGATTCCGCGAGCTTCAAGCAACGCCGCACGATCTTGTAAGGCAACACCGTCAGGGGCCTGGTCGGGCAATAAAACAAGGATATCGCCGTCCAGCTGCAAGACCTCGCCAGACAGGGGCTCCCCCTGGCGGTAAACAATAATCAGATCGCCAATGCGCGCTTTACCGGCCAATCCGGAAACCTGGATCACGCCACCTTCTACACGCGTGACGCGGCCAATGGCCCGCACGGGGTTAAGGTCCGTAATCTGAGCGGTCAATCCGTCGAAGGGAAGAGGCGTGTTCATGGCAATCCTTTGAAGTGCGCAAACCCTTTCTAAAGGAATCAGAGTTAAGTCTTGATGAAATCACACGAGGGAGAAGCCCCGATGTTTGAAAATTTGGAAGTCTTCAGGATATCGCATGCAATGGCGGTCCATGCCGGGCAGAAACAAGCAGTTGCTGCGCAGAATGTCGCAAATTCCGATACACCTGAATATAAGGCGCGCGATCTCGCGCCCTTCGCCGAGACCTACAATAACAACATGTCGAATCGGGATGTCACCGGTCAGCGCTCTACCCGCGCGCTGCATCTGCACGGCACCATGAATAGTTCTGTCGCACAGCCGATTGTCGATAAGACATCCGTTGCATCCCCAAACGGCAACAATGTTTCCCTGGAGACTGAAATGCTGAAATCGCTCGGTGCGAAACGTCAGCATGATCGTGCAATGGCGATCTACAAGTCCTCGCTCAATATCCTGCGCGCGACGCTTAGAAGAAGTTAATTGGGGAACGTATCATGAACGATTTTGCTAAAGCTTTAACAGTGACGTCTAGCGGCCTTAAGGCCCAGGCAACACGCTTGCGCCATTTGGCAGAGAACATCTCTAACGCCGATACGCCCGGCTATCGTCGCAAGCTGGTGTCATTTGAGACATCCTTTAACGCTGGGAGCGGTGTATCGGAGGTCGAGACCAGCCGGGTCAGATTGGACAGGACGGAATTGGAACGGGTTTATGATCCTTCCCACCCGATGTCCGACGACTCCGGCTATTTCGATGGATCCAATGTCAACCTGATGATCGAGCTGGGTGACGCGCGCGAAGCACAACGCAGCTATGAAGCAAACCTGAAAGTGTTTGAACAGACACGGAAAATGTCCAGCAGCCTCATGGACCTGCTGCGCAAATAATTGAACAAGACGCGGCTAAAACTGCTGCAAGACTTCAAGGAGATCCAGAATGGATATGAAAGCTGTTTCAGCAATACAGAAGTTCACTGACGCACGATCTACATCGGCGATTAGCAACTATGTTCAGGCGCGCCCGGCCACCGAGCCGACGCCTGAAGAACCCAGCGTTGCCCAGGTGGCTGGAAAAGCCGCGATGGATTTTGCCCAAACACTGGCGCAAACCGAGGAAACAGCCAAACAATCGATGATTGGCGACGCTGATCCGCATGCTTTGGTCCAGGCGCTTGCACAAACTGAACTGGCCGTTGAAGCGGCGGTTACCGTGCGCAACAAAGTTGTAGAAGCCTACCAGGAAATCCTGCGGATGCCCGTTTAACATGCTCGACGAAGTTCTCTTCTTCGACACGCTGCGGCAGGGTCTGTGGATTTCGGTGATCATCTCGCTGCCAATTTTGACAGCGGCCTTGATCACGGGGGTGTCCATCGGACTGGTTCAGGCGCTCACGTCCATTCAGGAAATGACGCTTACTTTTGTTCCGAAACTCGCAGCAATCGTCATCGTTTTTTGGATGTCCATGGGATTCATGACGCAAACGCTGGTCTCGTTTTTTCACGACCGCATCGTACCACTGATTATTGGAGGTTGAGATGGAGAACTCTGGGTATACAACGCTCACACGACAAGCGGGTCTGATGCGGGAAATGCGTATTGTCGCGAACAATATCGCGAACTCTGCAACGACCGGGTATCGTCAAGAAGGTTTGGTGTTTTCAGAATACGTGAAGTCCGTTGAGGGCGGGTCAAGCCTTTCTATGGGGCAGGGCAACGTGCGTCACACCTCCTTTCAACAGGGTGCTTTGACGCAGACTGGCGGGACGTTTGATTTCGCGATCGAAGGCGAAGGTTTCTTTCTGGTCGAGACACCAGCGGGCGAAAGGCTGACACGGTCGGGCGCTTTCTCTCCGAACGCGGAGGGCGATTTGGTGACCTTCGACGGGTACCGCGTACTAGATGCCGGCGGTACGCCTGTTTTCATCCCGCCGGGTGCCGCAGATGTTGCCGTTTCGGCAGATGGCACAATTTCAAGCGAGGGCAACCCAATCGGTCAAATCGGGGTCGTTCAGCCTCTGAATGCACGCGAAATGGTCCGCGAAGACGGCGTGATGTTTCGTGCGGACGATGGATATGAACCCGCGGAGCAGGCACGTGTCCTCCAGCGGTTCGTTGAAAATTCGAATGTAGATGCGGTTACGCAACTTACCCGCATGATCGAGGTCCAGCGCGCCTATGAGTTGGGCGCCAGTTTCTTGGACGCGGAAGATCAACGCGTGCGCTCGGCTCTGCGCGCGCTTTCACAGTAGATTTCTTGTTAGAGGAGGTGCCCAATGCGCGCCCTTAAGATTGCAGCGACCGGAATGAGTGCCCAGCAGATGCGGGTTGAAACGATTTCTAACAACCTTTCGAACATGAGCACCACGGGTTACAACGCGCGGCGTGCTGAGTTTGCAGACTTGCACTACCAACAATTGACAAGACCCGGCACGATCAGTGCAACAGATGGCACTGTCATGCCAACTGGTGTTCAACTGGGGTTGGGCGTGAGACCGGCCGCGGTGTCGGTTCAACTTCAGCAAGGATCGCTGAGCGCAACTGGCGGTGATCTTGACCTGGCGATCGAAGGTCAGGGGTATCTTGAGGTGACCCTGCCATCTGGGCAGACAGCCTACACGCGCGATGGTGCCCTCAAGCGCACAGGCGAAGGCTTGATTGTGACCTCCGATGGTTTTCCGGTCGAACCCCAGATTGTGATCCCGGATGACGCGCGCAGCGTTTCAATCAATGCATCTGGCGAAGTATACGCGTATTTTGCGGAAACGCCGGACGCGCAGCTATTAGGTCAATTCAACATGGCCGGTTTTACCAATGCGAAGGGGCTGGAAGCGTTGGGAAGCAACCTTTTCGCTGAAACCGAGGCCTCTGGTCCTTCGCTTGTTTCTACGCCAGGCGAAGATGGGCTTGGCACGGTGCGGCAGGGCTATCTGGAAGATAGCTCCGTTGATGCTGTACGCGAAATCACCGAATTGATCGAAGCTCAGCGTGGCTACGAAATGAATGCCAAAGTCATCTCGGCAGCCGATCAGATGATGGGCGCAACGACGCAAATCAGATGATGCGTTTTTGGATCTTTTTGCTGGCGATATGCCTTGGTGCTGATGCCCTTGCAGAGTCGGTGGTGCCGACGCGCACCATCCGAGCAAATGCAATCATCACTGAAATCGATGTGGTTACAAAGTCCGGGCGGATTGCTAACGGGTTTGACCGCGCCTTGGATGTGATTGGTCAAGAGGCCAAAACTACACTCTATGCGGGTCGGCCGATTTTGTTCGATGACGTTGGTCCGCCAGCGCTTGTGACACGCAATCAGATCGTCATGCTCCGCTTCGAAACCGGAGGCCTCGTGATAACGACCGAAGGTCGATCATTAGAGCGTGGCGGTATTGGCGATCGGGTCAGAATAATGAACCTAAGCTCCCGGGCGACGCTATTTGGGCAAATCCATGCTGACGGCTCGGTACATGTAAAGAATTAGAGGTCTCAAATGAAAAACCAGAAATACTGCGCTCTTTTGTGCCTTGTCTTTGTAGCGGCTTGCGGTCGCTCCGATCATCTTGGAAAGGCACCCTCCTTCAGTTCGCCTACGGGCACTGCGGAACACAATGCAATGCTGTCACCCGGACTGCCGTTGCGAGCTGATGCGAAAGGCCCAACCGATCAGGCGTCGCTCTGGTCTGGTGCTCGGCAATCACTGTTGGGGGATCGGCGTGCGATTCAGCAGGGCGACATCCTTACCGTGGTCATAGAGATTGATGAAGAAGCTGAGATCTCAAATGCGACAGATCGTTCCCGGTCAGGTTCGGAAAGCCTAAGCATCTCGGGACTTTTCGGTTTGCCGCAGCGTATCGATGAAAGGCTGCCGGAAGGGGCATCGACGTCCGAAGCCGTGGGCATCAACTCGAACAGCAATTCATCGGGCGATGGCTCGGTGAAGCGGAACGAAAAGCTCACTCTCAGAATCGCCGCAACCATTGTTGATGTCTTGCCAAATGGTGTTTTGTCGATTTCAGGCAGCCAGGAATTGCGTGTTAACTTTGAAATGCGTGAATTGCTCGTGACCGGGTATGTCCGGCCAGAAGACATCTCACGGCAAAATGAAATCACATATGACAAGATTGCGACGGCGCGTGTTTCTTATGGCGGTCGCGGGCAGATCACGGACGTGCAGCAACCGCGTCTTGGGCAACAGGTTCTTGACGGCGTTCTGCCCTTCTAGGAGATGATAGTGTGAAGAAACTACTGCCCATAATTATGCTTTTAGTCGGTTCTGGTGCGGGTGTAGGCGCTGGTATCTTCTTGCGCCCGGCCCCGGTCGAGGAAGCAGCCGCTTATGAAGAAACTGAGAAGCCAGAAGAACCGACGAAGGATAAAGAGTCTCACTCTGAAAAGCACGACGCTGAAGCGTCATCGGCAGCGATGGAATATGTCCGGCTCCCAAATCAGTTTGTCGTGCCGCTCGTGCAAGAAGACCGCATCTCGGCGATGGTCGTCATGGCTCTCAGTATTGAGGTTGCCAGCGGTTACAGTGAAGAAGTTTTCGATAAGGAACCGAAGCTGCGTGATGAATTTTTGCGGGTTCTATTTGATCATGCGAGCATCGGCGGTTTCGATGGCGCATTCGTCAACAATGAAAACCTGGATGTGGTGCGAGGCAACCTGCGAGAGGTTGCAATTGGAGTAATGGGTGCGGACATCGCAAATGATGTTTTGATCTTTGAAATCGCGCGCCAGGACTACTGAAGCACTTGCAAAAGATCCGCCATTCCGGGCGTCGTCGTCTTAGCCCTACCCGCTCGGAGTTTCATCTTTAGGCAATCCACTCTTTGATGTGGGTGGGCTCCGCTGTTGGGATGGATCATTAACTCCATAGCCAGCAGCTCTGACAAGCAGTGACTTTTGTATATTTTACTGCCCTCCAAAAGCCAGATATCGAATTTTTACTGACATCGGCCGTATTAATTTGCGGTTGAAATTAGCTGTTTAAGAGTCAGGCGGGAGACAGCTGCAGACCCTCAGTTGAAAAGGTTCGTCTTCAATTTACCGAAGTTTGTAGAGCGTTGTTTCAATCGCGCTAGTAAGCATGGCATCGCGACTGGACTTTATATCCTGTAAGCTCAGCTCTTTGATGAGTGCCTCCGTCGCCAAGACTTTCCCATAAGCTTGCTTCACCTGTCTGACGTGTTGTTCTTTTTCAGCCAAGACCAATGACAGTTTATTGTTTAACGAAACTTTGGCATTGCCGACCCAAGACTTCCAGATGACATCAGCACCTATTGTTCGCATGTCAGGATCGCTGCGTTTTCTCGCCTCTTCAGCTTGTTTGTCCAAGCGCTTTATCTCTGCACGCAATTCATTTTCCTTTTTAAGGAGCACTCCAAAAGCCTGGCGTCGTACCTCATATTTCGCCTCAACGAGGGCGTGCATTTTTCGCAACTCCGCAATCTTCATCAGAAACGACTTTTTGCTTTTTGGCGAATCGCCTCTGCAAAGCGAATTGCAGCGGCGACAGCGCGGTAATGATCCGGCGCGATTTGATCACCGATTTCGGTTGTTGCGTGAAGCGCGCGCGCCGTCGGTGGATCACTGTGGATCGGGACATCGTTTTCCGCAGCAACCTCTCTTATTTTCAAGGCGATCTCGTCAACGCCTTTGGCGACACATATTGGTGCTTGCCCCGGTTTTCTTTCCCACTTCAACGCAACAGCATAGTGCGTTGGGTTAACCACGATCACGTCAGCGGTCGGTACATCTGCCATCATTTGTGCACCTGCAATGGCTTGCGCGCGCCGGCGGCGTTCCTGCTTCATATGTGGATCGCCTTCACTGTTTTTTGTCTCGTCCATCACTTCCTTGCGCGACATCTTGTTTTTTCTCAGATGCTCGAAATGCTGCCAAATCGCGTCGATCGCGCCGATCACACCAGAGACAATGACAACAACGAAGAGAAAGCTAAGACAGATTTCCGCAAGCAGGGCGATTGCGATACGCGGGTTGGTCTGCAGAACAGCAACCATCTCCTCCAGGCGGGCATTGATGAAAATAGCGAGACAAGCGGAATAGATCAGCAATTTGGAAAAACTGACGGCAAATTGAAAAAGCCCGGTCCGCCCGAACTTATTTTTCGCATTCGAAATTACTGAAATTTTTGACAGCTTCGGGGTTATTTTTGTGGGTGCAAAAACGATACCGCGCAACGCAAAAAGACAAAGCAATACGGCCAGGCCGGGTACCAGGAACATCGGTGCAATTGACCAGGCCACGCTGCGTATCAGTCCTTGTGTCGGAGCGCCGGCTGCGCCATCGAAAAACAAGGGTGCCAATTGTGCAGATTGATCGATCAGGACCATCATCGAGGTGCCAAGCTGAGTCAGTCCACTGCTACCTGCCACAAGGAAGGCCAGTAGTAACCCCGCATAGGCGCATGCGGTCAATAGCTCTGTGGAGCGTGCGATTTCACCTTTTTTGCGGGCCTCAAGCAGCTTTTGAGGGGTCGCGTCATATGTCTTATCGTTTTGATCTGTTTGATCGCTCATTACGGCGTTCCAAAAGGATTACTCAGAAACCCGTCCATCGCCTGCACCCAAACTGAAAGGATCAATGGAGATGAAACAAGCAGCAGAAATAGGCCGCCAGCGGTTATGACCGGGGCACCGACAAAAGCCACCATAAGCTGTGGCATTGCTTTATTGATCGCACCGAGAGCCAAATTGTAAAGCACCGAGAGTATGACGAATGGCGCGGCCAAAGTGAAAGCAAGTGTGAAAGCGCGTGCCACCTGCGCAACACCCCAATCAGAAAGCTCCGAAGCTTGGGTAAAACGACCCATCGGCATGAAATCATAGGATAGGATTATCAGCTGGGCGGCTTTGATGTGTAATCCGGTCATCACCGCAAGAGCCAAACCGCCAATGATCAAGATGTAGCCCATTGCGGGCATGGGATCGACGCCAGCACCACCAAAGACCTGAGAAAGAGAGGTGGAGTGTGCGGCGATGGTGCCGGCTGTTTGAAGCGCGAGAACAAATAGCCGTATACCGATCCCCAAGGCCAAACCGGCAAGAATTTCGGTAAAGAGAAGCGTCGATACATCACCTAACTCTTGAGGGATATCAACGACTGCAACGGCAGGGGTGACAACAACCGTAAACGCGATTGCCACGACGAGTTTGATGCGCGATGGAACGGATTGTTCACCAAAAGCTGGCAGCATTGAAGCAAGAGCGGCAACACGCAGAAAAACCAGAAACCCATGCCACAATGCTTCATTCGCAAGTGGAAGTAATTGGGCCAGAGCCGTCATGCCGCTACGACACCGACAAGTGATGGACGGGCATCCAAACCGATTTCTTCGAAAGATAGCACAGGATTGGAGATGCCCTTGGCACGCATCACGGTACGCAAAAAACGGCGCCGACGGGTGTTCGTCACAATCGCAGCATTTATGCCATTTTGGCTTGCTGCGGTCAGTTTTTCCGACATGTTTTCAGCAAGTAAATTGAAAATGTCGGGCGGCAGCGCAATGTCCAATCCTCGGTCGGCCTCCACTTGATATGTGTTGAAAGTATCTTCCCACTCTGGCGCCAGCTGGACAAGCGGCAGTGTCCCATCTTCGCGTTTCATTTCGGCGACCAATTGAAACCCCAGGCGCTGCCTTACGTGCTCACAGATGGCTTCGGGTTGCGCATTTTGAGCACGTGCCTCGGCTGTTGCTTCCAGAATGAGCGGCAGATTTCTGATTGACACCTGTTCATCTAACAAGAGGCGCAACACCGCATGCAACACGTCGATCGGTACTTTGTCTGGAATCATTTCGTCCAGCAATTTGCGGTTGGCATCGGCGCGGGTTGGGTCAGAAACATTGGTCATTTCAGACAAAAGTCGGCGCAGGGACTTTAGTGACAGCAGACGGCTAAAGTTGCGCTTCACCGTCTCCAAAAGGTGGGTCGCTAAGATCTCTGCGGGTGTGACAAGGGTAAGCCCGTCTAACGCGGCCTGCTCCTGATCCCGACTGTTAATCCACCTTGCGGGCGCGCCATAGACTGGTTCAGTCGTGTCGGCACCGCTCGGCAATGAAGATGCATCCTCGGGGATCAGCGCTAAAATTTGATCTGGGTTGAGTTGCGCACGAGCCTGCTCAACGCCTTGAATACGCAGGACATAGGTGCCCATGGGTAGGATGGCGCTGTCTGTCAGTCGGATTTCTGGAAGGATAAGACCAAAAACGGATGCGACATGCGTCCGCATATTTGAGATACGCGCATCCAGCCCAGTTCCAGGGTCCAAAACCATGTTCACAAGATCAGGCGCAAATTCGACATGAATATCGTCGAGTTCAAGGATGTCACCGAGTGGTTTTTCTTGAGGTAAATCAGAGAGCTTCGTTTCCTGATCTTGGTGGTCAATCGTTTCCTTGGCTTTTCGGTGTATCCAATATGCCAACCCGCCAAGGATTGCGCCGCCGAATATAAACGGCCCAAATGGCAAACCGGGGAAAAGCGCAAACAAAATCATCAGTCCCGAAACCGTGGCGAGCGCCGATGGATGTTTACCCAGTTGGCTAAACACCGCCAGATCGGTCGCACCCTGTGCGCCGCCGCGGGCAAGTAACAAGGCCGAGGCAATTGAAATAACAACTGCTGGGATTTGCGAAACGAGGCCGTCGCCCACGGTAAGCATGGCATACGTTTCAAATGCTTGTCCGATTGGCATACCGTGAACGGCAATGCCCATGACGAGCCCGGCTACCAGATTGAGCAGCGTGATGAGCAGGCCTGCGATAGCATCGCCCTTAACGAATTTGGAAGCACCATCCAATGATCCGAAAAATGTCGTTTCCTGTTGCTCTCGTTCGCGCCTTTCCTTGGCTTCTGTGTGAGTGATCGCCCCTGCCGACATGTCGCTGTCGATCGCCAGCTGCTTTCCTGGCATACCATCAAGCGCGAAGCGAGCGCCGACTTCAGCCATTCTGGTGGCACCCTTTGTAATGACCATAAAATTGACAATGAGTAAGACGCAGAACACGACAAGGCCAAGAAAGACACTGCCACCCATGACGAATTGAGCGAAACCTTCAATCACATCACCGGCGGCATCCGTGCCAGTGTGTCCTTGGCCGATAATGAGTTTGGTCGAAGACACATTGAGCGATAGTCTCAACATGAGCGACGCTAATAGGATGGTCGGAAAGGCGGAGAAATCGAGCGGCCTCTCGATAAAGAGCGTAATCGTGAAAATCAGGATTGCCAGCGCGAATGATGCTGCCAGCCCAACATCAAGGACCCAAGCAGGCATCGGTAGGATCATCATTACGATCACAGCCATTAATGCAACCGCCAACATGATCGTCGGATTAAAGAGCGCTTTTACTGTAAGGTTTTGCAACGCTATGTCTCCCCGCGTTTCGAAATTAAGCTGCGCCTGTTTGTTTGACTTCCCAATGGAACAAGAGACCCGCGGAGAGGTGTCACGCCAGAAGGCTTCAAGAAAGGAAACTGGTTCCAATTTCTTGTTTTCGCTGATGAATGACTGGAAATAGAATCTTTCTGCGCCATCTCCGAATAGATGCGAGAATACCTGCTTTTATATTTTTCTGAGTGTTCGGGTGTTCTGGAGTGAAAGGCGCCTACAGCATTCATCCAATTGCCTTTTTCCGTAAAAAGCCTTGACAAAAATCTTGCCGCGTATCTTGCGTTGGCGACAGGTTCGAACATTTCTGAAATGGATCCAAATTGGTGCCCATGCCATCTGAAATTCAATTGGAAACAACCAACATCGAAATTTTTTTGACCTTGTCTAAATTGTTGGATCGCAAATTCTTCTGCGGCAACTCGGGTTGGTAACCAGGATCCTTCACCGTTGACATTGATTGCCCATGGCCATGGTTCCAGACCGCTGCTTTGTGATCGGCCTGTTTCCGTTCGAGTTACCGCCAATAGAACCGAAAGGGGTACATCTGTTTCTTGCGAAGCGATAGTCGCGGCCTGATCACAAACATTCTGCGTTGATGCAAAAGCGGGCGGATGAAACGCTGTAACGGCAAAAAAAGTAATCTGTGCAATTTTTGATGGACTTACCATTAAGTATCTGGAGATTTGCATTCTGCACCCTCGAAACAGCTGCGTTCTGCAGTCTCTTTAACCATAATTGTCTGAGGTTTATTTTCCGTAACCAGGAGTCCTTCGACCGTAGCGTGTAAAGCTAGGGAGAAACTTGAACATTACCCAGTAAATCAGCGAGTACACCGCGCGCAGCTCCGCTCTCTTCAAGCGCACTTTGTGTGGCGGTGATCATTCCGTTCTCGGCTTCAATGCTGTCAACCGGGGTTTGAGTGAGCGCGCGGACACCGCTATAAAAGTCTTCCTGTCCCTCGGTCAGCTCAATCCAATCATCGGAAAGCCAGGCAGACTGACTGGCTTCTTCGATCATATTGTTAGCTTGAAAAAGGCCTGTTGCACGTTGATTCTCGCCCAAAGCCGAATATGCGCGAGCTCGCAGTTCGTCTGCCATACTTCCTGACAAATCTTGCAACTTATCAATAGTGTTTTTGGGTTCTCCAACGGATAGTAGGATTTCGGCCTCCAAAAGCCTCATAGGTTTGGTGCTTTCATCCAGTGGAACGCTCGCTAAAATGTCTGCGGCTTCTTCGTGGAAGCCCAATTGGTGAACGCGCGCTGAAACACCCACTACCGCTTGTGACTGAAGTGCGTTTGCCGGTTCGGGAAAATGAGCAAAGGTCAACTCTAGGAACTCAAAATCGTCTGCTATTTTCGCCAAGGCAGAAAAAACGTGAGATTGTAGCTCTGCTTGCAGACCTGGGTTACTACTGATTGGATTATTGTTAAGCACCTCGATCGCCTTAGTAAATTGTCCTGAAAGTGCTGATGCAACCACGTGAGCTCTTAAGAGATCGATACCAATCGGCGCATCTTGCAATTCGAAAGCATATGCTTCGATCAGTAGAGAGATGTCCGCTGGCACAGGCTGAAAGTCAATCAGTCTATTTTCAACAAAGGCAATCAAAGCCTCCGGAGATTCCTTGCTGTTTGTTTCAGCAACTTCAGAGAAGATTTGATCTGAAGTTTCCGTTTCACCGGAGTGCTGTTTAATCCTGGCCTTTGCTAAATTGGCGTCGAGTGCATCAGAGTCTTCACCCTGTTCAACCCGGCGGAGCGCTATGGCCGCAGCTTCCAGCTTTCCCAACTGAGTAAGGCGGTTGCTGAGCGCCGGAGCTATAAAACCTCTCAGATGAGCCGGTAGTTTGGCCAAAGCTCGCAACGCTGCCTGTTCGTTGATCACCTGAGTTTCCGGGAGTGTCTTCGCAGCCATTATCGCCCATAGTGCCAAGTCGGAATCGCAGTCGGAAAACCGGTGAACAGAACGAGGGTTTCGGGCAAATCCAAATTCAATGATATCCGCCAGATCCATTAGTTCGGGGTTCGCGATCACCAAATTCTCAGATAGACGAAGTACCTGTTTTGCTTCTGCGCCAAATCCGAAGAAGACATAGAGCTGCGCGAGCGCAATGGCCTTTCCTTCGTCAAGCCGGTCCACCTCGGAGTAAAGTTGTTGTCGCAACGTAGAAACCTGCAAATGAAAAGGCTGATTGTCACCCCACCCGCTTACATCAACGCTCTTGGGGCTTGCGCAAATCGCACCAGAGGTCGTCAAGTCAAATCCGTCTTCTACATCCAAAACATCGCGACTGCTGGTCACCCTCATGTTTCCGGGCTGAACCTCGATTTCAGGAGCCTGCTGTTCCGAAGTATCGAGAATCTCGGCTGTTTCTGAAGGTTCTTGTCTTATGTCCAATGTTTCCAGATCTGGAGTCGCCGCGCGTAGCAACCCTCGCGAAGTGGCCTCTCCAAGACCCTTCAAGAGACGCTCGCGGGTGTCTTTGACAATTTCAAGTTCGATTGCACTTGCTGATGGGTCAAGGCTGTTGGCGTGATTTTCAACCGTGTTTTGGTTCTTTGCATTCGGCACTGTCTCTCTGGGATCAACGATCGCTTCTGACCAAAGTAATTCACCAAAATTGAACCCCGACTCTGTTTCAAGCACCACGAACGAGGGCTCATTCGTTGCGGGCTCTAACGTCAAAGGAGGCCCATCAATAACATCGACAACCAAGAAATCGCCTTGCTCCAGAAAGGAGTTCACCCGGCAGTCGCAGGACAGTTCCAGTTCAAGGCGCGCAGGATATTGAACGACATTGGTCAACCGATCCCTTGGGATGACGTCGAATACGCGACTGAGATCGAAGCCGCTGTTGTGGCCGCTTAGCGAAATTGTCTGTTTGCCTGGAACCCCGGACACGTCCCATTCGACGCCCGTCGGCAATTGCATCACCAAACGCGTGAAGCCGTCATGATCCCCCGAACGCACGGTAATTGGGTTAGCTAAGGCCGCGGTGGACGCCAAAGACGCCGAGAACATAGCTAGTGCGAGAAATTTTCTCATGCAGCACCTTGCTTCACCGATTTCAAAGCTTCTTCCAGCTCAGAAAAACTTGGTCGGCAATGCGACGGTGTATTTTGTCGACCAACTTCGATGCAAATGTTGGTGGCATGGGCATGCAGATTTGCCACCAAGACCTCACGAATGAGCTGATAGAAATGCCCGTCTTCCTCGGTAACTGTTTTCACTTTTGCCGCGAAAGGACCGACAAAACCATATGCAAGAAAAACACCCAGAAATGTGCCGACCAGAGCACCACCGATGAGTTTGCCAAGCACTTCCGGTGGTTGATCGATTGAGCCCATTGTCTTGATGATGCCCAAAACCGCCGCAACGATACCCAAGGCGGGTAGACCATCGGCAACTGTCTGAAGGGCATGGCTTGAATGCAAAGCATGGTGCATATTGGCTTCCATACGCTTTTCCAGAACCTCTTCCACCTGATGCGGATCGTCGTAGTTCATCGATGCGGACCGCATGGTGTCGCAGATAAGTGCAATGGCCTCGCCATCTTTCAGAATTTTTGGGTATTTCGAAAAGATTGCCGATTCTTCCGGGTTTTCGATGTGTTCCTCGATTGCGACGGGGTTCTGACGTGCAAGCCGGATGATTTCGAATAGAAGGCAAAGCAGATCACGGTAGTCATCATGTGCCCATTTCGGGCCTTTGAACACGCGGCTCATGTCCCGGGCTGTGTGCTTTACTTCCGATATACTGTTGCTGATCAGAAAGGCTCCGACAGCGGCACCGCCAATCATCATCATCTCGAACGGAAGCGCTTTAATGATGATGCCCATCTTGCCGCCAGCAGCAAGGTAGCCACCAAACACCATGACAAAAATCACAACAATGCCAATTATTCCAACCATGACTGTCCCCGGTTCAATTGATAACGGCACATTCGCAAAAGGAGGTTAAAAAAGCCTCTGCATTTGCTAGCCTTTTGGCACGTCTGCATTTCGCCCGGCGAGAATCACGCTGATCGAGTAGGCTGCCTGGGGCGATAGCCCGGCTAAAATGCCAGCCGCTGCAGTTGGTTTCATTCTGCCCAAAAACCCTGCGGCAAATACCGGTTCCATTTCTTCAAACAGCAGCGCGGCATCCTTGGGTTTCATGTTTTCGTAAACCGCAGTCAGGCGCGCCAGGTCGTCTTCAGCGGCTGTGTCGGCCAATGCGAGCAAGCCTCTCAACGAAGTTTCGGCATCTTCGAGCATTGTAAGGCGCTTCTCGATTTGTTCGTCTGCAACACTCAGTGCCTTCATTCTCACGGCGATCTGCTGTTCTTTTTCTACGATGCGCGCTTCGCGTTCTTGAAAGGATCTCAATAGCTTGGACATTTTGGCTTTGTCCGCTTCCGGCATCTTCTGTCCAGTGTCGGAGGCGGCAACACTCATTTCCGCTTCAGCGGAAGTGGCGAGCGGGTTCTCTGTGGCAACGGCCTGTCCAGCGCCTGCGCCAATCCTGATCGCTGCAGACCCCATGAGAAGCCCTGCGATCAATAGTACCGACCCCCGACCATTTCGTCCTGAAACCAGCTTTTTGAGGCTCATTGATGTGCCTCCGCAGCTCTATGCCGAACAAACATCGGCTCGCTTGTCGTCTGCGCCGAAACAGGAGCCGCGGGTGTCGCAGTTGCTTCTCTTGCAGGCGTGTCGGGAATGTCGTGCAAGGACGCCATCTGGAATTCCAGTTTCCGGGACATTTCTTCAGCGCGTTGCGTCAAGTCCGTCAACGTCTGCGCTGATCCAGCAGCGGTATTTTGCGCTGAGGAAAGAGTTTTTGTCAGATCGTCAACCTGTGCGGACAGAACAGCGACCGCGCCGCCCACACCTTTTTCCAGATCATTAAAACGGTTGAGTCTCCGGCCCAGAACAAGACAGTAGATTCCGGCACCTAAAGCGCCTGCGGCTAACAAAATATCTGCAATAAGGTCCATTTCACCCTCCTAGTTCAGCACGAATTCCATGATGAGAAGATCATTGACGTGATCACGACCCGTCGCGACCTGTACGCGCCGTAACATTTGTGCACGCAACCGCGTCAATGCGGAGGGATCTTGAATATCCCTCAATTCGATCGCGCGTAGATAGCTGTTCAGCACATCTACGACACGTGGCAAGACGGCCTCCACTTCCGAGGCGTGTTCCTTTGGCACCTCCAGTTCCGCGCGGAACCGTAAATGTTTTTGCTGACTCTGCTGCGGAAGCGATACGGTGATCGGATCCAAAGGTACAAAAACCACTTTCGGCTGAGCATCCCTCACCTTTTCCTCAGGTGCGGGCTCGGCTGATTCGGCGTTTAAAATCATACCACTCCACGTTGCGTAGAATCCTCCGCCACCGCCTGCCAACAGCAAGACAAGCCCAATTATTAAAGGCATTTTTGACGATTTTGTTTCGGTTGGGGGATCAACAGTCGTTGCGTCGGCCATGATATATCCATTTGCGGTTACAAAAATCGTTATAGACGCGATTGCACTAACCGATTGTTAAGCCAGATCGTTCATTGCTGTTGTCACGCCGAATAGAACGTTCGGTCTGACGGAGGTGATTGTGCAGCAACTATTAAATGCGTGGACCGGGCTAGAACTGCGCCGACAGATCATCGTTATCTTGGCCACTGGCGCGATGTTTTTCGCGATTCTGACAATGTCGCGAATGGCATCGGCGCCATCAATGACATTGCTTTATGCTGGCCTTGAAAATGGTGCCGCTGGGGATGTTGTCCGCGCCCTAGAGCAGCGCGGTGCTGTGTTTGAAGTGCGCGGTGGGTCAATCTTCGTATCCTCCAAGGATCGTGATCAGCTCAGAATGACGCTCGCAAGCGAAGGGCTTCCGGCAAATTCAAACCGCGGCTATGAGTTGCTCGACACACTCTCGGGTTTCGGCACGACATCCCAGATGTTCGACGCAGCCTATTGGCGCGCGAAAGAAGGTGAACTCGCTAGGACAATCGTCTCCAGCCCACATATTGCGATGGCACGGGTCCACATCGCTAGCACGGGATCGAATCCATTTCAGCGTGGGGTAACTCCCAAAGCCTCGGTTGCCGTCACACCAAACGGGGCGGCGATTACCAGCCAGCAAGCGAAAGCGATCAGGTTTCTTGTCTCTTCCGCCGTCGCGGGGCTAGCGTCTGACGACGTTGCCGTCATCGACGCAAATGGGTCTTTGGTTGGTACAACCGATGAAGCAGCACCGACAAACGGCGGGGACGACAAAGCGCAACTCCTGCGTGACAAGGTTCAACGCCTTTTGGAAGCCAGAGTCGGTTTTGGCAACGCGGTTGTCGAGGTTAGCGTCGATACGGTCACTGAAAGCGAAGCCATCAGGGAACGCATCTTCGACCCTGAGAGCCGGGTGGCCATCAGTACAGACACTGAAGAGCGTACCAACTCGTCCAACGAGGCTGGCGGGGGAGACGTTACAGTTGCCTCAAACCTCCCGGACGAGCAGGGTGGTGAAGGCGAGAATTCGTCTTCCCAGAACAGTGAGAGCCGCGAACGCATTAACTACGAAGTGTCAGAAACGGAGCGCGAAATCGTTCGAAGCCCAGGTGCGGTCAAAAGACTCACGGTTGCCGTTTTGGTGAACGAGGCTCAGACAATTTCGGAAACAGGCGAGCAGACTTTTGCGCCGCGTGAAGAAGCCGAATTGAATGCTTTGAAAGATCTTGTCGCTTCGGCTGTTGGGTTTGATGAACAGCGTGGTGACATCATCACGATCAAATCAATGGCTCTGCAAAACGTGGCACCGCAGGGTACGGTTGCAGGCACATCGCTTTTAGATGGCATCAATATTGATGTAATGTCGGCGATCCAAATGGCTGTTCTTGCCTTGGTTACCTTAATTTTGGGTATTTTCGTGGTGCGCCCATTGCTGATGAAGCCGAGCGTGCCAGTTTCGGAAAGCGTGCCCGCGTTACCTGGTGCGGATGAAACGCAGGGCGAAGAGCCGGGCCTGACGGGCGAAGTCACTTCCGACGAACTTGACCTCCCCGAGCTGCCAATCATTTCAGGATTTGGTGGCGATGAGGCGGGCGGTTTGCCGGATCTGAACATGGCCGGCGGTCTTTCGGACGATCCGGTAGATCGTTTGCGCAACATGATTGGCGAGCGTCAGGAAGAAACTGTTGAGATTCTTCGCAGTTGGCTGGAAGACAAAGAGGAGAAGGTCTGATGTCTTTGTCACACAGATATCGCAATTTCGGAGGGTCCAAATCCGAGCCCGGCGCCAAGGAAGAAATGAGCAGCGATGGTATAGAAGACCAAAAGCTGCAATCTTTTGAGGAAGGATATCAGGCCGGGTGGGATGACGCTGTAAAAGCGCAGGCCGACGAGAAAATGAAAATCAGCGCCGAGTTTGGCCAAAACCTCCAGGATATGTCGTTCACCTATCAAGAGGCCTTGTCGAAACTAACGCTTTCGATTGAACCGGTTATGGCGCAAATCGTCGATAAACTTCTACCCGCACTGGCCCGGCAGGCTTTGGGCGCACATGTCATCGAACAGTTGTGCGAGATGTTGAAGGATTGCGCCGGACAGCCCATTGAAATTGTTGTCGCGCCCGCGAGCGTGGAAACGATCAAAGAGCTTGGTGAGAAAAGTCTGACCGACACGTTTGAGGTGGTCGAAGAAGCCTCACTGGGTGCCGGCCAAGCATTTGTGCGCGTCGGGGCGACGGAAAGAAGTATTGATCTTGATTCCGTGATCTCCGGCGTATCCGACGCGCTTTCCGCGTTTTTTCATGAAACTGGACAGGAGATGAACAATGGATGAGTTGTCCGCTGAAAAAAAACCGGCTGTGAATCCGACAAATCCATTCACGTCCGTTCCAATTGAGCTGAGTGTATGTGTCGGCAAGGCCCGACCGTTGATTAGAGATCTGATCGCGCTGGGGGAGAACGCAGTGTTGCCGTTGGATAAAACAGTAGAAGACCCTGTCGAACTCTATGTCGGCGATCGTCTGATTGCCCGAGGCATGCTGGAGGAAAACGAAGACGACCAAAATGGCCAGTTGGTGGTTCGGCTCACGGAGATCATCGACCTTCAGGCGAGCCTCTGAGCTTCTATGAAGCTTCGCACATTACTTTGCATTCTCGCTTTGGGGTTTGCAGCTCTTCCGATCGAGGTCAGCGCGCAAGAAGTTGCGTTCTCCCTGGGAGAAAACGACTCGATCAGCGCACGCACAATTCAGCTGTTCGCGTTGATCACCGTGCTAAGCCTAGCACCGGGCTTGGCCATCATGGTGACTTGTTTTCCCTTCTTGGTGACTGTTTTGTCCATTCTGAGGCAAGCGATCGGGTTGCAGCAATCCCCACCGAATATGCTCATTGTAAGCCTCGCATTGTTCTTGACGTATTTTGTCATGGAACCGGTTTTTACTGCTGCTTGGACCCAAGGTATCATGCCATTGAACGATGAACTGATTGATATTGAAACGGCCTTTGTTCGTACACTGGAGCCTTTCAGGGTGTTTATGGCTGGCCGCGTTGATCCAGACACGTTTTTCGCAATGGCCGAATTGCGACCCGACACAATTGATGCGACGCCAACGCCTGATGCGCCGCTGTCGGTGCTGGTTCCCAGCTTTCTGTTATCGGAGATTTCTCGTGCTTTTCAGATCGGGTTTTTGATCTTCCTGCCGTTCTTGATCATCGATCTAGTTGTTGCGGCAGTTCTTATGTCGATGGGTATGATGATGGTGCCGCCTGTAATCGTTTCGCTTCCGTTTAAGCTCGCCTTCTTCGTTATCGCCGATGGGTGGAGTTTGATCGCTGGTAGTTTGGTGCGCAGTTACTTTTGAGCGATTTACTTGGAGTGTCCGAGCAAGACAGCGTGCTGCTAAAGGCACACTAGCGAATTCGGCTCATGTCGCCTTAGATAAGAAACTCTAAATGGTGGAATTTGACCTCTGACGTCGCTGAAGCGACAAGGTCACCAGGAGAGTATTGGCGCGCAGGGAAACTTGTTTGATACATGCAACTCAGATGATGAATGATAAGCGTCTGACCAATCCGAAAAACGTGCGGGATATCGGAAGCGATCGAAGCAAACGCGTTAGTTCGGAGTGGTCTACCCAGCACGCTGTCTCCTGAAAGACTTCAGCGTACCACATGAGGGATTAACTGGGTTGGGCAGATGTTCATAATTATGTGAAGATACAACGTAACTGATGGGTTGATCGTTGCGAGCTAATTTGGTCAATGCTGCGATATCACTTGCGTCACCGACCACATCAACATCTTCGATTAATGAGATCTTTTCCGCTTCAATAGTCGAGTCCCGCGATGCTCTCCTGCGGATCGTTTCGGTGTCATAAACGTCCATAGCGATGGTTTGATATCCATCGTTTTTAGGTGCGATCAGCCTGCAATATGGCGCAACTTCTATGCCCAACTCACCCTTACGGATGTACTTTCTGAGCTTTGACATTCGATCAGATTTTTGGGCCACTGCGCAATTCCTGATTTTGCCGACAACACTTGCATTGAGGACCATAAACGGGACTTGAGTTCAAGTATGCACAAGTTCCCGATCAGGCTGCAACCGACTGAGCAGCTATCTGTCACACTTCTTTGCGATTGTCTAAGATCCTGACAGCTTTGCCTTGGGAGCGGGCGACGGAGCCGGATCTTCCGACCTCAACGTCGACGCTGATTCCAATGGTCTGCTTGATTTTTGCGGCCAGCACCTTGCCACTTGCCGCGCAATCCTCCGTGTTTAACGCAGGGTCGGCGGCCTCACAAAGAATGCGCATCTTGTCCATGCGATCTGGTTTGGTCAGTTCGATTTGAAAGTGTGGCGCAAGGCCCGGCGTGGCCATTAAGGCCTCCTCGATCTGGGTGGGAAAGACATTTACTCCGCGCAGAATAATCATGTCATCCGAGCGGCCGGTGACCTTTTCCATCCGTCGCATCGAGCGTGCAGTTCCGGGCAAAAGGCGGGTCAGGTCGCGAGTGCGGTAGCGAATGATTGGAAAAGCTTCTTTGGTGAGTGATGTGAAAACCAACTCACCCTGTTCGCCTTCCCCCACCAACGCGCCCGTTTCGGGGTTGATCACTTCGGGAAAGAAGTGATCTTCCCAAATGTGCAGACCATCTTTGGTTTCGACACATTCCATAGATACGCCGGGGCCCATGACTTCTGAAAGGCCATAGATATCAACAGCATGCATATCGAATGCCTGCTCGATTTCGGTGCGCATCGCGTTCGTCCAAGGCTCTGCGCCGAAAATACCGACGTCCAGTGATGACGCGCGCGGGTCAACGCCCTGAGCTGCATATTCGTCGAGAATTGAGAGAGCGTAGGAGGGCGTGACCGTAATGCCGTTGGGTCGAAAATCCTCGATGAGACGCACTTGGCGTGGCGTCATGCCGCCGGAAACGGGCACGGTTGTCAGCCCAAGAGCGTCGGCGCCCAGATGAATGCCGAGACCACCGGTAAAGAGGCCGTATCCATAGGCATTGTGCAATAAGTCGCCGGGTCTCAATCCGGCCGCGCGCAGGGACCTTGCCACTAAATTACCCCAGTTTTCCAGATCGCGCGCAGTATATCCGACCACGGTGGGCTGACCGGTCGTGCCGGATGATGCGTGAATGCGGGCAAGTTGTTCGCGCGGCACTGCAAACATGCCAAATGGATAATGCGCGCGCAGATCCGTCTTTACGGTGAAGGGAAACCTTGCCAGATCTGACAGGGTTTTCAGATCATCAGGATGCACGCCTGCATCATCAAAACTCTGTTTGTAAAACGGCACATTATCATAAGCGTGTCGGAGGGACCATTTCAGGCGGTCGGTCTGAAGGCTGGTTATCTCATCCCGGCTGGCGATTTCAATGGGATCAAGCGCTTTCGGTGCGGGTGTGAGATCTTTCATGTCAGGTCTCCGTTTTCGGGAAAGTGTTGGCCTTTGACAGTGCGTGACAAGCCGCGAAACTGCGCAATGCAGCTTCCGTTGTCGCTGGTGACTTCAACATCATAGATGCCGGATCGCCCCGCGCGCGAAACTTCGACGGCAGTTGCGGTCAGGCGTTCTCCCAACTGTCCTGGTTTCAAATAGGTGATCTGATTTTGCTGCGCGACCGTCAGCTGATTGTAGGTATTGCAGGCAAAGGCGAAGGCGGAATCCGCCAGCGCAAAAGTAAACCCGCCATGACAAATCCCATGCCCGTTGAGCATATCCTTTGTTACGGTCATGGAGAGCGTAGCACGACCGGGCGCGATCTTTTCGATTTCCATTCCTAAAGTTTGGCTTGCAGCGTCTTTTTCCATCATCAGCACCGCACATTTTTCGGCGCGCGCTTGCGGCAATAGTCCACTTGACATATGTGTTTCCGAATTCTCCCTACCTGAGAAAATCTGTAACATGAAAGTGCTGCGCTGTATATTGCAACCTCGGGGCTTGATTTGAACGACGAAGAGCGCAAGTCTTAGGTATGAATTTTCAGGTGCCTCCGCCCAGCAATCTGCATCACCTTCCCAACGAGCAGGTCGCTTTTCACCGCACAGAACTTTCGGTGATCCTCTCAATTTACGGACGATTTGTTGCCGCCGGTGAATGGCGTGACTATGGAATTTCCTGTTTGCGGGACGTCGCTGTGTTCTCCGTTTTCAGGCGCACAGCGGAAAACCCCATGTACAGGATCGAAAAACGACCCAAAATGCGGGACAAACAAGGAATGTACTCGATTGTGGGCATGGATGGCCAAATTCTGCGCCGCGGCCACGATCTGAAAACAGTATTGCGGGTGCTGGAACGCAAATTGATCCGCGCCGTCGACTAGCCGCTTTCGGTCACAAGCCCGCCTTATGTAATACTTACAGGCGTCTTGCTCAGCACTTAAGTCTTATCCTGTGGACAGATCCAGTCGTTTATGCGCCGTAACGGGACCATCACCCTGTGCTGCGATACGTGCAATTCCCGTCTTTATATCTTCCTCGGCAACGGCCATGTGACCCGCGTTTGCGTGAAGCATCACTGTAGGACTGGAGACAAAAGCCACATGTCCTTTCCAGAACAGCAGATCGCCGCGGATGTAATCTGTCCCTTCTGTCACAAAATCTCCCAGATGATCGAACTGCTGATCGCTGTCGCCGGGGCAAGGCATGTTACACATCAGGCAGGCCGCCTGCACCAATCCCGAACAATCAATCCCCCAGGCGCTATTGCCCCCCCAAAGATAAGGAGTGCCCAGGAACAGGGAGGCGATAGCGACAGGATCAATGGCGACATCCGAGACACGATGCAGATGTTGACGCGGGATAAACCCAAGCTCTGTTTCAACAAAGGTGGCCGTTTCGGATTGCGCGGTCACTCTGCTGCCCAACGACAGGGCGATCTGATCGGCAGATTTTATGTCGGCTGCTTCATAGGCCTGCGATGAGCGCGCCGTTACAATATGCGTGGCGTCTGTGCGTAGTCCGAGCATGTCTGATCTGACGTAGCCGCAATACCCATCTTTTTCGGCTCTCACGAGCTGCCAGCTGCCCGCCTCCTGAAGAACCGTGACATGTTCCCCATAGATCAGCTGGCGGTCGCGTGCTCCGGTCGGCGCGCGGTGCAAATCGGCAATGCTCGATTTGATCTGCATCGGCTTGGACAATTGGACCAGGTCCGGGTCAGGTGTTGTGCGCGGATCGCTCATTGCCCAGCCATTTCTTGCAGTGTTTTTAGCAGGGCGCGCGTGGCCTGACCAACGCCGCCTTTTGGTCGCGCCGGTGCATCACTGGGTTGCCAGCCGTAGATGTCAAAATGCGCGTAGGTCGATGTGTCAACGAAACGTCGCAAGAAGAGAGCGGCGGTAATGGATCCGGCAAATCCGCCCTTCGGCGCATTGTCCAGATCGGCAATTCCGGGCTCGATCATCGCCTCATAAGGGGTATGAAACGGCATGCGCCAAACTGGGTCAGCTTGGGTTTGCGCCGCTGCGTCCAAAAGGTCTGAAAACCGCTCATTATCGCAGTAATAGGGCGCAAGATCGGGGCCAACCGCGACCCGCGCCGCGCCCGTCAATGTTGCCATGGACACGATCAGATCTGGTCCGGTTTCCTGCGCAAAAGCAAGCGCGTCTGCCAGAACCAGCCGCCCTTCGGCATCCGTGTTGTTGATCTCCACGGTCAGACCCTTCCGCGATGTCAGGATGTCGCCGGGACGGAATGCATTGCCTGAAACAGAGTTTTCCACGGCCGGAACCAGCACGCGCAGTTGGATGGCCAGGCCCGTGGACATGATCATATGCGCAAGGCCGAGCACGGCGGCGGCCCCGCCCATATCCTTTTTCATCAAGCCCATCGACGCACCGGGCTTGAGGTTCAGACCACCTGTATCGAAGCAAACGCCTTTGCCGACCAGCGTGATCGTTGGACCCGCCTCGCCCCAGGAGATATCGATCAGGCGCGGTGCCTGCGCTGCGGCGCGTCCAACGGTGTGGATCATCGGAAAGTTCTGAGCCAACAGATCATCGCCAGAGATCACACTGATTTGCGCACCATGTCGCTCGGCCAGATCGCGGGCAGCCTGTTCCAGATCGTCCGGCCCCATGTCTGACGCCGGTGTATTAATCAGATTGCGCGTCAGGGCTTCGCCGTGAGCAATGGCCTGCAGCTCGGTCGCGTTGATACCATCCGGTGGCGCAAGCTGCGCACCCATCGCTGTTTGTTCGCGGTACCGATCAAACCGATAGCCAGCAAGAAGGCACCCGAGTGCCTCGACTTCCGCCTCTTCGGCGGGCAGCCCGGAGCTAATAGCGTAGATGCCTTTCGGCAGCTTCGAGAACACGGCGGCCAGATGAAACCGCCCGCGCGCCCGTGTGTCCGGTGAGCCGTAGCCCGCCAGAGCAAAAGCAGGTGCCCCGGTGTGATCGGGAATAATCAATGCCTGACCGATCGCGCCCCTGAACCCATGCGTTGCAACCCACGTCGCGACGTTTTCGGGCTGTTGCGACAGCCAGTCGTCCAGTTCGGATTGCGCAATGATGTGGACGGGCAGGGCCGAATCCGATGGATCGGCAAAGGAGGGCAGGTTCATGCGCTGGGGCCTTTCGGGCGAAGTTATCCCCAGATTAGACTGTCATGCCCTCTGTGCAAGGCTTCAGATTGTGATGTCCTGCAAGTCCCAGATTGCCGTCAGAGATTGCTCGCCGATACGGATCAGACGCGCAAGGGTCGCCGCGATGGCAGGCCCATCTTCGCTGTCGATTGCGTCGATGACATCGTTGGCTACGCGGGCCAGCACGTGCATGCCAATCTGATCTGCAATTGCGATCAGCGATCTGGCGCATTTGCGCAGTTCAACCATATTCGTCGCCGCGTGCAGGCGGCTGCAATGGGACAGCCGCAACGCCAATTCCTCCATCGCGCGGCACACCACGTCTTCTGCGCCAGCTTCGCCAAGCTCAGCATAAAGCGCTGCAAGTCGATCCTGATCGACATGCACGGTCTCTTTCAGCCTGATCTTCAGGAACTGATCCATTACTCTCACCCTTTTATGCCCCCACGGCACGCGTGAGGTATCGCATGGAAAATCTATCCAAAGTGTTGAGGCGTCGGGCTGTTTTCCCTCGAATTCAATATGAATTGCGTATAATTGCTCTCTACCGCACTGACGAACGGGATGGAAATGAACCAAGTAAAACCGCTTCCAGGCTATCTGGTACAACGCTACCACGGCTGGAAAGCCACGGGCTACGCGGAGAACAAAGCGTGGTATAGACGCCTTGCCAGCGACGGACAGCATCCGCGCGCGATGGTGATCTCTTGCTGCGACAGCCGCGTCCATGTGACCTCGATTTTTGGCGCGGATCAGGGTGAATTTTTCATTCACCGGAACATCGCAAACCTCGTGCCGCCCTATCAACCGGATGGCGATCATCACGGCACATCCGCTGCGGTTGAATATGCGGTGAACATGCTGAATGTTGCGCATCTGATCGTGCTGGGACATTCTAGTTGCGGTGGGATTCAGGGATGTATCGACATGTGCAAGGGTCATGCGCCGGAGCTTGAAGGGCCAAACAGTTTCGTCGGCCGCTGGATGGACATTCTGAAGCCAAAGTTCGATCTTGTTGCTGCTGAAAAAGATCCAGTCACCCAGGCGCAACAGCTTGAAAAACATGCAGTTTTGACCAGTCTGGAGAACCTGCTGACGTTCCCATTTGTGAAATCCCGGGTAGGTGATGGTCTGTTAACCCTGCATGGTCTCTGGACGGATATCGGCGAGGGTGGGCTGGAGTATTTCAATCCTGAAAAGCAGGTTTTCCAACCGGTTTAACCTTGATCAATTGAACGAGCGTTTCTATTTGCGTTCGCAACGTTTTGGGAGCGCCCATGGAACAGATTTTAACGCTGGCCGCGAACAACCTGCTGTCGCCGATCATCCTGTCTTTTGCCCTTGGCGTTGCAGCCGCGCTGGCCCGCTCTGACCTCAGCGTTCCGGAAGCAGCCGCCAAAGCGCTGTCGATCTACCTGCTGTTTGCCATCGGCTTCAAAGGGGGCGTCAGCGTTTCCGCCCATGGTATTGACGCGAAACTGGGGCTGACCCTGTTGGCCGGTGTCATCCTCTCCGCCGCGCTGCCGATGGTCGCGTTTGGGTTACTCAACGTGATGACCAAACTCTCGCGGCTGGACGCGGCGGCGGTCGCGGCGCACTACGGTTCTATCTCAATTGTAACTTTTGTTGCGGCCACATCCGTCCTGGAAAGCAGTGGCATCGCCGCCGAAGGCTACATGGTCGCCGTGGCTGCGGCGATGGAAGCACCGGCGATCCTCTCCGCACTTTGGTTGATCTCACGCGGGGGCGACGGGCGGCGGATGGACAGCGATCTGTGGCGTGAAATTCTGCTCAACGGATCCATCGTTCTGCTCGTGGGGGCGTTTTTCATCGGCTGGGCAACCGGTGAAGAAGGTCTGGCGGAGATATCCAGTTTCGTCGTGGCCCCCTTCAAAGGTGTGCTCTGCCTTTTCCTGCTGGACATGGGCCTCGTCGCGGGGAGAGGCCTGCGCGGGCGGAGTGGTGCGCTCAGCCCGGGCGTTCTCGCATTTGGTCTCCTGATGCCCGTCGTGGGCAGCATGTTCGGTCTGGGCGCTGGCCTGCTGCTGGGTCTCTCCACCGGGGGCGTTGCGTTGATGATGGTGCTGTCTGCATCGGCCTCCTATATCGCTGTGCCGGCGGCCATGCGCGTCGCGTTGCCCGAAGCCAACCCCTCCATCTACCTCACGCTCTCGCTTGGCGTGACGTTTCCGTTTAATCTGACGCTGGGCATCCCGCTATATGTCGCGTTTGCCACCGCCCTGACAGGAGCCTGACATCATGCAAACGCATCAAGCCAAACGGGTTGAAATCACCATCGAAGCGATCATGCAATCGCGGTTGTCGGAGGCGTTGATCAAGGCCGGGGTGACCGGATTTACAGTCCTGCCGGTTCTTGGCGGTTCAGGTCGGTCCGGCGCCTGGGTCCGGGCGGGCGAGATTGGCCGCGCGAGCGGGATGGTGCAGGTAATTTGCATCGTTCGAGCGGAGAATGTCGACAAGCTGATCGAAGCTGCTTTCAGCGTTGTAGAACGCCACATCGGTGTGGTCAGCATTGTGGATTGCGAAGTGCTCAGAGCGGAGCGGTTTTAAACCCTTTCTTAACCAGAATTAAGGAATCCTCGGCGGTATGAACACCCGGACCGTAACGATTCAATTGCCATCTGATTTGATGCTCGCCGTGCATGACATGGCCACCGAACAGGAAGGGACCGTTGGCAAGATCGTGGAAGACGTTCTTGTCGCCCATGTGGCCGCGCATAAAGGCAACCAGAGAACGCCACAGATCACCGACGAACGCCTGATCTTTGCGTTGCAGAGGTTGCTGTTTCGCGACATGGCGGATGCAACTGACTGGGCTGATCTTGATGAGCGTCTGCGGCGTCATGGGTATTTTCTCAAGATCGCCTGGGGTGGCTTGTCACTGCACACCGAAACCAGCGGTCAAAAGCTCTGCAATACGGCGGATCTCGGGTTTTCCTACGTGACTTTCCTGCGCCGTTTCGGGCCGGGTAAGCCAAAGAACCCACGTGAGGAATGAGTTGTTCCCGGTTCCTTGATGTCTAAACTCATGTGAGACGATGGTCTCTGGCGCGGTTGGCGTTTCCGGGCACCACAAAAAGGATCGGTGCATGAGTGTGGACCATCGGGCCGTTATCGCGGCCCACAACAATGCTGATCTTTATGAGGCGATGTTCTCCGCGCATGGTTTGGCTTATGAGCGTCTGTCTTTTGCGTTTGTGGGGAAGGATCGTCCGCTGCCCTTTTACTCGAATTTGACGGTGCTGTCGCCGGACCACGAGGCTGAAATCATTCAACAAATCAACCATATCGCGGCGCAATTCGAGGGTGCGGTTGGCCTGAAAGACAGTTTTTGCCAGTTGGATTTGGCGACACATGGGTTCGACACGTTGTTTGGCGCATCGTGGATCTGGCGGGATGCTGGCGTGCAAACGATGGCCAGTCACTGGCAACCGATTGAAACCCAGGCGGATTTGGCGCTGTGGGAAGAAGGCTGGAAAAAGAACGGGTCAGCCACAGAGCGCCGCATGTTCACCGCAGATCTATTGAACCGGGACGACATGTTCTTCTTTGGTCTGAAAACAGGTGGGGAAATCGGGGCAGGATGCATCGCGAACCAGTCTGAAAATTGCATTGGTCTTTCGAATGTCTTTGCCCGCGCCGCCCCAAGCGCAGCATTTTCGCAGGCAACCGCGGCGATCGCCGCCATCGCGCCGGGTTTGCCGATCGTCGGCTACGAATCCGGAATGGATTTGGAGCACGCCCGCAGCGCCGGATTCGACACGGTTGGCGATCTGCGCATTCTTGTTGCCAAGAACGCTGCGTTTTGATGTCGGGGTGTCCTGCAGGCTGAAGCGTCCTGCGCGTGAGAACAGATCACCAGTCGGTCATTTCCAGCGTTTTCGCGAGACCCTGCCGCATGTGATCGTCGAGATGGGCCAACATGGCCTCCAGATCGTCGCCCTTCGCAAGACGGATGTAGTCGTCGTGCGATTGCCGCAGGGGGCCGCCACGCCCATGAGCCTTTTGGTGCATGGCAAAATAGAACTGCAAATTCGGCTTGAGCCTTTCCCAGCTTTGCAACAGGAGGCCATGCCCCGAAAGCTCATAGCACCAACTGTGTAGGTGCAATTCGCTTGAAATGGCACCGTAAGGATCGTTTTCCGAAATCTTGTCGCAGAGGACTTCGTTTCTGAACTCCAGTTCTGCCAGATTAACCAGATTTCTCTTGTCCCAGCACATCTGGAACGCGATTTTTTCAAGCCCCGCCCGCAGTGAATAGATTTCGGTGAGATCGACACGGTCGAGTTTGCGCACATACGTCCCGCGAAACGGCAGGTTCACAAGCAGGCCGACCTCGACCAGGCGGTTCATGGCCTCTCGCAGGGTCGCGCGGCTGATCCCCAGCGACGTGGCAACCGAAGTTTCCAGGACTTTCGAGCCCGGTGCCAT
This sequence comes from uncultured Roseobacter sp., assembly GCF_947499265.1. GTDB lineage: Bacteria > Pseudomonadota > Alphaproteobacteria > Rhodobacterales > Rhodobacteraceae > Roseobacter. The sequence goes on along the minus strand of NZ_CANMNK010000001.1, from coordinate 270,634 downwards.
ATCACCCATCACGATCATCTGTTGCAAGGTGTCCAGTGTTCGGTCCTTGAGAGTATCGCTGGGCGGTTTGGCGTCTGCGGTGTCGTTTTTCATTGTTGTTCCAGATTGGGCGGATCATTGCTCCAATAGCATTGCTGCGCCTGTGGGGCGATAGCGCTTTAGAAAATCTAGTGGCAAAGGTTGAGTGGCACCACCGTCGACCGTCACTGAAGTCTTGTTCGTTACTTAGTGATTGTCGACATAATTATAAATTGTCGACAATATGACTCGCGCATTCTACTGTTGCGGATAAGGATTCGCCCGGCTTGTGGCCCCGCCGCAAAAGATAACCTTTGGACATGACTACTCTCTTGGTCGGTTCCGCGCGGGCGGCTCTGTGCAAAAAACTTAGAAAACAAGGAGGTTATTCATGCTCTCAATTCACAACATGATCGGTCACACCCGGCCAGGCCTATCGGCTTTGGCAACCATCGCGGTCCTGGCGGTATCCGGCACCGCCGTGAAGGCCGAAGAATTTCTGACCATCGGCACCGGCGGCGTAACTGGCATTTATTATGCGGTTGGTGGTGGTATCTGCCGACTGGTCAATAAGGACAGAAAGACCCACGGCATCCGCTGTTCGGTCGAAAGCACGGGCGGATCAGTCTACAACCTGCGGACAATTCGCCAGGGCGAGTTGGAAATGGGAATTGTTCAGTCCGACTGGCAATTCCATTCGATGAACGGCACCAGCCTTTTCGAGGAAGACGGCGCCTATGAAGAGCTGCGTTCCTTGTTCTCTCTGCACCCCGATACCGTGATCATCGCCGCGCGCAAAGACACGGGTATCACCTCGATGGAGGATCTGGCAGGTAAAACCGTCAATCTCGGCAATCTTGGTTCCGGGACCCGCGGCACGGCCGAGGTTTTGGTGTCCGCGATGGGCTGGGATATGGATCACTTTGGCCTCGTGACCGAATTGAAATCAGCCGAGCAATCCTCCGCACTTTGCGACAATTCGATCGATGCCTTCCTGATGGTTGCGGGCAACCCGGTGGCCAACGTGCTCGAAGCGGCGACGACCTGTGACATCAATATCATCCCGGTGGCGGGGCCGGAAGTGGATGACCTGGTGCATAGCAAATCCTATTATGGCCATGTGACCATCCCCGGTGGGCTTTATCGTGGGGTGGACGCCGATGTGCCCTCCTTCGGGCTGCCGTCGACTTTCGTCACATCCTCGAAGATTTCCGACGATGTGATCTACGAAATGGTCAAAGCGGTATTTGAGAACTTTGACACGTTCAAAGGCTTCCACCCGGCCTTTGCCAACCTTAAAAAGGAAGAAATGGTGGTAAATGGGCTATCAGCGCCGATGCATCCCGGTGCGGAGAAGTATTTCCGTGAAGCGGGTCTGATCCAATAACACCTTGATCGGGGCGGGGCTCGTCTCCGCCCGATATCCATGTCTGAAAGCACCCGAGGATCTGCCAGCCCATGAACGAACACCCCCAAAGCCATTCAACCCATGATGCCGACGAAGATCTGCGCAACAAGGACATCAAGATATACCTGAACGGCAAGATTGTACCGCGTGAGGAAGCGGTGGTGTCAGTCTACGATTCCGGGTTCATGCTGGGCGATGGCATGTGGGAAGGGCTGCGCCTTTACGATGGTGTCTGGGCCTTTTTTGACGAGCATATGGATCGGCTTTTCAATGCCTGCAAGTCGGTGTCGATCGACATTGGCATGAGCAAAGCGGAGGTGCTGGCGGCGCTGAACGCGACCGCAGCGGCCAATGACATGACCACGGATGCGCATTGCCGTTTGATGATTACGCGGGGCAAAAAGGTCAAACCGTTCCAGCATCCGGGGCTCAGCCGGTCCGGCCCGACGATCACCGCGATTCTGGAGCACTCCAAACCAGCGGATAGCCTGCTCACGCGCGGTATCCGACTGGCGACCGTGCCCCAGGTGCGCGGGCTGCCGATGTCCCAGGACGCGAAATACAACAGCCATTCGAAGCTGAACTGTGTGATCGCTTGTTTGCAAGCGGAGCAGGCCGGGGCGGATGAGGCGCTGATGCTGGACCCGCATGGGTTTGTGAATACGACCAACGCCTGCAACTTCTTCATCGTGCGTCGGGGCGAGGTTTGGACCTCGACGGGGGACTATTGCATGAACGGCGTCACCCGGCAGAAGGTGATTGATCTGTGTCGCGAGAACGGCATCCCGGTGCGGGAGAAAAACTACTCCCTCTATGAGGCCTACGGGGCGGAGGAGGCGTTTTTGACGGGCACCTTTGGCGCACAGACACCGGTGGCGGAGATCGACGGCAAACCCATCGGCGATCACCGCGGCGCGGGGCCGATGACCCTGCGCATTCGCGGCCTTTACAAGGATCTTGTGGCCCGCAACGTCGCGGCGCAAAAGGCCAGCGTGGCGTAGGCGTCGAATACTCAAGGACGTGCGGGCGGCTTGCCGGCCCGTGCAGGTTATGCCCGGCCTACCCCTGTTTCGGCTCCGCGATCTCGCGATCTGCTTCCGGTATGCTGAGCGTGGACCAGGTATCGTCGCGCGGCGGCGTGGGTGGCGTGTCGCAGGCGCGTTTGTGAATGTTCACCTTGGCGATGAAATTCGCGGAAATCGGGGCCGTTACAAAGAGAAAGGCCATGATCAGCACTTCGTGCATCGACCCGTCACCAAAGGTATAGGAATGGATCATCGAGGCCAGCAGCAGGGAGCCGATGCCCACGGTACCGACCTTGGTCGGCGCATGCATCCGGGTCATTGAATCGTTGAACCGTACCAGACCTATGGCCCCGACAAGTGCGAAGCCAGCCCCAACCAAAAGCGCCACGGTAACGGCGTATATTCCAATAATTTCAGCGGTCATTCGATGATGTCCCCCCGCAAAACGAAGCGCGCATAGGCGACGGTTGAAACAAACCCAAGCATGGCAATGATCATCGACGCCTCGAAATAGACGCGGACGCCCTGCGCAATGCCCAGCAGCACAATCAGCCCGATGGCGTTCACCACCATCGTATCGAGTGCGAGAATGCGGTCCCCGGTGCTTGGCCCAATGATCAGCCTTACCATCGACATCGCCTGCGCGACGGAGACGACCACAAAGGCCAGGATCAGCGCCATATTCATCAGATCGGTTGCAAGGCTCATGCAAAAATCTCCTTCAGGCGGCGCTCGTAGCGGTGTTTGATCTCGTCGCGCACGGCGTCGGCGTCATCGGTATCCAGAACATGGACCAGCAGGCTGTGCCCTTCGTCTGACAGATCCGCAGAGACTGTGCCCGGCGTCAGGGTAATGGTCCCTGCAAGGATTGTGATCGCTTCGGGCTGGCGCAATTCCAGCGGGACAACGATCCACGCCGGGCGCAGCTTCGAATTGGGTCGGGTCAGGACAATCCAGGCCACCTGCACGTTCGCGACCATGATGTCCCAGAGCACCATGAGAGTGTAGGTGATCATCTTACCCATGTGAAAGCCCTGTGGCGTGTCGGGCCACCAGATCGAGGTCCCCCAGGGGATGATCACGCCGAGGATGAGGCCAAAGACAATCATGCCCGCAGAGATGTCGTTTTGCAGGACGGTCCAGACAACGGCCAGCAGCAGCGTGACCAGGGGGTGCGGCAAGAGCCAGCGATATGCTTTCATCATGTCAATGTCCCTCCGTCGGTTTGCTGAGCTTGCCCGGTGTCTCCAGAACCGTCGAGATGTAGGGCTCGGGGTTGAACAGTTGTTGCGAGATCGAGGCCATGTAGGCCGTGGCTGGCCCGGCAAAAACGGTATGCGCCACCAGCATGGTCAGCAGGCCGCCGACCGCGCAATAGGACAGCACGGCGGGTGCTGCTGTTGTTTCCGCTTCAGGATCTTCTTCGGGTGGTGGCAGGGATTTGGCCTTCCAGAAAAGCACGCTGCCCGCGCGTGAGAACCCGACCACGGCAATCAGGCTGGAGATCAGCACAACCGCCCAGATCCACGCTGCGGTGGAGGTCGGGAAGGCCGCATCGAGAATCAGCAGCTTACCGACGAAGCCAGACAAGGGCGGCAGGCCCGCCATGGCGATGGCCGCCACCATAAAGAGCGCGGATGTCAGCGCGGCCCCGGGCAGAGTGGGTTGTGCGGTCAGCTTCAGGTCAGCCCGGCCCGTGCCCACCAGATCGACGATCAGGAAGAGCGCGGCGGCCGCGAGCGTGGAGTGCACCGTGTAGTATAGCGCTGCGGTGATGCTGGTCTGGGTGAACATCGAAATCGCCACCATGACCATCCCCATGGACCCGATCACGGCGAAGGCGACCAGACGGTCGAGGTGTTTCGCGGCCAGAATGCCGATCATGCCAATCGCCAGCGATATCATCGCGGCGGGCAGCAGCCATGCGGTTTGCAGCCCGGCGGTCACCTCAAGCTCGGGGTGGAAGATCATCGTATAGACGCGGATGATCGCATAGGCGCCGACCTTGGTCATGATCGCAAAGAGGGCCGCGACCGGGGCGGGTGCTTCGGCGTAGCTTGAGGGCAGCCAGAAATGTAGTGGGACCACAGCAGCCTTGATCGCGAAGACCAGCAGCAACAAGACTGCCGCCAGCCGGATACCAACCGTTTCGCTTGGATCGACCAGGGCGACGCGCTGGGCCACATCGGCCATATTGAGCGTCCCGGTTTCCGCGTAAAGCGCCCCAAGGGCGAAGAGGAAAAGCGTCGACCCCAGCAGATTGAAGAGCACATATTGCACGCCCGCGCGCAGGCGCGCGTTACCGCCCGCGTGGATCATCAGCCCGTAGGAGGCGATCAGCAGCACTTCGAAAAACACGAAGAGGTTGAAGAGGTCACCGGTCAGGAAGGCGCCCATGATCCCCATCAGCTGGAACTGGAACAGCGCGTGGAAATGCCGCCCGCGGTCATCCCAGCCCGATCCAATGGCATAGAGCAGGACAAAGAGCGCCAGCACCGCGGTCAGCAGCACCATCAGGGTCGAGAGCCTGTCGCCGACCAGCACGATGCCGAAAGGCGCCGCCCAATCGCCCAATTGATAGAGGATGATCGTGCCGTCAGAGGCAGTCCAGGCCAGGCCCGCCGCCACGGCGATCAGGGCCATGACACCAGCCACGGAAAACACGCGCTGGATCCCAATGTGATACCGTGCGGCGAGCACTATAAAGGGCGCCAGAATCGCGGGCAGGATAACAGGTGCAATAATCCAATGGGTCACGTGGCATCCTCCGCCGCGGGATCATCCACATGGTCATCGTCCGATCCCAGGAACGCCCCCAGCGCGATCATGACCACAACGGCCGTCATGCCAAAGGAGATCACGATGGCGGTCAGCACCAGCGCCTGCGGCAGCGGATCGGTATAGCGTTCTGCGCCGTCGATCAGCACCGGGGCTGCGCCAATGGCGAGCCGTCCGGAGGCAAAGAGGAAGACGTTCACCGCATAGGTCAGCAGCGAGATGCCCAGGATGACCGGAAAGGTGCGCAGGCGCAGCACCAGATAGATACCGCCTGCGGTCAGAATGCCAATGCCGGATGCAACGAGAAGCTCCATGTCACACGCCCTCCTTTGCCGTTGTGAGTGCAGGGTCAGGGGGATCGCTGCGGGACGGGTCGATGTCCATCGGATGCTCTGTATCGGGCACCTGCGCGCGGCGTGCGAGGCGGGAGAAGCTCTCCAGCGACAGCATGACGGCACCGACAACAGCGAGGAAGACGCCCACGTCAAAGAGCGCTGCCGTTGCCAGCTCGAATTTCTCGAAGGGCGGGATGCGGACATAGGTGAAATCGGAGGTCAGGAAGGGCTTGCTCACGAACCACGATCCGATCCCGGTGAACCCGGCAACCAGCACGCCAGCGCCGATGACCCCATGATAGGGATAGCGCAGCCGCGCCGAGGCCCAGTTGAAGCCGCTTGCCATGTACTGCATCACCACCCCGATGGAGACGACCAGCCCGGCGATGAAGCCACCGCCCGGCTCGTTATGGCCGCGCAGGAAGATGTAGAAACCCACCATCATCACCACGGGCATCATCACCCGGGTCAGCACCACCATCATCATCGGATGCATGTCACCGGCCCGCGGCTGATCGGGCGTGCGGTTCAACAGACGCGCCCGCACCGGGCCAGACAGCAGCGTTTCGGTCAGCGCGTAGATTAGCAGGGCGGCAATGCCCAGCACGATGATCTCGCCAAAGGTGTCAAAGCCCCGGAAGTCGACAAGGATCACGTTCACCACATTGGTGCCGCCGCCGCCCTTGTAGGAGTTGGCGAGGTGGAATTCCGAAATCGGCGCCGTGATCGCGTCGCGCATCAGGAAATGATAGGCCATGACGGTTGTTGCCAGACCGCCCGCAAGGGCAACGGCGCTGTCGCGAAACCGGCGCATGACCGTGCTTTCAATCGGCGTCTGGTTGGGCAGGAAGTTCAGCGCCAGCAGCAGCAGGATGATGGTGACCACTTCGACGGTGATCTGCGTCATGGCCAGATCCGGCGCGCTGAAGAAGACAAATCCGATGGAGACCATCAGGCCCGCGATCCCGATCAGGATCAGCGACATCAGGCGGTTGCGGTGCAGGAACACCATGCCGATGGTTGCGGCGACCAGCATGATCCACCCGGCGACAACCACCGGGGTCACCGGCTGCATTGTCCGTGTCGCAGTGCCGACCGTTCCGGTTGTCCAGGCGTAATATCCGGCGATAATCACCGTCATCATCATGATCGCGCCGTAGCGGGAAAAGGCACCGTTGTGCATCCCGTGGATGAAGCCTTTGGCCACGCGCACGATGGCTTCGACGAGGCCCTCGAAGATCACCTTTGCTTCGGGCCGTGGTGTGCCGTCCCAGAGGCGCAGCGCGGGACGATAGATCGCGAGCAAAATCAGACCACCGACCGTGGCAATGATCGACATGTAGAGGGCCGGTACCAGCCCGTGCCAGATCTTGAAGTAGGCTTTTGGCACCTCTGCGGTATCACCGAGCACCGAGGCGGTGACGAGTTTCACGAAGGGTTCCGCCAGGAAGGGTGCGACGCCGATGGTGATGACCAGCACCACCAGAATTGCCGGCGGCAGCCACATGCCTGCGCCGGGATCATGCGGCTTGGCCGGGTAGTCGTCCCGCACCTTGCCCAGGAAGGTATGTCCGATCAGACGGAAGCAGTAGGCCGCGGAAAAGATCGACCCGAATACCGCCAGACCGGGCACAAACCAATGGGAGTTGAAGAGAACAGTATGGTTGGCTTCTTCCAGCATCATCTCTTTTGACAGGAACCCATTGAGCGGGGGGATCCCCGCCATCGACAGGGCCGCGATACTGGCGATTGTGAAGGTAATCGGCATCAGGTGGCGCAGCCCGCCCAGACGGCGAATGTCCCGGGTGTGGGTTTCGTGATCGACGATCCCGGCGGACATGAAGAGCGCGGCCTTGAAAGTAGCGTGGTTGAGGATGTGGAACATCGCGGCCATTGCCCCAAAGGCGGTGCCGGTGCCCAAGAGCATGGTGATGAGACCGAGATGGCTGACGGTGGAAAAGGCGAGCAGCGCTTTGAGATCATGTTTGAAGAGCGCGATGATCGCGCCCAGCACCATGGTGATCAGCCCGGCGGTGGTCACGATCACAAACCATTCCGGCGTGCCCGACAGCACCGGCCACATGCGCGACATCAGGAAGATACCGGCTTTCACCATGGTCGCGGAGTGCAGGTAGGCGGAAACCGGCGTGGGGGCGGCCATCGCGTGCGGCAGCCAGAAATGGAACGGAAACTGGGCGGATTTGGTAAAGCAGCCCAGCAGGATCAGCAGCAGCGCAGGCAGGTAGAGCGGCGATGCCTGGATAAGATCGCGGTTCTGCAGGATGACGCTGAGGTCATAGCTGCCCACGATCTGGCCCAGGATCAGCATGCCACCGATCATCGCCAGACCGCCCATACCGGTCACGGTCAGCGCCATGCGCGCGCCCTGCCGTCCTTCCGGCAGGTGTTTCCAGTAGCCGATCAGCAGGAAAGAGGAGAGCGAGGTCAGTTCCCAAAAAACCAGCAAAAGCAGGATGTTGTCGCTCAGCACGATCCCGACCATCGCGCCCTGAAAGAGCAGCAGATAGGTGAAAAACTCGCCCATATTGTCGTCGCGCGAGAGGTAGGAGCGCGCATAGGCGATGATCAGCAATCCGATGCCCAGGATGAGCAGCGCAAAGAAGAACCCCAGACCATCCAGCATCAGCGTGAAGTTAAGACCCAGCGCGGGTATCCAATCCACGCGCGCCGTGACCAGATCGCCCGCGATGACGGCGGGCAGGTTCGTCAGGAGCCCGATGAAAGCCGCCAGCGATACCGTGAAAGTGACCCCCGCGCAGGCCTGACGGCCCGCGGAGTTCATCAGACCAGGTAACAATGCGCCAAAGAACGGCAAAGCAACGATTAGGAAGAGGGACACGCGAACTCCTGATCTTTTGGTCTGAAAAGTTCCCCAATAACTGGTTTAGTTTGCGCCTGTTCTCAAGCGAAACCGACAAAAATCGTCACAAAACGCGCGTAATTTCGAAAACGAACGCGGGTTGTGGCATTCGAGTGGCGGTTCATGCGCACACCGCGTAGGCTCCGTCCCTCTATCCGAAATACTGTGGGCTTGCAGGCCGCTCACCCAAAGGGTTGGAGGTGGCAAATGCCACAATCTGGTCACAATTCACGACAGATCGACCTGTCAGGACGCCGCGAAACAACCTGGTTTTCGCCGGCGATTCGGATTTTTCAGACCGGTTTCAATTGCAGATGGAATTCTTCTCGGGGAGCGGGAAAGTCACCGTTAACGGCTGTTTTTAATACTTTAATTCAACTTTCAATCGATGCGGGAACGCGAAAATTGGGGTTGGTCAAACACCCAATCGCACCGGTTTGCGTGCAGTGTTTCCATATGGTCGACGGATGCAGGGATTCATTGAATTCGAGCAAAACTGTGGCGTAAATTGGGTGAGGTTGGCGCCAAGGTACTGGCGGCGAGGTCCAACCGTTTTCGACGATCTGGGTGGGGCAATGCTTGGGGAGTTGGTAAATGTACCTCAAAAATTCACTGCGGCACCGCAGTTTTAGGCGGTGCGTGAAAGAGTGCGGCATATTGGCCGTCCCCTCGGTTGTTTTGGCGGCAGTTCATTTCGGTGCCAGTCCAATTCTCTTTTTGATCACCTGTTCTGATGGGGGAAGTTTTCTATGACATTACAACTCGCACGATCCGGGCGCATTACCGCCCTGTCGCATCGCAATTCCGATCGCATTCTTGTACGCCCGGCACGCCACAGAGCCGATGTGATGTTGCCCGAAGAGGGCACGGTTGCGGCCTATCTGATCGATGCTTTGGGGCAGGGTTCGACATCAGATCAAATCGAATCCGAGACCGGTTGGTCAAAACCCACCGTTCTGATCAACCTCTACAGGGTGGCCAAGAAATCAGGTGTCGGTATTCGGCGGCGGAATGATGTGATGCATTTGTTGCTGCCCAAAGGGGCCGAAAACGTCTATCCGCGCAAACAAGTTACCCGCAAGGCTGATGATCTGACCCGGTGCGCCAGCGCGTCGGTGTCCACATAGATGACGCGCCGCGTGCTCGGCTTCGCCACCCCATGACTAAGGGGGTTGGGCGCATGTGTGCTGTTCAGACAATCACCTCTTGTGCTGCCTGCTCGCCCACATGGAAGACGCGCTTGTAGCGTTCAATCTCGGTGACAGGACCCATTGCTTTGTTGGGGTTGTCCGACAGCTTCACTGTAGGCACCCCATTGGCTTCAACGGCCTTGCAGACCAGCGAAAACGGGGCGAGCCGGTCTTCGGGCACCAGGTTTCTGAAATCATTGGTCAGCAACGTCCCCCAGCCAAAGGAGACATTCACCCGGCCTGAAAACTTAGTGTGCAGAGACCGTATTTTGTCCACGTCCAGCCCATCGCTGAAAATGATCCGCTTGGTGGCGGGATCTTCGCCCCGCGCTTTCCACCAAGCGATGGCGGTTTCTGCCGCGGTCGCGGGATCACCGCTATCCACTCGAATGCCGGTCCATCCGGCCAGCCAATCCGGCGCATTGTCCAGAAACCCCTTGGTGCCGAAGGTATCGGGCAGAATGATCCGCAGATTGCCCTCATGCTCATCATGCCAGTCGGACAGCACGTCATAAGGGGCCTGCGCCAGTTCCGCGTCGGTTTTGGCCAGCGCGGCATAGACCATCGGCAGCTCATGCGCATTGGTTCCGATGGCCTCCAGCTCGCGGTTCATCGCGATCTTGCAGTTTGAGGTGCCGGTGAACGCAGAGCCCAGGCCTTCCTGCATCGCCTGCACGCACCAATCTTGCCAGAGGTAGCTGTGCCGCCGGCGTGTGCCGAAATCGGCAATCGACAGGTCAGGAATGTCGCGCATCGCTTCGATCTTTTCCCAGACGCGGGTCATTGCGCGGGCATAAAGCACCTGCAGTTCGAACTTGCCCATCTGGTCCAGAACGGCGCGGCCCCGCAATTCCATCAAGACCGCGAGCGCAGGGATTTCCCACAACATGACCTCGGGCCAGGTGCCTTCGAACGTCAGCTCGTATTGGTCGCCTTTGCGTTCCAGGTGATAGGGCGGCAGGCGCAGGTTTTCGAACCATTCCATGAAATCCGGGCGGAACATCTGGCGCTTGCCGTAAAACGTATTGCCGCGCAGCCAAGTGCTTTCCCCGCGCGACAGGGAGAGGGACCGGATGTGATCCAGCTGCTCGCGCAACTCGCCCTCGTCAATCAATTCGGCCAGCGGCACATGTTTGGAGCGGTTGATCAGGCTGAAGGTGACGCGCGTGCCCGGTTTGTTGCGAAACACCGACTGGCACATCAGCAGCTTGTAGAAATCCGTATCGATCAGCGACCGGACGATCGGATCGATCTTCCATTTGTGGTTCCAGACGCGGGTGGCGATATCAACCATGGTTGGCCTCCAGTGTCACGCCAGCGTCCTGCATGCCCGTGCGGGCCGCCTCCAGCGATCCGTTCAGATCGATGGCGCGGCACAGGTCTTCGCGCACGCGCACTTTGAAGCCCAGCTTTGCCGCGTCAACAGCGGAAAAATTCACGCAGAAGTCCAGCGCCAGCCCCACCATGAGCAATTCATCGATGCCGCGGGTGCGCAAATACCCCTCAAGGCCGGTCGGAGTAGTATGATCGTTTTCGAAGAATGCGGAGTAGCTGTCGATCTGCGGATTGTAGCCTTTGCGAATGATCAGATCCGCCCGGTCCACATGCAGCTCTGGATGGAATTGTGCGCCAAGGCTGCCCTGAATGCAATGGTCGGGCCAGAGCACCTGCGGGCCATAGGGCATGTCTATCATGTCGTAGGGCGCCTTGCCGTCATGCGAGGACGCGAAAGAGGAATGCCCGGCAGGATGCCAGTCCTGCGTCAGGATCACCGCCTCCGCCTCCGCGATCAGGGCGTTGATCGGGGCAACGATGGCATCGCCCTCGGGCACGGCCAGCGCCCCGCCGGGGCAGAAATCCGTTTGCAGATCAATCACGATCAGAGCCTGCGTCATGCGCATCCCTCCATTGGTCCTCTTGTGGGTAAGGTGCGTCGCGGGGTGCGTCAATGGCATCTGCATATGGCGCGCGAGATGGGCGGCTCACATACGCTCTTGCCAGCGGCGCAGGCGCGTCATATCTGACCGCCCATGTACACCATCGCTGCCCTCTATCACTTCACCCGTTTTGACGATCCGGATGCTCTCCGGCCCGATCTGCTGGCGCTCTGCAATACCCACGGCGTGCAGGGTACGTTGTTGCTGGCAAAAGAGGGTGTGAATGGCACCATTGCTGGATCGCGTCAGGGCATTGATGCGGTTCTCGCGCATCTGCGCGCCTTGCCCGGGTGCAGTGATCTGGAATGGAAAGAGGCAACCAGCGATCACGCGCCATTTGGCAAGATGAAGGTCCGCCTCAAACGCGAAATCGTGACCATGGGGCAGCCGGACGTCGACCCGCGCGCCCGCGTCGGGCATTACGTCGATCCGCAGGATTGGAACGCGCTGATCTCGGCGCCGGATGTCGCGGTGATCGATACGCGCAACGACTATGAAGTGGCGATTGGTACCTTTGACGGTGCCATCGACCCCAAAACAGAGAGCTTTGGCGGTTTTCCGGCGTGGTGGGAGGCGAACAAGGAGCGCTTTCACAACAAGAAAATCGCGATGTTCTGCACCGGCGGCATTCGGTGTGAAAAATCAACCAATTACCTGTTGGGACAGGGGGTTGATGAGGTCTACCACCTCAAGGGCGGCATTCTGAAGTACCTCGAAGAGGTGCCGGAGGAGGAGACCAGATGGAACGGGTCCTGTTTTGTCTTTGACAATCGGGTCAGTGTCGAACACGGGCTGCGCGAAGGGCCGCATGCGCTTTGCCACGGATGCCGACGCCCGATTCTGCCCGAAGACGTGAAACGCCCGGAATACGAGCCCGGCGTCAGTTGCCATCAGTGTGTGCATGAAACCTCGGACGCGGATAAGGCCCGGTTCCGCGAGCGCCAGAAGCAGATCATGCTGGCGCGGGCGCGCAGCGCTTCCTAAGATCAGGCAGGCACCGCAGAGGGCGTGCGCGGTCTGCTACGGATCAATAGCCAAACCATGATCGCAATGTTGAGACCGTTCCACAGGATGCCGTTGATGAAGGCCAGTTGGTAGGATCCGCTGATGTCGTAGATCCAGCCAGACATCCAGCCGCCCAGCGCCATACCAAGAATTGTCGCCATCATCACGAAACCCACCCGTGCGCCGGCTTCCCGCGCGGGCATGTATTCACGCACGATCAAGGCGTAGCTGGGCACAATGCCGCCCTGGCTGAGACCAAAGATCAGGCTGACGATGTAGAGCGACACCAATCCGCCGGACGGCAGGTATAAAAACAGCGCCAGACATTGCAGGGCGGAGCCGATCAGCAGGGTTTTTACGCCGCCAAGCTTGTCCGCGACCAGCCCCGATACGATGCGCGAACCGACACCGCCCAGAAGCATCAGCGCCAGCATCTCTGCCCCGACGGCGGGCCCGTAGCCAAGATCGACGCAATAGGACACGATATGCACCTGGGGCATCGACATCGCCACGCAGCATCCGATTCCGGCAAGGCCCAGCAGATATTGCAAGGCCCGCGGCGAAAGCCCTGATGACAGCGCGTTTTTCATGGATTGTGCTTGTGCCGCGACCTGCACATCTGTGGGCAGGCGTCTGCGGAGGGCAAATGACAGGGGGATCACGCTTGCGAGGGTCACAACGGCCATGAATAGATACACGGCGCGCCAGCCCGCCGCTTCGAGCATGCCGGCCAGGACCATCGGCCAGATTGCGCCCGACAGATAGTTGCCACTGGCGACAAGAGCGACTGCAATGCCCCGGCGCCGCACGAACCAATGAGAAATATCCGCGATCAGCGGGCCAAACCCGACCGCTGACGCAAAGCCCACCAGTAATTGGGCCAGCGACAGGACGGCGATGGATTGGCTGAGCGTCGCCAGGCCAAACCCAAGGGCGACACCCAATGCGGCCCCGATCAGGGAGACCGTGACGCCAAAACGATCCACCGCCTTGCCGATCACGAAATTACCGACCGCAAAGCCGATCATTGTCAATGTATAGGGCATCGAAGCCTCGGCACGGCCTGCGCCGAACTCGGCCTCTACCGCGGGCATGATGACAATGATCGCCCACATGCCGACATTGACGATCATCGCGATCACCAGTGTCAGGACCAGCCTGATCCAGGAATAGCTGCTGTCAGTGATCGGCATCCACGCCCCCTTGTCCCGTATCTGCGCGCAACTTGTGATCCGACGCAAGGAAACAATCCATCCGTTAAGGGTGTGGAAAGACATCCTGAGGTATCCCTGTCTTCGGGTGAATATGAGAGTGGTGACGATATGGGCGCGCAGAGCAATCTGGCACCGATCATCATCAAGAGAAAAAAGATTATCGCGGGGGGTCACCATGGTGGCGCCTGGAAGGTCGCTTATGCGGACTTCGTGACTGCGATGATGGCTTTTTTCATGATGATGTGGCTGTTGAACGCAACGACCGAGCAACAACGTCAGGGGTTGGCCGATTACTTTTCGCCGACCATTCCGATCAACCGTATTTCGGGGGGCGGTGACGGCTCGTTTGGGGGCGACAGTATTTTTTCGGAAGAAACCTTGCCACAAAACGGGCTGGGCGCATCGACACAGCATGCGACACGCAAAGATAAGGCGTCGGGCGAATCCGGTGTGAGCGAGGAGGGTGGCGAGCGCAACCGGTCCGATGGCGAGCTGGAAGCCGTTGTTGCGGAGCTCACCGCCCGTGGTGGCGAGAGTGCCGTCATGGAGAACGCGCTGAAACATGTGGTGACCCGCATTACCGACGAAGGCCTGGTGATCGAGCTCTTTGCTCTGGATGGGGTGCCATTGTTTGTTGAAGGCACAGATCAGCCAACGCCCTTGATGGAATCGCTGGTCGATCTTGTGGCGAGTGTTGGTCAGAGTGTCACGAATGATGTGGCAATCGGCGGGCACGTGCGTGCGGGACCCATCGTTTTGGCGGAAAATCCAGTGTGGGACAATTCATTTGCGCGTGCGTCACGGACCCGAATGATGCTGCAATCCGGTGGATTGAGTGCCGCGCGGATGCACAGGGTCACCGGCCATGCGGACCGGGAGCCGGTGCACAGAAATCCGATGGCCACACGAAACGACAGAGTTGAAATTGTGTTTCTGCGCTAAATTATGGCCTAAATAGGGCGCATTTTATATGTTAGCGCGGTGTTAAGCCCGGGCGTCTATCTGAGTGGTCAATGGATTATCACTTCAGAAAGGCGTGCCCATGTCAATTTCATCTTCGCTGAATGCAGGTGTTGCAGGACTACAAACAAATGCTCAGCGTTTGGCGTCCATTTCGGACAACATCGCGAACTCCTCAACATATGGCTACAAGCGAGTGGAAACGGATTTTGAATCCATGGTGTTGTCCCCGGGCGGCGGCTCCTATGTTGCCGGTGGTGTGCGCGCCAGTACGCAGCGGTTGATCGATCAGCGTGGGACGCTTATTTCGACATCGAATTCAACCGATCTCGCGGTTCGAGGGGCGGGGATGCTGCCGGTCGCGCAGTCAGCGCAGGTGCAGACTGCGGGTGCGGATGCGCCGATGTTTTTGACGACGACAGGCTCCTTCCGAACAGATGCTGAAGGATATCTGACATCGCAATCCGGCCTTGTGCTAATGGGATGGCCCGCAGCGGCGGATGGATCGATCCCAAACTATCCGCGTGATACGGCAGATGGTTTGGAGCCGGTGCGTATCAACACCAGCCAGTTGGCGGGCAATCCAACACTGTCGATGAGCCTGGGTGTAAACCTGCCTGCAACGGAGACCGAGTTTGGCGCTGCAGCGCTGACGGAACAGCTTTCTGTTGAGTACTTTGACAATCTCGGCACTTCGCAAAGCATCAATATATCTTTCGAGCCGACAGCTCCGGCCCTGGCAGGTGACCCTGCCACAAATGAGTGGACGATGACCATGACGGATTCCGCTCAAGGCGGTGACCAGATCGGGCGATATACCTTGACCTTCACTGACGCGCGCACGGGTGGCGGGACGCTTGCGACCGTGACCCCGATTGCCATGACGGCTCCTGTCGGACCCAGCCCGGCCTATGACGCGGCGACAGGTCAGATATCGGTGACGGTTGCTGCGGGTCCCATCGACATCGACATTGGTACAATTGGCGACACCGAAGGGTTGTCGCAGCTTTCCTATAACTTCGCGCCGGTTTCGGTAACGAAGGACGGCTCCGCCATCGGTAACTTCGTTGGTCTGGACGTCGACGCAAATGGGTTTGTGCGCGCGAGCTTCGATACGGGTGAAATTCGGACGATTTACCAGGTTCCCCTGATCAATGTGGCCAATCCAAACGGGCTGCAGGCCTTTGACAGCCAGACATATCTGCCATCCCGGCAAAGTGGGTCGTTTTTCCTGTGGGATGCTGGCGATGGACCGACCGGTGACATCGTGTCCTTCGCCCGCGAAGAATCCACAACGGATGTGGCGGGTGAATTGACCGATATGATCAAGACGCAGCGGGCGTACTCCTCCAATGCAAAGGTCATCCAGACCGTGGATGAAATGTTGCAGGAAACAACAAACATCAAGCGTTGATCCTGACCCGTTTGCAGTGAACAGAAAAAAGAGGGCCTGATATGACGATTTCCTCAGCGCTATCAAATGCGATGACTGGATTGCGTGCTGCTGGACGCAATTCTCAGACAATTTCGGCCAACATCGCGAATGCGATGACGCCCGGCTATGGCGTGCGCTCTGTTGCGCTGTCATCCGCGCAAATTGGCGGTGTCAGCATCGATGGCATTACCCGGAACGTCAATCCGGCCCTTTTGGGTGACCGCGGTCTCGCCGAGTCCGCGTTCAACAACGCAAGTGATCGGACAAACTTTCTGATCAATTACGAAAACGCGTTGGGGACTCCGGATGATCCGAATTCCCTATCAGCTCGTATTGCGGAATTCGAAACCAGCCTGATTACCGCAACCAGTCGCCCGGATGCACCGGAGAGGCTGGAAGGCGCGGTAAACTCAGCGCGCGATCTTGCGTCTTTGATCACGTCCGCGTCCAAGAATATTCAGGAAGCGCGCAGCGAAGCCGACCGAAATATCGACTTTCAGGTAAATCAGCTCAACTCAGCACTATCCGGGGTCAAGGAACTCAACCTTCAGATTACAAAAACGCTCGCTGTTGGGGGTGATACTTCCGCGTTGCAGGACAATCGTCAGGCGTTGGTGGATGAGATCAGTACCATTGTGTCTGTGCGCCAAATTCCAAGAGACAACGGCCAGATCGCTCTTTACTCGACGGGCGGTGCTATTTTGATTGATGGAGGCGTCGCCGAAATCGAGTTTTCCGCCGTCAATCAAGTGACGCCCTACATGACGCAAGCTGGCGGCATGCTCTCTGGATTGACAATAAATGGCTATCCCGTGCCAACCGACAGCACACGCGGTGCGCTTGGTGGCGGCTCGCTTGGGGCGCAGTTTGAAATCAGAGATGAACTGGGCGTGGACGCGCAGACGCAGCTTGACGCTTTTGCGCGCGACCTTGTTGAAAGATTCCAGGACCCGGCGGTTGATCCGTCGCTGGCAATTGGAGATCCGGGGCTCTTCACAGATACCGGGATCGCTTTTGATCCCTTGAATGAGGTCGGTCTGTCGGAGAGGCTTACCGTGAATGCTGCCGTGGACGAACGGCAGGGCGGCGAAGCCTGGCGTTTGCGAGACGGTATCAATGCGGTCGTTCAGGGCGATGTCGGCGACTCGCGGCTTCTGCAGTCCCTTTCGACCACGTTGAGCGCGAAAAGAACGCCCGCAAGCGGCAATTTTGCCAGTGGCGCATTTTCCGCCATTAACCTTGCAGCAACACTCACCTCTCAACTTGGTGCGGACCGGGCGCAAGCAGAACAAAGCCTGACCTTCTCCTCAACACAGTTGAACGAGTTGACGCAGTTGGTTTTGGCAGAAGGCGTCGATACGGATCAAGAGCTTCAACGCTTGCTTCTGGTTGAACAGACCTACGCAGCAAATGCTCGCATGATCGAGGCGGCGGACGAAATGATGCAAACAATCTTGAGGCTATAACTTATGACTTCCGTTTCACTAGGCGACCTGGCTCAGTCATTTATGCTTCAGCGTCGTAGCGTTTCTTTGCGTCAAGATCTGAATCGCCTGACTGACGAACTGTCGAGCGGTAAGGTTTCCGACATCCGTGAAGTGCTTTCAGGCAATCACAACTACCTGACCGGTTTGGAAAGGTCGCTGGAAATCCTTGATGGTTACTCGGTCGCGAACGCAGAAGCAAAATACTTCACAGGTGCAATGCAAACGGCTCTGGATCGCGTTCAGACATTTGGGAGCGATCTGGGGTTGGATCTATTGCTCGCGAGTGGTGGCCCCATTGGAGTTATCGCCGGTAATCCATCCGAAAATGCGCGCACGCAGTTGCAAGGCATGATCAATTCTTTGAATAGCGATATTGCTGGAAGAAGCATGTTTGCTGGCACTGCGACGGATCAAACCCCGCTACCTAATGTTGAAGATCTGCTTGCGCTGGTCAGAACAGCTGTGACGGGGCAAACGACACCAGAAGATATCGTTGCGGCCGCAGAAACGTGGTTTAATGACCCGGCAGGTTTCGACGCGACGGCTTATTCCGGATCAACAACCGCGTTGGCGCCATTTGTCCTCTCCGAAACAGAACGTGTTACATTGGATGTGCGGGCGGATGACGACGCACTTAAAAATCTCTTGTTGCACACCACGGTTGCTGCTCTCGCAGACGATCCCGTCTTGGGGCTGGATGTCTCTCAACAATCCGAACTGTTTGGTATTACCGGAATTGGCCTGCAATCCAATCAAGACCAGTTGACCAGCCTACGCGCAGATATCGGCTTCACCGAAGAACGCATCGAGATGATTTCCGCCCGCAATCAGGCGGAAGAAACCAGCACAGAGTTCGCGCGAAACGCCTTGCTGGAAGCCGATCCCTTTAGAACCGCGACGGAGTTGGAAAGCGTGCAGTTTCACTTGCAGAGCCTTTACTCCGTTACGGTGCGAAGCTCACAACTTTCCCTGGTGAATTTCCTATGAAACTATTTCTATCGGTCGTACTTTTCATTTCGATCAGCGTGAGTAACGCAATAGCGGGACCGGTCCGCATCAAGGACCTCG
Organism: uncultured Roseobacter sp.; assembly: GCF_947499265.1. Classification (GTDB taxonomy): domain Bacteria; phylum Pseudomonadota; class Alphaproteobacteria; order Rhodobacterales; family Rhodobacteraceae; genus Roseobacter. The sequence goes on along the minus strand of NZ_CANMNK010000001.1, from coordinate 251,893 downwards.
TCGAATTCGACGGTGTTCGCGGCAATGATCTGGTGGGTTACGGCCTAGTTGTCGGCTTGAACGGCAGTGGTGATGGTTTGCGGAATGCGCCATTTACCGAAGAAATAATGTCCAATATCCTGGAACGGCTGGGCGTGAATGTCGCAGGTGAACAATTCAGACCCAAAAACGTGGCCGCTGTTTTCGTGACGGCCGCGTTGCCCCCATTCGCACGCGGAGGCAGTCAAATTGATGTGACCGTTTCGGCTATCGGTGACGCAAGCAGTTTGCTGGGCGGTACGCTGATTATGACACCACTTAATGCGGCCGATGGGCAAATCTATGCGGTTGCCCAGGGTACGATCATTGCAGGGGGTGCCGTTGCGGAAGGAGACGGGGCAAACGTCACACAAGGTGTGCCGACTTCCGGCGTTATTCCATCGGGTGCCCGGGTTGAGCGTGAAATCGAGTTTGATCTTTCGAACCTGACGAATTTACGGCTCGCACTGCGAGATGCCGATTTCACGACAGCTGCCCGTATTGAACAGGCGATCAACTCTGATTTTGGGCGACCGGTTGCCTTCATGCTGGATTCAGGCACCGTACAGCTCGATATTCCACAAACGCGAATGGCTTCAGTCGCGCATGCACTTGGCAGGATTGAAAACATATCCGTTCAGCCAGAGCGCAAGGCCCGTGTGGTTGTTGACCAGCGTTCGGGAACGATCGTGATGGGCGAAGACGTGCGGATTTCGCGTGTGGCCGTATCGCAGGGCAACCTCACACTGAGGATACAGGAAGCCCCAATTGCTGTTCAACCGAACCCATTTGCCGATGGTGAAACTGTTATTGTGCCGAGAACAAATGCCGAAATCGAAGAAGAACCTGGCATTGGTTTAGCGGAGATCCCCAACGGCACCTCGTTGTCCGAGGTTATTGCTGGATTAAATGCACTGGGTGTTTCGCCAAGAGATATGATTGACATTCTTAAGAGCATAAAGGCTGCTGGAGCACTCCATGCGGAATTCATCGTCCGCTAGCCTATTTTCCAGATTGGCGCGTTTCAAACACTACATCAAAGTAGGGTAGTCGCTGGAGCGCCCCGCATGAAGTTTGGGTGACAATCCTCTAAATGATGCTGAGGCGCCAAAAAAGCCCGCCAGATCTTAGATCGGCGGGCTCAAAACGCTTTATGTGGCTTATCAGCCTTTCTTCAAGACACGCTGCCCAAGCAATTCCGCAATCTGAACCGCGTTCAATGCGGCCCCTTTGCGCAGATTGTCAGATACGCACCAAAGGTTCAGACCGTTATCTATCGTGCTGTCTTGACGGATACGACTGATGAAGGTGGCGAAGTCGCCGACACATTCGACCGGCGTGACGTAGCCCCCGTCCTCGCGTTTATCGATCACCATAACGCCTGGCGCTTCGCGCAAAATTTCGCGCGCTTCGTCTTCGTCCAGATGATCTTCGAACTCGATGTTCACGGCCTCGGAGTGACCAACGAAAACAGGCACGCGTACACAGGTCGCCGTCACTTTGATTTTCGGATCGACGATCTTCTTCGTCTCCGCCACCATCTTCCACTCTTCTTTCGTCGAGCCGTCTTCCATGAAGACATCGATATGTGGGATCACATTGAAGGCAATCTGCTTGGTGAACTTCTTCGCAGGTTTGTCGTCGACCGGGTTGTAGATCGATTTCGTCTGATCCCAGAGCTCATCAATGCCGTCTTTGCCCGCTCCGGAAACAGATTGGTAAGTCGACACCACCACGCGTTTGACGGTCGCACGGTCATGCAGCGGCTTAAGGGCGACAACCATCTGCGCAGTCGAACAGTTTGGGTTCGCAATGATGTTTTTCTTGGCGTAGCCGGTAATCGCATCCGCATTCACCTCAGGCACGATCAATGGAACGTCAGGATCATAACGATAAAGCGACGAGTTATCGATCACGACACAACCCGCCTTCGCCGCCTTCGGGGCATATTGTTTGGTCGCCTCGGAACCAACGGCGAAGAGCGCGATGTCCCAGCCCGTGAAGTCAAACGTATCAAGGTCCTTTGTCGTCAGTGTCTTCTCGCCAAAGCTCACTTCCGTTCCCATGGATTTCCGGCTGGCCAGCACGGCGATCTCATCCACGGGGAAGTGGCGTTCAGAGAGAATGTTCAGCATTTCGCGGCCCACATTACCTGTGGCACCCGCAATGACGATGCGGTAACCCATCTGTTTTACTCCAATGTTCAAGTGATGGTGCGCGCCTGTTATACCCCTTGGGCGTCGGAGGGAAGGGGCCTCAAGACTTCTTGTCTTTCCACTTGGTCGCCACCGCCTTGCCGGAATTGAGCAAAAGCGCGATATCCATCGCCACGGCCACGAACCTTGCACCTGCGTCCAGCGACGATTGAATCATGCCGTCGTCAGGCGTGAGTATGCCTGCCGCCTTACCACTGTCGCTGATCCGCCGGATCGCGTCGAGGATGGTTTTCTGCATGTCAAGGTGCATGGTCTGGCCGAGATACCCAAGGCTGGCAGAGAGATCCGCGGGACCGATGAAGATACCATCCACCCCTTCGACAGAGAGGATATCGTCAAGATTGTCCAATCCTGTCTTGTTCTCCACCTGCACCAGCAGACAGATTTGGTCGTCCGCTGTCAGGCCATAATTCTCCATCTGTCCGAAGTCCGACACGCGGCCCACCGCATAACCAACACCCCGCGTCCCATTCGGTGGGTATCGACACGCGCGGACCAGCTCGCGGGCTTGTTCGGCTGTCTCGACCATCGGGACAAGAATGGTCTGGGTCCCAACGTCCAAGACCTGCTTGATAATCCACGTCTCGCCAATTGGCACGCGCACGATTGGATGGCTGTCACTGCCTTTTAGCGCCACCATCTGATCCCGGATCGATCTGATATCGTTGGGCGAGTGCTCTCCGTCAATCAGCAACCAGTCAAATCCCGCACCGCCCATGATCTCGGCCGTATAGCCTTCAGCAATGCTCATCCAGCAACCAAAAAGGGTTTGCCCATCGGCGAGTGCTTTTTTGAAGGTATTGAGTGGGGCTGGCATATTCGTGCGTCCTTACAACTTTGTTTGGCGCAACCTAGTCGGTCTGCGCAACGAAACGCCAGCCCGAAAGTGCCTCGCGCGCACCTTGCAAACACACCAACCCGCCTGTTGATGAAAGACCAAACCGACCGTTGATCGATATCAATGTCGAAAGGTCAGCCAATCCTAGTCTGACCTTGGGAAAGCAGGTTCGACATTCTGCAGTGAGGGAACAGGATATGAGATATGGCTGCCCGACAGGCGATTGAAGCGTTGGTGGCCAAGGCCATAGAGGCCCCGTCGAGCCACAACAGCCAACCGTGGATATTTGAAGCAACAGCAGAGGCCATCAGGCTTTACGCAGATCGAACCCGTGCTTTGAGTGTCAATGATCCGAATGATCGTGAACTTACGATCAGTTGCGGTTGCGCATTGATGAACCTGCGTGCTGCAGCGGCTGAGCAGGGAAGACCGCTCATGGTTAGCCTACTTCCGGACAAAGACGATCCCGATTTGCTGGCCGAAATCGGGTTTGATGGGCAGGTCGATGAGGATTTGAAACCGCTCGCGCGACATATCTCGCCCCGGCGTACTTACCGAAAGAAGTTTGAAGTCGACGACGTGTCTCCGGCCATTCTGGAAGATTTGATCGATGCAGCAGCGATAGAGGGTGTGTGGTTTGATCCGCTTTTGGGAACACATCGCGCCGCGGCTGTAGCGCTGGTTTCCGAAGGTGACGCCGCGCAATGGTCAGACCCGCAGTGGCGCAGAGAGGTGGCCAGCTGGATGCATCCACGGCGGCGTGGTGAGGGTTTACCGATACCTTGGCTGGCACTTCCCGCGGCCAGACTGGTGGTCCGATCCTTTGATATGGGCAAAGGGTTCGGCGCCAAGCACAGAGAAATCGCTCAACATTCGCCAATTCTGGCAGTGCTAGGCACCCAAAAAGATCGCGTGCAGGATTGGCTGAGCGCGGGGCAGGGGTTGGAACGCGTTTTGCTGACCGCGGCGAAGGCTGGGCTGCAGGCGTCTTATCTCAACCAACCTGTTCAGGTTGCGCATTTACGCGCGGCACTCCAATCGCTTTGCCAGAATGGGGGCGTGCCGCAAATCCTGCTACGGTTGGGCTATCCGATGGACGATGTCATCGCAGCCCCGCGCCGACCGCTATCGGATGTCCTGAAAATGTAGTCGGGCATCCACCTCAAAACCAAAATCAAACCCGCATCAAATTCAGCGACCGATTTAGATCAGATCACCTTGATCACATCTTTGTCGATCGCCAGCATGTAGCCGCGCCGCGCGATATTCTTGACCAAGAGCTCTGCGACGATCTGGTTTCCCAGTGTATCGCGTAAACGCTTGATACGTGTGGCCCCCGCCGCTTCATCGCAATCGGCAGATGATCTGCCCGAAATCACGCCTTCGATTTCGGAACCAGATAGCACGTCATCATCCATACGGGCTTCCGCCAGCACGGACATCGTTTCCATCGCGGCGTCGGTCAGTTTGAAACCGAGGTTATTAAGGTACACGGTGTTTTCTTCGCGGCTGATCAGCAGGGAATTAACCTGGATACCCGCGCGCTCGATCTGGGCCATGCGACGGTTGAACCCGACAAGAAACACAAGGAAAACCAGGGCGGCGATCAGCATCGCGGTAGCGAAAACCAGAAGCACAAAAATCACCAGCCGGTAGCTTGCCAGCGTGTCGGAAAAGGCGGTACCCGATTGCGCGAGGATTTCCAGCAACTTAATTTCCGCCTGCGCCGTCAGATCGTTGTTTTCCACAAACAGGCGTTCGACGCGGGCATTGAACGCATTGGCATCGGGCAGCGCCCAAAAAAGCAGGGCAGCGGCGACAATCAATATGCCCACGATCCCCGCAATGCCGAACCCCACGATACGACCGCCCGAGCGGCGCATGTCAGAAGCGGAGGTAGTTGGGTCCTGCACTCTGTTTCCTTTCTGCCAGCCCACTCTCATCGAAGACGGAAACAATGTTCAAAAGCGTCCACCCGCGGCTTGCCAGCCGCGCGGACAACTCCACCTTGGCCGCGCTTTTGGAGCATTGCGAAATTTGCGCCACACCATAGTGCAGGCGCAGCGGGTTGTCCTGCTTTGCCTTGTAATCGGCATAGCAATCGGCGGCGTGTCCAGGCCCGGTCAGGGCCAGCGCCGCGATTAATCCGGTGATCAGGGCTGTTTGTTTCATATGCGCGATCCTGCGCCCCAGACGCGAGATATTCAATAACAAAGGGGCCTTAGCCCTCCTGCTATCCGATAACAATGCGGCGATATTGCCTGTCCGCCGGGGGCTGACCCAGATTGTTCGAGACACACCCGTCGCACTGTCGGGGTCTACTGGAATACATCTGAAAGGACACGCCCATGCACCGCAAGTTCATCGCCACCATCGTTGCCGCGGCTCTGGCCGTCACCGCCATCGGCAGCGCCCCGGCGCGCGCGGACGAAGACCTGTTGCGGGCATTGGCCGCCATCGCTGGCATCGCGATTGTGGGCAAGGTGATCCACGACCGGAACAAACGCGAGAAAGAACGCAACACGGTGACCCGGAACGCCCACAAGGCGCCGGTGTATCAGAGCCATGGTCGCGTTTATGATCTGAAACCGCGCCCGCTTCCCAAACGCGCGCAACGCAAGCTTTTGCCCGGGGCTTGCCTGCGCAGTGCTGAGACGCGTCAGGGTCGGCTGCGCTACTTCGGCCAGCACTGTCTGAAGCGCAATTATAAATATGTGAACCGCCTACCCAATGCCTGTGCCGTCCGGGTGCGCGGACATGGCCTTGGATATGAGGCGCGTTGCCTGCGCAATCAGGGATACCAATTGGCGCGCCGCTAAGGACGCGTCGATGCAAAGCCGGCGGGGTCCCCCAAAAACCGGCTTTGACCTAGAAGGGGGCGTTCGGGCGCCTCCTTCCTTTTGATAACGAGTACCGCGCTCCCGCAACCGGGGGCGCGTTTTCCTTTGTGCGCTGTGCGTGGCTCGATAGGTTGGGTCTTGCGCTTTGGGTCGGATCATTGGATCAAAAGATCATGGGTCCGGATTTCGAGATGGAAAAGGCCGCCATGGCGGCCGGCAAGGCGCGGGTGGCCGGGGTTGATGAAGTCGGCCGTGGACCGCTCGCGGGTCCCGTGACGGCGGCGGCCGTTGTGCTCGACCCGGCCTGCATTCCCGAAGGCCTCAATGATTCCAAACAGCTCTCAATCAAGAAACGGATCTATCTGGCGGATCTACTGAAGGATTGCGCGGAGATTTCCATTGCGCATGCATCCGTGGAAGAGATCGAACAGCACAATATCCTGCGCGCCAGCCATATCGCCATGTGTCGCGCTCTGGCCGGGCTGCCGCATCCGCCGGATCATGTGCTGATTGACGGGTCGATGATCCCGCACGGGCTGAACGTGTCGGCGCAGCCCGTGGTCAAGGGAGACACACGGTGTCTTTCGATTTCTGCGGCGTCAATTGTGGCCAAAATATGTCGCGACAGGCTGATGGTGGATTTAGCGCAACAGCACCCCGGCTATGGGTGGGAGACGAACATGGGATATGGATCAAAAAGCCACATGTCTGCGCTTCAAAATCTGGGGCCGACCCCACACCATAGACGTACTTTTAAACCGGTGCACAATATGTTGTATCAAGATAAAAACTTAAGGTCTTGATTCAAAAAAGAAATTGACCGCGAATCGCCTTTGACTCATGTTTGTCTCAACCAATGAGTGCAAGCGCACCGGCACAGAGGCAGAACATGATGACCAAACTCAAAGGCGCCCAGGCGCTTCCTTTGAACACGATTCTTGACGGCGATTGCATCGAGATGATGAACGCGCTGCCGGCGGCTTCGGTGGACCTGATTTTTGCAGATCCGCCTTATAATCTTCAGCTCAAAGGCGACCTGCACCGCCCCGACAACAGCCGGGTGGATGCCGTTGACGACGAATGGGACCAGTTTTCCAGTTTCAAAGCTTATGACGACTTCACGCGGGCCTGGCTCAAAGCGGCGCGCCGTCTGTTGAAACCCAACGGCGCGATTTGGGTGATTGGCAGCTATCATAATATTTTTCGGGTCGGTGCGGCGCTTCAGGATCAAGGATATTGGATTTTGAATGATGTGGTTTGGCGCAAGTCGAACCCAATGCCCAATTTCCGGGGAAAACGCTTCACCAACGCGCATGAGACGATGATCTGGGCGGGTCGGGATGAAGCCAGCAAGTACACGTTTAACTATGAGGCGCTCAAGGCGCTGAACGAGGGCATTCAGATGCGCTCCGACTGGGTGCTGCCGATCTGCACCGGGCATGAGCGCTTGAAAGACGATAAAGGCGAAAAAGCCCATCCGACGCAAAAGCCGGAAAGCCTGTTGCACCGCGTTCTGGTGGGGTCGACCAATCCAGGCGACGTCGTGCTCGACCCGTTTTTCGGGACCGGCACAACGGGCGCTGTGGCTAAGATGCTGGGGCGTGATTTCATTGGGATCGAGCGCGAAGCAGCTTACCGGAAGGTTGCAGAGAAGCGCATTGCCAAGGTGCGCAAGTTTGACCGGGAGGCGCTTCAGGTTTCCACCTCAAAACGGGCGGAGCCGCGCGTTCCCTTCGGGCAGTTGGTTGAGCGTGGCATGTTGCGCCCCGGTGAAGAACTTTATTCGCCCCGGGGACAAATTGCCAAAGTCCGCGCGGATGGGACCCTGATCGGGAATGACGTCAAAGGCTCGATCCATCAGGTGGGGGCTCATCTGGAAGGCGCGCCAAGCTGCAATGGCTGGACCTATTGGACCTTCAAGCAGGATGGCAAAAAGGTCCCGATCGACGTGTTGCGCCAGCAGATCCGCTCGGAAATGACCAACTGATCTTTCACTCTTCGAACACCGCCGGTGCCTGTGGCCTTTTGTAAGAGGCTGCCTAGTTTAGGCACTCAACTGACCCCGCCATTTATTGGCGGGGTTTTTTCATGCGCCAGTATTCGTTAAGCCGCAAGCAACATGATCCAGAGCAGAATGACCTCATGCTCCTGCAGGGCTTAGCATTTGAGCTGGTCCCTAGCTGGCCCGCTGTTGCTGTGGCTTGTAGTTCAGCGCGGCATGGATATAGCGCGCGCCAAAATCCGACTTGTTGACCACATGGATCACGCCTGCCGATTGCGCTTTGTCAAACATGAAGGGTGTTGGCCAATCGCTGACCATAACAATGGGGATTTTGGCAAATTCAGGCTTTTCCGCCAGTTCCAACGCAAAATTTGCACCTGTCCCGTCGGGCAGATTGTTATCGAGCAAAATCATGCTGGTCTGATACCGCGCCATGTGTTGGCGCGCCTCGTCAATTGTAGAGGCAACAGCGACAAAAACACCATTGAAGCTTTTGTCCATGATGCGTTTGATCCGCTCCTGATCGAAGATGTTATCTTCGACAATCAAGCAGGTTTTTGTCGTCGCACCCGGATATGTTATCGCGCTTTGTTGCTGCATGCTTGGCTCTCACATCAGTCCACCTGAGCGCTGAAGGTCACATAAAAGCCTTAATATAACGTGTTCAGGGTTAGCCCGGCATCGGGTTTTCGGCCTTGTTATACGGTGCCCAATCCGTGATCTCAGGATAGTAATTCGCGCGCCACAAGCGGACCCTGGGGTTCATGATGCGGCGCCACAAGGGCGGCACCATCGCCACCATCGTCATGATCGGGTAGCCATAGGGCAATTGCGGCGCATCGGATGCGGAATAGGTCTGCAGCACCGGGAAGCGGCGGTCGGGTTTGAAGTGGTGATCGGAATGACGCTGGAGGTTGATCAGCAGCCAGTTGGACATCCTGAAGTCCGCATTCCAGGAGTGCTGGGGTTTGACGTGCTCGTACTTGCCATCGCCCAGATGTTTGCGTGTCAGACCGTAGTGTTCAATGTAGTTGACCAGCTCCAGCTGCCAGATCGCGGTGCCCGCCTGCACCAGGAACAAAATGACCCCAGACCAACCGCCAAGCAGAAATGCCAAAAGCAGCATGAAGAGTTGCAGTGCCCCGTATTTGAAGAACGGGTTTGCACGGTCATGCCAGGGCAGATTGCGCCGGGCCAGCATCTTCTTTTCCGCCTGAAACGCCGAGTGCAGAGACTGTTTCAACACCCGCGGATAGAAGCGATGAAATCCTTCGTTGTAGCGGGCGGTGACGGCATCCTTGGGGGTTCCGACATAGCGGTGATGCACCAGCAGATGTTCGGAACGGAAATGCGAATAGAGCACCATGGCCAGCAGAATATCGGCCATCCAGCGTTCCATCTTGTTTTTCTGATGCATCAATTCGTGGCTGTAATTGATGCCCACCGTGCCGGTGATCACGCCAACACCAAAAAACAGCACCACCCGTTCCAGCGTGCCCAGATGGTCGGCCTGGGGCACGTACCAGATCAGACTGAACAGCAGACAGAATTGCACCGGCGCCCAAATTACCGTGATCGCGCGGTACCAATAAAGCGCCTCCTGCGGCGCGTCCGGATCGGCATTCGCAAGATCACGCCCAAAAAGCGCATCAAGTGCTGAAAAGAGGTACCATGTGACAACGGGCAGTAAGACCACGGTCCATCCGCCCTGCAACGCGCCGACCCATGCGAGAGGAACCAGCAGTAGCGAAATCCAAAACGGAGCCGCGCGCGAAAACCGGATGAGGTCCGCGAGGGGAACAGATTTCGTTTCACGTGCCATCATTCAGGTCCTGCATCGCATCTGGCATCATTCTATGTCCAATCAGCGCCCGCATCCAAGCGTGACGCCGCGCTCAAATCTCTCCGCTTGCCAGATCAAACGCCTTGCGCATGACCGTTGGTAGATCCGAAGGGCGGAATTCCGGCCGGGGCAGGAAGGCTCCGCGATCAGCCTTGGCATCATTCCCCATGCGGGCGCCGTAGATGGTGAGCGTCAAGTGGAAATGGGTAAACGTGTGACGCACCTCCGCCGGTAATTTCTGCCAATCCGCCGTGGCCGGGGGATCGGTGTCTGGCACGTCTTCCTTTACGTCCACCCAATCCGATCCCGGCCAGCCCAGCATGCCCCCCAACAACCCCTTTTCCGGACGCGTTTCCAACAACCATGCGCCGTCATCGCGGCGCCCCAGATAGACGATACCGTGTCTTGTTGGTTTAGCCTTTTTCGGTGTCTTATTTGGTAGTTCCTGCGCGGTGCCTCGTGCACGTGCCACGCAGGGATCACGCCAGGGGCAGATGCCGCAAGCGGGTGATTTCGGGGTGCAGATCGTGGCCCCCAGATCCATAACGGCCTGCGCGTAATCACCGGGGCGTTTGGACGGGGTCAGGCGTGCCGCCTCTGCCATCAACTCCGGTTTTGCCTCCGGCAAGGGGGTGTGAATGTCGTGCAACCGGGCCATCACACGTTCGACGTTCCCATCCAGCACCGCATGGGGCAGATCAAAGGCGATTGAAGAGATCGCGGCAGCGGTATAGGGGCCAATCCCGGGCAGCTTCAGCAAGGCGGCGTGATCGGCGGGAAAGCGACCCTCATGCTCCGCCACCACCTGCCGCGCGCATTTCAGCAGATTGCGGGCGCGGGCATAGTACCCAAGGCCCGCCCATTCGCCCATCACATCGGCATCGCGCGCGGCCGCGAGATCGGCCACCGTTGGCCACCGTGTTGTGAACCGTTCAAAATAGTCTTTGACGGTCACCACGGTTGTCTGCTGCAACATGACCTCAGAGAGCCAGACGCGATAGGGATCGGGCACATGCCCGGCCTTGCGATCCTGTGGCGAGACACGCCAGGGCATGCGGCGGGCATGAACATCGTACCACGCCAGCAATTCGTCGCTCAGCGTCACGGGGTTTTGAGGCATCTCACGCAATGTTTATAATCGTCCTGTGGCTTTATCTGGTTGCTGAGGCCCCAATTCGGTAAGATACAGCAACTGTTTCACTGAAAGATAGCAATGCCACCTCGACGTGCCAGTACAAAAGGTTTCAAGCGCACGGCCAGTCTGCTGACGGGCCGGATCAGGGCGGCGTCGGAGAGCCGGGGATTCGCTCAAAGCCGCTTGCTGACGCAGTGGACCGAGATCATGGGCCAGGATATTGCTGCTGTCTCACGCCCCGTGGAGGTCAGCTATGGCCGCGGCGGCATGGGGGCGACGCTGACGCTGCTGACGACCGGTGCCAACGCGCCCATGCTGGAGATGCAAAAGGAACAGATGCGCGCCAAGGTCAACGCGGTCTATGGCTATAACGCCATCGCGCGGGTGCGGATCACGCAAACGGCGGCAACCGGATTTGCCGAAGGCCGGGTAGCGTTTGAGCCTGCACAACCGGCTGAAAAAGAGGACGTGATCGACCCGCTTATCCGCCAACAGGCCGCTGATACCGCCAGTCCGGTGCGGGATGCCGGTTTGCGTGATGCCCTGGCGCGGCTCGGCGAAAACATACTGAACAAGACAAACCGTTGAAAAAGGAAAACCCATGTCGCGTATGATGATTATTTCTGCCGCTGTGGCTGTGTTGGGCATTGGGGCGTATTTCGTGACGTCACCGGGGTCTTCGGTCACGCCGGTGGACCCGCTTGGCGCCGCCAACGCGCAGGAAACAGAAGCCGATATCGATACTTCCACAATTGCGGAAATGTCGCTGGGCAACCCGGATGCGCCCGTGACCGTGATCGAATACGCCTCCTTCACCTGCCCGCATTGCGCGTCGTTTCACGCAGGCCCCTACAAACAGCTGAAGGCGGATTACATCGATACCGGCAAGATCAACTTCGTCTACCGCGAGGTCTATTTTGACCGCTATGGCCTTTGGGCGTCGATGATCGCGCGCTGCGCGGGCACGCCGGAGAAATTCTTTGGCATGACGGACCTGATCTATGCCGGTCAGTCGGAATGGTCGCGTGCCGGGGACCCTGCTGCCATCATCGAAGAGCTGCGAAAGATCGGTCGTTTGGCCGGGCTGAACGGCGACACCATGGAAGCCTGCCTGCAGGATGGCGACAATGCCCGCACGCTGGTGGCCTGGTATCAGGAGAACGCTGAGGCCGATGGTGTCGACAGCACACCAAGCTTTGTCATCAACGGCCAGAAGTATTCCAACATGGCCTATTCCGAAATGGCGGCACTGATCGACGCCGCGGCGGAGTAATGACGGCACCCCTTGCTGGTCTGAAAGTCGTCGAACTGGCGCGTGTGTTGGCCGGCCCCTGGGCCGGTCAAACGCTGTCTGATCTCGGCTGCGACGTCACCAAAGTAGAGAGTGTCGCGGGAGATGACACCCGCCAGTGGGGCCCGCCCTTCATCACACGGGATGAGGATGTTTCAGCCGCCTATTTCCACTCGACCAATCGCGGAAAACGCTCCGTGACGGCGGACTTCAGGACCGAAGAAGGCCAGCAAAAGGTCAAAACCTTGCTGGCAGATGCGGATATTCTGATCGAGAATTTCAAGACCGGGGGTCTGGCTAAATACGGGTTGGACTATGCCAGCCTGGCGCAGGCGTTTCCGCGCTTGATCTATTGCTCGATCACGGGTTTCGGGCACACCGGACCCTATGCGCCGCGGGCAGGTTATGATTTCATCATTCAGGGCATGTCGGGTCTGATGTCCCTGACCGGTGAGCCGGAGGGGCAGCCGCAGAAATATGGCATTGCCATCACGGATATTCTGACCGGTGTCTATGCGACCACGGCGATTCTGGCGGCGGTGCACCAGCGTCAGACGACGGGGCGTGGGCAGCATATCGATATGTCCCTGATGGATGTGGCGGTCGCAGTGACCTCCAATCAGGCGATGAACTATCTGACCACCGGCCATCCGCCGCAGCGGATGGGCAATGCGCATATCAACCTCGCCCCCTATCAGGTCTTCGATTGCCTGGACGGGCACATCATCATCGCCACCGGCAATGATGGCCAATATCGGCGCTTGTGCAAGCTGCTGGGGCTGGATGACATGATCACCGCGCCGCAGTTTCTGAAGAACGAAGACCGATTGGCCCATCGCGCGGAAATGATTTCGCGCCTGACCGCGGCCACGAAGGCGCGCACGCGCGATGATCTGCTGGCGGCCTGCGAGGCAGAGGGCGTGCCGGCTGGCCCGATCAACGATATGGGTGACGTCATGGCCGACCCACAGGTGCAGGCGCGGGGCCTGCAGGTGGCCTTGGAGGGGGTACCTGGCGTGCGCGCTCCCTTCACTTTTTCGGATGCGGAATTGGCCTTGCACAAGCCAGCCCCGAAACTGGGCGAACATGACGAATAACCGGGCCTAGGGCGCGGGCAGCGCGTCCAGCCGGGCAAAGAGCGCATTATCGTCTTCTGCAAATTGCAACCGCACCGGCAGGGTGATGACCTTCGTGCGGAAGGCGTTGGGCAGCCGCACCGCATCTTTTTCCGTAGTCACCAGTTGCGCGCCACGCGCCTGCGCATCCGCCTGCAACCGGCCCATGAGCGCGGTGGTGAGCGGTTGATGATCCTCCAGCGGTTCAGCGTGCACGACATCGGCGCCCAGCCCCCGCAGCGTGGCAAAGAACTTCTCGGGGTGGCCAATCCCAGCAAAGGCCACGAGTTTTTCACCCTTCCAGTCCATCCCGGTTTGCAGGGGCTCCAAGGCACCACGCACATGCGGGATGGGTATTTTTGTGTTTCGCACCTCAAAAGCGGCCTGCGCGGCGGCGTCCCCGAGGGTCAAGAGAACATCCGCCCGCGCCAGGCCAACATCCACGGGTTCGCGCAGCGGACCGGCGGGCAGGCAGCGCCCATTGCCAAACCCGCGCTGCGCATCCGCGACCACGATGCTGATGTCTTTGTGCAAGGCAGGATTTTGGAACCCATCGTCTAGGATCACGACGGTCGCGCCTTCTGCCTGCGCGGCCTTGCCCCCCGCGGCGCGATCCTGTGCCACCCAGACCTCGGCAAAGGCGGCGAGCAGCAATGGCTCGTCGCCCACATCCGCCGCGGTGTGCCGCGCGGGGTCCACGCGCACGGGGCCCTTCAGACGGCCCCCAAATCCTCGGGTGACGACATGCGGTATGTGGAAGCGGCCAGACAGACGCTCGACCACGGCGATCACGGTTGGCGTCTTTCCGGTACCACCTGCATTGATGTTGCCCACGCAAACCACCGGAATGTCGAGTTTCAGCGGGGTTCCTCGCAGCAGACGGCGCGCGGTGCCTTTCGCGTAAAGCCAACCCAGCGGCGCGAGCAACCGAGCCAAAACCGACGGTCTGTCTGGGGGTGTGAACCAGAAATCAGGTGTCCGCACGCGACAGCTCCACCCGTTCGTCCAGCGTGGTCTCCACCAGATCGATAACCTTGTCGGTCAGTTCCGCCCCACTGCTGACCACATCCCAGCCCGCATGGGCCATGGCGGCGGCCTGATCCGGTGCAATCAGTCGGGTCACCGCGGTGCCAAGCGAATGCGCGTCATTCACGATCCGCGCGGCACCCGCACTGGCCAGTCGCGTGTAAAACGGCATGAAACGCCGCACGTTGGGCCCGTATAGAACCGCAGACCCAAGCGCGGCGGCGTCAAACGGATTGCACCCGCCATGGCCGGATGTGAGCGAGCTGCCCAAAAAGGAGACAGGCGCCAGCCGGTAAAACAGGCCCAGATCGTCGCTTTCTTCGGCCAACATCACCTGTGTCGCTTCGGACGGATCACCCTCAGAGACCCAATCACATACCCGGAAGCCTTCTTGCCGTGCGTTCTGTGCCAATTGGGAGGTCAGATTTCGATTGGCCGGGTGCAGGATCAACAGCAACCGGTGCGAATACCGCAAGGCGTGACGGTGCGCGGCCAGCACAACCGGACCCTCGGACTGCTGGACGGATGTTGCCAGCCACACCGGGCGACCGGCAAGCGAGGATGTCATGTCCGTCAGATCGGTGTCCTCGCAGGGCAGCGCCTGCCCACCGGCCTGAAGCGGCCTTGTCATTTCGATGCGACTTGTCGGCAGACCCAGAGTTTCGAGCCGCTGCAACGCCTGGGCCGACCGTGTCATGACCGCGATGAACCCGGTGAGCAGTTCGCGCGAGAGGTCGGGCAGCCAGCGGTCCCTGCGACCGTCAAATCCGCCGGTGTCGGCATCGATCAGCGCCATGGGGCATCCCACCTCGCGGGTCTGCGACAACAGGTTTGGGCGCAATCGCCCCCAGGTCCAGATGCACATGTCGGGCGCCCAGTTTTTCAGAAAGGCGTCAATGGCGGTGGGATGCTCCGACGGGATTTCTTCGTAGAAGATCGTCGATTGCGTGCCGATGTTGGTGTGCACTTTTTCCAGCGCTTCGCGGTCCGGCAGCGTGATCAGAACATGCAGATCATTGCGCGCCGTGTGCAGCCGTTCGGCCAGATCCTGAATGGCCAGAAGGTTGGATGGCTCTGCCGCGTGGATCCAGACAAGCTCGCCTGCAGGCCGTGCGCTGCTGGGCACAAACAGGCGGCTTGCCGATCTGCGAGACAGCGCACGATAGGCCGCCAGTCCTAAGGAGCGGCCCATGAAGTATTACTCCAGTTCTTCGGTAGACGATGCTTCGGCCTCTTCGTCTCGCAGGCGGTGCAGATGGGCGATGAAATACCGCATATGTGCATTGTCCACGGTGCGTTGGGCTTCTGATTTCCAGGCGTTGAACGCCGTTGCGTAATCCGGAAAAATCCCGACAACATGGATGTCGTCCACATTCTTGAATACATTTTTGCTGGGGTCGACAAGTTCGCCGCCGAAGACGAGGTGTAGCCTTTGTGTCATGGGAGTTTCCTTTGGTCAGCCGGGTCGGCGGAACGTCGCGTATCTGAGCGTCCGGGTCAAGACGCCGCGGGCGGGGCGGGTGCAAGCGCGCCGAGAACATGTTCATGCAGGCGCGGACCCGTGGCGATCACGCCGTTCAACCTTGGTTGTTCGTTGTTGAAGCGCAGGGGCGCGCCGGTTTTGTCGGTGCAGATGCCGCCCGCTTCGGTCACGATCAGTGCACCTGCGGCAATGTCCCATTCCCAGCTTGGTCGAAAGGTCAGCATCCCGTCAAACCGTGCCTCCGCAACCAGACCCAGCCGGTAGGCGAGCGAAGGGCGGTGCGCACGTGTGAAACCGGGCAATCCGCCCGGCCAGTGGTCGGCGTTCATGATCGGCTTGGTGGCCAGGATATCCGCAACGTTCAAATCAGCCGCCTCGCTGGCCGTGATACGCTCACCGTTGTGAAATGCGCCGCGCCCCAGCGCTGCGGAATAGAGCTTGTCGCGCAGGGGCAGGAACACCGCCGCTGCGGTAATCTGACCCTGATGCGCGATGGCGATGGAATGCGCCCAGGTACGGGAGCCATCCACAAAACTGCGTGTGCCGTCGATGGGGTCAATGATGAAAACCGTCTCGCGCCGCAGCCGTTCCGATGTGTCTTCGGTCTCTTCAGACAGCCAGCCATAGTCGGGACGCGCGCTGCGCAGGGCGTTTTCGAGGGCGGTATTGACCGCAAGATCCGCTTCGGTGACCGGTCCGGCGCCATCCGGCTTGTCCCATTTGCGCGTGCCTTTCCCGACAAAACTGGTTGCGACCCTGCCGGCAAGGCGTGCGGCATCGGTGAGCAGATCGAGATCAGTTGCCTGCAAGGGTCATTCCCGGCACCAGAAGCGACGGGACCACCCGGCTCAGGTGCGTGCGCGCGTCGTTCGCGGGGGTAATATTGCGCAGCATGTCCCGCAGGTTTCCGGCGATGGTGCATTCGTTGATCGCATGGGTGATCTGGCCGTTTTCGACCCAAAACCCGGCCGCCCCGCGCGAATAATCCCCGGTGTTGGGGTTGATCGTCGAGCCGATCATCGAGGTGACCAGCAGGCCGGTGCCCATATCCCGGAGAAGATCGTCGCGGCTTGCCTCTCCCCGGGTCAGCGCCACATTCCAGGTGGTGGGTGAGGGGGCTGAGGAGGTGCCGCGCGCGGCATTGCCTGTTGAGGCCATGCCCAGCTTGCGGCCCGTGGCCAAATCAAGGGTCCAGCCGGTGAGGATGCCATTTTCCACGATGTTGCGCCGGTTGGTCGGCAGGCCTTCGGCGTCGAAGGGGCGCGAACTGGAGGCGCGGGGACGGTGCGGATCTTCGACAAGCGACAGGTGATCCGGCAAAACCGCGCTCCCCATCGCGTCACGTAGCCACGAGGCACCGCGGGCAATGGAGGCGCCATTGATGGCGACCAGGAGATGCCCGATCAGGCTTGAGGACACGCGCTCATCAAAGAGCACGTTGAAACTGCCCGTGGGTGGTTTGCGCGCGTCCAGTCGCGCCACGGTACGTTCTGCGGCACATTTTCCGATGTCTTCAGCGTCGCGCAGGTCGCTTTGAAAGATGCGGCTGTCGCCGTCGTAGTCCCGTTCCATCGCGGTGCCCGTGCCCGCAATCGCAACACAAGACAGACCCCTGCTGGTGCGGCGATACCCATCCGAAAACCCGTTTGTCGCGGCAAGATGCACGGTGTGGGCGGAGTATCCGGCGCTTGCCGATTGCACCTGCGTCACCCCCTTGTTTTCTAGGGCCGCAGCTTCGGCACGGGCGGCATCGTCCTGCAGGTCGCCGGGGGAAGGCTCCGCGCCCGGATCATAGAGTTCCAGCGCGGCAGTCTGCGGATCTATAACCAGTTGATCGGGGGATGCCAACCCGGCAAACTGATCGTCAGGTGCCTCGCGCGCCATGGCCACGGCACGCACCGCCATTTCCTGAATTGTCTCGTCACGTGTATCTGAGGCCGAGACCGTCGCACTTTTGTGGCCGACGAAAACCCGCAGGCCAAGGTCGATGCCTTCGGAGCGTTCTGCATGCTCCAGCGTTCCGGCGCGCACCTCGATGTTGAGCGACGTGCCTTGCATCACCACCGCATCAGCCGTTTCAGCACCCGCCTTGCGGGCGGCATGCAACAGGCGGTCGGTCAGTATCTGCGGCGATTGCGTCATAGGCTGTGCTCCAAAGCAATTGCACCTCAGGTAGCTGTGTGCTCGCCGCGCTGCAAGGGTGGTACGTAAAAAGGGGCGCCTGTTGTGCGCCCCTTCATTCTCACGCGCCTTTGGTGTTGGCTACTGAATACGCTGACCATTGGCCAGAATATGGCCCTGTTCATTGGTCTCGATCCGCGAATTGAGGGTGTCCGGCGCATTGCCCGGCACCGCCAGCAGGCCGAGCATCATGCGCGCGCCCATCGCCTGATCTTCGGGCAGCAGACCCATGGCAACCAGCGAGTCGATCAGCTTGTTACCCCCGACCAGCGACAGATCTGCAGCGCCGATTGGCTTCAGCGCGCCACCCGGTGCCGCGTTGTCAAACCGGAACGCGCCCTCTCCGGTCAGCTCGGCGCCAGCCGCCTTGACCTGCAATCTGTTGATGTTGACCTGCTCCACCTCGGCGGGCGTGATGTTCGGGTCACCCGACACCGTTGCGGCTGACGGATCCAGAAAATCAAAGAGCATCCGTGCCTTGCCGGTCAGATCCAGCACGATGGTCGCCGGATCGCGGGGCAGCTGCGCGTTCGGATCGAACATGCCCCACAACATGTCGGACATGGAGAAATCGTTGAACGCAAAGCCAAAGGCGAAGTCCTTCATCTCCTCGGTCTTCTGCAGCGGCATCGCCAGATTGAACCGGGCATCCACCATGTCGAATTCGATCGGCACCGGGAAATCCGGTGACATCATGGCAACCTGCAGGTTTTTCTGATCGCCAGCGTAGTTCAGGCCATCCTCACCCAATGCGACATCGAGTGAGCCGCCATTGGAGGTGGTCGTCGCAGAAAACGCCGATGCGCCGTTTTCTTCCACGGAAATGTCCGATGCGCCCCCGGTGTAGTTGAAGGTGCCTTCACCGCTCACGCCCGCCGCCAACAGCGAAGAGACATCGCCCGTGTCAATTTTCACCAGCGGGAAGGCGCTGGAGCCGGTGAAGTTCAGACCATCGATGCGACCGTTCATCTTGGCGTTGCCCGAACCTTCGGGGTCAGCAAAGGCCAGATCATAGGTCACGTCGCCAGCCTGCATGCTCTGGTCATAGACGCGCTTGCCGCCGATGGTTGTTTTCGTTGTGCCGGAGAGGCCCTGCATCGCCAGTTTGACCAGCGCCATGTCAGGGCTTTGCACTTCGCCGTCGACGGTCAGGCCGGTCATAATGACTTCGACTGTCTGTGCCGTATAGGCATTCGTCATTTCCGTCGGCACGCCCGAAACAGTGGAAACCATGCCGGTGTGGCGCACTTCCAGCTCAACATCGGCGACCTCGCCTTCCTCGCCGGTCACCTGCATCGCAAAAGGCATCACCTCAGGGAAAACGACGCTAACGGTGCCATCGGCGTTTTCGCTGAAGGCCACCTGCTCCAGCCGCATGGATGACGCGCCCATGTCCTCGGTTTGTGGAATATCGATTGTCAGATCGGTGATGGTCAGAGTGCTGCCGGACTGTGCCTCCGAGGCCGACACGCCGTAGCCAAGGCCTTCAAAGTAGGACTTCCAGTCGGTCCAGACGTCCTGCGCGCTGACGTCCGCATAAGCGGTCGATGCGGTGGACATGGCCAACACAGTTGCTGCTGTGAAGCGATGGTTAAAAAATGACATGTGTAAATCCTTATGAACAGCGTCTGCGCGCATCGTCAGGCAAGGCCTGCCAATGGTCAAGGGGAACCGGGTCTGGACCAAGGCTGCGTGGCAGATTACCACAAGGCAACAGCCTCAGGGAGTGCAGCACATGGATATGACGGGAAAGACAGTATTGATCACCGGCGCCAGCCGTGGGATCGGCGCAGAGACTGCACGGGTGTTTGCGGGTGCCGGTGCAAATGTCGCTCTGGTGGCGCGCGGTCAGAAGGATATTGCCGATCTGGCCGGTGAGATCGGCGAACGGGCCATCGCCATCCCCTGCAACGTGGCCAACAGCCGGGAAATGGCTGCTTCGGTTGATGCGACCGTCGAGACCTTCGGGGGCCTCGATGTGCTGATCAACAACGCAGGCGTCATTGAGCCGATCGCGCATTTGTCAGAGGCCGATCCGGAGGCCTGGGGGGATGTGATCGACATCAACCTCAAGGGTGTCTTTTACGGTATGCGGGCGGCGGTGCCGGTGATGAAGGCGCGCGGGGGTGGGTCGGTTCTGACCATCAGCTCGGGGGCCGCACATGGGCCGGTCGAGGCCTGGAGCCATTATTGCGCCTCCAAAGCGGCGGCCAACATGCTGACCCGCTGCCTGGATAAAGAGGAGGCCGCGCAGGGCATCCGCGCGATTGGCCTGTCGCCGGGGACGGTGGCCACGCAGATGCAGCGCGAGATCAAATCGAGCGGTATCAATCCGGTCAGCCAGCTGGAATGGGATGTGCATATTCCGGCGGATTGGCCCGCGCGGGCGTTGCTGTGGATGTGCGGTCCAGAGGCGGACGCGTGGCGCGGGCGGGAGATTTCCCTGCGCGATGAAGACATCCGCCGAAAGGTCGGCCTCATATGATCGATCTGGATCGTGAGGGGGATGTCTGGACGGTCACCCTGAACCGCCCGGACAAGGCGAATGCGCTGACCGAAGCGATGTTGCAAGATCTGATCGCGGCGATGCAGGCAGCACGTGCCGCCCGCGCGGTCATCCTCACAGGCGTGGGCCGTGTGTTCAGTGCCGGGGCGGATCTGGACGCGGCGCGCGCCGGTCTGGCGACCTCACCGCTTTGGGAGGAACTCTCTGCTGCTGTCGCCGATCTGCCGGGGCTGTCCATCGCAGCCCTGAACGGCACGCTCGCCGGTGGTGCGATGGGCATGGCGCTGGCCTGCGACATCCGGATTGCACCGCCCCACGCCAAGTTTTTCTATCCGGTTATGAAGCTGGGCTTTTTGCCACAACCCAGTGATCCGCTGCGCATGTCTGCGCTGATCGGTCCGGCGCGCACGAAACTGATCCTGATGGGCGGGCAGAAGATAGAAGCCGAAGAAGCGCTGCGGTTTGGGCTGATCGACCGGATCATGCCCGCAGATGAGATCCTGGCGCACGCCCGCGATCTGACCGCCGATACGGTTGCAGCCAAGGTCGCGCTGGCGCAGGACATCAAACGCATGTGTGCCGGGGCGTCCTGAAGATCCGCCTAACAGCTTGTAACGCGCCACCCCAATCAGCATCAGGTCTTTCTGCGTTTGCCGGGCACTTTTGAGTGGAAACCGGGCGGTCTCTTGGCGACCCAGGCGATGAATTTGGCCAGTCTTGGATGCGCGCGCAGCGCACCGACGGTCGCATAGTCCCGCGCCAATTCGGCTTCGCTCAGCGTCGCGTGAATTTCCCGGTGGCAGATGTGATGCAGCAAGACCGTCGGCCCACCCTTGCCGCCTTTCAGTTTGGGGATCAGGTGGTGCAGGCTTTGCTTGACGTCCCCAGGGATCGGCCGGTCACACAGGGGACAGATTGCATCAGACATCCGGGCTTGCTCCACAGGTCTTGCACGGGCAAGAGTCTAGCTGTGGTTTTTGGGATGAAAAGAGGGGGTTTGCGTGGAATTTGACCTGTCCACCCAGCCGGAGATTGTACAGCGCGGCGCGGAATATGCCCTTCTCGGGTGGGAACTCGCAAAATCCTGGGCGCTCAGCCCGGCGGCGTGGTCACAGTTTGCCCTGCTGATCCTGGCGTATCTGCTTGCGGTTCTGGTGGCGCGCCGCCTGCGCGGTGTCCTGAAACGGCTGCTGACCCCTGCCGAAGACGCGGAAACCGCATTGGCCCGTGCGCGCCGCACCTCCTTGCTGGCGCTGCCGCTGCTGTTGCCGCTGCTCGCCTATGCGTTTACCGCGATTGGTGAAAGCGTTGTGCGGTCGCTCTTTGACAGCGGCGCGGTCATTGCCTTTGGCAAACGTCTCTTCATGTTTCTGGCGGTACGCACTTTGGTGCGCGAAATCATTACGGATCCCTTCCTCAAACTGTTGGGCCGCTACGTCCTCATTCCAATCGCTGCTCTCTATGCGGTGGGCCTGCTAGATCCGCTGATGGTGAAATTGAGCGAGATCACCATCACGCTTGGCAATATTTCCTTCTCCGTCATGTCGCTTGTCCGCGGCGTCATTGCCGGTGGTATCCTCTTTTGGCTGGGCGGCTGGTCCAACCGGCAAACCACGCAATTCATTGAAAACCAAAAGGAAATGCGGCCCTCGCTGCGGCAGCTGACCGCCAAGGCCATCGAATTCGCCATTTTCGGTGTCGCCTTCCTGCTGCTGCTGAACATCATGGGCATCAACCTCAGCGCTCTGGCGGTGATCGGGGGCGCCATTGGTGTCGGTCTTGGATTTGGCCTGCAGAAAATTGCCTCCAACTTTATCTCAGGGGTCATTCTGCTGATCGAAGGTCAGGCGACGGTGGGCGATTTTGTCGAGCTGGACGGCGGCGAATCCGGTCAGATCGTCAAAATGACGGCGCGGGCGGCGGTGCTGGAAACATTCGATGGCCGCTGGATCGTGGTGCCGAACGAGGATTTCATCACCACGCGTGTGGTCAACTATTCCGATTCCGGTTCCGCCAACCGCTACGAGGCGCCGTTTTCCGTGAGCTATGACACCGACATCAACGCCGTGCCCGCGATCATCGAAGCGGCCGTTGCCACGCATCCGGATGTGCTGGACGCGCCCTATCCGCCGGATTGCGAGCTGCGCGGTTTTGGCGATAGCGGGATCGATTTTGCCGTTGAATTCTGGGTGAACGGGCTGGATGATGGGCCCAATAAATACACCTCCGATGTACTCTTCCTCGTCTGGAACGCCCTGAAAGAGAACGGCATCGAAATTCCCTATCCGCACCGGGTGGTGGAGATCAAGGGAGCGTCGCCGCAGGTGGAGGCGTGAAGCGGGCCCTTGTCATCGGCGCCGGACCTGCCGGTCTGATGGCCGCCGAAGCGCTCGCCGCTGCGGGGTTGCGCGTAACGATCTGCGATGCAAAGCCATCCGTCGGGCGGAAATTCCTGATGGCCGGAAAGTCCGGTCTGAATTTGGCGAAGGACGAGCCCTTTGATCAGATGCTGCCGCACTACTATGAGGCGGCGGACCCTCTGCGCCCTATCTTGCAGGCCTTTGACGCACAGGCGGTTCAGGAGTGGGCGCGCGGGCTGGGGCAGGAGATATTCACCGGATCCACCGGGCGGGTGTTTCCAAAAGCGATGAAAGCCTCGCCCCTGTTGCGGGCCTGGTTGCAGCGCCTGGCGGCAGCGGGGGTTGATCTGCGCACAAACATGCGGTGGCACGGGTGGCAGGACAATCAGGCCGAGTTCGACGGTCCGAACGGTCTCGAAGTGCTGGGTGCCGATGTCACCGTTCTGGCGCTCGGGGGGGCCAGTTGGGCGCGTTTGGGATCGGACGGCGCTTGGGCAGATAAGCTTGCGGAGCGCGGTGTGGTGATTGCGCAGTTCGCGGCGGCAAACGTCGGGCTGAGCGTGGCATGGTCACCTCATATGCTGGCGCGGGCGGGGCAGGCCCTGAAGGGCGTGCGCTTTATCTGTGGCCCGATGCGTTCACGCGGTGAAGCCGTCATCAGTCGGACCGGGCTGGAAGGGGGTGGCATCTATGAGGTCAGCCGTGCGGTCCGTATAGATCATGCACTTTACGTGGACCTGCTGCCCGATCTCAGCACCGATGAGGTGGCCAGGCGGCTTGCCCGCCCAAAAGGCAAAACAAGTCTGGTGAATCATCTGCGCAAGGTGCTCAAACTGGACCCCGTCAAGGCAGCACTGGCCTTCGAATGCGCCCGCCCCTTACCCAAGGACCCTGCAGCCTTGGCGCGGGTGTTCAAGAAGCTCCGGCTGAACCACGATGGTCTGCAGCCGCTCGATCAGGCAATATCTGTTGCCGGTGGCGTGGCGTTTGATGCGCTGACGCCGGATTTGATGCTAAAGGCTGTTCCGGGAGTTTTTTGCGCGGGCGAAATGCTGGATTGGGAGGCACCCACAGGGGGCTACCTGATCACCGGGTGCCTGGCGACGGGACGCTGGGCAGGGCAGGCGGCGGCAGCCTATGTTTCGGAAGCCGCCAGAAACGCCGGACGCTGACGCAGCGCTTTCGCGTAAGCGAAGAGCTTTTCATCCGTGCGCGGAAATTTCGCGCCGATGGCCCAATTCAGGCAATGACAGGCCAGAATATCGGGAAGCGTAATCGTGTCGCCCATCAGAAAAGACCCCTCCAGCCGCTCCGATAGATGTGCCGCCGAGCGTTCGAATTCGAACTTGAGCGCGTCTTTGACAGTTGGCACGCGCCTGTCTTCCGGCAGCACGAAGCTGTGCTTGGCCGCGGCCCAGAGGATCGCGTCCAGCTCATCGATCAGCCAGAATGTCATCGCGTCCTGCCTGGCCCGCGCGACCGTGCCAGCGGGTGCTGTCAGCTTGCCGTGCTTGTCCGCGAGATAGGTCATGATCGCGACCGAATCCGTCAGCACGTCCTCGCCATCGACAAGCGCCGGGATTTTCCCAAGAACGTTGTACTGCAACGCCTCTTCGGATCGCGGCCCGGCTGCGATCTGCTCATAGGGCTCACCCATTTCCTGCAACGTCCACATCACGCGAAACGCGCGGGATTTGGTCGTGCCGATCACCTTGTACATTAGAGCATCCTATTCTTGGCTTGTCCGTCTCAGAGACTGTCATCTTGTGTCTGGCGCGGCAACTGCTGACATATTCTGTCAGTGGATTGTGAGAGCATTTAAGGCGAAGTTTTCAAAAAACGGAGTGTTGTCATGTCCAAATCCGGTAGCTGCCTGTGTGGTGCCGTCACCTATACCTTGAACGAAACACCCAAGGAATTCGGCGCCTGCCATTGCGACATGTGCCGCAAGTGGAGCGGTGGCATTTTCCTGGGCGTGCAGGCGTCATCTGACAAAACAACGGTGCACGGTGCCGAGAACCTCACGATTTACACGTCTTCGCCCTGGGCGGAGCGGGCGTTCTGCAGGACCTGCGGCAGCAGCGTTTATTATCGGGTGACAGCCCCGGGGCCGCATGAGGGCGAATATCACTTCGGTGCCGGGACGGTTGACGACCTGGGCGATTTGCCTTTGACCGGCGAGCTTTTCATCGACAACAAACCCGGTGGGTACAGTTTCGTGGAAAAGACGCATCAGATGACCACCGAAGAGGTGATGGCGCTCTTTGCGCCGCCTGAATAGGTTCTAGCGACTGCCCAGCATTGCAAGGCGGATAAACGCGCGTTCGACCAATGCCATTCCGGGCGCGTTTTGACCGGCGGATCGCAATTGCAAATCCGTATCGGTCAGCAACGTGATGGCCGTTTCCAGTTTGGCAGGGCCCCAGCGGCGTGACTGCGCCAGCATGCGGTCGCGGTTCGGACCGAAAATGGTGGGTCTGCCGGAGGTGTCGCTTGCCGCACGATGCAGCGCCCGAAAGTGACGCATCGCGCCGATGCACAGCCCCACGGGCGTCGCCCCCTGTGCCACCAGTTTTTGCATGACTGGGCCAATTTCATGGGCGCGCGCCTCTGCCACAACCATCAGGACATCGTCCACATCGGCCTCAGTCGAGGTGGGCGCGCAAGCGGCGATATCCGTCAAGGAGAGAGGCTCCGGGTCCCCGATCTTGTAGAGCGCGAGCTTTTCGACCATCTGGCGGAAATCACCGGGATCGATGGCCTGCGCCAGATCGTTCAATGCTGCCATCACGTCGCCTGTCACCTGTGCCAGACCTGCGTCCCGCAGGGCCGTTTCGATCTCTTCCCGGGTTGGCGGATTGTCATAGATGGCAGCGGCATAGGCTTGCGGGTGAGCCTCAAAGGCCTTGCGCAGTTTGGATGTTGGTTTCAGCGCGCCGGCGGTGACAATGATTTGCGCGTCACCGGGGTGCCATCCCTCGAGTGCCGCCAGAACGGCAGGCGCGCAGGTCTCGTTGGCTTCTTCGACAAATACCGCGCGCGCACCGGGGAAAAATCCGATGGCCTTGGTGGCATCGATCAACAGGGCGGGATCCTTGCGCACGTCGCTTCCCCCCATTCGGGTCAGCCGCATCTCTTCTTCGGCGCCCTCACCCAGCAGGGCGGTCAGAACCTGTTGACGTTTCAACGCCACGCGCATGGCGTCCGTGCCATAGATCAGCAGTCCGGTCTTGTCGGCGTCGGGTTTGGCAAAATAGGCGTTGGCATCGCGCGGCGACAGCTTCATTGCAAATCCGTGGTCAGGATCCGTGTCACAATCTGATCCGCCAGCAGGATCATCAGCCGCTGTTGCGCGTCGCGTTCTGCGGCAAGGGTTGCCACGGTGGTGCCAGCCGCGGAATAGCCGGTGAAGTTATCCACCCGATCCGAGGCAATGACCCGGCCCGTGCCGGTCTCGACCAGTGAATAGTCGGCCGAGCCTATAATGTTGAACCGCGTGGTGCTGCCCTCGCTATCGACAGCAAGGTTGGCCTGGCTTGAGCGTAGCGTGTAATTCAGGGCATAGGGGGCCTCGGACGCACGGCCCAGACGCTCTTCCAATCGCTGGGTCAGCAGGAATTCATCCCGGGTATTGGGGGCCTGAACGGTGATACTGTTTTGTACCTGCGCACCGGTGCCGCCGGGCGCATAGACAGGTGTGAAGCCGCAGGCGGCCAGCGCCAGCGGGATCATCAGCAGGAATTTGCGGCTAAACGACAACATTCACAATCCGTCCGGGCACAACGATGACCTTTTTGGGTTCCGCGCCATCAAGCGTTCGTTGCACAGCCTGATCGGCAAGGGCGGCTTTTTCAACCTCTTCTTTGGGCATATCTGCAGGGACCACGATTTCCGCCCGGCGTTTGCCGTTGACCTGAACGGGCAGGGTCACTGTGTCGGAGACCAGCATCGCCTCGTCCGCTTTGGGCCAGCTCGCAGTGGTGACCAGCCCATCACCGCCCTGATGCTTCCAGATGTCCTCGGCCAGATGCGGGGTCATTGGCGACATCAGCTGGGCCAGCGTCATGACCGCCTGACGCTGTGCTGCATGGCCGGCTTTGGATTTCTGCAGCGTTGCTGTAAAGGCGTAAAGCTTTGCAATGGCCGCGTTAAAGCCAAAGCTTTCGATGCCCATTGTCACGTCATGAATGCAGAGATGCATCGCCCGCAGCAGCTCTTCGTCGCCGACGCCCGGTGCGTCTTTGTCCATCTTGCCGATCCGGTCGCAGAGGTTCCAGACACGTGTGAGGTGCTTGAAGGCCGCTTCTGCCCCGCTCGCTGTCCATTCTACATCCCGCTCAGGTGGGCTGTCTGACAGCACGAACCAGCGCGCGGTATCGGCCCCGTAGGCCGAGATGATGTTGATCGGGTCGACCACGTTCTTTTTCGACTTCGACATCTTGGCCGAGGGGACAACCTGCACCTCCGGTCCGTCAGCGCCAAGCCTTGCTCCTGATTCCGTCCAATGGATGTCTTCGGGGAGGTGGTAGACCGGGCGGCCCTTTTCATCCCGGGTCAGGTAAATCTCGTGGGTGACCATACCTTGGGTGAAGAGCGCGTTGAAAGGTTCGTTGGCCGATTTTGGCAAATGACCGGTGATCTGCATCGCGCGCGCAAAGAAGCGAGAGTAGAGCAGGTGCAGGATCGCGTGTTCAACACCGCCGATGTACTGGTCGACGTTCATCCAATAGGCGACGTCTTCCATCACGGTTGGTGTTTTGGCGTCCGGTGCGGTGAAGCGCGCGAAATACCACGAACTGTCCACAAAGGTGTCCATCGTGTCGGTCTCACGCTGTGCGGGCTTGCCACAGGACGGGCAGGGGGTGTCGCGCCAGGTCGGGTGCCGGTCCAGCGGATTGCCGGGCGTGTCGAAGGTCACGTCATAGGGCAGCTCAACCGGCAGGTTTTCTTTCTTTTCCGGCACCACGCCACAGGCGTCGCAATGCACTACCGGGATCGGACAGCCCCAATAGCGTTGGCGGGACAACCCCCAATCGCGCAGCCGAAACTTGGTGACACCTTGCCCCACGCCGCTGTTTTCACAGAAATCGATGGCCGCATCGATGGCCTCTAGCCCGGTCTGATGGGCCTCACCAGCAAAACCCCGGTTGTAAAAGACTTTCTCTGTTTTAGCAGGCACATAGGCCTCGGTCAGCGTCTCCGGGCTGTCCTCTGACGGCAGATAGGTCGAAATGATCGGCAGCCCGTATTTCGTGGCGAATTCGAAATCGCGCTGATCGTGCGCCGGGCAGCCAAAGATCGCACCGGTGCCGTAGTCCATCAGGATGAAGTTGGCGATATAGACAGGCAGCTCATGCGCGGTGTCAAAGGGGTGGCGCACCCGGATGCCGGTGTCGAAGCCCAGCTTTTCCGCGGTCTCAATCGCCTCTTCGGTTGTCCCGATCTTGCGACAGTCCGCACAGAAGGCGGCCACCTCCGCGTTGTCCCGCTCAAGCACTTTCGCCAGCGGGTGATCCGGTGAAATGCCGACAAAGGAGGCGCCCATCAGCGTATCAGGCCGGGTGGTATAGACCTCGATCCGGTCATGACCTTCCGGCGCGTCGATGGTGGAGAACGCAAACTGCAACCCGCGCGACTTGCCGATCCAGTTCTCCTGCATCAGCCGCACCTTGGCGGGCCAGTTCTCCAACGTGTCCAGGGCGTCCAGCAGCTCTTCGGAATAGTCGTTGATCTTGAAGAACCACTGCGTCAGCTCGCGCCGTTCAACCAAGGCACCTGAGCGCCAGCCGCGCCCCTGCTCGACCTGTTCGTTGGCCAGCACGGTCATATCGACCGGGTCCCAGTTGACGACGGCATTTTTGCGGTAGACCAATCCGGCTTCGAGGAAGTCGAGAAACAGTGATTGCTGCTGACCATAGTAATTGACATCGCAGGTCGCAAACAGGCGGGACCAGTCAAGGCCGAAACCGAGCGGTTTCATCTGTGCGATCATGTCGTCGATGTTCTGGTAGGTCCAGTCCTTGGGGTGAATACCCCGTTCCATCGCCGCATTCTCAGCGGCGAGACCAAAAGCATCAAAGCCAAAGGGATGCAGAACGTTGTGCCCCGTCGCAAACTTGTAGCGCGCGATCACATCGCCCATGGTGTAGTTGCGCACATGGCCCATGTGGATGCGCCCGGATGGATAGGGAAACATCTCAAGCACATAGTACTTGGGTTTGTCGGCCGAACGCACGGCCTTGAAGACTTCGTCCCTGTCCCAGACCTTTTGCCAGCGGGCTTCGATCTCTGCGGGGGTGTAACGCGTCATGGTGGCGTCCTTCTTAACGAAAGAGCGCCGGGAGCCGTCTTTATCTACGGGGCCCGGCGCTGGTGTTGATCACAGGTGGTGGACCGGCTTCAGAGCCTGCCGTCGGCGATGCGGATCTGGCGCGCCCGGGTGAGGATGGCGTCCTCAACCGCGCGCACGGTCGCCGCACTCGCCGGGCCGTTTCTTGTTTGTAGCGAAACGTTTAGCGAGCGTGCATCGAGCGCCGGATCGTTGATCAGCACGGTTGCGCGATAAGCGCGGCCACCGCCGGGAGGGGTGCCAAAGCCGGTGATGATGACGCCGGTGAAGGGATCAACCGACTGCACCGGCAAAAAGTCCAGAACCTCCAGGGAGGCGGACCAGATGTATTTGTTCACGCTGACAACCGTCTCGGTGTTCTGACGGCGAAAGGCATCCCAGATGGTTGTCTCTCCGACTGCATCGCCCCGATCAATGGCGCGGGCATCGACCGCGCCAGAGACGTTGCCTTGCTGGTTGGTTGTTGATGTGCCCTGACCGCAACCGATCAAAAGCGCGAGCGCGCAACCTGCCATGATTTGGCGTATGCTCAAGGGTATTCTCATTATGTGCCCGACCTGCGTAAAGCCTAAGTTATACTTGCTATATTCTATCTGGTCCGAAATGGACAAGTCGGTATTACCTGAGGTGTCCAGTATTTGCCAAGCAGCTCTGGTAACGGGGTGCGCAAATGGAGTGTGGCATTGCTGCACCATCTTTAACTACTCTGATTAACGCGGGCCTCAACTTCTTGCAAAAGGACCCGGTTACGAGCGAAAAGCACCTCGGGTTCAGTCGAGATTCTCTCTTTGAACGTTACTAGAAACCGAGGATAAGATAATGAAAAAGATTCTCATCGCGACAACAGCACTGGTGGCCACAACCACAGTAGCCGTTGCTGAGGTAAACATCTCCGGTCTGGGCCGCTTCGGTCTTGACTACCAAGAAGACCGCACAAGCGCAGCAGGCGACGAAAACGAAACAGTTCTCGACAGCCGGATGCGTCTCAACATTGACGCGGAAACAGAAACAGACAGCGGCATCGAATTCGGCGCACGTCTGCGGATCCAGTCGGACAACGACGAATCCGATGGTTCCAGCAATGTTGCATCCTTCAACGGTCCACGCTTCCACATCGAAAGCGGCGGTCTGCGTGTTGAAGTTGGTAACATCTCCGGTGTTTCCGACGCGGCTTCCACGATCAACACCTACGGCTTCGAGCCAGGCCTGACATTCAACACAGGTCACTACAGCACATGGGGCGCCAACGTTGCTGGCCTGTTCCCTGCGTACGCAACTGGTGCTGAAGGCGCGAATGGCGTTTCTGCGAAGTACGAAATGGGTGACTTCGTCGTCATGGCGAGCTACACCGACGACTACGACGAAAACACAGCCGTCACAACTGACGACGGTGACTTCGCCGAAACATTCGAACTTGGTGCAGCTTACACCTTCTCCGCTTGGACGCTGGGCGCCGTTTACGGTATGTCCGAGCAGACAACTGTTGGTGTGGCAGAAGAAATCGACTTCTGGGCTCTGTCCGCGTCGGGCGCGGTCGGCATTGCTGACCTGGTCTTCTTCGTTGGTGACACAGACGCAGCTGGCGACGACGTAGCATACGGTATCTCCGCAGCGATCCCAGTTGGCGCAGCCACAGTGATCGAAGCATCCGTTGCTGGCGGCGGTGCCGACGCACTTGACACAGCCTATGGCCTTGGTTTCGACCACAGCCTCGGTGGCGGTGTGAAACTGCAAGGTATGGTTGGCCGTGACACAGGCGGCAACACCATTGCTGACCTTGGTGTGCTCTTCAACTTCTAAGTTGAACGCTACAACCTGAATTTGGGGCAGGCCTTTTGGTCTGCCCCTTTTCTTTTGCGCTGGGCTGTTATCTTGTGACCCCAAACACAAAGCGGAGTTGAAGATGGGACTGCAGGAGATTGCCGATCGGGTGGCCAAGGCTGAAAGCGCTGCTGGTCGTCCCGCCCAATCGGTCAAGCTGATTGCGGTGTCCAAAGTTCAGCCCAATGAACGTGTCGAAGCTGTGCTGGCGCAGGGACACCGGTGCTTTGGCGAAAACCGCGTACAGGAAGCGGCAGGAAAATGGCCTGCGTTTCGAGAAAAGTTTGATGGGATCGATCTGCATTTGATCGGGCCCCTGCAGACAAACAAGGCGCGGCAGTCGTTTGATCTGTTTCAGAGCATTCACTCTCTTGATCGACCCAAGCTGGCAAAAACCTTCGCGCGTCTGGCGCAGGAGGTGGGGCATTGCCCGGATCTGTTCATCCAAGTGAACACGGGTGAAGAACCCCAAAAGGCAGGCATCTTACCTGCGGATGCGGATGTATTCATCCAGGACTGTATTGCCATGGATCTGCCAATCACCGGGCTTATGTCCATCCCGCCTGCGGAGGAGGAGGCCTCCCTTCACTGCGCCCTTCTGGCCAAGATTGCCGCCCGCAATGGTCTCGCCGGGCTCAGCATGGGCATGAGTGGCGATTTTGAGAAGGCGATTGCGCTGGGTGCGACCCATATCCGTGTGGGCTCCGCTATTTTCGGCGAACGGGTGGCAACCTGAACCACCCCGTTACCATACACCTATGCTGTGACGATCAAACGCGTGCCGTAGGTGATACGACCGGCTATCTTATGCAGATGCATGCGGGATAAAGCGATGCAGCCTTCTGTCGGATAGCCCGGTCTGCGGTATTGATGGATGAAGATCGCTGAACCACGCCCCTTTACGGCATAGGGCCAGTTCCAATCCGTCAGGATCACAAGATCATAAAGCGGGTCCGCCCGGCGCAGCTTTTCGTGACTGGCAGAATAAGGTGCACGGACCATCATATTGTAATCCGCATCCTTCGCATCGTCGGACCACAGGTCGCGTGGCCCGATGGGCAGCGCCCAATCCGTCGGGCGCGCAATCCGGTCGGGACGATAGAGCATGCCAACAAGCCGGTGCACGCCCACCGGCGTGCCACCGTCGCCTTCGCGTTTGCGTTCGGTACACCCCGATTTGCCGATGGTGCAGGGGTAGGTCTGTCCCTGAAACCGCAACCCCATCCGCGTCAGAACCAGATCGTCAGCGGTCACAGCAGGTGGCCCGATTTCGCAGCTTTGGTCGCCAGATAAGCATGGTTATGTCGGTTGCCGCCCACCTGAAGCGGGACACGCTCAGTCACGTCAATGCCGCTGGCCTGCATCATCTCGACCTTCTTGGGGTTATTCGTCAACAGCCGAACGGCGGAGAATCCCAGGGATGTCAGAATGTCGGACCCGAGCCGAAAATCCCGCTCGTCGTCTTCAAAACCCAGTCGATGGTTGGCCTCAACCGTGTCAAAACCCTGATCCTGCAGTGAGTAGGCACGCATCTTGTTGGCAAGGCCGATCCCGCGCCCTTCCTGATTCATATAGAGCAGGATGCCGTGCCCTTCCTGTCCCATCTGGGCGAGGGCTGCGCGCAACTGCGGGCCACAATCGCATTTCAGCGAGCCCATCAGATCACCGGTGAAACAGGCGGAATGCAGCCGGGTCAGCACTGGTGCGGACCGGTCGGGCCTGCCGATCTCGATGGCATAATGCTCTTCGCCGCCGTCTTCGGGGCGGAAAATATGCAGTCGCCCGGCTTCCGATACCTCCAACGGCAAGCGCGCGCTGACGACCTCATGCAAAGGGCTGCGCCCAGACAAATGCGGCAGCGCCTCATCCAGAGACAAGGACGTCAAAGCGTGCTCCTGTGCAAAATCGGCACCGGCGGTTATCTGGATCACAAGACATGCGGGCAGCAGCCGCGCGGATTTTGCCAATTGCAGCGCCGCGCGATGGCCCTCGACACCTCCCCCGCGTGCGCAGATGAGCGGCCCTTTCATCGGTGCCATCAAATCGCCTGCCGGGTCCGCGATCCCATGCGCCCAGGCCAGCGTGGCGTCCGCGGGCAGAACGACACGCGCGAGATCGCCGTCATAGGCCCGCGCCTTGAGCGTTTCCGCCCGCCGCACGGTAATGGCCAAAACAGCATCACCGGGCAGGTCCATCAGCGATGACAACCGATCCCGATCCAGTGTCTCGACCGCCGCGATGATCACCGGAGAATGCCCGTCAAGCACCACTGGTACGCCCATCCGCAGGTCCGCCCGGGCCCGTGCAAGCTGTTCTGTGATGTCCGGTCTGATGTTCATGATGTTACAATGCCTGCATAATCTGCGCTTGATCTAGGCCAATTCCGCCGGAATTGAAACATTTGCCGGGTCCTGTAACACGAGCGCGTGAGAGATTTTGTCGCGCGCTTGCCAGATTGTGCGCGAAACCACATCTCTAGGTCACCAAAGGGAGAAAGCTGATGGCACAACTGAAAAAGATACTCTTGGTCGACGATGACGATGATCTGCGCGATGCGCTGAGCGAGCAGTTGATCATGACCGAGGACTTCGATGTCTTTGAGGCAGCTAATGGCGCGGATGCCATGGTGCGCGCCAAGGAGGCGCTTTACGATCTGGTGATCCTGGATGTGGGTCTGCCGGATACAGACGGGCGCGAATTGTGCCGTTTGATGCGCAAACAGGGGGTCAAGAGCCCGATCCTGATGCTGACGGGGCATGACAGCGACGCGGATACGATCCTCGGTCTGGATGCCGGTGCCAATGATTATGTCAGCAAACCTTTCAAATTTCCGGTGTTGCTTGCGCGGATTCGTGCGCAGTTGCGACAGCATGAGCAATCTGAGGACGCCGTTTTCCAACTGGGTCATTACACGTTCAAGCCGTCGATGAAGATGTTGGTGACGGAGGACGACAAGAAAGTCCGTCTGACCGAAAAAGAGACTAACATCCTGAAATTCCTATATAGATCAACCGATGGTGTGGTGGCCCGAGATGTGCTGCTGCACGAGGTCTGGGGATATAACGCCGGCGTGACCACCCATACATTGGAGACGCATATCTACCGGCTGCGTCAAAAAATCGAACCAGATCCGTCAAATGCACGCCTTCTTGTGACCGAATCAGGCGGATATCGTCTGATGGCGTAAAGCGTTGGGTTTTTATTAACCAATTAGCGCCTATATTGATTTTATCAGCGAGAATTCAGGCTCGCTGGCGATGAGATCCCGCGCATGCCCGGGTAATGGCATGTACCTCCCTGTTGGACTTGGCCGGGCTTCGTGCCCGGTCTTTTTTTGCCCAAAGCTCCGATATCCTCTGCAAACGGCGCGCGTCGATGGAATCGCGTGGCGCATGGATTATGCCTGCGTTAGGGTGCCACGACACGAAACACGGAGCCCGCCTCATGACATTCTCCCTTGCGACCTGGAACATCAATTCGGTCCGATTGCGCGAAGCGCTGGTCCTGAAATTGCTGGCGGAGGAGGGACCTGACGTGCTGTGCCTGCAAGAGTGCAAGAGCCCGGTGGACAAGATGCCGCTGGAGGCATTTGCCGCCGTTGGCTACGGCCATGTCGTGGCACGCGGGCAGAAGGGCTACAACGGCGTCGCAATCCTGTCGAAGATTCCGATGCAGGAAGCCGGGTCTCATGATTTCGCCTCCCTGGGTCATGCGCGCCACATTGCCGGAGAGCTTGAGAATGGCGTGACCGTCCATAACTTCTATGTTCCCGCAGGCGGGGATGTTGCCGATCGTGCGGTCAACGAGAAGTTTGGCCAAAAGCTGGATTACCTGACGGAGATGCGTGACTGGTTCCGGGATAATCGCCCCGAGAAATCCATTCTGGTTGGCGATTTGAACATTGCCCCGCGCGAAGACGACGTCTGGGACCACAAGAAGCTGCTGAAGGTCGTCAGCCACACGCCGATTGAGGTCGAACATCTGGCCAACACCCAGGATGCCGGCGGATGGGTGGATATCACCCGGCGGGACATCCCGGACGGGCGGCTTTACAGCTGGTGGTCCTATCGCGCGAAAGACTGGGACGGGGCCGACAAGGGGCGCCGCCTCGATCACGTCTGGGCCAGTCCGGACATTGCGCAGGCTGCACATTCAAGCCGCATCTTGCGGTCGGCGCGCGGATGGGAGAAACCCAGCGACCACGCGCCCGTTTTTGCCAGTTTTGACCTTTGAAAAGCCGGGCCGCCTCCCATATAACTTCTGACGCGAGCGTAAGGACGACAAGATGATGGACCTGAACCTGGGTGCCGCTCCGGCGGCCGACGATCTAATCAAAGACGTGACCGAAGCGAGTTTCATGGCGGATGTGGTTGAGGCCTCTCAGACCACGCCGGTGATTGTTGATTTCTGGGCGCCCTGGTGTGGCCCCTGTAAAACGCTGGGACCACAATTGGAAGAGGCCGTTCGCGCTGCCAAGGGCGCGGCGAAGATGGCCAAGGTCAACGTGGACGAGGCCCAGATGATCGCCGGACAGTTGCAAATTCAGTCGATCCCGACGGTCTATGCCTTCCACAAAGGTCAGCCGATTGACGGCTTTCAGGGCGCGGTGCCGCAATCCGAGATCAAGGCCTTTGTTGATCGTGTGGTGAAAGCCGCAGGCGGTGACGCGCCGGGGGAAGCCCTGGGCGAGGCCGTTGCGGCCGCCGAGGAGATGTTGGCAGAAGGTGCAGCGACAGATGCCGCGCAAACCTTCGCGGCTATTCTGGGCGAAGATCCAAACCATGCGGCAGCCTACGGCGGCATGGTGCGCGCGCATATTGCCCTGGGCGAGTTGGATCAGGCCGAGGCGATCCTGAACGGTGCGCCCGCAGAAATCTCTGCCTCGCCTGAGCTTGAAGCCGCGCATGCACAGCTTGAGCTGGCCCGCCAGGCCGAAGGTGCAGGGCCAGTTGATGACCTGCGCAAAGCGGTCGAGGCCAACCCGGATGACCTGCAGGCGCGCTTTGATCTGGCGCAGGCCATGCATGCGAATGGCGACGTCGAAGGCGCGGTTGACGCACTATTGGAGTTGTTCCGGCGGGACCGCGACTGGAATGAAGGTGCTGCCAAAACGCAGCTATTCACCATATTCGAGGCGCTGAAGCCGAACGATCCGATTATGTTAAACGGCCGTCGCAAATTGAGCTCAATGATATTTGCCTGAGCCGCACTGCGGGCTAGGTGATCTTTTATGATAAAAGCCGCAGAGCTCCCTGACACGATTGCAATATTTCCATTGCCTGGCGCTTTGCTGTTGCCGCGCGCACGACTGCCGCTGCATATTTTTGAACCGCGCTATTTGCAAATGCTTGAAGACGCGCTCAAAACATCGACACGGCTGATCGGTATGTTGCAGCCCAATGAGGTACCGGGGCGCGGCGGGAATGGTCTGCAATCCATCGGGTGCGCGGGCCGGATCACCCAGTTTTCAGAGACCGAAGACGGGCGCTATCTGATCACCCTGGGTGGTGTTTCACGGTTTCGGGTTGTGCAGGAAGTGCAAGGGTTTACGCCCTACCGGCGCTGTGATGTGAAATGGGATGGCTTTGACCGCGACCTCGGACCCGAAGAGAAAGACACGGCTTTTGTGCGCAGCGGTTTCATGGAGCTCCTGGAGCGATATTTCGATGCGCGACAGCTCTCCGCCGATTGGGACACGTTGAAAGAGGCAGACGATGAACTGCTGATCAATTCCCTGTCGATGATGCTCGACTTCGACCCTGAGGATAAGCAGGCGCTGTTGGAAGCGCCGTCGCTGACCACGCGGCGCGAGACGCTGGTGACCTTGATCGAATACCAGCTCAGAGGTGGCAGCGAGAGCGAGATGATCCAATGAGCGAAACCGCTGTCAGTTTTGACCGGCGCATGCTGGAGGCCCTGATTTGCCCGCGCAGTCACACAACGCTGAAGTATGACGCGGACAAGCAGGAGCTGATTTCACAGTCGTCAAATCTCGCCTATCCGATCCGCAATGGTATTCCGATCTTGCTGGTCGATGAGGCCAGGACGCTGGATTAGAGTTTTTCGCCTTTAAGCAATCGCGGTAGATCCCCGGTCAAGCCAGCGGCCTCCCGGATGAAGCTTCGGCGTAGCGCCGGAAATCTTCCAACCAGACCCATGCCAAGATCGCGCATGCCGCGTAGCATCGCATTGTCATTTGAAAACAACCGATTGAAGGCATCCGTCGCGATGGCCAGCGTCGTGTTGTCGAACCGTCGCCACTGCTGGTAACGGGACAGGACCGGGGCGGAGCCGATGTCTTCGCCACGCCGCGCGGCATCTGCAATCACATCCGCAAGCGCGGCGACATCGCGGATGCCTGCATTCAGCCCCTGACCCGCAATCGGGTGCACACCATGGGCCGCATCGCCCACCAGTGCCACGCGTTTGGCCACCAGGGCATTCGCCAGTGACAGGGACAGCGGATAGGTAAAACGCGCACCGGCCAAGGAAATCTCACCGAGAAAACTGCCAAACCTCGGACGTAGCACGTCAAGGTAGTCAGCATCCGACGTACCATTGATATGACTGGCGTTCTCGGTGGTTTCGCTCCAGACGATGGAGGATCGGTTGCCCTTGAGCGGTAAGATGGCCAGGGGACCAGGCGGCATGAAAAACTGATGTGCGACGCCGTGGTGCGGCAATTCGTGGTTCAGGGCACAGACCAGCGCCGTTTGACCATACCCCCATCCGGTGCGCGAAATCCCGGCGCGCTGCGCTGTCCCGGAGCTGCGCCCGTCGCACCCCACCAGCAATTTGGCGCGCACGGATTTTCCCGACGCCAGATGCGCCGTGACACCGGTGGCATCAACCTCCTGGCCTGTGACCTGATCTTCGCTGATCTGGCGAATGGCTTTGACCTTCTTCACCGCGTTCAGCAGGGCGGGACGGAGGTGGCGGTCTTCGACCATGTAGCCCATGGGCCCCTCTTCGATCTCCGCGTGATCGAAGTGCATGAAGAATGGCGAGGGACCTTCGCCCGCCCGACCGTCGCTGACCTTGATGTCCAGCATCGGTTGGGCCACGTCCTCGAGGGCGTCCCAGACATCCAGGGCACGGACCAATCGGGCGGAGGTCAGCGCAAGGGCGTAGGAGCGACCGTCAAAACCAGCATTCTTGCGAACCTTGATCGGCAGCGCGTCAACAAGTGTCACGGTCTGACCCGCGCTTGCGAGCGCCAAAGCGAGCGCCGGACCATTCAGGCCGCCCCCTACGATTACGATGTCACAATCAAATGCCATGTGCCTCAATAGGACCGTGGGCGGGGGATTGTCCATGCGCGCTTGCGTCGCTACCCTCCGCGCAAAATATTGGGGGTAGATGACATGCAGAACTGGTTGCAGATGACAGCCGCTGATCTCGGGCGCGGCATTGCCGCAGGGGATATTGATCCGGTGGCGCTCACGCAGACCTATCTGGACGCCATTGAGGGCCACGCGTTGAAAGACCGGATTTACGCCCGGCTGACCAAAGATCGCGCCCTGGCCGAGGCTGCCGCAGCGGCGGAACGTGCCGCGACAGGCCAACGTTTGTCGCCCTTGGATGGCGTCCCGATCAGTTGGAAAGACCTGTTTGATACGGCCGGGGTGGGCACAGAAGCTGGGTCCAAACTGCTGAAGGATCGCGTGCCAGACCATGATGCCCGCGTCTTGCAGAATGCCACGGCTGCGGGCCTTGTGTGCCTGGGCAAAACCCACATGAGCGAGCTGGCGTTTTCCGGGCTGGGCTACAACCCGAGCACCGATACGCCGCCCTGCGTCAATGATGCGGGCGCTGTGCCCGGTGGATCGTCGTCCGGGGCGGCGGCCTCGGTCGCCTTCGGGTTGGCGGCGGCTGGTATCGGCTCTGATACCGGTGGATCTGTGCGCATTCCCTCCGCGTGGAACGATCTGGTGGGCCTGAAAACTACAGCGGGTCGGCTGAGCCTGGAAGGTGTCGTGCCACTGGCGCTGAAATTCGACACGGTTGGGCCGCTCTGCCGCTCGATTGAGGACGCCAATCTGCTCACTGCGGTGATGGAAGGTTGCAAGCCCTTTGATTTGGCCGGGGCATCGCTTGCGGGCAGATGCCTGGCGGTCCTGGACACGGTTGCGACGCAAGAGGTGCGCGACACGCCCATGGCTGCATTTGAAGGTGCCGTGGCACGCCTGCAGGATGCGGGCGCCCGGATCGATCACATCGAGATCCCCGAGGTCGAAACGGCCCTCGCGCAAAGTACTTGTGTTTATACATCAGAGGCTTACGGCCTTTGGCGCGATGTCATCGAAGCCAATCCGGAGGCGATGTACAGCGAAATTCTGCAGCGGTTCCAGCTTGGGAAAAATCACTCCGGCCCGGACTATGTGGCGGCCTGGGCAACGCTTGATGCTGCGCGGATGGCCTATGACCGCGCAACTGCTGGCTATGACGCCGTGATCTTGCCGACCGCCCCCATCATGCCGCCGAACCTGGAGCGGCTGAATTCAGATCATGATTATTACATCACGGAAAACCTGATGGCGCTGCGCAACACTCGGATCGGCAACCTGATGGGTCTTTGCGCGCTGAGCCTGCCCACCGGTGTCCCGAGCTGTGGCTTGATGATGATGGCGGCACCCGATTGCGAAGGGGCGCTGTTGCGGCTTGGGGCGGCCGCTGAGCAGGCATTGTCCTAAAAGCCACAAATCACGACAAAGCTGCGCGTTTTTCTGGACGCAGCCGCCCGCCTTGGGTAGTTTGAGGCAAACGGGACGTGAATGATCCCGATCTGAGGCAGTTTTGATGGTGTACCCCGAGCGGTTTTCGAACCTTCCGGCACATGCGTGGCCGCGTTTGCGCGCTCTTTTGGACGTGTCCGAAGGGGGTGGCCCCACCATTCACATGACCATTGGCGAGCCCAAACATGAATTTCCGGCCTGGGTGACCGATATTATCGCGCAGAATGCCGTCGGGTTTAACAGCTATCCGCCCAACGATGGGTCCGAGGAATTGCGGCAGGCCATCGCGGGGTTTGTGAACCGGCGCTACGGCGTGCCTGTCGACGCGCAGACGCAGGTGATGGCGCTGAATGGCACCCGCGAAGGGCTCTATAACGCCGTCATGGCGCTTTGTCCTGAAACAAAGAACGGTGCGCGCCCGGCGATTTTGATGCCCAACCCGTTCTACCAAGTCTATATGATTGCAGCCCTGTCCGCCGCTGCCGATCCGGTCATGGTGCCAGCCACCGTCGAAAATGGTCATCTGCCGGATTTTGTGGATCTGCCCGAAGAGGTGTTGAATCGCACCACGGCGGCCTATGTCTGCTCACCTGCCAACCCGCAGGGGGCGGTGGCAAGCCGTGACTACTGGCGCGGGCTGATCGCGTTGGCAGAGAAGTACGATTTCAAAGTATTCGCGGATGAGTGTTATTCGGAGATTTACCGCGACACGCCGCCGGTGGGTGCGCTGCAGGTGGCACAGGAAATGGGCGTGGACCTCAACCGCGTCGTGATCTTTCATTCGTTGTCCAAACGCTCCAACCTGCCGGGACTACGGTCAGGGTTTGTGGCCAGCGGGGCGGAGAACATTCGCGAGATCAAACAGTTGCGCAATTATGCAGGCGCGCCCTTGCCGCTCCCTTTGCAGGCAGCAGCCGCCGCGGTCTGGAACGACGAAGAGCATGTTGTCGAAAATCGGCGTCTCTATGTGGAGAAATACGATATTGCTGACCGGATGTTGGGCAATGTGCCGGGATACGCCAGCCCCGAGGCCGGGTTCTTTTTGTGGCTGCCGGTCGAGAATGACGAGGCCGCTGCGGTGAAGCTGTGGCGTGAAACCGGCGTGCGTGTTTTGCCCGGCGGGTATTTGGCGCAGGACTGGAACGGGGTGAACCCGGGCCAGGGATATATTCGGGCCGCGATGGTGGCCCCAAAAGCGGAAACGGCGCGTGGGATCGAACTGATCCGCGCGTGCCTTTTTGCGCAATAATTAACGAGGGATCAGAGCATGGCATATCAAACACGGGGGCGAGACCCATTGTTGGACAGTTCAATGGCTGAAGCGGTTGAAAAGCGTGGCAAGGAACTGCTGGGGCTTGTGCTGATTGCTCTGGGGTGCATGGCCTGTGCGATGATCGCCTCCTACACGCCGGATGATCCCAATTGGATGGTGTCGACCGACGCACCGGTGCAGAACTGGCTCGGGCGGCCCGGTGCGTCGCTGGCGGCCCCGCTCTTCATGATCGTGGGCTGGGGCGCCTGGGGCATTGGCATCGTGCTCTTGGCCTGGGGCGCGCGGTTTGCGCTGCACCAGGGTGCGGAACGGGCCATCGGGCGGTTGATTTTTGCACCCATCGCCATCGCTTTGGGGTCGATTTACGCGGCAACCCTGACACCGGATGGCAATTGGCTTGATACGCACAGCTTTGGTCTGGGCGGGCTCTTTGGCGATACCGTCATGGGCGCGCTGCTGACCCTGCTGCCGATCGGGTCGACCTTTACCGTCAAACTGATGTCGCTTCTGATGGCCGTGGGCATCCTCGCATTGGGCGCATTTGTCACCGGCTTCACCCGGCCTGAACTGATGCGCATCGGACGGTTCCTGTTGGTGGGTCTGGTGATGATTTACGCCGGGATCATGGCCGTGCTGGGCCGGGGCGCAAGCGGTGCGCTGAGCACGGCGCAAAACCTGTCTGCCCGTCATGCTGAACGGCGCGAAGAAGCCCGCGCGGCGGCGGCGCAGGCCGCTGCGGATGCGACCGTGCATACGGAAGTTGCACCGCTACAGGATGCACCAGGGTTTCAGGACATGCGGTCTGAGCCCAAGGCTGGTCTTTTTTCGCGGATGCCGGGGCTGGTGAAGCGGCCCGATGTCATGCCCGAACCCGAATTGGTTGAATTTGACACCCCGGATGATTTCGACGATGCGCCGGGCGAGGATCGGATCCGGGCCCGTATCGCCGATGTCATCAAATCCCGGGCGCGGACCAGCAAAGCGGTGCAGGTACCTGCAACGGCCCCCCTGACCAAAGGCCGGGGGCGCGGCCCCGATCCGCTGGTTCTGGACACGGATGGGGTGCGGGCTGAGCCGCCTTTGACCGCATCTCCCGCCTCCTCCATTCCGCCCG
Source organism: uncultured Roseobacter sp. (assembly GCF_947499265.1). Taxonomy (GTDB): domain Bacteria; phylum Pseudomonadota; class Alphaproteobacteria; order Rhodobacterales; family Rhodobacteraceae; genus Roseobacter. The sequence continues at coordinate 209,747 of NZ_CANMNK010000001.1, read as the reverse complement.
CGCCGGACGACATGGATATGATCGATCCCTATGTCGAAACCCCACAGGTGGACGCGCCCGCAATCCCGACGGCTGAGCCGCGCCGGGTGATCCAGCAGCTGAACCGCAAACCGGTGCAGCCTTCGACGCGGGCCAAGGCAGAGGCGCAGCCGAAACTGTCGTTTGACGATACCCACCCGGGCTTTGAACTGCCGCCGCTGAGCCTATTGGAAAACCCGACGGAAGTGCCGCGGCTGCACCTGAGCGACGAGGCGCTTGAGGAAAACGCCCGCATGCTGGAATCGGTGCTGGATGACTATGGCGTGAAGGGCGAGATCGTCGCCGTACGCCCCGGCCCCGTGGTCACCATGTACGAATTGGAACCGGCACCCGGTTTGAAAGCGTCGCGGGTCATCGGATTGGCCGACGACATCGCGCGGTCCATGGCTGCCCTGTCGGCACGGGTTTCCACCGTGCCCGGCCGGTCGGTCATTGGCATCGAACTGCCCAACGAGAGCCGTGAGAAAGTCGTGCTGCGTGAAATCCTGTCTGCGCGTGACTTTGGCGATAGCAACATGCGCCTGCCGCTGGCCCTAGGGAAGGACATCGGGGGCGACCCGGTGGTCGCAAACCTCGCCAAGATGCCGCACCTGTTGATTGCGGGGACGACCGGTTCCGGTAAATCCGTGGCGATCAACACGATGATCCTGTCGCTGCTTTACAAGCTGACACCGGAAGAATGCCGGATGATCATGATCGACCCCAAGATGCTGGAACTCAGCGTTTATGACGGCATTCCGCACCTGCTCTCACCCGTTGTGACAGACCCTAAAAAGGCGGTTGTGGCGCTGAAATGGGTCGTGGGCGAGATGGAAGAGCGGTATCGCAAGATGTCCAAGATGGGTGTGCGCAACATCGAAGGCTACAACAGCCGCGTGCGCGAAGCGCTGTCCAAGGGCGAGCTCTTCACCCGCACCGTGCAGACCGGATTTGACGAGGAAACGGGCGAACCGGTTTTCGAGACCGAGGAAAACACACCCGTCGCGCTGCCCTATATCGTGGTGATTGTCGACGAGATGGCGGATCTGATGATGGTCGCCGGTAAGGAGATCGAGGCCTGCATCCAGAGGCTGGCGCAGATGGCGCGGGCCTCCGGTATTCACCTGATCATGGCCACGCAGCGCCCGTCTGTGGATGTCATTACCGGGACGATCAAGGCGAATTTCCCGACGCGGATTTCTTTCCAGGTGACGTCGAAAATCGACAGCCGCACCATTCTGGGCGAGATGGGCGCGGAGCAGCTCCTGGGCATGGGTGACATGCTGTATATGGCCGGTGGTGCGAAAATCACGCGCTGCCACGGTCCGTTTGTGTCCGATGAGGAGGTTGAAGAGATCGTGAACCACCTGAAGGCCTACGGCGAGCCTGACTATGTCTCGGGTGTTGTCGAAGGGCCATCGGACGACAAGGAAAACGACATTGATCTGGTGCTGGGCCTTGGTGGCAATACCGATGGAGAAGATGCGCTTTATGATCAGGCCGTCGCGGTTGTGATCAAGGATCGCAAGTGTTCCACCAGCTACATTCAGCGTAAATTGGCCATCGGGTACAATAAGGCCGCGCGTCTTGTAGAACAGATGGAAGATCAGGGGCTGGTGTCGCCTGCAAACCATGTCGGCAAACGCGAAATTCTGGTGCCGGAACAAGCGTAGCGTTCCGCGCGTTACCTCTGGGCGACAGCATCGGGGTCAATTTTCCGGGGTTGATATCGCATAACAGCCCCATCGTGCCTAAGTGCGATGGTGTGTAGATCGCTCGGAGAGCCCTTGATGAAAAACTTGATTTTGGTGGCCTTGATCGTTGGCCTTAACGTTGCTTCCACCTTGCCCGCCGCAGCAGAAAAACTGTCGCTCAACGCAATATCCAGCTATCTCAACGGGCTCAAAACAGCTCAGGGTGCTTTCACGCAGATCAACGACGACGGCACGATCAGCACCGGTACGCTCTATATCAGCCGTCCTGGAAAAATGCGGTTTGAATACGATCCACCGGAGCAAGCCCTTGTGGTTGCCAGCGCCAATGCGGTGGTGATCATCGACAAGAAATCAAACCAACCGCCGGAGACCTACCCGCTGAACCGGACGCCCTTGTCGTTGATTCTGGCCCGCCAGGTGAACCTGGATCGGGCGCGGATGGTGATGGGCCATGACTATGACGGGACCGCGACCATCGTGACCGCGCAGGATCCGGACAATGCGGAATATGGCACCATCCAGATGAGCTTTACCGATGCGCCGGTCCAGTTGCGTCAGTGGATCATCAATGACGCAAACGGCGGGCAAACGACTGTGATTCTCGGCGCTTTTGAAACCGGCGTCAGTCTCGACAGCTCCTTGTTCGATCGCAGCGTCGCGCTTCGAAACCGGGACCGTTAACCCCGGTTATCGCCGCAGGTTGCAGGTCGCCAACTGCGCCTGGTAGACGCCTGCGCGCTGATCGACCTTGTTTGCCACCTGCAACAACCAGGATTTGCGATTGTAGCTGCCGCGGGCGTACCCGGTATGGCCCTCGTGATAGGCGAGGTACTGGTTACGCGTGTCCGTGAGAGGAATGCCATTCTTGGAGCGGCTGGTGACCATGTACCATCCCATGAAGTCGGAGGCGTCCCTGATCCGGTCCCGGCGCGCAAAACGCTTGCCGGTTGCTTTTTTATAGTCGTCCCACGTGCCATCCAGCGCCTGCGCATAGCCATAGGCGCTAGACTGACGACCCATCGGGATCACCCCCAAGGCGTATCTCTGTGGTGTGCGCGCGTTCGAGATGAACTTGCTTTCCTGATGGATCGTCGCCATCTGAACGTGCACGGGCACGCCCCATTTCTTTTCCGTCTTGCGGAATGCCTTGAGGTATTCGGGGCGCTCGCTGGCGATTCTGCACGCATCGTCGAGGTGACGCGGCGCACTTCCTTGCCCGCCCCCGCAAGAGGCGACCAAAAGAACCAGTGTCATAGCGCGAAGAGTTCTGCTCATCTGCCTCTCGCTTCTTTTATATGTTTTGAAGCAGTTTAGCCGAAAAAGCCGGTCTAGGAAATCATGATTTCTAAACTTTGACGGTTCAAACTCGGTTTTTGAGGGTGTTAGCCAATAATGCGGCGCCATCGCGCTTGAAACGGTACTGTCTGCCCGGCGTTCACAAACTGTTTCTTTCAAATCGGCGGCTGTGATTGGACAAATACCTCTTGAAGCGGTTAAAATCGCTCGGTAAGGGGCTTGTTTGTAATGTTAAGAACGCGTGCAAAATATCATTTGGGCCAGGTGGTCCGCCACAAGAAGCACCCCTTCCGCGGTGTGATCTTTGACGTCGACCCCGAATTTGCGAATACCGAGGAGTGGTATGAGGCCATTCCCGAAGACAGCCGCCCGATAAAAGACCAGCCCTATTACCATTTGCTGGCCGAAAACGAGCAAAGCTATTACGTCGCCTACGTATCGGAGCAGAACCTGATCGCGGACTATTCGGGCGAACCTGTGGATCATCCCGATATTGCCGATCTATTCGGTCCGTTTCAAAACGGGACCTACCCGCTGCACTTCCAGCTGAATTGAGGCGGCTTTCGGCTGATGGGGGTCAATAGCCCAAAGCGCATCCATCCTTGCGCGGATCGCTTGCACCTTCGAGAACCCCATCGTCACGGATCAAGATGGCCTGCGCGCCGCCAATGGGCGTATCCGGGATGCTGACGTTATGCCCCATATCGCTCAAATCCTGCCGCACCTGGTCCGAGAACCCGCGCTCGACCTTCATGTCCCCGTTGTCGGAGAAAGCCCGCGGCAGATCGATCGCTGTTTGCGGGTCCATACCAAAATCCGCGATGTTTGAGGCAAATCGGGCGTGACCCGCAGGCTGATACGCGCCTCCCATGACACCAAATGGCATGATGACCTTGCCATTCTTGCGCACCATGCCCGGTATGATCGTGTGCATGGGGCGTTTGCCGCCTTTCAATTCGTTGGGATGACCCGCTTCCAGACAGAAGCCGGAGCCTCGGTTTTGGAACAGAATGCCAAATTTGTCGGACGCAATGCCTGACCCAAACCCATTGAAGATCGAATAAATCAGCGAAACGGACATGCCGTCACGATCAACTGTTGTGATGTAGATCGTGTCCTTGTGGATGTTTTCGGAAATGCTGGTCGCATTTGCCATGGCCTTTTTAGGGTCAATCAACCCGGCCAGTGCTTTGGCGGTGTCCATGCTGAGCATGTGATCGAGACGCGTCACATAATCGGCGTCGGCAAGGAAGCGATTGCGCGCGTCATAGGCCAGTTTCGCGGCTTCTGCCTCCAGGTGGGTGCGCTGGCTGCCCAGTGGATCCATGCTTGCGATATCGAACTGCGACAGGATGTTCATCATCAACAAAGCGGTGGCGCCGTGACCGTTCGGCGGATGTTCGACGATCTCGATATCCTTGTAGCTGCCCGAAATCGGCGTGGTGGGCGTGCAGCTGACCTGTGCGAAATCGTCGAGCGTATGCCGTCCGCCCAGAGCGTTGAGCGTTTGGACCATGTCTTCGGCGATCTCGCCCGCATAGAAGCCCTCGCGCCCTTTATCTGCGATCCGTTGCAGCACGGCGGCCTGACCGGGGGCGTGAAATATCTGGCCGGTTTTTGGCACCTGACCGTTCACGAGGTAGTATTCCCGTGCCTTTCCCTGAAGGACACATTCGTCCCGGATCCAATCGAAGGCGACACGCGGCGCTACAGGGACGCCTGTCTCCGCCGCCTTGATTGCTGGGGAAAAAATCGCATCAAGGCCAAGTTTACCGACCGTTTCAGACAGATGGCAAAACGCATCAATCGCACCAGGGATGGTGACGGAATGCGCGCTTTGGATCGGTACCGTGGTTTCGCCTGCATCACGTAGATCGGAAGCATCCAAAGCCGCCGGTGCCCGCCCCGACCCATTCAGGGCCTGAATGTCATCGTCGCCCGTGTGCCAGAGCACAAAGCAATCCCCGCCGATACCGGTCATCTGGGGTTCGCAGATGCCCAGGACCAATGCACCCGCAATCGCGGCATCCATTGCGTTGCCGCCCCGTTCAAGAATGTCGATGGCAACCTTTGCGCCCAGGGGATGGGATGTCGCGCACATGCCGTTTGTTGCAAGAACGGGCGAGCGCCCGGGAAAATGAAAATCGCGCATGAGCGACCCCTTTGCAGCTTATCTCGCTGCACCCTAACCACGCGCACGGCAAAGTCCATGGCGGCGCGATTCTGCTTGGAAATTTGGGGGATGTAAGATCCTCGACGCCGCGCACTGGGTGGGGGCTATTACACGCAGCGCCGAGGGAAGCTATATGCAGCTACAGGCTCAGTTATGCGTGTGGATCAAGGCGTTAATATGATTGTAACGCGGCGCTTTGGAGAATTATTACGGAAGAATTAAGGCCCGGCTGCCGTGGGTGTTAACACGACCCCTAGCTTTGAAGGGCAACAGCCAAGCGCATTGAAAGCTGGTTGGCGGAGCCAACTCTTTGATATGAGACGTCTTTCGCCAAATCCTGAATGAGGAACCAACCAAATCCGCCCTCTGGCAAATCGTTAAGATCGACGTCGAGCGATGCTTGCATGCCAAGCGGGGCCTGCCCGTCCGGCATCTCTTTGCCCTGATCGACGACTTTAAAGTGAAGCCCATCGGAAAGATGTTTGCAGGAGATCGCGATCTGTCCTGCCGTGTTCTGGTCCGGATAAGCGTGTTCGACGATATTATTTAGCGCCTCTGCCAGCACCAACTCGACCGTGCCCGCCTCTTCAACGCCCAAATCCAGAGGCCCAAGCGCATCAAGGAGCTTTTGCAGCGCTTCGCGCACCGCCAATTCGCTGCTTTGAACCGAAAAATCGAACGGGGGCAGTATGCTCATGTGTTCGAACCTCTCCTGCTCAACCATCAATGCCGCAACTCAGCGAGCGCACCGTCAACGGTGGTAAACACACTGAAAACCGTATCCATGCGGGTCAGCTGAAAAACCCGTTCGACGGTGGGCGTCAGCCCGGCCAGCGCCATCTTTCGCTCGGTTCCGAGATGTTTCATCGCAGCGACAATTGCGCCCAGCCCGCTGGAATCGATAAATTCGACCATACTGAGGTCAAGAACCACGGTATCAGGCCCACCATCGGTTTCGACCCGCATGGCGTCCTTGAACTCAAGCGCCACAGCCGCATCAATCCGTTCTTCCTGTACAGAGACGATGCGCAGTGCTTCTTCTGTTTTGGTGGCGAGTTGCATTATATAGCCTCATGACTCGTTTCGGATTTGTCTAGCGGGCAAGTCTTACGAAACTATTAGGCATCAAGGAGACCTTCATATGCGCCAAGTCGTGATAGCCGGGGCGGCCCGCACACCGATGGGTGGCTTCCAGGGAGATTTTACGGCATTGGATGCCTCTGACTTGGGCGGCGCCGCGATCAAGGCAGCCATCGAAAAGGCCGGGCCTGCCGTGGTGGAAGAGGTTTTGATGGGCTGTGTCCTGCCCGCCGGTCAAGGTCAAGCACCCGCGCGGCAGGCAGGTTTCAAGGCTGGATTAGGCGAAGATATTCCGGCAACCACACTGAATAAAATGTGTGGGTCGGGTATGAAAGCGGCGATGATCGCCTTTGATCAGATCGCACTGGGACAGACGGATGTGATGGTTGCAGGCGGCATGGAGAGCATGACCAACGCCCCCTATATCTTACCGAAAATGCGCGGTGGGGCGCGGTTGGGTCATGGTCAGGTCGTGGACCACATGTTTCTGGACGGTCTGGAAGATGCCTACGACAAGGGCCGCTTGATGGGCACCTTTGCCGAAGATTGCGCAGAACGGTTTCAATTCACCCGCGCGGTCCAGGATGATTATGCACTGGCCTCGCTGTCCCGGGCGCTGGAGGCGCAATCCACCGGTGCATTTGATCATGAGGTCGCACCGGTTGAGGTCAAATCCCGCAAGGGCAGCATGACGATCACGGCGGATGAACAGCCCGCGGCGGCCAGACCGGACAAGATCCCACAGTTGAAACCGGCCTTTCGCGAGGGCGGCACGGTCACGGCGGCAAACTCATCCTCGATTTCCGATGGCGCGGCGGCACTGGTGCTGGCGGCGGAAGAGACCGCCGCGGCGCAGGGTCTGACCGCCCGCGCGCGGATCATCGGTCACGCCAGTCACGCACAGGCGCCGGGTCTCTTCACAACCGCGCCTGTGCCCGCCGCACAAAAACTACTCGACCGGATTGGATGGACCAAGGAGAGCGTGGACCTGTGGGAAGTGAATGAGGCCTTCGCCGTGGTGCCACTGGCGTTTATGCGGGAAATGGCGCTCGATCATGAGATCGTGAACGTCAACGGCGGCGCCTGCGCATTGGGGCATCCCATCGGTGCTTCGGGTGCGCGCATCATCGTCACGCTGCTGAATGCCATGGAAAAACGTGATGTGAAGCGCGGTGTCGCCGCCATCTGCATTGGCGGCGGCGAAGGCACGGCCATTGCAATCGAGCGCGCTTGATTTCTTCTGGCCGCAAATATCCTCGGGGGAGCCCGGAGGGCGGGGGCAGACAGCCCCCAGCCTGCATAACCAGAAGGCATAGGAATGACCGTAGACTACGACCACCTGCACAAGACAATCCAAGCGCTGACCGAGAATGAGCGCGATGCGGTGGCGTTGATGGCCACAGTGGCTTGCGAGGTGCACCATTCGGACGACCGCTTTGACTGGACCGGGTTTTACCGCGTGACGGAACCGGAGCTTCTTAAAATCGGCCCCTATCAAGGCGGACACGGGTGCCTGACGATCCCGTTTTCGCGCGGCGTTTGCGGGGCGGCGGCGCGTAGCGGTGAAATTCAACTGGTGCCGGATGTTGATGCATTTTCTGACCACATTGCCTGCGCTTCCTCGACCCGCTCCGAATTGGTACTGCCGGTGCATGATGCATCCGGTGCGCTAATCGCTGTTTTCGATATCGACAGCGACCAACCGGATGCCTTTACCACAGCAGATGCGGACGCGCTTGCGGCACTGCTAAAGGCGGTCTTTGGCTGATGCTGATGGGGTTTATGGGATTGATTTGTTAATGAAGTGAAAATTCGCTGGATTTTTTCACCGACTCACGGCAGTGTGAAAAAAACCTCTGAAATTTCACGAGCCATGCACCATAGTCTTCCTTCGCACCCCCACACGCTCGGCGCAGATTTGCGCGCTCTGCGGAAATCGCGCGGGCTGACATTGACCGATCTGGCCGCGATGTTGGGCCGATCCGTTGGCTGGCTGAGCCAGGTGGAGCGTGATAAATCCGATCCCTCGATCACCGATCTGCGACAGATCGCAGCGGCCCTGGATGTGTCGGTCTCGATGCTCTTTCGGCACGCGGCTGCCCCCTCGGATGAGGCAGGATACGTGGTGCGCAAGACGGCGCGCCGCCCGATTGGATCATCCGTGGCAGGGTTGGTCGAAGAGCTTCTCTCGCCCGACCTCACCGATGATTTTGAAATGGTGCATTCCACTTTTGCCCCGGGGAGCAGGATCACCGAACCCGTCACCAGGCCGACGCAGGAAGTTGGCTATCTTGTACACGGTGCGCTCGACCTGGAGATCGCGGGCAAAAGCCATACAATCAACCCCGGCGACAGCTTCCGCATTCGCGGCGAGCCTTTCCGCTGGTCAAACCCCTATGATGCGCCCGCTTTGGCGATCTGGGTCATCGCGCCACCGGTGTATTAATGAGCTTCGAGGCCTGGACCATATTCGCGCTGTTCTGGGTGGTCTTTGTCACCACGCCGGGGCCGAATGCGGTCAATTGCATTACCAACGGGATGCACCTGAGTTTTCCGCGCGCGATGGTCGGCGTGCTGGCGATCCTGACACAAGCCAGCCTGTTTCTGCTGCTCTCAGCGCTGGGAATCACGGCGCTGATCGCGGCCTCACCGACGGGGTTCTTTGTTGCCAAGCTGGTGGGTGCGGGGTTCCTGATTTATCTGGGTGTGCGCGGCTGGATTCTGGCCAAGCGGCCTGTCATCGTCGGCGACCGCCCGGCGAAATCGGTCTATCTTCACGCTTTGGCCATCGCCACGATCAACCCCAAGAGTGTGGCTGGATATCTCGCCGCCTTTTCGCAATTCGTACAACCGGATGTACCGATCTGGAGCCAGATGGGGGTGATTATGCCCACGGCTTTGGTGATCACCGCGATAAGCTATACCGGGTTTACGCTTCTGGGCGCCGGGCTGGGACGGGCTGCCTTGGGCGCCGTGTTCAATGTCTGGGTGCGCCGAATTATGGCGGCCTGTTTCGTGATTTACGGCGTTCTTCTGGGCACCTCAGCCACGCCGGGGAGGGTGTGATATGATCACCGGCAGCTGTCTCTGCGGGGCCGTGACCTACACGGCCAAAGGGGAGCCCGGTGCGCCCGCCGCGTGCCATTGCACGCAGTGCCGTAAGCAGTCGGGACATGTCTGGGCGTCGTCCTATGTCGCGAACGGCGCGCTGGAGATCAAAGGCGAGGTCCGCTGGTACCAATCCTCGGACAAAGCCAAGCGCGGCTTCTGCCCCACCTGCGGGTCGGCACTCTTCTGGCAGCACGACGACGACGATTTCATCTGTTTTTCCACCGGCTCGATTGACGGGCCGACGGGGCTGCGCCTGCGCGGCCACATCCATACCGCCACGAAGGGCGATTACTACAGCATCGCGGCCGACGAGCCGCAAAGGGAGACCTAAACCATGGCAGATTTTCCAACAACGGCCCGCGTGGTCATCATCGGCGGCGGTGTCGTCGGCACCTCGACGCTCTATCATCTGGCGAAGGCAGGCTGGACCGATTGTGTGCTGCTGGAGAAGAACGAGCTGACCGCCGGATCGACCTGGCACGCGGCGGGCAACTGTCCGAACTTTGCGGGCTCCTGGGCTGTGATGAACATGCAGCGCTATTCGCTGTCGATGTACCGCACGCTGGCCGAAGACGTTGATTACCCGATGAACTACCACGTCACCGGCGCGATCCGGCTGGCGCACAGCAAAGACCGGATGATGGAGTTCGAGAAGGTCGCCTCCATGGGCCGGTACCAGGGGCTGGAGATGGGCATCTGCACGCCCGAAGAGTTGAAAGAGTACAATCCGTTCATGGAGACCCATGATCTCGCCGGGGGCCTTTGGGATCCACTCGATGGTGATATTGACCCGGCACAGTTGACGCAGGCCCTGGCCAAGGGTGCGCGTGATGCAGGTGGGCGGATCGAGCGGTTCTGCCCGGTCACCGGCATCGAGCGCGATGGCGACGAGTGGATCGTGAAGACCGACAAGGGCGACATTCGCTGTCAGTATGTGGCCAACTGCGCGGGGTATTACGCGCAGCGCGTGGGCGAGATGTTCAAGCCCTTTGGCGGGCGCACGGTGCCCATGGTGGTGATGAGCCACCAGTATTTCCTGACCGACGAGATTCCAGAACTGGCCGCGTGGACCAAGGAGAAGGGCCACAAGATGCCGATGATCCGGGACGTGGATATTTCGTACTATCTGCGGCAGGACAAGAACGGCCTGAACCTTGGGCCGTATGAGCGCAACTGCAAGGCGCATTGGGTCACGCCGGACGATCCGATGCCGGAAGACTTCTCGTTCCAGCTCTACCCGGATGACCTGGAGCGGCTGGAGTTCTATATCGAAGACGCGATGGAGCGGGTGCCAGCGCTGGGGACGGCGGGCGTTGGCCGGAATATCAACGGGCCGATCCCGTACGCGCCCGATGGGTTGCCGATGATCGGCCCGATGCCGGGGGTGAAGAATGCCTTTGAGGCGCATTCCTTCACCTTTGGGATCGCGCAGGGTGGGGGCGCGGGCAAGTGCCTCAGCGAGTGGATCATGCACGGCGAGACCGAGCTCGACATGTGGGCCGTCGATCCGCGCCGGTACACCGACTACGCGGATCACGATTATTGCCTGTCGAAGGCGCTGGAGACTTATGGTCACGAGTACGCGATGCACTTCCCGCATCACGAATGGCCTGCCGGGCGCGACAAGAAGCTGTCGCCGAACCACGAACGCCTCTTGGCCGATGGCGGCCAGATGGGCGCCTATAACGGGTGGGAGCGGGCGAACTGGTTCGCCAAGGAGGGCGACGATACCTCCGAGGAAGCGACCGAGACATGGGACCGCAACGGCCCCTGGGCGGTGCGCGTGAAAGAAGAGGTCGAGGCAGTCAGCACCGGCGCAGGTGTGCTCGATATGCCGGGCTTCTCGCGCTACACGCTGTCGGGTGACGGTGCGGCGGAATGGCTGCGCGGCCAGATTGCGGGCGCGCTGCCGAAGGCGGGCCGGATGAACCTCGGCTACTTCACAGACAGCCGCGGCAAGATCGTGACCGAGGTCACCATCATCCGTTGGGGCGAGGATGATTTCTGGCTGATGACGGCGGCTGTGGCGCAATGGCACGACTTTGAGTTCCTGCAAAGCCGTCTGCCCGCCGATGGGTCGCTGAGCATGACCGACATCACGCGCGAGTGGTCGACGCACCTGCTGACCGGGCCGAAGTCGCGTGATATCCTGTCTGGTATCGTGGAAGGCGCGGATCTGTCGACTGGCTGGCTGACCATTCAGGACGCCACGGTCGCTGGCAAGCCGGCCAAGCTCTTCCGCATTTCCTTTGCGGGTGAATTGGGATGGGAAGTGCATACCTCTTTTGAGGACAGCGCCGCCGTCTACTCCGCCATCCGCGATGCGGGTGCCACGCCGTTTGGCATGTTCGCGCTGAACTCCATGCGGGTCGAGAAAGGCTATCGCAGCTGGAAGGGCGATCTGTCCACCGACTACTCCCTGCTCGAAGGCGGGATGGAGCGGTTCATCCGCTTCGACAAGCCGCAGGACTTCATCGGTAAGGCTGCGCTGCTGAATGAAAAGCAGCAGGGTAGCAAGCAGCAGTTCGTCACCCTTGTGGTCGATGCGGGCGATCAGGACGCGCCTTACATGTCGCCGCTTTTCCACAATGGCGAAGTGGTGGGCGAGACCACCTCGGGCGACTGGGGCTACCGGATCAACAAATCCGTGGCCTTGGGCATGTTGCGCAAGGACCTGACGCAGCCGGGCACCGAGGTTGAGGTCGAAATCTACGGGCACCGCCGGAAGGCAATCGTGCAGCCGGACCAACCCCTGTGGGATCCGGAGAACGAAAGAATTCGGGCGTGACACAGGTCACGCTTCTGGATGGAGGCATGGGGCAGGAGCTGATCCACCGCGCAGGGGATCGGCCCACGCCCTTGTGGTCGACGCAGGTCATGGCCGAACACCCGGGCATGGTGCAGGGGGTGCACGCGGATTTCTTTGCCGCAGGCGCGACCATTGCCACGACGAATTCCTACGCGATCCACCGTGACCGGCTGGAAGGCACGGGTCTGGAGGATCAGTTCAGCGCGCTGCATGCCAAAGCCATCGCGGAGGCCCAGGCGGCGCGCGCCGCCCACGGATCGGGCAAGATTGCTGGAGGGATCGGTCCGCTGGGGGCCAGTTACCGACCAGACCTGCACCCCCCGTCAGATGTGGCCGTGCGCCTCTTTGGCGAGGTCGCGCAGCTCCTGGCGGAGGAGTGCGATTTTCTGGTGCTGGAGACCGTGGCCTCGGTCGCGCATGCCCGCGATGCGCTGGAGGGCGCGCGGCAAACCGATCTGCCGGTTTGGCTGTCGCTCACCGTCTCGGACACGGATGGCACCCGGTTGCGCTCCGGCGAACCACTGACCGAGACGCTGGAGGTGGCGGCAGCGGCAGACGCGGTACTGATCAACTGCTCCGCCCCCGAAGCGGTCACAGAGGCCATGCCGGTTATTGCAAAGCTGGGCAAGCCGTTTGGCGGCTACGCCAATGCCTTTGAGCAGATCACCGAAGACTTTCTGAAAGAGAAACCCACCGTCGACGCCCTGAAGGCCCGGCGGGACATGGGGCCGCGCGCCTATGCGGGGTACGTCATGCAATGGGTGGGCCTCGGGGCCACCATCGTTGGCGGGTGCTGTGAAGTCAGCCCCGCGCATATCGCTGAAATCGCACGGCGGCTTGAAGCCGTCGGTCATACCATCGTTTAAAGGAACACTGCTCATGGCTTTGCCACCGTCGCACGCGCGCGTTGTCATCATCGGAGGGGGCGTCATTGGCTGCTCCGTTGCTTATCACCTGACCAAACTTGGGTGGAAGGATGTGGTCTTGCTGGAGCGTAAGCAGCTGACCTCCGGCACCACCTGGCACGCGGCAGGCCTGATTGCGCAGCTGCGGGCGACGGCGAATATGACCAAACTGGCGAAGTATTCGCAGGAGCTTTACGGAAATCTGGAAGAAGAAACCGGCGTGGCCACCGGCTTCAAACGCTGCGGGTCGATCACTGTGGCGCTGACCGAAGAACGCCGCGAAGAGATCTTGCGGCAGGCGGCGATGGCGCGGGCCTTTGGTGTGGAGGTCGAGGAAATCTCGCCCACCGAGGTCAAGGAGCGTTACGAGCATCTGAACATCGACGGGGTGACCGGCGCGGTTTACCTCGACAAGGACGGACAGGGTGATCCGGCGAATATCGCGCTGGCGCTGGCCAAGGGCGCGCGTCAGCGTGGGGCACAGGTGCTGGAGCGCACCAAGGCCACGCGCATCGTGAAAGAGGGGCGCCGGGTGACTGGTGTCGACTGGGAACAGGGCGGCGAGAGCGGCCATATCACGGCGGATATGGTGGTGAACTGCGGCGGCATGTGGGCGCATGAGGTGGGCCGTATGGCAGGCGTGAACGTGCCGCTGCATGCTTGCGAGCACTTCTATATTGTGACCGAAGCCATCCAGGGGTTGAAACAGCTGCCGGTGCTGCGGGTGCCGGATGAATGCGCGTATTATAAGGAAGATGCGGGCAAGATGCTGCTTGGTGCCTTTGAGCCCAATGCGAAACCCTGGGGCATGGGCGGCATACCGACAGATTTCGAATTCGACCAACTGCCCGAGGACTTCGACCACTTTGAGCCGATCCTTGAGGCGGCGGTCGAGCGTCTGCCCATGCTGGCCGAAGCAGGCATCCATACGTTCTTTAACGGGCCCGAGAGTTTTACGCCCGACGATGCCTATCATCTGGGTCTGGCGCCTGAGCTGGACAACTTCTGGGTGGCGGCCGGTTTCAATTCCATCGGTATTCAGTCCGCGGGCGGCGCGGGTATGGCGCTGGCGCAGTGGATGGAAGACGGGCAGAAACCTTTCGATCTGGGCGATGTGGATATCTCCCGGATGGAGCCGTTTCAGGGCAACAAGAGCTATCTTTACGAACGCTCGACCGAGTCGCTGGGCCTGCTCTATGCCGACCATTTTCCGTTTCGCCAAAAGGAAACCGCGCGGAAAATCCGCCGCTCGCCAGTCTATTGGCAGTTCCTTGATCGCGGCGCGGTCATGGGCGAATTTGCAGGCTGGGAGCGGCCCAACTGGATCGCGAAACCGACGCAGACGCCGGAGTATGAATACAGCTGGAAACGCCAGAGTTTCTTCAACAACATCGCTGAAGAGCACACCGCGATCCGCAACAATGTGGGCATGTACGACATGTCCTCCTTCGGGAAAATCCGGGTCGAGGGGCGGGATGCCACGGCCTTCATGAACTACGTGGGCGGTGGTCAGTACGACGTGCCGGTGGGCAAGATCGTCTATACGCAATTCCTCAACCCGAACGGTGGGATCGAGGCGGATGTGACGGTGACGCGGGTCAGCGAGACCGCCTACCTGGTGGTCACGCCAGCGGCGACGCGTTTGGCCGATGAGACCTGGATGCGGCGCCATGTGGGGGATTTCAACGTGGTGATCACGAATATGACGGCGGGGGAGGCCGTGTTGGCGGTCATGGGCCCCAATTCGCGCGCGCTGCTCAATCTGGTGTCGCCGAATGATTTCTCGAACGAGGTGAACCCGTTCGGGACGGCGCAAGAGATCGAGATCGGGCATGGCTTGGCGCGGGTGCACCGGGTCACTTACGTGGGTGAGCTGGGCTGGGAGGTCTATGTCTCCTCCGAGATGGCGGCGCATGTCTGTGAGACGCTGATCGAGGCGGGCGCGGATCTGAACCTGAAACTCTGCGGCATGCATATGATGGACAGCTGCCGGATGGAAAAGGGCTTCCGCCACTTCGGCCATGATATCACCTGCGAAGATCACGTGCTGGAGGCGGGCCTCGGGTTTGCGGTGAAGACCGACAAGCCTGATTTCGTGGGCCGTGATGCAGTGCTGCGCAAGAAAGAGGAAGGTCTGAAGAACCGACTGGTGCAGTTCAAGCTGACCGACCCCGAAGCGCTGCTCTATCACAACGAGCCTGTGATGCGGAACGGCGAGCTGGTGGGGTATCTGGCGTCGGGTGCGTATGGGCACACGCTGGGCGGCGCGATGGGGCTGGGCTATGTGCCGTGTGAAGGCGAAACGGCCGCTGAGGTTCTGGCGTCGGAATATCACATCGACGTGGCTGGTACGCTTGTGAAGGCCGAAGCCTCTTTGAAACCGATGTATGATCCGAAGTCTGAGCGCGTGAAGGTCTGAGGCTGGCGTGGCCCGAGCACGGTCTCCACAATAGGGGACATAGGTGTCGGGCCACCGCTCTTCCTGCGGGGCGACGAGGGTTGAACATCCCGCCCGCATCTGCGAGCAGGCGCCATGAACGATGCCTATGATCCGCCTCAGGACCCCTTGGTGGTTTTGCATGAAGATGCCGAAGTGCTGCTGGTCGACAAACCGGCGGGGCTCCTGTCGGTCCCGGGCAAGGGGCCGGAGCTGGCGGATTGTTTGCTGACACGTATTCAGGCGGCCTTTCCCGACGCATTGCTGGTGCACCGCCTCGACCGCGACACATCGGGGGTCATGATCTTTGCCTTGACCCCCCATGCGCAGCGCCATCTTGGGCTGCAATTCGAAAAGCGCATGACCAAGAAAACCTATGTTGCGCGGGTCTGGGGTGTGCCGCAGGCAAAATCGGGGACTGTCGATCTGCCCCTGATCGTGGATTGGCCAAACCGGCCGAGGCAGATGGTATGCCATGAGACTGGAAAATCCGCGCAAACCGACTGGCGGGTGCTCAAGGACGAAGGCGACACCGCGCGGGTCCGTCTCCAGCCGCGCACCGGACGCAGCCATCAGTTACGGGTGCACATGCTGAGCCTCGGTCATCCGATCCTTGGTGATCCCTTTTATGCCACGGGGCCTGCGCGCGCCTATGATCGTCTGATGCTGCACAGTCAGGAACTTCGGTTCAACCACCCGCAAGGGGGTCACTCGACCAAGGTCCGCGCGCCGCTGCCTTTCTGAAAATCCACCTGAAGCACCGAGTGAGAAGGAATCACTTGACGTGATACCATATGGTTTCATAAAAGAGATACCATTAGGTATCATATAGGAGGACACATGCCCCCGGTACAAACCACTTTCCGCGCTTTGGCGGATCCGACACGGCGCAATATTCTGGTCATGCTGCGCGACCGCGATCTGACGATTGCCGAGGTTGCGGAAAATTTCGACATGACCCGCGCCGCTGTCAAAAAGCACCTGACCGTGCTCAGCGATGGCGGCCTGATCACCGTTCGCGCCAGTGGACGGGAGCGTATCAACACGCTCAACCCCAAGGGGATCAACCCGGTTGTGGACTGGCTCAAGGTCTTCGACATCTTCTGGGATGACCGCCTGGCCACACTGAAATCTGAAATTGAAAAGGACAAAACATGACCAACCCAGTATTGCGCAAAACGATTTTCCTCAGAGCCTCGCGGACTGAAGTATGGGACTATCTCACGGATCCGGAAAAGCTGGCCAAATGGTTCCACGCGCCCAAGCAGACGCTGGCCGAAGGGCAAAAGCTGGAAATGTATGGCACCACCAGCGGTGATCTGCTGATCTGGGGCGACGTCAAGGTCGCGCGTGCGCCGGAATATCTGGAGCATACATTTACGGTAAAGCCGATGGGGGATGCCGTGAGCCTGGTGAAATGGACCCTTTCCGAAGTGCCCGGGGGCACGCAGCTGTCGCTGGAGCATTCCGGCTTGCCTGCGGCTGCCGAAGCCTTCGATCTGGTGCTGTCGCTCGACAAGGGTTGGGATGGCCACTTCATGCAGATGCGCGAAGCCATCCACGAGCCTGTGCCCGCCTAAACACCTGGCCGCCCGATCCGGACGGCCAAGCTTCGCTTTGGCGCAAATGTGACGAACCGCCTTGGAAGAATTCCTGCCAAGGCGACTTGCGCAGGAAGCGGGTCGCATCGCCCTGGGCTGCTGATCTATGCCGCTTCCATGTTTAACACATGGAGGCGAGCGTGGTTCTAAAGGGAAAATCTATCATCATAACGGGTGCCAGCAGTGGGATTGGCGCCGCGGCAGCAAGGCTTTTCGCGCAATCGGGCGGCAAAGTCACCTTGGGCGCGCGGCGGGGCGATCGGTTGGCAGCCCTCGTCGATGAGATCACACAAGCAGGCGGTAAGGCGGTGTGTCTGGACGGGGATGTGGGCGATGCCGTCTATGCGGAGGAGCTTGTGTCCTTGGCGGAAACCGCATTTGGCGGGTTGGATGCAGCCTTCAACAATGCTGGCGTGACCGGAGATATGGGGCCGCTGCCGGAGATGGCCGAGGCGACGTGGCACCAGGTGCTTGCAACAAATTTGACCAGCGGGTTTTTTGCGGCGAAACATCAAATCCCCGCCCTGCGCAGACGCGGCAGGGGATCTATCGTTTTTACCTCGTCATTCGTCGGCCATACCATCGGTCTTCCCGGCATGGCGGCCTATGCATCTGCCAAAGCTGGTCTGATCGGTCTGGCACAGGTCCTGGCCGCAGAACATGGTCCCGAAGGGATACGGGTCAACGCGCTTTTGCCCGGGGGCACCAATACGGAAATGGCAGGAGATGATCCGGAGGCGATTGAGTGGATCAAAGGGCTTCTCGCTCTCAAAAGAATGGCTGAGCCGCTGGAAATCGCCCAGGCCGCGCAGTTCTTGATCTCGGATCAGGCGTCGTTTGTCACCGGCACAGCGATGATCGCGGATGGCGGCAATTCGATCAACAAGACCTGACCAGGGTCACCATAAAAAGGTCACCCCAGCGTATCGGGGTGACCTGAAGGGGCTCGTCAAAAGACAAAGGCGCTATTCGGCAGCCCAGCCAGAGACGGCTTTGACCTCGAGGAATTCCTCAAGACCGAAAACACCGCCTTCGCGACCATTGCCCGACTGCTTGTAGCCACCAAAGGGCGATCCTTGCGCAAAACCCTGACCGTTGGTCTCGACCATACCGGACCGCAAGCGGCGCGCGACGCGACGGCGTTGCTCATCATCGTCCGTCTGGACGTAGTTGGTGAGGCCGTAAGGCGTGTCATTGGCGATGGCGATGGCCTCTTCTTCACTCTCGAAGGGGATGATCGACAGCACCGGGCCAAAGATCTCTTCGCGCGCGATAGTCATCTCGTTGGTGACATCCGCGAACACGGTTGGTTTTACATAGTAGCCACGGTTCAGCCCGTCCGGTCGGCCCAGACCGCCCGCCACCAGCCGGGCTTCGCCCATACCGACCTCGATGAGCTTCTGGATCTTGTTGAACTGCGTCTCGGAGACCACCGGCCCGATGTGCTTGCCCTCTTCAGAGGCCGGGCCGACGTGGGTGTTGATCGCGGTCTCTGCGGCCATCTCCACCGCTTCGTCATAGCGCGACCTGTGCACCAGCATCCGCGTCGGCGCATTACACGACTGGCCGGTATTGCGGAAACAGCGGATTGCACCCGCCTTGGCGGCCTTGGGGTGCGCATCCTCAAAGATGATGTTGGCGCCCTTGCCGCCCAGTTCGAGGCTGACCCGCTTGAGCGTATCCGCAGCAGCCTTGGAAATGGCGATGCCAGCGCGGGTGGAGCCGGTGAAGCTGACCATATCAACGCCAGGATGCGCGGAGAGTTGACTGCCGACACCCGCGCCATCGCCATTGACCATGTTGAAGACGCCCGCGGGGAAGCCCGCCTCATGCACGAACTCGGCGAAGAGCAGACCGGAGAGCGGCGCGATTTCCGACGGCTTCAGCACCATGGTGCAGCCCGTCGCCATCGCAGGCACGGCCTTCAGGATGATCTGGTTCATCGGCCAATTCCATGGCGTGATCAACGCGCAAACACCGATGGGTTCCAGCAGGGTCTTTTCTGTGGCGGTGAAGTCCCGCTCAAAGCTGAAGTCCTCGAAAGCCTTCAGGAATCCACCAAGGTGCCAGCTGCCTGCCCCGACCTGTTGCGCCCGGCTGAGGTCAATCGGGGCGCCCATTTCCATCGACATGGCCTGCGCCATCTCTTCAGATCGCGCGTTGTAAACCTCCAGCAGCTTCCGCATCAGCGCGGTGCGCTCTTCCTTGCTGGTCTGCGACCAGCTGTCAAAGGCCGCGCGTGCGGCGGCAACAGCCGCATCTGTATCCGCCTGATCGCCCAGCGATATCACCGCGCATTGTTCCTCGGTGGACGGATCGATGACGGCGAAATCCTTCGCTTTTGCGGGTGCGACCCATTGGCCGTTGATATAGAAATCACGTTTTTCCAACATGGGTTCTCTCCTGTTTCTGTGGCGCCGGTACTGCGGCGTGGATGGTTTAGCGGCACTCTGTCACTGGGGGCGAACCTCTGCAAGAGAGGGGGATGAAAGACCCGCGCGAAGCCATTAGGTTAACGACACGAGTCGCTCACAACATTGCACCGGAGGACACTATGGGCTTGCGCATCAACGACACTGTGCCGAACTTAACGGTCGAAACAGACCACGGCACGATAGAATTGCACGATTGGATCGGCGACAGCTGGGCAATCCTGTTTTCACACCCCAAGGATTTTACGCCCGTGTGCACCACCGAATTCGGTGCCGTGGCGCAATTGGCCGACGAATGGGAAAAGCGCGGCACCAAGGTGATCGGCGTATCCGTGGACGGTGTCGAGGATCACAAGAAGTGGAAAGGGGACATCGAAACCTTTGGTGGCGCCAAGGCCGGATTCCCGATCATCGCGGATGACGGTCTGGAAGTGTCGAAGGCCTTCGATATGCTACCTGCCGACGCCTATTTGCCCGATGGCCGGACGCCAGCCGACAGCGCGACGGTACGGTCGGTGTTTATCATCGGCCCGGACAAGCAACTGAAGCTCAGCATGACCTACCCGATGACCGTGGGCCGCAATTTTGCCGAAGTGCTCCGCGCTCTGGACGGGCTGCAGATGTCGATTGGCAAAGGGGTCGCGACCCCGGCGAATTGGAATGTCGGCGATGACGTGATCATCCCGGCCACGGTATCGGACGAGGATGCGACGGCAAAGTTCGGCTCGTTCAACAAGATCCTGCCCTATCTGCGCACGACCAAAGCGCCAGAATAGCAATTGGCGCGGGCGGTGCAGTCTGCACCGCCCGGCGTTTCAGGCCGCCCGTTTGGTTTTGCGCCGGGCGATCAGCCCAAACGCGCCAAGACCCACAACCAACAGCGGCAACCCTGCGGGCAGCGGCACGGGGGCCGGCATTTGACCCTCCAGCGATGCGATCACGCGTCGGCCAAATTCTTCCTGGACAAACCCGGTTGGGTGCACGCTGTCCCCAAAGAAGAAGTTTTCGGCCTGCGGCAGGTCCAATCCGATGATATTGCCTGCGTCATCAGTGACATAGACACAGCTGATGCCCGCATTCGCCGTGAAGGACGGTGTGCAGGGTTCCGACACGTTGATGCCGTTGAGCGCGGATGTGGCAATGAAATCCTCAAGGAAGGCGGCTTGGTCGAAAACGCTGATCTGGATGTCTTCGTCCAGTGTTTCGATCCCGGGCGCCACACCGGCAAGTGCCGCGGCCAAGGTCTCATTGAAGGCGAGTGAGGCCAATTTCGCAAAGGACGGGTCGGCGGACAGGAATTCCAACTGGATCGCTGCGGCGCGGATGTCATCCAACGGCGCGCCTGCCGTGATCAACGCGTCCAATTCCGCCTGTGCCGCGCCAATCCCCCAGGCGCCAAAGGCCGGGGTCTTGCTGATGTCGGCAAGGTTCACCACCAGAAAGTCGTCAAAGGCGTCATTACCCGCATGTAGCTTGTTGATCCCCGACACGATCGAGCCAACCGTTTCCGACGCCAGCGCGCCGATGCCCGCCGCCACACGCCCGGGAATCTCCAGGGGGTCTGAGGTGTTCAAAGCCTCTGCAACCACGTTCGGCAGTTTCTGAAAGATGTCATTGGCGCCGAACAGAACCGAGACCAGTGGATTGTCACCCGGATCCGGAATTGTGGCCTGTGCGACCTGAACCTGCCCATCAAACGTTGAGATCGCACGGAGCTGGGCCAGTTGAGCGTCTTGCGCTGGTGTGCGCGGTGCTGGAAAGAACCCCTCATAGGGTGTCGTGTTTTCTGCGCCCGCTGTTGCGCCACCCAAAGCAAAGTTTCGGGTGTCTTTACCCGCATCGTTGAACACATCCGCAAGGTATTCGGTCCAGACGCGGCCCGATGAAAACCGGCCATCGAGGCTGGGCGGTGTAAGCTGCGGCAGCTTGTCGTCCTGGCTGAGGCTGTCGCCAAAGGCATAATAGCTGGTAAAGGCCTCCAACCCCGGATCCGCCGATGCGACTGAGGCCGTGCTAAGGCCAATAGTAATGACTAATGTTCTGATCATGTGAACTCCCCCTCTCACAAAACTTCGCAAACGATACGCGGCGAATCTGTCTGCCGCCTAGGATGACGCAGGGTGAGCCTACCGCACTGACGTTGCGTCGCGCGGCAATTTACGAAAAAAAAGCCCCGGTGTTTCCACCGGAGCTTTTCGCTTGGAGGCGGCAGTTGCCTACCAGACGGATTATTCTTCCGCCGGGGCCTCTTCTTTCTTGATCTCTTCGCCGGTTTCCTGATCGACGACTTTCATCGACAGGCGCACCTTGCCGCGGTCATCAAAGCCCAGCAGTTTGACCTTCACTTCCTGACCCTCTTTGAGGACATCGGAAGGATGATTCAAACGGCGGTTTTCGATCTGGGACACGTGCACCAGACCGTCGCGCTTGCCAAAGAAGTTCACGAAGGCGCCGAAGTCGACGATTTTCACGACCGTACCGGTATAGACCATGCCCTCTTCGGGCTCGGCCACGATGGAGTGGATCATGTCGTAGGCTTTCTTGATCGAATCGCCGTTCGGGGACGCGATCTTGATGGTGCCTTCGTCGTTGATGTCCACTTTGGCGCCGGAAACCTCCACGATTTCGCGGATGACTTTGCCACCGGAGCCGATGACTTCGCGGATTTTATCCGTTGGGATCTGCATGGTTTCGATGCGTGGTGCGTGGATCGAGAAGTCCGCAGCACCTGTCAGCGCCTTGTTCATCTCGCCCAGAATGTGCATCCGGCCGTCCTTGGCCTGTGCCAGGGCTTTCTCCATGATCTCGGGCGTGATGCCTGCGATCTTGATGTCCATCTGCAAGCTCGTGATCCCGTTTTCGGTACCCGCAACCTTGAAGTCCATGTCGCCGAGGTGGTCTTCATCCCCCAGAATGTCCGACAGGATCGCGTAGGAACCGTCCTCTTCGAGGATCAGACCCATGGCCACACCGGCGACCGCCGATTTCAGCGGCACGCCCGCGTCCATCATCGACAAGGACCCACCGCACACCGACGCCATGGAGGACGAACCGTTCGATTCGGTGATCTCGGAAACCACGCGCACGGTGTAGGGGAAGTCGGTGGCTGCGGGCAGCACCGCTTGCAGCGCGCGCCAAGCCAGTTTCCCGTGGCCAATCTCGCGGCGTCCGGGAGGGCCCACGCGACCGGCTTCACCAACCGAGTAGGGCGGGAAGTTGTAGTGCAGCAGGAAGTTGGATTTGAAGTTGCCATGCAGCGCGTCGATGAATTGCTCATCGTCGCCGGTGCCCAGCGTGGTCACAACCAGTCCCTGCGTCTCACCGCGGGTGAACAGTGCAGAACCATGGGTCCGTGGCAGCAGGCCTGTTTCACAGACGATGTCGCGGATTTCGTCGGTTTTCCGGCCATCGATCCGCTTGCCGGTTTTCACTACGTCGCCGCGCAGTATGGAGGCCTCAAGACCTTTCATTGCGGATCCGAGGTTTGGATCTTCCAACTGCTCCTCTGACAGGGCGGCGGTGATCGTTTCACGGGCGGCAGCAACGGCTGTGGTGCGTTCCTGCTTGTCCGAGATCGCGAAGGCTGCGCGCATCTCTGTCTCGCCTGCGGCTTTGACAGCAGCAGACAGCTCAGAGTAATCGGCAGGGGCGAAGTCAAACGGCTCTTTCGCGGCGTCTTCGGCCAGCGAAATGATCAGGTCGAGCACCGGCTGGATCGCATCATGCGCGAATTTCACCGCGCCGAGCATTTCGGCCTCGGACAGCTCATAGGCTTCGGATTCGACCATCATCACCGCGTCTTTGGTCCCGGCGACAACCAGATCAAGGCGTTGCTCGGGGTTCAGGCGCAGGTCCTGCATGTCATCGACGGTCGGGTTCAGAACATATTCGCCATCCTCGAAACCAACGCGGGCACCGGCAATCGGGCCCATGAAGGGCGCGCCGGAGATGGTCAGCGCCGCGGAGGCCGCAATCATCGCGACCATATCGGGGTCATTGACGAGATCGTGGGAAAGCACGGTGCACATCACCAGCACTTCGTTCTTGAAGCCGGGGACAAACAGCGGGCGGATCGGACGGTCGATCAGACGCGCGGTCAGGGTCTCTTTTTCCGTCGGGCGCGCTTCGCGCTTGAAGAAGCCACCCGGTACCTTACCGGCGGCGTAGTATTTTTCCTGATAGTGCACGGTCAGCGGAAAGAAATCCTGACCCGGCTTTTGTTTCTTGGCAAAGGTGACGTTTGCCATGACGCTGGTTTCGCCCAGCGTTGCAATCACCGACCCATCCGCCTGACGGGCCACTTTTCCAGTTTCCAGTGTAAGCGTCTCTTCGCCCCACTGCATCGATTTTTTCGTTTCGTTGAACATCTAGGTTCCTCAAGTTGGCCCATTGGCCATTTGCATAGGGGGCGTATTCCCCCTGACCTCGGTATCTTATTTATCTGGCGCTGAGGTCCGGGCGCCGGCTTTCAGATTGCGCGTACGTACACGAGAATTGGGGGCTTGGAAAGGGACGCTTTACGCAAGGTTCAGCCTTTGCGCCAAGGCCTTTGCGGTGGTTTTTTATAGGAGGGCTGCGCGTCCGGAAAAAGCTCACCCGTTGCCAGATCGGCATTGGCGCGGTCGAACCGTCGCATCCAGGGTTTCACCGGCGCAAAATCCTGACCGCGCGTCCATTCGAAATACCCCAGCGCCCCGCTGGCAGGGATGGGGTCGATGGCCTTGGGGTTCGACAGCAGCAGCCCCGCCTCGCCGCCAAACCACTCGCTGTCACTTTCGGTGATGATCTCAGTCACCTCAACCGTGCCGATGATTGCGCCGCGGATCAGCGCGTCCGGTCTGGGACAAGCCACGCCATGCTGGGCCAACCGCCAGTGCAGATAGCGGAACTCATCTTCTTTCAGGCCCGTGGCGGCATGGATGCAGATGGGGCCCGGCACCATCCGGCCCGCCCGGATCGCTCCCAGCGACCGGTTCTCGACCACCTTGCCGCCGTGAATGATCGCCCAGGCGGAAGGCTGGCGCACGGAAAGTGCAAGACGCGGCAGATCACACATGTCTGGGAGGTAGCGCCGCGCGGGTCGGCGTCACACTTCTTTTTCGCCCAGAATGCGGGAAAAAAGGCCAACAACAAAGGCGGTGGTCATGCCGAACATCAAAATACCGGTGACCGAAATCATCGCGCCCTTGATCCGATACCCGGGGCTGAGCACCACGTCGCCATAGCCCACGGTGGTATAGGTGACGAGTGAATAGTAAATCGGTGCTTCATATCCGGGCAATGCGCCGATCACCCAAAGCGAAAAGGCGCAGATGTAGATTTGCACCGTGTGGGAGCCGAGCAGGACCAGAAACAGCAGGCAGACCGTCACGATCTGATAGCGCGTGCTCCTGTCCGGCGAGAAGTATTCATGGGTGCGCAGGTGACGGATCATCCTTGCGATGACAAGGATGTGCAGCATGGCGCAGATCAAAAGCACCGCACTGCCAAGGATGATCTGGAAAAGCACAAGCATCGATGATCCCATGTTTTCAGTTGCGCGACCCGCATTGGTTTACGAGGTCATTTCGGGGAAGTCCAACGCTCTCAGATCTGGGCAAGGGCCGCCAGGACAACCACCGTCATCATCGAGAGTGCCATGGCGATGTTGATCATGCGTTGGGTGCGTTGGCGTAGATTCATGCGGCGCAGGGTGATGCCAAGCCAGAGCCATGTGAAGTGAATGGGAATCCAGATCGCATTCACGATCAGGAATTTCAGGGCGATCTCAACGGTCAGATTCTGGGCCCAGAAACCGAAGCCGGTGAAGAGAGCGGTATTGACGGCATAGGCTTTGGGGTTGATGGCCTGCAACATGATGCCACCGACGATACCCGGCGGGCTTGCCCGCTCGATAAACGCGATCCTGCTGCCCGCAAAGGCGATGCGAAAGGCAAGGTAGGTCAGATAGGCGATGGAGGCGGCAAAGAGGATGGTGCGCAGACGATCATCCGCCAGTATCGCGGCGGTCAACCCGCTGACGATGGCCACGCAGACGAGATTGGTACCGATGAAGAGACCCACAACGTAGCGTGTGCCGACACGCGCGCCAAAAGCCGCCCCCACGCCTGCGGTGGAGAGGACGCCGGGCCCGGGTGTGATCATCAGGAAGAAGACGGCAGCGGCGAAGGTCAACATGGGCGGATCATAGGGTGGCGCCTGCCGCGGTAAAGGTCTGTTTGCATATAAAAAAACCACGCCGGATGGGGCGTGGCTTGCTCTCAAACTGAACCGGCTGCCGGACCGCAGGTTTGCCACGCAAACCCACTTGTCCGCACTCGGAGAAAATCGCGCTGCGATTTGTCTCCGGGATTATCTCCGGAGGCCCAGACGCTTGATGAGATCCTGATAGCGCGCTTCGTCCTTGGCTTTGGTGTAATCCAGAAGCTTACGACGGGTTGCGACCATCTTCAGCAGACCACGGCGGCCGTGGTTGTCTTTCTTGTGCGTCTTGAAGTGCTCTGTCAGCGTCGCGATGCGCGAGCTTAGGATAGCAACCTGAACTTCGGGCGAGCCTGTGTCACCTTCTTTGGTTGCGAATTCTTTCATGACGCGGGCTTTTTCTTCAGCAGTAATCGACATCGGGGTCTCCTTTTCAAAAGAGTTTCAGGAATGGCGCAGGCCGGGATGTCGTCCAGCACAGGCCCGTGGAGATATCGCCAAAGACAATAGATTCCCGATGGCGATGCGCGCGTATAGACGCAGCACCGGGAAATGGCAAATGCTGAATCGTGAAATCCTGCGCTCAGACCGCGCGGCTTTGCGTCCGGAAGTTCGCCACTGCGGGCGCCAGACCAATGATGATGGCGGAGCTCAACGGGATCAGCGTCAGATCGGCAACACTCATCTCCGCATCGCCATATACTTCGGCCACGTTTTCGCCATTCATCGAAACCTGCATGACCTCCGGATCGTCTGGATCCGGTGCAACATCGACGTCGGGTTCGATGGTCCCCGCATCCGTGTCGTCCCAAACCAGCATCAGGCTTTCTGTCTCCGCGGAGTAATCCAGGATTTCGGCACCCGATCTTTCGGTGATCCAGTCGGACAGAGAGAGGTCAAAGGCGTTTTCCTCCTCTAGCTCGTCCGGGATCGGATCCTGCAAAATCAAGGGCTGAACGTTTGTGGTGCCCGGTTCGGGCGTGGCGGGGCCTTCTGCTGTGTCGAATTCCCCCATAACCTCGTTCAGGATGTCGTCGCCCCATCCTTCCGTTGTGGTGGAGGCCGGGGCAGCTTCTGTTTCAACGAATTCGGTTCCCGAGGCCAACAAACCGCCAGCGGCGTCGCTTTGCGTGTGAATCTCTTGCAGCATGTCGTTGGCACCATCACCTTGGATTTCTTCTGCTTCGAGCACTTCGTCTTCCTCTTCGATTTCAGAAGACTTCAGACCCACAAAAGACGCCGCGCCGACACCGGCCAACCCCATCAAACCAGCCAACCACAGCATGACTCAACACCTTTTCTTCGCAACCCACACAACGCATCAAACCGGTAATTTTGCCGACACTTACGCACCCTTATGCGCTTTTTTAGGCAGAAATCCTCACCAACAGGTTAATGCCCGTCCGCAGCGATCCAGGGTTCTGGTTGTTTGGCGTATGGCAGATAGAGCGGATGGCGCGGGTGCCCCTCCTTGGTGAGACCCAGATGGAACATCCTAATCTCTGCCTGGCGCAGCAGGTGCGCGACCTGTTCCCCGCGCTGCCGATGAGCGCCATGCACCCCCCAGGCGGCGATGATCTGATCCGCCCATTGGGCGGCCGCGAGCAGGAGGTCATCGTTTTCCGGGCCAACCGGCGCCTTGGCGCGCCGCATGGCAAATGGATCCGTGTCGCGCCAACCGAATATATTTGTGACCCGAAAGGCCCCAAACCCCAGATGCCGTGCGCGCCGCTCACACCGCTCCACCGTCGGGTCGTTCCTGACCTCATCCGCCTTCGACGGGTTGAGCATTACGAAGTTCACGCGAGGGCCATTGCCGTCCCACACCCGGGTGAGGCTGTAGCGATAGGCCCCGCAGTCTGAATAGACCGCTTCGGACCATTTTTCGGCGTCTTCATGGGTTCGGATCAGCATGCGCGGGTGATGCCAGCGTGGTCAATCCATGGCAAGAGCGCAAAAAAGGCCGCCCGGTCGGGGCGACCTGTGTAGCAGTTTAGCCCGTGATTATCCCAGAGCGGCAACACGCTTGCGGGGCAGGTCAAACACCTCGCCACGCAGTTCCAGCACGGCGGCGGCGACAAGCGCGTAGACCACGTGACCCCAGAGCGCCACCCAGGTGATGCCGGTGAAGCCGAGGAACGGTTTCATGCCTGCGACCAAATGCGCCATGCCGTAAAGGGCAAAGACCCATAGTGCCACGCCATAGACCGCCGCAGTGATGCTCCAGTGCAATTGCGGCAGAACCGCCCGTTGGATCGGCCGGGCGATGGCGAAATATCCGATGACATAGAAGAGCAGACCCGTGACCGTGTGCAGCAGGTAGGCCGCGCCGGAAGGTGCAGCGCCAAAGACGGATTTCAGCGTGGCACCGGCAAGGCCAACGGGGGCCAGTTTGGCGTAGCCAAAGAGCGGGCTGAGCGCTTGGCCAAAGGTATCGAATGCGATGGTGGCAAAGGCGCCGGCGGTGAGGATCGAGAGCAGTGTGCGTTGCATGTCGGTATCTCCATGTTGGATCAGAAGTTTGCGTCTGACCCCGATATGGCAGTGCGCGCCTGCGATGTGCAGTCTCCTCACACAGGGCTTACCGAGAGGCTGATTATCGTAATAATTTCTGTAACAAACCCCGAAATCCGCTGACATCGGCGCGAGGTTTGCGACAGATTGTAATATTCGGAACCGATCAGTTCTTTATATTCAGCACACGTGTCGGGTGCAGCTCGCCGGATTTGTAGCGCCCGATGGCCAAAGCCTGCCCGTCGTAGGAGGCCCAGCACTCTTCGCCATAGTCCACGTCGACTGCCAGAACCATGCCGGGATTGCCATTGCGCAGGCGCGTGGCTCCTTCTGGCGTGGCCTTGACCTCGGCCATGTCGACAAAGGCCTCTTCAACCGGGCGCAGGTGGCTGTCGAGCGCCGGGGTGCGGGCGATCTCTTCAATCTGTTCCAGCGTGATGCCGTCGTCGGCCTCGAAGGGGCCGGACCAGATGCGTCGCAACTCGCGCACATGGCCATAGCATCCAAGCGCGTTCCCCAGATCGCGGGCGATGGACCGCACATAGCCGCCCTTGCCGCAGGTCAGCTCCAGGGTCACGTGATCTTCATCCGGTCGGTCGATCAACAGCAGACTGTCGACATAGAGCGGGCGGGCGGCAATCTCCATGGTCTCGCCATCACGGGCCCGTTTGTAGGCGCGCTCACCATCGATCTTCACGGCGGAAAACTGCGGCGGCACCTGCTCGATGTCGCCAATGAATGTGCTCAAGACTTCTTTGATCTCATCATCCGTCGGGCGCAGATCGCTGGTAGCTATGACCTCCCCCTCAGCGTCATCTGTATTGGTCGCCTGACCAAGCCGGACGGTGAATTCATAGGCTTTGAGGGCATCGGTGATGTAGGGCACGGTTTTTGTGGCCTCCCCAAGGGCCACCGCCAGAACACCCGTTGCATCGGGGTCAAGCGTACCCGCGTGCCCCGCTTTCTTGGCATCCAGCGCCCAACGCACCTTGTTGACCACCGCCGTGGAGGTCAGCCCGGCGGGTTTGTCCACAACCAGCCAGCCGGAAATCTCTCTGCCATTGCGTCTGCGTCCCATGGTGTCCTCATTGGTTCTGCGACAGGCCCCATAGCGATCGAATGCCTGCGGGGCCAGAGGTTTTTCGCGCCTCTGCAGTCTTTCGCCGCGATCGATTCGTGTTTCGCCTATTCCGACGGGGCGACAACGCCGACGATTGGACCCAGCCTGAACCCGATGTCATTGCGGTTCAGGTCCGGCGCATACAACCGCGAGATATTGCCGTCGAAGTAGAGCGCATTCGGCGTTTTCAGCTGGTCCCGGAAAAGCCGCGCAAAATCGTAGAAATTCACCGGTGCGTCAGAGATGGCAAAGACCACCCGCTGTCCGTCCGCAGAGGTGCCGACGCCATTGCGAATGAATTTCGAGGTACCATCGGCCAGAAACCGGGGATGCAGCGCCCCGTCGATCACCAGCATCGGGCCGGATTGGGTGGCATCCTCGCAGGCAGGTGCGTCACGCACATAGTCAGATGTCTCAAAGACGTCCGCACGGCCCTCGCGCAGACAGAAAACACCGTTCGGCAGCAACCCGAAGTTGCCCGGCCCGGCGCTTTCGATCACGCGCATGACTTCCTCGCCATCTTCGAGGTAGTGACCAACCGGCGCGCGGTCTTCATGATACATGCCCGCATTCATGGCAAAACTCAGCTGCTTGCCCTCCGGCGCCAGCGCGCGGTCGATGGCAAGAAAGTGTCCCAGAACCGCGCCCGTTTCATCGTAGAGAAACAGTTGCAGATCCTCTTGCGCGGCATCCACCTCGCACACCGTGTATTGCGTGTCGTCGAAAGTGATGGACTGGCACTCAACGGCCCCGGCGGTCTGCGCCATGACGGCAAGAGCCCCAGCCAACGCCAAGCGCATCATTCCGGGCCACGCTCCTCGGACGCATCGTTGCCCGTATCGCGCCGCACGTCCTCGCGGTTGAGCATTTCGCGCGTCTCATCCATCCGGTCGAACGTTTCGTCGAGCTGGAAGCGCAGATCGGGGGCGAATTTCAACGACAGCTTCTTGGAGACAACGCGCCGCAGCTCGCCCTTGTTGCGCGCCAGCAGGCCGATCACCTCATCCCGGCCCTGTCCTCCCAGAGGCAACACGTAGGCGGTCGCAATCCGCAAATCAGGCGAGGTGCGCACTTCGCCCACCGTGATCGACAAACGGTTCAGCTCCGGGTCGTGCACATCGCCGCGTGCCAGCACATCAGAGAGGGCACGCCGGATCAGCTCTCCAACTCTGAGTTGTCTTTGTGAGGGGCCTGCGCCCTCGTGAAACTTGTTCTTTCCCATAGAGGTCATCTAAGCGGTCATCGTCCCTTTGCCAAGCAAGTGCTGTCGCGATAAGCAGGGCGGGTTCAGCGGAAAACGGAGCA
Source organism: uncultured Roseobacter sp. (assembly GCF_947499265.1). Classification (GTDB taxonomy): domain Bacteria; phylum Pseudomonadota; class Alphaproteobacteria; order Rhodobacterales; family Rhodobacteraceae; genus Roseobacter. Next base: position 179,030 of record NZ_CANMNK010000001.1, on the reverse strand, counting down.
TGGCATGAGCAAGTCGATGGGAATGGTGGTGACAGGCGTTTCCGGCCGTATGGGCCAGATGCTGGTCGAGACCATCGCGGCTTCGGAACGAGCGCATTTGGTCGGGGCTGTTGAGCGATCTGGTCACGCTTGGCTGGGGCGCGATCTGGGCGCGGCAATGGGGGGCGCTGAGACCGGCGTGAAGGTGGTTGAAGATATCGCCGAGGTGCTCGGTGACGCTGACGTCGTGATCGATTTCACGGCACCTGCAGCCACGATTGCGTTTTCCAGAGCCGCAGCGCAGGCCAATGTGGCGCATGTAATCGGGACGACCGGCATGACCGCAGATGAGATTGCGGAGCTGCCCCCTGCTTCGGAGGGTGCGCTGATCGTGCGGGCCGGGAACATGAGCCTGGGTGTCAACCTTCTGGTGCAATTGACCAAAAAGGTGGCTGCGGCGCTGGACGAAGATTACGATATCGAAGTGATCGAGGCGCACCACAACCAAAAGGTCGATGCGCCCTCGGGCACCGCGTTGATGCTGGGTGAAGCCGCCGCCGAAGGCCGCGGTGTTGTGCTGGAGGATGTCTCGGACCGGGCGCGCGATGGAATTACCGGGGCGCGCAGGCGCGGTGAGATCGGATTTGTGGCCATCCGCGGTGGCGACATCGTGGGCGAGCACGACGTGATGTTTGCCGCAGCGGGTGAGCGCATCACCCTGCGGCATGTGGCCTCGGATCGGTCGGTATTTGCGCGCGGCGCTTTGAAGGCCGCGCTTTGGACGCAGGGCAAAGCGCCGGGGCATTATGACATGCTCGATGTGCTGGGGCTGTCTGAGCAATAATTTGCTGGTGGCAGGCATTGTTTTTGAACCAAATGGGTCTGCGCCACGTATCTCTCTTAAAGCACATATACGGAGCTTGTGAAGATGCGCCTGACTTTCTTGATGACTGCGAGTATCGCCCTTGCGATCGGGACGTCTGCGGCGGCTGAATTCACCAAGGTGGACAGCGAGGCGCAGTTTGTGTCGCTGATTTCAGGCAAAGAGCTGCGGCGTCCCTTTGTTAAGCTGGAAGTATCGCCCGAAGGCGAGATCTCCGGTATCGGCGCGGCTTGGGCCGTGTCGGGGAATTGGACGTGGCGCGAGGGGTATTTTTGTCGCGACCTTTTTTGGGGCGGTGACGCCTTGGGATATAATTGCCAGGAAGTTCAGGCCAAGGACAACCGCATCAAGTTCACATCTGACAAAGGCGCTGGCGATTCCGCTGAATTTCGCCTGAAGTGATTTAACGCAATCTTGATCCAAAGGAACGCGCTGTGCGCGTACACGATACGCCCGTTCCGGGCACTGGCGTTCGCTGCAATGGGCGCGTTTCAGAAATCTACCGCCAGTCCCTTTTTCTCCCAATCCCCATAGCGCACAGGTTCCGGCCCATCGCGCCCACCAAGCTCGGGTGGCAAATCCAGCGCCTTGGCTTTTTTGCGGCGTTCTTCTGCTTCAGCCAATGCGCGCTGCGCCGCTGGGGGCAGTTGAGGTGGCTCATGGTTTTCTGCGTCGTCAGCCATTTGGTCACTTTCCGATGGGTCTGCCCTTGATATACGCCGCACATTGGCGCAGACAACCCGCCACCACCAAAGGAGCCACTGAGATGTCCGATACCGGCGTTCCGGCACGCAGAAGCGCCGTTTACCTGCTTGACCAGATATTGGGCGAGGGGCGGCTGATGTCGGAGCTGATGGGAGCGGGGGTTCTCGACAAGTTACCCGTGGAGGACCGCGCGCGTGCCGCGCGACTGGCTCAGGATACATTGCGTGGTCTGGAGCGCGCAGATCGGCTTTTGCAAAAACATCTCAACAAATACCCGCCCCTGACCGTGCGCAATGCGCTGCGTGTCGGCACGGTTGAACTCTGTCAGGGCGCGGCGGCGCATGGTGTTGTGAATGCGATGGTTGAGCTGGTGTCGCGTCACAACCGGTTGGGCCATCTGAAGGGGCTGACAAACGCGGTTTTGCGCAAAATCGCGGCGGATGGACCCGACGCCTGGAACGCGCTGCGGTCGCCAAGACTGCCCAAGTGGCTGCGCGGGCCGTTGGTTCAGGCCTGGGGGCCGGAGGCGATGACGGCCATGGAAGCCGCGCATTTTGCCGGTGCGCCTTTGGATTTAACTGCCAAAAACGATGTGGCGGCGGTTGCGGCAGCAACGGGGGGCACTGTTCTCCCCAACGGGTCCGTGCGGGTTCAGGAGCCCGGGCAGGTGTCCGCGATGCCGGGCTTTGCCGCAGGCGAGTGGTGGGTGCAGGATGCGGCGGCGGCTTTGCCGGTTCAGATCCTTGCGCCGCAACCGGGCGAAAGCGTGTTGGATCTCTGCGCTGCACCAGGTGGCAAGACGATGCAACTGGCCGCTGCTGGTGCCGATGTCACCGCCGTTGACGATTCTGCGGGCCGGATGGCACGGGTGAAGGAAAACCTTGCGCGCACCGGCCTCAAGGCGCGCCTGATCGTTGAGGACGCGCGCGAGACGACCGGTCAATATGACGCCATTCTGCTCGATGCGCCCTGTTCTGCGACGGGCACGATCCGGCGCCATCCGGATTTGCCCCACGCCAAAGATGGCTCGGAGTTCGCGGATCTGATCGACCTGCAGGCGCAATTGATCGATCACGCGTGGTCCCTGCTGAAACCGGGCGGGCGCATGGTCTTTTGCACCTGTTCGCTGCTGCCGGATGAAGGTGAAGTGCAGGCGGATGAGGCCCTGGCGCGCCATGCGGATATGCAGACCGACGAAGCAGCGCTCGACCGCCCCGGCGTTGACGCGGCATGGCGCACAACCGAAGGCGGGTTGCGGCTGCGGCCCGACTTGTGGCCTGATCTCGGCGGCATGGATGGCTTTTACATGGTGTGTTTGCGCAAGACTGGATGAATACAATGCGCTGCAGCGGGCAAAATCTGACGACATCAAATATATTCCGGTGACTCGCTCAACCTGTCGCGCTAACATGCCGCAAAGCGCCGTCAGAGCGCGCCCAGGCAGAGACCCACATGTCCGAAACCAGAAGTTTTGCCGCCCGCAAGGTGCATTTTCTAAACCGCTGGCACGCTGCGCGTGCGGGCCGGATGCGCGCGCAGGCTGTGGGGTTTGTATCCTCACCAGAACCCCGCACAATCGGGAGCTTTGCCAAGGGGCGGCAACTGCTGGCGGGGAATTTTCTCTTTGCCGGTCACCTCTTGGAGCACAAGGACATAGACCTCTGGGACCTGCCTGCCCCCAACGTTGACTATGAACAGGAAATTCATGGCTTTGCCTGGCTGGACGATCTGGCCGCAGTGGGAGACCTGCCCGCAAGGGCGGCGGCGCGGCGCTGGTTGTGGGGCTGGATCGACCGCTATGGCAGGGGGCGCGGTGCGGGCTGGACACCGGATCTGACGGGACGGCGGCTCATCCGCTGGATCAACCACGCACTCTTCATGCTGCAGGGTAATGACGCCCCCGACAGCGATGTATTTTACCGCAGCCTGCATCAGCAGACCCATTTTCTGGCCAAACGCTGGCATGGCGCGGCAAGTGGGTTACCCCGGTTCGAGGCTCTGACCGGGCTGATCTACGCGGGGCTTTCGCTGGAAGGCATGGAGACGGTGGCGATGCCGGCGGTGAATGCGCTGGCCCGGGAATGCAGCACGCAGATCGATCATCAGGGCGGTCTGCCGACGCGCAACCCCGAAGAATTGCTGGACGTGTTTACCTTGCTGACATGGGCGGCGGCGGCACTGTCAGATGCGGGGCATGCCACGCCTGAGGAACATCTGGAGGCCATTGAACGGATTGCGCCAACGCTGCGCACATTGCGTCACGCCGATGGCGCGCTGGCGCGGTTCCATGGGGGCGGGCGCGGGCCCGAGGGGTGGCTGGATCACGCGCTGGCGCAGGCAAAGGTCAAGACCCGGCAGCCGGATGGGCTGTCGATGGGCTTTGCGCGGCTCTCCGCCGGGCGCACCAGCGTGATCATCGATGCCAGCAAGCCGCCCAAAGGCCGCGCGTCCTATAATGCCCATGCTTCGACCCTTGCGCTTGAACTGACCTCGGGGCGGCGCCCGCTGGTTGTCAACTGCGGCTCGGGTCGGTCATTCGGGCCGGAGTGGCGCCGTGCCGGGCGGGCCACACCGTCGCATTCCACGCTGTCGCTGGATGGCTATTCCAGCGCGCGTCTGGGGGATGTGGACCGGGCCACCGGACGCGAGGAATTGATTGAGGCCCCAACCAAGGTACCGATCGAGATTGGCCATGTCAGCGACGGGTTGCGGTTTCAGGGCGGTCACAACGGATTTGCCAGCACCCATGGGTTGACCCATGCACGCACGCTGGAGATGACATTCGACGGTCGCGCGATGGCGGGGGAAGACATGCTGCTGGCGCTTGATGATGGCGAAAAACGCCGGCTCGACCTGGCGCTGGATGCGACGCAGCTGCAGGGGATCGCCTTTGACATCAGGTTCCATTTGCACCCGGAGGTGGATGCGACGCTCGATCTGGGCGGGGCGGCGGTGTCCATGGCCTTGAAAAGCGGTGAGATCTGGGTGTTTCGCCACGATGGCGGGCAAAATCTGAGCCTGCAGCCTTCGGTTTATCTGGAAACCGGGCGATTGAAGCCGCGCGGTGCAAATCAGATTGTCCTTTCGGGTAAGGCTATGTCATACGCCACGCGTGTCCGCTGGTCCTTGTCCAAGGCGCAGGAAACTGCGATTGGCGTGCGGGATCTGAGCCAGGATACGCCTGATCTGACCGAATAGCCTCAAAGGACCTGACACCCATGACCGACCTCGCTCCGCTGCGCCGCGCACTTCTTTCTGTGTCCGACAAGACGGGGCTGGTGGAATTCGGCCAGGCTCTGGCCGCGCGTGGGGTGGAGTTGCTCTCCACCGGCGGGACCGCGAAAGCGCTGCGCGATGCCGGGCTGGAGGTGCGTGACGTCGCCGACGTGACCGGATTTCCGGAAATGATGGACGGGCGCGTGAAGACCCTGCACCCGGTGGTGCATGGCGGGTTGCTGGCGTTGCGCGACAACGATGATCACGTGGCAGCCATGCAGGCGCATGACATCGGGCCTATCGATCTGGTGGTGGTGAACCTCTATCCGTTTGAGGCCACCTTGGCCAAGGGCGCGCCCTATGCCGAAATGATCGAGAACATCGATATCGGCGGGCCTGCAATGATCCGGTCGGCGGCGAAGAACCACGGGTTTGTCACGGTGGTCGTGGATGTGGAGGATTATAGCGCCGTGCTGGACGAGCTGGCCGCACAGGACGGGCAGACGACATATGCGTTGCGTCAGCGGTTGGCGCAGACGGCCTATGCGCGCACCGCAGCCTATGACACGGCGGTCAGCACATGGATGGCGGGTGAGGTGGACGGCACACCGCGGCGCCGGACCTTTGGCGGTGCCTTGGCGCAATCGCTGCGCTACGGCGAAAACCCGCATCAGCAGGCGGCCTTCTATACCGACGGCTCGGCGCGCCCCGGCGTGGCCACCGCAACCCAGCATCAGGGCAAGGAGCTTAGCTACAACAACATCAATGACACCGATGCGGCGTTTGAGCTGGTCAGTGAATTCGACCCTGCGCAGGGTCCGGCCTGTGCGATCATCAAGCACGCGAACCCTTGCGGCGTGGCGCGGGGCGCGACGCTGGCCGAGGCCTACACACGGGCGTTTGACTGCGACCGCACCTCGGCCTTTGGCGGGATCATCGCGTTGAACCAGCCCCTGGACGCAGCCACTGCCGAAGAGATCACCGGCATCTTTACAGAAGTGGTGATTGCGCCCGGCGCGGATGCCGGTGCAATGGATATTTTTAGCCAGAAGAAGAACCTGCGTCTGCTGACAACCGATGGGCTGGCAGACCCTGCGACGGCGGCACTGGCGGTGCGGCAGGTGTCGGGCGGCTATCTGGTGCAGGACAAGGATGTGGGGCGCGTTGCCATGGATGATCTGAAGGTTGTCACGAAACGTCAGCCCTCGGATCAGGAAATGGTTGATCTGCTTTTTGCCTGGACGGTGGCGAAACACGTGAAATCCAACGCGATTATCTACGTCAAGGACGGCGCGACTGTTGGTGTTGGTGCCGGACAGATGAGCCGCGTGGACAGCACGCGCATTGCCGCGCGCAAGGCGCAAGATATGGCGGACGCGATGGGTCTGCCCGCCCCCCTGACGCAAGGGTCGGTCGTGGCGTCGGACGCCTTTTTCCCTTTCGCGGACGGGTTGATCACGGCGGCGGAGGCCGGGGCCACGGCGCTGATCCAGCCTGGCGGCTCAATGCGGGATGATGATGTGATTGCGGCGGCGGATGACGCCGGTCTCGCGATGGTTTTCACCGGCATGCGCCATTTCCGGCACTGAGAAAGGACGCATCATGCGCATCCTCGGTTGGGCTGCTCTGGCGGCATTTATCCTTGATCAGGCGAGTAAATACCTTGTGATCCATGTGATGGAGCTTTGGCGCATTCGCGACATCGATGTGCTGCCGCCCGTCCTGAATTTCCGCTACGGCGAAAACCGGGGCATCAATTTTGGCCTCTTTGGTGATGCGCCGGATGCCAGCAAGTGGGTGCTGATTGCCCTGGCCCTTGTGATCTCTTGTGCGGTTGTCATCTGGGCCTGGCGGCAGAATTTGGGGGTCTGGCCCCAGATTGGGGCGGGTCTTCTGGTCGGCGGGGCCCTGGCAAATGTGCTGGACCGGTTGCTTTATGGCTATGTGCTGGACTTTCTGAACATGTCCTGTTGTGGCATCAACAATCCGTTTGTTTTCAATCTGGCGGATGTGTTTATTTTCGCTGGTGCGATTGCGCTGGTGTTTCTGACGCCCGACCCCAAGACCAAGCCCAAAAAAGGCCAGTGACATTGCCCATATGCATGGCGTATCAACGAGTTGTTCGCGAGGAGACCTGATATGAGCCGGATTTTGGCCCTCATTTTGATAACTGCATGTGTCAGCGCCTGCGCCAATCAAGGCCTGCGCGATTTGCGGTCGAATTCGCGTGGACCCGATGAATTCATCGTTGAACCCAAGGCCGAATTGCAAACGCCCGATGATCTGACCGCGTTGCCGACACCGACACCGGGACAGGGGAACCTGACGGATGTGGACCCGAATAGCGACGCCGTGGTGGCCTTGGGGGGCCGCCCCTCGCAGGGGACCGCCATCCCCGCGTCTGACGGCGCGTTGGTGACAGCCGCCAGCCGGTTTGGTGTGACGCCCGATATCCGTCAGGATCTGGCGCGCGAAGACGCGGAGTTCCGCCGTCGGCAGTCACGTTTCACGCAATATCGTCTCTTCCCGGAAGATCTTTACAATCGGGCCTACCGTCGTCAGCGGCTGGATGCCGAAGCCACGGCAGACCTCTGGCGCCGCGCCGGGGCGAAAACACCAAGCTATCCACCGCTGAATTAACCAATTTTTCAGCGAACATCCCTCACATTCGTGACAACGGTCTTGAACCGTTGGCCTTGTGGCGTATTTCGAGGGTCATGCTTTGGTCTTTGATCACATAAAGGACGGCCCATGATCCGATTGCCTGTTTTTGCTGTAGTCTTTGCGCTTTTACCCGGTTTCCTGATCGCCGACGAAGAGGCGGTGACGACGTTCAAACTAGATAACGGCATGCAGGTGGTTGTCGTCGAAGATCATCGTGCGCCCGTTGTTCAGCATATGGTGTGGTACAAAGCGGGCTCTGCCGATGAGCCGGTCGGGTCCTCCGGCGTCGCGCATTTTCTGGAGCATCTGCTCTTCAAGGCGACGGACACGCTGGAAGCGGGCGAGCTGTCTGCGACCGTGGCGCGCAATGGCGGGCGCGACAACGCGTTCACCTCATACGATTACACGGCTTATTTTCAGCGGGTTGCAGCCGACCGGCTGGAATTGATGATGCGTATGGAAGCTGACCGGATGCGCAATATCCGACTGACCGAAGAGAACATTCTGACCGAACGGGACGTGATCATCGAAGAGCGTAATCAGCGAACGGAAAACAGCCCCGGTGCGCTTTTTGGCGAGCAGTTGAGCGCGGCGCAATATCTTAACCACCGCTACGGTGTGCCGATCATCGGCTGGATGCATGAGATGCAAACGCTGGATATGGAAGACGCGCTGGGGTTTTACGAGATCTATTATTCGCCCAACAATGCAATTCTTGTGGTCTCCGGGGATGTGACGCCCGAGGAAGTTCGGACGCTGGCAGAGAAGTATTATGGTGTGATCCCAGCCAATCCCGACCTGCCCGAACGGTTGCGTACCGAAGAACCACCGCAAACCGCGGAGCGGCGGTTGATTTTCCGGGATGCCCGCGTGGCGCAACCCTACGTGCGGCGCTCCTATCTGGCGCCAGAACGGGATCCCGGCGCACAGGAAACCGCTGCGGCGCTGACATTCCTTGCCGAGATTCTGGGCGGGGGTACAACGTCTTATCTGGCGGATGCTTTGCAGTTCGACACAGAGATCGCCACCTATTCCGCAGCTTTCTACAGCGGTGTGCGGTTGGACGACACGACGTTTAACGTGATCGTTGTACCAAGACCGGGTGTGAGCCTGCAGGAGGCCGAGGATGCGATGGACGTCGCGCTGGATCAATTTCTGATCGATGGCGTGGATCCGGAACAGCTGAACCGGATCAAGCTGCAGATCCGCGCAGATCAGATTTACGCGCGGGATGATGTGGACCGAATTGCCAACCGATATGGACAGGCGCTGACCTCCGGGTTGACCATCGAGGATGTGAAGGCCTGGCCGGATATTCTGGAGGCTGTGACAGAGGAAGATATCATGCAGGCCGCGCGCGATGTGTTTGATAGGCGTGCGTCGGTCACGGGCTGGTTGATGCGTGAAGAGGTGACACAATGATCCGTTTAATCCTGTCGTTCTGCGCGCTTGTGGTTTTGGCGCTGCCTGCCGCTGCAGAAGTAAACATCAAGGAAGTGAAGTCTGATGCGGGGTTGACCGCGTGGCTGGTCGAAGACCATTCGATCCCCTTTGTCGCGTTGGAAATCCGGTTTCGGGGGGGCGCGTCGCTTGATGCACCCGGCAAACGCGGCGCGATCAACCTGATGACCGGCCTGCTGGAAGAAGGGACGGGGGAGATGGATGCGAGGGCTTTTGCGCGCGAAACCGAAGCGCTGGCGACAAGTTTCGGGTTTGACGTAAGTGACGATTCTCTTTCGGTCTCCGCCCGGTTTTTGACAGAAAACCGCGATGCGTCGATTGAATTGCTGCGGGCCGCCCTGCAAGAGCCGCGATTTGACGCGCAAGCGATAGAACGGGTGCGCCAACAGGTGTTGTCCGGCATCAGATCAGAGGCCAAAGATCCCAATGATATCGCCGGGCGCAGTTTTGACCAGATCGCCTTTGGGGATCACCCCTATGCGTCGTCCTTGAGCGGGACCGAGGAAAGCGTGACGGCTCTGACCCGCGATGATCTGCTGGACGCCCATAAGGCGGTGTTGGCGCAGGACCGGATCTATATTGGTGCCGTGGGCGATATCACGCCGGAAGGACTCGCCGCACTGATGGATGAGTTGCTGAGCGGGCTGCCGGAGCAGGGCGCGCCAATGCCCCCGATGGCGGAGATCACCATTCCGGGTGGCGTCACGGTTGTGCCTTTCGAGACCCCCCAGTCCGTTGCCTTGTTCGGTCACGTGGGCATCCCGTTGGAGCACCCTGACTATTTCGCGGCGACCCTGCTGAATCAGATTCTCGGAGGCGGTGGTTTTGAGAGCCGTCTGATGGAAGAGGTGCGGGAGAAGCGCGGGTTGACCTACGGCGTGTATTCTTACCTGGTGCCAAAGGACCTTGCCGCGACCTATTTGGGCTCGGTGAGCTCCGCAAATGACCGGATCGCTCAGGCGATAGAGGTGATCCGCGCAGAATGGTCAAAGGCGGCAGCCGAAGGGGTAACACAGGCGGAACTGGATGACGCAAAGACCTATATGACCGGCGCCTATCCATTGCGGTTTGACGGTAACGGCCCCATCGCGCAGATCATGGTGGGCATGCAGATGTCTGGTCTGCCGATTGACTATATTGCGACGCGCAATGATCGGGTTGAGGCGGTGACGCTGGAGGATGTGAAGCGTGTTGCGGGGGAATTGCTTGACCCTGATGGTCTGCATTTCGTGGTGGTTGGCCAGCCTGCCGGTCTGGAAAGCACACCGGCAAACTGACCGGTTCCTATTGTCAAAAGGCGGCGCTGACGCGCCACGACATGTCCTCGGCCCGGGCGGGCCGAGTGTTGGCGCAAGTATCTGGTCTTACTCGCCGTAAGGCACCCAGATGTTTTTGACTTCTGTTGCGGTTTCGAGAAACTCTTTGCCCTGACCCGCCGCACCCAGCCAGTCGCGGCCAATGCCGTTGTTGACCCAGGTGCGCTTGAGGTTGCTGGCGCTAGCCTTCTCGATCTGGCCGCTCAGCCCTTTGTCACCAAACGACCAAACCGCGTCGATGTCCATGTGAGCGGCCATATGGGGCGCGATATCGGCATGTGATCCGGTGAGGATGTTCACGACCCCTGCGGGCACATCCGAGGTTTCGAGGATTTGGATAAAATCGGTTGCGGCGAGCGGGAAGGGTTCCGAGGCGCTCAGGATAACCCGGTTGCCCATGGCCATGGCGGGTGCCATGCAGGAAATGAGACCCAGCAAGGGTGCTTCGTTCGGGCAGATGGCGCCGAGAACACCAATGGGCTCTTTCATGGCCAGCGCGACACCGCGGATGGGCACGCCGTGCACCTGGCCATCGTATTTGTCGGCCCAGGCGGCATAGGTGAAAAGGCGTTTAACGGCGGCGTCCACTTCCTTGTGGCCCCCCTTGCCGCTCTGCATATCATCAAGCCTTTTGGCGAATTCATCTGCGCGGGCGGAGAGGTTTTCCGCGATGTAGTAGAGGATCTGCGCGCGCAGATGCCCAGTGGTTTTGGACCATCCTTTGGCGGCTTGTGCTGCTTCGACCGCGTTGCGCAGATCCTTGCGATTTGCCAGCGACACATGTCCCAGCAGAGCCCCTGATTTACCCCAAACGGGCGCGGAGTAGCCGCTGTCGGGCCGTGACTGTTTCCCGCCAACATAGAGTTTCGCGGTACGATCGATGGGATCGGCTGGCGCACCTTCACCGGAGAAGGCCTGGATTTCTTTCAGGGGCTTCCCGGCCTCTTTGGGGCGGGTGTATCCTGACAGACCTTCCCATCCGCCCTCACGCCCAAAGCCACTTTCGCGCACACCACCAAACCCGGCGGCGGCGTCCATCAGATTGGTGCCATTAATCCAGACAATGCCGCTGGCCAGTTTCGGCGCAATGTCGAGCGCAAGGTTGATGTTCTCGCTCCAGACCGTCGCGGCCAGCCCGTAGCGGGTGTTATTGGCCAAGGCCACGGCATCCGCCGGTGTGCGGAAAGTGGTTGAGACCAGAACGGGGCCAAAGATCTCTTCTTGCATCAGCGTGTCGGCGGGATTCAGACCAGTGATCAGGGTGGGGGGGTAGAAACTGCCCTGGGCGGGTAATTCTGTGGCCGCAGTATGGGTGTGTCCGGCGGCATTGGCCGCGACCAGCTCAGCGATGGCTTTGAGCTGAACCGGATCGACGATGGCGCCCACATCAATGCTTTTGTCGAGGGGGTCCCCAACACGCAGCTTGTCCATGCGTGCGCGCAATTTCGCATAGAAGGTTTCGGCCACTGGTTCGTGCACCAGCAGGCGGGACCCGGCGCAACAGACCTGGCCCTGGTTGAACCAGATCGCATCCACCAACCCTTCGACGGCTGAATCCAGATCGGCGTCATCGAACACGATGTAGGGGGATTTACCGCCCAGCTCCAGGGTTAGCGCCTTGCCGCTGCCCGCGGTTGCCTCGCGAATGCGGCGTCCCACAGCGGTCGAGCCGGTGAAGGCCACCTTGTCCACATCGGCAGCGACAATCATCTCGCCCACCGCGCCGTCACCGGTCACGATGTTGACCACCCCTTTGGGCAACCCGGCCTGTCGACAGATATCGGCAAAGAGCAAGGCGGTGAGCGATGTGTATTCGGCCGGTTTCAGCACAACGGTGTTGCCCATGGCCAGGGCGGGCGCGATCTTCCATGCCAGCATCAGCAGTGGGAAGTTCCAAGGGATTACCTGACCACAGACGCCAAGCGCTGCACGGTCGGGCAGCTCGTCTTCCATCAGCTGCGCCATGCCCGCGTGGAAATAGAAATGACGCTGTGCCAGCGGCACGTCGATATCACGGCTTTCGCGGATCGGTTTGCCGTTGTCGAGCGATTCCAGAACCGCAAAAAGGCGGCTGTGTTTTTGCAAAAGACGCGCCAGCGCGTAGAGGTAACGCGCACGGCCAGGACCCCCGAGCCCTTCCCATTTGCCCTGTGCCTTGCGGGCGGCGCGGACGGCGGCATCCACATCTGCCTGCGTTGCCTGAGTGAGGGTGGCAAGGACCTCGCCATTTGCGGGGTTGCGGCTGTCAAAACCGGCGCCCGGGTCGGTGAAAGCGCCATCGATGAAGTGACCAAACCGGTCGCCCTGATCCACCAGCCATGCCAGTGCCTCCGCCGCGCTTTCTGGGGCGACCCCATAGTCCATCGTTTCAAAAATTTCGGAGACGGTCATGGCCCTTGGCCCTTTCAAATCGTGTCAGCTGGTCGGGTGGCGGTAGCTGGCGGAATAGCTGCCGGTGACGTGATGTTCGAGCTGCCGTTCGATGTCATTGAGCAGCGAGGAGGCGCCGAAACGAAAAAGATCGTTTTGCAGCCAGCGATCACCAAGCTCTTCTTTGATCATCGCCAGGTAGGTGATGGCGTCCTTGGCCTTGGAGATACCACCCGCAGGCTTGTAGCCGACGCGAAAACCGGTGCGCGCGTAGTAGTCGCGGATCGCGCGGATCATCACCAGGGTCACGGGCAGGGTGGCATTGACGCTTTCCTTGCCAGTCGAGGTCTTGATAAAATCCGCCCCCGCCATCATGCAGATCAGCGAGGCGCGCGCCACATTGCGCAGGGACCCCAGTTCGCCCGTAGCCAGGATCGCCTTGACGTGGGCATCGCCACAGGCCCGGCGGAACGCGCACATCTCATCGTAAAGTGCCTGCCAGTTGCCCGACAAGACATGGCGGCGGGAGATGACAATGTCGATTTCGGCGGCTCCGGCTTTGACGCTTTCCTCAATCTCGGTCAACCGCAGATGAAAGGGCGACAGGCCAGCGGGAAAGCCGGTGCTCACCGCCGCCACCGGGATGCCGGAGCCCTCCAACGCCCGCACGGCCACTGGGATCATGTCGTGATACACACAGACCGCGCCGGTGGTGATCGGCCCCATCTCAAGCGCATCAAGCAAGGATTGCGCAACGGGCTGGCGGGCCTTGGCACAAAGCCGTGCAACGCGGTCTTCGGTGTCATCGCCGGACAGGGTGGTCAGATCAATGCAGGTCACGGCCCGCAGCAACCAGGCGGCCTGATGTTGCTTTTTGACCGAGCGGCGCGCAGGCAGGCTGGCGGCGCGCCGCTCGATTGCGGAGGTGTTTGCCTGCAGGCTGCGCACCCAATCCATATCCAGTGCCATGCCAGGATTTCTGGGTTCGGTGATCTGCGGCAATTGGTGCGCGGCCGCGGTCGAAACAGTCTGGTTGGTCTGGCTGAGCATAGGGGTGTCCTTATCGGGCTGGCTGCAAAATCGCATGGCCCGGACGCCTTGGCAAGCAGGGGCCCGCGACGTCACCGGCGCGTTTCAACGCGGGTTATTGGCATCCCCGAAGGAATAGAATGACCCGCTTCAGGCGGCCCAACAGGTCCGAATGACCTATTTTTAGTCAAAATGACGTGAGTATCGAGTTTGCTTTTGCGAATTATTCGCAAACTCATTGACTTCTTGCGAATGACTCGCATATTCATTCGCATGGAACATAAAACCGCTTCACATCATCTTTCACGCCGCAGCCTGCTTGCGAGTCTTGGCGCCGCCGTCGTTCTGAGCACGCAGACCATGCGCGTCGAGGCTGCCGGCGAAATCAACATCGTTGCGACCACGGGCATGATCGCGGATGCGGCGCGCCGGGTTGGCGGCGATCTGGTGACCGTAACGGCGCTGATGGGGCCGGGCGTCGACCCGCATGCCTATCGTCAGACGCGCAGTGATATCGTGGCCATGACCCGCGCCGATCTGGTCTTGTGGCACGGGCTTTATCTCGAAGCGCAAATGGAACAATTCTTCGAAGACCTCAGCCGTAAAGCACGCGTTGTGCCCGTCGCCGAAAGCTTGCCCAAAGATGTGCTGCTGTCGCATGAGGATTACGAGGGGCGGTACGATCCGCATGTCTGGATGGACCCGATCCTGTGGCGCGACGTGGTCACTGCCGTCGCTGAGGAGCTGAGCGCCCTGCGCCCCCGGGACGCGGCGGTTTTCCAGGCCAATGCCGACGGTTTCCTAACGGAGTTGGACGCCTTGGCGGACTACGCGCAGACCTCTCTGACCAAGGTGCCTGCTGACCAACGCGTGCTGCTGACTGCGCATGATGCCTTTGGCTACTTCGGGCAGGCCTATGGGTTTGAGGTCATCGGCATTCAGGGCATTTCGACGGAGAGCGAAGCGGGATTGAACCGCATCTCTGATTTGGTGGAAACGCTTGTGGCGCGTGACATCGGCGCGGTTTTTGTCGAAACCTCCGTCTCTGACCGCAACATGCGGGCGCTGGTCGAAGGTGCCGCGGCGCGCGGGCATACCGTTGCGATTGGCGGCGCGCTTTTCAGCGACGCGATGGGGCCCGAGGGGTCTTATGAAGGCACCTATCTGGGCATGATCGATCACAACGTGACCACCATCGCGCGGGCATTGGGCGCCGACGTGCCGGAAGGCGGGCGTCTGGGCAAACTGGCGGCGGGCAGCTGAAATGAACCTGACACTTGCAACCCGTGACGGATTTATAGCGGCGGAGGACACTCGGTCCTCCAGCCCTTTGGCCGTGCGGGGCCTCACCGTTTCCTATGGTCAGAAGCCTGCAGTTTTTTCGGTCGACATGACCGTGGTGCCAGGGGCCATGACCGCGATCATCGGACCCAATGGTGCGGGTAAATCAACTTTGCTCAAGGCTGCTTTGGGCATTCTCAAGCCTCTGGCGGGCCAGACCACCGTGTTCGGCCAGCCGGTTGCCGCCTGTCGTGACCGGATCGCCTATGTGCCGCAACGCGCCAGCGTGGATTGGGATTTCCCGACCCGGGTGATCGATGTGGTATTGATGGGGCTCTACCGGCAACTGGGTCTGCTGGGCCGGGTCCGTGGCGCGCATAGGGCAAAGGCGCTAGAATGCCTGTCTCGCGTGGGCATGGAAGATTTCGCCACGCGCCAGATCGGTGAACTTTCGGGCGGCCAGCAACAGCGGGTCTTTCTGGCCCGTGCTTTGGCGCAGGATGCGGATCTGTATTTGCTGGATGAGCCTTTTGCGGGCGTGGATGCCGCGACCGAAAAGGCCATCATTGCGGTTCTGAAGTCACTGCGGGATACGGGCAAGACGGTTGTGGCCGTGCACCATGATCTCAGCACGGTCGCAGAATATTTCGACCATGTCTTCCTGATCAACACCCGCCGGGTGGCCGAAGGGCGGGTCGAGGACGTTTTCACCGAAGAACACCTGCAGGCCGCTTACGGGGGCCGTTTGGCGGGCGCACAGATGGACCAGTTGAGCGGAACGCTGGGCTAGGCCATGATCGTCGACGCGTTGTCACTGCAACTGGGGTACAATGCGACCCTGGTCACATTGGGTGCGATGCTGCTGGGCATGGCGGCAGGGGTTGGCGGTACATTTCTCTTTCTACGCAAACGCGCGCTGGTGAGCGATGCGATTTCCCATGCAACGCTGCCCGGTGTGGCCATTGCCTTCATGCTGATGGTCGCCTTTGGCGGTGATGGCCGCAATCTTGTGGGGCTGCTCGCAGGGGCTGCGGCCTCAGCCGCGATTGGGCTGCTCTGCGTCAGTTGGCTGAGCACACGGACGCGGTTGGCAGAAGACGCCGCCATCGGGGCCGTGCTATCGGTTTTCTTTGGCATGGGCATCGTGGGTCTGACGGTGATCCAGACCATGAAATCAGGCCAACAGGCCGGGCTGGAGGGGTTCCTGCTGGGTTCCACCGCGGGCATGTTGCGGTCTGACGCTTTGATCATTGCCGTTTCCGCGGCGTTGACGCTTGCGCTGGTGATGCTCTTGCGTCGCCCGTTGACGCTGGCCTCCTTTGATCCGGAATATGCCACCGCAAGCGGACAGAACGTGGCGCGAACCGATCTGGCAATGATGGGTATTGTGCTTGCCGTGACGGTTGTGGGGCTCAAGATTGTCGGGCTCATCCTGATCGTGGCGCTGCTGATCATTCCCCCCGTGACCGCACGCTTCTGGACGGAACGCACCGATCACGTGGTGCTGATTTCGGGCTTCCTAGGTGGCGTGTCCGCTTATGTGGGGGCCGCGCTTTCAGCTGCCTTGCCGGATTTGCCGACCGGGCCGATCATCGTCCTGGTGGGGTTTGCGATCTTTCTCGTGTCGCTGTTGCTGGCACCGCAACGCGGCGTTCTGGCCGCCGTGCTCCGGCACCGGAAATTCCAGCGCCGCGTGCACTTGCGGCAAGGCTTGTTGGCGCTGGCGCAGGGCCAGCCGATCTATGAAAACCTGACCTTGCGTTTGCTGCGCCGCGCGGGGTGGGCGCTGCCGGACGGTGTGCCAACCGAGGAAGGTCGGGGGCGCGCAGGCAAGGCGCTGCTGGATGAAATGCGCTGGCAATTGATCCGGCGCGACCCGAGTTTTGAGGCCGCCGCAGCCCACTATGACGGGCTGACGCCGATTGAGCGCGTGTTGACGCCCGATCAGATCACCGAGATCGACAGCCGCATTCCCGCACCACAAGGGGTCGGCGCATGATGGGTGCAGAATTCGTCCCCCTCTCGCTGACACCGCTGCTGATCGGCATCTGTGTCGCGGTTGCCTGCGCCTTGCCTGGCAATTTTCTGGTCCTGCGCCGCCAGGCTCTGATCGGCGACGCAATCAGCCATGTGGTCTTGCCTGGAATCGTTGTGGCGTTTTTGCTGACCGGGGTCGTTGCCACTTGGCCCATGCTTTTGGGTGCCGCTGGTGCCGCGATCATCGCGGTTGCCGCGATTGAGGCGATCCGCCGGTTGGGGAAGATCGAGCCAGGGGCGGCCATGGGGGTTGTCTTTACCACCATGTTTGCAGGGGGCGTGTTGCTGCTGGAGCAATCGGACACCTCATCGGTGCATCTGGACGTCGAACATGCGCTCTTTGGCAATCTCGAAAGCCTGATCTGGCTGGATGCGACGGGCTGGGCCTCTCTACTGGACCCTGTGGCATTGGCGGGCCTGCCGGTGGAATTGCCGCGCATGGCGGCGGCGCTGCTGGCCGTGGCGGTATTCATCGCACTGTTCTGGCGGCCCCTGAAAATCTCCACCTTCGATGAAGGGTTTGCGCAAACCATGGGCATGCGCACACAACCCCTGGGTTTGGCGCTGGTGATCGTGTCCGCCATCGCGGCGGTCGCTGCCTTTGACGCCGTGGGCAGCATCATCGTGATCGCGATGTTCATTTGCCCGCCGGCCGCCGCACGGCTGATGACCAACCGGTTGGAACATCAGGTGGCGTGGTCGGTGCTCTTTGCGGCCCTCGCGGCCATTTTCGGCTACGTGATCGCGGGCTATGGCCCCCTGTGGCTGGGGTACACTTCGTCCGTCTCAGCGGCGGGGATGATTGCAACCGTTTCCGGCGTGATCCTCGCCGTCACCGCCATCTTTGGCCCGCACCGACACCGTGGCGGCGCCGCAAAAGAGGCTTAGCTGCCGCGATAGGTTGAATAGCCGAAGGGCGACAGCAACAACGGCACGTGATAGTGGCTGTTGGCCTCCGACATCCCAAAGCGGATCGGGATGGTATCCAGAAACAGCGGGTCCTCGGCTGCAACCCCGCTGGCCGTCAGATAGGGTCCGGCCTCGAAAATCAGCTCATAGGTGCCGGTCTTGAAAGCCGCCTTGTCCAGGATCGGTTGATCCGTCCGGCCATCGGCATTCGTCACGGCCTCCGCGATTTTGCGGTGGCTGTTGCCGGAGACACGGTAGAGCAGAATGCGGATGCCTGCCGCCGGGCAGCCGCGCGCGGTGTCCAGAACATGCGTGGTCAGGTATCCTTCGGCCATGGGGCGCTCCTTTGCGGAATGTCGCGGTCAACCTGCCCGGCCCAGATACGAATTGCAACGCGCTGCCAGCCGGTATTGAATGGTGCTGCACTGCCGCAGGAGATAAACAGTGACGCGTTACCCCCGTGATTTTTCAGGATATGGCGCCAATCCCCCCGACGCTGCATGGCCAGGTGGCGCGCGTATTGCCGTGCAATTTGTTCTGAATTTTGAAGAGGGTGGGGAAAACTGCCTGCTGCATGGCGACGCAGCCTCCGAAGCCTTTTTGTCGGAGATTGTTGGCGCGCAGCCCTGGCCCGGTCAGCGGCATTGGAACATGGAATCGATCTATGACTATGGTGCCCGCGCCGGTTTCTGGCGGCTGCACCGGCTGTTTACCGGCGCGGGCGTGCCGGTCACGGTCTATGGCGTGGCCTCGGCGCTTGCGCGGGCACCCGAACAGGTCCGGGCGATGCAATTGGCCGGATGGGAAATTGCCAGCCACGGGTTGAAGTGGATCGACTATAAGGATCATGCCGAGGCGGATGAAGCCGCCGACATGATGGAGGCCATTCGTCTGCACGGAGAGGTCACAGGCGAAAGCCCGCGGGGATGGTACACGGGGCGCTGTTCGGTCAACACCGTGGCGCTGGCGGCAAAAACCGGCCAGTTCGAATACATCTCGGACACCTATGACGACGATCTGCCCTATTGGAGCAAAATCGGGCGGCGCAACCAGCTGATCATCCCCTATACGCTGGATTGCAACGACATGCGCTTTGCCACACCACAGGGGTTCAATGTGGGCGATCAGTTCTACGCGTATCTGCGGGATACGTTTGATGCGCTTTATGCTGAAGGGGCTGCCGGCGCGGCGAAGATGATGTCGGTTGGCCTGCACTGTCGGCTCATTGGTCGGCCCGGGCGCGTGCAGGCGCTGAAACGATTTATCGATTACATTCAGGGCTTTGAGGGTGTTTGGTGCCCGCGTCGGATCGAAATCGCGGAGCATTGGCGCAAGGTTCACCCGCCCCGGAAACGCCTGCGCCCCTCCGCGCTGAAAAAGGCCGATTTTCTGGAGAAGTTCGGCGGTATTTTTGAGCATTCCGAGTGGATAGCCGAACGCGCCTTTGATCTGGAACTTGGGCCTGCGCATGATACCGCAATTGGCTTGCACTCCGCGTTGGCGCGGATGTTCCGCAGTGCGACCGTTGACGAACGCATGGGCGTCTTGCGCGCGCACCCCGATCTGGCGGGAAAGCTTGCGGCGGCGAAACGACTGACCGCGGAAAGCACAAAAGAACAGGCGAGCGCCGGGCTGGATGCGCTGACAGATAAAGAACGCGCCAGTTTTGAAAAACTCAACAAGGCTTATGTGAAAAAGCATGGTTTCCCCTTCATCATCGCGGTGAAAGACCATGACAAGGCTGGCATTCTGCGCGCGTTCCAGCGGCGGCTGGATCATGAAACCGACACGGAGTTCGACGAAGCTTGCCGTCAGGTTGAACGCATTGCAGAGATACGTCTGGAGGCCATCTTATGAGCTACGCATTCCCGCCCGGCGGCCTGCCGGATCAATCGGAAAACCCTGAGAGCACCGCCGTTTTCACCTCCAGTTACGCGGTTCTGCCCGCTGTGACCCAGCGCGACATCGTCACCAGTTTCTTGCCGGGTTGGCAGCAGACAAGGGCCTGGATACTGGCGCGACCTCTCAGCGGCTTTGCCGAAACCTTTGCGCAATATGCGTTGGAGGTTGCCCCGGGCGGTGGGTCTGATGCACCGGAACCGGACATCTCGGCGCAGGCGATCCTCTTTGTGGCGAGTGGGGCTGCGGAGCTGACCATCGATGGCGTGATCCATCCGCTGTCGCCCGGCAGCTATGCCTATATCCCGCCCGGGGATCACTGGACGCTCTGGAACCGTGGCGATGCGCCCTTTCAGACTCACTGGATACGCAAATCCTATCAACCCGTGCCAGGCATCGAGGTGCCCCGCGCCTTTGTGACCTCCGACGCTGCCGTGGCCGCAACCCCGATGCCCGATTGTAATGAGGTCTGGTCGACCACGCGGTTCGTTGACCCTGAAGACCTGTCGCATGATTGCCATGTGAACATCGTGACCTTCCAACCCGGGGGGCGCATTCCATTTGCCGAAACCCATGTAATGGAGCACGGGCTTTATGTGCTGCAGGGCACTGCGGAATACCTGTTGAACACCGATTGGGTCAGCGTCGGACCGGGCGATTTCATGTGGTTGCGCGCCTTCTGTCCGCAGGCCTGTATTGCAACGGGCGACGCGCCGTTCCGCTATCTGCTTTACAAGGACGTGAACCGTCACGTGCGGCTATGAGCCCCCAAATTCGCTGCGAAGACCTGACCAAAGAGGCTTTTGCGCCCTTCGGGGATGTTCTGGAGTGCGCAGGCACCCCTGACAAGATGATCAATGCGGGCCTCTGCGGGCGATACCATGACCAGGCGGTGCTGGATTTTGGCACAGACGGTCGCGCGGGCATCAGCCTCTTTGACGCCGAACCTCGCAGCCTGCCCTACACGCTATCTCTGATGGAACGCCACCCGGAGGGCAGCCAGGCGTTCATTCCGATGACTGAAAACCCGTTTCTGGTGATTGTCGCCGAAGATCAGAACGGTGCGCCGGGCGTGCCGCGCGCGTTTCTGACCAAGCCACATCAGGGGGTCAATTTTTTCCGTAAGATCTGGCATGGCGTGCTGACCCCCTTGGCGGCGCCCGGAATTTTTGCAGTCATCGACCGAATTGGCGATACACCCAATCTGGAAGAAGTTTTGCTTGATCCGCCATATGTAGTGGTTCCATAAACCTTGGAGCCGAAAAAATCGGGCCAAGAACCACGGGGACATGACGTGACAGATATAACCACGGGCACCTACAGCGACCCAGATCAAACGCCGCCACTGGCGCAGGCTGTGCCACTCGGCCTGCAGCATGTGCTGGCGATGTTCGCCTCGAACGTAACGCCATCGATCATTGTGGCCGGGGCGGCGGGTCTCGCCTTTGGTGGACCCGAGCAGGTTTATCTCATTCAGATGGCCATGCTGTTTGCCGGAATCGCGACGCTGTTTCAAACGGTGGGCCTTGGGCCTGTTGGCGCACGCTTGCCGATCATGCAGGGCACCAGCTTTGCCTTTGTCGGGGTTCTGGCCGGGGTGGCAGCAACGCAGGGTCTCAGCGTGGCACTCAGCGCCTGTATCATCGGCGGCTGCATCCACTTCGTGCTGGGCGCCTTCATCAGACATCTGCGGTGGCTCTTTCCGCCGCTGGTCACTGGCCTGGTGATCCTCGCCATTGGTCTCTACCTCATCCCGGTTGCGATCAAATATGCGGCAGGCGGAGCTGCGCCATTCCAGATGGAGGCGGAAAGCTTCGGGTCCCTGATGCATTGGTCCGTGGCCTTGTCGGTTGTGATCGTCGCGCTGGTGCTGAAGTTCTTCACAAAGGGCACACTGTCGAACGCCGCGATCCTTGTCGGTCTTGTCGTCGGATATCTGCTGGCGCTGATGCTGGGTATGGTCAATTTCTCAGCGGTTGCCAATGCAAGCTGGTTCACGGTTATCACACCGTTGCCCTATGGGTTTGAATTCTCGCTGGGCGCTGTGATCGCCGTAACCCTGGTATCCGTTGTCTCCGCGATTGAGACCGTCGGCGATACCTCGGCCACGACCAAGGCAGGCGCGGGGCGCGAAGCGACGGATGAGGAAATCTCCGGCGCCACCTATGCGGATGGTCTGGGCACAGCCATCGCGGGCGTCTTCGGTGGTCTGCCCAACACATCCTTCAGCCAGAACGTCGGCATTGTCGGCATGACCGGGATCATGAGCCGCCATGTGGTGACGATTGGCGCCATTGTCCTGATCCTCTGCGGGCTGGTGCCAAAAATTGGCGCGGTGATCGCCTCCATGCCGCTTCCCGTTCTGGGGGGTGGTGTGATCGTCATGTTCGGGATGGTGGCCGCCGCAGGGCTCAACGTGCTCAGCGAGATTGAGATGAACCGGCGGAACATGGTGATCATCGCCGTGTCCCTTGCTGCCGGTTTGGGCTTGAACTTGGTGCCAACGGCGGTGCAATACCTGCCGGGTGTGGTCAAAACGCTCGCCACGTCGGCGGTTGCGCCCACCGCATTGGTGGCGATTGTTCTCAACCTGGCCCTGCCAGACGAAGTCTGATCGCCGCGAGCGCAGATTTATGGGCTATGGCGCGCCGGGCGCCATGGCAGTTTTGTCCCTATGGCGGACCCAACGCAGGACCTGAAAGATGTATGATTTTGCCGTGATGGGCGCGTGGATCGAATTTGCGGTCAGGTGGCTGCATGTGATCACGGGCATCGCCTGGATCGGCTCTTCTTTCTATTTCATCGCGTTGGATCTGGGGCTGCACCGGGATCGCAATCTGGCCAGCGGTGCCGATGGCGAGGAATGGCAGGTCCACGGGGGTGGTTTCTACCACATCCAGAAATACCTCGTCGCGCCTGATCAGATGCCCGGTGATCTCGTGTGGTTCAAATGGGAAAGCTATGCCACCTGGCTCAGCGGCTTTGCTCTGCTGGTTCTCGTCTACTACCTCGGCGCGGAATTCTACCTGATTGATCCGGCGGTGGCCGATCTAGCTGTCTGGCAGGCGGTAGGGATCTCGCTGGCATCACTCGCCTTTGGCTGGGTCGCTTACAACCAGCTGTGCCGGGTTTTTGTGGACGCGAACCAGACTGCGCTGATGGTGGCGCTGTTTGGTGTTTTGGTCGGCATGTCATGGTTTTATACGGCGGTGTTTTCCGGGCGCGCGGCCATGCTGCATCTGGGCGCCTTCACGGCGACGATCATGTCGGCGAATGTCTTCAGGATCATCATCCCCAACCAGAAGATCGTTGTTGCCGATCTGATTGCGGGCCGAACACCGGATGCAAAATACGGTAAGATCGCCAAGCAGCGCAGCACACACAACAATTACCTGACGCTACCCGTCATTTTCCTGATGCTCAGCAACCATTATCCGCTGTCTTTCGCCACGGAAAACACATGGCTGATTGCCAGTCTGGTGTTTTTGATGGGCGTCACGATCCGGCATTATTTCAACTCACTGCATGCGCGCACCGGAAATCCGCATTGGACATGGGCGGTGACCGCGCTGATTTTCATCCTCATCACGTGGTTGTCGACAGCGCCGCTGCACCGGGGGGAGGAACCGGAGACAGCGCAGGGCGCAGATCTGCGTTTCGTGCAAGCGGAAGGGTTTGAAGATGTGCAGGACATCGTTCTGGGCCGGTGCTCGATGTGCCACGCCGAGGAACCGGTTTGGGACGGGCTGCATTGGGCGCCGAAGGGTGTGCGGCTGGAAACGGAATATCAGATCGCGCGGCAGGCGCGCGATATCTATCTGCAGGCAGGCATAAGCCACGCCATGCCGCCTGCGAACCTGTCCTATATCGAAGAGGACGAGCGCGCCTTGATTGTGGCATGGTACCGTGCCGCAACGGGTTCCTAAGCTAAGCTGCGCCTGAGGTATGAGACGGCGGATGCCATCGGGTAGGGGCCGTTTCAAACCATCCTGATACGCAAATCCGGTTTTAGAATCGGTCCGGAGCATGCTAGACTTAGCGGTATGGCATCTCTCGACCCCAATATAAGCGATACGCGCCCGATTATCCGTCAGTTGGACGAAGGGGCGATCAACCGCATTGCCGCTGGAGAAGTGGTCGAGCGGCCCGCATCTGCTGCCAAAGAGTTGATTGAAAACGCCCTCGACGCAGGCGCACATCGCGTCGCCATAGACTATGCCGACGGCGGCAAGACCTTGATCCGCGTCGAGGACGACGGCTGCGGCATGACAGAGGACGATCTGCCGCTCGCCTTGTCCCGCCACGCAACCTCCAAAATCGATGGATCGGACCTGTTGAACATCCACACCTTTGGTTTCCGAGGGGAGGCTTTGCCATCGCTTGGGGCGGTTGGGCGATTGACGATTGCCAGCCGGGCGGAGGGTGCGCAGGGCGTGGAAATTTTCGTCACGGGCGGCAAAGTGTCGGCCAGCAAACCCGCAGCGCTGAACAAGGGCACAACGGTCACGCTGCGCGATCTCTTTTACGCCACACCTGCGCGATTGAAATTTCTGCGCACGGACCGTGCCGAGGCTCAGGCCATCAGCGATGTGGTCAAACGCCTCGCCATGGCCGAACCCTTCGTGCAGTTCATCCTGCGCGATGTGTCGGGCGGCGATCAAGGACGCGAGGTGTTCCGCGCGGACGCCGAACAGGGCGATCTGTTCAGCGCGCTGCACGGTCGTTTAGCGCGGGTTCTGGGCCGTGAGTTTGCGGAGAACGCGCTAGCGATTGACGCTGAACGCGAAGGCCTGCATCTGACGGGCTATGCCGCTCTGCCGACCTACTCGCGCGGCTCCGCTGTGGCGCAATATCTCTTTGTGAACGGGCGTCCGGTTCGGGATAAACTGCTGGTTGGCGCGTTGCGTGGTGCTTACTTTGATTTCCTCAGCCGGGACCGGCATCCCGCCGCCGCCCTCTTTATAGATTGCGATCCGAGCCTTGTGGATGTGAACGTGCACCCGGCAAAATCCGAAGTGCGGTTTCGGGACCCAGGGCTTGCACGCGGGCTGATTGTCTCGGCGCTGCGCCATGCGCTGGCTGAGGCCGGACATCGGGCGTCGACGACAGTTGCCAACGCCACATTGGGCGCGATGACCCCTGAACCGACCGGTGCGCGCGTCTATCAGATGGACCGTCGCCCGACGGCGCCGACGACCGCGAGTTTTCAGGAAACAAAGCCGGTTTGGGGGCGGGTTGAAACCCCGGAACCTCAGGATGCGCCCGAACCAGTTGAGGATCAGGACTATCCTTTGGGCACTGCGCGCGGGCAGGTGCATGAGAATTACATCATCGCGCAGACCGCCAATGGCATGGTTATCGTTGACCAGCATGCCGCACATGAACGATTGGTCTACGAGAAACTGAAACAACAAATGGCGGAAAATGGCGTCGCCCGTCAGGCGTTGCTGATCCCCGAGATTGTCGAGCTTTCCGCAGGAGATTGTGCTCGGCTGATGGACACTGCGGAGGACCTGGAGAAATTTGGTTTAGGGATTGAACCATTTGGCGGGGGAGCCATTGCCGTACGCGAAACCCCGGCTATTCTGGGTCAGATTGATGCCAAAGCCATGGTGCTTGATATCCTGGACGAGCTTTCCGATCAGAACAGCAGCAACACTCTGCAGGCGCGGATCGAGGCCATCCTCAGTCGGGTCGCCTGCCATGGCTCCATCCGGTCTGGTCGTCGGATGCGCGCGGAGGAAATGAACGCATTGCTGCGCGAGATGGAGGCAACGCCGCATTCTGGTCAGTGCAACCACGGGCGCCCCACCTATGTCGAACTGAAGCTAAGCGACATTGAAAGGTTGTTTGGCCGCACATGATTGAAATTGCTGGACAAACCTATGCTCTGGACGACCCGCTGGTGATGGTGACCATCGCTGGGGCCCTTGCGTTGCTGGTGATCATCTGCCTGCTGATCATAGCGGTGCGCGCGACTGCGCGCAGTGCCCAGGTGACCGCGCCACTGGCACAGCAGATCGGCGTTTTGGGCCAGCACGTTCAGCAGCTGGGGGCGGGTCAGGAACAATTGCGTGGAGGTCTGCAGACCGTTTCGGACACACAGGCGACCGCGCAGACACAGGTGATCCAGACTGTTGAAGCCCGGCTGGCGACCGTACAGCAGCAAATGCAGGACCGTCTCGCCGACAACGCGCTGCGGTCGGCCAGATCCCTCTCTGATTTGCAGGAGCGTATGAAGGAAACGCTGCACGGCTCTTCCAAGCAAACCACCACATCGCTCACGCAATTGCAGGAACGGCTGGCCGCGATTGACAAGGCGCAGGACAACATCACCAAGCTCTCCGGCGATGTATTGTCGCTGCAGGACATCCTGAGCAACAAGCAGACACGCGGCGCTTTCGGGGAAATCCAGCTGCATGACATCGTGTCCAAGGCCCTGCCAAAGGACAGTTTTGCGTTGCAGCACACGCTGAGCAACGGCAAACGCGCGGATTGTTTGATCCACCTGCCAAACCCACCGGGCCCGATTGTCATCGACAGCAAATTTCCGTTAGAGGCCTATGAAGCGCTCCGGGTTGCCGACACGGACTGGGAGCTGAAAGAGGCGGTGGCAAAGATGAAGGTCGCTGTCACCAAACACATCAATGACATCTCTGATAAGTACATCATTGATGGGGAAACAGCGGATGGGGCGCTGATGTTTTTACCGTCGGAAGCGGTCTATGCGGAACTACATGCGAATTTCCCGGATCTGGTGCGCAAAGGGTTTGACGCGCGGGTCTGGATTGTGTCGCCGACGACCTGCATGGCGACGCTTAATACGATGCGCGCGATCCTGAAAGATGCACGCATGCGGGAGCAGGCGGGCGCCATCCGGTCGGAGCTGTCAAAACTGGTCGCAGATGTGGATCGTTTGGGCACCCGTGTCGGCAATCTGGACCGCCATTTTTCGCAGGCCTCAAAAGACATCGAAGAGATCAAGATCAGCGCCGACAAAGCGGGTAAACGGGCGCATCGGCTGGATAATTTTGACTTTGAGGAACTGTCGCCCGATGAGGCGGGCAACGTCGTTCCACTTGCAAAACCAGAGAGTTAGCCTAGGTCGGGGCGGCCCGACCTCAAGCGCAGGCGGCCATGATACCGCGTAACTCGGCCAGACCGCGCATCCGACCAATCAGCGGGTATCCTGGCATGCTGTCTGCTTCCCGGTCATAGAGCAGCTCCTGACCGTGATCGGGCCGCATCGGTATTTGCCAGTCGGTCCGACCCGCCGCGGCGCGGCGCTTTTCCTCTGCCATCAGCGCCCGGATGGCGGCCACCATATCGGTATCCCCTTCCAGATGGGCGGCCTCGAAAAAGTCCGGGCGGGTCGGGTCGCCGCTGGTCAGCCGTTTCGTATTGCGCAGATGGGCAAAGTGAATGCGCGGTCCGAGCCGGTCCACAAAACCTGCCGCATCGAAATCCGCGCTGACACCCAATGATCCGGTGCAAAGCGTGGCGCCATTGGCGGGCAGGTCCACGGCGTCCAGCACATGCGCATAGTCTTGCGTGTTGGACATCACGCGCGGCAACCCCAGCAGGCCGAAGGGCGGATCATCCGGGTGGCAGCAGAGCCGCATACCAAGGCGTTCGGCAACGGGCGCAACCTCAGACAGGAAATCGATCAGATTGGCGCGCAGCCTGTCCGGGTTAATGCCAGCGTAGGTCTCCAGCAGCGCAGAGATATCGGCCAGCGACCATGTATCATTGGCGCCGGGCAGCCCCGCGATGACGTTCTGTTGCAGCGCCAGGCGCTCGTCATCGCTCATGTTTTGGTATAGTTCGCGCGCCGTCTGGCGTTGATCTGCGGAGTAATCGTCGTGGGCGTTTGGGCGTGCCAGGATGTGCAAATCAAAGGCGGCGAAATCCATCAGGCTAAACAGCATCGCGGTGCCACCATGCGGTTGTGGGGCGCGCAGACTGGTGCGGGTCCAGTCAAGGATTGGCATGAAATTGTAGCAGACCGTTTTGATACCGTGTCGCGCCAGCGCTTCCAGACTGGTTTTATAGGCACCCAGATGCTCCGCCATCCCCGCGCTTTGGGTCTTTATGACCTCGGACACCGGCAGGCTCTCCACCACGTCCCAGTTGAAACCCGCGTCTGTCAGCAGGGATTGGCGGCGCGTGATCTCCTCATCGGACCAGACGTCACCCGGCAGGATGTGATGCAGGGCGCTGACGATCCCTTCGACGCCCACTTGATGCAGGTCCTCCAGGGCCACTTTGTCATGTGGTCCGAACCAGCGCCAACACTGTTTCATGGCTGCCATCCTTCATAGAGTGGGTGCGTTTTTGCCAGCGGCAGATGCACGCGGTGACCGCTGCGGGCGGCGTCATAAATCGCTGTGACCAGTTCAACAGAGGCGGCGCCTTCCTCAAGTGTGACCGCATTGCTTTCCTGCTCTGCCAGTGTGTCAGAAATGGCCGCCAAAAACCCTTCAAAACCGACAGATTCATCGGCCAGCTGGACAAGCAGCGCATCAACTCTTGGCTGATCTGCCGCGTCCCGCGCCGTGAAGGTCCAGTGCCCGGCACCGGGGGCGTAGGGCTCGGATGCGGAGGTCGCGGTGAGCTCCTCAAAAACCAGACGGATGCGCGTTTCGTCCGTCGCCGCCCCCAGGGTGATGCTGCTGGTGCAGAGCGCACCATTGGCCATTTGAAAGCTGATCGCGGCGCAATCTTCGGTTTCGATGGGGTTCACACGTGTCGCAACCATCGCCGAAAGCGCGGCGACAGGTCCCATGAAATGCGTCATCAGATCGTGATTATGGATGGCGTGCCCCAAGACCGCGCCGCCTTGTTCACCCGCCCAGGTTCCGCGCCAGGGGACCGCGTAGTAGTCCGCGCCCCGGGACCAGTGCGTTTCAATCGCAGCCACCTGCGGTTTGCCGGCAAGACCTGCGGCGATCAGACCCCGCAACTGTGCCAGCGCCGGGCCCCACCGATACTGAAAAACCGGGAACACCTCTTTGCTGTTTTCCGCCGCGGCCTGCCGGATCTTGTCGACGTCCGACATCGACGTGGCGAGTGGTTTTTCGCAAATCACATGTTTGCCCGCGGTCAGGGCCTTAAGCGCCACCGGTACATGCAGATGCGGTGGCAGGCAGATATCGATGACATCGATTTCCGGGTTGTCCAGCGCTGTCTTCACGTCCGGTGCAACCACAAAGTCATCTGTGTCGCGCAGATTTTCGGCACGCGCGCGATCCTGATCCACGATCATGGCAACGTGGAAGGCATCCGGCAGCTTGCGGTACGCAGCAAGATGCTCGCGCCCGATCCCTGCGCCCAGGATTGCCACGCGGATCATGCGGCACCCTGTTCTGCGATCTCTTGTGCCCGCAAAGCCAATTCCATCACCGTGAAGCAATGTTCCTGCGTCATCGCGGTCGCGGAGCGGTGTTCGATGTCATAAGCGAGCCGCTCAAAGTAGGGCAGGCCTGCATCGCTCGCGTCGATCTTCTCGCATCTGTCGCCGTTGACCAGCACCAGATGATCGGTGCCCGCCGCCCCACCCACGTCCACGTATTTGCGTAGCTCGATATAGCCTTCGGTCCCGAGGATTGTCAGGCGCCCATCGCCCCAGGTCGGCAGGCCATCCGGCGTGTACCAATCGACCCGGATGTAGCCCGTAACCTTGGCGCTGCGCAGGGACAATTCGCCGAAGTCCTGCAGCCCCACATCCTGCGGGTTCGCGTGATTGGCCACGAAGGCGTTGGTGATTTCCGCAGTGTCTGACCCGGTGAAATGCAGGAACTGGTCAATCTGGTGAGACGCGATATCGGTCAGAATGCCGCCGTATTGATCCCGTTCAAAGAACCAGGGCGGTCGTGTCCCTCGGTTCAAACGATGGGGACCCAACCCGGCGGTGTGTACGACCCGGCCAATGGCACCATCGGCCACCAGATCGGACGCGCGCGTGACCGCCGGCACCTCGAACCTTTCGGAGAAATTGATCGACCAGATCCGCCCGGTGTCCGCCACGCAGCGTTTGATTTCCTCCAGTTGCGCGCGGGTGGTGCAGCCGGGTTTGTCGGTCATGACGTCCATGCCTTGCCGCATGGCACGCGTCGCAAGATCGGCGCGGTCCGCCGGGATGGCAGAGATAAGTGCAAGCCGCGCACCGCAGGCCAATGCATCCTCCACCTTGTCAAATCGGGGAAGATTGGGAAAACGCTTGGCAAAACCAGACAGCGTTTCCGGCGTGCCATCGGTCCAGTAACCCAGACATGTCGCGCCGATGTCCAGCATGTTCTGCGTCATGCCATAGATGTGTCGGTGATCGAGGCCGAGGGCGACAAAAGAGAGGGTCATGCGGAGGCTACCTGTGTTGCGGAACCGGATCTATTGGCGCGTTCCATGGCATCGATCACGCAATGCGCCATCAGCGCGCTGGCACCGGTTGCGAGGGGCGGGCGATTGGTTGTGAGCGCTTGTGCGAAATCTTCGATCACCGACTGATGCCATTCGTGGGTGAAAGCCATCGGGTCAGCTCCGCCGCCGGTGCTGGCCGCCGCGCCAAAGGTCTCAACCTGCCCGTCCAGATGGGTGAGTGTCAAAACACCGGACGCCAGATGGGCGGCGGCTTTGCTGCCTTGGATGCTGATGCTTTCAGCGTCACCGGGAAAGGCCGCGGTGGTTGCCATCAACGTCCCCACCGCACCGTTTTCCATTTCAAACACCGCACCGGTCCAGTCTTCGGCTTCCAGCTGATGCAGGGGGGTCGTGCGCATCATCGCCTGAACCGTTCGGATCGGTCCCAACAGCCAGAGGGCAAGATCAAGGGTATGTATGGCCTGATTGATCATCACCCCACCGCCGTCCCGCGCATAGGTGCCGCGTCCGGGTGCCGCGTAGTAGGACTGGTCGCGCCACCACGGCACGCGAATGTCCACCGTTGCGATTTGCCCGAGCGCTTCGGCATTCAGCACCTTTTTCAGCGCGCGGGAGGCTTCCCGGGCGCGGTGCTGGAAAACGATGCCCAGGGTAACATGCCGGGCTGCGCATTGTTCGACAATTGCGCGGGCGGCGGGCAGGGTCCGTTCGATGGGTTTTTCCATCAGGATCGGCTTCTTTGCTGCCGTCAGAATGTCCACCAGCGATTTCCGCGCATCGGGCGGCGTCGCGATGAGGGCGAAATCAATATCATCCTCTGCGGTGATCTCTTCGACTGAGGCGAAAACGGGTACGCGATGCCCCATCATATCCGTTGCTTTGGCGGCGAATTCGGCGGTACGATGCCGATCCCGGCCCATCACACCGGCCAGTTGCAGAGCCATTTCGGAGTGTTTGATCGCCGCAAGATGCGTATCCGCAACCATGCCCAAGCCGATCAACGCAATTTTCATATCCACCCCCAATTTGGGCGGAGATTTACAGGAAACGCGCGTCAGGCCAAGCAAAAGATGCGCGCCTTGAAAATCATGATATCGTCCCGCAAAACAGGGGCATTCAGGAGTGGTCGCCGTGCATGAATTAACCGGAGCGGCGGGGTCGCTTTACGACGACATCCGCGATTTGCCCATGGTATCGCCACATGGTCATTGTGATCCGGCGTGGTTCGCAACCGATGCCGCTTTTCCGGATCCCGCGGCGTTGTTGGTTGTGCCCGATCACTACGTCTTTCGCATGCTCTACTCGCAGGGCGTATCCCTTGCGGATCTGGGCATTGGGGTCCCGGGACAGACTGCCGAGCCGCGCAGCATTTTTCGACTTTTCGCGCGGCATTGGCATCTGTTTCTGGGCACGCCGTCGCATTTCTGGATGCGCTATGTGCTCACACGGACATTGGGGATCAACACGAAATTGTCCGAAGCGACAGCGGATCAGGTCTATGACCAGATCGCGGAAAAGCTGGCGCAGCCCGCGTTTCGACCGCGTGCCCTGTTTGACCGCTTTGGCATCGAGGTTCTGGCAACAACAGATGGTGCGCTGGACGATCTATCGCATCATCAAGCCATTGCTGATGGCGAGTGGTCCGGGCGGATCATTCCAACCTTCCGGCCTGATGGTGTGCTTGACCCTGCCGATCCCGCTTTTCTGCGCAATGTCGAGACACTCGGTGTCCTGACCGGGACGGATACCGGCAGCTTTCCGGGGTACCTGAGCGCCCTGCGCCAGCGCCGCGCGTTTTTTAAAGCCATGGGGGCGACGGCGACAGATCACGCCATCGAAGAGATCCATACCGAATGGCTGGACGATCCCGACATGATGTTCCAGCGGTTGCACCGGGGCACGGCCTCACCGGCGGATGTACAGGCGTTTTACGGACACATGTTGATTGAAATGGCGCAGATGTCCGTCGAGGACGGGCTGGTCATGCAGATCCACGGCGGCAGCAGGCGCAACACAAATCACGCGGTGCTGGAGGCGTTCGGCCGCGACAAAGGGGCCGATATTCCGATTGCGGTGGATTGGGTGCGCGGGCTGGAAGCGCTGCTGAACCGGGTCGGGAACACACCGGACTTCACGCTTTTGCTGTTTACGCTGGACGAGACGACCTATGCGCGTGAACTGGCCCCGATGGCCGGGCACTGGCCGTGTCTGCGCATCGGACCGCCCTGGTGGTTCCATGACAGCGCCGCAGGCATTGCGCGCTATTTCGATCAGGTCGTAGAAACGGCGGGGTATCACAATCTTGCCGGTTTCAACGATGACACGCGGGCGTTTTTGTCTATCCCGGCGCGACATGATATGTGGCGCCGTGGGGTCGCGCTGCACCTGGAACAGCAGGTCAGGCGCGGCGTTTTCGATCTGTCGGATGCGCGGACGCTCGCCCCTTTGTTGGCCACGGACCTTGCACGCAAAGCCTATAGGTTGGGATCATGAATCATCGTATTTTGCACATCGGTGTTGGCAACTTCTGCCGCGCCCATCTGGCGGACTACACGCAGGACGCGGGCGGCTGGTCTGTGACCGGGGTCAGCTTGCGGTCGGCAGGTGTGCGCAATGGGTTGCGGGCGCAGCACTATGATTACGGTCTTGCGATCCAGGGCCAGGGCGTCAAGCCGATCACCGTCTTTGATGAAGTTCTGGTGGCTCCCGAAGACCCGCAGGCGGTTTTGAAGCAGATTGCTTCACCGGATGTTCATATCGTTTCGATCACGGTGACCGAAAAAGGCTACCATCTCACGGCAGACAACCAACTTGACGTTGCGGACCCGTTGATTGCGAGCGACTTGGCGGGAAAGACACTGCGCACTGTCATCGGTTTTCTGGCCTATGGGTTGGCGGCACGGTCGAAGCCAGTGACTGTCCTGAGCTGCGACAATCGCGTTTCGAACGGCGATGTGCTGGAGGCCGCGGTCGTGGCGTTTGCTCAGGCTGCAGGGCTGCCGTTGGATCTGTCCCAGATCACCTTTCCCAACAGCATGGTGGACCGTATCACACCCGCGACAACGCAGGATTTGCGCGCGCTGACAGGTGACGCCATGGCGGTGCCCTCGGAGCCCTTTCGCGAGTGGGTGATCGAGGATCGCTTTGCCGCGCCGCGCCCGGATTGGCCGGATGTGCAGTTCGCACAGGATGTCGCCCCCCATGAGACGCGCAAGCTCAGGATGCTGAATGCGGCGCATTCGATGCTGGCCTATGCGGGTTCTTTGGCCGGGCATACCTATGTGCATGAGGCTGTTTGTGATCCCGATTTGCGCGAAAATGCGCGGGCGCTGATGATGGAAGCGGCGCAAACGCTGACACCGGAAATGCAGGAGATTGCGCCCGATTATGCGGATGCGCTGATTGCGCGGTTCGACAACCCGCACATCAACCACAGCCTGCGGCAGATCGCGATGGATGGGACGCAAAAGCTGCCCTACCGGATGCTGGACAGTATTCGCGCCCTGAAATCCATGGGCCAGCCTGCGCCCGTTTTATCGGACGGCGTGCGGTCCTGGATCCGGTTTTGTCGGCATGAGGTGGGCGCAGGCCGTCTGTTGCAAGACCCGATGGGGGACAAGGTTGCCCGTATCATCGGCGCAGGTGCCGCGGACGACGCGCTGTTGGCTTTGATGGGCGCGCGGGATCTCGCGACGCCTATTCTGGAATAATCGCACCGCGATGCTGTACAACTCTGGCCGCACAATTGTGACCCGCGCGCAGTGCATCAGCTTGCGATTGGCCAGACAGTAGCGCGCCGAGATACCCGCCGTTGAAACTGTCGCCTGCCGCCGTTGTGTCGACGACTTTTGCGGCAGGGGCGTAGGCCTGATCGACGGCTTCGCCAAGCGACAATGGCCCCTGCGCACCGCGTTTCAACGCGCCTTGCGTGGAAAGTGCCAGAAAACGGGCTGCAACCTGATCCTCGGTTTCCCCAAAGAGATCCATTTCGTCGTCGATGGACGGCAGGGCAATATCCGCCTGTGCCCAAAGCGTGCGGGTCACCTCCTGCGCCACTTGCACGTCTTCCCAAAGCCGCGGGCGATAGTTGCTATCGTAGGCCACCTGCGCCTTATTCTGTGCCAACCAGTCGATCAGCGCCAGCCGCACCGCCTGCGGCAGGATCGCCATGGTGATGCCGGAGAGGTAAACCACGTCGTAATCTGCCAGAGGGGAGAAATCGAATGTGCCATCCACCTGAAACATCTGACGTGCCGCCGAAGCGCTCCGCCAATAGGTAAAGGCGCGCTCACCTGTGTCATTTGTCGTGATCGCATAAAGGCCCGGCGATTTCCCGGTGATGGCTTTGATGTTCCGGCAGCCAATATTCTGCGCCGCGATGAACTCCGTGATCCGCGCGGAGAAGGGATCATCGCCGACGCAGGTAACATAGTCGACCGCCAAGTTCGGGGCAGCACGCTTGAGATAAATCGCGGTATTGAGCGTATCGCCCGCCACGCCAATTTGCGCCGCTGTCCCTTGCATGGACAGCTCTATCATCGCTTCGCCAACACAGGCCACACGCATTATCGTTGCTCCCTTTTCCAGATGATCAGGCCCGAGATGACGATGATCATTGCCCCAATGACCGTCCACTGATCCGGCAGGTGTTGAAAGACCAGATAGCTCAGGACAGACAGGTAAATCATGAATGAATAGGTGTAGGGCATCAGGGTGTTGGCCGAGCCGAACCGGTGCGCATTCGTCAGCAGTTGGTGACCGGCCCAGCCAAAGACGCCAAGCCCGATCAGGATCATCCAATCCATCGGATTATCCGGCCATTTCCAGGCCCAAAGAGCCAGCGGCAACATTACGGCTGTCCCCAGCGCGCCCATGTAAAACTGCATCGTCTCGGTGGCGACGACACCGGCCAGCCTGCGCGTCATGATCGAATAGAGCGCGAGGCTCAGCGAGTTGAGAAGCGGCAGGATCATCGCGATATGAAAGGCTTCGCCAAAAGGACGGATCACGACGAGCACACCGGCAAACCCCAACAGAATGGCAAACCAGCGCCAAGGGCCGACATGCTCGCCCAGCAGCGGCCCGGACAGCGCGCAGACGATCACGGGGCTGGAAAACATGATGGCGGCGGTGACCGTCAGCGGCAGGAAGTTCAGCGCATAGAAATTCGACAGTGTGGCCATCACCAGCAGCATCGCACGGCTCAGCACCTGCCACATGTGCCCGGTCTGAAAACGATCCCGCGCAATACCCCCCTTGGCGATCACGGCGACCGAGATCACGAAGTGCCCGGCATAGCGCATGAAGGCCAATTGAAAGGCCGGAAACCCCAGGATCACCAGCCATTTGGCACTGGTGTCAACGAAGGCAAAGAGCAGCCACGCCCCCAGCATGAGCATGATGCCAAAATGAGGGCGGTCCTCGAGCAGGCCCGCGCTGACGGCCATGCTACTTGCCCATTTTCTGGACGTAGAAATCGATCATCTGGCTGACCATGTGATCGCCGAACCCGGTATCTGTTGCTTCGCGCAGGGCAGAGAGCGCACATTTGGACATGATGCTTTCAACGCCTGCCTCATCTGCCATGCGGGCATAGTATCCGACGTCCTTTGCCGCGTTTCGGATGGCAAAAGCCAATTGGTTGGGATCGCCGTCCAGACCGTAGCCCTTGACGAAATCCATCATGCCCGAATGCAGGGGACCTGCGGACATCACATCGTAAAGCTGTTTGCGGTCGATGCCGGCGACATCCGCCATGGCAAAGGCCTCGGCCATGG
This sequence comes from uncultured Roseobacter sp., assembly GCF_947499265.1. Taxonomy (GTDB): domain Bacteria; phylum Pseudomonadota; class Alphaproteobacteria; order Rhodobacterales; family Rhodobacteraceae; genus Roseobacter. Next base: position 143,127 of record NZ_CANMNK010000001.1, on the reverse strand, counting down.
CATTTGCAACGGTCATGCCGAAGAAGTTGTTGATCAGCTTGATCGTATGCCCGGACCCGGAGGCCCCGAGGTGAAAGACGTTTTCGCCCAGGTCCTTAAGCACCGGCTCAACCGCGTCAAAGGCGGCTTTGTCCCCCGCCGCCATGATGTTGAGCAGCCCGTCCTTGGCGTGTGAGGGCGTGCGGCCCAGTGGCGCATCCAGATAGCTGCCGCCCGCTGCGGCAACCTCTTCGCTCAGGCTGCGGGTGCTGCCGGGCAGGGAGGTGCCGAAATCAATGACCGTGGCCCCGTCGCGCAGCCCGGCAATGACGCCGTCGGGGCCGCGCATCCGCCCCTCGACGCTGTCACTGGTGTCCATGCACAGCATGACGATATCGCTGGCGGCGGCCACATCACGGGCGGTGGCCACCTCGACGGCGCCGCGCGCCACCGCCGCGTCAACGTTCGGGCGCGAGCGGTTCGCCGTGACCGTCAGCGCGTAACCCTTGTCCTGCAGGCGCCCAACCATGGCTGCGCCCATCAGGCCGAGGCCAATAAATCCGATTGTGGGGTGTGTCATTTGCTGTCCTTTTCGCCTGCGCGGTTATGTGATGGTATCGAAGGCCCGTTTCTTCAGGCCTTTTTGAATTTCATAGATGGAGATCGGCACATCCGGTTGCGGCTGCGGAATGCGCACCGGGATATCTTTGAGGCGCGGGTTCAGGGTACTGTTTCCGCAGAGCATCCGCGTGTCATAGTCTTTGATCCCGTCCCATTTGGTCATCGACCCCATGATCGGGAAAGCATCCGCCGCCATCATCTCGTAAAACAGAATGCGCCGTGACCGGTCGGAAGTGTTGAGCGCGGAGCCGTGCACGATGCGCCCGTGGTGGATGCTGATCGATCCCGCCGGTCCGGTCAGTTGCACCGCATCCGCCGGGTTCAGCCCGTTTTCTTCCGGCAGCATGGCACCGGCAAACACGCCATCCACGTGGTGATCGAACACCGGGCCCTTGTGCGAGCCGGGATAGACCATCAGCGGACCATTCTCCGGCGCCATATCGTCAATCAAAACACCGATGGCGAGGATGTCGTCGTTGGTATGTGGGTAAAACGCGTAGTCCTGATGCCATTCGACGGCAGCGCCGTAGCCTGCTGATTTCATGTTGAGTTTGGTTGTGTGCAGGCGCAAATCCGGCCCGATCAGATCGCGCGCGGGCGCCAGGATGTGATCTGAATACATCAGCTCCCGCATGACATCCGACGTGGTGTGCGGCAGTTTGATCCGCCGCAGGCGGGGCGCATCAGGCGTGTGGCTGTCTTCGAGGTCGAGGCGGTCATTGCTTTCGGTCATGCCGCGTGCTTCCTGCTCGAACCGGGCGATTTCCGCGTGGATACGCGACAGCCATTCCGCAGGAACCTGGTTTTCCAGCACCAGGTAACCCTGTTCCTGATAGCGCGCGATCTGGTCTGTTGAGAGCGTTTCAGGCATTGGCCACGCCTTCCAATTGCGGGGTCAGCTGCGCTTCGATCGCCAGAGCCGTGGCAAGGGTCCGGGTCGCATCGGCGACGTCGATCAGTGGGGCGGCCCCGTCCATCACGTCGATAAAATGATCCAGCTGCGCGTCCAGCGGTGCCTTGCCGTTTTCGAGGATGTCGAGCGGCACCGGCATGGCGGGCCGGGCCCAATCCTCACCCTGCCACAGCGTCATCGAGGGAAAGCTGATCGCGCCCCTGGTGCCCATGATCCACATCATGTCCTGATGCGTGGTCCCGATGTTGGGGTTCTCCCCGGTGCCTGCTTCAAACCCCCAGGGGCTGGGGGAGGTGTCAGCAAAACTGATGGTTCCGGTGGCCCCATTGGCGAAGGCCAGCGCGATCGCACCACTTTCGATCCGCGCGGTGCCACGCAGACCACTGCCACGCAGCGCTGTTGTCGTGACAATCTCGCCGATTACAAAGCGCAAGAGATCGATGTCATGCACCAGATTGATCATCACCGGGCTGCCACCCGCGGTGCGCCAATTGCCCTCGAAATAGGTATCCGGCTTGCGCATGGCCCAGATCAGAGTGGCGCAGATGGGCGTGCCGATGCTGCCGTCAGAGATCAGTTTTTTCAACTGCTGGACCGGGCGGTGATATCGCCGGTGATGGCCGACCAGCGAGCCGACCCCTGATTTGGCAATCGCGGCCCCTAGTGCGCGGGCACCAGCGAGATCAGTTGCGACAGGCTTTTCAACCAGCATGTGCCACCCGCGTTCCGCCGCATAAATTCCATGTTGCGCGTGCAGCGCGGTCGGCGTGGCGATGATCACCCCATCCACGTCACCTGCGACCTCCGACATGTCCCGATAGCGGGTCAGATCGGGCGCAATCGACATATCGGGATCGACCAGGCCAGCGAACTCGCAGTCCGGATGGGACTGGATAGCTGCAACATGGCGGATGCCGATCAGCCCGCCGCCGACAACCAGAATGCGTTTCACATCACCGCCCCGATTTGCCAGGGCACGAATTCATAATCGCCCAAGCCCTGCGCCTCGGATTTGGTGGCGGCACCGCTGGCGACGCGCAGGAACATGTCGTAGATTTCGCGCCCTTTCTCTTCGACACTCACGCCTTCGGTCAGGATCGTGCCCGCGTCGACGTCCATATCCTCATGCATGCGTTTGGCCATGGCCGAATTGGTGGCCACTTTGATCGTGGGGCTTGGTTTTGACCCAAAAGCCGAGCCGCGCCCGGTGGTAAAACAGACCAGATTGCAGCCGCCCGCGATCTGCCCCGTTACGCTGGCGGGGTCATAGCCGGGGCTGTCCATGAAGGTGAATCCGCGGGCCGTCACAGGCTCGGCGTATTTGTAGACACCCATCAACGGGCTGGTGCCGCCCTTGGCCGCGGCCCCCAGCGATTTTTCCAGAATGGTGGTCAGGCCACCCGTCTTGTTTCCGGGGGAGGGATTGTTGTCCATCGATCCCTTGTTGCGGGCGGTGTAATCCTCCCACCACCTGATCAGACCCACCAGCTTTTCGCCTGTGACCTGATCGGTCGCGCGCCGTGTCAGCAGATGTTCCGCGCCATAAATCTCGGGCGTTTCGGCCAGAACACCGGTGCCGCCCTGGGCCGCGAGCAGGTCACAGGCATATCCAAGGGCCGGGTTGGCGGTGATGCCGGACCACGCGTCAGAGCCCCCACACTGCAGCGCAACCTTCAATTCCGAGGCCGGGCAGGGCGTGCGCGTTGCGGCATTGGCGATGGGCAACATGGCCTCGATCTTCTTGATCCCCAATGCAACGGTTTTGCGCAGACCGGCGACGGACTGGATGTTCATCACCTGAAACGTAGGGCCCTGGCTGAGCCCATAGGCCTCCAGCAGCCAGTCGATCTGGTTCATTTCGCAGCCCAAACCCACCATCAGGACGCCCGCGTGGTTGGGATGGCGCGCGTAGCCCCACATGACCCGTTGCAAGGCCTCAAACCCGTCGCCGCTGTCGGCCATGCCGCAGCCGGTGCCATGCACAAAGGCCGCGACACCATCCACATTCGGATAGTCGGCGAGCACTTCAGGTGTGAAGTGGCTGGCGATCATCCGTGCCGCCGTGGCCGAACAGTTCACCGAGGTGACGATGGCAATGTAGTTACGGGTACCAACCTGCCCATTCTCGCGGCGGTATCCCATAAAGGTATCACGTGCCGCCTCCGGCACGGGTGCCACAGGGCGCAAGTCGGTGGAGAATTCGTAGTCGGCTTGTGTATTGCGGAATTCAACGTTTTGCGTGTGCACATGGTCACCCGCCGCAATGTCTTGGGCCGCATATCCAATGATCTGCGCGTATTTACGGATCGGTTGGCCGCGCGCGATGGCGCAGGTTGCGATCTTGTGACCGGACGGGATCAGCGCGCGGGTGGCGGTTTCTTCGATCTCGACACCAACCTCAAGCGCACGGGTGGCGGTGACGACATTGTCGACGGGGTCTAGGCGCACGGTGTCCATGGTCTCTCCTCAGGCGCAGAACGGCGCATCGCTTTGCCAGCGATGAATGGGAATATGGGGTTGCCGCGCAAGCGTGTTGCGCGCGTCATGCCACATCTGCCGCCAAAGACGCCAGTCGGTCAAGACCGCGCCGGGATCATCCGTGCTGCGCGCCACGAATTCAGGGAAATGCGCCCGCCCGGTAGGCTGGCCCGTCACGTTGTAGCGCAGATCGAAAGACCAGCGGAAATTATCTGTGCCATTGGGCAACGAGGCATGCGGCGTCAGCGGGTGCAACAGTAAAATGCCACCGGCGCGAACGGGCAGCGGCCTCGCCCGCGCTGCGTCAATGAAATCGTCGGCGATGGCTGTTTGTGTTTTGGGACAATGCGGCAGCATCTGATCATGCGCTTTGGGGATCACTTGCAAACAGCCGTTTTCAGGGGTTGCGTCGGTCATCGCGATCCAGACGGTGATCATATCGGTTCTGTCGGCATCTTCATGGCCAACGCCGCGATCCTGATGCCAATCCGTCTGGGTGATGTGAGCGCGGACCTCATCGTTTTTCAATGCGGGTGCGGGTGGTTTGATCCGAAGATGCTGGATCGGGTTCGAGGTGATCTCGGGGCCAATCAGGCTTTGCACCACATCCAATATCTGCGGACAGGTGACCAGATCAAAAACCGCTGGGCCGAAGTGCATCGGCGTATCCGTGTGGATCGTATCGCCCGGCAGCGAAATATCCATCGGCTGAAACCAGTCGCAACCGGCCTCATAGGCGCATCGCAGTTTTTGCCAGAAATCCATGGTGTCATCAGGCGCGGGCAACAGCCCCTGTTTGGCCCATGCCGCATAGAGACTGTTCAACAGCGCTTCGTATTCCTCCGCGATACGCGCGCGCAGCTCAGACGGCACCACGTCTTCGACGACAAGGAAACCCTGGCGTTCGAAAGAGGCGGTTTGCGCAGCGCTGAGCATGGGTCATTCCCAGTGGTTAGGGCAGGAGCAATGAAACGATGGGTGGCCAGATCAGCAAGACCGACAGGGCACAAAGCTGGATGCCGATGAAGGGCAGGAACCCTTTGAAAATGTCGGTCAGGCTGATGTGCGGCGGTGCCACGGACTTCAGATAAAACGCGGCCGGTCCAAAGGGCGGGCTGAGGAAACTCACCTGCATGTTCATACAGAAGACCACCCCGAACCAGATCGCCACGTGGCGCGGATTGAGTTCGCCAAACACACCAATTTCCTCAATCGGCAGGCGCTGCACGATCGGTAGGAACACCGGGATGATCAGCAAAACGATGCCCACCCAATCCATGAAGGCACCCATGAAGAGCAGGATCAGCATCATCGCAAGGATGATCCCCATGGTCGGCAGGTCGGAGCCGACGATGAAATCGGCGACGTAAACCGGGCCACCCGCGATGGTGTAGGCACCCGCAAGGGCTGCGGCCCCGATGGTCACCCAGATGATCGTGCCGGTGGATTTCAGGGTGCGCATCAGGCTGTCCCAGACCAGATCGAAAGAGGCCTCGCCACGGCAGATGGCGATGACGAGCACGGCGAGCGCGCCCATGCCTGCGGCCTCGGTGATGCCGGTGATGCCGCCATAGATCGACCCCATCACGACGCCGATCACGACGATGGGCGGGACGAGGCCCTTGCCCATGGACCAGCCCGTTGCCGTCCGCTCACGGCCCAGGACGCCGAACATCATGCCGAAGGACAGCAGCACCGCGCCGCCGAACCATGGCAGCCAGTCGGCAGTGCCATAGGCGATGGCCGCCCCGGTGTTCGACGCATTCTGGCCGGACAGTTCGAAAAACAGCGCGCGCAGGAACAGTGCGGTGCCAAAGCCTGCGATCAGGACGCAGAGAAAGGCGAGAAAGAGTTTGGCCTTTTCCATGCCGTAGGGTTCACCTTCAACCGGATCGGGCAGCGGTGCATCCTGCGGGCGCAGTTGTGTGCGGATGATGATGTAGAGGATGATGAAGCTCGCCAGCATGAAGCCCGGCAGGAAGGAGGCGGTGAAGAGTGCCTTGATCGAGGTTTCGGTGATCAGCCCGTAGATGATCAGCACGATCGAGGGCGGGATCATGGTGCCCAGCGAGCCGGAGGCGCAGATCGTACCGATGGCGAGGTTCTGGCTGTAGCCCAGCCGCAGCATCTGCGGCAGCGCGATCAAGCCCAGCAACACGACCTCACCGCCAATGATGCCGGACATCGCCGCCATGATGACGGCCATGATCGAGGTGACAATGGCGATGCCGCCGCGGGTGCGATTGAGCCAGACGTTCAGCGAGGAATACATATCCTTGGCGATGCCGGACCGTTCCAGCAGGGCCGCCATGAAAATGAAGAGCGGGATGGATATGAGGACATAATCCGTTAAGAGCCCGTATATCTTTTGCGCCAGGATGTTCAGCGGTCCCGATCCCGGCCTGCCGGTCAGGATGCCATCGCCGAATGTGAGCGGGTTCATCAGCAGCGTCGGCTCGAACTTCATCACCAGCACCAGCACCGCGAGGATGGCCGAGGCAAACCCCAGCGGCATGCCGATGGCCAGCAGCAGGATCAGGCCCAGCATCAGGACCAGCGAAATTGTACCGATATCCATCAGCTGTTCCTCGGGGTGTTGGATTGAATGCTGCCGCGTGTGACGTCGAGGTCGCCGGTCCCGTCGGATCCTACGGCGGCCTTGATCCGCTCCAGCTCATCGGGGTCGATGTCATCGGCAGCGGAATGAATGACCGGTTCGGCGTGCCAGTCTGACACCAGATTGACCACCGCCTGAAAGGCCACCAGCACGATCACCAGTAACACCATGGGCTTGAGCGTCGCCGGAATCGGTGGGTCGAAAGCTGTGCCGAAGGTTTCCCAGCGGTAAAACTTGTCGAAGGCCTCGCCATATCCGCCATAGACCAGAAAGAAAGCGAACGTTACGATCAATGCTGTCGATATACAGTCGCAGGTGCGCTGCAGCACGCGGGGCAGCATGTCGTAGAGCAGGAAAATGCGGATGTGGCTGCGTTGCTGCATGGCGTAAAGCCCGGCGCATAGGAACACAAAGCCCGCCAGCCAGAGCGAGAGTTCATTGGCCCAGAGCGTTGGCGCTTCAAAGACATAGCGCAGGATCACCTCGTAGATCATCACGCAGCAGAGCAGGACAATCAGCATCATGGTCAGCCGACCGATGAAGACGGCCAGCCGGTCCAGCGGTTTCCAGCTTTCGAATTCCATGGGTGCGCGGCGGACCGTGCGCACACCGATGTAGCCAAAGATCGGCAGCAAAAGCAGAGCGCCCCAGTCGACCATGTCAGCATATCCGCCGAACAATCCACCCATCCCGGGCGTCACGTCGATGCGCCCAAAGAGCGCGCTGAGCTTGTCATATTGTGAGGGGTCTTCGGGCGGGAACCATGAGAGCGTGAAGGCGGGCAGATGCCAGGTCAACCAAGCCGCGCAGACGATGAAAGCAAGCGGTATGAGCCATTCGATAGGGCTTCCGGATTTTTCCTGCATGATCTCTCCCCAACCACGGTGGCCGATTGTTATGGATTGCCCCGGCCCGAGACAAAAAGACCCCGCCGGGTGTCGGCGGGGTCAGTTTTCAGGTCAGCTTATTGCTTGAGACCAAGCTGCTCCAGGTAGGCCAGGTGGCTCTCAACCAGCGCCTTGGCTTCCGGCGTGTCAGCGAACTCAGGCCATGTGGCCTGGGCCGCGGCGCGGAACTTGGCGAGCTCTTCTGGTGCCCACTGCGACAGGGTTACGCCCTGCTCGCGCAGCTGTGCAGCCGCTTCGGCGTTCTTTTTCTCGAACGTCAGAGCCGTGCGCAGCGCCAGCGCTTCCATCGCCACCTTCATGATCTTCTGGTGGTGCGCAGGCATCGCGTCAAACACGGCCTTATTGCAGGCCAGGTGGTCCGATGGCATCGAGTGGAAGCCGGGGAAGTTGGCATATTTCACGATGTCATAGAGACCCAGGCCCACGTTGTTGGCTAGGCCCGAGGCATCCGCCCCATCGATGATACCGGTTTCCAGCGCGGTAAAGATCTCGGTGAAATCCATCACGATGGGCGAGGCGCCCAGTTTTTCAAAGATCTTGGTTTCCATGCCGGGGGGCGACCGGAATTTCCAGTCCTTGAAGTCTTCGACCTTGGCGATGGGCTTGGAAGAGGCGAAGCTCTCCTGACCGTAGACCCACCAACCGATCAGCTCCATGCCGTATTTGTTGTAGAGCGGTGCGGCCGCTTCGCGACCGCCACCGAAGTAGAGCCAGCTCAGCTGCTGGTACGGCGTGTCATAGCCGCCCATGATGTCGCCTACGAATTGGAACGCTGAGTTCTTACCGGTCTGGTAGCCGCCGCCTGTCATGTCGCAATCCAGAATGCCGGTGGATGCGGCGTCAAACGTCTCGACCGATTTCACAACCGACGACGAATAGAACATTTCAACGACGATCTCGCCGTTGGACATATCCTGAATGTCTTGCATATATTGTGCGGCGAGCTTGCCAGACACCGTTTCAGGTGCGTAGTGCGTTTGAATGCGCAGATTGCTTGTCTCGGCCGCGGCGGTGAACGCCGTCGATGCCGCGAGGGCTGCAACTGCGGCGACCGAAGCCGCCTTTTTGATGATTTTCATTTTGTCCTCCCAGACGTTGAGCGCACAAATGGGTCGGGTTGAAATATCCCGTTCGTGATTACGCTGCCGAAACGTTAGGCCGAGGGTGACTGCTCAAGCAAGAAAATATTTTATTTTTCCCAAATTTCGATATTTTGTTTGATTTTCGAAATTATGCGCGTATCGCTAGAAACACTGTGGGAGATCTGAAATGGCTGCTCAAGACGCCGACATCTTTGATGACATGCGGCACCGCCTGATTACCGGCGAGTTTGGATATGGTAGCAAGCTGCGGGCGGAAAAGCTACGCCAAGATTATAATTGTTCCGCCAGCACAGTGCGGGAAGTGCTGTTCCGCCTGTCCACGGTCGGACTTGTCGACTTTCAGGAGCAGCGCGGATTTAGGTCACCTTTTCAATCGGTTGAGCGTCAGCACGAGCTGACGCATATGCGGATATTGCTCGAAACCGAGGGCGCTTGCCTGTCCATTCGATTGGGTGGTGTCGAGTGGGAATCGCGCCTGTCCGCCGCGCATCATAAGCTCTCTCATATCGAAACCCGCGTGCGATCATCCGGCGATGTGATTCCACTTCTGGGTCTATGGAGCCGGGCGGAGCAGGAATTTCATGAGACCCTCATCGACGCCTGCGGTTCCGGTCTGTTGAAGCGCACGCATAAAGTAATTTACGAGCAATTCAGGCAGCAACTCGTCTCGGCGGAGACAAATTATGGCTATTTCCCTGAAAATATTCGCGAGCATCAGGCGATTCTGGATGCCGCGCTTGAGCGAAATGAAGACCTCATGCGGGTCACCGTGAATGATCATCTGGCGCGCAATTTGATACGGCCCTTACCGCAAAAACATCACACGGACGCCTTGGGTAAATCCTCGGCAATATAGGTCTGGATGATCTCATCAAACGTGGATTCAGCTTTGAACCCCAAGGCGATGGCGCGGCTCGGGTTGAAATTGCGGGGCCATCCCTCGACGATCTTGATGACTGCTGGATCGGGCGCGACCTTGATCAGATCCACTGCATCCTGACCGGCAATACGCCGCAATGCTTCAATCTGTTCTGCGACTGTACAGCTCAGCCCGGGGAGATTGAGCGCACGACGACCTTCTAGCAACTTGGTATCTAATGTGGCCGCATGCACCAAAAATCCGGCTGCGGCGCGGGGGGAGGCGTGCCAATGTCGCACGCTGTCCGCGACCGGCAGGATCGCTTCCTGGCCGTTGAGCGGTTCGCGGATGATGCCGGAAAAGAAGGAGGATGCCGCCAGGTTTGCTTTCCCGGGCCGGACGCAGATCGTGGGCAACCGCAACGATACCCCGTCGAGGAAACCTTTGCGGCTGAAGTCGGAGAGCATCAATTCGCTGATCGCTTTCTGCGCGCCGTAGCTGGTTTGCGGCGCCGAGAGGAACTCATCGTCGATCTTTTCTGGAAAAGGGCCGCCAAAAACAGCGATGGAGGAGGTGAAAACCAGACGCGGGACATATGCGCCGCCCGATGCATCGTATGCATTACGAAATGCCTCGAGGAGGTGCCACATCGACATCATGTTGACATCCCAGCCCTTGGAAAAATCCGTTTCCGCCTCGCCGGACACGATGGCCGCAAGGTGGAAAACGATGTCCGGTTTGTAGGCCACGAGGTCTTGCGCAACACCAACTGTCGACAGGTTGCCGGTTTTCTGTTTCGGGCCACTGAGGCCCTTTGGCGGGAAGGCTACGTCAAAAAGGGTGATGTCCAGATCTGTATGGCCCGGCAGGCCCTTTTCGATCAGACGGGCGGCCAGCTTTTGGCCAACCATGCCCCCGCCACCGATGATGAGAATTTTGGTCATACCGGCAATCCGTTTCGTGCCTTGAGTTCCAGATAGAGCCCGGAATGGTCTTTCTCGCCGCCATCCATTGCATCAATGAAATGCTGAAACCGGTCCCGGACGCTTTCGGTCGCGGGCAGTGTCAATCCCAATGCCGCCGCTTCATCCAGCGTGTTGTTGAGGTCCTTGACCTGGAACTTGGTCAATCCGCCGGGTTCAAAATTACCCGTGGTCATACGTTCGCCGTGCTGTTGCAAAATCACGCTATCCGCGAAGCCACCCTTCAGCGCCGCGCGCACGGCCGCCGGATTTGCGCCGCCTTGTTCTGCCAGCAGCATCGCCTCGGCAACAGCCGAGATGGTCACCGCAACGATAGTTTGATTGGCGAGCTTGGAGAGCTGCCCGGCACCAGAGGGCCCGACATGTACCGGTCGTCCCATCGCCTCAAAAACAGAGCGCGCCGCATCGAAGACAGCGGCATCGCCGCCCACCATGATCGCCAGGGATGCGGCCTCCGCCCCCTTGGTGCCGCCCGAGACCGGCGCATCAAGATGCCCAAACCCCAGACCCTTCAGCAGCTCCGACTGTTGGCGCGCGTGTTCAGGTTTGGCGCTCGACATATCGATCCAGACGGCGCCCGGTGAAAGTGCCGCCTGAATGTCGGGGTTTTCAATCAACGCGCCCGACGCGAAGCCATCCGACAGCATGGTGATCACGAACTCGGCGCCGCTTACAGCATCCACTTCGCCGGTGGCAATCCGCGCGCCATCCTCGGCCAGGGGTTCGGCCCGCGCGATGGTCCTGTTCCAGACGGTCAGCTGGTGGCCAGCCTTCAGCAAATTTCGAGACATGGGAACCCCCATCAATCCGGTCCCGATCAGCGTAACCTTGCGCGATTGTGTCATTGTCAGCAGTGCCCCATGATTTCTGTTTTCAAAGCAGTAGCCAAAGCCTGGCTCCTGTCATACGCTAACGAAAACGAGCCATTGGACCAGCCCGTCCGGTGGTTTTTTGATGAAGTCAGCGATTTTGATGCACTTCCTTGGTTGGTTCAGCTTGCGGCCAACGGTGAAAGCGGACGCTGGTGAGTGGGGAGAATATTATGTCAGGGCAAAGACTTAAGGGTAAGCGGGCGTTGGTCACGGCCGCCGGTCAGGGGATTGGTCGTGCGAGTGCGCTCGCCCTGGCAAAAGAGGGCGCTGAGGTCTTCGCGACCGACATTAACATGGATGCGCTTTCCACGATTCGGGATGCGAATCACGAAAATATCGAAATTTTCGAGTTAAATGCGTTGGACGATGATAGCGTCAAAGCGGGTGTTGCAGCGGCCCAACCGGACGTTTTGTTCAATTGCGCGGGCTTCGTGCACCATGGGTCTGTGCTTGATGCGACCGATGAGGAATGGGATTTCGCGGTGAACCTGAACGTCCGATCGATGGTGCGCACCATCCGCGCCGCGCTGCCGGGTATGCTGGAACGCGGCGGCGGATCGATCATCAACATGTCGTCTGCGTGCTCGTCGGTGATAGGCGCGCCCAATCGGTTTATCTACGGCACAACCAAGGCCGCGGTGATTGGTCTGACCAAATCTGTTGCGGTGGATTACGTGGCCAAAGGCATCAGATGCAACGCCATTTGCCCGGGCACCGTGGAAAGCCCCAGCTGGCACGACCGTGTCGATGCGCTTGGCGAACAGCTCGGCAGCAAAGACGAAGCGATGAAGCAATTCGTGTCACGCCAGCCGATGGGGCGCGTGGCATCGGCAGAGGAGATCGCAGCGCTTGTGGTGTATCTCGCAAGCGACGAAAGCGGTTTCACCACCGGGCATCCACATATCATTGACGGGGGGTGGTCAGGCCAATGACCAAGAAAATCGACATTAGCGATCTGCGATCACGCAAATGGTTCATGAACCCGGATAATCCGGAGATGACGGCGCTCTATCTGGAGCGCTATCTGAACTACGGGCTCACGCGCGAAGAGCTGCAGTCCGGCAAGCCCATCATCGGGATCGCGCAAACGGGCAGTGACCTGTCGCCTTGCAACCGGCACCATCTGGAACTGACCAAACGGGTGCGCGACGGCATAATCGCGGCTGGCGGGACCTGTATCGAGGTGCCTGTGCACCCCATTCAGGAGACCGGCAAACGCCCCACGGCGATGCTCGACCGCAACCTTGCCTATCTGTCGCTGGTCGAGACGCTCTTTGGCTATCCGCTGGATGGCATTGTCCTGAACATTGGCTGTGACAAGACCACACCTGCCCTCTTGATGGCGGCGGCGACCGTGAACATTCCGGCGGTGGCGCTATCGGTCGGTCCGATGCTGAACGGCTGGTTCCGCGGGGAGCGTACCGGGTCCGGCACCATTGTCTGGAAAGCGCGCGAGATGCTGGCGGCGGGTGAAATCGATGACGACGGGTTCATGGAACTGGTGGCCTCGTCTGCGCCCTCCGTTGGGTATTGCAACACGATGGGCACGGCGACGACGATGAATTCGCTGGCCGAAGCGCTGGGCATGCAACTGCCGGGCGCAGCGGCGATCCCCGCACCCTATCGCGAGCGCGGGCAGATCAGCTATGAAACCGGTCGCCGCATTGTGGATATGGTCTGGGAGGATCTGCGGCCCTCGGACATCATGACGCGCGAGGCCTTTGAAAATGCCATCGTGATCAATTCAGCGATTGGTGGATCGACCAATGCGCCAATTCACCTCAACGGCGTTGCCCGGCATCTGAATGTGCCGCTGGACAATGACGACTGGCAGAAGGTTGGCCATCATGTGCCGCTGTTGGTGAACCTGCAACCGGCGGGCGAATATCTGGGTGAGGATTATCAGCGTGCGGGCGGTGTGCCGGCGGTTGTGGGCGAGCTGATCGCGGCGGGTCTGTTGCCGCATCCGGATGTGATCACTGCGAACGGCAAAACCATGGCCGAGAATTGTGGTCATCTGCGCAGCGAGGACTCAAAGGTGATCCGACCTGTGTCCGATCCGCTCAAAGCGCAGGCCGGTTTCATCAATCTGACTGGTAATCTCTTTGACAGCGCGATCATGAAAACCAGTGTGATCAGCAAAGCCTTTCGCGCCAAATACCTGTCCAACCCGGAGGATATGAATGCCTTTGAGGGGCGTGCCGTTGTCTTTGACGGGCCGGAAGATTTTCACCACCGGATCGACGACCCGGCAGAGAACATTGATGAAGACTGCGTGCTCTTCATGCGCGGGGCCGGGCCCAAGGGCTATCCCGGTGGGGCGGAAGTGGTGAACATGCGACCGCCGTCATACCTGCTGAAGAAGGGCGTAGAGGCACTGCCTTGCATCGGCGACGGTCGTCAATCCGGCACGTCGGGCAGCCCGTCGATCCTGAACGCCTCGCCCGAAGCGGCGGCAGGCGGTGGCCTTGCGTTGCTGCAAAACGGCGACAGGGTGCGCATCGATCTGAACAAATGCACCGCGGATATGTTGGTGCCATTGGACACTTTGGCCGAACGCGCCCGCGCCTTTGAGGCCAATGGCGGCTATGACGCGCCCGAAAGCCAATCGCCCTGGCAACAGTATTTCCGCGAGAAAGTTGGCCGCTTTGATCAAGGCATGATTCTTGAAGATGCCGACAAGTACCAAGACATCGCGCGTCGCTTCATGCCGCGCGACAACCACTGACGACGCGCCTGTGGCGCGATACCAACTGACTGCGCGCCTTTGGCGCGACAATTACTGAAGGAAGATCTATGAAACTGGTACGATACGGTGCTGCGGGCGCTGAAAAACCCGGAATGCTGGATGCAGGTGGTACGCTGCGCGATTTATCGGCGCATGTCACGGATATTGCGGGCGATGTTCTGTCGGACGCAGGGTTGGAAAAGCTGCGTGCCATCGATCCTGCGAGCCTGCCAGCGGTGGAGGGAAGCCCGCGCATCGGCGCTTGCGTCGGGAACATCGGCAAGTTCATGTGCATCGGTTTGAACTACAAGGATCACGCGATTGAAACCGGCAACCCGTTCCCGGATCACCCGGTTCTGTTCATGAAGGCCACCTCGGCCGTGGTTGGCCCGAACGATGACGTCTCGATGCCGCGCGGCTCGACCAATACCGATTGGGAGGTCGAACTGGGCGTGGTGATCGGCAAGCCCGCCAAATACGTCAGCAAGGAAAACGCGCTGGATCATGTGGCCGGATATTGTGTGATCAACGACGTGTCGGAACGGCATTTCCAGAACCATCTGTCGGGCAATTGGACCAAGGGGAAGTCCTGCGACACTTTTGGGCCGACCGGTCCCTGGCTGGTGACGCGGGATGAGGTCGGGGATCCGCAAAACCTGTCGATGAGCCTCGATGTGAACGGCAAGCGCATGCAGACCGGCAACACCGAAACCATGATTTTCACCGTAGCCGAAATCATCGAGCATCTGTCGTCTCTGATGACGTTGCAGCCCGGTGATGTGATCAGCACCGGCACCCCACCGGGCGTGGGTATGGGCATGAAACCGCACCCGATTTACCTGAATAAAGGCGATGTGATCGAATTGACCATCGATGGCCTGGGACATCAGCGCCAAACCGTCACGGAGGACGCATAAATGGCTGAACTTTTTCTAATCGGTGGCGCGACGGACATCATGCTGGAGCGGCTGGGCGCCAAATTCACCATCCACAAAGCCAAGGACATGGAAGACCCGCAAGCTTGGCTGGCGGAGCATGGCGCGAGCATCACGCATGTCGCAACCAACGGTCATGACGGTGTAAAACCCGCCTTCATGGAGGCGATGCCGAACCTCAAGGCGATCAGCTGTTATGGGGTTGGCTATGACGCCATCGACACCACTGCGGCGAAGGCCAAAGGGGTGGTTGTGACCCACACGCCTAATGTTCTGAACGCCGAGGTTGCGACAACGGCGGTGTTGCTCATGCTGGCCTGTTACCGCGAAGTGCTGCGGGACGATGCCTATGTGCGCTCCGGGCGCTGGGAAGCCGAAGGCAACGCGCCGCTCACGCGCTCGGCGGATGGGCAAACCGTGGGCATTTTGGGTCTGGGCCGCATCGGCCAGGCCATCGCGGACAAACTGGCCCCCTTCGGTACGACCATTGTTTATCATTCGCGCAGCAAGAAAGATGTCGATTACAAATACTATGACAATCTGACGGATATGGCGCGGGACGTGGACACCCTGATTTGCATCACGCCCGGAGGACCCTCGACCAACAAGATCGTGAACCGCGAGGTCATGGACGCCCTGGGCCCCCAAGGGACGCTGATCAACGTCAGCCGCGGGTCGGTTGTGGATGAAGCAGCGATGATCTCAGCGCTGCAGGACGGGCGTCTGGGCTGGGCCGGTCTGGATGTCTTCGAGGCGGAACCAAAAGTACCGGAAGCATTGCGTCAGTTGAGCAATGTCGTGCTATTGCCGCATGTCGGCAGCGGGACACATGAAACGCGGGCGGCAATGGGCGCTTTGACCGTCGATAACCTGTTGCAGCATCTGGAGAATGGCACGGTCATCAGCCCGGTGCCTGAATGCGCAGACATGTGAGGCGATGACCAGGATTGCCGCCGTCCATGCGCGCCTGTTCAATGTGCCCCTGGACGAAGTGCTGGTGGATGCAAAACACGGGCAGCACAGCCATTTTCATCTGATCACCGCGACGGTGACGCTGGAAGATGGCCGTGAGGCAACCGGCTACACCTACAATGGTGGTCGCGGGGGCCATGCAACGGCGGCAATGATCAATCATGATCTCGCCCCCTTTCTGGTGGGGCGGGACTGCGAGGACATCGAAGCGCTCTATGACGCGATGCAATGGCATATGCATTACGTCGGGCGCGGCGGGATCGTCAGTTTTGCCATCTCGGCGGTGGACATCGCCTTGTGGGATCTGCGCTGCAAGACGGCGGGCCAGCCGCTGTGGCAGATGGCGGGCGGCGCGGGAAAGAGCTGCAAGGCCTATGGCGGTGGAATCGATCTGGCCTACCCGTTGCCGAAACTCTTGGCGCATGTCCAAGGCTATCTGGATGCTGGTCTGAACGCGGTGAAGATCAAGATCGGCCAACCGACGCAAGAAGAGGACATCGCGCGCATTCGGGCCGTCCGCAAGCAGATCGGCCCGGACGCCGGTTTCATGATCGATGCGAATTATTCGATGACCGTGGCGCAGGCGATATCGCTGGCAAAGGCGGTGAAGGACCAGGATATCATGTGGTTCGAGGAGCCGATCCTGCCCGATCACTACGCGGGATATGCCGAGATCACGCGGGCAACGGGCATGGCGGTCGCGCAGGGTGAGAACCTGCATACGATCCACGAATTCGAGATGGCGATGGCGCAATGCGACCTGGGCTTTGTCCAGCCGGACGCCTCCAATTGTGGTGGCATCACCGGCTGGTTGCAGGTCGCTGACCTCACCCGCGGCACGGCGGTGCCGGTCTGCAGTCATGGGATGCAGGAGCTGCACGTCAGTTTGGTCTCTGCGCAACCACATGGTGGATGGCTGGAGGTGCACAGTTTCCCGATTGACCGTTACACCGCACGCCCCTTGGTCATCCGGGATCATCATGCAGTCGCACCTGACGATCCCGGAATTGGCGTGACCTTTGATTGGCCCAGCCTCACGCCTTTTGAGGTAAGTCTCTAAGGCGTTTTCCTGAAAATCCGAGCCTAGTCAAAACGCCTGAAATCACCGGGTTCAATGCGTTAAGTCAAACGCCCTTTTTTCAGACAAGTCGCGAAGCGCTATCGGCGCTCAGATGCGCAGAAAGCGCTGGGCGATCTTCGGGATCAGGCTGTCAAAGCGCAGCGGCGCGTCCGCCACGGCCAGGCAAATGCAATCCTCGTGGATGTCCGCAACAGGTGTGTGGTGCATGTCGCTGTCCGCAATCTCCACGTCACCCCGTGCGAAATAATCGTCCTCATCCTGAAATGCGCCCTTCAGCACCATGGTCATTTCCGTGCCTTCGTGGCCGTGATCCGGCATCGCGGTGCCAGCGGGAATAAACAACAGGCGGGCAGAGGCATCCTTTGATGTTGGCAGGATCGCTTGTTTGACGCCCATTCCGATGGGCTTCCAACGGATCGCTTCCAGATCGCCGCCAACATAGTCACGCAACGGTTTCGGCAAGACGGCGCATTGCGAAGCTTCCTCTTTCGGCGTCGTAACCGGGCCGCCCGCGATCAATGCAAGCGTCGCCTCAAGGCATTCCGGACGCAGGGCAACCGCATCGGCCTCGTGCATCTGCTCAAGGACTTCGCCCCCAAGTGCGTCAAAGCTTTCGGCCTGCGCGCGGCAGGTGTCGCAAAGCGACAGGTGGGATGCAACCATCAGGTTGAAAGCCTCCGGCAGCGTACCGGCAGAATAGGCCATCAGCACGGCGTCATTCAGGTGGTGTTTGATTGTCTCGGTCATCTCAATGTTCACTTCATTGCGTGGCGCAAGCGTTCCAGCGCCAATCGTATTCTAGACTTGATCGTGCCAAGTGGCAGACCGGTTTCCGCTGCGATTTCGCTGTGGGTCAGATCCCCGAAATACGCCTTTTCGATCAACTCCCTTTGGGCGGGCGGCAATTTGGCAAGCGCCGCACCCAGAATTTCCGTTTCTTGTTGCAGCGTCAGAACATCCGTCTGATCTGGTTCTTCTTCCGGACCCCAGGTGAGGTCCTCTGGCTCTGGTCTGCGCTGTCGGCGCAGCAGATCAATTTTTCGGTTCCGGGCAATCGTGAAAATCCACGTTGCAACGGAGGCCCGCGTCGGATCGAACTGATGTGCCTTGTGCCACAAAGCAGCCATCACATCCTGCGAGCATTCTTCGGCAAGCGACGGATCCGCACCCGACTTGATCAAAAAACCCTTCACGCGCGGGGCGAAGTGATCGAAAAGCTCAGCGAATGCCTGAGTGTCCTTGTGATCCCTGATACGGTTCACATGCTCCACCCAAAGCAGCCTTGCAGGACTGGTATTCACGCTCACTTGCTCTTGCCTAGCCTTCATCGTCCGTTGCGGGCGCGCAGGAACTGCGCACGTGACCTTCATCACGTTTGTCGTTTGTATCTCGCTTTCAACACCCGCTAACATGAATAAGTTACGCTGCAGCTGCACAGGCGGATCAAAAAAACTTTGTTTCTGCTCTAATGCATCCATTTTATGGCACGCAGCGTATACACCGCATCACGACGCCCAAGAATGGATCCGCATTTTATGCCCTTCGACGCTCTGACAACAGGCACCTTCTCATCCTACCCGCTTCCCAGAAATACTCAAAAAATCGCTGTGATTGGCGGGGGAATTTCGGGCATGGGTGCGGCTTATATGCTGGGCAAAACCCATCAGGTGACGCTTTTTGAATCCGAACCCAAGCTGGGCGGTCACGCGCGCACGGTGATGGCGGGCAAGAACGGTGATCAGCCGGTGGACACCGGCTTCATCGTCTTCAATCACGAAAACTACCCCTACATGTCTGCGCTGTTCGATCAGTTGAATGTGCCGACCGTCAAATCGAATATGAGCTTTGGGGCATCCATTGATGGGGGGCGCCTGGAATATGCGCTGACCTCTCTTGATGCGCTTTTTGCACAGCGGCGCAATGCCGTGACCCCGGCATTTCTGGGCATGGTACGGGACATTTTGCGGTTCAACAAAAATGCGGTGAAGGTTGCGGAGGACCGGAGCCTGAGTTTGGGTGCTTTTCTGGAGCGGCTGGGTACGGGTGATTGGTTTCGCGACTATTACATGCTGCCGCTCTCCGGGGCGATCTGGTCGACGCCAACACAGAAAATCATGGATTTTCCGGCCCACGCGATGGTGCAGTTTTTCAAAAACCACGCGCTGCTGGGCGTGCACGGGCAGCATCAGTGGCACACGGTGCAGGGTGGGTCGCGACAATATGTGGACCGGCTTGAGACAGCGTTGCGGGCCGCTGGCACGGAGCTGAGAACGGGTGCTGCGGTACACTCCGTGACGCGGGGTCCGGGCCAGGTCAAGGTACGCACCTGGGGCGGCGAACCGGAAGTCTTTGACCACGTGGTCTTTGCCACACACTCGGACGACTCCCTGCGCTTGCTGACCGACCCATCCGAGCAGGAAGAAAAAGCATTGGGTGCCATTGCCTATCAATCCAACGACATCGTCTTGCACTGCGATACGTCCCTCATGCCCAAACGGCGCAAGACCTGGGCCAGCTGGGTCTACACCGAAGACAAGGACGCAAAATCAGATCGCATCGATCTGACCTATTGGATGAACTCGTTGCAACCGATCCCCGAGGATGACCTGCACTTCGTCACCCTGAACACAAAGCGTAGGATCCGGGAAGAGTTGATCTATGACAGTGTGACCTTCCGGCATCCGGTCTACGATCTGGCAGCGCTGGAGGCGCAAAAGGACGTCCAATCGTTCAACGGCGCGCAAAACACCTGGTTCTGCGGTGCGTGGATGAAAAATGGATTTCATGAGGACGGGTTGAGCAGCGCGGTTGATGTGGTGCGCGACCTTCGCAGTGTCGAGCAGGAGAGAGTCGCAGCCGAATGAGCCCCCGCGTCGATCATATCGCCGGACAAACCTATCACGGTCGCAAGGGGTCTGTTGAGAATACGTTTCGCTATTCGGTCGACTACGTTCTGCTGGACGCGGAAGCGGATGTGCAAACCCCCGCGTTGTTTGGCCGCAACAGGCGCGGGCTGACCTCGCTGCACGACGCTGATCACGGCGGTGCCCCGGGGGCGGGGCGCGGCGCGCCCTGGGTGCGCGAAGTGCTCGAACACCATCAGATCACCGGTGTCGATCAGGTTGAACTGCTGGCACAGCCACGCATGCTTGGGCATGTCTTCAATCCGGTCAGTTTCTGGCTCTGTCTGCGCGCGAATGGCGCGTTGATCACCGTCATCGCCGAGGTGAGCAACACATTTGGCGACCGCCACAGCTATCTGTGCCACCATCCCGACCTGCGTCCGATTGCGCCCACCGACACGTTGAAGGCGACCAAGATTTTCCATGTTTCGCCGTTCCAGCCCGTCGAAGGCGGATACACCTTTCGCTTTGACATCTCGGACACGCGCATCGGCATCTGGATCGACTATGCGCGCGGCGACGGCGGACTGATCGCGACCCTGACGGGCAAACGTCAACCGCTGACAAACCGGGCCATCCTGAATTTTGCAGTGCGCCGGCCCCTTGGTGCACGCCGCGTTTTGGCCTTGATCCACTGGCAGGCCCTTAAGCTGTGGTTCAAAGGTGCCAGCTACCGCGCACGCCCCAATCCGCCGAAAAAAGAGGTCTCGCGGTGACGCAAAATACGGAGCGTCTTCCGGCCTATTCTCTGTTTGCGGCACTCCTAGCTGCTGCCGGGCTGCCGATCTACATTCACGCGCCGAAATTCTACGTCGACGAATATGGCGTCTCGCTGGCCGCACTAGGGGCCGTGCTTTTTGGGCTGCGCTTGCTGGATGTCGTGCAGGACCCGCTTTTGGGCAAACTGTCTGAACGCCTGCGGGACCATCGCAGCACCGCGGTGGCAGTCGGCTGTGCGGTGATCGCGGTGGCCATGTTCGGTCTCTTTGCCATCCCGCCACTTCTGCCGCCCCTGATCTGGTTCGGAGTGACCCTCACGCTGGTGTTTTCCGCCTTCAGCTTTCTGACCATAAACTTCTACGCGCAGGGGGTCATGAAAGGCACGCAAATGGCGGGCCAGGGTCACTTGCGGCTCGCGCGTTGGCGTGAAAGTGGCGCACTGCTGGGGGTCTGTGCGGCGGCTGTTGCCCCCGTGGCACTTGCGGCTTTGTTTTCTGCGCCTTTCGCCGGTTTTGCGTTTGGGTTTTGCATACTGGCGGTCGCCGCCGCCGTTGCAATGCGCAGCGAATGGAGCACGGTGGGGCTGGCACCCGCAAGCGGGTTTGGCGTGGTGCTCAAAGACCCGCTCGCCCGGCGCTTGCTGCTGATTGCATTGATCAATGCCGCCCCCGTTGCTGTCAGTTCGACCCTGTTCCTGTTCTTTGTCGAAAGCCGGTTGGCCATGCCCGGCTTTGAGGGTCCATTGCTTTTGCTCTTCTTTCTGTCGGCGGCCGTTGCGGCACCTTTCTGGAGCAAGCTGGCGGAGCGGATCGGACCCAAGGATGTGCTGATCCTTGCAATGATCTTGGCCATTTGCGCCTTTGGGCTTACGTTAACCCTTGGTCCGGGGGATTGGGTGCTCTTTGCTATCATATGCGTGGCCTCGGGTGCGACGCTGGGGGCGGACCTGACCTTGCTGCCCGCCATCTTTGCCAATCGCATGGCGCGCATCTCGCCATCGGCGGCGGAAGGGTTTGGCCTGTGGTCATTTGTGTCGAAGCTGACGCTCGCCTTTGCGGCGGTCAGCTTGCTGCCATTGCTCGAGCGTGCGGGGTTTGAAAGCGGTGCCGCGGCCAACAACTCCGCGGAGGCGCTGGGTTTGCTCGCGTTTCTCTATGCCGCGGTGCCTTGCGGTCTGAAACTGATGGCCATCGCCCTTTTGGCGATGACCAACCTGAGGGAGGTCTGAACGAATGAGTGCTTGGATATACATCTTTCTTGGCGCAGCGCTCGGGCTTCTTGTGGTGTGGGTGTTGAGGCAGTCGATGGGTTTCGTTGCGCAGAAACCCGAGGATTATGAAGATGCGACACCGGAATTTGACGTCCGTCATCATCTGAATGGACCGCTCCTATGCGAAGGGGTCATTTACGGGCCATTCGGGCGGGTCAGCAGCCGGTTTGTTGCCGATTTCGAAGGGAAATGGGATGGTACCAAAGGGTCGTTGAAGGAACGGTTCGTCTATGACGATGGCAGTACGCAAGACCGCGAGTGGCACCTGACGCTCTCCGAGAATGGCCGCATTCGGGCGACCGCAGGGGATGTCATTGGCGCAGGGATAGGACAACAGACCGGGCCAACAGTGCAATTGAAATACCGGATCAAACTGCCGGAGGCATCAGGGGGGCATGTGCTCAACACGGTGGACTGGATGTACCTGGCACCCAACGGCACGATCATGAACCGCTCTCAATTCCGCAAATTCGGGATCAAGGTCGCTGAACTGGTGGCGACGATGCGACCGAAGGACGGGACATGAAAGACTGGACGGCAAAGCGCTATTGGCTGGTCGGGGCGGGTGACGGTCTGGGCGCCGCTCTGGCCAAAAGGCTGAGCCAGGCAGGCGCGCATGTGATCGTATCCGCCCGGTCCGAGGATAAGCTGAAGGCGCTTGTGGAGAGCCTGCCGCATGAGGGATCCTACCAAACCGTCGATGTGTCAGACGATCAAAGCGTCAAGGACGCCGTTGAGGCGATTGGCCCTTTGGACGGTGTGGTGTTCCTGGCGGGTGTTTATTGGCCCTTCGGGGCGCAGGAATGGCATGCGGAGCACGCGACGGCCATGGCGGACATCAATTTCACCGGGCTTGTGCGGGTCATGGGCGCTGTTGTGCCGGGCATGGTGGGGCGCGATGCGGGCCATATCGTGATCACCGGCAGCCTCAGCGGGTTTCGCGGGTTGCCGGGCTCGATCGGATATACCGCGTCCAAGGCGGGAACCATGTCACTGGCAGAATGCATGTATGCCGATTTGCGCGGCTCCGGCGTGCAGGTTCAGGTTTCCAATCCGGGGTTCATCAAGACCCAGTTGACGGAAAAGAATGACTTCAAGATGCCCTTTATCATGACCCCCGAAGAGGCTGCCGAAGAGATGTTCAAGCAGATGAACACCAACAAGTTCAAGGTTAGCTTTCCTCAGGTGTTTTCCTGGGTCTTCCGTGGCAGCCAGTTCTTGCCCGATTGGTTCTATTACCGCATCTTCTCCTAAAGCCGCGCGATGTGCTGCGCATAGATGGCGGTCGCACGGGACCATACGCTTGCGTCCAGTTTAGACAGCGACGCCAGCACCGGCAAGAGCTGTTCCGCATAGTCCTCGCTGCTTTCCAACGGCAGCATGGACGGCAGATTGTCGATGGCTGTGACGTCCAGAGCGGGGGTTTCATGCACACGCAGGGCAGGTGTTTCCCAGGTTGTGGTCTGGTCATAGACCTTGATGGGGGAAAAGTCGCTGTCCGGGTCGCAGGCGATGTCGGCGATCACGCTGAGCCTGCGATCTCGTGTGCCTGTATCGCCGGGCACAAAGACCGGTGTCCCCGGACGCGCCAGCACGCAGTTGAAGAAAAGCGCATGCGCCAGAACTTCCGGAAAAGGGCCGCCACCGGCGGTTTCGGCCATGTCCCATTTGGTGGTTGCGACCCCCATCGCGGTGCACAGATCCGCAACGCCTGAGCCCACACGACCCAATGCGCCGATGATCAAGGCATCAGGCCGGTGGCTGCCTGTGGCGACCAGATCGGATTGCAGGTCCGCCAGCAGATGGGTGGAGCTCTCATACGCGCCTATCGGCCTTGCGATCCCGCCAAGTTGCTGCGCTGCCCAGCATTTCAGGGCCACGGCGGCTCCGGCATACCCGGCCCAATAGCCGAATGCGGCTAGCCTGCGACCATTGTCATCGGTCAGATATTCAAGGTCCAGCAAGGTGCCACCCCCGGCCTTGAACCGCTGCAACAGGCGCAACCCCGCGGGCTGGCCCTTGAACGCGTGACCAAACATGATGTGGCGGTGCGGCAGGAGCGTGCCGTCCTCCGGCAACTCCTTTAGGCCAAAGATGATGGCGTCCTTTGGGGCATCGGGCCAGGAGTGGCTTGGCACCATCGTGCATCCCGCCTGCTGGTACCCTGCATCAGGGATCACGCGGGTTGGTGACGCTTCGACGCTGACGCGCATGCCCGCCGCCATCAATTCCACGGCGCCTTTGGGGGTCAACCCAACGCGGGTTTCATTGTCTCGCTGCTCTGCCCGTAACCAAATATGGACCATGCCTAAAGCATCCCCTGGGCGATGGCTGATTTGACAGAGGTGCGTTCGTTCATGCGCGCCAGATACGCCTGAATTTCAGGGAAGTCGCCAAGGTCGACGCCATCACCAGCCAACCAGGAGCAGATCATGTAAGCATGCGGATCGGCCATTGAGAACACATCGCCCAGCACATAATCCCCCTGCAGACAGTTTTCGGTGAAATACTGCGCGCTGGCGGTCATGGTCTGTGGCACCTTGGCAGTCATGTCGTCAAAGCTCGACTGCTGATCCGCCCAGCGGTGCCCCCGCATTTTATGCGCATGGTTCACATGCATCGTGGCCGCAAGGTAATACATCACGCTGCGCATCTGCGCCGCCTTGATCGGATCTTCAGGCACCAGCCCGGCCTCTGGCGCTTGGGTCGCGATGTACTCCAACAGGGCGCCGGTTTCTGTCAGCACGGTTCCGTCCAACACCTGCAATGCGGGGACGCGTCCCTTGGGGTTGATGGCCAGATAGGTTTCGCTGGTTTGCTCGCCGGATTGGAAATCAACCCGGACCGGGTCGTAGGGCAAGCCAGCCTCCTCGAGCGCGATCACAACGGCGATGGAAATCGTGCGCGGGGCATAGTAGAGGCGCATGTCTCGGGTCCTTTCAAACGTGGGTCTGGGCGTAGTGCCGGTCCGGATCTTCTAGATGGGGAATGGCGTTGAACATCGTGGGCGAGAGCGTGCCGCCGATGGGAAAGAGCCGGTGTTGCGACGTGTTGTAAATCGCCAGCGCCATCTGCGCCATGGCCTGAATATCAAGCCGCAGCACGTGACGCATCGCCATCGAGATCAACCCGCCCGATGTCACCACGAGGGCGGGGCCATCGCCTGCTGCAATCTCCGTCAGGGCATCCCAGACGCGCGCCTCGAAATCGGCGAAACGTTCTGGCGCGCCTGCGATCTCATCCCTTTGCCATGCCGCAAAAACCTGCGGCAGATGGCTGGTGAAGGCCGCCTGATCATGCGGGAAGGGCACGCCATGTTCCTGCTCCAACGCGCGGGCCAGCGTCAGATATTCCAGCTCGTTCAGGCGCGCGTCTCTGACCGGTTCCAGCTCCGTTTCCATCGCATGCGCGGTCTCAATGTGCCGTTTCAGCGTGCCGGTATAGAGACGTGTATGGTGTTGGTTTTGCGTGCGTAAATGGGCACCCAGCCAGGCCGATTGCTGATGGCCAAGCGCGCTCAGCTTGTCATAGCTGGCTTCGTCCTGAGCACCGGAATTGGCCTGACCGTGACGGATGAGAGTGATGTGAGACATGGCTGCTTTCGATTGCTTTGCCCCTTAGTAGGCGAGCACCGTGGCGGAGGAAAGGGCGGCGCATGTCGGATCATCGGTATTTGTCGTGGCAGTAGATGCGCGACGCTGCTTTCCAATGGGAAACATATCTGGCGGAAATCCGGCGCGATGTGTCGGGATTAGGGTCCTGAGAGCCCCCGGCGCGGCCTATAGTAACGCGAGAATCTGAGGAGGCGCACCGGCATGTCTGACAAAATTACCTTCACAATGGACGGTCAGGAAGTTCAGGCCGATGCCGGTATGACCATTTGGGAAGTGGCCAATGGCCGTGGGCTGGTGATCCCGCATCTGTGTCACAAACCGGCCCCCGGCTATCGGCCTGACGGAAATTGCCGTGCCTGCATGGTGGAGATCGGGGGCGAGCGGACGCTTGCCGCCTCCTGCATCCGCGAACCCAGTGAAGGCATGGTGGTCACAACTAATTCCGCCCGGGCGGAAGGCGCGCGGAAGATGGTGGTGGAGATGCTGCTGGCCGATCAGCCGGAGCAGGATGTGTCGCATGACAAATCAAGCCATCTCTGGGAGATGGCAGCGCTGAATGGTGTAGAGGAGAGCCGCTTTCCCAAACTGGAAGACGGACGCATTCCGCTCCTGGATGACAGCCATGTGGCGATGTCGGTCAATCTGGATGCCTGCATTCAGTGCGGGCTCTGTGTGCGGGCCTGCCGCGAGGTGCAGGTCAATGATGTGATCGGCATGTCGGGGCGCGGGCATGACAGCTATCCAACCTTCGATATGGCCGACCCGATGGGCGACAGCACCTGTGTGGCCTGCGGCGAATGCGTGCAGGCCTGTCCGACGGGAGCCTTGATGCCTGCCACGGTCGTGGATGAACATCAGGTCGGTGACAGCGCCGATTTTGACGAGGCCGTCGAAAGTATCTGCCCGTTCTGCGGCGTCGGCTGTCAGGTCTCGCTCAAAGTCAAAGACGGCAAGGTGAAATATGTTGACGGGATCAACGGTCCGGCGAATGAGGGGCGGCTCTGCGTCAAGGGACGCTTCGGGTTTGACTACATTCACCACCCGCACCGGCTGACCAAACCGCTGATCCGCCGTGAAGATGCGCCAGCCAAGGGGTTGAACGTCGATCCCGGCAATTGGCAGACGCATTTCCGCGAAGCCACATGGGACGAGGCGCTGGATTTTGCCGCCGCGGGCATGAAGGGCCGCGGGCGCGAGATCGCGGGGTTCGGCTCCGCCAAGTGCACCAACGAAGAAGCTTATCTGTTCCAGAAGATGATCCGACAGGGCTTTGGCCACAACAACGTCGATCACTGCACGCGGCTCTGCCACGCGTCCTCTGTGGCGGCGCTGATGGAGAATGTGGGGTCGGGCGCGGTGACGGCGACCTTTAACGAGATCGAAAATGCGGATGTCGCGATCGCCATTGGTTGCAATCCGATCGAGAACCATCCCGTGGCCGCGACTTTCTTCAAGCAGTTCACCAAGCGCGGCGGCAAGTTGATTGTGATGGACCCGCGCGGTCAGGCGCTGAAACGCTTCGCCAGCCACATGCTGCAATTCCGCCCCGGCGCCGATGTGTCCATGCTGAACGCCATCATGCACACGATTGTCGAGGAGGGCCTTTACGATCAGCAGTATATCGACGCCTACACCGAGAACTGGGAGGCGGAAAAGGCGCATCTGGCGGACTTCTCGCCCGAAGCCATGGCCCCGATTTGTGGGATTGAGCCTGAGGTGCTGCGCGATGTCGCACGCACCTTTGCGGGCGCCCAGGCTGCGATGATTTTCTGGGGTATGGGCGTCAGCCAGCACATTCATGGGACGGATAACTCGCGCTGCCTGATCTCCCTGGCCTTGATGACGGGACAGGTTGGGCGTCCGGGCTCCGGCCTGCACCCGCTGCGGGGGCAAAACAACGTGCAGGGCGCGTCGGATGCGGGGCTCATTCCGATGTTCCTGCCGGACTATCAGCCGGTCACCGATGACGGTGTGCGCTCGGCCTTCACCAAGGTCTGGGGCTCCGCCGATTTCTCCAACGAGCGCGGGTTGACCGTGACGGAGATCATGGACGCCGTGCATGAAGACAAGATCAAGGGCATGTATGTGCTGGGCGAGAACCCGGCCATGTCCGACCCGGATGTGGAGCACGCGCGCGCGGCATTGGCCAAGCTCGATCATCTCGTGGTGCAGGACATCTTCATCACCGAGACGGCGAACTATGCTGACGTGATCCTGCCCGCGAGTGCCTTTGCCGAGAAATCCGGGACGGTGACCAACACCAATCGGCAGGTGCAGATGGGCCGCCCCGCTGTCCCGCCCCCCGGCGATGCGCGCGAGGATTGGTGGATCGAGGTCGAACTGGCCAAGCGGCTGGGCCTTGGGTGGACCTACGAGAGCCCCGCAGATGTCTTTGCCGAGATGAAGCAGAACATGCGCAGCCTTGAAAATATCACCTGGGATCGGTTGGCCGAACAGAATGCGGTCACCTACCCCTCGCTCAGCCCCGAAGATCCGGGGCAGGCGATTGTCTTTGGCGAGGGTTTCCCGCGCCCAGAAGGTCGTGCGCGGTTTACCCCTGCCAGTGTGATTGCACCCGATGATGTGCCGGACGAAGATTTCCCGATGATCCTGACAACGGGTCGACAGCTGGAGCACTGGCACACCGGGTCGATGACCCGGCGGTCCACGGTGCTGGACGGGCTGGAGCCGGAGGCGAATTGTTCGCTGCATCCCTCTACCCTGCGCAAACTGGGCGTGGTGCCCGGAGAGCATGTGCAGCTGACCACCAAACGCGGCAGCATTTCGATCATGGCGCGCGAAGACCGTGCCGTCGCGCCGGATATGGTGTTTGTGCCTTTCGCCTATGTCGAAGCGGCGGCGAACATTTTGACCAACCCGGCCATCGACCCTTACGGCAAGATCCCCGAGTTCAAGTTCTCCGCAGTACGTGTCGAAAAAGCCGAAGGGGCTGTCGCCGCAGAATAATTGCCGCCTTCTCTTTCGAGAGGTCAAAGCTTAGGCTTTGACGGGTCGATGGAGGTGAAATGCGTGGTTGATCCTGACCGCTTTCTGGCGAATTTGCACAAGCTGCGCAGCTTTGGCGCGTCGGGTGTCAGCAAAGGCGTGGTGCGGCCTGCCTATGGTGAGGCGGATATCGCGGCGCGCAAATGGCTGGCGCAGCAAATGGCAGATGCCGGATTGCGTGTTGAGATCGATCCCATGGGCAATCTTTTTGGTTTGGCCGAGGGCAAGTCGCTACTGCTGGGATCACACAGCGACAGCCAGCCCGAGGGGGGATGGCTTGATGGCGCGCTTGGCGTCATTGCGGCGCTGGAGGTTGCGCGCGCCGCACAGGAAACCGGTGGGCCACCCCTATCGGTGGTCTCTTTTCAGGATGAAGAAGGGCGGTTCGGCGTCACCACGGGCAGCGCGGTCTGGTCTGGCCACCTCAGCCAAAAGGACGCGGATGGGCTGACCGATCACGCCGGTGTTGCGCTGACGACGGCGCGGTCCCGCATGGCGGATATGGTGACAGGGCCCGTGGATCCCGCGCAGTTTACAGGATTTATCGAAATGCACATCGAGCAGGGCCCGACCCTGGATGCAACGGGGGGAAAGATTGGTGTCGTGACCGATATCGTCGGCATCCGCGACATGAAGATCACCTTTGATGGCCAGCAAAACCACGCGGGGACCACGCCAATGCACTTGCGCCGCGATGCGTTTCAGGCGGTGTCGGCGTTCAATACGCTGCTGAATGACCGGCTGCGGAACGTGGTCACGCCGCAGACCGTCTGGACCATTGGCCATGTCGGTTTGCACCCGAACGCATCCTCTATCGTGCCGGGCCGGGCGGTGTTTTCGATGCAATGGCGCGATGCCGATGCGGCGCGGCTTGAGCGGATCGAAACCGTGATCAGGACAACCGCGGAAGAAATTGCCGAGGCACGGGGGATGACCTTGTCCTATGGCCCTCTGCTCGGGTTGGAGCCGGTCGCGATGGATGCGCGCCTTCAGGGCGCATTATGTGCTGCATCAGAGCAGATTGTGCCAAGCCAGTGGCGGCAGATGCCATCGGGTGCCTTGCATGACGCGACAAATGTGGCGGCGCTGATGCCCGTTGCAATGCTCTTTGTGCCGTCCATCAACGGGATCAGCCATGCGTTTGAGGAAGACACTGACGAGGCCGATTTGGTCTGTGGCCTGAGGGTGCTGGCGCAGGCGGTGGCCGATCTGTCATAAGGCGCGCCGCAGGCCTCATTGCCAGACGACATCCCCCAGAAAAATGTAACCAGCACCATAGATTGTCTTGATCAGCTGCGGGTTTTTCGGATCCTCGCGCAGCTTGGTGCGCAGCCGCGAAATGCGCACGTCCATGGCACGGTCAAAGCTCTCACTGGCTGCCCCGCCCAGATGATCCTGCATCTGGGCCCGGCTGATCAGCCGCTTGGGGTTTTCCAGAAAAAGGCGCAGGACTTCGCCTTCTGCGTGGGAGAAGGGGATCTGCTGACCTGCTTCATCTTCCAGGACATATTGATCAAAGCGCACTGTCCATCCGGCGAAATCCGCGACCAGACCTGTTGTCTGAGTGGGCTTGGAGGTGCGCAACCGTGCGCGGACGCGGGCGACCACCTCTGCGGGGTCAAACGGTTTGATGATGTAGTCATCGGCACCCAACTCCAGCCCGGTGACCTTGTCCTGCACCAGCGCCCGCCCGGAGATGATGATCACGATCGCCCCTTGCTCCAGCGCCAGCTTGTGTACCAGCGTCAAACCATCCGTATCCGGCAGCGACAGATCCACCAGACAGACATCCGGTGTCTGTTGCGCCAGCGCGGCGGTAAAGGCCTGCGCGCGGCCAAAACTCATTGTGCGAAAACCCGCATCCTGTAGGGCATCCTCCAGCATCGTGCGGATGGCCGGTTCGTCATCAAGGATTGTCACCAAGGGGGCGGTCATTCGGCGGATACCTGTGCGGGGGTCTCGGCAAACAGTGCTGCAATGTCGTCCGGTGTGAAGGGTTTGCGCAAGACGGGCGCCGCCTTTTGGGCGGCCTGATAAAGCGGGTTATCGACGGGCAGCGAGGTCATCAGCACAATCGGCACGGCACCGTCCACCCTGTGCGCCAGATCGATCCCGGTGGCCTCACCGGTCAACTGCACGTCAGAGAGAACGAAAGTGATGTCCGGAATATCTGCCATCAGCGCGCTGGCCTCATCCGCGCCCACCGCTTCGATCACCGCCTGCCCCAGGTCGGTCAGCATACCGCGATAAAGGGCGCGCAGGTCGTCGCGGTCCTCAACCAGCAGCACCAGGCCTTTGACGGCTTTTACCGCTGGCCGGTAGGGCAATCGCAGGACAACCCGTGCGCCATCCCCCCTGTTTTCCAGTCGCAGATCACCGCCTGCCAGTTTTGTCATATCGTAGACCATCGGCAGGCCCAAACCCGATCCTTCGGCCCCTTTGGTCGTGAAAAACGGATCAAACCCGCGTGTCAGGGCGGCCTCGGAAAACCCCGGCCCGGTATCGGAGATCTGCCATTCGATCCATGTGTCATGCACAAGGCCGACCGTGACGGAGATGTCGCCCGACGCGCCGCAGGCGTCGCGGGCGTTCAGGATCAGGTTGAGCAGACTGTCGGTCGCCATGCCTGCGTCGAGCAGGATGGGCGTCACCGGTGCGGCGTTTTCTATGTTGAGCCGCACGTCCTTCGGCAGGGTGGGGGCGGCCAGCGTATAGAGATCCTGCATCAGCGTGTGCAAATCGGTGACCTCTGGCCTGAGCGCTCGCTGTGCGGTCATCCCGGCGATGCTGCTCAGCAAGGTGCCACCGCGCCGCGCCGCCGCCAGCGTTCCCTCGGCAAGGTCGGTGGCCTGGGCGGGCAGGTCCTGCAACCGCAGAAGTTTGGATTGCAGGCCCAGAATAATCGTGAGCAGGTTGGAAAAATCATGGGTCAGACCGGAGGTCATCTGCGCCGCCAGCGCGCGCCTGCGGGTTTGTTGCAGTGCCACGCGGGCCTGCATTTCGGTTGTGACGTCCATGGAAAGAATATAGACGCCGCCGCGCGTGTCAGGCGTGAAAGCCGCCCGAATGCGCCGGGCGCTCGCATCATCGGTAAACTCAAAGACTGACGCCTGGCCGCTGTATGCCGTCTCAAGGTGGCTGGCGATCCGGTCATAGGCGGAGGATCCCAAAGCATCGCGGATGTGCATCCCGTGGATATCCGAGGGGCGGCCCGGGATCACCGTGCTGAGCTGCCGGTTCGAATAGGTGTACCTGCCGCTAGCATCCACATGCGCGATATGGGCGGGCATCATCTCGGTGGTCAGACGGGTGCGCGCTTCGATCTCGGTCAATTCGCGCTTGGCCTCTTCCAGCGCTGCATTCATCGCAGAGAGCGCCCGGTTGGTGGTGGAAAGCTCTTCGGCGTAGCTGTTCAATTGATCAGAGAGTTCTTCGGAGCGGCCTTGTAACAGCGCCTCTTGCTGTTTGGTGCGGGTAATATCGGTGTAGACGGTGACCCATCCGCCCTGCGGCAGCGGTGCGCCTTCGACACTGATGATCCGCCCGTTTGACCGGGTGCGTTCCATGTAATGCACTTCAAAGGCGCGCGCCTGTTCCACCCGTTCCGCGACAAAGGTTTCCACGTCCGTGACATCGCCGTATTCGCCGCGCAGTGCCAGATGTCGGATCGTGTCCTCAAACGTGGCCCCCGGCGTGACCAGCGCATCCGGCAGATCGAACATCCGCTGAAAGGGGACGTTGCACACCACAAGCCGCAGATCTGAATCGTAGATCGTCAGCGATTGCGCAATCAGATTGAGGCCCGCCGCTGTCAGCTCCTGTGTCCGGTTTTGGGAAATGGTCAAAGGCTGCTCCAAACGATGTCCTGTGCTGACCAGCACACGCCAATCCTATCATGGAAAGTGGGAAGGAAAATCAGCTTTGTCGTGGGTGCCGTGACGAGATGCGCCTGTAACAATTCGTTAGGATTGAGAAAACATGACGAAAAAGTTGACCTCAAGGGTAAAAGGAACATTGTTATTTGTACGACAGCCAAAAGGGCTGCGCTTGTCTGGAAAAAGGGCAAGGTCTGGGAGGACAACAATTGAATAATCGCACAGAGGGCGCCAGCGGACCGCAGTCCGTCCCGGCGCTTTTGCACCGCAATGCCACGGAATTCGCGAATGCCCCGGCGTATCGCGAAAAGGAATACGGCATTTGGCAGTCGTGGACCTGGCGCGAAACGCTCGAAGAGATTGAGGCGCTGGCGCTGGGGTTGATCGATCTGGGCGCCAGGGAAGGTGATTTCGTTGCGATCATCGGGCGGAACCGGCCCAAGCTTTACTGGTCCATGGTGGCGGCGGAAATGGTGGGTGCAATCCCGGTACCGCTCTATCAGGATGCGGTTGCGGAAGAGATGGCCTACGTGCTGGGCCACTGCGGCGCACGGTTCGTGATCGTGGGCGATCAGGAGCAGGTGGATAAGGTTATTGAGATCCAGGATCAGTTGCCGACATTCGAGCAGATGATCTATCTTGATCCGCGCGGATTGCGGAAATACGACCATGCCAAGCTGCACCAGTATTCCCATGTGCAGGATGCCGGACGCGCCAAGCGGGATGAGCTTTTGGGGGAGTTGACCGCCCGCCAGGAGAAACTGACCTACGACAGCACCTGCGTGATGCTCTATACGTCGGGCACGACGGGCAAGCCCAAAGGCGTGGTCCTGAGCAACCGCAATGTGATCGAGACCTCGAAGTCGTCCTCGGAGTTCGATGATCTGCGGCAGACGGATGATATTCTGGCCTATCTGCCGATGGCCTGGGTTGGGGATTTTATTTTTTCGGTCGGTCAGGCGATGTGGACCGGATTCTGCACCAATTGCCCGGAAAGCGCGGATACGATGCACACCGATCTGCGGGAGATCGGGCCAACCTATTATTTTGCGCCGCCGAGGGTGTTCGAGACACAGCTGACCAATGTGATGATCCGCATGGAAGACGCGGGCCGTTTCAAGAAATGGCTTTTCGACATCTGCATGGCGCATGCGCGCAAGGTGGGTCCCGCCATTCTGGATGGGGAGCCGGTCAGCCAATGGGACAGGTTCAAGTATAACCTCGGCGAGCTATTTATCTATGGACCGTTGAAAAACACGCTTGGGTTCAGCCGCGTGCGTGTGGGGTATACGGCGGGGGAAGCGATCGGACCGGAGATATTTGATTTCTACCGATCCCTGGGGATCAACCTGAAACAGCTATATGGCCAGACAGAGGCCACGGTTTTCATCACGGCACAGCCCGATGGCGAAGTGCGCAGCGATACCGTGGGCGTCTGCTGTCCGGGTGTGGAATTGAAAATCGCCGAGAATGGGGAAGTCTTCTACCGCAGCCCGGGTGTGTTTGTGGAGTATTACAAAAACGCCGAAAGCACGGCAGATACCAAGGACGCGGAAGGATGGGTCGCGACAGGTGACGCCGGGTTTATCGAGGAAAAGACCGGGCATCTGCGGATTATTGATCGCGCCAAGGATGTGGGGCAGATGGCCAGCGGGGCGCTTTTTGCGCCGAAATACGTGGAGAACAAGCTCAAGTTTTTCCCCAACATTCTCGAGGCCGTGGTTTTTGGCAATGGGCGGGATGAGTGTACCGCCTTCATCAACATCGACCTCACAGCCGTGGGCAATTGGGCAGAACGCAACAACATTGGCTATGCCTCTTATCAGGAGTTGGCGCGGCACAGCCAAGTTATGGATACGATCCAGGGCCATGTTGAGGAGGTGAACCGTTCGGTGGCGCAGGATGATATGCTGTCAGGGTGTCAGATCCACCGGTTTGTCGTGCTGCACAAGGAGTTAGATGCGGATGATGGTGAGCTGACCCGAACCCGCAAGGTACGCCGTCGGATCATCGAGGAGAAATACGCGGATATCATCGCAGCACTTTATGATGGATCGACATCCGTGAGCACGGTCACTGAGGTGACCTATGAGGATGGGCGCAAAGGGTCGATATCGGCGACGCTGGAAGTGCGGTCGGCAGCAGTAGAGGCGATTGCGCAGAAGATGGCGGCGGAATGATGGAACGACGCTCGGCTGCGCCATCGCCCCGCCCACCATCCCGTTTGGCCGCAACTATTGCGAGAGTTCATCATGCTTGATCAGACCGAAGGATACACCACCGAAGACGGTCGCAAGATTGGTGGCGTGGTGATGGAGATGAAGAATATCACGCTGCGGTTTGGCGGGGTGGAGGCGATCAAGGACATTTCCTTTGATATTCGCGAAGGGGAGATCCGCGCGATCATCGGTCCGAACGGGGCGGGCAAATCCTCTATGCTCAACGTGATTTCCGGCTTCTATGTCCCGCAGGAGGGGCAGGTGTTCTACAAGGGCAGCCCGCGGCCACAGATGAAGCCCTATCAGGTGGCGCAGCAAGGCATTGCCCGCACCTTCCAGAACATCGCGCTTTTTGAAGGGATGTCGGTGCTCGATAATGTGATGACCGGGCGGCTGACCAAGATGAAAACCGGGCTTTGGGCGCAGTCTCTTTGGTTCGGCAAGGCGGAACAGGAAGAAACCGAAAACCGGGAATTCGCCGAAAAGATCATTGATTTTCTGGAAATTCAGGCGATCCGCAAGACCCCTGTCGCCCGTCTGCCCTATGGTTTGAAAAAGCGCGTGGAACTGGCACGGGCCTTGGCCGCCGAACCGTCTCTTCTGCTGCTAGATGAGCCGATGGCGGGCATGAATGTCGAGGAAAAAGAGGACATGAGCCGCTTTATTCTTGACGTGAACGATGAGTTCGGCACGACGATTGCGCTGATCGAGCACGACATGGGGGTTGTCATGGACCTGAGCGACCGTGTGGTTGTGATGGATTATGGCAAGAAGATCGGCGACGGCACACCTGATGAGGTGCGCAACAATCAGGATGTGATCGACGCTTATCTGGGTGTCAGCCATGATTGATGTCGCACGGCCAAATGTGCCTCGACCCGGCACCGGCATGACGTCGCTTGCGCGACGATGCGGAATGGTTTTTGCAACATCCGCCGCGTTTCTAATGGCATCGGCGCCTCAAGGTGGCGTTCGCGCGGACGCATGGGAGACTTTCCAGTCGCGATGCCTCGATGCTTTTGAGGCATTTTCGCCGGCGGTTCTGACCGATCTGAACTGGATCAAATACGCGCAACTGCCTGACATGTTTTCAAAGGACGCCAGGGCCTATGGGCCGACGGCTGAGGG
Source organism: uncultured Roseobacter sp. (assembly GCF_947499265.1). Lineage (GTDB taxonomy): Bacteria > Pseudomonadota > Alphaproteobacteria > Rhodobacterales > Rhodobacteraceae > Roseobacter. The sequence continues at coordinate 107,343 of NZ_CANMNK010000001.1, read as the reverse complement.
AGATGTCGTTATCCTCGACCCTGCACCGCTTTTTGATGGGGACCGCCTGTGTTCCGTGTCCGGTGACATTGTGGATCGGGGCGAGATTGCCGGTTGGATCGCAGCACAGGTGCGGACGGAACGGTACGAGATGGCGCGGGAGAGGACCGCCACAGTTTTGTCAAGTCTTGAATGGATTGAGCCGCGTTTGCGGGTCACGCTGGTGCTGGAAGGGGTGCATGCGGGCACCTATTCCGTGCTGGAGACATACCTTGAAAGCTAATTTCACGTGCATATCGCGGGTCTTTGTATGACGCATGTCGGTCTTTCAGTGACCCGGCGGTTTTTTGCCGATATAACTATGGCATCACATCGATGCACGGTGTGCGGTACCGCTTGGTCTGAAATGCTCCTTTCGCGTGTGGATTCGGCTGGTGCCTTTAACCAGTTTGGAGATACGACATGATGAAATATTGGATGACTGGCCTTTTTGTGATGGGCGGAGCGATGCTCAGCGGCAACGAGGCGGAGGCGGCGAGTGCCGAATTCTGCGCCACCCCAATACCGGCGTTGGAACAGACCTGCGCTATTTTCCAGGACTACTGCACGGGCTATCTGAACGATCCCAATACGCTCGACCCGGAGACGTTAAGCGCCATTCCAGCATCGGTCAGCTCGCGGTTTGCGGCGAGTGAGTTGACGCAGGTGACGCTGGGCTACCGCACCACCCCGACACCCAACATCGCGGTGGTTTATGGCGATCAATTCCCGTCGTGTGAATTGTTGCTGACCGACCTGACTTTTTCGGACCTGGTGACAGCCTATAAAAGCTGGCGCGCGACCGAAGGGGCGGACTTCGTGGCAACCGCACCGTTTGAGCCCCTTTCCCAGCGGGATATGCCACGCGCCTACGCCGCCGTGTTTCTGGCCGCGCCCCGCGAAGACGGGCGGGTCACGGAGATTACGCTGAACTGGAACCTCAGTGCGGCGGGCTTGACGCGGCTCAAGGTCTCCTACCAGCCGGAACGCGAACACACCCGTGCACTGTTTGAAAGAAAGACCGACTGATGCCTGAGCAACTCGCCTTTACCATTGAAGTTTTCCTCAACGGGTTGATGGCGGGGGTACTCTACGCGTTGGTGGCGCTTGGCTTTGTACTGATCTACAAGGCCAGCGGCATTTTCAACTTTGCCCAGGGGGTCATGGCGCTTTTTGCCGCCATGACGTTGTATGGGATCATGAACGGTCAGGTACCGTTTGCGCATCTGATCAATGCAATCTTCGGCACCGACATCCATTACTTTGGCTGGAACATTCCGGCCTTTGCCGCGATCCTTCTGACCATCGGGGTGATGGTGCTGCTGGCCTGGATGGTGCAGCGGTTCATCTTCAGGTACCTCGTGGGGCAGGAACCGATCATCCTCTTCATGGCGACCATTGGTCTGGCCTATTTCCTCGAAGGGGTGGGCGATCTGATGTGGGGCTCCGACATCAAGACGCTCGATGTCGGTCTGCCACAAGGGATCAATATCGCGATTGATGAGACGACCTATGGTTGGTTTGGCTACGGCTTTTTCATCGACAATCTGGATATCGTGGCAAGTGTTGTAGCGATCATTCTGGTTGCCGCCTTGGTGATGTTTGCACAATACACCAAGCAGGGCCGCGCGATGCGTGCGGTGGCCGATGACCATCAGGCGGCGCTGTCGGTGGGCGTGTCGCTGAACTTCATCTGGATCCTGGTCTGGTCGCTCGCGGGGTTTGTGGCCCTGGTCGCGGGGATCATGTGGGGCGCAAAATCCGGCGTTCAGTTCTCACTGTCGCTGATTGCCTTGAAGGCGCTGCCGGTGCTGATGCTGGGCGGGTTCACGTCCATTCCCGGCGCGATCATCGGCGGGTTGATCATTGGGGTGGGCGAGAAGCTTTTCGAGTTCCTGATCGGTGCCCCCTATCTGGGCGGTGCGACAGAGAATTGGTTTGCCTATATGCTGGCGCTTTTGTTTCTGGTGTTCCGACCGCAGGGGCTTTTTGGGGAGAAGATCATTGAACGCGTGTGACACGTCCATGGTGTGCGGCGTTTATTCTTCCAGATTGCGGAAGAGCGCGACGGTCAGTGCGGCCAGCACTGTCACGCCGAGGGTCAGCGCGAGATTGAAATCTGCGAAGGTCAGCATGGCCAGACACAGGCAGGTCCCCAGTACGGCCAGACAGATGATGAGGCCAAGACCCCAGAGCGTCGCGCCCGACTTTTGCGGAACGGGTTCGGATACAGCTGCGCCTGTCGTAACAAATTCGGGTTCCACGACGTCGACACTGTCGATCAAGGCTGCGCGTTGCGCCATATATGCCGCGTCGGTGATATCGCCGCGCGCCAACTGCGCATCGAGGTCGCGCAATTCCTTGAGGATCGCCGTCATGTCGTCCACTCCTTCCCACCGGAGCGGTTTTGCACGTGCAAATGGGGCAGAATTGGGAAAAAGCGTGAAAGATTGTGAAGTGGTTAATGCGGCTTGCGGCTGGGGCGCTGCCCCAGACCCCGGGATATTTTTAGCCAAGAGAAACATCGGGGTCGGATGCGCTGGTGTGCGTCACATGGTTCAGGTTTCGAATGAGGAGACGTTAGATGTTCTATCGTGAAGCCGGGGATTTCAGCACGACCTATCCGCAGGACAGTCAGACGTTTCCGATTAAATTCGACCGGTGGCGGTATTATGCGGTGCTGTTTGTGGCGATCTTTGTCATCCCGTTCATGGTCAATGACTACTGGGTGAATTCGATCTTCATGCCGTTTCTGATCTACGCGATTGCGGCGATTGGGTTGAATATTCTGGTGGGCTATTGCGGGCAGGTCTCGCTTGGCACCGGCGGGTTCATGGCTGTGGGCGCCTATGCCTGCTACAAGCTGATGACCAGCTTTCCCGAGGTCAGCATGTTCATCCACGTGCTGCTGGCGGGCGGGATCACGGCCATGGTGGGTGTGCTCTTTGGCCTGCCGTCTTTGCGGATCAAGGGCTTTTATCTGGCGGTGGCGACGCTGGCCGCGCAGTTTTTCCTTGTGTGGTTGTTCAACAGGGTTTCCTGGTTTTACAACTACTCCGCGTCAGGTCAGATCAACGCGCCTGAACGTGACACTTTCGGCATTCTGATCACCGGTCCGAATACCGAAGCCTGGGCCACCTATCTATTCTGTCTGATCTTTACGGTGCTGTCGGCTGTGGTTGCGCGCAACCTGACGCGTGGGTCGGTCGGGCGGCAGTGGATGGCGATCCGGGATATGGACATCGCTGCCGAAATCATCGGGGTGAACCCGCTCAAAGCCAAGCTGACGGCCTTTGCCGTGTCGTCCTTCTTTGTCGGGATCAGCGGCGCGCTCTTTTTCGCGGTCTATCTGGGAGCTGTGGAAGTGGGTGAAGTCTTTGGCATTACTAAGTCTTTCCTCGTCCTATTCATGATCATCATCGGCGGGCTGGGGTCGATCTTTGGTTCCTTTGCCGGGGCGGCCTTTCTGGTGCTCTTGCCGGTGCTGTTGAAAATCATCGGCGTGGACTGGCTGGGCTGGCCCACGGACATCGTGGCGCATCTCAACCTCGTGATCGTGGGCGGTCTGATTGTGGTCTTTCTGATCGCGGAACCGCATGGGCTGGCGCAGCTTTGGCGCGTTGCCAAGGAGAAACTGAGATTGTGGCCCTTCCCGCATTAGGGCGGGCCACAGAATAACGGCGGGCAAACCCGCGACAAGACCCCGGGCAACCGGGACATCGGACAAACACCAAGGGAGGTAACACCGATGAAGTATAGACTAGGAACAATGGCCGTGGCCGGCCTGATGGCAGCAAGCCCCGTGATGGCGGATCTTGTTTTCCCATCGCTGAGCTACCGCACCGGGCCCTACGCTGCGGGTGGTATTCCGTTTGCGGATGGCTACGCGGACTATTTCACGCTGCTCAATGAGCGCGATGGCGGCATCGGTGGCGTGGCTGCCCGCGTGCTGGAGTGCGAAACCGGTTACAACACTGAAAAAGGTGTGGAATGCTACGAAAGCACCAAAGGTGAAGGCGCTTTGGTGTACCAGCCGCTTTCCACCGGCATCACCTATCAGCTGATCCCCAAAGCCACGGCAGATGACATCCCGATCCACTCCATGGGCTATGGCCGGACATCAGCGGCCAACGGCGACGTGTTCAGCCATGTTTTCAACTATCCGGCCAACTACTGGAACGGTGCGTCCGCCGCGATCAATCACATTCTCGAGGTGAACGGCGGCGACATTTCCGGCAAGAAAATCGCGCTGGTCTATCACAACTCCGCCTATGGCAAGGAGCCCATCCGGACGCTGGAGAAGCTTTCCGAAAAGCATGGGTTTGAACTGAGCCTGCTGGCGGTAGACCATCCCGGTCAGGAGCAGAAGTCACAGTGGCTGCAGATCCGCCGGGAAAAGCCGGACAATGTGATCATGTACGGCTGGGGCGTGATGAACCAGGTGGCGGTGCAGGAAGCCGCGAACATCCGCTTCCCGATGGAGAATTTCATCGGCATCTGGTGGTCGGGCGCTGAGATCGACGTGCAGCCTGCGGGCGACAAGGCCAATGGCTTCAAGGCGCTGGCGCTGACGGCGGTGGGCAGTGATTTCCCGCTGTACGATGATCTGCAGAAATATGTGGTCGAGACCGGCAAAACCGCCGGTGCAGGCGATCAACTGGGGACGGTACCCTACAACCGCGGGATCTATGCGGCCATGCTGGCGGCGGAAGCGGTGAAAAAAGCGCAGGAGATCCATGGGGTGGCTGATATCACCTCGGGTCAGATGCGCGATGGCATGGAAGCGCTGGAAATCACCGAAGAGGTGATGGCGGCCGCGGGTCTGCCAGGCTTTGGCCCGTCGTTCTCCGTGTCCTGTGAGAACCACGGGGGCGAAGGCATGGTGGCCGTGACTCAATGGGACGCGGGCGCGGGCAAATTCGTGAAAATCTCGGATTTTGCGCCGACCGATATGAGCGTCATCCAGCCGCTGATCGATGAGGATTCCGCAGCCTATAAGGCGGAAAACAACATCGACTCCAACTGCAACTAAAACCACACGGTCCCGGCGGTATCGCCGCCGGGACATCCATTCCGCTAAACTGAGGTCACCGCGCCATGCTGGACGCCGCCAAGGAACAGGACACAAGCGCCGACACGGTGCTGGAAGTCAACAATATCGAGGTCATCTACAATCATGTGATCCTCGTGTTGAAAGGTGTGAGCCTGAATGTGCCAAAAGGCGGGATCACCGCCCTGCTGGGCGGGAATGGCGCGGGCAAGACAACGACGCTCAAAGCGATTTCCGGCCTGCTGGCAAGCGAGCGCGGCGAGGTAACCAAAGGATCGATCCGCTACCGTGGCGAGATCATCCAACATCAGGATCCCGCGGAAACCGTGAAGCGCGGTGTCGTGCAGGTGATGGAAGGCCGTCATTGTTTTGAGCATCTGACGGTTGAGGAAAATCTGCTGACCGGCGCCTATACGCGCCGCGACGGCAATGCCGCGATCCAGTCTGATCTGGAGCTTGTCTATAGTTATTTCCCCCGATTGAAAGAGCGCCGCAAAAGCCAGGCGGGCTATACCTCGGGCGGTGAACAGCAGATGTGTGCCATCGGGCGCGCGCTGATGTCGCGGCCAGAGACGATCCTGCTGGATGAACCCTCCATGGGGCTCGCCCCACAGCTGGTGGAGCAGATTTTCGAGATCGTGAAATCAGTTAACGAGAACGAAGGTGTGACCTTCCTGCTCGCGGAACAGAACACCAATGTGGCGCTGCGTTTTGCGCATTACGGCTACATTCTGGAATCAGGCCGCGTGGTGATGGACGGCCCCGCCGCTGAACTGCGCGAAAATCCGGACGTCAAGGAATTCTATCTGGGCATGTCGGAGGAAGGGCGCAAATCCTTCCGGGACGTGCGCAGCTATCGCCGCCGCAAGCGGTGGCTTTCATAACCTTCAAGATGCGGAGAATTGCCATGCGTAAGTTTGCCTTTGCCATCGCCTTGACACTGGTCGCGGCACCGGTCGCGGCCGAAGATCTGGTGGTGCGAACCATTCTGAACGAGCAGCCCCTGAGCGGATCCGACGGCATGGTTGTGATCGTCTCCACGCTGACGGTCAAACCCGGCGGGCGCATCCCGCTGCACACGCATCCCGGCGATGAGCATGCGGTGATCGTTGTCGGTGGTACCGCGCTGATGCCGAATGGCAAGGAGGTCGCCTTTGCCGATGGTACGCCGATCTTCTTTCCCGAAGGTCAGTTGCATGGCGGCGTGACCAATCAGGGCGATGCGGATATCGAGATTGTGACCACTCATATTGTCAAGGCAGGTCAACCTTTCCAAACGGCGGCTGAGTAAAATGTCCACCTATTTTGACGATCTGGAAACCCGCAGTGCGGATGCGCGTGAAGCGGCGCAGCTGGCCGCACTCAAGGCGAACATCGAACGCGTGGCGGCGGCGCCGGGGGCGTGCCGGATCGCCGCTGGTTCAGTGCAGTCCCTAAGCGATTTGCAGAAACTGCCGGTCCTGCGCAAATCCGATCTGGCGCAATGGCAATCGGAGAGCCCCCCCTTTGGCGGCATCCCGGTAAGCAATCTGGCGCATGTGTTTCAATCCCCCGGACCGATCTATGAACCCGGTGGTATCACCCACGACTGGTGGCGCATGGGCCGGTTTCTGCACGCGGTGGGCATTGGCGCTGGGGACGTTGTGCAAAACTGTTTCGGCTACCATCTGACGCCGGCGGGCATGATTTTCGAATCCGGTGCGCGCGCGGTTGGGGCCACAGTGTTGCCTGCCGGGACCGGGCAGACCGAGTTGCAGGTGCAGGCCGCCCAGGCCGTCGGGTCAACCGCCTATGCTGGCACGCCGGATTATCTGAAGGTGATCCTGGACAAGGCCGCAGAGATGGGCGTGGCGTTGACGATCACCAAGGCCGCTGTCGGCGGTGGCGCGCTTTTCCCGGCGCTGCGTCAGGAATATGCGGATCGCGGCATCACCTGCCTGCAATGCTACGCGACCGCGGATCTGGGCAACATCGCCTATGAAAGCCCGGCCATGGAAGGGATGATCCTCGATGAAAAAGTGATCGTTGAGATTGTAACGCCTGGCACAGGTGACCCCGTCGCGCCCGGAGAGGTTGGCGAGGTTGTGGTGACAGCTTTGAACCCCGACTACCCCCTGATCCGTTTCGCCACCGGGGATCTCAGCGCGGTGATGCCCGGCGAAAGCCCCTGCGGACGCACCAACACGCGGATCAAGGGTTGGATGGGCCGCGCCGATCAGACCACAAAGATCAAGGGCATGTTTGTCCGTCCGGAACAGGTGGCCGCGCTGGTCGCGCATCACGATGCCATCGTAAAGGCCCGGGTCATCGCCAGCCGTGACGGCGCACAGGATGCCATGACGGTTCAGGTGGAGGCCACCGGGGTCGCGCCTGAAGCCGTTGCGCAATCCGTCGTGGCAACGCTGAAGATGAAGGGAACGGTCGAGGTGGTGGCCCCTGGCAGCCTGCCCAAGGACGGGCTGGTGATCGAGGACCAACGCAGCTACGACTGACGCCTGTCTTGCGGCCGTTGGTGAAGGAATGCGCATGGTAGCCAGTGCTGAAACGGCGACCTCTGAATTTCTGATCTCCGACGAGGAGGCGGTTGCGGCCGCGGAGGCTCTGGTGATCTGCATCCCGGGTGCCCTGACGCGCATCAGCATGTTTAACGCGGTGGCGGGTTGGCGCGTGGACGGGTGGGAACCGGTCTACTATCCATTCCCCGGCTTGGATGGCCGGGCGCTGGACCCACCTTTGAACATCGAGGACGCGGCGGCAGAAGTTGTGGCTTTTGCCCGGCGATACCCGTCCAAACGGATCTGCGTGATTGGGTTCTCGACGGGCGGGGCGATTGCGCTGACGGCTGCAAGGGGGTTGCCGCCTTCGGTGAAGGTGGCAGGCATGGCGCCCGCCTTGCCCAAGGCGGGCGGATGGCGCACCGGGCTGAGCATTGCCCGCGCGCTATCGGGCGCGGCGATAAGGGCGCGGTCGTTTGCGGTCAAACAAGTCTGGTTGGAGTATTATCGCGTCTTGCTTTTTGGGCACAGCGTCCATCGATATGCGGATACGGCGCGGCGAAGCGATAAGATCACAAGCGCGCGTCTGCCAAACATGGTGTTCCCCGACCGCGCGATCCTGCGGGCCCACACGCAGGATTTGAAACGCTGGAAGGGTCCTGTGGACCCTCTGCCCAACCCCCGAAATGTCCGGTTTTTCACGGGATCTGAGGACCCGGTGTTTTCTCCCGCACAAACGGCGGAATTTGCGGACCTAATTGGCGTGACCGGGATCTCAGAATACGCAGGGCACGGGCATTTGCTATTCCTTTCTGCGGCGCAAGTCTTTGATGACATCCGTGCGTTTTTTGAAGCACCCGTGCCCCATGATGATGTTCCGACTGGTAATTCTGACTAAAAGCGTCGAAAACGGCGATCATGTCAGACGCACCGATCCTGAAATCTGGAAAGATATCGCAAAACCGTGCGCGGGACGGGCAGCGCGTGTTGGCTGGCCTGTCCATTCTGGTGGCCTGCATTTGTGCGCTGCCGATGCTGGCGGTCGCCATCGCGGCCCTCAGCGGCGGCACGGACACGGTTGCGCATTTGATGCAAACCGTGCTGCCGCGCTATGCCGGAACAACGCTGGTGTTGGTGCTGCTGGTCTCAATAGGGACCTTTGCGCTGGGGGTCGGGGCCGCCTGGCTGGTCACCATGACCCGCTTTCCGGGTGTCCGGTTTTTCGAGATTGCATTGGTGTTGCCCCTGGCCTTTCCGGCCTATGTGTTGGCCTATGCCTATACCCATATTCTGGATCACCCCGGTATTGTTCAGGCGAGCCTGCGCGCGCTGACCGGTTGGGGGCCACGCGACTATTGGTTCCCAGAGATCCGCTCTGTCGGCGGCGCGGCGACCATGCTGATTCTGGTGCTCTATCCCTATGTCTACCTGCTCGCCCGCGCGGCGTTTTTGCAGCAAAGTGCCACGACCTTTCTGGCCGCGCGCGCTCTCGGGGCGAGCGCCTGGTCCGCATTCTTCAAAATTAGCCTGCCGCTGGCCCGTCCCGCCATTGCGGGAGGTGTTCTGCTGGCGGTGATGGAGACCATCGCGGATTTTGGCACCGTCGCCTATTTCGGGGTCCAGACCTTTGCCACGGGCATCTACACCAGTTGGTTTTCGCTGGCCGACCGGGCGGGGGCGGCACAACTGGCACTGTGTCTGCTGAGTTTTGCCCTCTTGCTGGCGATGCTGGAACGGGCACAGCGGGGCGGGGCAAAATACCACGATCCATCACGACGCCAGCAACGCATGGAGCCCGCGCGCCTGACCGGGCTGCGGTCAGTACTGGCTATTGGATTGTGCGCTGTGCCGGTGCTTTTCGGTGCGGTACTGCCCATCGTCGTGCTGTTTTCCATGGGATTGGGGTCGGAGCAGAACCTGCTCAGCACGCGGTATCTGGGGTTCATCCAGAACTCCCTGACGCTTGCCTCGGTCGCCGCGCTCTGCACGGTCGCCGCGGCAATCATCGTGGGATTCTTCCAACGGGTGCGGCCCGGGCGGATGTCCCAAGGGGCGGTTTATGTGGCCCGTCTGGGATACGCGGTGCCGGGGGGCGTGATCGCGGTTGGCCTGCTGGTGCCCTTTGCGGGGTTCGACAATGCGCTTGATGCCTTCATGCGCGCCCAGTTCGACATCTCCACCGGCCTGCTGATCACCGGGTCGATCTGGCTGCTGGTGGCCGCTTATATGGTGCGCTTTCTGGCAGCCGCTTTGGGCGCCTATGAGGGCGGTCAGGCGATGGTCCCTGCGAATATGGATGCCGCAGCCCGGTCGCTGGGCCAAACACCCACCGGTACCTTGCGACGTGTGCACCTGCCGATCCTTGCGCCCAGCCTATTGACCGCCTTGCTGATCGTCTTTGTCGACGTGATGAAGGAACTGCCCGCAACGCTGATCATGCGGCCCTTCAATTACGACACACTCGCGGTGCAGGCCTACCGCCTTGCCTCCGACGAGCGGTTGGAGGGGGCGGCTGTGCCGAGCCTTGTGATCGTGGCCATCGGCTTGCTGCCGGTCATTCTGATCTGTCGGCAAGTGGGGCGGCGCAGCCGGTAAGGTGGGCCCTGGGCCACCGCCCCCGCAATTTATGCGTCTTCGCCGATCTTATCCTGCGTTTGCGTGTCGAAATCACTGGCGTCATGGCGTTCGTGCAACTGCATTTCCGGCTCGCCAAAGGTGCGGTTGACCATGCGCCCGCGCTGGACAGCGGGGCGGGCATCAATCGCCTTGGCCCACCGCATCACATGGGGATAGCTCTCGACATCCAGGAACTCCGCAGCGCTATAGAGACGGCCCAGCACCAGCTGACCATACCAGGACCAGATGGCGATATCCGCGATGGTGTACTCGGCGCCTGCGATAAACTCATGCTCGGCGAGTTGCCGGTCCAGCACGTCCAACTGGCGCTTTGTCTCCATCGTGAAACGATTGATCGGGTATTCGAACTTCTCCGGGGCGTAGGCATAGAAATGACCAAACCCGCCGCCCAGATAGGGCGCTGACCCCATCTGCCAAAAAAGCCAGGAGAGGGCTTCGGCCCGCGCGGCGGGATCCCTTGGCATGAACTTCCCGAATTTCTCCGCCAGATGCAGCAGGATCGCACCGGATTCGAAAACGCGCGTGGGTGTGTCGCCGGAACGGTCGAGCAATGCCGGGATCTTGGAATTCGGGTTCACCTCGACGAAGCCGCTGCCGAATTGATCGCCATCGCCGATCTTGATCAGCCAGGCATCGTATTCGGCGTCTTTGATGCCAAGGGCGAGGAGCTCTTCCAGCATCACCGTCACCTTCACGCCGTTGGGTGTGGCCAGCGAATAGAGTTGAAAAGGATGCTTGCCGACCGGCAATTCCTTGTCATGGGTTGGCCCCGCGATGGGGCGATTGATGTTGGCGAATTTTCCGCCATTTTCGGCATCCCACGTCCAGACAGCTGGCGGAATGTATTCGGTCTTGTCGGTCATTGGCCCCTCAATCTTGGTATTTGACAGACTAAGCACTTATGTTGAGCAGACTCCAGAACAAGGGCTGGTTCGGTCAGCATCGGGACATCAAACATGGTGCCACACAGGATGGAACAGGCAGGCGGCGCGGGGCGCAATTCCCGTTTGCAGGGCCTATGCGTGGGCGGAACAACCAAAATACGGCGTTATGCGTGGGGATCGGGCGCTGCCCGGTTTTTCATATCTGTGGCTATGATCACTTATTTGTGCTTGCAGGCGTCACCCTTGCCCGCCGAAACCGACGCTCCAAATGCGGTGACCCAGGCCCACGGGCTGATGTGGAACCGCACCGGGTTGCCCGCGGTCTTCCCGCTGCAGGTCAAGACGCCGTCAGGTCAGAACTATTATCTGACGCTGCTGGATGCCGAAACCGGTGCCGCCGCGCTGGCGGCCTTTATTCAGGGCGGCACATTTTTCAAAGTGCTGGTGCCGCCGGGGACATATGATCTGCGGTTGGTGCGTGGCGAGACGTGGCAAGGGGAAGAAAAGCTGTTTGGTCCGGGCAAGCAGTCGACGGTCATCACGCTGGCGGACCCGCTGACCTTCGCGGTGCGCGATTTCAGTACGAAGGCAGGTCATCTCATCGATGTATCCACAGCCGGACCGGACCAAATGGCCCGGATTTCGGTGAAGCCCCAATTCATCTGTCAGACTGTCAGGCTGAAGGACTTCCCGCGCTTGCGACCGTCATCCGACGACATTCTGGCCCATGAGCTGCGATTCCCGGAAAATGATGATCTGGTGCGCTTGCCGCGTTTCGCCAAGGAGGGTTTTCGGGCCACCGGTAAGGACGCGGTTTTCCCCGACCGGCAAGCACCCCATTTCTCTTTTCCTGAATATGAGGTCGAGGGCAGCCTGTGCTAGCGCTGCGCGTCGACCAATAAAAAAGCCGCCCGGACAGGCGGCTCTTTTGAAAGATGATGTTGCGGCGGCTCAGCCCTGGCGGGCTTTGAACCGGCGTTGCGTTTTGTTGATCACGTAAACGCGGCCTTTCCTGCGCACAACACGGCAGTCGCGGTGCCGATTCTTGAGCGAGCGGAGCGAATTGCGAACCTTCATGGTCGTTCTCCTCATGTTGTGGCGCGGGCCAGCGCCGGGTTACGGGTCGTCCGCACAAGCGAACGGGTGAAACAGGTGGTGGGCGATACTGGGATCGAACCAGTGACCCCTTCGATGTCAACGAAGTGCTCTACCGCTGAGCTAATCACCCCCTATATAACGCGATTTTCTTAACCCCAAACAAAAATGGGGCGCGAAAAGACGCGCCGGTAGCGGGGTCTTTAAAAGGAGTCGCAGCTAAGATCAAGGGCTTTTGGTTTTTGCTTTTTCTGCGCTATGGTCGTTTCAAGAGGATGGTACATGTCAAAGTCAGCGTTTGAAGTCTTTTACCCCGAGCAGAACCAATCTTGCGTGGTTTTTGCCTCGCCCCATAGCGGGCGCGAGTATCCATGGTCGCTTTTGCGTTCCACCGTGCTGGACGATCACGCCATTAGGTCCTCCGAAGATGCATTTGTGGATCAGCTCTTTGATTCTGCGATCCAATTCGGCGCGACTTTTCTCAAAGCGGGTGCCCCGCGGGCCTTTGTGGATTTGAACCGCAGCAGTGATGAGTTGGACCCGGCGCTGATAGAGGGCGTGCGGCGGCAAAGCCATAACCCACGGGTGGCATCGGGCCTTGGGGTGATCCCCCGGGTGGTCGCCAACGGGCGTGCCATCTATCGCGGCAAACTGAGCATGCTGGAGGCCCGGCAGCGCCTGAACGACTACTGGCACCCCTATCACAACATGCTGCAATCCCTGCTGGATGACGCCATACGCCATCATGGGCAGGCGGTGCTGATTGATTGCCATTCGATGCCGCATGAGGCGGTGCAGGGGATCGTCCGGCGCGGTGCGAAACGCCCCGAGATTGTGCTCGGCGACCGTTTTGGGGCCGCCGCCTCGGGGGACGTTGTCGACCGGGTTGAGGCGGCCTTTGCCGCCGCTGGTTTCGCAGTGTCGCGCAACGCACCTTTTGCCGGGGCCTATGTCGCGCAGGCCTATGGGCGCCCGACCCGCGGCCAGCATGCCGTGCAGGTCGAAATTGACCGCGCGATCTATATGGATGAGCAGTCGATCAAACCCTCGGCGCATTTTGCTGATGTTCAGCGCACGTTGCGCGGCGTGATCGCAGAGATTGCGCAGATCGGGCAGGAACGCATGCCGCTGGCTGCCGAATAGCCGCTACCGCAGGGCGCGGCCTTTCAAAATGGCATCGGGGCCGAAGCGGGCGCGTATTTCATCCGTCGCGCGTTCGGCCTCACCGCGCCGTTTTGCCTGTGGGTCCAGCAGATCGCCCGAGCGATCCGCCCCGTCCGCGTTGATTAGATCCGAGATGCCGCAGCCCAGCAGCCGATAGGGACCTTGATCGCCGACTTGGTCAAAAAGCCCGCGCGCGGTGCGGTAGATCGTGTCTGCCATCTGTGTGGCATCGCGCAGGCTGACCCGGCGCGACAACAGCGAATGATCCGAACGCTTGAGTTTCAGCGTTACGACGCGTCCCGCGATGTCCTTGGCCTTGGCGCGGTCTGCGACCTTTTCCGCCATGCGCCACAGATGCCCGTCCAGCAGGTCAGGGTCGCTGGTGTCGTCATGGAATGTCGTCTCGTTGGAGATTGATTTCATCGGGGCATGGGCCGAGACGCGGCGCCGGTCCTGACCGCGTGCCAGATGCCAGAGCCGGTCGCCCATTGATCCGAAGCGTGCGATCAACTCCGTGCGCTCCCAGCGCAGCAAGTCCGAAAAGGTACGGATGCCCGCCTTGTCGAAAGAGGCCTGTGCTGCGGGCCCCACGCCCCAGATCATGCGCACCGGCTTGTCGCGCAGGAAATCATCTGTTTCGGCTTCCCCTATGATCGAAAAACCGTGCGGCTTGTTCAGGTCAGAGGCAACCTTGGCCAGAAACTTGTTATGCGACAGACCGATGGAACCGGTCAGCCCAAGCTCGGTGCGCATGCGTTTGATCAACCGCGCCAGCATAACCGCCGGAGGATGCCCATGCAGGCGTGTCGTGCCGGTGAGATCCATGAACGCCTCATCCAGGGACAGCGGTTCGATGTCCGGCGTCATCTCCTCCATCATCGCGCGGATCGCGCGCGAGGCTTCGACATAGGCGCTCATGCGGGGTTTGATGATCACCGCGTCGGGGCAAAGCTTGAGCGCCTGAAACATCGGCATGGCAGACCGCACGCCGCGAATTCGGGCCACATAGCAGGCCGTTGAGACAACGCCGCGTCGCCCGCCGCCGATGATCACCGGCTTGTCCTGCAGGCTGGGATCGTCGCGCTTTTCGACCGACGCATAAAAGGCATCGCAATCCATATGCGCAATCGACAGCGAAAAGAGTTCCGGGTGCGCCACGACACGGGGGCTGCCGCAGGCGGGACAGCGGCGTCCTTGGTCAAATTCGGTCAGGCAATCGCGGCAAAGTGCGGGCATTTGCGGGCAGTTCGTCTATCATGAAGATATGGTCCAACCTTACGCCAGCGCAGATGAAATGAACATGCCCTTCACCGGGGCGAAGCTGGCGCTGTTGATCGGGCGCGGGATCATCACGATCCTGCGGGATGATCGCACGGACATTCCATATCCGGGTCATTGGGATCTGCCGGGCGGTGGCCGCGAGGGTGCAGAGACACCGCTGGACTGCGCGTTGCGTGAAACGCGTGAGGAATTGGGGTTGGACGTGCCGCCCGATACCGTTTGCTGGCGCCGGTTCTACCAGACGGGCGATCAGAGCAATTGGTTCTTTGTCGCGCGGCTGGACCTGGGTGCAGAGCAGGCGATTGTTTTTGGCGATGAAGGACAGTGCTGGCGCATGATGGAGGTGGCTGAATTTCTGCAGCATCCGGGGGTCGTGCCTCGGTTTCAGGAGCGGCTGCAAGATTTCCTGGAAGAGGGTGTTTCTTAAAAAACCCCCCCGCTGCTTTAAGCGGGGGGAGGTAACGAACCTCAGGAAGACGCGGTCCGTTGGGGAGTATCACCTGGGGTTAAGATACCACTTAAAGGCGAATTCACCTACCGCCAGATCACCGGTTTGAACCAGATGCAGTGGTCTGTTGTGCATTAGCCACAGTGGGTTGTTTTTACAGCCCGGGCCGACATTCGGGTTGCACCTGTGGATAAATGCGAATTCTGAATAGGGATCAGTGGTTTGGGTTGTGCGCCTGTGGGCTGTTCAACTCCGCCACAATGGCCTCTGCGGCAGCGCGCGGATTTGATGATTTCCACACCGGACGGCCCACAACGATGTGGTCTGCGCCATCTGCAACCGCATTTGCCGGGGTTGCGACGCGTTTCTGATCCCCCAAATCGGCACCGGCGGGGCGCACACCTGGCGTCACAATCAGCCGGTCCTGTGCCTGGGGCAGCGCGCGGATCATCGCAGCCTCCTGCGGGGAGGCGATCACCCCGTCGGCACCTGCCTCGAAAGCGCGTGCGGCGCGGGCTCCGACCAGTTCCGACACATCACCCGCCCTGATCTGGCAGACGTCCAGATCAGCACGGTCCAGCGAGGTCAGAATGGTCACCGCGAGGATCTTCATATCGGACGCACCCGCGCCTTCCTTGGCTGCAGCGACCACATGCGGATCGCCGTGCACCGTCAGGAAATCGAGGTCAAACTGTGCCAGACCCCGGACAGCGGCCTCGATAGTGGCGCCGATGTCAAAAAGCTTCATGTCGAGGAAAATGCGTTTCCCCTGTTCCTGCTTCAGCTCATTGGCCAGGGCCAGACCGCCCCCGGTGAGCATGCCCAGACCGATCTTGTAGAAATTCACCGCATCGCCCAGTTGCGTGGCCAGCTCCGCACCCGACAGTGCGTTGGGCACATCCAATGCCACGATCAATCTGTCATCCGTCATCATCTGCTCCGCTGTCTGTTGCGTTTCCATATGCTCTTGGATCGCGGCTGTCCATCGGGTCGGGGGTCAGACAAAAAAAGACCCGGAAGACGCCGCAAGTAAGCGCTCCGGGCCAAGGTGATTGATACAGTCTCAAAGGCGGTGCCGCGTTACCCGATCTGGGGTAGCTGCCAGGCCACAACCTCTCACCTTTGAGACCGGTTGCTCCGCCTGATGAAGTGGAGTTGTGAAATCAGGCGAACCAACTGGAACTGGCAGAACAAGCCAACTTATTACGCAACGACGAGACCGGCAGAACACGGGGCGAACCGTGATTGGGCCTTTGTCTGCAGTGATAGATAAGGGCGGTGGCGCTGCGCGTAACGGGGAAAGGCAGCGGCGCTTTCCCATAAGGGCGTATTTGATTTACGTCACAGCAAGACCATCGCTGTATGACTATAGTTCTATTGGAGCGTGCGGGCCTCTTGAAGCGGGCGCCCGTGCGCCCCAGATAAAGTTCAAGGTCCCATCCGCTGACGTGCCGCCTGGTCGGGCGTAGCCACCCGGGACGCTTTGGAAAAGGAGAAATACCATGGACTTGACCAAGTTCACGGAGCGGTCGCGCGGCTTTATCCAAGCGGCGCAGACGATCGCAACACGCGACAGCCACCAGCGCCTGGCACCCGAGCATATCCTCAAGGCTTTGATGGACGATGATCAGGGATTGGCAAGCAATCTGATTTCGGCTGCGGGCGGCACCCCTGCCCAGGTTGTGCAATCAACCGAAATTGCCCTGTCCAAGATGCCGAAAGTCAGTGGCGATGCGGCACAGATTTATCTTGATAATACCACACAAAAAGTGCTGACCGAGGCCGAAGCGCTGGCCAAGAAGGCAGGCGACAGTTTTGTACCCGTAGAACGCATTCTAATGGCGCTCTGCATGGTAAAATCGGCGGCAAAAACGGCGCTGGATGCCGGTGGCGTCACAGCACAAGCTCTGAACAGTGCGATCAACGACATTCGCAAAGGCCGCACGGCGGATACCGCGAGCGCCGAGGAAGGCTATGACGCGCTGAAGAAATACGCGATGGACCTGACGGAGCGCGCCGAGGCGGGCAAGATCGACCCGATTATTGGTCGCGATGAGGAAATCCGCCGGGCCATGCAGGTGCTGAGCCGCCGGACCAAGAACAACCCGGTCCTGATCGGTGAACCCGGCGTGGGCAAGACGGCGATTGCCGAGGGTCTGGCGCTGCGGATCGTGAATGGCGACGTGCCCGAAAGTTTGCGAAACAAGAAGCTGCTGGCGCTCGACATGGGCGCGCTGATCGCAGGCGCAAAGTATCGGGGTGAATTCGAGGAACGCTTGAAAGCGGTCTTGACCGAGGTGACAGAAGCCGCGGGTGAGATCATCCTTTTCATCGATGAAATGCACACGCTGGTGGGCGCGGGCAAGGCCGATGGCGCGATGGACGCGGCCAACCTGATCAAACCGGCCCTGGCACGCGGCGAATTGCATTGCGTTGGGGCCACCACGCTTGATGAATACCGCAAATATGTCGAGAAAGACGCGGCCCTGGCCCGCCGGTTCCAACCGGTGATGATCCTGGAGCCGACGGTTGAAGACACCATCAGTATCCTGCGCGGCATCAAGGAAAAGTATGAGCTGCACCACGGGGTGCGGATTTCCGACAGCGCGCTGGTCGCCGCCTCGACGTTGAGCCACCGCTACATCACTGACCGCTTTCTGCCGGACAAAGCCATTGACCTCGTTGATGAGGCCGCAAGCCGTCTGCGTATGGAAGTGGACAGCAAACCCGAAGAGCTGGACGCGCTGGATCGGTCGATCCTGCAGATGCAGATCGAAGCCGAAGCGCTGCGGCTGGAGGACGACACCGCTAGCAAAGACCGTCTGGAGACGCTGGAAAAGGACCTGGCCGACTTGCAGGAGCGCAGTGGCGAGATGACCGCGCAGTGGCAATCCGAGCGGGACAAGCTGTCGAGCGCGCGGGATCTGAAAGAGCAGCTGGATCAGGCCCGCGCCGAGCTGGAGATTGCGAAACGCGAAGGCAATCTGGCTAAGGCCGGTGAGCTTTCCTACGGCGTGATCCCGCAGCTTGAAAAGCAGCTTGGTGAGGCCGAAGGCCGCGACGACAGCGATATGCTGGTCGAGGAGGCCGTGCGTCCTGAGCAGATTGCAAGCGTTGTCGAGCGCTGGACAGGGATCCCCGCAGGCAAAATGCTGGAAGGGGAACGCGACAAGCTCCTGCGCATGGAAGATCAACTGCACAAGCGGGTGATCGGTCAGGGCACGGCCGTTCGGGCGCTGTCGAATGCGGTGCGCCGCGCGCGCGCGGGGTTGAACGACGAAAACCGGCCCTTGGGCTCTTTCCTCTTTCTCGGGCCGACCGGCGTAGGCAAGACCGAGCTGACCAAAGCCGTGGCCGAGTTCCTCTTTGATGATGACAGCGCCATGGTGCGCATCGATATGTCGGAGTTCATGGAAAAACACGCGGTGGCGCGGTTGATCGGGGCCCCTCCCGGCTACGTCGGATATGATGAGGGCGGCGTGCTGACAGAAGCTGTGCGGCGCAGACCCTATCAGGTGGTGCTTTTCGATGAGGTCGAAAAAGCGCACCCGGATGTGTTCAATGTGCTGTTGCAGGTGCTTGATGACGGGGTGCTGACCGACGGGCAGGGCCGCACGGTGGATTTCAAGCAAACGCTGATCATCCTGACGTCGAACCTTGGGGCGCAAAGCCTGAGCCGTCTGCCCGATGGGGCGGATGCCTCGGATGCCAAACGCGATGTGATGGATGCGGTGCGGTCGCATTTCCGGCCTGAGTTCCTGAACCGTCTGGATGAGACCATCATCTTTGACCGTCTTGGCCGTGACGATATGGACGGCATCGTCGATATCCAGATGGCGCGCCTGCTGAAACGGCTGGCGGCCCGCAAAATCACGCTGGATCTGGACGATGGTGCACGCAAGTGGCTGGCCGACGAAGGCTATGACCCGGTCTTTGGCGCGCGGCCCCTGAAGCGCGTCATCCAACGAGCGTTGCAGGATCCGCTGGCGGAAATGCTGCTGGCGGGTGATGTGAAGGACGGCGATACGCTCAACATCTCCGCCGGGGCCGAAGGGCTAATCATCGGCGACAGGGTCGCGGCTACCAACCGGCCCAAGCCGGATGATGCAGTCGTGCATTGAGGCGCTACACGTTATGACGTCAGAAAGGCCGGGCATATGACCCGGCCTTTTTCATGAACCTTCCCCCTGACTTGGTGATCTTTGATTGTGACGGTGTTCTGGTCGACAGCGAACCGCTGACCAATGTGATCATTCGGGACAATCTGGCGCGGCACGGGCTGAAGATTTCTATCGACCAGGTTGTCGATCTCTTTGTCGGTGGCACCATGATGGGCGTGATGAAAACCGCGCGTGACATGGGGGCGAAACTGCCGGGGGGATGGCTGGACACGATATATAGCGAAATCTTTGACGTGCTTGCCGACCGGGTTGAGCCAGTGCCCGGCATTGCGGCCGTTCTGGACGCATTGGACGATGCTGGTATCCCTTATGCTGTCGGCTCAAACGGCCCGCACCGGAAAATGGAAATCACCCTCACGCGCACGGGTCTCATCGAACGCTTGCAGGGCCGCATCTATTCCCGTGAAGACGTCGCAAATCCGAAACCCGCGCCCGACGTTTACCTGAAGGCCGCGCAGGAAGCTGGTGTTGCGCCGGACCGGTGTGTGGTCGTCGAAGACAGCGCCAGTGGTGCCCGGGCAGGAAAGGCCGCAAACATGTGCACATTCGGGTATGTCGCGCAGAGCGATCCGGCGCGGCTGGACCCCATCTGCGACCGGCTTTTTGCGTCGATGGATGCGCTGCCCGATCTGCTGGGCCTGTGAGACACCGCCCCAAACGTTACAGTTTCCTGTCTCATTCGTGACTCGAAATGGTTTGGTCCTGAACCTAACACTCTCTACATGATGCAAAACGCGATTGCGCAGGAGTAGACGATGGCACATCGGTGGACGAATAACCTGACCCGTGAGGAGATCACGCCGGAGCCGCTTTTCATGAACCGCCGGCAGTTGATCGCCGGTGCGGCGGCGGGTGCCGCTGTGGCCGGTCTGAGTACGCGGGCTGACGCGCAGGAGGCGCTGGAGCCGAACCCCTGGGAAGACATCACGCAATATAACAACTTCTATGAATTCGGGACCGGCAAGACGGATCCGGCGGCTTATGCCGGTGCGTTGACGACGGATCCCTGGACGGTGACCATTGATGGTCTGGTCGAAAAACCCGGTGAATACAGCTTCAAGGACATCATGGCTGAGATGACGGTGGAGGAGCGCATCTACCGCTTCCGCTGTGTCGAGGCGTGGTCGATGGTGATCCCCTGGAACGGATTTGAACTGGCGGACCTGCTGGAAATGGCCGGCGCCCAGCCCGAAGGCAAATTCGTGCGTTTTGAAACGCTCTATCGTCCCGAAGAAATGGTTGGTCAGAAATATCGCACGATTGACTGGCCCTATGTCGAAGGGCTGCGCATGGATGAGGCGCTGCACCCGCTGACGATTATGGCGACGGGTATTTACGGCAAGACCATCCCCAATCAGAACGGCGCGCCGATGCGTTTGGTGGTGCCGTGGAAGTATGGCTTCAAATCGATCAAGTCGATTGTGCGGATCACTGTTACCGACGAAGAGCCGGTGAACACCTGGCAGGATCTGCAAGCCAGCGAGTACGGGTTTTATGCAAACGTGAACCCGGAGGTGGATCACCCGCGCTGGAGCCAGGCCACGGAACGCAAAGTGGGTGGCGGGCTGTTTTCAAAACGGGTGCCGACGCTGATGTTCAACGGGTACGCAGAAGAGGTTGCCAGCCTTTATGAAGGTATGGACCTGCGAAAGTACTATTAAGCAGTTTGTGCTAGGGTACGCCCATGACGGTTGTTGATCACATAAATGCGTTTGCGCGCCGGGTGCCCACTTGGGGCCTCTATATACTGTGTCTGCTGCCCGTGCCCTGGTTGCTCTATCTGGCGCAGACGGGCGGCTTGGGACGTGAACCCATCAAGGCGCTTGAACACGAGCTGGGCGAGATTGCCTTGCAGCTGTTGATCATCGGCCTGACGATCACCCCCCTGCGCCGATTGCTCGGGGTCAACTTGCTGAAGTTTCGCCGTGCTTTGGGATTGCTGGCCTTTACATATGTCGCGCTTCACTTGCTGGTCTGGTTGGTGCTGGATGTAGGCATCCTCAGCCAGATCTGGGCGGACATCCTGAAGCGCCCGTATATTACCATAGGCATGGTTGGCTTTATCCTGCTGCTGCCCCTCGCGGTGACCTCCAACAACTGGTCTGTGCGGAAACTCGGTGCTGGCTGGCGCAAGTTGCACCGGCTTTCTTATCTCGCCGTGCTGCTGGGTGGTGCGCACTATATCATGCTCACCAAGACTTGGGCGGCTGAACCGCTCCTCTATATGGCTGCGATTCTGGGTCTTCTGGCGCTGCGCCTGCCCAAAGTGCGCAGCAAACAGGCTGTCTGAGCCTCGACCGCTGGAAAATTCAGCAGGGTATGAAGGTGCCGACTCGGGGTTTCAGACTAAAACACCGCGATTTGCCGATTCATTTTTGACCATTTGGACGAATCTTTGCCTTCGGGCGGATGAATCACCAGTGATTCAGGCGATTCACGCCGCGAGTCGGCCCTGATTTGCCAAATGAATCGAGGAGTCTTGGGGATAGCTTTGTGGATAACGCTATATATAGGGATATGGGATGCGCCACTGACCGCTGATAAACGAAATTTTCATGCTGAAAGCGGTCTTGCAGGGAAATTTTCAACAAGCAAAGGTCTGTTTTTAAAGTGAAAAGCAGAAAGATGTAAAAAAAATGACGTTTCTTGAAAAAAGGGGTTGCGGGTACCCCGTACTAACCGTAGAACCCCCCTCACCGGCGGCGCAGAGATGCACCAACGGGGCGCCAGACGAGCGGGACACACCGGAAACGGGACGGACCGAAACGAGACGCAAGAATAAAATCAGAGGTAAACGAGGCGGGGCGCGCCAAAGAAGTTAGGGCGCACACTGTCACTTTTGTCTCTACGCTCTTTGAAATTGATGAATATCTGAAGAGATATGTGGGCGGTTTGGTTCATTCGATGGATCAACGTCTGTATATCGCGCTCTTAGGCTTCGGCCGATGATGGAGTGTCAGCTTCACTGTTTGGACGGCTTTCCGGTTACTTTGGTAACCTGAAGCACAACAAACAGAGACTGTTCTGCAAGTTACAGTAATGCTTGTAGAACGATGTGCAGAGGTTCGAACGTCAAGGATAAGCTCGTAA
>NZ_CANMNK010000001.1:0-82500 GCF_947499265.1 uncultured Roseobacter sp. | reverse complement strand
AGGAAAGGAAATCAATTGATACTCCCCTAGTAGCGGCGAGCGAACGGGGACCAGCCGAGCCATGAGTGTGGTTAGAATGCGTTGGAATGCGCAACCAGAGTGGGTGATAGTCCCGTATAAGAAGCATGATTGGACGTATTAAGTAGGGCGGAACACGTGAAATTCTGTCTGAAGATCGGAGGACCACCTTCGAAGGCTAAGTACTCCTTACTGACCGATAGTGAACCAGTACCGTGAGGGAAAGGTGAAAAGCACCCCGACGAGGGGAGTGAAACAGTACCTGAAACCGAACGCCTACAATCAGTCGGAGCTTGACTGGAGTTCAATTTGGATGTCATTGGAAGTTATGAAAAATATCGCTTCCATACTGACCTTCGCACTTGCATCAACCACTGCTTTTGCCGACGAGTTTGTCGTCGGTCTGGGTGTGGACGATGTGTTGGACCAAACGGATACACAATCCGGTGCCTTCATTCTTGAATATCACGCTGACCCGTTCTTTTCGGGTCGCACGGCGTCTTATTCTTTGGCGGGTGCTGGGCAGATCGACGCAGACGGAGACGTTTTCGTCGGTGTCGGTGTCTATGCCATTTGGATGATCAGCGAAGGCCCCTGGTTCGTAGAAGGCAGCTTCATGCCTGGCTACTACGATGAGGGCACGGGTGGCAGCCCATTGGGTGGGAACTTGCAATTCAGAACGTTGCTCGGCGTTGGCTACAAGCTGACGGACAGCGGCCGGATATCGATTGCAATTGACCACAAATCAAACGCGGACATTGAAGATGTAAACCCTGGCGGTGAAACGCTGGCGGTGCGCTATACCTTCAATTTCTGAACACGATCCAAATTGATCTCCAGTCTTGTGACGGCGTACCTTTTGTATAATGGGTCATCGACTTGGTCTCACGAGCAAGCTTAAGCCGTTAGGTGTAGGCGCAGCGAAAGCGAGTCTTAATAGGGCGTCGAGTTCGTGGGATCAGACCCGAAACCGAGTGATCTAGGCATGACCAGGTTGAAGGTACGGTAACACGTACTGGAGGACCGAACCCACATCTGTTGAAAAAGATCGGGATGAGTTGTGCCTAGGGGTGAAAGGCCAATCAAACTCGGAGATAGCTGGTTCTCTGCGAAATCTATTTAGGTAGAGCGTCATCCGAATACCCTCGGGGGTAGAGCACTGGATGGGTAATGGGGCCCCACAGGCTTACTGATCCTAACCAAACTCCGAATACCGAGGAGTACTAGATGGCAGACACACGGCGAATGCTAACGTCCGTCGTGGAGAGGGAAACAACCCTGACCTACAGCTAAGGCCCCTAATTCATGGCTAAGTGGGAAAGCAGGTGAGACGACCAAAACAACCAGGAGGTTGGCTTAGAAGCAGCCATCCTTTAAAGATAGCGTAACAGCTCACTGGTCTAAATAAGTTGTCTTGCGGCGAAGATGTAACGGGGCTCAAGCCATGAGCCGAAGCTTAGGATGCATTTATTGCATGGTAGCAGAGCGTAGTGTGACATAATTCCATGTGTCCTTACCGGGTTCGCCCGGATTGGACACGCGGAGTTTTCTGTGAAGCCGGCGCGTGAGCGATCCGGTGGAGAGATCACTAGTGAGAATGATGACATGAGTAGCGACAAACAGTGTGAGAGACACTGTCGCCGAAAGTCCAAGGGTTCCTGCTTAAAGCTAATCTGAGCAGGGTAAGCCGACCCCTAAGGCGAGGCCGAAAGGCGTAGTCGATGGGAACCAGGTTAATATTCCTGGGCCAGATGGAAGTGACGGATCCCGAAGGTCGTTCATCCTTATTGGATTGAATGGGCGGCTAAGGGGTTCCTGGAAATAGCTCCATCGCTAGATCGTACCCTAAACCGACACAGGTGGACTGGTAGAGAATACCAAGGCGCTTGAGAGAACTATGTTGAAGGAACTCGGCAAAATACCTCCGTAAGTTCGCGAGAAGGAGGCCCAGTTTCTACGCAAGTATTGGCTGGGGGCACAAACCAGGGGGTGGCGACTGTTTATTAAAAACACAGGGCTCTGCGAAGTCGCAAGACGACGTATAGGGTCTGACGCCTGCCCGGTGCCTGAAGGTTAAAAGGAGAGGTGAGAGCCTTGAATTGAAGCCCAGGTAAACGGCGGCCGTAACTATAACGGTCCTAAGGTAGCGAAATTCCTTGTCGGGTAAGTTCCGACCTGCACGAATGGCGTAACGACTTCCCCGCTGTCTCCAACATAGACTCAGCGAAATTGAATTACCTGTCAAGATGCAGGTTTCCCGCGGTTAGACGGAAAGACCCCGTGCACCTTTACTACAACTTCACACTGGCATTAGGCCGAACATGTGCAGGATAGGTGGTGGGCTTTGAAGCGTGAACGCCAGTTTGCGTGGAGCCTCCCTTGAGATACCACCCTTGTTCTGCTTGATGTCTAACCGCGGTCCGTTATCCGGATCCGGGACCCTGTGTGGTGGGTAGTTTGACTGGGGCGGTCGCCTCCTAAAGCGTAACGGAGGCGCGCGAAGGTTGGCTCAGAGCGGTCGGAAATCGCTCGTTGAGTGCAATGGCAGAAGCCAGCCTGACTGCGAGACTGACAAGTCGAGCAGAGTCGAAAGACGGCCATAGTGATCCGGTGGTCCCGAGTGGAAGGGCCATCGCTCAACGGATAAAAGGTACGCCGGGGATAACAGGCTGATACTGCCCAAGAGTCCATATCGACGGCAGTGTTTGGCACCTCGATGTCGGCTCATCTCATCCTGGGGCTGGAGCAGGTCCCAAGGGTACGGCTGTTCGCCGTTTAAAGAGGTACGTGAGCTGGGTTTAGAACGTCGTGAGACAGTTCGGTCCCTATCTTCCGTGGGTGTAGGATACTTGAGAGGAGTTGCCCCTAGTACGAGAGGACCGGGGTGAACGATCCACTGGTGGACCTGTTGTTGCGCCAGCAGCAGTGCAGGGTAGCTATGATCGGAAAGGATAACCGCTGAAGGCATCTAAGCGGGAAGCCCCCCTCAAAACAAGGTATCCCTGAGGGCCGAGGTAGACCACCTCGTCGATAGGCCAGAGATGTAAGCATAGCAATGTGTTCAGTTGACTGGTACTAATTGCCCGATAGGCTTGATTTGATCCAGTAGAAGAGAGATTTTCTAGGATAAATCAAAAGCATACACAGCACATTAGAGTGCGTGACTTGGACGACAGAGGTTTTTCATGGTTTGGTGGTCATAGCGCGAGCAAAACACCCGATCCCATCCCGAACTCGGCAGTTAAGTGCCGTCGCGCCGATGGTACTGCGTCTTAAGACGTGGGAGAGTAGGTCACCGCCAAACCTAGTAAAACCTCTGTTTACGTATCTCTCTTTCGATTTCCCTCCATACACATAACACGCTACCGCTTAGGCGCTTTAACTGCGTTTATCGGCTAGTTCAGCATATGCCTCCGCTATCTTCTTGCTTTTGATTTGCTTGTTGTAACGCCGCCTTGATCGAAACCTGCGGCAATTAAAGGTCCGTTGAGAAACGCTCAAGGACATAGTCGGGGGTTGCGCACAATTCCGAGCAGGTTGCCCAAAGCTCTTTGTCTGACATATTTGCATGAACGCCGCTTCGAACCAATGCGGTTGATAGACCTGCGGTTGCACCTCCAAGGATATCATGGTGGATACTGTCGCCGATACAAAGCACGCGTTCCGCGCGGACCTCCGGCATCAATTCAAGAGCGCGTTTGTAAATAATGGAATGTGGTTTTCCGTACCATTCGATGGTGCCGCCCAAACCCTCAAAGATTTGCGCAATCGCCCCGGCGCTGAACCTCAGCCCTTGAGGCGTCAGCATTTTCAGATCCGGGTTGAGACAGATACATCTGCCGCCGTCGCGTCGAAATTGTCTAAAGACGGCAAGATAGTCATCGCGTGACCAAGAGAGATCACGGCTTGCGATGAGAAGAATATCCGCCTCAGCGGAGTTTTTTGTTTCAATCAGCCCAAGATCGGCGATCGGAGATGAATCTCCTTCGCGGGCCAGCAGCATGACGCGGGCACTCGTGTCGATGGATGCCCCAATCTCTCGCGCGATGCCCTGGTAGGCGATTTCACCGGAGGTAACAACGGTAATGAAATGGCGGCGGTCAAAACCAAATGAAACCAATCGATCGCAGTTGTTCTTACTGCGTTTGGCCGAATTGGACAGGATGATCGCCGGTTTTTTGTGTTTCGCAATTAAGCCAAGCGCTTCCGCGGCACCAGGATAGGCTTGGCTGCCGTCCAAGAGCACACCAAACTGATCAATCAGAAAGGCATCATATTGATCGATCAGGTGATGCAGGTGCACAATTTCCGGAATCACTGTCCCGCCATCCCTGATTTTGCAAGCAATGCAGACCCGTATGCCGCCTCAACGTGAACGGGCGGATCGATGGGTACGCCCAGCAGCCGCGCCCGGATGGCTGTGAGCGGTTTACTTTGTGCCGCGCCCCCAACCGTGCGCACGCTGGTCAATCGGGGGCCACCCAGTTCCCTGAGTTTCGCATAGCCGAGGGCTTCGATCCCGGCGATCCCTTCAAGCATTGCCTTGAGGAAATCCGAAGGATCCTTCGGGCGCGGCGACAGTTTGGGCGGGAGCTGCGGGTCAGAAATCGGAAACCGTTCGCCGGGCGCGCGCAGCGGATAGTAGTCGAGCCCAAGAGGTGTTTCGGGATCAATCTGTGTCGACAGGTGTTCAATCTCCGAAGGTGTGAAGTGCTCCAGCAAAACGCCACCACCGGTGTTGGAAGCGCCGCCCGCCAGCCAATTTCCCAATAACCTATGACTGTAAATACCGCTTTTCGGCTCAAAGATGGGCCTGTCGGAGATGACCTTGAGCACCAGTGTGGTGCCAATTGATGTCACGCCATCGCCGGGTTTGAGCGCCCCCGTGGCCAGAAAGGCAGCACAGCCATCGGTGGTTCCTGCAATGACTTTCGAGCGCGTTGGCAAACCGAATTCAGCTGCAATATCCGGTAGAATATGACCCAGCGCTGTGCCGGGTTCTCGAACAAATGGCAGCAAGGTCCGGTTGATCCCGGCTTGCGCCATCCACTCCGGCCAGCATCTTTGGACGGAATCATAGCCGGTCTTGAGCGCGTTGTTGTCGTCCGAGCCATAGAGCCCGGAGAATTGCCCAGCGATCCAATCGGCCTGATGCACGACCATTGATGTGTCCGGGTTCGAATTTTGAAACGTAAGCGCTTTGGCGGCGCCACTGGTCGCGCCATGTGCGGCGCTTTCAGCGACGGCGTGTTTTGAAATCGTCGCGAGAATCGCGCTATCCTCACAAGCATCATTGTACATGCGCGCATCGGCAAGTGGCCGACCCGCCGCGTCGATGGGCAACATGGTTCCCGATGTGCCATCCACACAAAGCGCCTGCACCCGACCTGCATCGATATTCTTTGTGACTGTCGATAGGGCTGTCTGGATGGCCGCCCACCAACACATGGGATCACGATGATTGCTGCCGTGATCAGATAAGGCAGATTTAGCTTCGCCGACAACAACCGCATCTTCGTCAATGGCGATGACGCGCGCACCGGTGGTGCCAAGGTCGATCCCGATGAAAATGTCACTTGGCATTCAGGGCCTGTCTGTATTTCTCGGCATCCCAGTCAAGCAATTCGAAATTCTGCGCCTCGGACAAATAGGTCAACTCGGCCGTTTCGGGTACGCGCGTCATCACGTCGGCGAGGCAGTGTATCATGACACGCGCACCTTGGCTGACGTCTTTGCGCAGGATCATGCCGTGGCCGGGGACGAGCAGGCAAACAGGTGGAGGTCGCCCAAGACCCAGTGCGCGCGCTTCGACCTCCGCGGGCGTTTCATTTGGGGGAAGTGTGGTGATCGCGATACCACAAAAAATAACGTGATCAGGATAGAGACTGCCCGCAGTCACCTGTTTTACACGCGCAGGCGTCAGGGCCAGTTGATGTACAAAGGGGTCGTCGGGCAAGGCATAGTTAGAGCCATCACAGATTGCCGCGAGCGGCTCTTGGTCGAAGCCATCCTTGATGTCTGGCTTCACCGCCAGCGCCGCATGGACCTGATTTTGCAGATCGCGGATAGCCTCCACGCTCTCTGCGGCCACGATCAGGCCGTGATTGCCAAGCACTACGACATTCGTTGTCGGTTTCAAAACCTCAAGAATGGATCGCGCGAGATTGGCCCCGGGTTTGGTGTAGGGCACATAAGCCCAGTCGAACGCTGTCAGTTTCTGGGTTAGCAACTTAACAGCATTTTTTCGAATGGCATGCGCCAGCGTATGGATGCAATGCGTATGCAGCACGATGCGGTGTGAGAAAACCGAGTGTACGCTTGTCTCGATCGAGGGCCGGAGCTCGGAGGCGCCCGGTATGACAAAGCTAGAAGGCGTGTCGGCGGTTGGCATTTGTGCCGTGATTGCCGCCTTCATCTGCGGTAGATCCACGGGCACGAAAACATCGGATGTCATCGCATCGGCAAGCATCGTTCCTGACGCCTTGATCCATATAATATCGCCGTCTTTGACCGACACGTTCCCGCCAGCCCCTTGAATATGAAGGGAATCCTGCCCAAACACTGCTGACATCTGGCGCAACGCGGGGAAATCGCCTGGAAGGGTATCAGGAGATTTTTGCAACGGCATTTCCAAACCAATCCTGCAGGCGCGCGGCTTCGGCGGCGCTCAGCGTGAGGCCATGTTTCGTGCGGCGTTTCAGGATATCGTCAGCGCAGGTGGCCCATTCCTGGGTGACAAGGTAGGTCACTTCAGCCTCATAAAGCATTGGCCCAAACTGTCTGCCCAGGGCCGATAACTCTGTTGCATCTCCTACGATCTGCCGCAGGCGCGTCCCGTAGAGCCGGGCGTAATGCTTGGCCAACGCGCTTG
Organism: uncultured Roseobacter sp.; assembly: GCF_947499265.1. Taxonomy (GTDB): domain Bacteria; phylum Pseudomonadota; class Alphaproteobacteria; order Rhodobacterales; family Rhodobacteraceae; genus Roseobacter. Next base: position 75,611 of record NZ_CANMNK010000001.1, on the reverse strand, counting down.
GTAGCCAAGGGTAATCCGTGCGGATCTGACCCAGAAAGGTCTCGAAATCCGCTTCCGGAATATCTCCACCCGGCAAGGGGGCCTGCGCCGTCCAATCGGCACCCATATTCGGGAAGAAGGGTTTGAGTTCCTGTACCGCGTGTTCAGCCAGTTTGCGAAATGTCGTGATCTTGCCGCCAAAGATGTTCAACAAAGGCGCACCGCGCGACTGGTCGAGGTCGAGCACATAGTCCCGGGTCACTGCACTGGGATTGCCTTGCCCGTCGTCAAACAGCGGGCGCACGCCCGAAAATGCCTCGATCACATCCTGCGGTTGCAAGGGTTGTTTGAAGTAGCGGTTCACCGCCGCAATCAGATAGGCAACTTCGTCTTCATCAGGGCGGACATCGTTTGGGTCCCCCTCATAGGCGATGTCCGTTGTTCCGATGAGCGCCTTGTCCCCTTCGTAGGGGTTGATGAAAATGACACGTTTGTCAGTGTTTTGAATAAGATAGGCCTGTTGGCCCTCCCAGAACTTGGGCACTATGATGTGGCTGCCCTTCACCAGTTTCACCGATCTGCTTGAGTTTGAGCCCGCAACGCGCCCGATGATATCGTTGACCCAGGGGCCAGCAGCGTTCACGACGACCTTGGCGGAAATCTTGCGTTGTGCCCCGGACATCGTGTCTTTCACGGTCGCCAGCCAGCGCCCGCTCTGATCGCGCAATGATGTACAAGCCGTGCGGGTCAGGATCTGCGCGCCATTCTGCTGCGCGCCGACCGCATTCAATACAACAAGGCGCGCGTCATCCACCCAGCAATCGGAATACTCAAACCCCTTGGTGTATTGTGCCTTGATCGGGGCGCCTTCGGGATCGCGCCGCAAATCCAGCATGCGGGTCCCCGGCAGACGTTTCCGCCCGCCCAGGTTATCGTAGAGAAAAAGCCCAAGCCGCACCAACCACGCCGGACGGTCGGTGGGGCTATGCGGCAAGACAAACCGCATCGGCCAGATGATGTGAGGCGCCGCGTTCAGGAGGACCTCGCGCTCTATGAGTGCTTCGCGCACTAGGCGAAATTCGTAGTATTCAAGATAACGGAGCCCGCCATGGACCAGTTTGCCGGACCGAGAGGAGGTTCCCTCGGCGAGGTCATCTTTTTCGCACAGGACGACCGACAGGCCGCGGCCCGCAGCATCGCGCGCGATGCCCGCGCCGTTGATGCCGCCCCCTATGACAAAAAGATCGACCTCTTCCGTCATCCTCAATCCTCGGCGGCCTGCGGACCGTAGCTGGAAAAGGACTTGGCGGTCTCCTCGATCTCCGCAGCGCTCAGAATATGCGGCTCCCCCACCAGCAGGCTGTGATAGTACTGGCTTGCCAACAGCTCCAGCTCACCAGCCAGCCACATGGCGCGGGTCATGTTGGGGCCTGCAACAACCATTCCGTGGTTGGCCATCAGGCATCCCGCACTGCCTTCCATCGCCTCCAGCACCATTTTCGCCAGCCCGTCCGTGCCAAAGCAGGTGTAGTCCGAACACTTGATTTCCGTCGTGCCAAAGGCGGCCATCATGTAGTGCACCGCCGGTATCGGTTTGCGCAGGATCGACAGGATCGTGGCAAAAGGCGCATGGGCATGCACGACCGCCCCTGCATCCTGGCGCGTGGCCAGAATACCGCGGTGAAACCGCCATTCGGTTGACGGTTTGCAAGGCCCTTCCCAGGCGCCGGACGCGTCATCCATTGCGATCTTTGCAACCTGTTCCGGCACCATTTGTGCGCCCGGAATGCCCGAAGGGGTGATGAGCATGTGATCGCCACAGCGGGCGGATACATTTCCGGAGGCCCCCTTGTTCATCCCCTCACGGCCAAGCTCCTGGTAGACGGCAACAACTTCTTCTCTGATTGTTTGTTCGTTCACTGTCTCACTCTCCACAAAGGTTCATTAGGGGATCGCCGCTGAGGTATCTGCGAACCTCTTCGGCAAGTTGTTGTGCTGCAAATTGCGCGGTGCGGACCGAGGCCCCGGCGATGTGCGGCGTCAGGGTGACGTTTTCCAGTTGCAACAGCGGCCAGTCCGGCGGTGTCGGCTCGACGGAAAAGGTCTCAAGCATCGCGCTGCCAATCGTGCCCTGGGTCAGCGCCTCATAGAGATCGTCGTAATTGCACAGCGGTCCGCGGGCGGTATTGACCAGCAGGGCATCGGGCTTCATTTTTGCCAGCGTGTCCTTGTTGATCATATGCGTCGTCTCTGCGCTGACGCGCGGGTGCAACGTGACGACATCGCTCTGCGAGAGCAGCGTATCCAGGGAAACCTGCTCGACCCCGGCGGCGACGTCCGATGGATCGAGCTGCACATAGGGATCGCAGACCAGAGTGCGACAGCCGAAGGCCTGCAGGATCTTTACCAGTCTCGTGCCGATTTTGCCGTAACCGATAACCCCAACCGTCATCTCGTTCAGCTCCCGCCCGGTGGTGTCGGCACGGTAAAGATCGCCGCGCCAGTTTCCGGCCCGCAAGGCTTCGTGCCCCACGCGTATTTTGCGCGTCTCCGCCAGAATGGCCCCGATGGTGAATTCCGCCACTGCAGAGGCATTGCGCCCGGGCACGCGGACGACTTTGACCCCTCGGGCATGCGCCGCCGGGATGTCGATGTTCACGGGGCCGCCACGCGAGCACCCGATCAGCTTCAGATTTGGCAGGTTGTCCAACATGCCATCCGTGATCGGTGACAGGTGTGTGACGAGGATTTCGGCCTCCCCGATGAATGCTGCAACCTCCTCGAAATCACCGATGAATTCCTTGATCGGGACATCGACGTCGCCGCCATAGCCGTGCACGACGGGGCTGTCGGGCCAATCTTCCTGCCGCAATCTGCAGGTCAGTTCGTGATCGGGACAGGCTTTGCGCAATTCGTCTTCAAAGACCTGCGGCAGGATGAAATGATCGCCGATGATTGCTACGTGTGTTGCCATGATTAAAGGTCCTCTCGGTGGGCAAGCCCATGCCAAACGGGCTGAAGCGCTTTTCGTGCGGCGGTGTAATTCGGAAAGAGCTGGTCATAGAGGGCGGTAAGTTCGCGGTCGGGCGTCTCGCTTTCCCCCAGCAGTGGCGTGACCCAATCGGCGAGACAATGCGCCATGTCTTCATAGGCCCCGATGGCCACGGCGGCCATCATCGCGGCGCCCGCGGCACCTGCTTCTTCTCGCAGAGATTGCCGAACCGGAACGCCAAGGGCGGCGGAAAAGATGTCGCGCAGCGTCCGAGACCGCGCGGCACCACCCGTCAGGCGCACCTCATTCGGGGTCTGGCCCATCGCGGCATAGCAATCCCGCGCCGCCAGCCCGAGACCCTCCGCCGTGGCGCGCATCAGATCGCCGAACCCATGCGCAGACGTGAGCCCGATGAAGCTGGACCGCGCCGTGTGGTCAATGAAGGGCCCACGCTCGCCAGCATCGGAGATATAGGGGTGATAGAGGAGGGACGCGGGTTTTGCCGTGGCAATCCAGTCATTCATCAGCGTCAGCAACTGATCCTCCGTGACCTCGGCGCCAAGGGTCCCGGCGACCTCCCCCACCAGACCGCGCACCCAATCGAGGTTCAGAGTGCTTGCCATGTTGGTCTGCAAATGCGCTGCGACATCTTCGACCGGCATGATCATCACGTAGCCGGTGCGTTGCTCGGCGTTGAGCACGATGTCCTCTGGCGCGGTTGCCCGGATATGCACGCCCGTGGTGCCGACAATGGTGCACCCCACGGGGTGATGCGCCTGATAGGCTCCGGCGCCCAAAGCGCTGCAGACGACATCGACATATCCCAAGACAACCGGAGTGCCAGCGCGCAACCCGGTGCGGGCGGCGGCCTCATCAGTCAGCGCATGGGTCGTTTTGGACCCATCGCAAATCGGGGGCAGCAGTCGGGCATGATCGCCCAGGCCATAAAACCCGATGACCTCGTCGCTATAGCTGCGGGTTCTGAAATCCCCGAATGTAAAACACGCCTCCGACGGATCGGTTGCCCGCACGCCGGTCAGATTGAGGTACAGCCAATCCTTGCAGTGAAACGCAACCTCGGCCTGTGCCAGCTGATCCGGTGCGATGTCCATCATATGCGTCAGCTGCACACCCTGTTGGCAGGCGTTCAGGCCCGTGCCTGTGGACAGAAAACGGGCTTCGTCCGCGTCGGTATCACGCATGGCCTGCGCAACGCTGCCTGCGCGCGCGTCCAGCCAGAGCCAGCCATCGCCGACCGGTTGGTTATTCGACCCCACCAGCCAGGTGCCATCGCCCTGGCCGGTGACAGCAATCGCATCGGTGCGACCGGCCAGATCGGGGAGCATCTCGGCCAGCTGCGCCATAGATGTCACGCAGTCCTGCCACGTCTGCGCCAGCGATTGTGTCACCGCGCCGGTGGTATCTGTGTTGTAGCGGTTGGGCACGGAGGCCACGGCCAGCTGACGCCCCGCCAGATCGAAGGCGACGGATTTGATCACGGAGGTGCCCGCGTCGATGCCTATGATCAGATCCCGGCTCATCCGACCAATTCTGTCCCATGGCTGACGGCCATTCCGGTGGCCGGATTAAAGACATGCAGGTCCGAGGGTTCCAGATTGACGGCAATCCGATCGCCCACAGACAGATGTGTGCGGTCGTGTTCGACCAGAACCAGCGCGCTGCCTGCGAAACTGGCGGCGATATGGGTCTGATCGCCCAGCCATTGATTGGCGACGATGACCGCCGGTGCCCCTTTCTCGCTGCGTTTCACCGAATAGGGGCGCACGCCCAGCGTGATTTGTTGCAGTTCAACCAATCGGGCCAGTAGATCATTGGGGAAGGCATTGGCCGGATAGGTCAATACCAGCCCGTCCGCCATTTCCAGCGTGACCATTGCATCCGCTATGGTGACGGTTGCGGGGAAAACGTTCATCGGGGGTTCGCCAACAAAGGTGCCGGTGAAGAGATTGGCGGGGGCCTCCTTGATCTCATCCGGGCTGGCGTATTGCTGCAGCTCGCCATCCTCCATGACAGCAATCTTGTCGGCAAGGGCGTTTGCCTCTGTCTGATCGTGGGTGACAAGGATTGCGGTCAGACCACGCTCCTTGATGTAGGATTTGATGCGCCCGCGCAGCAACGTGCGCAATTGCGGTTCCAACTGGCCCATCGGCTCATCCAGCAAATGCAGATCGGCGTCGCGGATCAGCGCGCGGGCGAGGGAGGCGCGCTGTTGCTGGCCGCCGGAAATGGAGGTTGCGTAGCGATCGAGGATGTTGGAAATCTCAAGCATCTCCGCAACATTTTCGACCTTCCTGGCCACTTCGGTGGCAGGCAGATTGCCGCTTTTCAGGGCAAAGGCGATGTTGTCGCGCACGGTCACGGTCGGGTAGAGCGAGTAGCCTTCAAAGGCCATCGCGACATTGCGTTTGACCGGCGGGAGATGATGGATTTCCCGGCCATTGATGCTGATGCTGCCCCGGCTGACCGGTTCAAACCCGGCAACCATGCGCAGGGTCGATGTTTTGCCACACCCCGAGGAGCCCAGAAGCGCGACGATATCACCCTGCTTCACCTCCATGGAGATGTCGCGCACCGCATGCACGCCGTGGTCGATCAGACCGTAGAATTTGTCGACACGATCCAGTTTCAACATCACCTCACTCATGCAACTTCTCCCTTTGGCAGGGCGGCGCTCTCGTCCTGCGGGATCAATGCGCCTGATTGCTTGTCGAACAGAACGGCATGGGAGGCATCAATGGTCACGAATGCCGGTCCCGTCGCTGGCCCGGGCGTCCCGGAGGGGCGCGAGGCCATGATCTCTCGCCCACGTGCGGTCAGGCAGAGGTTGACCGTCTTTTCATTGAGCGGTGTTTCCGCCTCCACCGTGACAGGCACGGCGCGGATGTGATCTTCGGCAACGAACAAAACGGATTCCGGCCGGATGCCGAGGACACAATCCTGGCCCACAGCATGTTTGTGACCGGCATCCAGATTGACCCGCTTGTCCGAAATCATGGCGAAGACACCGTCGCGGTCTTCCTGCGGCGTCACATCCAGGAAATTGATCACCGGGTCCCCGAACAGGCGCGCAATCTCCACGTTGGCGGGGGACAGGTAGATTTGTTCCGGCGTTCCGATTTGCTGAATGACGCCACCATTGATCACGGCGATCTCATCGCCAAATGCCATCGCTTCCTTGTAGTCCTGCGTGACGTAAACCACTGTCGCATTCTGATCGGAGAGCAGCCTTGGCAGCTCCAGCCGCATTTCAAACCGCAGCTTGGCATCGACATTGCGCAGCGGATCATCCAGCAGCAGAACCTTGGGTTTGCCCGCCAGCGCCCGTGCCAGCGCGGTTCGCTGCTTTTGCCCGTTGGACAGCTCCTTGGGCTTGTGACCCAGCACATGTTCGATCTTGAGCAGCCGTGCCAGGCTTTGCACACCGGCCTCGATCGCCGATTTTCCCTGTTTCTGCGCGGTCAGCGGACTGGCGATATTGGCGTGGGCGTCCATATGCGGAAAGAGCGCGAAATTCTGAAAGGCCATGCCGATGTTGCGATCTTCGGGCTCCACCCCGTCGACATTGCGGCCCGCTATTTCGACATGGCCTGCGTCTGGTTCGATGACCCCGGCGATCAGGCGCAACAGGACCGTTTTCCCCGCGCCCGACGGTCCAAAAAGCACAAGTGTTTTACCCTCGGGCACCGACAGCGAGACACCATCCAGCACCTTGTCGTCTTTGAAGCTTTTGCTGATGTCGTGCAATTCAAGGGACATGAGCTAGCCTTTCACCGCGCCAAGCGACAGACCTTCGACGAGGTAACGCTGGGCATAGAGAGCGAGGGCGAATGTCGGTGCGATGGACAGGATGATCCCGGCGGCGATCTGTCCGTAGTTGATGCCGGACGCGGTGATGAAAGCCAGCGCCCCAACGGTGACGGGTTGTTTGTCAGCAGAGGCCAGCACCAGCGCAAAGATGAAGTTGTTCCAGGCAAAGATGAAGGCCAGCAGACCTGCGGCGGCAATGCCCGGTCCCGCCAGCGGCAGGGCGATCCTGCGGAAGGTTGCCCAAAACCCATGCCCGGCAATCCGGTAGGCATATTCGATGTCTGCGGGAATATCCTCGAAATAGCCACGCACGATCCACAGGATCAGCGGCAGCACGATCAACTGGTAGACCCAGATCAGACCCACGTAGGTATCCGCCAGCCCGATCTGCTGAAAGTAGATGGTCAGGGGCAACAAGACCAACAGCGGCGGGGCAAACCGAAACGACAGCAGGGTGAAGGCGATGTCCTCGGAGCCGCGGAATTTCAACCGCGCAAAGGCATAAGCCGCGGGAACACCCAGCAAAAGGCCCACTGTGACAGAGGTCACCGACAGAAACAGCGAGTTGTAGAGATTGCTCATGAAGGCGATCTCCAGCGTCGCGGTGCTGCCTTCCAGACGTCCTGAAATCAGCGCTTTGTAGTTGACCAAAGTGGGTTCGAAAAAGATCGACGGCGGCACCCTGAGGATCGTCTCATTCGTCTGAAACGACATCAGGAAAATCCACAGGATCGGGAACATGAAAAACAGGATGATCACGGTGATGGCGATCCCGCGCAGAACCCGTTCCAATGTGCTGACTGATTGCATTCTGCGGGCCTCCTATGCTTCGCCGCGTGCGCGTTCACGCAAGCGCAGCCAGTTCTTGATGAAGACGCTCGACAGGAAATAGGTGATGGCCCAGAGGATCATCAACAGCGCGGCGGAGCGACCGACATTGGTGGATTGGAAGAAGTTCAGATAGGCCTCGACCTGGAACACGGTCAGCGTGTCGCCGGGGCCGCCCTGGGTCATTGCGTATATGATGTCGAATTGCTGGATCGACTCGATCACCCGGAAGAGCGTCGCGGTCAGCAGGAACGGTGTCAGCATCGGCAACGTGATGCGCCAGAACACGAAGAGACGCGGCACGCCGTCCAGCTCTGCCGCTTCAAACGGTTGTCGCGGCAGGGAGCGCAGGCCTGCCAACAGCAGGATCATGATGAAAGGCGTGTAGACCCAGACATCGACGATCACCACGGTCAGCATCGCGGTGGATGGATCGGAGGCCCACCGCATGTCCTCGATCCCCAGCAGTTCGGCGAAATAACTGAGGATGCCAAAGCCGGGGTTGGTCATCAGCTTCCACATCAGCGAGGCGAGCGCGGGGGCCGTCATCAGCGGCATCAGCAGCATGATCGACACGAAATTGTTAAACCGGGTCCGTTTTTGCAACAGCAGGGCGATCCCGAGCCCCAGGAGAAGTTCGATGCCGACGGTCAGAAAGGCGTAGGTCAGCGAGACCTTCAGCGTGTTCCAGAACGACGGATCGGACAGGAAATTCAGATAGTTGGCACCCCAGTTGTATTCCCGCGCCCAAGGCTGAGACAGGCGATACCGTTGCAGTGAATAGGCAACCGCGGTGAAGAACGGAATGAGTATGCCGATGCATGTCAGCAGCGCGGGCAGGCTCAGCAGGTAGGGCAGATACCTCTTGCTGATCTTGAATGTGCGCTTTGGCGGATCGCCTGCGGTTGCGGTTGTCATTGCAAATCTCTCTGACCCGACGCTGGCGCGCCGTGTTGCATGCTGTGTTCGAAAGTCCAAAGGTGGCCCGCCGCCGCTGTAGCATGCGCGGCAGCGGGCCTGGGGAGATGGGGTGTTTAGCCCAGACCGGCCTCTTTCAACTGGCGGTCCACGCTCTGGGCCAGTTGGTCCAGGCCTTCATCAACGGGCACTTCATTCGCGACCATCTTCTGCAGCGTCGCCGCCCACTCTGTGGTCAGGTCGAAAAACAACGGTTGCGCGGTGAAGTGGATTTTTGCACCCGGTGCGGAGAGGTCATGCATTTCAACATAGCCGGGGTAGCTGCTGTCCAGGCGCGAGGTGAAGCCCGCATCCGCCCAGACCGATTTGCGGACCGGGTTGACGAAATCCATCTCCGTTGCGCCGAACAGGCCATGTTCAGGACCCGACGCCCATTGCATGAAGTACCAGGCCGCATCCTTTTGCTTGGACGCACTGGCCATCGCCAGCGACCAGATCCAGATGTTCGGCGTTGGTGCATCGGCGTCTGGGTTGGCTGCAAATGGCGCAAAGGACAGGTTGCCCGCTTCGGCGTTTTCGCCGCCATTCATGAAATAGCCCAGAATGTCCGCGTCGAAGATCATCGCGGATTTGCCCGCGCCCAGATCCGTGCCCGCCTGATACCAGGTGTGCGTTGCCCAATCCGGCGCGCCGCTTTCCTGGATCATCTGCACCCATTTCTCGTGCATGGCGCGGGAGACATCCGTGTTCATCGCCGCCGACAGTTTGCCGTCATCGCCCACGTTCAGGTCTTTCTGGCCAAAGTTGGCATAGGCCGAGAGGAATCCAGGGTGGATGGTCGCCCAGGACCGCGAGCCCCGTACCCCGATGCCGTAGACACCGTCCAGTTTCGAATTCGCCTCACCCGCCGTTGCGACCAGTTCGTCGAGGTTTGTCGGAATCGACAGACCGGCCTCTTGGAACATTCGGCTGTTGTAGGTCAGGTTGTTTTGCTCATAGCCCCACGGAATGCACCACTGTTTGGCATCCGCAGACCCCAGCGCGCCGCCGGGTTGCCCGTTCCAGGCGCAGGAATCACGCACACCCTGCAACATGTCGTCCCAATCATAGTCGGGGTTCGTTTTCTCCGAGTCGCCGATGTATTCGTTCAGATCGTCAATCCAACCGGCGGGCCCGTAGGTCCAGGTCATATATGCGCCGGTCATAAAGGCATCATATTCGCTTGACCCTGAGGAAAGCGCCGCTGTGACCTTATCGAAATAGACATCCTCAGGGAAAATGTCGTACTCCACTTCCATGCCGGTGAGCTCTTTGAAGTTCTCAATGTTTGCAATCATTGCGTCGGCATAGGGGTGCTGGTTCAACAGAAGCTTTACGGTCGTACCCGCATGCTTCTTCCAGTCAAAGCCGTTCTGAGCGAGCGCTTGGGTGGCGGCGGCGTTGACCAGTACCCCGGCAGTGGCCGCCGTGACCCCCATGGACGCCATGCCGCGCAGCATGCCGCGGCGGCTTATTTTGCCCTCTATATAGGACTTGGCTAGTCTCTTCTCTCTCTCGTACATTCTTATCCTCCCTTGGATATCGAGTGAAGGAGCGCTCTTGCAGAGCGCTCGTCGGTGATGAGGCCGTCCAGCAGACCGCTCATCAATACGGACCCGATGGCACGGGTCTTCTCCTCGCCGCCTGCGACGGCGACAATTCTACTTTTCTCCAGCGCTTCCATGCGCACCGACAGGGTTCTGTCCGATAGTTCCGTGTTCACGTATTTGCCCTGCGCGTCGAAAAAGTGCCCCACAAGCTCGCCCACACCGCCGCGGTCGCGCACTTCCTGCATCGCTTGTTTTTCGATGAAACCGGCGGTGACGGTTTGTGAGGTCATGTCTGCGGTGCCGATCCCGACAATCTTCAACCCTGCCGCGGCCGCCATGTCGGTGACCTCCGGGACGCCGCGCTGCTCCAGCATGACCCGGCGGTCATCGGCGGTATTGGCAAAGAAGGGGACGGGCATGAAATAGGCCTCCGCGCCGGTTTTCTCGGCGAGCCTGTGCATGACGTCATGGGGGTTTGCGGCAAAGTTTCGTGTCAGCCCGCCCATGAGCGAGACGAATTTGATGTCTTTTGAGGCGGTGGCCGCCATCAGCCGTACACAGGACGCCAGCGTTCGCCCATTGCCAACACCGATCACATCATTAGTGCGGCTGAGGATTTCGCGGCTCAGGAAGTTTGACCCCGCCAGCCCCAGCGCGCGCAGCGGCAGGCCGGGTTCATCCAGATCGGGCACGACCTCGCAATAAGACAGGTTGTAGGTTTCGCTCAGCTTCATTTCGAGCGCCGCGCATTCGGCGATCTCGCCGTCAAAGCTGATCTTGATGATGCCTTCCTGATTGGCCCGGTTGATCAACCGATGCGCTTTGACCTTGGTCACGCCGAGCCGCTTGGCGACATCGGTTTGTGACAGCCCGCCCCCAAAGTGCAGCCAGGCGGCCCGCGTCGCCAGGCTTAGCTCGTCATCATGCTTGAATGATTGACCCATTGGAATCCGATCTTTCCCTCAAGTGAAAAATATTACAGTAAGCGAAATTAATTACAATCACAAATATTAACCTGGCCCAAAGCCACCATGGCACCTCGCCTGGTGTGGTACTTAATCGTGGCGTTTCCGCTCGACCGGAAAGTGAATACATCGACGACCGCTTTGCGCGCCGGTGACCGGACAGAAAGCCGCGCCAAGCAGATCGCGCCGCGCGTGTTTTCGGGTCTCAGAGATCAGACGCTGGGATATGTGGCAACTCTGGGCGACATTGCCTGATGGCCGGTTTCCGGTCACGATCTTGCGGGCAACCCGGACCAAGAGTGCGCCATATGCAAGATCAGTTCAGCCACGACGACAGCCGTTTTCTCTCGGCTTTCGTGCGGCCTGCGTGGATCGTGATGATGGTGGCGCAGATGCTGTTGGGGCTCGCGTTGGGAATCACGCTGATCGTCAAATATTACATGCTCGTGGTGGGCGCGAGTGGATGTGTTGCCGACATGGAGACGCTCGGAAACCTGATCCGTTGCACGCCGACGTTGACCCTTGTGGCGCATTTCGTGATCGCAGTCGCCGGGTTCCGCTTTGCCGCTTTCATGTTCGCAGACAGACCGCGCGCGCTCTTGGGGCCCTTGATGGTGGCGTTCGGCGGCACGCTTCTGCTGGTCCTGTCCGACCTGCGTCACGGCACCGCAACATGGGCCGGGGCCGCGACAATCGTGACTCTGATGCTAGGGATTTCCGCAATTTTTGCCGCACAGGTCTATCTGCGTGGCCGGTCAGGCCCTTCGGAAAACTAAAGCCGCCGATCCCGTTCAGGCCGCCCCGGATGGGGTGGTTTCGCGCGTCTGCCGCCACGACAACCCACCTAAAAAAGAGACCTCTGGTTACGCAGGCGCACTTGTCGTGATCCGGGATCGCAGCGCGATGGGTCACCATCCTGTCACACCCGAAGCGCCTGTCAGAGGCCGCATAAGGGGTGCCAACAGAATTGGGAGGAAGACTTCATGAAGAAGACATTACTTGGCACGTTGTCCACCGTGGCGCTGATCAGCGCCGGTGCGTCAGCGGTGCAGGCTGAGGCCGTGAAAATTGGTGTGCTCGCCACGCTGGAAGGCACCTATACCGCCCTGGGCGAAGATGGCGTGCGCGGCATGAAAACCGCCTTGGCGCAGATCGGTGATTCCGTTGGCGGGCGCGAGATCGAGCTCATTATTCAATCGACCGATGCCTCACCGGATTCCGCCTTGCGCGGCGCGCGCAAACTGGTGGAGCAGGACGGGGTGGATATCATCCTTGGCCCGCTCTCCGGCTCCGAGGGGATCGCGATCCGGGATTATTCCAAAACCCAGCCGGGCGTGACCTTCATCAACGGCATTTCGGGCGCGATGGAGACCACCTTCGTGACGCCGTCCGAGAACTTCTTCCGGTTTAACACGGACGGGGCGCAGTGGTCGGTGGGCCTTGGCGACTACGCCTATAATGAAAAGGGCTATGAGACCGTCGCGACCGTGGGGGAGGATTATTCCTTTATCTACACGCAGGTCTTCGGGTTCACGACCGAATTCTGCGCTGCGGGGGGCGAAATCACTGAACGTCTTTGGGTCCCGCTGGGCACGAAGGATTTCGGCTCCATCATCGCGGCGCTGCCCGACGATGTGGACGCAATCTATCTCGGCTTGGGGGGCGGGGATGCTGTGAACTTCCTCAACCAATACCAACAGGCCGGCGGTGACGCGAACCTGATCGGAGGCTCCATCATGGTCGATGGCACAGTTCTGTCGTCCGAAGGGTCGGCGAAACAGGCGTTGATCGGTGTGCCGTCTGCCGGTCCGCAGGCGGATACATGGGATGACCCGAAATGGCAGGCCTATGTAAAGGCCTATCAGGACACCTTCCCGCCGGATCAACGGTTCCCATCGCCCTCTCTGCTGGCCACCGGCTACTACAATGCCACCACCGCGATGGCGCAGTGCATGGAGACCGTGGGCGGCGATCTGAGCGACGGGCATGCAGCGTTCCGCGGATGCCTGAGCACGCTGGAACTGGACGCGCCCAACGGCAAGATCACGCTGGATGAAAACCGCCAGGCCATCGGGGCCAACTTCGTCTCCGAAGTGGTGGAGCTGGAAGATGGCACGCTGGCCACGCAGCTGGTGAAAAAAGTGGATGGTGTGAACCAGACGCTGGGCATCGACAAGGCGGCCTTTACCGCGATAGGTCTGCCGGGCCGTGAAACACCGGTCTGTCAGTCGTCCTACTGACGCACAACTGGCACGTCCGGGCAGGGGTTTCTGCCCGGACACTCCCCTTCTTTCACTTCGACACGGGCGGGAGCTATGACGCTCATCACCTATCCGACACGCGTGCATTTTGCGGACGACGTGATGCAGGAAGCTTTGCACTCCGAACTGGAGCGTGCGGGCTGCAAAGCGCCCTTGCTGATCTATGGCGATGACCTGCTGGAGAGCGATTTCGCCTACCGTGTGCAGGAGGGGTTGCCCCATAAAACTGCCGTACAGAGCATGGTTTTCGATGCAGCCAGTGACCTCAGACATCTGTCGCGCACCGCCATTGATACAGGCACGCCACCGGATGTCCTTATCGCGTTCGGATCCGCTCGCGCGATCGAACTGGCGCGCAAGTGCCGATATGGTCTTTCGCAGGCCACGGGGCACCGAACGCCGATGTATGCGATCCCCGGCGTGGATGGTTTGCCCGGCCCCTGCACGCGCAATCTGGAAAGCTGGCGGGCGGGCTTGCCGTCTGTGCTGATCTGCGACCCCACCCTGACGTTGAATGCGGATTGCGGACAGTCCTGGCGCAGTTCGGTGCTGAGCCTGGTGCGCTGTGTCGAATCTTACCTCGCCCAATCCTTCAATCCGCCCGCGGATGGGATGGCGCTGGACGGGCTTGGCCGGTCATTGGGCACGCTGCCGCGGATCGGTGATGCGGGCCAACGCGCGCAGGATCTCGATCTGCGCCGCGATATGATGGCCGCCAGCCTCAACGCCTCTCTGTCGCAGGAGAAGGGCGTGGGGCCTGCACTGACGCTGGCGGATGCATTGGCACACGAACAGGCCGGGCTGCAGGTGCCGGATATGGCGCGGCTGCTTTTGCCGGAAATCATCCGCCGCAGCAGCGTGAACGGCGAACGGGCCGAGATGTTGCTCAAGGTTCTGGGCCGTGACGCACAGCGGCTGGATGAGGCGATGACAGAAGTATTGGCCCGGGCACCGATGGCGGCCCGGCTTTCCGATATGGGCGTCGCACAATCGACGCTGGATCAGGCGGCCAGTCAGGCGCAGGGCAAGGCGGGCTTGACCCTCGATACCGCGCGCGATGTCCTCTCCTCGGTATATTGAGGCATGAGATGAAACCAAACTTGATCAACGGCCTTTGGGAAACAACCGGGCATGGGGCGGAAAATATCAACCCCTCGGATACGTCAGATGTGATCGGGGTCTATGCCCAGGCAGGTCGTGCGGAGACGGAAACCGCGATTGCAGCCGCAGCCGAGGCTTTTCCGGCATGGTCACACAGCACGCCGCAACAGCGTCATGATATTCTGCACACTGCGGGCGATGAGATATTGGCCCGGACCGAAGAGCTGGCGACCCTGCTGGCCCGCGAAGAAGGCAAGATCCTGAAAGAAGCACGGGGGGAGGTGACAAGAGCCGGGCACATCTTCCTGTTCTTCGCAGGAGAAGCATTGCGCCAGCGCGGGGAGCTGCGGGATTCCGTTCGGGCCGGGGTGCAGGTCGAGGTCACGCGTGAGCCGGTGGGCGTGGTCGGGATCATCACGCCGTGGAATTTCCCCATCGCCATCCCCGCCTGGAAAATCGCCCCCGCCCTCTGTCATGGCAATACGGTTGTCTTTAAACCGGCCGAGCTGGTGCCCGGCTGTGCCTGGGCGCTGGTGGATATCTTGCTCCGCGCAGGTGTGCCGCCCGGCGTTCTTAATCTGGTCATGGGGCCGGGTGCTGTGGTCGGCCAATCCATGCTGGATGACGCGCGGGTCGATGCGATCACCTTCACCGGATCGCAGGCCACCGGCGCGCGGGTGGCCCAGGCGAGCCTGCCCCATATGCGCCGGGTGCAGCTGGAAATGGGGGGTAAAAACCCACTCGTTGTGCTCGATGATGCGGATCTGGATATCGCGGTGGAATGCGCGCTTGATGGCGCGTTCTTCTCGACCGGGCAGCGCTGCACCGCCTCGTCCCGTCTGATCGTAACGCGCGGCATTCACGACCGCTTTGTTTCGGCGCTTGCGGAGCGTATGGCGCGGCTGAAGGTTGGTCCGGCGCTGGAGGAGGCCACCCAGATCGGGCCGGTGGTTGATTCGACCCAATTGGCGCAGGATCTCGACTACATCGCGATTGCCCGCAATCAAGGGGGCGTTTTGCGTGCGGGTGGCGATGCGCTCCAGTTGCAGACAAATGGGTATTTCCTGCAGCCTGCTTTGATCACCGACACGCACCCCGATATGCGCATCAACCGCGAGGAGGTTTTCGGGCCTGTTGCCTCGCTGATCGCGGTGGAAAGCTATGAGGAAGCCCTTGCGGTTGCGAATGCAACCGACTTCGGGTTGAGCGGTGGCATCTGTACCACCAGCCTGAAATATGCCAGCGATTTCAAGCGTAAAGCCGAAGTTGGTATGGTGATGGTCAATCTGCCGACTGCGGGCGTCGACTATCATGTACCCTTCGGCGGGCGAAAATCTTCGAGCTTTGGCCCGCGTGAACAGGGCAGCTATGCCGCGGAGTTTTTCACGGTTGTGAAAACAGCTTATACGCGGCCCTGACCGCCAATTTCCGCCAAAAACCCGGTTTATCCAAAAATCGCGCGGGATAACGTCAAGTCTGATTTTTGGTCCGGGAGACTTGTCAGGGCATTGGCATCTGTGCCCCGATGGGTCAGATCACGGGACTTCTGCTTCAGACGCCA
Source organism: uncultured Roseobacter sp. (assembly GCF_947499265.1). Lineage (GTDB taxonomy): Bacteria > Pseudomonadota > Alphaproteobacteria > Rhodobacterales > Rhodobacteraceae > Roseobacter. The sequence goes on along the minus strand of NZ_CANMNK010000001.1, from coordinate 59,589 downwards.
CCGTGATGCTTTGACTGGGAGGATCAAGGCGATGAGTCAGGCAATTGCGGTGTGCCACGGCGAGTTCGGCCGGGCCGCACTATACAGTTTGAACAAAGCGATCATCACCCATGCCCACCGCGAAGGACATCTGATCTTTCACGTGGACGGTAGCCCGGCCTATGTGCCGACGGGCGGCGACGTGGTGAAAATCGCACCCGGCACGGCCGCTGCGATCAGCCCCTGGGAGCCGCACGGTTTTGAGGTGACGGACGCAGGCCCCAACATCTGCCTTGTGCTCTATATCAAGCCGATGTGGTTTCTGGAAAACAGCACCTCAGCCGAGTTTGCGCTGAAGTTCGGGCGCAGCGATCTGAAACTGACCGATGAAATGAGCGGTCTGGTGAACCGTTTGACGGCGCTGTTGCTGGATGATGAGGATCAGACCGGGTTCGACCAATTGCTGTTTGGCCTGACCCGCGCGAGCTTTGATCTGTCCTGGCGCAATGACGTGGCATCGCTGCGGCGCCACGCTTGTGATCGCTTCAGCGATTTCCGGGTGCGCCGGTCGTTGCGGTTGATCCAGGAAAAGATGGGTCAGGACATGGACATGGAGCGCATGGCGCGCTCGGTTGGACTGTCACGCCCACATTTCTTCAAGCTGTTCAAACAATACATGGGCGTGACGCCAAATGTATACATGAACACCCTGCGGTCGGAACGGGCGATCGAAGAACTGTTGCAGACCGAAAAGTCAGTGACTGATATTGCTTTTGATCTGGGATTCTCCAGCCAGGCCAGCTTTACCCGCTTCTTTTCCAGCAATGTTGGCATTGCGCCCTCGGAATACCGGCGCGTGGCGCATGTGACCAGTGGCGCTTTTCCGATGATGTGAAAACGGAGCAGACTATTGGGTACGCCCGCATCTGCGACCTTGTCCTAAGCTGATCTCACAAGGAGTTCCCGAACAGGGGAACCAGGGAGGTCAGATTTGAAACAGCCGCCGACCATAAAGGCCGGGTCATGAGGCGTTTTGCCAATGCGCACCCGGTCTGGACCGCGCTCATCGCGCTGGCGGTTGTGATCCTGTTGTGGCTGATTTTCGCGATCTGGCCGCAGGGTCTGGTCGACGTCATCGGCAAGAAAAAAGTATTTCTGGCAGCGCTCTTTAACGGCATTACCCTCGGCGGGCTCTATTTTCTGGTGGCCAGCGGGTTCACCCTGATTTTCGGACTGATGCGCAACGTCAATCTGGCCCACGGCACACTTTACCTGCTGGGCGGTTACATCGGATTTCACACGGCAGACATCACCGGATACTGGCTGTTGGCCTTCCCGGTGGCCTTCGTCGTCGTGGGGTTCTGCGGGGTGCTGCTGCAGGTGCTGGTGTTCCGACGGATGGAGGGGGAGGATCTGCGCCAGACCCTCGTGACCATCGGCATTTCGATTGTGGTCGCCGACCTGATGCTCTGGGGCTTTGGCGGTGATTTCTTCAACATCTCCCCACCACCCTGGCTCAGCGGCCCGGTGGAAACCTTTTTTGTCACCACCGTAAAACGTTCCGGAGATCTGGTGTACATGAAATACCCCATGGTGCGGATCGTGATTTTCATCGCGGCGGTGATTTTGGGCATCGCGATGTGGCTGGCGCTGAACCGCACACGTATTGGCATGATGATCCGCGCGGGCGTTGATGACCGCGACATGCTGCAGGCCACCGGCGCCCGCATTCAGATCGTCTTTGTCGGCGTCTTTGCCTTTGGCGCGGGGCTTGCGGGCATTGCCGGTGTGGTGGGCGGCACCTTCCAGTCGGTCGCACCGGGGGAGGATATCCGGTTCCTGCTGGCGTCCCTTGTGGTGGTGATCGTGGGGGGGATGGGCTCCATTCCGGGGGCAGCCCTTGGGGCGTTGCTGATCGGGTTGGCAGAGCAGTTTGGCTCGGTCTACTTCCCAACCTACGCGGTGGTGCTGACCTTCCTGATCATGGTCGTGGTGCTGGCCTTCCGGCCGCAGGGTCTCATGGGATCGGAGGGCTGAGAGGGTGGTGGACCTGACCCCGGATCTGGCCCAAGGCCGCCTGCGTCAAGACCGTGCTTGGGTCGAGCGTGTGCCGCCCGGCTACTGGGTGATGGGGGTCGTCCTGCTGGTGATCCCGGCCTTCGTCAGCCCCTTCGTGATGTTCCAGATCATGGGCTGGACGTTCATCCTGGGGATCATATCGCTCAGTCTGATGTTCCTGGCGGGGTATGGCGGCATGGTGAGCCTGGCGCAGATGGCCTTTGCGGGTTTTGCCGGCTACATGATGGCCATTTTCGGCAACAGCGCGATTGAAACGATCTCTCAAGGCTGGCCGTGGTGGATCGCGATCCCGCTGGCGCTGTTTCTGGCGACGGTCTTCGCGACGCTGGTGGGCTGGCTCGCCGTGCGGACCGAAGGCATCTACACCATCATGATCACGCTGGCGATTGCGGCGGCGTTTTTCTATTTCACCCGGCAGAATTATGACCTCTTCAACGGATTTCAGGGATTCAATTCGGTGTTGCCGCCGCAGCTCTTTGGGGTCGACTGGCGCGGGCCTTATGCCTTTTACTATCTCACTCTCTTCTTCGCCGTGGGCGCCTACGCGCTTGTGCTCTACATCAGCCGGGCGCCTTTCGGATTGGCCTTGCAGGGGGTGCGCGACAATCCGCGCCGGATGGCGGCGCTTGGCTACAATGTCACCGCACACCGGGTCGCCGCCTATGCGTTTGCGGGCTGTCTGGCGGGGATTGGGGGCATACTGCTCACCTGGCAGTCCAGCCAGATTTCACCCGGTACCGTGGGGATCGGCCCGGCGATTGATATCCTGATCATCGCGGTGATCGGTGGGCTGCGTCATCCCATAGGGCCCTTCATCGGGGCGTTTATCTACGTGATCCTCAAGACCTTTGCGGTGGATTTTCTGGTCAATCTCGGGCTGGCGGGTGAACGGTTTCAGCTGGTGATCGGCCTGGGCTTTCTGATCATCGTGTTCTTCTCGCCGGATGGCGTTTTGGGCCTTTGGGAGAAGTTCAAGGCGGCGCGCAACCGCGACCCGCTGACCGGTGAGAGTCGGGGGCAGGATCCGCTATGAGCGATGCGGCGACACTGACCGGATCGACCGCCACGCAGGGTGGTGCAGGCTATGCGCTGGAGCTGCGCGACGTCTCCAAGAAATTTGGCGCGCTCGAAGCTTTGGGCGGGATCAACATGATGGTGCGCCCGGGCGAACGGCGGGCCGTTCTGGGATCAAACGGGGCGGGCAAGACAACGCTCTTTAACTGCATCACCGGGGACTTTGCGCCAACCACCGGCGCGATCCGGTTTTTCGGGGAGGACGTCACCGTCTTTCCCGCGCAGGAACGCATTCGCCGGGGGTTGCGCCGCACCTATCAGATTTCGCTTTTGTTCAATGGTCTCAGCGTGCTGGACAATGTGTATCTGGCCTGCCGGGGTGTGTCGCGCGGGCGGTTTTCCTTCAAACGACCCCGCAAATCCGACGCGCTCATGCAGACGGCCGAAGAGTTGGTTGAAACCGTAAACCTTGCGGACGTGCGCGCGACCTCCGTGAGTGATCTCAGCTACGGTCAGCAGCGCCAGCTGGAGATTGCCATGGCGCTCTCTGGCGCGCCGCGGTTCATTCTGTTTGACGAGCCTGCCGCAGGCCTGTCCCCGACCGAGCGGGCTGAACTGATCCGCATTCTGACCGGGCTGCCGGGCCATGTCGGCTACATCATCATCGAACATGACATGGATGTCGCCCTGCGTGTCTCGGACATGGTCACGATGATGCACAACGGGCGCATCTTCAAGGAAGGCAAACCAGCCGAGATCGAAGACGACGCAGAAGTGCAGGCCCTGTATCTGGGAGGCGCAGAGGATGAGTAACACGCTCGATGTCCGCGACCTGAACGTCTTTTACGGCCAGTCCCATGCGCTGCAGGGGGTGAACCTTGCGCTTGATCACGGGGTGCTTTCGGTGGTGGGCCGCAATGGCATGGGGAAAACAACCCTGTGCAAGGCGATCATGGGGCTGGTGCCGGTGCGGTCCGGCACGATCAGTTTCAACGGCCAAAGCCTCGCGGGCATGGGGCCTTCTGAAATTGCGCGGTCCGGCATCGGATATGTGCCCCAGGGGAGACGGCTCTGGAAATCCCTGACCGTGGACGAACATTTGCGGCTGGTGGCCACAAAGAACGGGCCCTGGACACCGGACCGGATTTATTCGGTATTCCCGCGGTTGGCGGAACGCAAAGGCAACGGCGGCGCGCAACTGTCGGGTGGCGAACAGCAAATGCTTGCGATCAGCCGGGCGCTCTTGCTGAACCCCAAGCTGCTGGTGATGGATGAACCCACCGAAGGGCTCGCCCCGGTGATTGTGAACCAGGTGGCCGAGATGCTGGTGCAGCTGGGGCGCGAGGGCGACATCGACGTGCTGGTGATTGAGCAGAACATCGGTGTGGCCACCACCGTGGCCGAGGATGTGGCCATCATGGTCAACGGTAAGGTCAACCGGGTGATGGATGCCGGTGTGCTGGCCGCTGACCGGGATCTGCAACAGGCGCTGCTGGGTGTCGGACGGCATGCTCATGACGAAACGCCCGACGATGTGGAGGCGCCGCCGCAGCAGACGCCGGAGCGTTCATTCGCTGCCAAAGTTTACTTGTCCAATCCGCGTGTTCCGACGCGCTGGACAGCGCCTGTGCCGGTGCATGTCATCGCACAATCGGCGCGCACCGTGACAGCTGATGCGTCTCCCCCTCAGCACGTCACGGTGCCTCGCGCCGATCTGGGTCGTTCCGGCATTGTCTACGTCTGCGGTACACTCGATACCAAGGGCGATGAGCTCCGCTTCATGCGGGACATCATCAAAGAGCAGGGCGTGCGCGTGGCGCTGGTGGACCTGTCCACCTCGGGCAAACCGTCTGGTGCCGAGGTGCCGCCAAACGCTGTGGCGGGCTTGCATCCGCGGGGCACAGCCGGTGTTTTCACCGGGGATCGCGGCACCGCCGTGGCGGGCATGACCCTCGCGTTTGAGCGTTGGGTGTGTCAGCGCAGTGACATCGCCGGTCTGATCGCCGCCGGAGGTTCGGGCGGGACAGCGCTGGTTGCCCCGGGGTTTCGGGTGCCGCACGTGGGGGTGCCCAAGATGATCGTCTCCACCGTGGCCAGTGGCAACACATCGCAATATGTCGGTCCGTCCGACATCACGATGATGCATTCGGTGGCGGATGTTCAGGGGATCAATTCGATCACCCGAGACGTGCTTGGCAACGCCGCCCATGCTGTGGCGGCGATGGCCAAGGCACGCCAGATCGCAAAGCCGGTCGCCGACAAACCTGCGATCGGCCTCACCATGTTCGGGGTGACGACGCCTTGCGTGCAGCAGGTCACGGCGCGGTTGGAGGGCGACTACGATTGCCTTGTGTTCCATGCGACCGGCACCGGTGGGCGGGCGATGGAAAAGCTCCTCTCTTCCGGCAAGCTTGAAGCGGTGATTGATCTGACAACCACCGAGATTTGCGACATGGTGGCAGGTGGGGTCTTTGCTGCGGATGAGACGCGTTTCAATGCGATGATTGCTGACAGACGCCCCTACATCGGCGCCTGTGGTGCGCTCGATATGGTCAATTTCAACGCCCCGGATACCGTGCCGGAACAGTACAGCGGACGGCTTTTCTACGAGCACAACCCGCAGATCACCCTGATGCGCACCACGCCGGAAGAGAATGCCGAGATGGGCCGCTTCATTGGCGAAAAACTGAACGACATGAACGGGGTTGTGCGCTTTTTCCTGCCGGAGGGTGGTGTTTCAGCACTGGACGCGCCGGGCATGCCGTTTTGGGACCCGACCGCGAACAAGGCGCTGTTTAACACGCTCGAAGCTACGGTGCGCGCCACCGCGAACCGCCAATTGGTGCGCGTGCCCCACAACATCAATGACCCGGAATTTGCGGAGCTGGTGATCAAGACCTTTCGGTCTTTTCACGTCCGCCCGACCAGCCAGAAGAGAGCCTGACGCATATGTTTGACCGTGATGACCTGATGCAGAAATTCCGCGCCATGCGTGATGCGGGAGAGCCGATCATCGGCGGGGGGGCCGGTACCGGTCTCTCGGCCAAATGCGAAGAGGCCGGTGGGATCGATCTGATCGTGATCTATAATTCCGGACGCTACCGTATGGCCGGGCGCGGTTCGCTCGCGGGGCTGATGCCCTATGGGGATGCCAATGGCGTGGTGATGGAGATGGCGGGCGAAGTGTTGCCCGTGGTCAGCAACACACCGGTACTGGCTGGCGTTTGTGCGTCGGATCCTTTCCGGCTGATGGATAAATTTCTCGACCAGGTGAAAGAGGCAGGCTTCAGCGGGGTGCAGAACTTCCCGACCGTGGGCCTGATCGACGGTAATTTCCGCGCCAATCTGGAAGAAACGGGCATGTCTTATCAGCTGGAGGTCGACATGATCGCGGCGGCACATGAAAAGGGCCTGCTGACAACGCCATATGTTTTCAGCGAGGAGGACGCCCGGGCCATGGCGGGGGCCGGGGCAGACATCATCGTGGTGCACCTGGGGCTGACAACAGGTGGTGCCATCGGGGCGGAGACAGGCTGCACCTTGGCCGAGGCCCCGGCGCTGACCGATGCCTGGGCCAAAGCTGCGCTTGAGGTGAACCCGCAGGCCATTGTGCTGGTGCACGGCGGCCCGGTGGCCATGCCGGAGGATGCAGATTTTGTCCTGAAAAACACACGGTATTGCCACGGGTTTTATGGCGCGTCGTCCATGGAACGTCTGCCGACCGAGGTGGCGCTGACCGCACAGACCAGAAAATTCAAGGAGATCGGGCGTTGAGACGGCCCGAGAGGAGGAACCGATATGACCGGTGAACTGATTGGACAATTGATCCTGTGGCTGATTGCTGCCGTGATCGTGGTGTTCATCCTCTACTGGGTGATGAACTGGCTCTACCGACGGTCAACCAAGGAAATCTCCTTCGTGCGCACCGGGTTTCTGGGAGAGAAGGTCGTGATCGATGGTGGCGCATTTGTCTGGCCGATCATCCATGACATCACACCGGTCAATATGAATTCGATGGACCTGCATGTGGCGCGGCAAAAGGCCGAAGCGCTGATCACCAAGGACCGGATGCGGATCGATGTCGAAGCGTCCTTTTATGTCCGTGTGGGCCATTCCAAACAGGCGGTCACCCTGGCCGCGGCAACGCTGGGTCGACGCACGCTGGAGCCGGAGCGCATCCATCAGTTGCTGAATGGCAAGTTCGTCTCCGCGCTGCGCACGGCGGCGTCAAAAATGACCATGGAAGAGCTGCATGAGATGCGCGGTGATTATGTGGCGCTGGTGATCGAGACCGCGCAGGAGGGGCTCGACAAGAACGGGCTGGAGCTGGAAAGCGTTGCGATCCTCGACATCGATCAGACGGAGATTGAGTATTTCAACCCATCGAACCGGTTCGATGCTGAAGGTCTGACCAGTGTTATTGCTGCGGTCGAGGAGCGCCGCAAGCTGCGCAATGACATCGAACAGGACACGATGCTGAAAATCCGCACGCGGAACCTAGAGGCGGAAAAGGAAAGTCTGAACATCGAGCGCGAAAGCGAAACCGCGCGGCTGGAACAGGAACGTGAAATCGAATTTCGCCGCGCGCAGCAGCGTGCCGAACTGGCACGAGAGCGGTCAGAGCGGGAGAAGGAAGCGGAGCAGGCGACCCTGCTGAGCCGGGAAGCGATTGAAACCGCCCGCATCGCCAATGATGAACAGATTGCACAGGCGCGCATCGCCTCGGAACGTACCATCCGGCAGCAGGAAATCGAACGCCAGCAGGTGATCGACGCGGCAGAGATTGCCACGCGCGAGACGATTGAAAAGGCCCGTATCTCGCAGGAGAAGGTGCTGACCGAGACGCGGATCAAGACCACCAAAGATACTGAAAGCGCGGATATCGCGGCCAAGGAAGCCGTGGAGAAGGCGCGTATTGCACAGGAAAAGGCGCTGACCGAGGCGCGCATCGCCAAGGATCGCGAAACCCAGTCGCAGGAAATTGAACGCAAGCGGACCGTTGATGCAGCAGAGATCGCGGCGCGTGAGGTGATCGAGAAGGCCAGGATTGCGCAGGAAAATGCGGTGACCGAGGCCCGGATCGGCCTGGAGCGGGAAACGCGGGAGCGTGAGATTGCGCGCAATCTGGCGGTCGAAGAGGCAGAGATCGCAGCGCGCGAGGCCGCGGATAAGTTGCGGATCGCGCAGGAAAAAACCGTGAGTGCGGAGCGCATCAGCTCTGACAGGGAAACCAAGGAGTTGGAAATCAAGCGGCGCGAGGTGCTGGATGCAGCACAGATTGCCGCGGATCAGGCCATTGAGGGGGCGCGGATCGCGCGGGAAAAGGTTTTGTCAGCAGAGCGCATCGCGTCGGATAAGGCGGTGCGCGTGTTGGAGATTGCGGCCTCCGAGGAGACGGAAAAGGAGCGTATCGCACAGGAGGAGCGTGTGCGGGCGCTGGAAATTGCCCGTAACGAGGCGCTGGATCAGGCCGCGATTGCCTCCCGCGAGGCCGTGGACAAAGCCCGCATTGCGACCGAGGCCCGCACGGCGGTGGAGCGGATCGAGACCGAAGAGCGCACCAAGGAACGTGATCTGGCGCGCGAAGAAGCCGTTGCCTTTGCTGAAACCGCCAAGGCCGAGGCCGTCGAGGCCAAGCGCATCGCCATGGAGAAGAAGCTCGCCGCAGAACGCATTGCCTATGAGCAGGACATGCGGGAACGGGAGATATCGCGCAACAAGGCCGTTGATCTCGCAAATGCCAAGGCATCCGAGACCGTCAAGGCCGCGAAAATCGCCGAGGATTCTAAAACCCGTGCCGCAGAGATCGCACGGGATGCCGAAATCCGGGCGCGCGAGATCGAGAAGCAGGAAGCCATCGAGGCCGCGGAAATTTCCAGCCGTCGATTGGTCGACCAGCAACGGATCGAGAAAGAGGCAGAAACCACCACCGAGAAGATCGCGCGGGATGAACGGATCCGCAATCTGGAGATTGCGCGGAACAAGGCGCTGGACGTTGCACAGATCGCCGCGGACGAGGCCATCGATGCGGCCCGTGTGGCCAAGGAGAAGACGGTGGATGCCGAGAAGATCCTTGCCGAGCAGGAACTGGATGCCAAGAAACTGGAGCGCAAGAAAGTGGTCGAACAGCTCGAAATCGCGCGGGTGCAGGTTCTGCGCGAAGCGGAGATCGCGAGCCGCGAGGAAGTCGAGCGGGCGCAAATTGCTTCTGAGCGGGGGCTGGATGACGCGCGGATCGGGCATCAGACCGAGCGCCGCAAGCTGGAGATCGAACGCGAGAAAACCGTCGAGGTTGCCAGCATGGAAAAGGCCATCGCGCTCTATCAGAAATCGCTGGATGAAAGTGCGGCGGCGGTGGAGGCCGAAAACGCCCGGGCACGTGCGGTGGAGGCCGCCGAGAAAGCCAAAACCACCGAAGAGATGGAGATCGCACATCGCGCCAAGACCGTGGGCGTCACGGCGGCCGAGCTCGACGCCGAACGCAAACGCATCACAGCCGAGGCCGATAAAATCCGCGCCGCCGTCGAAGCCGAAGCGGCGAAACTTATCAACGAGGCAGAGAACGTGCTGACCGACGAAGCACGCCATTCCCTGTTCAAGCGCAAGATGCTGGAACATGTCGAAGGTATCGTCACCGCCTCGGCCAAGCCGCTTGAGAAGATCAACGATATCAAGATTATGCAGCTTGGCGGGTCGGGCACGCAGGGGCTCGATTGGGCGGGCGGCGGCGGTACGGGCGGTGCAGGAGGCCCCGGTGGCAATGGCGGCAGCCCGACGGATGAGGTGATGAATTCGGCCCTGCGCTACCGGGTACAGGCGCCATTTGTGGACAGCCTGCTCAACGACATTGGGATTGATGGCGCGAATATTTCCAAATCCGACATCTTCCGCAACGCCAGTGACATGACCCGCGCCCAATCAGAAATCGCGCGGGCCCAGGCGGCCAAAAACAGCACACCCAAAGGGAGCAAATGATGGCGCGGGTATTTGTCTCCTCCGTGATCAACGCAGAGGCTGCCGCGGTTTGGGAGCGGGTCCGTGACTTCAACGGGCTGCCAAAATGGCATCCCAGGATCCGCGATAGCCGGATCGAGGACGCGCTGCCCGGCGACAAGGTCGGTTGTATCCGCAATTTTAACTTGCAGAACGGTGACAATATCCGCGAGCAGCTGGTGGGCCTGTCGGATTATGACCTGTTCTACAGCTACACGATGCTCGAGGGGCCGATGCCGCTCTGGGACTATATGGCGACGCTGCGGCTGACGCCGGTCACGGATGGTGACAGATGTTTTGCCGAATGGTCTGCGGAGTTTGACTGCGATCCCGGCAACGTGACGGATTTGCAGAACGGCATTGCCACAAACGTGTTTCAGGGCGGGTTTGACGCGCTCAAACGGCATTTCGGAGGCTGAGTGATGGTCCGCGTCCTACGCAGCACGATATTGCCTGCCCCGATTGAAGCGGTGTGGGAAATTCTGCGCGATTTCAATGGGCACGATCAGTGGCACCCGGCGATTGCCACAAGCCAGATCGAGCGTGGTCAGCCCTCCGACAGGGTGGGTTGTGTCAGGAAGTTCAAACTTGAGGATGGCGCGGAACTGCGTGAGCAGTTGCTGACCTTGTCGGATGCGGATGCGGCCTATTCCTACTGTCTGCTCGACACGCCAGTGCCGCTTTTCAACTACGTCAGCCACGTGCGGCTGATCCCGGTCACCGATGCGGATCACACCTATTGGCAGTGGGAAGGGCAGTTCGATACCCGCCCGGAAGAGCGCGACGAGATGACCGAATTGGTCGGGTCTGGGATTTATCAGGCGGGGTTTGGTGCGATCCGCGCCCAGATGGGATTGGAGGCATAGATGGTAGCTGTTGAGACCTATCAGACAGTGGCCGAGGCCGCCGCCGGGCTGGGTGAAGGCGCGCGGTATCTGGGCGGTGGCACCATCGTGATGCGGCAGGTGAACTATGGCGATCAGGGCTTTCACCGCATCGTGCGCGCGGCCCGTCCGGAACGAGGGATCGGCAATGATGTGCAGGGTCTGCGGATCGGAGCGGGCACCACCATGGCGGATATTCTCGCGCATGCGGAGTTGAGTTTTCTGCATCCAGTCGCAGGGCAGATTGGCGGCCCGGCGATCCGCAACATGGCGACCGTGGGTGGCAATCTTTTCGCGGAAAACCCCTATGGCGACATGGCGGCGGCCTTGCTGGCGCTGGACGCGCAGGTGATCATGGCAGGTGGGCAGACACATCCTATGGAGCGCTTTCTGGCCGACCGAAAGCATATGCGTGGCCTGGTCGAAGCCGTGAGCCTGCAGCGCCCGCAACCGGGGGCGTTTTACTATCGCAAAGTGTCGCGGGTGAAGCCAAAGGGCGTCGCCGTCATCACCCTCGCGGCCTTGATACGTGGCGGCGAGCCTCGCGTGGTCTTTGGCAATATGGCCGCGGCACCGATGCGGGCGCATGCGGCGGAACGGGCGTTGGGGGGCGGTGTCTCGGAGGCATCGATCGCGGCGGCCTGCGCTGTGTGTACCGAAGGGTTGTCTCCGACGGACGACGCGCTGGCGTCAGCCTGGTACCGGGCGGAGGTGGCACCGGTCCACCTGCGCCGGATGCTGGAAAGTGGAGGGCATTCCTGATGGCCAAGACACCTGTGACGTTCACGCTGAATGATACGGAGGCTGCCCTTTTCGTTGACCCGGGGGCGTCACTGGTGGACGTGCTGCGGCGCGGGGCAGGGGATCTGACCCCTAAACAAGGCTGCGCCCAGGGGACCTGTGGCGCCTGTACCGTTTTGATCGATGGGGTGCCGCATCTGTCTTGCCTGACATTGGCCGAAACCGTGCAGGGCAGACGGGTGGACACAGCGGGCGGTCTAGCGGATGGCCCCGCGCTGCACCCCTTGCAACGCGCCTTCATCGATGGGTTTGCAGCGCAATGCGGGTTCTGCACCAGCGGGATGCTGATGGCGGCCAAGGCCCTGCTGGATCACAATGCAAACCCGACCCGCGACGAGGTGATCGAGGCCATCTCCGGCAATCTGTGCCGCTGCACGGGCTACGAGCCCATCGTGGACGCCATTCTGAGCGCCGCTGCTCAGATGCGCGGACAGCCTGCGCTGCAACAGGGGGCGCTCTGATGTCCTCCATCGAGTTTCGCAAAGACCTCTTCGCCGACGAGCGTGACGACAATCTGAAAGAGATTGGCAAGCCGACGATCCGGCAGGATATTCTGGGCCATGTCACCGGGCGCACGCCCTATTACGACGACCATCTCTTTGACGGGCTGCTGCACATGCGCGCCGTCCGGTCGCCGCATCACCATGCGGAAATCCGATCTATCGACACCGCGGCGGCGGAAACAATGCCCGGCGTGCGCAGGGTGCTGACCGCCAAGGATGTGCCGCATAACCTCAACACGCTGCTGTCACTGATCAACTTCGGCCGGGATGACGAACCGCTCTGCGCCGATGACAAGGTGCGTTATCTGGGCGAGACGGTGGCCTGGGTCATCGCCGATACCGAACGTCAGGCGCGCGACGCAGTGGCCAAGGTGCGCGTTGACTATAGCGTGCTGCCGCATGTGCTGGATGTGGAAGAGGCGATTGCCCCCGGCGCGCCCGTGATCAACGACATCTACCCCAACAACACCTTCGACTATCACCAGAAATACGATCACCAAAAGCTGCGCTTTGGCGATGTGAATGCGGGCTTTGCCAAAGCCGATCACATCATTGAGGCGGAATATCAGATGTCCCCCATTGAGCAGGCGCCGATTGAAACCTGCGGGGCAATTGCAGCGCCGGAGACCAATGACCGGTTTGTCTGCCACACAAATACGCAGGCGTTGTTCTTTTCACTGGGGACCACGGCAAAGCTGCTGGGTATCGCCTCATCGCGGTTGCATTTCATCGGGGGCACCGCGGGAGGTGGCTTTGGCGGCAAGGTCGATTCAATTGTGGAGCCAACGGCGGTTCTGGGCGCGATGGTCACCGGCAAACCGGTGAAATTTGCCTGGGACCGCTATGAGGAAATGCAGGTGGGTGCGCCGCGGGGGGGTGAACGCTGGCGGATCAAGGACGGGGTGATGGCGGATGGGCGCATCGTCGCGCGGGAGTTCACCGGTTTCTTTGACAGCGGTGCCTACATGCGGCTGTCCCCCTATGCGATCATTAAGGCCACCGGGCACCTGCCGGGCCCTTATGCGATCCCAAATGTGGCTTCGAACGTTTACTGCTGCATCACCAATCGGACACCTGCGACGGCGATGCGCGGCTTTGGGATCACGGCGGTGGATTTCTCCATTGAATGCCATATGGACCGCGTCGCGGAGGCCGTGGGCATGAACCCGGTGGAGCTGCGCATCCTCAATGCGTACCGCGATGGGGATATGAAAGCGCACCGGCGCAAAGCCAAGAACACGGCGTTGATCGAGTGCTGTCAGGTGGCGGCTGGCAAGGCAAGCTGGCCCATATCGGCGGATGCTGCGGCGCAGTCGTCGCGGGTCGGTGGTGGCACGCCGGAGCGCGTGGCCATTCCAGAAACCAGCGTTGATGAGGACGGAAGGATCGGGGAGCGACGTCAGGGCCGTGTCGCGGATACATCGCCCAGCAAGACACCTACGGGGCGTGTCGCGGCGGGCACCCACCGGGAAGCGGTCGCCGGGGCACCGGTTCAAAACCCCGACATGCAGATCGATGCCGACCGGATCGGGCACAAGATGGGCGCGACCACATCGGCAGCGGCCCCCGTAGCGCCGCAAGCCGCCCCACCGGCGGCTGGCCCATCCGCGCAACCTGCGCCACCGCAACCGGTTGCGCCCGCCGAGCCAACACCACCCGCCAGCCCAGCCCCTTACGCTCCGGCGGAGAAATTCTCGCGCGGGGTGCGGCGGCCTGGGTCCTCCCCCTTCACCTCCGGCTTCAGGAGACGTTGAGATGACCATTCACAAAGGGCGCGGCTTTGCCTGCATCAACTACCCCATCGGGATGAACCTCGGAGGGGACCCGTCGCAGGCGCTTGTGCATTCCACGCCGGATGGGAAATTCATGGTGGCACTCAGCTCGATCGATCTGGGGCAGGGGATGAAATCCGTGACCCGCCAGATCGCATCCGAGACGCTTGGGGTGCCGGTAGAGGATGTCTATGTCGACACTGCGGACAGTGACACCGGCCCCCATTGCATGGGGTCGTTCGCCTCCCGCGGCACACACCGTGTCGGTAATGCGGTAATCCGCGCCGCTGCCGAGGCGCGCAAACAAATGATGGAGGCCGCCGCCGAAGAACTGGAGGTCAACGCCAGCGATCTCGACACCGATGGCGCGGGCAATATCCACGTCAAAGGTGCGCCGGGGCGGTCCATCACCGTGGCTGAAACCGCCATTGCGGCGCAATTCAAACAGGGCCGCACGCTGTCGGGACGGGGTATTTTCCTCGTGCCGCCGAGCGAAGCGGATCCGGAAACCGGCGATATGACCCCGGTGACCTGTTTTGCCCACGCGGCTTTGGTGATCGATCTGGAGGTGGATGATGAAACCGGGGAGGTGGAAGTCACAGAGATCAACTCCGCTTATGAAGTTGGTCGTGCGCTCAACCCGAAATTGGTGGAGCAACAATTGATCGGTGGGGCGTGGATGGGGGTCTCCCATGCGCTTTATGAAACGACCGAACCCTATTATCCGCGGCGCGACCACGGGCCGGAGGACTTCAACACCTACCTGCAACCCGGTCCCGGGCAGATCACGCCGCATCATATCGCCGTACTGGAGCGGCCTGCGGAGGATGCCCCCTTTGGCGGCAAGGGACCGGGTGAAATGTGTGCGAACCCGGTGCTGCCTGCGGTGGCCAATGCGGTCTACAACGCTGTGGGCGTACGTTGCGATCAGCTGCCGATCACGCCGGAAAAGGTGCTCAAAGGCATCCGGGCCAATGGCGGCGCCCGCCCGCAGGGAGCCCGCTAAGGATGGCGGTCACGCCAAATATTGCCGGGATCGGTGATCCCGCAGGGCTGCAAAAGGCGCTGGTGGACGCGCAATATCTGGCGGATGACGCCTTGGCGACTGCGGCCTACCTGTCGCTGGCGCTTGGCAAACCCCTGCTGCTCGAAGGCGCGCCAGGCGTGGGTAAAACCGAGGCTGCCAAGGCGCTTGGTGGTGTGCTGGGGCGCAATGTGGTGCGTTTGCAATGTTTTGAGGGGATCGATGCGGCGGCGGCGCTTTATGAGTGGAACTACCCGCGCCAGATGCTAGCGATCCGTCAGGCAGGCGACGATTTCGTCAACCTCTATGCAGAGGATTTTCTGTTGGAACGGCCCTTGCTGGCGGTGCTGCGCAACCCGGCAAGATCGCTGCTGCTGATCGACGAGATTGACCGTTCGGATCATGAATTTGAAGCCTTGCTGCTGGAATTCCTGTCGGATTTCACGATTTCCATACCGGAGACCGGGACCGTGCGGGCTGTGCAAGCGCCGGTGGTTGTCTTGACCTCGAATCGGACCCGCGACCTGCATGAAGCCCTGAGGCGGCGCTGTGTCTACCACTGGATCGACTATCCCGATGCAGCCCTGGAAGCGCAGATTGTCATCACCCGTGCCAGCACCGTGGCGGAGGCTACGGCCCGCGCGGTTGTGGCCAGCGTCGGCCATCTGCGTGCAGAACCCCTGGCCAAGCCACCTGGCGTGGCGGAAACGGTGGAATGGGCGGAAGCTGCGACCCTGCTGAATGCGCAAGGCGTGCGGTGGCCCGAAGCGTTTAAACGCTCCATCGGGGTGGCGCTGAAGGACCATGATGACCTGACCTATATGGCGGACCGGCTGTCGTCGGTCTTGCCGGGCGAGGCTGCATGAGTGCGCCTCGCGCCCTTGATCCGTTCTTGCGGTTTTCGCAGGTGTTGCGCGGCGCTGGCCATCCGGTGTCGCCCGATCAGAGCATCGATTTCATTGCTTCTGTGGGGCTGTTGGGGCCACGCGATATGATGGATATCTACCGCTCGGGCCGCGCGATCTTCGCGATCCCGCCAGAGCGCGTTGCTGAATATGACGCGCTTTTCCGTGCCGTTTTTCTGGATCAGGTCATCCAGGCTCCGGCGGAAGGTGATGAGGACGATGCGCTCGAAGCCTATGAGCCCACATCTGCGCGTACAGAGGTTGAGGCGGACAGGGATGACAGCCCCGTCGGGGCGGAGCCCACGACAGCGGAGCGGCTGAGCCAGCGGGACCTGACCCAAGGCAATGCCGCCGCCGTGCAGCGCCTGATGCGCGAGGCTGCGGGGGCTTTGCCGCGACGGCTGAGCTATCGGCGGCGCCGCGCCAAACGTGGTGACCGGATCGACATGCGCCGCACCCTGCGGGAGGCGGCCAAGCGCGACGGTGAGGTGATCCAGCTTTTGCAAACCCGGCGAAAGACACGGCAGCGGCGGGTGGTGGTGTTGATCGACGTCTCGGGGTCGATGAAGGCGCGCTCCGAAGACATGATGCGGTTGGCCCACGCGGTGGTTCAGGCGGCAGATAGCGCCGAGGTGTTCACGCTGGGCACCCGGCTGACCCGGATCACGCAGGCGCTGAAACCCGGCGATCCGGCGCAGGCGCTGGCACTGGCAGGTGAAGCCATCGCCGATTTTGACGGCGGCACGCGGATTGGCGATGCGTTGTCGGCATTCCTGTCGGTGCCGCGATACGCCGGGTTTGCCCGGGGCGCAGCGGTGGTTGTTTTGTCTGACGGGCTGGAACGGGGCGATCCCGCCGCGATGATTGAGGCCGCCCGGCGCTTGGCGCGCAGTGCTTGGCGGCTCGACTGGCTGACACCGCTGGCCGCTGACCCGGCCTATTCACCGCAGACCGAAGGGCTGTCTGCCATTCTGCCGGTGCTCGACCGTCTGGGAGATGGCGACAGCATCGCGGCGGTAACCGATCACATTCTGACCATGGCGAGGCTCTGATGATTGACGCACACCATCACATCTGGCTGCAGAAGGATCTGCCCTGGCTCTTGGGGCCGGAACAGCCGCGCATCTTTGGCTCCTACAAGGCCATCATGCGCGACTATACCCCCCGCGAATTTCTGGCCGATCTTGCGGGCACCGGGATTACCAGAACCGTCTATGTTCAGGCCAATTGGGCGCCAAACTGGTACGAAGACGAGGTCGCCTGGGTGCAGGATCAGGCAGACGCCCATGGCACCATTTCCGGCATCGTGGGGTACGCAGATTTCACCGGCGAGGACGTGCGCGACCAATTGGACCGACTGAAGAAATATCCGCTGATGCGGGGCATCCGGCAGCAGTTTCATTGGCATGAAAACCCACTTTATCGTTTTGCGGAGGACCCGGATCTGTGTCGAAACGCGACTGTGCAGTCAAATGTGGCGCGCCTGGCGGATTATGGCTGGAGCTTCGATCTGCAGGTCTTTGCCAGTCAGATGGAAGGTGCCGCAGAGCTGGCGCGCGCCTGCCCGGAGGTCACCTTCATCCTGCAGCATGCGGGCATGAAGGAAGACGTGACAGAGACCGGGCACAGGCTCTGGTCCGATGGCATGAAACGGCTCGCGGATTGTCCGAATGTGGTGAGCAAACTCTCGGCTTTCGGGACGTTCATTCACCGTAATGACCGTCAGTTCATCACCCAGATGATCACCGATACCGAAGCCATTTTTGGCGCGGAGCGTTGCCTTTACGGCTCCAACTTCCCGATCGAGAAGCTTTGGACCAGTTATCTGGAGCTTTTTAACGCCTTTCAAGATGCCACCAAGGGTCTCTCCAAGAAAAAGAGATCGGCGATTTTCAACGACACCGCAGCCCGCGTGTACCGGCTGTGACGGATAAAAGGGAGTAAGACCATGGCTTTGCAAATTCACGTTCTCGACTATGGGGACATTGAGCTTGAAACCAGCTTTCTGGTGCTGGGACATGAATGCGGCCGCACCCGGCGGGTGCCGGTCTATGGGTTTCTGATTACGGGGGGCGAATATCCGGTGCTGGTCGATACCGGCTACCGCGACAATGCGATCATGGAGAGCCTGGGTATGCGGGGGCTGCAATTTCATGACAACATGATGGAGCAGCAGCTGGCCAAACATGGGCTGAAGCTCGGTGATATCCGCTATATCCTGCACACCCATCTGCACATCGACCACGCGGGCCAGGACGATAAATTCCCGATGAACACCACCGTTGTACTGAACCGGCGCGAGATGGAATTCAGCGTCTCGGGCATCATGTTTCCGCAGTATCCCAAGCCTGATATCAAACATCTGGTGGACCGGATTTATGAGCCCGAGGCGATCCGTTTCCTTGATCTGGACATCACCACGGCGGAGGAGATCATCCCCGGGGTCTGGTGCGAGCACGCAGGCGCTCATACCGAAGGGTCGATGAACGTGGTGGTGGAAACCGCTGAAGGGCTGGCCTGTATTTGTGGCGACGTGATCTATGATTTCAACGATCAGATCGTGAACCACGTCTACACCAATAACTGGATGGAGCCGCGCGTGACCGGCAACCATTCGCAGTCAAAGCGCGAAGAAAAGGCGGCGATCAAGAAGCTGCTGAACAACTATACCTTCCTGCTGCCGATCCACGACAAACCTGCCAAGATCGAGCGTCAAAACGTGGTGGGGCGCCTGGGGATGCAGGTGCCGGGGCCGACGACGGAAACCCTGCCGGACCGGCCCTGGTTCCCGGTCTGATGACTGCGGTTGTCTGGTTCTCTGCGGGGTGGTTCCTGCCGGTCCTAACTGCGGTCTCTTGCTCGGAGGAATGAGGCGGATATGACGCATCAAGCCATTTCAGACAGTTTCCACGAGATCGTGGATGTCGCCGAACCGCTTCAGGCGCTGGGCACCGGGTTTGTCTTTACCGAAGGGCCGCTCTGGCACCCGGTTGAGCAATCGCTGATTTTCTCCGACATGCCCGGGGATGTGCGCCGTCGCTACGTGCCTGGGCAGGGCATTACCGAGATTGCGCGGCCCTCCAACAAGGGCAACGGCATGACCTATGATGCTGATCTCAATCTGCTGATCTGCGAACATGCCACCTCCTCCGTGGTGCGCATCAGGCCCGATGGCACGCGCGAGGTGCTGTGCAGCCATTTCGAAGGCAAGGAGCTCAACAGCCCCAATGACATCGTCGTGGGCGCTGATGGCAGCATCTATTTTACCGATCCCACTTACGGGCGGATGGAGCACTTTGGGGTGCCCCGCCCGCTGCAGCAGGGATTTCAGGGGGTGTACCGCCTTGCGCCGGACCACTCGCCGGGAGATGAACCGCAGTTGGTGGTCGAGCGCAGCCTTTTTGGTCAGCCCAACGGGCTGTGTTTTTCGCCCTGTGGCAAGTGGATGTGGGTCAATGACACCGAACAGGCCAATGTCCGGATGTTTGATGTTGCGGGTGATGGCCGTCTGGTGAATGGCCGGGTCTTCGCGGGCGGCATTGTCGATGACGCGCTGGCGGGGGTGCCCGATGGGATGAAATCCGACAAGGATGGCAATCTCTATGTGACCGCGCCGGGTGGCATCTGGGTCTATTCCTTTCAGGGTCTGCTGATCGGTAAAATCCTCTGCTCTGAGCTGGTGGCCAATTTTCATTGGGGCGGGCCGGACTGGTCCACCCTATATATTTGCGCCACGACGTCGCTTTACGCGCTCAATACCAAAACCCGCGGGCGTGAAGAGCCTTTCATGCAGGCGCGCGCGCCCGGCCCGAAGGCCCCGGCTGTGCCCTCTCAAGGAAACGCTACCATGACCAATGACCTCCTCCTGCACGACCGTCTGGATTTTCGGATCGATCCCGCGCGCACCGCCATGATCCTGCAGGATTTGCAGAACGATGTGATGATCGATGGCGGCGCATTTGCCGATACCGGCTCGCCCGATCATGCGCGCACCCAAAATGTGGTGACAAATGCGCGGCGTCTTGCGGATGCGTTGCGCGCGCGGGGCGGTATGATCATCCATGTCTGGATGGTGCTGGAACCCGGCGCGCCCTATCTGTGCCAGCATGCCGCGCTGCAACGTGGTCTGAAAGACCACAATGCGCTTGTCAGGGGCACCTGGGGGGTTGAACCCGCATCGGGGCTTGAGCCGCAGGCGGGTGATCTGGTGGTCGAGAAGATGAGCATGAGCGCCTGGGAAACCTCGCGGCTCGATGCCTATCTTGCCCACGGCGGGCGGGACACGATCATCAACACCGGCAGTTGGACAAACATGAGTGTGGAGCACACCGCCCGCACTGGAGCAGACAAGGGATACCGCATGATCGTGCCCGAAGACGCCTGTTCAACGATGAATGCGGACTGGCATCGGGCATCGATCAACTACGCCATGCAAAATGTGGCAACGGTGACCCGTGCGGATGCTGTGATCGCTGCGTTGAGTTGATCGGACGCGGTCTGCGAAACACTATTCTGAAGGCGCAGCGGCGGCCGGTTGGCGTCGGACAGACGATCCCGGGTGCTTATGTCGCGTAATTGTCGATCAGCTTGTCCGGCTTGGCGAACCCGGTGAGATCGTCGAGATCCTTGATCGCAATCTGATTGCCTGACACTTCGACCCCGTAGGGTTCCAGCCCTTTGAACGCGCGGCTGAGGTTTTCCGATGTCATGCCGAGAAAGGATGCCAGTCGGCGTTTTTCCATTTTCAGCTCAAACTCGTTCGACCCGGTCCGGATTTGCTGGCGTAAAAGGTAGTTGGCCAGCCGTTCCAGCGACGTGCGCAGCTTCAGGTCCTTGGTGTTTTTGATGACGGCCCGGTAGCATTGCGCCAATTCGGTGACGACGGCGCGCGCGAATTCGCTGTCTGTCTCAAACACGTCGCGCACGTCCATCGATGGGATCAGAACCAACCGGCTTTTTTCCATTGTGCGCGCCGACATCAGATAGGGTGCATCTTTGACCGTTGCGGCCAGAATGAAGGTCGAAATCGGACGGACAATCGCCATCGTCGTCTGGCGACCGTTCCAGGTGCCAAAGAGCTCGACGCTCCCGGCAATCACGACATGCAGAAAATCCGAATGATCACCTTCGGTGATCAACTCGACCCGTGGCGGGAAATTCTGGACATAAGCACCCCGGATCAGCGCCTCGAAGCTATTGTCCTTGATCTCCGCAAACAGGGGGAGTGAGCGAATCTCCGGCAGGTCATTTTTGCGCATCGGAGTCCCTCTCGTGCATCAGGCAACAATTGTGGTCGATAAATTTGATAAATGTCAAACGCAGCTCCTGAAGATTGGGTGCCTGAATTTGACCTTCGCTTCCGGCAACCATGAAGAATTTGGTTAACACATTTATTTCAAACAGGAATTTGATTCAGTTGATCTGAATCAAGTCGTCGACACCCCAAAAACGGGCCTCTGTAAGCCAACCGTCCGCACGCGATGCGGCAAAGGACCAAGGAGGACTGATATGGACGTGATGATCGCATACGACCATTCGCGGAATGCAAGGATCACGCTTGAAGTGGTCAAGGAGATGTTTGCCGCCGCCCACCCCAACCTCACCCTGATTTCAGTGATCGAGGAGGTTGGCAGCACCACGGCAGGTGCCGACGAGATGTTCAAAGAACAGTTCGCCGACCAGAAAGCCGGCGCCGAAAGCGCGGCGGCGGAGCTGTCAGCGGCGGGCTTTCCAACACAGGTGCTGATGGCCGAGGGCGACGCCCGCAAGATGATCCTGCGCGCCACCGATGAGCGCAAGCCTGACCTGCTGGTCATGGCGCGCCACAGCCACAAGCCGGATGGGAATTTCATCACCCGCAGGCTCGACGCGCTGGTGGAGGAGTTCGATCACATGACCTTCGGGTCAGTCTCGGCCTTTCTGGCCCGCCGGGCGCAATGCCCGCTGCTGATCATTCCAACCGGGGCCGAGTGACCACTCACTGCCCTGCCGTTTTCAAGCCTGACCGAGGTTCGATATGCAAGTTTCAGACGTATTCCGGTTCAAAAACCGAGAAATCCGCGCGCTCCATCTCACCTGGATCGCCTTTTTCATCACCTTTTACGTATGGTTCAACATGGCGCCGCTGGCGTCGTCCATCCTCAAATCCGCAGACTGGCTGACCAAAGACGATCTGCGGCTCTTTGCCATCGCCAACGTCGCGCTGACGATCCCGGCGCGCATTGTGGTCGGCATGGCGTTGGACAAATGGGGGCCGCGCCGGGTGTTTTCGGTGCTGATGGTCTCCATGGCTGTGCCGACCCTCGCGTTTGCGCTGGGTGACACGCGTGAGCAGCTGTTTTTCGCGCGGTTGATCATGTCCTCGGTGGGGGCGTCCTTCGTGGTAGGCATTCACATGACCGCGCTTTGGTTCAGACCGCGCGACATCGGTTTTGCCGAAGGGTTCTATGCGGGCTGGGGTAACTTTGGCTCCGCAGCAGCGGCCCTGACCATCCCCACCGTCGCCCTGTCGGTCTATGGCGGCGACGATGGCTGGCGTTATGCCATTGCCACATCGGGCGTCATCATGGCGGCCTATGGCGTGTTTTACTGGTTCGCCATCACCGATGGCCCGACCCGCGACACCCATAAAAAACCTCGCAAAGCTGCCGCGCTGGAGGTTTCTACCTACCGCGACCTCGGGCTGCTGATCGCCTTTACCCTGCCGCTGATCGGGATCCTGTCGATCCTCGTCTGGCGCGTGCGGAACACTGGCTACATCGATACCATGACCGCAACCTTCTGCTATGCCGCGATCGCTGTGGTGGTGGTCTATCAGGTCTGGCAGGTGCTGCGGGTCAACCTGCCGATCCTGCGCAAAGGCGTGCCGGAGGATGACCGCTATCCCTTCAGTTCAGTCGCGGCCCTCAACACCACCTATTTCGCCAACTTCGGGGCGGAACTGGCCGTGGTGTCGATGCTGCCCCTGTTCTTTCAGGAAACCTGGGGGCTGACACCGGTCACCGCGGGGATCATCGCGTCGTCCTTCGCCTTCGTGAATCTGTTCGCCCGACCCATGGGCGGGCTTGTCTCCGATCGGATGGGCAACCGCCGCTTTGTGATGCTGTCCTATATGATCGGGATCGCCCTCGGCTTTGCGCTCATGGGTCTGCTCGACAGCAGCTGGCCGCTGATCGTTGCCATTGCCATCACCATCGGCTGCTCGTTCTTCGTGCAGGGTGCAGAGGGCGCGACCTTCGGGATCATCCCATCGATCAAACGCCGGGTGACCGGTCAGATCGCTGGCATGGCCGGGGCCTACGGCAACGTTGGGGCCGTCTTTTACCTCTTCATCTTCATGTATGTCACACCGTCGCAGTTCTTCTTCATCATCGCGACCGGTGCCTTCATCAGCTGGGTGGTCTGCTACTTCCTGCTGAAAGAGCCCGAAGGCGGATTTGGCGACGAATACGTGATCTCCTCCGTGGACGAGGCCATCGCCAACGAGGCCCGCATCCGCAAGGAAACCGAAGCCGATCTGGCCACCCTCTTTGTGGGCAGCGAGCGGGTGGGGCTTGCCGATCGCGGGGCGGGCCTGACCGTAACCGCGAGGTTCAAGGACATAGACGATCTGCGCAGCACCCTGGACCGTCTCAGCCCGCCCAAAGGCCGCACGCCAGCCGAATAATCAAAAGTCGGGGGCCCGGGCCACGCCTGGGACCCCACACCGACACATCACTCCAAGGAGACTACCGTGGGACAAGATCTCAGAAACTACACACCGGATGACGAGGCCTTCTGGGCCGCCACCGGCAAGGGGATTGCCAACCGCAACCTCTGGATTTCCATTCCATCGCTGCTCTGCGGTTTTGCGGTTTGGCTCTATTGGGGGATCATCACCGTTCAGATGATCAATCTGGGCTACCCCTTTGAAACCTCGCAGCTTTTCACGCTGACTGCCATTGCGGGCCTGTCGGGGGCCACCCTGCGCATCCCAGCGACCTTCTTCATCCGCATCGCGGGTGGGCGTAATACAATCTTCTTCACCACGGCGCTTCTGATGATCCCCGCATTGGGAACCGGCATCGCGCTGCAGAACCCGGATACACCCCTCTGGCAGTATCAGATCCTGGCGCTGCTGTCGGGGATCGGGGGCGGGAACTTCGCCGCCTCCATGTCCAACATCTCCTTCTTCTTTCCCAAGAAGGTGCAGGGTTACTCGCTGGGCATGAACGCGGGTCTCGGCAACTTTGGCGTGACCACCATGCAGATCCTGATCCCGCTGGTCATGACCTTTGGTCTCTTTGGCGGCGAGGGTCGGGAACTTGTGAATACTTCCGGCACCCTGATCGGCAAGATCCCGGCAGGCACCGAAACCTTTATCCAGAACGCGGGCTTTGTCTGGCTGCTGGCACTGGTGCCACTGGCGTTCCTTGGCTGGTTCGGCATGAACAACATCCGCGATGAACATGTCAGCCCGAACATCCCCGGTCCCGTCGGTTCCTTTGGCATCATCGGGTTTATGTATGGCATCGGGCTGGCCTGCGCGGGCTTCGGCCTCTGGCTGATGCTGCCCGCCGCGGTGGGGGGCTCGGGCTTTGGCCTCTCCAAATGGGTCGTTTTGCCCATCGTCATCGTGCTGACCGTCGCAGCGCTGCGGATGATCCCCGGTCAGGTCGGTCAGAACCTGTCGCGCCAGTACAAGATCTTTGGCAACAAACACACCTGGGCGATGACCATCATCTACGTGATGACGTTTGGCTCTTTCATCGGCTATTCGGCGGCGATGGGTCTGACCATCAAGGTGGTTTTTGGCTTCCAGCACATCGTGGTTGACGGTGTCATGACCCATGATGTGGCCAACCCGAACGGGCCATCTGCCTTGATGTTTGCCTGGATGGGGCCGTTTATTGGCGCACTAATCCGTCCGCTGGGTGGCGTCTGGGCGGACCGTGCCGGGGGCGCAAAAGTGACCCAGATCATCTCCATCGTGATGGTCGCCTGTGCGTTGGCGCTCGCCTACATCCTGCAACAGGCCTATGCCTCGGCCACGCCAGAGACTTACTTCCTGCCCTTCCTGCTGATCTTCCTGCTGCTTTTCGCGGCGACAGGCATCGGCAACGGCTCGACCTTCCGCACCATTGCCGTGGCCTTCAACAAGGAACAGGCCGGGCCCGTTCTGGGATGGACAAGTGCGGTAGCGGCTTACGGCGCCTTCCTCATTCCGCAGATCTTCGGTGAGCAGATGCGGGCGGGATCCCCGGAATATGCGCTCTACGGATTTGCCGCCTTTTACGTGCTCTGCATCGTCATCAACTGGTGGTTCTACCTGCGCCCCGGCGCCTACATCAAGAACCCCTGAACCCGATCTCCACCTGTGCGGAGATCCCCTCCGCGCAGGCGCCACCTCACACTCTAGGGAGCTAAAGACATGAGCCACCTGCTCGACAGACTGAACTTTCTCCAGTCAAAAGAACTGGAACAGTTCTCCGATGGCCACGGCCAGGTTACCCGCGAAAACCGCGATTGGGAGGACACCTATCGCAACCGCTGGCGACATGACAAAGTTGTCCGCTCCACCCATGGGGTGAACTGCACCGGATCCTGTTCGTGGAAGATCTACGTGAAATCCGGGATCGTGACCTGGGAAACCCAGCAAACTGACTACCCGCGCACACGGCCCGGCCTGCCTAATCACGAGCCGCGCGGCTGTGCGCGGGGGGCCAGCTACAGCTGGTATCTCTACTCCGCGAACCGGGTGAAAAATCCGCTGGTGCGCGGGCGGCTGATGAAGGTCTGGCGCAAGATGCGGGAAACCATGAGCCCGATCGAGGCCTGGACCAAACTGCAGAACGATCCGATCCTGCGGTCGTCTTATGTCGAGACCCGCGGCAAGGGCGGTTTCGTGCGTGCTAGCTGGGATGAAGCGACCGAGATCACTGCTGCCGCGAATGCCTATACGGTGAAAACCCACGGTCCCGACCGGGTGTTTGGCTTCTCGCCGATCCCGGCGATGTCGATGATCTCTTATGCTGCGGGCTCACGGTACCTGTCGCTGCTGGGTGGCGTCTGCATGAGCTTTTACGATTGGTATTGCGACCTGCCGCCCGCCTCGCCGATGACCTGGGGTGAGCAAACCGATGTGCCGGAAAGTGCGGATTGGTATAATGCGGGCTACCTGCTCGTCTGGGGCTCGAACGTGCCGCAGACCCGCACGCCGGACGCACATTTCTACACCGAAGCGCGCTACCGCGGCACCAAATCCGCCGTGATCTGCCCGGATTATTCCGAGGCTGCGAAATTTGGCGATGTCTGGCTGAATGTGAAACAGGGCACCGATGCGGCCTTGGCGATGGCCTTTGGCCACGTGATCCTGCGGGAGTTCCACCTGGACCGTCAGACTGCGTATTTCGAGGAATACACCTGCAAATACAGCGACTTCCCCATGCTGGTAAGGCTGGAGGAGAAAGATGATCGTCTGATCCCGGGCCGCTTTCTGCGGGCTGATGACCTGGATGGCAAGCTGGGCGAGGAAAACAACCCGGAATGGAAAACGGTCGCGCTGGACGGCAAATCCGGCAGCTATGTCGCCCCCAACGGCTCCATTGGCTACCGCTGGGGCGAAGACGGCGAATGGAACCTAGAAGAGCGCGCTGGATTGGCCGAGACCGAGCTGAAAATGTCGCTGATCCTGGAGGAGGACCACGACGATGTGCGCGGCGTTGATTTCCCCTATTTCGGCGGTGACGCCACGGCGGAATTCGCCACCGATGCAGATCATCCGAACATCCTGACCCGTCAGGTTCCGGTGCGCAAGATCGACACCGGCGACGGGGAGATCATTGTCGCCACAGTCTTTGATCTCTTCTGCGCCAACTACGGTCTGGATCGGGGGCTGGGCGGCGATTGGGTGGCCGCTGACTATGCCGATGAGGTTCCGGGCACCCCGGCCTGGGCGGAGAAGATCACCGGCGTGTCCGCTGACAAGATCATCCACGTCGCGCGTGAATTTGCGCAGAACGCGGAAAAAACCAAGGGCAAATCGATGATCATCATCGGGGCCGCGATGAACCACTGGTATCATATGGACATGAACTACCGCGGCGTCATCAACATGCTGGTGATGTGTGGCTGCGTCGGGCAATCGGGCGGCGGCTGGGCCCATTACGTGGGGCAGGAGAAGCTGCGCCCGCAAACCGGTTGGCTGCCGTTGGCCTTCGCGCTCGATTGGGGGCGTCCGCCGCGGCATATGAATTCCACCTCGGCCTGGTACGCGCATACCGATCAGTGGCGCTATGAGCAGTTGACATCGGAGGAGATCATTTCGCCCACGGCGCCGGAAGGCGACTGGGACGCGACGATGATCGACTACAACATCCGCGCCGAGCGGATGGGCTGGCTGCCGTCGGCGCCACAGTTGAAAACCAACCCCCTGGAGGTTGCGAAAGCGGCAAAGGCGGCGGGCCAGGAGATCCCGGCCTATGTAGCGGAACAGTTGACATCGGGGGATTTGGAAATGTCCTGCGAGGACCCGGATGCCCCGGAAAACTGGCCTCGCAACCTCTTTGTCTGGCGCTCGAACCTGCTGGGATCGTCGGGCAAGGGGCATGAGTATTTCCTCAAGCACCTGCTGGGCACCGACCATGGCGTTCTGGGCAAAGATCTGGGGGAAGAAGGCGGGCAACTGCCCAAGGAGGCTAAGTGGCATGCGGAGGCGCCCCGCGGCAAACTCGATCTGCTGGTGACCATCGATTTTCGGATGAGCACCACCGCGGTCTATTCCGATGTCGTGTTGCCCACCGCCAGCTGGTACGAGAAGAACGACCTCAACACCTCTGACATGCACCCGTTCATCCATCCGCTGCAGGCCGCAGTCGACCCGGCCTATGAAAGCAAGTCGGATTGGGAGATTTTCAAGGCGATTGCCAAGAAATTCCAGGATGTTGCGCCAGAGATATTGGGCAAGGAAACCGATATCGTTGCGCTGCCGATCCTGCACGACACACCCGGTGAAATTGCCCAGGATCAGGTGAAGGACTGGAAGAAAGGCGAGTGTGACCTGATCCCCGGCAAGACGGCACCGAACTATGTGCCCGTCGAGCGGGATTACCCCGCGCTTTATGATCGGTTTGTCGCCCTTGGTCCGCTGATGGACAAGATCGGCAACGGCGGCAAAGGCATCACCTGGAACACCGAGACCGAGGTTCAGCACCTGCGGGAGTTGAACGGTGAATGGCCGGACGGCCCCGCAAAAGGATGCCCGAAGATCGTCACCGACATTGATGCCAGCGAGGTTGTGCTGATGCTGGCACCGGAGACCAATGGCGAAGTGGCGGTGAAAGCCTGGGAAGCGCTGGGCCAGGCGACGGGTCGTCCCCACGCCCATCTGGCAATGCCCAAGGAAGACGAGAAAATCCGCTTCCGCGATATCGCCGCACAACCGCGCAAGATCATCTCTTCGCCCACCTGGTCCGGGCTGGAGTCGGAAAAGGTCTGCTATAACGCAGGCTATACCAACGTGCATGAGCTGATCCCCTGGCGCACGCTGACCGGTCGTCAGCAGCTCTATCAGGATCACCTGTGGATGCTGGCTTTTGGCGAGGGGCTGATGTCGTACCGTCCGCCTGTCGATCTGAAGACCATCACCGATGACGTGCACACCGACAAAGGCGAGCCGCATCTGGTGCTGAACTTCATCACGCCGCACCAGAAATGGGGCATCCACTCCACCTATTCTGACAACCTGTTGATGCTGACGCTGAACCGGGGTGGCCCTGTGGTCTGGATCAGCGAGAATGACGCCAAAAGCGCCGGGATCGCCGATAACGACTGGGTGGAAGCCTATAATGCCAACGGGGCGTTGACGGCCCGGGCGGTGGTGTCACAACGCATGAAAGACGGCACAATCTTCATGTATCACGCGCAGGAAAAGATCGTGAATACGCCGGGGTCGGAAAAGACCGGTAACCGGGGCGGTATCCACAATTCGGTCACCCGGACCACGTTGAAACCAACCCATATGATCGGTGCCTATGCGCAGCAATCCTATGGCTTCAACTACTACGGCACCGTCGGGTCGAACCGGGATGAATTCGTGATTGTCAGAAAAATGCGGAAGGTCGACTGGCTCGACACGCCCGCCAAAATGGAGGCAGCAGAATGAGAGTTCGCGCACAAATCGGCATGGTCCTGAACCTGGACAAATGCATCGGCTGTCACACCTGCTCGGTGACCTGCAAAAACGTCTGGACCAGCCGCGACGGTGTTGAATATGCCTGGTTCAATAACGTCGAGACCAAACCGGGCCTTGGCTACCCCACGGATTGGGAAAATCAGGACCGTTGGAACGGGGGCTGGATCCGGACAAAGGCGGGGCGGCTGGAGCCCAAGCAGGGGGCGAAATGGCGGATATTGTCCAACATCTTTGGCAACCCCGATCTGCCCGAGATTGACGACTATTATGAGCCGTTTGATTTCGACTACGACCACCTGAAATCCGCGCCGGAGATGAAGGCCTTCCCAACGGCGCGGCCATTTTCGAAAATCACCGGCGAGCGGATCGAGAAAATCGAGAAAGGGCCGAACTGGGAGGAAATCCTGGGCGGTGAATTTTCGAAACGCGCGGAGGATTACAACTTCGAAGGCATCCAGAAGGAGATTTACGGAGAATACGAAAACACCTTCATGATGTATCTGCCACGGCTCTGTGAGCATTGTCTCAATCCGACCTGTGCGGCTTCCTGTCCCTCGGGCGCGATCTACAAGCGCGAGGAAGACGGCATTGTCCTGATCGATCAGGAGAAATGCCGGGGTTGGCGCATGTGTGTGTCGGGCTGCCCCTACAAGAAGGTCTATTACAACTGGGAGTCTGGAAAATCCGAGAAATGCACGCTGTGCTATCCGCGGATTGAAAGCGGCAACCCTACCGTCTGTTCGGAAACCTGCGTGGGGCGTATCCGCTATCTGGGCGTGATGCTCTATGATGCGGATAAGATCGAAGCGGCGGCAAATGCACCGGAAACAACCGATCTGTATGATGCGCAACTGGGCGTGTTCCTCGATCCAGGCGATCCGGATGTGATCAGGGCGGCCCGTGCCGATGGTATCCCTGAAGACTGGATCAAAGGCGCGCAGGAAAGTCCGATTTGGAAAATGGCGATGGACTGGAAGGTCGCCTTCCCGCTGCATCCGGAATATCGGACGTTACCAATGGTTTGGTACATACCACCCCTGTCGCCGATCCAGAACGCCGCCGAGGCAGGTAAAATCGGCACCGATGGCGATATGCCGGATGTGCAATCGCTGCGGATCCCGGTGAAATATCTGGCCAATATGCTGACAGCCGGGGACGAAGCGCCGGTGGTCACCGCGCTGGAGCGGATGCTGGCGATGCGCGCCTATATGCGCGCGAAAACGGTCGGGGGTGTGCTTGACGAGAGCATCGCAGAACATGTCGGCCTGTCCGGCGCCATGATCGAGGACATGTATAAGATCATGGCGCTTGCCGATTACGAGGATCGGTTTGTGATCCCCACAACCCACCGCGAACAGGTCGAAGAGGCGTATGATCTGCGCGGTGGCTGTGGCTTCACCGATACCAATGGCTGCTCACCGGGTATCAGCAAAGGCTCGCTGTTTGGTGGCAAGAAGAAACCCCTTAAAATGCCGGAGGCGATGTAATGGACCGCAGTTTGAAAGCGTTTTCCCTGATACTGAGCTACCCTACGCGGGACTTGCAGGCCGCAATGCCTGAGATCAGCGGTGTGCTTGCCGCCGACAGCAGGCTGACCGCAGCCACGCGGCGGGCGTTGCGCCCGCTGATCGAGGAGATTGCGCAAAGCGACATCTACGATCTGGAAGAACGGTTCGTGATGCTTTTCGACCGCTCCCGCACGATCTCGCTTAACCTCTTTGAGCATGTGCACGGTGAAAGTCGGGACCGCGGAGGCGCGATGGTCAGCCTGATGGAAACCTACCGGGAGGCGGGTTTTGAGCCCGTAACCTCGGAACTGCCGGATCACTTGCCGGTGCTGTTGGAATTCCTGTCCACCCGTCCAGCTGGGGAGGCGCGCGAGACGCTCGCGGATGCGGCGCATATTTTTCAGGCATTGGCCGCGCGACTTGAGCGTCGTGAGAGCCTCTATGCGCCGGTGTTCGCCGGGCTCTCGCAGCTTTCGGGTGCAACCGCCGACGTAGAGGCCGTGGCGGAGTTACTGGAAGAGCCAGAGACCGATCCCAATGATCTGGATGCGCTGGATGCAGTCTGGGAGGAGAGCGCGGTCGTCTTTGGCCCCGATCCGAACGCAGGCTGCCCGCAGGTGCGCGATATGCTGTCGCGCATCGAGGCCACCACCCCCCAAACTCCGCATCCTGCGGCCGAATAAGGAGAAAGAGACATGTTTTCGGACTTCAGCCTCGACTTCATCATCTTTGGCATCATGCCCTATGTCGCGCTTACCGTATTGGTGGTCGGCACCATCGCGCGCTATGAACGCGACCCCTACACGTGGAAATCCAGCTCTTCCCAGCTCTTGCGACGCAAACAGTTGATCATGGGGTCGGTGCTCTTTCACGTCGGCATTTTGACCGTGTTCTTTGGGCACCTGGCGGGCCTGTTCACGCCAGTTTGGGTGCTGGATGCGCTAGGCATTCCCTATGCGCTGAAACAATGGCTGGCGGTTCTGGTGGGCGGTACGGCGGGGATTTTCGCTCTCATCGGGGCGACGATGCTGCTGCACCGCCGGCTCACCGACCCGCGCATCCGGGCCACATCGAGCTTTGCCGATATCGGTATTCTGAGCCTGATCTGGCTGCAGCTTTTGATCGGGTTGCTCACGATCACCCAGACGCTGCAGCATATGGATGGGGCCGAAATGGTGCGTTTCATGACCTGGTCACAAAGCGTGGTGACATGGAACCTGAACGCCTGGGCGATGGTGGTGGACGTGCACTGGCTTTACAAACTGCACATCTTCCTTGGGCTTCTGATCACGCTGCTCTTTCCGTTCACGCGGTTGGTACACATGATCTCAGCCCCGATCCGCTATCTGTGGCGGCCGGGGTATCAGGTCGTGCGCTCGCGCCGTCAGGTGCCGTTGTCTTCGGCCAAGGCTGATGTTTCAGCCAACACCCCGGCGGAGTGAGTGCTATGACATCACCGCTTTTTCCGGACGTGATCGTCAATGGCGAGATCATCCCCCACAAGATGGTCGCCGCTGAAGCGCAACACCACATTGGCCCCAGGGGCAAGCCGGGCATCGCTTGGCGCAAGGCCGCCAAGGCCGTCGCGATCCGAACGCTTTTGCTGCAGCAGGCAAGAGCACAAAAGATCGAAGCGCATCCGGAGGAAGTCGCTCCCGGTCAGATCGAAACAGAGGAGGAGGCCCTGATCCGGGGCCTTCTCAGGACCGCCATCGATACCCCGCACCCCAGCGAGCCGGAAATTCGCGCTGAATGAGAGCGCGGGCCTGAACGCTTCCGCAGCCCGCCCCTGTGGGAGGTTTCGCATATCCTGATCGCCTGCGATCCACGCAGTGACACAGCCCGCAAGAAGGCTCTGGCACGCGCAACCAAGCTGACCGGCCTTGCCCGCGATGAGCGTAACGGTTTTTCTGCGCTGGCCGCGCGTGAGAGCGATTGTGGCTCCAAAACCTCTGGTGGGTCTTTGGGTCAGCTGGGGCCGGGCGATACCGTCCCCGAGTTCGAAGCCGTCTTGCGGAACCTCAACGGGGGTGAGGTTACTGAAACCCCCGTTCTGACCCGCCATGGGTATCACGTGATCCGCATGGATGCGGTGGCCGAAAGTCAGGTTTTGCCTTTTGGCGCGGTGCGCGAAAAGATTTCCGACGCGTTGGAAAAAACCGCATGGGCGCGACAGGCTCAGAGTTTCGTGGGTCAGTTGGTCGCGGACGCAGACATCAAGGGAGCCGATTTGAGCGTGGTCTGAAACCCAAGAGGGCAAAGTTGACGACGCACAGGTGGTTTCACTTCGGAACACCGTTAGCCGCGAATTCTGGCGGGTATCCCTAGACTAAATGGTATGCATTCCAATAACTGACACGCTTTGATCAAAGGCAATGTCCTGTCTTTTCCGGATCTGCAATATGTGCACCAAAGATCAGATTTGATCTTGAATGCTTGATACATCAATGGCTGCCCTGCGGGCTTTTGCCGCCGTTTGTGATTTGAAGGCCAACGTCCGTTCAAGGTGTTTCAGCGCGCCACCAGATCGACTTCGAAATCCGAGAATCCAAAGGCAGCAACCATGCTCCTATGCCTCTCGGTTCCAAGGAAGCTCGCGAGGAGATCATCGACCTCGCCCAAAAGTACCGTATCGCTCAGGCCGAACGCGAACGAGCCGAATGCAGGCTGCTTTTCTTCGAAAGGGACGGCAACCAATTCCAACTCCCAGTCCGGGTTTCGCTCAATGAAGCCGCTATGCGCCCGCCCGACGCTGGCGTAGGCATCAACGCTGCCCAGCCTCACGCTTTTCGCAGCTTCAGTATAAGTCTCGAATATAGTGATCCGATCATTGTCCACGCCGAACTCAATTGCGGAGCGATGCTGGAGCTGGTCACGAATAACGGCCAGTTTGATGTCGGCATTGTCTGCTAGGGATTGGTAGTCGTTCAGATTGCGCGGGTTGCCCTTCTTAACAAGCAAGCCGTCGGGAAGTGCCCAGATGGGTCGGCTGAATTGGGCATGCTCGCGCCGCTCATCCGTCGCGAACAGACCCGTCGTCATGCGCCAACGACCATCGGTAAGCCCTAGTAGAAGCTCGGGAAACTCGGTTTCGATAGGGTCGAAATTGGCGAACCTGAGTTTGCCAATGACGTAGCGCGCGAGTGCGACGTCGCATCCAGTGACTCCTCCACGTTCGTCCACAAAGTTGAAGGGTGGC
This sequence comes from uncultured Roseobacter sp., assembly GCF_947499265.1. Lineage (GTDB taxonomy): Bacteria > Pseudomonadota > Alphaproteobacteria > Rhodobacterales > Rhodobacteraceae > Roseobacter. Next base: position 25,757 of record NZ_CANMNK010000001.1, on the reverse strand, counting down.
TCGATCAGGTAGGCAAACTTCATTCAGAATCCTCGTTGTTCGTAGGGCCATAGCTGGCAATCTTGATGGCAAGGACGCTTTCGCACTTTTCGAGCTTTGCGCGCTTGGCCTTGAGGGTTTTGGCATGGCCCGTGAGGATTTGGCGCCTCTCAGCGGTCCCAACTTCCCCCTCTTTCGCGAGAGCGGTAAACCGCCGCATCTGCTTGAGCGACATACCGGTCTCGCGAAGCCAGTAGAGAAGTGTCAACCACTCGACATGGCGCGGTGTGAAGTGACGGTGGCCGTCTGCACTACGTTCGATGTCGGGCAGCATGCCGGACTTTTCATAGAACCGGATTGTGTGTGCAGATAGCCCGCACGCCTCAGCCACTTCAGAAATCTTCATCTATGCGATTGCTCCTCTGACCCGTCGATAACGGGTTAGAGTAGGTCTAAGTCAAATGAACAAAGCAGTCATTTGTGCAAGGCGCAGCAGCAATCTAGATGGGCTCCATCCAGACATGCGGCGGTGCAGCGGGCCCAACAACCACATGGAATGGTGTCAGAGGTTGGATATGCGGACATTTGCCGCCTTTTCTGCCAAGAGATCAGATGTCGGCTTTCACTCACTTCGCTTCTCATATGGCCGAGCGGGACACTTTCAACGTCGATGGCTTGAAGATAGTATCATCGGTATGGTTATACTTCGAGGCTATCAGTTTAGCGTATACAATCGTATCGCGCGGGTTGCGCTTCACGAGAAGGATGTCGCATATGAAATCGAAGAAATTGACCCGTTCCAAGCCAATTTACCTCATGACCATTTGAAGCGGCATCCATTTGGCCGCGTTCCGGTCCTCAGCCACGGTGGTTTTGATATCTACGAAACGGCAGCAATCAACCGCTATGTCGAGTCGGCATTCGAGGGACCTAGCCTGCTCCCGACTGAAGCGGAAACAGTTGGTCGTGTCGCACAGGTCGTGTCGATCGTAGACAGCTATGGCTATCGACCTATGATCCGGCAAGTGTTCGCACATCGTGTTTTTCGCCCGTCGGTAGGAGAAGACAGTGACAAAACCGAGATGTCACAGGGCTTGGAGGCGTCGCTCCCCGTTTTAGGTGCATTAAATGCGCTGGCAGTCGAAGGGCGCGTTCTTAACGGCAAAGCTTTCACCTTGGCCGATTGCCATCTTGCACCGATGATTGCGTATTTCGTCCAGGCAGCAGAGGGCGCGAATGCCTTGAAGGAGTATTCTGCTATTGTCGACTGGTGGGCATTTGCAGCTGAGCGAAAAAGTGTCGTGGAGACTGATCCCGGCCTGCCGTCCAGCTAGTGCTATTGTCGAAAAGCTGATGTTCGTGGATGGCGCAGCACCAGGTAAAGATGGGCTCATTGCTGTCGTTGGAGCACTTGCAGCATCCAAGCCCATGCCATGAGATCGGCCATCGTGGACAGCCCACTCTGGACGTTGATCAGCTGGGCAAGTGCCGCGCTGCAGCTTCGTCAAAGCGAGAAATTCTGGCCCTCGGTGGTAGGAGGTTGGGTAACATAGCATGCGGTATCCTGATGGGATCAAAAGCCCGCCCCAGCGACCGAGCTGGAGAATGGAACTTGCAACAGTCCAGCGTCGGTGCAACGGGATAGATAGTTAATCAGGGCAATAGCGAACCCGAACCAGTTTTTTCACTACCCATCCCTGAGCGAATGTCTGTTTCCCTCTCCTTTAGTTCCGCATAGCTGACTGGCTTGCCAAGCAGGTAGCCTTGCACTTCGTCACAACATTCCTTCACCAGCGCCGTGAATTGACGTTGAGTTTCGACACCTTCGGCTGTGACTTTCAGATCAAGGGCATTCGCGAGCGCGAAAATAGATCGGACCAGATCCTCGGAGCGACGATCATTGTGCATGCTCGCGATAAATGTCTTGTCGATCTTGATCTTGCTGAAAGGGAATTGCGTCAGATACGACAGTGAGGAGTAACCGGATCCAAAATCGTCGAGGCTGATCGCAACGCCGAGAGCTGCGATCGCCTCCATCGTTTCCAGTGTTTTTTCAGTTTCCTTGATCATGACCGTCTCGGTGACCTCAATCTCGAGACGGCTCGGGTCAAGTCCGGAAACCTTCAGCGATGAGATGATATCCTCGACAAGGTCAGATGTCATGAATTGAACAGGAGACACATTGACCGAAACACGGGAGGTGCTGTCCAGACCGGCAATATCGCTGCAGCTCTGGATGAGAGCCCAGCGTCCCATCTCGGAGATCAAACCGATCTCTTCTGCTATGGGAATAAACTCTTCCGGTGACACCGCTCCCCGAATAGGGTGCTGCCAACGCATCAATGCCTCGTATCCGACCGCTTGATTGCTGTGCAGCTCGTGTTGCACCTGATAGTGCATCTCTAATTCGCCGCGTTCCGATGCGGTCCTTAGATCTCGCTCAAACTCGCGACGGTTGCGCTCCTCTTCGGCAATTTCAACGTCAAAAAGGACAACCTTGCCGCGGCCTTCGCGTTTTGCTTTGTAGAGAGCTAAGTCAGCACCGATCTTGAGATCGGAGCTATCATCGCCAAACTGAGATAAGGCAATCCCGATTGAGGCGCCCACGTTCGATTGCACTCCGTCAATCATGATCTGCTCTGTCGCAGCGGTTTGCAAACGCTCCGCCAATTCAAACGCGTCGTTGTCGGAAAGACACGGGACCGCAAATGCAAATTCATCGCCTCCGACACGGGCCGCCAAGTCGCCGTCGCTGACGACATCACCGAACCGCATGGACAGCTCCTTCAGCAATGCATCACCTGCCGCATGGCCTTGGCTGTCGTTGACCGCCTTGAACCGGTCGAGATCAAGAAGAATGACAGCAACTTTCTTGCAACTCAAACGTCCTGAATGCCAGTCATCAAGCATCTGCAGCATCGCCTCGTCAAATCTACGGCGATTGAGAAGCCCGGTTAAACCGTCGTATTCCGCCAGATACCGGGCGCGCGTCTCTGCCTTGATGAGTTTTTTCTCGCGTTCGCGCGCATCGGTTACGTCTGTATAAGTAACAACGCCGAGACCGCCATCGTAGCGGCCCGCAATGGCGATAACCTTGTTCCCAACCCGTCGTTCCGCCGCCACCGGTCCTCCGTGGGTCAGGTTTTGACGGAGGCTCTTGATGTGGTCGCCTCCTGAGTCTCCATAGTCACCTCGATCAACGGCGAAACGTACCATATCGAGCCAGTTTCTTCCCGGATCGACCAGACAAGTCGGCAGATCCAGCATCTCTGCGACCTTGGAATTGCTCCATAGAATTTGTTCACGGTCATGGATCATGAGGCCTTGAGCCATGATACCAGAAGTCTTTTCGAAGAATGTCCTCCCGAGATCATGGTTACGTATCTTCTGAAAGACGATGCTTGTTAACGATTCCACGGTTTCGGACCGCAAGCTCCACCCGGCCTCGTGGGCCTGACGTTCTAGCGAATTTTCGTTCAGTTCCTCTGTTTCAGTGAAGATCATCGGGACCGGAGCGCCGTGAGACAGAGTGGACGGATCAAGTGAGAGAAAATTTGCAATTTCTGTGCTGGCGAAAAGCACATTCTGCCCGTCATGCACCAATGTGCAGACGTCCGAATTTGTCGAACCGGCAGGTTCGATTTCTCCTACTAGCGAAGGGATCCCGGTCGGCATGTCGTTCTCGCAAAATGATAGGAGCTGCTATACATCCTCGTTTTCGCTTCGAAAGCACTAATTTGCGGCGAGAATAAATCGTCGATTTTAGTTAAAGCGATGTGTAGTCACCAACGAAGCTGGACCAAAACCGCCATTCATCGAAGTCGCAGCATTGATCACTCTGGGCTCAAAATGGACTTCGGGTGCGGCGCAGCATCTACACTTTGACGGTAACACCGATCGACGTGGACGGCCCAAACCGGACCTTTCACTAGTCGTCAAGATGCTGCGGCGCGGCCCGTCAAACCGGCCGTTCGTTGCGGCCGCCTACTTCAAGTGCCCTTAAACTGACAGTCTGCGGACAAAGCTCTATTTCGCTGCGGTTGCGCTAATGTCCGTTTTGGCGGTGATACGTAGTCTACGCTGCAGCGAAAAAGAATAAGTTTCTCTATCAAAATGACCGTCCAATGAATTTCATGGTTTGACATTTCATTCTCTTCTATACAGCAGTTAGAAAGAAGTATGCAGTCATCTGGAGACGCAACAAGATAAGCGGTACCTGCAATCCATTTAGCTATCAAGCGGATGAAAACGTACCTTCTTTTGACGATACGTTCGCGGTTGTTGTGATGGATGGTGAATGCGCGCTGTGTACCTTCGGCGCACAGCTGATTGATCGCTTTGACAAGACCGGCAATATCCGAATTTGCCCTGTCCAGTCTCCCTTGGGGCGTGCCCTTCTGGTGCACTACCGGATGGACCCAACGGACCCCGACAGCTGGATTTTTCTGGCGAACGGCGTGTGTTGGACGTCGTTTGACGCTTGAATCAAAGCGGGGGAGGCTGTCGGCGGTATCGGGCAATTGATGCGTGTGTTTTGGCTTGTCCCGAGACCAGTCCGGGACTGGATTTATCAACGCGTTGCCCGCAATCGCATCGCCATGTTTGGCAAAGCCGACATGTGCAGTCTGCCAAGCCCGAGTTTCAGGGCGCGATTGATCGGAGATGAGTGATCGTTTCGACGTCCAGTGTTTCGAGTTCTGACAGATAGTCCGCAAGGGAGACCATCCCCAAGCATGGCCTTGCACCTGCAGTAGGCTGATCCCCTTTTGCTATACGCGCAGCGAGGATAATGGCTGGTATCGTCGGGATGTGCGGGCCACAGCCGTTGCGTGCAACAATGAACCAACTCCGCTCTATTTGCTGACCAGGGTTTTCGACGCTATCTCCGGTCAGGAACACATGCATGCCGCCATCTCTGCTACCGAAGGGATTGAACCAATTGCTAATCGACAACAAAGCTGGGGCCATTCGTTCGAGCGGAAGGGGAAGACCAAGTCGCACGAGGTGGGAAATAGCCCAAAGGCCGAGGTGCATCAGGCCAAGCTCCAGCCCCGCGGAAAACTGGATTGTTTTGATGTTATGCCGATCTGGCAGCAAGTCCAAGTCGGGGACATCGCAGTTGGCCATCCACCTTGCACCAAGACCCGGATAAGGTTGGCGGTATATATCCTGCCAACCGTAGATGTCGGGCCTGATCCCTTTGAACGGTGCCAGCCTTCGCCCGACATAGCCAAGAATTGCGCGTGTCGTCGCAAGACCACGTTCGGCCCCTTGCCCTGGTGCAATGCCGTACTTCATCAGGTCAATTCGCGCGAAGTCCGACGCATAGGCGGCCATAACAGCGTCCGAGAGCGCGGGAACTGTGCTTGCACCACTGATAATCGCAACACCGGCGTCTTGCGCTTGCTGGTCTAGTTCGTTGATGCCCGTCACAAATTCCCGCCCATCGGCAAGATCGATATAGTGGATCTTGTGATCAATCGCGGCGCGAGCGACATCGTATCCTTGTCCTTGGAACGGACCAACGGTGTTCACCACGACACAAGGATCATGTTCCTTGAATGCCTGGGCAAGCCCTGTTTCGACATCGAGTTTCAATGGAGTGGCAATGGGACCGATCAATTTTGCTAGATCGCTCGCCTTTTGAAAGTCGCGTCCCGCTATCAGAACGGGGATGCCTTTGGACGCCAGCGCAGCACTTATGCGTTTGCCAAAATTTCCGTAACCGCCAAGGATGAGCGCACAATTAGCCAAGGGTTACCTCATCGATTTCGAACGCACCGGAGTATGAATAGAGATGCCCAAAGAGCCAATGTTGGATTGTCATTTCCATGCGGAAATGAGTGTCGTCGATAGCTTCTTCCCATGCGGAGGGGACGCCAAACAGCCACGTCACCGGGAGCCGCATGGTCAGTCGACCCAGCTTGAACCTGTAACCTATATGTTCCAACCGGACACGGCTGCCGTCAAAGGCGAAGGTCGAGTGCCACCCGATCCCTGCCCCCGTCCATTCCGTCACTTGACTGCCGCCCATATGCTCTAATCGAGAGACAAATTCATATGTGCCGACAGGTCCGAGCCTGAAGTGGCGATGATACCAAAAACCGTCGTTATCAGCGTGCGTGCGAAAGATCACTTCGGTGTCGACGCCTTTGCGATCAACCGGAACAAGGGTTTTGGTCATGCGAAACAGAGGGGCCGCCAACCGCATTAACCAGCTTTGCCGGATATCCATCAGGCCAGTGACACGCACAACGTCGTCTCTGTGTGTCCGGTTTGCATAGTGAGCGTGAAACACCTCGGGCATGGTCGCCCAATCTTCGCCAAAGATCTTTTCGAAGAATGGTTCGTTTTCTGACATGGCCACCTCTTGTCTGCACAGGTTCTAGGTGGTTATCCGTTGGTATGGAATACTTGGTCTTAAAGTGGATTCACATCGTCAGCTCGACCGTGCTGTTCGGGACCGGAATTGGGCTCGCGTTTTTCTATTTTGCAGCGCACAAGGTGAAAAATCTTGCCGCGATCAAATTCGCAACGCAGATGGTGGTTTTGGGTGATCTCATTTTCACGACGCCGTCAGGCTTTGTTCAACTCGTCAGTGGCGCATTGCTGATATCGCAGGCGGGATGGACACTTGACGCCACATGGTTGTGGGTCGCGCTAGTCTTATTTGCGTTTGCAGGCGCATGCTGGCTACCGGTCGTTTGGATACAGGTCAAAATGCGCAAAATAGCGCATGACGCAACCGATCTTTCGCAGCTCCCCGCAGGCTATTGGCGCTACTTCAGGCAATGGGTGCTGTTGGGTTCGCTCGCTTTTCCGGCACTTCTAGCGGTATTTTGGTTGATGATCGCAAAGCCGAGTTTTTGAGTTGATTTGAAGTCGTCGAAGGATGAAAGCAAATCAAATTACCTAGGAAACGATAAGGTTTAAGTAAATATGGCTAAAGCTATTTGGCGTGCCGTAAGCGATATCCATAGCCGAGATTTCGACGGCCGTTTCGTTTTTGCGATACTAGACGTTCGCTGCGACACCGAAAAACGGTAAAGTGAGCTCGCAGCGGCCATCAGAGGCGGTGCAGCATTGCCCCCTGCCCCGCCTCAAAGGATCTCGCGAACGGCCCAAACCTGCCGTTGAACAGAGCCGCTCAATGCTGCGCCAGTAGCCCGCATTGCTGCCATTCGCCGCCAATGCAATGACGGCGCAGGTTGGCAATTCCGGCTCAACGCATGTCGCGCAGTGTTGGAGTTGGTCTGGTTTCCAAGTCGTCGACCCGTTCTCTCGTTGGAAGATCAGCTAGGTCATGGCACTTACGCGGTCTTGCAGTAATGGGATGAGACTATTGGAAAACCATGGGTTCGACTTAAGCCACCTGTTGTTCCTGGGGCTCGGGTGAGGAAGGACGATCTTCTTGGGCCACAAGTCTGACCAGGCTTTCACAGCTTCCGTGACAGAATGATTGGCGTAATCGGGCAGGTACCAATTGATCGCATAGCGTCCAATTACAATGGTGAGCTCAACAGAGCCCAAAGCCTGCAAAACCCGACTGCGCCAAGCTTTGGCACATTCGGAGCGCGGCGGCAGGTCGCCGCTGGTGCCGGTCCCGGGATAGCAGAACCCCATCGGCAGAATCGCGATCTTCGATGCATCGTAGAAAGTCTCGCGGGACACGCCCAACCAGTCCCGGAGCCTGTTCCCCGACGGATCGTCAAACGGGATGCCTTTGCGATGGGTGATGCGTCCGGGTGCCTGCCCTGCGATCAGGATCTTGGACGCCGCATTGAACTGTAGAATGGGTCGGGGTCCCAGAGGAAGATCCTCACAGAGGTCGCATGACATAATGCTGTCGATCAGATCAGTGTTTCGGTTTGGCTGCATGCGGCCCTCCGCTATGGCATGGACGGCGCCTCTGCGCCGCCCTCTGCCGATTGAGGTACTTCAGATCGCCGCCGGGCGATCTTCGGGTTGATGCAGGCCAACCACGGCCAACACCGTCAGGCCGAGGATCATGTAATACCAGAAATCGAGGCCAGCAAAGCCAAGCACGATTGGAGCGACCACGAATGCGATCCCGACAAGACCATCCACCGCCAAATGCAGCGCGTACGGCAAGACCCGAATGACACCGAGGTGATGGTCGGTCAAAACGGTGAGGGCGAAAGCAGCGACGCCGGTGGCAACAGACAGCCAGAACGCCAGTGCATTCTCGGCACCGAGGCCAAAGAGAAACGGCATTGCAATCAGGCCAAGGGCGACTGGGTAGTCCAGATAAGCGTGGATCGATTTTGTGACAAAACGGGGAAACATGGTGGCTTGTCCTTTTCTTCGGATGCTGTGTGTAACTTAGACAGGACAAAGATAGGAGTGCGCTTTCGGTCGATACATGCGGGATCGTCCTCAAATTTGTGCAGATCGTTCAGGTCGTTGAACTTTCGGCTAGGATGACTTTGCGGAACTCAGCCGGCGACATCCCCGCCTCTTTCTTGAAGGTACGGGCAAACGCAGAATCCGACGCGTAGCCCGCGCTTTCCGCTGCGTCCGTCAAGGATGAGCCGGGCGACAGGAGCACTTTCTTTGCAATCTCCATGCGCCATTTGGTGACATAGTCGATGGGCGTCATATCCATCGCCTTTTGAAACTGAACGGCAAAACTGGTCCTGGACATGCCCGCGACTTGCGCCAGTGTCTCGACCGTCCAACTGTCCGCGGGGGCCTTGTGAAAGGCGTCCAGCGCCCGGCTCAGATTTCGGTCGGCAAACGCCCCCAAACCCCATTCCGGGGCATCACTGCTTTCGATGAAGGTTCGAACCGCTTGCGCAAAGATGGTTTCAGACATCTTCAGGGCGATCAGATCGCCGCCCATCTTTTGGCCGCCGGATTCCTCGCCGATCATCCGTAACGTAGCCTCCATCCAACGGCCCGCACTCTCGCCATAATTCTTGAGATGGATGATGGGTGGCAGACGCTCCATCAGGATATGGCGCGCATGAGGTTCGAACGAAAAATGACCGCAGATCAACTGTGTTTCGCTTTGTGGCTCCTCACCGCCATAGACCAGCACGCCAGTCCCGGTGAAACCCGAAACTTCCAGAACCCTATCCAGGGGCATGATCGTCCGCTCGGGGTCGTGTCCACAATAGAGCGCGTGCGGCGCGCCATGTGGAATGATCACCAAGTCTCCCTGAGCCAGATCGACGGGATCATCGACACCCTCGACGCGGATGAGGCAATTGCCACGGTGCGCGAAGTGAAACCGTGCCACGTTCTCGTACCGCGGAACGGCGACGCCCCATGGCTTGGTGAAAGACGTGCGGAAATAGATCGTTCCACGCATGGACAGGTTCGTCAGGATGTCACTGAGAAGGTCAAGCATGCGCAAATCATATGGAACCGCATGAAACTGTACAGAGGTCTGAACGATCTGCACAGCATTTGGGACGCACGCGCATTCAAACACACGCAAATGAGGGGCTATTCAAACGGGGTCTAACCTCAAAGGAGACTCTAAGATGAAAAAGCTGCTTTCCACCTTCGCCGTATTGCTCGCCATGACAGCTGTTCAGGCATCTGCACAGGATGTCGCCGACATGAGTGATCTTGAATACGCCCATATCGCCTACACCGCCGACAACATCGACATTCGTTACGCGCATCTGGCACTTGCACTGTCCAGCAATCCCGACATCCACGACTTCGCCAACACCATGATCCGCGACCATACCGCGGTGAACGCGGCAGCGTTGGAACTGCTGGACAAGCTAGGCGCAACGGCCCAGGACAATGCGGTCAGCCAGACCCTGAATGCCAATGCCGAAGAGATCATCAACGGCTTTGTCAAACTGCGCGGGGCGGAGTTCGACGCGGCCTATGCGGCCAATGAACTGGCCTACCATCAGGCCGTGAACGCGCTGGTCGAAAACACCATGATCCCCAACATTGACAACGACGAGGTTCGGGCGTTGTTCGTACAAGGTCTGGAAATCTTCAAGGCGCACGAACACCACGCCGAAATGATGGTCAAGGCGCTTCAGTGATGACGCGCAGGCCCACACGTCGAAGCGTGATGGTCGGAACGGCTGCGATGGCAGCCGTTCCTGTTCCAATTACCCTGCTGGCGGATATCGGAAAGGTGCATGAGGTCGAGATCAGATCGTTTGAGTTCAACCCAGGCCTGATTCAGGTCCGTGTTGGTGATATGATCCGATGGAGCAACAAAGACCTTGCGCCGCACACAGCAACTGCTGATGAGTTTGGGTGGGATACCGGTGCTTTGGAAAAGGATGCCATCGGTGAAGTGTGGGTAACAGACGGAATGGAGACAACCTACTTCTGTGTCTTTCACCCGCACATGAAGGGGCGGATTGAGATCACTCATTAGCCGATCAATGGGGTCGCAAGTTTGCTGGAACCAACTACTTGTCTGCGCCTTGCGCGGCGCAGGGGACAATCAAAGACCGCAATATACGCCAGCGGCCCATACCAGCCATTCGGCAACGCCTATCAATGCTGCGTTTGCACTCCGGTTACCGGACATTTGACGCAATGAGTGAGCTAGATCATGCTCGAACCTTATCATTGCACGGTATTGCCGCCGCTTCTTCAATACTGTGCTGAACCACCTCGCGAAACGCGATCTGGGAAGAAGAAGTTTCGGATGTCCTCGAGCCCTCCTATACGCTTGCCGTCGATAAAAGCCTGCTGTGTCGTACGGACATTGTGCTCGTTCAAGAACGCCTTGATTTCATCCTTTGTGGTTAGGTGGTGATCCTCAACGCTTTATCCCCGCCGTTCCAAGAACAATTTGGCCTTAGTGCCATAGGGGCAAACGAAATCGTCTTGCACGATGCGATAAAGAACGGCGGTCTTGTAGACGGTTTCCCCTGTCATCTCATCCTCCTATCTTGTTCTCAGCTGGCACCTGCATGGCCGCGCATTGTTCGCTGAGTTCCAGCAGGTAGTGCCGAAACTCTTCGTCTTCGCCTTCCAGCAGCTTTGGCAGCAAAGATCGAAAGTCTTCGCGATTACACCATTCGGTCATGTAGTCCTGCCAGGAGGCCCACCGGCGCTGCGCGTTGCCTTCCATGTCTTGGCGGTGAAGAAGGATAAAGACCTTCTCGAACAGCGAGATCAAAATCCGAAAGATGATCTCGACCCGTTCTCGCTTTTCTTCGTCCAGATCGTCAGCAAGGCGTGTTCGGCTCATCAGTAGAAGGTCAGAATGGTCTATAACCATCCGAAGGAAGTTGTCATATTCCTCTGAAAGATTTCGGTGAAGCTCGCTGGCTTCATTTTCGCGGCGCAATCGTTCTTCTCGCACGATAACGAATATCGCGGCTGGGAAGCCGAGTATCGTGACGAGGTAGCTGAGCCCTTCCAACCAGATCATGATACTGTCTTCTTTTGTCCTGTCGCGAATTATGTCGTCAGATGCTCGACCCAGGCCCGGACACAGGGGTTGTTTCTGTTTTCAGCAGGGTAGACGGCATAAATGCCGGTTTCAAAGGCCGTTGATGTGACCTCGTAGTCGGACAAAAGCCGGATCAACGCACCGCTGTCCAAATGGTCGCGAATGGCCCAGTCCGGCTGAACAATGATCCCCGCCCCATCAATCGCCGCTTCGGTGATGAGGTCAGCGTTGTTTGTCGACAACCTGCTATGCCGCGTTGCGAGGCGGTGCGTCTGGCCGTCGTGTCTGAGTTTCCAGGTGAAGGCGCTCGTCGTATACGCAAAGGATAAGATCGCGTGGTCTGAAAGATCTGCGTGGGTTGCGATGGGCGGGTGGTCAGACAAGTAAGAAGGCGCGGCAGCGAGTGCGAAGCTTTGGTCATCGAGTTTCCGCGCGATGAGTGATGAATCCGCAAGCCGCCCGATCCGGATGGCGGCATCAAAGCCCGCGTCTGGCAGACTGACAATGCGGTCGTCGCTGACTATTTCGACGCGCACATCCGGATAGGTCTTTAGGAAACTGTTCAAGAGAGGCGCGATGTAGATACGCGCGAACCGCCACGGGACCGACAAGCGCAGCGTGCCGCTGACCCGTCCGTCCAAGGCGTGTAGATCGCGTTTCAAGCGATCGACGCTCGCCAAGAGATTTTGCGCACGCGCGTAGACTTCGTTTCCTGCCGGAGAGAGTCGCACAGACCGGGTGCTCCGCACGAACAGCTTTGCACCCAATTCCTCCTCAAGCGCCGCGATCTGACGGGTGACAGAGGAATTGGCCATGTTCAGATCGCGCCCCGCGGCGGCGAAGCTTTCGTGATCGGCGACTTTCAGAAAGACGCGCAGGTTTTGCACGAGATCGGACATGTGTGCCTCTTTCAGCGTTTGCTGTGGGTTCAGGCAGCAGATCATATTATTGCGTAATTAGGAATTATTAATTCCAATCTATCCCGTTTTTCGGAACGGAATGACCGGCTATCTCTCGCTCAACGCCTGCACAACGCGGCGCAGAGATAAGGAGAAGACCATGCAAGTCGCCGAACACATGACCCCGTCGGCCATTGTCCATTATCAGATGGCCGATGACGCCACACCGCAGATCCTGATCGACCCAAATGGGGAGATCGACACACGGATTGATCCGGCGTATGAACCCGCGACAATTGAACTGCACGACGCACGCGATAGCGCTGACATCAGCTTTGCCTCGCATGGGATGCAGTTTGTATCCGACCCGACGGCGGTTGCAGCTTTTGATGCGGATCGGTCCTTCCGCGATGTCTACGACCCGGAAGTCAAAACGCTGATAAAACGTGTCAGCGGTGCGCAAGAGGTGGTGATCTTTGACCACACGGTTCGTGTGGACAGTGACACCGTTCGCCGTCCGGCGCGCCATGTGCACGGGGATTATTCGGCGCAATCCGGACCCGCCCGCTTGTGCGAGGTTCTGGGCGACGAGACCGCAGCGGAATGGTCAAAAGGCCATTACGGCATTGTGAATGTCTGGCGTCCTATTGCCTATCCAGTGGAAACCGCCCCGCTCGCCTTCGCTGACCCTACGGCGGTCGTAGCGGAGGATTGGACGAATGTGGACATCATCTATCCGGACAGGCGCGGTCAGATCACCGGGCTCAAACGCAATGATGCGCACCGCTGGGTTTACATGTCAGCGATGACGCCGGAGGAAGCGGTGGTGTTCACCACCTTTGACAGTCGCGGAACGCCTGCGGTCGCGCACTCGGCCGTCGATCTGACGGTCACCCCTGAAAACGCCAAACCAAGACAAAGTATCGAAACCCGCGCTTTGGTCAGATTTGCCTGATCAAGCGCTCTCAAGAAAGGACACATCTCATGTCTGACAATCTCTATATCGTAAATCGTGAACGTGGCTTTGGGCCTGAAGCACTGCCGATCTGGACCGACAAGCCCGGCACCATCAATCCCTTCGAAGAGCGGGGCGAAAACGCGGTGACACGCGTCGAGCTGCCCGAAGTGCCGGGCGCATTCCAACTGCTCAACGTGCTCTCGGACACTGAGGCCGACAACATCGTCAAGCTGGCCGAACAGCTCGGCTTCCATCAGGACTCGCCCGTGTCTCTGCCGCATTCAGTGCGCCACAACCAGAACGCCAACTGGGTGGTCAGCGAAGAGATCGACCGCGTGTTCTGGGAGCGCTCAAAGCATCTCTTAACCGAAGAGGTGAACGGTCAGAAGGCGACCGGCATTAACGCGCGGTTCCGCTTCTATCGCCACGATGAAGGGGATTACTTCAAGCCGCATTCTGACGGGGCTTGGCCCGGCAGCCGGGTCGTGAACGGGAAGCTGGCGGATGATGTCTATCCAGGTCAGTTGAGCCAGGATACCTATCTGAACTTTCTCAATGATGGGTACGAAGGCGGGCGGACGCAGTTCATGGTGAGCAAGTCCAACCCGTCCGAACCTGCAAAACGTGAAGATGACGTGAACCTCGTGGAGGTACGCACGACCAAGGGTGACGTGCTGGTCTTCCCGCATGGTCATCACCCTCTGCATTGCCTGCATTCGAGCGAGCAGATCACATCGGGTGAGAAATACATAATCCGTTCTGACGTTCTCTTTGGCTAGGCCAACACATCTCTCCCGTCCGCACCTCTTGCGGACGGGCCACCCTTTCAAGGAACCATGAAAATGACACTTACATCCTATGATCCCAGCAATGGTGAGGTTCGTGGGCACTGTCCCGATCACAACCAACGACACCATCCACGCGATTGTGGCGGAGGCCCACGCGGCACAGAAAGACTGGGCTGCGCGACCCGTTGCGGACCGCGTGGCGGTCCTTGAACGGGCCTGCCGCGTGCTGACCGGCCGCGTCGATGAGATGGCCGAGCTTTTCAGCCGCGAGATGGGCAAGGACATCCGACGCTCCACCGGAGAGGTGCAGGGCGTGGTCTATGGCACGGTCCAAACAGCGCGCGAGGTTGCTGACGCAATTCAACAGCAAAGACGGGGTGGGCAAATCATCGAATACATCCCACTTGGCGTCACCGCGGTGATCTCACCCTGGAACTACCCGCTGGCCATGGCTAACAACCTGATCATTCCGGCATTGGTTGCGGGCAACACCGTTGTCTTTAAACCCTCCGAAGAAACGCCGTTGATTGCGCAGCCCTTTGTGGATGCCTTGAACACGGTCTTGCCCACGGGTGTCTTGCACATCGTTCAGGGTCGCCGCGATCTGGGCCAGGCTCTGGTCGAGGCGGACGTGAACATGATTGCCTTCACCGGCTCGCAAGCGGCGGGCAAGGATATCATGCGCCGTGCCGCCGGATCGCTGAAACGCCTCGTCATCGAACTCGGTGGCAACGATCCCATGATCGTCTTGCCGGATGCCGATATTGACCGCGCCGCACAGTTTTTTGCCGTGGCCAGCAGCTTTGAAAACGCAGGCCAGATGTGCATCTCGACCGAACGGATCTATGTGCATGACAGCGTGGCAGAGACGTTTGAGCAGCGTGTCACAGAAATCGCAGCGCGCTACCGCATCGGCCCCTGGAACCAACCTGGCGTCAATATCGGCCCGATCATCAACGATACGCAACGCAAGGGCGTGATCGATCACATTGACGATGCCATCGTCAAAGGTGCCCGCGTACTTCTAGGTGGCAAGGATCACCCCGATCACTACGTGGCACCCACTGTGCCAGCCGATGTTACACCCGAAATGGACATAGCACGTGATGAAACCTTCGGCCCTGTCGTGGCAATCAGCCGCTATAGCGACACGGATGAAGCGGTCAGGCTTGCCAATGCGTCGGACTATGGCCTCGGCGCTGCAGTGTTTGGCGGAGATGAAGCAGTGGCAGTCGGGCGCAGGCTTGAAGCCGGGATGGTCGGGATCAACTCAGGCTCCGGCGGTGGGGGCGACGCACCTTGGGTCGGTGCCAAGCAGAGCGGGTTTGGCTTCCACGGGTCTGCAGATGGGCACCGACAGTTCGCCCAAGTCCGATTGATTGGCTAAAACCAAGCGCGGTCCACTGTAATTGGTGGGCTGCGCACTTGTTGTTTTGCCCGGCTGGGCTAAGCTCATGATTGCACAAATATTAGGCGCTCAGAAGACTTATGAGATTGCGAAGCAAGAGTGCCGCTGAAGGATTTTTGAAAATGAAAATTGTTGTTGTGGGAGCCGCGGGTGCTATTGGGTCGAAGCTTGTTGGTCAACGTCTTGAGAACGGTCAGGCTGTCACCGGTGTTGTGAGAAAAACGGAGCAGGCTGAAACGCTTCGGCATGCCGGTGCGGCCGCGTCGATGGCGGATCTGGCCTCCGTTGATGCGTTGACCGGGACGTTTGAGGGCCATGATGCAATCGTGTTCGTCGCAGGCTCCAAAGGCAAAGCTCTCGACGACGTTGATCGTGATGGCGCAATCAACAGTGCAAAAGTGGCTGAGGCCGCGGGCGTCAAACGTTTCGTTCTTCTAAGTTCGATTTATGCTGGTCGAGCTGACGAAGGACCGGATGCTCTGCGCGCCTACTTTCACGCCAAGCACATCGCTGATGGGTTCATAAAAGGCACGGGTCTCGACTACACAATTATCCGGCCAAGCTTTCTAACCGACGAGGCGCCAACCGGCTTGTTTGAGGTCGCAGAGGCCTTTGACGGCATGGACGCAACCATCACCCGCGATGACGTGGCAACTCTGTTCGCCGCAGCGATAGACGCCCCGTCGACCTCAAGGCAGACACTTGAGGTCATCAATGGTGAAGTGCCCGCGAATGAAGCCCTTCAGTCGCCGTTTCCGAGTGACACTGGCTAAATACGACGCACAGAAATCACCCTGCCAGATCATCAGACCTTCAAAACTATCGGACGAACTTCAATGACCAAGAATACACAATCCAGCCTCGAAAATCTGCAGCGCGCACTCGCGATGGAATTGACTGCCGCCAACCAATATCTGCTGCATTCTCACGTGCTGGACGACTGGGGCCTTGACCTTCTCGCAGTAAAAATGCGCGAAGAAATGAACGAAGAGCTGGGCCATGCAAGCGGCTTTATCGATCGCATTCTGTTCCTAGGCGGCAAACCCGACCTCACGCCCGAAAAAACACCAGTCCTTGCAGAGACGCTTGAAGCGATGTTCACAGCGGACCTTGCCGACGAAAAGGACGCGATTGCGTTCTATTCAGAAGCAGCTCGCCAGGCGATGGAAGACGGCGATATCGGAACGCGCACCGTATTCGAGAGCGCTGTTTTGGATGAAGAAGGCCACATGGCGTAGCTGGACCTACAGCTTACTCTGTTGGGCAAACTGCGCGAAGCGAATTTCATTATGAAAAACATAAAAGATACGGGAGACGAAGCGTAAACTGAAGCGTAAAACTATTTTAACCTTGATCAACGGTGTATCGGTGCTGACACGAAGGTCCCAAACCCAACATACTTTAGATCCTTAAATCAAACTCGGCCGGAACCGGTCACTCGACGACGGCATAAGTTTCTGCGGTTGCAGCCCGCTTACCGGACATTCGCCGCGCGTGCAATATCCGCAGCCACTTGAACCAACAAACGCGGGATTTTGTGACCTTTGCAAACAGCCCCTAGAAGGGTGGATTGATCCGCCAAACACTACCTTGATGCATCGCGCGGCGAAGGCCCGCTGGAATCAATTCGACTTTTGCATGTATAGACCAGACGGGATGGTTGCTTTGCGAGCCTTCCGAAAGGGTTCCATCCTCGTCGCCAGTTCTTTGCGATCCGGATAGGCTTGCCCACTAAAATAGGTCTCCCGATCGAAGGATAACCGCTCATAGGATGAACATAGTACACACCGATGATCTCGGACCGGAGCGAGGATACTCCATTACTATGACCCTAAACAAAGGACTCAGTCCAGTCGTTCTGTTCGGCTTTCTCTGTTGCGTGGTGTTTCCGTCGCTTTCTCAATCTGCGCGTGCCGACATGGCATGGATGGAGGCTCGGATGGCGAATCCGAAGCTCGCATGCGACGACGGCGAGCGTTTCGCCCTCATTGTCCACGCCGGTGCCTATTGGGGTACGGACGACGACCCGAACAGGACCCGTCTTCTCCGCGAGATCACGCAAAGCGCCGGAGACTGGCTGCGCCGAGGCGCGCCCGCCCTTTCGGTTGTCGAGGAAGCGGTTGTCCTCATGGAAGATGCGGGGATCTTCAACGCTGGCCGCGGCGCGATCGTGAACCGGGAAGGGTTCGTCGAACTCGACGCCGCCATCATGGACGGCCGCGACCTTGACGTGGGCGCGGTTGCGGGCGTCCGACGAATGAAGAACCCCATTCGCGGGGCGAAGCTCGTTATGAGCTGGACGCCCCACGTTCTGTTGTTCGGGACTAGCGCCGACGACACGCTCGCCGTGCTCGGCGTGGAAACGGTCGACCCCGACTACTTCCCGTCCGTCGCGCCGAAAGCCGATTTCGAACAGAAGGGCACCGTCGGAGCCGTGGCCCTGGACCGATGCGGCGATCTCGCGGCGGCGGGGTCTACCGGAGGTTTCGAGGACAAGATGGCTGGCCGCATCGGCGACACACCGGTTCCCGGCGCGGGCCTCTATGCGGAAAACGGCCTTGTCGCCGTCGCCTCCACCGGCCACGGTGAAAGCTTCCTCAAGACCGCTCTGGCGCACGAGGTTGCCGCGCGGATGCGGTGGGGTGGACAATCAGTCGAGGAGGCCGCGCGCGGTGCGGTTTTCGAGACGCTCGGAGGCATTGCGGGCGAAGGTGGGCTCATCGCACTCGATGCAAACGGCAACACCATCACGGTCTTCAATTCGACGGGATTGTTAAGCGAGGAAGCGACCTGGCGCGACGCTGCCGGGGAATGAAACTTGGCTATCCTGCGGTGCCGTCTTCTTCGCCAAGGGTCCCACGTGCCTCGCGGCCCGGAGAGTTCATAGTCCCGTCCATCGACGCCTCGGACCTTGGTCAAGCGTCCAGCCGCGTCTCTAGAACCATCCAACATGGATCACGAGCGATCGTGGTTGGGTCTGGTCTGGCCCCCCTGCCAACCTCGGAGACGGCGCAGCATCTGCATTCGCGTGGCACCCAGGGCACATCAAGGACGGCCCTTACCGGTCATTCACCCAGTAGGTTCATGCCGCGGTGCAGCTTCCATTAAGCGGGCATTAACGAGGAGTGGCCACCCATCCTTTCCCGGTCAATAGCAGCTATTTATTGACGTGTCCGATGCTGCATTGCCACATCTCCAGCAGCTGCCATGTGTTGCCTGGAGAATTTCGATCACAGGATTAGTGACGGTAGCTGATTGATCCAACCACTACACAACCGCGATAGTGATCGCCCCACATTTCATTTAATGTCCTGGGATCATACTTTGTGAATTTAGGAGAATCGAATGGAAGCTATATTGGCTCATATCGCGTTTGCATCATGCGCAAAATACCAAAGAAGAAAAACCCAACCTGCTTGGAAGAGTATTGATCTTGCTGCTCCCGATCTGCTTCTTCTCTTAGGTGACAATGTCTATGCGCACAGTAAGAAGTGGGACAATTTGGATCTCGACCAACGCTATCGCAAGCAACTGTCTGTACAAAATTTCAGGACGGCCCTAAACAATCTAAACTACCTCGCTACATGGGATGATCACGATCTGGGTCCTGACAATTCGATGGGCGGATCAGATGATGGGCTGAAGCACCGTGAGGAGGCTCGACGTTTGTTCCTAAGTCACATCGGCAGGACGGTAAAGCCGGAGTGGAATTTGGTAGACGATGATGCCGATGAAATATATTGCGCGGCTGACCTAGATGGGACGCTAGTGATTGTCCTTGATGGCCGGTTCTACCGAGAGCCTCTGCAACAGAATCCAAATGCTGAGCTTTTAGGGCCGAAACAGACGGCGTGGCTCTGGGGCCAGCTTGATAGAGCTTTGGGCGACGAGTTCCACACTACTCTAGTATGCTGTGGCTCAACCTTAAACGCCAATCCAGATTTGGGGGAAAGCATTTCCCACTACAGTGCTTTCTATGATCAGTTTAAGGTACGCTTCGGCAACTGTCCTCGTCCCATCTTTGTATCTGGCGACATTCACCGAAACAGGATCTATCATCATGGTTTCTGTACAGAAGTGGTTTCTTCAGGTGTTGCACAAAGGCGCACACGAGGCGATTTGTCGGGCAAGTTATTCAATAAGAAAAGGAACTTGAACAACTGGGGGGAACTGTTCATTCATCGTAGTCATGTGAGGGTGAACTTGCTCGGAGAAGATGCGGTTTCACATGTGATCACTTAGTAACGGCAATCTGTCCCTTCCACTTTTTTGCTGTCTCTATAGTAGCTCGGCTCGCTCACAAATCGTCAATGCTGTGCTTTTCTTGAATGCCCGGCCCAGACCTGCCTTTCACCGACCTGTCAAGATGCTGCGATGCGGCCCGCCGAACCTCCCGTTCGCAGCAGGCGCTCGATTCAGCTGTTTCGGACGGCGGCAGTACCGACAAACTTGCCTTTAATGCTTCCGGTTTTAACGGCCGCTGCCCGGGGACGGGGCTGCCATTCGAGTTCAATCGATGAATAGCCTGTGTGGATGGCTCCTGCATAGCGAGACATTTTTGAACTGATTTGTGCATTTGTCAGAAGCGGTCATGTGTCCGGCCTGTTTTGCGCGGTTTTGAGCGCTGGCCCTGATGGGTTCCGCAAACCAAGTTCCTATCAGCTTTGCGGGCTATCATGCCCGCGCCATTCGGCGGAGTGTCTTGGCATTGGCGGCAGACTTATGCACCATCATCTCGCGGGTCTTGCTAACTCTTTATGGCGATTCCTTTTCAGGCTGTGCGAAGCGTGTACGGCTCGTTGCGGGTCAAAACTGCCCAAACGATCCGGGTGGTTTTGTTGGCCATAGCAACTGTGGCAACGCGAGCAGGTTTGTGTTCCAGCAACGATGTCAGCCATTTGCTTGCGCGTTCTGGGTGGGATCGGGTCTGTCGGACCAGATGCGTCATGCCGACGACGAGCAATGATCGTAGGTATTGATCGCCCATCTTGGTGATCCGTCCAAGTTTCTCTTTACCGCCACTGGACTTGTTCGAAGGCGTCAGACCCAGCCAAGCTGCAAACTCACGGCCATTGCGGAATTGGTGTCCGTCACCAATGCCGGCGATGATCGCGGACGCGGTAACAGCCCCGACGCCTGGGATAGTACGCAACAACCCCACCCGCGCGTCTTCCTTGGCTACTTGCTTTAAGCGGTCTTCGTACCAACGAATCCGTGCATGCAATGCCATCAGATGCTCAGAGAGATTATGGATCACCTCGTGCGCGACATCAGGCAGATCCAAAACTTCGCCAGTCAGTATGTTCTCAGCAAAATCGATGACACGGGCAAGGCCTCTGGCAATGTAGACGCCAAACTCTGCGACCATGCCACGCAAGCTGTTGATCAGCTGCGTGCGTTGTCGGACAAGAAGATCCCGTGCGCGATACAGCGACAGGAGTGCCTGCTGTTCAACTGTCTTGATCGCGACAAAGCGCATTGTCGGACGCATCACCGCTTCGCAGATCGCCGCCTCATCGATGGCATCTGACTTGCCGCGTTTGAAGTATGGTTTGACATACATCGGTGGAATTAGCCGGACTTCATGACCCAACGCTGTCAGTTCCCGCGCCCAGTGGTGCGCACTGCTGCAGGTCTCCATACTGATCAAGCAAGGTTTGATCTTGGAGAAAAACGGCAATAACTGCCCGCGGCTCAAAGGCCGGTTGAAGGCAACCTCTTCGTCTTCTGTAATTCCGTGAACTTGAAAACCGTTCTTGGCCAGATCAAGGCCGATTGTGGTAACTTGCATGGGGTGGCTCCTATCAAAAGCAGATATGGACATCCGCAGTTGGCGCATTGCGACGCCGGTTTGAGCAGGAGCCATCCAACCCATCAGCTTTTTGAATTTCGGGTTGCTCCGGATCAGCCGTCGCCATCCGACGCGGGACGACCGCCACGCCCACCGATGAAGTCGCTCGACACCGTGCCTTTGAAACAGCGCGGAAAGAACGGGTAGGTATCGGTGGCGAAATACACATACTGCCCGTCGAGCATTGCCCCATTACATTCATCCAAAGTTCCGGAGCCCGCAACGAATTCGTAATCCTGCACGTAGGTGCCGTCATGTACGCCACCTGGACCGGAGGCTCGCTCCCCACTCTTCAACTGCCATGACGATTGCGCTTCGTCGCCCACGTAGTGGATTTCAAACCCGTCCGCCGCATAACCAAACAGCGTGCTGTCGAGTTCGCCTGTCACTACGGAGGGAATGCCGTGATAGTGGTACATGCCCTGACCGTCCACATGCGCGTTCTGTGCATCCATGATGAGTCCGCCCATACCCTCGACATTCCATCCCGAAGACGGATCGCGCGAATACCCGCGTTCGGACGTCGGGTCATAGTATTCCGCGGTGCCCGGACGCAATGGAATCCCGGTCAGGGTTATACCCGAGATCCGAGCGTCACGGGTGATGGTGTCCGTGAGTTCGGGCGTAGCATCTATGCAGAACCTATGGTGCTGCTCTTCCACTGTGGCACCGGCCCGCCATGGACCGGTTTCGTGATCGGGTACGCCATCGGATGTGATACAGCGCTGATCCCCATCCACTGTGATAGTCACATGCGCTTGAACCGCACCGGCGGTAAACAGCGTCAGAGCGAGCGTGGTGCCTAGTGTCTTCATGATACCCTCCGGGTGCTTGGTTAAGAGTTTAACGGGCGCGAAGGATATTTCCGTCGTTCTTTGTGTCGCAGGATATGGGCGCGACAAGGATGCCCTTCATGGCCACCACAGCATCGGTCAAATTTGGGCTTCATGTCGACCTGAGGGCAAGCGCATCATCAGATTTGCAGCTCAGTGTTGCTCAGGCGAGGACGACCCTTAGCTGCCTTCCGTCAACGACCAGTGATGCCGCGGTGCCGCCCGTCAGACGGACTTTAGCTGCAGGCACAAATCGTCTGAGGCTTGGAAGTCCACAGCGGACCAAGGGTTCCCTGAGTTCCAATAATTGTGATTTGCTTCCGGTCGCTTCACGTCCTTTCGATTGGCGAAGCAACAATACGAACGAGTTTACGCCATTGCATACAGGCCTTCTTCATAAGCGCGGTATGTGCGCATGTAAGGTTCTTCCACAAATGGCAAAGACTGGGTCATAATAACTGCAGCAAGCTCGGAAGTTGAATCAATCCAATAATGGGTGTTGCAGACGCCTGCCCAACTTTGAGACCCGGCCCGCCGCGCGTGCGGCACATCGGCTTCGGCGCGCACAAATGCAAAGCTGTGGGTCGTGCCTTCAGGCATGGCAACATCTGCTGTCAAGGGCGGCGCAGCCGTTACCATATCTTGGAACGTCAGTCCCTGCATCTGATCGGCTGTCATCTGTGCAACCGCCCCCTCAGACAGAATACGATTCCCGTTCAATGCGCCTTTGTTCAGGACCATGCGGAGGAATGTTAGATAATCGGGTGCAGTCGAATACAAGGCGTGGCCCATGCCATAGACCTCGGGCTTTGCCGGCGGCGCAATTTCAAACGGACCGAAGCTACCATTCTCGTCACGAATGGAGACGTCGGCCAGACGATCCTCCATGCCATCAGATTCGAAAGCCGTGCTGGACATGCCAAGAGGATCGAAAATCTCAGCTTGGCAGAACGCATCAATCCGGCGACCATCGACTTTCTCTACGATTTGCCCCAACCAATCTATGCTTGGTCCATAACCCCATCTTGTCCCGGGATCCGTCATCAGCGGATACTTCAAACCGGCCTTTAGCCCAGATAAGATTGGCGTGGCCTCTGTCACCTCGAGAAACTTGGCCATATCGGTGTTCCAGAACTCGTATTCCAGACCGCTTGTGTGAGTGGCCAAATGCCGAACGGTGGCAGCTACTTCTGGCGTCCGAAGCATCGGTGTGTTGCCATCCCAGCCCTCAAGAACTCGGAGATCGTTCCACTCCGGCAGGATATCTGCAACTGGTGTGTCCATGGAAAGCGCACCGCGATCGATCAGAACCATTGCTGCAACTGATCCAACAGATTTCGTCATTGAGAAGATGCGGAACACTGTGTTTTCCTGCGCTACGCGCCCCTGTGATGCTGGCCCGAATGCCCCGGAATACACCACCGACGAAGCGTTTGCGGCCATAGCAACGACAAATGGGACGTCCCCTGCATCAACAGCGCTTTGCAGAATGCCATCTATTTTTTTTGACATAAAAGGCCCTCCCTGCCCATCTTTAGAGTTTCCGCTGGCCTACAATTAATTGTCAAGGGACGTCTCCAAGCCGACCTCGGAGGCGTCGCAGCATCTTGTTGATGAGCCGCCCTTGCTCCGAAGAGGACGGCCCAGGCGTCCCGACGAAAAATGGCCCTATCCACCAGTCCAACAAGCGCTCGGGAATTGCCAAGCAGCAAGTCGTCTCAGCTGAGGTCAACCCAGCCTGCAAATTCAGCAAGAAGTCTCTTGAATTCCGCTGGTGACGGGAAAGCATCATAGCTGTGAATGGCAGGGGTAACAGCCCAAGGCAGCTTGTCTTTGGTCATAATCTCGATAAAGGGCGTGAGCCAAGAACTGTCCCGACAAAGCGTCGCGCGCACGTTCACCCGCGCCTCAGCCCCTTCGACTTTGGTAAACATCAAAGTCATACAGATAGGACAAAAGAAATGATGCCGCGGCGAGCCGGGTAACGGTCTTGCAACCGGCGTACCTTTCACAATCTTGAAGCCGTCCGCCGGGATCATCGCCCCCAGCGAAAACGTACTGGCGCACATCCTTTGGCAATCCACACAATGACAAGCAAGTGTCATTAGAGGGGGGGCTAGGATTTCAAATTGGGTCGCGGAACAGCGACAGGTGCCGCCAGCAGGCAGATTTGGTTGGCGCATGCCAAGTCTCCATTTTAGGGGAAGGCCGTTTCGGAACTACTAGCGAATTTCGAGCAGTAGATCGCGACCAGCTAAGTCGCATATTAGCAATCATCGCCGGATCGGTAAATAGCGAGACAAAAAACGCGCTGTTAGTCTTGAAGGACGGACATTGGTAAGATGCGCAGCATCAGTGACTTTGGGCTCAGAGTTCCATGCAAAACGTTACTGCTGCTGCGGTGGATTAGGCTGCTCGTAGCCCAAAGCGGACTGGTCATCCTGCACCTCGCGGCGTATTCTGTTGAAAAACTCATCCTTGATCGAGACCTAAGTAGCTGCTTCAATTCATCCAATGAGTTGGAGGGATTGGCGATGTTGGGACCAAGGCAGGAAGCACAGGCGGCATTGTTCTATGAGTTCTCATTGGACGATCATGTCCCGCAAGATCATCTGCTGCGGTCGATTGATCGGTTTGTCGATCTGAGTAGCATCCGCGCATATTTGTCTGATTTCTACAGCCACACTGGCCGCCCATCGATTGACCCAGAGCTGCTGATCCGGATGCTTCTTATGGGCTATTGCTTTGGCATCCGATCCGAGCGCCGGCTGTGCGAAGAGGTGCATTTGAACTTAGCGTATCGCTGGTTCTGTCGCCTCGATCTGAACGATCGCATCCCGGATCATTCTACCTTTTCTAAGAACCGGCACGGCCGCTTCCGGGATAGCGAACTGTTGCGCCATCTGTTTGAGGCGACGGTTGTACGCTGTATTGAGGAAGGTCTTGTCAGTGGCCAGCGCATGGCCGTTGATGCCAGCCTGATAGAGGCGGATGCCAACAAACAGTTCTCAGCACCCAAAGAAGAATGGGACACCACCCGCATTGATGTGGAAGCTGTCCCTCGCGCAGTCCGCGAGTATCTCGACACGCTGGATGAGACCGCCTTTGGGACCGCCAGCGAAGTGCAGCCCAAGTTCATGTCCTTTTCCGATCCTGCCAGCCAATGGACAGCAGCACGCAAAGGCCCTGCGTTCTTTGCCTATTCAGAAAATTATCTGATCGACACGGATCATGGTGTCATCGTCGATGTTGAGGCGACCAGATCGATCCGGTAGGCTGAGGTGGGTTCAACCAAGACCATGCTGAACCGCGTTAAAGCCAAGTTCGGCTTGCACCCGGAACGGCTGATCGCGGACATCGCCTACGGCTCTGGTCCCATGCTGGACTGGCTGGTGAAGCGCAACATCGCACCGCACATCCCCTTCATCGACAAGGCTGGCCGTACCGACGGCACATGGTCCTGCGCCGACTTCGAATGGGATGCTGAGAACAATCAGTACATCTGCCCTGAGGGCGAAGCGCTCAAGCAGTTCCGCCGGAACTACTCTGATCCAAACTGTCTAGCCCCCTGATCCTGGGCCACAAATTTGGGCTTTCTCTAAAATGGTTTCTGGGACGGGTGGACGCATGTTGA